>NZ_CP109425.1:4959209-9918418 GCF_045040285.1 Kribbella sp. NBC_01505
CACCGGAGCCATCACCAGCAAGGTGGCGGCCATGGTGAGGTTCCAGTTGGTGTGATGGGCGCCCTTGAAGGACTCCAGGCCGTAGCTGAGGGTCCAGGCGGCCGGGTTCTCACTGGCGTAGATCTGCGGGCCGAAGTAGTCGTTCCAGCAGTAGAAGAACTGGAACAGCGCGACCGCCGCGATGGCCGGCTTGGTCATCGGCAGCACGACCCGGATCAGCGTCTTGAAGTCGCCGCAGCCGTCGACCTTGGCCGCGTCCAGGTACTCCTTGGGAATCGTCAGCAGGAACTGGCGCAGCAAGAAGATCGAGAACGCGTCCGTGAACGCCAGCGGGATGATCAACGGCCACAGCGTCCCGGACAGGTGCAGCTGCTTGGCCCAGAACAGGTACATCGGCACGATGATGACCTGTGGCGGCAGCATCATCGTGGAGATCACCAGCATCATCGCGAAGTTGCGGCCGCGGAACTTGAACCTGGCCAGGGCATACGCGACCGGGATGCTCGACACCAAGGTCAGTACCGTGCCCAGGACGGCGTACATGAGGGTGTTCTTCCACCAGGTCAGGAAGCCCGGGGTCTCCCACACGGTGCGGAGGTTCTCCCAGTGCCAGCTCTCCGGCCAGAGGTTGCGGGTCAGCGCCTGCTGGTCGCTCATCAGTGCCGTCAGGAAGACGAACACGAACGGCAGCACGAAGAACAACGCGGCCGCGATCGCCAGTGCGTGCACGGCGACCCAGTGCAGGAACCTGGTCCGGCGGGCCTCGCGGCTCGCCTTGCCGATGTCGAAGGTGGGGGCGGGGGCCTCCACGCGGGGTGTGGTCAGGGTGCTCATTCAGCAGTCTCCTAGTCGTCCGTGGCCAGGAAGCCACTGCCGCGGCGCATCAGGAACGCCGTGAAGATCATGGCCAGTACGAACAGGACCAGGGCGATGACGCTCGCCCCGCCGGTGTCGAACCGCTGGAAACCGAGGTTGTAGATCAGTTGCGGCAGGGTCAGCGTGGACTTGTCCGGATAGCCCGGCTCGAACTGTTGCCCAGAGCCACCAATTACCCCGCTCGCGACTTTTCCGGCGATCAACGGCTGTGTGTAGTACTGCATCGTCTGGATCACCCCGGTGATCACGGCGAACAGCACGATCGGCTGGATGGTCGGCAGCGTGACGTGGACGAACCGCTTCCACGCCCCGGCGCCGTCCAGCGCCGCGGCCTCGTACTGCTCCTTGGGTACGTCGAGCAGCGAGGTCATGAAGATGACCATCAGATCGCCGATCCCCCAGATCGCGAGCAGGGTCAGCGCCGGTTTCGACCACGCCGGGTCGTTGAACCAGCCCGGCTGCGGCAGCCCGAGCTTGGCCAGGATGTTGTTCACCGGCCCGGTGCCCGGGTTGAGCAGGAACGCGAACGCCATCGTCGCGGCCACCGGCGGTGCCAGGTAGGGCAGGTAGAACAGGGTCCGGAAGATCCCGGCACCCGTCTTGACCTTGGTGATCAGCAGGCCGATACCGAGACCGAACACGACCCGCAGGGTGACCATGACGATCACCAGCCAGAGCGTGTTGCGCAGGGCCGGCCAGAAGAACGGGTAGTCGGTGAAGACGTACGTCCAGTTCTTCAGGCCGGTGAACACCGGCGGCGTGAACCCGTCGTACTTCATGAAGCTGAAGTAGACGGTCGAGATCAACGGGTAGAGGAAGAAGACGCTGACCCCGATCAGCCACGGGGACAGGAAGGCCAGGTTGCGCAGCCGTTCCTTGCGTCGCAGCTGCCGGAGCCCCAAGGGAATGGTCGTCATCACTTGGCCTGCGCGAGGTCCTTGTCGATCTGGGCGTCGGTCTTGGTGAGACCAGCGGCCAGATCGGTCTGCTTACCGGCCTCGAAGGCGAAGCCGAAGTCCTGCAGGGTGAGCTGGTAGGCGCCGCCGTTCGGGCTGGCCGGCGTGGTGCTGCTCTTCGGGTGCTGGGCGATCTCCAGGAAGACCTTGAAGTTCTCGTCGGCCTTCAGGTTCGGCGACTTCAGCGCGTCCAGCGTCGACGGCACGTTGTGGATGGCGTTGGCGAAGTTGACCACGGCGTCGGTGTCGGTGGTCATGTACTTGACCAGCTCCCAGGCCGCGTTCTGCTTCTGGCTGGTGCTCGCGATCCCGATGATGGTGCCGGACAGGTAGCCCTTGCCGTAGCTGTCGGCCTGGTCGTCCGGCACCGGGAACGGCGCGACGCCGATGTCGAACTTGACCCCGGCCTCCTTGGCCATCCCGAGCCGCCACTCACCGTCGATCGACATCGCGACCTGGCCGGTGTGGAACGGGTTCTTGGCGCCGAACTCGTCGCCGAAGGTCGCGCGGTACTTCTCCAGCTTGGCGAAGCCACCGAGCTCCTTGACCAGACCGGACTGCCAGGTCAGCATCTTGCCGAACGCCGGGTCGGCGGCCAGGTTCGACTTGCCCTCGGGCGTGAAGTACGTCGGGTTCCACTGCGCGGCGAAGTGCGTGGTGGTGGACTCGAAGCCGTGGAAGTTCGGCATGAAGCCGAGCTGGGAGTACGAGTCGCCCTTGACCTTGGTCAGCTTCTTCGCGGCCGCGTCGAACTCCGACAGCGTCTTCGGCGGCGCGGTGATCCCGGCGGCCTTGAACGCGTCCTTGTTGTAGTACAGGCCGTAGGCGTCGTTCAGCAGCGGCAGTGTGCAGCGCTTGCCCTGGAACTGCGTGTAGTCCTGCAGCGCCTTCGGGAAGGTCTTGTCCAGGTCGACCGCGGACTTCTCCAGGAACGGTTTCAGGTCCGAGAACACGTTGGAGGCGCAGAACGTCCCGACGTTGTCGGTGGTGAACGACGACACCACGTCGGGGGAGTTCGGGCCGCCCGCGCGCAGGGCCTGCTTGATCTTGTCGTCGGCGATGTTGCCGACGGCTTTCACATGGATGTTCGGATGCTTCGCCTCGAACGCCTTGATGTTGGCGTCGATCGCGGCCACTTCGCTGGGGGCGCTCCAGCCGTGCCAGAACGTGATGTTCACGTCCTTGGTGGCGTCGTCGTTGGCCTTCGGGGCTTCCGACGTACCGGTGCAGGCGGTGGCGAGAAGTGCCACCGCAGCGGTGCCGATCAGGGCACTAGACAGGCGATGCATCCGTTTGACTCCTAGGAAATGGGTGGAGAGCTAGCGGTGTCGAAGATCTCGTCGCGGGTGGTGCTCAGTGCGGACTGCAGGGCACCCGACAGCACGGGGTCGAGATGGATCGCGGTCATCAGCAACCGCGGCCTTGGGACAGCGAGGTCGGCCAGCTCGTCCTGGACCAGGCCACGCAGGCGTTCGCCGCCGGCGGTGATGACGCCACCGGCGAGGACGATCAGTTCGGGGTCGACGACGGAGACGATCGCCGCCAGTCCGACCGCGAGACGGTGGGCGAATTCGGACAGCACCGCGTCACCGGCTCCTGGGGTCGCCAGGGCGGCCGAGATCGCGGCTTCCGGCGTACGGGCCTTGATGCCGTTCGCGCGGGCGAGGGCCAGGACGGGTTCGCCACCGGCCAGTTCCTGGAAACCGCCGGCGTTGTTGCGGCCGACGTTGCGGACCAGCGGCGTACCGGGCAGCGGCAGGAAGGCGACCTCACCGGCACCGCCGGTGGCACCACGGTGCAGGCGGCCGTTGACCACTATCGCCGCACCGATGCCCTCCTCGCCCCACAGCAGGACGAAGTTCTCGCTGTCCTTGGCGTGCCCGACCTGGCGCTCGGCGACCGCGGCCAGGTTGACGTCGTTCTCGACCTCCAGCGGTACGGCGATCGCCGCGGCCAGCTCGTCGAGCAGGTGCGGGGCGTGCCAGCCGGGCAGGTGGGTCGCGTAACGCAGCCGGCCGGTCGTCGGGTCGAAACCACCAGGGGTGCCGATCGAGACGCGGTGCAGGTTCTCGCGGTGCAGACCGGCCTCACCGGCCGCACCCTCGATCGCCTTGATCACCCGCTCCACCGTGCCCTTGGCGCTGCGGCCCGGGGTGGGCAGCTCGTAGCTGCCGACCACCTTGCCGGTCAGGTCGGCGACCGCCGAGCGGATCCGGGTCGGGGTGACGTCCAGGCCCGCGACGTACGCCGCGGTGCCGTTGATCTCGTACAGCTGGGCGTTCGGGCCGGGCCGGCCGGCGGTGGTCCCGCTGGCCCGGACGAGGTTGGCCGCTTCCAGCCGCGCGAGCAGCTGGGATGCGGTCGGCTTGGACAGGCCGGTCAGGTGCCCCAGCGTCGTCCGGGACAGCGGCCCTTGGGAGAGCAGCAGGTCCAGAGCGGCCCGGTCGTTCATCGCGCGGAGCAGCCGGGGTGTTCCAGGTGTTGTCGCCATGGGATAACCCTGCCTCCCTCCGCCGGTCTCGTGGTGTCGGCTCGCTGCGTGGGACGCAATCAAGTCAACTGTTAGGAAAGTTTCCTATTATCGCGAGACCGTACGGTGATCGGTCGTCGCTGTCAATCACTCCGGAACCAGTTAGGGTTACCTAATATGTCGACGGGTGAATTACTGAGGCGAGCGGTACGGCGACACCGGTGGCGGATGGTCCGTGGTGTCCTGCTTTTGTCGTTACATCAAGCGACCGAGGCAGCCGTCCCTGTGACGATCGGCATCTTCGTCGACAAGGCAGTGGCGACTGGCGACGTGCAGCCGCTGATCTGGTGCGTGGTGATGCTGCTGGCGCTGTTCGCCGTGTTGTCGAACGCTTGGAAGCTCGGTGCGCGGCAGGTGGTGCGTGCGATCGAGTGGGAGACACATGAGCTGCGGCTGGAGATCGCCCGGCGCGTGCTGGACCCACGGGGACAGCGGACCGGGCTGCGCTCCGGAGAGCTGCTGTCGATCGCGACATCCGATGCAGAGAAGACCGCACTGGTGATGCGGGCCGTTTCGATCGGCGCTGCGGCATCCACTGCGCTGCTGGTGGCCTCGGTGTCGTTGCTACTGGTCGACGTACCGCTCGGGATCGGCGTACTGATCGGCGTACCGCTGCTGGTGCTGGGGATTCAGGCCCTGTCGCCACTGCTGACGCGTCGTACGTCGACTCAGCAGGAGGCGGTCGCTCAGACGACCGCACTGGCCACTGACCTGGTGGGCGGGCTGCGGACGCTGCGCGGGATCGGCGCCCAGCACAACGCGGCCGCTCGGTATCGCCAGTCCAGCCAGACGACCCTGCGGGCCACACTGCGCGCGGTGACCACAGCTGGTCTTCAGGATGGCGTCAGTACGGCGCTGAGCGGGCTGCTGCTCGCGGCCGTGGCCGGTGTCTCCGGCTGGTTCGCGCTGAGCGGGCGGATCAGTATCGGTGAGCTGATTGCTGTCGTCGGCCTGGCGCAGTTCATCGCGGAGCCGGTCGGCACGCTCGGCTATGCCAGCCAGGTGCTGGCGACCGCCCGCGCATCCGCCGGCCGCGTCGCGTCGGTCCTGTCCTCACCTCCCCTCGTAGCGACCGGTGCGGCGACCATGGTCGACCCGGCGAAGCCTTTGCTGGCTCTGGAGGCTGTGTCCTACAAGACGTTGTCGAACGTCGATCTGACCTTGCGTTCCGGGGAGTCCGTCGGGGTGCTCTGCTACGACCCACGCGACGCGGACGCGCTGCTGACGGTTGTGGGCGGCCGTACCTCGGAGCATGCCGGGGTGGTGCGTGTTGGTGGCACGCCGATCGACGAGCTGGACATCGACGCGCTGCGCAACACCGTGCTGCTGGAGCAGCACGACACTGACCTGTTCGAAGGCACGCTGCGCAGCAACCTGCTGGTCGAGTCACCGTCCTTGGAGCGAGTGATGACCGCAGCCGGGGCCGCTGACCTGATCTCCGAGCTGGACCGGCCGTTGGCTGACCGTGGCCAAGCACTGTCCGGTGGCCAGCGTCAGCGTCTCGGTCTGGCTCGCGCACTGCTTGCCGAACCACCACTGCTTGTCTTACACGACCCCAGTACGGCGGTAGACGCCGTCACCGAGGAGCTCCTCGCGGAAGGACTGGCTGAGGTCCGCTCCGGCCTGACCACGCTCGTGCTGACCAGTAGCCCGGCCCTGCTCGGCAAGATGGACCGCGTGCTGGTGGTGGCCGACGGGGTCGTGGTGACCGAGGGAATCCATGCTGAGCTCGCCGAATCGGACGCGGCGTACCAAGAGGCGGTGCTCCGATGAACTTGCTACCCATTGCCGGCCCGCGTGCGACGTGGGCGCTGTTGTGGAGTGAGATCCGCAAGCTGCCTGGTCTGTCGATCATCGCGGCCGTAGTGATCACCGGTGGAAGTGCGGCCGGCCTGGTCGCGCCCTGGGCGCTCGGTGCGCTCGTCGACGACGTCTCGTCGAGTGGCGCGAACAACTCTGCGATCGTGAAGGTGGTGCTGCTGATCGGGGGCGCCGCTGTCGTTGCTGGTCTGCTTACGGCGCTGGGCATCATGCTCGTCGCGCGGGTGGGCGAGACAGTGCTGGCGCGGATCCGGGAGAAGGTCCTGGACCGGGCGCTGCAGCTGCCGGCACCTGTGCTGGACAAGGTGCGCACGGGTGACCTGCTGTCCCGGGTCGGTGACGACGTGGCCACGGTCGCGACCGCTCTGACCGACATCGGCCCGACCCTGCTGGGGGCGGCGCTGACCATCATCCTGACCACCGGCGGCCTATTCGCGCTGGACTGGCGACTCGGGCTGGCCGGACTGCTCGCCGTACCGATGTATGTGCTGGCTCTGCGGTGGTACCTGCCGCGGTCGGCGCCGTTCTACCGGCAGGAGCGCATCGCGATGGGCGAGCGGTCCGAGGCGATCATCGCGTCGCTGCGCGGCAGCGCGACCGTGCGGGCCTACCGGCTCGAGGACGTGCAGCTGGCGAAGATCGACACCACGTCCGCGACTGCCCGGGACCTGTCGATCAAGGTGTTCAAGATCTTCAGCTTCTTCTCGTCGCGGATCAACCACGCGGAGTTCACCGGGTTGACCGCGATCCTGGTCGCCGGGTTCTTCCTGGTGCGCGGCGACCTGGTGACCATCGGTGCGGTGACGGCCGCGGCGCTGTACTTCCACCGGCTGTTCAACCCGATCGGTGCGGTGCTGATGCTGTTCGACGAAGCGCAGACCGCGGCTGCGGGCCTGGCCCGGTTGGCCGGCGTACTGGAGATGGAGCAGATCTCTGCGCCGCCGCCCGGTCCCGGTCCGGCGGATGCGTCGTTGGAGTTGCTCGACATCGGGCACGCGTACGACGGCCCGCTCGTGGTCGACGCTGTGTCGCTGCGACTCGAGCCGGGGGAGCGAGTCGCGCTGGTGGGAGCGAGTGGTGCTGGGAAGACCACACTGGCCGCGCTGGCGGCCGGAGTGCTCACGCCGACGGCCGGTGTAGTGAAGCTGGGCGGTGTGGACGTGCAGTCGCTTGGTGAGGACCGCACCCGCTCACAGGTCGCCCTGCTCAGCCAGGAGGTCCACGTGTTCTCCGGGTCGCTGGCGGACGACGTACGGCTTGCTCGTCTCGACGCTACGGACGCTGAGGTTGAGGCCGCGCTGGAACGCGTTGGTGCGCTGGCCTGGGTGCGTGCGTTGCCGGACGGGCTGGCGACCGTCGTGGGTGAGGAAGGGCATCAGCTGACTGGTGCTCAGTCGCAGCAGCTCGCGTTCGCCCGGTTGGTGCTGGCTGATCCGCCAGTCGCCGTACTGGATGAGGCGACGGCTGAGGCCGGTAGTGCTGGTGCACGTGAGCTTGAGCGTGCGTCGGTGGCTGCGACCGAGGGCCGGACGACGCTGATCGTGGCGCACCGGCTCACGCAGGCACAGCAAGCGGACCGGATCATCGTGCTCGACCAGGGGCGAGTGGTCGAGTCCGGTTCACACGACGCACTGCTGGCTGCAGGTGGCCGCTATGCGTTGTTGTGGCGCAGCTGGACGGGTTTCAAGCCTGGTGAGCCAGGAGGGCGAACGACACCAGCCAATGCGTCGACATGAAGTCGCCGTCGGTGACAGTCGGGAGGACGGCGTCGATCTGGCGGTCGGCGCCGGCCTTCAGTGCGTCAGAGACCTCCGGCAGGCTTGGTGCGATCGTGCGGAGCTGCCAGGCGCGTGACAGCGCCAGACCGGCCAGGTGTGCGAGCTGTCCGTCGCCGGAGTCGTCGGTGACCGGAACCTCCAGCAGGTGCTGGTGGTTGTCGTTGCCAAGGCCAGGGAGGAATTCGGCGAGCCAGTCCGCGAACTCCTTTGCGGGCAGGACTCGGCGCATCAGCTCGGCCTCGGACAGCGCTGGTGACAGGAAGTCCGTGCCGGACGGTTCGAAGCGGGTGTCGTAGGCGGTGTCGCTGCCGAACCATTCGACCGCGCGAGCGTGCACTGCGTCGACCACGTCGCGCCGGCCGAGTTCGTCGTACGCCTCGCTGAGCAGTGAGAGGGCGAAGGCGGTGTTGAGGTGAGTGCCGTGCCGGACCGGGTAGGCCTGGCGCGGCAGCCAGTCCAGCACCAGGTCGGCGATGACATCGCCCAGCGGCTTGGTTGCCTCGGCCCACTTCGTGGTGCGGGTGGCGGCGACCAGCATCGCCGCCCACGCCCAGCCGTACGGACGCTCGTACGACGGACGCTCCCGCAGGTACGCCGCCTCGGTCGCGATCGCTGCTGTGGTCAGCCGCTGGTCCAGCAGCTCGATGGGCCGGGCCCCTGCCTCGTCCGGCGCCAGTGCGAGCAACCGGACGAGTGACCACTGCATGTGCGCACTGGAGTGCCAGTCGTAGGAGCCATGGAACACCGGGTGCAGCTTCTGCGGCGTCACATCCACGTCCTCCGGACCACGTGAGGCGTGCGCGGCGCCGTACGGGTACGGCGTCTCGAGCACCTCACAAGCGATCGCGGACCAGGCAGCGGCGTACTTCATGGGTGTTCTCTCCTAAAAGGCGAAGAAGTACATGATGGCGATGTTGCAGCCCAGCAAGGGGATCGCGGTCGGGATCTGGGCCTTGATCGGTCCGTACTGATCCTTCATCTCCAGTAGGGCCGCTGGAACGATGTTGAAGTTGGCTGCCATCGGTGTGCAGAGCGTGCCGCAGAAGCCGGCCAGCATGCCGATCGCGAACACCACTGCCGGCTCACCGTTGAACTGCTGCACCAGCAACGGCCAGCCGACCGCGGCGGTCATCACTGGGAACGCTGCGAACGCGTTGCCCATGATGATCGTGAAGATCGCCATGCCGATGCAGTACAAGACGACTGCGGCGATTAGCGAGCCTTTGGGGATCAGGTGGTCAGTGACGCGGCCGACTGCCTTGCCCACACCGGATGTGTTGAACAGCAGGCCCAGTGTGGCCAGCATCTGCGGCAGGATGGCCGCCCAGCCGATGTGCTCGAGCAGACGACGACCCTCATGCAGCGGTACGGCGGGGGAGGGTGGGCGGAGTAGCACGACGCCAACCGCCAGCGCCAGCAGGGATGCGATGCCGAGCCCGATGATCGTGGCCGAGCCGGACTGCAGCAACAGCTTGCCGTCGCCGAGCTTCACCTTGGCCAGCCAGGCGCCGAACAGCGCAGCCACCACAGGGATGACCAGCGCGGGCAGGAACAGCTTGTTGCCGAACTTGTCGGCGAACTTCGCTCGCTCGGGCTGCGTCGTCGTACGCTCCGCACCCTTGCCAGGGAAGCCAGAACCCGCCAGCACGGCCAGACCGATGACAGCGATGCCCAGAATCCAGGAGGGCGCGGTCTTGTTCACCACGAAGGTGCCATAGCCGAACGAGAGCCCGAGGATGCCCCAGAACGCGGCACTGCCGATCCGCTTGGGGTTGGTGCGGTCGTTGAGGACCTGCAGCGCGATCAGTACGAAGAAGATCCCGCAGAGCCAGTAGAACCACTCGACCTTGATCACTTGGCCGCCTCCTTGGCTTCGGCCCTGGCGTCGCGCGCCAGTGCGTCCAGTTGGCGATCGAGGTAGAGCAATCGGGCGCCGTGGATCAGGAGCGCGCAGATACCGGTCGGGATGGCCCAGATCGCGATGTCGATCGCCTCCAGGTGCAGCCCGTACGTCGCGTCGACGAAGCCGGTGATCAGCAGGATCGAGCCGATCGCGACGAAGATGTCCTCGCCGAAGAACAGCCCGACCGTGTCCGCGCTGGCGGCGAAGCCCTTGATCTTCTCCTGGAGCTTCTCCGGCAACTTGCCGTAGCGGCGTTCGGCGGCACCGGCCGCCATCGGGTGGATCAGCGGCCGCACCGCCTGCGCGGGACCGCCGATGCTGGTCAGACCGAGCGCTGCCGTGCCCTGCCGGATCAGCAGGTAGAGGGCCAGCAGCCGGCCGGTGGTGGCGAACGCGAGCTTGCCGATCAGCTTGCGGGCCTGATGCTGCAGCCCGTAGCGCTCGATCAGCCCGATCACGGGCAGCGTGACGATGAAGACGGTGACGGACCGGCTACCGGCGAAGCCGTCGCCGAAAGCGTTCAGGATCTTGACCGGCGACAGGCCGCCGATCAGACCGGCCACGATGCCGGCGGCGGTGACGACCAGCATCGAGTTCAGCCGGAGCGCGAAACCGACGACCACCACCGCGATGGCGAGCAGAACCCACATGGTTCCTCCCAGGGACGGACCCGCTGGATGCGATTCCCGTCACCATAGGAGATTGTTGAACGATCCTGCAATAGATCATTCGAACAAGTTAGCTTGTCAGGTTTTCCAGGGGTGCGATTCGGTACGGCGTCCCTCCCGGACGTCCTGCAGGAGCCGGGTGAGCGCCTCCGACCGGATCGAACTCGGAGCAACGAGCTGATGGCCAGGGTCGACGGCGAGTTGGGCCTCGACCAGGTGGAGCAGGGTCGGTGCATCGATCGCGTAGCGCGTCATGCACCTCAGAGTCTCAGAAGATCGCGACCGGGTTGACCGGGACACCCGTGAGGCCGTGGATGCGGGGTGGGGCCGCGACGAAGAGGAACGTGTAGCGGTCGAGCTCGGCGCAGAGGGCAGCCAGCTCGTCGGCGTCGATACCGTCGACGAGCGGCATCCCCAGGCGTGGAAGGGCTACGCCGTGCATGGCCGACGGGCGACCGGGCTGCTCCGGCGGATACTTGTCGGCGAGATCACCGGCGTACACCGAGACTCCGCGCTCGTGCATCCAGTTCGCCGCGTCGAGGCTCATCCCGGGCATCGGGTTGCCGCGGTACCGGGTCTTGACCCAGTCGAAGCGGACGACGAGCGCGTCGCCGGATTCGACCCGGACGCCGTGCCGCTGCTCGGCGGTCTCCAGGTCGGCGGCGCTGATCGCGCGGTCGGCGGGGACCGGCCCGTCGATGCCGAGGTCGATCAGGACGCCGCGGGTCACGATGCCGGCGGCGAAAGCGGTGGTCGAGCCCTTCACCACGCCGAACGGTGTGACGGCCGCGTTCGCCGGCCGGCCCGGATACACCTCGCCGTCCACTGGGATGTGGGACAGCGCGTCGAGATGCGTGGACAGCGTGTGGTGATTGGTCACCAGCATCGAGTCGGCGTACGCGATCGCCGGGCTGCCCGTGAACGCCATCAGCTGCTGGACCGGCGACTCCTCAGCGGTCCGCGGTGGGAACGGTCCGCCGGCGATCGGCGCCGGCTGGATCGGCACGGCCAGCGAGACCGACCGGCCGAGCCGCACCTCACGCGCCGCGCGCTCACGGACCTCGTCGGTAATCAGGTTCAGCGTGCCCAGCTCATCGTCGGCACCCCAACGGCCCCAGTTCGTCGGCAGCTCCATGGTCAGGACTGTAGGCGCCGGTCCTTCAGGCGTTCTCTACGGCAGGCGCCAGTCGATCGGAGTGGCGCCCTGCTCGGCGAGCAGCGCGTTGACCCGGCTGAACGGCTTGGATCCGAAGAAGCCCCGGTCCGCCGACATCGGGCTCGGGTGCGCGCTCTCGACGTACGGGATGCTTTTGAGCATTGGTTTGAGGGTCTGCGCGTCGCGTCCCCACAGGATCGCGACGAGCGGGCCGCCACGATCCACCAGCGCGTGGATCGCCTGCTCGGTGACCGACTCCCAGCCCTTGCCCCGATGCGAACCGGAATTGCCGGGCTGCACGGTGAGGACCCTGTTGAGCAGCAATACGCCTTGCTCGGTCCACGGGGTCAGGTCGCCGTTCGACGGTGCTGGTACGCCGACGTCCGCCATCAGCTCGCGGTAGATGTTCTGGAGGCTCCGGGGGATCGGCCGCACGTCGGGAGCCACCGAGAAGCTCAACCCCACTGGGTGTCCTGGTGTCGGGTACGGGTCCTGGCCGACGACCAGCACCTTCACCTGCTCCAACGGACTCTTGAAAGCCCGCAGCACGTTCTCCCCAGCCGGCAGATACGGCCGCCCGGCCGCGATCTCCGCGCGGAGAAACTCTCCCAGCTGGCTGACGGTCTCCTCAACCGGAGCCAACGCCACCGCCCAGTCGGGCGCCACCAAATCCGTCAAGGTCTTCGGGCTCACCCGCCACAGCATGTCAGCCCGCGAACCCTCCCGGCCAATCGCGGCACCCCCACACCTCGCCACCCTCCACCGCGAACGGCACCGCATGCGGCAACGGCCGGTTCCAAACCTCGTCCCGCAGCCCACACAAGACACTCAACCCGGTCGTCAGACTCGCCACGTGCCCAACCACGATCACAGTCTCGCCCGGGTGGTCCGCGGCGATAGACCGCAGCGCATCGGTGGTCCGCCGTACGACGGTCTCCCCGTCCTCACCGCCGCCCGGAAAAGCCGCCCCGAGCTCCCGCTCCACCACCCAAGCCCGCAACGCGGCCCCAGCACCCTCCAACGTGGTCACCGCCTTGGGATCCGCATCCGGCCCGATCGTCACCTCGTCCAACCCCTTGAGCTGCACCACCTCCAGCGGTACGCCGATCACGCGCGCCACGATCGTCGCCGTCTCCACCGCACGCGCAACCGTGCTGCTGTACACCCGCACCGCCCCCACCTCACGCAGCAGCTCCCCAGCAGCCGCCGCCTGCTCCCGCCCTCGCTCGGTCAACGGCGTCGTCAACGCCGGCGCCATAGTCCGCGCCACATTGCTCTCCGCCTCACCGTGCCGCAAACACATCAACCGAGTCATGCCGCGGATCGTACGACCCTGTGATGTCGCCCACCGTTCGCGTGTCGGTCAACCCCCGGTCCAGTCCCCCCAGCTACAAAGGTCAAGGCCTCGCAAGGTATGAGCTTGCGAGGCCTTTGCACGCCCGACGGACGATTGGTGCCGCCCCCGTCCCGGGCTCGCCATGTCCCGCACCCGCGATCGACCACCCGCCGCTGATTCCCCGGCCGCCCGCCCGCCCCGTACGAACGCCCCCTTTGAGCACCCACCAACCACTTCTCGGCCGCGAACGTGGTCGGTGGGTGCTCAAGGCGCTGCCGGGCGACTGGCAGCTACCCAAAGAGCAGCCGGCCCACCTTTGTGCGGGTACGGCGTCTTTGGGAAGCCACCGACCATTTCGGGCGCGGGAAAGTGGTTGGTGGGTGCCCAAAGATGGTGGTCCGTGCACAAGGGTGGGCGTGCGTGTCTTTGGGCGCGGGGTGGGTGGGGTGACGGGGGCCACTGGCAGGGGTGGTCGGGGGTGGGGTGTTCGACTCTGCGGAGGCGCGGAGGTGCGGGTCGAGCGTAGGCTTCGGGGACGGGCGGGATGCGATACGCGCATCGGCTCGGATCCCCGCGGAAGCGCTGCTGGACAGCGGTTTGACCCGCGGTGACGAACTGCACACCCGGGGCTGAGATCGGGCCCCTGCGCCGAAACGAGGACTGGTCGACGATGACCGAGAACACCGCAGCCACGACCGGCGACGCCGCGCCGAAGACCGCGTCGCACGATTCCGTTCCGAGCGCGAAACTCAGCGCGTTCATGAATTCGGGATGGGCCGACTCCGAGCGGCTCGACGTACCGCTGAGCGACGCCGGTGCTTGGACGGCGAAGCGGCGGGACGCGTTGTCGCAGGCGTTCCCGGGCGAGCGGCTGGTGATCCCGGCCGGTACGTACAAGGTCCGGTCCAACGACACCGACTACGTGTTCCGGCCGCACACCGACTACGTGTGGCTCGCCGGCGACCAGACGTCGGACGCCGTGCTGGTGCTCGAGCCGAACGGGACGAGCGGTCACGACGCGGTGCTGTACTTCCGCCCGCGCTCGGAGCGCAGCCAGGGCTCGGAGTTCTGGCGCGACCGTAGCTACGGCGAGCTGTGGGCAGGTCGCCGCCCGTCCCTGGCCGAGACCGCCGGCGCGTTCGGGCTCGAGACCCGGCACCTTGACCAGCTCGGTGACGCGCTCAAGGGCGACGTGCCGACGCGGGTACGGCGCTCGGAGGACTACTCGATCGCCGACCTGCTGACCGGTGCCCGGACGGACGCTGACCGGGATCTGGAGCTGGCCACGACGCTCTCCGAGCTGCGGCTGGTGAAGGACCCGTGGGAGATCGAGCAGTTGCGGGACGCCGTCGCGATCACGCACCGCGGCTTCTCCGACGTGCTGGCCGAGATGGACCGAGTCCGTCAGTACGGCGAGCGCTGGATCGAAGGCACCTTCTGGCGCCGGGCCCGCGCCGAGGGGAACGACGTCGGCTACACCTCGATCGCCGCGGCCGGTCCGCACGCGACCACGCTGCACTGGATCGAGAACGACGGCCCGGTCGTCGACGGCACGCTGATGCTGCTCGACATGGGCGTCGAGAACCGTCAGCTCTACACCGCCGACATCACCCGGACGCTGCCGGTGAGCGGCGAGTTCACGCCGCGCCAGCGGGATCTCTACCAGCTCGTCCTCGACGCGCAGAATGCCGGCATCGCGGCCCTCAAGCCGGGGCTGCCGTTCCAGTCCGGTCACCGCGCCGCGATGGAGGTCATCGTGCGCGGCCTCGACGCGATGGAGCTGCTGCCGACCTCGGTCGAAGAGGCTCTCGACCCGGAGAACAACCTGCACCAGCGCTACACGCTGCACGGCACCAGCCACATGCTCGGTCTCGACGTCCACGACTGTGCGTCGGCCCGCCTGGAGAACTACCGCCAGGGCAACCTGCGGACCGGCGAGGTCCTCACCGTCGAGCCTGGTCTGTATTTCCAGGCCGACGACCTCACCGTCCCCGAGGACCTCCGCGGGATCGGCATCCGGATCGAGGACGACATCCTGATGACCGAAACCGGCGCCGAGAACCTCTCCGACGCCATGCCCCGCACCGTCGAAGGCCTCCAGAACTGGATGTCTTCGTAACGAACGACCTACCAGGGCAACGTGCCGTTGCGGTCCTGGTACGTGCCGGTCGGGCCTTCGGGCCCGACCGTCGCCATTTTCACGATGATTTCGGTGCCTTCTTCGACGGTCTGGTGGCCGCGGTGGGCGTTCAGGTCGGTGGCGGTGAAGCCTGGTTCGACGACGTTGATCCGTACGCCGGGCAACGCCTTCGCGTACTGGAGGGTGAGCATGATGACGGCGGCCTTCGAGGAGGCGTAGTCGAGCAGGGTCAGCTTCGACTCCATGTGCGCCGGGTCGGTGACGATCGTGCTGGAGCCGAGCGAGCTGCCGATGTTCACGATCACCGGCGAATCCGATGCCTCGAGCAACGGTAGGAACGCCTGCGTGACGCGGACGAGTCCGAACACGTTGACGTCGTACACCTGCTGGAGGCGGTCGGCGGTGAGCTCGGCCGGGGACGGCATCCCGCCCTGGATACCGGCGTTGTTGACCAGTACGTCGAGCCGGCCCTCGGCCTGCTGGATGGTCTTGGCGGCCGCCTCGACCGAGGCCTGGTCGGTGACGTCGAGCTGGATGAAGGTGGCGCCGACCTGGTCGGCGGCGGCCTGGCCGCGCTCGGGGTCGCGGGCACCGGCGTACACGGTGTGGCCGAGGGCAACGAGTTGGCGGGCGGTTTCGAGTCCGAGGCCCTTGTTGGCCCCGGTGATGAGAGTGATCGTCATGTCTCCACGATCAACCCGGAACGGAACTCCATCCAGACAGCGTCAGTACCAGGCTGAGCCGGGAGGCGTCCTCGGACCCGGGCTCCGCGGTCAGCACGGTGACATACAGCTCGCTGTCGGGAGCGGTGAGGATGTCGCTGTCGACGGCGATGCTGCCGAGCTCGTCGTGCTCGATGATCTTGCGGATCGTCCGGTGCCTCGGCACGTCGCCGCTGTCCCAGGACCTCGCGAACCCGTCGAACCGCTCGCGCAGCTCCTGGCACATCGCCGCCAGGTCGGTCTCACCCGGATACCGATCGACGGTACGGCGGAGGTCGCAGGCGAGGTCGTGCTCGAACTCGGCCAGTGTGTCGGGTGGAAGCGACATCCCGGTCAGCAGCCCGGTGAAGTGCCGCCAGGCGAAGTTCCGCTCCCGCCCGCTCGAGGCGGCCGCCGGATCACCGAGAAGCGCCGCCCACAAGGGATTCCAGTACACGGTCTCCCAGGAGGACGTGCAGACCGCGATCGGCACGGAGTCGCCCAGCCGATCCACCAGCCGCCGCACACCAGGGGTGATGTGCCGCGGCATCAGCCCACTCTCGGGTGTCGACAGCCCGGCCAACCGATACAGGTGATCGAGCTCGAACGGCGACAACCCCAGCGCTCGGGCCATAGCCGACACCACCTGCGGTGAGGGATGCCGCGTCCGGCCCTGCTCCAGCCGTACGACGTACTCCGGGGAGACGCCGGCGAGCGTGGCCAGCTCCTCCCGGCGCAGACCGGGAGTCCGCCGCCGAGCAGTCCCCGGCAGCCCGACCTCCTCGGGCCGAACCCGCTCGCGCCAGGCGCGCAGATTCCGCCCGAGAGGACCTGGATCGGCTGTCACCAGATGCGCACCCGGTCTTCGGGCGCCAGCCACAAGGCGTCGCCGTCCGCCGTGTCGAAGGTGTCGTGGAAAGCGTCGATGTTCCGCACGACTGCGTTGCAGCGGAACTCCGGCGGCGAGTGCGGGTCGATCGTCAGCCGGCGAGCGGCCTCCTCGGGACGGGTCTTGGTCGCCCAGGCGTAGGCCCAGGCCGCGAAGAACCGCTCCGCCCCCGACTTGCCGTCGATCACCGGCGGCTCGGCGCCGTCGAGCGAGAGCCGGTAGGCGGCGTAGGCGATGGACAGGCCACCGAGGTCGCCGATGTTCTCGCCGAGGGTGAGCTTGCCGTTGACGAACTGGCCCGGGGTCTCGGCCGGCGAGAGTGCGTCGTACTGCGCGACGAGCTTGTCGGTGCGCTGCTCGAAGGCGGCCCGGTCCTCGTCGGTCCACCAGTCGTTCAGGTTGCCGTCGGCGTCGTAGCGCGAGCCCTGGTCGTCGAAGCCGTGGCCGATCTCGTGCCCGATCACCGCGCCGATCGCGCCGTAGTTGGTCGCGTCGTCGGCGTCGAGGTCGAAGAACGGCGGCTGCAGGATCCCGGCCGGGAAGACGATCTCGTTCTGCCGCGGGTTGTAGTAGGCGTTGACGGTCTGCGGCGTCATCTTCCACTCGTCGCGGTCCACCGGAGTCCCGAGCTTGGCCAGCTCGCGCGCCGTCTCGACCGCCACCGATCGGCGCAGGTTGCCGAACAGGTCGGACGGGTCGATCTCGAGGGCGCTGTAGTCCTTCCACTTGTCCGGGTAGCCGATCTTCGGCACGAAGGTGCCCAGCTTGTCGAGCGCCCGGCGGCGGGTCTCCGGACCCATCCAGTCCAGCGCTTCGATCCGCTGGCGGTAGGCCTCGACCAGATTCGCGACGAGTTCGACCATGCGGGACTTGGCGGCCGGCGGGAAGTGCTCGGAGACATACAGCTGGCCGAGCGCCTCACCGAGCGCCGACTCGACCGTGCCGAGCCCACGCTTCCACCGGTCGCGCAGCTCCGGCGCACCGGTCAGGGTCTTGCCGTAGAAGGCGAAGTTCTCCTCGACGAAGGCCTTGCTGAGCAGGGGCGCGGCCGAGTGCACGATCTGCCAGCCCAGCCACTCCTTCCACTGTGCCAGGTCGATCTCCTGCAGAGCGGCAGCGGCCGCGGTCAGGAAGTCGGGCTCGCGCACGACGACCTGCTCGAAGGCGCTCTCCGGCACGCCGGCCCCGGCCAGCCAGCCGGACCAGTCGAGACCGGAGGTGAGCTTCTCCAGCCCGGCCCGGTCGAGCTTGTTGTAGGTCTGGGTGACGTCGCGGTCCTTCACCCGGTCCCAGTGGTGCGCGGCCAGCCGCGTCTCCAGCTCCAGGATCCGCTCCGCGGCCCCGGCCGGGTCGGGCCGGCCGGCCAGCTCGAGCATCCGGGCGACGTGGGCGACGAACGCCGTCCGCTTCTCGGCGAAGCTGTCCTCGCGGTAGTACGACTCGTCGGGCAGGCTCAGGCCGCCCTGCATCACGTACACGACGTACTGGTCGGACTTCTTGGCGTCCGAGTCGACCCAGACGCGGAAGACGCCCGAGACACCCTCCAGCTCGAGCTTGCCCAGGACCTCGACCAGCTCGGCGGTGTCGGTGACGCCGTCGGCGAGCGCGAGCTGGCCGGCGATCGGCTCCGCGCCCAGCCGCTCGATGGTCTCCTCGTCCAGGAAGCTGCTGTAGAGGTCGGCGATCTTCCGCGGCTCGCTGCCCTCGGGATGATCAGCGGCGACGGTTTTCTCCACGATCGCGCGGACATCCTGCTCCGCGGTGTCCCACAGCGCGTGGAAGGCACCGTAGATGGCCTTGTCGGCCGGAATATCGTTCGCGGCCAGCCAGCCGGCGTTCACGTACTGGTAGAGGTCGTCCTGCGGCCGCGCCGGACTCGAGCTCTCGATGTCTGCTGTCATCCCTGCCCCAAAGTTCTCGTGTCGAGTTGCTGACAGTGAACATACCCGTTGCCCAGGACCGATTCTGAACTTTCCACAGGCCGATCCCGTTGTCCTGAGCGAGACCCCTGAATCAGGAGGACCCGCCCATGTCACACCTCGTTCGCCGGCTGGCACTACTCGCCGGCGTGCCCGCTCTGCTCTTCGGCCTGGCCAGCGCGCCGGCCGCCTCCGCGACACCCCAGCCCGTGCATCAGCCCACCAGTTTCCCGGACCGGATCGAGCTCCCGGCCGGCTTCCAGCCCGAGGGCATCGCGATCGCCCGCGGCACGGCCTACTTCGGCTCCCGTGCGAACGGCGACATCTACGCCGCCGACCTGCGGAGCGGGACCGGGAAGGTGCTCAGCGCCGGACCCGGTACCGGCTCGCTCGGGATGAAGATCGACGCCAAGGGCCGCCTGTTCGTGGCCGGTGCGGCCGGCGGAAACGGCCGCGTGATCGACACCCGGAGCGGCCGGGTGCTCGCGAGCTACACCTTCACCACGGCCACGCCGACCTTCGTGAACGACGTCATCCTGAGCAAGGACGCGGCCTGGTTCACCGACTCGCAGCAGCCGGTCTTCTACAAGGTTCCGCTCGGCCGGAACGGCAAGCTGCCGGCGAAGGCCGAGACCATCCCGCTCAGCGGCGACTACCAGCACCTGCCCGGCAACAACGCCAACGGCATCTCGCTGACGCCGGACGGCCGCGCGCTGATCATGGTCCAGTCGTCGACCGGCTTCCTGCTCCGTGTCGGCCCGCGTACCGGTGTGGCCCGCAAGATCGATCTCGGCGGCGCACTGATGACGAACGGTGACGGCCTGCTGCTGAGCGGCAAGACCCTGTACGTCGTCCAGAACCGGCTGAACAAGATCGCCGTGGTCGGTCTGGACGCGGCCGGGACGAAGGGCTCGGTGCTGCGCGAGATCACCAGCACCGACTTCGACGTACCGACCACGGCAGCGGCCTTCGGGGACCGGCTCTACCTTCCGAACGCCAGGTTCAGCACTCCGCCGACCGCGACCACGCCGTACTGGGTGACCGCGGTGCCGGCGAAGGTGAAGCACTCGGCCGACGACGGGGAGTGCGACCCGATCAGGTTCTTGAAGTAAGGCAGGTCAGGAGATCGTCCGGAGGTTGCCGCGCGCGGCAGCCTTCAGACGGCTCCCGCAGGACAGCCGGACGGAGTAGCCGGCCGGGATCGACAGCGGCTCACCGGTCTGCGGGTTGCGGCCGGTGCGCGGTGCGCGCAGGACCCGCTCGATGCTCAGGAGGCCGGTCAGGGAGACCTTGTCGCCCTTGTGCACGGCCTCGGTGACCACGTCACCGAGCGCGTCGAGGACCCGCTCGGCCTGGTTGCGCGGAATGCCCGCCTTGTCCGCCACCCCGGCGACCAACTCGTTGCGGTTCACGGTTCTCCTCACACGACTCGACTGATTCAGGTTCGTCCGGAACCTTAACCGAAATGATTGTCGTTAGCGAGAAGAAGTCCGGATATCGGTCGAATTACAAGCCGTCGCGGTCATTCCAGTGCGCTTGCCAGCGGGTGTCGATGGGGTCCTCGGCCCGCTGGTAGCGGATGTCCGTTGAGAGCCGCATCACGTCCGAGACGTTGTCCAGCGCCGCGTGGACGGTGTGGGCGGTATGGATGACCACGTCGCCGGCCGCGTAGTCGGTCACCAGCCAGTTGGCGTCGTACTGCTCGGCCAGAGCGGGCAGGTCGGCAGTGATCGAGGCTGCGGGCCGCTTCAGGGTGCCTGCTGCCTCCTCGGCGAGCACTCGGTGGTGGCTGCGCTCCAGATAGGTCAGACCGCCCCGGCTGACCGGGCAGTCGCCCAGCGGGATCCACGCGGACAGCACCTGGTCGCTACCGCCGCGCAGGTAGAGCAGGTCGTAGTGAGCCTGGGTGGCTGTCCCGATGCCGTTCTCGCCCGGAGCGGTCTGCCGGATGATCTTCCGCCGGTGCAGGAACGGCTCTCCGCCCAGGAACCACTCGAACCACCCCTTCAGCCGCGCACAGAAGGCCGCGTACTCAGGTCCAGGCACGATCTGCTCGAACAGCGCCTGTCGGTACGACGCTCTGTCGGTGGCCGTGCCGGTCAGGTTGAAGTAGTACTCCCGGAAGTCCAGCACGTCCTGCGGATCCAGGAGCCCGCGGAGCAGCAGATACCCGTCTCGCTGCAACCGCTCCCGCAGCACCGGCAGGTCGGTCCGCTCCAGATCCGGTACGGCGGCCAGTTCGCTGAGCCGTCGTTCGTCCAGCACATACCCATTGGATGTCAGCACATCGACAATTCCACCTGCTGGGCCAGTCGATCGGAATGGACACCGAGGAGTACTTCTTGGACTCTTGTGCCATGCCGAACTGGGCTACTTACCTCACTCCTGGGCCTGCCGAGCAACAACTTGGACTCTTCTGCCTCGGCGTAGGCGAGCAGGTCAACGCGGTCCGACCAGCGCCGGAGCGTGCGCTGGGGTGTCACGCGTTGGTGTGGGTCAAGGAGGGCAGCGGGCAGCTTCTGCACGGCGCGGACCGCCAGCTGTTTGACGTGCAAGCACCGGCAATGCTCTGGCTCTACCCCGGCGTACTGCACGGCTACCGGCCCGCCACCCGATGGCGGCAGTCCTGGGTGCTTTTCGGCGGTACGGCGACCGCGGGGCTCGCTGCACTCGGCCATCTGGACCAGCGCCGACCAGTGAGCCGGTACGCCGATTCCAGGCCGGTCGACCGGGCATTCAGCCGGCTGCTGCGAGTCGCTTCCGCGCACAACGCCGTACAGACTGCAGGTGCGTTGTATGACGTCTTGGGGGCGGCTGCGCCAGCAACTGGCGACGGAGTGGCTGAGCGGCTCGCCGGGCTTGCCTGTGTGGTCGCCTCCGTTCAGGACTATGCCGCGGAGCTGGGACTCACAGTGAAAGAGCTACGCGAGGCAGTCCGACGTGAGGCCGGGGTGACACCGCAGGAGCTCGTGCTGCGGACCAGGCTGAGTACGGCGAAGGCGCTGCTCGCGGAGGAGGAGCTGTCGGTGGCGGCTGTGGCGCGGCGGGTCGGGTATGAGGACCCGGCGTACTTCAGCAGGCTGTTCACAGCGCGTACCGGGGAGTCACCGCGCGCGTTCCGGCGGTCTGGTTCGTTTCCGGGGCCGATTTCCTCCTTCTGAAGGAGGCGGTATCGACTTTCAGACCGCTAGATTCGTTCACTGGAGTGACGTCTGCGGGGCTCGGCACCGATAGCGTTCAGGCATGAGTCAACCGCAGCCCATGGACCCGCGATTCGCGGGCCGCCCGAAGAAGCGGAAGAACTGGTTCGTGAGGACCATCGGCCTGCTGATCCTGGCGTTCGTGCTGATGCTCGTCACCGTCCCGCTCTACGCGTGGAGCCGGATCGACAAGGTCGAGGCCTTCCCGACCGGCAAACGGCCGACGGACACGCCCGGAACGACCTATCTGATGGTCGGCTCGGACGCTCGGTCAGGTTTGAGCCGGGCCGAGCGGGCACGGCTGCACACCGGCAAGGACACCGGTCCGCGGACCGACTCGATCATGATCATGCACGTCCCGGAATCTGGCCCGACCGTGCTGATCAGCGTCCCGCGGGACACCGTGGTCGACATCCCCGGCTTCACCAACAAGCAGAAGGTGAACACCGCCTTCAGTGCCGGCAAGGGGCAGCCGTCGTTGCTGATCCGGACGCTGGAGAACCGGACCGGTCTGCGCATCGACCACTACGTCGAGGTCGGCTTCGGTGGCTTCGCGTCGATCATCGACAGTGTCGGCGGGATCAACATGTGCTTGCCGAAGGCAATGAAGGACGCGGAGGCGCACATCGATCTGAAGGCCGGCTGCCAGGATCTGGACGGCGTGAAGGCCCTTGGGTACGTGCGCTCGCGGCACGCGGACGGCAAGAACGACTTCGGCCGCGTCGAGCGGCAGCGGCAGATGGTCGGCGCGGTCGCGAAGAAGGCCGGCTCGCCGTCGACGTTCCTGAACCCGGTCCGGTACTACAACGTCGCGACCAAGGGCGTGGACGCGCTGACCGTGGACCAGGACATGAGCCTGTTCGACTTCATCCGGTTCGTGCGTGGCATGCGGGCGATCTCGGGCAAGGACGGGGTCACGCTGACGGTGCCGATCGGTGACGACAGTGTGCGGCTCAAGGACGGCAGCCTCGGTGTCGCTTGGAACGAGTCCCAGGCACAGGCGTTGTTCAAGGCACTCAAGAACGACAACACCAGCGGTCTGAAGAGCAGCTGACCTGATGCGGCTCGACGACCTGCCCCAACTGCACTTCACGTACGACGTGGTCGGTTCCACCCGGTTCGACAAGACTCCGCCCGGTTACCACCGGCTGGAGCACCGGGCCCGGCTCGGCGAAGGGGACGAAGTGTTCCGGCGGGCAGGCGAGGCGTTACTGGGTTGGCGGATGCACAGGCTCGCCGGACTGCCGTTCACCGCGGACAGTCCGGCAGCGATCGGAGTGAACGCGCTGGGGCGGCTCGGGCCCGGCATGGTGCTCGGCTGGTTGCGGACCGCCGTACCGATCGGGCTGGTAGGGCTGGCGATTCCGTGCCGGGTGGTGTGGATCGTCGACGAGCCGGACCGGGTCGGGTTCGCCTACGGGACGCTGCAGGGACACCCGGAGTCCGGCGAGGAGTCCTTCGTCGTGACCCGGGAGTCCGACGGCATCTACTTCACCGTGACTGCCTACAGCCGTGCGGCGGCCTGGTTCGCCCGGCTGGGCGGACCGGCCACGCGCACGCTCCAGGGCCTAGCGGCTAAGCGTTACGCCAACGCACTCCGGCTCCTCGCCACCCGGTCGTCGCTCCACTAGCGACGCGCCGAACGCGTCCGTACCATACTGGGGATGATCACACTATAGTGCGGACTCCGGTACTATAGTGTGCGAGTCCCCAGTTAAGTGTCAGGAGGCGACGTGGACCTGTCGCGGCCGATGAGTACCGTAATCCCCACCCTGGACGGTCCGGTGCTGGCGGTGCTCGCTCGAACGAGCCAGCCATTGACGGGTCGGCGAGTTCATCAGCTCGCTGAGGTCGGCAGCGAGTCCGGAACGCGAAGGGTCCTGACGCGACTGGCTGAGACGGGCCTCGTCACAGCGACGCGCATCGGACCGGTTCTTCAGTACGTGCTGAACCGCGAGCATCTCGCCGCCGCGGCGGTACTCGAACTCTCCATGCTGAGGGGCCGGCTGATCTCGCGTCTGAAGGACGCGATCGAGCACTGGGAAGAGCCGGTGATTCACGCCAGCGTCTTCGGCTCGGCGGCACGCGGCGATGGCGACCTCGACAGCGACATCGACCTACTTGTTGTGCACGGATCTGCCGAAGAGTCCGAAGGACTCGCCGATGAGATCGCCGCCCTCGGA
This sequence comes from Kribbella sp. NBC_01505, assembly GCF_045040285.1. Lineage (NCBI taxonomy): Bacteria > Bacillati > Actinomycetota > Actinomycetes > Propionibacteriales > Kribbellaceae > Kribbella > Kribbella sp. NBC_01505. The sequence continues at coordinate 4,983,266 of NZ_CP109425.1, forward strand.
GAGCGCGTCCGCGGTTGGACCGGCAACTACCTGCAGACCTACGCGATCAGCGCCGATGAACTGGCGAATCATCTCCGAGCCGGCGACCCCATGGTGAACAAGTGGCTCCGCGACTGCATCACTGTCTACGGTTCCGACTTCCGTCGGCTCCGAACTGAGGTCAGCAGGGACGTGATGGACGAGTGACCCCACAGAAGAGCCGAACCCAGGACTGCAACCGTGCACAAGCTCGAGTTCGCCTGAACCAGGCCCGCGAATTCCTCGACGTCGCCGAGGTCGTCGGCGACGTCGAGAGCGGCCTGGCCACCGAGCACGTCGCAGCAGCTCTCGCAGTCCTGGCTGGCATCGCAGCAGCCGACGCGGCTTGTTGCACCCCGCTCGGGTATCTCGTCGATGGCGCGGCGAAACTCCTTGCGCAGGATTGATCAGCGCTCCAGAAGCGACGCCTTGTCAATAGATGCCTTCAGTGCAGCCGGAGTCGGTACGGGCAGGGCGTGACCGGGGATCGACGTGTCACCCGCCGGCAGTTCGCCGGTGAGCAGGTACTTCGTGCCGATGTCGTTCGCTGCTGTGTTCACCAGCGCGCGCGAGTTGCTGAAGACGCAGTGCTTGCCGGAGTCCCGCTCAGTCACCAGGACCGAGCTCCGCAACACCTTGTGCAGCTTCAGGGCACCGGCGTACGGCGTGGCCGGGTCGCCGATCGTGTTGAACATCAGGATGCCGGGCAGACCCTTGCCGGAGACGTGAACCGGGGTGTGGTTCGGCACGGGCCAGTCCCGGCAGGCGCTGCCGTTGAGCCAGATGTTGTCCCACGCGAACTGCGAGACCTTCGCGAGCCGGGCAGCGTCCCGCTCGTAGCGAGCCTTGCTCACCGGCCAGAACGAGTCGACGCAGATCACTGCGTTGAAGAGCGCGGTGGACTGCTCGCCCTCCGCGCTGGTGTCCGGCGCGGCGAAGTCGACCAGTGCGCTGTCGTCACCGCCGACCACGTAGGTGCTGAGTGTTCGGGTGAAAGCGATCCAGGCCGACTCCGAGTACATCACGACGGCAGCGGTGGCGATCAGTTCGTGACTGCCGACGACACCGTGCGGTGTGGTGCGGAAGTCCGCCAGGGTCTTGTCCCAGTGCGCACGGACCTCGTTGCCGGTGCTCCCGAGGTGAAAGACCGCGTCGTACTTGGCCACCCAGCCGAGGTAGCTGTCGAACCGCTTCTGGAACGACTCCGCCTGAGCCAGTCCGCTCTGGTACCAGACGTCCGCCGGTGTCGGATCGATGTTGCCGTCCAGGATCATCCGGCCGACCCGCTGCGGGAAGAGGGCGGTGTACACCGAGCCCAGGTAGGTGCCGTAGGAGAATCCGACGTAGTTGAGCTTCTGCTCGCCCAGTGCGCCGCGGATCCGGTCCATGTCCCGAGCGACGTTGTCGGTGCCGAGGTGAGGCAGCAGTGCGCCGACTTTCTCGCCGCAACCATCGGCGTAGCCGCTCCAGAGGTTCCACAGCGCGTTACGGCTGGCCGGCGACTCCGCATCGGGTTGCGGAGTCGGGAAGTACGTCGGCTCCGCGCAGCTGATCGGCGCACTGTGCGCCACACCGCGTGGGTCGAACCCGATCACGTCATACGCATCCAGTACGGCGGGCTGCAGCCGGGTGAAGCCGGTGCCGTCGGGGCGGGTGAGTGATCCGGCGTACGCCGCGCCGGCGCCGCTCGGGCCGCCCGGGTTCACCAGGAGAGCACCCAGCCGCTTGGACGGGTCCTTCGCGGCATGTTTGGTCACGAGCAGCGGCAGAGTCGCGCCGTACGGGCGCTTGTAGTCGATCGGCACCTGCAAGGTGGCGCAGGTCAGGGCGGGGAAGGGCTGGGCGATGTCGGCCGGGCAGGCGCCGAAGACGAGTGGGCTCGGCGGATGTCCGGACGGGGCTGCGACTGCTGGTGCGGCCGGCGCGACCAGTGCGAGTGTCGCTGCGAGAACGATGGGAAGGCGGAAACGCATCGAAGTACCCCCTTGAGCGTTGTGACCCGCCAATCTAACGGCGTGCACGGACACATGCAGGGCCTGTCCGCTTCGTGCCGGACGGTCTGCACGAAAGGGCGAACGGTCTGCTCAGAGCAGTTCGCGGAGCGCGGAGACCGGGTCGGGGGCGCCGCGCAGGCGCACGCCACGGGGGAGGAGCGTCACCGAACCGTCGGTCCGACGGATGGCGATCCTTGCCTGCTCATAGATCAGGACGAGCTCGAAGAGGACCGCGTTGTACGAGTCCAGGGCGACCCGGTCGTTCCAACGCGGTTTGCCGAACTCCTGGACCAGCCAATTCATGATCTTCTGCCGGGGGATCGTCGCTCCGAGCTGACCCCAGGTGTAGATCACCACGAAAGACTTGGCTGCCAGCTCGACCGGATCGGCGGCGAGAAGTCGATCCACCTCGCTGCTCACAAGGCGCCTGCGGCCTGGACGGCCAGGGCTCGGAGGGACTCGTAGCGGGGGCGGAGCGCGGCGACGCGGGTGACGTCGTCGGGGGCGGGATCGAGGTGTTCGCCACCGGGCTGAGGCGAAAGATCGAGGGCTACTGCGGCGGCACCGCGGGCGCCGACCTCAGGCTCGGCACAGACGTCGGTGGGGCGGGCGAAGGTGGCGGTGAGACAGCGCCGCCACCAGGCTGAGGCGTCGATACCGCCGCCGCCGAGGACGACGGACAGTTCGTGACCGAACAGCGCATCCAACATGCGCAGTCCTCGATCGATCTCCAGCGAAATCCCTTGCAGGGAAGCAGCCAGCAGCGTTTCGGCGGTGTCGTCGAAGGACAGCCCGAAGTAGACTCCGGAGCCACCTGGGACGGTGGCAGGCGGCCGAGTGCCGGCTTGGAACGGTACGGCGATCACCTGGGCCGCACCGATCTCCACGGTGGTCGGTTCATCGTGTTCGAGCCGCAGCACGTTGGTGAGCCACGCATGCATGTTTCCGGCGGCGGAGAACGCCATACCGGTCACTGCGTGCTTGTCGTCGACCCGATACCGCCAGAGGTCCCACGGCAGTTCGGGCGCGTTGTCGATCGGGTGCACGACCCGCACCGCGGCCGACGTACCGACTGTGACGGCAGCTGTGGTCTGGTCGTACGCACCGGTGCCGACATTCGACGCTGCGCCATCACCAGTCGGCGGATGCACCGGTACGCCGACCAGTCCGGGCCAGCGCCGTGCGTACTCGTCCGAGAGGCGACCGGTCCACCCGGTCGGGACGATCGGCGGCAGGCGGTCGGCCTTCACACCGGCGATCTCCAGGGCCTCTTCGTCGTACTCACCGGTGGCTAGGTTGAGTGTGCCGGTGCCGGAAGCAACAGAGACCGACGTGACGCGCTCACCGGTCAGTCGCTCGATCACGAGGTCGGGAAGGCCTGCGAAGCTTGCAGGGCTCGTTTCACTCAGCAGCCAAGGGATGCGGCGCGGCCAGTAGAGCCGGTGCAGCCAACTGCCGGTGCGCGCGTGGAACGCCTTCTCGTCGAACGACGACCCCAGATCCAGGTCGATGGAGCGCGTGTCTGCCCAGCTGATCACTGGAGTCAGAGCGCTGCCCTGAGTATCCAGAGCGACGATCGAGTGCCACTGCGTGGACACAACGATCGCCTGGATGTCTTCGAGGTGACCGTTCTGCTCGAGCTCGTCCAGGCAGCCCAGCAGACCCTCGACATACTCGTGCAGGTCCAGAACCGCGGACCCGTCCGCGCCGTACGTCGGACTGATCTTGTGCCGGGCCAGTGCGCCCGGGACCGGGGACGCGTCCGCCGCGGACAGGACCAGTGCGCGGGCGGACGACGTACCGAGGTCGAGTGCGAGGAGCCGGCCTTCAGTCCTCGTCATGGAGGGCCTTGAGGAAGTTCGCGGCCCATAGGTTCACGTCGTGTGCTGCGAGGTGTTTGCGCATCGCCTTCATCCGGCGGCCGAGCTGGCGGTCGTCGGTGTTCATGGCGTCGACGATGGTGTCCTTCATGCCGTTGATGTCGTGCGGGTTCACCAGGAAGGCCTGGCGGAACTCGTCGGCCGCACCGGCGAACTCACTCAGCACCAGGGCGCCGGTGTCGTCGTACCGGGTCGCGACGTACTCCTTGGCCACCAGGTTCATGCCGTCGCGCAGCGGGGTCACCACGGCGACATCGGCGGCCCGGAACAGCGCTGCCATCTCGGTCCGCGAGTACGACGTGTGCAGGTAGTTGATGGCCGGTGTGCCGATCCGGCCGTGCTCACCGTTGATCCGGCCGACCAGGAGCTCGATCTCGTCGCGCAGCATGCGATACTGCTCCACGCGCTCGCGGGACGGCGTCGCGACCTGCACGAAGACCGCATCGTCGACAGAGACCCGCTGCTCGTCCAGGAGCTCACCAAAAGCGCGCATGCGCTGGCGGATGCCCTTGGTGTAGTCGAGCCGGTCGACCCCGAGCAGGATGTGCGCCGGGTTGCCGACCTCGTCGCGGATCTCCCGGGCACGCTGCTCGGTCTCCGGCTTGCGGGCCAGCTCCTCCAGCTCGCCGACGTCGATCGAGATCGGGAACGCCTTGGCGCGGACCACCCGGTCGTCCGGCAGGTGGATGCGGTCGCCACGGGTCCGCAGGCCCATCCGGTTGCGGGCGAGCCGGGCGAAGTTGGAGGCGGCACCAGGACGCTGGAAACCGACCAGGTCCGCGCCCATCAGCCCGTCGAGGATCTGCCGGCGCCATGGCATCTGGGCGAACAGCTCGGTGGGCGGGAACGGGATGTGCAGGAAGAACCCGATCCGGACGTCCGGACGCAACCTCCGCAGCATCGCGGGCACCAGCTGCAGCTGGTAGTCGTGCACCCAGACGTCAGCGCCGTCGTCGGCGGCCTCTGCGGCCGCCTCGGCGAACCGGCGGTTCACAGCGACGTAGGACTCCCACCACTCGCGGTGGAACTCCGGTGCGACGATCACATCGTGGTAGAGCGGCCAGAGCGTCGCATTCGAGAAGCCCTCGTAGTAGAGCTCCACATCCTCGGCCGTGAGCATCACCGGGACCAGATGCATCCCGTCGTTGTCGAACGGGTCCACCTTCTCGTCGGCACTGCCCGTCCAGCCGATCCACGCGCCTTCGTGGGCCTGCATCACCGGGTGCAGCGCGGTCACCAGACCGCCTGGGCTGCGGCGCCACGCCGTACTGCCGTCGGGCATCTCGATTCGGTCGACAGGCAGCCGGTTGGCCACCACTACGAAGGAACTTCGTCCGTCGGGCATGGTGTTGTTCATCCAGTCAGGTCGTCGTCGTCACCGGGGTAACGGACCCCGATCTGGTTCCGCGTCTCGTCGAGCAGCTCAAGGATCTCGAGAGTCCCGGCATGCGGTAGTGACGGCACCTCGATCTGTCCGTCCCGCAGCGCACGCATCACGTCGGCGGCCTCATAGTGGTACCCAAGCCCATGCGCCGGTACGTCGATCCGCTCGGCCCCAGCGGCTGTGTGGCGGACGTAGTACTCGGGGTGATGGAAGCGGTGTGGCACCTGCAGACTGCCGTCCGGGCCGCTGACAGACGCGACCCACGGGTTCTGCGACTTCAGACCGCAGGTGAGGGCAGCCACCGCGCCGGAGTCGTAGCGCCAGGCCATGGCGACGTTCAGGTCGATGTTGTCCTCGTTGAGGGACGCCACCGCCTTCACCTCGGCAGGGCGGCCCAGCGCCATGTAGGCGAACGTCATGGGGTAGATGCCGCCGTCCATCAGCGAGCCGCCACCCAGCGCCGGGTCCAGCAGGCGTGCGGGCAGCGATGGCTTGTGGAAGGCGAAGTCAGCCACGACCTGCTGGGGCTCACCGATCACTCCGGTCGCCAGATCGGCGAACAGGGCCTGGATGACCGGATTGGTGCGCATCCACATCGCTTCGGCGAACAGTGTGTTGTGTTCGGTGGCGACCGCGATCAGATCGCGGGCCTGTGGCGCTGTCAGGGTCACCGGCTTCTCACACAGCACCGCGATCCCGGCCTGCAACGCAGTCCGGGCGATCGCGTAGTGCTGTGGATGCGGAGTGCCGATGTAGATCACGTCGACGGTGCCGGACTCGATCAGCCTGCGGTAGTCGTCGTACGCGTGCTCGATGCCGTGCTCGGCGGCGAACCTGTCGGCACTGTCCTGGGAGCGCGAGGCGACAGCGGTCGCGACCGCGTCGTCCAGCAGCTTCAGGTCACGCGTGAACGACGTGGAGATGTTGCCAGTAGCAACGATGCCCCATCTGACACGATCTACACCCACTGTGCGAACTCCGGTGTCGGGAACGGTCCATCTGCCTTGATTCTGGCGGTTTCGAAGGCGTGAGCCAAGCGAATGAGCGTGGCGTCACTCCCGCCGGTCCCGCTGAACGTGATGCCGACCGGTAGCCCGGAGACCAGCCCGGAGGGCACCGAGAGCAGCGGATAGCCCGCCAGTGCGGCATGTGAGGACGAGCCGCCCAGCACGTTGTCACCGTTCACCAGGTCGATGCTCCAGGCCGGCGAGTACGACGGGCTGACCAGAGCGTCGAGCTGGTTGTCCCTCAGCAGGTTGTCGATGCCGTCGCGGCCTGCGTTCAGCGCACTGAGCCGGGCGGAGACGTAGACGGCCGAGTCCAGCCCCTCGGTGGCTGCGGCCCGCTCGAACAGCTCCTGGCCGAACCACTGCAGCTCCACGTCCGCATGCGCCCGGTTGTAGGCGATGAGGTCGTCCAGCGTCTTGGGACCGCCCGGAGCGCGAGTGGCCAGGTACGCCGCCATGTCGACCTTCATCTCGTGCGCCAGGACGTGGAGCTGGTCCTGATCACCACCTGGGGTCGGAAGCGAGAGGTGGTCGACCAGAGTGGCGCCGCAGCGACTCAGGATCTCCAGGGCCTGCTCGGTCACCTGGTCCAGACCGAGCGAGTAGCCCCAGAGCGGACCACGCGGTACGCCGATGCGCACGTCGCTGAGGTCGTCACCGCGACAGTGCTCGGTGTAGTCGGTCCCGCCGCCGGTGAGCACGTTGAGCAGGGCTGCGGACTGCATGACCGTCCTGGTCATCGGACCGGCGGTGTCCTGCGAGTGCGAGATCGGGACGATGCCCTGCTGCGGGATGAGACCCACTGTGGGCTTCAGACCGACAATGCCGCTCAGAGCGGCCGGACAGACGATCGAACCGTTGGTTTCGGTGCCGATGGCGAAATCGGCCAGCCCCGCCGCCACTGCGACCCCGGAACCGCTGGACGAGCCGCCGGGGGACCGGTTCAGCGCATACGGGTTCCGCGTCAGGCCGCCGTACCCGCTCCAGCCGGAGCAGGACGCGGAGCCGCGGAAGTTCGCCCACTCGCTCAGATTGGTCTTGCCGAGGATCACACAGCCTGCCGCGCGTAGTCGCTGGATCACGAGCGCGTCCTGCGGGGGCGGTGGTTGCTCGGCGAGCGCCAGTGACCCGGCGGTGGTCGCCAGGCCGGCGGTGTCGATGTTGTCCTTCACCAGGACGGGGACTCCGTGCAGCGGTCCACGGACGCGACCTTGGTCACGCTCCGTGTCGAGCTGAGCGGCGTCAGTGAGAGCGGCGGGGTTGGGCGTGCAGATGGCGTTGACCAGCGGGTCCACCTCACGGCTCCTGGCCTGCAGCTCTTCCACCAGCGCTTGGCTGGAAACAGTTGAGCTCACCCTCTGATCCTGCCAGAGTTACCCCTGCCCGGCCGCCCGCACGACACGCTCCGTGTCGTTCAAGGGCCTCGTGACGGACATGACTTGGCGCTTGCGTCGCCCAGGCACGCACCTGGACACCGCAATCACTCAAGCCACGCCCGCCACGAGGCCCATGGTGAATGACATTGCTGTTGTTCGGCACGTACAGTGGAGCGCGGACGGACGATCACCGACCGCACAGGAGTCAGCAGCAGATGGACAGCGCCAACGCCAGCTCTTCCGAGCCCGCCGAAGCCGCGTCGCCAGTGGTTGCCGGGCTTTCCGAGCGTGACGGACAGATCCTCGCTTTCGAGCGCCACTGGTGGAAGTACGCCGGGGCCAAGGAGCAGGCGATCCGCGACCAGTTCCAGATGTCGGCGACCCGGTACTACCAGGTCCTGAACGCGCTGATCGACAAGTCCGAGGCCCTCGCGCACGACCCGCTGCTGGTGAAGCGCCTGCGCCGGCTGCGCGCCGCCCGCCAGCGCGCCCGCTCCGCACGTCGACTGGGTATCGAGGTCTGACGATGTCCCGACCCACGGGCGACAAGGGTCAAGTGCTCTCGTCCCTGGTCGCTGTGATCGCCGTCGTCGCCGTCGTCGGCGGACTGCTGGTGCTGTTCGGGACGCGCGGGCACGAGAGCAGCGCGGACGAGCCGAAGGGCACGAGTACGCCGAAGCCGTCGGCCAAGCCGTCCGGTGGACCGTCGACGATCGTGGCCAGCGTGCCGCCCCGCAAACCGACCACAGCGCCGACCACGGCTCCCACTACTGCGCCGACTACTGCTCCCACGACGGCTCCTACGACGGTGCCTTCAACCGGGCCTTCGACTGAGCCGAGCGCGCCGGTCACCAACCCGACGACTATTCCGACCGCTGAGCGGCCGGCCGCCGAGGTGTACAACAACACCGCGCGCAAGGGCCTGGCCGACCAGGTGGCCGGGCGGGCACGGCAAGCCGGCTGGACTGTCTCCGGTGTGGACAACTGGCACGGCAAAGTCGTCGAAAGCACGGTTTACTACCCGCCGAGCATGGTCCAGGCGGCCAACCAGCTGGCCCGCGACCTCGGGGTCGCCCGGACGAAGCCGGCTCTGGACAACATGAAGATGGATCGCCTGACCGTGATCCTGACCTCGGACTACACCGGATGAGTACGCCGGTCATCCAGACCGATCTCGGCCACGCCGGATGGCAGGCGATCGTCGCCGATCCGGCCAGTGCTGTGATCGCCTCCGATTTCGACGGCACCCTGTCCCCGCTCGTCGAGGACCCGGCCCGCGCCCGGCCCGCCGACGGCGCGCTCGACGCACTGGCCCGGCTGGCCCGCTCAGTCCGTCAGGTTGCCATCGTCACCGGCCGCCCCGCACTGGTCGCCACGGAGCTGACCGGCGTTACTGGACACCCCGGTCTCGGCAGCCTCGTCGTACTGGGTCACTACGGCCTGGAGCAGTGGGAAGCGTCCACCGGCAAGATCACCAGCGACCCGGTCCCGGCCGGGGTCGCTGTGGCGCGCGAGCGGCTGCCTGAGCTGCTGAGCGTCGCAGGCGTGCCAGACGCCTTCGTGGAGGACAAAGAGAGCTCGCTGGCCGTCCACACCCGCCGGCTGACCGATCCGGCCGGAGCCTTCGATCGACTCCGTACGCCGCTCACCGAGCTGGCGGATGCGACCGAGCTCCGTCTGGAGCCTGGGAACCTGGTCCTGGAGCTCCGTCCGCCCGGAATCGACAAGGGCGTCGCGCTGCGCCGTCTCCTTGAGTCCACCGGTGCACGGTCCGTCCTCTACGCCGGTGACGACCTAGGTGACCTGGCCGCCTTCCGAGCCATCGAAGAACAGCGCAGGACCGGGCTGAGCGCCGTACTGCTCGCCACTCGGTCCTCTGGGGCGACCGAGCTGATCGAAGCCGCCGACATCGTGGTCGACGACCCCACCGGTGTGGTGACCGTCCTCACGGCCCTTTCGGACGCGATCGCAGCGCGCTGACTGCCTGCGTCACCGTCCGTCCGATCGGCTGCACCGGGTGCTCGACGTACCCACCGTCTTTCAGACTGGCCATCCGCTCGAACGGGTTCCGCGACGCCGGACACCCGGTCAGCAACCACGAGACGATGACGCCGACGACGTACAGGGGCAGCATCGGCAACCCCAGCAGGCAGAAGTACTGCCACGAGTGCCGCTCCTCGTGCTTCACCAGCAGCTCGCTGCCGAAGTAGCTCACGTCGTGCTTGCTCAGCACCACGTTCCCGATCGTGAACGCGCCCGCCACCGGAAACCCCAACCGGTACCCGTTCGCGAAGAACAACCCCCGCGGCCCCCGGCTCACCTTCGCGCGCCCGATCCCCGCCACCACGAACCCGGCCAGCGTCGACAGGTTCACAAAGTTCCCCACCAACTTCACCCACTGCCACCCGGTCATACGCCCCAGTATCAGCCTTCGGCCGCGCAATGTCTCGATGTCGCGATTCTTGGGACATTGCGGTAGAGTGTCCCAAGAATAAAGACATTGGGACATTGAGGGCGGCATCGCGGACATGGCACTCTTCCAGGCACCTGAGCTCGGCCCCGACGACCAGCGGGTCCTCGCGCAGATCCACGCCTACCGGACCGAGCTCGCCGACATCCTCCGGATGCCGCGGCGCTGGGACGGTGGGCTGCGCCGAAGCATGCTGGCGCGGGCGATCCAGGGCTCGAACAGCATCGAGGGGTACGACGTCCGGCTCGACGACGCCGCGGCCGCGCTGGACGACGAGGAGGCGATGAGCGCCGACGAGCAGACCTTCGCTGAGATTCGCGGGTATCGGCAGGCGCTCGGATATGTGCTGGCGATGGCGAAGGACGCGGACTTCCGGCTGGATGCGTCCGCCGTGCGCGGCATGCACTTCATGATGCTCAGTCACGATCTGGCGAAGAGCCCGGGCAGCTACCGGCAGGGCGCTATCTACGTGCAGGACGAGACCACGGGCGAGAATGTCTACGAGGGTCCACCGGCCGATCAAGTGCCGGGACTTGTCGCGGAGCTGATGTCCGGGCAGCAGGCCGATTCCGAGGCGGATCCGCTGGTCCGTGCGGCGATGGCGCATCTGAACCTCGTCATGATCCACCCGTTCCGCGATGGCAACGGGCGGATGGCGCGAGCGCTGCAGACGCTGGTGCTGTCCCTCGGTGGTATCGCGGAGCCGGCGTTCTCCAGCATCGAGGAGTGGCTGGGTGGCAACACCCAGGACTACTACCGGGTGCTCGCCGCGACCGGCGAAGGCGGTTGGCGCCCGGAGCGTTCCGCTGCGCTCTGGGTGCAGTTCAATCTTCGAGCGCACCACATCCAGGCGCAGACCGTCCAGCGTCGGTACGACGAGGCGGGCAAGCTGTGGGTGGCGTTCGACGATCTGATCAGCCTGCACGGGTTGGAAGAACGAGTGGCCGACGAACTGTTCGACGCATCGCTCGGCTTCCGGATCCGGCGGTCGACGTACGTTCGCCGGGCCGAGATCGAGGAGCGGACGGCGAGCCGCGACTTCGCGAAGCTCACGGACCTCGGCCTGCTGCGTCCGGTCGGTGAAACCAAGGGGCGGCACTACGTCATGGGCGACCGCCTCGCGGAGCTCGTGCAGCAGATGCTGTCGACTCGGGAGTCGCTGGTCGACCCGTATCCCTGGATGCGCGAGCGTCTGGCCGCCGTGCCGGTTGCTGTTCGGTAGTTGTCGGTGGGTTGGGTGAGACTGTGATGGTGGGTTCGATGGTGCGGGTCTGGCGGGCGGGGCGGGTGGTGGATCCGCACTCGGTCATCGGTGGGTTGCGGAAGGGGCCGGGGGATCCGGCTTATGTGTACGACGCTGGGCGGCGGACTGTTTGGCGAGCGACGCGGACGCCTGAGGGGCCGGTGTTGCTGCGATTGACGCCGCGTGGCGACGAGGTTGAGGCAGAGGCTTGGGGGCCGGGGGCGGAGTGGGCGCTGGACGGGGTGCCCGAGTTGTTGGGGGAGGCCGACAGTTGGGACGGGTTCGAGCCGCTGCCTGAGCATCGCGCGTTGGTGGACGCCGCGCATCGGTTCCCGCATGTGCGGGTGCCGCGGAGTCGGGCGGTGTTCGAGGCGATGGCGGCGGCGGGGATCGAGCAGGTGGTGACAGGCAAGGAAGCGTTCCGGGCTTGGCGGTTGCTGCTGGGTGAGTACGGCGAGGCTGCGCCAGGCCCGGGTGGGCCGGAGGGGCGGGCGATGAAGGTGCCGCCGGCGCCGGAGGAGTGGCGGTTGATTCCGTCGTGGCAGTGGTTGCGGGCTGGCGTCGAGGGCCGGCGGTCGCGGGTGGTCGTGACGGCTGCGACTCGGGCGAAGGCGCTGGAGCGGACGTTGGAGCTGACCGACTCGGCCGAGATCGAGCGGCGGTTGCGGTCGTTGCCCGGGGTCGGGGTGTGGACGGCGGCCGAGGTGCGGCAGCGGGCGCATGGTGACGCGGATGCGTTCTCGTTCGCGGACTATCACGTGTCCCGCAACGTCTCGTTCGCGCTGATCGGTGAGGAGCTGGACGACGACGGCTGCGCCGAGCTGATCGAGCCCTATCGCGGTCACCGGTTCCGGGTGCAGCGGTTGCTCGAGATGGCCGGCATCGGCCACCCGCGGTTCGGGCCGCGCAAGTCGCTGCCGACACATACTCCTGGTGCGACGCATCGTCTGAGGTAGCCAGGGGCACTGGCGTTCTGTGATCGACGGGGACGGGCTCTACCTGGTCGCGGGGCTCGCCCTGCTGATGGGTGCCGTGCTGCCCCGGCTGCTCTCCCGGTACGCCGTCTCCGCGCCGATCGCGTTCCTCGGCGGCGGAATGTTGCTCGGGCTGGTGGTGGACCGGACGCACCTCAGTCCGATCGCCGAGCCGGAGATCACCAAACATCTGGCCGAGCTGACGGTGATCATCGCGCTGATGGGTGTAGGCCTCGCCATCGACCGGCCGATCAGCCTCTTGCACTGGGGCGCGACGTGGCGGCTGCTGTTCATCGCAATGCCGGCCGGTGTCGCGGCACTGACCGGAGTGGGCTGGTTGCTGGGCCTCGCACCGGCGACCGCACTGCTGATCGCGGCCGTACTGGCGCCCACCGACCCCGTGCTCGCGTCGGATGTGCAGGTGGGCGGGCCGAGTACCGGCGAGGACGCCGAGCTGGACGAGGAGGACGACGTACGGTTCGCTCTGACTTCTGAGGCGGGTCTGAACGACGGATTGGCCGCTCCGCTCGTCTACCTCGCGGTTTTCCTTGTGACCAAGAACTTTTCGCCGGTGGAGTGGATCGCTTGGGATGTCGTCGGCAAGACGGTCATCGGGGTTGCCGTCGGCTTCGGGGCGGGTTGGCTGCTCGGCCGGATGACTTTCTCGGCGCGGGCGGCAAGTCTCCGGCTGGCGGATGCCCGCGAGCCCGTGCTGGCGCTTGCGATGACGCTGGGTGTCTACGGCCTGACCGAGGTGGCGCACGGGTACGGATTCATCGCGGTCTTCGTGGCCGCGCTCACCCTCCGCGCCGCCGAACGCAGTCACGACTTCCACAACGAGCTGCACGACTTCATCGGTGAGCTCGAACACATTCTGACCTGGAGCGTGCTGCTCCTTCTCGGCGTCGCCGTGACCGCTGGGCTGCTCAAGCCGCTTACCTGGAGCGGGGTGTTGATCGGCGTACTGCTGGTGGTCGTCGTACGGCCGGTTCTGGGTCGGCTGTCGCTCATCAGGAGCGGGCTGAGCCGGACCGAGGCGTGGGCGACAGCGGCGTTCGGCGTGCGGGGCGTGTCCTCGATCTACTACCTCGCGGCGGTCGGGATGCATTTCCGGTCCGAGCTGCCCTGGCTGTGGGCGACCCTCGGCTTCACGGTGGTCCTGAGCGTCGTCCTGCACGGGGTCGCGGCCACCCCGGTGATGAGATTCCTCGAACGGCGAATATGAGACGCCGTCTCGCATGCTGGAAGTCGGAGGGCGCGATCCGGACCCGATTGGGTAACCTCGGGGCAGCTCATCCAGAGGGACTGAGGGAAACGGCCCGTTGAAGTCCCGGCAACCCTCCCCGTCGAGACCCCACCCGGGGCCACTCACGGTGGAACGGTGCCAAATCCGTCCCGCCATCGAGATCCGGTGTTCGCGGGGAAGATGAGAGGGGAACCTCAGCCATGAGCCTGGCCACCGCCGCCCACACCATCCGTGAAGGTGCCTTCGGCAACGGAACGCACCTGAGCTGTCGCGCCTGTGGGGCGAAGTCGCCGCTCGGCCCGTTCTACGCCTGTATGGAGTGCTTCGGTCCTCTCGAGGTCGGTTACGAGTTTCCGACCATCACGCGGGAGCAGATCGAGGCCGGCCCGAAGAACATCTGGCGCTACCAGCCGCTGCTGCCCGTCCCGGTCGACGTGGCCAGCTTCCCGAACACCGAGCCCGGCTACACCCGGCTCATCGACGCGCAGAACCTCGCCCGCGAGCTGGGGCTGCGCAAGCTCTGGGTGAAGGACGACTCCGGCAACCCGACCCACTCCTTCAAGGACCGGGTCGTCGCGACCGCGCTCAGCGCCACCCGCGAGCTGGACATGAAGGTCTTCGCCTGCCCCTCCACCGGCAACCTGGCCAACGCCGTCGCCGCGGCCGCCGCCCGGGCCGGCATCCGCTCGGTCGTCTTCATCCCGAAGGACCTCGAGCGCCCCAAGATCATCACCACCGCTGTGTACGGCGGGACGCTGGTGGCCGTGGACGGCAACTACGACGACGTGAACAAGCTGGCCTCCGAGATCGCCGGTGAGGAAGAGGGCTGGGCGTTCGTCAACGTCAACGTCCGCCCGTACTACTCCGAGGGCTCCAAGACGCTCGCCTTCGAGATCGCCGAGCAGCTCGGCTGGCGGATCCCGCAGCAGGTGGTGATCCCGGTCGCGTCCGGTTCGCAGCTGACCAAGATCGACAAGGGCTTCACCGAGCTCGGCAAGCTCGGGCTGGTCGACGCCACCGACTACAAGATCTACGGCGCGCAGGCGACCGGTTGCTCCCCGGTGGCGCAGGCGTTCCGCGACGGTCACGACGTGGTGAAGCCGGTCAAGCCGGACACGATCGCGAAGTCGCTCGCCATCGGAAACCCGGCCGACGGACCGTACGTGCTGGACGTCGCCCGCCGTACCGGTGGTGTCATCGAGGACGTCTCCGACGAGGAAGTTGTCGACGGCATCCAGTTGCTCGCCCGCACCGAGGGCATCTTCACCGAGACCGCCGGTGGGGTGACCGTCGCGACGCTGAAGAAGCTGATCGAGACCGGTCAGATCGACCCCGACGCGGAGACGGTGATCATCAACTCCGGCGACGGGCTCAAGACGCTCGACGCGGTGGCCGACCGGGTCGGCCCGAAGGTGACCATCCCCGCGTCGTACGACGCCTTCGTGAAGGCAGGCCTGCAGTGAGTGTGAGTGTCCGCGTCCCGACCATCCTCCGGCCCTACACCCAGGGCGTCTCCGAGGTGTCCGCCGAGGGCGCGACCCTCACCGAGGTGCTCGACTCGCTCGACGCGTCGTACCCGGGGCTCAAGTCCCGCGTGCTGGACGAGTCCGGTGAGCTGCGCCGCTTCGTGAACGTGTACGTCGACGACGACGACGTCCGCTTCGCCGAGGGGCTGCAGACCGCGATCAAGGACGGCGGCCAGGTCTCGATCATCCCGGCCGTGGCCGGCGGCTGAGCATTCCGGCGGTAGAACGTCCGGAACAGGTACTACCGTCGCCGGTATGGCGACGAAATGGACGATCGGCCGCGACGCCGCGGACCCAGCCTCCTTGGCGAGATTCTGGGCCGCGGCGCTCGGCTACGTGATCGAGCCCGGCTTCGACAGTCCCGACAACACGTCGATCATCGATCCTGACGACGAGCTGCCGGCGATCGGCTTCCTCCGGGTGCCCGAGCCGAAGACCGCGAAGAACCGGCTGCACATCGACATCCGGGTTGCCGGTCCCGGCGAGCGCGATGCCGCGTCCGCCGAGCAGATGCGCACCAAGGCCGCGGCCCTGGTGGAGCTGGGCGCGACTCAGGTGCGCGAGGAGCTCTACGGCTCCGAGCTAGGTCACGTCGTGATGCTCGACCCGGAGGGCAACGAGTTCTGCGTAGGTTGAGCCGATCGCGTTCGTCTGATCAACTGCCGATCCACTCGCCGTGCACGAGGAATCGGATGATGCGCTCGGAGGTGAGCTCCGCTGGCAGCGCGGCGTAGTGATCCATGAACGCCGGTTCTCCTGGAGCAGCACGCTCGGCAGCCTCCGACAACTGACCGCTCGGGAGAACAGGCGGCTCGAGCTCGACTGCTTGGATCTTCGGTGGCCACGAGTTCGCGGCTCGGTTGGCCGCGGCCTGCGTGAACCCTGAGTACGAGTAGAGGATGCCGCGATCGACGTCGAGGTCCTGCAACTTGCCGGCGAACTCGTCGACCGTGCCGATGCCAACGGCGCGCCGGTAACGCTTGCACTCGATGGCGATGGTGACCGTCGCGCCGGCCACCGAGCCCGACGCCCAGATATCAACCTGTCGTTTCGCGCCGCTCAATCGACCGTCCAGCTGTCGATCGTGCAAGACGGTCGCGGCGGGATCGAACTCGGCCAGTACCTTGTGGACGGATCGTTCATACTGCTGCCACAGCGGCTCAGGTGTCACTGCTGGATCCTAGCGATGGGGATGGTTATGCGCGCTGTGGTGATTTCGGAGTACGGCGTTGTGCCTGAGGTGCGGGAGGTTGCGGAGCCGGAGGTGATGGCGGGTTCCGTGGTGCTGAAGGTCGAGGCAACCGGGTTGTGCCGGAGTGATTGGCACGGGTGGATGGGGCATGACTCGGACATCGTGCTGCCGCATGTGCCTGGGCATGAGTTGGCCGGGACTGTTGCGGCGGTGGGTGCTGGGGTCGAGGGGTGGCAGGTCGGGGATCGGGTGACCACGCCGTTCATCTGCGCGTGTGGATCGTGCTCCGAATGCTTGGCGGGCAATCAGCAGGTGTGTCCGAATCAGTTGCAGCCGGGGTTCAACTACTGGGGGTCGTTCGCGGAGTACGTCGCGATTCCGTATGCGCAGGTGAATCTGGTGCGGCTGCCCGACGAGCTCGACTTCGGTACGGCGGCTGGGCTCGGCTGCCGGTTTGCGACGTCGTACCGGGCGGTCCGGCAGGTCGGGAAGGTCCAGGCCGGCGAGACCGTGGTCGTCTTCGGCTGTGGCGGGGTCGGGTTGTCAGCGGTGATGATCGCTGCCGCGGTCGGTGCGCACGTGATCGCGGTCGACACGAACCCGGCCGCGCTGGAGTTGGCCCGCCAGTACGGCGCAGTAGAGACGACCGCGGAGGTGGGTGATGTCGGTGCGCATGTCACGTTCGATGCGTTGGGCTCGAACGACCTTGTCCAGCAGGCGTTGCGGGTGCTCCGGCCGCGCGGTCGGCACGTGCAGATCGGGTTGCTGCCCGACGGCGTACAGCTCGATGTCGGTCGCCTGATCGGCCAGGAACTCCAGTGGCTAGGCAGTCACGGCATGCCCGCCCACGCCTACCCCGAGATGCTCGCCCAAGTTGCCCAAGGCAACCTCAACCCCGCAGCCCTCATCGCCCGCACCATCACCCTCGACGAAACCCCCGCCGCCCTGGCCGCCCTCAGCACCGGCACCCCCGCCGGCGTCACCATCATCACCCCCTGACCCGTCGCCACCCGAACCCATGAGATGGCAGCGCCGGGGGGACGGGAGGGAAGAAGGGGCTAGAGGCGGATGGCGTAGATGGTGGGGGGCCGGCCGGTTCGGCCGTGTTGTTGGGTGGCGATCGGGTCGGCCAGGCCGGCTCGTTCTAGGCGCTTCAACACGCGTCTGGCGGTGCGGAGTTGGACTGCCAGGTGGTCGGCTACGTCTTGGGTGGTCAGGCCGTCGGGGTTCTTGGCGGTGAGCTCGCGCATGCGGGCGAGGGTGGCCGGGTTGAGGCCGACTCGACGGGCCAGCAGGGGGAGGCTTTCGGTGCCGCGGGGGATGGCGGGTTGGTCGCCGGAGGGTTCGATGACGATCTCGACGTCGTCGGACATCGAGACGACGCCGGCCACAGTGCCGATCGAGCCGGCCCGGCCGACCGCGCGGCGGGCCAGGGCTTCTGCTTCCGCGGCGGTGCGGCCGATACCGAATCCGACGTACGCCGTGCTGTGCCGCGCGGCCAGGTGATCGAGGAGCGGCATCCGGGTGAACTGTTCGGTCGCCTGCTCAAGCAGGCCGCGGGTGGTGACGACGAGGTACCGGCCGTCGGGGAGCAGGGCGAGGCTGCCGCCAAGCGTGATCAGGTCGCCGGCCAGGGCGTCGTCGGGCTCGGGGAGATCGACGATGCCGAGCGCGACCTGGGCGTCGCCGACATGCTGGCCGCTGGTGGTGAGGACGAGGGCCTGCAGGGTGGAGCGGATCGAGTAGCGCGACGGGACCAGGCGGACCGAGGGCATCTCGTTCTCGAGCAGGTGGAACGCCGAACCCAGGCAGCTGATCGCGATCTTCGTGTCGTGCTTGTCGCGCGCAGTGCGGTGGAAGGTGACGATGTCGTCCGAGGTCAGGCCGGGACGGTACGGCAGCACCTGGATCTGGTCGGTCGGCAGCTTGGCCTCGATCAGGGTCTCCAGCACCTCGCTGCGCCGGAGCGTGTCGATCGAGAACTGGGTGACGTTGTGCCCGAGCCGCAGCAGCTCGACGAGGGCGCGCAGGAGCGTGGCGCCGTCGTACGAGACATACATGGCAGGGCGGTCGACGGCTCCGGCCTCGGTGGCGATCGTGTACGGGACGATGCCGGTGAAGAGCAGCGCGTCGACCTTCTCCTGGGACTGCTCGACCAGCTCGACCGTCTCGGTCTCGTGCCGGTAGGAGAGCGGGAGCAGGGTCGCACCGCTCGGCGGACCGGTCGCGATCACCCGCTGCACGACGTCCTCCGGCCCGACAACGCCGACCACGACTGCCATCAGGACACCCCCATGCCACGCACTGTAATGCAGGGTGGGCCGAACACTTGACGATCGAAGCAGAGTCTTTTAGTTTCGGTCAAGACCATAATTACCGCAAGGTGACCGTGGTCGCGCAGCGGACGAGGTGCGGGTGGAGCGATGGAGGGAGCGCGCCACCTCACTTGTCGAGCTGCAGTGCCTCCAGCGTCCTGATCACCAGCTCACGCTCGGTGCTGGGCAGGGCCGGGCCGTAGGGGTCGTGCGCCGCCTCCTCGGGGAGCAGACCCTCCCAGACGGCTGCCCAGATCATCCGCTGCACGTAGCCCTCGATGGGTGCGTAGAACGTCGCCGCGGCGAAGCGATCCAGCCGGTCGGATGCGGTCAGGAAAGCGCTGTGTTCGCCTGCCTGCCAAGCTCGCAGTACGGCGACCGACAGCTCGACCTGTGCGGACGCGATACCGACCAGGGCCGTATCTGCGCCCCACATGAATGACGGACCGTACATGCGGTCCTCACCCGTGATCAGCAGCTTGCCGGTGTCCCGCCCGGCCCAGATTGCGTCCTGAGTCCCGATGGCTCGGTCCAGCGTCGCCGTCTTGACCCCGAGCATCGCATCGAGGCTCAGAAGGTCCCGGATGAGCTCTGGCGGGTACGGGTAGCCGCCGGCCTCGCCGTGCAGGTAGAAACCGACCAGTGGCAGGCCACTCTCCACAGCCACTCGCTCATGCAGCTTCACGGCCTGCGCATGCCCGTCCGGCAGCTCGGCCAGGCCAGCCAGCGGATAGACCATCACTGCATCCGCTCCGGCGTCGGCAGCCTGCAGAGCCATTGCCACAGTCAGGTCTGCGGCGTCCCGCAGGCTCTGCGGGGACTCTGACCGCGGTACGCCGACTCCGGCCACGATCGGAGCCGCAGTCGCCTGCCGCCACGTCTCCAGCACCTTTGCCCGATCTGCTGCGCTCAGGTAGAGCCCGCGGCCGGTGTGGGCCCAGACCGCGATCCCGCCGATGTCCTGGCCCGCGATAGCACCCGCGTACGCGGACAGAGCGTCGTACGCGATGACTCCGGTGCTGTCCATCGGAGTGAAGACCGCAGGGAGCACTGTGCCGCGGAGTTGTTCGACGAGGGGATGCATGAGACCTCTCAGACGTCGTGGCCGAGGCCGGGTCGGGTGGGTACGTCGATCCAGCCCTTGCAGTCGGCAAACACACTCGGAGCGAGCGGGTCCTCCTCGACCAGCAGCGGGCCGACCAGGTCGGCCGGGACAGTTGCACCCGGTACGGCGGCCGCCAGGTGGACTGCGGCCAGCGTGGCGACGCCCAGCTCCGGCATCGAGCCTACCTTCACCGCCAGCCCCGCAGCCTCGGCCAGATTGGCGATCTGCAGCGCCCGGTGCAGTCCGCCGACCTTGAGGATCTTGATGTTCAGTACGTCGGCCGCGCCGCGCCGTACGATCTCCAGTGCATCGTGGAGCGAGTGCATGCTCTCGTCGGCCATCAGCCGGACGTCGAGCCGCTCTCGCAACCGCACCATCCCCGCCAGGTCCCAGCGGGGCAGTGGTTGCTCCAGCAGGTTCAGACCGGCCGCAGTCATCTTGGCGAGGTACGGCAGCGCGGTAGTCGCGTCGTACCCCTCGTTGGCGTCCAGACACACCTCTGTGTCGGCTGGGATCACTGCGCGGACCGCACGGATCAGCTCGAGGTCCTTGGCCGGGTCATGGCCGCCTTTGAGCTTCAGATGCTGGAAGCCACGGGCGGAGTACTCAGCGGCCTCCGCAGCCATCTCGTCGAGCGTGCCGAGGCCCACCACCCAGGCGGTCTGCACCCGGCTACGGATACTGCCGCCGAGCAGCGCATGCACCGGCCAGCCGCTCAGACGGCCGGCCAGGTCGTACAGGGCGATGTCGAGGCCGGACTTGGCCACGTGCTGGCCGCGCAGGACCGCGTCCATCACCACATGCGCACCGGCCCGGTCCAGCGGGTCACGGCCGATCAGAGCCGGGGCGAGGTGCTCCTCGATCGCGGCGGTGACACCGGCCAGGGTCTCCCCGGTGTACGCGGTCATGGGTGAGGTCTCGCCGATCCCGACCGCGCCGTCGGACGTATGGATCTCCACCACCAGGCTGATCAGATCCGTACTGACGCCACTGCTGATCTGGAACGGCCGACGGTACGGCGCGCTCACCACACGGGTCCGGATCGCGCTGATCGGCGCCGATCCGGTGCCGGCAGGAACGCCGACCGGATGCGATAGAACAGTCAAGGTCGGCTCCTTAGGGACACCTTCAGGCGGTTAGGGGTCGCATTCCGACGCAAAAGGACTTACGGTCAAGACCGTAAATACCCCGAGTGCTCTCTGTCAACGGAAGGTGGCTCCCCGATGCGGCTGGGTCTGTATCTCAATCTGTACGGCACCGACGGCGAGCGGCCGCAACTGGCCGACGCGGTCGAGCAGGCGCGGCTGGCCGAGCAGGCCGGATTCGAGTGGGTGGTGCTGGGAGAGCGGCATCTGCACCGGCCCGGGTACCACGAGATCCTCACCTCTATGACCTGGCTGGCCGCCCACACGTCGACGATCGGGATCGCCACCGCGGGCATTGTCGCACCGCTGTACCAGCCCGTCGTACTGGCTGAAACCCTCGCGCATCTGGACGTGCTCTCCGGTGGCCGGGTCACGGCCGGCTTCGTGCTCGGGTACCGCCCGGAGGAGTTCGCCCTGTACGGCGTGATGCAGCGCGAGCGGGTCGCGCGGTTCGAGGAGTGCCTCGAGATCGTCACGAAGCTGTGGACGTCGGATTCGGTGACGTACGAGGGTCGGTTCACGAGCATCCAGGACGCCTACCTGTCGCCGCGCCCGGTGCAGTCGCCGCGGCCCCGACTGTGGAACGGTGGCCGAGTGTCCGCCGTACTGGAGCGGACCGCCCGGACGTGTGATGGGTGGACGACGTCGTTCAACGAGCTGGACTCCGATCTGCCGGCGAAGATCGCGGAGTACCAGGGGTATCCGCGCGGCGAAGGCACGCTCGGCGCCGAGGTCATTCTGTGCCGGGAGGGCTACGCCGCCCCAACCTCGCAGGACGCCCGGAAGGCGTTGGAGGAGCCGCTGCGCGACCTGTACGACGCCTACACCGGGTGGAAGCGGACCTCGGCCGACGCGAGCCGCTACACCCAAGGCTGGGATGACATCGTCGACCGCAGCGTCATCGGATCCTCGGCCGAATGCGCCGAGCGGATCGCCCACTACGAGGAGATGGGTGCCGACGGCATCATTCTCCGGATCCAGCCGCCCGGCATGTCTCAGACGGACGCCCTGCGCGCGATCGAAGCCTTCGGAGAGCTCAACTAGGTCTGCTCGGGCCGCGGTAGGGCTGGGTCTGGGAGTAGACGAGGTTGGTGGTTGTGCTGCCGAACTCGGTCAGCTCGTTGACGAGTTCTTCGAGGTGCGGCATCGAGGTGGCGGCGACCTTGAGGGTGTAGCAGTCGTCGCCGGTGGTGCGCAGGCACTCGAGGAACTCGCCGCGCTCGGCGAGCAGCCGCTTGAGGGGCTCGTGCTTGTTGCCGGGATACTTCAGCCGTACGACGGCGAGCACGGGGTAGCCGACCTTCGCCAGGTCGACGTCCGCGCGGTAGCCGGTGATGACGCCCAGCGACTCCAGTCGGCGTACCCGCTCGGTGGTTGCCGAGGCGCTCAGGTTGACGCGGCGGCCCAGCTCGCTGAGCGACAGCCGGGCGTCCGCCTGGAGCTCGGTCAGCACCGCCCAGTCGATCGGATCGAGAGTCTCGGTCATGAGGTGAATCTACCGGCGAATTCCCGGCGCGAGGCAGGTTTTGCCGGGAGAAATCTCTTCAAGGTGTGACCCCTGCCTGGATAGCCTGGCGGCGTGGAAATCGGCGTGAACGTCCCGAATTTCGGGCCCGGTACGAATCCGGCACGGCTGCGCGAGTGGGCGCAGGTCGTCGAGGGGCTCGGGTACGACCTGCTGATGGTGTCCGACCATGTGGTGATCACGCCGGATGTTGCCGAGCAGTACCCGGCGCCGTTCTACGAACCGTTCACCACATTGAGCTGGCTCGCGGGGATCACGTCGCGCGTGCGGCTCGGTACGACGGTGCTGATCGCGGGCTACCGGCACCCGCTGCTCGTCGCGCGGATGGCGGCCAACCTCGACCAGCTGAGTGGTGGTCGGTTGGTGCTCGGGGTTGGTGCCGGTTGGGCCCGGCAGGAGTTCGAGGCGCTCGGCGCCGAGCATGCGCGGCGTGGTCGCGCAACGGACGAGCTGCTGACGTCGTTGCGTGCGGCCTGGGCTGACTCTGATGATTACGGCGCCGGGCGCATTCCTTTGTGGGTCGGCGGCCGCAGTACGGCGGCGCTGCGGCGTACCGTGCTGCTCGGCGATGCCTGGCACCCGCTCCGGGAACGGATCGACTGGTTGCGCACGGCAACTGATCGGCTCGCGGAGATCGCTGCGGCCGAGGGTCGACCGGTGCCTGCGTTCGCACCGCGGATCCTGCTCCGGCTCACCGATGAGCCGCTGGCCGAGGAGACACGGGTCGCGGGCGAAGGCTCACTCGAGCAGGTGGTCGCCGATCTCGACGTACTGCGTGAGCTCGGCGCGACAAGCGTCGTACTGGATCCGTTCCAAGGCGACCCCGCCGAAACCGAACACCCCGAAACCGCCTGGCAAGCCTTGGCCACCCTTCGACAGGAGCTCACATGACCTCGCCCGAAACCTTCCTCCGCCAAGCCATCGCCCTGGCCGCAGCCGCCCGCGAGGCCGGCAACCCACCCTTCGGCTCCCTCCTGGTCGGCCCCGACGGCACCGTCCTGGCCGAAGCCCAGAACACGAGCATCACCGAATCCAACATCAGCCACCACCCCGAACTGAAGCTAGCCGTCTGGGCCGCCCAAGAACTCCCCGCCGACGTAGCCGCAGCCACCACCATGTACACCAGCTGCCAACCCTGCGAAATGTGCACCGGCGCCCTAGCCCGTTCCGGCCTCGGCAACGTCGTCTACGCCCTCTCCGGCGACCAGCTCAACGGGCTGAAGACCGGTGGCAGCTTCCCCGCCGTCCCGCAATCCGGCCCGTCGCTGTTCGACGAAGCCCGCGTCCCCATCGACGGCTACTACAACTAACACCCTCGCTCCGCGCACGCGCGCGGCCTGCTGAACTGGTCTGGGAGGGGGAGCCGGGCGGTGGGTCGGATGTCGGCATCGGGGCGGACCTGTGGCACTGACCAACTGGCATGTGTTGGATGTACTCAGGCGCGGGGAGCGACGCGACCGACAGTTGATCAGTGCCGGCGGTTCACCTGGCCTTGGAAGGTGAAGATCCGGCGAATCTCAGCACCTTCGGGAGACTCCTCCACTAAGGCACAGCCTGCGCTCGAGTTCTTCGGATCTCTGACCGGCTACGTGTCGCGAACGACATGTAGTAGTGCCGCCCCACGCCCCGCCGGCACCGTCGGCCCGCTCAACGGCCTCACCTCTACATGTCCTTACCGACGCCTACCGGGAGATATGCGTGCCGGGTGAGGTCCGCACAGCAATCGGCGAGATGATGACGCCGCTCGGACTTCAGCTGCTCAAGGAGTAACTGTTCAGCCGCCCCTGCCTGATAATCTCGCCCGCCCGGGGCGACGTCCTTGAGTTCGACTCTGGGTAGCCCGACAGCAGTGGGAGGTTTCAGGTTCCATGGAAGTGCGCTATTCGCGGCATGTCGGTGCGCTCTTTCCGGCCACAGTGGCGGCGACCCCGTGAGCCGACCGGACATTCAGCAACTGCGGGTCGCTCTTGAGGCGCTGGTCACCGACCGCGTGACGCCCGGCTACGCCGCAATGCTCCGGACGGGCGGGGAAACCGTCGAGCTGTTTGGCGGCACGCTCGACGACGAGGCCGGCTCCGCAGCCCCGACCGAGACACGGTCTACGACATCGCCTCCCTCACCAAGGTCGTCGCGACCTGGGGAGTGATGGGACGGCTGGTCGCTGACGGGTCGGTGCGACTCCAGGACCCGGTCTCACGCTTCTTCCCCAACGTCCACCCGGGGTGGGCCGAGCACACCCTGGCCGACCTCCTGCTTCACCGGACGCAGCTACCGGCGTCCACGTGGCTCTCGCAGTACGGCGAGGAGCCGGGAGCGATCCGCACCGGGGTGCTCTCGGCCGAGCCGGTGGACCGTCCGTCCGTACCGGCTCAGTACCTCAACCGGGGATACATCGTGCTCGGCTGGCTGGTCGAGAGCGTCGTCGGCGAGCCGTTCGACCAAGTCGTCGCGCGCGAGTGGTGGGGTTCGCTGGGGCTCGGAGGCACTCACTTCAAACCGCTCGACGCGGGCGTCCCCTCAGGGCGGATCGCTCCCAACGGAGCACATAGGCGGCGAGGTCGGCCGACTGCGCGGCGTCGTTCACGACGAGAATGCCCGGTGGCTCGGTGGGGTCGCCGGCCACGCCGGGGCCTTCAGTACCTTGGGCGACCTGAGCCGGTACGCCGGTCTCGTCGTGGGCGACGATCCCTCGTTGCGGCTCGCGCCCGACTTCCTGCGGCTCTCGCAGACGCCGGTCGCGGAATGGGCCGACGACCGCTACCGCGCGCTCGGCTGGTGGGTCTCCCGAGACGGTCGCCTGGTCCGCCACGACGGATTCACCGGCACCACGATCTGCCTCGCGCCGCACACCGGAGACGTTGGTGTACTGCTCACCAACGCCGTCTACTTCGGTCGACGCAACCCTCGGGTGCCGGCGGTGCGTGGCCTGCTCTCGGCGATCATCAGTGGAGGGGGCCACCCGTGACCCACGCGGCCGCGCCTCGACCTTCGCCAGTGGCCGCCGGAGGCGGGCGGCGGTTAACGTCCGAACAACACGCCGACGACGTACTGCGATCGTTCGGACGTTAGCCGGGTTAAGCCGGTGTCACCCCTTCAGGCCGGACATGGTGATGCTGTCGGTCAGGTATCTCTGCAACAGCCCGAAGACCAGGAGGCTGGGGACGACTGTGATGGTGGCGCCGGCCATGATCTGGTTGATGGGGACTGACTGGGTCTGGAGGGTGGCCAGGCCTACGGTCAGGGTTTGCATGTTGCCGGACTGGCCGATGACGAGGGGCCAGAGGAAGTCGTTCCAGTGCCAGAGGAAGACGAAGATTCCCAGGGTGGCAAGGGCGGGGCGGATGAGTGGCATCACAATCATCGTGAAGATCTTCCACTCCGGCGCCCCGTCGATCTCGGCGGCTTCGAAGAGTTCGTCGGGGAGCTGGCCGATGAACTGGCGGAGGAGGAAGACGGCTTGGGAGTTGGCCAGGGTCGGGATGATCAGGCCCCAGTAGCTGTCGACCCAGTCGAGGCGCGAGACCAGGATGTACGACGGGATCAGCGTGGCCTGGAAGGGGACCATCAGGGTGGCGAGGAAGGCCCAGAACATCAGCTCGCGACCGGGGAAGCGCTTCTTCGCGAACGCATAGCCGGCCATCGCGGCGAAGAGCAGGACGAAGACGACCGACACGAGTGAGTAGAGCAGTGAGTTGACCGTCCAGCGCGGGATGTCGGAGCTGGAGAGGACCCGCGAGAAGTTGTCGAAGGTCCAGCGGGACGGGTAGAAGGCGTCCGGGAAGGTCTGTCCGCTCGGCGGTGCGAAGGCGACGAGCACCATCGCGACGAACGGCAGCACGGTGATGATCGCGGTCAACGCGAGCAGGGTCGGCAGCGTCAGGCGGGCCGCCGGTCGCCCGGTACGGCGGCGTGCCGACGAGGACGCCGTACGGCGAACTGGGGGGCGGTCGAGGAGGTTCACCATCAGTCGTCCCTCCCGACGAGCCGGCGTTGGACGAGCGAGATGACCAGCACGATGAAGAAGAGCATGATGCCGATCGCGCTCGCGTAGCCGAAGTCGAAGAACTTGAAACCGCTGTCGTAGAGGAAGTAGACGAGCGAGTAGCTGGCCCGGACCGGACCGCCGCCCGTCATCACGTACATCGCGTCGAAGACCTGGAACGCGCTGATCGTCTCGATCACGAGCACGAAGAACAGCACCGGCCGCAGTTGTGGCAGCACGATGTAGCGGAACCGCTGCCAGGCCGAGGCGCCGTCGATCATCGCGGCCTCGAGGTACGACTTAGGCACCGCCTGCAGACCGGCGAGCAGGATCAGCATCGAGTAGCCGAACCCCTTCCAGGCCGACGTGACCGCGATCGACGCCAGTACGGAGTGGTCCGACCCGAGGAAGTCGATCGGGCCGATCGAGACCAGCCCCAGTACGGCGTTGAGCAGTCCGTCCTGGGCGTCGTAGATCCACTTCCAGATGACGGCGGCCAGCACGATGCTGGTCACGTACGGCAGGAAGAACACGCCCCGGAAGAACCCGCGCTGCCAGACCACCTGCTGCAGCAGCAACGCCGTACCGAGGGAAAGCAGCACGGTCAACGGAACGAAGATCACCGTGTAGGTCAGCGTGACCAGCAGACTCTGGTGGAACAGGTCGTCGCCGAGCAGCCGCGTGTAGTTGTCGAAGGCAATGAATTCCCAGCGGCCGCTGATCTTGTAGTCGGTCAGCGACAGCCAGACGGCGCCGAGGGTGGGCAGGAACCGGAAGGCCAGGAACAGGGCCAGCATCGGCGCCACGAACACCAGCCCGACCCACGCCCGCCGCCGCGGACCGTGCCGCCCCCTGAGCGGCGCGGGTCGGGGCCGGCGGACGCGGGAGCTGCGGTCGGCGCCGACCTGGGTCATCGCGTCAGAAGGCCGTTGGCCTGCTTGGCTGCGTCGTCGAGGGCCTGCTGGGGAGCCTTCTTGCCGGTCAGCACGGCCTGGATCTCGACGCTCAGCAGCGACATGATCTGGCGGGCGGCCGGGTTGGGCTCACCGGGGTAGGTGTACTGCAGAGCCGGGCCGAACTTCAGCGTCAGCGGATCGGTGACCTCCACCTTGGCGTCGGTGCGCGGGGTGAAGTAGCCGGTCGCCTTGCTCAGGGCCTCGAGCTGCGGCGGCTGGGTCATGAACGAGAGGAACTTCTTCGTCTCGGCCAGGTTCTCCGAGGCGCCGTTCAGCGACAGGCCGCCGGGGATGCCGTAGCCGACCTGCTTGGCTCCGGTCAGCGGTGCGCCGACCTCGACGTTGGTGGCGCCCCAGGCCTTGGCGGCGCTGGCCGCGTTGGCCGGTGTGGCGGTGAACGCCATCGCGACCTGGCCCTTGCCGATCGGCTGGTCGTCGATCGCGTTGCCGTTGGTCAGCGCGCTCTTCGGCACCGCGCCCTCGTCCCACAGGGTCTTCAGGAAGGTCAGCGCCTCGAGGCCAGGGGCCTGGTTGAAGGTGACGGACTTGCCGTCGTCGGCGAACACCTTGCCGCCGGCCTGCCAGAGCAACGGGTAGAAGTTCAGGTTCAGCGTGGCCTCGGGCGAGCCCGAGTAGTCGAGCGTGGAGAACCCGGCCGCCTTCAGCTTCGGCGCGGCCGCCTTGATCTCGTCCCAGGTGGCCGGCGGCTTGCTGATCCCGGCCTTGGTCAGCACGGTCTTGTTGTAGATCGTCGTGGTGACGGTGTGGTAGATCGGGACGCCGTAGACCTTGCCCTCGACCGTCAGGCCGGGGATCGCGTTCGGCAGGAACTTGGCCTTGTCGGCCTCGACCACGTCACCGACCGGCTCCAGCGAACCGCTCTTCACGTACTGCGGGATCTGGTCCGGGATCAGCAGCACGGTGTCCGGCCCCTTCTTCCCGGCGAAGGCGGTGGCGAGCTTCTCGTCGCGCTTGTCCCACGGCTGCTGCTCGATCTTGAGGTCGATCCCCGAGTTCGCGGCCTCGAAGTCGGTCTCGACCTTCGACCAGTACGCCGTACTGGCGGCCTGGTCGGCGATCACCGGATACATCCAGAGGGTGACGGTCTTCTTCTTGCCGGCCTCGTCGGAGCCGCCGCCGCAGGAGCTGAGAGCGGCGGCAAGGACGAGTGCGGTGAGCGGCGCCGCGATACGGCGAACGGTGGATTTCATCACAACCCCCTGGATAGTGACCCAATAACGGTCAGGACCGAAAGTAATGGGAAGGAATTTCTGCTGTCAACGTCTGATATCGACTCGGAACAGTTCGGGCCCGTTGCTGAAGACCAGCCGCTGACCACCCTGTACGGCGATCCGCTTGTGCGGGTGCTCGAGATACAGCTTCGGCTTCGCCCGGT
This sequence comes from Kribbella sp. NBC_01505, assembly GCF_045040285.1. Lineage (NCBI taxonomy): Bacteria > Bacillati > Actinomycetota > Actinomycetes > Propionibacteriales > Kribbellaceae > Kribbella > Kribbella sp. NBC_01505. Next base: position 5,012,000 of record NZ_CP109425.1, read on the forward strand.
CGCCGGGTGCGATCCGGTAGATCTTGTTCAGGTCGATGCTGACGTACACCCCGTCCTTGGTCGCGACGATGTCTCCGGTCTGGGAGGTCGTCCCCAGGACGTAGGACCTCAGAACTGTCCCATATCGCGGGTCCATCGCGAACACGGTTTTGTTCGCCACACCCCACAGCGTTCCGTCCGGCCCGAACGTCACCCCCGACACCGACGGAGCCTTGGCCACGGGCACCGTTTCCCATAGCTTCCGCTTGGTCGCGACGTCCCACGCGAACACCGTCCCGGACTCGCGGGTCGGCTTGGTCGTGCCCAGTCCGCCGGTGATCGACGTACCGCCGTAGACGATTCCTTGACGAGCGGTCAGACCGAACACGCTCTCGTCCTGAACGACATTCCGGTACGTCGTGGTCGCACCGGACCGTGGATCGTAGAAGGCGAGCGCGCCGCCGAGCCGGTCGCCGTCGGGCACTGTGCCGACCGCGATCTGGCCGTTCACCTCGACCAACGCGCGGGCCCGCATCTGTACCTCGGGCTTCAGGTTCACCGCGAGCTTGGGGTTCTCCGGAGTGCCGGGCGGGCCGGGGGAGTACTCGGGACTGTTCCAGGTCAGGCGCGGATCGTAGGAGTAGAGCCGGGCCTCCGGATAGGTGCCGACCCAGACGCGACCGTCGGTCGCCTCGAGGGTGGCCTCGGTCTGCGAGAAGCGGTTGAACGTGGTCGCGCCGGTCTTCGGATCGGTCGCCGAGATGCCGCCGTTGAGATAGCCGCCGGTGTAGACGCTCTTCGCGCCGCCGGAGACGGACAGGATCTCGATCGGCTCGCGCCGGACCTGGGTCTGGAAGATCTCCGACTTGCCGGTCTGCGGGTTGTAGCGGAACTCCTCGCCACGCCACAGGGTGCCGACCACGCTCGTCCCCGGATAGTCCGGCAGTCCGAGGTCGGCGTACCCGATCGCGCGCGCGTTCTGGATCCGGCCGGTGAAGGTGAGGCCGGTCCCGGTCAGCGATTTGGTGGCCGGGTCGTACTTCTTCAGTTCGCCGGCCTGGATGAAGTAGAGCTTGCCCTCAGGATCGAGCGGGGAGATATCGAGGCCGTGCGCGGTCTGGACCTCGTCCACCCAGGCCCGGGATGCGATGTCCCACACGTACATCGGCCCGGGGAACGCCGTACCGACGCGGACGTAGACGCGGCCGCCGCGGACGTTCAGGTCGTAGACCGACTTGCCCTTCGGGTCGCCGAGGTTGGGTGGCGGGGGCAGCTCGGTGATGGCGCCGGTCGTGGTGTCGAGCTCGGTGAAGCGGGCGTCGGGCAGTGAGCCTGTGTAGACCTTGCCGTTCGCGTAGCCGATGCTCTTCACGTACGTCTGGGTCGCGAGCACCCGGCCGTAGTCGCGGACGGCGCCGGTCTGGTCGTCGTACCGGAAGACCTTCCCGTTCGGGTAGGTGCCGCCGTACACGTTGCCCTGCTCGTCGGTGGTGATCCGCCAGACGAAGGTCTCGCTCGCGATCGGGCGGCCGAGGTCCTCGACGGTGGTGGCACCCGGCCGCAGCCGGTACAGGTGGCCGTTGTTGTACGTGCCGACGTAGATCGTGCCGGTCGGGGTCGCAGCGACCGCGTAGCTGCCTTCGGCGCCGGGGAGTGGCGTGGAGAGCAGGCTGTGGCCGGTGACCGGGTCGATGGCGTTCAGGTACGCCGGGCCGCCGGTGGAGACGTTCCAGATCGCGGTCTTGCCGCCTGGACCGGGCGCGACGGTGCCGCCGATCAACAGGACGTCGGACAGCGGTACGCCGAGGGACACCGCCTCCGCATGGATCGGCGGGTCGGTGGCCGTGGCGGGCACCGCTGGTGTGACAGCGAGCGCGGTGGCGAGGGTCAGGGCGAGGAGCGGGCGGAATGGGCGCAAGGGATTCCTCCGGGGGTGCCGTATTTACGGTCCTGTCCGAAAGTAAGCGCCGAAGGCATGACTAAGTCAACCCGTGGGCATGAATTGCCGCTTGTGGCAGGCGTGAGCAGGGTTTCGGGCGTGCCCGTTAGAGCGGGGGCATCCGCGCGACCAGGGCCGCCAGCTGATCGCGTGTGCTGGTGAAGAAGCTGTTCTTGCGATGCAGGGACCGATGGAAGGCGCCCAGGTCCTCAACCGAGGTGGTCGCGGAGAAGGTGCTGATCTCGGTGAGGTCGAGCCGGCGGTTGAAGAGGTGCACGGTGTCGCGCCAGCGGTGCAGTTGGCCGACCAGCTCGGCGTCGCGGTGCAGACCGAGCGCGCCGGAGACCAGCGCCGCGTCGACCGCCGACACCACCAGCCGCGGGTAGATCTGTCGGGTTGTGGGTGCCTCCGGGGAGAAGCGGGCGTCGTTCAGCAGGCGGGTGTTCTCCTGCAGCTCGTCGGTGACCGCACGGATCACCTCGGTACGGCGCTCTGCCTCGGCCGTCAGGCGTTCGACGAAGATGCCGGTGAGGCCCGCGACCAGGGTCAGCGAGTTCACCGCGGGCTCCCAGCGGGAGTTGTCCGGCCAGAAGAACCAGATCACGCCCAGCACGAAGGCCAAGCCGAGCAAGCCGTAGCTGACGGACGTGACGACCGTACGGCGGTAGGCGGCCCAGCCTTTCATTGAGCCTCAGCGCGCCCAGATGTCGTCGGCCAGGGTGTGGCCGCGCTCGCCGGAGGATTCGGGGGCGAGCAGCAGCAGCTCGAGGCCGAACGGGTTCGGCCGGCGCATGTAGCGGAACTGGGACTGGATCGCCTCCACCGGCGTCAGCTTGCAGGCGGTGGTGAGCCGCTTGAGCCGGGCGGTGGAGTACTTCCGGGTCGTGTAGAGGCGGATGGTGTCGCCGATCGGCAGCACCACCTCGGTGTGGTCCGGCAGTCCCATCCGGATCGGCTCCTGGGTGTCGTTCTGCCAGAGCACCTTCACCAGCAGCGCGTCGTCGTCCTCGATCTCGCCGACGAACTTGACCTGCTCGTTGTCGATCTTCAGGTCGGTGTTGTAGCGCAGTGCGCTGGTGACGAACTCCGCGAAGGCTCTGGTCTGGTGGTACTCGTCAGCGGCCGCCTTGGCGGTCTGGTCGTCCAGCTGGATCGTGGTGGCCACCTCCAGCAGCAGCCGGTCCTGCGGCCGCAGCGCGTCGGTGAGCAACTGCAGCAGGTCCTCGTCGTCGTCGAAGTTGGCCAGCGTGTTGCCGGTCAGGCTGTAGAGCAGCGGCTCGTCGCCGACCAGCCGGTTGAGCATCTGGGCCAGCTCGGACATGTTGTCCCGGATCGAGAAGTCGATCTGGACCGGGAGCACCTGGGTGATCGGGAAGTGGCCGCTGCGGACCGACTCCTGGGCGCCGAGCCGGAGCATCTCCGAGCTCATGTCGACCGGGACGTAGAACATGTCCGGATTGCGCCGGCGCAGGTCCTCCAGGATCGTCCGGTCCTTCACACCGGTCCCGATGCCGAGGCTGACGAAGTGGAAGCCGCCCTTGTCCACATGGGGTCTGACCTTGCGCCAGTGCCGCTGGAAGGACTCGCTGCCGGCCTTCATCACCAGGTAGAACGGGTCGTTGGTCGCGTTCGCCCAGGCGATCGTCGGGCCGATCCCCCAGTACGAGAAGCCGGAGGTGATCTGCTTGCCGTCGCCGGTCTCCGAGACCGGACCACGCAGATCACCGGTCAGGGTGGCGAGCTTGTCGGTCTGGTCCTCTCCGACCAGCACGAACGTCCACGCGAAGTCGTCGTCGGCCAGCGCCTGCTCCAGCCTCCGGACCACGTGTACCGGCTCTGTCACGTCTCGGACCCCTCCCACGGTGAGGTGGTCAGGTTACCGGTTGCCGCCGACAGGCGCAGTCCGAATCAGACCGGGGTGACGGCCTCTGCCTCGCGGCCCTTCGGTCCGTCGATGATCTGGAAGTCGACGGGCTGGCCGTCCTCGAGGGTCTTGTAGCCGTCGGAGACGATCTTGCTCCAGTGGACGAAGACATCGTCCTGGCCGTCCACGGCGAGGAAGCCGTAGCCCTTGTCGGCGTTGAACCACTTCACGGTGCCGCGCACCATCGGAAACTCCTGTGACAACGGGGCCCGATGTACCCGGGCCCCTCGGGTAGCTGGCCCACCGGAACGCCGATGAGCGGATCTCAGACTAGCCCACCCCTCGTTGCCTTCCGCATCAGCCGCGGTGTGAGGCGGCCAGACCGATGATGCCCGCGACGAGTAGCAGCAGGGCGCCGGTGAGGCCGAGGTCCTTGGTCTGCAGCACACCGTGGTCGTTCAGCATCCAGATCGTCGCGCCACCGGTCAGCACGGTTCCGGCGATGATGCCGGCCACATCCGGTTTCGGCTTGCTCATCCCCGCTCCACTCTGATCGTTCCGAGCTTGAGGTCCAGGTCCAGGACCACCTGCTCCGGTCCGGCCTTCTGGTCGACTCCGAAGTTCTTCACCGTCAACTGTGCATCATGGCCGCTCTGCTTGGTGTCCAGCCCGACCACCTCACCCAGCTCCGCGTTCAGCTGTCCCTCGACGTCCACGTTCTGCGGCAGCTTCACCACCACGTCACCGGCGCGCCCGTGGACGTTGACCTTGGCCCCGGGCGCGAACGTGGCCTTGGTCAGGTCCAGGTGCACAGTCCCGGCGTCGAAGTTGTACGTCGAACTCGTCGCGTCGATGACTTGTCCGGCCGGCGCGACGTAGTTCACGTCGGCGAAGTTGCGCGGGACACTGGGGAACAGGTTGCTCGCCACCGCACCGGCCGCGAGCAGCAGGCCCAGCGGCAGCAGTCCGGCCGTCCGGCCGACGAAACCGCCCAGCAGCATGCCTGCGCCCAGGACCACCACTCCGAGGATCAGCATGGTGGAGGTGCCGACGCCGGCCAGCGCAGCGATGCCGATGGCAGCACCCGTGAGCAGTACGACGATCGACTTGACGCCGCGGACACCCTTGGCCGGTGGCTCCGGCGTACGGGTCGTGGCGGGAGGTGCGCTCGGCGGCTCGTCGACGTACAGGCCGAGTGGGTCGGCTTCGGTCCAGACTGGCTGGACCGGCTCGCTGACGCGGTCCTGCGGCCGCTCGCTCGCAGCAGGAGCGGTCGGGGCGGCCGCGGGGGTGTCTTGGGGAGTCCGCTGACCCTGGGTCTGAGTCCAGCCGGGCTGTCCGTGCGTCCAGCTGCCAGACCGGCTCTTCTGCCCGGTACAGCTCTGGCGGCGGCCGCCCTTGCGGTGGTAGGCGACCACTCCGATGATCGCGAGCACGATGAGTGGTCCGGGGACGAAGCGGCCGAAGTTGAACGACGACATCGTGGCGATGGCGATGAACACGGCCACACCGACCACGATCGGGCCCAGCCACGGGTGGTCCGCGCGGACGCGGTCCCCGAGCAGGCCCTGCGCGGCGGAGCGGTCGCTGCGCTCGTCCGGCATCAGCAGCCAGGCGGCGATGTAGAAGATGACACCGGGCCCGCTGATGATGAGCACCGCCATCACCACGCGGATCAGCACCGGGTCGATGCCCACCGCCCGGCCGATCCCGCCGCACACCCCGGCGACCATCCGGTCCGACCGGCTGCGTTGCCAGTTCTGCACGTTCTGCAGGCGGCTGCGGTCGAACCCTCCGGGTCCGCTCGAGTTCTGCTCCATGACACCGATACTGACGCCTCGGCCGCCCGGACGGCATCGGGGATGCCCCCTGACCTCCCCCGGATGGGCGGCCGGTCGGGGTTTCCCCCGAGGCGACCCTGACCCGCCGGGGCGGCCTGTTGAGGAGCCTGCCCGGGACAAGCCTGCTGGTGTCGGCCCGGTCGGCATGTGACGATCGTGGTGATGAGTCAGCCAGCCTCCGCCGCGCCGACGGGTGGGACCTCCGAGGCCCCACCCGAGGCTGCGCCTGCCCAGGAGCAGCAGTGGCGGTACAAAGGCTGGGGTCCGGAGGGCCCGAAGCAGTACCAGGGCCCGTACGCCGCCTACGCCGCCCGACAGGCCGCCGCCGGTGCCACCGCTCCGCCACCTCCGGAGCCGGGACCCAGTCAGAGCCGGCCGAACGAGCTACCTCCAGTACGCCGGGCCTATCGGCGTACCGACGGGCGAGTCGTGGCCGGTGTGGCCGGTGGCGTGGCGGATCACCTCGGTATTTCGGACACTCTGGTCCGGCTGGTACTGATCGCCGCCACGGTCTTCGGCGGGATGGGCGTACTGATCTATGCCGCGCTGTGGTTCCTGATGCCGCTGGGTACGCCGGTTGCCCCGGCCGCGCCCGGTCTGGCCGCGCACACCCGGAGCGGGCTGCGTTCGGACGAGCCGCTGCCTCCGGTGGCCGCTGCGAAGGCGCAGAAGCGCGAGAAGAACCGCGGGCAGGTGACCGCGCTGGTGGTCGTCGGAGCCGCCGCACTGCTCTTGCTGCAGGTCGCAGGCATCGGTATCGCCGGGAAGATGTTCTGGCCGCTGGTGTTCGCGGGGACCGGTCTGGCGCTGATCTGGCGGCAGGCCGACGAGGGGCAGAAGGCGGAGTGGACCAAGGGCGTGCGCGTCCCGGTTCTCGGCGTACTGCTCGGCAAGGGCGGTGCGAAGTCGCTGATCCGGCTCGCCGTCGGCCTGATCCTGTGCGGTACGGCGGTTGCCGTCTTCCTGGTGCAGAACGGCCGGCTGTCGCAGGTGGGCGACGTACTGATCGCTCTGTTGCTCGCAGTCGTCGGTCTCGGAGTCATTGCCGGACCGTGGGTGCAGCGGCTGACCAGAGACCTGAACTCCGAGCGTGCTGAGCGCATCCGGTCCCAGGAGCGCGCCGATATGGCCGCGCACCTCCATGACTCGGTGCTGCAGACGCTCGCCCTGATCCAGAAGCAGGCCAACGACCCGCGTGCGGTGACCACGCTCGCCCGCTCCCAGGAGCGTGAGCTGCGGTCCTGGCTGTACGAAGAGGACGACAAGACCGACCAGACGCTGGCCAGCGCCGCCAAGCGGGCCGCCGCGGAGGTCGAGGACTCCCATGGCGTGCCCATCGAGGTGGTGACTGTCGGGGACTGCGAGCTGACCGAGGCAATGTCTGCGATGGTGCGGGCAGCGCGGGAGTCGATGGTGAATGCGGCCAAGCACTCCGGTGCGGCCAAGATCGACGTGTTCGTCGAGGTGGACGGCGACCGGGCGGAGATGTTCGTCCGGGACCGCGGTCAGGGCTTCGACGTGGACGGCGTACCGGACGACCGGCTCGGGTTGCGGCACAGTGTGATGGGCAGAATGGAACGGCACGGCGGACGCGCGACAGTGCGCTCCGATCCGGAGACAGGGACCGAAGTGCGACTGGAGATGGACAGATGAGCAGCAGGCGCGTTGTCGTCATCGATGACCACGACATGTTCCGGGCCGGGGTGCGCAGTGAGATCGGTGCGTCGGTCGACATCGTCGGGGAGGGCAACGACGTCGACTCCGCCGTGAAGGCGATCGTCGCGGCCGAGCCGGACGTCGTACTGCTCGACGTGCACCTGCCAGGGGGCGGTGGCACCGAGGTGATGAAGCAGGTGCACCAGCGGCACCCCGAGGTGAAGTTCCTGGCGCTGTCGGTGTCGGACGCCGCCGAGGACGTGATCGGCGTGATCCGGGCCGGTGCCCGCGGCTACGTCACCAAGAACATCAGCGGGACCGAGCTGGTCGACGCGATCAACCGGGTCGCTGAGGGTGACGCGGTGTTCTCGCCGCGGCTGGCCGGCTTCGTGCTGGACGCGTTCTCCGGGGCGATCGACATCGCCTCGGTGGACGAGGACCTGGACCGGCTCTCGCAGCGCGAGCGCGAGGTGCTGCGGCTGATCGCCCGCGGTTACGCCTACAAGGAGGTGGCCCGCGAGCTGTTCATCTCGGTCAAGACCGTGGAGACCCACGTCTCGTCCGTACTGCGCAAGCTCCAGCTCTCCAACCGGCACGAGCTCACCCGCTGGGCCACCGACCGCCGCCTGGTCTGACCGACGCCGGCGGATCCGTCAGAGTGCGGATCCGCCGCAGTGGCGACGCCAACAGGCAGGCTGGCGCCAGCAGTCCTCCAATCGCAGCCACCCACAGCGTTGCGCGGACTCCGATCCACTCACCGAGTCCGCCGCCGGCCAACGCACCGAGTGGTATCGCGCCCCAGGTGAGCACCCGTGTAGACGCAGCCATCCGGCCGAACAGCTCCGGCGGGCAGACGTGTTGCCGGTAGCTCAGCTGCAGCACGTTGTAGACCGCGACTCCGTAGCCGGTCACGAACGTGCCGGTGGCGAACGCAGGCCAGCCGAGCGGTAGCAGCAGAGCGAAGGGCTGCGCCAGGCACAGTACGACGATAAGGGCCCGCACCTCGCCGAACTGCCGCCCCCACGCGGCTGCGGTGGCCGCACCGAGCACCTGCCCGGCAGCGCTCGCCGAGAGCAGCAGACCGATCGAAGCGGCCGGAAGGCGCAGTTGGTCCGCGAGAAACAACACCTGAACGGCGAATCCGAGATTCAGGAACAGGTTGTACGCCGCTCCGCACGCTGCGATCGCCCGGATCGCAGAGTGCCCGAATGTGTACCGGAGACCTGCCAACACGTCTGCTCGCAACGAACTGTGCTGGTCGGAGCGGTCTGGTCGAGGAGCTTCAGGCACTCGCCGCAGTAGCAGTGCTGACAGCAGGTATCCGACGGCGGACAAGCCGGTTGTGCTGGCGGCATCGGTCCACTGGGTGACCACTCCGGCCAGCGGCGGTCCCGCGAGCCGGGCACCGGCCTGGGTCGTCTGCAGTCGACCGTTCGACTCGGTCAGGCGCTGCGGCGGTACGACGCTCTGGACCACAGCAGGCCCGGCGACGTCGTACAGGACGGTCATGGCTCCGATCAGGAGCGCCGTACCGACGAGCTGGCCGAAGCTGAGGAGACCGAGCCAGCCGGTGATCGGGATCGTTGCCAGCAGCAATGTTCTGGTCAGGTTCGCGATCAGCATCAGGCGGCGGCGAGGCCAGCGGTCGACGAGTGCTCCGGCCGGTAGGCCGAGGAGGAGGAACGCGGTGGTCGCCGCTGCGGTCAGTACACCCATCTGCCAGGGAGACAGCGCCAGCACGGTGACGCCGACCAGCGGGAGCGACGTGGTCCGAATCGCCGTACCGAGCTGGTTGGTGGTGTCTGCCAGCCAGAACGCCCGGAAGGCCGCGGTCATCGCGACTTCAGTCGCAGCTCGAGGCGGGCAGCAGGATCGGCAAGACGCTCGGAGATCGCTGGAGCGGCGTACAGGTAGGGCTGGGCAGCTGGGCCGACTGCGACGTAGCCCGCCGCACGGAGGGTGACGGCGAAGTCGACCCCGACGCGGAGCCGCTCGTCGACGTACCCGCTGCCGTGCCATGGAAGTAGTGATCCACCCAGGTAGCTGAAGCCAAAGGTTCCCGGACGAGGCGCTCCGCTCGCGAGTCGCAACTGAGGTAGCGCTGCGAACAGGCCGAGCCGGTGGTCCGCCGTCGCGACCGCCGTGTAGTGCAGTGCGTCCTGTCGTGCCTGCCGAAGCACTGCTCGGCGCGCCTCGCCCAGACTGCCCGGCGCGTCGGTGCGATGGACCTCTCCGAGCACCGTGGCACTCCACTGGGCGTCTGGAATCCCAGGAACCGGGACGGAGTAGGTCAGCGAACGAAAGAGCGCGTCAAACGCCGGTACGCCGTCGGCCGGGACCAGGCCGGACCGTCTGAACCGGCTAGTGGTCTCGATGGGGTCATGAGTTCCGGCCAGCGCAGTCAGATCCGGCAGCAGGCCGGCAAGCAGGGCGCCGCGCTCCGCCCATGCATCCGGCGCCGCAGCTTGGAGCGCGTCAGCCTGAGCCACCAGTACTACGTCCTGCGGGGCCTCGAGCTGTCGCTGGTACGTCGTGAGGTCTGCAGTCGGCCGCGGGCGGTAGTAGCCGCCGTCGGTCAGCACGGTGATGTGGAGACCTGGCGGATAGCCGTGCCGGTACGCGCTCGCGAGTTCGGTCAGCCGGGTGAACGCTGCGGTCTCGGCCAGGTCCGGAGCCGGCCCTTCCGCCTTGAGACGGTTGTCGTGGTGTTTGAACGGAAAGCCTCGCAGGAGGACGGGGACCGGCTCACCCTGCTGGACGAAGCGCCGGATCAGGTGCCTGGCTGATTCGACTGGTGCGTTGCTGCGGGATCCCTTGAGGAAACGGTTCCGAGTGAGCAGGTGGATCAGGGCGTCGACCGGGTCGGCAGGGGTCCGGGCGGCCAGTCGTACGGCGGCCTCAGTGGCCGAGCCGGTCAGAGTCGTGGTCAGCCGTCGCAGAGTGGCATGGTCGAGAGCGAGGCGACGCTGCGGTGGCAGGTCCAGCTCGTGGAGTGGGGTCCGAGCCAAGGACGGTGCCGCACCGATCGGTGCGGGTAGGCGGGTCAGGACAGTAGTCATCGCCCCGGCCCGCCGTCCCTCGCCTTGCGTTCGATCAGACGTTGACGTCGCCGAAGCGCACGACGTCCTCGATGCTCTCGATCAGGTCGAGCTTGTCCATGTCTTTCCTCCTTCACGGTGTGGTTGGGCAACGGGCCGCCGTCGGCATTCACCGTCGGCCGTTCGAGGGCGCTAGCAGTGAGACGAAGGCAGGTGTCTTCTCACGGTTTCCACTGCGCCGAAAGTCGGAGTCCGCCGCCTCGCGGACTGTCACCTGCAGCCTGTCCCCGACCACTGCGTGGACCTTGGCTGCCGTGTCGGACTGCCAGTCGATACGGCGTTCGGCCGGCAGCGGTACTGCGAGGACTACCAAGCCGGTTTCGTTCTGGACGACCTGCACCTTGCTGAGCGGTGCGTGCTCGAGGGCGCGGACGACCCGCAGCGCGTCGATCGCCGTACCGTCTGGAAAAGTGATGCGGCCGGGGTCGCGACCTGCGATCAGCCCGAGGACCGGTGCGGGGTCGCCGCAGTCACAGGAGTCTGTGGACCAGGCGGCGATGTCTCCGGTGCGGTAGCGGACGAAGGGCATGGCAGTGTTGAAGAAGTTCGTCACCGTCACCTCGCCAGGCATTCCGGCCGGAGCAGGGGATCCGTCGGGTGCCAGGAGTTCGACCCACAGGCGGTCCGCATCGATGTGCATCCGTCCGGAGGTGCACTCGGCAGCGACCGTGCTGACCTCGTTGAGGGCGTACTGGTCGCGTACTGTCGTCTCGAAGAACGCCTCGATCAGTGTCCGGACCGGCGGGGTGAGGGTCTCACCGAACGTCCGCACGACACGCACCGGCAGCGATGCGACGCCGCCGTCGCGCAACAGGTCCACGAGGTCAGCGATCCGGCTGGGATGGCTGAAGACCGCATCAGGACCGAACGCCACACAGCGCCGGGCGACATCAGCCCGCTCCGTCGCGGTCGCATCGGTGAGGAAGCCGAATTCGGCTACCCGGGTGAATCCGGTGTTCACGACCGTGTACTCCGTCCAGGCGGCTCCACCGAGCTTGAACGGCTGCAGGGTCTTGCGGTCGAACGGCAGTCCGTAGCGTAACTGGCGGGCCAGCTCGGCTGCACCGGACTGAATCAGGTGCTCGTGGGTGTGAATGATCCGCAGCGGCACTCCGGTCGTGCCGGAGGTGGTGACAGCAACGCACGCGGTCGGTTGGAGGCGATCGGAGACGTGGGCAGCCAGGTCCGCCACGATGTCCGCCTTGCTCATGGTCGGCAGTGCGGCCAGCAGCTGGAAGGGTTCGGTCGACCGGTCGAGCCCATGCGCACGCAGAGCCGGTACGTCGGTCAGCACCTCCCGCAGGAGCCGGGACAGGCGAGCCGTCTGACGTTCGCGGAGTGCCTCGGCCGGTGGCCTCTCGGCGTACGACTCCTGATAGACGCGATAGAGCGCCGGGAACCGCAGTGCGCTGCCGAGCAGCTCCGGGCTGATCCGGCGCAGTAGCTCCTGGTCCTGCGTGACAGACATTCGCACCCCCGTGCTCAGCGGACTGGCCTCAACCCTCTGTCGGGGCGGTGCAGGGTTCAAACGTTTCGAACAGGCTGCAAAAGGTCCTACGCTTTCACCCAGCGGAAGGCGAGCTGGCGCGCGGAGCGCCGTACCGGGACCTTTCTGGGAAGCCGTGCCGGGATCCGCCCGTCCGGTGGAGCGGAGGTCCGATGTCAACCATTCCGATGGGACGCGGCGGCTGGGTGCGACCGCTGTGCTGGAGTGCCGTCCTGCTGGACGGCTTCGATCTGGTGGTGCTGGGCACGATCACGCCGGTCCTGCTCAGCGACAAGGTGTGGGGCTACACGCCGTCGGTCGCGGCCGCGGTGTCGACGGCCGGTCTGGCCGGTATGACGATCGGCGCGCTGACGATCGGGACGGTGACCGACGTGATCGGCCGCCGGCGGTCGTTGCTGGTGGCTGTCGCCGGTTTCTCGTTCTTCACCCTGCTCTGCGCGTTCGCTCCGAGCGCGGGCACCTTCGGCGTACTGCGCTTCCTAGCCGGGCTCGGACTCGGCGGATGCTTGCCGACAGCAATCACTCTGGTGACGGAGTACTCGCCGAAGGGGCGGAACGGCGGCCCGACCACGCTGGTGATGACCGGGTACCACGTCGGCGCTGTGATCACCGCACTGCTTGGGATCCTGGTGATCCCGTCGCTGGGCTGGCGGGCGATGTTCGTGATCGGTGCGGCTCCCGCGCTGGTGTTGTTGCCGCTGATGTGGAAGTACCTGCCGGAGTCGCCGTCGTTTACCCGGGATGCGGCTCAAGGACTCGAGCCGGTGAAGTCCTTGCTCCGTCCGGAGTTCCGGCGTTCCACACTGGCGTTCTGGGTGACGTCGTTCATGGGGTTGCTGCTTGTCTACGGTCTGAACACCTGGCTGCCGCAGATCATGCGTGAGGCCGGCTATCCGCTCGGTGCGGCGCTCAGCTTGCTGCTGGTGCTCAATCTCGGTGCGATCGCCGGACTGCTCGTGGCCGGGCGGATTGCCGACAAGGTGGCGCTGCGTCCGGTCACACTCGGCTGGTTCGCCGGTGCGACGATCACACTGGCGCTCCTGAGCATCCGACTCCCCAGTGTGATCCTGTACGTCGTCGTACTGCTGGCCGGTGTCTTTGTCTTTGCCGCACAGGTGCTGGTGTACGCGTATGTCGGCCGCATGTTCCCGGCCGCGAACCGTGCGACCTCGCTGGGGTGGACGGCGGGTGTCGGCCGGCTCGGTGCGATCGCCGGCCCGATCCTCGGCGGTGCACTGCTGTCGGCCGGGCTGGCGTTCCCGTGGGGCTTCTACGCGTTCGCCCTGGTCGGCGGACTGGCCGCCATCTCGGTCAGCCTGGTCGAGCGACGGTCAGCTGTCGCCGAGGTGACGGGTGGGTCAGCGGTTGGCGGAGGTATAGGGCAGTAGCGCCATCTCGCGGGCGTTCTTGATCGCGCGGGCGACCTGCTTCTGCTGCTGCACCGACAGTCCGGTCACCCGGCGGGAGCGGATCTTGCCGCGGTCGGAGATGAACTTCCGCAGCAGTGCCGTGTCCTTGTAGTCGATGAACGTGATGCCGTCGCGGTCCAGCGGGTTCTGCTTGGGCTTGCGGTTGCCGGTCACCGGTGGTCGTCGAGCCATCGCCGTTCGCTCCTTTGGTATTGAATGTCGTTTTCATTTAGCATAGCGCCATGGCCGTTCCGAAACGCAAGATGTCCAGGTCCAACACCCGCAGCCGGCGGGCGCAGTGGAAGGCCGCGCCGGTCGACCTGGTGCCGATCGTGGTGAACGGGAAACCGATGCGGGTGCCGCGCCGGCTGGTCCGCGCCTACCAGCGGGGTCTCATCGAATGAGACAGCCCTTCGTGGAGCGGGTGGCGAGTTGTGGACAGGGCACAGATTCGCCACCCCGTCAGGGGCGCTTCGGCCTTGGCGGCTGAGATACCGTCGATGGTTATGGAGCGGAATCTCACCACCGAACAACTGGCGCTCTTCGAGAAGGAGTTCGCAGCGAACCCGCAGTACCGGGTGATGCAGAACGCCGTCACGCAGACGCCGGTGAACGCCATCGCCCTCGACCGGCAGGTCGTCACCTCCATCGACCACTCGGTGTCGAACCTGCTGGACGACTGGAAGGTCACGAACCAGAAGAAGAGCGGCCGGTGCTGGCTGTTCGCCGGGCTGAACCTGCTGCGCGTCGGCGCCGCCGAGAAGCTCGGGGTGAAGGACTTCGAGTTCTCGCAGAACTACCTGCTCTTCTGGGACAAGTTCGAGCGCTCGAACTTCTTCCTCGAGGCGATCATCGAGACCGCCGGCCGCGACGTCGACGACCGGACGGTGGCGCACCTGCTGTCCGACCCGATCGGTGACGGCGGCCAGTGGAACATGTTCGTCGCGCTGGTCCGCAAGCACGGCCTGGTGCCGAAGTCCGCGATGCCCGAGACCGAGAGCTCGTCCGCGACCGGCCAGCTGAACGACACGCTCCGCAAGCTGCTCCGCCAGGGCGCCCGCGACCTGCGTGCGCTCGGTGGCGACACCGAGGCGCAGCGTGAGCGCAAGCGCGAGCTCCTCACCACCATCCACCGCGCGCTGAGCATCCACCTCGGGACGCCGCCGCAGAAGTTCCTGTGGCAGTGGAAGGACAGCGACAAGGCCTTCCACCGCGACGGCTGGACCACCCCGGCCGAGTTCGCCGCGGCGTACGTGCAGGTCCCGGTCGACGACTACGTCTGCCTGGTGCACGACCCGCGCGAGTCCAGCCCGGTCGGCAAGACCTTCACCGTCGACTACCTCGGCAACGTCATCGACGCCCCGCCGGTCGTCTACCTGAACGTCGAGATCGACCTGATGAAGAAGCTCACCCAGGACGCGATCGTCGGCGGCGAGCCGGTCTGGTTCGGCTGCGACGTCGGCAAGCAGATGAACGGCGAGCTCGGCATCTGGGACGCCAACCTCTACGACTTCGGCTCCGTCTACGACACCACCTTCACCCTGGACAAGGCCGAGCGTCTCCTGCACCACGAGACCCTGATGACCCACGCCATGCTCTTCACCGGCGTCGACGTCGTCGACGGCGAGCCCCGTCGCTGGCGCGTGGAGAACAGCTGGGGCGACGAGAAGGCCGACAGCGGCTTCTGGACCATGAACGACTCCTGGTACGGCGAACACGTCTTCGAGATCGCCGTCCGCCGTTCGGCCCTCCCCGCCGACCTCCAGGCCCGCCTCTCCGACGAGCCGATCGTCCTCCCCGCCTGGGACCCCATGGGCGCCCTCGCCGACTAGCCGCCACCCCTCCGACGCGCTGCAACCATTCCCGGCTGCCGCGCGTCGGACGGTTGTGAACCAGGCAGAACACATCCGCTGGGACGACCAGCTGGCAGTGCAAGGACACGTGGCGTTCCGTGCGTGGCGATGGGGTGCCTTGACGGAGCTGCTTCCGGTCGTGGTCACTAGCCTGATCTTGTTGAACTTCTGGAGCTCTGCTGACTTCCAGAGGCTGCGCTTGATCCTGACGTTCTTCAGCATCCTCAGCGTGGTCGGGCTCGTCAGCGGCATCGTGGGCGGCTTCCAGGTTCTGACCGGACGCGCCGACCTCGTCGTCACTCCCTCTGGTGTCGGCCTGGCCGCGCGCACGCTCGCTTGGAACGAGATCGCCGCGGTGACGGTGGTCGGCTCAGGCATTGCCAAGCAGGTGAAAATCACGCCCCACCCGAGCGCTCACAAACGAGCTATCCGCATCCGCCACCTGTCGACCCCGCCGGCAGAACTGGCCGCCTGGCTGGAGTACCTGCGTCAGCGCAGTATTGCCAGCGGTAGCTAGAGAATCAGCTGCAGTGCCTCGGTGGGGCGTTCCAGGGTGGGGAGGTGGCCTGCCCAGGGCAGGTCGATGCGTTCTGGGTTCGGGAGGCGGTCCTGCAGGTGGGTCGCTGAGTCTGCGAAGATCTGGAAGTCGTGGGCGCCGGTGACGAGGCGGACGGGCATGGTGAGGGTTTCGGGGGTGACGGGGTACTCCTCGTTGTCCACGTCGCCTGCGGGGAGCTGCAGTTCGTAGGCGCGTTTCTGCATGTGGTGCAGGAGGGTGCGGGCGGAGTCGTCGGCTTCGGGGCCGATGAAGTGCTGGACGGTGAGTGCTGCGGCGCCTTCGATGTCGCCTGCCTCCAGCAGGTTGTTCTCTTCGGCCCAGACCGCGCGGATGCCGTCGTCGGGTTGCACGTTGTCGGTCGGGGCGCAGAGGAGGACCAGGCGGGTGAACAGCTCCGGTCGGCGGCTAGCTGCTTGCTGTACGACGTAGCCGCCGTACGACGCGCCTACCGCGTGCACCTGGCTGAGGTTGAGGTGGTCCAGCAGGTCGAGGATGTCACCGGCGTCGGAGTACTTGGGGGCGACCGGGGTCTCGCCGTACCCACGGAGGTCCGGGGTGATGACCTGGTGGGTGCGGGCGAGCTCGGGGACCTGCTGGCGCCACATGCGGCGGTCGGCCACGCCGGCGTGGACCAGCAGGATGGGCGGTCCGTCGCCCACTACGTCGTACGAGATTGTCATGTCCGCACGATCACCGGTGCGAGCGTCGGGCCGCAACCGGATTAGAGGCGGATGACGGTGAACTGCTCTGCGTAGTGGTTGGCGGGGAAGCCGGCCAGAGTGGCGCGCTGCTGGGACAGCTGACGCATGCGGGCGGCCAGGGCGTCAGGGTCGCGGTGCTGGCTCGTGTGCGAGAGCAGTGCGGAGATCTTCTGGTCGATGGTGTCGGTGATGTCGACGTAGTGGTTGACCTCGGGGTGTTCGACCAGCCAGAGCTCGTCCAGCTCCCATGGCTCCTCGGTGAGCTCGGGGAACGCGTAGGGGTTGCCCACAGCCGGGTAGAACGCGCGGACCGTGGCTTCACCGGTGGCCAGGTGGTCAGGGTGCGACACCTGGAGACGCTGCCAGTTGCGCTCGGGGGAGGAGGTGATGAGGCGCTGCGGTCGCACCTGGCGGATCACCCGGACGATGTCGCGGACCAGCTCAGCGGTCGGCTCGACGGCTCCGTCGTGGTAGCCGAGGAAGTGCACGTCCTGGACACCGGCGTGGCCGGCGGCAGCGGTCTGCTCAGCGCGGCGAACCGCTGGGATCTCGGAGCGGTCCCGGTCCGGCTCGAATCCACCCTCCTGGCCGTCGGTGACGATGCAGTAGTGCACCTCGATCCCCGCCTTGGTCCAGGCGGAGACCGTGCCGGAGGCGGCGAAGTCGATGTCGTCGGGGTGGGCGACTACCGCGAGCACACGCTCGATCTCGGTGTCGGGACGGGGCCTGGCTGCTGGGACGCTCACGTGATCGACCTTACTTGCCCCACCCGGCACAGTGGACTTGTGGAGTTCGGTGGCGAGTGCGAACCGCGGGAGGTCGGTCTGGACGCTGCTCGGTTGCGCACGGCGATCGAGCAGGTGCAGACGCGTCGCGGTGTGGCTCAGCTGTGCGTGATCCGGGACGGGCGGGTCGTCGTCGACCAGTCCTTCGGGTGCGAACCGGACGCTCTGTTCTGGCTCTTCGCCGCCAGCGAACCGTACGTCGCGATCCTCGTGCACCAGCTCGTGGAGTCCGGCGTACTGCATCTGGACGACGAGGTGGCGGCGTACTGGCCGGCGTTCGTGGGGGAGGGCAAGGACGGCATCACGGTCCGCGATGTGCTGCGCTACCGGTCCGGTGCGGCCACGGGCGGCTCGCAGCGGTCCGACGTACGGGCGATGACTGACTGGGCGAAGTCACTGCGCCGGATCGAGGAGGCGCCGCTGCGCTACCCGATCAGCTCGCTCGCCTTCGGCTTCATCCTGGCCGAGCTGGTCCAGCGGATCACTAGGCATCCGATCCAGGTGGTGCTGCAGGAGGCAGTACTCCGTCCACTCGCGGTGACCGACACACACCTGGGCCTGCCGCCACAGTTGTGGGGCAAGCATGTCCCGGTCAACGGCAATCGGTTCGTGAACCGCCGCAGTACCCGGGAGGCCGTCGTACCGGGTGAAGGTGTGTCGGCAACCGCGCGAGACCTCGCTGCGCTCTACCAGATGCTGCTGAACAACGGCATCGGTACGGCGGGCCGCGTGCTGCGACCGGAGTCGGTCGCAGCGGTGGTTGCGCCGACCAGTGACCCCGCGTTCGGTCAGCTCAGCAGTCCGCGGACGTTCGGGCACAACGGCAGCAACTGCTGTGTCGGCTGGGCGGATCCGGACCGGCAGCTCGCCTACGCCTATCTGACAGACCAGGTCGGCCGTGGGCCTGCTGAGCAGGCCCACCACGCCGCAGTGGCCGACCGCATCCTCGCTGCGGCGGGTTAGGCCAGCACTGGTACGACCTCCCGCTCCTGGACGACGCGGTCGACGATCCCGTACTCACGGGCGCCTTCGGCCGTCAGTACGTGGTCGCGGTCGGTGTCGTGCCGCAGCTGCTCGATCGACTGACCGGTGTGCTCCGCCAGGATCGACTCGACCTGTGCGCGGACCCGGACCACCTCGTCCGCCTGCAGGATCAGGTCGGGAATGGTGCCCCGACCGCTTGCCGCCGGCTGGTGCAGTACGACGCGCGCATGCGGCAGTACCGAACGCCGACCGGGCGCACCGGCCGCCAGCAGGACCGCACCGGCAGCAATCGCCTGTCCGACGCAGAAGGTCGCCACCGGCGCGGAGATGAGCCGCATGGTGTCGTAGATCGCCAGTGCGGCCGTCGTGTCGCCGCCCTCGCAGTTGATGTAGAGGTTGATCTCCCGCCCGTTGCTTTCGTACTCCAGATGCAGCAACTGCGCGATCAGCGCGTTGGCCACGCCGGAGTCGATCGCCGTACCGAGGTAGATGATCCGCTCGGACAGCAGATGCGAGTAGACGTCCAAGACCCGCTCCCCGCGCGGACTCTGGGCAATGACGTTCGGAATCATGTAGGAGCTCATGCTGCTGCCTTCTCTTCGGGCATCACCTGGTCGAACGACGAGACGATGTGGTCGATGAAGCCGTACTCGCGGGCCTCGTCCGCCGTGTACCAGTGGTCGTGCAGCGAATCCTCGTGGACGGTCTCGAAGGACTGACCGGTGTCCTCGGCGATGGCCGACAGGAAGGTATTGCGCAGCTGCCGCAGGTCGTTGGCCTGGATCTCGATCTCCACCGCGGAGCCGCCGATGCCGGCCGAGCCCTGGTGCATCAGGATCCGGGCGTTCTGCAGTGCATAGCGCTTCCCCGCCGTACCGGCGGACAGCAGGAACTGACCGGCACTGCAGGCCAGTCCGATCGCCAGCGTGGACACGTCGCACGGCACCAGCCGCATCACGTCCCGGATCGCCAGCATCGACGGCACCGACCCACCGGGTGAGTGGATCCACAGGGCGATGTCGCGGTCGGGGTCGTCGGCGGCCAGCGTCAGGATCTGGGTGGCCAGCAGCGTTCCGTTGTCGTCGTCGAGCACACCGTCCAGTACGACGATGCGGCGGTCGAGCAGCCGCTGCCGGGCGGACGGATTGAACAGCGGTGGTTTCGTCTCTTCAGGCATGTGTCCACTGTGGGCTCGCAACACCGGCGTACCCCAGTTTTTCTGCTGACGGCAAGTCTGCTGAGAGCCGACAAGATGCTGTGGCAGGCTCCTCCACTGTGAATCTGAGCGATACCGCCATCCTGATCGCGGACGACTTGTCCGACTCCGAACGCAGCCTCCTGGAGCGGACGGCCACTCCGGCCGCCACTCTGCTCGGAGCGGTCTCGATGATCCTCCGTACGACGCTCTTCGCCGAGGACCCGGCTGCCTGGGTAGACATGTGGCAGGCCCGCCCGGACTTCGCCCGGATCGAGTGGCTGGACGGTCCGGAGCTCTCCGACGTCGTCGCACTGCTGGCAGCCAAGGACTACGAGGGCCAGATCGAGGGCGTGCCCGGTCTTCGCATCGGCTCCTGCAACGACCACACCGCCAAGATGCACTGGCTGGGCTCCGCCGTACCGGTAGAACTGCAACTCACCCGTCAGCTGTCCTGATTCGAACCGGTTTTCGGTAACTGTCGGCGGGTGCGCCTATGGTGTTCGGTGATGACTACGCTCTTCTCGCCTGACGAACTGCCGGTGCCGCTCGAGGAGCCGAAGAAGCACCGGGCCGATCCTGACGCGCTGCTGGACGGGCTCAACCCGCAGCAGCGGGCTGCTGTCGTGCACGCGGGTAAACCGCTGCTCGTGGTGGCCGGTGCGGGGTCGGGCAAGACCCGCGTGCTGACCCGGCGGATCGCGTATCTGCTGGGCGCCCGGGACGCGCATCCCGGCTCGATCCTCGCGATCACGTTCACCAACAAGGCCGCGGCCGAGATGCGGGAGCGGGTCGTCGACCTGGTCGGTCCGCGGGCGAAGCTGATGTGGGTGTCGACGTTCCACTCGTCGTGTGTGCGGATCCTGCGCCGGGACATCAAGAAGTTCGGGATCAACCCGACGTTCTCGATCTACGACGCCACCGACTCCCGCCGGCTGATGACGCTGGTCTGCCGCGAGCTCGACCTGGACGTCAAGCGGTACAACCCGCGCGCGGTGCTGAACTGGATCAGCACCCAGAAGAACGAGCTGGTCGATCACGAGACGGCGGCGGCGAAGACCGAGAACCATCTCGAGGAGACGTACGCCGAGTGCTACCGGGTCTACCAGGAGCGGCTTGCCCAGGCGAACGCGCTGGACTTCGACGACCTGCTGATGACCACGGTCAACCTGCTGCAGGCCTTCCCGGAGGTCCGTGAGTACTACCGGCGCCGCTTCCGTCACGTGATGGTCGACGAGTACCAGGACACCAACCACGCGCAGTACACGCTGATCCGCGAGCTGTGCGGTGAGGACGCGCCGGGCGCGAGCCAGCCGACCGTACCGCCGGCCGAGCTGATGGTCGTGGGCGACTCCGACCAGTCGATCTATGCGTTCCGTGGAGCGACGATCCGCAACATCCTCGCCTTCGAGGAGGACTTCGCCGGCGCCGAGACGATTCTGCTCGAGCAGAACTACCGCTCCACCCAGACCATCCTGACCGCGGCGAACGCGGTGATCAGCCGCAACGAGGGCCGGATGGCGAAGAACCTCTGGTCCGACCAGGGGCAGGGCGAGCAGATCGCGGTCTACGTCGCGGACAACGAGCACGACGAGGCCCAGTTCGTCGCGGACGAGATCGACCGGCTCGCGGACGCGGACAAGGTCAAGCCGTCGGACGTGGCGGTCTTCTACCGGACCAACGCCCAGTCGCGCGTCTTC
This sequence comes from Kribbella sp. NBC_01505, assembly GCF_045040285.1. Classification (NCBI taxonomy): domain Bacteria; kingdom Bacillati; phylum Actinomycetota; class Actinomycetes; order Propionibacteriales; family Kribbellaceae; genus Kribbella; species Kribbella sp. NBC_01505. Next base: position 5,033,070 of record NZ_CP109425.1, read on the forward strand.
GAAGAGGTCTTCATCCGGACCGGCCATCCGTACAAGGTGGTCGGTGGCGTCCGGTTCTACGAGCGCAAGGAGGTCCGCGACGCGCTTGCGTACCTGCGCGTGCTGGTGAATCCGGCCGACACCGTCTCGCTGCGCCGGATCATGAACGAGCCGAAGCGCGGGATCGGCGAGCGGGCCGAGGCCGCGATCGAGGCGCTCGCCCAGCGGGACCGGATCTCGTTCGCGGAGGCGATGCGCCGGGCCCAGGACGCTCCGGCGATGGCATCGCGCTCGGCGAACGCCGTCCAGGGATTTGTGGACATCCTCGACGACCTGACCGCGATGGTCGACTCAGGGGCGCCGCCGGACGACATCCTGGACAGCGCGCTGCACCGCTCGGGGTACTACGAGACGTTGCAGAAGTCGCCGGATCCGCAGGACGAGACCCGGCTGGAGAACCTGGACGAGTTCATCTCGGTGGCCCGGGAGTTCGTCGAGGAGCGGACCGCGGCCGGTGAGCCGGCCGATCTGCAGGCGTTCCTGGAGCGGGTCGCGCTGGTTGCCGACGCCGACCAGATCCCGGACGCGGCCGACGACGGCGGCGTGGTCACGCTGATGACGCTGCACACCGCGAAGGGGCTGGAGTTCCCGGTCGTGTTCCTGACCGGGATGGAGGACGGCGTCTTCCCGCACTCGCGATCGCTGACCGACCTGAAGGAGCTCGAGGAGGAGCGCCGGCTCGCGTATGTCGGCATCACCCGGGCCCGGCAGCGGCTGGCGATCTCGCGGGCCGCGGTGCGGTCGGCGTTCGGCGCCCCGCAGCACAACCCGCCGTCCCGCTTCCTCGAGGAGATCCCGTCCGAGCTGCTCGACTGGCGCCGGGACGAGTCCGCGATCACCCGCTGGTCCGGCTCCGGTACGTCGTCCGGTGGCAGCGGCGGCGGCATCCCGAGCCGCTACGAAACGTCGCGACGGAGCTCCACCGACAAGCCCGTCATCAACCTCAATCCGGGCGACCGGGTGGTCCACGACAGCTTCGGAATGGGCACCGTCGTGGTCGTCCGCGGCGAGGGCCAGCAGGCCCAGGCCGACATCGATTTCGGCTCCGAAGGGGTAAAACGCCTGCTCCTGCGCTATGCCCCGGTAGAAAAGATCTGAGACAAGAAGTTCCACAATCAGCTTGTATCTGGGCCGGAGATTGAGACAATCGAGAATCTTCGGCCCACCTCCGGAAGCGCCCACCTGATGCCCAAGCCCGTTGCAGCGAGTAACCGCCGGATCATCCTGGCGGGGGCCAACCCTGGGCTGCGGCTGTTCGACGAGGCCGGCAAGGTGACGGCGTACGCGTCGATCTGGATGGTGGACTGGTCGATCCGCGGTGCCGGGACGGCCGTCGTGCTGTGGTTCGACGGGATCGTCCGGGTGGTCTCGGAGGACGTCGACCTGGCCGCCTGGCTCGAGCGCTACTTCGTCCGGTCGTTCCTCGAGGTGCAGGGCCTGCCGTGGCACGAGCCCGCGATCGAGCGCGACCTGGTCCAGGTCTCGATGAACCTCGCCGACGGCCTGAGCGCCAAGGCCGCCGACATCCAGATCGAGATGGGCGGCGTCCTCGACCGCCGCCTCTTCGCCACCGACAACTTCCAGCTCGCGGACGGCAACCACAGCCTCAGCCTGGTGATTGCGCCCGTCCGCTCCGCCACCGTCTCCATCGGCGGCGCGTCCGTCCCTGGGTTCGTCCAGGTCGACGGCTCTCCGCAGAAGCCCGGCTCCTCAGCCTTCCTCACCACCGCCGAAGTCTGGCGTCGCTGACCTTCAGCCGACACGGCTATCGGGTTTGTCGGGTTCATCGGGTTTGGAGGAAGGCTCGGTGGTTGTCCAGGACGCCTGCGGCGAAGAGGGCGCGCGGCCAGAGGATTGCGGTGACAAGGCCGAGCGGTTCTGAGTCTTCGACTGCTGGCTTCGCCATCGAGTGGGTGGCATCGAACCGTTTGACGGTGACGTTGGTGCCGAGCAAACGCTGGTACGTCGTGGCGGTTTCGGCGATGTCGACGTTGCGGTCCTGCTCGCCGAGGAGCAGCAGCACGGGCACGTGCTTCGCGGCCAGTGCGGTGAGGTCGTTGGTCGCGTCGGCGGTGTGATTGCGTTTCACGAACTCCCAGCGGTCTGAGGTCATTGGCTCGGGGTCGATGGTTTTGGCGCGGTATGCGGTGTAGTCCGTGTCCTGGGTGAGCAGTGCGCGGGTCTGGTCGCTGACCTCGATGGCGCGGGCGCGTTCGTCTGGGTCGGCCTCCTCGTGGTCGAGCTTGGCGAGCAGGTTGAAGCGGCCCTGGCGCAGCCAGTTGATGGCCGGGCTGACCGCCACGATCCCGTCGATGTCGTCACGAGCGACAGCCACCGCCGGAAGCACCCAACCTGCCTGGCTGACACCCCACAACACGACCTTCTCGGCACCGGTCTCCGTCCGGGCCCAATCGATCACTGTGGAGACCTCGGTCGCACGGTCAGCCATGCTCTGTCGCAACCAGTTGCCGCTGGAGCCACCGATTCCTGCCTTGCTCCAGGAGACGGTCGCGTAGCCGGCATCGGCCGCCGCCTCGAACCACGGCAGGTAGAGCCCGTCATGCGTCGCATCCACCGGCCCGTCCCCGTGCACGATCACCACCAGACCACGCGGCTCACTGTCCGGCGGAAGCGTCAGCACGCCCTCCAGCAGGCCTCCCGCCACTGGGATCGCCACGGACTGCTTGCGGTAGCGGTAGTCGTTGCCGACCAGGGCCACTCCCACAAGCACCAGCACGACCGCGACGAGCGCTAGGAGATATCTCAATCTGTGCACGTTCGTAGTGTATTTGATAGATTCAAGTCATGATCTCTCCGCGGACCGTCATCGACGCGTTCCTCCCGAGCAACGGAGGTGTCGCGTTGGAGCTGGTCTACGACACGGCCAACGCGGCCGGGGTTGCCGACCAGCCCCTGCGGCTCGCACTGCGCCGCCTGATAGCGGCAGGCGAGGTCGTCCAATCCGGCCGCGGACGATCCGGTACGGCGTCTGTCACCGAGACCGGACGTCTACGCCTCGACCGGGACCGGCTGGCCGTCCGCTTGGCCCTGGCCCAAGACCAAGGCCTAGCCCCGTGGGACGGTCACTGGCATCTGCTCGCTGTCAGTGCACCCGAGTCCGACCGCGCGGTTCGCGACGCACTCCGCCGTACCCTCACCGAGGCTGGTGCCGCGCTTGTCTCCACCAGCCTCTACGTCAGCCCGCACGACCTCAGCGACCTGATCGACGACTCCGGTCACCTGGTCCGGGCGACTGCCACGGAGCTCGACGTACGAGGCGTGACCGATCCCCAGGCCATCGCTGAGCTGCTCTGGCCGAAAGCCCCGATCCTCAAGGTCTACGCCACCCTCCGCAAAACCATCGACCACCTTGACTCCACCAGCGACCCGCTTGTCCAGCAACTCCGCCTGGCCGAAGCCCTCGAACAAGCCCTCCGCCCCGACCCCCTCATCCCACCCGAGCTCCGCCCCACCCCATGGCCCCCCGCCGATACCCGGCTCCACTGGCAGAAAACCTGGACCACCCTCACCAGCCAACTCCCCACAGAACCCCTCTACCAAGGCTGGCTCCCCCCACTCCGCTAGGTCCCGATCGCCTCCCCGACCGCCCCGATCGGCGGCTCCACCGAGGCACTGGGCACTTCGGCTGGCCAGGAACCCCGCCTTCCCGAAGGTGCTCGTCCCGTCCGGTCGCTGGGATGCGGCCGGCGGGGCAGGCGGTGGCTGGTCGTCGCTGCGGCCGGTTTGGCTGAAGCGGTGTGGCTTGGGTGGGTTTCGGTTGGGCGGGATGGTTCGGTCGGTGACCACGGTTCCTCGTTGCCTTTGGCTGACGGGCTGTGGTTCCGCCGACGATCAGGAGGCTTTGGTAGGTGACCCGCCCCGGTGCGTTATCCGGTGGATTCTGGTCATGGGGAGGCTGTTGCAGAATCGGCGTGGCGTTGGTGACTGCAATCCGGTGGCTGGTCGGGGTTGGTGCGGGTTCACGGATGATTGCTGCCGGTATTTGGCAGTAGGTCTCCGTGGACCTGTGGCTGGGCGGGGTTTGTGCGTGTTTGCGGGGAGCTGCTGTCGCTGGGTGGCAGCAGATCCCCGCAGAGGTGGTTGGTGTGCCCCCGATTCGCGCCGCACCGGACAGGCCGGACACGTAGCCGGTGGCTGGTCGCCGCGGCGGCCGATTTACTGAAGCGCTAGGCGGGCGTCGCCTGTGGCTGAGGGGGATGGCGAGGCCGGCGACCACCGTTGCGGTTGCCTGAGCTTCCGGGCTTCGGTTGCGGTCCCGGAAAAACGAGGGGATCTCCCCGCAAGTTGCTGGTTCTCCCCTCAATATTTGAGCAGAGAAGGGCCCATTTGAACGGATAGCCAGTGAAATTTCACACGCTGGCAGCCGACCCGAACCGCAGTGGACAACCACGGCGGCGAATCACCTGACAGGCCTCCTGATCGGCGGCGGAAGCCACAGCCCGCCAGCCACAGGGCAACCCCAACCGCGGTCACCGACCGCACCATCCCCCTCAGCCGAAGACCGCACCAGCCACCCGCATCAGTAAAACCGGCCGCAGCGGCGACCAGCCACCGCGCACATCGCCGGCCGAATCCGAGCGGTCGGATGGGACGAGCACATTCGGGGAGGCGGAGTTCCTGGCCGGCCAAAGTCCTCAGCCACCGCGACCGATCACCTGCGGCGATATCGCAACAGGCACAGGACACCCACAATCCACCGAATAGCGCGGTATCGCCTGCCTGGTTTCGTTAGCCGGTGGATTTTCGTCGCGGGGCACCCACAATCCACCGGATAGTGCGATAGTCCGCGCGATCAGGGGGTGGGGTGGGGGAGGGACCACCAGGTGTCCATTCGGGGGACTGTGGTGGGGGCTTCTAGGCGGTAGAGGACGGTGGCGATGCCGGCGGCGCCTTGCATCCAGCCGATGCCTGGGGGGAGGAGGGGGTCTTCGTTGGTGTGTTCCAGGAAGCGCCAGTACGGCGATGTGCCGGCGCGGGTGACGAGGGTGTCGGCGAGGTGGGTGGCGAAGGCGAGGTCGGCGGGGTTGGTGGTGCGGTGGTAGGCGGTGAGGAAGGCGTCGGCTGCGCCGGCGGTGCCGCAGCAGCGGCCGTCGTTGTCCCAGAAGCCGGGGTGGAGGCGGTTGGGGATGCCGGAGTTGCGGACGGCGTCGAGGAGGCGCTCGCGCCAGGTAGCTGGGGAGACGCCGGCGATCGCGTCGATACCGGCGTACTCGAGGGCGTCGAAGAGTAGGGCGGTGCCTGCGGGGCCGTGGCACCAGTTGTAGGTGTACTCGTCGCCGTGGCGTTCGGCCCAGGGGATGACGCGGGGGAGACGGAAGCCTTGGGCGTCGATGATGCCGAGGGTGACCAGGTGTTCGGCGCCGAGGCGACCGGCTTCGAGCAGGTCGGGGCGGTCGAGCTCGGCTCCGGCGAGGGTCAGTACGGCGGCGATGCCGGCCAGGCCGTGTGAGAAGTTGGGCATCTGGAGTGGCGGCGGCTTGCGCAGGTAGCGGCGTGGGATGAACAGCCAGTTCAGGCCGGCCGGTGTCTCCTCCTTCTCGGCGAGGAGGAGGTCAATCGCGCGGTCCGCGAGAGGGCGAGCCGGGATGCCGTGGCGGAGAGCCCACAGTGCGCCGAGCAGTACGCCGCCGGTGCCGAGGGTGAGGTCGTTGCAGACCGCGCCCGGTTCGTAGGTTTCCGGATCGTCGAGGAAGCTCTCCTGCCAGCCGGTCGGGGTGGCGATCTCGAGCGCGCGGTCGACCGCGGCCTCGGCGCCGGGTTCACCGAGTGCGGTGAGGACGCCGATCGCGCTGACCAGGCCGTCGAAGAAGGAGATCGAGGAGTCGGTGGGGATCGAGGTCCGGACCCGCTCGGCGATGCCGGCGGCGAGTTCACGCTCGGCGGTCGTCCAGGGGCGGGTGAGTTTGATCTCGGCGAGGGCGTAAGCCAGCCCGCCGACCCCACTGTGGCTGCCCTGGATGAACTCGGTCGGCTTCTCGGCGCCGACGTGCTCCGGAATCCAGGGGCCGTCGTCGTCCCACTGCACCTGGTCGAGTACCCAGGTCCAGGCTGCCTCGGCGAGCTCGCCGTACTTCATGGGTTGGCTCCGGCAGCTGGGCGCATGCCGGGGATCCTAGTACCGCGGTGCGTTCAGCCTCAGCCCAATTACGGGTTCAGGCCGCAGTGGCTGCGGAGCCACGGCATCGGGTCGATCGGGTCGCCGCCGTCGGGACGCACTTCGAAGTGCAGGTGCGGGCCGGTGACGTTACCGGTCGAACCGACCGCGCCGACCTGGTCGCCGGCCATCACGGTCTCGCCGACCGAAACGCTGAACTTCGACATGTGGTTGTACCAGGTGACGGTGCCGTCGGCGTGCCGGACCTGGACCTGACGGCCGTAGGGGCCGGCCCAGTCGGCGAAGATCACCACGCCGCGCATCACGGCGCGGATCTGGGTGCCGGTCGGGGCGGCGAAGTCGGTGCCGGTGTGCTGGCGGGCCCAGCGGCTGCCACCCTGACCGAAGGTCGCGGTGATGTGGTAGCCGGAAATCATCATCTCGCAGCGGTTCGCGGACTCACGCTGCTTCTTCTCCTCGGCCGCCTTGGCCTGGGCGAGCGCGGTGGCGCGCTTGGCGGTGAGGCTGTTCGTGGCGCTCAGCTTCGCGGCGCGGGCCTTGGCCAGCGCGGCCGCGGCGGTCTGCTTCTTGTTCGTGTCCTGGCTGGCCAGGGCGACCCGGGAGGAGTCGCGCGTGGCGAGCTGACGTGCCTGGATGCGGGCAGTGGTGATGCCGGACAGGCTGCCGTTGTCGAGGCTGGCCGCGGCAAGGTTCACCGCTGTGTTGGCCTGCGTGGGGGACGACAGGGCGCTGTGGCTGAAGCCTACGGCTCCGGCCGCCGCAGCGAGAGCCGCGGTCAATCCGACGATCTGGGTACTGCTCGGGGTGTTACGCCTGGCAACACGATGTTTGGCGCTGTGACGACTTGCGCCGGTCTTGCGCGCATCGTTGCCGGGCGTGACGCGGTTGCCCGCGGCACGGTGCTGGGACACAACGTGGCCTTCCGGTCACAGGGGAGGGGTTGGGGTGGTACTTGGCTCTGCAACCTTTGTCTCCACCAGGCGTTTATTCCCGGTGAGGACTTGAGCACGATAACGGAAGAGTCACGAGCCGACAAACCCTGCCACCCCTTTTTCGGCGCTACCTTCACGAAACTTTTGCATGAGCGGCTGCACGTGCATCAGCCGTTTGAGCGCCGATTGACTGCCTGATCAGGCAGTTTGCGGTTGATCGTCCAGATGCGCTAGGACTCCGGTGATCTCGTGAACTGTTTCTCCGTGGAACGGCAGCGACAGATGACCGACACCGCGGACCCGGATGTTGCGCGCGGTCAGGTCGGGATGCTGGAGCCGGGCACGCCGCTGCGGCACGATCAGCTGGTCGACGTCGCTGTAGAAGGCCACGAACCGAGTCGGTACGCCGGGGGCCGGCTCCGCGAGCTCTTCCATCAGATCGCTCTCCGGCCGGAGCTGCTTCACGAGCGGCCACGGCAGCAGGCGGGCCGCGACCGTCCCCTGGTGCGGCGTCCCCAGTGTCACGCAGGTGTGCACGCGCTCGTGACCGCCGAGCTTCTGGATGTAGTACCGAGCGATCAGCCCGCCGAGGCTGTGCCCGACGACATGGATCTGGTCCGACCCCGACGACTCGCAGATCGCCTCGATCTCGGCACCCATCCGCTCCGCAGTACGGCGTACGTCCAGCGTCAGCGGTGAGTACGAGAAGGTGTGGATGCTGCTGAATCCGCGCCGTGCGAGCTGTCGACGCATCAGCGCGAAGATCGTGTGGTTGTCGATGATCCCGTGCGCCAGCAGGATCGGCGTACCGGCGGCGCGGACGTCGTTGACCAGCAGACTGCGCTGGGCCGGGGTCAGGCCGGTCAGGGACAGCCGCTGGGCGCTCGAACCGGAGCCGCCGAGCAGGCCGAGCGGATACATCGCCAGGTGCGTGGTCATCCAGCCGATCTCGACGGCCGCGCCCTGCAGTACCCGCGGGGTGATCGCCGAGCGCGCGCCGTACCGGAGTCCGTCCAGCGCGCCTCGCACTTCGTCCTGCCAAGAAGTCATCTGCGGCTCCTCACAGCAAACCAGACCCCCCGGTGGTCCGATCTCTTTCCACGGTAACCGGTTCCCCGCAACCGTGTCGGGGAACACACGGTTCCGTGTCTCATCCGTGAGATAGCCTGCGAATCTGGACGCAACGCAGCGCTCCAGTACTGAAAGGCGCCCCAGCATGCCCTCCACCTCGACCCTGCGTGTCGTCGTCGCCAAGCCCGGCCTGGACGGTCACGACCGTGGCGCGAAGGTCGTCGCCCGCGCGCTGCGGGACGCCGGGATGGAGGTCATCTACACCGGGCTGCACCAGACGCCGGAGCAGATCGTCGAGACCGCGATCGCCGAGGACGCCGACGCGATCGGTCTGTCGGTGCTCTCCGGGGCGCACATGACCCTGTTCAAGCGGGTCCGCGAGCTACTCACCGAGCGCGAGGCCGACGACATCGTGGTCTTCGGCGGCGGCATCATCCCGGACGCCGACCTGCAGCCGCTGGCCGAGCTCGGCGTGCACAAGATCTTCACTCCCGGCGCGACCACCACCGAGATCGTCGAGTGGGTCCGCGGCCACGTGGGCGACGCCTCCGCCTCACCGGCTTAACTTCCCCCGGGTTACTGTTCAGTAATACCGAATCGTTAAGAAACACCTGGTTGTGCACTCTCCCGAATCGCGGTCGCATACAGCCATGCGGTACATCCGGAACGGTTACTGTCCGGATGGGCGGCGTGACAGTGCGGTGGGGGCCTGTCGGTCGCCTGCGCAGGGACGATGAATTCCCATCGGGAGAGGGCAGGTAACGATGAGGTTTGAACGATCACATACCCGCAAGGCGGTCGCTCTGGCCGTGGTGAGCAGCCTGGTGTTGTTCACGGCGGCGTGTGGCGGCGGAGACGACGGCACCAGCGGGAACAAGAGTTCGGCCGGGGGCGCGCTCGAGGGCCGCGGACCGATCAAGTTCGCCACCGGCAAGGACACGTCCGGAAACCTCGGGAACCAGGTCAAGGCGTGGAACGCGCAGCACCCGGACGAGCAGGTCACGGTCACCGAACTGCCCGAGTCGGCCGACCAGCAGCGCGCGCAGATGATCTCGAACGCCCAGATCAAGTCGACCGAGTTCAGCGTGCTGAACCTGGACGTCGTCTGGACCGCCGAGTTCGCGGCGAACCGCTGGATCACCCAGCTGCCCGAGGCCCAGTTCCCGGACCTGGGCAAGCTGCTGCCGTCGACGGTTGCGACCGGCAAGTACCGCGACAAGCTGTACGCCGTACCGGTGACGTCCGACGGTGGTTTGCTCTACTACCGCAAGGACCTGCTGGACAAGGCCGGTGTCGAGGTGCCGAAGACCTGGCCGGAGATGGTCGCCGCCTGCGCGAAGGTGAAGGCGCTGCCGGAGGGCAAGGCCATCAACTGCTACGCGGGCCAGTTCGAGAAGTACGAAGGCCTGACGGTGAACTTCTCCGAGGCCGTCAACGGTGCCGGTGGAGTCGTCGTCGGTGACGACGGCAAGCCGAACGTGGACACCCCGGAGGCGCTGGCCGGTCTGACCGCGCTGGTCGAGGGCTTCAAGACGGGCTTCATTCCGAAGGCCGCCATCACCTACCAGGAGGAGCCGAGCCGGCGCGCGTTCCAGGAAGGCAACCTGCTCTTCCTGCGCAACTGGCCGTACGTGTACGCGCTGGCGAACAAGACCGACGGTTCGTCGAAGATCGCCGGCAAGTTCGGCGTCGCGCCGCTGACCGGTCTGAGCGGTCCGGGCACCTCGACGCTCGGCGGTCACAACTACGCGATCTCCGAGTTCACCCCGAACAAGGCGACCGCGGCCGACTTCATCAAGTTCATGTCGAGCGAAGAGCGCCAGAAGGCGAACGTCGAGAAGACCTCGCAGGCGCCGACCTGGGCCTCCCTGTACGACGACCCGGCGCTCAACAAGCAGTTCCCGTACCTGGCCCCGCTGAAGGCCTCGATCAGCTCCGCGAAGTCGCGGCCCCAGGTGGTCAAGTACGGCGATGTGACGACCGCGATCCAGGTCGCGGCGTACGACGCGCTGAAGCCGAACGGCACACCGCCGAAGCAGGCTCTGACGGACCTGCAGACCAAGTTGAGCTCACTCATCACGCAGTGATCCGAACGCGAGGCCGGTGCGCAGTGAAGGCTGCGTACCGGCCTCGTGTTGTCACCGCCCACGGATGTGGGCGGAGAGAGAAGGAGGCATGAGGTGAGTGAATCCGCCTCGGTCGTCGGACCGCCGCCGGGCAAGAAGGTCCGGCGTACGTCGTTCAACGAGGGCACCGGCAAACTGGCCGCACTGTTGCTGTCACCGACCCTGATCGTGCTGCTGCTGGTCATCGGCTACCCGATCATCTCCGCGCTGCGGGAGTCGCTGTACACCAGCGGCGGGATCGGCGACGACGGCTTCGTCATCGAGGGCTCGCAGTTCGTGGGCCTCGACAACTTCGCCGCGATCTTCACCGGAGCGACCGGCGACCGGTTCTGGAACGCGTTCTACAACACCACGTTCTTCACCGTCACCTGTGTGGTTCTCGAGACACTGCTCGGCGTCCTGATGGCCATGGTGATGCACAAGGCGTTCAAGGGCCGGGCGATCGTCCGGGCGAGCATCCTGATCCCGTGGGCGATCCCGACCGTGGTGTCCGCCTTGCTGTGGAAGTGGATCTTCCAGGCCGACGGCATCGCGAACACCGTCCTCGGCACCCAGATCCTGTGGTCCACCGAGGGCTGGCAGTCGGTGCTGTCGGTGATCATCGCGGACACCTGGAAGACGGCGCCGTTCATCGGGCTGCTGGTGCTGGCCGGCCTGCAGACGATTCCGGACGAGGTCTACGAGGCCGCGAAGGTCGACGGGGCGAGTCCCTGGAAGACCTTCACCCGGATCACGCTGCCGTTGGTGAAGCCGGCACTGCTGGTGGCAGTGCTGTTCCGCATCCTCGACACGCTCCGCATCTTCGACCTGCCGTACGTACTGGTCGGGCCGAACAAGGAGTCGGTGGAGACGCTGTCGATCCTGGCGTTCCTCGAGGCGAACCAGACGCGGTACGGGCCGGCGGCGGCGTACGCGACGCTGCTGTTCATCTACATCGTGGTGGTCGCCTACGTGTTCGTGAAGCTGCTCGGCGCCGACGTGATCGGTGAGGCCCGCGTGAACAAGCCGAAGAAGTCCCGCGGGAAGGGTGGTGCGTGATGGCGGTCGCTGAGAAGGCTCCGAAGATCATCGACGTCAAAGCGGCCGAGGCGCCCTGGTACCGGCGGTGGCTGCCACTGATCGGCGTCGGGCTGATCGTCCTGTACTGCCTGGTGCCGTTCTACTGGATGGTCGTGTCGGCGCTGCGCCGGCCGAGTGACCAGTTCGACAACTCGATCATCCCGAAGCGGTGGTCGGTCGACAACTTCACCGATGTGTTCCAGCCCGGCACGGGCTTCGGCCGGGCGCTGCTGAACAGCCTGATCGTGGCCGGCACCGTGACGATCCTGACGCTGGTCGTCGGCATGGTCGCGGCCTACACGCTGGCCCGGCTCGACTTCAAGTTCAAGAACCTCGTGCTGGCGATCATCATCACCACCTCGATGTTCCCCGGGATCTCGCTGGTGATCCCGCTGAAGAAGCTGTTCAGCGACATCGAGTGGATCAACACCTACCAGGCGATGATCGTGCCCAGCCTGTCGTTCGCCCTGCCACTGGCCGTGTGGAACCTGACGGCGTTCTTCCGTCAGATGCCGCGCGAACTGGAGCAGGCGGCGATGGTCGACGGCTGTACGCCGGCCCAGGCGTTCCGCAAGGTGATCATCCCGCTGGCCGCGCCCGGCGTGTTCACGACCGCGATCATCACCTTCATCGCGGCCTGGAACGAGTTCCTGATCGCGGTCAGCATGGTGAACCGCAAGGACATCTCGACCGCGAACGTCCTGATCGCCGGCTTCACCGGTACGTCGGGGCGCGACCAACCGTTCGGCAGTCAGATGGCGGCCGGTGTGGTCGTCACCATTCCGCTGGTGATCGCCGTACTGATCTTCCAGCGCCGCATCGTCGCCGGCCTGACCGCAGGCGGCGTCAAGTAGTTCTCGCCGCACCGAAGGCCGGAACCCTGCTGGGGTTCCGGCCTTCCGCGGTTCCAGCTCAGCAGTTGACCGTGGTCCATCCGCGCCACGCGTAGCCGTCGCCGTAGTTGCAGTAGATGAGACCTGTGGTGCCGAGCACTCGCAGCGTCAGGTTCCTCACGCGGCCGTTGGCTGCGTAGGAGACCTTCCAGGTGTGGATGCCGTCCCCGCTCGGATCGTTCTTGGCGACGCCGTTGCCGAGTTGGCTGAACGTACTACCTTCGGAGGCTCGCATGACCTTGTGAGCGTTCCCGACCGTCACGTATTCGTGCGCTCCGTTGGCCCATTTGATGTCCGCGAATCCGCGGTAGTTGTTACAGGGCACCGTCGTCCAGAACCTGGAGGTGCCGTCGGAGTAGAAGGGCGCGGGGCAGTTCGTGTGGTACCACTGCGGATTCTCCGCGGCGGCCGCGAAGGTCGCCCCGGCCACGAGGCCGCCGGCTACGGTTCCGGTCGCGAGCAACGCGGCGAAGGGCTTGCGGAATCGAGCAGTCATCAGGGTTCCTCTCGGTAAGCGTCGGTTTGGAGAGGTGACTCCTGGCAGGGGTAGGCCGGTTGCAGTTCTCTACGACGGCCGGCGTGGTGACTTGGCTTAGACGGTCAGCCAGGCGGTTGTGTCCGGTGGCAACTGTCCGTCGGCCACGGCCGCGCTGGTGAGCAACAGTTCGTCGTGCGGCGGCAAGGGGGTCGGCACGGTACCGAGGTTGGTGATGCAGCGGAAGGTGCCGCGGGTGAAGGACAGGACGTCGGCGGGGGCATCCTCGTCCCAGGTGAGGCGGCCTTCGCCCAGGTCGGAGTGGTCGCGTCGGATCCGCAGTGCGGCCTTGTAGAGGGTGAGGTGGCTGTCCGGGTCATCTGTCTGCGCCGTAGCGGTCAGTGGGGCCCAGTCGGCTGGTTGGGGGAGCCATGGCTGTCCTTCACCCGGTCCGAACCCGTACGGCGGCTCTGTGCCGGACCACGGGATTGGTACGCGGCAACCGTCCCGGCCGCGGCTCGTGTGACCGGACCGCTCCCAGACTGGGTCGTCCAGTACTTCTTCGGGCAGGTCCTCGACCTCAGGTAGTCCGAGCTCGTCACCCTGGTAGATGTACGCGCCACCAGGCAGTGCGAGCTCCAGCAGCGCCGCAGCGCGCGCCCGGCGCAGGCCGAGCGCCAGATCGGTCGGTACGACGCCTGCGCCCGCCAGTGCGTCGCTCAGAGCGCGGCCGTACCGAGTGCGGTGCCGGATGGTGTCGTGGTTGCTCAGCACCCAGGTCGCAGGCGCACCGACTGCCCAGAGGCTGCCGGTCGACCGGTCGATCACCTCACGCAGGTCCTTCGCGTCCCACGCTGCCCGCAGGGCGTCGAAGTTGAACGCGGAGTGCAGCTCGTTCGACCGCACGTACTTCGCGAGCCGCTCCGGCGGCGACAGCCACGCCTCCGCCACGAACACACGCGGGCCTTGCGGCGTACCGGCGTACTCGTCGGCGATCGCCCGCCAGCGCTGGTGGATCGCATGCACGCCAGGCTGGTCGTAGAACGGGTTGCCGACGTACTTGTCCTGCGTCGGCCGACCGTCCTTCAGCGGTACGTCGGGCAGTGTCGCGTCCTTGGCCATCGAATCGGCCACGTCGATCCGGAAGCCGTCGATGCCCCGGTCGAACCAGAACCGCAGGATCGAGTCGAACTCCTCGATCACCTTCGGGTGGTCCCAGTTCCAGTCCGGCTGGGAGATGTCGAACATGTGCAAATACCACTGGCCATCGTCGATCTGTTGCCAGGCGCCACCGCCGAAGGTGGCCGGCCAGTTGGTCGGCGGGCGGCCGTCGACACCGTCGCGGAACCAGAACAGCTCCCGCTCGGGCGAGCCCTTGCCGGCCGCGAGTGCCGCCTTGAACCACGGGTGCTCCCAGGAGCAGTGGTTCGGGACCAGGTCGATCAGGATCCGCAGCCCGAGGGCGTGCGCCTCGGCGATCAGCGCGTCCGCGTCGGCCAGCGTGCCGAACTCGGGGTTGATGTCGCGGTAGTCGGAGACGTCGTACCCGCCGTCGAGCAGTGGGGACGGGTACCAGGGGCTGATCCAGATGGCGTCCACGCCGAGCTCGGCCAGGTAGGGGAGCCGGGCGCGGATCCCGTTCACGTCGCCTGTTCCGTCACCGTCCGCATCCGCGAACGACCGAGGGTAAACCTGGTAGACGACGGCACTACGCCACCAGTCGTCAGCTGGTCTGGTCGCTTGTTCTGTCATGGGAACCACCCTCGCACGTGGGTCCACAACATCTGTGACGGTCGTCTCAGCGTGTACCCCGGCTGTCGCTCCGGGTCCTGAGGTGGCTAGTCTCAGCCCGACGGAACGCGCCGGCGACCGTGCCCTCTGCACCGCAGCCTGCCGCGCCTGACTTGGACAACGCGGGACTCGAACAGGCGAGAGAGGGACCACAGTCGTGGACTTGATGGAATACCAGGCGAAGACTGTCTTCGCCAAGCACGGTGTAGGGACGACGGTGGGTGAAGTCGTCACCACGCCCGAGGAAGCCCGCGCGGCGGCCGAGAAGCTCGGTGGCGGCACGGTGGTCGTGAAGGCCCAGGTGCTGACCGGTGGCCGCGGTAAGGCCGGCGGCGTCAAGCTGGCCGCCAACCCGGACGAGGCCGAGGAGCGCGCCCGCGAGATCCTCGGGCTCGACATCAAGGGTCACGTCGTCAAGATCCTGAACATCGTCCCGGCGGCGGCGATCGCGGAGGAGTACTACTTCTCCTTCCTGATCGACCGCGCCAACCGCAACTACCTCTGCATCGCCTCCGCCGCCGGCGGCATGGAGATCGAAGAGGTCGCGCACACGAACCCCGACGCGGTCGCCAAGATCTCGATCGACCCGGCCACCGGGGTCGACCTGGCCAAGGCCACCGAGATCGCGACCGAGGCCGGCTACCCGGCCGACATCATCGACGCGGTCGCGCCGGAGATCGTCAAGCTGTACGAGGTCTTCCTGGCCGAGGACGCGACGCTGGTCGAGGTCAACCCGCTGGTCAAGCTCAAGGACGGCCGCGTCGAGGCACTCGACGGCAAGGTCTCCTTGGACGAGAACGCCGATTTCCGACACCCTGAATACGCAGCGTTCGCGGACGTTTCTGCCGCCGACCCGCTGGAGGCCGCGGCCAAGGCCAAGGGCCTCAACTACGTGAAGCTCGACGGTTCCGTCGGCATCATCGGTAACGGCGCCGGTCTGGTCATGTCGACGCTCGATGTCGTTGCCTACGCCGGTGAGGAGTTCGGTGGCGTCAAGCCGGCGAACTTCCTCGACATCGGTGGCGGCGCGTCCGCCGAGGTGATGGCGAACGGGCTGGAGATCATCATCTCCGACGCCCAGGTGAAGAGCGTGTTCGTCAACGTCTTCGGTGGCATCACCGCCTGTGACGCGGTCGCGAACGGGATCGTGCAGGCCTTCGAGCTGCTCGCCGCCCGCGGCGAGGCCGTCAGCAAGCCGCTGGTCGTCCGGCTGGACGGCAACAATGCCGAGGAGGGCCGCCGCATTCTCGACGAGGCGGGTCTCGCCGGTCTGGAGCGGGTCGACACGATGGACGGCGCCGCCAAGCGTGCCGCCGAGCTGGCTGCGAAGTAAGGGATCGCTGAAATGTCTATCTTCCTGACCAAGGACAGCAAGGTCATCGTCCAGGGCATGACCGGCTCGGAAGGCACCAAGCACACCACGCGGATGCTGGCGTCCGGCACGAACATCGTCGGTGGCGTGAACCCGCGCAAGGCGGGCACGAACGTCGACTTCGACGGTACGTCGGTCGCCGTGTTCGGCACCGTCGCGGATGCCGTCAAGGAGACCGGGGCCAACGTCTCGGTCATCTTCGTGCCGCCGAAGTTCACCAAGGACGCCGTACTGGAGGCCGTCGCGGCCGAGGTGCCGCTGGTCGTGGTGATCACCGAGGGCGTGCCGGTGCACGACACCGCCGCGTTCTTCGCCGCCGCGCAGGCCTCGGGCACCACCCGGATCATCGGCCCGAACTGCCCGGGCATCATCACCCCGGGTGAGTCCAACGCCGGCATCATCCCGGCGAGCATCGCCGGCGCCGGCCGGATCGGTCTGGTGTCCAAGTCGGGCACGCTGACCTACCAGATGATGTACGAGCTGAGCGACTTCGGCTTCTCCACCGCGATCGGCATCGGCGGCGACCCGATCGTCGGTACGACGCACATCGACGCCCTGCAGGCGTTCCAGGACGACCCGGACACCGACGCGATCGTGATGATCGGCGAGATCGGTGGTGACGCCGAAGAGCGTGCCGCCGCCTTCATCAAGGAGAACGTCACCAAGCCGGTCGTCGGCTACGTCGCCGGCTTCACCGCTCCCGAGGGCAAGACGATGGGCCACGCCGGCGCCATCGTCTCCGGCTCCTCCGGCACGGCCGCCGCGAAGCAGGAGGCCCTCGAGGCCGTCGGCGTCAAGGTCGGCAAGACCCCGACCGAGACCGCCAATCTGATGCGCGCCATCATGCAGAACCTCAGTAAGTAGTACACCGCGCAAAGCCCCGGAAGCCTTTGTCTTCCGGGGCTTTCGCGTGTCCGGCGGGGTAAAATTCGGTGTGGAGAAGTACAACGTAGGTGACCTCGTGATCCTGGAGTACGACGAGGCTGTCCGCAAGCGCCCCGGAATGTACTTCCGGGTGGGCTTCGACAGCCCGAGATTCCCCACCAACGTGCTGGAAGCCGTGGCTGGTCATGCCTTGCATCCGGCCGCCGCGGTTGCCTTTGCTACACACACACTGCACAGCACGCTCGACATCCTCGACGACCGCAGCTTCACGATCACGACGCTGTGCCCGCAGGACCTGTCGGCCGACGGGTACTACGACTCGTTGCTGACGCCGGAGTGGTGGCTGCTGGCCGCCGCCGCGGCGCTCTCGGATCGCGGAGTCGTTGAGGTCTGGTCCGACGAAGTCGGATTCCGGCAGGAGCTGGCCGGAATCCGGCCCTCGTCGCCGAGACAGCTGTACGACGCTCCTGCGGGCAGCGGACTGCGCGTCGAACTGCATCTGGATCCGGCCGTCGTAGGTCCGGACTTCGTGTTTCCGTCCGTGCAGGGACTCGATCTGCACGGACCGGAGTGTGATCAGCCGGCCCGGGGCGGGGCAGTGGTGTTCCGGGACCTGCGAGAGGTGACCTACTTGTAGGTGGCGGAGCGTTCGGTGGCTCGGCGGAGGGTGTCGAGGAAGGCGGCGTCGGAGATGTCGAGGTCGGGGAGGACCGGGTAGAGCAGGTAGACGGCGTGGTTGCCGGAGGCGGCGACGCCGATGCGGAACTTGGCCTTCTTGCCGTCGCCGGTGTCGAAGGAGGCTTCCCAGGCCTCGCCCTGGATGCCGCCGCTGGCGAGGGTGCCGGAGGAGGTGACCTTGGCGGTGGAGACCTTCTTCTGGCAGCCGTCGACGTTCTTGCGGACCTGGCCGACGTACGAGGCCGCCGCGGCCGGGGTCGTGAACTGGGCGACGGTGTCGTCGAGGCCGAACTCGGTCGGGACCTTGGCGCCGGGCGCGAGGTAGGTCTGGGTGGCGTACTTGGTCGCCTTGGCCTTCTTCGGGTCGGTCTGCTCGCACTGGGTGGTGTTGCCGACCTTGCCGGGGGTGCTGACCCACGGCTTGTCGACGGCCGCGATGATCGGCAGCTCGGCCGGGGCCATGAAGCCGGCCGGCTCGGCTGTCGGCAGCAGGCTGCCCTTGGCAGCGGGAGTGCCGGAGCCGCAGCCGCCGGTCTGCGGGCAGATCTTCTGCAGGGCCGTGCCGGTCGCGCCCAGGACGGTGTCCGGCTTCGGCGGAGCGGTGGCGTTGGTGTCGTGCTCGACCACCAGCGTGGCCTGGCCGGCCAGCGTGACCGAGATGGTCCGGTACCGCGTCTTGGCGCCGACCGCCTGCCCGAAGACCACGATCCAGCCCTTGTCGCCCATTCCGCTGAGCGTGTAGCTGGTGTTCAGCCGGATCCGCTTCTCGGCGGCGCACTGGCTGAACCATCCGACGATCGTGTTGTACGACTTCTCCGCGGCGGCCGCGTCGTTCGACACCTCGACGTACTGGACCGCGGAGTCCGCGGTGGCCGGGTTGGTGAACTTGCGCACCCACGTCCGCAGTCCGGACGGGTCGGCGAACCGCTGCGACTGGCACACGTAGTCGTGGTCACCGGCGCCACTGCCGTCGGCGGTCGAGCTGACCGTCCATGTGCCGCGGCCGAGCGCCTTCGCGCCCTCCGCGTCCAGGAGGCCCTTGTCGTCGGCGAGCACCTTGGAGTCGCTCGACTTGTCGTCGCCCGGGCCCTTACCGCTCTTCTTGGGGTCGCCGGAGGAGTCGTCGCCACCGAAGGCGTTCAACGCGGCGATACCGCCGCCACCGACCAGAACCACCACCGCCACACCGGCGGCGATCGTCTGGTTCCGCTTACGCGCCTTCTCCCGGCGTGCTTCCCGGGCAGCGGCGCGACCGCCGCCACGTTGTGCGCGGTGGGAACCGGCCAAAGCTCGACCTCCTGAGTGATTCCACCCGACAGTACTGGGTGGACCCTGTTCGCCCACACTCAGCTACCCCGGACACCAGGCCGGAGACCCTGCGTAAGCAAGCGCGCTGAAGTCTCCCATATCCGGCGTGTCTGGTGCAGCCGTGTCCAGCAGCGGAGCGACCATGGGAGTCAGATGACCGACATGCTCAGCCGCCCGGGCGCCCCCGGCGGCGATTCTGCCCCTCCGCCCGGCCCAGTGGACGCCGTACCGACCAAGCCGGTAATCGTGTCCGCGGTGCTGTCGGCGGGAGCATGCCTGCTCACCGGTCTGCTCACCTGTACGGCGGTCGCCGTGATCGGCTGGCTCGCCGCGACCTTCGGTGGCGCCTCCGGTGCGATCCGGGCTGGTGCCTCCGCCTGGCTGGTCGCGCACAAGGCCGGTGTGACGCTCGGAGCGGGCACCATCTCGATCGCACCGCTCGGTCTGACCCTCTTCTTCGCCTGGTGCCTCTACCGCGGCGGCAAGTCCGCCGCCCGCAGCAGTGGGGCCGACCAGACCAAGGATCTGATCCTCCTGTCCGCTGTGTACGCCGGTGTCTACGGTCTGGGCGGTCTGATCGTGGCCCTGCTCACGGCTGACGGCGCACTGCACGTCTCACCGCTCTCCGCCTTCCTGGGGACCACCTCACTCGCTGTGGTCGCCGGAACAGTCGGAGTGCTGGTCGAGTCCGGTGCGGCCGCGGACATCGCCGATGCGACCCCGCCTGGCCTGCGCGACGCCGTACCGGCTGCTGCAGCTGCTGTGCTGACCGTGATCGCGGTCGCCTCGGTCCTGTACGGCGTACTGCTCGCGATCCACTTCTCCCGCGTCACCGCGATGCTGGAGCTGCTCGATGCCGGAGTGATCGGGTCGATCGTGCTGTTCGCGCTCTGCCTGATGCTGGTGCCGAACATGATCCTGTACGGCGTCTCCTTCCTGGCCGGGCCCGGTTTCCAGCTCGGCACGGGGACGACGATCGCTCCGACCGGCGTGGACGTCGGAAATCTGCCCGCGCTCCCGCTGCTCGCCGCCGTACCGGCTGACGGCTCCACTCCGACCTATCTACTCGTGCTGACGGCTCTGGTGCCGCTGGGCGCCGGTGCGGTGGCCGGACTGATCGTCGTACGGCGTGGGCGCGCGGAGCAGCACGCTGATGCGCTCGGCTGGGATGCGTTCGCGCTACGCGGCGGAATCGCGGCAGTACTCGCCGGAGTGGCCTTCTACGTACTGATGGCGCTGTCCGGTGGTTCGGCCGGGCCAGGGCGGATGGCGGCGGTCGGGATCCCGGCCGCGCTGCCGGCGGCCGGCGTACTGACGGCGGGGATGGCGATCGGGGCCGCGATCACCGCGGCCGTGGTGGCTGCCCGCCGACCGGCTGAACCGGAGCCTGAACCCGAGCGATAGGCTTCCCGGCGTGACAGACCCGGTTGCCCCCACCCCAACTGTGCCTTCTTTTGGGCTAGCCCGGCTCGTCGTGCTCGTGTCCGGCTCCGGGTCGAACCTGCAGGCCCTCCTCGACGCTGCCGCCGATCCGGCGTACGGCGCCCAGGTGGTTGCCGTCGGTGCCGACCGTGACGGGACCGTGGGCCTGGAGCGGGCCGAGGCCGCCGGGGTGCCGACGTTCGTGCACAAGGTCAAGGACCACGCCGAGCGGGCCGACTGGGACAAGGCGTTGACCGCGTCGGTGTCGCAGTACAAGCCGGATCTGATCGTGTCGGCCGGGTTCCTGAAGCTGGTCGGGGACGACTTCCTGGCCGCGTTCGGCGACCGCTACATCAACACCCACAACGCGCTGCTGCCCGCGTTCCCCGGGATTCACGGGCCGCGGGACGCGCTCGCGTACGGCGTCAAGGTCGCCGGCGCCACCCTGTTCTTCGTCGACGGCGGCGTCGACACCGGCCCGATCATCGGGCAGGTCGTCGTACCGGTCGAGGACGACGACACCGAGGAAACCCTCACCGAGCGGATCAAGGAGGTCGAACGCCGCCAACTGGTCGAGTGGGTCGGCCGACTGGTTCGTCAGGGCTGGACCATCACCGGACGAAAGGTTCGACTGAAGTGAGCACCGACCGCAGGCCGATCCGCCGGGCGCTGATCAGCGTCTACGACAAGACCGGTCTGGAGGAGCTCGCCACCGCGCTGCACACCGCCGGTGTCCAGCTGGTGTCGACCGGTTCCACCGCGGCGCGGATCGCCGCGGCCGGGGTGCCGGTGACCAAGGTCGAGGAGCTGACCGGGTTCCCGGAGTGCCTCGACGGGCGCGTGAAGACGCTGCACCCGAAGGTCCACGCCGGCCTGCTGGCCGACGTCCGGAAGGCCGACCACGTCGAGCAGCTGGCCGAGATGCGGGTCGAGCCCTTCGACCTCCTGGTCAGCAACCTGTACCCGTTCACCCAGACGGTCGCCTCCGGCGCCTCGGTCGACGAGTGCGTCGAGCAGATCGACATCGGCGGCCCGTCGATGGTTCGCGGTGCCGCCAAGAACCACGCGAACGTCGCCGTACTGACGTCGCCGGCGCAGTACGACCAGCTCTACACCGTGCTCGACGAGGGCGGCTTCTCGCTCGAGGAGCGCAAGAAGCTGGCCGCCGCGGCCTTCATCCACACCGCCGAGTACGACGTCGCGGTCGCCTCCTGGATGAGCAGCGTGCTCACCGACTCCAGCGAAGGCTCGGGCTTCCCGGCCTGGGTCGGCTCGGCCTGGGACAAGAAGGCAGTGCTCCGGTACGGCGAGAACCCGCACCAGCCGGCCGCCCTGTACGTGAACGGCCGCGGCGGACTGGCTGCCGCCGGGCAGTTGCACGGCAAGGAGATGTCGTACAACAACTACGTCGACTCCGACGCGGCCCGCCGTACGGCGTATGACTTCGCCGAACCGGCCGTCGCGATCATCAAGCACGCCAACCCCTGCGGTATCGCGGTCGGCGCGGACATCGCCGAGGCACACCGCCGGGCGCACGAGTGCGACCCGGTCTCGGCGTACGGCGGCGTCATCGCCACCAACCGCCCGGTCACCGTCGAGCTCGCCAAGCAGGTCGCGGAGATCTTCACCGAGGTCCTTGTCGCCCCGGCCTTCGAAGACGGCGCCGTCGAGGTCCTCCAGGCCAAGAAGAACATCCGCCTGCTGGTGGCCCCCGCGGTCTCCGGCTCCGAAACCGTCGAGATGCGCCCGATCAGCGGCGGCCTGCTCCTGCAGCACACCGACCGCTTCCAGGCTCCCGGCGACGACCCCTCCGCCTGGACGCTGGCGGCCGGTTCACCAGCTTCACCTGAACTCCTGGCCGACCTCGCGTTCGCCTGGAAGGCGTGCCGCGCGGTCAAGTCCAACGCCATCCTCCTGGCCGCCGACGGCGCCTCGGTCGGCGTCGGCATGGGCCAGGTCAACCGCGTCGACTCCTGCCGCCTGGCCGTCTCCCGAGCCGGCGACCGCGCAGTCGGCTCCGTCGCCGCCTCCGACGCCTTCTTCCCGTTCCCCGACGGCCTAGAGGTCCTCATCGAAGGCGGCGTCAAAGCAGTAGTCCAGCCCGGCGGCTCCATCCGCGACGACGCCGCCATCGAAGCCGCCACCAAGGCCGGCCTCACCATGTACTTCACCAACACCCGCCACTTCTTCCACTAGCACGCCGCCCGCAACGCGGGTGTGTGGGCTCATCGCGCCTTTGTGGTGACCTACTGCCACCCAGCGGCAGTAGGCCCCCGCAAAGCGGGGTTGGTGTCCCCGATTTGCGCCGTACCGGGCAGGCCGGTTGCGTATGCGGTGGCTGGTCGCCGCGGCGTCCGATCCGGAGTCACCATCCGGGGGCTTGAACAAGTTCTGGTGGCCTTGAACTAGGTATGACCTGTTCACGCCCACCGCCGGGTGTTCACGCCCCCTGCTTGTGGCCGCGGCGAGGTTGCGCAGTGGCGCCTCTCGCGAGGGTGGCAACTGTCGGGCTGGGGAGCCGTCCCCCGGAGCCCGACGCGAAGAACCTCCCCCAGTGCTGCTGGCCCCTCGCCATCACTGGCGGCCGCAGACATGAAGTTGGGGCCGCAGACATGAAGCTGGGGCCGGAGACCTCTGGCAACAGGTCTCCAGGAACCACAAGGTGTCTCGCGCCATTGGTGGTGGCCCGAGAGCATCCACCTGGCCTCAGGCAGCGTTCGTCGTGGTCTTCGGACGCCGACCACCTCGGCCAGGGCTGGGCCGGTTCACCGATGATTGCTGCCGGTATTTGGCAGTAGAACCCCGTGAACCTGCGGCTGGTCGGGGTTTGTGGGTGTTTGCGGGGATCTACTGCCGCTGGGAGGCAGTGGCTCCCCGCAAAGAGAGCTGTGCCCCCGAATCGCGCCGCACCGGACAGGCCGGACACGCACACGGTGGCTGGCCGCCGCGGCGGCCGATTTACTGAAGCGCTAAGCGGGCGTGGTCTGTGGCTGAGGGGGATGGCGAGGCCGGTGACCGCGTGCCCGGTTGTTTGAGCTTCCGGGCTTGGGTTGCGGTCCCGGAAAATGAGGGGATCTCCCCGCAAGTTGACCGTTCTCCCCTCAAATTTTGAGCAGAGAAGGGTCAACTTGAACGGATATCCAGCCAAATTTCCGCGGGCCAGCCAGCCAGGCAGGCAGGCAGGCAGGCAGGCAGGCAGGCGACCCGAACCGCAGTGGTCAACCGCGGCGGCGAGTCACCTGACAGGCCTCCTGCTCGTCGGGAGCAACCACAGCCCGTCAGCCACAGGCGACGGGGAACCTCGGTCACCGGCCTCGCCATCCGGCCCAGCCACAGACCCGCCCAGCCACCCGTCTCAGTAAATCCGGCCGCAGCGGCGACCAGCCACCGTGTACGCCATCGGCCGAATCCGAGCGGCGGGATGGGACGAGCACCTTCGGGGAGGAGGGGTTCCTGTCCAGACAAAGCCCTCAGCCACCGCGGCCGATCACCTGCCGCGATACCGCTCCCCAAACCGGTCTGGAGAGCAACAGCCGCCAAATCGCAACAGGCACCCAGCGGCAGTAGTCATCCGTCAACTGTGGTGGCTGCGAGAGCGGTAGGACCTGCAAAGGCGCATTACCCTTTCTGGATGGTTGATGAGGTGGTGGCTGTCCGGGAGGAAGGCGAGACCGCCGTACCGCATGCGTGGCGAGGAACCCTCGGTGCGATCGTCGACTCGCTCATCCGCGGCGACGCCTGCATCGGCCAGGGCATCGACAACGTCGATCCGCTCCCCGAAGACACGTCGACGTCCTGCCGCGAGAACGTCGCGGCGTACGGACCGGTCACCCTGATCCCACTCCCGGAAGCAACCTGGGACACCTCGATCGCCATGTGGTGGCACGAGAACCGCTGGAACTGCCTCGTCGACCTCTGGACCGCCGAAGAAGGCCGCAGCGACCTCGTCCTGGAACTCCAAGTCTTCGAAGACCCCAAAACCTTCTTCCGCTTCAACCCCCAACTCGTCTACGTCCCCTAGCCCAAGTCCGGCAGTAGAGTGAATCGGTGACCGCTCAGCCGCACGATCCATCGGCACCTATCACCGAGGCCGACCGCGATGCCGCCGTACAGCGTCTGCAGGATGCGTACGCCGAGGGGCACCTGACCCGCGAGGATTTCGACGAACGCCTGCACCAGGCACTCGTCCTCAAGACCCATGACGAACTCGCGACCACCCTGGCCACGCTCCCGGCGCTCGCGCCGCCGACCACCGCCACGATCGGTGCCGCGAGTGGGCGGATCAAACGGAGCGGTGCCTGGCGGGTCCCGCGGAACCTCAAGGTCGAGTCCGCCTTCGGCTCGGTGCGGCTCGATCTCTCCCGGGCGATCATCGAGGACCCGGTCGTCGACATCGAGCTCCAGCTCGGCACCGGCCAAGCCAGGATCACCGTGCCCCGGAACGCGATCGTCGAGTACGACGGCCTCCAGGCCGGCTGGAAAGAGACCCGCTACAAGCCCTCGCGGCACCCGCAAGCCGGCGGCCCGACGATCCGGATCTCCGGCGCCATCGGCTTCGGCCGGCTGAAGATCCGCCATTCCCGCCGCTGAGCGAAACTCCGTTGCCTCCGACCGCCGGCCCTCGTACGTTGAGCCGGTGCCTCACCTGAGGCCGCCGAGCTGCCCGGGAGGTGACGTGCGCCCTTATCGCCGTACTGCGGCTGACGCTGTCTGACAGGGGACGACGCCGACGTCAGTGAGACTGGATGACACCTACCGGTGGCACGTGGGGGAACCTGCGTGACAGTGGCCGGGACAAAGAACACAACCCCGGCAGTGGTCCGGATTCAGGGATGGAACAAGCCCTGATGAAGTAGGAACCGGAAGTAATCGCCCGCTCCAGAGGTGGGCGGTGAATCGCGTCCCTCCCCAGTTCAAGCCTGAGATTCCCTGCCTGCAAGGACGAGAGCACACGGAACCCTGCACCTCCGAGTCAAGCAACTTCGACTCGCGAGGAGCAGCACCATCAGCAGATCGACCGAGAACACCGGGTTCACCTGTGCCTATTGCGCGGCGCCGGTGACGCCCCTGACCAATGGCAGCTACCGCAACCACTGCCCGCAGTGCCTGTACTCGCTCCACGTGGACCTCGTCCCCGGGGACCGGGCAAACTCGTGCCGCGCGCTCATGCGCCCTGTCATGGTGGAACATCATCCTGCCAAGGGATACATGCTCGTCCACGAATGCCTGACCTGTGGTGCCCGCCATCGCAACCGGGTAGCGCAGGATTCCCGCCAACCCGACGACCTCGACCAGCTCCTCACCCTCCTCCCCGAACCCATCCGCAAGAATCGGAGTACCCATGGACGTTGAAGGTTGTCTCGGCTGCGATGTCGTCTCCGGACGTCTGCAGGTGCCGGGCGGACTCATCCACGAGACGCCGCACTGGGTCGTGAACCACGTGGTCGGTTCGATGAACCTGGGCACGCTGGTGCTGAGTCCCCGCGACCACGTGATTGCCGTTGCTGAGTTGACGGTTGAGGCGGCCGACGAGTTCGGCTCGCTGGTACGACGTACCGCGCAGGTCGTGGATTCGATCCTGGATCCCGAGCAGACGTACGTGAGTTCGTGGGCGCACAGGGACGACGGCCGTAAGCACCTGCATATCGTCGTACAGCCGGTGACCAGTGCGACGGTCGCCGAGTACGGCGGTGCCCGGTCGGAGCAGCTCCAGGCGGCGATGCTGCTGTCGGGCAAGGAGCCGGATCGTGGAGAGGTCGAGCGGTTCGCCGCCACGGCCGCCGAGCGTTTCGGGGAGCTCAGCGGGTGAGGTCGACGGTGACCGGTGGATCCCCGTACGGCGATAGCTGGGTGACCGTCGATCCCGGCCGGAGCCTCGTCTCGAACTGTCGCTCCAGCTGATCCTCCGCCTCCGAGTCGCCCGCGTCGGCAGCCAGCAGCAGCCGGGCGATCGCGTCGGCATCGGGATCCGTGATCCCGGTGTCGACCACGTCCCACAGCAGCGCCTCGTGACCGTAGCGGTGCAGAACTTCCATCACGACGTACATCCGGATGAACGTTGGACCGGAGAACTCCGATCCCGGAGCGACGCCGTACCGGGTGGGATCGAGACGGCCGGCACGATAGCCCGTCCAGACCTCCGCGGCGGTCTCGAACGGCGCACCGTCGCCGGTCGGCAGATCGCGGACGTCGAACGAACGCGTCCCCGGCCGGAGCTCAGGATCGAACCGCTGCCACCGGACGCCGTTCCACCATTCAGCGACGACGTGATCACCGCAGAAGTCCGGGGCGAAGGTGAAGCCTACGCGGCTGCGAGCCGGCGTTCCTCGCTCGCGAAGAGCGGCGACCGCGAGCAGGGCATGGTCCCGGCAGCATCCCGCGACCCGATCGCCCGGCGGCCGTGGAGCCAGCAGCGGGCCGGGGTGCCGGGCCTGATCGAGATCCAGGATGGCCGAGATCCAGCGCGCGTTGATCTCACCGCGACGCTCGTCGCGCAGCAGGTGCGCCTCGGCGCGATAGTGCAGCACAAGGTTGTTGACGATCGCGCAGATCTCCTCCATCCCGGCCGGCTCACGCAGCAGTTGCGCGTGCCGGCCGGGATCGGAGAAAGCGGAATGCCGCGCGAACCGGTCCAGAGTGGTCATGGACCGATCCTGCCTGGATTTCTGTCGACATTTCAGGCATTTATCGTGCCTCGACGGACAACCGGAAGCGGCCCGGCGCCGAACCATAGGTCAAAGTAGAGCCGTGACCGATCCAGATGCCCTGACCGAACTCACCCGCCTGCGCGGCACGATCGACAACATCGACGCCGCCCTCGTGCACCTGCTCGCCGAGCGCTTCAAGTGCACCCAGCAGGTAGGCGAACTCAAGGCCCGCAGCAGCCTCCCCCCGGCCGACAAGACCCGCGAGGAACGCCAGATCACCCGCCTCCGCGCCCTCGCCGTCGACGCCGGCCTGGACCCGGTCTTCGCCGAGAAGTTCCTCAACTTCATCATCGCCGAGGTCATCCACCACCACGAACGCATAGCCGAACGAAAATGATCGGTGTCAGCTCAGCAGAGATCCCGTGGGTCGCCAGCATTACATTGTGAACCGACGGCGATCAGTAAATGCCGAAGGTGATCTTGTAGCCATCCTGCGTCGGTGCGCCGAAGTACTCCACCCCAACCAGGTCGGGGCGGCCCTCCTTGATGAGCAGTGCCTCCACCAACCCGCGGTCAGCCGCGATCCGCGCGCCGGCGTGACGGTCGGGGAAAACCATTGCGAAAGCGGCGGATGAGGCTGCTGTGCGGCGCGATGCTGGTTTGCGCCTCGGTTTTGCCGCGTTCTTTTCTCTGTCGCGGATAGATTGAAGAGCGTTCTTCGACATTTTGTTGCCGTAGCTGCCCGGCCACTGGTGGGTTCGCTCAAAATATGCGATCGCCGAGGCTGAGTTGCCGCGACTCCGCTCCAGGCGGCCGAGTGCGTACAGCGCCCAAGCGGTCGTGTCGGACTCGTCATCGTCGAGCAATTCCAGCAAAAGGGACTCGGCGCGATCCTGATGGATCGCGCTTCCCGTACTCAACACGTCCACCAGAATTTGTCGCGCGGACAGGGACCTGTGTTGGTCGCCGTACCGGATCGCAAGTGAGTAGAACTTGTCCGCAGCAGCGAGGCGGTACCTCTTCTGCATCTGCGACCCGATCTCCATCGCGGCCCGCGGACTGAATCTGGCGATGACCCATCGGATCAGAACGAGCCTCGCTATGACCCACCACAGCGCATCGACAAGGTTGTTCTTCACAAGCCCCCCACTACTCCGAGCGCCAACAGTAGTTCACGGTCGATCGCAATGGACCGATGATGGCAGGAAGAGGTCTCGCGGGCGAAAAGTTCCTCAACTTCATCATCGCCGAGGTCATCCACCACCACGAACGCATAGCCGAACGAAAATGATCAGCCCGCGCCGCTTCAGCTGAGCAAGAGCCGCTCATCCCCGAAGCTGGCAACAATCTCGAGCCGCCCGCCCAGCGCCTCGACATACTTCCGGATCCTGCTGAGCTCGGACCGGGCCAGCTCACCACGCTCGATCTTCTGCCACCTTGCACGGAAGATTAGAACCTTCGAGTTCTAGAACCCAAAAGTACTAATCTCGTCAACTTCCGTTGAGCAACGCCGTGGCAGGTTGCTGTCGGGGGGATCTTTGAGGGGTGCGGGGCTGGGAAGATTGGGGGATGTGGACCCGACGGAGTTTTCTCGCCCTGTCCAGCTTGGCGGCCACCTTGCCGGTGGCGAATCTTGCGCATGCCACCTCGGCCGATCTCACTTTGCGGTTGCCGGCTCCTACCGGGCCGCACCGGCTCGGCGTTCGAACAATCCAGCTCACGCAGAAGGGGAGGACTGATCCTTGGAACGGGGCTCCCGATCGGGATGTGATGATCAGCGTCTTCTACCCGGCGCTGACGACGCGCGGGTATTCGGTCGCGCCGCAGATGACACCCCAGGCGGCCGGGACCTTCAATCAGTTCGACGCGCCGTTCCTGCACTCGCTGCCCACGTCAGGGGTCAACTGGGCGGCCACTCTCACCCATTCATACGTCGATGCGCCTGCTCTGCCGGGACGTCGTCCCGTCATCCTCTACTCGCCGGGCGGTATCGACCCGAGGACCCTCGGCACCGGCACTGCCGAGGAGCTCGCCAGTCACGGCTACATCGTGATCACCATCGATCACCCCGGCGAGACCTCTGAGGTCGAGCTCGCGACCGGCAAGCTGCGGACGATCGAGGTGCCGCCGACCGCGCCGACCGATCCGGTGTTGTTGCGGTTGATGATCTCGACCCGGCTGGCCGACATCACCTTCGTGCTCTCGCAGTTGAAGACCATCGATCTGCCGCTCGACCTGCGCCGGGTCGGCATCTACGGTCACTCAGCCGGTGGCGCCACCGCGGCTCAGGCGCTCTACGAGAACCCTGTCCTCAAGTCGGCGATCAACCTCGAGGGCTACCTGGACTACCTGCCGTTCAATCCCGGCGACCCCAACGAGCTCTTCCCGATCGCCGAGCACGGCACCGACCGGCCGCTCCAGCTGACCGGCACCGACGGCTACCGCGACGCGCGCTTCGACAGTTCCTGGTCGGCTGTGCTCAGTCACGGAGGCCCAGTACGCCGTACCGAACTCACGAACGCCAACCATTGGGTGTTCACCGACCTCGGCACGATGATCCCGCAATGCCAGCAGGCGGGCCTGATGACCGCGGAAGCCCGCGCCAAACAGATCGGCACGATCACGCCGGCCCGCTCGGTGCCCTGGATCCGCAACAGCGTCCGGTCGTTCTTCGACCGAACCCTGCACTGCTAGGCGGTCGAGAAGATCAGGCGGGGACGATCAGACCGAGGGTGGCGATGGCCACGGCGGCCAGGAACAGGAACGCCGTGTCGAACATCCGGCCGCGGACGTGCAGCAGGCCCGCGGCGCGGTCGGAGAGGGTGACTCGGAGGAGGGCTGCCAGGCCGGGCGCGGCGGCGAAGGTCAGGATGCCGTTGCGCCAGTTGTAGAACGTGAGGATGACGAGGCCGGTGGCCCCAACCAGCAGGGACAGGGCCAGCGGCCATTCGGTGGTACGGCGCTGAGCTTCGCCCGCCATCAGCACGTCACGCTCGCTTCGGAGCGGCCTCGGCGGCCTCGACGACGTTGGTGAGGAGCATGGCCCGGGTCATCGGGCCGATGCCGCCGGGCATCGGGGCGATCCAGGCGGCCTGGTCGCGCGCGGCCGGGCCGATGTCGCCGACGATCTTGCCTTCGGCGCTGCGGCTGGTGCCGACGTCGAGGAGGACCGCGCCGGGCTTGACCATGTCTGCGGTGATCAGGCCGGCCGATCCGGCAGCGGCGATCACGATGTCGCCGGTGCGGACGACGGCGGCCAGGTCGGTGGTGCCGGTGTGGCACTGGGTGACGGTGGCGTTCTCGGAGCGTCGCGTGAAGAGCAGGCCCATCGGGCGACCGGCAGTGACGCCCCGGCCGACGACAACCACGTGCGCGCCCGCGATCGGTACGTCGTACCGGCGGAGCAGCTCGACGCAGCCCTTCGGGGTGCAGGGGAGCGGGCCGTCCTGGCCGAGGACGAGCTTGCCGAGGCTGACCGGGTGCAGGCCGTCGGCGTCCTTGAGCGGGTCGATCAGCCCGAGGATCGTGTTGGTGTCGACGTGCTTGGGCAGCGGGAGCTGGACGATGAAGCCGGTGCAGGCCGGGTCGTCGTTGAGCTTCTGGACCTCGGCCGCGATCTCTTCCTGCGTCGTGGTGACCGGCAGTTCGACCTGGATCGAAGCGATCCCGACCGCGGCGCAGTCGCGGTGCTTCCCGGCGACGTAGGCCCGGCTGCCCGGGTCGTCGCCGACCAGGATCGTTCCCAGGCCGGGAACCACTCCTTGCTCCGCCAGCTTCGCGACCCGGACCTTCAGTTCGTCCTTGATCGCCGCCGCCGTCGCCTTGCCATCCAGAATCTGCGCGGTCACGAGGCAAGAGTCTGCCATGCCGGATAGCGAACGCCTTCCAGCCTGCTGGAAACGGTGGTCCGGCGGCGTCGAGTTATCTACGGTTATCGAGAAAGATCTTCGAGATATCGAAGATATCGACATTCATGTGAGGGGATCTCGATGCGCATCAAGGCGAAACTCGCGATGGCGGTCGTCGTAGGAGTGGCGGCGCTCGCGGGGCCGGTGGCGGCCTCGGCCGCGCCGGCGCCGGCGCCCGTGGCGGGCAAGGCGACCCTGATTCCGGGGCAGCCGTTGGTGAAGCCGACGCAGAAGGCGGCGGCGGCCGACTGGGGCTATCTCCGGAACGAGGCGACCGGTCGGTGCCTGGAGGAGCGGCCCGGCCGGGCCATCGGCACCGGCGGGGTGCCCTGCCGGCTCGACAACGACCAGACCTGGCAGTGGCAGTACATGGGTGATGTCAGTGGAGTCGCAACCTGGCAGCTGGTGAACAGGTCCACCAACAACTGTCTCGACGGCGCCAACGGCGGGGTCTACAGCAACCCGTGCAATAGCGGGATCTACCAGGGCTGGATTCGGTACCAGAGCGGCGCGATCCAGCACCTCGGCTCCAACGGCACCGTGCTCCTGGACAGCAATGCGCAGGGGTCGGCCTATCTGCTCGCCGACAACGGCAGCGGCTATCAGCGGTGGTACTGATAGCCGCTGCCTAACGCCTTCAGAGGCGTAGTTCGGGCCAGTCGGTCAGGTCGCGGAGCAACTGCCGGTCGTGGGTGGCGACGACGACCGCAGCCGGCGTGGTCCGCAATGCTGACGTGAGTTCGTCGACGAGGGCGATGGACAGGTGGTTGGTCGGCTCATCCAGCAGTACGACGTGGGGCCGTGCCGCGAGCAGGATGGCCAGATCGAGTCGGCGCTGCTGGCCGATCGACAGTTCACCAACCGGCCGCGACGACTCCCGGGAACCCAGCAGGCCAAGCTCACTGAGCGAAACCGGGTCAGTCAGGTGACCGACCGCTGCGTGGTACACCTCGTATGCAGGTCGGTCACTTGGCGCGGAAGACTCCTGGCGAAGCCATCCGATCCGGACGTTCGGAGCCGACTGGCCAGCGAGGATCGACAGCAGGGTCGACTTGCCCGAGCCGTTCGGACCGGTCACGAGTAGCCGGTCACCCGACTGCAGCAGAACCGGCGCGACCGGTGCCAGCCGACCGGGTACGCCGATGTCCGTGGCTTGGACCAGAGTCGCGCCCCGCCGGGACCCCAGCGACGGCATCCGGAATCGAATCGGCGGCCGCGGAATCTCGATCACATGCGCATCGAGATCCTCCTGTCGACGATGAACCGCCCGGACCAGTCCAGGTGCACGTGTTGCCCGAGCGTGCCGTCCGGTGCCCTTGGGGGGACGCCAGCCGGTAGACAGTCGGTTCTGTGCCGTCGACAGGTCGTCGGCCAGCCGCTGCCGCTCGGCCACCTGCGTGCGGTACTCCTCCTCCCAACGGTCCCGTTCGGCCGAACGACCTTCCTGATAGCCGCGATAGCCATCGCCGTACGTGCGTGGCAATCCATCGCTCGTCGGATCCAGATCGAGAATCGCCGTGGCGACATCCGACAGCAGCGCCCGGTCGTGGCTGACCAGCACCACCCCGCCCGGATGCGCCCGCAACTCAGCGGTCAGATAGGCAAGACCCTCCGTATCCAAATGGTTGGTTGGTTCGTCGAGCAGCAGTAGTTCGTGACCGGCGCCGAGCAGGCAAGCCAGCCGGATCCGGTACCGCTGCCCGACCGACAACGTCGACAACACCCGGCTCCGATCATCGATCGCGCTCAACGCAGCGAGTGCGATGTCGACCCGCCGATCGGCATCCCAGGCGTCCAAGGCTTCAGCAACGGCAAGCGCCTCGGCGTAGCGGTCGTCCGCGCCAACTGCCTGTTCAGCAAGGGCAACCGTCGCCGCGTCGAACGCAGCCAAAGCAGCCCGTACGTCGGTCAGTTCGACGTCGATGAGGTCGCCGACAGTCCGGTCGTCGCCGACCGGCATCTCCTGGTCGGCGATCCCGATCCCACCGGTACGACGTACCTCGCCCGCGTCGGGGACGAGTCGTCCGGCCAGGATCTGGAGCAGTGTGGTCTTGCCGCGACCGTTCTCGCCGACGACACCGAGCCGGTCACCGGCCGAGACGGTCAGATCGACGCCGTTCAGAACGGTGTGACCGCCTCGGGCGATCGTCAGGCCGGCCGCGGCCAGATGTGCTCGGGCGCGAGTAGATATGGCGATGGTCATGCTTCCTCCGAAGCGAAACCCGGACAGAGCTCTGCCCTGGTTCAGGGTCGTGAATGGACAGCGGAACGCGAGAACCGCGGCAGGGCCCGATCGGGCGCCGCGGGGTCCGGGCTGTCAGAGGAAGTAGAGATATTGCATGTCGACGACCGTAGCAAGACGCCGCGGGAATGTCAGCTGAGTTGTCAGGGTTCCGGTAGATGGTTTATTCTTGAACTATCCAGCCAGGAGGAGACCGCGTGCTGGCCGGCCAAGGCACGGACGGCGCCGAGCGTCGTCCGTTCCGCAAGGGCCAACTGGCCGTCTTCGGTCCGGGCGACACGATCCGTACGGCGGCCGCCCAGAACCAGCCGCAGGCCGAGCCGAACCTCGACGTACTGGTCATCGGCGGCCGTCCGATTCGCGAGCCGATCGCGATGGCCGGGCCGTTCGTGATGAACACCCGCGCCGAGGTGGTGCAGGCGTTCGAGGACTTCCAGGCCGGCAAACTCGGCTCGATCCCGGCCGTCCACGGCCTCGGCACAGAGCTACACCAGTCCAACTGACATAGGCCCTTTGGGGCAAGTGCTACCGGTTGCGCCAGGCGAGCGGCGAGACCGTTAGAGCGGCCTCGGCGAGGCGTTGACCGAAGTCGGTCTTGATCTTGGAGCGGGAGGATTCGATCCAACCATCGACTCGGGTGTAGCCGGACTCGCGGTACTCGACGGCCTGCATGAGACATTCGAGTCGGTCGGCATCCTTGGCGCAGCGGGCTTCGAGACTGTCTTGGCCCTCGTACTCGGCTACTGCCTCGCGGATGCTCTTGGCGGCGTTGTCGGGCAGCGTGGCGATCTGGTCTTCGGTGATGCGCTCGTTCGAGGCCACCTCGACGTAGGGCCGTGCGCTGTGGGGGATGTCGCCGATCCGGGTCTCTTGGGAGTCGTGCCACATGCCCATGTAGGCAGCACGCGCAGGGTCGCCGCCCTCTTCCGCGGCGATCAGCGCAGCGAGCTGGGCCACCCGAAGACTGTGCTCGGAAACCGATTCGGGGTCGCGGACGCCGGCATGCCACCAACCGGATCGGCGGAGGCGCTTCAGGACGCCCATCTCGTAAGCGAAGGCGATGGTGCCAGAAGCGTCCTGATCTGTCGTGTCGTCTGCCACGATTGTCCCTTCGTCAGCGGCCAGCGAGTTGCACGGCGTACCGCAAGTTAATCAACTCGTCCCTCGTCTCGCGGTCGAACCCTATGGCGAGAGCTTCCTCAACGCGCTGCCCCGTCGTCAGTCGGAGTTTCTGGTCCCGTTTCAGTAGATCGGGCCGTGCGAGAAACAGCACCCACAGGCTGTGAACGTTCAGCTGACTGTGCAAGTCATGAGCTGATGGAGTCCAGGGACACGGACCTGCTGCCTACGGTATTCGATGACGAAGAGTTCCGTATGTACTTCTGGCGTCAGCGTCCTGATGTGTGGTGGTGGAGCCAAGGCGACACCGTCAACCTCAGTGCCCCAGATGGGTCATGGGCGCAGGTGCAGGCCGGATCCTTGTTGATGATCGGCCCCCGGGACCTTTGGAATGAGGCTGAACAAGCACACGCCCGATGGATCGACGCAGGTCGTCCACCTCTGTCTACCTGGACGGTGCAGGTGACCGCGGACGGCGGGACGCAGGTCGAACTGCCGTAGGCGGCACCAACTGAACTGCGGGAGGGCATAGCCTTCGGCGGTGACGACGATCGCGGAGCGGAACCGGCGGTGGGTCGAGATCTTCTTCGCGATGCTGGCGGCCGTTGTGCTGCTGGGTTTCGGCTATGTGAGCCTGGGCTTGAACACCTACTTGCCGGACGTCGACGTCACCGATCAGTCGGTCCGACCGGGGCAGGCGAGAGATACGACCTGGTACGTCATGTTCGCCGTCATCGTGGTGGCCATGATCGTCTGCACCGGTACGCCACGGCGTGCCGGTCGGTCGTTCTGGACGGCGAAGGGGCCGGTCGGCCCGGCTGTCGTCCAAGCGGTGAGCGGTCTGATCGCGCTCGTCGGGGTGCTGATCGCAGCGGCGTTCTTCAACATTCTGCCGGCCGACCTCGAGGAAAGCCCGTGCCGGTACGGCGGTAGTTGCTGGCCGCACGATCCGCAGATGTACGCGTCGGCCGTGCCCGGCCTGATCGGCGCGTTGGCGTTGTTCGTGATGGGCTGCCTGGTCGTCTGGGTGCCCTGGTGGGTCCGCGCGCTCACCCCGGTCGTGCTCTGGGTGGCCGCCGTACTCACCCTGCACGCGATCTGGGTGCCTGTCCTGCTGCCGATCTTCACCGGCCCACCCAGGTGAGGGGGTCCGCCGCTCCCCACGATCCGGCGGACCCCGCAACCTCAGACAGCCTGACCGCGGCCCGGCGTACTCGACATGTCTTCGCCGTGCTTCTCCCGGCTGTACAGGTGGATCTCCAGACCGTCCGGGTCATGGAAGATGACGATCCACCCGATGGTGGCGAGCAGGATCTGATGCTCGATCCCGAGCTCGGTCAGGTGCGCGCCCCACGCGTCGGCCGCGGCCTTGTCCTTGATCCCGAACGACACCGGGTCGAACCCGGACAGCCCGGCGACATCAGGCCGTTCGCGCAGCGCGAGCCCCGAGTTCCCCAGCCCGGCGGCCTGGTAGGCGACTCCCCGGACGACCCCGCCCTCGTCCGGGAACTCGTACATCGGCGTG
Source organism: Kribbella sp. NBC_01505 (assembly GCF_045040285.1). NCBI lineage: Bacteria > Bacillati > Actinomycetota > Actinomycetes > Propionibacteriales > Kribbellaceae > Kribbella > Kribbella sp. NBC_01505. The sequence continues at coordinate 5,068,698 of NZ_CP109425.1, forward strand.
AGCTCGAAGACCCGCTCGTACCAGCCGCGCGCGGCGGCGAGGTCGCTCACCGGAAGCTTGACCCCGAAGATCCCGTCCAGTGCTGCCCGCATCCCTGTCTCCCCCTATGATTGAACCACGTGCAATTAGTTTGAAGCTCGATCCACTGAATTGTCAAGGAGGTTCGCCGGTGCCGGAGAAACGCCGCTACTCGAGCACGCTCCGCAGCGAGCAGACCGCGCTCGCCCGCAGTCGCGTCCTGGCCGCCGCCGAGCAGCTCTTCCTCGATCGCGGCTACCTCGGTACGACGCTCGCCGCGATCGCCGGCGCGGCCGAGGTCAGCGTGCAGACCGTCTACAACGTGATCGGCGGCAAACCCGCCGTACTGAAGGCCGTGTACGACGTCGCGCTGGCCGGCGACGATGAGCCGATCCCGCTGAACGATCGGCCGGTGTACCAGGCGATCCGGGCCGCGACCGATCCGCGCGAGTGCCTGACGCTGTATGCCTCGGTCGCCCGGCAGATAGCCGAACGGACCAACTCCCTCGTCCGGATGGCTCGCGCACAGGCGGCCGGTGGCGACAAGGACCTGGCCGAGTACCTAGGCACCTTGGACAAGGAGCTCGAGTTCGGCAGCCGCGCGATCGCCGGTCATCTCCAGGACCGGTTCGGTCTGCGCGTCGACCTGGAGACAGCGACCGACATCTTCTGGTCGATCAACGGCTCCGACCTGCCCGACCGCCTGGTCAACCAACGCGGCTGGACCTGGGACCACTACGAGACTTGGCTCGCCAACTCCCTGCACGACCTGCTCATCGCTCAGCCGTCCGGATAGAACTGGGTTGGACCAATCGGCTCCCCTCAGCAGGCGGAGGTACCGGGCACCTCTCTGAGCCCCGCGGTGATGGCCCCGCGGAGCTGTGAATATGTGGGCGATCCAGTGTCTGCAGCAGGAGGAAGTCCCATGCGTCCCAGGTCCGTGCTGTCCCTGTTGGTCGTCGGCGTGCTGACGACGACCGTCCTGGCGACGGATGGCTCGGTCGCTGTGCCCGCGCCGGACTGCGTCCGGGCTCTGCTGCCGACGTTGCCGGGGTCGGTCAATACCACCGTCGACGCAGGTGACCCGGACAACTACTTTCAGGTCGGCCGCTCCCAAGGAGCCAACGGCCGGTACAGCCTGGTGCGCTGGAGCGCCGGCAAGGCCTCCGATCTGGGTCCGCTCGGCGCGTCCGTTCCGACCGGGGTGAGCTACAACGGCGACGTCATCGGCAATGCGCCGGCAGGCGACGGGTGGCAAGGCTGGCGGTTGCGGAACGGAGTCCGTACGGCGTTGCCGACACCCGCCGGGTTTGCCGGCGCGACCGCGGAGGCCATCAACAGTTCGGGGGTGATCGCCGGGACCGCCTACGACGCGGACGGTTGGAACACCCGCGCGGTGGCCTGGTCGGTGGACGGCAAGGTTCGGGTCCTGGAGACCCAGAACGGCTACAACAACTTCAAGGCGGCCGACATCGGCTCGGACGGCACGGTCGTCGGGACAGCCTCTCGCTGGGACGTTCCGAACGGGCAGTTGCAGGACGAGATTTTCGTCCGCTGGACCTCGTCCGGCTATGTCCAGCGAGTCGGTTCGCTGGGCAGTTCGGGCCAAGCCGTCGTCGGCGAGCGGTCCGTGGCGGCGGGTCTGGTGGCCGGGCGCCCGACAGTCTTCCTCGGATATCCCTCGTACGACGAGATGCCCGTGGCCGGTACCGGCCCGGTTCACGACGTCACGATCAACTCGATCAGAATCCTGGTGCTGCTGGGAACCCGGCACGATCTCGGCGTGGTCGACCTCGATACCGGAGTGAAGCAGCTACTGCCCTTGGAGGACCCGACGGTCAACGGCGGTGCGGCGACCGTTCTGACCGAAACGGTGAAGGTCTACGGCACCGATTTCGCCCGCGACCGGCAGACACCGGTGCGCTGGGACTGCGCCTGATCGCCTAGGCGGTGTTCGGATCGAAGGCGCCGGAGTTGTCCAGGTCGATGTAGGACTGGATCCGCGGGTCGTCGTAGTCGCCGCCGTAGGCCGCGACAAACGCGCGGGCCGCCGGTAGTCCGCCGTACTGGGGGTTGCGGCCGGTCAGGCTCTTCACCATCAGCGCGAGGTCGAGGTACCGGTCGCCGGTGCCGAGGCGGCCGACGTCGAGGACGCCACAGAACCTCAGGGTCTCGGGGTCGACGAAGACGTTCGGCGCGCAGTAGTCGCCATGGGTCACGGCATCGCCCGCGCCCGGGAACGGCGATGTGAAGGGGCAGCCGGGCAAGGAATCCAGCTGACGCAGGCCCTCCGCGAGCGCGGTGATCACGGCCGGCCGATCGGCCTCCGCCCAGTCGTCGGAGACGTCCCGGCCGGGCAGCTCGGCGGTCAGCAGCCAATTGTTGCCTCGGTCAACGACCCTCGGGCAGGGGAATCCGGTGGAGCTCAGCCATTCCATCCGATCCGCCTCGTCGCTGATCGCGGTGGCGATCGGGCCTTCGCCCGTCTTGTAGTACAGGCGTTCACCGGCCCGGTCGAGCCGAACGACAGTCGCCCCCGACATACCGGCGAGGATCGGTTCGGCGCCGGAAGCGCCGAACCGATCCATCAGTTTCTGAAGATCCACTCAGCGAAGATTACGGTGCAACGCCGAGATGAGCTCCCCATTTGATGTGTCACCGTCGAGCGACCAGATCATCGCGCCGCCGAGGTTGCGCTGCGAGATGTACTGCGCCTTGCGCTTCATCTCGGTCGGGTCGTCCCAGGTCCAGAACGTGGTCCCGTCGAAGAGCCAGGCGAAGCCGGCCTTGGTGTCACGGTGGACCGTGAACGAAGAGAGCTTCGTCTTCAGGATCCGGTAGTCCTCGTAGCCGGCCTCGTACGTCGCCGGCGCGGGGCCGGTGGCGTTCTGGAACAGGCCGTTGTTCGCGTTCGTCACGCCGGTCCAGCCGCGGGAGTAGAACGGAACCCCCAGCACGACCTTGCTCCGCGGCGCACCGCGGGTCAGGTAGGCGTCGACCGTGACCTGCGAGCTGAACTCGGCCGCCGTCGGGTCACCCTTCGGCCCGTCGACCGAGGACTGCTGGTTGGTCTGCGGGTCCCAGGCGCCGTGGTAGTCGTAGCCCTGCAGGGTCCCGAAGGTCAGGTCCTTGAAGATCTTCCTGACCTCGAACCCCCGGTCGACCTGAGCCGGGTCCGCCGGGAGGAATGCGGTCAGGTTGTAGCGGCCCTTGAACGGCCACGACAACTGGTCGAGCTGCTTGCGGTACTCGTGCACCAGACCGGTGAAGTTCTGCTTGTCCTCGGGCCGGATCACGTTGCCCGGGTTGCCTTCGCTGGACGGCCATTCCCAGTCCAGGTCGATCCCGTCGAAGATGCCCTTCGCGGCACCGGCCGGCAGACCGGGGATGTTGCCCTTGATCCACAGGTCGGTGCAGGACTTCACGCTGGCGGCCCGGGTGGCCGGCAGTGCCGCGTTCGAGAAGTACTTCGAGCCGGTCCAGCCGCCGAGCGAGATGCTGATCCGCAGCTTCGGGTACTTCGCCTTCAACTGCTTGAGCTGGTTCAGGTTGCCCTTGAGCGCCTGGTCCGGCGCATCGGCCTTACCGCTGACGCTCTGCGCGGCGGTGAACGCCCGCTGGTAGTCGGCGTTCGGGTCGCTGCTGTAGCAGTTGCCCTGCTCGTCGAGGAACCCGAACGCGTAGTTGATGTGGGTCAGCCGGGCGGCCGCCCCGTTCTTCACCAGGTCACTGACCAGGAAGTTCCGGTCGTACCCGCTCCACTGCGTGTAATAGCCCACCACACGCTGACTGCTGCCATGAGCTTCGGCCGGTACGGCGGTCGTTCCGGCCGCCAGCACGGCGGCCGAGGCCACCAACAGTCCAATACTTCGGCGCTTCATGTAACTCCCTGTCGGGCGGTCAAGGGACAGATGCCGTCACAGTAGGGCGGCTCCATCGATTTACACAACGTCCCTGCCAAACCCGAGCGGCCAGTTGCTGCCAGGCTGCGCCGAGCGGCCCTCTCCAGGGGCATCCTGCAGGTGTGGCGAGCGAGTTGGTGGAACAACGGTGCCCGCAGTGCCGCCGGGCGGTACCTGTGGATGCGCGGTACGTCGTATGGTGCCCGGCCTGCGGATGGAACGCCGATCCGGCGCCGGTCGAGCAGCTGCCCGAGCCGGCCTGGCGCACCGAACTGGAAGCAGGCGTGTCGGCAACGCGCAAACCCAAGCGCTCCAAACGAGCGTTTGCGCTGGCGTTGCCCGTCCTGATGGTGCCAGCGCCTGGTCTGCTCGGTGGCCTGGCGTTGCTGGCCTTCTACCGGCCGCTCTGGTGGAGCATCCCGCTAGCCGGCGTCGTCTTCACCCTGACAGCGATCTTCCGGCCGCGCCTGCACCACCTGCCACCGGATGCCCAGTCCGTCTCCCGCGAGCAGGCTCCGCTCCTGTACGACGTACTCGATCGGACTGCGACCGCCACTGGTACGCCGAAGCTGCAGCACGTCATGATCACCACCGAACCGGCCGTCAGCATCGACCGGATCGGCTGGCGCTATCGCCGGGTACTCAAAATCGGCTTACCTGCTTGGGAATTCCTCGGCCCGCAGGAGCGAGTCGCCGCAATCGCCCACACGATGTACGACGACAAACGCGGCCCGCACGACCGAGTCGTCCGGGCCGCGGATCGGATCCTCGACGATCTCAGCAAGTACCTCACCGCCGACGACCGTGACCAGGTTCGCTATGACAGCTACAGCTCCGGCATGGAGCTGGTCGCAGTCGGCAGCAGCGAGGACCAGATCCAGCACTACTACGTGACGAAGTTCGTGAACGCTGTCTTCGGCCCACCGATCCGCAGCTACCGAAGGCTTCTGACCCGCCTCGACCTCGCCGGCCGGCTGCAACGCGTCTACGCCGCCGACCAACGGGTCGCCTCGATCGCCGGGGCCGACGCAGCAGCCCGCGCCCTCGAACGCGTCCTCCTCGCCGACACCGGCTTCCGGGTCCTGGAACGCTCCAAACACTTCGGCGCCGGCCACGACCCGCTGGACCTACTCCGCCGAACCGCCGCCGACCTGCCAGAGAACGAGCTACGCCGCCGCGTCCTGGTCAGTCGCCTCCACAACGCCCGCCTCGACGCCGACCACCCGCCAACTCACCGCCGTACCGAAGCAATCCGCACAATCCGTATCGCCCCAGGCCACACCACCCCGACCGTCCTCCTCCGCCCCGCCGAAAACACCCGCATCGACCGCGACCTGACCCCAACCGCCCAAGCCACCATCAAGAGCCTGCGCTACCACTCGTGAAGTAGTGGCCTTTTTCTAGGTCGGGGATGAGGCCGGGGCCGGTGGGGTGCCAGTTGAGGAGTTGTTGGGTGGCTTGGCTTGAGGCTCGGACGTCGTGGACGGCGAAGCCGGCTAGCCAGCCGAAGTGGTCGGGGGCTTGGTCGGGGGTGATGGAGACGACGGGTACGGCGAGCTGGCGCCCGATGACCTCGGCGATTTCGCGGAAGGGGACGGCCTCCTCGCCGACGGCGTGCAGGCGGGATCCGGCTGGGGCGTTGAGGGCCGCGCGGTAGAGGCGGGCGGCGTCGCTCCGGTGGACGGCGGCCCAGCAGTTCGCGCCGTCGGCGACGTACGCGGAGGTGCCGTGCTGTCGGGCGGTCGCGATGAGGCCGGCGATGAAGTTCGGGTCGCCCTCGCCGTGGACCGAGGGGGAGAGGCGCAGGACCGAGACCCGAACACCCTGGTCGGCGTACGCCAGTGCAATGCCTTCCGATCCAAACCGCAGAGCAGTCGGTACGTCGGGATTGGCCGGGCTGCTCTCCAATGCGATGCCGTCACCGCGGACCAGCCCGGTCGCGGACGTGACCACGAACGGTCGATCGGAGCCGGCGAGCGCGTCCCCGATCGCGGTGATCGCGGCCTGGTCGGTGGCGACCGCGCCTGCCCAGTTGGCGAAGTCGTGGACGAAGGCGGTGTGGATAACCGCATCAGCCGTAGCGGCAGCGGTCTGCAGGACCTCAAGGTCAGCCAACGAGCCGCGCTGGACCTCGGCCCCGGCGGCTGCGACCGCGGCCGCACCATCCGCGGAACGCGCCAGGCCGACGACCTGGTGTCCTGCGTCGATCAAATCAGTAACCACGGCGGACCCGACGAAGCCGGTCGCGCCAGTGACGAAAACACGCATCGGAAACTCCTCGAAAGACTGGGTGGAACACTGTCCATCGTTGGCTCGCCGAGGCCGCCGAATCCAAGGCTTGTTTCGTATGACGCAATACGTTTCAGGCATCACCGCAGGCCAGGCCTACACTGGACGCATGGACCTCGATCTGCGGTTGGTCCGCTACTTCACCGTCGTGGCCGCCCACGGCCACTTCGGCCGGGCGGCCGCCGAGCTGCACGTCACGCAGCCCTCACTCAGCCGGCAGATTCGTGGCCTTGAGCAACTACTAGGTGCTCGACTGCTGGACCGGACACCTCGCGGCAGTCAGCTGACCGAGGCCGGCGCGGTGTTCCTGCCGCGCGCCGAAGCGTTGCTGAATGCGGCGACCGAGGCCGCCGCGAGCACCCGGGCCGCCGCCGAGCCGAGCCGGATCACCATCGGCTACGCGACCAGCCTGATCGTCACCCCGGCCACCCGCGAGTTGCGCCGCCTGCACCCGGAGGCCGACGTACAAACGATCCACCTGGAGTGGAACGAGCCGCGCGCGGCCCTTCTCGATCACCGGGTCGACGCGGTCGTCGCCAGGCTGCCGTTCGCGACCGATCAACTGCACGTCACCCTCCTGTACGACGAACCGCGGATGCTGCTCGTCCCGCTCGACCACCGGCTGGCCGACCGCGAATCGGTGACGCTGGACGACATCGCCGACGAACCGTTGCCACGCTTCCCAGAGCCCGAGTGGAACGCCTTCTGGCGGATCGATCCGCGCCCCGACGGCCGGCCGGCACCAGACGGCCCGCCGATCGAGACCATCGAGGACAAGCTGGAGCTGATCGCCGCCGGCCAGGCCGTGGCGATCGTGCCCGGCTTCAGTGCTCGGACGCGGCCTGACCTGGTCCGAATCCCGATGGTCGGCGTCGAGCCGGCGCACGTCGTCCTGGCCACCCGCTCCGGCGATCGCCGTCGCCTCGTCACCGCCTTCCGCAAGCACGCGGAGACGCTGCTCCGCCGCGACGACTGACGAGATCCCGCAGTCGTCGGTCCCGGGCTTGCCACCTCGCTAGGGTCGCCGGTATGACGAATGTGCGTGATGACCTGGCTCCGACCGGCGTACTGCGGGCGTCGATCAACCTCGGCAACCCAGTCCTGGCCAAGGGGACGCCCGACGAGCCGGGCGGGGTGACCGTCGACATCGCTCGCGAGCTCGCCCGGCGCCTCGACGTACCGCTCGAGCTCGTCTGCTTCGACGCGGCGCGCAAGTCGTTCGAGGCGATGACCACCGGCCAGGCGGACCTCTGCTTCCTCGCCATCGACCCGGCCCGGGCCGGCGAGGTCGCGTTCACCGCGCCGTACGTGGTGATCGAAGGCGTCTTCGCCGTACCGGCGGACTCCGCGCTGAGCACTGTCGACGAGGTCGACCGGCCGGGGGTGCGGATCGGCGTGAAGAAGGGCTCGGCGTACGACCTCTATCTGGCCCGCACCTTGCAGCACGCGACCGTGGTTCAGGGCGAAGAGGGGGTGGACGTCTTCCTCGCCGAGGGGCTGGAAGCGGGCGCCGGAATCCGGCAGCCGACCACGACGTTCGTCGCCGCCCATCCGGAGACGCGACTGATCGAGGAGCGGTTCATGCAGATCCAGCAGGCCGTCGGCACCACCAAGAGCCGTCTGCCGGAGACCGTCGCCTACCTGCACGCCCTCGTCGAGGACCTCAAGGCTTCCGGCTTCATCGCCACCTCCCTGGAAGCCGCCGGCCAAGGCGACGCACAGGTAGCGCCCCCGGCCTGATCGACAACCGCTGAGCAGCTCTGCTCTCCCTGGGCCATCGACCTGACCGCGATCGGTGCCTGCCCGTTGAAGTGACACAGCGCTGAATCCCTCGGGACCCGGTTCGGTTGTTCGCGACATTGACAGGTCGAGGACAACCGAATCGGAGGAACCATCGTGAGATCCACCGCACGATCGAGCCGCCTCGCCGCGGTCTCGATCGCGGCCTTGGCGCTGGCCCTGCCCGGCCTGCTCCAAACACCGGCCCAGGCTCAGGCCGAGGCCCAACCCCAGCCGCGTGCCCAGCCGCCGGCACCGGTCGCCGCGCGACAGTTCGACCAGGTCACCTTGATCACCGGAGACCGGGTCACTTTGTCCGGTGGTCCGAAGCCTCAGGTATCGGTCGAGCCCGGGCCGGGGCGCAAGGGGATCAGGTTCACCACCCGCAGTGTGCAGGGCCAGATCACTGTGTTCCCGTCCGATGTGGGGAAGTACATCGCGAGTGGGCGGCTGGATTCGCAGCTGTTCGACGTCACCGAGCTGCTCAAGAACGGATACGGTGACGCATCGAGCGAGTCGATCCCGGTGATCGTCATCTCGGCCGGCAACGCCAAGCAGCAATTGGGGATGTCCGGCGCGACCGTTACCCGCCGGCTGCCGGTCGTCAACGGTACGGCGCTGCGGATCGACAAGGCGCAGACCGGCCGCTTCCTCGCCGACGTGACCGCGAACCGGTCGGCCGCCGGTGTCGAGAAGGTCTGGCTGGACAGCAAGCGGAAAGTCAGCCTTGACCAGTCGGTGCCGCAGATCGGAGCCCCCGCGGCCTGGGCCGCCGGCTACACCGGTAAGGGCGTGCCGGTCGCCGTACTTGACAGTGGCATCGACACCTCGCACCCGGACCTGGCGACGCAGGTCATGCTTGCGAAGAACTTCACCGACGACGCGGACGGCGACCACAACGGTCACGGCACGCACGTCGCCTCCACGATCGCTGGTACGGCGGCCGCGTCGGCCGGGAAGTACCGCGGGGTCGCGCCGAACGCGAAGCTGTACGACGGCAAGGTGTGCGACGGCGACGGCTCGTGTTCGACGTCTTCGATCCTGGCCGGGATGGAATGGGCTGCGACCGAGGTCAAGGCCAAGGTCGTCAACCTCAGCATCAGCGGTACGGATCTCCCGGGAACGGATCCGCTGGAAGCGGCCGTCGATCGGTTGAGCGCAGCGACCGGAACGCTGTTCGTAGTTGCCGCTGGCAACGAAGGGCCTGGCGCGGCCACCGTCGGCTCGCCCGGCAGCGCCGATGCCGCGTTGACGGTGGGCGCCGTCGACAAGCAGGACAAGCCGGCCGAATTCTCCAGCCGTGGACCGCGCGTCGGTGACGGCGGCCTCAAGCCCGATGTGACCGCACCGGGCGTCGGTATCGTCGCAGCCAAGGCGAAGGACGCCCACATCGGTACGCCGGTCGGCGACCGGTATCTGCAGCTCGACGGCACCTCGATGGCGACTCCCCACGTCGCCGGTGCGGCGGCGCTCCTGGCCCAGGAGCACCCTGACTGGAACGCCGGTCAACTGAAGGGCGCCTTGATGACGTCGGCCAAGGCAGCCGTCGGACAGAGCCCGTTCGAGCAAGGCGCCGGCCGGATCGACGTCGCCAAGGCGATCAAGCAGAACGTCGTGACCGAGCCCAGCAGCCTGTCGTTCGGTGTCGTGCAGTTCCCGCATGACGACGACGAGCCGGTCACCAAGACGCTGACCTACCGCAACTCGGGCGACCAACCGGTCACCTTGGCGCTGGCCGCAACCCTGAATGCACCGAACGGTCAAGCCGCGCCGACCGGATCGGTGCGTCTGAGCGCGCAGTCCGTCACCGTGCCGGCCGGCGGGACCGCGGCAGTCCAGGTCACGACCAACACCCGGCACGACGGCCCGAACGGCGCCTACACCGGCCACGTCACCGCCACGGCCGCCGATGTCGTCGTCACCTCCGGTATCGCGGTGGAGAAGGAGGACGAGCACTACAACTTCACGCTGCGCGCCATCGGTCCGGACGGCAAACCCAGCGTCCTCGAAGCTGGTTCCGTCCACAACCTTGCAACCGGTGACAGCAAGGGATTCTTCGATGCACCCGACGGGACCACGTACCGCCTGCCGAAAGGCGAGTACGTCGTCGACACCTTCCAGTTCATCCCCAACCCGGTCGATCCGGAAGCGCTCGGTACGAGCTACACCCTGGTGCAGCCCCGGCTGCTGCTGACCGGTGACACCACGACGGTGTTCGATGCCCGGGTCGCGAAGAAGGTCAGCGTCACCGCAACGAAGCCCGGCGCGGCCATGGTCTCCGCGACCGTCGGGTTCGTCCGGCGGCTGCCGTCGGACGGCGGCGAGCTGACGCTGATCAGTGGTCACCCCAGCTTGGAAAAGGTGTACACCGGCCAGATCGGGCAGTCCGTCGAGCCGGACCTGATGACCGGCTACATCACGTCGGAGTGGGCCGACCCCGGTGCCGACAAGTCGTTCCGGAACACGCCGTACGTCTACGGTCAGTTCGACGTGACCGCAGGTGGTTTCGCGACCGGTCTTCGGCGGGTGCTCCGGGACAACGAGATGGCCGTCGTCGACCAGCAGATCAACGCGGCCGGCGGTCGCAGTGTCACCTTCGCCCCGTACGGAACAGCGAAGGGGATGATCTGGAGGTTCGGCGGTCGGATCGAGTACGACCAAGCCCGGTCGATCCGCCTGGTACTCGATGCCGAGCCCGCGCTGTGGGACGTCACCCTGGAAGAGATGGACACCGATGATCCGTCGGCGCCAGGGATCACCTACCTGTCGTCGCCGGCGCGCGGTTACCGCGCGGGTGCGTCCTACCGGCAACGGATCAACGCCGCCGCGTTCACCACCGGCGTCGGGCTCGCCCGGCGGGAGCGCGATCTGATCGTCCTCTCGCCGTCGAACCTGATGGATGCCGACGGCAACAAGGGATACACCGGCTACGACGAAGGCTCTGCCCGGTTGCTGCGCGATGGCAAGGAGATTGCCGTCGGGTCTCCCCAGGAGATCGTTGCGGAGAGCCTTTCGCCCGAGAAGGCGACCTACGTCCTGGAGACCAGCCAGACGCGCGCGTCGGTCGCGACCTTCAGTACCAGGATCGACCGGCGGTGGACCTTCACCTCGGCGGCGACCGCTGCAGCGGAGCAGTTGCCGATGCTGGGCATCCGGTATCGGCCGAAGGTCGATATCCACAACGTGGCCGACCGGACGCCGGTGACGGTGCTGCCGATGGCTCTCGACGTGCAGTACGGCGGGACGTTGCCGGGAATCCAGAGTGTCGAGATCCAGGTGTCCGGCGACGAGGGCAAGACGTGGGTCAAGGCACGCGTCCAGCGGACCGGGCGCGGGACCTACCGGGCGGCGTTCGCGACGCCGGTCGGGGCGTCGGTGTCACTGAAGGCGCGAATCGTCGACGCCGCCGGGAACGTCACCGAGGATTCCACGATCGGGGCCTATCCGTTGGGCTGATGAAGGGGCGTCACCGCGCGGCCACTCTGACGGCAGGTTCCTGCCACCTCAGGGCGTCCGCGCAGGCGCTTGGCAGGGTGTGGTCCACCGAAAATGGGGAGGGACTCATCGTGCCCGCATCTCATGGAGATCGCACTCCACGATCGAGGCGTATCGGTGTTGCCGCCGTGGCCTCGATCGCCGCCCTGGGGATCGGCATGTCCGGCCTGACCCAGGCATCGGCAGCTCGGACCAGACCGGAGACCATGGCTCGCAAGGCCGGGCAGCCGGGTGTCAGCGTGACTCTGTTGACCGGTGACCGGGTCACTGTCTCCGGCGATGGTGGGACGACCATCGAGCCCGGGGCCGGGCGGCGCGGGATCGCCTTCAGCAGCTATGACGTGAAGGGACACCTGTACGTCGTTCCGTCCGACATCCAGGAGCAGTTCGCGGGCAACCGGCTGGACCGGCGGCTGTTCGACGTGACCGGGCTGATCAAGGCCGGGTACGACGACAAGTCGACCAAGTCGATCCCGGTGATCGTCAGCTATGGAAGCAAGGCCAAGACACGAGCCGCGGCGCCCGGAGCGACCGTGACCCGGCAGTTGCCGGCCGTCAGCGGTGCCGCGCTGAGCATCGACAAGAGCAAGGCGGCCACCTTCCTCAAGGGCGCGATCAGTGCGCGTTCGGCGACCGCCATCGAGAAGATCTGGCTGGACGGCAAGCGCCAGCTCCTGCTGGACCAGTCGGTCCCGCAGATCGGTGCGCCGGAGGCGTGGAAGGCCGGATTCACCGGTAAGGGCGTCAAAGTCGCCGTACTGGACTCCGGGGTCGATGCGACGCATCCGGACCTTGCTCCGCAGGTCGCGGGCCACAAGAACTTCACGTCCGAGCCGGACGGTGACCTCGTCGGGCACGGCACGCACGTCGCCTCGACCATCGCCGGGACGGGCGCTGCCTCGGGCGGCAAGTACCAGGGCGTCGCCCCGGACGCGAGGCTGTACGACGGCAAGGTCTGCGGAGTGATCGAGTGCTTCGACTCGAGCATCGTGGCCGGCATGGAATGGGCCGCGCGTGAGGTCAAGGCGACGGTCGCCAACATCAGCCTCGGCGACACCGACACCCCGGAGCTCGACCCGCTCGAAGAGGCGGTGAACCGGCTGACCGCCGAGACCGGGACGCTGTTTGTCGTTGCTGCAGGCAACAGTGGGCCGCAGGGCCGGAGCATCGACTCGCCCGGTAGTGCCGACGCGGCGCTGACTGTCGGCGCGGTCGACAAGCAGGACCAGCTCGCCGACTTCTCCAGCGTCGGCCCGCGGCTCGGCGACAGTGCGATCAAGCCGGACGTGACCGCGCCCGGGGTCGACATCGTCGCGGCTCGTTCCAAGAACGGATACATGGGTACGCCGGTGGGCGACAAGTACGCGTCGATGTCCGGTACGTCGATGGCCACGCCGCACACGGTCGGTGCGGTCGCGATTCTGGCGCAGGAACATCCGGGCTGGCGGGCGCCCGAGTTGAAGGCCGCGATCATGGGTTCGGCCAGGCCGGCGCCCGGACAGTCGACGTACCAGCAGGGTGCGGGCCGGATCGACGTGGCCAAGGGCATCAAGCAGACCGTGGTGAGCGACCCGGGCAACCTGTCGTTCGGTACGGCGGTCTGGCCGCACGACGACGATGCGCCGGTGACCAGGACGCTGACGTACCGCAACCTGGGCGACCAGCCGGTCACGCTGAACCTCGCCGGCACCTTGACCGACCCGGCGGGGAACGCCGCGCCGGTCGACGCGCTGCAGCTGAGCGCGAGCACCGTCACGGTTCCGGCCGGTGGGACCGCGTCGGTTCAGGTGATCTCGAACACCAAGCACAACGGGCCGGACGGCGGGTACTCCGGCCGGGTCACCGCCACGGTGGGGGATGCCTCGGTGGTCACCGGGATCGGCATCGACAAAGAGGTCGAGAGCTACAACCTGACGGTTCGCTCGACCGGTCCGGACGGCAAGCCGCTGCCGGCGCGGGCTGTTGTGTACGGGCTGGACACCGACTTCTTCCAGGCCTACTCGTCGGCGAAGGACGAGCTCACGGTCCGGCTGCCCGAGGGCGAGTACAACCTGGAGGCGCAACAGTTCATCGAGGACTCGTCCGGCGGTGTTCACTACGACGTCGTGCAGCCGTCCCTGAAACTCGACGCGGACACCGACGTGGATCTCGATACCCGGGTCGCCAAGCCGATTCAGGTGACCGTTCCTCAGGCCGGTGCGACGCTGGTGACCGGCACGGCCGGCTACCAGCGGACTCCCGCCGGTGCCGCGGCCGGGCTGAAATCGTCGGTGACATTCGCCGACGGCGTCGACCTCCTGACCGGCCAGATCGGGCCCGCGCTGCCGGTGGCGGAGCTGACCGGATTCGTGGGCGGACAGTGGGCGCGACGCGGTGCGGACGGGGACTTCCACAACTCGCCGTACCTGTACGCGACCAACAACAGCATGCCGGGTGTCTTCCCGACTGGTTTCACCCGCGTCGTGCGGGCCGCGGAGCTCGCCGAGGTGACCCAGGAGATCAACGCGAGCAGTGACCGCCAGGTCGAGCGCGTCGTCTACTTCAGGACCGGGGTTGCCTGGGCGGGCATGCTGACGTTCGATCAGCCGTCCTCGACCAAGGTGTTCCTCGAGGCCGGTCCGAATGCCTGGGAGACCCAGGTCGCCGAGCTGGCGCCGGATCCTGCGTCGTCGGTCAAGGACTCGTTGGTGAGAGGACCGCGGCGCACGTACCAGGCCGGTCAGAAGTACCAGGAGCGGTTCAACGCTGCGGTCTTCGTTCCAGGACCGGCGTACGCCGGTCGCTTCGGCAACGAGTTGGGGGTGGTCGCCTACAGCCTGATGGACGCCGATGGCAACAAGGGCGTCTCGTCGACGGACAGCGAGTCGAGCAGGCTGTTGCGCGACGGCGAGGTGATCGCCGAGTCCACCCTGTTCGGGGACGCCTGGGCGACGGATCTGCCCGCGGGCCGGGCGAAGTACACGTTCCAGTCGTCGATGACGCGGCAGTCCTACAGCGCGTTCAGTACGAGGACCGAGCTGAACTGGACCTTCTGGTCGGAGGCGAGCGCCGACGACGCGTTGCTGCCGATGATCGGCGTGAGCTACCGGCCGAAGGTCGACAGGTTCAACGTCGCCGACCGTCGGCCGGTGACCGTGCTGCCGATCCAGCTCGAGGCGCAGGACGAGGACACTCTGCCCGTCATCAAGAAGGTCGAGCTCCAGGTCTCCGGTGACGACGGCAAGACCTGGCACCGGGCGACCGTCGCGTCGTCGGGCAAGGCGTCGTACCGGGCGATCTTCGCGACGCCGAAGGGGGCCAGGTCGATCTCGCTGAAGGCGCACGTGGTCGACACGGCGGGCAACACCACCGACCTGACCACGATCGGGGCGTACCGGTTGCGCTGAGGGCAGCATCACCTGCTCGATCGATACACGGAGGGTAAACGAACGGTCACTACGGTTGCAGGTTCCTGCCAAGGCAGCGGGTTCCTGCAACCGTTTGTCCTTGCCCGGACATCTAACGGTGAGTGGCTCACCGACTTCGCACTGTGAGGTGGTTGGCGAGCCAACGTGAGGACAACCGAAATGGGAGGGACTCATCGTGCCCGCAGCGAAGAATGCTGCTACACCACGATCGAGGCGGATCGGCGTTGCCGCCGTCGCCTCGATCGCAGCCCTGGGGATCGGCCTGTCGGGCCTGGCCCAGGCTTCAGCAGCTCAGATCAGACCGACCTCGATCACTGCGAAGGCAGCAGCGAAGAAGGCCGAGCAGTCCGCCGTCCAGGTCACCCTGGTGACCGGCGACCGCGTCACCGTTCACGGCGACAGCAAGCTCACCGTCGAGCGTGGCTCGGACCGGCACGGCGTCACCTTCAGCAGCTACCGCGTGAAGGGACACCTGTACGTCGTACCGTCCGACGTCCAGCGGCAGATCGCGAACGGTCGCCTGGACCGGCGGCTGTTCGACGTGACGGGTCTGATCAAGGCGAAGTACGACGACAAGTCGACCAAGTCGATCCCCGTGATCGTCACCTACGCGGGCAACGCGAAGACCCGCGCCGCCGCACCGGGAGCGACGGTGACCCGCCAGCTGCCGGTCGTCAACGGCGCGGCGCTCAGCATCGACAAGGGCAAGGCCGCCAGCTTCCTGGCCGGCGCCAGCGGTGCCCGGTCGGCGACCGCCATCGAGAAGATCTGGCTCGACGGCCAGCGCGAGCTCACGCTGGACAAGTCGGTTCCGCAGATCGGTGCGCCGGAGGCGTGGAAGGCCGGCTACACCGGTAAGGGCATCAAGGTCGCCGTACTGGACACGGGCATCGACGCGACGCACCCGGACCTGGCGACCCAGGTGGCCGGGGCGAAGAACTTCACCACCGATCCCGACGGCGATCAGGTGGGACACGGCACGCACGTCGCGTCGACGATCGCCGGGACCGGTGCGGCGTCGGATGGGAAGTACAAGGGCGTGGCACCGGATGCCAAGTTGTACGACGGCAAGGTCTGCGTGCAGGGCGGCTGCTACGAGTCCGACCTGCTGGCCGGGATGGAGTGGGCCGCCAAGGAGATCAAGGCGTCGGTCGTCAACTTCAGCATCGGTGGTTCGGACACCCCGGAGGTCGACCCGCTCGAGGAGGCGGTCAACCGCCTCACGGCGGAGACCGGCACGCTGTTTGTGATTGCCGCTGGCAACAGTGGTCCGGGTGCCTCGAGCATCGAGTCGCCGGGCAGCGCGGACGCGGCGCTGACTGTCGGCGCGGTCGACAAGCAGGACCAGTTGGCCGACTTCTCCAGCATCGGCCCGCGCATCGGTGACGGCGCGCTCAAGCCGGACGTCACGGCGCCCGGCGTCGACATCGTCGCCGCTCGCTCGAAGGACGCCCAGATCGGTACGCCGGTCGGTGACAAGTACCTGAGCCTGAGTGGTACGTCGATGGCGACGCCGCACACCGTCGGCGCGGCCGCGATCCTGGCGCAGGAGCACCCGAACTGGAAGGCGCCCGAGCTGAAGTCGGCGATCACCGGATCCGCGAAGCGAGCCACCGGCCAGACGACGTTCCAGCAGGGTGCCGGCCGGATCGATGTGGCCAAGGGCATCAAGCAGACCGTGATCAGCGAGCCGGGCAACCTGTCGTTCGGGACGGCCGTCTGGCCGCACAACGACGACGAGCCGGTCACCAAGACGCTGACCTACCGCAACCTGGGCGACCAGGCCGTCACGCTGAACCTGGCGGCGACGCTGAACGACGCGGCCGGCAACGCGGCCCCGGCGGGTGCGCTGCAGCTGAGCGCGAACACCGTCACGGTCCCGGCTGGTGGCACCGCATCGGTGCAGGCGACCTCGAACACCAAGCACACCGGCCCGGACGGCGCCTACTCCGGCGTGGTCACCGCGACCGCCGGTGACGCTTCGGTCGTCACCGGCATCGGTGTCAACAAGGAGCTCGAGAGCTATTCGCTGAAGATCCGGACGACCGGTCCGGACGGCAAGCCGCTGCCGCCGTTCGTGCTCGCCTACGGTCTCGACAGCGACCTGTTCACCTTCTTCGAGTCGACGGCGGACGAGGTCACCGTTCGGCTGCCGAAGGGTGGCTACCACTTCGAGAGCGGCACGTTCATCCCGGATCCGAACGACCCGGAGAAGGGCGCCTTCTACAGTGTTGTGCAGCCCGAGGTGAAGCTCACCAAGGATTCCGCCATCGACCTCGACGCGCGGGTCGCCAAGCAGGTCAAGGTGACGGTGCCGAACCCCGACGCCAAGCTCGCGGTCGGTTCGCTCGGCTACCAGCGGACCCCGGCCGGTCAGGAAGGCGGGCTCGGGTCGTCGGTGCTGCTGTTCGACTTCGACCAGATCTTCACCGGACAGATCGGTCCGGCGCTGCCGCCGGCGCAGCTGACCGGCTTCGTCGCGTCGCAGTGGGGCAAGCCGGGTGCGGACGGGCGGATGACCAACTCGCCGTTCCTGTACGCCCAGAGCAACACCATGCCCGGAGTCTTCCCGACCGGATTCGTCCGGGACGTGAAGGCGAAGGATCTCGCCGAGGTCACCCAGCAGATCAATGCGGCCAGTGACCGCTCGGTCGAGCGGGTCGTGTTCGGAGCGGAGGGTGGCTGGTCGATCATCCTGGACTACGACCAGCCGGCCTCGACCAAGCTGCTGGCCGACGCACAGCCGGCCACCTGGACCACCGAGATGAGCGAGACCGTGCCGAACCCGGACCCGGAGAACCCGTTCCCGGAGACCATTACCAGGCTCACGGGGCCGGAGACGCAGTACCGGGCCGGCAAGAAGTACCAGGAGCGGTTCAACGCCGCGGCCTTCACGCCGGCACCGGCGCTCGCCGTCCGGGCGGAGAACGACCTGGCGGTGTTCGCCTACGGCCTGCGGGACGCAGGAGGGAACCTGGGCGCCACCCGGGCGGACACCCAGTGGAGCAAGCTGCTGCGCGACGGCAAGGTGATTGCCGAATCGACGTACTTCGGTGAGGCCGAAGTCACCGGCCTGTCCCCGGAGAAGGCGAAGTACACCTTCCAGACGTCGATGACGCGGGAGACCTACGCGGCGTTCAGCACCAGGACCGACCTGAGCTGGACGTTCTCCTCGGCGGCGACCGCCAAGGAGACGCCGCTGCCGATGGTCGGCGTGGGCTACCAGCCGAAGGTCGACAAGTACAACGTCGCCGACCGTCAGCCGGTGACCGTGCTGCCGTTCAACCTGCTCGCCCAGCCCGACAGCGCACTGCCGGCCGTCAAGAAGGTCGAGCTCCAGGTGTCCGGCGACGACGGCAAGACCTGGCACAAGGCGGCTGTCGCGCCGGCCGGTCGCGGGTCCTACAAGGCGATCTTCGCCACCCCGAAGGGTGCCAGGACGATCTCCCTGAAGGCCCACGTAGTAGATGCCCAGGGCAACATTACCGATCAGACCACGATCGGGGCCTATCCGTTGAAGTGACACAGTCCCTGCGCTGATCCGCACACTGAGTAGGCAGGGCGTCGCGACCACCTCGGTCGCGGCGCCCTGCCGCATCCGGGCAGGAACCTGCCACGGCAGCTCCTGCCGTTAACTTTTCGGGGGACCCGGGGCGTTCAGGGAGGCACAGAGGTCCACCGAAAGGGAGAACGCATCGTGCAATCCACCGCCCGACCAAGACGCGTCGGCATCGCCCTCGTCGCCTCGATCGCCACTCTGACGCTCGGTCTGCCGGCCGTCGCTCTGCCTGCTCGAACTCCGCCGAAGCCCGCGCCCGAGCGGCCACAGATCCATCAGGTCACCCTGGTCACCGGAGACCGCGTCACGGTGTCCGACGCCGGCGCCGGGAAGTCGAGTATCCAAGCCGGGCCGGGCCGCAGCCACATCGCCTTCACCAGTTACCGCACCAAGAAGGGCCTGTACGTCGTTCCGTCCGACATGCAGCCCGAGCTGGCGAGCGGCCGGCTGGATCAGCGGCTGTTCGACGTCAAGGGTCTGATCGAGGCCGGGTACGACGACAAGTCGGTCAAGGGCACTCCGGTGATCGTCACGTATGCGGGCAAGGCGCAGAAGCGCGCGGCTCTCCCCGTCGCCGAGGTGACCCGGCAGCTGCCGATCGTGAACGGCGCGGCGGTCACGGTTCCCAGGTCCGGGAACTTCGTGGCGGGACTGCGCGCAGCGGGTGTCGCCAAGGTCTGGCTCGACGGCAAACGCAAGCCGTCGCTGGATGTTTCCGTGCCCAGGATCGGCGCTCCGGAGGCCTGGCAGGCGGGGTACACCGGCAAGGGCGTCAAGGTCGCCGTACTGGATACCGGGATCGACACCTCGCACCCCGATCTGGCGACCCAGGTCGCCGGCGCGAAGAACTTCACCGGCGAAGCCGCCGGAGACAAGGTCGGTCACGGTACCCACGTCGCTTCCACGATCGCAGGCACCGGCGCTGCCTCGGACGGAAAGTACAAGGGCGTCGCCCCCGACGCCCAGCTCTACGACGGCAAGGTCTGTCAGGAGTCCGGATGTCCGGACTCGGCGATCCTGGCCGGGATGGAGTGGGCCGCGACCGAGGTCAAGGCGGCTGTCGTCAACCTCAGTCTCGGCGGCGACGACACTCCCGAGATCGATCCGCTGGAAGCGGCCGTGAACCGGCTGACCGCTGAGACCGGGACGCTGTTCGTGATCTCGGCCGGCAACAGCGGTCCGACCGACCGGACCGTCGGTTCGCCGGGCAGCGCCGATGCGGCGCTGACTGTCGGCTCGGTCTCCAAGTTCGACGACACGCTCTCCGAGTTCTCCAGCCGGGGACCGCGGGTGGGTGACGGCGCGGTCAAGCCGGATCTCACCGCGCCGGGTGCGGACATCGTGGCGGCGAAGGCGAAGGACGCGGTCATCGGCGTACCGGTCGGTGATCGGTACCTGTCGCTCTCCGGTACGTCGATGGCCACCCCGCACACAGTGGGTGCCGCCGCGTTGCTGGTGCAGCAACACCCGGGCTGGAAGGCGAGGGAGCTGAAGGGCGCGCTGATGGGGTCCGCGAAACCGGACGGTGGCCAGACGTCTTTCCAGCAAGGAGCCGGCCGGGTCGACGTGGCCAAGGCGATCAAGCAGACCGTGGTCAACGACGCGGGGCACCTGTCCTTCGGTACGGCGCCCTGGCCGCACGACGACGACCAGCCGGTGACCAAGGAGCTCACGTACCGGAATCTGGGCGACCAGCCTGTCACTCTGAACCTCGCCGCCGAACTCAAGGCCCCGGACGGAAGCCCGGCTCCGGCGGGCGCATTGACTCTGAGCGCGAACACCGTGACCGTGCCGGCCGGTGGCAAAGCCTCCGTCCAGGCGACCTCGAACACCAAGCACGCTGGAGCCGTCGGCTTCTACTCGGGCCGGGTGACCGCGACCGGTGGCGACGGCGTCTCGGTGACCACCGCGATCGGCGTCGACCGGGAGACCGAGCGTTACACCCTGACGCTGCGCGGGATCGGCCCCGACGGCAAGCCGGCCGCACCGCGGGGCTTCATCTACAGCATTGCCGAAGACGAGTTCCGCCCGTACGGCACCGGTGAGTCGGAGGTGAAGCTGCGGTTGCACAAGGGCGAGCAGATCCTGGACAACCGGCTGACCGCGGCGGGATCCAACTACTGGACCGCCCAGCCGAGCCTCCCGCTGGCCAAGGACACGACGGTGGTGATCGACGCCCGGAAGGCGAAGAAGATCCAGATCACCGTGCCCAAGGCCGATGCGGCACTGGCGGTCGCGGTGATGGGATTCACCCGGACCCTGGGGCCGTACCTGCGGTTCGAGGCGATCGCGCAACTCCCCGACCTCGACAGTTTCTACTCACTGCACCTCGGCCCCGAGGTTCCGGGCACGGAGGTGAGTAGCATGATCACGACCCAATGGGCCCGCAAGAACGCCGCCGGCCAGTTCGACAACTCGCCGTACCTGTATGCCCAGGCGCACCAGGCGTACGGTCGCTTTCCGACCGGGTTCGTCCGCAATCTGAAGGCCGAGGACCTGGCCGTCCTGAAACAGCAGGTCAACGCCGTCGGCGACCGGACGACCTGGAAATCTGTCAACCTACGGTTCCCGGGACCCTTTGTCATGGGGTTCCCCGCGCTGCGCTACGACCAGCCGGCCACAACCACGGTCATGGTCGAGACCGAGCACGCCCAGTGGAGTACCCAGGTCATCGAGCCGACCGACCCGAACGAGGACCCGGCAGGTTTTCCGTCCGACTACTACACCTGGATCGACTCGCCGAACCGGACCTACAAGGCGGGCCGGACGTATCGGGAACGGTTCAACGCCGCGGTGCTCGGTACTGCACCCAGTGGGCCCTTCCGGGCCGGCGACGCGCTGTACCTCTTTGCCTTCAATGTGATGGATGCCGACGGGAGCCGGGGTTGGACGCGCACGGATACCGAGTCGAGCAAGCTCTACCGCGACGGGAAGCTGATCGCCGAGAGGTCCCTGTTCGGCTACGCGATCGGGATCAACCTGCCCGCGGAGAAGGCGGAATACACGATGGAGACCAGTCAGACGCGCGAATCGGTGTCGGGGCTGAGTACCCGGACGGACCTGCGGTGGACGTTCTCCTCGGCGGCAACCGCCGAAGAGACTCCGGTCCCGATGCTCGGTATCGGCTACCGGCCGAAGGTCGACATCCACAATGTCGCCGACCGGACGCCGGTGACACTGCTGCCGGTCTTCCTGGCTACTGCGCGGCCGATGGGCGGTGACCCGCTGCCGCCGCCGAAGGTCGCGTCGATCGAGGTCCAGGTGTCCGGTGACGACGGCAGAACATGGCAGCCGGCCAAGGTCGCGAAGACCGGGGACGGCAAGTACGACGCGGTGTTCCCGACACCGAAGGACGCGAAAGCCGTGTCGCTGAAGACGAAGGTCGTCGATGCGGACGGGCGCGTGACCGAGCAGACGACCATCAACGCCTACCCGCTGCGCTAGTGGCCCGAGCCGGACCTCAGCCGGATTCGGTGAGAATCGAATAGTCGGGTGCGGGCAACCTCAGGTGCGGTCGGTTGCGTTTCGGATGCGCAGAGCCAACCAGAACCTGGGGAGGACCCGTCGTGGTTCCAAGTTCGAGAACGAGACCCGCGATCGCCGTACTGGCGGTCGCGGGTCTTTTGCTGACCGGTTTGAGCGGGCAGGCAGTGGCTGCACCAGCCGCGAAGAAAGCTGCGCCGTCGCCCGATGGAAAAGACGTGCAGGTCACGCTGATCACCGGTGACCGGGTCACCCTGCACGGTGGTGATCCGGCCAAGCAGTCCGTCGAGGCCGGGCCCGGCCGTGCGGGCATGGGCTTCGAGATGCGGCGCACCAAGGATCACTCGTACGTGATCCCGGCCGACGCCGTCCGGGAGGTCGGTGCGGGCCGGCTCGACCGTCGGTTGTTCGACGTGACCGGGTTGATCAAGGCCGGGTACGACGACGCGTCGTCCAAGGTGATCCCCGTGCTGGCGGCGTACCAGGCGAAGGCGAAGCGCGTCGTACCGGCTGGTGCCAAGGTCACGCGACAGTTGTCGTCGATCAACGGTGCGGCGATCGAGGTCGAGAAGTCCAAGGCGGGTGCGTTCCTGGCCGCCGCCTCCGGCAAGATCTGGCTGGACGGCAAGCGCAAGGTGACGCTCGACCAGTCGGTGCCACAGATCGGCGGACCGGTCGCGTGGGCGGCGGGATATACCGGTAAGGGCGTATCCGTCGCCGTACTGGACACCGGGATCGACGCGACGCATCCGGATCTGGCCACGCAGGTCGCCGGGGAGAAGAACTTCACCACCGAGTCGGCCGAGGACGTGGTCGGTCACGGGACGCATGTCGCCTCGACGATCGCCGGAACGGGCGCCGCGTCGGGCGGGAAGTACAAGGGCGTGGCGCCGGACGCGAAGCTCTACGACGGCAAGGTCTGCGTCGAGGAGGGCTGCTACGAGTCCGACATGCTGGCCGGGATGGAGTGGGCCACCAAGGAGGTCAAGGCCAAGGTCGTCAACTTCAGCCTTGGTGGCACGGATACGCCGGAGATCGACCCGATCGAGGAGGCCGTCAACCGGCTGACCGCGGAGACCGGCGCGCTCTTTGTCGTTGCTGCTGGCAACAGTGGTCTTGATGGTGCCGGCAGTGTCGAGTCGCCCGGGAGCGCCGAAGCCGCGCTGACCGTGGGCGCGGTCGACAAGCAGGACGGCCTGGCCTACTTCTCCAGCGTCGGCCCGCGGGTCGGCGACAGCGCGGTGAAGCCCGACGTGACGGCACCTGGCGTCGACATCGTCGCGGCCAAGGCGCGGAACGCGGTGATCGGTGACCCGGTCGGCGAGCAGTACCTGACGCTGTCCGGTACGTCGATGGCAACGCCTCATACTGCTGGTGCCGCGGCGCTGCTGGCGCAGGAGCACCCGTCGTGGAAGGCGGGTGAGCTGAAGAGCACGCTGATGGGCTCGGCCAAGGTGGCCGCGGATCAGACCGCGTTCCAGCAGGGTGCCGGGCGGATCGACCTGACCACGGCGATCAAGCAGAGCGTGGTCGCTTCCGAGGGCAGCGTGTCGTTCGGGATGGCGGCGTACCCGCACACCGACGACGAGCCGGTCGTGAAGCCGCTGACCTTCCGCAACCTCGGCGACTCGGCTGTCACGCTGAACCTGGCTCCGACGTTCACCGACGCGGCCGGCGCGGCGGCACCGGCCGGTGCGCTGGCGTTGAGCACCGACACGGTGACGGTGCCGGCCGGCGGGACCGCTGCCGTGCAGGTCACCTCGAACACCAAGCACACCGGGCCCGATGGCCTGTACTCCGGCCGTATCACGGCCACGGGCGGCGGCCAGACGATCGTCGTACCGGTCGGTGTCGACAAGCAGGTCGAGTCGCACACGCTGACCGTGCAGACGATCTCGAACAACGGCAAGCCGTCCGAGTTCACGTACCCGATCCACGTCTACAACGTCGACACGGGTGAGGCCGAGTCGTACGACCCGGACGCGAACGGTGTGGCCAAGATCAACCTGCCGAAGGGCGAGTACCTGGTCAACCAGTTCTCGGAGTTCGAGCGGGGCGAGGAGGACTGGATCTTCTTCGAGCTGATCGACCCGCAGGTGCGGATGGACGCCGACCAGACCGTCGTACTCGATGCTCGCAAGGCCAAGCAGGTCAAGACGAACGCGCCGAAGCCTGATGCCGAGCAGGCGACCTCAGCCATCGGGTTCGACCGGATGAAGCCCGGCCTGAACGCGAGCTACAGCACGGAGATCAGCGGTTTCGGCAACGGTGAGGTGTACACCTACAGCGCCGGTCCGAAGCTGTCCGAGGACGAGATGGTCGGGCACGTGTCGTCGCAGTGGGGTGTTCCGGGCGCGGACAAGTTCTTCACGAACACGCCGTACCTGTACGCACTCGCGACGCGGCAGCCGGGCGAGTTCGCCACCGGGTTCAACCGGACTGTCCGGGCGAAGGACCTTGCCGTCGTCGACGCCCAGGTGAACGCGACCACTACCGACCGGCCGGCGCTCGCCATGATGTTCCCGACCCTGAAGGGTGTCGGCTGGACCGGTGCGCGGGTCATCCATCTCGACTCTCCGCGGACCATCCGGTACTACGTCGACGCGGCGGCCGGATGGACAGCGAAGACGGAAGGACGGGCCGAGGACGAGCACATTCAGCGCTGGGCGCTGGAGAGCCCGTTGACGAACTACAAGGCCGGCCGGACCTATCACGAGGTGCGGAACGGCGCGGCCTTCGGTCCCAAGGGCGGCACGACGCGCTACCAGGACATCGTTGGCGTCTCCCTCGGCAACTACGGCGACGCCAGTGGCGCCGGCGGGTTCATCGTGACCGACTCGGCGAGCAGCGTCCTCACCCGGGACGGCCAACAGGTCGCGACCTCGGACAGCTTCGGGCGGGTCGCAGCGAGCGGCCAGCCGGCGGCGAAGACGGCGTACAAGCTCGTCACCACCGGCACCCAGTCGATCTCGCCGTTCGCGACGAAGGTCGACGTGACCGCGACCTTCACCTCGGCCGCGACCACGGACTGGACCAGCCTGCCGATCAGCACCGTCCGCTTCCAGCCGAAGGTCGACGACCACAACCTCGCCACCCGCACCAAGGTGACGACGCTGCCGGTCGTGGTCGACGGCCCCGCCAAACACCTTAAATCCCTCAAGGTCGAGGTCTCCGGCGACAACGGCGCCACCTGGACCACCGCCAAGGTTCGCCAGACCTCCGCCGGCTACCTGGCAACGTTCATCACCCCCGCCGGCTCCTCGATCTCCCTCCGAGCCCATCTCGTCGACCGAGCCGGCAACACCACCGACCAATCCACCACCTCCGCCTACCACCTGAAGTAGCCAGTCAGCCGCCGCCGAGATCCCTCGGCGGCGGCTCCTCAGCACCACGAACGACAGCAGGTGGTGCCCGGTCGCGGACCCGTCATGGTCGGCCCAGGCGTGCGGACAGGCCTCTATGGATGACCACGTGCTGTCCTTGACGCCGTCCCTTCGGCGCCTGTCGAATCTGCTGAGCAACGCAACCCCGGATCCTGGCCGATCCGTCTCGGGTCTGTAACTCCGACCGAGATCTGGGGAGGGCCTTCCATGGCTCATAGTTCGAGAAAACGGCCCGCGATCGCCCTGCTGGCGATCGCGGGCCTCGCCCTGACCGGAGTGGGTGGACCGGCCGCCGATGCGGCCCCACTCGCCGGGAACCCAGTGCCTGCTGGGAAAACAGCATCCACTGGCAAGGACATCCAGGTCACCTTGATCACCGGTGACCGGGTTGTCCTGCACGGCGGCGACCCGACGAAGCAGTCCATCGAGCGTGGCGCCGGCCGCGAGCACATCGCCTTCCAGGCCTTCCGGGCCAAGGACCACTCGTATGTGATCCCGTCCGATGTCACGAAGGCGGTGGGTGACGGGCGACTGGATCAGCGGCTGTTCGATGTGGCCGGTTTGATCCGGGCCGGGTACGACGATGCGTCGACCACGGTGATCCCGGTGCTCGCGACGTACGCGCGCAAGGCCAACCACGCCGCACCGGCTGGTGTGACGGTGACCCGGCAGTTGCCGTCGATCAACGGTGCGTCGATGGCTGTGGACAAGAAGAACGCGAGCGCCTTCCTGGGCAAGGCGGCCGCACGATCGGCGGATGGGTTCAGCAGGATCTGGCTGGACGGCAAGCGCAAAGTGACGCTGGACCAGTCGGTACCGCAGATCGGCGGACCGGCTGCGTGGCAGGCCGGCTACACCGGCAAGGGCGTGTCGGTCGCCGTACTCGACACCGGGATCGACAAGTCGCATCCGGACCTGGCGACCCAGGTGGCGGGCTCGAAGAACTTCACCGCGGAGCAGGACGGTGACTTCTCCGGGCACGGCACCCATGTCGCGTCGACGATCGCCGGCACCGGCGCTGCCTCGGGCGGCAAGTACAAAGGGGTTGCGCCGGACGCGAAACTGTACGACGGCAAGGTCTGCGACGGCACCGGGTTCTGCACCGACTCGGGCATCGTGGCCGCGATGGAATGGGCTGCCAAGGACATCAAGGCGAACGTCGTCAATGTCAGCCTGGGTGGCACCGACACCCCGGACATCGATCCGCTGGAAGAAGCGGTCAACCGCCTGACCGCGGAGACCGGCGCGTTGTTCGTGATTGCTGCCGGCAACAGTGGACCCGCCGACCGGACGATCGAGTCGCCGGGCTCCGCGGACGCGGCGCTGACGGTGGGTGCGGTCGACAAGCAGAACGAGTTCGCCCTCTTCTCCAGCGTCGGCCCACGCAGTGGTGACAGCGCGCTGAAGCCCGATGTCACGGCGCCAGGTCTCGGCATCGTTGCCGCAAAGGCGAAGGACTCGAGAATCGGAACACCGGTCGGGGATCAGTACCTGGACCTCAGCGGAACCTCGATGGCGACTCCGCACACCGCGGGCGCGGCGGCGTTGCTGTCCCAGGAGCACCCTGCCTGGCAGGCAGGTGAACTGAAGAGCACGCTGATGGGCTCGGCCAAGGTGGCCGCCGATCAGAGCGTGATGCAGCAGGGCGCCGGGCGGATCGACGTTGCCGCGGCGATCAAGCAGAACGTGATCGCCGAGACGGCGAGTCTGTCGTTCGGACTGGCTGCGTACCCGCACACCGATGACGAGCCGGTGGTGAAGCCGCTGACCTTCCGCAACCTCGGTGCGGCGGCTGTCACGCTGGCGCTGACTGCCTCATTCGCGGCCAAGGATGGTACGCCGGCCCCGGACAGCGCGTTGCAGCTCAGCGCCCGGACGGTCACGGTGCCTGCCGGCGGCACTGCTTCGGTCCAGGTCACGTCGAACACCAAGCACGATGGCTCGGACAGCGTCTACTCCGGCCGGATCACCGCGACCGGCGCCGGCCCGGAGATCGTCGTACCGATCACTGCCGAGAAGGAGCCGGAGAGCTACACGCTGACGGTGCGGACGATCAACCCGGCGGGCGAGCCGTCCGACTTCCCCGTGAACATCATCGACGTCGATCACCCTGAGTCGAACCTGCGCGCCACCGACGGCACACTGAAGGTGAAGCTGCCGAAGGGAGAGTACGTCGTCGAGCACTTCCTCGAGGACGAGCGTGCCGCGGACGACTGGGCGATCTACGAGATGGTCGCTCCGAGCGTCAAGCTCACGTCGGACCGGACGGTGGTGCTCGATGCGCGGAAGGCCCGGCCGGTGACCCACACCTTGCCCGAAGCCGAGGCGTCGCCGATCGAAACGGTCGGCGGGTACACCCGCCGACCAGCTACCGGCGGCGGGTCGGGATTCGCCTCCTACCGGACAGTGTTTCGCCGCGGTGCCCTCTACACACTCGGCACCGGGCCGGCGCTGCCGGCTGCGCAGCTGACCGGCTGGTTGACGTCGCAGTGGGCGAAGGAGAATGAGGACGGTCTCTTCTGGAACACCCCGTACGTGTATCAGTTGGCGAAGACCATGCCTGGGGTGTTCCCGACCGGGTATCAGCGCGTGGTGCGGGCGCGGGACCTGGCGGTGGTGAACCCGACGGTCAATCCGACCTCCGGGACCGCCATCTGGCGCTCCGCCTGGCCGCAGATCCCGGGGACCGACCTTCCCGCTCCGGGGATCAGGTTCGATGTGGGGCGGACGGTGCGGTACCACTATGACGAGCTGTCCGAGGGCTGGACGGGGGCAGTCGACGCCGACGACGCCTCGTGGGGCCAGGACAGCGTGCTGCCTGAGGTGTATCGCGCCGGGCGGACCTACGAGGAGCGCTGGAACGCGGCGGCCTTCGGTCCGCGTCTCTTCCACGCGGCGCGAACCGGCGCGCGGATGGTCCTGTTGATCGGCAACCACGGTGATGCCGCCGGTCATATCGGCCACGCCGTCGCCGACTCGGCGAAGGTCACCCTCTACCGCGACGGCGAGCAGGTGGCAAGCGGGGATTCCTTCGGTTACCTCGACGTCGACAACCTGCCCGCCGGTGAAGCGCCGTACAAGCTGGTCACGAGCAGCACCCAGTCCGGCACGGGCTTCGCCTCTCGCGTAGAACTGACCGCCACCTTCACCTCAGCGCCAACCACCAAGGAGACCGCTCTACCCATCAGCACCGTCCGCTTCCAGCCGAAGGTCGACGACCACAACCTCGCCACCCGCACCAAGGTGACGGCGCTGCCGGTGCTCGTCGACGGCCTGAAGCCGAGCCAGGTGAAGACGCTGACGGTCGAGGTCTCCGGTGACGACGGAGCCACCTGGAAGGCGGCGAAAGTACGCCGTACCGCCAAGGGCTTCACCGCCACCTTCGACACCCCCGCCGGCACCGGCATCTCGCTGCGCGCCTCGGTCACCGACCGAGCCGGCAACAACACCACCCAAACCGTCCATAACACCTACCGCCTGAAGTAACCGTCCCCTTTCGCCCAAAGAGAAGCCCGCGCACCTTTGTGCGCGGGCTTCATCTTTGGGTAGCTACCGACCATCCGAGGGGCCGAAAAACGGTTGGTGGGTGCACAAAGACGAGCTGTGCCTTCAGCCGAGGAGGTTGAGGGCCTGTACGGCGTCGCGTTCTTCGGCGAGTTCGGCGGTGGAGGCGTCGATGCGGGCGCGGGAGAAGTCGTTGATCTCGAGGCCCTGGACGATCTCCCAGTTGCCGTCCTTGGTGGTGACCGGGAAGGAGGAGATCAGGCCTTCCGGGACGCCGTAGGAGCCGTCGGAGACGACGGCCATGGAGAGCCAGTCGCCGTCGGCGGAGCCGCGCAGCCAGTCGCGGGTGTGGTCGATGGTGGCGGCCGCGGCGGAGGCGGCCGAGGAAGCGCCGCGGGCCTCGATGATGGCGGCGCCGCGCTTCTGCGTGGTCGGGATGAGGTAGCTCTCCAGCCACTCGGTGTCGATCACGTCGAGCGCGTTCTTACCGGCGAGCTCGGCGTGGAAGACGTCCGGGTACTGGGTCGAGGAGTGATTGCCCCAGATCGTCAGCTTCTTGATCTCCGAGACCGGTACGCCGGTCTTCTTCGTCAGCTGAGCGATCGCCCGGTTGTGGTCCAGACGGGTCAGCGCCGAGAAGCGCTCCGCGGGGATGTCCGGCGCGTTGCTCTTGGCGATCAGCGCGTTGGTGTTGGCCGGGTTGCCGGTGACGGTGATCCGGATGTCGTCGGCGGCGTGGTCGTTCAGCGCCTTGCCCTGGCCGGTGAAGATCGCGCCGTTGGCCTCGAGCAGGTCACCGCGCTCCATGCCCTTGGTCCGCGGCCGGGCGCCGACCAGCAGCGCGACGTTGGCGCCGTCGAAGATGACGTTCGGGTCGTCGCCGATCTCGACCCCGGCCAGCGTCGGGAAGGCGGAGTCCTCGAGCTCCATGACGACACCCTCGACCGCCTTCAGCGCCGGGGTGATCTCGAGCAGCCGCAGCTCCACCGGGGTGTCCGGGCCGAGCAGGGCACCGCTCGCGATCCGGAACAGCAGGCTGTAGCCGATGTTCCCGGCGGCTCCGGTGACGGCCACCTTTACCGGTGTAATGCTCACGACAGCTCCAATCTATGCATTCTTGTGCTTCGGACGCTAGCAACATCCGAAGTCCTGCCCAACCCTGGGTCACCACCGACTTGCTCACACCCCGACCACACCCTCCCCACGGCCCCCGCGCTCGCACCCACCACCCCGTTCCCCGTGCGCCTTGTGCACCCATCAACCACAATCCGTCCCCGCAAATGGTTGAACGGTGCTCAAGGCGCCCGGCCCGGGCGGCTTTGGGTGGGATCGTTCATCGGGGAGTCACCTGGTGTCTTGCGGGTGGACGCCGGTGTGCCCGAAGGTTCAGGGCAGTCCCTGACTTGTAAGGAGTAAGTGCATGAAGCGGTTCCTCCCCGCGGCCGTCTCGGCCCTCGCGGTCGGTGCCACGCTGCTGGCCCCGCAAGCTGTGCAGCACGCCACCCAGCAGCAGAACGGCGACCAGGCTCAGGCCGCCGGCTCCGCGTACCAGCACCGCGACGACTTCGTCATCGTCGGCCACCGCGGTGCCTCCGGGTATCGGCCCGAGCACACGCTGGCGTCGTACGAGCTGGCCGCCCGGATGGGCGCCGACTACATCGAGCCCGACCTGGTCTCGACCAAGGACCACGTGCTGGTCACCCGGCACGAGCCGGAGATCGGCGGTACGACGGATGTCGCCAAGCACCCCGAGTTCGCGAACCGTAAGAAGACCAAGGTGCTGGACGGCGTCAAGCTGACCGGCTGGTTCACCGAGGACTTCACCCTCAAGGAGCTGAAGACGCTGCGCGCCGAGGAGCGCATCCCGGCGATCCGGCAGCACAACACCGTGTTCAACGACCGGTACCAGATCCCGACCTTCCAGGAGGTCATCGATCTGACCAAGCGGCTCTCCAAGGAGCTCGGCCGCCCGGTCGGCATCTACCCCGAGACCAAGCACCCGACGTACTTCCGGCAGCAGGGTCTCGCGCTCGAGCCCGAGCTGGTGAAGACGCTGAACCGCAACGGCCTGAACCGTCCGGACGCCAAGGTGTTCGTGCAGTCCTTCGAGGTCTCGAACCTGATCGCCCTGCACAAGCAGCTCCGCGTCCCGCTGGTCCAGCTGACCGACGCCGTGGGGCAGCCGTACGACTTCACGGTCGCCGGCGACAAGCGCACGTACGCCGACATCACCTCGGCGAAGGGTCTGAAGGACGTGGCGAAGTACGCGGCCGGCCTCGGTCCGTACAAGGAGCAGATCATCCCGTTCACCGCTGACGGCAAGCTCGGCAAGCCGACCACCCTGGTCGCCGACGCGCACCGGGCCGGCCTGGTCGTGCACCCGTACACCTTCCGGGTCGAGAACAACTTCCTCCCGGCGAACTTCGACAGCGACGCGGTGCCTTCGGATTCGGGCAACCTCTTCGGCGAGATCGCGGCGTACCGGGCGACCGGCATCGACGGTCTCTTCACCGACAACACCGATGTCGCGGTGGCCCAGGAGAAGGAATCGCGCTAGCTGACAAGATGGGTGGGTGGAACGCAAGGTCGGCTCGGGGACAGCGACGGTAGAGGCAGCGGCCGACGGCACCTTTGTGCTGAGTGTCGACGGGTCGCTGCAGTCGCAGGTCGACCTCGCGGATCCCACCCACCTCTCCTTCGAATACATGCGCCGGATCGCGGACGTGCTCGACGCGACGACGCCCCGTCGGCAGCCGATCGCGGTGACTCATATCGGGGGTGCCGCGCTCAGCCTGCCGCGGTACGTCGCGACCACCCGGCCGCGGTCCCGGCAGATCGTGCTCGAGCCGGACGAGGACCTGACCGAGTTCGTCCGGGAGACGCTGCCGCTGCCGAAGCGCTCCGGGATCAAGGTCCGCGGCGCCACCGGCCGGGCCGGGATCACCGAGCTGTACGACGACTCGATGGACGTGCTGATCCTGGACGCGTTCGAGCGTGAGGCCGTCCCGGCGAATCTGGTCACCACCGAGTTCTTCGCCGACTGCGCCCGCGTCCTGCGCCCGACCGGCCTGCTGATCGCGAACCTGATCGACGGATCGGCCGGCCTGCCCTTCATCCGCCGTACGGCGGCCACCGTGCGGGCCGTCGTCGGTGACGGCGTGGTGCTGGCGGAGCGCAAGGTGCTCCGCGGCAAGGGGTTCGGCAACGTCATCCTGGTCGCCTCCAGCAAGCCCGTTCCCGACCTGACCGACGTCGGCCGCCGGGCGCAGCCGCCGTACGACGTGACGCCGCTCGCGGAGCTTGCCGGCAAGGCGGCCGCGCTGACCGACAGCGATGGCTTCACCCCGCCCGCCGCTCCGCCGGGCACATTTCGCCCCTGATCCCGGCACGGCTAGTAGCTGACAGGCTACGGACTGTGATATGTAGATGACGGCGTCCGCCCGCCACCTACGAACGGGGTTCTGGGATGGGTCGGCTACGCCTGGGGATCGCTCTGCTGCTCGTCGCCGGTTTCAGTCTGGTGCCTACGGCAACTGCGCAGGCCGAGACGATCCGGGCCTTCGGCAAGGTCTTCGGGGTGCAGGCGAACGGCGCGATCCGGATCACCGGCAACGCGCTGGAGACCTGCGACACCGCGATCGCCGGCTGCCGGTCGGCGCTGGCCGGCAGCAGTTCAGGGGCCTCGAACAACGAATGGACGATGCGCCTGCTCGACGCGGACGCGGACGCCGGGACCAAGTCGTCGTCTGCGGCAACGGTCAGCGTGCCGGACGGCGCGAAGGTCCTGTACGCCGGTCTGTTCTGGGGATCGAGCCGCGCTGCGGGGACCGGCGGTACGGCGAGCAGTGGCGACGGCAAGACGCTCAAGCTCAAGGTGCCGGGGGCAACGGCCTACGAAACGATGACCGCCGGGCGGACCGACTACCTGAGCGCAGCGACCCAGGACTACTCGTCGTACCTGGATGTCACCGAGGTGGTCCAGAAGGCCGGCAGCGGCGAGTACTGGGGTGCAGATGTTGCCGCAGGCACCGGCGTTGACCGGTACGCCGGTTGGAGCCTCGTGATCGCCTACGAGGACGCGGACGAGCCACTGCGCGACCTGACCGTCTTCAACGGCTACGCGCGGGTGACCACCGGCGACGTGATCAAGACCGGCATCTCGGGCTTCCTGGCCCCGCCGAGCGGCCCGGTGAACGCGGTCTTCGGCAGCGTCACGTACGAAGGCGACGCCGGAATCACCGGCGACTACTTCGCGGTGAACGGCACCCGGCTCGCGGACGCGCAGAGCCCGTCGGCGAACTTCTTCGGCAGCCGGGTCACCGAGGGCGGCAAGAACCTGACCGATCGCAAACCGGCCGCGCTGAACAACCTCGGCCTGGACGCGAAGGTGGTCGACGGCGCCGGCATCCTGGCCAACAGCGCGACCAGTGCTGAGCTGACCTTCGCCAGCACGGGCGACTTCTACTACCCGGCCGCGCTCACCACCCAGATCGACCTCTACGCCCCGGCGATCAAGGGCACCAAGACTGTCCGCAACCTGGCCGGCAACGACCCGGCGAAGGTCGGCGACACCCTCGAGTACACGCTCAGCTACGGCAACTCCGGTGACGACGACGCTTTGAAGGCTGTGGCTCGCGACGTGCTCCCGCCGAACACGACGTACGTCGCTGGTTCGCTCGCGGTGGCCGCGGGCGCCGGGTCCGGCACCAAGACGGATCCGGCCGGAGACGATCAGGCCGAGTACGACGAGGCCTCGCGAACCGTGCGCTTCCGGGTCGGCACGGGTGCGAACGCCACCACCGGCGGCCGGTTGAAGAAGAACCAGAGCACGACGGTCCGCTTCCGCGTCACCCTCGACGCCGCCTCCGCGGGGACCACGGTCGTGAACACCGGCTACCTCGACTACACCGCCGAGACCCTCAACAAGCCTTACACCTATCGCGCGGATGAGGTCCGGACGCCGGTCGCGGAATCGGCCGACCTGCAGCTCACCAAGACCGGTACGCCGGATCCCGTGCCGGCCGGCTCCGAGCTGACCTACACGATCGTTGCCAAGAACAACGGTCCGAGTACGGCGAAGGAGGTCGCGGTCGCCGACACCCTTCCCGACGGGGTCACGTTGGTGTCGGCCAAGGCTGCTCAGGGCACGTGTACCGGCACGGTCGACTGTGCACTCGGCGACATCGCCTCCGGTGCGAGTGTCTCGATCACCGTCGTGGTCCGGGTTCCGGCCGCGAGTACGGCGACCGGGCTGACGAACGTGGCCACGGCCACCACCTCGACCTCCGATCCGAACCCCGCGAACAACACGGCGTCGGTGACCACCCCGGTGACCCGCGTCGCCGATCTGTCGCTGCTGAAGCAGGTCGTTCCGACGAACCCGGCGGCCGGTGAGAAGGTCAAGTACACCCTGACCATCCGGAACAATGGCCCGTCCGAGGCGAAGCAGGTCCGGATCGCGGACTCGCTCCCGGCCGGCCTCACGGTCATCGATGCCCAGGCGCCGGCCCCCGCTGGGTGTTCGGCAGCCGGTCAAGAGATCACCTGCCTCGTCGACAGCCTGGCCGGGAACGCCACCTTGGTGGTCGAGGTGACCGCGACCCTGGACTCGGCGTACCAGGGTGGTCCGCTGGCAAACAGCGCCGCGGTCTCCAGTGCGACGCCGGACCCGGACCCCTCCAACAACACCGGTACGGCGACGATCACGCCCGGCGATCCGAAGGCCGACCTGGTGGTTGGCAAGCAGACGGTCACGAGTCCGGTGGTCCCGGGCAAGTCGGTCAGCTATCAGATCACCGTGCACAACGACGGTCCGTCCGACGCTCGCGCGGTGCAGTTGGCCGATGATCTCGCGGCCGCGTTGAGCGAGGCGACCGCCGATTCGACGGCGGGCTCGTGCACGGTGTCGTCCGGTCAGGTTCGCTGCGCACTGGGCGATCTCGGGGCCGGTTCGACCGCGACGATCACCGTCACCGCGACGGTGTCCGCGACTGC
Organism: Kribbella sp. NBC_01505; assembly: GCF_045040285.1. NCBI lineage: Bacteria > Bacillati > Actinomycetota > Actinomycetes > Propionibacteriales > Kribbellaceae > Kribbella > Kribbella sp. NBC_01505. The sequence continues at coordinate 5,103,511 of NZ_CP109425.1, forward strand.
CACCGGCACGTTGGTCAACACCGCGACGGCTACGTCGGCGACACCCGATCCGGACAAGACCAACAACACCGGCCGTACGACGGACAACCTGAGCGCGAACGCGGACCTGGCGATCACGAAGACCGCGCAACCCGCGCCGGTCCAGGCTGGCCGGCCCGTCACCTACACGCTGACGATCACCAACAACGGTCCGTCCGCTGCGCAGTCGGTGACGGTGTCTGATCCGGTCCCGGCGCCCCTGACGTATGCCTCGGCTAAAACCTCGCAGGGTTCGTGTGACGAGACTGATGGCACCGTGGCGTGCGCGGTGGGAACAGTTGCCCCGGGCGACAAGATCATCGTGACCGTGGTTGCGAATGTCCCGTCCGGCACCCCGCCGAACGAACTCGCCAACACGGCCAAGGTGGCGTCACCGACCCCGGATCCCGTTGCAGACAACAACACTGCGACGTACACGCTGCTCACCGGTGCGCAGGCGAACATCACCCTGACCAAGTCCGTCAGCCCCGATCCGGTGGTTGCCGGCGCGGCGATCACCTACAAGCTGACCGTTGCGAACGCCGGTCCGTCCGATGCCCAGGGCATCAGTCTGGACGACGACGTACCGGACGCGGTGACCGGCGTGAGCGCCTCGACAACCGGTGGCGCGACCTGCGAGGTCAGCGACGGCCGGGTCACCTGCGAGCTGGCCACGCTGGCGGCAGGGGCCAGCTTCGTGGTCACCGTCACCGGGACGGTCGCTCCGGCCACCGTGCCGGGTGCGCTGACCAACACGGCCTCGGCCGGCGCCAAGACGCCAGAGGATCCGACCGACTCCGACAACACGGCGACCAGTACGACGACAGTGCAGGCGCAGGCGGATCTCTCGATCACGAAGTCCGCTCCGGCGACTGTTGTTGCAGGCAACGAGCTGACCTACACGCTGACCGTGCGCAATGCCGGACCGTCCGACGCGATTGGTGCCGTGGTCACCGACACGTTGCCCGCGGGGACGACGTACGTGCGCGGATCGAGCTCGGCCGGCGACTGCCTGCAGGATCCGACGGTCTCCGAGCCGGTGGTCATCTGCCCAGCCGGTCGGTTGAAGCCGGGTGCCGAGCTGGTGGTGACCGTGGTGGTCAAGGTCGACGCGGCCGTTGCGCCGGGCAAGTTGACGAACGCCGCGACCGTCAGCTCGCAGACGCCGGATCCGAACGACTCCAACAACCGCGGCACGGCCGACACTGCGGTCACGGCTTCGGCCAACCTGTCGATCACCAAGTCCGTGACGCCCTCGCCGTTGGTTGCCGGAGGCCAAGGTCTCTACACCCTGACGGTGCACAATGCCGGCCCGTCGACTGCCCTGGCTGTCGTGGTGACCGACACGCTTCCGGCTGGTCTGTCGGTGCTGGAGGCAACCAGTGCGGACGGCGACTGTACGACGGCGGTCAGCTGCACGCTCGGGGCGATGGGCCCGGGCGCTGACGCGGTCGTACAGATCCGGGTGAAGGTCGATTCGGGGCAGACCGCGCCGATCACCAATGCGGCGAGTGTCACCAGTACGACGCCTGACCCGGACCCGGCGGACAACACGAGCACGATCACCACGAAGGTCGATCAGGCGGCTGACCTCGAGGTGATCAAGACCAGCGACGACAAGTCGGCGACCGCCGGTGGTGGCGTCACCTATCGCCTCACCGTCGTCAATCACGGCCCGTCCGATGCGACGGCCGTGGCCTTGACCGACACGCTGCCGACCGGTCTGACCTTGGTCAAGGTCGACCCCGAGTGCAAGGTCGCCGGGCCGAAGATCGATTGTGCGCTCGGCACCCTCGTCGCCGGTGGATCGGTGACGGTCGTCATCACCGCTGCTCTCGACTCCAGCTACACCGGTACGACGATCGCGAACACCGCGACCGTGACGTCGCCGGTGCCCGATCCCGAGGACGGCAACAACAGTTCGACCGTCACGATCCCGGTCGGTACCAGCGCGGATGTCCAGGTGGCCAAGCACTCCGAGCCGGAGACGGTCACCCCGGGCAGTACCTTCGGCTATGCGGTCGTGGTCACCAACACCGGCCCGTCGGTCGCGCGTTCGGTGGTCGTGACCGACACAGTCCCAGCCGGACTGACAGTGGTGTCGGCCAGTACACCGTGCCAGGTCGACGGATCGACCGTCCGCTGCGCGCTGGGCGACGTACCGATCGGGCAGGTGATCCTCTCGATCCAGGTCAAGCTGGCGGCCGGGTATGACGGCGCGACGCTGACCAACACCGCGACGGCCACCTCGCCGACACCGGATCCGGACAAGGACAACAACACCGGTACGAGCGTCTCGCCGGTGGCTGCCAAGGCGGATCTGGCGATCACCAAGACGATGGCTCCGGCCAACCCGGTCGCTGGTGGGCCGGTGACCTACACGCTGACTGTGAAGAACAACGGTCCGTCCGATGCGCAGAAGGTCGTGATCACCGACGAGCTGCCGCGCGGTCTGACCAAGGTCGCGGCGAACGGTCCGTGCGTCGTGCTGCCGCCGACCGCACCGGGTGCGCCGGATGCCCCGGAGGCTGGGACGGTTCAGTGCAGTACGGCGTCGCTCGCGGTCGGTGCGACGATCACCGTCACGATCACGGCGACCGTCGTACCGGGGTTCAGTGGAGAGCTGGAGAACGTGGCGCGGGTCGGGTCGGCGACGCCTGATCCGATCAGCCCGAACAACGAGGCGAAGGTCAGTGGCCGGCCGGGTCGATCGGCCAACCTCGAGGTCTACAAGACGGCGTCCAGCCCGACGGTGGTCACCGGTGGAACCTTGCGGTACCGGATCGCCGTACACAATGCCGGTCCGTCGGCGGCGCTCAAGGTGACCATCACGGATGAGCTGGCGGATGGATTGCGGCTGCGGTCTACACCGGCCAGGTGCAAGGCCACTGGCCAGCTGCTCACCTGTGACATCGAGCGGATCGACCCCGGCAAGACGGCGGTGGTCGTGTTCGATGTCGTGGTGGATCCGAAGTACGGAGACAAGTCGGTGACGAATACAGCGGCCGCGACTTCGGTGACGCCCGATCCGGATCCGAAGGACAACACGAGCTCAGTGACGACGACCGTCACTCAGCCGGTCCCCAATCCGACGCCTGGACCGAAGCCCAAGCCAAGCGGCGAGCTTCCGGACACCGGTAGTCCGTTCGGGTTTGGCGTGGTGGCTATGGCGCTGATCCTGTTGGCCGCCGGGGCCGTACTGATCGTCGTCAGCCGGCGATCCGGTCGACGCAGTCACTGAAGGCGAGGCGCTCGGTGCGGCTGGCACCGAGCGCCAGGATGAACTGATCGAGCCGATCCGGTCGCGGGACGCGGCCGCCGCGCAGCCAGCTCTGCAGGGTGGCGCGCGGGATGCCGGTGAGGCGCTCTAGTGACCGGAGTGATCGTGGTGCGGTGAGGGCAGTGAGCGCCGCGCCGAGGTCCTGTGGGGTGGCGGCTGCCCGGAGCAGCGCACCGACGTCCTGCGGGTTGCGTGCGGCCGCCTCCCAGTGCCGCCGCCAGACCGGCAGCAACTCCGTCGGTACGTCGCAGCCGGCCAGGAACGCGACGGTCACCTGCCAGCTCGGCAGCTGCTTCCCACTGGTCGCGCGGACCAGGTGAGCGTGCGAGTAGTGGGCGTGATCGGCCAGCTCGCGATAGGTGAGACCGGCATCCTGACGGACACGCTGCAGAGCGGTGGCGAACGCTTCCAGCTGCATGGCAACCTCCTCGTGATCAAACATAAGTCAACATGAACAAACAATTCAAGTGACTCAGGCCGTAGGATGGAGTCATGTCAGTCGCGCGTGTGGCCGCTCTCGTCTACTACCCGGTCAAAGGTCTGTCCGCCGTGCCGGTCGAGCAGGCCGAGATCGGGCCGCGTGGGGTGATCGGCGACCGCAATTTCATGCTGGTCGACGCCGCTGATGGGGCGTTCCAGAGCCAGCGCACGCTGCCCGCGATGGCTGCGCTGAGCGCGTCGCTCGCCGGGGACGTGATTCGGCTGACCGCGCCGGGCGCCCCGGACCTCGCCGTACCGATCCGGTATGACGGGAAGCGGCGGGATGTCAGCCTGTTCAAGACGTGGTTCGGGCAGGCGGTGGCTCAGGATCCGGCGGTGGACGAGTGGTTCTCGGAGCAGCTCGGGCGACCGGTGGAGCTGGTCCGGGTGACTCCGGAGCACGAGCGGCCGGGCTGGGGTGTGCACTCCGGCGAGACCGGGTTCGGTGACGCGCACGCGCTGATGATCACGTCGCTGTCGTCGCTCGACGGGCTGAACGAGCGGATGGTCGAGCGTGGCGGCGAGCCGATCCCGATGAACCGCTTCCGGCCGAACGTCGTCGTGTCCGGCTGGCCGGAGCCGCACACCGAGGACCGGGTGCTGCGGATGTCGATCGGCGCGGTCGAGATCGGGTACTCCGCGCGGGCGATCCGCTGCGCGGTGCCGACGGTCGACCAGGCGACCGGCCGGAAGAGCGGGCCCGAGCCGACCCGGACACTCGCTTCCTATCGGCGCGAACCGGCGTACGGGGGTGGGGTCAGCTTCGGCATGAAGGCGGCCGTGCTGACCGGCGGGACGGTCGCTGTCGGTGATGAGATTTTGGTACACGACTGGATCCCGGCCGGGACCGATCCGGCGCCCGCCGCCCGGTAGCCTCCGGAGCTGTGCACCGGCTCCTGTTGTTGCTGTTAGCCCCTATCTCGTTGCTGGTGGCAACGCCATCGACGCCGGGCGTGCCGTCGTACGAGGTGTCCCTGACCGGTACGCCGGATGGGCGGACCTGGTCGGGGCGGGAGACGGTCAGCTTCACGAATACCGCGGCGGAAGCGTTGCCGGAGGTCTATCTGCGGTTGTGGGGCAACTCGGACGGATGCGGCGCGGTCGTGGTCACGGGTGGGGTCGCCTTGCCTGATTGCACCACGGTCAAGTTCCCGTTGCGGGAGCCGCTGGCGCCGGGGAAGCGGGCGTCGATCAGCTTCGACGTGAAGCTGACCGCGCCGGATCGCGAGGACCGGTTCGGGCGTTCGGGCGAGTTCAGCTTCTTCGGGAACGCGCTTCCGGTACTGGCGGTTCGGGACGCGGCCGGCTGGCATCTCGAGCGCGACATGGGCATCGGGGAGAGCTTCTACACGGTCGCGGCCGACTTCGCCGTCCGGCTCACGCATACCGGCAACCTCGCCGTACCGTCGACCGGAGTCACGACCGATGGGCTCGCGATCGCCAAGCAGGCAAGGGATTTCGCCTGGGCGGCGGGCCCGTTCCGAAGCGGTTCTAGTGTCTCGCCTGGTGGTGTCACCATCCGGACCTGGGCTACTCCGACCGTCACGGCGGCCGCGGTCGACTCGGCTCGTTCCGACGCAGCGGCCTCGATCGATGAGTTCGGTCGCCGGTTCGGCGCGTACCCCGATCACGAGATCGACCTCGTCCTGAACGACCGGTGGACCAGCTTCAGCGGGATGGAGTATCCGGGTTTCGTCCTGCTGATCTCACCGCAGAGCCCGGTCGTCCACGAGGTCGCGCACCAGTGGTGGTACGGCATCGTCGGCAACAACGAGTACGCCGATCCCTGGCTGGACGAGGCTTTCGCGACGTACGCGACCGACGTCTTCGAAGGCAACCACCGACCCGGCTGCTGGCCCGGAACGTTGCCAGTAGCAATCACTCGCGACATGGGCTACTGGGGCGCGCACAGCACGTCGTACGGGACGTTCGTCTACACCTACGGCTCCTGCATGCTGCACGACCTGGAACGCCTGATCGGTACGCCCGCGATGGACCGCCTACTGGCGACCTACGCGAAAGCCCATTGGCACGGGGTAGTAGCCCCAGCCGACTTCATGACCGCCGCCCAAGCCGCCAGCACCACCGACCTAATCCCCTTCTGGCAAACCCACGGGATTGCTTAGACCTCGGTTGCTACTCCGTGTGTCAGGAGCTGGAGGCGGTCTTTTAGGCCCGCTTGGGTGAAGGCCTCGGTCACGGTCTCTGGGCCTTCGGTGAAGTGGGCCCAGCCTTCGGTGTGGACGGGGATGATGGTCGCCGGGGCGAGCACGTGGGCGGCCTCGACGGCTTCGGCGGAGGTCAGGGTGAGGTTGGCGCCGTCGAGCAGGACGGTGCGCGCGCCGCCGGCGAACAGGACCGCGAGCCCGATCGGCGCGAAGCGGTCGGCGATCTGCTTGACCAGGCCGACCGAGGCGTTGTCGCCGGACACGTAGACGGTCGGCAGGTCGGGGCGCTGCAGGATGAAGCCGGTGACGACGCCCAGTACGGCGTCCGCGCCCTCCGGACCGTGCAGCGCCGGTACGGCGGTCACCGTGACGCCGTCCAGCTCGACCGACTCCCACTCCGCCAGACCCTGCACGCCGGGGATCCGAGTGCCCGCGCCGGGCGTCGACAGGACGGTCGGGATCGACGGCAGCAGCGCGCGGCCGGACTCGTCGAGGTTGTCCCAGTGCTCGTCGTGCGACAGCAGTACGACGTCGACCGGGCCGAGGTCGGCGGCCGGGATCGCCGGGCCGATCAGCTTGGTCATCACTCGGCCGCCTGGCATCCGGTACTCGCGCGGCGGGTCGAAGGCGGGGTCGGTCAGGAACGTCAGGCCGCCGTACGTGAACAATGCGGTCGGTCCACCGATGTGCGTGATCTTCATGTCCTCGATCCTGCTGCGATCGGTGGCCGCTCACCATTGGCCCGGGAGCCATAGTTCCTTAAGATCGGGCCATGCGTACTGTCGCCGTCCTCGCCTTCGACGGGATGAGCCCGTTCCACCTGTCCGTGCCGTGCCTGGTCCTCGGGGATCCCTGGGGCGCGGACGGCCGGTACGACGTGCGCGTCTGCGCCGAGGAGCCGGGGTCATTGCGGACGAACGCGGGCTTCGGGATCACGGTCGAACACGGGCTGTCGGCGATGGAGACGGCCGACGTGGTGATCCTGCCGACCTGGGATCCGTACCGCTCGCCGTCCGACGTTCTACTGGCCGCGATCCGTGCGGCTCATGCCCGGGGAGCCGTCGTGCTCGGGCTGTGCATCGGCGCGTACCTGGTCGCAGCGAGCGGAATCGCGGACGGACGAGAGGTCGTGACGCACTGGCGATGGGCCGAGGAGCTGCAGTCGCGGCACCCGGAACTCGCCGTACGGGCTGATGTGCTCTGGTCGGACCTCGGCGACGTGATGACCTCAGCCGGTACGGCGGCCTCGCTCGACTGCTGCCTGCATCTGGTGCGGACCCAGTACGGCGTGGAGGCGGCGGAGGAGCTGGCCCGGAGCATCGTGATCGCGCCGCACCGGAGTGGTTCGCAGGCGCAGTACATCCCGGTGCCGGTGCCGCCGGATCCTGGGGATGACGTGATCGAGAAGGCGATGGTCTGGGCGCGGGCGCGGCTCGATCAGCCGGTCTCGCTGGACGAGTGGGCGGCCGCGGTCGCGCTTTCCCGGCGTACCTTCACTCGGCAGTTCCGGGCCCGCACCGGAAGCTCAGGCCAGGCGTGGCTCCTCCAGCAACGCCTCGACCGCGCCCGGCTGCTGCTGGAGACCACCGACCACCCCGTTGAACGAGTAGCTACGGCCAGCGGCTTCGGCAGCAGCGCCGCCCTCCGGCACCACTTCCACGCCGTCCTCGGCACGACCCCCCAACGCCACCGCCAGGACTTCGCGCCCGCTCCCGCTTAGAGCAGCCAGAACAGGATGTAGAGCGCCGGCGCCGCGAACGTCACCAGCAGGATCCAGGCCATCAACCGGTGCCCGGGCTTCCCCCGATCCAGCCCCGAGGCGAACGACAACACCGCCCCCTCCTCGGTATGCCGGCTCAGCCCCATCCGCTTGGCCTCCTCCGGCCGCCGATCAGGCCGCTCGTCCGCCAGCGCATCCGGCGGAATCCCGAACAACGCCGGCCGCTCCGGCTCCAGGTCCCCACGTTCACGTTCCCAGAACATGCACCCTCCCGCCCTAGCCTCCCCCCATCGTCCCACCAACCACCCCCGAACACCCGCGACCCCGACCACGTACCCCACACGTGCGCAATCGCTCGCCGCGCCCGACGCCCATCGCCGCGCCCGACGCCCATCGCGTCGCTCCGGTCGCGTACCAACGAACGGGTAGTGGTCCGCCAACCGCCCCCACCCGCCGCGCACCCACGCTCCCACCCGCCACCCGAGCCCAACCACTACCCGTCGTTCGGTACGTCGAGTTCAGCGTGCCCGGCGCCTGGCTCCACCGGGTAGCTGCGAGCGCCGGGGCTAGTTGAAGTCGGCGACCCAGCTGACTCGGGTGATCCGCTCGGCGGTGCAGAGGCCGAAGAGGTCGATCGCGGGGCATCGCTTGTAGGTCTTGCGGCCGACGCCGAGGGTCGTCAGGCTGCAGTCCAGGATCGTCCCCTTGCTCTGCGTCATCATTTCGTCGAACGCTTGGTCCGACGACCAGTTGTCGCCCCCGGCCGCGGACATCGAGGGGCCGCTCGCGTTGACCTTGCCCGACTTGCTCCGGCTCGCTGCGTCGTCGCGTGCGCCGTGGGTCACCGGGGCGTCCTGCTCAAGCGGAGCGCACCCCTTCTTCTTGCGCGCGCTGTCGATTCGGTTGAACAGCTGGATCTCGTCACCCGTCATGTCTCCGTCGGCTTTCGGGGGCGGCGGAGGTGGAGGCGGCGGAGTGTTCGTGGGTTTGCCGGTTGGGGGGCTGGTGGGGTCGGGGTCGGTGGTGGGGACCGACGGGGTGGTGGAGGCGCTGGTTGTGGGGGCCGTCGTGGGGGCGCCGGTTGGGGGAGTGGTGGGGGTCGTCGACGTTGTCGGGGTGCCCGTTGGTGTTGCGGTGGGGGTGCCCGGCGGGGGTGTGAGGGGGGACTTGGGTGGGGTGGTGGGGGAGTCGACCGGCTTGATGGTCGGGGTTGCGTAGGAGTCGTCTCGGACCGGCAGGGACGCGTCGGCCTCTTCGGTCTGGGGTTGGTGCAGGAGGATCCAGGAGATCGGGGTGATGACGAGGAGCACGGCTGCCACCGCGATGAACGGGCGGCGTCTTCCGCCCTCGCCACGTGCGACCCGGGAGACCGGTCGGCCGTCGGCGTCGACCGCCGTACTGTCCGCCGCCTGCCGTGGTGCCCTGCTTGCGCGGGCTCGCTCGGCGGTCTCGCGGACTGCGGCGGTGCGCGGGCCGGAGAGCTCGGTGCTACCGCGCGCGGTGCGGCTGTCCGCGACCGCAGTCACCGGCGGTTGCGTGTACGTCGGATCAGGCGTCACCCGCGTCGATTCGAACTCACTCGACGCGCTCGGCGTCGCCTCAACCGAACCCGCCGCGGAGCCGTACCGGCTGGACAGGTCAGCCGTGAAAGCCCCCGCAACCCGAGTGGACTCGCTCGAAGTGGCCGAGGTGGGTGCGGCCGAGGTCGACTCGTACGGGCTGGACGGGGCGGCGTCGTACCGGCTGGCCGAGGTTGCGTCGTACCGGGTCGGCGTGGCGTCGTAGCGGGCGGCTGGGGTTGGCTCGGGGGGTGTGGCGGGGCGCTCGGGGGCTGGGGTGGCCCAGGCGCCTAGGCCGGCGAGGTCTTCGGCGGGCGTCGACTGGCGGGTACGACGGGGTGCCGGAGTGGGGGCGGGGGTGGGGGCAGCGGGCTGGGTGACCCAGCCACGTGAGCTCGCGGTGTCGGACGAGTTCGTGCTGAGTGGTGTGCTCCCAGCCGCCGGCCGCGGTGCGTACTGCGGGGTCGAGTCGGTGCGGTTGCGGGCCTCGAGGTGGGCTTGGGTGTCGGCCCAGGCCTGGCTGTCGGTCCGCGGCTGGGCGTTGGCCCAGAACGGGGACTCGCCGTCGCGCGGTGCGTAGCGGGGTGGCTCGGGCGGTGCCGGCGCCGGCTCGGGCGTGGCCGGCCGGGTGCCCCGGGCGCGGGTCGCCTTCCTGCGTGGTTTCTGCCGGCCACTGCCGGAATCGGACGACATTATGTCGTTGTTCCCTTCACTGTCTCGCCCCCAAGACGTGCCTCATCAACCGTCTGGTCCGATCCCGCAACGCGGACCGGACACTTCGACAAGGACGGATCTACCCGCGGTGACCGGCCGGAAATCGGCCGGACGTTGTGGCATTCGAACAACGTCTGCGCCACTGTCGGTGCCTTCGACACAATGACAACCCGGTACGGCGGCCGGCGGCCTAGCTGCGGCCGAAGTTCTGCACCCAGCTGCCGGGGCCGTAGTTGGACTTCACACGGCCGGGGTCGTAGCCGACACCCAGCAGGTTGAACTTGCAGTTCAGGATGTTCTCGCGGTGACCTTTGTCGCTGTTCATCCAGCCGTCGACCACTTGCTGCGCGGTGGCTTGGCCGGCGGCGATGTTCTCGCCCCAGCTGCTGCCGTTGTAGCCGGCGGCCCGCATCCGGTCGCCCGGGTCCTGATCGTCCGGGTTGGTGTGGGCCATGTAGTGCCGACGGACCATGTCGGAAGCGTGCTTGCCGGCGGCCTCGACGAGGGAGCTGTCCAGCCGCAGCGGTCCGCAGCCGTTGTCCTGGCGGGCCTTGTTGGTCAGCTCGAACACCTCGCGCTCCTGCGCGTTGGTGCCACCGCCGTCGTTGGAGGGCGGTGGCTCCGGGGTGTTGCTCGGCGGCTTGCTCGTCTCGGTCTTGGTCGGAGTCGGTCGGGTCGGCTTGCCCGGTGTGGCCGGCTTGCCGTCGATCGTCTTCGTTCCGCCCGGGGTGACGATGACCGTGGTCACGCCGGTGGTCGGCGCGGTCGGCGTCGTCAGCGTGCTCGCCGGTGATCCACTCGGGGTGACTCCCGGCGTACCCGGTGTCGAGGTCGTCGACGTACCGTCCGCGCCGGTGCCGATCACAGCCGTGGTGACCTTGCCGTTCGGCAGGGTTTTGGTGATGGTCTTCAGCGGTCCGGTGTGCGCGCCGTCGACGAGGGAACCACCGGAGTTGTCCCGGGTGTCCTCGGAGACGTTCAGCACCTTGGTCGCGTCGTTGACCGTCGAGTTGTCGCGCGACATCAGATAGATCACCGGGCCGATGGCGACCAGCACCGACAACGCGCTCGCGATCGGGCCGATCAGGCCACGTTTGGTCTTCTGGGCGCGTCGGGTACCGCGGTGCCGCCGGGGGGTTGGCGCATCCGTCATGAGTGGGCGAATCCTCTTCGTGTGCGTCGTTGCGAGTACTGCTTCGTTCCCCGCGGTCCTTCCAGGTCCCCCCTGGTCACCGAACAGCGACCTTAACCGATACGACGGGTCACCGTTACAGTTTCGCGACTCGACTTAACGCTTCCTGAAGGTTGCCCGGCACCCGGCCGGAAGATTGCCGTCAGCCACCGAAGTCCTGGACCCAGGAACCCTTGCCCCATTCGGGTTTCACCTGACCGGAGTCGTAGCCGACGCCGAGCATCGTGTAGCTGCAGTTCAGGATGTTGGCCCGATGCCCGGCGCTGTTCATCCAGCCCTTCACCACGGCCGCCGGACTGGTGTAACCGACAGCGATGTTCTCGGCCATCGCTCCGCCCTTGAATCCGGCCGCCTTCATCCGCGTGAACGGCGTACGCCCGTCCTGGCTGTTGTGCGCGAAGTAGTGCTTGGCCACCATGTCCGACGCATGGGCCTCGGCCGCCTTCGCCAACGCGCTGTTCGTCCGCAGTGCGCCACAGCCGACCTTCGCCCGCTCGGCGTTGGTCAACGCGAGGACCTGAGCTTCCGGGCTGCCCGAACCGCTGCTGGTCTTCGTCGGCTTCGAGGCCTTCGGCGTCGCGGTGTGACTCGGTGCGGCGGTCGGCTTGTGCGTGCCTTCCCGGCTCGGCGCCGTACTGGATCGGGTCGGCGTCGGCGTCTTGGTGACGGACTTCGTCGGGGTCGGAGCAGGCGTCGTACGGCGTGGTGTGACCGACGGGCTTGTCGGGCGAACCGGAGTCGGGTCGGCCGACGCGTCATCGGTCGGCGTGGCGCTCACTGCCGTCAACGGCTGTTCCTGCCCGGTGACCTTCTGATCGCCCTGCCCGCCCAGGTCCCGGAGAACGAACCACCCGATTCCTGTCAGCACGGCCAAGGCGGCGACGGCAGCGAGCATCGGACCGGCCACACGGAAGCGCGGCGACCGTTCAGGGTTCGTCATGGTGAGCAGCCTTGCCCAACCGCGTCCAGGCTGACTCCCATCCGGAGTCCGCCTTTACACATGTCTGACAATTACTGGTCGGCAATCAGCAGCGCGCGGTCACCACGTCCGCGATGACCTTCCAGCCCAGACTGCGGTAGAGACGCAGGCCGTCGATCGACGCGATCAGGATGCCGCGCTTGGCGCCCTGGGCCGCGGCCGTCTCGACCAGCGATGCCATCACCGCGCTGCCCAGACCGCGACGCCGGTGTGCCGGGTCGGTCTCGATCCGGTCCGCGACCGCGTCCGGGCCGACGACCGCCATCCGGCCGCTCGACACGACGCCGCCATGCAACGTTGCACGGGTGATGATCAGGTCGTCCTCGATCTCGGTGTGCAGCGCATACCGCTCGTGCAGTTTGAGGGCAGGCTGCTCCGACAACTGGATCGTCATCAGCCAGTCCTGGTCGCGCTGCACCTCCATGCCGAGATCCTCGAGCTGCTCGATCCGGGCCTCCTTGTCATCGGTGGCCAGCGTGATGTAGCCCGCCCCACGACCGCCGGGGGCAGCCAGCGCCAGCTCGGCGGCTCGCTCGACCCGCTCCGGTTTGTCGTCCGCGTCCAGTACGACGTACTCCATCGCGCGGTTCTCCTCACCGGCGCGAACAGTCAATATCCCGTCGTGGTCGTCCTCAACCGTCGTCCAGCCCCTCGAGACGGACCACCCGGCCTGCCAGCGGCGGACGAGCTCCTCACGATCTCTCACCAGTCGATTCAACCAGTCGAATGCCGAGACGGCGAGGGGAACGGTGTCGGATGTCACCAACTCGCCGTCTCGCGGCGCTCACGGACCGGGGTCACGGACGGGGATCACCGGGGAGCAGATCGAAGATGTAGTCGTCGTCCCAGCGGCCCTCGCGACCGGGTGCCGCGGCGCGCCCGATGCCGATCTTGGTGAAGCCGTTGGCCTCGGCAACATGCGCGGACGCAGTGTTCCCGACCGCGGCCTGCAGCGTCAGCCGGCGGCGCCCGAGACCGCCCTCCTCGATCGGTGTGAAGGCGTGCCCGATGGCCAGCCGCACGGCGTTCGTCATCACCTTCTTGCCCCGGCCTTCGGGATGCATCCAGTACCCGATCGTGCCGGGCCTGCTGTTCATCCGGCCGTGCATGGCGAAGATGCTGATGTTGCCGATCAGCTCGTCGGTGACCGCGTCGGCGATCACCCACGCCGTTCCTTCACCGGAGGCCAGGGCTTCCTTCCGGCTCTCGATGAAGCCTTCCGCGTGGTGCAGCTCGTACGGCGACGGCAGGCCGGCCAGCCAGTGCTGGGTCCGCTCGTCGTTGCAGGCCTCCATCACCCGCTGCGCGTCGGTCGGCCGGAACCCGCGCATCCGGAACGTGCCACCGTCGAACTCCGGCACCTTCCACCAGTTGCCCTGCGGCTCCAGCTCGTCGTCGCGGCCGACGGTCGCGATCCATTCGTCGTACCGGACGCCACGCGCCATGCCACCACCCGGTACGACGACGAGGCCGCGGAACCCGGCCTTCCAGGCGACCCGGCGCGAGGCCCAGTTGCCGACGAACGCCCGCCAGATCACCCGCTGCCAGCCGAGATTGTCGAACGCGTGCCGGATCGCGAGCTTCGCCGCCCGCGTCATCACCCCGCGGCCGCGCACCCACGGACCGACCGAGAAGCCGATCTCGCCGACGCCACCCTCGCCGCCGTGCAGGCTGACCGAGCCGCTGAACCGCCCGTCCACCTCGATCGCCCAGTGCTGCCCGCCGTGCTCCGTCTGCCACCCGCTGGGCACGATCTCGGTCAGGAAGCCGACCGCGTCCTCGCGCGAATACGGCACCGGGATGATCGTCCAGCGCTGCATCTCGGGGTCCTGGCAGAGCTCGTACACGTCGTCGGCGTCGGCAGGCCGGTGAGCGCGCAAGGTGACCAGGTCGTCGCTCAGTTCCGGCACGTCCTCGGGAAATCGCATGCTTCAGGGTGCCAAGGCCGGTCCGCCGCGGCAACGCCATTTCCTGACAGCGCCACGATCTGCCCTTAGTCTTGGCTTGTGAATGCAGCCGGAGCGGAGCCGCCACGCGGCCGGGGTGGACAGCTGGCCGCGCAGCGACAGGCCACAATCGTTGCCGAGGTCAACAGTCGCGGCGCGATCACCGTGGCGGAGCTGGTCGAGCGCTTCGGCGTGTCGGACATGACGATCCGGCGCGATCTCGACGCGCTGGACTCCAGCGGCCTGCTGCACAAGGTGCACGGCGGCGCGACCTCGGTCGGCCTGCGCAGCGCCCACGAGCCCGGCTTCGACGCCAAGCTGACCCAGGAGTCCGCCGCCAAGCAGGCGATCGCCGCCGAGGCCGCCGGCCGCGTCCAGCCCGACAGCGCGATCGGCATCGGCGCCGGTACGACGACGTACGCGCTGGCCCGGCAGCTCCTCCGCGTCGAGAACCTCACCGTCGTCACGAACTCGGCCCGGATCGCCGACGTCTTCCACGGCAACTCCCGCTCCGACCGCACCGTCGTACTGATCGGCGGCATCCGCACCCCCTCCGACGCCCTGGTCGGCCCGATCGCGACCGCCGCCCTCGGCTCCCTGCACCTCGACCTGCTGTTCCTCGGCGCCCACGGCGTCGACGCCGAACACGGCCTCAGTACGCCGAACCTGATGGAAGCCGAGACCAACCGCTCCTTCATCGCCGCGAGCCGCGAGGTCGTAGTAGTAGCCGACCACACCAAGTGGGGCACCGTAGGCCTCAGCACCTTCGCCACCTGGGCCGACCTCGACGTCATAGTCACCGACGCCGGCCTCACCACAGCCGCCCGCAAAGCCATGCGAGACACCGGCTGCGAACTGGTCATCACCCAGTAACCCCTCGCCCCGACCACGCCCGCTCCTGCGTCGCGTGCCCGCGGCTTGCTGGACCCGTGCTGAGTGGATTGGCGCGCGCGAGGAGCCGAGGAACCGGCGGACTGAAGCCCCTCGCTCCGGGCACGCGCGCTCCTTCGTCGCATGCTTCCGCCTGTGCGCCCCGCCGCCCTTTCACGCGGCTGCCGCCGCTTCCCGTTGAGTGCAGTTCCGGCGACTGTTCGTTCGCGGCCGCCGCCGAGCCCGCTCCTTCGTCGCGTGCCCGCTGCTAGCGGACAGGTGGTTGAGTGGAGGGGGCGGTCGCGGATGTCGCCTCGGTGGTTGAGGTCGGCGGTGCTCGCGTCGGTCAGCACGAACAAGTGGGGGTCTGCCGAGCGTGGACGGCACCGAAGTGGTCGCCGTACCTCCAGTTCCTCTGTTAAGCGGCGGTTCTGGCCCGATCTGCGGAGGATTACTGCCGCTCTGTGCCTGTTGCGGTTTGGCGTCTGATGTTGCCTGAACCGGTTTGGGGAGTGGTGTCGCGGCGGGTGATCGGTCGCGGTGGTTGAGGTCTTGGGCAGGCCAGGAGCCCCGCCTCCCCGAAGGTGCTCGTCCCATCCGCCCGCTCGGATTCGGCCGGGCACGGTCTGCGGTGGCTGGTCGCCGCTGCGGCCGGTTTTACAGAGGCGGGTGGCTGGGGTGGTCTGTGGCTGGGCCGGATGGCGAGGTCGGTGACCGCGGTTGCCCGTTGCTTGTGGCTGACGGGCTGTGGTTGCTCTCGACGACGAGGAGGCCTGTCAGCTGACCCGCCGCCGGGGTCGAGCATTGCGGTTCGGGGTGTCTGTCGGCCTGCGGAAATTTCGCTGGATATCTGTTCAGGTTGACCCTTCTCTGGTCAAAAAACGGGGGGAGAACCAGCAACTTGCGGGGAGATCCCCTCGTTTGTTGCGCCGCAACCGGAGCCCGGAAGCCCAGACAACCGAAACCCCGGTCACCAACCGCACCATCCCCCTCAGCCACAGGCGACGCCCGCCGAGCGCTTCAGCAAATCGGCCGCCGCGGCGACCAGCCACCGGGTACGTGTCCGGCCTGTCCGGTGCGGCGCGAATCGGGGGCACGTTGGACCGCTTTGCGTGGATCTACTGCCACCCAGAGGCAGTAGATCCCCGCAGATCCCCCCGACCCCTGGCCCTCCCGCCGCTGCGCGCTCCCGGCCGAGGCCACAACCTGGGGGTTTGAACAGGAAGTGGTGGGCTTGGACAGGTCATAACTTGTTCAAGCCCCCCACGCGCTGTCCGCGCCCCCCACCCGCTGGGTGCTTGGAGCCGCCCCGGATGCATAGCGTGGTCGGTGAGCCGGTTGCCGAGCACTCCACGACTGAGGTTGGCCTCGGGGCTCAGGCGTGAAGATCGCCACCGCACGCGATCGGTGTCTCCACAGGGACGCCGGCCAAGCCAACGACCCAAAGCCTCGCGCACGCAACCAAGCGGACCGCCAACACTGTCCAACCCGAGATTCTGTCAACCCAGGTAGACAGGCTGAGCGTGAACCACACGGGTTCTACCGAATTGGACAGTGGTGGCGGTCCGCTTAGCTCTAGGAGTGAGCGCGAAGGTTGTACTGCGGCCCGAACATCTTCGCTGCCTGCTTCGGCCCGATGTTCCCGTCGGCGGCAGGTGTGCCCGGCTTGCATTTGTCGATCTGGATCTGCCACTTGGTGGCTTCGTTCTTGGTGTCGATGTCGTAGTGGCCGTTCATGGCCAGGGTTTTGCCGTGGACCAGTTTGATGTGGTTCAGCGTGTATTGCAGGCGTTTGACGCTGTCGGAGTTCTTGACGCCGAAGCTCAGCTTGTCGAGGAACACATCACCCGAGGCCCACGGATCGGCATCCGGTGCTTTGCCGGTGCAGACCTGGTCCGGCGGGAAGATGCAGATCTCGTTCGCCGCGGTGCCCTTCGGTGCTTTCTCGGTCGGGCCGATGTGCGTCAGGTAGTCGTAGCGGCCGGCGGCTGTGCGGTGTCCCCACATTGCCGCCATGTGCAGGTGCGGGCCGGTCGCGTTGCCGGATGAACCTGACTTCGCGAGCTGGTCGCCGGCCTTGACCTGCTGGCCTTTCGCCACCAGCAACTTCGGCGACAGGTGCTGGTACAGCACGCAGGCCTTCTGGCCGCCATGCCTGATTCCCAGCAGTACCCAGTTCGAATCCGCGCCGTGCACCCCGGGCTGCGGTTTGTTCGACACCCCGTCGTTGCACGCCAGAACGACACCGTCCTGAACCGCGAAGACCGGCGTACCGATCGGCACCGGATAGTCGAAGGCGGCATGCTTACCGCCTTTGGAATAACGCCAACCGGTTCCTACTTTGAGTTTTCCGGCAGGCAAAGGCTGAGCCATCGCCGCACACCCCACTTCCCCCTGTAGTTCTTTCCCCTTAACGGGAAAGTACGCCGGAGGGCGAGGGCTGCCCAGCGTTCGGGCCGGAATCGACCCGAACGGGCAAGAGGTCAATCAGTTGATTCGTGACGCACCGTTCGACGGCGTCGCGGCGAGTGCACTCGGGGCCGTGAAACCCTTCTCAGCAAAGGCCTTCTCAATAGCGGCCAGTACGGCGTCCGCGGAATCCGTTGCTGTCAACGCGATGATGCAACCGCCGAATCCGCCACCGGTCATCCGAGCCCCGATCGCTCCCGCGGCCAGCGCCGTGTCGACGGCGACGTCGAGCTCCGGAACGGTCACCTCGAAGTCGTCCCGAAGCGACACATGGGATGCGGTGAACAGCGGCCCGACATCGCGCAACCGGCCGGCCTTCATCAACGCGATCGCGTCCTCGGTCCGCTTGATCTCGGTGACCACGTGCCGCACCCGGCGGCGGTCCACCTCGTCGTCCAGCCGTGCCAGCGCACCATCCAGCTCATCAAAGGAAACAGAACGCAGAGCCGGTACGCCGAGGTCAGCGGCCGCCTGCTCGCAGCTCTTCCGCCGAGCGGCGTACTCACCATCGGCGTGCCGGTGCGGTGCCTTCACATCGACCACCAGCAAGGTCAAACCGTCAGCCTCAGGGTCGAACGGGATCTGGTCCAGCGACCCCGAGCGGATGTCGAAGGCCAGCGCGTGACCGGCCGTGCAGCACATCGACGCGGTCTGGTCCATCAGCCCGACCGGCGCACCGACGTACTGGTTCTCCGCGCGCTGGGCGAGCCGCGCGACCTCAGCTGGGTCAACCTCGACGTCAACCAAACCCAGCAAGGCAAGGGAGGTTGCGCAGAGCAGCGCGGCGGATGAGGAGAGACCGGCGCCGGAGGGGAGGTCGGATTCGAAGAGCAGGTTCGCGCCACCGATCGGGTAGCCGGACTCGCGCAGGATCCAGGCCGCACCAGCCGGGTACGCCGCCCAGTCGCCGACCGTCTTCGGTGCCAGCTCGTCGAGTGCGAACTCGATCACGGCGTCGTGCCCCGCGGACGACACCGCGATCCGGCCGTCGTCCCGTGCCGATGCGTGTACCACGATCTCCACGGGCAACGCGATCGGCAGGACGACGCCGTCGTTGTAGTCCGTGTGCTCGCCGATCAGGTTCACCCGGCCCGGAGCACGCCAGGAACCGTCCGGCGTCATACCAAAGATTCTCTCAAAAGTGCTCACGCGTAGGACACCTTCCGCAGGGTCTCGGCGACGTCTTCCGGGCGGGTGTCGCTGATGAACGCGCCCATCCCGGACTCCGAGCCGGCCAGGTACTTGATCTTGTCGGCCGCCCGCCGGATGGACAGCACCTCCAGGTGAAGGTATCCGAGCTCGCGGTCGATCCGGACCGGCGCCTGGTGCCACGCGGCGATGTAGGGCAGCGGATCGCCGTACAGGCTGTCGAAGCGGTTCAGGACATCGAGGTAGAGCTGGGCGAAGTCGTCGCGCTCGCCGATCGAGAGGTCGTCGATGCCGGCCACCTGGCGGTGCGGGTAGAGGTGCACCTCGACCGGCCAGCGGGCGGCCTCGGGGACGAAGGCGGTCCAGTTGCCGTTCTCGGCGACGACCCGGGTGCCCTCCTTCCGCTCGGCGGCCAGGACGTCGGCGAACAGGTTGCTACCGGCAACTTCCTGGTGCTTGCGGGCCTGCGCCATCAGGGTCCGGATCCGCGGCGGCAGGAACGGGTAGCCGTAGATCTGGCCGTGCGGGTGGCTGAGCGTGACGCCGATCTCGCGGCCGCGGTTCTCGAACGGGAAGACGTACTCGATGTCGTCGCGCGCGCTGAGGTCGGCGTTCCGGTCGGCCCAGGCGTCCACGACGAGCCGGGCCTGGCCCTGGGAGAGCTGAGTGAACGAGCTGTTGTGGTCGCTGGTGAAGCAGAGCACCTCGGTCCGGCCGGGGCCGGCGAAGGACGGGAACCGGTTCTCGAACACGGCCACGTTGTAGTCGTGGTCCGGGATCTCGGTCGGGTTGCCAGGCTTGCTGGCGCAGAGCGGGCACTGGTCGGCCGGCGGTAGGTACGTCCGGGTGTTGCGGTGCGTCGCGTAGGTGATCACGTCACCGGTCAGCGGGTCGGTCCGCAGATCGACCTGGGGCTGCGGTGCAGGCAGGCCACGGGTGTCCTCGAGCGGAACCCGGGCCGGCGTGTCGGCCGGGTCGTAGTAGATCAGCTCTCGTCCGTCGGACAGGTGGGTGTCCGTCCGGCGCACACCACGCGGTGTCTTCATCGTGTGACCTTCCCGGCCGCTGCACACGGACGGCCAGGAATCATCGTAAACCAACAAAGTCGAACATGCACCGGTGGACCTGTCGCCGCGGGGCGTGTCCCCTCGTCCCCTGCAGTCGCGAGCAGGTGCTCGGTGGTGTATCTCGGTGTGCTGGAGTGAAGGCGGCGATCTGGTTGCATCATGGCCTTTGCTCCAGTGCAGCGAGATGCGCCGCCGAGTGCCGCGCAGCACGCAGGGGGCGAGGGGAGATGCCCTACCCTGACTCTATGGACGAAGACGCCCAACGCCCGCCCTCTCGACATACGACGAGAGGGCTTTAGGAACTCCCTGACATGAACGAAACGCTTCTCAATATCGTCCTGATCCTGGTTTTCGTGCTGATCGGCGGGGTGTTCGCCGCCGCCGAGATGGCCCTGGTCTCCCTGCGCGAGTCGCAGGTGAAGGCCCTCGCGCACCGCGGCCGCCGCGGCGAGATCGTGGCCAAGGTCGCCGCCAATCCGAACCGGTTCCTGTCCGCCGTGCAGATCGGCGTCACGCTGATGGGCTTCCTGTCCGCCGCCTTCGGTGGCGCGACCCTGGCCGACGCCCTCGCACCGCACCTGCAGGACCTCGGTCTGCCCGAGGGAGTGGCCGGGACGGTCGCCCTGGTACTCATCACCGTCCTGATCTCCTATGTCTCGATCGTGATCGGTGAGCTCGCGGCCAAGCGGCTCGCGTTGCAGCGGGCCGAGACGTTCGCGCTCGGCCTCGCCCCGCTGGTGGACCGGATCGCCTCCGGCGCCCGCCCGGTGATCTGGCTGCTCTCGAGGTCCACCGACCTGGTGGTCCGCGCCCTCGGCGGTGACCCGAACGCGAACCGTGAGGTGATGTCGGACGAGGAGCTGCGCGATGTCATCTCCGCGCACGAGTCGCTCGGCGAGGAGGAGCGACGGATCGTCGACGACGTGTTCGAGGCGGGCAGCCGGCAGCTGCGCGAGCTGATGCTGCCCCGGACCGAGGTCGACTTCGTGGACGCGGAGATGCCGGCGTACAAGGCGGTCAAGTTCGCCGCCGAGCGGCCGCACTCGCGCTACCCGGTGATGAACGGTTCGGCCGACGACATCGTCGGCTTCGTGCACGTGCGGGACCTGTTCGACCCGGCGGTCGCGTCGCGGTCGGTGCGGGTCGGTGACCTCGCCCGCGAGGTGCTGATGCTGCCGGACACCGCGAAGCTGCTGCCGACGCTGACCGAGATGCGCCGCCGCAGCACCCACCTCGCGATCGTCCTCGACGAGTACGGCGGTACGGCGGGGATCGTGACGCTGGAGGATCTCGTCGAGGAGCTGATCGGCGACATCAAGGACGAGTACGACGAGGAGTCGGGCGAGACGACGCGGTTCCGCAGCGGCGACATGGAGGTCGACGGCCTGCTGAACCTGGACGACTTCGCGGACGAGACCGGTCTGGAACTGCCCGACGGCCCCTACGAGACGGTCGGCGGATTCCTCGCCGCCCAGCTCGGCAAGGTCCCCGCGGTCGGTGAGGAGGCCCAGGTCGACCACCACACGCTGACCGTCACCGAGATGGACGGCCGCCGGGTCGCCCGCGTTCGCGTGCACCGCGTCAGGCAGGCAGGGGAGCCGGCGATCCCGGACGAGGCTCCAGTGCCCGCCGCCGAATAACGATCACCGCGCCGCCGACGACGTAGCCGAGGCCCTGGAAGATCAGGATCGGGATGATGCCGACGACCTCGCCGAGTAGGCCGGCGGCGGCGATGCCGAGCAGGACAGTGGCACCTTCGGCGGCCCCGATGGCGCCGAAGACGCGGCCGCGGGTGCCGTCGGTGGTGAGACGCTGCAAGGTCGTCATCATGCCGGCGACAGTGAAGGCGCCGGGCAGGCCGACCAGGATCATGCAGACGAACGCCGGGATCAGGCTGTCCGAGACCAGCGGCGAGCAGAACATCGCCAGGTCGATCAGCCCGAAGAGGAGTGCGCCGACGCCCCACATGGTTGCCGCGGGCAACCGTGAGCCGACGGCGGCGGCGACCAGTCCGCCGACGATCCCGCCGATCGCCTGTGACGACACGATCAGTCCGTAGGCCTTGCCGTCACCGCCGAGCTCGGTGGAGACGAACGGCGCGAACAGGGTGCTCATGATGCCCTCGCCGAGCCCGGTCACCAGACAGAACACGAACAGCAGTCGCATCCCCGAGCCGCTGACACACAGCTTCAATCCCTCGGTCCATTCCGCCTTCAGCCGTCGTACGGCGCCGCCCGCAGCCTCGACGACAGCGCGGATCCGCTCGGTCCGATGCCGTACTGCGGACAGCAGCGCGACCGCGAGCAGGAAGGTCGCCGCATCGGCGATCGCCAGCAGGGTCAGGCCGCCGGCAGCGGTCAGTACGCCGCCGATCGCGGCACCGATCAACCGGGCGAGGTCGCGGATCTGGCTGTTCAGCGCGTTCGCCGTGACGAGTTGCTTCGAGTCCACCAGGACCGGGATGAGCGACTGCTCGGCCGGCTGGAAGAACTGCTGCAAACATGCTTGGGCGAGCACTACGCCGTACACGATCCAGATGGTGCCCGCACCGCGGACTGCGAGCAGGGGAAGGAGAACGGCCGCGTTCAGCACGTTCGTCACGATCATCGTGGTGCGCTGGTCCCAGCGGTCGACGAAGACGCCGGCCAGTGAACCGAGCAGGACGGTCGGGGCGAACGACGCCAGTAGTAGACCGCCGGATGCCAGCGTCGAGCCGGTCAGCACGTAGATCTGGAAGGCGAGGCCGGTGCGGAGCAGCCAGTCGCCGGTGAGAGAGATCAGGCCGGCGCTGAGCACCAGCCGGTAGTCGCGCTGCCGCGCGAGGACGCCCCACAGGTCCTTCATTCCGGCTCCTCGGGTGTGATCGTGACGATCTGCGTGATGGAGACGTGCCGGCTGCCGGCCGGGCGAGTGCTCTTGTCGTCGATCGGCCGCTCGTCGACGTACCTCTGGATCAGTACGTCGATCTGCTGCACCAGCTCGGTGAGCTCGGCGCCGGTCAGGTAGATGCCGCTCTGCCCGATCCCGGAGTGGTCCCGCCAGACCGGGGCCTCGTCGGCGCGCTGCTGCTGCCAACGGGCCAGCGACTCCAACGCCCGCTCAGCCAGCAACTGCTCCAGTACGTCGGCCGCCGCCGCGCCCTCGGGAGTCCGGGCCGCGTCCCGCCACGACTGCGAAGTCGACACCAACCGCCAGGGCCGCTCACGGTTGTCCTTCCCCGGCGCCGGTTCGACGAAGTCGTACTTCGCCAACTGCCGCAGATGATGCGAAGCCAGCGCCTGACTGATCCCCAGCCGCCGCGCCGCATCGGCCGCCGTCATCGGCCCCTCCCGCCCCAGCAGGTTCTGCAGATCCAGCCGCACGGGATGCGCCATCGCGCGAATCGCCAACGGATCATCCAGCAACCGCGTCCGCTTCTCCAAAGACATGCTTGGAATATCCGCCGTACCGATCCCGATGTCAAGTCATTGCTTGGAATCCCCTCCCAACGCCCGCCCTCGCCCCGCCTCACCTCGCCCCGCGCCCAATGGTGGGCCGCCTGCTCTTTGTGCACGCGGTCCAACTTTGTGCACCCACCAACCACTTTCGCGGCCGCAGAGTGGTCGGTGGGTTCCCAAAGACGCGGTGGGCGCCCAAAGTCGCCGTCGGCGCCCAAAGGTGGGCCGCCTGCTCTTTGGGCGCGAGGCGCGTCTTTGGGTACGCACCGACCGTTCCGGCGGGCTCGGAGTGGTTGGTGGGTTCCCAAGGTTGCGGTGGGTGCCCAAAGTCGCGGTGGGTGCCCAAAGTCGCGGTGGGTGCCCAAAGTCGCGGTGGGTGCCCAAAGTTGCGGTGGGTGCACAAAGGTGGGTCGGCTGTTCTTTGGGTGCGAGGCGCGTCTTTGTGCACGCACCGACCGTTCCGGCGGGCTCGGAGTGGTTGGTGGGTTCCCAAGGTTGGGGTGGGTGCACAGAGTTGGGGTGGGTGCACAAAGGTGGGTCGGCTGTTCTTTGGGTGCGAGGCGCGTCTTTGGGTACGCACCAACCACTTCCGCGGGCTCGGAGTGGTTGGTGGGTTCCCAAGGTTGGGGTGGGTGCACAGAGTTGGGGTGGGTGCACAAAGGTGGGTCGGCTGTTCTTTGGGTGCGAGGCGCGTCTTTGGGTACGCACCAACCACTTCCGCGGGCTCGGAGTGGTTGGTGGGTTCCCAAAGTTGGGGTGGGTGCACAAAGTTGCGGTGGGCGCCCAAAGGTGGGCGGGCTGCTCTTTGGGCGCGAGGCGCATCTTTGGGTGCGAGGGGGACTAGCCGGTGTGGTCTCGGATCCACTCGAGGGCGGGCTCGGACTGGGTGAGGATCGTGGTGTGGTCCAGGCCTAGGTGGAGGTCGAGGGTGGGGAGGGCGAGGCGGCCGGCGAGCCAGCGGCTGTTGGTGGCAGGGGAGATGCGGTCGGCCAGGCCGTGGCAGAGCAGGACCGGGGTCGTCTGGATCGCGATCAGGATGAATTCCGCGGGCAGGGTGCAGCCGAAGGTGACCACGGCTTCGACTCGGTCGCCGAGGAGGGCGGCGGTGCGGAGGGCGAGTGCGCCGCCCTCGCCGTGGCCCATCAGTGCGAAACCGTCGACACCGGCCGCGTCGACAACCGCGGCGAGATCGGCGGCGGTCGTCGAGGGGAGGTCGCAGGAGATCCAGCGGATGCCCAGCCACTCACCGGCCTCGTACAGCGTGTCGGTCGGAACACCCAGCGTCACGACCGGAAGCCGGGCATCGTCGCAGGGCGCGCTGTCGTACACACGCAGCGCGCGCCCACACTGAAGCCGCAGGTCGGTCTCGAACATCTCACTCACACTAAGAAGGAGGTCTCAGCCTTAGTAGGCGATACGTCGAAACCGACCCTTTCGGCTCGGCAGTTCGTCCCCAAGGGGGTGTCTCGTGGTTCCCCGCCTACTGCGCGGCACTCGGCACGGCACCTCGCCGCACGTGTGCAAAGCGCTAGATGCTCCGCATCGAACACCTCGCCCCCGCACGCCGATGCACCGCACCGAGCACCTGCTCGCTACGGCGCGGAACCACGAGACACCCCCTAACTGACCAACCGGCTGTGAATCGCCTCTGTCGCGAGCGCCGGGTCGAGCGTGCCGAGGGCGAGCCAGGTGGCGCCGCTGACGCCGTCCCGGGCGGTCAGGATCTCGCCGGCGAACTGCTCGTGAAAGGCCTCCCGGAGCAGGCGACCGACCGGAGATTGTTCACCGGCGACACTGCCGGCGAGGATCAACGGGGTCGTGTCCTTCGTTGTCCTGATCCGGCCGACGGTTTCTATGAGCAATTCGGCTGCGCGTTTCACCAGGCCCTGCGCGGTCTTGTCGCCTTCCTCGTACGTCGAGACCACCGTGCGGGCCAATTCGGCCATCAGCACCGGTGGACGGTTGTTCACCACGCGAATCACGTCGTTACGCACGATTTCGTAGCCGTCACGCTGTGCGAAAACCGCTGAATCGTGGTCCGGCAGCAAAGACTTCAGTACTGATTCCTCGAGCAGGCCGAGCGGCTCCTCCAGATCGAAGGCGAGCAGCACGCTGCGTACGGCTTCGCGGCCGAGCCAGAAGCCGGAGCCCTCGTCGCCGAGCAGCCAGCCGTGGCCGCCCGCGGTCCGGACCAGTCGGTGGTCCCGAACCAGTCCGGCGTTGCTTCCCGTGCCCGAAATCAGCACGTGTCCGTCAGGTTCCGGCGTACCGGAGGCGAAAGCGACCTCCAGATCGCCGATGAACTCGGCCTCGCCGGACAGTCCGGCGCCGGACCAGGCTGCGTCGAACTGGGCCTTCACCTCCGGTATGGCGAGGGCCGAGCCACCCGCCGCGCCGATCACGGCAGCCTCGACGCGGGCCGGATCGAGGCCGGTCAGAGCGGTGTGAAGAGCCTGACCGAAGTTGGCCGCGGCAGTTGTCGGATGGCTCGTCGGGTTTCCACCGGCGGCGGCCCCTCGGCCGACTACGTTGCCCTCAGAGTCGGCGATCACGATCCGGGTGGAGGTGCCGCCGAGATCACCGCCGAGGACCAAGGTCGGTGCTGGGGTCAGGACCACTGAGTCCGCAGGTTCCGGCAGCGGGCGTTCTACCGACATACGCAATGCTCCAAACTGCTTGAAAGAGGACCTAATGGACATCTGTGGACAAGGTCACACAACGGTCCCGATCTGGGGGTCGTAGCGAGATGAGCCTTGACTTTAGCTGCCACTTGAGAAAAGTTCTGTCCAGCAAACCGCAAACTTGCGCAGTTGTCGGCATGAAAAGATCACTGCAGCGTGTCGCGGCGTGACAAGAAGCGAGGGGTGGGGCCGAAGATGGCCAGCAGTGAGCAGGGCGGGCCAGGGGAGAACACCGGCGTCAGCGCGCAGAACTTTGTTCACGCACTGAACCCGATCCTCGCCGCCGTGACCGCGCAGATCGACGGCCCGATCCAGCAGGCGGCCGACCTCTTCGCCACCTCGCTGCGGGCGAACGGCGTCATCCAGGCCTTCGGGTCCGGTCACTCCGAGGCCCTCGCGATGGAGATCGCGGGCCGCGCCGGCGGACTGATCGCCAGCAACCGGATCGCGCTGCGGGACCTCGTCCTGCTCGGCGGCGAGCCGGCCGAGCTGCTGCGCAGCGCCGAGCTGGAGCGCGACCCGTCGTACTCCCGCAAGCTCTACGAACTGTCGGCGGCCCGCGAGGGCGACCTGTTCGTGATCGCCTCCAACTCGGGCGTCAACGGCTCGATCGTCGAGCTCGCGAGCGTGGTCAAGGAGCACGGCCACCCGCTGATCGCGATCACCTCGCTGCAGCACACCGCCGGGGTGGACTCGCGCCACCCGTCCGGCAAGAAACTCATCGACTTCGCGGATGTCGTACTGGACAACCATGCTCCGTACGGCGACTCCGTGCTGGACCTGCCCGGGGGTGGCAAGGTCTGTGCCGTGTCCTCCATCACGGCGGCGCTGATTGCGCAGATGCTGGTAGCAGAAACTCTGCGCCGGCTCACCGCGGCAGGCGAGACCCCTCCGGTCTACCTGTCGGCAAATATCCCGGGCGGCGACGAGCACAACAACGCCCTCGAAGCACAGTACGCCGGCCGGATCCGGCGTACTGCCTGAAACACACTCGGAAGGCGGGACCCATGACCACTCCCAACCCCCTGTCGCGGCGGCTGTTCCTGCAGCGCGCGGCGGTCGGCACCCTGCTGGCCACTGGCGGCAGCACGCTGCTGGCCGCATGTGCCGCCGGTGGTGGCAACGACAACACCAGCACTGGTGGCGGCGACAAGACCGCGGACAACCCGTTCGGGATGGCCGAGAAGGCCACCATCGACGCGGTGATCTTCAACGGCGGGTACGGCTACGACTACGTGTCGTTCGCGGCCGACATCGCGCAGAAGAAGCAGGCGGGCTCGACGTTCAAGGTCTCCCCGTCCACGCAGATCGCCCAGCAGCTGCAGCCGCGCTTCGTCGGCGGCAACCCGCCGGACCTGATCGACAACTCCGGTGCGAACCAGATCGGCTTCAACACGATCCTGGAGCAGCTGGCACCGCTGGACGACGTCTTCGAGGCCAAGAACTACGAGGGCACGAAGATCGCCGACACCCTGTACCCGGGCGCCAAGCTCCCCGGTACGTTCGACGGCAAGTTCGTCGCGATGAACTACGTCCTCACCCTCTACGGCCTCTGGTACTCCGACAGCCTGTTCAAGGAGAACGGCTGGGAGCCGCCGAAGACCTACGACGGTCTGCTCGATCTCGGCGCGAAGGCGAAGGCCAAGGGCAAGTACCTGTTCGTCTGGGGCAAGGAAGCCTCGACCTACTACCACACGATGGCCGTCGACGGCGCCATCAAGGAGGGTGGCGACGAGGTCCGGCTGGCGCTGGAGAACCTCAAGGAGAACTGCTGGTCGATGCCGCAGTTCCAGGGCATCTTCAAGGCCCTCGAGACCATGGTCAAGAACGGGTACTTCGTGCCCGGTGGCGCCGGTACCCAGTTCACCGCCGCGCAGGCGAAGTGGAGCAACGACCAGCAGGCCATCCTCTACCCGTCGGGCTCGTGGATCGAGAACGAGATGAAGAAGGCCACCAAGGCCGGCTTCAACATGAAGGGTGTCCCGGAGCCGACGCTCACCGAGAGCCCGAAGCTGCCGTACGAGGCGCTGCGCAGCGCGGCCGGCGAGCCGTTCATCGTCCCGCTCAAGGGCAAGAATGTTGCCGGTGGCAAGGAGCTGCTCCGGGCCATGCTGTCCAAGGACGCGGCGACCAACTTCTCCAAGACGCGGTTCGCGCCGACCATCGTGAAGGGCCTGGTTCCCGCGGACGGCTTCGGTTCGACCGCGCTGCAGTCGCAGACCGCGATGCTGGATGCCGCCGGCACCAACATCTTCGACTACCAGGTCTTCGGTCTGTACGGCATGAACACCGACCAGCTCGTCGTCTGGAACTCGTTCCTGTCCGGTCAGATCGACGCGGCCAAGCTGACCAAGGGCCTGCAGGAGATCACGGACAAGGTGCGCAACGACAGCTCCGTCAAGAAGATCCCGGTCACCAAGTGACCATGACGCAAGAGGCCGTGCCGGACGGTGGACCCAAGCGGTCCATCGTCCGGCGTCGCCGGCCGTTGACGTTCGACCGGGTCAGCTTCATGGTCGTGTTCCTCGGCCTGCCGCTCGCGGTCTTCGTGGTCTTCGTGGTCTGGCCCTTCGTGCAGGCGCTGTACTACTCGCTGACCGACTGGTCGGGCTTCACCCCGGACATGAACTTCGTCGGCCTCGACAACTACGTGAAGCTGTTCCACGACGACATCTTCATGAAGGCCGTCCGCAACAACGTGCTGCTCGCGATCGTCGTACCGATCGTGACCATCGTGCTGTCGCTGACCCTGGCCACGTTGGTGACGATCGGCGGATCGGGGACCGGGACCGTCCGGGGCCTGCGCTACGCGGGCTTCTACCGGATCATCTCGTTCTTCCCGTACGTGATCCCGGCGATCGTGATCGGCCTGATCTGGGCGCAGGTGTTCACCCCGAGCTCGGGCATCCTGGACGCGGTGCTGTCCAAGATCGGGCTGCACGGGTTCGAGAACTACGCGTGGCTCGGTGACGCCCGGACGGCGATGCCGGCCTCGATGTTCGTGATGATCTGGGGCGGCGTCGGTTTCTATATGGTGCTGTTCATCGCCGCCATCCGGGGCATCGACCCGTCGGTGTTCGAGGCGGCCCGGATCGACGGTGCCGGCCGGTTCCGGACTGCGATCTCGCTGACCGTGCCGCTGATTCGCGACAACGTGCAGACGGCCTACGTCTACCTCGGGATCGCCGCGCTCGACGCCTTCGTCTACATGCAGGCGCTGAACCCGGGCGGTGGGCCGCAGAACTCGACCCTGGTCATGCCCCAGCAGTTGTTCACCACGGCCTTCAGTAAGAACCAGTTCGGTTACTCGACGGCGATGGGCGTGGTCCTGGCCGCGGTGACGATGCTGTTCGCGCTCCTGGTCTTCACGGTGAACGCCCTGACCGGCGGACGTGACCAGCGGAAAGTAAAGGTAAGCCGATGACGACAACCACCGCCGAACGGGCCGGCCTTTCGGCCCGTGTCCCCGACAAGGGGACCAAGGAAGGCCGGGGCGTCGCGACGGGCGCCCACATCGCGCTGATCCTGTGGTCGCTGCTGGTGATCCTGCCGCTGGTGTGGACGGTGCTCTCCTCGTTCAAGTCGACGCCGGAGGTCCTGGGCAACCCGCTGTCGCTGCCGGGCAAGCTGCACTTCGAGAACTACGTCAACGCCTGGACGACGGCCGGGATCGGCCGTTACTTCGTCAACACGGTGATCGTCGTCGGTTCCGCGCTGGTGCTGGTGATGGTCCTGGGCGCCATGTGCGCCTACGTGCTGGCCAGGTTCACGTTCCCCGGCAACCGGCTGATCTACTACTCGATGCTGGCCGGTCTGACCTTCCCGGTCTTCCTGGCGATCGTGCCGCTGTTCTTCGTGCTGAAGAACCTCGCGCTGCTGAACACGCGGCCAGGGTTGATCATCACGTATGTCGCGTTCGCGCTGCCGTTCACCGTCTTCTTCCTGCACAGCTTCTTCAAGCAGTTGCCGGGCGAGATCTACGAGGCGGCACAGATGGACGGCGCCGGCGAGTGGCGCACGTTCTTCTCGGTGATGCTGCCGATGGCCCGGCCGGGGATGGCGTCGGTCGCCATCTTCAACTTCCTGGGGTTGTGGAACCAGTACCTGCTCCCGGTGGCCCTGAACCCCCAGCCGGAGAACTTCGTTCTCTCGCAGGGCATGGCGTCGTTCGCGTCGCAGGCCGGTTATGCGGTGGACTTCGGTGCGTTGTTCGCAGCCGTTGTGATCACGGTCGCTCCGGTTCTGGTTGTCTACATCATCTTCCAGCGTCAATTGCAGGTCTCGGTTACCGCCGGCGGCGTGAAATAGGCGAAGCTGAACCTCTGGCGTGAGTCGATGGGGCATCCTCGAGCGGAGGATGCCCCATCGACTTGTCTGACCTAGGAGGAAGATGCGGCACGGCAGTTACCGCTTCGTCGCGGGTTTCCTCGCGATCCCGGTGGCGTTGTACCTGATCTTCGTGATCGTGCCTGTCGGGCAGGCCTTCTTCTATTCGTTGACGAACTGGACCGGCGACTCCGGAAAGTTCGACTTCATCGGTCTGAAGAACTTCAAGACGCTGGTGCGCGACGTGACGTTCCGGACCGCGCTCGGTCACAACCTCAGCCTGCTGATCCTGGTCCCGGTGATCGTGATCTTCCTGGCGCTGCTGTTCGCCTACCTGCTGAAGGTCGGTGTCCGCGGCAACCGCTTCTACAAGCCGGTGTTCTTCCTGCCGCAGGTGCTGTCGGTTCCCGTCGTCGCGGTGATCTGGTCGGAGGTCTTCGCCTCGACCCGCAACGGCCTGGCCAATCCCAAGGTCGCCTTGTACTGCGTGATGTGGGTGCTGATCTGGGGCAGCGTCGGGTTCTACCTGGTGATGTTCGACGCGGCCGTGTCCCGCATCCCGAAGGACATCTTCGACGCCGCGACCATCGACGGCGCGACCCCGTCCACGGCGTTCTTCCGGATCACGCTGCCGCTGCTGCGCGACACCATCCGGATCGCCTGGGCCTACCTGGCGATCCTGGCCCTGGACGTCTACGCGCTGGTCGCGGTGATGACCGCCGGTCCGGGTGGCCCCGAGAACGCGACCCAGGTGGTGCCGCTGCAGATCGCGGACCTGGGCTTCAAGTTCGGCCGGTCCGGCTACGCCTCGGCGATGGGTGTGGTGCTGTTCCTCCTGACTCTGGTCGTCGCCGCCGTCATGCTCCGGGCCACGCGCCGCGAGCGGATCGAATACTGAGGCAATGGCTGTGAACACAAGGGACCGTTCGTCCAGTCCGGTGAACGTCTTCTCCCACACGGTGCTGACCGGTTGGACCGTCCTGATCGCCGTACCGCTGGTGTGGTGGCTGGTCGCCTGGCTGAAGGGCGCCGGTGGCATCGGGGACGACTTCGCCAAGGCCTGGGAGAAGGGCGTCGGCGACTACGTGGGCAACAGCATCGTGGTGGTCGTCCTCGGCGTCCTCGGCACGATGCTGTTCGGCTCGATGGTGGCCTACGTGCTGGCCCGCTACGAGTTCCCCGGCAACCGCTTCATCTACTGGCTGTTCGCGGCCGGGATGCTGTTCCCGACGTTCCTCACGATCGTGCCGCTGTTCTTCGTCGTCGAGGACTTCGGGATGATCTCGACGTACCGGGGTCTGGTCCTGGTCTACATCGCGTACTCGCTGCCGTTCACCGTGTTCTTCCTGCACGCGTACTTCCGGACCCTGCCGACCGCGGTCGCCGAGGCCGCGCTGGTCGATGGCGCCGGGCATGCCACCACGTTCTTCCGCGTGATGCTGCCGATGGCCAAGCCCGGCCTGATCAGCGTCGGCATCTTCAACGCCCTGGGCCAGTGGAACCAGTTCGTCCTGCCGTCCTTCCTGGCACCGGAGAAGCCGGTGCTGGCCCAGGGCATCGCGGCCCTGTTCGACAGCGAGCGCTACGAGAACGACGGCGGCGCGCTCTTCGCGGCCCTGACCATCGCCGTGGTCCCGGTCGTGGTCGTCTACCTGATCTTCCACCGCCAGGTCCAGGCCGGCCTCACTGGTGCGGTTCCGCAGTCAGCGGTTGTCACCGAGCGTGAATAGGTTAGGTTAGGGCAACCTAAACGTTCACTCCCTGTGAGGTCCCTCGATGCGTCACCTCCTGCGGCCGCTTGCGCTGCTCGTCGTCCCCCTGCTGGCCCTGACCGCCTGTGGCGCCGAGACCAAGGACGCTCCGGTCACCGGGCAGTCCCAGGGCGGCACGGAGGCCGGTGCGTTCCCCGTCACGATCAAGAACAAGTGGGGCGACGCCGTCATCAAGGAGGCGCCGAAGCGCGTCGTCGCGGTCGGCCTGGTCGAACAGGACGCCCTGCTCGCGCTCGGCGTCGTACCGGTCGGGACCACCGAATGGTTCGGCGACAAGCCGGGCGCGCTGTTCCCGTGGGCCAAGGCCAAGCTGGGCAGCGGCGCGCTCCCGACGGTGCTGAGCGACAAGGACGGCATCCAGTTCGAGAAGGTCGCTTCGCTGGCGCCGGACCTGATCATCGGTCTGTACTCCGGGATCACGGCCGCCGACTACAAGAAGCTCGAGGCGATCGCGCCGACCGTGGCCCAGCCCGCCGACGGTGGCGCGGACTACAGCGTCACCTGGCAGACCGTCACGAAGACGGTCGGGCAGGCGGTCGGCAAGCCGAAGGCGGCTGACGAGCTGGTCGCGGGGGTCGAGAAGAAGTTCGAGGAAGCCCGCGCCGCGCACCCCGAGTTCAAGGGCAAGACCGGTCTGATGGCGTCGCCGTACGAGGGCTATTTCGTCTACGGCCCGCAGGACCCGCGCTCGAAGGTCCTCACCGACCTCGGCTTCGTGCTGCCGCCCGCCATGGACAAGCTGATCGGCGAGAAGTTCGGCGCCAACATCAGCGCCGAGAACATCTCGCTGCTCGACCAGCAGGCGCTGGTCTGGTTCCCGTCCAAGGACGGCACCGCGAAGCTGAAGGCCGACCCGCTGATCAAGAACCTCAAGGTTCGCACCGAGGGGCGCGACATCTTCATCGAGGAGAACTACGACGACGAGCTGTACGGCGCCACCAGCTTCGTCTCGGTCCTGAGCCTGCCGATCGTCCTCGAGAAGCTCGTCCCGAAGCTCTCCGCCGCCGTCGACGGCAACCCGGCCACCAACGCCTAAGGCGAGGGCCAGACAACCTCGTCCAGGAAGTCCTCCACGGCCGTCGCCACCTGACCCAGCACGGTGGCCGACGCCGCGAGCCGGCCCGGGACATACATCCCGTGGCCGGCCCCTGGCACCTCCAGCACGTACGGCGTGAGCTCGTGTGCGACGGCGGAGTCCCAGAAGGCGTCCGCCGTCCCGCCGACGATCAGGAACGGCGCTGTGGCCCGGCGCAACCCGTCCAGAACCCACGGACTCGGCAGGATCGGACTCAGCCAGACTGCCGGGAGATCCCGGTCGGCGACCAGAGGGCTGGCGTAGCTGCCCAAGGACCGGCCGATGAGCAAAGTGTCACCTTCCGTGGCTGCCAAGGCGCGTTCCACTTGCGGGAGAACCCAGGGGCCGCGCTCGTCGTCGGCCAGGGTCGGTGGGCGGTCAGGCTCCTCCCACCAGATCTGGTGGATCCGTGCACCGCGGCGCTCGGCGGCATCAGCGGCGTACATGGGTAGCGGTGCGCTCGGGCCGTTCTGGCCGCCGGGGACAATGACTGCGGCGCGTGAAGTCATAACCTGGACTGTATGACCTTCCAGGGTGACCCGGTGTGAACGAGGACCGGGACGCTGGCAGAATCGGGGGCATGTCCCTCGCTGCTCCTGACCCCTCCGCAGCCGGAACCGAGCGGCGCCCGCGGGTGCTGTCCGGGATCCAGCCGACGGCGGACTCGTTCCACTTCGGCAACTACCTCGGCGCGGTGCGGCAGTGGGTGGCGCTGCAGGACGACCACGAGGCGTTCTACTGCGTCGTCGATCTGCATGCGATCACGGTGGAGTACGAGCCGAAGGCGCTCCGGGAGCGGACCCGGCGTTCGGTCGCGCAGTTGCTGGCCGCGGGCATCGATCCGGAGCGGTCGACGTTGTTCGTCCAGTCGCACGTGCCCGAGCACGCTCAGCTCGGTTGGGTGCTGGGCTGCATCACCGGGTTCGGCGAGGCCAGCCGGATGACGCAGTTCAAGGACAAGTCCGCCAAGGGCGGTGCCGAGCGGGCGACCGTCGGCTTGTTCACGTACCCGATCCTGCAGGCCGCGGACATCCTGATCTACCAGGCCGACCGGGTTCCGGTCGGTGAGGATCAGCGCCAGCACCTGGAGCTGACCCGCGACCTGGCGCAGCGGTTCAACCACCGCTTCGGCAAGACGTTCCGAATCCCCGAGCCGTACATCGTCAAGGAGACCGCGAAGATCTCCGACCTGCAGGACCCGACCGCGAAGATGAGCAAGTCCAGCTCGTCGCCGGCCGGCATCATCGACCTGCTGGACGACCCCAAGGTGAGCGCGAAGAAGATCCGCTCCGCGGTCACCGACTCCGGCCGCGACGTGATCTTCGACCCGGAGAACAAGGCCGGCGTCGCCAACCTGCTGACCATCTACTCGGCGCTGACCGGCAAGAAGATCAGCGAGCTCGAGGACGAGTACTCCGGTCGCGGCTACGGCGACTTCAAGAAGGACCTGGCCGAGGTCGTGGTCGAGTTCGTGACGCCGTTCCGCGAGAAGACGCTGGCCTACCTGGATGACAAGGCGCAGCTGGACGCGATCCTGGCCGCCGGCGCCGAGCGCGCGCGGGAGGTCACCTCGCGGACACTCACCCGCGTCTACGACAAGCTCGGCTTCGTTCCGTCGGTGGGTCAGTAGTGGCGACCATCGGGGTCGCGATCCCGATCGCGGAACCGTTCGGCTCCGAGCTGCAGAAGCACCGGGCCGAGTTCGGCGACCCGATGGCCGCCTCGATCCCGACCCACGTGACGCTGCTGCCGCCGACCGAGATCGCCGACGACGCGCTGGCGGCGATCGACGAGCACCTGCTCGCGGTGGCCGCCCGGTTCCCGAGCTTCCGGATCCGGCTCCGCGGTACGGCGACCTTCCGGCCGATCTCGCCGGTGGTCTTCGTGCCGCTCGCCGAGGGCATCTCGTCGTGCGAGGTGCTGCAGTCGCAGGTCCGGTCGGGCCCGCTGGCGGTGGATCTGCGCTTCCCGTACCACCCGCACGTGACGGTCGCCCACGACCTCGACAAGGAGGCGCTCGACCGCGCGTACGCCACGCTGTCCGAGTACGACTGCGCCTTCGACGTACCGGCGTTCGACCGCTACGAACACGGCGCGGACGGCGTGTGGCGGCCGCAACGCTCGTTCCCCCTGGCAGGCTGAGACTCCCGTTCCCTGGGTACTGGAGCATCATGAACATCAAGGCTGTCCGGGCCCGGTTCGCCCGGACCCAGATCTGGCGTGCGTGGCAGCGGTACGGCGATCGCCGGGGCAACCGGTTGGCCGGGGCAACGAGTTTCTTCGGCTTCCTGTCGTTGTTCCCGCTGATCGTGCTGGCCGCGGCCGTCACCGGTCCGCTGCTCGGTCCGGACGCGGTCAAGGGGCTGAAGGACGCCCTGAAGACGAACCTGCCGGGGATCGGCGACAAGATCGACATCGAGGCGCTGATCGCCAACGCGGGCACCATCGGGCTGATCTCCGGGATCTCGCTGCTGTTCACCGGGCTCGGCTGGATCGACTCGCTGCGCGCCTCGATCCGGTCCATGCACGAGCTCGACGACCAGCCTGGTAACGCGATCAAGCTCAAGCTCGCCGACCTCGGCGCCCTGATCGGCCTCGGCGTGATCGGTGCCGTCGGCACCGGTGCGTCGTCGGTGCTCAGCGGTCTCTCGAAGCGCATCGTCGCCGCGGCCGACCTGGACGGCACCTGGTTCGCGAACTGGGGCCTCGGCCTGATCAGCATCATCCTGGGAATCGCCGCGGGCGCGCTGCTCTTCCTCTACCTGCAGACCGCGCTGCCGCGAATCATCCTGCCGCGCAAGGTGATGCTGATCGCAGCAGTTGCCGGTGGCATCGTCTTCTACCTGGCGCAGAAGCTCGGCAACACGTACGTGACCCACGTGCTCGGTTCCAACGCGGCGTACGGCGCTCTGGCGCTGCCGCTCGCGCTGCTCGTGTGGATCTACCTGATGACCCGCGTCATCATGCTGATCGCCGCCTGGACCAAGGAAGCCACCCTCGACAAGATGGCGCGCGAGGCCGACGACACCGCTCGCCTCCGGATCGCTGAGGCGCCGCTCCCCGCAGGCATGTCCGTCGAGGAGCCCCTGCTGCTGGGCCCACCCGGCAAGCGCTACAAGGTCGTCCCCATTCCGCAGAAGCGGGCCGACACAGTCGCGGTCACAGCAGGCGCCGTACTGGGCATCGCTGCCACCACCATCGCCGTACAACTGGCGAAGGCCGCCCGCTCCGTACGCCGCTGAACCTCAGCGTCCGAAGAAACGCCGTACGTGGTCGGCGTGTTTTCGGACGTTAGTGGCGGCGTCGGCGCGGTCGCCGCAGGAACAGGCCTAGCAGCAGCACCGGGGGCGCGGCCCAGAACCAGACCGGGATGCTCACGAAGAACGAGTTCACCGTGTGGATGGGCGCCTGCACCGCGCGCCGCTCGGGCTCGATCGGCCCGGCCGCCTGGGGCTGGCCGTCCGCTGAGCCGCTGGCTTCCTTCGGGGGAGCGACGGGCTTGATGAGCGTGCCGACCGGGCTGAGCTTGTCGTAGTTCTGGAAGCTCCAGGTCAGCAGGTTGCTCGCGTCCTCGGTGACTCCGTGCGGGGCGTTCATCATCGTCACGACCAGGGTGTGGCCGTTCCGCCGGGCCGCTCCGATGAACGTGTTCCGGGCCAGCGTGGTGTAGCCGGTCTTCACTCCGAGGGCGCCGTCGTACTTGAAGAGCAGTTTGTTCTGGTTCGCGACCTGGTAGGTGCCCTTGCTGGTCATCGGGAAGTTCGTGAACTTCGTCGACGCGTACTTGGCGAAATCCGGTCGCGCGAGACCGGCCTGGGCGAACAGCGCGAGGTCGTACGCGCTGGAGAACTGCCCGTCGGTGTCGAGCCCGGTCGGGTCCGTCACGTGCGTGTCGAGCGCGCCGATCTCCTTGGCCTTGGCATTCATCCGCTGGATGGTGCCCGCCGTACCGCCGTCATCGTGCTCGCAGAGAGCATGTACGGCGTCGTTCCCCGAGGCCAGGAACATGCCTTCGAAGAGCAGGTCGACCGTGTACCGCAGGCCGGGTGACACGCCGACCTTGCTGCCGATGATGTTCGCGTCGGCGTCCGTCCCGACCACCTGGTCGGACTTCTTCAGCCGCGGCAGCAGCACCAGCGCGGTCAGCGTCTTGAGCGTGCTGGCCGGCCGCAACTTCGCGTGCGGCGCCTTCGCGATCAGCACCTGACCGGTGTCGATGTCGGCGACGACGTACGCGGACGCCTGCACGGCCGGCGGCGTCGCGCCAGCGGCGACCACCGTCGGCTTCGTCGTCATCAGCGCGCCGCCCACCGGTCCTTGCCCGGCGGCGGTCGCTGTCAGCGGCTGCGCGACCACCAGTGCGGTGGTCGCGCAGGCCGTCAGAAGCAAACGCATCCTCGGCAGCCTAGACGCCCGAAAGGGCAACCGTCACGTCGGCTGCAGGTTCCGGTCAGGCCCGGTACGCGGTCCACATGTTGCTGATCCGGGTGCTCTGCCCCGGGGTGAACTGGTTGTAGCAGGAGTCGTAGGAGTAGTCCATGTAGTTGTGGATCGGGTCCACGCCCGGCAGCGAGCAGGAGTTCCGGCCGGTCGGGCAGCCGCTCGAGGAGCTGCTCTGCGCCGGCGTGTCGCTGACCGAGTCGTTCGTGCTCGTGCAGCCGCCCTGGAACGTGTGGTAGAGCCCGAACCAGTGCCCGGCCTCGTGCGTCGCGGTCTTGCCGAGGTTGAAGTTCGTCGACGAACCGCCCGGCAGCGAGCTGTACTGCACCCGGATGCCGTCGATGTTCGGGTTGCTCGAGTAGTCCCACGGGAACGTCGCGATCCCCAGGTAGCTGAAGTCGAGCAGCCAGATGTTGAGCGCGTTCTTGCCGCCCTTACGGGTCTGCGCCCGGTACGTCGTGCTCTGGCCGTCGGTGTGCCAGGTGTCGTTGTTGAACCGGTCGGTCCCGGCCAGCGTGAACGTGAACCCGGTGTTCGCGGCCTCGCCGGACTCGCCGCCGGCGAAGTTCTGGTTCAGCTCGGTGATCTGCTGGTTGATCTGCGTCGCGGTGACATCACCGGCGCCGCTGCTGCTGCGCATGACATGGAAGTAGACCGGCACGTTGGCCGCAGCCAGCTTGCCGGCCTTCGGCGCCAGCCCGCGGGCCTGCTTGGCCTTCAGCAGCTCGGCCGTCTTCGCCTCGATCGACTTCTGCTCAGCCGCGGACAGGTCCCGGTGGTCAGCTCCGAACCCACCACGAGCGGCAGGCCCATCGGCCGGCGTCAGACAGGGGTTCGCGGTGTGATCGACCGGCAGCTGCGCGGTCGCCGTACCGCCAAGTGGACTGAAAGCGAGCGCCCCACCGGCCAGCAGCACGGCGAAGGCACGGGGGCGGGAGATGAAAGATCGCATAAAGCGTCCTCCAGAGATGGGCCGCTTGGGCGGTGCGGCCGAGTGCCCCGATTTTCCGCACCACCCCGCGAACCACCTAGCCGTTTCCTGTCAGACCAGTGCCAAGGCACCACCACGCCTACGACCAGCTACGGCTGGCACCGCCCCGGCCGCATCGCACGTGAGCGGAAGCTCGCCATTGCGGGGATCTGCTGCTGCGGGGTGCCTGTTGCGATTTGGCGGCGGTTGTTCGCCAAGCCGGTTTGGGGAGCGGGATCGCGGCAGGTGATCGGCCGCGGTGGTTGAGGGCTTTGTCTGGACAGGAACCCCGCCTTCCCGAATGTGCTCGTCCCGTCCCGCCGCTCGGATTCGGCCGGTGGCGTAAGCGGTGGTTGGTCGCCGCTGCGGCCGGTATTACCTGAAGCGGTGTGGCTGGGGCGGTCTTCGGCTGGGCGGGATGGTGCGGTCGGTGACCGAGGTTGCCCGTAGCTTGTGGCTGACGGGCTGTGGTTGCGGCCAGCGATGAGGAGGCATGTCAGCTGACCCGCCGCCGCGGTCGACCACTGCGGTTGGGGTCGTCTGCCTCGCCTGCCTGGCGTGCGGAAATTTGGGTGGATATCCGTTCAAGTTGACCCTTCTCTGCTCAAAATATGAGCGGAGAACCAGCAACTTGCGGGGAGATCCCCTCGTTTTCCGGGACCGCAACCGAAGCCCGGAAGCTCAGGCGACGGGCACGCGGTCGCCGGCCTCGCCATCCCCCTCAGCCACCGGCGACGCCCGCCTAGCGCTTCAGCAAATCGGCCGGCGCGGCGACCAGCCACCGCGTGCGTGTCCGGCCTGTCCGGTACGGCGCGAATCGGGGCCACACCAACCAACTTTGCGGGGAGCCACTGTCACCCAGCGACAGCAGATCCCCGCAAAGCGTCGTTGCTGCGTCGGGCGGGACGGTTGGCGGATCTACGATCGGGGTCGTGACGTACTTTCCGGATCTTTCGACGTACGAGTACGGCGAGGCTGAGCGTCCGATGGTGAATGTCGGATGGCTGGGGCGCGGGCAGGCGTTCGCGAGCGGGTCGGTGGCGCCCGAGGTGGTGGACGGGCTGGCTCAGCTGGCGATGGACGAGCAGAACGTCTACCGCGGCTGGCACAACTGCGAGTTCTGCGCCGAGGAGTCGCCGATCGAGTTCCCAGCACCCGACGGCAGCTCACTTCTGCTCGGTCACGCGGAGGTGCACGTCGCGGGACCGGATGGGGCGGTCTACGCGGCCCCGACCCTGATCCTGCACTACATCACAGCCCACGAGTACCGCCCACCAGCCGACTTCCTGTATGCCGTCCAGCAGGCGGCCGGTGCCGAGCGGATCGATTCGGATCGTGCTGCAGGCTGAGCCGGGAGCGGAGGCGGTTGCGCGGGAGCGGTGGGTCGGAGCGGGGGCTTCGCTTGCTCCGTTTACTACGTTGGAGGGGTGATTAGTCGACGGCGGTTTTCGGTGGTGGCTGCTGTGGTGGCGGTGGCTGCGGGGTGTGGGTGGCGGAAGCCGGCGGTGCGGAAGGCGCTGATTTATCGCGGGGTGGCTTCGGGGCCGGAGCTGTCGGAGTCGGCGGCTGCGTTGGTGCGGGCCGCGGACAAGTCGTTGGAGATCGTGTACGTCGGGCCGCAGGAGAAGGTGCGAGTCACTCCGGAGGTGTTGGCGGGGGCCGCGCTCTACGTGCAGCCGGGCGGCGGCCAGGACATTCCGGCGGCGTGGGACGACATCCGGGACACGGCGGATGCGATTCGCGACTGGGTGCGCGGTGGCGGACGGTTCCTCGGCATCTGCATGGGCGCGTATCTGGCGGGGAGCGGTGACATCGAGGGATCGGTGTACGGATTCGATCTGGTCCCGGCCACGATCGACGGTTACATCGACACGCCCGGCGCTACCGTGAGCGGCGAGGCGGACACAGTGATCGCGCTGACCTGGCGCGACAAACCGCGCCACGTCTTCTTCCAGGATGGAGCGGCGTTCACGGACGTGAAACCGGGCACAACCGTGATCGCCCGCTACGACAACAAAACGGTCGCCGCCCTCACCGCGCCGTACGGCGAAGGTCGGGTCGGGGTCGTCGGCCCGCACCCCGAAGCGGACCAGAGCTGGTACGACGACGCCGGGCTGACGAATCCCGACGGCGTGAAGTTCGATCTCGGCATCGACCTGATCACGGCCACCCTGCATTGACATCTGCTCCGGCACTTGAGTCAATGGATCGTCGGTAGACCATTGGACTGAGGAGCCGCCGTGACCGGTCAGCTGGGTGTGCAGGAGCTGCGTGATCTGGTGGCACAGGGCCATGTGGACACCGTTCTGGTGGCGATCACCGACATGCAGGGGCGGCTGCAGGGGAAGCGGTGCGGCGCTCGGTACTTCGTGGAGGAGGTCCTCCGGCACGGGACCGAGGGGTGCAACTACCTGCTGGCGGTCGACGTCGACATGAACACGGTCGACGGCTACGCGATGTCGTCCTGGGCGAGTGGCTACGGCGACCTGATGATGGCTCCCGACCTGGACACGCTCCGGCTCGTCCCCTGGTTGGAGGGGACCGCGATGGTGTTGTGCGACGTGCAGTGGCTG
Source organism: Kribbella sp. NBC_01505 (assembly GCF_045040285.1). NCBI lineage: Bacteria > Bacillati > Actinomycetota > Actinomycetes > Propionibacteriales > Kribbellaceae > Kribbella > Kribbella sp. NBC_01505. The sequence goes on from NZ_CP109425.1 coordinate 5,144,396, forward strand.
GATGGCCAGCCGGTGGTCGCCTCGCCGCGCCAGGTCCTCCGCAAGCAGCTGGAGCGGCTGGCAGCACGCGGCATGCAGGCGTACGTCGGCACCGAGCTGGAATTCATCGTCTTCGACGACACGTTCGAGGCCGCCTGGGACAAGCGCTACCAAGGCCTGACCCCGGGCAATCAGTACAACGTCGACTACTCACTCCTCGGCACCAGCAGGGTCGAGCCGCTGCTCCGCGCGATCCGCAACGGGATGACCGGCGCCGGCCTGTACGTCGAGTCGGCCAAGGGTGAGTGCAACTTCGGGCAGCACGAGATCGTCTTCCGGTACGACGACGCCCTGACCACGTGTGACAACCACTCGATCTACAAGACCGGGGCGAAGGAGATCTCCGCCCAGCACGGCAAGAGCCTGACCTTCATGGCGAAGTACGACGAGCGCGAGGGCAACTCCTGCCACATTCATGTGAGCTTCCGGTCGACCGACGGCGACGCCGTACTGGCTGGTGACAAGGAGTATGGCTTCTCCGAGCTGATGGAGCGCTTCATCGCCGGTCAGCTCGCCTGCCTGTCGGAGTTCACCTATCTGCTCGCGCCGAACATCAACTCCTACAAGCGATTCGTGGCCGGGAGCTTCGCGCCGACCGCGGTCGCGTGGGGCCTCGACAACCGCACCTGTTCGCTGCGCGTGGTCGGGCACGGTGAATCGCTCCGCGTCGAGAACCGTCTGGCCGGCGGCGACGTGAACCCGTATCTCGCGGTCGCAGCGATCATCGCGGCCGGCCTGCACGGCATCGAGAACGACCTGGAGCTCGAGCCACTGCTCGAGGGCAACGCCTACGAGTCCGACAAGGAGCACGTGCCGTCGACCCTCAGGGAGGCCGCTGCGCTGTTCACCGGCTCACGGATCGCCCGCGAGGCATTCGGCGACGAGATGGTCGACCACTACACGAACGCCGCACGGGTCGAGCTCGACGCCTACGACGCCGCCGTCACCGACTGGGAGCGGATCCGTGGCTTCGAGCGCCTCTGACAAGCCCCGGATCGGCATCACGACGTACCTGGAGCCGACGATCTGGGGCGTCTGGCAGCGCGACGCCGCGCTCCTGCCCCGGGTCTACCTCGATGCGGTCGCGAACGCGGGCGGCGTACCGCTGCTGCTTCCGCCGGTAGGCACCGACCCGACGGTCCTCGACATTCTCGACGGACTGATCATCGCCGGCGGCTGCGATGTGGATCCTGCCTCGTACGACGCAGCGCCGCATCCCGAGACGACAGACACCAGGCCGGGCCGGGACACGCACGAGACGATCCTGATCCGCGCGGCGCTCGAGCGCGAGCTACCGCTGCTCGCGATCTGCCGTGGCCTCCAGATGCTGAACGTCGCGCTCGGCGGCACGCTGAACCAGCACCTGCCGGACGTCGTCGCACACGACCTGCACCGACCGTCACCCGCGGTCTTCGGCCGGACCGATGTGAAGGTCGAGCCGGGCAGCCTGACGGCTCGCCTGCTGGGCGACCGCAGCAGTGTGCACTGCTACCACCACCAGGCGCTCGACCTCGTCGCCCCGAGTCTGAAGGTCACTGCCCGGGCCGAGGACGGGACGGTCGAGGCGGCCGAGGTCGACGGGCACGAGTTCGCGCTCGGTGTGCAGTGGCACCCGGAGGAGAATCCCGAGGATCTGCGCTTGTTCACCGCGCTGATCGACGCATCCAGGAGACACCAGTCATGACGTACGACGTGATCAACCCGGCCACCGAGAAGGTTGTCCGCAGCATCGAGCTTGCCTCGGAAGAGCAGACCGATGCCGCGATCGCCAGAGCAGCAAAGGCTTTCGAGACCTGGCGAGCCGTCACTCCCGCCGACCGTGGGCGACTTCTCCGCAGGTTCGCCGACGCGGTCGACGCCGACCTCGAACACCTTGCTGCGCTAGAGGTTGAGAACGCCGGCCACACCATCGGCAACGCCCGTTGGGAAGCCGGCAACGTCCGTGACGTCCTCACCTACTATTCGGCCGCCCCGGAACGCCTGCTCGGCCAACAGATCCCTGTTGCCGGGGGCATCGATATCACCTTCCAGGAACCACTCGGCGTCGTCGGCGTGATCGTGCCGTGGAACTTCCCGATGCCGATCGCCGGCTGGGGTTTCGCCCCGGCCCTTGCCGCAGGCAACACTGTCGTGCTCAAACCCGCTGAGCTCACCCCGCTGACCGCGATCCGCCTCGGCGAGCTCGCTCTGGAAGCCGGTCTCCCGGCGGACGTGTTCCAGGTGATCCCGGGCGCCGGAACGGTCGTCGGACAACGGTTCGTCACGCACCCCGCCGTACGGAAGGTCGTCTTCACCGGCTCCACGAAGGTCGGCAAGCAGATCATGGCCGGTTGCGCGGACCAGGTGAAGCGGGTGACGCTCGAGCTCGGAGGCAAGTCCGCGAACGTGATCTTCGCCGACGCGGATCTCGAGAAGGCCGCGGCCCAGGCGCCGTACGGGGTGTTCGACAACGCCGGCCAGGACTGCTGCGCACGCTCGCGGATCCTGGTCGAGCGCAAGGTCCACGACCGCTTCCTGGAGCTGCTCGAACCAGCCGTGAAGGCGTTCAAGGTCGGTGACCCGGCCGATCCGGCCACCGAGATGGGACCGCTCATCTCGCGGACGCAGCTCGACCGCGTCGCGTCGTACGTCGAGAACCCGGCCTTCCAAGGTACGGCGCCTCAGGGCCCCGGCTACTGGTTCCCGCCGACCGTGCTCGATCACGACGTACGCGACGAGATCTTCGGCCCGGTCGTCAGTGTGATCCCGTTCGAGGACGAGGCGGACGCGCTCCGGATCGCCAACGACTCCGAGTACGGCCTGTCCGGCTCGATCTGGACGCGGGACGTCGGCCGCGCGCTGCGGGTCAGCAGGGGTGTCGAGGCCGGCAACCTGTCGGTCAACTCGAACTCGTCGGTGCGGTACTCGACGCCGTTCGGCGGCTACAAGCAGTCCGGGCTCGGCCGCGAGCTCGGTCCGGACGCGCTGGCCGCGTTCACCGAAACCAAGAACATCTTCATCAGCACGGAGGACTGAATGACTGACGTCAAGGCGAGCCGCCTCGAGGGGCGCGTCGCGGTGGTGACCGGCGGCGCGAGCGGGATCGGTCTGGCGACGGTACGCCGGTTCGCGGCGGAAGGCGCCAAGGTCGTGATCGGCGATGTCGACCCGGTCGCCGGGAAGGCCGCCGCGGACAAGGTCGGCGGGCTGTTCGTGGCCACCGACGTCACCGATGCGGTTGCCGTCGACAACCTGTTCCAGCAGGCGTTCGACACCTACGGCGGTGTGGACATCGCGTTCAACAACGCGGGGATCTCGCCGCCCGACGACAACTCGATCCTGGACACCGGCCTGGAGGCGTGGCGCCGGGTGCAGGAGGTCAACCTGACCTCGGTCTACCTGTGCTGCAAGGCGGCGATCCCGTACATGCGGCGCCAGGGCAAGGGTTCGATCATCAACACCGCGTCGTTCGTCGCCGTGATGGGCGCGGCCACCTCGCAGATCTCGTACTCCGCCTCGAAGGGCGGCGTGCTCGCGATGAGCCGGGAGCTCGGCGTCGAGTTCGCCCGCGAGGGGATCCGGGTCAACGCGCTCTGCCCGGGGCCGGTGAACACGCCGCTGCTGACCGAGCTGTTCGCGAAGGACCCGGATCGGGCACAGCGCCGGCTGGTGCACGTTCCGATGGGCCGCTTCGGTGAGCCGGACGAGATCGCCGCGGCGGTCGCGTTCCTGGCCAGCGACGACTCGTCGTTCATCACCGCCAACACGTTCCTCGTCGACGGCGGCATCTCCGGCGCCTACGTCACCCCGCTCTAAGAGGGTGGCTAATGCTTCCCCGCCTACTGCGCGGCACCCGGCACGGCACCTCGCCGCACGTGGGCAAAGCGCTAGATGCTCCGCATCGAACACTTCGCCCCCGCACGCCGATGCACCGCACCGAGCACCTGCTCGCTACGGCGCGGAAGCATTAGCCACCCTCTAAGCTGCCAACATGGTTGCCCCAGCAGACGATGCCGTGTTCCGGCCGGTGCGGACCGGGAACCCGTTCGAGGAGACGGTCGAGCGGTTGCTGCAGGCAATCAAGCTGGGCGTGGTCCGGCCGGGCGACCGGCTGCCGGCCGAGCGGGACCTCGCGACCCGGCTGAACGTCAGCCGGGTCACCCTCCGGGAGGCCATCCATGCCCTCACGGAGGCCGGGTACGTCGAGTCCCGCCGCGGCCGGTACGGCGGTACGTTCGTCAACGAGCGGTTGCCGAAACCTCGCCGTACCCAGGCCAAACGGATCGCGCGCGAGTTGGGCGACGGCCTCGACGACGCCCTGATCCTGCGGATCGCCTTGGAGACCGGCGCGGCCGAAGTCGCGGCCAACCGCACCCTCACGGCCGCCGAGGAGGAGCATCTCCGCCAGTGTCTCGCCGACTCCAAGGCGGCGAAACTCACCGACTACCGCCGCTTCGACTCCCGCCTGCATCTCGCGATCGCCGAGGTCACCGGCTCCGCCTCGCTGACCTCCGCCACCGCCGACGTGCGGATGCGGCTGAACGAGTTGCTCGACGCAATCCCTTTGCTGGAACGCAATCTCGAGCACTCCAACGACCAGCACCAGGTCATCGTCGACGCGATCCTGGCCGGTGACGCGTCCGCCGCGCGCGCCGCCATGCGCGAACACCTCTCCGGTACGGCGGTCCTGCTGCGCGGCTTCCTCGCCTGATCCATTGACACCAATGGTCTCCCGCTAGACCATTGAGAGCGCCTCTCGTGCAGTTACCTGCCCGACGTGTTCGAGGAGGACTTTCTGTGAGCCATGACAAGACCCCGATGACCGACGACGAGCAACGTCTGCATCAGCTCGGGTATGCCCAGGAGCTGTCCCGGACGATGTCCGGCTTCTCGAACTTCGCGGTGTCGTTCACGATCATCTCGATCCTGTCCGGCTGCCTGACCCTGTACGGGTTCGGGATGAACACCGGCGGACCGGCGATGATCGTCTGGGGCTGGCCGTTCGTCGGCCTGATGACGTTGTTCGTCGGGCTCGCGATGGCCGAGGTCTGCTCGAGCTACCCGACCGCCGGCGGCCTGTACTACTGGGCCGCCAAGCTCGCGCCGTCGAACGGCCCGGCCTGGGCCTGGTTCACCGGCTGGTTCAACTTCCTCGGCCAGGTCGCGGTGACGGCCGGCATCGACTTCGGTGCGGCCTTCTTCCTGAACGCCTTCCTCGACCTGCAGTTCGGCTTCAGTGCGACGCCCGGCCACACGATTCTGCTGTTCGGGATCATCCTGCTGGTGCACGCGCTGCTGAACTCGCTCGGCGTGAAGCTGGTCGCCCGGCTGAACGACATCAGCGTCTGGTGGCACATCGTCGGCGTGCTGTTCATCGTCGGCGCGCTCGTCGTCCTTCCCGACAACCACCAGTCGGCCGGCTTCGTCTTCGGTCACTTCGTCAACAACACCGGCTGGGGCTCGACCTTCTACGTCGGCCTGCTCGGTCTGCTGCTCGCGCAGTACACCTTCACCGGGTACGACGCCTCCGCGCACATGACCGAGGAGACGCATGACGCGGCTCGCTCGGGTCCGCGCGGCATCGTGATGTCGATCCTGGTCTCGCTCGGCGCCGGCTGGGTGCTGCTGATCGGTCTCACGTTCGCGATCCAGAGCTACGACGGCGCCCTCGGCAGCGATACCGGCGTACCGCCCGCGCAGATCTTCATCGACGCGGTCGGCGCGACGATGGGCAAGATCCTGCTGCTCGTGGTGATCGGCGCCCAGCTCTTCTGCGGGATGTCGTCGGTGACGGCCAACTCCCGGATGATCTACGCCTTCTCCCGCGACAACGCGCTGCCCGGCTCGTCGCTGTGGCACAAGATCAACCAGAAGACCCGGACGCCTACCAACGCGATCTGGCTGGCCGCCGGCGGCGCCTTCCTGCTCGGTCTGCCCTACCTCTGGAACGCCACCGCGTACGCCGCGGTCACGTCGATCGCGGTCATCGGCCTCTACATCGCCTACGTGCTGCCGACCCTGCTCCGGCTGGTCCAGGGCAAGAACTTCAAGCCGGGCCCGTGGTCGCTGGGCCGGTGGAGCCGCCCGATCGGCGTCATCGCCATCGTCTGGGTGGTCTTCATCACGATCCTGTTCATGCTGCCCCAGGTCAGCCCGGTCACCGGCAGCACCTTCAACTACACCCCGATCGCGGTCCTGGTCGTCCTCGGCTTCGCCACGACGTACTGGTTCGTCTCCGCCCGCCACTGGTTCACCGGCCCGAAGGTCCAGGGCACCGAGGCGGAGCTGGCGGCCATCGAGCGCGATCTCGACCTGTAGACCACTCGATCGAGTGGTCCTTTCCTGAACGTTTCAGGTTTTGCCGGGGCGCCATCTGGTGCCCCGGCACGATCGTGCCGTCCCGACCGCTCTGAGACACCAGGTTCGGGTGACAGGATGGTGTCGAGACGGTTTCCTCATCTGACACTCGCCGTGTCGGGCGGTCGTCAGCTGTGATACTTGGGCGAGGGCCACCCAACCAAATATCCAGGCCTTCGAGGAGTTATGTGATCGGATGACTGACGACGAGCTGGTCGGACGCAGTGGGCTGGTCGAGCGTGCCAAGAAGCAACTCGAGACCAGCGGAAGTGTGCTGCTCTACGGTCCGACCGGTATCGGCAAGTCGGCGATGGGCCGGGCCCTGGTCGCGGACCGGACCAAGGCCGGTTGCCGGGTCCTGAGCGCGGCTCCCTCCCAGAGCGAAGCCGGCCTGCCGTACGTCACTCTCCTCGATCTGCTCTCGAATCAGCTGGAGCTGGCCTGGCAGGTGCTGCCGGACCACCTCCGCCAGCCGCTTGAGGTTGCTTTGCTCAAGGCGAGCGCTCCGGACACGGTCCGTGACGAGCTCGCGGTCCGCCTCGCGGTGCTGCACGTGCTGCGTCGCCTGGCGGCCAACGGCCCGGTCCTGCTCGTGGTGGACGACATCCAGTGGGTCGACCCGTCCAGTCTCGAAGTGCTTACCTTCTGTGCCCGGCGGCTGTCCGAGGGGGTGCACATGCTGGCCACCGAGCAGGTGGCTGACGGTGACCTCCCGGTGATGGCTGAGGCGTGCCCGGAGCCGGTGCTGCAGCTGGAAGTGCCCCCGCTGACCGAGCCTGATGTGCTGGGTCTGCTGCGGCAGCGCCTGTCCAGCCCACTTCCGGTCCGTACGGCGCGTCGCATCTTCACAGCGAGTGCGGGCAACCCGTTCATGGCGCTGGAGCTTGGCCGGGCGGTGCTGCGGCATCCGCAGGGTGTTTCGCCCAATGACCCGCTGCCGGTGTCGAGTCGGCTCAAGACACTGCTCGGCGACCGCCTGTCTGATCTGAGCCTCGGTGCGCACGAGCTGCTGCTGCACGCGGCGTCGTCTCCGCGTCCCACGACCACACAGCTCGCGCAGTCGCTCGCCCGTCCGATCGAGACCGAGCTTGCCGAGGCGGAGGCCCTGGGCCTGATCGACATCGCGTCGGAGCGCCTGCGGTTCGCCCACCCGCTCCTGCGTGAGTACGTGTACGCCGAGGCGACGTCAGCCGCACGCCGTCAGGCACACGCTCAGCTCGCCGCAGTCGTCGACGAACCGGTCGAGAACGCTACCCACCGCGCTCTGGCTACCCAGGAGGCGGATGCTGAGCTCGCGGTCGCCATCGAAGAGGCAGCTGCAGTCGCCGCTGGCCGTGGTGCGCCCGGAGCGGCCGCGACACTCTGGCGGCTTGCTGCCGAGCGGACGCCGGGCAGCCTGCCGGATGAGCGCGCCCGTCGCCTCACCAGAGCTGCTGACGATGCCGCAGCCGCCGGACATTTGGCGGAATCCGCTGAGATGGCGCGCCTCGCCGTACAGGCTGCGACGCTTCCGGAGACCAAGGTGCCGGCGTTGCTGCTGCAGGTCGACGCTGCTTGGCCGGATCGGGAGTGCCGGGCCGGCCTGCTGGCCGACGCGTTCGAGGCTGCCCGGGGCGACGCGCGGCTCGAGGCTCGGGTCCGGATCGGGCTCAGCAACAGCGCGTACTTCGACCGCCGCCTGGATGAAGCACAGGAGCATGCTCGGGTGGCCGAGGAGCTCTCCCGGGCATCCGGCGACACCGAGGCGTTGGTCGACGCGTTGAGCGCGACGAGCTCGGTGCTGATGTCCCGCGACGCGGAGGAGAGCGCCGATGCGCTGCTGGCGCAGGCGGCCGAGCTGGCGCGCGATCTGCCGCTGACCAAGGCGGTCGTGAACGCTCGGCAGATGGCTGCGATGAGTCGGCTGTTCCGCGGCCAGACGGATGAGGCGATCAGCTCGATCGGTTCGCTCGTCGAGGAGGTCCGGGACGGTGGCGCGATGCGCTGGCTGGCCTCGGTGCTGATCTCGGCGACCGCGATCTACGAGCGCAGCGGCCGTGGTCCGGAGGCTTTGAGCGCCGGCCACGAGTGCTACCAGTTGATGCAGGACATCGGCGAGGAGGCCGAGGTCGGTCTCGTCGTCGCCAGCCGCGCCGAGTGGGCCGGCGGTACGGCGGCTATGGCGCGCCAGCTCGCGGATGCCGCGTTGGAGGGTGTCCGGCTGGTCGGCAACGACGAGTGGATGGGCCCGGCGCTCGCCGTACAGGGCGTGGTCGGGGTGCTGACCGGTGACCCGCAGCGTGCGGTCGAGGCCTTCGACGCGATCGCGGATTCGGGCGAGGCAGCGATGCCGTTCGACCCCGCGATCATTCCGTGGCACGCCGACTACGCCGAGGCGCTCGTCGCAGCCGGCCGGCTCGATGACGCGGCCGCGTTGATCGCCGAGATCCGGACCCGCGCGGATACGCTCGACCGCTCGGTGGTGAAGGTCGGTCTGGCCCGTTCGGAGGCGCTGCTGATCGCCAAGCAGGGCGATCCGGCCGCCGCGCTCGAGCTGCTGGAGAAGACCATCAGCGCTGCGGGCGACCGCGTGTACCCGCTCGATCTGGCCCGCTGCGAGCTGACTCGCGGCCGGGTCGCGCGGCAGGCCCGGCGCCGTTCGGTCGCGCGGACGGCGTTCCTGGACGCGATCGAGCAGTTCGAAGCGTATGGCGCTCCGGCCTGGCGTGAGGTGGCCGAGACCGAGCTGGCCCGCCTCGACGTCCCGAGCCGGAGCCGCCAGCCGTCCGAGCTGACCGACAACGAGCAGCAGATCGTTGCGATGGTGCGGGACGGTTCGACGAACCGCGAGATCGCCGCGGCGCTCTACCTGTCGGTCAAGGCAGTCGAGTCCCAGCTGACCCGGCTCTACCGGCGCTTCGGAGTGGCGAATCGCACGCAGCTGCTACGCATGGTGGACCGCCCCGGCTCCTGACGGCTGCGGGCACAATGGCTGGGTGAAACTCGAACGCAAGCATGCCCTGGTCCTGCTCGGCATCGCGGTCTGGAACGTCGTCACCTACCTGCGCTTCATCAAGGCACTGGTCGACACGGAGGACCGCCCGACCGGGTACTACGTCGCGCACACGATCCTGATCGTGGTGAACCTGGTGATCGCGGCCGTCCTCGGCACCTGGGGAGTTCGCGCCTACAAGGCGGCCAAGGTCTCGTCGTCGTGAAGGTCTACATCAGCGCGGACATGGAAGGCATCACCGGCCTGGTCGATGCCGAGGACGTCCAGCCGCCCGGCCGTGACTACGAGCGCGGCCGGGTGATGATGACCGAGGACGTGAACGCCGCCATCCGTGGTGCCTACGCCGCCGGCGCGACCTCCGTCCTGGTCAACGACGCGCACGGGCCGATGCGCAACCTCCTGCCGGACCTGCTGGATCCGCGCGCCGTCCTGATCAAGGGCCGCCCGAAGCCGATGGGCATGATCGAAGGCCTGAGTTCGTCGTACGACGCCGTGCTGTGCGTCGGTTTCCATGCCCGCGCCGGCGTGCTCGGCGTCCTCAGCCACAGCTTCATGGGCCACGAGATCGAGGACATCTGGCTCGACGACCAGGTCACCGGCGAGATCGGCCTCTTCGAAGCGACAGCCACGGCGTACGGCGTCCCGCTCGTGCTGCTGACCGGCGACGAAACCGCCTGCGCCGAAGCCGCCGCGTGGAACGCCGGCATCCACACAGTCCCGGTGAAATACGCCAAGGACCGCTTCGCCGCTCAGCTCGTCCCGGTTGTGGAAGCCCGCACGGCTATCGAAGCCGGAGCTGCTGATGCTCTCCGATCCCTTCCTACTGTTGCGGATGGGGCGGAGGTCCGCACCCTCGCTGTCCGCTGGCAGTCCGCCTCGGTCGCCTCGCACCTCACCGCGATCCCCGGCGTCACCCGCCGCGACGACCGCACCGTGACGGTCACGGCCGACATGCTCCAGCTCTACCGCCTCTTCAACCTCTTCCTGCGGGTGGCGACAGCGGTCACCTCCAACCCGCCGTACTGCTAACGCCCAAGCAGAAGTCGTACGGCGGGCCCCAGCTCGAGGCCCATGCTCAGCCGCTGCCAGGCCTGCGAGAACGACGAAGCAGCCCTGCTCGTCTGAAAGTTCCTCCGCAGCGTGAACGCCACGATCGTGATCAGCCCCTGACCGATCGCGAACAGCACGATCCCCACCACCATCTGCCCGACCGACCCAGCGGCGAACTGGCTGTAGAGAATCCACAACACCCCAACCAGCCAAGCCCCGAACCCCACCGCATAAGCCACAGCCAACAACCGCCCGTGCGTCTCCCGATCCCATTCCATGCCCGCCAGTATGCGTCCCCCCACCCCCGGCACCAGCAAACCGCCCCGCACCCCCGAACCGCCCCCACCTCGCCCCGCGCCGCGCCGTCCCGCCCGGCACGGCACGGCCCGGCCAGGTCCGCTCCGGCCTGCCGGTGGTCGGGGGCTCGTGCGTTGGGGAATTGCGGTGGTGTGGCACGAGGGACAGTGGGTGGTTGGTGAGGGGTGCTTGCCCGTGTGGCTGAGGTGACCGCGGGCTGCGGCGAGTTGGACCTACCTGCTGTCGTTCGTGCGGTTGGGGCGGCGGCGGGTGATGACCCTTTGAATCGAGATGCTCCTGGTCTGTCGAAAACTGTCGGAGGCCTTGGATAGCTTCGGGTCTCGACGATCTGGGGGTGGTGGGAATGGCCGAGACAACGACTGTTCCGGGGGATCTGGAGCAGGCGCTCCGGTCTGCGTTCGACCTGGTGGGGAACGAGAAGGACCGGGCCATCTGGCGCGGGCTCGCCGACCATGTGCTGACCGGGTCGACGCCGTCCGAGATGCCGATGGGCGAGTTCAACACGCTGGTCGGCTTCGGGCTCATCGACAAGTATGCGCCGCACATGCACCCGGAGCTGGTGGCGCTGACCAGGTTCGTCGTCGGCCTGGACCGCCTGCCGTACGACGTCGTGCACCGCTGGATCTCGTTGCTGGGCGCGGTCCTCTCCACCATGCCGGAGTACGGATTGGCCGTGCAGTTCGATCCGAACCACGGCATCGACGCGCTGCTGGTCCAGCTCGCCGCTCTCTGGCCGGAGCCCGACGAGGGGCTCGTTGTCGGGCTGGACCATCTCCAGTTGGAGCAGTTGCTTGTCGCGTGGCGGCTTGATCCCGCACAGCTCATGGTCTGGGCGTTCCGTGGCCACCTGAGCTCCCCGGCTCCATATCTGCCGGATCGCTGCAGGGTCGTTCGGGCGCTCCGCGGCTACGACGACGCCGTCCGCCGTCATACCGACGTGGTCAGAGCATCCCTTGTGCTGGACACACCGGACGAGCAGCAGATGGTGCTCGACATGCTGCTGCCGTTGTCCGCCGATACGCTCGTCGCCTTCGCGCCGGAGATCGCGCGGATCGCGTTGTCATCGGCTGAGAAGGTGCGGATCGCCGCCGAGCCCTTGCTGGTGGTCGAGGGCGTCGCCGATCAACTCCGGAGTCAGGTCGACAGCGCGAAGCCGGCCCAGCGCATCCGGATCCTGAAGGTGCTCTGGGCAACTAATGACCTGGATCAGCAGCGCTGGGCCAGTGAGCGCGCGGCTGCGGATCGCGCCGCCAGTGTGCGCGCACTCGCCGCTGTCTGGGAGGCCAACGAGACCGCGTCGGACGACGACTCCGACGAGGTGCCCGCGCCGGTGAGCCTCCGGGTCCGGATGACACCGGAGCTGCGCGAGGAGCTACGCCTGATCTGCGCCGAGGGTGCATCCTTCGAGGACCGCGGCCGTCGCCTCACGATGACTGACGACGAGCTGCAACCGGTCCTCGACACCCTCGAATCCGGCGTGGTCTTCGGCATCCGGCCCGAAGGCGCCCGGCTGGATGAGTGGTGGGTCCGCCGGGTCCTGCACGATCACGTTGTCTCGATCGGGCCGGTCGTGACGACCGTGCTACTGGCGCGCACCAACCTCCTGCATCCGTCCGGAGGCCTGTCCAACGAAGCGATGTGGCTCTACCAGCGTTGCTACCAAGCGACCGGACGGCCGGAGCCGCTGGAGATCGCGCAGCTACTCGACGCCGTCGGCGTCGACGGGCGCAGGCTGGTGACGAGATGGGACCGAGCGAGCTATTTCGGGTTGCGGGACACCTGGCCGGTCGAGGCGATCGCACCGTTCGCCAGCTATGCCTTGACCGAATATCTCGCTCTGCTCGAGTCGTCGGAGACCTGGTACAGCGACGACGACGCCATCTTCCATGCGCTCGAGTCGTTGCCGGAGATGCCGCCCGAGGGTGTCGACGCGCTCGCTCGGCTGGGGTTGCGCCAGCAGAAGACATACCGTCGGGAATCGCAGGACCTGCTCGCGAATGTGCCTGGCATCGGAGAGCGGATCGTCGACGCGTTGGGCAACAGCCAGGCCGGCGTGCGCGCGGTAGCGGCGGAGTGGTTGCAGCGGCTGGCCTATCCGCAGGCGGTGCCGGCGCTGGAGGCCGCGCTGACCAAGGAGAAGAACGACCTGGCCAAGGCCGCGTTCCTCGATGCCTTGCAGGCGTTCGGCCGGCCGGTGGAGAAGTACGTTGACCGCGATGCCTTGCTGCACGAGGCAAATCGTGCAGTGGCGAAGGGCGTGCACAAGGACATCCAGTGGTTGACGTGGGACTCGCTGCCTACCGTCCACTGGGCCGACACGGGTGACGTCGTGCCGCTGCCCGTGCTGCAGTGGCTGGTCAACCAAGCAGTGAAGGCGAAATCTCCCGAGCCCGGTGCTCTGCTCCGCACGTACGCCGGTTTGTTCGTGCCGGGCGAACGCAACGAGCTCGGTCGATACCTGCTGACGGCCTGGATCGCCCAGGACACCAAGCCGATCAGCCAGCAAGAGGCCTGGCAACTGGCCGCGCAGGACGCGGGCTGGTGGCATAACTACCTGAACAGCCAACCGCAGAACTACGTGACCGGCCAGCCGATCGACATCTCTGGCTATGCGCTGGCCGGCTTGTCGCGGGACGAGATGATCGAGCGCCTCCTGCCGGACTTCCTTCGGCAGCCGGCTGGGTCGGCGATCGCGTCGAAGGGGTTGCTCGCGGTCGTGGCCGCGTGTTCGGGGGAGGCGGTCGGGGCGATCACAGCGCCGTACCTGAAGGAGTGGTACGGGACGCGCGCCGCGCAGTGCAAGGCGTTGGTGGTGATGCTGGCTTGGACGGAGCATCCGAGTGCCACACAGGTGATGTTGGCGGTGGCTTCGCGGTTCCGCACCAAGGGGATCCAGGAGGAGGCGGTCCAGCAGGCCGCCGCGCTGGCGGAGCGGAAGGGCTGGACCCTCGACGAGCTCGCCGACCGGACGGTTCCGTATGCCGGCTTCGACGAGGACGGGCGACTGGAGTTGTCGTTCGGCAGCCGGGCCTTTGTGGCGGAGCTGCAGACCGACTTGACCGTCGGGCTCACCGACCCGGAAGGCAAGCGCATCAAGGCGCTTCCGGCTCCTCGACAATCCGATGACGAGGCCGAGGTGCAGTCCGCCAAGAAGGCGTTCTCGGCCGCGAAGCGCGAGCTCAAGACGATCGTGCAGGCGCAGACCAACCGCCTGTACGAGGCGTTGTGCACCGGGCGAACGTGGACAGCCGCCGATTGGCAGCTGTATCTCAACGAACACCCGATTCTCCGCCGGCTCGTCCAGCGCCTGGCCTGGTTGGCCGATGGTACGACGGTGTTCCGCCCACTGGATGACGGCTCGTTGACCGATGCCGACGACAACCCGGTCAAGCTCGCCCCTGACTCGGTGATCACTCTCGCCCACGACACGCTGCTCCCCGACGACGTGGTGAGCAGCTGGCAGCAGCACTTCGCCGACTACGAGGTCGTTCCGCTCTTCGTGCAGTTCGGCCGCGGCCGCTTCAAGCTGCCCGCCGAGCAGGCGGGCGACAAAGCACTCCGCGACTTCGAAGGTCATCTCGTCGAAGCCTTCGCCCTCCGCGGCCGCGCCACGAAGCTCGGCTACACCCGAGGCGAGACCGGTGACGGTGCCTGGTTCTACTCCTACGAGAAACGCCTGCTCTCCCTCGGCCTCACCGTGGAGCTCAACTTCACCGGCAACACCCTGCCCGAAGAGAACAACACCGTGGCCCTGACCGAGCTGGCCATCCGCTCAACGACCAACCGCTCGGCCGCGCTCCGCCTGGCCGACGTACCACCGGTGCTCCTCGCCGAGGCCTACAACGACCTCCGCCATTTAGCCGCCGACGGCACCGGCTTCGACCCGAACTGGCAAACAAAGACCGGCCGCTGAGCGAGCCGCACACCTGGGGTGGGATGCAATGACAGAAAGCGCACAGGTTCCAGCGGGGGCCGCGAACGCGTTGTACACGGCGATGGGGCCGGTGGCTGGTGGCGACGCCCAGTTGCAACAGGCATTGGCCGAGCACGTGTTGACCGGCGGCTCGACGTCGGTTCTGCAGGACGTCGCGTCGTACCAGGCCGCGCTGCACCTCGCCGTTGTCGGCCACTACGTCGATAACTCGCCGGCACGCGATGCCCTCGTCGTGTTCGCCGGTCTGCTGCCGGAGATGCCCGACGAGGTTGTACTTCGCTGGGCGAATCTGCTGACAGCCGCACTGGCGGGTACGCCGGAGCACACACCGCCTGATCTCGTGGGGCGGCCGATCTGGCCGGAGGCGCTCCTCCTCCACCTCGGGAACGTGTTCTACGGCCACTGGATCTCGGCGACACACATCGTTGCCGGTATCGACCACCCCTGGCTCGAGCGCGTCCTCACGGCCGGCGGCCTCGATCCGGCATCGGTGCTGGTGGCGGCGGTCCGGACACCGCTCAACGCCCCGGGCGAGTTCCCGGACCATCGGGTGACGGCTGTTCGCGCGATGAGCGGCTACGAGGATGCCGTCCGCCGCCACACCGCGGCCCTGCGGGCAGCCATCGAGATCGACAAGGTCGGCGGCCAGCGATCGATGCTGCGCATGTTGCGGTCGCCCCGGCCGCTGCCGCCGAGGACATTGGCGCCCTTCGCGCCGGAGATTGCGGGTGCGGCGGTCTCCTCCAGCGTGGCGGCCCGCGACTCCGCCAAGCCGTTGCTGGACGTCCCCGGTGTCACCTACGAAATCCGCAAGCTGGCTGAGCGTGGCACATCGGAGCAGCGGCTTCAGGCGTTGAAGTTGCTCTGGGCCACGGAAGACAGGACATTGCGCCAGTGGGCACTCGAGCGTGCCGCGGGGGACCGGTCGGCGAACGTCCGTGACCTGGCGACCCTCTGGGCGCCGCCGGACGACCCTGCCGGTCTCGTGGACGCCCAGTCGCTACCGTCGATCGATCTCCGGGTACCGCTCACCGACGAACTCCGAGGCCGGCTGGAGATGCTCTTCGCCACGCCGCCGCCGGACCATCAGAACATGTACGGCGAGCGGAAGCTGGTGGAGGCGGATCTTCGGCGCCTGCTCGAGACCTTGGAGACCGGCTATCTGGCTCCCGGGCGGCCGCTGGTCCAAAGGCCGCACGTCTGGGCGCGGTACGTGCTCGGCCCGCAGGTCGCAGCACTCGGCCCAGTGCTGACGACTGCCATCTACGCCGCGCTCGATCTGCTGGTGGAAGGGGGCTACAAGACGGCGCTCACCGCGGACACAGTGAATCTCTACAGCCGGTTCTTCCACGAGACGGGGCATCCGACCTTGCCGGAACTTGCGGCATTGCTGGACGCCGCCGGCCTGGACGGGCGCACCGCGGTTCTCGAGCGGTACACGGCGCGCTATCGCGCTGTCCTCGGTCGCGACTGGCCCGACGAGGCGGTTGCGCCATTCATTCAGACGGTGTTGCCGCATCTCCTCGAGATGCTGCAGCGGAGCGGTGACTGGCCTGAGGACGATGACGGGGTCTTTCGCGCCCTGGCAACCCTGCCGGTCTTGCCGAAGGTGGCGGTCGAAGCTCTGATGGAGCTGGCGGTGGGGTCGCGCAAGGCGCAGCGACGGCCGGCGCAGGATGTGCTGGCGAAGGTCGATGGGTTCGAGGAGTTTGCCGTTGGTGCCTTGAGCACCGGGAAGGCCGAGGTTCGGATGGTCGCTGCGCAGTGGTTGCAGCGGTTGGAGTTCCAGGCTGCGGTGCCGGCGTTGGAGGCTGCGGTCGGTAGGGAGAAGAACGACCTCGTCAAGGGTGCGTTGCTTGACGCGCTGGAGTCGCTGGGGCGGCCGATCGAGGAGTATCTCGACCGGGAGGTGCTTGCCCGGCAGGCTGAGACTGGGCTGGCCAAGGGGTTGCCGAAAGATCTTGCCTGGCTGAACTGGGAGCTCGTGCCGGTTGTGCATTGGTCGGACAGTGGTGACGAGGTGCCGCGGTCCGTGCTGCAGTGGCTTGCGGTGCAGGCGGTCAAGACCAAGTCGTCGGAGCCCAACGTGATGCTGCGCAAGTACTGCGGGCTGTTGGTGCCGGACGAGCGAGAGGTGCTTGGGCAGTATCTGCTGGAGGCGTGGTTGGCGCAGGACGTTGCGGTGATTTCCGCCGACGAGGCAATGCGACGGGCCGAGCAGGAGGCGGCGAACCGCTACCGGTGGCATTCGCTTCATCCGCAGCACTACGGCGACGATCCGTTGTTCGGGTTGAGCCAGGCGGATATCGCGGGGCGGCTGTTGACTTCGACGAGCGCTCAGCTGGCGGGGTCGGCGGCTTCGTCCAAGGGGATCTTGGCCATCGTCGCGGCTTGCGCGGGGGCCGGTGCGGCTGCGCCGGTGGGGCGGTATTTGAAGCAGTGGTTCGGGACTCGGGCGTCGCAGGGCAAGGCGTTGATCGGGATGCTGGCGTGGATCGACCATCCGAGTGCGATCCAGTTGATGCTGTCGATCGGGTCCCGGTTCCGGACGAAGGCGTTCCAGGACGAGGCGACGCGGCAGGCGACGGCCTTGGCGGAGCGGAACGGGTGGACCGTCGACGAGTTGGCCGACCGGAGCGTTCCGGTGGCCGGGTTCGACGACGAGGGGCGGATCGAGCTCTCGTACGGCGATCGCGTGTTCATCGCGGAGTTGCAGCCGGATTTGACCATCAGCCTGATTTCGCCCGAGGGCAAGACGATCAAGGCGCTGCCGGCCGCGCGGCAGTCGGACGACGAGGACGCCGTCAAAGCTGCGAAGAAGACGCTGACAGCGGCGAAGCGTGAGCTGAAGTCCGTGGTGGAGTTGCAGAGCAACCGCCTGTATGAGGCCCTGTGCACCGAGCGGACCTGGCCTGCTGCCGACTGGCAGCGGTATCTGAACGGGCACCCCATCATGCGTCGGTTGCTGCAGCGGCTGGCCTGGATCGCTGACGACAAGATCGTGTTCCGGCCACTCGAGGACGGCACCCTGACCGATGCCGATGACGACCCGGTGGAGCTCGCGGACGATGCGGTGGTCCGGCTCGCGCATGACACGTTGCTGGCGGAGGACGTCGTACAGAGTTGGCAGCGGCACTTCGCCGATTACGAGGTGGTGCCGCTGTTCCAGCAGTTCGGGAAGGGCGTCTTCCGGCTGCCGCCGGAGCGTGCGGACGATCAGCGGATCGGTGACTTCGAGGGGCACATCGTAGAGGCGTTCACCCTGCGCGGCCGGACCGGGAAGCTGGGATATCAGCGCGGCACACCGCAGGACGCGGGCTGGTTCTACGAGTATGAGAAGCGGTTCGCGTCCATCGGGCTGACGATCGTCGTCAACTTCACCGGCAACTTCGTGCCGGAGGAGAACCGTCCGGTGGCCTTGCGCGACCTCCACGTGGTTCGGGTGACCGACGATCGGTACGGCGGTGGCGTGCTGCTGCGGCTGGGCGACGTACCGGCCGTGCTGCTGTCCGAGGCGTACAACGATGTCCGGTTGATGGCAGCGGACGGCTCCGGGTTCGATCCGGACTGGGAAAAGAAGTCGGAGTACTGATGCACAAGGCAACGATTCTGCGCGAGCCCGCCGAGGTGGTGTACGCCGGTGAGCTGGCCCGGCTGACTGCGGCGGACGACGGGCCGCGGCCGTCCGGCTGGCAGCTGTCGCCGCGCGCGGTCCGGCGGTTCGTGCTCGGCGACCCGGCGCTCGATGTCCGGCAGAAGTTCTACGGTGACGACGCCTTGGTGGACCGCTGCGTGGTCACGCTGATGAGCAACCGCGGTCTGCTACTTGTGGGAGAGCCCGGTACGGCGAAGTCGATGCTGTCCGAGTTGTTCGCGGCAGCGATCGGTGGTGACTCGACCTGCACAGTTCAGGGCACGTCCGGGACCACTGAGGACCAGATCACCTACTCGTGGAACTACGCGCTGCTGCTCGCCGAGGGGCCGAGCCAACGAGCGCTGGTGAAGGGGCCGATGTATCAGGCCGTCGAGCTGGGCAAGGTGTGCCGGTTCGAGGAGGTGACCCGCGTCCAGCCGGAGATCCAGGACGTCCTGATCGGCCTGCTGTCCGACAAGGTGATCCACGTGCCGGAGCTGGCGGGTTCCGAGTCGACCGTCTTCGCCGAGCGCGGGTTCAACGTCCTCGCCACCGCGAACCTGCGCGACCGCGGCGTGCACGAGATGTCGAGCGCACTGAAGCGACGGTTCAATTTCGAGACCGTCCGGCCGATCGCGGACCGGCGGCTGGAGGAGGCGCTGATCAAACAGCAGACCGCAGCCCTGCTGGAGCAGGCGAGTGTCGAGGCTCGGCTGACCGATGATGTTGTGACTCTGCTGGTCACGGCGTTCCACGACCTGCGCGACGGCGTGACCACCGAGGGCACGGTGATCGAGCGGCCGAGCGCGGTGCTGTCGTCGGCCGAGGCGGTCGCGGTCGGGTTCGCGGCCGGTCTGGACGCGCAGTACTTCGGGACTGGGGAGATCGGTGGGGAGCATATCGCCCGGCAACTGATCGGCACGGTGCTCAAGGACAACCCCGACGACGGCAAGAAGCTTCGGCACTACTTCGACATCGTCGTGAAGCAGCGGGCCCAGGCGAGTCCGTCCTGGCGTCAGTTCCACACGACCCGGCACGAGCTCGAACGCTGAGGACACCAGGATGCCCAGCCCCACGTTGACCACCGAGGAGGTGCGTGAGCTCGCCGCGACCCTGGTGCGCGACGAGCTGATCGTCGTGCCCGTGCGGCATCACAGCCCTGCCTGCGCACTGCTTGTACGGCGGTTGATGCGCGACCGGCGGCCCAGCGCCGTACTGGTGGAGGGACCGCGCGCGTTCACGCCGTTGATCCCGCTGCTGACGCACGAGAAGGCGCGGATGCCGTTGGCGGTCTACAGCTATGCCTCGCGCGGAGCCGATCGCTGGGCGGCGTATTTCCCGTTCTGCGACTACTCGCCGGAGCTCGTGGCGCTGCGCGAGGCAGCGGCTGCAGGCATCCCGAGCCGGTTCATCGACCTCGATCTCTCCGAGCAGCAGTTGGTGGAGGACGGGAAGCCGGGGGAACGCTCGGAAGGTCTGTCCCTGCTCGACGAGCGGCACTTCCGGCACAGCCGAAGTCTGGAGCTCTTGGCGAAGCGCCTGGGTTGTAGCGATGACGAGGATCTCTGGGAGCTGCTCTTCGAGTCGGATGCCGGGGTAATGGATCCGGCCGAGCAGATTGCACGGATGGCGGCGTACTGTCTGCTGGCGCGCGCGGACCAGAGCGAGACCGAGCTCGCCGCCGACGGGACGACGCTGCGGGAAGCCGAGATGGCGTGGCAGATTCGCGAGGCGCTAGCGGCCCGTGGCCCGTCCGATGGGCCGGTGCTCGTGGTGGTCGGTGGCTTTCACGGGGTAGTCCTGCCGGAGCTGCTCGCCGGTGCCGTGGAGCGGCCGGTCATTGACGTCAAGGGTGTGACCGGGGACTCCGCGCTCATTCGGTACACGTTCGAGCGGCTCGAGCGGCTGAATGGGTATGGCGCGGGGATGACATCGCCCGCCTGGCATCAACGCCTCTGGCAGAACCTCATCGATCCGCCGACCGATCAGCATCCGCGGGTCGCCGCGACGCTGACCGCGTTGCTGGACATCAGTTCCGAGCTGCGGGACCGCCATCAGATCCCGTTGCCGCTGCCTTCCGTTGCTGCGGCGTTCGAGCAGGCGGTGCGGCTCGCGACCTTGCGGGAGCGGCCGGCGCCGCTGCGCAGCGACTTGCTGGACGCGGTGCAGAGCTGTTTCGTCAAAGGCGATATCGAGATCGAAGGGCTCCTGATCAAGGCCGCCTGCCGGTTGACGTTGACCGGCGACGCGATGGGTGAGCTGCCACCCGGCGCCGGCCTGACACCGCTCGTTGAGGACGCCCGGCGACGGCTCCGAGGTCAACGGTTGCGGATCGATGAGCCCGGTCGGCAGAGCGTCTCGCTCGACCTCTACCGGAGCGCGGCGCACCGCGAGACCTCGCGGCTGCTGCACGGTCTGACGTTGCTCGGCTCATCAGTGGCGATCCGGACCGCGGGACCCAACTTCGTGCACGGCTCCGGCCTGGGCAGGCTGCACGAGAAATGGGACTACGCCTGGTCGCCGGTGGTCGAAGGCGCGTTGGTCGAGGCATCGGTCTACGGATCGACCGTGCCGACCGCGGTCGCCACCCGATTCGCCGAGCTGCTGGCCACCCGCCGTACGACGAATCTTGGTGCGCCGAAGGCGGCCGCGCTGCTCATCCAGGCCTGTGTGCTCGGCCTCCACGAGCAGGTAGGCGAGACGCTGGAGCTGGTCCGGGAGCGGGTCGGGGCGGACGCCTCGTTCCCCGGGGTGGCCACGACGGTGACGCAGTTGGCGTTGCTCTGGGAGGCGCTCGAGCCGCTCGAGGCGCGCTCGCTCGGGGATGACCTGGTCGCGCTGGTGCGAACGACGTACGAGCGAGCGCTGTATTTGGGGCGCCAGCTGAACGGTGAGGCCAAGCCGACTGCGGAGGCGCTGGTTCGGCTGCGCGATCTGGTGGTCTCCGGGACCGGCCACGGGCTGGACGCCGGCCTCTTCTGGGAGCTCATCGACCACGTTTCGGCCGGGCACGGCATGGTGTTCGTGCGCGGTGCGGCGACCGGGATCGCGTACTCTGCCGGCCGGGCCGGGGCTGCTGAGGTGGTCGGTCGGGTGACTGGTCACTTGGCCGGAGGCATGCCTGCGGAGGACGGAGTCGCGTTTCTGGCCGGTGTGCTGCTGACTGCGCGGGAGGCGGCCTGGCAGGAGGAGCGGCTGCTGGCTGAGCTGGATCGGCGGCTGACGGAGTGGGATCGGGCGACGTTCGTGCGGCATCTGCCCGAGCTGAGGCTGGCGTTCGCGGACCTGACACCGGTTGAGACGGATCGGGTGGCGAAGGTCGTGGCGACGCTGAAGGGGCTGACGGAATTCGGGCCGCTGACGACCGGCGGTGCGACTGCTGAGGAAGTCGATCGGCATCTGGCTGTCTCAGAGCAGGCACTAACATTGCTCGCTCGTGACGGTCTCGCGGCGTGGGGCGGTGAGGCGTCGTGAGTGCGGAGCTGGAGCGGTGGCGGCTGGTGTTGGGGCGCTACGCGAAGGGCCAACTGGGCGAGGCTCCCGCCGGGAGCGAGCAGGCGCGGATGGAGGCTGCGCTCGACTACCTCTATGGCCGGGAGTACGGCGGTCGCGGCGTCCGCGAGCCCGGTGGGAACGGCCAGGGTGCGGGCGGCCCTGGCGCTGGCGGCGGTGGGGCTGGAGGAGGCGCCGGAGGAGCTGGTGGCGGTATGTCGGGGCTGGGGTCAGGCGGGAGTGGCCCGTCGGCACCGGCGTTGGTCACGTGGCTGTCCGAGGTGCGCGAGCTGTTCCCGCGGGAGACCGTGGAGATCGTCGAGCGGCACGCCCTCGACCGCTACGGGCTGACTGAGCTCGTCACGGATCCAGAGCTGTTGGAGCGGCTCGAACCCGACATCGGCCTGCTGAAGACGTTGCTCGCGCTGAAGGGCCACATGGGGGAGGAGACCCTGGCTGTGGCTCGGCGGATCATCCAGCAGGTGATCGACGAGCTGCGCCGCCGCTTGGAGATGGAGGTGCGCGCTGCGATGGCCGGCCGGCTGAACCAGCACCGGCACTCGCCGCTCGCGATCGCCGCCAACTTCGACCCGCGCGGGACCATCCGGCGCAACCTGCGGAACTACGATCCGGAAGGACAACGGCTCGTCCTCGCCGAGGTGCTGTTCTTCCAGCGCAACGCCCGTCGACTGCCGTGGGACATCATCGTGTGCGTCGACCAGAGCGGCAGCATGGTCGGTTCCGTGATCCACAGCGCGGTGATGGCCGGCATCCTGTCCGGGCTGCCGGCGTTCCGGATCCGGCTGGTCGTCTTCGACACCTCGGTCGTCGATCTGTCGGAGCACGCCGACGATCCGGTCGACATCCTGATGCGGGTCCAGCTCGGTGGCGGCACCGACATCGCGCAAGCCGTCCGCTACTGCGCCCAGCTCGTCGAGAACCCGTTGCGTACCGTCCTCGTCCTAGTCACCGACTTCTGCGAGGGCGGCCCGCCTTCCAACCTGATCCGTGCGGTCCGCGAGCTGGCCGCAGCTCGGGTGAAGCTGCTCGGGCTGGCAGCACTCGACGGGGAGGCGGCACCGGCGTACGACAAGGTCATGGCCGGGCAACTGGCCGACGAGGGGATGGAGATCGCCGCGCTGACGCCGGGGCAGCTGGCCTCGTGGCTGGTCGAGGTGACCGGATGACGATCCGCGACGTCCTGCAGAGGTACGACGATGATGCCTGGGCCGCGCTCGCGTCCCGCGGGTTGCTCCGCCGGGCGCGGAAGGATCTCGAGCGGGTCAGTCCGGAGATTGTTGCCGAAGGCCCTGAACTGCTGACGGTCAAGGTTGGGGTGGAGACGGTCGGGTTCGGCGCGGCCGGGCCGGCTACGGCGACCTGCACGTGCCCGAGCGGGACGGTCTGCCAGCACATCCTCGCCGCCGGTCTCTGGATCGGCGCCGAGACTGGTGTCGACGAAGCGGTGCCTGGCGCAGATTTGTTGCCCTTGGCCCCTGGAGAACTGAGGGGTTTCGCGGGGACGGCGGTCTATCGCTGGGCCCGGGAGTACGTCGAGGATCTCGGCGACGAGGGTTTTCGGGTCGAGCACGGCCGGCATCTGCTGCTCTCGCTGACGAGTCCGCGGGTGACCTTCCACTCGATGGGCGGTGGGATCGCGGGGCTCGTTCCCGACGTCAAGCTGCCGAACGCCGAGCGGTACCAGGTGGCCGTCGTACTGGCGTATCAGCGCGCGAACGGGATCGACCTCGAGCCCGTACGGCGCCGCGAAGCTGCTGGGCCTGCGCCAGGAGCCGTGGATCGGCGGACGGCAGTTCGTGCGGCCGTCGAACAGTTGGTGGGTGACACGGTCGGCCTCGGCGTCGCGCATCTGTCGGAGTCGCTGCGGCAACGGTACGAAACGCTGACCGTCTCGGCCCAAGGCGCGGAGTACTACCGCCTCGCCGGCATGCTCCGCGGGATGACCGGGCAGATCGAGTGGGCTCTGGCACGGTCGGCGCAGGCTGACGAGGAACGCCTGTTGGAGCAGCTCGCAACGACGTACGCGCTGGTGACCGCGCTGGCGTCGATCGGTGATGTGCCGCGCCTGGTCGGGACTGCGCGCGGGCGGTTCGATGTGGCTGGACGGCAAGAGCTCATCGGCGTCGGTGCGGTGCCGTGGCGGACCGCATCTGGGTACGCCGGACTGACGATGGTGCTGTGGTCCGTGGACGCCCAGGAGTTTGTGACCTGGACGGATACGCGACCGGCCGGTGTTCTGTTCGATCCGCGCGGGCGCTACAGCATGCCCGGACCTTGGAGCGGCCTCGGGAGTCCGGCCGAGGCGACTGGTGCGCGGGTCCGGCTGACCAACGCCCGCATCACTGCGAACGGCCGACTGTCCGGCGTGGACAGCACGCATGCCATGTCCGAAGACCTGTCAGGCGCCGAGCTGGCGGCCGCGATCCCGGTGCTGACGAGCTGGGCCGATCTCGCCGTACCGGAGCCGACCAGTCTGCTGGACCAGGACGGTCCGGCGCGTCCCTGGCTCGTGCTCGCACCCTCCGACTTCGGCACGCCCTACTTCAATGAGCCCCAGCAGTACCTCGACTGGCCAGTCGCCGACGCCGAAGGCCACATGCTTCCACTACGCATTCGCTACGCCGCCGAGACCCGGCAAGCAATCGCCCACCTCGAATCCCTGGCCCCACCCGAGCCTGGCACCCGCATCGTCGCCAGACTCACCCGAACCCCCAACGGCCCAATCGCCGAGCCCCTGAGCCTCCTCCACCCCACCGCCCCACCCGGCAGCGCAGTCGTCCCCCTCCACTTCGCCCCCGCCGACAACCTCCGCTCCACTCCACCCATCCCCGAGCCACCCAACCCCGCCCCCGCACCCCCACGCCCCCTCCTGGACCTACGCCATTGGCTACTCCGCCAAGCCGAACGAGGCACCGGAGCCACCTCCGCCGGCGCCTTCACCACCGAACTAGCCCGCCGCCACCAAGCCCTCCGAGCCATCGGCTTCACAACCTTCCCCGCCGAAGCCGAAGCCCCACCCGCCACAGCCCTCTTACGGTCGTTCTACGTGGCGATGCAACTCGCCCAACTACTGAGCGCCTAACGCGGTTCCAGGTAGTCCCAGCTCTTCCCGCGATCCGTGCTGAGCGCCACCTGATCCATCGCTCCCGCCGGCTGGGCGGCCACGACGCCGTACAAGAGGCCCGGCCCACCTGCGAAGCCGTCCAGGAACTGTGGCCCGGAATCCTTCGCTCGAACCTGGCCTCCGGAGATGGTGTACAGCGAGGTGCGATGCTCGTCGAGCTGCTGGCCGGGCAGGAGCACGGTGCCGTCGTCCAGTGCGGCCGCGTTGCCGTCGATGGCGTACGGGAGACCGGAGACCGTGCGCCAGCTCGCTCCGGCATCCGTCGAGACCTTCAGCATCTCAAGTCGTTGCAGCCAGTTGTCGCCGGTCATCGCCGACGTGGACGTCGCCACAACGGTCCGGCCGTTCCCGCTGACCGCGAGCCAAGTGCCTGCATGGTTCGGGTCGAGTACTTCGTGGTGCCAAGACTTCCCGCGGTCATCGGTCCAGAGCATCCTGTCCGGCCCGCGGCCGCCGAGGAACCACCATCGTCCGGTGCTGTCCTGAATCGGCGACCGCGACGCCGTTGATCCATCAGCAGAGCCGGGAAGGTCCAACCGCCGCAAGGTCGACTTCTTCAGGTTGAGAACGACGAGCACACCTGGCATGACCTTGTCGGTGACCAGCTCACCCTCCTCCCAGGTTCGAGTCGGCGGCAGATAACGCAAGGCGGTCCGCACCGGCCCCTGGTCGGTAAGGCGTACCAGCAAGCCGTCGCCGGGCGGGTCATCGTCCCCTACGGGCGCAGGCACATTGGGGCCGTAGACCGCGATCGGCTCCTTGTCTGCCACCAAAGTCGCCCAGCTGCCCGAGCGCACTGGGGTGTACGCCTTCCTGCCGTTCGAGCTCAGCACAGCCGCGCTCGCGCAGTCGTTGTTCGGACAGCGCACCCAGGCCGCGGCCCAGTGGGTGCTGTCGGTCGCCGCGAAGGACTCCACGTTGGAGTTGGGGTTGTTGACCAGCACCTCGCCGTCGCGATCCGACATCGACACAGTCGGCTGCGGCGCGATCGGAAGTGTCCGGGAGCTTCCGCCCGAAAGCGTTCCGACGATCAGCACGGCGGCCACGACCGCGGAGACGGTAGCCGCGACGGAGACCCGGCGGCGGTTGCGACGGTGGGTGGCTCGGCGGGTGAGGGATTCGAAGGGCGGGACGTCCACAGATTGCTGGACGGTGAAGGCGAGGTCCTTGAGGTCAGACATGGTCCACCTCCTCGGTGAAGACCTGCATCAGGGGTGCCAGGCGGGCTCGGCCGCGGGCGAGGCGGGCTTTCACGGTTCCCTCGGGGATGCCTAGTTGGGCGGCGATCTCGCGGACCGGGAGGTCGACGATGTGGTGCAGGGTGATGGCTTCGCGTTGGTCCCAGGGGAGGCGGCGGAGGGCCTCGACGAGGGCGACATGGTCGGGCGACAGGCCGGGGACGGAGTCCGGAGGCGGGCCGGTCCGGCTGATGATGCGGTGAAAGGTGCTGGTACGGCGGAAGCGGCTGCGGGCGATGTTCACGGCGACCATCCGGAGCCAGGCTTCGGGGTTGTCGACCTGGGCGAATCGGTGTGGTTTCTCGATCGCCCGGACGAAGGCTTCCTGGACGGCGTCCTCGGCTTCGGTCAGGTTGCCGCACAGGCCGTAGAGCTGACCGACCAGGCGGCGGTAGCAGCCGTCGTACACCTCACGCAGGCTTTCCATCGCGACCCCCAGTCAGCTCCTAGCCTCTGCCCGCACGACTCCCAGCGGGTAGGACCAGGTTGCCGAATGTGGCCCAGATCACAGTCGGCCCGCAATGAGAGCATTCACCCCATGTGGCTCGAGGTACGGCGTCAGCTCGTCGAGAACCGGTATCGGCTGGCCGTCGAGGCGGCTGATGGGTATCCGGTGGAGCGTCGCGTGGCCGGTACGCCGTTGCTCGCGCCGGCGTCCTGGATCCCCGCCG
The DNA here is from genome assembly GCF_045040285.1 of Kribbella sp. NBC_01505. Lineage (NCBI taxonomy): Bacteria > Bacillati > Actinomycetota > Actinomycetes > Propionibacteriales > Kribbellaceae > Kribbella > Kribbella sp. NBC_01505. The sequence goes on from NZ_CP109425.1 coordinate 5,171,245, forward strand.
AGCCGATCCCGCTGACGTCGGTCGGCCTCGAGTTCGACCCCGGTGCGGTCTTCACCGGAGTGACAGGTGTTGGCCTGGAATCCCTGCCGCCCGGTTTCGCGTCGTACGCGGAGGCGATGCGGGAATTGGCGCCACCGGCTGTGTTCGAGGACCGGCCGACCTATCGGTTGCTGTCGGCGGACCTGGCTGGAGCACATCCCGTACTGCGCTTTGGCCGCGGCACGTACTTCGACAGCATCAATACCGGAGAAGCCGCAGCTCATGAGTATGCGGCCCAAGCGGGAGGCCTCCGAGCTGCCATCGGCGATCCGTGGGATGTGTCGAACCGGCCGACGAACGTCGCGATCAGCACGCTCACCATCCGCGCGGATCGCCGTACCGGGCAGTCCACGTTCTTTCTGCACTGGCGCGATCCGGCGAAGGTCGGACACGCCGGCGGCCTCTACCAGGTCGTGCCCGTCGGCATCTTCCAGCCGAGCGCGGACGCCCCGTGGAACGAGCGACACGACTTCTCGCTCTGGCGAAACGTCGTTCGCGAGCTGGCCGAAGAGCTCCTCGGCGAGTCGGAGGACTACGGCAGCGAGAACGTACCGATCGAGTACGACGAGTGGCCGTTCGCGGCACGTCTGTCCGCGGGGCTGGACGATGGATCGGTCCGCGCGTACTGCGTCGGCCTCGGAGTCGACCCACTCACCTTCGCGACCGACCTACTGACCGTCCTGTCGATCGACGCACCCCTCTTCGACCAACTGTTCGCCGGCCTGGTCGACGCGAACGACGAAGGCCGCGTCCTGACCCCCCAACCCTTCACCGCCGACACGATCAACGACTACGTCCACCACCAACCCATGCAAGCCGCCGGCGCCGCCCTCCTCCACCTAGCCCAAACCCACCACCTCGCCTGACCCCTCCAACTCGCCCACTCCCCGCCCTCGCGCCCAAAGAGCAGCCACCGCACCCTTGTGCACAAGCCGCATCTTTGAGAACCCACCAGTCATTTTCGGGGCGGGGAAGTGGTTGGTGGGTGCCCAAAGCTGGATCCCGTGCACAAAGAGCGGCCGACCCACCATTGGGCGCGGGGTGGGAGGGGCGGGGGAAAGGGGACAGCCTCTGCCCGGGGGGTGGGCAGAGGCTGGGGGAAAGGCGTGGTCAGACGCGGCGGAAGATCAGGGCTCGCTTGACTTCCTGGATGGCCTTGGTGACCTCGATGCCGCGGGGGCAGGCGTCGGTGCAGTTGAAGGTGGTCCGGCAGCGCCAGACGCCTTCCTTGTCGTTCAGGATCTCGAGGCGCTGTTCGGTGCCTTCGTCGCGGCTGTCGAAGATGAAGCGGTGCGCGCCGACGATGGCCTGGGGGCCGAAGTACTGGCCGTCGGACCAGAAGACCGGGCAGGACGTGGTACACGCGGCGCAGAGGATGCACTTCGTGGTGTCGTCGAAGCGTTCCCGGTCGGCCTGGGACTGGATCCGCTCGCGGGTCGGCTCGTGGCCGCTGGTGACCAGGAACGGCATGATCGAGCGGTACGCGTCGAAGAACGGCTCCATGTCGACGACCAGGTCCTTGAGCACCGGCAGGCCCTTGATGGGCTCGACGGTGATCTCCTTGTCCGGGTTCAGGTCCTTGATCAGCGTCTTGCAGGCCAGCCGGTTGCGGCCGTTGATCCGCATCGCGTCCGAACCGCAGACGCCGTGCGCGCAGGAGCGGCGGAAGGTCAGGGTGCCGTCCTGCTCCCACTTGATCTTGTGCAGCGCGTCCAGGACCCGGTCGCCGGGCAGCAGAGTGACCGAGTAGGTCTTCCACTCGGACTCGTCGAGCACCTCGGGGTTGTACCGAAGGATCTTGACCTTGACGTCCATCAGTACTTCCGCTCCATCGGCTTGTAGCGAGTCTGGACGACCGGCTTGTAGTCCAGCCGGATGTTGACGTTGCCTTCGTCGTCCACGGACCGGTAGGCCATCGTGTGCCGCATGAAGTTCACGTCGTCGCGCTTGTCGTAGTCCTCGCGGAAGTGACCGCCGCGGGACTCCTTGCGGGCCAGTGCGGAGACGACCAGGACCTCGGCCAGGTCGAGCAGGAAGCCCAGCTCGACGGCCTCCAGCAGGTCGGTGTTGAACCGTTTGCCCTTGTCCTGCACCGATACCTGGGCGAATCGTTGCTTCAGGCCCTCGATATCGGTGAGCGCCTGCTTCAGCGAGCCCTCGGTCCGGTAGACCTGCGCGTTGATGTCCATGGTGGCCTGCAGATCGGTCCGGATCGCCGCCACCCGCTCGGTGCCTTCGGCGTTCCGCATGCCCTCGATCAGGTCGACCACGAAGGTCTCCGGGGCCTCCGGAAGCTCCTCGAAAACGGCGGTCGCGGCGTACTCGGCGGCGGCGATGCCGGCCCGCCGGCCGAAGACGTTGATGTCGAGCAGCGAGTTCGTGCCGAGGCGGTTCGCGCCGTGCACGGAGACGCAGGCGACCTCACCCGCGGCGTACAGGCCGGGGATCACGTCGTCGTTGTTGGCCAGCGCCTCGCCCTTGATGTTGGTCGGGATGCCGCCCATCGCGTAGTGCGCGGTCGGGAAGACCGGGATCTGCTCGGTGTACGGCTCGACGCCCAGGTAGGTGCGGGCGAACTCGGTGATGTCGGGCAGCTTGGCGTCGATGTGCGCGGGCTCGAGGTGGGTCAGGTCGAGCATCACGTACGCCTTGTCCGGACCGCAGCCGCGGCCTTCGCGGACCTCGTTGGCCATCGCGCGGGCCACCATGTCGCGGGGCGCCAGGTCCTTCACGGTCGGCGCGTAGCGCTCCATGAAGCGTTCGTTGTCCGAGTTGCGCAGGATGCCGCCCTCACCGCGGGCAGCCTCCGACAGCAGTACGCCGAGGCCGGCCAGACCGGTCGGGTGGAACTGGAAGAACTCCATGTCCTCCAGCGGCAGGCCCTTGCGCCAGACGATGCCCATGCCGTCGCCGGTCAGGGTGTGCGCGTTGGACGTGGTCCGGAAGACCTTGCCGAACCCGCCGGAGGCGAACACGATCGACTTGGCGCTGAAGATGTGCAGCTCACCGGTGGCCAGCTCGTAGGCGACCACGCCGGTCGCGCGCCCGCCGACCATCAGCAGGTCGAGAACGTAGAACTCGTTGAAGAACTCGACGTTCTGCTTGATGCACTGCTGGTAGAGCGTCTGCAGGATCATGTGACCGGTCCGGTCCGCGGCGAAGCAGGAACGCCGTACGACGGCCTCGCCGTGGTTGCGGGTGTGGCCGCCGAAGAACCGCTGGTCGATCTTGCCCTCGGCGGTCCGGTTGAACGGCAGGCCCATCTTCTCCAGGTCGAGGACCGCGTCGACGGCCTCGCGGCACATCACCTCGGCCGCGTCCTGGTCGACCAGGAAGTCACCACCCTTGACCGTGTCGAAGGTGTGCCACTCCCAGTTGTCCTCCTCGACGTTGGCCAGCGCGGCGCACATGCCGCCCTGGGCCGCGCCGGTGTGCGACCGGGTCGGGTAGAGCTTGGTGAGTACGGCGGTCCGGGTCCGCTTGCTGGACTCCAGGGCCGCGCGCATCCCGGCTCCACCGGCGCCGACGATGACGACGTCGTACTGATGCCGCTGCATTGAGAGCTGTCCTTACTTGCAGACCGACAGCGTGCTGCTGGGGTCGAGGCAGGGATCGAAGGTGAAGATGACCAGGGTGCCGAGGACGACGACCACGATCGAGGCCGTGATCAGCAGTGCCTTCAGCCAGAACCGCGTCTGGTCCTTCTCGGCGTAGTCGTTGATGATCGTGCGCATCCCGTTGGTGCCGTGCAGCATCGCCAGCCACAGCATCAGCAGGTCCCAGACCTGCCAGAGCGGGTTGGCCCACTTGCCGGCCACGAAGGCGAAGTCGAGGGCGGTGATCCCGCCGCCGAGCATCAGGTTCACGAACAGGTGGCCGAGGACCAGGACGACCAGTGCGAGCCCGGACAGCCGCATGAACAGCCAGCTGTAGAGCTCGAAGTTGGTCTGGCCCGATCGGTTCCGGCCGCCGCCCTTCAGCGAACGGGAACGGGTGCTCGACCGCGGAGCCGCGATGTCGCTCATCTCGTCAGCCTCCGAAGACGTGCGTCAGGTGCCGGATCACGAACGGCACGAAGAGGACGACCCAGATCACGCCGACGCCGATCATCAGCTTGCGCTGGTTCCGCGGGCCCTTGGCCCAGAAGTCGACCAGGATCAGCCGGATGCCGTTGAACGCGTGGAACAGGATGGCTCCGACCAGTCCGACCTCCATGAGGCCGACGATCGGGTTCTTGTAGGTGCCGATGACCTCGTTGTAGGCCTCCGGCGACACCCGGACCAGAGCTGTGTCGAGCACATGCACGAGCAGGAAGAAGAAGATTCCCACGCCGGTGATCCGGTGCGCGACCCATGACCACATGCCCTCCCGGCCACGGTAGAGCGTGCCGGCTGGTTTGCTGGGCAAACCGATCCTCCGATCGGATCTCGGAAAAGAGAGCCGGTGCGGCTGCCGCGATCGGCTCGGCCCGGCGAAACCCGGCCGGGTTCGATGGTAGTCCTGCTGCCGCGGCGCTTTTGTCCTGACAGGTGTGACATCGCTCTCCCGCGTGTCGTAGGCCGCCCTCAATTGGCCCCGGCAACCAGGTCTCCAGTGGCCCTCGACCGGTGACCCTGTCGTGTTCTTGACTTCAACTGGGCTTGAACGCCGAGAGTCCGGATCACAAGCTGATGGAGGGGAGATCACGGTGAGTTTCTGGATCTGTGCAACCTGTGCGGTCGAGCACTCCGAACAGGTGGAGGTCTGCGCGATCTGTGCCGACGAGCGGCAGTGGGTGCCGGCCGACGGCCAGCACTGGACGACGCTCGAGGAGCTGGCCGCAGGCGGGACCGAGGTGGTCATCGAGCCGGTCGAGCCAGGCCTGTACGGCGTCACGTCGAAGCCGCCGGTGGGGATCGGGCAGCAGTCGATGCTGGTGACGACCGCCGAGGGCAACCTGCTGTGGGACCCGATCGGCTATGTGGACGACGACGCGGTCGCCCGGCTCCGAGAGCTCGGTGAGGTGGTCGCGATCGTTGCCAGCCACCCGCACATGTACGGCGTCCAGGTCGAGTGGAGCCACCGGCTGGGCGATGTCCCGGTCTACGTGTCGGAGCCGGATGCCCAGTGGGTGGCCCGGCAGGACCCGGTGATCCGGCCTTGGACCGGCGTACTCAGCCCGTTGCCCGGAGTGACCGTTCTCCAGCCTGGCGGTCATTTCCCCGGCAGCGCGGTCGTGCACTGGGCGGATGGTGCCGAGGGCAAGGGTGTGATCCTGTCCGGCGACACGATCTTCGCCAACCCGGACCGCACCTCGGTGAGCTTCATGCGCAGCTACCCGAACCGCATCCCGCTGTCCGGAGCGGTCGTCGACCGGGTCACGCGCGCACTCGACCCGTACGAGTTCGACCGGCTCTACAACAACTTCGGCTCGATCATCCCGGTCGACGCCAAGGCCGTCGTACGGCGTTCTGCCGATCGCCACGCCGCCTGGACCCGCGGCGACTACGACCACCTCACCTAACGTCCGAAGATCCGGAGACCACGCTCGCTGGTCCATCGGACGTTATGAGTAGCGCCCACGTAACGTCCGAAGATCCGGAGACCACGCTCGCTGGTCCTTCGGACGTTGTGGGTCAGGCGGCGAGGCGGGATTGGGCGAGGCGGGTGTGGAGGGCGAGCATGTGGCGGATGCAGGTGTCCCAGTCGTAGAGCTCGGCCCGGCGGCGGGCGGCGGCTCGGCGATTGGGGACCTGCCCCAGCTGCAGTACGGCGTCCGCCAGCGCGGCCGGGTTGGCTTGGCCCCAACGGCCGCAGGTCTCGTCGACCAGCTCGCGAGCGCCGCCGGTGTTCGCGGTGACCACCGGCGTGCCGGCGGCCAGAGCCTCCAGTACGGCGAGGCCGAACGTCTCGCCTGGGCAGACCGAGAGGGCGATATCCGCCTCGGCCAGGTGCGTGGCCAGTTTGTGACGACCATCGACGTACCCGTGGAAGGTGATCGGCGCCGAGCCCGCGATCTCCAGCAGCTCGTCGAGGTGCGGACCGGTGCCGTAGACATCCATCTGCAGCTTCACCCCGCGCCGGTGCAGCTCGGCCGCCGTAGCGACCGCCAGGTGCGGGCTCTTCTCGCGGGACAGCCGACCGGCGTGCACGAGCTTCAGTACGCCGTCATCGGCCGGCCGACCGAGTGACGGGTGGAACGTCTCCAGGTCGACGCCGAGCGGAATCCGCACCAGTGGCGTGGTCACGTCGTCGAACTCGGCCGCGGCGTACCGGGACGTCACCACGACCGCGTCGTACGTGCGGCTGAGGATCTTGTAGAGCGCGGCCACCGTGGCGACCACATGCAGCTGGCTGGCCTTCACGCCTTCGGCGCGCCGCTGGACGCTCTCGCCGGTCCAGCGGCTGGTGTAGGTGGTGACCTCGCCGAGCATCCGGCCTGGGCGCAGTACGTCGTGACCGCCGAGCTGGCCGGGCCGCGCGGCGCCGAGGGCGAGCATCGCGTCCAGGCGCTCGTGACTGAACAGGACGGTGCCGACGTCGTTCTTGCGGGCCCAGCGCGCGACCGGCAGCAGGGTCGACTTGTCGGAGATCTCGACCGTGGTCGGCTGGAACTTCTTCAGTACGTCGATCACGTTCCAGGGCGTGGTGATCAGCCGGTAGCCGCCGCTCACCTTCGGCGCCTTCACCCGGACGACCGTGCCGAACTCGGTCTCGACGATCGCGTCCCGCTCGCCCGGGGTGATGACGATCCGGTCCGCGCCCGCGTCGACGTACCCCTGACCGATGTGCTCGATCGCGGTTCGCATCCCGCCTGAGGTCGGTCCGACGAAGTTCGCCAGCTGGGCTATCCGGAGGCCGTTCACGCGACCCGCCGTACGGCGGCGGCTTCGCGCAGGACCTGGGCGTAGTGGCGGTCGACCAGATCGTCGACGACCGCCGGCCAGGTTCGGGACTGGACGCGCTGGAGACCGCTGGCCGCCATCCGGCTGCGGGCTTCCGGGTGATCCAGCAGAGTCTGTACGGCGCTGCGCAGCGAACCGGACTGGCCCGGCTCGAAGAGCAGACCGTTGACGCCCGGGTGGATCAGGTCCAGCGGACCACCGGCGGCCGGGCCGACCGTGGCGACGCCGGAGGCCTGCGCCTCCTGGATTGTCTGGCAGAAGGTCTCGTGCTCACCGGTGTGCACGAACACGTCCAGCCCGGCGAAGATCGAGGCCAGGTCAGCACCTCGACGCATCCCGAGGAAGGTTGCCTGCGGCAACGCATGCTCCAGGGAGGCGCGGTCCGGTCCGTCGCCGACGATGACGACCTGACAGTCCAGATCGCTCAGCTCCGCAAGGCGTCGTACCTTCTTCTCCGCGGCCAGGCGGCCGACGTACCCGACGATCGGCTTGCCGTCCGGCGAGATCTCGCGGCGCCAACTCTCGTCGCGGTGCCGCGGGTCGAACAGGTCGAGGTTCACGCCGCGGCCCCAGTGATAGACGCGCGGTACGCCGCCCTGCACCAGCGCGTTCACCGACGCGGTGGAAGGTGCGAGGGTGCGGTCGGCCCTTGAGTGCGTCCGCCGTACCCAGCGCCAGATCCCGCGGTCCGCGGCGGCGAACCAGGGGTACTGCCGGGCGAAACCGGCGATGTCGGTCTGGAAGATCGCGACCGTCGGCAGTCCGAGCCGGCGCGCGGCGCGCAGCCCGTAGGCGCCGATGATGAACGGCGAGGCCAGGTGCACGAGGTCGGGCTTGAACTCGGCCATCGCCCGCTCGATCGACGGATCCGGCAGTCCGACCGGGAACTCTTTGTAGCCCGGGGTCCGGAAGCTGCGCGCCCGGATCACCTGGACGTCGCCGTAGCTGTCCGGGCCCGGACCGGGCGCGATGATGAGCAGCTCGTGCCCGCGGGCGCGGAGCCGGTCGGCGACGTGGCGAGCCGTGTTCGCCACGCCATTGATCTGCGGCAGGAAGGTCTCGGCAACCATCACGATTCGCACACTTCGGAGGTTCCCCACCGCGCATGAACCCTCGGCGACGTGTCCGTGACGGGTTGTGGATGCCCTGTCGACAGGTCCGGGGCCGGGGGATGGCCAGTGAGTGACCGGCGGCGGCCCGGCGGGAAACCGGCCCTGAACTTCAGGGGCACTTGAGCCTGGGGCATGCATCTTCGGGCAGACCTGGCGGAGCCGGCCCGCTGTCATCTGGACAGCCGGCGGCCGGAGCGGTCCACTGGCAAGCGATCGATGTGCTGGGGGCCTGAGGTCAAGGGATGCCATCGACACAGGGGGAATTTCGTCATGGGGGTTTTCAGGTCTGTACGACGTCATGGGGTCCGGGCGCTGCTGCTCGGCCTACTGGGGTTGCTGGGTTGGGGACTGCTGCAGTCCGGTGCGGCGCACGCGCTGCCGCCGTACCCGTCGCCACCGCCGGACTTCTCGCATCCGGGGAGTTTTCACAACACCTCGTGGGGCACCAACGATCAGGTCTACAGCCCCCTCGGCGGTCAGCGCGACCGGCCGCTGCTGGTGGTGCTGATCCGCTTCAGCGACGTACCGGACACCGCCGGAGCGAACGAGGCCTGGGCTTCGACCCGCTTCTTCGGCGGATTCCCCAGCGTGGCCGACTGGTATCGGACGATGTCCGGTGGCGATCTGCTGCTGACGGCAGGCGCGGAAAGCTATGGCACCGCGAATGACGGAGTGGCGGTCATCAACGTCGGCACCTTCGCGTCGTGGGCCGCGCTGAGCGGCGCCCAGGAGGGGCACAAGGTCTTCGACCTGCTCAACGCGTCGGTGAACTTCGCGAGCTTCGACAGCAACAACGACGGTACGGTCGACGACCTCGAGCTGACCGTCGCGACCGTCCGGACCGGCCGCCCGATCGCCGACGACCCGAACACCCCGGCCGATGAGACGAACGGCGACAACTGTGCCGCGACCGTTGGATCCGAAACGGCCAGCTACGACGGGAAGAACCTGGCCAGGCACGCGGTCAGCTTCAACACCACCCTGACGAACCTGATGACGCTGATTCACGAGGTCGGCCACCAGACGACCCACATGCGTGATCTGTACGGATTCGGCGTCGGCGCGTGGGCGCTGTCCGGACCGACGTGTGGCGCGCCGGACTCCTCGCTGTTCGGCCCGAACGGTTGGGAGAAGGCGCACTTCGGCTGGGGTACGCCGAACGTGATCGTCCAGGACGGCTACTACGACATCGCGAACGCTGCCACCGGCAACCAGCCGTACAGCATCATCTACGACCCGTCGAAGGGCACCGAGGACTACTTCGTCGTGGAGAACCGGCAGCAGACACCGAACAGCTACGAGCAGGCGGTCCACGACAGCGGACTGGCGATCTGGCGCTCCGACGACGCGATGTACGAAACCACCAACGACGCGACCCGGCCGATCGAGATCATGCGGCCGGACGGAACGACCACGGGCGGCTGCAGCGGGGGCACCTGTTACCCAGGCGCGGACACCGACGCCTGGGATCCGTGTGACACAAGGACTCCGCAGCGCACCATGAACAGGTCCTGGCGAGACGGTACGGCGTCGAACGTCGCGGTCCGGGCGATCGGCTGCAGCGGGTCCACGATTCGCGCGTACTTCGATGTCCGGGGTCCCGGCGTACTGGTGGACTCCACCGACACGAAGGCGGCACCGCGGCGGGTGGACGTCGTACCGACCGAAGCATCGCCGGTGTCCTTCACGGTGATGAACACGGGCGAAGCGACCGACACCTTCGACTTCACCGTCGAGGGGTTGCCGGCCGGCTGGTCGGCGACTACCGAGCGGAAGACGCTCGCGGCCGGTGCGGGCGGCACGGCCAACATCACCGTGACCGCTGCCGCCGACGCGTCCGAGACGACGATCGACGTGAACGTGGTCGGACGCAGTACGACGGCCGCCGGGATCAGCTCGACCAGTCCGTTGAAGCTGCGCGTCATGCTGCATCAGACCGTCGTCACCTACACCGGTGATCTGTCGCAACCGTGGGGCGAAGGGGCTGGGTTCGCGGCGACCGTTCGCGATGCGGACGACGGTCTGGCGCCGATCGCGGGTGCTCAGGTCACCTTCCGGATGGCTTCTCCGACGGGCGTGATGGAGGTGACCGCGGTCTCCGACGCGACCGGCACGGCGACGGCGAACCCGGCGATCACGTTGGATCCGGGGGAGTACCGCCTCGTCACGTCGGTCGAGCGGCTGGGCAAACACAGCGCGGACGCGATCCGGAGCTTCTACACGGTGGAACGCCGTCCGACCGCTCTCGCCTACACCGGTGCGACCAATGCCGACTACTCCGATCCGGCGACGGTGAGCGCCGTACTGACCGATGGTCTCAGCGGTACGCCGATGACCGGCAAGGCGATCGACTTCAGCCTCGGCACCCAAACCGCCTCCGGTACGACGGATGCGAGTGGAGCGGCGGCATCGTCGATCGTCGTCAACCAGCCCGCCGGAACACCCTTGGCAGGCGCGACGTTCCCGGGTGATGCGGGGTATCTGCCGAGTTCGAGCAGCAAGCCGTTCGTCATCACGAAGGAGAAGCTCACTCTCGTCTACACCGGCGACACTTTGGTCGCGCGGGGAACCACGCCACGACTGGCGGTCCAGGCGACTCAGGAGGACGACGGTTCGCCGGGCAACTTCGCGCTCGGCCAGGTCCAGTTCGATCTGACGCCGACGCTCGGCAGCACGCCGTACAGGTTCCTGGCCATGGCCGACGCGGCCGGCAAGGCATCGACGCCGGCTACCGGACTCCCGGTCGACCTGTGGAAGGTGAAGCCGTCGGTTGCTGCTGGCAACGGTTATTGGCAGGGCAGTGGTCCGGAAGTGGAGCTGGTCGCGTACGACGAGCGCGCCGATATCAGCGGTCTCGGGTTGTTCGGGCCGGATTCGGCGGGGCGGCAGACGCAGCTCACGGTGACCGGTGGGTACTCGCGGGGCAAGCCGGTCGGGATCACCGAGTTCCTGTCCAGTCAGGGCCTGTTCGTCGGGCTGAAGGACGACTGGATCGTGCGGGTCGGCAACCAGGCGATCGTGCAGGCACAGGGCACGCTGGCCCTGAACACCCCGGCCACGCTGCGCCTGCGGCTCGCCGATCTCGGTCCGATCCTGAGCCGGAAGGACTGGTACGAAGCCACGATGACGAGTTCCCGAGGGGTCTATCGGTCCGGGCGCGTCGTGCCCACAATCGGAGACCTGTGGGTTCACTAGTCCGGCGTACGGCGGTTGTGGCCGGGTTCCTGCTGATCAGCTGCTCCGGATGTTCCGGGGCAGCGGGTCCGCAGGCCGGCCCGACCTCCGGACCGGTGATCGGGCCGGTCACACCAGGTCTCGCTCCGCCGCCGTCGCCGGGCCGGGTCGCGCCGAAGAGCCCAGTGGCCGACCCCGGCCGTCTGGTCCCGGACGTAACCACCGGCCCGGTCCGGCTGACGGACATCCGCTTCACCACGACGCCGGACGGCCTCACCCTGCAGGCGAACGCGAAGAACACCTCGCCCAACTACCTCAACGCCGCCACCCTGACCTGGCAGCTGCTTGACGCGACCAACGCCGTACAGGCCACTGGCTCCGTCGTCCTCACCGTGGCCCCGGCCGAAACCACCACCCTGCACCACACCGCCTCCGGCCCCCGAACCCCCTGGACCCACGCCACCTTCCACCTCAAGACCTGACCAGGAGACCCTGCGGATGAGGTGATAGCACCATATGGAATGAATTGCTATCATCGACTCATGAGACAACTGCTGCTGCGTGTACCCGATGACCTGCATGCCAGGCTGACGGCTCGTGCCCAGGAACAGGGCCGGTCGGTCAACACGCTGGCGACCGAGCTCCTCGATCACCTGATCGAGGAAGACTCCGCGTCGGTACGGCGACGTCTGCGAGCCAAGGCTCATCAGATGGGGGTGCTGGCCGAACCGCATGCGCCACGTCGGACGCTGTCTCCGGCGGAACGGCGAGCAGCTCTCGATTCAGCCCGAGGATTGGGACAGGTTGTCGACGAAATTCTGGAAGATGGCCGCTGAATGATCATCTATGTCGACTCGTCCGTGCTGGTGCGCGCTTACCTGCCGGACGAAGACGGGCACACGGCGGCCAATGACCTGCTGGTCGGCGAGGACGCGCTGGTGACGTCCACCTGGACGCTGGTCGAGGTCACCAGCGCTCTGACGCGTGCCGCGCGTGGCGGTCGTGCGAATGTCGACGACTTGCTGGCGGCTTTCGAGGCCGACACGGCGGTTGAGGGTCCCGTGACCCTGCTCCGCCCGGACGCCGTGGCGGTCGAGGCGCGGGCGATCGAGATCGTTCGCGAGCATGCGATCAGGTCTTTGGACGCATTGCACCTGGCGGTAGCCGAGTTGGCCGCACTGCCGCTGTCGTCCCCGGAGACCTGCGGATTCGCGAGCCGCGACTCAGCGCAGGCGGGAGTAGCCGGCAAGCTCGGCTTTCTGGTGCTTTGATCTAACCGTGGTCAGTCGGCTGGCGTGAGCAGTTGGACTGAGGGGAAGTAGGTGCTGTAACGGGCGGTGTCGCGGGTCAGGAGCCGGTAGCCGGCCACCGCGGCGTGAGCGCCGATGTAGAAGTCGGCGAGTGGGGACCCGCGGGAGCCGCCGCGCCGGCGGTAGGCGACATACGCCTTGCCCGCCAGGAAACCGGCCTCGAACGGGAGCGGTTCTCGGCGGATACCGCTCTCGTCGAGGGTCTCGTCCAGCTCCTCGATCGACGCGAAGTCCACCGACACTTCGGCGTACACGATCGCGTTGATGACCAAGGGCCCGTCGTCGGCCGCCTGGGCGAGGGCGTCCTCCGACCAGTCGGCCCACTGCGGGTCGTTCGTGGTCAGGTCGAGGAGCACGTTGGCATCGACGAGCGTGGTCGGCCGAGGGACGACGCTGAGCTCAGTCTTCGCCACGCAGCAGGCCCATGATCTCGTCGGTGCTCATCCCGCTGGAGCCGCGACCGCGCAGCCGGCTCGCGACCTGCCGCCCGTGGGAACGGCGTTGCGGGGCCCGGATCAGCTGAACCACGTTGCCGCGGATGACGAACTCGACCTCATCCCCTTCATGGAGGCCGAGGTGCTCGCGGACGTCGGTGGGAATGGTCACCTGGCCTTTGGCTCTGAGCTTCATCAACACCTCCTGAGTAGGAATCCAACTGGTAGGAATCCTACTCCCTCCGCTCCAGGGGTGCTGGATCTCACCTGGTTTGTGCATACCAGTGACGGGGTGGTTGCGCCTACGGTGGGGAGATGAGTCATCGCAGTGAGTCCGGGTTCGAGTTCGCGCCGGTGTACGACGCGGGCACGCTGGACGGGTTCGACCCGGCGGCGAAGCTGGGGGAGCCGGGGAAGTTCCCGTTCACCCGGGGTGTGTACCCGACGATGTACACCCAGCGGCCGTGGACGATGCGCCAGTACGCCGGCTTCGGGACGGCCGCGGAGTCGAACCAGCGGTACCACCAGCTGATCGACGCCGGCACCATGGGCCTGTCGGTCGCGTTCGACCTGCCGACCCAGATGGGCTACGACTCCGACGCCACGATCGCGTCCGGCGAGGTCGGCAAGGTCGGGGTGGCGATCGACTCGATCGACGACATGCGGGTGCTGTTCGACCGGATTCCGCTGGACCAGGTCTCCACCTCGATGACGATCAACGCGCCGGGCTCGGTGCTGTTGCTGCTGTACCAACTCGTCGCCGAGGAGCAGGGCGTCGCCGGTGAACAGCTCACCGGCACGATCCAGAACGACGTACTGAAGGAATACATCGCCCGCGGGACCTACATCTACCCGCCGAAGGAGTCGCTGCGGCTGATCAGCGACATCTTCGCCTACTGCCAGACCGAGCTGCCGCGCTGGAACACGATCTCGATCTCCGGCTACCACATGGCCGAGGCCGGGGCGACGCCCGCGCAGGAGATCGCGTTCACGCTGGCGGACGGCATCGAATACGTCCGTACGGCGGTCGCCGCCGGGCTCGACGTGGACACGTTCGCCCCGCGGCTGTCGTTCTTCTTCGTGGCGCGGACCACGCTGCTCGAAGAGGTCGCGAAGTTCCGCGCCGCGCGCCGGATCTGGGCGCGGGTGATGCGCGACGAGTTCGCCGCGTTGAACCCGAAGTCGCAGATGCTCCGGTTCCACACCCAGACGGCCGGCGTGCAGCTGACCGCACAGCAGCCGGAAGTGAACCTGGTCCGGGTAGCCGTGCAGGGGCTGGCCGCCGTACTGGGTGGAACGCAGTCGCTGCACACCAACTCCTATGACGAAGCGATCGCGCTGCCGACCGAGAAGGCGGCCCGCCTGGCGCTCCGCACCCAGCAGGTCCTCGCCTACGAAACCGACATCACAGCGACCGTCGACCCGTTCGCCGGCTCCTACGTCGTCGAGGCCCTCACCGACAAGGTCGAGGCTGAAGCCGTCGAGCTGATGAACCAGGTCGAGGAGTACGGCGGCGCGGTGGCAGCGATCGAGAAGGGTTTCCAGAAACAGGAGATCGAGCAGTCGGCGTACCGGATCTCTCTCGAGATCGACGCCGTCGAGCGCGTGGTCGTCGGCATGAACAAGTTCAAGATCACCGACGAGGAACCGTACGAACCCCTCCGCGTCGACCCCGCCATCGAGGCCCAGCAAGTAGCCCGCCTGGCCACCCTCCGCGCCGAACGCGACCAGACCGAGGTCGACGAAGCCCTCGCCGACCTCAAAAAAGCCGCCGAAGGCACCGACAACTGCCTCTACCCCATGAAACGAGCCCTCAAAGCCCGAGCCACCGTAGGCGAGGTCTGCAACACCCTCCGCGAAGTCTGGGGCGTCTACGTCCCCGCCGACACCTTCTGACGACACCCGCAAAGGACACCGCTTCGCGGCGACAGTCCCTTGACCCCGGTCAGACTACGGACAGCTCGACGTGGAGGTCCGCCTCCGCCGCCAACGCCGCGAGATCGTCGGGGTCGGAGGTGAAAATCAGATCGCCGTCACGAGCCAGCAGGACGACAGCGGCGTCGATCACGTCGCGACCGCCGGTCAGTCGCAGCAAGGCTCCCGCGCGCCGGCCGAGTTCTTCGTCCAACGGTTCTACCTGAACTGCCTCGAGGAGACGGGCGAGTGGAACCTGGCGTCCGGATCCGCCGCGCCAGACCTGCCCGATGACGCCGCCGTGCGTGACCGGCGTGCGACCGGCGAGCAGTTCGGCTTTGACGAGGGCGAGAACCTGCTTGTTGCCGCGTTCGGCGGCCACAAAGGCGCCGGCGTCGAGAATGAGGCTCATGCCGCCCCATGGGAACGCTTGCCTCGGACGACGATCGCGCCCGCCCGGACGGAGCGCTCCGCTTCGGCGATGTCCTCGTCCGTGATCACGCCGTTCTCGGCCTCGTACTCCGCGATGAATCGGTCAAGCGCCTGGAGCCGGCGCTCATGCGCGAGCTGACGGTGGAGGGCATTGTTGACCCATGCACTGACGCTGCCGGACCGTCCTGCGGAGACGGCGGCCCGAGCAGCCTCGACCACGTCGTGGTCGACGGTCACCGACAACTTCTCCTTGTCAGTCATACCCAAATCCTACTCGTATCCCACCGCGTGTGCATTAGACCGTTCTTGGCCTAGGGTTCTGAGCGTGGGGTTCTCCGGAATTGACGCCGACGGCGTACTGGCGCTGTCCGCCGCCACTCTGGCCTCCTCGGGCAACCTGAACCTGGAGGCCAAGGCGGTCCAGGGCGTCATCGGTACCGTCAGCGACCTGGTGCCCGACCCGCCGAACGTGACCGGCAAGGTCACCCCCGCGGTGGAGGAGCTCGCCCGTATCTCGGGCTGGGCCAAGGACATCGCCATCAAGTTCGTCGACGACTCCAAACCCCTGAAGGACCTGGCCACCCTCGGCTACTGGCTCCCCGACTTCAGCAAACTCGGCTGGGACGGCAGCAAGACAGTCGGCGAGAACATCGACAAGACGGCCCGCTCGGACGAGTTCGGCGCCTTCGTCCTCGGCACCGCCGGCGCCTTGCTGGACCGCTATCGCAAGTGGGAAATCATAGTCCCCAAGCCCGGCACGCCGCCGGTGTGGCTGGACACCGTCGATGACGTCATCCTCGGTGACCCGTACGTCCGCTTACCGTCCGGCTTTCACGTTCCGCAGGGTGGAAGCGCTGACCCGAACATCTCCAGAATCGCCAATGAGAGTATGGGGCCTGGTTTCCAACAGCCCGGCCGCAGCTTGTCACCCGAGAATTTCGGCCGTCCACCGACGTGGGCGCGGTACAGCAGCAAGGGACTGTTCGTCGTCGGTACCGCACTGACTTTGTACGACGTAGGCGCGAGCCAATGGGAACACGATCAGAAATATCACCCGGAGTGGAGCACAGGTCAGCGTGTAGCCAGTACCGGATACAGCCTGGCGACCGAAGGCACTGGCGCGGTCGGTCTCGGTATGCTCGGGGCGACCTGGGGCGCGTCGATCGGAACCGCCATCTTCCCCGGCGTGGGCACAGTGATAGGAGGCATCGTTGGCGGAGCGGTTGGGGCTTTCGTCGGCTCGAAAGTCGGCAAGGCGGCCGGTACCGTACTCAAACAGGGAGCGAAGAAGATCTGGAACTCCTTGTTCGGCTAATTCATCCAACGAGCATGAGGTGGCATTGATGTGGCCCGTCGCGGTATCCGGGTTGCTGCTGTTTCTGGCCGGACTCAGTGCCTACGCGGGGTATGGCAAGCCAATCATTGTCACGATGTGGCCCAAGCCGTACCTGTCCTTCGGCGTCGCCTGGCTAGGCCTCTCAGCACTCTTCGCGGCCGTCGGGAACCCGTTGATGGATTCAGGTTTTGCGATTCCGGGTACGTTGCTGATCCTTCTCGGTCTGGTGTGTTTCGTCATCATGCTGCTGAGCTTCTTCTGGTTGCCCCGAGTGCTGCTGCCGGGTTGGTACAAGAACTGGGTGGACGGTGGCAGAAGCGTCCTCGAAGTCAGCCAGTGGCCGAAGTTCGGCCGGGGAGGACGTTCGTGAGCGAGTGGGTCACCGATCCCGAGACGGGTTTTGCCCTCGGTCTGCCGAACGGCTGGGAACAACTCCAGTACGACGGGCTGTCGCTGGCGATCGCTATTCCGGTCCCCGACGGGTACCCGTACCGCCCCAATATCACCGTCCTGATTGCCGAGATCGGCTCGGAGGTCGACATCAGGAAGCTCGGTACCGACGCGATCGTCGCCGCGAAGCTGACCTCCGACGATCCCCACGTCCTGGCCTACGACCTGCATCTGGCACCGGACGGAGTGGTCGGGCGTCGTCTGACGTTCGCCTACCGCAGCGATGCGAACGCGATCGCAGTGACTCAGTGGCTGCTGCTTCATCAGGGGCTGTACATGGTCATCACCGCGAGTTGTCTGATCTCCGATCTGACCACAGTGCAGCAAGCTTTCGAGTACTCGGTCGATGTCCTGCGTCTACCGGGGGCGGAGGTCTCCGCATGACGTTGCCAAGGCTCGACCCCTACATGCAGGGCATTGGCGAAGAAGTCGAGGATCTCTCCCGGATCTCCGCCAGTCAGCCTTACGAGTCCCTCGGTCCCGTCCTGCCTCGTCAGGCGCTGAACATCCTGGTGGAACGGTCCCGGAAGGTCACCATCGGTCTGAAGGAACTCCTCGAGGCCGGCCTGGCGACCGACAAGGGCAAGCTGACGGAGCAAGGGCAGTTGGTCAAGACGATTCTGACCAAGCCGGCTGCCCAGATCCGGATCGAGTCGTCCCGTGGCCGCGCGACGCTGACCTTCGAGGCCTACATCGCCAACGGTCAAGCGGTTCTGCTCGCCTCCGCGTCCCCTGCGTCGCTGCCCGAGGTGCCGCACGGCGAAGACATCCTGACCGCCTCGGCTTTCGTTCGCCTCGACTTCGTTCCGGCAGGCTACGTCCCTATAGCCATCGCCTCCTGGGTCGGCATCGCCCCCGCCTGGAGCCTCGCGACGAACCCCGAGCAGATCGAGCAAGACCTACTGATCCAGCGCGCGGATGACGATGCCATACCGCCGCCCGCCGACGCCGACGCTCATCTCAAGTACGTCTGGTCCCAGCCCTGGTTCCTCTGGACCCTCGCCGGCTCCAATCTCAATTCGGGATTGGTGATGATCAGCGCAGGCCGAGCCGGCCACTTCGCCCTCGCCCGGGGCGAGGGGACGAAGGCCCGGTTCATGTCGTATCCGTCGATGCTGCTCTGGCGAAAACTGGTGGCCCTGGTCGAGCAGTCATTGACCGCCTGAGCTTCGGGAGCGAAGCAGGCTACCTCTTCGCGGCGGCTTCGGCGGCTTCGGCGGCTTTGGCGCGGGTGTCTCGTTTGGTGGCTTCGGCTTCGCAGGCGGCGGCGTAGCTCTCGATCGAGGTTTTCGCCGAGCCGACCGTGGTCTTGGCCGAGGTCAGCGCGTCGGCGAACGTCTTCGCATGTGGGCCTGCCCACAAGGTGTCGCTGGGCAGCGGGTACTGCGTCTGCAGCTTGACCAGGTCGTCGTCCAGCGCGCCGGCCTTGGCCCGTAAATCTTTGGCCGCCTTCCGCAACTTGACCGCCTGTGCCCGCAGAACCACCGGATCATCCGCCACCTCTTGATCTTAGATCGTGCACGGGGGCCTACGGCGGAGCGGACGCGCGGACCGCCTGCGGTCAGGCGGGGCGCCGACGCCTGACCGCAGGTTGCTCAGTGGCGGGCGTCCGCTGTCAGCACGGGCGGTTCCAAGCGGTTACGTGGTGGTCGTAGATGTAGTCGAAGACCTTGACCTTCTGGGGGCCGTTGTAGAAGTAGTCGCGCCAGTAGCCGCCGGTCTCGGTGGGGGTCCAGACGCCCCAGCGGCCGCAGGCGCCGGCGCCGACGTAGAAGCCGTCGGTGTCGGCCCAGTAGATCTTGGAGCGCTGGCCCTTCTGGAGGATCGCGGAGTACTCCTCGCCCCAGCTGTGGATGATGCCGAACGGAATGCCGTCGTAGTTGGGGTTGTAGATCACGCCGCAGAGTCCCGGCGCGGTGCACTCACCCATCACCTTCATCGCGGGCGGACGGCTCGCCGCGTCGGTGATCTCGACGCGCACGTAGCCCGGCTGGGGCTGGTTGGCTGCTGAGCCCAGCTCACCTGGGGCGGGGGATGCGGAGGCGGAGGAAGTCAGACCAACAGCGAACAGAGCTGCGGCCATGGCTACGCGACAGGTACGCATCAGGTATCCAGTCATGCCGACAGCATCCAGTAATCACCCAACCACAAATCGTGCTGTCCGCAACCTGCCATAGCTGACGAGATCGCCCGACGTGGTGTCCAGCCGGACCACGGCCTGCTCAAGCGATAGCGTGAATCGTCCCGTGTCGATCTGGAGGATGGCCTGATGGCTCGTCGCCTGCCTGCTGCCGCAGTCGCCCTGATGCTGCTCGTTTCCCTCGCAGCCTGCGGAGGAAAGGACAAGCCCAGCGGCCTGCCCACCCTCACTCCAGGTGACAACGAGAGCTCCAGCGCTCCGACCTCGACGACCGGTACGCCGAGCGCGCCGTCGACTCCGAGTTCGTCCGCGAACACGCTGCCTGACTCGATCGCGGTCCACAAGCGGAAGATCAGCACCAAGACCCCGGCTGAGGCCGCTGTGGCCGAGGTGTTCGTCCGGTACATCACAGTCCGGCTGACGGCGTACAACAAGGTCGCGGTGGACCTGGACGCGCTGGCCAAGTCCTCGACCGGGGCTGCGCTGACCCAGGTGAAGGGCGACGTCGCCGGGCTGAAGAACCGCAAGCAGCACTCGGTCGGCGAGGTCTGGATAGACATCTCCAAGATCGCCATCTCCGGTAGCACGGCAACGGTGACTTCTTGTATGGACAACACCACCGTCGACGTGGATGCCAAGGGCAAACCGACGAGCGCGCCGAAGCCCTTCTACAACATCAAGAGCACCGTCCAGCTGGCCGGCGGCAAGGTCTGGCTTGTGAGCGCGATCACTTTCAAGGGCAACGTGCCCTGCCGGTGAAACCGGATCCCGTCATAGAACGTCTGACCTGAGGTCTCGATAAGGTAGGGACGCCGGAGTCGATCAGGGAGTAGACCGATGATGCGCACGATCGCGACCAGCGCGGTACTGGGGCTTGCCTCTACCGCCGCCTTCGTCGTCCCAGCCCACGCCGAGGGCGGGCTCGAGCAGTCCGACGGCGGTGGCTACAAGGTCTCGGTCCACGTCACGGTGTCGGGCGCCGACGCGGGCAAGGTCGGCAAGAGCGGTGGCTCGTCGCTGTCGGTCGCGCCGACCTGCTGGTGGCGGCTCTACAACCCGGACATCGGCGGTAACGACGCGACCACGCCGGCCGGCTTCCAGAAGTTCTACGACGAGTCGATCCCGTATCTGACCGGTCACGCCGCGGCGGGCCGGCTGTCGATGCCGGACGCCAACGAGGTCAAGCGTGTCACCGAGGCGTCCGCCGGTGGCGCGAACTACCGCTGGTACCAGCTTCAGTG
Organism: Kribbella sp. NBC_01505; assembly: GCF_045040285.1. Taxonomy (NCBI): domain Bacteria; kingdom Bacillati; phylum Actinomycetota; class Actinomycetes; order Propionibacteriales; family Kribbellaceae; genus Kribbella; species Kribbella sp. NBC_01505. Next base: position 5,191,711 of record NZ_CP109425.1, read on the forward strand.
CAAGCCCGGTGCCAGCGGCGTCAAGGAGGGCTACACCAAGTCCGGCGGCACCTACATGGGTACGGAGATCGGCGTTAGCTATGCCGCCTTCCTGCAGGGTCAGGAGCCTGAGCCGTACGTCGCTCCGAAGGATCTCGCCGACGCGCTCTGGGCGGCTGCTGAGCAGGGGCTGACCAACCCGACCATCGACCGGAACCCCAAGGTCGGGGCCCAAGGTGGCGCGACGGTGGTCAACGTTCCGACAATGTTCTGGGTGACCAACGCGGCCGCCTCGCTCGCCGACGACGGCAAGATCGAGTTGGTCGCGACCGCGGGCAACACCACCGTGCGACTGAACGCCGCGAGCAGCGGGGTCGACTTCACCTCGCCGGCCGGCTCCAACTCCTGCAGCGTCGACCAGGCCAAGCAGGCCTTCAGCGCAGGCAAGTCGGACGCCGGAGGGTGCACGATCACCTTCGACCGCTCGAACGCAGGCTGGCCGGTCACCGCCACCATCTCCTGGTCCGGCCGGTGGACCGGAAGCGACGGCAGCGGAGAGCCACTCCCCGAGGTCTTCCACTCCACCACCACCAACGTCCCCGTGACTGAGATCCAGATCCAGAACCGCTGACCTCTAACCCGGCGACCGCCGGTGCTTCAGTAGAGCACCCGCTCGGCGGACGCCTCCGCGATCCTGGTCTCGCCCCACGCTAGCGTGGGGCGACTCATGTTGACCTGGAGGTTGTACCGATGGCTCGTCGCCCAACTGTTGTCGCCGCAACCTTGTTGTTGGTGGTCTCACTCGCAGCCTGCGCGAAGGAAAAGCCGAGTGGCCTGCCGACTCTGACACCCGGCGGGGGTGACTCGACCAGCGACAGCAGCAGCGGCACGGTGCCGGTTTCGACGGCTCCGACTGTCGCGGACACGCCGATCACGACCGGCCCGGTTTCACCGTCCGTGGGTCCGCCGTCGTCGACGGGTGTGCACGCCGGGAAGATCGTGACGAGTACGCCCGATCAGAAGGCCGTGGCTGACGTGTTCCTGCGGTACCTCGCACTGCGCTTGGCGGCGTACAACAAGGTCGAGGTGGACTTGAGTGCGATAAGCAAGGTCGCGACCGGACAAGCGATCAGCGGGGTCAAGGCCGCGGTTGAGCAACTCAGGTCCAACAAGCAGCACACGATCGGGGAGCTGTACGTCAACATTCCGGGCGTCCAGGTCAAAGGGACGACCGCGACCATGCGGTCGTGCATGGACAACACGACGATCGACGTCGACGTCAAGGGTAAAGCGGCGGAAAATCCCGTTCCGTACTTCTCGGTGGACAGCACGTTCGAGAAGGCCGGCGGAACCATCTGGGTCGTCAAGACCGTCAGGTTCACCCAGGTGCAGTGCAAGTGAGCCTGCTTGCGTCATGAACCGCACGGGCTCGCGTCCCACTATCATGAGTGCGTCGACCGTCTGCTAGGGGAGCGATTTCATGAAGCGAGTGGTCCCGATCACCATTCTGGCGCTGGCTCTTGGCGCCATAACGGCTCCACTGGCCAGCGCGAACATCGGCGACGATCCGACGTACGGCGGCAAGGGGTTCAAGGTCTCGGTCATGGTGAACGTCACCAGCGACTCGGGAAAGATCGTCCAGACAGGATCGCGGACGATTTCGGTCCCCGCCAGATGCTGGTGGAAGCAGGCAAGAGCTTTCGACTACGAAAGCACCGACATCAGTTCTCCGGAGGCGTTTGCGAAGTACGTCGCAGAGAACCCACTGCAGGGCCATGCCGGGGCGGGCAACCTCTCGCGTCCGTCCAATGACGAGATCATTCGGGTGAACGCAGAGTCGAAGGCTGGTAAGGCCTATCGGTGGTACTGGGTCGAATGTGCAGACGGCCTGAACGCGTTGGATGAGGGCTACACCACTCTCGGCGGCACCTTCATGGGCCAAAGGATCGGCATGTCCTTTCGTGCGTTCCTGCCCGGAGAGGTCCCCGAGCCGCTGATCGCCGTCGAGAATCTCGCGGACGTGCTGTGGGACGAGGCGCAGAAGCAGATCGTCGCACCCACGCTGGACCGCAACCCGAAGGCCGCGAACGCGGGTGGCGCGGCCGTCGTCAACCTGCCGAACTGGTTCTGGGTCACGAACCCGGACGAGTCGCTGGCCGACGACGGCGTACTCCGGCTGACAGCCTCCGTTCCCGGGACCCCGGTGAACATGACTCTGGAGGCCACGACCGGTGACGTCGACATCTCGTCGGTGGCCGGTTCCAACAGTTGCTCTGTCCCCCGGGCCAAGTACAGCTTCGGTCAGGGCAAGTCGGACGACAACGCGTGCATCGTGACCTTCAACCAGGCGAACGCCGGCTGGCCGGTCACCGCAACTGTCAACTGGACCGCCAACTGGCAGGGCGTGGACAGTGCCGGAGCGCACGAAGGCACCGCGACGCTCGCCCGCTCGACCACCATCAACGTGCCGGTGACCGAGATTCAGGTCCAGAACCGCTAGTCAGACGATCGAAGCCGGCCGGTTGCTCCACTCGAGCGGCCGGCCGGTTGCGTTCAGTCCAGGAGTGCGGCGGCGGTGAGGATCGTGGTGCCGAGGGCGACGGCGGATTCGTCCGGGTTGAAGCCCGGTGTGTGCAGGTCCGCAGCGGCGTCCACGCCGACCGGACGAACCCCAAGCCGGGCCATTGCGCCCGGCACATGCTCGAGGTACCAGGCGAAGTCCTCGCCCCCGAGGCTCTGGTCGGTGGGTGCGACCGCTCCAGCGCCAAGCGTCTCCTCGACCGCCTGACGCAATACGTCGATCGCGCCCGCATCGTTGACCACCGGCGGGACGCCGTGGGTGACCTCGGTGCTGACCTCCACGCCGTACGGCGCTGCGATCTGGTCGGCGAGGATGGGAACCAGATCGGCAGCCGTGCGCCAGGCATTGGCGTCCAGGCAGCGCAGCGTGCCTTCGGCCTCGCCACGGGACGGGATCGCGTTGGCGGCGGAGCCGGCGGTGATGCGGCCCCACACGAGCGACATTCCCGCCCGCGGGTCTACCCGGCGGGACAGCGCAGCCGGGAGCTCGGTGACGACGGTGGACAGCGCATAGACGAGATCACTGGTCAGATGCGGCCGAGAGGTGTGGCCGCCCTTGCCGGAGAGCCTGACGAGGATGCGGTCCGCAGCAGCGGTCAGAGCGCCCACACGGAGGCCCACCTGCCCCACCTGGAGCCGCGGGTCGCAATGGAGCCCGTAGATCCGTCGTACGCCGTCCAGCCCGCCTGCGGCGATTACACCGAGTGCACCGCCTGGCATGACCTCCTCGGCCGGCTGGAAGATCAGCCGCACGCGGTGTCGGAGCACGCCCTCCTGAGCCATCTTGGCCAGCACCAGCCCGGCGCCGAGCAGCGCAGCAGTGTGTACGTCGTGGCCGCACGCGTGCGCAGCGCCCTCGACAGTCGATCGCCACGGTGCGTCAACAGCGTCCGGAACCGGCAGCGCGTCGATATCCGCCCGGAGAGCGATACAGGTGTCGCCAGAGCCGATGTCGCAGATCAGACCGGTCCCCGTCGGGAGCACCTGGGGAGACAGTCCGGCCGCCGTCAGGCGCCGTACCAGCAGATCCGTCGTACGGACCTCGTGCCAGCCCAGTTCGGGGTGAGCGTGCAGGTCACGGCGCACCGCGATCGCCTCTTCCCGGACCTCGTCGACGCGGGCCTTCACGTCGGCAAGCAGCAGGCTGTGCGAAGTCGTCATCCCACAATCCTCGCATCCGCGCCCGACCAGTCGACGCACTGGTCAGGCCCCGGACAGGTCCGTGTCACCCACTGTTTAACCCGCCGCGATCACTCTCTGTCAGAGCGTCACATGGGAACTACGATTGAGTAACGAGCATCCTTCCTGCTCATCGTCAGTGGCTGGCGAAATAATCCCGGTCTATCGTGTCGCTGCGAACGCCTGTACGGGGCGATCAACGATCGAGGAGGCATCTTGCGGCACACGACCAAGCTGGCGGCTGTAGCCGTCACGGTGGCACTCATCGTCACGGGCTGCGCGAAGAAGGAGACCCCGGGCGCGGCCGGCGGCGGTGACGAGCTGTGCGCTGACAAGTCGGGGAAGGGCCCGAAGATTGGCCTCGCGTACGACATCGGTGGCCGGGGTGACCTGTCGTTCAACGACCTGGCTGCCGCGGGTGTGAAGAAGGCCATCGGCGATCTGGACGCCACCTGTGAAGAGGCCGAGGCGGCCCCTGACGAGCCGGCGTCCGCTCAGGAAGAGCGGCTTCGCACCCTGGCTGACGCGGGCTACAACCCGATTCTGGCCATCGGCAACGTCTACAGCGCGCCGACTGTCAAGGTCGCCAAGGAGTACCCGAACGTGAAGTTCGCGGTCGTCGACGGCTTCCTGCCGGCGCCGAACGTGACCAACCTGGTCTTCGCGGCGGAGCAGGGCGCTTTCCTCGTCGGCGCCGCTGCGGCACTCAAGACGAAGACCAAGAAGGTTGGCTTCATCGGCGGTGTGCCGGGTCCGATCATCGATCCGTTCGAGGCCGGCTACAAGGCGGGCGTGGCGGCAGTCGACCCGGCCATCAAGGTCGACGTCAAGTTCCTGTCCGACAAGCCGGACGGAAACGCGTTCAACAACACCGCGGGTGGCAAGACCGCGGCCACCGCTTTGTACGACGCTGGTTCGGACGTCGTCTTCCACGCGTCCGGCAAGTCCGGCGGTGGTCTTTTCGACGTCGTCGCCACCAAGCCGGACGGTATCTGGGCGATCGGTGTGGACTCCGACCAGTACCTGACTGCGACCCCGGAGCAGCAGAAGCACATCCTGACCTCGTCGCTGAAGCGCGTCGACGTCGCGGTCTTCGACTTTGTGAAGGCCTTCAAGGACGGCACCGCCAAGGCCGGCAACGACAACTACGACCTCAAGCGTGACGGTGTCGGCTACGCCACCAGCGGCGACTTCCTGAAGGACGTCGCGCCGAAGCTCGACGAGTACAAGGCGAAGCTCATCTCGGGCGAGCTGAAGGCTCCCTCGAAGCTCTGACGACGGATTCCCTCGGGCTCGGCCGGTGACGCGGTAGCGTTCTCGTCCGGGCCCGAGGCTCGTTCCAGGCGACAACGGGGTTGCCAGTGACCAGGGAGTGTGTGACATCAGCACCAAGACCGATACGTTGGCGGTCCGGCTCCGGGGGATCGGAAAGAGCTTCCCCGGCGTGGTCGCCAATCGCGACGTCGATCTCGATGTCCGGCAGGGAACGGTTCACGCCCTGGTCGGCGAGAACGGCGCGGGCAAGTCGACCCTGATGAAGATCCTGTACGGCGTGCAGCGGCCGGACGAGGGCACGATCGAGCTGAACGGTGAGCAGTTGGTCCTGCACGCACCGGCCGACGCCATCGGGCACGGCGTGGGCATGGTCTTCCAGCACTTCATGCTGGCCGACAACCTGACGGTGCTGGAGAACGTCGTTCTCGGCGCCGAGAAGCTGTTCGGTATCGGTGACCGGGCGCGGACCAAGATCCAGGAACTGTCGGACACGTACGGGTTCGGATTGTCCCCTGACGACCTGGTCGAGGACCTCGGCGTTGGCGAGCGGCAGCGGATCGAGATCCTGAAGGTGCTCTACCGGGGCGCGAAGATCATCATCCTCGATGAGCCGACGGCGGTCCTGGTGCCGCAGGAGGTCGACGCCCTGTTCGGCAATCTGCGCGAGCTCAAGGCGCAGGGATATACCTTGCTCTTCATTTCGCACAAGCTGGACGAAGTCTTGTCCGTCGCCGACGACATCACGGTGATGCGACGAGGTACGACGGTCGCCGCGGTGCAGCCCGATCAGGTGACAGCACGTCAGTTGGCGGAGCTGATGGTGGGGGCCGAGCTGCCGTCACCGAGTACCGAGGAGTCGACGGTCACCGACACCGTCCAGCTCGTCGTCGACCACGTGACACTGAGCGGCACCGGATCGAGAGCCCTGCTGGACGACGTCTCACTGCGCATTCACCGCGGTGAGGTCCTGGGGATCGCCGGTGTCGAGGGCAACGGCCAGACCGAACTCGTCGAGCTCATCATGGGAATGCGCCCGGCCACCTCTGGGCGAGTGCGGCTCGGCGACGTCGATATCACCAGCTGGAGTACGGCCGCTCGCCGTGAGGCGGGGATCGGCTACATCCCGGAAGACCGGCATCGGCACGGGCTGTTGCTCGACTTTCCGCTGTGGGAGAACCGGATCCTGGGTCATCAGACCCGCCCGCCGAGCGTGCGAGGTCCCTGGATCAACAAGACAGGGGCGCGTAAGGACAGCGAGCGCATCGTCGCGGAGTACGACGTCCGGACGCCGTCCGTCGACACGACCGCCAGGGCGCTGTCAGGCGGAAATCAGCAGAAGTTCATCGTCGGCCGGGAGATGAGCGGCGATCCGGTGCTGCTGATCGCGTCGCACCCGACTCGTGGCGTCGACGTCGGTGCCCAGGCCGCCATCTGGGACCACCTCCGCGCAGCCCGCCGGAACGGGCTGGCCGTCTTGCTGATCTCCGCCGACCTCGATGAATTGATCGGTCTGTCGGACCAGATCCAGGTGATCCTGCGCGGCAGGCTGGTCGGCGAGTTCGACCCCGACACGGTGACGCCGGAACAGCTGGGGTCCGCGATGACCGGCGCTGGAAACGAGGACTGATGGGTAACCTGCTGAACCTGCGCCGGATCGGGCTGGCGCTGGCTGCACCGGTGCTGGCCGTCGTTGCCGCCCTCTTGATCACCTGCGTGATCCTGCTGGTGGCCGGAAACCCGGTCTCCGGCTTCCTCACCACGATCTTCACGGTGCCGGCCGACCGCAACATCGTCAACATCCTGAACAATGCCTCGATCCTGTACCTGTCCGGTCTCGCGGCCGCGATCGGTTTCCGGATGAATCTGTTCAACATCGGCGTGGAGGGGCAGTACCGGACGGCGGTTTTCGCCGCTGCCGCGTTCGCTGCGCAGGGCTGGCTGCCGGGTCCGATCAACGTCGTGGTGTCGATCGTGCTCGCGATGGTGGTCGGTGCCGCCTGGGCCGGGATCGCCGGCCTCCTGAAGGTCACTCGCGGAGTCAGCGAAGTGATCTCGACGATCATGCTCAACGCCATTGCCCTGTCACTGACCGCGTACCTGCTGCGCAAGGTCGGTGTGGTTACCGGCAACAATCTGTCCACCAAGGACATCCCGCAGGACAGCTGGGTGTCCGGCATCCGAATCTTGCCCTCGGCCCCCAACGAGCTGCTCGGCCTGGCGCTGCTGGCGGTCATCGGTGGTGTCGCGTACGCCGTGCTGCTGAACCGGTCGCGGTTCGGTTTCCAACTACGCGCGACCGGTACGTCGGCCAGCGCGGCCGTTGCCAGCGGCATCGACGTACGCCGGATGGTCGTCGTGTCGATGCTGATCTCGGGCGCCATCGCCGGTCTGATCGGTCTGCCGCTGCTGTTCGGTAACTCACACAACTACGGCTCGACCTTCCAGACCGGTATCGGTTTCGCCGGAATCGCCGTCGCGCTGCTCGGCCGCAACCACCCGATCGGCATTGCCTTCGGTGCGTTGCTCTTCTCCTACCTGACCGAGCAGAGCAGCCTGCTCGAGATCAAGGCCGGCGTGTCGAACGACATCGTGTCGATCACCCAGGGCGTCATCGTGTTGTCCGTGGTGATCGCGTACGAAGTCGTCCGCAGGTACCGAACGGCGCTCGAGCAGCGTCGGGTGGCGGCTGAACTCAATACCCCGGCCCCGGCCGTGGCGACCTCGGAGGCGACCCGATGACGATGGCTCCCGAAGAGCTCCGGTCCGCCGGAACCCCGTCCGGTGCTCAGGCTCCACGGCGACGGATCGGCCTCTGGGTCTGGGTGCTCGCGGGTTTCGTCCTGCTGTCGCTGGTCCGCGTCCTCACCGGAGCCCACGAGGTGGACTCGGCCGGAACCCTGCGCGAGACCGTCAACGCCGCCGTACCGATCGCTCTGGCGGCACTCGCCGGTCTGTGGTCCGAGCGGGCCGGCGTGGTCAACATCGGCCTCGAGGGGATGATGATCCTCGGCACGATCGGAGCCGGTTACTTCGGCTTCTGGTACGGACCGTGGGCCGGTGTCATCGGCGCGATGGTCTTCGGCATGATCGGTGCTGCGTTGCACGCCTTGGCAACAGTGACCTTCGGCGTCGACCACATCGTCTCCGGCGTGGCCATCAACATCATCGCGATCGGTGCCGCGTCCTTCCTCGCCGAAACCTGGTTCTCGAACCTGAAGGGGGCCGGCCCGACGCAGTCGCCGCCCTTGGACGCACCGCTGACGATCACGATCCCCGGTCTCTCGGACGCGATGACGACGCTGCAGGACAAGCACTGGCTGCTGATCTCCGATGCGGCCTCCGTCATCGCGGCGGTGACCACTTCGGTTTCGACTCTGACGGTGCTGGCCGTTCTTCTCGTGGTCGGCAGCGCCTTGCTGCTGTGGCGCACGGCCTTTGGCCTCCGGCTGCGGTCCTGCGGAGAGAGTCCGACGGCCGCCGAGACGCTCGGTATCAACGTCTACCGCTACAAGTTCATGGCAGTACTCGTGTCGGGTGGTATCGCAGGAATCGCCGGCGCGTTCCTTGTGCTGGTGTCGTCCGGGCTTTACCAGAATGGGCAGACGGGCGGCCGCGGCTACATCGGTCTGGCCGCCATGATCTTCGGGAACTGGCGTCCGGTCGGTCTGGTGGTCGGTTCGGTTCTGTTCGGCTACACCGATGCTCTTCAGCTCCGCGCCGGTGGTGAGGCGGTGCACGCGTTGCTGATCATCGTCACCGTCATTCTGCTGGGCGTTGCGGTTCTGCAGTTCCGTCGGGGCCTGCGGATCGCCGCGACCACCTCGCTGGTGATCGCGATCGGGTTCGCAGTCTGGTTCTTCACGACCGACGCCGTACCGGCTGACTTCACGCGGATGACGCCGTACGTGACGACGATCCTGGTTTTGGGCCTGGCGGCGCAGCGGCTCCGGATGCCGGCGGCTGACGGTGCCAGATACAGACGTGGTCAGGCGGGATAAGGCTGTGCCGAGCGTCGACTGGGACGGGCTGCGGTCTGCCGCTGTAGAGGCGATGGGCCGGGCGTACGCGCCGTACTCCGGCTTCCCGGTCGGCGCCGCCGCGTTGGTGGACGACGGCCGGGTGGTGGTCGGCTGCAATGTGGAGAATGCGTCGTACGGGCTCAGTCTGTGCGCCGAGTGCGGGTTGGTCTCCGAGTTGCTGATCACCGGCGGTGGGCGGCTGGTCGCCTTCTCCTGTGTGAACGGTCAAGGAGCGGTTTTGCTGCCCTGCGGGCGGTGCCGTCAGCTTCTGTACGAGCACGGCGGCCCGGAACTGTTGCTGGAGACACATACCGGCATCCGGCCGCTGGGCGAGCTTTTGCCCGATGCCTTCGGGCCCGAGGAGTTGGAGAAGAACAAGTGACCGAGAGCTTCGACGCCGTCGATGTCATCCGCACCAAGCGCGACCGTGGCGAGCTGAGCGACGGTCAGATCGACTGGGTGATCGACGCCTATACGCGGGGTGCGGTCGCCGATGAGCAGATGTCCTCGCTGGCGATGGCGATCCTGCTGAACGGGATGAACCGCCGCGAGATCGCCCGCTGGACCGCCGCGATGATCGCCTCCGGTGAGCGGATGGACTTCGCGAAGCTGTCCCGGCCGACGGCTGACAAGCACTCGACCGGTGGCGTGGGCGACAAGATCACGTTGCCGTTGGCACCTTTGGTCGCGGCCTGCGGCGTCGCCGTACCGCAGCTTTCCGGTCGCGGCCTCGGCCACACCGGCGGCACCCTGGACAAGCTCGAGTCGATCCCCGGCTGGCGGGCGGCCTTGTCGAACGACGAGATGCTGCGCCAGCTCGAGGACGTCGGCGCGGTGATCTGCGCGGCCGGTGACGGCCTCGCTCCCGCCGACAAGAAGCTCTACGCCCTCCGCGACGTCACCGGTACCGTCGAGGCGATCCCGCTGATCGCCAGCTCGATCATGAGCAAGAAGATTGCCGAGGGCACCGGAGCGTTGGTCCTCGACGTGAAGGTCGGCTCCGGCGCCTTCATGAAGGATCTCGCGGATGCTCGCGAACTCGCCGAGACCATGGTTGCCCTCGGCACCGACGCCGGCGTGAAGACCGTTGCCTTGATCACCGACATGTCGGTGCCGCTCGGTCTGACGGCAGGCAACGCGCTCGAGGTCCGCGAATCGGTCGAGGTGCTGGCCGGCGGCGGTCCCGCGGATGTCGTCGAGCTCACGATCGCGCTCGCCGTCGAGATGCTGGCGGCTGCCGGGGTGACCGACGTCGACCCGGCCGAGAAGCTGCGCGACGGTACGGCGATGGACGCGTGGCGGGCGATGATTTCGGCCCAGGGCGGCGACCCGTCTGCCGAGCTGCCGGTCGCTCCGGAGCAACACGTCGTACCGGCCCCGGCGTCCGGCGTACTGTCCAAGCTCGACGCGCTGGCCGTGGGCGTTGCCGCTTGGCGCCTCGGCGCCGGACGGGCTCGCAAGGAGGACCCGGTGTCGGCGGTTGCCGGTGTCGAGCTGCACGCCAAGCCGGGGGACAAGGTGACGGAGGGTCAGCCGTTGCTGACCTTGCACGCGGATGACTCGGCGCGGTTCGCCCGCGCGCTGGAGTCGCTGACGGATGCGGTTGAGGTGTCAGCCTCGTACGAGGCCGGGCCTTTGGTGATCGACCGGATCGGCTGAGATTCAGTTGCTGTAGGCCCCTTGCAGGAAGGTGCAATCCCGGCCCATTCAGCCACACAGTGTGATTGAGTGATGCTGCCGGTTCATCGACAAGCTCAGGGGATAGGTTTCATGACGGGGTCTCGCGTCTGGTCGGTACTGCTCTCGACCGCGTTGCTGTGCTCGCTCGCCGCCTGCGGCGGCAAGGACACCAAAACCAGCGACGTCCCCACCCCCGAGCCGACGAAGTCGGCCTCCCCGACGCCGACACCCACACCAACGACCCCGAGCGGGCCGAAGGCGATACCGGCACACGCGTCCGAGAAGTACGGCGATCTCACGCTGGTGCTCAATCGCCCGGCAAAGATGGATCCGAAGCTCGCGACCCCTGTCCGGCTCTTTCAGGAGATGCATCAGTACGCCGCCGTCATGCTCAGCGGTCAGCCGCAACCGCCCGAGATGGCTGAAATCGCCGACCCGCGGGTGATCACCTTCTGGAACGGCGTACTGGCGGCCGACAAGAAGGCCAAGCAACACGGCGGCGGGACCCTCACCGTCAACGTGACCACGGCCCAAGGCGGCTCCGCCATCGCCGCAGTGAACGGCTGCTTCGACCAGAGGCAACTGCTCACCATCCGCCGCGACGGCACCACCTTCGTAGACCCCACCGTGAAGAAACAGCCCAAGATCCCGGTGCGAATGACCCTGTCCAGAGGCATGGGCCTCTGGAAGATCACCGACTATTCCTTCGGGGATGGCACCTGCTGACCAGCCGGACAGCGACTGCGGTCGCATACTGATCCGTACCCCGGGCGACGCCGTACTGGCGGTTCGCCTCGCTCTCCTGTGGGCACCTGTTGATGCAGGTTGAGCCTCTGAAGCGGTAGTTTGAAGCTGCAGAGGTGATCGGACCGCGCTGGAGGCTGCCTTGATTCGACCGTTGACGGTGACGGTGGTTTCTGTCGCCCTGGCCGTGTCGCTGGCGGCCTGTGGCGGGAAGGACAAGGCGAGCGACCTGCCGTCTCTCGGCGAGTCCACGCCTCAGCCCACCTCCACGCCGACCAGCGGCGGGACGTCGGCCAAGCCCACCCCGACGGCGAAGCCGACGAAGAGTACGCAGAAGTACGGGACGCTCACACTGACCCTGGACCACCCGGGCGCGTCTGCGGACGCCGAGGCTGCGCTGGCGGCGTACGACGACTATGAGCGAGCGACCCACAAGACCGCGGCCAGCAACGTCGAGGACCCGCTGGTGGCGAAGGTCAGTAGCGGGCAGGCCCTGACGACCGCTCGCGGCTGGCTGGCCGACCAGAAGAAGCAGGGCGTCAAGACCAGCGGTGTGATCGCCGAGACCGTCAAGGTGGTCAAGGTGAATGCCACGGTGGCTGGGCTGTCATCCTGTTATGACCAGTCGAAGTCGGTGCTGGTGCGTGCCAATGGCACCAGCTTCGTCGGCCCGGGGACCAAGGCGTTCCCGCGGATCAAGATCACTGCCATCGTCGCGAACATCAGCGGCTCGTGGAAGTTGACGGAGTACAACGTCGTGAGAGAAAAATGCTGACTCTTCGGTTGACCGCGATCGGTCTGGTGGCGACCGCCTCGCTGGGCGTCGCCACCGCTCTGCCGGCCTTCGCCGACAAAGGCGGAGCCACACCAGGTACGTCGGGCAACATGATCAGCATCACGGTCACCGGCACGGGCGTCGTCGGCGGCTCCGCCGGTCAGCCCGGCCGTTCGAGCGTCTCCGTGCCAGTGCCCTGCACCTACATCCAGAGCATGACCGGCAAGGAGTACTACGACTACATCAAGGGTGGCGGACCGCTGGGACGGGACAAGGACGGTAACCCGTTCAAGCCCAACCCCGGCTACGAGCAGTACAAGGACGACACCGAGGGCCACTGGTACGGCGGGATGTGCTCGTCGGCGAGCTTCGACGGCGACCTGGACGAGTTCTTCGACTTCACCGACAAATGGTTCGCCGACCACAAGGCCGTCTACGTCCACCCCGGCGAGACACCACCGATCCCGCCGGTCCCGGTGCAGATCCTGCGCAACGTCGCCTTCGACGCGATGACCATCCCTAACCCGACCGTGAACTGGAACCCGAAGCGCGCCGGTGACGCCGCCTCGATCGTCAACCTGGACACGTGGTTCTGGCTGGACAACTACCCGACCGACCTCTACGTCGAGGCCGCGGTCAACACCATGGCCGGCGAAGTCCGCGCCCGGGTGGACGCGACGATGGACGGTATGAACATCTCCGCCCCGAACTCCGACGGCGTCCAGTGCAAAGGTGCCGGCGTTCCCTATAAGGCCGGAGCCAGCACCGACTGCTCCCTCACCTTCCACAAGGCCAGCGCCTCAACCCCCGTCACCATCACCACCAACTGGCAAACCACCTGGTTCGGCACCGGCCATCCCGATCCCGAGCCCACCCCCGAGCAACTAGCCCCGCCCGCGACAACCACCCCGGTCCGTGTCCTGGAGATTCAAGCCATCGGCCAACGCTGATCAGTGGCATGTCACCGCCCGAAGGCGCCTAACGGCGCCCGCGAGGCCTGCCTCCACTGCGTCGGCGAGACGCGGATCACTTGCAGGAAGCTGCAACTGCGGACCAGGCGACCACTCAGCGTGATTACCTGGTACAGGTGAGGAATGGCGTTGGCTCCCGAGCCACCCATCGCGGGAACCGCGCACTCGCAGTTGTCGTCTGATCCGTTAGTGTGCGCGTGCTGGTTCGTCTACAAAGCTCAGGGGATAAAAGTGATGACGAGGTCTCGCGTCTGGTCCGTGCTGCTCTCGACCGCGCTGGTGTGCTCACTAGCCGCCTGCGGCGGCAAAGACGACAAGTCCAGCGACCTCCCGACCCTCACCCCAGAGCCAACCACTTCGAGCTCAACGCCCTCCACCACACCGTCGGCCCCGACTCCGACAGCGGAGCCGACGCAGGTTGTCACGAAGTACCGGGATTTGACGCTGGTTTTTAATCAACCGGCGAAGGTGGATGCGAATGCCCGGCAGGCGCTGAAGGCCTACAAGTTGTTCCAGCAGGCCTTTCGCAGCACCTTGGGTACAGACACGCTTGATCCGACGCTGGACACCGTCGCCGGGCCGACGGTCGTCGCGTACGTGAAGGACGTGCTCAAGAATCAGACCAAAGACGGCGATCGATTGGGCGGCACGCTGACTGTGACGGCTGCGGTGGAGCGGGCCGGCGCCGGCGCTGTCCTGATCGGCGGTTGTTTTGATCAGTCGAAGAGCTACGGGATCCATTCGAACGGGACCCACTTCGGCAATGACGTTGTGAAGAAGAAGCCCAGGCTGGCGATCGCCGCTATTGCCTCGTCTAGTGGCGGTGGCTGGCGCATCACCGATTACAGGTTGGAGAGCACACCATGCTGATCAAACCTGCGAGATACCTGTTCGCGGCGACCGTGACGGTCTCTCTCGCCATCGCGACGTCGTCGACTGCCTATGCGGGCTTCGGCGAACAAGATCCTCCGCCGAGTACGCCCACCACCAAGGGCGGCACGGTCACGATCACGGTGACTGGTACGGCGTTGAAGGGTGGTTCTCCAGGGCACGAGGTGTCCAGGAGGGTTTCTGTACCGTCTCCCTGCTGGATGGAGCCGGGGCGGACAGGTAAGGACAACTACGAGTTCACCACAGGTACGGGTAAGTATGCCGGTAAGGGAATGGAGTGGTGGAATAGCCACACGGGCTCGGAAATGACACCCGATGCCGGGTATGAGAAGTACAAGGATGACACCACTGGTCGATGGTGGAGTGGCACCTGCAACTCCGGCAATTATGACGGCCCGATCAAGGACTTCTTCGAGCTCGTCAACACCTATTTCAAGGCGCATCCGTCGATGTTCATTCCGGCTGGTCAACCCGTGCCGGTGCCACCGGTCCCGCCGGAGGTGCTGCGCGACGCTGCGATCGCGGAGATGACGCTGCCTACGCCGACGATCGACTGGAATCCGAAGACGACCGGAACCAACGGCACGATCGTCAACCTGGACACATGGGTCTGGCTGACCGATCGACGCGAGGACCTGTACGTCGAAGCTACCGCCGAAACCATCGGCACTCCCACGTCGGCTCGAGTCAACGTGAAGCTCGACGGAATGACGGTCAGCGCGCCCGGAGGCGAGTCTGCCAACTGCAAGGGGCCAGGCGTCCCCTATACGCGGGATGCCACCGACGGTTGCACCATCACCTTCACCCATGCCAGCACGGACGCCGCCGGTACACCGGTCACGACGCAATCCCAATGGACCGGCGAATGGTTGGCGAACGGCGTCCTCCAAGGGCCCATCGACCAACCGGAAGTACCTCCCGCGGTGACTCCGATCCGCGTGAGCGAAGTCGGAACCTACAACCGCTGATCTCTTCAAGACGGTCGACCGTGTTGAAGAGATCGCCGATTGGTTGCCTCGCGCACCTTTCTCGAAGCGCCGGCATCGTGCGCTGTCAGCTCGCACTCGCGGTGATCGTCCGATCCGCTAGCGTGCGAGTGCTGGTTCCGTCGGTAGAAACTCAGGGGATAAAGGTGATGACGAGGTCTCGCGTCTGGTCCGTGCTGCTGGCGACTGCGTTGGTCTGCACGGTTGCTGCCTGCGGCGGTAAGGACGACAAGTCAACCGATCTCCCAACCCCGGCGCCGAAGCCCACGACGTCAAGCTCCACGCCTTCGAGTACCCCAACTGCTCCTACGCCGAGCGCGCTTCCGACCACCAGCACGCAGAAGTACGGCGGGCTGACGGTGATTCTGAATCACCTGAATCCGCCCGCCAACTCCGACGATGTATTTGCGGCGTACGACAACTTCGAGCGGGCCGCGAACAAGTCGTCCGCCACCAATGTCGAGGATCCGACGCTGAAGAAGTACGCGGTTGGTGCGGCGCTGACCACCCTTCGCGGTGCCCTGGCGGATCAGAAGGCTAAGAAGGTCGTTGCCGGGGGGCAGGTCACCCTGACCACAACGGTTCAGGTCATCGGCGCGATCGGGGCGCTCACCACCTGCTTCGATCAATCGAAGCAAGTTTTGGTCAGGGCCAACGGCACGACATACGTCGGGCCGGGTACCAAGAAGTTTCCGCGGATCAAGATCGTTGTTGTGCTCGGACGTGTTGGTGGCCAGTGGAAGGTCACGGAGTACAACGTGAAGGGCGAGAAATGCTGAGCCGGGGTCCGGCGGCCTTCTAGGCGGCTATGGTCTACGCGAGCTAGGAGGAGATGCTTGTGCGACCGGATGAGCCTGGTGCTGAGAGCCCGGAGTCGATGAAGAAGCGAGCTACTGCGCTGCGTGAGGCCGCGGGGCGGGCGAAGACGTTGGCGGGTCCGTTGGGGACGCATCTTGACCTGCCGGTGACGACCGCTACCGGTAAGGACGTCTGGTCTGGACCGTATGCCGCGGACTCGACCCAGCAGTTGCTCGAAGATCAGAAGGCAGTACGCGGGCTGGCCACCGATCTGGTCGCCACTGCCGCGGAGTGGCTGAAGGAAGCCGAGCGGCTCGAAACCGAAGCCGCCGCGGCGCCCAAGTGAGGTAATCATGAGCTATCAGGGTTTCGATCTGCCGCGCGTCCGGACGCTTGCCGGTGATCTGCGCAAGGTGTCCGGGTCGTCGACGCGGTTGCACGCGGACGTCAAGAAGGTGCTGGAGGACGCTGAGAGCCAGCTCAACGGCAAGCCTGTCACCCAGAGCGGCAAGCTCGCCGCGGTCAAGCTGGGCGGGGTCTTCGGTATCACCTTCGCGCCGCCGGGGAATCTGGCCGGACCGCTCTCCGACATGGCCGGCAGCATCGAACGCCGGGCGAACCATCTGGAGAAGTGCTCCGAGCTGATGGACAAGTGCCAGGGCACGGTCGACCCGTCGCTGGCCTTCTCCGACGAGCCGCCGCCGGACCCGAAGAAGGTCAGCGACGCTCTCAAGGCGTTGCAGGACATGCAGGACAAGGACACCGGCTCGAACGGCAACCGTGACGACCTGCGCGATGTGGCCGGCAAGCTGAAAGGTCTGACCAGCGCCGAGCTGGACATGTTCCTGAACGCCGCGACGCCGGAGCAGCTGGCTTCGCTGCGGGACCAGATGGCGAACGCCGAGGAGGACAGTGGCTTCCTCTGGCTCAAGGACAACGGCCTGCCGGTCGGGGAACGCGTCGACTTCGCCAGCACGCTGCTGTCCAAGGCCGCGCCCCACAACCAGGACAAGCTGCTGACCGCCTTTCCCTGGCTCCAGCCCGGCTTCGAGTCGACCGACGTCTACCTGGACAAGTTCAACGCGCAGACCGGCAAGAGCACCAACGACATGCACTACGGTCTGCCGTCGGATCCGCTGTTCACGGACAAGCCGCTCGGTGAGGACATCTACCAGGGGCAGCTCGGCGACTGCTGGTACATCGCCTCGCTGACCGCGACGGCGCAGCGCGACCCCGACTTCATCCGTAACGGGATCCGGGAGAACCCGAACGGCACCATTTCGGTCCGGGTCTGGGACGGGGACGGCAACCAGCGCTGGGTGACGATGAACCGCGAGCTGCCGCTGGACGAGAACGGCAGTCCGGTCGGCGCGCACGGCGACGGATCCACCTGGGCGGCGTACTACGAGAAGGCGTTTGCGATCGCTTACGAGGGCGACTCCGGCGGTGCGCCCGACGACCACGAGGGCGACTCCCGGTACGACCGCACCGAGCAGGGCAGCTACGGCGCCCTGGAATGGGACTACACCGACAAGGCCCCGCCGTACGTCACCGGTAAAGATGCCGAGGACATCGACACGGACTACGACGATGTCAAGGAGGCGTACGACGGCGGTCACCCGGTCATCGTGGCGTCGAACGACAACACGGACGGCGTACCGGACAACTGGAGCAAGGAACAGAAGGACGCGTACGTCACCCGGCACGTCTACTTCGTCAAGGAGATCAAGGACGGCAAGATCGTCCTGGGCAACCCGTGGGGTCCGGACTCGGCGACCGTGACGGTGACGCAGGACGAGTTCGAGGACATGTTCGACAACGCCCAGTCCTTGCAGATCGAGGGGAAGTGACGATGGAGACCTGGCGGATCCGTCAAGGAGTCCCGTACCGGATCGCCGACGGCGACCGGGAGTTGCTCGTCGGCCTCTCCGACATCGGGCCTGGTACGGCGCGGCTCACCGTGCACAGCGATGGTGAGTGGGTGGCCGGGTACGACCTTGGGCCCGGCGACGAGTGCGAGATCGGCGGCAAGCGATGGACGGTCAGTAGCATCTCCACCCCGCCTCGCCCGTACCTCGAACTGAAGGAGCTCGTGTGAAAGCCGCGACCGGCCTGGCCATCACCGGAGTCCTGCTCGCCACGCTGACGGCGTGCGGCGACGGGGACGACAAGAAGGCCGACCCCACCCCACCGGTCCAGCAATGCGTCGGCAAGGACACCCCCGGAAGTACGCACATCCTGCAGAGCGGACCGGGTCCGTTGCCCGGCGGCGGCCGAGCGGTCGTCACCGAATCGCACCTGGACAGAACTCCGCCCACCGTCGGCATCTCGCTCCTCGGCACCGACCCCGGCGAATCCACCGCCGCAGACGTCTCGGTCGGCACCACCATCACGGTCAAGGGCGCGAAGTACAGCGTCGTTGAAATCTGCGCCGGCCGCGTGCAGCTAGTAAAAGCCTGACCCCGGGTTCACGATCCTCACGATCCGTGCCGAAACCGACTGCCTCAAACCCTGAGCACCGCCGTACCGCAAGGAAAGGTTGGTCGATGGCACAGCGTTGGTTGCCGATAGCCCTCATGCTGGGCGCCGTCGGCCTTGGAGGATGTTCGTGGGGACCTGATGTCGGTGAGCTGGGCGCCGAGCTGCAGCGCGAGGGCAACATGTTGTTGACCGAGGTGGCGGACACCTCGGCCGTCGATGGGACGGTTCCAACCGTCACGGAGGACGCGTCCAAGGACATACCGTGCGGTGACGCCAAGGTGAAGCGGGTCTTCGCCGGGTCGTTCCCCTTCGAGCCGCACTCCGACCTGGACAACACCTTCGACTTCGGATTCTCGGCCGTATGGGCAGCTATCGACACCGAACGCTACGGCTACGACTTCCACCAGGGCTACGACAACGACGACCTCGTCGGACGTAAATTCACCTTCACCGGCAAAGACGACTACAAGGTGACTCTCACCTTCGTCTTCACCGCCGGCAAGACCCCCACCTTCGCCCTCCACGGCGAAACCGCCTGCCTCAACGCGTGACACCGTCCGCGCCGGCAGAGCAGCCTCTCGAGCCGCGCAACTGGTAGAACCGACGCATGGCAAAGCGTTGGTTGCTGACGGGGATTGTGCTGCTGGCCGGTGTCGGGCTGACGGGGTGCAGTTCGGGACCGAAGGTGTCGGAGCTTGGTGCTGAGCTGCAGCAGGAGGGGAAGGCTCAGTTGACGGCGGCGGCGGACTTCAATGGCGCCGACGGTGTGCAGCCGACGATCACCGAGGACGCTTCGAAGGATGTGTCCTGTGGTGACGGGAAGGTGAAGCGGGTCTTCGCGGGATCCTTTCTGTTCAGGCCCAATCCAGATATCGACCAGACCTTCGATTTCGCTTTCACCGCTCTGCGCGGGCGACTCGATCAGAATCGCTATGACCTGACCACGCGGCCGGACGCCGACGACACCGCGCGGCGGGAGGCCGTGTTCGCCGGTCAGGACCGCTACAAGGTGACCTTGAGGTTTGTGTTCACCGGTGGCGCGGAGCCGGCCTTTGCCTTGCAGGGTGAGACTGCCTGCCTCGATCGTTGACTGTTGCGGCGCGCGGCGTGGGCGGGGTTGTGGTCTGCCTTTCTGGTAGAACCGGTGCATGGCGAAGCGTTCGTTGCTGACGGGGATTGTGCTGCTGGCTGTAGCGGGGCTGACGGGGTGCAGTTCTGGCCCGACGATCTCCGAGCTCGGTCCTCAACTCCAGCAAGAGGGCACACAGCAGCTTGACGCAGCGGCGGACTACAGCGGGGTCGACGGGGTCAAGCCGACCATTACCGAGGACGCGTCGAAGGATGTTCCGTGTGGCGACGGAAAGGTCAAACGCGTCTTTGCGGGTTCGTTCCCGTTCGAGCCGGGTGCCAGTCTCGATACCACCTTCGACCTCGCTTTCATCTCCCTGCGTGGGCGAATTGACGGCAAGCGCTACGACCTCGTCACACAGCCGGACAAAGAAGACCTCACGCGACGCGAGGCTGTTTTTGCCGGCAAGGACGACAACAAGTTGACCTTGACCTTCGTTTTCACCGGCGGAGCTACGCCGACCTTCGCGCTGCGGGGCGAGACGGCCTGCCTTGAGGCGTGACGGTGCGCTCACTTCCACGTGATCGTCGAGCCATAGCCTTCGCCGGTCTTCGTCCCGCCCAGGAAGCTTCCTTCGCCCAGATCGACCTTGTCGTCCATGTTGTACGGCGGCTTGTTGTTCGAGTCGCTCCACTCGTAGAACGCTCGCAAGGTGGTCTCGTCCTTCATGATCTGATCGACGCTTAGAAGCTTGCCGTCGGCACCGCGGATCTTCGCAGGTATCTCGTTGTGCGGGTAGCCGGCGTCGACGAGAATGGCAGCCGTCTGATACTTCATCGAGAGGGTCAGTTGGAGATCCTTCTCCTGCAGAATCTCAACCCGCGTCTTATCGCCCTTGACGAAGTCCTTTAAACCGGCGCCCGCGGCCTTGGTGATTCCCTTCCACACCCACTTGCCGGCAAAACCACTAGGCGTAGGTACTTTGCCCATGCCCAACGTGACGACCTTGGAGATGGTTTCGCGGACTTTCTTGTCGAATGCGTCCATGCTGCCACGAACGTCCTTCATGGCTTCGTACTGCAGGCCGCCGAGGCTGCCGAAGGCGGCCATCGATCGCTGAAACTGATGTGGGTCCTGGTGGCCGGCCCTGATGGCGTCGCGGTCGCGTTGGGCGGCGGTCTTGATCACCGTGTTGTACAGATTTCCCATGGCTTCGTCGAAGGGGTCGGACAGGTCGTCGCTGTCGGCGAAGCCATGCAGGAATCGGAACGTATCCTCAAGGTTGAGGTAGAACGCCGGAGTCACGCCGGGCAGGTCGTCGTAGTTGGCCGGCTTCCCGAAACCTGAGGACAGGCCGCGGCCGTCGTCGGCCCGCCCGCCGGTTAGGAGTTCGTGGGTGTAGGAGGCGGCTAGGCGGCCTAGGGTGGGTTTTATGGCGTAGGGGACTTGCTTGTACTGGCCGGTGGCGAGGATGAAGTCGAAGGCGAACTTGGCGGCGGCTCCGGAGTGGGCGCCGGACTTCTCGGTGGTCGAGCCGGTGCCGGCCTCGATGGCCAGGCCGAAGTTCTGGGCTACTGATTCGCCGGTGCCGACGGCGCCGGCGTAGCTGTAGATGAGTTTGACGGTTTCGGACATCGGGCCCATGGAGGTGATGGCCGAGCGGGCGGCTTCGGGGTTGTTCTTGAGGGCGCCGAAGGCGAGGGCGAGGATGTCCGCTGGTAGGTCGGTGCCCGTCAAGGTGCCACCGGTGAAGCTGCGGATGCCGCCGCGGTTCTTGCTGGCGAAGGCGTCCAGGCCGTTGGCGCGGACGACTTGGGCCAGCCAGGTGGGGTCGAAGTCGCCGTCCTGGAGCAGCGCGAGCCGGCCCCAGGCGGCCGGCGTGAGGAGAACGCCGTCCTTCTTCGGGGGGTTGGCGAACATGTTCATCACGTCGCGGAGACCCTGTGACGGGTCGGTGTCCTTGAACGCTGTGCCGAGGGCGGTGCTGAACGCCTTGACGTCCTCACGGGTGGTCTTGCTTCCGCTGCCGGACATGGTTGCCACCAGCAACTCGATCGACTGCGGGCCGAGTTCTTCGAAGAAGGCCGCGATGAGGTCCGGGTCCTTCATCGAAGCCAGGGTGAGGGCGGCTTCGTGGTAGAGCTTGGCGTTCTCGGGCCCGGATTTGGTGCTTTCCTTGAGTTTCTTCGCCAGGTCGCGCATCCGGGTCAGTTCGGCCTCGGTCGGCAGGCGGATCGGTTCGTTCAGGCTGACCGGCTTGCCGGGGGAGGCCTGGGACTCGAGGGCCCGGGCCAGGCTGAGCCGACGGCGGAGCATCGGCAGTTCGCTGTCGATCCAGCGGCCGACGTCCATGATCTTCTGGAACTCCGACATACCGATGCCGTACTCACCGGTGCGGCGCTTCAGAGAGGTCAACGACTGCAGGGTTTTCGAGCGGTTCTCCAGGTCGGTGATCATCGTGGCGAGGGAGCCGACGGTGATCGCGGAGATGTCGGAGCTGTTGCCGCCGCCGGAATCGGGCCGTTTCATCAGTACCCTCGGGTTCGCTGGTCGTTGTGGAAGACCCTGGCTTCGCTGGTGGTCACCTTGTCCGGGAGCGTTCGCAGCTGTGCGTCGATCTGGGACACGACGGCGTCCACCCAGGGGCCGAGGTTCTTCTTGCGGCCGGTCACCTCGGCCGCCCAGTGCTTGGCGGCGGTCGGGCCCGTCCACGTCTTACCGTCGGACATCTTGGTTGCGGTGGTGTCCAGCGCGGTCGCGATGCCTTCCCGGACAGCGACGACGGCAGCGCGCAGCCTGGTGAGCTCGGCGCGCTCTGGGTTGGCGACCATCGGTTCTGGCACAACCGGATCGTTCGGCAAGACCATTTACTGCTCCCCGTCCCCCAGGAGTCGGTCCCGCGGGCATCTACGTTCTGTGAACGTACAAATCTACTGCGTCAACGGGCGTGAACCTCGATGGAAGACTTGCAGGTTGGTGCAATTTTGGTCTGTCCTCGCACGAGAGGATGGCCCTGAAGATCTGCGAGGATCGGCGCGTGACGACGCCCGCGGATCTGGAGAAGAAGGCTGTTCGGCTGCGCGAGATCGCGGGTGATCTTCGCAAGGAGGCGCCGAAGGTGGCGGATCTGTTGAAAGGCTCCATGGACCTGCATACCAAGGAGACCTGGGAGGGGCCGGTGGCGGTCGAGTTCACTGCCTCGCTGAGCGGCTGGCACAGCAGCGTCAAGGACGCCGCGAACACGATCATGGACGCGGCGCTGCAGTTCGAGCGGGACGCCAACGCGCTCGACGAGCAGGCCGGGGAGCAGCGCAGCAAGGAGAAAGAGAAGGAGCAGGGTCCGCGGTGACGGGATATGTGTCGATCACGCCGGCGCGGGTTCGCCTGCTGGTGAAGGCGTTGGAGGACGTCGGTACGGCGTCCGACGGGCTGCGGACGCGGGTCAGGGATCTGATCCACCAGGGCACGGAGGCCGGTGGAAGCCCGGGACCGTTGCTGCGCGAGACGATGCCGTTCGGGTCCGGAGCATCGGGGGAGCTACGCGGTCTGGCCGCGGACACCCGGGAGTCATCGCAGGGATACACCCGCCGCGTCACCCGGTTCGAGGCGATGATGAAGGCTGCCCAGGAAGGGAAACCGGCGCCGGATCCGCAGACCTGGTTCAACGACATGGGTCCGGTGGACAAGGCGAAGGTCGATGCCGCCCTCAAGGAGATGCGCGGCGTACTGGACGACTGGATGCTGTTGTCGGGCGACGACATCAAGAAGGTGATGGACAAGCTCAACGGCCTCACCCCGGCCGAACTCGAAGCGGTCCTCGGCGAACTCAGCGACGACGAGCTCAAAGCCTTCCTGGACAGGATGAAGGACGGCGGTGCCCTCGACGGCGGCCTGGACGAGAAGGGGGAGCGCGACCTGCTGAACCTCTTCGGCTCCAAGGTCTCGCTGCCCGTCATCCAGCGGATGTGCCGCGTCTCCGAGTGGGCAGGCGACTACTTCCGCCCGAGTCTCAAGGACACCGGCGCCAACGCGGGCGGCTACAAGTGGGACCCGATCACCGGCACGCTGTTCGCCCAGGGCGAGGGCGAGGCCGGCGGCGCGGACATGACCGATGTCGACCAGCTCGCCATCGGCGACTGCGGTCTGCAGGCCACGCTGGCTGCGCTGGCCAAGCAGAACCCGGGCCTGCTGGAGAAGATGGTCACCGCCAACGCGAACGGCAGCTACACCGTCACGTTCTACGAGGACGGCAAGCCGGTGCAGATCGTCGTACAGCCGGAAGTGCTGCGCAAAGCGGACGGTACGCCGATCACCGGGTTCGGCGATCGGCCGGACGGTACGTCCCCGGAGATGTGGGCGGTCATCGTCGAGAAGGCGGCTGCCCAGTGGCGGGGCGGGTACGCGAACATCGAGGGCCGCTGGCCCGGTGACTGGATGGAAGAGTTCACCGGCAAGGACAGCGAGCGCACCGACGCGGACGATGTCGGCTCGACCGGCGACATCCAGGCCAAGCTCGACGAGGGCAAGGCCGTCACCTTCAGCACCAAGAGCCCGAAGGACAACCCGGGCATGAACGACATGAAGCCGAAACCGCTGTACGGCCCGCACGCGTATACGGTGATCGGCACCGACGGCGACTACGTGTTGCTGCAGAATCCGTGGGGCAGCGGCGAAGGCGTGACCCGGGTCCACATCGACGAGCTACGCAAGTACGGAACGAAGGTGGAGGCAGTCGATGTCAGATGACACAGTGACCGAGGTGACCGTGCCCCAGGGGACCCGGGCGACCCTGGGTGACCTGCTGATCGGGCTCGGCGGTGTGCTGGTGGATCCGGATCGCGCCATGCTGTCGCTGCGCGACCGCCGTACCGGCGAGGAGTCGAGCGACTTGACGGTCGAGGTCGGGACCAGCGCCCGGTACGGCGAATGGCAGCTGGCTCTCCTCGAGATCAAGCCTGAGTTCGGCCTCGATGTCGCCAGGATCGCCGTTACGACCGGGGCGACCGCATGAAGCGCCTCAGCGTCGTACTCGCTCTGGTCGTGCTCGTCACCGGCTGTGGCGGCAAGGACTTCACCGCCCCGACCGACGGCTCGACGCGGATCTCCCAGGGCACGGTCGGTTCCTTCGGCGACGGTGTCGGGATCGGCGTCGGAGGCGTGCTCAAGGACCCGGATCGCGCCATGCTGTCGGTGCAGAAGACCGGCATGGACTCGGTGCAGCTCACGCTGAAGGTCGGCGAGCAGGGCACGGCGTTCGGGCGGACGGTGAGCGTGTCCGCGGTGGAGTTCGGCGACCACGACTACGCGTGGGTGAAGGTCGGCTGACGGAGGGATCCGGATCGGCCCGGCGCGCGTCTCAGGACAGGATCACCGGGTCGTCACGCTGAGTTAATGGCCCGGTCGCGCACTACGATCCGAAGGACGAGTTCGTTCGGAAGGACAGAGCGATGGCTGGCGAAGTACCGAATCCGTACAAGTCCGCGGTGGGGCAGGCCCTGGGGACCGTGAAGGGACACGCGACGACGGTGTCGACCGCGCTGGACGGGGCGAAGAAGGCCTTCACCGGCGGCGCCTGGACCGGCGGTACGTCGGCGGCGTTCTCGACCGATCTGAACGGCAACGCGACCAGCGCCAAGGGCGGCGCGGACGCTTGCGTGACCGAGCTCGAGACCTTGTACAACAAGGAACCGGACAAGGTCGAGCCGGACGCCTGGCAGATCCACTGGCGGAACATGTGATCACGGCAAGCGGACGGGGGACCCGGCGATGGTGATGTCCGGCATCGGTCTGGCGGCGATGGCCGACCTGATCGGCAAGCTCAGTGAGGCCTCGAAGTCGTATACCGACGCGGCGGGCAGCATCAAGTCGGCCAGTTCGCACGTGTGGGGTACGGCGACCGGTACGACGAAGATCACTCAGTCGGCGTCCTGGATCAACGACCAGATTCCCGGGCTGCGGCGTCGGCTCGCGCTGGCCCAGCAGATCGAGGCGCAGACTCAGGGTGCGCAGTCGACGGTCGAGATCGATGAGGCGCTGATCTCGAACGTGCCGCCGGGCCAGGCGCAGGCCGACGGTGAAGCGGCGGCCAAGAAGCTGAAGGAGTCGGACGGCAAGCTCGATCCGGACCTGATCGCGCAGATCACGAAGTACCAGAACGACCCGTACTTCGCGGCCGGTTTCGCCAAGAACATGTCGCCGACCGAGATGTCGGACTACCTGCTCAAGGTCTCCCGCGAGCGCGACAACATGATGCGCAACCAGACCTCCACCAGCGCGGCGGACTTCGAGAAGTGGAAGGTCAACTACCAGGCGCTGGTCTCCGGCATGGGGACAACGCTCGGTACGGCGACGCGCAACACCGGTGACCTCGCGCTGCCGGCGGACTACGCGAAGAAGTACGCCGCGGCGATCACCGAAGGTGGCACCAACCCCGGTGACGGCGACCAGGTCAAGTACGGCCAGGCCTCCGCACTCACCCTGCTGCTCCGGTACGGCCAGTACTCGACCGACTTCCTCGGCACGGTCAGCAACACCGTCTACGACTACGAGCGCGAGCACGGCAAGGACGGCCCCGTCTGGGAGCCCCGCAGCTACTACCCGCCGAACCACTCCTTCGGCGGCGTCTACATGCCCGACGGCGGCATCATGCCCGACCCGATGGCGAACATCATGGAGGCCCTGGGCCACAACCCGCAGGCCTCCCAGAACTTCTTCGACGTCGGCAACCCGGGCGCCAAGACGACCGAGATCGAGATCGACGGCAAGAAGTTCCAGGTCAACGACCGGATGAAGTACCTCCTCCAGGACCGCACCTGGAAGTACGACAACGGCGACGGCCTCGGCAACGCCCTGCAGGCGGCCACCACGAACTGGCGGGACCGGTCCGAGAATGGCCGGATCTCCGCCGTCATCGCCAGCCAGACCTTCGTGCTCCTCGGCCAGAAGGCGGGTCAGGGCAAGAAAGACGGCGACTGGTGGGCCTTGGGCCTGAACTCCCACCAGGGCTGGAAACCCGGCTCCGACATGCGCGACAGCCTCGCCAACATCATCGCCAGCTACAGTCCTGATCTGATCCGGGTGGGCGGCCCGGAAACCCCCTCCGGCGATCCGCTCGGTGGCAGTTGGACCGCTGAGGCAGGAGGCCTGTTCCCGCCGGGCGGCCCCTTCGGTGCGGCGATGGACCCCAAGCTGATGGGCAAGCTGCTCGGTGTCGTCGGCGAGGATCCGAAGAACCTCACCATCGTCTCCACCGGCGTGCTGGCGGCCGGTCAGTTGATGTTCAGCCATGCGCTCGCCGAGGCGCTCAAGAAGGACCCGAACGCGGCGGTGAACATGATCAAGGACGGCGAGAAGTCGCCGATCCTGAACGCCGCCGCCAACAACCTGGCCAATACTCTCGGTCTGGTCTTCACCGCCGGCTACGAGGGGGACAAGAACGACCAGGAGTTCCAGAAGAAGCGGGCCGAGGCCATCTCCAAGGCTCTCGGCGTGGCGCTGAAGCTGCCGATCATCCCGTCGCCGACGGGCGAGTGGACCGGACTGATCCTCGACCAGGCGAAGGACGCGGCACTGGACAAGCTCAAGGAGGGGCCGAAGCAGGACGCCAAGGACATCTACAACTCCGCGGCTGGTGACGGCCAGGACAGCCTGCGAAAGCTCGCGATGAACAGTCTGGCCGCGGCGGGCTATTTCGACCCCAAGTTCTACCAGCAGGCGAACACGCCGAGCGCACCGGACAAGTTCGTTCCGCCGCCGCCGGACGCGTTCATGAAGGGGCCGGACGGCAAGCCGCTGGTTCCGCCGCAGTTCGACTTCGAGAACAAGGCGTATGTCGACTGGGCAGACCGCAACGGGCAAGCGCCGAACGAATGGATCCAGGGCACCATCGTGGACACCTACCGCGACGAGTTCCCGTTGTTTGGTGGATGATGGCGGACATGACGTCGCGCAGGATACCGCGGTACGTGGCAGGTCTGTTGGTGAGTTGTCTGGTCTTGACCGGCTGTCAGCCGGACGACTCGAAAAACACCTCTCCGTTGCCGACGGCAAGTGTGACGGGCAAGGTGGTGTGCGGGTTCGCCTCGCAGGAGAGCTTTGTCACCGCGCTGGGTACGTCGGACTTCTCGTTGAACGGATCCATGCCGGATCTGCGTGGCAGTAAGAACCCGGACGGCTCGAAACTCAGTCAAGCCGGCTGCAGCGCCTTCACCAAGGATGCGCCTCTCGAGGCACTCAAGATCTCGGTGCGGCTGCTCAACGCCGCCGACCGCTGGGACGCGGTCGTTCCGTCGAAGCTGGCCGCGGGAGGCTTGGACTTCGTCTTCCCGACCGACGAAGGCCTGGGCTTCGCCACGGCAGGCAAGAACGCCGATGACGACGCGGCGCAGGCGCATCTGATCGTTGGGGACTGGCACTACTTCGTGAGTATCCATCCGCACGTCAAGGGCCGCGATGCTGTGCAGGACGCGGTGGCGTTGATCCGTCAGACCGTCACCCAGTTGAACCTCCCCAAGACCGGCAAGCTCCCGCGCCCCACCGCGACCCCCAGTTCGTAGGAGGGGCAGTTGCGCGCGCACGGCGTACTGGCTGTTGCGGGGCTGGTCTTGTTGACCGGCTGTCAGCCTGACGACGTGAAGGATGCGTCTCTACTGCCGACGCGGGCGGCGGGGGATGTGTGTGGGTTCGTGTCCAAGGACAGTGGAACGAAGGTGCTGGGTACGTCGAAGTTCTCGGCGGGCGGGGCGAAGATCGATCTGAGTGGTGGGGTCAAGAACGAGGACGGGTCACGGTTCAATCTGGCCGGTTGTTCTTTCAGCACCAAGGAAACGGGAGACGCGCTCAAGGTCAGTGTGAGGCGGGTCGATGTCGACCCGCGGGAGTGCAACGATGTTGCGACCACGGTCGCGTCCGGGAAGGCTGCGTTCATCTTTCCGGCCGCCGAGGGGCAGGGCTATGCGGACGCGGGGCGGAACGGACGGGCCGCGGTCGCGAGGCTGGTTCGTGGAGACTGGGTTTATATCGTCATCATCAAGAACAAGCTCGATTGGCGTAACCCGGTGGACGATGCTGTTGCGCTCGTGCGGCAGACGGTCGGCCAGTTGAATCTTCCCGCGACCGGCAAGCTGCCGCGGCCGAAGGCCTCCTAACGGTCATGAGGCAGTCGCGTGGCGTGCGGTGGGCTGTTGGCGCCGCCGCATTGCTTCTGGTGGTGGGCTGCCAGTCGGATCAGGTGAAGGACACCATGCCGTTGCCGATGGCAAGTGTGTTGGGCAAGGTCGTTTGTGGGTTCGTGTCACAGGACAGCATCGTGAAGGCGCTGGGTACGGCGGACTTTTCGCTGGCTGGCTCGAGTCAGGATCTGGGTGGTGGGACGAACCCGGACGGCTCGAAGCTGAACGAGGCCGCCTGCAGTGCAAAACACGAACTGACTTCGGTCAGCCTCGCCGGACTGAAAGCACCGCACGGCACTGACCTGCGACGATGCCTGTCCGAGCGGGCGAGTTCTGCACTGACGAGATCGGATACCGCTCTTGTGCCGGCACACGTGTCTGGTTTGGGGAGGGTAGTGAACCGGAATCGGTTGGTTGTGCTCCCCAAAGCGGTTTAGGGAGCGTCCGGGTCGGCCCCGATCGCTGTCCCTAAACCGGTTCGGGGAGTCCTGGCCCCCTGAATCGGGCGGTTTTGCTCCCCAGCACCCGCGACCGTGCCCAGTTGAGACCCCTACCAGTCCTAATCCTTGCCCTACCCCAGGGAGGGAGCGCGCACTCGCCGAGCGCACGGGCAGCCGCGCGGCGACCTGCTGTCACCGGATGTCGGGCTCAGGCACTGACCCAAATGACCGAAGTCAGGACGAAGGATGCATCGCTCGACGCCCTCAAGGTGACGGTTGTGCGGTTGGGTGTCGATCGGCGGTGGGACTCTGAAGTCCCCTCTCGGTTGGCCGCGCGGGGTCTGGGTTTTGTGTTCCCCGGGGATGAGGGGATGGGGTTCGCGACTGCGGGTAAGAACGCTGACGACGACGCGGCGCAGGCGCATTTGATCCGTGGGGACTGGCACTACTTTGTCAGTATCTACCCCCGGGTCGAGGGTCGCGACGCGGTACAGGACGCTGTTGCGTTGATCCGTCAGACGGTTGTGCAGCTGGGTCTTCCGAAGAGTGGGAAGCTGCCGGCGCCGAGGTCGTAGGGGCGGTGCACCGGGGGGCGTGGCAGGATCGGTGGGACGGGCTGGCCGATTCTAGGGATTGGGACGCATGCGGTTTGTGCTGACGGTGGTTGATCCGGCGGCTGGGAAGAGCGTCGACGTGCTGGTCGATGCGGAGCCTGGGCTGACTGTGGGGGCGTTGGTGCCTCGGTTGGTGGCGGCGGTGGGGCGGGAGACTTCGCTGCCGGGGAATGTGGTCAACCTGCATGACCCGGCGCCGGCTGGGGATCTGATGCCGCCGGTGTTCGTGGACGGGGAGCCCGTGGATCCGCGGCTGGAGCTGGCTGCTTCGCCGTTGCGCGAGGGGACTCTGCTCAGCATCGGGGACTCGCGGGGCTGTGTGCCGTCCGAGCCGCTCGGAGTTGTCGAGTTGCGGGTCGTCAGTGGGCCCGGTGCGGGATCGGTGCACCGGCTCGGGATGGGGACCTACACGCTAGGCAGCTCGCCCGATTCCGGCGTGCGTCTCACGAGCTCGGCGATCCCACCGCTGGTGGCGACGCTGAATGTTTCCGTGTCCGGTGAGGTGACGATCCGCCCGGAGCAGCTCGGCGAGTGGAGTGTCCTGGAGCGACCGGTCGATCCGATGGCCGGGCCGGTGGTGATCCCGGACGAGACCGGTGACGAGGAGACGACGTACGTCCTGGAGCCCGGGCAGCCGCCGGCACTGATCGAGCTGGACCGTCGGGACCTCGGAGCCAGCAGCCTCTGGGCCGGGACCGTGTGGCAGCCAGATGCGCTGCTGACGGTCGGCCCCGTCCTGCTCGCGCTGGCCGCCATCGAGCCGCCGGACGCCTCGCTGTCGCCCAACCCGGCTGGCGGCATGCTCGACTTCAACCGCCCGCCGCGGCTGCTGCCGCCGCCTCGGATGACCGAGTTCGCGCTGCCGACCGAGCCCGAGAAGGGGCAGAAGCCTACTTTTCCGCTGCTCGTGATGTTGCTGCCGCTGGTCGGTAGCGTGACCCTCGCGCTGATCCTCAAGCAGCCAGGCATGCTGCTGTTCGGTCTGCTCTCGCCGCTGATGTACATCGGCCAGTACCTGCAGAGCCGGAAAGAGGGCAAGACCGGCTACCGCGTGCAGCTCGCCAGGTACCAGGAGCGCAAGGCCCGGGTCGAGCGCGACGCCCGCCGGGCACTCGTTGCCGAACGCAACGCACGACGCCGCGACCTGCCGGACCCGGCAGCGGTGCTGCTGTTCGCCACCGGTCCCCGCGCCCGGCTCTGGGAGCGTCGCCCGACCGACCCCGACTGGCTGGAACTGCGGGTCGGTATCGCCGACCTCCCCAGCGAGGTGATGGTCGAGGACCAGGCGCTCGACAGTCACATGCGCAAGCGGACCTGGACCGCGCCCGACGTACCGGCAACTCTTCCCTTGGTCGGGGTCGGTGTGCTCGGTGTGGCCGGTGCGGGCGGTTCGGCACAGCAGATCGGCGCCTGGCTGGCCGGCCAGCTCGCCGCCCTGCACAGCCCCCGCACGCTCCGGCTGAGCGTCCTGTGCCCGCCCGAATCGGCTTCGACGTGGCAATGGATGCGCTGGCTTCCGCATGTCCGCGGTACCGAGGACGACGGCTTCCTCGGGTTGTTCGGCAACGACAACGAGACGACGGTACGGCGGATCAACGAGCTGGCGCGGCTGGTCGAGGCGCGCCGGAAGGCGCTGAACGCGAGCTCTCCAGTGGCCCAGCCGGCCCTGTTCGCCGAGCAGATCGTGGTGATCATGGACGGCGCGCGGCGGCTGCGGCTGCTGCCCGGCGTGGTCGGGCTGCTCAACGACGGGCCGTCGGTCGGGGTCCGGTTCATCTGTCTGGACAGCGACGAACGGCAACTGCCGGACGAGGCGAACGCCGTCATCGCGCCGCACGGCCAGTGGTGGCGGCTGCGGCAGACGGGCGCACCGACCATCGACGGCATCCGGCCGGACATGGTCACCCCGCAGTGGCTGGATCGGCTGGCCCGGTCGCTGGCCCCGATCCAGGACGTCTCCGGCGGTGACGACGCGACCTCGATCCCGGCCGCGAGTCGCCTGCTCACGGTCCTGGGGATGGAGACCCCGTCACCGGACCTGCTTGCCCAAGGCTGGGCCCTGGGCGGCGGCCGGACCACCCACGCGATCATCGGTGAGGGCGCGGAAGGCCCGTTCGGCATCGACATCGTGCGGGACGGTCCGCACGGTCTGGTCGCCGGTACGACGGGTGCCGGTAAGTCGGAGCTGCTCCAGTCGATCATCGGATCGCTTGCCGTCGGCAACAGACCGGACGAGATGACGTTCGTGCTGGTCGACTACAAGGGCGGCGCGGCGTTCAAGGACTGCAACCACCTGCCGCACACGGTCGGGATGGTCACCGACCTCGACGGCCACTTGACCACGCGGGCCCTCGCCTCGCTCGCCGCCGAGCTGCATCGCCGCGAGCACCAGCTCAAACGCGCCAATGCCAAGGACATCGAGGAGTACCTCGAGCGGATGGGCCCGGCCGACGAGCGGATGCCGCGGCTGCTGATCGTGATCGACGAGTTCGCCGCGATGGTCTCCGAACTGCCGGACTTCGTCACCGGCATCGTCGACATCGCCCGGCGCGGCCGGTCCCTCGGCGTTCACCTGATCCTGGCCACCCAGCGCCCGGCCGGTGTGGTCACCAACGACATCAAGGCGAACACCAACCTGCGGATCGCCTTGCGGGTCACCGACGCCGGCGACAGCTCGGACGTGATCGAGGCGCCCGAGGCGGCGTACATCTCCAAGGGCACGCCAGGCCGCGGTTACGCCCGGCTCGGGCACTCGTCGCTGATCCCCTTCCAGACGTCCCGGGTCGGTGGCCGTCCGCCTGGGCTGGTCGCGGCGACCGTCGGCGTGCGGCCGATCAGCTGGCGCGACCTCGGCCGCCCGGCCGTCTTCCAGGTCGAGGAGGCCGAGGACGACGTAATGGTGCCGACCGACCTCGCGACGCTCGTGAAGGCCCTGCAGGGCGCAGCGGAGGTGGCCGGTGTCAAGACGCCGCCGAGCCCGTGGCTGCCGCCGCTGGACGGCATCGTCACGCTCGACGACCTGGAGACGGCGAAGGCGGACCGGGACGGCGCTTTGCCGCCGATCCCGTTCGGGCTGGCCGACGTACCGAGTCAGCAGGCCCGTCAGGTGGCGACGTACGACCTGGAGTCCGCCGGGCACCTGGCGATCATCGGCGCGCCCCGCAGCGGGCGCTCAGCGGCGCTGCGGGCCATCGCCGGGTCGATCGGGCGCACGGTCGAGCCGAAGGACATCCACCTGTACGGCGTCGACTGCGGCAACAACGCGTTGCTTCCGATCATCAGCCTGCCGCACACCGGCGCGGTCGTCTCGCGTGAGCAGGCCGACCGGCTGACCCGGCTCACCGCGCGGTTGCAAGGCATCATCGGCAGCCGCCAGCAGGAGCTGGCCTCGAAGGGCTTCGCCGACGTCTCCGAGCAGCGCCGGGCCGCTCCGGACGACGAGCGGATGCCCTACCTCGTCGTACTGCTGGACCGCTGGGAGGGGTTCGTCGCGGCCTTCGAGTCGGTCGACGGCGGTCGGCTGATCGACGCCTGGATGCAGATCCTGCAGGAGGGCGCCGGTGCGGGTGTCAAGGTCGTGATGACCGCGGACCGGACCGCTCTGGTCGGCCGGATCTCCACCTTGATGGAAGACCGGCTGATGCTCCGGATGACCGACCCGTCCGACTTCCTGATGATCGGCATGCCGACCAAGGAGGTGCCGGAGAAGTTCCCGCCCGGCCGCGGCTTCCGCGCCTCCGGCCTGCTGGAGACCCAGGTCGCGTTGCTGGACCCGGACGACGACGGTACGGCGCAGGTGGCCGCTCTGCACCGGATCGGCGCGGCGGCGACGCCGAAGTCCGAGATTCCGTATCGGCAGCAGCCGTTCCGGGTGGACGCGCTGCCGGCCTCCATCGACGTGGCCGCGGCCCTGGAACTCGGCCCGCAGCCGCTGCGGCCGACCGAAGTACTGGTCGGTGTCGGTGGCGACAACCTCGGCGTACGGGCGTTCGACGCATTCGAGCACGGCCCGGGGCTGCTGGTCGTCGGGCCGGCGCGGTCCGGGCGCAGTACGACGCTGCTGACGATGATCAACTCGGTCACCGAGCGCGGCTGGCAGGTCGTGGCGATCACACCCCGGCGCAGCCCGCTGCGCGATCTGACCGGTCGACCGGGGATCGCCGGTGTGTACGGCGCTGACGCGGACATCGAGCAGGTGAAGACCGTGCTGGACGGGCTGACCACGCCGTTCGCGATCGTGGTCGACGACCTCGAACTGCTCGGCATGGACGGCCCGATGTCGGAGCTGATCGACGCCCGGGTCGGGGCGGTCCGCGACACCGGCAACCTCGTCATCGGTGCGGGCACGGCCGGCGACCTGACATCCATGTACCGCGGTCCGGCCGCCTCGATGAAGAAGTCCCGCGCGGGGGTCGTGCTGAACCCGCAGAAGTACGACGACGCGGAGATCTTCGGCATCAACCTGCCCCGCGGCATGGCCGGCGGGGCGCCTCCCGGCCGGGCCCTGTACGTCGTCGGCGGCCAGTGGGAACCCATCCAGGTGGCCAAGTCGGCGGGGTAGGCTCCGGCGGTTCCTTGCCTCTGACATCAAAAAACCGGCCGGACCCCAATGGGGCCGGCCGGTTTTTGGTGTGGCTGGATCAGCCGCCGGTGGCGGTCTGAATGGCCTGACGGTTCTTCTCGACCGCGGTCGAGGCGTTGGTCAGGTCGGTCTCGATGTTGCCGATGTTCTTCTCGCACGCGCCCCAGGCGGTGCGGAAGTCGTCGGCGTACTTGCCCTTCCAAGTCGTGCTGGTGACCACACCCGTGGACGCGGTCTTCAGCTGGCTCAGCTGGGTCTGGAACTCGGAAAGCTTCTTCTTCAAAGCTTCCATCTCCGGCAGGCTACCGCCGACCATGTCTCCCGACATCGGAACTCCCCAATCTCCTGGTGGTGCCACCAAGCACCCTGATGGCTACAACGTAACGGTCTGGAGGGCCAATCTCGCGCCCCACCCTGGTTCAGACGCACAACATCCGTTTGCGTTCCCTCGTCAGGGCATCAAATTGCACCCTTGCATCCATTGAGTGAGTCCCGCAACCGCGCTGCACGTTGCTGCAACGCTCCGGATCACTCCGCCAGGAGGTGGCGGCGTTCTGCGATGAGCTGGTCGATGGTGGTGCTGATGGTGGCCCGGCGGTCACGCAGATCGGCGTCGACCTGTTGCAGCAGGCTGCGGGTCCGGGGCAGGCGGTGCTGGGCCTCGAGCACCTGCAGCAGGCTCCGCACGTCATGGCCGGAGGAGTCCAGCCAGACGTCCAGGAACCTCGCCCTGGAATCCAGTGGCTCGCCGGTCTGCAGTGACTGGCGCTCGCCGTACACAAGTAGTTCGTCCTTGAGCTTTCCCAGGCACTGCTCGGCGTACGCTGCGGCGTTGCTGAGCGCATCCATCTCGTCGTACTTCGCCTTGCCGGCCAGCATGCCGCCGCCGACCAGGTCGTTCAGGGCGGCCTTCTTCGTACGCCCGACCAGGTGCTCGAGCGTGTCCAGCGCCCGGCCGGACCACCCGACGCTGGTGAGTAGATCATCTGCTTCTTGCAGTACGGCGGCCTGTCGCTCCAGCTCGGTCGCGATCTCGGCGAGCCGTGTGGCCCGGGGATCGCCGGCGGTCGTCAGCCGTTCTTCCTTGTCCTGCAGCGCGGCGTCGTAGTCGGCAACACCGGCGGCCAACTCCGACTGTCGCTCCCGGGCCTGGTCGAGCTCGTTCCGGGCCGCCTCGAAGTTTGTCCGAGCCTCGTCGTACCGGTCCTCGGCCTCGTCCGCCTCGAGCCGCAGCAGCTCCAGCCGCTCGTCCAGATCACGCGACAACAACTGCCCGAACCACGACCGCGACTTGGCCTCCAACCGCTCCAGCCGCTCATCCAGCTCCGCCAGCCGCGCCGCGAAGTGTCGAGTCTCCGCATACAACCCGTCCACCCGCCGCTGCAACCGCCCAACAGCCTCCTGAGCACCCCGCTGCCCAGCCCGAGCCGCAGCCCCAGCCACCAGCCGTCCCTCAATCCCATCGGCCATACCTTCATTCGACCACGCCCCTGGTCCAGCGCCACCGCCCAGCCCCACTGCAACAAGCTGCAAATGTCGCGCGCAGTCTGCCCTCGCTCACCAGAAGTCACTAAGCTCCCCGTGGCCTGCTCAGGTCCTCGTCCGGAGGCTGGTTTGTTTACAGGGAAGGTGAACTGGCCGTTCGCCACTGGAGGGATGTCTGTTGATCGGCAAGGGTGATCTGATCGCCGTACCCGGTGGCCAGGGGCAGCGTGTATTGGGGCAGGCGATCGAAGTCATGGGCGGTGTCTTCCTGCTTGCCACGTTCGAGGTCGGGCGATGGGACGCGCGTCAGCTCGACTCGATCGAGCTTGGTGCGCTGGTGTTCTTGGTGCAGACGATGGATCAGGCGGTTCGCGACGGGCGTTGGGAGATCGTCGGTAACCGTGTTCCCGACGTAGGGATCGAGGTGCCGAGGTATCTGGTTCCGGTCGGCCTTGGTGGGGAGCTGTTCGTGCAGGATCTGTACGGCGAGATCGTTGGCCCTGCAACCGCCGAAGATGTAGCCAGCCTGGCGCCGTACAAGAGCTACTCGCCTGCTCTGGTCGAGTGGGCGCTCGCGGCGAGGGCGGGCGCTGAAGAGTGGCTGGACCGTTTCGACGAGATGCTTGCGGGGAGCAGTCCGTCCTGATGCGCTTCAGGAAGGTGCAGACGGACTGGATTCGTGGGGTGGGCTC
Organism: Kribbella sp. NBC_01505; assembly: GCF_045040285.1. NCBI lineage: Bacteria > Bacillati > Actinomycetota > Actinomycetes > Propionibacteriales > Kribbellaceae > Kribbella > Kribbella sp. NBC_01505. The sequence goes on from NZ_CP109425.1 coordinate 5,228,121, forward strand.
GTAGGAAGCGAGGAGGCGGTCTTGCGGACGGGTGATGGGGTGCTTTGGGAGCCGTTGCCGCTTCGGTTCGGGTGTCGGTTTCAGTTGTGGTCGTACACGAAGTCGCATCGGACGATGGTGCTTCGGGGATGGCCGGGTGCGGGGTATGAGGAGTTGTGGACGTTGTCTTCAGGGACGTGCTGGCGATGAAGGTTGCTTCTGGGTACGACGGGCTGACGGTGGCCGTTGCGGTGGAGGTGGGGGAAGTGGACGGGTTCTTCCGGGTGGCACGAGGGGAGCTTCTTGAAGTTGGACGTTTCTGATGAGGTTCAGCGGGGATTCGTGGTGTGTGGGCGCGTTGGGGTACGACGGGGGACGGGGTCGCCGGAGTGAGCGGATTCGCGATCGAGGTGATCGATAGCTCGTCCATCGAGGCGGTCGGTCGAATCACGGTTGGTGAATTTTCTGAGACCTTCCGGATGAGTTTGAGATTCTGGAGCGTCAGCGACTATCGCCGTAGTTGGCGGCGTGGACTGCGAGCGCTTGTGGACGATGAGCACGGGACCTCGTGCCTGATGTCCTCGATCACCGACCCGGAAAACAGCAATTTTTTGATGTGTTGGCCGCTCTTTCGCAGTGGAGAAGAGGTGTGGGTTCAGAACTCCATGATCTTCCCCGAAGAGTTGGATGATGCCTTCGACCCCGAGGAGCCATGGAAATCCGTGGGTCCGCGTTGTGTGGTCAATGAGGACGGAATTCGTATCTCCGAATGGGCAACAGAAATAGCTGAAGTGAGGGCTTTCCTTGAGTTAAGCGGGGAATGAGATCCACCTCGACCGTGCGCGCTGCTGTCGCGTCGGGGCGGGGCAGATTCATGGGGAGGGCTTGGCGTGGTTGGTCCGGAAGTATTCAATGGCGTGAGGCTGATCGGTGATCAGCATGAGTTGATTATGGAGAAGAGTTGAACCTTGCTGAGGCGCGTGCAGAGATCCTGAGGATCCTCTCTGCTGACCTTGATGAGCTGATAGAGGGGGAGTCGTCTACAGTGGCTCCCCCGATCGCGCTGACCAGCTGGGATATTCCTGTAGGCGGCAGAGAGGCTGTCCGGCTCTATGGACTGCCTGGGAAACGAACCGATGAGCTGATGGGAGTTGTCGGAGAATTTCAAGATGGGCTGGCACCGGACTTGGGGAATACAGCTATGCCTTTCTATCGGATCGGAAGCTTCGGGTCCGCGGTCCTTGGTGCTGTGGCGGGTCTTGGCTCTGTCTTTACCATGTCGACGGACGCTCCGACTCACCCTCAGCTCGCACATCTCGAAGCTCGAGAAGCAGAGCTTGTTAATTCAGGTCTCTCAATCTTCGTGGATTGTGCTTGGAGGTGGCACCGACTTGTGGGTGTGCTCGCCGAGCAGGAGGTTGCGGCCGGGCAGGCTGAGGTCGCAGCGTGGCGGGCTGCGAAGGACGAGTCGGAACGTGCGGCGATTCTGGATCGGCGTGGGGCAGGCCTGGAGCTGTCTCGAATGGTCTATGAGAATTTTGTAGGACGGGATCCAGAGGCAATTTCTCCGGACGATTCGTTCTGGTCGGAGGTGATCCTCGACGTCTCGTAGGGTTCCTGCAAGCCTCGTGAGCTGGTCGGAGGGCGGATGACGCAAGCTGTTGAAGACGGTCGGCGGTTGGTGGAGTTGCTTCGTGGCAACGAGGACATCGCCAGTCATGCCGATGGTTGTGGCGCAGGCATGATCGCGGCGGCTGAGCAGGATATGGGTGTGGGGTTTCCGCCGTCGTACCGGCGTCTCATCGAGGAGTTCGGGACCTGGGACATTGCCGGTCAGGAGTTCCTGGGCGTGTATCAGACGGCTGCGATGGGATCGAGCCTGCTGGGGTCCGTTGCGGAGACGCTTGATGCGCGCGGTCAGTACGGTCTGCCCTCGGAGTTGATTGTTGTGATGTTTGATGGGATGGGCGGGTTGATTGTCCTCGATTCCGCGGAGTCCGACGGGGATGGTGAGTACCCCGTCCTGGTCTGGGATCCGGGAAGTGCGCATCGTGGTAGTGCGGACCGGCTCGGCGAGAACTTCGGGTCCTTCGCCCTTGCGCGATGTCAGCGTGCCGTTGCGAACTGGCGATCCGAGGGGTGAACCCGGGGGTGCGCGGATTCGCGATCGAGGTGATTGACAGTTCGTCCGTCGAGGCGGTCGGTCGGATTGTCGTTGGTGAGTTTTCCGAGACCTTTCGGATGAGTTTGAACTTCTGGAGCGTCAGTGACTATCGCCGTAGTTGGCAGCGTGAACTGCGCGCACTGGTGAGCGATGAGCGCGGGACCTCGTGTCTGATGTCCTCGATCACCGACCCGGAGTACAGCAATTATTTGATGTGTTGGCCGCTCTATCGCAGCGGAGAAGAGGTCTGGGTTCACAACTCCATACTCTTTCTGGAACAGTTGGACGATGCCTTCGATCCCGAGGAGCCATGGAGGTCCGTGGGTCCGCGTTGTGTGGTCGATGAGGACGGGAATCGTATCTCCGAATGGGCAACAGGAATGACCGAGGTGAGGGCTTTCCTTGAGCTGAGCGGAGAATGAGATTCGCTCGAGGTGCGGCGGGTTAGGTGGGAGGTTCTGCATGGCCTCACTTGAGGAGTGGTTTGATCGCCGCGTTTTGCCGGAAGATGCGGTGAGGCTGCGCGCGGTGACGGTTGAGGTCGCTGAGGGGCGGAGTCTTGATCTGGTCGAGCTCCTGACTTCGGTCATTTGGGTTAGTGCCTGAGTTGGGGCCGGTTCATCGAGTCGAGGATCGTCTGCTTGTCAGTGGGGATGGCGGGTGGGATGGTCTGCTCGGTGGCGTTGATCGCGATGGTGGCTGAGCGCAGTGGCCGGAGTTGTCGGATGACGTTGCGGATCGCGAGTCCGGTGCGGTTTTGGATCTCGCGGCTGACCGCGAGGGCGGTGAACACGATGGTGAGGTGGGCCTCGATCGCGTCCTTGGTGTGGTGGAACATCGGCCGGGCGCGCAGATCGGTCTTGGACATCCGGAAGGACTGCTCGACGTGCCATAGCTCGTGGTAGCTGGCGATGACCTCGCGTGCGGGCATGACGCCGGCGGTGATATTGGTGACGTAGCCTTTCAGCCCGACCAGGCGCCGCGCCCGCGCGAGTGAGACCTCGTCCAGGCTGCGTGACCCGTTGCTGGTTTTGACGAACCGCGGAGCCTTGGCGGTCTTGTCCCCGGCGACTACGTCTTTGGCCCGGTTCTCTTGCAGAGTGAGAGTTTTGTTGTCGCGCACTGCCCGTTTGGTCGAGTAGGCCCAGACCGCCCGCCACGACCCGGGATGCTGTTCGGGATCCCAGACCGGTTCGGCTTTGAGCTTGGGGTTGTTCTCGACCTTGTGCCCGGTGCGCGGGGTGATCGTGTCGACGACTTGCCCGTCGGTGAACGCGTCGCCGTGCCAGCGGAAGTGGGACTCCAGATCGGCTGGTGCCTTGGTCACGCGGGAGCCGACGATGAACCTCAGGTTCGCCTCATCCAGTTGACGCAGGTTGCTGGCTGACAGCATGCCTGCGTCGGCGACCACGACCATGTCGGCCAGGTTGTGGCGGTCTTGGAAGGCTTTGATGATCGGCACGATCGTGGTGGTCTCGGCCTTGTTGCCTTCAAAGCAGCCGATCTCGAGCGGGAAGCCGTGCCTGTCGACCAGCAGACCGACCACGACCTGGGGATCGACGCGGCGTTCCTTGGAGTAGCCGACCTTGCGCAGGTCGTCTTCCTTCTCGGCCTCGAAATACAGCGTGGTGACGTCGTAGAGGCACAGCGACACATCGCCGCTGGCCAGCACGTGCTCAAAACACGCGGTCGCGATCTGCTCGCGGTAATCGCGCTGCTGAGCCCGTATCAGGGTGCGGCGCATCGTCTTCTCGCTGGCCGGTTTGCACCCCAGATCGATCAGGACACGACCGGTGTCCAGGATCGAGGTCGGCTCGACGATGCGGGCGATCACCAGATCACGAAACGTCTCGTCCCCGACCGCGGCGAACCCCAGCGCGCGATAGACCTCCGCGAGCACGTCGAACAGCAGCCGCGACGACGTCGCGACCACCTGCGGGGCAGACACCCGCGGCTGTTCAACACCTCGGACCGGCCCGGCGAACAACCCCGCGTCCACAGCAGGAGCGACCAGCCGCGCCTTCTTCTGCGTCGCCTCCAGCCCCAGCTCGAGCTCACCTTGACCAGCATCACCCAGCAGCCCACGAGCCCGCTCAAGCAGCAGACCCAACTCAGCCTCGGTATGCGCCGAACCCACATGCGCCACGATCCGCCGACGCCCATCCACATACTCAGCGACCTGCACAGCCGTCGCTCCCGAGGCCGTTCGCACCCGCCGCACCCACGCCACAACCCGAGCCTAGAACACTAATTAGTGCCTCAGACCACCTCCCCGGCTGGCCATCACCGCAGGTCAGCGCGCTGCGCCCCGACGAACCGAGAAGGAGTGACCGAAGTCAGGCCGGAAGATGCGGTGAGGCTGCGCGCGGTGACGGTTGAGGTCGCTGAGGGGCGGAGTCTTGATCTGGTCGAGCTCCTCAAGGCGTGGATGGTCCATGTCGCGAAGATCGAGTCTGATATGTCTTTGCCAAGCTCTGACAGGTCGGTCTGGGGTGCTCACGACTTCATTGCCGCGCTCTACCTGCGCGATTTTCTGGGAGTTGGTTTATCCGACTTGGATGAAGACCTCCGCGCACGAATCGAGTCGGCCGTAGTCGAGGTCGATCATCGGTTCTCGTCATACACTGAGCCAGATTCTTCCCGCGTGTTGCAACGCGTTGACAGAAGAAAGCAGCCTGATCCCGGGTGGTGGTGGAGAAGGATTCCGCGATCTGGTCCAGCGCGTGACGAACTCATGCTCTACGGTGGCGATGACCCGGAGATCAGTCGCCATAGCGAAACCTGACGGAGGACCTGCCAGCACTTGGTGTCGCGCGGTGGGGGGTGTATGCGGCGGTTGCACTGCAACGATTCGCTGAGAGGTTTGACGTGGTCAATCCGGAAATATTTAGGGATTTGATTGCTGAAGTTTCTGCGGAGGTTCTGATGGGTGGAGATGTTGATCCATCCATTGCGACGATGCGAGCTGCGGGGTTCAGTCCTGTTGATTGCATCAAGGCGTTGATCGAGATCACGGGCTGTTCGCTTGCCGAGGCGAACAGGACGATTATCTTCAGTACTGCCTGGCCGGAACATACGGTGGGCATGACTGATCGGTTGAGGTTCGAGGCCGCCTTCGATGACTTCATGGCGGGGTGCTATCCGGACCGTCCCCGGACGGGGGAGTTTCAGGACTGGGGCTTTTGTCTCTTTGAGTTCGACTCGTACATCGCGGGGTATGCGACCCGGGTCCGGGGAGGTCACATGAGGGCCAGTGTGATTCCGGACCTTGATTCCTGTGTATCGGGCATCGGGTTGTTGAGGGCCTCGCTCGAAGAGCTGGAGCCATCAGCTGAGGAAGATCCGGGTTTGATCGGCGAATACCGGACTCGCGTCGCCGTCGTGGAGCGCATGGTGGTGGCGCTGCGGAGGCTCGCTTGCTCGGAGACGGAGTGAAGGGATGTCTGTGATCTGTAAGGGGGATCTGATGGCTGTCCCGGATGGCCTCGGGCAGTGGGTTCTGGGGCAGGCGATCGAGGTGCCGGGTCCTGTGTTTCTGCTTGCCACGTTCGAGGTCGGGCGGTGGGAGGTTGGCCGGCTCGACTCTGTTGAGCTTGGTGCGCCGGTGTTCTTGGTGCAAACGATGGATCAGGCGGTTCGCGACGGGCGTTGGGAGATCGTCGGTAGGCGGACGCCCGACGTAGGGATCGAGGTGCCGAGGTACCTGGTTCCGGTTGGGCTTGGTGGGGAGTTGTCCGTGCAGGACATTTACGGCGAGGTCGTTGGTCCTGCAACTGCCGAAGACGTAGCCAGACTTGGGCCGTACAAGAGCTACTCGCCTGCTCTGGTCGAGAGGGCGCTCGCGGCGAGGGCGGGTGCTGAGGAGTGGCTGGACCGTTTCGACGAGATGCTCGCTGCAGGAAGGTGCAAGTAGTGGGATGTGGGTTCGTCGGGGGTTGGTTGTGGGTACGACGGGCTGATGTGGTTGTTGCGTTGGGATTGATCACTGGTTGTGATCGGGGTATTGCTGTTCGTGGGATAAAGTGAAGAGTTCGACAGGGCAGGTCGTGGTTGTGGTCCGCGGGTTGCGGTGGACCGTGGGCTACTGCGGGGGTTGGTGTGATCTGACCCCGCGCGGACGGTACTGTCTGACGGACGCCAGGCGAGGGCGAACTGCGCCGGACCGGTACAGAATTGCCCTGCGGATTTCGAGGAGCGGGGCAGATGTCCACCAGCACCGGTAGCGAAACAGTCGACCGGCAACGGCAACGTGCCGAGCGCGGGGTCGGAACGACCCGTAAACCCGGGGGCAGGCTCCCGAACAACAACAAGCGGCGACGGCCGGCGATTGCGGCGTTGGCCGCGTTGCTGATCGTCGGCGGCGCACTGGTCGCCGGCGTGCTGGCGATCCGGATGGACGAGCGTCAGGCCGTGCTCCAGATCGGCCGGGATGTCGGGGTCGGCGAGCAGATCAGCAAGGACGACCTCGTGGAGACGCGGGTCGCGGGTGACAACCTGCAGGCGATCCCGGTCGGCGATATCGGCCTTGTGCTGAAGCAATATGCGTCGGTCAACCTGGTGAAGGGGCAGTTGCTCATCAAGGGCCAATACACCAGCGCTGCGCCGATCGCCGAGGGGAAGGCCGAGGTCGGCATCGTGCTGGTCGCCGGCCGGATTCCGGCCGGTGGGCTGGGATCCGGTGACCTGGTCGAGTTGGTCAAGATCGGCGTCGGCGCGCAGGGGCCGGTGTCGCTCGGCAGCGGAACGGTTCTCGACGTGCCCAAGCTGACGGCGACGAGTTCGGCGCTGGGCGACAAGTCGACGGGTGCGCAGACCGCCACGGTGCTGGTGGACCAGGAGTTGGCCAAGGCGATTACTGATGCCTCAGGCAACAACCGGATCGCGGCCGCGGTGCTGAAGCGGGGCACTTCGTTGGGGCAGAAGTAATGGGACTGTTCGTCATGGCGGCGGCCAAGGGGTCGCCCGGTGTCACGACTTCCGCGGTCGCGCTGGCAGGTGCGTGGCCGGGTGACCCGATCCTCGCCGACCTCGATCCCGCCGGCGGCGACATCGCGCTGCGGTACCGCGACCAAGCCGGCGTACCGCTTGATCCTGAGCGTGGGTTGCTTTCGCTTGGTGCCGCGGTTCGCCGGGGGAGCACCGAGGTTCAGCTCAGTGACCACGTGCAGATGCTCAGCGGCGGTCTTGAGGTGCTGGTCGGAGTTGCGTCGCCGAGTCAGGTTCAGGGTCTCGGTCCGGCGTGGCAGCACCTCGCTCGGCAGTTCCGTAGCGTGCCCGGCCGCGACGTGATCGCGGACTGCGGCCGGTTGATGCCCGGTTCCGCCACGGTCCCGGTGCTCCAGAACGCGGACGCGCTGCTGCTGATCGCACGACCCACAGTCGAAGGCCTGTCGCACCTGCGGGAGCGGATTCGCGGGTTCTCCGAGGTCCTCCAACTCGGCACGTTCGAAGCGGTGCCCGTCGGCGTCGCGCTGGTCGCGTCGTACCGGGACACGCACGTGGTCGGTGAGGTCCAGGGGATCCTCGACCGCGCCCGCCTGCCTGCCGCCGTGCTCGGCATCCTGGCCGAGGACGAGAAGGCCGCGGAGGCGATCCGGACCGGCGACGGCCGCAAGGCCAGGTCGTCGCTCCTGCTGCGTTCGGCTGCCGAGCTCGCCGAACGCCTGCGCAAGCTCGCAATGCAGAACGCCAAGGCCACCGAGAGCTGGGGGGTCGCCTGATGGATCAGTCGCTGGTACGACGTTTGCGCGAAGAGGTGGCCGAGGTTCTGGCCCGGCAGCGTCGGGAGGATTCCGCCAACGGCCTGCCGCAGATGAGCGCGGAGGACGAGCGGCAGTTCGCCCGGGCCGTGGTCGGCCGCGTGCTCGAAACGCATGCCCGCGGTGAGATCGCGTCCGGCCGCACGCCACCGAGCGCCCTCGAGGAACAGGATCTCGCGGACGGCATCCATGCCGCGCTGTTCGGTGTCGGCCGGCTGCAGCCGCTGCTCGACGACCCGATGGTGGAGAACGTCGACATCAACGGTTGCGACCGTGTCTTCGTCGGGTTCGCGGATGGTCACGAGGAGATCGGTCAGCCGGTCGCCGAGTCCGACGACGAGCTGGTCGAGCTGATCCAGACTCTGGCGGCGTACTCGGGACTCGCCAGCCGTCCCTTCGACTCGGCCAACCCGCAGCTCGACCTGCGGCTCCCGGACGGCAGCCGCCTGTCGGCCCTGATGGGTGTCTGCGCGCGGCCGTCGTTGTCGATCCGGCGCGCCCGGCTGTCCCGGGTGAGCCTGGACATGCTGGTCAAGTACGGCACGATGTCGCCGGACCTGGCGTCGTTCCTGTCCGCCGCGGTGTCGGCCCGGAAGAACATCATGATCGCCGGCGCGACCAACGCCGGAAAGACCACTTTGCTGCGGGCGCTCGCCAACGAGATCCCGCCGGAGGAGCGCCTGATCACCGTCGAGCGCGCGCTGGAGCTCGGCCTCGGCGAGTTCGAGGACCTGCACCCCAACGTGTTGTCGATGGAAGAGCGCCTGCCGAACTCGGAAGGCCAGGGCGCGATCATCATGGCCGACCTGGTTCGCCGGAGCCTCCGCATGAACCCGAGCCGGGTCATCGTCGGTGAGGTGCTCGGCGACGAGATCGTCACCATGCTGAACGCGATGAGCCAGGGCAACGACGGTTCGCTGTCGACGATCCACGCGAACTCCTCGCTGGAGGTCTTCAACCGCATCTGTACGTACGCCATCCAGTCCGCCGAGCGGTTGCCCGCCGACGCGACCATGATGCTGATCGCGGGCGCGATCGACTTCGTGGTGTTCGTCGAACGCCGCAACGAGTTCGCGACCGGTGGCGAGCTGCGCCGCGTCATCACCTCGGTCCGCGAGGTGAACGGTGTCGACGGGCGGGTGCTGTCCAGCGAGATCTTCAAGGCCGGGCCGGACGGGGTGGTCCTGCCGGCCGCGCCGATCAGCTGCCTGCCCGAGCTGCAAGCGGTCGGCTACCGCGGTACGGCGCCCGCCGGGTGGGCGTCATGAGCACGCCGTCTGCGACTCTGCTGCTGATCATCCTGCTCGGTGCGGTGATCGGCGGCGGGATCCTGCTGCTCGTGGTGTCGCTCATCCCGCGCGAGGACGACGAGGAGATGAAGCCGCCGTCGGCGCTGATGGACGCGCTGCGGAAGGCCGGTATCCGGGTCCCGATAGCCGCCGGAGTCGGGCTGCTGATCCTGTTGCTCACCCGTTGGCCGGTCGCGTCCGTGGCAACGGCGGTCCTCGTCTTCGTCTGGCCCGCGCTGTTCGGCGGGGCCGGCGCGGAGGCGAAGGCGATCAGCCGGCTGGAGGGACTGGCCGGCTGGACCGAGTCCTTGCGGGACACCGTGGCCGGTGCGGTCGGCCTCGAACAGGCGATCCCGGCGACGGCGTACGCCGCCTCGCCCGCGATCTCGAAGGAACTGACCGCGCTCGCGGACCGTCTCAGGGTGCGTGTCCCCCTTCCGCAGGCTCTCCAGCGCTTCGCCGACGAGATGAACGACTCCAGTGTCGACCTCATCGTCGCGAGCCTGATCCTGAACTCCAGGCTGCGCGGTCCTGGCCTGCGTGAGGTGCTCACGTCGCTGTCGGAGTCGGCCCGTGCCGCCCTCGACATGCGTCAGCGGGTCAACGCCGGACGTCGTAGTACCAGGCGCAGCGTCCAGATCGTCATGTTCGTCACCGTGGTGTTCGTGCTCGGTCTGGCCCTGTTCAACAAGAAGTACGTCGCGCCCTACTCGACCCCGATCGGGCAGCTCGTGCTGCTGGTCATTCTCGGACTGTTCGCCGCGGGCTTCTTCTGGCTGCGTCGGCTGTCCAGCTTCGAGGTGCCCGAGCGCTTCCTGCACGCCCGTGACCGGGTGCCGGAGCGGGGGGCCCGATGACGCTGGTGATGCTTGCCGGTGCCATGGTCGGCGCCGGAATCCTGATCCTGATCCGGTACGTCGGAAGTTCGACCGCGACCGGTACGGCGGGGCTGCTGCAACTGGACGCGGATCGGCGGCGCTATCGCCGTGAGGTGAGCCTGACGGCGGACCGCCGGCACCAGGAGGAGTCGCTGCGGATGCGGCGGCTCGGCTCCGGGCTGCGGCGCGCACTAGATGCCCGAGGCATCCAGTTGCCGACCTCGGTCCGGGCCGACCTGGGCATCTCCGGCCGTTCGCTGGAGACCCACCTGGCGACCAGCCTGGTGGGTGCGCTGGTCGGCTTCGTGGTGCCGTTCTTCGTGCTGCTGCCGCTCAGCGTCGTGACCGGCAGCCTGCCGGGCATCGTTCCGATCTGGCTCGCGATCGTCGGGGCACTGGTCGGTGCGCTGTTGCCGACGATTCAGTTGCGGGCGGTGGCGGCCGATCGCCGGCGTGACTTCCGCCACGTGGTCAGCTCGTTCCTGGACCTGGTCGCGATGAACCTGGCCGGCGGCCGCGGCGTACCGGAGGCGTTGTCGTCGGCCTCCGGGATCAGCGACGGCTGGGCGTTCGTCCGGATCCGTGACACCCTCGAGACCGCTCGGCTGCAGGGCGTCACCCCGTGGGCGGCGCTCGGCGAGCTGGGCGAGGAGGTCTCGATCGACGAGTTGCGCGATCTGTCCGCCGCGCTGGCTCTGGTCGCCGAGGACGGCGCGAAGGTGCGCGACTCCCTGGTGGCCCGAGCAGTATCGATGCGTCGTCGGGAACTCGCCGACACCGAAGGTCGTGCTCAGGCACGGTCCCAGTCCATGCTGATGGCACAGATGCTGCTTTGCGTGGGTTTTCTGCTGTTCCTGACCTATCCAGCTGTAGCCCGTGTGGTCGGGCTGTGACGCGCGTACCGCACCGAGGAGAGATGACTATGTTCGACCCCACCACCCAGGCAATCGTCCTGCTCAAGGTCCTGATGCAGGGCCGGATCCAGCGTGCCCGACGCAGCGAAGACGGCGCGTCCGCCGTCGAGTGGGTGCTGATCTCGGCGCTGCTGATCGGGATCGCGATCGCCGTCGGCGCGATCATCCTGAAGAAGCTGACCGACAAAGCCAACCAACTCACTCCCTGATCCGATGAAGATCCCCGCCTGGATGAGGAAGAAGCGGAACGAGCGCGGCGCGAGCAGCGTCGAGCTCGTTCTCTACATGCCCATTCTGATGCTGGCGATCTTCGTGACGATCCAGTTCTCGCTGATCTACCTCGGCAACCAGGCCGCCTCCGCGGCGGCCCGGGAGACGGCCCGGGTGGCCCGGACGACGCTGGACGCGGGGAAGGCCGAGACCGCGGGGATCGAGTACACCAACAAGATCGGCAAGGGCATTCTCGAGGACGTGCAGATCGTCGTCAGCCCGGTCGGCACCCAGGAGGTGCGGGTCGTGGTGACCGGTCACGCGCAGAAGATCACGCCCTTCGTCGATCCGCCGACCGTGACCCAGGTGGTCCAGGGACCGCTGGAGGAGTTCCGTGCCGACAACTGAGCCACGTCGCGGCCGGGGAATCCGGCCCGGGCGGCGCGGCGAGCGGGGTTCGATGGCGGTCGAGATCGTCCTGCTCGCGCCGCTGATGCTCGCGTTCATGATGCTGGTCGTCGCCGGCGGCCGGTACGTCGCGGTCCGCGGCGACATCGAGGCCACGACGCGGGACGCCGTACGGGCGGCGACGCTCGAACGCGACGAGGCCAGCGCCGTGGCGGCCATGCAGGACATCACGGCGTCCTCGCTGCAGGATGTCGGAGCCTGCTCCGGCCCGGCGCTGAGCGGCAACTTCGCGCCCGGCGGCATGCTGACTGTCACGATCAGCTGTGAGGTCTCGTACGACGGCCTGGGGCTGATCGGTCTGCCCGGTTCGAAGACCGTGACGATCAGCAGCTCGGCACCGATCGACACCTACCGGAGGACGGGATGATCCGGCTCGGCCAGTGGTTCCGCTCGCGGCGCCGGAGCCAGCGCGGCTCGGCGACGATCTTCATGCTCGGTTTCGCGACCGTCCTGATGGTCGGCGCGGGCATCGTGATCGACGGCGGCCTGGCGCTGAACAAGCGCAGCCAGCTGACCGACGACACCGAGCAGGCGGCCCGCTCGGCGGCGAACGCGATCGACATCCCGTACCTGCGCTCGACCGGAGTGGTCCAGGTCGACCCGGCTCAGGCCAGCGCCGTGGGCAGCGGCTTCCTCGCCGAGCGCGGCTACACGGACATCTCGGTGTCGGTGAACGGCAACGAGGTGACCGCGTCGGCGCAGTCGACGGTGGACACCGCGATCCTGTCGCTGATCGGCATCAACACATTCACGATCCGCGGTCAGGCCACCGCGGTGCCCCAGATCGGGATCGGGTAGGAGAAGACGAGCATGACGACCCAGCGACCGGGACCCGGGCGATTCACGGAGGCCCCGGATCCAGGCCGGTTCATCAAGGACGCACCGCCGGAGCGCCGTTCCACTCCGATGGCGATTCTGGCTGCCCTCGCGCTGCTGCTGCTGCTGATCGGGGTGCCGGTCGCGCTCATCACGCTGACCGGCCCGCCGCCGTTCCCGCACGGCTGGCCGTCCCGTGAGGACCTGACCGCCCCGATCGGCATCGACGCGGTGCTGACCGTGCTGCGCGGGGTCGTCTGGCTCGCGTGGCTGCACTTCAGCAGTTGCGTGGTCGCCGAGTTCGCCAGCGCGGTCCGCGGTCGCGGCGTACCCAGGTCGATCCCGCTCGGCGGTGGAAGCCAGCGCCTGGCGCGGGTGCTGGTCGGTGCGTTGCTGCTGACCGGTATCGCCGCCGGCCAGGCGGCCGCCGTGACCGGGGCCGTCGGCGGTCCGATCGAGCCGAAGTCGTCCGTCTCCATCTCCGCGACGACCCAGGTCGAGAAGCAGGCCGCCGACGAGCACATCGACGTGAAGCAATTCACCCCGCAGAGCACGGCGAGCACAGCGAGCAAGGACCCCCTGGCGGGGAAGAAGGTCTACGTCGTGAAGGCCCCGCACGGGCACCATCACGACAGCCTCTGGGACATCGCGGACAAACACCTGGGCGACGGCCGGCGCTACAAGGAGATCTACGAGCTCAACAAGGAGCGGACGCAGCCTGACGGCCAGCACCTGCACCTCGCCCGGCTGATCCAGCCGGGCTGGACGCTGATCATGCCGGAGGACGCCAGCGGAGTAGAGCGGCAGCCGACCGAGCATGTCCAGGCGCCGCCCAAGCAGACGACCGACACGCACCATGCCGCCACGCCCAAGCCCACAACGAACACCCCGGACATCCACCAGGCCGGTGGTGGCGGTGGTGGCGGTGACGGCGCTGGTGACGTCCACCAGTCGCCGACAGGCGGCGGTGAGCACCAGCCAGGTGATCAGGGGCAGCAGCAGGACTCGCGTTGGCGGCTTCCGAACGATCTGCTCGGTGGCGGCCTGGTCGCGGCCGGTCTGCTCGCTCTGCTCCTCACGGAGCGCTATCGGCGGCGGGGCCGTGACCCCGAGCCGGCCGCTACGGCAGCCGAGGTCGCATTGCGGGTCGGCGCCGACCCGGCGCGAGCCGAAGCTCTGGACCGGGCGCTGCGCGGACTGGTCGGCCAGTGCGACGCTGTCGGCGTCCCGCTGCCCCCGCTGTTCGCTGCGGCGGTCGATGACTACGCCATCGAGCTGCTGCTGGCGCCGCCGCGCATGGACGCTCCGGCTCCTTGGCAGGCGTTGGACGACGGTCGCCGGTGGCGGTTGGAGCGGTCCGACATTGCTGCCGACGCGGCCGGGCCCGCGCCGTACCCGGCCTTGGTCTGTCTCGGTCGCGACTACCACGAGCGTGATGTGCTGGTCGACCTCGAGGCAGCTGGTGGCGCGCTGAGTGTTCGCGGCGACTCGGTTGTCGCTCGCGAGGTCGCGACCTCGGTCGCGGTGCAGCTGGCGACGAACCCGTGGGGCGATCAGCTCCGGGTGACGACGTCCGGGCTGCCGGATTCGGTGGGCGAGGTCCTCGAGGGCCGGCTCCGGGTGGTTCCCGACATCGACATGGTGCTGCCCGATTTCGAGCAGGGCGGCATGGAGTCCGAGGTGCTCAGCGGCCGGGTCACGCGGTCGTCCGACGCTTCCCCGCAGTACGTCGTACTGGGTGCACCGCCGGACGACGACACCGCGCGGCGCCTCGCCGTACTGGCTGCGCAGCCGCGGGCCGGGTTCGGCCTGATGGTCGCGGGCGATGTGACCGGTGCCCGCTGGCAGCTGCAGGTCGACGAATCGGGGACCTTGCTGATCCCGTCGCTCGATCTCGTCCTGTCGGCCAGCCGGCTGACCGAACCGACCGTCGAGCTGGTCACCGAGCTGCTCGCGGCCGCGCGTACGTCGACCCAGCTTCCGTCGGGTGGTAGCCGCGTCCGGATTCCGCCGACCGGCAGCACCGGCGACGACTCGAACTGGGTCACCGCCAGCGTCCGGGTCGGTGTCCTCGGCACGGTCGAGGTCCGCAGCCCGTACGCGTTCGAGGCCGAGCGGTTGCCGTTGGCAACAGAGATCGTCACGTTCGTCGCCCTGCACCCCGGCGGCGTGCACCCCAGCGTGCTGGCCGCGTCGGTCTGGCCGCGTGGCGTCACGTCCGATGTTCGGGACGCGACCGTCGAGCGGGTCCGGCAGTGGCTGGGTACGGACTCGCAGGGTGGGCACCACCTGCGCCAGGACGTGAACGGGCGGCTCTACCTCGGGCCTGAGGTCGCGGTCGACTGGGACTGCTTCTGCGAGCTGGTACGGCGCAGTCGCAGCGCGCAGACGCTCCGGGACGAGCGCGAGCTGCTGCGGCGGAGCCTGCACCTGGTGCGCGGGCCGTTCCTGAGTGGTCGGCCACGTGGCGGCTACTCGTGGATCGCGCGGGTGCACCTGGAGCGCGTGGTGCCCGACCTCGTGGTCGACACCGCGCACCGGTTGTCCCAGCTGACGCTCGGCGACGACGACCCGGCAGGTGCCGTCAGCGCCGCTCGGGCCGGGCTCCGGTTGGCATCCAACTCCGATTTGATGTGGCAGGACCTGCTCCGGGCCGAGTACCGGTACGGCGGGGTTGCCGCGGCGGAGAAGGTTGTCGAGGCGCTGGGCGAGGGCGTGCTCAAGCACAACCTCGTCCTCAGCCCCGAGACCGAAGCGCTCATCGACGAACTACTACCGACCGGTGCGAGCCGGGCGCGACGGGTGTCCTGACCGGCTCGGTCAGGAACAGCCGCAGCCCGGCCAGCCCGAGCCAGATCGGGATGCCGTAGGCGGTCACGCATTCCATCCCGCCGACGCCCAGCCCGAGCCCGATGCCGCTGAAATGCAGCCCCATCGCGGCGATGCCGAGCAGGCCGAAGGCGAAGCCCCACCACCGGAGCCTCGCCAACGGCCCGCTGCTGAGCCGAACTACCCCCAAAGCCCACCCCAGGTAGCCCACACGCCACCTCGGAAGTCGCCGGTTCGCAGCGAGCTCGGTCCGTACGTCCGAAGGACCCGCAGGCCTGGTCTCCGGATTATCGGACGTTAGCGCTCGTGACCACGCCAGCGCGTCGACCACCGGCCTGCGCTGCCCGGCGGGATCGCGCCCCACTCGATCCAGGTTCAGCAAGCCGCGTGCACGCGACGGAGGGGGCTAGCTGGAGGTGGTGGTTAGGCGGGATTGTTGTTGGGGCGTGAGGGTGGAGATCAGGGTGGTGTTGGGGCGGATGGTGGTGCCTAGTGGGGCGGACTCGCGGATGGTGAGGAGGGCTACCAGGGAGCCGGACAGGAAGCTGGCTTCGGCTGTGGCTTCGGTCTTTTCGGTGCCGGCGTCGTAGGCGGCGTGTGCGTTGGTGAGGGCACCGGTGACAGGGAAGGGGTGGGTGCGGGGTTCCTGGCGCCAGAGGCCTTCTTGGAGGACCTTTGCTTTGGCGGGGGTGGCGGCCTTGAAGAGCTGGATCGTGTAGCGCTGCTTCTTGTCCGGGCTGAGCCGGGTGGCGCGGTAGCCCTCGACGAAGCCGGAATTCAGCAGGAGGGCGCGGTCGAGCGCGGGCTCGGCGGAGTAGTTCGCGAGGTAGGTCTCGGTGCTGAAGGGGCCCGTGGTGTTCTTCGGGTCGGCGATGAAGCCGCGCGGCAGCACGATCAGGCCGGCGAGTGCGCTCTTGGCGGTTTGGTCGACGGCCTTGCTGGGGGTGGGTGCGGGGGCGTCGGCTGGGCGCACGGCTGCGCCCGCGTCAGTGCCGCAGCCGGTCACAGCGAGCAGCAGGGCGGTCACGACGACGGCTATACCAGGAGCCGAGCGGTTCACGGGCCCCATCCGAGCAGGCAAAGGTGAACAGCGGCCGAACGCCTGCGGACCTACAGGCCATCACAATTGCGTCCGCGGCGCGGGGCTGAGCGGGGACCGGGTCGCGGGACCTCAATTGTGATGGCGTGGGGCTCCGGCAACGAGGGCGGTGATCCGGCGGAGGGCGGCCTTCGGGGTCATCGGTTCGCAGCCGGCCTCGACGCAGCGGCGGACTACCTGGGGGTCGTCGCGGAGGAGCAGGAGACCGCGGCGGAGCAGGGTCAACGGTGGCTTGCGGTGCTCGCGCAGGTCGCGCTGGAAGCGGCGGGCGAACGTGACGAGTCGGTGATGCCGGACGCAGATCGCGACCGCGAGCAGGCCGCGATCTCTGAGTTCACCGGTGATCTGGTCGGCGAAGATGCCCTCGGCAATGATCAGCGGCGAGCCCTCGGTGCTGAACTCCCGGTGCCCGACAGTCCCGTCGGCGGAGATCTCGTAGATCGGCATGTCCGCCTGGCCGGTCGCGCACAGCTGTTCGAGCGCGGCAACGGCCCGATCGCCGTCCCAGGATGCCGGGTCGTCCCAGTCGACGATCCCGAGCGGCGACCGCGGCATCGCCTCGTCGTCCCCGTCCCGGTAGAAGTCGTCCAGCCGGACGACCGGTAGCCCGGTCAGCTCCGCCAACCGCGATTTCCCGGCCCCCGACGGCCCGGCCAGCAACACCACACGCGCACTCACCCGCCCCATTCTCCGCCACGACCGACAGCACGAACGACAGGAGGTGTGCCCGTGTCAGCCTTACCGCTCGCCCCGCCCACGCTCACCATCCGGTGTACGCACATCTATACGTCCTGTCCGTACGGCGTAACGGGGGGCGCCGCCCCACCGATAACCAGGCGTGCCGAAGCTCAAGCTAGGAGCCGCGCTCTACGTGCGGCGGATGCAGGAGCAGTACTACGAGGGGCAAGCTAGCGCAGCAAAGCCTCTCGTAGCGCCTGAGCGTGGCGAGTGAACCATGCGTCGGTGCGGGTGGTCAGGTCGGATTCGCCGGTGGTCCAGCGTTCGTGGAACCAGGGGTGCCCGGTCTCGGAGCCGCGGCGGACGTAGTCCATACACCAGACGTGGTTGTCGGCCGTTGCCGCGACGAGCCGAGCGCGCTCAGCCTCGTCCAGCCCGTAGGTGTCCGCGAAGCGACGCAACCGACTGAGCGCGCGACCACGCCGTACGTCGTGGATGTCGTCCTCCGGCCGCAGTGGCGCCCACAGGCGGATCGCCGCGGCCACGTCCCACAGCGCTGACCCCGGGCCGGCCAGGTCGAAGTCGATCAGGGCGACAGCAACCCCGTCCTGGAACACGATGTTGTCCAGGTTCGGATCGTTGTGGCTGACCGTCCCGTCCACGTACGCCGCTGGCACCGGCTCAGCCCAGTCGTAGTCCGCAGCCGTAAACCCAGCGACTGCCTCGTGGTACGAACGCAGCAGCACCGCCACGCTGTCCAGCGCGGCCTCGGTCATCGACCAGTCCGGGTACGGCGGTGTGACCGTCTCGCCCGGCACATACGTGAGCACCTCCCGCCCCTGGTCATCGATATCCAGGAACCGCGGTGCCCCGGCGAATCCCACCTCCTCCAGATGCCGCAGTACGGCGTGAGTCGCCGTACTGCTCACCCGGAGCGGCCGTCGGACGGTGTCGCGGACCCGGACGACCAGTCCCCGGTTCGCCGTGCCACCGAGTAAGGGGGTTTCCACTCGCCAATGGTGGGCTAGCGGACCTCGTCCAGCAAGGCGCGTGCGAGGGGACTGTGGGTAACGATCCCGTTCACCAGCCCGCTGCGGACGGCGGCTCGGACCGCCTCGACCTTTGCGAGGCCGTACGGAATCGCGATCACCTCGTCGATCGCGTTCATCTGCTCGGCGTTGATCGCGATCACCCGATCGGTCACCTTGCTCTGCACCGGAGCGCCCTTGGCGTCGACGAACACCCCGGAGATGTCCGCGACCACGCCACGCTTCTGCAACTGCTCACACGCGTCCGAGTCCATGGCGTCGTACAGCGTCGACTGACCGGGGGCCCAGGAGCCCAACCCCACCACGGCTTTGGTGACCGCGTCGAAATGGCCGATCGCCTCGGCGACCTCGGGCTGCTGCCGCAAGGCGCGCGCAGTGGTCGCATCCGGTACGACGAGTGGGGCATAGAACAGGTACGCCGGTCCACCGGACAACCGTGCGGTGTGCCGGACGAGCTCGACCGAATTCGCCTCGACGTCCGGCCGGGTGAGGGCCCCGGTGAGCTGGACAACCGGGACGGCGGCGAGTGACCTGAGCTGGTCGGTCATCGCCGTGACCGCACGCGCCCAGGCCAGGCCCAGTACGTCGTCCGCGGTGACGATCTCGGTCAGCAGTTCGGCGGCGGCCTTGCCGAGCTGGCGGCGTAACGCGGCCGGATCGACCTCGGGGGTGTCCACGACGATCGCGCGCCGCAGCCCATAGGTCTCCTGGAGGCGGGCGGACAGGTCGAGGTCGACGTCACCCGGATGGCTGATCTCGATCCGCACCAGCCCGCTGGCGCGCGCCTGGTCGAGCAGCCGCGCGACCTTGAACCGGCTGAGCCGGAACTCGTCGGCGATCTCCACCTTCGAGCGGCCGTCGACGTAGTACCGCCGCGCGATCGACGCCGTCAGCACGAGCTGTGCCGGACCGCCCGCGATGGGCTCCATGCCGCCTCCCCCAACCGTGTCACAGCCAGTCGCTCATATGAGCGCAGCTGTGCACCAGTGTTGCACAGACTCTTGACAGGTCAACCCCGATTCCGTTTCACTCGTGGCAGTGAGCGGAAGCTTGCTCAAATGAGCGGTGAGGGAGTGGCTCGTGCCGAGACAGGGAAAACGTCAACGAGCAGTCGGTGTCAGGGCGGTCGGTGTCGCACTTCTGGTGAGTGCGGTCACTGGCTGTGCCGGCTGGGGCGGTGGCGCCGGCGGTGGCGGCGCCGACAGCATCAACGTGCTGATGGTGAACAACCCGCAGATGGTCGATCTGCAACAGCTGACAGCCGACAACTTCACCAAGCAGACCGGCATCAAGGTGAACTTCACCGTGCTGCCGGAGAACGACGTCCGGGACAAGATCAGCCAGGAGTTCTCCAGCCAGGCCGGTCAGTACGACGCCGCGACCCTGAGCAACTTCGAGATCCCGATCTACGCCAAGAGCAAGTGGATCGCGCCCTTGTCCGACCACATCGCGAAGGACCCGTCGTTCGACCAGGACGACATCCTGAAGCCGATGACCGAGTCGCTGTCCGGCGAGGACGGCAAGGTGTACGGCGAACCCTTCTACGGTGAGTCGTCGTTCCTGATGTACCGCAAGGACGTGCTGGAGGCGAAGGGCGTCACGATGCCCGCCAAGCCGACCTGGGACGAGGTCGCCGACATCGCGGCCAAGGTGGACAAGGCCCAGCCGAACATGCGCGGGATCTGTCTGCGCGGCCAGCCCGGCTGGGGCCAGATCTTCGCGCCGCTCACCACGGTGGTGAACACCTTCGGCGGCACCTGGTTCACCCAGGACTGGCAGGCGCAGGTCAACTCACCGCAGTTCACCGCGGCGACCAAGTTCTACGTCGATCTGGTTCGCAACCACGGCGAGGCGGGCGCACCGCAGGCCGGCTTCACCGAGTGCCTGAACAACCTGATCCAGGGCAACGTCGCGATGTGGTACGACGCGACCTCGGCGGCCGGATCGCTCGAGGCACCGAACTCGCCCGTGAAGGGGAAGATCGGCTACGCCCCGGCCCCGGTGAAGGAGACCGACAGCTCGGGCTGGCTGTACGCGTGGTCGTGGAGCATCCAGCAGGCCAGCAAGAAGCAGGACAACGCCTGGAAGTTCATCTCGTGGGCCTCCAGCAAGGAGTACGAGCAGCTCGTCGGCGAGAAGCTCGGCTGGTCCCGCGTCCCGGCCGGTAAGCGGGCCTCGACGTACGAAAACCCGGAGTATCTGAAGGAGGCCGAGGCCTTCGCGGCCCCGACCAAGGCGGCCATCGAAACCGCCGATCCGAAGAACCCGGGCACGCAGCCGCGGCCGGCGATCGGGATCCAGTTCATCGACATCCCGGAGTTCCCGGATCTCGGCACCCAGGTCAGCCAGGACGTGAGCTCGGCGATCGCCGGGCGGATGAGTGTGGACGAAGCGCTGAAACGCGGGCAAGTGCTCGCCGACGACGTCGCCGAGCGGTATCGCTCGCGCGCGGCGAAGTGAGGGGAGTGAACCATGTCTGTTGACACAAAGTCCGCGCCGGCGAAACCGAAGCACTCGGGCGCTCAGTCCGGGTCGTTCATGCGCAAGACCGGCGACTGGGCGCGGCGGGCGCCGCTGCTGCCGGCGCTGGTCTTCATGATCGTCGTGACCCAGCTGCCGTTCGTGGTCACGCTGATCACGTCCTTCATGGACTGGAACGCCTACTACCCCGACGAGCGTGGCTTCGCCGGGATCGACAACTTCCGCCGCGTCCTCACCGACGCGAACACCCGGCACGCGATCTGGGTGACGATCCTGCTCACGGCGGGCGTCGTACTGATCAGTCTGCTGCTGGGGCTGGGGATCGCGCTGCTGCTGGATCGCAAGTTCCGCGGCCGGGGCGCGGTCCGGACGATGATGATCACGCCGTTCCTCGTCGTACCGGTGGCGGCCGCGCTGCTGTGGAAGCACGCGCTGTACAACCCGACGTACGGGCTGTTCAACGGGGTGCTGAAGTGGATCTTCGGGGAGAACGCGCCGCAGCCGGACTGGATCAGCAACCAGCCGTTGTGGTCGATCATCTTCGCGCTGGTCTGGCAGTGGACGCCGTTCATGATGCTGATCCTGCTGGCTGGGCTGCAGAGCCGTCCGCTGGACGTGATCGAGGCGGCCGGGATCGACGGTGCGAACCAGTGGGAGATCTTCCGCTACATGACCCTGCCGCATCTTCGCCAGTACCTGGAGCTCTCCGCGCTGCTCGGCTCGATCTACGTCGTACAGAACTTCGACGCGGTCTTCACGATCACGTCGGGCGGTCTCGGTACGTCGAACCTGCCGTACACGATCTATCAGACCTTCTACACCGCTCACGACTACGGACGCGCCTCGGCCGCCGGCGTCATCGTGGTGATCGGCACGATCGCGATCGCGACCTTCGCGCTGCGGTCCGTGTCCACGCTGTTCCGAGAGGAGCCGGGCAAATGAGCGGCGGAGTCACGATGGTCAAAGGGCATCAGCGTCGTGGTGGTGGCTGGGCGCTCAGCGGGCTCGCATGGGTCGTCGGGCTCCTGTTCGTGATGCCGGTGCTGTGGATGCTGCTGACGTCCTTCCACTCCGAGGAGAACGCGGCCAAGAACCCGCCGGACGTCGCGGCGCCGCTGACGATCGACGGGTACAAGGCGTTCTTCGACACCGGCCCCTGGCCGTCGCTGGCGAACTCGCTGACCGCGAGTGTGCTGTCCACGGCCTTCGTGATCCTGCTGGCGTTCCCGGCGGCGTACGCGCTGTCGATCCGGCCGGTGCGCAAGTGGACGGACGTGCTGTTCTTCTTCCTGTCCACGAAGATGCTGCCGGTGGTGGCCGGGCTGCTGCCGATCTACCTGTTCGCGCAGTCGGTCGGGTTCCTCGACAACATCTGGCTGCTGATCATTCTCTACACCTCGATGAACCTGCCGATCGCGGTCTGGATGCTGCGCAGCTTCCTGTCCGAGGTCCCGGTCGAGATCCTCGAAGCCGCGTCCGTGGACGGGGCCTCGCTCAGTAGGACTTTGCGATCCGTGGTCGCACCGGTGGTGACACCGGGGATCGCCTCGGTCGCGCTGATCTGCTTCATCTTCAGCTGGAACGAGCTGCTGTTCGCCCGGGTTCTGACCGGGACGGTGGCGCAGACGGCGCCGGTGTTCTTGACTGGGTTCGTGACCAGCCAAGGATTGTTCCTCGCCAAGGTGTGTGCCGCTTCGATCGTGGTCTCGTTGCCCGTGCTGATCGCCGGCTTCGCGGCCCAGGACAAGCTCGTCCAGGGCCTGTCGCTGGGGGCGGTCAAGTGACCCACCTGAACACTGCCGCGTTGAGTGCCCTCGGCAACGACATCGCCGTACCGGCTTATGACCGGACGGCGGTGACGCCGGGAATCGTGCACTTCGGGGTCGGTGGCTTCCACCGGGCCCACCAGGCGATGTACCTCGACTCGTTGATGAACGAGGGCAAGGCGCTCGACTGGGGCATCGTCGGCGTCGGCGTCCTGCCCCAGGACAAGCGCATGTACGACGTCCTGTCGGCGCAGGATCACCTGTACACGCTGGTGATCAAGCATCCGGACGGGACGCTCGAGCCGCGCGTGATCGGCTCGATCGTGGACTACCTGTTCGCGCCGGACGACGCCAACGTCGTACTGGATCGTCTGGTGGATCCGTCCACGCGGATCGTCTCGCTGACGATCACCGAGGGTGGCTACCACGTGAACCAGGTGACGGGGGAGCTGGACACGTCCGACGCCGGGCTGGCCGCCGATCTCGAACCGGGTGCGACGCCGGGGAGCGCGTTCGGGTTCGTGGTCGAGGCGCTGGCCCGGCGACGGGCGGCCGGGATCCCGCCGTTCACGGTGATGTCCTGCGACAACATCCCGGGCAACGGGCATGTGGCGCGCAAGATGCTCGCCGCCTTCGCCCGGCTGAAGGACCCCGCTCTCGCCGACCACCTGGAGAACGAGGTGCGGTTCCCGAACTGCATGGTGGACCGGATCACTCCGGTCACCACTGACGGTGATCGCTCGGCGTTGTCCGAGGCCTTTGGGATCGAGGACGGCTGGCCGGTGGTGTGTGAGCCGTTCACCCAGTGGGTGCTCGAGGACGAGTTCGGGGGCGAGCGGCCGCCGTACGAGGAGGTCGGCGTTCAGATCGTCGACGACGTCGAGCCGTACGAGCTGATGAAGCTGCGGCTGCTGAACGCCTCGCATCAGGCCCTTTGCTACCTCGGGTATCTGTCCGGCTACCGGTATGCGCACGAGGTGTGCCAGGACAAGCTGTTCATCGACTTCCTGCTCGGTTACATGACCGAGGAGGGTACGCCGACGCTGCCGCCGGTGCCCGGGGTCGACCTGGATCGCTACCGGCATCAGCTGATCGAGCGGTTCGCGAATCCGGAGGTCAAGGACACGCTCGCGCGGCTGTGTGCGGAGAGCTCGGACCGGATCCCGAAGTGGCTGGTGCCGGTGATCCGGGAGCAGCTCGCGGCCGGTCGAGAGATCAAACGCTCCGCGCTCGTCGTCGCGTCCTGGGCCCGGTACGCCGAGGGCACGGATGAGCAGGGTGAGTCGATCGAGGTGGTCGACCGGCTGCGCGACAAGCTGGTCGAGCGCGCGCAACACAACCGGTCCGATCCGCTGGCGTTCATCTCGGACCCGGATCTGTTCGGGGATCTCGCCTCGGACGAGCGGTTCGTGACGACCTACACGGCGGCCTTGAAGTCACTCCACGAGATCGGCGCGCGGGCAACGCTCGAGGCGCTTTAGGGTGGAGCCCGGACCGCCACCACTCACCAACTCCTTCCGAAGGCCCTTTCGTAGGCTCAGCTGAGCGTGCGGCGGCCGGCTCGACAGAGGTTAGTCAGTGGGGGCGGTCCGCCCGTCCAGCGATAAGGGAGTCCGAATGCCTGAGCCGAGACTGGTAGCCGGGGTGGACTGTTCCACCCAGGCGACCAAGGTGGTCGTGTGCGATGCCGAGACCGGGGCCGTCCTGCGGGAGGGCCGGGCGCCGCATCCGGACGGGACTCAGGTCGATCCGCAGGAGTGGTGGAAGGCGTGGGAGATCGCGTCCGACGGACTGCTCGACGGGGTCGAGGCGATCGCCATCGGGGGTCAGCAGCACGGCATGGTGCTGCTGGACGAGGCCGGCGAGGTCGTCCACCCGGCGGTGCTGTGGAACGACACAAGCTCCGCGGATGCGACCGCCGAGCTGATCACGGAGCTCGGTGGTCCGGAGGCGTGGGCCGAGGCAGTCGGGTCGATGCCGGTGCCGTCCTTCACCGTCACCAAGCTGCGCTGGATCCGCGACACCGCCGCGGCTGACCCGGTACGCCGGGATGCGGTCGCGCGGGCGGCGGCCGTCGTACTGCCGCACGACTGGATGACTCACCAGCTGGCCGCTGATCGGAGTGGCATCGACGGGATCACCACGGACCGTGGCGACGCGTCCGGGACCGGTTGGTGGTCGCCTGCCACGAACAGCTATCGGTCCGATCTGGTCGAGCGTGCCTTCGGTCGGTCGCTCAAGCTTCCCCGCGTCGCCGGTCCGGCGGAGATTGTCGGCCGTACGGCGTCCGGCGCGGCGCTAGCCGCTGGGACCGGGGACAACGCGGCGGCCGCGCTCGGTCTCGACCTGCAGGTCGGTGATGTCGCGATCTCGCTCGGAACCAGCGGTACGGCGTTCGCCCGGTCCGCGCACCCGACCGCCGACGCGAGTGGTTTCGTGGCCGGCTTCGCGGACGCGACCGGGGAGTACCTTCCGCTCGTCTGCACTCTGAACGCGGCCCGGGTCATGTCGGCGACCGCGCAGCTGCTCGGGATGACGCTGCCTGAGTTCGACGAGGCCGTGCTGTCGTCACCGGGGAGTCAGGGTCTCGTCCTGCTGCCCTTCCTGGATGGCGAACGCACGCCGGACCTCCCGCACTCGACCGGTCTGGTTTACGGCCTGACTCGGGCGACCGCTCAGCCCGCCACCATGGCGCGCGCCGCGGTCGAGGGCCTGCTCTGCGGCCTGGCCGATGCGGTCGACGCCCTCCGCGCTCAAGGCATCCCCGTCAACCGCCTGCTGCTGCTCGGCGGCGGCGCCAAGTCCCGCGCCGTACAGGCTCTTGCTCCTGCTTTGCTGGGTGCCGAGGTTGTCCTTCCCGAGCCAGCCGAGTACGTCGCCCTCGGTGCTGCCCGCCAAGCCGCCTGGGCACTCACCGGTTCCCTCCCGACCTGGCCGGTCCCACTCGGCAAACCCGAACCGGCCCTCTCGGTCGACGCCGCCCAGATCCGCGCCAACTACGCCCAGGTCCTCAACAGCACCCGCCCCCTGCTCTCCACGCCGTACAACGGGAGCTGATCGGGCGTCGGCTACGTCGTACCCCCATGAAACACAGGAGACCACCCGGGCAGCCGTCGGCCGAGGTCACGGCGGCGGTGGGCGCTCACCTACGAGGGAGTGGCGCTGCTGGTGGCGTCGCTCGTTTTCGTCGGCATCGGGTGGGCGCAGATCTCCGACCTGTACTGGCTGCGGCATCGTGGCGAGGTGGTCACCGGCACGGTCGTGGACAGGTATGGAAGCAAGACGGTGCACCTCGAGATCGAGTATGTGACGAAGGCCGGCCGGACCGTGCGGTCGGAGACGTCGAACTTCGACGAGGACCACCGGGTCGGACAACAGATCCAGGTGATCTACGACCGTGAGGAACCAGAGCGCATGCAGGCGGCCAGTTGGGGTCTCGGGTACGGATTCCCCGCCGTCGCCTTCAGCTTGGTGTTCATCGGGTTCGCCGTTGCCGGCGTCTGGCACTTCAGGGAATGACCCCGGGATCGGTCATCGTAGGGGCGTGACAGAGCAACGCAGACCGCGCATCAACGCCCGAGTCATCGTGACAATGGTGGTGGCGCTTGTCTTTTTGGTGGTGGGGCTCATGCAGCTCTCCGACCTGTACTGGCTGCGGCACCGCGGCGAAGTGGTCACCGCGAGGGTGGTGAGCGTGGAGGTGCACCCCAAGGGCAGAGACACGATCAAGGTCACCTACGTCCCGCGCGGCGGCCAGGCGGTGGCGGCGAAGACCTCGAACTACCACCATGCCGAGGTCGGTAAGACGATCGAGATCCGCTACGACCGCGAGAAACCCGACCGCATGCAGGCCGCCGACTGGACCCTCTCCTACACCTTCACCCTGCTCATGTACGGCGGCGCCGGAGCCTTGGTGGTCCTTTTCGCCCTCTTGGACGTCCGCTTCAACATCACCAGCCGCCTTCGCGGAATCGTCATCCGGCCACTCGGCGGTCGGTCATCGTAGGCGGTCTGAGGCAGCCGGGTGTGCCGCGGAAGTGGCGGTTCCATCCGCGGGTGATCGGGTGGATGGTGGCGGCCGTCGGGTTCGGGGCGGCGGGATTCGTGCAGGTCGCCGACCTGTACTGGTTGCAGCACCGGGGCGAGGTCGTCACCGCGACGGTCGTGGACACGGAACACACGCGCCGCCACACCTGGATCAAGGTCAACTACCTCACCCGCGACGGCCGGCCGGTCACCGACAAGACCTCCAACTTCCACTCCGCCGAGGTCGGCGAGACCATCGACGTCCGTTATGACCGCGAGAACCCGCATCGCATGCAGGCCGCCGACTACAGCCTCGCCTACACCTTCCCGCTCCTCGCGTACGGCGGTTTCGCGGTCGGCCTGATCGTCATCGGCCTTGTGGAAGTCCGCTTCGACCTGATCAACCGCTTCCGCCGTCAGTAGTTTGTCGGCCCCAGGTGTCGTGACGGACGGTCGCGCCTTCGGTCCACCAGTGTTGGGCTGCGCTGCCGGCGAGCGTGCACCATCCGCGCCGACTCCCAGAACCCCTTCGACCGCAGCCGAAAGGGTCAGATCCGCGGGCCGAGCGGATCCTCGCCGGGCGGCGCGGGAGTACGGCGGACGTCGTCGGTCAGTGAGCGGTCCGGGAGCCAGATGATGAACGTGCTGCCGACTCCCAGCTCGGAGTGCAGGGCGACCGTTCCGCCGTGGGATTCGGCGATCTGCCGGACGATCGCGAGACCGAGGCCCGCGCGGCGTTGGCCGGTCGACGGGACGGTTGCGGGTGGCTGCCGGGTGCCGCCGGCGCGGAAGAAGCGGTCGAAGACGCGGTCCGCGTCGTCCTCGGCAATGCCGGGTCCCTCGTCGCGGACGGCGATCCACGCCCAGCCGTTCTGACTGCCGATGGCGAGAGTCAGCTCACTGCCGCCGCGCGCGAGGCGGACGGCGTTCGAGAGCAGGTTGTCGACCGCCCGCCGCAGCGCCGACGCGTCCCCGGCGATGACCGGGCCGGGCGACAGCCGCCGTACGACGTGGAGCTCGCGATCGGCGGTGAGCAGCTCGTACTCCTCGGCCGCCTCGCTGGTGATCGTGGCCAGGTCGACGTCTGCGTCCACGAACGCCGGGGACGACCGGCGGGCGGACGCGAGCAGGTCCTCGACGAGCCGGGTCATCCGCTGGATCGCGCGACTCACCATCGCGGTCGCCTGCGCGCGCTCCTCGGACGGGGTGTCGTCATGCGCCAGTACGGCGTCGACGTTCGCCTGGATGACCGCCAGCGGATTGCGGAGTTCGTGGGAAGCGTCGTCGACGAGCTGCCGCTGCGCCACGAACGCGGACTCGAGCCGTTCGAGCATGTCGTCCACGGTGTCGCCCAGGTTCCGCAGCTCGTCCTGCGGGCCTTCGAGCGCGATCCGCCGGGAGAGGTCGGTCGAGGAGATCTCGCGTGCGGTCTCGGTGATCCGCCGTACCGGCCGGAGGGCCCGCCCGGACAACCACCAGCCGGTCCCGAGGCTCACGAGGAACAACGCGCCCATCCCGGCCGCCGAGTAGGTCCGCAGGGACTCCAACGTCTGGTAGTCGACCGCGGACTGCACGCTGGAGAGCTCCGCGGCCTCGATGTAGTAGCCGTCCTTGATCCTCAGCTTGCCCTCGCGGTCGTGGTAGGTCTTGTTGACCGTGATCGGGTTCAGCGGCTTCGGATCCAGGTAGGCGCGGAGCGCGAAGTAGACCCCGCCGAGCATCAGCGCGGACAAGGCGATCAGCACCGCGGAGTACGTCAGCGTCAGCCGGAAGCGGATCGTCTGGGCCCACAGGGGAATCTTCATGTCTCTTCACCTCGGAGCCGGTAACCCCGGCCGATCACCGTCTCCAGCACTGCTTCTTCCCCGTCCTGGGTGAGCTTGCGACGCAACGTCCCGACCGTCACCCGGACGCTCTGGGTGAACGGATCCGCATTCTCGTCCCAGACATGTTCCAGCAGTTCCTCGGCCGACACCACGTGACCGGGCCTCGACATCAGATACCGCAGTACGCCGAACTCCTTCAGGGTCAGCGCGAGCTCGCGACCGTTCCGCGTGGCGAGGTGGCGGGCGGAGTCGAGTACGAGATCGCCGACGTGGAGTTGGGTGCTGCCGTTGGTCACGTCGCGGCGCAGGAGTGCACGGATGCGGGCCAGCAGCTCGACCAGGGCGAACGGCTTGGTCAGGTAGTCGTCGGCACCCTCGTCCAGACCGCGGACCCGATCGGCCAGCGAGGCGCGCGCGGTCAGCATCAGCACCCGCAGCTCACGCCCTGAGGCGACCTCGATCTCACCGCGACGGACCGCGCGGCACAGGTCGAGCCCGCTCGTGTCCGGCAGCGTGATGTCCAGGATCGCCAGGTCGTACGCCGTCGTCGCCAGCTTCTCCACCGCCTCGGCCCCGGTCAGCGCCGAGTCCACGGCATAGCCGGCCCGGCCGAGTCCCGAGCGCAGAGCGCTGACCAGGCCTTCCTCGTCCTCCACCACCAGTAGTCGCACCAGACCAAGGTAGCGGGGTCGGCCGAGTCCGCCGCTCAGCGCTTTCGGTGGACTTTCGTTCTTCTTTCCGGTCGTTTTCGGGGCTTCTTGATGAGGTGGGGACCAATCCAACCGAAGGAGCTTCGATGAACATGCCAGGCAAGCGTCTCGTCCTCGGTGCGGCGGTCGCGGTGGCGGCCCTCGGGGTCGGTGGGATCGCGTACGCGGCGGGCGGCGACGACCCGGCGCCCGGCGAGGGGTACGTGACCTTCGACGACGGCGTGACCTTCAACCAGGGAACCGCGGCCACTCCGAGCCCGAGCGCGCCGAGTGCCGGCGCGCCGAGTGCCGGCACGCCGGAGCAGAGCACGCCGCCGAGCACGACTCCGAAGCAGGGTGACGGTAGGCATCGCGGCGACTGCCCGGACAAGGACGGCAGCCAGTCCCGGCCTTCGCAGCCGCAGCAGACCCAGCCCGCACAGCCGTCGCAGCCCGCGCAGCCTGAGCAGAGCCAGCCGTCGCAGCCTGAGCAGAACCCGGCCGGCAACGCATGAGTGAGACCCACGTCGCGCGACCTGGCGTGACGGCCGCCGCCCTCGAGCACGCGTTGTTCGAGGTGAAGCGGGTCGTCGTCGGTCAGGACCACCTGGTCGAGCGGATGCTGGTGGGGTTGCTTGCCCGCGGCCACTGTCTGCTCGAAGGAGTGCCCGGGGTCGCCAAGACCCTCGCGGTCCGCACCCTGGCCGAGGTGATCGGCGGCCGGTTCTCCCGGCTGCAGTTCACCCCCGACCTGGTCCCGGGCGACATCATGGGCACCCGGATCTGGCGGCCGTCCACCGAAGGGTTCGACACCGAACTCGGCCCGATCTTCGCCAACCTGGTTCTCGCCGACGAGATCAACCGGGCCCCGGCCAAGGTGCAGTCGGCGTTGCTGGAGGCAATGGCCGAGCAACAGGTCAGCATCGGTGGCACCAGCTACCGGCTGCCGGATCCGTTCCTGGTGCTCGCCACCCAGAACCCGATCGAGTCCGACGGCGTTTACGCGCTTCCGGAGGCCCAGCGGGACCGATTCCTGCTGAAGATCACCGTCGACTACCCGAGCCCGCTCGAGGAGCTGACGATTCTCCAGCGGATGAGCGCGCACCGTCCGCACGCGAACGGCGTACTGACTCCGGAGCAGGTCCATCAGTTGCAGCTGGCAACGGAAGAGGTGTTCGTCCACAACGCAGTGGCCGAGTACGTCGTTCGCCTGGTGCATGCGACTCGGGCTCCGCAGCAGTACGGGCTGGCGGATCTGGCCGGCGTACTGGAGTTCGGGGCGAGCCCGCGGGCCACGCTCGGTCTGGTGGCGGCGGGTCGGGCGCTGGCGTTGCTGCGCGGTCGCGACTACGTGCTGCCGGCCGACGTGTACGACGTCGCGCTCGACGTGATGTCGCATCGGCTGGTGCTGACGTTCGACGCGCTGGCGGATGGAGTTGACCCGCGCTCGATCATCGCGCGGATTCTGCACACCATCGAGCAGCCGCACGTCGTACCGTCCGACAACGACACCGCCGCCGTCCCCCAGCACTCGGCCGCCTGATGAGTGGCCCTGATCTGCTGGCCGGTCGTGAGCGTGCATTGCGGGCGCTCGAGCTGACGGTGAAGCGGAAGCTGGAAGGGTTTCTGCACGGTGAGATCATCGGGCTGCGCAGCGGGCCGGGCAGTGAGCCGAACGAGGCGCGGCCGTACCAAGCCGGGCAGGACGACGTCCGCCGGATGGACTGGAACGTGACCGCCCGTTCGCTCGACCCGCACGTCCGGGCGCCGCTGTCCGAGCGCGAGCTGGAAACCTGGGCGCTGCTGGACGCATCCGCCAGCATGGACTTCGGTACGGCGCTCAGCGAGAAGCGTGACCTGGCGATCGCGATCATCGGGGCGCTTGGTCTGCTGGCCAGCGGTCCCGGCAACCGGCTCGGCATCCGGGTCGCGATCGGCGACGAGGTGCGCCGGCTGCCGGCGGCGGGTGGCGGGGTCCAGCTCCGGCGGTCGCTGCGCACGCTCCTGTCGTTGCCCAGGGCAACACCTGGCGAGTATCCGCAGACCGACCTCGCCCGCGCGATCGCACGGATGAACCGTGAACATCCACGACCCGGCCTGCGCGTGGTCGTCTCCGACTTCCACGACGACCCGTTCGCGGCGCAGATCGTCGCGGGCGGATCCATCGGCCGAGCTGCCGCCGGGCGCCACGCTGTTCCCGGGGAGGGAGCGCTCGGCTGGGCCGATGCGTTGCGCCGGCTCTCCGCACGGCACGAGGTGCTCGCGATCGAGGTGCTCGACCCGCGCGAACTCGAGTTGCCGGAGGTCGGCCTGCTGACGCTGGTCGATCCCGAGACCGGACGACGCCGCGAAGTACAGACCAGCAACAAGAAACTACGCCGCCGGTACGCCGAAGCGATGGCCGCGCACCGGGAGCGGACCACCAGCGCGATTCGTGGTGCCGGTGCCGCGCATCTGGTGTTGCGGACCGACAACGACTGGGTCCGCGACGTCGCCGCCTTCGCCACCGCTCGCCGCCGGGCCAGTGTCCGCCGGCACCCGACTTCGAGGACCGGTATCCGATGAGATTCGAGCAACCTCTGTGGCTCTGGCTGCTGGTGCTGGTCGTGGCACTGGTCGCGGCCTACCTGATCGCCCAGCGCCGACGCAGCAAGTACGCCGTCCGGTTCGCGACCCTGCCGATGCTGGAGAAGGTCGCTCCCAATCGGCCCGGCTGGCGCCGGCACGCGCCGGCCGCGGCCTTCCTCGCCGCACTGACCGTGCTGACGATCGCGATCGCCCGCCCGGTGGCCGACATCCGCGTACCGCGGGAGCGAGCCACGGTGGTGGTCGCGATGGACGTGTCGAACTCGATGGCCGCGACCGACGTCGCGCCGAACCGGTTCGAGGTCGCGAAACAGGCCGCGGTCGAGTTCGTCCAGAATCTGCCGGAGCAGTTCAACGTCGGGCTGGTCGCGTTCGCCCGGACAGCCACGGTGGCGGCGGCTCCAAGCACCAATCACCAGGCCGCGGTCGACGCGATCAACGGTTTGCAGTTGCAGGACAGCACCGCGATCGGGGACGCCGTACTGACCAGCTTGCAAGCGGTCCGGACGATCGACCCGGATGATCCGCCGCCGAGCCGGATCGTACTGCTCTCCGACGGTGGAAACACCTCGGGCAGCCCGGTCGACGAGGCCGCGCAGGCCGCCGTACAGGCTGGTGTTCCGGTGTCGACGATCGCCTACGGCACGCCGGAGGGCACGGTCAATCTGGATGGTCGGGAGATCCCGGTTCCGGCCGACTCGCGGGCGCTGGAGACGCTGGCCGAGTCGACCAACGGCTCGTTCTACGCAGCCGAAAACGACCAGCAGTTGCGCGACGTCTACTCCGACCTGCAGTCCTCCATCGGCTGGACCACCGAGCCCCGCGAGATCACCAACCTCGTCGCCGGCATCGCCCTGGCCGCCGCGCTCCTGGCCGCACTGGCCTCTCTCCTCTGGTTCTCCCGTCTCCCGTAGTAGGAGCCCAACATGCCTCCACACCTAGGAAACCCGTTCCGTGGCCCGGACTACGTCCCCGGCCCGCCTCCTCCTGCCACTGAGTCGACGGGTGGTGTCCAGCCCGGCGTGGTTCCGCCCGCCTTCTTGCCTCCGCCCGCCCTCCCATTCACCGTCACCCCGGCCTCCGCTCCGCCATTGGCTCCCCCCTCTCCACTGGCGACGGCACCTCAGGCCGGGGTGGCGGCTCCACCCCGCAGGCGCGGAGTTGGCGTCGTACTGGGGACTTTGGCGCTCTCGCTGGTTGCCGGTGGTGTGGCAGGTGCGGTCACCGGCGGCTGGGACGGTACGCCGGGCTCCGGGCCGGTGGAGTTGCCGCAGGCCGCGGCTCCTGCGGGTGGTGCGGCGCAAGGGTCGATCTCGGCAGCCGCGGCGAGCGTGCTGCCGGGGGTGGTGTCGGTGCGGGCGGGCCGGGCGACCGGCTCCGGGTTCGCGATCGACGCGCAAGGGCACGTAGTCACCAACGCCCACGTCGTGGAAGGAGCGAGCGATGTATCCCTGGTCCTGTCGAACGGCCGCCAGGTCGACGCCGACGTCCTCGGAGTCGACGCCAACAACGACCTCGCCGTCCTCCAGGTCGCGACCGCCGACGCCGAGGGCCTGCGCGCGCTCACGCTCGGCCGGTCCGCACAGCTCCATGTCGGCGACCCGGTGCTGGCCGTCGGTTCACCACTAGGCCTCGAAGGAACCGTCACCGCCGGCATCGTCAGCGCCGTAGACCGCCAAGCCCGTTTCGGCGACAACAACACCCGCCAGACCGCCATCCAGACAGACGCCGCCATCAACCCCGGCAACTCCGGCGGCCCCCTCGTCAACGCCGCCGGCCAAGTAGTAGGCGTCAACACCGCCATCGCCACCCTGGGCAGCTCCCGCTCCGGCAGCATCGGCATCGGCTTCGCCATCCCCGTGGACCGCATGACCACCATCGTCAAATCCCTGATCGACTAACCCACTAAAACACTGTCTCACTTCCAAGCACGCCGTTTCACCAACCCCATCTCATGGGTTCCCCCACGAGCTTGTGGGGTAACCCAGGAGACGCTGCCCGACGGTTCCCCGTTTGATGGGCTGACCCACGGCATTGTGGGTGGGCCAACCGCCCAACCGAAGCCCGTCAGCCGCAGGCAACGGAGAGCTGATCGCCGGACTGCGACCGAAGCCCTTCACCCCAGGCAACGGAGAGCTGATCGCCGGCGTCCCTTCTCGGACCGCAACCGAAGCCCGTCAACCGTAGACAACGGAACGCGGGAAGTGGCCTCGCCATCCAGCTCAGCCACCGCGGCGGCCCGCCATGCTGTCTTTCAGATCGGTCGGTCGCGGCGAGCAACCACAAACCGACGTGCCCGGCCGAGTCCCTTTCGGTCTGTACCCCGCCTGACCGCCAAGGCCAGCCGACAACACAGCGCGGCGAGCAGAGCGGATGGCTGAGGGGGATGGCGAGGCCGGCGACCGCGATCCCGTCGTCCAGGGCCGACGGGCTGTGGCTGAGGTGCGGGATCTGCGCTATCCGGTGGATTTGGGGTACTCGGCGACGAAAATCCACCGGATAACGCACGAACCAGCAGAGCAGCCCGATCGGCCGCCGCGGGTGCAACCGAAGCTCGTCAGCCGTAGGCAACGGGAACCTTGGTCACCGGCCTCGCCGTCCACCCCAGGCACCGATGCAGCCGGCCGTGCTGTCCAGGGCGGCCGGGAGCGGCGAGTAGCCATGAGCCCGCGTCACCGGGCGAGGGGGTTTCGGTCTGTGCCTCGCCTCGACCACCATGGACGGTCGGCAAAGGAGCGGCAGGCCAGGGCGGTGACTGAGCTGGTTGGCAGCGGACCTGCGGCACTGACCAACTCACTCCGGTGAGGATTTTCGGGCGGCGGTTGAGCGTGGAGAGGCGGGCGGGGCGGAGGTTGGTCAGTGGGGGCGGTTCACCAGACCGCACAAAGTGGCGGGTCGGTGGGGGTTCGCGTAACGGCCTCGGGTCGGCTGGGGGAGCTCTACAGTGGGTGGATGGTGTATTTCGGTGGCCTGCTGGCTTTGATCGGCGTTGGTTCCCTGGTGTTTCGGGACGGGGACGTCATCGGGTTGCCCGCGTCGGTGGTGGGGATCGCGCTGATCGTGATCGGGGCCGGGGTTTCGGCGTTCGGGGTTGTACGGCGGCGGAAGGTTCGGGCGCGGAAGATCGCGCAGGGCGAGCCGGTGCCGGTGGGGGATGTGATCGAGCGGGCGCGGGCGTTGCCGCGGTTGATCCGGGCGGCGCGGTCGGGTGCGTACGGCGAGTTGCCGAAGCGGCGGATGACGTTGTGGGTGCTCGCGGTGATCTACCTGGTGTCGCCGTTCGACATCCTGCCGGACCTGTTGCCGATCATCGGCGTCACGGATGACGCCGGCGTGCTCGTCTGGTTGCTGACCAGCGTTTCAACCGCCGCCGGCCTCTACATCAACCACGAACGCAAGCAGGTCGGTCAGCGAGACTGACCCAGCCAGTCCGCCAGATCCCCGGCTGCCTCATCCGGGTGCTGGTAGGCGAACAGCTGCAACGGATCCGTCGGTACGTCGGTTGTCGGACAAGCCAGCCTGATAGCGGCGGTCACGAGTTCGTGGGCCGCGGACAGCACCAACTCGGCCTGGGCCAAGGCGGCAGCCGGGTCGTCCAGCTCGGCCGCCGAGCGCGCGAGCTCGGAGACTTCGCACGCCTGGTAGGCCATCGCCAGCTGCGCCTTGTTCATCCGAAAGCTCGCACAAAGAAGAGAACTGTCATGGCGACAGCAGTGGAAAGAACCAGCGTGCGCAGGACGGGGTGCGGAAGACGCCGAACCGCATGCGCGCCCACATAGCCGCCGATGATCGCACCACACAGCATGGCGATCAGACGCTGCGGTTGGACCAGCACGTCGGCAGCGAAGATGAAGATCACCGCGGCGGTCAGGAACACTGCGCCGACCTGAATCACGCGCAACGGCGTACCGCGCGCGGTATCGAGTGACGTGGTGGCGGTCCAGAAAGCCAGCATCATCACGCCGACCGCACCACCGAAATAGCCACCGTAGATCGACAGCAGAAACTGCCCGGCCAGGATCACCGCCGGCCCCGGGGCGCCGAGGTTGATCGCGCGGTTCAGCCGCTTGCCGAACGCGAGGATCAACGTGGCGAAGGCCAGCAGCCACGGCAGCGCCAGATCGAAAGATGCCGACGGCAACCAAAGCAGCAGCCCCGCGCCGAGTGCCCCGCCCAGCACGCTGGCCAACGTCAGCCGCAGCGTCGACACGTGCTCGAACACGGCCACCTGCCGCCGATACACCCAGGCGCTCGTCGCGTTGCCCGGGAGCAGCGCGACCGTCGAGGTCGCGTTGGCCATCACCGGCGGCATGCCTCCCGCCACCAAGGCGGACAGCGCGACGAAACTCCCGCCACCGCCCACGGCGTTCAGGGCGCCGGCGGCGACACCGGCCAGCAGGATCATCAGCACTCTTCGAGGATCAGGCCTGGACCGGCACTCCACAATGCGCGATCCCCGTAGCCAGCCTAAGGCTGAGGCGTAGGCTGATCTTATGCGGTACGACCTGGACGACCTCCGCCTCTTCACGCACGTCGCTGTGGAAGGCTCGATCACCGGCGGCGCTCGCGCGATGCACCTCAGCCTGCCTTCGGCCAGTGCGCGGGTCAGAGCGCTCGAAGCGCAGGCCGGCGTACCGCTTCTGATCCGCGAGCGCCGAGGCGTCCGGCTGACTCCCGCCGGTGCCACGCTGGCCCGGCACGCGCGCGAGGTGCTCGCCGAGACCACCCGCCTGGACAGCGCCGTCGCGTCGTACGCCGTCTCCGGGACCGAGCCCGTTCGCCTGGTGGCCGGCGGATCGGCGATGCACCAGCTCGTGCCGGCCGCGCTCGCCACCTTCCTGCGCGACCATCCGGAGTACGACGTCAACGTGAAGGAACGCCGTACCGTCCGGAGCGTCAAGATCCTCGCCGCCGGGGAGGCCGATCTCGGCGTGATCCTCGACGACGAACCGACCCCGCTCCGGACCGAACCACTTGCCGATGACTCGCTCGTGGTGATCGGCCAGGCTGGCGGGGTCCTCTCCGGGCGCGCCTCGATCGCGTACGCCGAGGTCGCCGAGCACCCGCTGGTTGCGTTGGACCGGGTCTCGCCGCTGACGCTGTGGATGGAAGAGCGCCTCGGCCCGCACGCCCCCGTACCGCGTTATCGGACGCTCGTGCCGACCCTCCATACCGTGATCATCCTGGCCACCGCCGGCGCCGGGCTGGCGATCGTCCCGCGCCGGGCCGTCGACGCAATCACCTCAATCGACATCTGCCCGCTCGAGGACGCCTGGTCGATCCGCGCCCACCTGCTCTGCTACGCATCCAATGCCTCCCAGGGAACGCAACTACTCGCCGAACACCTACGCCTGGCAGCAGGTCACTGACCAAGGCGGTGCGCGACTCCGTCCACGAGGAGTTGGAGGCCCAGGTCGAACGACTCGGACGGAGTCAGGTGGCTGGCCTCGCGGACGCTCCGCTCCAGGCTGGGGTAGTGGCCGGTGGCGAACATGCGGACCAGATAGGGGCCGGTCAGCTGCTGGAACTCCCGTTGGTTCAGACCGCTGGCCTGCTCGGCCCGGTGCTCGGTGGTCTCCTTGCGGACGGCGCCGATCACGTAGGAGCTGAGCGATCCGAGCGAGCCCATCAGGAGGTCGACATCCTCGAGCCCGGTGGTCCGCAAAGCCGTCAATGAGGCTTCGGTGTGCGCGAGCGCCGCCGGACCGAACTGGGGACGGCCTCCCAGTAGCTCGGCGAACCACGGGTGCCGCAGTGCCGCCCCTCGCGTTCCATGCGCGATCGACCGCAGGACATCGGCCCACGTGGACCCGGTCGCCGGCGGAATCTCGCCATACACGGCGTCTACCAGGAGATCGAGCAGCTCGTCCTTGGTGTCGACGTAGCGGTAGAGCCGCATCGGACCGACGTCGAGCGCGCCGGCGACGTTCCGCAGGGACACCGCCTCCAGGCCGTCGGCATCGGCCAGCGTCAGCGCGGTCCGCACGATCGCCACCCGGCTCAATCTGCCCGGCACGCGCCGCTCGGGCGGCTCGGCTCGTTCCCAGATCAGATCGGTCACGAGTTGCAGATTACACCGTACCGACTGATACGGTGTATAAATTGATACATCGTATCGAAGGAGGTTCTGATGATCGCGATCATCGGCGGCGGCCCGGGTGGTCTCACGCTGGCCCGGGTCCTGCACGTCCACGGATTCGAGGCCGTTGTGTATGAGCGGGACGTCTCGCGGGAGGCCCGGGTGCAGGGCAGCTCGCTCGATCTCCACGAGGACACCGGGCAGGCGGCGCTGCGCGAGGCCGGGCTCGAGCAGCAGTTCCTCCGGTTCGCCCGCCGCGAGGGCCAGGATCAGCGGGTCCTCGATCACACCGGCACGCTGCTGTTCCAGGAGGACACCGCGGACGACGCCCCGATGGCCAGGCCGGAGATCGATCGCGGCGACCTGCGCGATCTGCTGCTCGATTCGCTGCCGGCCGGAACGGTCCGCTGGGGGCAGGTCTTCAGTCACGCGAAACCACACGACAACGGGTGGACTGTCACGTTCGCCGACGGCACGACCGTCGAGTGCGAGCTGCTTGTCGGTGCCGACGGAGCCAATTCCCGGGTCCGCTCGCTGCTGTCCGACGTCCGGCCGGAGTATGCCGGGAACACCTTGGTCCAGAGTTCCATCGCCGACGCCGACCGCACGCATCCGGAGCTCGCCGCCATGGTGGGGCGAGGTAACTACTGGGTGTTCGGTCCGGAGCGGCTGTTGGCTGCCCAGCGTAAAGGCGACGGTTCGATCGATGTCGGGATCTCCCTGCCGGACATACTCGACGAAGACCCCGACACGGCGACGGTCGCCGGACTGATCGACGGTTGGGCGCCGCAGTTCCAACGGCTGCTGGCGGCCTGCGATGCACCGTTCGCGGTGCGGCCACTCAGTGTCCTGCCGATCGATTTCGCCTGGTCGCACCGACCGGGTGTCACCCTGCTCGGTGATGCGGCCCACCTGCTGCCGCCGGTCGGCGAGGGGGCCAATCTGGCCATGCTGGATGCGGCCGACCTGGCCAAGGCGATTTCCTCGCGTCCAGATGATGTGGAGTCCGCGCTCGCGGAGTATGAGCCGGTCATGCTGGCCCGTGCCGCGCGGACCGCGAAGATGTCGGCCAAGGCCGCGGAGCTGCTGAGTGGGCCGGATGCCGCGCAGAAGGTCGTGCGGTTCTTCCAAGGCGAATCGGTCGGCTAGCGTGAAGACCATGGACGCGGCCGAAGCCATTCCCTTGCAGGCCTACAGTGCGCTGCTGCACAGCAGCAATATCGCGATGGTCTGCCGAGCGCTGAACATGTACCAGGTAGCGGCGGCGTACACGCAGTTAAGTGGTGGCAACCCACTGGGCGAGCTCGCGGAGGAGACTCGGCAGGTCGCTCTGCGCATTCTCGACGGGCCGCCGGTCGAGGCGGGGGAGGATTTCCGCGCGGGCTTCGACCACCTGAGTGCGCTGAATGTGCTGAGTACGGTCGCTCAGCCGGAGGACGTGGAGGTGGTTCAGCGGATCATCGCCGAGACACCTGACGCTGAGGTCCGAGCTCTGGCGCAACTTGTTGCCCGGTCAGTCGGATAGCGTTCGACACATGCGTGCTCTGACAGTGGAAGAAGCCCGGCAGCGGGCGGCGGACCTGACGGTTGGGTCCTACCTGGTTGCGTTCGACCTGACCGATCCCGGCGACACCTTCGAGGTGACGAGCCGGATCACGTTCACGGCGGTCGGTGAGACGAGCTGGGTGGACGTGAAACCGGAGCGGCTGCTCTCGGTCGAGCTCAACGGGCAGGCGCTCGACGCGACGCTGCTGGATGACGGTCGCTTCCCGCTGACCGGTCTGCAGGCCGACAACGAGCTCGTCATCCACACCGTGCAGAAGTACTCGGTCGACGGTGAGGGCCTGGTCCGGTCGGTCGATGCGGCTGACGGACGCGTCTACACCTATGGCATGTCGTCGCTGGAGTCCGCGCCGCGGTACTACCCCTGTTTCGACCAGCCCGACCTCAAAGCGCCGTACACGGTGACGGTGAAGTGCCCCGAGGAGTGGGTGGTGCTCGGCAACGGCGCCGCCACGCAGGTCGGTCCGGGGGAGTGGGCGCTGGCCGAGACCAAGCCACTCTCGACGTACTTCGTCGCGATCGCGGCCGGGCCGTTCCACCTGATCCGCAGCGAGTACGATGGGATCCCGCTCGGGCTGGCCTGTCGGCAGTCGCTGAAGGAGTCACTCGAGGCGGATGCGGAGGACCTGTTCCGGACCACGCGGGACTCGCTCGATGCCTACCACCGGATGTTCGCCCAGCGGTACATGTTCGGCGAGTACTGGCAGGTCTTCGTGCCGGACTTCAACCTCGGCGCGATGGAGAATCCGGGCTGCGTCACGGTCTCCGACGACTTCCTGTACCGGTCGCAGGCGACCGAGGCCGAGCGCAGTACGCGCTCCCGCGTGCTGGTGCACGAGATGGCGCACATGTGGTTCGGTGACCTGGTCACCATGAAGTGGTGGAACGACATGTGGCTGAACGAGTCGTTCGCCGAGTACATGGCTCACCGCGTGGCCGAGGAAGCGACGGCGTACAAGGGCAACTGGACGGACTTCGCCTTTGTCCGCAAGTGGTGGGGGATGCAGACCGACCAGAGCAGCTCGACGCACCCGGTCGCGCCGGACAGTCTGAAGGATGCACGCCAGTCGCTCGATGACTTCGACGGCATCTCGTACGCCAAGGGTGCCGCCGTGCTCAAGCAGCTGGCGAGGTACCTCGGCGACGACGTCTTCCTGAAGGGTGTCAACGCGCACCTGGCAGCGCACGAGTATGGCAACGCCGACCTGGCCGAGTTCATCGCGAAGCTGACCGACGCCGGCGCGAGCGGCCTCGCGAACTGGTCCGAGCAGTGGCTGCGCACCTCCGGTCTGGACACGCTCTCCGCCGAGCGCACCGCGACCGGCGTCGTGCTGCATCGGCAGAGCCCGGACGAGTCCCGCCGCCCGCACACGCTGACGGTCGGTGGGTACGACGCGGCCGGTGCGCCGACGATCGTCGAGCTGGTGCTGGACCAGGACACGGTTGAGGTTGCCCTGAGCAACGAGCTCGCGGTGATCGTGCCGGACGCGCAGGACGACACCTGGGTGAAGGTCCGGCTGGACGAGACCACCCTGGCCAAC
Organism: Kribbella sp. NBC_01505; assembly: GCF_045040285.1. Lineage (NCBI taxonomy): Bacteria > Bacillati > Actinomycetota > Actinomycetes > Propionibacteriales > Kribbellaceae > Kribbella > Kribbella sp. NBC_01505. Next base: position 5,268,810 of record NZ_CP109425.1, read on the forward strand.
CTGCCTGCCGTGCTGCCGAAGATCGCCGACGGTACGACGCGCGCCGTGATCTGGAACGCGGTTCGGGACGCGACGAGGGACGGCGACCTCGATCCGCGCCAGGCACTCGCGCTGTTCGCTGCGACCATCGGGGCCGAGGACAGCGATGTGGCGGTCGAGTCACTCGTCCGCTGGCTGCTCGACCGTTTGCTCGGTCGCGTCCTGCCGTACGACGAGTCTCGTGGGGTGGTCGCCGGTGCACTCGAGGCCAAGCTGGCGACCGCTCAGCCAGGCAGCAGTCTGCAGCTCGCGACGGTCCGCGGTTTCGTGGCGACGACGAACGACGCGGAGCTGCTGCAGGACTGGTTGACCGCGACGCGCGTGCCGGCCGGGTTGGTCATCGGCCAGGACCTGCGTTGGGCGATCCTGCTCAGGCTGGTGCGGCTGGATGCAGCCGACGAGCCGGAGATTGATGCCGAGCACGCTCGGGATCAATCCTCCGAGGGCGCGGTCGAGGCGGCGCGATGCCGGGCGGCCTCGGCGGCCGGCAAGGAAGCGGCTTGGAGCCGGATCATGACCGACCCGGAGATCGGCGTCCGCGAGCTGTTGGCCATTTCCGAGGGCTTCTGGCATCCGGGCCAGGCCACGATCACCGCGCCGTACGTGCAGCGGTTCTTCACCGAGATCGCTGGGACGGCTGACATCCGGGCGGGGATGGTGCTGATGCTGACGGCGAACCGGATCGCGCCGAAGTACGCGGTCGACGCTGACCTGATCGGTCCGGCCGAGGCGTTGAGCGGCGACGCGAGCGTGACGTCGGGGATCCGGCGGGCGGTCGCCAACTACCTCGACGACCTGCGCCTCGCCGTGGAGGTTCGCCGCCGGCACGGTTGACAGCGAGAGTTAGGCTGATCACGCAGAGTGTCGTCTTCGGGTCAAGGAGTCACTGTATGCGTTGGTTCCGCCTGCTCCTGGTGCTCGGGTTCCTCGCTCTCCCGGCCGCCCCGGCGGTCGCGGCGGAGGCGGTCGCAACAGACTCGGTGAGCGCGGTTCGGGCCAAGCTCGAGACCATCGCCGGGCTACGGATCGAGAGCGGCCGGCTGATGAACGGCCGGCCGTTCTTCGTGCTTTGGTACTCCCAGCCGACAGATCACCATCAGGCAGAGCACCACCAGAGCAGCGGCGAACGCTTCGAGCAGCGGATCACCCTGTGGCATCGCGGATTCGACAGTCCGATGGTCCTGGCGACCTCCGGGTACGCCGGGACGGCCGGCGCGTATGCCTCGGAGCCGACCAGCCTGGTGACCGGCAACCAGCTGGATGTCGAGCAGCGCTTCTTCGAACAGAGTTTTTCCACCAAGGCGACGCCGGCGAGCAAGGACTGGACCAAGCTCGACATCTGGCAGGCCGCCACCGACCATCACCGGATCGTCCTGGCCTTCAAAGCCTTGTACGGCGGCAAATGGCTCTCGACAGGCGCGAGCAAAGGCGGGATGACCTCGGTCTATCACCGCCGCTTCTACTCGACCGACGTCGACGCGACGATCGCGTACGTCGCACCGCAGGACACCGTGAACGAGCAGGACTCGTACGTCGACTTCGTCCAGCACGCCGGCAACGATCCGGCCTGCAACGAAGCGCTCCGAACGCTGCAGCGCAACGCGCTCTACCACCGGTCGGCGCTGCTCGCGAAGCTCGTCGCGCGCGGCGACAAATACGACCAGAGCTACGGCTCGGCGGATCGCGTCCTCGAGGCCGCGGCCCTCGACACGCCCTTCCTGTTCTGGCAGTACCGCACCCAGGCGAACTGCGCGCAGATCCCGGGCCGAACGGCGACCGACCAGCAGTTGTTCACCTTTATCGGTGACACCGTCGACTGGTCGACGTACTCGGACCAAGGGATCGCGCCGTACCTGGCGTACTACTACCAAGCCGCCGGCCAGCTCAACTGGCCCGATGCCACGACCGGCACCACGTGGCTCAAGGGCCTGCTGCGCTATCCCGAGGCCGGTTCCGCGCCGGCTGCGGTACCGGATGCGATCGAGCCGAAGCACGATGCGAACGCGATGCTCGACATCGACCACTGGGTGAAGGCCTCCGCCGAGCGGATCCTCTTCGTGTACGGCGAGAACGACCCGTGGGGTGCGGAGCCGTTCATCGCGGGTCCTGGCACGAAGGACTGCCATTGGTTCGTGGTCCCGAACGGAAACCACGGCGCGGACATCGCCAAGCTGCCCACGGCCGAACGCGCCGAAGCGACCGCGCTAGTGCGCGCCTGGGCCGGAATCAGCGCACAGTAAGAGAATCAGCGCACAGTAAGGCGTTCCGCCACAGCCTTGCGGGCCTGGTGGATGCGAGCCTTCACGGTGCCGAGCGGTACGTCGAGTTCGTCCGCGATCTCGGCGTACGTGAGGGCGCCGAGGTCACGCAGGACCAGCGGCTGCACGAGCTGCGGGTGGCTGGACTCGAGGTGCTCGAGCGCCTCCAGCAGATCGAGGCGCGAACCGGCGATGACCGAGGTGGTCCGCGGATCGACGGCCTCCGGCAGGTACTCGGAGGTCTGCTCGACGGCCCGGCGCTTGAGTGAACGGTAGGTCTGGCGGGCCTGGTTGGTGGCCACGATCGTCACCCAGCCGGCGAAGCTGCCGGTGCCCTTGAAGGTGTGCAGCTTGTTCACCACTTGGAGCAGGGTGTCCTGGACGGCCTCTTCGGCGTCCTCGCGGTACGGGAGGAACTTGGCCACCCGCCGCTGCACCAGCGGCCGGATCGCGTGCAGCAGCTCGGGCATCACTGCCTCGTCCGCGAGGGCGCGCGCCGCGAGACCGTCGAGCTCCTCGTTCATGGGCCCCCAGAGAGTGTTGGTCGCCGGTCGAACCGGACGTGGACGACAATAGCTCGCGATGGATGTCATCGGACGGTACCGGCTGCAGGACCAGATCGGCGCGGGCGCGTTCGCGACGGTCTGGCGGGGGTACGACGATGACCTCGACGTGGAGGTCGCGGTCAAGGTCCTCGCCGACAACTGGGCGTCGCGCGCCGATGTGCGGGAACGCTTCCTGTCCGAGGCGCGACTGATGCGCCGGATCGCGAGCGACCGGGTGGTTCGGGTCTTCGATCTGGGCAAGCTGCCGGACGGTCGCCCGTACTTCGTCATGGACTACGTCGGCGGTGGCACGCTCGGCGACCTGCTGCGGCAGGGGACGCTGGATCCGGTGGACGCGTTGTGGTGGGGTGCGGACCTCGCCCGGGCGGTCGCCGCGCTGCACAACGAGGGTGTCGTGCACCGCGATGTCACCCCGGCGAATCTGTTGCTCCGCGAGAACGTCGGCATCGAGTCCGGCGTTGGGACGCACCGGGTCGTGCTGGCGGATCTCGGGCTGGCCAAGCGCGCGGCCGAGGCCTCCGGACTGACCCAGGCGGTCGGCACACCGTCGTACATGGCGCCTGAGCAGGGGCGCGGCGATGGTGGGTTCGACGAGCGCGCGGACATCTACGCGATCGGCGCGGTGACCTATGCCCTGCTGACCGGACGTCCGCCGTACGCCGTGGCGTCGATCCCTGATGTGCTCAACCGCGACCCGGCGCAACTGCCCGGGACTCTGCAGCCGGTGCTGCACGACGCGGTCGGTGAGCTGGACGACATCTTCGCGCGGGCGCTGGCCTACAACCCGGCCGACCGCTGGGACCGGGCCGAGGCGCTCGCCGAGCGGTTCGAGGCCGAGGCGTACCGGTTGGAGCAGGAGGCGCCACTGCGCGCCCAGGAGCGGACCAGCATCACCGACGAGGAGGTGTCGACCACGGTCGCGACAAACCCGCCGGTACGGCGTCGCCGCCGCGTCTGGCCGTGGTTCGTGGCGGCCCTGCCGGTGGTGTTCGTCGCGGCCGGGGCCGGTGGCTGGTACCTGTTCGGCCAGTGAGATAGGGGTCCTCAAGCGGTCGATTGACTGCTTAGGGTAGTCATATGGCTACTCGCCGCAGTTTTCTTGTCCTCGGTGCCGCCGTCCTTCCGATGATCTTCGGAGTCCCCGCGGCCAGTGCTCAACCTGCCGCGAGCTATGCGTGCCGGGCCGACACCAAGTTCGGCAAGCACCTGCTGTCGCTGCGCCAGGGCGTCGACGCGAAGGCCCCTGAGACCGTCAAACCGAACCAGCGCTTCTCCATCACCGTCGACCTCAAGCCCGGCCAGCTTCCCGGCGAGGTCAAAGGCTTCAAGCTCAAAGAGGTGCGGGACCTCTCGCTGCGCGTCCCCATCCCCGCCAACACGAAGTACATCAGCGCAACCCTCTCCGGCGGCTCCGGCCTGAACTCGACCCCATCGGTCCGCCTCGACGGTCGCACCGCGATCATCACCGTCGCCGGCCCCATCCCCGGCGGCGCCGCCTACCAACTCCCCACCCTCACCGTCCGCCTCAAGGCCGGCCGCCGCGGCGCGGTCGTAGAAACCCGCCTCAAAGGCACCTCCTACGACGACCCCGGCCTAACCCTCACCGCCAAGATCAAGTGGAAGTTCGTCACCCTCAACTCCCCAGTCACCTGCTACCCCGACCCCAATCCCGCCCTAACCCGAACCACAATCCGCTAACCCGCCCCGGCCACAACCCCCCACCTGAGTGGATAACCCTCGAGTTAGGGGGTTGCCCACTCGTATTTCCAGTGGGCAACCCCCCAGTGCAGTGGGCAACCCCCCCAGCGCAGTGGGCAACCCCCCGGTGCAGTGGGCAATCCCCCAGCCCAGGGGGCAACCCCAGCTCAGTGGGCAACCCACGAGGTGTGTGCTTGCGGTCGTGGTGGGCGGTGACGAGGCCTGTCGTTGACCAACTGGCGGGGGTGCGCAGCTCGCTCCGTGGGCTTGAACAAGAAATGACCTGTTCGAGCCCACCACGTGCTGTTCAAACCCACGTTTCCTGGCTGGCAGCACCATCCCCATCAGTCGCCGGACTGCCCAGCCGTGCGGTCTGGGCTTCGGTAGGCCCCTCGACCCGGAGCTGAGCGATCCATCCTGCCCGAACCCGCCGTACAGCTGGCAGACAGTGTTGGTCGAAATGAGGAGATGGGGATGTTCGTACGGCGAATGGTGGCGGGGGCCGTGGCGCTGGTGCTCAGCGGAGCGTTGTTGCAGGCGCCCGCGCAGGCAGCTGATGAGGAGCCGGTTTACGCGCTGATGGTCGTGCACAGCGGCAAGGTGATGACCGTCGGATCGCTGGGTGCGCCCGATCCGGCCGCGGTGTTCCAGCGGGCGTATTCGGGGGCGATGAATCAGAAGTTCACCGTCGTGCCGTCCTTGGACCGGGACGGGTCCTTCAGGATCGTGGACAAGAGTTGGTGGGGTGGCTGCATCGGAGTCGAGGGTCACTCCACCGCAATGGGGGCCCGGCTACGGTCGCAGAACTGTGATGGCTCGACGAGCCAACTGTGGTTCTTCGACCGCGACCGGGATCAGCCGGACTTCTTCGTGCTGGTGAACCGACGCTCAGGTCTGGTGGCGACGCTCGCATCCAGTAGCTCCGCCGACGGCGTCGGCTTCGTTCAACAGATCGATCACAGCCTCGACACGCAGGTGTTCTACGTCGCCCAGTTGTAAGAAGTCAGACGCCGATGGGGTGCCAGACGGTTTTCAGTTCGAGGTACTGCGTCATGCGCGACAGGCCGGGGGACTCGGTCCAGTCTTCGGCGGCGGGGCGGCGTACTCGCTTGAGGTTTTCGGCGGCTGCGGCTTCCAGGTCGCGGGCTTCGTCCGCATCCGCGACGCCGCAGAGGTCGATGGCGTTGACGTCCATGTGGGAGGCGAGCCAAGGGCCGATCTCGGAGGCTGAGCCGGTCAGGAGGTTGACCACGCCGCCGGGGAGGTCGGAGGTCGCCATCACCTCGCCGAGGGTGACGGCCGGCAGCGGACGCTCGTACGACGAGACTGCGACGACCGTGTTGCCGGAGACGATCGCGGGGGCGATCACCGAGGTCAGGCCGAGCAGGCTGGAGTCCTGGGGAGCCAGTACCGCGACCACGCCAGTTGCCTCGGGCAACGAGAAGTCGAAGTACGGGCCGGCCACCGGGTTGCTGGAGCCGACGACCTGGGCGAGCTTGTCGGCCCAGCCGGCGTACCAGACCCAGCGGTCGATCGAAGCGTCCACGACAGCGCGGGCCTTGGAGATGGACAGGCCTTCGGACGCGGCGACCTCGGAGCTGAACTGCTCGTGCCGCCCCTCCATCACCTCGGCGATCCGGTAGAGGACCTGACCGCGGTTGTACGCCGTTTTGCCGGACCAGCCGCCGAACGCCTTGCGGGCGGCGACAACCGCGTCCCGGGCGTCCTTGCGGGAGGCCTGCGACGCGTTCGCCAGGAACTTGCCCTTGGCGTTGTTGACGGCGTACGCGCGGCCGGACTCGCTGCGCGGGAAGGCGCCACCGATGTAGAGCTTGTACGTCTTGCGTACCTCGAGGCGACCAGTGTCTTTAGTGGGCAAGGTAAGCCTCCAGGCCGTGACGGCCGCCCTCGCGACCGTAGCCCGACTCCTTGTAGCCGCCGAACGGCGAGGTCGGGTCGAATCGGTTGAACGTGTTGGCCCAGACCACGCCGGCGCGCAGTTGGTTGGCCATCCAGAGGATCCGGGAACCCTTCTCGGTCCAGATCCCCGCAGACAGCCCGAACGGCGTGTTGTTCGCCTTCTCGACGGCCTCTTGCGGAGTGCGGAAGGTGAGCACCGACAGCACCGGCCCGAAGATCTCCTCGCGGGCGATCCGGTGCGCCTGCGAGACCCCGGTGAACACGGTCGGCGGGAACCAGAAGCCCTGCGTCGGCAGCTCGCACTCGGGCGACCAGCGCTCGGAGCCTTCGTCCTCGCCGATCTGCGACAGCTCGCGGATCTTCGCCAGTTGGGCCGCCGAGTTGATCGCGCCGATGTCGGTGTTCTTGTCCAGCGGATCGCCGACCCGCAGCGAACTCATCCGCCGCTTCAGTCGCGCCAGCACCTCGTCGTACACGCTCTCCTGGACGAGCAGCCGCGAACCCGCGCAGCAGACGTGGCCCTGGTTGAAGAAGATGCCGTTGACGATGCCTTCGATGGTCTGGTCGATCGGCGCGTCCTCGAAGACGATGTTCGCCGCCTTGCCGCCGAGCTCCAGCGTGACCGCCTTGTCGGTGCCCGCGACGGACTTCGCGATCGCGCGGCCGACCGCGGTCGAACCGGTGAAGGCGACCTTGTTCACATCCGGATGCTCGACCAGCGCCTGACCCGTCCGGCCGGCGCCGGTGACGATGTTGACCACACCCGGCGGCAGATCCGCCTGCTGGCAGATCTCCGCGAAGGCGAGCGCGGTCAGCGGGGTCGTCTCGGCCGGCTTCAGTACGACGGTGTTGCCCGCCGCCAACGCGGGAGCGATCTTCCAGGCCAGCATGAGCAGCGGGAAGTTCCACGGGATGACCTGACCGGCCACACCCCACGGCTGCGGGTCCGCACCGGCACCGGCGTACTCGAGCTTGTCGGCCCAGCCGGCGTAGTAGAAGAAGTGCGCGGCCACCAACGGGATGTCGACGTCGCGCGACTCGCGGATCGGCTTCCCGTTGTCGAGCGACTCCAGTACGGCGAGCTCCCGCGCGCGCTCCTGGATCAGCCGCGCGATCCGGTACAGGTACTTCGCCCGGTCCCGGCCGGCCATCGGCCCCCAGACCTTCTCGAACGCCTTCCGGGCGGCGCGAACCGCCTTGTCGACGTCGGCCGGTCCGGCCTCACTGACCTCCGCCAAGACCTCTTCCGAGGCCGGGCTGACGGTCTTGAACGGCTTGCCGTCCGTCGCCTCGACGAAGGCGCCGTTGACGAACAGCCCGTACGACGACTTGATGTCGACGATGGCCCGCGATTCCGGGGCCGGTGCGTACTCGAATCTGCTCATGCCCTCAGTCCAGCGTGAAGTAGTCGGGGCCCGGGTAGTGACCGGTGGCCAGCTTGGTGCGTTGCATCAGCAGGTCGTTCAGCAGGCTGGAGGCGCCGAAGCGGAACAGCTCTGGGTCCAGCCAGTCCGGTCCGGCGGTCTCGTTGACCGTGACCAGGTACTTGATCGCGTCCTTCGCGGTCCGGATGCCACCGGCCGGTTTGACGCCGATGTGCAGGCCGGTCGACTCGTGGTAGTCGCGGACCGCCTCCAGCATCACCAGGGTCACCGGCAGTGTCGCCGCCGGTGAGACCTTGCCGGTGGAGGTCTTGATGAAGTCGGCCCCGGCCAGCATCGCCAGCCAGGACGCGCGCCGCACGTTGTCGTAGGTGACCAGCTCGCCGGTCTCCAGGATCACCTTCAGGTGCGCGTCACCCGCGGCCTCGCGGATGGCGGCGATCTCGTCGAAGACCAGGCCGTAGCGCCCGGACAGGAAGGCGCCCCGGTCGATGACCATGTCGACCTCGTCGGCGCCGGCCGCGACCGCGTCCTTGGTGTCCTGGATCTTGATCGCCAGGCTCGAACGCCCACTGGGGAAGGCGGTTGCCACGCTCGCCACGTTGATGCCGGTGCCGCGCAGCTCGAACTTCGCCGTCGCCACCAGGTCCGGGTAGACACAGACCGCGGCCACCTGGGGCGCGGTCTGGTCGGCCGGGTCCGGCCGCTTGGCCTTGGCGCACAGGGCGCGCACCTTGCCCGGGGTGTCCGAGCCTTCCAGCGTGGTCAGGTCGATCATCTGGATCGCCAGGTCCAGCGCGTACGCCTTGGCCGTGGTCTTGATCGACCGCGTGCTGAGCGTCGCGGCCCGGGCCTCGGCACCGACCTGGTCGACGCCCGGCAGACCGAGCAGGAACCGGCGCAGCCGGTCCTCGGACGAGGTCACGTCGGCCAGACTGTCGACGCCTGTGTCGGTAGTGGTCACCCAAGCCAGCATAGTGCCTCGGGTAGGTGCATTCGGCACCTCTAGCGACGCCCCAGACGCCCGCTGGCTGCGTTGTCGTCGTCGCGAGATGCTCCGCATCGCTCTCCTCCTCCGCCTTGCCAGCGAACGACTGGAACGCCGCTAGAGGCACCAATGCACCTACCCGAGGCACTGTGCTGATCCAGCCGACCGGTTACGTTGTGCGGGTGAAGTCGAACGAGGCCGAGACCGAGCAATACCTGTCCGCGTCCAACCGGATCTCCGGGATCATCGTGATCGTCATCGGGGCGGTCGGGCTGCTGGACATCGTGCTCGAATGGCGGACCGCCACCGGGATCCTGGTCGGCAGTTTGATCGCCATCCTGATGGTGCTCGCGTACTGCGGCCTGATCCGGCCCGCGGTCACTCTCAGCCCCCAGGCCATCGTGCTGCGTAACCACCTGCGCGACCGCGTGATCCCGTGGAACCAGGTCAGTGGCGCCGATGTCGCCGACATCCTCCGGGTGCACACCGACGCCGGCCGCTTCCGCGCTCCCGGTGTGCAGCTCGTCATGCGCGACCTGCGCAAGCAGCGCGTCGGCGGCCGCAAGCTCAAGGCGGACAGCTCAGTGTCCCGGGCAGACGTGGTCGTCGGCCGGATCGAGGCGCACATGGACCAGTACGGCGCGGTCGACGGCGGCGAGGTCAAGACCAACTGGGCGCGGCCCGAGCTGACGGCCATCGGCGTACTGGCTGTCATCGCCATCGTGGCCGCGCTGCTCCGCTGACGCCAGTGCTCTCGCGCCGCACGCTTCTCCGCACGGGCGTGGCCGCGGGCGTCGTCGGTACGGCGGCAATCGTGGGGCTGGAGACCGGTGTCATTCCCGGACGGGCCCGCGTCCACGACGTGCTCGGACTGACCGGTCCGGATGGCGTGATTCCCGACGTACCGGCTGGGCCTGTGCTGTCGGGCACGTTCGACTCGTTCGGGCGAAAGACATCTGTTGGCTACTCGATCATCTGTCCCGACGGTTATCAGTTGTCCGATCAGCTTCCGGTGGTGCTCGTGCTCCACGGACGTGGTGGTGATCACACGTCGGCGGTTCGGGATCTCGGGATCGACCGGTACCTGACTGCCGCCGTACGGGCTGGTGCACCGCCGTTCGCGCTGGCCACGGTGGATGGCGGACCGGACACCTACTGGCATCGCCGGGTGACGGACGAGGATCCCGGGTTCATGCTCGACCAGGAATTCCTTCCCCTGCTGGCGAATCGCGGTCTCGACACCGCCCGGTACGGCGTGCTCGGCTGGTCGATGGGCGGGTACGGCGCTCTGTTGTACGCCGCGCTGCACGTCTGGCAGCGGCGGGTCCGCCCGGGCAGTCGAGCGGTGGCGGTCGGGGCGCTCAGCCCGGCGGTGTGGCGCGACTACGAAGATGTTGCTCCCGGCGCCTTTGACGGTCGCGAGGACTTCGTGAGCAATCAGCTGTTCGGGCGGCGGGTCGGTCTGCAAGATGTTGCCGTGCGCATCGATTGCGGTCGCGACGATCCGTTCGCAGAAGCGGCCGCGGAGTTGCGGACCGAGCTGCGAGCGGCCGGTGCGCAACAGGCCGGTGCGCACACGCAGGGATATTGGCGGCGGATGCTGCCGGCCCAGTTGGCCTTCCTCGGGGGACAGCTCCGGAACTGACGAAATCGCGACGATCTACTGAGATCGAACCGATGACGTCGGAGTCCGTGTCCCGGCCGGCGGATGCACTTCCGGCCAGCCGAGGATGAACCTCGACAGTCCCTGAATTTCGAGAGTGGAGCTCATGGTCAACCTCTCCCGCATCACCCGACGCGGCCTGGCCGGCATCGCCGTACTGACCGGTCTCGCGGTTGTTGTTCCGGCCAATGCCCAGGCGGCCGAGGCGGCGCCGGATGTGCACGCCGCGCCCGTCGCGAAGGTCGGCTACACCGGTCCGTCGGCGCTGCAGATCGTGCGCTACAACAAGCTCTACAAGACCGGCGCGATCCCGGCATCGCGCTGCAAGGAGGTCAACGTCTCGATGCGGACGGTGGCCGGCGTCACGCAGTACAGCAACCAGCTCTACAAGTGCCTGTACGCCGCTTGGAAGCCGATCCTGAAGGCCTCCGGCGCGAAGTCCACGGCGGCACCGAAGCTGCACATCACCACGGGCCGCACGGCGAACACGCGATGCGGCGTGGTCACGCTGTCCCGCGCGTTCTACTGCGAGAACAACATCTACTTCCCGGCGAACGTCATCATCAGCCTGTGGAAGCAGAACTCGACGTACGCGCGGGTCTACGCGACCAACACCCTGGCGCACGAGTACGGCCACCACATCCAGGAGCAGACCGGCATCATGGATGCCTCCTGGTGGCGGCAGCGGGCGATGAAGACCAACAGCGCCAAGCTGGAGGAGAGCCGCCGTCGGGAGCTGCAGGCGTCCTGCCTGGGCTCGGCCTACATCGGCGCGAACCGCCGCTTCTACCCGATGACCGGCGCGCTCTACAACGAGTGGCGCTGGCTGGTGACGCACTCCGGTGACCAGAAGGGTTACCCCCGCGACCACGGCTCGTTCGCGAACCACGGCTGGTGGTCCGAGCACGGCTTCTTCGCGACCAGCGCGACGACCAGCTCGGCCCGGTGCAACACCTTCGAATCCGCGCCGTCCCGCGTGTCCTGAGCAACTCCCGATCCGCACGTAACTCAGCCGCCTGCTACGCGTTGCCGTATCAGTGGAGTGTCGCCAGCACTCGAGCTTTCACCACGACACTCCACTAGGCGGCTGTTGCGTTTTGGCGACAACCACACGATCTGCGATCGTGTGGTTACTTGTTTCGAATCCGCACGCCCTACAGTTCTGTAGTCGAACGGTCGAACGGCAGGAGTCAAGGACAGTGAACTACGACGAGTTCAACACCGAGTACGCGAAGGTGCTGGACAAGATCCAGAGCGGTAGAAGCAGTTGGTCGGAGCTGTCCGGGCACGTCACCCGGCTCCGCCAGGCGACCGCCGGGATCACCACGCCGGCGGAGCGGACGCAGGTCACCAGCGATCTGGCCGCACTGAGCCAGATGGTCGACATGTCGCGACGTACCAACGACAAAGAGGACGTGTGGACGGTCACGTCCGACGCGATCCGCCGGGCCAGCAGCCAGGAGGGTTCGGTCGCCGACCGGATCAGCCGGATCGACGCGGCCATCAACGACATCACCAGCCTGGCCGGCCGGAACCCGGACGAGCGGGACGCGCTGATGCAGTCGACGAGCACCCTGCGCATCCTGCACTCGTCGCTGCAGGCCTCCCTGCGCGCCGAGCAGGCCGAAGCCGCGGCGGCGCACTGAGAGATCTGCTTCACAGCCCCAGGGCTGTGGAGAGTGCTTGTTTGATTCCGGCGAGATCCTCGGCTGCTGAGCCTCTCGCCGTGGTGACATCCCCGTTCTGCACGGGGATGACCACCTCGAGGTAGCACTTGAGCTTCGGCTCGGTGCCGGACGGACGAACGACGACGCGCGCGCCTTCGGACAACGAGTACCGAAGGCCGTCCGTCGGCGGCAGAGCCTCCGACCCCTCGGCCAGATCATCGACCTGTACGACGCTGTGCGTGCCGAGCGTCGTCGGGGGAGTGGCCCGCAGATTCGCCATCGCAGTCTGGATCAGGCTGAGATCCTCGACCCGGAACGACAACTGGTCGGTCGCGTGCAGACCGTACTTGTTGGCCAGATCGTCGAGCAGATCGAGCAGCGTCCGCCCCTCGGCCTTCGCCCGAGCGGCCATCTCCAGCACCCGGACCAGCGTCGAGACGCCGTCCTTGTCCTTTACGGCAGCCGGGTCGACGCAGTAGCCGAGTGCCTCCTCGTAGCCGAAGACCAGCTCCGGCACCCGGCCGATCCACTTGAAGCCGGTCAGCGTCTCGACGTACCGGACGTCGTACGCGGCGGCGATCTTGCCGAGCAGCGACGACGAGACGATCGAGCATGCCGCGACGCCGTCCGGCCTGTTACTCAGGAGGAACTCGCCGAGCAGCGCGCCCAACTCGTCGCCCCGAAGCATCCGCCAGCCCTCAGGCCCCGGTACGGCGACCGCACAGCGGTCCGCATCCGGGTCGTTCGCCACCGCGATGTCGGCGCCGATCTCGCGGGCCAGCTCCAGGGCCAGGTCGATTGCTCCCGGCTCCTCGGGGTTGGGGAAGTTCACCGTGGGGAAGTCAGGGTCCGGATCCGCCTGCGCCGCGACCACCGACGGTACGGCGAACCCGGCGCGCGCGGCCGCGTCCTCGGCCAGGATCCGGCCGACGCCGTGCAGCGGCGTGTAAGCCACGTTCAGCTCTCTCGGAGCCTCGGCTGGGACCAGCTCGGCAATGCGGTCCAGATAGGCGTTCAGGAGCTCGTCGCCGGTGGTCTGCCAGTCGTCGCCGCGCGGGACCGACTCCAGCGGGCCGACCGCGGCGATGGCAGCCGCGATCTCGATGTCCGCGGGCGGCACGATCTGCGAGCCGTCGCCGAGGTACACCTTGTAGCCGTTGTCCTGGGGCGGGTTGTGCGAGGCCGTCACGACCACGCCGGCCACGGCCTTCAGATGCCGGATCCCGAACGCGATCACCGGCGTCGGCGTGTGCCGGTCGAGCAGAACGGCATCCAGTCCGGCCCCGCGGATCACGGCGGCCGTGTCCTGGGCGAACACATCCGACTTGTGGCGAGCGTCGTACCCGATCAGCACCGGCCCGTCGGTCAGCCCGTTCGCCTTCAGGTACGCCGCGAGTCCGGCCGCCGCCCGGATCACCACGACCCGGTTCATCCGGTTCGGCCCGGCGCCGACGGCACCCCGCAACCCCGCCGTACCGAACTCCAACGTCCCGGCGAACCGATCCGCCAGCTCCACGGTGTCGCCCGCATCCAGGAGTTGTCGCAGCTCAGCCCGCGTATCCGGGTCCGGGTCCTCACTCAACCAAGCCTCAGCGGCCGCCCGCAGCTCATCAGTCACCCCCGCACATTAACGTCCGAAGGACTCGCAGACAGGGTCTCCGGATCGTCGGACGTTATTTCAGCTACCCGCTAACGTCCGAAGGAACCACAGACGTGGTCTCCGGATCTTCGGACGTTGCGAAATCAGTGGCCGGAGGACTGGCAGGGGCGGGAGCGGAGCTCGGCGACGTAGTCGTCGGGGGCGCCGGCCGCTTCGGCGGCTTCGGCGAGGATGCCGACGTACCGGGCCGAGGGGAGGCCGCCCTCGTAGGCGTTCAGGACGTACATCCAGGCCAGCTGCTCGCCGTCCAGGGTCTGCACCCGGACCTGGATCTTCCGGTAGACGCCCTGATCGATCCACTCCCACTCGTCCAGGCGCTCGATGTCCTTGGGGTGGATGTCGTAGAGGGCGACGAAAACCTGGTGGGCCGGGTCGGAGGCGTCCTCGACGACGGTGGCCATCGAGCCCTCCCAGCCGAGCTCCTCACCACCGAAGGTCAGGCGCCAGCCGGTCAGCCAGCCGGTCCCGCGCAGCGGCGAGTACGGACAGCGCTCGGCCATCAGGTTCGGGTCAAGATTCGACGCAAACGCGGCGTACAGGGTCACGAGAAATCAGGATACGGAACAATGGCCTCTTGTGGCGCGAGTTGTGATCATCGGTGGCGGTCCAGGCGGGTACGAAGCGGCTAGTGCAGCCGCCCAACTAGGGGCGGAGGTGACGGTCGTCGATTCCGACGGGATCGGCGGTTCCGCGGTCCTGACCGACTGCGTTCCGAGCAAGACGCTGATCGCCACCGCCGAGGTGATGACGGAGGTGGAGGAGGCCGGCGAGCTCGGTCTGCGGGTCGACGACGGCGACGACGACCCGGCGAACTCCGTCCGGGTCGATCTGGGCGTGGTCAACCGGCGGGTCAAGGCGCTCGCGGCATCGCAGTCCGAGGGTATCGAGCGGCGGCTCGACTCGGACAAGATCCGCATCATCAAGGGCCGCGGCCGCCTCGACGGGCCGGAGACGGTGGTCGTCGGCGACGAGCGGCTCGACGCCGACGTGATCCTGATCGCCACTGGTGCAAGGCCTCGCGTGCTGAAGGGCTCTGAGCCCGACGGCGAGCGGATCCTGACCTGGGAGCAGGTCTACGAGCTCGACCACCTGCCCGAGCGGCTGATCGTCGTCGGTTCCGGTGTCACCGGTGCCGAGTTCGCCAGCGCGTACGACGCCCTCGGCAGCGACGTGGTCCTGGTCTCGTCCCGTGATCGGGTGCTCCCCGGCGAGGACGCCGACGCGGCCGCCGTACTGGAGGACGTGTTCAAGCGGCGCGGGCTGACCGTGCTGAGCAAGTCCCGCGCCGAGTCGGTCAAGCGCGTCGGCGACGGTGTCGTCGTCACCCTGACCGACGGCCGGACGGCCGAGGGTTCACACGCCCTCCTCGCGGTCGGTTCGCTGCCGAATACCGACGAAATGGGCTTGATCGAGTCGGGCGTGTCGCTGACCGACGGCGGCTTCATCCAGGTCGACCGCGTTTCCCGTACGACGGCGCGCGGCGTCTACGCGGCCGGCGACTGCACCGGCGTACTGATGCTGGCCTCCGTGGCCGCCATGCAGGGCCGGATCGCAATGGCCCACGCCCTCGGCGACGCCGTCGCCCCGCTGGACCAGTCCCAGGTCTCGGCCAACGTCTTCACCGCCCCCGAGATCGCCACCGTCGGCCTCACCCAGGCCGCCCTCGACGCCGGCGGCAGCACCGCCATGGTCGTCAAGGTCCCGCTCTCCGACAACGCCCGCGCCAAGATGCAGGGCGTCCGGGACGGTTTCGTGAAGCTCTTCTGCCTGCCGAACACCGGCATCATCGTCGGCGGAGTGGTGGTCGCTCCGCGCGCGTCCGAGCTCATCCACCCGATCGCCCTGGCTGTCGCCGCCCGCCTCACGGTCGACCAGGTGGCGGCGTCCTTCACCGTCTATCCCTCGGTCACCGGCTCGATCGCCGAAGCCGCCCGCAGGCTGCATCTGCGGAGCTGACAAAGTCAGGGGTAAACCTGCGTTCACTCCGGTGACGCAGGGTGATGGTCGTTCTCGGCGGAATTCCGGGAGATTTCGGCTCAGGCGTGGTCTGCGGTGATTTGCATCGGTGACTGATGGTTACCCCTCACTGGGCGTGAGAAAAATCAGCGTCCCCGATCGCTGTCGCGAGGGCCGCCGACGGATTTACGCTCCGGTTGATCAATTGGGGTCCGCGGGGGTGGGCCGCCCATGTCCGGAGGGGAAGCATGAGACGACGTGTGTCGCGCAGTGCTGCGTTCGTTGCCCTGACCACACTCGTACTGGCGTCGGTGACGGCGCCGGTTCGAGCTGAGACCAGGGCGGGCTCGCCGCCGTCAGGGCCGTTGCAGGTGAAAACCGCGGCGGACGCGTTGCTGGCGAAGCTGGATCCGAAGCTCGAGGCGAGGGTCAAGAAGGGTGAGACCGCGCCGGTCGCGGTGTTCGCGACCGTGCAGGGCGATCCGGCGGCGGCGAAGGCCGTGCTGGACAATGCCCGGGTCGCCGGGGCGGGCGACAACGGGATGGTGCTCGGGTCGATCCCGGTCCAGGCGCTGCCGAAGCTGGCCGCAGCCAAGGGCGTGGTGTCGGTGCGGCCGGTGGAGCTCGGGAAGACCGGGCAGCCGCTGAACGACCCGGACCCGGAGCTGCACAAGGCACCGACGCAGGCCGAGAAGCAGGCCGCGCGGGCCAAGCTGCAGACCAGCGAGGTGCCGTACGACCGGGCGCCCGCGCCGCACGGCTCGAACTTCGAGAAGCTGCGCAAGCAGAACCTGAACGACGCCAGGACCCACGACTTCACCGGCGCCTGGAACGCGGGCATCACCGGTCAGGGCGTGACTGTCGGCGTACTGGACGGTGGCACCGACTTCGGCCACCCGGACCTGCTGAACACCTGGCAGACCTGGACCGGCCAGACCGGGACCAAGGCGGGCTGGAACGGCTGGCCGAAGGCCTTCGACCCGTACGGCACCCTGCAGTGGTTGTCCGCGCCGACGCAGGTCGACGACGGCCTGTCCTGGTACACCAAGACCACGGCCGCTACCTGCGCGGTCGCTGGGAAGACCTGCTCGGTCGACTTCGCGACCAAGACCGGACCGTCGCGCAACTTCAGCGCCCCGGCCGGTACCGCGCAGCATGCCTATGACTTCCCGGCGTCCTGGAGCAAGTCCGGCAAGGTCAAGGTCGGCAGCCACCCGGACGACTACCTGCTGCAGCTGTACGGCGAGCGCCCGGCCTACCTGGTCACCGACCCGCACACCGCCGGCG
This sequence comes from Kribbella sp. NBC_01505, assembly GCF_045040285.1. Lineage (NCBI taxonomy): Bacteria > Bacillati > Actinomycetota > Actinomycetes > Propionibacteriales > Kribbellaceae > Kribbella > Kribbella sp. NBC_01505. Next base: position 5,285,894 of record NZ_CP109425.1, read on the forward strand.
TCTACGACACGGTCTACGTCGACCTCGACGACGATCACTCGTTCGCCGACGAGAAGCCGGTCACCAAGGCCTCGCCCGCGGCGTACCGGGACATGAACGGCGACGGCTACACGGACCTGTCCGGTGGCCTGCTCTACTTCATCTCCGACGGCAAGACCGAGGTCCCCGGTGGGCAGGACGCGTTCGGGGTCCACGACACGTCGTACGGATCGGGTGACCTGCTCGCCTGGACCGGTGACTTCGATCCGCAGATCGAGGGCCACGGCACGCTGACCGCGTCGAACATCGTCGGCCAGGCCGTCATCAACGGGAAGGCGCCGACCTTCAAGGACATCCCCGGTGGCAAGTACGCCGGTGCCGTCCTCGGTGGCGCGCCGCACGCCAAGCTGGCGCCGTTCGGCGACATCTACCTCGGCTTCGACTTCTCCACCCAGTTCGGGTACCTGCTGTCCACCCGCCAGGGCGTCGACGTCACGTCGAACTCCTACGGGCAGTCGACCGTCGACAACGACGGCTGGGACGCGGCCAGCCAGGAAGCCGACGTGATCCACGAAGGCTCGAAGACGACCCCGCTGTTCTCGACCGGCAACGGTGCGCCAGGCTTCGGTACGACGGGTTCGTCGCCGACGGCCGGTATCGCGGTCGGTGCGTCGACCCAGTTCGGTGCGACGGGCTGGGACTCGATCGTGCGCACCAAGCAGATCATGGACAACGACGTCGTCGAGTGGTCGAACCGCGGCTTCCAGTCGAACGCCGCCAACGGTGTCGATGTAGTTGCCGACGGCGCCTATGCGCCCGGTGACGCGACGCTGAACACGATCCTCGACGGACGCGACGCGTGGACCACCTGGGGTGGCACCAGCCGGTCGACTCCGGTCGCGGCCGGTGCGACCGCGCTGATCTACCAGGCCTACGAGAAGGCGCACGGCAAGAACCTGCCGGCCGGCTTCTACACGACGGCCAAGGACATCCTGAAGACGTCGGCCAAGGATCTCGGGTACGACGCCAACGTGCAAGGGTCGGGTTCGATCGACGCGGGCAAGGCCGTGGCGAGCGCCGCCGGCTACCGGGCCGTCGTCAGCCCGTCCGAATGGCGGGTCGGCGACTACCGCGGTACCGAGTACCCGGCGTTCGCGAACGTGATCGCACCGGGTGGAACGGATTCGCAGAAGTTCGATGTCAAGGGCCCGGGCGTCTGGCAGGTCAGCGACCGGCAGCTCGTCCGGACGGCGAACGACACGTTCTCCTTCACCAGCAAGGATCTGAAGCAGGAGAGTACGGGGAACTTCAACGCTCCGGACTATCTGCTGGACCTGACCAAGAAGGTCAAACAGCACAAGGATGCGGACCTGATGCTGATCAAGGTCGAGTATCCGCGGGACGAGTTCGACGGTGACAAGAACCTGACCGAGGACCAGGGCTGGCGGCTGCTGACCTACAACTGGACCGACGTCAACCACGACGGCAAGCTGTGGACCGACAAGGACCACAACGGCGTCGTCAACCACACCGACAAGACGACCAGCTCCAACATCGACGGCTTCCTGGACCTGGACTTCGCGAAGTCGGAGATGCAGCAGGGCGAGTACGGCCGGTTCATGTACCACCGCGCCGGTGCGAACGCGCTGCAGTCGCTGGTCCGCGACCCGGCGTCGCGGATGGCTGACGGCCTGTTCCTCGGGCTGCAGCACTCGGCGAAGAACGCGTCGATTCCGGTGACCCACTTCAAGATCTCGATCGACTGGTACAAGAACAGCGACTGGAAGTGGATCACCACGCCGCGGTACACGACCGGTTCGTTCACCGCGTCGATCAAGATTCCGGCCAAGACGCCGTACGGGATGTACTCCGGCGCCGTCGTACTGAACCGTGGTTCGGACTCGATGGTCGTGCCGGTCTCCGTCGCGGTCGCGGCGAAGGCGGCGCAGGACGCGTCCGGGAAGTTGACCGGGGCAACCACCTTCGGTGGTGAGGACGTCGCCCGGGCCCAGCAGAACTACACGTACAACAACGGTTCGGTGTTCGGTGCGAACGACTGGACCTGGCGAGCTGAATCCGGTGACTGGCGGTTCTTCTACCTCGACGTACCGAAGGTACCGGCCGAGGGGACGAAGTTCCTCGTCAACACGACCTGGAAGGACGCCGGCCCGGCGACCGACCTGGACACGTTGATCATGGGCAGATCCGAGAACCACTTCCAGGTGGTGCCCGATTCGGTCTGGGGCGCGCCGTACACGCTGAACACGGTCGGGAAGAGTCCGAACACCAATGTGCGAGCAGGTGCTTGGCGCTTCGACACCGCAACCGGTGGACCGGCTGATGTGGTGACCGCGCCGGCGCAGGAAGGCCTGCAGGCGTTCGCGCTGCACCAGGTCGGCTGGGAGGGCGACAAGTTCGATGCGCCGTTCAAGATGGACGTCGGCAGTGCGTCGGTCGCACCGTCATCCGTTGCACAGAACGCGACCGGTGACACCGGTGGGTTCGACGTGAAGTTCGAGTCGAGCGTCGCGCTGGACGGTCTGAAGGCTTCCGCCTTCGGTCTCAGCCAGCCGAGTACGACGAGCGAGACGGCTCACCAGGACAACGCGGACGATCCGTCGGCGTCGAGCTTCAAGCGGAACATCACGCTGAACCACGCATCCCGCTTGAGCGTCAGCACCGCGATGGCCGGCAACGACCTCGACCTCTACGTGGTCCGCGACGCCAACAACGACGGCGTCTTCTCCGCATCCGAGATCGTCGCCTCCTCCGCCGGCGGTACGGCGAACGAGTCGGTCGACCTGGTCAGCCCGCCCGACGGCAACTACCAGATCTGGGTCCACGGCTTCGCGGTCGCCGGCACCCCGACCTTCACCTTCAACGTCAACGCAGTCCAAGGAAACGACCTGACAGTCTCAGGCCTCCCCACCGGCCCGGTCCCCGCCGGCACCCCGGTAACCCTGCACGTCAATTACAACAAGCCCATGACCCCCGGCCAGACCTACACCGGCGAGCTCCTACTAGGCCCAACCACGGCCCCCTCGGCCCTGTCGGTCCCGATCAAGATCACCCGGTGACACAACGGTGAAGCAGCACTGAAACGCCGCTGCTCCAAGCTCGGTCAGGAACCTGCCTGACCGAGCTTGGAGCAAGCAATGCAGAAGACAGGGAAGCGGTTGGCGATCCTCGCGGCCGCCGCCATAGCTGTCACCGGAAGCCTGATAGCAGCCACCGACACCCCCGCCACCGCCGCCACCCGAACCAAGGCCGCGGCCCAGCCAGCCGTATCCGTCCGGGGCGGACCGCCAGCACTGTCCAACACTGCGCAGCTCGCGTGATCCACGCTCAGCGCACCTGCCCGGACTGGCTCAGGAACAGGTTGGACAGTGGCGCAGATCCGGAGCGGGGACAGGCGAAGGCCCCGGCAGCCCTTGGAGGGTGCCGGGGCCTTTGGGTGGGTCAGAAGTCGCCGCCGCCGAAGTCGCCGCCGCCGAAGTCCCAGCCGCCGGAGTCGCCGCCGCCGTCGCCGCCGCCGAGGCCTTCCATGCCTCCGCCGTCGCCGCCGCCCATGTCGCCGCCGCCCATGTCTCCGCCCATGTCGCCACCGGCGAAGTCGCCGTAGCCGCCGCCGGCGAACATGCCGCCGAGCATGGTGCCGAGGAACATGCCGGTCATCACGCCGCCCATGGCGCCGAACATGCCTTGGGCGTACGGCGAGTAGGCCGGGCCGGCTTCCCAGTACGGGACGCGCTGCGGGCCGACCATGACCTTGCGGACGTCGGGCTCGGCGCCGGCGCGGACGCGCTCGGCGTCGGCGGCGCAGGCGGGAACCTCACGCGGGGCGCCGCCGGGCGGCGCCCACTGGACGTCCTCGACCGAGGGGCCGTGCTGGGGGTTGAAGAAGCACGACGGGCGCCGCTGCGGGAGGGGCTCGCCGTTGACCCGGGCGCGGACGCACGCTGCCGCGTACCGGCCGTCCTCGAGGATCTCGATGACGTGCTTGATCTGCTCGGCCTCGGTGACCTGCTCGACGGCCTGCTTGGCCGACTCGTAGGAGTCGAGGGCGCGCTGGTAGTCCTGCCGGGCGCCGTCGCCGAGGTCCTTGCCGACCATGTCGAGGTCGAGGTCCTGCAGCTCCTCGCCGAAGCGGGTGATGTCCTCGTCGGCGGTGCGCTTGACCGAGTCGAGTTCGCCGGCGGTGATCTCGTGCTGCTTGCGGGACTGCAGCTGGGTCCGACGGTACGAGCGGTATGCCAGCACCGCGATCACCACCACCGCGATGATCAGGATGAACGTCATGTCGGGCCTCTTCAAAAATGGGGGCTTTACGGTGAGCCTACCGAACATCGCAAGCGCGGCACGCCACGCAGGGTGACCACAATCCCCGGATGGCCGTCACTCAGCGCGCATAATCGATTACCGCCGCCCAGCGACCGCAGTGCCCCCGCCGGAAGGCAGTTCGATGCGCAAGACCCTCCGACTCATCACACTGACCGCGACCGGCCTCTCGCTGGTCGCTACGCACGCCGTGCCGCGCGATCAAACAGCAACCGATCCGACCGCGGCGACGTACCAGGAGATCGCGATCACCGGGCCGTCGGTGGCCGCCGAGACCACGCCGTTCGCGATGGTCGGCGTCACCTGGCCGACTGGTGTGCAGAACGTCCAAGCCAAGGTCCGGGTCAAGCAGGGCGACCAGTGGACCGACTGGCAGGCCCTGCATATCGAGGACGGCCACGGCCCGGACACTCCGGAAGGCAACCCCGGCACCGAACCACTGTGGGTCGGTGATGCGACCGGTATCCAGGCCAGCGCAACCGATGCCGCCGGTACGACGATCGCCGGGGCGAAGGTCGCCTTGATCCAACCCGGCGCACTCTCCACCGACAACGCCGAATCGCCTGCGCCACAAGGCATTGAACCGGCCGCGACCCGTACGCCGTACCCGATGCCGAACGTGTGGAGCCGCCGGCGCTGGGGTGCCGACGAGCGGCTGCGGAGCCTCAACAAGGGCTGCTCGCGGCCGAAGTACACGACCACTGTGCTGGCCGCATTCGTCCATCACACCGCAGACCGCAACAACTACACCAAGGCGCAGGTCCCCGCGATGCTGCGCGCGACGTACGCCTACCACGTGAAGACCCGCGGCTGGTGCGACATCGGCTACAACTTCCTCGTCGACCGCTTCGGCCGGGCCTTCGAGGGCCGGTACGGCGGTACGCAGCTGCCGGTCCTCGGCGCGCACACGGAGAAGTTCAACGCGAACTCGTTCGGCGTCTCGCTGATCGGCAACTTCGACAAGGTCGCGCCGCCGGCACCGATGCTCGAGGCAACGGCTCAGCTGATCGCGTGGAAGCTCGACGCCAACTACCGGTCGCCGACCGTGGACACCGTGCTGGCCAAGCACCGGATCGCGACCATCTCCGGGCACCGCGACACCAAGGCGACTGCATGCCCTGGGCAACAGCTCTACGCGAAACTCGGGTGGCTGCGGCAACGCGTCCTGGCGTTGACGGGGCGCGGATACTCGACGCCGATCTACCAGTTCGCCTCGTCGGTCGGCGGGTTCAAGGCGCTCGGGCAGCCGTTCTGGGGCGAACACCGGACCCGGACGGGTTGGGCGACGTTCTTCAACGCGCGCGACGTGTTCTACTCGCGGGCCAGCGGCACGCATTCGACCACCGGCGTCTTCCGGCAGCGCTACCGCCGGATGGGCTACGACATCCGTGGGCTCGGGCTGCCGACCTCCGAAGTGCACAACGGGCGCGTGCGGGGCACGCGGGTGCAGTCGTTCCGCGACGGCGGCTTCTACTGGGCCAAGCCGTACGGCGTGCGTCCGGTGACCGGTGTTTTCTATCGCAAATACGTTGCCATCGGCGCCGAACGGTCCCGGATCGGCTTGCCGACAACCGATGTCCAGCAGGTGAAGGGCGGGTCGCGGCAGACATTCCAGCGCGGCTGGCTCACCTACAGCAAGCGCAACCGCACGGTCGTCATCCAATACCGGAGTGCCTCATGAAGAAGCGATTGATTGCCACCGTTGTCCTCGCATCCACCCTGATCAGTGCGACCGCCGAGGCGCGGGAGTTCGATCCCACGGCCGTCGCGGAGACGTCGATCAGTGGTCGCGGGTTCGGCCACGGGCGCGGGATGTCGCAGTACGGCGCGCAGGGCGCGGCGATCGCGGGGAAGTCGGCCAAGCAGATTCTCGATTTCTACTACCCGGGGACGACAACCGGGAAGGCGACCGGTGCAATCCGGGTCCGGATCAGCGCAGACACGACCGACGGCGTACGGGTTGCCGCGGTCAACAACCTGCGGGTCCGGGATCTGGTCAGGAACAAGCTCTACGCGTTGCCCAAGGCATCGACGCGCAACCAGTGGTCGATCGATCCGTACGGCGAGCACGGCACCAAGGTCAGCTCGTTCAACACCAAGACCGGCAAGTGGACGCTCTGGAAGACGTTCACCTCGATGACCCAGTTCGAGGGCGCCGCGGTGACGAGCCTCATCCTGCCGTCAGGTGCGGTACGGCGGTATCGCGGTGGGCTGCGCGCGATCGATGCTTCGGGCAAGCACCTCGACACGGTGAACGTCGTCTCGCTCGAGCACTACCTGCGCGGCGTCGTACCGCGGGAAGCCTTGTCCAGCTGGCGTCCGGCCGCTCTGCAGGCGCAGGCGGTTGCCGCGCGCACCTACTCGGTCTTCCATCGCAGCCGGAGTGCGAAGCGGGCCTACGACCTGTGCGACACGATCGCCTGCCAGGTCTACGGCGGCTACGACGACGAGAAGAAGGCAACCAACGCCGCGGTCACGGCGACCGCCGGCCAGGTGCGGCTGTACAAGGGTCAGCCGATCATCGCCGAGTTCTCCTCGGCGAACGGCGGGGCGACCGCGGCCGGGAAGGTTCCGTACCAGGTGATGAAGGTGGATCCCTGGGACGCCTATCCGGGCAACGGGAACCCGAATGTCACCTGGACGGTGACGCGGAAGACGGCCGACGTCCAGGCAGCGTTCGACGTCGGGTCGATTCGGACGCTGCGCGTGATTCGCCGGACCGGGGTCGGGCCGGCCGGTGGCCGGGCGGCGCGGATCGAAGCGGTCGGGTCGAAAGGGCGTGCGGAACTCAGCGCCGATCAGTTGCGCGGACGGCTGCATCTGAAGTCCGCGTGGATCGCGTTCCCGGTGGCTGCACTTGATATGCCAACTCTGCCGGTTGGGCCGGTCGGCCGCTGAGGCATTGACGAGCTCTCCCTGTGCCGACTAGAAATGCGACGGTTAGAACATGACATCGATGTCATCCGTCACCGCCCACAGAGGAGCCGGTCGATGCGCAGGAAATTGGGTATATCAACTCGGATCGTGGCCGGCCTGGTGGCGGTCGCGGTCGTGGGCTCACTGCAGCTCTCCGCGGCCAGTGCCGTGACGAGCAACGCGGGCCGCGCAAAGGCGTCGTACGACGCGATCACCAAGTACTTCGGGACTGAGCACGGACTGCTGCTCGAGGAGTACCCGAACCACCAGACCAACCCGTACTCGTACGTCTGGCCGTACTCGCAGGCCGCGATCGCGGCCGAGGACATCGCCGGCATCCCGGGATCCGGCCACAAAGCGGCCGCAGAGGCGGAACGCCGGATCGACGCCTACTCGGCGTACTGGAACTCGACGACGACGCCGAAGGGGTACGACTCCTACGTGCGCGCGCCGTTGGGCGGTGGCGGCGACAAGTTCTACGACGACAACGAGTGGATCGGCCTGCACCTGATCCAGAACTACCAGCGCACCGGCGACCGTACGTCGCTCGCCCGGGCCAAGGAGATCTTCGCCCTGGTCGTGCACGGTTGGGACACCGACCCGGCGCATCCGTGTGCGGGTGGCGTCTACTGGACCCAAGCCCCGTGGAGCCAGGACCGGAACACGGTCTCGAACGGGCCGGGTGCGGAGCTGGGTGCGCACCTCTACCTGTTGACGCGGGACCGGTCGTACCTCACGTGGGCGAAGCGGATGTACCAGTGGGCGCAGGACTGCATGCTCGCCCCGAACGGTCTCTACTGGGATCACATCGATCTGGCCGGCAATGTCGAGAAGACGCAATGGAGCTACAACCAGGGCGTGATGCTCGGGGCCGGTGTGCTGCTCTACAAGGCGACCGGTGACCACCGCTACCTGCGCGACGCCAAGTCGGTCGCGAACGCGTCGCTCGCCTTCTACAACACCCGCGAGATCCTCGCCAAGAACGGCGCCGCGTTCAACTCGATCTGGTTCAAGAACCTGCTGATCCTGGACTCGGTGTCCCACGACCCCCGCTACCGGAAAGCGATGCAGGCCTACGCCGACGACAACTGGAACACCACCCGCGACCCCGCCACCAACCTCTACAAGTTCCGCGAAGGCTCGGTGGAGCTCCTCCAGCAGTCCGGGATCACCCAGGTCCACGCCCTGCTGGCCTGGCCCCGCTCCCGCTACCACCTCCTAGCCTGAAACCTTCTAGCCTGAAACGAGACCGCCGCCGAGGGACACCCTCGGCGGCGGTCTCGTTGAGGTCAGGCTGCGGCGGTAGCCGTGGTGATCTTGACCGGGGTGACGGGGGCGCCGTCGGTCGGGCCGTTCTGGGGCGTGACGCCGGCTTGGGCGACCTTGTCGACGAGCTTGAGGCTGGCCTCGTCGAGGGTGCCGAAGGCGGTGTACTGCGGGCCGAGACCGGAGGCGTCGCCGTAGACGATGAAGAACTGGCTGCCGTTGGTGTTCGGGCCCGAGTTGGCCATGGCGAGGATGCCGCGCCCGTACTTCAGGGTCGGGTAGACCTCGTCGGCGAAGCTGTAGCCAGGGCCACCGCTGCCGCTGCCGCTCGGGTCGCCGCACTGCAGGACCTGGAGGCCCTCGCCGACGGTGAGCCGGTGGCACGTGGTGTTGTCGAAGTACTTCTGGCCGACGAGGCTCAGGAAGTTCTTCACCGTGCACGGGGCGAGCGCGCTGTCCAGGGTGACCTGGAGGTCGCCGACGGACGTGTTCAGGCTGACCTTCGACGTACCGGACGCCTTGATCTTGCCGTCGGCCGGCGGGTTGACCTTCTTGCTGGCCGGTTCCGCGCCCTTCTTATAGGTGCAGTTCACCTCGGCGGGCAGCGGCGTGGCCCGCTTCGGCGCGGCGGCCAGTGCGGTCGGGATCGTCTTCGGCTTGTTGTCCGGACCGGCGGGCGCGTCCGACGGCGGGACCGACGGGGTGTCCGAGCCGGCGACCGGCGTGTCTTCACCCTTGGGGCCGAAGAACACGAAGACTCCGACCAGAACGGCGACGACCGCGACCACGGCGGTGACCGTGACGGCCATGTTCCGCCGTTGCCGGGCGCGCTCAGCCTGCCGCTCGGCTTGCCGTTGGGCCTTCCGCGCCGCGAGCTGCTGCTCGTGGGTCCTCTTGGACATGCAAACCCTCCCTCACCGTGATGTCTGGAGGGAACTTACAGCGTCAACCTGAGAACTGTCTGTTAATCCACCGGAACCGTGACCCTTTCGAGGTCCGCGAACAAGTCACCCCGCAGTTCTGGCGAACAGTCACCTACTAGTTCTCGCGAACAGGCGGCCGGCCAGGTCACCGCCGGTGATGCGGCCGTCGTCACCGCGAGTGAAGTAGCCGCGCTGGCCGGCCAGGCCGCCCCCGGTCAGGACGAACTCGTCGTCGGGCAGCAGCGCGAGCGGAGCGGCTGGGAGGTCCGGCGGGATCTCGGCGTCGGTGGCGGCGCGGAGCTCGGGCTTGATCTCGACCGCGAGGGTGATTCCGGTGCCATCGGCAACGATATCGACGTTCATCGCGTCGTTCTGGTAGCGGCCGGCCATCTCCCGCGCCCGGGCGTCGTCGTACGGCAGCGGCTCCGGCTCTTCCTCGACCAGGCCGAGGTAGTGCTCGAGCGCCCAGCGCAGAACGGCCTGGTTGAGCTGATAGCCCTCGGGGCCGGAGTTGCTCAGGGTGACGACGGCGAAACCACGAGCCGGTACGACGAGGAGCTCGGCGTACTGTCCGTTCCCGGATCCGCCGTGCCCGATCGTGAGCACGTCGTTGATGGTCTTGCGGAACCACGCGATCCCGAACCCGTCACCGAGCGAGCTGGCCCGCAGGGCGATGGTCTCGTCGCGCATGCTGTGCAACACGTGCGCGGGAAGCGGTCCCGATCCGTCGCCGAGCTGGAATCTTGCCCAGCGCAACAAGTCGCTGACGGTCGACACCACTCCGCCACCAGGATTGTTGCCGCGATCCCCAGCCCGCCAGGCCTTCCACGGTACGGCGGGGCGCAGGACCCCGTCGGTATCCGGATTGTGCCCGACCGCGAACTTGCGAATCAGTACGTCGTCGATGTCGAACACCGTGTTGGTCAGCCCGAGCGGTTCGAACAGCAGCTCGGCCATCGCCTGCTCGTAGCCCAGGCCGGTCACGTTCTCGATGATCCGGCCGACCAGGTTGAAACCGGCCTGACTGTACGACGCCCGTGCGCCCGGCTCGGCGATCTGCGGCAGCTCGGCCAGCTTCGCCACGAACCCGGCCAGTGTCGGGTCGAAGTTGCCGACGAGGTTCCAGTCCAGGCCTGCGGTGTGGTTGAGCAGGTTCAGGACGGTGATCCGCTCCGCCGCGTCCGCGTCGGCCAGTTGCAGATCCGGGACATAGCGACGTACCGGCGCTTCGAGCTCGACCTTGCCATCGGCGACGAGCCGCATCAGCGCGGTCGCGGTGAAGGTCTTCGAGACCGACGCGATGTGGAAGAGCGTGTCCGCATCCACCGCCTCGGTGCCGCCGGCCCGCGTCACGCCGTGACCGGCGAACACCTCCTGGCCGTCGACCAGTACGCCGACCGCTGCGCCCGGCACGCCCAGCTCGGCGGCCTTCGCGGTGACAAATTCCTGCAGCTCCATCGTCCTCACCTTTCCTCGACTTGAACAACGTTCAAGGAACACTAACCCGGAACCTGAACATCGTTCAAGAGTTTCCTGCACATTGTTCAAGTCGAGAAGGTGAGATGGGGGTGACCCAGGGCGGGTTGGGTTGAGGGGGATGGCGCGGCCGGCGATCGGGTTCACGATGTCGGGGCTGACGGGCTGTGGTTGCGGCCGGTGGTGAGGGGTCTGGAGGGCTGACCCGTCGCGGTGGTTCGTCACTGACCTACGGTCACGCCAACATCCGGCAAACGGTCGCTGTTGTCGCGGCCCTTCAGGTAACTCAGTCAGAGCCCGTCGGTCGCAGACAAGGTGGCTTCGGTCGCCAATCGCACCATCGACCTCCGTCCCAGACTCGGCGCACTGGACGCCTCACTGGCGGCCGGAGGTGGGCGAAACCGCCTGTGTGGAAACAAATGTGCGCCCAGCAGCGACCAGAATGTTCCAATCAGTGAGCGGATGCACCTTTGCGGGGATCTGCTGTCTCTGGGTGGCAGTAGATCCCCACAAAGGTGGTTGGTGTGCCCCCGATTCGCGCCGCACCGGACAGGCCGGACACGTACACGGTGGTTGGTCGCCGCGGCGGCCGATTGACAGAGACGGGTGGCGGGGCAGGTGTGTGGCTGAGGGGGATGGCGAGGTCAGTGACCACGGTTTCGGTTGCTTGGGCTTCCGGGCTATGGCTGGGGTTGCTGAGGTGACGCCAGCCGGTGAGTTTTCGTCGCTAGATGGAAAATACCGGCTAACGAACCGGACGGCCCTTGCTGTCTGGAAACGAGGGGATCTCCCCTCAACTTGCTGGTTCTCCCCTCAATATTTGACCAGAGAAGGGCCCACTTGAACGGAGATCCCCTCAAATGACACGAGCCAGCCGGCCGCCCGGCAAAGGAGCGCCGATTGCCCCGACATCTTTCACCGAGCGGCCTTGTGGGTGACCCTCTGGTGTGCATACTGGGTATCTAGATACTCGGTATGTAAACGAAGAGGGGACTCCACAGATGAAGGTTCGAATGATCGGTGCGGCTCTGGGTGTGGCGGCGTTGGCGGCGTTCCCGCTCGCGGCGCAGGCCGCGCCTCTGAAGGCTCAGACGACGCAGCCCTACCAGCACCTCGTGACGGTCAACAGCAAGGCCTGGTCCACCGGTGGCACCTACGTCGCCACCGGCGGCGACATCAAGCTGAACCTGACCACCCTGGAGAAGAACACCAAGGTCTTCGTCGAGCGGTGCGAGGGCGCGGACCTCGGCGACGTCCAGAACTTCACCAAGGCGAAGCCGAGCCACACGCTGGCCACCGGCGTCGAGAAGGGCGAGTGCTTCATCGTTCTGCTCTCGCCCATCACCGGCAACGGCAACTACCTGGTCAAGGGCACCCTGACGTACTAGTCAGTCCTTGATCTCGCAGAGGACGGCGCCGGCCGAGACGGTGGCGCCGACCTCTGCGGACAGGCCGGTCACGGTGCCGGCCTTGTGCGCGTTCAGCGGCTGCTCCATCTTCATGGCTTCCAGTACGACGATCAGGTCGCCCTCGGCGACCGTCGCGCCTTCCTCGACGGCCAGCTTCACGATCGTGCCCTGCATCGGCGAGGTCAGCGAGTCGCCGGACGCGGCCGCCTTGCCCGAGCCACCGGACCGGCGAGCGGGCTTCTTCTTCGCGCCCGCGCCACCTGCCGCGCCGCCACCGGCGGAGATCCCGAACCCGGCCGGCAGTGCGACCTCGAGTCGCTTGCCTCCGACCTCGACCACGACCTTCTCCCGGTCCGCGGCCTCCGGCGCCTCGGCGGTCGGACCGTCGTACGGCGTGAGCTGGTTGTCGAACTCGGTCTCGATCCAGCGGGTGTGCACCTTGAACCCGTCCGCGCCGACGAACGCCGGGTCGGACACGACCGTTGCGTGGAACGGGACCACGGTCGGCATGCCCTCGACGACGAACTCGCGCAGCGCACGGCGGGACCGCTCGAGCGCCTGGGTGCGGTCGCGGCCGGTGACGATCAGCTTGGCGACCAGCGAGTCGAACGCGCCGGGCACGGTCTCGCCCTCGTCGTACCCACCGTCGATCCGGACGCCCGGACCGCTCGGGGGCTTCCACTTGGTCAGGGTGCCGGGTGCGGGCAGGAAGCCGCGGCCGCCGTCCTCGGCGTTGATCCGGAACTCGATCGAGTGTCCACTCACCTCGGGGTCGTCGTACCCGAGCTCTTCGCCGTTGGCGATCCGGAACATCTCGCGGACCAGATCCAGCCCGGTGACCTCCTCGGAGACCGGGTGCTCGACCTGCAGCCGCGTGTTCACCTCGAGGAACGAGATCAGGCCGTCCTGGCCGACCAGGAACTCGCAGGTCCCGGCGCCGACGTACCCGGCCTCGCGCAGGATCGCCTTGGAGGACTTGTAGAGCGTCTCCAGCTGCTCAGGGGTGAGGAACGGCGCGGGCGCCTCCTCGACCAGCTTCTGGTAGCGGCGCTGCAGCGAGCAGTCCCGGGTGGAGACGACCACGACGTTGCCGTGGGCATCGGCCAGGCACTGGGTCTCGACGTGCCGCGGCTTGTCCAGGTACCGCTCGACGAAGCACTCGCCGCGGCCGAACGCGCTGACCGCCTCGCGGGTCGCGGACTCGAACAGCTCCGGGACCTCCTCGAGGTTGCGGGCGACCTTCATGCCGCGGCCACCCCCGCCGTACGCCGCCTTGATCGCGATCGGCAGGCCGAACTCCTCGGCGAACGCGACCACCTCGGCCGCGTCGGCCACCGGGTTCGGCGTACCGGGGACCTGCGGGGCGCCGACCTTCTCGGCGATGTGCCGGGCCTTGACCTTGTCGCCGAGCGAGTCGATCGCCGACGGCGGCGGGCCGATCCAGATCAGCCCGGCGTCCAGGACGGCCTGCGCGAACTCGGCGTTCTCGGCCAGGAAGCCGTACCCCGGGTGCACCGCGTCCGCGCCGGAGCGGGCCGCGAGATCCAGGATCTTGGCGATGTTCAGGTAGGAGTCGGCCGGGGTCGAGCCGTCCAGCGCGTACGCCTCGTCGGCCAGCCGGACGAACAACGCGTCCCGGTCCTGGTCGGCGTACACGGCGACGCTGCCCAGCCCGGCGTCGGCCGCCGCCCGGACGACCCGGACCGCGATCTCGCCCCGGTTGGCGACCAGAACCTTGGTGATCTGCTTGCTCTCAGACACAGCACGACTCCTTCCAAGCCTGGGCCCACTCTAGAGTCCAAACCGTGGACACGGGGCGGGGTGTTGATCACAGTCGGCGGACCTGAGCCACTGATCAATGTCGTGCGGCGGTCCGGATCGCGGCCGCGCTGAGCGTGGCCGGGCGTGTCGCGCCTAGGTTGGTCAGTGCTGGCGGTCCGCGGTGCGCATAGGCTTCCGCGGAAGCCTCGACCTGGGAGCGTGTGCGGATGACCATTCTCGAACCGTTGGCGGGAACCGTTCCGGCGGAGTGGGAGAGGTTCGACGACCGGTTCGGCGGGATCCGCGGCGACCACCACCTGGAGCGGCTGTGGACCGGGGGTCGGTGGGTCGAGGGGCCGGTCTACTCGCCGGCCGGGCGCTACCTGCTCTGGAGCGACATCCCGAACGACCGGATCCTGCGCTGGGACGAGACGTCGTACCAGGTCTCCGCCTTCCGGACCCCGGCCGGGAACACGAACGGTCACACCCTCGACCAGGAGGGTCGTCTCGTCAGCTGTGAGCACGGCAACCGGCGCGTGACCCGGACCGAGCACAGCGGCCGGATCACCGTGCTCGCCGACGGCCACGAAGGTCACCGGTTGAACAGCCCGAACGATGTCGTGGTCAAGCGTGACGGCTCTGTCTGGTTCACGGATCCGTCGTACGGGATCTCCAGCGACTACGAGGGGCACGCCGGCGAGATCGAGACGAACGGCTGCCATGTCTATCGGGTCGCGGACGGCGTGCTGACCCGGGTCGCGGACGACTTCGACGGGCCGAACGGGCTGGCCTTCTCGCCGGACGAGTCGCTGCTCTACATCACCGACACCGAGCGGGCGCACATGCGCGTCTTCCGGGTCGAGGGCGACCGGATCAGCGGTGGCGAGGTCTTCGCCGAGTGCGGGAACGGCGCCTTCGACGGGATCCGGATCGACACGACCGGCCGGGTCTGGGCGTCGGCCGCGGACGGCGTACACGTCTATCACCCGGACGGCACGCTGCTCGGCAAGCTGCTGGTCCCCGAGATCGTCTCCAACCTGACCTTCGGCGGCGCCAAGCGGAACCGCCTCTTCATCACCGCCACCACCTCCGTCTACTCCCTCTTCACCACGGTCAACGGCACCGCCCAGCCGTACGACCTAGATGTCTGAGTTCGGTCCAGTACTGCGGAAGTTCCGCAAGGCCGCCGGGTTCTCGCAGGAACGGCTGGCCAAGGAGTCGGGGGTCAGCGTCGAGGCGATCAAGACGTTGGAGGCGGGGCGTCGCCGGTATCCGTGGGTGCAGACCGTCGACCTCCTGAGCGACGGTCTGGGGCTTGATGCCGACGAGCGGTCCGAGCTGAAGGCTGCGGCCGCGCGACCTCCGGTAGGCACCGGCCCGGAGCGGCTGCCTGCCGAGGTGGCGGACTTCGTGGGTCGTGCCGAGCAGATCGCCACGGTGTCCACCCTGCTGACCGGCGGCGGGCAGGCGCCTGGAGTGGTGGTCATCTCGGCGATTGCCGGGATGGGTGGTGTAGGTAAGACCGCGCTGGCTGTCCGCGTCGCACGGGAGCTGGCGGGCCGGTTCGCCGACGGCGTGCTGTACGTGAATCTGCGCGGCTTCGGCGTTGGTGAACCGATGACGCCGCTGGAGGCGTTGAGCGCGTTGCTTCGGCAGCTCGGGTTCGTGCGGCAGCGACCACCGGGGTCGGTCGACGAGGCGGCCGGGTTGTTCCGGACGGCTTGTGCCACGCGCAGGCTGCTCGTCGTGCTGGACAACGCGGCAACGGTCGAGCAGGTTCAGCCGCTGCTTCCCGGTACGGCGAACTGTGCGGTGATCGTCACCAGCCGTCGTGCACTTGTCGGGCTACCGGGCGCGCAGCCGCTGACGCTCGACGTACTGCCGGAGGACGAAGCGTTGTCCTTGCTGACCTCCGTGGCCGGTCGAGAGCGGATCGCTGCTGATCCGCCGGCTGCGCGTGCGGTGGTGGAGCTCTGCGGGTCGTTGCCATTAGCAATCAGAATCGCCGGTACCCGGCTGGCGGCCGAGCCGGCCTGGACCATCGCCGACCTGGCGCGCCTGCTCGCCGACGAGACGGCCCGGCTGGACGAGCTCGGTGACGCGGAGCACGGCGTACGGGCTTCGATCGGGCTGTCCCTGGCCGGTACGTCAGCAGGCGCGACCGAATTCTTCGGCCCGCTCGGTCTGCACGAAGGCGTCGAGCTGGACCTGAAGGTCGCCGCGCGGCTGGTCGATCGTCCCGAGGCGGACGTCGAGCCGTTGCTGGAGAATCTGGTCGACCTGCACCTGCTGGAGTCGGTAGGTCCGCGCCGTTACCAGTTCCACGACCTGGTCCGTGACTACGCCCGCGAGCTGGCCCCCGACGACCGTACGGCGGCGCACCGGCGGGTGCTCGATCTCTACGTCGCGATGGCCTGGCAGGCCCGGACGCAGTTCGGCTTCCGCGTGCAGCCGGAGGACTGGTTCGACGAGCAGTGGCTTCGTGGGACCGAGGGCCTCGAGTACGACGAGGTCATGTCCTGGCTGGACGTCGAGGCCGATGAGCTGCTCGCGGCGGCTCGCCGTTCGATGGCTGATCCGTGTCCCGAACGCACCGCCGTCGTCCGGCTCGCAGGCGGCCTCCTGCTGTTCTGGGCCACCCGCCGTCGCCGGATCGAGGGTACGCAACTGGATGAGCTCGCCCTGGCTGCGCTCAGTGAAGACCCGACCTGCGCTCCGCCGCAGGCAACAGCAGCGATCAGGCACCACCTGGGCGTGCACTACCTGGCCAGAGCCGACTACGAGACCGCCGCAGCCCATCTGAGAATCGCGATCGACCTGGATGCGGAGCGAGGCTACCAAGCACACCGCAGCCTGAGCCTTCTGGAGCTGGCTCGCTGCCTGGAGCGCATGGACCGACTGGCCGAGGCGGTTCCGCTGGCCCGAACCGCCCTCGACCTGGCCAGAAGCGTCTCCGACCCCACCATCGAAGGCGGCTCGCATCTCCTTCTGGGCCTCCTGGCGGGCCGCCTCGGTCACTTCCCCGAACAGGACGAGTCGTTCGCCTTGGCCGTTGCCCTGGTCCGTCGGGGCGGCCCGAGGTTCCTGGACATCCTCTTCCCCACCATCGGCGAAAGCTACCTCCGCTCCGGCCGCCCCGAAGCCGCCCGAATCTGGCTCCGAACCCACCTCCCCGAACTCAAAGCCTCCACCAACAGAGCCGCCACCGCCGAACACCTCCACCACCTCGCCACAGCCGAACTCCAACTGGCGTCGTACGAAGCAGCCCGGCAGTCTCTGACCGACGCCCTGACCCTCGTCCCCACCACCAACGGCGAACTGGAAGCCCGCATCCGCCACTCCCTTGGTACGGCGTTGACCGGCCTCGGCGAGCCCGAGCCCGCCCGCGAGCAGTGGCTGCTGGCATTGGAGCTCTACCGGCGCTACGGCCTGCCCCAGGCTGCCGAGGTACAGGCATTGTTGGGGTTCGATAGCTGAGTTTGGTCCGGTACTCCCTCCCCCCGAGCAGATGACATTCGCAGATTGGTGACGTTCGATGCCTGACTTCGGCCCAGTACTACGAACCTTCCGCAAGGCCGCGGGTCTTTCGCAGGAGCGACTGGCTGCAGCCTCGGGAGTCAGTGTCGAGGCGATCAAGACACTGGAGGCCGGTCGCCGTCGCTTTCCGTGGGCGCAGACGGTCGATCTGCTGGCTCAGGGGCTTCAGCTGACCAGCGAAGAGCGCGCCGAGCTGAAGGCGGCGGCCGTCCGGCCCAAGGCGAACTCCGGCGGTGACATGCTCCCTGCCGAGGTGGCGGACTTTGTCGGTCGCGTCGATCAGATCGCGGCTGTGTCCGGCCTCCTCACTGGTGGTGGACGGGAACCTGGAGTGGTCGTCATCTCGGCCCTCGCCGGCATGGGTGGCGTGGGTAAGACCGCCCTGGCCGTTCGCGTCGCGCGCGAGGTCGCGGGCCGGTTCGCCGACGGCGTGCTCTACCTGAATCTCCGTGGCTTCGGGGTCGGGGAACCGATGGCACCGTTGGAGGCGCTGAGCGCGCTGCTTCGGCAACTCGGCTTCGTGCTCCAGCAGCCGCCTGCGTCCGTCGACGAGGCTGCTGGGCTGTTCCGGACGGCCTGCGCAACGCGGAAGCTGCTGGTCGTACTGGACAATGCGGTCAGCGTCGAACAGGTCATGCCGCTGCTCCCCGGTACGTCGAGCTGTGCCGTCATCGTCACCAGTCGGCGTGCCATGGTCGGCCTGCCGGGCGCGCAGCCGCTCACCCTCGCGGTCCTGCCGCAGGACGAGGCATTGGCCTTGCTGACCTCAGCCGCCGGCCGGGACCGGATCGGGGACGATCCGCAGGCAGCGCTGGAAGTGGTCGCCCTGTGCGGATCGTTGCCATTGGCCCTCAGAATCGCCGGGACCCGGCTCGCGGCCGAATCGAGCTGGACCGTCGCCGACCTGGCCCGGCGACTGAGCGACGAGACGGCTCGCCTGGATGTGCTCGGTGGCACGGAGTCCGGCGTACGGGCGTCCATCGCGTTGTCGCTGACCGGAACGTCGGCGCAGGATGCCGCCGCGGCCGAGGTCTTCGGGCTCCTCGGTCTGCACCAGGGAGAGGACCTGGATCTCAAGGTCGCCGCCCGCTTGGTCGACCGCCCGGAGGCGGAGGTCGAGACACTGCTCGAGCACCTGGTCGATCTGCATCTGCTGGACTCTTCGGCGCCGCGCCGCTACCAGTTCCACGACCTGGTGCGCGCGTATGCCCAGGAACTGGCGGAAGGGCGAACCAGCCCCGCGGAGCGTGCAGCGGCGCACGACCGGGTGATAGCGCTCTACGTGGCGATGGTCTGGCGTCTGCGCAGCTTCTACGGGCTCGGGCAGCTCTCGCGCGAGTGGGTCGACGAAGGCTGGTTCAGCGAGGCCGAAGAGCTCGAGAAGCCGCAAGTACTGGACTGGCTCGATGCCGAGGCGGACGAGATCCTTGCCGCGGCTCAGCGGTTGGCGGCCGGGCCCCGGTCCGGTTACGCCTCGATCGTCCGGATCGCCGTTCCCATGGCCACGTACTGGAGGAGTCGTCGACGGGAGACCGACGGAGTGCGGATGGGAGTGCTGGCGGTGACGGCGATGCGCGACGACCCCACTTGTGTGCCTCCGCAAGCTTTCCTCGCCATGAGCTACCACCTGGCATGCCACTACCACAACCGGTCCGACTTCGAGTCGGCCATCCTCCACATGACGGCGTCGGTCGAAGGCTCCGTGGTCCAGGGCCAGGCACGGCAGCAGCTGTACAGCTTGCTCGCTCTCAGCCAGATGCTCGAACGGGCCCATCGGTTCGACGAGAGTCTTGCGCGGGGCCAAGTCGGCCTGGAGCTTGCCTTGAGCGCCGGTGACGAAGCCGCCGAGGGCGAAGCGCGGGCGAACCTCGGAGTGCTTGCCGGACGGCGAGGGGAGTGGGCGGAGCAGGACCGCGAGTTCGAGTTGGCGGAGGCCCTGTACCGGCGGACGCAGCTCTGGGACCTCCTGTCGCTGGTGGAAGTCATCGTTCGGTCCTACCGCGGTTGCGGTCGCGCCGGGAAGGCGCGGGACTTGCTTCGAAGAGTGCTGGACGACGTTCGGGAGAACACTGGCAAGTTCGTGTACGCGGATTGCTTGGAGCTTCTCGGCGCGACCGAGGTCGAACTGGAGTCCTACGACACGGCACGCGTCCACCTCGAGGAGGCACTGTCACTCGTCGGGGACACCAGTGCCGAGTTCGAGGCGCGGATCCGGCACTCGCTCGGTATGGCGTTGAGCGGGCTCGGCGAGGCCGAGCCCGCTCGGGAGCAGTGGCTGGTGGCGTTGGAGCTCTACCGGCGCTACGGGTTGCCGCAGGCTGCTGAGGTTCTAGAGCTTCTTGAGCTGGTCGATGACGGTGAAGACGGCCAGGAAGCCGAAGGCGAGGAAGGAGAAGGCTAGGACGGCGGTGCGGACGGGGGTGATCCGGATCGCCTTGGGGAGGGCGCGGGAGTTCATCCACCAGAGCAGGCCGGAGTAGACGAACATCATCGTGCCGGCGGTGCAGGCGGAGATGACGAGCAGGACCAGCGGCTGGGTGAGGCCGGCCAGCAGGACGATGATGCCGAAGGCAACCAGTCCCCAGACGAGGCCGAAGTACAGCTTGGACTCGGTGACGGTGGAGGTCCGCAGGTAGCGGGCCTTGATCATGTCGGCGGTCAGGCGGGACGTGTAGTCGACGATGCCGGCCGCGGCGGCGAACAGGGAGAACGCGCCGATCGCCCAGAACAGGTAGCCGAACCAGCCGCCGACCGCGGTCTGCAGGGTGGTGCCCTCGATCTTGAGGAAGCCGATGTTGTTCTTGACGTTGCTGTCGCCGAAGAGCGTCGCGTGCGCGAGCATCGAGGTGAACGCGATGGTCAGCACGGTGATCGCGACGAAGGTCGCGGCCTGCTCGATGTTGGCGAACTTCCACCAGCGTTTCCAGCGGGCCAGGTTGGCGTCGTCCGGGGTGAAGACGTAGCCGTTGGCGGTCGGGTCGGCCTCGGTCTCGCCGGTCACCGGTGAGGTCAGTCGCGGCACGTGCAGCCCCTGGCCGAAGCCCTTGTCCCGGATCCAGTTGCTCTGGACGAGGTTCTGCCCGCCACCCGCCCCGGCGTACGCGATCGCACCCATCATCAGCGCGAAGCCGAGCGTCTCGACCGGGAACTGCGGGTGCGTGACGGCGTGGCCGAGGGCGTCGTAGGTCTTGGCCCGGATCGCGAAGATCAGCGCCAGTACGACGAGGAGTCCGACGGCCAGGATCTTGACGAAGATCAGCCGTTCGAGCATCACGTAGACGACCGGGGCGAAGGTCAGGATCAGCCCGATCGTGAGCAGGATCCCGATCGCGATCCAGCGGGGATCGCCGCCGCCGAACAGGTAGGTCAGCATCGAGGCCGAGCTGGTCGCCCAGCCGGGCCACATGTTCGCGAAGTACGTCATGACCGCGAAGAACAGGCCCCAGTGCTTGCCGAAGCGGTTGAAGCCGGTCAACGCTGTCTCACCAGTGGCCAGCGTGTACCGCTCGATCTCCATGTTCAGGAACCACTGGATCACCACACCGACCAGGGCGCCCCAGAGGAAGACCAGGCCGACCTGACTGGAGATGTACGGCCAGAGGATGAATTCGCCCGAGGCCAGCCCCACGCCCGCCCCGACCATCCCCGGCCCGACGATCTTCCAGGTCTGGGTGGGGGGCTCCGGTAGGTCCCTGACCTGTGGAGCGGGTAGATTCTTCGTCGGCAGCGCGAACGTGCCGTGATCCGTCGCCGTGCTGTCAGCCATCCCGGGCTCCTCACATCGACTGTTTCCGGGAGGTTAGCGGGCACGGAGTGACGAAGACCACTTTCCGGACACGTGCAACGGATCATATGGTCTGGACCGTTTACCCCTTTCGAGGGGATTCATCTACGATCGGCGCAGGGTATTCGTTCCCAATACCTGGCCGAGCGCTGCCGTGAGGGGCGGAAGACGACACCGTGGTTCGAAAGACAGATGAGGGCCTGGACGACCAGCCGGGCTCCGAAAGCGTTATGCAAGATCCTGTTACGGGAATGCCGGCGCGGCTCGACGCGCCCAACCGGCTCCTGATCGGGCCGGTCAACTTCGCGGGGCAGGGCACTCGGTGGGCCCGGGCGCTCGAGAAGCAGTCGCCGACGACGAAGGTGACCGCGTTCGCCTTCCTCAACGGTGTCCTCGACTACCCGCTTGACTACAGCGTGTCAGCGAGCACTTACCGCCGCCATCGGCGCTGGCAGCTGGACTTCTACAACTACGCCGTCCAGAACTACACCCATGTTCTGATGGAGGCGGCGCGGCCGTTCTTCGGCGTGCTGCACGGTCCGGACGCGGGCGGTGACCTCCAGCACCTGCTCAGCAAGGGCGTGCAGGTCGGCCTCCTCGCGCACGGCACCGACGTGCGGATCCCGAGCCGGCACGCCGAGTCCGAGTCGTGGTCGCCGTTCCCCGACATGGAGGACGCGACCGTCGAGATTCTCGAGCGGAAGTCCACTCGCGCCGTCGAGCTGTTCACGTCGTACCCGGGTCCGGTCTTCGTCTCCACGCCCGACCTGCTGGACTACGTGCCCCAGGCGACCTGGTGCCCGGTGGTCGTCGAGACCGACGTCTGGCGCAGCGACGCTCCGGTGCTCGCGCGCAAGCGGCCGGTCGTGGCGCACGCGCCGAGCAAGGCCGTGATCAAGGGGTCCGACCTGATCGACCCGATCATGACCGAGCTGGACCGCCGCGGCGTGATCACCTACCGCCGCGTGCAGGGCGTCGACCCGGCGGACATGCCGGCTGTGTACGGCGACGCCGACATCGTGATCGACCAGTTCCGGATCGGGAACTACGGGGTCGCCGCGTGTGAGGCGATGGCCGCCGGCCGGATCGTGGTCTCGTACGTCTCCAAGGACGTCCGCGATCGCGTCACGGACGCGACCGGGCTCGAGCTGCCGATCGTCCAGGCGACTCCGGACACGCTCGAGGATGTCCTGCTCGGCCTGATCGCGGAGCCGGAGCGCGCCCGCGAGATCGCCGCGCGCGGGCCGGTCTTCGTCGAGGAGGTGCACGACGGCCGTCGCTCGGGCGAGGTGCTGAAGGCGCTCGTCGAGCAGCCGACCGGGGTGCCGACGGACTGGAAGCCGCCGTGGGTGAAGCGCAAGGTCGTGATGATGGCGGGCAACGAGATCATCATCGACTCGCGCGTGCTGAAGTACGCGCAGACGGTGGCGAAGTGGGATCTCGACGTCACGTGCCTCGGTATCGCCGGGCGCCACCTGCGGGGTTCCCGCACGCTGGGCAAGGTGCAGGTGATCGTTCCGGGGGTTCCGGGGAAGGCGACCCTGACCGGGTGGCGCAAGCGGATGAACAACCTGAAGCCCTGGTTCAGCACCGAGCAGGAGTACACGCTGGCCAAGGGTCGCTGGCAGTATGCGACCCGCGAGCTGCGCGGCGACCGTGGCCGGGATGTTCGTGACGCCGGGCGGACCGGCTCCACGAAACGCTCTCGCGTGGACCGCTTGCGGCGCGCGGTGCGCTGGCGCTCGCTGCGGCTGCACAGCGCCGTACTGGATGCCCGTGCGTACCTGGTTCACCGGACCAAGCGGAACACTGCCCCCGAGGCCGCGAAGCGGCGCGCGCGATGGATCGCCTTCCACCGGTCCATGCCGACCGGACGCTGGCGGACGATGCTGCCCGAGGTCGTCGACCAGGAGCTGACGCTGGGCCCGATCCTCGACCGCATGCAGATGGAGGTCATCCATGTGCATGACGTCTACATGCTCGGTATCGCGGCGCGTGCGGCCCATCGGGCGGCTCTGGACGGGCGAACCGTCAAGATCATCTACGACGCCCACGAATACGTGCCGGGCGTGCCGAACGTGCCCCCGCGCCGGGTCGCGGCGTACAGCGATCTCGAGAGTGAGTTCCTGGGTGACGTCGACCGCATCATCACGGTGTCCGACCCACTGGCGCACTGGCTGCAGCGTGACCACAAGCTGGCCGCGTTGCCGGACGTCGTGCTGAACGCGCCGATCGAGCCGCCGGACGACGCTGAGCTCACGGGGCTGCGGGAGCAGTTGCAGCTGGCCGACGACGTGCCCCTGCTGGTGTATCTGGGTGGCGTTCACCGCGCCCGTGGCGTCGCTACGCTCGTCGAGGCGCTGCCGCAGCTGCCCGACGCCCATGTCGCGGTCGTCGCGCGGATCAACACCTTCACCACCGAGCTGCGGGTCCGTGCGGAAGAGCTCGGCGTGGAAGACCGCCTGCATATCCTGCCGTTCGTCGAAGCGGAGCTTGTGCCGCTCTACGTCAAGAGCGCCACGATCGGTGTCAGCCCGCTGCTGCACGCGCCGAACCACGACATCGCGGTGACCAACAAGTTCTGCGAGTACATCGCGGCCGGGATCCCGATCATCACCAGTGACACCTCGGCGCAGGCCGACCTGGTCAACGAGCTGGATCTGGGCGCGGTGTACAAGGCCGGCGACGTCGACGGCTTCGTCCAGGCGGTTCGGGCGGTGCTCGCCGATCGGGACCGGATCGCCGATCGCATCAAGGGCGACCCGCAACTGCAGCACCGTTTCTCGTGGGCGGCCCAGGCCGAGGTGGTCCGATCCGTCTACGCCGACGTGCTGGGCAGCCTCCCTGATGCTGCCTATGAGCCCGGAGCCACGGTGGTCCGCGAGCTCCTGCCCGAGGCGCCCGAGCTGGACGTCACGAACTGGACGGTCTTCCGGGAGAAGAATCCGCGGTCTGACATCCTCCAGGGGTGACCAACGACGAGCGGTTCGAAGTCCAGCGTGAGATCTCCGCGACACCGGCGGAGATCTTCGCTGTACTGCGGGAACCGCGTGGTCACGTCGCCATCGACAGCTCCGGCATGCTGCAGTCCGCGGACGGGCAGCCTGTCGGGGCGGTCGGCGACGAGTTCGTGGTGCACATGGACCGCGAGTCGCTGAACGACCTACCGATGGGCAAGTACGACGTCACGGTGATCATCACCCGCTTCGTCGAGGACGCCGAGCTGGAGTGGACCATTTCCGGCACCATCCAGCCGCCCATCAAGCACCTGTACGGCTACCGCCTGGAGCCCACCGACTCCGGCACCCTGGTCACCACGTACTACGACTGGAGCCAGATCGAGGACCGCTACCGCGGCCGCGTCAACTTCCCGATCATCCCGGAAGCCGGCCTCCGCGCCACCCTGGGCATCCTCGCCCGCACCGTCGAACAGCGCTAAAGCATCTCGATGGCTTTGGCGATGCGCCGGGCGCGGGTCTCCGGCTTCTTCGCGTCGAGGACGGCGTTGACGTGTTCGCGGCGGTGGCTGTAACTCAGCTTGTCGAAGGCCGCGCGCAGGCCGGCCTCGGCGAGCGCGGCGGCGAAGTCCTCCGGTACGTCGATGGTGCGCTCAGCGGAGTCTCGCTCAACCGTGATCGCAACGGTGTCACCGCCCCCTTTGCCCAGCTCGGTCCGGATGCCTTTCAGTACGCCGAGCGCCATGCAACCGCCCATCGACGCGATCGACCCGCGGTACTCCACCCCGTCGAACGTCGCCAGCACCGGAATCCGGCCACCCCCGCCCAGCCCGGCCAGCACCTCGTCCGGAACCTCGACCCAGGCCCCGCCCCCGTCGCCCACCTCGATGACACCCTCGAACGTCTCCATCCCCCGAGGCTAGAGGTCGGCAACGACATCTAGTAGTCCGCGCCTCGGCCTCCGCCGCGCCTGAGCTGGACCATCCTGGACCGCTGCGAGCGACTACTACGTGTCCTTACCGACCTGCTTGCGGGAGAGGGCGCTGGGCCACCAGATCCGGGGGCCGAGGTCGTGGGCCAGGGAGGGGACCAGGAGGGAGCGGACGATGGTGGTGTCGAGGAGGACGCCGAAGGCGACGAGGAAGGCTGTTTGGACCAGGAAGAGGATGGGAAGGACGGCGAGGGCGGAGAAGGTGGCGGCCAGGACGACGCCGGCCGAGGTGATCACGCCGCCGGTGACGGCGAGGCCGGTGAGGATGCCGGGGCGGGTGCCCTGTTCGGTGGATTCCTCGCGGACCCGGGTCATCAGGAAGATCGAGTAGTCGATGCCTAGGGCAACCAGGAAGACGAAGCCGTAGAGCGGGATCGCGGGGTCGGCGCCCGGGAAACCGAAGATGTGGTTGAAGGCGATCGCGCTGACGCCGAGGGTGGCGGCGAACGAGATCACGTTGGCGACGACCAGCAGGACCGCGGCCAGGACCGAGCGGAGCAGCAGCATCAGGACCAGGAAGATGACCGCGAGGATGGTCGGGATGATCACCCGCAGGTCGCGCCGGCTGGCATCGAGGACGTCGAGGTTGATCGCGGTGTTGCCACCGACCAGGACGTGGGGGCCGACCTTGTCGAGCTCGGTCCGCAGATGCTCGACCACCTTGGTCGCCGCGGGCGAATCCGCCTTGACCTTGAGCGTCGCCTGGACCAGAACCTTGCCGTCGACAACCTTCGGCGGTACGCCGGGAGCCAGCGAGGCCGAGGCGGCACCGACCCCGTCCACCTTGGTCGCGATCTGCACCACCTCGTCGGCCCGATCGGCCGGGGTGAGGATCTGGACCGGCGTACCGGCGCCCGCGTCGAAGTGTTTGCCCAGCTCCGTGGTCCCGGTGACGGACTCGACCTTGTTCAGGAACAGGTCCTCCTGCGAGATCCCGCTCGCCTTGAACGTCGGCAGGAACGCCCCGCAGGCGAGCAGCGCCAGCGCGCTGATCACCCAGACCCGGCGCGGATGCCGCCCGACCAGCCCGGACACGCGACCCCAGAGCCGCCGCCCGCCAACCTGATCGCGGGCGTGCACGTGGTCGACCCGCGGCACGGACGGCCAGAAGATCCGTCGTCCGAAGGCCAGCAGGATCGCCGGCAGGAACGTCATCGACGCGATCAGCGCACCGGCGATGCCGATCGCCCCGACCGGCCCGAGCCCCTTCGTGCTCCCGAGCTGAGACAGCAGCAGACACAGCAGCCCGAGGATGACCGTGGCGGCGCTGGCCGCGATCGGCTCGATCGAAGCACGCCAGGCGATCCGCATCGCGTCGTACTTGCTGGTGTAGTCGTGCAGTTCTTCCTTGTACCGCGAGACCAGCAGCAGCGAGTAGTCCGTCGCCGCACCGACCACCAGGATGAACAGGATGCCCTGACTCTGCCCGTTCAGCTCCAGTACGCCGTTCTTGGCCAGCGGGTACACGATCGAGGCGGCCAGCGCGAGCCCGAAGACCGCGGTCAGCAGTACGGCGATCGGCAGGATCGGGCTGCGGTAGACGATGAGCAGGATCAAGAACACGACCGCGAGCGCGACTCCGAGCAGGATGCCGTCGATCCCGCTGAACGCGACGATGAAGTCGGCGAACACCCCGCCGGGCCCGGTCACGTAGACCTGAAGGCCACTCGGAGTGAGATTCTGCTTGATCTCGTCACGCATCGTGTCGGCGGCCGCGAACAGAACGGTCTCGCCCTCCGTGACCACCTCGTCCGCCCGCTCCCCGTCCAGCTCGACGGTCAGCAGCAGTGCCTTCTTGTCGGCCGACGGTACGACGGTCTGCGCGGGCGCGGCCAGATAGTCGCCGAGCTTCTTCCCGCCGCCGAGATCCAGCGTCGGCACCTTCGCGAGGAAGCCCCGGGCCGCGGTCAGATCAGCCGGCGTGATCCCGGAGTCGCGTTCGACCAGGACGAAGTACGGGAGTGCCTTGGAGTCGACGAACTTGGCCGACTCGTTCGCGACCAGCGTGGATTCGGCCTGCTTCGGGAGGAAGTTGGCGTTGTCGTTCTCCTGGACCTCGCTGAGCTTCCCGATCGTGGGCCCGCCGATCGCCCCCAGCACCAGCCACCCGATCAGCACCGCGGCGATCACGCCCCGCCACGCCCACCGTCTGTTCTTCACGGTTCCCCCTCCGCCCCTTGGATAGCTGGCACAGTACCGGGCTTCTCTCACCAGTCAGCGACAGGTGTGCGGGAGCCGTTTCGGCGGCGTAACAACGAGATGACCACGTGGAAACACCCCGGTCATAGCGTCCTGGCCTAATCAGTGAGGTCGGACGACAGGAGACGCACGATGACGCTCGAGGCAGGACCGGAGGTCGTTGCTCCCAGCGACCAAGCCGGCACAGTGGGCACGGTCGAGTCGCCACGGCGCGGACGCTGGATCGACGTGTGGGATCCGGAGGACGCGACGTTCTGGGCGTCCAAGGGGCGCGCGGTGGCCCGGCGCAACCTGTGGCCGTCGATCTTCGCCGAGTTCCTCGGCTTCTCGGTCTGGCAGCTGTGGAGCATCGTCGTGGTGTCGATGCCGAAGGCCGGGTTCGGCTACAGCACCGACCAGTTGTTCTGGCTGGTCGCCCTGCCGAGCCTGGTCGGCGCGACGCTCCGGCTGCCCTACACCTTCGCCGTACCGCGATTCGGCGGCCGGAACTGGACGATCGTCTCCGCGCTGCTGTTGCTGATCCCGACCGGCGGGCTGGCGTTCTTCATCAGCCGGCCGGAGACGCCGTTCTGGCTGATGGCACTGGTCGCGGCGACCGCGGGCGTCGGTGGCGGCAACTTCGCGAGCAGCATGACCAACATCTCGTTCTTCTACCCGGAGAAGGAGAAGGGCTTCGCGCTCGGCATCAACGCGGCCGGCGGCAACCTCGGAGTCGCGGTCGTCCAGCTCCTGGTGCCGGTGGCGATCACGATCGGCGCCGGCCTGACGCTGAACCGGGCCGGCTTGCTTTGGCTGCCGTTCATCCTGCTCGCGGCCTTCCTGGCCTGGCGGGTGATGTCGAACCTGTCCGTCGCGACCTCGTCGTTCCGGGCGTCGATCACCGCGGCCAAGCGCCCGCACACGTGGATCATCTCGTTCCTCTACATCGGCACCTTCGGCTCGTTCATCGGCTTCTCGGCGGCGTTCCCGCTGCTGATCAAGACGACCTTCCCGTCGATCACCGTGGCTCACATCGCGTTCCTCGGAGCGCTGGTCGGCTCGATCGCGCGGCCGTTCGGCGGCAAGCTGGCCGACCTGATCGGTGGCGCCAAGGTGACGGTGTTCGCGTTCGTCGTGATGGGGCTGGGCATTCTGGCCGCGATCGTCGCGCTGAACGCGGGCAGCTTCACCGGGTTCCTGGTCAGCTTCCTGTTCCTGTTCGTCGCAAGCGGTGCCGCGAACGGGTCGACGTACCGGATGATCCCTGCGGTGTTCCGGTTGACCACGCCGGGCGATCCGGGGCGCGCACGGCGTGAGGCGGCGGCCTGCATCGGCATCGCTTCGGCGATCGGCGCGTACGGCGGCTTCCTGGTACCGCGTGGGTTCGCGATGTCGACGAGTAGCTATGGCTCGCTGATTCCGGCGCTCTACGTGTTCTGCGGGTTCTATGTGGTCTGTCTGGCCGTCACGTACTACTGCTACCTGCGTCCGGGTGGCCCGCTCAGCCAGGAACGCGTGTGACTGCAGTCCCTACCCACTGCCCGTACTGCGCCCTGCAGTGCGCCACCACGCTGCACCCGGTCGACCGGCCGGGTGCGGTGGAGGTGCGGCCGCGCGGTGCGGGTGGGCTGTGCCGGAAGGGCTGGACGGCCGCAGAGGTACTGACTGTGCCGGACCGGTTGACCACGCCACTGGTGCGGGACGCGGCGGGTGAGCTGGTCCCGGTGAGCTGGGACTTCGCTCTGGACTTTGTTGCCGACCGCATCCGGTCGCTGCAGGCTTCACACGGTCATGATGTGGTGGCGGTCTTCGGTGGTGGCGGACTGACCAACGAGAAGGCTTATGCACTAGGCAAGTTCGCCCGAGTGGCCTTGCGGACGGCGAACGTCGACTACAACGGCCGATTCTGTATGTCGTCCGCCGCAGCGGCCACGAATCGGGCCTTCGGCATCGACCGCGGTCTGCCGTTTCCCTTGGCGGATCTGGACGGCGCGGACGCCGTACTGCTGGTGGGGAGCAACATCGCCGACACCATGCCGCCTGCGGTCGCACACCTACCGTCTGCTGGGGGACTGCTGGTCGTTGACCCACGTCGTTCGGCAACTGCGGCCCTGCCGGGCGCGCTGCACCTGCAGGCGACTCCTGGTACCGATCTGGCGCTGGTGCTGGCTCTCACGCATGTGGTGCTGCAGGAAGGGCTTGCGGACAGCAGCTACCTGGCAGAGCGGGTAGACGACGCGGATGCGCTCTACCGATCCACAGCATCGTGGTGGCCCGAGCGTGCGGAGCGAGTGACCGGCGTACCGGCGGCAACGATCAGACAGGCCGCCCGGGTGTTGGCGGCCGCTGCTCCGGTCCACGGTGGTGCCGGAGCGTTCATCTTGACCGGGCGTGGTGCAGAGCAGCACAGCAAAGGCACTGACACCGTGACTGCCTGCATCAACCTTGCACTGGCGCTCGGACTGCCGGGGCGCCTCGGTAGCGGCTATGGCTGCATCACCGGGCAGGGAAACGGGCAGGGCGGTCGTGAGCACGGTCAGAAAGCTGACCAGCTTCCCGGCTACCGCAGCATCGCGGATCCGGCCGCCCGCGCCCATGTCGCCGCGGTGTGGGGCGTGGACCCGGCTGACCTGCCGGGGCCGGGAAAGAGCGCGGTCGAGCTGATCAACTCCCTTGGTACGGCGGGCGGCCCGCGCGCGATGCTCGTCCACGGGAGCAATCTGCTGGTGTCCGCTCCGAACCTCGCATCAGTGCGCGAACGCCTTGCTGCGCTGGACTTGCTGGTCGTGGCAGACGTCGTACCGTCTGAGACTGCTCTGCTGGCGGACGTGGTCTTCCCGGTCACGCAGTGGGCTGAGGAGGACGGCACGATGACGTCCCTCGAAGGCCGGGTACTGAGGCGCCGGGCAGCTGTTGCACCACCTGGTGAGGTGCGCAGCGACCTGCATGTCTTCGCCGGCCTGGCAGCACGCCTTGGGTGTACGGCGGCGTTCTCGACCGATCCGGAGGAGGTGTTCGAGGAGCTACGGCTGGCCAGCGCAGGTGGCAAGGCGGACTACTCCGGGATCACCTGGGAGCGCCTGGACAACGAGGAGCTGTTCTGGCCGGTGCCTGCGGTGGATCACCCCGGAACGCCGCGACTGTTCGCAGACCGCTTCGGTACGCCGGATGGCCGGGCGCATGTCGTTGCGGTCGACCACCGTCCGGTGGCTGACGATCTGAACGGCGCAGCGCCGATGTACCTGGTGACTGGGCGTTTGCTGCAGCACTACCAGAGTGGTGCGCAGACGCGGCGCGTGCCGGAGTTGGCCGAGGCGGAACCAGAGGTGTTCGCGGAGATCCACCCGCGCGTCGCTGCGCAGCTGGGGATCGCCGATGGTCGGCCGGTGCGGTTGCAGACTGCCCGTGGATCGATGGTGCTCGCGGCGCGGGTGACGACCGACGTACGGCCGGACACGGTCTTCGTACCGTTCCACTACGGCGGTGCGGGCGCGGTGAACGAGCTGACCAACGACGTACTCGACCCGGTGTCGCGGATGCCGGAGTTCAAGGCCTGTGCGGTCTCGCTGAGCGCGGCTGCGCTCCCGGTGGCGGGGGTGTCCGCGTGAAGGTGGTCATCATCGGCGGTGGGATGGCCGGACGACGGCTCGAGGCGCTACTGCCGTCGTACGACGTGACTGTGCTGGGCGACGAGGCGTCGTACAACCGGAGTCGGCTGACCGAGTACGTCGCCGGCCGGGCTGGTCTGGTGCTGGGTAGCGAGTCGGTGGCGACTGCGGTCGCGGTGGACCGGACGCGGCGAGTGGTGACGGACTCCGCTGGCGTTGAGTGGCCGTACGACCGGCTGGTGTTTGCGACCGGAGCTGCGCCGGTCATGCCGGTAGAGCCTGCGGCTGGGGTCCAGGTGCTGCGGACTGCTGGCGATGCGCGGTCGCTGGTCGATGCGGCCGGTCTCGTACGGCGAGTGGTCGTGCTCGGCGGCGGAGTGCTGGGTGTGGAGACTGCCTGTGCGCTGCGCGAGCGCGGGGTCGCGGTGACGTTGGTGCACGACGGTGAAGACCTGCTGGACAACGTGATTCACCGTGCTGCTGCGCGGCGAGTGACCCGGGCAGTCCGGCAGTTGGGCGTCGAGGTGTTGCTCGGCGCAGAGCTGGACGGTTTGGAGCTGCGGAACGGCGCCTTCCGGGCAGTGCGGTTGCATAACGGCCAGCCGGTGTTCGGCGAGCTGCTGGTGGTTGCGTGCGGAGTGAAACCGCGGACTGAGCTGGCTGCCGGGCTGACGGTCCGGGCCGGGATCGTGGTCGACCAGACGCTCACTAGTCCGGATGACTCGCGAGTGCACGCGATTGGCGACTGCGCGGAGATCGATGGCCGCCGCACTGGGACTGTCGGTTCGGCGTGGGCACAGGCGGAGAGTCTGGCTGCGGGGCTGACCGGTGGGGTCCCGGTGCCGCTGGGAGTCGACGTGGTGCGGCTGACTGCCGGTGGGCTCGATGTGCTCGTGCTGGGGGATCAGAGTGAGCCCGGCGAAGAGGTTCGGCTCGATGACGGCGGTCGGTCGGTGCGCGCCGTACTGCGGGATGGCGTGGTGCGGTCGGCGGTCGCAGTGGGTGCGCCGGAGGTTGCTGCGGAGCTGGTGCTGCTGGCTGACCGCGGTACGCCGGTAGTGGCGGAGGGGCTGCTCACGGAGCCCGCCGTACCGGCTCGGAAGGCAGTGGCCGTTTGTCGGTGCAACGGAGTGACTAGGGCTGCGATCGAAGCGGCCTGGCGTGGAGGTGCCGACAGTGTCGCCGGCATCGCCGCCACCACACGGGCGACCACTGGGTGCGGTAGTTGCACCGGTGCCGTCGGTGACCTGCTTGACCGGTTCCGCCGTGGCGAGACCAAACCAGTTCCGGCCAGGAGGGCGACGATGACAGAGCTGAGCAAGGCCCGGCACGTTGTGGTGGTGGGTGGCGGCATGGTCGCGCACCGGCTGGTGGAGGCGCTGCGGGCGCGGGACACCGACATCCGGTGGCGCATCACCGTGCTGGCCGAGGAGCCGCGTCTGCCGTACGACCGGGTCGCTCTGACGAGCTACTTCTCCGGACGTGACCCACAGGACCTCGCGCTGGGCGATCCGTCGCTCTGGGAGGACCCGGCCGTCGTACTGCGCAAGGGCGTGCAGGTGACCGCCATCGACGTTGCTGACAAGACGGTGACGACTGCGCGCGGTGAATTGATCGCGTACGACGAACTGGTGTTGGCGACCGGCTCATCGGCGTTTGTGCCGCCGGTGAAGAACAGCGACGCACAGGGCTGCTTTGTGTACCGCACCATCGACGATGTGGCCGCGCTGCGGGTCTATGTCGAGCGTCTGAAGAGTGAGCGGGACCAGGTCACCGGTGTGGTCGTTGGTGGTGGCCTGCTGGGGCTAGAGGCCGCCGGTGCGCTGCGGGCGCTCGGTGCGGCGACGACGGTGGTCGAGTTCGCGCCGCGGCTGATGCCTTTGCAGGTTGACGAAGGCGGTGGGTCGGCGCTTGCGCGGCTGATCCGAGGGCTGGACGTCTCCGTGCAGACAGCGTCGGCGACGACTCGGGTGAAGCTCACGCCGCAGGGGGCGGCGCGGGCGATGGCGGTGGCCGAGGGGCCGGACCTGCCGGCCGATGTGGTCGTCTTTGCGACCGGTGTGCGGCCGCGGGACGAGCTGGCGCGCGCTGCCGGTCTGGAGATCGGTGAGCGCGGCGGAGTCGTGGTTGACGAGGGCTGCCGGACGTCGGTGTCCGGCGTCTGGGCGATCGGCGAGGTCGCCTGTATCGAGGGCCGCGTCTGGGGGTTGGTTGCCCCGGGCAACACTATGGCCGAGATCGTCGCGGACCGCCTGCTGGGCGGCTCGGCGACATTCCCTGGGGCCGACACGTCGACCAAGCTGAAGCTGCTCGGGGTCGATGTGGCCAGCTTCGGGGACGCGTTCGGCACTACCGAGGGCGCGTTGGACATCGTGTACGCCGATCCGGTGGCCGGTGTGTACAAGAAGCTGGTGCTGTCGGACGACGCTCGCACGTTGCTGGGCGGCATTCTGGTCGGCGACGCCTCGGCGTACTCGGGGTTGCGGCCCATGGTCGGCCGGGAGCTGGGTGCTGATCCGGCCAGCTTCCTGCTGCCCGAGGGCGCCGTACCGGCTCAGTTGGAGCTGCCGGACGACGCACCGGTCTGCTCGTGCAACAACGTGTCTGCTGGGACGATCCGGTGCACGGTGCGGGACGATGGCTGCGGCGATGTGAAGTCGGTGTGCGGCCGCACCAGGGCTGGGACGAGCTGTGGCTCGTGTCTGCCGATCGTCAAGACCCTGGTGAACAGCGAGCTGGCCAAGGCCGGTGTCGAGGTCAGCAAGGCGCTGTGCGAGCACTTCGCATTGTCGCGCGCTGAGCTGTTCGATGTGGTCCGGGTGACCGGTCTGCGCACGTTCAGCGAGATTGTCGAGCGTCACGGTGTCGGGCGCGGCTGTGACATCTGCAAGCCGGTAGTGGCTTCGGTCCTGGCCAGTGTGGACCCAGCCGGCCATGTGCTCGACCGCGACCGGGCAGCGCTGCAGGACACGAATGACCACGTCATGGCGAACATGCAGAAGGACGGCACGTACTCCGTCGTCCCACGCGTCCCTGGTGGCGAGATCACGCCAGAGGGACTGATCACCATCGGTGAGGTCGCGCGGGACTTCGGTCTGTACACCAAGATCACCGGTGGGCAGCGAGTCGACCTGTTCGGCGCACGGATCGAGCAGCTGCCGGCTATCTGGAAGCGGCTGGTCGATGCGGGCTTCGAATCGGGCCATGCGTACGGCAAGGCGCTGCGGACGGTGAAGTCGTGTGTCGGATCCACCTGGTGCCGGTACGGCGTGCAGGACTCGGTCGGCATGGCCATTGCGCTGGAACTGCGCTACCGCGGGCTGCGGTCGCCGCACAAGCTCAAGCTCGGGGTATCCGGGTGTGCACGGGAGTGCGCCGAGGCGCGCGGCAAGGACGTCGGCATCATCGCGACAGAGCAGGGCTGGAACCTGTACGTCGGTGGCAACGGCGGCATGACGCCCCGGCACGCCGAGCTGCTCGCGTCCGACCTGTCGGATGACGAGCTGGTACAGGCGATCGACCGCTTCCTCATGTACTACGTGCGGACGGGGGACCGGTTGCAGCGGACGTCGGTGTGGATCCGTGAGATCGAAGGCGGCCTCGAGCATGTGCGCGACGTCGTACTGAACGACAGCCTTGGTATCGCTGCCGATCTGGACGCTGCGATGGCCTCACACGTCGATTCGTACGTCGACGAGTGGCGGGCCACTCTGGACGACCCGGCGAAGCTGGCCCGGTTCGTGTCGTTCGTGAACGCACCGGATCAACCGGACGCCGACCTGCGCTACGTGGTCGAGCGCAACCAGCCTCGCCCGGCCACACCGGCCGAGCGGGGACAGCTGGAGCCGGTGCTGCTCGCCGGTCCCCGATTGGAGGTACGGCGATGAGTCTGACGGCTCTGGAATCGACGGTGCTCTGCCGGTACGACGTACTGATGCCTGAGCGTGGTGTCGCCGCACTGGCCGGGGAGGTGCAGATCGCGCTGTTCCGGCTGCACGACGGGACGGTGTTCGCCATCGGCAACCAGGACCCGTTCAGCGGGGCCAACGTGATGTCGCGCGGGATCGTCGGCAGCAGGGGCGACGTACCGACGGTGGCGTCGCCGATGTTCAAGCAGGTCTTCGATCTGCGCACCGGCGAGTGTCTGGACGACCCGGCGGTGTCGCTGCCGGTCTACCCGGTCGAGATCGTCGACGGGACGGTTCGGGTGGGGGAGAACGGTGACGGCTAACAGCAGGCCAGGTCCGCTCAGCGGCTGCACGATCGCAGTAACCGCGCACCGGCGGGCAGACGACCTGATCGCGTCGTTCGAACGCCGGGGCGCGAAGGTGCTGCACGCACCGACGCTGCAGATCGTCCCGGTCGCCGATGACCACGCTCTGATCGAGGCGACCCGTCGGGTGATCGCGAATCCGCCGGATGACGTGGTGGTGACCACTGCGGTCGGTTTCCGCGGGTGGATCGAGGCGGCGGATACCGCTGGGCTCGCTGCGGATCTGTTGGTGACGTTGGAGCAGGCGCGGATTCTGGCGCGCGGCCCGAAGGCGCGGGGAGCGATCCGGGCCGCCGGATTGGTCGAGCATTGGTCGGCGCGGTCCGAGACCACGGCCGAGGTAGTCGAGTGGTTGCGGGCGCAGGGCGTCAGTGGGCGCAAGATCGTCGTACAGCTGCACGGGCTGTCGGACCCGTCGCTGATGGACGCGCTGCGTGGAGCTGGTGCGTCGGTGCGTGGGCTCGAGGTTTATCGGTGGGGGCCCGCGCCGGATCCGGCGATGGTCGAGCGCGTGATTGGACAGGTCTGCACAGGTGCAGTCGATGCTGTGGTCCACACGTCGGCGCCCGGTGCGCAGGCGATGCTGGATGCGGCCGCGTTGAACGGCCAGTACGACGCTCTGGTCGCGGCACTGCGGACTGGGCGGGTGCTGAATGCCTGTGTTGGTCCCATCACGGCTGGACCGTTCAACAACCTGGGTCTCGAACCACTGGTGCCGGACCGGTTCCGCCTGGGCGCTCTGATCCGCATCGT
Organism: Kribbella sp. NBC_01505; assembly: GCF_045040285.1. Classification (NCBI taxonomy): domain Bacteria; kingdom Bacillati; phylum Actinomycetota; class Actinomycetes; order Propionibacteriales; family Kribbellaceae; genus Kribbella; species Kribbella sp. NBC_01505. The sequence goes on from NZ_CP109425.1 coordinate 5,322,043, forward strand.
CACGGACCGGCTCACGGACGACAACGCTCGCTCCATCGAGACCGAGTTCGGCCAACTCGTGATCCGCGGCGGCGCCGCCGTACTGGATGGGATCGTGCTGCCGCTCGGACCGGGACCCCGTGCGGTGTTGGCCGCGCTGGTGGCAGCTGGTGGTGATGTGGTCTCGCGCCCCGACCTGCTCGCCGTACTGCCGGGTGCTGAGGACGTGCACGCGGTTGAGGTCACGGTCAACCGCCTGCGCACTGCAGTGGGCCGACCGGAGCTGGTGCGAACCGTCGTACGACGTGGCTACCGCCTGGCCGTCGAAACAGCGGCGGTGCCGTCATGACTCTATTGAATGCCACGCTCCGCGCGGCGGGTCCTGAGGCCTGGTTCCCTTTCTTCCCTCGTCACTCCAGTCGCTGCGCTCCCTCCGCTCCTCAGTCCAGAAAGGGGGCCTCATGACCGCAGACCTGATCGCAGTGGCGCACGGGACTGCGGATCCTCGGGGTATCCGTGTCGTGCACGACATCGTCCGGCAGATGGCGCAGCTGCGTCCTGAGCTCCCGATGTCGCTGGGGTTCGTGGACGTCGACGTACCAGCCATGCCAGGCCTCGTGGACCGAGTCATGACCGACACCACCGACGCAGTGCTGGTCCCGTTGCTCCTCTCCAGCGGCTACCACGTCCACGTAGACATAGCTCGCCAAGTAGCGCGCCACCCCGGCCTGACCGCTGCCCCAGCCCTGGGCCCGCACCCCCTCATCGCCGACATCCTCGAAGACCGCCTAGGCGACCTCTCCCGCACCGACCACGTAATCCTCGCCGCCGCCGGCTCCACCGACCCCCGAGCCCAAACCGACTGCGAACGCACCGCCACCCTCCTCCAAGCCCGCATCCACCGCCCCGTAACAGTCGCCTACCTCTCCGGCCGAGGCCGCCGCCTCCCCGCAGCCCTGGCCACCACCCCCGGCCGCCTAGCCATAGCCACCTACCTCCTAGCCCCCGGCGCCTTCGCCGACCGCCTCCACAAACAGGCCGGCCCCCACCGAGTCACCGCTCCCTTAGGCGCAGATCCCCGCCTGGCCCGCCTCGCCCTAACCCGCTACGAAGCCGCCCTCCGCCGAACCCACGCCACCGTCTAGCCGCCGCTTAATCGGCAAGAAGTGTCAGCCGCAGCACTCAGCCGCGCTGGGGTCGCGGTAGCAGCGCGCTGACCACCGCGATGGCCAGGCCGAGTCCGCCCGCCACGAGGAAGACCAGGTCGTAGCCGGCGGCGAGGGCGCCGGCGGGCGAACTCCCGGCGGCTGCCCTCGCGGCTCTGGTGCTGGCGGCCGTCGCGAGCACAGCCAGGCCAACCGACGCGCCTACCTGACTGGCGGTGCCGGCCAGGCCGCCGATGATCCCCGCGTCGCTCTCGGGAACGTCGGCGGTAGCCGCGGCCATGAGGGTCGGGAAGGTCAGCCCGATGCCGACCGCGATGAGCAGCGTTGGCCCGAGCACGCTGGTGACGTAGCCGCTGTCGGCGTGGGCCTGGGAGAGCCAGCCGAAACCGGTCAGGAAACAGCCGCAGCCGGCCAGCACCAGCGGGCGTACACCGGTTCGCGGCAGCAGAGCGGCGGACAATCGCGCGATCGCCATGAACGTCACCGCTGCGGGTGTCTGCCCGAGGCCGGTGCGGAGCGCGCTATAGCCGAGAACGTCCTGCAGGAACAGTGAAGTGAAGTACCACATCGCGATGGTGATGCCTCCGAACAGCAGCAGCATGACGTTGCCGACGGCTACTCCCCGGATCCTGAACAGCCGCAGCGGCATCATGGGCTGGGCGGCGAAACGCGCCTCCACCACGGTGAAAAGAACGAGCAGGAGCAGACCTGCCAAGGCCGGCCCGACGACCTGCACGGACACCCAGCCATGATCGGCGCTTTGCACGACCCCGAAGATCAGCGCGGCCAGTCCCACCGTCCCCGTGACCGCGCCAAGGAGGTCGAGCGATTCCCGCCGCCTGGTTCGGGTGGCTGCCAGCGACATCAGGGCTACTGTGATCAGCACTGCGCCGATCGGTACGTTGATCAGGAAAACCCACCGCCATGACAGACCGGTTGTGAGGGCGCCGCCCGCGACCGCGCCGGCCATCCCGCCCACACCGCCTGCGGCAGACCAGGCGCCGAACGCCCGGACACGCTCGTGTTCGCCGGTGAAGCAGGTGTTGATCACGGCAAGTGTCGCCGGGGCCATCATGGCGGCTCCGATGCCCTGCGCGACGCGGGCCGCCACCAGGACCTCAGGAGCGGTCGCCAGGCCGGCAATCAGACTCGAAGCGGAGAACAAGAACAGCCCAGCGACCAGCATCCGCCGATGTCCGAAGAGGTCGGCGGCGCGGCCACCCAGCAGCATGAAACCGGCAAAGGTCAGTAGGTAACCGTTCACCACCCAGGCCAGGCCGGTGGATGAAAAGCCGAGGTCCCGCTGGACCGTGGGCAGGGCGACGTTGACGATGGCCGCGTCCAGGATCACCATGAACTGGCAGGCACATGCCAACGACAGGACCAACCAGGCAGGCCCGGTGTGCAGCCTGGCGGTGTCGGCGCTTGGCATGGCGTCCTCCTTGCGAACCGGCCGCGCGCTCACGCGGTCTGCGAGGCTTTTGGGGACCGGGTGCTGTGGGCGTTGTCAACGCCCGCGGCGACACCGGTGATCCGGCTGCCGGCCCGCAGCCGGATGGTGATCTGGGCCAGTCGCCGTCCCTGGTACCTGGCCGCCTCCAGCGCCGGGCCGTCCGGGCCGTCTCCGGTCGGGCCGGTCACGAATGACGTCCCGTAGGGGTTGCCGCCGGCGGCGTACACGGCCGGATCGGTGTATCCGGGTGGGACGATCAGCGCGCCCCAGTGGTAGAAGACGTTGCCCAGCGACAAGATCGTGGCCTCGCTGCCGCCGTGCCGGTTGAACGCCGAGGTAAAGGCCGTCACCGGCTTGTCGGCCAGTTTGCCTTCCCGCCACAGCCCGCCTGTCTGGTCGATGAACTGCTTGAGCTGCGCGGCCGGCGCGCCGAACCGGGTCGGCGTTCCGAACGCGAACGCGTCGGCCCACGCCAGGTCGTCAATCGAGGCCAGGCCGATCGCAGTGGCAGCGGCGGTGTGCCGCTGCCACTGCGGGTTCTCGGCAATCGCACTGTCAGGCGCCAACTCGGCGACCCTCCGCAGCCGTACCTCGGCGCCCGCCGAGGTGGCGCCTTCGGCGACGGCCTGCGCGAGTGCGTGCACAGTGCCTGTCGCGCTGTAGTAGATGACTGCGACCTTCACGGTCATGTCCGGCTCCCTGGATGCTGTGTAGAATTGGTTATGCGGATAACGTTATGCGCATAACCAATTTTGTCAAGGAGAGCTCCGTGGACTTCGAGCACGCCGACGCTGTCAACCAGGCCATCCGCCTGCTGAGCCTGCGCCACCGGGCCCGGGCCGCGGCGTTGCTGGCTCCGCTCGGCCTGCATCCCGGCCAAGAGGCGCTTCTGCTCGAACTCGCCCGGACGGGTCCGATGATCCAGGCCCAGCTCAGCGAGGCGCTCGGCTGCGAGCCGCCCAGCGTCACGCTCATGACCCGAAAGCTCGAAGCGTCGGGTCACATCCGCCGCAAGCCCGCGCCCTCCGACAAGCGCGCCAGCATCGTCGAACTCACCGACAGCGGCAAGGCGCTAGCCGACCAGGTCAAGCGGTTGTGGTGCGATCTGGCGGAGGAAACCGTGACCGGCCTGCCCGCCGAAACGGTGGCAGGCCTACCCGGCATCCTCAGGACCCTGACCGCCAATGTCGACACCAGACGCGCCCGCCACCCACGCGGCCGCCCGGACGTCGAATAGGAGCGGCGTACGGCCGGTCGCACTACAACCCGGAGCGCTTCGGGTGGGTCGACCGGTACGGCGCGCCGACAGTTCCGCAAGCCGATGATCCGCCGGCCCCGGAGGCTCGCCTGCTGGCGGCCGACTACTCCGCGCGGAACCTCTACAGCTCCCGCACCGATGCCATCTTGACCTTCGCCTCTCCCGGCGACCCATGGGTGATCCGCCGCCTCCACGCCGAGGCCTCGGAGCACCTCGCCGTACACCTCGAAGCCTTCGACACCGACCGCGCCACCGCCGAGCAAGCCGGGATGCTCAGCCTTAGATGAGTCCCGCGCGCTAGGTGGAACATTTCGGCGGTGGGAGCTTGGTGCGATTTGGCGGGCTGCTCTTGCCTGAGCCGCTTTTGGGGAGCGGGATCGCGGCGGGTGATCGGCCGCGGTGGCTGAGGGCTTTGCCTGGGCAGGAACCCCTCCTTCCCGGATGTGCTCGTCCCGTCCGGCCGCTCGGATTCGGCCGGTGGCGTGGGCGGTGGCTGGTCGCCGCTGCGGCCGGTTTTACTGAGACGGGTGGCTGGGGTGGTCTTCGGCTGAGGGGGATGGTGCGGTCGGTGACCGCGGTTGCGGTTGCGTGAGCTTCCGGGCGGTGGTTGCTCCCGACGATGAGGAGGCCTGTCAGGTGACCCGCCGCAGTGGTTGGCCACTGCGGTTCGGGTCGCCTGCCTCGCCTGCCTGGCCTGCGGAAATTTGGCTGGATATCCGTTCAAGTTGACCCTTCTCTGCTCAAAATTTGAGGGGAGAACCAGCAACTTGCGGGGAGATCCCCTCGTTTTCCGGGACCGCAACCGAAGCCCGGAAGCTCAAGCAACGGGCACGCGGTCACCGGCCTGTCCATCCCCCTCAGCCACAGACCACGCCCGCCTAGCGCTTCAGCAAATCGGCCGCCGCGGCGGCCAACCACCGGCTACGTGTCCGGCCTGTCCGGTGCGGCGCGAATCGGGGGTACGCGAACCGCTTTGCGGGGGTCTGCTGCCTCTCACCGGCAGTAGATCCCCGCAAACACCCACAAACCCCGACCAGCCACAGATCCACGGAGTTCTACTGCCAAATACCGGCAGGAATCATCCGTGAACCGGCGCGGGAAGGGCCTACGCCCGATAATCGGTCAGAGCGGTGCCCGGGTGACGACGTCTTTCCACTCAGCGGCGGCGGTCGCGTGCGCGTTCGGTCGCGCCGATCACTATCAGGCCGTCGGTAGACCCTGGCGGGTGCGGAGGGCTTTTAGGTCGGCTTGGCAGCGGGCTTCTACTTCGGCTAGGTCGGCGAGGGTTTGTTCCAGGTCTTGGCGGCGTTGTTCCAGGTCGGCCCGGCGGGTGGTGATCTGGGCCAGGAGGTATTCGAGCTGGCCTTCTTCGCCGGGTTCGGCGTCGTACATGTCGACGATGGTGGCGATCTCGTCGAGGGAGAAGCCCAGGCGTTTGCCGCGGAGGATGAGGCCCAGGCGGACTCGGTCGCGGGGGTGGTAGACGCGGACGGTGCCGCGGCGCTCGGGGGTGAGGAGGCCCCGGTCCTCGTAGAAGCGGATCGTGCGCAGAGTGACGGCGTACTCGGCGGCGAGTTCGGCGATCGTCCATGTGTCGGCAGGCACCTGGATATTGTGCACCTGGCCCACTGTGCTTTACGTTTACGTAAGCGTCAAGCACAGAGGGAGTTGGCATGTTCGAGCTGTCCGAGGAGCACCGCGAGTTCCGGCGCAGTGTGCGCGACTTCGCGGAGGCGGAGATCGCGCCGTACGCGGCGGAGTGGGATCGCAAGCACTACTTCCCGGTGGAGGTCGTGCAGAAGATGGGCAAGCTCGGGCTGTTCGGGCTGACCGCTCCGGAGGAGTACGGCGGTTCTGGTGGCGACTTCACCAGCCTGTGTGTGGCGATCGAGGAGATCTCCCGGGTCGACCAGTCGATGGGGATCACGCTCGAGGCGGGGGTCGGGCTCGGGATCAACCCGATCCTGACGTTCGGGACCGAGGAGCAGAAGCAGGAGTGGCTGCCGGCGCTGGTCGCGGGGGAGCGGCTGGCCGGGTTCGGGCTGACCGAGGCGGACGCGGGGTCGGACGCCGGTGCGACTCGCACGCGGGCGGTCCTCGAGAACGGCGAGTGGGTGATCGACGGCTCGAAGCAGTTCATCACGAACTCGGGCTCCTCGATCACCTCGTGCGTGACGGTGAGCGCGCGGACGGGGACCCGGGAGAACGGCAAGCCGGAGATCTCCACGATCATCGTCCCGACCGGTACGCCGGGATTCGTCGCGGAACCGGCGTACGACAAGCTCGGCTGGCACGCGAGCGACACCCACCCGCTGGCGCTGACCGGCGTCCGGGTGCCGGAGGCGAACCTGCTGGGTGAGCGCGGTAAGGGCTTCGGGCAGTTCCTCGCGACGCTGGACGACGGCCGGGTGGCCATCGCCGCGGTCGCGCTCGGCTGCATCCGCGCCTGTCTGGACATGTCCGTCCAGTACGCCGGTGAGCGGCAGACGTTCGGGGGTCCGATCGGCCGGAAGCAGGGGGTCGCGTTCCAGATCGCCGACCTGAAGGTGATGGCGGACGCGGCCGAGCTGCTCGTCTACCGGGCGGCCGCGTTGAAGGACGCCGGGGCTTCGGTGCAGGAGTTCAAGCAGGCCGCCTCGGTCGCGAAGCTGTACGCGAGCGAGTCCGCCGTGACCGCGACGCGGATCGCGACCCAGGTCTTCGGCGGCTACGGCTTCATGGAGGAGTACCCGGTCACCCGCTTCTACCGTGACGCCAAGATCCTCGAGATCGGCGAAGGTACGTCGGAAGTGCAGCGGATGCTGATCGCCCGAGGCCTCGGCCTCCCAGTGGAATGATGGCCCAATGACTCTGCTGATGCCACGCTCCGCGCGGCGGTCATTGGGCTTCAACTCCAGCCCTTCCCTCGTCGCTCCAGTCACTTCGCTCCCTTCACTCCTCAGTCCAGGTCAGGAGGCCCAATGACCCGGGATCACTGGACAGAGTTCAAGGTCGCCCGCGAGGCGACGCTGGCACCGCCGGAGAAGGCGAAGGCCAAGCTCGACTCGCAGAACAAGCTCTACGTCCGCGACCGGATCGCCCTGCTCGTCGACGAGGGCAGCTTCGTCGAGGAGGCGCAGCTGGCGAACGCGCTGAACCCCGGCCTGCCGGCCGACGGCGTGGTCACCGGCCGCGCACTGGTCGACGGCCGGCCGGCGTTGATCGTCGCGAACGACCCGACCGTCAAGGCGGGGTCGTGGGGTGCCCGGACGGTCGAGAAGATCGTCCGGATCACCGAGGTCGCGCTGCGCGACGAGCTGCCGATCTTCTGGCTGATCGACTCGGCCGGCGCCCGGATCACCGACCAGGTGCAGCTGTTCCCGGGCCGTCGCGGCGCGGGCCGGATCTTCCACAACCAGGTCGCGCTGTCCGGCAAGGTGCCGCAGATCTGCTGCCTGTTCGGTCCGTCGGCGGCCGGTGGCGCGTACATCCCGGCCTTCTGCGATCTCGTGATCATGGTCGACGGCAACGCCTCGATGTACCTGGGTTCACCGCGGATGGCCGAGATGGTCGTCGGCGAGAAGGTGACGCTGGAGGAGATGGGCGGCGCCCGGATGCACACCAGCGTCTCCGGCTGCGGTGACCTGCTCGCGTCCGACGACACCGAGGCGATCGAGCTCGCCAAGCAGTACTTCTCCTACCTCCCCAGTTCGTGGCGGGTCAGGCCCCCGTCGTACGACGCCTCGCCCGCGGGCCGTGATTTCACCCGCGACCTGGTGCCGGTGGAGGAGAGCGTCGGGTTCGACATCCACGACGTGATCGACGCGATCATCGACGCGGACACGTTCTTCGAGATCAAGCCCGCGTACGCGCCGGAGCTGGTCGTCGGGTTCGGGCTGCTCGAGGGTCAGGTCGTCGGGTTCGTCGCGAACCAGCCGGCGGTCAAGGGCGGCGTGCTGTTCGTCGACTCGGCCGACAAGGCGGCCCGGTTCATCTGGCTCTGCGACGCGTTCAACATCCCGCTGATCTACCTGTGCGACGTACCGGGCTTCATGATCGGCAGCGAGGTCGAGCGGGCCGGCATCATCCGGCACGGCGCGAAGATGATCACCGCGGTGTCGGAGGCGACCGTCCCGACCGTCTCGGTGATCGTGCGCAAGGCGTACGGCGCCGGTCTGTACGCGATGTGCGGTCCGGGGTTCTCGCCGGACGCGTGTATCGCGCTGCCGACCGCGAAGATCGCGGTGATGGGTCCGGAGGCGGCGATCAACGCCGTGTACTACAACAAGATCCAGGAGATCACCGACGACACCGAGCGCGTCGAGTACGTCTCCAAGCTCCGCGAGGAGTACGAGACCGACATCGACATCCTGCGCCTGGCCGCCGACCTGGTGATCGACGCGATCGTCGAGCCGGAGGACCTCCGCAACGACCTGATCGCCCGCCTCGCCGCCGCCCAGTCCAAAGACCGCCACTTCTCCACCAAGCGACACGGCGTACCGCCTGTCTAAGCTGTACGGCGTGACCTTCGCAGAGCGTCTTCGGAATCGTGAGCAACTGGTCGGGTACTGGGTGACGCTGGATGCGCCGCCCGCTACGGAGCGGATCGCTCGGCTGGACTATGACTACGTGGTGCTGGACGCGCAGCACGGTCTGTTCGGCTACGAGGGCATGGTGCACGGGCTGCTGGCGATCGATGCCGGGCGTGGGGCCGCGGGGCTGGTCCGGGTGGAGGCCAACGACCCGACGCCGATCGGGCGGGCGCTCGATGCCGGGGCGATCGGGGTGATCATCCCGCTGATCGACACGGCCGAAGACGTCGCGCGTGCGGTGCGTGCGGTGAAGTACCCGCCGTTGGGCCGGCGCTCCTTCGGGCCGATGCGCGCCGAGCTGCGGGTGCATCCGGTCTCGGCCGAGAACAACAAGCTCACTGTGGTCATCGCGATGATCGAGACCGCGGAGGCCTTGGAGAACGTCGCCGAGATCTGCGCTACGCCCGGACTGGACGGCCTGTACGTCGGTCCGTCCGACCTCGCGTTGTCTCTCGGTGCCCGCTACCCGGGCGACCCCGAGACCGCCGGTCGGCTCGAGGAGGCGATCGCAGTGATCATCAAGACCGCGACCGAAGCCGGACTGGCCGTCGGCATGCACACGCCCGATGGTGAGAACGCCAGGCGGCGGCTGGACCAGGGCTTCACCTTCGCCACGGTCTCCTCCGACCTCAGCCACCTGGAGGCCGCCGCAGTCGAGCACCTCCGGATTGCCCGGGGCTAGGAACACACGGCGGCCTCCTGCGGTTGACGTCGGAAGGAGCGACACCGAGGAGGCCGGATGAGAGCACCGGAGCGAGGTGCTTTGCCGCGGGGCGTGGCGGGCACGCTGGAGCGAGCCTATGGGCGGATCACCGAGACCGTGCAGGGCCTGACAACTGCTGACTTCGCCCGCGAGACCAGATGCTCAGGGATGCCGGTCGGTCCGCTGCTGGTGCATCTCCTGTACGACGCGCAGCGCGCCCTGATCGCTCTCGCGAGCCCAGCCGCAGCCGATGCGGACCGGGACTTCGTCAGCTACTGGCGTGACTTCCCACCGGGTTCGGACGAGGACACGGGATTCGTGCGCGGCGTCGCAGCGGCGTACCGGAAGCCCGGGGTGCTGGTGCAGCACTGGCGTGAGGTGTCGGAGGCCGCCGTACGGGCTGCTGCGCTTGCTGAGGGCCGTGTCGAGACGCAGGGGCATGTCCTGGAGGTGCGGGACTTCGTTGCCACGCTGGTGTTGGAGGCGACCGTTCACCACCTCGACCTGACGCTCAACCTCCCAGACGCGCCAGAGCCCGACCCGGAGGCCCTGCGCCTGACTGCACGCACGCTAGACGGCCTGTTCGGACCAGAGGCGTGGGACGTGATCGAGTGGGACACCACGACGTACGTCCTGAAGGGGACTGGTCGGCTCGCACTCGACGACGCAGACCTCGACATGCTCGGCCAGTACGCCGATCGGCTGCCGCTACTGGGGTAGCACTCCAGCGAACGGGTCGTCGAGCTCCTTCCAGTCCAGACTGGCCAGCTCTGACTCGGTGAGCAGACACGCGTCCAGGATCGACTGCAGTCGAGCCGGGTCGAGCCCCATCCCAGTGGCGACCACTGTGCACTCAGCCAGGTGCTCAGTGTCCGACCACTCGCCCAGTGTGCCGAGCGAAGCGCTGTAGCCCGCAGACTCCCAGCGCACGCGCTGCGTAGGCCGGTTCGCCAACCACACCACGCCTCTGCTCCGTACGACGTTGTCGACGATGTCCTCAAGTGCTTCGTTCAACCGCGCTGGGTGCAGCGGTCGCGTAGACCGCCAGAGCACCGTCGTCACGCCCTCACCGCTCGGCTGTACCCGATCGGACGCAGCCAGGTCACCGGCCCACGCCTCGGCCGCTGCGAAGTTGAACAGCCCGGTCCGTGCAACCGGCCCGTCCGGTACGCCGCCTGGGTCCGCCGCGACCACTGTGGTTCGCGGGTTCAGGTGCAGCAGCAGATTGTGCAGCCGCTCCGGAGCCTTGCTGCGGTGCGCGTTGGCCAGCACGCAGACATCGGCGTACTCGATCTGGCGAGCGGTCAACTCGGCCACGTTGCGCCTGTCCGGCAGGCCGAGTGCCAGACCGCGTTCGTCGAGCAGTTCGTCGCCGGACAGTTGTTCCACCAGCAGTACGGCGTCGACCACGCAGGTGATCGTGTCGACGGTGATTTCCGGCAGCAGTGCGACCAGCGTTGACGCCAGTGGTCGTGCCTCCATCGCAGGAGGAGCGGACAGGACGATGTGGTTCCAGTGCTCGCGTGCGGCCAGCGTCTCCAGGAGGGGCATCAGGGACTCGATCAGCTGGCAGGCGCCGCAGTCGTCGCCGACGGTGAACTCACCGGCGTCGATCGGACCGGCTGCGTCGAGCACGCGCCAGTTCAGTACGCCGCGGCCGGCGAGGTCGTCCTGATCGACCACCACGGCCACTGTGGTCGCGTCCAGCATCGCGTCGAGAACGGGCTGCCGGAGCGTCGTGGACAGCCCGACCAGCAGGGACAGAGGGGTCTTCGCGTGGGCGGTCATGCAGCGAGTATATGAAAACGGTTTTCATCAGTCCAGAGCTGGGGTAGGCCGACTTTCCCGTCAGCACGGGAAATTTCCCGCCTTGCCGCGGAATCGCGCCGGCCACGCTGTTAACAGTTAACGTTCCACGCTCTGGTCAGCGCGGCCGGTCGTGCCTAAGGTCGCGAGCATGGGCGAGCGCGAGTTTGCCGAGGTCCTGCGCGCGGCCATCCAGGCGCGTGGACTCGGCCTGGAGCGGATCCGCGAGCGGCTGTTGGTGCAGGGTGTCTCGGTCAGCATGGCCACCTTGAGCTACTGGCAGTCGGGCCGGTCGCGACCCGAGCGCCGGGACTCTCTCGCGGCGGTTGTGCTGCTGGAGGAGGTTCTGGAGGTCCCCGCCGGCACTCTGTCCGCGTCACTCGGCCCACCGCGCCCACGTGGTCGCTGGCTGAGCACTGTGCCTGATCGGCCCGACGTAGCGGCGTACTGGCCGCGGCCTGGTGCTGTTGAAGCAGCGGTGAGTGAAGTGGACATCCGCTGGGACGAACGGCTGACTCGGATCAGTCAGCACGACAGGGTGTTCATCGGTGCGGACGGTGGCGAGCGTTCGTACCACTCGCGGCAGGTGCTGCGTGCGGAGGCGGATGGGCCCGACAGGTGGGTCGTGATCATGCATCTGGACGAGCATGACCGGCCGCTCCCGGATATCTGGCCGCTGCGGCATTGCTCGCTCGGACGGACGGTACGGCGTCCTGAGGACGGACTGCTCGTTGCGGAGCTGCTGTTCGATCACCCACTCCGCAAGGGCGAGACGGTGATCACCGAGCATGAGCTGGTGAACGTCGCGCCCTATCCGCCGGCCACGAACTACGAGCGCAAGTTCCGGCTGCCGGTGCGTGAGTTCGTGCTGGAGATCTGCTTCGATCCGGACGTCCTTCCTGCGACCTGTACGGCGTTCTCGCAGCTCGACGACGGTGTGGAGCAGAGCCGGCTTGTCGAGGTCGCGTCAGAGGTGCACGACGTCGTACTGAACTTCGGGCCTGGTCGGCACGGATTCAGGTGGGAATGGGGTCAGCACAATCTCCCGGTGTTCGGCCGGGAGTGAACTGTTAAAGCCCGGAGACTTAACTGTGAAAGGCGTTCTGCCGATTTTCACCTGCTCGTCACGCTCCTAGGTTCGGTGCACCGTCCCAACTGGAGGAGTGCACCATGCGAACCAGAGCCGTCCCCGCGATCCTGCTGCTGAGTGGCAGCCTGATCGCCCTACCGGGCCAGTCCAACGCCGCAGTGCCCGAACCACACCAGGTCTCGGCCCAGCTCCCGACCGGAGCCGGGCAGGCCGGTCGCTGGATCGAGAACGGCCGCCTGGTGGTCGCCGTGACCAGCGACACCGCCGCTGCGCAGGCCCGCGCGGCCGGTGCGACGCCCAAGACCGTCACCCGTACGCAGCAGCAGCTGGATGGGCTGCTCGCCAAGGTCGACCAGATCGCGCGCAACCAGGACAACCTGCGGAGCTGGGGAATCGACCCGGTGACGAACCAGGTCGTGGTCAAGGCGCGCGGAGGCAGCGCTGCCTTCTCCGGACTGGACGGCGTACGGGTGGAGTCCGTGGCGACGACGTTCCACCAGCAGGCCGGCGAGGTCAACCCGGGTGACGGGTGGTGGCCGGGTGGTGAGAGTCCGTGCTCCGTCGGCTTCCCGGCAACTGATGCCCAAGGCAACAAACACTTCGTGACCGCGGGCCACTGCACCAACGACGCGAACCAGGCGGCGTACGGCGCGAGTGGTCAGAGCAACAAGCTCGGTACGTCGAATGTCGGTGGTTCCCGCAGTGTGAACGCTCGCGAAGGTGACATGGGGGTCGTCGCGGTCACCGAGGCCGGCTGGACGATCTCGCCGAACGTCAACACCTACGGGTCGCCCGCGGTCACCGTGACCGGTGCGGCCGAGGCGATCGTCGGTGACACGGTCTGCCACTCCGGCAACACCGCACCGAACTGGGAGTGCGGCACGGTCAGCGCGGTCAACCAGACCATCGACTACGGCAGCACGGTGGTCGAGGGGCTGACGCTGACGTCGGCCTGTTCCGAGGGTGGTGACTCCGGTGGTGGCTGGCTGCGCGGCGACAAGGCCGTCGGTCTGCACTCCGGTGGGAACTCGACGTGTCAGCAGGGCGACACGGACAACTCGATCTTCCAGCCGGTCTCCGAGGCGCTCGCCAAGTGGAACCTGACGCTGCTGACCGGCACCGGTGACCCCGGCGACCCGGACCCGGAGCCGGGTGAGCGGACCTTCGCCAACTCCACCGACTATCCGATCCGCGACTTCCAGACGGCGGTCAGCACGGTCAAGTCGACCGCGACCGGCCGGACCAAGAGCCCGGTCAAGGTGAAGGTCGAGGGCAACCACACCTGCCTCGAGGACCTCAACATCAGCCTCGTCTCGCCCAGCGGCCGCTGGTACTACCTGCAGCGCAGCGGCGGCTTCAGCTGCCACCCGCTCCCGGCCACCAAGACGTACGACGTCGCGGCCGACGAGACCGCCACCGGCACCTGGACCCTGCGCGTCGGCGACAACGGTCCCGGCGACACCGGCACCCTCACCAACTGGTCGATCACCCTCTAACAGTCCCACCCACCGATCGCTCACCGCGCGCCCAAAGAGCAGCCCTCCGTTTTCCAACAACCCCGCCGCTCTTTGGGCACTCCGTTCATCCTTGTGCACCCACCAACCACGCGAGGCTCGCGAAAACGGTTGGTGGGTGCACAAAGTGGGATCTCGTGCACAAAGAGAAGCCGGCCCACCTTTGGGTGCGAGGGGGGAGGCCGGTGGCCGGTTGCTGTCAGGGGGTTGACGGAACTCGTTGCGCACCCAGTACGCACTCTCTGCGCATTCTTCACGCAGAGTGCGTGGAATTTGATTGCATCAAGGGGAAATCGGGCTGGGTAAGCGCTTTTCATCGGCTAACCTGCCCGCATGTTGACGCACCGCCGCGGGAGCTGGGCGCTGGTCGTCGTGCTGATCCTCGGGATCGCCGGCGCCGGGTTCGTCGTGCTGGCTTCGGCGGGTGGATCGGTGCGGCCGGTCAGCGAGAGCACGTTGGCGCCGAAGTCGGCGCCGATCGTGACCCGCACCCCGCCGAATTCGACGCCGCCGTCGTTCTCGCAGCGACCGGGTGCGCCGCCGCAGGAGCGGAAGACGCCGGGCTGGCTCGCCGGGCTCTTCCAGACGCTGTTCTGGCTGGCGCTGGCGGCTCTGGTGGTGTTCCTCGGGTTGCTGATCTACCGGCTCATCCGACGCGTTCAGCTGCCATCCGTCACGGAGTCCGATCCGGACTGGGAGCGGGTGGCGGCCGAGAAGCTCGCAGAGGCGGTCGACACCGGGCTGGCCGCGATCGACTCCGGTCGTGCGACCGATGCGGTGATCGCGTGCTGGGTCGCGCTCGAGCAGGCAGCCGCCTCGGCGGGGGTCGCGCGGGAGGCGTCCGAGACGCCGGCCGAGTTCACCGTGCGGGTGCTCGGAGTGGGCGGGATCTCCGAGCCCCATCTGATCCGGCTCGGCGCGTTGTACCGCGAAGCCCGCTACTCGACTCACGGTTCCACCGAGGACTCCCGGGCTGAGGCTCGGGCCGCGCTGCTCCGGCTGCGCGATGACCTGGCCGCGGCCAAAGCCGCCGAACGGGCCGCCGAACAGGCCGACGCGCGGGTCGGCGCCGGCGTCGCGGCTTCCCCGAACGACGAGGTGGCCGGATGACGTCGTACCGATGGACGCCGTTGGAGGACGAGCGGACCGGCGAGAAGCCGAAGGTGCGGTCGTTGCGGCCGAGCAAGTTGCTGTTGCAGCACGTCGGGTTCACGGTCGTGGCGAGCTTGTTGCTGGTCGGCGCGTTCGGCGCGGCCGGGATGGCGCCGCGGCCGCTGTGGTTTGTCGCGACCGCGCTCGCGGTCGGCTTCGGGTCGGTGGCGTTGCGACAGCTCGCGCCGCAGTTGCTGGAGACCAACTGGCCGGCCCGGCACGACCAGGAGCTCGCGGCCTCGCGGGCCAAGAGCGACGACAACCGGACCCAGTTCATCGCGACCTGGCTGCAGGAGTCGACCCGCGAGCGGCGGTCCGGTGAGGGCTCGCACACGTTCTCCCGCCGGATCCAGCCGCTGCTGCTGGAGCTGACTGCCGACCGGCTCGTGCACCGGCACGGGATCGACCTCGACCTGGAGCCGGAGCGCGCCCGGGACTTCGTCGGCGCGCAAGTGTGGGACCTGATCACCTCGGACGACAAGCGGATCGCGACCATCGGCGAGATCGAGGCCGCGATCCAGACCATCGAGAACCTGTGAGGAACCGTGACCGACTCCGATACCCGACCCGTCGATGTCAGCTCCCCGAGCGTGGGGCAAGGGCTGGCACCGGCGGAGGTCTCCGACCTGAGCCGGCGGGTGCTGGAGCGGGTCGGCCAGGCGGTCGTCGGTAAGGGCGAAGCCCTCGAGCTTGTACTCGCGGGGATCCTGGCCGGCGGCCATGTGTTGCTCGAGGACTACCCGGGGCTGGCCAAGACGCTGGCGGCGCGATCGTTCGCGCAGGCGCTCGGGCTGGAGTTCCGGCGGGTGCAGTTCACACCGGACCTGCTGCCGTCGGACGTGACCGGTGCGTTCGTGTACGACCAGAAGAATTCGGAGTTCGTCTTCCGGCCCGGCCCGATCTTCACCGGCCTGCTGCTGGCCGACGAGATCAACCGGACACCACCGAAGACGCAGGCCGCGCTGCTGGAGTCGATGCAGGAGCACCAGGTGACGGTCGAGGGCCAGACCTTCCCGCTGCCGGTCCCGTTCCACGTGCTCGCCACGGCGAACCCGGTGGAGTACGAGGGCACGTATCCACTGCCCGAGGCCCAGCTCGACCGCTTCATGCTGCGGATCGGTTTCGGCTACCCGACCGCCGCTGAGGAGTGGGAGGTGCTGCGTCGCCGGATGAGCCGCCGGACCGAGGATCAGAAGGTCGAAGCGGTCACCGATGCGGCCGGTCTGCTCGCAGCTCAGCAAGCGGTCGAGACGGTGACGGTCGACGACACGGTCGGGCAGTACTGCGTCGACCTGGCCGCTGCCACTCGACGTGACTCGCAGGTGCTGGTCGGTGCGTCACCACGTGGGTCCCTGGCCCTGCTGCTGACTGCGCGGGCGTATGCGGTGATCAAGGGCCGCGACTACGTCGTACCGGAGGATGTGAAGGCTGTTGCGGTGCCGGCGTTGGCGCACCGGATCACGGTTCGGCCGGAGTTGTGGCTGCATGACGTGACGGGGGCGACGGTGGTTCGGTCCGTGCTCGGTGCGGTGCCGACGCCGCCGACCGTCGCCGGCGCTGGTCGTTGAGACGAGCGGGAGCCGGGCTATGAGGTGGCAGCCGACGCACGCGCACATCCGCGTGGTCGTGGTCGCGGCGGTGCTGCTGGTCGTCGCTGTGCTGGCGCGGCGGCCTGATGCTGCGGTGCTCGGGTTGCCGTTGGCGTTCGTCGCGGTGTGGGGCCGGTTCTTCCGGCCACGTGCGGAGCCCGAGGTGCACACCGAGCTTGATGCGGATGTGCTGTTCGAGGGCCAGGCGACGACGTACCGGCTGCGCGTTCCGGGGACGGTGGACCCGGACATCGATCTGATCGTTGCGGCGTTGCCGCGGTCCAGGTGGTTCGAGTACTCACCTCGCCAGGCAGCGGTCGCCGAGCCGGTCCGGCCGGCGGTCGCAGGCGAAGCCGACGACGTACCGGACAGCGTGACGTTGGAGGTTGGGGTTCGGTCGAAGCGGTGGGGGATGCGGGCCTTGGAGCGGCCGACCGTGGTGGCCACCTCGGTGCTGGGCGCTTACCGGGTCCAGGTGGCGTCCGCGGGAGCGTCGTCGGTGACGACGTTGCCGTTGCGGGAAGGGTTCGAGGCGGTGGATGCGATGCCGCGGCCGGCTGGGCTGGTCGGGCTGCATCGATCGCGGCGGCCGGGTGAGGGGACGGAGCTGGCCGGCGTGCGACCGTTCCGGACCGGCGACCGGCTGCGGCGGATCAACTGGTCGGTCTCGGCGCGGACCCGTGAGCTCCATGTGACCTCGACCTGGTCGGATCGCGATACCGAGGTGGTGATCCTGCTCGACACCGGCGGCGAGATCGGGATCAGCGAAGGAATCGACGGCCGGTCCAGCAGCCTCGACACCGGGGTGCGAGCAGCCGCCTCGATCGCCGAGCACTACCTGCGGCACGGCGACCGGGTCCGCCTGGTCGACACCGGGAATCTGGTGCGCGGGGTTCGCTCGGGAAGCGGTCGCGGCCACCTGCGGCGCATCCTCGACGCGCTCGTGCACGCCGATCGGCGCGGGCGTCAACCCGACCAGGATCAGCTGGCCCAGCGGAACCGGATCAGATCCGACAGTCTCGTCCTCGTGCTGAGCCCGCTGCTTCGCCAGATGGTTCTCGGGTACGTCGTCACGCTGGTGCACTCCGGCTGCACAGTCATCGCCGTCGACACCTTGCCACCGGACATCGCGTCGCTGATCGACGCCGACGAACACGACAAACGGGCCTGGCCGTTGGCCTGGCGGCTCCGACTGCTTGAACGCCGTCGCGAGCTCGACCGCCTCGGCGACCTCGGCGTTCCCACCGTCCCCTGGCGCGGCTCCGGCACCCTCGACGAGGTCCTCCGCGACGCCGCTCGCCTAGCCTCCGCCCCAAGGATGCGCTCATGACCACAGCCGACAAGTTGACCCTGTGGTTGGCGCAGTTGCGGGACACCGGGCGCGGGGTGCTGGTGGCTCGGTCGGTGATCGCGGTCGCCGGTGCGGTGGCGATCGTCGTGCCAGGGCTGGGCGTTTGGGATCAGCTGGATCTGGTTCCGATGCTGGCCATTCCGTTGCTGGCGGTCACTGTCGTGCTGCCGGATTCGCTGGGAGGGGTGCTGTTCCTGCTGGTGGTGACGATCGGGTGGATGGTGCGAGCTCCCGCGGAGATCGGCTGGGAGCTCGTGCTGACGGCGATCGCGGCGGTGGTCATGCACCTGGCGACCGCGTTCGCCGCGCAACTACCGTCGTACGTGCGGGTTGAGCGGCGGGCGCTCCGGCGATGGGTGCTGCCCGGAGCCATCGCGGTGCTCGTGGTGCCGGTGATCGCGATAGCGGCTGCGTTGGTGCGCGGCGCGGAGGTGCCGGGTTCGTTGCTGGTCACGGTTGGTGCGCTCGTGCTGGCCACCGTCACCGTGTGGTTCGCCGCCGGCCAACGCCTCGGCCGCGACTGACGACTTAATCCGTGCCGACGGTGAAGGTCGCTTTGAGCTCGACGGCCCACTCGGCGGGGCGGGCGTCGGGCCCGAGCACCTCCATGGCGGACAGGATGGTCAGCAGCATGCCGGTGCTGAGGAACTCGCGGGCCTCAACAGGGCTGGCGCCGGTGAGCTCGCGGACCAGGCGGTAGATGCTGCCGAAGCCCGCGCGGGTGCAGTCGCCGATGGCAGGGTTGGCGCTCGCGGAGAAGCCCTGCAGGAGGACGAGCAGCAGCTCGCGTTCCTGCGACAGCCGCTCGTAGCCGCGGGCGAGGCTGGCCAGGTCGGGCGACTCGGCGGCCGCCTCGCGGAAGACCTCCTCGATCCGGCCGCAGACATACCGGACCGAGGCCAGGAAGAGCTCTTGCTTGGTGCCGAACAACCGGATGACGTAGGGCTGGGAGACGCCCGCGAGGCGCGCGATCTCGTCCGTCTTGGTGCCCTGGTAGCCCGAGGCGGCGAAGGCCAGCACGGCGGCGTGCAGCACCTCTTCACCGCGCTCGGCGGCGGTCAGTCGTACCTTCGTCATCCGGTCCTCCGTCAGTCCACGCGATCACTCACCGCACATGTTATCAGTCGATGCATACATGATCTCAACGGTGCCGGTCCAGGTACTGCGCCTGGTAGAGCGACTGCGGCACGAGGCCGGACCGGTTCGCGCCCTCGATGTAGCCGGCGGGCTGGGTGAACGGACCATCGCCGGTGATCACGCCGCTGCAGCCGATCGCGTAGTTCTGCGCCGTCGGTGGCTTCTGGACGACCAGTTTGGCGGTCCCGGTTTCGCAGTTCCAGCCGACCGAGTGTGAGGTCGCCCAGCCGTGCCCGGTGCCGTAGTCGCCGCGGTTGTAGATCCCCAGCGTCAGATCGACCTTCGGCGCGATGTCGCGGTGGTTGTCCCACAGCAGGCCCTGGCTCCACCGGCGGTGGCCCTCACTCGAGGCGAGCGCGCCCTCCGACGTACCGCGCAGGAAGACGATGCCGGACGCGCTGCTCGCGCCGTTCGAGATGAACGCATGGCGGGCCTTGCTGGCATAGCAGTCCACGAACAGCACCTGCTGCGAGAACGACTCGCAGTTGAAGTTGTAGCGGAGCCCGCCTGTGACGACCGACGCCGGATCCAGCGCCCGGCAGTTCCGGACGGTGACGCGCGTGGCCTCCGTGGTCTCGACGCCGGCCTTCGCGAAGTGCAGGAAGGTGCTGTCCCGAACCCAGGCGTCCTCGGCCTGGCGGACCTTCACGGCGACCCAGGCATGCGCCTCGTCGACATCCGGATCACCCGCGAACTGGATGTCGATCCGCAGACTCTCCACACCCACGCCGGTCACCAGGCCGGCGCGGTCCCAGACGTACAGGTAGGACTGCGATCGAGCGCGCCGCAGGTGCTCGAAGATCGGTACGTCGACCGTCACGGTGTTGCCGCGGATCGAACGGATGAAGCGGTTGTACGTGATCGGCTGGCTGTCGACCGTCCAGCCGGCGTCGGCCGCCGTACCGCCGTGGTCGACCGCGGCCAGCCACGCCTCGGTGCACGGGTGGATCAGGATGATGTTGTCGCCACGCTTCAATGCACTCGCGTCGGCCACCTCGAACGACCGCGACCCGACCTGCACCCAGTCGCTCGTGATGTCGGTCCGGGTGCCCGCGACCTCGCCGCTCCAGTTGGTGGCGACGGCCCCACCCAGTACGACGACGTCGCGCGCCACCGGGGTGTTGCCGGTCGCCAGGATCACCGTGTTCCGCGCCGGATCGGCCCCGTCGCCGGAACCTCGCAGTACGACGCCTGCGCGGTTCACCCGGAGCGTGCCCGCGACCGGGTAGTTGCCCGGGGCAAGCAGTAGCGCGCCGCGGACGCCGTTCCGGTCCGGGGTGCGTCGGCCGACCTCGTCGATCGCGGCCTGCAGGTGCGCGGTGTTGTCCCCGTCGATCGGCTGGACGGTCTTCACCGTCCGGACGTGCGGGACCGGGCAGTCACCGTTCTTGTAGCCGGCGTGGCTGAAGTCGGGGATCCGGTTCCCCTCGGAGTCGGCGGAGTAGACCAGCCGGTACTTCGAGTCGTAGCGGACCCGGTCGGACTGCCACAGCTTGCCGGCGGGGGCAGCGGCGGCCTGGCTGAGGCCGAGCGAGCCGAGTGCGGCCGCTCCGACCGCTGCTCCTCCGGCTCCGAGCACGCTGCGACGGGTGAAGAGGTTCGTCATCGAGCACCTATCTCTTGGCGGAACCAGAACTGTCTGATGGCGGAATCAGGAGGCCATCATGCGGTCCACCCGGGAGACTGGCAAGCGCTTACCAGAACATTCGGAACAAATTCCCGC
This sequence comes from Kribbella sp. NBC_01505, assembly GCF_045040285.1. Lineage (NCBI taxonomy): Bacteria > Bacillati > Actinomycetota > Actinomycetes > Propionibacteriales > Kribbellaceae > Kribbella > Kribbella sp. NBC_01505. Next base: position 5,342,535 of record NZ_CP109425.1, read on the forward strand.
CCCATGGAACTCGAAGCCCGCGAACGGGCGGGTTGACAAGTTATCAGTGGATGCATACTTTGGTGATCGAGCTTGTTATCAGTGAATTACAACTAGGAGTTGAAGATGACGTCGACCGCTCTCAACGAGCAGGTACCGGTCGCCGCGGGGCCGGGCCGGAGCCGTGGACTGGCCGCGGTGCTGACCGCGGTCGGGATCCCGACCTTCATGGTCACGCTGGACAACCTGGTCGTGACGAACGCGCTGCCGGTGATCAAGACCGAGCTCGGCGCGTCCCTGTCCGACCTGCAGTGGTTCATCAACGCGTACACGCTGTCCTTCGCCGCGCTGCTGCTGACCGCGGCCGCGCTCGGGGACCGCCTCGGCCGCCGCCGGCTCTTCCTCGCCGGCATCGCGCTGTTCACGCTCGCGTCGGCTGCATGTGCGTTCGCGACCGAGCCGTGGATGCTGATCGGCGCTCGCGCGATCCAGGGTGTCGGCGGTGCCGCGGTCATGCCGTTGGCGCTGACCCTGCTCGCCGGCGCGGTGCCCGAGCGGCAACGCAGCGCCGCCATCGGCATCTGGGGCGGGATCTCCGGGCTGGGCGTCGCGGTCGGCCCGGTCGTCGGGGGAGCCGTGGTCGAGGGACTCAACTGGCAGTGGATCTTCTTGCTGAACGTGCCGATCGGCGTCGTCGCCATCGTCCTGGTGGCCCGGGTCCTGCCCGAGTCGTACGGCGTTCGCCAGCGCCTGGATCTGCTCGGACTCGCGCTGTCGGGCGTCGGCGTACTGGCGATCGTCTGGGGTGTGGTGCACGGCGCCGACGACGGCTGGACGTCCGGTGGGGTGCTGGGCTCGTTGATCGCCGGAGTGGTGCTGCTGGTCGCGTTCGTCGGTTGGGAAGGGCGGGTGGCCGCGCCGATGCTGCCGCTGCGGTTGTACAAGATCCGCTCGTTCAGCGTGGTGAACATCGTCTGGTTCACGTTCTCGCTCGGAGTCTTCGGCTCGGTGTTCCTGCTGGCGCAGTTCTTCCAGATCGTGCAGGGCTACAGCCCGCTCGAGTCCGGGATCCGCACGATGCCGTGGACGATGGCGCCGATGGTGGTCGCGCCGATCGCCGGGGCGATCGTCGACCGGGTCGGGCCGCGGGTCCTGGTCGCGACCGGCCAGGTGCTGCTGGTGATCGCGCTCGGCTGGATGGCGTTGGTCACCACCGCCGGCGTCACGTTCGGCGAACTCCTCGTCCCGTTCGCCCTGGCCGGGATCGGGATGGGGCTCACGTTCGCCCCGCTGGCGAGCGTGGTGATGGGTGAGATGACGGACCGGGACCGCGGGGTCGCCTCCGGCGCGAACAGCACGATCCGCGAGATCGGCGTGGCGATGGGCATCGCCGTACTGGTCTCGGTCTTCGCCTCGGCCGGCGCCTACGACACTCCGGATCGGTACGTCGACGGCCTGGTCCCGGCGGTCTGGACGGGAGCCGCCGTGGTCGCGGTCGGCGCGGTCGCCGCCCTCCTGCTCCCCGGTCGCCGCAAGACTGTCGGAGCCTGACTCTAAGGTGGTCGGCGTGGTGGACGCTGACGACGTACGACGGATCGCGCTGTCTCTCCCGGAGACCCGAGAGAAGAAGCGGTGGGGGCACCCGACGTTCGACGTGTCCGGGCGGATGTTCGTGACGGTGCCGGACGACCAGACGTCGTTCGCGGTGCGGTGCCCCCAGCTGGAGCGCGACGAGCTGATCCTGGCCGAGCCGGACAAGTTCTGGGTGCCACGGCACGAAGCGGGTTCGAACTGGGTCCGGGCCCGCCTCGCCGCGCTCGAGGACGACGGCGAGCTGCGCGACATCCTGCTGGATTCCTGGCGCCAGGTGGCCCCACCGGAACTCCATCCGGGCTGAGCGAAATCGACGGGATCGGGGGCCTGGCCCGAGGTAGGGTCAGGCAGGTGACCGATGCGACCGACAGCCCGATCGACAAGCTCTCCGAGAGCTACCTCGAGGAGTACATCGTCCTCAACCCGACCGAGGCGACGTTCCTCGGTGTCGAGGGCCACGACCACGAGCTGCCGGACTATGCGCCGGCCGGATTCGACGCAGTCCTCGAGCTGACCCGGCGGACGCTGGCGCAGGCCGCCGCCATCGAGCCGGCGAGTCCGCGCGAGGAGGTCGCCAAGGACGCGTTCGTCGAGCGCCTCGGCCTCGAGCGGGAGACGTACGAGGCCGGCGTGCCGCAGCACCAGCTGAACGCGATCTCGTCGGTCCCGGCGAACCTGCGACAGGTCTTCGACCTGATGCCGACCACGAGCAACGACGACTGGGAGCGGGTCGCGATCCGGCTCAACCTCGTCGGTACGGCGCTCGACGGGTATCGCGAGACGCTGCTCGACCAGGCTGCCCAGGGCAGGGTCTCGGCGCGGCGGCAGGTGCTCGACATCGCCGGCAAGATCGCGACCTGGACCGACCCGGCCGGTGACGACTTCTTCGGCGGCCTGGCGCACCGGGCGCCGGAGAGCGCGGTCAAGCCGAGCGTGACGGCGGCCGCGGAGGCGGCCCGGAAGGCGTTCGCGGAGTTCGGCTCCTGGCTGACCTCCGAGGTGGCTCCGCAGGCTTCGGAGCGGGACGCCTGTGGCCGCGAGGTCTACCAGCTCGCCTCACGCAACTTCCTCGGCGCCACCGTCGATCTCGACGAGACCTACGCCTGGGGCTGGGCGGAGCTGGCCCGGATCGAGGGCGAGATGGCCAAGATCGCCGCGGACCTGAACGGCGGCGACCGGAACATCCAGGCGACCGCCGCGCTGCTCGACGCCGACCCGGCCCGCAAGATCCACGGCAAGGAAGCCTTCCGGGACTGGATGCAGGAGCTGTCGGACAAGGCAGTCGCCGAGCTGGCCGGCAAGCACTTCGACATCCCGGAGTCGATCCGCACCCTGGAGTGCATGATCGCCCCGACCTCGGACGGGGCGATCTACTACACCCAGCCGAGCGAGGACCTGACCAGCCGGCCGGGCCGGATGTGGTGGGCCGTGCCAGGCGGCGTCGAGGAGTTCGCAGGCTGGCGTGAGGTCACGACCGTCTACCACGAAGGCGTTCCCGGCCATCACCTCCAGGTCGCGCAGACGATCCTGCGCACCGACCTGCTGAACCGTTGGCAGCGGATCGCCTGCTGGGTCTCCGGCCACGGCGAGGGCTGGGCGCTGTATGCCGAGCGCCTGATGGAGGAGCTCGGCTACCTGGATGACCCGGGTGCCCGCTTCGGCATGCTGGACGCACAGGGCTTCCGGGCCGCACGCGTGATCGTTGACATCGGCATGCACCTCGAGCTGGAGGTCCCGCGCGACAACCCGTTCGGCTGGCGTCCGGGTGAGCGCTGGAACGCCGACATCGGGTTCGAGTTCCTGCAGGAGCACAGCGGGCTGGAGAGCGAGTTCCTGAAGTCCGAGCTGAACCGCTACCTCGGCTGGCCGGGGCAGGCGCCGTCGTACAAGGTGGGCGAGCGGTTCTGGCTGCAGGCGCGCGAAGAGGCCAAGCAGCGCAAGGGTTCCGCGTTCGACCTGCGGCAGTTCCACTCCGACGCGCTGAATCTCGGGTCGATCGGTCTCGACCCGCTGCGCCGGGCGCTGGCGAAGCTGTGAGGTTCGTGCTCGCCTCGCAGTCGCCGGCGCGTCTGCAGACGCTGCGGAACGCCGGCGTCGAGCCGGAGGTGATCGTCTCCGGTGTCGACGAGGACAACATCACCGCCGAGAGTCCGGGGGAGTTGGCCCGGCTGCTCGCCGTCCTGAAGGCGCGGGCGGTGGTGGCCGAGCTCGACGACCACGCGACCGTGCTCGGTTGCGACTCGGTGCTGGAGATCGACGGCGTCGCCTACGGCAAACCCGGTACGCCGGAGGTCGCGCGCGAGCGCCTGCGGTCGATGCGCGGGAAGACCGGCGTACTGCACACCGGGCACTGCCTGTTCGACACCAACTCCAAGCAGGAGCTGCGCGAGCTGGCCTCCACCAAGGTCTTCTTCGCCGACCTGACCGACGAGGAGATCGACGCGTACGTCGCCACCGGCGAACCGCTCGTGGTCGCCGGGTCGTTCACCGTCGACGGCATCGGCGGGCCGTTCGTCACCGGCATCGAGGGTGACTACCACAACGTCGTCGGCCTCTCGCTGCCGTTGCTGCGCACCATGCTCGCCCAGGTCGGGATCGCCTGGCCGTCGCTGTGGGCGCCGGCCAAGAATCGCCTTGAATACGACGAGTCCGAGGCCGCCAAGTACGACGACACCCGCGGTGGCGTGGAGCGCGCGCAAGTCGCTGCCGAGGCCGTCCAGTCGTTGCTGCCCGAGGGACCGAGCCGCGTGCTCGAGCTGGCCGTCGGCACCGGCAGCGTCGGCGCCGAGCTTGTTGCGCTAGGCAACCTTGTGCACGGCTTCGACCTCTCCACGGCGATGCTGCAGCACGCCAAGGTCCGGCTGCCCGGCCACGTCGCAGCCGCCGACGCGACCCGCCTCCCGGTCGCGGACCGCCGTACCGACGCGGTGGTCGCGATCTGGCTCCTGCACCTGCTCGACGACAGCATCCCGATCCTGGCCGAGGTCGCCCGCGTCCTCCGCCCCGGCGGCGTCTTCCTCACCACCACCGAGAAGAACGACGCCACCCGCGTAGCCGAAGGCCGCGACCCCAACAAAACCCGCGCCCAAGACTCGCTCACCCACCTCGTGGCCCGAGCCGCCGAGCACGGCCTGACCCTCGACGGAGCCACCACCTTCCCAGGCCCGATCCGCCCCCCAGGCGTAGCCCCGCTCTACCCCCTGCTCCGCTTCAGGCGGAACTAGGAGGAGAAGTACAACCAGAGGTCGTTGCCGCCCATCTGCGATGCCGGGCAGGCGTACCGGGTGGCTCCGCTGGTGTGCTTGACGTACCAGGCGCCGTCGGTGACACAGTCACGGCCGGTCGTGTAGTGGCCGACATAGGCGCCGGTGTCGGCGGGCGTGGCTGTTGCGGGTGCCGCCGCGAGAAACGCGGTCGCCAACGTCGTGGACGCAAGCATGCCGAGCGACAGGATCTTCTTCATCGCGAAAGTTCTCCCAACAATCGTTTGTATGTTCTCCACGCCAAGCTAAGCGCCGTGAAGGGTCATACGCGACGATCCGGGTTCACGGGTGGGCGCTGGCTCGCCATTGGCCGGGGCCGGGGTGGAAGGGCTGGCGGGCGTTGCGCCAGTACGTCGCCCAGTTGCCGGCGTGCTGGGTGTCGGGGGCGGCGGGGGTGCTGGGGCGGGCGGCGAGGACTGCTACCAGGGCGGCCAGTTCCTCGGGGGTGGGGTCGCCCTTCAGGATCTGCAGGTTCATCAGGTCTCCGATCAGAGCGGGATGTTGCCGTGCTTCTTGGGCGGGAGGGTGTCGCGCTTGGTGCGGAGCAGGCGGAGGCCGCGGACGATCTCGGCGCGGGTCTCGCTCGGCTTGACGACCGCGTCGATGTAGCCGCGCTCGGCGGCGACGTACGGGTTGGCGAGCTTGTCCTCGTAGTCGAGGATGAGCTCCTGGCGGCGGGCCTCGGGGTCCTCGGCGCCGGCGAGCTCGCGGCGGTGGAGGATGTTGACCGCGCCCTGCGCACCCATCACGGCGATCTGCGCGGTCGGCCAGGCGAGGTTGATGTCGGCGCCGAGGTGCTTGGAGCCCATCACGTCGTACGCGCCGCCGTAGGCCTTGCGGGTGATCACGGTGATCATCGGGACGGTCGCCTCGGCGTACGCGTAGATCAGCTTGGCGCCGCGGCGGATGATGCCGTTCCACTCCTGGTCGGTGCCGGGCAGGAAGCCGGGGACGTCGACGAAGGTCAGGATCGGCAGGTTGAACGCGTCGCAGGTGCGGACGAAGCGGGCCGCCTTCTCGGAGGCGTCGATGTCGAGGGTGCCGGCGAACTGCATCGGCTGGTTCGCGACGACGCCGACCGGGCGGCCCTCGACGCGGCCGAAGCCGACGATCAGGTTCGGCGCGAAGAGCGTCTGCACCTCGAGGAAGTCGCCGTCGTCGACGACCGACTCGATCACCGTGTGCATGTCGTACGGCTGGTTCGGCGAGTCCGGGATCAGGGTGTCGAGCGCGAGGTCGATGTCGTTGGGTTCGAGGTCGGCCGGGGCGTCGTAGACCGGCGGGTCCTCGAGGTTGTTCTGCGGGAGATGGCTGACGAGTGACTTCACCCACTCGATCGCGTCCTCCTCGTCGCTGCCGAGGTAGTGCGCGTTGCCGGACTTGGTGTTGTGCGTCCGGGCGCCGCCGAGCTCCTCCTGCGTGACGTCCTCGCCGGTGACGGTCTTGATCACGTCCGGGCCGGTGATGAACATGTACGACGACTCGTCGACCATCACGGTGAAGTCGGTGACCGCGGGGGAGTAGACCGCGCCGCCCGCGCACGGGCCCATGATGAGCGAGATCTGCGGGATCACGCCGGAGGCCCGGACGTTGCGGCGGAAGATCTCGCCGTACAGGCCGAGGCTGACCACGCCCTCCTGGATCCGGGCGCCGCCGGAGTCGTTGATGCCGATCAGCGGGCAGCCGATCTTCATCGCCAGGTCCATCACCTTGACGATCTTCTCGCCGAAGACCTCACCGAGGCTGCCGCCGAAGACCGTGAAGTCCTGGGCGAACACGCAGACCTGACGGCCGTCGATGGTGCCGTAGCCGGTCACCACGCCGTCGCCGTACGGGCGGTTGGCCTCGAGCCCGAAGCTGGTCGAGCGGTGCCGGGCGAACTCGTCCAGCTCGGCGAACGAGCCCTCGTCGAGCAGCAGTGCGATCCGCTCCCGGGCCGTCTTCTTGCCCCGGGCGTGCTGCTTCTCCACCGCGCGCTCCGACCCGGCATGCACCGCGTCGTCGAGCCGCTGCTCGAGGTCCGCGATCTTGCCGGCGGTGGTGTGGATGTTCACCGTCTCTCCCATGACAGCGCAGCCTACGCGCCAGTAGACCCGCCTGCCTGTGACTTCGGCCGCAGCACGCTCCACAACGTCCGAAGATCCGGAGACCACGCCTACGGGTTCATCGGACGTTGGCGATGAGGCATACGTAACGTCCGCTGATGCGGAGACCACGTCTGCGGGTTCTTCGGACGTTAGAGGGGGCCTACGGCGAAGATTTTGGTGAGGCGGGCGGCCAGGGCTAGGTCGCCTCGGACGGAGAGGCGTTGTTTGAGGACGGCGTTGACCGGGTCCTCGTTGCCGGTGACCACGCGGAGGAGGGTGGCGGGGTCGGTGCGGATCGAGATGTCGGCCTCGGGGGTGCCGTCGAGGACCTCGCAGCGGCCGTCGCTGACGCGGATCCAGAAGGCGTCGGAGTCCTCGACACCGCCCGCCCCCGTGATGTGCCAGGCAACGACAGCGTCGAAACCGGCCGCGCGGGCAGGCCGGAGGTACTCCGGCATCCGCCGAAAGATCTCGCGCAACGCGACCTCTCGCACTCCCCCGATGAGTCGATGCCGAAGCTCCCGCTCCGATGTCCGGTCGACCAGCCTGGCCAGCTCGCCCGCGTCCATACCCGCGAGCCCGTCAGCCTCGAGCCAACCGGCACTCCCTCGATCGGTCACCCGATCACCACCCCCGCGTGGCAGTTCCTACCGGACCGTAGGAATCTCGCGTGATCTGATAGCTTTGTCAAGTGGTCGAGCCCTCCGACAAACGCCGGCGGGCGGCGCATCTCGGGCCGGAACGACGGCGGCCGATGCTGCTGGACGCGGCCCTCGAGGTCTTCTCCGCGAAGGGGTTCGCCGGCACGACGATGCAGTCGGTCGCGGAGGCCGCCGGTGTCACCAAACCGGTCGTCTACGACTCCTTCGCGAATCGCGACGAGCTACTGCTCGCACTGCTGGCTCGCGAGGAGCAGCACCTGGTTGTCTCGATCGTCGCCGCGCTGCCGGCCGACCCGACCGTCGGCACGCCCGAGGAGCACGTGCTCGACGGCCTGACCGCCTTCCTCACCACGGCCGCGGAGAATCCGCAGTCCTGGCGCATCGTCTTCGGAGCCCAGTACGGCGCCGCCCCCGTGGTGGCCGACCGCGTCCGCGCCGCCCGGGCCTTCTTGGTCGAGGGTCTCCGCCTGACCCTGGTGAAGTCCTTGCCCGGAGTCACCGACCCGGACGCCAACCTCGCCGTACTGGCCGAGCTCCTCGCGAGCATGACCGAGTCCTCCGCCCGGATGCTCGTGGTCGACGGCACCGACCGCACGCCCGCCCAACTGGCCAAGGTCGTCTCGCAAGTCGTCGGAGGCGGTTTCGGCAACGTCTAGGTGACCTACTGTTAAGTAGCGTCAGAAACGGTCACGATAGGCATCCAGTTGGCGGACTTGGCGAGGCGAGGGCTGGGTGCGCCCGCTAGGGTGGGCGAACGTGACCGAGACCGGTAGTGAGACCCGTACCCGCGCGCGGTTCGAGGTGCCCGAAGAGCTTCGGGCCGACGTTCGTCTGCTGGGTGAGATCCTGGGCAAAGTGCTCGTCGAGTACGCCGGTCAGCCGCTGCTGAATGATGTCGAGCGGCTGCGTGAGCTCACCATCGCCGGCGACGGCGCGGCGGCCGAGCAGCTCGTGGCCTCCTGGCCGCACGAGCGGGCCGAGGACGTCGCCCGCGCGTTCAGCTGCTACTTCCACCTGACGAACCTGAGCGAAGAGCTGCATCGCGCGCGCGTCCTGCGCGAGCGTGACCGCGACGACAACGCGCTGGTCACCTCGGAGCTTGCCCAGGCGGTCGAGCAGATCACCCGCGACAGCGGTGAGCAGCAGGCGCGGGCGTTGCTGACCGGGCTGGAGTTCCGCCCGGTGCTGACCGCGCACCCGACGGAGGCTCGCCGCCGGGCGATCCTGGCGACGATCCGGCGGATCTCCGGGCTGCTCGAGGAGCGGCACGACCCGCGGGCCGGCGACAGCGAGCTGGGCGAGAACCGGCGCCGCCTGGTCGAGCAGGTCGACATCCTGTGGCGGACCGCGCAGCTCCGCGAGAGCCGCCCCTCGCCGCTGGACGAGGTCCGCTCGGCGATGGCCGTGTTCGAGGAGACGCTCTTCAACGTGGTCGGCACTGTCTACCGGCGGCTGGACGACGCGCTGGCCGGTGAAGCCGCCGGTCTGCGGCAGCCGGTGGTGGCGCCGTTCGTCCGCCTCGGTTCCTGGATCGGCGGCGACCGCGACGGCAACCCGAACGTGACCGCCGCGATCACTCGCGAGGCCATGCAGATCCAGGCCGACCACGTCCTGCGGGCGCTCGAGCAGGCGACCGACCAGCTCGGCCGCGCGCTCACGCTGGACGCGGCGACCACTCCGCCCTCCGCGCCGGTACGGCGGATCCTGGAGGACGCCCGCGCGGTCAACCCCGAGCTGATCGTGGACATCGAGTCCCGGTCACCGTCCGAGCCGCACCGGCAGCTCCTGCTGCTCGCAGCTCGCCGTCTGGCCGCTACGCGGTCCCGTGACGCCGACTTCGGCTACCCGCGCGCCGCTGACTTCCTGCACGAGCTCAAGGTGCTGCAGGACTCGCTGGTGAGCGCAGGCGCACCCCGCCAGGCGTACGGCGATCTGCAGCAGCTCATCTGGCAGGTGAACTCGTTCGGCTTCCACCTGGCCGAGCTGGAGGTCCGTCAGCACTCGTCGGTGCACGCCAAGGCTCTCGAAGAGGTGCTCGGCGGTGGCGAGCTCTCCGACCAGACCGAAGAGGTGCTGGCGACGCTGCGAGTCATCGGACAGATCCAGCAGCGCTTCGGTCCCGAGGCCTGCCGCCGGTACGTCGTTTCGTTCACGCGGAACGCCGGTGACCTGGCAGCTGTCTACGAGCTGGCCGACGCTGCGCTGGACGGCCGTCCGATCGAGCTGGACGTCGTACCGCTGTTCGAGACCGGTGAGGATCTGCAGAACTCGGTAGAGGTCCTCGACAACGCCATCCAGCTCACCCGGGTCCGGCACCGCCTCACGGCGAACGACCGCCGCTTCGAGGTCATGCTCGGGTACTCCGACTCCGCCAAGGACGTCGGCCCGGTCTCGGCGACCCTCGCCCTGTACGACGCCCAGGCGCGGATCACCGCGTGGGCCCAGCGCAATGCGATCCGGCTGACCCTGTTCCACGGCCGCGGCGGCGCACTGGGCCGTGGCGGCGGCCCGGCGAACCGTGCGGTGCTGGCCCAGGCCCCTGGCTCGGTGGCTGGCCGGTTCAAGCTCACCGAGCAGGGTGAGGCCATTCCGGCTCGCTATGGCAACGCACCGATCGCGCAGCGGCACATCGAGCAGGTGACCGCGGCAACGCTGCTCGCCTCCACCCCGGCGATCGAGGAGCGGGCGGTGGTGGCCGCAGAGCGGTTCGCCGTCACGGAGAAGACCCTCGACGAGGCTGCCCGTACGGCGTACCACCGGCTTGTGAAGGCGGATGGGTTCGCGGAGTGGTTCGGCCGGGTGACTCCGCTGGAGGAGCTCGGTCAGCTGCCACTCGGTTCGCGCCCGGCCCGTCGTGGCGTCGCAGTGTCGTCACTCGAGGACCTGCGGGCGATCCCGTGGGTGTTCGCGTGGTCGCAGGCCCGAGTGAACGCACCGGGCTGGTACGGCCTCGGCTCGGCGCTGGCCGCGGTCGGCGACGTCGCTCTGCTGCAGGACGCGAACCAGAACTGGCCGCTCTTCCAGGTGATGCTGGAGAACGCCGAGATGTCGCTGGCCAAGACGGACCGCCGCATCCTCAGCCGCTACCTGGAGCTGGGCGACCGGGCCGATCTGACCCAGCTGATGCTCGACGAGCACGCCCTGACCACCGAGTGGGTGCTCAAGGTGCTCAAGCAGGAGCGTCTGCTCGCCGGACGCCGCGTGCTGGGCCGTGCGGTCGAGCTGCGGAACCCGTACGTCGACGCGCTCAGCTACCTGCAGTTGCGGGCGCTGCGGACGCTGCGCACCGATGACACGCTCAGCGAGGCGCAGATCGTCCGGACCCGGCGGCTGTTGCTGCTGACCGTCTCGGGTGTTGCCGCCGGCCTGCAGAACACCGGCTGATGTTCGACGACCTGGAACGGCCGCCACTCAACGCACGGTTTCTGAGTGGGCGGCTGGTGCGTCCCGGCTCGCTGTGGACGAAGATCGACGTACTGGCCGACACTCCGTCGACCAACGCAGACGTGGCCAAAGCCGCGGCTGATGGTGCTGCTGAGGGCCTCGTGGTGCTGACTGAGTACCAGTCCGCCGGACGTGGTCGGCTCGGACGCACCTGGACGACGCCGCCGCGCTCTGCGGTGCTGATGTCGGCCCTACTGCGGCCGACCGCGGTGGACCCGGCGCTGTGGCCGTGGCTCGGTCTCCTGGTGCCGCTGGCGGTGGCTGCGGCGGTGCGACAGGTGGCGCAGGTTCCGGCCGAGGTGAAGTGGCCGAACGACGTACTGGTCGAGGACCGCAAGCTGGCCGGCATTCTGCTCGAGCGGATCGACGGTCCGGCCGTTGTGGTCGGCATGGGGCTGAACGTAACGCTGCGCGAGTCGGAGAAGCCGCATCCCGCCGCGACCTCGTTGGCGTTGGAGAACGCCGCGACCACCGATCGAGTCACCGTGGCAGCCGCAGTACTGCGTGAACTCGAGACCCGCTACACGAGCTGGCTGGATGACCCCAGTGGGCTGCTCCCGGAGTACAGGGAGCTGTCGGCGACGCTCGGTCGCGCGGTCCGGGTCGAGCTACCGGACGGGACGTTCCTGGAAGGTACTGCGCGCGATCTGGCCGATGACGGCCGTCTGATCGTGGACACCCCCGACGGGGAGCGGTTGCTCGCCGCCGGGGATGTCACTCACCTCAGAACGAGCTAGCTGGTGAAGAGCTTGGCCGCGGTGATCAGGGTCTGGACGATGCCGTAGCCGAGCAGTACGGCGACGAGCAGCCAGGAGATCACCAAGCGCGGGGTCTGGTTCATTTCGCTGCCTCCACGCTGGATTCGGACTTCTCGTGGAACTTCGCCGCGACCGGCCGGATCAGCAGGTTGGCGATGAAGCCGACGGCCAGGACACCGACCATGGTGAACAGCGCCGGCCGGTAGGCCTCGGCGGTCAGCGTGCCCGGCTTGCCCTCACGGTCGAGGAAGCCGTTCACGATGAGCGGCCCCGCCACGCCCGCCACCGACCACGCGGTCAGCAGCCGGCCGTGGATCGCGCCGACCTGGTAGGTGCCGAAGAGATCCCGCAGGTACGCCGGGACCGTGGCGAAGCCACCGCCGTAGAAGGACAGGATGACCGCGGCCAGCAGCACGAAGATCGCCGTGCTGTTGTGCCCGATGGTCGCCAGCAGGAAGTAGGCGACGATGCCGACACCGAGGTAGATGGCGTAGATCGGCTTGCGGCCGATGACGTCCGACGTGGTCGACCAGGCGAACCGGCCGGCCATGTTGAAGATCGACAGCAGACCGACGAAGCCCGCGGCGGCGGCCACCGCGACCGTCGACTTGCCGTCGGCGCCCCGGAAGAAGTCCTGGATCATCGGGCTGGCCTGCTCGAGGATGCCGATGCCGGCGGTCACGTTGCAGAGCAGGACGACCCACAGGCACCAGAACTGCGGCGTCTTGATCGCGTTCGCGGCCGACACCGAGTGGGTGGTGACGAGCGCCTTCTTCTTGACCGTGGCCGGGTCGAACCCGTCCGGCTTCCAGCCTTCGGCGGGAACGCGGATGTTGAAGACCCCGAACATCATGATCAGGAAGTAGGCGATGCCCAGCGTCACGAACAGGGCGACCAGCGAGCTGCCGTTGGCGAGCGACTTGCTGTCGTTCGGGTTGTAGCCGGAGTCGTAGAGGCTGAGCAGCTGGCGCGACAGCGGGCTGGCGACGAGCGCGCCGCCACCGAAGCCCATGATGGCCAGACCGGTGGCCAGGCCCGGCCGGTCCGGGAACCACTTGATCAGCGTCGAGACCGGCGAGATGTAGCCGATGCCCAGTCCGATGCCGCCGATCACGCCGTACCCGAGGTAGAGCAGCCAGAGCTGCCCGGTTCCGATGCCCAGGGCACCGACCAGGAAGCCGGTCGCCCAGAAACAGGCCGACACGAACATCGCCTTGCGCGGACCGCTGCGCTCGACCCAGGTGCCGCCGATGGCGGCGGACAGGCCCAGCATCACGATCGCGATGCTGAACACCACGCCCACCGACGTCAGGCTGGCGTCGAAATGCTTCACCAGCGACGTCTTGTAGACGCTGGTGGCGTAGGCCTGCCCGATACAGAGGTGGACGGCGAGTGCGGCCGGTGGGATCAGCCAGCGGCTGTATCCCGGGGGAGCGACCGTGTTCTCCCGGTCGAGAATCGACAAGATACCCATGGTCGCATCCTGCTCGACCTGTATGCATTCTGTGAAGAGTTGTATTACCTCCTTTGCCCGATCGTGTCGGGGCGGGACAACCGCCCCCGTGAGCTGTGAGACTGGGGGTATGGCGATCTCGGCGAAACTGTTGGGCGAGGACGAGTACGTCGTCGTCAGCACCCGGACGCACTGGAAGGCACTGATCTTCCCGGTGTTCCTGCTGCTCGTGGTGGCCGGAGGTGGTGGCTTCCTGGCCGCGATCGTTCCGGCCGGCGGAATGCAGACCCCCGCCCGGATCGCGATCCTGGCGGTCGGCGTGGTCGTGCTCGCGGCCTTCGCGGTCAAGCCGTTCCTGAACTGGTTCTTCTCGATGTACACGCTGACGAACCGCCGGCTGATCACCCGGCACGGCATCCTGACCCGCACCGGCCGCGACATCCCGCTGATGCGGATCAACGACGTCTCCTACGAGCACGGGCTGATGGACCGCATCCTCGGCTGCGGCACGCTCAACATCGAGTCCGCCGGTGAACGCGGCCAGGTCGTGCTTCCCGACGTACCGCATGTCGAGCATGTCCACCTGCAGATGTCCGACCTGCTCTTCGGCGGCCCCGAAGGCAAGCCCGGCGACGGCATTCTCGACGACGAGCAGCCGCCGGAACACATGCGCCGCAAGGCGGATCCGGACGACCCGGAGGACGGCCAAACCCTCTTCAGCTCCGGCCAGTAGATAACGATTCGGCCGCCCGGCGCTTCCGGCGATGGTAAACTGAGCGAACTGTCAGCCACAGTGCTGAGCGGTTGGTGCGCGTAGTCCGAGCGCCCGGTCCGAGGCTGGAAACCTTCAGAGTCTTCGATTCGAAGCCCCTGGAGGTTTCTTCATGTCTGGACCCTTGTTCGCTGCGGCTCGCGGAGCTTCGGCCCGCTGGTGGGCGCTGGCGATCCTGGCCCTGACCGAGCTGGTCGTCGTCCTCGACGCCACCATCATCACGATCGCGTTGCCCCAGGCACAGAACGACCTGGGCTTGAGTGACAGCCAACGTCAGTGGGTCGTCACGGCCTATGCCCTTGCCTTCGGCTCGCTGCTTCTCCTGGGTGGCCGGATAGCCGACTACTGGGGGCGCAAGCGGGCGTTCATGGTCGGGATGGTCGGTTTCGGCGCTGCCTCGGCCTGGGGCGGACTCGCTGACAGCGGGGCCGAGCTGATCATGGCTCGTGGCGTCCAGGGTGCGTTCGCCGCCCTGCTGGCGCCTGCCGCGCTGGCGATGGTCACGGTGCTCTTCCAGCACGGCCGCGAACGCAACTTGGCGTTCGCCATCTTCGGCACCGTCGCTGGAACCGGGGCCGCGCTGGGGCTGTTCCTCGGCGGCGTGCTGACCGAGTTCGCCAGCTGGCGCTGGTGTTTGCTGGTCAACCTCGGATTCGTTGCCGTCGGTCTGATTGGCGGAGCCTTGTTGCTGCGCGAGAGCCGGACCGACGGTGAACACCGGTACGACCTGGCCGGAACGCTGACGGTCACCCTGGGGCTCGGGTCGCTGGTCTACGGCTTCACGCTCGCCGAGCACGGCTGGGGTTCCGCTGACACGGTCGGGTTCCTTGCCCTTGGCATCCTTCTTCTGGTGGCCTTCGCCTGGCTGCAGGCCCGCGGTACGGCGCCGCTGCTGCCGCCGCGCGTGGTCCTGGACGCGGTCCGGGGTGGCGCGTTCCTGATCCAGGCCGTGGTCGGCGCGGTGCTGATCGGCTCGATGCTGTACCTGACGTTCCACTTCCAGCTCGTGATGGGGATGAGCCCGCTCGTCTCCGGTCTCGCGAACCTGACCATGACCGCGGTGGTCATGGTCTCGACGCCGTTCGTGACCAGGGCGCTGAACGCGTTCGGCCCGCGCCCGCTGATGATCGCCGGCCCGTTGCTGTCGGCAATGGGCCTCTTCTACCTGACCGGCATCACTCCGGACGGGAGCTATGCCGGCCAGATCCTGCCCGCTCTCGGACTGCTCGGTATCGGACTGTCGTTCCTGTTCGTTCCCCTGCAGAACCTGGCCCTGAGTGGGATCGCGCCTGAGGAGGCCGGGGTGGCCTCGGCTGCGATCAACTCGACCTTCCACATCGGCGGCTCGATCGGACTGGCGGTGTTCACGGTGATTTACGACCAGGCGGCCGCCCGGGAGACTACCCAAGCGACCGCCTTCACCGAGGGGTATGCCGCAGTGTTCCTCGCCTCGGGGATCGCCATGCTCGTGGCGACCGCGCTGGCGATCGCCCTGATCCGGCCCCGGCCGAGCGACGTACAGCAGGAGTTGACCACCGTCACAGGCTGACGGTGGTCTCCTGCCCGCGGTTGGACGTCGCTGCGATCGGTACGACGGCGAACGTCCGGCCGCGGGTCAGGTCGACCGACTCCGCGAAGAACACGTCCCGGCTCACCCGGCCGAGCCAGTAGGGCCCGGACCGGGTGTGCTGAAGGATGTCGTAGGCAACGGCATCCTTCTGTGCCGACCAGCTGAAGCTGAGATTCTGGGCCCCTTCGTCGTGGACCGCGAAGTTCCGGACCTTCCCCGGCCGGTCCCGCAGATCGCGAGCGTCGGCGAGAACGACCTTGCCGAGGTGCCCGGAACCCTCGCTCCACAAGGAGATCCGGGCGATCCGGTTCGCGCGCGGGCCAAAGGAACCAAGGAACTCGGTCCAGCCCTCGCACTGCCCAACCGGGAGCAGCCTGGTCCACGCGATCTTGTCCGGAGCGCTGCGCCACGTCACGCCGATCCGCAGCTTGGACAGGCCGGACGCCATCACCTGTACGGCGGTCGCGCCGTGCTGCGTGAGGTCGGTCTTGAACAGATGAATCGATCCGCTCCCGGACACGGCCAGACTGTGCGCACCCTCGTACGCCGTGCTCTCGTCGAGGCTGACCGTCAGTCCGTTCGCCCAGTACTGCCAGGTCAGCGCGCGATCGGCACACCCCTGGTTGTCCCAGCCGGTGTCCCGAACCTTCTTGCCAGCAAGGAAGAACGTGCTGCCGACCCCGATCTGGAAGCTGGTCGCGATCGGCAACGCGCCGTACGGGGAGCGTTCGACGATCGCGTGTGCGACCCCGTCCCAGCGCTTGTAGTTCAGCACATCGGTCCGGTACGGCGGTGTGCGTGGCTCGAGTCGCCCGGACGTCGACGGGTTGCCGGTCGGGCCGGACCAGAAGCGCTGCTCGAGGTCCCGGTACGTCGCTCGCCCGGCCGGTGTCGCGGTCACGCCCTGACCGGCGGCGGTCGCCCAGATCTGGTTCTCGACGAACAGCGCCCACGAGGTCGGCGGCGGCGTCAGGTCGGTGAACATCTCGCGCGGGTTGAAGCCGCCCATCTGGTGCTCGGCCCCGGCGAAGACGACCGTGCGCGGATCGAAGCCGGCCTCGGTCGCGGTCCGAGCGCTACCGCTCAGGTCCGGATCGACGCGCGGCCAGTCGTAGTTGAGGAAGATCGAGTCGACGCCGCCGCTCAGCCAGCCGACGTTCTGCGCGTTGAGCTCGTTCTGGTAGTCGAGCGTGCCATCGGGTAGCACCGCGTCGTAGTACTGCAGATAGAAGTCCGGATCGGTCCGCTTGAGGTACAGGAACAGCTTGCGCAGCTTGTCCGCCTGCGCGGCGGTGATGGTGGCTTCCTGGTTGATGAACAGGCCGTCGAAGCCGAAGTACTTCCGCAGCTCGATCAGCTTGTCGGCGACCGGGAACGAGCCGTCGGGGCGCTGTTCGAGGAACGCGTCGAAGTTCGCCTGGGTACGCGGCCAGAACCAGCCGCCGATCGCCCGGGCGCCGTTCTTGTGCGCGGCCTCGGTCCAGCCCGGGTTCGGCAGGTCGACGACGCCGTAGTACCGGCCGGGTGCGTTCGGATCCCGGACGACCTCGTCCGGCACCGACGGCAGCACCTGACCGTGCCAGGTGCCCCAGATGTCGATGTACGGCCAGAACCGGTGCGTGTAGACGTGGCCCTCGAGCCCGATCGGCTGGTTGCGGCCCTCGTAGGCCGAGCCCGCGTCGTCGTGGCTCAGCATCGACAGCCGAACCTCGGGATCCAGCCGCGGGTGCGCCTGCGTCGGCGCGTACGGCGCGATCCGCGGCGCGACCGGGATCGGGCAGCGCAGGTGCCGGGCCCACGGATGGGTGGCCGGATCGAACTCCAGCAGGTCCGGAGCGTTCCACCCGTACGTCGAGGGGCCCGGCGGAATGCCGCCCGGTCCGGCCGCGCCGGCGGCGGCCTCGGCCGGTCCCGCGTTCCCCAGTGCCACCGCCAGGCCGGCTCCGGCCACGGTGATGAACGTCCTGCGTGACAGATCGGTCATGCCCCACCTCTCGCCTCACGATTACTAGACCGGTTTAGATATACCGGTTTAGTAGCCGAACGAAAAGAGCTCGGCGACAGGTTTCGCCGAGCTCCAGGGGTGCGGCGTCCGTCAGCGGACGACCGGTAACTCTCCCGTGTCGGACTCCACGTCGGCGGTGGTCACCGGGGTGTGCGGGTGCTCGATCTCGTCCAGGACGATCTCTTCGCGGAAGACGAACTTGCGGTAGGACCAGAAGCGGAAGAGCGTGCCGAGGCCCAGGCCGACGAAGTTGGCCGCGATGTTGTCGGACAGCCAGGAGTGCATGTCCAGGACGTAGCGGGAGAAGGCCAGGCAGCCGGCGGCGATCAGCAGGCCGATGCCGTTGAGCACGAAGAACAGCACGTACTCACGGTGCAGGCCGGTGCGCTCGCGGTGCCGCCACGTCCAGTACCGGTTGCCGAAGTACGTCGCGAGGGTGGCGACCGTGGTGGAGATCAGCTTCGCGGTCAGCGGCTTGTGGTGCAGCATGCCCTCACCGGAGTCGGCGAGCACCAGCGGGTTGTCGAAGACCAGCCAGTTGTAGATCGGGAGGTCGACGACCAGACCGAGCAGGCCGACCAGACCGAACTTGGCCACTTCGTGCACCAGGTGCTCGACCTGGCGGTACAACTTGGTGACGAGCTTCAACGGTCTCC
This sequence comes from Kribbella sp. NBC_01505, assembly GCF_045040285.1. NCBI lineage: Bacteria > Bacillati > Actinomycetota > Actinomycetes > Propionibacteriales > Kribbellaceae > Kribbella > Kribbella sp. NBC_01505. The sequence goes on from NZ_CP109425.1 coordinate 5,360,777, forward strand.
GGCACTTTCTGTGATCAAGCCGCAACAGCGGGGGGCCTCTCCACGGTACCGGGCGACCGGTCCCGGGCAGAAATCGTCCGCGTGCCCAGGTGGCCGCCGTACGCCTGCTGATATCTGGAGATTAGGCTCGCGTTCGTGAAGTTTTCCCGAGATGAACTGCCGGTCGGCACTCCTGTGGTCGGCATGGTCGGCGGCGGGCAGCTGGCCCGGATGACGCAGGAGACCGCGATCGCGCTCGGTGTTCAGCTCCGCGTCCTCGCGGAGGGACCCACTGTTTCGGCCGCGCAGGCGGTGGCGGACGCGCCGGTCGGCGACTACCGCGACCCCGAGACGGTACGGCGGTTCGCGGCCGGGTGCGACGTGGTCACCTTCGACCACGAGCACGTGCCGACCGATCTGCTCCGCGCGCTCGAGGCCGAGAACGTAAAGGTTTTCCCGGGGCCGGACGCGCTCGTGCACGCGCAGGACAAAGCGGTGATGCGGAGCCGGCTGGACACCTTCGACGCGCCGTCGCCGGCACACCAGGTGGTCTCGTCGGTCGCCGAGGTGGCCGACTTCGCCAAGCGGGTCGGTGGGTTCCCGATCATCCTGAAGACCACCCGCGGCGGGTACGACGGCAAGGGCGTCTGGTTCGTCGACGGGCCGGACGACGCCGATATCGCGGTCGCGTTCGGCAGCGGCGTACCGATCCTGGCCGAGGAGAAGGTCGACTTCGTCCGCGAGCTGTCGGCGATCGTGGCCCGCTCGCCGCACGGGCAGGCGGTCGCGTATCCGATCGTCGAATCCGTTCAGCGCGACGGGATCTGCGTCGAGGTCACGGCACCGGCGCCGGGCTTGGCGCCGGAGAAGGCTGCGCAGGCGCAGCAGACCGCGCTGCGGATCGCCGGTGAGCTCGGCGTGGTCGGCATCCTCGCGGTCGAGATGTTCGAGGCGCGCGACGGGCGGCTGCTCGTCAACGAGCTCGCGATGCGGCCGCACAACACCGGCCACTGGTCGATCGACGGCGCGGTCACCTCGCAGTTCGAGAACCACCTCCGCGCGGTGCTCGATCTGCCGCTCGGCTCGCCGGCCGCGCGAGCGCCGTACACGGTGATGGTCAACGTGCTCGGCGGCGATGTCGAGGACATGCACCGCGGGCTGCTGCACTGTATGGCGCGCGACCCGGGGCTGAAGGTTCACTTCTACGGGAAGTCGGTGCAGCCGGGTCGCAAGGTCGGCCACGTCACGGCGTACGGCTCCGATCTGGAAGAGACGCGGGAGCGGGCGCGGCACGCGGCGGCTTATCTGACCGGCACGATCGACGAGTAGGGACTGCGCTGTGATTGGGATTGTGATGGGGTCGGATTCGGACTGGCCGACGATGAAGGCGGCTGCTGAGGTGTGTGTCGAGTTCGACGTGCCCTTTGAGGCAGATGTGATCTCCGCGCACCGGATGCCGGCCGAAATGATCGACTACGGACGGTCAGCGCACGAGCGGGGTCTCAAGGTGCTGATCGCCGGCGCCGGCGGGGCCGCGCACCTGCCGGGGATGCTGGCGTCGGTGACGCCGCTGCCGGTGATCGGGGTGCCGGTGCCGCTGAAGTACCTCGACGGGATGGACTCGCTGCTGTCGATCGTGCAGATGCCGGCGGGCGTTCCGGTCGCCACGGTCTCGATCGGCAACGCCAAGAACGCGGGGCTCCTCGCCGTACGGATCCTGGCCGCTTCGGACGAGAAGCTGCGGGACAGGATGATCGCTTTCCAGGAGTCGCTGGCCGAGCTGGCCCGCGCGAAGGGCGCTACTGTGCGTGATGGGGCGACAGAGCTGCGTAAATCGTGACCCGTAGCCGGTTTTTCACCGGCTTCGTGGGGTAGTCGTCAGATCCCACCCAATTGTCGTCTAAGGTCGTCGATCGTGACTCCGCCCGCTGATTCGGATACGCAGCGCATACCGGTCCGTTACTGGATCTGGTTGTTCGGTGCTGCCGTGTCGCTGCTCGGTGACCTGACGATCACTTTCGCGATCGGCTGGTCGGCCAGCAAGCACGGCGGCAGCGTTGCGGGCCTGATCCTGCTGCTCGCCGCCGCACCGCGCGCTGCGCTGCTCCTGGTCGGGGGTGCGGTCGGCGACCGCTTCGGTGCACCGCGCGTCCTGTTGATCAGCTGTACGGCGATGTTCGTCGTCACCGCCGCGTTGGTTCCGGCGACTCTCGCGGTCGAGGAGCCGGTCTGGCTGCTCGTCTGCCTGGCGCTCGTGGTCGGCGTGATCGACGCGTTCTTCCTGCCGTCGTCACGCGCGATGCCGCGCCTGCTCGTCCCGCCGCAGCAGGTCCCGCGGGCGCTGGCCAGCTTCCAGGTCACCGGGGTCGTGTTCGCAGTCACCGGTACGGCGGTCGGCGGCATCCTCGTCACGTGGTCCGGGCTGACCGCGGCCGCCGCGTTCGACGCGATCACCTTCGCGATCATGATCGTCGTACTGCTCGTGCTGCGGACCTCGACCGCCGCGGCCCCGCCGAGTCAGGCGGGCATCTTCAAGTCGATCGCCGAGGGGCTGCGGATCGCCTTCGGCAAGCCGCTGACCAGGGCGCTGCTGATCACCATGACGCTCGCGGCCGGTCTGCTGATGCCGATGGACTCGCTGGTCCTGCCGCTGCTCGCTCGTCACCACGAGTGGGACGCGAAGACCGCCGGCCTGGTGATCGCCACCCGCAGTCTCGGGGTCGGCGTGGTCTCGGTGCGGATCCTGGTGAAGGGTGCGTTCCAGCGGCCGGGTGTGGTCGCGATGCTCGGCCTGTTCTGCGCCGCGATCGGGTACATCGGGCTGTCGATGGTCGACTCGATCCCGCTCACCATCGCGGCCGCCATCATCAGCGGAATCGGCGTCGGCGCCTTCACCGGTCACGTCCTGCCGCTGCTGATGAACTCGGTCGAGCGGAACTACCAGTCCCGCCTGCAGTCCGTCATCGTCCTCTGCCAGAGCCTCGCCCTGGTCATCATGAACCCGCTCCTCGGCTGGATCTCCGACCAGCCGGTCGGCATCACCGGCGTCTGCCTGGGCATCGGCATCGCCGTAGCCCTCATCGGCGCCGTAGCCCTCTCCCGCCGAGTAATCCGCACCGCCACCGTCTCCTGACCGCCCCCATCTGATGGGTTACCCCATCAGCTTGTGGATTCTGGACCCGCATGCGAGTGCAAAACCCACAACGTCCCGGGTGAACCCACCCCGTGGCACAGGCAGTCGGCGCGGTGGTCTGGCGGTGGGTGGGTCAGGGCTTGCCGGGGGCCCGGTAGGTCCAGCCGGCGGCGCGCCAGGTGGGGGCGTCGAGGAGGAGGCGGGCGTCGACGACCACGGGGGACTCGACGGCACCGCGGAGGGCGGCTGGGTCGAGCTCGCGGAACTCGGGCCACTCGGTCAGGTGCAGTACGGCGTGGGCTCCGACGCAGGCCTCGGCGGCTGTGGAGGCGTAGCGCAGGGTCGGGCGGACCTTGCGGGCGTTCTCCATCGCTTCCGGGTCGTAGACGGTGACCGTGGCGCCGTGCAGCGAGATCCGGCCGGCCACGTCGAGCGCCGGCGAGTCGCGGACGTCGTCCGTACCGGCCTTGAAGGCGGCTCCGAGGACGGTCACGTTCTTGCCGATCCAGACGCCGCCGAGGACCTCGTGGACCAGGTCGACCAGGCTGGCGCGGCGCCGCTGGTTGATGTCGTCGACCTCGCGGAGCAGCGTGATGACCTCTTCGACGCCGAGCTCACCGGCCCGGTGCATGAACGCGCGCAGGTCCTTCGGCAGGCAGCCACCGCCGTACCCGGGGCCGGCGTTCAGCATGCCGCGGCCGATCCGCTTGTCGTAGCCGAGCGCGTCGGCCAGCTGGGTGACGTCCGCGCCGGTCGCGTCGGCCATCTCGGCCAGCGCGTTGATGAACGAGATCTTCGTGGCCAGGAACGCGTTCGCGCCGCCCTTGACCAGCTCGGCGGTCGGCAGGTTGCACACGACCACCGGCGTACCCTCGCTGATCGGTGTCGCGAAGACCTCGCGCAGCCGCTCTTCCGCCGCTGAGGTCTGTACGCCGAACACCAGTCGATCCGGGTGCAGCGTGTCGTCGACGCCGTGCGCCTCGCGGAGGAACTCCGGCTGCCAGGCGATCTCCACCCCCGTCCCGGCCGGGGCCTCGGCGTGGAACCGCGCTTCGACGACCTTCGACGTGCCGACCGGGACGGTGGAACGCCCGACCACCAGCGTCGGCTTCGTCAGCAGCGGCGCGAGCATCGAGACCACCGAGTGCACCTGGGACAGGTCGGCGGCCTCGCTGCCCTCGAGCTGCGGGGTGCCGACGCAGACGAAGTACACGTCGGCCCAGTCGCCGATCTCGGTGTAGTCCTTGGTGAACCGGAGCCGGCCGGAGTCGACGTGCTTCTTCAGCAGCGGGTCCAGGCCGGGCTCGTACAACGGAGCCTTGCCGTCGTTCAGCAGCTTCAGCCGGTGCTCGTCGATCTCGACCCCGACGACGTCGAAGCCGAACTCGGCCATCCCGGCCGCGGTGTTCGCGCCGAGGTAGTTGGTGCCGATCACGGCGATCCGCAGCGGGCGGGAGGTCGCTTCACTCATGCCGGGGACTCTACCGACCGCGGTTATCGCCCGGTGACCGGCTCATGGCCAACGGGGTTCCGGACCGTGCGCTGTTCGTCACTTCGCGCATTCGGCAACTCCCGGTACGGCGGCATTCGTCGTACCATGTGACTCGTGAGTAACTCATTCGACCTGTACGCGTTGTCCGAGGAGCACGAGGCGATCCGGGAGGCCGTCCGCGACGTCTGCGACGCCAAGGTGGCCCCGCATGCCGGTGACGTGGACGAGCTGGCCGAGTTCCCGAAGGCGTCGTACGACGCGCTGAAGGCCTCGGACTTCCACGCCCCGCACATCCCCGAGCAGTACGGCGGCGCCGGGGCGGACGCACTCGCGACGGTGATCGTGATCGAGGAGGTCGCCCGGGCCTGCGCCTCGACCTCGCTGATCCCGGCCGTCAACAAGCTCGGTTCGCTGCCGCTGCTGCTGTCCGGTTCGGACGCGGTCAAGCAGGCCTACCTGCCGCCGGTGGCCGCCGGTGACGCGATGTTCTCCTACTGCCTGTCCGAGCCCGAGGCCGGTTCGGACGCCGCGTCGATGAAGACGCGCGCGGTGCTCGACGGCGACCACTACGTGCTGAACGGCGTGAAGCGCTGGATCACCAACGCCGGCGTCAGTGAGTACTACACCGTCTTCGCGGTCACCGACCCCGACGCCCGCTCCAAGGGCATCTCGGCGTTCGTCGTGGAGAAGTCCGACGACGGCGTCTCGTTCGGCGCCCCGGAGAAGAAGCTCGGCATCAAGGGCTCCCCGACCCGCGAGGTCTACCTCGACAACGTCCGGATCCCCGTCGACCGCCTGATCGGCGACCCCGGCACCGGCTTCGGCACCGCGATGGCCACCCTCGACCACACCCGCGTGACGATCGCCGCCCAGGCCCTCGGCATCGCCCAGGGTGCCCTCGACTACGCCCTCGGCTACGTCCAGGAGCGCAAGCAGTTCGGCAAGGCGATCGCCGAGTTCCAGGGCCTGCAGTTCATGCTCGCCGACATGGGCATGAAGATCGAGGCCGCCCGCCAGCTCACGTACGCGGCCGCCGCCAAGTCCGAGCGCGGTGACGCCAACCTGACCTACTTCGGCGCCGCCGCCAAGTGCTTCGCCTCCGACGTGGCCATGGCCGTCACCACCGACGCCGTCCAACTCCTCGGCGGCTACGGCTACACCCACGACTACCCCGTCGAACGCATGATGCGCGACGCCAAGATCACCCAGATCTACGAAGGCACCAACCAGGTCCAGCGCATCGTCATGGCCCGCCAGTTGCTCAAGGGGCTTGTCTGAGGACGTTTCCGCAGGTCAGGCGAGGTTCGGGCCATGGTCGGGAAGATCGGCGTCCAGCGGATAATCACGGGCTGGCGAGACCCTGCTCCGTGACTGCTCCGTCAGCCGCCGACGCATGCGCGCCATCCGGCGATCCATGGCCTGGCGTGCTCTGTCGTGAGACGACGGCAGAAGATGGGTGTAGATGCGTAGTGTGAAGCCGGAGTCGCGGTGGCCGAGGTAGATCGCTAGCTCCTTGATGTTGACGCCGTCGTTCAGCGAGACGCTCGCGTAGTGGTGCCGAAGAGCGTGCAGGCCAGTTCGCCTGTCGGTCACGAAGTGCCGGCGCCCTCGAGCGTCTCGCGTCGGCGGCGGGATGACGCCAGCCGTGCACAGGGCGGGCTTCCAGATCTGCTCGTCGTAGTTGCGAGCACGGATCTGCTTCCCGTCGTTCCAGGTGAAGATGAGCCGGACCGTCCGCGGGTCGCCGGTCAGTTTTCCCACGGGAGCGTTACCTCCGTAGCGCCGAACTCCTCGATGTGGGCTCTAGTGAACTCGGCGACCTCGTCCGACATGGGGACACTCCGGACTCGATCGTTCTTCGGTGCCGCGAACACGAAGTCCTTGCCGAGCTTCTTGACCTGGCGCCGTACCCAGATGACCTTCGCCTCGTAGTCGAAGTCTTCCACTGAGAGCCCGAAGATCTCTCCCTGCCTCAGTCCAGCGCCGCCGCCGACGATCGGAACCAGCCGAAACTGCGGCGGGTGCGCCGCCACGATCGCGTCCACCGTCTCCTCCGGCCAGACGAGGATCTCCGAATCGGGCACCGGCGGCCTCTTCACGGTCTTGGACCGCGCCGGGTTTCGCTTGAGCGTCCCGTCTTCGACCGCCAGTTCGAGACACCCGAACAGGACCAGGAACGCGGTCCGCGCTGTGGACGTGCCGAACTGCTCAGTCAGCGCCCGGACCCACTCGGCGATCTCTGACGGCCGTATGGTTCCGACCGATCGCTTCCCGAACCTTGGCTCGACATGCAGCCGCCATTTCGACTCGTACTGGATGTCGCTGGACGGATCGACCGAACGCGACCTCAACCATGCCGTCCCTACCTCTTCCAGTCGCACCTTCCCGGCCCGCGGATCGACATACTCCCCGCGCTCCCGATCCGTCTCCATCGCCGACCCATGGCGACTGGCCACGGTTTTCGTATCGAACGCCGCCGAAACCTCCTTCCCCTCCGGCCCGATCCACACGGCGAGCCAGCGCTTTCCTTTCCCCCACCGCTTCTCGTTCCGCTCCCGCACAACTGTCCCATCAGCCTGCTTAACAGGCCGCGTCCACTGATCCTTTACGTACGCCATCGAACCTCCAACTCAAGGGATCTGGAGGAGCTCAACGGTTGGCCATCAGCGCTTTTGACTGAGCGACACCGATGACGTGTTCAGGTGCTAGTGGACCGTTTCTGAAGTTTGGTGACGGTTGGCCTTCTTGAGGATCTGGTCGGGTGTTTTGGTCCAGACGAAGGGGTGGCAGCGGTCGTTCCAGCCGTCGACGAAGGTGCGGATTTTGGCGTTGAGGTCGCGGACGGATCTGAAGGTGCCGCGGCGGATGGCTTGGCGTTCGATGATGCCGAACCAGACCTCGACCAGGTTGAGCCACGATCCAGACGTTGGTGTGAAGTGCGTGTGGATCCGTGGGTTGGCTGCCAGCCATGCCTTGATCTCGGGGCGCTTGTGGGCGGCGTAGTTATCCATCACCAGATGCAGGTCGGTGTCGGGATAGGCGCGGGCGACCTGTTTGAGAAAGGCCAGGAACTCTTGGTGGCGGTGCCTGGGTTTGCAGGCCGCGGTCACCGTTCCGGTGGCGATTTCCAGTGCCGCGAACAGGGTGCTGGTGCCGTGCCGGACGTAGTCATGGGTGCGGCGCTCGGCCAGGCCTGGCTGCATCGGCAGCATCGGCTGGGTCCGGTCCAACGCCTGAATCTGGGACTTCTCGTCGACACACAACACGATCGCGTTGTCCGGCGGCGCCAGATACAACCCGACCACATCGGTGACCTTGGCAACCAGTTCGGGATCGGTGGAGAACTTGAACGTCTCACTACGCCACGGCTGCACCCCATAGGCACGCCAGGCCCGGGCCACTGTCGCGTTGCCGATCTTCAGCCGCTCGGCCAGCAACCGAGACGACCAATGCGTCACACCCAGCTTCTTCGGCGGCGGCTTCAACGTCTCGGCCACGATCATCTTGTGATCGATCAGCCGCGGCCGGCCCGACCGATCCGCATCATCCAAACCCGCCATACCACTGCGCTCGTAACGCTGCCGCCACCCGATCACCTTCGGACGAGACAACCCCACCTGCTCCGCAATCGCCGTGTTCGCGACCCCCTCAGCAGCCAGCAAAACCACCCGCGCCCGCACAGCCAACCCAGCCCGCACCGACGTCGACCGAGTCAACGACACCAACCGCTCCCGATCACCCTCACGAAGCACCAGCGCAGCAGCAGGACGGTTCGGCATACCCCATTCTCACCCAACCCCAACCCCAACCCCAACCGTCACCTAATTAATGACACGCGACACTAGCCGGTCTGGTCTGTCCGGCTGGCAGAGTCACCAAAGGCATCCGGACCGTGGAGATCTATCGCCGCGTAGGTGCCCCTGATGCCTCATCTCGTCACCACTGGGCTGCCCGTTCCGTGAACAGTCTCTGGTTGTGACGTGCACGAGCTGGGATTCCTGTCTTGAGGCATCGGCGGCACACAATGGCTGACCGCGGAGGCGGCTCAGGCGCCGTTTCAAGGAAGGCTCGAATCTCGTACTCCCGATAGGCCAGTGGACCGGTGAACGTGTGAAGCATGTGAAGGAGCGCGAGCTGCGCCACGGTTCGACTGCTTGCGTTCGGCGGTACGGCGACATCCAGGCTCGACAATGTCGGCAGCGGGCTCTCTCGGAGGCGGACGACGGCGTGGACAAACCCACTGTCGACCAGGCGTTCTGCTTTTGCGATGTCGGAAGACTCTTTGCCCTGGTGCCAATATGCTCCGTCGTACTCGACCGCCAGCCGGAACCTGGACGGCAGCTCGAAGAGCATGTCGATCCGAAGCCGCCCGTCCCACGGGAACCGAACGTCTTGCGCGCCTCCACCGATCATGAAGTCGAGCAGGTTGAAGATTTCGGCCTCCAGCTTCGACGACCGCGGGTCGGACCCTGATGAGCAACCGGCCAGACCACAGCCCGCGCGGTATCGTCCCCGGCTCGAAGAAGATCTCATAACGGAGAACATAGGTGCCGTCACCGACAGTTCTCGGCCGTCGCCCCCCTTCGGAGACCGCCGTCCACCGGTTGGCGAGTTCGGGTCCGTGGTGTCGGTGATGCATCAGCGCTCGTTACACCGATGAACCAGAGGCTTCCCGGACGCAGCGTCGCAGCAAAGAGCTGAGGTTGCTTGATCTGAGAGCCAGCGAAGGACTCGAACCCCCAACCACCGCTTTGCCCCGCCAGACATCTCAACACCTGCCAAAGTGGTCTGAACATGACCATGACCTGCGGAAACTATGGTTGATAGTTGTCGTTGATTCTCATCGTGGACCAATGCTTGCCACTCAAAGTGGTCAGTAAACGGCCAGTGATCAGCGGAGTTCGAGGCCGATACGAAGTGCACCCGCCCGTCCGCCGACTCGCCGCGGAGGCACAACCTCTGGGAAGCCTGCTACCAAGAAGATGCAGCCCCAACGGACCCCGTGGCCTTCCATCGAGACCTGCCACTCGCCCTGCGCCGGCTTCGTGACTGGACGTCATTGCTCGGTTGCACACGGACCGTTCATCGTGGCTCGCCCGAGTCTTGATCCTTGAAGTTCATGGAGCCTCTTCCGCTCGCAGCGGCAGCCCCAGCGCGTCGCTGATGGCGCCGGCGGTATCGATAATTGCCAGCCGCAACAGCCCTCACCCGGCCGGCACGTGCGTGTGATGTTGACAACATGCACTGCAGCTTGATGCAAATCCTGTAACGGCGCGGTGTGAGAGGACGATGCAGCGGCTGCTGGCCACTCTCGACGAATGTCCCGTCGTCGAGACTGTCCCTTGGCCGGCATGAGGTGAGGTGTGTCGTGTACGTCTTAGATCGCTCTCAACGCGCTCGTGTGCAGTGGTTCCCACGGGTGGTGGCACTGGTCGTAGCGTTTGCCTCGATACTTGTGGCTCTGCATGTGAACTTGCCGGCATACGCTGAGGTTCGTGTACTTGAGGTGGCCAAGGTAACTTCGCGTCCGGACCCCGTTTCGGCGATGGTGACGGCCAGATCGCAGGGCACCAGGATCGAGGTCGAATCCATGCGGTCGGAGACCGCGACAACCTGGGCGAACCCGGACGGCACGATGACAACCGAGGCGCATATGGCGCCGGTGCGGTTCAGGAATTCGTCCGGGCAGTGGCGATCTGTCGATCTGGATCTCGCCAAGGCCACGGACGGGACAGTTGCCCCTAAGGGACACAAGCTTGGACTGAGGCTGGGCAAGCGCACGGCGGGGCCGGGTGGGGTGTTCGCGTCGGCTGCTTCGGCCAACGGCGGGTTGATGGAGTGGCTGGCGCCGTTCCGACTGCCGGAACCTTCGGTCGACGGGACGAAGGCGACGTACGGCGAGGTGCAGCCGGGCGTTGATCTGGCGCTCGATGCGCGACGCAACGGATTCGAGGCCGACTTTGTCGTGAAGACGCGGCCGGAGTCGGCTCCGGTCTGGCGCTTTCCGCTGCGGACGAAGGGGCTCACGGCCCGTGCAGCGAAGTCGGGCGTGGTCGAGTTCGTCGACGCGAAGAACGTCGTAAGGTCACGGATCCCGGTGGCCTACATGTGGGACGCCGCGAAGGACCCGGTCACGGGTGAGCCGGTCAACAAGACGGTCGTGAATGTGTCGGTGGAGCAGGTCGCTCCGGGTAAGGCGACGCTTGTGGTCGCTCCGAACGCGGAGTGGTTCATGGACCCCGGTCGTGCCTTCCCAGTCACAGTAGACCCGACATACGTGGCTGGCACGGCTTCGCCGGCATTCGATACGTTCGTGCAGACGAGCGTGGAGACAGATCTGTCGTCATTGACGCAGTTGCAGGTTGGGCGGAACGGGACCCATCAGAACAGGGCCTTCTTCAACTTCGGTACGGCGCCGTTCCGGTCGAAAGACATAGTTTCGGCGGCCTTCTCGTTGTATCAAGACGCCGCGACGACCTGTACGCCGACGGTCGTGAATCTGTATGGCGCGGCTCCAGCATCGCCGGACACCACGTGGAAGAAACAGCCCGAGATTTCACCGACGTTGTCGGGGTCTGTGAGTGCTGCGAAGGGTTTTTCGGGTTGCGCGGCGGGCCGCATCAGCATCCCGATGACGGCTCTGGCGCGGTACTGGTCGACGACTCCGGCGGGGACGGTCGGTGCTGTATTGGAGGCGGCCGATGAGTCGGATGCGACGGCGTACAAGCGGTTCAGGTCGATGGAGTCGGAGACCGATCCGTCGGTATCGTTCACGTGGAACCGTCCACCGAACGCTCCGGCGACAGCGGAACCGTCCGAGGCAGTCGCATATGCGGCTCCGGGTGAGACTTCTTCAGCGTTGTATTCGTCGACCTTGCGTCCGTGGGTGCGCACAAAGGCGACCGATCCGGACGGGAATACGCTGAAGTACATTTTCGAGTTCTACACCGGTTCGGGCTCCACCCTCAGCGTCAAGGGGACCTGTACGTCGTCAATCTACGCCTCCGCCACGACGGCGGGTTGCCGCCCTTCGACCGACCTTCCGGATAACACGCTGCTCTACATCCGGGCGAAGGCGAACGACGGCCGCCTGGACGGTCCGTGGGTGAGCTACAACCAGCGTCTGCGCACCGGAGCGACGACGCCTGCCTCTCCCGTGGTTTCATGCCCGGCTCCGTACGGCAACAACACGTGGCAGGACACGGCTCCGACGGCGGACGTGAAGTGCACGCTCACCGCGACCGGTAACGGGTACAACGCCCCCGGCCATCTGCGCGTCGTCATCGACGGCAAGCGCCCGTCCGCGAACCCGGTCGGTGGCGCCGAGGGACAGATCAAGATCACCCCGTCGAGCGACTCGGCGGTCGCGAAGTGGGACGTGATCTTCCCGAAGAACCAGGCTGGCCTGCACACGATCGTGACCCAGGCCGAGACCCCGGCGGGCAAGCTGTCGGCTGGCGTGACCTATAAGCTCGGCTGGGGCGGTACGACACTCACGTCACCGTCCGCGAGCCCCCGGATCACGGCCGCTGACGACATCCACATCACCGCCGCAGGTCCGCCAAAGGGAACCGCATCATCGGTCAAGGCCAAGGTGAAATGGCGCGTCTCCGGATATGGCGGTTCGGACGACTTGGTCGGTTGGAACGACTCGACCGAGGTTCCGGTCACTGACAATGGTGCTGGCGGGGTCACGGTCGACACACTGTGGGACACGATGAATGCCGAGTCCGACGTTAACCTGGACTTCAATCCCGACACCGCGACCATCGAGGCCACTCCGCTGAACCCGCGGGTTCCTGTGAAGCTCGACGTCCAGGTCTGCTTCCTGTACGGCACCGCTGAGCAGTGCACTTGGTCGCAGGCCCCGGGGACAACCGTCCAGCGGCTTCCGCATGCCTTCGGCAGCGGCTTCCCAGTCGCCGACGCGGGGCCGGGTCAGGTCGCTTTGTGGACAGGAGAATTCAATACGTCATCCACAGATGTCTCCGTGCCGGGCTATCTCGGGGATATGACGATCTCGCGATCGCACACAACGTACGAATCGCCGGGAAATCAGGTCACCGGGGTCTTCGGACCAGGCTGGGTCGCAGAGTTCGACGGAGCCGACGTCGGTGCCGCAGGCATGCGACTCATCGACTCCACACGCCTCGACGGAACCCTGGTTCTACAGGACGAGGAAGGCGCTGCGCAGGTCTTCGAAGGACCTTCAGGAAAGCGTCGCACCTCTGCGATCTTCGAGGTCGGCAAGTGGGTCGCCCTCGACGAGGCAACAGCACAGACAACCTCGAGTCTCAGCGTGAGCGGTTCTGGTGCCGCCACTGTGGTGTCCTACACAGAGGAGGACGGCACCGTCACGACCTGGTCGCCCAGTTCGCTCCCGACTGCGGCCGGAGAAACGGTGTTTCGGCCTACCGCTGTCGCCGAGGTGGGATCGGCGTCTGAGACGACGTACGCCTACGGGGATGGTGGCCGCATTGCGCGCATCTTGGCGCCTGTGCCAGAGGGAGTGACGTGTGGGACCTATTCTGCATCGGCTCCACTGGGCGGGATGAAGGCGGGCTGTCGCGCCTTACGCTTCGAGTACACGACTCCGAAACCAGGACAGGTTCGACTCAGTAAAGTATGGCTGGACACATACAACCCGGCAAAGGCCGGCGGTGCAGACGTCGAATCGTTCGTCGTCGCGACCTACGCCTATGACGCCAACGCTCAACTGGCGAAAATCACCGATCCGCGATCGGGCTTGTCGACTGAATACGGCTATAACGCTGCCGGGGTCTTGTCCACAATCAAGCCGGCAGGGGAGATCCCCTACCAGTTCGATTACTTGAGTGTGGACGGCCGCCTGAAACTCGACACAGTCAAGCGTGAGCGCCCTGCAGGCGATCCGAGCGGAGGCGTCGCTGTTCTGGGCAAGTACGTTTACGACGTACCGTTGTCTGGCAGCGGCCTGCCCGATATGAGCATTGCCTCAGTAGCCCGTTGGAACCAGCGGTCCGTCCCGGCAAGGGGCTTTGCGGTCTTCAGCCCGGACCGCCCGCTTGCAGGCGCGCCGACGGCGGAGGACTGGCAGTACGCAGAGTTGCACTACGCCAACGCTGCTGGGTACACGGTTAACTCCGCGAAGTACGGCGCAGGCGATTGGCAATACACTTCCATCGATTACAATGACCAGGGCAATACAGTTCGTGAGCTCGACGAGCGTGCTCTGCGGTTGATTATCGACGGCAACCTCACTCCCGGAGCGACAGCAGATCAGCTTGCGTCCACGACGGTCTACAACTCGGAGATCAAGAACGCAGGCGGCGACGCTGTGATGACTCCAGCCGGAACATTGGTGACCGACTTCTACGGGCCGGCGCGATTTGCTGCGCTCAAGGACGGCAGCGTCGCTTGGGTTCGCCCGCACACTCGGACGACGTTCGACCAGGGAGCTCCCAACGGCGGACTGAATCCCAGTACTTCGTTGCCTTACCGGCTCGCTACGTCGGAGACGTCCTACGCGCAGGACCCAGGGACCAAGGCCGACATCGAGATCACTGGCCGGACGCTGACCGACTACTCCGCGCCGGTCGCAGGAGACGCCGATGGGTGGGCTCAAGGGAGAATAGGGAAGTCCATCAACGACGTCGACCTCGATGGCGTCAACAGTTCCAGTGACATTGTGAAGTTGACGCGGTACGACGGTGATGGCCGGGTGATCGAAACCAGACAGCCGGCCTCCAGCGGTACGGACGCTGGGACGACAAAGACCGCCTACTACTCGAGCGGCGCTCAGAGCGGGACCCCGGAGTGTGGTCTGCGGCCGGAATGGGCCGGTCAGGTCTGCAAGACCTATCCGGCCGCGCAGCCGACGTCCGCCTCGGGACCGACGCCGACCCTCCCCGCGACAACGACGAAGGCGTACAGCTATCTCCTGGCGCCGACCGTCGTCGAAGAGGTGTCTGGTGCGGTCAAGAGAACGACCACGACCACGTATCTTGCCGATGGTCGCGCCGAATCCACCGGAACTGCTGTGACCGGCCTTGCTTCCTCCACGCCGAACACCATGAAGATCACGAGGTACGACGCCGCGACAGGTGAACCAGCGACAGAGACCGCATACAAGGCGGATGGGTCGATCTCGAGCAGCGTGACAACGGGGCGAGATGCCTGGGCACGGGAGGTCTCATATCAGCCGTCGGGTGAGGGCGCTGCCGTCACGACCTATGACGCGGCGGGTTACGTTGCGAGGGCGACCGATGCCAACGGCTCGACAACCTACACCTACGACGGCGTCGACGCCGATGGAAAGATGGAGCGCCGCGGCTTGGTAACCCGGGTCGACGTCATGACCGGGGGATCGACCTGGACCTCCCAAGGCGCGTACGAATCTGACGGGTCGCTGGCGATGCAGAAGCTGCCAGGCGGCGTTTGGCAGTACGACGACACCGATGCCAGCGGGGAATCCACCGGGCGACGCTACGCCGGCCCGGTCACGACTCAGAACGGCGACGGGTCGACAACAACACAGACGGCGGACTGGCTCTCTTGGTCGGTCGAGAATGACGTAACTGGCCGTATCACTCACGAGTGGACGCCTGATGGAGTTGCGTTTACCAGCCCAACCGGTGGTGCGCTACCTTACGATCGGCGCTACACGTACGACAACGCCAGTCGCCTGACGCAGGTCAACGACCGGACCGCTCCCAGTTCGGGAGCTGACATGACGGACCCAGCGCAGGTCCCGTGCACGACTCGCACCTATAGCTTCGACCGCAACGACAATCGTCAGAGCAAGTCGACCGCCGGGACAAGTCCGGATGGTTCGTGCACGACGGATGGGGCATCGACAATCGCCCGAGTCTTCGATACGGCCGACCGCCCCGTTTCCGGTGCCAACGGCTCTGGATCGTATACATACGACCAACTCGGTCGCACGGTCAAAATCCCGGCCTCAGATGCTCCGAACTCGGCGACCGGAGACATTGGCCTCAACTACTATGACGATGATCTGGCACGCAGCATCACTCAAGGCGGTACCACGACAACGTTCGAGTTGGACGCACTCGACCGTCGGTCAGTGGAGACAGCGATCACTGCGGAATCGAGCACTCAGACAATCCGTCATTACACTGACGGCTCTGACAATCCAACGTGGGTTACTCAAGATGCGTCCACCCAGCGCTACGCGGAGATGGTCGGTGACGCCCTAACGCTCACGGTCGACCAATCTGGCATTGCAAATCTGACCCTGGCGAACCCGCATGGTGACGTTGTCACAACGGTCGGACTGCCTCCTGGCGGACAAGCAGCATCGATCGCGGGTTGGAGCAACTTCGACGAATACGGCAATGCCCCAGTCGCAGGCAGTAGGACAGGACTTCTCGACTATGGCTGGCTCGGAGCTCATCAACGGGCCGTGAGCGGAGCCGGCCTGACCCTAATGGGCGTCCGGCTTTACAACCCCACATCGGGCCTGTTTACGTCGGTCGACCCGGTAGTTGGGGGCAATCCGAACGCCTACGCCTACCCCTCCGACAGCGTCAACCGCGCCGACCTGTCCGGCAAGATGGATCCGGACGACCGGCACGGAAGCGGGCGACCGAGTGGGTTGACTGAGGCCGAATGGCGCGCGTGGACCAACCATAAGCAGGGCAAGCCGTTCGTTGACGAAGACTACAGGCGCGCCAGGAAGAAGATCGTAAAGCAGGAGAAGTATGCTGGCGATCGCAATAAGCAGAAGCGGGCAAATAACAAGAAGACTGCGCCGAAGAAGAAAAGGAAGGGCTTCACGAAGAGGGTTTTAAATCGGGTCAGGAACTGGGTGCTCAAATATGGCAGGCGCATCGCGAAATGGGTGGCTATCGCTCTCGGTGTCACTATTGTGATTGCCTGGGTCATGATCAACCTCGTCACCGGTGGACCAGTCTCCGCCTGATTGGAATAAGCTATGTCTGTTGACAAGTATTCGTGCCTTCATTTCTCGCTCAGCAGGAAGGTGGATGAGGCGGAACCGGCATTGGCGATAACCGCCCTGCTTCGCAGCCTGGCTGGGTATCTGGAGGAGATCGACGGTCTGACGGATGACGGTATTAAAGATATTGTGATTCGGCCAGAGATCGACATTGATGGCGACACCGATCTGATAGCAACTGTCTACTACTCACTGGACTGACCCCGGACTGGTCGGCACCGGCGTCCTGCCTGTGCCGGCCAGTCTGCCCCCCGGTTGGGCCGTTGGCGATGTTGCGCCGCGGCGTCAAGCCGAATGGGGTCAGTGGCGGCATCTGTCCTGAGTTGGGTCACTTGAACAGATTTCCAGGGGCTGGAACGCGCTGACCTGCGGGTACCTGAGTCTTATCAATTTAGTGCGCACTGTTCGGTCAGGTGATCTGGGCGAGGGCGTCGCGTAGGTCGGTGGGCAGTGGGTCTTCGGCGGTGAGGATGTGCTGGCCGGCGCGGATTCGGACGGTGTGGTAGCGGCGTGCGGTGCGGATGAACTTCTTGATCGACCAGCCGTTCCGGTCCTCGATGAATCGGGTGATGTCCAGGGCGGCGAACACGATCGTGAGGTGGGCATCGATGGATTCGCTTTTGTGGTGGTAGATCGGTCGCCCGGAGGTCGTGCTTGGACATCCGGAAGCTTTCCTCGACGCGCCACAGCTGGTGGTAGGCGCCGATCACGAAGTCCGCGGTCGGGTTGTTGATGTTGGTGGTGTAGCCCTTCAGGCCGGCCAGGCTGCGGGCCTTGGTCTCGAGGTCGCGGTTGATCGACTTCTTCGTGCCGGTGAGCTTGATGAACCGGTTGCGCTTCACCGCGACCTTGCCCGCGACAGCGCCTTCGGCCTTGGCGACTTTGTTGGTCGATGCCGCGCAGCGCCCGCCGTGGCCGGTCAGCCAGGTACTGGTAGTAGCTGACCTTGTCCCGACGTCCCGCGGCCTTCTGCGCCTGCGTGGCGGGCCAGGGCTGGGTGAACACGTGCCCGTCAGGGAAGTCTTCACCAGGGTGGGTTGTGCGCCCCTTCTTCACCACGTAAGGCATTTCGGGGATCAACGTGGCGAAGATGAACGACAGTCCGGCGTGGTCGATCGCGTGCTGGTTGGCATCAGAGATCATCCCCGCGTCAGCGATGATGGTGACAGCGGTGAGCTGGTGGACGGCCATGAAGGACTGATGACCGGGAGCATGGTCTTGGTCGTCGGGTAGCCCCGGACCGTTGCCGGGCCGGGGCCCCTCAGAACCGGACGTGCGGATTTCACCGCATCCGGCTCAAGCAAGTCCCTAGGGGCGTCGAGGGTGACGGGGCAGTGGTGCTGGCGTGTCCGGTGGCCGGCGGCGCCGTCGTCGCTGTTGCCAGTACTCGGTCAGGGCCGGGTCGTCTGGCGACGCGTCGGCCTTGACCATCCTGTGGCGACGGATCGGCGTCCACAACAGTTTCCGCAGGTAGGCGCCGGTCTCCCGGTCGCCGAAGATCCAGCGGTCTTGTCTGGTCGAATTGAACTGCCCGAAATAGCGGTCCACGATCCACTGGCCGGTCTTCGTGTTGTGTTGGCGTCTGCCCTACTTGAACATCGTCCACCACAGGGAGGAGTCGATGTCGTTGAAGACCTTCTTGGACACAGCCGTTCGGTAGTACGCGGCCACCCCCGCAGGATCGGGTTGAGTCTGCTGATCACCGCCGCCGCGGGCGTGCCGTGAAGACTGCGCACCTCGGCGCGCAGACGTGCACGGAACCGTTTGACCGCGGCTTTCGACGGCGTGATCAGCAGTTTTCCCGGGTTGCGGTAGTGGCGGACGGTGAACCCGAGGAAGTCGAACCCCTCGGACAAGTGCACGATCTGCGTCTTGTCCTCGTTGAACGCCAGCCCTCGGGGTGCCAGCCACGTGGCAAGGCGTTCCTTGACCTGCTCGGCTTGTTGCCGTGAGTGGCAAAGCGCCACCAGGTCGTCGGCATACCTGACCCAGCACCGGCGTGCCCGGTGCTGGGCACCCTCGCGTTGACCGCCAGGGTTTGTACCGAACACCAGCAGCGGTCTCCATCCCGTGCAAAGCGATATTCATCAGCAGTGGGCTGATGAGTCGGGTAAGGACGGCGCATTGCTGCGCCGCCCTCCCCTCAGAACCGGGCTGGAACATTTCTATTCATCCGGCTCAAGCAGGTCCTGTTGGCGTTGAAGCCGCAAGGAGTAGCGCTGGTGCTGCCGGTCGGGCGGTCCGGGGCCCTGCCCACGGCTGGTGGCGGTGTGGCTCGGAACGTCTTTCCAGCAATCCGATCTGCTCGCAGTAGAAGCAACGCCTGTACTGGTCAACGACCCATTGGACGCCTTCGCCATCGAGCGGATCAGCCGGTTGGCAGGCGGAGGGTGGGTAGGCATCCCCCTCTGCGATGGCGTCCTATCCGTCGACCAGGCCAGAACGCTCGCCATCCACACGCTGACCGCGACGGTGATCGTCGCAACCGGAAGCAGACGAGCACTACAACAGATGGCAGCTGAGTGCCTCAGCGATCTGTCCGCAAACTTCCCCCGAGTCCAAGCCGTGGAACTACCAGGCGCCCATACTCCATCCAGCCTGTGGAAGCCGCCCGGCGGCCACCAACGGCTACACGACGCGCTGCTCCAGACTCGTCCGCTCGCGGACTACAGACGACCTGGGAAGCGACGATCGAGCCGGTCGCAGGCATTGGAGCATTCCTCGCAGGACTCAGCTAACGGCCCACAAATGGGCCTGTGAGGAACCCACATCGAGCCCAAGAGACGAACAGTCCCATCGAGCGCCTGCAGGTAGCGCACGAAATGGCGCCCAGCATCGGCTACTGATGTCATCGGCTGGTCGACCCGGCGGCCCCTTTGTGCGCGGGGTGTCTTTGTCTTTCGCTAAGGCCGTGCAGCGACGAGACAGCCACCATCAAACTGGAGACGCATAATCCCTATTAAGTGATCGAGCCTTTCTGTTGTGGACCATCAGCACGCTGACGCGCTCGAACTGGCATCCAGAAGCCTCTCGGAGCGACCAGCAGCCGAGCAGCCCTGCCCAGACGCGGCGACGGAGACCGCAGTACGCCGGGTCCTGGGTGCCCGCCGGCCGATCGGCGCGGACCGGTAAGTCGTACCGGTTGACCGGTACGACCTTTTGGTCGAGGCGCTGACGCTTGAGGAGACCGCGCTGGCGGTGCTGTGGCTGGGCGGGACCCGCCGGGCGACCGCGCAGACGCGCATCGCGTACGCCGACGATCTGCTGCTGTGGGCGGACTCGGCCTGGCGCGAGCTAGGCCGTGAACGGTTCGCTCTGGACCTTCACCTCGGTGAGCTGACGATGTGGCTTACCCGTCAGGAGGATGCCGGCGCTGCTGAGTCGTCGATCGCCCGGCGGCTGTCGGCCTTGTCCAGCCTCTACCGGTACGCCGCGGGCTGGGGTTTCCCGGTGGTCTCCCCAATCCCCGACGATGATCACCGCCCGAAGGTCCGCCGCGGCCGCAAGGCAACATTGGCCCGCGTCCTTCAGGCTGAAGCCATCACGGCAATCCTCGCGGCCGCGGCCGACGTGCGTGATGCTCTGGCCGTCGGGCTGTTGTTCACCGGCGCTCTGCGGGTCTCCGAACTGTGCTCGGCCGACGACGCCGACCGCCAGGACGAGGGCCGCCGTACCTGGCTGGTCATTACCCGTAAAGGCGGCGCGCAGGTCCGGGTACCGCTCGAGACCGACTTCGCCGAGCTACTGGACCTGTACGTCACCATCCGGCCACCGTGGACCGGAACCGGGAGCCCGGCCCTGATAGTCGACGCAGCCGGGCACCGGGTCGACCGTCACGACATCACCCGGATGCTGCGCCGGCAGAGCATCACCGGCCGCCTCGGTGACCACTCCGGATTGCAGACCTTCGGGTGATCCTTCATCGTGCTGTACGCCGTCCGCGACGCTCGCGGCGGGGGCGAGCGCTGGCGAAAGGACATCCGTGACCGCGCGGTGGAAGCCCCGGTGGCCGCCGAAGGGTCTGGTCGACCGGCGTCTGTTCGAGTGCCCGGACAGGTGATCTGTCCGGCATTGCCCCCTGTCAGGCATCGGAGCTGCTGCCTGGTCTGTGCAACAAGCCTTCGAGGTTGTTCATCGCGGCGAGGAGCCCGGCATCCGCGGCCTCGCGCAACCAGCGTTCCGCTTCGACCAGCTCACCCCGGTGCTCCAGGAGGAGCCCGAGGTTGTTCATCGCGGCGAGGGACCCTGCGTCAGCGGCGGCGCGGTACCACCGTTCGGCTTCGACCAGATCACCTCGCTCGGTCAGGAGGATCCCGAGGCTGTACATCGCGTCGGGGAACCCTGCGTCGGCGGCGGCGCGGGACCAGCGTTCCGCCTCGACCAGCTCACCCCTCTTAGCCAGCATGACCCCGAGGCTGTTCATCGCGTCGGGGAACCCGGCGGCGCTGGCCGAGCGGAACCAGCGTTCCGCTTCGACCAGCTCACCCCGCTGCTCCAGCAGGAGCCCGAGGCTATACATCGCGGAGGGTGACCCGGCGGCGCTGGCCGAGCGGAACCAGCGTTCCGCTTCGACCAGCTCACCCCGCTGCTCCAGCAGGAGCCCGAGGTTGCTCATCGCGTCGGGATCGCCAGCGTCGGCTGGCTCGCGGTACCAGCGTTCTGCTTCGGCCAGGTCACCCTGCTCGGCCAGCAAGACGCCGAGGCTGTACATCGCGGCGGGGGACCCGGCGTCGGCGGCCACGCGGTACCAGCGTTCTGCTTCGACCAGCTCACCCCGCCCAACCAGCAAGATCCCGAGGTTGTTCATCGCGGCGGGGGACCCGGCGTCGGCGGCCGCACGGTACCAGCGTTCTGCTTCGTCCAGCTCACCACGACCATCCAGCATTAGCCCGACGCTGAACATCGCGCCTGTGAAGCCGGCGTCGGCGGCCGCGCGGAACCAGCGTTCGGCCTCGACCGACTCACCACGACCGTCCAGTACGAACCCGAGGCTGTACATCGCGTCGGGGAACCCTGCGCTGGCGGCCGCGCGGAACCAGCGTTCCGTCTCGACCAGCTCACCGCGACCGGCCAGCAAGATCCCGAGGTTGTACATCGCGGCGGGGAACCCGGCGTCGGCGGCCACGCGGAACCAGCGTTCCGCCTCGACCAGCTCACCCCGCTCAACCAGCCCGATCCCGAGGTTGTACATCGCGCCGGAGATCCCAGCATCGGCGGCCACGCGAAATAGACGCTCTGCTTTGAGCGGGTCACCGCTCTCGTGCAGCATGACCGCAAGCCCAGTAAGGTCTATCGGCGCGTCGGCCAACTCGTCAGCGATCACGTCCCAGGCCCGCGATGGGACCGCCTTCATGGAGTGCTTCCACACATGATCCAGGTAGTAGTCGTGAACGGCTAACCCGCTGCCGTCGGTCAGGTTCGTCAGCAGTCGCGCCCCCGACACGGGTGTACACGCCCACCGCAAGGCCTCCTGGAAGCGTTCCAGGAGCGATGCGTCATCGGGAGGCAGATACAGCGGATAGAGCTTCCGGACAAGATCGACGGGCGCGGGACGGGTCATTCCCGCTCGGTACCAGTCCGTGGCGGCAGCGACGACTGCGATTCCGGAGGCGGGCGGGTCGCCGGTCTCTACCCGCTCGACGAGTTCGGGTCCGGCGACGAGGTACTCACCGAGACCCATACCGTTGCTGAGGGCGTCGACCACGTCGGGGTGCCCGATGTACTGCTGGGCAGCCTGTTCCCGGTCAGCCTCGTCCCAGGTAGTGAACGCGACCAGGGCGCAATGGTCTTCTTTCGCCAATTCGATCACGTCGCTGCCGGGCGGCTTCAGTTCGTCTTTCGGTTTCAGGGCCTCGTAGGCGGCCGCGCGGATCGTTGCCACGACGATGACGCGATCTACCGTGAGCAACGACCGTACGACACCGGCATCGACACCGACACCGATGTGGCGGTCCATGTCGTCGAGCCAGACGACTGTTCCTGCAGTGACGACCTTCGCGGTCAGGAGTTCAGTCAATGAGTCCTTCCGGACCGGCGGCACCAGCACCGGGCGGTCACGGTACAAGGCTCGGGCCGTCTCGGCGGTCGAGCGCGACTTACCAGCGGCTGAGGGACCGTGCACGAGCACAAACCGGCACTCGGACAAAGCGGCGCGCAACTGCGGGTCCAGGACCCAACGCGAGGCATAGGACAGCTGGGCGATCGAGTCACTCTGGCTGTGACGCGGGACACGCACCCCCAGATAGGTCAGCTCGACCTCACCAAGCCTGCGCAGCCGCCCAGGCCTTCGCAGTTCCGGCGCGAGCCGCGCCACGACTGATCGCCGCTCCACGACACCGGCCCTGGACCATTTCCACAACACGGCGCACCCGCCAGACACCAATGCCACCAGCGCGACGACCGTGCCGATGACCTGAGCGCTATCCACTGGGTCAGCGCTGAACCAGATGACGGCCAACGCACCGCAACCGACCAGCACCAGCAGCCAGCCCAATAGCCAAGCGAGCGAGGCCCGCAACCACTCCCTCATGGCACCAGTGTGGCGTAACCGTGGGGCGAGAATGAGTTGCCGCCTTTGGTTATTGGAGAGGTCGTCCGCCGTCGTCTGCTTCGCCGGACTGCTCCGAACCTGCGCTGGTTGTTTGCCAGTGCCGTAGTAGCGGCAGCAGCCTGCCGCGGCCGCGGGCGGCTCGGCTCCTGACCGTGCCGGGTGCGACGCCAAGGATGGCGGCGGCTTCCTCGATCGAGTAGCCCTCCAGGACGACGAGAACGAGCGCGGCCCGCTGGTGCTCGCTGATCTGCGTCAGCGCGTTGAGTACTTCGAGCCGACGCTCGCGGACCTCGGCTGCGTGGCGCTCGCCCTCGGGCAGCGGGTCGGCGACCCGGATCTGCTGGCGGCGGATCCTGTCCAAGCAGGCATTCACGACGAGCCGGTGCAGCCAGGTGGAGACCCTTGGTGTCGATGCGGAGCGAGTCGGCCCGCCGGAGGGCCGAGATGAACGCCTCGTCGAGCGCGTCCGCGGCCTCCTCCGGCTCGCCGAGCGTGCGGATCGCGACGGCCATCATCCCTTTGGCGCGCAGGTCGGCGGCCGCCTTTATTGGTCTTGCCCACGAATGGCATCGGCTGGTGGCCCATCGGCGCCCCCGATGGATGAATCACTAGTGAACAATTGCGTATCGGCCGTGACCGACGCGCCGAACTACGCCGGCGCTAAGAAGGCGGCGCAGGTGTCGTCGCGCCGTGTCGGGGCTCTTGCGCACCGCGCGAGCCAGATAGCTCGTGCTCAGGCCCTCCGCGTTGCCGCGCAAGGCCGATAGGAGTCCAGCAGCGACGGGATCTGCGACGTCCACCGCGCCAGCCGGCAGGGTGTCTTCGGTGGTCTCCTCAGCCGTCGTGATGCGGAAGTCTTTGTTCAGCTTCAAGCTGGCGATCAGCGACCGGACGTCGGTGTCCTCGACGTCGTCGGGGTATTCGAGTACGAGAAGCCGGCCAGTCACCGGGGAGGTCGTACCTGATAGTGCGCGTCCAACGGCGGCGAGGCTGGCCTGGGACAACTCGACCTCACCTGAGCTCTCAAGATGCATGATGCCGTCTGGAGAGACCCATACCCCGATCGGACCAATCACCAGGCCCTCGTGGTCGTCCTCGGCAGCGAGCCCAGTGTACGGCTTGACCGGGCGCACCTCTGAGGTTCGTGCCGCGGTCTCCAAGGCTTGCATGTCTTGGCGCGCAGCCGAGTACTGCTCAATATCCGTCGCAGTCCAACGATCGCTTCCCATCCTCTGGCAATAGGCCGCGCGATCGTCGAAGGACAACGCCAGCGCTGCGACCGAACTCCGCCATTGAGACGCCATCAACTCGACCAGCCCCTCTGCTTCTTGCAGCCTGGTCAGGGCAGCGCCGACCTGAGCCTCTGCGAGCTGGCGTCGACTGGCCTCGACCATCACCGCTGGCTCATCCCTCGACTGGTCGGCAAACCAGAGCCTGATCCGCACTTTCGTCGGCACGTTATGTGCCGTCCTCTCAGCAGTGCAGCGGTAAAGCACATCGGGCAAGTGCTCGGCGAGTAGCCGAGTAGCCAAGCCGACTGCTGTCGCGGTTGGGTCATCGTTCGTTCGTGTCTGAGTACCCAGAGAATCCCGGATGCATAGGCCGGCTTCCGGAAGGAGCGAGGCGTCGTGAGCGCGGTACTCGGGTTCGTCGCCCAATACGACGTCGAAGCCAAAGCAGTAGGAGTCGATAATGTCATCAGTCACGCCGGTCCAACGCCGCAGAATGGCCCAAGTTACTTGTGGCTGGCCGCCTCGACGGAAGCGGCCTGCCCCGGCGGTGGGTGATGGCGGGCCATCGCCTGTGCCGGCAACTGTGAAGTCGGCACACCACGATCGGTGCTGTGCCGGCTCGAGTTGGCTGTCAGCGGCTGACGGACGCTCCTAGCACGGGACGGGGTTCGTTCCGTACCGAGGCAGGTGAAGATCACCGCACCAACCGCAAGCGGGCAGGGCGCCACGACGGTGGCTCATTCCTGCGACTCACGCTCCCAGCGCGGCGCGCAGGAGTCAGGGGGCGTAGAGCTCAGTGAACTAGAGTCGGTTCTTGAAGAAGTTGCTGACTCTGGAGGATCGTAACCCGCACGCGAGAAAGTTCGTCCGGGCGGCGTTATGACGAGAGCCTGAAAAGATTCCTTCGCCGATGTCGATGACTTTCAGTGATCACATTGGCCTCGGTGGAGGGGGAAGCGCGAGGTGCCGAGCGTGCGCCGAGACGGCAGCCGTGCTCCGTATCAGCTCCGTGGACCGTCGGCAAACGTCGATCAGAGGTGAGCGGTGATGCTGAGCAAACCGCAGGTCAGAGGCCAGATCGGCCAGCGAAGCCGATCTGGCCTCTCGTACACCGCCAAGATCACCCAGATCTACGAAGGCATCAACCAGGTCCAACGCATCGTCATGGCCCGCCAGTTGCTCAAGGGCCTGGTCTAGGCGGACCAGGACTCCAGGGGGAGGGGGCACTCGGGCTCGGTGGCGGCGTCGGCCAGGTCATAGGCGACCATCGGGCAGCGGGTGCAGTAGAGCAGGCCGTCGCTGGGGCCTTCGACGAAGTCGTGGCCGGGGGAGTCTTCGGCGGTGGGCCGGTAGGTGTTCATTTTTGCTAGCAAGGGGGTCCCGACACCTTTCGGATGCGTTCTTGCTGGGAACATCGGTGGAGTTCAAGCGTTCGTTACAGGGCCTCCGGATGTTTCCCATCGCGCCGGTACCCAGGCCAAACCGGGAGCAACAGCCTGATTGAACCTCGGCGGATCGGGTACCGGGAGTCGACTTGTGAGGAAGCGGAGGGGTCGATGACGGTTCTGGAACATGAGACGTGTGGGCAAGCGGATGATCTGGGGGTGCGTCTCGAGCGGGACGGGGCTCTGGTCCGGATTGTGGTTGCGGGTGAGTTGACCGCGGAGGTGTCGGCCGCGGTCCGCGAGTTACTGGTGGATGCGTGCGACGGGCGGTCGCGTGGCGTGGAGCTGGCGATCGAGGGTGGGCTCGGTCCGGTGGGGCACGAGGTGCTGCCGCATCTGGTGGATGTGGCTGCGCGCCGCTGCTGGTCGGGCAGTTGTCTGCTGACCGTGACGGCATCCACTCCGGAGGTCCGGGAGCTGCTGGCTGCTTCGGGGTTCTGATCCCCCCGTAAGCTCCCCGCGTGAGACCTTGGCTCGCGGTGCCCGTCGTACTCGCGCTGGGTCTCGGCGTGCGGGCGTTCACCGGTGGTGACTTCGCCAAGTACGTCGGGGTCGCGCTCTACGCCACGTTGATCTACGCGCTGCTGTCCTTCTGGCTGCGCCCGCTGCGTGCGGCTCTGGCGGCCACGGCCTTCAGCTGGGCAGTGGAGTTCTTCCAGCTCACCAGCATCCCCGCAGAGCTGTCCGCACGCAGCGGTCTGGCCCATCTGGTGCTCGGCTCGGCCTTCAACGCACCAGACCTCTTCTGGTACGTCGTCGGCGCCGCTCTGGGCGTGGTGATCGTCCGCCCTAGGGCGTGACCGTCACACCGAGCAGGGTGGAGCCGGTGGGGGAGAGTGCGTGCCGGACGCTCTTGCCATTGCGCTGGCTGGTGATCAGGCCGGCTTCGCGGAGGGCCTTGGTCTGCTCGCTGGCGGTGGCTGACGAGAGGTCGAGGGCCCGCGCCAGCTCGGTGGTGGTGCGGTCGCCGTTCGCGAGGCAGTACAGGACTTCGGCCCGCGTCTTGCCCAGTACGGCGTCGAGCCGGGTGCCCTCGGTCCGGGTGTCCCACCAGCCGAGCCGATGCCGGATCGGGTAGGCGAGGACGAACGGTTCGCCGGGGACGTCCAGGATGGATGTGTCGCCGAGCGCGAAGAACGACGGCTGGATGATGATGCCGCGACCGTCGACGTACAGGTCCCGCTCGGTCTGCTTGTTGCGCAGGACCAGTGCGGGCGGTTCCCAGTGCACGTGGCCGCCGAGTGATGCGAGCAGGGCGTCGACTCCCTCGTCGCACAGCAGACGGCGTACCCGGTTGAGCTCTTCGGTGACCTGACCGCGGATCTCCGCCCACGAAGGCTTCAGGTGCGCTTCGTGGAACTGGATCAGGTTGCTGCCGAGCGCCCGCAGCGTGTGCTGGTCGCCGGCCGCAAGGTCACGCGCCCAGTCGGTCGGGCGCGGGCACTGCTCATGCAGCGTGACGAGGTCGCTGCGCAGGCTCGAACGCGGAGTCCGGAGCACCTCCTCGATCCCGGCCCGGAGATCGGTCGTCCCGGTTGCCGGGGTGAGGAAGTCGGCGAAGTAGCCCATCGGTGGCGACAGGTGCCGCAGCATGCTCCAGCGGGCCAGCCCGGCCAGCCGCACGCGCCGCCGCCATGGACCGAAGATCACCGGGCCGCCGTTGTCGAGCAACTGGATGCTGTGTACGAGCTCCCACAGCGGATCGATGTCCGGTGCGATCCGGATCCGCCGGATGTCGTCCGTACTCAGATGGATGCGCCACATCGCTCCCCCAGCTGCGCAAACAATTCGGCCCCACCCGAAGTTGTACCGCACTACCGGGCCGCGCTTCTACGTTTCCGTGTGTCGAGGCGATCCCGCCTCCGCCCCGAATCGCCGACATACTGGAGGAACCACCCGTGAAACTTCTGCCACGTCTTGCCGCGGTGCTCGCCCTTGCCGGGGGTGCCGCCGCGCTCACCACCGTGCCGGCCAACGCCGACAGAGGTGACGGCAACGTCGACTGCAACAGCGGGGAGATCTGCTTCTACTACGACTACTCCTTCGGCAACTACGGACGGCAGTTCTGGAACGCCGACATGGACCACAGCGACGACTACTACTGGGACCGCGCCAACGGCGTCCAATCGTCGACCAGGCTGATGGACACGGCCGGCTCGTTCTGGAACCGGGACACCGAGTGCGCGGTCAAGATCTGGGACATCACCGGCACCGGCGGCTGGTTCGTCACCTTCACCGCGCCGATCGGCTGGAAGGGCGACCTCCGCACGGTCGGCAAGCAGAACCGCAACAACGGCCACAGCCGCTGCTGATGAGCGCATCCGACAACGGCTACGGCTGCTCCTGGAGCAGCCGTAGCCGGCTCTGGCTCCTACTGGTCCTGGCCTGCCTGGTTTCAGCCTGTATGGCGTCGCCGCCTCCGCCCGCGGCAGTCGTCGTACCGACCCCGACGGTGCAGGCGCCCAGCCAGCCGTACGACGTTTTCCGGGGCGACCTGCTGGATGCGATCGCGGCCGCCGTACGGGTGGATCGGGATCACTGCCTGGCCGAGGCCGGCTACCCCGAACTGCAGCAGGCGGCGGGCCGGCAGCGGAGCGGCACCTTCGACGACCTGCGGGTCAGCACGAGCAGCTTCGGTGCGACGAGCGCTGCGGAAGCGCGCCGCCGCGGGTTCGGTCGGGAGCTGCCTGCCGAGCCGCCGGCGATTCGCAGTACCAGTCAGAAGTTCTCGGATGCGGTCGACCGCTGCACGCAGGAAGCGAACGCTCGCCGCGGTCCGGACGCAATGGACGTTCAGAGCCGGTACTACGACCTCGGGAATCAACTGCGGATGGCGTTGCGACCTGTGTACGCCGACGCGATGCCGGCGCGGTTCGCCGTACCGGTCCTGGCTTGTCTGCAAGGGAAAGGCTTCACCTCCACCGACAAGACCGCCGACATCCGCACCTTCGGAGTCGCCTTCGGTCGACCGGATGCTCGCCCCTATGTCCCGACCGCGCAGGAGTCCGACCTAGCCGCCGCCTGGCACGACTGCACCACGGCAGCGGGCTGGACCCGCTACCAGCTCGACCGCGCACTAGCGCTCGAAGCCAGCACGGTCCGCCGCCTAAAGCCCCAACTGGACGAACTGACCCCAGCGATCGAATCCCTTGCCCACAAGGCAGTCACACCTTCAGCTGGGTGATGCGGCGGGTGTTGTTGACCAGGATGTCGGTCGTGGCTGCGACCCAGTCGGAGATGACGGCAAGCTCGGCCGGGGTGTACTTGGCGGCGGCCTCGGCCATCTCGGCTCCGAAGGGGCCGAAGGCGGCGGCCGTCAGCTCTGCCCGGCGTTCGTTGGGGACGAGCTCGATCAGCACTTTGCGCCGGTCGTGGGGGTCTCTGGTCCGGCGGGCGTAGCCGGCCTTCTCGAGCCGGTCGGCGAGGCCGGTGACCGCGCCGGTGGTCAGCCCGGTGTGCTCGGCGATCGCTCCGGCGGTGACCGGCCCCAGCCGGTCGAGGACGTCGAGGCATTTGCGCTCGACGGAGCTGAGCCCGAGCAACCGCCCGACGGCCTCGTGGAACACCACGATCGCCGTCGCGAACTCGCGGCCCAGCAGGGAGCCGGGCGGTGGCCCGGGCGGATCTTCTTGCGCCATGACCGCATTCTATCTTAGAGTCTGGGTATCTTAGAAAATAAGAGATCTACGAACTAAGAGAATGGTGAGCGTGATGCGAGTCGTCGTGGTCGGCGCGGGCCTGGGCGGTTTGTGCGTAGCCAACGCACTGCACGCCGCGGGCTGGGACGTCGAGGTGCTGGAGGCGCAGAACAAAATCCGGGACGAGCGGCAGGGCTATCGGATCAACATCAACCCGAGCGGGCACGACGCCCTGCGCACCTGCCTGAACGACGAGCAGTTCGCGGCGTACGAGCGACTCTTGCATCGCCAGCCGGACGCCGCGGTCTACCTGTACTCGTCGACGCTCGACCTGCTCGCGCGCTACGAGACGCCGGGCCCGCCGGGTGCGATCGACCGGACCAGGATGCGCAGCCTGCTGGCGGACCGGGTGGCCGATCGGATTACCTTCGACCGACGGATCGAATCGATCAATCAGGTCGGTCCCGCCGACCTGATCGTCGTCGCCGACGGCGTCGGCTCGGCATTGCGCCAGGAGCTGATCCCCGGCCACGATCCACAACCGCTGGGGTCGTCCGCGATCTTCGGCCGTACGGCGATCACCGAGGCGAACCGCGGCTGGCTGGCGCCGGTGATCCTGCGGAGCCGGTTCTGCGGAGTCGTCGACACCGACACCACGCTGGCTCTCTGCGCGTACGACGCTCCGCACGCCCCCGCGCCGTACGTGATGTGGGTGTTGATCGGCCCCACCAGTGAGCTGCCCACCGCGCGTGCTGACCTGCTGGACTTCGCTCGGAATCGGACCGCCGACTGGGATCCGCGCGCGACCGCCGTACTGCGTGAGACAACCGCAGACGACTGTTTCGCCACGCCGCTGCGGGCGATGCCGGAGGTCCCGCCGCTTCCCACGCCCACCGGCGTACCGGTCGCTTTTCTCGGTGACGCGATCCATGCGATGTCGCCGGCCGGTGGTGAAGGTGCGAACACGGCCTTCGCCGACGCGGCGCTGCTGGTCCGTGCGGTGCGATCCGGCGGCCCGATCGACCAGGCCGTTGCGCAGTACCACGAACAGATGCGGGCCATGGCCGGCGAGGCCCTGCGACGATCCGCGAACTACGGCCCGAAGGTGGCACCCCATGCCTGAACCGACCAAGCGTCAGAAGGTCATCTGGATCTCGACGACGATCGCGAACCTGGCGGTCGACCTGCTGCTGCCCACGCTGATCCTGATCGCGCTCGCGCCGACCGGATTGTCGGCCGCGCTCCGGCTGTCCATCGGTGGTGCGCTCCTGAGCGGCAAGGCGATCGGTGGCCGGATCGAGTCCGGTGAGTTCCGCTGGCGGCTCGCACTGATCGCCGGACTGCTGCCAGTCGCCGCGATCGTCGGTAGTCATCTTGCCGGCGCCGGTACGACGGCAAGCATGGTGGCCGGTGCCATGGTGGCCGGCGTGATCGTCGTCGCGGACCTCGTGCGGAACCGTCTCCGAGCTGAGGGACGGCGCATCGACGCGTTCGCGGTCCTGGTGCTGATCGAGGTGCTGGTCAGCATCGTGGTGACCTCGATCAGTGGTGATGCCCGCTTCGTGCTGGCCAGGACCTCGCTGTACCTCGCCGTCGGTGGGATCTTCGCGCTGGCGACCACCTGGACGGATCGGCCGATGATGCGCTCGGTCCTGAAACCCGTTGCGGCCAAGGGAGATCCGGAGCGGGCCGAGGCCTTCGAGCGCGTCTGGACCCGGTCCCGCGAGTTCCGCGGGCTGTATCGGGCGATGACGTTCGGGCTCGGGGTGGTGTTCCTGGCCGACGCCGTCCTGCGGGTCGTGATCATCTACAGCCAACCGGCCGACGACATCACGCAGACCTCGCTGACTTCCCAGACGCCGTTGATCGTCCTCCTGCTGGTCTGGTTCGTCGCCTCCCGCGCTCTCGCCGTACCGCGCGCCGAACGCCTCCTGGACGCCGAAGCCGCCGTACCGAAGTAGCGGTGGACGCCCGCAACCACAACCTGAGGGCTTGGACAGGTGCTGGTGGGCTTGAACACGTCATTACTTGTTCAAGCCCACCGTCCACCCTCCACACCCCCGGGAACTGGCCCGCCGCCGAGGAGGAGTTTGGTGGCGCGGTCGCCGATCAGTAGGTGACCGGCGGCGTCGGGATGGATGCCGTCGGCAAGCAAATCGACGTCGGACGGGCCGAGGAGTTCGCGACCGTCGACCAGGCGAAGCGCAGGATCGGCCCGTACGGCGGTGATGCCCGCGAGCAGCTCGCGAACTCGGGTCATGCTCAGTGCGCCGGGTACGGCGGAGCCTCGGATCGAGCCGGTGGTGGGGTCGATCCGGGCGGGGCCCGGCTGGGTTTCCAAGGCTGGTAAGGAGATCGGGGAGATCAGGGCGATCGGCGTGGTCGGGTGACCGGCGCGGATGAGGTCCAGGAAGTTGTGGACCGCGGGGACGAAGGTGCGTTCGAGCATCGCCGCCGTGATGACGAGGTTGGCACCGATCTTCAGGGTGATCAGGTCGGCGGGGATTTCGGCGATGGTACGGGCGACGTCCGGATCCAGCATGGCGTTCCCCGCGAACCCGAGATCGACCAGCGAGGTCCCGGTCCGCAACGCGGCGATCGCGGGCCAGGTCAGGGTCGGGGCCGGTGCCTGCATTCCGTGACTGATCGAGGAACCGTAGTGGATCCAGCGCGGTGAGCCCGCCGGTTCCGGCGGCAAGAACACGTCGGAGGCGCTGATCGTGCGCAGTTCGACAACGGCCGTGTGGGGCAACCAGATCTCGAGCGTCTTCTCCCCGGCCGGCAGACCGGTGAACCGGATGGTCTCCGCAGCACCCGGGATCAGCGTCGACGAAGGAACCACGAAGGTGTCGCCGTGGACCGCGGTCTCCCGGGCCAGCACCGACCCGTCGAGCACAAGGTCAAAAGACGCCGGCGACCCGGCCATCACCCGGACGTGGACGCCGAGCGCGATCTCGCGAGCTGCGGTGCGCAGCCGGAGCCGGACACCGGCCGCCATGGACACCGCGAGTTCGAGGCCCGCGTCGTACCGGCGGGTCCAGGCAGGCAGACGACGCGGCCGGATGCCGGCGGCCGTCCGCTCGAGGTCCTGGGCACCCTCGATCCGGACAAGGCCGCTGGGGAACTCGATCCGGACGAGGTTGCTGGGGAAGGAGACCGAGGTCATGCTGCGACCACCTCTGCGACCCGAGCGGCGTTTCGCGTGCGGAGGAAGGCCCAGGTGACCAACGCACCGGCCGCGGCGGTCAGGCTGAAGCCGGCGACCATGATCGCGGCCTCGAACTGCGAGGTCTGGTCTGCTGTCCAGTGAGCGGTGGCGATGCTGCCGGTGAACATCGCGGCGAGGATCGTGCCGGTCGCCGCGATACCGACGCCGGTCGTGACCTGTGAGGAGGTGTCGACGAGGGCGGCGCCGATCGTGGAGCGGTTCTCGGGCAGGCCGCGCATGACGTTCGTACCGGCGACGACGCCGACCACGCGCATCCCGGCGGAGACCAGGACGAGCGAGAGCGCGATCCAGCCGTAGCCGAGGCGACCCAGCGACGCGTAGACCGCGAGGCCGAACACGACCATCGCCGAGCTCATCCAGGCCGAGTTCTCGAGCCCGACGCGCTTCACGAACGGGGAGACGAGCACACCGCCGAGCAGCAGTACGGCGACCTGCGGCAGCATGCCGATCGCGGTCAGCGCGGGGGACCAGCCCCAGTCCAGCTGGAGTTGGAGCGTGACCATGTAGCCGAGGCCGGCGACCGCGAGTCCGGAGGCGCCCTTGTAGGCCAGGCCGCTGGAAACCAGGGGGCGGGCGACGAGCTTGAGGTCGAGCATCGGGAACTTCGCGGTCCGCTGCCGAACGACGAAGAGGACAGCGGCCACGACGGCCGCGCCGGTGGTGACCCAGGGCTGCCAGGCCGCGGTGCCCTGCTCGACGAAGAAGGTCGGCGCGACGAGCGCGAGCATGATGGTGGCGGTGCCCAGTACGGCGCCGCTGACGTCGACCGGGTCACGGTGCAGCTCGGCCGGGTCGTCGGTGGCGATACCGGTCCGGATGCCGATGAACGCGAGGACGGCGATCGGGACGTTGATCAGCAGCAGGACCTGCCAGGGTGCGAAGGACAGCACGAAGCCGCCCGCTGTCGGGCCGACCGCGAGTCCGACCATGCCGACGGTCGAGATCAGGTTGAAGGCGCGGACCCGCAGGCCGTCCTCGCTGAACAGCCGGAAGGCCAGCGCCATCGAGCCGGGCGTGGTCATCGCGGCGGCGACTCCCATCGCCATCCGGACCGCGATGAGCTGGTTCGCGGTGGTGACGAAGGCGGTCGCGAGGCTCGCGACGGCGAGCAGGACGAGCCCGATCAGCATCATCCGGCGGCGGCCGGAGCGGTCGGCGAGCGCTCCGAAGACGAGCATCAGCCCACCGAACACGACGCCGTACCCGCCGGTGACCCATTGCAGCTGGGTGGTCGACGCGTGCAGTTCGCGGCCGATGGTGGGGAGGGCGACGTTGAGGATCGAGTTGTCGAGCATCTCGAAGAGGAAGACTGCGGACAGCCCGGCCAGGGCGACCCACGCCTGCCGCAGGGATCCGGGAGAATGTGCGATGATCATGGTCACTAAGTTAACTCACTAAGCTTAGTGACACAACCCATGAGGAGATGATCGTTGTGCCGAGGACCGGAGTCAGGGGTGGACCGCAGACGCGGGCGAAGATCGCGGGGGTCGCGTCGGGGTTGTTCGTCGAGCGGGGATTCGATGCGGTGACGGTCGCCGACGTCGCCCGGGAGGCCGGCGTCTCGAGCGTCACGGTCTTCAAGCACTTCCCCCGCAAGGAAGACCTGTTCTTCGACCGCCAGGCCGAAGCGGAAGACCTCCTCCGTACGGCGCTGCGCGAGCGCGGGCCGGGCGACGACGTACTGGCTCTGCTGTGCGACCTTGTCGTAGGCCTTGCCGACGACCGCCACCCGCTGTCCGGGCTCGCCGACGGAGCGGGCTCGTTCTTCGAGACCGTCGCGGGGTCTCCGAGCCTGGCCAACCGCGCCCGGGAGATCGGCTCGACGCTCCAGCAGGCCCTCACTGAGGAGCTCGAGCGCCAACCGGCCTACCCCGGTGACGTGAGCCTGCTCGCCGCCTTCTTCATCGCCGGGTACGCCGCAGTACTGGTGCAGACGGCTCGCGATCGGCTGGCCGGCCAGCCCATCGACACCGTGGCTGACGCTCATCGGGACCGTCTGCGTCGGCTGGATGAAGCCCTGCGCGATGGTGTCTGACACGCCGGAGAAAATCTATCGCGACGGAGGTAGACATTCGCGATCAGTGTGGGTAATGTTCCTCGTGTTGACAGAGAAGAACAACGAAGCTGAGGTGGACAGCTACCGATCTGTCCAAGACGTTGTGACGAGCTTTTCGTAAGGCAAGGACGACGGCGGACTCCGCCGGGCCGATCAGTGGAAGGGCTCGGGTTTCGCGCCAGGATCCGATCAGTGTTGGTGAGCCAGTGGTTGAAATGGGTTCCCGGCGTGACGGATGGAAGATGCGAGTAAGTGCCGTAGTAGTTGTCGCAAGAGAAGGGAAGGGGATTACACCGTCGGATCGCCCGCCAGTGCCAGTACTTCGCCGGGCGGGTGCCGTAGTTCCATCGGAAGAAGGTGGTCTTCGGTTACGCATTCAGCGATCCCCGCAGGAGCGGCCTTCACGTGGCGCTCTGCGGACAGTTAGGGCCGGCTTGACCGCCGGTAGATGGTGACAATCCACAACCCCTGGGCCCCGGTGCATCCGCACCGGGGCCCATCGACATGGAGGTGCGATGCACTCAGACCTGAACACGGAGACCGTGATGAGCTCAGCCCAGGGCCCTGCCCACTTCGACGATGACGACTATCCCGCCTTCACCATGGGCCGGGCCGCGGAGATGCTCGGCACCACGCCGGGATTTCTGCGCAGTCTCGACGAGGCGAAGCTGATCACGCCGCAACGCTCCGACGGCGGCCACCGCCGCTACTCCCGGTACCAACTCCGCCTGGCGGCCCGCGCCCGCGAGCTCGTCGACGGGGGCACCGCGCTCGAGGCGGCGTGCCGGATCATCATTCTCGAAGACCAGCTGGCCGAGGCTCTGCGGATCAACGAAGAGCGGGGTAAAGAGTCCTGACGTTCCGGACTACTCAGGCGGGCGGGGCTGGTGGTGCAGGCGGAGGGTGCCGACTCGGTCGCCGTCGAGTTGGAGGACCCAGAGGGCGGACGGCGGGCAGTGGTCGGGGTTGTCCGGTGGGTTCACCAGACGGTCCTCCCAGATGATGTGGCTGTGGCCTGCCACGACGCTGACCAGCTCGTGGCGGACGCCGGCCGTGAGGTCGCGGTCCATCGCGCCGACCATGTGGTCGTAGCCGACGGTGTGGAGGCCGGTCGGCCAGAAGGTCTCCACGGTCGGCGACCAGAATTCCGCCAGCGTCGCCGCCATTGCGCCTGAATAGGGCGCCCGCAGAACCTCCAAGGCCTCCTGCCGACGCTGCGCGGTCAGGCCGCGGATGTCGTCGTGCACTTCGGCGGCCGTGGCGAGCAAGGCCTCGGACAGCTTGGTCCGCGCCTGGTTCAGGCGGCTGCGAATCGTCCCGATCGGTACGCCGCAGAGCCGGGCGATCGCTTCGTAGCCGGTGACTTCGGTGAAATACCGCAGCAGGACGGGCAGTTGCAGGGTGGGCGTCAGCTGGCCGATCGCGGTCCAGATCCAGTCCCGGTTGGCATGGCCGTCGATGATCCGCGCCGGATCCGGCTCCGCGTCGTACGGCATCAGGACAGCCGGGTCGCTCACCGGTATCGCGGAGATGCGGCGGAGCTGCATCCGGCAGACGTTCCGGACCAGCATCCGCAGCCAGGCGCCGACGGCCGCCGGGTCGCGAACCTGACCGATCCGGCGCAACGCCAGCAGGCAAGCCTCCTGTACGGCGTCCTCGGCGGCCGGTCGATGACCGTGGATCGCCACCGCCACGGCGCGCATGCCCGCGCGGTGCCGGGTCAGCAGCAGGCCGAGCTGTCCGATCTCACCCCGCTGCGCGGCCCGCACCAGCTCGGCGTCCGTCGCCGACTCGAGCAGGAGGGAACTGGCCACCTTTGCAGGCTACAGACGGTCGTGAAACTTCTCGTGAACGGATCGAACTGTCCGGCAGGTGACCGCATCATGTTCGCATGACTACCCCCACCAACACCGCTCAGCTGGTCGCTCTGGCCGAGAAAAGTGAAGCCGAGTTCATGTTTGCCTACGAGGACGGGGCTCCGGAGGCGGCCCGAGCCGAGCTCGGCATCACCACCCGGCGCGTCGGCGGCGGCGTCGTGCTTGCCATGCGCAACGACCCCACCGGGTACTGGAGCAAGGCCCTCGGATTCGGCCACGAGACCCCAGTCACGGATGAGCTCGTCGGTCAGATCCTCGATCTGTACGGCGCCGCCGGGGTTGCCGGGGCGACGCTGCAGCTCGCGCCCTCGGTGCTGCCGGAGGACTGGCAGGCCATCGCGGATCGGCACGGACTAGTCGCCGGCGGTCAGATCGTCAAACT
This sequence comes from Kribbella sp. NBC_01505, assembly GCF_045040285.1. NCBI lineage: Bacteria > Bacillati > Actinomycetota > Actinomycetes > Propionibacteriales > Kribbellaceae > Kribbella > Kribbella sp. NBC_01505. The sequence continues at coordinate 5,397,749 of NZ_CP109425.1, forward strand.
CGGGGCATCGGTCGAAGGCCTCCCGAGCACGGCCGCGAAGACCGACCTGCGGATCGCCCAGGTCGAGGCGGCCGACGCGAAGGAGTGGGCGCGGGTCATCCTGACCAGCTTCGGGATGCCGTCCGACGGCGCCCTCGCGCAGATGCTCACCGGATCGCTGAATCACCCAGGTTTCCAGACGTTCGCCGCCTGGGACGGAGACCAGATCGTGGCCGGAGGCAACCTGTTCGTCGACGGCGAGGTCGGATCCCTGAACACCGGTGCGACCGCGTCGACCCACCGGAACCGGGGCGGCCAGTCCGCCGTCCTCGAGGCCCGGATCGCCGCCGCGGTCGCGGCCGGCTGCCGCTGGCTGGTCGCCGAGGCGGGCAAGCCCTCGCCCGGCGAGTCCAACCCGTCACTGAACAACCTGATCAGGGCCGGCCTGGAGCCCCTCTACGACCGCACCAACTGGAACTGGAAGAACCCCAAGGCCTGAACGGCGTCGTTACATTCCCTGGCCGGTGGCCATCTCGTGCCGCAAGCGGTCAGCGGTGTCGACGGCCAGGGTCTCGTCGATGTACTGCTTGTTCGACCGGACGAGGAAGCGGAGATCGGCGTTCTTGACCGCCTGGTAGGTCGCCGGGGCTTCGCGGTCGGCAGTATCACCGGCACGGAGCCAGTCGGTGACCACCGCGGCTTGGCGGTGGACGCGGTCCCGACGCTCGCGGGTCGCCGGTCCGATGGCTGCGTCGATCGCTGCGACTACCTCGGGTGGCGTTTCCGGCCAGGAGGTCCAGTTGCTCACCACTTCGATCAGGTCGATGAGCGCGCCATCGGTCGCCTCGGTGAGCTCGGCACTGGCCAGGGCTTCTTCGACGATCGCGAACGCGGTGACCAGCGGAGCTGGATCGCCCTTGTCGATGGCCGGGCACAGCTTGTGCTGCGCAAGGTGGGCGAGCTGCTCGCTCGGCGTGGGCGCATCGGCGAGCGACGGCCGGAACCAGCGCAGGCGTTTCGCGAGCCGACGCAGGACGGCCTCGGTCGGGTCGGTCGGGCGGTTGAAGATCCTCACCGCCCGACCCTACGCGACCGTTACAGGGGTTTGAAAGCCCAGCGTTGGCCCTTCCCGCCGTGGTAGAACCAGCTGATCACCTCGGCGCCGGCGGCGGAGCTGCCGTTGGCCACGTCGAGGGACAGCCCGGAGCTGACCGAGATGACGCTGTAGGTACCGCCAGGTGTGGGCTCGATCCGCCACTTCTCGCACTCGGACGTGTTGTCCGGGAAGATGATCATGGTTGCTCTGGGCAACTTCGAGCAGCCCTTGATCTCGAGTGCCTGCTTGGAGTTCGTGTCGATCAGCTTGTACATGTCGTCGCCGAGGCTCTTCAGGTTCCACTTCTGGCAGACGCTGGCGGTGGACCAGGTGCCCATCTTGAGCTGGGTGCTCGCGGTGGTCACACACTTCGGTACTTCGAGGACAGTCGTCGTACTGACTGCGGTGTCGACCCGGTAGCGCGTCGTACCGGTGCCGCCCAGCTGCTGGGCGTTGAAGGCCGGCCGCAGGATCCACTGCTCACTCGTCGACTGGCCACACTCCTGCTGCTGGATCAGCGCGCCATTGTCCAGTGAGGCTGTCGCGACATCGAGACACTTGTTGCTGTGTGCGAATCGCAGGTGCACGACCGTTTCGTAGGCGCTGCCGTCGACGTAGTCGAAGGTCACCTGCTCCCACGCGCGCGGCTCACCGAGACCGCCACCGCAAGTGGACTGTACGGCGTTCGTGTCGTCCTGCGAGCTGCCGCCTGCAGCGCTCAGGCACTTGACCGGCCCGGCGTCGACCGCGGTGTGTACCGGGCGGATGCTGTACTGGTCGGTGCCGGCGATCGGCATCAACCGGAACCGCTCGTTCGATCTGTTCCCGATGCAGGTGTACTGGATGAACAGGGCATTGTCGGCAACGCTGCTGCCGTCGACGTTCAGGCACTTGCCACTGTTCTTGTTGACCAGCTCGTACTGCCGGTGCTCGATGTCGAACTTCGGGCCGGTCACCGCACCGACCGCACCCGACCACGTCTTCACCTTGTCGTTGAACGACGTCCCCGTGGAGTGCAGCGTGTACACCTCCCGATCACCGTCGCCCGCCGCGTACAGCAGCCCGATGTCGTCGAGCTTGTCGCCGTCGTAGTCGCCACTGACCAGAGTCATCTTGGCCAGCTCCAGCCCAGTCACCCGGCGCCAGTCCGACTTGGTCAGCGTCGTCCCGTCGGACCTGAACACGACCACGGTGCCGTCGGTCGAGGAGTTCTCCGTCAACGCCACCACGTCGTCCCGGCCGTTGCCGTCCGGGTCTGCCACGGTGAACCGGCTCTTGTCCCAGCAGAACCCAGCCGCGCCGGAGTCGTAGATCGTCGTCGCCGCCGCGAACGCCGTACCCGTGGATCGGTAGTAGTCGACTGAGGTCCGGCAGTCGGTCAGGTTGCGTACGCTGAGCAGGTCGGCCTTGCCGTCCTTGTCGATGTCGACGATCAGCGGCGCACTCCGCGACCAGGTGTTCCCGGCCGCGGCCGCGCCCCAGTTCACCGGTACGGCGAAGTCGTCGGCGGCCCGGAAGACCTGCGCCTGCCAGTTGTCGCCCGTACCGGCGTTCTGTACGACGATGTCGTCCTTGCCGTCGCCGTCCACATCACCCGACACCACACGCGCGGTGTTGAGCTGCCAGGTGGCGGTCTCGGTCGTCCAGACCGCCGGTGGGTTCTGGTACTCGTTCCCGTCCGAAGGCAGCTTGTACAACCACATGCGGCCACCAGCACCGGAACGGAACACGGCCATGTCGGTCCGCCCGTCACCGTCGAAGTCACCCTGCACCGGCTTCACCTTTGCCAGCGAGAAGCCAGTACCTTCACCGGTGTCCCACGCCATCGTGCCGGAGTAGAACGTTGATCCAGCCGAAACGACGTTCCAGATCCCTGTCCGGCCGAAGCCGTGGTCCAGCACCGCAGTGACATCGGCGCGACCATCGCCGTTGCTGTCGCCACGCACCGACGGAGCCGGTCCGGTCGGCGACTTCGCGGTCAGCTCCCACGCCTCGCGGATGCCGCTGCTGTTGCCGGCCCGGTCCACCGCCCGCACATACAGCCGCGAGCTCGGTACGCCGGTCACCGGATCCGGGTGCACAGTGATCGGGATCGTCGCGGATCCATCCGGATCCGCCTTGATCCGGCTGACCAGCGCATCGGCCTGGAAGCCGTACACATACTCGTCCAGGTCGGTCTCGCTGGCGCCAGGCCTGAACGTCACCTTCCCGACCTTGCGCGCCTCGGTCACCGGATCACCGGCATCCGGGAAGTCCGTCGACTCGATCCGCGGTACGGCGGGCACCGATGTATCGATCACGAAGTAGCAGGCCGGCGTGGTCGGGCTGGTCGCGTTCGCCGCGTCCTTCGTGAACGCGGTGTAGCTGTAGACGACACCGTTGCTCAGCTTGCCCACCGGCGTTTCCGGCCAGGCGAAGGCCGCGCCGCTGACAGTCGGTCCAACAGCACTCTCATGAACGACCGCACCGGCCGGATCCTTGATCTGCAAGGTGGTTGTGACGTTGTCGCCGAGGTCCGGGTCGTCCGCGACCGAGGCCCACTGCGGTTGCGCGGTGAGCACCGGCGTCGGCGCCGCCGCCGTACCGCACGGACGCGGTCGAGTCAGGCTGAGCCCCTTCGGCATCTTCGGTGCGGTGTTGTACTTCACCGCGAGTACCGCCGAGCTGGGGATGAACTTCTTCCAGTGGTACTGCGCTTCCGTGCTGGTGCCCTCGTTGGGTGACCGCAGTCCGAGCGACAGGGTCGGCTTCCGCGAGTTGGCCACGCTCTGCACAAAGGTCCGCAGCGGGCTGGCTGCGTCGAGGGCGCCGAACTCCATCGGCAGCGTCTTCTCCGCCGGCCACGCCGCACCCGACTGGGTGTCCAGCAGCGTCTTCCAGTACGTCGTGGTGGTGGCCCAGTGCAGGTTCTTGTTCGCGGTGTCCAGGTCGGTGAGGTTCCACAGCCCGACCGGCTTGGCCGTTCCGGACGAGCTCCAGTCCAGCGTGATCCGGAACTGCGCGCTCAGGATCGTGCTCCCGGCGATCGCCTGGGCGCCGCTGACGGTCCGGATCAGGAACATCGACCGGTAGACGTTGTCCGGTTCGCCGTAGCGCGGTCCGACCTTGGCGCCGCCGTTCGTGCGGTCGTAGGTCCAGCCGTCGGCCTGAGTCGATTCGTCGTTCACATGCAGCCAGTTGACCGACGTACCGGAGATGGACGGGTCGATGGACAGCGGGTACGTCGCGGCCGGGTCAGTGAGCAGTTTGCGGTCCGGCGTGATGACGAACCGGCCACCCTCGTGCCGGATGGCCAGCTTGGCGAACCGTGGCTTCTCCACACTCGACGCGTCCCACATGGCCGGTCGGTCAGCCGTGTAGACAAGCTTGCCGGTCTTGTCGGTTCCCGAGGTCGTGCCATCCGGATTGACGCGCAGGGTCAGACCGTCCGCACTGACCGGAAAACTCAACGTGGCAAGGGCCGGGTTGGCCGCGGCCTCCCGGTTGTGCACGACGAGCAGCTGCGAGAACCGGTCCACCTCAGCAGTGATCTGCAGGTCCACGCCAGGGAACACCGAGGGGTACGTCGCGATGTTCCCGCTCAGCTCGGGCTTCGGAAGCGTGGCGGGCCAGCCCAGCCGGATCTGCTCCCCGGGCTTGCCGATGGCCACCAGGTTCTGATCGCCGCCACCGGACAGGACAAGTGGCGAGATGGTCGCGACCGGACGGATCGACCCATCGGCCTCGACCTTCAGCGTGGGGTCCGGAGCGACCCAGTCGCGACCTTTGCGGACCCGGACCGGCTGGCTGTGCTGCTCCATGGTCTTGGTGCCGTCCGGGTTCGCGTAGACCTGTCCGGTCTCGGTGCGCTGGTCGGTCAGCTCGACGCGCTCGCCGGTCCGCAACGCGGTAGCCATCGCTCGCGCCTCCGGTGAGGCCAGCTCCGGATCCATCATCTGCGCGGCCGGTGCCGCCACAGCCGGTTGAGCATCAGTAGGAACCGAAACCAACAGGGCCGCCACCGCGATCAGCACTGCGCCCAAGGTCAAGCGTCGCCGACGCATTCCCCCACCACCCTCACGTCAGAGTTATCCGCCGGACGAGAACGACCCTGTCATGTTCCTCGTTGGCGTGCGACGGCTTCTGTGCGTCAGGGATTGGCCAGTTCCGGAAGTTGTCCACTTCTTGCCGAGGCGGCCGAAACGCTAGCTGCTCGCCGCGGTGACGCGCGCCGTACGGCGGCTGAGGTAGTAGGCGACGGCGGCGGTCGGGAAGAACATCACGATGCCGTAGACGGCGACCGGGATGGACATCTCGCTGTTGTTCAGGAGTGAGGGGCTCAGCGCGATGGTGAGGGCCAGGGTGGCGTTGTGGATGCCGATCTCCATCGAGCACGCGATCGACTGCCGCTCACCGAGCCGGGCGGCGCGCGGGACGACGTACCCGACGGCGAGGCTGATCACGTTGAGCAGTACGGCGATCAGGCCGACCGCGGCGAGGTAGTCGAGGAAGTTGTCGCGCTCGGTGTAGATCGCGGCGAAGATGACCAGCGCCAGGACGATCGCCGAGCCGAGCTTCACCGGGCGTTCCATCCGGCCGGCGAAGTCGGGCTTGCGGTTGCGGACCAGCATGCCGATCGCGACCGGGACGAGCACGATCGCGAACACCTGGAGCATCTTCGCCGGCTGCAGACCCAGCTGCCCGGAGTCACCCATGAAGTGCGCCACCGACAGGTTCACCACGATCGGCAGCGTGATCACCGCGAGCACCGAGTTCACCGCGGTCAGCGTCACGTTCAGCGCGACATCGCCACCGGCGAGGTGGCTGAACAGGTTGGCCGTCGTACCGCCCGGTGATGCCACCAGCAACATCATCCCGACCGCCAGCGCCGGCGCCAGCCCGAACAGCTCGACCAGCCCGAAACAGATCACCGGCAACAGGACAACCTGGGTGCCAAGCGCAACCAACACCGCCTTGGGCATCCGCGCGACCCGCGCGAAGTCCCCGGTCGTCAGACTCAGCCCGAGCCCGAACATGATGATCGCCAGCGCGACCGGAAGCAGAACCGAGGTAAGCACAGAGTCAGACAAGGCGGATATCCCGTCGTAGGCCCGAGGCGTGGGTGACCAGAGTCCTACCCCCCGCCCTCCCCGTCCAGAGCGAAAGCTCGTCTCTGCGGGGATCTACTGTCGCTGGGTGCCTGTTGTGATTTGGCGGGTGCTCTTGCCCAAGCCGGTTCGGGGAGGGTCGCGGTGGCTGGGCACTTTGGCTGGCCAGTTACCCCGCCTCCCCGAAGGTGCTCGTCCCATCCGGCCGCTCGAATCCGGCCGGTGAGGTAGGCGGTGGCTGGTCGCCGCTGCGGCCGGTCTGACTGAGACGGGTGGCGGGGGTGGTCTTCGGCTGGGCGGGGTGGTTCGGTTGGTGACCGCGGTTGCCCGCTGCCTTGGGCTGACGGGCTGTGGTTTCCGTCGACGATCAGGCCACTCGCCGGGGCAGTGATGGCGGACTGGGGAGCCCGACCTCCCGAAAACGACCGGTAGAACTCCCCAGTCCCACTGGCCCGCGCCACTACTGGCGGCCGGAGACAAGAAGCGGGGGCTGGAGACCTATGGCAACAGGTCTCCAGCCGTCACAAGGTGTCTCACGCCACCACTGGTGGCGCGAGACCAACCGCCCGCCCAGCGACGGACTCCAGCGACCTGAACAACAGCGGAACCACCAGCAACCTGCACCTCGACCGCCGACGGCACTCCACCCGCCTCAGCCAGAGCCCGTCCGCCCCAGGCCACGTGCCACCTCGGTCACCGGCCTCGCCATCCCCCGCAACCGTAGAACCGCTCAGCCACCCGCCTCAGTAATACCGGCCGCAGCGGCGCCCACCGCCGCCCACGCCGCCGGCCGAGCCAACAGCCGGGGGTTTGAACAGGACGTGGTGGGCTTGGACAGGTCATACCTTGTTCAAGCCCACCACCCGGTCTCCACACCCTCGACAGCTGGCAGCGTGGACGCGCGCGGGTTTACCAGCCTCGGGATTGCCAGGTCTCTACGTGGGGGCGTTCGGTGGCGATGGTGGTGTCGGGGCCGTGGCCGGGGTGGATGACGGTGTCCTCGGGGTAGCTGAGGAGGTGGCGGACCGACGTCATGATGGCGGCGAAGTCGGTCAGCGGGTACTCCGGGCTGGTGAGGCCGGGGCCGCCGGGGAAGAGGGTGTCGCCGGTGAAGAGGTGGCCGGGGATGTGGACGGTGAGGCTGCCAGGGGAGTGGCCTGGGGTGGGGATGACGTCCACCTGCAGCGAACCCAGGTTCAGGGTGGTGGGGGTGGCGATCTCCTGGTTCTGGTGGCCGTTCCAGAGTGGGATGCCGGGGGTGGGCCGCGGGGCTTGGCCGTTGGCGACCAGGTCGGCGGTGGCTGTGCCAGCGTCTAGGTAGCCGTGGCGATCCAGGTGGTCGAGTTCGGCCGCCCAGACTTCGCGTTCCGCCGGGTGGCCGATGATCGGGGCGTGCAGGGATTCGGCGAGGGCCGTCAGTGCCAGCACGTGGTCGGCGTGGGCGTGCGTGATCAGAAGCCCGATGACGTCGTACGGCGCGGCCGCCGCGGCCAGGTAGTCCGGGTCGTCACCGGGGTCGATGATCAACGCTGGCTGCCGGCCAGGCAGGTCAGGAGCGATCAGCCAGCAGTTGGTATCGAGGTAGCCGACAACCAGCCGTTCGAGCCGAATCATGCGGCCTGCTTGAGAATCCGCTCGGCCCATTCCGGGTCGGTGTTCTGAGCAATCGGATACCCCTCGGCGAACGGCCCCTCCCAGCGAACCGTGATCCCCGGGTTGTGCACCGAAGAACCATCCGGCAGGAAGAACTGCGGACTGCCCTGTACGGCGTCGGTCACGGCGACCGCATGGTCAGCCATCATCGTGGACCGAGCCCGCCCGTCATCCAGCGCAGCGGCCAACCCGGTGCTGTCGATTCCGACCTCACTGGCCACGTCGAGGATCACCTGTCGATGACCGATCGACCGAGAGCCCAGCCAGAACGCCCGCCGCAGTGCATGATCCAGCTCTTCGGACTCCCGCAGTCCCTGCTCCTTAGCCGCATGGACCGCCTCGGCCGCGAGCAGCACCGTCGATGGATAAGCCCAGTCCGGCTGCGACCAAAGCCGGAAGCCGGCCTCGGGCTCCAACTGGCCAAGCCCGACTGCCTCACTGTCCGTACCAGGTCGCGGATGCGGTCCGTTGAACAGCTCAAGCGCGAACGTGTGATGGTCCAACTGGACGTCCACACCGAGCCGCTCCCGCGCCACCCGGAGCCGATGGATAGCCACATGAGCAAACGGACACAGCAGATCCGACCAAACCTTGATGGTGCTCACTCGCTGTCCACGTGGTCAGCACCCGCCGGGTTGCTGCTGAAACTCTCCGGAGTGATCAACACCGCCGTACGGCGATCTTCCGCCATCGCCCGGTCGTACTCCTCCAGATCCGGATGCTCGCCGCCCGCCGCATGGTAGATGTCGCGAAGCAGTTGGCGCAGCGCCTCCGCGTCCAGTTCCGGCAGCTCGTCATCGGGCCCGGCCAGCTGGACCGACCCGGTCACGCCCGTCCAGTCCCATCCCGCCCGGAACACCAGCGTCGCCCGCGGCGTCCGCCGAAGGTGAGCCAACTTCGCAGTCCGCCCCCGCGCAACAAGCGCGACCACCGGCTCACCCGTCACCGGATGGTCCACCACGCCAGCGTTAACCACCGAAGCAGCCGGCTCCCCAGAGCGACGCTGCGTCACGAGTACGGCGAGCCATGAGTCCTGGCGCCCAAGCGCCTTGATGCGCTCCAGCCCTGTCCTGATATCCATACCAAGACCTTAACGGACCACGGTCCGCTTCTTCAAGAGCCGGTCTAGCCGAAGTACGGATACCGCAGAAGCGTCGGGCCGAGCTCGATCCGGGCCTTCAAGCCGTCTGCGAGGTCGGAGTCTGTGATTGCGGGCAGGTGTTCACGCAGTTCGTGGGCCTGGTAGCGCAGTCGCCGCGACAGGCGAAGCTCGTCGGGCGTCAGCTTCGTCGCTGCGGCGAGCCGCTGTCCCTCCTCGAGCGTGGGGGTCGTGGCCAGCCACTGGGTGATCGCTTCATCCACTGTCGGGCGCTCGGGCAGTTCGGCGTTTCCAGTCCAGTAGAGCAGTTTCAGGGCGGCGCGGTCGGGGGTGTCGATACCTCGTACGGCGGCGTCGCGGTCGAGGGCGTAGGTGAGCTCGGTCCAGGGTGGTTGCTCGGTGTCGCGGTACGTGTGCGGGCTCCGCAGGAAGGACCACCACAGATCACGGTCAGGGCCTGCTGCCGGCTGGTGTTCGTCCAGCCATTCCGCGCGCTGGCCGTCGGTGAGTTTCAGCAATTCCTTGCCGTAGGCATTGAACTGCTTCTTCTCGCCGTCGAAGGTTACTCGTGCCTTGTGATTGAGGTGCTGCTCAGAGTGCGGTCCGCCGAGCATCTTGGCCACCGTCCCCGGCGGTCCATATGCCGGGTCGGACATCGCTACGTTCATGGTGGTCGAGACCCCTGGCACCCAGTACAGCGAGAAGTCGGCTCCTGGCCACTGCGGCGCACTGTCCAGGCTGAAGCCGTGGCCTTCCACCACGGCCCGAAGGTCCTCGATGTTCAGCACCTGCCGGAACCGGCCGTACCGGTTGCGCAGTCTCAGCCCAGCGATCCGGCGTGCCCTCCGGCGGTTTGCCTTGGTCAACCGGTGGTTCTGGGTACCGGCGTAGCTACAGATCCACTGGTCACTGCCGCGCTCGCGGCTCCAGCCGAAGTCGACGAGTCCGTAGTCGGTGTTCGCGTACTCCCAGGTCGACCCGTCCTCCCAGGGCTGGTCGTAGAAGTCGTCGTGGCCGAGGACCTCTTGGACGGTGGCCAGGTCACTGGTGGCATCGACACCGAGGACGGTGCCGGTGATCGCCAATCCGGCGAAGAAGTCGAGGTCGGTCAGATGAGTCACGTAGGTATGGTCTCCGAAGAGGGGGTTGAATGCGGGACGTCGGCCGCGGCTAACCGAAGTAGGGATAGCGCAGCAGTTGCGGGCCGAGCTCGGTCCAGGATTTCAGGGCGTTGGCGAGGTTGGAGTCTGTGATCGCGGGCAGATGGTCACGCAGCTCGTGGGCCTGGTAGCGCAACCGCCGGGACAGGCGCATCTCGTCGGGCGTCAGGGTGGTGGCGGCGGCCAGTCGCTGGCCCTCTTCGAGGGTGGGGGTTGTGGCCAGCCACTGGGTGATCGCTTCGTCGAGTGTCGGGGGCTCGGGCAGTTCGGCATTTCCGGCCCAGTAGAGAAGTTTCAGCGCGGCGCGGTCGGGTGTGTCGATACCTCGTACGGCGGCTTCGCGGTCCAGCGCGTATTTCAGCTCGGTCCAGGGTGCCTGGTCGTTCTCGGCGGATACGAAACGGCTCCGTAGGAAGGACCACCACAGATCGCGGTCCGGGCCTGCGGCCGGCTGGTGTTCGTCCAGCCATTCCGCGCGTTGCGCGTCGGTCAGCTTCCGCAATTCTTTGCCGTAGGCATCGAACTGCTTCTTCTCGCCGTCGAGGGCTACTCGTGCCTTGTGGTTGAGGTGCTGCTCGGAGTGCGGTCCGCCGAGCATCTTGGCCACTGTCCCCGGCGGCCCCCAGTCCGGATCGGACATCGCGACGGTCATGGTGGTCGAGACCCCCGGTACCCAGAACTCCGAGAAGTCGGCTCCCGGCCATTCCGGCGTACTGTCCAGGCTGTATCCGTGGTCTTCCACGACGCCCCGGAGGACCTCGATGTTCAGCACCGGCCGGAAGCGGCCGTACCGCTCGCGCAGTTGCAGTCCCACGGTCCGGCGTGCACGCCGGCGGGTAGCTCTGATCATCCGGTGGTTCTGCGTACCGGAGTACTGGCAGATCCACTCGTCGCTGCCGCGCTTACGTCCCCACCCGAATTCGACCAAGCCGTAGCCGCAGTACGCGTACTCCCAGGTCGATCCGTCCTCCCAGGGCTGCTCGAAGAAATGATGGTCGCCGAGCACCTCCTGCACGGTGGACAAGTTGCTGGTGGCATCGACGCCGAGCACGGTGCCGGTGATCGCCATGCCGGCGAAGAAGTCGAGGTCGGTCAGGTGGGTCACGTGAGCATGATCTCTGGCTGTGGGGTCGGCCGCACCTGGGTTTCCGTGACGGTGCGGGTCGGCCACTGGACGATCAGTACGGCGGACAGCACGACCGCGCCGCCGAGGACCTGCAGTGGGCCGAGGTGTTCACCGAAGACAATCGCGGCGGAGACGACCGTGACGACCGGCTCGAGGATGGACAGGATCGAGGCCACCGACGGGCCGACGCGGGCCATGCCGGCGAAGAAGAGCAGGATCGCGGCGACCGTGCTGACCAGCGACAGCGTGGCGAGCCATAACCAACCGGTTGGTTGGATGTTGCCGAGCTCCGCGAGCGGGCCGTCGGCCCCGCGGACGAGAGCTGCGACCAGGAACGTTCCAAAGGCACCGATGCAGACCAATGCCGCGAGAGCGAGCGGCGGTACGGCGGCCGTCGTGCGATCGCCGACGAGGATGTAACACGTGTAGACCACGGCCGCGCTGATCGCCAGCAGCGCACCGGTCAGGTTGAAGCGGCCGGACGAGGCGCCACTGAGGACGAGGACGATCCCGGCCAGCGCCATCCCGAGCGCCCAGACCCGGCGGCGGGATGCACGCTCGCGGCCGAGCAAGATCGCGCCGGCCATCACCAGGATCGGGTAGAGGTACAGCAGCAACGCGACCAGCGACGCGTCGATCCGGGTCAGCGCGGAGAAGTACAGCCCGGCCTGAGCGGCGTACCCGAAGACGCCCATGCCGAGGCTGGTCAGCACCGCGCGCCGCGGGATGCCGCGGAAGACTCCCCGGGCCAGCGCGATCGCCATCAGAACCAACCCGGCCAGCCCGAACCTGACCAGCAGAAGTGCGTCGACCGACACACCTTCGTCGTACGAGAGTTTGCCGAACATGGCCATCGCCCCGAAAGCGGCGGCGGAAAGGAGACAGAAGAGGGCGCCCACGAGAACGATGATCCGGGCGTTCAACTGTTCACGTCTATCACAGCTTGTTGGACATGATCGTGTAGCTATTCTGAACAGATGCTCGACCTCCACCGCCTCCGGCTGCTCCGCGAGGTCCACGACCGCGGCACCGTGCACGGCGCCGCCCGCGCGCTCGGCTACACGCCCAGCGCGGTCTCCCAGCAGCTGTCCGTGCTCGAACGCGAAGCCGGTACGCCGTTGCTCGAGCGGATCGGCCGGAACGTCCGACTGACCGCGGCCGGCCACGTCCTGGTCCGCCATGCCGCGACCCTGCTGGAGGGAGTCGAGGCGGCCGAGGCCGAGCTCGCATCCGTCGCGGCGGGCCGAGTGGCCGGCGTCGTCCGGATCGCATCCTTCCAATCGGCCTTCCTGCGGATCGTCGCCCCCGCCGTACGGGCGTTGGCCCAGACGCACCCGAATATCCGGGTCGAAGCGACCGAGGGCGAGGTCGAGCAAGCCGTTCCGGCGCTGCGGCTGCAGCAGCTCGACCTGGTGGTTGGCGATGAGTACGACGGTCAGCCGCGACCGGTGCACGCCGATCTGCAGCGAGAGCCCTTGCTGCGCGAGCACATCCGCGTCGTACTGCCGGAGGGCCACCCGGAAGTGAAGGCCCGCGTGCAGATCTCGCGCCTCGCCGACATCGCGTGGGCGGCCTGTCAGCCCGGCACCGGCCACCGCGAGATGCAGGTCCGCGTGTGCCGCGAGTACGGCGGTTTCGAACCGGACCTGCGCTACAGCTCCGACGACTTCCTCATCCTGCTCGAGCTCGTCCGTACGACGGGCGCCGCGGCTCTGCTCCCCGATCTGGTGCTCCGCCACGGCACCCCGGGCGTCGTCGTACGGCGACCTGCCGAAGCCGACGTCGGCCGCGCCGTCTACCTGCTCACCCGCCGCGCCCGCACTCCACCGGTCGACGCTGTAGCCGCAGCCCTCCGCGACAGCGCTCGAAAGGAAATGACCGCAGAGTCTCACTGAGTGGAAGCTGAGGGTTGTAGGCCCTTCCGACCCCTCCTACGGTGACGCCACCAACGAGGAGGGGCGACATGACGCTTCTGGACACCGCTGACTGGTCGGGCCACGTCTTCAAGGCGGGGAGCTGGCAGCCGGGTCAGGCCGGTCAGTACGCCGTCGTCGAGCCCGCGACCGGCGCTGAACTCGGCCGGATGGGCCGGGCCGGTGTCGAGGATGTCACCGAAGCCGGGCGGGCCGCGGCCGAAGCCCAGCGAGCGTGGGCGGCGCTTCCGCATCCGGCCCGCGCAGCGGTGATGCGCCGGGCCGGTGATCTGTGGCAGCAGCACGCCGAGGAGATCGCCAGCTGGAACACCCGCGAGGTCGGTGCGACTCCGGGGATTGTCGGCTTCTCGCTGCACATCGCCGCCGAGGAGTGCTACCAGGCGGCCGGGCTGCCCGGGCATCCGCTCGGCGAGGTGTTGTCGTCGGAGGAGGCGCGGCTCTCGATGGCACGTCGGATGCCGGCCGGAGTGGTCGCGGTGATCTCGCCGTTCAACGTGCCGATCATCCTCGGGATCCGCTCGGTGGCCCCGGCCCTTGCCCTCGGCAACGCGGTGATCCTGAAGCCGGACCCACGGACCGCGGTGACCGGTGGCGTGTTGATGGCGCGCATCTTCGAGGAGGCGGGACTACCTCCCGGCGTACTGCAGATGCTTCCGGGTGGCGCGGACGTCGGACAGGCACTGGTGACCGATCCGAACGTCCGCGTCATCTCGTTCACCGGCTCCACCGGCGTCGGTCGCCGGATCGGCGCGCTGGCGGGTGAGCACCTCAAGCGCGCGCACCTCGAGCTCGGCGGCAACTCCGCGCTCCTCATCCTCGACGACGCGGACATCGAAGCGGCCGTCAACCTGGCCACCTGGGGTTCGTTCTTCCATCAGGGCCAGATCTGTATGACGACCGGTCGTCAGCTCGTGGCAGCTGCCGTGTACGACGACTTCGTGGAAGCCCTTGTTGCCAAGGCCGAATCGTTGACGGTCGGAAACCCCGCGCTGGAGGAAGTTGCCCTCGGCCCCGTGATCGACGCCGGGCAGCGGGACAAGATCCACGGCCTGGTGGGCGCATCCACGGCCGCGGGCGCGAAGCTTGTTGCTGGTGGCACCTATGAGGAGCTGTTCTACCGGCCGACCGTGCTGGCCGACGTACCGGTTGACGCACCGGCGTTCAGCGAAGAGATCTTCGGTCCGGTCGCGCCGGTGACCAAGGTCGCGTCGGTCGAAGATGCCATCCGGCTGGCCGGGGCGAGTGACTACGGGCTGTCGCTCGGCATCGTCACCAAGGACGTGATGCGCGGGCTCGCGGTCGCCGAGCAGATCCCGACCGGGATCGTGCACATCAACGACCAGACCGTGAGTGACGAGGCGAACGCGCCGTTCGGCGGGGTCCGCGCCTCGGGGACCGGTTCGCGCTTCGGCGGTACGACGGCCAACATCGAAGCGTTCACCGAGACCCGCTGGATCACGATGCGCGGGACCCCACCGACGTACCCGCTCTAGTCAGGCAGTGATGCTCCGGCCGATGCCCTGCGCCGCGACCTGGAGCGCGGCCAGCAGGGCGGCCCGATGCGAGCGGAGGTTCGGTACGACGAGGCCCACCGCGGCGACCACCGGACCGTCCGGGCCGAGCGGTCGGATCGGTACGGCGACTGAGCAGGCGCCGAGGGTCATCTCCTCGGTCGTGGTTGCATAGCCGCGCTCGCGGATCTCGACCAGTTGCTTCTCCAGCCGCCCCGGATGCGTGATCGTGTGCGGGGTGAAGCGGGTGAGCTGCGTCATCGCCTCCTCCTGGATGGCGACCGGCGCGTGCGCCAGCAGCACCTTGCCGACCCCGGTGGAATGTAGCGGCAGGTAGGAACCCACCGTGCTGACCACCGGCACCGACATCCGGCCGGTGAGCCGCTCCAGGTAGAGCGTCCGGATCCCCTCGCGGATCGCCAGGTGGACGGTTGCGCGGGTCGCCGCGTGGATGTCGTTGAGGAACGGGCCGGCGGTCTCGCGCAGGCCGCTCGGCAGCGGTGCGAGCAGGCCGACCGTCCACAGTTTGCGGGCGACGACGTACTGGCCGTCGGACTGCCGGCTGAGCGCGCCGCCGGTGACCATCTCGCCGATCAGGCGATGCGCGGTGGGCAGGGGCAGGTCGGCGCGGGCGGCGAGCTCGGACAGCGTCAGACGTCGGTGCTGCTCGTCGAACGCGAACAGCAGACTGAGCGCGCGGGACACCACCGTCGCGCCCGGGGTGGAAACTCGGCCCGCCATCTCGATAGTCCTTCCACTCAGCGGAAGGCCATAGTGGCACGTGCGGGCCCTGATGGCGACGATGAGCGGATGAACGAGACCGCTGCGTTGCCGACCCAGGAGCAGATCTCCGCCGAGATCGCCGCCGCCCCGGCCGGCCGCGCGGATCCGGTGCTCGGATTCGCGCCGTACCGGAGCTCGTTGCTGCGGTTCCCGACCAAGGACCTGCGGCAGGCCGACCCGGAGGGCGCAGAGCTACTCGCTCCGGTCTTCGGCGAGCACGACATCGATCCGCTCGAGTCGGACCTGACCATCCAGGCCGGCGGCGAGCCGCTGGGGGAGCGGATCCTGCTCACCGGTCGCGTGCTCGACGGCGACGGCCGCCCGGTCCGGCATCAGCTGGTCGAGATCTGGCAGGCGAACGCCTCCGGCCGCTACATCCATCAGCGCGACCAGCACCCGGCGCCGATCGATCCGAACTTCACCGGTGTCGGACGCTGCCTGACCGATGCCGACGGCAACTATTCGTTCACCACCATCAAACCCGGCCCGTACCCGTGGCGGAACCATCGGAACGCCTGGCGGCCGGCGCATGTCCACTTCTCGCTGTTCGGCACCGACTTCACCCAGCGGCTGGTCACCCAGATGTACTTCCCCGGCGATCCGCTGTTCGGGCTGGACCCGATCTACCAGTCGATCACCGACCTGGCCGCGCGCGAACGCCTCGTTGCGACGTACGAGCACGACCTCTCCCAGCACGAGTGGCTGCTGGGCTACCGCTGGGACATCGTCCTGACGGGGTCCCACGCCACTCCGCTGGAGGACGAGAACCATGCCTGAGCGCACCCCCGGCCAAACCGTCGGCCCGTTCTTCCACTACGCCCTCCCGTACGACGGCGATCGGCAACTGACGCCGCTCGGGACCGGCATCCGGTTGCACGGCATCGTGTACGACGGCGCCGGCGTACCGGTTCCGGACGCGCTGCTCGAGATCCGCCAGGCCGACGCGGCCGGGGTGGTGCCGTCCGTTCCCGGATCG
This sequence comes from Kribbella sp. NBC_01505, assembly GCF_045040285.1. Taxonomy (NCBI): domain Bacteria; kingdom Bacillati; phylum Actinomycetota; class Actinomycetes; order Propionibacteriales; family Kribbellaceae; genus Kribbella; species Kribbella sp. NBC_01505. The sequence goes on from NZ_CP109425.1 coordinate 5,414,153, forward strand.
TTGTTGCGTAACGGCGTCTTCACCGGCTGGGGCCGCAGCAGCACGGACGGGGCCGGGGAGTACTGGTTCTCCACGGTCGAGCCCGGCTCGGTCGACGGCGGCGCGCCGTTCTTCGCGGTGACCGTGTTCGCGCGCGGGCTGCTCGACCGGCTGTTCACCCGGATCTACCTGCCGGACCACCCAGCGCTGGAATCGGATCGCCTGCTGGCGACCCTCGACCCAGCCGAACGAGCCGCGATGATCGCGACCCGCGCCGACGACGGATCGCTCCGCCTCGACCTGCATCTGCAAGGCGACAACCAGTCGATCTTCCTCACCTACCCGAGGCACCAGTGAGCGACCTGCTCGAACCAGGTCGGCATCGCGCCGTCGGTCTCGGTGACGACGGGCTCTGGCTCGCGTTGCTGGAGGTCGAGCGCGCCTGGCTCGCAGCCTTGGTCTCGAGCGGCCACGCCACCGATGCACACTTGAAGGCCCTCACCGCGGCCATCGCCGAGGGGGTTCCACTGCCAGCTCCCGAGACGATCGAGAGCGCCGGCAGCCCGGTCGTCGAGCTCGTTCGCATTCTGCGCGCGGCCGTCGGCGAGGACGCGGGGCGACACGTCCACCGCGGGCTGACCAGCCAGGACGTGCTCGACTCCGCGTTGATGCTGCTGGCCAAGGACGCACTCGGCCGCGCCGACACCTATCTGACGCTGACCGCTGCCGCGCTGGCCGAACTCGCCCGCACCCATCGAGAGTCGCTGATGGCCGGTCGCACGCTGACCCAGTACGCCGTACCGATCACTTTTGGTTTGAAGGCTGCGCAGTGGTTGGTCGGTGTGCTGGATGCGCGGGATGCGATCCGCGACTGCCGGCCTGACCTGCCAGCGCAGGCTGGGGGAGCTGCTGGGACCCGGTCGCTGCTGGGCACGCTGACCGACGCCCCGGATGCGGTGGTCGATGCGTTCGCTGCCGAGCTCGGGTTGCGGTCGGTGCTGCCGTGGCACACCCGCCGTACGCCGATCACCCGTGTCGCCGATGTGTTGGGCGAGGCGTGTGCGGCGGTCGGAGTCATCGCGGGGAACGTCTTGTTCTTGGGGCGTCCAGAGGTCGGCGAGGTTCGGGAAGGGCGGTCCGCGGGGAAGGGGACGTCGTCAACGATGCCGCACAAGGCGAACCCGGTGCTCAGCGTGCTGGTTCGGAGCGCTGCGTTGCAGGTGCCGCCGCTGGTCGGCCACCTGCACACCTGCAGCGCGCTCGCGGTTGATGAGCGTCCCGATGGCGCCTGGCATGCGGAATGGCCTGCATTTACTCGGGTTTTGACCCTCACGGTGACCGCGCTGTCCCAGACGGCCGACCTCGTCGGTGGGCTGGAGGTCGACGCCGCGGCGATGTCTCGGCGGGCTCAGACTGCTGCCGCCGAGCTGTTGGCCGAGCGTGGGACGGGGACCGATCCGGCGGACTATCTGGGGTCGGCGACTGCGTTTGTCGATCAGGTGCTGGCGAGGTGGGATCGTGGTTGAGCTGACCTGCACCGACTTCGGCGGCTCCGGCGAGCTGCTGATCATCGGGCCGTCGTTGGGGACCTCGGTCGAGGCGCTCTGGGGTGCGTGTGTCCCGCATCTGACACCGTCGTTCCGCGTCGTCGGTTGGGATCTGCCCGGCCACGGCCGCACCGCACCGGCGACCGGGTTCGACCTCGTGGACCTCGCCGACGACCTCCGCAAGATTGCCACCGACCTGAGCACCGATAGAGCCTGGTACGCCGGGGTGTCCGTGGCAGGCGCGGTCGGGTTCGCGCTCGCGGTCGACCCCGGACCGTTTGGCGCCATCGCCACTCTCGCTGCAGCGGCCAAGATCGGCGAACCCGGTCCTTGGTATCAACGCGCCGACTTGGTCCGGACGGCCTCGACCTCCGCGGTGATCGCGGGATCGATCGAACGATGGTTCCACCCCGGTTTCACTGATCGCGATCCCCGGACGACCGCGCGGTTGCTCGACAGCCTCACCGAGGCCGATGCCCGGTCGTACGCCGCGACGTGTGAGGCGCTGGCCCGGTTCGACGTGCGGGATCGGTTGGGTTCCGCGACCGTGCCCGTGCTGGTGGCATCCGGTCGCCACGATCGCGTCGTACCGCCTGAGCTGGCTCGGGACTCGGCAGAGCGATTGCTGGGGGCAACGACGTACGTGTTCGAAGGTAGTGCGCATCTGCCGCCGGCCGAGGAGCCGGCCGCGGTGGCTGGTGTCCTGACCGAATTCTTCCAGCGAGGTGGGCGATGAGCGATCCGACGTACGACGCCGGGATGCAGGTCCGTCGTGAGGTGCTGGGGGCCGAGCACGTCGACCGCGCCGAGGCCGGCAAGACCGCGCTCACCGCGGACTTCCAGGAACTGATCACCCGCTATGCATGGGGTTCGATCTGGACACGGCCCGGACTGGATCGCCGGATGCGCAGCGCGATCACGATCACCGCGCTGATCGCTGGTGGGCATTGGACTGAGCTTCCGATGCACCTGCGGGCCGCGCGCCGGAACGGGCTGAGTGACGAGGAGATCACCGAGGTGCTGCTGCAGTCAGCCGTGTACTGCGGGGTGCCCGCCGCGAATCATGCGTTCGCGATCACGCAGGAAGTCCTGAAGGATTCTGATGACTGAACTGACGCGGACCCAGGTCGGGATCGTCGGCGGTGGGCCTGCGGGGCTGATGCTTTCGCACCTGTTGGCGCTGGCCGGGATCGATTCGGTCGTGGTTGATCGTCGTACCCGCTTGGAGATCGAGAACACGGTCCGCGCCGGGATCCTCGAGGAGGACAGCGTCCGGCTGCTCGTCGAGACCGGGGTGTCCGACCGCGTCCGGCGGGAGGGGATCGCGCATGACGGCATCGTGCTCCGGTACGGCGGTGAGAGTCATCGGATCGACTTCAAGGGGCTCGTGGGGGCCGCGTCCTGGTTGTATCCGCAGACCGATGTGTTCATCGACTTGGCTGATGCTCGCGATCGCGATGGTGGCGATGTTCGGTTCGGGGTCGGTGATACGCGGGTTGTCGATGTGACGTCGGATCTGCCCGGCATCTTGTTCACTGCGGCCGACGGGAGTGCGCAGGAGGTGCGGTGCGACTATCTGGTGGGTGCGGATGGTTCGCATTCGATGTGCCGGATGGAGGTGCCGGCGGAGCTGCGGAAGCACTATGTTCGTGAGTATCCCTTCGCCTGGTTCGGGATTCTGACCGAGGCGCCGAAGAGTGCGCCGGAGTTGATCTACACGCATTCAGCGCGCGGGTTCGCGTTGATCAGCCAGCGGACGGACACGCTGCAGCGGATGTACTTCCAGTGCGACCCCGACGAAGACACTGACGCTTGGTCCGACGACCGGATCTGGTCCGAACTGCAGGCCCGCGTTGCCGGGCCGGACGGTCTGAGTCTTAACGAGGGGCCGATTACCAGTAAGACGGTCCTTCGCTTCCGCAGTTTCGTCGCCGAACCGATGCGCTACGGCCGCCTGCTGCTGGCCGGCGATGCCGCCCACACGGTCCCACCTACCGGAGCCAAGGGCCTCAATCTCGCGCTGGCTGACGTTCGTGTCCTGGCCGAAGTTCTGGAACGCGCTCTTGCTGGCAAAGACGTTCTCGGCGAATACGGACCGCGCGCGCTGACCCGCGTTTGGAAGGCCCAGCACTTCTCCTATTGGATGACCAGCATGCTCCACACCATTCCCGGTGCCAACGACTTCGACCTCCGCCGCCAACTGGGCGAACTGACCACCATCACCACGTCAATCGCCGGCTCCACCCTCCTCGCCGAGTCCTACACCGGCTGGCCCAAAAGCTAACGTCCGAAGGTTCGTAGTACGTGGTTGGCGGTTTTTTCGGACGTTGTGGTGCGGGGTTGGCCGGTACGGCGGGGGTGCGCTGGGATGCGGCCGGTGGGGTCGGTTCGTGGTTGTTCGCCGTTGCGGCCGGTTGGGAGGGGTGGTTGGGTTGCGAGGTTGCTGGCGGTGTTGGGTCGTGGTGGGTTGGGGGCTTTGTCTGGGCAGGAACCCCGCCTTCCTGAATGTGCTCGTCCCGTCCGTTCGCTCGGATTCGGCCGGGGGCGTCGGCGGTGGCTGGTCGCCGCTGCGGCCGGATTTACTGAGACGGGTGGCTGGGGTGGTCTTCGGTTGAGGGGGATGGCGAGGCCGGTGACCGGGTTCTGGTTGCTTGTGGTTGGCGGGCTACGGTTGCGGCCGGTCGCGAGGAGGCCTGATAGCTGACCCGCCGCGGTGGTTCTTCACTGGCCACCGATGTCCGCCAGGGCGGTCGTGCGCTGTTCACCTCAGGCAACGGTCACTGTCATCGCGGCCCCTTTGTGTAGCTCAGCCATAGCCCGTCAGCCGTAGACGACGAAGAGCCGCGGTCACTGGCCTCGCCATCCCCCTCAGCCACAGATCTGCCGCACCCGAAGGTTCAGTGGCCGCCGGAGGCGGGCGTATCGCGTCTTTGTGGAACCAAATAGGCGCCCAGCGACCACGAGACTCCACAAAGACGAGCAGAACCGAGTCCCGCCAGCGATTCGTAGCGCGCGACGGCCCGGCCGCCGTCCAACAGGGCGAAATGCTTCGTGGATGCAGCTTTGCGGGGTTCTACTGTCATCCAGCGGCAGCAGATCCCCGTGAACCGGGCAAACCTGCAGTCGCTGGGGTTAACGTCCGAAGATACGAAGACCAGGTACTGCGATCGTTCGGACGTTAGGCGTTCTGGCACGAGCGACTGCAGGTAGTCGGGTTCGTACGCGGTTGCGCGGCTGGGCTGGGCTTATGCGAGTGCGATCCGTCTACGACCTGCTGTTCTTCGTGGTGGTCAGAGGGTGGCTAGGGCGGTGATGCTGATGGCTAGGCCTACTACATAGGTGCCTAGGGCGCCTAGGTAGCGGAGGGGGCCGTGGCTGGCTAGGGAATTGGCGGTGAGCATGCTGACGGCGTGGGCTGTGCGGACGATGAGGGCGGCGATCGCGAGGGCGTCGACCAGCCAGCTGTCGGACAGGGCTGAGCAGACCAGGAGCAGGGCGAGCATGGTGGGGATGTATTCGGCTGAGTTGCCGTGAGCTCGGATGGCGATCAGTAGTGGATCTGCCGGGTCGGTCGGGGCCTGGTTGCCGCTGCCGCGGATGGCTCGCTGGCGGGTGACGTTGGCGCCGAGCAGGAAGAGCAGCATGCCGAGCAGGGCCATGCAGACAACGGTGATGGTGCTCATGTGAGGACTCCTTTGCGCGTGTGGGTGAGGTGCTGGACGATCGAGTGGCTGAGGGTGGTGCCGAGGAGGGCATCGGTTTTGTGCATGCCGCCGGGGCAGGTGACGTTCACTTCGATCAGCCGGCCGCCGATCACGTCGGCGCCCGCGATGGTGAGGCCGTGCCGGACGAGGATCGGGCGGAGGGCGGTGGCGATTGCCTCGTCGGCGGCATCGATCGGGGCGACGGAGACGGGCGGGCCGATCCGGAAGTCGCCGGCCTCAGGTCGGCGGAGGACTGCGCCGATGATCTCGCCGTCGAGCAGGAAGAGCCGTTTGTTGCCATGCGCAACGGCCGGCAGGTACTCCTGGGCGATCACCTGCCGCCGGCCGCCGTGGGTGGCCGACTCCAGCAGCGAGGTCGCCGCGTGATCGTCGTGGACCAGCCAGACGTCGAGCCCGGCGAATCCGTCGACCGGTTTCACGACCGCCGTCCCGGTCCGCGCGACGAACTCGCGGAGCGCGGCGACCGACGTACCGACGTAGGTTGCTGGGCACAGTTCGGGGAAGCGCAGAGCGATCAGCTTCTCGTGTACGGCGCGGATGCCGTCCGGCCGGTTGATGACGCGGGTGCCGGCCAGGTCGAGCAGGTACGTCGCGTGCAGGTAGCGGTCGTCGACCGGCGGATCGATGCGGAGGTGCACCGCGGCGAAGTCGCCGACGTCGACCAGTCCGCTGCCGAGTTCGTCGTACCAGCTGGGGTCGACGATCCACCGGTGATCGCTACCAGGGCGTCGCGGCCGGAGGCGGATTCGATGGGCGCGCGCCCGCAGGCGACCGTCGATGACGGCGAGCTCCTCCGGCTGACAGCACCAGACCTCGTGCTCGAGGTCCTGCGACGCGGCCATCAGCCCGATCGTCGCGTCGACCTCGGGCTGCAGGCCGACCAGCGGATCGGTGACGAACAGGATGGCGTTCATGCGACCAGCTCCAGATCGAGTTCCCCGGCGGCCGAGGCTCGCCACTGGGCAGCGAGCTGCGCCCGACCCGGTTCGAGAGAGCGCAATACGTGGCGGCGGTGGGCGTCGTCGTACATCAGGCTTGTGAATGCGTCGATGACGCGGCCGACGGTGGCTGGTTCTTGCGCGTCGAGGAAGCGGACCTCCAGGTACGTCGATCGCGGGCGAACCGGCGGGAACATCGTGGTGAGGTGCTCGGCCGGGCCGCCGCTCGTGAAGACCGTCGCGCCGGCGGCGAAGGCGGTGTACGCCGCGACCGGATCGTCGCCGCTGAGCAGCCGATCGTCGAAACCGGTCCGCGCGGGGTCGGCCTCGAGCCACGTGGTGAGCCGGCCGTGCGGGCCGGAGCTTCGGGCGAAGGTCGCGGCGAGGTACGGGCCGGCGAGGTTGAGGACCCGCCATTGCTCGGCTCCGGCCTGCCCGGGCCACCAGTCGAGGCAGATCTGGGTGGACGCGGTCCGGCGCATCATCCGGCGACCGGCCGGTCCGATCGAATCGAAGTGCCGGTGCATCGCGACGTACCGGGGGCTGGTCAGTTGCAGCGGCACCTCGTGCTCGGGGCGCGGGTCGACCGGGAGCGCGTAGGTGCTGAGGCGGGCCGCCGTGAGGCGGTGCGTGAGGTCGTCGACCAGCGTGCGGAGCTCGCCGGCCGGGTCGAGGGTGCACGGCAGGCTCAGTTCGAGCTGGCCGCCCGGCTCGAATCCGACGTACGGCGCCGCTGCGGAGCCCTCGGTCGCGCGGCGGACGCGCTCGATCGGTACGGCGGCGCCGGTGGTGGCGTCGGCGACCAGGAACTCCTGCTCGACGGCAACCCGGACACTTCGCCGCCGGCCGCGGGCGAACAGCTCCGCCACCAGCGGGTGCAGTTCCTTCGGATTCATGACCACTCCTGATACTGTAAGGATTCCTGTCGAAATAATGGAAGGAATCCTTACGAGTGTCAAGCGCTGAAGTACCCCGACTCGGACGCAAGCCGTTCATCGCCCTGGTCGACCGCGCCAATCGCGCGCTCCAGGTCGACATGGTTCGCGAGATGCACGAGCGCGGGTATCCGAAGATCAAGCAGGCCCACAACGCGATCTTCGCGACCCTGCGATTGGAGGGCTCCCGCTCGGCGGACATGGCCACCCGTTCCGGGATGACGCGGCAGTCGATGGGCGAGCTGGTGCGGGAGATGGTTGCCCTGGGCATCCTCGAGATGCGGCCCGATCCGCAGGATGGCCGCGCCAAGCTGGTCACCTACACCGAGTTCGGCCTGCAGGTCGCGGCCGTCGGCTACAAGCGCCTCTTCGACCTGGAAGAACGCTTCGCCGAAGAATTCGGCCCCGACGAGTACGCCGTCGCCCGCGACGTCCTGTCGCGCGTGGCCGACGTACTGGACCGCTGGGCGGAGGAGTGATGCTTCGACTGTCGGCAACGTGTCCGTTGTCGACAGCCCCCCTCTGGTGGTGCGGGTTTCAGCTCTGCGTGTAGTCGCAGGCGGCGATGGCGGCTTCGCCCTTGGCGGTGGCCGTTTTGACCTGCTTGCCGTCGACCTCGATCACGCAGGTCAGGGTGCCTTTCTGATCGATGCTGTTCTGGGCGGAGACCTGGTAGACCGGCAGATCCGTCTTGATCTTCAGGGTCTTCGTCCACGGTACGGCCGTGCCGGTCGACTGCTCGGTCGTCGTCGAACCGTCGGTCGTGTAGGTCAGATCGGCCTTCTTCGACGTACCGCTGATCTTGTAGACGACCGTGTGTTCGGTGGCGGCCGCCGCGCTGCAGCCACTGATGCCGACGGCAAGGATGCCGGCGACGGCTACGGTCACGTGCTTCGTGGTGAGCTTCATGGAGATTCCTCTACGGCAGGGGATTGTCGAACCTCGGACGATCCCTTATGTGCAACGGCTCCCGGTCTTCACCGGAGTTACCACTCCGTTGTGGAGTGGTCCAGTTGTGCGGTTGGTTGTGGAGCCGTGGGGCGGACGCGGTGTGGACCAGAGATATGTCGGGAATGGTTGACATGTCGGAAGATCCCGACATATTCTCCGGGGTATGACGGATGCGTTCGCGGCGCTGGCCCACCCGGTACGGCGGCGGCTGCTGGAGTTGCTGGTCGACGGGCCGCGGACCGCGGGGGACCTGGCCGCGCAGTTCGAGCTGAGCCGGCCGGCGGTCGCCGAACACCTGAAGGTGTTGCGGGATGCGGAGTTGGTGCGGGATCGGGCCGAAGGGCGCGAGCGGCACTACTCGCTGCAGGGCGCGCCGCTGGCGGAGGTCAACGCCTGGCTGCATCCGTTCGAGCAGTACTGGCGGCCGCGGCTGCGGGCGCTGGCTGAGATCGCGGAGGACTTGGATGAGTGACACAGCCATTGTGGTGGATCAATTCGTGGCGGCGGCGCCGGAGCAGGTCTGGCGGGTGCTGACCGAGCCTGAACTGCTCGGCCGCTGGTGGGCGCCGGGAGATATCGCGCCGGTCGTCGGCCACCACTTCCATCTGCAGATGCCCAAGTGGGGCGAGATCGCCTGCGAGGTCACGCATGTCGACCCGCCGGCCCGGCTGACCTACACCTTCAACGGTGACTGGACTCTCGACTGGCGGCTGGCCGCCGAAGGTCGCGGTACGCGCCTCTTCCTCGAGCACTCCGGTTTCGATCTCGACAATCCCCAGCACCGCAACGCCTTCGAGCGGATGGGCCCGGGCTGGCGCGACGCCGTACTGCCGAAGCTCGCCGAGGTTGCCGCTGATCTCTCAACTGACCAAGAGGTCTCGTGATGATGTCCGACGCTGCCGAGCGGTTCGGCAGGGCGACCGACGGGTTCGCTGCGCGAGTGGACGCCGTACGGAGAGACCAGTGGCAGACGCAAAGCCCTTGCCCGAAATGGACTGTTCGGGACGTCACGGTGCACGTGATCAACGAGGCTCGCCGGATGCTCGCGACCGTGCGGCAGACCGAGCCCGAGTCGTTGTACGGCGTGCAGGTCGCGCCGATGGGGGAGTTGCCGGAGACTGAGCCCGGCGCAGATCTGCCGGCCGCCTTCCGGTCGATCGCGGCGGGGTTGGTTGCGGCGATCGACGATCCCACCTGCCGGCAGGTCGAATTGCCGACCTTCGCCGGGCCGCAGCCGTTCGCAGAGCTCGTGGACACATTGCCGGAGGACGTGCTGATTCACACCTGGGACGTCGCTCGGGCGACAGGCGGGGATGAGCGTCTTGATCCGGAGCTGGTGGAGTACGTCTTCGAACGGTTCAAACCGCTGGACGAGATGCTTCGGCAGCCGTGGGCCTTCGGGCCGAAGATCACTCCGCCGGAGGGGGCCGATGTGCAGACGCAGTTCCTCTGCTTCGTGGGTCGCCTGACCTGAAGTTGTTTGCAGGTGAGTCCGCTGGGTGGAGGACTGGTGATTCGACTGTCGGCAACGTGTCCGTTGCCGACAGCCCCCCTCTGGTGGTGCGGGTTTCAGCTCTGCGTGTAGTCGCAGGCGGCGATGGCGGCTTCGCCCTTGGCGGTGGCCGTTTTGACCTGCTTGCCGTCGACCTCGATCACGCAGGTCAGGGTGCCTTTCTGATCGATGCTGTTCTGGGCGGAGACCTGGTAGACCGGCAGATCCGTCTTGATCTTCAGGGTCTTCGTCCACGGTACGGCGGTGCCGGTCGACTGCTCGGTCGTCGTCGAACCGTCGGTCGTGTAGGTCAGATCGGCCTTCTTCGAGGTGCCGCTGATCTTGTAGACGACCGTGTGTTCGGTGGCGGCCGCCGCGCTGCAGCCACTGATGCCGAGAGTGATGATTCCGGCGACCGCGACGATCGAGTGCTTGATGCTGACGTTCATGTGGATTCCTTCGGGTCAGGGACCTTGTCGGCGGGTGTGACGGCCCCCTCGGGTCGGCGGATCCACTCTGGTTCCGGAGTAATCGATCTGTTGCCGAGTGGTCTACCCCCGCGCGCTCATCCAGGATCAAGTGGTCCAGAAAAGTGCCTGGGGCAACGGGATTACCCAGTCGCCGACCTGAAGGGTTCTTCGGGTGCGACCCCTTGGGCTGGGACAATTTGGGCATCGACTAGGGCTGGGGGTTCACGATGCGGGCTTATCGCGTCATAGCCGGTGTTACGGGGTTGGTCGGAGTGCTGGGGGCGGTGGGGATTCAGCTCGGGACGGTGAGTGCGGAGCGGACTTTCGCGACGACCTCAGGGGTTGCGCAGAGCTTGATCTCGATCGGGGCGCCGTTCATCGGTGCGGTGGCCGGGGCTCGGCGGGAGCGGTCGCTGTTCAAGGTCGCGTTCGGGTACGCGGTGGGCTTGGCGGCGCTTGGGTTGGTGGCGTCGATTCTTGTTGCCTCGTTGGTGCCGTCGACCGCGAGTGATCCGTGGAAGCACGCGCCGGTGATCATTGTTGGCGCCTTCGTCACCCAGCTGGTGGCTCAGTCGCTCGGCACCGGATTCGGCATGCTGATCGGCCGCGGGGTGATCGCGTCGATCCTCACGATCGTGCCGCCGCTCGGCGTGTACGGCGTACTGCACGCTGCTGCACCTGGCGCGCAGGGACTGACGCCGTACGGGTCGGCTCAGTTGTGGTGGAAGGGCGAGTTCGGTGGTTCGGACGTACTGCCGTTCCTGGTGATGGTCGCCGTGTGGTGCGTCGCGCTCAACGTCGCGGGGTTCTACCGCGCACGGTCTCGACAATCCGCAGTGTGATCCCGGACACCAAGGCGGCCGCGCCGAGGATGCCGAGCGTTGCGAAGGCCCAGGTGGCGCTGCTCGTCGGATCGTCGTGACGGAGACCGATCGTGGTGGCGAGTTCGCTGAGTTTGAACTCGTCCACCGCGTCGAATCCGTCGGCCGCCATCGACGTCGAGAGCTTCAGGACCTCCTGGCGTTCGGAGGCCGTGAAGCCGCCCTCCGGCGTACCTGAACACGGAAGCTCGTTGCCGGTGGTCCGATCGACGACGATCACCGTCGGCTTACAGGCCGGCAACCGCCCGGACGTGGACGGCTCGAGGACCATGACCTGATAGCTCAGCTTGGTCGTCGAGTCGGTCACGATCGCGCCGATCAGGCCGATCACCCCGGCCAGGGCGCCGCTGATCAGCAGCAGCCTGGCGGTACGTCGTACGGTCATCCGCCGAGGATCTCACGCTGCTAGGGCAGAGTGTTCCCGGCGGCGGTGTAGAGGCGGTACCACTCTTCGCGGCTGAGCCGGATCGCGGCGCCGGCGGCGGCGTCCTGGACTCGGCTCGGTGTCGTGGTGCCGATGACGATCTGCATGTTCGCGGGGTGCCGAGCCAGCCAGGCGATGGCGATCGCGTCCGGGGAAGTGTTGTGGGCGCTCGCCAGCTCGTCGAGGGCGTCGTTCAGCGCGGGGTAGTTCGTGCGGTCGCCGATGAAGACGCCGCTGTTCGCTGGCGACTGGACGGAGCCCCAGGTCTGGATCGTTATGTCGTGCAGCCGGCTGTAGTCGAGGATGCCGAGATCGCGATCGGCCGACTGCTCCAACCCCATGATGTTCGCGGCCAGGCCCTGCGCGACCAGAGCGGCGTTCGTGATGCTGAACTGGACCTGGTTGGCGACGAGCGGCTGCCGGACCGACTTCTTCAGCAGCTCGATCTGGCCGGGCGTGTGGTTGGAGACGCCGAACGCACGAACCTTGCCGCTGGTGTGCAGCTCGTCGAACGCGGCCGCGACCTCGTCCGGCTCGACCAACGTGTCGGGACGGTGGATCAGCAGTACGTCGAGGTAGCCGGTCCGCAAGGCGGTCAACGACTGCTCGACGCTCGACAGGATGTGCTCGCGCGACGAGTCGAAGAACCCGGACCGGATCCCGACCTTCGACTGGATGAGGACCTGGTCCCGCTCGGACTCCGCGACCGGCTGCGCCTCGCCGTACCGCTGCTCGCAGCCGTGCGGACCGCCGTAGATGTCGGCGTGGTCGAACATCGTCACACCGGCGTCGCGCGCGGTCCCGACGAGAGTGCGGATCTCCTCGTCGGTCTTGTCCTTGATCCGCATCAGCCCGAGGACTACCTGCGAGGCCGTGGTCCCGTTCATGTCAATCGTTGTCACAGTCCGACCCTAGACCTCATCCGGCGCCGGTGGCAGGGTCGGGTAGTCGGTGATCGGGTAGAGGCCGACGGTGAATCCGTACGTCGTGTCGCCGGAGCGCGGGAGTTTGTCGAACGACAGGATCAGGTCGTGGACGCCGTGCCAGAACTCGGCGGCGCGCTCCTCGGGGATCCGGGCGTGCCGGATGAATGAGCGGAGCTGGCCGTCGTCGTACGCGGTCCTGGACTCCTCGGCGGCGACCTCGAAATCGTTGAAGTCCTCGCCCAGGTTGCCGCCCTGGCGGCCGAGCCCGACGTAGAACGCCCGGGCGGCGCGGCCGTAGAAGCGCTCCTCGATCGCGCGCACCTTCCGGGTCCGGACGACGCGCAGGATGCCGGCGTCGGTCAGCACCTTCACATGATGGGCGACCGTGCTCTTGGGTCGTTTGACCGCGGTGGCCAGCTCGGTGACGGTCGCGGCGCGCTCGTGCAGGAGGCCGAGGATCGTCGTACGGAGGGGGTCGGCGATCGCCCGCACCTGCTCGGCGGTGGTGAGCTCGATGGTCTCCGCGAGCTCGTAGTCCGGCGTTTGACTGTTGCCTGTCACGATCGAACATACTAGCATCGTGGATTGTTCGAGATATTTGGATCATTGGAGCGAATCATGACCGAGGTCGTCCTTTACCACCACGCGCAGGGGCTCACCGACGGGGTGAAGGCCTTCGCCGAAGAGCTTCGCCAGGCCGGGCACACGGTGCACCTGCCCGACGTCTACGACGGCAACACCTTCGACAACCTCGACGACGGGATGGCGTACGCGAAGAGCATCGGCTTCGGCAAGCTGTCCGAGGCGGGTGTCGCCTACGCGCAGGACCTGCCGGAAAACGTCGTCTACGCAGGCTTTTCGCTGGGTGTGATGCCCGCGCAGGAGCTCACCCAGACTCGCGCCGGTGCGCGCGGCGGGTTGTTCTACTCCTCATGTCTGCCGGTCAGCGAGTTCAGCGAGACCTGGCCGGCCGGGGTGCCGGTCCAGATCCACGGCATGGACGAGGATCCCTGGTTCGCCGAGGAGGACGGCGACCTGGCGTCGGCCCAGGCCCTGGTGGCCGCGAACCCCGCCGACGCCGAGCTTTTCCTCTACCCCGGCAAGTCCCACCTCTTTGCCGACTCCTCCCTGTCGGACTACGACGAGGAAGCCGCCAAACTCCTGGTGACCCGAACCCTCACCTTCCTCGCCAACCTCCCCTGACCCCACCGCCACAACCCCCCCACCCGGTGGGTTAACCCTTCGTCCAAGGGGTTGCCCACTCGGATTTCCAACGGGCAACCCCCCAGTCCAGTGGGCAACCCCCACTTCGCGCGGCAACCCCCCCACTTCGCGCGGCAACCCCCCACTTCGCGCGGCAACCCCCCACCTCAGGCGTTGCCCCCTCCATTGGGGGGGTTGCCCATCGGGACGTTGAGTGGGCAACCCCCCAATCGAAGGGATAGCCGTCCGGGTGAGGGGTTGCCGGGGTTAAGGGGTGGTTGCCTGGTGGGTTGGGGGGTTGCCCGCTCGGGTGGGGGAGTGTGCGGTGGTTTAGGCGGTGGCCTGGACGGGGGTGGGGGTGGCGGGCTTGGTGGTGGTCGCGCGGGTGGGGATGCTTGCGGCGATGGCCAGGGCGACCAGGGCTGCGGCGGCCCCGATGATGAGGACGAGGCGGAAGCCGTTCTGCGAGGGCAGGGTGTAGGTGCCCAGGTTGATGGTGAGTTGGGCGAGGATGACGCCGGCTACCGCGCTGGAGACCGAGGTGCCGATGGAGCGCATCAGGGTGTTGAAGCTGTTGGCGGCGGCGGTCTCCGAGACGGGGACGGCGGACATGATGAGGGCGGGCATCGCGCCGTACGCGAGACCGATGCCCGCGCCGATCAGGAGCGACACCAGCACGATCTGCCAGACCTCGCTCATCAGCACGCTGCCGACGCCGTAGCCGGCGGCAACCACCACCGCGCCGAGCATCAGGGTGATCTTGGGTCCGCGGGCCGCGGAGAGTTTCGCGGACAGGGGAGCGGTGACCAGCATGACCAGGCCGGACGGGCCCATCACCAGGCCGGACGCGAGCATCGACTGACCGAGCCCGAAACCGGTTGCCTTCGGCATCTGTAGTAGTTGCGGCACCACCAGCGACATCGCGAACATGGCGAATCCGAAGACCATCGAGGCCAGATTCGTCAGCAATACCTGGGGTCGCGCGGTCGTCCGCAGATCGACCAACGGCTCGCTGGTACGGCGTTCCCACCAGCCCCACACGAGGATCGCGACGACCGCGAGCGCGAACAGCCCGAGCGTCGGAGCGCTCGCCCAGCCCCAGTCGCCGCCCTGGGAGATTGCCAAGAGCAACGAAACCAGGCCGATCGACAGCCCGACACCACCCAGTACGTCGAAGCGGCCGCCCGAGCGCACCGCGGACTCGGGGACGAACCGCAGAACCAGCCCGAAGATGATCACGCCGAGCCCGGCCGACACCCAGAACAGTGCGTGCCAGCTGATGTTCTCGGCCAGCAGGGCGGCGGCGGGCAACCCGAGCGCCCCGCCGACCCCGAGGGACGCGCTCATCTGGGCGGTCGCCGTACCGAGTCGTTCTGCTGGTAGTTCGTCGCGCATGATGCTGATCCCGAGGGGGATCACGCCGGCCGCGAAGCCCTGCAGGGCGCGGCCGACGACGAGCGGGATCAGCGAACTGCTGAGCGCCGCGACGATCGAACCGGCGATCAGGATGCCGACGCTGATCAGCAGCATCCGGCGCTTGCCGTACATGTCGCCGAGCCGTCCCATGATCGGGGTCGCGACCGCGGCCGCGAGCAGGGTGGCGGTGATCGCCCAGGCGGTCGATCCGGCCGACGCGTGCAGCAGCCGCGGCAGTTCGGGGATGACCGGGATGACCAGGGTCTGCATGAGCGCGACCGTGATGCCGGCCGAGGCCAGGACCGGTACGACGGCGCCGGCGCGCACCGGGGGAGCCGCGGGGACAGCGGACATCGGGATGCCTCCGAAGGGAGGGGGACGGTAAATAGTTGGTTTCTGCAACCAAAGGTTAAGTCAGGCAGTTGACTTAAACAAGATCGCGAGGCAAGGTGGAAGGAGATCAACGCGGAGGTGATGTCTCGTGACCGAACGTGACGCGATCGACTATCCATTGGCGCCGATTGCGGCCATCGAACCGCCGGAGGAGTGGGCGGAGCTGCGGCAGCAATGCCCGGTGGCTCATGTCCGGCTCCCCAGCGGGGACCAAGCGACCTTGCTCACCCGGTACGACGACATTCGGCAGTTGATGTCAGACCCTCGCTTCGCGCGGACCTCGAGCGAGGAGGGCGCGGCCCGGGTCTCGATGCTGGACCAGCAGGAGTCGGCGGTCCCGCGGCTCGGTGAAGGTCACCAGCGCTGGCGGCGGATGCTCACCAAGTGGTTCACCGCGAAGAAGATGGCCGTCCTGCGGCCGCGGATCGAGGCGATGGCCGAGCAGCTCGTCGACGAGATGGTCGCGCATGGCCAACCGGCCGACCTGCGCGCGAGCTTCGGTTTCCCGCTCCCGGTCTGGGTGATCTGCGACCTGCTCGGCGTGCCGAACGAGGACCGCGACCGGTTCTCGCACTGGTCCGACACCTTCCTGAGCGTCAGCCGCTACAGCCAGGCCGAGGTCGACGCCGCCCAGGCGGAGTTCACCGAATACATGGCCGGTCACGTCGAGGTGAAGCGCGGCGCCCCCGGCGACGACCTGCTCAGCGACCTGATCACCCGCGCCGACGCCGCCGGTGAGTACCTGGGCAACGACGCACTCGTTGCCACCGGCAAGGGTCTGCTGATCGCCGGGCACGAGACGACGACGAACATGATCGGCAAGATGATGGCGATGCTGCTCGCCGACCGATCGCACTGGGAGCAGTTGCTCGCCGACCCCGAGCTGGTCCGCACCGCGGTCGAGGAGACCCTGCGGTTCGACGCGAACGCCGGCTTCGGCCTGACCCGGTACGTCGACGAGGAGGTCGAGCTGCCGGGCGGCACCGTGGCGGCCGGTACGACGGCGATCCTCAGCCTCGGTTCGGCGAATCGCGATGAGTCCGTGTTCACCGACGCGGCCGAGCTGGATCTGTCGCGCAGCCCGAACCTCCACATCTCGTTCGGTGTCGGACCGCACTCGTGCGTCGGCCAGTCGCTGGCTCGGACCGAGCTGCAGGTCGTGCTCGAGGTTCTGCTGCGCCGCCTTCCGACGCTGGCCCTCGCCGTACCGGTCGGAGAATTGCCGCCGGTCGAGGGTCTGCTGGTCGGCGGTCTGCAGAAGGTCCCGGTGGTCTGGTGATGATGATGGCGAAGGCGGCTCGACCCGACCGGACGACGGCGACCCGCGAGCTGATCCTGGACACGGCCGAGCGGATGTTCGCCGAGCGCGGGATCCACGAGGTGTCCAACCGGCAGATCAGCGAGGCGGCCGGGCAGGGCAACAACACCGCGGTCGGCTACCACTTCGGCACCAAGACCGATCTGATCCGGGCCATCCTGCGCCGGCACTCGGCCGTTGTCGAGGAGCGCCGGGCCGAGATGGTCGCGGCGGCCCAGGGGAGTCGCCAGCTGCGGGTTTGGGTCGAGTGCCTGGTTCGCCCGTCGACCGACTACCTCGCGTCGATGGGCGTGCCGACCTGGATGGCTCGGTTCAACGCCCAGCTGATGACCGATCCCGCGTTGCGTGAAGAGGTCCTCAACGAGGTCCTGATTCCGCCGTCGATGCTGGAGATCATCGATGCGCTGAACGCGTGCATCGGGGCGCAGTCGATGCCGGTGCGGATGGAACGCGGCGCGATGGCGCGCATTCTGATCGTCCAGATGATCGCGGATCACGAGCGCGACCTGGCCGAGGGGCGAGCGACCGCGCGGACCAGTTGGCATGACATGGCGACCGGTCTGATCGACGGCATCGTCGGGCTCTGGACTGCACCGGTGACACGGTGACCGAGCGAAGCGAGGGCGCCAGAAAGTACAGCGAGCTTCGCTCATTCGCGCCCGCAGCGAAGCGAGGACGAGGATGAGTGTTCTGATTGTTGGGGCTTCCGCGGCGGGACTGTCCACGCTGGAAGCCCTGCGTAGGCAGGGTTATCAGGACCCGATCACGGTGCTCGGTGCCGAGACTCACCTTCCGTATGATCGGCCGCCGCTGTCCAAGCAGTACCTGTCCGGGATCTGGGAGGCGGACCGGACCAGCCTGCGCCCGGAGGCGATGCTTACCGCGCTGGGAGCCGACTTCGTGCTCGGCGATGCCGCAGTCGCGCTCGACGTGGAACGCCGTACCGTGCACACCGCGTCAGGTCGGCAGCTGTCCGCCGACTCGATCGTGCTCGCGACCGGACTGCGCCCGCGGGTACTACCCAATCAGCCCGATCTGGCCGGCGTGCACGTGCTGCGGACCCTGGACGACGCGGCCGCCCTGCGCGTCGACCTGGCCGGTGCGTCCCGCATGGTCGTGGTGGGCGACGGCGTACTGGGTGCCGAGATCGCAGCCACCGCACGCAAACTGGGGCTCCCGGTCACGATGGCCGGCCCGCAGGCGGCGCCGCTGGCCAGCCAATTCGGTCCGGTGGTCGCCGGTCTGCTGGCCGAGCTCCACACGGCCGAGGGCGTCGAGCTCAAACTCGGTACGGCGGTTGCCGGGCTGACCGGAGTCGACGGCCGGGTGACCGGCGTCGAGCTCGCGGACGGCGAAGTACTTCCGGGTGACGTGGTCGTCGTAGCCCTTGGCGCGACTCCGGCTACCGAGTGGCTCGCGGACAGCGGTCTCACGCTCGACAACGGCGTGGTGTGCGACTCGCAGTGCCGAGCGGCTGACGGAATCTACGCCGCCGGTGATGTCGCACGCTGGCGGCATGACGGGCTGGATGCCTTGCTCCGCTTGGAGAATCGGACCAACGCCACCGAGCAGGCCGCCTGTGTCGCGGCGAACATTCTCGGCGAAAGTCGTTCCTACACACCGATCCCGTACTTCTGGACCGACCAGTTCGCCACCAAGATCCAGGTCCACGGGATCCCGTCGGCCGATGCCGAAGTGACCGTGGCCGAGGGCGCGATCGGCGACCGCCGGTTCGTCACCCATTACCGCCGGGACGGCCGCACCGTCGCCGTACTCGGCTGGAACATGCCCAAACAGACCCGCCTGCACCGGGAACACCTGGTGCACGGGCAGGCCGTGTCTGGTGGTTCCCCGCCTACTGCGCTGCACTCGGCACGGCACCTCGCCGCACTGGAGGAAAGGCCACGATGAAACCACATCGAGGCCTCCCCTCCAGCGCGCCGATGCACCGCACCGAGCACATGCTCGCTACGGCGCGGAACCACCAGACACGACCAATCCTCACCTGGGGAAGGGGAACGCGATGACAGCAACTCATCAAGCTCCGGAGTATCCGATGGCCCGTGCCTCCGGATGCCCGTTCGATCCGCCGCCGCAGCTGCGCTACCTGCAGGAGGAAGCACCGCTGGCGAAGGTGGATGTCTTCGGCCAGACCGCCTGGATGGTCACCCGGTACGACGACCAGCGCCGGCTGATCGGCGATCCGCGGATCAGCTCGGACATCTACAAGCCGGGCTATCCGGCCGGCAACCGGATCCTGCCGCGGCAGGACGACGACACCGGCATCGGCTTCATCCTGATGGACGATCCCGATCACGCGCGAATGCGCCGGATGGTGACCGCGCCGTTCATGATCAAGCGGGTCGAGGCGATGCGCCCGCAGGTGCAGAAGATCGTCGACGACCTGATCGACGAGCTGCTGGCCGGACCGAAGCCGGTCGACCTGGTCCAGGCCTTCGCGCTGCCGATCCCGTCGCTGGTGATCTGCCAGCTGCTCGGCGTCCCGTACGAGGACCACGACTTCTTCCAGAAGAACAGCAGCATCCTGCTGCGCACCAGCGCCTCGATCGAGGAACGGACCAAGGCACGCGGCAACATCGGCGGCTACCTGAACGAGCTGATGGGCGACAAGATCGAGAACCCGAAGGACGATCTCCTGTCGGGGTTGGCCGAGCGGGTCAAGGCCGGTGAACTGACCCGCAAGGACGCGGCCGGGATCGGCGTCCTGCTGCTGATCGCCGGGCACGAGACGACCGCGAACATGATTGCCCTCGGCACCCTCGCACTCCTCGAGCACCCCGACCAGCTCGCTCGCCTCCGCGACACCGACGATCCGAAGCTGATCTCCTCCGCGGTCGAGGAACTGCTGCGCTACCTGACGATCACCCACCAGGGCCGTCGCCGCGCGATCCTGGAGGACATCGAGTTCGACGGGCAGATCCTGAAGGCCGGCGAAGGAGTCATCTTCCCCAACGACATCGCCAACCGGGAC
Source organism: Kribbella sp. NBC_01505 (assembly GCF_045040285.1). Lineage (NCBI taxonomy): Bacteria > Bacillati > Actinomycetota > Actinomycetes > Propionibacteriales > Kribbellaceae > Kribbella > Kribbella sp. NBC_01505. Next base: position 5,433,743 of record NZ_CP109425.1, read on the forward strand.
CCGGACATGTTCCCGGACCCCGACATCCTCGACGTCACCCGGGACGCCCGCCGCCACATCGCCTTCGGCTTCGGCGTACATCAGTGCCTAGGGCAACCATTGGCGCGGATGGAGCTGCAGGTCGTCTACGGCACCCTCTACCGCCGGATCCCGACCCTGCGCCGGGCCGTCGAGCTGGACGACATCCCGTTCAAGCACGACGGCGGCGTGTACGGCGTCTACTCCCTCCCCGTCACCTGGTAATCCGAGAAAGAAGCCAACCTCATGAAGATCATTGTCGACCAGGACAAATGCGTCGCCTCCGGGCAATGCGTCACCGCCGCCATGGACGTCTTCGACCAACGTGACGAGGACGGCATCGTCGTCCTCCTCACCGAGAACCCACCCGCTTCCCTAGCCGCCGACGTCCACCAGGCCGCCGCCGTCTGCCCAGCCCTGGCCATAGTCGTAGAAGACTGACCCACCCATCGCTAACGTCCGAAGGACCGGGAGGCCCCGCCCTCCGGTCCCTCGGACGTCAACGCGCGCGGATCTGCGCCACTCACCAACCCCCTCCGGCGAGTGTTTTCGAGCGGCGGTTGAGCGTGTGAACGCCGGCGCTACCGAGGTTGGTGAGTGGGGGCGGTCCGCGAACGAGCGGGCCAGCGTCCCGAGGCCTGCTCCCGGGCGACCCAGCCGGTGCCGCTTGCGTTATCCGGTGGATTTTGTGGACCGGCGACGAAAAGCCACCGGCTACCGCGGGCGCGGGTCTCGGCCGGCCAGTTCCGGGGGGTGTGGAGGGCGCACGCTGGGCTTGAACAAGTAATGACCTGTGCCGACCCACCGGTTCCTGTTCAAGCCCTCAGCTGGTGGCTACTTTTCGCGCCCCACCACAACCCGGCAACCCCAAGCAAGGTGAACGCGGTAACCGGCCTCTTTCCCGGACCGCAACCGAAGCCCGGCAACCGAGGGCAACGGGAACGCGGGAACCGGCCTCGCCATCCGGGCCAGCCACTGCGGCGGCCGGCCATGCTGTCTTTCAGATCGGCCGGTCGCGGCGAGCAACCACAAACCCACGTCCCCGGCCGAGTCCTTTCGGTCTGCACCCCGCCCGACCGCCAAGGCCAGCCGACTGAAACCCACAGCGAGCAGAGCGGAGGGCTGACCCAGATCGCGAGGCCGGCGACCGCGATCCCGTCGCCTGGGCCAGACAGGCTGTGGCTGAGGTTCGGGACTCGCGCTATCCGGTGGATTTGGGGTACTCAGCGACGAAAATCCACCGGATAACAGTGGCCGTCGTCTCCGCATCCCTCAGCGACCGCGCCTACGACACCGCCGCCGCGCCCGACGTGCTCGTCGCGGCGGTCGGGGAGGTGTGGCTGACGACATGAGGAGGTGGCCTCTCCGGATGGAGCGGGCGCTGACGGCGAGCCTTCGCGGGGGACTACCTCATGTCGCTACCGACGCTTAGGTTTGGGGGATGCGGGAGTTCAGGGTCGCGGTGCCGGAGGCGGAGGTCGAGGGGCTGCGGGTGCGGCTTCGGGCGACTCGGTGGGCGAGGCAGCTGCCGGGGGAGGGGTGGGAACGTGGGGTGCCGGTCGAGTATCTGCGGTGGGTGGTCGAGCAGTGGATCGAGTTCGACTGGCGGGTCTGGGAAGCGCGGCTGAACGCGTACCCGCAGTTCGTGACGCGGATCGATGAGCAGGACATTCACTTCCTGCATGTGCGATCGCCTCAGCCCGATGCGTTGCCGCTCGTGCTCACCCACGGTTGGCCTGGTTCGGTCGCGGAGTTCCTCCCCGTCCTCGGCCCCCTGACCGACCCCGCCGCGTACGGCGGCGATCCGCGCGACGCCTTCCACGTCGTCGCGCCATCGGTCCCCGGTCACGGATTCTCGGTACCGCTCGAGTCCGGCTGGGATCACCTGAGGATCGCGAAAGGCTGGGCCGAGTTGATGCGGCAGCTCGGCTACGACCGGTACGGCGCTCAGGGTGGCGACACCGGCTCCGTCGTCTCACCGTTGCTCGGGGCAACCGATCCGGACCACGTGATCGGCGTACACATCAATGGCGGTCTCGCCTATCCGGACGTTCGGCCCGACGATCAGCTGAGCTCGGTAGAGCGCGAGCGGCTCAAGGCCGCAGATCGCCTGCGCGCGGTCGGCACGGGGTACGCCGACCTCCAGAGCACCCGGCCGCAGACCGTGTCGGCCGCGTTGAGTGATTCACCGGTCGGGCAACTCGCCTGGATCCTCGAGAAGTTCTGGGAGTGGACCGACCCAGCGAAAGCCCTGCCCCACAACGCTGTTGATCTCGACCATCTCTTGTTCGACGTCTCCATCTACTGGTTCACCAACACCAGCGCGACCTCCGCCAACCTGTACTACGAAGGCGGCGATCAGCACGCGCGGTCCGACGTACCGACCGGAGTTGCCGTCTTCCCGACCGATCCCGCGATGCGGCAGGTGTTAGAGCGTCGGCACCGGGTTGTGCACTGGTCGGAGTTCGCGCGGGGTGGGCATTTCGCGTCGCTTGAGGTGCCGGACCTGCTCGTGGACGACATCCGCCGGTTCTTTCGGCTGGTCCGGTAGCCGGGCCGGCGCCACGAAGGTCATCAGTGAGCCGTCGCGCTCGGCTACCGCGTCGGGCCATCGACGTCTGACCATCCGAAGACTCGTGTCGTTGGTCGCACTCACCACGAAGAGGAAGTGCGTGGCGCCGGTCGCGATCGCGTCCGCGGCGGCGACGGCGAGCATGTGTACGCCGAGACCGCGGCCCTGCTCGTCGTCGGCGATCACGGCGGCCAGCTCGGCCGTGTCGGGGAGGCCGGTCGCCCAGGCCCACATCGCGTGGCCGACGAGCTGATCGCCACGGCTCGCCACCCACGCGGCTCCCGCCGGCCTGAGCATCCGCAGCAGTAGCGCGGACCGTGGCGGGCTGCCGATCGCGGTCTGGAACCGGAACCAGCGACTGAGGTCGGACAGGCCGCCGAGCATCCGCCCGAGCCCGTCCAGGTCGGCCTCGTCGCCCCGGCGGAGGGTCATTGGCTGAGTCTGATTCACGGATTCAGCCTGACTGCACTTGGCTAAGTCTGTCAAGCAGACTTATCCTCGAGGTATGACCACCCGGGTACCGGAGGCGATGGCCTTCTCGACGGAGAACTGCACGATCTCCCGGACGATGGAGATCCTCGGCGACAAGTGGACCTTCCATGTCCTGCGTGAGCTGTTCGTCGGCGTGCGCCGGTTCGAGGACATCCGGACCCGGGCAGGCATTCCCCGGCAGGTGTTGACCGATCGGCTCGCCGCGCTGATCGAGCGCGGGGTGCTGCGCCGGCACCCGTACCGCGAACCCGGGCAGCGCGAGCGGTACGAATACCGGCTGACCCAGGCCGGGCTCGATCTCTATCCGGTCCTGGTCGCGATGATCCAGTGGGGCGATCAGTACCTCGCCACGGAAGGCGGTGCCCCGATCGAGCCGCGCCATCGCGACTGCGGTGAGCACGTGAGCGTCGTACTGCGATGCGAGGTCGGGCACGAGCCGGAGCCACGCCAGGTCGCGATCCGCCCTGGTCCAGGCGCCATCCCGCGGGAGCTGGCCAGCTAGGCTGAGTCCAGAGCCTCGATCGCGGCGCGGAGCAGGCGGTCGGTGTCTCGCGGCTGCGCGGCGGCGATGGACAGTGCGTCCATCGTGACGACGTACGCGTCAAGGTCCTCGCGCTTGTCCAGGTAGACCGCGCTGGTCAGATGCTCGATGTAGACGATGTCCGGCAGGTCGGCGTCGTTGAACCGCAGCAGCGTGAACGCGCCACCGGTTGCGGTGTAGCCGCCCTTGCTGAACGGGATGATCTGCAGCGTCACGTTGTGCCGCCGCGACTGATCGAGCAGGAACTCGAGCTGGTTGCGCAGGATCGCCTTGCTCCCGATCGGCCGGCGTAGCACGGCTTCGTCGATGACCGCCCAGAGCCGGGCAGGTCGCTGCTGCGTCAGCACCTCCTGGCGGCGCATCCGCAGGGCGATCAGGCGATCCTGCTCGGCGCGCGGCAGCGGCTCCTCGAGCCGGCCCAGCGAGATCACCGCGCGTGCGTACTCGGGGGTCTGCAGCAGGCCGGGGATGAACTGGAGCTCGAAGGTACGGATCAGGTCCGCGGCCATCTCGAGGCCGATGTAGGTGTGGACCCAGTTCGGCGTCAGGTCGTCGTACCGCTGCCACCAGCCGGGGTTGTTCGCCTCCCGGGCCAGCGTCAGCAGCCGGTCCCGCTCGACGTCGTCCTCGAGCTTGTACAGCGCGAGCAGGTCCTCGACGTCGCGCACCTTGAAGCCGACCCGGCCGAGCTCGAGCCGGCTGATCTTCGACTCCGAGCCACGGATGGCCCAGCCGGCGTCGGTGCGGGAGATCCCCGCGTCCTCGCGCAGCCGGCGCAGGTGCGCGCCAAGCATGATGCGCAGGGCGGTAGGCCCGCCGTACGCCGGTTCCGTCACGCCTCGCCCTCCCCAGTTCTCAGGTGCTCCGGGATCATTTCACAACCGAATGTAACGACGTCCACCCCGACCCGCGTGCACGACGTGTTCACCGGGGCCTACTGTCAGTAGAGTCTCACCACAACCTAAATCAACCGATACAGGCCGACAGACAGTAATGAGGTTCGTATGCCCGACTCCAGCAAGGCTCCCAGTTCGGTTCCGGTCGGAGTGGACACCACTCGGGCCAGTATCGCCCGGGTGTACGACGCCTTCTTGGGAGGTAAGGACAACTTCGAGGTCGACCGCGAGGTACTGCGTGGGGTCCAGGCCGCCGCGCCGCAGGCCCAGGACCTGGCCTGGTCGAACCGGAACTTCCTGATCCGCTCGTGCCGGTTCCTGGCGGGCCAGGCGGGGATCACGCAGTATCTGGACTGCGGATCCGGTCTGCCGACCGCCGAGAACACCCACCAGGTCGTGCAGCGGATCCAGCCCGAGGCCAAGGTGCTCTACACCGACAACGACCCGGTGGTGCTCGCGCACGGCCGCGCGCTGCTCGAGGAGAACGAGAACACGCTGTTCGTCAGCGCCGACATCTTCGAGCCGGACGAGCTGCTGAGCAAGCCCGAGGTGCGTAACTTCCTCGACTTCAGCCAGCCGATCGCCGTGATTCACGCCGGCACGCTGCACCACTACATCGGCAGCGAAGGTGGGCAGATCATGCAGAAGTACGTCGACGCGGTGGTGCCCGGGTCGTACACGGTGATCTCGCACTTCTACGACCCGGAGACTCCGGAGCACACCGCGGTCGCCCAGAAGATGGAGGACAAGTTCATCCACAGCCCGATGGGCAGCGGCAGGTTCCGCACCCGCGCGGAACTGATGGAGTTCTTCCCCGGCCAGGAGCTGGTCGCCCCGGGCCTGGTGCTCTGCGACGACTGGTGGCCGGACGGCCCGCGGCTCAAGCCGCTGAACCAGGTCGAGGAGTGCATCGTCGGCGCCGTCGGCCGCAAGCTCTGACCACCTGTACGTCGAGCGCCCGGGCCGCGTGGTCCCGGGCGCTTACACGTGCTCGGAGATCAGGGTGGCGATGGTGTGAGCCTCGAGGCTTTTGAAGATGTGGGGGAGGTCTCCGGGGTAGGCGACGTAGTCGCCGGGGTGTAGCTCGATCGGCTCGTCGGCGGGCCCGACCAGGGCGCGGCCGGAGCCGAGGATGACGTGCTCGACAACGCCCGGCATGTGCGGCTCGGAGCGGCGGCCGGGGCCCGGCGTGACCTCGATCCGGTAGATGTCGCGGCGCGCGTACGGCGGGCTCGACGCGACCAGGGTCGCGCTGTACTCGACGTTCTCCGAGTAGATCACCGGCCCCTCGCCCGCCCGGATGACCTGGACCTTCGGCCGCGGCGGATCGAGCAGCGCCGCGAACGGCGTGTCGAGCGCGACCGCCAGCGCCCACAACGTCTCGACGCTCGGGTTGCCGCTGGCCGACTCCAGCTGGGAGAGCGTCGACTTCGCGACGCCGGCCCGCTTGGCGACCTCGCTCAGCGACAACCCCGCCCGGGCCCGGTGCCGGCGCAGGGAGGCCGCGATCACATCCAGTGGTGCCTTGTTGTCCATCCGTGTTCGCTCCATCGGTCCAGTCGTTCGAATTGACGAACGGGTGGTGTCGTGTTCATCATAATGTCCATGCGTTCGATCTGGCGAACACTCAACCCGCGACTGGCCCGCGACATCGCCCTGGTCTGCCTGGCCGACGGCGTCGTCGGTCTCTCGTACGGCGCGATCATTGTCGGAGGCGGTCTGTCGTGGTGGGTGCCGGTGCTGTTGTCGATCGTGGTGTTCGCCGGGGCGTCGCAGTTCCTGTTCGTCGGGATCGTGGTGGCCGGCGGCAGCCCGATCGCGGCGATGATCGCCGGGGTGCTCGTGAACACCCGGCACGTCGCGTTCGGCCTGGCGGTCGGCGACGAGATCGGATCGGGCTGGCGGCGCTGGCCCGGCAGCCACCTGATGACGGACGAGAACGTCGCCTTCGCCATCGGCCAGGACGACCCGCGGCAGCGCAGAGCGGCGTACTGGGCCTGTGGGATCGGCATCTTCATCTGCTGGAACCTCGGCACCCTCCTCGGTTCCGCGGTCGGTTCGGTGATCACCGACACCGATGTCTTCGGCCTCGATGCGGCCTTCCCCGCGGTCCTGCTTGCACTGGTCCTGCCGGCCTTACGCGATCGCTCGACCCGTACGGCGGCCTTGGTCGGAGCGGTCGTCGCGTTGGCCAGCACGCCGTTCCTGCCGGCCGGTCTTCCGGTGCTCTTCGCCTTGGTCGGTCTCCTGTTCTACCGTGTCCCAGCCTTGGAGCCGGCCCGGTGAATCTGCTTCCAGCGATCGCGATCCTTGCCATCGGCACCTTCGCGCTGCGGTTCGCCGGACCTGCGCTGCGCAGCCGGTTCGAGATCCCCGAACGGGTTCAGGGTCTGCTCGCAGCCGCCGCGATCGTGCTGCTGACCGCGCTGGTCGCCACCGCCGCCCTCACCGATGGCACCGGCCCCGCTGGGATCGCTCGGCCGGCAGGCGTGCTGGTCGGTGGCGTCCTCGCCTGGCGCAAGGCGCCGTTCGTCCTGATCGTCGTGGCCGCCGCCGCGACCGCAGCTGGGCTAAGGCTCCTCGGTGTCCCTTAAACGCGTTAACGTGACGTCATGAGCAGCTCATCCGCCCCCTCCGCTGCGCCGAAACGGACTCTGATCTGGATAGCGATCGGATGTTTCGCGGTCGGCCTGGCGCTCACGGCGTTCTTCGTCGTGCGGATCATCACGACCGCGCCGGCCTCGCCGCAACCGATCGGTGACAGCAGCACGCAGGTGACGCTGGAGGAGAAGGGACTGACGGTCTACTCGTCGATCCCGGTGCTGGAGGTGCCCTGCCGGGTCAAGGACGCGCAGGCCGGCGACATCCCGATCGTGCAGCCGCACGGCACCGAGCAGATCACCGTCAACGGCGACAGCTGGTACGTCGTTGCCCGCTCGGAGAACCCGGTCCCGGCCGGCGACTACCTGGTCACCTGCACCGACAAGGAGACCAGCGCGACGTACGCCGTCGGTCCGCGGAGCTCGGTCGTCGCGTTCATCGTGTCGATCTTCGGCGCGATCGGCTCGGTGGTCGTCTTCGGTGCCCTCGGCGCGGTCCTGCTCACGATCGGCATCGTCCGCCGTCGCCCGAAGCCGGTCGGCCGCGTCCCCGGCTACGCGCCCCCGCCCGGCAGCCCCGCGCCGCCCACGCACCAGACCTTCCCGGCGCCACCGCCGTACCAGCCGGGACCCAACCCCGACCGACCGCACGACCGCTAGAGCGGCAAGCTGAAGGCGGACAGCCGGGTGTAGACGCCGGGGAAGCCTGCGCGGGCGCAGCCGTGGGCCCAGGAGGTGAGTCCGGCGAGCTTGCCGTCCAGGATCAACGGGCCGCCACTGTCGTACTCACACGTGTCCGCCTCGGTCGTCCCCGCGCAGACCATGCCGGCGTCGAACGAGCTGCCGTACGCCGTCGTACAGGTCGAGTCCGCCACGATCGGTACGACGGCCTTGCGCAGTACGGCGTTGGAGTCGTCGCTCTCGGACGTCGTCCCCCAGCCGAAGATGCCGGCGGGTGCGCCGGCCGGATAGGTCGACCCGGCGTCGATCACCGGGAGCGTGGTGCGGTTCACCGCACGGCTCAAGGTGAGGACGGCGACGTCGTTGTGCTCGACCGTGTCGCCCATGAACTTCGTTTCCTTGAACCCGGGATGCACCCAGATCTTCTTCACCGACACGGTTTCGCCGTCCTTGCCGTGCAGGTCGGCGCGGCCGAAGGTGCCGCGGAGCAGGCCGGGGGTGAGCTTGAACAGGTTGGCGCAGTGTGCGGCCGTCACCACCTTGTCCGGGCGGACCAGGATGCCGCCGCAGAACTGGCCGGACGGTCGCAGCAGCATCCCGGGACTCGAGACCGCGACCATCCACGGTGGCGGCTCGACCGTCGTACCGCCGATGACTGCGTTGGCGCTCGGTGCGGACAGATTGGCGGCCACGGTGAGGAACGCCGCGGCAAGGAGGAGTTGGCGTCGCATGTCCGCACGATAATGGCTCAATGGATCTCAACTGGCCCGGTTGCCGCAATGTCCGCGACGTCGGTGGGCTGCCTACCGCAGACGGTCGCACTATCCGGTACGGCGTACTGGTCCGTTCCGAGAGTTTGCAGTATCTGACGCCCGAGGGGGTCGAGGCGGTACGGCGTTCCGAGGTGAGCCGGATCCTGGATCTGCGAACTGACGGCGAGGTGCGGGATGCTCCGACGCCGTTCACGGGTACGCCGATCGCGGTTCGGCAGCGGCTGGCGGATCCGGCCGACCCCGACCACGGGCAGCCGACGATCGTCGCGGCCTGCATCTGGATGCTCGACCAGCGGCCGGCGTTGTTCGCGGCCGCGGTGAAGGCGATCGCGGACGAGCCCGAAGGCGCGGTCGTCGTGCACTGTCACGGCGGCAAGGACCGGACCGGGATGGTCGTCGCGCTCGCGTTGAGCATCGCCGGCGTGCCGCGCGACGAGATCATCGCCGACTACTTCCTCACCCAGTCCCGGTTGGCGCCTTGGCTGGAGGAGCAGTTGGCCGCGGAGCCGGACCGGTCGAAGCACCCGGAGATGATCGAGTTCCGCGACACCCGCGCCGAGTCGCTGGTAGCGATCCTGGCCCACGTCGACGAGGTCTACGGCGGCCCCGAGGCCTACCTGCGCCACGGCGGCCTCACCACCGAAGACCTCATCCACCTCCGCCACCGCCTCCTCGGCTAACCGCCCCGCCGACCGCCATCTCGTGGGTCCACCCATCCGATGGCGCGAGCGGGGAGGGGGAGGGAAGGAGCGGCTCGGGGTCAGACGGTGCGGGCCTAAACGGTGCGGGGATGTTCGCGGAGGCCGACGATGAAGCCGAGGCCCCAGGACATGTGCATGGTGGCGCAGATCAACGGCATCTGAGCCAGTGCCTTCCAGGGCAGGTAGCGGCCCTCGACGGCTGAGCCGAACAGGAGCAGCAGGCCGTAGCCGAGCGGGGCGAGGAAACCCAGGTCGAGCCAGGCGTTGCCGGTGATCAGGCCGATGATGCCGAGGATCGTGCCGAGCGCGATGCCGATCACGGCGACCGGCGGCGCGAGGTAGCGCTTGCTCGCGGTCTCGGGGTGCCGGCGGATCACCTCGCGGCGCCACTGGCCGGTGTGGAAGAACTGCTTGGCCACCGCGGACAGCGAGGACCGCGGCCGGTAGGTGACCGACAGGTCCGGGCTGAACCAGATCAGTCCGCCGGTCTTGCGGATCCGGTAGTTCAGCTCCCAGTCCTGGGCGCGGTGCATGGTCTCGTCGAAGCCACCGACCCGCTCCAGCGCCGTACGCCGGAAGACTCCCAGGTACACGGTGTCCGCGGGACCGGCCTTGCCGCCCTGGTGGAACGTCGACGCGCCCAGCCCGAGCCGGGAGCGGTACGCGCAGGCGACCGCCATCTCGGTCGGGGTCCGGCCCTCGGCCGCCATCACGCCGCCGACGTTGTCCGCACCGCTCTCGTCCAGGACCTCGACCGCGCGGGTGATGTACCCGTCGGCGAGGGCGCCGTGGCCGTCGACCCGGACCAGGATGTCGTGCCGCGCGTGGGCGATCCCGGCGTTCAGCGCGGCCGGCGTCTTGCCGGTCGGGTTCGCGATGATGCTGATCCGGCCGTCGCGATCGGCGAGCTTGTCGGCGATCTCCTGGGTCCGGTCCTTGCTCGGACCGATGGCCAGGACGACCTCCAGCTCACCGGGGTAGTTCTGGTCGAGCACACGCCCGACAGCCTCTTCGAGGTGGCGTTCCTCGTTCAGCACGGGCATCACGACGGACACGGGCGGCCAGTGGGACAACGGCATATCAGGTCAGGCCTTACAGATCGAAGCGACGTCGTCGACGTCGTTGGCGGGTTTGGTCGGTGAGGTCGTCGGCTTCTTCGCCGGCGTACTCGGCTTCTTGGTGGTCGTGGTCTTGGGAGTATCGCTGCTCTTACCGTCGCCCGAGGAGGCGGCCTTGTCCAGCGCTTCCGACTTCTCGATCGCCTGGGCCACCTTCGTCCGGATCAGGGCGAAGTCGGGGTTGCCGGTGTGGATCAGGGGTGGGACCGCGGAGAAGCTTGACACCGGCAGCTTCTTCGCGTCCAGCGCGAGGTCGGTGAAGGTGCCCAGCTCGCCGGCCGGGATGCTCGTCTTGACCACTTGTTTGCTGGCCGACGCGATGCCCTGGAACTTGGTCAGGACGGTCTGCGGCGACAACTGGTTCAGCATCGCAGACATCACGCACTTCTGCCGAGTCATCCGCTCGTAGTCCGAGGACTCGGCGCGCGAGCGGGCGAACCAGAGCGCGTGGTACCCGTCGAGGTGCTGGTTCTTGCCGGCCTCGATGTAGCCCTTGATCGGCGAGGTGCCGCCGCCGATCGGGACCCGCTTGCCGATGTCCAGGGTGATCCCGCCGACCGCGTTCAGCAGGTCGCGGAAGCCGGCCAGGTCGATCAGGACGTAGTAGTTGATCTTCAGCCCGGTAACCGCGGAGACGGCCTGGGTGGTCGCGGTCTCACCCGGGTTCGGGTCGCCGGGGAACAGGTTCTTGTGACCGGCCGCGTAGGTATAGACCGCGTTCAGCAGACATTCGGACCCGCACTTGTTCCACTCGAAACCGTTCGGGAACTGCTTGGCCATCGGCGTACCGGCGGGGAACGGGACCTTGGCCAGGTTGCGCGGCAGGCCGATCAGGACCGTGCGGCCGGTGTCGGCGTCGATGCTGGCGACCGTCATGCTGTCCGGCCGGGTGCCGATCCGGTCCGCGCCGGAGTCGCCGCCCATCAGCAGCACGTTGTAGCGGCCGTGCTCGGCGTCGGACTTGTGCCCGTTGCCGAAGACGCTGGCGACGAAGTCGCGCTGCGTGTTCACGAACGTGGAGGCCCAGATCAGCGCACCGGCCACCACGAACACCAGCACGGCGTCCAGGACGCTGGCCGCGAGCCGGTGGTTGCGCTCCAGCGTCATCGGCTGGGCGATCCGGTAGGCGTCGACGAACAACGCGGCCCAGCCGACGGCCAGCAGGATCAGCAGGATCTGGACGATCCGCAGGGTGCCCGGCCGGGCCATCAGGTTGATCGCTCCGGCGCGCCAGATCAGCGCCAGGACAACGATGAAGATGATGATCGCGAGCAGGCCCGCGACGATCCGCCAGGCCCAGCGCCCAGCACGTTTGCTGCCTGCCACGATCTGCGCCGACCCCGGCAGCACCAGGGTCATCAACAGCAATGCCAGGGCCCGCTTGAACCGCACCGGCTCGCTGAGGTTGCGCAGGTCTGCTTTCTCCTGCGGCATGAGGTCCTTCCGTTCTCGGCTCGGGCGGGCTGTTGCCGACCGTACCGTGTCGTCCTGGCGGTCAGTTGGTACGACGTGCCGGAGGACGCGATGGTTCGAGCCGGAGCGGGTCCGAAAACGAAGAGTAGCAGCCCGCACACGATGGGTGTGCGCGGAGCCATCGATCACACCCAATGCAGGAAAACCCCTGCGTACACCCTGTGATCAGGCGGATTCACACGGTTGTGATGGTGTTCGGCGGTTGAGATCGGTTTACCTGGTGCTGCCCAAATCGACAGTGAGGAACCGCCCCCCATGAAACTGTTCCGTCCCCTTTTTGCCGTCGCTGCGGCCACGGCCATCACCCTGACCGGTCTCAGCGCTGCGCAGGCCGCACCTACCCCAGCGCCTGCCCCGGCCGCGGTTCGCGCTCCCGGTGGCGACTTCACCGGGATCGCAGCTCTCAGTAACTGCTCCGGATCGCTGGTCCGGTTCGCGTCGTCGGTCTCCACCGATCCGGCGCTGATCCTCACCAACGGTCACTGCTACGAAGGTGGCATGCCCAGCCCCGGCCAGGTGCTCGTCGACCGCTCGTCCACGCGGTCGTTCACGCTGCTGAAGCCGAGCTCGAGCAACGCCGGTACGGTCCGGGCCAACCGCGTCCTGTACTCGACGATGACCAAGACCGACGTCACGCTGTACCGGCTCACCGAGACCTACGCGGCGATCCAGTCCCGGCTGGGTGTTCCGGCCCTGACGCTGGCCCAGTCCGCGCCCGCCAACGGCGCCGGTATGGCGGTCGTGTCCGGCTACTGGAAGCGCATCTACAAGTGCTCGGTCCAGGCCACCATCCCCGAGCTGCGCGAAGCCGGCTGGGTGATGAAGAGCTCGATCAAGTACCGCCAGCCGGGCTGCGAGACCATCGGCGGTACGTCGGGTTCGCCGATCGTCAGCACCTCCACCGGTGAGGTCATCGGCGTCAACAACACCGGCAACGAGGACGGCGGCCGCTGCACGATGAACAACCCGTGCGAGGTCGACGGAGCAGGCAACATCACGGTCGACCAGGGCGCGGCGTACGGCCAGCAGACCTGGTGGTTCTACACCTGCCTCTCGGCCACCCGCACCATCGACCTGAACAAGGCCGGCTGCCTCCTCCAGAAGCCGTGACCTGCACCCGCCTCTGGTGGTCCGGCCACCAGAGGCGGGTATCGGGTGACGTACGACACTGTGATTCGGGTAACGTCGCGCCACATGGCAGTCGACTCCTCCACGGAACCCGTGACGACGACGAACTGGCCGAGCCCCTTCGGGGTCCGGACCCGGCTGGTGGCGGCCAGCGCGCTGATGCTCTTCACCGAGCTCGCGCTGATCCGCTGGACCGGCTCGAACGTCGTCCATCTCAGCTACTTCTCCAACTTCGTGCTGCTCGGTTCCTTCCTCGGAATCGGGATCGGCATCTTGCGCTCGGGGCGGGCCAAACGGCTGCCGTACTACTCGCCGTTGATGCTCGGCCTGCTGGTCCTGGTGATCGCGTGGAAACCCGTCACCGTCGACCGCGGTTCGTCGTCGAGCGTCATCTACTTCACCAGCCTCAGTACGACGGGACCGCCGGTCTGGGTGATCCTGCCGATCGTCTTCATCGCCGCCGCGGTCGTGCTCGCCGGTCCGGCGGAGCTCGTCGGCCGCTGCTTCGGCGAGCTGCCGCGACTGACGGCGTACCGGTTCGATCTGGTCGGTTCGCTGATCGGGATCGTCAGCTTCACCGCACTGTCCTTCCTTGGTGCTCCGCCGATCTGGTGGGGTCTCATCGTCACGGTGATGTTCGCCGGGCTGATGATTCCGCGGGCGCGCGGCGTCGCTGCGCAGCCGCTGGTGGCCGCCGTACTGAGTGCTGCGTTGGTGTTGGCGCCGTTGCTCGTCATGGTCGGTGTGCTGTTCAACGAGTCGACCAAGTCGGAGAACAGCTGGTCGCCGTATTACAAGGTGCAGACGGCCAAGGACACCTTCGAGGGTGTGCCGCTGCTGACGATCACCGTGAACGGCGTACCGCACCAGCAGGCGATCCCGGCGGACGCGCGGTTGCAGTGGGAGCCGCAGTACGGGCTGCCCTATGCGCGGGCGAACGCCGGTAAGGCGCCGAAGAACGTTCTGATCATCGGAGCGGGTTCGGGATCGGACGTCGCGATCGCGCTCAAGAAGGGCGCGACCCACGTGGACGCGGTCGAGATCGACCCGCGGATCCGCGACATCGGCAAGGCGCTGCACCCGGACCGTCCGTACCAGGACCCGCGGGTGTCGTCGCACATCGACGACGGGCGCGCGTTCCTGTCCCGCAGCGACAAGAAGTACGACCTGATCCTGCTCGCGCTGCCGGACTCGCTGACGCTGGTCAACGGCGCGAGCTCGCTGCGGCTCGAGAGCTACCTGTTCACCCAGCAGGCGTTCGAGTCCGCGCGTGATCACCTGAACCCGGGTGGCGCGTTCGCGATGTACAACTACTACCGCGAGGGCTGGCTGATCGATCGGCTCGCTCTGACCGCTGAGAAGGCCTTCGGTCACAAGCCCTGCGTCGACAAGGTCGGCGACTCGCTGCAGCAGGCCGTCGTCACCGTCGGCCTCACCGCCAACGACCAGACCTGCCAGGGCGAGTGGGCCGGCGCCACGGCGATCACGCCGCCGCCGGCCACCGACAACCGCCCGTTCCTGTACCTGTTCACCGACCGCATCCCGTCGCTGTACCTGATCACCCTCGGACTGATCCTGGTCGCGGGCCTGGTCGGCGTCGGCATCGCCGGCGGCGGGTCGTCGTACAAGCGGATGCGTCCCTACACGGACCTCTTCTTGCTGGGCGCGGGCTTCATGTTGCTGGAGACCAAGAGCATCACCGGCTTCGCGCTGCTCTTCGGTACGACGTGGGTCGTCAACGCGATCGTCTTCGCCGGAGTGCTCGTGGCGGTGCTGGCCGCGGTCGAAGTCACCAGACGGTTCCGGACTCCACCCACCAAGGTGATGTTCGCCATCCTGTTCGGCGGGCTGGTGCTGTCCTGGATCTTCCCCGACAACTGGCTGCTCTCGATGCCGGTCGGCCTGCGCGCGCTGGTCGCGGTGATCATCGCCTTCACGCCGATCTTCGCCGCGAACGTCATCTTCGCCAAGCGCTTCACCGACACCGAGGACGGTACGGCGTCGTTCGGGGCCAACCTGCTGGGCGCGATGCTCGGTGGCTGCCTCGAGTACGCGGCGCTCATCATCGGCTTCCACGGTCTGCTGATCATCGCCGCGGTGCTGTATCTCGGGGCGTTCCTGCTCCGGCCGAAATCGAAGGCAGTCATCGGGACCTAGCTGCTAGGTTCTGATGTCTGGGTCGCTCGGACCTCCTGCCGGAGCGAAGGAGCGACCATGAAGGACTACTACCGCGAACGTGCGGCTGAGTACGACAAGATCTACGAGAAGCCTGAACGGCAGGAGGACCTCGCCACGTTGCGAGGCCTCCTGCCGTCGCTCGTTGCGGGCCGCTCGGTGCTCGAGATCGCCTGCGGAACGGGCTACTGGACAACAGCCCTCGCCACGTCGGCCCGCTCGGTGCTCGCCACCGACGTGAACGAATCGACGCTCGCCGTCGCGCGCACCCGCTCCTACGCGAACCCGGTGCAGTTCGCCGTGGCAGACGCCTTCGACCTGCCGTCGATCCCGGGCGACTTCGACGCGATCTTCGCCGGCTTCTTCTGGTCCCACGTCCCCCGAGCCGACGTCCAACGATTCGTCCAAAGCCTGCTCGAACGCGCCGACCTCGTCATCCTCACCGACAACCGCTACGTAGCAGGCAGCAGCTCCCCAATCACCCGCACCACCGCCGAAGGCGACACCTACCAAACCCGGCAGCTCTCCGACGGCCGCACGTACGAGGTCCTCAAAAACTTCCCCGCATCCGCCGCCGACGTGGCCCCCGCCCCCATCAACTGGACCAACCTCCCCCACTTCTGGCTAGCCACCCTCACCCGCCCCCATTCCCCCACCTGAGCAGGCATCCCCTCCTCCGGGGTGTTGCCCACCGCTGCAGGGGGTTGCCCCTTGGTGCGTCGAGTGGGCAACCCCCCAACTCGGTGGGCATCCCTTGAGGTGGGGGGTTGCCTTCCGGGAGGTGGGGGTTGCCTTCCGGTGTGGGGGGTTGCCCCTTGGTGCGTCGAGTGGGCAACCCCCCAACTCGGTGGGCATCCCTTGAAGTGGGGGTTGCCTTCCGGGAGGTGGGGGTTGCCTTCCGGTGTGGGGGGTTGCCCCTTGGTACGTCGAGTGGGCAACCCGTGGGGTCAGTGGGCGCGGCTGCGGAAGGCGAGGAACACCCTCGCGCCGAGTATCCGGCACCTACTAACCCGGCCGCGGGCCAGCGCCCCTCAGCCACCCCCGCCGTACCAACCGAGCTGGTACGGGATCGGCCCGTTTCGGATGGAGGTTGGGGAGCAGGTGCGAAGATCGTTGTATGACATGGCTTGTGAGTGGTGGGGCTGGGTACATCGGGGCGCACGTGGTGCGGGCGTTCCTTGCTGATGGCATCGATGTGGTGGTGGTCGATGACCTGTCGAGCGGGAAGGCGGAGTTCGTCCCGGCCGGCGTGCCGTTCGTGCAGGCGAACCTGCTCGACGGAGACGCGGTCCGGGGCGCGCTGGACGGCGTGAGCGGGGTCGTGCATCTGGCCGGTTTCAAGTATGCCGGGGTGTCGGTGGACCGGCCGTTGCACACCTATACGCAGAACGTCACGGCGATGGTGTCGTTGCTGGAAGCGATGAACGACACCGGCGTGCATAACATCGTGTTCTCGTCCAGCGCCGGCGTGTACGGCACGCCGAAGGTCGAGACGGTGACCGAGGAGACCGCGCCCGCGCCGGAGTCGCCGTACGGGGAGACGAAGCTGATCGGGGAGTGGTTGCTGCGCGACCAGGCCAAGGCCGTCGAGCTGAAGCACACCTCGCTGCGGTACTTCAACGTCGTCGGCTCCGGCGACCCGACCGTGTACGACGCGAGTCCGTACAACCTGTTCCCGATCGTCTGCAACCTGCTCTCGCAGGGGAAGGTGCCGCAGATCTACGGCACCGACCACCCGACCCCGGACGGCACCTCGGTCAAGGACTACGTGGACGTGGCTGACCTCGCCCGCGCCCACGTCGCCGCCGCGCGGGCCCTCGATGCCGGTACGGCGCTGGAGCCCGTCTACAACCTGGGGAGCGGGACCGGTACGTCGGTCCTCCAGATCATGGATGCCGCCCGCCGGGTCACCGGGATCGACTTCACGCCGACCGAGGGTCCGCGCCGTCCGGGCGACCCGTCACGCGTCGTCGCGCAGGGCGAGCTCGCCGCGCGCGACCTCGGCTGGAAGAACACGCACACGGTCGACGAGATGTTCGCCTCGGCCTGGAAGGCCTGGCCGGCCAACCGCTGAGCCTCGGCCAACCGCTGAGCCTCGCCACAGCTACAGTCCCGCCATGGCTGATGCGCCCGGCGATCTCCCGGCGTACCTGCGCCGGGACGAGCCGGCGACCTGCCCCTGCGGCCACGACGTACGGCAGCCGTGGCGGACGCGGGGGATGGCGTACAGCCCCGCGTCCTTCATCGGCGGCCTCGCCTGGATCGCGCTCGGCGTCGGCTCGCTCATCGGCGGCTGGACCGTCTTCGGTACGGCGCTGCTCGGCGTACTGGGCGTTCTCGTCGTGGGCTCGTTCATCCTGCAAGCGGTACGACGCCACCGCGGCGCGTGCTTGATCGGCCGCGGGTTGTGGTTCGGGGTCGCCGTGTCCGGGGTGCCGCTGCGCGTGGCCAGCGCCTTCTAGTACTCCTTCTTGGCGTGCCCGGAGGTGCTGAGGTTGACCATGCCCGGGCCGGTCATCACGCCGCCCTCGACCGGCAGAGTGTGCCCGGTGATCCAGGAGGCGTCGTCCGAGGCGAGGAAGGCGACCGCGGCCGCGATGTCCTCGGATTCGCCGACGCGACCCAGCGGGTACATCTTCGCGAACCGCTCCAGCGTCTCCTGCTGGTTGTCCCAGTTCGGCGTCCGAATGGTGCCGGGGGCAACTACATTGAAGCGGACGCCGAGATCGCCGTACCGGGAGGCGTAGTTCACCGTCATCGCGATCTGACCGGCCTTGGCCGCCGAGTACTCGATGTTGCCGAAGGCGGCGATTCCGTTGACGGAGCTGATGGTCACCACGTTGCCGCGGGTCTTCACCAGATGCGGTAGCGCCGCCTGGATGCAGCGCGAGGCGCCGACCAGCGTCAGGTCGAGCTGGCGATGCCAGTCCTCGTCGGTCGTGTCCTCGGGCACCGAGGTGACGATGCAGCCGCCGGCGTTGTTGACCACTACATCCAGCCGGCCGAACCGCTCGATCGCCGTCGCCACCGCGGCATCGACGTCCGCCCGGCTCGTCACATCGGTCCGCACGCCGACGGCCCGGTCGCCGAGCTCGGCCGCGAGTTCGGCGATCTTGTCCTCCTGGAGATCGGTGATGACCACCGAACCACCCTCGGCCGCGATTCGCCGTACCACCGCTGCGCCGATCCCCTGCGCGCCTGCCGTCACGAGCGCGACGCGCCCCTCGAATCGCTGCACTCTTTCAGTCCTCCAGGACTTGGTCGACCTTCTCGTCCGCCACCCGGCGGTCGAGCTTCGTGGGGTCCAGATTGCGGCACAGCACGATCGAGCCGCCACCCGTGATGACCCCGATCAAGACCCTAAGTCCGCCCTGGGTGGTCAGGTCCCGCGTGGTCAGAATCCGGTCCGTGATCGGCTCCGCCGTACTGATCAGGTCGGCATGCGTGAGTTCGTCGTACGCCGGGGAGTCGGCGGCCGGGGCGTCGAACGGCACGAACACGTCGGGGTGGTTGTAGACCTCGGCGCCATAGTCCTGGATGCCTTCCGGTAGCGGCTCGCGGAATCGCCCACCGAGGGGGAGGAGTGCGGAAGCGATCGTCTCCCGCTCGCCGTGGACCGCGAAGTCGGGGCCGGTGATCGCGAGGGTGCCGGTCTTCGAGGTGAGCGCGGCTCCGGCCGACCAGGTCGCGAGCGCCCAGACCACGCCGAGCCAATGCGGCGGGAGTCCGATCGCGACGGTCTCGCCGGCCTCCAGGTCGTACTCGTCGACGAGCAGGTTGGCGGTCTTGGCCACCCAGTTCGCTGTCGTCAGCGCGCTGAGCTCGATCCGTTCACCCGTCTCGTCGTCGTAATAGGTCAGGAGCGGACTCGAACCGTCCCGCCGGACCGCGGCGGCGAAAACCTCGGGCAGAACCTGTGACATATGGCCCACCCTACGGTTCGCGCACCGACGTACTTTGGGAGGGGACTACTGGAAAGAAGGCTGGTCATGGTTCCGCTGTTGATGCTGCCAGAGGGCGGCGAATGGGTCGTCATCTTCATCGTCGTCTTCCTCCTCTTCGGTGCGAAGAAGATCCCCGAGCTCACCCGCAGCGCGGCCCAGGCGATGAAAGAGTTCAAGAAGGTCCAGAACGGCGAGGACGATGCTCCCGCCGTGCAGGCGGCACCAGCCACGCCTCCCGTGGAGACTCCGCAGAAGTCAGGTTAGCCTTGGCTAAGTGAGTAAACCGACGATCCGCGGTGAGATCAGACGACTGACCCGATCGGGGGACTCGCGGGTGGTCTGCCCGGTGCGAGTCCGGCGGATCGAGGAGCTGACCCCACACTTCCGCCGCGTCGTCGTCCAGGGCGACGGACTGGCGGGGTATGCGACCGTCCGTCCGGCCGACGCGTTCAAGCTCGTGATCCCACCGGACGGGGTCGGCGACGTCCGGATGCCGAAGCTGGGCCCGGGCGGTGCTCCGGTCTGGCCGGAAGATCGCCCGGCGCCGCTGATGCGCGCCTTCACTGTCCGCAGCTTTGACCCTGCGACGCGTGAGCTCGCGTTCGATGTTGCCGTCCACGGCTCGGGTCCTGCGATGGCCTGGTTGTATGAGACTCGGCCGGGAAACACCGCGGTCCTGTTCGGCACCCGCCGCGAATTCCATGCCGGGGACGTCGACCATCATCTGCTGATCGGCGACTCGGCGTCGCTGCCCGCGATCGCCGCCATCCGGGAGTCCCTCGACGCTCCCAGCACGGTCTTTCTGCAGGCCGAGTCCGTTGATGAGCAGGTGTTGGTCCCGGGCGACGTCAACTGGATCATCGGGCCGCCGAACACCGGCCCCGACAGCGGATTGGAGAAAGCAGTCCGCGCCTTCAACCTGCCCGCCGGTCGGACCCAGGCCTGGCTGGCCGCCGAGGCCGGCGTCGTCCGGTCGCTCCGCCGCCACCTCACCGACAACCTCGCCATCCCGCGCGACGATCTCCACACCGTCGCCTACTGGATCGCCGGCGAGCCCGCCGAACGCCGCGACGCCGAACAGATGAAGTGGTACCTGAAGGCGGCGGAGGACGGCCTGGACGCCACCGACCCAGCCGTCCTGCAGGCGCTGGAGTTCGCGGGAAGCGTCGGTAACGACACGAGGTATCGGTCTGTGCGGGAGGATGCAGCCGGGTCCTGAGCGTGCCGGGACCATGTAGTAGGCATCTACGTAGTGTCCTTGGCGTCGCTGCTGGGATCGGCTCGGCCATCGCCTAGGGTCGGGGCATGCTGATTTTGGCCGGGTTGGGCCTGATCCTGGTGCTGACTGTTGCCACCGGCTACTTCGTGTCGCAGGAGTTCGCGTACGTCGCCGTGGATCGGAGCCGGCTGCGGACCTTGGCCGATGGGGGCGACGCGGCCGCCGTTCGGGCGCTGAAGGTGACTTCCCGGTTGTCGTTCGTGCTGTCGGGGTCGCAGGTCGGGATCACGGTGACCGCGTTGCTGGCGGGGTATTTCGCTGAGCCGTATCTGGGCGAAGGGCTCGAGGGGGTGCTCGGGTCGGCGGGGGTGCCGGAGGCGGTCCGAGTGACGGTGTCGGTGATCCTCGCGCTGTTGCTGGCGACGGTGATCCAGATGGTGCTGGGGGAGTTGGCCCCGAAGAACTTGGCGATCGCGAAGGCCGAGGCGATCGCACTCAGGCTGTCGCGGTCGACGCTGATGTACCTGACGATCGCCGGCCCGATCATCCGCGTCTTCGACGCCGCGTCGAACCGGATCCTCCGCCGGGTCGGGATCGAGCCGGTCGAGGAGCTGCCGCAGGGCGCGACCGCGCAGGAGCTGGACCGGATCATCGTCACGTCGTACGAGCAAGGGCTCCTGGACGAGGACACCATGCGCCTGCTGGATCGCGGTCTCGACTTCCGCGGCCGGATCGCCGACGAGGCGATGGTGCCGCGGGTGGATGTGGTCACGGTGCACGAGGACGATCCGCTGACGAAGGTGGTCGAGCTGCAGGACACCGGGCACAGCCGGTTTCCCGTGATCGCGGGGTCGGTGGACGAGGTGGTCGGGGTGATCGCGATCGGCGATGTCGTCGAGGTCGAACCGGCCGACCGCGGCCACGTCACTGTCGGCTCCCTCGCATCACCGCCGGTCGTCGTACCGTCCACGCTGCCCCTTCCCGTCGTCCTCGAACGCCTCCGGACGGCGCATCGCCAGTTGGCGATCGTGGTCGACGAGTACGGCGGTTTCGCGGGCATCGTCTCGTTGGAGGACATCGCCGAGGAGCTCGTCGGCGCGATCCGGGACGAGGACGATCTGCCGGAAACGTCACCCGTGCAAGGTGGTGACGGTTCCTGGGTCTTGCCCGCGCGGTGGCGGCTCGACGAGGTCGAGGAGGCGACCGGGATCGCGCTGCCCGAGGACGACGACTACGAGACCGTCTCCGGGCTGGTGATGGCCCGGCTCGGCCGGATTCCGCTGGTCGGTGACGAGGTAGTCCTCGAGCTTCCGCACCGGCTCGACCACGAGGGCCGGCCCATACCCGCGGAGTTCGTCAAACTCGTCGTACAGACGCTTGAACGTCGGGTGCCCGGCCTCGTGGTGATGGAGCGGATCGCATGAGTACGACGCTCGCTCTGATCATCTCGGTCGGTCTGCTGGCACTGAACGGGTTCTTCGTGGCGGCCGAGTTCGCGCTCGTCGCGTCCAAGCGGCATCGGCTCGAGGAGGCCGCGGCGGCCGGAAGCCGGTCGGCGCGGGCCGCGATCGGTGGGATCAGTGAGTTGTCGCTGATGCTGGCCGGGGCGCAGCTCGGGATCACCTTGTGCACGCTGGGGCTGGGCTCGCTCAGTGAGCCGGCGGTCGCGCATCTGCTGCATCCGCTGTTCGAGCTCGTCCACATCCCCGAGGGCGTTGGGCACGTGATCGCGCTGATCATCGCGGTCGGTGGGATCGGCCTGCTGCATGTCCTGCTCGGTGAGATGGCGCCGAAGTCGTGGGCGATCAGCAACCCCGAACGCGCCGCGCAGGCGCTGGCGCTGCCGTTCCGCGGTTTCACGTACGCCGTGCGCCCGCTCCTGCTCGCGCTGAACTGGATCGCCAACCTGTGCGTCCGCCTCGTCGGCGTGACCCCGCAGAACGAACTGGCCAGCGCCCACGGCCCCGACGAGCTCCGGCTGCTGATCGAGTCGTCCCGCGAGCACGGCACCCTCGAGGCGCCCGAACACGATCTCCTGACCGCGATGCTCGCCCTGCAGAACATCACGATCGCCCAGGTGATGGTCCCGATGGACCGCCTCGCGACCGTTCCGTCCACTGCCTCGGCCCGTGACGTCGAGCTGACCAGTCGTCGCGAGGGTCGGTCGCGTCTCGCCGTCATGAGCGGTACGACGATCTGCGGGATCGTGCACGTCCGCGACGCGGCCCGCGCTACCACTGGCGGCGGTACGACGCTCCGTGCCGCCGAACTGATGACTGCGCCGCTGAACCTCGCTCCGGGGACGCCGGTCGCCACGGCGATCCGCACTATGCGCGACCAGCGCTCGCAGCTGGCAGTCGTCTGTACCGGGACCGAACCGCTGGGGGTCGTGGCCCTCGAAGACCTGCTGGAACAGGTCATCGGCGAGTTCGACGACGAGACCGATCCGATCGTCAGCGCCGCGGCAAGATCACCGGAGTGCCGCTCTCCGGATGCGGCCACACCTCCACTGGGTGCCGATACACCTCAGTAAGCAGTTCGGCGGTCAGCACCTCCGCGGGGTTGCCGTCGGCAACAACCTTGCCGCGCGACAGTACGGCGACTCGATCCGCGTAGCCGGCGGCGAGGTTGAGGTCATGCACGACAACCACAACCGCGTCGCCTCCGGCTGCGGACTCTCGAGCCAGCTGCAGCACGGCTTCTTGGTGGTGGAGGTCCAGCGCGGCCGTCGGTTCGTCCAGGAAGAGCAGTTGGGCTTCCTGTGCGAGCGTTCGGGCGAGTGAGACCCGAGCTCGCTCGCCACCGGACAGCGAGCTGAAGACCCGATCAGTGAAGGCTGCGATGTCGGCCGTCTCCAAAGCCGTCCGTACGGCGCGTTCGTCGTCGTCCGCGCGCTCGGTGCCGTACCAGGGCGCGCGGCCCATGGCGACGATATCGGCGACGCTGAACGGGAAGGAGATCGTTGCCTGCTGCAACATGACCGACCGGCGCATGGCGGTCTCGACCGGCGACCAGTGGCTCAACGGTTCGCCGCCGAGGAAGACCTCGCCGTGATCGGGGGCGTGGTCGCCGCTGAGGACGCCGAGCAGGGTGGATTTGCCTGCGCCGTTGGGGCCGACCAGGGCCAGCACCTCACCGGTCCGGACGGACAAGCTGACTCCGTCGAGGATCAGGCTGCCACCCAGCGACAGGGAGACCTCGCGGGCCTCGGCGATCGTCGTACCGGTGGCCAGGCGGGAAGGTAGCCGCCGCCTCATCCCCAGCCTCCTTGGCGGGTGCGGGTCCGGCGGAGCAGCCAGAAGAAGAACGGTGCGCCGACGAGTGAGGTGATCATGCCGATTGGCAGATCAGCGTTACGTATCAACGTTCGGGCCAGCAGATCCGCCACGATCACCAGTACGGCGCCGCCCAGCGCGCTGGCCGGGAGCAGCAGTCGGTGCCCGGGCCCGGCGACCATCCGGATCAGGTGCGGCACCACGAGCCCGACGAAGCCGATGATCCCGGAGAACGCCACGCTCGCCCCGACCAGCAGCGCGACCACCACGATCACGGTCAGCCGCAGGCGCTCGACATCTACCCCTAGGTGGCCGGCCGAACGGTCACCCAGCGACAACAGATCCAGCCGCCGAGCCAGTACGACGGATGCGAGCAGACCCAGCACGGTGAACGGCAGGACCGCGGTCACCGCCGGCCAGGTCGCGCCGTTCAGACTGCCGAGCTGCCAGAAGACCAGCTGCTCCCGAGCGCTCGTGTTGGCGATGAACGTCGCGAACGCGATCAGCGTGAACGCCAGCGAGTTGACCGCGATCCCGGTCAGCACCAACGTGACCACCTCGGTCCGCCCGCTCGCCCGCGACAACGAGTGCACGAGCAACGTCGTACCGAGGCCTGTTGCAAAGGCTGCCGCCGCGATCGTCCAGTTGCCGAGAAACGTGACGCCGGTGACGATCACCAGGCTGGCGCCGACAGCAGCACCGGAGGAGACGCCGACCACCGACGGCTCGGCCAGCGGGTTGCCGAAGACGCCCTGCATCAACGCACCGGCGGTCGCCAGCGAGGCCCCGACCAGTACGGCGAGCGCCACCCGGGGGAAGCGGACCTTCCACAGCGCGTTGTCACCCTGGGGATGGTGGGGCATCGGCCCGAGATCCAGCCCCAGCCGATGCATGATGGAGCCGATGATCTCGGCCGGCGGGATCCGGAGCTGCCCGATCCCCGCGGCCACGATCACCAGCACCACCAGTGCAACGGTCAGAAAGCCCAGCAGGCCTACCGAGCGCAAACGACTCAAGGCGTGTAGACCGCCTTGGCGAGCGCGGCGACGGTCCGGCCGGTCCGCGGCCCGAAGCCGAGCAGTTCGGTGTCGTTCATGTCGATGATGCGGCGCTGCTGGCCGGCCGGCGTCTGGCCGAGCCCGGGCAGTTTGAGCAGCCCGTCGACACCCTTCACCGACTTCAGTCCCTCGGTCATCACGATGATCACCTCGGGTTGCGCCCGGATCAGCGCCTCACTGGTCAACGGGACGAACGACTTGTCCAGCCCGATGTCGGTGCCGGTGTCGATCCCGCCGATCGCCTCGATCATCGCGTCCGCCCCGGAACCAGGGCCGCTCATCAGATACACGCCCGCCGTACCGCGGATGTAGAGGAACGTCATCCGCAACGGCTTCCCGCTCGCAGGAGCCAGCGCGAGTGACGAGGCGATCTCGGTCTCGGTCCGCTTGACCAACTCCTCGCCCCGCTCCGGTACGCCGAGGGCGGCCGCGACCGCGCGGATCTGGCTCGGCATCCCGTCCATGGTCCGGGCGTCGGAGAAGAAGATCACCGGTACGCCGGATGCGCGCAGCTGCTCGATCACCTCGGGCGGCCCGATGCTCTTGTCGGTCAGCACGACCGTCGGGTCCAGCGAGAGGATCGCCTCGGCGTTCAGATCGTGCGCGCTCGGCGTGACCTTCGGCAGCTTGGCCGCCTCCGGGAAGCCGGTCGAGGTGTCTCGCCCGACGACCTTGTCGCCGAGTCCGAGGCTGAAGACGATCTCGGCCAGGGTGCCGTAGAGGTCGACCGGGATGATCCGGCTGACGTCCTTGACCTGCACCTGCTTGCCGTCGCACGACTTCACGTCGACCGGCAGCTTCGGCGCCGCGGACGCTGCGACCGGATGGATCGCGTGGTCGGTCAGAGTCGCGGTCGACGGCCCGGTCAGCGTGTGCGGGTCAGTGCCGGTCGCCGGAGCTTTGGTGGCCTTGGGCAACGGCTTGCCGTCGGCGTCGGCGGTGACCGCGAAACCCTTCACCGGTGGGCGGCAGGCATCAGCGGTCGCCGGCTGCTCGGCGGCGACGTTCGAGGTGGCCGGTCCGGCGCACCCGACGGCGACGAGCAGCAGCAGTACGACGAGGACCGCCGTACGGGAGAAACGGGACCGGTCGAGCGTCACGAGGCGACCTGGGGGTAGCGCGGAAGGACCTGCTCAGCAAGGGATTTGAGCACATCGACGTTGTAGCGGTAGGCGAGCAGGACCTCTTCCAGGACCTGCTCCTGCTCCTCCTCGTCGAGCGGAAGCTGGTCGAGCAGCTCGCGGTACGCGTCCTTGAACGGCTTCGGCTTCACGTTGTCGAAGACGTAGAACCGGACACCGTCGCCGCCGGGGTTCAGGCCGTACTCGGTCGCGATCAGCCGGCCGATCGCCTGGCCGCCCGACAGGTCACCGAGGTAGCGGACGTAGTGGTGGGCGATGAAACCACCTGGCCATCCGGCCAGCTCGGCGAGTCGTTCCGCGTAGAGCCGAGTGGCTACCGTCGGCTCCGGGATCGGCACCCCACGGGTGTGCAGATACGCCAGGTCGGCCTCGAGTGCGGCCCGGCGGTGCAGGTCCGGGAAGACGAACGCGCCGGCCACGGGGTGGCTGCTGAACTGGTCCGCGAGGTCTTCGAGGGCCCGGTAGATCGCCGCGTGCTGAGCGACCAGGGCGGCGTACGCCGGAAGATCCAGGTGGCCCTTGGTGAGGGCTGCGAGGTAACTGCTCCCCTCGGCGTCTCGGTGCATGCGCATGCTCCGTTCCCGGAGGCGCTGCGAGAACGGCGGCTGAGCGGTGGCCGACGGGCCCGATTGTAGGGTCACGAGTGTTAGGTTAGCCTAACCAAAGGCATGTTAGGTGAGGCTAACCTGCACTACTTTTGTCCTGGTGGTGCAGCTGGGGAGGAGCAGGCGCGTGAAGACCTGGGTGGTGTTGTTGCTGGCCGGAGTGGTGCTGGCGCTGGGGACGCCTCTGGCCGCTCAGGCAGCGTCCGGGCCGCAGGGGCAGACGGTGACCGCCTCCGTCACGACCGGGCTCGACCCGGCCGGGACCAAGGTGACGGTCAAGGGCAGTGGATTCGACCTGAACAAGGGGATCTACGTCGCGTTCTGCGTGAACAAAGGCCCCGGACAACTACCTTCTCCTTGCCTGGGTGGCGTGGACATGAAGGGCGAGTCCGGCTCGTCGGTGTGGATCTCGTCGAACCCGCCGTCGTACGGCGAGGGGCTCGCGAAGCCGTTCACGCAGTCGGGTGGCAAGGGGTCGTTCGACGTGCAGCTGACCGTGAAGGCCAAGGATCAGTTCACCAACTGCCTGGACAAGAAGGTCGCTCCGCTGGGGTGCGTGATCGGTACGCGGGCGGACCACACCCGGACGGCGGATCGCAGCGCCGACGTACTGATTCCGGTCACCTTCTCCGGTGGTGGCGGTCAGCCGTCGACCACGCCGTCGAGCTCCAATCAACCGACCACTGCGCCGAGCACTGGCTCGAAGACCACCGGCGGTAAGGACAAGCCGACCGGCGTACTGGCCAACACGGGTGGCCTGGCCATCGGCTTCGCCATCGCCGCGGTCGTCCTGCTGGCCGGCGGTGCAGCGCTGGTCATCGCCACCCGCCGCAAGACCACCAAGAAGGAGACCCCGGCATGAGCCGCCGCCTCGGCTTCGCACTCTTCGCGAGTTTGGCGGCGGTCGCCGCTTCCAGCATCGGTCTGAACCCGGCAGTGGCCGAGGACGCCCCGACCCCGGTTCCGGCACCTACCTTTACGCCGAGGATCGAGGTGTCGAAGACCAGCGACATCACGCCCGGTGAAGACCTGGTGGTGAAGGGATCCGGGTTCGACCCGGCCGCGAACATCTCGACCCGGGTGCCGGTGACCCCCGGCCAGCCCGCCGGCGTGTACGTCGTCTTCGGATCGTTCGCGGACAACTGGCAACCGTCGACGGGTGCCGACGCGTCCACGCGGACCCTGCTCGATACCAAGTGGGCCGTCCCGCAGCCGTCGTACGACCAGGTCTCGACCGACTTCCCGGCGCAGAAGCCGCGGATGGTGTTGCTGAACCCGGACGGCACCTTCGAGCTCACCGTGAAGACGAAGAAGGTCGCGGAGAACCCGCGCAACTACGGCGTCTACACCTACCCGGGCGGTGGCGCGGTCAACGCGGCGCACGAGCTCGGCGTCAAGGTGACGTTCGCGGGGGACACCCCGCCGACGACTCCGCCGCCGCCGGTCGGCTCGCTCGACTGGGGTCTGAAGGCGTCGTTCCGCTCGTACGTCGAGGGTCCGATCGCGCACGGTTCGATCGCGATGACCGCGCCCGCGACGCGTAGTACCGACGGCTCTTTCCGGTTCGCCAATGGCACCGGGACCGCGGAGAAGATCGGGTTCGAGGGCGGCGTGTACTTCAAGGGCCACGAGATGCAGGCGGGCAATCCGCTGCTCGAGGTGACCGCCAAGGACCTGCGGATCGCACTCAACGGCAGCACCGGCAAGATCATCGCGGACGTGGTCAGCAAGAGCCTGGAGACCGGCCGGCCGACGACGTACGACGATGTCGAACTCGCTTCGCTCGACTTCGCGAGCAAGCCGGTCGAGATCAAGGACGGCGTCGCCACGGTCGTCGGCGCTCCGGCGACGCTGACCGAAGCCGGCGTACCCGCCTTCGCCGGCTTCTACGCGGCCGGTACGGCGCTCGACCCGGTCAGCTTCGCGGTGCGGTTGACCACCGCGCCGACCTGGCAGCCGAAGATCGACGTACTGGGACCGGACGGGAAGCCGCTCGGTACCGTTCCGCCGGCCGGTGTGGTCGCGACCGTGCGCGGTAGCGGCTTCGACCCGGCGTCGAACCCGTCGACGCGGCCGCCGGTGACGCCCGGCAAACCTGCCGGTGTGTACGTCGTGTTCGGCAGCTTCGACAAGACCTGGCGGCCGTCCGAGGGTGCACCGGCCGGTGCGCGCCGGGTGCTCGATCAGAAGTGGGCGCTGCCCGATGCTTCGCGGCCGGGAGCGGATCCGGCGTTCGTGACGCTGAACCCGGACGGCACTTTCGAGGCGACGCTCAACGTCAAGCCGGCTGCTACCGCGTCCGGTACCTATGGCATAGCGACGTACGCCGCTGGTGGGGCCGCGCCGAACGCGCCGCAGGAACTGCTCAAGCCGGTGGTGTTCGGCGGTGGGACCGCTGTGCTGACTGTTCAGCCGCCTACCGATCTTGATGACGGGCAGATCGTCAGCGTGAAGGGCGCGGGCTACGCGCCGAACCGCGCGCTGTATGTCGCGCAGACGCCGCAAGGTACGTCGGGCTCGTCGAACCCCTCGCCGTTCTCGGGTGCGCAGCGGGTTGTCACCACAGCGGCGGGGACGTTCGAGACCACCGTGCGGACGGCGGTGACGTTCACCAACGAAGGCGTGAAGGTCGATTGCAAGGCGGTCGCTTGTTACCTCGCGAGCTTCAACTCACCGCTTGCCTCGGACAACGAGGTGATCGACCTGCGTGGCGACCGGACGCAGGACGTGTTCCGCGCGATCACCTTCAAGAACGCGGGGCCGCAGCCGGTGCTGCCGGTGGTGACCACTCAGCCTCGCGCGGCGACTGTGGTTGCCGGTACCTACGTCGTCTTCAGTGCGACGGCGACTGGTACGCCGACGCCGACCGTGCAATGGGAGCGCAGTGCTGATCAGGGGAAGACCTGGGCTCCCATCGCGTCGCCGTCCGCAGTGACGAGCTCGCTGAAGGTGGACGCCGTACAGGTTGCGGACAACGGTTCTCGGTTCCGGGCGGTGTTCAGCAACGCTGCTGGGTCGACCGCGTCGGCGGCCGCGACGCTCACCGTGACCGCGGCCGAGCCGAAGGTCACGGTGACGCCGGAGCCGGTCAAGCAGGGTGCCGAGCTGGTTGCTGAAGGCACTGGGTTCCCGGCGGGGTTGCGGGTGTCGGCTGCGGTCGACACCGCGACGGGTGCGCCGGAGTTCAGCTTCAGCAACGGGAGCGGTCAGACGATCACGGTCAGCTCGGCGAACAGCAAGCCGCTATCGGTTGCCGGAGGCAAGCTTGTGCTGAGTGCCGGCGCGCAGGTCGCGGTCAAGGTCTCCGGGTTGCGCAACAGCAAGGAGAACACGGCTGCCGCGCCGAGTGGCTTCTATGTGATGACGGCGGTCGACAACGGCCCCGGGCAGACCGCATCGCCCGCGATCGGTGGCGCCGACATGACCGGCAAGAGCGGCGAGTCCGCGTGGATCACGAACTTCCCGTACGCCGGTTCCGAGAACGTCGTCGTACGGATCGGTGCTGATCTGACCGCGCGGACGACGGTGACGGTCACGTCGAAGGACGAGTTGACCGATTGCTCGAAGGCGCCGAAGGGCTGCGTGCTGTACCTGCGCGCGGACCATCGGTCGACGGCGAACCGGGCGTTCGACGTACGGGTGCCGTTGGACTTCGCGGCCGCGACTCTTGGGTCGGCAACGGTGCAGGCCGCAACGGTTCACGCCGCTGCGGGTACGCCGTTGGGGGAGCAGGTGGCGGACGCGGACGGCAAGGTGCGGTTCGCATGGCGCGTACCGAACGACTTCGCCGTCGGCAAGCACGTGCTGACGCTGACCGGCCCGTCCGGTCTGACCGCCACTGCGAACTTCTCGGTCTCCTCCGCCGTCACGCCTACTCCGACTCCTAGTGCGACGCCCACCGCGACCCCTAGTGCGACTCCGACGCTGCCGGTGACCGACACCCCGACGAAGCCGACCGGGTCGCTCGCCAACACCGGTGGTGCCGGTATCTGGTTGCCGATCGGCGGCGCCGTACTGCTGCTGGCGGGCGTCCTGATCACCATCTCCACCCGAAGGAAGAAGGCATGAGCGCGCACCCCTTCACCCCGGACATCGTCGCGGCCGTCCTCGAACACATGAACGCCGACCACGGCGCCCACTCCCTGGAGATCGTCCAGACCCTCGGCAAAACCCCCGACGCCACCACCGTCGAACTAACCGCCCTGGACCCCGCCGCCGCCATCTTCACCGCCCAGGTAGCCGGCCAACCGGTAGAAGTCCGCGTCCCCTGGTCCGAACCCATCATCGACCGCCCTCAGTTCCGCACCGAGTTCGCCCGAATGCACCAAAAAGCCGCCCAACACCCCCACTGACCGGTTTGCGGGGATCTGCTGCCGCTGGGAGCCTGTTGCGATTTGGCGGGCGGCGTCCTCCCCAAACTGGTTTGGGGAGGATTTGGGGCCGATTCGGGGGGTGAATGCTCCCCGGTCCGCTCTCCGGGGGGAGGAGACTCTCCCCGAACCGGTTTGGGGAGCGGGATCGCGACGGGTGATCGGTCGCGGTGGTTGAGGGCTTTGTCTGGCCAGGAACCCCTCCTTCCTGAATGTGCTCGTCCGATCCCGCCGCGCGGATTCGGCCGGTGAGGTATGCGGTGGTTGGTCGCCGCTGCGGCCGGTTTGCTGAGACGGGTGGCTGGGCGGGTCTGTGGCTGGGCCGGATGGCGAGGCCGGTGACCGCGTGCCCGTTGCTTGGGGCTGACGGGTTGTGGTTGCTCCCGACGATCAGGAGGCTTGGTAGCTGGCCCGTTGCGGTGGTTGTTCCCGACGGTGAGGAGGCTTGGTAGCTGGCCCGTTGCGGTGGTTGTTCCCGACGGTGAGGAGGCTTGGTAGCTGGCCCGTTGCGGTGGTTGTTCCCGACGGTGAGGAGGCTTGGTAGCTGGCCCGTTGCGGTGGTTGTTCCCGACGGTGAGGAGGCTTGGTAGCTGGCCCGTTGCGGTGGTTGTTCCCGACGGTGAGGAGGCTTGGTAGCTGGCCCGTTGCGGTGGTTGTTCCCGACGGTGAGGAGGCTTGGTAGCTGGCCCGTCGCGGTGGTTGCTCCCGACGATGAGGAGGCCTGTCAGCTGACTCGCCGCCGTGGTTGAGCACGGCGGTTGGGGTCGTCTGCCTCGGCTGCCTGGCCTGCGGAAATTTGGTGGGATATCCGTTCAAGTTGGCCCTTCTCTGCTCAAAATTTGAGGGGAGAACCAGCAACTTGCGGGGAGATCCCCTCGTTTTCCGGGACCGCAACCGAAGCCCGGAAGCTCAAGCAGCCGAAACTGTGGTCACCGACCTCGCCATCCCCCTCAACCACAGACCACGCCCACCTAGCACTTCAGCAAATCGGCCGCGGCGGCGGCCAGCCACCGGGTGCGTGTCCGGCCTGTCCGGTGCGGCGCGAATCGGGGCACTCCAGCCCCGCAAAGGCGCGATGTGGGGCGCGACCTGCGGTTTGGGTGGGCACGGGCGACGGCGTCGGCGGCTGGTCGTCGTTGCGGCCGATGAACTGAAAGATGGGTGGCTGGGGCGGTCCCCGGCTGGGCGGGATGGTGCGGTTGGTGACCGCGGTTCCCCGTTGCTTGGGGCTGACGGGCTGCGGTTGCTGGCGACGGTTGGGAGGTTTGGTGCGTGAGGCGTCGTGGTGGTTGCCGCGAGGATCAGTGGCTGTGCCGATGGTGTTCGCGAGTGAAGGCACTGTGCTGTTGCCAGTCAGGTCGCTGTGTGGGTGTGTGCTTGGGCGTTGAGGGTGGGGAGGGTACTGGCGGAAGTCGATGTCCGGGAGCACGGTCCGCATAGTCGGCTGTTGTTCGCGTGGGTGGGGGGAGGGGCGGATACGGTGGGGGGATCGGTGGCTAGGAGGATGCGGCGTGGTTGAGCGGATCGGGCTTGTGGTTCACCAGGGGCGGGAGATGGCTGTCCGTACGGCGGGGACGGTGCGGGCGTGGGCCGACAAGCACGGGATCGGGTGTACCGATATCGACGTGTGGAAGGACCATGAGGGTCGGCGGGGTGGGATGGCCGAGCTGCATCATGCGGGGGAGCCGGATCTGGTCGTGACGCTGGGTGGGGACGGGACGTTTCTGCGGGGTGCGCGGATCGCGGCGAAGAACAATGCGGCGGTGCTCGGGGTGGATCTGGGGAAGGTCGGGTTCCTGACCGAGGTCGCGTGCAAGGACGTGGAGGCGGCGCTCGAGGCGGTGCACCATGGCGGCGCGACGATCGAGGAGCGGATGACGCTGACGATGCGGGCGTCGCGGGCGCTGGAGATTCCGGAGGGGATCGAGTCGCTGCTGCGGTACGGGCACGGGCCGACGTTGCCGCCGCCGGCGGTTCGGCCGGAGAGTACGGAAGGGAACGGCTGGGGGCTCGCGCTGGACGTGACGGCGCTGAACGACGTCGTACTGGAGAAGCTCGCGCGCGATCACCAGGTGGCGCTCGGGGTGTACGTGGCGGGGCGGTTGCTGGCGTCGTACTCGGCGGACGCGGTGATCGTGGCGACGCCGACCGGGTCGACGGCGTACAGCTTCGCGGCTGGTGGGCCGATTCTGTCGCCGAACACGAACGCGATCGTGTTCACGCCGGTGGCGCCGCACATGACGTTCAACCGGAGTGTGATCGCCGCGCCGGACGAGCCGATCGCGTTGCGGGTGCTGCCGCATTCGGGGCAGGCCGCCGTGAGCATCGACGGGCAGTTGCGCGGCGTACTGGATCCGGGTGACTGGATCGGGGTGTACGGATCCGCGAGGCCGTTGCGGCTGGTGCGGTTGCGGCCGACTGACTTCTACGGGCGGCTGCGCGACCGGTTCCGGCTGACCGACGCGCCCGCGACCGGGATCGACGGGGAGTCGGATGCGTTCTTCCTGCCCTCGGATTCCCCGGTGCCGCCGGATCTCGCGCACCTCCGGCTACCCCCGGCGGAGTCTCCGGCCCGATAGGGGCTTCCCGACAGGGCAGCGGAGAGGGACCGGAAGGCCGCGCTGACGACGGTGTTCGGGCGGTCCTGGGCGGCCGAGACTCGTGGTGTGGACGAACGCGAGCAGGTCTCGAGGCAGCCGCCACAGCGCAGTGAGCAGTTGCAGAGCATGCGCGAGCCTGCGACTGAGGCGCCCACGGCGGCTCCTGACCTGCCACCACACCAGGCGGCGGCCCTGCACGGGCAGCAGACGGCCGGGAACGACGCGATGTCGTCGTACTTCGCAGGCCTTGCCGGGAAATTCCGGGTGATCGATATGACCCACACCTTCCCGTTCCTCGAGACAAAGGTTCCGCCGGGGCTCGACGTCAAGGGCAGCGTGGCGTTCAAGGGCGAGTTCGGGGCGCGCGGAGGCGAGGGCGACACCGGCGTGACGGTCAGCGGCCCGGCCACGTCGAGCAGCCCCAAGGGCGCCGGCATGAGCCTGGCGAAGGCCGAGCTCGAGCGGAAGTTCGCGAGCGACGTGAAGCTGAAGGGAAGTCTCGAAGGGTCGCCCAGCGGCGTCACGCCGTCGCTCGAGATCAGCGGTCCGACCGGGGTCGCGGGGACGAGCGTGCGCGCCGAGTTCGCGCCGATCAAGATCACGCACGACATGGAGAAGGGCAAGAAGGTCTCGCTGGCGTTCGTGAAGCTCACCGGTCGGCTCCCGTTCGAGTTCGCCGGTGAGGACCTCTACGTCAAGGGCTCCGCCGATCTCGTGCTGGAGATGTCGCTGGATGCGGTCGAAGGGGTCAAGAGCCTGGTCAAGCAGTACGGCACCGCGACGCGGGGCGAGGCACTCGCCTGGGCCGGGGCCGAGGCCGGCATCTTCGCGATGCTGGTCGGCGGTGCGGCGCTGGTCGGTCTGGACTTCGCGGACGAGGAACGCCGGGAGCAGCTGTGGAACAGGGCGTTCAACCGGGCCCAACAGGTGGTCAACGCCGAGACCATCTACCTGACCGAGCTCGGCGGGCATCAGGTCGCGGCTGCCGGCGCCATCGAGCAGCTCGCGCAGCGTGAGGCGCGGGAGCAGCGGGCCAAGATGGCCAAGAACCTGGCGCTGGACGAAGACCTGGTCAGCTGCATCATCAGGAACGAGCAGCAGTCGATCGTCCCGTTCCGCTGGCGGGACGCGGCGCTGGACGACCTGATCCGCAAGATGGAGAAGCAACTCGACGAGTACGCCGAGGCGCATCCGCTCCGGACCCTGTGGGGTCTGCGCATCCGCGAGGACAAGACCAGGGTCAACCGGATCATCGACGACGTCCGCGAAGGCGGCGGCGAGCCCCAGATCAGACAGGGGTAAAACAACAGCCGGGCCGGTGCGAGTGCACCAGGCCCGGCTGTCGGAAGCGCGGGAGCTCAGCCGCCGTTGGGCTCTTGGGCGTCCTGGGCTGGGTACTTCGTCATGAAGTTCTTCAGGGCCTCGCCGCTGACGGAGCCGCAGAACTGGCGGTGGGCGAGGGCCTCGGTCGTGCCCTCCTTGTTACCGGACCAGTGCGCGAAGACGAGGTTCTTGCCGTCCGGCCAGGGCTTGCCCTCGTCGGCCTTGAACGGGGCCGCGATGAACTTGCCGAGGGAGCTGTCCGGCAGCTTGCCCTTGGAGATCTGCTCGATCTGGTCGATCTGCTCCTTCGGGAGGGTGTCCCGATACCAGAGCAGCGTGTAGCCGTGCTCCAGGTTGTGCACCAGGTTCGAGACCGGCGGGCGGTCGGCGACGGTGTAGAACTTCTTCCCGAACGGCGCCCAGGTCGCGTAGTGCGGGCCCGAGGAGGGCGGCGACTGGTCATACATGATGACCGTGCCGTCCGGCTTGTGGTCCTGGGTGCCGCCGGCCTTGTCATCGGTCGGCGTGTCACACGATGCCGCGCCGGCGGCGACGCCGAACTCGGTCACGGCCTGGTCCTTGGTCCGCGAGTCCTGGATCAGCTTGATCGCCGGGTAGGCGATGATGGCCAGACCGACGACGATCGAGGCGACCACGATCAGCACAGTCCGGTTCCGGTCGGACTTGGCCTGGTCGCGCTGCATCTTTTCGATCATCTCGCGGCGTGACTGCTTCTGCGACGACGCTTTACCCACAGTGTTGGTCTTCCCGGATCCGGGCGGCCATCGGCGCCGCCGTGCGGATGCAGTGTACGAGAAGCACCTAAGAAGTTGCCTAGAAAACTACCTGGACCGTGAGCCGAACGTGACCGTCGCCTCACTCCCCGGCCCCGATCGCACGCTCACTCCGTATCCCTCTGCGTGCAACAGCACCGCCAGCCGCTCGGCGATCACACCGACCGTCACGGGCTCGTCACCGAAGACCGTGATCGTGCTGTCGAGCACCTGCAGGTGGATGCCCTCAAACGAGTCCAGCAGCCCGTCCCACAGCGCCGGATCCACCTCACGCGGCTCAGCAGGCGCCACACGCTCCAGTACGGCGGCACGCGCGGCCTCGCGGGTCCCCAGACTGAACATGTCCAGCTCAGCGTCCCGCACCAGTGCCCGAGCGCCCGGACCGTGCTCTCCGACCGGCAGCACGACGTCCGCGAGCCCGCGCAGGACCGCGACCGGCACGCCGTCCGCCTTGCCCTTCACGAGCTCACTGGCGCTCGCGATCTCGTCGGCCAGCGCCGGCTCGGTCACTGCGAGCACATTGCCGTGGCTGTCCGTCGTACCGCGCAGGTCCTCCACGACGCGCACTCCGGCCGCCCCGATCGCCAGATCGGTCTGTCCGTTGCGCCATGGCCGCCCGAGCGTGTCAGTGACGACCACTCCGACGTTCACGTCGTACCGGGCCTTCAGAGCGTCCCGCAGTCCCTGCGCAGACGCGTCTGGGTCCACAGGTAGCAGCAGAACGGTGCCAGGTGCTGTGTTGGAGGTGTCCGTGCCCGCAGCGGCCATCACCAGGCCGTGCCGGGTCTGAACGATCCGAGTCTCGCCGCGCTGCGCCACGACCCGCACCAGCTCGGAGTCGATTGCCTCCTGCCGCGTGCCGAATGTCACGCGGCCCTCTGCCTTGCTGACGATCTTCGAGGTGACCGAGACGACGTCCCCGTCGCGCAGGTCCGCCGCCTCACCGATCAGGGCGGGCAGATCGTCTCCGGCCGCCACCTCGGGTAGTCCGGTCACCGGGAAGACTTCCAGGTGTTT
Organism: Kribbella sp. NBC_01505; assembly: GCF_045040285.1. Taxonomy (NCBI): domain Bacteria; kingdom Bacillati; phylum Actinomycetota; class Actinomycetes; order Propionibacteriales; family Kribbellaceae; genus Kribbella; species Kribbella sp. NBC_01505. The sequence continues at coordinate 5,470,258 of NZ_CP109425.1, forward strand.
CCTCATCGCCGTACGGCCTCCGCGAGGTGCAGTGCCGCATCAGCCATCGCGGCGGTGGTGGACTCGTCCGTCATCCACAACGGCACCGCCTGCACGTGAATTCCGGCTCCGGCGATCGAATCCGCCTGGATGGAGTCCGAGGTGTCGATCAGCCAGCCGTCCAGTACGCCGCCCGTCGTCCGCGAGCCGTAGAACCGGGCGACGGCGGAGGCGGTCGAGGCGACGCCGACCGCGGCCAGCACCTTGTCGGCCATCCCACGGACCGGACCGGTGCCGATGATCGGCGACAGCCCGATCACCGGGGCGGCGGTCTCCCGGACGGCCTCCCGGATCCCCGGTACGCCGAGGATGGTGCCGACCGAGACGACCGGGTTCGACGGCGGGATCAGCAGCACGTCGCAGTCCGCGATCGCCTCCAGCACGCCGGGGGCGGGCTTGGCCTTGTCCTGTCCGACGGCAACGATCTGGTGCGCGGTGATCTCGGCGTGCCAGCGCACCCAGTACTCCTGGAAGTGGATGGCCTTGCGCTTGCCCGGCTGGTCCGGGTCGTCGACCACCACGTGCGTCTCGACCCGGTCGTCGCTCATCGGCAGCAGCCGGACCGGCAGCTTCCACCGCTGGCAGAGTGCTTCGGTGACCGCGGACAGGCCGTAGCCGGCGTCCAGCATCTGGGTCCGGACCAGGTGGGTGGCCACGTCCCGGTCGCCCAGCCCGAACCAGGTGGGCTCCACGCCGTACTCGGCGAGCTCCTCCTTGATCACCCAGGTCTCGTCCTCACGACCCCAACCACGTTCCTTCGAGATGCCGTCGCCGAGCGTGTACATCACGGTGTCCAGGTCCGGGCAGACGCGCAGCCCGAACAGAGTGATGTCGTCGGCGGTGTTCCCCACCACGGTGATCTCGGCGTCCGGGCGGGCCTTCAACAGCCCGCGGATGAAGGTGGATCCACCGACGCCGCCGGCCAGCACTGTCAATCGCATGGGAAGAGTCTGCACGAGTCGTCAATGCGCCGAGCCACCGCACGACTATGCTGCGGTGGGTCCGAACATCCGCACAGCTCAGTTGTACGGCCCCCAACATCCCGAGGAGCCCTCGTGGTCACCGACGCAACCAAGAAGCTCAGAGAGCCGGTCGCGTACATCCTGCTCGCCTTTGCCGCCCTGTCCGTGCTGGCGGTCCTGATCCTGCTGTTCGTCGGCGACAGCACCTTCACGACCAACGCCCTGCGCGCGCAAGGTCGTCTCGCGCCGACCGAAGTCAGCGGCCTGGTGCTACTGCTCAGCCTGGCCGGATCGGTATGGCTGGTCAACGAAGCGGGTGAGCGTACGACGAACGCCCGGCTCGTCACCACCGCCGCTCTCGCGATCACCGGGGTGGCCGTGCTGATCGGACTGATCGCGGCCTTCGCCGTCTTCGGGGCCGACGTCTCCGGCGGCCTGACAGTCGTCAACTTCCTGTGGTCGCTCGGGAGCCTCGCCCTGTACGGCGTCGTCGGGTACTACATCTTCACCACCTTCCAGGGTCTGCCCGCGACGGTGCGTGCGCCGAAGCCGGGCCAGTTCGCCCCGCAGGGTCAGTACGGGAACCAGTACGGGCAGCAGCAGCCGCAGCAGTTCGGGCAGCAGGGCGGCCAGTACGGTCAGCCCGGTCAGTACCCGCAGCAGGGCCAGTTCGAGCAGGGCCAGCAGCAGGGCGGCCAGTACGGCGGTTATGGCGCAGCAGCCGGTGCAGGTGCGGCCGCTGGTGCCGCGGGCGGTGCTGTAGCCGGTTACGGGGCTGCTCAGGGCGAGCAGCAGTGGCCGCAGGAGCAGAGCTGGAACCAGGGCGAGCAGCAGCAGCCGACCTGGTCTGCCGGCGACGCCGAGACCCCGCAGCAGCCGGCCGAGCAGGCCTGGTCCGCCGGTGCGCAGCCGGGCACCGAGCCGACCCAGCAGTGGAGCTCGGAAGGCCAGCAGCAGCAGTGGAGTGGCCAGGAAGCTCAGGGCAACCAGTGGGAGCAGCAGCCCCAGGCTTCCCAGTGGAACGATGGCAGCCAGCAGCAGTGGTCCGGTCAGGACTACCCGCAGCAGGAGTGGCCGTCCGGTCAGGCCGAGCAGCAGCAGGCGCAGCCGGAGGGCCAGCCGACCTGGCAGTCCGGTGAGCAGTCCTGGCCCGCTGAGGACGCTCCGGCCGCTGAGCCGGCAGCTGCCGAGCAGCCGCCGGCCGCCGAGCCGGTAGCCGACGAAACCCGCGTCGAGCCGCGAGTTTCGGAGACCGACAAGGACGACCAGGGTCAGCAGCAGGGCCAGCAGGGCTGGTGGTCGCAGCCGTCCTGATCTTTCAGGATCGCTGTGCTGGCTGCGTTATTTCGTGCAGTCCCAGGGTGCAAGCCCTTACCAGACTCTGTTGACAAAACAACTTCATCGAGTTTCAGCACGTAGCACATGAACACGAGAGGCCTGTGTACACAGGCCTCTCGTTGTTTTGCAGCCATGTTGCGGATGATGCCAATAGCAGACCACGGCTTGACTTTCGTGCATTGCAGGAATGTAATTTCAACCGTGTCGTTCGTTGACACTCGGTATCGGGGACCGTCGCTGAGTGCAGGACGGTCGAGGTCAGGCATGTGAACCGCAAACTCACATGTACAGGGGAACGAACAGGGTCGAGGAGGTCGTACCGTGACAGAGCTACTGGCGATTGTCGACGGTGAGGCGATCGAGGAGGAGCCGAACTGGCAGGAACGGGCACTGTGTGCCCAGACCGATCCAGAGGCTTTCTTCCCGGAGAAGGGCGGTTCCACCCGCGAGGCGAAGAAGGTCTGCCTCGGGTGTGACGTCCGCGGTGAGTGCCTGGAGTACGCACTCCACAACGACGAGCGCTTCGGAATTTGGGGCGGTCTGTCGGAGCGGGAGCGCCGCAAGCTGAAGAAGAAGGCCGTCTGAGCGGCTGAAGCCCGCAACTACACAACCTCACACGAACTTTCCGCGAGGCCCCGGGGGACCACCTGTCACCGGGGCCCGCGGCGTTCCGGCGAGTGTTCGACGGCTTTGGAGTTGGCTTTTCAGGCCGCTACCCCAGCGGCTGTATGGTGACCCAGACCGTCCGTAACCACTGAGGTGTCACAGCTCCGCATGGAACAAGAAGCTCCGGCCGGCTGGGAGTTCTTCGACTCTGTCGACTTCCCCACCGATCACATCGACGACCCGATGGGTCGCCCGCGGGTCCGCCATGTCGTGACCGCGGTGGTGGTCGGGCACGAAGGTGCCGCCTGGCTGCCGCGACTGTCCGAGGCGCTGTGGGCACTGAACCCACGCCCCGACCGCCTGATCGCGGTCGACACCGGCTCCACCGACGAGACCGCCGAGCTGCTCGCGTCGATGCCCGGCGTCGAGCCCGTGGTCAGCGTCTCCGCCCGCACCGGATTCGGTACGGCGGTCGCCCGTGGCGTCGAGACGGTCGGGTTCGCGCCGATCCCGTCGCCGTACGGGCCGTACGGCGACGACGCGCACATGCCGGTGGTCGAGTGGCTCTGGCTGCTCCACGACGACTGCGCACCCGCCCCGAAGGCGCTGGAGAAGTTGTTGCTCCAGGCCACCATCGCCCCGGAGGTCGGTATCTGGGGCCCGAAGCTCCGGCTCTGGCCGCGGGACCGGGACCTGCTCGAGGTCGGCGTCACCACGTCGCTCGGCGGACGCCGCGACACCGGTATCGAGAACGGCGAGCTCGACCAGGGCCAGCACGACCAGCCGCGCAACGTGCTGGCGGTGAGCTCGGCCGGCATGCTCGTCCGTCGCGATGTCTGGGAGTCGCTGAAGGGTTTCGACCCGCGGCTGCCGATGTTCCGCGACGACATCGACTTCGGCTGGCGCGCGAGCCGGGCCGGCTTCCAGGTCGCCGTGGCGCCGGATGCGGTCGTCTACCACGCGCAGGCCGCCGCGACCGGTGAGCGCGCGCTGGCGGGCACCCGTCGGCACGCCTATCAACTGGACCGCGCCCACGCGTACTACACCGTCCTGGCGAATGCTCCTGGCAAGCTGTTGCCGCTGCTGATCCTCAGGTTCCTGCTCGGCACGATCATGCGCTCGGCCTGGTTCCTGATCGGCAAGACGCCATCCGGTGCGGTCGACGAGTGGACAGCACTGCTCGGCACGCTGCTGGCCGGTGGCTGGACGCAGGCCCGCAAGGACCGCCGCAATCTGGACCGCGTCCCGTACGACGAGATCAAGGGTTTGTTCTCCCGGTCGGTGCACGCTTTGCGGCACAACCTGGAGGAGACCACCAGCACCATCTCCGAGCGGATCCGTGAAGCCTGGGCGGACGAGCCGGAAGAGCAGGTCGTCACCACTGCGCGCCGTGCGAAGTCCACGGCTCGCGTAGCTGTCGACCAGCCTCGCTGGCGCCGGCAGTTGATGCGGCGTCCGTTCCTGGTCGCTTGGGTCGTGCTGGCACTCGGGACGTTCATCGCGGGTCGCAGTCTGATCGGCAGCGGTGTGCTGCGCTCCAACCTGCTGCTGCCCGCGCACGAGAACCTTGCTGCACTCTGGCATGCCGCAGCGTCCGCACCAGAGGGTGTGACGCCGCCTGCTTGGCTGGCACAGTTCTGGGCCTTCTCCACCGTCATGTTCGGGCCATCGGGCGCAGTGAACGTTCTGCTGCTCGGTGCGATCCCACTGTCGGCGCTGGCCGCGTGGGCGTTGCTGCGGGCATTCATCGTCAACCGTGGTGCCCGCGCCTGGGGCGCATCGGCGTACGGGCTCGCAGTCTTCACGAACGGCGCGATCACGCAGGGCCGGCTCGGGACCGTGGTGGCAGCGATCGTGCTGCCCCTGCTCGGTGCTGCTGTCCACACCGTGGCGCGGCGACGTCGTGTCATCATCCAGGGCAGTTGGCGGGCCGCTTGGTTCGCCGGTATCTGCCAGGCGATCCTGTTCGCGTTCACTCCGGCGCTCGGCCTACTGGTCGCGGTCACTCTGGTGGTCGGTGGTGTTCTGGGCCTGGGCTGGCGTCGACAGGGCCGTCAGATGGTCTTCTCGGTCGTGCTCGGTCTCGTTCTTGTTCTGCCGTGGACGATCCAGCTGGTGCTGCATCCGTCGCTGCTTGGGCAGGAGGCGGGTGGTCAGCCGACCACTGCGATCGGGCCGGGCGACAGCCTGCCGCATCTGCTGACCGGTACGCCGATCGGCGGTCCGACGCCGTGGTGGTTCGCCGTACCGCTGATCTTGGTGGCTCTGGTCAGTCTGCTGCGTGAGTCGCGGCAGCGCTACGAACTGCTCGGTTGGTTCGCGACTCTGGCCGGACTGGTCGGGACACTCGTCGCAAGCCGATTGGGTGGCGGCAGTGGTCCGCTGATGTTCCTGATGACCGCAGGCTGGGTTGTTGCGGTCACAGTGGCGTGGGACTCGGTCGGCAAGACCAGTGAGATTGTCATCCAGGCAGTGCTCGGCATTGCGCTGGTGACGACGATCGTGACCGGTGGCTTCTGGCTGGTGCGCGGTTCGGACGGTCCGCTGTGGCGTGGCCCGGTTCAGGACCTCCCGGCCTACTTGGTGTCGGCACAGGGCCCCCCGACGAACGACTCGATCCTGGTTGTGCGGAAGGTCGCCGGCAGCCCGATGCGGTATTCGCTCGTCAAGGACGGCGGACCGCGGATGGGTTCGGTCGAGGCTGCGCCGAAGCCGGAGCAGATCAAGCCGATCACCGATGTGCTGTCGACGCTGGGCGGTGGCGGCTCCGGTGAAGAAGGACGTCAGCTGGCCGCGCTGGCCGTTGACTATGTCTATCTACCGGCGCCGGTAGACGCGACTCTGCAGTCGACGCTCGACTCGTTGCCAGGACTCACACGAGCCAGTGCGAACGAAGGCGATGCCTCCTGGCTGGTGGACCGGTCGGCTGGTGCCGGCAAGTCCCCGCTGAGCGAGGTCACGCACACCCTGTGGCGCATCCTCGGTCTGATCGCGTGGATCATCGCTCTGATCTTCTGCTTGCCGACAGTCCGCCGGACGGTCGCCGTACCGCAGGGCACCCACGCTAGGAGGGACCGATGAGCAGCATGCTGTCGGATCCGCGCATCCGGCTCGGCGCCTGTGTGCTGGCGATGGCCGTGGTCGGTGGACTGGGGGTCGTCACGCACCCGAAGCAGCCGAAGGTGGGTCCGGAGGCCGCATCGCAGACTCCGGCCCGCACTGTGGTCAACCGGACCGCGCTGGCCTGTCCGGCGCTGACCGGTGACAAGCAGACCGCCGTGGTGAACGGCGTGGCGCCGGCCCTGCCGGAAGGCACGCCGACCGCTAGCGGCGACGAGAGCCCGCTGTCGATCATCCCGTTGGCGTCCACTGCTGATCCGGTCGGTTCGCTGTTGGTCCGCGGCAAGATCGGATCCAGTACGGCGACCAGCAAGCCCCAGACTCTGTCGATTCGTGGCACCGGTCCGCTTGCGGCCGGTGCGGTGGGGACCAGCACGACGGTCGCCACCACCGGTGTGAACGCCGGAATGGCCAGTGCGCCGTGCCAGCTGCCTGGTTCGGACTTCTGGTTCGTCGGTGCCTCGACGGCGGCCGATCGCCGGGATGTGCTCACGCTGACGAACCTGGACAGCGTCAACGCCGCGGTGAACGTGACCATCTACTCGAACAAAGGCCGGCTGGATGTGCCGTCCGCGCGCGGACTGGTGATCCCGGCCCGGTCGACGTACGAGCTGTTCCTCGAGCAGGCCGCCCGCAGCCAGAAGGATCTGGCTCTGCATGTGGAGTCGACCGGTGGCCGGGTGGCTCCGGCGCTGCGGGACTACGCGAGCAAGGCCAACAAGACTCCGGCAGGGGTGGACTGGATCGCTCCCGCGCCCGCACCGGCGACCAAGGTTTCCGTGCCGGGCGCAGCGCCCGGCACCGGCCTGCGCACGCTGGTGCTGGCGAACCCGACCGACCTGCAGGCGACGATCAGCCTGACGGTGAACGGGCCGAACGGTCCGTTCAAGCCGGCCGGCCTCGAGACGGTTCGGCTGCCCGCGGGCGCGGTCAGCTCGATCAAACTCGAGGCTGTGCTGCATGGCGACGCGAGTGGGATCAGCCTGGCGTCGGACCAGCCGGTGGTCGCGTCGTTGCGGATGACCGACAAGGGTGGTTCGGACTTCGCGTCGATGAGCGCGGGCGAGCCGCTGACCGGACCGGCGTACCTGGTGCTGCCTGCCCATAAGCAGCCGGCTGTCCTGCAGTTGACCGCGCCGGGCAAGGCGTCGAGTGTGAAGGTCGACCTGCGGGACGCGGCGGGCAAGTCGCTGGCGAGTCGCACGGTGGACGTGGTCGCTGGTGCGACGACTCAGATCCCCATGAAGGCCGCGGCCGGTCCGACGTATCTGACGGTTGAGCAGACGCGCGGGACAGTAGTCGCCGGAGTCACGCTGATGCCCGCAGCCAAGAGTGACGACACGCCGCAGGTGGCTGCCTGGCCGCTGAACACCTCACTGGTGTTCCGGGCCCAGCTGGGCGCGCAGCCCGACGTCCGGTCGGCGCTGCGCTAGTCAGCTAGTTAGTTGCCGTCGGGGTCACGCAGCATCCGCAGGTGACCGCGGCGGGTCACCTCGACCGGCGCGCCCGGGACGTCTGCACCCGGCTCACGCCTGGGCAGCGGCCGCGCAGCCTCACGGACCGCGTTGGCCAGCGCCTCCAGGTCGTCCGTCGACGGTCCGGCCGCGGCCGGGTCCGGAGCGAGCCGGATGACTTCCCAGCCGTTCGGAGCGGTCAGACGGTCGGCGTGGTCGGCGCAGAGGTCGTAACAGTGCGGTTCGGCGTACGTCGCGAGTGGACCGATGACACAGGTCGAGTCGGCGTAGACGTAGGTGAGCGTCGAAACGGCCGGTTGATGACAGGCGGCGCGCGAACAGATCCTGGCGATGCTCACGTCAAGACGTTACCCCCACTAGGCTGAGCGCGTGACCGAGGCTCGCCGTCATCGCAGGCACATCGACCGCCATGGCCGCGGCATGCTCGGACCGATCAGCCGGCCGAGCTCCTTCGCGCCGCGTGGTCTGCCGCTGCAGCGCTCGGCCGCTGCCCAGTTCGACGAGGTGGTCGCGATCGAGGTGACGCGGCTCGAGAAGCGGCTTCCGCAGGTGGTCGCCCGGGTCGAGTTCGCGATCGAGGACGTGCCGAACCTCGAGCTCGACGCCACCGAGATCCCGCTCACCCACGCGACCGGCGGTACGTCGCACGAGCCGTACCGGATCGTGGTCTTCCGGCGACCGATCGAGCTGCGGGCCGAGCGGTCCGCGGCCGGGCTGGCCTGGCTGGTCCGATCCGCGCTGGTGCTCGAGCTGGCCGACGTACTGGCGCTGTCGCCGGAGCAGATCGACCCGGAGTTCGACGCCGACGAGGACTGAATCACCCCTTCCTACGCTGCGACACTCGGTGGGAATGTGTTCGATCTTGTTCCGTAGTGTGGAAAGCACCTTGGCGTGACCAGGATTGCCGGGGAGGATCGTTGCTGTGAACGATCAAAAGCTGCGTGTCGGAGTAGTCGGGCTGGGGTTTGCAGGACGCACCGCACTGGAGGCGTTCTCCGAGCTGCCGGATGTCGAGGTGATCGCGCTGGCCGGGCTGGAGAAGGACATCCTGACCAGTCTGGGCGAGAAGCACGGCGTACCGCACCTGTATGAGAAATGGGAGGACCTGCTCCAGACGGAAGGCCTGGACGCGGTCAGCATCGGTACGCCGACGCAGCTGCACGCCCCGATCGCGCTCGCCGCGCTGGAGAAGGGCCTGCACGTGCTGTCGGAGAAGCCGCTGTCCAGGACGGTGGCCGAGGGTACCGCGATGGTCGCGGCCTCGAAGAAGGCCGGTCGGGTGCTCAAGGTCGTCTTCAACCACCGTGAGCGCGGTGACGTCGCAGCGCTCAAGCACCAGATCGACGAGGGCCAGCTCGGCCGCATCTACTACGCCAAGGCGCACTGGATGCGCCGCAACGGCATCCCGGGCATGGGCGGCTGGTTCACCAACCGCGAGCTGTCCGGTGGCGGTCCGCTGATCGACCTGGGCGTCCACATCCTCGATATGGCGCTGCACCTGCTGGGCGAGCCGCAGGTGACCACGGTGTCGGCGAACACGTTCGCCGAGCTCGGCCCGCGCGGCCGGGGCAGCGTGCACAGTACGGAGCGACCGGTCGTCGACACGCTCGGTTCGAAGTTCGAGGTCGAGGACCTGGCGACGGCGTACCTGCGACTCGAAGGTGGCGGCGCCCTGCAGCTGGAGACCAGCTGGGCGACCTACCGGGCGCCGGGGGACAACTTCGGCATCGAGCTGTTCGGCACCGAGGGCGGCGCGAAGATCGACGTCCAGAACTACACGAACGAGGACACGCTGCGGATCTACACCGACGTCGCCGGTATCCCGGCCGAGGTGCGACCCGCGACCGGTCCGGGGCTCGGACACCGCGCAGTGGTGCGGGAGTTCGTCCGGATCGTCCGCAGTGGCGACTGGGAAGGTCAGAACGGCTCGGAGGCGCTCCTCCGGACCGAGGTCATCGACGCTTGCTACGCCTCGGCGAAGGCAGGACGAGAGGTTGTACTCCATGACTGATCCGATCCGCGTCACGGTCTGGGGCGAGAACGTCCACGAGAGCCGCGACGAGACAGTCCGCAAGCTCTACCCGGACACGATGCACGAGACGATCGCGTCGGCGCTGCGGGACAAGCTCGGCCAGGACGTCGTTGTCCGTACGGCGTGGCTGCAGCAGGACGAGCACGGTCTGACCGAGGAGGTGCTGGCGGAGACCGACGTACTCACCTGGTGGGGGCACGCCGCGCACGACCAGGTCGACGACGCGGTGGTCGACCGGGTGCAGAAGCATGTGCTGTCCGGGATGGGCCTGATCGCACTGCACTCCGCGCACTTCAGCAAGATCTTCGTCAAGCTGATGGGCACCACCTGCTCGCTCGACTGGCGCGCCGAGAACGACCGCGAGCTGATCTGGACGGTCGCCCCCGGCCACCCGATCGCGCGCGGCATCCCGCACCCGTTGATCATCGACCGCGAGGAGATGTACGGCGAGCTGTTCGACATCCCGCAGCCCGACGAACTGGTCTTCATCAGCTCGTTCTCCGGCGGCGAGGTCTTCCGCTCCGGCTGCACCTACCGCCGCGGCCAGGGCCGGGTCTTCTACTTCCGCCCCGGCGACCAGGAGTTCCCCACCTACCACCAGTCCGACGTCCAGCAAGTCATCGCCAACGCAGTCGGCTGGGCAGCCCCCACGAGTCCCCGCCAGCTGCCCGAGGTGCATCACCGCGGCGAGACCGGTTGGTACGAGCGCAGCTGAAGGCACAGCTGCCCGGCTTCACCCACCGGCTGGCCGCGGCCACCCGCGCCACCGGTGGCGTCACCGCCGACATCACCCGGCTCTCGATCACTCCGGTGCACGACAGTTGGCACTTCCCGCGGTACCCCGAGCTGACCAGGATCCTCCCGCTGGAGGACCTGGCCGGCTCGATCCTGGCCTTCGTTCAGGAGCACCAGGACCTGTTCGACGGCGAGGTCATCCAGTTCGGCGCTTGGATCAACCCGGCGACCCAGCTGTGCTACCTCGACCTGATCACCCGGTCCTCGTCCCGGGACGAGGCGCTGGAGCTGGCTCGCAAGTACGGCGTACAGGGCGGGCGGCAGGTGGTGGCGATCTACAACCCGGTGCGGGAGCTGACGGAATGGCTCGGTGAGGGCTGAAATACAGCTTTGACGTTGGGCCGGATAGGGTCCACGCATGGTTGACGTTGCGGCGATCTTCAAGGCGTACGACGTTCGCGGGGTCGTCCCGGACCAGTTCGACGAGTCGGTGGCCCGGGCGACCGGGGCGGCGTTCGTCGAGGTCCTGGATGTGCTCGCGGGTTCCGGTGCGGTCGTGGTCGGGTACGACATGCGGCCGTCCAGCCCGGCGCTCGCGGCTGCGTTCGCCGAGGGCGTGGCCGGCACCGGGGCCGACGTGATCAACATCGGGCTCGCCTCGACCGACCAGCTGTACTTCGCTTCCGGCCGGCTGAACCTGCCCGGCGCGATGTTCACCGCGAGCCACAACCCGGCGCAGTACAACGGCATCAAGATGTGCCGTGCCGGTGCCGCGCCGGTCGGTGCGGACTCCGGGCTGCGCGACATCGCAGACCTGGTCGCGAAGGCGCTCGTCGACGGGCCGGCGAGCACCGCCGTTCCGGGCAAGATCCGCGAGAAGGACCTGCTCACCGCGTACGCCGATCATCTGCACGACCTGGTCGACCTGACCAGGATCCGGCCGCTCAAGGTGATCGTCGACGCCGGCAACGGGATGGGCGGGCACACCGTGCCGGCCGTCTTCGCCACCGGCCCGGTCGAGATCGTCCCGATGTACTTCGAGCTGGACGGCAGCTTCCCGAACCACGAGGCGAACCCGCTCGACCCGAAGAACCTGGTCGACCTGCAGGCGAAGGTCCGCGAGATCGGGGCCGACCTCGGGCTGGCCTTCGACGGGGACGCGGACCGCTGCTTCGTGATCGACGAGAAGGGCGACCCGGTCTCGCCGAGCGCGATCACCGGCGCGGTCGCGGTCCGGGAGCTGGCCAAGAATCCCGGCGCGACGATCCTCTACAACCTGATCACCTCCAAGGCGGTGCCGGAGCTGGTCACCGAGCACGGCGGTGTGCCGGTGCGGACGCGGGTCGGGCACTCCAACATCAAGGAGAAGATGGCCGAGACCGACGCCGTGTTCGGCGGCGAGCACTCGGCGCACTACTACTTCCGGGACTTCTGGCGGGCCGACACCGGCATGCTGGCCGCACTGCACGTGCTGGCCGCGCTGGGTGAGCAGGACAAGCCGGCCAGTGAGCTGTTCGCCGTCTACGAGCGCTATGTCGCCTCCGGCGAGCTGAACAACAAGGTGGACGACGCGGCTGCCATAGTCGCCGCGATCGAGGACACGTACGGCGGCCAGGCCGACATCAGCGTCGACCACCTGGACGGTCTGACCGTGTCCGCGCCACAGTGGTGGTTCAACGTCCGTGTCTCGAACACGGAGCCGCTGCTGCGGCTGAACGTGGAAGCGGCGGACCGCCCCACGATGGAACGCGTCCGTGACGAAGTGCTGGCTCTGATCAAGGGGAAGAACTGATGGCAGTCAATCTGGACCCGGACCTGCTGAGCATCCTGGTCTGCCCGAAGTGCCGCTCGGAGTTCCGGGTGGACGACGAGGCGAACGAGCTGGTCTGCACCAACACGGGCTGCGCGCTGGCCTACCCGGTGCGTGACGACATCCCGGTGCTGCTGATCGACGAGGCACGGGACACCCGCACCGAGGAGACCGCGGACCAGGCATGACAGCCTTCGACGACAATCGTCTGGATGACCCGGCCGCACTGCAGGCGACCGATCACTTGCTGCGGCGGCTGGCCATGGCTGGTGCGCGCGTGCGGGCCGAGCTGGAGGCGGCGGACGACGTACTGTCCTCGCTGGACTCCGACGGCTTCCGGCCGCGCGCCATTGTCGCTGCCGGTCGGGACGCGCGGCTGGTCCGTGCGGTCCTGGAGCCGGTCTGCCCGGTGCCGTTCGTGGCGTGGCCCGGTCCGGGTCTGCCGGGGTGGGCCGGTCCGCTCGACCTGGTGATCGTGCTGGGTGGACAGTCCGAGGACAACGACGCGGTGTCGGCCGCTGCCGAGGCTGCGCGTCGCGGGTGCGGTCTGATGGTCGCCAGCCCGGAGGACTCGCCGGTTGCGATCGCATCGGCCGGTCTGCGCCATACGATCCGGCTGCCGTCGCAGTCCGATGACCAGCTGGCCGCTGCGGTCGCCGTACTGCAGGGGCTGCACCAGATGGAGCTCGGGCCGGTCGTGGACGGCAAGTCCGTCGCCGCCATGCTCGACGACGTAGCGATTGCCTGCTCGCCGAACAACGACGTGTCGTCCAACCCGGGCAAGGAGTTCGCGCTGGTTCTGGCCGACTCTCTGCCGCTGGTGTGGGGTGGCTCGGTGCTGGCTGCGCGTGCTGCGCGCCGTGTGGTCGAGGCGCTGCGGCTGGCCAGTGGCCGACCCGCGCTGGCCGCAGATGCCGGTCACCTGTTGCCGGTGCTCAACCAGCCGCCGCGTGACCTGTTCGCCGACCCGTTCGACCAGGGCGACGAGCTGCGACCCGCACTGATCATTCTGGACGACGGTCTGGCCGATGACTCGGTCATCGAGACCCGCAACAAGCTGGCGCTCAAGGCCGAGCGCCACGAGGTGCGCGTGCACGTGGTGAAGCAGGCCGACGGGACGGACATCGCCCGGTACGCCGCTTTGACCCAGCACGGCCGGTATGCCGCGGCGTACCTGGGCATTGGCCTTGGCCGCTACGGCACTGCGGTTGATGACGCACCGGCCGAGCCAGGTATCCCCTCGGAGGACCCGGCGTGGTAGTTCGGCTGCAGAACACCATCCGCGACTACGCGTGGGGATCGACGACCGCTCTGGCACAGTTGCTCGGCGTCGAGTCGGACGGCAAGCCCCAGGCGGAGATGTGGATGGGCGCGCACGAGTCGGCGCCGTCCGTGCTCCCGTCCGGCGACACCCTGTACGACGTGGTCGCGGCCGGCGCATCCGACGTACTGGGTGTGAAGACGGCCGAGGAGTTCGAGGGCCGCTTCCCGTTCCTGGCCAAGCTGTTGGCGGCCGGGCAGCCGTTGTCGATCCAGGCGCACCCTTCGCGGGAGCAGGCGATCGACGGGTATGCGCGGGACGAGGCTGCCGGCATTCCGCGGAACGCCCCGGACCGGAACTACAAGGACGCCTGGCCGAAGCCGGAGATCCTGATTGCGCTCGAGCCGTTCGACGCGCTGGTCGGCTTCCGGCCGTTGCCGGCGACCGTTGCGTTGCTGGAGGCGCTGTCGCCGGTGGGCCTTGATGGGCTGACCGAGCAACTGCGCAACGGCAAGCTGCAGGAAGCCTTCACGGACTTCATGAGCAACGACCGGGATTCGATCCGGCCGCTGGTGTCCGCGCTGGGCGAGGCCTGCGCGCAGTACGACGGTTCGACGTACAAGCTCGAGGTCGAGACGCTGGCGAAGTTGTGTGCGGACTTCCCCGACGACCCAGGTGTGCTGGCGGCGCTGCTCCTGAACCGCGTGCGGCTGGAGCGGTTCGAGGCTGTCTACCTGCCGGCCGGCAACGTGCATGCGTATCTGCACGGGCTCGGCTTCGAGGTGATGGCGAACTCGGACAACGTGCTGCGCGGTGGATTGACGAGCAAGTACGTCGATGTGCCGGAGCTCGTGTCGGTCGTCGACTTCGAGCCCCTGGACAACCCGGTGTTCACCGCAACCGACGGTGTCTACGAGACCGGGTGCGAGTACTTCGCCGTCCGGCGGGTCGATCTCGACGGCGGTGAACAAACGGTCACCGGGTCCGGGCCGCGAATCGTCTGCTGTGTGGACGGAACGGTCGAAGTCGGTGCCGGGGGCACCTATGACGGTGTGACGTTGTCCGCCGGACAGTCCGCGTTCGCGGCTGGACCCGAGGGACCCTGTAACCTGCGTGGTTCCGGCACGGCGTTCGTCGTGCTGGTGCCAATAACTGTGCCTTGATCCTTATTTACCAGGAGGACCTGAACAACCATGGCTGGTGGCGGAAACAAGGCCGTGGTCGCGGCCCTGCTGGCGAACACGGGGATCGCGATCACCAAGTTCGCTGCCTGGGGGCTGACCCAGTCGGCCTCGATGCTGGCCGAGGCGATCCACTCGCTCGCCGATGCCGGCAACCAGGTGCTGCTGCTGGTCGGTAGCAAGCGGGCCAAGCGCGAGGCCGACGAGCTGCACCAGTTCGGGTTCGGACGCGAGCGGTACGTCTACTCGTTCATCGTCGCGATCGTGCTGTTCAGCGTCGGTGGGTTGTTCGCGCTCTACGAGGGCTGGCACAAGATCCACGACCCGCACGGCATCGACCACTGGAAGTGGGTGCCGGTCGCCGTCCTGGTGGCCGCGATCGTGATGGAGTCGCTGTCGTTCCGGACGGCGATCGTCGAGGCGAACAAGATCCGTGGGCACATCTCGTGGCCCAAGTTCATCCGCCAGGCCCGCTCGCCCGAGCTGCCGGTCATCCTGCTCGAGGACTTCGCCGCGCTCACCGGTCTGGTGCTCGCGCTGATCGGCGTCGTGCTGACCCTGATCACCGGCAACGGTGTCTTCGACGGCCTCGGGTCGATGGCGATCGGCGCGCTGCTGGTCTGCGTCGCGATCTTCCTGGCGATCGAGATGAAGTCGCTGCTGCTCGGCGAGTCCGCGACCCGCGAGGCGCAGCAGAAGATCGTCGACGCGATCGAGAGCACCCCGGGTGTCCAGCGCCTGATCCACATCAAGACCCTGCACCTCGGCCCCGAGGAGATCCTCGTCGCCGCCAAGCTCGGCGTCGACTCGACCGCCGACAGCGCGGCGGTCGCCGAAACCATCAACGCCGCCGAGCGCGCCATCCGCGCCGCCGAGCCGATGTCGGTCCACATCTACCTGGAGCCTGACATCTTCCACGAGAACTACACCCCTGACGAGCGCCCCGCCGTACCGGAAGCGCCCTCGCACTAGCGCGGTCTGGGTGGCAGGACGCCGGAGCGGCCCAGCCATTGGAGGGCCCGCTCCCGGTCGATCTGGGACTGGGTCGGTGGGGTGGTGAGGCGGCCGGTGCGGTAGCCGAGGTTGCGGAGGTCGGCGGCTACCGACGGTTCCGCGAGGGCTCGGAGGGCGAAGGCCAGGGCGGCCGGCGTGACGTCGTACCGGCGCTCGAGGTCGAGGGCCAGCTGGACGGCAGCGAGGTCGCGGTCGTCGTACTGACGCTGGGCGGTCTGGCCCGAACGGGAGTGCGGGAGCAGGCCGAGGGCCTCCCGATAGCGCAGCATCCGGGGGGTCGTGCCCAGGCGTTTGGCGGCTTCGGTGATGCGCATAACGCCAATCTTGACATTTCGGTGTCAAAAACGCCCGTGAACGGATCAAACCCCGGTGCTGGGCCCTCTAGGCTCAGGCAGGGAAGTCAGGCAGCACTTACCTAGGTATTCAGGGGAGCAGGATGACGTTCGACTACAAGGTGGCGGACCTCGGGCTGGCCGAGTTCGGCCGCAAGGAGATCCGGCTGGCCGAGCACGAGATGCCCGGTCTGATGGCGATGCGTGCCCAGTACGGCGAGAGCAAGCCGCTGGCCGGTGCGCGGATCATGGGTTCGCTGCACATGACGATCCAGACCGCGGTGCTGATCGAGACGCTGACCGTCCTCGGTGCCGAGGTTCGCTGGGTCTCCTGCAACATCTTCTCCACCCAGGACCACGCTGCCGCGGCCGTCGTCGTCGGGCCCGAGGGCACGGTCGACAACCCCGCCGGTGTCCCCGTCTTCGCCTGGAAGGGCGAGACGCTGGAGGAGTACTGGTGGTGCACCGAGCAGGCGCTGCGCTGGCCGGGCGCCGAGGGTCCGAACATGATCCTCGACGACGGTGGCGACGCCACCATGCTCGTCCACAAGGGCACCGAGTTCGAGAAGGCCGGCGTCGTCCCGGACCCGTCGACCGCGGACTCCGAGGAGTACGCCGTCGTCCTGACCGTGCTGACCCGCACGCTGGCCGAGGACGGTCAGCTGTGGACCGGTATCGGCCAGGGCATCAAGGGGGTCACCGAGGAGACCACCACCGGCGTGCACCGGCTCTACGAGATGCACAAGGCCGGCGCGCTGCTCTTCCCGGCGATCAACGTCAACGACTCGGTCACCAAGTCGAAGTTCGACAACAAGTACGGCTGCCGGCACTCGCTGATCGACGGCATCAACCGCGCCACCGACGTCCTGATCGGCGGCAAGGTCGCACTCGTCGCCGGGTACGGCGACGTCGGCAAGGGCTGTGCGGAGTCGCTGCGCGGCCAGGGCGCCCGCGTCATCGTCACCGAGATCGACCCGATCTGCGCGCTGCAGGCCGCGATGGACGGCTACCAGGTCACCACGCTCGACGAGGTGGTCGGGATCGTCGACATCTTCGTCACCACGACCGGTAACAAGGACGTCATCACCGCCGACCACATGGCGCAGATGAAGCACCAGGCGATCGTCGGCAACATCGGTCACTTCGACAACGAGATCGACATGGCCGGCCTGTACAAGACCGCCGGCATCGAGCGGATCAACATCAAGCCGCAGGTCGACGAGTTCCGCTTCCCGGACGGTCACACGATCATCATCCTGTCCGAGGGCCGGCTGCTGAACCTGGGCAACGCCACCGGGCACCCGTCGTTCGTGATGTCGAACTCCTTCACCAACCAGGTGCTCGCGCAGATCGAGCTCTTCGTCCGCACGGCCGACTACCCGACCGAGGTCTACGTGCTCCCCAAGCACCTCGACGAGATGGTCGCCCGCCTGCACCTGGAGGCGCTCGGCGTGAAGCTCACCGAGCTCACCAAGGAGCAGTCGTCCTACCTCGGCGTACCGGTCGAAGGCCCGTACAAGGCTGAGCACTACCGCTACTGATCCCCCCACAGCGAAGGGCCGCACCGATTGGTGCGGCCCTTCCGCTGTGCCGCCTTCAGCCGAAGAAGGCGGCGACGCCGTACTCCTCCGACAGTTGGTCGCTGAGGGCTACCACCTCGGCCATCCAGCCCACACAGTTCACGACCGCGCCGAGGACCTCGGGGTGGAGCGCGGCACGCTGCTCCGGCGTGGAGGCATGCCATTGATCGAGCCCGGCCCGGCAGGTGGCGTTGTCCCACTCGCCGGACTGCAGGCCCTCAGAACCGGGCAGGAGCGCCGGACTCCCCAGGTAGACGAGATTGCTCAGTTGGGCCGTGGTGATGCCGAGCTGCTCGAGACCCTTGCCGACGTCCTCGAGCCAGCCGCTGCGGAATCCGCTGAAGTACTCGTCGCTCATGCCGTAATCGGCGAACAGGAACTCGCAGATGTTCTGGTACGCCCATCGGTAGCGGTGGCCGTAGTGCTCGTCGAACGGTCCGCCGTCGATCACGGCGCGCAGCGCCGCGCTGCTGGTCGGTGCTCCGTCGGCGATCTCGTCGCTCCAGTAGTCGTCCTCGGAGGACCACGCCTCGGCGGAGTACCGGCTGATCCTTTGGACCAGCTTCTCGTCCCGCGAGCCGACGGCGTCGTGCAGCATGTCCAGCTGGACGGCGAAGACTCTCATGCTCAGACTCATGCCGTCGACGCTAGAGGCCGCCGTACCGGCCTCTGACCGGCTGGCAGCAAGTTGCCTCAGCGGATGGCGGCGAAGAGGTGCTTGTCGGCTACCTGACCCAGTACGGCGACCTCGGCGAACCCGGCCTTGCGGAAGGACTCGAGGGTGTCGGTCAGGGTGATCTCGCGCTGCTTCGGCCGGTTGATGACGAGCTGGGCACGTTGCGCGAGCAGCTCGGCGAATGCGGGCTCCTCGCCGGCCGCGGTCCACCAGGCCTGCCAGTCCTCGATCCCGGACGCGTGCGACGCGTTCCAGATCTCATCACGCAACTGAACGGCGATTGCATCCAGCTGCGGCACCTCGCTCGGACCGAGCCGCATCGTGTCGGCGTTCAGGAACACGCCACCCGGCCGGATCCGGCGGGCCAGCACCTGCGCCACCTCGGCCAGGTCGCTGGGGGCGAGATAGTGCAAGGCGGTCGCCGAACACACCGCGTCGACCGGGCCATCACCCAGTACGTCGTCCCAGCCGGGCTCGCGCAGATCCGCTGCCGCGAACCGCGCTCCGGCGACCGTCTGCCGCGCCATCTCCAGCAGGAACGGATCCAGATCGACCCCGATCACCTCGGCCGCGGGGAACCGCGCGAGCGCCCGGGCCGAGATCGCACCGGGCCCACAGGCGAGGTCCACGAACCGCCCCGGGGGACCGACGACCCGCTCCACCACCGTCAGCATCAACGCGAACTGCTGCTCCCGATCCGGCAGGTAGCCCGCCTGCTGGGCATCCCACCGCGCCGACCATGCATCCCACTCCACCAAATGCGACATGGTCGCAACACTACCCACGCTTCGCGGGCTCTGGGCGTTGGACGGGAGCTATTCGGCGTTGGGCGGCCGAAAACTGATTACCAGCCGGACTGGTTGCTGCCTGGGGTGGCCCAGCCCTGGGCGTTGTGGGTGGCCGGCGTGGTTTCGTGCGCCGGCGGAGGCGGGGCGAAGGTCGGTACGGGCGCCGGCGGCAGAACGCCGTACGGGCTGGGTGGGATGAAGGGACCGGCCGGTACGGCGTACTGGTTGACCGCGGGGGCAAACGGGCCGGTGGTCGCGGGGCGCTTCACGGCGAGGCGGATGAGCTCGCGGCGACGGCGCTCGGCCAGGACCGCGGAGAGGAACGCCGGGGCGATCATCGGGCTCGGCGGTGCGGGCGCAGTGAGTTGGGCGATGCGATGGGCGAGCGTTTCGCCGAGAGCGGCGCGGGCGGCGGGCTGGAGCTCGGTGAAGCGGGCCAGGTAGTCGCGGGCGGTGTTCGCGAGCTCATCGGGGAGTTGTGAGAGCTCGAGCGACTGCGCCCAGGCCACGAGGTGTGCGGGGACGAAGAGCGGCGGGGAGGCCATCGACTGGTGGCGTTCGCGGATCACCACGGTGCCCGCGACCATGTCGCCGATTCGCTTGCCCTGCTTGTTCATCAGGCTGGCTACGATGCCCGGGCTGGCCGCGAACCACGGCGCGAAATCGACGAAGAACCACATCAGCGTCCGCACCAGCGCATGCCGGAACCGGATCGACGAGCCGTCGTCGCGGACGACCTTGAGCCCGAGGATCATCTTGCCGACCGTCCGCCCACGAGTGAGCGTCTCCATCACCAGTCGGTAGCCGACCACAACGAGCAGTACGACGATCGTCACCAGCGCAGCGGCCAGTGCCTCACTCGACTGCCCGCTGAACAGGAAACCGAACATCAGCCCGATGACGCCGCTCAGCACGATCCCCTGGATGATCACGTCGATCGCACAGGCCAGTGCTCGCGTCGGCATCCGCGCGATCCGCACCTGGAGGACGACCGCTTCCCCAGTGACCAGTTGAGACACTCTGCCGCCCCCCTCCTCCATAGACACTCAGTCGGGCTAGTCTGCCAGCGCAAGGAGCCATTCCGGGGAGGAGGTGTGTGTTGTGGACGTCGAGGCGTTCGTTTCGGTGCATCAGCCGCAGTGGGACCGCTTGGCTTACCTGACTCGTCGGCAGCGGCGATTGACCGGTGCTGAGGCGGAGGAGCTCGTCACGCTGTATCAGCGCGTCGGCACGCATCTCTCCGCGCTCAGAGCGGCCGGTGCGGACCCGGTGTCGATCGGACGGCTCTCCGGGCTGATCGCTGATGCCAGAGGTGCTGTTACCGGCGCGCAGGCTCCGGTCTGGCGCGACATCTCCAGATACTTCCTGGTGAGCTTCCCGGCCGCGCTCTACGTCACCAGGCGCTGGTGGCTGACCATCGGCCTGCTCTTCTACATGGTGGCGGCCTGGTCGGCGTGGCGGATCCTGGCGCACCCTGAGGTGATCGACTCGATCGCCGCACCGGCTCAGATCCAGCAGCTGGTCGACCACGACTTCGAGTCGTACTACTCCGAGAACCCGGCCCAGGACTTCGCCCTGCATGTCTGGATCAACAACGCCACGCTGAGCGCCGCCGTACTCGCACTGGGCATTCTGTTGATCCCGTCGATCTTCATCCTCTGGGAGAACGCGCTCAACCTGGGTGTCAGCGCCGGTCTGATGATCGGCCACGACAAGGGCGGCCTGTTCTTCAGCCTGATCACTCCGCACGGCCTGCTCGAACTGACCGCGGTCTTCATAGCCTCCGCGGCCGGTCTGCGTCTTGGCTGGTCGTGGATCGTCCCGGGCGCGCGGACGCGCATGCAGGCGCTCGCCCAGACCGGCCGCGCCACCATGGGGATGGCGATCGGGATCGCCGCGATCCTGTTGGTGACCGGCGTGATCGAAGCGTTCGTGACGCCGTTCCTGCCCGCACCGGTGCGGATCAGCATCGGCATCCTGGCCGAGACCGCCTTCTTCCTGTACGTCTTTATCCTCGGCCGCCGCGCCGCTCGCGCAGGCGAGACCGGTGACGTCGAAGAGGCCGATGCAGTTGCACCGATCGCCACTTGACATATGCCTTCCCCGCCCCGGTCGTCGTTTGTCGCTGGGCACTGGATCACAATGAGATCCGCCCAGGAAGTCAGACACAGCAAGTGGTACGGCGTCGCCGTCACGGTCGGCCTGATCGCGTACGGCGTCGTGCACCTGCTGATCGCATGGATCGCACTCCAGCTGGCGTGGGGCCAGTCGTCGCAGGAGGCATCCCAGCAAGGCGCGTTGCAGGAGCTGGCCGGTAAGCCATTCGGTGGCGTCCTGCTCTGGATCGTCGCGATCGGTCTGTTCGCACTGGTCCTCTGGAAAGTCATCGACCTCGCGTACGGCGACCTCGACACCAAGAAGCGGTTGTCGTCGGCAGGTCGTGCCGTCGTCTACCTGGTCCTCGGCGTCAGCGCGGTGAGGGTCGCGATCGGCTCCGGTAGTTCGAGCACCAACCAGCAGAAGACGCTGTCGGCGCGCGTGATGGAACACGGACTCGGTCGAGTGCTGATCGTCGTGCTGGGCCTGGCCGTGGTCGCGATCGGCATTCGCCAACTGCACAAGGCGTACACCAAGAAGTTCACCGAGGACCTGGTCGGCGGCGTCTCCGACACGACCATCCTGCTCGGTCGCATCGGCTACGCAGCCAAGGGTGTCGCGTTCGTGGTGGTCGGCGTGCTCTTCGGCTGGGCCGCGATCAGCTACGAACCGGACAAGGCCGGCGGTCTCGACGCCGCGTTGCACACGATCAAGGAACAACCCTTCGGGTCGATCCTGCTGACCGTGCTCGCACTCGGCATCGCGGCCTTCGGTGCCTACTGCTTCGTCTGGTCCCGGAACGCTCGGGTCTAGAGCTTGTCCGGTCGCCCGGCTTCGATGCGTGACCACTGGGCGATCGGACGGCCGTCGGCCTTCAGGATGTGTTCGGCCTTCGCCCACTCCTGCGGCCAGCCGGCCGGTGAGTCCTCGTGGCCCTCTTGGCGCCCGTACACGGTGAGGTCCATCAGGTGGTAGCCGTTGTCCATCACCTCGACACCACGCAACGTCGTCCAGTACGTCTCGAAGACGCGGTCGCCGTCGCGCAGGTAGCAGACCAGGTACATCTGCCCGAGGTTCCTGCCTTCCAGCAGTTTGTCGCGGGAGTCGATCGACGAGTACCACGGCATCGTCCAGCCCATGAAGTCCCGGTACCGGCGGCTCTCGTCGTACGGGCCCTGGCAGAACACGGCGTACGTGATGTCGCGCGAATGCAGGTAGGACAGCTCACCCACCGCCCCGTTGCACCACGTGCACCCCGGACACTGCTCGGCGGCCGGATGCCCGTCGTGCCACATGTAGTAGTACGCGATCAGCTGCTTCCGCCCCTCGAACGTCTCGAGCAGCGTCACCGGACCCTCGGCCCCGGTCACCGTGATCCCGGCATCCACCTCAACCATCGGCAACCGCCGGCGCGCAGCCGCGATCGCATCAGCCTCCCGACTGTGCGCCTTCTCCCGAACCCGCAACTCGTCCAACTCACCCTGAAACCCCGCCCGGTCACTCACCGGCGGCAACAAGTCACTCATCACGTCTCCTCTCACTCACAAGGAACGTCGAAGCCAGTACCCCATCCTTGACACCCCACCCCCGCCGGGCTTTGGTTGCGGTTCAAGAGCGCAGGCCACCAGCAGCTGCCCCGACCTCCCTGCGCGCTTTCGCTTGCCCGCGTTCGTTAGCCGGTGGATTTTCGTCGCCGGGGCCCCAAAATCCACCGGATAGCGGGGCACCCTGCGCCTGCACCTGCGCGGCCACCTGAAACGACGCCCCGCTGCCCTGGCTCCGCGGACCGCCACCACTGACCAACCTCCGCCGGGTCCACCTCGCCACGCTCAACCGCCGCCCGGAAACCCTCGCCGGAGTGAGTTGGTCAGTGGCACAGATCCGCCGCGAGACGGGGTGCAGGCGAAAGGACTCGGTCGGGGACGTGCGCTGTGGTTGCTCGCCGCGACCGGCCGATCTGAAAGACAGCATGGCGGGCCGCCGCGGTGGCTGGCGAGGCCGGTTCCCGCGTTCCCGTTGTCCACGGCTGACGGGTTGCGGTTGCGGTCCGAGAACACAGGCCGGTTCCCGCGGTGCCGTCGGTTGCAGGTTTCGGAGCGGATGCAGGGGGCTTGAACAGGAGCCGGTGGGCGTGAACAAGGTATTACCTGTCCACGGCCCCCACCGGGTGGGCGCACCCCCGGGTTGTGGCCGGCGCGACTGACGTCACCGTGCAGCACCACGCCGTACAGCCGTTCCGACTCGGTACCACCCATACCTGCGGCGGAGCAGCCCCATGAGGTCGCCGCGTGCCGTCGTACCGGGCGCGGCGGGGGTTAGGTGGTGGGGAGGTCTCGGTGGCGGAGGGTGGTTAGGCCGGTGGCTGCTAGGACGGCGGTGATCAGGAGGAGGACGACCACCGGAGCCAGAGGGGTGGGGCCGCCGGGGAGGTGGGGGAGATGGGTGAAGGGGGAGATGTCGGTGAGCCAGGGGGCGATTTTGACGCCGGCGCCGACGAGGCCGATGAGGAGGCAGATGGTGGGGCCGGCCCAGGCTGCTTGGGAGGCTCGGGGAATGAGGCCGAAGATGGTCAGGGTCAGGGCGGCGAGGAGCCAGACGGCTGGGAGTTGGATGAGGGCGGCGGCGATCAGGCGGGGGAGTTGGGTGCCGACGTCGTTGACTGCCATGCCGTAGGCGAGTCCGGCGGCTGCGCCGGAGGCGAAGAGGGCGATGGCTGGGCCGAGCAGGCTGAAGACCAGGTGGCTCGCGGCCCATTGCAGGCGGCTGGTTGCGGTTGCGAGGACTGGTTCGGCGCGACCGCTGATCTCCTCGGCACGCAAGCGCAGGGTCGCCTGGACCGCGTACGCCGACGCGATCAGTCCGGTGATGGTCATGACGCCGACCAGGAACGAGTCGATCAGCCCGGCTGCACCACCCATCCGCTGGAACATCTCCTGGATCTTCGGATCGTCGCGCATCATGTCGCCGACCCCCTCGGCCACGCCGCCGAACAGCAAGCCCAGCAAGAGAAACGCCGAGGTCCACGCGGTGAGCAGTCCGCGGTGCAGTCGCCAGGCCAGGCCCCACGGCGATCCGATCGTGCCTTCGGCGGGACCGAGCCGGGCGGGGAGCAGCCCGGAGCCGACATCACGCCGTACGGCGAGCCGGACCGCGATCAGGATCAGTACGACGGTTGCCGCGAGCACCAATCCACCGAGCCACCAGCGGTTGGCGCCGTACGGGTGGATGCGCTGGGCCCAGCCGACCGGGGACAGCCAGGTGAGCCAGGCCAACGGGCCGTCGGTGTGGGCGCTGGTGTCCCCGGCGGCACGCAGGACGAACGATGCCCCGAGGGCCGCGATCGCGATCCCGCGGGCGGTGCCGGCGCTCGCCGTCAGCTGGGCGGCAATCGCGCCGATCGCGGCGAACAGCCAGCCGGTACCCGCGAATTCGAGTCCGAGGGCGGCCGAGCCGGCCCAGGGCTGGTCCTGGCTGTGCATGCCCAGGGCAACCAGTACGCCGACCAGGAGGACCGCACCGCAGGTCGTGATCAGCGCGGCGGCGAGACCGGCGTGGCGGCCGACCACGCTGGAACCGAGCAGCTCGGAACGGCCGGTCTCCTCCTCGACCCGGGTGTGTCGGATCACCGTCAGGAGGGTGATCAGGCCGACCATCAAGGGCACGAACCCGAGCCGCCACGTGACGAACTCACCGAGGCTGCTCCCGGACAGTTCGCCGTACAGGGTGATGAATCCGGCGTTGTTCGCGTAGCTGCGGCGTGCTTCGGCGGTCGGGAACAGCTCGCCGTACGTGCTGACGAAACTCATCGGGATCACTGCCAGGGCAAGGATCCAGAGCGGCAACACGACGCGATCGCGGCGCAGGATCAACCGGATCAATCCACCGGTACCAGTCAGTGTCGTCATCGGGCCGCCTCCGGTTCGTACAGGCGCAGGAAGAGCTCCTCCAGCGTCGGCGGCTGGCTGACCAGGCTGTGCACACCGACATCGACGAGCTGACGCAGTACGGCGTTGATCTCCTCGGTGTCGACGTCGAATCGCACCAGCCCGTCCTCGACGCGCAGGTCGTGTACGCTGGTCAACGCGGCCAGACCGTTCGGAGGCCCGGCCAGCTCGGCGGTGATGGAGGTCCGGGTCAGATGCCGCAGGCCGGACAACGTTCCGCTCTCGACTGCGCGGCCGGCCCGGATGATCGTGACGCGTTCACACAG
The DNA here is from genome assembly GCF_045040285.1 of Kribbella sp. NBC_01505. Taxonomy (NCBI): domain Bacteria; kingdom Bacillati; phylum Actinomycetota; class Actinomycetes; order Propionibacteriales; family Kribbellaceae; genus Kribbella; species Kribbella sp. NBC_01505. The sequence continues at coordinate 5,495,514 of NZ_CP109425.1, forward strand.
CGCCTCGACCTCGGACAGGATGTGGCTGGAGAGCAGCACGGTCTTTCCTTCGCCCGCGCTGATCTCCTGCACGACCTCGCGGAAGACCTCCTCCATCAGCGGGTCCAACCCCGAGGTGGGCTCGTCGAGGAGGAGGAGCTCGACATCCGAGGCGAACGCGGCGACCAGGGCGACCTTCTGCCGGTTGCCCTTCGAGTACGTGCGGGCCTTCTTCCGCGGGTCCAGATCGAAGCGCTCCAGCAGCTCGGCCTTGCGTTCCTTGTCGAGACCGCCGCGCATCCGGCCGAGCAAGTCGATCGCTTCGCCGCCGGACAGGTTCGGCCACAGCGTCACATCGCCGGGCACATAGGCGAGCCGTCGATGCAGCGCGGTCGCGTCCGACCACGGGTCGCCGCCGAGCAGGCGTGCGGTTCCGTCGGTACGGCGGGTCATGCCGAGCAGGATGCGGATCGTGGTGGTCTTGCCGGCGCCGTTCGGGCCGAGGAAGCCGTGCACCTCTCCGGTGCGGACGGTCAGGTCGAGGCCGTCCAGTGCGCGGGTGCGCCCGAAGGTCTTGACCAGGCCTTCGGTGTGGATCGCCGCAGCGGACATCAGTGGTTGCCCTTTCTCAGGTTGGCCGCTTGCTCGGGGGTGAGCAGAGGCTGGGAAAAAATGTCGACGAACGCCCGGTTCAGCCGGGAATAGCCGGAGGGGGAGGCGAGGTCCTCGCCGAGGGCGAGCTCGAGCTGCTCGCGGAGCACGTAGACGCCGAGCTTCATCGCCGTGATCACCGCGGACCAGGCCCGGAAGTCGTCGGTGACGACCCCGTGCGTCTTGGCCCATTGCTCGCCGTACTCGACCGTCTGCAGGAACATCGCGGAGGCGGTCGACGAGCCGTCCATCATCGAGCGGACCAGGTACGTCTGCAGCGGGAACGCGACCGGTTGGACCGTCGCGACGCTGACGTTCTCCAGGCCCTGCTCGTCGACGAGCTCGCGGCCGAGCTCGAACATCCGGCCGAGGGCGTACTCGTCGCAGGCGTCGCGGAGCGCCTCCTTCGACCCGAAGTGGTGCCGGACCAGGCCCGACGAGACCCCGGCCTCGGTGGCGATGTCGCGGATCGAGGCGCCCTCGATCCCGCGCTCGGTGAACAGCTTGATCGCCGCGTCCCGGATCCGGGCCCGCGCGGTCAGATCGTCCTTCATTCCGTCCTCCTTGGCTACACGATCGAGTAGAGCACTACACAAGTGTGTAGTCAAGCCGAAAGTTGATGACGTATGTGTGACAAAGGTTCGTACTTCATTGACCAGGACAGCGCTTGCTGGTGTGGTGTCTTCCCAAACACCACTGAGGGCAGAGGGCGTGGGGATGATCAGGAAATGTCTCGCGGTGCTCGCGGCGATCGCGTTGTTGAGCCTGCCGGGGACGGCGTATGCCGCCGACCCGCCGCGGAAGGTGGTCAAGATCGGAGTCACTCAGGCGGTCGACTCGATGAACCCGTTCCTGGCGGTCCGGCTGGTGTCGGGCTCGTTGCAGCGCCTGATGTACGCGTTCCTGACCGTGCCGGACTCCAAGACCCTGCAGCCCAGCCCGGACCTGGCCGAGTCCTGGACGACGTCGCCGGACGGGCTGACGTGGACCTTCAAGATCCGTACGGCGAAGTGGTCCGACGGTCGGCCGATCACCGCGGACGACGCGGCCTGGACGTTCAACAAGATGATGACCGACGACGCGGCCAAGGCCGGTAACGGGCCGGCGGTCGAGAACTTCGCCAGTGTCACCGCCAGCGGGCAGGACCTGACCATCAAGCTGAAGGCGCCGCAGGCGTCGATGCTCGACATCCCGGTCGCGATCGTGCCCAAGCACATCTGGGAGAAGGTCCCGGACATCGCGAAGTACGAGAACGACCAGGTCCCGATCGTCGGCAGCGGTCCGTACCGCGTGGTCGAGTACAAGAAGGACCAGTTCGTCCGGCTCGCGCCCAACCCGGACTACTGGCGGGGTGCGCCGAAGATCGACGAGCTGCAGATGATCTTCTACGACAACCCGGCCGCCTCGATCGTCGGGCTGAAGAAGGGCGACATCGACCTGATCGGCCGCCTCTCGCCGCCGGACTTCGAGTCGCTGAAGAGCGACAGCAACATCGTCCAGTGGAACGCCGAGGGCCGGCGCGCGACGTACCTGCAGATCAACCACGGCGCGACCACCAGCGACAACAAGCCGATCGGTGACGGGCACCCGGCGTTGAAGGACCCGCGGGTGCGGCAGGCGCTGCACTACGCGATCGACAAGCAGAAGCTCGTCGACGAGACCCAGAGCGGGCTCGCTCGGGTCGCCGACGGCTCGGTCGTGCCGCCGCTGTACAAGAGCTTCTTCTGGGAAGCCACGGGTGCGGAGAAGATCACGTACGACGCCTCCAAGGCCAACCAGATCCTCGACGACGCCGGCTACAAGAAGGGTGCCGACGGCATCCGGACGATGCCGGACGGTTCGCGGAAACTGCAGTTCCGGTTCAGCATCCACACCGATGCGCCGAGCGAGGAGAAGCTCGCGGAGTACCTGGCCGGCTGGTTCAAGGAGCTCGGGATCCAGCTGACCCCGCGCCGCCTCGACTCCAGCAAGTTCACCGAGGAGACCGGGGTGACGGCGCTGTTCGACATCGCGATCAGCGGCTGGTCGGTCAACCCGGATCCGGAAGAGGTGCTCGGCACCCACCTGTGCAGCCGGCGGCCGACCGCCTCCGGCCAGGGCGGCGGCACCGAGTCGTTCTACTGCGACCCGCAGTACGAGGATCTCTACAAGCAGCAGCAGAAGGAACTCGACCGGCCCAAGCGCGCCGAGCTGATCAAGAAGATGGAAGAGCGCCTGTACGTCGACGCGCCGGTGATCGCGCTCTACTACCCGAACGACCTCGAGGGCTACCGCAAGGACCGGATCGCCTCCATCACGCCGATCCCCGAGGACAAGGGCATCCTGTACGGCGGCAGCGGCTACTGGCCGTTCTACACCGTCGAGGCGGTGACGAAGAGCGGTTCGGCGGAATCCGGCAGCGGCTCCAACACCGGGCTCATCGCGGGCATCGCGGGAGCGGTCGTCGTACTGGCTCTTGGTGGGTTCGTGCTGGCGCGGCGGCGTCAAGGTGCTGCTGACGAGCGCGAATGACAGTTGTCGCAGAGGTTGAGGCTGCCCCGGCGCGTCATGGGTTGCTGCGGTACGCGGCGACCAAGATCGGCGGGGCACTGCTGAGCATCGCGATGGTGGTCGTGGCGACGTTCTTCCTGTTCCGGATGCTGCCGGGCGACCCGGTCCGAGCGCTGGCGCAGGGGCGGAACATGACGCCGGAGCAGCTTGATCTGGAGCGCGCCCGGCTGGGGCTGGACAAGTCGATTCCCGAGCAGTTCCTGCACTTCGTCGGGCAGACGCTGCGGTTCGACCTCGGGACGTCGTACGAGTACAAGCGGCCGGTGCTCGATCTGATCGGTGAGCGGATCGGGCCGACGCTGCTGCTCACCGGGACCGCGCTGGTGATGGCGGTCAGTCTCGGGATCTGGCAGGGTGCGCGGGCCGGGTGGAAGCCGGGTTCGCGGTTCGACCGGTTCTCCACCGCGGTGTCGTTGGTGTTGTGGTCGGTGCCGACGTTCTGGCTCGGGCTGTTGCTGCTGATGGTGTTTGCCGCAGGCATCGGTCCGATCCCGGGGTTGTTCCCGACGCGAGGGATCTCGAGCGTCGATGCGCCGGACGGGTTCGGCTACGTGCTCGATGTCGCCCAGCACATGGTGTTGCCGTGTCTGACGTTGGTTGCCGTGGTCTATGCCCAGTACCTGCTGGTGATGCGGTCGTCGGTGCTGGACGAGGTCGAGCAGGACTACATCACGACCGCCCGGGCCAAGGGGCTGAAGGACGACGACATCCGGCGGCGGCACGCCGTACCGAACGCGTTGCTGCCGACGGTCACGTTGGTATTCATGCGGATCGGGTTCGTGGTCGGGGGCGCGGTGACGGTCGAGGCGATCTTCAGCTGGCCGGGGCTCGGGCAGCTGTTCTATCAAGCGATCCGGGTGCCGGACTTCACGCTGATGCAGGGGACGTTCCTGCTGATCACGGTTTCGGTGATTCTGATGAACACCATGGCTGACGTGATTTATCACGTGCTCGATCCGCGGGTGAGGTCAGTATGAGTAGTGTTACTTGGGTACGGCGGCAGCGTTCGGTGGAACGTTTTTGGCGGGACTTCCGCGCGCACAAGGCCGGAATGATTGGTCTCGTCGTACTAGTGGTGGCGGTCATACTGGCCTTGATCGCGCCGCTGTTCATCGACGCGGGCGTCACCAATGTGGTGTCAGGTACTGGCGCGAAGATGGCGCCGCCGAGCGTGGACTACCCGCTCGGGACCGATGAGTCCGGGCGCTCGGTGCTGCTGATGATCTGGTGGGGTTCGCGGACCTCGTTACTGATCGGATTCCTCGCAGCCCTGCTGAGCATGGTGATCGGGACCGTGCTGGGGATTGCGGCCGGCCACTTCCGCGGCTGGGCCGGCGCGATCGTGCTGCGGGTGACCGACTGGTTCCTGGTGTTGCCGTCGCTGGTCACCGCGTTGGTGCTGGCTGCGATTCTCGGCGGCAGTACGGCGACCATCGTGATCGCGATCGGAGTGACGTCGTGGCCGTCGACGGCTCGGCTGATCCGGGCGCAGACGCTCGCGGTCGAGGCCCGCCCGTACATCGAACGCTCACTCGCCCTCGGCGCCGGCCACTGGCACATCACCACCCGCCACGTGCTGCCGAGCGTCGCACCGTTGCTGTTGGCAAGTACGACGCTGGAGGTGGCGAGCGCGATTGTTACCGAGTCCACGCTGGCGTTCCTCGGGGTGAGCGCGAACAAGACCTCGTGGGGCACGATGCTGCGCGGTTCGTACGACTGGGGTGCGGCGACCGCCGGCGCCTGGTGGTACATCCTCATCCCGGGCCTCTGCATCGTGATCGTGGTGATGGCTTTCACCTTGTGTGGAAGAGCTTTGGAGACTGTGCTCAATCCGCGACTCCGAACCCGGGCGGCGTGATGCTGGAACTCGATGGGTTGTCGGTGACCTACCGGTTGGCCGGCGGCGACGTACACGCCGTACGGGATGTGTCGTTGTCGGTGGCGGTAGGCGAGGCTGTCGGGCTGGCGGGGGAGTCAGGGTCCGGGAAGTCGACGATCGCGCTGTCCTTGCTGCGATTGTTGCCACGGACGGCCCAGCTGGAGGGGCGGATCCTGCTGGGCGGCGAGGATGTCGTGGCGATGAAGTGGGGCCGGCTGCGTGCGGTCCGGTGGTCGTCCGCGTCGATCGTCTTCCAGGGCGCACAGCACGGCCTCAACCCGGTACGGCGGATTGGCGAGCAGATCGCCGAGCCGTTGCTGGTGCATCGGCTGGCGTCGGCGGCCGAAGCTCGCTCGCGAGTGGCGGAGCTCCTGGAGCAGGTCGGATTGCCGGCCTGGCGGGCGCGGAGCTATCCGCATGAGCTGAGCGGTGGCCAACGGCAACGAGTGATGATTGCGATGGCTTTGGCGTGTTCGCCGCAGCTGATCATCGCGGACGAGCCGACGACCGCGCTGGACCTGATGGTGCAGGCGCAGGTGCTGACGCTGATCCGCCAGCTGATCGCATCGCATGGGATCTCACTGCTGATGATCTCGCACGACCTGTCCGTCCTGGCGGACGTCTGCGACCGGTTGGCTGTCATGTACGCCGGCCGTCTCGTGGAGACCGGTCCGTCCGACTCGGCTTTCCAGCACCCTTACAGCAAAGCCCTCTCCGCTGCCTTCCCAACTGTCGGCGATCCGGCCTCCCGGCTGGCGCCGCGCGGCCTGGCCGGCGACCCGCCTGATCCTTCGGATCTGCCCGGTGGATGTGCGTTTCATCCCCGCTGCCCAGTCGCGTTGGACTCGTGTTCGACCACTCCGGTCGAGCTCCACCCAGCCGGACCTGATCGTCACGCGGCCTGTGTGCTGGTGGAGGAAACATGCTAGAGGCAACGAACGTGGCGGTGGAGTTCGGTGGCGGTGCGCGCGCTGTCGACGGGGTGAACCTCTCGGTCGGCGCGGGCGAGATCGTCGCCCTGGTAGGGGAATCCGGCTGCGGCAAGACCACGCTCGCCCGGACTTTCCTCGGCCTCGAGCGGCCGCTGTCCGGCACTATTTCGTACGACGGCCGGCCGCTGAACTACTCCGGTCGGGCGTTACGCGCCTTCCGCCGTCAGGTCCAGCTCGTGCTGCAGGATCCGACGGGGTCGCTGAATCCACGCCATACCGTCTATGAAGCTGTTGCCGAGGGCCCGCGGATCCACAAGCTGCCTGATGAGGAGGCGGTCGTCACTTCGGCGCTCGCCCGCGCGGGGCTGCGGCCGCCGGAGCGGTTCTTCCAGCGCTACCCGCATGAGCTGTCCGGTGGCCAACGCCAGCGGGTGGTGATCGCCGGTGCACTCGCTTTGGACCCGAAGATCCTGATCGCCGACGAACCGGTCGCCTCCCTGGACGCCTCGATCCGCGGCGAGATTCTCGCGCTACTGCTCCGGCTGCGGGACGACCTGGGTCTCGGTGCGCTGGTCGTCACCCACGACCTGGGACTGGCCTGGAACATCGCCGACCGGGTCGCGGTCATGTACCTCGGCCGGATCGTCGAGTCCGGCCGCACCGAGGACGTGCTCACGAACCCGCAGCACCCCTACACGCAAGCCCTGCTGTCGGTCCTGCCCGAATCCCCCGAGCGCATCATCCTGACCGGTGAGCCGCCGGACCCGACACACATCCCCTCCGGCTGCCGCTTTCACCCGCGCTGCCAATTGGTGGCCGCTGGCAACGGTGTCGACGCCTGCCGCTCGGTCTCGTTGCCTGTTCTGCCGGCTGCTAGCGATGCGCAGGTCGCGTGCCACGTCGTACCGGTCAACTCGATCAGCTGACCGGTACGACGCCGTACCTCACACCTCGTCGTCGTCCTCGGGCTCCTCGTCGGCGTCGGCGAGGCTCCACTTCAGCTGGAACTCGACCTCTTCCTCGTCCTCGGAGCGCTCGTGCTCGACGCTGATCGCGGCGTTCTTCGGGACGGTGAAGCGCTCTCCGGCGATCTGGATCCGGAACGGCTTGCCCGCCTCCAGGGCATCGGCCAGCCGGCGGAGCTTGGCGGCGAACTCGGCGACCGTGTAGTCCTTCTCGACATCTCTCTCACTCATGGGGTCCATCCAACCGTGTCCGGGGTTCTTCGAGCGGTTGACAATAGTTAACAGATAGTAGAACTATTGCGGCATGGTGGAAGATCAGGTCGACCGGTTCTTCGAAGTGCTCGCCGATCCGACCCGGCGGCAGGTGGTCCAGCTGCTCGGCGAAGGTCCGCGGCGGGCCGGTCAGTTGGCCGTCGCGACCGGTTCGTCGTCGCCGGCGATGAGCCGGCATCTGCGGATCCTGCTCGAGGCCGGCCTGGTTGCCGACGAGCGCGTTCCTGACGATGCCCGGGTCCGGCTCTTCCGCCTCAACCCCGAGCCCGTGGTCGCCGTACAGGCCTGGCTGGACCAGGTCCAGGCGCATTGGCGCGACCAGCTGGGCGCCTTCAAACGTCATGTCGAGAAGAAGGAGTTGTGATGACCGCACCATCAGCGACAGCCACCGTCGAGGTCCCGGTCGACCCGGCGACCGCCTTCCAGATCTTCACCGAAGAGATCGATCTGTGGTGGGTTCGCGGCCCGATCAACTTCTTCGACGCTGCCCGCGCCACGGCCATGCAGATCGAGCCAGGTGTCGGCGGCCGCCTTCTCGAGGTGTACTCGCTGCCCGATGACGTTCTGGAGCTCGGCCGGATCACCGACTGGGAGCCAGGCTCGCTCTTCGCCTACCGCAGCTCCGTCGACGACACCGAAACCCGCATCACCTTCGCCGCCCTCGGTGACAGCACGCGGGTCACCGTCGTACAGGCTCTCGTGGCTGGTGGCGAGAAGGCCTTCTACTTCTGGACGAACGTCATCAACTGGGTCCCGCAGTGGATCGCCCGCCGCGCCACCGCGCCCAGCACGCCCCGCGAGCTCGACCGCCTCGCAGTCGCCCTGTACTACGAAGACCCGGCCGCTGCCGCTCGCTGGCTGCACACCTTCTTCGGCCTCGACTCCTGGACCAGCATCCCCGCCGAAGGCACCACTCCGGGCTGGGTCGAGCTGAACGTGGGCGACCGCAGCCTCCTGCTCTTCCGCCGTACCGACAGCCGCCCACCCCAGCACGACCACAGCACCTGGATCTACGTCGACGACCTGGACGCCCACTTCGCCCACAGCCAGCAGTCCGGCGCCAAGATCCTCAGCGAGATCCACCAGCACGGCTACCGCCGCTACGAGACCGAAGACCTCGAAGGCCACCACTGGACCTTCGCCCAGGCCCGCCCCACCCAGTAGATGCAGCCCGGCCGCATCACCCCAGGCGTCGTACGGATCGGTGACACCGTACGACGCCCCGCGTCCCCTGGGACCCCCGATCTGCTCCGCCTACTCGAAGCCCGCGGCTTCACCGGCGCACCCCGCTATCTGGGCCAGGACACCGAAGGTCGCGACATCCTCTCCTACCTAGAAGGGGAGGTGGGCCCCTTCCAGCGCTGGCAGGACGAGCAGCTCGCAGCCTTCGGCGTACTCCTCCGTGCCTTCCACGACGCCACCCGCATCACCCCCACCCGAGTCATCTGCCACCACGACCCAGGCCCCAACAACACCGTCTTCCGCGACAACCTCCCGGTCGCCCTGATCGACTTCGACACCGCCGAACCCGGCAGCCCCCTCGAAGACCTCGGCTACGCAGCCTGGACCTGGTGCATAGCCTCCAAACACAACGACCCGGCCCGCCAAGCCGCCCAAGTCCGAGTCCTGGCCGACGCCTACGCCGCAACCCCACCCCAACGCGAGGCCCTGGTCGACGCCATCCTCGAACGCCAATCCCGCAACACCCGCTTCTGGACCGAAACCTCCGCCCCAGTCACCCCCACCCAACGCGCCGACCGCATCGCCTGGTCCCGCCGCGAACACGACTTCACCACCACCCACCGCAACACCTTCACCGCGCACCTCCGCTGACCCGCGCGCTGAAGCCCGGCCAGCTGCCTACCGATGCGCCGCGATCCAGCCCACCACACAACGTCCGACGATCCGGAGACAGGCCCCTCCGGTCCTTCGGACGTTAGCGATCGCTGCTTCACAACGTCCGACGATCCGGAGACGGGCCCCTCCGGTCCTTCGGACGTTAGCCCAGAAGACTGCATGGGGGGGTGGCTCTGTCGGTGGTGTGGGGAATCCTCTACTGCTGTGTTGCTGTAAAGGGTTTCTTACGGCGGGAGGACTACAGGCGGCCGGCTTTTTTGAGGGCTAGGTAGGTGTCGGCCAGGGCGGGGGCTATTTGGTCTGGGTTTTCGTCTACTACGGTGACGCCGGCTCGGGTGAGGACTGCGGTGACGCGGTCTCGGTCGAGGCGGGTTCGGGCGGCGGAGGCGGCGTTGTAGACCTCGATGAGGTCGGTGCGGGTGGATTCGAGCTCTGTCAGGCGGGGGTCGGCTACTGAGGCCAGGACGATGGTGTGACGCTTCAGGAGCGGGCCGATGACGGGTAGGAGCGACTCCTCGATGACGGCGGGGTCCAGGCCGGTGAGGAGGACTACCAGGGAGCGTTGGCCTAGGCGCTCCAGGACCTGGGAGACGACGACTCGGAAGTCGGTCTGCACCAGCTCGGCGTCCACGTTGGCCAGGGCGTTCACGAAGGAGGGGAGGACGTCTTCAGGCGCAGGGCGTCGTACGTCGGCTCGTACGGCGGAATCGCAGGCCAGCAAGGAGACTCGGTCACCTGCGCGAGTGGCGAGTGCGGCGAGCAGCAGGGCCGCGTCCATCGCGTGGTCGAGGCGAGGCGCGTCACCCACGCGGCCGGCCGACATGCGGCCGGAGTCGATGACGATGGCTACCTGGCGATCGCGTTCGGGCCGCCATGTCCGCAGTACGACGGTGCCGCGGCGGGCGGTGGCTCGCCAGTCGATGCTGCGCACGTCATCACCAGGCACGTAGTCCCGCAGGGAGTCGAACTCGGTGCCCTGCCCACGCACCAGCAACGCAGTGCGCCCATCCAGCTCACGCAGGCGCGCCAACCGCGACGGCAGGTGCTTGCGGCTGTTGAACGGCGGTAGCGCGCGCACAGTCCACGCCACGTGATGGCCGCTCTGCCTACCGGCAAAACCGAGCGGACCGATCGACCGGACCGTCACTCGATCCGCATGGCGGTCTCCACGTCGTGTCGGCACCAGATGCGTCGTCAGCCGCCGCCGCTCACCAGATGGCAGGTCGAGCTTGTGCGGAGGATCCAGTACGCCGGCCGACGGCGGCCAGGCATCCCGCAGCAGCCCGCGGACCCGCCGACCCGGATTGGTCACCAGTAGCTGAACAGCAGCCGGCTCACCAAGCCGTACGGCGGTATCGCCCTCGCGACTGAGCTGCAGCCGCCGCGGCGACCCAGCCAGCAACAGGTCCACCAGGCACACCAGAAAGACCACAGCCATCACCACACCGACGCCAGACCAGCTCGGCATCACCAGGGCGACGAACACCACCCCGAGACCAGCCAGCAGCCCGGCCCTGCCTGTGAGAACCATCAGCGTGGCACGGGCACGGTCGCGAGGACGCTCTCCAGCACCGCGTCCGCGCTGACGCCTTCGAGCTCAGCCTCCGGCCGCACCTGCACTCGGTGCCGCAGGCAAGGACGCGCCATGGCCTTCACGTCATCCGGAATCACGTAGTCCCGACCAGACAGCCAGGCCCACGCCCGCGAGACGTGCAGCAGCGCAGTAGCGCCACGCGGCGACACACCGAGCTGCAACGACGGCGACTGCCGGGTCGCGCGGCACAGGTCGACGACATACGCCAGCACGTCCTCCCGCACAGCCACTCGCCGTACGGCGTTCTGTCCGGCCAGCAGGTCCTCAGGACCAGCCACCGGCTTCAGTCCGGCCGCCTCGAGGTCACGCGGGTCGAACCCCTGCGCATGCCGAGCCAGTACGGCGATCTCGGCGTCGCGCGGCGGCATGTCCAGCGTCACCTTCAGCAGGAACCGGTCCAACTGCGCCTCCGGCAGCGGATACGTTCCCTCATACTCGATCGGGTTCTGCGTCGCCGCGACCACGAACGGCACCGGCAGCTTCCGCGAGACACCGTCGACGGTGACCTGCCGCTCCTCCATCGCCTCCAGCAACGCGGCCTGCGTCTTCGGAGGCGTCCGGTTGATCTCGTCCGCCAGCATGATGTTGGTGAACACCGGGCCGGGCCGGAACTCGAACTCACTCGTCTTCGCGTCGTACACCAGCGACCCGGTCACGTCACCCGGCATCAGGTCCGGGGTGAACTGCACCCGCTTGGTGTCCAGCCGCATCGCCATCGACAGTGCCCGCACCATCAGCGTCTTCGCCGTACCAGGCACGCCTTCCAGCAGCACGTGGCCACGGCAGAGCAGCGCCAGCACCAGCGCGGTGACCGCCGTCTCCTGCCCGACGACCGCCTTGCCGATCTCGGTCCGCAGTGCGACCAGCGCCTGCCTGGCCTGGTCGGCGCTGACCTCAGTAGTGGTCACGGGTGTCGTACCTCCTGCATGAGTACGTCTAGTGCGTCGGACAAGTTCAACAGAGCGGCGTCGTCGAGCGGTGGCATGCCGTAGAGCGTTTCGTACAGCGTGTTCGGATCCCACCCGGTCCGGGCGGCCAGCGTGGCGACCACTGCGCCCGGCTCGGCCCGACGCGGGATGCCGTGCGCCTTGTGTAGTTGGGCGAGTGCCGACTCCCGCAGCGCCGCCGCAGCACGGTCACGAGCCCGCGACCGGCGATACAGCCGCGCACGTCCCTCAGTGGTCTCCGCGGCATGCACGATCACCGGCAACCGCTCCACCACGACAGGCCCGAGCCGGCGCCCCCGCCAGATCGCAACCACCAGTACGGCGAAGGCCAGCGCCCAACCGATGTAGCGGACATCCGGCGGGACCAGGGGCGGTCCGTCACCACCCTCGTCGTCCGCACCGCTGCTTTCCCACTGCGGCAGGTACCAGGTCAGGCTCTGGTGCGTGCCGATCAGGTTGAGCGCCAGTGCGGCGTTGCCGTCGTCCGCAAGCTCGCTGTTGGTGAAGGACCGCGACGTGCCGATCACATCGACAGTCCGGCCGCCGGTCTCGATCCTGATCACGGTGTGGTTGATTCCGTCGCCGTAGCAGGTCGTTGCACCCTGCGGCGCGGAGTACGACGTACCGCCGGCTGTCACGGTCCCGGCCTTCACTGCGGCCGGCAGGTCGCAGTCGGGCTCTCGGCTGTCCGAGACGAGCACCTGGCCGGTGCTCTTGACCCCCGGCGCCAGCACCTCCAGCTCACGGGGACTGGGGCGGATCAGGATCAGGTGACTCCAGCCGGCGTCCGCGATCCGCTGCCAGTCGGCGCGATCCAGCGAACCGTTCGGCCCGATCAGCAGCGCCTTGCCCGCACCGGACTGCGCAGCAGTGGAGAGGACCTCCGTCCCCTGCACATTCACGCCATGGTTCTTCAGCAGGTTAGACAACGCCCGGGCGCCGTCCCGCTCAGTCGAGTCCGGGCTGAACGGACCCGACGTACTCGCAGTGCTGAAGATCAGCACGACCAGCGACACCAGTACGACGATGCCCGTGATCAGCAGCGGCTTCCGCAGCGCACGCCAGCTCTCCGCAGCACCCCGCCCAACCGGCACACTCGTGCTCATCAAGCCACCTTGATGCGAGCGACTCGAGCGGCATCGTCGGCAGCCACGACCACGGCGTACCGGGTCGGGTTGCCCGGACGGTTGCCATAGACAACCTCGGTGAAGGCCAGTGCGGCCGGCTGTAGCACGTCGCGCAGTGTCGGCGCCGCGCGCCCAGCATCCGCGACCACCTCGTACGCCGTCCGCCCGGCGCGATCGTCCAGGACAGTCCGCTCGACCAGCTCGGCCACGCAGGCCCGGAACCGGCTGCGGACCGCAAGGGTGAAGTCGCCGGTCGCGGCCTCCTTCTCAGCCTGCGCCCGGTACTCCGCAGCGGTCCGCGGCCGCGAGGTGTCGAAGACGGACTGCTGCTGCTTGCCGCGCTTGCTGGTCCGGAGCACTCCGGCTCGCCACAGCACCACAACGATGATCAGGGCAATCAGTGCGGCCAGCATGGCCAGTCCGGCATGGCCGTTGGGGGAGGAGCCGGTGACGCCGCCCAGCAGATCGGAGATCCAGTCGACGAGCTTGCCGAGGGCTCGCTCGATCAGAGAGCCACCCGACTGCCGGTAGGCGGACTTCGACAGCTCCTCCGCGGCCTCGCGGGCGGCCTGGTCGCGCAGTACGTCGACCGGCGGTTCGGCGAAGATCACGCGGCACCTCCCGGGCGCAGGGACGGACGCATCCACAGGTCGAGGCCCTCACGCCGGATCCGCAGATCCAGGTAGACAAGAGCCTGCACGGCGGACATGAAGGCCAGACTGGCGATCAGAGTCAGCACCGTCGCGATACCGGCTGCCGCTCCGACCACGATGGCGATCACAGTGCCACCAGTGCTCTCGCTGGAGTCGGCCCAGGAGCCGACCGTGATCACCAGAGTCGTGACTCCGAACTGGAGGGCGTAGCTGACGATGTTGACCACCACGCTCGCGAAGATCAGGATGCCGAACACCCGCCAGAACTTGCCGCGCACCAGCTGCCAGGACCGCCGCAGTGCACCCCAGATGCCCACCCGGGCCGGGATGTACAGCCCGATGTCCGGCGCGTGCTTGCCTTCCATCAGCACCACTGTCCCGGCCAGCACCAACCGGATACCGAAGATCAGCACCAGCAGACCGCCGAGCAGCATCAGCACTACGGCGACCGCACCGGCCACAGCACCTGAGATCGCGGACTCCGCGCCCGCACCGATCCCGAACACGGCCAGCAGCCAGCCTCCGATCAGCACCAGGAAGGACAGCGACTGCAGCAGCCCCACAGCGGACAGCGCCGGCAGTGCAGGCCGGACCAGCCGGAGCAGCCCACGTGCACTGACCCGGTGACCCAGCTGGCTGCGCACCGCGGCCAGCGCGATGATGCCGGCCAGAGTGCTGGAGACGACAGCGAACAGAACCAGCTGAACGCCGTACGTGAGAAGTAAGGCCCCACCGGCCTGCTCGAACGGATCCTCCGCACCGAAGAACCCACTGATCCCACCCGGTACGGCGACCTCGGTCAGCGCGGCCTGGACGGCCAGCAGGGCGATCGCGGCGAGCACCGGGAGGCCCAGCATGATGGTCTTGTTGTCCGAGATGGTCCGGGCCGCGTTGTCGAGCAGGTCGGCCGGCAGCCACGGGCGCAGCGGCTCGGCCGCAGCGTCCTCGTGCAGCCTGATGTCGTCGCTCACGTCCGCCTCCCCTCGCCCTGTGCTGCCCTGTGGATGCACCCCGAGTTGTCGCGCGGTCGGGCTGTGCACCATGATCACAGCCCAAACCGGGGTCAATCGGCGATCCGGCGTGTGCACTACCCAGGGAATGGGACACTATCCGTAGTGCGTACGGACGGCATGCACCGGGCGCACGACGAGTCGGACGGCAAGGAGCAGCGCGTGGCAGATGGTAACCGGACAATGCGGGGCCGCATTCTCATCGTCGACGACGACACAGCGTTGTCGGAGATGCTCAGCATTGTGCTGCGCAACGAGGGGTACGACACCTATTTGTGCGCGACCGGTGACAAAGCGGTACCAGCGTTCCGGGAGTTCAAGCCGGACCTGCTGCTGCTCGACCTGATGCTGCCCGGGATGGACGGGATCGACGTCTGCCGGGCGATCCGGGCCGAGTCCGGCGTGCCGATCGTGATGCTGACCGCCAAGAGCGACACCGTCGACGTGGTGCTCGGCCTGGAGTCCGGGGCCGACGACTACGTGGTCAAGCCGTTCAAGCCGAAGGAGCTGGTGGCCCGGATCCGGGCCCGCCTGCGCCGGATGGACGAGCCGGGGCCGGAGTCGCTGACCATCGGCGACCTGACCATCGACGTCGCCGGGCACTCGGTGAAGCGGGCCGGGGAGACCATCCAGCTGACCCCGCTGGAGTTCGACCTGCTGGTCTGCCTCGCCTCCAAGCCCTGGCAGGTGTTCACCCGCGAGGTGCTGCTGGAGCAGGTCTGGGGCTACCGGCACGCGGCCGACACCCGGCTGGTCAACGTGCACGTCCAGCGGCTGCGCTCCAAGATCGAGAAGGACCCTGAGCACCCGGAGATCGTCGTGACGGTCCGCGGTGTCGGATACAAGGCCGGTGCGGACTGATCGAGTACGGACGCGACCAAGAGTCGCAGGCTGTCTCCGACCCCGCCGCGCCGGCGGGGCCGGATCAGTCGGCCCCGCCCGAGCAGGAGGTGGCCGAGCCGCGCGGTACCGAGCTGGAGCCGACATCCGCCGCGGCTGAGTGGCATGCCTACCCACAGCCGCTCTGGCGGACGCACCCGAAGTACTGGCCGGACATCTGGCGGCGTTCCATCCAGGCCCGGATCGTCACCGGCACCCTGCTGATGTCGACCGTCGTGCTGCTCCTGGTCGGCTGGGTGATGATGAGCCAGGTCACCGACGGCGTGCTGGAGTCCCGGCGCGACAGTGCGCAGGCCGAGGCGGTCGCGCAGCTGACGTCGCTGACCTCCACGCTGAACGCGGCCGACCCGACCACGATCAACCAGCGGCTGTCCGAGCTGGTCCTCGGCACCAACCGCCCGGGTCTGTACGACGTGCTGCTGGTGCCGATCGGCAACAGCGGCTCGAACGCGATCCGCTACACCGGACTGGTCGACAGCGACTCACTGCCGCAGGCACTGGTCTCGTCGGTCAACGTCAGCGAGGCCAAGCTCTACGACACCTACACAGTGATCAAGTACAAGGACAACACCAGCGCACCGGGTCTGGTCATCGGCTCGCAGTTGCGGGTCACCAGCACCGGCGACCGGTACGCCGTGTACTTCCTCTTCCCGCTCACCGCGCAGCAGGAGACGCTGAACGTCGTGCAGCAGGCACTGGTCACTGCCGGACTGCTGCTGGTCGTTCTGCTCGGTGCGGTGGCCTGGCTGGTCACTCGCCAGGTGGTCACGCCGGTCCGGATGGCACGGCGGATCGCTGAGCGGCTCGCGGCCGGCAAGCTCGAGGAGCGGATGCAGGTCCGCGGTACCGACGACCTGGCCCGGCTGGCGGTCTCGTTCAACAAGATGGCGAGCAACCTGCAGCGACAGATCCGCCGGCTCGAGGACCTGTCCCGTCTGCAGCGCCGCTTCGTCTCCGACGTCTCGCACGAGCTGCGGACGCCGCTGACCACGGTCCGGATGGCCGCTGACCTCCTGCACGAGACGCGCGACCAGTTCGATCCGATGAGCCGCCGTTCGGTCGAGCTGTTGCAGAACGAGCTCAACCGGTTCGAGGAGCTGCTCGCGGACCTGCTGGAGATCAGCAGGTTCGACGCCGGCGCGGCCGCCCTGGATCTGGAGGACGTGGACCTGCGGGACATCGTGCACCGCGTCCTGGAGAACTTCGAGACCCTGCTGGAACGCAAGGGCTGCGAGGTGCAGCTGGCGATGCCGGAGCAGTGCCGCGCCCAGGTGGACGCCCGCAGGATCGAGCGCATCCTGCGCAACCTGATTGGTAACGCGATCGAGCACAGCGAGGGCCTGCCGCTCCTGATCAGCACCGCGTACGACGACGACGCGGCCGCGGTCGCCGTCCGGGACCATGGTGTCGGCTTCCGCACGGATGAGGCCGAGATGGTGTTCAGCCGGTTCTGGCGGGCCGATCCAGCCCGGGCCCGGACCACTGGCGGCACAGGGCTGGGTCTGTCGATCGCACTGGAGGACGCCCGGCTGCACGGCGGCCGACTGGACGCCTGGGGTTCACCCGGTGAGGGTGCGTACTTCCGGCTCACCCTGCCGCGGCGCCCCGACGTGTCACTGGCCGGCTCACCGCTTCCGGCCCGCCCGGCCGACGCCGTACGGGTCATCACGGAGAAGTCGCTCGTCGACGTCGGAGCGCCGTACCAGAAGCTGACGGGTGGTGAGGAGCTGTGAGGCGTCGTCTGCTGGTGGTGTTGCTGGCGGGGATGCTGCTGGTGACCGGATGCGCGACCGTGCCGACCAAGGGCACGATCCGCAACAGCAACCGGGAGGGCCTGGCTCTGGACCCCGGTGGCGTCGGTGTCGAGGCGAAGCCGCCGCGTGAGGGTGCCAAGGCGGA
Organism: Kribbella sp. NBC_01505; assembly: GCF_045040285.1. Lineage (NCBI taxonomy): Bacteria > Bacillati > Actinomycetota > Actinomycetes > Propionibacteriales > Kribbellaceae > Kribbella > Kribbella sp. NBC_01505. The sequence goes on from NZ_CP109425.1 coordinate 5,512,730, forward strand.
TGTGATCGTGGACGGGTTCCTCGAGGCGATGTCGGACTCCCGGAAAGGCTTCGAGAAGGCCCGGCTGTACTTGACTCCGCAGGCCGCGGCGAAGTGGAAGCCCGAGTCCGGGACCACCGTCTACGACCAGGGCGACGATCTGGTGAAGGGTGACGACGCCACCTTCGTGCTGACCGCGACGCGGATCGCCGGCATCGACGACCGTGGCGAGTGGCTGCCGGCCAAGCAGAAGGAGAAGCTCGGCTTCACCTTCAAGATGCTCAAGGTGAACGGCCAGTGGCGGGTCGACTCGGTGCCCCCGGGCGTGCTGCTGGGCAGCAACCAGGTGGCGACCAAGCTGACCTCGCGCGACCTGTACTTCTTCTCCCGCGATCGCGACACCCTGGTCCCGGACCCGGTCTACCTGCCGCTGAACAACCTGTCCGCCGGACAGGCAGCGACCAAGCTGATCCAGGAGCTGCTGAGAGGCCCGACGAAGCGGCTCGGCAACGGCGTCGTCTCGATCGCGCCTCCGGGCACCGCCATCCAGGTGTCCGTCCCGGTCGAGCTCGGTGAGGCGACCGTGGCGCTCAACGACGTGCCCGGGCAGCTGGTGGAGGCCGACCGGCTCAAGCTCGCGGCTCAGATCGTCTGGACGCTGAACCAGATCAGTCTGAAGGTCAAGATCACCGTCAACGGCGCACCGCTGCTGCCGGACAACCCGGGCGTGATCCAGTTCTCCGCGGTCAGCCAGTTCGATCCGGCCGCGACGACGGCCGCGTCCACGATCCTGTACGGCCTGCTGAGCGGCAAGGTGCAACGCGTCGAAGGGCTGGACGGTGCCTCCGAGCAAGCGGCCCGCGAGCTCAACTCGAGCTGGCTCTACGGGTACGACGCCAAGTCGTTCGCCGTGAATCTGCGGGGCGACTCCGGAGCGATCGTCACCACGGAGAACGGCAAGCGGGTCGTCGTCTACGCGAAGGTCGATCCCGGTGAGAAGAAGAAGCAGGAGGAGCCGAAGCGGATCCCCGTCGAGGGCCGGGTGCTGCGGCCGAGCTACGACAACCTGGACAACCTGTGGATCCTGGACCGGGCCGACAGCGCGGTCCCGCGGCTCCGGGTGCGCACCGGCGACGGCGTGGTCCAGACGGTGCCGGTCAACTTCCACGGCGACGTACCGCAGGTGCTGCGGATGGCGCCGGACGGCGTCCGCGCGCTCCTGGTGCTGAAGTCTGCCAAGACGCACCAGAACACGGTTCAGACCGCCACCATCCAGCCCACCGCGGACGGCAAGGGTCTGAAGCTCGACGAGCTGCGTGACCTGCACGTCCCACTCACCGCGATCACCGACGCGGCCTGGTCCAAGAAGGGCGTTCTGGTCGCCGGCCGACCGGCCTCCAGTGCGACCGCGCAGCCCTGGCTGGTCAACTCGGACGGTTCGGACCCGCAGCCCCTCCCGGGAACCCCTCCCACCTTCGGGATCGAGGCCATCGCCTCCAACGCGAACCCGGACATCCTGCCCGTCTTCGAGGACACGGCCGGACGCATCCACTGGCAGGGCCTCGACCTCGACTGGGTAACCCCTGACGACGACAAGTTCGCCGACGGCCTGATCCCCAGCTACCCCGGCTGATCGCGGGTTTTCCACAGGCAGCCGGCTGCTGCTTGTGGACGGCCGGGGGAGTGACGATGGTTGGTGGAGTGTGGGGCGCCGCGGTCGATCTGCTGCTCGGAGGAGGCTGTGCCGGGTGCGGAGTTCCGGGCGTGACGTTGTGTGATGGTTGCCGGGGGCTCCTGAGCCGGATGGCTCCGTTCCGTGCCTGGCCGGATCCGCCGCCGCACGGGCTCGCGCCGCCGACCGCGGCCGCGCCGTACGGGGATCAGATTCGGCAGCTGGTGATTGCGCACAAGGAAAACGCCCGGTATCCGCTGGCGCGCCCGCTCGGCGCAGCTCTGGCGACCGCGGTGCGGGCCGCGCTCGGCGAGTACCGCGGCGTGTGGCTGGTGCCGGTGCCGTCCGCGCCGGCAACGGTCCGGCAGCGCGGCCACGACCCGCTGAGGCGGATCAGCCGGGCCGCGGCGCGCGCCCTGCGTGCACACGGGATCGACGCTCGGATCGCTCCGGCGCTACGGCTGGTACGGCGTCCCGACGACCAGGCCGGCCTGTCCGCGGAACGCCGTACCGCCAACCTGGCCGGGGCTTTCGGGCTCCGTTCGCGCTGGGCTGAACCGCTGACGGATCAACCGATCATTGTTGTTGACGACGTGATCACGACCGGGTCCACGCTCGCCGAAGCGTGCCGCGCCCTGGAATCACGGGGAATTCCGGTGCTCGGTTGCGCGGTGGTCGCCGCCACGGTGAGACGTTTGCCGTCTGGTTCATGAGAACTTCCCTACCGGTTTTCGCCGAAGCCGACTAGCGTTGGCCTATGACACCCGCTTGGGCTTGTCGAGCAGTGCTGTGGAGCAGGACCGGATCAGCCGGATTCCTGGCCACGGACTCCGACCGGCTCCGCGCCGGGTGTCTTTCGTTTCGGGCGCCCCAGCATCCGTAGCCCAGATCAAGGAGTTGAGTTCCGAACCGTCGGGGGTCCGGAGACGTAACAAGAAGTCGCCGATCGATGGAGGTTTCCGTGGACGTCGTTGTCAAGGGTCATCACTGCGAGGTCAGTGACCGCTTCCGGCAGTACGTCGAGGAAAAACTCGAGCGGATCGAGAAGGTCGATCACCGAGTACTGCGGTGCGAGGTGGAAGTCAGCCAGGAGAAGAACCCGCGACAGCACGACCGGGCGATGCGTGTCGAGCTCACCATGTACACCAAGGGTCCGGTGGTCCGCGCCGAAGCGTGCGGTGAGACCAAGTCGGCGGCGTTCGACGTCTGCCTCGACCGGCTCCGCGCCCAGGTCCGCAAGGCGGCCGACCGCCGCCGGGTGCACGGTGGACGGACTCCGGAGGGCCTGCGGCACGTCAACGCCAAGCAGCCCGTGAACGGCAACGCCCCCGTGGTGGAGGACACCGTCGTCGAGGACGAGGTGGCGACGTACAAGGTCGGCTCGCTGACCGTCACCGGGGACGGTCCCCTGGTGATGCGCGAGAAGACACACACCGCCAAGCCGATGTCCCTTGACCAGGCCCTCTACGAGCTGGAACTGGTCGGGCACGATTTCTACCTGTTCGTCGATGCCGACGACAACCAGCCGAGCGTCGTCTACCGGCGGCGCGGCTACGACTACGGCGTGATCCGCCTAGCGGTCTGACAGCCACAGAAGGGGCCGGGTTCACAGTGTGAACCCGGCCCCTTCGCCTTCCCCTGTGAAGGTCTACCTGGTGCTGTTAGCCGATCTGAGCCTGCAGTTCGGTGGCGTAGGCCGCCACCTCGGCGTAGACGCCCGGGTTGCCGGCGTCCGCGCAGCCGACGCCCCAGGAGACGACGCCGAACAGCCGGCCGTTCAGCACCAGCGGGCCGCCGGAGTCGCCCTGGCAGGAGTCCTTGCCGCCCTGTTCGAAGCCGCCGCAGATCTCACCCTCGGCCGTGTAGCCCTCGCTCGCGTAGGCCTTCGCGCAGTACGCGTCGCCCAGCACGGGAGCGTCCACCTTCTGGAAGGTGTCCGCCGGGCCGGTGCCCTCGGTCGAGCCCCAGCCGTAGACGACCGAAGCCGCACCGACCGCGTCGGCCGCCGTACTGGTCTCCAGCGCCAGCGTCGGTACGCCGCTGAATGGTGTGGCCAGCGTCAGCACCGCGACGTCGTGGCCGGCCTCCTGGCCGTACTTCGGGTCGACCCAGATGCTGCTGACCTTCGATTCCTTGCCGGTGGTCTTGTCGGCGAGCACATCGCGACCCTGGATCGCGGTGTACGTCGACGCGGCCTCCTGGGCGCAGTGCGCGGCCGTGACGATCTTGTTCGCCGCAACCAGCGTGGAACCGCACCACTGGCCGCTCGGCACCGGTGAGCCGCTGTTGTTCAGGGCGATCGCCCACGGGGTGTCCGCGGTGTGGGCGATGGTGCCGCCGACGATGCGGGTCTTCGGGCCGTCCGGGGCCGGTGCCGCGCTCGCTGTGGTCGCCACCGCGCCCAGCGACGCCGCGGTCAACGCTCCGGCGGCGACAACCGCACGGATCAGCTGCAGTCTTCCTGTCATGCCTCACACTCCAGGGCTCAGGGGCCGTGCGGGCGGCACGACCTCCTCGACGACCTTCTCCCGGCTACCGCAGGTAGCGCACCTCTCACTTGCGGTAACACCGGAGTTATGACCCCTCAGAGACCCATCGCCTTCCCGTCCAGGACGTCGTCGGCCGCCGGCGCTTTCGGGGTCTTGATCCGGCCGAAGTCGCTGAACCGGAGGGTGTCGCCGGCCGTCTGCATCTGGAGCGGCAACGCGGTCCGGCTGTCCACCCACAGCGTGCCCTCGCCGTCGTTCAGACCGATCGCGGGTACGCCGTCGATCGTCTGTTGCGGCTTCTTGGTCAGCGCACCGCTCGGCGCGAAGAGGCCGAGGTACGTCGCCCGCCTGGTCATGTCGGCCAGATAGTCGAACTCCTCGTCCTTCTTCGTTCGCTTGATCCACTTGCCCTTGAGGACCTTGACTGTCGCGTCGATCTCGGCTGCCGAGTCCTTCGCCTCCTTGCCGCGCTGCCGGATGGACTTCTCGCCGAGCGCCAGATAAGTGGTCTTGCCGCTGGTCAGCACAGTGATCTCCTCGCCGTTCACTGTGAACTTGCCCAGCCCGATGGTCTCGGCTGCCTGTACGTCGAACGTCATCTTCTCCCCGTCGGTGACGGTGCCCCGGACGCGGAAGCCATCAGCCGCGGTGACAGCTGCCTTGGCCTTGGCGAACAGCGCGGCGGCGCTGAGCTTGCTCAGGTCGGGCGCCGGAGTCGGGGTCGGAGTGCTCGTTGCCGAGGGCGGTTGGGTGGACGGCTGGTCGGCTGCCGTGCTGCCGCCGTTGCCGCAGCCGGCGACGGTGACGATCAGCAGAGCGGCAGTGGTGGTGGTGCGAATCCAGGGGAAGGACATGATGCGTGCTTTCTTGCCGATGCACCGGCCCGAGTGGTCGGTGTCTTGGTGATGAGCCTGGCCGCTCGCCGTGTCCGGACGCTGCGGTCCAACTGCGGCCCACTGCCGTCCCACTGCGGTCGGAGTGCCGAAGCGGGCTCGCCCGCTCGATAGACTGCGTCGGCTGCCGTCGCCTGAAGGCAGACAGGTTCGGGCCGGGAGGTCGGGTGGACGACGCTTTGCGGTTCGATCTGCTCGGACCGCTCCGCGCGCACCGGGGCCCGCAGGAGCTCGAGCTGGGCCCGGCCCGGCAGCAGGCAGTTCTGGCGGCGCTGCTGGTGAGCGCGAACCACGCCGTACCGGTGAGCGAGATCGTCGACCAGGTCTGGGGCGACGACCCACCCGCGAACGGTGCCAATGTCGTCCAGAAGTACGTCGCCGGTCTGCGCCGCGTCCTGGAGCCGGACCGGACGCCGCGGGCCGCCGCGCAGCTCCTGACACTGACGCCGACGGGCTACCGGCTCACCGTCGCCGTGGGCGGCTCGGATCTGGACGAGTTCACGGCCGGCGTCCAGCAGGCTCGCGACCTGCGGGCCCTCGGTCGCACCACCGAGGCTGTCGAGGCGATCCGGGGCGCACTGGCGCTCTGGCGCTCCACGCCGTTGGCCGGCCTGTCCAGTGGGTACTTCGACGCTGTCCGGGCCCAGTTGGCCGACAGCCGCGCCGATGCGCTCGAGGAGTGGGCGGAGCTGGAGCTCCTACTGGATCACGAGCAGACCCTGCTGCCGGAGCTCACCCGGCTGATCACGGAGTACCCGGCTCGTCAGCGCCTGCGGGCCGCGTACCTGACAGCGCTCTACCGCACGGGCCGGCGTGCTGAGGCTCTCACCTCGTACCACGAGGCCCTCCAGCTCAGCGGCGGTCGCCCGAGCCCGGAGCTGCAAGCCGTCCACAAGCGGATCCTGCAAGGCACACCCGCGCCCGTCGACGGGGTCGCCGAACCAGTTCGGTGGACCTCGCCGGAGATGCGGCCGCCGTTGACCCGGAGTGGCCTGCTGCTGAAGGTAACGGCCGCTCTGGTGCCGTGGCTTTCGTGTGGCGCCGGGGGCGGACTGCTGCTGGGCGTGCTCGCGATCCGTCGCCGCAGCTGGTGGCTGGGCCTGGCAGCAGTGGGCTACCTGGTAGCCATATCGGTCGGCATCTGGTTCCTGGACGGCCCTGAAGGCGAGGATCTGCGACCGGGTGAATGGCTGGTGGTGTTCGCCTGGCTGCTGCTCGTTGCGCTGTGCAGCCTGCAGCTGGCCATCATCGTTCCCGAGCGCGCAGTACGCCCCGGCCCGCTTCTGAAGATCGACCTGAACAGCGCGCCGCTCGAGGTGCTGCGTACGCTGCCGGGTGTTCCACCGGAACACGCGGCGCTGATCATCGCCGAACGCAATCACGGCGGGCCGTTCGGCTCGTTGCAGGATGTAGCCACCCGCGGTGTGTTTCCCTGGCCGTTGCCACGACCGATCGCTGACGTCGTACTCGTCGTCCCAGTCCAGGACGCCCCCAAGGAGGAGCACCGGTGAACGAAGTACCGGTCCGGTTCGATGTGCTCGGCACGTTGCGAGTCACGCATGGACAGGAGGAGCTGTTGCTCGGTCCGGCCAAGCAGCAGGCCGTGCTGGCGACGCTGCTCACCGCTCCGAACCAGGTCGTGCCGACCGCGCGGATCGTCGAGGCGGTGTGGGACGGTGAGCCGCCGGTCAACGGCCCGAACGTCGTTCAGAAGTACGTCGCCGGTCTGCGCCGGGTCCTGGAGCCGGACCGAGCCCCGCGCAGCGCGGGGAACCTGCTGATCCTGGAAGCGGGCGGCTACCGCGTCGTCGTGACGCCAGGCTATTCGGACGTCGACGAGTTCGAGGCCCTGGTTCGGTCGGCCCGGGAGCTACGCACGGCCGGGCAGCTGCCGGAGGCGTCCGAGAAGCTGCGGCAGGCTCTGGGGCTGTGGCGCGGCGAACCCCTCGAGGGCTTCACCGGTCCGATCTTCGACGAGGCGCGTCTGCAGTTGAGCGAGCTGCGCGCCGGGGCGATCGAGGATCGCGCTGAGATCGAGCTGGAGCTCGGCCACCACGAGCCACTGGCGGCGGAGCTTCCTGAGTTCGCTGCGGCCTTCCCACTGCGTGAACGGCTGCGTGGTGCGCAGATGCTGGCTCTCTATCGCACCGGGCGGTCAGATGACGCCCTGCTGGCCTACCGCGACCTGCACGACCACCTCGTCGACGAGTACGGCGTCGAGCCCGGTCTGGAGTTGCAGCAGCTCCAGGCCCGCATCGAGCGCGACGACCCGGCACTCCGGCAGACAACCGGTGCCACGGCCACTCTCACCGCGGAGCCGCCCGCGGACATCCGTCGCCGCGGTGGCCGGGACTGGGAGCTGGGTCGCGGCTGGCCGATCAGCATGACCGACCTGATCCCGCCACAGCGTCCCCGCACCGGCCGGATCCTGATCAAGGCCGCCGCTGTCCTCATCACGCTGCTGACAGTCGGGCTCGGCGGCATCGCGGGGATGTTCGCGCTGGCCTACCTCCGCCGCAACAAGCAGTTGCGGCTCGCCGCGTTCGGCTATCTGGCGGCCTGGATCTTCGGCCTGGTGTGGTCCTTCTTCAGCGAGCCCACCGGCGAGAGCGTGACGTACGTCGGCTTCCTCGTGATCCTGATCGCGACGGTCCTGAGCGCGATCCACCTCGCCGTCACCGTCGCACCCGTGTCCGTCCGCCGGATCCGTGGCCTGGCGGCCCTCGAGCAGCGTGTCCGCGCTCGCCAGGTTCTGGAGCGTGATCCGGCGTTCGCCCGCAGCCTCGGCATCGGCCGCCCGCACCTGCACCGCGAGTACGACGACGGCGGCCTCATCGACCCGAACGAGGTACCGGCCGGCGTCCTGACCCGCATCCCCGGAGTGACCGCCCAGCACGCGGCCCTGATCGTCCAGGGCCGCGAAGAGGCGCCGTTCAGCACGCCTGACAACCTCTCCGAACGAGGGCTCTTCCCAATCCCGCTGCCGCTGGCCGTGGCGACGTTCCTCGTGGTCCTCCCGCCTGACTGAGACCCTCGGCCAATTTAGGATGTCTATCGGAACCAACAGGTCAGGGGGGATGAATGGCTGCGCCGTCGTACGACGTGCTCGGGCCGCTCGTCGTGCGTCGCAACGGTGTGGACCTCGACCTGGGTCCTGAACTGCAGCAGCGAATCCTCGCCGGGCTGCTGCTACAGCCGAACGCACCGGTCCCGATGACTGACCTCCTTGAGGCAGGCTGGCGGTACGCCATTCCGGACGACGCGCCCGAGCAGGCACGTGCCGTCATCGCGTCCCTGCGTGAGCTGCTCGACCCACAGCGGGTCCCAGGTACGGAGGGCGCGCTGATCCAGCTCACCGACGGCCGCTACATGCTCTGTGCCAATCGCATCGACGTCGATCTGTTCGTTTTCGAGGAAAACGTTCGCAGCGGCCGGGCGGCCCACGCACGTGGTCACCTACCTGATGCCGCCGAATTTCTGCGCCGCGCCCTCGACCTGTGGCGCGGTGACTTCCTGGAAGGTCAGAGCGGCCCGCTGTTCGACACGGGGCGCGCACAACGGCAGGAGAGCCGGTTGGAGGTCCTGGACGAACTCTTCGTGATCGAGCTGGGTCGCGGTGTCCCCGACGCGGTCCTCCCGGACCTGGCCAACCATGTCGCCCGGCACCCTCTCCGCGAGAACGCGCGCGCAAGCTTTCTGCTCGCGCTGTACCGCACCGGCCGCCAGTACGACGCTCTGCAGCAGTTCGAGGAGATCTCGGCGCGGTTGCAGCGGGTGGAGGGCCGCGAGCCGTCGCTGAAGCTGCGCGAACTGGCCGCCCGGATCGCCCGCCAGGACCCGACCCTGCTGACCGGACCGACGCCGGCCGCGGTTCCGCTGCCCGTCGGTGACCTGCCGGTGCCGTCGGCCCTGACGCCGGCCTGGGCAGGGGCGGTGGCGGTTGCTCCGGCGCCTGCCGTGCCCGGGATCCCGCGCCCGCCGCGGTGGCAGAAGGTTGCTCTCAAGACGGGATCCGCGCTGGTCCCCTTCGTCACCTTCGGACTGGGCAGCTGGGTCGCCATGGTCGCGCTGACCATCCAGCGCCGCAATCCCTGGCTCCTGATCCCCGCGGCCGGTTACCTGGTGACCGGGATCGGATGGCTCTTCTACCCTGAAAACGTCGACTGGCCACTGGACGTGGCCTTTATCGCGATGCCGATCGCAGCAGTCCACCTGGCGGTCCTGGCTGGCTCAGCTCGGCGCCGCTGGTGGCCGGCCAGTTGGTGGCCGCGCCGTCGTCTCGGCTGAGGCCACGAACGTTCTTTGTCGGTGGGGCCTGGCACGATCGGCAGGGTGAGTACGCAGACGATGTCGACGGCGCAGGCCAGGCGGGTGGCGTTGGCCGCTCAGGGGTTCATGGACCCTCGGCCCAAGGGCGTTCCGGACGCGCGCGCCCTGGCTCGGGTGCTGGGGCGGATCGGGCTGCTGCAGATCGACTCGGTGAACGTGTTGAGCCGCGCGCAGTACCTGCCGCTGTACTCGCGGCTCGGGCCGTATCCGCGGACCCTGCTGGACAAGGCGTCCGGGAAGGGACCGCGGCGACTGGTGGAGTACTGGGCGCACGAGGCATCGCTGATCCCGGTCGAGACGCATCCGTTGATGCGCTGGCGGATGGCGCGGGCGGCGACCGAGGCCTGGGGCGGGCCGCGGTCGATCGCGAAGGAGCGGCCGGATCTGGTCAAGCAGGTGCTGGCGGACGTCCGGGCGCACGGTCCGGTGACGGCCCGGCAGATCGACGACGACGTGGAGCGCGCCCGCGAGAACTGGGGCTGGAACTGGTCGGACGTGAAGCGGGCCCTCGAGTTCCTGTTCTTCGCCGGCGAGGTCACGGTCGCCCGGCGCAACCAGCAGTTCGAGCGGGAGTACGACGTACCGGAGCGTGTCCTGCCTCGTGAGGTGGTGGAGACTCCGACACCCACTCTGGACGAGGCGCACCGCGGGCTGGTGTCGATCGCCGCCCGGGCGCATGGCGTGGCGACCGCGCAGTGCTTGAAGGACTACTTCCGTACGGAGCCTGCGCACACCGCGCAGGCGATCGCGGAGCTGGTGGAGGAGGGGGAGCTGCTGCCGGTTCAGATCGACGGGTGGAAGCGCCCGGCGTACCTGCACCGGGATGCGCGGCTGCCGCGGCGGGTGAACACGCGGGCTCTCATCAGCCCGTTCGACTCACTGGTGTTCGAGCGGACGCGGGGCGAGGTTCTCTTCGATTTCCGCTACCGGATCGAGATCTACGTCCCGGCCGAGAAACGCATCTACGGCTACTACGTGCTGCCCTTCCTGCTCGGGGACAAGCTGGTGGCCCGCGTCGACCTGAAGGCGGACCGGGCGGCCGGCGTGCTGCTCGTGCAGTCGGCGCACGCGGAGCCGAAGGCGCCGACCGAGACCGCCGAGGAGCTGGCCGCGGAGCTGGTTCAGCTGGCCGGCTGGCTGGGGCTCGACCAGGTCCGGGTGGCCGGTGGCGGTGACCTTTCGCCAGCGTTGAGTGACTCCCTGCGAGGTAGCTGACGCGGTAACGGGAACTTTCGAGCACGCTTGAGCGTGGGTGTGTTACAGGCGGGGGCACGCTGCGGGCGTGGCTTGGCACACCTCGCCCCGTACGATGGGGGTCGCACGCCGTTCCACTGGGCCGGCCGTGCCCGTCGGCATCGGCCGCAACCAGGCGACAGCAGCAAGGAGAGAACTCCCCACCATGAAGGTGATCGACAAGGTCCTGCGGATCGGCGAAGGCAAGATCCTGCGTCAGCTCCAGGGCATCGCGAAAGTGGTCAACTCCATCGAAGACGACTTCGTCGGCATGTCCGACGAGGAGTTGCGGGGGCAGACCGCGGAGTTCAAGGAACGCCACCAGAACGGCGAGTCCCTTGACGCGCTGCTCCCGGAGGCCTTCGCCGTGGTCCGGGAGGCCGCCAAGCGGACCCTGCACCAGCGGCACTACGACGTCCAGATCATGGGCGGCGCGGCGCTGCACCTGGGCAACATCGCCGAGATGAAGACCGGTGAGGGCAAGACCCTGGTCGGTACCCTGCCGACGTACCTGAACGCGCTGTCCGGCAAGGGCGTGCACGTGGTCACGGTGAACGACTACCTGGCCAAGTTCCAGGCGGAGTGGATGGGCCGGGTGTACCACTTCCTCGGTCTGGACTACGGCGTGATCCTCCCCGACATGTCGCCGGCCGAGCGGCGGGTCTCCTACGCCAAGGACATCACCTACGGCACGAACAACGAGTTCGGCTTCGACTACCTGCGCGACAACATGGCCTCCAGCATCGAGGACTGCGTCCAGCGCGAGCACAACTACGCGATCGTGGACGAGGTGGACTCGATCCTGGTCGACGAGGCCCGGACGCCGCTGATCATCTCCGGACCGGCCGAGGACTCCCAGCGCTGGTACGTCGAGATGGCCAAGATCGCCACCGTGCTGAAGCCGCGGATCGCCGACGACAAGATCCCCGAGGAGCAGCGCCCGGTCGCCGACTACGAGGTCGACGAGAAGAAGCGCACCGTGGCCATCCTCGAGCGCGGGATCGAGAAGGTCGAGGACCGGCTCGGGATCGACAACCTGTACGAGTCGGCCAACACCCCGCTGATCAGCTACCTGAACAACGCGCTGAAGGCCAAGGACCTGTTCCGCAAGGACAAGGACTACGTGGTCGTCGACGACGAGGTCCTGATCGTCGACGAGCACACCGGCCGGACGCTGCACGGCCGCCGCTACAACGAGGGTCTGCACCAGGCGATCGAGGCCAAGGAGAAGGTCGAGATCAAGGAGGAGTACCAGACCCTCGCGACGATCACGCTGCAGAACTACTTCCGGCTCTACAGCAAGCTGGCCGGCATGACCGGTACGGCGATGACCGAGGCGGCCGAGTTCTCCAAGGTCTACGGCCTCGGCGTGGTCCCGATCCCGACCAACAAGCCGATGGTCCGGGTCGAGGAGCGGGACCTGATCTACCGCACCGAGGACGCCAAGTTCGACGCGGTCGTCCAGGACATCGTCGAGGTGCACCAGACCGGCCAGCCGATCCTGGTCGGTACGACCAGCGTCGAGAAGTCCGAGCGGCTGTCCGCGCAGCTCCGCAAGGAGAACATCGCGCACGAGGTGCTGAACGCGAAGCAGCACGCGCGGGAGGCCGCGATCGTCGCCGAGGCGGGCCGCAAGGGCGCCGTCACGGTGGCCACCAACATGGCCGGCCGTGGTACGGACATCATCCTCGGCGGCAACCCCGAGCACCTGGCCGACAAGGACCTGCGCTCGCGCGGGATCGACCCGGTCGAGCACGTCGAGGAGTACGACGCGGAGTACCCGAAGCTTCTCGAGCAGTTCGAGAAGCAGGTCAAGGACGAGCAGGTCGAGGTCCGTGAGGCCGGCGGTCTGTACGTGCTGGGCACCGAGCGGCACGAGTCCCGCCGGATCGACAACCAGCTGCGCGGTCGCGCCGGCCGTCAGGGCGACCCGGGCAAGTCCCGGTTCTACCTGTCCCTCGAGGACGACCTGATGCGCCTGTTCAAGCGCGAGATGGTCGACTGGGCGATGTCGCGCAACGAGGACGACACCCAGCCGCTGGAGAACAAGATCGTCACCAAGGCGATCGCGTCGGCGCAGTCCCAGGTCGAGTCGCAGAACTTCGAGACCCGCAAGAACATCCTCAAGTACGACGACGTGATGAACCGTCAGCGCCACGTCGTGTACGACGAGCGCCGCCGGGTGCTCGAAGGCGCCAACCTGCGCGAGCAGGTGTCGGACATGCTCGACGAGACCGTCACCGGTTACGTCCAGGGCGCGACCGCCGACGGGTTCGCCGAGGACTGGGACCTGGACGCCCTGTTCACCGCGATGAAGACGCTGTACTCGACCGAGCTGACCGAAGAGCTCCTGATCGAGGAGGCCGGCGGCGAGCGGGCCGGTCTGACCTCGGACTTCCTGGTCGAGCGTTTCATCGGTGACGCCCAGGAGGCGTACCAGCGGCGCGAGGAGCTGCTCGGCGAGGACGCGATGCGCGAGCTCGAGCGCCGGGTCGTGCTGAGCGTGCTCGACCGCAAGTGGCGCGAGCACCTGTACGAGATGGACTACCTGCGCGAGGGAATCGGCCTGCGCGCGATGGCGCAGCGCGACCCGCTGGTCGAGTACCAGCGCGAGGGCTACGACATGTTCGCCACGATGATGGAGTCGATCAAGGAAGAGTCGGTCGCCTTCATCTTCAACGTCGAGGTCGACATCGAGGCCATGCGGGCCGAGATGGAGTCCGCGGCCCAGGCCGAGGCGGCAGGCGTCGACCTGGACCTGAGCGGCGCCGGCCTCGAAGGCCGCCGCGTCGAGGACATCCTCACCCCCGGTGCCCCGGTGGCGGAGTTCCCCGGCCGCGTCCAGGACGAGGAGCGTCCCCGCGACACCCCGCGCCTGCGCGCCAAGGGCCTCACCGGCGACAAGAAGCCCCAGCGCCTGACCTACTCGGCCCCGACCATCGACGGCGACGACGAGGTCTCGGTCATGGGCGACGCAGTCGACGAAGGCTCCCTGATGTATGCGGGCACCCCCCGCAACGTCGCTTGCCCCTGCGGCTCCGGCAAAAAGTACAAGCGCTGCCACGGCGACCCCGCCTCGGACGCCTACAAGTTCTAACTCTTATCGACGAAGGCCGGTCCCGTGGGACCGGCCTTCGTCGTCCCTCGGGAGGGCTCCCGGCCGCCGTCGGCCATACTGCGCGGATGAAGACCGCGATGAAGATCGTGGGCGCCGTCATCGGTCTGGCGGCACTGACGTTCGGTGCGCTGAAGCTGGTGGAGCACGATCCTGGCCCGACGGCTGATAGGAGTATCTCGACCGCGCGTCTGGACGACCTGTGCGAGAACCTGGGGCAGGTGTCGTTCCCGGATGCGCCTGCGTACGAGGGCCCGGCGCCGCATCCGATCGTGGTCGTCGGCTTCAACGACGGCTCCGCCACTCCCGACGCCAAGGTTCCGGCCGCCTGGAAGCCCCAACGGTCGCAGATCCAGCTGATCGGTTGCATCGGCACCGTGAGCCCGGGCAATCCAGCCCCTGGCCGAACGTGCACCTTCAACATCCCGACGTACCGTCAACTGCCGATCGTCGAGACCACCACCTCGGTCAGGTTGTACGAGGCCCGCACCGGCCGAATGGTCGCCGACGTCGCCGTCGAGAGCAGCAATACCCCCTGCCCGCTCCAACTGACGACCGCCGGCGACAACCCCACCGTGCAAGGCACCCCGAACTACGAACAGTACGAAGCAACCTTCGCCCCCTACGTCAACAGGTAACCCGCGGCCGGTTCTACTGAAGCGGTGTGGCTGGGGCGGTCTGTGGCTGGGCCGGATGGTGCGGTCGGTGACCGCGGTTCCCGTTGTCTGTGGCTGACGGGTGGTGGTTGCTCCCGACGATGAGCATTCCTGTCAGGTCATCTGCCGAGCCTGCGGAATTTCGCTGGATATCCGTTGAGATTGGCCCTTCTCTGCTCGTATTTCGAGGGGAGAAGGGTCAACTTGCGGGGAGATCCGCTCGTTTCGGCACCGCAGCCGAAGCCCGGAAGCTCAGGCGACGGGTACCCGGGGCACCCGCCTCGCCGTCCGCCTCAGCCGCGGGATCGGCCAGCCACCCTGCTCGTTGGCGCCGGCCGCGGCGGCGAGTACCCGGTACCGAGGTCTCCGGCCGCATCCCAGCGCGCCGAAGCGTGCTTTGCGTGGACCTGCTGCCATATAGCGGCAGTAGTCCTCCGCAGATCGGCCAGTTCGGCTCGCACGGCCCCACCCGCACGGGCGGGAGCACGCGGCGAAGGAGCGCGGGTGCGCGCGGCGAGGGGAACGTGTGGCGTGGGACATGGCGGGTGGGGTGAGGGATGTGGTGTTTTGGAGGTATGTGGCTACGGGAGAGGTTCGGGCTGAGCGTTCCGGTTGTCGGGGCACCGATGGCTAATGTGAGTGGCGGGAAGTTGACCGCGGCGATCTCGGCCGCGGGTGGGCTGGGGATGCTCGGAGCCGGCTCCGCGGTCACCGCCGACTGGATCCGCACCGAGGGAACGATCGCCGCGAAGGCCAACAAGCCCTGGGGCATCGGCCTGATGGCCTGGTCAGTCGATCAACGCCCAGAACACCTAGAAGCAGTACTGGAGCTGAAGCCCGACCTAGTCTCCCTAAGCTTCGGCAACTACGCCCCGTACGTCGCCCCGCTGCAAGCCGCAGGTATCACCGTGGCGACCCAAGCCGGCACCCTCGCCGACGCCCGCGAAGCGAGAGCCGCCGGCGTGGACCTCATCGTCGCCCGCGGTGCCGAAGCAGGCGGCCACGGCCGAAACGCAGTCGCCACACTCCCACTCCTCCAAGCGATCCTCGACGAAACCGACCTCCCGGTGCTGGCCGGTGGCGGGATCTCCGGTGCGCGCGGCCTGGCCGCCGTACTCGCGGCCGGCGCCCAAGGCGGCTGGATCGGTACGGCGTTCCTCACCTGCGTCGAGGGCCTCACCAAAGAAGCAGTCGCCCAGCGAGTCATCGAGGCCGACGAAACCGACACCGTCTACGGCACCGTCTTCGACGCAGCATCGAGGGCAGGCTGGCCCGACGAATTCGGCGGCCGGGCTCTGCGCAACCAGTACTTCGACCAGTGGGAAGGTCGCGAGCAGGAGCTCAAAGCCAACGACACCGGACACAGCGAGTACGTCGAGGGTACGAAGACGGCAGACGTCACCCGTGCCTCGATCTACGCCGGCCAAGGAGTCGGCGCGCTCACCGGAAGGCCCACGGCCGCCGAGGTTCTCGACGGCTTCGCGGGCTACCGGACCTACCTGCAGGCGGCTCTCAACGACGGCGCCAAGTAGTTGCTGTGGGCATCGACCATCTCGTCGCACAGCGCCCAGATCTGCTCGACCGGTAGCGCGGCCGCGGTCGCCGGATCAGCCATCACGGCCTGCCGGATCGACCGCGGTTCCTCCTCGATCGCCGCCCGCACCACGAGCTCGGCCACGTTCAGATACCCCTTGTTCAGCGCCGCCAACTGAGCAGGCAACGCACCCACAGCAGTCGGCTGCACCCCCAGACTGTCCACCAGGCAGGGAACCTCAACCACTGCCCCCCGAGGCAAGTTGCTGATCAGCCCGGTATTCGGCACGTTCCCGTAGATCGTCCGCGGCGTCCCGGTGACCATGCTGTGGATCACCTGCGGCGCGTACTCCATCGTCCCCTCGATCGGCAGCGGCTCCCCGGCCTTGAGTGCATCACGAGTCCGCTCGTACGACGCGAGGTTCTCCGCCACGATCCCCAGGTAGTCCCCGACCGGCAACCGCAGCCGCTCGACCTCCGAGGCATGCTGCAGATACCAGGGCACGTACTCGGACGAGTGCTCGCTCGTCTCGGTCGGATAGAACCCGAGCCGCTTGTACATGTCCACCCGCACCCGCCGCCGCAGCTCCGGATCCGCATCGATGACCTCGTCCAACCGGTCGTACAGATTCACGCCGTCGCGCTCGAACCGCAGCACCCACGCCTGGTGGTTCACCCCGGCCGCGAGGTAGTTCACCTCCTCGAACGGTACGTCGATCAGCGCGGACAGATCGTGCATCGTCCAGTAGACCGAGTGGCACAGGCCGACGACGTTCCGCAGCCCGAGCGCCTGCAGGTACCAGACGTTCATCGCCATCGGGTTGGTGTAGTTCAGCAGCCACGCATCCGGGCAGACCTCGGTGATGTCGGCGGCCAGCCCCTGCAACAGGGGGAAGGTCCGCAACGCCCGGAACACCCCGCCGACCCCGAGCGTGTCGCCGATCGTCTGGCGAACGCCGTACCGGGCGGGGATCTCGAAGTCGATCCGGGTCGCGGCGTTCATCCCGACCTGGACGATGTTGATCACGAAGTCCGCACCTTCCAGCGCGGCCCGCCGATCGAGGTGGGTGGTGATCCGCGGCGTCACGCCACGCTCGGAGGCGATGTACGCCGCCGCCCCGGCGGCCGTGTCGAGCCGTTCGGGATCGATGTCGTGCAAGGCGATGTGCACCGGCCCGACGTCGAATCCGAACAGATCCGCCAGCAGCCCCTGCGTGAAGACCACACTGCCCGCACCGACGAACACGATCTTGGTCATGCGGTCACGCTCCCCAGCGCTAGTTCCCAATCGGCCTGCGCGGCGGTGCCGCCGGCCGCCCGCGTTGACAGTGAGCCGCACGCGGCGGCGATCGCGAGCGCGCGGGCGCCGTTGAACCCGTTCAGCCGAGCGGCGACGAATCCGGCGTCGAAGCTGTCCCCGGCGCCCACCGCATCGACGTAGTCGACCTGCAATGCGGGCGCCTTCCGCACCTTCGTCCCGTCATGCGTCAGTGCGCCGGCAGCACCGTCCTTCACGACGACGAGCGGCCCGCGCCGAGCCAGGATCCCGGCCGCCTCCGCGACAGACGGGTGCCCGGTCAACTGCTGCGCCTCCGACGCGTTCGGCAGGAAGTAGTCGGTCTGTCGCAGCAGCGGATCGAGGACTATCCGATCCCAGCGCCCGGACGGATCGTCGTTCGGGTCCAACGACGTGGTCGCCTTCGCCGCCTTGGCCTCCTTGAACAACCCGGCAAGCCCCGCCGCCAGTTCAGGCATCAGATAGAACGACGACGCGTGCACATGCCGTACCGATCGCAACAGAGCAGTCGGTACGTCGTCCGCGCTGGTGGCCGGCAGACATCCGGGGGAGGTGATCATGGCGCGGTCGTCGCCGGACGTCAGGACCGTGGTGAGTGCCGTCGGCAACGACGGGTCCACGATCATCGCGGAGACATCCACGCCGCGATCAGCGAGCGCCGTACGGACGAAGTTGCCTGCGGCATCGTCACCGACACGACCGGCAAAGGCGACGCGCAGCCCCAGCCGCGCGGCGCCACAGGCCATGATCGCGGCCGAACCGCCCAGCAGTAGCGCGCCATTGGGAACCAGCCGTTCCCGCTGGCCGAAGAGGATCGGTTGCTCGACGGGCCCGACAACCACGTCGGGATTCGCGTCGCCGATCACGAGCAGGTCATATTTCATTGAGAGTCAGCCTTTGAGTCCGGTGGAGGCCAGCGAACGGATGAACGCCTTCTGAGCAAGCAGGAACCCGAGCAGCACAGGCAGCACTGTGATGACGTTGCCCACCATCACTGCTGCCCACTGGGTGTGGTGCTGGCCTTGGAAGGTGGTCAGTCCGAGCTGGAGGGTGTAGTTGGTGTCGCTGTTGATCGCGATCAGCGGCCAGGTCAGGTCGTTCCAGGTGGCGAGAAAGGTCAGTACGGCGACCGTGCTGAGCGCGGGCCGAGCCAGCGGGATCACGATCGAAATGAGGATCCGGAGCCGTCCGCAACCGTCGATCCAGGCCGCCTCCTCGAGCTCCCGCGGCAGGCTCACGAAGAACTGCCGGAACAGGAACACGGCCAGCGGCGTCACCAGCGACGGGATGATCAGTGCGCCGAGGGTGTCGATCAGTCCGAGCTGCTTCATCACCAGGAAGGTCGGGATCATCGTCAGCTGGAACGGGATCACCATCGTCGCCAGCATCATCCCGAGGACGACCTTCGACCCGGTGAATCGGATCCGCGCGAACGCGTACCCGCCGAGCGTGCCGAGCACCAGGTTCGCCGTCACCGCGACCGCCGAGACGATCATCGAGTTCACGAACCAGCGCGGGAACAGCGCGTTGCCGAGCACGTACCGATAGCCGCCCAGATCGATATGTGAAGGGATCAGCGCCGGTGGAAAGCGGTTGATCTCCGCGTTGCTCATCACAGAGCTGACCAGCAGCCACAACAGTGGCAGCGCGAACAGCAACGCCATCGGAGCCAGCACCAGATGCCAGGCACTCGGCCGTTTCATCGGGCCGCCCTTCGCCGCGAGATCTGCAGGGCGAGCCCAATCACCAGCAAAGCAACGGCCAGCGCGTACGCTGCCGCCGCGCTGTAGCCCGCGGTGAAAGTCTTGAACGCCTTCTCCCAGATGAAGTAGACGATCACGGTCGTCGAGCCGAGCGGCCCACCCTTCGTGGTGACGAAGACGAGATCGAAGAGCTGCAACGCGCCGATGGTTTGGAACAGCAGCAGGAACACCGTGACTGGCGACAACGTCGGTACGACGACATGCCGCAGTACGCCGAAGCGTCCGGCACCGTCGATCCGGGCCGCCTCGACCAGCTCGGACGAGACACCCTGCAGACCGGCCAGGTAGACGATGACGCAGAACCCCGTACCGCTCCACAGCGAGATCACGACCAGCAGTGGGAGCGCCTGAGCGGGATCGCCGAAGAAGCCCTGAGCGAGCAGTCCGACCTTGTGCAGCAGGGAATTCGCGACCCCGAACTCAGGATCGAGAACGAACGAGAACAGCACCCCCTGCGCCGCCGCGGACACCACGAACGGCACGAAGACGAGCGTCCGGTAGAGGCCGATGAACCTGATCTTCCGGTCCAAGGCGATCGCGATCGCGAGACCGCCGACCACACTCAACGGCACGTACAGCACGGTGTAGAGCAGCGTGTGCTTGACCGCGGCACCGAACGTCGGGTCCTGCACCAGCGCCTTGTAGTTGGCCAGCCCGACCCATTCACTCGGCGACACCAGATCGTTGACCTGGAACGAGAGCAGTAGCGACCACACCACCGGTACGACGCTGAGCCCCAGAATGATCAGGACCGACGGGCTGACGAACGCCCACCCGGTCGCACTCTCACTCCGCATCCGGCGGCGCTTGGACTTGGTGCGTGGATCGAGGGTGAACGTCCCGACGACGCTGGCCATCAGCTCGGCACCGCCAGTACGGCGTTCGAGGCGTCGACCGCCTGTTTGATCGCGTCGTCCGGGCTCTTCTTGCCGAGCAGCACCGACACGATCGCCTCACCGACGAACTGCGAGATCTTCGGGTACGCCGTGATCGTCGGCCGGCCGCGCGCCGTGTCGAGCGCGTCCACGAACACCTTGAGCCCGTTCGTCTCGGACGCGTGCTTGGTCCAGGCGGGAGTGGCCGCAGTCGCCTTGCTGAGCGGCAAACTGCCACCCTGGACGTCCCACTTGATGTCTTGTTGGGGCTGGATCAGCCAGTTCACGAACTCGGTCGAGGCCTTCACCTTGGCCTTGCCGTTGTCGAAGACCGTCCAGGTGTCCGGCCCCGAGATCGTCACCGGTTTCCCCGAGTACGTCGGGAGCGGGACGACGCCGTACTCGAGTCCCTTGGCGGCGAGGTCGGGGAGCTGCCAGGGGCCGGTGGCAACCATGCCCATCCGGCCACCCAGGAACACCTGGTAGAGCTGCTCGCTGCCGGGCTTCGGGTCGACGTACAGGGATTTGTCGGTGCGCAGGCGGTCGAGAGTGCCGAGAGCCTGCGCGCCGACCTGGTCGAAGGCGACCTTCTTGCCATCTGAGCTGGCGACATCGCCGCCGAGGTCCCAGATCATCGGCCACAGCCGCCAGACCGTGTCCTCGTCGCCGACACCGGGCCAACCCGTGCCGAAGACGCCCTTGGTCGGGTTGGTGAGGGCCTTCGCGGTGCTGATGAAGTCGTCCCACGTCCAACCAGGCTCGGGTGCAGGTAGGCCGGCGGCGGCGAAGAGTTTCTTGTTGTAGACAAGGCAGAGTGAGTCGAGCAGCGCGGGAGCGGCCCGGATCTTGCCCTTGACGGTGACCGCATCTCGCGCGGCCGGCCAGTAGTCGTCGAGGTGCAGGGCGCCGGACAGGTCGGCGACCTTCGGGCTGCGGGTCAGGCTGGCGAGGTCCGATCCGAAGATGTAGGCGATGTCCGGGAAGGACCCCGCCGCCAGCCCCGCGGTGACCTTCTGCAGCATGCTGTCCGCCGTGACCCCGCCACCACCGCCGTTCACCCGGATGGCTGGATGGGTGCGGTTGAACTCGTTGATCAGGGCATCGATCGCGGCCTTGCCGGTGTCGACCTGGCCGTGCCAGAGCTCGACCTCGACGGTGCCGCCGGTGGCCTGGTCGTCGTTCTTGCCGCAGGCCGCGAGGGCACCGGTGGCGGTGACGGCCGCGGCGGCGCGCAGGATGCCGCGACGGGTCAGGACAGGAGCATGCTGAGACATGACGGTCTCCAGAGACGGGATGAAAAGGAAAGGGCGTCAGCAGGTCTTGCGGACGTAGCCGGAGGAGCCCGGCGTCGAGACGTCCACGTCACGCTGCACGATCGAGAGCGTGCTGCCGTACGCCGAACAGGCCTTCGTGCGGCCGGAGTTCGTGTACTCGATCACGATCACGTTGTTGCCGAAGTACTGGACGTAGTCGCCGCACTCGTCGTACTGGCCGCACTCCTCGGCGACCGCGAAGTCGAGGCCGACCGAGGTCGTCGAGCTGGCCAGCTCGACGGTGTTCTTCTGCGCGATGGCGAGGTTCTTGCTGTGCGCGTGGGTGGCCAGCAGGGTCAGGAACGACTTGGCCTGCGAGGCGGTGAGCAGGTTCTTCGAGCGCGAGTAGCTGTCGTAGTTGTCCGGCTCGACACCCTTGTAGCCCTTGGCCGCGCACTGGTCGATCCACCCGTTCACCTTGGTGGCGATCCGGTTGCGCTTGTCGGCGGTGCGCAGGTCGAGCAGCGCCTCGCCCCAGTCTTCGTCGTATACGACCTTGCCGCTCGCGTCGCGCAGCAGCAGGTCGGAGGTCCAGGAGCCTTCGTCGCCGGGCTGGACCTGGAACGCGTTGACGTAGCAGATGTTGTAGAGCCCGGCGGCGGGGGCGGCCGTCCAGTCGCGGGTGACGACCTGGACCCCGGCGGCCGGTGTATAGGCGCCGCCGATCTGGTAGTCGAACTTGGCGTGGGTGGGCGGCAGCGTGGCGGCCGCATCGGCTTCGGAGCCGAGGTTGAGGGCGGAGTAGCCGGCAGTAGCCGCGAGGGCGGTGGCCAGAGAGGCCAGGAGCACGCGGCGGATGACTGAGCGAGGCTTGGACACGATTGCTCCATCGGTCCCGGGGACGCGTACCCCGCCTCGGGTCGGCCACAGTCCTGGCCGCCCTGGCGCCTGAAAACCGGACTCCGGATCATCGATCCGCTACCGGCTGGGTGCGTCACTGGCGACCAAGATAAGCCCGGCCGCCAGCGGGGCGTCAAGGTCCAACTGCAAACGAGTGCGCGGAAACGCCAGCAGATTGCGGTACTGCGCAAGATCATGAGCCCTTGACGTTGGCGTTTGAACCGGTTTAATGTCTCGTTAAACCGGTTCAAAACAACGAGTGAGGTTCTTCGTGAGCAAAGTCAGGCCGACGATCGCCGATGTCGCGGCCCGGGCCGGGGTGTCGAAGGGATCGGTGTCGTTCGCGTTGAACGGCCGGCCGGGTCCGGCCAAGGCAACCGTCGACAAGATCCTCGCGGCCGCCGACGAGCTGGGCTGGCGGCCGAGCAACCGGGCCCGGTCGCTGTCGGTCTCGAAGGCCTTCGCGCTCGGCCTGGTGATCACCCGGGATCCGGCCGTGCTGTCGTCGGACCCGTTCTTCCCGGCCTTCATCGCCGGCGTCGAGAGCGTGCTGTCGACGCGTGGGCAGGCCTTGGTCCTGCAGGTCGTCACCGGCGGGCCGGACGAGGAAGCCGGGTACCGGAGGCTCGCGCAGGACGGGCGGGTCGACGGAGTGATCCTGTCCGACCTGCGGCACGACGACCCCCGGATCGGCCTGCTCGGCGAGCTGGAGCTGCCCGCGGTCACGCTGAACCGTCCGGATGGCGCGTCGCCGTTCCCGGCCGTCGTACTGGATGACCGCCCCGGGACCGTGGCAGTGGTCGAGCATCTGTTGGCGCTCGGTCACACCCGGATCGCGCATGTCGCCGGTCCGGCCGCGTTCGTGCATGCGACGGCCCGATCCGCAGCCCTGGTTGAGACCTTGGCCGCGGCCGGTCTGGAGCCGGTGGCGATCGAAGCCGGTGACTTCACCGCCGCGGGCGGGATCACGGCCACGCGCCGGCTGCTCGCATTGCCGCAGCCGCCGACCGCGATCGTCTATGCGAATGACCGGATGGCGATCGCCGGTCTCGGTGCCGCGCAGGCCGCCGGGCTGACCGTCCCTGACGACTTGAGCATCGCAGGCTTCGACGACAGCGAGCTGTCCGAACACGTCCACCCAGGCCTGACCACGGTCCGCGCCGATCCGTTCCGGTTCGGCGTCGCGGCCGCGGAGGCCCTCAACCAGGTCGTCGACGGCATCCCCGACGTACCCGATGTCGAGCTGCCTCCGGCACAACTCGTCGTACGACGTTCCACCGCACCACCCCCTGAGTAGTCCCCTGGAGGAACCATGAAGCTGTACACCGGAGCACTCGCCTTGGTGCTGGCCGGTTCGCTCGTAGCCTGTGGTGGCAACGGCGGCGCTGGTGACGCCGACGCTGCGGCCAAGGCCCGCGGACCGATCGACATCTGGTACTCGAACAACGCCGAAGAAGTGGCCTGGGGCAAGCAGATGGTCGCGGCCTGGAACACGGCGCACCCGGACCAGAAGGTGAACGCGCAGGAGGTCCCGGCCGGCAAGAGCTCGGAAGAGGTCATCGGCGCCGCCATCACCGCGGGGAACGCGCCCTGCCTGATCTTCAACACCTCACCGGCGTCCGTCTCGCAGTTCCAGAAACAGGGCGGCCTGGTCGCGCTGGACACCTTCCCCGACGGGAAGCAGTACGTCGAGGACCGGTCCGGTGACATCGCGCAGCAGTACAAGTCGGCGGACGGCAAGTACTACCAGCTGCCGTGGAAGTCGAACCCGGTGATGATCTTCTACAACAAGAAGGTCTTCGCGAAGGCCGGTATCGACGCGACCAAGCCACCGCTCGCGACGTACGACGAATTCCTGGCAACCGCGCGCAAGGTGGTGGCCGCGAAGGCGGCGAAGTTCGCGATCTATCCGGCGCCGAGCAACGAGTTCTACCAGTCCTGGTTCGACTTCTACCCGTTCTTCGCGGCCGAGACCGGCGGCAAGCAGTTGGTTGCCGACGGCAAGGCACAGTTCACCTCCGACGAGGGGAAGAAAGTCGCCGCGTTCTGGCGGACGGTCTACGCCGACAAGCTCGCCTCGCAGGAGAAGTACACCGGCGACGCGTTCGTCGACGGCACGGCCGCCATGGCAGTGGTCGGTCCGTGGGCGATCGCGACGTACCAGGGCAAGGTCGACTGGGGTGTTGTCCCGATCCCGACCTCTAGCGCCAAGCCGGCTAGCGAGATCCATACCTTCAGTGATGCCAAGAACGTTGCGATGTACTCGGCGTGCAAGAATCGTGGCACCGCCTGGGACGTGCTGAAGTTCGCCACCAGTCAGGAGCAGGACGGCAAGTTCCTCACCGCGTCCGGTCAGATGCCGCTGCGCAAGGACGTCGCCGGGGCCTACCCGGAGTACTTCGCGAAGAACCCGGCCTACAAGGTGTTCGCTGACCAGGCCGCCCGCACGGTCGAGGTGCCGAACGTGCCGAACTCGATCACGATCTGGCAGACGTTCCGCGACGCCTACTCCAAGTCCGTGATCTTCGGCCAGGAAGACCCCGGCACAGCCCTCGACGGCGCTGCACAGAAGGTCGACCAGCTCGTCAAGCAGTCATGAGCCGGCGGCTCCGCATCCTGGGTGAGCATCCGATCGGGACGGCGTTCGTCACCCCGTACGTCGTCTTCATCGCGGCGGTGTTCGCGTATCCGCTCGGGTTCGCGGTGTACATGTCCTTCCACGACTACTTCTTCGCGGCGCCCGGGGCGATCGTGGACCGGCCGTTCGTCGGGTTCGACAACTACGCCGCGGTGCTCGGGGATCCCGCCGTACGGCGGGCGTTCGGGAACGTGCTCGTATTTCTGGTGATCAATGTTCCGCTGACGGTGATCCTCGCGCTCGGACTGGCGACGGCGCTGAACGCGGCGATCCGGTGGCGGACGTTCTTCCGAGTGAGTTACTACGTTCCGTATGTGACAGCGAGCGTGGCTGTGGTCGGGGTGTGGCTGTTCCTGTTCAACTCCAACGGGCTGGTCAACTCGGTCCTCGGACCGCTCGCGCCGGATCCGTCCTGGCTGGTGAACTCCGGGCTGGCGATGCCGACGGTCGCGATCTATGTGACCTGGAAACAGCTCGGGTTCTTCATCCTGCTCTACCTGGCAGCTCTGCAGAACGTGTCCAAGGATCTGTACGAGGCCGCATCGATGGACGGTGCCAACCGGTGGAAATCGTTCCTGAATGTGACGGTGCCGGGTGTTCGGCCGGCGACCACCCTGGTCGTCCTGCTGGCCACGGTCACGGGGGCGAACCTGTTCACGGAGCCGTACCTGCTGACCGGTGGTGGCGGCCCGGACGGCGCCTCGGCGTCGCCGGTGCTGGTGATGTACCAGCGCGGGATCGAGCAGGGTAACCCGGACACCGCCTCCGCGATCGGGGTCCTGCTGGTGATCGGCGTCCTGCTGCTCGCACTGATAGAACGCCGCTTCGTTGCGAGGGAGGACCGATGAAGAGACGTTTCGTGGTGCTGCTGATCGGATCGTTCGTCTTCCTGTTTCCCTTCTACTACATGCTGATCGGCAGCCTGCAGACCGAGCCCGACCCGTCGGTGGGCGGAGCGTTCCCTTCGCCGGGGAACCTGACGCTGCACAACTACGCCGAGATCGACAAGGCGATCAACCTGGTCGGTTCGCTCATCAACTCCGGCATCTTCACCGGTGGGGTGATCCTCGGCACGCTGGTCTTCGGCGTACTGGCTGGGTATGCGCTGGCGCGGTTGCAGTTCCGGGGCCGTGGGCTGGTCTTCAACCTGATGCTGTTGATCCAGGTGGTGCCGTTCCAGCTGCTGACGATTCCCCTGTATGTGTTGATCGTTCGCAGCTATGGACTGGCTGATTCGTACCTGGGCATGATCCTGCCGTTCCTGATCAACTCGACCGCGGTCTTCGTGTTCCGGCAGTACTTCCTGCAGTTGCCGGTCGAGCTGTTCGACGCGGCCCGGATCGACGGTGCGTCCGAGCTGAACATTCTGTGGCGCGTCGCCGTACCGCTGGTCCGGCCGGCCTTGCTGACCGGGGTGCTGCTGACGTTCATCGGGCCGTGGAACGAGTTCCTCTGGCCGTTCCTGATCACCAAACAGCAGGACCTGCAGCCGCTCGCGGTGTCGTTGTCCAACTACCTGACCACGGTGGCATCGCGGGCCGCGAACCCGTTCGGCGCCGTACTCGCCGGGGCCTGCGTCCTGGCCGCGCCCGCGGTGACCTTGTTCCTGATCTTCCAGCGCCGGTTCATTGCGTCGAACCTCGAGTCCGGCGTCAAGGGCTGATTCTTTCCTTCCCTGAAAGGCTTTGCTGTGACTGTTCCCTATACCCTCACCCGTGTCGGCGTGCTGATGACCGCCGAGCCCGGCAACGAACTGGAGGCCGGTGGGGTGCTCAACCCGGCCAGTGGACGCACCCCGGACGGGCAGCTCTACCTGCTCCCGCGACTGGTTGCTGATGGCAACGTGTCGCGGGTCGGGCTGGCCAAGGTCGAGCTCGTCGACGGCGTCCCGGTCGGCGTTCAGCGCGAGGGCGTCGTACTGGCTCCGGACGAGGGCTGGGAGCGCGGCCTGAACAACGCCGGTGTCGAGGATCCGCGGGTGACCTTCATTCCGGCGCTCGGACTGCATGTGATGACGTACGTCGCCTATGGGCCGCTCGGGCCGAAGCCGGCGCTCGCGGTCTCGTCGGATTTACGTGAGTGGCGGCGGCTCGGTCCGCTGCACTTCGAGTACCAGCCGACGCTCGACACGGATCTGAATCTGTTCCCCAACAAGGACACGGTTTTCTTCCCTGAACCCGTTCGCGGTCCGGACGGCGAACCGTCGTACGCGATGCTGCACCGGCCGATGTGGGACCTCGGCTGGTTCCGGCCGGGCGAGGGTGTGCACCTGCCGGCCGGCGTGACCGACGAACGCCCGGGAATCTGGATTTCGTTCGTGCCGGTCTCCGCGGTGGCGGAAGACATTCACAACCTTGTCCATCTGCGGAACCACCGGCTGGTCGCGATGTCGGAGTACCCGTTCGAGGAGCTGAAGATCGGCGCCGGGCCGGCCCCGCTGCGCGTACCGGAAGGCTGGCTGGTGATCCATCACGGTGTCACCGGTGAGCAGCCCGAGGGATTCGATCCGACCACCCAGAAGGTCTGTTACGCGGCCGGCGCGCTGCTGCTCGACCCCGATGACGTGACGCGGGTGATCGCCCGGACCAGCGAGCCGATCCTCGTTCCGGAGACCGAGGAAGAGAAGGTCGGAACGGTCGGCAACGTCGTGTTCCCGACCGCGATCGAGGAGGTCGACGGCGTCCGGTACGTCTTCTATGGCATGGCCGACGCGGCCATAGGCGTCGCTCGGCTGGACCGGCTCGCATGAGCCCAACCCGGCGCACCGTCCTCGCCGCGGCAGCCGTTGCCGTCGGCACCACCGCCCTCCCGGCTGTGGCTGTTGGCTCACCGCGGTTGACCAACCTCGCGCACCTCGACTTCCTCCGTACCGCGGTCCCTCCGCCGGCCACGCCCGGTCACAGCACCTACGGCAGCGGACCGATCGGTCTGCTCTGGACGTACGCCGATCGCCAGGCCGACGGCTCGTACCGGCGGATCGGAGGCGGCACCTACGACGCCGCGACGGACACCTACGGTCAGGGCGCGTACAACGCCGACGACATCGCCCGCGCAGCTGTCGTCTACCTGCGCCACCACCGCCTCTTCGGCTCTGGTCTGGCCACTGCTCGCGATCTCCTGCGCGGCCTGACCTACCTGCAGTCTCCGAACGGCAACGTGGTCCTCTGGATGCAGCCTGACGGGACTCTGAACCCCAGCGCGGATCCGGTCGAGCTGCCGGACCCGTCCGATTCCGGACCGTCCTTCTGGCTGGCCCGAACGGTGTGGGCGCTGGGGGAGGGCTACGAGGTCTTCCGGCACGTCGACGGTCCTTTCGCTGCGTTCTTGAAGACTCGGCTCGACCTGGCTGTGCGAGCTCTGGAGCGTCAGGTGCTGGTGCGGTACGGCCGGTGGAACGTGGTCGACGGGCGGCGGCTTCCGGCCTGGCTGATCGTGAACGGTGCGGACGCGACGTCGGAGGCTGTCCTCGGCCTGGCGGCGTATGTCCGCGCTGGAGGCTCTACTGCTGCTCGGCGGGCGCTGAGTCAGTTCGCCGAAGGGATTGCGGCGTTAAGCGCCGGTTCGACGCGGCAGTGGCCGTTCCGTGCGCTGCTGCCGTCGGCAGAGACGATCTCGATGTGGCACGCGTGGGGTGCGCAGATGCCGTCCGCCCTGGCGGCGGCGTCCGCTGTGCTGAGGTCCGGCCAGTTGCTGGAGCCTGCGATCGCTGACACCGCTGGGTTCACTCCGTTGCTGCTGACGGCCGGCGGGCCGGACAACGGCTGGCTGCCCGCACCGATCGACCGGACCCAGATCGCGTACGGCGTCGACGCCCGCCTGCAGGGCCTACTCGCCGTCGACCGCCCCGGCACCCGGCAGCTCGCCGCCTTCGTCGCCGGCTGGTACTTCGGCGCGAACCGCGCCGGCATCCCGATGTACGACGCTGCCACCGGTCGCACGTACGACGGTCTCGCGGCCGACGGAACGGTCAACCGCAACTCAGGCGCCGAGTCGACCATCCACGGACTGCTCTCGATGCTCGCGCTGGACGCCGCCCCGGCCATCGCGCGGCTCGCCCGTCGACTGACCAAGCCGACGTACGACGGACTGCGGCTGGTGGAGGCCGAGTCCGCGAGCGGCACCGGTCAGGTGGTGACTCCGCCGTCAGCCTGGACTGGAGAGTCGCAGTGGAGCAGCAACGCCTACCTGCACCTGTCTGACGGCCAGTCCGCCAGCTGGGACCTGCCCGTGGCCTCTCAGCCGCGCTATGTCCTCCCAGTGGTGAACCTGATCGACAACCCTGCCATCGGCCACACAACATGGACGTCTGGCAGCCGGAGGCTGGGGACGATCGATCACGGGACTGCGGGTGCACAGGGCATCTCGGCAGCGCCGGGCGTCCTTCAGTCGGTCACCTTGCCGACTACCTTCCCGGCGAGTGCCACCCGGCTGACCGCTGCGGCGAGCGGGTCCGCGGAGATCGACGTACTGCTGCTCCTGCCACTGCTCAGCACAATGCACGCCGGCCCGGCAACCCTCATCACGAACGTCGGTCCGCACCCACAACGTGTCCGTGGCGGGACCGCCTACTGCTACACGCCATCCGGGCAACTCTCCACCGGCCCGCGCAACGTCGTACCGGCCGGTGGTTTCGCCATCCTGCTCAGCTGAGTGCCTGGGCGCACCAGTCGGCGACGAACGCGAGCGCCTGCCCACGCTGGTCGTAGAGGTGCCGGCTGTCTGCCTGCTGGTGGTAGGCCTGATGGGACTCGAGCGACGCGCGGCCGAGGAGATGTGGCAGCAACCACGCGTACTTGACCCCCGACGCGAGCACAGCCCGCCGTACGACGTCGCTGTCGCCGCGCCAGCCTGCTTCGTCGAGTCCGGCGAGGTAGCTGGTGATGCAGGTGTCGGCGAGCTCCGCGTGTTGTTCGGCCGGCCAGAACAGGTCGAAGACGGCATCGGGGATGTGGTTCCCGATGTCTTCGCCGAGAGCGCCGTCGCCGGTGAAAGCCCAGTCGAGCAAGGCGAACTCGCCGGTGGGGCGCTGGATCACGTTCGACACCCACAGGTCCAGATGGCAGCGCGCCCGGGGCAGAGTCTCCACCAGTCGCAGCAGGTGCTCACGATTGGCCAGCAGGTCTCGCCACGCGGTCCTCAGACCAGCTGGCCAGGTCTCTGCGATGAGCGGTTGCTTCCAGGCGTCGTCATCGTCCGCCAGCTCCCACGGCACCTGGCGGGTGGTGGAGTAGTCGCGCAGAAACCCTTTGCTCAGCCAGTTGTGCTGCTCCGCGGGCTTCGCCTGCCAGCGACCACAAGCTCGCGCCAGCTCGCCATGCTCGGTCAGCCCGAACTCGGTCCCGGGAAGGCCGACCACATCCTCCATCACCAACACGGCGCCGATGTCGTCCTCCGCGATGTCAGCCTCCGGCAACACCAGGCCAGCTGCCGCGAGGTCCGTTCGCAGGGTTTCGTCGCGGTAGACCTCGACCTCGCGGCGCCAGTAGTTCCAGTGCCGAGGATCGTCGGACGCCGCCCACGGATCTCCGCTCGCCCCGACTGGACGTCGCAGCCGCTTGCGAATCGCCGTACGGCCATCTGTGTACGTGAGCCGCTCGACGGTCTCGGTCACCGCGTTCAACGGGTTGTGCCGGAGAACCGTCGCTTGTGGTTCGCTCATGCCAGCAGCGTCTTGGGCGCCAGGCCCGTGAGGGCTTTCACCTCGCGAGTGAAGTGCGCCTGGTCCGCATACCCACTGACCGCAGCCACCTCTGCCAGGGCTCGCCCGGTCCGGGCCCGGTCCAGCGCCGCGTTCATCCGCAGCACCCGATCGAGCATCTTCGGGCCATACCCGAACGCCGCCAGACACCGTCGATGCAGCTGCCGCTCCGAAATCCCCAACCCCCGCGCAAGCCCCGCCACACCGCCCTCGGTGCGAACTCGGCGAAACACCTGCTGAGCCAAACGATCCGCCGGCGTGCCCATCAACTCAGCCACCGCCCGATCCAACTCACCCGCCGGATCACCCGCCCGCCGAACCCGATCCGCCAGCCGACGGCTCCGCCCCCGCGACCACAACTCGCTCAACGGCACCCGATCATTCAGCAACGCATTCGCCGGCACCCCAAGAAACGCCGGCGCGTCCCCCGGCGCAAACCGAACCCCCGCAAACCGGGTCCCCGCCACCGCTGCCCCAGTCCAAGCCCGAGAATCCGGCCCAGCCACCACCAGCTCGTCATCCATCAACAACAAATCCATGCACCCATCAGGCAAAATCAGGTACTCCCCACCCGGCGCGGTCCGAGTCCACACCGAGGCCCCAGCCAACAGCGCAGGTCGTTCGCGATAGGGCTCCACAGTCACCCCACCAGTGTGCAACCTCCCACCGACAACCCCGCCACGGCTCTCATCAAGGGCGGTCCGCAGCGGCGAAACGCGGCTTTGTGGTGATCTACTGCCACCCAGCGGCAGCAGATCACCACAAAGATGTACTGCCCGGGGTGGACGGAGATCTGCGCACTCCGATGGCGCGTCGTGGTGAGCACGGTCGCCGGTGGTGTACGGGCCTGTCCTGACTGGTTGGCCGCGTACACCACGTGGGTGGCTGGGCACTTCGCTTGGGCAGGAGCCCCACCGCCCCGAAGGTGCTCGTCCCGTCCGGCCGCTCGGATTCGGCCGGTGGGGTGGGTGGTGGCTGGTCGTCGCTGCGGCTAGTTTTCCTGAAGCGGGTGGCTGGGGTTGCTGGTGGCTGGGCCGGGTGGCGAGGCCGGTGACCAGGGGTGCACGTTGCCGATGGCTGACGGGCTATGGCTGAGGAGGGTGGTGACGAGGCTTGGTGGCTGACCCGTCGCGGTGGTTGGTGGCGCAGTTCGGGCTGTTTGAGGTGCCGCGCGTCCACTCGGGTGCTGTTTGCACGGTGGCGCCACTCGGCGGGGCAGTGATGGCGGACTGGGGAGACTTACCTCCCGAAAACGACAGGTAAGTCTCCCCAGTCCCGATGCCCCGCGCCACCACTGGTGGCGCGGGGCCGACCGCCTGCCCGACGACGGTTGCAGCCGCGGGTGTACCGACGAATGGAGTGTTCCCGCTTTTTTGGACGCCGGTTTAGGCTGCCAGTTGGTTGATTTCTCTGAACCCTAGCTCGTATTCTCGGGGTGTCAAATATCCGAGAGTGGAGTGACGGCGGATAGTGTTGAAGTAGTCATCTACCCAGTCGATTGTTGCGGCCGTGAGGGTTTTAAGGTCCGGCCAGGGCCGGGTGTGGATGAGTTCTTTCTTGTAAGTCGCGAATGTTGATTCGGATACCGCATTGTCGTAACAGATCCCGGTCCGGCCGAGCGATCTGCGGATTCCGGCTTTTGTGCAGTACCGGTCGAATTCGCTGGATGTGTATTGTGTGCCGCGGTCGGAATGGAAGATGACACCGGCCGATGGTTTCCGGTTCGCGATGGCCATGTCGAGCGCGTCGGTGACGAGGCTGGTGCGCATGTGGTCGGCGATCGCGTAGCCGATGATGGCGCGCGAATGCAGGTCGATCACGGTCGCGACGTAGGCCCAGCCGGTCCAGGTCTTGACGTAGGTGATGTCTCCGCACCACTTCTGGTTCAGTTCGTCAGCAGTGAACGAGCGGTCGATCAGGTCTGGTGCGTTGACTGGATGGTCGCCGTGGACCGTGGTTCGCTTCCAGGCCTTCGGATGCCGGCCACGCAGCCCGGCCAGCCGCATCAGACGGTAGACGCGCTTGTGCCCGACCCGGTGCCCGGCAGCGGCCAGCTCCGCGCGCATCCGCCGCACGCCAGGGTTCCCGCGCGCCTGAGCATGCAGATGCCGCAGGAGCACCATCAACGCCTCGTCGTCGGTCTGGTGCTGCGACGGGGCAGCTTTGCGCCAGGCGTAGTAGCCCGACCTGGAGACACCCAGCTCGGCGCACATGAACGCCACCGGATAAACATCGGAATCAGCCCAATCCGCGACAGCAGCGAAAATCACTGCTTTCCTTTCGCGAACCAGGTCGCTACTTTTTTCGCGAACTCGACCTGCATCTGCAGCTCGGCAATCGCGGCCTTGTCATTCTTGGCCTGTTCCCGCAACCGGATCAGCTCCAGCCGCTCGGACTCACCCAACGGGCCATCATCAGGCACCGCCGGCTCCTCGGAGTCTTTAGCTTTCTTCACCCATCTACCCAACGTCATCTCGTGAACACCGATATTGCGCGCGACCTCAGCAACCGACCGGCCACCAGCAAGCACGAAACCCACCGCCTCGCGCTTGTACTCCTCACTGAAACTACGACGAGTCGAACCCATCTACAAACTCCCGACGAATCGGGCAGCTACCCCCGGTGTCCACCGAAGCGGGAACGGTTCAGAACGGGTAGTGGTTGGTGGTGTTGCGCGGTGGGAGACGCTGCATCCCGCCGACCAGCGGACTACTACCCGTTGGTTGGTACGTCGGTTAGCGTCTCGCCGTCGCGTAGGCAGCGGTGGGGGAGACCGCGTTCCGTGAGATGGGCGGCGGCTCGGTCCGCGCCTTCGGTCTCTGGGTGGTCGGATCGCCAATGGGGAACGATTCGGTAGGGCACGAGCTGCAGGCAGTCTGGTGCGACGGCTGGTGAATAGCCGTCGGGCAGGACGGTGGGATCGTCCATGAGGTCGATGCCCTGGAGGTCCGGCCCGGCGACACAGGCTCCTGCTGAGTAGCCGCCGTACACGAACTCGGGCCGGTGCAGTTGCGCGTGGAGGGCGTCGCCCAGGCGGGCTTGGGTCATGGCGCGGGCCAGGACAAACGCGTTGCCACCCAAGGCCCAGACGAGGTCGAGGTCGGCCACGCGGGCTTGGAGACTCTCGGGAGCGGTGAAGTAGTCTCGCAGATCGAGCTCTTCGCACGTGTAGCCGAAGCTTTCCAGGGCGTGGCATTCGCGGGCGTAGTCGCGGGTGCGCGAGTCGCCGTACTGGTCGAGTGCGTTCAGGACGATGCCAGCCCGGCCGGTGGCGCTGGGCAGCGCCGGCGGTCGGGTGTCGGCGGTCAGGAACCAGGAACTCAGCAGCAGCCTCATCTACTGGTCCGGGGTGGTCCAGAGGGAGTCGGTGTACATGGTGGCGTGGATGTAGCCGGGGAGGTTTGGTTCGTAGGGGGAGCCGTAGTTGACGACTAGTTCTACTCGCCAGCCGCTGACGTAGGCGGTGTGTGATTCGCCGTCGGTGTTTTTGGTGATCCACTCGCGGACCGCGGCGGTTCCGGGGCCGTGGACTACGTTGAAGGCGGTTTCGATCAGGGCGGCGAAGGCGTCGTAGTTCGCCGACTCCAGGGCGTCCTTGGAGGTGTCGGAGACCGAGGCGATTAGGTAGGAGATGCCGTCCGAGCCGAGGCCGGTGGTGCGGATGGTGAGGTCGCCGGTGTGTTTGTTGTAGCTGGGGAAGGTGTTCTTGCAGTCCTCGTCGGACTCGTCGCAGGTGAAGCCCTTGGCCTTGAGGGCGGTTGCTGCCGCACTTGAGGGGGTGTCGGCTTTGAGTCGCGGCGGGCTCAGCGGGCTCGCACCGGACTTGCCGGCAACGAATCGGGTGATGGTTCCGGTGCTGGTGTTGTAGGTGCCCCAGCTGCCGTCGAACTTGCCCCGGTCGGTGCCAAAGGCCTGGTTCACCGGGTCCTGGTCGGCAGGGAAGACCACACCCGCCAGAGTGGCGATCAGCGGCCTGAGGGCGTCCGCTTTGAGCGACTGCGCGTTGACCGCGATCACAGTCCCGTCGGTGCGGTACTGGAAGCGCACCTCGCTCTGTGTGTGGCCCCGGTCCGTCCACAGGAAGCAGCCGGCCAGGCCACCGTCGTTGACGGTGAAGCGCACGGAGCACTCCATCTTCGACGCGGTCAGCGCTTCAGTCAGCGCCTTCGCCTGGCCGGGTGAGTCGCCGCCCAGCGTGACGGTCTTCGGTCCGGCAGCAGGCGGCGGCTCCGCGGAGCCGCCGCGCAGGAGACTGCTGATCACGAGCGCGGCGATCACGACGGCAACCACGACTCCACCGACGATCCCGCCGATCAGCAGCGGCGACGGTCCACGCCGCGGCGGCCGGGGCGGGCCGCCGTACTGCAGGGTTTCGTACTGCTGCTGCGGGTACTGCTGACCACCGGGCGGACCGTACGAAGACATGGCTCCGAATCTATCGCGGTGTCAGTCCACCACGTCGTACACGGTCACGCCGGTCGGCACATACTTGACCAGGGCAACGTTCTCCCGGACGAGCTCCTCGGCGGTGGTCCGCCCGGTCCGCCGGTCGATCACCGTCCGCCAGATCTCGTTGCGCCGGAAGTAGTCGGTGCCGGCCCGCAGGAATCGCTCGCCCTGCGCGAACACCCGGTACGACGTCGCCGCCGGAACGTCGGTGAGAATCTCACCCTCGAGGTACCGATCGCTCACCCCGACCCGGAGCTGGAACGTCTGCTCGGTGTCGTTGCGGAACTGCAGGTCCACGTAGTTGTAGACGATGCTGCACCCGACGCCCCACGGCAGCACGCGGCCGTTGTCGGGGAACGGATCGAAGCTGTGGGTGGATCGCTGGGTCACCGTCAGCGGCGAGTGCAGCACCATCCAGTGCAGCAGGTTCGCGAGCTGGCAGATACCACCGCCGATGCCCGGGCGCGCCTGGCCGTTCGACAGCCGCATCCCTTTGAGATAGCCCTTGCGACGTGTCGCGTTCCCGACAACTTGATTGAAGGAGAACGTCTCGCCGGGCCGGATGACCAGACCGTCGACCTGCTCACACGCGAGCCGCAGGTTGGTCACCTTGTTGTGCTGCATCCACATCTCGGTCTCACCGAGCTGCCGCAACAGCAGCGACTTGTGCCGCTTCACGCGCACCGGCAGATCGGCAGTACGCCGCTCCCGCGCGTACGCCGTACTGCCTCGCATCCACTCGACGCGTTTGCGGGCGCGGTGGTAGCGCACCGCCACCGGGTACAGGGCGGGCACTCGCTCGGACCAGCGTCGTCGACGCGCGGTCGGGGCGACGCGGGCGCGCTCTGTCGCGCTCAGTTCGTCGAGACCGATTCGCCAGGCGAAGGTCACCTCACCGGGGTCGGCGGGCTCACGATCTGGCATCACCCCAGTGGACGCCGGCCGTGCAACCCGCCCCACCTTGATATTGCTCTCACGCATTTTCGTTCCCCCGAACGACTCCGGCCTGGCGACCGACTCGGCAACGGTACGCCGAACGCCCACCAGTCACATGACGAGAACCACACGATCACATTGCGCTCTAAGGACTCCTGGACCAGGCGGTTTGTTCGGCCCGATCCCGAATGACCGTCTGCATTGCCCGAAAAGTCCCTTGCCTCAGCCGATCTCGAGAGCGGTGCACACCCAGCGGTTGCGACGGATCTCCATCCGCAAGGCGATCGCCCGGTGGCGTCCGCCGTGCCGGACGTGTGCGGCGATCTCTGCGACCTCCGAGCTCGGCCGACAGACCCGCACCGACCGCAATGCGCACCGTTCCTTCGTACCGCGACCGCCTGCCGTAGTCGTCAGCCCCAGCACCCGCACGCGCCGGTTGAGCTCGACGAACACCTCCTCGTCGGTGAACCGGACCAGCTGCGCCACCGGACGATCTCCCGCCAGAACCTCCGACACCGCCTGCGCGAGCCGGCCACCCCAGGCGCGTGCCTCCGGAAGACCCGGCCGGGTCTCGTCAATCGGCGGTACGACGTCCAGCCGCCGTCGCCGCAAGACCTCTTGGTACTCCGCACTGCTCGGCATCTGGCTCATGTCACTGCTCCTGGTGTGTGCGCGGCACTCGCAGTACTTGGCCGGGGAGGATGAGGTTCGGATCAGCACCGATCACCTGCCGGTTCGCGGCGTACCACTGCGGCCAGCGCACGGCGATCTGCTCGTTGGTGGCGCGCGGCCCGAGCTCGTGCGCGGCAAGGTCCCAGAGCGTGTCCCCGGCCTGCACAGTGACCCGCGCTGGCAGGTTCACTCCACGCCCAGACCGCAGGTCCGTGTAGCGCGTCGGAGCGCCTGTCCCAGGCCGGTCCGGCACGGTGATGCGACTGCTCGCCGGGCTCGGGGCCCCAGCGAGCCGCGCTTGCGGCACACCAGCCCCCGCCCGTACGCCGTTCCGCGGAGCGCCGAGCTGAACCGTGGACCGCGGCTCGGTAGCTCGGAAGTCGGAACCACCACCCTCGATCCCAACCGACGTCGCCGGAGCGCTCCAGGTGTGCGGCGAGTTCGCATGGGCGACCCCGACCGTAAGCGGGGTGACTGCCGCGACGCCCAGCGCAGAGCGGAGCAGCGCCCGGGAGGTCGCAGAGGTGATCCGCGTAGCAAGCACCCCAGCCGCCGCACCGATCGCACCAGGCAGCTGCTCCAGCGCGGTAGCCACCGCCGCGAGGACAAGCCAGCCGTAGGCGACCCAAGCAACCGCGCCGACCGCAAGCACGGTCAGCGAATCCAGATCCTGACTGTTCATCGCGGCGAGCGTGCCGCCCGTCATCCAGCGCAGTCCCAGCCCGACAACCACCAAGGCGCCGACCAGCAGCAGGTTCTTAGCCCCTCGAATCATCCTCTTCACCTCCGATCTATGAGTTTGCTTTAGTTTGCTTCGGCTTGATCACTATAGACCGCAACTACTGACAGTTTGCAAGTGCAGATGTCACCGAGCGTGCAGATCCCAGCACGGTAAGTTGGCAGATATGCGGTGGGATGCGCTGTTCGAGGACCTGGAGTCGCAGTTCGACGCGCTCCAGGAAGGCGACCTGTACGGCGAGGTCGCCGACCGGATCCGGACCGAGCTCAGCAAGATCACGGTGCTCGACCGGCTCCGGGGTGCCGTCGATTCAGTCATCCGGATCGAACTCACCGGGACCGAACCGCTCCAGGGTCTGCTCACCCGCGTTGGCAAGGACTGCCTCCTGATCGAGGCCGGCCGCGAGGAATGGCTCGTGCCGGTCAGCGCCCTGGTCGCGGTTCACCGACTCGGACCATGGGCCGAGCCGGCCGTTGGCGCGGTGGCGGGGAAGCTGGGCCTGGCGCACCTGCTCCGTGGGATAGCGCGCGACCGCTCATTAGTCACGGTTTTCTGCGGCGGAATCCCGATCACCGGCACGATCGACCGCGTCGGCGCCGACTTCCTCGAGGTCGCGGAGCACCCGCTCGACGCACCTCGCCGCCGCTCAGAGGTCTACAACGTCAGACTCATCCCGACCCAAGCACTCCAAGCAGTCCGCAGACGCTAGTGGTGTGTCGCGTCTAAATCTTGGCACTGGCGGCGCCCAGGCGGGCACCTCGCTGCGTTGGAGGAAAGGGCACGATGGAAAAACATCGAGCCCTTCCCTCCGCCTTGCGATGCACCCACCTGGACACCGCCAGCACTCAAGTTTTAGACGCGACACACCACTAGTGCTGCGCGTCCTCCGATGTCTCGGCCTCTTCGCCGAACGGGTGGGTGTCGATGAACTGCTTGGTTTCCGTGTAGAGACGCTCGATGTACTTCTCCAGCTCGGTCGCCTCGACCCGCCACTGGCCGCGGCCGCCGATCTTGACCGCGGGGATGTCACCGCGGCGGACCAGCGCGTAGACCTGGTTGGCGGAGATGTTCAGGACCTCGGCGACGTCGGCGAGCTGGAGAAAACGCGGTGCCGACATCGTTCCGGACTCCTTCGGGTAGCAGCTGGTTCCGTCAGTTTGCCACGGTTCACAGCGGCCTGACCAAGTTTGTCCCCAGTATGACAGCCTGTGGATAAATGCTCACGGTAAGTGCGGAATCACGGCAGAATGTCCACAGCAGCGATCGAACGACTGGGGGATCTGACGTGGTCGACACACCAAGGTTCGGAGCGCCTTCGATCCCGGCGCAGCGCAACCGGAAGGCGCGCTGGAGAGACGGCCGCCTGGTCCTGGGCGTCCTTCTCGTCGCCATCACCGCCCTGGTCGGCGCCAAGCTGCTCTCCTCCGCCGACGACACCAGCACGATCTGGGCCGCCAAGCGCGACCTGGCCGCCGGGACCAAGCTGACCGGCGACGACCTCACCACCGTGCGCGTCCGTTTCACCAGCGGTCAGGACGCCGCGATGTACGTCGCTGCCGGCGCCGAGCTGAAGGGTTTGGTCGTGGCCCGGGCGGTCGCGGCCGGTGAGTTCCTTCCGCGCGACGCCGCCGTACCGCAGGCTGAGAGTGATCGGACCGAGCTGCCGCTGTCGGTGGCGACCGGCAGACTGCCTGGTGACACGGCGGATGGCGACCGGGTCGACATCTGGGTCGTGCCGAAGGACGAGGACCAGGCGGCCAAGCTGCTGTGGAGCAACATCCGCGTCCTGCAGATCGATGCGGTGAAGGGCGTCGCGGGCGGATCGGCCCGCCGTCAGGTGCTGGTCGCGCTGACGCCGAAGGACCTGCGGAAGCTCCCGGATGCCCTGACCGCGATGAGCCAAGGAGAGCCGACGCTGGTCCGGCGGGCGGCCTGATGGCGATTCCGGTCCTGCTGGCGGTGACTGGTGCGCCATGGGAGGCAGACGTCGTACGCCGGACCGAGCGGGCACCGGGCATCCGCGTCGTCCGGCGGTGCGTCGACATCGCGGATGTGATGGCAGCTGCCGCGAGCGGTCAGGCGAGGGCGGTCCTGCTCGCCGACGACCTCGCGCGGCTGAGTTCCGATGCGGTGTCCGCTCTGCATGCGCGCGGCATCGCCGTACTGGCTCTGGTCGATCCGAGTGAAACCGGTGCAGCATTCGGGCCCGAGGACCGGCTCAGCCGGATGGGGATCGAGCGGATCCTGCCTGCTGATGTCAGTCCGGAGGATCTGGGGCGCGCGATCAGTGATGCGGTCGAAGCGGGTCCGCCGATCGCGTTGTCGCATTTCGCCGGCGGCTTCGTGCCGAGCACGGGGGAGACCGGCCTGCGGACCGAGCCACCCGAGTACGCCGCGGGCAGCGGCCGGATCATCGCGGTCTGGGGCCCGACCGGCGCACCGGGCCGGACGACGGTCGCGGTCGGCCTGGCCTCCGA
Source organism: Kribbella sp. NBC_01505 (assembly GCF_045040285.1). Lineage (NCBI taxonomy): Bacteria > Bacillati > Actinomycetota > Actinomycetes > Propionibacteriales > Kribbellaceae > Kribbella > Kribbella sp. NBC_01505. Next base: position 5,552,326 of record NZ_CP109425.1, read on the forward strand.
GCTTGCAGCCAGAGGATTGCCCACCCTTCTCGCTGACTGCGACGTGTACGGCGGCACCGTCGCGCAGCAGCTCGGGATGCTCGACGAGACCTCCGGCCTGGCCGCCGCGGCACGCTCCGCATCGAGCGGGACGCTGGATCTGATGACGCTGGCCAAGCACGCCCGGCAGGTGGAGCCGCATCTGATGGTGCTCACCGGGCTCAGCCGCGCCGACCGCTGGACGGAGCTGCGCCCGGCTGCGGTCGAGGCGATCTGGTCTTCGGCGCGGCTGCTGTCACCGTGCACGGTCGTCGATCTCGGGTTCTGCATCGAGACGGATGAAGAGATCTCGTTCGACTCCCTCGCGCCGCGTCGCAATGGCGCCACCGTCGCGACCCTGGAGGAGGCCGATGAGGTGATCGTCGTGGGGTCGGCGGACCCGGTCGGCCTGACTCGGCTGATCCGCGCGATCCACGAGCTCCGCGGGCTCGTACCCTCGGTCACCCTGCGCATCGTGGTGAACCGGATCCGCTCCGGCTCGCTGGGCAGCTCACCGTCCGACGCGGTCGCCGACGCCCTCAGCCAGTACGCCGGCCTCCAGGCGTCGGCGTTGCTTCCCTACGACCTGAGTGCGGTGGACGCGGCGATGGCGCACGGCCGCAGCCTGGCCGAGGCCGCGAAGTCCAGCAAGCTCCGCAAGTCCCTGCAGCAGTTGGCCGTCTCGATCGACCAGACGTTCGTCCGCTAGCCCAGGGTTCTGGCCAGGGAGATATGGGGGTTAACCCCACCGACAGCGGCCCGATGATCTGACAGGCTGCTAGTGACCCGAGTCCGAAGTTCCTTGACGTAGGCGGCGCCCAGGCACGCACCTCGCGGCACCGGAGAAACTGCCACGATAAAGAGCATCGAGGCAGCTTCTCCGTCACCACGATGCACGCACCTGAACACCGCCTACCATCAAGCAACTTCAGACTCGGGCCACTGGAGACGGAAAGAGGAGACTGATGTCCGAGGTGCAGGGGCGGCCGCCGATGAGTGCCGAGCGGCGGTACGGGATCGCGATCTCGGTCGCGCTCATCCTGGGTGGGATCTACTGGGCGCTCACCGGTCTGACCGAGGGCGCCAAGAACGGGCAGAGCACCTACAAACTGGACGATCGGTCGCTGGTCGTCGAGGGCGGTTCGACCAGTGTCGAGATCCGGCCGGGCGACGGGGATCAGCTCACGGTCGACCGGCAGTTCGAGCGGAACGCGTTCGGGTCCGCTCCGAGCGACACCTTCAAGGACGGCAAGCTGGAGCTCAAGGACACCAACTGCGGCTTCCTCTCCTTCGGCTGCAAGACGACGTACGTGCTGACGGTGCCGCGCGACGTGAAGCTGACGGTGAAGAACAACAGCGGCCAGATCAAGGTGTCCGGGATGTCCGGCGAGACCGAGCTGAAGACCAACTCGGGCAACATCGCCGCGCAGGGTCTGGGCGGCTCGCTGCGGATGGAGACCAGCTCCGGAAGTATCGAGGGCGATGCGCTGACCGCGAGCACGGTCACCACCAAGAGCAGCTCGGGGAGCGCGGATCTGGAGTTCGCCAGTGCGCCGCAGTCGGTGGACACGAAGGCCAGCTCGGGCGAGGTGACGATCACCGTGCCCGCGGGCGACGAGACGTACAAGGTCGAGACCGCTACCTCCTCCGGCGACTACGAGCCGGAGGTGAAGGTCGACCCCGCCTCCAGCCGCAGCATCAAGGCGAAGACGTCGTCCGGCGACATCTCCATCGAGTACAAGCACTGACAGTCACGACCGGGACCACGTCAGTGAGCCCGAGCTTGTCCTGAGTAGGCTGACGGCCATGGCAGAGGTCGGCGCGGTACCCCGTGGGTTGCTGGTGGACTGGGGTGGCGTGCTGACCTCCGGTCTGGATACGGCGTTGCGGCGCTGGGCCGAGCTGGACGGGTTCGACTTCGACGAGTACGTCAAGGCGATCATGGCCTGGCTGCCGGTCGATGCCGGCGCGGCCGAGATCAATCCGGTGCACGCGCTGGAGCGCGGACAGATCGCCGTACCGGATTTCGAGCGCAAGCTCGCGACCATCCTGATCCGGCCGGACGGCACCCAGGTGCCGTCGGAAGGCCTGATGGAGCGGATGTTCGCGCACTTCGAGCACGTCCCGGCGATGAACGCGCTGGTCCGCCGGGCCAAGGCGCTCGGCATCCGGACCGCCCTGCTGTCGAACTCGTGGGGCAACACCTACCCCCGCGACACCTGGGACGGGATGTTCGACGACATCGTGATCTCCGGTGAGGTCGGCCTGCGCAAACCCGAGCCGGAGATCTTCCTGCTCGCCGCCGGCCGGGTGAACCTTCCGCCCGCCGAGTGCGTCTTTGTTGACGACCTTCAAGTGAACGTCGACGGCGCCCGAGCCGTCGGCATGACCGGCATCCTGCACACCTCGTACGACGAGACCCGGCGCGAGCTGGAGTCCCTGTTCGGAGCAGACCTGACGTGAGCACGACGACGACCACCACCCCCGCATCCCGCCCGCTCGACAGGCGCCGGATGCTGCTCTGGATCCTCGCCGCCGCGGTCCTGGTCGCGCTCGGCGCGTGGATCGGTGGCAAGTACCACGGCATGATCGACCTGCGCGTGTACCGGCTCGGCGGTGACGCGCTGCTGCACGGACCCGCCCTGTACGACGCGAAGCTGCCGGGGATCGGCCTCCCGTTCACGTACCCGCCGTTCGCGGCGATCGCGATGGTCCCGCTGGCCATCGTGCCGTGGGGCGTCGCCCTGGTCGTCTGGACCACCGCGTCCGTGCTGTGCCTGACGCTGATCTGGCGCGCGAGCCTGCCGAAGACCTTCTGGTCCTTCGTCACCCTGCGCAAGCGGACCGTGGTGCTGGTGGCGCTGACCATCTTGTCCCTGGTGCTCGAGCCGGTCTGGGCCACGATCGACTTCGGCCAGATCAACTTGATGCTGGTGGCAATGATCGTGCTGGACCTGATCCGGCCGAACGACGCGCGGCTGCGCGGTTTCTGGCTGGGCGTCACGATCGGCATCAAGCTGACCCCGGTGCCGATCCTCGCGCTGCTCGTGGTAACCAAGCAGTGGAAGGCCCTGCGGAACGCGCTCCTCGGCCTGCTCACCACGATCGCGATCGGCTTCGCGTTCGCGCCGAAGCAGTCCTGGCGGTACTGGACCGAGGTCGTCTTCGACGCCAACCGGGTCGGCGGCATCGCCTACTCGGGCAACCAGTCACTGAACGGCTTCCTGCACCGCCTCGGCAACACGGCGAGCTGGGTGCAGCCGACCTGGTTCGTAGCCTCGGTCATCGTCGGCCTGGCCGTGCTCTGGCTGGCTCGCAAGTACTGGCTGGCCGACGAGCGCGTCACCGCGATCGCCGTGATGGCCCTGGCCGTCCTCTTCGCCTCACCGATCTCGTGGAGCCACCACTGGGTCTGGATCATCCCGCTGGGCATCAGCCTGATCCGCGGCGTCAACCGCGTCTGGGGCCTGAACCCGGCCGTCGTCGCCGGCGTCCTCTGGTACGGCCTGTTCGTCCTGCGCTCGATCTGGTGGGTCCCGTACCGCGACGACCGCGAGCTGAGCTGGACGTTCTGGCAGTCGATCCCGGGCAACTCGCACCTGATCCTCGGCCTGATCGCGTTCATCGTCCTCGCGATCACCAGCCGCGGTCTCACCCGCTCCACATCTACTGAGAGCTGAATTTTACCTGCCTATGGTAGAAATTACCTGTGCAGGTAAAAAGGTCGGTCACTGCTGAGGCTCGGCGTACCCAGATCATGGCCGCGGCCGTGGAGTGTCTGGTCGACCTCGGCTATCAACACACGTCGTACGCGCGGATCGCCGAGCGGGCCGAGCTGAGCAGTACTCGCCTGATCTCGTACCACTTCACCGCCAAAGACGAGCTGATGCAGGCCATCGTCGACCGCGTCTTCGATCGCGCGAAAGCCGCGATCCGGCCCCGGATGGCCGCGGTCGACGCGCCCGCCGAGAAGATCGCCACCTTCATCCGGGCCAGCCTCGACTGGTACGCCGCCGACCGGCGTGAGGTGCTCGCGCTGCGCGAGATCTGGAACAACTTCCGCGATCCTGACGGCCGCCTGGTGCTCGGACCGCTCATCCACGAGCCGGAGTACGAAGAGGTCATCGGCATCTTCCGCGCCGGCCAGGCCGCCGTCGAGCTCCGCGACTTCGACCCGCGCGCGATGGCGGTCGCCCTGCGCTCCACGCTCGGCGGCGCGTCCGAGCAGATCTTCACCCACACAGACCTCGACGTCCCCGCCTACGCCGAGGAGCTCGTCGCGCTCTTCGACGCGGCCACCCGAAAGGAGATCTCCGGATGATGAAGTCCCGGTTGATTGCTGGAGGCACCGTTCTTGCCGCGCTCGCCGCGGTGACACTGGCCGGCCCGTCGGCAGCCGAAACCACCAGCGGTCCAGTCACCCTGACCGATCGCGGTGCAGTTCGCGGTGTTGACCAGAACGGAGTCCGCACCTTCCAGGGCATCTCGTACGCCGCGCCGCCGGTCGGTGCCCTGCGGTGGAAGGCGCCGCAGCGTGCAGCCGTCTGGACCGGCGTACGGGACGCGACCAAGCCGGGGTCGAAGTGCGTGCAGCTCGATGGCAGTGGATCCGAGGACTGCCTGTTCCTCAATGTCACCGCGCCGACCAAGCCGAGCCGTCCGCGGCCGGTGATGGTGTGGGTGCACGGCGGTGCGTTCACGATGGGCTCGGGGAGCGACTACGACGCCGCGAAGCTCGCCACCCGCGGTGATGTGGTCGTGGTGACGATCAACTACCGGCTGGGCGTCTTCGGATTCTTCGGTCACCCGGCGCTCCAGGGTGAAGGTGATTTCGGACTGCAGGACCAGCAGGCCGCGCTGCGCTGGGTGAAGCACAACGCCGCGTTCTTCGGTGGTGACCCGGGCAACGTCACGCTGTTCGGTGAGTCCGCAGGCGGGATGAGTACCTGTTCACAGCTGACCGCGCCGGCCGCGAAGGGCCTGTTCGACAAGGCGATCATCGAGAGCGGCTCCTGCCGGACCCGGTTCCCGGCCAACGGGTTGTATCCCACCAGCGGTGTCTACGACCCGTGGCAGCCGACCGCCGACGTCGAGGCCGGTGGGGCCGAGGCGGCAACAGGCCTCGGCTGCGCGACCGACGTACTGGCTTGTCTGCGGGGTAAGTCGACCGCGCAGCTCGCCACCGCCGACCTGATGAACTCGTTCTCCTTCGTTGCCTACGGCACCAAGACGCTTCCGGAGAAGCCGTCGGCCGCGCTCGACGCCGGCCGCTTTGCCCGGGTGCCGGTGATCCAGGGCACCAACAAGGACGAGATGCGCCTGTACGTCGGTGGAGCGCTGGCGAAGAAGTTCGAGATCACGCCGGACATCTATACAGAGTTTCTGCTGCACGGCGCATTCCCGGACGACGTCGCTCGGGTCGCAGCGGTCTATCCGGGGCCGGACGGCGATACGGCGGCGCTTGTCTGGGCAGCGGCGCTCACCGACGCGGGCTGGACCTGTCAGGCGCTCAAAGCTGATCAGGCGCTGGCGAAACACGTACCGGTCTACGCCTACGACTTCGCGGACCGGTCCGCTCCCAACAGCACAGGGCTGGAGGAGAACCCGGCCTTCCCGTACGGCGCTCACCATGGCTCGGAGCTGGCCTACCTGTTCCACCTGGCTGACCTGAACCCTGAGCAGACCAAGCTGTCCGACCAGATGGTCGACTACTGGACACGGTTCGCGCACACGTCGAACCCGAACCACCCTGGTGGCGTCACGTGGCCGCGGGTCACCCCGCACGGCGCGCAGGCCCAGGAGCTGGGACAGCACGCCGTACGGTCGATCAACCTGTCAGATGCGCACAACTGTGGCCTCTGGGCCACGGTGCCCTACAACTAAGACGAGAACAGTAGGAGAAGTCCCCCTGCGGTGTAGCCGACCATGACGATCAGCAGGGGGAGCTGACCGGCCAGAGCCTTGTGGCGGGGGAACAGGGCGACGGCCCGGTCGTGGGCGGAGATGACGCCGAGCAGGTGGCCGCCGACCACGGCCAGCACCTGGATGACCGAGATTGCTGAGCTGTGGTTGGTGATTCCGGTGTTCACCGCGAGCAGTCCGGTGCCGAACACGTTGGCGCCGTTGCTGAGCGGATCACTCAGGTAGATGAGCGTCCGCTGCCCTTCCAGAATGAACAGCGTCAGATAGTGCGCGATGACATAGCCCAGCGCGATCGGTACGACGGAGTGCGCGAACAGCCCGGGCAACGTCGTACGGGAGCTGTCTGACAGCCGCCCGGCGAGCAGGGTGGCACCTGAGTACGTGACGAGCACGAAGAGGATGAACACGATCAGTGCGGCTGTGCCGAGCCAGGTCATCGAGATGTCCTGGTTCTGCGCCCAGCCGATCCACGCTGACGAGTTCGAGAAGCCGTCGTACGCGGTAGAGCCCAGTAGCGCGGCCACCATGCCTACGAGCCCCGGTTGCGCCTTCAGGCCGTCCAGGTTCTCCAGCGGACGCCGTACGACCAGAGAGCCGTCGGTCCGGCGGCCCCATGGGGACAGGCGGGACATCAGCGTGGCGTAGACCTCGAACGGATCACCGGTCGCGAACCAGCGGTCGCCGAACAGGATCGCCCCGAACATGATGATCACTACGTAGAGCGCGATCCATGCCTGCAGCACCGGGATGGTGGCGCGGTCGGGGGCGACCAGCTCCAGCCAGGTGAACGCGAAGATGCCCAGCGCGGCCGGCCAGAGCCCGAGCCGCGGCGACAGCGTCAGCACGCCCTTCGAGGGCGGTTGCCGCAGGAGCTTGCAGAGCAGCAGGTGCAGGGTGCGCAGTGGGTTCAGCGTCCGCCAGACGGGGCCGAGCAGGATCGAGATCGGTACCAGGCCGACCCAGAGCAGGATGTAGATGAAGCCGAAGATCGGGTTCGTCAGCCGGTCCACGCCGAACACCAGCGAGACCATCGCGTACAGGAAGATCGCCAGCCCGACCAGCCGCACCAACCAGCGGAACCACCCCGCGTCGACGGTCCGGGTGATTGCAGTCGGCAACGGCTTCCCGGACTCGTTACCCCGGTACTTCGGCGTCCGCCAGGCGAGCCCGAGTACGACGAACGAGACCGCGACGGCGACCGCCGCACCGCCGACCGCGAGGCCGAACGGTACGGGAAGGTCCTGCCGGCCGCCGATCCCGTGCAGCGGGAGCAGCAGCGGGGTCACGAAACGACGAGCTTCGCGACCAGCTTGCCGCTCTTGTGCGTCTCGACCTCGAAGGTGCCCTTCATGTCCGCGGTGAACTTCACCTGCACGGGCTTGCCCGGGGCGAGCTCGAGCTCCTTGTCGTAACCGTGGATGTGCAGCTCGTCCTCGGCGTCGCTGACCGCGGTGACGAGCACGGACTGACCGGCCTTCACCTTGACGGTGGCGCCGCTCGGGTTCACCTTGCCGTTGGCAACGGTGACGGCGAGCGTCACGTCGGCCTGGTCACCGGACGGGTCGGCCGTGTTCGAGGGGCCGGACGAGTTCGGCTTGCCCGGGGTCGGCGTGTTCGTCGGTACGTCGGACGGAGCCGTTGTCGGGGCGGTCGTCGGGGTGCTGGGGGAGCCGCCACTACTGGATTCGTTGCCACAGGCGGCCAGGACGAACACGGCCAGAGCGGGCAGGAGTGCGGTGGCGGTGCCGCGAGCGATCGTCGAACGCATGGGTCGAGGGGCCTTTCAAAGGGTCTGTTCAGTTCTCAGGGTGCGGGACGCACCCTCTTGCCTGACGAACACCGAGGACTCAGTGTTCCCGGCCGTGTTTTCTCTTCCCGGCCAGTGTCGCAGCCCACTGTCCGGCGGGGCAGCTAGGGTGACGGAAAGCTATCCGCCAGAGAGGAAGGTGACATACATGCCCGACCGGCTGTCATCGCTGGATCTCACCTTTCTCAAGGCCGAGTCACCGGCCACCCCGATGCATGTCGGCACGGTCGACATCTTCGAGCCGCCGGTGCACGGTGACGACGAGTTCGACTACGAGAGCCTGGTCGCGCTGATCCGGGACCGGATCGCCTTCGTGCCGCGGTACCGGCAGCGCGTGCAGCAGATCCCCGGCCGTTTCGCCGGCCCGGTCTGGGTGGACGACGAAGACTTCGACATCACCTTCCACGTACGGCGCTCTGCCCTGCCCCGCCCGGGCACGCACGCCCAGCTGCTGGAGCTGGTCGCCCGGATCATGTCCCGCCGGCTGGACCGGGCGCGGCCGCTGTGGGAGATGTATCTGGTCGAGGGACTGCAGGGCGACCGGTTCGCGATCATCGCGAAGTCGCACCAAGCGCTTGTCGACGGCAACAGCACGGTCGACATCGGCCAGGTCGTGCTCGACGCGACCGCCAAGCCGAACGAGACCCCGACCGACACCTGGCAGCCCGAGCACCCGCCGTCCGCCCTGGAGCTGCTGCTCGGTGTGTTCACGGACGCGACCAAGCACCCGACGGCGGCCCTGGAGCTGGCGCGGGCCGAGATGGCCAGCCTGACCGGTTCGACTTCGGTCCGCGAGGTCCTTGGCGGCGTGGTCGGCTCGCTGGCCGCGCGGCAGCACGCCCAGGAGAGCTCGCTGCACGTGAAGACCTCGGGTCAGCGCCGGTTCACCACGGTCGAGACCAACCTCGAGGACTACCGGACGGTCCGGGCCATGCACGGCGGCACGGTCAACGACGTGATCCTCGCGGTCGTCGCGGGCGCCGTCCGGGCTTGGATGATGACGCGGGGCGAAGGCGTCGGCCCGACCCGCCACGTGCGCGCGGTCGTCCCGGTCAGCATCCGCGACGACGATGACGAGGAGCCGACCTCGCTCGGTTCCCGCGTGATCGCCTCCGCGGTGACGCTGCCGGTGGGGGAGAACTCCCCGGTCATGCGCCTGCACCAGATCTCGTACCAGACCAAGGTCCACAAGGACACCGGTCGTGCAGTCAGCGCCCGCTCGCTGGTCGGCATCGCGGGCTTCGCACCGACCACGCTGCACGCGCTGGCGGCCCGGGTCGCCACCGCCACGGTCCGTCCGATCGACGATGTCGTGATCACGAACGTGCCCGGCCCGCAGTTCCCCCTCTATGCCCAGGGCGCTCCGATGCTCGCGTCGTACCCGGTGGTGCCGTTGATGCCCGGTCAGGGCCTGTCGGTCGGCGTCACGTCGTACGACGGCAAGGTGTTCTACGGGCTGAACGCGGACCGCACCGCGATGCCCGATCTGGCTGTTTTCGCCCAATGCGTGACCGATGCCCTCGACGAGTTGGTCGACACCACCAAGGGCAGCCGCAACCGGGCCTCCCGGGGACGGAAGAAACCCCGCAGTACGACGAAGAAGGCGGGTCAATGAGGGTCTACATCCCATCCACGTTGCGGCTGCTCGACGAGGCCTGTCACGCGGGCGAGTTCGGCCCGCAGCCGCTCACCGTGTACGCCGTGACCCCGGCGCTGCGCGAGTGGTACGCCGAGGGCGAGGACGAAGAGCTCGAGTACGCCGCGATGACCCAGGCGGCCCGGGCCTCGGTCGGCCTGCTCGCCGACGACCCGGGGACCCCGCGCCGCCGGGTGGTCGTGTCCGCCGAGGTGAGCGCGATCCCGCCCGCCGACGGGGTGGCCGAGCTCGGTGACGCCCGGCTGGAGCTGCACGTAGTCGTGCCGTGGCGCTCGGTCGCCTCGGCACATCTGGACGAGCCCAGAGCCACCGAAATCGTCGCGAAGGCCGCAGAATTGTGGGCGGCGGCGCAGAACGGTGACGACGACGCCGTCTTCGCCCTCGACTCGTGCGAGGGTGAAGACCTGATGTGGTACGCGACACAGGAGATCCCCGATCTGCTGGCCGCGGAGGGACCCCGCGGCAGACTTTAGGGAGCTGATGACCATGCAGGCCATCTGGAAGGGCGCCATCTCGTTCGGAATGGTGACGATTCCGATCAAGGTGTTCTCGGCGACCGAGGAGAAGGACATCTCCTTCCGCCAGGTGCACGTCGCCGACGGCGGCCGGATCCGGTACAAGCGGATCTGCTCGATCGACGGTGAAGAAGTGCCGTACTCCGACATCGGCAAGGGCTACGAGATGCCGGACGGCCGGATGATCGTGCTCGAACCGGACGACTTCGCCGACCTGCCGCTGACCAGCAAGAAGGTCATCGATGTCCTCGAGTTCGTGCCGGCCGACCAGGTCGACCCGCTCTACCTCGGCAAGTCCTACTACCTGCAGGCCGACGGCGGCCCCGGCGCCAAGCCGTACGTCCTGCTCCGCGACGCCCTCGAGGGCTCCGAGCTCTACGCCCTGGTCAAGGTCGCGCTCCGCTCCCGCGAGAGCCTCGGCCTGCTCCGCACCGTCGACAACATCCTGATCCTCCAGGTCATGCTCTGGCCGGACGAGATCCGCGACGCCGCCTTCGCGGCCCCGCCCGAAGACGTCGAGATCCGCTCCCAGGAGAAGGCCATGGCCTCCTCCTACATCGACACCCTGCGCGGCGAGTTCGACCCCGAGCAGTACCACGACGAGTACCGCACAGCCCTCGAACAGGTAGTCGAGGCCAAGGCCGCCGGCGTCCCACTCCCCGCCGACTCGGAAGAGGAAGAGACCGAAGGCGCCGAGGTAGTAGACCTGGTAGCCGCCCTCCGAGCCTCCGTAGAAGCCGCCAAAGCCCGCCGAGCCGCCACCGGCGAAGCCCCCGCCAAGAAGACGGCGAAAAAGGCCGCCGAGGCCAAGAGCCCAGCCAAAAAGACCGCCGCCAAGAAGACGACGGCCAAGAAAACCGCCGCCAAGAAGGCCACCAAGAAGTCCGCCTGACCACAGCCCGGTCCGGCGGCCCACAACCCGCCGGACCGGCACCACCAGGTTGCTGGTGTCTTGCCACCCAACCCTCGCGTTCTGGAGTTCAACCCCCTCGCGTTTGGGGATTTGGCCCCTGCGTGTCTTGGGATTCAGGGGCCTCGCTTTCTGGGATTCGGGCACTCAACGGAGAGGTAAGGGCATGACTGAACGAACAGAGGTTCCGAAGGACCTCTCCGAGATCCCGGTAGACCCGGCGCACCCTCTGGTCGCGCCGGGCGCCTACCTGCTCGAGCTCATCCCAATGCCGGTCGCCGACGTAGACCGAGCCAAGGTCTTCTACGCCAACCAACTCGGCTGGACCTGCGACGTCGACATCAGCCCGACCGACGGCGTACGGATCGTGCAGTTCACCCCACCAGGCTCCTACTGCTCGATCCTCCTCTCCACCGGCCTCCCCCAAATGGACATGCCCGTCGGCTCCCAACGAGGCCTGCATCTAGTGGTGAAGGACATCGAAGCAGCCCGCCAACAACTCCTAGCCCGCGGCGTAGCAGTCACCGAAACCGAAGACCTAGGCGGCGTCTACTACGCCTGGTTCCCCGACCCCGACGGCAACACCTGGGCCCTCCAACACATGCCCTGGCGCGCCTAACCCCGACGACGCTCGAGCAGTTTGAGTACGGCGGCCCCGGCGAGGAGGGCGAGCATGGCGGCGGCTCCGACCAGGAGACCAAGCCGGAGACCGGCCGGGTGGTAGACGCAGGCGACGCTGGTCGCCTGGGTGCCGACCGGCACGGCCATCAGACCGCCGACCTGGACTGGTTTGCGGGCTGCTTGACCGTCGATCTGGCATTGCCAGCCCGGTGACAGGACAGTCCCCATCACTACACGGCCCTGCGTGCCCGGCGTCAGCTTGACGTCGATGCTGTGCCCACCGACGTGGACGTCCGCCGGCTGGCTCTGCTGGAGCCGAGTCACGGCCAGGTCGAGTTTGCCACGGTCGAGACAGCCGATGGCTCCGGACGACGGCAGGTGGGTCGAGGCCGATGTGCGGAGCCGTACGTCGAAGGCGCCGCTCGTGCTGGCCGAGCCGACCGGGGTCAGTACGCCTCCGCTGTAGGTCCCTGGACGCTTCCCCAGCGGTGGCGGTGGCAGGAGTGATGTCCACCGCCCGTCGACCAGCGCGGCCCCGGCGAAGGTAGGTCCGGAGAGATAGAGTTCGGAACCAGGTGCGCACTGCCCGGTGAGCCGGAACTCCGCCGGAGCCGCCGTACCCGCAGGCAGCTTGATCGACAGCACACCAGAACGCCGGCCGGTGAACGCGAGCCCGGATCCGGCCGTGGGCACGACCGTCAACTTCGGGATCGCATAGACGTCACCACCGAGCGCGGTCTCCTGCAGGCCGAAGGACCCCGGATCCGCCGAGACCCAGGTCTTGCCCGGCCGGACCGTGACGAGTGGCGACGCCGAACTCCGCACGAGGCGCAGTCCGCCCTGACCATCGGCCTCGACACGTGCCCCGACCGAGAAGATCGCATCGATCACCGGATTGGCGGGATCGATGATCGCCCGCCCGAACGCCCAGTACCCGAAGCCGAGATTGATCAGCTCTTCCGACAGTTCGTTCGGGATCGTCGAGCTGTAGTACTCCGGCCCTTCCCCGCCGATCAGCATCGGATCGTTCACGGTGCTGACTGCACCCGCCGACACCCGCTGCCGAGGCCAGTCCTGCGCTGACAACACCAGAGCGCGTGCCTGCTCTTGTCGCGGACCCCAGGCCGGCGAGACGGGGAACGTCTCCGCTCGCGCCTGGTCGATCGCGTACGTCGAAGCGGCCACCTCGCCCAGCACAGCCACCACGAGCACGGCCGCGGCCACCCGCCCAACCAGGCGCGACGGCCGCCAACGCCAAGCCGCCCAGATCAGGACAGTCAGGATCAGCATGACCGGCACAATCACGTGGGTGACCGCAGTCGTTGACGACGAGCCGAAGGCGACGCCGTACAAGGCCATGACGAGCACCACCGGTACGGCGATCGCCAGCACGCTCCGTGGTCCCGCGGCCAGTGACATCCAGCCGATGATCACGAACATCCCGGCGACGATGAACGCCTGCCGGAACGGGTTCCCGTTGGGGGAGTCGAAGCCGTGCCAGATCTCGTGGGTGATCCGGACCTGCATGCTCGCGATCGTGAGCACGACCAGAGCCGACCAGATGATCCGCTCGCGCCGCACAATCCCGTAATTGAAGGGGAAACTCAGCGCCGCCAGCAGTAGCACGGTCCCGACCGCGAGCCCTGGGTTCAGCCCGACTCCCTCGGAGCCGGGCAACAGGCGGCCGAGGAACGACAGCCAGCCGATCGGGTGGAAGGTCTCGTCCGGGCTCGGCCGGGCATACCCGACCGATTTGAAGGTCGGCACCAACAGCGGCGCCGACAGCGCGATCCCGGACAGCACAACGACCAGGCAGCGCAACGACCCGATGAACCGGTCTCGCCAGGAGCCGCCGTCGGGATCCGACAGCACCCGCGCGATCAGCACCAGCCCCGCGCCGAGCGTGGCCATGTAGACCGTGTAGAAGTGCGAATACCAGAACAGCGCGATCACGAACGGCGCCACCACCAGCGGCAGGACCGTGCGCTTCTGCCGCACCCACTCACACAGCAGACAGATCAGCGGAAACGCGATCAGCCCATACAGCCAGCCCGTCATATAGCCGCCGTCATCGAGCGCCCACCCACAGGTCGCATACGACACCCCGGCCAGCCCCGCGAGCCAGCTCGCCCCGCTCGGGCGCAACATCCGCAGGTACGCCGTCATCCCGGCCGCCGCAGCCGCGATCGCCGCGAGCATGATCACGTACAGCGCAAGGTCGATCCTGTCCCGCGGAAACAGCACCACGATCCACGACAACGCGGCCCCGTTGTAGGCCATGAAATCACCGAGGTACGGCACGCCGTACCCACTGGACCAGTTGAAGAGAAAGTCCCCCGGCGCACCACCGGTCAACACGTCACGCAGGTGGGCATGCATCGGAATGAACTGCTGCCCCAAATCCAAGATGCTTCGCCCATGCGGCCCGAACGGATAAGTCCCGCGGAGCACGCCCCCCAGAATCACCGCAGCCGCCGCGCCCAGCGCCGCACCCGGCACTGCCACCCACCTGCGCCCTACCACCCTGTCACCGATCCTCTGCTCGTCTGCGCGTCCGACCGTACCGGACAACCCGGACAGCATCGCGCCAGAAGTGCCGCATCGCCATCCAGCCGCGTTTGTATGGGTCGAACAGTGCGCTGACCTGCGAGAACACCAATTCCTGGGAGTTGACCAGGAACTCACGGATGTCACTTCGTGCAATTTTGTTGACTCGGAGCGTATCCGCGGGTCATCGTTGGTCCGCTTCTCAACCGCCTTGAGAAGCGCACCTCGGGGGTGCTTGCAGTTCAACTGAGGTGACTTCAGGGGTGAGGTATGTCTTCCAACGGGTGGGTTCTGCGCGCCTTCGCGCGCCCAATTGCTGTTCTTTCCGCGGCGACGGTGATCGCGGCCGGGCTGGTCGGGACGTCTCCAGCGGTGGCTGCCAAGCCACCGGTCGCACCGAAATCGGCCAAGACCGAGGCTGAAGCTTCGCGCTTGGCCGCGCAGTTCAACACCTCGGTCGAGGTGGAAGACAAGCTGACGGAGTACACGCGTACGGTCGCGACTCCGCAAGGCACGCTCCAGGCTGAGGTTTCGAACCAGCCGGTCCGGATGCGTAAGGGCGGTGCGTGGGTCGATCTTGACGCCACGCTCGAGACCCGCGCAGACGGACTCATCGCGCCGAAGGCCTCCGGTGCGGATGTGGTCTTCTCGAACGGAGGCACCGGCCCGCTGGCTCGGTACAGGCTGGACGGTGGAGTCTTCGAACTGAAGAGCCCGTGGGCCTTGCCGAAACCGACTCTGTCCGGGTCCAAGGCGACGTACGCGGCTGTCCTGCCTGGAGTCGACCTGGTCGTCAACGCGACGTCTGACACCTTCAGCTACAACCTGGTCGTCCAGACCCGTGAAGCGGCCTCGAACCCGGCGCTGAAGGCCCTGACCTTCCCAGTGACCACGCAGAACCTTGAGCTCCGTACGACGCAGCCGGGACGTCCGTCGTACGTCGATCGCTCCGGCAAGCAGGTGCTGAGCGTCGGTGAGGCGTTGATGTGGGACGCAGCGAGTGCCAAGTCGACGGCAGGTTCGAAGAGCAAGGCCAGCTCGGCTATGGCGGTCGAGGAGGGCCCGTCTGCGGAGTCGAAGCACGCCTTGATGCAGTTCGAGGGCAGCGCGGCAGGGCTGACGGTCAAGCCTGATCAGACGATGCTCTCGGCCGCTGACACGGTCTTCCCGGTGGTGCTCGATCCGACGATGGCTCTGACCAAGGACCGGGTGGGTTGGACTGCGGCTTGGGAGTTGTACCCGGGTACGTCGTTCTGGAAGACGGAGCACAGTCTCGGTGTCGGTTTCGAGGGTTTCGAGCAGAGCAAGATCGTCCGCTCGTACTACCAGTTCACGACCTCGTACTACACGAACAAGAAGATCATCAAGGCGTCGATGTCGGCGTTCGAGACGCACTCGGCCAACTGCACCCCCAAGGGGATTGTCCTTTCGCGGGTCAAGCCGATCTCTCCGCGCACGACCTGGAACAACCAGCCTGCTGTCGAAGCCGACGTCGATTCGAAATTGGAAGCCAAGGGGTGGAGTTCGGCCTGCCCGGCCGGCTTCGTCGAATTCGATGTGACCGCCTCGATACAAGCCACTTCGAACGCGAACCTCACGTCGACCAGCTTCCGGCTGCGTGCGTCCAACGAGACGGACAAGCTCGCCTGGAAGCAGTTCGACGCACGGTCCCAGTTGCACGTCGAGTACGTCGCCCTGCCGTTGCCGGCGACCACCATGGGTGCGGCGGCCCCGAGCGACTTCGCGGATATCTGCAGGCCGGCGAATGATCCGACCGTCGTGGCCTCCAAGCAGCCCGAGGTGTTCGCCGCGGGCAAGGTGGGTTCGGGTGACACCAGTGCCCGGGTCTATGTCGATTTCCTGATCCGCGACAACTTCAGTAATTCCTATACGCTGCGGAGTGGGTTGGCATCGCCGGGTGTCGTCCAGAAGCGCGCGCCTGGATTCAACCTGGTCGAGGGCAGGCTGTACACCTACAACGCCAGGACCGCCTATCCCACACCCGCCGGGGAACTGGTCTCGGCGTACGCAGGCCCGTGCTTCTTCAAGGTCGATACCACTGTTCCGCCGCCTCCTACGATCAAGGCGACCTACAAGGGCCAGGAGGTGCAGGACTGTCTCACCAGCGCGGATCCGAATCATTGCCCTGCGGTGGTTCCGTTCGCTGACAAGGTGACCTACACGATCTCGTCGACCAGCCCTGATGTCACTGCCATCAGCTATGGCTTCAAGGGCCAGACGTTGACCCGGGTCAACAAGAGCTCGGTTACGGTGACCTTGGAGACACCTAATCCGCTCGAGATGGTGCTGGAAGCCAAAACGCATGATGCGGCTGAGCACGCCAGCGGCCTGCGGTCTCACAGGTTGACGGTTGGTCCGGGTCTCCCGGCAGTAGCGGCCTGGAATTTTGATGACGGACCGGGCGGCACCGCAGCGGATTCGGCGGGCAATTATCCGTTGACCGTGACGGACGCCGAGTTCGACGGCAAGGGCAGGGTCAACGGTTCGCTGCTGTCGAACGGTGTCAGCAGCCGCGCAACGGTGCCGGCGACGTTCGTCGACACCTCGAAGAACTTCAGTATCTCGGCCTGGGCTCGTTTGACCGGTACGACGGACAGTGGTGTGGTCACGATCACCGGCCAAGCTGCACGCGGTGGCCAGTTGCGTTACGCGGCGAACATCAATCGCTGGAGCTTCATCCAGACCATGACGGACGAGCCCGCACAACCCCAGGCCAGGGTGAATTCGCAGGCCCCGCCGGTCATGAATGCCTGGACGCACCTGCTCGGTGTCTACAACGCCGCGACCAAGGAGATGACGCTGTACGTCAACGGCAGGTCGCAAGGAACCGTGAAGTTCAGCCAGACACCGTGGAAGGCGACCGGCCGGGTCGAAGTGGGCTCGGTTCGGGCCGATCCCGTCGAAGGACCGGGGATCTTCCCCGGTTCGATCGACGAAGTGAAGATCTTCCAACGCCTCGTTCCGCCCGCTGAGGCAAGAGAACTCGCCAACCCGCGCGTCGACCTGTCAGGGAGCGACAACCCGATCGCGGCCCTGGCGGCCAACTATCCGTTCGACGCGACCGCCGGTGGCAAGACTCCGGACACTGTGTACGGCTCGGATCTCACCGTCTCCGGCTTCGCTGGCACCGACCAGAGCGCGGCCATCACCGAGGACGACGATCGCGGAAAGGTTCTGACGGGGACCGGGCAGAGCGCCCAGAGCGTCTCGATCGGACGTCCGCTGGTGGATGCCACGGGAAGCTTCACGGTCCTGGTGTGGGTCAGGCTCGCGGACGCGTCGAAGAATCAGGTGATCGTGCGGCAGGCGGGTACGACGAAAGACTCGTGGCGGCTGGAGTACCGGCGACTTGCCACCGACGAAGACGCGCAATGGGCGTTCATCCGAACCACTGAAGACTCCGCGACCGGTAAACCTTCCATCCCAGCTGTCCAGGCCACGACGATGACGGCGGCAACGGAGGAATGGACGGCGCTGGCGGCTCATTACGACGCCAGGACCGATCAGGTCTTCTTGAAGCTCGCCGACCGTTCCGCGGACGGCAGCGTTGCGGACTTCACCTCCCCGTTCGGCACCGGTACCACGGTTGTTGGTAAGCCGCCGGCGGATGCCACCTACGTTCCGTTCACGGGCTTCCTCGACGATCTGCGCGTCTACGCGGGCGTCGTACCGGATGCCGTGTTGTGTACCGAAGCCGGAAAGGCGAGCTGCTCCTTATGAAGCGAACTATGCGCAAACTCAAGGTCCGTAGCCTGCCCATCTTGCTGGCCCTGTCGCTGACCGCCGCCGTGGCGGTCGTCGGCCCGACCAACTCCGCCGAGGCCCGGGACAAATACCCGAATGCCCCTAAGGCGGCCAAGCAGAAGAACACGAAGGTCAAGCCGTTCAAGACGGTCACCCCGCCACCTGTGGTCGATCCGGCCCAGGCGGCTGCGGACGCAGCCAAGGTGGCGAGCACGCCGATCAACTGGCCGCAGGCTGGGCATCAGTCGATCACGCTCGGGGCGCCGGACCTTAAAGCCAAGGGTGTGGTGGCCGCCAGTTCGGCGAAGGCCGGACAGGGCGTGACCGCTGACTTGGAGTTTCTCGACCAGGCGTCGAGTGCACGGGCAGGCATCAGTGGGGTGCTGGTCAAGGCCACAGCGACGAAGTCCGTACCTGACGCGCGGCTGACGTTCGACTATTCCGGTTACGCGAAGGCCTTTGGTGCCGACTGGGATCAGCGGTTGCAGGTCATCGCCTTGCCTGCTTGTGTTTTAACGACGCCGAGTGCGCCCGGTTGCGCGACGAGTACCCCATTGCGGACTCAGAATGATGCGGCCACGAAGACTGTCACTGCGACCGCGCCGCTGAGCCCGCAGCAGTCAGTGTTCGCGGTCACGGCGGGATCGGAGTCCAGCACGGGCAGCTACTCGGCTACCCAGCTGTCGGCGTCGTCGAGCTGGTCGGGTGGTGGGTCGAGTGGTGACTTCACCTGGTCGTATCCGTTGCGGGTGCCGCCGGCGGCCGCGGGCCCGACGCCAAGTCTGGCTTTCTCGTATTCGGCGCAGTCGGTCGACGGACGTACCTCGGCGACGAACAACCAGGTCTCCTGGGTCGGCGAAGGCTTCGACATGACCGAGTCGTTCGTGGAACGCAAGTACACCAGTTGCGACGAGGACGGTGACAAGGCCACCAATCCCAACAAGGGCAAGTACGACCAGTGCTGGAAGTACGACAACGCCACGCTGACTCTTAACGGGAAATCCACCGAGCTTGTCCGCACTTCCGGCGGAGACACCGGCGCGAGCACGTGGAGGCTCAAGAACGACGACGGCTCGAAGGTCGAACGGTTGGTCACGACGGTCCTCAACGGTGACTCCCGCAAGGAGTACTGGATGGTCACGACGACCGATGGAACCCGGTACTACTTCGGTAAGCATCAGCTCAAGACCGGCATGAACAAGTACACCCAGTCGGTGTTCACCGTCCCGGTCGCAGGAGACGACGCCGGTGAGCCTTGCCACCAATCGACCTTCGCTGCATCGCTTTGCACGACCGCGTGGCGTTGGAACCTCGACTACGTCGTCGACCTTCACGGCAACGCGATGTCGTACTGGTACACCAAGGAGGTCAACAACTACGCGAAGAACGGCGTCGCGTCGCCGGGCGCGCCGTACGTGCGTGGCGGCTATCTGAACCGGATCGACTACGGCCTGAGCGACAGCACCCTGTCCGACGCGACGGTCGCGCCGCAGCAGGTTGTGTTCACGTCCGCCGAGCGCTGCTTGGCAAACTGTTCGACCTTGACCAGCACGACCAAGGCGAACTGGCCCGACGTGCCGTTCGATCAGATTTGTGAAGGGACGACGGCCTGTACCAACAAGGTGTCGCCGACGTTCTTCACTCGCAAGCGGCTGTATCAGATCGAGACCAAGACGATGGTCGGGTCGGCTCTCCAGTCGGTCGACCTCTGGCAGACCAACCTGACGTTCGAGTCGAACGGTGACACCGCCAGCAAGCCGATGTGGCTGAATGGCATCTCGCACACGGGTAAGGCCGGCACGGCGCTCAGCATGCCGGACGTGACCTTCGCCAAGGTCGGGTTGGCCAACCGGGTGGATGGCACCGGCGACGGGCCGTCCGGCCTGGTGCGGTACCGGATCCACGAGATCAACACCGAGACCGGCGCCAAGATCA
Source organism: Kribbella sp. NBC_01505 (assembly GCF_045040285.1). Classification (NCBI taxonomy): domain Bacteria; kingdom Bacillati; phylum Actinomycetota; class Actinomycetes; order Propionibacteriales; family Kribbellaceae; genus Kribbella; species Kribbella sp. NBC_01505. Next base: position 5,572,023 of record NZ_CP109425.1, read on the forward strand.
TGGTCAACTACGCGCCGAAGGAGTGTGTGTCCGGCGTACATCCGGATAAGGACACCAACACCAAACGCTGCTACCCGGCCAAGTGGACTCCGCCGGGCGAACAGGAGCGCGAAGACTGGTTCCACAAGTACGTGCTCGAGAGCGTTGTCACGGCCGACGCGATCGGCAACGGCGCGATGATGACCACCCAGTACGTGTACTCCGGCGGCGGCGCCTGGCACTACCAGGAATCGCCCATGCTCAAGGACAACGACAAGACCTGGTCCGAGTGGCGCGGCTACGGCACCGTCACGACCTACACCGGGGACCCGGCGGAGCCGTTGAAGCGATCCAGGTCGGTGACGACGTACTTCCGCGGTATGGACGGCGACAAACTCGAGAACACGACGGCTCGGCGCAACGCGGATGTCAAGGACTCCGAAGGGAAGCTGACGGCTGATGCTGAGCCCCTGGCCGGTAGCCCCCGCGAACAGATCACGTATCTCAACGGGGCAGCTTTCTCGCCCGTACTCTCGGGCACGATCACGGACTATTCCATCGCCGAGAAGGCATCGCAGACTGTTCCTGGCGGTGTGCTCAAGTCCAACTTCGTCGCTGCGTCCGAGACGAGGTCACGCGTCGTCCGAGACGGCCGTTCGGACCAGGTTCGGAGGACAACCACGGCCTACGATCCGGACAACAACATGCCGGTCAAGGTCACGGACTTCGGTGATGCGGCGAAGAGCGGCGACGAGACCTGCACGCTCACCAGCTACGCGAAGAATCCGACGACCGGGTTGATCGCGCTGCCGCTGCGGACTGTGTCGTCGACCGGTGCATGTGACGCGACCTCCGCCACGCCGCCGGAGAACCGGGTTCTGTCGGATGTGCGCAGCTACTACGACGCCAAACCGTTCGGTACGACGACACTCGGTGATGCGACGAGCGTGGAACGGCTACACCACTACACCAACGGGGTCCCGTCGTACCAGACGAGTGGCACCAAGACGTACGACGCGCTCGGAAGGGTCACCTCGTCGGGCGATGCGCTCGGACGGGTGACCTCGACGAAGTACACGCCGGCGCTCACCGGTCCGCTCACCCAGACCGAGGTGCTTGCTCCGACCGTCAACAAGTACGACGGTGCGGCGGTCAACTTCAAGACAGTCACCACCTACCGACCGGAGTGGGGGCTGCCGTCGAAGACCGTTGACCCGAACGACAAGGTCACCGAGATGGCCTACGACGGGCTTGGCCGACTGACTGCGGTGTGGCTGCCCAACCAGGTGATCGCCTCGCCGAAGCTTGCGAACACCAAGTACACCTACACGATTTCGAAGACCTCGGCGTCGTCAATCCGCACGGATTCGCTGAATATCGAGGCGAACGGGTACATCACGTCGTACCAGCTGTTCGATTCGCTACTGCGGCCTCGGCAGTCCCAGTCACCTGGCGCGAATAGCGGGCGGGTGATCAGTGAGACGCGGTATGACTCGCGTGGTCAGACGCTTTATGCCAACAGCGACATCTGGAACGAGTCGGCACCCGCGGCGGTCCTGGTCGACGTACCGAATGCGTCGGTGCCGAATCAGACGTTCAACGAGTACGACGGTGCCGGTCGGGCTGTGAAGTCGACGTTCATGAGCATGTTGCAGCCGAAGTGGTCGACCACGACCGTCTATGACGGTGACACCACGCTCGTGCTTCCGCCTGCCGGCGGTAGCGCTGCGGAGACCGTCACTGACGTCATGGGCCAGGTCGTCGAGCGCCGTGAATACGACGGCAACACCGCGACAGGCACGCCGGACAGTACGAAGTACACCTATGACCTGGCCGGCCGGATGACCCGGATGGACGGGGCAGGCGGAACCTGGACGAACAAGTACGACCTGCGTGGGCGGAAGATCGAGAGCACTGATCCTGACTCTGGGAAGTCTGTCTCGACCTACGACGAGGGCGACCGGCTGGTGTCCACCACCGACTCGACCAACAACACGCTGGTCACGACATACGACTCGCTCGACCGCAAGACTGCGCTGTACAAGTCGGCAGTCGCTCCGGCAAACATGCTCGCGAGCTGGAGGTACGACAGGAGCGGTTTGCTCGGCCAGGCCGCTGAGTCGGCTAGCTACACCAACGGCCAGTCCGGTGCGGCGTATGTGACGACGATCGATTCCCGCAACGTTTTGTACAAGCCGACGAAGATCACCACGCGTATCCCGTCGGTCGAGGGTGCCGAAGGACTCAAGGGCAGTTACTACACGAACTACGACTACAAGCCGGATGAGAAGACGCCGAAGCTGATCTCGTTCCCCGACGGTGGGGGTCTCGGGGCGGACAACGTCTCGTTCGATTACACCCCGCTCGGGTTGCCGAAGCGCATGTACAACGCGGCGGGTGCGACGTACGTCAACAATGCCGAGTACAGCCAGTTCGGTGACCAGACGCTGCTCGACCTCGGATCGAAGCACGACATGGGGATCTCGAACTTCTACGAGGACGACACTCGCCGGCTCAGTCGCAGCATCAGCGGCAAGGAAGAGGTCTTCTCGGACCACGTCTACACCTATGACGCCACTGGAAACGTCCTCAAGGATCACAACCTGGTCGACGGCGGCGATGCCCAGTGCTTCAACTACGACGGCAACCGCCGCATCACTCAAGCCTGGACTCCGGCCAATGCCGACTGCACGCAGGCTCCGAGCAACCTTGGGCTTGGCGGGCCCGCGCCGTACTGGCAGTCATGGACCTATACCCCGATCGGCCTGCGCAAGACGCAGACCGACCACTCCACTGCTGGTGACACCACCAGTACCTTCAACTACAACACCGACCAGCCCCACACGCTGGCCAACGTCACCCAGACGGGTGCTCCGACCAAGACCTATGACTACGACGCTCGTGGCAACACCACGGTGCGCCCCGGCCAGTCCCTGACCTGGAACGCCCAGGGCAAGCTTGCAAAGCTGTCCAGCACCGAGGGCGACACCACGTACGTCTACGACGCCGACGGCAGCCTGCTGGTCCGAAGCAACCCCGGCGAAGCGACCCTCTTCCTCGGCGAGCTCGAGCTGACCCTCGACAAGGCGACCAAGAAGGTCCAGGGCAAGCGTCAGTACGCCTTCAACGGCCAGACCATCGCCATCCGTTCCGACAACGGCACGCCGACCTCGGACATCTCCTGGCTGGTCACCGACTACCACGGCACGTCCCAGGTAGCGGTAGAGGCAGCCACTCTCAAACCCACCAAGCGCTACGCCAAACCCTTCGGCGACCCCCGCGGCAGCCAGGTGGCCTGGCCCGACGACCACAACTTCCTCAACAAACCCGAAGACAAGGCAACGGGCCTGACCACCGTCGGCGCCCGCGAGTACGACCCCACCATCGGCCGCTTCATCAGCCTCGACCCCCTGCTGGACCCCAACGACCCCCAGCAGATGCTCGGCTACACCTACGCCAACGACAACCCCGTCTCCGGCTCCGACCCAACGGGCCTCATGAACGCCGACGACGGCGACGGCGGCGGCGGCTACACCGACGACGACGTCGACGTCATATACCCCTCCGGTGGCGCTAACGACAACCCCAACCCCAGAGGCCCCAACGGCGGCTACGGCGACGGCGGCACCAACCACCCCAAGCAGAAGAAGCACTGGTACGACCGCGTCGCCGACAACGTAACCAACGCCGTCGACCACGCCGGCGACTGGGCCAAGGAGCATGCCTCCGTCGTTGGGATAGTTGCCGGCTTGGCGGTCGGGATAGTCGCAGGCATCGCCTTCTGTGCCGCAACGGCTGGCCTCGGCTGTGTGGTCATCGCGGGAGCGATCGCGGGCGCGCTGAGCGCGGGCACCACCTATGGGACAAGGGTTGCGCTCGATGACCAGGAGACCTTCAGCATGGCGAGCCTCGCGAAAGAGGTGGCGATCGGCACAGTATCTGGTGCGGTTGGCGGAGCCGTTGGCAAGGCGGCCGGAGCTGGCGGGAAAATGCTGCTAGGCAAGGTGCTAGGCCGTGCAGGCAAGGCCGCGGATGAAGTGCCCGATCCTGCTCCCGTGTTCAATGCCAAGGGGAAGCCCGACAGGTCCAGTGCCGCGTATATTAACGTCCGGCGCGCTGACGGAGCGATCGAGACTGTGGGATCACGACCTGGAGGGATGCATGCTGAAGATGTCGCCCAGGAGCTCGAGCCGGGTGGTCAGATGAGCAGGCCTTATGAATGGCGACGGCATAAGCCCACTGGAAACATGATATGGAGACCCAAGAACGTTTGTGATAAGTGCCAGGGAAATTACCCGCAGTCATTGTTTCCGCGAGGTACAAAACCAGATCCTGGAGCGTGGGAACAATGAGCGGTCGCCAAGAGTCCTTGGCGGATGCTGTCATTCGGTCCACCGACTGGGCATCCTTTGAGTTGTTCAATGGCACGGCAGACGGATTTGGGGAGTTGCTTGCTGCCTTCATCGCCGCCGACGAGAGTCGTACGGCTGATGATCTATGGGACACGATGGACAATAGAGTCTTCGCGCAGGATGACATCTTCAGCGCCGCTGAGCCGACAATCGAAGTTCTGCTTGCTGCACTCTCCGAACCGAGGTCCCGTACGGCATGGATAGGAATTCTCGACCTGTTGTTTCATCTCGTGCAGCCGGCCAGTTATCGCGGTGACGAACTCGGAGGGCGATGTCTGATGGTTGCGGCCCAGGGGGGATGGCTTCTGGTCCGGGAGGCGTTGGCGAGCGACGCACTGCTACGAGATGCCTGCCTGGAGATATTGGATATTTGTGCACCTGACTGCGCTCGTGCGATACGCATGGTGCATGGTTGAGCGCTGACCTACTGTGGCGGGAATCAGTATGAACAACATCTCCTTCGTCGTTCGCACTGATTCTCGCTGTGGTGAGGGATTGGAAAAATTAGAGGCTGCCAGGACATGCGAGGAGTATTCGGCGCAGGTTTTCCTTTGCGTGCAACGCAGAGGATGAACTGGCGGAGTGTCGATCACTCTTCGAAAACTCTAGGAATTAATTCGACTGTTCCTGCTAGCCAGCGAGGAGGAGAGTGACTTGCTTGTAATTCTCGAAGTAGTCAGCTCGGCGAATTGGAAAGTAGTGAGGCTGATCTGCGGCTGATGGAAATTTTGAGCCGACTGAGTGATTCAGATCTCTTTGAGTTCCTCACGGGCACCGGGGCGCGGTGTCGTTGAGGATTCTTTGTGTCGTGGTCGAGCAACTCAATTCGATCTTCTCGACGGACTGTGGAATCGATCGATACATCCAAGACTCTGTGAAGCGCGGGCTCCTTGAGATATCGGAAGGTGTCACCATTTGCGGACCGGATAGTTATTCTGGTCACTAGGTTTGAGCCGCCGGACATGGTCGCAGATGACGACCCAGGTGCCTTCCTGGGTGCGGATGATGCCTTAGCCGACCGCGACGCGAGAGACCTCGGGAAGGTGCAGACGGCACTTCGTTCGATACTTCGAAGTCTTTCCAGAATTGCTCCGGCGAGCCGAGGTGTGAGGCGCCCAACTTCATTTGCTCCGCCCTTATGAGGGTGCGACACCCCGTTATGCCTGGTCGGCGAACTTCAGGAGGCGGGCGTTCAACTGGGCTGGGAATTCGCCGGATAGGGCGTGGGTGGCTTCGGGCCATAGTTCTGTTTGGTTGTTGGGGATCAGGGTTTGGGCTCGGCGGGTGGCTTCCAGGGGGTTGTGGGGGACTGTGCGGCCGCCTAGGAGGGCTAGGACGGGGACCTTGAGGTTGCGGAGGAGGTCGTCGCGGCCGTATTCGGGGAGGGGGAGTTGCATGCGGTAGTTGCGCATGCCTTCTAGGAGGAGGCGGACCATGGGGAGGTTCGGGTCGGGGTTGCCGGAGACCCAGGCCAGGAAGCGGTCGCCGTAGCGTTGGGGGACGCCGGGGATGAGGGAGAGGCCGCCGAGCAAGAACTTTTTCGAGAAGCGGGCTAGGACGTGGGCCGGCTCGATGAGGGCTGCGGTGGCTACACGGTCGGGGTTGTGGACGGCGAGGTTGAAGGTCAGCCAGCCGCCGCCGGAGACGCCGGCGACGTGGGCGCGTTCGATGCCTAGTACGTCGAAGACTTCGGTCAGCCAGGTGGCTTGGTCTGCGGAGGTGCGGATGGGGAGCGTTTGGACGCTGCGGCCGGGCTCGCCGAGGGAGTCGATCGCGTAGACGGTGTGCGTGTCCGCCAGGGTTGGGATGTTGGGCTCCCACATCGCGCTGGTGGCGCCGCGGCCGTGCAGCAGGACGAACGGCGTTCCCTCGGCCGAGCCGAAGCGGTAGACGCGCACCTGCCCGAAGGTGGTCGACACGTCGCGGGACTCCCGCTCACCGGGGATCGCCGCCACCGCCGCGTCGTACAGAGAAAGATAGGACGCCTGGGCTTGCGCGCTTGTGAAATGTCCTACGCCGGTCACACAAAAGAACGTACTCCACGTCATACCTGTCAGGTTCGTGGTCCGGGGTTGGTCGTGGCACCATGAAGACGCCAGCTGAGATCCAGTAGAGCCGACCGAGGAGCGCCGTACCCGATGGATGCCGTCACCGCAGTCCCGACCCCTGTGAACGAGCCGGTGAAGGGCTACGCGCCCGGATCGGTGGAGCGGGTGAGTCTGGAGGCGAAGCTGAAGGAGTTCAACGCCGCGGGCGCGATCGATCTGACCTGCACGATCGGTGGTGAGCAGCGGCTCGGTGGCGGGGCCTCGATCGAGGTCGTGCAGCCGCACAAGCATGCCCACGTTCTTGGCAATCTGGGCAACGCCACGGCAGCGGACGGGAAGGCGGCCGTGGACGCGGCGCTGGCGGCGGCGCCGAGCTGGCGCGCGCTGTCCTTCGACGACCGGGCGGCGATCTTCCTGAAGGCGGCCGACCTGCTGGCCGGCCCGTGGCGGGACACGCTGAACGCGGCCACCATGCTCGGCCAGTCGAAGACGGTCCAGCAGGCCGAGATCGACGCCGCGTGTGAGTTCATCGACTTCCTGCGCTTCAATGTGGCGTTCGCGCGCAACATCATCAACGACCAGCCGATCTCGAGTCCGGGGATCTGGAACCGGGTCGACTACCGCCCGCTCGAGGGCTTCGTCTACGCGATCACCCCGTTCAACTTCACCGCGATCGCCGGCAACCTGCCGACCGCGCCGGCCCTGATGGGCAACACGGTCGTCTGGAAGCCGTCGCCGACGCAGCAGTTCGCGGCGCACTGGACGATGCGGCTGCTCGAGGCCGCGGGCCTGCCGGCCGGTGTGATCAACCTGGTCACCGGTGACGGCATCGAGGTCAGCAAGGCCGCGCTGACCCACCCCGATCTCGCTGGGATCCACTTCACCGGTTCCACGAAGACCTTCCAGTCGCTGTGGGGCACGGTCGGGACGAACATCGCGTCGTACAAGACTTATCCGCGCCTCGTCGGCGAGACCGGCGGCAAGGACTTCATCCTGGCGCACCCGTCGGCCGACCCGGCGGTGCTGAAGACCGCGATGGTCCGCGGCGCCTTCGAGTACCAGGGCCAGAAGTGCTCGGCGGCCAGCCGCTCCTACGTGCCGCGCTCGGTGTGGAACCTGATCAAGGACGACATCGTCGCCGAGACCGAGTCCCTGACCATGGGTGACGTCAGCGACCTGTCGAACTTCATCGGCGCCGTGATCGACGACCGCGCCTTCGCCAAGCACAAGGCCGCGCTCGACCGGGCCGCGGCGACCGATGCCCTGCAGGTCGTTGCCGGTGGCACCTACGACGACTCCGAGGGCTACTTCGTCCGGCCGACGCTGATCGTCTCCGACGACCCGACCGACGAGATCTTCAACACCGAGTACTTCGGTCCGATCCTCGGCGTGCACGTGTACGACGATGCCGACTACGCGAACGTGATGAAGGGGATGGAGCACTCGGCGCCGTACGGCCTGACCGGTGCGATCATCGCCCAGGACCGGCACGCGGTCGCCGAGGCCTCGGAGTACCTGCGCTTCGCCGCGGGCAACTTCTACGTCAACGACAAGCCGACCGGTGCGGTCGTCGGTCAGCAGCCGTTCGGCGGCGCCCGCGCCTCCGGGACGAACGACAAGGCCGGCTCGATGTGGAACCTGATCCGCTGGGCCTCCCCGCGGTCGATGAAGGAGACCTTCGCGCCGCCGACCGAGTACCGCTACCCGCACCAGGGCTGAGCACCGCAGACCCGGGACACCCTGGAGTTCCTCAGGGTTGTCCCGGGTCTTGCTGTCTGCAGGGATCAACCGCGGCTGACGGAGCGTCTACCGGATATGCATGAGACCGATCTGCACCTCGACCCCAATGAAGCCTCCGACCTGTGCCGCGTCTTCGGCCCCGACGAGCTGGTACGGCGGGGCTGGGAGCGCGCGTTCGTCACGGTCCTGGACGAGGCGACCGCGGAGAACGCGATCGCCCTGCTCGCGCACGCCGCGGGCGCACCGCTCGACGAGGGCTGGACGGCGGTCCGGGTGCCGACCGACGCCGGGATCCACAACGGCCGCACCGAGGACGCGGAGGCCTGTGCGTCCCGGGACGGTTACGTGTACCTGGTCGGCTCGCAGTTCGGTAAGAAGCGCGGCCCGCTGTCGGCCAAGCGTTCCTGGATCGCCCGGGTCCACGAGGATTCGATCGGTCGCGCCCTCGACACCGGTACGCCGGCCGAGCTGGAGGTCGTGCGGATGCGATTCGGCCTGCATCGCGCGATCAATGATGCGCTGGCCGGCCTCGACCTGATCCCGCTCGGCCCGCTCGGACAGGCGTCGTACGTCGACGCCACGATCGCCAAGGGAGAGACGAAGAGCTGGGGCGGGGCCGTCCGCGCCACGGATCACCCGGTCAACATCGAGGCCGCCGAGTTCGCCGCCGACGGCAATCTGCTGCTCGGACTGCGCTACCCGGTCACCGCGGACGGGCACCCGATCGTGGTCGAGCTCGAGAACGTCGACGAACTGTTCGCCGACCCGAACGCCGTACCGCGCTGTGGCAAGGTCTGGGTCCTGAACGACGTCGGCACCCGGGAAGCGCCGGCCGGGCTGCGCGCGCTCGACACCCGCGACGGGATCGAGTTCGACGCGATCATCGGCGACCTGGACGCGATCGGTAAGTCCGCGACAGTGCTCGCCGACCACCCCGAAGGCGCGCTCGCCGACTCCGAGCACATCCGCTTCGAGCTCTCCGCGGAGGCGGGCCCGGTCGGCACCAAGACGCTGCACCACTTCGGCGGGATCCGCCGGATCGAGGGCATCGCCGTCGACCATGAAGGCCACGCCCACTACGTCATCGACGAGGAAGGCCACGTAGCCCTCCGCACGCTCGCCTTCAGCTAGAACTGCACAGCGACTAACGTCCGAAGAATCCGCAGGCACCTTCTCCGGATCTTCGGACGTTACTTGGTGAGGCCGCGGCGGACGGTGATGTAGAAGGTCGTGAGGTCGTCGATGAGGGCTTCGATCTGCTTCTCGGCGGTGAGGTCGGCGTCGAGGAGCCAGTCGGAGATCAGGTCGAACATGCCGCCGACCAGGCCGATCGCCACCCCGTGCCGGACCGTCCGCAGCTCGTCGGCCGGCGGTCCGTCGTACGCGTCCCAGAGCTGCTCGAGGAAGCCGGCCGCCCAGCGGCGGTTGGCCCGGCGTTCGCGCTCGACGCTCTCCGAGATCCCGGACGCCATCCCGAAGGTGACCCGGGTGACCTGCGGATCGTCGACGAGGGCGTGCACGAAGGTCGCGAGCAGCCGCGGCGCCTCCTGCCGCTCGTTGCCGGTGGCCTGCCGCGCGGCCTCCACCATCCGCTCCTCGAGCCGGTCCGACGTCCGGCGCAGCACCGCGACGTAACACTCCTCGCGGCTCGTGAACAGCTCGTAGAAACTCTTGGTCCCGATGTACGCCGTCGTGCAGATCTGCTCGATCGACGTGCCGAGATACCCGTTGGCCGCGAACAGCTTGAGCGCCGCGTCGAGCAGGTGCTCGCGCCGTTCCGCCCGCCGCTGCTCGGCGTCCAGTCCCCGAATGGTCCGACTCATGCGCTGGACGTTACCCCCGCTTCGGGCTAAGCAACCGAGTGAACTGGTTTTGAACACGAGGTCTTGTCAATAACCCAGGGACGTGCTCAACTCTCGGTTACCCGCCGGTTACCGAACGATACGTCACGGGGAGCCCCTCATGTCCAATCGCCTCCGAAGAGTCCTGACGGCTCTTCTGGCGGGCGCTGTGGTGACAACCGCCCTGGTTACCACGACGCCCGCCAACGCCGCCCCGGCAGCGGCCGCCTGCAAGCCCTCGGCCGCCCATCCGAACCCAGTCGTCCTACTGCACGGCCTGGGTGGCAACGGCCCCGGCAACTACGCCTACCTGCAGCCGTACCTGGCCGCGAAGGGCTACTGCACCTTCACGCTCACCTACGGCCAGGCCTCGCCGCTGATCCCGGTCGGCGGCACGATCTCGATCGCCGAGTCCGCCGCTCAGATCGACACCTTCATCCAGCAGGTCAGGCAGTCGACCGGTGCCGCGAAGGTCGACATCGTCGGCCACTCCGAAGGCGCGTTCCAGAGCCTCTACGGCCCCAAGATCCGCGGGTACGCCGCTCACGTGGGCAAGGTGGTCGCGCTCGCGCCGCCGACCCATGGCACCACGTTCGCCGGCCTGGTGAGCGTCGGCGACTATCTCGGCCTGCGGCCGCTGGTGGATCAGGTACTGCGGGACTTCGGCTGCCCGGCGTGTGACGAGATCATCGTTGGCGGTGCCGCCACCAGGAAGCTGACCACCGGCCCGATCGCCCAGCCGGGCGTCAAGTACACCGTGATCGCGAGCCGCTTCGACGCGCTCGTCACCCCGCACGAGACGTCGTTCGTCCGCGAGCCCGGGGTGACCAACAAGTTCGTCCAGGACAGCTGCCCGCTGGACCTGGTCGGCCATGTCGGGCTGGCGTTCGACCCGACCGTCGCCCAGCTGATCTCGAACGCACTGGACCCGGCGCACGCCAAACGCGTCGTCTGCGGCTTCGGTCCGCCGCTGTAGAACACTCAGGCGGGGCGGCCGAGCTCCTGCAGTGGTGGGTCGATGAGCAGCGCGTACCCGCAGGCCACGCAGACCAGCTCGGTCGTTTCGTCGTGGTGATCAGCGGCGTCGACGCGCTCGAAGGGCATCGTTCCCGCGCAGATCACGCAGTACTGGGCGGTGTCGGCGACCGGCCCTGACCACAGGTGTCTTTTCCGCATCCAGGCTCACCTCCAGGGAGCACTCACACCACAGCGTGCCACTGCCGGTCCGGTTGACCCGGCAGCGACACGGAAGGTGGAGTCAGTTGGTCCAGTCCTGGCCGAGCTCGTGCTCCTTCACCAGGCCCTTGCGGATGGCGTCGACGACGAACGGCTCGATCTTCTTGCCGATCAGCGGTACGGCGACCTTCACGTCGAGCGTGATGCCCTGGGTGGTCTGAGCTCCGCCCGGGGTGATGTCCGCGGTGCCCTTCAGGCTGACCGGGGTGTTGGTGATCTCCCCGGCCACCTCGGCCTTGCGGGACCCGTCGGCGGCCGCTGGGTGCCACGTCTCGGTCTGGACGACGGTCAGCGTCCCACCGACGAACTTGCGGGCGATATCCGGTACGTCGTCCGACGGCATCTCGCGGGTCACCTTGACGATCGTGTCGCCGCCGGACTGGCTCACCTGCACGTCGTACGACAACGCGTTGGTCTTCTCGCAGGCCTGCTCACGGAACGTCTTGTCCGTGACGACTGCGAACACTTCCTCGGGCGTGGCGTCGTACGACGCGGACAGCTTCAGTTCCATGGCGCCATCATGGCATTACGCATCGGTCACCAACTAGCTGCGGGCATGACCGGATCACGCATTCGGGACGTCTGCGCTGTGCCATGGGCCGATACCGGGCCGGTCCTGCCACCAGTGGCCGAGGCGGCCGGACGCGAGCCGGGCGAAGTAGTGCAGGCGTCCGTCGGCGGACTGCGTGGTGGTGCCGTCTGCTGCGATGCCGTCGGCATCGATCACAGTGCTGTCCCATGGACCGTTGCCCGGGTACCGCGACCAGCCGTGGCAGATGCGGTTGTCAGTGGTGCGCGCGAAGAACACCTGCTTGCCGGACGCATCGAGTGCGCTGACAGGATCCCCGGCAAGGGTGACTGTGAGCGGCAGCGAGTCGTAGCGCCACGGTCCGTTGCCAGGCGTGGACTGCCAGCCGGTGATGATGCCGCCCGCGGCAGTCCGCGCGTGGAAGGTGAGTCGTCCGGAGATGTCCTGCGACACCGCGGGACGCCCCTCGAGGAGAGCCGGTGCGCCGTTTCCGCCTTGCCTGATGACGTCGATGCTCCACTGGTCGTTGCCGGGGGCGTTCTCCCAGCCATGGATGAGCTCTCCGGTCGCACTGCGCACGAAGTAGGTCAGCTTCCCCGAAGGGTCCTGGATGGTGGCCGGATCGCCGCCGATGCGGAGTTTCGCTCCGCCACCGTCGAGCACGTAGGCAGCTGTCCACGTGGCTGCCCCGGGCGCGGTCTGCCGACCCCGGACCAGGTTTCCGTCGGCGGTGCGCGCGAAGTACGTGAGGCGACCAAGAGCATCCAGTACGGCGGCCGGCGTACCGGTCACTGTCGTTGGGGAGTCGACAACCGCGTGTGCCCAGCTCCCGTCCAGTCGGCTCCACCGGACCTGGCCACTGCTGGTGAGCCCGATCAGGTTCATCCGGGCCGCCGTGTCGACCGCACCGGCGACCACTCCGGTCACACCGGCCGCGACACTCGTGACGTCGAAGGCCGTGCCGTTCTCCCGCCCGTATCCGATCGTCCCGTCGGACCGGACGGTCTGGAACGTCACCCGCCGCTCGGCGTCCTGCCGCGACCACGTCCCCGGCGTCGGTAGCCCGGTCTTGCTCCGCAGGAACCGGACGTTGTCCAGGTAGACCGTCAGCGGGTTGGCCCGTCGGTCCACGCGCAGGTGGATCGACGTGATCCGCGGCAGGTCGCTGACCAGGTTTGTCAGCGGTACGACGACGCGCTGCTGCTTGCGGGGTGCCAGATAGAACGGATTGCCGTCGTCCAGGTAGACGGGGTCATGGAAGTCGCAGTACATCGCGATCAGGTCGTCGGAGTCGTTGTAGAGGTCGAAGGCGACCGCATCGAGCTGGGACCAGTCGTTGCGGCCGATCGACTGCTCGGGGTGCCCCTCCTTCAGCGTGTACAGGTAGACCCCAGCCCACTTCGGATCGGCAGCGTTCGCGTTGAAGACGAGCTTGGCGCTGCGGCCGCCGGTGGTCGGGTGCTGATCGCTGAACGTCGCACTGGCCTCCTGCGTGCTCAGCCGCGCAACGTCCGCCTCCGACTCGAAGGAGTTGAACACGATCTCGTGCGGGGTCGCGACGGCCGCGACCTTGACCGTTCGCGCGAAGTTGCTGCCAGCAACGGAAATCGCGATCTGTTGCTCGCCGGCCGCCAGGTTGAGGACCACGCGATGGGTGGCGGACGGCCCCTGGGACGAGACCGGCGTACCGGTGGCTCCGTTGATCTGGACGGCGGCGTCCTTCAGCGTGATCAGCTCGACCACGACATGTCCGGCGGTCGGCTTGTCGATCCGGACCAGCGCGGGCGTCGGCCCGAACAGCTGCGCGACCTCGGCGCCGACCTGAGCACGAACCTTGTGGAACAAGGCCGGATCATCCCGGTACGGCGCCAGCCAGTCGTGCAGGACGTCGTGGTACGAGCCAAGTCCACGCTCGGGTTTCGGCACCCCCCAACTGCTTGCCAGGGCGGCCGACTTCCGGTCGTACAGGGCGAGGTACTCGAGATCCTCGAACCCCTCACGCATCCACTCCAGGCGTACGGTGCCGACGGGTCCGTCGATGCCGACAGCGTTGCCGGGGTACATCAGGAAGCCGTCACCGCCCGCGGTCTCCACCCCGAACGGATCGCTCCACCGGTTGTCGGGCTCGTACCCGTCGCCGGTCCAGTTGCTGAAGACCGTGCTCGACCAGAACAGGTACCCCTCGACCCCGAGGTCGTACTGGATCCACGGCAGCAGTCGATGCCCGACACCGCTGTCGGCGATGAACACCCCGGGCAGCGGGTACTGGTGACCGACCGCGGTGTACCACCAGACCAGGTCGCCGCGTTCCTTGAGCTGGGCAACGATTCCCGGCAGCTCAGGCTTGGGGACGGTGATCACGAAACACCAGGCGTGGACGAAGTCGAGCAGCTTCTGCTCGGGCAGGTGCTCCAGCGTGAGGACATGCGGGACCTCGGGCGCGATCGCCTCGACCCGGTCGAAGAGTGCCCGCACGTTCGCGTAGGCAGTGTCCCCGATCGGCTCGTCTGCGTAGTAGAAGTAGCCGCGGTCGATCAATCCCTTGGCACGCAGGCCTTCGACCACCTGCCGGAGTTTGACAGTGTCGGTGGTGAAGCCGGTGCTGTTCTCCCCGGTGGTGTAGAGCGGGATGCGGAACCGTACGACGCGGGGATCGTTCAGGTACTGATCAGCTCGGGCCAGGAACTCCGCCGGCTCCGGATCCTGCCCCGGCCCTGGGGCGAGCAGACCGTCGGACGAGTTGGGGTGCTGCAGTTTGGGCGGCATCGGAGCCGGGATGTCCCAGGTGTGCAGGCGGTTCTTCAGCTGGAAGTCGTAGTACTTGCGCATCAACGGCTCGTGCCGCGGATCCCCGAACGGTACGCCGTGCGCGCGGGCAACCTGCTGGTACCAGATCCCGACCGCAGTCGCGGTGCTCCACTTGTCGGGCAGCTCGAAGTTCCAGACCTCGAGATCGATCGGTACGACGACCGGCGCCGTACCGCCGGTGATGGTGAGGGAGCCGGTGTAGTGGCCGGCGGCCACGCCCTTCGGGATGTTCACGGTGAACCAGATGCCGAGGTTCGCGTTCGTACTCGCGGTGATTCGGCGGGTCGGGGTGAGCGGGACCAGGGCGTCCGGATAGGTCCCGGGACCCCATCCGCCGGAGTCCGGAGTCCGTCGGTCGACGGTGATGTAGCGCTGTTCGAAGACCTCGATCCCGGTCAGCTTGGCGCCGCCCGGTCCGGTGAGCTCGCTCGCGGTGACGCCGATGTCCGTGCTGCCGCTCGCGGTCCGGACGATCACCTGGCCGGACTCGTACTCGTTCCGCGCCGCCTGCAGGCGGATGGTGTCCGTCGACGGGCCGAACGCCCGGTCGCGCTTGATCTTGTCGGCCGGCGACGGCAGCCACACGGTCAGCGGTGCCGCGGCCGTCCCCAGTGCGGCCGCTGCCGCTGGCTGAGTGGTCAGCGGGACCCCGGCGACGACCGCGCCGGCTCCCATCCAGCCGAGGAGTTGCCGCCGACCAACCGGTTGGTTGGTTGGAGTGGAGCGATGCGGGGCGGTATCGGACATCGGAGCTCCTTATTTATGACGGACTCCATACATATAAGGGTGGTTGGCCGCCCTGGCAACCACCCTTCGACTCAGGTCGAAACCCTCGGCCGCGCATGCACGGGAAGCGGACCAGGACCGGACCCGACCAGCGCGTCGTCGACCAACTCGGCGGCTGCGCACAGCGCACCCAGGACGGCGCAGTCCGCGCCGAGCGTGGATGCCTCCAGTCGAGGCATCCGCAGGCAGAGCAGCTCGAGTTCCGAGGCGAGCAGCGGCAGAAGCAGCTCGCCGTACGCCGCGAGTGAGCCGCCGAGCACGAGTACCTCGGGGTCGAGGATCGACACCACAGCGCCCGCGGTGTTCGCCAGCATCCGGATGTAGCGCCGGACCGCGGCGAGCGCAGCAGCGGAGCCCTCGATCGCGGCGTTCAACGTGTCGGCGACCGGATCGCTGGTCGCGCCGGCTGCCGGTGCGACCCCGCTCTGCTGCAGGTACTCCATCGCGCCTTCCCACTTCAAAGCAGGAAAGCGACTGAGATCGCCCGCGACGCCGCCGAATCCGGCATGCGGGCGCCCGTTCACCACCAGCCCCAGACCGGTCCGGCGCCCGGCCTGCAGCAGTACCAGGCTCTGTGGATTTCCCGGCCCGAGCTTCTGTTCAGCGAGCGCGGCCAGGCGACTGTCGTTCTCCACCCCGACCAGCGCGCCCGGCAAGCTCTCCCGGACGTGGCCGGCGAGATCGAGGCCGCTCCAATCCGGTATCGCGTGCGAGAGCAGTACGCGCCCATCGCCAACGCGACCGGTGCTCCCAGCGACCGCGCCCCAGATGTCACCGCGATCGCGACCGGTGTCGCGCAGGCAGTCGTCGATCGCCGAATCCAGGATCTTCAGCCGCTGACGCGCCGGAACCTCAGGCGTCGTGAACCGCCGCGACTGAGCCAACCGGCGACCCGACAGATCGGAGATCGCGACCCGCAGATTGAACGCCCCGATATCCGCGCCGATCAGCACGCCGGCCGTGGCCCGGTACTCGTACCGCGCGGCCGGTCGTCCACGACCACGAACCACCGGCGCTGCCTCACTGAGCCAGCCGCTGGCAACCAGATCGCGCGTCACCTCACCGACCGAGGCGCGCGCCAACCCGGTCGCCCGCACGACCTCGGCCAGCGTGTCCGCACCCGCGCGGACCGCGGTCAGGATCGCCAACTCGTTGATCCGCCGCAGCCCGCCCAGATCCGTTCCCGCACTCATGGAGCCGAATTATGCCGGAGACCGGCTCAATTCAGTGAGAGGGTGACTGGGGACTCCCCGCCTACTGCGCTGCACTCGGCACGGCACCTCGCCGCACTGGAGGAAAGGCCACGATGGAAAAGCATCGAGGCCTTCCCTCCAGCACGCCGAGCTACCGCACCGAGCACATGCTCGCTACGGCGCGGATTCCCCAGTCACCCTCTAGAGTTCATCCAGAACCAGGTGCTCGTCTTCGCCGGTACCCCCGCTGCCTGGAACCCGGCCAGTACCTTCTCCTGGTTCCCCTTCAACGCCAGCCCGTCACCCAGCACCCCCTCATCCACGAGGGTGGCCAGTCCACCGGCCAGCCGCTGCCGCGCCGGCCCGGCAATGCCCGGCGAGTAGGCATCGGCCAGTACGTCGAGTACGGCGTACGGGGCCTGCACGCTGTAGCCGTACTCACGTCCTGGGTCGTCACCGAGCGGGCCGTAGTCGTAGAACTCGGTGAAGACGATCCCCTCGGCCCCGCGCTCCGGGTCGACCAGCAGGGTCAGTTTGAAGATGCAGTCTGATTCCCGGTGGACCCGCAGCAGCGTTGCGCGCCACTGCGAGCCGTACTCCTCGATCTCCACCGGGCGAATGCTAGAGGGTGTCTGGGGGACTCCACGCCTACTGCGCTGCACTCGGCACGGCACCTCGCCGCACTGGTGCAAAGGCCACGATGGAAAAGCATCGAGGCCTTCGCCCCAGCACGCCGAGCTACCGCACCGAGCACATGCTCGCTACGGCGTGCAGTCCCCCAGACACCCTCTCAGACTGGAGCATTGAGCAAGTCCAGGGCCGACTGCTGACGTGCCCCGTCCAGCTTGTCGATCGGCCCGTACCAACGCAGTCCGTACTGATCCATCGGAGTCCGGTCCGCGGCGTACGCGCGATCTGCCTGGCGCCGCAGGTACGCCGAATACGGGTGGTCGGACAACTCCGCGTTTAGCTTGGTCAGTGCGCGGGCGTAGATGCCCTTGAACGACGGACCGTCACCACCACAGTCGCCGTTCTCGCAGGGCTCGCGCAGGATGCCGTCCGCGGTGTGTAGCCCGGCCGCGGTGGTCGAGGCGTTGGCGAGCTGGCGTGCAGTGGTCAGGTGCGCCGAGTTGTTCGTTGCCTTCGACAACTCGACCAGGGCCGCGATCGGGACGCCCTGGTTGTAGGTCCAGGTGGTGTCGCCGTTGTTCTTGCAGGTGGACAGGCTGATGCCGTCGTTGACCAGGTTCGAGCTGTTGATCATCCCGGTCTGCTGGAACCACGTCCACCCGCTCTGCGCACGCTGCAGGTATGTCGTGTCGCCGGCGATCCGGTTGTGCAGCGCGGCGCTCAGCTGAATGTAGAGCGCGTTCGTGATCGCGTTTTTGTATGTCTTCGCCTGACTCCACCAAACCCCACCACCACAGACGTTGTCCCAGTACGCCGCCATGTGGTCGGCGTCGGCCCGAGCCGTCTGCAGGTATCTCGCTTCACCGGTCAGGTCGTACGCGGCGATCCAGGTCAGACCCCACCAGCCGGTGTCGTCGATGTAGTCGTTGCGGAACTGACCCTGCTGCGCATTCAGGTTCTTGTCGTACGTGGTGCCGATCGCATACCGGTAGCTGTTCATCCCGCTGACCCGGATGTTGTCGATGAGCGCATTCAGCGCGTTGGCGTTGTTCCACCAGCCAGTGGTGCTGAACAACCCCGTGGACCGGTTGTAGTCCTGCATCAGCGCGGTCGCCGCCGCCGTCCGGCGGTCCCACGCGTTCCACGTCGTACGAGCCCAGGGGGAGCAGGTGATGTCGGCGCGGTCGCCGGCCTTGCCGCAGACGCGGAGTGCGCCGACGCCCTGGTTCGCCCAGTCGTCGACGTTGAACATCTGCGTCCGCCAGCCGGTCTGCCCGCTGGGGATCGAGGTGGCGCCGAGCTTGCTGCCGCCGTTCCAGCTGCGGCCGCCGTCCATCGAGCGGTCGAGCCAGACCTCGTCACCGGGGCTGCCGTTCTCGACGGCTCCCCAGCCCATTGCGTCGGCGTCGTCGAAGTACAACCGGAAGGTCCGGCCGAACAGCGTGCTCGACACCGACGCGCGGGTCTGCGGCGACAACGCCGGATCGCGGGCGTCGCAGTACTTGTTGCAGATCGTGGCTTGCGGCGCCAAGGGGACCTCCGGGGTCGCGGGCGCGGGTGCCGGGGCACCGAGTGGACTGATGAGCAGACTGAGACTGGAAACGATTCCACCGAACATCACGAAACTCCCTGGGGCGGTAGGGCGTATGCGGTGAACCGAAAGTAAGCGGCCGCCCCCGCAACGTCAAGACAACGCGGTCAGGTTGGCGGTTTCAGGCCGGTGGTGCGGAGCTCCAACGTCGCCAGCTCGCGGATGACCGCCGGGTCACCTTCCCGCCAGGCCGTCACCGGGTCGTCGGAGATGCGGGCGAGTTTGTGCATCGGCTGGTTGGCCATGGCGCGGAGCGCGAAGAGATCCAGATCGGCGGCGTTGTCGATGAAGCGTTGGGCGGCGGAAGCCCGGCGGATGAAA
Organism: Kribbella sp. NBC_01505; assembly: GCF_045040285.1. Lineage (NCBI taxonomy): Bacteria > Bacillati > Actinomycetota > Actinomycetes > Propionibacteriales > Kribbellaceae > Kribbella > Kribbella sp. NBC_01505. The sequence continues at coordinate 5,591,137 of NZ_CP109425.1, forward strand.
CGGAGGCGGCGGGGCAGCCAGATGAGCAGTGCGAAGAGGATCGGGAGCGCGATGGTGACCGCGGCCAGCAGGTAGGCGAGCTGCTCAACGGCATGCGCCTGATCCCGGCCGGCCTGCGCCATCCGGGCAGCAGCAGCGGCAGCCCCGTCGATCGGCGAGCGCAGTTCGTCACCGACGACAGGCACCTTGCCGATCGGATCGGACAGCCGCCGGAGGTCTTCCGCCAGACCGTCGCCGGCCTCGGCAGTCTTGCGCCCCGGGGCACCGAGCGCATTGGTGATGCGGAAGACCAGCAGGCCGACCTTCACGCACACATACACCCACCCGACCAGCAACAGATCCCCGAAAACCTGCCAGAACCGCTGACCACCAACCTGCGAATAGACCTTCACCGCATCTTCTTACCGTTCGTGGGTACGGCGCGCAATCGTTGTTGGCGGTCTCTTCGGATCCCAGCGGCCACTGGCCCAAGCTGAGAGGTAGGGCTCGGCGAAGGAATGAAGATCGGTCCAATACCCGTCTGGTCGAGCCAGCGCCGGTCGAGCCTCGATGTCCAGCCGGTCCAGAAGGCCATCGAGCCTTCGGTAGGTACGATGCGCCTCGACCGACAGGACGCGCTGCGGAGATTCCGCCGCCCTTGTCTCCAACTGGACCAGCGACGATGTGACCTCGAGTAATGCTGTCCATGAAGGTCGGACCGGTGCGATCTCACCGACGAACTCCGCAAGCGCGTCCGGGTGCATCAGCGAGTAGAAGTACCTGTTTCCGATCCGCCCTCGCCGCAACACACCGGCCTTCTCGAGCGACTCACACTCCGCCATCACATTGCTCTTCGCATAGCCCAGTTCGGCGGTGATGAGCGCCGTACTCGCTCGTGACGTTCCGGAGAGAAAGAAGCGCAGGATCTCCGCCCGGGCGCCGACGCCGAATGCCGCGCGCAGTCGTAGCCAGGCCCGCGACGGCTGTTTCATCGAGGCCAGTGTCGACCGGCCGGTGATCTGGTAGGCGAACGGCTCGCCGGCACGCGGCCAGTGAGCGCCGGAATGCTCGTTCACGGTAGCCGCGAATCGGCCCCAGTCGTCGAGCGCCCGTCCGCTACGCTCCTTGAGTAAGTTGCGGAGTCTGACCTTCGACACATACCGCCAGAAGTGGATGGACCAATCCAGTGCCTCGTCGCGCAATCGAGGCTCGCTGTCGGCCAGCTCTGCTGTGCGCAGGATCAGGGGCTCCGGATCGACCGCCCAGTCACGGTGTGTCTTTTCCCAGCCCGAGACGCCCAGCTCGACCCACGCTCCCCAGAGGAGAGCGATCTCGAGCTCTTTGAACGTGGTCTGCGGCTTCTTAGAGGCCGGCATCGTTGACCAGCACCCCCAGCATCTCGAGGATCTTCTCCAGCTCGCCCAGAAAGCCGTCGGAGCCGTCCTGGGTTCGAGTCCATTGTGATGCTGCGAGCAGTTCGTCCACGCTAGGCGTCAGCGCTCGCAGATCGTCGAGATGTTTGCTGTTCCGGTAGCCCGAGTGATCGACGGCGGCGTACAGCTTGAAGCAGATCATGTCGAAGCGGCCCGCCACGTGGACTTCCAGAGCGCTGTAGCGCAGCACCCGCACACGTCCTTCGAAACCCGTCGGCAAACGCTCAGCCTTCACATAGTGGGTGCCTTGGGCGAACCCGGCGACATCGAGATCAGCGGTCGGTCGCTGCACTACTCCCAGCAAGAGCAGGTTGCGCCGCCGACAACCAGGATCTGGCTGCGGATGCCGCGGTCCTCAAGGACTGCACCGAGCGTTTCGAGGGCTTCTTCCAGGCCCTGCCGAGCGAACATGTCTTGGTGTTATCCGCCCGTATCGAACAAGTAAACTGGTCGATACGGGCGGATAAGCAGAACCTCCAGGCGGATATGTGGCTGCCTAGAGGCTGGAGCGGAGATCCCACAGCAACGGGTAGTAACGAAGGTCGAGGCGGCTGCGGAGGTAGGTGGCGCCGGAGGAGCCGCCGGTGCCGGGCTTGGTGCCGATCATGCGCTCGACCATGACGACGTGGCGGGCGCGCCAGGCGGCGGCTAGTTCGTCGTGCTGGAGGAGAGCCTCGGCGAGCTCCCAGACGGCGCCGTAGTGACCGCGGTCGCCGGCCACCTTGCGCAGCGCGTCATGGATCGAATCGTCGGAGCTCGTGTCGAAACCGGCATGACCCAGTACGGCGAGGAACGCGTCCCACAGGCTCGGTTCGTCCAGGCGGCGCTCCAGGCGAGCTGTCTCGACCTCGGTCAGGCCGCGGAACCGGCGTACGAAGGAAGGGTCCTTCGCGGCGGACAGGAACTCGATCTCCCGGAACTGCACGGACTGGAACCCGCTGGCCGGCGACAACCGGTGCCGGAACTCGCCGAAGTCCTGCGGGGTCATCGTCTCGAGGATGTCGACCTGCTGGGTGAGTGTGCGCTCGATGGTGTGCACGCGGCGGAGCAGGTGCTGGGCCAGCCAGAGCTCGTCGTTCAGCATCGCGTCCCGGGAGGCGGTCAGCTCGTGCAGCACCTGCTTGAACCACAGCTCGTAGACCTGGTGGATCGTGATGAACAGCAACTCGTCGTGCGCGGGCGGGTTCGACTCCAGCCGTTGCTGGTCGAGCAACTGCGGCAGCCGGAGGTAGCTGCCGTACGTCAGCCGGCCACCCTCCTCACCGAAGTTGACCTCGACCCCACCCCAACGCCCCGCCACTACCTCGTCAGCCATGGCGTGAGCCTAACTGCTGAACAGATACAGGCTCAGGGTGTCCGTGACCGGTCAGGGATTGGCTCGTTGGACCTGGGGTACGCCGAACCGAGGAGTTTGCATTGACCGCCACGGTCGAAACACCGCTGGTCCCGGGGCCGATCCAGGGCCCGACGCGGGAAGAGCCGATGGTCGAGGCGCTGCTGCTGGACGAGTACCGGTCGCTGGCCCGCCTGGCCTACCTGATCCTCCCGCCGTCGCTGAGCCGGTCCCGCCGGATCGCGACGGCCCACCGAGTCGTCCAGTACGCCGTACCTCCGGGGCTGCCGGTGCCGGATCGGGAGCCCCGCGAGTTCCTGCGCCGCCGGGTCGTCCAGGAGGCGACCCGGCAGGCCGCGACCCGACCCGTCCTCGAGCGCGTCGGCAGCGTCTTCGCCCCCGCCGACCCGGCCGACTTCGACCCCTGCGCCATCACCGTCGACCCCACCGCCATCGCCACCCGCTGCCGCCGCGGCCGGCAGGTAGCCCTCGCCGCCACCACCACCTTCACCCTCTGCCTCCTCGCAGCCCTGCTCCTCCTCTCCTGAGCCCCACACCCAGCCGAACCCGCCTGATGGAGTCCTCGGCCGGGGCCCGTGCAGCTAACGTCCGAAAAACGCCGACCACGCCCCCTGACCACGCCCCCCGATCCTTCGGACGTTGGCTGGGCGGCTGCCCAATCCGCCGTTCGCGCCGGCGGTGTGGCCGGGAGTTGGGGCCGGAGACAGGAAACGGCGGCCCGAGACATGGTGTGCGCTGTCTCCGCCCACGAGTTCCTGTCTCCGGCCACCAGTTGTGGCGCGGGGTCGGGAGTTGGGGGTGGAGACAGGTAGCGGTGGCTCGGGACAGGGTGTGCGCTGTCTCCGGCCACGCGTTCCTGTCTCTGGCCACCGGTTGTGGCGCGGGGCTGGGAGTTGGGGGTGGAGACAGGTAGCGGTGGCTCGGGACATGGTGTGCGCTGTTCCCGCCCACGCGTTCCTGTCTCCGGACACCAGTTGTGGCGCGGGCGCGGGAGTTGGGGGTGGAGACAGGTAGCGGTGGCTCGGGACATGGTGTGCGCTGTCTCCGCCCACGCGTTCCTGTCTCCGGCCACCAGTTGTGGCGCGGGGCTGGGAGTTGGGGGTGGAGACAGGTAGCGGTGGCTCGGGACATGGTGTGCGCTGTCTCCGCCCACGCGTTGCTGTCTCCGGCCACCGGTTGTGGCGCGGGCAGCCGCCGCGGCCGGACATTTCCGGGGTTATCCGTTCAGATTGCGGGCGGGGCGGGGGTGGGTCGTTAGGCTCGTTGGTATGGCTCGGGTGTTGTTGGTGGAGGACGACGATGCGATTCGTACGTCGCTCACGAAGGCTCTGACGGCGGTCGGTCATGTGGTGACGGCTGTGGCGGGGGGTGCTGAGGGCGTTGCGGGGGTGGCGCGGGAGCGGCCTGAGGTGGTGCTGCTGGATCTGGGGCTGCCGGATCTGGATGGGCGCGACGTGCTGGCGATGGTGCGGGCGGTGAGTGATGTGCCGGTGATCGTGGCGACCGCGCGTGATGACGACGCGAGTGTGGTGAAGCTGCTGGACGCCGGGGCGGACGACTATGTGATCAAGCCGTACAGCTCCGCCCAGATCGATGCCCGGATCCGCGCCGTACTGCGCAGGCTCGGCACCGACCAGCAGGACGTGACCGTGGATGTCGGCCCGCTGAAGATCGACCCGCGCAGTCGCGAAGTCACCCTCGACGGCAATGCGGTCGATCTGACCCGCAAGGAGTTCGACCTCCTGCTGGCGCTCTCGAGAAGACCAGGCGCGGTGGTGAGCAAGCGGGAGCTGCTCGCCGAGGTCTGGGGTCTGCCGTGGGGTGGCGGGGACCGGACGGTCGACGTTCACCTGTCGTGGCTGCGGCGCAAGCTCGGCGAGACTGCCGCAGCGCCGCGCCTCCTGCACAGCGTCCGCGGGGTCGGCGTCAAACTCGCCGTACTGGAAGGCTGACATGCGGCGCCGGATCCTGCTGTTGTCGGTCGGCCTGACCACGCTCGTGGTGATCGGGTTCGCCGTGCCGCTGATCCTGCTCCTGCGCAGTACGACGGCCGCCGAGTCCAAGGAGAAGGCCCGCTACCGCGCCGAAGCGGTCGCGTACTACGTCGGCGACAAGGACCGCTCCGCCGCCGACATCGACGCCTACATCAAGGGTCTCGTCAACGATGGCCCCGGCCGGATCTCGGTCCGGATGCCTGACGGTACGACGCTCGGCCAGGCTCCGCCCGGTGGCGTCTCGCCGCCCAAGAACACCCCGGCCGACTACAACGGCGACCACAAGGGCCCACCGAAGATCGGCGATGCCGCCTTCCGCGACCTCAAGAGCGGCCTGGCCGTCGAGATCGATGTCGGTACGCCGCAAGGCGCGGCCTCGGTCTGCCTCTACCTGACCGACGACCAGCTGTACGCCGGCCTGATGCCGCGCGTGTTCGTCGTCGCCGGTGCCGGTCTGCTCGTGCTGCTGCTCAGCATCGCCGGCGCCGAGCTCGTCTCCCGCCGCCTCGCCCGCCCCCTCGAAGAAACAGCCAGTACGGCGGAGCGCCTGGCCGGTGGTGATCTCGAAGCCCGCGCCCCGGTCACCGGACCGGCCGAGGTGGCGAAGGTCGGGGCGGCTCTGAACCGCCTGGCCGACCGCATCGACGAGGTCATCGCGGTCGAACGCGAATCGGTGGCAGACCTGTCCCACCGACTCCGGACACCGCTCACCGCGCTCAGACTCCAGGTCGAGGCCCTTCCGGACCGCGAGCGCGCCGAGGAGCTCAACACCCAGGTCACCACGCTCGAACGCACCCTGACCGCAGTCATCAGCGCCGCCAGGAGACCGCAGCGCGAAGGCCGGGTCCCGCACTGCGATGCAGTCCAGGTGACGCGCGACCGCGCCGCCTTCTGGGAGCCGCTCTTCGAGGATCAGGGCCGCGACCTCACCCTCGACCTGCCGGATCCGCCGGCGATGGTGCGGTCCGCACCTGAGGACTTAGCCGCCGCCTTGGATGCCCTCGTCGAGAACGTGGTCGCCCACACCCCCGACGGGACCCCGGCCCGCATCACGTTGCTCCGCACGACCAACGCCGTACAGATCACGGTCGCGGACGAGGGGCCCGGGATCCCGCTGGGGGCGGGGGAGCGCGGTCGCAGCGACCGCGGTTCGTCCGGTCTCGGCCTCGACATAGCCCGCCGCTACGCCGAGGCCACCGGGGGCCACCTCACCATCCGCCGCAACGAGGTGGTCCTGACCCTGGCCGTGCCCTAAGGAACTTAGAGGGGATAGACGCGAGCCCAGTCCACATCGAAGTAAGCCTTCTGCATCGCACACCCGCAGAAGTTGTCCAGCTGGATCGTCTGGTGCATCGGCCCCGGCGCCTGGACGTCGGGATCGGTGTCGTGGAACCACGGCTGCCCGTCGATGTACCCGGTCAGCCCGTCCGGCGCCCACTCGAACCCGTAGTTGTGCCACTGCGCCAGATCCAGCCCACCCGAGTGGTACTCGTCCTGCACCACACCAGAGTCCGTCGGGTGATGCATGAAGGCAGTAGCGCGAGTCTCCCCGACGTTCACCTCGAAGTAGTCGTACTCACCACCCTGCGGCCACTGGTCCGAGTCCGGCCACGTGATCAACACCGGGTGGTACGCCGCTCCGCTACCGCCGCCCGACTGCACGCGAGCCCGCACCTCCCACCGGCCGTACTTCTGCCCGAGATGCGAGGCGAGCCCGGCCGAATCGCCATTGGCGTAACCGGTCTGCCGCAGATACCCACTCTGGACAGTGTTCGTGTACCCGCAGCGCTGTCCGTTCCCCGCGTGACCCGCCGAGCAGCCGTCGGCCCCGCCGTAGATGCCCCACTTGCTCTCATCCGGAGCGCCCGTGTAGTTGAACTCGTCGCTCGCGGGCAACGGCGTACCCCACTGGAAGTTCGCGGCCGCGCTATCACCGTCCCCGGTCGGCGGCGGCTCGTCCCCGGCGACGCGGTAGTCGGCGGCGGTCGTCTGCCACTTGCCGGAACCGCCCGCGATCGAGGTCAGCGGATGCGAGTTCGTCGCTCCGGCCGGCGCGGTGAACTGGGCCGAGACCTTCGTCCAGCCCGAGGCGTTCGTCGCGACCGACGCACCTTCGGTGCTGCCGAGGTAGCCGCCATTGGCGCCGTACCAGTCCATCTGCATCTTGGCCGAGCCGCTGGTCTTGGCATCCACAGCGACCGTGTACTTCTTCCCGCCGGCGACGGGCAGCTGCGGCAGGTAGATCCCGGCCGTCCCACTGGAGAGCGTGACTTGATACGCGTACGACGCGATCGGGTGCCCGGTGATCGACACCCGGGCGCCGGTTCCGCCGGACAGGGTTCCCCAGCCGGTGGTGTTGCTTGCCAGAACTGGGTTCGGAGCGAGGTTGTCAGCGGCCTGGGCCTGGCTGGAGGCACCTGCCCCCAGGAGCGCGAAGACCGCGAGGGCGACTCCCCAGCGCGATGGGCGGACATGCTTCATCAATGACTCCGTCTCTGAGCGACTACTGTGCCGTGGGCGACGGCACAGTCAGTAGTCGTACGTTGGCGATTTTCTCCCCAAGAAACGGTCCACCCGATGGCTGTCAGGTTCAGGTCATCTCGACAGCGGCCACTGGGGTAGTCGTCGGCGCGGGGGATCCGCCGCTCGGCTCCTCGGTGAGGCCGAAGGTCGTCTGGCCGACGACGTTGCCCTGGATCACCGTTGAGACGTCGCCCGAGGTGAGCCCGATCGACCGGGCCTTCTGCGAGGCGTCCATCAGCCACATCTGCCAGATCTTCCCGCTGGGCGGCTTCGGCAGACCGTGCAGTACGACGACGACCGCGTCGGCGCGCGCGGACATCACCACGGTGGCCTGCCCACCGCCCTTGACGGAACCGTGTGAGGTCTTCGCATCCGGCTGGGCGAGGACCGCGGTCAGCCGGTCATTGGCCTGGACGGCCGCGTTCTTGTCCCGGTACTGATCGACGGCGACCCCGCCGGCGCCGGCGATCACGAGCGCGGCCGCGGCCAGCGCGAAGACCGAGCGACGGCTGTAGCGCTTGGGTGCCACGACTTCCGGCGTACCGGCGACCATCGGAGGTAGTTGACGGACGTTCTCGATCGCCTGCAGGACGTTGACCTTCAGGTGCGGCGGCGGCGCGGTCTCGACCTGGGTCGCCAGCTTGATCGCGGCCTCACGGAGCTCGGCCACCTCGGCGGTGCAGAACTGGCACTCGGCCAGGTGCGCCTCGAAGCGGACCTGCTCGTCCTCGGGCAACGCGTCCAGGACGTACGGGCCGGTGAGCGTGTGGACGTCTGGTTCGGTCATGACGTACCCCCCTTGCTGGTTCCGAGGCAGTCACGGAGCCGGATCAGACCGTCGCGCATTCGGGCTTTGACGGTCGGCAGTTTCGCATCGAGTTGCTGGGCCACTTCCAAGTAGGTGTAGCCGTTGTAATAGGCCAGCGTGATCGACTCGCGTTGCAGGTCGGTCAGTGTCCCGAGACACCGCCGGACCTGCTCGGCCTCGAGCCGCGTCGTCACCGTGTCGGAGACCTGGTCGAAGTCGACCTCGGTCGTCCGGGCGCCGACCAGGTCGTTGCGATCGGTGGCGGCCTGTTCGGAGCGGACCCGGTCGACCGCGCGGCGATGAGCGATGGTGAGGATCCAGGAGTGCGCCGAACCACGCGCCGCGTCGAACCGGCTGGCCGTCCGCCAGATGTCGATCATCACCTCCTGCGTCACCTCCTCCGACTGGGCCGGGTTCCGCAGCACCCGTCGTACCAGGCCGTAGACCCAGGGGCTGATCCGGTCGTAGAGCGTGCTGAACGCCGCGGTGTCACCGATGGCGGTGCGCGCCAGCAAGTCGGCATCGCTGACTCCTGGACGGGCTCCGTTGCCCGGCCAGGGGAGTGCGGTCGGTTCGCTCACGCTGATGTTCCTCTGTTCGACCCTCATGGTGGTCCCGGACCGGTGCCCACGGCAACTGCACGCGGCACCGGCCCGGCGTACTAAGGGGTGGTGATGATCATGCGGCCGGGGGCATCAGGACCGTGTCGATCAGGTAGACGGTCGCGTTGGCCGTCTTGACGCCGCCGCAGATGACGTTGGCGTTGTTGACCTTGAGGCTCTGGCCCGAGCCGGTGACGTCGACTTCCTGCTTCTCGACCGTCATCTGCTTGCCGACGACCGCGGTGGGGTCGAGCTGGCCGGCGACGACGTGGTAGGTCAGGATCTTGCTGAGCAGGGCGTCGTCGGTCTTGAGGGTCTCGATGGTCTTGGCGTCGATCTTCTTGAAGGCGTCGTCGACGGGTGCGAAGACGGTGAACTGGCCGCCGTTGAGGGTCGAGACGAGGTTGACCTTCGGGTTGAGCTTGCCGGAGACGGCCGCGACCAGGGTGGTGAGCAGCGGGTTGCCGGCGGCGGCGTTGGCGACCGGTACGGCGGCCATGCCGTCGACTGATCCCGCGCCGGTGGGGTTGGCCTTGGCGTAGGCCTCGCAGCCGGGGCCGACGAGGCCGGAGGCGTTGTTCATCGAGGGCTCGCTCGACGGCGCGCTGCTCGGTGCCGAGGTCGGCGTCGAGGCGGCCGGGGTGTCGGCCTTGTTGTCACTGCCACACGCGGCGGTGGCCAGAACGAGGGCCAGAGCAGACGCGGCGATACCGGCGCGGACGATCTTGCGAGACATGACGATCTCTTTCCTGGGGAGAGGGCCGTGAACGGTGTCGCTCACATCTGCTCTTCGGGGCCGCTCGCACCCCGGATGGGTGGAACTTCGAATAGGTACCGCGAAGCGTGAAATAGGCGACCGCTACCGAAGACCGGGCCAGGATTGGTCAGCACCCTGGTGGGATGAGAATTCGACGGTGGATGGTCGCGATGATCGTCGCGGCGGCAGTGGTTGGAGCCGGCACGACCAGTGCCGAAGCGCATGAGCAGCCCGGCCGGCTGGTCAACGCGGAAGGACTCCCGAAGGACCTGTGGCTACCGGAGACGGGCCGCGCCTACCGGGTGAAATACACCTCGACCGGGTACGACGGCCGCCGCGTGATCGTGTCCGGCGCGGTCTTCGTCCCGCCCGGCCGCGCGCCCAAGGGCGGCTGGCCGGTGATCAGTTGGGCGCACGGCACGGTCGGTGTCGCCGATGTCTGTGCGAACTCACGCGCCGGACGTTCGCAGCGCGACATCGACTTCCTCACCACCTGGCTCGCGGCCGGGTACGCGATCGTTGCCTCGGACTACGAAGGCCTGGGTACCCCCGGCGAGCACGCTTATCTCAACGGCCGCTCCGAGGCGTACGGCGTGATCGACATCGTGCGCGCCGCCCGCAAGCTCGACCACTCGCTGGGCCGGGCGTGGTTGTCGGTCGGACAGTCGCAAGGTGGGCAGGCCAGCCTGTTCACCGGATCCGTGATCCGCAAGTACGCGCCCGAGCTGGACTACCGGGGCACGATCGCGACTGCTCCGAGCAGCCAGCTCCGCTTGACCGCCAGCGTGGCAAAGCCGTTCGATGCGGCGTCCCCGGCGAATCCGTCGGTGCTGATGATCGTCGCCGGGCTGCGCAACACGCACCCGAAGACGTTCGACGCGGCGCGCTACCTGACGCCGTACGGGCAGGAATTGTTGGCCAAGGCAATGAACACCGACTGCTACACCGCGATCGCGCAGCAGTTGGCCGGGAAGCACGGCACTGACATCTTCGACGTCGACGCGGCCGAGCAGGAGGAGCTGCTGCGGATGATCGATCAGGACGCTGAGATCCCGATCAGCCGCTACCGCGAGCCGCTCTTCATCGGCCAGGGGACGGCGGACCTCACGGCGTACCCGCTGGCGACCAAGATCACCGCCGACAAGCTCCGCGAGGCCGGCAGCAAGGTGACCTTCACGTTCTATCCGGGCGCCGACCACGGTGGAGTGATGGCGGCGGCCAAGGCCGACATGCTCACCTGGGCCGCCGCACGGATGCGCTGACCTCAGGCTTTGATGATCCGGATCGCCCCATCGGCGGTCCGGATCTCCCAGCCGTCCGGGTGCTTGGCCAGCACCGTCCCAGGCGCGACAGAACTGTTGCTCTCGGCAACCTGAGCCTCGGCGATCAGGACTTGCTCGCCCTGGATGACGGCCTTGGCGTGCGGCGCGAACATGTTCAACGCCGCAACCTTCCGGATGATCGTGGGCGTGGCTTCGGTCAGGTCAAGCTCGTACTCGGCCGGTTCAAAGACCCCCGCGTACGACGCGGTGTCGTCGTGCTGCACATAACCGGGATCACGGGCGAACACCTTCGTACCGGCTTCGTCGAGCGCGTCACCGAGCAGGTCGACCCAGGCCTTGAAGAGGGCAGGGCCGTTCAGGTTGTCCGGCAGCGGGGCCGAGCGCTGGGCCATGATCGCGCCGGTGTCGAAGGCCCCGTCGGTGCGATGCACTGTGACGTCGACCGTGGTCGAGCCTTCGTAGACCACCCGCGCTGGGTTCGGTCCACGTCCATTCGGAAGCCGGCTCGGGTGCAGGTTCAAGGCGCCGTAGGCGGGGAGACGCAGGATCTCCTCGGGGATCAGCCGCGGGAACGCCGCTGACACCACTAGGTCCGGCTGCACCGCGGCGATCGCCTCGGCCGCCTCTGTCTTCAGCTTGCTGGTGACCACCACGCTCGTCTCAGCGGACACCGTCTCGCTGAACGACGGCCCATCGCCGTACCGGCTCGCCGCCTCGGCCGGCAGCGTGACCACGAGCACCATCTCGTGCCCGTTGCGCTCCGCCCAGTTCGAGATGATCCGGTAGCTCGGCAGGAAAGCGCTCAGCGCCACCACCCTCATGCGATTCCCCAATCCTTCATGTCGTTGTGTAGCCGACAGTACGTCGGGGCCGCCGTCACCGGACCGCGTCTGCCTCGACTTCCTCGCGGACTGCCCGAACAGCCTGCTCCAGGTCGTCGAGTGGCACCGATCCGATCGCCAACCGCAACGCCTGCGGTACGGCGGGAGTCGTGGCGAACGGCGCCGCCGTGGAGACCGCCACCCGGCGCCGGGCCAGCGCAGCCACAATCCGATCGGGCCGGGTATCCGGCGGCAACGGCAACCAGCGCACGTACGACGAGGGGTGCCCGATCGACGGCAGTTCGCCCAACGCGGCCAGTGTGATGGCCTGCCGCGCCCGGGCATCCGCACGCTTCTGGACCTCGAGCCGATCGACCGTGCCGTCCTCCAGCCACCGGCAGGCGATGGCCGCGGTCACTCCGGGCGTCTGCCAGGTCGTCGCCATGATGACGCGCTCGATCGCGGCGACGAGCGGATCCGGCGCGACGACGTACCCGATCCGCAGCCCGGTCGCGACGCTCTTCGACAACCCCGACACATAGATGGCCAGCTCCGGCGCCAACATCGCCAGCGGTGGCGGCGCATCCTCGGCCAGATATGCGTACGACGCGTCCTCGATGACGGTCAGCTCATTGCGCCGGGCGATCGCGACCAAGCGTTCGCGGGCCGGCCCGTCGAGCACCCAGCCGAGCGGGTTGTGCACGGTGGGCATCACATACAGACCGCGCACGCGCCGCCGGCGGCACAACTGATCGAGCGCATCCAGATCGATCCCATTCGTCGAGGCAGGCAGCGGCGCAAGCTCCAGTCCGAGCGTCCGGGCCAGCACGATGAACCCCGGATAGGTGATCGCATCGACCGCGATCACGTCGCCCGCCTGGAACATCGCCATCGCCGACACCGCCAGCCCGTGCTGAGCGCCGTTCACGATCAGCACCCGCTCCCGACCGACGGTCAGCCCACGCCGCCGTACATGCTGTGCCACCGCCTCCCGATCCTGTGCCCGGCCCCGATGCGGCTGATACCGCAGCAGCGCATCGAGATCCCCAGCCGCCGCGAGCTCCCGCAAGGCCTGCCGCAGCAGGTCGGCTTGTCCCGGTACCGAAGGCGAGTTGAAGCTCAGATCGATCGCGTCGACCGCGACCGACCGCTGATCGAATCCGTCACCGGCGGTCGCGAGATCGCGGACGAACGTGCCCCGCCCCTGCTCGCTGCTGACCAGACCCATCGCGGCGAGCTCGGCGTACACACGAGAAGCGGTCACCAAGGCGATCCCCTCGGCAGCGGCCAGCTCCCGATGTGTGGGCAGCCGCGAACCAGCCGGTCGGCGCCCGCTGCGGATCTCCTCCGCCAGCCCGTCGACCAGTCCCTTGTACTTCGGCGTCCGCATCACCGCATTGTATGCATGACAATTCCTGGATGGTCATGGATCGATCGGCGTACCGTCCGCTCCATGCACATCGCGATCCTGACCTTCGACGGCTACAACGAACTCGACTCGCTGATCGCTCTCGGCATCCTGAACCGGGTCCGCGAACCCGGCTGGAGGGTGTCGATCGCCAGCCCGACCCCCTGGGTGACCTCGATGAACGGCGTTACCATCAATGTCACTGTCGACGCGGGCATCGATCTCGAAGAAGCCTGTACGGCGGACGCCGTGATCGTCGGCAGTGGCATCAAGACGCGGGAAGTGGTCGAGGACCCGGCGATCATGTCCGTGCTGCGTGGTCTCGATCCCGAGCGTCAGCTCCTGGCCGCACAGTGCTCCGGCGCGCTCGTGCTGGCCAAGCTCGGCCTGCTCGACGACGTACCTGCCTGTACCGACGTGACGACCAAGCCGTGGGTGATCGCCGCCGGCGTCGAGGTGCTCGATCAACCGTTCTTTGCCCGCGGCAACCTCGCCACCGCCGGTGGATGTCTCGCGTCCACCTACCTGGCCACCTGGACGATCGCCCGGCTGCACAGTCTGGATGCGGCGATCGAGGCGATGGACTATGTGGCTCCGGTGGGCGAAAAGGACGAGTACGTGACCAGAGCACTGCGGAACGTCACGCCGTACCTGACGCCCGCACTGACTTAGCGGGAAGCAGATCGGCCCTCCTGGTGGATTTCGGCCTATCGGATCTTGACGGACTTACTTAACCCGATCAAGATTCCAATATCCTATCCGATCCGCCAGGCAGAAGGTCGCCGCTGATGACGAGATCCATCCGAACCAAGGCATTACGAGGCGTGCTCGCCACCCTTGTCCTCGCCGCACTCATTCCGGCCGGTTCGACAGTGGTGTCGTCCGCGGCTCCAGTGCCGGGTCCGGGCGCTGTTCCCGACGCGGCTTCGCAGCAGGGCGCCGTACCGCAGGCTCCCCTCCCGTCGAACGTCACGGTGGCTCCTGGTGGACCAGCCGGTACGCAGGCGGACAAGCCGTACATGGGCTGGAGCAGCTACAGCATGCAGGTGTACGCCGGGAACGGTGGCACCTGGATCAACGAGAAGCAGATCACCGCGCAGTCCGACGCGATGAAGGCGAAGCTGCAGCCGTACGGCTACAACCGGATCAACATCGACGCCGCGTGGAACGACGGGATCGACGCGTACGGCCGCCCGACCCCGAGCGCGAAGAACTACCCGAGCGGTTTCCAGAAGCTGATCGACCACATCCACAAGAACGGCCAGAAGATCGGGATCTACGCGATCCCCGGCATCGGTCAGCAGGTGATCGACGCGAACCTGCCGGTCTACGGCGCTCCCGAGTGCACGACCGGTGACCTCCCGGTCCGGCCGCTGGTGAAGGCCGACTACTGGGGGATCGGCTACAAGATCGACTTCTCCAAGCCCTGTGGGCAGAAGTACATCGACTCGGTCGCCGACCTGTTCGGCTCCTGGGGGATCGACTTCCTCAAGTTCGACAGCGTCACCCCGGGCTCGGGCGTCAGCAACCTCACGCTGGACGCGCGCGACGACGTGAAGGCCTGGTCGACCGCGCTCGCCAAGCACAAGATCTGGCTCGAGCTGTCCTGGGCGCTCGACATCAACTACGCCGACTACTGGAAGCAGTACGCGAACGGCTGGCGGATCGACTGGGACGTCGAGTGCTACTGCGAAGGTGTCGCGCTGACGGCCTGGCCGAACATCAGCCGGCTCTTCCCGAAGCTCGCCGACTGGTGGCGGCACGCCGGCCCCGGCGGCTGGAACGACCTCGACTCCCTGAACGTCGGCAACGGCCAGATGGACGGCATGACCAAGGACGAGCGCCGTACGGCGGCGACGTTGTGGGCCGTGTCAGCCGCCCCGATGTACACCGGTAACGACATGACGCGGCTCGACCAGTACGGCCTCGACCTGCTGACGAACCGCGAGGTCATCGCGGTCAACCAGGCCGGCCGCCCCGCGCACCCGGTCTCCACCACCTCGAACCGCCAGGTCTGGTACTCGCTCAACGCCGACAGCAGCTACACCGTGGCCCTGTTCAACCTCGGCCAGACCGACGCGAACATGACGGCGACCTTCGCCGACCTCGGTCTGACCGGTTCCGCGAAGGTCCGTGACCTGTGGGCCAAGAAGGACCTCGGCACGTTCAACGGCAGCTTCACGGCGAACGACGTACCGATCCATGGCACCCGGCTGTTCAAGATCACGCCGCAGAAGAACTCGACGATCAAGGTCAACGACGACGACCTGCGGGTGAAGTATGACGGCGACTGGAAGCGCAACGGCAACTACGAGGTGCCCGCCACCTCCGAGCCGCTGAACGTCACGGTCTCCGACTCGGCCGGCGCCAGCGCCCCGGGCGCGGCCAACACCGGCACCCGGACCCTCGAGGTCAACAACGACAACTCGCAGATCGTCTACACGGGTTCGTGGAGCCGCAGCACGGGACGCGGTCTCGGCGACTACCAGGACGACGTCCAGTACTCCGAGCAGAACGGTGACTCGTTCTCGTACAGCTTCGTCGGGAACGGCGTCGACTACGTGACCGAGACGCACAACTCGCAAGGCGAGGTGGACATCTACATCGACGGCACGCTCAAGCAGACCGTCAACACCTTCCAGGCCGACGGCCGTGGCGCACAGCAGGTCGTCTACAGCATCTCCGACCTGCCGAACGGCGCGCACACCATCCGCGCGGTGAAGAAGAGCGGCCAGTACATGCTGGTCGACAAGCTGAACGTCCGCCAGGAGAGCCTGCTCAACCCGGACAAGGCGACGTTCAACAAGGCACAGCCGGCCGACGTCAGCATCGAGATCAGCCGCGACCCGAGCGAACTCGCCGCCCTCTCCAAGGCCGGCGCCGACCTGGTCAAGGGCACCGACTACACCGTCACCGGCCGCACCGTCACCATCAAGAAGGAGTACCTCGCCAAGCAGCCGGTCGGGGCCGTCGCCCTCGACTTCCGCTTCCGCGGCGACTACCGCGACGACGTCCACGCCACCACGGCGAACGGCGCCTCGGCCTCCTTCACCTTCACCGGTACGTCGATCGAGTGGGCGAGCGCACTGGCCGCCGACCAGGGTGAAGCCGACGTCTACCTCGACGGCAAGGTCGTCCGCCGCGTCAACCTGCACGGCGACGCCCGGGTCACCAACCGGCAGGTCTTCACCGCGACCAACCTGAAGAACGCCCAGCACACCGTCAAGATCGTCAAGGTCTCCGGCGACGCCCTCCGCCACGACACCTTCGGCTACACGATCAAGTAGTGCGGTCCTAGGCTCCGGCGGGCTGAGTAATCAGCCGGCCGGAGCCGAGCCTTATCAGGTCCCTGAAGTTGGCGGTCAGAGGGTTGCGGGGATGGTTTGGTGGGCCGAGCGGAGGGTGTTGAGGAGTTCGGGGGTCAGGGGCTCGCCGGTCATCCGGATCGTCAGGACACCGAGGGGCATCGGGAGCTGCTCGCCGGGAGTGCCGACGGCGATGTTCGGAAAGCTAGTCACCGTTGAAGGATAGGGAGCCTGGCAGCTCACGCGTGGAGAGGTGCTGAGGGTCTGCCAGTACTTCGACAGTCGGGCCGTGAGCTCGGCAAGGTCCACTGGCCGGTGGAAGGTCGCCAGGTCCGCTAGCTCGGATCCGGCGTGACTCCCGTGAGCTCGGCCGTCAGTTCCCAGAGTCGGCGGCCGGTTCCTTCGTCGGTTGCCTTCGGGTTCGGTCGGGCGCGGCCGACCTTCCCGGCGATCTCGAACGGTCCGCCGGGTCCGTAGTACTCGCCGCCCTGCGCGGTCGGCGAGGTTGCGGCGTACAGCTGGGGCAGGGTGCCGGCGTCCACCGACTGCGTCGCGATCGCGTTGAAGACCCGGCTCGCCTTGACCGCCAGCCGACCACGGTTCTTCAGAGCGTTGGGAAAGAGTTCGGTATTCGTCATCCCGGGATGAGCCGCGATGCTGCGAACAGACGAGCCGGCCGCACGGAGTCGCCGATCCAGCTCGAACGCGAAGATCAGGTTCGCCCGCTTCGACTGCGCATACGCGAGATGCGCCCGGTAAGTGCGGTGCTCGAAATTCGGATCGTCAAGGTCAAGCCCAGGCCCCCGATGCGCGATGGACGAGACCGTGACCACCCGCGCCTCGGCCCCGTTACGCAGCGCAGGCATCAAGAGCCAGGTCAGCGCAGCGTGCCCAAGATGATTGGTCCCGAACTGCGATTCAAACCCATCGGCCGTCCGCCCGAACGGAGTCCCGGTGATCCCCGCGTTGTTCATCAGTACGTCGAGCCTGTCCCCAGTCCGCTCGCGGACCGTAGCGGCGGTCGCCCGCACCGAGCTCAAATCGGCAAGATCAAGCTCGACCAGTTCGGCCTCCGGCGACCCGACCTCAGCAAGCGCCCGCCGCCCCCGCTCCAACGAACGGCACCCCATCAGCACCCGAGCTCCCTTCCCCGCCAACACCACCGCAGCCCGCAACCCCAGCCCCGAGTTAGCCCCCGTGATCAGCACAGTCCGCCCACTCTGATCCGCGATATCCCGTTCCACCCAACCCACCAACATGCCACCCAGTATCCCCGCCCCCCGACACAGACTGTCCGGACGAGATCCACGGAGCCTGACTGCCGCTCCGTGACAGTAGGAATCCGTGAAGGCGCACCAGCCATTCGCCACGGGTCACCGGTGGCCCCCGCGAGCGAAAGCTCGGCTTCGCGGGGCGCTACTGCCACCCAGCGGCAGCAGATCCCCGCAAAGCACGCTTCGGCGCGGCCGGATACCCGGATGCCGGGTCGTCGCCGCAGCGGCCGTGGCTAACGAGCAGAGTGGTTGGCCGATCCTGTGGCTGAGGGGGATGGCGAGGTCGGCGACCGCCTGCCGGCCGTCTGAGCTTCCGGGCTCCGGTTGCTGTATGGAAAACGAGGGGATCTCCCCTCAAGTTGCTGGTTCTCCCCTCAATATTTGACCAGAGAAGGGCCGATTTGAACGGATATCCGTTCAAATGAAGCACGCCGGTAGACCACCGGAACATAGTCCTCCGCCGTCGCGATGGGTCAGCCGCCAGGCCTCCTCGTCGTCGGGAGCAACCACAGCCCGTCAGCCACAGGCCACGGGCGCGCGGTCACCGACCGAACCATCCGGCCCAGCCACAGACCACCCCCGCCACCCGCTTCAGTAGAACCGGCCGCAGCGGCGAGTAACCGTTGCGTACGTCGTCGGCCGGATGTGAGCGGCCGGATAGGACGAGCACATTCGGGGCAGCGGGTTCCTGGGTTGGACGGTGGATGAGCGACCGATCGCCGATCCACGGGCGCCTCTGCGGGGATCCACTGCCGCTCCGTGACAGCAGATCCCCGCAAACCACGTTCCCACCAACCGCGTCGCGGAGCGGGCACCGGCGTACCGGCTGACTGCGGGGATCGGGTGGGTTGAAAGGATGGGCGGGGTGCCGGACAGGTGGGGATGTGACTTCCATGCGTGAGGCCCGGTTCGAGGTGTTGGTGCGGGCGGTTGGCGCGCCCTTGCACCGTTACTTGGTCCGCCGGGCCGAGCCAGCTGCCGCTGATGACGTGCTGGCCGAGACGATGCTCGTGCTGTGGCGACGGCTGGACGACGTACCGAACCTGTCCGACCGTGCCGAGGTTGATCCTGATCAGGTGCTGCCGTGGTGCTACGGCGTCGCCCGCGGATGCCTGGCCAACGCTCGCCGCGCCGACCGCCGCCGCCTGCGGTTGGTCGACAAGCTGGCGCGCACGGCGTCTCCACCGGGCGAGCGCACCGAGCATGCCGACCTGTACGACGCGTTGCGGACGCTCGGTGAGGTCGATCGCGAAGTGGTGATGTTGTGGGCGTGGGAGGGCCTGGCCCCGCAGGAGATCGCCGAAGTGACAACGCTGACGGCGAACGCGGTGAGCATTCGGTTGCATAGGGCAAAGAAAAAACTGGCCGCCGAGCTCGAGCGAAAGAACGGCGCCACCGCCGGACAGGAACAGGTCAAGAGAGGGAGTGAACTGTGAACGACAACGAACTGCTGGCCCAGCTCAAGGCCGCCGACCCGGCGTCACTGCGGGGTGCTCCCCAGCCCGACCTCGACCGTCTCCTGGAGAACACAATGACTACCGAGATCCAGCCCACCCCGATTCGCCCGCGCCGCCGGTGGATCCCGGCCGCCGCCGCGGCCGCCGTACTGATCGCGGCCGGCGGCGTCGTCTGGGGAGTCAACGCACAGGACAACCCACCGACCGCTACGCCGCCAGTGCCTGCCGTCAAGCTGACCTTGGCCGGTGGCGCCGCCGGTAAGTGCCGGGCTCCGGAGGTCGCCGACTTCAAGGACCTGCCGGTCGCCTTCGAAGGCCAGGTCACCGCCATCAAGGGCGACCTGATCACCCTGAAGGTCGCCCACTGGTACCGCGGCGGCCCCGCCGACAACGTCGAGGTCCAGTCGATGCCCGAGGACGTCGCCACCCTGCTCGGCGTCGACTTCACCGTCGGCGACAACTATCTAGTTGCCGCTAGCAACGGTCAGGTCAGCATCTGCGGCCACAGCGGCCCCAGCGATCCGGACCTCCGCAAGCTGTACGAACAGGCCTACACCGGCTGAACCGCGGGGGTATCGTGAACGGTCCGTGAGTGAGAGGACTGTTGGATGGACGACTGGGGGCGTGGCTGGGAGCCGCCGACGTACCGGGTCGACGCCGATGGCAAGGTGATCGGCGCGGCGGCCGGGCGGAGCCCGAACAACTGGGGCCGCTGGGGTGACCTGGACGAGATCGGGACCGTCAACTTCATCACCGAGGAGCGCCGGCGTGCGGCGATGGCTCTGGCCGGGACCGGCCAGGTGGTCAGTTGCGCGATCCCGATCGCCGCGGAGATGCCGGTGCATCCGTCGCGGCCGGCTGTTGTCCACACGCACGCCTTCACCGGCACCGACGTACTGGCCGGACTCGTCGAGGACCGGGCGAACGGAGGCTTCTTCGGTAGCGACGACTATCTGTCGTTCCCGCTGCAGAGCGGTACGCACTGGGACGGGCTGACGCATGCCTACTACGCGGAGACCATGTACAACGGCTTCTGGGTCGGCACCGTCGGCGCGGCCGGAGGAGCACGCAGATGCGGAACGCACCTGCTCGGCGGCCTGCTCGCCGGTCGAGGTGTGCTGCTGGATCTTCCGCGTCACCAGGGCGTACGACGTCTGTTGCCCGGCCAGGCGATATCCGCGGGGGAGCTGGCAGACTGCGCCGCGGCACAAGCGGTCGAGCTCCGCAGCGGTGACATCCTGCTCGTCCGCACGGGGGAGATGGCTTGGTTCTACGGCCTCGACGACAAGACGGAGTACTGGACCGGCAGTCATCCAGGACTCTCCGTCACGACCGTCGACTGGATCCACGATCAGGAGTTCGCCGCGATCGCGATCGACAACCGCACCTTCGAGGTGACGCCGTTCGAGCGCCCGTACGACGTCACCTACCCACTGCACTCCCGCCTGATTCGCGACCTCGGCCTGACGATCGGCGAACTGTGGTGGCTTGAAGAGCTCGCCACGATGTGCGACCGGCTGGGGCGATGGGACTTCTTCCTCACCGCCCCACCGCTACCGGTCGCCAACGCATCCGGCGCCCCCACGACTCCTCTCGCCTTCTTCTGAAGGGGATTCGTCAGATCAGGTCGAGGGCGGCCTTGACCACGGAGTCGGTGTCGATGCCGGCCAGGGAGGCCAGGGTGTGCGGATGCCCATGCAGGCCCGGCTCCAGCGGCTCAAGGAGAACGGCGTACTGGGCAGCGGCGAGCGCCGGATCGATCCGGCGGCGCTCGGCTATCCGCTCGGGGTGTACCTGTCGGTCACCGTGACCCAGCGGAAGCTCGACGCCGTCGCTGACGCGCTCGCGAACCACGACCTCGCTCGTCATGCGGCGCCTCGTCGAGCACCGTCTCACCGCGCTGGTCAAGCGTGCGGCCCTTTCCTGAAGGTAACTAGTCGGCCTTGAAAGTGAGTACCACCTGCCCGCTACCTTCGCGTCATGTCGAATCTCCGTCGCACCTTGGCAGCGTTGCTAGCGGTCGCTTTCGTGGCGGTCGGCGCACCACCGGCGGTCGGCGCCGGCCGCCTCGAAGTAGTTGTGCAAAGCAACGGAATGATCTGGAACTCGGTCGCTGCCGACCACGGCCGGACCTTTGTCGGCGGGCTGCGCTGGTCCGGTTCGGCGGGGCCCGCGCTGGGTCAGCTCACCGCGGACGGCGGAGTCGCGCCGTACCCGGATGTGGCCTGGAATTCCTGGCGCCCGGGGACACCGGCGGGCCGGACGTTCGTCAACGTCAACGCGATCAACCTCGACGGCCGCGGCGGACTGTGGGCGGTTGACACCGGTACGCCGGAGTTCGGCGGCGACCCGTTGCCCGGAGGCGCCAAGCTGATTCGCGTCGACGTGGCAACCAATCGCGTCAGCAGGATCTATCCGTTCGGCTCGGACGTGGCGCTGGCGGGGAGCTACATCGACGACATCCGCTTCAACGGCACGCATGCCTACCTCACGGATGCCGGACGACCGGGGCTGATCGTCCTGGACCTCCGCACCGGCGCCGCCCGGCGAGTACTCGACGGACACCCGTCCACCGTGGCTCCTGACGATCGGCCGATCGTTGTCGACGGCACCATCCTGCGTGGGGCGGACGGTAATCCACTGAAGGTCAACGCCGATCCGCTCGAACTTTCGCCGGACCGGAAGTGGCTGTACTACGGCCCGCTCGCCGGACCGTGGTCCCGGGTGCCGACCCGCGCGCTCGACGACCCCGCCGTCACTCCCGACCGCCTGGCTGCACAGGTCCGGGCGTGGGCGGACCTGCCACCGTCCGGTGGAACCGCCATGGATGCCCTCGGCAATCTCTACTTCTCCGACCTCGCGCAGAACGCGATCAAGCGCCGGAGCCCGGACGGCCGGATCACCGAGGTTCTTCGTGATCCCAGGCTGCACTGGGCGGACGCGCTCTACCTCGACCCCCGGCACCAGTTGTGGATCCCCGTCCCACAACTGGACCGGGCCGCCATCTTCAACGGCGGCACCTCACACATTCACTTCCCGGTTCAACTGTTCAAACTATCGATGTAAGGAAGCAATGACCATGCGAAAGATCTGGATCGCGGCAGCAGTCCTCGCCCTCGGGCTGACCACGGCCTTCGCCGCGTCGACCACGGCGCCCAAGGCCGACGCCGCCCAAGCGACCATCCCGCAGGACCTCATCCACAAGCGAACGGATCCGTACCGGTACCTGCCCAAGGTGCCCAAGTTCGACCTGCGCAGCACGACCGTCCGCAACGGTCGCCCGCTGCCGCTCGACCAGCAGTCCGGAATCTTCGGCGTACCGGGTGGAAAGGACATCTCGCCGCAGCTGACCTGGCGTGGGTTCCCGGCGAAGACCAAGAGCTTCGTGGTGTCGATGTACGACCCGCAGGCTCCGACCGGCAGCGGCTTCTGGCACTGGGTGGTAGCCAACGTCCCGGCCACCACAACCTCCCTGCCGCTCGGCGCCGGCACCCCTGGCAGCGGCAAGCTGCCCGCCGGCTCCGTCCAGCTGACCGGTGACGCAGGCGCGGCCCGCTACATCGGCGGCGCCCCGCCGAAGGGTTCCACGCACGACTACTACATCACCGTCACCGCCCTGGACGTCGCCTCCGTCGACGTCACCCCGACGACCAGCGGAGCCCTCACCGGCTTCTTCATCAGCAGTCACACCATCGGCCGCGCCACCCTGGTAGCCCCGACCCGAGGCTGAGCTCGACCACCAGCTATAGGTGATGGCATCCCAATGTCATCACCTATGGCTGTAGTAGCCCTCCGGTGACGGATGATGACCGGATGACCGTGCTTCTCACCGTTCTCGGCATCGTGGTGTTCCTCGTCGGCATCATGCTGTCGTTCGCCCTGCACGAACTGGGGCACCTGCTGCCGGCCAAGGCCTTCGGGATGAAGGTCACCCAGTTCTTCTCCGGGTTCGGCCGGACTGTCTGGTCGACCAAGCGCGGTGAGACCGAGTACGGGATCAAGCTGATCCCGGCCGGCGGGTTCGTCCGGATCATCGGGATGCTGCCGCCGGCGAAGGGCCAGCGACCCGGGACCGTGCGCCGGGGCAGCACCGGCCCGATCCAGTCGATGGTCGAGAACGCCCGGAACGCGGAGTACGAGACGATCGACCCCGCCGACGACGGCCGGCTGTTCTACCAGAAGGCGTGGTGGAAGAAGCTGATCGTGATGGCGTCCGGGCCGCTGGTCAACGTCGTGATCGCGTTCGTCCTGTTCGCCGGTCTCTTCATGCTGTACGGCGCCAATGTCGCGCAGACGACCGTGCACACCGTCACCGACTGTGTGATCCCGGCCGCCGAGGCCACCCCCGGCCGCAAGTGCACCGATGCCGACAAGGTGTCACCGGCGAAGACCGCGGGGTTCCAGGTCGGGGACAAGGTCCTGTCCTTCAACGGCACCCCGATCTCCAGCTGGGACCAGCTCACCCCGCTGATCCGCGCGAACACCGACAAGCCCGCCACGATCGTTGTCGAGCGCAACGGTCAGCAGCAGACCCTGCGGACGGCGACGATCATCAACCAGGTCCGGGAGAAGGCCGGGTCGGACACGATCGTCGCGGTCGGCTTCCTCGGGGTCACACCCGAGATGAAGGTCGAGCGGCAGGACTTCGGCTTCGCCGTGGACCGGATGGGCGAGCTGACCGTCGCCACGGTCAAGGCCCTCGGCAACTTCCCGGCCAAGCTGGTCGGTGTCGCCAAGGCGGTCGTCGGCGGCGAGCGTGACCAGGACAGCCCGATCAGCGTCGTGGGTGCGAGCCGGGTGGCCGGTGAGATCGCCGCCAACCAGACGCTCAGCGGCGGTGAGCGGATCGCCTTCCTGATCTCGCTGCTCGCCTCGCTGAATCTCTTCCTTGCCCTGTTCAACTTCATTCCGCTGCTGCCGCTCGACGGCGGCCACATGATCGGCGCGATCTGGGAAGGCATCCGGCGCGGCTTCGCGAAGCTGTTCGGCCGCCCCGACCCCGGGTACGTCGACGTCGGCAAACTGCTCCCGGTCGCCTACCTGGCCGCAACCTGCATGGTCGTGATGGGCGTCCTGCTCGTCATCGCCGATATCGTGAACCCGATCAAGATCTTCAACGGCTGAACCGGGGTCTGTTTCTAGAGCTGGCCGATTGCCCATTCGGCGTCTTCGACCAGCCAGTCGATCGCGGCCGCCGTACCGAACGTTGCCGTGATCTCGTACGCCGTTCGCGCCGCGGGGTGGTTACCTCGGCGCTCGCGGACGCTGCCGACCTCCATCGCGAAGCTGCCGAGTTGTTCGGCCAGGTCAGGGGCGGCGGCGATCACCTGGTGGAACGTGACCTCGGCCGCGGTGGTCCGGCCGTGCAGGACGTGGCGGCCGCATTCCATCGCCAGGAGGCCTGGCCCGCCGATCGTCGTACTCAGGCGCGCCCAGAGTTGATCCACGGACTCCAGGTCGCCTTCGGTCGCGAGCTGGTGGCCGTAGCGGAACCAAGCACGAGAGACCAGCGCGGACCGGCCTTTCGCGATGAGCGCATCGATCGCTGTCTGCGGACCGTTCGCTCTGCCCTGCCGCCGGTACATCGCCGCGAGCTGAGCCGCCGCTTCGGACGCGTACACCGGGTGGCCGGTGTCCATCGCCTGCTCGTAGGCGCATGCCTCTGCGGTCGAGGCGTCGTCGGTGATGAACTGACGGGCGGCCTCCAGGGCGCCGGCGCCGAGGAGATCCACGTCGGAGCGATGCTGCTCGTCGAGCTCCGGAAGGTCATCCAGGTCGGCCGCGATCCGGTAGGCCTGGACGGCGCCGGCGAGGTCGTGCCGCTCGGTCAGCAGGAAGGCGAGTCGGATAGCAGCCTCACCCCGCGACTCACCGTCGCCGTCATAGACGACGTACCGGAACGCTTCCTCGGCGCCCTGCACATCCCCGGTCTCGTGCAACAACAACCCCAGATGAAACGTCGCACCCACGGCGTCCTCGGAACCACCGGTCGCGATCTGGCGCAGGTCCAGGAGAGCCCCGGCCATATCCCCCTGTTCGCGGGCGCGCAGCAACGCACGGAAGACCGGGTTCACCGCGGCCACATCCATCTGATCGGTCATAGCACCCCCAACGGTTTCAGGCCGACGCTAATGGACCTCCGAACCCGCACCAGCCGCGTGACCTGAACAGGTCAGACTGCAACTATTGGGTCGGGTCGAGGATGATCCGGCCGCGGAGACCACGCGTCTCGGCCAGCGTGTGTGCATCGGCCGCTTTGCTCAGCGGCAGAACGGTGTTCACCCGGACATCCAGGACTCCGCGGCGCACCCGGTCAAGAAGGTCCCGTACGACGACGCCGTCGGCAGCCGCTCGTACTTCGTTGGTCACGATTCCTCGGGTGCTCTCGGCTCCGCGCCCGGGACGAACGCCTACGTACCTGCCGCCGTCTGCCACCGCCTCCAGCGCGGGGGAACCGATCGCCGCCGGATCCGCGACGGCGTCCCAGCCTTGTCCTGGTTCGGTTACCAGCTGAGCACCTTGGGACTCGACGAAGGCCCGGTCGCTTGCGCGGGCCAGTCCGGAGGCTTGCCAGCCGTGCTCCGCTGCCAGCCGGATGAGGTAGCCGCCGATGGCGCCTGCCGCTCCGGTGACGAGCAACCGACGGCCGTTACCCACACCCAGCTGGTCGGCGATCGCTCGTGCGGTGATTCCTGCCAGGGGTACCGCGGCGGCGATCGTCGGTGGTACCTGGTCGGGAACCCTCGCCAGCGCGGTCGCAGCGATGACGACGTACTCGGCATAGGTTCCGTAGGGGCGATCGAAGGTGTCGAGCATTCCGGCAACTGGTTCGCCGATGCCGAATGAGACGTCGCTTCCCACCGCATCCACAGTCCCGGCGACATCCCAGCCGAGGCCGGTGATCGGTCCGGTGATCCGGCCCATCCGGTGGTAGACGCCTGCCCGCGTGGACAGGTCGACGGGATTGACGGCCGCCGCGGCGACGCGCACCCGGACCTGGCCTGGTCCCGGTTGGGGAATCGGCCTCTCCACGATCTCGATGGCCTCCGGGCCACCTGGTGTGGACACGACTGCTGCTTGCATGGTCTTCATACCTTCGACGATGGCCGTGGGCAACGATCTGAACCAGGGGATGTCATCCCCTGGGTCCGCGTGCCCCGCCGTCGCACACTGGAGGGGTGACTTCTCCGAAGTACGTCGAGCTGGGCGCGTTCCTGCGGTCGCGTCGAGAACGCATCCAGCCTGCTCAGGTAGGACTCGTGTCGGGGCCTCGCCGACGGGTGCCCGGGCTGCGCCGCGACGAGGTGGCGCTCCTGGCCCGTGCCTCGGTGGACTACTACAACGAGCTCGAACGCGGGGCGGGCTCCCAGCCATCCGAGCAGATGCTCGCGGCCCTGGCCAGAGCACTGCGTCTCACGGCCGACGAACGCGACCACCTTTATCACCTGGCCGACCGGCCGCTCCCGCGTGACACCGGGTCCTCCGCGCACGTCCATCCAGGCATGCTCGATCTGCTGACGCGGCTGACGACGACCCCTGCCCAGGTCATGACCGATCTGCACGTCACCTTGGTGCAGAACCCGCTCGCGGTCGCCCTTCTCGGTGACCAGTGCGGCTATCGCGGCAAGGAAGCGAGTCTGGTCTATCGCTGGTTCACGGATTCGACCGCACGCGACCTCTACGTCGAGCAGGATCACCCGAGCCAGTCGTGGGCGTTCGTCGCGGACCTCCGCGCGGCCGCGGCGCGCCGTACGGCGAAGGACACCGAGGCCACCGCTCTGATCGCGGATCTGCTCGACAGCTCTGCGGAGTTCGCGGCGCTGTGGGCCGAGCACGAGGTGGCCTTCCGGCGCGACGATCGTAAACGTGTCATCCACCCGGCCGTCGGGCTGATCGAGTTCAACGGGCTCACTCTTTTCAGCGAGGACGGTCGCCAGCGACTGATCTGGTTCACTCCCGCGCTGGGCACCGACAGCGCGGACAAGCTGGACCTGCTGGCCGTCATCGGAACCCAGAACCTGGGCAACCAACCCTAGGGATCAGAACCCCTCGCTGTCCGCCGGAACGCACTCCAGACTGTTGTTGAACCTTCAATCGCTGGAGTAGCGGAAAGAGAATGATGATGGACAGCAACGATGTGCAGCCAACCTCTCGTCGGGGTCTGCTGAAGTGGGGGTCGGCGGCCGCGGCGGCCGGCGTTGGGGCAGTGCTGATCAGTGGTACCGCGAGCGCCGCCACCGGGTCGGCGACGAAGCCGGTGCCGAAGTTCGCTCCGCTGCCGGCTGGTGCGAAGCCGTTGCCGGTGGGGCCGGCGGGCTACCGATTGGAGCGGGTCGGGCGCGACATGTACGCCGTGACCGCCGGCGGCACGCAGGCTGCGTTCGTCGTGAGCAGCAAGGGCGTGATCCTGGTCGATGCGCCGCCCGCACTTGCCGATGCGTTGCCGGCCGCGATCAAGGAGGTGACCAGCAAGCGGGTCACGCACCTCGTCTACAGCCACCACCACGCCGACCACATCGCCAACGCTGCCGCGTTCGGCGACATTGCCCGGATCGCCCACGCCGAGACCGCCCGGCTGATCAAGGCCGAGCAGGACCCGCAGCGCCCGATGCCGACCGAGACCTTCACCGATCACCACACCCTTGCTGTCGGCAACCAGCGGCTCGAACTCAGCTACCCCGGCGTCAACCACGAAGCCGGCAACATCATCATCCACGCGCCGCGCCAACGGACCGCGATGATGGTCGACGTCGTGCTGCCCGGCTGGGCTCCCTTCCGGGCCTGGGGATCGGCTGACAGCGTTCCCGGCGTGATCCGCGCGCACGACGTACTGGCCGATCTCGACATCGACACCTACATCGGCGGCCACGCGCACCGGCTCGGTACACCGCGCGACATCAAGGAGTCCCGCGAGTTCATCCGCGACCTGTGGAACCACACCGCCGACGCGATCGCCCGGACACCCGTGAGCGACTACCTCGACCTCGTTGAGGCAGGCAACAACTGGGCCCTCTTCCGGCTCTGGCTGGAATCCGTCGCAGACAAGGTCGAACCGATCACCCACCGCAAATGGCTGACCCGCCTGGCCGCCGTCGACGTCTTCACCCGAGAGAACATCATCACTATCGCCCTCTCCCAAATAGAAGACGCCCCCCACAACCTCTGACCGGGCTGGTCAGTAGTTGCAGCCGTCGACGCCGGCGTCGTACCCGGAGTTTGATCTGGGACTCGTGGCCGGCGCCGCGCGTGCTTACTCGCAGATGCCGTCGCAGTTGGCCCATCCGAGCCAACCGCAGCAGCAGTTCTCGGGGCAGTTGCCTTTGTCGCAGTACGGTGTCGGTGCCTTGCACCAGGAATCGAAGGCATTGCAATTACAACGCGCGGACGGTCCCCGAACAGCCTCGACCGGTCCGAGGGTCGTGAAGATTGCCGTTGCCTGGTCGGCGCCGAAGGCCGCGATGGCGCGCTCGCGGACGTTGGCCGACTGGGCCATCGCGGCCGAACCCTCGCGGTCGGCGAAGAGGGACGGCTGGGCCGCCCAGCTTTGGGCGAGGTCGAACACGGCGCGCTGCTCACTGGTCAGCACGCCCATGGAGGCGCGGCTGTGCTGCAGGTGCTCGACGAACAAGGCGCTGCGAACCCGCGGCTCGGCCTGGACGAAGACTGCCCACCGATACTCGACCGGGATCGACGCCATCTCGCCGTACGACGAAGGAAGTGTGCCCTGCTTGAGTTGCTCCCGCACCCACGCGGCCGCCGGGTCGGAGGCGAAGGCGGGCAGCTCGCCCGTGACAGCGAGTACGCCGGCCACCGAGAGACCCGCTCCCCATTGCAGGAATCGCTTGCGGCTGACCCCGCCTGCCTCGACGGCCGGCTTGCCACCCGCGCGGCGCGCGCCACCGATCGCAGTCGCGACCGCGACCGAACGCCGGACACCGAGGCGCCGTACGAGCGGCGCGATCATTCCCCGCCCGGTCCAGGCGCGCACTTCCCCGCCACGGACTCTGATCAAGGTCGGCGCCCAGTCGGGCTCGGGCCCCAGCGCGGCCGCACGCCAGCCGACCACTTCGGCGTTGCTCAACGGCAAGACTTCCAGCTGGCCGTCGCTGGCCTCGGCGACGCGTTCGGACACCTTGCGGCACGCGGCGCAGCCCGCGTCGAAGGCGACGATCCATCGAGTGTCACGTGAATCCGGCATGAGGTCTCCCTGGGGGCGATGGGTTGACAGGACGTGTCGACACGATGACCCAGGGCGATGAAATTTCGCTGACTCCTCCTGTCATCCCGCCGTCAGACGCGGTGCCACTTCTGGTTGGCGGTGGCTGCGCAGTCCCACTGGACGAGCACGGCACCGTTGGCGGGGTCCCAGGCGGAGATGTCGATGCACTTGTTCGAGTGGTGGTTGACCAGATCGCCTGTGGAGGTCAGTTCGAATCGCTGGGCGACGGTGTTGTTGCACGACCACAGTTGGATCGCGGCGCCGTTCGTGGTCGAGCCACCGTTGACGTCGAGGCACTTGTTGTTCTGCGTGCGCACTTCGCTGCCGGTGAACTGCCACTGCTGATTCGCGCCGCCGTTGCAGTCCCACACGGCTACGCGTTGGCCGTCGGTGTAGCTTCCGCCGGGCACGTCGAGGCACTTGCCGTTCCAGTTGCTGACGACCGTGTTTCCGGCGGGCTTGTACGCCGGGGTGACCGCCTGCATGATCACCGAGCCGATGGCCTCGATCGCGCGGGTGTCATCACGCGGTGTCTGCACGTCCCATTGGTTCCAGGTGAGGAGCAGATCGGTGCGCCTCATGTTCCACGCGGCGTCGGCGTTGCGCTTCATGAAGTCGTAGTACTGGTCCCACAGGTTGTTCTCCCGGACGAACTCGCGCATGCCGCGGGCGAACTCCGACTGCCACGTGCCCTCGCGCTGCCCGTTGGTCATGATGCCGTTGGTGGTGCGTTCCCGGATCACCCAGTCGGTGGTGCGCTTCGCGTCGTCGAAGATGGACCGCTGCCCGAAGTTCCGGTACATGGCTTGGGCGGCGCTGACGAACGCACCTGCGGAATACACATTCTGGCCGCTGTCGACCGTACCGTCGGCCGTGATCTTCTCGTGGACACCGCCGGTCGACCGGTCGAGCAGGCGGGTCCATGTCCAGTCGTAGATCGCTCGAGCCTTGTCCAGATAGCCGCGCTCGCCGTTCGCCTCGAAGATCAGTGCACCCAGGATCACCGCCGGGCTGTTGCTGAGGGCGCTCTTCTCCTCCTTGTAGATGCTCCACCACGCACCTCCGCCGAGTGCGCTGTCCCATCCCCGGTCGTAGACCCGATTGAAGGCGTACTGCGCCTGCGACAGATAGGTGCTGTTGCCGGTGATCTTGTAGCCGCGAGCGAACGCCAGCCCGGCCCACAGCAGGTCGTCGTTGTACTCGTTCCAGTCCCAGTCGTACAGGCCGCCGTCACCGTGGTTCTGCTGAAGAAAAGTGTCGAGCAGGCGTGCGACCAAATCCCGGGTCGCCGGACGCCGAGTGCTGTCGTAGACGTCCTCGGCCGCTTGGATGTCGAGCGCCTGACGCCAGAAGTAGTCCTTCTCCGTTTTGGCGAGCGACTCCTTGTAATACCGCCGATCACCGTCGGAGATCAGAAACGCCCGGTTCAACGCGTCGAACGCGGCATCAGCGTTCACCGTCGCCGGTCCAACCACGGTTGGCCTCGGTACGCCGTACGCGACCGGCGCGGCGGTGACGGCGACGAACAGCGCTGTCACCAGAGCGGCAACCGGCCTGAACCCACGCATACTCTGCCTCCACCTGAAAGATGTTGGAATCGTTTCCGCCCGAGGCCCGCCCACCGGACATTACTGTCCGCCCACCGATGCCGCCGCCCCACCGCGTGTCGGACGACGACTCCGCATGGTCCCGTTGATCGGTTGTGGCCGAAGTCCGGATTTCACTGGGCTCGAAAGGATCGGCATCCGTGTCGCGCGCTGGAAATTTGGAGGCCTGACTACGAAAGGCAGGACCATGAAGACCACGACCCGTACAGCCTTCGCCGGCGTTGCGGCGCTCGGCGCCGCGGCCGTCGTCCTGACCGCACCGACAGCCGCACAAGCCGGTACCACGGACTACGCCTGCCCCGACGGCAAGGTGTGCCTGTATAGCGGCTACTACGGCAGTGGAGTCCAATGGGTGGTGCCGGGCTGCTGGAACAACCCAGTGCCGGGTTGGCTGCAGTACGTGGTGCGTTCGGCCAAGGCGGCGAGTAACCCGGCACTGCTGTCGCTCTATGCGAACAACACCGCTTATGACCTGGTCCCCGGGTTCAAGGGCGACATGCCGCCCGAGGTGACCCGCACCGGGGTCTTCAACGTCTGGGTCGACTGTCACCACCCGTCCAGCTCAGAGCAGAACGGCTCGAGAAGTTCGAGCCGCCCTAACGCCACGGTTGCCACCTCGAGCATTCCTCAATAATTGCGGCGGGCAACAAGGTGAAAATTGATGTAGACCAATTTTCTGTTGCTGTAAGCAATTATGATTCCCGCCGCCTGCACGGCGATGAGGGTGATTCATGTTCGCTCGGACCGCACGGGCGTGCCAGAGGCAAGGATTTGATGCTCATCGAATGGGTTCCCGAACTAGTTGCCGGTAGCAATACTTTGCGGTCAGTCGATCATTCGTCGAACGAAGGTGGAGGCAATGCGTACCCGTTCTGGTGGTGGCGGGGCTCGCCATGGCGGCCGGGATGAGCGGGTCAGCTTTGGCGGCACCCGGCAGTGTGCCGGCCGTGAGCATCGCGGAGGCCGCAGTACCGGCCCAGTGGAAGCTGCACCAGACCTTTCCGCAGACCACAGACGGTCTGACTGCCTGCTTGGCTCAGGTCAACTACTACAACGACAATCCCCAGTACCCAGAGGTCGTCGCATCGGAGTGCCGCACCGGCAGTAACCGCTACGAGCACTGGTGGAAGATCGACAACTGACAGCGACCACCACGGAGCGGCTATGAGTGGATGCGTTCGACTTTCTCGAGGTGTTTTCGGTCGGCGGTTGGCTGTCGCCGGCGTGGCCATCGTTCTGCTACTGGTGGGGCTGGTGTCCGGCAGTCGGTCGTCGGTGGAGGCTGCTGAGCAGTCAGCGGACAGCTTTGCGTTCCGGCTGTTCGGCGGTGCGGACGATCCGGGCCGCCTCGCACAGGTGGACGTCAGCCGGTATCGGCTGTTCCTTCTCAGCCCGTACATGCGGAAGATCGCGGCCGCCGTGAAGGAAGCTCGAGCGGACGCACTCGTCTATGTCTACAAGGATGCGAGCTCGGCCCGTCGCGATCTGAGCCGGCCCGCGAGTGAGTGGTGCAACGCCGACGGTGGGACGATCGGTCGCGACTGGGGTGTGGATTACTGCGATGCCGTGGCCAACCATC
This sequence comes from Kribbella sp. NBC_01505, assembly GCF_045040285.1. Taxonomy (NCBI): domain Bacteria; kingdom Bacillati; phylum Actinomycetota; class Actinomycetes; order Propionibacteriales; family Kribbellaceae; genus Kribbella; species Kribbella sp. NBC_01505. The sequence continues at coordinate 5,623,540 of NZ_CP109425.1, forward strand.
CCAAGTGGTTCCTGACTGTCCACGGTGACCGCTTCGAGTACGCCGGTTACCGGTCGCACTGGCATGCCGATGTCGGCGCGCCGGACTACAAGGAACGCTGGACGGCGAACGTTCTGGCCGAGTTGCACGGAAGCCCGGCTTTCGACGGTGTCTTCGTGGACAATCAGCTGACCAAGATCGGCGCCTACACGCCGGGCGGGGTCGCACCCGATCAGTACGCTGACGACCGGGCCGGGCAGGCGGCGTACCAGTCGTTCATCGACTATGCGGGAAGCCAGTTGCGCAACGCCGGGTTCGGTGTGCTGGCAAACATGGCTGACGCCAGATTGTTCGCGGGTCTGTGGGACCGGTACTCCGCTCAGCAGTCCGGTGGATTCGACGAATTCTGGACCACCTTCGGCGGCACGGAGACCGAGCCGGACAACCTGCCTGCCTACGAGCCCTCGGGCTGGCAGGTCCAACTGGCCGAGGTCGAGACTGCTGCCGCGACCGGGAAGCTCGGGGTCTTCAGCGCCCAGACATCCGGCGGGCGGTGTACGGAGTGTGCCCGCTACGGCTATGCCGGGTTCCTGCTGGCCGACGACGGTACGCAGGTGTTCATGGAGTCGAATGTCGACGCGGTGGTCGGCGACTGGGTTGCGAGCCGTGACATGTACGACTGGCAACTCGGCAAGCCGACCGGCCGCCGTACCCAGCTCGAACCGAACCTCCACCAACGAGCGTTCGAGCACGGCCTCGTGCTCGTGAACTCCGACCCGGACACCTCCCGCCGAGTCACCCTCCCAATGCCGTACCGCGACGAATCCGGGCGCAGCGTCACAACCGTCGACCTCCCCGCCCGCCGCGCCCGCATCTTGCGCACCTGACCACTCACCGCCGCCGTAGCTCGCTGGACTCTGTCCTGGCGGTTAGTTCCACTCGAAGCCGTCGGTTTGGCCCTGGCTGGCCGGGGTTTCGCTTGCGTCAACTGTGGTGGTCGGCTTGAGGATCCAGGCCCCGGCCACGATCAGCGCGGCCGAGGCGAACAATGCTGCAACTCGCTTGATGGTCATTCCAGGTCCCTTCGGTCGGTGTACAGCTCACCGTAGGAACTGGCGATGAAATTCTGATGACTCGACTGAAGGCGCCCAGGCAGCAAGACTCCTGTTGGTTGACTGATACCGGCAGGTGCTGGAGTGATGGAGTTGCCCCCGTGCTCCGGCTACAACTCTGATATGCGCAACTACCTGACGACGAAAGCTCCCTGGTGGCTTCTCGTGCTGATCCACGGCGGTATTTTCTGGATCGTCGCCTTGATCGGCAAAGCGCTGGCACCCTCGTGGTTGCCGGCTGGCTACGCTTGGGGTGGGCTTGCCGCTGCCTTCTTCGGCCTCTTCATGGCCACAATGACCGTTGGGTCACGCCGCCGGGCTGAGAAAGACACAACCGACAGCTGACTAGATCGGCGTCGTTTGCGACTCCCAGGACTGCGCGTAAGGCTTCGCGATAGGAGCCGCCGGTACGACGGACGGAGCCTCGCTCGAGCTTTGCGATGTAGTGGGCGTCCAGCGGGCGGTTGTCGCCTTTCGTGAGCCACAACCAGGCACAGACGGCTTCCGCCAGCTCCGCGCGTGACATGGGACGGTCGGCGTCAGCCGGGGATGGGGTGCGGAGTCTTGCTCCGCGGAGCAGGTGGTTCGGCGACGGCCGGCGTCGGTCCTCGGATGGAGAGCGGGACGGGCGCGGAGCTGATGTCAGCACGCCCGCCCCGCTTGCTGAGGAGGCTCTGAGAGCAGTACGGCGACGTGCTGAGCTCGGAGCAGTTCGCGGAACTCGATCGGGTTGCCGCTACCTGCGAAGTGGACAAGGCTGGGGACGATCATGGCCCTGTCGTTCAGCTCCATGACCGCCACCAACGCGTTGTGAAATTCGTCAGGAGCGGTCGCGATCTCGTCGACGAACAGGGCAACGAGCTCGCGGTGGTTGGCCGCCGCGCAGTCGACGATTCGTTGGCGACGTGACGCTACTTCGGCGTCTGTCATCAGGAAGTGTTTCTTGAAGTAGCCGAAGGCGAACCGCATGTCTGACCCCGTTGCTGCTGAGTTGCTGACGAGCAACCAGCGTCGGGGAAGGTGCTTTGACAGCGACATGGTTCGCCGCCGACGTACAACTGAACTTGTACTGAACCGACACCCGTTGTTCGGCTGGAGAGGTGTTCGGTTGAGTGCCAGACTGAGCCCGTGATGGTGCAGGTCTGGTCCGGCCGTGAAGTGCGAGCTCTGCGCGAAAGCCAGCGGCTCAGTATTCGCGAGTTCGCGGCGCGGATCGGCGTGAGTGAGCGGATGGTGTCCCGATGGGAGGCCGGCGGTGAGCGCATCCGGCCGAGGCCGATCAACCAGGAGGGCCTGGATTCGCTTCTCGCCAGCGCGACCGACGACGTACGGACACGGTTTGCCGCGCGCCTGGAGAATGCCAGGGAACCAGGCCCAATCCCTGTCGCTGTGAAGCGTCGGCCAGCCACCGCGCTTGCCCGGCGACGAACCCAAGATCCAGATGTTCTCGCGATGCGTTCGTTCCGATCGGCTGACCTGCAGGTCGGCGGCGGACACCTGTACGGGTCGGTCGTGAAGTACCTACGCACGGAGGTTGGTCCGCGGCTGTTCGGCGGTGACGATGCCGTGGAAGATCCGGGCGTCTTCACGGCCGCCGCCGGTCTGACCGAGATGGCTGGTTGGATGGCTCACGACGCGGGTCGAGACGACCGCGCGTACAGCCACTTCCTCCGCGCGTTCCACCTGTCGAAGGCCGGCCAGGACCGCCAACTCGGAGTCCACGTGCTCGCCAGTCTCAGCCATCTGGCACATCACCGAGCCGACCCGAACGGCGCGATCCGGTTCGCCCAGGCGGGCGAGACGGCGCTTGCTGAAGGACCCGCAAATCCAGAACTTCGAGCACGGCTACTGGCCATGCAAGCACGCGGGCGAGCCGCGCTAGGAGACGATCACGAGACGCGGACCCTACTCGGCAAGGCGGAATCCGCACTCACCGGATCGTCGTCAGGCGAACCATCGGAATGGATCAGCCATTTCGACAGCGGAAGCCTGGCAAGCGAGGCCGCGCGTTGCATGCGACAGCTTGGGCGCCCCGCGGAAACCCAGAGCCACGCCGAGGCGATCATTCGACTCCGGCCGTCGAACCGGACTCGGAGTCATGCCTTCGGCCAGCTCTTCCTGACGGCTGCGCTCATTGATCAGGGCGAGCCGGAACATGCCTGTCGGGTCCTGCAGGACGTCGTCGAATCGACGCAGTCCCTGGGCTCCTACCTCGTCGTTCAGCAACTCCGGGAGATCTACGAACGCCTGACGCCGTACGCGGGAATCAACAGCGTCGCCGAGACAAGGCAGATGCTCGCCGAGACCCTACGCCAGCGCGCCTGGCTGCAGCAGTGGATCATTTCCGGCACCGTCGAGACACAGACCGAGCAACGATGACGGCCGACGAACCGCTCTACAAGCGCGATCCGGAGGCTTGGCGGGAGCACCTGGCCGAGGGCAACGCCAAGCAGGCGCGCAAGCGCGTCGGTGCCGATGCGATTCTGCGCGACGAAGGCGGCCGGATCCTTCTCGTCGACCCTGACTACAAGCCCGACTGGGATCTACCTGGCGGGATGATCGAGGCGAACGAGCCGCCGCTCGACGGGCTTCTCCGCGAGCTGAACGAGGAGCTGAGCCTTCGGCTCGACCCGTCTGGCCTGACACTCGCATGCATCGACTGGGTGTCGCCACACGGCCCGTGGGACGACTCGCTGATGTTCATCTTCGACGCCGGCCGCGTCTCGCCCGAGCAACTCGCTCACCTCGAGCCCGACCTCGACGAACTGCGCCGCTACGCGTTCCTCACGCTCGACGAGGCTCGCGACCGCCTTCGTCCCTACGTCTGGCTTCGACTCGAAGGAGCTCTCAAGGCCGCCGAGTCGCACACCGTCGCCTACCTCCACGACGGCCGGAGCTAGGCAGTCCAAAGTTGTTCCGTTAGAACCATGGCACTGCGGGCAGGAGTCGAAGCGTGAGTCGTGTTCTGCATCTGATCGTTTGCGGCGCTGGCCCTGCGGAGCGGGTCGCGGACATGATCGATCTGGCGCGGCAGGATGGCTGGGATACCTACTGCATCGTGACCGCGGCCGCAGTCGAACACTTCGTCGATCTCGACGAGCTACGCAAGATTTCTGGGCATCAGGTCCGAACTACGTATCGTGTTGAGGGCGACGAGTCGGTGCCGCCCGCGGATGCGGTGATCGTGGCGCCGGCGACCTACAACACGATCAACAAGTGGGCTGCAGGAGCAGCAGACAACTACGCGCTGAGTCAGCTTGCCGAGTTGACGGGCGCCGGCGTACGCATCGTCGCTGTTCCCTTCGTCAATCAGGCTCTGGCAGCGAACGCGGTGTTCCTTCGCAGCGTCGAAAGCCTGCGAGAGGCCGGTGTGCGCGTCTTGTTCGGGCCGGGAGAGTTTGAGCCGCATCCGCCCCGGACTGGTGGCTCCGCATTGGCTTCCTTCCCCTGGAGTCTCGCGCTGCTGGCTGCCGCCTAGCGCTGTGTCGTTCTGGTGACACGTGCGGAGGCGATTGTCGAAGTGTGAGTGGCGACGATCGCGGACGGCCTCGACCGGCGGCTCGAGATGTTCGAGCCGCCCTGGGGCGAGGTCAGTTCACGACGTCTTTCAGCTCGACTTTGTGCAGGTTGAGCCAGGTTTCGAAGGACTGGAGGTTGGGGTTCAACTCCCGTACGGCGGCGAGGTTGCGGTTGCCGGTGAAGGACTCTTCGTTTTCGGCGTAGTACTGGAACATGTTGGCTACCTCTACCGCGGTGGGGAAGCCGTAGGCGCGGAACTCGTCCCAGGTCGGGGGTTGGTAGGTGACGGGTTCGCCGAGGGCGGCGGCCAGGTGGTCGGCGTACTGGTGGCCGGTGAGGTGGTCGCCGGCGATGCTGATGGTTTCGCCGATCAGGGTGGGGCGCTTGAGGATCTCCAGGGCGGTGCGGCCGATGTCGTCGGAGGCGACGCCGGACAGGAGTTTGTCGGACATCGGGAAGGCGATGGTGATCTTGCCGTCGGCGTCGCGCTTGGGCTCCATGCCGTGCAGGAAGGCGTCGAAGTAGAAGGTCGTCCGCAGGTAGGTCGTGGGGACGCCGGCGGACCGGAAGATGTCGTCGGCCTCGCCCTTGGCGTCGAAGTGCGGGACCTTGTAGCGGCCGTCGTCCAGGCTGGGGACGTCGTCGCGGTCGCCGAAGAAGGGCCGGGTGTCCTCGAGCGTCGACCACACGAGGTGCGCGACACCGGCGTCCTTGGCGGCCCGGGCGGCGTTGCCGGCCTGGGTGAGTTCCATCTCGGCGCGGGTCCGGGCGGCCTCCTCGGCCGGGGTCCGCTCGACCCAGTAGTTCGTCACGACGAAGGCGCCGTACACGCCGTCGAAGGCGGCTCGCAGGCTGGCCTCGTCGTCGAGGTCGGCCTCGACCACCTCGGCGCCTTGGGCGGCCAGATCCTGCGCCGACCGCGACTGCGCGCTCCGGGTCAGGGCTCGGACGGCGTACGCGCCGGAGGCGTCGTCGAGGATCGCGCGGACCAGTCCGCCGCCCTGTGAGCCGGTGGCTCCGACGACGGCGATCACCTTGCGCTCGGTCATATTCGTTCACTCCCTATTGAGGTTGATGTGTCAACTCAAAGCCAGCATAGCTCGCTAGGTTGATGTGTCAACCGGATCAGGTAGGATGGTGCTCGTGGGTACAGGACCGTGGCTCGACGACGACGAGCAGAAGGCATGGCGCAGCTATCTGCTGATGCACAAAACGCTCGAGACGCACATGGAGCGGCACCTCCAGCGGGAGTTCGGCCTGTCCAAGTCCGACTTCGAGATCCTGGTGAATCTGTCCGAGGCGGAGACCGGGCGGATGCGCGCGTTCGAGCTCGGTCAGGCGACGCAGTGGGAGAAGAGTCGGATGTCCCACCACCTGACCCGGATGGAGAAGCGCGGGCTGGTACGGCGTGAGTCGTGTGATTCGCGTTATCCCGAAGTGGTCATCACCGACGAGGGCCGGGCGGCCATCGAGGCCTGTGCGCCCGAGCATGCGGCCCGGATCCGGAAGTTCTTCGTGGACGTGTTCGGCCCGGAGCGGCTGGTCGCGCTGGGTGAGGCCTCGGACGAGGTCATCGACACCATCCGCAAGCACGAGACGTCGGACTGCCCGCCGGAGGTCCGCGGTACCTGCTGACCTGAAAGATCCACTCAGGTAGTTCTCAGCAGAACTTGACGCTCGCTTGAGGGTCTCTTGGAGTGGGCCTGAGGGGCGCGCGACGAGGCTGTCGGTCATGGTCACCACAGCAGCGTTCGACGATTCCTCCGACCGGCGGCGGCGCTGGTTGCGCCGGGCCTCCGTGGCCGCGGCGGCCACCGCCGTACTGGGCATCGGCACGGCCGGCCTGTCCGTCGCCGTCGTCTCCGCCCGGCACGCCACACCGGCCACAACTCCTACGGACTCCGGTACGACGACCTCCGGCGACGACCCGGCCGCCAGTTCCTCAGATGGTTCCTCGAGCGGCGACACCTCCTCGAATGGTCTCGGCACCGCGCCCACCGAGGCCGTCCCGCAGGGCGGGAGCAACGGATCATGAGCGCCTCCCGCACGTGGAGCGCGTGGAGCTGCACGGTCCGCCTGACGGTCGACGATCCCGCCGTACTAGGTGCGGCCTGTGGCGAGCTCAAGGCGCTGATGGACCGCGTCGACAAGGCGGCCAGCCGCTTCCGTCCGGACTCCGAGCTGTCGATCGTCAACCAGCGCGGCGGTGCGATGGTTCCGGTCTCGCGGCTGCTCGTCGACCTCGTCGACGTCAGTCTGATGGCGGCCTCGATCAGTGGTGGTGCCGTCGACCCCACAGTCGGTGCGGCCGTGATTGCTGCCGGCTATGACGACGACATCGAGACGGTACGGCGTCGCCTCGTGCAACCGGCCGCAGCGTCGGCCAGGGTCGCCGGGTGGCAGCAGGTGCAGCTCAACCGCAAGCTCGCGCTGCTCGGCGTACCTGAGGACGCAGCACTCGACCTGGGTGCGACTGCCAAGGCTTGGACGGCCGACCGGGCCGCACTGGTGCTGAGTAAGCGCTATGGCTGCGCAGTCCTGGTCGAGATCGGTGGAGACTTGTGCGCCGCCGGACAGCCGACCGAGCCATGGGTCGTCACGGTGGCCGAGCGTGCGGGCGAGCCCGGCGTACTGGTCACGCTCGCTCACGGCGGCCTGACCACCTCCACCCGTACGGCGCGCAGCTGGGAGACCGGCCACCACATCATCGATCCGCGAACCGGGCGACCGGCTGAAGGCCCCTGGCGGACCGCATCGGTCTGGGCTCAGACCGCAGTACGCGCCAACACCTTCAGTACGGCGCTCATCGCGACCGGCGAGGCGGCGGTCGGGCGACTGACGCTGGCCGGCCACCCGGCACGGATGGTCGCCAACGACGGTGAGGTCACCGAAGTGGCCGGCTGGCCCGCATCGACGCAGGCAGCCTGATGACCCTCTGGTACGTCGCCCGCGCGGCCGGTGTGGTCGCCATGATCATGTTCACCCTGGCAGCGACTCTGGGCATCGTCAGCTCGGGCAGTCGCCGCCCGGACCGCCGTTTCTGGCTCCAGTACGTGCACCGCTCCGCAGCGGTCACCGGACTGGCCCTCCTGGTCGCCCACGTGGTCGCAGTGATCGCCGACAGCAACGTAGAGATCAGTGCGACCGTCCTGGTCTGGCCGTTCGGCTCCGGGTACCGCCCGTTCGCTGTAGCTCTCGGAGTGCTCGCCATGTACGGCGTCGTGCTCGCGACTGTCGCCGGGGCAGCACGTGGTCGGCTCGCGCGCTTTGCCGCGTTCAGCAGGTACTGGCGGACGATCCACATCGCTGCCTCGGTCGGCTGGGCTCTCTCCATCGGACACGCGCTGCTGTCCGGAACCGACCGCAGTACGCCATGGATGCTCGCCATCACCCTCGGCTGTCTGGTCGCCGTGGTCGGCGCCGGCTTCTACCGGGCCAACAGCTACGCGCCACCCAACCTCGTCCGTGCCGGGAGGGCCCGATGAAGACCTTGCTGCCAACCAGTGTGATCGGAGACGCCCGTCTCCTCGCCGGACTCGACCAGGGCCGACTCGATCGACAGGCTCACCTCTGGACGCATGGTGCGCAGCCGCAGCTGACCCGCGCGGCCTACGCCGAGCTGTGTGAAGCGGTCGGCCTCAAAGGCCGCGGTGGTGCCGCTTTCCCGGTCGCTCGCAAACTGGCGGGGCTTCCGGCGCGCGGTATCGAGGCGGTGGTCGTCAACGGTTCGGAGAGTGAGCCAATCAGCCGCAAGGACCGGCTACTGCTCACCCGCGCACCACATCTGGTTCTGGACGGCGCTACCGGTTTGGCTCATGCACTCGGCGCTCCGCACGTCCTGATCGCGGTGCACGACCCAGAGGCCGCACTGTCGATCCGCGAGGCGATTCTCGAGCGGGACGACCAACTGGCGATCGAGGTGACCGAAACACCAGGCCGCTTCGTCGCAGGGGAGGCCCGGGCAGTCCTGAGCGTTCTGGAGGGCGGACCGGCGGTACCTCCCGGGCGGAAGGTGCTGCCCACCCAGCAGGGCTACCACCGGCGCCCGACCTTCCTGTCGAACGTCGAGACCTTCGCCCAGCTCGCCGTACTGGCTCGGCTCGGTGCCAGGGGATTTAGCAGCACTGGACTGGCCAGCGAGCCGGGCACCCAACTGTTGACCGTGGCTGGAGCGGTGCAGCGGCCAGGCGTGATCGAGACGCCGATCGGCGTACCGCTCAACACCGTGCTGCAGTTCGCGGGTGCTGACGCCGGTCCGGTGCTGCTCGGTGGGTACCACGGCCGCTGGTTGCCGCAGGGCGCCAATCAGCTCCTGCAGGGCACAGGGATCGTCCTCGCCCTCGGAACAGAGACCTGCCCGCTCGGTGAGGTGTATCGGGTCGCCCAGTGGCTGGCCAGCCAGTCCGCCGGCCAGTGCGGACCGTGTGTCTTCGGTCTCGCCGGACTGGTCGACGACTTCGCCCGGCTGTTCCGTGGCGACGCTTCCGGCTGGTACGACGCTCAGCGGCATCTGGGCCTGGTCCCGGGGCGCGGTGCGTGTGCGCATCCGGATGGTTCGGCCCGGTTCCTGGCGTCGGCGCTCGAGGTGTTCGACGACGACGTACGAAGCCATCTGGCCGGCGGCTGCGGTCGTCAGGTCCTGGGAGTTCTGGAGGTGACCAATGGCTAGGCTTGAGATCGACTGGACCCGGTGCGACGGACACGGCCTCTGCGCCACCCTGCTGGGCGGTGATGTGGGTCTCGACGAGTGGGGTTTTCCGGTTCTGAAGGGCCGTGAGATCACCCCCGGTGAGATGCCGGACACACGCCGCGCAATCCTGGCCTGTCCGGCGCTCGCACTGCGTCTGGACAAGACAGTTAAGCGTTGATGACCAGTGCCCGGACAGGGCCGTCCCGACATCACACCAGTGACAAAGGTGGACTAATCTCTGAGTGACCGCACAACGGCGTGCGGCCCGGTGCTGGCAGCGCCGAAACGGTCACGTGGAGACGGTGGGGAATGCAGAGCAAGCTGGACGTCCAGAAGGCGGATGTACTCGCCAAGGCGGTGGCAGCGGGGATACATGGACACGACAAGTCGTCCGACCCCGGCAAGCTGAAGACCTTCCTGGAGCGCTACTACCGGTACGTCGCCGCCGAGGACGTGGCCGAGCGCCAGCCGGCCGACTGTCTGGGTGCGGCCCGGCACCACTACAAGAGCGCAGTCTCCCGCCCGCAGGGTACGGCGAAGGTTCAGGTCTTCACGCCGACCCTGGAGGAGCACGGCTGGTCCGCGAACGGGAGGACGGTCGTGGAGATCGTCATCGACGACATGCCGTTCCTGGTCGACAGCGCCTCGATGGTCATCACCCAGCGCGACCTCGAGATCCAGCTGCTGATCCACCCGCAGTTCGTGGTCCGCCGCGACGTCGCGGGCACCCTCGAGGAGGTGCTGGACGACACCGCCGCCTCGGACTCGCATGACCTGGTCCGCGAGAGCTGGATGCACCTGGAGGTCGAGCGGATCGCCGACGTCGCCCAGCACCGGGACCTGGAGGCGGCACTGCAGCAGGCGCTGCACGACGTCCGCGAGGCGGTCGAGGACTGGCCGAAGATGCACGAGAAGGCGGTCAGCATCGCCAACTCGCTGAACGCGGCCGACCTGCCGGTCGGGGAGAACGAGGTCGAAGAGGCCAAGGAGCTGCTGGAGTGGCTCGCCGACGAGCACTTCACCTTCCTCGGCTACCGCGAGTACGACTTCACCATGGAGGGCGAGCAGGGCATCCTGCGCGGCGTCGCGGGCACCGGTCTCGGCATCCTGCGGCCGGACCCGAAGCCGGGTGTCGGCAAGCTCCCGCCCGAGGTGAGCGCCAAGGCCCGCGAGCGCAAGCTGATGATCCTGACCAAGGCGAACTCGCGGTCCACCGTGCACCGCTCGTCGTACCTGGACTATGTCGGGATCAAGCAGTTCGACGCGAACGGCGACCCGATCCGCGAGTGCCGCTTCATCGGGCTGCTGTCGTCGACGGCGTACACCGAGAGTGTCATGCAGGTGCCGGTGCTGCGGCGCAAGGCGCTGGAGCTGTTCCGGCTGACCGGCTTCGACCCGAACAGCCACAGTGGCAAGGGACTACTCGACGTACTCGAGACCTACCCGCGTGACGAGCTGCTGCAGGCACCGGTCGAGGACCTGCTGCCGATAGTGCAGTCGGTGCTGCATCTGCAGGAGCGGCGCGCGGTCAAGCTGTTCGTACGGCGCGACGTGTACAACCGCTACCTGTCCTGCCTGGTGTACCTGCCGCGTGACCGCTACACCACTGCGGTCCGGCTGAAGATGCAGCAGATCCTCAAGGACGCCATCGGCGCAGAGTCCGTCACCTACGCGGCCTACGTGACGGAGTCCGTGCTCGCACGCGTGCACTTCGTCGTCCGGATGGCGCACGGTACGACGGTCGGCGACTTCGACCAGGACCTGCTCGAGCAGCGCATCATCGAAGCGACCCGCGCGTGGGAGGACGACTTCACCGCCGCGCTGCACGCCAAGGGTGGCGACGGAGCGGTCACGCAGCTGGCCCGCCGGTACGCCGATGCGTTCCCGGAGGCCTACAAGGAGGACTTCGCCGCCCGCGTCGCAGTGAACGATGTAGCGGTGCTGGAGGGCCTGCCCGCCGACAACGGCCTGGCCATGTCCCTGTACAGCCCGATCGACGAGGAGTGGGCGGGGGAGCGCCGGTTCAAGGTGTTCCGGACCGGCTCCGCGCTGTCGCTGTCCCAGGTGCTGCCGCTGCTGACCCACATGGGCGTCGAGGTGATCGACGAGCGCCCGTACGAGATCCGTCGTGACGACGGCATGGTCTACATCTACGACTTCGGGCTGAAGGCACCGCCGAAGTCCGAGGAGCGCGAAGAGCTGCGGCAGCTGTTCTCCGACACGTTCCAGGCGGTCTGGGAGAGCCGGGCCGAGTCCGACAAGCTCAACGCCCTGGTACTGCGTGGCGGGCTGAGCTGGCGGCAGGTGTCGATCCTGCGCGCGTACCAGCGCTACATCCGCCAGGGCGGCACGCCGTTCAGCCAGGACTACATCGAGAACACCTTCCTCGCCCACGTGGATGTGGCCGGGCTGCTGGTCCAGCTGTTCGAGACCAGCTTCGACCCGTCGCGTGGCGACGCCGACGACCCGGACCGGGTCGCGCAGTGCGACCTGCTGGAGAAGGAGATTCTCGCCGCGCTGGACACGGTGCAGTCGCTCGACGAGGACCGGATCCTGCGGTCCTACCTGACCGTGATGAAGGCGACGCTGCGGACGAACTACTTCCAGCCGGGCCCCGACGGCCAGCCGCGGTCGTACATCTCGCTGAAGCTCGAGCCGAAGGCGATTCCGGACCTCCCGCAGCCGCGGCCGGCGTACGAGATCTTCGTGTACTCGCCGCGGGTGGAAGGTGTGCACCTGCGCTTCGGCGCGGTCGCGCGCGGTGGTCTGCGCTGGTCGGACCGGCGCGAGGACTTCCGGACCGAGGTGCTGGGTCTGGTCAAGGCGCAGATGGTGAAGAACTCGGTGATCGTGCCGGTCGGCGCGAAGGGCGGGTTCTACGCCAAGCAGCTGCCGGATCCCTCGGTGGATCGCGACGCGTGGCTGGCCGAGGGGATCGCGTCGTACAAGACGTTCATCTCCGGGCTGCTCGACATCACCGACAACATCGTTGCCGGTGGCATCGTTCCGCCGCGGGACGTGGTCCGGTACGACGGCGACGACGCCTATCTGGTGGTCGCCGCGGACAAGGGGACGGCGACGTTCTCCGACCTCGCGAACGGGGTGGCCAAGGAGTACGGCTTCTGGCTCGGCGACGCGTTCGCGTCCGGTGGTTCGGTTGGTTACGACCACAAGGCGATGGGCATCACCGCGCGCGGTGCGTGGGAGTCGGTCAAGCGGCACTTCCGCGAGATGGGCCACGACTGCCAGAACGAGCCGTTCACCGTGGTCGGCGTCGGTGACATGTCCGGCGACGTGTTCGGCAACGGGATGCTGTTGTCGGAGCACATCCAGCTGGTCGCGGCCTTCGACCACCGGCACATCTTCCTGGACCCGACGCCGGACGCGGCGAAGTCGTTCGCCGAGCGTCGTCGGCTGTTCGAGCTGCCGCGCTCGTCATGGGCGGACTACGACGCCGCGCTGATCTCCGCGGGCGGTGGCGTGCACGCGCGGACCGAGAAGGCGATCCCGGTCTCGGCCGAGATCTGCCAGGCACTCGGGATCGAAGGCTCCCCGGCGCACCTGACACCGGCCGAGCTGATGAACGCGATCCTGAAGGCACCGGTCGACCTGTTCTGGAACGGCGGCATCGGCACCTACGTCAAGGCGACCGCCGAGTCGCACGGTGACGTCGGTGACAAGGCCAACGACACGATCCGGATCAACGGTTCCGAGCTCCGCGCCAAGGCGGTCGGCGAGGGCGGCAACCTCGGCTTCACCCAGCTCGGCCGGATCGAGTACGCCGCGGCCGGCGGGCGGATCAACACCGACTTCATCGACAACGTGGCCGGGGTGGACACCTCCGACCACGAGGTGAACATCAAGATCCTGCTCGACAAGGTGGTCGCCGACGGTGACCTGACCGAGAAGCAGCGCAACGACATCATCGCCTCGATGACCGACGAGGTCGGCGGGCTGGTGCTGAAGTCGAACTACCGGCAGAACATCGCGCTGGCCAACGCGGCCGCGCAGGCGGCGGCGTTGCTGCACGTCCACCAGGACTGGGTGCGGCGGCTGGAGAAGCAGGGCCTGCTGAACCGCGAGCTCGAGTTCCTGCCGAGCATCGCGGAGTTCAAGCGCCGCAAGGCCGACGGGCGCGGGCTGACCTCGCCGGAGCTGTCGGTGCTGATCGCCTACACCAAGATCGTGCTCGAGGCCGAGCTGCTGAAGACCTCGCTGCCCGACGACGCGTTCCTCAAGCACAAGCTCGCGTCGTACTTCCCGAAGGCGATGCAGCAGCGGTTCGCCGACCAGATCCAGTCCCACCAGCTGCGGCGCGAGATCATCACCACCCAGGTGGTGAACGAGTTCGTGAACACGTCCGGCATCACGGCGTTCCACCGGCTCTCGCTGGAGACCGGCGGATCGGTCGAGGACGTCGTACGGGCGAACCTGGCCGCGTCCCGGATCTTCGCGCAGCCCGACCTGCTGTCGGCGAACGCCGAGCTGGACAACGTGGTCGACGCGGCCACCCAGACGCACATGCGGCTGGAGACCCGCACGCTCGTCGAGCGCGCGACCCGCTGGCTGGTCAGCAACCGCCGGCCACCGGTCGACATCCAGGACCTGATCGACAGCTTCGTCCCGGGGATCGCCAAGCTGGCCGCCGCGCTGCCAGAGCTGCTGCGCGGTCGCGAGCTGGCGCTGTTCGAGCAGCGGCGGGAAGCCCTGGTGGAGAAGAACGTGCCCGTCGACGTCGCGACCAGCATCGCGATACTGCCCCCGGCGTACATGGGGCTGGGCATCGTCGAGACGGCCTCGGCCGACGACCTCGACATCTTCGAGGTCGCCAAGGTCCACTTCGCACTCGCCGAACGCCTGCAGCTCGGGCTGTTCCTCGAGCGCATCATCGGCCTCCCGCGGACCGACCGCTGGCAGACGATGGCCCGGGCCGCCCTTCGCGACGACCTGCACGCCGTCCACGCCCGCCTCACCCGCCAGGTCCTGGCCACCACGGACGCCGGCGAAGACCCCGAGACCCGGGTCATCGCCTGGCAGGACCAGAACGCCACGGCCCTGTCCCGAGCCGCCACCATGCTCGAGGAGATCGTCGACACCGAAGGCCCGGAGCTGGCCCACCTCTCGGTAGGCCTCCGCCTGGTCCGCACCCTCCTGGCCAACCAGGCCTGACCCCGGCCAGAGCCCGTTCCTCTCACAGGGGAACGGGCTCTGCTCGATCAACAGCCGCGCACCACATCGAGCCGCACTTGGCGGGCCGCGGGTTTCACCCCAGCCCGCCCTTTGAGCGCCCCTCAACCATTTTCCGGCCGCCCAAATGACTGAACCGTGCTCAAGGGCCGCGGCCCGGCCCGCATTGAGCACCCATCAACCATTTCCGGGTCGCTCGAGTGACTGAGCGGTGCTCAAGGGCCGCGCTGGGGTTCGTGCGGAGGCGTGTGGCTGGGGCGGTCTCGGGTTGGGCCGGGTGGCGAGGTCATCGCGGTTCCGGTTGTTTGAGGTTCCGTGCTTCGGCTGGGGTCGGTGGCGAGGAGGCCTGCAGGTGACAGGTGATCCGTCGGAGTGGTTTAGGTCGCGGGGCAGGTTGCTTGGGGGTCCTGCCGGTGTCCGGCTGACCCATTGCGGGTCTCGGGGAGCAGAACTGACCGATTCCGGTGTGTTGCGCTCCCCGAACCGGTTTAGGGAGGGTGGTCGGGCCGGCGCGGCTGCTCCCTAAACCGCCTTGGGGAGCCGAACCAACCGGTTCCGGTGCATTGTGCTCCCCGAACCACCGGCCGCGACGACGACCAGCCACCGCCAACCGTCCCGGCAGCTGCATCGGGCGCCGTGAGCCGGTTCCCGCGCGAACAAAACCCCACAACGTCCGAAAATCCGGAGACCACGCGCTCCGATCGTTCGGACGTTACGTCGTGGGCTCACCCCGGTCGGGCGGGAGCGGGCGACGTGCTGTTGATTCGGCCGGATGGGCACCTGGCTTGGCGTGGGCGTGGTGGACCGGAGATGCGGTCGGCATGGCTGAACCAGGTGCTGTGGCCCGCGTAGATCGTGGGCGCCCGCGCAATCCCGGGAAGGATGCCGCGATCCTGGATGCCGCGCTCGACCTGTTCATCGAGCGCGGCGCGGCCGGTGCCAGCATCGAGGCGATCGCGCGGCAGGCCGGGGTCGCGAAGCTGACCGTCTACCGGCGCTGGCAGAGCAAGGAAGACCTGCTGATGGCAGCCCTCGAACACTCGCGCGCTCCCGAGGCCGAGGATGCACCGCAGGCCACGACGATCGACGACCTGGTCGACCGGACCGCCGACCTCCTCAGCAGCCCGCGCTTCCGCGCCTTGGTGGCGCGCGTGATCGGTGCCTCCGTCGACCAGCCGGAGCTCATCCAGGCGTACACGAAACGCCACCTCGAACCCAGGCTCGCCGCCATCACCGCGATCGCTCGGCAGTCCATCGCGGCCGGTCAGTTCGCGCCCGACACCGATCCGACCGCGATCCAGGACGCCATCACCAGCGCGATGGCCTTCGTGCTACTCCAGCCCGGCGAGCTCACCGCAGCCGAGATCAAGCAACGCCTACAGACCCTGCTGAACCACATCGGCTATCAGCGTTCGGAAACGAGCACGTCCACCGAGTACTGATCCGCGCGGTAGCAGTGGCTGCCGTATTCGACCGGCGCGCCGTCGGCGTCGTACGCGGATCGCGTCATGGTGACGAGGGGCTCGGCCTTGGACATTTTGAGGGTACGGCGTTCCTCCGCGCTGGCGTTGCGGGCGCCGATCCGCTGCCGGGCGACAGTGGGACGAATCCCGCGCGCCCGGAGAACGGCGTACAGGCCGTCGCGTTCGAGGTCCTCGACGGTCAGGTCGTTGAGGGCCGGGGGCAACCAGTTGCGCAGGATCGCGAGCGGCTGATCACCGGCGTACCGGAGGCGGACGATCGAGACCAGCGCGGTGCCGGTCGGGAGGCCGAGCATCTCGGCGGCGCGGTCGTCGTGCGCGTCGGTGGTCAGCGACAGTACGTCGGTGCGCGGGGTGCGGCCCTCGCGGATCAGGTCGTCGTACAGGCTGGTCAGCTCGGCCTTGCGGTGCACCATCCGGTTCGCGACCGTGGTGCCGATGCCGCGGCGGCGGACCAGCAGGCCCTTGTTCACCAGCTCCGAGATCGCCCGCCGCACGGTCGGCCGGGACAGGCCGAGCCGGTCCGACATGGCGATCTCGTTCTCGAACGGATCGCCGGGGCGCAGGGTGCCGCCGCTGATGGCAGCGGTCAGCTGCTCGGCGAGCTGGTGGTAGAGCGGCACCGGGCTCGTCCGATCGATGCTGATCGGGAGGGTGGCCATGGGCCGGGATATTACAGGTGTGGGGCATGTCATGTCTGCACGTTCGAATGTGTTGACAAACTATTGACACCCCTGGTCCCGCCAGGAAAGCTGGCCGGGGCAGACGAGAGAGGGCGGTAGTCGATGCGGATCGGGTTGGTCGGGGTCGGGCGGATCGGGGCGTTCCACGCCTCGACGCTGAAAGCGTTACCCGTGGTGGATCAGGTGGTCGTCGCGGACGCGGACCCCAGTCGGGCCGAGACGGTCGCCAAGGAGCTCGGCCTCGAGTTCGCCCCGGAGGTCGGGTCGCTGCTGGCCGCCGATCTCGACGGGTTCGTGATCGCGGCGGCGACCGGCGCGCACGCGGAGCTGATCGCCGCGGGCGTGGCGGCCGGCGTACCGACGTTCTGTGAGAAGCCGGTCGCGCTCGACCTGGCCGAGACGCAGCGCGTGGTCGAGCTGGTCGAGGCTCACGACGTACCGGTGCACATCGGTTTCCAGCGGCGCTTCGATGCCGGGTATCAGGCCGCGCGGGCCGCGGTGGAGTCCGGTGAGCTCGGGTTCGTGCACCACATCAGGGCGAACACGAACGACGCCTTCCCGCCGCATCGCGAGTACATCCCGCAGAGCGGCGGCTTCTTCCGGGACTGCACGGTCCACGACTTCGACATCATCCGGTACGTCACCGGCCGCGAGATCGTCAGTGTGTACGCCACCGGCGCCAACCGCGGTGAGGCGTTCTTCGGTGAGTGCGGCGACGTGGACTCCGCGGCCGCTCTGCTCACGCTGGACGACGGGACCTTCGCCATGGTGAGCGGGACTCGCTACAACGGCGCCGGTCACGATGTGCGGATGGAGCTGCAGGGCAGTCTGGGTTCGATCGCGGTGGGGCTCGACGAGCACACCGCACTGCGGTCGGCCGAGCCCGGAGTGAACTTTCCGGCCGGTCCGGCGCATCTGACCTTCATGGATCGATTCCAGCCGGCGTACGTGGCTGAGCTGACCGCCTTCACCGAGGTGGCGGCCGGGACGCGTGACGTGCCGTGCACGGTGCGCGATGCGCTGGCGGCCTTCCGGATCGCCGATGCGTGTGAGCTGTCCCGCCATGAGGGCCGCGTTGTCACGCTCTGAATCAGCTTTTCACTGTTCTGTAGAGCCATTGCTGCGATAGAGGAGACTGTGCACGATGACTGACCTGGCTGCCCGGATCGCGGGTGCTCCGATCTCGTGGGGTGTCTGCGAAGTTCCCGGCTGGGGCTATCAGTACGACGCCGAGACCGTTCTGGCCCAGATGCGGGCAGTCGGGCTCGCGGCGACCGAGTTCGGGCCGGACGGGTTCCTGCCTGAGGACCCGGCCGACAAGGCGAAGACACTGGCCGATGTGGGGCTACGCGCGGTCGGCGGGTTCGTCCCCGTCGTACTGCATGATCCGGCGCATGACCCGGCCCCTGAGGTCGCTGCCGCGCTGGAAGGCTTTGTGGCCGCCGGTGCGAGCACGCTGGTGCTCGCGGCCGCTACTGGCAGCGATGGGTACGACGATCGCCCGGTGCTGGACGAAACCGGCTGGAGCACGTTGCTGAGCAACCTGGACAAGCTGTCCGCGCTGGCGGCTGACAACGGCGTGCTGGCCACGATCCACCCGCACGTCGGCACCATGGTCGAGAACGCTGCCGAGGTCGAGCGGGTGCTGGGTGGGTCCTCGATCGGGCTCACGCTGGACACCGGTCACCTGCTGATCGGCGGAGTCGACCCGGTCGCGCTGACGCTGGCCCACACCGATCGGATCAAGCACACGCACTTGAAGGACGTCGACGCTGCCTGGGCTGCGAAGGTGCAGTCCGGCGAGGTGACGTACACGGACGCTGTCCGGGACGGGATGTACCGGCCGCTGGGCCACGGTGACATCGACCTGGGCGCGATCGTGAGCACGCTGGAACAGGCCGGGTACGACGGCTGGTACGTGCTGGAGCAGGACACGATCCTGCCGGACCGTCCGGTCGACGAGGGCCCGGTGGTCGACGTACGGGTGAGTATCGCGCACCTGCAGGCGATCGCGGAGGCAGTTCGATGAGTTCTGGTTTTGCTGCTGTGAGACGGGGAGATTGATGGCGGACGACGTACTGACGATCGGGCGGATAGGTGTTGACCTGTATCCCTTGCAGATCGGCACGCATCTGGAGGACGTGACCTCGTTCGGGAAGTTCCTCGGCGGGAGTGCGACGAATGTCGCGGTCGCCGCGGCTCGGCACGGGCGGAAGTCGGCCGTGATCAGCCGGACCGGGAACGATCCGTTCGGCACGTTCATCCACTCCTCGCTGCGTGAGCTCGGGGTGGACGACCGGTTCGTGACGCCGGTCGAGGGGTTGCCGACGCCGATCACGTTCTGCGAGATCTTCCCGCCGGACAACTTCCCGCTGTACTTCTACCGCTTCCCGAAGGCGCCGGACCTCGTCATCAACCCGTCCGAGCTCGACCTGGACGCGATCCGGGACGCCTCGATCTACTGGTCGACGGTGACCGGGCTGTCCGCCGAGCCGTCGCGGTCCGCGCACTTCGCCGCGTGGGAGGCGCGTGGGCGTCGCCCGATCACGGTGCTGGACCTGGACTATCGGCCGATGTTCTGGGCCGATCCGAGCGAGGCGCACTCGCAGGTCAGCCGCGCGCTGGAGTACTGCACAGTTGCCGTCGGCAACCGTGAGGAGTGCGAGGTGGCGGTCGGCGAGACCGACCCGGACAAGGCGGCTCAGGCTTTGCTGGATCGCGGACTTGAGCTGGCCGTCGTCAAGCAGGGCCCGAAGGGCACCCTCGCCCGTACTCGCGACGAGCGCGTCGAGGTCCCACCGCACCCGGTCGAGGTGGTCAACGGGCTCGGTGCCGGCGATGGTTTCGGCGGTGCGCTGTGTCACGGCCTGCTGGCCGGCTGGCCGCTGGAGAAGATCATCCGCTTCGCCAACACCGCGGGCGCGATCGTCGCCTCCCGCCTCGAATGCTCCACCGCCATGCCCACCACCACCGAGGTCCTCACCACGATGGGTGAAAACGCATGACCGACTCGCGCCGCCCCATCCCGATCCAGAACGACGATCAAGAGGTGAGTCCGAACGATCCGACTGTGGTGCAGCGGGTTACTCCTCCGCAGCCGCCTGAGGTGAGTCCGACCGATCCCACGGTCGTGCAGGCGGTGCAGGACGATTCGGTGTATGCGGCTCGGGCGCGTCGGCAGGCGGGAATGCCGAACGATCCGACGATCGTGGCGCGGGTTCGACGACCCGACGACCCGACGATCGCCGTACCGGCGAATGAGCCGACCACTGTCATTCCGGCGTCCGCGCCCGAGGCCGGTACGGCGTACTCCGGGGCCGACGACCCCACCGTGGTGGTCGCGGCGACGCCTCCGCCGCCGAACGTGGTGGCGGCCGCGCCAGGGGTTGCGTACCCCGCGGCCGAGGAGGCGTCAGGCGCTGGTGACCCGACTGTCGCGGTCCCGACCGGAGAACCCACGACTGTCGTATCGGTCGCCGAAGCTGAGGCCCCGACTGTTGCTGCCCCGGATCAGGCGGCGGTCGCCGCAGCTGTGGCCCCGGCCGTTGCTACGCCAGACCCGGCGGCGGTTGAGGTTGCTTCTTGGCACCCGGCGACTGAGGGTGGACGGCCTCGGCCGATGGTCGAGCCGGCTTCGCCTGCGCGGGCTGTGCGGGATGACGTGGTGGCTCGGTTGAGCGAGCTGACCGAGATTCGCGTCCGGCAGCCGGAGCGGATCGCCGAGGCTTGGCAGCGGCGCCGTACCCGCGAACTGGTGGGGACGGACGGACGACTGCTGATCGTCGCGGCCGACCACCCCGCGCGTGGTGCGCTGGGTGTCCGTAACGACCACTTCGCCATGGGTAGCCGGCCCGGCCTGATCGAGCGACTGGTGACAGCGCTCGAGCGGCCCGGCGTCGACGGCGTACTGGCAACTCCGGACGTCCTCGAAGACCTGCTGCTGCTTGGCGCGCTCGAGGGCAAGGTCGTCATCGGCTCGATGAACCGCGGCGGCCTCCAGGGCTCGTCCTTCGAGCTCGACGACCGCTTCACCGCCTACGGCTCGGCCGCGGACATCGCGTCCCGCCGGCTCGACGGCGGCAAGATGCTTACCCGGATCGACCTCGCCGACCCCGGCACGGTCGCCACCTTGGAAGCCAGCGCGAAGGCCGTCACCGAACTCGCCGAACACAAGCTGATGGCGATGGTCGAACCGTTCTGGTCGACCCGCAAGGACGGCCGCGTCACGAACGTCCTCGACGCCGACTCGGTGATCAAGTCGGTCCACATCGCCGCCGGCCTCGGTGCGACGAGCGCCTACACCTGGCTCAAGCTCCCGGTCGTCGACAACCTCGACCGCGTCATGGACGCCACCACCCTGCCGACGCTGCTCCTCGGCGGCGACCCGACGGTCGCCCCCGAAGAAACCTACGCACGCTGGGGCAAGGCGCTGGCCCTCCCGTCGGTCCGCGGCCTGGTGGTGGGACGAGCCCTCCTCTTCCCGCCCGACGGCAACGTCGCCTACGCCGTTGACCAAGCCGCCGCGCTCGTCCACGGAGGTGTTGCATGACGGAGTGGTTCAAGCCGGCAGGCAGCACCGCGCGGGACGGCTTCGACGTGGCCGTCACCCCAGGCGACAAGAACTGGGAGTACAGCGGCCTGTACGTCGCCACGCTCCGCCCCGGCCAATCGGTCGAGTTCGACACCAACGACTGCGAGTACCTCGTGCTGCCGCTCAGCGGATCGGCCGAAGTGATCGTCGACGGTGAGACCGTCCCACTCGGCGGCCGGGCCGATGTCTTCGCCGGCCCGACCGACCTCGCGTACGTGCCGCGCGGAACCACTGTCGCCGTCACCAGCGCAGGTGGCGCCCGCATCGCGTTCCCGCACGCGAAGGCCGCGAACGACTACCCCTTCCGCCGGATCGGTGTCGAGCAGGTGGAGTCCGAGCTGCGTGGCGCGGGCGTCTCCTCCCGCCAGGTCCGCAACTTCGGTACGCCGGGTGTGCTCGAGGCCGACTCGATCATCGCCTGCGAGGTTCTCACCCCGGCAGGGAACTGGTCGTCGTACCCGCCGCACAAGCACGACGAGCACAAGCCTGGCAAGGAAAGCGTCCTCGAAGAGATCTACTACTTCGAGCTACAGCTCTCCGACGAGGCCCCGGAAGGTGTCCAGGGCAACGACCCGATCGGTTACCAGCGGGTCTACGGCACTGCGGACCGGCCGATCGACGTCCTCGCGGAGGTCCGCAACGGCGATCTGGTCCTGGTGCCTCATGGTTGGCATGGTCCTGCGATGGCGCCTCCTGGCTATGACATGTACTACCTGAACGTGATGGCTGGTCCCGGCACGGAACGCGAGTGGCTGATCACCGACGATCCCCAGCACGGCTGGGTTCGCGAGCTGTGGGCGAACCAGCAGATTGATCCACGGCTGCCTTTCGGAGGAGAAGACTCATGACGGTGCGTCTCACGGTCGCGCAGGCGTTGGTGCGATTCCTGAGCGTCCAGTACTCGGAGCGCGACGGGGTCCGGCAGCGGCTGATCGCCGGTGCCCTGGGCATCTTCGGGCACGGGAACGTGGCTGGTGTCGGTCAGGCACTGCTGCAGGCCGAGCTCCAGGACCCGACGGCGCTGCCCTACATCCTGTCCCGCAACGAGCAGGCCATGGTGCACACGGCAACTGCCTTCGCCCGCACCCGGGACCGGCTCCAGACCTATGCCTGCACGGCAAGCGTCGGCCCAGGCTCGACCAACATGGTGACCGGCGCGGCGCTGGCCACGATCAATCGGCTCCCGGTCCTGATCCTCCCTTCGGATGTGTTCGCAACCCGGGTGGCGACGCCCGTGCTGCAGGAGCTGGAAAGCTTCGGCGCCGGTGACGTCTCCGTCAACGACGCCTTCCGCCCGGTCTCGAAGTACTTCGACCGGGTCTGGCGCCCCGAACAGCTGCCCTCCGCGCTGCTGAACGCGATGCGCGTGCTCACCGACCCGGTGGAGACCGGCGCGGTGACGCTGGCACTCCCGCAGGACGTGCAGGCCGAGGCCTACGACTGGCCGGAGGAGCTCTTCGCCGAGCGCACCTGGTACGTCGCGCGCCCGTTGCCGGAAGCATCAATTGTCGACAAGGCGGTAGATCTCCTACGGTCCGCGCAGCGGCCGCTGATCGTCGCCGGCGGCGGTGTGCACTACTCCGGCGCCGAGGACGCGCTGCGCTCCTTCGCGGAGGCGACCGGCATCCCGGTCGCGGAAACCCAGGCAGGTAAGGGATCTCTCGTCTACGACCACCCGCAGTCGATGGGTGCGGTCGGCTCGACCGGCACCACGGCGGCGAACGCACTCGCTCGCGAGGCCGACCTGGTGATCGGCATCGGAACCCGCTACAGCGACTTCACGACGGCCTCCCGGACCGCCTTCGCCAACCCGGCGGTGCGCTTCCTGAACATCAACGTGGCGCGCTTCGACAGCAGTAAACATGCCGGCCTTCCTCTCGTCGCGGATGCGCGGGAAGCCCTTGTCTCGTTGGGATCCGCGCTCGGTGACTGGTCCGTGGACAGCAAGTACACATCCTCGGCCACGGAACTCTCAAGGAACTGGGACGGAACTGTCTCGGCACATTACAACCCCTCGGCCGAGGTGACCGGAAAGCTCGCGGAAGGACTGCTCACCCAGGGCCAGGTCCTCGGTGCCGTCAACGAATTGTCGGCGCCGTCTGATGTGGTGGTGTGTGCGGCCGGTTCGATGCCGGGCGACCTGCACAAACTCTGGCGGACCCGCGACCCGAAGGGATACCACGTCGAATATGGCTTCTCCTGCATGGGTTACGAGATCGCCGGCGGTCTGGGCGTCCGCCTCGGCGCGCCCGAGCGCGACGTCTTCGTCATGGTCGGCGACGGGTCGTATCTGATGATGTCGAGCGAGCTGGCCACCGCGGTCCAGGAGAATCTGAAGATCATCGTGGTCCTCGTGCAGAACCACGGCTTCGCGTCGATCGGTGCCCTCTCGGAGTCGCTCGGTTCGCAGCGGTTCGGCACGGCGTATCGCAAGCGCACCGGTGACGGCCGGCTGGACGGCGACTACCTCCCGGTCGATCTCGCGGCGAATGTGCGCAGCTTCGGCATCGAGGTGCTCGACGTGCACAGCCGGGACGAGCTGGAGAAGGCGATCCACACCGCCAAGGCCGCGACCGGCCCGATCGCGATCCACGTCACCACCGACCCGCTGATCGGTGCGCCGGACAGCGACGCCTGGTGGGACGTGCCCGTGAGCGAGGTTTCGGAGCTGCAATCCACGCAGACCGCGGCCGCGGCGTACGAAGAGAGCAAGAAGGCTCAGCAGCCCTACCTCGCACCGGTAGAAGGCGACTGACAGATGGCAGCCATCAACGTCGGGACGGCGCCGGACTCGTGGGGAGTCTGGTTCGCCAACGACTCGCAGCAGACGCCATGGACGCGGTTCCTCGACGAGGTCGTCGAGGCCGGGTACACGCGGATCGAGCTCGGGCCGTACGGCTACCTGCCGACCGACCAGGTCCAGCTGAAGGCAGAGCTTGATCAGCGCGGCCTCACGATGACGGCGGGTACGACGTTCGAGCAGCTGCACCGGCCGGACGGCTGGGAGACGACCTGGCGCGATGTCGCGCCGACGGCCGAGCTGGCCGCGGCGATGGGTGCCAAGCATCTCGTCGTGATGCCTTCGATGTGGCGCGACGCCGACGGCAGCATCGTCGAGGAGCGTCTTGACCACGCCGGTCAGGCGGCGCACGGCAAAGAGGTGACCGAGCTCGGTCGTCGGGTCGCCGAGGAGTTCGGCGTCCGGCTGCAGTACCACCCGCATGCCGACGGCCATGTCGACAACCAGGGCACCGTCGAGCGCTTCCTCGAGGAGACGGATCCGGAGCACGTGGGGCTGTGTCTCGACACCGGCCACATCAGCTACTGCGGCGGCGACAACCTCGAGATCGTCCGCAAGTATCCGGACCGGATCGGCTACCTGCACCTCAAGCAGGTGAACCCCGAGGTGCTGGCCGCGATCGAGGGACAGGGGCTGAGCTTCGACCAGGCGATCGAGCGTGGTGTGATGGCCGAGCCGCCGAGCGGCATCCCCGAGTTCCCGCCGCTGCTGGCGGAGCTGGCGGGACGGGATGTCGAGCTGTTCGCGATCGTGGAGCAGGACATGTATCCCTGCCCGCCGGAGGTGCCGTTGCCGATCGCGGCGCGGACGTTGGCCTATCTGAGATCGCACGGGGGTGGCGTGTCGGTGTGATGACCAGCAGAGTGTGAAACTCGCTGGTCCCAACGCAACTTCCGCGGCTCGGCCGCGGATCATCTGAAAGGCTGGTTGGAGTCATGGTTCGGTGGCACAAGAAGGCGGTGGCCGCGGGCGCGGCGTTCGTGCTCGCCGCGGCGCTCGCCGCGTGCAGTTCCTCCGGGGGCAAGCAGGAGGAGCAGGGCTCGAGCGGTGGCGGCGGGAACGTCGCGAACACGCCGCGGATGAAGGTCGCACTGATCACCCACTCGGGGCCCGGTGACACCTTCTGGGACATCGTCCGGCGGGGTGCGCAGGCGGCCGCGGACAAGGACAACATCGAACTGCAGTACTCCTCCGACCCCGACGGCGCCGCTCAGGCCAACCTGGTGCAGACCGCGATCGACGCCAAGGTCGACGGCATCGCCCTCACCCTGAACAAGCCGGACGCGGTGATCCCGAACCTGAAGAAGGCGGTCGCGGCCGGAATCCCGGTCACGGTGCTGAACGGTGGTCTGGACACCTGGAAGGGCACCGGCGCGATCGGGTACTTCGGCCAGGACGAGAAGATCGCCGGGCAGGCGACCGGTGACAAGCTCAAGGAGCTCGGTGCCAAGAAGGTGCTCTGCGTCATCCACGAGCAGGGCAACGTCAGCCTCGAGGCTCGCTGCCAGGGCATCAAGGACAAGTTCGGCAACGTCGAGAACGTCAACGTCAACGGCACCGACCAGCCGGGGACCGAGGCGACCCTGACCGCGAAGCTGCAGCAGGACAAGACCGCCGACTACGTGGTCGCGCTGAACGCCGGGATCGCGCTGACCGCGGTGAAGGCCGCCAAGACGGCCGGCTCCGCGGCCAAGGTCGGCAGCTTCGACATGAGCAAGGAGATGGCCAAGGCCGTCCAGGACGGTTCTGTCCAGTTCGCCGTCGACCAGCAGCCGTACCTGCAGGGCTACCTCGCGGTGGACGCGATCTGGCTGAACAAGACCAACGGCGACACCATCGGCGGTGGCGAGGCGACCCTGACCGGACCGGCCTTCATCGACAAGACGAACATCGAGGCCGTCGCCAAGTACGCCGCGGCCGGGACCCGCTGAGGTAGCGACATGGCATCGACCATCACTTCACCGGCCACGGCCGACGACCGGGTCGCGGCCCGGTCCGTCGGCGCGCGGCTGCTCAGCCGGCCCGAGATCGGATCGCTGGTCGGCGCAGCGGTCATCCTGGTGTTCTTCCTGATCGCCGCACCGCCGTTCCGCGACATCAACAACACCGGCACGATCCTGTACCAGGCCGCGCTGGTCGGAGTGATGGCGGTGCCGGTGGCGCTGCTGATGATCGGCGGTGAGTTCGACCTGTCGGCCGGGGTCGCGGTGACGACCTCCGGCCTGACCGCAGGCCTGTTCGCCTATCAGTTCAGCCTGAACGTCTGGGTCGGCATCCTGCTCGCCCTGGTCGTCTCGCTGGCGGTAGGTGCCTTCAACGGCTGGCTGCTGATGCGGACCGGGCTGCCGAGCTTCCTGGTGACGCTGGGCACCTTCTTCATCCTGCAGGGCCTCAACATCGCGGTCACCCGGCTGGCCTCGGGCGCGGTCGCGTCGAACTCGATCAGCGACATGGACGGGTTCGGCGCCGCGCAGAAGGTGTTCGCCTCGGAGTTCAAGCTGGGCGGGGTGACGATCAAGATCATCATCGTCTGGTGGATCCTGTTCGTCGCGATCGCCGCCTGGGTGCTGCTGAAGACCCAGATCGGCAACTGGATCTTCGCGGTCGGCGGCGACGCCGCGGCCGCCCGCGCGGTCGGCGTACCGGTGAAGAAGGTGAAGATCGGCCTGTTCATGACGGTCGGGTTCTTCGCCTGGTTCGCCGGGATGCAGTTGCTGTTCGTCCAGAACGGCGTGGTGCAGTCCGGTGAGGGTGTCGGCAAGGAGTTCGTCTACATCATCGCCGCGGTGGTCGGTGGCTGCCTGCTCACCGGTGGCTACGGCTCGGTGGTCGGCGGCGCGATCGGTGCGCTGATCTTCGGAATGGTGCAGCTCGGCGTCGTGTACGCCGGCTGGAACCCGGACTGGTTCAAGGCCTTCCTCGGGACGATGTTGCTGCTGGCCACGATCGTCAACCTGATCGTCAAGAACCGGGCGGAGGCACGATGACCACCACGGAGAGCTTCGCGTCGGAGGCTGCCAGCAGCCCGACCACACCGATCGTCCACCTGGAGGACGTCGGCAAGAGCTACGGCAACATCCACGCGCTGCGCGGGGTGTCGCTGTCAGTGCGGCAGGGCGAGATCACCTGCGTGCTCGGCGACAACGGCGCCGGCAAGTCGACGCTGATCAAGATCATTGCCGGGCTGCACGACTACACCTCCGGCACGATGTCGGTGAACGGCGAGGAGCGGCACTTCGCCTCGCCGCGGGAGTCGCTGGACAGCGGGATCGCGACCGTCTACCAGGACCTCGCGCTGGCGCCGCTGATGTCGGTCTGGCGGAACTTCTTCCTCGGCAACGAGCTCACCCGCGGCCCGTTCCGGCAGCTCGACGAGCGCGCGATGAAGCGGATCGCGAGCGAGGAGCTGACCAAGATGGGGATCTCGATCCCCGACCTGGAGCAGCCGGTCGGCAAGTTGTCGGGTGGTCAGCGGCAGTGCGTCGCGATCGCGCGGGCGATCCACTTCGGCGCCAAGGTGCTGATCCTGGACGAGCCGACCGCGGCACTGGGCGTGAACCAGTCCGGTGTGGTGCTGAAGTATGTCGTGAAGGCGCGCGACGCCGGGATCGGCGTCATCTTCATCACCCACAACCCGCACCACGCCTACCTGGTCGGCAACCACTTCGTGGTGCTGAAGCTCGGCCGGGTCGCGCTGGACACGCACCGGGCCGACATCACGCTCGAGCAGCTGACCACCGAGATGGCCGGTGGGTCGGAGCTCGAGGCGCTGACCCACGAGCTGCGGGACCTGGCCCCGGATGCGGTGGCCGACGTACAAGACGCAGTACAGGAGAAGGAGTAGGCATGAGCGATCTGCGGATCGGCATCGTCGGGGTGGGCGCGATGGGCGCCGACCACGCCGAGCGGATCGTGCGGCACATCTCCGGCGCCCGGCTGGTCGCGGTGTCGGATCCCGACACCGCGCGCGCCGAGGAGCTGGCCGCCCGCTTGTCGGGCGCCGACGCGGTCAAGGTGATCGGTGATCCGCTCGCGTTGATCGGCGCCAGGGAGGTGGACGCGGTCATCCTGGCCTCGCCCGGGTTCGCGCACGCGGAGCAGTTGTTCGCCTGCCTCGAGCATGGCAAGCCGGTGCTCTGCGAGAAGCCGCTGACGATGGACGCGGCGTCGTCGCTGCAGGTCGTCGAGGCCGAGCACAAGCTCGGCCGGCAGCTCATCCAGGTCGGCTTCATGCGCCGCTTCGACCCCGAGTACGCCGCTCTGAAGCAGCTGCTCGACTCCGGTGAGCTCGGCCGACCGCTGCTGTTGCACAACGTGCACCGCAACAAGTCCAACGGCCCGGGCTTCCGCAGCGAGATGATCGTGCGGGATTCGATGGTGCACGAGGTCGACGTCGCGCGCTGGCTGTTCGACTCCGAGATCGCCAGGATCACCGTGCACGCGCCCAAGCCGACCAGCTCGGTGCCCGAGGGCGTGCTCGACCCGCAGTTCGCGGTGTTCGAGATGGCGAACGGCGCGATGGCCGATGTCGAGGTCTTCGTGAACTTCCAGGTCGGCTACGAGGTCCGCTGTGAAGCGGTCGCCGAGCGGGGTAGCGCGACCATCGGGCTCGGCTCCGGCGTTGTCACCCGCGCGGCCGGCCAGTGGGGCGGCGCGATGCCCGGAGACTTCCGGATCCGCTTCGACCGTGCGTACGACATCGAGGTCCAGCGCTGGGTCGACGCCGTGGGACGCGGTGAGATCGACGGCCCGAGTGCCTGGGACGGCTACGCCGCGGCCGCCGTTTGTGAGGCCGGCGTCGCCTCGCTGGGAACCGGCCAACCCGTCACTGTCGACCTCGCCGACCGCCAGGCAGTCCTCGGCTGAGGCCGAACCTGACGCTGAAGCCGAAGCGAAGCTTGAAAGGAATCGTTGTGAGTACTGAGATCAAGCGCATCACCCATCTGGTCGGCGGCAGCCCGTGGACCGGTGTCGCCGAGCGGACCAGCAAGGTCTACAACCCGGCGACCGGCGACGTCACCGGTGAGCTCGACCTCGCCTCGGCCGCCACCGTCGACGAGGTGGTGAAGGTCGCCCACGAGGCGTCGAAGGCGTGGGCGCAGACCTCGCTGACCAAGCGCACCCAGGTCCTGTTCGCGTATCGCGAGCTGGTGAACGAGCGCAAGGAGCAGATCGCCGCGCTGATCACCGCCGAGCACGGCAAGGTGCTGTCCGACGCGCTCGGTGAGGTGACCCGGGGGCTCGAGGTGATCGAGTTCGCCTGCGGCATCCCGCATCTGCTCAAGGGCGGTTTCAGCGAGGGCGTCTCGACCAAGGTCGACGTCTACTCGATCCGTCAGCCGCTCGGCGTCAGCGCGGTCATCTCGCCGTTCAACTTCCCGGCGATGGTGCCGATGTGGTTCGTGCCGCTCGCGGTTGCCTGCGGCAACAGCGTGGTGATCAAGCCGTCCGAGAAGGACCCGTCGGCGGCGAACGCGATGGCCGAGCTCTGGAAGGAGGCGGGCCTGCCGGACGGTGTGGTGAACGTGCTGCACGGCGACAAGGAGGCCGTCGACCGGCTGCTCGAGCACCCGGACATCAAGTCGGTCTCGTTCGTCGGTTCGACGCCGATCGCGAAGTATGTCTACGAGAACGGCACCAAGAACGGCAAGCGGGTGCAGGCCCTCGGTGGCGCGAAGAACCACATGATCGTGCTGCCGGACGCCGACCTCGAGCTGGCCGCCGACGCGGCGGTGAACGCAGGCTTCGGCTCGGCCGGCGAGCGCTGTATGGCGATCTCGGCCCTGGTCGCGGTCGAGCCGATCGCCGACGAGCTGATCGCGAAGATCACCGAGCGGATGGCGAAGCTCAAGACCGGCGACGGCACCGGAGCCAGCGACATGGGCCCGCTCGTCACCGGAGTGCACCGCGACAAGGTCTCCGGCTATGTGGCGGCCGGCGTCGAGGCAGGCGCGGAGCTGGTCGTGGACGGGCGCGCCGGTGAGTTCGACGGCGGTGCCGAGGGGTTCTGGCTCGGCCCGACCCTGTTCGACAAGGTGACCCCGCAGATGTCGATCTACACCGACGAGATCTTCGGCCCGGTGCTGTCGGTGCTCCGCCTCCCGTCGTACGACGCGGCCCTCGACCTGGTGAACTCCAACCCGTACGGCAACGGCACGGCGATCTTCACCAACGACGGCGGTGCCGCCCGCCGCTTCCAGAACGAGGTCGAGGTCGGCATGGTCGGGATCAACGTCCCGATCCCGGTCCCGATGGCGTACTACTCGTTCGGCGGCTGGAAGAACTCGCTGTTCGGCGACACCCACGCCCACGGCATGGACGGCGTCCACTTCTTCACCCGCACCAAGGTCGTCACCTCCCGCTGGCTCGACCCGAGCCACGGCGGCATCAACCTCGGCTTCCCCACCGGCGACTGACGCACCCCCGGCGACGTCCCTGGCCGAAGCCGGTCAGGGACGTCGACCCAGTCAGAGCGAGGGACGCGGTGACAGGCCTGCGGCGACGTAGGCCTCGTCGATGAGTTGCATGGTGGCGACCGCGTCATCGGCGTCCGTCGGGAGTGGGGTGCCGTTGCGGAGGTGGGCGGTGAAGGCTTCGAGTTGGTAGGTGTACGACGACTTGCGGCCGAGGTGCTCGACCCAGTGGTCCTCTTTGGTGGTGACGATGACTCGGTCGTCGTCGTGGGGGAGGACGAAGCTCGGCGCGAAGGCTTCGCCGCGGGCGCCGATGAGTTTGATGCTGAAGTCGAGAGTCTCGGCGCCCATGCTGGTCCGGACCGCGCCGGTGGCGCCGTTCGGGAACTCCAAGTCCGCGTTCAGCCACTCGTCGACGCCGGGCACGCGCTTGCGCTCGCCGGCGCGGGCGCTGACCAGGCGGGGTGCGCCACCGGCCCAGGGGGCGATGGAGCGTTGGGCATGCAGGGCGTAGCAGCCGACGTCCATCAGCGCGCCACCAGCCAGCGCCAAGGACCAGCGCGGGTCGCCCTCTGCGGGCGGAGGCATCACCATGGTGGTCTCTACGTGCTGCAGCTCGCCCAGCTCACCCTTGGCGAGCAATTCGTGCAGCCGACGCGTCACCGGGTGGAAGAGGTAGTGGAAGCCTTCCATGACCACCACACCGCGCTCCGCGGCAGCGTCGCGCACCAACGCTGCCTCGGTTGCGTTGCTGGCCGAGGGTTTCTCCGTCAGGACGTGTTTGCCCGCGGCAATCGCTTTGAGGTTCCACGGGCCGTGCAGCGCGTTCGCCAGCGGGTTGTAGATCGCCTCGACCTCCGGGTCGGCGATCACGTCGTCGTACGACGCGAGCACGCGTTCGACCCCGTGTTCCGCAGCGAAGGCTTCGGCGCGATCCCGGTCCCGGGCAGCGACGGCGACCAGCCGGGCGCCGGTGAGCCGGGCCGGTTCGGCGATCGCGCGACCCGCGATCCGGGCCGCACCAAGGATCCCGATACGCAGCGGTTCCATACATCTCCTTCATCTCAGCCGTACAGCAGCCAGCGCAGCCCCCGAGTGGGCCGGCGGATGATCCGGAAGGCGACATCCTCGCCTACAGAAGCTCTGACAGATATCCCCGGACCGCCATCCGGACCCGACATCGGGCGCGTTCACTCTGCGTTCATGCTGCCGTGTGTCGTAGTAGTTGAACGCTGGGTAATCGGAAGGGATCTGATCAAATCACCGTGGTGGGTCGACTGATCAGGGTGGAACCCTCAGGATGTGCCCATGAGTACCGTGCAGGTCCAGGTTGATCGGAGCAGTCGAACGCCGTTGCATGTGCAGTTGGCACAGCAGCTCGAGGCAGCGATCCAGGGAGGAGAACTCCCGGTCGGGTCGCGGCTGAGCAACGAGGTGGACCTCGCGGAGGCGTACGGGCTGAGCCGGCCCACCGTGCGGCAGGCGATCGCGCGGCTGGTCGACCAGGGGTTGCTGGTCCGCAAGCGTGGCGTCGGGACGCAGGTGGTCGGCAACTCGGGCCAGGTGCGCCGTTCCCTCGAGCTCACCAGCCTGTACGACGACCTGGCCGCGGCACACCGTAAGCCGGAAACCGAGGTGCTGCGGCTCGGAATCGCGCCTGCCACCGCAGAGGTGGCGACTGCGCTGCAGTGCGAGGTGGGCGACCGTGTCCTGCGCCTGGAGCGCCTGCGCCGGGCGGACGGTGAGCCGCTCGCGCTGATGCGCAACTGGCTGCCGCCGGACCTGCTGGAGACCGACCCGACCACTCTGGCCGAGCGCGGTCTCTACCAACTGCTGCGAGCCGAGGGCGTGCGGCTGAAGGTCGCTCACCAGACCATCTCCGCCGTACCGGCGTCTCCCGAGCAGGCCCGTTTGCTCGCCGAGGAGCCCGGTCACCCGCTGCTGGCCACCACCCGGATCACGTACGACGACCACGGGCAGCCGGTCGAGTTCGGCTCCCACCTCTACCGGGCAAGCCGCTACTCCTTCGAGCACACCCTCATCCACCGCTGACGGGCGTGCAGTTGTCGGGGGTTTAGACAGGAAATGGTGGCCTTGAACAAGGCATAACTTGTTCAAGGCCACCGCAGACAGTGCGCACCCCCAGGATGTGGGCGGTCCGCTCCGCATTCCTGCGCCGGCGTGGGTCGGTCCTAGGAGCGAGTTATCCACAGGTGACTCCTTGTGACTGGCATTGACCCTCTGTGCTTGGGAGGATGGTCGCTCACAGCAACCAGTGAGTGACTCCGGGGGAGGGCCATGACAGCCGACCGTCTCTCCGTGCGGCGGTCGGGCTGGGACGACGCCGTCGAGCTCATCGATGCCCAGGTCCGCGACGTCGTCCGCCGCGAAGGCATCGACCCGCTCCGCGACCCGGCCGCGGTGGACGTGATCGTCGCGACCGTCGTCCGGGAGTACGACGAGCGCAGCCTGACCGGTGTGGTTCCGCCGATCGGCGACATCGAGGCGGTCAGCCGTGAGGTCCACGACCGGGTGGCCGGGTTCGGCCCGCTGCAGCGTTATCTGGATGACCCCTCGGTCGAGGAGATCTGGATCAACGAGCCGAGCCGGGTGTTCATCGCCCGCGAAGGCCGCCACGAGCTGACCACCACCGTCCTGACCGAGGAAGAGGTCAGCGACCTGGTCGAGCGGATGCTGAAGACCACCGGCCGCCGCGTCGACGTCTCGCAGCCGTTCACCGACGCCCGGCTGCCCGACGGCAGCCGCGTGCACATCGTCCTCGGTGGCATCACGCATCGCTACGCGGCAGTCAACATCAGGAAATTCACGGTCCGCGCAACCAGGCTGAGCGACCTGGTCCAGCTCGGCTCGCTGACGCCGCATGCCGCGGCCGTGCTGGACGCCGCGGTGGCTTGCGGACTCAACATCCTGGTCTCGGGCGGCACCCAGGCCGGCAAGACCACCTTGCTGAACGCACTGGCCGGGTCGATCCCAGGCAGCGAACGCGTGATCAGCTGTGAAGAGGTCTTCGAGATCAAGCTGCCGATTCCCGACTGGGTGTCGATGCAGACCAGGCAGGCGGGGCTGGAAGGCACCGGCGAGATCCGGCTGCGTGACCTGGTCAAGGAATCGCTGCGGATGAGACCGTCCCGCCTGATCGTCGGTGAAGTGAGAGGCGAGGAGTGCCTGGATCTCTTGCTGGCTTTGAACTCTGGCTTGCCAGGCATGTGCACGATCCATGCGAACTCGGCACGCGAAGCCCTGACCAAGATGTGCACGTTGCCACTGTTGGCCGGCGAGAACATCGGCTCCAGGTTTGTCTTGCCGACTGTCGCCGGGTGCGTTGATCTCGTCGTCCACCTCGGGATCGCCGCCGATGGACGACGTCGGGTGCGCGAGATCCTGGCGGTGAGCGGGCGGATCGAGGACCAGACGATCGAGACCGAGACGCTGTTCGGCACCGTGGGTGGACTGTTGCGGCGGGCCGAAGGGCAGCTGCCGCATCCCGAGCGGTTCACGCTCGCTGGGTACAACGTGTCCGGGCTGCTGACCGAGCTGCCGCGAGGTGGGTCCTGATGGGTCTCCTGCTGGGACTGTTCTTCGGGATCGGCCTGCTGCTGATCATCGCGACGTTCGTGGCGCCGGCCGAGCTCCGCGAGGCCCGGGACGGCCGCCTGGTGACGCGGAGCCGCGACCTGCTGGCGAGCGCCGGAGTCGAGGGCGTGACACCGGTGGCCTTCATCGGCGCCTGCCTGCTCACCGGCCTGATCGGGCTCGTGGTGATGTTCGCGGTCTCCGGTGCGTGGCCGGTGGGCGTGGTGTTCGGCGTGATGGCCGGCAGTGCACCGGTGGCTCTCGTGAAGAGCCGCGCCCGGAAACGGCTGGGTGAGTTCCGGGAGCTCTGGCCGGATGTCGTCGACAACATCGCATCCGCGGTGCGCGCTGGGTTGTCGCTGTCGGAGGCGCTGGCGCAGGTGGGTGAGCGTGGGCCGCTGCCGTTGCGCGAGCCGTTCCGGCGGTTCGGCGCCGAGTATGCCTCGACCGGCCGGTTCGCCGAGTCGCTCGACCGCTTGAAGGCCCGGCTCGCGGATCCGGTCGGGGATCGAGTCGTGGAGGCGTTGCGGATCGCGCGCGAGGTCGGCGGTGGTGACCTCGGTCGTCTGCTGCGATCCCTGTCGACGTTCCTGCGCGACGACGCCCGGACCAGGTCAGAGCTCGAATCGCGGCAGTCCTGGTCGATCAACGGCGCGCGGGTCGCGGTCGCGGCGCCGTGGCTGGTCCTGGCGATGCTGTCGTTCCAGGGCGACGTGATCCAGCGCTACAACTCGCCGGTGGGCGCGATCGTGATCGGCGCTGGTGCGGCGGTTTGTGTGCTGGCCTACCGGGTGATGTTGCGGATCGGTCGACTGCCCGAGCCCGAGCGGGTGCTGCGATGAGCCCGACGCTGCTGGGCGGGTTGCTCGGTGCGCTGTTCGGCACCGGTCTGATCATCGCCGTACGACGGATGCCGTTCCTGCGCAAACCAACGCCGGACGACCGGATCGCGCCGTACCTGCGGGATCTCGACGGGACCGAAGTGTTCCTCGGAGTCGCCGTGTCGAACTCGCCGTTCTCCGCGATCCTGCGGTTGTTCGGACCCTCGTTGCGGTCCGGAGCGCGACGGCTGGAGCGGATCCTCGGCGGTGCGAGCTCGATCCGGCGCAGGCTTTCCCGGGCTGGTCTGGAGCGGACAGTCGAGGAGTTCCGGATCGAGCAGTTGCTGTGGGGTACGGCGGCATTCGGCGCGGCGCTCGTCGGATCGCTCGTGGCGGTGGCGCTCGGCATCGGCAATCCGCTCGGGATGCTGGTCTTCTGCGCGGTGGTCGGCGTCGTCGGAGTGCTTGCCCGAGACACCTACCTCAGCACTCAGGTCCGCAACCGCGAGCGCAGATTGCTCGCAGAGCTGCCCACCGTGGCGGAGCTGCTGGCGTTGTCGGTCGCGGCCGGCGAAGGTCCGGCCGCTGCACTCGACCGGGTCGCCCGATCCTGCCGTGGTGATCTCGCGGACGAGCTCAAACAGGTGCTGGCCGAGACCCGAGCCGGTGCCACGCTCGTCCGCGCATTGGATGCCCTGGCGGATCGCACCGGCCTGATGGCGTTGTCCCGGTTCGCCGATGGGCTCGCGGTCGCGATTGAGCGCGGTACGCCGCTCGCCGACGTACTGCGGGCACAAGCCGCTGACATTCGTGAGGCCGGTCGCCGTGAACTGATCGAGTCCGGCGCTCGCCGCGAGGTCGCCATGATGGTGCCGGTCATCTTCCTGGTTCTGCCAACGACCATCATGTTCGCCTTTTTCCCAGGCGCTGTCGGAATCCGGCTGATCGCAGGATGAAACGAGGAGAAGCATGTCCCTACTGATGACGAGAATGTGCGCGGCATTGCTGATGCCGCGGCCGGCGGGCAAGGAACGCGGCGATGTGCCCGGCTGGGTGCTGATCACCGTGATGACGGCCGGTCTGGTCGTCCTGATCTGGGGTGTGGCCGGCGACCAGCTCAAGTCGATGCTCGAGAACGCATTGAAGTCTGTCTCCAACAAGTGAAGCGAGCGCGGAGCGACCGTGGATCCGCGGTCGTGGACTTCGTGCTGGTCGCGATGCTGGTGGTGCCGTTGTTCCTGGGCATCCTTCAGGTCGGCCTCTATCTGTACGTGCGCAACACAGTGACGGCCGCGGCCTCGGAGGGCGCCCACTACGCCGCCGTACTGAACAGGTCGCCGGCCGATGGCCAGGTGCGGACGCAGGAGCTGATCGGCGGCGTGGTGAACGCTCGGCTGGTCGACTCCGTCGAGGCGAGCGCGACCGACATCGAAGGCCAACCCGGGGTTGAGGTCGTCGTGCGGGCGCATCTGCCGGCGCTGGGCCTGTGGGGTCCGGCGGTCGACTTCAGCGTTGCCGGGCACGCGGTCAAGGAGACCGGCGAATGAAGCGGGACGAACGCGGCAGTGCGGTGGTCGAGTTCTCCTGGCTCGCCATCCTGCTGATGGTTCCGTTGCTCTACGTGCTGCTCGCGGTCTTCGACGTGCAGCGAGCCTCGTACGGCGCGACCGCGGCGACCCGTGCGGCCGGGCGCGCGTTCATCATCGTGCCGGTCGGATTGTCGGAGGACGAGGCCCGGGCCCGCGCGTTCGAGGCCGCTCGGTTGGCGATGAAGGACCAGGGAATGGAGCTGACCTCGGACCAGCTCGCGATCAGCTGCAACCCCGCCTGCCTGCAGCCCGGCTCGACCGTGACCGTCACGCTGAACACGAGGGTCCGGCTGCCCTTGATCCCTGATGCGATCGGCGGCGAACCGCCCGCGATTCAGCTCCGCTCCTCGCACACCGAGCCGTACGGCGACTACCGCGAGGCGAAGGGCGACGGATGAGAACCCGTGACGAGCAAGGCCAGATGACCGTTCTGATCATCGGCTTCACGTTCGTGATCCTGCTGATGATCGTGGTGGTGACCGACATCTCCAAGGTGTTCCTGGTCCGGCGGGATCTGGATGCGACCGCCGACGGCGCTGTCCTCGCCGCCGCCAACGGCCTGGCTGCGCTCCACACTCAGCCAGCCGCGGACGGCAACGCCGAGCTCGATCCCGACCACGCCCGCCGGCTGACCGCGGCGTACCTGGATGAGGTTGCCGCGAGCAACCGTTTCGCCGGGCTCGACTGGTCCGCCGATGTCGACGGTACGACGGTCACAGTGCAGCTCACGTCGTCCGTCGACCTGCCGTTCCAGCCGCCCGGTTTCCCGGGCGCGGCCGATATCGCCACCGAGGCGTCGGCCGTCGTACCGATTCGTTAAGCCTTCGCCCGGCGCGGGACGACGTACAGCACGACGATCACGGCCATCAGGACGACGCCGAAGGCACCCACCGCGCGGTAGCCGTCGACGAAGGCGGTCTGGACGTGGCCGAGCAGTACGCTGTCGGCCCGGCCGGCGGCCTCCTCGAAACCGTCCACCCAGGAGCCATCGGACACCGAAAGCCGCGCGCGGTAGACCACCGTGGCGAGGCTGCCCAGAATCACCAGCCCGGTGGCGATCCCGATCTCGTTGGCCGTCTGCGCCAACGACGCCGCCGAACCGGCCCGCTCCTGCGGTGCATGGGAAATGATGTCGTTCATCAGGAACGGGAACGCAGCCCCGATCCCCGCCGTGGTGAGAACGGAGCCGACGATCGCCAGTCCGATGCCGGCTCCGCCCACTGGCAGGAACGCGAAGGGTACGAACCCGGCGACCATGACCAGTAGCCCACCCAGTACGACGTGTTTGGGCGCGAACCGGTGGCCGAGCCAAGGACCGAGGTTCGAGGCGGCGATCATCGCGATCGTCGACGGGATCAGGCAGAAGGCGGCCTTCAGCGGCTCCAGGCCACGCACGGACTGCAGGTAGAACCCGGCGAAGATCGACGTACCGCCCATCAGAAGTGCCGTCAGGAACAGCACCCACATCGCGCGAGCCACGCCGGGCTGCTTCAGCAGCGACAGATCGACCAGCGGGTGCTCGAGCGTGTGCTGCCGCCGGACGAACACCACGCCGAGGACGAGGCCGATGACTGCCAGACCGACGGTTCTCCAGAGCTCAGCGCCGTTGACGGCCCACTTGAGGGCGGCGACCAGGCTGAGGATCGACACCAGGCACAGTGCGGCACTGCGCAGATCCAGCGGCGTACCAGGCTGGGCCTCTGATTCCGGCAGCAGCCGGGGCGCGGCCAGCACGGTCAGGACCATCACCGGTACGCCGAGCAGGAACACCGAGCCCCACCACCAGTACTGCAGCATCACGCCGCCGATGAGCGGAGCGACCGCCATCCCGCCGAGGAAGCAGGTCATGTAGGCGCCCATCGCGGAGATGCGCGCCTTCGGGTCCGGGAAGATCTGGCCGATCAGCGCCATCGAGGCCGGCATGATCGCGGCACCGGCGAGGCCCATCACCGCGCGGGTCGCGATGATCATCCACGGCGCGGTCGAGAACGCCGCGACCGCCGAGGCGATCGCGAAGACCGTGGCGCAGATGACGATCAGCCGGCGGCGGCCGATCCGGTCGCCGACCGCGCCCATCGTGATCATCGTGCCGCCGACCATGAACCCGTAGATGTCGTTCATCCACAGCAGCTCGGTCGGCGACGGCCGCAGGTCCGCGGACATCCGGGGCAGCGCGACGCCGAGCACGCTGATGTCGATCGCGATCAGCAGCGAGGGCAGGGCCAGCAGCGCCAGGGCGAGCCGTGGACTCCGCTGACGGGTGGTGGTGAGGGTCGTCATGGTGCTTCCTCTCGGGTGGTCTTCACCCATGCGTCGGATCAGCCTCCCGGTTTTTGACATCACCCTGGGCACTATTTGGGTATGCAGATCGATTTGAGCGGAAGACGAGCACTGGTTTCCGGGTCGAGTCAGGGAATCGGGCTCGCGATAGCGACTCAGCTCGCCCGGGCCGGAGCGGCCGTCGTGGTCAACGGCCGGACCGCGGACAAGACCGAAGCAGCGGCCAGTCAGGTGCGGAACGACGTACCGGGCGCTGAGGTGACCGCGGTGGCGGCGGATCTCGCGTCCGCCGAAGGTGCTGAGCAGATGCAGGCTGAGGTCCCGGAGCTGGACATCCTGGTCAACAACCTCGGGATCTTCGGTGCGAAGCCGGTGCTCGAGGTCGACGACGACGAGTGGCGGCGGTACTTCGAGGTGAATGTGCTGTCCGCGATCCGGCTGATCCGGATGTACCTGCCGGCGATGACCGAGCGCGGGTTCGGCAGAGTGCTGAACATCGCCAGCGACTCCGCGATCGTGACGCCGGTCGAGATGGTCCACTACGGCGTGACCAAGACGGCGCTGCTCGCGGTGACCCGCGGCTACGCGAAGGCGGCGGCGGGCACCGGCGTGACGGTGAACTCGGTGATCGCGGGCCCGACCCACACGCCGGGCGTCGAGGACTTCGTGCACGAACTGGTCGGCGATGACCAGGAGTGGGACGACGCGCAACGCCAGTTCATGCGCGAGCACCGCCCGTACTCACTGATCCAGCGGCTGATCGAGCCGCCGGAGATCGGCAACCTGGTCGTCTACCTCAGCTCCGACTTGGCCTCCGCGACCACCGGCGGCGCCGTCCGTGTCGACGGTGGTTACGTCGACTCGATCCTGCCCTAAGCCTTAGGCAGGCCGGTACTGCGAGACGACGACCTGCCCGTCGAGGGCCGCGGTCTGCACGAGCTGCAGGCCGCGGCGCTGGTCCGGGTGCGCGAACAGCGGCCGGCCGCCACCGAGCACCACGGGGTGCACGGCGATGTGGAACTCGTCGATGAGCCCGAGCTCGGCCAGCGCTCCAGCGAGGGCCGAGCCGCCGGTGAGCAGGAGGTCGCCGCCCGGTGCGGCCTTCAGCTTGCCGACCTCGGCCGCGAGGTCGCCGTTCACGACCTGACTCGTCCAGTCGTCACCCGCGTAGCTGCGGGAGAAGACGATCTTCGGCGTGGCCCGCCAGAACGGCGCGAACGCGGCGACGTGCGGGTCGTCCGTGATGGACTCGGCGTTCGGCCAGAATCCGACCATCATCTCCCAGACCGGCCGGCCGAACAGCAGCGTGTCGACGGTCTTGTCCAGGCCCTCTGAGTACGCCGACAGTTCCGGTCCCATCACCGGCCAGTCGAACTCGCCGTTCGGTCCGTCGATGAATCCGTCGATCGAGGCGTGGACCCAGTAGCTGATCTTGCGCATGAGCTGCTCCTTCGGTGTGCTGTCACCGACCAGTCGAAGGCACCCAGAGCTTCTTGACATCCGCATCAAGATTGTTCGGCTTCGACTTTGGTCGGATGGCAAGCGCGGTGCCTTTCCCTAGCCTGCGGGTATGACGACGACGGCCCTCGAGCCCCAGGTCGCCCAATGGGTACGCCGGGCGACCGTGCTCCTGTTCACGAACCTGATCGCGAGCGCGGCGTTCGCCGTACTGACCGTGGCGTTCATCCACAACGTGGTCGACTACCAGCTCGCCGCGGGCAGCTCGAAGACCGCTGAAGAGCTCCGGATCTCGATCTACATCCGGGCATTGATGGTGCTGGTGATCGCCGCGTTCTACGTCTTCCTGGCGCGGCGGATGAAGCGCGGCCGCCGCGGCGCCTACACCCGGGTGCGGACGCTCGCGATCGCCGGACTCGTTGCCGTCAGCTACTTGCTGCTGACCGGCGCCTATCCGCTGTGGCTGCGAAGTGTGCAGGTCGTGCAGTGGTTGTTGCTCGCGGCCCTGGTCGTCGTGACGAACCTTCGCTCGGTCCGGGCCGCGTTCCCCAAGCCGCCGAAGGCGCCGAAGGAGCCGGGCGCGGGGAAGGCTGCCTGGACGCTGGTCCTGCTCACACCGCTGGTCGCGGAGTTCGCGCTGGGGACAGTGCCGGTGCGGATGCTCTACCTGGTCCTCATGTACATCCCGATCTACGGCGCGGGCGCTCTGCTGATCAGGGAGCTGGCTAGGCGAGTCGGTGGTGGCTGGCCGACGATCGCGTTGCTGGGCGTCTGCTACGGCTTGCTGGAAGAGGGACTGGCGCTGCAGAGCCTGACGAGCCCACACCTGTACGGCGCCGCCGAGTGGGGACCGCGGTGGCTCGGGATCAACACGACGTACACGGAGCTCAACCTGCCGTACCACGTGGTGTTCAGCGTCGTGGTGCCGATCGCTCTGGTGGAGCTGATCTTCAAGAAGGTGGGTAAGCAGCCGTACCTCCGGCGAGGCGGGATGGTGCTCACCGGGTTCGTGACGGTGCTCGGCGCCGTACTGCTCCGGCTCGCGGTGCCGTTGTCCGAAGACCCGGGCTACCAGATGTCCGCGGCCGCGATCCTGACTGTGCTCGGGCTGATCGTGGTCTGCGGTGTGGTCGCGTTGCGAGTTCTTCCGAAGCAGCAGTTCACCGTACGGCGACCTGTCGCGCCGCCGGCGCCGATCGTGGTGGCTGCGGCGTGCGGGCTGGCGACCATAGCCTTCCTGGCCCTGCTGTTCTCGCTCGGCTCGGCCCGGCTGCCCAGCAACTGGGTGCTGGTGCCGATGGCGGTTGCGGCCGTGCTGGCTATCGCGGTCGTTCGGCAGCTCGTGCGCTGGAGTGCCGACGCGACCTGGACCGAACTGCATCGCGCGGCGGCCGTCGGCGGCGCACTGCTCGGTCATTCGGTCTTCGGTCTGCTGACGCGCGCGCACACGCTGCCCGATCAGCTGGTGATGGTCGCGGTGATCGCTGCGACCGTGGCGGGTTTCCGACATGTCGTGGCGATCCGGCGGGGTAGCGCCCTACGGTAAACGAAAGGTCGCTACATATTGAATGAGGAGTCGCCATGAAACGACGGGTCGGCGTTGTTCTTGCGAGTGCCATCGCAGCCGGGCTTCTCTTCGGATCCGCCGGATTGGTGGCGCAAGCCGGCCCCTCATTGATCCAAGCGGCCTGTACGGCGCCCGCCTGGGCTGAGGGCGTCGCGTACGCCGCGGGTGCCAAGGTCAGCTACCAGAACCGGACCTACCAGGCTCGCTCCGCGCACACCGCGCCGCCCGGCTCGGGCTGGAACCCGATCGCCGCCCCCTCGCTGTGGCTCGACCTCGCCGCCTGTGACAGCACGCCGCCGACCACGCCACCGACGACTCCGCCTCCTGGTAACGCAACTTGCGCGGTGAAGTCCCGCCCGGCCGGCAAGGTGCTGCACGGCTACTGGGAGAACTGGGACGGCTCCTCGAACGGCGTACACCCGCCGTTCGGCTGGACTCCGATCACCGACTCGCGGATCGGCCAGCACGGCTACAACGTGATCAACGCGGCCTTCCCGGTGATCCTGTCCGACGGCACGGTCAAGTGGGAGGACGGGATGGACGCGACCGTGAAGGTCGCCACCCCGGCCGAGATGTGCGCGGCGAAGGCGGCCGGCCAGACCATCCTGCTCTCGATCGGTGGCGCGACCGCCGGGATCGACCTCAGTTCGTCGACTGTCGCCGACCGGTTCGTGGCGACCGTCGTACCGATCCTCAAGCAGTACAACTTCGACGGCATCGACATCGACATCGAGACCGGCCTGACCGGGAGCGGCAACATCAACCAGCTCTCGGCCTCCCAGGCGAACCTGATCCGGATCATCGACGGCGTACAGGCGCAGATGCCGTCGAACTTCGGGCTGACGATGGCGCCGGAGACGGCGTACGTGACCGGTGGCAGTGTCACCTACGGCTCGATCTGGGGCTCGTACCTGCCCATCATCAAGAAGTACGCCGACAACGGCCGGCTGTGGTGGCTGAACATGCAGTACTACAACGGCAGCATGTACGGCTGCTCGGGCGACTCGTACTCCGCCGGCACAGTGCAGGGCTTCGTCGCGCAGACCACGTGTCTGAACAACGGTCTGGTCATCCAGGGCGTCACCATCCGGGTCCCGTACGACAAGCAGGTCCCCGGACTGCCCGCCCAGAGCGGCGCCGGTGGCGGCTACATGTCGCCGTCCCTGGTCTCCCAGTCGTGGAACAGCTTCAACGGCCAGCTCAAGGGCCTGATGACCTGGTCCATCAACTGGGACGGTTCGAAGAACTGGACCTTCGGCGACAACGTCAAATCCCTCCAAGGCCGTTAGGCGAAGAGCCCGGGGTGGTCGGCGAGCCAGGTGTTGAAGCTGCGGGCGGTGTGACCGGTCAGGAGCTCGACGCCCGGCTCGATCGGGTGCGGTGAGCCGACGCGCGAGGCCCAGTAGGCCAACAGGGTCTCGCGCTGA
Source organism: Kribbella sp. NBC_01505 (assembly GCF_045040285.1). Classification (NCBI taxonomy): domain Bacteria; kingdom Bacillati; phylum Actinomycetota; class Actinomycetes; order Propionibacteriales; family Kribbellaceae; genus Kribbella; species Kribbella sp. NBC_01505. Next base: position 5,666,731 of record NZ_CP109425.1, read on the forward strand.
CCTTCGTCACGCATCCCCATCTCGGCGCGGGCCTGGTCGGGAGTGAGGTCGACGGCCTCGATCGGTACGCCGGTGGCCTCGGTGATCAGGCCGATCTGATGCCGCCGGGTCATCGACTCGGGACCGGTGAGCGGATAGCCCCGGCCGTCGTGACCGTTGCCCGGTCCGTCGAGGAGCACCCGCAGTACGGCGTCCGCGATGTCCTGCTCGTGGATCGGCGCTTCCTCGGCGTCGAGGTACGGGATGCGGATCTGACCGGTCGCGCGGACCTGGAACGACCAGTACTTCGCGTTGCTCATGAAGGCGCCGGGCTGGATCCGCGTGGTCGCGTAGCCGCCGGAGGCGATGACCTGCTCGGTCCGCGCGTGCGGGTCGTCGGGGCCGCCGACCGCGGACAGCGAGGAGAGCAGGACGACCTGCTTCACCCCGGCGGCGTCGGCAGCGGCCACGAAGGCCGGTGCGGTCCGCGGGTCGGAGTACAGGAAGACCTGGCTGACGCCTTCGAGGGCGGCGGCCGGGTCGGTCGCGTCGTACGCGACGGCGGACGGGCCGAGCTCGCCGGGCTCGCGGCTGGCGATCCGGACGTCGTGACCCGCGGTGGTGAGGCCGGTGGAGACGGCGCGGGCGATCGCGCCGCGGCCGCCGGTGACGAGAATAGTCATTATATGAACTCCAAATATGTAGTGACTACAAGATTGGGTTCAGTAAATCAGGATGCTCTACGGTTGTCCAATGGAGCTCGGTCGCCGGGAACGCAAGAAGCAGCAGACGAAGGCCGCGATCTCGGAGGTCGCGACGATGCTGTTCCTCGAGCGCGGCTTCGACGCGGTCACCGTGGCCGAGGTGGCGCGCGCCGCGGATGTCGCCGTCCAGACGGTCTTCAATCACTTCCCGGCGAAGGAGGACCTGTTCTTCGACGAGGAGGGCTGGTGGCGCGGCCCGGCGCGGGCCGTGCGGGAGTCGGCCGGCGACCCGCTGGACGCGCTCGAGGCGCATTACCTGGCGTCGATCCGGGAGCGGCTCGCGGTCGGTCATCTGGCGACCTGGAAGCAGTTCGTCCGGACGATCGAGGCCAGCCCGGCGTTGCTCGCCCGCCGTCGGATGCAGACCGAAGAGTTGGTGCAGACGCTGGCGACTGCGCTCGACGAGCGGTCGGACGAGCGGGTGCGCAATCGGCTGCTCGCGGCCCAGTACGCCGCCGCCCAGAACCTGTTCGAGGAGGAGCTGCTGCGGATCCTGCCGGACGACGCGTCGGGCGATGAACTCGTTGAGGCGCAGCAGCAGTTGGAGCAGGTGGTCGCCGAGGTGTTCGCCATTCTCAGAAAAGGCATGGGCTCAGAAACGGTTTAACGGCGGCCAGGGGTTAGCGGGTACGCTGCACTGTTGTGGCTGGACTGGATTTTGATGCTGAGCTCAAGCAGCTCGACGCGACGCTGACCTCGATCGAGAAGGTGCTCGATCTCCCTGCCATGCGGGTGGAGATCGCCGAGCTCGGTGAGGCTGTCGCCGCGCCGGACCTGTGGGACGACCAGGCGAACGCGCAGAAGGTGACCTCGCGGCTGTCCAGCCTGCAGGCTGATGTGGAGCGCGTCACCGGGCTGCGGTCGCGCGTCGAGGATGTCGGTGTCCTGATCGAGCTCGCTCGTGAGGAGAACGACCCGGACAGCATCGCCGAGGCGGAGAAGGAGCTCAGCTCGGTCGCCAAGCTGATCCAGTCCCTCGAGATCCGCACGCTGCTCTCCGGTGAGTACGACGAGCGCGAGGCGCTCGTCACGATCCGCTCCGGCGCCGGTGGCGTCGACGCCGCGGACTTCGCCGAGATGCTGCAGCGGATGTACCTGCGCTGGGCCGAGCGGCACGGCTACCCGACCGAGGTCTACGACACGTCGTACGCCGAAGAGGCCGGGCTGAAGTCGACCACCTTCGCGGTCAAGGCGCCGTACGCGTACGGCACGCTGAGCGTGGAGTCCGGGACGCACCGGCTGGTCCGGATCTCGCCGTTCGACAACCAGGGCCGGCGGCAGACGTCGTTCGCGGCGGTCGAGGTCGTCCCGGTGCTCGAGCAGACCGACGAGATCGACGTACCGGAAGAAGAACTGCGGATCGACGTGTACCGGTCGTCCGGCCCGGGTGGTCAGAGCGTCAACACGACCGACTCCGCGGTCCGGATCACGCACATCCCGACCGGCACCGTGGTCTCCTGCCAGAACGAGAAGTCCCAGCTGCAGAACAAGGCCTCGGCGATGGTCATCCTGAAGGCCAAGCTGCTCGCGCTGAAGAAGGCCGAGGAGCGTGCCCACCTCGACTCGCTGCGTGGTGACGTCCAGGGTTCGTGGGGCGACCAGATGCGCTCCTACGTCCTGCACCCGTACCAGATGGTGAAGGACCTGCGGACGCAGTTCGAGTCCGGCAACACCTCGGGCGTCTTCGACGGTGAGATCGACGAGTTCGTCGAGGCCGGCGTCCGCTGGCGCCGTACCGGCCAGACGGTTGCCGACCAGAACTGAGCTGAAGGCCGACTGCAGCAGCTGCTTCGGCCTCTGCTGCGTCGCGCTGACGTTCAGCAAGTCGGCCGACTTCGCGATCGACAAGCCGGCCGGTGAGGCCTGCCGGAATCTCGACGACGCCTTCCGCTGCCGCATCCATACCGAGCTGCGCCCGAAAGGCTTCCAGGGCTGCACGGTCTACGACTGCTTCGGCGCCGGCCAGGAGATCTCCCGCCGCGCCGGCCAGAGCTGGCGCGAGCAACCCGGGGCCGACATGTTCGCCGCGCTGCCGATCCTCCGCCAGCTGCACGAACTCCTCTGGTACCTCACAGAAGCCCTGACCTACAAGGCCGCAGCAGGCCACCACGCAGACCTCCGTACGGCGCTCGCCCGCGTCGAGGAGGTCAGCCGCACCACGGACCTCGCCACCGTCGACGTACTGGCTGAGCGTGGGCCCGTCAACGAGCTCCTGCTCAAAACCAGCCAGCTCGTCCGCGGCAAACAACCCAAGTCGAAAGACCGCCGAGGCGCCGACCTCATGGGCAAACGCCTCCGCAACGCCGACCTCTCGAACGCGAACCTCCGCGGCGCCTACCTGATCGCCGCCGACCTCACCAACGCCAACCTCCGCACCGCCGACCTCATCGGCGCCGACCTCCGAGACACCAACCTCGCCGGCGCCGACCTGACCGGTGCCCTCTTCCTCACCCAATCCCAAGTAAACGCCGCCCAAGGTGACGGCCAGACAAAACTCCCCGCAGCCGTCACCCGTCCAGCCCACTGGTAGCCCCGCCCCACCTTTGTGAACGAACGCCATCCTTGGGAACCCACCAACCATTCCCCGCCCGAGAAAGTGGTTGGTGGCTTCTCAAAGTTCTCCCGGATGACTGGTAGATACCCAAAGAGCAGCCGCCCCACCTTTGTGCACGCAGCGCGTCTTTGGGCACGCGGGGCGTCTTTGTGCATCCATCAACCATGCGGAGCGCGTTGAAATGGTTGGTGGGTGCACAAAGTTCGCGGTCGTGCACAAAGAGCAGGCGGCCCACCTTTGGGCGGCTAGGCGGGGGAGCGGCGGAGTTGGTTGGTGATGGGGGCCATCAGGACGGCGATGGCGGCTAGACCGATGGCTACCGCGGCTAGGGAGGTGCCGAAGCCCCAGGTGGTGGCGGCCAGGGAGAGGAAGACGGTGCCTACGGTGGCGGCGCCTAGGGCTAGGCAGGTTTGCTGGCTGGTGAGGAGGATGCCGCTGCCGAGACCTGCTTGGGCTGGTGGGACCTGGCTGATCACTACGCCGATCAGGGGGATCATGACCAGGCCGCCGCCGACGCCGATCACCAGCATGGGCAGTGCGAGCTTCAGAACGGTTACGTCCGGCCAAAGGACCAGTGCGGCGACTGCTAGCAGCACGTAGCCCGCTGCGTTGACGATCCAGCCCCAGACGATCATGCCCACGCCGTACCGGCGTTGTAGTGCGGGTCCCCAGATGCAGGTGATCAGGAAGCCGATGGCCAGCGGCAGCAGGCTCAGACCGCCTTCCAGGGCAGACATGTGAGCGCCGGCCTGGGTAGCGAGGGCGAAGACGAACATGAAGCCGCCGAAGCTGGTGAAGAACCCGACGGCCATCGCCAGACCGATCCGCATCGCACGGTGTCGCAGTACCGACGGTGGAATGAGCGGAGCGTGCCCAGACTGCTCAGCCCGGTGCTGGTGCCGGGCCAACACCGCAACAGCCGGTACGACGGCGCCCAGGCTCAGCCATGTCCAGAGTGGCCAGTGGAGCGCGCGGCCCTCGGTGAGGGGGAGCAGGAGGAGCACCAGGGTGAGTGCGAGCAGTGCTGCGCCGACAAGGTCGACTCGCTGCGCCACTTCGGCCTTGGTGTCGGGGACAGTCACCGCAATAGCGATCAGCGCGATCACTGCGCCGAGTGCGAGCACCACGAACACCGACCGCCAGCCGAGTCCGAACGGGTTGGCGTCGGTGAGGACGCCGCCGAGGATCTGACCGAGTGCGGCGGAGATGCCGTTCGCAACACCGAACAGCGCCATCCCGCGAGCGCGGTGCTCACCGGTCATCAGGCTGGTGATCGACGCCAGCACCTGCGGTGTGACGGCGGCGGCCGACGCGCCCTGGATGACGCGGGCGAGCAGCAGCACCGAAACAGACGGTGCGATCGCGCAGACCAGCGATGCGACGGCGAACCCGGCGAGGCCGATCAGCAGCATGCGGCGGCGGCCGAAGCCGTCGCCGAGCCGGCCGCCGACCACGAGCAGAGTCGCGGCCGCGATGCCGTAGGCGCCGACCACAAGCTGGAGCGAGCCGGCGCTCGCGTGCAGGTCGGCGCCGATCGCGGGCAGCGAGACGTTGACCATGAAGAACGAGAGCATCGGAAGTAGTGAGCCGAGGAGAAGTGCGGTGAGGGCCACCGGGGCCAGCGCGGACGCTGGCGGCCTTGCGACGGCCGGGGTGGCGGTGAGCTGGTCAGTCATGAGTACCAGGCTGCGCCGATCTGGATCATGGTGGTGAGAGCCTGGTTATCCTATTACTGACAGCACCTGGCACCAGGTTGTCTCCCGATGCACCATGGGACCATGGCCAACGCTGCAGACAGCCAGGACGCCCGTCGGAAAGAGCTGGGACTCTTCCTGCGCACCCGGCGCGAGCGGATCCAGCCCGAAGAAGTCGGGTTCGCTCCGGGACTACGCCGCCGTACGCCGGGACTGCGGCGCGAGGAGGTCGCTCTGCTGGCTGGGGTCGGAGTGACCTGGTACACCTGGCTCGAGCAGGGCCGCGACATCAACGTGTCCGCGCAGGTGCTGGAGGCGATCGCCGGGACGCTGCGGATGGAGCGGCTGGAGACCAACCACCTGTTCACGCTGGCCGGTCTGCGGGTCGGTCCGGTGCAGGCGGAGTGCACTCTGCTGCCGGTGTCGGTCCAGAAGACGCTCGACGCGGTCTCGCCGTACCCGGCGATCGTGATGAACGAGCGGTGGGACATCATCGCGTTCAACGAGGCCTATTGCCGAGTGGTGCTGGACCTTCGGGAGATTCCGCTCGGGGAGCGCAACATGCTCTGGCTGAACTTCGTCTCCGACCAATGGCACTGCCACTTCGTCGACGGGGAGACGATCCGGCTGCACATGGTCGCCGCCTATCGCGCGGCGATGGCGAACCACCTGACCGAGCCCGCCTGGCAGGAGCTGACGCAGGGGCTGCTCGCCCGGTCGCCGGAGTTCGCGACGTACTGGGAGCGGTACGACGTCGCGGCGCCGAGCACACGCGTCAAGCTGGTCGACCATCCCGAGGCCGGCATGCTGCGGGTGGAACCGGCGCTCCTGTGGCTCACGCAGGGCGGGCAGTTCCGGGTGAACGTGTACACCGCGGCCGACGACGACACCGAGGCCAAGTTCCGGATGCTGGTCGATGAGCCCGAGATCCCCGCCGGCCGCGGGGCGGTGCGGCCGGCGGGCGGTGCTCGCGTGCGCCCGGGACAGAGCGCACGCGAGCAGGTGTTCAGCTGAGCGGTGGTGCCGGGGTGCTCAGAGGTTCCGGTCGATGATGCGGGCGCGGATCCAGACGCCGGCTTCCTTCAGCTTCGACGTACCGGTGAAGCTGTTGCCGGCGCAGGTGCCCTCCTTGAAGACGGCGCCGCTGCGCTCGTCGTCGGAGAAGTTCCAGTTGGTCCACCCGATCTGCTTGCTCTTCAGGAAGTCCAGGTACTTCTTCGACCAGGTGAAGTCGTTGGCGCCTTCGCCCTCGTAGTTCTGGGTGCCGAACTCGGTGACGAACAGCGGAATCTTCGTCGACGCCCGGGAGAGCGCGTCGAAGTACTCCTGCTTGTGCGAGGCCGCGTAGAAGTGGAACGTGTACATGATGTTCGTGGCGTTGATCTTGTTGTTCACGACATCCGACTCGTCGCTCTCCTCGGAGACTCCGAGCGACGACCAGCCCTTGGTGCCGACGAAGACGACGCCGTCGGGGTCGTTGGCCCGGATGGTCGGGATGACCTTCTCCGCGTACGACTTGATCGAGGCCCAGCTGACGCCGTTCGGCTCGTTGGCGATGTCGTAGATGATGTTGTTCTTGTCCTTGTGCCGGCTCGCGATCTCCGCGAAGAAGGTTTTGGCCTTCTCGGTGTAGATGTTCGGGTCGCCGGGGTCGAGCTGGTGCCAGTCGACCAGCACATACATGCCGCGCTTGGTGGCCTCTTCGATGTAGCCGTGCACCATGTCGGTGAACTTGCGCGGGTTGGTCTCGTAGCCCTGTTCCTTCTTGGCGACGTACATCGAGACCCGAAGGATGTCGGCCTTCCAGTCGGTCGCCAGGGCGTCGAGCGAGGCCTTCTTGACGCAGCTCGCGTACCACTGGATGCCGTGCGTGCTCATGCCACGCAGCTGGACCGGCTGGTTGTTCTGGTTGCAGAGCTTCAGGCCGCAGACATGGAGCTGGCCGTTCCGCGATACTGGGGTATCGGCAGCCAATGACACATTGGGCGCCGATGCAATTGGTTCTGCCGCAGTTGCCGGGAGGTTGGGGAGCAGGGTGGCGGCGGCGAGCAGTACGCCGGCCGTCAGGGAACGCATCATTGACTGCCTCCTATGACATGGGGGCGGGGAGGTAGTTGCGACTATTAGGAAAGTTTCCTGATAGTTGGCAGGAACCTAATATTGGCGCTGAGCGTTGTCAACGGGTCGCGCAAAGTGATCAGCTTCGATCAGGCCGTAGTGCGTTCCGGCCAGGCCCGCTTGAGCGCTGAGAGCGTGACCACGAGCGCCGGACGGCGCGAGGTGACGGTCCGCCAGACGGCATAGACGCGTCGGCTCGGCACCGGATGCAGCGGTACGGCGACGACGCCGTCCGGCACCGGACCCCTGCCCAGGCGGGGAAGCAGGCCGATCCCGATGCCACGGGCAAGCATCGCCAACTGCGTCTGGTACTCAGCCACTGAATAGGCGACATCGGGCTCGACCCCGGCCCGGCGCATCGTCCGGACCAGCCACTCGTGGCAGATCGAACCCGGGATCTGGCAGATCCAGCGCTCGCCGAGCAGGTCCTCGGCATTGACGAACTCCTTACCTGCCAGGCGATGGGACCCCGGCACCAGGACGTCGGCCGGATCGGACCCGAGCTTCACCCGGGACAATCCCTCAGGCAGGGCGAGCGGAGTGTTGTGCCAGTCGTGCACGACCGCGAGCTGGGCGTCACCGCGGTTGACCGAGGCAACGGCCTCGACCGGGTCGATCTCACTCACCCGGACATCGAGCTCCGGGTGCTCGACGATCAGCTGGCTCAGGGCCGCCGGCAACAAACCGCGGGCGGCGGTCGGGAAGGCGGCGATCCGGAGCGTCCCGATCGCCTGGCCGCGCTGCTCTTCCAGCGTGAGCTCGGCATCCTCGACCAGCTCCAGGATCCGGGCCGCGGTGGCTGCCAATTGGTGCGCGGCATCGGTCAGGACGATTCCACGGCCCTGACGCTCGATCAGCGTGGTCCGGGTTTCGCGTTCGAGTTTGGCGAGCTGCTGCGACACCGCACTCGGCGTGTACCCGAGCGCCTCGGCTGCCCGATTGACCGATCCGTACTGCGCGACGGCGTACAGGGCACGGAGGCGGCCGAGATCGATCATGTAGCGCTCCTACAATGATGGCGGTAGCAATCGGTGCTGGTCCTTAAGTCTAATCCGGACCCAGACTGACTGCATGAAACCTCGTGACCTGTTCCTGGCGCTCGCCGTCGTCGTCGCCTGGGGCGTGAACTTCGTGGTGATCGAAGTCGGCCTCGAGGATTTCCCGCCACTGTTCTTCTCGGCGTTGCGATTCTTTTTCGCCGCCGTTCCGGCAATCTTCTTTCTCGGCCGGCCGCGGGTCGCGTGGCGTTATGTGATCGGCGTCGGACTCGCGCTCGGCGTCGCGAAGTTCGGGCTGTTGTTCATCGCGATGGATCGCGGAGTTCCGGCCGGGCTGGCCTCGCTGGTTCTGCAATGCCAGGTGATCTTCACAGTCCTGTTCGCGATCACGGTGCTGCGGGAGCGACCGCGGCCGGCTCAGCTCGCCGGAATCGCGATCGCCTGCGGCGGGATGCTGCTGATCATGCTCGATCACGGCTTGTCAGCGCCGCTCGGTGCACTCGCGCTGGTGATCCTCGCCGGCGCGTGCTGGAGCGTCTCCAACACCATCACCCGCTACGCGAAGCCGCCGGACACGTTGCGATTCATGGTCTGGGTCAGCGCGGTCGCCGTCGTACCGCTGACGCTCTTGTCCCTGCTCACCGAGGGATCGCGCGCCGACCTCGCTGCGCTCCGGGGCATCGAGCTCACCGGGGTCGGCGCCCTCGCCTACCTGGCCGTCGTGGCCACGCTGTTCGGCTTCGGCGTCTGGGGCTACCTACTACGCCAGTACGACGCCAGCACCGTGGCGCCGTTCTCGCTCCTGGTGCCGATCGTCGGGATGGCCGCGGCCTGGTTGCTGCGTGGTGAGGTGGTAGGCACCCAGCAGGCCATCGCCGCCGTACTGGTCATCGGCGGGATGGCGTGCACTGTCATCCGACGTTCAGCTGCGGCATCTCCCAGCCCCGAGCCAGTGACGACTCGTACGCCGGAGCTCCACCAGCGAAGTATTCGGTGAACTTCATGATGAGTGGGTCCCAGCGGAGCGGGTCGATGTAGCGGTCGTTGCTCATCAGCAACTCCTCCTCGACCTGCACCTGCTCGACCTTCATCGCCAGCCCGCAGAGATGTGCCTCCGAAGCGCCGATCTGGTGGATGGCCTCGACCCGGCCCTCCATGGTGATCGGGCTCTCCGCCACCAGGTCCAGTCCGGTCAGGGCGCCCGTCGTACGGGAGAGTCCGGCGGCGGCGAACTTGTCCGGTTCGAAGCGGTACCCTCGGGCGCGCTTCGAGTCCGACATCTCCTCCGAGCCGGTGAGCAGGGCGATCCGGTCGAGGGCGGCAACCATCGCTGGGTCGACCAGGTTGAGGGCGATCTCGGGCCGGTCGACCAGGTTCTTGACGGTCTGCGCGCTCGTGCCCATCCCGAGCATCGCGTGGTAACCGAGCCACCAGGCGGAAGACATCGGGGCGAGGTTGGTGGAGCCGTCCGGATTCCGCGTGCTGATCAGGACGACCGGCGTACCGAAGTAGAGGACCTTGGGCTCGACTGTGCGTTTCATGCCCGTGGAACGCTGGGCAGGGCGAATGTGTGAGGGCGCTACTCGTACGGGTTAGCGGGGGCGGTGACCGACTTGACCGACTCGACCGTGAGGGCGGCGACGTCGCCGTCGACGCGCTTGCTCGGCTCGGCCCACTCACCGGTGACCGTGACCCACTGGTTCTTCGGCGGCGCGGCCTGGCCGCGCGCCTCGACCATGAAGGCGGTCGCGTCGGCGACGCAGCAGGTCAGGCCCATCCGGGTCACGTACCAGCTGCCGTTCTTGGCAGGCGTCACGAAGCCGGTGAGGCTGAAGGCGCGACCCTTCATGCTCTCCTTCTCCCACACCGCCCAGACCGCGTAGTCGCGCACGGCGAGGTCGACCGGACCACCTTGCGGGTTGTCGGCCAGCCAGGAGTTGCTCTTCGGCTGGATCGGTTTCGAGGCCACCGGTGACTGACGTTGAGCGGCGGCCGCGCCGAGTGCGGGCGGGTCGACGACGAGGAGGGCGAAGATCGGGATCAGCAGCAGCCAGGCCGCCCTCGGCAAGCCGTGATGGCCGTGGCCGTCATCAGCATGGTCGTGCTCGCCCTCGTCCTTCTTCTTGGTGTCGGAGAGTACGTCGGCCACCGCGAGGACGATCAGGATCACGCCGGCCGCGAGCAGCATCCAGCGCATGCCGGGCTTCACGTACCGCAGGTAGGTGTTCGACACCGCGAGCTGGACCACCGCGGCCCCGACGAAAACGATCACGAGTCCGGCCACATTGCGCTTCACAGCAACCACCACCCCACGACGAGACTGGCTAGGACGGCGACCACGAACGTGGCCGGCGCGAACCGGACGGCGAACTTCGGACCGAACGTTCCGGCCTGCAGAGCGATCAGCTTCACGTCCACGATCGGGCCGACCACCATGAACGCCAGCCGCGCGGTCAGCGAGAACTGCGTCAGGCTGGCCGCGACGAACGCGTCCGCCTCCGAACAGATCGCCAGCAGTACGGCGAGGAGTCCGAGCACGAGCACCGACAGCAGCAGGTTGCTGGCCACGTGATCGAGCCAGGCGCGCGGGACGACGACGTTCAGCGTGGCGGCCGCCGCGGCGCCGACGACCAGGAAGCCGCCGGCGTGCAGGAAGTCGTGCAGCATCGACGAACGGAACACCTCGAGCTTGGGAGTGCCCTCGGCGTGCCGGTTCTTCGGCATCTTCAGCCAGGTGCTGCCCTTGCCGGTCAGCAACCACAGCCAGCCGAGGATCATCGAGACCGCGAGCGAGGTGACCGCGCGGGCGATCACCACCTTGGGCTGACCGGGGAACGCGACCGCGGTCGAGGCGAGCACGACCGGGTTGATCGCGGGCGCCGACAACAGGAACGCGATCGCCGCGGCCGGGGTGACACCGCGAGCCATCAACGCGGCCGACACCGGCACCGAGGCGCACTCACAGCCCGGCAGGATGACGCCGGAGGCGCTCGCGACCGGTACGGCGAGGGCGGGGTGCTTGGGCAGTGCCTTCGCGAAGAACGACGCCGGGACGAACGCGGTCAGCGCCGCCGACAGCAGCACGCCGAGCACCAGGAACGGCAGCGCCTGCACGGTCACCCCGACGAACATGGTGGCCCAGGTGCGGACACCTTCGTCGGTGAAGACACCGGCGAAGATCCGGCGCCCGAACAGCGCCAGACCCACCAGCAGGATCAGCGTCGCGGTGAACGCGATCGACGATCCGGCCGGTTCTTTCGGCGGCTTCTCGGCCTTTTCGGCGACGTCGGCGGGGGCGCTCATGGGCGGAATCCTGACACAACGGAACGCGTTCGAACGAGGACTCACTGCACCTGAAAAATGAAAATCAGCGTCATTACGCCAAATAGTCGTCCTGGGCCCGATTGGGCTTTACATGGCAGGGTGGAGGTATGGATGCCGACGTCGTGCGTGCAGTGAACGACCTCACCGGCCGCTGGGCCCGCAGCCTGGCGCCGGGGAACTCCGTCGTCTCCGGGCTCGGCCTGTGGCCGCTGCTGGCGATCCTCGCCACGGCTGCCGACGAACCGGGGCGCGCTGAGCTGGCGGCGGCCGCCCAGGTGGACGCGGTCGACGGGTCACGGCTTGCCGCTGGGCTGATCTCGGTGCTGGATGAGTCGGCCGACCTGCATGCGGCGCTGGGTGTCTGGGTGAGCGAGCAGCTCAAGCTGGCCGAGTCGTTCGGCGACGTCGTACCGGCTCCGGTGGTCGGCATGCTCACCGGTCAGCGCGCGGTCGACAAGCCGAAGCTCGACGCCTGGGCGGCCGAACACACCGACGGCCTGATCCGTGAGATGCCGGTCGAGATCGATCCGAACGTGATGCTCGTGCTCGCCTCCGCGCTCTGCCTGCGCACGACCTGGGTCCGCCCGTTCACCGAGCAGATCAAGCACCTTCAGGGCGACTGGGCGGGCTCCTGGCACTGGCTCGAGCGGACCGACACCGACCTCGACTCCGTACGCCGGTACGACGATCTGACCGTGATCACGGTCCGTGGTGACGCCGATGTCGACGTACTGCTCGGGGTTGGTTCCGGTGATGTGATCGGCGGACTGCTCGACGCGGCGGGTCGCCCGGCGGACGGCGTACCGGGTAGTGCGTTGATCGACGGGTCTGGGGACTTGGCGCCTGGGGTGCGCCTTGCGAAGACGACGAATGCGCGGCCGGATGTGCGGTTGTCGCTGCCGTCGTTCCAGGTCGAGGTCGAGCACGATCTGACCGAGTCCGCGGAGCTGTTCGGGTTGTCGGCGGTGATGTCGGATCCCGGGGCGCGCGGTCACTTCAGTGCGATCAGCCCGGCGCCGCTGGCGATCGGGCAGGCCAAGCAGAAGGTGCTCGCGCGGTTCTTCGCCACCGGGTTCGAGGCCGCGGCCGTGACCTCGATGGCGATGACGCGGGCCGCGATGGCGACTCGCCAGTCCCGCCGGCTGGACGTCGTACTGGATCGTCCCTTCGCTTTTGCCGCTGTCCTGCGGGAGTCGCGGCTGCCGATCGTGGCCGGCTGGATCGAGTCGCCTACCGAGGCAGGCTGAACAGCTGGTTGAGCAATTTTGATGCCTCGTCGACACCTGCCTTGTCACCTGTCAGGAGCAGGTCGAACAGTAATCCGCGAGACGCGGCCAGTCCGAGTCGCGCATAGTTCGGCGCCTCCTCCGCGGGGATGCCGGCCTTGATGCACAGGGCAACCAGTGGTGGCAGCCAGACGTTGATCAGGTCCGCCTTCAATGCTGTTGTGTGCGGTCGATCCTGCATCGCGTGCGCGGAAAGCTCGAAGAACAAGGGCCCGTAGATCATCGTTGCCTCGGTCACCTTTCGCCAGAACTGCTCGGACTGCTCGGCGATCGGCAGATCCGTCAGCTCCTGGAGCAGATCGCGCTGCTGCTGCTCGACCGTCCGGACCACCTCGGCCAGCAGTCCCTCGCGGGACCCGAAGTGGTAGATCAGCATCCGGTGGCTGGTGCCGATACCCGCCGCGATCGTGCGCAGGCTCGCGTCGCCGATCCCGTGCTTCGCGAAGTGCTCGACGGCGTCGGTGAGTAGCGCGTCCCGGCTCACCGCTCCGCAGTTTCCTTCAGCTTCTCCGCCTCGGTCGCGATGTAGCGCCGCGTCAGCCCGGCGTACAACTTGCCGAACAGCCATCCCAGCGGCCCCTCCTGAATGATCGTCGCGGTCGCGACCGTGCCTTCCGGCGTACTGACGACCCGGTGACCGCCTGTCGTCTTGATGCCGGGAGCTGTGGAGATCCATTCGAAGTACGTGCCCTCGTCGAGCTCGGTCACCTCCCACACCGCCACCGGCAGCTTCGGCTGCCGGATCCGCGTCCGCGCCCCGACCCGGATCCGCCCCTCGTCGAGCCGCTCCACGCTCTCGATCGTCGGCGTCCACTCCGGCCACCGCTCGACATCGCTGAACACCGCCCAGACCCGCTCGGCCGGTGCCTGGATGGTAATTTCGTGATCAAATCGCATGTACCAAATGGTACATCCGAGCGTTGATGAGTGCTCCCACACCCTTGGACAGGTATGGTCAGGGGCCATGGCAGACCAAAACATCCCCGAGAACGAGCTGGACCCGGGCGCGAACACCCAGATGTTCAAGGCTTTCGTCAGCGAGACCCAGCCCGCGGCCGAGCCCAAGTTCAACGGCCGCGTCCTCGCCGTCGTCGGCGCCGCCGTCCTCCTGGTGATCGTCGTCGTGCTCATCGCAGTCCTCTGACCGGAGTGCCTCCGGTTGACGTCGTCCGGGTCTTCACCGACCCCGACGGCAACTTCGGCAACCCCTTGGGCATCGTCGCCGGCCACCTCGTCCCCTCCGCCGCCGACCGGCAGGCCTTGGCCGCCGACCTCGGCTACAGCGAGACCGTGTACGTCGACGATCCGGCAAGCGGCACGATCCGCATCTACACCGCCACCGGCGAGATGCCCTTCGCCGGCCACCCGACCGTCGGTGTTGCCTGGTGGCTTCGCTCTGAAGGCTTCTCGGTGCCGGTGTTGCGCTGCCCGGTCGGCGAGATCCCGGTCACCTTCGACGGCGACCTCGTCTCCGTCCGCGCCGACACCACTTGGGGCAGCACCTGGGACTGGATTGAATTGACCACTCCGGCCGATGTCCTGGCTGCCCGTCCGGCTGACTACTCCGCCGGTCATACCTACCTCTGGTCCTGGCTCTCCGAACCAGCCGGCGCTATCCGCGCCCGAGCCTTCGCCCCTGCCATGGGCGCCCCCGAAGACGAAGCCACCGGCTCGGCCGCCACCCAGCTGACCGCACGCCTGGGCCGCGACCTCCACATCGTCCAGGGCCTCGGCTCGCACCTCCACACCACCCACCTCCCGCCGGCCCACGCAACGGTCGGCGGCCGGGTTGTATGGGTCAAATAGCGCTCTGACCTGCGCAAACACCAAGGCCTGGAAATTCGCCAGGCACTTCTGCAAGGTCTGTCACAAGCTGCAATTTCGTTGACCCGATAGGTAGGCGGCGGTCAGTCTTGCACCGCCCTCGGCTGTCCACCGAGTGGTGCGCCTCGGGGGAGGTTCGCGCTTTCAGCGGTCTTCTTTTCAGGGGTGAGGAATGTCGTCCAATCGGTTGTCCCTGCGCGCTTTCGCGCGCCCGATCAGCATCCTTTCGATCACATCGGTACTAGCCGCGAGTCTCGCGGCTCTTCCGATCCTCGCGCAGGCGAAGCCGGAGGTCGCGCCGTCCTCGGCCCGGACCGCGGCCGACGCCTCGCGACTGGCTGCCAAGTTCAACACCTCGGTGGAGGTGGAGGAAAAGACGACGCCGTACGCACGGACCCTCGCCACCCCGCAAGGCACCCTAAAGGCCGAGATCTCGAACGCGCCGGTTCGAGTGCGGAACAACGGCGCCTGGACCGCCATCGACACCACCCTGGCGGCTCGCTCCGACGGAATGATCGCGCCCAAGGCGGCGACGACCGACGTCGCGTTCTCTGGCGGCGGTAAGGGCCCGCTCGCCCGGTTCACCCAGGACGACGGGATCTTCGAGCTCAAGGCACCCTGGTTGCTCCCGGCACCTACTTTGTCCGGTTCGAAGGCGACGTACGCCGCGGTCCTGCCCGGCGTCGATCTCGTCGTCGACGCCACCGACGGCAGCTTCAGCTACAACCTGGTCGTCCAGAACCGCGAGGCTGCCGCCAATCCGGCGCTGCGCAGCCTGACCTTCCCCGTCACCGCCACGAACCTCTTCCTCCGCACTACCGAGCCCGGCCGCCCGTCGTACGTCGACCGGGACGGGCGGGAGGTCTTCACCGTCGGTGAGTCGATGATGTGGGACTCCGCCGGTACCAACGCCAAGACCAAGCCGATCGCTGCTGCGGCCGTCGAGCGAGGACCGGTGGGGCAGGCCCATCGCGCGTCGATGTCGTTCTCTGCGGGCAAGCAGGGCCTGACGGTCACGCCGGACCAGAAGTTGCTGACCGATGCCGGCACGGTGTTCCCCGTCGTCATCGACCCGACGATCAGGTCGACCGACCGCACCGGCTGGACCGCTGTCTGGGAGAGCCAACCGACCACTTCGTTCTGGAAGACCACTCATACCCTCGGGGCCGGTAACGAGGACTTCAGCGAGCACAAGATCGTCCGGTCGTTCTTCCAGTTCGACGTCGCTGCCTTCACCGGCAAGAAGATCATCAAGGCGTCGTTGGGGACCTTCGAGGTCCACTCCGCCAGTTGCGCCGCCCGCTCGGTGACCGTGTCGCGGACCGCAGCCGTCGGGCCGGCGACGACGTGGAACAAGCAGCCGGCCGTCCAAGCCGCCGTCGCCACCAGGACCGTCGCCAATGGCTGGAGCGCGAGCTGTCCGGCCGCCGGTGTCGATTTCGTCGTGACAGATTCGATCCAATACACCTCGAAGGGCAACGGCAAGATCGCGACCTTCCGCCTGAGCGCGACCGACGAGAATGACGAGATCTCCTGGAAGCAGTTCAACAGCACCGGCCAGCTGACGATCGAATACGCGGCGCTGCCGCTGCCGGCGTACGGGGTCGGAGTGGCAACGGACACCGATCTGGCCTCTCCGTGCGCGCCGTCGACCGACCCGACCATTGTGGCGTCGCTGCAGCCGCAGGTCTCAGCTCGGGGCAAGGTCGGCGTCGGTGATGCACAGGCCAACATCGTGGTGCAGTTCCAGATCGTCAGCCCGTCGCAGGTGCACCAGGAGTTCCAGAACGGAGGAACTGTCCGGCCCGGCGTTCTGGTGACGCTGAAGGCGAAGACGGCCCTGACCAGCGGCGTTATGTACACCTACCGCGCCCGCACGCTGTACGCGATCCCCGGTGGAACGCTGGTGTCGGAGTGGTCGCCGTCCTGCTACTTCAAGGTCGACATGACACCGCCCCCGAAGCCTGTCATCACTGCCAAGTACAACGGGACGACGTTGACCGACTGTCTCACCAGTGCGACCCCCGACGAATGCCCCGAGGTGGTCCCGCTCGGCGCCAAGGTGACCTACACGATCTCGTCCAGCAGTTCTGACGTGGTGGCCCTCAGCTATGGCTTCAACGGCAAGATGACTCGCGTCAACGGCCGTTCGGTGACCGTGAATCTGCTCACCCCAGGTCGGACTCTGATGACGCTGGGCGCAGTCAGCCACGACGCTGCCTCCTTTACCAGCAGGACGCAGTACCACCGGATCAACGTCGGTGCGGGCTTGCCGCCCTCCGGGTCGTGGGACTTCGACGAAGGATCCGGTACGACGGCGGGCGACTCCTCGGGTAACAACCGCAACCTGGCGCTGACCGGCACCCAGTTCGACGACGCCGGGCGGGTCGCGGGCTCGCTGACCTTCGACGGCAACAGCGCCGGTGACAACCGGGCTACCGCGCCGGACCCGGTGGTGGACACCTCCCAGAACTTCACCATCGCCGCATGGGTCCGCCCGACCGTCGCGCAGGACACCGGAGTCGTCGCACTGACCGGGACGCAGGCGTACGGCGGCCTGCTCCGTTACTCAGCCGGCAACAACCGATGGGCGTTCATCCAGAATGTGAGTGACTCCAGCACGGCCGGTCAGGCCCGGGTGGACTCGCTGGCTCCGCCGGTCCTGAACGTGTGGACCCACCTGATGGGTGTCTACGACGCGGCCAACAAGCAGATGTCGCTCTACGTCAACGGTCGACTGCAGGCGACCACGACCTTCACCCACGCCCCATGGAAGGCGACGGGCACGACCGAGGTGGGCTCCTACCGTGTTGCTGCGGCGAAGGGAGTCCTGAACGGCGCGGTCGACAACGTGGAGATCTGGCCCCGCACCGTCTCTCCGGCCGAGGCCAACCTGCTCGCCGACCCGCGCGCCGGCGAGCCGGGCCACGATGCGCAGGTCGCCGCACTCGCGGCCAAGTTCCCGTTCGACAGCGTCGCGCCTCGTCCTAACGGAGTGTGGACGACCGAGGACACCGTCTACGGCCAGGACTACGCTGTCTCGGGCTTCGGCGGCTCCGTGGATCAGTCGTCGGCCATCATCGAGGACCCCGACCGCGGCAACGTTCTCGCCGCGACCGGAACTGCGTCAGAACTCCTTGCCGTCAACCGTCCACTGGTCGACGCGACGGCAAGCTTCACGGCGACCCTGTGGGTCAAGGTCCAGGATCCGACGAAGAGACAGGTCTTCGTCCGGCAACTGGGAACCGCCAAGGATTCCTGGCGGATCGAGTACCGGCCGACCAAGGACGATGACGCCGAATGGGTCTTCAGCCGGGCCACGAGCAACTCGTCCGCCGGCACCTATGTCGAGGCGACCAGGCCGACCAGCCAGACGACGGCGGGCGATTGGACGGCTCTCGCGGCCGAGTACGACGCGGTCCTCGACGAGATGACCCTGCTGATCACCGACCGCTCCGGCGAAGGCGGAACCAAGTCCTTCAAGACGCCGTTCCAGGGCACCGCGATGATCGTCGCCAGGCCGGACGATACCGACACCGACTACGCACCCCTCAATGCCTATCTGGACGACCTGCGTGTCTACAGCGGCGTCGTACCGCAACGCCAGCTCTGCATCGAATTCGGCGGCGACCCGACGGAGTGCTCCTGATGAAACGATCCCTGCGCATCATGCGAACCCGAGCGCTCCCGGTCCTGACAGTCCTGTCGCTGATGGCGACACTGGTGTTCGTCGGATCGACCGGGCCGGCCGAGGCCCGAGACACCGGGAACATCCCGAGTCGGCCGAAGACGGTCAAGACGAAGAGCACCGACGTCAAGGACGTGCCCCCGATCGCGCCGCCGGCCGAGTCCGCTGACATGAAGCAGGCTGTCGCCAAGACGGCCGACTTCGCGAAGCGGCCGGTGAACTGGCCGTCAGGTCATCGGCGCGTGGTCGCCGCCAGTCCGGCGGCCGCGACCGCCGGACTGGTGTCGGCCCGGTCGGCCAAGGCCGCCGGAAAGGCAGTCGACCTCGACTTCCTCGATCAGACGGCAAGCACACGCGCCGGTGTCAGCGGCGTACTGGTCAAGGCGAAGGCTGCGGCGAAGTCCGACGTACAGCTGACCTTCGACTACTCCGGCTACGAGAGCGCCTACGGGGCTGATTGGGGATCGCGGCTTGAGATCGTCGCGCTTCCGGCCTGCATCCTGACGACGCCCAGTGCCCCGGGCTGCTCGACGAGTACCCCGCTGAAGACACAGAACGATGTCTCCAAGAAGACGGTCACAGCGACTGCTCCCCTTGGCGCGCAGCAGTCTGTCCTCGCGGTCACCGCCGGCTCGGAGTCGAGCAGCGGCGACTATGCGGCGACAGGGCTGTCGGCAGCCTCCAGCTGGTCCGGTGGGGCATCGAGCGGCGACTTCACCTGGTCCTACCCACTCCGGATGCCTCCCGCCGCGGCAGGGCCGACGCCGAGCCTGGAGTTCCAGTACTCCGCCCAGTCGGTCGACGGACGCACCTCGTCCACGAACAACCAGGTCTCGTGGGTTGGTGAGGGCTTCGAGTTGTCGGAGTCGTACATCGAGCGCAAGTACACAAGTTGTGATCAGGACGGGAAGACCGGCAAGTTCGACCAGTGCTGGAAGTACGACAACGCGACGATCGCCTTGAACGGCAAGGCCAGCGAGCTGGTCCGGGTCTCCGGCGGGGACATCGGCGCGAGCACCTGGAAGCTCAAGAACGACGACGGCTCGAAGGTCGAGAAGGTCATCGGCACCGAGGACAACGGTGACGCCCTGAAGGAGTACTGGAAGGTCACGACGACCGACGGGACTCAGTACTACTTCGGCAAGCACAAGCTGAAGCCGACGATGACCGAGCTGACGAACTCGGTCTACACCGTTCCGGTCTACGGTGACGACGTGGGCGAGCCTTGCCACACCTCAGCCGGCGGCTGCACCCTCGGTTGGCGGTGGAATCTCGACTACGTGGTGGATCTGCACGGCAACGCGATGTCGTACTGGTACACGAAGGAACTCAACAAGTACGCGAAGAACGGTGTGGCTTCGCCCGGTACGTCCTACGTCAGGGGCGGCTACCTCGAGCGGATCGACTACGGTCTGCGGGACGCGTCGCTGTCCGACACCACGCTGGCACCGCAGCAGGTCGTCTTCACGACCGCCGAGCGCTGCCTCTCGAACTGTTCGGTGCTGAACGCGACGACCAAGAGCAATTGGCCGGACGTCCCGTTCGACCAGATCTGCGAAGGTACGGCGGCCTGCACCAACAAGCTGTCACCGACCTTCTTCACCCGCAAGCGTCTGCTCCAGATTCAGACGCGGGTCCTGAAGAGTACGACCTACCAGGCCGTTGACTCCTATCAGACCAACCTGACCTTCCCGTCGACCGGTGACAACAGCACCGGCAAGGCGATGTGGCTCAACAGCATCGCGCATGACGGTGTGGCGGGGACGGCCCTCAGCGTTCCGGACGTCATCTTCAAGGCCGTCGGTCTCGAGAACCGCGTCGACACCGGCAACGACGGACTGAACGGACTGGTCCGCTACCGGATCAGTGAGATCAACACCGAGACCGGCGCCAAGGTGATGGTGAACTACGCCGGGCGCGAGTGCACCTCGGCGGAGAAGCCGGACAAGGACACCAACACCAAACGCTGCTATCCCGTGAAGTGGACGCCGCCGCACGAGGACGAGCGGCTCGACTGGTTCCACAAGTACGTGCTGGACAACGTGGTGACGTCCGATCCGACCGGTAACGGCGCGACGATGATGACGCAGTACCTGTATTCCGGGGGAGGCGCCTGGCATTACCAGGAGTCGCCTCTGGTGAAGGACGAGGACAAGACCTGGTCGGACTGGCGTGGGTACAGCCTGGTCACGACCTACACCGGCGATCCCGCGGACACGACATCGCCGCGGAGCCGGTCGGTCATGAAGTACTTCCGCGGCATGGACGGCGACAAGCTCGAGGGCACGGAGGCGGTCAAGAACGTCGACGTCACAGACACCGCAGGCAGCGTCCGGGCCGATGCGCCCGCGTTGGCCGGAAACCAGCGCGAGCAGGTCGACTACCAGAACGCCACCTCGAACAACGAGGTCTCCGGCGTCATCACCGACTACGTCATCACCCAGAAGGCAGCACAGACCGTGCCCGGCGGGACGTTGAAGGCGACCTTCGTCGGCGTCTCGGCCACGCAGAGCCGGGTGGCTCGTGACGGCGGTCGTCCGGACCAGGTCAGTACGACGGCGACGCAGTACGACCCGGACAACAACCTCCCGATGAAGGTGACCGACTTCGGCGACGCGACCAAGACCGACGAGACCTGCACGATCACCAACTACCTCAAGAACACTGCCACCTGGCTGATCGCTCTTCCGATCCGCATCGTGACCTCCGCCGGCGCCTGTGACGCCGGTTCGCCCAATCCGCCGGAGGATCGTGCTCTCTCGGACGTGCGCACGTTCTACGACGGCAAGGACTACGGCGTCGCAACGCTGGGTGACGCCACGACGGTCCAGCGGCTGCATCATTACACGGCCGGTCTGCCGGTCTACCAGAACACTGGGTCCAAGGCGTACGACACACTTGGCCGCGCGACCTCTTCGACCGACGCGCTCGGACGGGTAACCACCACCGCCTACACTCCGGCGGCGATCGGTCCGCTGACGCAGACCGTGATGAAGCAGCCCACGGTCAACAACTTCAGCGGTACGCCGGTCAACTTCACCACGACTACGACGTACCGTCCCGAGTGGAGTGTGCCGTCAAAGACAGTCGATGCCAACGAGAGGGTCACTGAGCTGGCGTACGACGCTCTCGGGCGGCTGACCAGTGTGTGGTTGCCGATCCAGGCTCCTGCGATATCGAAACCAGCCAGCCTCAAGTACACGTACACGATCTCGAACACCGCGGCGTCGACAGTCCGCACCGATGCGCTCAACGTCGAGGCGAACGGGTACAACACGTCGTACCAACTGTTCGACTCCATGTTGCGGGCGCGGCAGACACAGTCCCCGGCCGCCGATGGTGGGCGCGTCATCAGCGAAACACGCTATGACTCGCGGGGACTCGCGAAGTACGAGAACTCGGGGATCTGGAACGAGTCCGCGCCGGCTGGCACGCTGGTCGCGATTCCGAACGCATCCTTTCCGACGCAAACCTTCAGCGAGTACGACGGTTCCGGCCGCACTGTGAAGTCGACCTTCATGAGCAGGCTGCAGGCGAGGTGGTCGACCAACACTGTCTACGGCGGTGACATCACCACAGTGCTGCCACCGGCCGGAAGTCCCGCGACGGCGACTGTGACCGACGCACATGGACAGATCGTCGAGCGGCGTGAGTTCAAGGGCAACACCGCCACGGGTACGCCGGACACCACGAAGTACACCTACGACCTGGCCGGCCGGCTGACGCGGATGGATGGCGCGGGCGGCGTGTGGACGAACAAGTACGACCTCCGTGGCCGGAAGATCGAGAGCACAGACCCGGACGCCGGCAAGTCGACGTCGACGTACGACGAGGCCGATCGGCTGGTCTCGACCACCGACTCGGGCGGCACCACCCTGACGACGACGTACGACGCCTTGGACCGCAAGACGGGTCTGTACAAGGGCAGCGTTCTCGCCGACAACCTGCTGGCGGACTGGCGATACGACAAGACCGACCTGCTGGGTCAGCTGGCCGAGTCGGCCAGCTACACGACGGGCAAATCGGGTCCGGCGTACCGGACGATGATCAACACCCGGAACGTGTCGTACCTGCCGACCCAGGTCACTCGGGTGATCCCCTCGGCGGAGGGCCCCGAGCTCGACGGCAGTTACTGGACCAACTACACCTACAAGCCCGACGGAAAGACGCCCTGGAAGGACTCGTACACGGGCGGGGGCGGGTTCAGCGGCGAGGACGTCGAGTACGAGTACAACGCGGTCGGGCTGCCGACCAAGATGCACAGCGCCACGACGTACGTGAACGGGACCGAGTACAACCCGTTCGGTGACATCACGAAGATCATGCTCGGCTCGGCCTTCGACATGGAGATCAACAATCTCTACGAGGACGACACCCGTCGGCTGGCCCGCACCACATCGGGCAAGGCCAAGACCTTCTCCGACCACCTCTACACCTACGACCCGACCGGCAACGTCCTCAAGGACCAGAACCTGGTCGACGGCGGTGACACCCAGTGCTTCGACTACGACGGTCAGCGCCGGGTCACCGAGGCCTGGACTCCTGCCGGCAGCGACTGCGCACCGGCTCCGAGCGCGACAGGTCTGGGCGGCGTGGCGCCGTACTGGCAGTCATGGACCTACACGCCGATCGGCCTACGCAAGACGCAGGTCGACCACTCGACCGCAGGCAACCTGACCAGCACCTACAACTACAACACCGACCGGCCCCACACCCTGGCGAACGTGACGCAGACCGGTGCCGGTGCCGGCCCGACGAAGACCTACGACTACGACACTCGCGGCAACACCACTGTTCGCCCCGACCAGACGCTGCTCTGGAGCCCGCAGGGCAAGCTGACCAAACTGTCCGGAGCAACCGGCGACACCAACTATGTCTACGACGCGGACGGCGCACTGCTGATCCGCCGCAGCCCGACCGCAACGACCCTGTTCCTGGGTGAGCTCGAGCTCACCCTCGACAAGGCCACCCACAAGGTCCTCGGCAAGCGTCAGTACAACTACGCCGGCCAGACGATCGGCGTCCGCTCCGCGAACGGCACCGCCACCTCCGACATGTCCTGGTTGATCCCGGACTACCACGGGACTTCGCAAGTAGCCGTCGACACCGTCACCCAGGTAGCAGCCAAGCGCTACGCCAAACCCTTCGGTGACCCCCGTGGGGCGAGTCCCACAACCTGGCCGGACAATCACGGCTTCCTGGGAAAGCCGGAAGACAAGGTCACCGGTCTGACCACGGTCGGGGCCCGCGAGTACGACCCCACCATCGGTCGCTTCATCAGCGTCGACCCCCTGCTGGACCTTGCCGATCCCCAGCAAATGCTCGGCTACACCTACGCCAACGACAACCCTGTGTCCGGCTCCGACCCGACCGGCTTGAAGAACCAGGACGACGGCGGCGGCCAAACCCCAGCCGGCACCCCATCCCAAGGCGGCGGGGGCACAGGTAAGGGCAACTCGGGGAAGGGCGGCGGTACAGGCAACGGCGGTACCGGCAAGGGCAACGGGGGCAACGGCAACGGCGGCACCGGCAAGAAGAACGGCGGCACGAACTCCGCCGACGACCAGACCGCCAAAGCAATCCGCTACGCCCAGCACGGCTACACCCCCGGCCTGGTCAAAGCGATCTCGCCACTCCGCGACCTGCCGCCCTTCAACCTGACCGAGTCGCAGGTGGGCCACGCCCTGCTGGACGTCTGCGGCTTCGCCGGCCGCTGGGGGCCGGCCTGCGACACCGCCAACGGAATCTGGTACGCAGCGGATGGCGACAAGGAGAACGCGCTGTGGAGTTTCATCGGGTCTCCTCCGCTCCTCGGCGATCTTGCGATGGCCGGAAGGCTTCTGGGGAAGACGGAGAAGGCCGTCGACGAGGCCGAAGATGCCTCGAAGGTGGTCAAACTGACCTCGAACGCCAAGGGCAAGCTCGGTGAGGAATACAGCGCCGCCGCAGCCGTCGCTCGCGGTGAGACGGTCGTCGGGCGAGATGTCGGCCTGACGTTCAAGGTGGCCGGCAAGGATGTCACCATCCATGCTGACGTGTTGAGTCTGACGCCAGAAGGTCAGTTCGTGTACATCGAATCCAAGTATTCGCCCCAGGCGCCATTCACGAAAAATCAGAAAAAAGTTGTTCCGAAATTGGTTCAGTCGGGCGAGGACGGTCTGACCGCCACGGTCACGACCCGACTCGGCGGAAGTGACCTGCGACCGGGTCAGCGAATCAATGTGATCTTCCAGGGCGACGTTTGGAACTCCGGCCCGAGGTTGTACGGCCGCTAGAGCAGGTCCGGCCGGCGCGACGATGTGGGGACGTGTGGTGCGCGTCCCCACATCGGACCAGCATCCGGACCAACATGGTTGTGGAATAATCCGAGCCGGACGTCCGGCAGTTCGTCATGGGAGGATGCCTTGCCATTACGTCGAGAACTGGCTTCGCTTTTCGTCTCAGCGGGGTGGCGGAAGGTCAATGACGTCTTGCGGTTGGATGTCGACGAGGAGTGGTCCATGGTGGCTGCCCTCGGGCCACTGAACAGGCGTGACGACGTGGCGGTCGGCCTCGGCATTCGGTCCGAAGCCATCGAGCGGCTCGTGTCTGACCTGACAGGCCTCGAGAATATGCCCTATGTGTCGTCCGTCGGAGCAAATCTAGGATATGTCCTGGGTGGCGACTTTCGAACCTGGTCGCTTCCGGAATCAACTCCGGCAGAGATTTACCAGCAGGCGATTCGTGGCTTTGAGGTGCTGCGACCATTCATGTCGATGGAGCGGGCTTCGGACGCCTTTTTGGCCGTTCCGGCGGCAGCCGCGAACCCGTCGGCAAACTACGTCATGGTTGCCATTGAATTGTTGCGCGGCAGACGAGAGCCGCTCGCCGCTCAGTTGCAGGCGGCGGAAAAGGTCTATTGCCGCCGGGACGACGAAGTGTGTGCGGATTTTCGTGCGTTCGAGGCCAGAGCCCGCGCGCGCTTCCCGCAGTCGATGTAACCGCCGGCCGATGGCGACGGTTGCTCGTTGGCGCGCCGCAGTGGGACGAGTGGGTCCCTAGGAGACATCCGTTGACTCTCTCGGGGCGCGGATGGAGGATGGGGCCTCGGCGACTTCGGGAGGTTTCGGTGGCGGAGGTTGTGCGGGCGGCGCTGGTGCAGACGTCTTGGACTGGGGACAAAGAGTCCATGATCAAGGCGCATGAGGAGTATGCGCGGCAGGCTGCTGAGGCGGGGGCGAAGGTTATTTGCTTCCAGGAACTTTTCTATGGGCCTTACTTCTGTCAGCTGCAGGATCCGAAGTTCTACGAGTACGCCGAGAGTGTGCCGGGGCCTACGACCGAGCGGTTCCAGGCGCTGGCGGAAGAGCTTGGCTTGGTGATGGTGCTTCCGATGTACGAGCAGGAGCAGCCGGGGGTGTTGTACAACACGGCTGCGGTGATCGATGCTGACGGCAAGTACTTGGGGAAGTACCGGAAGAACCATATTCCGCAGGTGAAGGGGTTCTGG
Organism: Kribbella sp. NBC_01505; assembly: GCF_045040285.1. NCBI lineage: Bacteria > Bacillati > Actinomycetota > Actinomycetes > Propionibacteriales > Kribbellaceae > Kribbella > Kribbella sp. NBC_01505. The sequence goes on from NZ_CP109425.1 coordinate 5,692,449, forward strand.
GAGAAGTTCTACTTCCGGCCGGGGAACCTGGGGTATCCGGTGTTCGACACCGCGGTGGGCCGTATTGGCGTGTACATCTGTTACGACCGGCATTTCCCGGAGGGGTGGCGGGCGCTGGGGCTTGCGGGGGCGAAGATCGTGTTCAATCCGTCGGCGACGAGCCGCGGGTTGTCGGCGTACCTGTGGCAGTTGGAGCAGCCGGCGAGCGCGGTGGCCAACGAGTACTTCATCGGCGCGATCAACCGGGTCGGGATCGAGTCCGACTACGGGGACAACGACTTCTACGGTACGTCGTACTTCGTGGATCCGGAGGGGAAGTTCGTGGGGGAGGTCGGGCACGACCATGACCCCGAACTGATCATCAGGGATCTGGACCTCGGACTGCTGGACACGGTGCGGGACCGGTGGCAGTTCTACCGGGATCGCCGGCCGGACGCCTACGGGGATCTGACGAAGCCGTAGGGGGTAGAGATGACGTTGCTGGTCAAGGGCGGGACGGTCATCGGGCCGACCGGGTCACAACAAGCCGATGTCCTCGTGCAGGGGGAGAAGATCGTTGCCCTGCTCGATCCGTCGTTCAGCGCGACGATCACGCCGGACGAGGTGGTCGATGCCTCCGGCAAGTATGTGATTCCGGGCGGGATCGACGCGCATACGCACATGCAGATGCCGTTCGGCGGTACGTCGGCCAGTGACACGTTCGACACGGGGACCCGGGCGGCGGCGTACGGGGGAACGACGACGATCATCGACTTCGCCATCCAGCGGACCGGTGAGGTGGTGCAGGACGGGCTCGCGGCCTGGCACGAGAAGGCCGGCGGCAACTGTCATATCGACTACGCGTTCCACATGATTCTCGGCGGGGTCGACAACGACGCGCTGAAGGCCATGGATCAGCTCACCCGGGACGAGGGGATCACGAGCTTCAAGCTGTTCATGGCGTATCCCGGGGTGTTCTACTCCGACGACGGCCAGATCCTGCGGGCGATGCAGACCGCGCGGGAGAACGGCGCGATGATCATGATGCACGCGGAGAACGGTCCCGCGATCGACGTACTGGTGCAGCAGGCGTTGTCGCGCGGCGAGACCGATCCGATCTATCACGGCATCACCCGGCCGGCCGCATTGGAGGCCGAGGCAACGAATCGCGCGATCATGCTGGCGGAGGTCGCGAAGGACTGCCCGCTCTACATCGTGCATCTGTCCGCGAGTCAGGCGCTGGCCAGGGTTGCCGAGGCGCGGGACAACGGGCGCAACGTTTTCGCGGAGACCTGCCCGCAGTATCTGTACCTGACGCTGGAGGACCAGCTGGGCGCGCCTGGGTTCGAGGGTGCGAAGTGGGTCTGCAGCACTCCGTTGCGCAGCAAGCACGAGGGGCATGCGAAGGACCTGTGGAAAGGGCTCCGGAGCAACGATCTGGCGATGGTGTCGACGGATCACTGCCCGTTCTGCATGAAGGATCAGAAGGAGCTCGGGGTCGGCGATTTCTCCAAGATCCCGAACGGGATCGGCGGGGTCGAGCACCGGGTCGACCTGATCTACCAAGGTGTCGTCGACGGGCAGTTGTCGTTGGCGCGCTGGGTCGAGACGATCGCGACCACGCCGGCCCGGATGTTCGGGCTGTATCCGCAGAAGGGGATCGTCGCACCGGGTTCGGATGCGGACATCGTCATCTACGACCCGAACGGGCGGACCCGGATCGGGGTCGAGACGCACCACATGAACATGGACTATTCGGCGTACGAAGGGGTCGAGATCCAGGGCCGGGTGGGCACAGTCATCTCGCGCGGCGAGGTGATCGTGGCTGACGGCAACTACCATGGCCGCAAGGGTCGCGGCCGGTACCTGAAGCGCGGCCTGTCGTCGTACCTGGTGTAGGGGGAGTGGGCTGTGGACTTCGGAGTGGTGTTCCAGTGTGATCCGCCGGCGTCCACGGTGGTGGAGCTGGCGGTCAAGGCGGAGGACGCCGGGTTCGACTACGTGTGGACGTTCGACTCGCATCTGCTGTGGCAGGAGCCGTTCGTCATCTACAGCCAGATCCTGGCCGCGACCCGGCGCGTGATCGTCGGCCCGATGGTGACGAACCCGGGGACGCGCGACTGGACGGTCATCGCGTCACAGTTCGCGACGCTGAACGAGATGTTCGGGAACCGCACGGTCTGTGGGATCGGTCGCGGCGACTCAGCGTTGCGTACGCTCGGTGCCCAGCCCGGAACGATCGCCGAGATGAAGCAGTCGGTCGATGTGATCCGGTCGCTGGCGCGTGGTGAGACCGTGACGTATCGCGGTCAGGAGCTGAAGCTCGGTTGGGTCGAGGACGGCGCGCTCGAGGTCTGGGTGGCGGCGTACGGGCCGAAGGCGCTGGCGGCGACCGGTCAGGTCGGCGACGGGTACATCCTGCAACTCGCCGACCCGGACATCGCCGCGTGGATGATTGCCGCGGTACGGCGCTCCGCGGAGGAGGCCGGCCGGGATCCGGACGCGATCAAGTTCTGCGTGGCCGCGCCGGCGTATGTCGGCGACGACCTCGACCACCAGCGTGAGCAGACCCGCTGGTTCGGTGGGATGGTCGGCAACCACGTCGCTGACATCGTTGCCCGGTACGGCGACGGCGGCGGCGTACCGAAGGCGCTGACCGACTACATCGAGGGCCGCAAGGGCTACGACTACAGCCAGCACGGCCGCGCCGGCAACACCCACACCGACTTCGTCCCCGACGAGGTCGTCGACCGCTTCTGCATCCTCGGCCCGGTCGAGGACCACCTCGCCCGCCTCGAGGAACTCAAGGCACTCGGCGTCGACCAGTTCGCCGTCTACCTCCAGCACGACGCCAAAGAACAAACCCTCGCCGCCTACGGCAAAGACATCATCCCAGCCTTCCCCTGAGCGTTTCTCATCGCTATAATGAATAGGTTATATTGTGTTGTATGAGTTGGACGATCAGACTTCACTCCGTGGTCGAGGCGTGGTACCTGGAACTCTGTGAAGATGATCCGGTGACGGCCGGAGGGATCGAGGACGCTCTCGACCTGCTGGTCATTGAGGGGCCAACAGTTGGTCGGCCGCTGGTCGATCGAGTGAAGGGCAGCCGATACCAGAACATGAAGGAGTTGCGGCCGCCGTCGGCGGGGCCGAGTGAGATTCGGATGCTCTTCGCCTTCGATCCGGCGCGCGAGGCTATCGTTTTGGTCGCCGGCGACAAGTCCGGACGATGGGAAAGCTGGTACCAGACTGCCATTCCGCTGGCGGATGAGCGGTTCGCAGAGCATCTGATCGCGCTGAAGGAGGAGGGATGACGATGGGCGAGTATTCGAACTGGGAGGACGTCAAGGCCAAGGCGAACGCTGCAGACCCGCGAACGCCTGCCGAGCGGGCGGCGGGCAAGCAGGTAGCACGGGAGAGGCGGGAGGCTTACGTCCGTGGCTATCAGCTCGCGGAGATGCGCAAGGCCGCTGGAATCACCCAGGTTCGACTTGCCGAACTCCTGCAGGTCTCCCAGGCGCGGGTATCGAAGATCGAAAGCGGTGAGGTGTCCGGCATCGAGATCATCCGCGCCTATGTCACTGCCTTGGGTGGCACCGTCGACCTCGTGGCGACCCTCGGCGATCGGACCTGGAAGGTCGCCTGATCCGGACTCTCCGCCTCAGGGTTCCCAGTGGTAGGCGCCGGGGAGTAGGTCGGTGGCGAGGACTGAGCGGGGGCCGTCGGCGGTGGGGACGATAACTCGGATCCCTGGGTAGTAGTCGACGAGGACTTGGCGGTCTCGGCCGCAGGGGGCGAAGATGCCGCGGTTTTCGTTGCCTACGGCGACGATGGTGGTGAGGGTGCGGGCGCCGGAGGCTCGGGCGTTGCCCAGGGCAACGAGTTCGGCGCAGGGGCCGCCGGTGAAGTGGTAGAGGTTGATGCCGGCGAACAGGCGGCCGTCGGCGCCGCGGACCGCGGCGCCCATCGTGTGGACGCCGTCGGGGCCGTCGGTGTTCTCCTCGACCGTACGGCGCGCCAACTCGATCAGCGCGTGGTCGTCAGCGGTGAGGGGGTGCAGGTCCATCAGCCGGTGATCCGTTTGAGTTCGGCGTCGACGACGGACCTGACCGCCTTGATCTCGGTGGCCGGGTCGGAGCCAGTGCGGATGATCCGGTTCAAGGCGTCGGAGTACGCCGTACTGGATTTGGGGGACCAGAGGACGGGCGTCTGGGCGTGGCCGTTCTCGTTGACGAACTTCGCGGCGTCGGCGGCCGGGCCGGACTTCAGCTTGTCGGCCTTCTCGACGAGTGACTTGCGGGCCGGGATGTGGAAGCCGTAGGCCTGGGCGAAGTCGAGCTGCTTGTCGGTCTGGTCGACCCAAAGCCACTTGACGAACTTCTTCGCCGCGTCGACGTTCTTCGACTTCGAGCTGACGCAGGCGCCGTACGCGCCGACCGGGACGCTCGGGGCGCCGGTGGTCACGTTCAGCTTCGGCCAGGGGAGTACGCCGAAGTCGTCCTTGAGCGCCTTCTCGATCGCGGGCAGGGTCCACAGGCCGGTGAACTGCATCGCGGTCAGGCCCTGCGTGAACGCCGACGGATCCGACCAGTCGGTGGGCGCGCCGAGCAGCAGCGCCTTCGAGGTGAAGAGCTCGCGGAGCTTCTTCAGGGACTCCGCCGCCAACGGGTCGTCGAAGCCGAACTTGCCGTCCTCGGTGAGGTAATCGAGCCCCGCCGACCACAGGGCCGGCCCGCCGAGGACGCCGACGCCGCCGTCGTTCCCGACGAACAGGCCCTTCACCTTGTCGGTGGTCAGCTTCTTCGCCGCGTCGAGCAGCTCGTCGACCGTCTGCGGAGGCTGGACGCCGGCCGCGCTGAGCAGGCTCTTGCGGTAGACGAGCAGCTGCATGTCGGTGACCTGCGGGATCGCATACAGCTTGCCCTGGTACGACATCCGCTTGATCAGCGACGGCGTGAAATCGGCCGCGGCGTCGCCCGGTACGTCGCTCAGGTCGACCACCTGACCGGCCTTGATCATGTCGATCGTGGGACCGTTGACGTACTCGAACACGTCCGGACCTTGGTCGGTGAGCAGCGTGGTCGACACCTTCTTGTCGTACTCACCCGGCGACCACTCGACCTTCACAGTGGCGTCCGGGTACTCCTTCGCGTACCGCTCGACCGCCTGCTGGGTGCCGGCTTCGCCGTACTGGTGGTACCACTGCGACAGCGCCGGCTTCGTGCCGTCGCCGCCGCTGTTGGGCCGTCCCGAGTTGGAACCGCAGCCGGCCACGGCCAACGCCGCCAGTCCACCGCCGAGCCCCAGCACCTGCCGCCTGCTGAACCCACCCATCACGCCGCCTCCAGAAGCTTTTGGTTCCCCGACCCTACGACCATCGAGGCTCGTACGGCGGGGATTTCCACGGCCTGGTCGAGGCGAAGTACTCAGGCGTCGGAGAGGCGGGCGATGGTGGCGGAGGCGCGGCGGACGATCGGGACCGGGCCGGCCGGCAGGACATCGCCGATGAATGTGTAGTGCTTGAGGATCTCCGGGTCGACATCGCCGGGGCGGTGCCGGCTGTGGTCGCGGACCCAGTCGATGATGTCGCCCCAGCCGGGCGCGGCCAGTGATCCGCCGAAGTGCTGGACGGACAGCCCGGCACACAGGTTGCCGAAGGCGAGGCGGTGCGCGAGCGGCCAGCCGCGGAGGGTGCCGAGGACGAGCGACGCGAGGAAGACATCGCCGGCTCCGGTCGGGTCGTACGACCGCACCGGCAGTGCCGGGATGTGCTCCTCCTCGCCAGTTGCCGAGTCGATAGCCAGTACGCCGTCCGCGCCGTTCGTGACGACTGCCAGCGGGACGCGCTCGGCCAGCTTGTGCAGCGCGGCCTCGGGGGTGTCGGTGCGGGTGTAGGCCATTGCCTCGGCCGCGTTCGGGGTGAAGGCGTGGAAGCCGTCCAGTACGTCGAGGACTGCAGGCGACCACTCGTCGGTCGGGTCCCAGCCGACGTCGCCGAACAGCAGCGCGCCGGACTGCTTCGCCTGCTGGACCCAGTCGGGCAGGTCGTCGGCGACCGGGACGATCGCGGACCGGGTCTTGAGTCCGGGACCGACCAGTTTGCTCGGGTCGCCGGGCGCCTCGTGGGCGTGCGTGACCATGGCCCGGTCCCGGTCGATCGACATCGAGACCGTCACGGGGGAGTGCCAGTGGCCGATCCGCCGTGAGTACGACAGGTCTACGCCTTCCTGGTCGGCCAGGGTCCGCCAGCAGAAGTCGGCGTACACGTCGTCGCCGAAGACGGCGGCCAGGCCGCTGCGCAGCCCGAGCCGGCCGGCGGCGATGGCGAAGTTCGCGACCCCGCCCGGGCACGACCCCATCCCCTCGGCGAAGATCTCGGTCCCGGTGGTCGGCGCGGACTCCAGGCCGGTCATCACGATGTCCAGGAACACCGTCCCCTGGACGAACACGTCGTACGGCTCGGGCTCGTCGATCACGGTGACCTCGTTCCTTGTCATTCTGAGTCGATTCTGGGCCGACCCGCGGAGGGCGCGCGTTCTGTCGGTGCCGGGTGGAATGCTCCTTCGTAACATCATCGACCGGTCAACGGTGCCGAACAGGGGAGATGGCTGATGGTTTGGGGGGTGTGTCGGTGATTCCGGTCTGGATCTCGGTCGTCGGGGTGGTGATGACGGTCCTCAGCCCGCTGCTGGCGCTCGGTGGCGTCGCGCTGGGCGCCTATCTGACCCGCAAGTCCGACCGTGAGCTCGACACCTGGCGGCACCGCGAGGAGACGATGCGGATGGTGCGCTGGGCGGTCGAGCAGATTCTGGACGACGACGAGGCGGGCACCGACGCCGGAGTCGTCACGCTCCGCTCACTGATGCGGTCGGAGCTGTTACAACCGGAGGACTACGACCTGGTCGCGGCCCTCACCGCGGCCGTGGCGATCGACCGCGTCGGTCCGGCCGCGTACGCTGAGATTGCAGACGCCGAGATCGAGGTCGTCGAGGGAGACGGTGAGCATGGCTGAGAAGAAGACCGTCAAGGTCTCCCGCCAAGCAGTGGAGCTGGCCCGCCTGCACGTCGAGGCCGCCCGCCGCGCCGGCCGCAAACCCGACGCCGCCGTAGCCCGCATAGCCGGCGCCCGCCCAGCCCCTAGCCCCGGAGCCACCCCGGCCCCTGCCTAAGGCCGCCGTACCCGCGGTCAGTTCAGACTGCCGCGCGGCGCGATCCACAGCTGCGGCTGGCCGGTCACGGCCGCGATGTGCTCGAAGTCGGAGTCGTAGTGCAGCACCACGGCTCCATGGTGTTCAGCCACCGCTGCCGTCAGGATGTCGACCACGCCGGCGGCGCGTAGCTGGCTGCGAGCTGACATGCGCGACTGCACCTCGCGTGCTCGCTCCGCCACTGCTGCGTTCATCGGCAGATCCACGTACAGAGATCTTCGACGTTCGGTGACCTGCTGGAACTCGGCATGCTTGCGCGCCGAGTAGCCGACCTCCAGGTCGACCGTCACGCAGGTGGCCGCGGCGCGATCCACGATCAGACCGGCAATGACCGAGCGAACCACCTCGTGTTTGCTGCGCGCCAGCGCGGAGGTGTCGACCAGATACAGCTTGCCGACGGTGGTGACAGTGCTCAACGACGCGCGCCGCGCATGACGTCGGGGTCGTCGATGTCTCCTCCGACCCCTAGACCGTACGGGTCGTCCAGAAGTGCTTCGATGCGTTCTCGTCGCCGGGCCACGAATTCCAGTGCCGCGTTGACGGTGTCCTTCTTCGTCACGGTCCCCAACTCCTTCGCAGCCAGCGCCAGCGCATGGTCGTCCAGATCGATCACCGTCTTCATGCCGACGACGGTATGTCTCTGTATATATACGCCGCTACCTCTGTATATACAAATTGATCGAATCGTTGCAGACTGTCGAGGGTGGTCGGCGGCACGCCGGGGAAGGGCTAGGCTGAACGCGGCCGCCTTGGTGGCGTACGGTGCACCTCGTGGTTACCGCTACCCCGCTCCCTGTTCCCGACCACGGCCGGATGAACCCGTGATCCGCTTCGAGAATGTTTCCAAGACGTACGAGGGCCAGACCAAGGCCGCTCTGCTGAACGTCAACGTCGAGATCGAGAAAGGCGAGTTCGTCTTCCTCGTCGGTACCTCCGGGTCCGGCAAGTCGACGTTCCTGCGCCTGGTCCTGCGTGAGTACCGGACGTCCAAGGGTCACATCATGGTGGCCGGCAAGGACCTGAACCGGCTCGCGAGCTGGCGGGTGCCGCAGATGCGGCGGCAGATCGGAACGGTGTTCCAGGACTTCCGGCTGCTGCCGAACAAGACGGTCGCCGAGAACGTCGCGTTCGCGCTGCAGGTGATCGGCAAGCCGCGCCAGCACATCCGGAAGACGGTTCCCGAGGTGCTGGAGCTGGTCGGGCTCGAGGGCAAGCAGGACCGGCTGCCCGACGAGCTGTCCGGCGGTGAGCAGCAGCGGGTCGCGATCGCGCGCGCGTTCGTGAACCGGCCGATGATCCTGATCGCCGACGAGCCCACCGGAAACCTGGACCCGGCGACCTCGGAGGGCATCATGAAGCTGCTCGACCGGATCAACCGGACCGGGACCACCGTCGTGATGGCCACCCACGACGTGTCGATCGTCAACCAGATGCGCAAGCGCGTGATCGAGCTGGAGAACGGTCATGTCGTCCGCGACGAGTCGCGTGGCGTCTACGGCTACCAGCACTGACCGTTGCCCCCGACTCCGGGACCGATCCAGGGACTGACTGAACAATGCGTTTGAACTACATTCTCTCCGACCTCGGCATCGGCCTGAAGCGGAACCTGTCGATGACGATCGCGGTCGTCGTCACGATCTGGGTCTCGCTCGCACTGTTCGGCAGCGCGCTGCTGGCCAACGAGCAGGTCGGGCTGATGAAGGGCAACTGGTACGGGAAGATCCAGATCTCGGTCTTCATGTGCACCAAGGACACCACCGGGCGCGGCTGCTCGGGTGCCGAGGTGACGCAGGACCAGAAGAACCGGATCCGCCAGGCGATCGAGTCGAATCCGGACACCGCGCCCGACGGCGTCTTCGGTGAGTCGAAGAAGGAAGCGTTCGCGCAGTTCCAGAAGCTGTACAAGGACTCGCCGATCGTCTCGACGGTCACGGTCGACCAGATGCAGGAGTCGTACCGGGTCAAGCTCCGCGACCCCAAGCAGTACCAGAACCTGGTCAGCGCGGTGGCCGGCCTGCCCGGCGTCGACAACGTGCAGGACCTGCGGCAGTACCTCGATCCACTGTTCAAGGCCCTCGAAGGCGTCCAGTACGGCGCGTACATCTGTGCCGCGTTGCTGCTGATCGCCGCGCTGATGCAGATCTCGAACACGATCCGGCTGGCGGCGTACGCGCGACGGCGGGAGATCGGGATCATGCGGCTGGTCGGCGCCTCGAACTTCTACATCCAGCTGCCGTTCCTGCTGGAGGCGATCCTGGCCGCGCTGATCGGCGCGGTGCTTGCCTGCGGCACCTTGTGGCTCGGGGTGTACTTCGTGGTGATGCGACGCGCCCAGGAAACCTTCAAGGTCTGGCAGTGGGTCGGCGCGAGTGAAACCTTCCGTGCCACGCTCATCATGGTGATCGTCGGCCTGATCCTCGCCGTGATCCCGACATTCCTGACAACGCGGAAATACCTCAAAGTCTGACCCGGGTGACTTATCGTGCAGGAGAAGTCTCTCTGCACGACAACTGAAACCCAAAGCAAGGGGTCGACCTGTGGTCCCGCACTTCCCCGGTGCAGACCCGCGTGAGCGGGCGAGCATCAAGCGAGACGACAGCACCGGCACCCCGGCCAGACCGCGCCCGCGTTCCAGCACGAGATCGCAGGGGCGGCAGACGGTCGTTGCCGCATGCTGCCTTGTCCTGTCCCTGTCCGCCGGAGCACTGGCGGCGGTTCCGTCCGCACAGGCGGATCCGCCCGATCCAGCCAAGAAGAAGAAGGAACTCGACGCCCAGATCGGCCAGTCCAAGGCCGACCTGGCCGCGGCGTCCGATCAGCTCGGCTCGGCGATCACGGCGTACACCAACGCCGACGCCAAGCTGAAGGTCGTCCAGACCCGGTACGCCGCTGCCCAGGGCCGGCTCGCCGCTGCCAAGGCGGCCGATGTCGTTGCCGCAAGCAAGCTCGCGCAGGCCGAACAGGCGCTCCGGGCGGCAGTCGCCGACGTCGAGGCCGGGATCCAGCAGATCGCGGAGAAACGAGCACTGGCCGGTCGCGCCGTACGGTCGGCGTACCAGCAACAGAACAGTCTGGTCGGGCTCAGCATCGCGCTGCAGGGAGCGTCGCCGTCGGATGTTGCCACCGGCATCCAGGTGCAGCGGAACGTGTTCGGCATCCAGGGCAACGCGATCACCAACCTGAACAACGCGCAGGCACAGTTGGCCAGCAAGCAGGTGAAGGTCGCCGCCGCCGAGCAGTCCGCCGCGGCCGCGCGGGCCGAGTCGGCGCGAACGGTCAAGGAAGTCACCGAGCTGACCCAGCAGGTCGCGGCCGACAAGGCCGAGGCGCAGGCGGTGACGACGGAGAAGCAGGTCCTCTACAAGCGTGCCGAGCGCGAGAAGAACTCCGAGCAGGCGCAGTACAACGCGTTGCTTGCCGAGCGCACCAAGGTCGAGCAGGTCCTGATCGCCCGGGCCCGTGCCGAGAAGGCGGCTGCTGAGCGCCGCAAGGCCGCCCGGGAGAAGGCCGAGCGCGACAAGGCCCGCCGCGAGGGCCGGCCGCCGCGCCCGGTCCCGAACGACCCGGACGACGGTGGCGGGCGGCTGAGCAAGCCGATCGACACCTACATCACGTCGCCGTTCGGGATGCGGTACCACCCGATCCTGCACTACTGGAAGCTGCACGACGGTACCGACTTCGGCGCCGGCTGCGGTACGCCGATCCGTGCCGCGGCGAGTGGTCGCGTCACCGACAAGTACTACAACGGTGGGTACGGGAACCGGTTGTTCGTCTCACACGGAGTGATCGGCGGCTCGTCCGTGACCACCGTCTACAACCACCTGTCCCGCTACAAGGCCAACGTGGGCGACCGTGTCACTCGTGGCGAGATCATCGGGTACGTCGGGACCACCGGGTACTCGACCGGCTGCCACCTGCACTTCATGGTCTACCAGGACGGTCGGGTGGTTAATCCGATGAAGTGGTTGTAGCTGGTCTGAGATACTGGTCGGATGGTGAAACAGACCGGCCAGCAGAAGCCGATCGCGCAGAACCGGAAGGCGCGACACGACTACCACATCGAGGATGTCGTGGAGGCCGGCCTGGTGCTGACGGGGACCGAGGTGAAGTCCCTGCGGCAGGGCCGGGCCTCCCTCGTCGACGCGTTCGCCGCTGTCCGCGGTAACGAGCTGTGGCTGCAGGGAATGCATATTCCGGAGTACACGCACGGCACCTGGACCAACCACGAACCGCGGCGTGCCCGCAAACTCCTGCTACACAAGGACGAGATGGCCAAGTTCGTCAAGGCCGTCGAGCAGCAGGGCGTCTCGCTGATCCCGCTGTCCCTCTACTTCAAGGACGGCTACGTCAAGGTCGAGCTGGCCACCGGCCGAGGCAAGAAGGACTACGACAAACGCCACGCCCTCGCCGAACGCCAAGCCGGCCGAGAAGCCCAGCGAGCCCTCTCCGACCGAACCCGCCGCCGCGACTAAGCTGTCGCAGCTCAGTGACGGGCGTCAGGGAGGATCACGTCAAGGTCCACTTCCGTCTGGAGGTGGATGACGATGGCTGGCCGCCTGCGAGTGTCGAGAGCATGTGGGCGGTCGACCTGGGTAATGGCACGGTCCGGCTGGACAACACGCCTTGGTTCGTCCGAGGAGTCGCCAGCGACGACATCATCGGGGTCCAGCCCGACAATGAAGGTGTGCTGTGGGCCGGCGAGAAGGTCCAGCCGTCGCAGAACTGCACCATCCGGTTGATCGTGCTGAAGGACGACGGCTCAGCTGCCGCCCGGCAGAGCGTGCTGAAAGTCTTCCACAGTCTTGGCACCACAGGCGAAGGTCTCGCGCAGTACCGGATGGTGGCACTGGATGTTCCGCCTGAGGCAAACCTGCCGAAGATCCGGGCGCTGCTCGAGCATGGCGGCGCACAGGGGTGGTGGCACTGGGAGGAAGGGTGCGTCACCGCAGCCTGGAGGGCGACCGCTCGGGCGTGATCAGAGCGCTAGGCGGCGGAGGCTGAGGGCTGTGTCGAGGATCGTTTGTTCGGACGGGCGGGGTTGCCAGCCTAGGTCGGTGCGGGCTCGGGTGTTGTGGATGATCGGGCGTGGGGGCTCGGTGCCGGGGGACTCTTCGGTGGGGGCTTGGGTTGCTCCTAGGCGGGTGCGGAGGAGGGCGGCGATCTCGAGGAAGCTGGTGGCGGGGTCGTTCGAGACGGCTAGGTAGCGTTTGCCGGCTGCTTGGGGTGCGGCCATGGCTCGGAGGTGGAGGTCGGCGACGTCGCGGACGTCGGCGATGCCGAAGCGGGCTCGGGGTGCGACGGGCATGGTGCCGTCGAGCATCGCCTTGATCAGTTGGGCCGAGGAGCCCAGCTTCGTGGTCAGGGTGGGGCCGAAGATCCCGGTGGGGTTGATGACGACGAGATCAGTGCTCTCGTTTCGGAGCACCTCCCACGCGGCGAGCTCGGCGATCGTCTTCGACCTCGGGTACGGCGCCAGTCCGGGCGTATCGGGGTCGGTCCAGTCGTCCTCGGTGAACTCGGCACTCGGCTTCGGCGTGTAGCCGACGGCGGCGAAGGACGAGGTCAGCACGACCCGACGGGCACCGGCGTCGCGGGCGGCGCGTAGTACGCGGACGGCGCCGTCGCGTGCGGGGCGGATCAGGTCCTCGGGGTCGTCGGGCTGAACGAGCGGGATCGGGGAGGCGACGTGGTGGATCTCGTCGACGCCTTTGACCGCCGCGTCCCAGCCGTCGTCCGAGGACAGATCGGCGGTGACGATCTCCAGGCCGGAGTCGTCGGCGCCGCCGCGGCGGATGGCGGCCCGGAGTTCGGGTCCGCGGTCGAGATCGCGGACGGTGGTGCGCACTTCGTGGCCCTGATCGAGCAACTGCGCGATCAGGTGAGTGCTGAGGTAACCGGATCCACCGGTGACCAGGGTGGGGCTCATCGGACAACTTCCAATCTCGTGATGACTTCCATGGTTCGTTCAACCGCTGCGGCCTCCGCCGCCGCGTCGCGGCGGTCGCGGGCCTCCCACAGGGCGGCCTTGACGCGCAGATACTCCAGGCGGACGTGCTGGGCCGCGATCTCGGCCTCGATCCGTTCCGCGTGCCGGAGCAGCAGATCCCGCTGCTCAGCGGCGGCGGCTCGGCCGCGGGCGCGGTTGGCCTCGTAGACGCGCATGTCCTCGATTCCGACGCCGGTCGCCCGCAGGCATGCCAGCGATTCAAGCGTGTGGAGGTCCGCCTCGTCGTACCGGCGATGCCCGCTGCTCTCGTCGCGCCGGATGGGCCCGATCAGCCCGACCTGCTCGTAGTACCGGACCGTCGGCTCGCTCAGGCCGGAGCGCCGGGAGACGTCCTGGATGGTGAACATGTCCTCAGCCTGACAAACTTCAAGCGCTTGAAGTCAAGGACGCGCTTCCGGGTCGGGTCAGGGGTGCATCCGGGGCGCACCCGATGGGGTGGGCGGCCTCGGGCGGAGAGAGTGGATACATGTCCACTTCAGAGCTGCTGGTCACCCACGATCAACGGGATCGGGCCGTTGAGATCCTCCAAGAGATGTACGCCGACGGCCGGGTCGACAAGTTCGAGTTCGACACCCGGGTCGAGATGGCGCTCAAGGCGCGTACCCGGGCCGAGCTGAACAGCACGTTCGACGGCTTGATGGCGCGCCCGATCCCCACCCAGGTCCCGGCCGCGTTCAGCCGCCCGGCCCCGCTGCAGCGCTACAACAGCGACGGTCGCGGCATGGGCACGGTCGCCCACTGGCTCGGCTACCCGACGTTCTTCGTCGGCCCCGCGCTGGTCGTGGCCACCGCCGGCAAGCAGAACCCCGCCGTACGGCGGCATGCGGTCGAGGCGCTGAACTTCCAGATCACCGCGGCCCTGGCCTTCGCGGCCCTCGGTATCACGACCGGCATCGTGGGCAGCTGGATCGGATTCCTGTTCCCGATCCTCGGCCTGATGTGGTTCATCCTGACCGGGGTGGGCGGCATCGCGACCGCGGCCGGCTCCAACTTCCGCTACCCCTTCACGCTCCGCATGGTGAAGTAGGGGAATCCCAGGTGCGAGCAGCTTGTTGGACTTGCTAGAGTGGATGACCTGCCCGCAGTACGGGGTAGGAGTTTGAAAACTCAACAGGGGGTGAACGGTTTCGACTTTGGATGTTAGTTTCAAGTGAAGCGAGCCGAGGATCCAGGGTTATCTCGTAAACGATCTCTGGAAAACAATAACTGCCAATTCGCAGCGTAATAGCTTCGCTCTCGCCGCCTGACGGCCTGAGCACTTAAGAAGCGGTCAGCCCGGGGGTGCTTCCGACCCGGTTCCTGGCCTCAGCTAGGGAGCTTGCTTTGTTAACCCGGTCACGGGGTTAACACGGGACATTTACAGTGACTGAGCCTGTCAGCGACGTGTCTGTGAGAGCGCTGAGGCTGAGAAAAGCGACTAACAGACTGCGCTCGGAGAAGCCTTGAGGCAACACTGAAGGACGCGGGTTCGATTCCCGCCACCTCCACCCCTCGTGAATCCGCAGGTCAGAGAACATCTGACCTGCGGATTTTGCGTTTGTGGCGCCTTGGCCGATGCCAGGTTGTGCCGGCGGCGACGACCCGCCTTAAGCCCGCTTTGCGGGGAATGGCTGCCGCTATTTGGCAGTACATCCCCGCTGATCTACGGGATCGCGCCACCGCGCCGTTTACGGGAGGCGGTTGAGGAGGCGGCGGGTGTCTGTGAGGGAGGCGCCGGTTCGGGATCTGAGGAGTTTGGCGGCGTGGGTCGGGTTGCGGTTGTCGCGGAGCTGGAGGGCCTGGGCGAGGGTGTTGTCGTCGGGGAGTTGATGTGGCGCGAGCATCGTGGCGGCGATCGCGCGGGCCAGGTCCAGGCGTACGGGGTCGATGGTTGTGGGGGTTGGGCGGTTGGGGGAGCGGCCGGGGCCCAGGAGGCGGAAGGCGATTGCGGAGAGGGCGATCAGGGCGAGGGGGCCTACGGAGAGTAGGAGGCCTAGTTGGGTGTGGGTCATGCGAGGAGGTTGACGATGCGGCGGGCGACGGCGAGGTCGGCGCCGGTTTGGGCCTGGAGGTGCTGGGCGGCGCGGATCTTCTTGCGGTTGTCGCAGAAGGCGAGCATCTGGGAGAGCGTGCGGTCGTCAGGATGCTGGTGCGGCGGGAGCATCGAGGCGGCGATACCGCGGGCGATGTCGACCCGGTCCGGGTCGATCGCGGTGACGGTCGGGACGGCGTTCCTCTTGGCGTAGCGGCGCGGCCCGAAGATCACTCCCACGATGATCACGATCAGGATCAGCGCGGAGGGGATGAGGGCCACGATCACCGTCGACTTCATACTCATTGCAGAAGCGTATCCGCAGCGACCGCCAAAGAAGCCTCACGAGCGCTGAAGATACGTATCTTCAGCTGGCCGCTCGTGGATCTCGCGGAGCGCTCCGTAGGACATCCGGTAGACGTCGTACCGCAGGTCGGGGCTTGCCGCCGGGAGGAAGGTGCGGTCGACCTGGACGGTGGTCGCGGCGGCGGTCTCGATGTCCGGGTAGGTTCCGTCGCCTACGGCACCCAGGAGGGCCGCGCCGAGGGCGGCGCTGTCGGGGACGAGCAGCCGCTCGATCGGTCGGCCGAGAGCATCGGCGTACAGCTGGGACCAGAGGTCGTCGCGGGCTCCGCCGCCGGAGAGGCTGACCGTGGACAAGGCCGTGCCGCAGGCTTGTTCGACGGCTTCGAGGACGTGCCGGGCGGACAGGGCCACGCCTTCGAGGACGGCGCGGGAGAGGTCCGCCTGCGTCGTACCGGAGGTGAGGCCGAGGAAGCTGGCGCGGACGTCGGGATCCCAGAGCGGGGCGCGTTCGCCGGCCAGGTACGGCGTGAAGATCGGCCCGGGCCGCCCTTCGCGAGCCGAGGCGAAGACGTCCTCGATGGTCAGCCCGGACACCCGGCTCCACCAGCGGACCGCGTCGCCGGCGGCCTGCGTCGGGCCCGCGTGGACCGACAAACCGTTGCGTGGCGGGAAAGTGACGATCCCTGCCGACGGCAGCGACTGTCGCGATGCGCCCGCGACGACGAGCGACGTACCGCACGAGATCATGCCGCGGCCAGGCTCGGTGGTCCGGCTGCCGAACACAGCGCCGTACGCGTCCATGGTGCCGACCACGACCGTCCCCAGGTCAGAAGTCGAGGTCAACACGGACTCCGGGGTGCGGATCGGCGGCAGACGCTCGGCCAACCCGTCGGCGAGCGCGACGGCCTCGGGGAGATAGCCGTCGGGGCTGCTGATTCGAGTACCGGACATCATGTCGGTCGCGACCTGGCCGGTCAGCTTCGCCAGCACGAAGTCCTTCGGGCTGAGGACCCATCGCGTCCGAGCCCATAGCTCCGGCTCGGTGCGCGCGAACCAGACGGCCCGCGCCCCGGCAAAGGATGCATCCAGCACAACCGGCCCGCCCCAGATCCGCAGCTTGTCCGCGGCGCTGAGTCGCCCGTCGAGTTCGCGGGCGACCGCGGCGCAGCGCTGGTCCTGCCAGATGATCGCCGGTCCGAGCACCGCGAGATCCTCGTCCACGAAGACGTGAGTGTTCACCTGGCTGACCACTCCGGTCGAGCGCACCGCACCAGCCGGTATGCCGTCCACTACGGCGCGAATCCCGTCCTGGCAGCCCTGCCACCAGGCGAGAGGATCCTGCTCGGCCCACCCCGATCGTGGGCGCTCGATCCCGTACGGCGTCGCGTGTGCCCGAACAGGCAGGCCCGTCGGGTCGAAGAGGATCACCTTGACGGCCGTCGTACCGATATCGATCCCGAGCATGAACTGATCCACGGGTCCGACCGTACTGTGGCCGATGCCGTCCATCGGTGCACTGGGGGAGCCAATGACCACGCAACGCCCTGCGAGCCTGCCGGAAGGCGTCGGCAGCACCGCGCTGATCACTGCCTATGCGCGAGCGCAGGAATCGCGGCGGAGCGATGCGTTGTTCACGGACCCGCAGGCCGCGCTCTTCATCGCGGCCGTGGCGGGAGCGGACGACGCCGAGGGCAGACTGCCGCGGCTCGGTCCCGCCCGCGACGACGGATCATCGGCGCTGTGGATCGGCCTCTATGCCTACTTCGCCGGCCGGACGCCGTTCTACGACCAGTACGTCGAACAGGCCGCGGCTGCTGGATGCCGTCAGCTCGTGCTCCTCGGGGCCGGGCTGGATACCCGCGCCTGGCGACTGCCGTTGCCGAGCGGAACAACCGTGTACGAGCTCGATACGCAGCAGGTGCACGACTTCAAGAACGACGTACTGGCTCGGAGTGCGCTCACCTGCCCGGTTGAGCGCGTACCTGTCGCGGTTGACCTGAGAGTGAACTGGCTCGAGCCGCTGCGGGCTGCGGGGTTCGACGAAGATCGTCCGACGGCGTGGTTGGCCGAGGGGTTGTTGATGTACCTGGACTCGACCCAGTCGGATGCCTTGCTCGACCTGATCACCTCGGTGTCCGCGCCGGGCAGCCGATTCGCCGCGGAATACTTCAACCGCCGCAGCCGACTGAGCGAGGTGCCGATCTCGGATCCAGCCGACCAAGCCGTCGCCGAGCTGTTCGTCAACTCCGACCAAGGCGGTCCGGACGCTGCGCCCGAGAAGTGGTTGGCCAGTCGGGGGTGGCAGGCGCGGGTCCGCGATCTGGTCGACGAGTTCGCCGTACAGGGCAGGCCGGTGCCGTACATGTTCGAGCCGGCGAAGCCTGATCCGTTCCGGGTCCTGCTGACATCAGCGGTCCTGGAGACGTTGTCGGTACCGCCTGATCCCGGCGTGCTGTTAGCTGGGACGTAGCGCATCGAGGGAGTGAGGCAGCACATGCAGAAGATCCTCAGGTACCGGGGCGTCCGCCTCAACCAACGCACCATCGACATGATCGAGGCCGCCGAGTCGGTCTGTGACCTGACGTTCGTTCTGACCCAGGGCTCGTACAACCCGGGTGGTGTCCAAGGGTCCGCGGGTACGCATGACGGCGGCGGGGCGGTGGACATCTCGCTCAAGGACGCGAAGGGGATGCTGTTCCCGAGGGTCAGGCGTGAGCGCATCCGGAGCGCGACCCGGCAGGTCGGGTTCGCGTCCTGGATCCGCGATCCTTCCCAGGCGGACTGGCCGTGGCACACCCACGCGATCGCGATCGGGGACCGGGACCTGTCGCCCGCGGCGGCCAAGCAGGTCACGGCGTACAAGAACGGCCGCAACGGACTCGTCTCGAACGGCCGCGACGACGGGCCGCGCAACTGGGTCAACATGACCTGGGAGAAGTGGGCGAAGGCCCACCCGAACTGGCGGGATCCCTTCACCCCGGCCCAGTACGCGAACCTGCTCAAGGAGATGAAGATCCAGGGCGACGCGACCCGCAAGGAGATGCGCCGCCAGGCGATCTGGAGGCTGCGCTTCCAGACGCAGACCGTCGACGACTGTCTCGCCGCGGGCCAGGCGTTCGACAACGCGATCGCCGCCGGCCAGTCCGTCGACGAGGCAATGCTCGCCGCAGCCCGGGTCATGGTGCCCGTCAACGCCACCCTCGCCGAAATGGCCAGGAAGAACGGCTAGGCGACGCAGGAACCTAGCGCAGGTCGCCCAGTTCCAGAGTCACTGCCAACGGGCTGGTGCTCGCGAAGGTACCGCCGACGACCTGGTCGTCCAGATAGCCGAACTTGTCGGTCAGATGGCACGCCAGCAGTGAGATCGGATCCTGGATGTCGACGATCCAGTAGTGCGGAATCCCGGCGTCGGCATACTCGGCCCGCTTGACGACGTTGTCCGTACGGCGTGATCCCGGAGAGACGATCTCGACCACGATGAGCACCTCGGACGCCCGGATCAGCCCACCCTCTGCCCTGACCCGCGGGCGGGCGGAGCGGCGTACGACGATGACGTCGGGCCGACGCGAGAATCCGGGCTGATCGGCCGGAGTGAGCTCGAGATCGATGTCCACATCGGTGATGACCTCGAGATCCGGTGACAACTGCGGCATCAACTGCAGGGCGATCCGCAGCGCAGCCATGGTGTGATCCGGGCCTGGGCCCGGCGATATCACGAGATTGCCTTCCATCAGCTCGGACCGGCCGGAGCTGTCCTCGCCGAGTTCGGCATACTCACCGACGGTGAGCAGATGGGCGGGCGGCAGTGGAACTGCTGTCATCATCATCTCCTCATCTCAGGGCACCGATTTTTCCATGCCCCCAGTGCTTTGAGGTCCGATTCGGGGTGACACACCCGCCTGGGGTGTGGAGGTTCAGGGGAGTTGCCAACTGCAGGCGTTGCCTTTCCAGAGTTCTGCGGTGAGTTTGGTGCCGGGTGGGAGGCCCGTGTCGGGGATCGAGAACAGGAGTAGGCCGTCGCCGGGGCCGAGGGCGCCCTTGGTTTCGAGCATCTTGGAGCTCGTGCTGTCGCGGAAAGCGTCGGCGAGGTAGGCGGCATTCAGGTCCCGGGGGTACTCGGTGCCGTCGGGGGCGGTCAAGTGGAAGTGGTCGTTCCAGAGGGTGAACGGGTCCGCGGTGATCGTCGTCCGGACGTCGGCGAGGGCATACATCGTGTGCGGGGCAGGCCGGATCTTGGCCGGGATGCCCGGAACGGTCTTCAGGGTCTTGATCGACGTCACGGTGATGACGGCCGAGGCCCACTTCGGTGGGTCGTAGCTGCGGAGGTCCACGTTCCCCGTGTCGTACAGCGTGATCGGCCGGCCGACCTTCGCGACCGGGGGCTCGGCCATTGGTGGCCGGGTGGGACGCGGATCGGGAGTCGTAGGCTGAGCGACCGGCTTCGGCGTCGGCCGCGTGCTGGAGTCGCCAGGTTCGATCTTGGGCACTATGGAGCACGCGGACAGGGCGAGCGCGAGAACGGTGACCGAGGCAACGATCAGCGGAACGCCTGTCCTGGAAGAGACTCTGCGCGGAAGGGGCATGCGGGGAATCTATCGCCTGCCGGGGGCGCTATCGGAGCGGGCGGAACGTCGTTCTCAGGTCGGTGGTCCATTGGGTGGGGAGTTCCCAGGGGATGAAGTGGCCGCCCGTGGGGTGGGCGGTGAGGTTGGTGTGGTTGTACCAGGGGGCTCGGTCGCTGGTGAGGAAGTGGTTGACGCGGGCCTCGGGGGTTGTGATGCCGGGTGGGTTCTCGTAGCCGACAAAGGTGATTCCGGTGGGGGCCTCGACGGCGGGGTGGCGGTCGTGGGACGGGGTCCAGGGGTAGCGGTTGTTGTTGGCGTAGGTGCGGATCGAGGTGTCGATCGCGTTGCCGGCCCAGTAGATCGTCGCGTGGGTGAGGATGTCGTCGGGCGTGAAGGGGGCGCCGTCGGACCAGCTCTGCCAGCGTTCGAGGATCCAGGCGAGCATGCCGGCGGGGGAGTCTGCGAGGCCGAAGCCGAGGGTGCTCGGGTGCAGGACGTGCGCGGCGAGATGCGCGGCGAACCGGCGTTCGAACGCGATGACGCCGTCGTGGATGGCGGGCGGGAGGTTGTCCGGGAGCGGGTTTCCGCCGGTCAGGTCCCAGGCTCGGTCGCCGTTGAAGAAGGACAGCTTCAGGCCGGAGCCGATGTGGATGCCGTAGAGCTCGTCCGCGTACTTGTGCCCGAGCTGACCGGTCACCAGCGCGCCGACGTCGCAGCCGCCGGCGGCGTACCGGGTGTGTCCGAGGACTCCGGTCATGAGCTCGTGCCACACGTCGGCGATCTTCCAGAAGTTCATGTCCGGGCTGGTCGGGGTCGAGAATCCGAAGCCTGGCAAGGACGGCACGATGACGTCGAAGGCGTCGGCCGGATCGCCGCCGTACGCTGCCGGGTCGGCGAGTTGGTCGATCACCTTCGACCAGTGCCAGAACGTCCACGGCCAGCCGTGGCTGAGGATCAGCGGGATCGGCGCCGGGCCGACGCCGGGTTTGTACAGGAAGTGCACCGGTACGCCGCTCACGTCGACGCGGTAGTTGTCGTAGGCATTGATCGCGCGTTCGGCGGCACGCCAGTCGTAGCCGTCCGCCCAGTACTCGGCGAGTGCTTGCAGGTCGGTACGACGTACGCCGTAGAAGCCGTCGTCGTTCCCGGCGTCGAGCAGCCATTTGGTTGCGCGGAGGCGGTGGCGCAGATCGTCGAGGACGTCTTCGGGGACGTGGATCGGGGTGGGTTCCAGGTTCATGGTTGCCTTAGGCATCTTCGGCGAGCTCGGTCAGGCGGGCGAGTACGTCGACGGATTCGGCGAGTACAGCGCGTTCGGCGTCGGTCAACTGGTCGACGAGCTGGGTGAGTTTGCTGACGCGGCTGGTGTGCCGGGAGCGGACGGCGCGGCTACCGGCCGGGGTCAGCGACAGCAGCATCGCGCGTCCGTCGGTTGGATCCGGGCGTCGGCGTACCAGGCCGTCTTGTTCGAGCTTCGCGACGAGGCTGGTGAGGGCCGGTTGTTTGAGTTGCTCGGTCGCGAGGAGGTCGGTGAGACGCAGCGGGCCGCTCCGCGACAGCGTGTGCAGCACCGAGAGGGTGGAGAAGTTGAAGCGCTGGACGGACGGAAGCCGGATGAAGATCGTGTTGAAGTCCACGATCACTCGGGTCAGACGCTCGGTATCCACGGCGGTCATGGGGTGAACATATCAACAATCGATCTAGTTGAACCAGATCGATTGTTGATGTATCTGGTGACGAGCCACGAACCGGGGGTTTGCACAGGATCCGGTGGGCCGGCACAGGTCATTGCTTGTTCAAGCCCCCCGTGCACCCTCCGTACCCCCAGAAGTTGGCCGAGGTCGGAAGAGCGGTGCCCAGTTGCCGCATGCGCCCTCCCGAGGAGCCATGAACCGGAGGTTTGCACAGGATCCGGTGGGCCGGCACAGGTCATTGCTTGTTCAAGCCCCCCTCGCGCCCTCCGCACCCCCAGCTCGGCAACCCCAGGCGGCGGGAGCTTCGGTCGCTGGCCGTCTTTCCCGGACCGGAACCGAAGCCCGGCAACCTCAGGCGACGCACGCGTGATCGCCGAGGGTGCCATCCCCCTCAGCCATCCGATCGGCCCGCCATCCCGTCTTTGATCGGCCGAAGCGGCGACCAGCCACCCATGCACGCTGCCGGTCGAGATCTGCGCGACGTTGTCGGTAAGGACATGGAGATGTGCACCGGTCGGCGCCGCGGTGGTCGGGGTTCAGGCATGCGGTGGGTCGGCTGGGCGACTATGACGTGTCGTTACCGACGGTTAGTTGCTGAGGGGGATGCCGCCGAGGACGATCGGGGTGTCGCCGGGGCGGAGGGTGAGGGTGGCGGCTTTCTGGCCCTTCGGGAGGTGGCCGCGGAAGACGATCGTGCCCTTGGCGGACTGGCCGACGGCGAACTGCTGGGGCCAGTCGCTGCGCGAACCGTCGGCGCGGATCGAGTTGCCCTCGGCGCTGGTGAAGGTTGCGTTGCCGTCGAGGGGGAGGTTGACCGGGTCCTTGCCCTTGTTGGTGACGGTGATGCGGATCCGGGTGAAGTGGCTGGTGTTGGTGACGTTGTCGACCGTGACTGTCAGACCGGCGGTGGTTTTGCTGACCGGCTTGATCAGGCGGTCCTCGCCGGTCTCGTTGCCGCTGAGGTAGCCGGCGGCGTACTCGGTTCCGGCGGTGATCGCGAAGCCGCCGACGCCGACACCGAGCAGTACGGCGGCGATCGCGACGATGACGGAGACGTCGAAGCGGCCGGGTTCGCGTTCGGCGGGGTTGACGGCGTCCAGGACGGCGAACGTCATCGCGCCGAGAAGTGCGAGCGTGGGCGCGATCAGCCAGCGCAGCATGCCGCCGGGGCCGTCGGCGAGGAAGGTGGCGATCAGGTTGATGACGAGGCCGACTGCCAGCATCGCGCCGGCGATCGCGAGCACGCGGGCGAGGCGGACCTGGCCGACTTCGGCTTCGGCGGTTTCGCGGGTACGGCGTTCTGGGCGGGGCGTCGGTCTGGATGCCGGGCGACTGGGGGTTGGGTCGTCGGGGTAATCCGGGTAGTCCGGGCGATCGGGCCAGGCGGGGTGCGGGGGATCGGGCTGGGCGATCTGGGCACGTTCGCCACCGGACAGCGGGGAGCGGGCCGAGTCGAGGTAGTCCGCGGAGGGGTAGCCGGGCCAGGACGCGCTGTTGCTCGCGTCGGCGGGGTTCGGCTGGCTAACGCTGGCCCGGTCAGCCGGATACGGCTCGTTACGCGGTACGGCGTCTTCGTCGACAGGCTGGGCCCGCTGGGCGGGTTGGGCCGGCTCGGCCTGCTGGGTCGGCTGGGCGGGTTGGGTCGGCTGGGCCGGAGCAAAGGGGGAGTCGGTAGGCGCAGAGTCAGCCGCAGCCGCAGCCGCAGCCGCAGCCGTCGAGCCGGGCAGACGCGCGCCGGAAACCCGCGATCTGGATGCGTCCGGGCCCAATCCGTCCGGGCCCACTCCGTCCGAGCCCGATGCATCCCGGCCCGAGGCGTCCGGGGCCGATGGGTGCGAACTGGATGGAGTTGCTCGGGAATGGGCTGAGCCGGTTGCGGATTCCCTGGACGGGGGTCGGGTCGTGGGGGCCGGGCGGGGGGTGAGCGGCCTGGGAGGCGCGGGCGGAGGCGGGGTGGTGGACGACGGGCTCAGTTGACCGGAGTCGTCGGGCGAACCCGCACGGGCGCCGTCGTTCCACTCCCGCTGGTTGGGCCCGAGATTGCGCTCACCCTCACGGCCCGGGACCGCCTCGTCCCACCTACCCTGAGCCGAACCGGCCCGCTGAGCGTGTGCCTCATTCCCGCCTTGCTCATCCGCCCGAGGGCGAGCCCCGTCATCCCATCCGCCTCGGTCCGAGTCGGCGTTTTCGCGGGCGCTACCTGCCTCACCCCAGGAGCTTTCCGAGTCGGCGTTCCACCTGTTCTGGTTGGAGCCGTTTTCACCTGGAGGGGACTGGGGTGCTGCCGATGTGACCGGCGGAGTGTAAGGAGGTGCGCTCGCCGGCGGAGGTGGGGTGGCCGGGGTTGCGGGTACGCCGGTCGCCGGGTCCGCGCGCGGAGGGCTGGGCGGCTGCTGGGCGGGCGGCGTACCGAACCGGCCGGATGGCGCTGCGCCGGGGGTGAGCTGTTCGCCGCTTAGGTCGGCCGGGGAAGCCGCCGAGGCGGGCGGGCGGCCGAGCGCGTCGGACGGTGAGATGCCGGGGGCCGGAGGTGCGTCGACGAAACCGGTGGATGCGCCGGGCGCCGGGGGCGTGCTGCGTAGGTGCGGTGGCGATGCATCCGCGGCGGGGACTGTGCCGGGGGCGGGTGGGGTGGCGTGGAAGGTTAGGACTGCGCGGCCTATGTGGATTTGGTCCTGGTCGGTCAGGGGGGTGGGGGCGGTGAGGCGGCGGCCGTTGAGGCCGGTGCCGTTGCGGGAGGCGTCGTGGAGGGTCCAGGTGGCGCCGGCCCGGGTCAGACGCGCGTGGATGCGGGAGATCTGGTCCTCGGCGGGGAGGCGGACGTCGGCGTTCGCGGCGCGGCCGATGGTGATCTCCTCGGCGGCGGCGGGCAGGGGCCAGCGCTGCGTGCCGAACGACAGCGCGAATTCCGTATCCACCAACACCCCACCCGGCAGCCGACCCCGTCGGCGCGATTCTGCCTTTCCCACCCGCATCCGGTCCAGGGCCCCCACCCTGATGAGACTCGCAACACTAGTGCACCAACAGGTTACGGCGTCCGCGCGGGGCGAACGCCGTACCGAGACTGTTGAGTCTGTAATTAACCAAGTGTCATGCGGGGCTCGCCGTTCGTGAGGCCGGTGCCCGCGATGGTGCAGGTGCCGCCGCGGTTCTGGCTGTAGGTCTGGCGGAGGCAGGACCGTAGTGCCAGTTGGGCCCAGTAGTTGGGATGCAGAGATTCCTGGATGAAGTAATTCGAGCCGACCGTCGTGACAGTTCGAATTTGGTTGATCCACTCGGTCTTGTCGACCGCTGTGGGCTGCGTCCAGGACGAGAGGCCGACCTCTTCGTACAGGCCGACTGTCTTCTCGCAGAGGCGGCGGCCGTTGAAGGCGGACTGCAGCTCCAGTAGACGGATGTTCGCGAGGCCGGATTGGGAGATGGCCGCGCGGACGGTGTTGTTGATGGTGGTGAGGGCGGTGCTGTTGGCCCAGTCGGCGTCGGCGCTCCAGAAGCCGCAGCCGCCGACACTCTGCCGGGTGTAGCCGGTCTGGCCGTAGCGGAAGCCGCTTCCGTTCGGGATCGGTGAGGGATACGTCTGTACGACGAGCGTCCAGGCACTGTCGCCGTACCCGGCATTCCGCATCGCCGTCCGCACGTTCTGCAGAGCGGTCGCGATTTTGCCGCGGACTGCGGTCACGTTCGCGGTCGTGAAGTTGGCGACGACGGACGAGTCGTCCTTGCAGTAGTCGGGCGACCATGAGGGCGACAGCAGGAAGTCCTGCACGCACTGCGTGACGATCGCGGCGAAGTTGAAGTCGTTGCCGCCGATCGAGACCGCGACCTGCCGCACGTTGTGGCTGGTCGCGAACTGCTGCAGCGCCTTCGCCTGGCCGAGTTTGCCGGCGCCGTTGTCGTAGAAGTCGATGCCGGGCTTGAAGTCGTCGCCGGTACCGGTCGTGGTTCGCGCGCCGGAGCACGACAGGTTGAGGCCGCCGACGCCCCCACCGATGAACGCCTCGGCCGAGCTGCTGCGATGGCATTTCGGGATCGCTTCCGCCGTACCGCTCGCGTTGTCGTGGTAGGCGTGCGCGCCGAGAGCGTCGGCGGGTGCCTCGGAGTCGTTGGAGCTGCCGGCCCAGCGGCCGGCCTCTCCGGAGATGTAGGAATCGCCGAGCGTGACCACGTACGGCGTGCCGGTGCCGGGGCCGTCGGCGCGGGCTGGGGCGGCGACCAGGCAGAGCCCGGTCATGGAGAGCGCAAGGATCAGGGCGAGCCGGAGTGAACTGGGCGGATTCTTCACCGGGGTACCTCTCTTGCTGGAGGGACCCCTATGTACTCACAGGTAACCGACGAAGAACAGACCGAGCGTGCTGGCACGTTTGCGTACTGTCACGCCTGCGTCAGTCGAACATCTCCAGCCCCTTGGGGTACCGCTCCGACCACCAGGCGCGCCAGCGCGCGTCGACCTCGTCGCGGTCGACGTCGCCGTACAGGGACAGGATGGCCATGGTTGCGCCCTCCGGCTTCGCCTCGCCGGGCGGGATGTGGCTGAGCACCAGCAAACCGTTGCCCCAGGCATCTACCTCCAGGCCGACCTGGTGGTCGGAGGTGTAGAGGGTGGAGGCCTTGACTCGTCCGTCCGGCAGATCGAGCTCGTCGGCCGGGATGCCGAGCTCGGTGATCGGGTTCGCCGCACCGGTGCCCGAGTAGAACAAGGTACGACGCGCCTCGCCCGGATGGCGTTCGACCGCGAACCGCAGCTGGTGCAGGAAGGTGATCCAGCCCTCGGTGACGTCGTCGTAGTACGCGTCCCAGTCGGGGTTCGCGCCCTTCGGCGCCCGGGTCAGCGTGATCCGGCTGCCGCCGTCGACCGGCTCGACGACGAACTCGTCGCCGTTCCCCAGCGTGAGCGTCGTCCCGTCCTCGGCCGCCTGGGTGAAGTAGATCAGGTCGATCTCCTCCTCCAGACCGCCCTGCGGCCCCTCGTACTCCCAGCCGTGCCAGTGCCGGATCTTCCCCTTGTCCCGCAGGGCGTCCCACACAGCTTCCACGGGTGCCGCGACGGTCACCACGATCTTGGTCATGACTCTCCTCCAGTACGACGGGGTGCCGGGTGACCGCCGGCGATCAGGCGATAGGGCCGTCCGTTGTCGGTGTCGAACTGCTCGACGACCTGCCGGACGGCCTCGGTCAGGGCGTCGGTGAAGCGGTGGACATCGCCCGGCTCGGCGAAGCGCACCTCGGTCTCGAGGGTGAACGTGAGCAGTCGCTTGCCGTCGGCATCGGCCGTGCTCTGCATCCGGGCTACGTCCCGAACGGTGCCCGCGGCAACCTCCACCAGGTGCTCGGCGGCGTACTGGTCCTGGATCCCGGTGAACGCCTGGCCCATCACCGCCGGGTCGATCACCAGGGTCGCGGCGCGGAAGATCCGCTCGGTGAACCCGCGCCGCTGCCGCTCCTCGACCAGCTCCACCAGCCCGGCCTTCTCCAGCTCGCGCAGGTGGTACCCCACCCGCTGCCGCGGCAGCTCGAGTGCGGTCGCGAGCTGGGTCGCCGACGCCGGCTCGCGCAGCAGCTCCAGCATCCGTCGGCGGATTGGCGACAACGCCACCCGCACCTTCTCCGGCTCCTCGACCAGCATGGAACCCAATCTGCCACTTGACAGGAAAAACTGTCAATATGCGAGTGATCTGCCGAACGGCAGGAGGTGTGGCTGGTTTCGGGGCTGCGGGGGTCCGGCTGAGCGTGCGGGGGTGGGGTAGTGGGCGTATATGTCCTGTTGTTAGGGCGGGGGTGGGGGAGGATGGCGGCATGTCTGTTGAGGGGCCGCAGTTGCCGGTGGGGACACAGGTGGTGATGCGGGTTGCCGCGCCCGACGACCAGGGCGGTACGGCGCAGCGCGGGGCGACCGGGCGGGTTGCCGGGATCACGCCGGACGGGCGGTATGCGGTTCGGCTGGTGGACGGTCGGGAGACGGTGGCCCGGCGGGACCAGTTGAGCCTGCGGACGGCGTACCAGGACGAGGCGCTCGAGCTGACTCAGCCTGATGGCGATCTGCTGGTGCGGGAGCACACGATCTTTGCGGTCGTGGTGGGGTCGCGGGCGTTCGGGCTCGACACGGATACGTCCGACACCGACACCCGTGGGGTGTTCGTCGCGCCGACCGAGTCGTTCTGGTCGCTGGCGAAGCCGCCGACGCATGTGGACGGGCCGGAGCCGGAGTGGTTCTCGTGGGAGGTCGAGCGGTTCTGCGAGCTCGCACTGAAGGCGAACCCGAACCTGCTCGAGGTCCTGCACTCGCCGCTGGTCGTTCAGCAGACGGCACTCGGTGCGGAGTTGGTCGAGCTCCGGCAGGCCTTCCTGTCGCAGCTCGCCTACCAGACCTACTCCGGGTATGTGCTGAGCCAGTTCAAGAAGCTGGAAGCGGACTTCCGGCGCGACGGTGCGCCCAAGTGGAAGCACGTCATGCACCTGATCCGTCTGTTGCTGTCGGCCCGCTCTCTGTTGCTCGAGGCCCGGTTGGTCGTTGACGTCGGCCCCTATCGCGAACGCCTGCTCGCGGTGAAGCGTGGCGAGCTGCCGTGGGACGAGGTCGAGAAATGGCGCCTCGGACTCCACGCCGACCTCGACGACGCACTCCGTCGTACAGTCCTCCCGGCGATCCCGGACGTGGCCCGGGTCGACGACTGGCTCCGATCGGTCCGGAGAAGGAGTATCGATGACGCGTGACATGCGGACGCTCGACTATGCCGAGCTGCGCGACATCATGGGTGAGCAGCCGTACCCCTTGCTCTTCGCAACAGTCTCGGGTGCACACCTGTACGGCTTCCCGTCGAGGGACTCGGATGTAGACCTGCGCGGGGTGCATGTGCTCCCGGCCGCCGAGGTGGTCGGGCTGCGCACTGGCCCGGAGACGCTTGATCGGACCTGGTTCGAGAATGAGGCGGAGGTCGACCTCGTCACCCACGACCTGGCGAAGTTCGCCCGGCTGATGCTGCGGCGGAACGGCTACGTGCTGGAGCAGGTCCTGTCACCGCTGGTCGTGCTCAGTACGCCGGAACACGAGGAACTGGTCGCCCTGTCGGCCGGCTGCATCACCAAGTGGCACGCGCACCACTACCGAGGGTTCGCGAAGACTCAGTGGGAGTTCTTCGGGAAGACCGGTGAGCTGAAGCCGCTGCTTTACACCTTCCGGGTGCTGCTGACCGGGATCCATCTGATGCAGACCGGTGTGGTTCAGGCGGATCTGCGCGAGCTGCTCGACGGAGCGCCGGCGTACTTGCCGGAGTTGATGGCGGCGAAGGCCGAGGCTGAGCACGGGGGACTTGAGGGGCCGTCGGTCGACACGCTGACGGTCGATGTGCAGAAGCTGCAGGCGGCGTTGGATGAGGCGGAGGCGGTCAGTCGACTGCCGGAGAACTCGACCGCCGAGGCGGGCCTGCACGACTTGCTGGTTCGCGCGCGGCTCTCGCGCTGATTGCAGCGTTGTAGAGAGCCGGGCGGAGGCTTAGGGTACTTACTTTACTTCGTGAAGCATTGACAACCGGGCTGGCGAGGTAAATAGTTTCGTCCTGAAATCAATCAGAAAGCAGAGTGAATCAACAGTGTCGAACATTGAGGTGCTGCAGCTGCGGGCTGCTGGGGTCAGCTTGGTGCTGGACTGCTCGGGGCCGGCGCTGCCCTCGGTGCTGCACTGGGGTGCCGATCTGGGCGAACTGAGTGAGCGGGCTCTGCTGGAGTTGCGGCGCGGAGCGGGCGCGGTCCAGGACGGGAACGGGCTGGACGAGAACCGGCCGGTCGCGATCGTGCCGGAGTACTCGGCGGGCTGGTTCGGGCTGCCGGGGCTGAACGGGCACCGCGACGGCCAGGACTTCTCGGCGAGCTTCCGGATCGTCGACGTCGCGCAAGCTGACAACAGCGTTGTCGTTGACGCCACCGACACCGAGGCTGGGCTGACCATTCGCCTGACCGTCGAGCTGACAGACTCCGGTCTCGTCCGGGCCAAGGCAGACCTCACGAACACGGGCGAGACGACGTACACGGTCGACGGCCTCACCCTCGCGCTGCCGGTGCCGACCGAGGCGACCGAGCTGCTCGATCTGACCGGTCGCCACATCGGCGAGCGGCACCCGCAGCGGCACGAGTTCACGCAGGGCGCGCACATCCGCGACAACCGCCGCGGCCGCACCGGCGCCGACGCGACCCTGCTGCTGCTCGCCGGCACCAAGGGCTTCGGCTTCTCCGACGGCGAGATCTGGGCCGTGCACACCGCGTGGAGCGGCAACCACCGCTCGTACGCCGAGCGCGGGATGAGCGGGTACGCCGTCATCGGTGGTGGCGAGCTCCTGCTGCCCGGTGAGGGTCGCGTGCAGCCGCAGGGCACCTACAGCACCCCGTGGATCTACGGCACGTACGGCGTCGGCCTCGACCGGATCTCGACTCGCTTCCACGAGTACCTGCGGTCCCGCGAGCACCAC
Source organism: Kribbella sp. NBC_01505 (assembly GCF_045040285.1). Lineage (NCBI taxonomy): Bacteria > Bacillati > Actinomycetota > Actinomycetes > Propionibacteriales > Kribbellaceae > Kribbella > Kribbella sp. NBC_01505. The sequence goes on from NZ_CP109425.1 coordinate 5,722,681, forward strand.
CCGCAGACCGACCGTCCGGTCGTGATGAACACCTGGGAGGCCGTCTACTTCGACCTCGACCTGGATAAGCTGAAGGGCCTCGCGGACGCGGCCGCCGAGGTCGGCGCCGAGCGCTTCGTGCTGGACGACGGCTGGTTCCGCGGCCGCCGCGACGACCACGCCGGCCTCGGTGACTGGTACGTCGACGAGGGCATCTGGCCGAAGGGCCTGCACCCGCTCGTCGACCACGTCCGCGGCCTCGGTCTCCAGTTCGGCCTCTGGGTCGAGCCGGAGATGGTGAACCCGGACTCGGACCTGGCCCGCGAGCACCCGGACTGGATCCTTGCCACCGGCCACCGTTTCCCGCCGACCGCTCGGCACCAGCAGGGGCTGAACCTCGGCGTACCGGCTGCTTACGACTACATCCTCGAGCGGCTCGACAGCATCCTGACCGAGTACGACATCGCGTACCTGAAGTGGGACCACAACCGCGACTTCGTTGACGGCGGCAACCAACTGACCGGTACGGCGGGGATCCACGAGCAGACGCTCGCCGTGTACCGGCTGATCGACGAACTCAAGCGCCGCCACCCCGGCCTGGAGATCGAGTCCTGCTCGTCCGGTGGCGCCCGGGTCGACCTCGGCATCCTGGAGCGCACCGACCGGGTCTGGGGCAGCGACAGCAACGACGCCCTCGAGCGCCAGACGATCCAGCGGTACACGCAGCTCCTGCTGCCGCCGGAGCTGATCGGCTCGCATGTCGGCCCGCCGAAGGCACACACCACCGGCCGCACCCAGGCGCTGTCCTTCCGCGCGATCACCGCCCTGTTCGGCCACTTCGGTATCGAGTGGGACATCACGAAGGCCTCCGAGGAGGAGCGGACCGAACTCGCCGGATGGGTCGCGCTGCACAAGGAACTGCGGCCGCTGCTGCACACTGGCCGGGTGGTTCGCGCCGACCGTGGTCCGGACGACTTCCTGCTGCACGGAGTGGTTGCCCAGGACAACTCCCGCGCCGTGTACGCCGCCGTCCAGCTGACGCAATCCGTCACCTCGGCCGTCGGCCGGGTCCGGCTGCCGGGCCTCGACCCGCAGCGCACCTACCGCGTCAGCCCGATCGCGACGCCGGGTCCCAAGACGCACTGGAAGTTCTCGTGGACCGAGCCCGTCGAGCTGAACGGCGCCGCGCTCGCCGCGGCCGGCGTGCAGCTGCCGGTGCAGTGGCCCGAGCACGCGCTGCTGCTGGACGTGACCGCGATCGACTGACCCGCCTGTCGACTGACCTGACAGTCGACCCAGCAAAGGAGATCCCCCTGTGACTGCCGTAACGAACGCACCACCTGGAAAGCGAAGTCACGGGGAGCAGGCGCCGCCGCCGAAGCAGCGACGGCGCCTGGGAGACCTCAAGGTCGCGATGATGTTCCTCGCGCCCGCCACGGTCGGTTTCGTGGTGTTCTACATCTGGCCGACCCTGCGCGGCGCCTACCTGAGCTTCACCGAGTACAGCTTGCTCGAGGCACCGAAGTTCAACGGGCTCGACAACTACGAGCGGATGATCCACGACAGCTTCTTCTGGAACGCGCTCGGCGTCACCCTCGAGTACGTCGTGATCAACATCGGCGTCCAGACCGTCCTGGCCGTGGCCATCGCGATGGTGATGTACCGGCTGACCAGGTCGATCACCGTCCGGGCCGCGATCCTGCTGCCCTATCTGGTCGCGAACGTCGTGGTCGCGCTGGTCTGGTACTGGATGCTCGACTTCCAGGTCGGCATCGTGAACCAGGGACTGACCTGGATCGGCATCGACCCGGTCGCCTTCTTCGGCGACTCGAACTGGGCGATCCCGACCATCGCCGGGATCAACGTCTGGCGGCACATGGGCTACACCGCGCTCCTGGTGTTCGCGGGCCTGCAGACGATCCCGACGTACGTCTACGAGGCGGCCGAGGTGGACGGTGCCGGGGAGATGAAGACATTCTGGCGGATCACGCTGCCGTTGCTGCGTCCCGTTCTGGTGATGGTCCTGGTGGTCACCATGATCGGTTCGTTCCAGATCTTCGACACGGTCGCGGTCACGACTCAGGGTGGCCCGATCAACTCGACGCGGGTCATCTACTACTACATCTTCGAGCGTGCGTTCACCCGTTTCGACTTCGGCTACGCGTCCGCGATGGCGATGGTGCTGTTCGCGATCCTGGCGATCGTCTCACTGCTGCAGCTGCGGTTGCTGCGCGCCAAGGAGAGTGATCTCGCATGAGCCTGCTGTTGAATTCAAGACGGCCACTCAACCTCGGCCGGATTCTGGCCTGGGCGTTCCTGATCATTCTGCTGATCCTGACGCTCTTCCCCTTCTACTGGATGCTCCGTACGGCGCTCTCCAACAACACCGCACTGGCCGGGCACCCGAGCTCGCTGCTGCCGGTGGAGACCACGCTCGGCGCCTTCAAGCGGGTGCTCGGGTTGTCGACGATCGCCGAAGCCCAGGCCCAGGGCGGTTCCGGTGCCTCGGTCAACTTCTGGCTGTACCTGCGCAACTCGTTGGTGGTGGCAACGGTCACCACGGTCTGCCAGGTCTTCTTCAGCGCGATGGCCGCGTACGCGTTCGCGCGGCTGCGCTGGCCCGGCCGGGACAAGGTCTTCGCGCTCTTCCTGGCCGCGCTGATGGTGCCGCCGATCTTCACCACGCTGCCGAACTTCGTGCTGATCAAGAACCTCGGCCTGCTGAACAGCTTCGCCGGCATCATCCTGCCGGGCGCGTTCATGACGCCGTTCGCGATCTTCTTCCTGCGCCAGTTCTTCCTCGGCATCAGCCGCGAACTGGAGGAGGCGGCGATGATCGACGGCGCCGGCCACCGGCGGATCTTCTTCGGGATGATCATCCCGATGAGTGCCGCGCCGATCACCACGCTGGCGATCCTGACCTACATCAACTCCTGGAACGACTACTTCTGGCCGTTGCTGGTCGGGCAGCAGGAGAACGTCCGCGTGCTCACCGTCGCCCTCGGCGTCTTCCGCTCGCAGACCCCACAAGGTGGTCCGGACTGGGCCGGTCTGATGGCCGGCACGTTGATCGCGGCGCTGCCGATGATCATCCTGTTCCTGGCCTTCGCCAAGCGCATCACCAACTCCATCGGCTTCTCCGGGATCAAATGATGACAATCTCACGCAGGACCGTCCTGAAGGCCGGACTGGCCGGTGTCGCTGCCTCCGCGGTGGCCGGCTGCAGCAACGGCGCCGCCAACCGTCCGCCCGGCCAGATCTCCTACTGGCTGTGGGATTCGGGTCAGCTGCCGATGTACACCGAATGCGCCAAGGTGTTCCAGCAGCAGAATCCGCAGTACTCGGTCGACCTCGTGCAGAACGGCTGGGCCGACTACTGGAACAAACTCGTCACCGGATTCATCTCCGGTACGGCGCCCGATGTGTTCACGTCGCACTCGGCGAAGTACCCGCTGTTCGCGGACAAGGGTCAGGTGCTCGCGCTCGACGACTTCGTGGCCCGCGACAACGTTGATCTCAGCATCTACCAGAAGGGTCTCGCCGATCGCTGGATCGGTGCCGACGGCAAGCGTTACGGGCTGCCGAAGGACTGGGACACCGAGGCGTACTTCTACAACAGTGCCTTGACCGAGGCTGCCGGGGTCAGCGCCGAGCAGCTCAACTCGATGACCTGGAATCCGCAGGACGGCGGCACTTTCGAGCGGATCCTCGCTCGGCTGACTGTCGACAAGAAGGGCCGGCGTGGCGACCAGCCCGGTTTCGACAAGAACAACGTCAAGGTCTACGGCCTCGGCCTCGGTGGTGCCGGCGACGCCGACGGGCAGACGACCTGGAGCTGGTACGCGGCGAGCAACGGCTGGAAGTACTCCGAGGGTGAGCCCTGGGGGACGAAGTTCTTCTACGGCGACCCGAAGTTCACCGAGACGATCGCTTGGTGGCGCGGGCTGACGACCAAGGGATACATGCCGACGCTCGCGCAGGCCAAGTCCGGAATCGACAGTTCGGCCACCACGGCGTACGCGGCCGGCCGATACGCGATCACTCCGAACGGCTCGTGGATGCTCGGCACCTACGCCGATTTCAAGACGGTGAAGACCAAGCTGGCGCGGCTGCCACAAGGTCCCAACGGCAAGCGGATGTCGATGATGAACGGCCTGGCAGACACGATCTGGGCAGGTACCGAGCGCAAGGACGCCGCGTGGGCCTGGGTGAAGTTCCTCGGCTCGCAGACCGCCCAGGACATCGTCGCCAAGGCCGCAGTGGTCTTCCCGGCGGTCAGCGCCTCGATGCCCGCGGCGCAGGCCGCGTTCGCCAAGGCCGGGTGGGACGTCACGCCGTTCCTGGAGCCGGTCGAGGCGGGCAATGTGTTCCCTTACCCGGCGAACCCGAACGCCGCCGACGTCGCCGCAGTGATGACTCCGGCCATGGAATCGGTCATGCTCTTCCAGTCTGAACCGAGCTCGCTGACCAAGGCGAACGACGACGTGAACCAGATCCTGGCGGCCACCGCCTGAACCCTCCCTAACGTCCGAAAAAGACGCACACCACGTACTGCGTTCCTTCGGACGCTAGGGGTCTTGCCGGGGGCGCCGTACTCCACGGGGAGTACGGCGCCCTGCGTCGTACGGGGGGTGGTGCGCCGGAGGGGGTAGGGGAGGTGCCGCCGTGGGGGCGACGCGGTGGAGCGTGCTGTCGCGACACGATCGGTGCAGTTGAACAACTGCGAGCACCGAGGAGTGTCATGAACGACGAGGGACCTGTCCGTATCGGGGATGCCGAGCGCGAAGAAGCGGTTCGGCGACTGGGAGATCACTACGAGGCCGGGCGGCTGAGTGCCGACGAGCACTCGGATCGGGTCGAGGCCGCGCTGCGGGCCAAGACCAAGACTGAGCTGGGTGACGTGTTCACCGACCTGCCGGGTGAGCAGCGCGAGCAGCACGCGCAGGCGCAGGCCGGGCCGGCGGGGGCGCGGGCTCGTGGGCGGCGGCCGGAATGGGCGGCGGGAGCGCCGTTCGGGAAGATTCCGCTGCCGTTGCTGGTGGCGCTGGGTGTCATTGCAGTGCTGGCGTCGGTCGGGTGTGCGGTCGGCGGCGGGCACCCGCCGGTGTTGCTGATCGCGGCGATCGTGGCCGGCGTGGTCATCTACCGGAAGCGGCGGATGGCATGAGGAACGTCTATCGGGTGACCGCGATGCTGATCGCACTCGCGGTCGGCCTGCAGGTCGCGTCGATCGCGCTCGCCGGGTTCACGGTGGCGAAGGATGCGAACGACGGCGCCGCGATCGGGGCCGACTACACCAACTTCGGGCAGAACTACCACAGTATGGCCGGGATGGTGATCGGGCTGCTGGCGCTGGTTCTGCTGGTGGTTTCGTTCCTGACCGACGTGCCGCGCGGCCGGGTGCTGGCCGGGGTCATCGTCGGGCTCGTCGCGTTGCAGTTCGTGCTGGCGACGGTGTCCTTCGGCTTGCCGGCGTTGGGTGTGCTGCACGGTCTCAATGGGCTGGCGATCGGTGCGATGGCCGGGACTGCGATTGGGCGGGCCGCTACACCGCGGCCGCTCGCGACCAGTGCCTGAGGTATCCGGCGCCGGGGTCGACTACCGGCCGCGGCGCCGCCGGGGCCGGTTGGTCGCCCTGGGGATCTTCCTGGCGGTACTCGTACCGCTGGGGTATCTCTGGGCGACCAGCCTGGTCCCTGGCACCTACAACGCGGCAGACATGGGGTACGCCGACTATGGCGGCGGCCCGGCGGGCGGTCATGAGCACCACAGCATGAGCATCGCCGATCTGACCGGACCGAAGACCGGTACGCCGGATGTGGCCGTCACGCTCGTTGCCCGCAAGGAGAAGAAAGGGCTGGCCGGGTACACACTGAACGGGACGTCACCGGGACCACTGATCCGAGCCGAGAGCGGTGATCTCGTCCAGGTGACGTTGATCAACGAATCCGTCCCGGACGGTGCAACCTTGCACTGGCACGGCATCGACGTACCGAACGCCGAGGACGGAGTCGCCGGGGTGACGCAGGACGCCGTACCGGTGGGTGGGCAGCACGTCTATCGCTTCCGGGCCGACGATGCCGGCACGTACTGGTATCACTCGCATCAGGTGTCGAGCGACGAGGTGAAGGGCGGGCTCTTCGGTCCGATCGTGATCGCGCCGAAGACTCCTGGTGAGGTGCTCGCCACGATCCACACGTACGACGGCAAGCGGACGATCAACGGGCTGACCGGGAGCCAGCAGCTGAAACTGCCCGCGGGTACGACGGCACGGGTGCGGGTGATCAACACCGACAACGCGATCCTCCGGGTCGGGCTGGTCGGGACGCCGTACAAGGTGGTCGCGGTCGACGGTCGTGAGGTGAACGGGCCGACTCCGGTGCGCAAGGGGTATGCGCTGGCCGCGGGCGGCCGAGTGGATCTCGAGGCCGTCGTACCGGCAGGAGGCATGCGGTTCGTTGCCGGTACGGCGGCGCTGTCGCTCGGGATCGGTCCCGTGGATCCGCCGAGCGCCGAGCTGCCGGGGGAGACCGTCGATCTGTTGAGCTATGGAACGGCCAAGGGGCTCGGACTCGATCCAGGGAAGGCGGATCGGCGGTTCGAGTACCGGATCGGCAGGCGGCTCGGGTTCCTGGACGGCGTACCGGGGTTGTGGTGGACGATCAACGGCCACAAGTTTCCCGACGTACCGATGTTCATGGTGACCGAGGGCGACCTCGTCCGGATGACGATCAGCAACACCAGCGGGCAGGCCCACCCGATGCACCTGCACGGCCACCACGCCGTCGTCCTGAGCCGCAACGGTGTCGCCGCGACGGGTTCGCCGTGGTGGACCGACACTGTCGAGGTCGGCAACGACGAGACCTACGAGATCGCCTTCCGCGCCGACAACCCCGGCGTCTGGATGGACCACTGCCACAACCTGCCGCACGCCTCCGAGGGCCTGATGACCCATCTCATGTACTCCGGTTACGCAACGCCGTTCCAGATCGGTGGAGCGACTCACAACACCCCGGAGTGAGCTTCTTCCTCTTCCGTCCAGGCAGGGACCGGGCGGAGGAGTTGGCCGCGCAGCGTCAGGGCGAGGTAGCCGACGGCGGCGGTGATGACGACGGCCATCAGCAGGAAGATCACGTGATAGCTGATGATCGAGACCAGGATCGCGCCGAGGGCCAGGCTGATGGCCTGGGGGCTGCCCATGACGACCTCGGAGGCGGTGGAGACGCGGCCCATCAGCCGCAAGGGCGTGCGGCGCTGGATCAGGGTCATGAACGAGATGATGATCAGCGGGATCGAGTAGCCCAGCAAGGGGATGTCGAAGAGCAGGACCGGCAGGCTTTCGGTGCCGGCGATGACGGCGAGCGAGGCGGCCATCGCCAGTGCACCGACCGCGAAGGTGCCGACCTCGCCAAGCCGTCTCACCCACCAGGTCGCGGTCAGTCCGCCGAGCAGGGCGCCGACGCCCTGGACCGTCACGATCACACTGACGAACTCGACCGGCTTGTTGAAGACGTCGATGATCGCGTAGATCGAGGCCTCGGTGAACCCGAGCACGAGCAGCAGCAGGCCGAGACCGACCAGGGTGTGCCGCAGGATCCGGTCGGACCACAGGTGCCGGATGCCGCCGCCCATCTCGGTCAGCCAGTTGCCTTCGGAGCGCTCAGGGGTCCGGTCCGGAAGGCTCATCGAGCCGATGATGATCGCGGCCGCCAGGAACGTCGCGGCGTCGAGGAGTGCGACCGCCCAGCCGCCGAGCAGGGCGAACAGACCGGCGCCGATGATCGGGCCGACCAGCCGGAAGCCTTCCTTGACGGTCTGCAGCGAGGAGTTCGCCGAGACAAGCTGGTCGTCGGTGACGATCTCCTTGAGCAGACCGTTCAGCGCAGCCGGCAGGACGATCATCGAGATACCGTAGAGGAACGCGACCATCCAGACGATCCACACGTCACCCGCGTCGCGGACCAGGACGAGCGGGAGGACGGCGATCGCCGAGGCGAGACTGCCCCAGGCGAGAACGCGGCGCGGCGGCAGCCGATCGACGTACAGGCCGAAGAGTGGTGCGACCAGGGCCGGCACGACCATCCAGAAGAACGTCAGACCGGCCTGGGCGTTGGAGCCGGTCAGGCTCTTCACCCACATGCTCAGGACGAGCAGCATCACCGAGTCGCCGAACATCGACGTCGTCAGTCCGGCGAACAGCCGCCGGAACGCGGGTTGGGAGAACATCGCGCGCATGGGACTACCTCACTCGGATGACGGCGTCGGGTCGGCGATGCCGTACGTCGGCACGCCCCAGGCCATGAAGGCGCACAGGCGCGACCCCGGCGGGCGGAGCGCCGGGTCCTGGTGCCGGTCGAAATGCTTCATCAATGCTTCGCGGACGGCTTCGTTGGCTTCCTCGAGCTCGTCGGCGGTCAGCCACATCATCGACTGCGAGCTGGTGGTCGCGGTGCGCCATTCCAGGGGCTCGTCCGCGGCCCGTGCCTGACTGTCCCGCAGCCGGTCGACCTCCCTGGCGACCAGAACCTCGGTCATCGCGCGGCCGGCCAACTGGAAGTCGGTCTCCAGCGGGCCGCCCTCCTCATCGCCCCAGGTCATCCCGAGGTGGGTCGCCTGCCACGGCCGCTGCCGGCCGGTACCGCCCGGCGCCTCCTCCACGAACCCGTACTCCGCGAGCTTGCGCAGGTGCCACGAACAGTTCGCCGGGGTCTCGTCGAGGCGGTCGCCGAGCTGGGTCGCCGTCATCGCCCCGTTGATGGTGACCTGCTCGAGGATCGCGATCCGCACCGGATGCGCCACCGCACGCAGCGTCCGGGCGTCACTGATCTTGCGTTGCGTCGTCTCGTCCACGCATCGAAAGTACTCTTTCGAAAGAAGTGTTGCAATAGGCTGTTCGCTGATGCGGGGGGTTGCTAGGAGGCCTGGTCGTCGCGAACGGCGGGGCGCGGCCGCCGGTGCATGGCGGCGATCCGGGTGCAGGCGGCGTCGATCGCGGCCCGCTGGCTGGCGTAGGAGCCGCACCACAGCGGGTTGTCGGGCTGCGGGAACAGTCCGTCGTCGATGTCGGCGTACCACTCGTCCGCCGTACGGAAGATCCGCGCGTGCAGGTGCAGTTGCTCGTTCACCGCATCACTCCAGCTAGCTCACTCCTGAAGGGAGAACCGTGTCCTCATCCAGGATGTGACGCTCGTACGCCGGAATCGCCCAGCGACACGCGGTCAGGTGACCAGGACCGTGATCCGCTGCGCGCTGTTGTTCGCGAATCCGCCGCGGTTCCAGGGGGCTTCGACTGGTTGCTCACGGCCACTGGCGTCGACGGCGCGGACGGTGATCACGTGCTCGCCCGCTGTCGCTTCCCAGTCATGGCTGAAGGATCGCCAGGCCAGCTCATCGTTGCCAGCAGCATCGAGTTTCGCGGCATGCCAGGTGACGCCGGCGTCCGTACTGACCTCGACGCGTTCGATCGGCGCCCAGCCGGACCAGGCCTTGCCCTCGAGTGTGACGGTGCCGGAGGCAACGAATCGGTGCCGGGTCATGAAGTCGGGAAAGCCCGGTGGGACCAGCAATGCGCGCGGCTCGATCTTGGTGACGGCGGTGCCGAGCTCGTCGGCCTCCTGCCGGATCCGGTAGGCGACAGCGTTCTGATAACCGTCGAACTCGTGGTCGATCAGCTCGATCGACCGCAACCACTTCACGCTGGCCATCCCGTACCAGCCCGGTACGACGAGGCGCAGCGGATACCCGTGTTGCGGCGGCAGCGGATCGCCGTTCATCTCCCAGGCAACGATCGCGCCGGAGTCGAGCGCCTCGCCGAGCGACAGGCCACGCTGGTAGTCCTGCTCGATCCCGCGTTCGACGCCGTGGTCGGCGCCGGTGAAGACGACATCGACGGCGTCCGGCCGGATCCCCGCGTTCCGCAGCAGGTCGGACAACGGCACGCCGGTCCACTCCGCCGTACCGACTGCTTCATTCAGCCAGGGCTGGCTGATCGGCCGCGGCTGCAACCCCGCGCGACCGTTGCCTGCACACTCCAACGTCACCCGGACGGTACGGCGACCCATCGCGCGCAGCTCGGTCAATCCGAACGACATCGGTTGCTCGACGCACCCATCGACCTCCAGTCGCCAGGTCGCCGCATTCCCTGCCGGGATGTCGTAATGCACCAGCACGTAGTGCAGCCCGGCCGGCGTCACGTCGTACCGCAGCGCCTCCAGCGGAATCCCGTGGTTACGCGCCGCGAGCTGCAACTCGTCACCGGTGATGCCCTCACCGGTGTCCGCCAGCCGCCCCCGCACACTGAACTGCTCGATCGACATGGTTCCTCCCCGAGGGTCCACGCTAGTGCGTGCTCAGACCTCGGGGAAGCTTTCCGCCGAGAGTTGGACGACGAGCGCTCCGATGTTCCAGGCGTCGTCCGCGCCCGAATGGTGCCGTCCTTCGAGCGGCAGGCCGGCGATTTCCAGCGCCCGAGCCATCCCTGGCCGCCGCTTCAGGCCGCGGACCTCGCTGAAGCGCGCCTTCGCGTTCACATGCATGGGGCCGAAGGGGTAGGCGACACCGGTCGCCGCACACTGGCGCTCGAACTGCTTGCGGTCGTAGTCGCCCCAACTCATCCAGGCGCGCTCGGCCGCGCCGTACTGGCTGGTCAGCAGCTTGCAGGCCTCGGCGAACGAGACGCCGGCGCTCACGGTTGCGGCGGTCAGGCCGGTGAGCTCGGTGCAGAACGCGCTGATCTCGGATCGCTCGGGGCGGACCAGGAGCTGGTGTTTCGCCACGCGCTGCCAGGTGTCGGCGTCGATCGTGGTCAGCCCGATTTCGATGATCTCGTTGGTCATGCCGGGCGGCGGATCGCCTTGCCAGCAGGTGGCTTCGACGTCGATGACGTTCAGCAGGCGCATCAGAGCCAGCCGTTGTCGAGGGCGATCCGGGCGGCCTCGGCGCGGGTGCGGGCGCCGGTCTTGCCGATGGCGGCGGAGAGGTGGTTGCGGACCGTGCCTTCGGAGAGGTGCAGCTCTTTGGCGATGTCGGCGACGGTCCCACCTTCGCGGGCGGCTCGCAGTACGTCGGACTCGCGGCCGGTCAGCGGACTCGTGCCGGCCACGAGGGTTTCGGCGGCGAGTGAGGGGTCGACCACGCGCAGTCCCTGGTGCACCCGCCGTACGGCGTCGGCCAGCTGCGCGGCCGGGGTGTCCTTCACGACGAAGCCGGCGGCACCGGCCTCCATCGCGCGGCGGAGGTAGCCGGGACGGCCGAACGTGGTCACCATCAGGATCCGGACGCCCGGTACGGCGGTGCGCAGCGCGGCCGCGGCCTCGATGCCGTCCAGTCCTGGCATCTCCACATCCAGGAGCGCGACGTCCGGCGTACTGGCCTTGGCTGCGGCGACAACCTCGTCACCCCGGCCGACCTCGGACACCACCTCGAGATCGGGCTCGAGATCGAGCAAAGCCGCCAAGGCCCCGCGCACGAGAGCCTGGTCGTCAGCTATCAGCAATCGGATACTCACTGGCCTACCTTTACAGCAAGGCGGAAGCCGCCGCCGGGGGACTGGCCGACCTGGACCGCGGCGCCGACCTGGTCTGCTCGTTCACGCAGGCCCATCAGGCCATGGCCGGAGGTGGTACTGCTCGGGGTCGGGCCCTTGCCGTCGTCGAGGACCTCGATCTGCCGGGCGGTGAGTTTGATCGTGCAGCGCTTGGCGCCGGAGTGCCGGATGACGTTCGTGACGCCTTCGCGGATCACCCAGGCGAAGAGTTCGCGGTTCTCCTCCGGGACCTCGTCCATCGTGGTCGGGAGATCGGGTTTGATCTCGGCGGCCTGGAGCGCGGTCCGCGCCGAGACGAGCTCACCGGCCAGGCTGAGCTCGCGGTACCCGGCGACGGCGGCCCGGACGTCGCCGAGGGCGGCGCGGGCCAGGCCCTCCACATCGGCGACCTCGGCCGCGGCCTTCTCCGGGTTGACCTGGATCAGCCGGCCGGCCAGCTCGGCCTTCACCGTGATCACAGTCAGCGAGTGACCGAGGATGTCGTGCAGATCGCGGGCGAACCGGTTCCGCTCCTCCTGGACCGCGAGCTCGGCCATGTCCTTGCGAGCCCGGGTCAGCTCCGACGAGCGCTGGATCGACCGGCGCATCGCGAAGACGGCCAGGCCGCCGAGGAAGATCGCGAATCCGTAGCTGCCGTCGTCGGTCCAGCCCGGGACGACCCGCATCGACAGCTCGGCGCCGCCGAGAAGCAGCAGGCAGATGACGACACCGAGCTGCATGCTCAGTGAGAGCACTGCGGTCGCCGCGATGTAGACCAGGCAGGTGAGCGCGGTCTGGCCGGCGGTCATGGTCAGGAGCAGGGTCAGCAGCAGCATGAAGACCAGGTAGCCCAGGCGCTGCCACAACGGAGACGCGTCCTGCCGGAACTCCCGCCAGCGGAGGACTCCGAAGAAGCTGATGTACGTGACGCCGAAGAGGAGCAGGTTGAGCAGGCCGAGGACCAGAGCGATGCCGTGCTGGGTCTGCCAGATCTCGGTCAGCGGCTGGACCAGGTAGAACAGCCAGACCCCGACCGCGAGCCAACCCCACCGGCCCGGCGGCCGACCGTCGTCGGCCATCGCGTCCGGCAGGGTTCGCTTCATGAAGCTCACGCTATGCCTTCTCCAGTGCAGGTGCGATCAGGCCCGCGCGGTGTCGGCGCGGTAGCGGCGGAGGGCGATGAAGCCGAGGACGACGGTCCAGCCGAGCACCACCAGCAGGGCCTGGGTATCGACGCCGCCCGCGGTCAGCGCGCTGCGTGAGGTCTGGCCGGTCCAGTACGCCGGGGTCAGCTGGGCGATGTGCTTCATGATCGACGGCATCGAGTCGACCGGCAGCCACAGTCCGCCGAACGCGGCGATCAGCATCGTGGCCAGTCCGGTGATCGGCTGCACGCTGTCCGGCTTGGCGACGTACCCGATGACCAGGCCGATCGCGGCGAAGGGGAGGGCACCGAGCCAGGACACGAGTGCGACGGTGATCCACTGGGTGGCGCTGAGGTGGACGTTGCCGACCGTCATGCCGAAGAGGAAGACCACGATCAGCGGGGGAACCGCGATGAGCAGCGACAGGATGACCTTGTTGATCACGTAGGCCTGCGGCTTGAGCGGGGTGAGCCGGAGTGTCCGGTTCCAGCCGCCGTCGCGCTCGGCCGCGATCACGCCGCCGCTGCTCATCGCGGCCGACATCGAGCCGAACATCGCCATACTGACCATCACGTAGGCGATCGCGGAGATGCCGCCCTCGGCCGCGTCCTTGGGAATCGTCAGGCCGAAGATCGCGAACAGCACCAGCGGCATCAGGATCGCGAAGATCATCACACGCCGGTTGCGGAGCGTCCGGCGGATGTCGAACATCAAGTAGTTGCGGTTCATGCCAGGGCCTCTTCCCCTTGAAGTGCTGCACCGTCGCTGATCGCGAGGACTGCGTCCTCGAGGTCGGCCGAAGTCACTTCGATGTCGTGGGCGGGCGTGTTGTTCAGCAGGTAGCGCAGGGTGTCGTCGGAGTCGCCGCACTGCAGCAGTACGACGTCGCCGCGCGTCTCGACGTTGCGAACGCCAGGCAGGGCAGCGAATGCGGCCAGGTCGGCGCCGGGCACGGTGGCCCGGATGGTCCGGCCGGAGACGCTCGCCTTGATCTGCGCTGCGGTGCCGTCGGCAACGATCTTCCCGTTGCGCATCAGTACCACGCGGTCGGCGTACGAGTCGGCCTCTTCGAGGTAGTGGGTGGCGAACAGCACCGTGCGGCCGCGGGCCGTCTCGGCATGCATCGACGCCCAGAAGTCACGGCGGGACTCGACGTCCATGCCGGTCGTCGGCTCGTCCAGCACGATCAGGTCGGGCTGCGGGATGATCGCCATCGCGAACCGCACCCGCTGCTTCTGACCGCCGGACAGACCCTTCATCTTGCGGTCGTACAGGTCGGCGATCCCGGCCCGGTCCAGCGCTTCCTTCACCGGCATCGGCTTGCTGTGCAGGCCGGCCACCAGGTTCAGCAGCTCGCCGACCTTGGCGTCCTCGATGATTCCGCCGCTCTGCAGCATCACCCCGATCTGACCGTTGGCGATCGCCTCGGACGGCGTACCGCCGTACACCTGCACACTGCCCTGGTCCGGCCGGACCAGCCCGAGCAGCATCTCGATCGTGGTCGACTTGCCGGCCCCGTTCGGCCCCAGCAGTGCGACGACCTCACCGGCCCGGATACTCAGATCCACCCCGGCGACAGCCTGCACCGCCCCGTACTTCTTGGTCACGCCCGTCAGGCTGACCGCAGTCGTTGTCGTCATACCAAGAAGCCTGCGCCCACACCCCGCCACACCCCTCGACCACTAGTCACACCTCGTCCATGACATCCGTCAGCCGCCTCTCAGGGTCCCCCCTCAGGGTCCCCACCAGGGCCACCCCCTGTCGCCAGCAACACGTAGACCCACCCGTTCCGCCCGCCCCCGCCGCCCGCCACGCTCCCCGTCCGCACCACCACAGGTCCTTCCCGACGGATACCCCACCCGACACCAACCACCGCCCCAACGTCCGAACAACCGAAGACAGGGCCCTCCGATCCTTCGGACGTTACCCACGGCTGTTCCTAGCGTCCGAAGGACCCGCGGGCGTGGTCTCCGTTTCTTCGGACGTTACCCACGGCTGTTCCTAGCGTCCGAAGGACCCGCGGGCGTGGACTCCGTTTCTTCGGACGTTACGTGCGGCTGCTCTGGTTGTGGCCGGATCGCGGGGTGTTGGTGTGCCCCCGATTCGCGCCGTACCGGACAGGCCGGACACGTACCCGGTGGCTGGTCGCCGCGGCGGCCGATTTACTGAAGCGCTAGGCGGGCGTGGTCTGTGGCTGAGGGGGATGGCGAGGCCGGTGACCACAGTTTCGGCTGCTTGAGCTTCCGGGCTTCGGTTGCGGTCGCGGAAAACGAGGGGATCTCCCTGCAAGTTGACCCTTCTCCCCTCAATATTTGAGCAGAGAAGGGCCAACTTGAACGGATATCCAGCCAAATTTCCGCAGGCCAGGCAGCCGAGGCAGGCGACCCCAACCGCAGTGGTCAACCACGGCGGCGAGTCAGCTGACCGGCCTCCTGATCGTCGGGAGCAACCACCGCGACGGGGCAGCTACCAAGCCTCCTCACCGTCGGGAGCAACCACCGCGACGGGGCAGCTACCAAGCCTCCTCACCGTCGGGAGCAACCACCGCGACGGGGCAGCTACCAAGCCTCCTCACCGTCGGGAGCAACCACCGCGACGGGTCAGCTAGCAGGCCTCCTGATCGTTGGGAGCAACCACAGCCCGTCAGCCACAGGCGACGGGGAACCGCGGTCACCGGCCTCGCCATCCGGCCCAGCCACAGACCAGCCCAGCCACCCGTCCCTGTAATACCGGCCGCAGCGGCGACCAGCCACCGTGTACGTCGCCGGCCGAATCCGAGAGGTCGGATGGGACGAGCACATTCGGGACGGCGGGGTTCTTGCCCAGGCGAAGTCCTCAACCCTCGCGACCGATCACCCGTCGCGATCCCGCTCCCCAAACCGGATCGGGGAAGCGCAGCCCCAAATCGCAACAGGCTCCCCGGCAGTAGATCTCCGTGGATCTCGTCCGTCGACCCATCGGTGCGCCTTTGCGGGGAGCTGCTGTCGCTGGATGGCAGTGATTCCCCGCGAAGCGGCGCTTTCGCTCGCTGGGATGCGGCCGGACGGGTTGGCGAGTGGTTCGTCGCCGCTGCGGCCGGTTGCTGAGAGATGGGTGGCTGGGCCGGGCTTTGCCTGGGGTGGGTGGTGGGGATGGTGATCGAGGTGGCACGTTGCCTGCGGTTGGCGGGCTATGGCGAGGTTGGGGAAGGGCGGTTGGCGACCGAGATTCCCGTTGCTTGTGGTTTTTGGCGTGGAGGGGGTCGGGGAAGGCGCGGTGGGTGACGGAGGTTCCCGTCGTCTGGGGCTGCGGGTGGGGTGGTGCCATGTGTGACGGATTTGCCTGGGTAGGTAGTCGGGTGTGCTGGGGAGCTGGGACAGCTGGCAAGGTGTTCTGGGTCGCCAGGTCGTGTATGAGGAGGTTGGGTGAGTCGGTCTTTGGTTTTGAATGTGACGTTCGACTGTTTGGACTCCGAGGTGGTGTCGGGGTTCTGGAGTGCGGTGACCGGGTGGCCTCGGACGAAGGTGGAGATGCCGGGGAATCCGTTGTGGTGGGTGGGGCTCGAGGAGGGGTTGCATCTGGTGTTTGTGGAGGTGCCGGAGAGCAAGGGGAGCAAGAACCGGCTGCATCTTGATCTGTTGCCGGAGGGTGGGTCGCAGGAGATGGAGGTTGCTCGGCTGGTGTCGCTGGGGGCGCGCGTGGTCGACGACCGGCGGGGAGTTCTGCCGGGGAGTTGGGTTGTGCTGGCTGATCCTGAGGGCAACGAGTTCTGTTTGGAGGACGGTGACTAGCGGTTCCGGAGTGGTGCGCTCCAGTTAGGAGCCTCGTGCAACGGTGAAGCGCGGCGAATCCGTTCGGCTGGAGAGCAGCGGATTCGGAGGCACTGGTTGTGGGCGTTGGCGTGAAGAGCGTGGGGGTGGGCGTGGCCCTCGTGGTGGTGTGCGGGGCGGCGGTCCTGGTGCCACGAGTGTTGGCGGGAACCTCGGCGGGCGAGGGGGACGACTCCATCGTGATCGCGGCGACACCGCCGGTCGGATACCCGTGTCAGGGGTACAGCCGGATCGAGTCGAAGGTGCCGCTGACCGCGCTGATGAAGGACACGTTCGCCTGGGGCAACACCGCGCCGTACCAGGTGGGGAACGGTGCCGGTGACATCAAGTGGGACGCCGATCCGTATCAGAACATCAGCTGGCAGTTGTGGCTGTATTCGCTGCGCTGGCTGGGGAACGGCGTCAAGGCGATGGAGACCGGCGATGCCAAGGCGACCGAGCGGGTGCTGGCGATCGTGCAGGACTGGGTGCGGGACAACCCGTTCTCCTGGAAGGCCAACACGAGTGCGTCCGAGTCGACGATGCATCGGACGAATGTGCTCATCTGTGTGCGGCAGGCGCTGCTGAAGCAGCTGAAGGCTCAGGAGCTACCGGCGCAGTACAAGTGGCTCGACGAGGCGCTGCTGACGCATGCCCGCTACCTGAGCGACAACTGGAGCGGTGCGCACAATCACGGGACCGACCAGAGCATCGCGTTGCTCGGGGTGGGCTGCACGTACGGCCGCACCGACTTCATGCGGCTCGCCGCGCAGCGGTTGAACAAAGCGGTGAAGACCGCGATCGACGACCAGGGAACGAACAACGAGCAGGCGGTCGGGTACGCCGACTTCAACTACCGGCTGTGGGGACGCGCCTCGGATCGCTTGCGGGACTGCGGTGTCGACCCCGGGCCGACCATCGAGACCCGCCGGAAGGCCCTCGGGGAGTGGATGGCCTACGCCACCACCGCGACCGGGTACCTGCACCAGATCGGCAACACCGGCTCGGAGAAGCTGTCCAACGTCGCGGGCACCCCGATGGAGTACGTCGCGACGCAGGGCAAGAAGGGGCCGAAACCCCAGCAGCGGCTGGCGATCTTCAAGGCAGGCTACGTCTTCGGGCGCACCGGCTGGGGTGAGCAGCGGCCGTTCGCCGAGGAATCGACGTACTCGATCCGTTTCGGTGTCGCGCGCCGAGCGCACGGTCACGACGATCACACGGCGGTCACCTACAACTGGAAGGGCCACGACATCCTGATCGACCCCGGGTACGGCGGTCATCAGGCGGAGCCACGGCAGGAGTGGGCCAAGGGGCCGAACGCGCACAACGCGATGACCGTTCCGACCGCCCAGGCGAAGAAGTCGGCCGCCCGGCTGGACAGGTCGGACAGTACGGCGGACTCCGACTCCTTCGAGCTGTCCGACGAGCCCGCCGAGGGTGTCGACCGGACGCGAGACGTGCTGGTGCTCAAGGATCCCGACCTGATGATCACGCTGGATCGCGGTCGGTCGGGGAGCGAGCAGCGGTACGAGACGTTGTGGCACTTGCCTCCGGGGCAGCAGGTCTCGGTGCAATCGCCGACCACGGCCGTTGCCGCCAAGCCGGGCGACCCGTTCCGGACCCACCTGTTGCACATCCCGATCGACGGGGAGTCGGGGACGACGACAGTGGAGCAGGGGAGCCAGAACCCGCCGCAGGGCTGGTACTTCAAGGACATCTTCACGGTGTTCCCCGCGCCGGTCGTCAAGTTCACGCACAGCGGGCGGAACGCGCGGATCCTCTCCGCGATCGTGCCGGGCAAGACGGCCGAGCAGGTCAGCTACACCATTCGGCCGGACGGCGCCGACGTCGTACTGGATCTCGTCGTCGGCGCCCAGCGGGTCAGCGTCAAGATCACGCCGGAGGGGCGGCTGACCCGCTTACCCTGACCGAGTTATGCAGGCAGGGTCCAGAGCTGGTTGGCGCTTCCCGCGCAGTCCCAGATCTGCAGCCGGGTGCCGTCGGCCGAGCTCTGACCGGTGGCGTCCAGGCAGCGTCCGGACGAAGGGTTGCGGAGGTTGCCGTTGCTCTGGGCCGCCCAGGACTGGGCCCCGGTGCCGTTGCAGTCGTAGAGCTGGGTGACGGTGCCGTTGGCGGTTCCGGCTGCGGCCACGTCCAGGCACTTGCCGAGCGAACGGATCGTGCCGTCGGTGCTGACCGTCCAGGTCTGGCCGGTGTTGTTGCCACAGGTCCCCAGCTGTACGGCGGTGCTGTTGGCACTGTTGTTCCCGGCAACCGAGACGCACTTGCCGGCGATGCCCTTGATCTGACCGGTCGTACCGGTCGGCGGGGTGGTGGTGCCACCGGCCGCGTCGAAGATCGCGCTCACCAGCGACAGGCTGCCGGTGACGTCCTGGGACAGCTCCCAGTTCATGATGCCGCCGGCGTTCGCGACCGCCCACTGCGTCTTGCGCTTGATGGTCGGAATGCCGTTGTAGCACTGCTGTCCGCCGCTGTTGATGCAGTCGACCTGGGCGTTGGCGGGGTTCTGCGCGACGATCTGCGCGTAGGTCAGGTAGCCCGGGCGGCTGTAGAACGGGACGCCCAGAACGGTCTTGGCCTTCGGCAGGCCGCGGTTCTTCCAGAAGTTCGCCGAGGCGATCGACCAGTCGTAGTTGGCGTGCGGGCTGCCGCCGTCGTAGGCCATGATGTTCAGCCAGTCGACGTACCCGAAGACAGCGGGCTGTACGCCGTTCGCCGTGCCACCCTCGGAGACGACGGCCGCGGTGAGCAGCTTGCCGTTGGCGTGCAACGTGTTGCTCAGCTGCTGCATCAGCGCGGTGTAGTTGTTGCCGGAGGTGCCCGGGTCCGGGTACTCCCAGTCGATGTCGACGCCGTCCAGGCCGTACTGGTTGATGACACCCATCACGCTGTTCACAAAGGTCGTGCGGGCACCTGAGTTGCCCGCCAGCGCCTCGAACGCGGAGTCGTTGCCGTCGTTCCAGCCGCCGATGGCCAGCGACACCTTGACGCCGTTCTGGTGCCCGAGGCTGACCAGCTGCGACAGCTTCGAGGTGTTCTCGATCGCCTGCAGCGTCCCGTTGGAGTTCGGCAGCGCGAACGCGTAGTTGATGTGGGTGAGCTTGCTGTACTGGATCGCCGTCACGCTGCCGGACCAGGACGGCATGTACCCGACGCTCTTGAACCCGGCGGGCAGTGCCGCCGCGGCGTTGGTGGCGTTGGCGGCGGCCGGGGCGGCCTCGGCCTTCGGCGTGGAGGCGGTGGTTCCGATCAGTCCGGCGGTGCCGGTGACCAAGGCGAGTGCGGCAATCGCAATTCGACTTCGGGAAAACTTCATGGGGGCGGTTTCCTTTCGGAGGGGACCCCCAGGCAGCAGCCAGCGCACGGTCGACCGGCACCTTCTGGGGGCGTTGTTGCGAAGGTGAAGATAAGAAAAGATCTGACCGAAGTGCCGTTAGTTTCCTGCGTCAACTGAGTCGCGTCAAGACGTCACGGCAACCGAGAATGCGCATTCTCGGTACTCCCGGAAAACCCCGCTGGGAAAGCGGTACCGGGATGCCGACGGCCCCGGACAGCGTTTGCCGGGTCAGGTCGTACTGAGGGTTTTCAGACCTTGCCAGAGCAGGTCTTTGAGGGTTTGGGCGACCTTTTGCGGCGTCGGCGGATCGGTAATCCGGGTACGCCAGATGGCCAGCCGTTCGGTGGCGCCGGAGATCGATTGGGCGAGGATTTCGATCTCGTCGGGATCGACCTCACGGGTCGGCGGGAGATTGAGCCGGACCATCGCCGAGATGAGCTCGATGAAGGCGGCCCGGACCTCGTCCGTGGCGGCGGCCATCGGGCCTGCGGTGGGGGTGGTGGCGAGCATGCCTTCGTCGATCAGCACCGACCACGCCTGTGGGTGGTCGTCGAGGAACTGGAACCACGCGACGAAGCCGGCGTACAGGGCGTCCTCGACATCGGTGGCCGCCAGCACGGCGTCCGAAACGGTTTCGAGGAGCTGTGCGCGCAGGCGGGCCAGGCAGGCGAGGAAGAGACCGTCCTTGGAGCCGTAGTACTGGTAGATCAGCGGCTTCGAGACTCCGACCGCGGCGGCGACATCGTCCATCGAGGTGCCCTGGTAGCCGCGTTCGCCGAAGATCCGCTCGGCGGCGGCGAGGATCTCGCGTTCCCGGGCGGCGCGGTCGCGCCGGCGTTTCGGGGTCGGCTGCGCAGTGGTCGACGTCACTTGCGTAGCTTAACTGACTCCGAGTAACTTACTGGGAGTAAGTTCGCTCTCGAGGAGGCCGGCGCATGGAGAACAAGCATCGGATCGTGGTCATCGGTACCGGGTTCGCCGGGATCGGGATGGCGGTCCGCCTCAAGCAGGCCGGGTACGACGACTTCGTCGTACTGGAGCGGGCGAACGACGTCGGTGGCACCTGGCGCGACAACACCTACCCGGGCTGCCGCTGCGACGTACCGTCCCATCTCTACTCGTTCTCGTTCGCGCCGAATCCGGAGTGGTCGTCGACCTTCTCCCCGCAGCCCGAGATCGAGCAATACCTCCGCGACGTCACCGATCGGTACGACGTCCGCCGCCACATCAGGTTCGGTCACACGGTCGAGTCGGCGAACTGGGAGGACGGCCAGTGGCGGATCCGCACCGACCAGGGTGAGTTCGTCGCCCAGTTCATGCTCTCCGGGATGGGCCCGCTCGCCGAGCCGGCGGATCCGAAGCTCCCCGGGATCGAGGACTTCGAGGGCGAGGTCTTCCACTCCGCCCGCTGGAACCACGATCTCGACCTCGCCGGCCGCAAGGTCGCCGTCATCGGGACCGGCGCCTCGTCGATCCAGTTCGTGCCGGCGATCCAGCCGGAGGTCGAGGAGCTGCACCTCTTCCAGCGGACGCCGCCGTGGGTGATGCCGCGGCCGGACCGCAGGATCACCGCGACGGAGAAGGCGGTCTTCCGTCGCTTTCCCCTTGTGCAGAAGGCGGCTCGGACCGCGATCTACTGGGCGCGTGAGTCGATGGTGCTCGGTTTCGCCAAGCTGCCCGCGATCATGAAGCAGGCGCAGAAGGTCGCCGAGAAGCACCTCGAGCACCAGATCCGCGACCCGAAGCTCCGCGCGAAGCTGACGCCCGATTTCACCTTGGGCTGCAAGCGAGTGCTGCTCTCCGACGAGTACTACCCGGCCCTCGCCCGTCCGAATGTCGACGTCGTCACCGACGGGATCGCCGAGGTCACCCCGACCGGCATCGTCACCGACCAGGGCGTGAAGCACGAGGTCGACACGATCATCTACGGCACCGGCTTCCGCGTCACCGACCTCCCGGTGATGGACATGGTGCACGGCCGCGACGGTCTGTCCCTGCGCGAGGCCTGGTCGGACGGTATGGAAGCCCACCTCGGTACGGCGGTCGCCGGCTTCCCGAACTTCTTCCTGCTGATCGGCCCGAACACCGGCCTCGGCCACAGCTCGATGGTCTTCATGATCGAGTCCCAGATCGCCTACATCCTGGACGCGCTGAAGACGATCGACGCGCAGGGCCTGCGCGAGGTCGAGGTCCGCCCGGAGGTCCAGCACGCGTTCGTCGACGGCGTCCGGTCCTCGATGAAGAACACCATCTGGACCCGTGGCGGCTGCATGAGCTGGTACCTCGACGCCCAGGGCCGCAACACCACGCTCTGGCCGACCTTCACCTTCCGGTTCCGGCAGCTCACCCGGCACTTCGACGCGGACGATTACCAGACCCTCGCTATGTGACATCGTGCGTGTTACATTCGATCAGTCAGATAGCTGATCGGAGGGCGCCGCCGTGCTGGAGCTGCTGGTACCGATGCACGGCATCGGCGGTCGCGGAGACCTGCCGGTCCCGCTCTGGCTGGCGATCTACTCGGCCGGCGCCGCGGTGGCCGTCTCGTTCTTCGCGCTCGCGGCGTTCTGGTCCCGCCCGCGCTTCGAGCAGACCGGCGGTACGGCGCTCGCCGCGCTCACCCGTCTGGTCGATGGCAAGCTCGTGCGTGGCCTGCTCAAACTGGCCGGGCTGGTCGCTCTCGCCCTGCTGATCGGCGCTGCCTGGTTCGGCAGTGACTCTCCCGCGGAGAATCCGGCGCCGACCTGGCTCTACGTGTGGATCTGGGTCGGCATCATCCCGCTGTCCCTGGTCTTCGGTCCGATCTGGCGGCTCGCCAACCCGCTGCGCACGCTCTCAGGCGCGATCGCGAGCCTGGTACGGCGTACGTCGTACCGGCGTCTTCCGGACGGGATCGCGTATTGGCCGGCGGTCGCAGGGCTGGCCGGATTCCTGTGGCTGGAGCTCGTCTACCCGGACGCGTCCGAACCGATCGTGGTCGCTGCCTTCGTCACGGTCTACACGGTGGTGAATGTTGCCGCCGGCATCATCTACGGCCCGGCCTGGTTCGCCATCGGCGACTCCTTCGAGGTGTACGCCGAGGTCCTGGCGCGGTTGAGTCCGCTCGGCCGGGGCGACGACGGGCGGCTGGTGATCCGCAACCCGCTCGCCGGGTTGGCCACGATGCCGCGGCGGCGGGGGATCGTCGCGCTGCTCTGCCTGCTGCTCGGGTCGACGGCGTTCGACGGGATCTCGCGCTGGTCGGCCTGGACCAGCCGGACCGGCGAGCTGAGCCATGGCCAGCACCTGCTGGTCTACACCGCCGGGCTGGTGGTGGCGGTCGGGATCGTGACCGCGCTGTTCGTCTTCGCCGCCCGGACCACCGGTACGGCGGATGTCCGGCCGGGCGCGGTCGGGGAAGCCGGGCTGCCGGGTGCCTTCGTGCACTCGCTGGTTCCGATCGCGATCGGGTATGCGGTCGCGCACTACTTCTCGTTCGCGATGTTCCAAGGTCAGGAAGGCGTGCTGCTCGCGACCGATCCGTTCGGCCGTGGGTGGGACCTGCTCGGCACCAGCGGAATGCGGATCGACTACGCGTTCCTGGGTACCGGGGTGATCGCCGGCGTACAGATCGGTGCGATCGTGCTCGGACACGTACTCGGGGTGGTGTCCGCGCACGATCGCGCGGCAAGTCTGTTCCGTCGGCGGCAACTGCGGCAGGCGCAGTACCCGATGCTGGCCGCGATGGTCGCCTTCACCGCCGGCGGGATCGCGTTGGTGACGGCCTCATGATTCCGCTGCACATGGGCGGGGTGCCCGAGACCGCGATGGTGCTCGGGCCGATCCTGCTGATCATCGCCTTCGTTCGGATCGCGCGGCGGAACGAGGCCTCGGGGGACGCCGAGGACGACTGGGATGCCGACCTCGGCGACCTCCCGCCGGCTGTCAGCGAGGAACCGGAGCAGACTCGATCTTCAAGCCGGCCCGGGTAACGCTCTGCGTCATCGGCCGGCTCAGCATCTCGTGCGGGAAACCGAGCTCGATCGCGCTGACCGCTTCCAGCTCGGCCAGGTCCTGCGCGCTGAACTCCACGTCGAGCGCGGTCAGGTTCTGCTCGAACTGATTCAGGGTGCGGGCGCCGATGATCGGTGAGGTGACTCCGGGGTTCTGCAGCGTCCACGCGAGCGCCACCTGCGCCGGCGTCCAGCCGTTGCGCTCGGCAACCACCTTGACCACGTCGGCGATATCCAGCGCGCGTTCGGTCAGTGCGTTACCCGACGCGGCCACGTTCTTCCGCGTGCCCGCCGCGCCCGCCGTACCGCCGTCATGGTCGAGGTCGGCCCGCGTGTACTTTCCGGTCAGCACGCCACTGGCGAGCGGGGACCACGGGAGGACGCCGAGCCCTAGCTCGCGAGCCATCGGGATCAGGTCGCGCTCGACGGTCCGCTCGACCAGGCTGTACTCGACCTGCAGGGCGACGAGCGGGCTCCAGCCGCGCAGGTCGGCGATCGCCTGCATCCGCGATACCTGCCACGCCGGCGCGTCCGAGATGCCGACGTACAGGACCTTGCCCTGGCGGACCAGGTCGTCCATCGCGCGCAGGATCTCCTCGACCGGCGTGGTGAAGTCCCACGCGTGCAGGTAGAGCAGGTCGATGTAGTCGGTCTGCAGATTGCGCAGGCTGCGCTCGACCGAGCGGACCATGCTCTTGCGGTGGTTGCCGCCGGCGTTCGGGTCGGTCGGGTTGGTGATCATCGTGTACTTGGTGGCGAGCACGAACTGGTCCCGGCGGTCCTGCGTGAGCTGGCCGAGCAGCTGCTCGGAGGTGCCGTTGGTGTACATGCTCGCGGTGTCGACGAAGTTGCCGCCGCGGTCGGCGTACGTGTCCAGGATCCGCTGCGCCTCGGCCTTGTCGGTGCCCCAGCCCCAGTCCTCGCCGAACGTCATCGTGCCCAGCGACAGCGGCGAGACGCGCAGACCGGACCGGCCGAGCAGCCGGTAGGTGTCAAGTGTGGTGCTCACTGAAGTCCTTCTTTCCGTGTGGTGTCACCACCTTCGTCTCGACCGTCACTAGGTGTAAGGGAAGGTTCATCCTGGGACTGGCCTTCCTAGTCTCCGAAAAGATGGGCCTACCTTCGTATGGTTGTCGGCATGACCGTTGACGTGGCTCAGGAACTGGCCGTCTTCCTCCGCGGCTGCCGGGAGCGGCTCGCGCCTGCCGAGGTGGGGCTGAGCCGGCCGGGCCGCGCGCGTCGTACGCCGGGATTGCGGCGCGAGGAGGTCGCGGAGCTCGCCGGGGTGAGCGTGGACTACGTGATCCGGCTGGAGCAGGGTCGCGGGCTGCGGCCGTCGGGCGAGGTGCTCGAAGCGCTGGCGCGGGCTTTGCGGTTGACCGATGACGAGCATGCCTATGTGTTCGATCTGACCCGGCAGTGGACCCCGGTACGGCGTCAGTCGCAGCCCGACTCGAGTTCGCTGGCGGCGCTGGTCCAGGCGGTGTCGCCGCTGCCGGCGATGCTGATCAACCACCGCTTCGACGTCCGCGCGTGGAACCCGGAGCTCGAGCTGCTGATGCTGAACTTCGCCGACGTCCCGCCGGAGCGGCGCAACGCGATGATCCTGTGCACGCTCGAGCCGGCCTTCTTCAAGTACTACACCGACCGGGAGCGGGTGATCCGCGAGGGCATCGCGGACCTGCGCGCGGCGTGGGCGGCACACAGCGACGACGAGGAGCTGGCCGAGCTGGTGCGGATGCTGTGCGCCGAGAGCCGCGAGTTCGCCACGCTGTGGGAACGGCGTGACGTCAAGGTGAAGAGCACCGGCCGCAAACACCTCAATCACCCCGATGTCGGCCGGCTCACGGTCGAGTACGACGTATTGACGCCGCTCGGTGATACCGCGCAGCGGCTGATCGTCTACCGGGCCGTCGACGCGGCATCGCAGCAGGCGTTGGACCGAATCGCCGCGATGGTTGCCCAAGGCGACCGTGCCTTGGCCGGCTGATTGCCCGAAGGTGCCGACCCGCGGAGGTGAGCCAACCGCGGATGTGGTGCAGCCGTCTGTCTCCCCGACGGCATCAATAAGTACGGAACCAACAACTCGGGGGAGTGGACCAATGCGAAAGATCATCAGTGGTGTCGCGGCAACGATCGCGGCCGGCGGGATGTTGCTCGGGGGCTCGGCCCTGCAGAGCAACGCGGCAACGACTTCTACCCAGCAGGCGGCGTCGTCGGCGGTGAAGTTCAAGACCCGCTACTTCGACTGTTACAGCTCGACGGGCTGTCTGGCGAGTGCGGAGGTGCCGAGCACCTGGCGCCTCGTCCAGCCGACGCCGTACGACTTCAAGTTCCTTGGCCAGGGCAACCAGTTCGTCAAGTTCAACAACACCATCGGTGGCGGTGACCACACCACCGCCGTACAGATGAAGCTCAAGCAGAAGGCGCTCAAGGGCACCAAGGGCCTGCACATCGTCAGCATGGCGACGAAGACCCTGAAGTCGAACACCGGCATGGGCCCGCTCACCGCGAGCACCATCGTCTACACCTACAAGAGCGGCAAGACCACCCGCTGGGTCGCCACCCGCTACCTCGGCACCTACGGCTACGACCAGGCCACCAACGAGATCACCGTCGCCGGCTCCCCGAAGAACGCCAAGTTCCTCGGCACCGTCCTGGCCCGCACCACCTACAGCCTCTACAACGGCGACTGACCATAACCCCAAGCCCCGGGCAGCCCACCAGGCTCCGGGGCTTGCTTTTGATAGTCTAGGTAGACTGGTAGAGTATACAGGGTAGAAAGGTCGCAATGTGAGCCTGAACATCAAGAACGAGAACACCCACGAGATCGTCCGCGAGCTGGCGCGCCTGACTGGTGAGTCTCAGACGGCGGCCGTTGACACTGCTGTACGGGAGCGGTTGGCCAGGGTCCGTCGCCTGCGAGGCGCCGGACTTGCCGACAGGCTGCTGGCAATCGGCGCCGACGCGGCGCACCGGATGTCGGATGAGGCGCTGGCCGTCGAGCACGGCGATCTGCTGTACGACGAGAACGGGTTGCCCAAGTGATCATTGATACCTCCGCGCTGATCGCGATCCTGCGCGCCGAGCCGGATGCGGCCGAGTTCGCCGAGGCGATCGAGACTGCGACGTCGCGGCGCATGTCGGCGGCGACCTTCTTGGAGGCGGCTGTAGTGATCGACAGCCAGCGGAATCCGGTGGTGAGTCGCCGGTTCGACGAGCTGGTCGGCGCTGCCGAGATTCAGATCGAGCCGGTGACCGAGGCGCAGGCGCGCATCGCGCGCGAGGCCTACCGGGACTTCGGCAAAGGCAGCGGTCACCCCGCCGGACTGAACTTCGGAGACTGCTTCGCCTATGCGCTTGCCCAGGAGTCTGGCGAGCCGTTGCTTTTCAAGGGCAACGACTTCAGCCAGACAGACCTGAAATCGGTCTTCTGAGCGCTCAGCCGGTGGAGGGGAGTTCCTTTGGGGGGACGCCTAGTTCTTCGTAGGCGACCAGTTCTATTTCGCGGCCCATGGCTTCGCGGAAGGCAGCGACGAGGGCCTGGCCGGCGAGGGGGATGATGCCTTCGAGGGTGCGTTGGATCTCGGGCCAGCCGTCGGGGGGCAGGCCGGCGTCGGCGAACTGGCGCCAGACGGTGCTGCGGAAGAGTTCGACGTACACCTTGGCGACTGCGTCGGCGTGCTGGAAGAGCTTGGGGAGCATCACGAAGATGGCGTCCAGGGGGACGCCGAGTTTGATCACCTCGAGGCCGGTGCGGAGCAGGTCCGGGTTCGGGATCCGGAGGCGGTCGCCCTCCTCGCGCTCGGCGATGCCGAGCTCGATCAGCTTGTCGATCGTGGCGGCGTCGTGCGGGATGCCGGCGCGGTCGGCGAGCTGCTGTTCGGTGATGACCTCGGGCTCGGTCGGGGTCCAGGGGTTCACCAGGGTCTCGAAGACGCCGAGCGCCATCGCGCCGTCGGGCAGGTCGCTCAGCATCCGCTCGACGGCGGCCAGCGTGTAGCCCTTGTCGAGCAGTTCGCGGACCAGGGTGAGGCGCGCCACATGGTCGGCACCGTAGTAGCCCGTGCGGCCGGCCAGCCGCGGCGGCGGGATCAATCCACGCCCGGCGTAGGCCCGCACATTACGCACCGTCATGCCGACCTTGGCGGCCAACTGGTCGACGGTGAGCTCCTCGTCTGCTTCCACCCTTGACAGTCTTCCAGATCGCACGTTACATAGGATATGTAACATCTGCCATGGCGCATACTTATTGTCCCGAAGGAGCGACGAATGGCGATCCCCTTGGCCACCACCGGTACGGCGACGTTCGATCAGATCGCGATCGTGACCGGCGTGGTGGGACTGCTGTACGTCGCGATGGCCGTCTTCCTCTGGCGGGAACGGACCGGGCGCGTCACGCTCGTCGGCAGGCTCGCGGACACCATCGGGAGGCTGGACGGAGTCCCCCGATGGGCCGCGCTGTCGCCGTACATCCATGTCGTCTCGCTGCTCGCCTGCGCCTTCGGCGTCTGGTGGGACATCGCGGTGCACATCGACAAGGGCCGCGACACCGGCCCGTTCGGGACACCCGCGCACTACCCGATCTTCTTCGGCATCCTCGGCGTGATCGTGACCGGCGTGCTGCCGATCGCACTCGCCGGGAAGCCGCTGCCGGCCCGCACGATCAAGC
Organism: Kribbella sp. NBC_01505; assembly: GCF_045040285.1. Taxonomy (NCBI): domain Bacteria; kingdom Bacillati; phylum Actinomycetota; class Actinomycetes; order Propionibacteriales; family Kribbellaceae; genus Kribbella; species Kribbella sp. NBC_01505. The sequence continues at coordinate 5,751,139 of NZ_CP109425.1, forward strand.
TCACCAAGAGCTGGCGGATCCCGTGCAGCGCGGCGCTGATCCTGGTCTGCGGCACCTTCGCGCTGGTCGGCTTCCCCCTCGACGACACCTGGCACCGGCTCTTCGGCGAGGATGTCACGCTCTGGGGCCCGACCCACCTGCTGATGATCGGCGGCGTGGTCTTCTCGATCTTCGCCCGCCTGCTCGCGGTCGCCGAGGTCGAGCAGCTGATGGGGATGAACAAGCGCCGCCTCTTCCAGGAGGTCGCTTCCGTCGGCGCGCTGCTGATCGCCTGGGACCTGTTCAGCACCGAGTTCAACTACGGCGTACCGCAGTTCCCGCTGATCCTGCACCCGCTGCTGATCGCCTTCGGCGCGGCGATGGGCTTCACGATCCTGCGCGCCCGCCGCGGTCCCGGCATCACCTTCGGCGCGCTCGCGATCTACCTGATCATCCGCGGCGGCATCGCGTGGGCGGTCAACCAGCCGCTCGGCGAGATCCTCGGGCACTTCCCGCTGCTGATCGTCGAGGCGATCCTGGTCGAGGCCGTGGCACTTGCCCTCGGCAACAAGAATCGCTTCCGCCTCGGTCTGGTCGCCGGCGCCCTGATCGGGACCGTCGGCGTGACCGCCGAGTACGCGTGGAGTCAGGTCTGGATGCCGATCGCCTGGCCGTCGTCGATCCTCCCGTCGGCCCTCGGGTACGGCGTCGTGGTCGGGGCCGGTGCCGGTCTGATCGGCGCCTGGCTAGCCACCCGGTACGCCGAAGTCGCGGGCGAGAAGCGGGCGACCGACGTACGGAACACCCGGCCGGAGGTCATTCGGCGGAGCCATCAGTTCGGCGCGATCGGGTTGGTGGCGGTCGTCGCGACGATCTTCTTCTGCGTGCCGCGGTCGGCCGAGCCGGGCGTGACCGGGACAGTGTCGCTGGAGCGGGTCGCCACGGGGGCCGAGCCGACCGCGTACGTCACGGTCAAGCTCAGCCCGGCGACCGCGGCCGAGGATGCGCGCTGGTTCGAGGCGCTTGCCTGGCAGGGTGGCGGCCGGGTGCTGCACCCGATGAAGAAGATTGCCGATGGCACCTACCGGTCCGAGGACGCACTGCCGATGTACGGCAAGTGGAAGTCGATGATCCGGCTGCACACCGGACAGCGCGACCTGACTGCGATGTGGGTCTACGCGCCCGAGGACGCGGCGATCGAGAAGCCCGCGATCCAGGTGTCCGACGGTCAGACCGTTGCCTTCGTCAACGAACAGTTGACGTTGCGTCGCGAAGAGCGCACCGACGTGCCACGATGGATGTGGAACGGCGGCTACGCCCTGCTGGGTGTGGTCGGCCTACTGGAGCTCGCCGGTATCGCCTGGCTGGTCGGGCGCGGCGCCCGCGGCGGGCGGCTGCGCGCGGCGCACCTGGCCGCCGGCGACCGAGAACGGGAGACTGCGTGACGATCCAGGCGGACCGGCAACAGTCGGGGGTCACCACCACCGACGGGATTCATCTGAACGTCGAGATCACCGGACCGGCCGACGCGCCGGTCACGGTGCTGTTGGTGCACGGGTGGACGTGTTCGACCCGCGCCTGGCACAACCAGGTCGACGGGCTGCCGCGCATTCTCGGGTCAACCGCCGTACGGGTGGTGACGTATGACCACCGCGGTCATGGCCGGTCGGATGCCGCGCCGCCGGGGTCGCTGCGGATCGAGCAGTTGGCGGCTGATCTGGTCACGGTGCTGGATGAGGTCGTCGGCGACGGACCGGTCGTGTATGCCGGGCACTCGATGGGTGGCATGACGCTGATGGAGCTGGCGGACAAGCGGCCGGAGCTGTTCGGTTCGCGGATCAAGGCTGCGGCGTTGGTCAGTACGTCGTCCGGGCAGGCGGCCCGGGGTGCTTTCGGGATCCCGGTCCGGTTCGAGCCGGCGGCCGTGCGGTTCGCGCCGCGTGTCGCGCAGGTGGTCGGTTCGCGGGTGGACCGTCGGGCCGAGCGTCTGGCCGCTGCGGTGACCGAGGCGGCAGAAGCTGCTGGGCGAGCTGCGGGTGGTGCGCGTGCTGCTCGTGCGGCCCGGGCCAACGTTGCCGCGCTGCTTCAGCGGCCGGCACTTCGGCAGGTCGTGTTCGGTAAAAAGGTCGACCCGGCCGAGATCGCCATTTTCCAGCAGGGACTCGCGCTGCTGCCGGGGCCGTCGTACAGCGGCTTCTTCGAGGCGATCCTGCAGCACGACCGGGCCCACGCGCTGAAGGTGCTCGACCAGATTCCGGTCGAGGTCATGCACGGTACGCGCGACCGCCTGCTGCCGCCGAGGCACGCGAACCGGATCGCCGCCGAGATCCCGAGCGCCCGAGTCTGGATGTACCCCGGCGCCGGCCACATGCTCCCCCAGGAACGCCCCCGCGACGTAACCCACCGCCTAGCCTCCCTGGCCCGCAAACTCTTCCCCTGACCCAACCGCCCCTAACGTCCGAAGATCCGGAGACCACGTGTGCGGTTCCTTCGGACGTTAAGGGGGCGCGGTCGTAACGTCCGAAGATCCGGAGACCGCGTGTGCGGTTCCGTCGGACGTTAAGGGGGCGCGGTCGTAACGTCCGACGATCCGGAGACCGCGTGTGCGGTTCCTTCGGACGTTAAGGGGGCGCGGTCGCAACGTCCGACGATCCGGAGACCGCGTGTGCGGTTCCTTCGGACGTTAAGGGGGCGCGGTCGTAACGTCCGACGATCCGGAGACCGCGTGTGCGGTTCCTTCGGACGTTAGGGGCTGAGGGGTCAGTCTCATTTCGGGCCATGGGGGTGGCGGGGGCTTTAGGGTCTTCGGTATGCAGCTGCTGTCGGACGTCGTCGTGGTGGATCTGACCCGGGCGTTGGCCGGGCCGCATGCGGGCATGATGCTCGGGGACCTGGGGGCCCGGGTGATCAAGGTCGAGACGCCGGTCGGCGGGGACGACAGCCGCGGCTGGGGGCCGCCGTTCGTCGAGGGCGAGTCGACGTACTTCCTGTCCGCGAACCGGAACAAGGAGTCGGTGACCGCGGACCTGAAGTCGGCCGAGGGCAAGGAGTTCCTGACCAAGCTGGTGCAGAAGGCCGACATCCTGCTGGAGAACTTCCGGCCGGGCGTGCTGGATCGGCTCGGGTTCTCGGTCGAGCGGTTGCACGAGCTGAACCCGGGGCTGATCGTGCTGTCGATCACCGGCTTCGGGCACGACGGGCCGGAGGGCGGCCGGGCCGGGTACGACCAGATCGCGCAGGGCGAGGGCGGTCTGATGAGCGTCACCGGTGCGGACGAACCGACGAAGGTCGGCGTCCCGATCGCGGACCTACTGGCCGGCATGTACGGCGCTTATGGCGCGCTGGCCGCGTTGCACGAGCGCTCGGTGACGGGGAAGGGCCGCGTGGTTCGGACGAGCCTGCTGGCCGCGATGGTCGGGGTGCATGCGTTCCACGGGACGAAATGGACGGTCGCCAAGCAGGTGCCCGGGCGGATCGGCAATCACCATGCGCAGATCGCGCCGTACGGGATGTTCCGGACGGCGGACGACAGCGTGCAGGTGGCAGTCGGGAGCGAAGGGCAGTGGCGGACGTTCGCACCGATCGTCGGGCTGGATCCGGCGGACCCGCGGTTCGCGACCAACGCGGATCGGGTCGGGAACCGCGATGAGCTGATCGGCGTGATCGAGTCGGCCTTCGTGCGGTCGCCGGCCGACACGTGGCTGGAAACGCTGGCCGAGCACGGGATTCCGGCCGGCAAGGTGCGTGACATCCAGCAGGTCTACGAGTGGGAGCAGACGCTCTCGCAGGGACTGCTGATCGACGTCGACCACCCGACGCTCGGCACGATCCAGCTTCCCGGCCCGGCCCTCCGCTTCGACAACCAGCCGTACGCGGGCGCCCGCGAGAAGAACATCGCCCCGCCGCGTCTCGGCGAGCACAACGACTCCGTCCGGGAGTGGCTGGCGGAGTAGGGCGGACCGCCCCCACTCACCAACTCTCGGAGGCCGGGCGAGTTCACGCTCAGCACCGGCTTGGTCAGAGGTCGCTGAGGCAGTTGGTGAGTGCCAGCGGTCCGCACCTTTCCGCCGAGACCGATGCACCCTTTCCACCGACGTCGAAAGGGTGCCCCGGCACACCCGATCCGGCGAAGCTGGGTCACGGTTCGGGCGTGCCGGTCGGTGAGGGGTTGACGGGCTGCGAGGCAGCGGCATAGCGTCCGGGAAATCGATTACTGACCGGACGGCGGAGGTGTCATGAGCGGGCCATCGGCTCTGGTCCGGATGCTGCGGATCGGGAAGCGGTACGGCGGCGTGCAGGCGTGCCGGGAAGTGGATTTCACCCTCGGCGCGGGAGAGGTGCACGCGCTGCTCGGGGAGAACGGCGCCGGGAAGTCGACGCTGATGAAGATCCTGTCCGGCGACGTAACCGACTTCGACGGGCGGATCGAGATCGACGGCACCGAGATGTCGTTCGGCGGCCCGACCGACGCGCAGGCGGCCGGGATCGCGATGATCCACCAGGAGCTCGACCTCGTACCCGGGCTCTCGGTCGCCGACAACATCTTCCTCGGCCGCGAACTGCGCACCCCACTGCGAACCGTCGACCGCCGCCGGATGGACCGCGAGGCCCGCGCCCTGCTCGAGCGCAGCGGCGTCCGGATCGACCCGCGCCGCCCGGTCGGCGAGCTGCGGGTCGGTGAGCAGCAGCTGGTCACGATCGCGAAGGCGATCTCGCTGGACGCCCGGGTGCTGATCATGGACGAGCCGACCTCGGCGCTCACCACCACCGAGGTCGAGCGCCTCTTCGACGTCATCCGCGAACTCCGCCGCGCCGGTGTCGGCATCGTCTACATCTCGCACCGGATGGAGGAGATCGCCCAGGTCGCGGACCGCGCGACCGTCCTGCGCAACGGCGAGATCGTCACCAGCTTCGACCCGCGCACCCTCAGTACGGCGGAGGTCGTCGAGGCGATGGTCGGTCGTCCGGTGCAGACGATGTTCACCACCCCGGACGCCGAGACCGGCGACGAGCTGCTCCGGGTCGACGACCTCAAACTGACCGCACGACGCCCGCGACCGGGCCGCCGCGATCCGGACGGCATCTCGCTGACCGTCCGCGCCGGCGAGATCGTCGGCCTGGCCGGCCTCCTCGGCGCCGGCCGGACCGAACTCCTCGAGACCCTGTACGGCGTCGCTCCCACCGGAACGCGGTCCGGCCGAATTCTCCTGCAGGGTAAGGAGATTCGCCCCCGTAGTCCGCGGCAGGCGCTTGCCCACGGCATCGGCCTCGTCCCGGAAGACCGGCGGGCGTCGGGCCTCGTGCTGTTCCACTCGATCCTGGCGAACACCGTGCTGTCGAGCCTCCCGGCGTACGGGCGGCTCGGCGTGATCGCGCGCCGGATGGAGCGGGCGGCGTCGATGAAGATGGCCGATCGGCTGCGGCTCAAGTTCGGCCGGCTGCAGGACGAGGTCGGGACGCTGTCCGGCGGTAATCAGCAGAAGGTCGTCTTCGGCCGGATGCTGCTCACCGAACCGAAACTGCTGCTGCTCGACGAACCGACCCGCGGTGTCGACGTCGGCGCCAAGGCCGAGATCTACCGGCTGCTCGGCGAACTCGCGGGCCAGGGCCTCGGCGTACTGCTCGCGTCGTCCGAGCTCCCCGAGCTCATCGGCGTCTGCGACCGCGTCGTCGTACTGCGTGATGGGCGGGACGTGGCGTCGTTCAGTACGGCGGACTCGGGCGAAGGCGATTTGCTCGCTGCGGCGATGGGACAGGGCGCGGTGTTCGACGAAGTTGGAGGAGCGTAAGTGAGCGGCGTACAGGACAAGGCGGTACCGGGGACGCCGGTCGGGAAGGCGTCCGTGGTCGCGACGCTCTTCCGATTCCAGAGTGTGTTCGGGCTGCTGGCGGTGTTCGTCGCGGCGATCATCTTCTCGCCCCGCAAGAACGGCGCGATCCTGTTCGTCAGCGCGGACAATCTGGCCAACGTGGTCCGGGCGGTCTCCGAGATCGGGATCATCGCGGTCGGTATGACGTTCGTGATCCTGATCGGCGGGATCGACCTCTCGGTCGGCGCGGTCCTCGGGCTCGCGGCGGTCGGCTCCGCCGTACTGATGGTCGAGAACGACTGGGGGTTCCTGCCGTCGGTCCTGCTGGTTCTCGTGATCGGCCTGATCTTCGGAGCGCTCCAGGGCGTCGCGACCGCGATGATCGGCATCCAGTCCTTCATCGTCACGCTGGCCGGTCTGCAGATAGCGCGCGGTCTGGCCCGGATCTGGTCCGGTGGTCAGGGCGTCGCGATCGCGTACGGCGATGGTCCGCACGAGGCACCGGCGTCGTTCGCGCTGCTCGGTGAGCGGACCTTCGGGGGACTGGTCCCGATCCCGGTGCTGATCTTCGCGGTGGTCGCGATCGCGGCCGTGGTCTTCCTGCGGGTCAGCGCGTTCTCCAGACACCTGTACGCCGTTGGTGGCAACGAGAAGGCCGCCCGGTTGTCCGGCGTACCGGTGGTCCGGGTCAAGATCGCGGTCTTCGCGATCTGCGGCCTGCTGGCCTCGCTGGCCGGCATCGTGCACGCGGTCCAGCTCAACCAGGGCAGCCCGAACGACGGCATCGGGTACGAGCTGGACGCGATCGCCGCTGTGGTGATCGGCGGCACCAGCCTGGCCGGTGGCCGGGGCTCGGTCGCCGGGACGGTCGCGGGTGCGCTGCTGCTCGGCGTACTGAACAACGTCCTGGCCCTGAACAACATCGACTCGAACATCCAGCTGTTGATCAAGGGTCTCGTGATCGTTGCCGCCGCCGCGCTGCAACGACTCCGGCCCGCTTCGTGAGGAAGGTTGTCCCATGCGTTCTGTGAAGATTCCGCTGGCCGCCACGGCGGTCGCCGCTCTGGTGCTCGCGGGTTGTGGCACCACCAGCGACCGGACGTCGGACAGCCCGTCGGCCGGTTCGTCGAAGTCCTGTAAGGGGGCCGACGGCAAGTATGTGATCGGGATGAGCCAGGCGAACGTGGCCGAGCCGTACCGGCAGCGGATGGACGACGACATCAAGGCCGCGGCCAAGGACGTGCCGCAGTTCGACGTGAAGTTCGCCGATGCGGCCCAGGACAACGCCAAGCAGGTCGCGGACGTCGAGAACTACATCACCCAGCAGATCGACCTGCTGATCATCAGCCCGAACGAGGCGACCCCGCTGACCGCCGTCGTGAAGAAGGCCTTCGACAAGGGCATCCCGGTGCTGGTGCTGGACCGCAAGGTCGACGGTGACGCGTACACCGGCTTCATCGGTGGCGACAACGTGCAGATCGGCACCGAGGCCGGCAAGTACGTCGCCGAGAAGCTGCTGCCGAACGGCGGGAACGTCGTGGAGCTGAAGGGGCTGGCCGGCGCCACCCCGCAGACCGAGCGGCACGACGGGTTCGCGGCCGGGATCAAGGCCAACGCGAAGATCAAGGTCATCGCGTCCGGCAGCGGCGACTGGCTGCGCGAGAAGGGGCAGGCGCAGATGGACGCGCTGCTCAAGGCGAACCCGAAGATCGACGTGGTCTACGCGCACAACGACCCGATGGCCGAGGGCGCGTACCTGGCCGCGAAGTCGGTCGGCCGGGAGAAGGAGATGAAGTTCATCGGCATCGACGCGCTGCCGATCCCGTCCGGCGGCATCAAGGCCGTCGAGCAGGGCCGCCTCAGCGCCACCTTCACCTACCCAACCAACGGCAAGGAAGCCATCGCCGCCGCCAAGAAGCTCCTGGTCGACTGCGGGACCATCGACAAGTCCCAGATCCTCCCCACCCGCCTGATCGACAAGGACAACGCCGCCAAGATCTACGCCGAAGAAAACCCCACCGGCTGACCGCCCCGCGTCAATCTTTCCCCAAACCGCTTTGGGGTGGTCTTGCGACCTGATTTGGGGTGCAGGGCTCCCCAAACCGCTTTGGGGTGGTTTGCGGTGCTGGTTTGGGGGTGCAGGGCTCCCCAAACCGCTTTGGGGTGGTTTGGGGTGCTGGTTTGGGGGTGTGGGGCTCCCCGAATCGGTTTGGGGTGGTTTGGGGTGCTGGTTTGGGGGTGCAGGGCTCCCCGAACTGGTTTGGGGAGGGTTAGGTGCGGTGGGAGCTGGCTCGGTCGATGAGGCGGGCGCCGAGGGTGGTGACGGTGGGCGGGCGGGTGTGGTCGGCGATGCGGGCCAGGAGGAGGCGGGCTGCCTCGGTGCCGATCTCGTACGCCGGTTGGGCGACGACTGTGAGCGGTGGGTCCAGGAGCTCGGCCCAGGGGGCGTCGTCGAACGCGACCACGCCGACGTCGCGGCCGGGGCGCCGGCCCAGCTCGTTGAGGGCCTGCAGGACGCCGACGACCATGGCGTTGTTGGCGACCAGCAGGGCGTCCGGCGGTTCGGGCTGCGTCAGTAGGTCGACGGCCGCGCGGTGGGCGCCGGCTGACTTGTACTCCGAGCGCCGGACCAGACGGGTGGTCGTGCGGCGCCGGGCCGCCTTCAGCGCGTCGCGGTAACCGGCCAGCCGGTCGTCGGCGGTCCGGACCCCGGCGGGACCGGTCACGCACCCGATCCGCTCGTAGCCTTGGGCAATCAAGTGCGCGGTCGCCTGGGCGGCCGCGAGGCGGGTGTCGACGAGCACCACGTCACTGTCGTGATCCGGCAGCGGACGGTCCACCGCCACGTACGCCGTACCGCGGGCTGCCAGTTTGGCCACGCCTGCCGCGGGGCCGCTGGGGGAGAGGATGACGCCGGCGACCCGCTCCTGGATCGCGATGTCGATGTAGCGGTTCTCCTTCTCGGCGCTCTCGTCGGAGTTGCACAGCACGACCGAGTAGCCGACCTCGTGGGCGACGTCCTCGACACCGCGGGCGATCGCGGTGAAGAACGGGTTCTCCACGTCGGAGATGATCAGCGCGACCACGGCCGCTTCCTGGCGGCGCAGGTTCCGGGCCGGGCCGTTGGGCTGGTAGCCGAGCTCGGCCGCCGCCTGCCGGACCCGGGCGGCCAGCTCCGGGTCGACGGTCGCCTTCCCGTTCAGCGCCCGCGACACGGTCGCCGTCGACACCCCGGCCCGCGCCGCAACATCGCTGATCGTCGACATGCCAGGACCTAGTGCCCTGGGGTGAAAATTCGGCGGCACTGAAGGCGCCCAGGCACGCACCTCGCCGCGTTGGAGGGACGCCCACGATGAACCCCGCATCGAGGACGCCCCTCCGCCTTGCGATGCACGAACCTGGACACCTTCAGCACTCGCCGACCTTCCACCCCAGGACACTAACCGGCGGGTAATGGATTTCCCAGAGCTCTGTCATGCACTTTACGTACGGAACCCCTGAGCCTTACCAGTGACATGAGAGGATCACCGGCGTGACTGCCTTGCCGAGTGTTTCGTACTCCATCACCGTTCGCCTCGAGGTGCCCGCGGGCGGCTCGACAGTGAGCAAGCTGACGACCGCGGTCGAGCAGGCCGGCGGTCTGGTCACCGCGCTCGACGTGACCGCGTCCGGCCATGAGCGGCTCCGGATCGACGTGACGTGTGCCGCCGCCGACACCGAGCACGCCGGCCGCCTGGTCGAGGCGATGCGCGCCGTACCGGGCGTCGAGATCGGCCGCGTCTCGGACCGGACCTTCCTGATGCACCTCGGCGGGAAGATCTCGATGGAGGCCAAGCACCCCATCCGCAACCGTGACGACCTCTCGATGATCTACACGCCGGGCGTGGCGCGGGTCTGCCTGGCGATCGCGGCGAACCCCGACGACGCCCGCCGGCTGACCATCAAGCGGAACACGGTCGCCGTCGTCACCGACGGCTCGGCGGTGCTCGGCCTCGGCAACATCGGCCCGAAGGCCGCGCTGCCGGTGATGGAGGGCAAGGCGGCGCTGTTCAAGCGGTTCGCCGGGATCGACGCCTGGCCGCTCTGCCTGGACACCCAGGACCCGGACGCCATCGTCCAGATCGTGAAGGCGATCGCGCCGGGCTTCGCCGGGATCAACCTGGAGGACATCTCCGCGCCGCGCTGCTTCGAGATCGAGGCCCGGCTGCGCGAGGAGCTCGACATCCCGGTCTTCCACGACGACCAGCACGGTACGGCGATCGTCGTACTGGGCGCGCTCTACAACGCGCTGCGGGTGGTCGGCAAGGACATCAGCGAGGTCAAGATCGTGCTCTCCGGCGCTGGTGCCGCCGGTACGGCGATCCTGAAGCTGCTGATCGCGGCCGGGGTCAAGGACACCTGTGTCGCCGACATCGGCGGCATCATCCACACCGGGCGCGAGAGCCTGTCGCCGGAGCTGCGCTGGATCGCGGAGAACACGAACGCGGCGCAGTACAGCGGCGACCTGAAGGGCGCGCTGGCCGGTGCGGACGTCTTCATCGGCGTCTCGGCACCGAACATCCTGACCGGCGCGGACATCGCCACCATGAACGAGAAGTCGATCGTGTTCGCGCTCGCGAACCCGACCCCCGAGGTCGACCCGAGCGAGGCCGGCGAGCACGCGGCCGTGGTCGCGACCGGCCGCAGCGACTACCCGAACCAGATCAACAACGTGCTGGTCTTCCCGGGTGTCTTCCGCGGTCTGCTCGACGCGCAGTCGTCGAAGGTGTCGATCGAGATGGAGCTGGCCGCCGCGAAGGCGCTGGCCGGGGTCGTCACCGACGAGGAGCTGAACGCGACGTACATCGTGCCGAGCGTCTTCCACCCCGAGGTGCACACGCGGGTGGCGCACGCCGTACGGGACGCGGCCGGGGGCAAGGCACCCGCGGCGGAGATCTTCCCGGACGACTCTCCCGGCCTTTGACGACCTCGAGCCTTTGATGACCTCGATGGTGGCGAGCGGCTCGCGGACCGCGGTGTGGGTCTGGCGGGCCGCCTTCGTCGTGGCCTGCGTCCTGCAGCTGTACGGCGTCTACGCGCCGGGTGAGCCCGGTCCCGGGATCGCGATTCCCGGGATCGACAAGGTCGCGCACTTCGGCCTGTTCGCGGCGGTCGCGTTCACCGGCCTGAAGGTCGGCGTACCGGCCCGGTGGTTGCTCGCGGCGCTCGTCGTGAACGCGATCGGGAGCGAGTTCGTCCAGCACTATCTGCTGCCGCACCGCGACGGCGATCCGTACGACGCGCTGGCCGATCTGCTCGGGGTCGCGGCCGGCGCCTGGGTGGGTTTCCGGGTGGTCCGTGGGCGATGGAGCGGCGGACACGACATGATGGGGGTATGACGGCCTCGACCCTCGCCGGATCACTGCTGGTGGCGACCCCGTTGCTCGACGAGCCGCCGTTTCGCCGATCGGTCATTGTGGTGCTCGATCACGACGACGACGGCGCGCTCGGAGTGGTCGTGAACCGCGCGGCCGACCTGACCGTCGACCGGGTCCTGCCGGACTGGTCGAACGCGGTGGACGACGCCGGCGTGCTCTTCATCGGCGGCCCGGTCGGCACCGATTGCGCGCTCGCGGTCGCCGAGGTGATCGAGTCCGACGACCCGCCCGGCTGGCGCGAGTGCTTCGGCCGGATCGGGCTGATCGATCTCGACGTACCGCCGGAGCTGCTGGCCGGCGCGATCCAGCGGATGCGGATCTTCGCCGGCTACGCCGGTTGGTCGTCGGGGCAGCTCGAAGGTGAGATCACCGAAGGGGCCTGGTACGTCGTCGACTCCGAACCCGACGACGTCTTCAGCCTCGACCCGGACACGCTCTGGCGCCGGGTCCTCCGCCGCCAGACCGACCAGCTGGCCTACCTGGCCACCTATCCGGACGATCCGACGCACAACTGAACCGAGCGGGACTACTCGCCGCCGCTGCCGTCGCCGTCACCGGGGTTCAGCGACTCCCAGATCTCCTTGCACTCCGGGCAGACCGGAAACTTCTGCGGGTCGCGGCTGGGCACCCACACCTTGCCGCACAGGGCGACCACAGGCGTCCCCATCACCATCGCCTCGGTCAGCTTGTCCTTCGGGACATAGTGCGAGAACCGCTCATGATCCCCGCCCTCCAACGGCTGCGTCCGATTGTCAACGACCGTGTCCGCGCCTGGGCTCAACTGCGTGCTCATGCCCCGAGTGTAAGCCGCTCCACCAGCGCAACGGCACTTATCCACAGCCGGAGAACTCGTCGGGGCAACCCGCGGCAGATCACTGCACATTCTTGGTGTGACCAACTCAAGGAGGCACTATGAGTCTCATGACCATGCCCAGCCCGTTTCCGGCGGCCGGCCATCCGGCAACACCGCTGACCAGGGCCGACCTCGACCTGATGCCCGATGACGGCCGCCGGTACGAGCTCATCGACGGGAACCTCCTCGTGAGCCCCGCGCCGGTGCCGCAGCATCAGCGGGCGGTCGGGGCGATCTATCGCCTGCTCTATGCGGCCTGCCCGGAGGATCTGGAGGCGTTCTTCGCTCCGGTGGATGTTGTCCTCGGGCCGGCTACTGTCCTGCAGCCGGATCTGCTGGTCGCCCGGCGAGACGATTTCAGCGAGCGGGATCTGCCCGTCGCGCCGTTGCTGGCGGTCGAGGTGCTGTCGCCGAGCACGCGGCGGTTCGACCTGATGGTGAAGTGGTCGACGTACCAGGACGCCGGCTGTGCGGCGTACTGGGTGGTGGATCCCGACACGCCGAGTCTCATTGCGTGGGAACTGCGGGACGGGGCATACGTGCAGGTCGCGAAGGTAACCGGCGACGAATCCGCGCATCTGACGAGCCCGTTCGAGGTGACTGTGATCCCGGCGAATCTGTTCTGTCGGTGATCTCGGGTAACGTTCCTGTACGGCTTGCTAGTGTCGTCGATCGGGGGAGTTCCGCCTGTGGAAATGCACGTGCCTGGTGGATCGGGCGTGCTTCCTCCCGCCTATCCGGACCGTGCTGCTTGGGGTACCGCGAGCAAGCTGCGGGCCTGGCAGGCGGAGGCGCTCACGCAGTACATGGAGACCAATCCGAGGGACTTCCTGGCGGTCGCGACGCCGGGAGCCGGTAAGACGACGTTCGCGCTGACCGTCGCGGCCGAGCTGCTGCACCGGCGGCAGATCGAGCGGATCACGGTGGTGACGCCGACCGAGCACCTGAAGGTGCAGTGGGCGGACGCGGCGGACAAGGCCGGGATCGCGATCGATCCGGCGTTCGCCGGGCGGCGCGGCAAGACGAACCAGGACTTCACCGGGGTCGCGGTGACCTATGCCGGAGTCGCGGTGAATCCGCTGGCCTTCCGGGTCCGGACCGAGCGGTTCAAGACGCTGGTGATCCTGGACGAGGTGCACCACGGCGGCGACGCGCTCAGCTGGGGCGAAGGAGTGCGGGAGGCGTTCGAGCCGGCCGCGCGCCGGTTGTGCCTGACCGGTACACCGTTCCGGAGCGACGACAACCCGATCCCCTTCGTCACGTATGAGCACGGTGCGGACGGTCACGCCCGCAGCAAGGCGGACTACACGTACGGCTACGGTCACGCGCTGCGCGACCACGTCGTACGGCCGGTGATCTTCATGTCGTACTCCGGTGAGATGCGGTGGCGGACGAAGGCCGGCGACGAGGTCGCGGCGCGGCTGGGTGAGCCGCTGACCAAGGACCTGACCGCGCAGGCGCTGCGGACGGCGCTCGACCCCACCGGCGAGTGGATGGGCGCCGTACTGGGGGCTGCGGACAAGCGGCTGACCGAGGTGCGGCGGCATATGCCGGATGCAGGCGGGCTGGTGATCTCCGGCGACCAGAACTCGGCGCGGGCCTACGCCAAGACCCTGCGGGAGATCACCGGCCAGGCGCCGACCGTCGTACTGTCCGACGAGAAGGCCGCGAGCAAGAAGATCTCGAAGTTCTCCGAGGACGAGTCGCGGTGGATGGTCGCGGTCCGGATGGTGTCCGAAGGTGTCGACGTGCCGCGGCTGGCCGTCGGGGTCTATGCGACGCCGACCTCGACCCCGCTGTTCTTCGCGCAGGCCGTCGGCCGGTTCGTGCGAGCACGGAAGCGGGGTGAGACGGCGTCGGTGTTCGTGCCGTCGGTGACCCGGCTGCTGAGTTTCGCCGCCGAGATGGAGGTCGAGCGCGACCACGTCCTCGGCCGCAAGAACAACAACGAGGACGGCGACATCTTCGCCCTCGAGGACGACCTGCTGAAGAAGGCGAACGAGGCCGAGGGCGCCAGCGACGAGCTGGACGCGAAGTTCGAGGCGCTCGGCTCGGACGCGAGCTTCGACCGGGTCGTGTTCGACGGCGGCGACTACGGCACCGGTGGGGACCAGGCCTCCGACGAGGAGCTGGACTTCCTCGGCCTGCCTGGTCTGCTGGAGCCCGACCAGGTGCGCGACCTGCTGCGTAAGCGGCAGGCGAAGTCGATCGCCGCTCAGAAGAAGTCCCAACGAGGCTCCGACGAGCGCGAGGACCCGACCCCGACCGAGCTCGCCACCCACGAGCAGATCGCGCTTCTAAGGCGTGAGCTCAACGGTCTGGTCGCCGCCTGGCACCACCGCACCGGCCAGCCGCACGGCGTCATCCACAACGACCTTCGCCGCAAACTCGGCGGTCCCGCCGCCGCGCAAGCCTCCTCCACCCAGCTGAAGGAGCGCATCGAGCTGATCCGCGACTGGGCCACCCAGCGCCGCGCCTGACCAGCCTCTGAGAACGCCCCACCCGCAGTGCCGGGTGGGGCGTTTTCGCGTGCGCCGAGCTGTTGACCTTCCGCGGAGGGTCATGCAACATGCGACTACCGTCGCGCAAGAAATTGGCAAGGTATTGAAAATTTCAGAGTGCACGGTGCTGTCCGTCTATCCGCCCTCTGACGGAGGAGCCCCACCTATGCAAGGCAGAAGAACTGTGCAAGGGAAGAGAAGTCCTGTCCGCCGGATCCTGATCGGGGTTCTGGTGGCGGTGGTGGTCGCAGTGGGTCTGGTGCCCGCCGCGACCGCGGCCGTGACCGCGAACCTCGGGAAGACCTTGTCATCCAGTAGCTCAAACGGGGGATTCCCCAGCACCAACGCCGGCGACGGCAACCAGAACACGTACTGGGAGAGCAGCAACAACGCCTTCCCGCAGTGGATCCAGGCCGACCTGGGCTCCACCACGGACGTCAACCAGATCACGCTGAAACTGCCCAACGGCTGGGGCGCACGCACCCAGACCCTCTCGATCCAGGGCAGCACGAACGGTACGACGTTCGGCACGATCGTCACCGGTACGGCGTACAACTTCACCGGCACCAACGTCGTCACGATCGACCTCGCGACGACCGCCGCGCGCTACGTCCGGCTGAACATCACCGCGAACACGGGCTGGCCGGCCGCGCAACTGTCCGAGTTCGACCTGGCCGGACCTGGTGGCGGGCCTGTCGAACCTCCGGTCGGTACCGACCTCGCCGCGAACAAGCCGATCGAGGCCTCCAGCGCGGTCTTCAACTTCGTGGCCACGAACGCCAACGACGGCAACGTAGCGACGTACTGGGAGTCGAACGGCTTCCCGTCGACGCTGACCGCGAAGCTCGGCTCCAACGCCGACCTCAGCTCGGTCGTGGTCAAGCTCAACCCGGACTCGGCCTGGGGTGCCCGCACTCAGAGCATCGAGGTCCTCGGCCGTGAGCAGTCGGCGACCGCGTTCACCTCGATCAAGGCACGCGCCGACTACCAGTTCAGCCCGAACAGCGGCGGCAACGCGATCACGATCCCGGTCACCGGCCGGTACGCCGACGTACGGCTGCAGGTCTTCTCCAACACTGGCGCCCCGGGTGGTCAGGTCGCGGAGTTCCAGGTCTTCGGCGCTGCGGCTCCGAACCCGGACCTGGTCGTCACCGCGGTCGACTGGTCCCCGGCAGCTCCGTCCGAGACCACGCCGATCACGCTCTCGGCCACGGTCAAGAACAACGGCACGGCGGCCGCTCCGGCCAGCAGCCTGAACTTCCTGATCGGCGGCTCCGTCGCCGGTACGGCGTCCGTCGGCGCACTCGCCGCCGGAGCCTCCGCCACGGTCACGGCGAACGCCGGAACCAAGGCGCAAGGCAGCTACACGGTCGCCGCGGTCGCCGACGCCGGCAACGCGGTCACCGAGCAGAGTGAAACCAACAACACGCTGCAGGCCACCAGCCAGCTCCAGGTCGCCCAGGCCCCCGGCCCGGACCTCCTGATCACCGGCATCACCACCAACCCGTCGAACCCGGCACCGGGCGCGGCCGTCTCCTTCACCGTCGCCGTGAACAACCGCGGTACGACGGCCGCCGGAGCCAGCACGACCCGCGTGGTCATCGGCTCGACGACCCTCACCGGCGCCACCGGCACGATCGCCGCCGGAGCGACCGCGAACGTCGCCATCTCGGGCACCTGGACCGCCGCCAACGGCGGCGCCAACGTGATCGGCACCGCCGACTCGACCAGTGCGGTCGCCGAGACCAACGAGAACAACAACACCTTCACCAAGGCGATCGTGGTCGGCCGCGGCGCCGCCGTACCGTACACCTCGTACGAGGCGGAGGCAGCGGCGTACACGGGGGCGCTCCTGACCACGGATCCGCTGCGCACCTTCGGTCACACCAACTTCGCCACCGAGTCGTCCGGCCGCTCGTCGGTCCGGCTCAACTCGACCGGTCAGTACGTCGAGTTCACCTCGACCGTGCAGACCAATTCGATCGTGGTCCGCAACTCGATCCCGGACTCGGCCAACGGCCAGGGCATCGACGCCACGCTCAGCCTGTACGTCAACGGCACGTTCAAGCAGAAGCTGAACCTGTCCTCGCACTACAGCTGGCTCTACGGCACCAGCGACGGCCCCGAGGCGCTGACCAACACCCCGGGCGGCGACGCCCGCCGGCTCTTCGACGAATCGCACGCCCTGCTCGGTACGTCGTACCCGGCCGGAACGAAGTTCAAGTTGCAGCGCGACTCCGGCGACTCGGCGTCGTACTACATCGTCGACTCGGTCGACCTCGAGCAGGTCGCACCGGCGCTCTCGCAGCCGGCCGGCTGCACCTCGATCACCCAGTACGGCGCGGTGCCGGGCGACGGGATCGACGACGCCGACGCCATCCAGCGCGCGGTCACCGACGACCAGAACGGCGTCATCAGCTGCGTCTGGATCCCGGAAGGCCAGTGGCGCCAGGAGAAGAAGATCCTCACCGACGACCCGCTGAACCGCGGTCAGTTCAACCAGGTCGGGATCAGCAACACCACGATCCGCGGTGCGGGCATGTGGTACTCGCAGCTCTACTCGACCATCGAGCCGCAGAACGCGGGCGGCATCAACCACCCGCACGAAGGCAACTTCGGCTTCGACATCGACAAGAACGTGCAACTCTCGGACATCGCGATCTTCGGCTCCGGCCGGATCCGCGGCGGTGACGGCAACGCCGAAGGCGGCGTCGCCCTGAACGGCCGCTTCGGCACCGGCACGAAGATCACCAACGTCTGGATCGAGCACGCGAACGTCGGGGTCTGGGTCGGCCGCGACTACGACAACATCCCCGAGCTCTGGGGCCCGGCCGACGGGCTCGAGTTCTCCGGGATGCGGGTCCGTGACACCTATGCCGACGGCATCAACTTCGCCAACGGCACCCGCAACTCGAAGGTGTTCAACTCGTCCTTCCGCACCACCGGCGACGACTCGCTGGCGGTCTGGGCGAGCAAGTACGTCAAGGACCAGTCGGTCGACGTCGGTCACGACAACTCGTTCACCAACAACACCGTGCAGCTGCCCTGGCGTGCGAACGGCATCGCGATCTACGGCGGGTACGGCAACAAGATCGAGAACAACCTGATCTACGACACCATGAACTACCCCGGCATCATGCTGGCGACCGACCACGACCCGCTGCCGTTCTCCGGCACGACGCTGATCGCCAACAACGCGCTCTACCGCTGCGGTGGTGTCTTCTGGAACGAGGACCAGGAGTTCGGCGCGATCACCCTGTTCCCGTCGAACCTGCCGATCCCGGGCGTCACGATCCGCGACACCGAGATCTACGACTCGACGTACGACGGGATCCAGTTCAAGACCGGCGGCGGTGAGATGCCGAACGTGCAGCTCACCAACCTCCGGATCGACAAGTCGAACAACGGCTCCGGCATCCTCGCGATGGGCGGCGCGCGCGGCAGCGCCACCCTGACCAACGTCACCGTCACGAACTCCCGTGACGGTGACATCACCAAGGAACCCGGCTCCAGCTTCACCTTCACCGGGCAGTAACCCGGGCCCAGGCCTCGCACTCCGCTGCCCCGGAGTGCGAGGTCTTTGGGGCCGTCCGACAAACTTGACTCCGTGAAACGGCTCGTGCGGGTACTGCGGCGAATCTTCGTCGTACTGGTGGTCATCTGGCTCGTGGTCACCGGAGCGTCCTTGACCTACAACTTCGCCACCCGGGAACGCGCCGAACCGCCGCCCGGCCTCAAGTTCGTCCAGACCGCCGACCTGCAGACCCGGTACGACGCCTGGGGTACGACGGGATCCCCGATCGTGCTCGTCCACGGCGCGGCCGAGGCTGTCGAGTCGTGGTCGGCGCTTGTCCCGATCCTCGCCCGTACGCATCGGGTCTACGCCTACGACATCACGGGCTACGGCTACAGCGAGCGCAAAGCGCCGTACACGATCGAGCACCTCGCCGCCCAGCTGCTCGGCTTCCTGGACGCCATGAAACTCACCAAGCCCGTCCTGGTCGGACACTCCCTGGGCGCCGGCGTAGTCGCCGAAGCCGCCCTGGAGCATCCGGAGCGGATCGGCGGCATCATGTTCCTCGACGGCGACGGCCTACCCATCCCCGGCGGCGGCCCGCCACGAGCGGTCGTCAACACCCTCATCGTCGACCCCTACCGAACCAGCGCCCTCCGGCTGGCCTTGGGCTCCGACTCTCTGATCCGTAGCGTCTACAACGATGCCTGCGCCGACAAGTGCGCCCCCCTCACTCACGACGAGGTCCAAGTCTGGACCCGCCCGTTCCGCGTGGCCGGTGCGGAGAAGGCGCTGTGGCAGATGGTCGGGCCCGACTTTCCGGCGGTCCAGCCGGAGCGCCTGGCGCTCCTGAAGAACGTCCCCGTGGCCAAGGCAGTCCTCTTCGGTGCCCTCGACAACCAAGGCGGCTCCGCCGAACAGACCGCCACCCGAGTGGGCGCACCCCCACCCACAATCCTCCCGGACCAAGGCCACCTGACCTTGATCTCAGCCCCGGTCCCAGTAGCTGCAGCCATCGAGCAGCTCGCCGCTCGCAGCTAGCCCTCGCTATATCCGCTCGCTCCGCTCGCGGTTGGCTCGCGGCGCTGGCGGATCGACTACGGACGGTCGCGGTGGCCGGGGTCTTCGGCTGGCCAGGAACCCCTCCTCCCCGAAGGCGCTCGTCCCGTCCCTCCGCTCGGATTCGGCCGGCGACGTACCCGGTGGCTGGTCGCCGCTGCGGCCGGTATTACCTGAAGCGGTGTGGCTGGGGTGGTCTGTGGTTGAGGGGGATGGTGCGGTCGGTGACCGCGGTTGCGGTTGCTTGGGCTTCCGGGCTGTGGTTGCTCCCGATGATCGGGAGGCCTGTCAGGTGACTCGCCGCCGTGGTTGAGCACTGGGGTTCGGGTGGTCTGCCTGGCGTGCGGAATTTGGCTGGATATCCGTTCAAATGGGCCCTTCTCTGCTCAAAATTTGAGGGGAGAACCGTCAACTTGCGGGGAGATCCCCTCGTTTCCGGGACCGCAACCGAAGCCCGGAAGCTCAGGCGACCGGCACGCGGTCACCGGCCTCGCCATCCCCCTCAACCAGAGGCGACGCCCGCCTAGCGCTTCAGCAAATCGGCCGCCGCGGCGACCAGCCACCGGCTACATGTCCGGCCTGTCCGGTGCGGCGCGAATCGGGGGCACACCAACCACCTCTGCGGGGATCTGCTGCCTCTCAGCGGCAGTAGATCCCCGCAAACACCCACAAACCCCGACCAGCCACAGATTCACGGAGTCCTACTGCCAACTATTGGCAGTAGGACTCCGTGAACCTGCCCATCCCGCTACAGCTTCGAGTTGCAACGGGACGGGGACCCAGCAGACCGACAGCAGCGACAACCAACCACCGGGTACCCCGCCGGCCGCGCCCCGGACCACCACACGCCAACCGTCCGACCCCGGTCAGCCTTCCTAACGTCCGAAGGACCGGAGAGCCCGCCTCCGATGCTTCGGACGTTAGTCGCTGCGGTGGCCGGGAAGCGCCCCGAACCCACCGCCCTTGCGGTGCATCCCAAGGGCGGTGGAGGGAGGATGGACAGCCGGAGCAGGGAGAGCGAATGACTCGAGTTCTTGGTGTGGACGCTTGTAAGAAGGGGTGGGTCGGGATCGCCGACGATCTGCGCGCGTATTTCGGCGTGACGATCGAAGAGCTTGTGGTCGCCGCCGAGCCGGACGGGCAACTGGCGGTGGTTGCGATCGACATCCCGATCGGGTTGTCGACTACGGGCCCTCGGCAGGCCGATGCTGTGGTGCGGAGGCTCGTGGGGCGACGGGCGTCGTCGGTGTTCGGGACGCCGGTCCGGCAGGCGTTGGAGACCGACGACTATGTCGAAGCCTGTACGGCGAGTATTCGGGTGACCGGCAAGGCGATCAGTCGGCAGGCGTTCGCGCTGCGGGAGAAGATTCTCGACGTCGACGACTGGGTGCGGCGAACGGATCGCGACGTGATCGAGGTTCACCCCGAGTTGTGCTTCGCCACTATGGCGGGCGGACCGCTGCCGCACGCGAAGTCGACCTGGTCCGGAGCTGAGGACCGCCGTGCGTTGCTGCGGGCGGCGGGCATCAGCGTGCCGTCGGACCTTGGGTACGTCGGATCGGTGGCTGCGGTCGACGACGTACTGGATGCGGCCGCGGCGTGCTGGACGGCGACCCGCTTCGCTGCGGGGCAGGCGGTTCCGCATCCGGGACGCGATGGATCGAGGGGCGAGGATCAGGCGACTATCTGGGCCTGAGTTTCAGGCCGTGGTTGTCGTCACGGGGGTTTGTTGCTGGAGGCACCAATCGAGGACTGAGGGCCAGGGGCCGTAGCCGTCGGCGGGGGTGAGGTGGCCGCCGGTGGGGAGGATGTCGCAGGTGAGGTTGAGGGATTTGGCCCAGAGCGAGGGGTCGGCGGGTGCGTAGGGATCGGTTGCCGAGACGACTGCGTGGGGTGGGATGGTCGAGGCAGTAGCGAGCGAGTCGGCGTCGATGTGATCTGTGCGGAATTCCTCGTTGGCGTTCTCGGCGGTGAAGGATTGTGGGCCGAGCGGCGAGACGAGCAGTACGCGGTCGACGCGGAGGTCGGCGGGAAGCGTCGCGGCGGCGCGTAGCCAGAGGGCGCAGCCGAGTGAGTGGCAGACCACGACGCGCTCCTGATCGCCGAGCTGAGCCAGTTCGGCGTGGAGCAGATCGGTCCATTCGGTGAGCGAGGGCTGCTCCGGAGCGGGGAACTGCGGGTAGAGGACCTGTTCGCCCTGCTGGCGTAGGGCATCGGTCAGCCACCACATCCAGTGCGCCCGCGGGCGACGATGCTGTACGCCGTGCAGCAGCAGAAAGCGCCGTACCGGAGGAGTCGCGGTCATCTGTGTCCTCGCCGCCGTAGTTGGTCGGACCTGATCAATGCCACCCGGCGGACGCCGGCGGATCGCTGGGAATGCAGTGGGCCGCGAGGGGCTATGTGAGGGATTGGGTGCCTATGACATCCAGTAGGCGGAGGGCTTGGTCTGAGGGGGAGCCGGGGTCGGCGGTGTAGAGGATTACTCGTTGGTCTCGGTCGGGGACTACGAGGATCTCGCAGGTGACGTCTATGCGGCCGACTTCGGGGTGGAGGATGGTTTGGCAGAGGGTTTGCTGGCGGGACACCTCGTGCTGGGCCCAGAGATCGGCGAACTCTTGGCTGCCGGCGAGGAGGTCGGCGATCAGGGCGGTGATGGCTGGGTCGTCGGGGTAGGTCGCGGCGGCGGCGCGGAGGTCGGCGGCGGCTTCGCGGGCGAACTCGCGGGTGGAGTCGGGGCCGAAGCGGTCGGATCGGCCGTGCAGGAAGCGTTGCCGGAGGAGGTTGCGCTCCTTGGGTGGGAGGGCGGAGAAGTCGGCGAGGAGGGCGGCGGCTTGGCGGTTCCAGGCCAGTACGTCGTACTTCGCGTCGAGGACGATCCCCGGAATGTCGAGGCGGGCGAGCATCCGGAGTACGCCGTCGCGGACGTCGGAAGGTGGTCCTGGGGGTGGGCCGGGTTGTTCGCCGGCGAGGCGGAAGAGGTGGGCGCGCTCGTCGTCGTTGAGGCGGAGCGCGCGGGCCAGGCCGGTGAGGACGGGGCGCGACGGGCGTGGGCCGCGGGCCTGTTCGAGGCGGGTGTAGTAGTCGGTGGACATGGTGGCGAGGGTGGCGACCTCCTCGCGACGGAGTCCGGGGGTACGGCGGCGCAGGCCCGCGGGTAGCCCGACATCCGCCGGGGTGAGGCGCTCACGTCGTACGCGGAGGAACTCTGCCAGCTGTGCTCGGTCCACCCCTCCATGGTTGCAGGCGGCGGGAACGCGAGACAGGGACTGCCGATCCCAGGGTCGACTCGCTCTGCCACGGCCGCCGCCACCGCACCAGCCTGGAGCCATGACTGAGAACAGGATTGCGCTCGTCACCGGCGCCAACAAAGGGATCGGCAAGGAGATCGCGCGGCAGCTCGGCGAGGCCGGCTACCGGGTACTGGTCGGATCGCGGGACCTCGCCCGTGGTCAGGAGGCGGCCGGGGAGCTGGAAGGAGCGGCCGCGATCCAGCTCGAGGTGACCGACCCCGATTCCGTGCAGGCCGCCGCGGACTCGATCGCCGCCGAGCACGGGCGGCTCGACGTACTGGTCAACAACGCGGCGATCATCCCGGTCGGGGATGCCGCGGCGTCGGAGATCGAGTTCGGCGTACTGCGGGAAGGGTTCGAGACGAACGTCGTCGGACTGCTCGCGGTGACGCAGGCGATGTTGCCGCTGCTGCGGAAGGCCGAGCAGGCGCGGGTGGTGAACCTGTCCACGTCGCTGGCGTCGTTCACGCTGGTCGGCGACCCGGAGTCGCGGATGTCGACCAAGCGGACCTTCGCCTACAACGCGACCAAGGCGGCGGTGAACATGGTCACCGTCATGCTCGCCAACGAACTCCGGGGCACCGGCATCCTCGTCAACGCCGCCGACCCCGGCAACTGCGCCACCGACATGGGCGGCTGGGGCGCCGCGCGCACCCCCGCCCAAGGCGCCGCCGTCGCCGTCCGCCTAGCCACCCTCGACGCCGACGGCCCCACCGGCCAGGTCCACACCGAGGAAGGCCAGCTCCCCTGGTAACTCGCTAACGTCCGAAAGACACGCCAGCCACGTACGGCGGTTCTTCGGACGCTAGCTGAGGATGCCGGACCAGGCGAGGGCCTGCTTGAGGAGCTGGCCTCGGCCGCCCTCCAGGTCCGCCAGGAGGGAGGGGGAGAGCGCCTCTTCCGGGGTCAGCCAGGTGAGCTCGAGGGCATCCTGTCGCGGGTTGCACTCGCCGGTGACTGGTACGACGTAGACCAGCGCGACGGCGTGCTGGCGGGGGTCGTGCAGCGGGGTGAGGCCCGGCAGCGGGAAGTACTCGGCGACCGTGAAGGGCACCGGGCTGACCGGGAGCCGCGGGAACGCGGCCGGGCCGAGGTCCTTCTCGATGTTGCGTTGCAACGCGTCGCGGATCGTCTCGCCGTGGAAGACGCGGCCCGAGACGAGGGTCCGGACGATCTGGTTGGTCTGCGTCGAGCCGCGGAGCAGGACCCCGACGTGCTCGATGTGCCCGGTCGCGTCGACGCGGGCCGGTACGGCCTCGACGTACAGGATCGGGACCCGGGAACGGGTCTCCTGCAGCGCCAGGTCGGACAGCCAGCCGGGGTTCGGGTCAGGCGTACGCACAGAAGTCACAGGGACATCTTGTCCTAGGGCCGAAATGCCTCTCGGTAGCGGGTTGGACTCAGACCGAAATGGGCGCGGAAGCGGCGGGTCGCGTGGCTGGGGTCGGGCCAGCCGACGGCCGTGCCGATGGTGGCGATCGGGAGCTCGGTCTCGATCAGCAGGCCGGCCGCGCGCTCGGCCCGGATCCGCTGCAGGTAGGCCATCGGGGAGACGGAGGCGGTCCGGCCGAAGAGGCGGACGAGGTAGCCGGGGGCGAGGTTCACGGCGGTGGCGAGGCGGTCGAGGGTCCAGGCGGTGGTGAGGTCCGACTCGAGCAGCCGCATCGCATGCTGGACGGCGGGGTGCGGTGTGGGCGCGCTGGTGCCGGGGACGAGTGAGCCGGAGAGCAATCCGAAAATGTCTGTGCCGAGGTACGCGTTCCGCACGACCAGCCCGACGCACTCCGAGTACCCGTGCCACTGCCCGGGCCGCAGCACCACGACCGAACCAGCGGCCAGCGGCAACGACCCGTCCGCCGAGACATGTACGCCGGTCCCCGCGACCACGACCGCGATCTCGAAGAACGCGTGGCTGTGCGGCGCGATGTCGGCGGTCAGCTCGATCAGCTCCTCGGCGACCGGCAACCGCTGATCGGGGAAGACCTCACTGCTCAGGATCTTGTGCACAACGAAGCTCCCAGAAGGTCAAGATCAGTCAAGGACTGGTCAACCAGTGCCTGGCTCGCCGAACCGCCACGACCGAGGCTGGAAACACCTACCAGTCAACGGAATCCAGGAGCACCCCGATGACCACCACCGAGCCTACGCCCACCCTGATTGTCGACGAAGAGACCATTTCCGCCTACCGGAAGGATGGCGTAACGACGATACGGAACGTCATCAGCCCCGAGGAGGCGGCCAGATTCCGGGACGCGGCGATCGCGGTGAGCGGGATCGCGAGCGACTACGCCGGGAGCTCGGCGATCTTCAACCAGTACGTCAACGTCTGGCAGCAGAACGACGTACTGCGGGAGCTGACCCTGCACCCCAACGTCGCGGCGGCGGCAACCGCGCTGGCAGGCGTGCCGGTGCGCGTCTGGCACGACCATCTGCTGATCAAACCGCCGCACAACGGCGCGGCGACCGAGTTCCACCAGGACGCGCCGTACTGGCCGCATGCCGGTTCGCGGCAGTCGCTGTCGGCCTGGATCGCGCTGGTCGACGTACCGGTCGAGCGTGGCTGTATGACGTTCATCCCCGGCTCGCATCACCATCAGGGGCTGCGTGCCCAGGACCTGGCCGACCGCGACGACCTGTTCCGCGTCGCTCCGGATCTGCGCTGGGAGCAGCGCCTGACGATCCCGCTCCGGGCCGGCGACTGCACCTTCCACAACGCCTACCTGGCCCACTCCGCGACCCCCAACCTCACCGACGACCCGCGCATCGCGCACGTGACGATCTACATCGACGCCGACACGACGTACACCGGCGGCGGCCACGTCGTCAGCGACGGCCTCGGCCTCACCCCAGGCCAACCGTTCGCCCACGAAAGCTTCCCAAAAGTGGGATGAGGGGGTGTCTCGCCGCGTCACGCCTACGGCGCGACACGGCGAGACACCCCCTACTCACGTCATGACATAAAGTGAGGGTTCGTGCCGCTCCTCACCGACATCCGACCGCTGCGGGAGTCCGCCGATTTCCGCCGGTTGTGGATCGGGTCGACGGTGTCGCAGCTCGGTCAGCAGATGACCGCGGTGACGGTGTCGATCCAGGTGTACGCGCTGACGCACTCGACGTTCGCGGTCGGTCTGGTCGGCCTGTGCGCGCTCGTCCCGCTGGTCGTCTTCGGCCTGTACGGCGGCGCGATGGCCGACTCGATCGACCGCCGGATGCTCGCCCTGATCTCGTCGGGCGGGCTCTGGCTGCTCTCGATGATCCTCGTCCTGCAGTCCCAACTGGGCTGGAATCAGACCTGGGTCCTGTACGCCGTCGTCGCCTGCCAGTCGGCGTGTTTCGCGGTGAACAACCCCGCGCGGGCGGCGATCATCCCGCGGCTGATCCGGCCGGAGCTCCTGCCGGCGGCGAACACGCTCAGCACCGCCGCGTTCAACCTGGGCTTCACCGCCGGCCCGCTACTCGGGGCGGCGCTGATCGCCTGGCACGGCTTCGCAGCGGCGTACCTGGTCGATGTCCTGACCTTCACCGCGGCGCTCTACGCGTTGTTCCGCCTGCCTCCGGTGCCGCCGACCGGGCTGGTACGGCGGGCCGGGCTGCGATCCGTACTCGAGGGGTTCACGTTCCTGCGTGCCGCGCCGGCCCTGCTGGCGACGTTTCTCGCCGACATCCTGGCGATGGTGTTCGCCCAGCCGCGAGCGCTGTTCCCGGCGGTCGCGGGCGCGTTCTTCGCCGGCGGCGTTCGGACGGTCGGCCTGCTGCAGGCGGCTCCGGCGATCGGCGCGCTGATCGGCGTGCTGTTCTCCGGCTGGGTGACGCGGATCCGGCGGCAGGGAATCGCGATCGTGGTCGCGATCACGGCGTACGCGACGGCTGTCGGTCTCTTCGGCCTGGCCCGCACGATCTGGCTCGGCGTCGCGCTTCTCGCGCTGTCCGGCGCGGCCGACATGGTCAGCTCGGCCTACCGCAACACCGTGCTGCAGTCCGCGGCACCGGACGCGATGCGCGGCCGGCTGCAGGGTGTCTTCATCGTGGTCGTGGCCGGCGGGCCGCGCCTCGGAGACTTCGTCGCCGGTACGACGGCCTCGCTTACCACCCCGACCATCGCCCTGCTCGGCGGCGCCGCGGTCTGCATCGTCGGCCTGCTCATCCTGCTGGCCCGCAACCGCCCGTTCCGCGAGTACGACTCCGAGGTCCGAGCCCTCAGCTAGCCGCCGGTCACCAGCTTGCCGAGGACCTTCGGCCAGGACGCGGCATCCGGGTTGATCCGCTGCATCTCCTTGCCGCCGACCGTGACGAGCTTTCGGTTGGCGAGCGGCTGCTTGAGCTTGACCGCGGTCAGCGACACGCCGGTGTCCGGCGGGCACGGCGCGTCGGTGTCGAGCAGCACGGTGATCTTGTCGTCGGCCTCCTCGACCCGCAGATCCATCGCGCAGTCGATCGACGTACCGAGCAGGATCGTGTCGTTCTCGTACTTCGGCGGGTTCTGGATCCAGCGCAGGTACGTCGGCTTCTTCTTCTCGATCACCTGGTACGCCGTGACCGGCTGCGGCTTCTCCTCGAACGTCGGCCCGGTGCCGTCACCGATGAACGTCCCGAAGATCATCGAGATGCAGGGATCCTCGGCCGCCTTGCCGTCGACCACGCCGAACGCGTGCGCGGCGGTGTAGCAGCTGTTGGACTCGCGGTTCAGGGTGACGTTGAAGCCGACGAGTGCGAGGGCGCCGACCACCAGCAGCCCGGCCAGCATCCGCCGCGACCTGATCTGCTGCGCGCCGAGGACCGCGGTCTGCTCGTCCTCCGGGTACTGGCGGAACAGGTTCAGGACCGTCTTGGTCCACTGCGGATTGATCAGCGTGGGGATCGCGTAGAGCAGGATCAGCCCCACGATGACGGCGACGGCGGGGAGGAGCGCCCAGTAATTTCGCACGGCAGCAAGATACGGGGCGATCGGGCCGCGCCCGAACAATCACGCCCGGGGCGGGTGCGCGCGGCGACCTGAGCCGGCTCCGCCCAGGGAACGGATACGCTTACGGAGTGCCCGCAGAGACCTCTCAGACGCTCGACCGGGGACTCACCGTCCTCGAGTTGCTGGCGGACGCTCCGGACGGTCTCTCGATCACCGAGCTGGCCGCCGCGCTGAAGGTCAGCCGGACCGTCGTGTACCGCCTGGTGAACACCCTCGAGCTGCACCGGCTGGTGCGCCGCGACAGCGAGGGCCGCGCCCGGCTCGGCCTCGCCGTCCTGCACTACAGCCGCCGCGTGCAGCCCACGCTGCGTGACGCCGCGCTCCCGGTCCTCCGCTCACTCGCCGAAGACACCGGTGCCACCGCCCACCTCACGGTCGCAGACGGTGACGAAGCCCTGGCGATCGCCGTCATCGAGCCGTCCTGGACCGACTTCCACGTCTCCTACCGGATGGGTTCCCGGCACGCCCTCGACCAGGGCGCCGCGGGCAAGGCGATCCTGGCCGGCCGCCGCAAACCCGACCCCGCCGGCCGCCCCTTCGTCGTCACCTCCGGCGAACTCCAGGCCGGCGCCCAAGGCGTCTCCTCCCCGGTCCTCGGCGTACCAGGCGTGGAAGCCTCCATCGGCGTCGTAGTCCTGGGCAAACTCGACCGCGATTTCGTAGGCCCCCGAGTAGCCCGAGCCGCCGTAGAAGTAGCCAAACGCCTAGCCTGACCCCCGCCCGCGACCGAAGTCCGTCAACCGTAGACATCCGCGGCCTCGGTCACCGGCCTCCCTCTCGGACCGCACCACGGCCGCAACCACAGCCGGCAACCACAAGCAACGGGAGACGCGGGAACCGGCCTGCGCTGTCGGACCGCAACCGGAGCCCAGAAGTCCAGGCGACGGAGACGCGGGAACCGGCTCGTCATCTGGCTCAGCCACGGCGGCGGCCGGCCATGTTGTCTTTCAGATCGGCCGGTCGCGGCGAGCAATCACAAACCGACGCCCCCGGCCGAGTCCTTTCGGTCCGTACCCCGCCCGACCGCCAAGAGCAGCCGGCGAAACAGCCGCGGCGGACCTGGGCCACTGACCAACTTGCTCCGAGGGGGCATTTCGGGTGGCGGTTGAGCGTGGCGAGGCGGACGAAGTGGAGGTTGGTCAGTGGTGGCGGTCCGCGAAACCGGCGGACCAGTGCCACGAGCCGTCGTCTCGGGTGGCCGTGCTGCTCCGGGCTGCAGGAGTCCGCGCTATCCGGTGGATTTTGGGGACCCCGTGACGAAAATCGACCGGATAGTGCGCGGACCAAGCCCGGAAGCCCGATCGGCCGCAGTTGGTGGGAGTCGGTGATTCTTGGGCGCTGTTTGACGGGGGCGAGGCACCTTGAGGGGCGGAGGCGCTGGCGGTAGTCGGTGGATTTGGGTGCCGCGGTGGCGAAAATCCGCCGGGGTAGCGGCTTAGGGGGTGGGGCGGGTGGCGGCGTTGACGAGGGGGAGTACTCGGTGGGGGATTTGTTCGGCCAGGGCGATCACCGTGCTGGCGCGTTGGATGCCTTGGACTGTGACTACCTGGTCGATGACGCGTTGGAGGTCGGCGTTGGAGCGGGCGACGATGCGGCACCAGAGGTCTTCGGCGCCGGTGATGGTGTGGACCTCGAGGACCTCGGGGATGCGGGCCAGCGCGGTGGCGACGCCGGCGTGGCCGGAGCCTTGCTCGATCTGGAGGGTGGCGAAGGCGGTCACGGGGTAGCCGATGGCGGTGGTGTCGATGTCGGGGCCCCAGCCGCGGACGACGCCGTCGCGGTGCAGGCGGTCGAGGCGCGCCTGGACGGTGCCGCGGGCGACGCCGAGGCGACGGGACGCCTCCAGTACGCCGACGCGCGGCTCGGCCGCGAACAGCTCCAGGATCTGGGCGTCCAGAGCGTCGACCGACATGTCGCCTCCCGCAATGGTCAGCCTGACCAAATAGTCCAGCAGGAGCCCCAGAATACCCGACAAAGTGACCAGTGAAATAACAAACTGTTGCGCAACCTGCATGCCTCCCACCAGGCTCGGCGTACTGATCCGACCCTGGAGGAGCCCACCGATGACTGCATTGATGCCACGCTCCGCGCGGCGGTCATGGGGCTCAACCTCCAGTCCTTCCCTCGTCACTCCAGTCGCTTCGCTCCCTCCACTCCTCAGTCCAGGCCAGGAGGCCCCA
This sequence comes from Kribbella sp. NBC_01505, assembly GCF_045040285.1. Classification (NCBI taxonomy): domain Bacteria; kingdom Bacillati; phylum Actinomycetota; class Actinomycetes; order Propionibacteriales; family Kribbellaceae; genus Kribbella; species Kribbella sp. NBC_01505. The sequence goes on from NZ_CP109425.1 coordinate 5,780,705, forward strand.
TGACCAGCACCGACCTCACCCCCGCAGAGCTCGACGCCGATCTCGACCTCGACCAGCTCAAGCAGCTCGTCGGCCTGGTGCCCTACGACGAGAGCACCGACCCGTTCCCGGTGACCGCGCTGGACGCCGTGGTGTTCGTGGTCGGCAACGCCACCCAGACCGCGAAGTACTACCAGCTCGCCTTCGGGATGGACCTGGTCGCGTACTCCGGTCCGGAGCACGGCAACAAGGACCACAAGGCGTTCGTGCTGAAGGCCGGCTCGGGCCGCTTCGTCATCACCGGTGGCGTGACGCCGGACAGCCCGCTCAACGACCACCACCGCAAGCACGGCGACGGTGTCTCCGACATCGCGCTCGAGGTGCCGGACGTGGACAAGTGCATCAATCACGCCCGTGAGCAGGGTGCGACCGTGCTCGAGGAGCCGAACGACGTCACCGACGAGCACGGCACCGTCCGGCGGGCGGCGATCGCGGCGTACGGCGACACCCGGCACACGCTGATCGACCGCAGCAAGTACAACGGCCCGTACCTGCCCGGCTTCGTCGCGGCCGAGACCCAGGTGCAGCGGCCCGAGGGACACCCGAAGCGGCTGTTCCAGGCGATCGACCATGTGGTCGGCAACGTCGAGCTCGGCCTGATGGACGAGTGGGTCACCTTCTACAACCGGGTGATGGGCTTCGTGAACATGGCGGAGTTCGTCGGCGACGACATCGCCACCGACTACTCGGCGCTGATGAGCAAGGTGGTGGCCAACGGCAACCACCGGGTCAAGTTCCCGCTGAACGAGCCGGCCATCGCGAAGAAGAAGTCGCAGATCGACGAGTTCCTGGAGTTCTACGACGGCGCCGGCGCGCAGCACATCGCGCTCGCCACCAACGACATCCTGCGCACCGTCGACATCATGCGGGCCAACGGCGTCGAGTTCCTGGCCACGCCGGACTCGTACTACGAGGACGCGGAGCTGCGGGAGCGGATCGGCCACGTGCGGGCGCCGATCGAGGAGCTGCAGAAGCGCAAGATCCTGGTCGACCGCGACGAGGACGGCTACCTGCTGCAGATCTTCATGAAGCCGTTCGGCGACCGGCCGACGGTCTTCTACGAGTTGATCGAGCGGCACGGTTCGCTGGGCTTCGGCAAGGGCAACTTCAAGGCGCTGTTCGAGGCGATCGAGCGCGAGCAGGAGCGCCGCGGCAACCTCTGATCGCTTGCCGGCGGCAACGGGCGGCGGCGACACTCCGCAGTACGGCGTGTCGTCGTCCGATTACCGGATTGACTGTCAAGGCAGGAGTAGTTGGCGTAGTGTGCGTTCCTGAGCGCGCGTCGGGGCGTGTGCTCAGGAAGGGTTTCGCCATGAAGACTCTGGGCATTCTGCTCAGCACTGCCGGTCTCGCGGGAGTGGGCGCCATCGCGCTCGCCGCAGCGCCGGCCCAGGCAGCCGAAGCCGCTGCCTGCTCAGGTGCACGATCCATCTCGTCCGCGCAGATGCTGCGTGATCACCGTCCGCCGAGCTGGGGCTCGGTCCGCGTGATGCGCGACAACTGCTCGCAGTACTGGGCGGAGGTCGTGATGGAGTCACGGCTTCCGGCCAACGCCAAGGCCAACGCGTTCCTGGTGCAGTACGGCGGCTCCAACAACGGCCGCGTGCTCAACTGCGACAGCAGCGGCGGCAACGGTTCGATCGTCAAGGGCCAGCGCACCTGTCGCACGCCGAAGGTGCGGGCCACCAACAACAACATCAGCTTCGCGGCCATCGGCCGGGAGTACCACAACTACGGCGGTGGCTACGAGGAGATCTCGGAGAACACCACCGCCAAGGCACGCTGATCCGGGACACTCGTCCCTACCCGTCACAGCACCGAGAACACAAGTGCCCCGCGTCGGGATTTCTTTGGCGCTTGCGGCGCCCAGGCACGCACCTCGCGGCACCGGAGGAACAGCCACGATGGAAAAGCATCGAGGCCGCTCCTCCGGCACCTCGATGCACGCACCTGGACACCGCAATCACTCAAACAAATCCCGACGCGGGGCACTAGGCTCAGCTCATGAGTGAGGTGGTCGAGGACCTGCGGCGGGTGCTGCCGTCTGAGGCGCTGGTGACGGACCCGGACCGGATGGAGAGCTACCGGTACGACCGGGCCATGTTCTGCCCGGCCGGGATGCCGATAGCCGTCGTGCTGGCGCGGGAGACCGCGCAGGTGCAGGCGGCGGTCCGAGTCGCTGCCGCGGCAGGAGTGCCGATCGTCCCGCAGGGAGCGCGATCCGGCCTGTCCGGTGCGGCGAACGCACTCGACGGCTGCATCGTGATCTCGCTGGAGAAGATGGACAAGATCCTCGAGATCGAGCCCATCGACCGGTACGTCGTCACGCAGCCCGGCGTGTTCAACGCCGTACTGTCGCGGGCCGTGGCCGAGCAGGGGCTGTTCTACCCGCCGGATCCGTCCAGCTGGGAGTTCTGCTCGATCGGCGGCAACCTCTCCACGAACTCGGGCGGCCTGTGCTGCGTGAAGTACGGCGTGACCACGGACTACGTGCTCGGTCTCGAGGTTGTGCTGGCCGACGGCCGGATCCTGCGCACCGGCCGGAAGACCGTCAAGGGTGTAGCCGGGTATGACCTGACCAAGCTGATCGTCGGCAGCGAGGGGACGCTCGGCATCATCACCGAGGCGACCCTGGCGCTGCGGCCGGAGGCAGCGCGGCCGCGGACGATGGCGGCCTTGTTCGACACCGGTGTCGCGGCCGGCCAGGCGATCGTCGAGATTATCCGCAGTGGCGTTTCGCTGAGCCTGCTGGAGATCATGGACCGGACGACGATCCGGGCCGTGAACTCGTACAAGCGGATGGATCTGCCGACCGAGGCCGCCGCGATGCTGATCGCCCAGTCCGACGCCGGCGGCGAGGCAGGCGCGGCCGATGTCGCCGCGGTGGCCAAGCTCTGCCGTGACAACGGCGCGATCGAGTGCATCGAGGCCGATGACCCGGCCGAGGGCGAGATGCTGCTGGAGGCCCGCCGGGCCGCGCTGATCGCGCTCGATCAGCTCGGCACGACGATGATCGACGACGTCTGCGTGCCGCGGTCCCGGCTGGCCGACTTCATCGGCGCGGTCGAGGCGCTGGCGATCGAGCTCGACATCACCGTCGGTGTCCTCGGGCATGCCGGCGACGGCAACATGCATCCGACGGTGGTCTTCGACCCGACCGACCTGGGCCAGGCCGAGCGGGCGCAGCAAGCGTTCGATCGAATCATGGAGATCGGGCTCGAGCTGGGTGGCACGATCACCGGCGAGCACGGCGTCGGCGTACTGAAACGTGCCTGGCTGGCCGAGGAGATCGGCCCGGTCGCGATCGACGTGCACCGGGCGATCAAGACCGCGCTGGACCCGGGAAATCTGCTGAATCCCGGCAAAGTCGTCGAAGGGCCGGCGCTGTGACCCAACCGCAACGGAACTGCCGGGGCCATTGGATGTCCATGGCCGTCCAATGTGACGTCGGCCGATCACTATGGAAGGCAGTTGTCTGAATCTCCGGGGGAACCATCGATGAGGCAGGGTAGGAGGCGCCCTATGCGTATGCAGCGCCTGTTCGCCCCTGCCGTAGCGGCCGTGGCGGCACTGAGCATGCTCGCCGGCTGCGGGAACGGCAGCGGCCTGCGGGTCGAGGGCGCCGAGCCGGCCGATGGTCAATCCGTGAGTCCGCAGCTGCCTGCGGCGTCAGCGACCAGCTCGCCGAAGGTCCGCGCGACACCCGTGACGGCGGTTCCGCTGACCGAGGTCCGGACGAAATTGCTCGCCGACAAGGGCCTCGACAACTACTCGCGGCTGGTTCTCACGAAATGTACGGTGATTTCGCGTTGCCTCAGGCAGGGTCCGACCGTTGATGTTATGCACAACGGTGTCCCTCAGCAGGTCGTCTTCATCCACACCGTGGAACAGTTCGTGTTCAGCGCGTTCCTGATCGCGCTCGAACCGGCCGGTCCGCGGCGGATCTGGAGCCTGAAGGTGGATCAGCCGACGATCAACGCTAGTCCCCAGGGCGACCTGGTGATCGAATCCGCGGATTTCCAGCCGGACGACAAGCCCTGTTGCCCCTCCAGGCGCAAGGTGGAGGTCTACCGTTGGGACGGTCGGGAGATGACCAGGGTGAGCTCGACGGGACAAAAGGGAGACTGAAGCTCGGTGGTACCGGAAGAACCGGCAGCGCGCATCCTCATGGTCGAGGACGACGCGGTGATCCGTGAGGCGACACAGTTGACCCTCGAGCGGCACGGCTACGACGTGACCACGGCCGAGGACGGCCTGGAGGCGATCGAGCGGTTCGAGAAGATCCATCCCGATGTGGTGATGCTGGACATCATGCTGCCCGGGCTGGACGGGATCTCGGTGTGCCGCCGGATCCGGGAGACGAGCACGGTCCCGATCGTGATGGTGTCCGCGCGCGGTGACGCGCTGGACGTCGTCCTCGGGCTCGAGGCCGGTGCCGACGACTACGTCACCAAGCCGTTCGACACCCAGGTCCTGGTGGCGCGGCTGCGGGCGGTGTTGCGACGGGCGGTCTCCGACCCCGAGCGGCCGGCCCCGGCGGCGGGCTCCGGCGTGGAGTCGTTCGGCGACCTCGAGCTCGATCGCGAAGCACTGGAGGTACGCCGTAGTGGCGCGACCGTCCAGCTGACTCCGACCGAGCTCAAGCTGCTGATCGAGTTCGCGAACAACCCGGGTGTGGTGCTCAGCCGGTCCACGCTGCTGCAGCGGGTGTGGGACTACGAGTGGGGTGGCGACGGCCGCCTCGTCGACGTCCACCTGCAGCGTCTGCGGACCAAGATCGGTGCCGACCGCATCGAGACGGTCCGCGGATTCGGATACAAGCTCAGAGCGTGACATGGGCCTGAGAGGAAAACTCGGGCTCATCTTCCTGCTGGTCTCGGCGCTCGCCATTCTGGTGCTGTGTGTCGCGGTGTACACACAGGCCCAGTCGGCGCGGCTGGACCGGACGCGGAGCTTTGCCGACGAGCGGGTGCAGCTCGCCGCGCAGAGCTACGACCAGACCGAGATCCCGGTGTTCGGGTCGAAGCTGGACGACCCGGAGCTGCCGCCACAGCTGCGGTCGGCGGTGATGGAGGGGAAGCGGGCAACCTTCAAGACCGGGTCGCCGAACGCGAAGATGTGGGCGGCGGTCACCGTCAAGGACGGCAAGATCCTCTCGATCGTGCAGGACTACGAGACCACCGACGACTCGATGCGGGCGCTTCAGCAGGCCCTCGTCATCGGCGGCCTGGGTACGGTCGGCCTGGTCGCGCTGGTCACCGTGATCCTGGCCGGAGGCTTGTCCAAGCGGATTGTGGCGGTCGCCGGGACGGCCCGCCGGATCGCCGCCGGCGATCTGGACGCGTCGGCGACCGAGGCGGTCGGCAAGGGGAAGGACGAGGTGGCGTCGCTGGCCGCGGCGCTGGACACGATGGCCAGCTCGCTGCGTGGTCAGTTGGAAGCAGAGCGACGGTTCACCGCCGATGTCGCCCACGACCTCCGTACGCCGGTCACCGGCCTCACCACGGCTGCCGAGCTGCTCCCGCCCGGCCGCCCGAGTGAGCTGGTCCGGGACCGGGCCAAGGTGCTGCGGCGCCTGGTCGAGGATCTGCTGGAGATCGCCCGCTTCGATTCAGGAGTCGAGCAGGCGGATCTGGAGCTGGTCGGGCTCGGGGCGTTCGTCGGCTCCGCGGTCGGCCGGTTGCGGATGCAGCAGTCGCTCGCCCCGGACAGCGTCGTTGTACAGCTGAACGGGAAGGACGAGACGGTCTCGACCGACTCGCGCCGGATCGAGCGCATCCTGGCCAACCTGATCGTCAACGGGCTGCGGCACGGCCGTCCGCCGATCGAGGTCACGGTGACCGGCCGGGTCGTCGAGGTCGTTGACCACGGCAACGGCTATCCGGAGGAGCTGATTGCCGAGGGCCCCCGTCGGTTCCGCTCCGGGATGGCCGAGCGTGGCGTCGGCCACGGCCTCGGGCTGACCATCGCGGCCGGCCACGCCAAGGTGCTCGGCGCCGAGCTCACCTTCGGCACCGCCCCCAACGGCGGCGCCCTGGCGCGCCTGGTCCTGCCCGCGCTGGAGGCGGACGTCTAATACCTGCCGCTCGGCTGGTCTGGCTGGGAGATCCCAGCGGGGACAGGGTTTTCGGCTGAGACGAAGATGTAACACAACCTCTTGCGAAGTCAGGGCGTCTCTTCTGGTGAAAGGCTCACCGAGGGCCTGGACAACGAGGGGAAATAAAACATCATGCGTATCCGTTCGCAGTTCGTCCGTCGTACCGCCGCCGCCGTCGCGGGTGTTGCTCTGGCCGCCACCGGCTTCGGTGTCGCCGGTGCGCTGCAGGCCAACGCCGCGACGACCCACCCGGTCGCCACCCAGGCCGCCGTCGCCAAGTCCGTCACGATCAAGTCGGACAAGGCCACCGCGAAGGCGTGGGCGAAGGTCTCCTTCAGCGGCAAGACCACCGGGATCGCCAAGAACACGGTCGTCCAGGTGCAGCGCTTCGAGAACAACAAGTGGGTCAACTTCCCGGCCACCACCAAGGTCACCTCGAAGGCCACCTACTCGGTGTGGGTCCAGAGCGGCCGCGTCGGCGTGAACAAGTTCCGCGTCGTCTCCGCGAACACCGCCAGCGCCGCGGTGTCGGTCAACATCACCAAGTGATCTGAGAACAAACCAGCGGCTCTCGCCTTCCTTCGGGGAAGTAGGCGAGAGCCGCTTGTTTTGTTGGGTTATCGGGTGCCGTAGACGTTGAGCTCGGCGGCCGAGCCGAAGACCGCACCGTTCAGGGAACTCGTCCCGACGAACTTCACGTACCGCCCGGCGATAGTGCCGAAGTCGACCCGCTGCACGGCCGTCGAGTTCGGAAACTGACCGCTCGCGACCGGCGTGCCCCAGTTCTGGCCGTCGGCCGAGACGTAGATCTCATACCCCTTGAACATCCCGTTCGTCCCCGACTGCCGGGGCAGGTAGCTCAACCCGTTCACCTGGTACGTCGACCCGAGGTCGAGCGTCAGATGATGAGGGAAGGTGGCCGGGGTGCTCACCTCGGACCACGCGGAATGCCAGAGCGTGCTGGGGTTTCCGTCCAGTGCGGCGGTCGCCGCGCCACCGGTTCCGGTGTCCTCGCTGCTCACGTCGGCGACCTTGATCCGCGACTGCGGCACGATCCCCGGCGGCAGCACACTCGCCTCCGCGGTCGTCACAGCCGGACCACCCGTTGCCGTCAGCACGTACTTCCCCTCCGGCGTACCGGCCGGGGGAGTGACGTCCCAGGTCGTCTTCACCGTCGCCCCGGCCGCAACCGAGGCGTACGTCGCCGGCGAGGTCGCGGCGATGGTCCATCCCGTCGGGCCGGTCAGGCCGAGCGTGATGCCGGTCGCGGCAACCACATCGTTGTTGGTGAACGAAGTCGTCACCGTGTTCGCCTCCCCGGAGACCAGACCGCTGGTCCCGGTGACCGCGACCGAGGTGCAGTCGGCCGGCTCGGACGTCGTACCGAGATCGGTGACCGCGAAGTTGTCCATGATGAAGTCGGTCTGGTCGCCGCCATCGGTCAGTTTGCGCAGCCCGACCCAATTGTCGCCGCCGCATCCGGCCACAAACTCCTGCCCGAACGTCGCCTTCGTCCGCTGCTCACCAATCGGAGCTGACTTGATCTCGACCGAGTCCGGCCGATCCACCCCGTGGACCCAGGCGTACTGCCCGGCCCGGCCACTCTCATAGTCGAAGCTGACCTTGTACTTGTGCCCCGGCTGGAAGTTCACCGTCCACGGCGCGGTCCGATAGACCAGCCCCTCGTTCTCCTCATGCGACTTGAGCGACCACTCGCCGTCCAGTACGTCGTCGACCAGCTTCCCGTTCCAGCCGGCCTGCGTGTACGGCGCGTGCTTCCGCGCGAGCACCGTCCGCGGATCGGTCACGCCACCGGCGTCACCCTTCACGAACGGACCCCAGCCCTGGTCGACGTTCTCGAAGTCGTCAACCAGCCCGGCCGCCGGCCGCGTGGTCTCCACCACCCGTACGTCGTCGATCCGCACCTTCGCGGTTCCGGCGCCCGCAGCGATAGCCAGCGAGGCCGTCGAACCCTTCGCGGTGAACACGACTCGGGCCCGCTGGTAGTAGGCCTCGTGTTTGTCGTCGGAAGCGACCTGGTTCTTGGCCGTCGACCGAACCACCGTGTTCCGGACACCGTCCACCGAGATCGTGGTCGGGCGGGACTTGCCGGGCTCGACCTCGATCCACGCCGACGCGCTGTAGGTCTTGCCACGCGTCAGCCCGGTGATCCGCTGCCCCAGCGAGGACGTGCGAGTGCCGAGCGAGGCAACGTGCTGCCCGCTGGCCAGCGTGTCGATCGTCGCGCCGCCGCCGGCGTTCCACGCCTTGAGGTTGCCGGCGTTGAAGCCGGGGTCCTGCAGGTGGGTGCCGTCACCCCAGTTCGCCTTCTTCGGAGCAGGGGCCGCGATCGGGTAGAGCACGTACGGCTGGCCCGCGACGGCATCCAGCGTGACGGCGCCACGCCGTACCGGGACTGTTCCGACCTGGACGCGGCCGGTGTCGGTCAGCTTGTAGACGCCGAACTTCGGCGCCCACGACAGGGCGCTCGGGATCTGCCACGTCGTGCGGCCGCCGGCCGGGTTGTAGTGGTAGAGCTTCTTGTTCCCGTCCCACGGGAGCAGGTACTTGTCGCCGTCGAGCACCTTCGCGTTCCCGACGTACAGGCTGCGCTTGCCGTCCTCGACCGCGCCACGGACGCCGTCGGTGAAGTTGATCTCGCCGTTGTTCCAGTCGGTGATCTTCTGCTGCTGGAGGAACTTGGCCGGCAGGTTCTTCTGCCAGATGTTGGCGTAGAACTTGTTCCAGTCGACCTCGCCGGTCCAGCCCTCGAACTCGACCAGGCTGGCCTGGCCCAGGATCGGGTCGTTGTTCCAGACGTCCTTCTCGTGGTTGCGGACGAACCGGATGATCTGCGAGTTCAGGCCCTTGTTGGTCGGGCCGCCGTAGTCGAGGTCGTTGGCCCAGTGCGACCACAGCGAGGTGCGCTCGTGCCGGTCGGCCCACTCGGTCGCGACCTGCCAGCCCTGCGTGCCGAGCTGCCGGGTCAGGCCGTCGGCCAGCCACCCGGACTGGTAGTAGACGTCGATGTAGAGCTCTTGCAGGTTCTTGTCGGTCTCGTCGCGCAGCTGCTGGAACCGGTTGACGATGTTGCTGGAGGCAAGATCAGGGCGCTGCTTGATGTAGTAGCTCTGGTTCAGCCAGTTCCAGCCCTTGGCGCTCTTGTCGACCAGGTCCTCGCTGAACGCGTTCGCCTCCGGGTAGGACTCGGTCGCGTTCACGTGGACGCCGAAGCCGGCGTTCCAGCTCTTGCCCTTCTTCAGCAGCGTGTTCAGGTCCGCGAGCCCACCCGCGCGAAGGTTGTAGTTGCCGCCGTAGTCCGGGTGCGCCGAGTCGTGGCCCTCCGAGCCGTAGCCTTTGAGGATCGCCATCTGGCCGAGCCCGTCGGTCGCCAGCGAGATCCGCTTCACGTCGTCCAGCGTGCGCAGGAACGGATGCGTCGCCTGGCTGGCGAAGTTGAACGGGATGTGCGTGATCACCCGGTCCTTGACCTGGTCGCCGCCCTGCGGCTCGGTCATGATCGAGCGGAACGCGATCGCGCCGTCCTGCCAGTCGACCGTCTTGTCCTTGTTCGCGTCCGGCGTCACCACGACCTTTGCCCAGGGCAACGGCTCCGTGTACGGCGAGGTGTCCGCGCGGTAGGTCCATTGCCCACTCCACACGCCGACCTGGGTGCTGCCGTCGGTCCCCTTCCGGGCGCGGTGCCAGAACCGGGCGCCGTCGTCGACGGACTGTCCGGCCGGCTTGTCGTACACCGAGTTCGACTCGATCCCCGCCGCCAGGCCGCTGGTGTTCACGAACGCGTACGTCGCCCCGACGGCCGCCGCATCAGCCGGAGTCGTTGCGGTGACCGGCGCGATCTTGTCCGCGGTCCGGGTGGAGTCCGGGTCGAGCGTGGTGAAGGCGGTCGTCGCGCCGGTGTCCGTGCTCGCCACCGAGACGAGATCGTGGTCCGGGATGTCGATCGTGTGGACGCGACTGCTCTCGGTATCGCGGATCACGTCGATACGGAACGTCGTTACCCGACCGGCCAGGTTCAGGCTCGCGTCGACCTCGACCCCGGGCAGCGCGTCGAAGGCCAGCTTGTACGACGCGGTGCCGCCGCTGACCGTGGGCGGTCCGGACAGGTGCGCGGTGCGCGCGACCCCGTCGATCGTGACCGCCGACAGGGGCTCGGCCCGCCCGGCGAGGGCCTGGCCGGACGAGTTGTCGACGTACTTGATCACGCGGGGGAAGTCGGCTCCCACCGTGACCGTCAATTCCCGCGACCGCAGCGTCAGGTCGCCCACGGCCTGCGCGCCAGCCGGCGCAGCCAGGACCCCGGCGACGAGCGCTGACACCAGCACTCCACACCCCACTGAACGTTTCATGCGCAGAAAGTTCGCACGCAAGCGCTAACAAGTCAAGAGAAACGAACAGTTATGAACATTCTGGACCGCTAGGGTCTCGGAAAGAAAATTGCCGTTGTCTACCTGCGCAACGGTTGAAAGCTTCCCGGGTCGGTGTTTAGCTGTCGCGATACGTAGCCGACCGGCTACGCGTTCCCGAGCGAAGGGTCACCATCATGAGCCCCACCGCATTCGAGCTGGACATCGACGTCGTTCCCGCCTCCGACCCGACTCTGATCCGGCCCGCCCAGCCGGGCGATGCGCGTGAGGTGGATGAGAAGAGCGGCCTGACACCGGGCACCAGGAACACCTACGCGGTCGGTATCGCCGCCTGCGTCCCCTGCTGCTGACGATCGTCGACTGACGACGTGCCGCCGACGGACAGGTTCCGGCCCGGCGCGTTCGCGGTGCTGCGGTTGGCAGGTGCACCAGTTGCCGCCGCAGCACCTACGCGGAACGCTCCCGACCCGGCCACAGCCACCGCCGCCGAGCTCTGCGAGTATCTCGCCGGTCTGTACGCCGACGAGACGCTCCGCGAGGCGATCGAGCTCTCCAGCCCCTCGCTGGCCGCGGCGGTCGGCAAGCTGCTCGCAGTCACGCCGGGAGAGTCTGACCGGGGCAAGTTGGAGCGAGCTGTCCTCGCCTCGACGCGGTACCTCTTGCGGATGACGGGTCGGCCGACCCCCTTCGGGCTCCTGGCCGGCGTGGCGCCCGTGCGATTCGGTGCGTCGGCGAAGGTCCGGATCGGCGCCGACCACACCAGGGTGGTGCACCCGGACTCCGGCTGGCTGTACGAGGAGCGGCGTACCGAGCTTCCTGAGCGCGTGGTGGCGAACAATCTCGTCGAGGTCCGCGGCGACCGGGTCGTCCTGCAGTACCTGCGCAAGTTCACCGACGAACGCCCTGGCCGCCAGTTGTCGATCGCCAACTCTCCGGCCGTCCGCCTGATCCGCACCGCGGCCCGCCGTCCGATCCAGTACGGCGCCCTTCGCGACCAGCTCCTGGTGGCGCATCCGGAGGCGACGCCCGACCATGCTGATCAGATCCTTCGCCAGCTCCTTGACCGCGAGATCCTCCTCCCCGAGCATGCGCCGAAGGCGGCGACGGGAACAGCGCAGGTCGATCTGCGAATGGACGTGGATCTGCAACTGCCTCAGGAGGTCGCCGATGAGGCGGCACGGGCCGCCGAGGTGCTGTGGCGGCTGTCTCCTCCGGGAGACGGCCTGCCCGACCTTGCGGCGTACCACCTGGAGTTCCTCGATCGCTACGGCACCGACCGCGTGGTTCCGGTGCTCGAGCTGCTCGACCCGCACCTGGGCCTCGGCCCGCCTGCGGACTACCGCGCCCCCTTCGGTGAGCGATCCGGCCGGGCCGCGCCTGCGGCCACCCATGCGGAGCTGCGCGACCAGATCCTCGCGGTGGCCCTCAGCGACAATCAGGGCGAACTGGTCCTCGATGAGGCGCTGATCGATCGGCTGGCCGGGACCTCCGACGATAGGCCGCCGGACTCGCTCGACCTGTGTGCCCAGCTGTTCGCCGACTCGGCCGAGGCGGTGGACCGGGGCGATTTCTTGCTCTCGGCAACCAGCGGCTCGATCGCCGCGGGCGCGATGCTCGGCCGGTTCGCCACCATGCTCGGACTCGAGGACGAGCTGACCGAGCTGCTCGCCAGGCCGGCAGATCCACTGCCCGTGCAGCTGCAGTTCCAGCCGTTCGAGCCGCGCTTCGGGAACGTGCTGCGCGAGCCCCGGCTGCTGCCGCACCTGCTCGCCGTCGGTACCTTCGCCGACCCCGATGACCCGGCGGTGGTCGACGTCCGCGACATTGCGGTCGGCACCACCGGCGAGCGCCTCTACCTGTTGTCGACGAAACTCGGTCGTGAGCTGTCGGTTGTCCGCCCGAACATGATCAATGTCGTCACGGCGGCACCTAACGCGGCCCGCTTCCTGGCCGCGGTCGGACTGGCCGGCCGCCGTTTCTGGACGCCGTGGCAGTGGGGCCGGTTGGCGGTCCTCCCGCGGCTGCCCAGGGTCCGCACAGGTCGCACGATCCTGGCGCCGGCCTTGTGGCGTGTGGATCCCGCGCTTGCTGAAAGCACCAGCGAGTGGGATGCGGCGCTCGACCGGTGGCGGGATCGGTGGCAGGTGCCGGACGTCGTCCGGGTCACGGTCTTCGACCATCACCTGGATCTCGATCTGCGCGTTCCGTTGCACCGGAGGTTGTTTCGCGACCAGATCCGCAAGGAGCCGTCGACAGTGATCAGCGAGACGCCCGCACAGTACGGCGCTGGGCTCGGCGTCACCGGCGGTCATGCCAACGAACTCGTGGTTCCGATCGTCTCGACCGCCGACCAGGAAGCCGTTGCGCCGAACCCGTCGTGGACTACCGCGACCGCGCCGCGGATCAGGCATCTGCCGGGCGGGGAGTGGCTCTACGCCAAGGTCTATCTGATGGCCGACCTCCAGGATGCCTTCCTGGCCGGACCCGTCAGCCGGCTCGTCGACCGGATGAACGTCGACCGCTGGTTCTTCCTGCGGTACGCCGACCCCGACGCCCACCTGCGCTTGCGCTTCCACCAGGGTGATCCGGCCATCCTGCACGACTGGGCCCGGGATGCGGCCGACGCCGGCCTGATCCGCACGATGGTCCTGGACGAGTACGAACCCGAGACGGTCCGGTACGGCGGTCCCGAGGTCCTGGCCGCGGCCGAGGACCTGTTCTGTGCGGACAGCCGAGCGGTCGTCGACCAGTTGCAGCAGCGAGCCCGCGGGCAGCTCCAGGTGCCGATCGAGTCGCTGACCGCCCTGAATCAGCTCGACCTGCTGAGCGGTCTCGGCGATCTCGAACAATGGTTCGTCGACACCTATCCGATCGACCTTTCCAACGCCGTACCAGTCGCCGAGCGGACGGAGTTTCTCCAATTCCACAAGGACTTTCAGACGCTCGATTGCTGGCAGCAACGAACTGCGGCTGCTCGTGCTTACGGTGCGGCTGTTGAGCAGAACAGGCAGGCTGTGATGAGCGTCCTGCACCTGCACTCGAATCGTCTGCTCGGGATGGACCGTTCCGCCGAGAACCGTGCGTACGGCCTGCTCCGGGTGGCGCTGCGTCGCAAGCTCGACCTGAGGAGGCACTGCCGATGACGAACACCGCGGCCGCGATCGTCGCCGAACTGGCCGATCGCCTGCGTGATCCGGAGGCGGTGATCGCGGCGACGACGGCCAACGGTGAGGTGATCGACATCGCCGAGCTGCGCTGTCCGCCCTGGGATCCGTCAACGCTCTCGCGAGGTCCCGGCGCGCTGGCGGTGCTGTTCTCCGAGCTCGGAGAGCGCGAGGTCGCCCATGACTACCTGCAGCGGACAGTGGCCGCGACGCGGGGGAGTTCCGTCGAAGGTCCGCTCGAAGGGCTTGGTGCGCTGGCGACCGCGACGCGTCTGGCGGCGCAAGAACCAGGGGACTACATGGGCATGTTGGAGCGCCTCGACGGGCGGATGATCGAGCATGCGCGGTGGCTCGTCAGCGTCCAGGCTGCGACGCGACAGGCCGGCGTACCGACCTGCGCAGGTGTCGTCGATGTGGTGAGCGGCCTGAGCGGGGTCGGTCGATACCTGCTGGCTCGCGCGGAGTACGACGTACTCCGCGAAGTGCTGACCAGTCTGGTCTCGTTGCGGGAACCGGTCGTTGTCGAAGGCATCCAGGTTCCTGGGTGGTGGTTCGACGGGACCACGAAGACTGTCGTCGGACCGGAGTTCGCACAAGGTCAGGTGAACTTCGGTCTCGCGCATGGCACGCCTGGGCCACTGGCTCTGCTGTCGCTGGCCTGGACGGCGGGCATTCGGGTCGACGGACAGGCGGAAGCCGTCGCGGCTATGGCGGATTGGCTCCTCGAGTGGCGAGAGAAAGATGCCTGGGGCCACTATTGGACCGCGTATCTGCCGCTGGTGTACTACGCCGATCGAGACGCAGCCGCTGCTCCACAGCCCGCCCGTGCGTCCTGGTGCTACGGTGCACCGGCGATCGCGCGTGCCCTTGAGTTCGCGGCGACCGCCTTCAACCGGCCGGACTGGTCAGCTGCTGGACTGGATGCGTTCCGCTCCTTGCTGAGCCGGCCGCGCGCGCAGTGGGGAATCACCGACGACGCGCTCTGCCATGGCTGGGCCGGCATGCTCTACCTGTGCACGCTGTTCGACCGCGCACATCCCGGAGAGGGCTTCGGGCAGGTCGCCGACGAGATCGCTGCCGACTTGGTCGAGCGGTTCGATCCGGCGCTGCCGTTCGGCTATCGCTATCACCAGCCGATCGCGAACCTCTCGCTCGACCTGCCCGGACTGATGGAGGGCGCGGCCGGTATCGCCCTCGCCCTCGCTGCCTACCTCACTCCGCCGCGGACCGGCTGGGACTCGGCCCTCCTGCTCAGCTGACCGCCGGGGTGATCCTTCCGGTGACCTCGCCGAGAGCGATGGGGCCGGCGTGGGCGGTGATGGTGACCTCGTCGCCGTCCTCGAGGAAGGTGCGTTGCTCGCCCTTCACGGTGATCGGCTCGCGGCCGCCCCAGCTGAGCTCGAGGAACGAGCCACGCTGGTCCTTGGCCGATCCTGAAACCGTTCCGGACGCGAAGAGGTCGCCGGTGCGGACGGCGGCGCCGTTCACCGACAGGTGCGCGAGCATCTGCGCGGGGGACCAGTACATCTCCCGGTACGGCGGCCGGCTGACCAGCTCGCCGTTCCAGTAGACCTCGAAGGTGATGTCGAGGTTCGTCAGCTGCTCGCCGGCCAGGTAGGGCAGGACGGCCGGCTCTTGGGTGCCTAGGGCAACTTCCGCGGGCTCGAGGGCCTCCAGCGGGACCACCCAGGGTGAGATCGAGGTGGCGAACGACTTGCCGAGGAACGGGCCGAGCGGCACGTACTCCCAGGCCTGGATGTCGCGGGCCGACCAGTCGTTCAGCAGCACGACGCCGTACACGTGATCCTTGAAGTCGTTCACGGAGATCTGGCTGCCGAGCGCGGACGGCGTACCGACGACGTAGCCGAGCTCGACCTCGATGTCGAGCCGCAAGGACGGCCCGTACGTCGGCGCCGTGGCATCCGGGGCCTTGCGCTGACCGGACGGCCGGACGATGTCGGTGCCGCTGGCAACCACTGTGCCGGCGCGGCCGTGGTAGCCGACGGGAAGGTGTTTCCAGTTCGGTAGCAGCGGTTCGGCGTCGGGACGGAACAGCCGGCCGACGTTGGTCGCGTGGTGCTCGGAGGCGTAGAAGTCGACGTAGTCGGCCACCTCGAACGGGAGTTCCATGGTGACCGCGGACTGCGGGATCAGGTGCGGCTCGACCGCGCCGGTGCGCACGAGCTCGAGAAGCGACGCGCGGATCGAGGTCCAGGCCGGTCGGCCGAGTGCGAGGAAGGCGTTCAGCGTCGGCTGGGCGAAGGTGTCCGAGAGGCCGAGCGGGGTGAGGTCGATGATCTGGTCGCCGAGCGCGGCGCCGATCCGCGGTGCCTCGTCGCCGTGCCGGAAGGCGCCGAGGGGGAGCGTGTCAGGTCCGAACGTGGTCACAGATCCCCCAGCAGATTCAGGTTGTTCAGGTCGGTCCGCGGCTCGTCGATGCTGCAGGAGCCGAACGAATGGAACCAGCGGCGCGTGCTCGCCGCCCGGTCCTCGGTCAGCTCGCGGGCTCGTTCGGCAAGCTCCAGGCCGTTGTCCCAGCTGAGCAGTTGCACGAGTTCGTCCTGGGAGGAGCCGTCCAGTGAGGCGCGGGTCGCGAGCAGGACGTTCAGGAAGCCGTGGTGCTCGAAGCCGGTCGCGGGGTCCGTGTGCCGGATCGCGTTGTGCAGGCCGGCCGTGCACTTGAACGGGACCTCGACATCCAGGCACTTCGTGATGAAGGTCGCGACCTGATCCGCCGTCGGGAAGAGGCTCGCGTCCAGGCCGCCGGTCCGCAGCTTCGCGGCGTAGCCGGCCTCGGCGAGCGTGCCGAGCGCGTGCTCCCAGGCGCCGTCCAGCCCGGTCTCGACGTACACGGCCTGGTCGTCGATGCAGTCCTCGGCGGCGCGGACGACGCGCTGCGCGTTCCGGGCGAGGTCGCCCTCGTCGCGGAGCCGGACCTCGACGGCGGCCAGCTCGACATCGGGGGAGCGGTCGGCCCAGCGGACCGCGGGCTCGATCGCGCCGGCGCCGCCGGTGATCACCACAGAGACGCGGAGCGGGGCGCCGCCGGCGCGCGCGGCGGCCTCGGCGACCTTCATCAGGTCCTCGTCGGTACACACGAACGCGCCGACGAGCTCGGCGTACGACGCGGCGCGGTGCGCGTGATGGGCAGGAACGGCCTCGGTCAGCGGGAGCTCGCCGGGTGGGAACATCGCCGCGTCGTCGACCAGGTGCCGGTACAGGGCAGGGACGGTTGACATGGCTCCGAGCCTAACGGATGCTTTCGGTAAGCGGACGCATGCGTTCGATTATCGTACTCGGGAGTCTGAAGAATGACGTTCTACCGGCAGGTCGGCCAGATCCCGCCCAAGCGGCACACGCAGTTCCGGAACGCCGACGGCGCGTTGTACTACGAGGAGCTGATGGGCGAGGAGGGGTTCTCGTCGGACTCGTCGCTGCTCTACCACGCCGGTGTCCCGTCGGCGATCGTCGACTCCCAGGTGTGGGAGCTGCCCGATCTCGCCACCGTCGCGAACCACCCGCTGACGCCACGGCACCTGAAGCTCCACGACCTGTTCACCGACACGTCGGCCACCAACGTGGTCGAGCACCGGCGCCTCGTGCTCGGGAACGGCGACGTCCGGATCTCGTACGTCGTCGCCGAGCAGCCGTCGCCGTACTACCGCAACGCCATCGGCGACGAGTGTGTGTACATCGAGAAGGGCTCGGCCACGCTCGAGACGGTGTTCGGGGTGCTGAGCGCGGTCGAGGGCGACTACGTGCTGATTCCACGGGCGACCACGCACCGCTGGCTGCCCGGTCCGGACGGCGTCTTCGCGTACTGCATCGAGGCGAACTCGCACATCGCGCCGCCCAAGCGGTACCTGTCGCGGTACGGGCAGTTCCTGGAGCACTCGCCGTACTGTGAGCGCGACCTGCACGGGCCGAGCGAACCGTTCACGGTCGAGGGGACCGATGTCGAGGTGCTGGTGAAGCACCGCGGGCAGGGTCCGAGCGGGATCGTCGGCAGCCGGATGACCTACGCGACGCATCCGTTCGACGTGGTCGGCTGGGACGGCTGCCTGTACCCGTACACGTTCAACGTCAGCGACTACGAGCCCATCACCGGGCGGATCCACCAGCCGCCACCTGTGCACCAGGTGTTCGAGGGCAACAACTTCGTCATCTGCAACTTCGTGCCCCGCAAGGTCGACTACCACCCGCTCTCGGTGCCGGTGCCGTACTACCACTCGAACGTCGACTCCGACGAGGTGATGTTCTACTGCGGCGGCGACTACGAGGCGCGCAAGGGTTCGGGCATCGGCCTCGGCTCGATCTCCCTGCACCCCGGCGGCTACGCCCACGGCCCGCAACCGGCCGCGATCGAGGCCTCCCTCGGCGCCGAGAGCTTCGAAGAGCTAGCCGTCATGGTCGACACCTTCCGCCCTCTGGAACTAGGCGAAGGCGGCCAATCCGTCGACGACGGCGTCTACGCCTACACCTGGGCCGGCCGCCGCCTCCACCCCTGACCCCCCTTTGAGCACCCCTCGACCATTCCCGCCCCGGCGAAATGGTCGACCCGTGCTCAACGCTGCGCCTTGAGCATCCATCAACCACTTTTCGGCGCGGAGAATGGACGATCCGTGCTCAAGGCCGGGCGGGTGCTTTGAGTACCCATCGACCGTTTTCGCGGGGGGATCGTGGCTGAACGGTGCTCAAAGGTGGTGGGGGATGTCGGGGGTGGGCCGGGGAGATGGGATTCTTACCGGATGAGCGAGGAGGCGGGGTTCGTCGTCGGGGTTGATCGGCAGGCGATGATGCGGCGGCGTGAGGTGGTCAGCACGGTGTTGCGGCGGGGTGCCTGGGCGACGCTGGTGATCGGCGTGATCGGCATCCTCGGAGCGCTCTACGTACTGATCACGATGCGGTTCTCGGGGCTCTGGCCGTTCGCGGTGCTGCTGATCCTGGCGATGCTGCCGCTGGTCGTCAGCACCATCCTCGCCCTCCGCCTCGACACCGAGCGGCAGCGTTGGTACGCCGCTTTCCCGCTCCAGGACGTGGCGATGCGGATGACCGAGCGCGGCCTCGAGCTGGCCTGCGACGGTGCCGGCTACCCGGTAATGCTGCCCTGGGGGACCGTCAACGGCTTCCGCCAGAAGAAGCTCTTCGGTCAGTACATGCTCGAGCTGTCGCTGGCCCCCGGCGTCGGCGCCACCACGGCAGGCGTCCGCGGCCTCGACCAGCCCGCGGTTCGCGCTGTCGTCAAGCCCAGCCCGCTCCTGCACCCGATCGGCATGTTCCTCGTCAAAGCCCTGGACCAGCCGGTCCACGTCATCGACCAGGCCCTCCAGCACTACTCCGCCGGCTCGGCCGCTATCCGCCGCTGACAGGTTCCTGACCCCACCGAGCTGCCACGCTCGGTGCATGGACGAGAGTTTCGTGGTCGGGCTCAACCGGGCGGAAGTGCTCCGCCGGCGGGCCACCGTACGGCGTACGCGGCAGATCGGCGGCGCGGTCACGCTGGTGCTGTCCGGCATCGGCCTGGGGCTGGCGGTCGCGCTCACACTGATGCTCGGCGACTACTGGGCCATCGGCCTGCTGATGATCGCATCGATGCTCATCCTGGTCGTCAGTTCGGTCCGCGGACTTCAGACCGGCGCCAAGGTCAAGCGCTGGTACGACGCCACCGACCTACCGCCGTACGCGCTCCGAATGACCCCGGCCACGCTCGAGCTGGGAGTCGAGGGTGCACCAGCCCCCGTCGTACTGCCCTGGCCGGCGGTCCGCGGTCTACGCCACCGCCGCCTGCTCGGCCAGCCGATCCTGGAACTCGTCCTGCAGCCCGGCGTCACTCCGACGAGTCCCGGCGTACAGGGCCTGGACCAACCGGCCGCCCTCGCCACCCTCACACCAGGCAAATGGGTCAAGTCGGCGGGCTTCTACGGCGTCGCTTCCCTCGATCAGCCCGTCGCAGCCATCGACCAAGCCCTCCGCTACTTCTCCAGGGGTACCGCGGCGATCGGTTAGCAGGGGAGGGCGCGGAAGGTGTAGCCCTTGCGTTCCAGTTTGGTGAGGGCCCGCTCGAGGGCGGCGACGGTTTCGGCGCGGTTGCCGCCGCCGTCGTGCATGAGGACGATGGCGCCCGGGTAGGCGCCGGCCAGGATGGCGTGTTCGATGGCGGCGGAGCCAGGCTTCTTCCAGTCGTTCGTGTCGACGTCCCAGAGCACCTGGCGCTGGTGGTTGGCCTTGGCGGTCGCCTCGACGGCCGCGTTGGTGTCGCGGAACGGCGGGCGGAAGCACTTGGACTTCACGCCGGAGAAGATCTCCTCGTGCATCTTGGCCGCCGGGAGCTTGGTCAGCATCGGGTGGTCCCAGGTGTGGTTGCCGATGTGATGCCCGGCGGCGCGGGTCTGCTCGACCAGGTCCGGACGCTTGGCCGCCTCCATCCCGAGGACGAAGAAGGTCGCCTGCGCGTGGTGTTTGCGCAGGATCTGCAGCACCTTCGGCGTCCAGCCGGCGTGCGGGCCGTCGTCGAAGGTCAGGTACAGGACCTTGCCGTGCTTCGACAGGTTCCAGTCGTCGTCGGTCTGCTGGGTGTGTTGCGGCTTGCCCTGACGCTTCGGGCCAGGCCCGGCCGGCGCGGCCGCGATCGGGCTCAGCGAACCGGCGGTCGTCGTACGGGCAGTGGGCGCCCCGGCCGACGCCGGGTGGTCGGAAGGCTGGGCGGCCTGGGCGAGAACGGCACCGCAGAGGAGGGCGGCGACCAACGGCAGGAGCTTGCCGGGCGGCTTGGTCATGGATTGCATCCTCTCTCAGGCGTGGGGCCAATTCCGAATCGGGTCGGACGTATGGTGTCGGATGCCAGACCCAACGACGCGTGAGGCTGAAGAATGAACGACAACGGGCGGACGACAGTGACGAGGCGTACGGCGATCGGCGGTGCGGCGGCGCTCGCGGCAGCCGGCTTCCAGGCAGTTCCTGCCGAAGCCACCGGGAGCCACGGCCACGGCAAGACCGTGCGGCTGAGCGTGCTCGGCACCACGGACCTGCACGGCAACGTCTTCAACTGGGACTACTTCAAGAACGCCGAGTACGACGACACCGCGCACAACGACATCGGTCTGGCGAAGATCTCCACGCTCGTCACCGCCTTCCGCGAGCGCGTCGCCAAGGACCGGCACGCCCCGCGCCCGCTGCTCGTCGACGCCGGTGACACCATCCAGGGCACCCCGCTGGCGTACTACTTCGCCAAGATCGAGCCCATCACGGGCGGTCACCTCCACCCGATGGCCGCCGCGATGAACAAGATCGGGTACGACGCCGCCGCGCTCGGCAACCACGAGTTCAACTACGGCCTCGACATCCTCCGCCGGTTCCAGCGGCAGCTGAAGTTCCCCCTGCTCGGGGCGAACGCCCAGGACTGGACGACCGGCCTGCCGGTCTTCCCGCCGTACGTGCTGAAGCGGGTGCATGTCCCGGGCCACGCACCGATCACCGTCGGCATCCTCGGCCTGACGAACCCCGGCATCGCGATCTGGGACAAGGCCAACGTCGAGAACAAGATCAAGTTCGGCGGCATTGTTGAACTGGCGAAGGTTTGGGTCCCGCGGGTCCGCAAGGCCGGCGCGGACGTGGTGATCGTCTCCGCCCACTCGGGCATGGACCTTTCCTCCTCGTATGGCGACGCGCTGCCGGTGCCGGAGAACGCGTCCGTGCTGATGGCCGAGACCGTTCCCGGCATCGACGCCGTACTGGTCGGTCACGCGCACCAGGAGATCCCCGAGCGGCTGGTGACGAACAAGGTCACCGGCCAGCAGGTCGTGCTGACCGAGCCGCTGAAGTGGGGGATGCGGCTGTCCGTGATCGACCTCGATCTGCAGCAGACCCGCGGTTGCTGGAAGGTCGTCGGCCGGCACAGCCAGGTCCTGAACGCGAACACGGTCGCCGCCGACCCGAAGGTCGTCAAGGTCCTGCAGAAGGACCACGACACCGTCGTCGGCTATGTGAACTCCAAGATCGGCACCTGCAAGGAGGCGATGTCCGCGGCGACCGCGCCCTGGGAGGACACCGCCGCGCTCGACTTCATCAACTTCGTCCAGGCCGACGCGGTCTCCAAGGCCCTGGCCGGTACGCCGCAGGCCGCGCTGCCGGTGCTCGCGATCGCCGCGCCGTTCAACCGGGCAGCCAACATCCCCGCCGGTGACGTCTCGGTCCGCGATGTGGCCGGGCTCTACATCTTCGACAACACGCTGCTCGCGGTGACGATGACGGGTGTCCAGATCAAGGCGTACCTGGAGTTCTCCGCGGTCTACTACAAGCAGGTCAGCGGCCCCGGCCCGTTCCCGTCGAGCGATGTCACCAACGCCCCGACGCCGACCGCGCCGCCCGGGACCCCGGACTACAACTACGACGTGCTGGGCGGCCTGACCAAGCCGCTCAGCTACAAGATCGACATCGCCAAGGCGACCGGTTCCCGGATCCTCGACCTCCAGTACGGCGGGGTCGCGGTGACCGACGACCAGCAGTTCGTGGTCGCGGTGAACAACTACCGCCAGTCCGGCGGCGGGAACTTCCCGTACGTCTCGAAGGCGCCGGTCGTCTACAACCGCCAGGTCGAGATCCGCCAGCTGATGATCGACTACGTCACCGCCACCGGCGAGGTCGACCCGGCCACCTTCCACACCGTCGACTGGTCCCTTGTCTCCAACGGTGCCCCCATCGTCATCAACCCTTGAGGTAAGAACGCGCGCTACCCGGACATCTACCGGGTATGACGCACATGCTGACGGGGGAGGCCGCGTACGTGAGCGAGTCTCCCCCGGACCCACGGTTGGCCCGTTTCGAAGAGCTGTTCACCTGCCACCACGACGACGTACTGCGGTATTTCGTTCGTCGGCTCGATATCCGCGCCGACGCGGCCGACCTGGTGGCGGAGACCTTCCTGGTCGCCTGGCGCCGGCTGGACGACGTAGCGGCGCAGGAGATCCTGCCCTGGCTGTACGGCGTCGCCCGCAACGTCCTGGGTAACCATCGCCGAGGCGAAACCCGCCGGCACGGCCTCGCCGACCGCCTCCGCGACGACCTGCGGACAGCGCCTGCCGCGGAGCCCGCCGCCTCTGAGCTGCATCACGCCGCGGAGTCGTTCAGGCAACTGTCGGAGACCGATCGCGAGGTTCTCTCCCTGGTCGCCTGGGAGGGCCTGGACGCCGCCCAGCTCGCTGCCGCCCTCGGCTGCTCGCCGAACGCCGCGACGGTCCGCCTGCACCGCGCTCGCGGCCGCCTCGAGCGCCTCTTGGACAACATCCCGTACCCGGTTCCCACCCGAGGAGACCAGTCATGACCAACAACGCCATCGATCTCCTCCGCCGCCTCGACCCGGTGGCAACGGCCGACCCGGCCGACGCGGTCCGCCCCGAATCCCGGGCCGACCTGCTCGGCGGGATCACCGCGCAGACCGCGGCCGTTCCGATGCGCAGGAAGGCGCGGCGGCGGGTTGTGCCGCTGCTGGCCGCCGCGGCGACGGTTGCCGTGCTCTCGTTCGGCGTTCTTCAGGTGCCGGACGGCAACGGCGGGCAGCAGCCCTTGCTCGGACCGGCGCTGGCCTTCGCCACCGAGGGCAAGGTGATCAAGATCCGGGTGCTCGACGCGCAGGCGGAGGCCGCGCGGTTCAACCAGGAGCTGAAGGCCCACGGCCTCAACATCACGATGGAGCTGCGGCCCGCGTCGCCCAGCCTGGTAGGGGAGCAGATGGGGGAGTCGATCAGCATCGCGCACCCGAAGCCGCGGCCGGGGCACGAGCCCATGCCCGACCCTTTCAACACGACCTTGTACCCGGCGGACTGCCGCGAGCGGAACGTGCCCTGCGTCCCGGAGTTCACCGTTCCGCTCAACTACCCTGACACCACCAAGCTGACCTTCGGGCGCACGGCCGAGCCGGGGGAGGCCTACGCGGCCGCGCGTGACATCAGCGGGCGGGGTGAGGCACTCGAGGGGGTGCGCTACCGGGGCCGCACGATCGCGCAGGTCGAGAAGCTGCTCGCGAAGCGCGGTTACACCGTCGAGTACCTGAAGGACGGGAGCTACGACGCGCCGGTGCCGAACCCGCCGATGACCTGGAAGGTGGCCGTGGCCTACGCCGCCAACGACCACCACGTCAAGCTCTACGTCCACCGCTAGCTGCGGTAGGCCGGTTCCCGGGCGTTGTTCTTGCCGACCAGGAACCAGAGCAGGCTGCCGATGAACGGCGCCATCACGATGAAGATGATCCAGACCAGCTTCATGCCGCCGGAGGCCTCGGAGAACAGGGCGCTGAAGAAGGCGCCGATCACCAGCAGCACATAGGCGGCCAGCAGGCCGAAGCCGAGGAAGGCGAAGACGGTCTGGTCGGACGAGGGGCTGGAGTGTGCGATGAGGGTGAGCATGCCTCCAGCATCTCGGCCGGGCGCCGCTGAGACATCGGTCGAGTAGCTCAATCCACGGTAGTACGAAGGTGTTAGACGCTCGCCCGTTCGTCGGTGACGCTACGGTTTGGGTATGTCACTCGCGTGGTGGGACGGTAAGCGCCGGATCCTGGCGTTCGATGTCCTGTTCGCCGTGCTGGTGGCGTGCGGTCTCGTGCTGGAGATCTCGAAGAACGAGCAGACGCGGTGGTACACGGTCGCTCTCGTCGCGGTGCCGTTCCTCGGGATGCTGGTACGGCGGCGGTTCCCGCTGCTGTTCATGGCCGTCACCCCGATCGCGCAGTGGTGGCCGAGCGTGCAGGTGACGATCGCGGCGTACACCGTTGCCAGCCGCAAGGGTCTGCACTGGCAGACCGCGGTCTCGTTCGTCTACGGCAGTGCGGTGATCGTGTTCTGGCCGGGGAAGCGGGGGGAGGACGGGGTCGGCGCGGATATCGGCTACATCGTGTTCTTCGTGCTGGTCCCGACGCTGCTCGGATTGTGGGTCTACCAGCGGCGGGCCCTGCTCGCCGCGCTCCGGGAGCGCGCCGAGCAGGCGGAGCGTGAGCGCGATCTGCGTTCCGAACGCGTGGTCGTCGCCGAACGTCGCCGGATCGCTCGCGAGATGCACGATGTCGTCGCGCACCGGGTGAGCGCGATCGCGTTGCAGTCCGGCGCGTTGACGATGACCGCTCCGGACAAGCAGACCGAAGAGGTTGCCGAAGTGATTCGCAAGACCAGTACGGCGGCACTGACCGAGCTCCGCGAGATCCTCCAGGTGCTGCGCGACGAACTCCCGGGCGAACCGGGACACGTCGCGCCCGCGCTGGACGCCGTACCGGTCCTCGTGGCGGATGCGGTGACCACCGGGCTGAAGGTCAATCTCGAGCTGCCCGATCCGGTTCCGGAGGTATCGCCGGCGGCCGGGCGAGCGGCGTACCGGGTGGTGCAGGAATCGTTGACGAATGCCACCAAACACGCGCCGGGAGTCGTGGTGAGCGTGATTATCACGGCAGACAAGAAGAATCTGGCGGTCGAGGTGAGCAACCCGCGCGGTGTCCAGCACACGGAGGTGCCGGGGTCGGGATACGGGTTGCTGGGGATGCAGGAGCGGGTCTCGTTGGCGGGTGGCACACTGCAGACCGGGTGGGACGACGGTGTGTTCAGAGTTCAAGCAAACCTCCCGGTGAAGGCGGCAGCGGAATGATCAAGGTGCTCCTGCTCGACGACGAAGGCCTGGTCCGGAACGGGATCCGGCTGATCCTGCAGGCCGGCGGGACGGCCGAGGTCGTTGCCGAGGACACCAATGGGGTGAACGTCGTCGAGCTGGTCGAGAAGTACCGGCCGGACGTCGTGCTCACCGACATCCAGATGCCGCAGGTGAACGGGATCGAGGTAACCCGCCGGGTGACCGCGCTGCCGGATCCGCCGCCGGTCGTCGTACTGACCACCTTCGATCTGGACGAGTACGTCTACGAGGCTCTGCAGGCGGGGGCGACCGGGTTCCTGCTGAAGGACATCGCGCCGCGGGCGTTGGTCGAGGCGGTCGAGCAGGTGGCGAAGGGCGACTCGATGCTCTCGCCGCGGATCACCAAGCGGCTGATCAGCTCGTACACCGCGCGCCCGGCGCCGGGCGCGGCCGCGGTCGGCGAC
Organism: Kribbella sp. NBC_01505; assembly: GCF_045040285.1. Classification (NCBI taxonomy): domain Bacteria; kingdom Bacillati; phylum Actinomycetota; class Actinomycetes; order Propionibacteriales; family Kribbellaceae; genus Kribbella; species Kribbella sp. NBC_01505. The sequence continues at coordinate 5,806,464 of NZ_CP109425.1, forward strand.
GACCCGTTGCAGGACCTCACCCCGCGCGAGCGTGAGGTCGCGATCGAGGTCGCCGAGGGGATGAGCAACGCCGAGATCGCCGGCAAGCTCCAGCTCAGCGAGTCGACCGTGAAGGTGCACATCACCCACATCATGGCCAAGCTCGGCCTCTCGAACCGCACCAAGCTGGCCCTGCTGGTGCACGACATCGGCCTGGTCTAAGACCTCAGGATGACAAGGGGTCCCACCCGAGGTCCGACGATGATCGGCCTCGGAGTGCCTAGGTTCGAGGCATGCTCAAGAGACCCGTCGCAGCAACCGTTGCCCTGACCACCCTGGCCGCTGTCGGCCTCGCCGTACCGTCGTCGGCGGCACCACCACCCGGTACGGCGGGCGCGATCGGGGTCGGGGACACGATCTGGCCGGAGCTCGGCAACGGCGGGTACGACGTCGTCGACCAGGGGCTCGACCTGCGGTTCCCCAAGGGTCTGGCGTCGTACACGGCGACCACCACGCTGACGGCGCGAGCGACCCAGAACCTGAGCTCGTTCGACCTCGACCTGCTCGGCCCGAAGGTGACCGGCGTCCAGGTGAACGGCGTACCGGCGGCCTGGAAGTCCACCCCACAAGGCGAATTGGTGATCACACCGACGAAGGCGGTCCACAAGCACCTGCGCTTCGTGGTCCGGGTCGACGTGCGCAACGACCTGCCGGAGGCCTCCGAGAAGTCCGTGTTCCCGCCGGGGCTGACCCGGCACGACGGCTGGGTACAGACGATCAACCAGCCGTCGGGCGCCCGCCGGATCCTTGCCGTCAGCGACCATCCGGTGCAGAAGGCTCCGGCCACCATCTCCGTGACCGCACCGTCCAATCTCAACTCCATTGCCAACGGCAAGCTAATCGGCGTCCGCAAGGCCGGTACGGCGACGACCCGGGTCTTCCGGGAGCAGCGCATGATCGCCACCGAGCTGCTGCAGATCGGGGTCGGTCCGTTCACCGTGCTGCACGCCAAGGGGCCGCACGGCATGGATCTGCGGTACGCGGTACCGACGGCGCAGCGGGCTGCGATCGAGCCGCAACTGAAGTCGTTCGACACCTCGATCCGGTTCCTGGAGAAGCGGCTGGGCCGATTCCCGGGGAACGTGGCCGGGTCGTTCGTGACGCCGATGGGCGGGGAGCTGGAGACGCAGGGGCTGACGCTGATGACGGCCGACGCGATGACCAAGGAGGGATTCGAGAACAACGGCACCGATGGCGTCGTACTGCACGAGGTCTCGCACGAGTGGTTCGGCAACTCGGTCTCGCCGCGCCGCTGGGCCGACCTCTGGCTGAACGAGGGGCACGCGGTCTTCTACCAGAACCAGTGGGTGGCGGAGAAGTACCACTCGCCGCTGGCCGAGTCGATGAGACACGTCTACGAGGAGGCGGGCAACGACCTGCTCGTGAACGGGCCGATCGCGCAGCCGGATCCGAGCACCTGGAAGGGCGATTCGGCGCCGCTGCGGCCGTACAGCAGTGCGGCGTACCAGGGCGGGGCGCTGACGCTCTACGCGCTGCAGCAGACGGTCGGGGCGAGGACGTTCGAGGCGATCGAGCGCGCCTGGGTCCAGCGCTACGCGAACTCGACCGCCGGGACCGAGGACTTCATCGCGCTGGCCGCGAAGGTCGCTCACCAGGACCTCGGCCCGCTGCTCCGCTCCTGGCTCTACGGCAAGACGCTCCCCGCCATGCCGGGGCACCCGGACTGGAAGCCCGGTCCGGCCTAGGCCGACTGAGTGTGGGCAAGTTGAGTTTGCAACCAGCCCCCAAATTGCCCACACTTTCCCTTGCAAATAAGGGGTTCTGAGCTCGAAAACTGTCGGTGGGGTTGGCTATGCTTTTGGGGTATGGAGATCTTGGCGTTGCCCCCGGTGCACTCGCTGAATGTCAGCGGGCTGGTGGCTGGTCTGGATGCCGCGCAGGCCGCCAAAGCGCTGCTCGACACCGTCCCCGCGAACTCGCCACCGTCGGCCGCGATGTCCTCGCCAGGCTCGACACCGACGGCGCGGAACCGGCCGAAGATGAGGCTCACGCGAAGCGGTCGCTGCGGGTGCGGCAGGTCGACGGTGGTGTGAAGGTCTCCGGGTTCCTGCCCGGTGCGACCGGCGAACAGCTCACCACGCAACTCCACGCGCTGTCCAAGCCACACAAGACCGTCGACGGTGAGCGTGATGCGCGGTCCCTGGAAGTGCGCCACGTCGATGCCTTGGCAGTGATCCTGGACGCGGCAGCCGGCAACCCCGACTATCCCGGTGTGCCGCACCTGACCGTCACCATCGACTACGACGACCTCAAGAACGCCGTCACGAATACCCCGGAAGCCTTCAGCGACGGAACAGGTGCGGCAGGTGCGGTCGGTGAACTGTTCTTCGGCGGCAACCTGTCCGCCTCCGCAGTCCGGCTCCTGGCCTGCGACGCCGCAGTCCTCCCGATCGTTCTCGGTGGTGATTCGCAACCCTTGGACGTCGGCACCGAGCAGCGGTTCGTGAACAGGTATATCCGCCGGGCGTTGAACAAGCGTGACAAGGGTTGTGTGGTGTGCAAGGCGCCACCGTGGATGTGTCATGCCCACCACGTCATCCATTGGGCCGACGGTGGCGCGACCAGTCTGCAGAACCTCGCGTTGTTGTGTGCTGCGCACCATCGCGCACTCCGCCGTTCTACATCCAGTTCGCCGGGCGGATCGCCGCCGTCGGCCCGGCTCCGAAGTCGTGACCTGCTGAGGTCTTGACCTCGGGCGGTATTGACCAGTGAGGGGCTAAGTGATTTAGTCACTTTGTGACTTACTCAGCGTCCGAAGCGCCACCCAGCCTGTCCGACCGGTTGACCGAGTCGATTCTCGGCATCATCCGGGACGGCGGGCTGGGCCCAGGTGACGCCATCCCGTCGGCGCGCGAGCTCGCGAAACGCTTCGAGATCACCACGCCGACCATCCGGGAGGCGCTGCGGAAGCTCGAGGCGACCGGTGCGGTCGAGTTCCGGCACGGCTCCGGCACGTACGTCGGCCCGACCATCAACAACGTGGTCCTGGCCAATCCGCACCGGCCGCCGATCACCAAGGAGTCGGTGTTGCAGCTGATCAGCGCCCGCCTGGTTCTGGAGCCGGCCATCGCCGCCCAGTCGGCGGTCGCGCGACAGCCGGAGAACCTGGAGCGGCTCGAGGCCGCGGTCACCAACGCGCTCGTCCCGCCCGGCGGACCGTCGTTCGCGCTGAACTTCCATATCGAGCTCGCGGGAGCCTCCGGCAATCCGCTGCTCCAGGAGGTGCTGGCCTCGCTGCTCAAGGTCCGGGTCCGCGAGCAGCAGCAGATCCGCGCCCTGTACGACAACCGCACGCGCGATCACGAGGAGCACCAGGCGATCGTCGAGGCGGTCCGCGCGCAGGACTCCGCGCGTGCCGAACGCCTGACCCGCGAACACCTCGACAACATCCGCGCGGCCGTTGAGTCCGCTGACGCCTGGGGGCAGCCATGAGACTCGCCGAGATGACCACCGACGAGGCCGCCGCCGCGGTCCGTCGTTCGCCGCTCGTGATCATTCCGGTCGGTGCACAGGAGCAGCATGGTGGCGGGATGGCGATGTCCACCGACACCGTGCGCGCGGTCGGGGTCGCCGACCGCGTGGCCGAGCGGCTGGGCGGGCGAGCAGTGGTGGCACCCGTCGTACCGTATGGCGTTTCTCCGCATCACCTGGCGTTCGCCGGCACCATGTCGTTGTCGCCGGCAACGTTCATGCAGGTGGTACGGGACTTGATCTCCAGCCTGCACCTCCATGGCTGGAAGCAGTTCCTGGTGGTGACCGGGCACGGTGGCAACAATGCCGCGCTGTCCGTGCTCTCGCAGGAGTATCTGCGGGAGGATCTGACCTTCACCTGGACCCCGGTCACCGAAGTGGTGTCCGATCTGATCACCGGTGTCAGTGAGGTGCACGGCCACGCTGGGGAGGCCGAGACCGCACAGATGCTGTATCTGGCGCCGGAAATGGTGCAGGCCGACCGCCTGGAACCGGGCGCCATCACGCTCGACGAGCTCTCTGTCCAGGCTCGCCTGGCGCGTCGTGGCCGGGGGCCGCGGCTGTCCGTCGGGTTCGACGAGTACCACAAGCGTGGCGTCCTGGGAGACCCCCGGACCGCCACTGCCGAGACCGGCCGGCTTCTCGTCGAGACCGCCGCCGACCGCATAGCCGCCTTCGCCGACGAGTTGCTCTCGGCCTGATCCGAACTCCTTCTGACTGGACGCGCCCGAGGCGTCTCCAGGCGCGAGCCTGCCCGCTCGCGAACCCCTGCCTGAGGAGGCACCCCTGATGAGATTCGCACGCCCACTGAGCAGAATCCCTGTGGCTCTAGCTGCGATCGTGGCGGCGGCCGGCCTGGTGACGGCCGCCACCACGTTGCCCACGGCAACCGCAACGACCGAGTCCCGTACGACGGGTTGTGGCAAGGCCGCGGCCACCGGTGACTACACCGTGGTCAGCGGCGGTCTGACGCGCACCTACCGGCTGCACGTTCCGGACAACTACAAGCCGTCCAAGGCGTATCCGCTCATCCTGGTCTTCCACGGCCGGGGTAAGACCGGTGCGCAGACCGAGGCCTTCTCCGATCTGTCGAAGCTGGACGCGGTCGTTGCCTACCCCAACGGAGTCCTGGGCGACGAAGCCAAGCAGGCTTGGCAGGGAGCGCCGTACGCGGCCAAGGGTGTCGACGACGTGAAGTTCACCGCCGACCTCCTCGACCAGCTGGAAGCCAACTACTGCGTCGACACCCGCACGGTCTACGCGACCGGCAAGTCGAACGGTGCCGGCTTCACCGGAATCCTTGCCTGCAAGATGGCTGACCGGTTCGCCGCGATCGCGCCGGACTCCGGAGCGTTCTACATCGAGGGCGGCCGTTGCGCACCGAGCCGGCCGATCCCCGTTCTCGACATCCACGGCACCGGTGACACGACGATCCCGTACGGCGGCGACGGGCAGCGCGACCTGCCCGACGTACAGACGTGGGTCCGGGACTGGACGGTACGCAACCATTGCGATCAGGACCCGCGTGTGTCACAGCAGGGCGATGACGTCCTGAAGTACACCTACAAGGGATGCGACGCTGACGTGGTGCATGTCGCCGTGACGGATGGTGGGCACACCTGGCCGGGTTCGGACGCCACGTCGGGACCGGGATATGTCACCCAGACCTTCGAAGCGCACGAGCTCATCGGCGCCTTCTTCAAGGCCCACAGGCTGAGGAGCTGACATGACCACGACGACCGATACGAAGGAGCTGCCACGCCTGGTCCGGGCGATGGCCGTCATCGAGCGGGCCGGCAACGCGTTGCCGCATCCGTTCTGGCTGTTCTGGATCCTGTCCGGGATCCTCGCGGTGGTGAGCGCGATCCTGGCCGCGCTGGACGTCTCGGTGATCTCGCCGAAGGACGGCAAGGAGGTCGCCGTTCAGAACCTGCTGTCCGGCGACGGGCTGCAGATGGCCGTGTCCACAGCGATCTCGAACTTCGCCACCTTCCCGCCGATGGCCACCATCGTGGTCGTCATCATGGGAGTGGCGCTGGCCGAGCGGACCGGGTTCCTGCAGTCGCTGATGAAGGTCAGCGTCTCCCGGGTGCCGACCTCGATGGTGGTCTTCGCGGTCGCGTTCGCCGGCACGATGGCGCACGTCGCGTCGGCGGCGGCGTACATCATCCTGGTTCCCCTGGGTGGACTGGCGTTCCGGGCGGTCGGCAAGTCGCCGATCCTCGGCATCGTGGTCGCCTACACCGCGATCGCCTCCGGGTACGACGCCAGTCCGATCCCGACGCCGAACGACGCGATCTTCGCCGGCATCACCGAGGCCGCGGCGAAGACGATCGACCCGAACGCCTCGATCTCACCGCTGTCGAACTGGTTCTTCAACATCGCGTCGTCGGTACTGCTCGCGCTCGTCATCACCCTCGTCACCCGGCTCGTGCTGAGCAAGCGTGACGACCTCGACGCCGATCCGGACGCACCCGGTGACGACCCGGACGCGTTGACGCTGTCCGCGGCTGAGAAGACCGGGTTGCTGCGGGCAACCATCGTCTTCGGGATCGCGGCGGTCGCGATCGTCGCCCTGCTGGTTCCGCACAACTCGCCGTTGCGCGGCGAGAACGGCAGCATCGTCGAGTCGCCGTTCCTGGACGGGATCGCGATGGTCGTCGCGGTGCTGTTCGGCCTCGTCGGCATCACGTACGGCGTGACGGTCAAGGCGATCGAGCGCGCGGCCGACGTACCGAAGCTGATGGGCGAGGGGATCAAGCAGATGGCACCGGTCCTGGTGCTGTTCTTCGCGATCGCGCAGTTCCTGGCCTACTTCAGCTGGAGCAAGATCGGCGACCTGCTGTCCGCCGAATCGGCCCGCTGGCTGGGCGATCTCGGGGCGCCGACGATCGTGATCTTCCTCGGCATCCTGGTGCTGCTGACGCTGATCAACATTCTCGTCACGAGTGGGTCGGCGATGTGGTCGCTGACCGCGCCGATCCTGGTCCCGATGATGATGCTGCTGAACGTGCCGGCCGAGACCACCCAGGCGCTCTTCCGGATCGCCGACTCGGGCTCGACCGCGATCACCCCGATGAGCCCGTACTTCGTGATGGCACTGGGCTTCCTGCAGCGCTACCGCAAGAACGCCGGCGTCGGCACGCTCGCGTCGTACACGGTGCCGTTGGCGATCGCGATGACGCTCGCCTGGACCGCGCTGTTCCTGGTCTGGTGGGCGCTCGGGATCCCGCTGGGCCCCGGGGCTCCGGTCAGGTGAGGGTGACCCCGGCAGCACGCAGGTCGCTCAGGGCCTGCTCCGTGCTGCCGGGGGCCACTCCGGCCGTCAGTCCGGTGAGGACCGTCGTACCGAATCCTTCGACGCGGGCGTCCAGCGCGGTCGCCCGCACGCAGTAGTCGGTCGCGATCCCGCACACGTCGACGGTGCTGACGCCGCGCTCGCGCAGCCAGTCGGCAAGGCCACGCCCGCCCTCGTGGGACTTGCCCTCGAAGCCGGAGTAGGCGGCGGCGTACTCGCCCTTGTCGAAGATCGCGTCGAACGGTTGCGGGTCCAGATTCGGGTGGAAGCTGACACCGTCCGTCCCGGCCACGCAGTGCCGCGGCCACGAGTTCACGAAGTCGGGCTCCTCGGAGAAGTGGTCGCCCGGGTCGATGTGATGGTCCCGGGTCGCCACGACGTACTGGTAGTGGCGCTCGTCCGGCTCGGCCTCGTGCCACTTGTGCACCAGCTCGCCGATCCGGAAGGCGACGTCCGCGCCCCCGCTGACAGCCAGGCTTCCGCCTTCGCAGAAGTCGTTCTGCACGTCCACCACGATCAGTGCCCGAGTCATGTCCCCACGGTACAGCCGGTTACTGCTGGAGTAGCGCACCTCCGGTGACGCGGATGATCTCGCCCTGGATCGCAGGCGTCCGCGGCGATGTCAGGAACAGGATCGTGTCGGCCACCTCGGTTGTGTGCGGCAACCGCCGCGCACTGAAGGCCTTGGCGATCTCGTCGGTCGCCTCCTGCGGAATCACCCGGTGCTTGCCGTCCTCGAGCGTGATCCCCGGCATCACCACATTGACCAGTACGCCGTCCGCGCCCAGGTCGTAACTCAGGGCAGTCATGAATCCGTGCAGCCCGGCCTTGGCGGCGCCGTACGGCCAGGACCCCGGCAGCGGCCTTGTGGTCACATCCGTCGACACCAGCACCAACCGCCCAGCCGCTGACCGCCGCAACGCGGGCGCCACCTGCTGCACGAACCGAAAGTTCCCTTCAAGGTTCGCCCGCAGTACCTCGGTCCACCAGTCCTCAGGTGCGTCCTCGATCTTCTCCGGCCGCCCGTGGAACCCCAGACTGCCCCAGTTCACCGCGTTCCCCACCGCGACATCCAGCCCACCCCACCGCTCGATCACGGCCGCCACCGCAGCCTCGATCGACCTCGCATCGTTCAAATCCATCGGTACGGCGAACCCTTCCCCACCGGCCGCCTCGACCTCGGCAACCACCTCCGCGGCAGCCTCCTTCCGCGACCCGTAGGTGATCGCCACCCGAGCCCCCTCGCGCCCGTACGCGATCGCCGCCGCCCGCCCGATCCCGGACGATCCACCGGTCACCAGTACGGCCGAACCCTGCAAACCCAGCTCCATGAACCCACTCCATGAGATAGTTAGTTGGCTAACGTCTGAAATTTAGCCGACTAACTAAATCAGCGCAAGTGTCGAGTAGAAACTTCGGCGCGCCTCTGCAAAGGTTTTCCTGACTCTGTCACGTGTACCTAGCACCGTCGACTCTTTCCCGCCCCAGTCGAAAGGCGCGACTCCATGCATGACAACGAAGAGCAGGCTCCGGCCGGATTCACCCGTCGCAACGTACTCAGGGCCTCCGCGAGCGCCGCTGCCGCGCTCGGCGCGGCCGGACTGCCGATTGTGGCCACCGGAGCTCCGGCGTTCGCCACCGGCGGCGGCCATGGCCACGGTGGTGGCCTGCGGGCCGAGCCGCTGATCCCGTCCCGTAACCGCGGGATCATCCTGTACAGCGTCCGCGACCGGATCGGCGCGACGCCGGACACCACCGGAGTGCCGTACGGATTCGAGCGGGTGCTGGCCCGGCTGGCCGAGATCGGCTACCAGGAGGTCGAGTTCGCCGGCTACACCCAGAACACCGCGATCCTCGGCCGGCAGATCACGCCCAAGGAGATCCGGAAGATCCTGGACGACAACGGGCTGATCGCGAACGGCACCCATACCCAGATCAGCCCGGACACGTTCGAGCGGGAGATGGACATCGCCCAGGAGCTGGGCATGAAACACATCGGCACCGGCGGCGACCCCACGAACAGCGCGTACAAAGCCGACTGGGACGCCGCCGCCGATGTCTGGAACGAGCTGGGCCGTCGCGCCAAGGCACGTGGCCTGCGGCTGTACACCCACAATCACGACACCGCCTACGACTTCCTGCTGGACGCCGGCCCCTTGGACGCGGCCGGCAAGCCGACCCGGTCGTCCGGGGTGCGCCGGCTGGAGTACTTCTTCGACAAGGCCGACCCGCGCTATGTGTTCTTCGAGATGGACATCTACTGGGCGTACGTGGCCAGGTTCAAGCACCAGACGTACATCGACCGGCGAGGCAACCAGCAGACCGACCTGTTCGACCCGATCCTGACCGTCGCCCCGCGGACCACCCGGTTCCCGCTGTTCCACGCCAAGGACGGCGACCGCAACCTGGCCGTTCCCGACGGGTACGACATGGTCCCGCTCGGCGACGGCGACATCAACTTCCAGCAGTTCTTCCAGACCATCGGCGAACCGAACCTCCACCACGCGAACTGGGAGCACGACGACGCTTCCGGCGGCTCGGCGATTCCGGCACAGTCGCTGAACTTCGCCGCCTCCAGCTACACCAACATGTCCGACCTGACCATCTACCGCCGCTGACGTGTTGTGGAGCCGTAGCTGATCGGTGGCGTACCGACATCAACGACAGCAGGTGCACACTCGGCCGAGCGCCGCCCACGCTCCCCGAACCCTCCCGGCCAACCAACCGCCGACCTCCTGCTGTCGTTCGTGCCTCGGGTGTTGCAGGTTGGTGCAGTCGACGGGTTTGTGGTCGGTGCTCGACCTCAGGACTGGGAGGATGTTGCGACAGACGACTGGGGACGGGGCTTCGATGCGTAGTGCAGACGAGAAAAAGCGAGACTTCCGACTAGTGGGTGTCGTCGCATCGCTTGCCCTGCTGGTTCTCTTGGGCTTTCGCTGGCTCACAACCTGGAACGAAAGCTTCCTGAAGCCGCCGCGGACCTACGGCGGTCTCACCCTGACGAACCTCCTGTCCAACGCCGGCTCGCCGCTGGGCGACTCGGGCACTTGGCTGTTCCGGATCTATCTCCTGCTGGCACTGGTCTGCCTGGTGCTCCCGGCAACGATCGCTGCCGTGGCAGCCAGCTGCGCAGGATTCGCGACCACAGTCCTGCTCATCATCGTCAAGCCGGACCCAACCCCGACGATTCCGTACGGCGTCGCCCACGCCGACTGGAGCGCGCTGCCAGCTCTCGCGGTCGTCCTCTGGGTAGTGGCCGTCTGCGTCTCCTTCGCCGGCTGGTCAACCCAGCCAGCCCGAACAACCGGTGCACCCGCTTGACCCGCCGCAAGATTGTCGCCGGCAGCGTCGCCTTCCTCCTGGTCGCTTCCGCGGGCGCTTTCGCAGGTGTCCGCTGGTGGGGCGAGCGCTGCGAGGCCATGGTCGGCCCGGTGCCGGCCAGCCAGAAGGTGCCGTCGGTGCATGCGGTCAAACCCGCGGACGTGAACCTCCAGCCGCTGGCGGAGGACCTTCGTGGCTATGCGCGGGATGTGCTCGCCCAGGCGGCGCGCACCCCGGAGCTGGGGGTCCTGCGCAGTGTGGCGGTTGCCGCCGACGAAGAGTCCCTCGCGCCGCGAGATCCCAAGGAGGTCGTCGGAATCGCGGACGGCGCGCCGCTGGTCCTGTTCGATCAGCGAGAGCTGCGCGGAAAGCTGCAGGTGAGGGCCGGGGCGCTGACCCGGCTCGCCGGTGAAGCGGGCGGGACTGACTGGGCCCGCTGGTACAACGGCTCCGACCTGGAGGCGGTCAAGACGCCGTACGGTCTGGTGCTCGCGCAACGGCCGGACGGCAAGGTTCCCCAGGTCACCTCCGTGGATCCGGGCAGCGGCAAGCTTCACTGGTGCGTTCCGGTCGGCGGTGAGTACACGTCCGCAGAGGTTGCGACGGGGGACAGCGGACTCTTCGTACTGAGTGGAGTCGAGCACACCCTGGGAGATCGGCCGTCGACGCTGAGGTCGCTGGACCCCGCCAATGGCAAGACGCGGTGGAGGGCCCGACTCGGCGGCTTCGATGATCTCGGAACCGTGGACGTCTTCGGTGACAAGGTTCTGGTCACCCAATGGGGCACGAAGGTCGATGACTCCGTAGGCATCCCGCAGGCCGACAACGAGACCGGCGGCGTGGAGACCGACGGTGGTTCGTTGCGGGCATTCCATGCCGACAACGGGCGAGCGGCTTGGGAGTACGCCGGGCCGGACCACAACGACTGGGCCATGTCGGTCGTCGGCGTTGCTGACGCGACGGCGGTGGTCCTCGCACGCCGTTCACCCGTTCCCGAACATTCGTGGACACGCAAAGATCAGAACTGGCTGATCGGTCTCGGACCTGACGGCACGGAGCGCTGGCGCCAGGATCTCGGCAACCAGATCTCCGGCCACTCGAACAGCGGCATCAGGATGGCCGGGGATGTCGTCCTGAGATTCGAGAGCACCTTCGACGCGACGACGAGTACTCAGACCGTCGTCGCCCGCGACGCGTCCACCGGAAAGGTGCGCTGGTCCAAGACGGTCGACGGCGACCAGGCGTTCGACCAGGAGCACGTTGCGGTTGCCGATGGCAAGCTTTTGATCGCGCAGTCGCCGAACCTGGTCTCGGTCGACCTGATATCGGGCGCGGTTCGGCCGCTGCTGACCGACCACCCACGCCGTCCCGTGCTGGACGTCAAGGTTGATGGTCGGGTGGTTGTGGCTCAGGCGGCGGGGCTCATCCTTACGTTTGAACGGGGACCGCGATGAAGTGGCGGGTCGTCATCATCGACTCCCCAGCCTCTTCATCATCTTCGACCGCGCTTTCTGACTGTCGCGGTGCTTCAGGGGTGGTTGAGGGTCAGGAGTAGGCCTTCGGAGGTTAGGGTGATGGCTTTGTCGTCGCCTACGAGGGTGCGGACGTTGCCGTTGGCGAGGACGGTGGTTTCGTTGCCGGTGGCAAGGTCTAGGGAGCGCACGCCGTACTGGGGGCCGTAGGCGGCGGCTACCAGGTGGTTGTCGACGACGGCCGCCTTTTCCAGGTGGAGTTCGGGGGTCCGGATCGACCGGACCCGGGTCCAGACGAGCTTGCCAGTGCTGAGGTCGCGGGCCTCGAGCTTCGGCTCCTGCCGGGGGATGCGCTGCTCGGTGAGTACGACGTTGCCCGCGACCTTGGCCTGCTCGGTCAGGTCGAAGGCGAGAGAGTCGCTGCCGAGGTCCTGGCGCCAGCGTTCTTTGCCGGCCCGGTCCAGGGCGATCAGCCAGCTCTGGACGGGCTCTGCGTACTTGGCCACCTTCTTGTTCGCCTGGCGGGCTGCGACGATCACCGTGTCACCGCGCACCCCGATGACGGTGACGCCCCAGCTGGACTGGTCAGGGCCGGCGTACGTCCAGCTGGCCGCGCCGGTTGCGGCCGAGCGGGCGATCAGCGCGCCGGAGCCTGGCGGCCGGTTCGAGTCCCACAGGGAGCCGAAGTCTTTGCCGGACGCCTGATCCAGGAGGATCTGGTCGCCGAAGGTGTCCAGATCGCTCACGTAGTTGGTGCCTTGGATCGGCTGTTCCCAGGCGATCTTTCCGGTGCCGGCATCGATGCGGCTCAGGAGCACGCTCCGGTCGGTGGCCTTCTCGGCCGCCGCGCGGACGACGTACAGCTGCTTGTCGTCCGTGGTGTCGGACTCGAAGGTGGGCTCGTAGCTGGTGATCGCGTCCTTGCCGATCCAGGTGCACCACTGGAGCCGTCCATCGGCGTCGGCGAACGAGGCTGCCATCGGGCGCGAGGTCAGTTGGAGCACCATGGTCTGGCCAGGCAGTTGCTCGCCATGGGTGCCGTCGCCGAAGTACTCGCGGCCCCAGGTGGCTTGGCCGGTGGTGCGATCCATGCTGACAAGGGATCCCTGCAACGCCATGCCGACCCAAGTGTCCGGGCCAACAGCGAGGACCGGGTTGCCGTCGACGGTCCCGACCGGTTGCACCGAGTCGGTCGCGGACACGAGCACGCGCTCGGCCGGCTGGAAGCCACCGCCAGGTTTGCGGGCCGCAGCCAGTACGGCGCGGGCCCGGTCAGCGTTGATGAGCATGTCCTTGCCGGCGCTCAGTGGGCCGAGGTCGGCCTGGTCCACCGGGTCGGCGTGGAGACTGCGCAGCGCCTTGGCCGGTGTCTCCGCGACATGCGCCACGCAGCGGTCCGACCAGCGTCCCCAGCCCCAGAAGGCAGTCGGTACGGCGGCGGCAAGGACGACTGCGATCGCGATACCGATGATGATGATGCGACGCTTCTTCGAGGCGCGCCTGGCCGGCTGGGTATCGGGCTCGCTCATTTCAGACCCCTAGGTCGTCGAACGGTGAGTGACGACAGTATCGACGGACAGTGTCATCGGTGCGGAGCCTCGCCACCAGCTGTTCACGTTGCACGTTGCTGCAATTCGGTGTCCCCGACGCTGGCCGGTATCGCGTTCCTTGCCCACGGCCTCTATCTGGCCTTCGTCTTCCAGGGCGAGAGCTACTGGATGTTCTTCCAGGCGTTCTTCCTGCCCGCGATCCTGGTCGTCACCTTCGTCCGCTCGCTGTTCGTGCGCCGGTCGCAGCGGCCGCGGGTGTCGAAGTACTGATTCAGTAGGCTCCGTGGATGGGATTGCCGGTACTACGCAGTGCTGACCATCGGCGGGTGCCGTGGAAGAACGGGCTCGGCGTCACGTACGAGGTCGCGCAGTCGGGCGACGCGGACTTCGACTGGCGGCTGAGCTTCGCCGAGGTCGACCGGCCGGGCCCGTTCTCCAGCTTTCCGGAGGTCGATCGGATCATCACGCTGGTGTCCGGTGATCAGCTCGAGCTGACAATGCCTGGCGAGGCGAAGCAGGTACTGCGGCCGTTCGAGCCCTTCGCGTTTCCTGGTGAGGCCGAGGTCTGGGCCGAGACGTCCACCGCGACGGTCAACTTCAACGTGATGACGCGGCGGGGTCGCACCGCGGCCGAGGTGGTGTGCCGGCGGATCGCTGGTCAGGCGAGCATCGATACCAGCGGCTTTCTCGTGGTGCTGGAGGGGTCGCTGACGGTCGATGGCGAGGTGCTCGGTCCGCGCGACGTGGTGCGAGACCCGGCCGTTGCGGTCAGTGGCGACGCAATGGTGGCAGTGGTTGCTTTGAGCCCCAATCCGTAGGTCGGAGGACTTCGGGCAGACCCTCCGGACTCTCCGGGCACACCTCGTCGATCGCCTGGGGACCGGGTCCCCACGTGGCTAGGTTGAGAAGCATGGTTCAACTTGTCACCGAAGGACCCGAGTACGACGCGGCAGTGGCGATCTGGAACGGCGCTGTCACGTCCCGGCCGGTGGTGGTCGCGTTGTGTACGACGACCGCCGACGTACAGGAAGCGATCTCCGTGGCGCGCAAGCGCGAGCTGCCGCTGTCGGTCCGCGGTGGCGGCCACGACTGGGCCGGCCGCGCGCTTCGGGCCGATGGTCTGGTCATCGACCTGACCCGGATGCGGCAGGTCTCGATCGAGGGCGACGTGGCCACCGTCGGCGGTGGCGCCACAGCTGCGGACGTCGCCGAGGCTGCGGATCGGCAAGGGTTCGCGGTGGCGACCGGGACGGTTGGCACGGTCGGCATGCTCGGGCTGACGCTCGGCGGAGGCTACGGGCCGCTCAGCGGGCGGTTCGGTCTGGCGGCCGACAACCTGCTCGGGGCAGAGGTCGTGCTGGCCGACGGCAGCGTCGTACAGGCTGACGACGAACTGTTGTGGGCGCTGCGCGGCGGCGGTGGCAACTTCGGCGTGGTCACCTCCGCCCAGGTGCGCCTGCATCCGTTGACCCAGGTGCTCGTCGGCTCCTTCGCGTTCCCTTATGACGAGGCCGAGCAGGTCTTTCGCGGGTACGGCGAACTCCTCGACGGCGGACCGGATGAGCTCACCTCGGTGATCGCGATCGTCGCCGGTCCCGACGGCACCCCGCTGATCTCGGTGGCCCCGACCTGGTCTGGCGACCTCGCCGAGGGGAAGGCCGTCCTCGACAAGTTCGCCGGGCTGGGTACGCCGCTGAGCGCGACCATCACCGCGAAGTCCCCGCTCGAGAAGCTGCGCGAGTTCGACGGCGCGTTCCCGGACGGCGTTCGCTACTCGATCCGGACGCGCAACGTCACCGGCTACACCCCGGAGGTGGTCGCCGCCCTGCTGGACGGCTATGCCACCCGCCAGTCACCCGGAACGTTCGTCAACATCCATCACTTCCACGGCGTCCCCACCCGCACTCCGATCGAGAGTGCCGCCTTCGGCGTCCGCCAGGACCACTTCATGGTCGAGCTCATCGAGGTCGGTGCCGATGGCAACTGGCCGCGCGAGGCGAGCACGCTGCTGGCGCCCTACTCGTTGCCCGGCGGCTACCCCAATCTCCTCGGCGCCGACGACCGGGAGCAGGTGGCGGCGGCGTACGGCCCGAACGCCACCCGGCTGCTCCGGATCAAGCACCGGCTGGACCCGCACGGGGTGTTCACCGCGATCGCCCTGCCGGCCGGTGTATCAGGAGACATGGGTACGCACTCCGACAATTGAGTCGGCCGTCGCCGACGGCTTTGTGCTGCATTCTTGAATTCCCCAAACAAACGCTCTGCGTAAACAATTCCTGACATTTGGCTATTGCTCTGTGCTGAGTGTGCGTGCTTGCATTCCCCCAGTAATCGATCGCTCTTTCCCAAAGGGGGGAATCCCATGTCACGACTGTCTTTGCCCGCCCGCTTCGCAGCAAGTCTGTTGATGCTGGCGGGTTTCCTCGCTGTTGTTTCACCCGCGGACGCCGCGGTGCCCGACCGCAAGGGTTGGGCGCTGTGGAACGACCCCGGCGCGGCGGTGGTCCCGAGCGGGACCTGGCCGGCCGGGAGCTCGGTCATTCCGACGTCGCCGGGTCGCTACCAGGTCAAGCTCGTCGGTCAGGGCGCGCCGCAGGGTGTCGTTCACGTGACCGCGATCAACAACGCCCCGCACTGGTGCCAGGCGGAGAGCTGGGGGCAGTCCGGCTCTGACGAGATCGTCAACGTCGCCTGCTACCGGGCCGGTGGCGCGCTGGACAGGTCGAGCTTCAGCGTCTTCTTCGTCCGCGCGTCCGGTGGGCCGGCGCCCGGTCCGTACGGGTACGTCGACTCGCCCGCGGGCGGCGGGATCATCAGCCAGTACAACTCGGTCGGCGCCGGCAACACCTCGACCAACCTCGGCCCGGGGCAGTACCAGGTGAAGTTCCCGGGCCTGGTGGCCGGTGGCACCCTCGACGGCAGCGTGCAGGTCACCGCGGTACACCCGCAACTGGGCGTCCGCTGCAAGATCCGCAACTGGGTCTCCAGCGGTGGCGGCCAGGACGTCAACGTGCTCTGCTTCAACGGCGCCGGTGCCCTGGTGAACACCCGCTTCACGGTGACCTACCAGTACAAGGTCTCCCTGTACGGCGCGGCCGTCCCGCCGAAGTACTACGGCTACTTCCTCAACCAGCCGCCCGCCGGTCCGGCCTCGACCAACCTGAACTCGGTCATGGGCCTCGGTGCGAACACCATCCTCGCGGCCGGTACCGGGCTGTCCCTGGTGACCTTCCCGAAGATCGCCTTCCCGCAGAACACCGTCCAGGTCACCGCCTACGGTTCCAACTCGAACTTCTGCGGCCTGAACACCTTCTGGTTCAACATGTCGTCCGGCCCCGACCTCGTCGTACGGGACGTCAACTGCTTCACGAACGCCGGTGCCCCGGTCAACACCGGGTTCACCATCAGCGCGAACTCCATCCTTTAATGGAAGGTCGGGGCCCACGCCTTTACGGGTGCGGGCCCCGAGCCCGTTAGAGGGTGGTCACACCGGTGATGCGGTGGATGGTCGAGTTAGGCGTGTAGATGCTGCCGTCCGCCGCGAGATCCCAGTAGAAGGTGCCGGTCGGCAGCGACGCGATCGGTGCCTTCTGCCCGCTGACCGGGTTCAGCCGCCAGACGTCACCGCCGAGATCGAAGTACAGGTTCCCGTCCGGTCCGAAGGCGAGCGAGGTCATCTCGTAGGTGGTCGTCGCGATCAGGGTGGTGGCACCGGTGGCGAGGTTCGTGCGCTGGATCCGCTGGGTCATCATGTCGGCCGTGAAGGCGTTCCCGCGTCCGTCGAGCGCGATCGTGTCGGTGTACCCGAGCCCGGTCGTCACACTCCGCGGCGCCTGGCCGTCCCGGATCTCCCACAGCTGACCGCCATGAGACGTCACGTACGTCGATCCTCCGGCGGAGGCGACCGCGATCAACGCCGTACCGGTGCGGAAGACCGTGCTGGTGGCGCCGGTCGCGACATTCACCTTCTGCAACGAACCGTCGAACGAGGCGACGAACGCGTTCCCCTGACCGTCAGCGGCGAGACCCCGCAGGTTCCCGAGCCCGGTCGCCACCGTGCTGACCTTGCCGGTCGCGAGAACCAGCCGGCGCAACGTCCCGTTCGAAGCACTCAGCAGCAGTCCACCCTGCCCGTCCTCCACGGCGTTCTCGGTCTGCCCGAGATCACGAGCGACAACCTGACAAACATTCGACGGGCAAGCGATCGACGCCGGCCGGCCGGCAGCCTCCGCGGGAAGCGCGGTCGCGGCCGCGGCCAGCGCAAGTAGGCAGATGACAGTAGAACGAATCTTCATGGGCGGCAGATCCAATCAGGCAGACCGGCCCCAGCCGGTCGTCGGATAAGGGTGCCCTTAATACGTCCGCCGCCGGGACCCGGTTCACCCGGCGCCAACCGAAGTCTTGCCGCCGTCAGTCGCGGACGCCCGTCCAGACGATCCGGTCCGCGAACGCGCCGTTCGTGGCTGCCTTGCGGTGCCGGATTTCGTCGAGTTCCGCTGCCGAGGTGTTGAGGTCGTTGGCCAGGGCGTAGACGACCTCGAGGATGTCGGCGAGCTCCTCGACGGCGTCTTCTTCGGTGGCGGCGAGGAACTCGCTGACCTCTTCGGTGAGCTTGGCGCGGAGGCGGTTGCGGTACTCGGCGGGGTCGGCCTGGTAGTAGGTGGGGTCCTCGCCGTGCGAACGGATGATTTCCGGGATGCGGTCGCGCACAAGCTTGCTGGTGTTGGTCACGGGGGGAAGCATGGCAGCCGGTGCGGACAGTTCGCCGAGATTGATTGGCGGACCGCCCCCACTCACCAACCTCCCTGACCCCTGCGCCGCCACGCTCGGCCGCCGGCCCGAACCGCCGCCGATGGCACTTGGTGAGTGGCGCAGGTCCGCTGTCAGTCGAGACCGGCTGCCTTGAGCAGGAGGTCTCGGACGGCGGTCGGGGATACCGTGCCTTCCCCGACCAGGTCGGGGTCGGTGCTGAGGAAGACGGGGCCGTCTTCGGGGTCGGTGGTGAGGCGGCCGTGGGAGCCTCGGACGATCGAGGGGTCCAGGGGGACTACCTGCATGGCGTAGCGGAAGCCGAGTTTCTTGCGGAGGAGGTAGGAGGCGGCGCGGGGTTTGACCAGGGGGTCGCTGGGGTCGAAGAAGAGTTCGGCCGGGTCGTAGCCGGGTTTGCGGTGGATCTCCACGCCGCGGGCGAAGTCGGGCGCCCGGTCGTCGTCCAGCCAGTAGTAGTACGTGAACCAGGCGTCCGGCTCGGCGACGGCGACCAGTTCACCGGCCCGCTCATGGTCGAGGCCGTGGGTTTTCTTGCCTTCGGCATCCAGTACGTCGGCCACCCCGGGCAGCCCGGCCAACAGCTTCGCGACGTCCTCAACGTCCGCAGGATCGCGAACGTACACGTGTGCGATCTGATGATCCGCCACCGCGAAGGCTCGCGACGCCCACGGGTCGAGGTACTCCATCCCGTCCTGCGTGTGCACCTCCAGCAGCCCCTCGCGCCGCAGCAGCCGGTTGATGTCGACCGGCCGGCTGACATCCGTGATCCCGTACTCCGACAGCACGACGACCGTCGCTCCCCGCGCCTCCGCGTCATCGAGCAGTGGCGCCAGTACGGCGTCCAGTTCGATCGCCGCTCGAGTAGCCTCGACCGAGGAACCGCCGTACCGCTGCAGGTCGTAGTCCAAGTGCGGCACATAAGTCAGCAGCAGATCCGGCGAATCCGTCGCGAGGATCTCCCGAGCCGCGTCGACGATCCACTGGCTCGACTTGATGCTCGCCGTCGGACCCCAGTAGTTGAACAGCGGGAAGGCCCCGAGCTTCGACGTCAGCCGATCGTGCAACGCGACCGGCCGCGTGTAGCAGTCCGGCGCCTTCCGCCCGTCCGCGTAGTAGATCGGACGCGGCGTCACCAGCAGGTCGGTCTCCGCGCCCATCGCGTACCACCAGCAGACGTTCGCCACCTTGTACGACGGCTCGCTCCGCCGCGCGATGTCCCAGATCTTCTCGCCCTGGACGAGCCGGTTGTGCTGCCGCCAGAGGAACACCTCGCCGAGATCCCGGAAGTACCAGCCGTTCCCGACGATCCCGTGCTCGGAGGGCAACGTGCCGGTCAGGAACGTCGCCTGCGCCGAACACGTGACGGCCGGCAGCACCGTGTCCAGATTCCTGGTCAACGGCAACGACCGCAGCCGCGGCATCTTCCGCAGCAGCCGTGGGGTCAGCCCGACGACATCGATCACAACTACCTGCCGACTCATGCGGTCTCCAGTCCAAGAGCGGTGATGCGGGAACGCAGCCAGGCGAGCTCACCGGCGATCCCCTCGGCAAGCTCGGCCGTGTCGCGAGGTGACGACGGCAGCACCGACCACGTGTAGGTCTCGGACTCCAGGTGCTGAGTCCGCGGCTGCGCACCCCCGACCAAATAGCCGAGCGACTCTTCCAATACGTCGGTCGTGCTGCTCAACGGCGGTCGCGGCGCCGCATGCACAGGCACATGGAAGTGCACCCGCCACGCATCTGAGCCCGCCAGCTGATCAAGCGCATCCAGGTTGTCGATCCCACGACCACCGCGCTCGCGCGTCTGATGCAGGAACTTCGGCTCCGCAAACTCCGCCAGCAACCGCCGTGCCTCGGCATCACCCGGGTCAGCCACGTGCAGCGCCGCTGACACCTGGCTTTTCACCACTGGCACACCAAAACGATCCAGTACGGCGAACGCCTCCGCCGGCTCCTCGAATTGCACGGCCAGGTGACACGTGTCGAGGCACAACCCGATCCGCCCGCCCTCGGCGTACGGGGCAAGCCACTCCGCACCCTGCGGCACCAGCTCGATCACGCACCCAGGCTCCGGCTCGAACGCCACCCGAATCCGCCGCCCGGTCGACTCCTCCGTCTGCGTGAGGTGCATCTCCAGCCGACTCACCGCCGCTCGCGCGCGGGTGTCCTGCTTGACCCCCCACGGCTCCCGCCAGGCCAGCGGCAGTGTCGAGATCGAGCCGTACGCCGCATCCGCGGGCAGCAACTGCGCCAGTACGTCGACCAGGTTGCGGGTGTAGTGGAGTCGCTCGGGCTGAGTCCAGTCCGGCAGGTACACCTTCTTCCCGACCACCTCGTCATGGAACCCGGCGTACGGAAAGCCGTTCAGTGTCACGACCTCCAGCCCGTTCCGCGCCAACGCAACCTGCAGCCGATGCAACGCGTCGGGGGAGTTGGCCAGCTGATCCGCGAGCCGGTACGCGAGCCAGAGCCCGACCCCGAGCACCGGTACGTCGAGCTCCTTGCGCACGAGTGCGGAGCAGGTGTCGAGCTGTGCGATCACGCCGTCGAGGTCCTCGGCCGGGTGAACGTTCGTGCAGTACGCGAGGTGGATGAGCGAGCCGTCGGGATGCCGGAACCTCATGTCGAAGCTCCCCGCAGGATCGAGTTGCCGGCGTACGTGTCGGCTGGTTCGACCGAGGTCAGGTCGAGCCGTCCGGACTGGCTGTAGAAGGCCACCGGGTTCCGCCACAGCACCTGGTCGACGTCGTCGTCGGTGAAGCCCGCGGCGAGCATCGCCTGCCCGGTCGCGTAAGTACGTAAGGGATCGGAGCGTCCCCAGTCGGCGGCCGAGTTCACCAGGATCCGCTCAGTCCCGAAGCGCTGCAGGATCGCGACCATCCGATCCGGATCCATCTTGGTATCCGGGTAGATCGAGAAGCCCATCCAGCAGCCCGACTCCGCGACCTGCTCGACGGTGACCTCGTTCAGGTGGTCAACGGCGACGAACGACGCCGCGATCCCCGATTCGCGGACCACGTCGAGCGTCCGCGCCGTACCGGTCGCTTTGTCGCGGTGCGGGGTGTGCACGAGCGCGGGCAGCTCGAACCGGACGGCGAGCTCCAGCTGCGTGGCGAACACCTCGTCCTCGGCCGGGGTCATCGCGTCGTACCCGACCTCGCCGACCGCGACCACGCCGTCCTTGGCCAAGTACCGCGGCAGTACGTCGAGGACCTCGCGGCAGCGCGGGTCGTTCGCCTCTTTGGGGTTCAGCGCGATCGTGCAATGGTGCTTGATCCCGTACTGCGACGCGCGGAACGGTTCCCAGCCGATCAGCCCGTCGAAGTAGTCGACGAACGAGGCGGCGCTGGTCCGCGGCTGGCCGAGCCAGAAGGCCGGTTCGACCACGGCCTGGACGCCGTGCGCGGCCATCGCCGCGTAGTCGTCGGTGGTCCGGGACGTCATATGGATGTGCGGATCGAAGATGCGCATCGGTCGAGTCACCTCTCGTCTGGACTGCTGAGGTACGGCGTGAGATCAGCGGGTACGGCGCGGCCTGCGGCCGTCCGCTCGGCGGCGAAGTCGGTCATCATGCGGACCAGCTCGGCGTCCGCCCGGTCCGGCAGGCCGTCGACCTCGGCCAGCGGGATTCCGGAGAAGACGCATTTCAGCACCGCCTGCCGAAAACTTGCCATCGGCAACTTCTCGGTCGCGTAACCGGATCCGAGCGCGGCGGTGATCAGCCTCGGATCATTGGTGCGGATCGCGTCGTCCAGCAGGTCGACGCCCTGCGCGCCCAGGGTGCTCGCGACCTCGTCCAAGGCGAGCGCCTTGAGCACCGCACGTTTCTCGGCGGCGTCGCCGTACCGGTAGATCTCGGTGATCTCGGCGGCGCTCGCGGTGGCGAGCAGCACTGCCCGCGCGGCCTCGTCGGTGGTCCAGCCGTTGCCGAGCAGCTCACGACCGACGATCCGGCCAACAGCGGGGAACACCTCGGCCAGCGGCCGATCGCGGAGGCCGGAGACATCAACAGGAAGATCGGCGGCCTTCATCGTTGTGCCTCCCGGAGGAAGGTCAGCGACTCACGTGCGACGTTCGGGGCGGCGTGTGAGTGCCGGGGGAGTTCGACGGCGACCAGGCCGGTGTAGCCGACCTCGCGCAGCGCGTCGAAGACCGGCGGGAAGTCGACCTCGCCGGTCCCGAACTCGAGGTGCTCGTGGACATCGCGGACCATGTCGTCGATCTGCACATTCACCAGGTACGGCGCTCCGGTGCGGATGCAGTCGGGCGGCGACTGGGGTTCGTTGCAGACCAGGTGGCCGATGTCGAGCGTGAGCCCGAGGGCGTCGCTGCCGACCTCGGCCCGCAGTTTGAGATAGCCGGCCAGATCGTCGACCAGCATCCCGGGCTCCGGTTCGAATCCGAGCCGCACGCCGCGGTCGGCGGCGTACCCGGCGAGTTGTTCGCACCCGGCGACCAAGCGTTGCCAGCCGACGGTTGGTTCGACGTCGGGCGGGAGGATGCCGGACCAGAACGAGACGGCGTCGGCGCCGAGGTCGGCGGAGATCTGGATCGCCCGCTTCAGCAGGTCGATCCGCTGGTCGGCGCCGTCGGTGTGCAGCAGGGTCGGGGCGTGTTTGCGGAACGGATCCAGCACATACCGCGCGCCGGTCTCGATCACCACGCCCAGCTGGTGCCGCTCCAGCAGCCGTCCGACCTCGGCGGTTCGCTCGCGCAGACCGGGCTCGAACGGGTCCAGGTGGTTGTGATCCAGCGTCAGCGCGACCCCGTCGTACCCGAGGTCCGCGATCACACTGAGCGCATCGGCCAGCCGATGGTTCGCGAACCCGTTGGTCCCATAACCGAGCCTCATGTCGACGACACCTTCTTCGCCAACGCCTTCACCAGCGGGAACGCGAGCGCCAGCCCTGCGCCCAACCGCGGCGCTCCGGCCCGAGCCACCCAGGCCGCCTGCAGGGGGACCAGCCCGTGAATGCCCGCACCCACCGCGGTCCGAATGTTCGAGGCGTCCGGCTCGCGAGCGGCGGCGAGCTGAGCCGGAACCACCCCGCGCGCAAACCAGCCCGCGAGCGCAGCCGTCGTCACCTCAGCAACAGTGCTCCGCTGCCGCCAGACGAACCGGCTCCAGCCCGCGTCAGACTTCCGGCCGGCGGCACCCGCGGTCAGCGCCGCACTCACCGCCAGGCTCAGCCGAGCCGGCGTCGGCGTACCGCCGTGGACCTCTCCGCGTGACAGCGTGGTGACGCCCAGGATGTGCGCACCGATCGCGAGCGCCGGAGCCAGCGCCCGCCGCCGCTGCGGACCAGCACCAACCAGTACGTCGAGAGAGCGGGCTGCTGCCATCACCGCCGGTCCAGCGACCGAATTCTTCGCGACCACGTCATAGCTCCACGCAGTCGCGGCCAGCGCAGTCGACGTGGCGAGCGTCGACCGGCCACCGCTGAGCGCGGACAGAACCAGCCCGCCCACAGTCAGCCCAGCCGCAAGATTGAACGCAGTCTGCGCAGGCACCCGCCCCGATGGGATCGGACGCTCCGGTCGCTCGACCGCATCCAGCTCCCGGTCGGCCCAGTCGTTCAACGCCATCCCGGCCCAGTAGATGCAGATCGAAGAAGCCGACAACCCCACCGCCCGCCCAACCCGCAGATCGCCAGCCGCCGCGGCCCCCGCCAGCACATCCCCCGGCACGGTCAACCCAGCCGGCGCCCGCACCAACTCCACCAACGCCCTCAACATGTCTGGGCCCATTGCACGAGGGCGTCGTACTGGGTGGAAAGGGAGTGCTCGGTGGAGTCGATGGGGTCTTTGAAGTAGAAGCCGAGGAAGGGCATGGGGCCTATGTGGCCGCGATCGAGGGCCAGCGCGGAGAGGCGGGCCAGGTCCAGGACCAAGGGAGCGGCCAGGGCGGAGTCGCAGCCTTGCCAGGTGAACTGGAGGGTCATGCGGACGCCCAGGAAGCCGGAGAACAGGATGTGGTCCCAGGCGGTCTTCCAGTCGCCCAGCGGATCCACGTAGTCGATGTGGACCTGGCCGGCGACGTCCTCGCCGAGCATGTCGGCGAGACCGCGCTCCTTGGAGACGTTCTTCGACTCGGCGGCGCGCGGATCGGCGAGCGTGGCGCCGTCGCCACCACCGAGCAGGTTGGTCCCGGACCAGGCATGCACCGGCAGCGCTCGCGCGGTGAACATCGGCGCGAGCACGCTCTTCACCAGCGTCTCGCCGGTCTTCGCGTCCTGCCCACCGAACGGCAGGCCGCTCTCAACGCCCCAGTCGCGGATCACCTGCGGCCGGATCGACGTCGACGGCGTGAAGTCGATGAACGACGCCCCAGCCTCGAACGCGGCGAGCGCGGCCACACAACTCGCCGGCAACGGACTCCCAGCCGCCAAAGCTGCCCGCAGCCCGGCCAAGTCGTCGTACAGGACCTCGTACGGCGGCTCTGTCGACGCCACGTTGATCGCGACCACCCGCTCCAGCGAATGTCGTTCCCGGAACTCGCCGATGTCCGCGGCCATCCGCGCGATCACCTCGGCCTGGGTGGGAGCGACCGGGAGGACCACCAGGTTCCTCTCGGCCGCCGCCAGCTCCGCGGCGATCAGCCCGTCCAGCCCCGGCGGCAGGACCCCACCGGCGGCGAGCCGTTCGACTTGTTTGGCGAGCGGGGTGTCGGTGATGTCGTGACCACCGAAGACCAGGCTCTCGATCGGCACCAGTCCGGCACCGCTGAAGGCAGGTCCGGCCGTGACGACGCCCGCCGGTGGCGCGCCGTGAGCGAGCGCGGCCGCACCGGCCACGGTCGTGGTCGCGACCGATCCTCGGGCTCCGAACAACCAGACACCAACGCGTGGACGCATGGAAGCTCCTCACGCCACGGATGGTGATGGACGGCGGACTATCCGTGGCAGCGCGACTCTAAGGTCCGGGAATGCTTCCTGGGAAGCGTTTGTCCCGACTTTGTTGGGGCAACCGCCGAATTCAAGGGTCAGCCGGGCAGCGGCACTGCACCGGCGCGGTCGGCCGACGGCGGTACGCCGAACATCCGCCGGTACTCACGGCTGAACTGGGACAGCGACTGGTAGCCGACCTCGTGACCGATCCGGGCGATCTCGGTCCGGGTCGAGAGCAGCGCGAGCCGGGCACGCTGCAGCCGGAGCGCCTTCTGGTACTGCAGCGGGCTCAGCTGAGTCACCGCCCGGAAGTGCCGGTTGAGCGTGGAGACGCCCGCCCCGACCCCCGCGGCGAGCTCATCGACCCGGAGCGGCTGGTCCACGTTCTGCTGGATCCACCGCACGGCCGCGGCGACGAGCGTCGTACCGGACTCGGTGTCGCCCAGTTGCCGCACCAGCGACTGCTGCGAACCGGTCAGCAGCCACCAATGGATCTCCCGGATGATGCCGGGCGCCAGCACGCGGTAGTCGGCCGGGCGACGATGCAGCCGCAGCAGCCGGGTGATCGCATCGAGCAAGTGGTCATCGGCGGTGCTGACCGCGAGGCCCGGTACGGCGCGGGCCGGCGACCGGCGGAATTCGGCCGGCCCCTCGAGCAGCAGCTCGGCGACCAGCGCGGGCCGCAACGGCATCCCGAACCCGACGAACGGCGTCTCGTCCGAGGCCTCGGTGACCCGCCCGATCATCGGCAGGTCGACAGTCACAATCAGGAACTGACCAGCCCGGTAGTCGTAGATCTGGTCCCCGACAGTCGACTGCTTGGCACCTTGCAGCACGAAGGCCACCGTCGGATTGGTCGTCGAGCCCATCGACTCGGTGGTCCGCGAGTTCTGGACGAGGATCATCCCGTCGACCTCGATCCGCCGATCGGGGGCGCCGGTCATCGAGAGCACGAGGTCCCGTAGCGAAGTCAAGGCGTCCACGTTTCCAGTAAACCTCGCCTTGCCCGATCCGGGCCGGACCGGAGCGGATCAGGCAAGAAGCCGGTCGGATCGAGCTACGGAAACCGCCGCCGCGGGCGAAGACTCGAAGACATGACCACCTTGGATTCCTATCTCACTGTTCCCGGTTCGGGACTGCGGATCAGCCCGGCGACGCTGGGCACCATGACGTTCGGCGAGGACCACGGCTGGGGTGCCTCGGTCGCGGACTCGGAGCGGATGCTCGACGAGTACGTCGACGCCGGCGGCAACTCGATCGACACCGCGAACATCTACACGAACGGCCACTCCGAAGTCATCATCGGCGACTGGCTGACCGCCCACCCCGGGCTGCGCGACCGGCTCGTCCTCGCGTCGAAGTTCTTCGTCAACCTGCACCCAGGGGACCCGAACGGCGGCGGCGCCGGCCGGAAGGCGATCCTGCACCAGGTCGAGGACTCGCTCCGCCGCCTTCGCACCGACTACCTGGACCTCTACTGGCTGCACAACTTCGACCCGGCCACCCCACGCGAGGAGACGCTGCGCGCGCTCGACGACCTGGTGCGCGCCGGCAAGGTCCGGTACGTCGGGTTCTCGGACGTACCGGCGTGGGCCACGGCCGAGTCGATCGTGCTGGCCCGGTCGCACGGCTGGGCACCGGTGATCGCGATCCAGGCCGAGTACTCGCTGCTGGAGCGGACCGCGGAAGGCGAGCTGCTGCCGATGGCCCGGGCGCTGGGCGCCGGCGTACTGCCGTGGTCGCCGCTCAAGGGCGGTTGGCTGTCCGGCAAGTTCCGGACCGGGGCGAGCGAGCCAGAGGACACGGTTCGAAGCCAGGACCGCCGGCCACCGCTGTCGGCGTACCCGGTGCTGGACGCGGTGCACGCGATTGCCGAGGACCTGGGTACGACGCCCGCCGAGGTCGCGCTCGCCTGGGTGCGCGGGACGCCCGGGGTGACGTCCACGATCCTGGGCGCCCGGCGGCCCGAACAGCTCCGTGCGAACCTGCGGTCCCTCACCGTCGAGTTGCCCGCCGATGCTCGCGCGCGGCTGGACGACCTTTCCGCTCCGCAGCTGAACTTCCCGGCCGAGAACAATGCCGAGCTGGCGCCGATGCTGCAATTCGCCGGTGCGACCGTCGACGGGGTCGCGCATTCCCTTTATCCGTCGCTGGCCGCGGCCGAACGGTATTGATTCTCATTCGAGGGTTTGAAAAGGGCCGGAAATCATGGGGATTTCCCCCATCCCGCTGCCCGGAGATCGGTGTTCTACTGAGGCTCGCGGTGGGCCCGCCGTTTCCTTGCAGTTGCCGCCCGAAGAAGAGGGGAAACCGTCATGGACAAGGTCGAGACCAAGCCGGAACCGCGCAAGATCATGGTGCGCCGGCTCGAGAAGCTGGAGACCACCGCGGTCATCGTCACCGACCCCGGCTGCCGTAACGAGCTCTGCGGCTAGTCGACAGCATTTCACTGCGGACCGGGACGTGGCGCGACCACGTCCCGGTTCGCGCTTCCGGGGAGGGGCTCGATGGATCGACCGCGGGTGAAACCTATCCACAAACCGACGCGACTCACGCCGACGCTCGTCTCGGTCGGCGGCCGGCAGCAGGGGATCGGCGCCGAGATCGACGACGAGGACGGCATGGTCTGGCGGTTGCTGGGCCTGATGGACGGCAGCCGGACCCGCGCCGAGATCGTTTCGGCCTTGTGTGCCTCGCATTCCGGCCTCGCCGCGGACGAGGCGGCCGAAGCGCTGCAGGTGATCATCGATGCCGGGTACGTCGAGGACGCCGCCGCGCCACCACCCGGCAGTCTGAGCCCGGAGGAGATCGACCGCTACGACCGCGCCCTCACGTACTACGCCTGGGTCGACCTCACCCCGCGCCCCTCCCGGTACGACGTCCAAGCCCGGTTGAAGGCGAGCAAAGTCGTCGTACTGGGTCTTGGTGGCACTGGGTCGGCAGTCGCCGCCTCGCTGGTCGCCGCCGGCGTGGGAACCGTGCACTGCGCCGACTTCGACGTGATCGAGGCCGGCAATCTGACCCGCCAGTTGCTCTACACCGAGGACGATCTGGGCAAGCCGAAGATCCCGGTGGCAGTCGAGCGTTTGAGCAAGATCAACAAGCATGCCGTGGTCACCGGCGAGGAGATCAAGGTCGATTCGACCGACGCGGTCGCCTACCTGATGGAACAGGCCGACCTGATGATCCTCTGCGCCGACCAGCCGATGCACACGATCCGCGAGTGGACCAACGAGGCCGCGCTCCGGACCGGGACGCCGTGGATGCTCGCCCAGTACGCCGGTCCGATGGCTGTCGTCGGCCTCTTCGTTCCTGGCGAGACCTGCTGTCCGGATTGCTTGCCGAGTGTTCGCGACCGGTTGCGTGACCAGCATGGTCAGGAGCCTGAGGACCTGTTCCCGTTCACCGGTCATGCGGTGATCGCGCCGACCGCCAACCTGACCGGCCACCTCGCCGCGCTGGATGCGGTCTACCACCTCGGCGGGATCCCGACCACGACCCGCGGCCTGATGTTCCACCTCAGCCTGACCGATCTGACCTATCACTACACCGTCCGCCCGACGCCCGGCCGCACCTGCCCGACCTGCGGGTGGACATGAGCCAGACCCTGAACCTGGCCCACGTCGTCATCCGCCAGGAGGCCGAGGACGAGTACGTCGTCGGTGATCCGGCCAGCGGAAACTTCGTCGTCGTACCGGAGATCGGGGCCCGGCTGGTCGAGCTGTTCATGGCCGGCCACACCGTCGAGGAGGCCGCGACCGAAATCGAGCGCGCGACGGGTGAGCCGATCGACGCGGCGGACTTCGCCGAGATCCTGATCGAGGCCGGCATCGTCCGATCCCCCGAAGAGTCCCATCATTGGTCGATCTCGCGGATCCCGGCCCGCTGGGTGCGCCCGTTCTTCGGCCCGACCGCCTGGATCGTGTACGGCGCTTGCCTGGCCGCGACGCTGGTGATGTTCGTGATCGAGCCGGCGCTGCGACCGACGTACGAGGACACGTTCGTCTTCCCGGACATCGTGCTCAGTCTGCTGGTGACCAACGTGGTCGTTGTCGCGTTGACCTTCCTGCACGAGAGCTGGCATGCGTTCGCAGGCGCGGCCGTCGGCGTGCCGTCTCGGCTCAGGCTGGAGCGCCGCGGCATCTTTCCCGTGCTCGAAACCGACCTGTCCGGTCTGTGGGCGCTGCCGCCGGGCAAGCGCTACGGCCCGTTCCTGGCCGGGATGGCGATCGACAGCGTCGTACTGTTCCTTGCCGTCGCACCCCGCTACGCCTGGTCGCGCGGCTGGATCGATCTCTCGCCGATGCTGATCCGCATCCTCGCCATGGTCGTGCTGAGCCAGGTCGCCAAGCTCGCCTTCCAGACCCTGGCCTATCTCCGCACCGACATGTACCTGGTGATGGCCACCGCCACCGGCTGCGGCAACCTGCATCAGGTCACGCGGCTGTCGCTGAAACGCCTGGTACGCCGCCTCACTCCGGCCGAGCTGAATGTGCTGAGTACCGCCCACGAGCGCGATCTCCGGGTGGCCCGTTGGTACCGGCTGCTGTACATCACTGGGCTGATCTGGATGGTTTGGTTCGCCATCCACTTCCTCGTGCCGAGCGCGAAAGTCACCTTCGGCTGGGCGTTCGGCGTACTGCTGCAGGCCCCGCCCTTCAGCCTGTACTGGTGTGAAGGCCTGATCCTGCTCGCGTTCACGTCCCTGAACGTCTTCCTGCCGCTGGGCGTCTGGATCCGCAACCGCCGGAGGGCGGCAGCATGAAGAAGCGCACCGGCCTGATCGTCGGCATCCTCGTCACCACCCTGAGCGTTCTCACTATGTCCAGCTTCGCCTTCGGCGTTCTGCTGGGGCAGTTCAACGACCGCAAAGCCCTGTCCTGCAACGAGGTTCCCGGCACTCCGCAAGCGTTCGAGGGCAACCGGCACCTCGCCTACCAGAACGCCCCGCACGACCCCTACAAGACCACGCCACCCACCTCAGGCCCGCACTCGCCCCGAGTTGTGATCCCCGGCATCTATCGGGCCCCGATTCCGCCCGAACTCCAGGTTCACATCCTTGAACACGGCCACGTCCTCCTCCAGTACGCCGCGTCCACCTCGCCGGCCGACATCGACCGGCTGGAGCGCCTCGGCCGCAAACACCCTCGGGACGTAATCGTTGCGCCGTACCCGGAACTGTCCACCGGCATCGCCCTCACCGCCTGGCAACGTCTCGAAAAACTGGATGCCGTCGACAACGACCGCATCGAGTCGTTCGTCACCAAGGTCGCCGGCCGCTACAACCACCAATGGCGCAACGGAGCCACCGACTGCGTCACCCCGTGAGCTCGGCCAACTGCTTGCGCAGTGAGCCCACGCGGCTCGGCAGGAACTTCTCGGCGATCTCCAGGGCCTGCGTGAGGTATTCGGTGGCGGTGTCCAGGTCTCCGATCGCGGCGGCAACCGACGCGAGGCCTTCCCGGGACTCGACCAGGTGCGCGTTGTCGTCGTACTCGATCGCCTCTTCCAGAACCTGGTGGAATTGCTCGCGGGCTGCGTCGTGGTCGCCGACCGCGAGCAGGCTGTTGCCGAGCTCCAGCCGCGCCGCCCACTGCGCGGATATGACACCGCTGTCGCGGCCGGCCTGCAGCGCGCGGCGAGCGGTGCCGACCGCAAGCACTAGCTCGCCTTGCTGCCGGTGGGCAGCTGCGAGTGTGGCCAGCGCGAAGCTTGTGCAATAGGAGTCGCCCAGCTCGGTGGCCATCTCGAGGCTGGCCCTCGATGCGTCGAGCGCGTCGGCGGTCCGTCCGAGTCCGCGGTAGCAGTAAGACAGGGTGCTGTAGGTACCGGCAGTCATCCGGCTCGGATCGAATCGGCGGTAGAACACAATGGCCCGCTCGATAATGGGCACCGCCTTCTCGAACTCCTGCTCGTTGGCATACAGCAGGCCGCCGAACGCGAGGCTGTCGCCGACCAAGCGGTCGTTGCCGGCCAGCTCTGCCAGTCGCGCGGCCTCCTGCAGTGTCGGGAGCGCTTCGCCGAAGGGGTCGATCGGTATCAGTGCCTGTCCGAGGGAACAGGTGATCTTGGCTCGCAGCAGCAGCTCACCATCCGGCGGAAGGGTCGCGAGGGCCTGCTTGAGACGATCCGCGGCGGCCCGGCTGCCCTGCCGGGCGCGAATAATGCGGCCGGTCGCATACAGGACGCGCGCCTGGATCTCCCGATCACCTGTCTGCTCCGCTGCTGCCAGTGCGAGATCAAGGCCCCGGTACAGCTGGTGGACCTTGCCGCGAGCCTGCAGGTACTCGGTCGAGACCAGCACCAGTCGCCAGGTGTAGTGATGCCGCCCGGTCCTGGCGGCCAGCTCGGTCGCGGCGGTCAGGTTGTCAGCCTCGGCGTCGGCCCAAGCCACCGCCTCATCCCGAGTCTCGAGCGTTGGCGTCGCATGCTCGGATTCCGGGTCGCGCTCGAGGTATCGCGCTCCAACCTGCAGTCTCCGTGGATGGATAGCGGCTTGGATGTAGTACTCGAGTAGGCGGTCGGTGGCAGCGTCCCGGGATTCGGCTGACTCGGCGGATTGCGCCAGCTCACTCGCGTACTCACGGAGCAGATCGTGGAACTGATACCGGCCCGGTCGCGGCTGCAGCAGCAGATTGGCGTCGACGAGCGACTCGGCCAGGTCCGATGCATCGTCCGGCTCACAGTCGAGCAGCGCGGCCGCGCCGTACTGGTCGAGGTCGCGGCCCGGGAGGAGGCTGAGCAGCCGGAAACAGGACTGTTGCTCCGGACTCAGTTGCTCGTAGGAGAGCTCGAAGGCGGCCGTCACGCCGACTCCGTCGACGGTGAGCTCGGACAAACGGCGACCGGCCCGGTCGAGGCGATCGTTGATGTGGGCAATGGTCCAGGACTTGCGGTGCCGGAGCCGGGCACCGGCGATGCGCAGGGCGAGCGGCAGATGGCCGCACCGCTCGATCAGGCCGTTGCCAGCAGCAACATCTGTGACCGACCGGTTGTCGCCGATCAGCTCGGCCAGCAGCGCCGCGGCGTCCGACGCTGTGAGCAGGTCGAGGTGCAGCCGCTCCCGGACATCCAGCCCGGTCAGCTGGTTACGGCTGGTGATCAGTACGCCGCAGGTCGGTGAGCCCGGCAGTAGTGGAGCGACGGTGCCGCTGTCCGGTGCGTTGTCCAGAACGATCAGGAGCCGGCGCCCGGCAACCGTCGTCCGCCACAACGCACGCGCCTCCTCGAAGTCCTGCGGGATCTTCTTGGGTACGACGCCCGCGCCGACGAGAAGGTGGTCGAGGGCCGCCTTGGCGTCGCGGGGCGACTGCTCCGGGGTATGGCCGTGCAGGTCCACGAACAGGACACCATCGGGGTACTGCCCCGCCAACCGACGAGCGATGTGTACGGCGAGCGCGGTCTTGCCGACGCCGCCCATCCCGTCGATGGCGACGACCGGCGGAGCCGAAGCCCCAGTGCCGGCGAGCACCCGCGTGAGCTGGGCCAGTTCGGCCTCCCGCCCGACGAAGGTCGAGCCGGCGTACGGAAGCTCGTCGCGAACCGACTCGGCGGCCTCGTTGCGCAGGATCGTCCGGTGCACCTCCCGGAGCGCCGCGCCCGGCTCCACACCGAGCTGGTCGATCAGGATGTCGCGCGTGCGGGTATACAGCTCCAGAGCCTCCGCCTGCCGGCCGTCGGCGGCCAGCGCGCGCATCAGCTGACCGGCGAGCCGTTCGTCGAACGGCTTGGCAGTGACGACCGGGACCAGCTCGGCAACGAGTTCGGAACTGCGGCCGCGTTCGAGATCCAGGTCTACCCGGTCGCCGAACACCTTGTCCCGGCGCTCCGCGAGCCGATGCCGCTGCGCCTCGAGATACCGACCCGCAAGCCCGGCGAACGGCTCACCGCGAAACAGCCCGAGCGCCCGCGCGTACTCACCCGCCGCGGCCTCGAGATCGCCGTTCGCCCGATGCACCTGAGCCTGAGCAGCCGCAGCCTCGAAGTCGCTGACATCCAGCGCACCTTCCGCCAGCCGCAAGATGTAGCCGTCCGACGTCCGCCCCAACACATCCTCCGGCAACGCCTGCCGCAGCCGATAGATGTACGGCGGCACAACCTTCAGCCCGGTCCCCGGCGGATTGTCCTGCCAAACGGCATCCAGCAGCTCCTCCGGCGTACAAACCTGATTGGCGCGCAACGCAAGCACAGCCAGCAAAGTCTGATTCCGATGCGCCCCCACAGCCACCGGCTCGCCCTCCCACAAAACCCGCAGCGGCCCAAGCACCTCAACCCGCAGCGCCCCAGTCACCACCCCAGTCTGCCTCACCCAGTCAGCACATCGAGCTGAGCACGCAAGGAAGCGACCCGACCGGGGAGGAACTCGTCGGCGAGGCTCATCGCCTGGCTGAGGTACGCCGCGGACGCCTGCCGATCGCCGCCCGCAGCTGCGTGGCTCGCCAGGGTCTCCCAGGCCTCGACCATGTAGAAGTTGTCCTGGACCGCGCCAGCTTCTTCGAGCACCGCCTGGCAGAGGGCGAAAGCATCGTCCAGATCGCCGGCGGCGACCAGGCTCCTGGCCAGCTCGAGGCTGGACTCCCAATGGGGCACCTGCATGCCGAGTGCGTCGCCCGCGGCGATCGCTCGACGGTGAACATCGACGGCGCGGTCGATGTCTCCGCGCTGCCGGTGCGCGGAACCGAGCGCGACCAACGCCATCGTCACACTGAAGGCATTGCCGAGTTCGACGGCGAGATCGAGTGCTGCGGTGGCCGAGTCGAGGGCTTCGTCGGTCCGGCCGAGATGCCGGCAGCTGTGCGAAAGTGAGCTCAGAACATCAGCGGTGAGCCCGGTTGGACCGAACCGCTGGTAGACCGCGATCGCCTCTCTCAGGGTGTCGATCGCGGCCTCGTAGTCGGCTTCGTTGGCGAGCAGGATCCCGATGTAGGCCAGGCTCTGCGCGAGCAGGCGGTCGTGCCCGAGTTCGTGCGCGACTCGCACGGCCTCCTGCAGTGCGGGAAGTGCCGCACCGTAGGGATCGTTCGATTGCAGGGCTTGTCCGAGCCCGGCGAAGATCTGACCGCGCAGCAGCCGATCACCATCGTCAGGCAGCACCTGCAGAGCCTGCTGGAGACGGTCGGCCGCGGCACGGAACCCGTGGTGTTCGCGAATGACTCGTCCGGTGGCGTGCAGCACCCGGGCCTCGGTCTCGGGATCGGCCAGCTCGCGTGCGGCCTCCAAGGCGAGCTCCAGGGCGTGATCCCGCTGCTGGATCATTCCGCGGAACGACAGGTACTCGATCGACAGCAGCGTCAACTGCCAGGTCTGCCGGCGCCTTCCGGTGCTTGCTGCCCGCTCGATCGCAGCGACCAGGTTGTCGGCTTCGGCATCTGCCCAGGCTTTGGCCTTGTCCCGGGTGTCGATCACGGGAAGCGCGCAGGTGGGGGGTGACTCGACCTCGACATATCGCCCGCCAACATGGAATGCCCTCGGATGGATACTCGCGTGCAGGTAGTACTCGAGGAGCCGGTCGGTAGCGGCTTCCAACGACTCGGGAGAATCGGTGGCTTCGGCGAGTTCGGTGGCATAGGCACGGATGAGGTCGTGGAACTCGTACCGGCCCGGCATCGGCTGGAGCAGCAGGTTGGCGTCGACGAGGGACTCGGCCAGGTCGGACGCGTCGTCCGGAGATCGGTCGAGCAGGGCTGCGGCGCCGTACTGGTCGAGGTCTCGGCCGGGTAGCAGGCTGAGCAGGCGGAAGAGCTGTTGCTGGTCGGCGTCCAGCTGGCCGTAGGAGAGCTGGAATGCGGTGATGACTCCCAGCCCGTCGGCGGTGAGTTCCGCCAGGCGACGGCCGGTCCGGTCGAGGCGCTTGTTGATGTGGGCGATGCTCCAGGTCGGCCGGTGGCGGAGGCGTGCGCCGGCGATCCGGATCGCCAGCGGGAGCCGGCCGCAGGCGTCGACCAAGTGGTTGCTGCCAGCAACATCTGCGGCAGTGCGCTCCGCACCCACGAGCCGAGCCAGCAATGCGGCCGCGTCCTCGGACCGGAGCAGGCCGAGGTGCAGGCGGTGGCCGGTGTCCAGGCCGGTGAGCTGGTTGCGGCTGGTGACGAGCACTCCGCAGGTCGGCGACCCGGGCAGGAGTCTGGCCACGGTGGTGCTGGTCGCGGCATTGTCGAGGACGACGAGCAGGCGCTGCCCCGCGACCGTCGTACGCCACAGGATCTGTGCCTCTTCGAGACTGTGCGGAATCGAGCCGGCCCCGACGCCCGCGCCGACGAGCAGATGGTCCAGTGCCGACTTCGTAGCGCGTGGTTGCCGGCCCGGTGTGTGGCCGTGCAGGTCGACGAACAGGATCCCGTCCGGGTACCGCCCCGCGAGCCGGCGTGCGGCGTACACCGCGAGCGCGGTCTTCCCGGTGCCGGGCATTCCGTCGATGGTGACGACCGGTGGTGCGGTTGCTCCGGTCGTGATCAGTGCCCGGTCCAGTCGCTCGAGTTCGACCTGCCGTCCCACGAAGACCGCACCGGCATACGGGAGCTCGTCTCGAACCGACTCGGTGGCCTCGTTGCGCAGAATGGTCCGGTGCACCTCGCGTAAGGCCGGTCCCGGCTCCACACCCAGCTGGTCGATCAGGGTGTCGCGGGCGCGGGTGTAGACCTCGAGAGCTTCAGCCTGTCGGCCGTCCGCGGACAGGGCCCGCATCAACTGCCCGGCGAGACGTTCGTCGAAGGGCCTGGCAGCGACGGCGGGGACGAGCTCGGCGACGAGGTCGGCGGCACGGTCGCGGTCCAGATCCACATCCACCCGGTCCGCGAAAACCTTGTCGCGGCGTTCGGTGAGTCGCCGGCGCTGGGCGGCGAGGTAGGGGCCGGGGAGGCCGCTGAGCGGCTCACCCCGGCAGAGCGTCAAAGCTTGGTTGTACGCCGACGCCGCCGCGTCCAGCTCGCCGTTGTCGCGGAGGGCGCTCGCGCGGGCGGCCAACGTCTCGAACTCGGTGACGTCGAGGGAGCCCGGCGGCAGCCGAAGGATGTACCCGTCGGACGTCCGGTCGAGGATGTCGATCGGCAGCGAACGCCGGAGGCGATAGATGTAGGGAGGCAGCACCTTCAGCCCGGAACCCGGTGGCTTGTCATGCCAAACGAGGTCCAGCAGCTCCTCCGACGGACAGACCTGATTTGCCCGCAACGCCAGCACAGCCAGCAAAGTCTGCATCTGATGCGCACCGACCCCAACCGGCTCGCCCTCCCACAAAACCCGCAGCGGCCCAAGCACCTCAACCCGCAGCGCCCCAGTCACCACCCCAGTCTGCCTCACCCAGTCAGCACATCGAGCTGCGCACGCAAGGAAGGGGCTCGGCCGGGGTAGAACTCCTCGGCGGCTTGCACGGCCTGGGTGAGGTAGCCGATGGCCGCTTCCGGATCGCCGGTCGCGCCCGCGTGGTTGGCGAGCCCCTCCCAGGCGTCCACCATGTAGCCGACATCCTTGTCGATCGATGCTTCCTCGAGCACCTTCGCGAAACAGTCGCCTGCCTCGTCGAGCTCACCGGCCGCCAACAGGCTGTCGCCCAGATCCTGCCTGGTCGTCCATTGGGCGGAGCGCATTCCACTGGTCTGGGCGGCAGCCAGCGCCTGCCGGTGGATGCTGACGGCGAGCTTCCGTTCGCCGCGCTCCCGATGGGCGATGCCGAGCGAGTGCAAGGCGAAGGGGATGCTGAGGATGTTCTGCAGTTCGGTGGCGAGGTCGAAGGCCGCGGTGGCAGCCTCGATCGCGGCGTCGAGCTCTCCGGTCCGCATGTAGCAGGTACACAAGGCGCTGAGGGCGTCTGCGGTCAGGCCGGTCGGGCCGAACCGGTGAAACGTCGTGACGGATTCCACCAAGGCCTGGATGGCAGCCTCGTACTCGAACTGATTGGTCAGAAGCATTCCGGTGTAGGCAAGGCTCCTCGCAATCAGCCGCTCGTCCTCCAACTCGCGCCCCAGTCGGGTCGCTTCCCGCTGTGCCGGCAGCGCGGCGCCGTACGGGTCGATCGTCTGCAGGGCGTGGCCGAGGGCGGAGTAGATGTTGCCGCGTAACAGCAGGTCGCCGTCGGCCGGGAGACGGTCCAAGGCGTGCTGCAGCTGATCCGCCGACGCCCGCGAACCCTGCCGGCCGCGAATGATCTGTCCGGAAACGTACAGAACCCGGGCTTGCGCCTCGCGATCGTCCAGCTGTTCAGCGGCAGTCAGGGCAAGCTCGAGAATGCGCTCCTGGTGCTGGAGTCTGCCTCTGACGTACAGGTGGCCGACGGCGGCCAGCGTGAGCTGCCAGGTGCGCACAGGACTCCCGACCGTCGCCGTGTGCTCGATCGCGGCGGCCAAGTTGTCGGCCTCAGCATCGACCCAGGCGACGGCGTCGTCCTGGCTGGTGAACTCCGGCAGCGCGCGGGCGGGACGAGGGCCTGGCTCGAAGTACCGCGCACCGACTTGGAATCGCCTCGGATGAATGCTCGCCTGGAGGTAGTACTCGAGGAGGCGGTCGGTGGCGGCGTTGCGGGTGTCGATCGGGTCCGTGGCGGCTAGCGCGGTGGCGTAGTCGCGGATGAGGTCGTGGAACTGGTAGCGGCCGGGGGTGGGCTGGAGGAGGAGGTTGGCGTCTACGAGGGACGTGGCCAGGGCGGCGGCTTCTTCCGGCGGGCAGTCGGCTAGGGCGGCAGCGCCGTACTGGTCCAGGTCTCGGCCGGGGAGGAGGCTGAGGAGGCGGAAGAGGCGTTGCTGGTTCTCCGGGAGTTGCTGGTAGGAGAGTTCGAAGGCGGCGGCGAGGCCGAGGCCGTCGGTGGTGAGTTCGGTGAGGCGGCGGCCGACGCGGTCCAGGCGGTCGTTGATGTGGGCAACGGTCCAGGTCGGGCGGTGGCGGAGGCGGGCGCCGGCGATCCGGAGGGCGAGCGGGAGGCGGCCGCAGCGGTCGATCAGGCCGTTGCTGGCGGCAACGTCATCGGTGGATCGCTGGTCGCCGACCAGTTGGGACAGCAGGGCGGTCGCGTCGGCGTGGGCGAGCAGGTCGAGGTGCAGGCGGCTGCGCGCGCCCAGGCCGGTCAGTTGGTTGCGGCTGGTGACGATGACGGCGCAGGTCGGTGATGCTGGCAGTAGCGGGAGGACGGCGTCGCTGTCCGCCGCGTTGTCGAGTACGACGAGCAGCCGTTGGCCGGTCGCCGTCGTACGCCACAGGGCTCGGGCATCGTCCAGGGACTGCGGGATCGCCCGCGCACTGATCCCGACGGCACCGAGGAGGTGGTCTAGCGCGGCCTTGGTATCGCGTGGGGGTTGACCCGCTGTGTGGCCGTGGAGGTCGACGAAGAGCAGACCGTCGGGGTAGCGGTGGGCGAGCTGGCGGGCTGTGTGGACAGCCAGCGCCGTCTTGCCGACGCCGGCCATGCCGTCGATCGTGACGACCGGGAGCGTCGTACCGGGTTCGCTGAGGGCCTGCGTCAGCTGGGCAACCTCGTTGGCACGACCGATGAAGGCCGCGCCTGCATAAGGGAGTTCGTCGCGGGTGCGAGGGGCCTCTTCGTTGCGGAGGACCGTCTGGTGGATTTCGCGCAGCGCGGGGCCGGGTTCGACGCCTAGTTGGTCGATGAGGGTTTGGCGGGTGCGCGTGTAGAGGTCGAGGGCTTCGGCTTGGCGGCCGTCGGCGGCGAGGGCTCGGACGAGTTGACCGGTGAGGCGTTCGTCGAAGGGTTTCGCGTCGACGGCTGGGACGAGCTCGGCGATCAGCTCCGCCGCGCGCCCCCGGTCGAGGTCCAGGTCGACGCGGTCGGCGAAGACTTTGTCGCGGCGTTCGGTCAAGCGGCGTCGCTGGGCCGCGAGGTAGGGGCCGGGGAGACCTGCGAGCGGTTCACCGCGGAAGAGACCCAGGGCTTGCCGGTACGCCGCGGCCGCGGCATCGAGATCGCCGTTCTTCCGGTGCCGACCTGCCTGCGTGGCTGCGGCCTCGAAGTCAGCGGTATCGAGCGCGCCCTCCGGCAGCCGGAGAACATACCCGTTGGAGGTGCGGTCGAGGACCCCGTCGGGCAGCACCCGACGGAGGCGATAGATGTACGGCGGGAGGACCTTCAGCCCGGTACCCGGTGGGTTGTCGTGCCAGACGAGGTCGAGCAGCTCTTCCGGCGTACAGACTTGGTTGGCCCGCAACGCGAGAACAGCGAGCAGGGTGTGCAGGCGATGAGCGCCGATCGCGACCGGTTCGCCGTCCCCGAGGACGCGCAGCGGTCCAAGGATCTCGATCCGCAGCGGATCGGTCACGTGAGCTTGGCCAGCTTCTCGCGGAGGCCGGGGCTTCGCGGCGCGACGTACTCGTCGGCCAGAGCGAGCGCCTGGCGGAGATGATCGATCGCGGTCTGCGGATCGCCGGTCGCCGCGGCATGATCGGCCAGGCCTTCGTGCGCGGCGATCACGTATACGTGGTCCTTGTCCGCCATTGCTCCCTCGAGGACCGGTTCGAACCACCCCGGTGCACTGGCCGTGTCGCCGGCCGCCAGCAAGCTGTTCCCCAGGTGCAGCTCCATCGCCCAGATGGTGAGCTTCGAGCCGGTCTTCCGAGACGCCGCGTGGGCCTGCCGATGCAGATCGACGGCACGGTTCACATCGCGTCCGCTGTCACGGTAGGCCGCACCCAGCGCGCCCAGAACCCAGGGCAGGCTGAACTCGTTGTCCAGCTCGACGGCAAGCTCGTACGCCGCGGTCCCGGTCTCGATGGCATCGTCGACCCGGCCCAGGGCCAGGTAGTTGACGCTGAGAGCGCTCAACGTGTCGGCCAGCAGGCCAATGGGTTCGAAGCGGCGAAAAGCGGCCACAGACTCCTCGTGGGCTGCGACTGCCGCCTCGAAGTTGAAGGCGTTGCCGTGCAGCATGCCAAGGGAAGACAGGCAGCCGGCCAGCAGCCGGTCGGCCCGGAGTTCCCGGGCCAGCCGGGTTGCTTCCTCCAGGACCGCTATCGCCTCGCCGTACGGGTCGAGGGTCCGCAATGCGGTCCCCAGCGCGGACAGGATGCGAGCCCGCAGCAGCAGGTCACCGTCCTCGGGCAGGCGATCCAGAGCATGCCGCAACTGTTCGGCGGCCGGACGAGCCCCACGCTGTGCACGGATCAGGGTGCCGCGTGCGTGCAGGACCCGTGCCTGGGCTTCGCGGTCGCCCAGCGTCTCCGCGGCCGCCAAGGCAAGGTCGAAGACCCGGTCCTGCTGCTGGATCTTTCCGCGGCGCTCCAGGTAGCTGACCACGGCCAGTCCCAGTTGCCACGTCCGGTCGTGATCGTCGGTCGTGGCCGTGTACTCGACCGCTGCCGCGAAGTTGTCGGCCTCCGCGTCGGCCCAGGCCTTGGCCTGCTTCCGCGTGGCGTGGTGTGGGACAGCGGCCTGTGGCGAGCGCGGGCCAGGATCGAGATAACGCATCCCCTCCTGCTCGTAGAACGGATGGAAGCTGGCCTGGAGGTAGTACTCCAGAAGGCGGTCGCGGGCAGCCGTCCGGAGCTCGGGTGCATCGGTGGACTCGGTCAGCTGGGTGGCATACTCACGGATCAGGTCGTGGAACTCGTAGCGGCCAGGAGCCCGTTGGAGCAGGAGGTTGGCGTCGACGAGGGATTCGGCCAGGTCCGAGGCCTCGAGCGGGTCGAGGCCGGTCAGCGCGGCGGCGCCGTACTGGTCGAGGTCGCGGCCGGGCAGCAGGCTGAGCAGCCGGAAGAAGTCTTTCTGGTCGGTCGGCAGCTGTTCGTAGGAGAGGGCGAAGGCGGTGGAGATGCCGAGCCCGTCGGCGGTCAGTTCGGTGAGCCGGCGGCCGACGCGGTCGAGCCGGTCGTTGATGTGGGCGACGGACCAGGTCGGCCGGTGCCGCAGGCGGGCACCGGCGATCCGCAGGGCGAGCGGGAGATGCCCGCAGCGGTCGATGAGACCGTTGCTTGCGGCAACATCTTCGGCCGCGCGGTCGCTGCCGACCAGTTGGGTCAGGAGTGCGGTCGCGTCGGTCGCGTCCAGCAGCCCGAGATGTAGTCGTTCGTGGACGTCGAGTCCGGTCAGCTGACTGCGACTGGTGATCAGTACGCCGCACGTCGGCGAGCCGGGCAGGAGCGCGGTGACCGCGTTGCTGTCGAGGGCGTTGTCCAGCACGATGAGCAACCGCCGGCCGGCGACTGTCGCTCGCCACAATGATTGCGCTTCTTCAAGACTCGGCGGGATCGCGGTCGCACCGACACCGGCGCCGACGAGCAGGTGGTCCAGCGCCGACTTGACGTCGCGCGGCCGGTGCCCCGGCGTGTGACCGTGCAGATCGGCGAACAGCAGTCCATCGGGGTAGCGCCCGGCCAGTCGACGCGCGGTATGTACCGCCAGTGCGGTCTTCCCGGTCCCCGCCATCCCGTCGATGGCTGCGATCGGCGGTGCAGACGCGCCGCTGCCCCCGAGAGCCTGAGCCAGCCGACCGAGCTCGGCCTCCCGCCCGACGAAGACAGCACCTGCATACGGCAGTTCATCGCGGGCGCGGGCGGCACCTTCGTTGCGGAGGACTGCCTGGTGCACCTCGCGGAGTGCGGGGCCGGGCTCGACGCCTAGCTCGTCGATGAGGGTTTCGCGGGTGCGCGTGTAGACCTCGAGTGCTTCCGCCTGGCGGCCGTCGGCGGCGAGGGCGCGCATGAGCTGACCGGCGAGCCGTTCGTCGAAGGGCTTGGTGGCGACGGCTTCGACCAGTTCGGTCACGAGCTCGGCGGCCCGGCCACGGTCGAGTTCGACGTCGACGCGATCACCGAAGACACGGTCCCGACGTTCGACCAGGCGGCGTCGCTGCGCAGCGACGTACGGGCCAGGTAGTCCGGTCAGCGGCTCACCGCGGAAGAGAGCGAGGGCTCGCGAGTATTCGGCAGCGGCGGCGTCGAGATCGCCGACGTCACGGAGTCGCGTGGCTTCAGTGGCGGCGGTTTCGAAGTCTCCACTGTCGAGTGCTCCCGCCGGCAGCCGAAGGACATAACCGTCGGAGGTCCGGCCCAGTACGTCGGCCGGCAGCGCGTGGCGGAGACGATAGACGTACGGCGGCAGCACCTTCAGACCCGTACCGGGTGGACTGTCATGCCAAACGAGGTCAAGCAGTTCCTCGGGCAGACAGACCTGGTTCGCGCGCAACGCCAGTACGGCGAGGAGCGTCTGCAGCCGTTGAGCTCCGATCGCGACCGGTTGGTCGTTCCAGAGCACTCGCATCGGTCCGAGGATCTCAATGCGTAGCTGCCCGGTCACCCCAGCAGTCTGCCTGCCCACGAGTCCACCGGCAAAGCACCTGCATCAACATGCAAGACGTCTCACCCAGTGAGCGCTGCAAGCCTCTCGCGGAGACCTGGACTTCGGCTCGGGGTGTGCTCGTCAGCAACCGCGAGACCTTGGGTGAGGTAGCCGACGGCGGCCTCCCGGTCGGCAACCGCCAGGGCATGGTCCGCCAGGAGATCGAGTGATTCCACCACGTAGATGTAGTCCTTCGCGGCCATCGACTCGGTCAGGACGGGCTGGTAGCAGGCGAACGCTCCGTCGGTGTCGCCGATGGCCAGCAGACTCTCGCCCAGAGACTGCTGCATAGACCAGGTGGCCAGCACCATCTTGACCTCGGCGGCCGCTGCGACGGCCTGCCGGTGAATCGCGACCGCGCGTTCGAGATCGCCGTTCGCCCGGTGGGCGCTCCCCAGGGCGCCGAGCGCCCACGGCAAGCTGATCTTGTTGCCGAGCTCGACGGAGAGGTCGTAAGCGGCGGTCGCGGTCACGACCGCGTCCTGGATCCGGCCCAGCGCCAGGTAGCTGTTGGTCAGCCCGCTGAGTGCCTCGGACATCATGCCGCCGCGCTGGATCCGGTTGAGGATCTCGATGGCCTCCACGTAGGCCACGACGGCTGCTGCGTGGTCCGGGGCATTGGTGTACAGCATTCCGGTGTTGCTGAGGCTCTG
Organism: Kribbella sp. NBC_01505; assembly: GCF_045040285.1. NCBI lineage: Bacteria > Bacillati > Actinomycetota > Actinomycetes > Propionibacteriales > Kribbellaceae > Kribbella > Kribbella sp. NBC_01505. Next base: position 5,849,218 of record NZ_CP109425.1, read on the forward strand.
CGCGATGAGTAGCTCGTGCTTCAGTTCCCGGCCGATCCGGGTCGCCTCCTGTAGGTTCGTCAAGGCTTCGCCGAGGGGATCGAGGTGGCGCAGCGACGCTCCGAGCGCGGAATGCAAGAGGCCGCGAAGGAGCAGGTCGCCGTCCGCGGGCAGTGTCTCGAGCGCGAGCCGGAGCTTCTCAGCAGCGAATTGGACGCCGCGCCGTGACCGGTTCAGTGCGCCGGTAGCCAGCAGAACCCTGGCCTGGACTTCTTTGTCTCCAAGGGTCTCCGCTGCGGCCAGCCCGATCGCCAGGATCCGATCCTGCTGCTGGATCTTGCCCCGGCGTTCCAGGTAACCCACGACTGCCAGCGCGAGCTGCCAGGTGCGGGTGTGGTCGTCGGTCGTTGCCGCATACTCGACTGCGGCACCGAGGTTGTCAGCCTCCGCGTCGCCCCAGGCTTTCGCCTCCTTGAGCGTCGCGTGCCGCGGTACGGCGTGCGCTGTGCGGAGACCGGGGTCGAAGTACCGCTGGCCTTCTTCCGTGGCGAAGGAGTGGAAGCTGGCCTGCAGGTAGTACTCGAGGAGACGGTCCGTGGCTGCGTTGCGGAGCGAGGGTGCGTCGGCGTCCACAGCCAGGCGCTGGGCGTATTCGCGGAGCAGGTCGTGAAACTCGTAACGGCCGGGCGAGTGCTGGAGCAGCAGGTTGGCATCGACCAGGGATTCGGCCAGATCCGACGCCTCGGACGGGTCGAGCCCGGTCAGCGCGGCGGCGCCGTACTGGTCGAGGTCGGCGCCCGGGACCAGGCCGAGCAGGCGGAAGAAGCGCTGCTGGTCCGGCGGCAGCTGTTCGTAGGAGAGCTCGAACGCGGCCGAGACGGCGAGGCCGTCCGCGCTGAGCTCGGGCAGCCGGCGGCCGACCTGGTCCAGACGGTCATTGATATGGGCAACGGTCCACAGCGGTCGGTACCGCAGGCGGGCGCAGGCGATCCGGAGTGCCAGCGGGAGGTTGCCGCAGCGCTCGATCAGACCATTGCTGGCGGCAACATCAGTGGAAGCGCGCTCGCTGCCGACCAGCCGGGTGAGCAGGGCAGTCGCATCGACCTGGGTGAGTAGACCGAGATGCATCCGCTCGCGGACGTCCAGTCCGGTCAGTTGAGCGCGGCTGGTGATGACCACGCTGCAGGTCGGCGAGCCGGGCAGCAACGGTGTCACGGCACTGCTGTCCCAGGCGTTGTCCAGCACGATCAGCAGGTGCCGGCCGGCCACTGTGGTCCGCCAGAGGGCCTGTGCCTCCTCGAGACCGGGCGGGATAGCTGTCGCCGTGACTCCGGCACCGGCGAGCAGGTGGTCGAGCGCCGACTTCACGTCGCGCGGGCGGCGCCCGGATGTATGACCGTGCAGGTCGGCGAACAGGAGACCGTCGGGGTACTGATCCGCCAGACGTCGCGCGGCGTGCAGGGCGAGTGCCGTCTTCCCGGCGCCGGCCATGCCGTCGATGGCGACGACCGGTGGCGCCGACGTACTGCGGCTTCCGAGCGCACTGGTGAGCCGGTCGAGCTCGGCGGTACGGCCGACGAAGACGGCGCCGGCGTAGGGGAGTTCGTCGCGGGTGCCGGCCGCCGACTCGCTGCGGAGGACGGATCGGTGAATCTCGCGGAGATTGTGGCCGGGTTCGACGCCGAGTTGGTCGATGAGGGTCTGGCGGGTGGCGGTGTAGAGGTCGAGGGCCTCGGCCTGGCGTCCGTCGGCGGCGAGGGCCTGCATGAGCTGGCCGGCCAACCGTTCGTCGAAGGGCCTGGCGGCGACGGCGGGAACCAGCTCGGCGATGAGGTCGGCGCCGTTCCCCCGATGCAGTTCGACGTCGAGGCGGTCGGCGAACACTTTGTCCCGGCGTTCGATGAGACGGGTGCGTTGGGTCGCGAGGTACTGGCCCGGGAGGCCCGTCAGCGGTTCACCCCGAAAGAGAGCCAGAGCTTGGCTGTACGCCGATGCGGCCGCGTCGAGCTCACCCCGATCGCGCAGTTGGCTCGCGTGCTCGGCGATCGCTTCGAACTCGGTGATGTCGAGCGCGTCGGCCGGCAGACGAAGGATGTAGCCGTTCGACGTGCGGTGGACGACGTCCTCAGGGAGGGCGCGGCGGAGGCGGTAGATGTACGGCGGGAGAACCTTGAGACCCGTGCCGGGCGGGTTGTCGTGCCAGACCAGATCGAGGAGGTCTTCCGGCGTACAGACCAGGTTGGCGCGGAGGGCCAGAACGGCTAGCAACGCCTGCAGCCGATGCGGCCCCACCGTGATCGGGGCACCCTGATGGAGGACTCGGAGGGGGCCGAGGATCTCGATGCGTAGCGGGCCGGTCACGGGAGCAGTGTGCCTTGCGGTGGGAGCAGCGGCAATTTCGCTGAGTGGAAGGGAAGGGTTGCTGTGGGGTGGGTGGGGGAGTGCACTGGGGCAACCTGGTGAATGGAGAGCGTGATGTCCGGTCGTCCTGCTTTGTTGCTGGTGCATGGCGCCTGGCATGGATCGTGGTGTTGGGAGCCGTTGCGTGCGCTGCTGACCGACGAGGGTTGGCGGGTCGAGACGGTCGATCTGCCGAGCGTGGCTCCGGAGGGTGCGACGAGGTACGGGTTGCACGATGACGCGAAGGCCGTGCGCGAGGCCATCACCGCGATCGGCGGGCCGGTGGTTGTGGTCGCGCACTCGTACGGCGGTGAGCCGGCCACGGAAGGCGCCGCGGGGCTGCCGGAGGTGCAGGGGCTGGTCTACGTGGCAGCGTTCCTGCTGGACGCGGGCGAGTCCTTGCTGGCGGCCATCGGCGGTACGCCGCCGCCGTGGTGGCAGGTCGACGGCGAGACCTTCACGCCGCTGACACCGGAGACCGTGTTCTTCAACGACATCGATGATCCCGCGGACGCCGTACGGCAGCTGGAGACGCAGAGCTATGCGGTGGCGACGGAAGCACTGAGCGCGGCGGCCTGGCGCAACATCGACAGCACGTACGTCGTTTGTGAGCAGGACAACGCGATTCCGGTCTTTGCGCAGGAGGCGATGGCGCAGCGCGCGGGTCGCGTCGAGCGACTGGCCTCCGGGCACTCGCCGTTCCTGTCGCGGCCGAAGGAGCTGGCCGCCATCATCACGAAGTCGATCGGCTGAGCTGTACGGCGGCCTCGGCGACGACCGCGATCGCCAGATCCGATGCAGTGTCGGAGTCGTTCTCGGGGATGAGCTGGTGGATCGTGCGGCTGAGGTGCAGGTCGAGCGCGGTGATGCGTTGCTGCCTGGCCATGGCCGCGGAGTGATCGAGGTCGTGGTGGACGATCTGGCTGGCGCCCTCGGGTGGTAGCGGCGCGAGCCAGGCGTGTTCGGGGGCGATGACGGTCTTCGCCGGCAGCAGCGCGAGCGCGCCGCCACCAGTGCCTTGGCCAAGCAGGATCGCGAGGGTCGGCACGGTCAGCGTGGCCAAGGTGGCGATGCACTGCGCGATCTCACCGGCCAAGCCGCCTTCCTCCGCAGCGGGGGAGAGCTCCGCGCCGGCGGTGTCGATCACGGTCACCAGAGGCAGGCCGAGCGACTCGGCGAGGTTCATCCCGCGGCGAGCTTGCCGGAGCGCGGCAGGCCCCATCGGCTTGGACTGCGAACGATCCTGGCCGACCACGACACACGGCTGACCATCGAGCCGGGTCAACGCGACCAGCACACTCGCGTCCGGCTCGGTCAACCGCACGGTCCCGGTGGCGCCGTACCTGAGTAGGTCGCGCACGCCCGCGCGTTCCGGTCGGCGCGTGCGTAGTACCGACGTCCAGGCATCACCAGGATCGATCGACCCGGTACGGCGGGGGAGCTGCGGAGCGACCGGGGGATCGACCAGTACGGCGAGTGCCCGGTCGAGCAGCACCGGCAACTCGGCCGTCGCCACGACTCCATCGATCACCCCATGGGCAGCCAGATTCTCAGCGGTCTGCACGCCTTCAGGGAACGGGCGGCCGTTCAGAGCCTCGAAGACCTTCGGCCCGAGAAACCCAGTCAGCGCACCAGGTTCGGCCACGGTCACATGGCCGAGCGAACCCCACGAGGCGAACACGCCACCGGTCGTCGGGTGCCGCAGATGCACGAGATACGGCAGCCCGGCCGCCTTGTGCGCCATCAACGCCGTCGAGATCGAGATCATCTCGACGAACGCCGGTGCCCCTTCCTGGACCCGCGTCCCACCGGACGCGGTCGACGCCACGATCGGGAGTCGCTCCGCGGTCGCCCGGCGGATCGCGGCCGTGATGCGTTCCGCCGCAACGCGCCCGATCGAGCCGGCCAAGAACGCGAACTCGCTCACCAGTACGACGACCGGCCGTCCGTGCACGCTGCCACGCCCGGTCAGCACGGCTTCGTCCGTACCGGCTCGTTCGGCCGCGCGGCGTAACTGCTCCTGGTACTCCGGATCGGCGACCTGGACCGCGGGTTGGTCCCAGGATTCGAACGAGTCGGTATCCAGGAACGTATCGATCAGCCCAAGCGCAGCGCTCACCATCCCGGAGCCACGAGCGCGGCCCAGACCAGCATCGGACCGGCCAGTACGACGATCACGCTGTAGGTCAGGATCTGCTTGTAGTACACGGGTTCCGCGATCGTGTCCGGCCGGTTCGCGAGCATCAGAGCGCCGTTCGTGGAGAACGGACTGACATCGACGATGGTCGACGAGACCGCGAGCGCGGCGACGAACAGGCCGGCGCTCAGATGCCCGTGGGCGATCAGGGGCAACGCGATCGGGATGATCACCGGCAGCAGAGCGGCCGACGAGGCGAACGCGGAGACCACACCACCGACGTAGCAGAGCACGAGCGCACCGAGCACGGCCGCGCCGAGCCCGGCGGCCCACTTGCCGACGAACTGCGGCGATCCCGCTTCGGTCAGGATCGCGGCGTACGTGCTGACACCCGCGACCAGGAGGACGGTCGGCCAGGCGACCTGCTTGGCGGCGTCCTTGTTCTTGACCGGGGACACGATCGCCAGGATGACGGCGGCGGTGATCGCGACGAAGCCGATGTTCTTGTCGAAGGCGAGCGCGACGACCGCGACCCCGACGAACGCCACGAGCGTCAGGATCTGGTCGCGGCTCGCCCGCTTCTTCTCGCCGTCCGTGGGCTCGATCTGTTCGGCCCGCCGGCCGAGGAGCTTGCGCCCGCCGAGGACCACGAACAGGATCGCCGCCAGCGCCAGGTTGACCGCCAGGCTGGAGAAGAAGATCGTCAGCTCACTGTTCGGGAGGCCGTTGTCGGCCATCACCGAGTTGGTGATCGTGCCGTAGATGCTGATCGGCGAGAAGCCGCCGGCCTGCGCGCCGTGGACGACGAGCATGCCCATCATCAGCGGGTTGATCTTGTACTTCGCGGCGAAGCCGAGCGCGATCGGCCCGATGATCGCGCACGCGGCCGGGCTGACGGCCCCGATCGCGGTCAGGATGGCGGTCACCGCGAACATCACCCACGGGATCAGCGCGACCCGGCCGCGGACCGCTCGCACGGCGCCCGCGACTATCAGGTCCACGGTGCCGTTGTTCCGCGCTATCGCGAACAAGAAGGTGACGCCGATCAGCGTGAGGACGAGATCCCCACTGATCCCGGCCAGGATCTCCTTCTCCGACAGGTGCAGCGAGTACATGCCGACGAGCCACGCGGCGACGTACGCGAGGGCACCCATATTGATCGGCAGCACAGTGCCCACGACGAACAGCGCGATGAGCGCCAGGATCGCAACCCACTCAGGTCCCATGAGCTACCTCACAGTAGTATTGGCTGAGTGGCCTAGCCAATAGTCCAATGAGCCATCTGTCAATACAGTGGGTTCCATGGACTTGCCGCCACCTCCCCGTCCGGTGCCGCGCTCCCGCCTGTACGAGCAGGTGGCGGATCAGATCAGCACGTGGATCAGTGAGAACGGGTTGCGGCCGGGGGACCGGCTGCCGCCGGAGCGTGAGTTGGCGCAGCGGCTGGGGGTGAGCCGGGCGACGTTGAGCCAGGCGCTGGTGGCGCTGGAGGTGATCGGCGCGGTCGTGGTCCGGCACGGTGATGGGACGGTGCTGACCGAGCGCGCCCGGACCGGTCCGGTGATCGATGCGATCCGCGCGCACACCGATCGGTTGCCGGAGATCATCGACGCCCGCGACGCGCTCGAGTCGAAGCTGGCCGCGCTCGCCGCAACCCGCCGTACCGATGCCGACCTGGCCGCGATCCGCGCCGCACTGGTGGCGATGGAGCGCGACATCGCCGCCGGCGGACGCGGCGTAGAGGCGGACGAGGCGTTCCACGGCGCGGTCACCGCGGCGGCTCGCTCGTCGTTGCTGGCCCGGATGATGGCGACGATCCACGACCTGATCCGCGAGACCCGCCTCGAGTCCCTGTCCCAACCCGGCCGTCCGAAGGCATCCCTGGCAGGCCACCGCAAGGTCGCGGACGCCATCGCGGCCGGCGATCCCGTCGCCGCCGCAACCGCCATGCACGACCACGTGATGCTCGTGTCCGACGTCGCCCTCCTCCGGGACAGCCAGTGACAGGTTCTGAGCATCTGGCGGTGATCGCCGCGGGCCTTGGCGCCGGGATCCTCACGTCGACGGTCGGGGTCGCGTCGCTGCTGAGCTTCCCGGTGCTGATCGCGCTCGGGATCCCGCCGGTCGTCGCGAACGTCTCGAACACGATCGGCCTGCTCCCCGGCGCCTTGTCGGGCTCCTTCGGCTATCGCCGCGAGATCCGCGAGGTCCCGCGGCCGATCACGATCGCAGTCGTGGCCGTCTGCGCAGTCGGCGCGATCGGCGGCGTCGTCCTGCTGCTCGCATTGCCGCCGGGCGTCTTCGCCGCGGCCGCGCCCTGGCTGATCCTCTTCACCTGTCTGATCGTCGGCGTCCAGCCGCGGATCTCCCGCTGGCTCCGCGCCCGCAGCGACCACCCCCACGGCCTCCGTACGTCGATGTCCCCGGCAACGTACTTCTTCACCACCCTGACCGGCGTGTACGGCGGCTACTTCGGGGCCGGCGCCGGCGTGATGATGATGGCGGTCCTCGGCCTCGGCCTGGACCTGGAACTCCGCGTGGTCAACGGCCTCAAAACCCTGTCCCTGCTCGCCGCCAACGTCGTGGCCAGCGCGATTTTCGTCGTGATCGCCGACATCAACTGGACCGCCGCGGCCCTGCTCGCGATCGGCTCTCTCGTCGGCGGCTACGTTGGCTCCCACATCGGCCGCCGCATCCCCGGCGGCCTCCTCCGCGCCCTCATCGTCCTCGCCGGCATCCTCGCCGCCATCCTCATGCTGACCTAACCCCCAACCGAACCCCCACCACCCACCACCGTCCACCGTCCCGCAGCTTTGGGCACCCACCAGTCACTCCGAGCCCGCAAAAGTGGTCGGTGCACACCCAAAGTCGCGCCTCGTGCCCAAAGTCGGGCCTCGTGCCCAAAGTCGAGCTTCGTGCACAAAGACGAGCCTCGTGCCCAAAGAGCAGTCGGCCCACCTTTGGGCGTCTTGGGCAACTTTGGGCGCTGGCCGCGTCTTTGGGAGTCCACCAACCATTCCAGGCCCGCGGAAGTGGTTGGTGGGTGCACAAAGTCGGGCCTCGTGCACAAAGTCGGGCCTCGTGCCCAAAGAGCAGTTGGCCCACCTTTGGGCGTCTTGGGCAACTTTGGGCGCTGGCTGCGTCTTTGGGAGTCCACCGGCCATTCCGGGCCCGCGGAAGTGGTTGGTGGGTGCACAAAGTCGGGCCTCGTGCCCAAAGTCGAGCCTCGTGCACAAAGAGCAGTCGGCCCACCTTTGGGCGTCTTGGGCAACTTTGGGCGCTGGCCGCGTCTTTGGGAGTCCACCGACCATTCCGGGCCCGCGGAAGTGGTTGGTGGGTGCACAAAGTCGGGGAGCGTGCACAAAGAGCAGCCGGCCCACCTTTGGGTGCGAGGTGGGGCCGTATCCGGTGATTGCCGTCAGCTAGATGAACTGGACGAACGGGAGGACGAAGAGGACGCCGCAGATGGTGCCGTTGATCCATTTGTGGCTGAAGAGGATGGCGACGAACTCGCGGATGGTTGCCGTCGGCCAGTAGTAGCGGGCGGTAGGGGAGCCGACGACCTGGCCGTTGACCTTCACCTTGCGTGCGGTCAGGGCGGCGCGGAAGGCGTGGAAGTTGTTGGTGACGATCAGGCAGCGGTACTTCGGGTTGCGGGCGACCATCAGGGCCCGGCTGAAGCGCAGGTTCTCGGTGGTGGTGGTCGACTTGTCCTCGCGCAGGATCTGGTCCTCGGGGACACCGCGTTCGATCAGGTACGTCGCCATCGCGTGCGACTCGGGGATGTCCTCGCCCGGGCCCTGGCCGCCGGCCGTGATCATCATCGGGCTGCGGCCCTTGCGGATCGCCCGGTCGTAGACGAGCTTGCCGCGGTCGAGCCTGCTCGCGAGCAGCGGCGGGACGCGCGAACCGCGGAGTCCGGAACCGAGGACGATCACGAAGTCGATCTTGCGGGACGACCGGACCCGGCTGTAGACGAACGCGTAGATCAGGAAACACACGAACAGGAACGAGACGTAGGTCAGCACGCCGCCGATCGCGGTCAGCAGTGCCGACAGCGGCCGCGAGTCGATCAGCCGGGAGATGATCCCGAAGATCACCAGCCCGAAGATCCCGATCCCGGCCGCGAGCGACAGCAGGTTGGCCGGGCGGCGCCCTTCGCGGCGCAGCATCGTGACGCCGTTGACCACCAGGAAGACGGCCAGCACGGCGATCGTCAGCGGGATCAGCAGCAGGATCCCGAGCACCAGGGTCTCGGCCAGGAACCGGCTCACCTCGCCGAGCGCGAAGATCGCGCCGAACGCGGCGAACATCAGGGTCAGCACGAGGAAGATGCTGTTGCGGAACAGCCGCCGGTCGTACAGGAAGCTGATTCCGAAGATCAGGAACCAGAACCCGGCGATCGCGAAGGAGATGGTCATCGGGCGCCATCCAACCATCGGATGGCGCCCGGTCACCTCACGCCAGGCTGGTCAGTGACGAAATCGATGCCTTGTGGAGGCGCGTGATCACGTTCTTGGTGGTCGGGTCCGAGCGGTACGGGTACGAGCCGGACTCGAACACCAGGTACGCCTTGCCGCCGAACTCGGTGATGCCCTCGGACATGCTCGGCGCCCGGAAGCACGACAGCTTGGCCTTGTCGAGATCCGGCTGGCCACGGCGGACGACGTACAGGTTGCTCAGGTTCTTGCGCCCGAGCGAGGTGCTGTAGATGAAGTGCGACTTGGTGACGAGCAGGCCCTGGGTCTTGGTCGGGATCTCCCAGGCCTTGTCGATCGTGGTGAGCGTGCCGTCGCTCTTGATCTTGTACTCGTACATCTTGCCGCGGCCCTTGTCGTTGAACTTCCCGGCGAACAACGAGTCCCCGTAGCTGGTCAGGAACGACGCGGCGTACACCTTCCGCTCCGAGCCGACAGCCTTCACGTACGGCGTCCCGGCCTTCTTCATCGCGGCCGCGAGCGTGGACAGCTTGTACTTGCGAATGCCGTTGGTGCTGCCCTGGACGAACGCCCAGCCCTTCGAGGTCGTGATGCCGCCGCTGTGCGTCTCGGCGATCGCGACGTCGCCGACGACCTTGTTGGTGGCCGGGTCGATGCCGACGATCAGCGACTGTTTGCCGGTGTGGTACATCGACACGAGGAGCAGGTTCTTCGAGCCGGACCAGTTCCACCAGGTGCCGATGCCCTGCGGGACGTAGGAGCCGAGCTTGGGCAGCGCGGCGCTGTTGCTGAAGCGGCTGTCGTACTTCTTCGAGGCCGACGGGCCGTCGTAGAAGTGCGCGCCACCGGCGGCGGTGTCGCAGCTGATCGCCCGGGTCGCGGCGGCGGTCACGGTGGTCGCGGCCTGCGAGGTCTGCGGGCCGGTCAGGGCGACGGCAGTGGCGGTGCCGGCAGCGAGCAGTGCGGCCAGTCCGAGAGTGAGTGCGACCTTTCGGCGGGTCATTGTGAAGCGCATCCTGCGACCCTAACGGTCGATGGTGTGAAAGAGTCAACTTGTCCTGGTACGACGGAAGGGGTTTGCTGTGGTCGCGAACTGGGCCGGGAACGTCGAATTCTCCAGTGCGCTCGAACGACCACGATCGGTGGCCGAGCTGCAGGAGCTGGTGGCGAAGTCGGAGAAGGTCCGGGTGCTCGGGACCGGGCATTCGTTCAACCGGATCGCCGACACGACCGGCACGCTGGTGACCGTCGCGGACCTGCCGAAGGTGCTGAAGATCGGCACCTCCGGCGTGACCATCTCGGCCGGTCTGCGGTACGGCGAGATCACCGCGGCCCTGCACGCCAAGGGCCTCGCCCTGCACAACCTCGGCTCGCTTCCGCACATCTCGGTGGCCGGCGCCTGCGCGACCGGGACGCACGGATCCGGTGACACCAACGCGCCGCTCGCCGACGCCGTCTACGCGATCACCTTCATCGATTCGTCCGGTGAGCTGGTCACGCTGACCCGTGACGATCCCGACTTCAACGGGTCGGTCGTCGCGCTCGGCGCGCTCGGGGTGACGGTGAGCTTCACGCTCAACGTCCAGCGGACGTACGAGATCAGCCAGGTCGTGTACGACGGCCTGCCGGTGCGCCGGCTGCAGTCGGACTTCGACAAGGTGATGAGCAGCGCCTACAGCGTCAGCGCGTTCACCGACTGGGTCGATCCCGACGTGATGGTGTGGCGCAAGCAGAAGTCACCGGAGTTCCCTTCGGAATGGCTCGGTGCGAAGGTTGCCGACGGCCCGCGACACCCGATCAAGGCGATGCCGGCCGACTACGCGACCCAGCAGGGCGGCGTACCGGGACCGTGGCATGAGCGTCTGCCGCACTTCCGGCTGGAGTTCACACCGAGCAACGGCGACGAACTGCAGTCCGAGTACTTCGTCCCGCGCGACCGCGGTCCCGAAGCGGTCGAGATACTGCGGGCCCTGGGCAAACAACTCGCGCCGGTCATCCAGGTGTCCGAGGTCAGAACGATTGCCGCGGACAACCTCTGGCTCAGTCCGAGTCAGGGCCGGGACACAGTCGCGCTGCACTTCACCTGGATCCAGGACGAGGCCGCTGTCCGACCAGTCGTCGAAGCCCTCGAAGACGCGCTGGCTCCGCTGCACGCCCGTCCCCACTGGGGCAAGGTCTTCGCCGCCGACGCGGCGACCCTCGCCGAGCGCTACCCGAAGGTCCCCGATTTCATCGCGCTCGCCGCCCGCTACGACCCGACCGGCAAGTTCCGCAACGCCTACCTGGACACCTACCTGCCTAGCTGAGCTCCACCAGGCTCAGAGGTAGACCCTCGATCGGTTGTACGGGACCTGATGCTTTGAGCAAGGTTCCGCTGACGTGGCGAGCGCTGTTGCTGAGGACGACGCGGCCCTGGTCGTTGACGACGGCAACGGTCCGGTGGATCGCCCGCAGGCAGGGGAGGACGGCCTTCTCGAACGTGAAGACGCGGACGTCCGCGCCGGCCACCCCGACGAAGGTGCCGCCGGCAAGGACCGGCACGGTGAAGGTCAGCGTGTAGTCCTCGGTGCACAGGTAGTCGACGTACGGGCCGGTGATGTGCCGCTGACCGGTCGTCCGCGGTACGTCGTACCAGGGCAAGGACTCGTAGTCGTAGAAGTTGTCACCACGCGGGTCGGTGTCGACCAGCAGCCGCTCGGCCGCGCCGTTGTTGCGCATGAACCACTCGAGCCACCAGCGTGAGTCGGCGAGCGCGTCGACCGCGACCACGAAGCCGGCGCCCGCGATCGGGCTGCCAGGCGCGTCGATGGCGGGCTTCACCAGCGAGGCGATTCCCTTGAGGTCGCCGCGCCGGACGGTCGGCTGCCGGGCGAACGCGTCAGCGGCCGAAGCGGCGATCCGGTCGGCCAGCCCGAACGCCTGGTCGGCCAGCGCGCCGACGAGCGAGACGATGGCCGCGGTGTCCTGCGCAACGTGAGTGCTCATCTCAGTCCTCCAAGGCCAGTCTGAGGTCGATCAGCCGGGCCGTCGAGTCGGCGACCCGTTCTTCCGCCGCGGCGCGCGCGGCATCACCGTCGGTCCGGTCGATGGCGGCGACCACGTCCCGGCAACTTGCGACGGTACGCTGATGGCTGTCGTCATCGCCGAAGGCCAGCCACAGCAGCGTGCCGACCTCCGCCTGCAGGCTGACCTCGGCCCGGTAGAGGCGGGTGGACTGCGCGGTCGCCGCGACCTCGATGTGGAACTGGGCGTCGGCCCGCCGCCGAGCGCCCGAACCTTCCGCGTTCTCCAGTGCGTCGCAGACCATCACCAGTCGCCGTACGTCGTCCGGTGTCGCACGCTCGGCGGCGAGGCGGGCCGCCGTACCGGCGATGGCGCCGTAGTGGTCGCCGAGGTCGCGCAACTGGGCCAGGCTCAGCTCGGCCAGCCGGGCCCGGACGAGGGTGGACGACATGTCCTCCTGCGCCCGCACGAAGCTGCCGCCGCCGCGACCGCGCCGGGTGTCGATCAGCCCGCGCAGGCGCAGTGCGGAGAGCGCCTCACGGATCGTGGTGGTGGAGACGCCGAAGATCCCGGCCAGGTCGGACTCGCCGGGCAGTTGCTCGGAGTCCGGGATCAGGCCGAGCGCGATCGCGTCGGTAAGCCGGCGGGCCACCAGTTCCGAACGGCTCAATGACTCCAACGGTGCGAAGACCGCCGCTGCGCCACTGCCGTAGAACCGCACCGCCACCTGGGCCACCTCTCAAAGACACGACTGGAAAACAGATCCCCGCCATTCTCTCCGATCACTTGAACTTTAACATCTGATTTCATATGTTAACCGCCACGAGTCGCGGCAGCACTGGGAGTGAGCAATGCGAACTGTGCGGAACCTGATCGGCAACGAATCGCGCGATGCGCTGAGCGGAGCGACGAGCGAGCTGATCGATCCGGCCACCGGAAAGGTCTTCGGTACGGCGCCGCTGTCCAGCGAGGACGACGTGGACGCGGCGTACCGGGCGGCGGCCGCTGCCTTTGCGCACTGGGGCGGCGATACGCCGTCGGCGCGGCAGGGGATGCTGCTGCGGTTCGCCGACGCGGTCGAAGCGCGGGCCGACGACCTGATCGCGGCCGAGTCGCAGAACACCGGCAAGCCGTTGGGTCTGACCCGCGACGAAGAGTTCGGCGTGATGGTCGACCAGTTGCGCTTCTTCGCCGGCGCGGCCCGGTTGCTGGAGGGCAAGTCGGCCGGTGAGTACATGGCCGGTCATACCTCGTGGGTCCGCCGGGAGCCGATCGGTGTCGTCGGTCAGATCACGCCGTGGAACTACCCGATGATGATGGCGGTCTGGAAGATCGGTCCGGCGCTTGCCGCGGGCAACACCGTCGTACTGAAACCGGCTGAGACGACGCCGGTGAGCACGGTCCTGTTGGCGGAGATCGCCGCCGAGGTGCTGCCGACCGGTGTGTTCAACGTGGTCTGTGGAGATCGCGCGACCGGTCAGGCGGTGGTCGCGCATCCGACCCCGGGGCTGGTCAGCATCACGGGGTCTACGCGCGCCGGCTCGGAGGTCGCGTCGACGGCCGCCCTCGATCTCAAGCGCACCCATTTGGAGCTCGGCGGCAAGGCACCGGCCGTTGTCTTCGCGGATGCCGATCTGGCCGTCGCGGCCGAGGCGATCGGCGTCGGCGGGTACTTCAACGCCGGCCAGGACTGTACGGCGGCCTGCCGGGTGCTCGTCGAGGCCACGGCACACGACGCGTTTGTCGAGGCGCTCACGTCCTGGGCCCGGGACAACGCTCGCCCCGGACTCGCCGACGACGAGGACGCCTTGTTCGGGCCGCTCAACAGCAGCATGCAGCTCGATCGGGTGCGTGCGTTCCTGACCCGGATGCCGGCCCACGGATCCGTCGTACTGGGTGGCTCACGGTCCGGTGGAGCGCTGGCGGACGGCTACTTCTTCGAGGCGACGGTCGTCACCGGGCTGCGGCAGGACGACGAGATGATCCAGGACGAGATCTTCGGGCCGGTCATCACGGTGCAGCCGTTCATCGACGAGGACGAAGCCCTGGAGATGGCGAACGGGGTCGAGTACGGCCTGGCCTCTTCAGTCTTCACCACGGATCATTCCCGGGTGTTGCGGATGTCGCGCGCGCTCGACTTCGGCTGTGTGTGGATCAACACCCATATCCCGCTGGTGGCCGAGATGCCGCACGGCGGGTTCAAACATTCGGGGTACGGCAAGGACCTCTCGATGTACGGCGTCGAGGACTACACCCGGATCAAGCACGTCATGTCGGCGTTCTGATGACGGCGATCAGTCTGCGCGGGCTGCGCAAGACCTTCGGCGACGTGGTCGCCGTGGACGAGGTCGACCTGGATCTGGACGAGGGCGAGTTCTTCTCGATGCTCGGACCGTCCGGCTCCGGCAAGACCACGGTGCTGCGGATGATCGCCGGGTTCGAGGAACCGACCGCCGGGACGATCATGCTCGACGGCGTCGACGTGACCACGCGACCGCCGTACCGGCGCAATGTGAACACGGTCTTCCAGGACTACGCGCTGTTCCCGCACATGAGCGTGCTGCAGAACGTCGAGTACGGGCTGCGGGTCAAGGGAGTCGACCGGCGCGCCCGCCGTACCCAGGCCGCCGAAGCCTTGGAAACCGTCCGGTTGAGTGGCTTCGGAGACCGGAAGCCGAGTCAGCTATCTGGTGGCCAACGGCAACGGGTCGCGCTGGCCCGGGCGCTGGTGAACCGGCCCAAGGTGCTGCTGCTCGACGAACCGCTCGGCGCCCTCGACCTGAAGCTGCGGCGTGAGATGCAGCTCGAACTCAAAGCCATGCAACGCGATGTCGGCATCACCTTCGTGTTCGTCACGCACGATCAGGAGGAGGCGCTGACGATGAGCGACCGGATCGCCGTGTTCAACGGCGGCCGGATCGAGCAGCTGGCCGAGCCGGCCGAGCTGTACGAACACCCGGCGACGGCCTTCGTGGCCGGCTTCGTCGGTACGTCGAACCTGCTGTCCGACGAGGTCGCGCTGAAGGTCCTCGGGACAGCCGGAGTTTTCACCGTGCGGCCGGAGAAGATCCAGCTCGCTCCGGTCGGGACGCCGGTGGAACCAGGTCGCTGTACGGCGACCGGCGTCGTCCGGGAAGTCGTGTACCTCGGCGCCGCCACGCAGTCCGTGGTCGACCTCGACGCCGGTGGTTCCCTCCTGGTCCTGCAACAGAACCAAGGCGATTCCGTGCAGGACAAGCTCGAGCTTCGGGGTGCTCAGGTCCGCCTCACCTGGCATCGCGAACACACCGTCTCCATTGACGGTGGTGCCCAGTAGTCCCCCCGCCCCCACCCTTTGGCAAGGAGCGTTCGATGAAGAAATCCCTCGCAGCGGTGAGCCTGGCAGTGCTCGCCCTGGTCGCGGCCTCGTGCGGAACGTCCGGAGGTGATTCCGGTGCGTCGGGCAACAGTTCGGCCGGTGGCGGGTTCACCCCGCCGGACCTGAAGAAACTCGACACGCTCGGCGCCGGGGAGGGCAAGCTCAGCGTGCTGGCCTGGCCCGGGTACGCCGAGGACGGCTCGAACGACCCGAAGGTCGACTGGGTCTCGTCGTTCGAGAAGGAGACCGGCTGCCAGGTGACGGTGAAGACGTTCGGCACCTCGGACGAGGCCGTCACCTTGATGAAGACCGGCCAGTACGACGTGGTGTCGGCCTCGGGTGACGCGTCGCTGCGACTGATCGCGGCCGGAACGGTCGAGCCGATCAACACCGATCTGGTCAAGAACTACGCCGACGTCTACCCGTTCCTCAAGGACCGGCCGTGGAACTCGGTCAAGGGCCAGATGTACGGCATCCCGCACGGGTACGGCGCGAACCTGCTGATGTGGCGCACCGACAAGGTGAAGCCCGCGCCGACCTCGTGGAGCGCGGTCTTCGACCCGAACTCGCCGTACAAGGGCACGGTGACGGCGTACGACTCGCCGATCTACATCGCCGACGCCGCGATGTACCTGATGGCGACCAAGCCGGATCTCGGGATCAAGAACCCGTACGCGCTGGACGACAAGCAGTTCACCGCGGCCGTCGATCTGCTCAAGCAGCAGAAGGGGCTGGTCTCGGAGTACTGGTCGGACTACCTCAAGGAGGTGCAGGCGTTCACCAGCGGCAACTCGGTGATCGGCACCACCTGGCAGGTGATCGCGAACGTCGCCAAGGGCGAGAAGGTCCCGGTCGACGTGACCGTCCCGACCGAGGGCGTCACCGGCTGGTCGGATACCTGGATGCTCAGTGCCACGTCGAAGAGCAAGAACTGCGGGTACCTGTGGATGAACCACATCATCAGCCCGAAGGCCAACGCGGCTGTCGCCGAGTACTTCGGTGAGTCGCCGTCGAACGGCAAGGCCTGCGCCGAGACCGCCGACAAGAGCCACTGCACGACCTTCCACGCCGGCGACCAGGCCTACTCCGAGAAGATCTGGTACTGGACCACGCCGCTGGAGCAGTGCCTCGACGGCCGCACCGACGTCAAGTGCGCCGACTACTCGAAGTGGACGCAAGCCTGGACAACGATCAAGGGATAAATCGAATGCTGCCCAGTGGTTTGTTCAGGCACCCGCGGGCCCGGCTCGCCTTGTTGCTCGGTCCGCCGATGTTGTGGCTCGGAGTCGCGTATCTCGGTGCGTTGGCGGCGTTGTTCGTCACCGCGTTGTGGACGCAGAACGGGTTCACCGGGACGATCGAGCGGGTGTGGACGCTGGACAGTTTCCGGACGTTGTTCACCGAGGACGTGTATCGGACGATCGCGCTGCGGACGATCGGAGTCGCCGTACTGGTGACTCTGGTCGACGCGGTGGTCGCGTTCCCGATCGCGCTCTACATGTCGAAGGTGGCACGGCCGGGGCTGCAACGCTTCCTGCTGGTGGCGGTGCTGATGCCCTTGTGGGCAAGCTATCTGGTCAAGGCTTATGCCTGGCGCGGGATGTTCTCCGAGGGCGGGCTGGTGTCGTCGGCCTTCGAGGCGGTGGGGCTGAAGTCTCCCGGATACGGGCTGACGGCAACCGTCGTGACGCTCGCGTATTTGTGGCTGCCCTACATGATCCTGCCGATCTACGCCGGCCTCGAACGGCTGCCGAACTCCTTGCTGGAGGCATCGGCCGATCTCGGTGCGCGGACCGGTCACACGATCCGCCGGGTGGTCGTGCCGGTGGTGATCCCGGCGATGGTGGCCGGGTCGATCTTCACCTTCAGCCTGACGCTCGGCGACTACATCGCGGTCCGGATCGTCGGTGGCACGAATCAGCTGCTGGGCAACGTGGTCTACGACAATGTGGGTGCCGCGAACAACCTGCCGTTCGCCGCGGCGGTGGCCACGATTCCGGTCGTGGTGATGCTCGTGTACCTGGCGGCGGTCCGCCGTACCGGAGCGATGGAGAGCCTCTGATGACGATGTCCGGACCGACCCGCGTCGTCCTGCGGATCCTGACCGCGCTCATCCTCGCGGTGATCTACGTGCCGCTGCTGCTGGTGGTGGTCAACTCGTTCAACGTGAACAAGACCTTCGCCTGGCCCCCTCGCGACTTCACCCTTGACTGGTGGCGACGAGCCGCGGAGAGCCAGGGTGCCCTCGACGCGCTCTGGGTGAGCGTTCGCGTCGGTCTCGCGGCGACCGCGATCGCGCTGATCCTCGGCACGATGATCGCGTTCGCCCTGCAGCGCTTCAGTTTCTACGGCCGCGACGCGGTGTCGCTGCTGGTGATCCTCCCGATCGCGCTGCCCGGCATCGTCACGGGTATCGCGCTGAACAACGCGTTCCGGACGATCTTCGGCTGGCAACTCGGCTTCGTCACGATCGTGATCGCGCACGCCACGTTCTGCATCGTGACCGTCTTCAACAACGTGATCGCGCGACTTCGCCGTACCGGATTGCAACTGGAACAAGCCTCGGCCGATCTGGGCGCGTCGGGCTTCCAGACCTTCCGCCTGGTGACCTTCCCGATGATCCGCTCGGCGTTGCTGGCCGGCGGACTGCTCGCCTTCGCGCTGTCCTTCGACGAGATCATCGTGACCACGTTCACCGCCGGCGCCCAGCAGCAGACGCTGCCGATCTGGATCTTCAACAACCTCTTCCGCCCCAACCAGGCCCCGATCGTGAACGTCGTCGCCGCCGCCCTGATCGTCGTCTCCGTGGTCCCCGTCTGGCTGGCCCAACGCCTCTCCGGCGACGCCGAATCACTGGGCCACTGACGGCTTCAGTTGGCCTGCTAGCTGACCACGGCCCGGTACTGCGTGATACCGTGTACTGGTACTGAGTGGCACGGAGTACCGGGGGCGGTGGGATGGATCATCTGACGGAGATGCTCAAGGGCACGCTGGAGGGTTGCGTGCTGGAGATCATCGGCGGTGCGGAGACCTATGGGTACGCCATCACCCGCCGGCTGAACGAACTCGGCTTCACCGATGTCGTCGAGGGGACCGTCTACACGATCCTGCTGCGCCTGGAGAAGAACGGGCTCGTCCAGGTGACGAAGCGACCGTCCGGACAGGGGCCGCCGCGCAAGTTCTACGCGCTCAACGACGCCGGCCGGGCGGAGCTCGTGACGTTCTGGGCGAAGTGGGACTTCATCACCGAGCGGATCGACAAACTCAAGGAGGGTGGGAGATGACGTTCTGGGAGACCATCACGGGGAGCGATCTCACCAGGGAATACAAGGCGTTCGAGGCTCGCGCGGCGGTTCTGCCGAGCGACTTCCGGGCAGCATGGGACGAGATCAAAGAGCACCTGATGCCGTACGGCGACTTCTCCGGGCGGAATCTGATGCCGATCCTCGACAGCGCGCTGGGGCTGCTCGAAGAGACCTCGGCAGACGGTCAGACCATCTATCAGGTGGTCGGTGACGACATCGTGGGGTTCAGTGCGGCGCTGGCCGGCGGCGAAGGGGCCCGGGGCTATCGCGACCGCTGGCGTGACCAGCTGAACCGGAACGTCGCCAAGAAACTCGCCCGGCTAGGAGGCTGACATGGGCATTCAGGACCTCATCGAGGGCAAGAAGCAGTGGCGAGCGCACGTCGCACGCGTGAAGGCGCTCCCGCCGGACTACCAGATCGTCTACAAAGAGCTGCAGCGCTACCTGTTCAAGGTCGGCCCGGTCGACCTGCTGGAGGGCGACCTGCTGTCGGGGATCGTCGACTTCTTCGAGGAGGGTGTCGCGAGCGGCAAGGGTGTGCTGGAGCTGATCGGCACCGACGTGGCCGCCTTCGCCGACGGGCTGGTGAAGGACTCGGAGACCTACGCGGACGTCTACCAGGCGTCCATCAAGGAGAAGTCCTAGTCGCGCGGATCGCCTTCGAGGGTTGTCGTCAGCGTCCACAGCAGGTTGCGGAGCTGGCGGCGGTCCTCGGGGGTCAGACCGGCCAGGGCACGGCCGCCGGCCCGGTCGTAGATGTCCTCGACCGTGCGAGCGAGCTCGGCGCCCGCGTCGGTGAGCTCGATGCCGACCTGGCGGGCGTCGGTCGTGCTCTTGACCCGGCGGACCAGCCCGGCGGTCTCCATGCGCTGGGTGGTCTTGGTCGCGGTCGGTACTTCGACGTCCAGGACCTTCGCGAGCTTCGCCACGGGGAGCGAGCCGTGGTGGAGCAGTTTGGCGAGGACCAGCTCCTGGCCGGTGTGCAGACCGGTCCCGACCAGCTCGGCCGCGACGGCCTTGCGGGCTGCGCGGTCGGCGAAGCGCAATGCGATCAGGACGTCCCGTGGCCCGGCGGGGGCGTCGACGGGCCATTCCTCCTCGAGCGTGGTCATTTGTGGGTCCAGGCGTTCTGCGAGGTGTAGTCCCCGACGTACTGGGTGGGGATGGCGGGCTCGCCGCGGCTGAGCTGGCTGGCGAAGCGGGGGAGCTCGTCGCGGACCTTCAGGTGGTGGGCCTGGGACTCGGCGGGGGTGGTGCGGCCGATGACCTCGCCGCCCTTGACCAGCGGCTTCAGCAGCTCGCGGTCGTCGCCGTCGTCCTCGGGGAGGCTGCCGACGCCGATCAGCTCGGCCTCGGCGACACCGGCCGCGGTTCGGCGGCGCAGCGCCCACTTGCGGCCGCCGATCGAGATCTTGTCCGGGCTCTTCTTCGCCACCGGGACGAGCTCACCGCTCGCGTCCTCGCGGGCGACCAGCTTGTAGACGAACCCGCAGGTCGGGTAGCCCGAGCCGGTGACCAGCGACGTACCGACGCCGTAGCCGTCGACCGGGGCCGGCGCGAGCGCGGCGATCTGGAACTCGTCGAGGTCCGAGGTCACGATGATCCGGGTCCTGGTCGCGCCGAGGGCGTCGAGCTGCTCGCGGACCTGGCCGGCCAGCGACGGCAGGTCGCCGGAATCCAGCCGTACGGCGCCGAGCTCGGGGCCGGTGATCTCGATCGCGGTCCGGACCGCCTCGGCGACGTCGTACGTGTCGACCAGCAGGGTGGTGCGCTTGCCGAGGGCATCCACCTGGGAGGTGAACGCCTCCTTCTCGGTGTCGTGCAGCAGGGTGAACGAGTGCGCCGACGTCCCCGCGCTGGGGATGCCGTAGCGGTGCGCGGCCTCCAGGTTGGAGGTGGTCGCGAAGCCCGCGATGTACGCCGCCAGCGCGGAGGCGACCGCGGCCTCCTCGTGGGTCCGCCGGGAGCCCATCTCGATACAGGGGCGGCCGCCGGCCCACCAGGTCATCCGGGAGGCGGCCGAGGCGACCGCGGAATCGTGGTTCAGGATCGACAGGAAGACGGTCTCCAGCAGCACCGCCTCGGCGAAACTCGACTCCACGACGAGCACCGGGGATCCGGGGAAGAAGATTTCGCCGTCGGCGTACCCGGCGATGTCACCGGTGAAGCGGTAGCCGGCGAGCCAGTCGCGGGTAACCTGGTCGACGACACCCCGGTCGGCCAGGAAGGCGATCGCCCGTTCGTCGAAGCGGAACTGTTCGAGGGCGTCGAGCAGCCGGTTCACCCCGGCGACGACGCCGTAGCGGCGGCCGTCGGGCAGCCGTCGGGCGAACAGCTCGAAGACCGAGCGGCGCTGCGCCGAGCCGTCGGCCAGGCTGGCCTGCAACATGGTCAACTCGTAGTGGTCCGTCAGGAGCGCGGTCGAGGTGTTCACAAGGGCAGCCTATTGCGCCGACGGAACCAGTAGTGGAGAGAATGGGTCAGTGACCACCGCACCGAGCGAGCTCGCGAGCCCCGAAGTCGACGAGGCGATCCAGCTGAGCCCACCCTGGGTGACGATCGTCTGGAACGATCCGGTGAACCTGATGGACTACGTCACGTTCGTCTTCCAGACGTACTTCGGCTACTCCAAGTCCAAGGCGGAGAAGCTGATGATGCAGGTCCACGAGGAGGGTAAGTCGGCGGTGTCGAACGGTAACCGGGAAGCCATGGAGCGCGACGTCGAGGCGATGCACTCCTACGGCCTGTGGGCCACCTGCGAGAAGTCGTGACGCGGTTCCGCAAGCGCCGCAAGATCGTCGCGGTCAGCTTCGCCGAGCACGAGGCCGACATCCTCGCCAACCTGCTCCGCAACCTGGTCGAGCTCCTGTACGACGGCATGCCTCCGCGCGCCACCCAGTCCAGCGACCCGCTGGCGGCACTGCTCGACTCCGACGGCCCGACCTCCCCGCCGGAGGACATCGTCCTGCAGCGTCTCTTCCCCGACGCCTACGGCTCCGACGACATGGCGTCCGGTGAGTTCCGCCGCTTCACCGAACGCGGCCTGCGCGACGGCAAGATCACCGACGCCAAACGCGTCCTCTCCGCCCTCGAGGAGTCCGGCGCCGACGAGATCGCCCTCGAGCCCGACGAGCAACTCTCCTGGCTCCGGGCCCTCAACGACCTCCGCCTGGCCATCGGCACCCGCCTGGACATCAAGGACGAGGACGACCACGTCACCTGGGAGAAACTCCCCGAAGACGACCCCCGCCGCCTCACCTACGACCTCTACGACTGGCTCGGCTACCTCCAGTCAGCTCTCCTCCACAACATGCGCTGAAACGACACCGCCTCCGGCGGCGACAGCACCTATGCCGGCTGGCCGGCGTACCGACGGACGGGTAGTAGTCCAGGCGGCGGCGATCGCAGGCTCTTGCCTGAGCGCACTGGACGGCGTACCTGAGCCCGACCGGCGACCACTACCCGTTCATGTCTACGCCCAGCGGCCGGATCGCCGGCACTGATCAAGTAGCTGGTGAGCGATTTGCCGAGGCGGCTTCACGCGTGGAAGTGGGGTGCCAGCCGAGGTTGGACAGTGGGGGCGGTCCGCCGACGAGCGACCTGGTCGTTCCGAGGAGACCAATGTTACGGAATGTAACGAATGGGTGATCATTTCTCGCTTGGGGTGACGGGGGCTGGCGGAAATCCTCACACAGCGTTAGCTTCCTGGCAGATCCCGAGGGGGGCTCGGGGATGGGGAGGAATTGCGATGTCTCAGCAGTATCCGCAGGATCCGAATCGGCCGTTCGACGCACAAGGGCTGCCGCCGTACGGTGCACCTGGGCAGCAGCCGAGCCCGGCACTCGGGCATCCGCAGTATCCAGCAGGTGGGCCGGCGCCGCGAGGGCCGAAGCAGCACAAGCCGAGGAGCCGCGCCGCCACGATCGGGTGGAGTGCCCTGGGCGGGCTCATCATCTTCACAGTGGGTGCGGTGGCGGGCAACGCCGGGGCCGACACCACCTCGGCGGCGGCCCTGAGCTCCGGCGTTCCGGCGCCGACAGTGACGGTGACGACCGCAGCAAAGCCCGGCGAGGAGGTGACCGTAACTGCTCCTCCGGTCACCGTCACGAAGCCTGCGCCACCGGCAAAGACCGTGACTGCGCAGCCGCCGCAGGCGTCGGCGGCGATCACTGACGACGGCACCTACGAGGTCGGAGTCGACATCAAGCCAGGCAAGTACAAGTCGGCCGGTGGCGGTGACTGCTACTGGGCGCGGATGTCCAGCCTGGATGGCGACCTCGGCGGCATCATCGCGAACAATCTGAGTAGCGGGCCGCAGACCGTAGTCATCAAGAAGTCTGACAAGGCCTTTAAAACCGAGCGTTGTGGCGAATGGCGTAAGACCGGTTGAGCCGACGGAGCCGTCCTTCCTAGGTATTGACGTACTCGGGAGGGACGGCTCCTGCGTAGCATGCGGGGGTGAGCTATCCGAGGACTGGCGGCAGGGTGGGTGGGGCTCCGGATTTTCCGGAGATCGAGGGGGAGGTGCTGGCGTTCTGGGAGGCGGATGACACTTTTCGTGGGTCGGTGGAGCGGCGGGTGGGGGAGGAGTTCGTCTTTTACGACGGGCCTCCGTTCGCCAACGGGCTGCCGCACTACGGGCATCTGCTGACGGGGTACGTGAAGGATCTGGTGCCTCGGTACAAGACGATGCGTGGGGCCCGGGTGGAGCGGCGGTTCGGGTGGGACACGCACGGGTTGCCGGCTGAGCTGGAGGCTCAGCGGGTGCTGGGGCTGAAGACGAAGGCGGAGATCCTCGAGCTGGGGATCGAGAAGTTCAACGCGACCTGCCGGGAGTCGGTGCTGAAGTACACCGACGAGTGGCGCAGTTACGTCACCCGCCAGGCCCGCTGGGTGGATTTCGACAACGACTACAAGACGCTCAGTCCTGACTACATGGAGTCGGTGATCTGGGCGTTCAAGACCCTGTACGACAAGGGCCTGGTCTACGAGGGCCTGCGCGTCCTCCCGTACTGCTGGAACGACGAGACCCCGCTGTCCAACCACGAGCTGCGGATGGACGACGACGTCTACCAGCAGCGGCAGGACCCGTCGGTGACGGTCGCCGTCGAGCTGGAGACCGGGGAGCGCCTGCTCGCCTGGACGACCACCCCGTGGACGCTACCGAGCAACCTCGCGATGGCGGTCGGTCCGGACCTCGACTACGTGGTGGTGAACGACGCCGAGGGGCGGCCCACGATCCTGGCGGAAGCGCGTCTGGCGTCGTATGTCGGTCAGCACGGCGACTCGGCCGGCCTGAGCGGCGACGTGATTCGGCGGCTCAAGGGTGCGGAGCTGATCGGCAAGCGCTACACCCCGCTCTTCGACTTCTTCGCCGACGCCCCCAACGCCTTCCAGGTGATCGCGGCCGAGCACGTGACGACCGACGACGGCACCGGCGTCGTACACATGGCACCCGCGTACGGCGAGGAGGACCAGCTCGCCTGCGATGCCGTCGGGATCCCCACGATCCTGACCGTCGACGACGGAGCCCGGTTCACCAGCGTGGTCCCGCCGTACCAGGGTCTGCACGTCTTCGAGGCCAACCGCCCGATCATCCGCGACCTCAAGGCGGCCGGGGCGCTGATCCGCGAGGACAGCTATGTGCACAGCTACCCGCACTGCTGGCGGTGCCGGAATCCCCTGATCTACAAGGCGGTTTCGAGCTGGTTCGTCCAGGTGACGGCGATCCGCGACCGGATGGTCGAGCTGAACGAGGACATCACCTGGACCCCGGAGCACGTGAAGCACGGCCAGTTCGGCAAGTGGCTGAGCAACGCCCGCGACTGGTCGATCAGCCGGAACCGCTTCTGGGGTTCGCCGATCCCCGTCTGGCGATCCGACGATCCGGCGTACCCGCGGATCGACGTCTACGGATCCATCGCGGACCTCGAGCGTGACTTCGGGGTCAAGGTCGAGGACCTGCACCGCCCGTACGTCGATCAGCTGACCCGACCGAACCCGGACGACCCGACCGGGAAGTCGACGATGCGCCGGGTGTCCGACGTACTGGATGTCTGGTTCGACTCGGGGTCGATGAGTTTCGCGCAGGTGCACTACCCGTTCGAGAACACGGACTGGTTCGAGAGCCACTTCCCGGGCGACTTCATCGTCGAGTACATCGGGCAGACGCGTGGCTGGTTCTACACCATGCACATTCTCGGTACGGCGTTGTTCGACCGGCCGGCGTTCAAGTCGGTGCTGAGCCACGGGATCGTGCTCGGCAGCGACGGGCAGAAGATGAGCAAGTCGCTGCAGAACTATCCCGACGTCCGCGAGGTGTTCGACCGGGACGGCGCGGACGCGATGCGCTGGTTCCTGATGTCGAGCCCGATCCTGCGCGGCGGAAACCTGATCGTCACCGAGGAAGGCATCCGCGAGGGTGTCCGGCAGGTGCTGATCCCGCTCTGGAACGCCTGGTCCTTCTTCGCCCTCTACGCGAATGCGGCCGACCGCGAAGGCCAGGCCGCCGAGCAGCCCGAGGATCTGCTCGATCGCTACCTGCTCGCCCGGCTGCGGCTGTTCGTCACCGACATCCAGGACAAACTCGACCGGTATGACATCGCTTCGGCTTGCGACGCGATCACCTCGTACGTCGACGTGCTCACGAACTGGTACATCCGGCGCTCCCGCGACCGTTTCTGGGCGGGTGAGCAGGCGGCGATCGACACGCTCTACACGGCGCTCGAGACGCTGTGCCGGACGGTCGCACCGCTGTTGCCGTTGGTTGCCGAGGACATCTGGCGCGGGCTGACCGGCGAGCGGTCGGTGCACCTGACCGACTGGCCGACCGTCGGCAAGCTGCCGGACGACCCGGAGCTGGTGGAGCGGATGGAGCGTGCCCGGGAGGTGTGTTCGGTCGCCTCGGCGATCCGGAAGGCGACCGGGATCCGCGCGCGGCAGCCGCTGCAGAAGTTGACTGTGGCAACATCTGCCGATCTGCAGGCGCTCACCGGGCTGATCGCCGCGGAGCTGAACGTCCGTGAGGTGGTGCTGACCTCGGTGGACGCGGTCGACGCGCCGGTGTCGCAACGGCTGACGGTCAACGCGCGCGCGGCCGGTCCGCGGCTGGGGAAGACGGTGCAGACCGCGATCAAGGCTTCGAAGTCCGGAGACTGGTCGGTGTCCGAGGCCGGCGTGGTGGTTGCCGGGGGCATCGAGCTGGTCGAGGGGGAGTACGCCCTGGAGACGACGCTGGCAACGGACGCCGACGGGTCGAGCGGACTCTTGCCGAGCGGCGGTTTCGTGGTCCTCGACACGACGATCACGCCTGAGCTGGAAGCCGAGGGTACGGCGCGCGACGTGATCCGCTCGATCCAGCAGGCCCGGCGGGATTCGGGGCTCGAGGTGACCGATCGCATCCGGTTGACCGTGACCGCCGAACCCGCGATGGCCGCAGCCGTCGAAACCCACCGCGAGCTGATCATGCGCGAGACGCTCGCCACCGACCTCGCCGTACAAGAGGGCTCTGAATTGGAGCTCGACCTCAGGTCCTAATGTTGCGTTCATGGAGACGCGGAAGCTTGGACGGACCGGTCGGGATGTAGGCGTGGTCGGGCTCGGCGCCTGGCAGCTGGGCGCCGACTGGGGGTCGGTGGACGAGAGCGACGCCCTCGCCGTACTGCGGTCGGCGATCGAGGGCGGCGTGACGTTCATCGACACCGCCGATGTGTACGGCGACGGCCGGAGCGAGCGGCTCGTCGGTCAGGTCCTCAAGGAACACGAGGGCCTGACCGTGGCGAGCAAGATGGGCCGCCGGGTCGAGCAGCTGCCGGAGAACTACAACCCGGCCAACTTCCGCGCCTGGAACGACCGCTCCCGGCAGAACCTCGGGGTCGACACCATCGACCTGGTCCAGCTGCACTGCCCGCCGACCGCCGTGTACTCGACCGACGCGGTCTTCGACGACCTGGACGCGATGGTCGACGAGGGCCGGATCGCGGCGTACGGCGTGAGTGTCGAGACCACCGCCGAAGCGCTGACCGCGATCGCGCGCCCGAACGTGGCGAGCATCCAGATCATCCTGAACGCGCTCCGCCTCAAGCCGCTCGACGAGGTCCTGCCCGCGGCCCAGGAGGCGGGCGTCGGCATCATCGCCCGCGTCCCGCTCGCCAGCGGTCTGCTCTCCGGCAAGTACGACGAGAACACCGTCTTCGCCGCCGACGACCACCGCACCTACAACCGCCATGGCGAGGCCTTCGACGTCGGCGAGACCTTCTCCGGCGTCGACTTCGGCACCGGCCTCGAAGCCGTCCAACGGTTGATGCCCTGGCTCCCCGCCGGCGCCACCATGGCCCAGTTCGCCCTCCGCTGGATCATCGACCAGCCCGGCGTCTCCGTCGTCATCCCCGGCGCCCGCAACCCCACCCAGGTAGCCGGCAACATCGCCGCAGCCGCCCTGGCCCCCCTCACCGACGAGCAGCAGACCGCCGTACGAGAGATCTACGACGACCTCATCCGCCCCCAGATCCACAACCGCTGGTAGTCCACATACTGGACCGACCCTGCGGTTGTCAGGGTCGGTCCGGCGGTCGCCGTACCGTGGAGGCGTGTTGATCATCGAGCGGGCGGCGTACGACGCGATCGTGGCGCATGCGCGGCGGGATCACCCGGACGAGGCGTGCGGGGTGATCGTGGGGCCGGAGGGGTCGGACCGGCCGGTGCGGGTGGTGCCGATGCTGAATGCGGAGCGGTCGCCGACGTACTACAAGTTCGACAACGACGACTGGAAGAAGCTGTACGACGAGATGTGGGACAACGACGAGGAGGCGGTCGTGATCTACCACTCGCACACCGCGACCGAGGCGTACCCGTCGCGGACCGACATCTCCGAGGCGCGCGTCCCGGACGCGCACTACGTGCTGGTGTCGACGCGGGACGGCGCCGAGTCACTCACGTACGACGGTCCGGTCGAGTTCCGGTCGTACCGGATCGTCGACGGCACGGTCACCGAAGAAGAGGTCAAGGTCGTCACGGCCCACACCGAACGACACAGCAACGAATTAGACAGCAGCGAAACGGGAGAGAACTGAGATGGCGATCGAGTTGCGGGTCCCGACGATCCTGCGCACCTTCACCGGCGGCGAGAAGCTGGTCACCGGGGCGGGGGAGACGCTGGCGGCGTTCATCGACAACGTGGACGGCAGCCACCCCGGGCTCAAGGAGCGGATCGTCGAGGGGGAGCCGGAGGAGCTGCGGCGGTTCGTCAACGTGTACGTGAACGACGAGGACGTGCGCTTCACCGGTGGTCTGCAGACCGGGGTGAAGGACGGCGACGTGGTCGTGGTCCTGCCCGCGGTCGCCGGCGGCTGAGCATGCGCTTCGACAGCCTGCTCGACTCGGTCGGGGGCACGCCGCTGGTGGGGCTGCCCAAGCTGTCGCCGTCGGCCGACGTACGGTTGTGGGCCAAGCTCGAGGACCACAACCCGACCGGTTCGATCAAGGACCGGGCGGCGCTGCGGATGCTGCTCGACGCGGAGAAGGACGGCCGGCTCCGGCCGGGCAACACGATCCTGGAGCCGACGTCGGGCAACACCGGGATCTCGCTCGCGATGGCGGCCAAGCTGCGCGGCTACCGGATGGTCTGCGTGATGCCGGAGAACACCTCGCAGGAGCGCCGCCAGATCCTGCGGATGTGGGGCGCGGAGATCATCTCGTCCCCAGCCGCGGGCGGTTCGAACGAAGCGGTCCGGGTCGCCAAGCAGGTCGCAGAGGACCACCCGGACTGGGTGATGCTCTATCAGTACGGCAACCCGTCGAACGCGGCCGCCCACTACGACGGCACCGCGCGGGAGATCTTCGACGACCTGCCGTCGGTGACGCATTTCGTCGCGGGTCTCGGCACGACCGGCACGCTGATGGGCGCCGGCCGCTTCTTCCGTGAGCACAAGCCCGAGGTGCGCATCGTCGCCGCCGAGCCCCGGTACGGCGAGCTCGTCTACGGTCTGCGCAACCTCGAGGAGGGCTTCGTCCCGGAGCTGTACGACGCTTCGCTGATCGATGCCCGTTTCTCGGTCGGACCCCGCGACGCCGTCCGGCGGGTGCGGGAGCTGCTCGACAACGAGGGCATCTTCGCCGGCGTCTCGACCGGCGCGATCCTGCACGCCGCGCTCGGCCAGGCGGCCAAGTGCGTGCGCGACGGTGAGCGGGCCGACATCGCCTTCGTGGTCGCCGACGGCGGCTGGAAGTACCTGTCGACCGGTGCCTATGAGGGCACGGTCGACGAGGCGGAGGACCGCCTCGAAGGCCAGCTCTGGGCCTGAGAAGTCTTTGTTCTTATGGGGATTTGAAGAGGATCCGGCGGCCGATCCGGGGATGGACACCGCGTCCCTTGCAGCTCGTGCAGGGTCGTTGGGCATAACTGAAGATGCCACCGTGATGACGCCCGGCGCCCTTGCAGCGATTGCATTTGGCGTTCGGGTGCAGCGACAGCGAGACGACGTACAAGAAGAACGCCGCCATCAGCACCAGCAACAGGGTCCCGGTCGTCCCGAGGGACGACGCGATGTCTGCGGCCGTGCTGTTGGTCTCGGCAGCCTGGTTCGCGGCCTGCCCGGAGGCGGAGACGTGATCAGGTTGCGGATTCGGTCCGGCGGTGCTGCTGAGCACCGCCACGAAGTGATGCGCCAGAGTCATGGCAGCTCGAGGGCGGGTCGGACGAACATCGGTCCAGAGTGACCCGGATCACGGCTGTTGGCAATTGCATAACGTAAAGATGTGGACAAGGTTCGGCGTGTCGTTTCAAGAGAAGGGACTGGGTGTCTTCTTGAACGACCCGAATCCGGCCCTGGTTACGGCTCAGGAAGAGACCGCGCCAATCTCGTCGCGCAGAATCCGCGCCGCCGTGGCCGCCTCGGCTGCCGGTTCGGCGGCACCCACCGCGTCGTAGTACGCCGCAAGAGCCTCCAGGCAGTCAGCCGTCAGCGGGTCACGCTGCCCGGCCGTCAGCCGGATGGCCTCGGCAATTTTGTCGTGGGCCTCGTCCAGGTCAGCACTGTCCGCGGCCAGCCGTCCCAATCCGAGCAGGGCCTGTGCGATCCCGCGGTCATGATCGATCCGCCGAAACCCTTCCAGACTTTCCAGGTACGACGATCGCGCGTTCTCCGCATGCCCCAGCCGCCACTCCGCGTCGCCGAGGCTGACCAGGCCGAACGGCAGGCCGTAGCCGCTGCTGGTCCGGCGGGCGTTGCCGACCGTTGACCGGTAGTAGGCCGCGGCTTCGTCGTACCGGCCGAGTTCGTAGCAGAGGATGCCGAGGTTGTGTTCGGCAGCGACCAGGGTGGGAGCATGCCCGGTCTCCGGCTCCAGCGCCAGGCATTCGTGACAGAGCTGCTCCGACTGATCGAAGTGCCCGAGCAGCCGGGCCACGGTCGCGCTCCAGAGCAGCACCTCGGCTCGCACCAGCGGCTCGACGGTCGCGTCGAGGAGGGCCCGAACCTGTGCCAGCCAGCCGTCCGCCTCGGTGATCTGCCCGGTCCAGCCCCAGTACCGCCACAGATAGCGGGCAAACTCGATGGAGCGCGCGGTGTCACCGCTCGCCAAGGTGTACTGAACCGCGGCTCGCAGGTTCGCATCGTCGGCCGCAAGCCGTTGTTTCCAAGCGTTCTCGGCTGGTCCGACCAGCTCGGCCCGGCCGGCGAACTCGAGGAAATACGCCGCGTGCAGTGCGGCGAAGCGCGCGTGCCCGGCCGGTTCGAGCTGCTCGGTCGCATACTGCCGAACCGTCTCCAGCAGACGGAACCGCTCGGGCTCAGGCGTCACCAGACTGCCGTCGATCAACGCCACGAAATCGGGCAGCCCGGCGCCGGTGACCGCGAGCGCTGCCTCCGTGGTGAAGCCTCCGGTGAAGACCGACAGCCCGGCGAGGATTTCGCGCTGCCGCTCGGTCAGCAGCCGGCTGCTCCACTCGAGTGTGTCGCGCAGAGTGCGATGCCGCTCGGGCAGATCGCGCGCGCCACCCGCGAGCAGTTCGAGATCGCTCAGCTGGGCCAGCAGTTGGGCCGGAGTCAGCACGCGCAGCCAGGGCGCGGCCAGCTCGATTGCCAACGGCAGTCCGTCGACCCGGCGGCAGATCGCCGCCACCGGGTCGATCTGGTCGGGCGTCAGGACGAATCCCGGTACGGCGGAACTCGCGCGGCGGGCGAAGATCCGGAGCGCTGGAAGGTCGACCGCGTCGGTCGGCAAGGATCCCGGGATCACGAACGGCCGGACCGCCAGGAGCCGTTCGGCGCCGACCTGTAGTGCGGTTCGACTGGTCGCCAGCACCCGGAGATCCGGGCAGGTCGCGAGCAGGTCCGCGACCAGCGCGGCGGCCTCGGGGAGGTGCTCGAAGTTGTCCACGAGCAGCACGGTCCCGGTTGCCCGTAACGCGGTGGCGAGGCGCTCGGCGGGCGGCGTACCGGGGTGTTCTTTGAGACCGAGTGAGCGCAGCATCTGCGGGGCCACGGCCTCCGGGGTCCGGAGGTCGGCCAGCGGGACGAAGACCACGTCGGCGAGCTCGGCCGCGATGGCGATCGCGAGCCTGGTCTTGCCGACTCCGCCCGGGCCGGTCAGGGTCAGCAGCCGGGTCGCCGGATCGGCCAGTAGCTCAGTCGCCTCGGCAAGTTCCGCGTCGCGGCCGAGCAGCGCACCGGCCGGGATCGGCACCCGCAGCGTCTCCGCGGCCTGCACCAGCCGGGATCCTCGGCGGGCCTCCTCGAACCGTTCCCGGTCCGCGGGGCCGAGGGTCAGCGCGTCGGCGAGGATCGCGAGGGTACGGCGTTGTGGGCGCTGCCGTTCGCCGCGTTCGAGCAGGCCGATCGCGTCGACGCTCACCCCGGACCGGTCGGCCAGCTCCTCCTGCGTGAGCCCCGCCCGCTGCCGGAAGTGCCGAAGCAGATCCCCGAACTCCCCAGCTGCCACCTGGAAAGCGTAGTCGTCGCCCAGGTGTTTGTCGGGGCGTTTGTCGGTGGCGACCGGGCGCGTCCCGGCGGATGCTCGTAGGCATGGAGCAGAACAAGACCGTCGTACGGCGGTGGGTCGAGGCCGGCAACGACCGCAAGCTCGAGGTGTTCGATGAACTGTTCACCGCGGACACGGTCGACCACGTCAGCGGCAACGCCGGGATCGCCTGGTGGAAGGAGGTCTTCAGCTGGATCGGGGAGTCTTTCCCGGACTGGCAGTGGACCGGCCCGGTGCTGATCGCCGAGCACGATCTGGTCACGGTCAAGCTCGACCTGACCGGCTCGCACCAGGGCTCCCGGCTGCCGTTCCTGAGTGGAATCGAGCCGGCCGGTACGCCGATCATCTGGCGGCACTTCCACCTGTTCCGGCTGGAGAACGGCCTGATCGCCGAACACTGGGCCAGCCGCGACGACCTCGGCGTACTGCGGCAGCTAGGAGCCCGATGATGGCGGCGTACCGAGTTCTTCGGGACGGCAGCGATGTCTCGGGCGAGAGTGGGGCGGAGCGCGCGGTCGGGTTCGCGGAGTACCTGGCCACGTCACAGCTGGAGTCGCAGCGGCTTGTCGAGGCAGCGCTGGCGGCCGGCCTGGATGCCGCCGTACCGACTTGTCCGGGCTGGACGGTTGGCGGACTGCTCAAGCACGTCGGTGGCTTGGCGCGGGGTGTCACCGACTACCTGCGCACGGGGAATCCGCATCCGCCCACTGAGGCCGCGAAGCAGAGCTGGTTCGTATCGCCGCCCGCTGGCACCGATCTGGTCGATTGGTACGCCGGAACCAGGGCTGAGCTCGCGGAAGCCTTCCTGGCCGCGGACCCGCAGACCGCCTATTTCAGCTTCCTGCCGGCCGAGTCGCCGTTGCTGTTCTGGGCCCGCCGCAACGCCCATGAGACCGCGATCCACCGGGCCGATGTGCAGCTCGCGGCCGGTGCCGAGATCACGCCGTACGAGGCGGCGTTCGCCCGGGACGGGATCGCCGAGCTGCTGGCGTTCACCGCGCTGAGCCTCCGGGCCGATCCGGGGTTCACCATCGCGGCCGCCGGCTCGCTGCTCCATGTGGGCCCGGCGGACTGCACCGTCGCGCCGGACAGCGGTGGTCCGGTCGACCTCCGCCTCGTTGGGCCGGCCAGCGCTGTCTACCTCACGCTCTGGAACCGGACCCCGCCGACCGATGTTCAGCTGGCGGGTGACCCGGCGCTGCTCGACTACTGGCGAAATCACGCGCGCTGGGAGTTGTAAACTCTGCTGGGTGACAGACGCGCCGGTGGGGATCTTCGATTCAGGCTTCGGCGGTCTTACCGTCGCCCGCGCGGTGCTGGATCAGTTGCCGCATGAGCCGATCCTGTATCTCGGCGACACGGCCCGCCAGCCGTACGGGCCGAAGCCGATCGCTGAGGTTCGTGAGTACGCGCTCGAGTGCCTGGATCACCTGGTCGAGGCCGGGGTGAAGATGCTGGTGATCGCCTGCAACTCGGCCAGTGCCGCGATGTTGCGAGATGCTCGCGAGCGGTACGACGTACCGGTGGTCGAGGTGATTCTGCCGGCGGCTCGGCGGGCGGTTGCGGCGACGCGCAATCAGAAGGTCGGCGTGATCTGCACCCATGCCACGGCGACCTCGTTGGCGTACGACGACGCGTTCGCCGCGGCGCCGCAGGTCGAGCTGATCACGCGGCCCTGCCCGAAGTTCGTCGACTTCGTCGAGTCCGGGGTGACCTCGGGTCCGGAGTTGCTGGAGGCGGCCCATGAGTATCTGGACCCGCTGGTCGAGGCCGGGGTCGACACGCTCATCCTCGGCTGCACGCACTACCCGCTGCTCACCGGCGTGATCCAGTACGTCGTCGGTGACCGCGTCACGCTGGTCAGCAGCGCGGAGGAGTGCGCCAAGGATGTGTACGGCGTGCTGACCAAGACCGGACTGCTCCGTGCCGACGACCTGGCCGAGCCCAAGCATCGCTTCGTCACCACCGGTACGCCGGCCGAGTTCGAGGCGATCGGCTCCCGCTTCCTCGGCCCGGTCCTGTCCGGAGTAGACCAGTTCGCCTGGGTGCGTTAGGCCTCTGCCCGCGCCCGACCCTGCTCCAGCACCGCCAGCAGGATGAATGCCACCACGATCGTCCCCGCGGCGACGACGTAGCACCACGGCGCGTCCAGGTAGTTGGCGGCGGTGAGCACGCTCGGTCCCTTGTCGGTCCAGAGCCGGAAGATCAGCGCGACGATGCCCTCCCAGATCCCCAAGAACGCCACCACGAACATCACCAGTCGGTACATTCCCTCGTTCATGGATACGACCGTACCAACGGTCGAGTGCGACTTTAGTCTTGAAAACTGCCATTACGTCACGAATAGACTGGGGTCGTGCGTGATGAAATGTGCCGGGTCTGCGGACAGCCGCTGAGTCCGCCGGAGCGTGGCCGGCGGCCGGTCTACTGCTCGCGGGCCTGTCAGGCCAAGGCTTACCGCGCTCGGCGGACACCCGTGGCCGAGGTTCCCGAGAGCGACCGCCGGACCGAGCGCCGTACCGAGATCGCCGAGGTGGTGTGGCGGATCGCGGCCGACCAGGGGCTGGACGCGGTCAGCATGCGATCGGTGGCGGCGGCTGCCGGGGTGTCGGTGCGCGTTGTGCAACATCACTTCGGAACCAAGCACCAGCTGCTCGTCGATTCGCTGGAGTTGTTGCATCGCACCAACGAACAGCTCGCGGCCGGCCGGATCCAGGCCGACCTGACCGACCCGAAAGCCTTGCTGCGCGCGATCCTGGACGAATTCCTCCCGCTCGACGCGCACCGGCGGCTGAGCCTGCGCGCGATGACCGGCTACTTCGCGCGGAGCCTGAGCGATCCCGCGCTGGCCGCGGTCTTCCTGAGCGGCGATCGCTCGCTCGAGGACTTCGTCGCCCTCGTCCTGCGGTACGCCGAGGAGCAGGAGCGACTGCGCCCCGGCGTCCATGTCACCTCGACCGCCGACGTGCTGGTCTCCGCTGTGACCGGGCTCGCCCTGGATGTTGTCCTCGGCACCAGATCTGCCCGTGATGTGCGCGAAATCATAGCCAGGCAACTGGATCAGCTCTTCCGCGACGCGACCGGTTCTCCTGCGAACCCGGCAACCCGCCGGTAATCTTCAAGATATGAAGCTCACCGTGCTCGGCTGCTCCGGGTCCGTCCCCGGGCCGGACTCGGCCGCCTCGAGCTATCTGGTCACTGCCGAGGATTTCCACCTGGTCCTCGATCTCGGCAGTGGTGCTCTCGGATCGCTCCAGCGGCACCTTGCCGTCCCGCAGATCGGCGCGATCGGCCTGTCCCACTTGCATCCTGACCACTGTATGGACCTGTGTGGCCTCTATGTCGCGGCGAAGTACGCACCGGGTTCACCGATTCCCCGCATCCCCGTGTTCGCCCCGCCCGGTGCGGCGGAGCGGATGGCCCTGGCCTATGACCTTCCCGTCGATCCCGGCATGGAGGAGGAGCTGGAATTCCATACCTGGCAGGACTCTCAGCAGATCGGCCCGTTCACGGTCCGGACCGCACCGATGGTGCACCCGGTCCCGGCGTACGCGATTCGCGTCGAGTACGCCGGCAAGGTGCTGGTGTACACGGGTGACACCGGGCCGAACGACGCACTGATCGAGCTGGCTCGCGGTGCCGACCTGCTGCTGTCCGAGGCCGCCTTGCAGGACGAGAATCCGAACAACCCGGTCGACCTGCACCTGACCCCGTCCGACGCCGGCGAACATGCCAAGAAGGCCGGTGTGAAAAAGCTCGTGATCACGCACGTCCCGCCGTGGTACAACCGGGTGACCCAAGCTGAGAACGCCCGGCGCACCTATTCGGGACCGATCGAGATTGCGACCCCACATGCAGTTTTCGACATCTGACCAAGTCCCGTTGTGGACCGCAACAACCGGTACGGCGACCCCTGCCGCCGCGCCGGTGATCATCCTTCATGGTGGTCCGGGTACCTGGGACGACCATGCAAGGCTCGCAGGGATGGTCGACGATCTGACCGTCGTGCATCGGTTCGACCAGCGGGGCTGCGGCCGATCCGGCGCGTCCGACGACCTGTCGATGGCGCGCTGGGCCCAGGACATCGATGAACTGCGGGCGTTCTGGGGCCACGACAAGATCGTTGTCATCGGCCACTCTTTCGGCGCCACCCTGGCCGTCACCTACGCCGCGCTGTATCCCGAGCACGTGGCCGCAGTGGTCTACCTCGACGGGGTCGGCATCGGTGACTGGCGGACGGGCGAGGCCGCGGTCCGCGATCAGCGGATGACCCCGGAGCAGGTCGCCCGCCTGGAGAACCTTGGTGGTCGTCCTCGGAGTCGCGCCGAGGAGATCGAATTCCGGGTGCTGGCCTGGTTCCCCGACAACGCGGATCCCGAGCATGCGATGGAGTGGGCCCTCGAGGACGCTTCCGTCGACCTGCCGATCAACTGGACCGTGAATCGCACCCTCATGAGCGAAATCAACAGCTGGCCGGACAGTCGCAAGTCCGACGACGTCGCCGCGATCCCCGCGCCGATCACGTTCATCCACGGTGAAGGTGACCCGCGCCCGCACACCGCCGTACAGGCTCTGGCCGAACACGCTCAGCAGCCGGCGTTCCACCTGATCCCGGACGCCGGTCACTCACCGTGGCGCGAGCAGCCGGCCGCCGTCCGCGAAATCCTTCGCGCCGTGGTGCTCAAGACACCCTGATCGACATCGTGGCGCCAGGGATCGGCATCGACAACGCCTCCGCCTCGACCGCGGCCCGCTCGTCAGCATTGAGCACACCCGCTACTCGCAGCTCGACCGCTCCCTGCCGACGTCCCCAGGCGCCGCGAATCTTGCCGTCAACCATCAACCCATGCGGGTGATGCCAATCGTTCAACTCGATCCGGGACTTCTGCCCGGGCCCGGCGAACAACCCGTAGCGGTCCGCCCCGAACAACCGCAGATCCGAAGCCACTAGAAACCGTGCACCCGTCACGGCAGGCGCTGACCGTACGGCGTCCTCGTCGGCAGCGAGGATCGCTGCGGCTCGTCCCTCCAGCTCGACCGGCAACAGCTCGTCGTCCAGCCAGCTCCACACGGTCCGCGCGTCAGGCCGCGACAAGCCTGCCCACCAGCTGAACGTCTCCACGGTAGTCGGCCCGAATGCGCGCACATGCCGACGGCACAACTCCAGGTGGGCCTCACGAAAGTCGATCTCCGGTGCCGCGACCTCCCGCGCGTACAAGGCACTCGTCGTCCACCGCAGAACGAACCGCCCAGTCGCACAAGCACCCCGCAACTCCGGATGCCCCCGCCGCCGCTCTGCTCCCGCGAACTCCCCGCAGATCCGATCGGCCAACTGCGCCACCTTCTGCTGCTCCACAGGATCGAGCGGAATCCGGCCGATCGTGAACACGCCGAAATCATCCGCAGGCAGCACATAGACCGCCGCCCGCGGGCTGTACGTCTGCACCAACCCCGGCGCCTCCCAGGCCTCAGGCTCACACGAGTCCACCCGCGCATGCAGCCCAACCAACGCGTCCCGCGGCGCCGTGTCCTGCAGCCCGTACCGAGCGGCCTTCACATACGAACCGCTCGGCAACCGCTCACTCAGCCGATTCACCGCCAGCCGATACCGAACCGCCTGCTGGTAGTCGATCCGGAGCGCAGTCATACCCGTTGTCTAGCAGGTTGGGCGGACCGCCCCCACTCACCAACTGCCTTCCGTCAGGAGTTTCGGCCCCCGCCTGAGCGTGCCGGACCAGCCGCGACGCGAATTGGTGAGTGTTGGCGGTCCGCGATCCCGATGGCATCGCCCGGCTGCAGGCCGAAGTGGCTCGCCGCCGAACCGCCGCGGATCACGAGCTCGGCCACGTTTGAGCTGCCCGGGATGAGCCCGGGCTCGTTGCGCGGTACGGCGGTCAGGTGCGGATAGCGATGTACACCCGGCAGCTTGATCTCCTCGGGCGCGCGATCGAGCTTGCAGTTGCCGAAATTGTCGACGACGGTCACGATCGGGCCTACGTCCGGAGTGTCGGGAATCGCGGTCCGGGTGGCCGGGACCGCGCGGCCGTCGGCGACCCATTTCGCCAGCAGGGGCAGGTACCAGAGGCTGCGGAACTGGGTGTTGGTGATGCGCTGGGCCTCGATCGGGTCGAAGTCGGTTGCCGCCAGCACCTCGGCGATGTCGGTCACGAAGACCTCGGTGATCCCGAGCTCCCGCCGTACCAGCGCCAGCGCCCGCGGGTTGAACGTGCTGGCGACGAGGTGCTTGCCGTAGTGGAAGAAGCAGAACGGGACGCCGTTCGGCCAGCCGCCGTCGCGGGGCGCGAGGTTGAGCAGGGTGATGGTCGGGTGGCCGGCCTCACCCAGGGACTCCGTCGATCTCAGGCAGTCGAGCAGAGTCAAGGCCGCGAACGACTCGGGGTCCGGGCCGTCGAGCGCGATGATCGTGGGGGACTGCCCGAAGAGGGCGCCGATGCGGGTGCTGAGCCGCGCGCGGGCGTTGCCGTCGAAACAGTCGGTCAGGTAGGTGATCGGGTACATGCGAGGTCTCCTGGGGTGGTTGCAGAAATGAGAAGAGGCCCCCCGACAGGGAGGCCTCTCGCTGCAAGCACGCGTGACTACGCGGCCGAGGATCCTCCGTATCGAGGGCTCAGCATTCGCATGATGTTCCTGGTCACGTCAGAAATGCTACCTCACCGCACCTGGCCGTTGTCGAAGTAGCTGATCAGGGTCGGATCGAGGTCCGGTACGTCGATTGGTACGCCGTTCGACCGGAGTGAGTTGGTGGCCGCGACCCCGGCGGCGACCGCGGCGCGGGCGGCGATCGGGGAGGTCAACGTTGTACCGCCGTCGCGGACGAAGGTGAGGAACTCGTTGACCAGGTGCGGGTCGGCGCCGCCGTGGTGCTCGGTCTCGCCGGCGATCTCGACCACGATGTCGGCGTCCTCGCGGTACCCGGAACGGCGGCTGTTCCAGACCTTCACCACGCCGCCGGCGGTGTCGCCGAAGTTCTCCAGGCGGCCGTGGGTGCCGATGACGGTGTAGTTGCGCCAGTAGTCCGGCGTGTAGTGGCACTGCTCGTAGGTGACGAAGACCCCGTTGTCCAGCAGCAGGTTCGCCATCGAGAGGTCCTCGACGTCCATCACCGGGGCGAGGCCCTTCTGCTCCAGCGGGGGCCAGTTGTCCGAGCTGACGAAATCGGAGAACCGCTGGCCGGTCCGATCGAGCCGGTCCTCGATCCCGCCGTACAGGGTCAGGGCGCCCATCGCGTTGACGCGCTTGGTGTAGCCTCCCGCCAGCCAGTGCATCACATCGATGTCATGGGCCCCTTTCTGCAGCAGGAGCCCGGTGGTACGACGGCGGTCGGCGTGCCAGTCCTTGAAGTAGAAGTCGCCACCGTGGCCGACGAAGTGCCGGCACCAGATCGCCTTCACGTCGCCGATGGCGCCGTCCAGGATCAGCTGGCGCATGGTCTGTACGACGGGCATGTGGCGCATGTTGTGACCGACGTACAGGCGGGCGCCGGACTCGTAGGCCGCCTGCAGGACGCGGTCGCAGCCCTCGGTGGTGATCGCCAGCGGCTTCTCCACGAAGACCGGGATCCCGGCGCCGAGGAAGTCGACCGCCGGACCCTCGTGCAGGTCGTCCGGGGTGGTCAGGAAGACGCCGTCGAGCTTCTGGTCGAGCAGCTCGGTGTGATCGGCGTACGCGGTCGCCTCCGGGTACTTCTCCAGAGCGAGGTCCCGCTGCGCGGCGACCGGGTCGGCCACGGCGACGATCGCGCTGCCCTCGCCGGGCCGGTGTGCGTATCCCGCGAGGTAACTGCGGGCACCGAGTCCCACCACGCCGAGTCGAAGATCAGTCATCAGCCAGCAACTCCTGCACATAGTTGTTTGAATCACCCTAACTCCGAGCAGTTCCGTCCTTCAATCACCTGTCCTCTGTATGAAATTGCCTTCCTGGTCACCCAGCCGACAGCGGCACCTCGCCGCGTGTCGTCACCATGACGGAATGTGAGCCTCCACTACGTGGCACTGGGGGACTCGACCACAGTTGGGGTCGGGGACCCGATGAACGGCAGCAGTACGACCGACCTTTCCGGTGCCGGCGCGCGCCCGGGGGAAGGGTGGCGGGGCTGGGCCTCGCTGCTCGCCGACTCCTTGGGCAGCTCCCACCGTGTGACGTTCTCCAATTTCGCGACCAGTGGCGCGACCACGGATCTGGTCGCGACCGAGCAGCTCCCCGAGATCGGGAGCGGGCCGATCGACCTCGCCTCGCTGATCGTCGGGATCAACGACACCCTGCGATCCTCCTTCGACCCCGGCCGGATCCGCGACCAGCTGCACACATGTGCCGAGGCGCTGACCGCGCGCGGTGCATTGCTGCTCACCGTCCGGTTCCACGACCACGCCAAGATCTTCGGCCTGCCGAAGTGGGTCGGACGGCCGCTGTGGCAGCGGATCGAGCAGGTCAACCTCGCCTACGACGACCTCTACAGCCGGTACGGCGGGATCCGGCTCGACATGGCCGACTTCCCGGAGATCTACCGGCGCGACTTCTGGAGCATCGACCGGATGCACCCCGGTGAGCTCGGCCACCGCAAGCTGGCCCGGATGTTCGCCGACGAACTGACCCGGCGGGGCGTGCGGATCGACGTACCGCCTGAGCTGGATTGTGCGTACAAGCCGCCGAGCAAGTGGGCCGACACCGTCTGGATGGTTCGCGAGGGCGTTCCGTGGCTGGGCCGCCGCGCCGGTGACCTGGTCCCGTTCGTCGCGCGGATGGCCGTCAGCCAGCGCCGACCCGCCTCCGGTGCCCTCACCAATGCGGAGGTGAGACGCCTGGAGGCATAGGGTTTGAACCATGGCTCGCATCGACGGACGTACCCCTGACCAGCTTCGACCGGTAACCCTGACACGGAAGTGGCTTGACCACGCTGAAGGATCGGTCCTGGTGGAGTTCGGCAAGACGCGGGTGCTGTGTGCGGCGAGCGTGACCGAGGGTGTGCCGCGGTGGCGCAAGGGTTCCGGGCTGGGCTGGGTCAGCGCGGAGTACGCGATGCTGCCGCGGTCGACGAACACGCGCTCGGACCGTGAGTCGGTGAAGGGCCGGATCGGCGGCCGGACCCACGAGATCTCGCGGCTGATCGGGCGTTCGCTGCGTGCGGTGATCGACTACAAGGCCCTCGGCGAGAACACGATCCTGCTGGACTGCGACGTACTGCAGGCTGACGGTGGCACGCGGACGGCGGCGATCACCGGCGCGTACGTCGCGCTGGCCGACGCGGTGTCGTTCCTGCGTGACCGCAAGCTGCTGAAGAGCGAGCCGCTGACCGGCACGGTCTCCGCGGTCTCCGTCGGAATCATCGACAGCGCCCCGATGCTCGACCTCTGCTACGAGGAGGACGTGCGGGCCGAGACCGACATGAACCTGGTGATCACCGGCGACGGCAAGTTCATCGAGGTGCAGGGCACGGCCGAGGGTGCGCCGTTCGACCGCGCCGAGCTGGACAGCCTGCTGTCGCTCGGACTTGCCGGCTGTGCGGACCTCACGAAGCTGCAGCAGGAGGCCCTCGGATGACCCGCGTTCTGCTGGCGTCGAACAACAAGAAGAAGCTCGAGGAGCTGCGCCGGATCCTCACGCCGATCGTGCCGGGGATCGAGGTGCTCGGGCTCGGCGACGTGCCGCCGTACCCGGAGCCGCCGGAGACCGAGCCGACCTTCGAGGGCAACGCGCTGCTGAAGGCGCATGCCGCGCTGGCCGCGACCGGACTGCCGTCGATCGCCGACGACAGCGGGATCTGCGTCGACGCGCTGAACGGGATGCCCGGCGTACTGTCTGCGCGTTGGTCCGGGCCGGCCAAAGACAACAACGCGAACAACCAGCTGCTGCTGGGTCAGCTCGAAGATGTGCCGGACGAGCGGCGCGGTGCGTCGTTCGTGGCCGCGGTCGCGTTCGTGCGTCCGCACGCGGCTGACGAGCTGGTGCTGGGTGAGATGCGCGGCTCCGTGATCCACGAGGTTCGCGGGACCGGCGGCTTCGGGTACGACGTACT
Source organism: Kribbella sp. NBC_01505 (assembly GCF_045040285.1). Taxonomy (NCBI): domain Bacteria; kingdom Bacillati; phylum Actinomycetota; class Actinomycetes; order Propionibacteriales; family Kribbellaceae; genus Kribbella; species Kribbella sp. NBC_01505. The sequence goes on from NZ_CP109425.1 coordinate 5,890,850, forward strand.
GTTCCAGGCCGACGGCTACGACCGGACCACGGCCGAGCTGTCGATCGAAGAGAAGGACGCGATCAGCCACCGTGGCAAGGCCTTGCGCGCGCTGGCCCCGATCGTCGCGAAAGCATTGGGGGCCTGAGCATGTTGTTCGCCGGACGTGACCGTGAAGGTGTCGAGGACGGCTGGATCACCTCGGCCTACCGCCGCTGGTCCGAGGCCCGCGTGGTCGAGGGACGGATCTACCGCACCAACGCCGGCCGGATCCAGATCGACAGTGTCAGCGAGATCAACCCCGCGCTGATCGCCGACAACGATCCCGACATCGCCCTCGCGGACCGCAGCAACGCCGGCGACATCCTCCGCCGCCTCCGCGGCGACGAGTCCTGGCCGACCTTCCTGATCCGCTTCCACCTCGTCAAAGGCCCGGACCCCCGCGAAGAACTGGCCGCCCAGACAGACCTCACCGACGAGGACCTGGCCGACCTCACCGACCGCCTGGCCCGCTTCGACGCCACCAACCCCCACGGCGCCTGGACCACCCAAACCCTCCGCCTCATCGCCACCAAACCAGCCACCCGAGCCGCCGACCTCGCAGCCACCCTCGGCCGCGAGACCGCCCCCTTCAAACTGGACGTCCGCAAACTGAAAAACCTAGGCCTCACCCACAGCCTGGAAACCGGCTACGAACTCTCCCCCCGCGGAACGGCCTACCTCAAAACCCTCGACTAGCAGCCGTCTACGTTGCAGGTGGTTTTGGAGGCTGCTGCTAGTTGTTGGTCGGCTTGGGTGTTGAGGATGGCTTGGCGGAGGGCGGCGGGGGTGGGGACGCCTTCTAGGCGGGTGGTGCCTACCAGGATGGTGGGGACGGACTGGATTTGGTGGGTCTGGGCTTCGCGGAGGGCTTCTTGGTGTCTGGACTGGTAGGTGCGGTTGTCCAGGGCGGCTCGGAAGGCGTTGCCGTCCAGGCCGATTTCTGCTGCCAGGGTTGCTAGTACGGCGGGGTTGCCTAGGTCTTGGTCTTCTTGGAAGAAGGCTTGGAACATGCGGTGGGTGTACTCGGTGCCCTTGCCGTGGTCGGCGGCGTACTGGTAGCCCTCGAAGGCGAGGTGCGTGTAGGGCTGGGGGGAGACGGTGGGCAGGGTGATGTCTACGCCCAGCTCGCGGGCCATCGGGTAGACGGCTCGGGCCCAGATGGCGGGGAGGTAGTCGTCTTCGGGGCGCAGGGTGGGGTGCGGGTGCGCTCGCAGCTCGAAGGGCATCCACTCGATGTTGACGTACAAGTCCTTGGTCGCCTCCTCGATCGGTCCTTCGGCGAGCATGCAGAACGGGCAGACGTAGTCGGAGAAGATCTTGATCGTGACCTGGTCAGTCATCGGGGTCAGCCTTTCCGGCCGGTCATGAACTCCTGGAACGGGACTTCGTGGCCCTCGAGCGGGGCGTGCGTCACCTTGATCGGCCAGGTGGTCGGGTCGTTGGCGAAGATGGCGTACGAGCTGGAGTAGTTGAAGCCGTAGCGGTCGGCCGTCGTGCGGTCGGACGCGTAGACGATGTGCTCGATGCTGAAATACAGCGCCGCCAGGTAGCACAGGGCGCAGGGCTCGCCGGAGGCGATCAGCGTGGCTCCCGCGACGCCGAACCGGCCGGCCTTCTTCGCGGCCGCGCGCAGTGCGACGACCTCGGCGTGCGCGGTCGGGTCGTCGTCCTCGAGGACCCGGTTGAAGCCGGTGCCCAGGACCTGGCCGTCCCGTACGACGATCCCGGAGAACGGGATGCCGCCTTCGGCGACGTGCGCGCGGCTGATCCGGATCGCTTCCGCCACATGCGGAGTCAGCTGGTCGTTCGGCATGCAGTGTCCTTGGGGGAGTAGTGACGGGAGCACGCCCGGAGTGCCCGCCCGGACGGGGGCGAGCTACCCCGGGGTGCCGTACGGAACGCGTTCAGACGCCGGCGTTCTGGGCTTCCTGCGGCTGCTCGACGGCTGCCCTCGGGGTGTCGAACTTGTCGGCGAGCTTCAGCCAGATCACCCCGAGGACGATCAGGCCGAGCCACAAGGACTGGACGACGGTGAGGCTCTGGTCGAAGAAGACCGGGCCCAGCGCCGCCGCACCGGCTGCGCCGATCCCGGCCCAGACGGCGTAGCCGATGCTGACCTCGATGGTGCGCAGCGCGGCGCTCAGCGCCCACAGCGTGAGCAGGAAGAACACGACGGCGACGAGCGACCAGGTCAGGCGGGTGAAGCCGTGGCTTCCGCCGACCGAGAGCGCGTAGCCGATCTCGAACACACCGGCGAGCAGGAGCATCAGCCAGGACTTGGCTGCGGAGGGGCTGGTCGAAGACATCTGCAGGATTCCTTTCGAGGGGGAGGGTTACGCGGCGCCGCTGAGCTGGAGACCGACGACGCCGGCGATGATCGCCGCGATGCCGAGCCCCTTCCGCCAGCTGAGCTTCTGGCCGAAGACGAGTACGCCGAGCAGTGTGATGCCGATCCCGGAGATCGAGGTCCACATCGCGTAGCCGACGCCGACGTTGAAGGTCAGCAGCGCACGGCTGAGGAAGAAGGTGCCGAGGGCGCCGCTGACGAGCGTGATGATCGTCCACTTGCGGTTCTTGAAACCGTCGGCCTTGCCGGCTGCGATCGCCACGACGACCTCGAAGACGACGGCGATGCCGAGTAGAAGCCAGTGCATGAGGTGTCCTCCAGAGAATTGCTTGTACATGCAAGCGATGCTCCGGACTGTACGGCAAAGCCCCGGGCAAGGGAAACCCCGAGAGGTTGCACGGGCATGTACTCTGGTTCAAGAATCAATCGAGGAGGACCGCGCTCCATGACAACCTCGCAGGTCGCGCCGCCGCGCACATCCGATCGCAGTGCCTGGGATCGCGTGCTCGCGCTGCATACGCAGGTCGAGCGTGAGCTGGCCGCGGCGCTGCAGAGCCGGCACCACATCGGCCTGTCGGAGTATCGGTCGCTCGAGCACCTCGTCGCCTCCGGGACCAGCGAGCTGCGGATGCAGGAGCTCGCGGACAAAGTAGGCCTCGGGCAGTCGTCAATCACCCGCCTGGTAGGGCGTTTGGAGACGGCCGGCTTCGCGTTCAAGGATCTGTGCCCGTCGGACAAGCGCGGGGTCTACGCGGTCATCACCGACGAAGGACGCAAGCGCTACCAGCTGGCGCACGCCACCTATGTCGAGGTCCTCTCGGCCGCGCTGAACAGTTTCGCCGCCGATCCCGAGCTCGCCTCGACCGTCCAGGCGCTGCGCACCGCGTAGCCCAGCACCCCCGACCCCCGCTCGCCCTCGGCGCGCGGGGGTTTTTGTTTGCCTGCGCAAGCACCAATGATCCTGCTCACTACGACTTCGCCATGTAGATGCTTGACCAAGCATGTACCTCGCGGGATAGCTTCTGGACCGCAATACCCCGTCCAGAGACTTTCCCTAGCGCGAGGAATCCGCCGTGCCATCGCCCTGCCTGGCCGACGCCGTCGCTGTTCACGGCCTCCATCGGCCCCACCGAACCGCCCTGGTCTTCAACGACCGCTCCGTCACGTACGGGGAGCTGATCGACCTCACCCAGACCTACCGCGGTCAGCTGACCCAGCTCGAGATCCCGGCCGGCAGTACGGTCTGCGTCCCGGCGTACAAGACACCCGAGACGATCGCGCTGCTCCTCGCCGCCTTCCACGAGGACCTCGCCGTACTGGCTCCCGCACCTGACCTCGGCGCGGCCGCACTGGCTCGCCTGGCGCAGCAGGCTCGGGCCACCCACATCCTGACCGCGTCCGACACCCTGACCGCCGACCGGGTGCCGCAGGACGAGGTGGAGGCGGCCGGCTTCGCCAAGGCGGCGCCCGGCCTGCTCCTCACCACCTCAGGTTCCACCGGTACGCCGAAGATCGTGCCGATCGCGCCCGCTGGTTTCGACGCTTTCGCGGCCTGGGCCACGCAGGAGTTCGCGCTCACCTCGGATGATGTCGCGCTCTCCTATGCACCGCTCAACTTCGACCTCGCACTGCTCGACATCTGGTCGTTCCTGCAGCTGGGAGCGCGGGTCGTCCTGGTGGATCAGGGCAGAGCCACGGACGCGCCGTACATCCAAGCCCTCGTCGAGGCCCACGAGGTCACCTTCATCCAGGGCGTCCCGATGCTCTACCGCCTGCTGGCCGAGGCCGGTACGGCGTTCGCCGCGGTCCGCGAGGTGATCTTCACCGGCGACAGCGTGCCGGATTCGCTGCTGCCACAGGTGAGTGTGGCCTTCCCGAAAGCCAAGTTCCACAACATCTTCGGCTGCACCGAGACCAACGACTCGTTCATCCACGAGGTCGACCCCGCCACGCTGACCGGCAAGATGCCGATCGGCCGGCCCATCGCCGGCACCGAAGCCCGTGTCAGCGAAGCGGGCGAGCTGTTGGTGGCAACGCCGTTCCAGACCGCCGGCTATCTCAACACTGCCTTGAATGCGGCAGCCTTCGTCGAGCTCGACGGCCGCGTGTTCTACCGCACCGGCGACCTCGTCACGCGCGATGACGACGGCCTGTACAGCCTGCAGGGCCGGGCGGACTGGCAGGTGAAGGTCCGCGGGGTGCGCACCAACCTGCAGGAGGTCGAGCAGGTGATCGCCGCACATCCCGAGGTGCTCGAGGCGGTCGTCGTACCGCTGCCCGACGAACAGGCCGGCGTCCGGCTGCACGCCCACGTCAGCAGGCATCCCAGCAGCACGCTCTCCAGCCTGCGGCTGCGGACCCACGCCGGTGAACACCTGCCCCGGCACGCGATTCCGACCTCCGTGCACATCACGGACACCCCGCTGCCCCGGACGTCGACGGGCAAGCCCGACCGAAACCTGATCAAGAGCAACCGTATGAAGGAGATCCAGACGTGACCAGCAAGGACATCGCCGCCGAGATCCGTGCCCATGTCGTCGCGGAGTACCTGGCCGGCGAGGACGCCTCCGACCTGACCGGTGACTACGCCCTGATCGACTCCGGCGTCATCGACAGCCTCGGGCTGATCCGCCTCATCTCGCACCTCACCGAGGCCTACCAGGTCTCCTTCGACGACGTCGATCTCGGCCCGGACAACTTCCGCAGCCTCGACGCGATCGTCGACCTCGTCCAGACCCACTCCGTCGTACCCGTCCAGTAGAAGGAGCACGTCCCGAAATGATCGTCCGCAGCACTGACACCATCGCCCCTGTCGAGTGGGGCAACGGCCTCAGCTACCGCGTCCTCACCGAGGCCGACGGCATGGGCTTCGCCATCTGCGACACGCTGGTCCGGCGCGGCACCACGAGCGCCCTGCAGTACCGCGCCCACCTCGAGGCCTGCTTCTGCGTCGGCGGCTCAGGCGAGATCGTCGAGAAGGACGGCACCCGCCACAAGATCGTCGAGGGCAGCATGTACGCCCTCAACCAACACGACCCGCACTACCTGATCGCGTCCGACGACGAGGACCTGCACCTGATCTCGGTCTTCAACCCGCCGATCGTCGGCAACGAGAAGCACACCCTGTCCCCGGACGGCTTCTCGCAGTACTGAGTCGCCAAGGCTTGTCGGTGGTTGCCCAGTGCAACCACCGACAGGTGCCACCCAGCAGCCGAACCGAGGACACCGAATTGAACGACGACCTTTTCCACCTCGCCACCCCGTGGGCCGATCAGCTCAACGCCGGTCTGCAGGAGTCGGACACGGCCGGTGCCTTTCCGCAGGACAAGTGGAAGGCCATCCAGGACTCCGGAATTCTGCGGGCCCCGTTCGCCCCGGACTTCGGCGGTAGCGGCCACAGCCTGACCGGAACGATGCGCGCGCTCGAAGGGCTCGGCTACACCTCACGGGACGCCGGCCTGTCCTTCTCGACCTCCACCCAGATCGTCTCCGTCGGCATCCCGATGCAGCGGTTCGCGACGCCGGAGCTCAAGAAGCGTTACCTGCCGAAGATCATGGCCGGTGACCTGATCACCGCGCACGCGATCACCGAGGAGTCCGGTGGTTCCGACGCGATCAACATCTCCACCGTGGCCCATCGCGACGGCGACGACTACGTGGTCAACGGCAGCAAGATGTTCATCACCAACGCGCCGATCGCCGACCTGTTCCTCCTCTACGTGCGCACCGGCAAATCAGGCCCCTTCGGCCTGACCACCCTGCTCGTCGAAGCTGACACACCCGGGCTGACCGTCGGACCGACGATGGACAAGATCGGCCTGCGCACCAGCCCGATCGGCACGCTCTCCTTCGACGAGCTACGCATCCCCGCCAGCAACCGCATCGGCGCCCACGGCGCCGGCTTCCTTGTCCTGGACTACGTGATGAAGCGCGAGGTCCTGTTCGGTTTCTCCCTCAGCCTCGGCGAAATGACCCGCCGCCTCGAGGAGACCGTCGAGTTCGCCAAGACACGCGCCCAGTTCGGACAGCCGATCGGCAAGTTCCAGGCGATCTCGCACAAGCTCGCCGACATGAAGATGCGCGTCGAGACTGCCCGCAAGTGGCTGGCCGACACCGGCGCCAAGGTCGAGGCCGGGCAGGACGCAGCCTTCGATCTCGCGGCCACCAAGACGATCGTGTCCGAGGCCAACTTGCAGACGGCCCTCGACGCCGTCCAGATCCATGGCGGCCGCGGGGTGCTCACCGACTTCGGGATGGAGCGCGAGCTGCGCAACTCCATCGCCGGCACGATCTACTCCGGCAGCTCCGAGATCCAGCGCAACCGCATCGCCACTCTGATGGGCCTTTGAGGAGCAATCATGATCGACCTGACCAGTTCAACCGCCTTCCTGGACTACGAAACCGACGAGGTCCAGGCCTTCATCGACCACGCCGTCAAGGACCGCTCGGCAGACCAGACCACTAACGCGATCGAGCTGTACTACGCCGTACGGGACGGCATCTTCTATGAGGTGTACGGCGCCGACCTGTCCGCCGACGGGCTGAAGGCCTCGAGCACGGTACGGGCGAAGTCCGGCTTCTGTCTGCACAAGTCCGTCGTGTACGCGGCCGCGGTCCGCGCGCTCGGCATCCCGTCCCGCCTGGTGTACGGCGATGTGCGCAACCACCTGGCGTCGCCGCGGCTGATCGAACACATCGGCGGCGATGTCTTCTTCCACGGCCTGACCCAGGTCCAGCTGAACGGCAAGTGGGTCAAGGCCACGCCGGTGTTCAACAAGATGCTCTGCAAGCTGTACGGCATGGAGGCCCTCGAGTTCGACGGGATCTCCGACAGCCTCTACCACCCGCACGGCAGCGGCGGATCGATGGAGTTCCTCGTCGACCACGGCAGCTACGACGACGTCCCGTACGACTACGTCATCGAGACCATGCGCGCCAAGCACCCCAAGTTCCTGTCCGGCAGCGAAACCGTCAGCGGCGGCAGCCTCGCCGCCGAAGCAAACTCGGTGGCCTTCTGATGATCAACGATGGCTGGGATGCCGGCATCCGGATCGGTGTCGTCGTACCGCATGCCGACGTCGGCCCCGAGGCCGAGCTGCAGGCGATGGCGCCGGCGTCGGTGTCCATCCACGGATCGCGGATCCACTTCGCCGCGATGCGGGCCGGCGGCGAGATGGACGAGAAGATTCCGCACGACCCGGTTCGCGCGTTCGTCGAGCCGCCGTACCTGGACCAGGCAGTGGAGTTGGTGGCCGCCAGCCCGCTGAATGTCTTGGCGCTTGGCTTCACCTCGTCCAGCTATGTGCTGAAGGCCAAGGGGGAGGCGGAGCTGTACGAGCGACTCGCGCCGGTCACCCGTGGTTTCCCGATCACCGGCACGACCAAGGCGGCGCGCGCGGCCTTCCATGCGCTGGGCGCGCGCAAGATCGCGATCGTGAACCCGCCGTGGTTCGACGACCTCCTGTCGGAGCAGGGCGCGGACTACTTCCGCGAGTTCGGGTTCGACGTCGTACATCACGGGCCCTGTGGTCTGCCGTCGAACCAGAAGGCGATCACACCGACGAACCTGTCCGCCTGGATCCGTACGACGGTCGCCGAGCGCGACCCGGACGCCGTTCTCGTGGCAGGCAACGGGATTCGCGCCGTCGGAACCATCAAGCCGCTCGAGGATGAGCTCGGCTTCAACGTGGTCACCGCGAACCAGGTGCTCATGTGGCACGCCTTGCACCTGGCCGACGCGGCCCACGTTGCCGCCGAGATCACCGACTACGGCCACCTCTTCAGCACCACGCCCAAGAGCTAGGCGACCTGGCGCAGGTACGGCCGGTCCAGCTCCGGTAGGTGGTACGCGGCCAGCCGGTCATAGGTGTACGCCGCGGACGCCAGCGTCATGTGGTGATGCCAGCCCGGGTACGAGCGGCCCTCGAAGTCCCGCAGGCCGAAGTCGCGTTCCATCCGGCCGATGACGCCGGCCGCGGTGGCTGGTCCGTCGACCAGCGCGAGGAGCTCGTCGAACGGCCGGTTCGGCATGTTCGTGAGCCACAAGCCGCCCGGTCGGCCCCGGTCGTGTTCGCGGCACTCGAACAGGCGATAGGTGCGCTGCAGGCCCGGCCTGGTCTGGGTGCGCGGCAGATAGGCGAGCCCGGTCGCGTGCGGGGCGGGGCCGGTGCGCTCGTCGATGAGCTGTTCGGCGCGCATCGGCGTACCTTCGGCACGTTGCCGAGCGGCCAGGTGGCTCCCGGGCTGGAGCAGCAGGTTGGCCGGTACGGCGATGACGAAGTCGTGGCCGCGCTCGACCAGACCGTGGATCAGCGTGCAGGTGTCGACGTATCCGACCAGGTCCGCCACGACCGGCATCGGCCGGTGGGCGCGGCGCGGCGGGAGACCGTTGAGCAGATCCAGGACGCTCGCGGTCGTCGATGCCACCACGGCTTCACCCGGGATCCGGGCCCGTCGGCACTGCGCGGCGCCGCACCACTCCTCGGGCAGCAGCATCGTCCAGGCAACGGGCAGGTCCTCGGTGTCCGAGGACAGGAAGGAGCCGACCCCGACCTGGCAGTTGACGGTGCGTCCGGTCTGCGGGATGAACCGCCGGTGCACGCCGCAGGACTGACCGCCCCGCTTCGGCAGCACCACGGGAGCGAGGGTCCACGACCGCGGCCGGGTCTGCCGTTCGACCCAGCGCATGAGTTCGGTCTGGATCGGCTCCCATTCCCACGGGCTGGCATTGATGAACTGATGCAGGGCCTGGGCGGCGGTGTCGGAATCGGTGACCGCGGCTGCCATCCGCCGTACCGTCTTCTTGCCGGGGGTCGTGAGCAGTCCCTGCACGTAGACCTCGGCCCAGCGCCGCTGATCGGCCCTGGGTATTCGGCTGAACAACTGGTGGGTGAATCGGGCGAAGCTGGTCGGGTGCGCAACCATGCTGGCATCTCCTCCCTGAGACCCACCGGGGCTGGTGGGCGCCCTCAGAGAATAAAGAACGTCCGCTATGTTTTTTAGGCCCGAAGAGGCACCTCGCTGCAACTTCACCATGTTGCCAATTCGAGTTTCACAAAGCCTCACACGAGTTACCGTCCGGGTAATTGCTTGATTACTGTCCGGACAATCAGGCAAGCGTTTGGATCGACTGCTTCGACCTGAATTGAATAGCTATTCGAGCTGGTCGCGGCGGCGGGTCAGGTAGGCGGCTTCGGCGGTGTTGCCGGCCAGGTCGATGGCCTGGGTGTAGGCCGCGCGCGAGTCGTTGCTGCGGCCCAGCCGGCGGAGCAGCTCGGCCCGGGTGGCGTGGAAGGCGTGGTAGCCGGCCAGGGCCGGTGCGAGTCGATCGACGGTGCCCAGGGCCGCGTCGGGGCCGTCCAGCTCGGCGACCGCGATGGCTCGGTTGAGGGCCACGACCGGCGACGGATCGACGCGGACGAGTTGGTCGTAGAGGGCGACGATCTGCGACCAGTCGGTGTCATCGACGTCGCGCGCCGAGGTGTGTACGGCGTTGACCGCGGCCAGGATCTGATAGCGGCCGGGCGCGATCCCGGATGCCAGTCGATCGCGGACCAGTTGGTGGCCTTCGGCGATCAATCCGGTGTCCCACGCATTGCGGTCCTGGTCACCGAGCGGGACGAGCTCACCGGTGGCCGAGACTCGCGCCGTACGGCGGGCTTCGGTCATCAGCATCAACCCCAGCAGACCCGCCACCTCACCGTCGTCGGGGAGCAGCGCGCGGATCAGCCGAGTGAGGCGGATCGCCTCGGCGGTCAGCTCGTGGCGGACCGGATCGGTGTCCGGGCCGGTCGCCAGATAGCCCTCGTTGAAGACCAGGAAGAGCACCGCGAGTACGCCGGACACGCGCGTCGGCAGGTCGTCGGCGGCAGGCACCCGGTACGGGATTCGGGCCGCCTTGATCTTCGCCTTCGCCCGGGTGATCCGCTGACCCATCGTGGTCTCCTGGACCAGGAACGCCCGCGCGATCTCCGGCACGGTCAGCCCGCCGACCATCCGCAGCGTCAGTGCGACCCGGGTCTCCGGTGCGAGCGCCGGATGACAGCAGGTGAAGATCAGCCGGAGCCGCTCGTCGTCGATCACGCCCAGAGGCTCGACAGGTTCGTCGTACGCCAGCTGGGCCTCCTTCTGCCGGTCGTCGCGTTTGCTTTCCCGCCGGAGCCGGTCGATGGCCTTGCGGTTCGCGGTCGTCGTCAGCCAGGCGCCGGGATTGGGCGGTACGCCGTCACTCGGCCAGCGCTCCACGGCCACCGCGAACGCCTCGGCCGCAGCCTCCTCGGCGATATCCAGATCGCCGTACCGGCGGGCCAGCCCGGCCACGACCCGAGCCCACTCCTCGTGGTGAACCCGAGTGATCGCTTCGCTCGCCCCTCGGTCATCCGCTTGCACGCGCACCACGCTAATGCACCAATGGCGCGAATAAGCTGGGCAGATGGCAACCGTCAGGCAGTTTCAGGTGACTTTCGACTGCGCGGAACCCGAGCGCGTCGCCCGGTTCTGGTGCGAGGCCCTCGGGTACGTCGTTCCGCCGCCACCGCAGGGGTTCGAGTCCTGGGAGGCGTTCAGCCAGGTGCTGCCGCCCGACAAGCAGGGCTCGGCCTTCGCGTGTGTCGACCCCACCGGTGTCGGCCCGCGGCTGTTCTTCCAGCGGGTCCCCGAAGGCAAGGTGGTCAAGAACCGCGTCCACCTGGACATCCGCGTCGGCACCGGACTCGTCGGTGACGAGCGGCTTGCCGCGCTCCAGGCCGAATCCGACCGCCTGGTCGCGCTGGGCGCCGTACAGGGACAGATCCTGTACGCCGACGGCGTCAACGAGTCCTGCATCAACATGCAGGACATCGAGGGCCACGAATTCTGCCTCGACTGAGATCTGTGCCAGAGGCGGGACTCGAACCCGCACACCCGAAGGCACCGGCACCTAAAGCCGGCGTGTCTGCCGTTCCACCACTCTGGCTGAGGAAGAAGCTCCCCTAGGACAGACATCCTAGGGGAGCACGCTGCTTCAGCGGCTCTGCAGGGCGTCGATGAAGACCTGGCGGAGGTCGCCGGGGTCCTTGGCGACGTACGACTGACCACCGGTGGCCTGGGCCAGGCGGCGGAGCTCGTCGGGGTTCGCGTCGGGGCCCATGCCGAGCGCGATGATCCGGACCGGGCGGTCGGGGTCGGTGATGCTCTGCAGGTTGCGGACCGTCGCGTCCAGGTCGGCGCTGCCCTTGTCGTCGTTCTTGCCGTCGGTGAACAGCAGGATCGAGTTGATCGCGGTCGCGTCGTAGTCGGCGCGGACCGCGCGGACGGCCGCGATCGCGGTCTCGTACAGACCGGTGCCGCCGTTCGGGATCGGCTTCTGGACCTTCAGCGCGTTGCCGATGGTCTGGCGCTGCTTCGCCGAGAGCGGCTTGATCGGAACCAGCTTGTTGTAGTCGGCGCCTGCGTTGCCGATGTTCGAGGAGAATGTCCACAGGCCCAGCGACGCGGTGTCCGGGAACAGCTTGAGTCCCTCGGTGGCCGCCTCGATGGTGAGCTGCATCCGGGTCTTGCCGTTGACCATCTCCGACATCGAGCCGGAGACGTCGATCACCGCGAGCGAGTGGGTGGACAGCGACAGCCGGCTCCAGTTGCCGAGGGTGCGCTCGATCGTGTCGCCGTTCGGCTTCGGGAGCTGGTCGACCTCGCCGACGCCACGACCGCCGCTGAGCTGGCCGAGCAGCTGGTCGCGGAAACCGGCCTGCTCACGGGACTGGCTGGCGGCGTCCTCGAGCATCTCGGCGCCGAGGGCCTTGCCCGCCTCGCTGACCTTCGTGGTGTCGGCCTTGGCCGTGACCACGATCGGGTAGTCGAGCGAGAGCGTGCCGGTGGCCGGCATGATCGCCTTGAGCCCGCCCTCGGGGTGCTCTTCCTGATACTTCACGAACGCCTGCTCCGAGGCCGGCACGATGACCGTGCTGCCGTCCTGGGCCGCGCGGCCGAAGAGCGCGTTCACGTCCGTGTACGGCTTGGCCATCGAGCCGAGCGTCTGGGCGAGCGGCACGATGACGCCGTTGACCGCGGTGTCCGGGGTCGAGGTCTTCTGCCGCTCGGCCTGGATCGCCAGCAGCGACAGCGCGCCGGGCGACGTACCCAAGGGGTCGAGCAGGGCCGGTCGCGCGCCGGCGAAGGCCCGCAGCCAGGACGAGGTGTCGGCGAAGTTCGTGTTCTTGCCGACCAGGACCATCGGCGAGCTCGCGATCGACGGTACGGCGATCGACGGCACGGACTCGCCGTCGTCGGCCTGCGAGATCCACAGCGACGAGTCCGGGATCCAGAGGTCGGGCCGGTTGTCGCTGCCGTTCGCGAGGTCGCGGGCGACGGAGGCCGCCGGGGTCGCCGTGATCGTGAACTGCAGGCACGGGACGCCGTTCTTACCGCCCTTGGTGGCCAGCGACTTGGCCGCGGTCTCCAAAGAGGGCTGTAGTTCCGGTGTGGTGGTCAGCTTGACCTGGGCGGGGTCGTCGCAGGCCTTGCCGCCGAGAATTCCGTCGGCGCCCGACTCCGAACCGAAGGACCGCACGACGAAGACGCCGCCGATCGCCAGCACCAGTAGGCCGACCGCGGTGATGTACACCGGTCGGCGGTTGTTGTTGCTGGTGTTACTTCGCGTTACCGCAGAGGAATGCTTTCCCATCGCGGTTGGTCCCTCCCTCCCAGAGGCTCACTGCGCGCGCACAGTACCCGGTTTGGGCAGGTCAGGGCGAAGTTCGCAACGAACCGAAACAAGCCCTCCGGAAGACTGCAACGGTCTTCGGAGTACTGCTCGTTCTCAGGAAAGCGGGAAATCTCACAGTCGGTAATGCAGCAGTTCCGGTCCGCTCAACAGACGCTGTGATGCAGATCACAGCTCGCGGATCGGTCTCTGGACCACTTGCGTGAAACGGTCGAAGGTTTCCCTCCGAGGAGTGTCTCTCTGTGGTGAATCAGCTACGCGCTTTCACAGCCCCAGATCGCGCCGTAGCTTGGCGACGTGGCCGGTCGCCTTCACGTTGTACTGGGCGACCGCGATCTTGCCGTCCGGGTCGACCACGAACGTCGACCGGATCACCCCGGTCACCTTCTTCCCGTACATGGTCTTCTCACCGAAGGCGCCGTACGCGGTCAGCGTCTCCTTCTCCGGGTCGCTGAGCAGCGGGAACGTCACGCCGTCGCGCTCACGGAACTTCGCCAGCTTGGCCGGCTTGTCCGGGGAGATCCCGAGTACGGCGTACCCGGCGGCCTGCAGGGAGTCGAGCGAGTCGCGGAAGTCGCAGGCCTGCTTGGTGCAGCCCGGCGTCATCGCGGCCGGGTAGAAGTACACGATCAGGTTCTTGCCGCGCAGATCCTTCAGGGCCACCTCGTTGCCGTCGGCATCCTGGAGGGTGAAATCAGGTGCGGCATCGCCGACGGACAAACGCTCGGACATCAGGCCCTCCACGGATCGAGTGAGATGCCGCCAATGTTACGTGCGTGAAAACTCTGACCACCTCGCCGGGGGGAGGCCCACAGTTCCAGGTGCGGACATGGCGTGTGTGGGTGAGGATGCGGACATGACCCGCGCATCCCACCGCCCCGCGGAGCTGTTCGCTGGGTACCTCGACCCGCGTCGTCCGCATGCGTCCGCGTACGACGAGATGTTCGACCCTGTCGACGGGGTGCGACCGGCGTACAAGCGGCTGCACGACTCGCTCAGCCCACTGCGCCCGGGTGACCTGACGGCGCGGTCCGAGGCGCTGGACCGGGCTCTGGTCGATCAGGGCATCACGTTCAGCCTGTCCGGCGAGGAGCGGCCGTTCCCGCTGGATCTGGTGCCGCGGGTCATCACCGCGTCGGAGTGGGCCCGGCTGGAGCGCGGGATCGTGCAGCGGGTCCGCGGGCTGGAGGCGTTCCTGGCGGACATCTATGGCGACCAGCGGATCGTCAAGGACGGCGTGCTGCCGCGCCGGCTGATCACCTCGTGTGAACACTTCCACCGGCAGGCGGCCGGCATCGTTCCGCCGAACGGCGTCCGCATCCACGTGGCCGGCATCGACGTGGTCCGCGACGAGCAGGGTGACTTCAGAGTGCTGGAGGACAACCTGCGCAGTCCGTCCGGGGTGTCGTACGTGATGGAGAACCGGCGCACCATGGCGCGGGTGTTCCCGGACCTGTTCGCCAAACACCGTGTGCGACCGGTGGGCGACTACGCGGTCCACCTGCTCAGATCACTCCGCGCTTCGGCTCCACCGGGTGCCACCGACCCGAACGTCGTCGTACTGACGCCGGGTGTCTTCAACTCGGCGTACTTCGAGCACTCGCTACTGGCGCGACAGATGGGTGTCGAGCTGGTCGAGGGGCGCGACCTGTTCGCCCGGAACAACGTCATCTACCTGCGGACCACCGAGGGCGAGCAGCGGGTCGATGTGATCTACCGGCGCATCGATGACGACTTCCTCGACCCGGTGCACTTCGAACCGGACTCTGTCCTCGGTGTCGCGGGCCTGATGAACGCGGCCCGAGCAGGCAACGTGGTGATCGCCAACGCGGTCGGGAACGGCGTCGGCGACGACAAGCTCGTCTACACCTACCTGCCGGAGATCTTGAAGTACTACCTCGGTGAAGCCCCGCTGCTGCCCAACGTGGACACCTTCCGCTGCTGGCTGCCTGCTGAACACGATGAGGTGCTGGACCGGCTCGACGAGCTGGTCACCAAGCCCGTCGAGGGTTCTGGCGGCTATGGCATCGTCTTCGGACCAGATGCCTCGCCCAAGGAGCTGCAGGCCCAGCGGCGCCGGATCAAGTCGAATCCACGCGGCTGGATCGCGCAGCCCGTCGTACAGCTGTCGACTGTGCCGACCAAGGTCGGTGAGCGGCTTCAGCCTCGGCATGTGGACCTGCGGCCGTTCGCGGTGAACGACGGCGACTCCGTCTTCGTACTGCCGGGCGGACTGACCAGAGTGGCGATTCCCGAGGGCAGTCTGATCGTCAACTCGTCGCAGGGTGGTGGCTCCAAGGACACCTGGGTGCTGGCACCCCGCGCCTCCGCAGCGATCTCCGAGCTCGGCGGTCCAGGGCTCGGCGCGGCTGGTGTCACGTCGGAGGAAGCATCCACTCCGGAGCGCGGTCCGGAACTCAATATCGCCCAGCAGCAGCAACAGTGATGGGGAGGTGCTGACGATGCTCGCACGCAACGCCGAATCGCTGTACTGGATCGGCCGGTACGTCGAACGCGCGGACGACACCGCACGGATTCTCGATGTCTCCGTCCACCAACTGCTCGAGGACGCCTCGGTGGATGCGGACACGGCCAGCCGGACGCTGCTCCATGTCCTCGGTATCAATCCGCCGGACGGTGCACCGCTGGACGTGTGGGGGCTGACCGAGCTGGTCGCCATGTCACCGGAGACGGGGTCGATCAGCTCGTCGATCTCCAGTGCCCGGGAGAACACCCGCGTCGCGCGTGAGGTGGTGTCGAGCGAGCTCTGGGAGTGCATCAACGCCACCTGGAACGCCGTACCGGAGCGGCAGCGAGCTGCGCGGCGGATGGGGCCGCACGGGTTCCTGACGTTCGTGGAGGACCGGGCGGCGATGTTCGCCGGGCTGGCCGACTCCACGATGAGCCGTGACGACGGCTGGCGGTTCCTGGTGCTCGGGCGGTCAGTGGAGCGGGTCGACATGATCGTCCGGCTGCTGATGTCCCGAGTGGGCGACAAGCCGACGTCTCCGGGCTGGGTGACGGTACTGCGTTCCGCGGGTGCGCATGACACGTATCTGCGGACCTATCGCGGTGCACTGGACGCGTCGCGGGTCGTGCAGTTCCTGCTCTTGGACCGGCTCTTTCCGCGGTCGGCGTTCCACGCGCTGCTGCAGGCCGAAGCCTGTCTGGAGGAGCTCGACCGCGGTCCTACAGCTCGCATCGGTACCGGTGCGGAGGCGTCACGCCTACTGGGGAAGGCGCGCAGCGATCTGGAGTTCCTGCAGCCGGCTGAGTTGCTGGACGACCTCACTGGTCGCCTGCAGGCGCTGCAGACCACGGTGCGCGATGTCGGCGAGGCAGTGTCTCGTCAGTACTTCCACACCGTGCCTTGGATTGAGTGGAACAACGCGGGGGTCAACCTGTGAAATGGCGTCTGCGGGTTGTGCACACGACTGGCTACCGGTACTCGAGTGCGGTGGCCCAGTCCTACAACGAGGCCCGGCTCACTCCGCGCAGTGACGACCGGCAGAACCTGATGGTTTCGCGGCTGGAGACAGTCCCGGCGACCCGTGCCTACAAGTACACGGACTACTGGGGCACTGAGGTCACTGCCTTCGACGTGTTCACTCCGCACACCGAGCTGAAGGTCGTCGCGGCCTCTGTGGTCGAGACGACCGGACAGCCACTTCCTGCGGTCGACGCGGCCTGGACCCAGGTGCGGTCGCCGGAGTGCATCGATCTGTACGCCGAGTACCTCGAATTCACCACCTACGTTCCGAAGCACCGGGAGCTGGCCAGTGTGGCTCGGGAGCTGCGCAAGGGCCGGACGCCGCAGGAGACTGTGCTCGCGGTGTCCAAGTGGGTGCACGACACGCTCAAGTACCAGCGCGGCACCACCGGCGTGCACTCGTCGGCAATCGACGCGTGGCAAGCCCGTGAGGGCGTGTGTCAGGACTATGCGCACCTCACGCTCGCCATGCTGCGTGCTGTCGGTGTCCCGACCCGCTACGTCTCCGGCTACCTGCACACCAAGCCGAACGCGGCGGTGGGCGAAACGGTCGTCGGCGAGAGCCATGCGTGGATCGAGGCCTGGACCGGGGAGTGGTGGGGATTCGACCCGACCAACGACATTCCGATCGGTCACCGGCACGTCTGGGTCGCCACTGGTCGTGACTACGCCGATGTGTCTCCGTTGAAGGGCATCTACTCGGGCGGCGCGGCCACGGCCATCGAGGTGACAGTGGACATGACCCGGTTAGCCTGAGCCCATGCGGGCAATGACCATCACACCGGGGAAGCCTGACTCAGCGCGAGTCGGGGAGGCCACAGAGCCGCCGGTCGCGGACGGATCGGTCCTGGTGGAAGGCCTGCTGACAGGTATCTGCGGGACCGACCTCGAGTTGGTGTCAGGTCACTTCGGAACCGGTCGGCCGGGCGCTGACCAACTAGTCATCGGTCATGAGTCACTCGGTCGAGTCCTGGAGGCACCTGCCGGCTCTGGATTCGCACCGGGTGATCTGGTGGCCGGAGTGGTTCGCCGACCCGACCCTGAGCCCTGTCCGGCCTGTGCACGCGGTGAATGGGACTTCTGCCGCAACGGCCGCTACACCGAGCGCGGCATCAAAGAGATGGACGGGTACGGCGCTGAGCGCTGGCGCGTCGACCCCTACTTCGCCGTACCGGTCCCGGCCGAGCTCGGAGACCTCGGCGTACTCGTGGAACCCGCCAGTGTGCTCACCAAGAGCTGGGAGCAGATCGACGCGATCGGCAGCCGGTCCTGGTACGCCCCGGAGCACGTTCTGATCACCGGCGCCGGTCCGATCGGTCTCCTCGCCGCCATGGTGGCCAGACAGCGCGGGTACGACGTTCATGTGCTCGACCGGATGCAGGACGGGCCCAAGCCGGAGCTGGTTCGAGCACTCGGTGCCAGCTATCTCACCGACCTCGCCGACCTGCCCGTCGTACCGGATGTGGTGATCGAGGCGACGGGGGCCGGACAGGTCGTGTTCGACTGCGCCAAGCTGCTGGGACCGGCCGGAGTCATGTGTCTGGTCGGCATCTCGCCAGGACCCGCGTCGATCGACGTGCAGCTCGATGCACTGATCCGGCAGCTCGTGGTGCGCAACGTGGCGGTGTTCGGGGTCGTGAACGCCGCCAAGCGGCACTACGCGGACGCTGTGGACGTGCTGCGGGCGGCCGATCCGGAGTGGCTGCGCCGCCTGATCACCCGGACCGTACCGCTCTCGGACTGGCCGTCCGCGCTGGTGCGTGAGCCGGACGACATCAAGGTGGTCGTGGACTTGCGGGCCTGACCTGCGAAGATGGGGGTATGTCGGACACGAAGGCTCGCACCGCCGAGCAGATCGAGGCGGACATCGCCGCCACCCGGGCCAGGCTGGCCTCGACCGTGGACGAGCTGGTCGACCGGGCCCACCCGAAGAACGTGGCCAAGCGGCAGGTCGAGCAGGCCAGGTCGCAGGTCTTCGACGAGACCGGCCAGCTGCGCACCCAGAAGCTGGTCGCGGTCGCCGGTGCGGTCGTCGGCGCCGTCGCTGTGCTGCTGGTGATCCGTCGCCTGGTGGGACGCCGGTGACTCCTCGTAAGAAGCTCTCCGACGACAAGCTGCCGATCCGGATGCTGCACGACCGCGTCCTGGTTTCCGCGGAGGTCGAGGGCGAGCGCAAGTCGTCAGCCGGCATCCTGATCCCGGCCACCGCGCAGATGGGCCGCCGGATGGCCTGGGCGAAGGTTGTCGCGATCGGCGCCAACGTGCGGACCGTCGAGGTCGACGACCGGGTCCTGTTCGACCCGGAGGACCGCGCCGAGGTCGAGGTGCGCGGCGACGACTACATCCTGCTCCGCGAGCGCGACCTGCACGCGGTCGCCGCCAACCGCCTCGAAGACGGTCAGACCGGCCTCTATCTCTGAACCAGGTCGCGCACGAGCTGCCCGACCAGCGGTACGAACTTGAACCCGGAGCCGCTGAAACCTGCGGCCACGGTGATCGGGCCGGACCTCTTGATGAACCATGCCGCATCCGGCGTGTTGTCGTAGAGGCAGCTGATCGCCGTCGTGCGGCTGGTGTCCAGGCCGGGGAACGTGGACTCGACGTACCGGACCAGTTCGGCGTCGCGCTCGGGCTCCACCTGAAAGTCGCGGGTGTCCGGGTCCACCTCCGGCCCGGTGGCGTGCAGACCGACCTTGACGCCAGAGCCGGCTTCGAACAAGCCATAGCTGCTCGCACTCTGATCCACGAAGCTCGGCCAGGTCAGGTCCGCTGAGACCGGAGTGAAGAAGCGCGGCTGCTCCTGCGTCACTCTGAACGGCGGTAGTTCCACCAGACCGCTCACCAGCTTCGGAGCCCAGCAACCGGCGGTCACCACGACCTGTGCCGCCTTGACAGCCCCACCCGGTACGTCGAGCTCCACCAAGCCGTTGTGGCGCCGGACTGCCGTGACCGGGGACTGGCTGCGGAACTCGGCCCCGAGCCGAGCAGCCGTGGTCTGCAGCGCCTTGACCGTGCGATCGGCGTACAGGCGGCCGGAGCCCGGCTGGTGGAGCACCGGAGTGGTGAAGCGGAAGCCGGGCCAGCGCTCGCTCGCGGCTTCGGGAGTCAGAACCTCACCCGTTGCCGCATGCAACGATCTGAAGGCCTCGACGGTCTCGTCGGTGACACCGAAGTCGATACCGCCGGTGACCTCGAACAGCGTCTCACCGGACTCCGCTTCGAGCTCCCGCCACAGCGGCCGGGCCAGCTCGGTCAGCCGAGCCAATTCGGCATCATCAGCGGCGGGGCGGAACAGTCTGGTCCCGCCGTGTGAACCACCGCGGTCATGGCCGAGCGTGTACTGCTCCAGTACGACGACCTCGCGGCCGGCGGCAGCCAGCGCCCGCGCTGCGGCCGATCCCATTGCGCCGGCACCGACCACCGCTACGTCGTACGTCATCCCCTAAGTATCGTCAGAAGCTGTTCGGGCCGAACCGGAAGATCGCGACCACGACGGCGACGACCAGGATCACCGCGTTCAGGATGATCGGCTGGTTCTCCTTGCGCCGGGCGTGGACGATGATCGCGAGCAGCATGATGACGGCCAGACCGGTCGCGGCCAGCGGGACCAGGATCGGCGCGATGTCCAGGACCGCCGGCAGGATCAGACCGATCGCGCCGAGCAGTTCGGCCGTGCCGATCAGCTTGACGGTGCCGGCGGACAGATCCTCGACCCAGTTCATGTTGCCGCTCTCGAGCAGTTTCGCGCGGGACTGGCTCAGCTTGGTCACGCCGGCCGCCAGGAAGAAGGCCGCCAGGACTCCGGTCAGGATCCACAGAAAGATGTTCATGGCCCACTCTCAGTGATGAGTTGATGTTTCAACCCAAAGGTAGGGCCGCAAGACTTGAAGCGTCAAGTAACGGCGTATACTGCCGGTATGGCGTCGGAATCCGAAACGCGGTGGCTCACCGAGGACGAGCTCGCGACCTGGCTGTCGCTGGTCGGGGTGATCTTCAAGCTGCCCGGCGTCCTCGACAACCAGCTGCAGCGGGACTCCGGGCTGACCCACTTCGAGTATCTGGTGCTCGCCGGGCTCTCCGAGTCGCCGGACCGGTCGCTGCGGATGAGCGATCTGGCCGGATTCGCCAACGGTTCGCTGTCCCGCCTGTCCCATGTGGTCAAGCGGCTCGAGAACCGCGGCTTCGTCGTACGGCGGACCGCGGAGGACGACGGCCGCATCACCGTCGCCACGCTGACCGACAGCGGGTATGCATTCGTGGTGACCGCGGCCCCCGGGCATGTTGGCGCCGTCCGCGAGTTCGTGATCGACGCGCTTTCCCCCGAGCAGTTGGTCCAGTTGCGGACGATCGCCGACCAGATCATGGCTCGAGTCGATCCCGATCAGGACTGCCCCGGCGGGCGAGCGACAATGGGTGGGTGAAATTCGAGACCTCCAGCCGGTTGCCAGACTTCCCGTGGGACAAGCTCGCCCCTTACAAGGCCAAGGCGGCCGCCCATCCGGACGGCATCGTCGACCTCTCCGTGGGCAGTCCGGTCGACCCGGTGCCCGCACTGGTGCAGAAGGCGCTGGCTGACGCAGCGAACGCCCCGGCGTACCCGACCACTCTCGGTACGTCGTCAGCGCGGCAGTCCGCGGTTGACTGGTTGGCACGGCGGCTCGGTGTGGTCGACGTGGACCCGCAGCACGGCGTGCTGCCGGTCATCGGGACCAAAGAGCTGATCATGATGCTGCCGACCCTGCTGGGTGTCGGCGCCGGGGACACTGTGCTGATCCCAGACCTGGCCTACCCGACGTACGAGGCCGGTGCGGCGCTGGTGCGCGCGACCAGCGTGCCCGTCGCGGATCCGACCGCGTACGACGCCGGTCCGGTCCGGATCGCCTATCTGAACTCGCCCCGCAACCCGTCTGGTCAGATCACCCCCGCTGACGACCTGCGGCGGGCAGTCGAGTGGGCGCGGGCGAACGACGTACTGCTGGTGAGTGACGAGTGCTATGCCGAGTTCGGCTGGGACGAGAAGCCGATGTCGGTGCTGCACCCGGACATCTGCGGTGGGAGCTTCGACAACCTGCTTGCGGTGCACTCCCTCTCCAAGCGCTCCAATCTGGCCGGCTATCGGGGTGGATTCGTCGCCGGCGACGAGACTGTGGTCGCTGAGCTGCTCGCAGTCCGCAAGCACGCCGGGCTGATGGTCCCGTCACCGATCCAGGCAGCCATGGCCGCCGCCTTCGCCGATGACGTCCATGTAGAGGAGCAGCGCGAGCGGTACCTCCGCCGCCGGACCCTCCTCCGCGAGGCGCTCACTGCGGCGGGCTGGAACATCACCCTGTCCAACGGTGGCCTCTATCTCTGGGCCGACCACCCGACGTACGACTCCTACGCCTCGGTGGCCGCGCTGGCCGACCACGGCATCCTGGTCGCGCCCGGCACCTTCTACAGCCCGGCCGCCGACCATCACGTCCGTGTCGCGCTGACCGGTACCGACGAGCGCGTCGAGGCGGCCGCTGCCCGATTGCACCCTTGATGCAACTAGCCCTGATTCAAAACGTGTATTACCTTTCAGTATTTCTTGGCTTACACTCCAAAGATGGCTGAGTTCGAGCGGTACGGACGACTGACGGCGGGCCTGGACGCGCCGTTCGCGGTGGTGGATCTGGCCGCGTTCCGGCGGAACGCGGACGACCTGGTCCGCCGTGCGGCGGGGACGCCGATCCGGATCGCGTCCAAATCGGTGCGGTGCCGTGAGCTGCTCGCGGCCGCGCTGGAGCGGCCCGGGTTCCACGGCGTGATGGGCTACTCGCTCGTCGAGGCGCTCTGGCTGGCGGAGAACGGTGTCGACGACATCCTGCTCGGCTACCCGACCACGCATCGCACCGCGCTGCGGGAGCTGGCCGGCAACCCCGAGGCCGCCGCGAAGATCACGCTGATGATCGACTCGCCCGAGCACCTGGCGTTTGTTCGGTCGGTGACCGGTGGCGGTGGCGCCAGGATCCAGGTCGCGCTCGACGTGGACGCCTCACTGCGTGTCTTCGGCCAGCACCTCGGCGTACGGCGATCGCCGCTCCGCACCCCGGAAGACGTGGCTGGGCTGGCGCGTCAGGTCGTCGCGGAT
The DNA here is from genome assembly GCF_045040285.1 of Kribbella sp. NBC_01505. Taxonomy (NCBI): domain Bacteria; kingdom Bacillati; phylum Actinomycetota; class Actinomycetes; order Propionibacteriales; family Kribbellaceae; genus Kribbella; species Kribbella sp. NBC_01505. The sequence goes on from NZ_CP109425.1 coordinate 5,913,519, forward strand.
GACGCCTTCGAGCTGGCCGGTGTGATGTTCTACGAGGCGCAGATCGCTGGTCTGCCCGACACGTCCCCGGCCGTGCGCTGGGTGAAGCGTCGTTCGGCCGCTGAGCTTGCCGACCGGCGCGGTGCGGTCGTGGACGCGGTCAAGCAGCTCGCAGCGTTGCGGATCGTCAACAGCGGTGGCACCGGCAGCCTGGAGATCAGCAGCGCCGATCCGGTCGTCACCGAGGTCACCGCCGGCTCCGGTCTCTACGGGCCGACGCTGTTCGACAAGTACGACGTGTTCCAGCCCGAGCCCGCGGTCGCGTACGCACTCGACGTCGTACGGCGTCCTGCCCCGCGGATCGCCACCCTGTTCGGCGGCGGGTACGTCGCGTCCGGGCCGGCGAAGAAGTCGCGGCTGCCGATGCCTGCTTGGCCGGCCGGTCTGAAGCTGCTGGGCACGGAAGGTGCCGGAGAAGTGCAGACTCCGGTCCTTGGCAAGTCCGCCGATGGGCTGCATCTTGGAGATCGGGTCTGGATGCGCTACGCGAAGGCGGGGGAGATGTTCGAGCGATTCGAGACGGTCCACGCCATCGACGGCGACCAACTGACCGAGCTGAAGACGTACCGAGGTGAGGGGCGGAACTTCGGATGAGTAGTACGTGGCGGAACTGGTCGGGGACCGAGGTCGCGACGGGCGTAGAGGTTCTGCGGCCCGGGTCGGTTGATGAGTTGGCTGCTTCGGTGAAGGCTGCGGCTGACCAGGGCAAGAAGCTCAAGGCTGTCGGTGCTGGGCACTCGTTCACCGGGTGTGCCGTGCCGGAGCAGGTGATGGTTCGGCTTGATGGGCTGGCTGCGATCACCAACGCCGACCAGGAGTCCGGCCGGGTGACCGTCGGTGCGGGGACCGGTCTGCGCAAGCTGAACGCCGGGCTGGCCTCCTTCGACCTCGCGATGGCGAACCTCGGCGACATCGACAAGCAGACCGTTGCCGGCGCGATCTCGACCGGGACGCACGGGACCGGCGCCCGGCTCGGTGGGATCGCGACCCAGATCGCCGCGCTCGACCTGGTCACGGCGGACGGGTCGGTCCTGCACTGCTCCCCGGAGGAGAACGCCGACGTCTTCAACGCCGCCCGGGTCGGGGTCGGTGCGCTCGGGGTGATCAGCGCGATCACGCTGCAGACGGTCCCGGCGTTCCTGCTGCGGGCGCAGGAGATGCCGCTCCCGCTCGCCGACGTGCTGGACGGCTTCGATGAGCTTGCCGATGGCAACGATCACTTCGAGTTCTACTGGTTCCCGCACACCGACGTCGCGCTGACCAAGCGCAACAACCGGGTCGCCGAAGGTGTCGCCGCGGCGCCCGTCGGCGCGATCCGCGGCTGGATCGACGACGAACTCCTCTCGAACCGCGTCTTCGAGCTCACCAACCGCCTGGCGATGCGGCGACCGGCGCTGGTTCCCCGCATCAACCGGCTGGCGACCCGCGCGTTGTCCGCTCGCGAGTACGTCGACGCGTCGTACAAGGTGTTCGTCTCCGAGCGCAACGTGTTGTTCCGCGAGTCCGAGTACGCCGTACCGCGGGAGCACGTGGTCGAGGTGCTGCGCCGACTGCGCGACTGGATCGACGACTCGGGGCACCACCTGCCGTTCCCGATCGAGGTCCGGGTCGCCGCGGCCGACGACATCTGGCTGTCGACCGCCTCCGGCCGCGACACGGCGTACATCGCGATCCACCAGTACCACCGGCTGCCGCACGACATCTACTTCGAGGCGTTCGAGCGCATCGTCTCCGAGTACCAAGGCCGTCCGCACTGGGGCAAGATGCACACGCTCGGCGCCGAGGACCTGCGCGCCGTCTACCCGCACTTCGACGACTTCGTCGCCGTCCGCGACCGGGTCGATCCCGGGCACACCTTCAGCAACCCCTACACCCGGAAGATCTTCGGCGGCTAGGTTGCATTCATGAATGCTTCGGAGGGGTTGCAGCCGGTCGACGAGGACTGGCAGAAGGCGCTGGCCGTGGTGGCGCATCCGGACGACCTGGAGTTCGGGTCGGCGGCCGCGATCGCGCGCTGGACGGCGCAAGGCAAGGAGATCGTGTACTGCCTGCTGACGTCGGGGGAGGCGGGGATCGACGGGCTCGCGCCGGCCGAGTGTGGGCCGTTGCGTGAGGCCGAGCAGATCGAGTCGTCGCGGATCGTGGGTGTGTCGGCGGTCGAGTTCCTCGGTCAGCCGGACGGCACGATCGAGTACGGCGTCCCGCTGCGCCGCGTGATCGCCGAGGTGATCCGCCGGCACCAGCCGGAGATCGTGATCACCAACAACTTCCACGACACGTGGGACGGCGACGTACTGCTGAACCAGGCCGACCACATCAACACCGGCCGCGCCACCCTGGACGCGGTCCGCGACGCGGCCAACCGCTGGATCTTCCCGGACGTCGGCGAACGCTGGGCAGGCGTCAAGCAGGTCTGGGCGGCCGGCTCGCCGAACTCCCGGCACGCCGCCGACACCACCGACACGTTCGCCGTCGGCGTCGAATCCCTGAAGGCCCACAAGGCCTACATCGAAGGCCTCAACTGGCCGCACTTCGACCCCGAGGAGTTCCTCGAAGGCGGCTCGCGTCCCACCGGCAGCCAACTAGGCACCAAGTACGCAACCCGCTTCGAGGTCTTCACTCCCTAGTCAGAGCTGGAGAATCCGTTGGGCCTCGGCCAGCACGGACGGTGAGGTGAGGGACTGCCAGCGCGGGATCTGCTCCTGCAGGAACGGGCGCAGCTTCGGGGCGAGCTTCGGCGCGTGGTCGAGCACGTCGAGCTCGTTGACGATCGTGAGGTCGATGAACTCGCGTAGCTCCTCACCGCTGAGCTCCTCCGACGTACCGGTGAAGCGGTCGGTGACCGTGCGGTGCTCGGCCAGATCGCGCCAGCTCGTCTCGCGGTCGCAGGCGCCGTACCGGTAGACGAGCAGCTCGGCCTCCGGGCCGATCACCGACTCGAGCACCGGCCGCTCGGCCTGCCAGTCGAACAGGTGGGTCGGGAAGCCGTCCGTCCCGTACGCCGCGTGCGCCAGCCCGGCCAGCACCAGCGTGTCGGACGCACCGAGCGAGGTGAGCCGCTTGGCGACGCGGTGCAGATGCACGTAGAGCGTCCCACCGGCATGGTCGATCTCGTCGGCGCCGCGGACCAGCAGCAGTGACCCCAAGTCCTGGAAAGTGCTCATCTGACCCCTTCTCGGCGCGGAGCGGTCAGGGCCCACGGACCGGCCCAGGCACCTACCGTAAGGCCACAGCCGGTCGCTCGCCCACCACCTCGGCGTGCCGATTGGGTCACACCCCGTTCACGCGTCGTTTCCGCCCAGGGGACCTCCCGGATCCGACCCCGGCCACCCCCTGAATCCCGCGTCGGACACTTCCGTGCGGCACGCACCCGAGACAGCATTTACCTATGAGCAACACCGCAGCCCGCTGGACCCTGATCGCGGCCCTCGCCGCCATCACGCTCCTCACGATCACCCTCACCACGCGCCTCGACGCTGCCCTCAACGACCCGACCGAGATCGTCTCCACCGCCCGCTAAATCCCGCAGCGTCCAAAAGACACGCCGACCACGTACTGCATTTCTTCGGACGCTAGGAGGATGTGGTGGGTTCGGTGATCGGGAGCAGGACGCGGCTGGTCTCCTGCAAGAGGAGCGGCAAGTACGGGTTGGGGTTGTGGACGGCCCACATCAGCGCCAGCGTGTTGGGCGGTGCATCGACCAGCGGGAGCCACACCAGCCGCGGATGGGCGAAGTACGTGACCGTCGACGCCGGAGCGATCCAGCACCCATGCCCGGCCGCGACCAGGTGCAGACACTCCTCCGGCGTCCGCGCCTCGGGCCCGAAGACCGCGCGGGACCCATCGGGCCGCGGATCGATGAACCAGAAACGCACCACAGCCTCCGGCATACCTTCGCGTGGACCAACGATCGGTACGTCGGCCAGGTCCGCGATCGTCAAGGTGTTGCGCCCCGCCAACGGATGCCCGGGCGGTAGCGCGACCCAGCGATCCTCAGCGACCAGCGGGTGGATGGTGAAGCGCGGGTCGTCACCGATCGGCAGCCACAGGAACGCAGCGTCCGCGCGGCCCTCGAGCAGCGCCTCGATCTCGTCCGGCAGCGTGTGCGAGGCGATCGGCTGGACCTCCAGGTCGGGTGCCTGCCTGCGGAGCGCGGCCTCAACGGCCGGCATGAAGTGCGCGGTGCTCTGCGCCTTGAACGCGATCCGGAGCGGTTCGGAGCGTCCGGCGCCGACCATCCGCGCCTCGGACACCATCGACTGGGCGGACTGCAGCAGTGCCTCGCCCTGCTTGAGCACGACCAGACCCGCGCCGGTGAGCTCGATTCCGGACGGCAGTCGGACGACCAGCGGCGTACCGACGACGCGCTCGAGCTGACGGATCTGCCCGCTGACCGCCTGCTGGGTCAGGTTCAGCCGTCGGGCGGCGCGCGTCATGCTGCCGTCCTCGGCGACGGCGGCCAGCGCCTGCAGGAGGCGCAAGCTCAGATCCACGTCCGCAATCCTGCCACAACGATTCGTTGTGACCTCCCTAAGAAGTCTCTGTTTCCGCAGAGTCCGGTCACGGCGGACGATCGGAACAGGGCGACTTGATGGGAGAAAGTAAGGATGACGCTGCAAGGAAAGACTGCGCTCGTCACCGGTTCGTCGAAGGGGCTCGGGCGTGCGATCCTGCTCCGGCTCGCCGGGCAGGGTGCGAATGTCGTGGTCAACTACTCCCGCGACGAGAGCGCCGCGGCCGAGGTTCAGGCGGCCGCCGAGGCGCTCGGGGTCCGCGCGATCACGGTCGCGGCCGACGTGTCCCAGGTGGACGGGATCTCCCGGGTGTTCGACGCCGCCGTCGAGGCCTTCGGGCAGATCGACATCGTGGTCGCGAACGCCGGCATGGAGAAGGTGAACGTCCCGGTCACCGACGTGACCGAGGAGGATTTCGACCTGCTCTTCCGGGTCAACACCAAGGGCCCGTACTTCGTCCTGCGCGAAGCCGCCCGGCGGATCGCGGACAACGGCCGGATCGTCACGATCTCCTCGAACACCACCACGGTTCCGCAGCTCGGTGTCGGGCTCTACGGGACGAGCAAGGTGGCCACCGGCTACCTGGCCCGGGTGCTGGCGCTCGAGCTCGGTCCGCGCGGCGTGACCGTGAACACCGTCGTACCGGGGCCGATCGACGGTGCGGGCATCTTCACCGACCCGGCGAACGACGAGTACAAGAAGAGCCTGGTCGCGATGGTGCCGATCGGGCGGTTGGGTACGACGGAGGACGTGGCCGGTGTGGTGGCGTTCCTGACCAGCGATGACGCCGGCCTGATCACCGGCCAGCAGCTGGTCGCCGACGGCGGAATGCACTGAAGGGGATCTTGATGACGACGATGCGAGCAGCTCAAGTTCAGCAGGCCGGCGGGCCGTTCGTGGTAACGGATGTGGCGATTCCGGAGCCGTCGCCCGGGCACATCCGGGTGAAGGTTCACGCCTGCGGCATCTGTGGTGGTGACGCGATTCCGCGCAACGCTCTCTTCGGTACGGTGTTGCCGCGCATCCCGGGCCACGAGATCGCCGGTGTGGTCGACGCGGTCGGCGAGGGCGTCACGCTCTGGACGGTCGGCGAGAAGGTCGGCGTCGGCTGGTCCGGCGGTGTCGACTTCACCTGCGAGTTCTGCCGCCGCGGTGACTTCACGAACTGCGTCCAGCACACGATCGTCGGTACGTCGTACGACGGTGGTTACGCCGAATACATGGTCGCCCCGCAGGACGCGGTGGCTCGGATCCCCGAGGGCCTCACGTTTGAAGAGGCTGCTCCGCTGATGTGTGGCGGGATCACGGCTTTCAACGCGCTCCGCCATTCCAAGGCCGGCCCCGGCGATCTGATCGCCGTACAGGGTGTTGGTGGTGTTGGGCATCTGGCGATTCAGTTCGCGGACAAGATGGGCTTCCGGACCGTTGCGATCAACCGCGGTCGCGACAAGGAGGCGCTGGCACGTCAGCTGGGTGCCGACGAGTACATCGACAGCACCGAAGGCGACGCCGGCGAAGCGCTCAAGGCGCTCGGCGGTGCGGCCGCCGTACTGGCCACTGTGTCGCGGGCGGAGTTGCAGTCCGACCTGGTCAAGGGACTGCGCCCGAACGGCCAGCTCATCGTGCTGGAAGGCTCCGACCCCATGCAGATCACCGGCCACGACCTCGCGGACAGCCGGCTCAGCGTCTCCGGCTGGTACTCGGGCGTTGCTCAGGACTCCGAAGACACCCTCAACTTCGCCGTCCTGAAGGGCATCCGCCCCATCATCGAGACCTACCCGCTAGAAGAAGCCGAAGCAGCCTGGCAACACCAGCCCAAGGCCAACCTCCGAATCGTCCTGAAAACCCAACCGGACGCCTGAGTGCTCCGGCCATCAGTGGTGGCCGGAGACAGCTAGTGGTGGCCAGAGATCTGCTGTGCGGGGTCTCTGGGCGCTGCTTTGTGGCTCCTCTGCTCGATGTGTGGGCGCGTCAACGTGGCGCGCGCCTGTCCTGAGTGCGAGTACCGTCCACCACTGGGACTGCCCTGCCGTCCACGACTGCGACTGCGACTGCGACTGCCTTTGCCGTCGGTGACTGCGACTGCCTCGCCGTCGGCGACTGCTCTGCCGTCGGCGACCGATTGCCGACGGCAGACTCCGCACACTCGGCGATGGTCGCCTGGCCCGAGGCGCGTAGTACCGGGAAGCTTCGCGCGAGTGGTGAACGCACCGACCTCAGCGAAGCGCTACCGAATCCGCCGTGCCCGCGCACCCCGCCGGGGTGGATGTGCCGGCCATCCATCGCCGGCACGAAGGACAGGTGGTCGTCGCGTGCCGCGTGCCGCGTCTTCGCGCGCCCCGGGGCGAGGTTCGCGCAGCGCCACGGGCATCCAGTGAACGCAACACCTGCTGTCCTTCATGCACCTCCGCACCAGCCTGCGCGACCCACGCCGTACCCAGATCCGGCAACGGGCCTGATTCCACCTGACGGGCTGGCCACAAGTCGGGGGTGCGCACACCCGGCAGGGGCCGTGAACAAGTCATTCCATGTTCACACCCACCGGTTCTTGTTCACGCCCTCGGTCGTAACCGTGCGCGGCAAGCCGATTGGATCTATGCGCCCGGGGCGTCGTCGCACCAACCGCAAATGGTGGCCCTGGGCAACCTCTCGCAGACGGCCGTGTCGACGAACCCAGTGGGTCTGCCCGATCACGTGGCGGGCGGCAGAACTCGCCGCTCATGCCGACGAGCGACGAACCACACCCCGTCCAGAGAGCTGATTTCGCTTATGTGTAACGGGATTTGCCTCGTTATCGTTCTGTGACTATAGTCGAACACATGTTCGAGGAAGAGTTCGCATCGCTGTCGACGGCCGACTTGCTGGAGTCGGCTGCCGGGGAGCGTGCGGCCGAGTATCGGTCGGCGGCGCGGTCTCTGGTGCATGCGGTGGTGTATGCGGATCGTTTCCATCCTGATGTGCATCCGGGGCGTTCGGGTCGTCGGGTGGGTGATGGTCGGGAGCGTGCGGTGGTGCTGGGTGGTGATGGGTGTCCGCTGGTGCTGGAGTTCTGTGTTGCGGAGTATGCGGCGGTGGTGGGGGTGTCGCCGGGTGTGGGGCGTCAGTATTTGGCGGATGCGTTGGGGTTGCGGCATCGGTTCCCGCTTCTGTGGGTGCGGGTGCTGGCTGAGGAGGTGACGGCGTGGAAGGCGCGCAATCTGGCGCGTGAGTGCGAGAAGTTGTCGTTGGAGGCGGCGCTGTATGTGGATCAGCGGGTTGCGCATCTGCTGGACACGATTTCGCCGACGAGGCTGGCCAAGATCATCAAGGCCGCGAAGATGTATGCCGATCCGGGTTTGGCGAAGTCCGAGGCTGACGAGAAGGCTGCGGAGCGTGGTGTCTGGGTGGGTCAGTCTGATGAGCACGGTACGAAGACTTGTGTGATCAAGGCGGGTTCGGCGGCGGTGCGGCGGCACAAGGCGAAGATCGATGAGATCGCCGAGGCCCTGCTGGTCCAGGGTGATAAGCGCAGTGTCCAGGTCCGCCGTGCGGAGGCGGTCGGCATCATGCCCGACCCCGTCTTCACCAACGCACTCCTGGCCCAAGCCCGAGAACACCAACGCACAACTTCCACCCCCGCTCCCGCGCCCACCACCGCGGCTGCGCCCAGTTCAGCGCCCGAGCCCGCTACCGCGACGGCGCCCGCTACCGCGACGGCGCCCGCTACGGCGACGGCGCCCGCTTCCGCGCCTACTGCGGGTCCTGCCCCTGCGCCTGATCCTGCGTCTGCGTCCGGCCCTGCCTGTGCGCCCGACTCCGGGCCAACTTCAGGCGCCGACTCTGCGCCTGTTCCCGCACCTCCGGCCCGCTTCACTCCCGCATCGGATGGCTCGGGCCGGTCGGCCATCACTCCCAGCCCGAACCCCACCGCTCTGCCGGATCTCGCCCACGCGCGGAACTCTGCCCGTCTATCGGATCTCGCTCCTGCGTCAGGCGCCGCTCCCGTGCTTGATCCCGCTCCCGCGTCGGGCACCGCTCCCGCGTCGGGCACCGCTCCCGTGCCGGGTCCCGCGCTCGCCGTCGGCCAAGCCCGCGCGTTGGGCAGAACTCCTATGTCGGGTATCACGCCGTCGCCGGATCTCGCCCAGGCGCTGGACTCCGCCGCTCCATCGGACCCCGTGTCCGCGCTGGACTCCGTCTCCGTGTGGGGTCCCGTTCCCGTGCTGGGCTCTGCCTCCGTGGCGGGTGTCGCTGCCGCGTCGGGCACAACTCCAGCATCTGATCCCGCATTGACCGCCGGCTGCACGCCTGCTGCCGCCTCCGGCCGAGATCTGGCAACCGATGATGTTGCTACAGGCAACGACCCGCGGGCTGAGTGGGTAGACGACGCGAGCGCCGATCTGGGTTGCCAGGGCGAACCGGTTCGGGGCGACGAGCGCAGCCGGGATGATCAGCTCGGTGTAGATGACGAGCCCAGGCTCTATGGTGAGCTCAAGGTTGATGGTGAACCTTGGCTCGACGAAGAGCTCGGGACGGGTGGAGGGCTCGGGATGGGTGACGAGCTCGGGCTCCGTGGTGAATCTGGGCTGCATGGTGAGCTCAGAGTTGATGGTGAACCTTGGCTCCGCGAAGAGCTCGGGACGGATGACGAGCCTGGACTGGATGATGAGGCCGACCGTGAGGCGCCGCATCCCAGTAGCAGCGATCTGCCTGATCCGCTCGATCAATGCGATGGCTGGGCGACCGAGCCGTTCGAGGCGGTCGGCGGCGGTGGTGATTCTGAGGCGGGCGAGTCGATGAGCCCCGACGAACTACGTGCCCTCGCTGCCCGGCTCGCCCAGGTCAAACGAGACGCCCATGCCCGCCCGCAGGGTGAACGTCCTGCCCCGCCACGGCCAGGGAAGACCGAGGTGTACGTGCATCTCACCGACTACACCCTCGCCAGCGGTGACGGAGTCCTGCGCGCAGAAGAGATCGGGCCGCTCCTGCTCAGCCAGTTCACCGAACTCACCGGCTACGGCCCCTACATCGTCAAGCCCGTCATCGACCTCAACAAAGCCGTCAGCTCAGATGCCTACGAGAGCACCGGCCAGATCCGCGAACACGTCAAGCTCACCCACCCCGCCGAACTGTTCCCCTACGGCACCCGCGAAACCACCAACCACATCGACCAAGACCACCTCGAGGCCTACGACCCCGACGGCCCACCAGGCCAGACCAACACCGGCAACCTCATCCCCCTCAGCCGCTACGCCCACCGAGTCAAAACCCACGCCTCCGGCTGGACAGTCCGCCGCATCGACGCCAAAACCATCGAATGGACAACACCCCACGGCTTCATCTTCCGCATCGACCCCACCGGTACCCACCGCATCCCCAAAGATCCGCCCGAAGGGGGACCTCCATGCACCGCCTAGTGGTGTCTGACTATTGGCCGGTGATCGATGCGAGTGCGACCGGCATTCGCGCTGGGATCTGTGCAGCATGCCGTAAACCGGCAGGGCGACCGCCTGCCAGAACACGCAGGGAGTCAGCGGGGAGCCTCGGCGGGGAGTACGGGGAGTACGGGGAGTCATGCCGGGCACATCGACGGTACGGCGGTCGGCGACCTGACCGCGCAGCCACTTCTGCGCGCTGTCGTCATAGTGCAGCAGGGCCTCGGTGGATGGAGTTCCAGTCGGTCAGTCCAGTAATCGTCCCGCGCACCCACAGCATGTTGACAGGCAGGAGATCGTAATGCAGAAAGACGGCAGTGTCCTTCGGTGGCAGCGCCGCCATGACACCGAACGCGGCCTTCCACACCGCCGGCTTCTGTGCGCCGACCGGTACCTGAAACCCGTCCAGAGGAGCGATCCAGGAATCCGTCCGAGGTCTGAATGTCTTGGCGGGGAGATCGAGGGAATGCGGCAGTACGGCGAGCTCCGCGATCCGATTCATCCACGACCGAGGTTCCGCCGGACTGAGGTCAACATGCCCCGGCAACCGTGTCATCAGCAACGATGGCGCGCGCCTCCCGTCGAAGCACCAGCAACATCAGTCGCCAGGATGCTCGGAACCGGGAGTCCGCTTCCCGCCAACACACCGAGGTTGGTGATCTCCTAGTACGACGAACGTTCGCACGCCACGTCGCTCGACACCTGTTCAGCAGGGGCTGCGACGAGACGGGTTTTTTAACCCGCCAGAGGCGCGTCGCCGTTCGGATCGGTCAACGGCGTACCTGGTAGCGCAGGTGTAGTACGCGATTGCTTTGGAGCACGGCGTCTGGATCTTCCAGTAGGTGCTGGGCGTTGGCTGAGCCGAAGTAGCGTTTGCCGGATCCGAAGACGACGGGTACGACGTCCATGCGGACCTCGTCGACCAGGCCGGCGGCAAGTAGCTGGCCGCCGACATTGCCGGCCGCTACTTCGACCAGGCGGTCGCCGGCGAGTTCTTGCGCTTTGGCCATGGCGGCCTCGATGCCGTCGACGAAGTGGAACGGCGCCTCGGGGTCCCAGCCCTCGGGCGCCGGCCGGTGCGTCACGACGACTACGTGATCGACCCCGCCTGGCGGCTGGCCGTTCCAGCCGTCGGTGAGGTCGAAGACGTGGCGGCCGACGATGGTCACTCCGATCTGGTCCCAGTACGGCCGGGTGTAGTCGTACGACGTCTGCGACACCTTGACCATGCCGCTCTCGTCCAACGGAACGTCACCGCTGGTCAGCCAGTCGAACAGCGGTCCGGGCTGGTCGTCGTCGTCCGCGACAAAGCCGTCCACCGACACCGAGCTGTACATAACCACCTTGCCCACGGGGCCTCTCCTCTGCTTTGGGGTGCCGCAAAACCTAGCGTGTCGGGAGCCGCGGTTCTTGTAAGAAATCAATCCGCCGGCAGTGGCCAGCTGTCCAGCACGTGGCCGGGATATTCGTGCAGGAACCGTCGCCGGACTTCGACGTACCGGGTCGGCGTTAGCCCGGTGAACGCCCGGAACTCGTGGGCGAAGTGAGCCTGGTCGAAGTAGCCGGCGGAACCGGCGACATCGCCCCAGTCGATCGATCCGGCAGGGTCGAGCGCGAGCACGGTGGCGGCGAAGCGGTAGGTGCGGGCCAGCCGCTTCGGCGTGACGCCGATGACCTCCTTGAACCGCTGGGCCAGATGAGTACTGCTGACACCGGCGGCCACACTCAGGTCGCCGATCGCCGTCGCTCCGTGGGTCGCCGCGATGACACTGCTCGTGCGGCGGACCAGCCCCAGGCCGGCGGTCTCGCGCAGCCGTAGCCGTCGTATGAGCTCGGCTTCGAGCAGCGTCAGCATCTCGTGGGGTCCGGCCGCGCTGGCCAGCCGGTCTCGTAGCTCAGCGATGGCTGGTCGGCCCCAGACCTGCTCGATCGTCACTGGCCGGTCGGTCAGTTCGCTTGCGGGCATCGGGAGGAACGGCGCCAAGCCCCATGGCTTGAAGTGCACGCCAACGGACCGACTCCGGGGTGGGTAGCCGAACTCCCAGGCACGGGTGGGCATGGTGACCACGCAGCCGTCGGCATAGTCGGCCGCCTCGACATCGGTGCCGGCGCGGATCCGGAACGGCGCTCCGAGGTTGACGATGAGCAACACCGCCGGCGGAGGGAGGGTCAACCGTGCGTACGGCGGCGTGCCCTCCAGGTAGTAGAGGTCGTCGATCAGCTCGTCCAGCGGCGGCCTCGGCACTCTGGACACGTACTCCATGCCCACAGCATCGCCGAAGCCCGCCTTTCGTCAAACACCGCGGCCCAGGTACACGGGGCACCTGGGCTGCGGGGGCGATGTGCGTCCTGGGAAGAGGACGAGCATCGGCTGGTCTTGGTGGCCAGGGAAGGTGGCTGCCAGGACCGGTAGGTCCGGCCGGCGAGGGCCAGACGGGGAACGGGTGGGTCAGGCGAGGTCGGCGAGAGCCTGGCGGGCGGCTTCGAGCTCGGCCTCGAGGGCGGCGACCTTGGCGGCCTGCTGGGAGCGGGCCTCCTCGATGATCTCGTCGAGCGGAGTCGACAGGTCCTCGTGCAGCTCCTTGGCGGCGCGGGAGACCGCAGCCGCCGCGACGGCCACGCCGCGGGCCAGGTAGGTCGAGCCCTGCTTGAGCTCGGCGTGCCACTCGCCGTCGGCGGTGCCGGTGATGGTGAGCGTCAGCTCGATGGTCTTGGCCTTCTTGGCGGCGGCCTTCTTGGCCGGGGCCTTCTTCGGGGCCGGGGCTGACTCCTCGACGTCGGCATCCTCGACGGCGGCCGTCGGGGCCTCGGTCGGGGTGGTGTCAGCCAGAGCTGCCTCGGAGGGAGTGTCGACGTCGTCCGACGGCGCTTCTACTGCCAGAGTGTCTACAGTCATCGTTGCGGCGATCTCCTTAGTAACATCGCCCGCGGTAGGCGGGCTGGCACTGTGCGAACATTAGAACATACGTTCGACCCCAATACCAAACCCGCCACTCCGCAAAGAGGGTCTAGGACTTCGTCTCCGAGCGGTCGCCCGACCACTCGAGGTGGAAGGTGCCCTCGGCGTCGACCCGCTTGTAGGTGTGCGCCCCGAAGAGGTCACGCAGCCCCTGGATCAGCGCGGCCGGCAGCCGCTCCGCCCGCAGGCCGTCGTAGTACGACAGTGCGGCCGAGAAGCCCGGTGCCGGTACGCCGGCCGTGGCCGCCGTCGCGACAACGCGGCGCCAGGCGTCCTGGCCGTTGGCGACGGCGTCCTTGAAGTAGTCGTCGACGAGCAGCGAAGGCAGTGCCGGGTTCCGGTCGTAGGCCTCCTTGATGCGGTCCAGGAACCGCGCCCGGATGATGCAACCGCCGCGCCAGATCGTCGCCATCGCGCCGAGGTCGACGTTCCAGTCGTACTCCTCCGAAGCGGCCCGGATGGCGTCGAAGCCCTGCGCGTACGCGACCAGCTTCGACGAGTACAGCGCGTGCCGCACGTCCTCGATGAACGCGTCCCGATCGACATCCACCTTCGCCGTCGCCGGCCCCGGCAGTACACCGGCCGCCGCCTCACGCCGTACGACGTCGCCCGACAGCGACCGTGCGAACACGGCCTCGGCCATACCGCTCACCGGGATGCCCAGGTCGAGCGCGGACTGGACCGTCCAGCGGCCGGTGCCCTTCTGCTCGGCCTGATCCAGTACGACGTCCACGAACGCTCCGCCGGTGGTCGGGTCGACCTGGCTGAGTACGTCGGCGGTGATCTCGATCAGGAAGGACTCGAGGTCGCCGGTGTTCCACTCGCGGAACACGCCGGCCAGCTCGGCCGGGGACAGGTCCAGCACGTGGCGGAGCAGGTCGTACGCCTCGGCGATCAGCTGCATGTCGGCATACTCGATGCCGTTGTGCAGCATCTTCACGAAGTGACCGGCGCCGTCCGGACCGACGTGCACGCAGCACGGCTCGCCGTTCACGTGGGCGGAGATCTTGGTCAGGATCGGGCCCAGGGAGTCGTAGGCCTCCTTGGAGCCGCCCGGCATGATGCTCGGGCCGTTCAGGGCGCCCTCCTCGCCGCCGGAGACGCCGCTGCCGACGAAGTTCAGGCCCTTCTCGCTGAGGGCCTTCTCCCGGCGCCGGGTGTCGAGGAAGTGCGCGTTGCCGGCGTCGATGACGATGTCGCCCTGGTCGAGCAGCGGCACCAGCTCGTCGATCACGGCGTCGGTCGGCTCGCCGGCCTTGACCATGATGATGATCTTGCGCGGCGTCTCGAGCGCCTCCACCAGCGCGGGCAGATCGGCGGCGGGGGTGAAGTCACCTTCGTGGCCGAACTCCTCGATCAGCGCGTCCGTGCGGCCCTGGGACCGGTTGTGGACGGCGACGCGGAACCCGTTGCGCGCCAGGTTCCGGGCCAGGTTGCGCCCCATCACGGCGAGGCCGGTGACGGCGATCTGGGCTTTCTCAGAGCTCATCAAGTTCTCCCGCAGTCTCAAGTTGTGTGCGGACCCATCTTTGCGCGCTCGGCAAGCGATCGCCGCAGCGGCCCGGCCCGCGGACGCCCAACTCGCCGAAGCTGAGCCCTTCTCAACCTGAGTGCATCGATGGTAGACACTGAGAAATCGATTTCCCGCCACCGTTCCGCCGGAGGGTCCGCCCATGTTCCGTCGCATAGTCGCGGTGCTAGCCGCCGCCGTACTGGTGCTCCCCGCCTCCCAAGCCGCAGTCGCTCAAGCCACAGCCGGTACGCCGTTGGCCGGGGGCAACGGTCCCGTCGGCTGGGACGTCTACCGGAACCTGGACCGCCTGCCGGAACTCCAGACCGCCGTCCGGACCAAGCAGTTCTCCAGCTTCGGCCGCGACGGCACCAACAACGACGGGTTCGACGGCACCTACTCGTGTCTGCGAACCACAGAAGCCGGCTGTGTGATCGCGGAGGACAGTGGCCCTGGTGAGGTCGCTTCCATCTGGTTCACCCGCGACGAGGGCAACGTGACCAAGACCGGCACCATCACCGTCGAGCTCGACGGCAAGCAGGTGCTGCACGGTTCACTGCAGGACATCGTCGACGGCAAGCTCGGTGCGCCGTTCAGCTACCCACTGGTCGCGAACGGCGTTCAGAGCAGTGGCGGCGTCTACATCCGGGTCCCGATGCCGTACCGGTCGTCGATGCGCATCACCACGCAGAGCAATCCGTACTTCTACCACGTCGACTACCGCGAGTTCCCAGATGCGAATGGCATCCGCACTTTCGACCCGGCAGACAAGGCCGAAGACGTCCTCAAGCTGCTGAACGCGGCCGGTACCAAGGACCCCAAGCCGGCGCAGCCGAACAGCCGGACCACCAAGGCCGCGATCAAGCTTGCTCCGGGCAAGCGAGTCACGCTGGCCGACACCTATGGCCCGGGTGAGCTCAGTGCACTGCGGCTGAAGCTCCCCGAGATCGTCGGACTGGAGCTGCAGGAGTTCGCGGATGACGGCCGCGCCTTCACCGGCAGCAGCAAGTTCACGATGAAGATCGACCCGGCCAACACCGGAGTGAAGCTGACTCGCCGGATGGACCTCCGGATCGGCAACCAGCGAGCGAAGGTGCTCGTCGACGGTGTCGAGGCGGGGGAGTGGGCGCCGCTGAAGGCAGCCGGGGCGCAGTGGCACGACCAGACCGTCGACCTCCCGGCTGCGCTCACCAAGGGTAAGTCGCAGATCACCATCACCAACCAGTTCGTCTCCTCCGACCTGGACTTCAACGAGTTCACCTACTGGGTCGACTCACCGCAGCGCACTGACACCCTCGACGTCGGGCCGAACCACGTCGCTGCCGAGCAGGCGCACGGCTACGAGATCACCAAGCAGGCCTGGAGTGGTGAACACACCATGCCGTACGCCGCCACTCCGGCCGACGGTGCTCGCGTCAAGCCGTCGGACTCGCTACTGGCCGGCGTACGCGTCGAGGTCACCATCGACGGGCAGAAGCGGGTAGATGCGCCGCTCGGCGAGTTCTTCGGCTCCGGCCTCGGTGAGAACCCGGTCCGCTCGCTCTTCTTCGCAATGGACCCCAAGGGCTGGTACTCCGCCTGGTGGCCCATGCCGTACGTCGCCCGGGCCACGGTCAGCCTGGTGAACAAATCGGCGTACCCGCTGACAGGTCAGTCCGAGATCACCGCCTCGCGTGATGCGCGGAAGGCGGTCGATCTGGTGACTGGGAAGACGGGGTACTTCAGTGCGATCTCGAAGCGCGCTGAGACCACGCAGGGCAGTGACTGGACGTTCGCGCAGACGGCAGGGCGTGGAAAGTTCGTCGGTGTCGTCCAGACGATGGAAGGACTGCTTGCCGACGGCAACACGCGTGGATACCTCGAGGGCGACGAGCGCGTGTACGTCGACGGCGAGCGGACCCCGGCGATCCATGGAACCGGGACCGAGGACTACTACGAGTCCGGTTGGTACTTCAACGCCGGGACGTACTCGACACCGTTCCACGGGAACTCCGCGCACGAGGTGCAGGCCGGCTTCTGCAAGAACGAGTGCGACGGCGCCTGGCGACTGCACATCACGGACTCGATCGGCTTCGAGAACCAGCTCGACATCGGGATCGAGCACGGTCAGCAGGATGACCATCCGGCGATCTACGGCTCGACGGCATTCCTCTACACCACCGCGAAGGTCGGCGCCCGCGAGACCGATCGGATCGACGTACCGGGGACGCCGCTGACGTCGGTCTACGAAGGCGATCACGACGACGTCCGCTTGACCGATCAGGTGGGGTCGCTGCTTCGGTTCACCGCGAAGATCGATCCGGTGAACCGCGGCGTGACGCTCCGAAGGACCAGCGATCAGAAGGTCGCCGGTCAGTCCGCGAAGGTGTTTGTCAACGGCAAGGAGGCCGGGACATGGTTGCAGCCACTTGGTAACGCCACCCAGCGCTGGCTGGACGACAACTATCAGTTGCCTGCAGCACTCACCTTCGGCCGGACCAAACTGGATATCGAACTCAGACCGACGGGATCGAACTGGAACGCCAGCCGGTACGTCGTTCAATCGCTCGTCATCCCGTACGCCGATCGTCGCCCGCCCGGCGCGGTTGCCGATCTGAAGGCGACCGGGCAGACCGGCAATGCGATCGACCTGAGCTGGTCGGATGCGGTGGATGACTCCGGGGTAGCGCACTACAACGTGTATGGAGCCGCGAAGGGCAACGAGGTCCTGCTGGGGACGACGCCCCTGCCGGGATTCGTGCACCGGAATCTCGGACTGCATGAGACGTGGACCTATCGCGTGGCCGCCGTCGACCTGGCGGGGAACGTCGGGCCGAAGTCGCAGCCCGCGGTCGGCACAAGTGGGAACATCGTGCGGATCGAGGGCGAGGCGATGTTGCCGCCGCAGTCCAGCACGGTGCCGGTGGACCCGCAGGGGAGCTGCTGTGGCGTGAACTGGTCGGGTGGTGCCCAGGCATGGATCCATGGCACCAAGGCCGGCGACAAGACCGTGCTCGCGTTCACAGTTCCGACGAACGGCAACTACGAGCTCAACGCCGTACTGACGAAGGCCGCTGACTACGGCATCGTCGGTGTACAGGTCGATGGCAATCCGCCGACCAGCTTCGACGGGTACGTCGCCGCTGGGGTCAGTACGCAGCGGGTGGGGCTCGGCAGCAGGCAGCTCACCGCGGGCAAACACAATCTGACCATCACCCTGACCGGCAAGAACCCGGCTGCGACCGGGTATCTGGTCGGCCTCGACCTCCTGGACCTGGAATTGAACAGCACCACGATCACGCCGTACACGAAGACCGACACGGTCGTTGCCGCCGGCAAGTTCACCAAGATCTACGACCCGAGCACCGGGGAGACCGGGCCTTGGTACTACAACGACCACACGCTGATCCAGGATCGCGCGACCGGCACCTGGCATGTCTACGCGATCACCCATGCCGAGCCGGCCGATCCGCTGGACGAGAAGAGCTTCGGGCACGCGACCGCGCCGACTCCGAATGGGCCGTGGACCAAGCAACCGCCTGCGCTGGTCGCCGATCCCAATGCCGGTGAGAGTCACATCTGGGCGCCGCATGCGATCTATGACAACGGCACCTACTACCTCTTCTACGCGGCCGGTACGCCGGACCACACGGCGTACCGGATGCATCTCGCGACGTCGAAGGACCTCAAGACGTGGACTCGGGACGCGGCGAATCCGTTGTTCACCGATGGGTTCGACGGGCGCGACCCGATGGTCCGCAAGGTCGGCGACCAGTGGGTGATGTACTACACGGCCAACTCGGCGCCGTCCGGCGGGAACCATATCGTTGCCTACCGCACCAGTAGTGACCTTCGGCATTGGAGTGCGCGCCAGACGGCGTTCCAGCATCCGGCGACCGGCACGTACGGCGGTCCGACCGAATCGCCATTCGTCGTCCAGCGGGGAGCCGACTGGTATCTGTTCGTCTGCTGCGACGGTGGCTACGAGTCGACAAAGGTCTACAAGAGCAAGGATCCACTGCGCTTCAGCATCGACCAGTTGGTCGGCACGATCCAGGCGCATGCGGCCGAGGTCGTGCAGGACGGGGACGACTGGTACGTGACCGGGGCCGGCTGGGGTAAGGGCGGTCTCTATCTGGCGCCGCTCGATTTCGCGAAGGTCGAGGAGACCAAGGGGCAGGTGGTGACGAACGGGCACTATCGCGCCACGATCCAGACGAGTCCGCGGGCAGCCGTCACCAGTCTGGAGGTGGATCCGACCGGCCAAGGGCAGTACCGGTCGGCGCTCGACTCGACGGGTCGCGCCACCGCGCCGTACCTGGGGGTTGGTGGTTTCGGGGCGACGGATATCACTGGAGCGGCCGCGCAGGTCTCGACCACCGGCACGACCGTCAAGCTGACTGGCATTCCGTTCGGTGATGAGCCGGTGACTGTTGACTGGAGTTTCGACTTCGGGTCCAAGACCTTCGACACCGGTCTGACCTGGAAGGTGAACGGGGCAACGACAGCACCGCTCTGGGAGGTTGCCTTCAACGTCGATTCGGCGCTGCCGGACCAAGGTGATCCCGGCGGCTTCGGCCGGGATGGAGACGTGGCCGGCTTACCCAAGTGGTCAATGGCGACTGGCCCCGGGCTCAGCCTCGTGACCGCGCACAAGGGCGCCTGGTCGAACGACAATCACTGGTACGACCCGGTCAGCGACGGCGTCGCGTGGCAACCCCTCTGGCAGCCCGGAGGTCGCGCCTGGCCGCAGGGCACGTACGACGGTGGCACGTGGCGCGTCGGCTTCTCGAACGCCGAGCGCGACGTGACCTACGCGAACCAGCTGGCGGCTACCCTCGGCGGATGACCACGCTCACCCTGGATCCCCGCCGTACGGCGCTCGTCCTGATCGACCTGATGCCCCGCATCATCGCCCTCGACACCGCGCCGCTGAAGGGAACCGAGGTGTTGACGCGATGCACGGCCCTGGCTGAGGCGACTCGGTCGGTCGGCGGTCTGGTGGTCAACGTCCGGGTCGAACGTCCGGGAGTTGACCACCAGCCGGAGGGCAGCGGGTTCGCGCTGGAACCAGAGCCTGGAGATCTGGAGATCGTCAAGCACACCCTCGGCGCCTTCGGTCGCAGCAGCCTGGACGCAGACCTCCAGAGCCGCAACATCAGCACGCTCGTCCTGGCCGGCATCGCCACCAACTTCGGTGTCGAGTCCACCGCCCGCGCGGCCGACGATCTCGGCTACGAAACCGTCTACCTCACCGACGCGATGACCGGCCTCGACCAGCAGGCCCACGACTTCGCCGTCACCCAGATCTTCCCGCGCTTGGGCACCCTGACCACCGGCGCGGAGTACATCGCCGCACTCAGCTGAAGCGGTCGGCGTTCTGCTGACCCATTCCTCGAGGGTCCGGGCCGGGCGGCCGCTGAGCAACGAGTCCCGCGGGTCTCGGTTACGGTCGCGTCCGTAATCGGGCCTGTGTTCATGTACCGCTTCGGTCCGGTTCACCGGGCGTTGTCCGCTGCTCGTGACGCTCCACCTGACTGGCTGCTCTGGGGGAGAGGTTGGGAGGGGCAAGGTGGGGGTGCGGATGCAGTTTCTCGAGGATCCGCGAGGAGGTGAACGGCTGTGGCGACTGCTTTCGGGCAACAATCGCCCGCTCGCGATGGGGAGTGGCGGGCGGAGGTCGCCGCAGGAAGAGCTGGCCGCGGTACGGCGGTTGGCGCGCGAGGCGGAGCCGGCTCTGCGGAGGGATCCGGAGGGACGCTGGCGCTGGGAACTGGCCGCGACCGGGGGACCCGACGTGCGGTGTCCGGGGGTGTTCGCGCGGCAGATCGATGCTCGCCGAGCGTTCCATCGATTCACGCAAGCAGTTGAACTCGCCGAGGTCACCTCGGGCCAACTGACCCAGAGAGAGACAACGCGGTGAGCGATTCGACCGTCGAGCCGGCACCGCGCAAACTGCGGTCGTCGCTCGCGCCGTCCGACATGATCTTCCGGCTGGTCGCCCGGGGTGGCGGCGCGCTGGTGCTGCTGATCACCGGCGGGATCGGCCTCTTCCTGGCCTACCAGGCCAAGCCGACGTTCCAGACGTACGGCTGGAAGTTCTTCACCGAGCAGTCCTGGCAGCCCGAGGCGAACCAGCTCGGCGTCGCGTCGATCCTTTTCGGCACCGTCGTGGTGGCGACGATCGCGATCGCGATCTCGTTCCCGCTGGCGGTCGCGACCGCGCTCTACATCACCGAGTGGGCGCCGCGCGGACTCAAGAAGTCCCTGGTCGCGGCCGTCGACCTGATGGTCGCCGTACCGTCGATCGTTTACGGCCTGTGGGGGTTCTTCCTGCTGCAGCCGCGCGTCATCCACCTGTCTCGGTGGATCACCGACTTCTTCGGCTGGATCCCGATCTTCAAGGTGGACACGGATCCGGACGCGGCCGTCTTCGACGGAGCGACGTACGCGTCCTCGGCCTTCATCGCCGGGATCGTGGTCGCGATGATGGTGATGCCGATCGCCTGCGCGGTGATGCGCGAGGTCTTCGACCAGACGCCGGCCGGCGAACGCGAGGCCGCCCTGGCACTCGGCTCGAGCAGCTGGGGCGTGGTCCGCGCGGTCGTGCTGCCGTTCGGCCGCGGCGGCATCATCGGCGGCACGATGCTCGGCCTCGGCCGCGCCCTCGGCGAGACGATCGCCGTGGTGATGATCGTGTCCCCGCTCTTCGAGATCAACTGGCACGTCCTGCAGTCGGGGTCGATCACGATCTCGTCGATGATCGCGCTCCGGTACGGCGAGGCGCAGGGATCCCAGCTCAACGCCCTGATGGCGGCCGGCCTGGTGCTGTTCGTGATCACGCTGATCGTCAACCTGATCGCGGGCTTCGTGGTCGCCCGCAGCCGCAGCGGTGCCGGAACGGAGATCTGAGCGATGACCATCACCCGTCCACCGGAGCTCGAGAACCCGTTCGTCGAGAAGGCTGTACAGAACGGCCACACGCCGCCCGAACCACCGCCCGAGCCCGAGAAGCGCCGGTTACGGGTGGTCGATGTGGAGGACCGGGCGGGCCTCGGGGGATCAGCGCTCGCCGGGCTGTCGCTGACCTGGGTGTTCTACAGCCGGATCCTGCCGACCGAAGGCACGCTCGGGTTCATCGTCTGCTGGTGGCTGTCGTTCACCCTCCTGTACCTGCTGTACACCGGGCTCCGGCGCGGGCGGGTGGTGCTGGTCGACAGGTTCGCCGTACTGCTCGCACATAGCGGCGCGGGTCTGGTGGGCTTCGCGCTGTCGACCGTGATCGGCTACACGCTGATCCGCGGGGCGCGGGCGTTGATCCACAAGAACTTCTTCACCCAGGACCTGCGAACGGCCGGGCCGCTCGAACCGCTGAACACCGGTGGTGCGCTGCATGCACTGGCCGGGACGCTGATCCAGATCAGCATCGCGATCGCGATCACGTTGCCGCTCGGGATTCTCTGCGCCGTCTATCTGACCGAGGTCGGCGGCCGCGCGTCGCGGCTGGTCCGGTCGGTGGTCGAGGCGATGACCGCGCTGCCGTCGATCGTGGCCGGCTTGTTCGCGTACGTCGTGCTGCTGATCGGCTTCGGGATGCGGTTGTCCGGGTTCGTCGCGGCGATGGCGATCTCGGTGATGATGCTGCCGATCATCGCCCGCTCCTCGGAAGTCGTACTCAGGCTGGTGCCGAGTGGGCTTCGGGAGGCGTCGCTCGCGCTCGGGGCGACCCAGTGGCGGACGGTCTGGTCGGTGGTCCTGCCCACCGCCCGGCCGGGTCTCGCGACGGCGCTGGTGCTCGGCACGGCACGGGGGATCGGCGAGACCTCTCCGGTGCTGCTGACCGCCGGATTCACGACGTACCTGAATCTCAATCCGTTCTCCGGGCCGATGGTTTCGCTGCCCTTGTTCACCTTCAAGATGTCGCAGTCGCCGGAGGCCAACTACATCAGCCGGGCGTTCGGCGCTGCCGCGCTGCTGCTGTTGCTGGTCCTCGTGCTGTTCGCCTTCTCCCGCTGGATGGCCGGTCGTGGTCGAGGCGGTTCCCGATGAAAGGACGCACCATGCGACGGCTGACTGCCTTCGTGCTCGCCCTGCTGCTCACAACGACGGTCGCGGCGCTGCCCGCGGTTGCCGGGAGTACGGCGTACGCGCCGATCTACGGCACTGGATCGACCTGGTCGCAGAACGCGCTGGACCAGTGGATCCGCGACGTCGAGCCGCAGGGGATGCGGGTCGAGTACGGCGGCGGTGGGTCGTCCCGTGGCCGCCTCGACTTCGCCAACAACCTGGTCGACTTCGCGATCAGCGAGATCCCGTACCAGGGCACCGATCCGCTGACCGGGCAGAACGACACGTCGAACGGCCGGAAGTTCGCCTACATGCCGATCGTGGCCGGCGGTACGGCGTTCATGTACCAGATCCGGATCGGTGGTCAGCTCTACCGCGACCTGCGGCTGTCCGGTGACACGATCACGAAGATCTTCACCGGCAAGATCACCAACTGGAACGATCCGCAGGTCACCAAGGACAACAACGGCAAGAAGCTGCCGAGCAAGAAGATCATCCCGGTGGTCCGGTCGGACGGGTCGGGGACGACGGCGCAGTTCACGCTCTGGATGAACACCCAGCACAAGGGTGTGTGGGACAGCTTCTGCCAGTCCACCCAAGGCCGGAAGTGCGGTCAGACGTCGTACTACCCGACCACGAACTTCGCCGGGGTGAAGGCGCAGGGCGGCTCGAGTCAGATGGCCGGCTACATCTCGGCCAGCTACGCCGACGGCGCCATCGGGTACGTCGAGTACTCGTACGCACTGGGCAAGAGCTACCCGGTGGCGAAGGTGAAGAACAACGCCGGCTACTACACCGAGCCGAACTCGTACAACACCGCGGTGGCGCTGACCAAGGCGCAGATCGAGAACAACACGAGTTCGCCGCTCTATCTGACCCAGAAGCTGACCGGGGTGTACAACAACGCCGATCCGCGGACGTACCCGCTGTCTTCGTACTCGTACATGATCCTGCCGACCGCGAACCTCAGTGCCAACAAGGGCCAGACACTGTCCGACTTCGCGTCGTACTTCCTCTGTCAGGGGCAGCAGAAGGCGGCGCCATTGGGCTACTCGCCGTTGCCGTTGAACTTGGTCCAGGCCGCGTTCCATCAGGTTGCCAGGGTTCCGGGCAGCAAGGCCGGGGGGACGGACATCAAGAAGTGTGGCAACCCGACGTTCGACGGCAAGGATCTGAACAAGAACGTACTCGCGGTGATCGCGCCGCAACCGCTGGCTTGCGACCGGGATGGGGCCGGGCCGGCGGTGAACGGCAAGTGCGTTGCTGCCGGCAACAACGGGAACAACGGCAACAACAATGGGAACAACAACACAGGCAACGGGAACGGTAACGGGGCCGGGAACAACAACGGGAACAACGCGGGCAACGGTAACGGTGACGGGCCCGCGAATCAGCCGACCCAGCCGGGGCAGCAGCCTAGTGGTGGACCGACGAACGGAGGGGCCGTCGATCCGGAGACCGGGCAGGTGGTGAACGCCGGTGGGTCGAACAACGGTGGGTATGTGCCGACCGGCCAGGTGACCGACCTGAACGGGAACCGCGGTAGCGGCAACACGCTGCGCAACATCGCCGTACTGGTCGCGGTCGAGGCCCTGTTGCTACTCCTGGTTCCGACCCTGGTTTCCCGGCATCTGCAGCGCAAGCGAGCAGGTAGATGAGCTTAGCAACGAAGGCGCGGGAAGAACTCGCGCTGCGTCCGCAGCTGACGTCGGACGCGATGCGGTTGTTTGCCCTGGGCATCATCGTGTTCGTCATCTACGTACTGCTGCTGGGCGCGCTGCAGTACAACCGGGCCCAGGACGTTGCCTATGACAAGATTCGCGGCCAGCTCGCCGAGGCGACCGCGCCGATCGGTGCGGGCATCCAGTACGGCGCTCCGGTCGCCGTACTGGATATTCCGGGCCTCGGCCTGCGCCAGGTGATCCGCGAGGGCACGACCGGCTCGGTGATGATGAGTGGGCCGGGGCATCGCGCCGACAGCCCCCTGCCGGGCGAGGCCGGTGTCTCGGTGATCTACGGGCGGGCGCTCAGCTACGGCGGGCCGTTCCGGACCGTGCCGAAGCTGGGGCCTGGGGCGCGGTTCGAGGTCGTCACCGGTGAGGGCCGGTTCAACTACGAGGTCAAGGCGGTGCGACGGGCCGGGGACCCGCTGCCCGCCGTACTGGCCAGCGGTGGTTCGCGCGTCACTCTCGTCACCGCCGAGGGTGGGCCGGTGCCGTCGAAGACCGTGTACGTCGACGCCGAGCTCGTCGACGGCGCTGCACTACCCGACCCGGGTGGCCGGTTGGCCCGGGTCCCGGATTCTCAGCAGGCGTTCGGTGTGGACCTGTCCGGTGTGCTGACGCTGGTGCTGTGGTTGCAGGCACTGATCGCGGTCGCCGCCGGAGTTGTCTGGTTCCGCTCCCGGATCGGCCGTTGGGAGTCCTACCTGATCGGCGCGCCGATTGTCGTCGCGCTGGTATGGCGGGTGTTCGAACAGATCGCCGCCATGCTTCCGAATCTGATCTGAGCAGATCAGTTCCTGGAGGGGAAAGCTGATGAGTGTACGAATCCACCGGACTGTGGTCGGTGCGGCGCTGGTCGCCGCACTGCTCGCCACCACCCCGGCGGTCTCGTCCGCAGTAGGCACCACCACCACCACCCATCAAGAGCACGAAGCAGTCACGGCAGCGGGGGAGAACGACAGCCGGACTGCAGCGGAACGGTTGTACGGCGTCGGAACCGGCTACGGCCAGTCCGGCTCCGCCACCGTGCACGGCACCCTCTCGCCGGCCCCGGTCGCACTGACCACCGGTGACGAGGACAACGGGTCGATCGCATCCGCGATGGCCACCGGGATCGGTACCGGCAGCGTCCGGGCCGTGACCACCAGCGGGACACTCGGCGACGGGCCGCACGGCGTGCTCGGCGACAAGACCAACGACTTCGACTTCTACAAGGTGGCCGGCCAGGCCGGCCAGACGCTGACCGTCAGCACCGACGGTTCGGCCGCCTCCACCAACACGGTGGTCGGTCTGTACGACGCGGCGGGTCAACTGCTCGCGTCTGATGACGACAATGGGGTCGGTGCCCTAAGCAAACTTCAGTACCCGATCACCGCGACCGCCGACTACTACGTGGCCGTTGCCGGTAAGAGCGCCCTCGGCGACTTCCCGGCCGATCCGCAGAACTCGGGCAGCGGCCTGGGCGGTGCCGACACCGGCGCCTACCAGCTGCTGATCGCGTCCGCGCCGGTCGACCGCGACTTCTACGCGGTCAAGCTGGCCGCGGGCGACGTTCTCGGTGCAGCCCTCGGTACGTCGGGTGACCGGCTGACCGTGCTGCGTCCGAACGGATCGGTTGCCGTGGGCACCGACGTACACAGCCTCGGCAAGCTGCCGACCGCGTCCACCCTGCCGCGCGGTGCGGTCGACCTGGCGGTGGTAGCCGACCAGGCCGGTTGGTACGCGGTCTCGGTCACCGATGGCTTCGGCGGCTACGACCTCAACCTCGGGGTGAATCGGCCGAGTGTCGACGACGCTCCGCAGACCGTGTTCCTGGACTTCGATGGTGGCTCGATCGACCTCGCGCCGCTCGGTGGTACGGGAGTCCGGCAGCTGTCCGGACTGGCGTCGTACCTGCCCAACTGGGGTCTGACGGCTGCCGATGAGGCCGCCGTGATCGCCAAGGCGACCGCTACCGTGCGGGAGAACCTGCGCACTGACGCCGTCCGCGCCGGGTACGACGTCAATGTCCGGATCCGCACCAGCGCCGACGACACCGACACCTTCGGCAGCCCGAACGTTTCGCGGGTGGTGATCGGCGGCAAGACCTCCGAGTCCGGCATCGGCCGGATCGGTACCGCACAATCGATCGACGTGGGCAATGTCGCCCATGAGGAGACCGCACTGGTCCAGCTGGATCGGATCAGCGCGGCCGCCGGACCGCTCAGCCTGAACACCTACCTCGGTGCCACGTCCAACCGGATCGCCTTCGTCGGCACGGCTCTGGGCAACCTGGCCAGCCGCGAGCTCGGAGCCCTGTACGGCGCCGCGCCGACCGACCCGGCCAGCACCACGAGCACGTTGATGGATGCTGACGGCAACTTCCCCGGTCTGTACGGCGTTGGCGCGGACGGTCTGGGTGGTACCGCGGACGATGTCGACGTGGACTTCAAGTCCGACACCTACAACCCGGCCACCGGTCTGACCGGCAGCCAGAACAGCTTGAACGCGATCGCGTGGGGGATCACCGCTCCCTGTTGAACGCCGTCCCTGCTGAGTGGTTAACGTTTCCGGCTAGCCAGCGGGTCATGTGTGGTTAACCCAACCGAGACCTGCTGGCGACCCCGGCACGATGAATTAGGGATGTGACCGCAAACCGGCACCGCGACCACCTCAGGTCGTGAAAACGCTTGTGAGGAAGGGAATTCCCCAAAATGCGTTTCACCCGCACCGCCCGTGCCACCGCGATCGCCGCTGCCGCGGTCGCCGTGGTCGCCACCACCACGCTGACGGCCTCGGCCGACCCGAGCTTCGTGCCGGACGCGAACGACGTCGTCCTGGTCGGTTCGGACACGAGCGAGAACGTGCTCAACGACCTCGCCGCCGTCTACAACGGCCGCACCCCGGTCCCGTCGGCCAAGCTCGCGTCGTTCGACGCGACCGGCTCCGCGACCGTCGTACTGCGCTCCGGCACCGCCGCCGTCACCCGGCCGAACGGCTCGGGCGCCGGCATCACCGCGCTGTGCTCGAACGCGAACGTCACCGCGGCGCGCTCCTCGCGTGGCCCGTCGAGCAGCGACTGCGCCAACCTCGCCTTCCTGCCGTTCGCCAAGGACAGCGTCCGCTGGGCGGCGCACAGCGGCGTCACCGGCGTCTCCTCGCTGACCGACGCGCAGCTGACCGGCATCTACAACTGCACCATCACCAACTGGAACCAGGTCGGCGGCCCGAACCTGGCCATCCTCCCGCTGATCCCGCAGATCAACTCGGGTACCCGGACCTTCTGGGCCACCCAGGTCGGCATCAACGCCACCACCCCGCCGTCCTGCGTCAAGGACAACGTCGGTGGCGTCGCCGTCCAGGAGCACAGCTCGGCCCCGATCAAGGCCAACGCCGGCTCCATCGCGCCGTTCTCCGTCGGCCGCTACAACCTCCTCACCGCCACCGAGAAGAGCGGCACCTTCCTCGGTGCCGTCGCGGCCGCCGACTCGGGCGCCTACGACCGCAACCTCTACAACGTCGTGAAGCTCGTCGCGGGCTCGGTCCCGGCCGGCCTCGCCGACGTCTTCGGTGACGGCACCGGCTTCTCGTCCCTGGGCGGCACGCCCTACATCTGCGAGGACGCCGACTCCGACCCCGCCACCACCACCGCCGGTGACGTCGTCACCGCCAATGGCTTCCTGCCGCTCGGCGACGCTGCCAACGGCGGCACCTGCGGCGTGCTCTGAATCTCGACAACGCACCAGAACCCCGGTGGGCACGGATCATCCGTGCCCACCGGGCTCGTTTCATGTCCAGTTCACCTCACGGACTCTGCGCCGTACCGCCCCGTGGACAGGCTGAGGACCATCGACACACCCTTGCGGCGTGTCCGGAATGGGGAGGAATTTCTGTGAGGCCGAGGAAGCTCACGTTGATCGCCGGCGCCTTCGTGCTGGCGCTGCTACCAGTGGCACCCGGTACGGCGGTGGCCGCGGATCCGCCACCGGACCCGACGGACCAGGCGATGTTCGCCGAGCCGTCAGCGAACCCGGTGACGTTGCAGCGCGGTGGGGTGAGCGTCACTGCCTCCAGGACCGGAAACCTCACCCGGCAGGCGATCTCGGTCTCCTGGACCGGCCTCGACTACTCGTCCAGCTTCACCCAGAACACGGTCGCCGTGATGCAGTGCCGCGGTCTCAACCCGACCCGCGAGGACTGCTGGTTCGGAAGCTTCTCCGACGAGGGCGATCCGCTCGGCAGCCAGGCCATGTCGGCCAAGGCGAACTACTACGCCCCGGTCGAGACCTCCGACTGGTACACCCAGCTCAAGACGCTGCCGGCCGGCCCGTTGTTCTCGGTGCCGTTCCGCAAGGTGGACGACAAGGACGACAAGAAGGACGAGTATCACGGCGTCAGGAACGCGAACGGCACCTGGCGCACGTTTGCGATGGCTATCCCCACCGACGCGTCCGTCGGCGTCAAGGCGCTCGAAGACTTCACTCCGGCGTCCCGGAACTATCGGCGCGGGCGCCCGCAGCAGGACGGGAGCGGGTCCGTCCAGACCTGGATCAACACGGCCGTCGAGAACACGTCGCTGGGCTGCTCGGACAAGGTGCCGTGCTCCCTGGTCGTCGTCCCGGTGCGGACCCGGCCGTGTCGTACGGCGGAGCAGGGTGCCACGCCCCTGCTGATCAGTAACTGTGCCAAGGCGACGGGGACGACTGCCATCGCGAACTGGCAGTTGCTGGCGAACTGGTACGAGCGCTATGTCTTCAAGCTCTCGTTCAGCCCGAGCCTGCCGAAATGCGTCGGCCGCGCCGACCAGGCGAAGTTCATCGGTTCCGAACTCACCGGTGAGGCAATGCGCCGCTGGGTCCCGGCCCGGTGCCAGTCGTCGAGTCCGTCCGCGCTCGACTACACCCGCGCCTGGGAACCGGACGCGATGCGGCAGCTGGGTCTTCGCGATCCCGCGACCGCATCGAAGTACTCGGCAGATGCCGCGGTGGTGAGTGAGCCGGCCGGACCGGACGATCCGCTGTCGACCGACCGCAAGCCGGGCTATGCCCCGATCGCGGTCACCGGTTTCTCCATCGGCTACACGATCGACAAGACCGTGAACGGCATCACGAGCCCGGTCACCGATCTGAAGCTCAACCAGCGGCTCGTGGCGAAGATGCTCACGCAGTCCTACCCAGGACTGTTCCGGCCGAACAAGGACGGCTGGGCGGTGAATCCCAATACCGGTAGCAATCCGGCGAACATCTTCCAGGATCCGGAGTTCGCTCAACTCAACCCCGGCGCGTCCGGCTTCGCCGGTCTGAACGCCGCTGAGGGCACTCAGCTGTCGATGCCGACCGCACGCAGCGACGTGTTCCTCGCCCTGACCCGTTGGGTCTGGGCCGACCCGACGGCCCGCGCGTTCCTGCAGGGCAAGGCGGATCCATGGGGCATGACGGTGAACAAGACCTACCGCGGGTGGCAGGTGCCCACTGACGACTACAACCTCAACGACGGCTGGCTGGCCCCCAAGCCCGGGCCGGGGATGGACGGTGCGACGTGGGCGGGGCTGGGCCCCCCGGCGTACTGGGCCCCGGCGATCAACTCCTGGGCGAACGGCGCCGACATCGCGATGATCGGCTGGCCGATGACCCAGAGCCCGGGGCTGAAGGATCCGAACGATCCGAAGAGCGGCTACACGGGTAAGCGCGATCAAGTGCAGCTCTTCGGGACCCGGCACGTCTTCACACTGTCGGTCCAGTCCGAGCTGGCCAAGTCCGGCGTACTGGCGGCTGATCTGCGGAACAGTGCCGGTGAGTTCGTCGCGCCGACGGTCGAGGCGATGGGGTACGCGTTGGACGGGGCGATCCCGGACAAGAGCTCCGGCGTCTGGAACATCGACTACGCCGGCATGGACAAGCGGGGCTACCCCGGCACGATGATCACCTACGCGGCCGTGCCGACGGCGAACCTGCCGAGCACGCTGGCCACCCGGTACGCCGACAACATCCGCTGGATGTCGACCGAGGGGCAGCAGTGGGGGCAGGAGGCCGGGCAGTTGCCGGACGGCTACCTCGCGCTGACGCAGGCGATGCGGGACCAGGCCGCCAAGGTGGCCGACGCGGTCGCGGCGCAGACCGGGACGATTCCGATTCCGCCGAAGGACCCGGTCGACGACCCCAAGGATCCGACGCCGAACGATCCGCCGACGAAGGCGCCGAACACCGACGGCCCGAACAACGGTGGTGGCGGGAAGACGCCGACGCCCACGCCGGCTCCGACGGCACCGTCCGGCGGGCCGAGCCAGCCGCCGGTGAACAACGCTGGGACCAAGCCGGTCGCGGCCACCACCGGTGAGTCACTCGGCTGGTTGGCCTGGGGCCTTCCCGCCTTGCTGGCGGTCGGTTTGGCCGCTGGGGTCGCGTCGCCGGGGATCCGCGTGATCGCCCAGCCGGGCCATCCGGTACGGCGTGGTCTCGCGTCCGGTGGCTCGTATCTGGCCGGCCTGTTCCGCCGGGGGCGTCGTCGTGGCTGACCTGCTTGCTGCATTGGAAGGATTCGCATGACCTCCGTATTGCCTGTCGTCCCGACCATCGCTGACGACGAGACCACAGTGCTACCGCCGATCAGTGGTGGCAGTGTGCTCGAGAGCGACCGGGTCGCGGCGTGGTTCGGTACCCACAAGGTGCTCGCCGACATCTCGCTGCGGATGGAGGCCGGCCAGGTAACCGCGCTGATCGGACCGTCCGGCTGCGGCAAGTCGACGTTCCTGCGGATCCTGAACCGGATGCACGAGTTGGTGCCGAGCGCGTCGCTCGCCGGCCGGGTGCTGCTCGACGACGAGGACATCTACGAGCCGGAACGGCGGATCACCGACACGCGGAAGCGGGTCGGCATGGTGTTCCAGAAGCCGAACCCGTTCCCGGCGATGAGTATCGCGGAGAACGTGACCGCCGGGCTGAAGCTGACCGGGACCCGGGTTCGCGGGAGCGAGCGGCAGGACCTGATCGAGGAGTGCCTGACCAAGGGCGGGCTGTGGAAAGAGGTGAAGGACCGGCTCAACTCGCCTGGCGGTGCGTTGTCCGGTGGCCAGCAACAGCGGTTGTGTATCGCGCGATCGCTGGCCGTGCGGCCCGACGTACTGCTGATGGACGAGCCGTGTTCGGCGCTCGACCCGACCTCGACGCGGCGGATCGAGGAGACCATCCATGAGCTCCGTCGTGAGGTGACGATCGTGATCGTCACGCACAACATGCAGCAGGCCGCGCGGGTGTCGCAGACCTGCGCGTTCTTCCTTGCTGAGCAGGGGACTCCGGGTGTGATCGTCGAGGCCGGACCGACCACGAAGATCTTCTCCGCGCCGGAGGATTCCCGGACGGCCGACTATGTGGAAGGACGGTTCGGGTGATCACCCGGGGCGATACCTGGCGGATCAAGCTGATCGCGGGCTGGGCCTGCGCCGCGCCGCTCGGGGTGATCGCGCTGGTGGTCGCTTCTGGTGGCAGCGGTACGCCGAATCAGTTGGTGGTCGACTCGACGGCGCTGGCCGGGTTCATCGACCACCCGGCTGAGTTGCCGCCGGGGCCCGGGGCGGATGGGCAGCTTCCCGTGCACGAGCAGGCCGACGTACCGGAGACTGGGACGACGGACGGGAAGGTGCAGCCGATTCCTGGGGTCCCGGGGGACGCGTCGGGCATCCCGGGGACGGTGCTCGCGGCGTACCAGCGGGTGGCGCAGGATCTGAGCGTGTCGATGCCTGCGTGTCATTTGACGTGGCCGTTGCTGGCGGGGATCGGGAAGGTGGAGTCCGACCATGCTGCCGCCGGCAAGGTCGATGCCCAGGGCAACACTCGGGGCCGGATCCTCGGGCCGGTGCTGGACGGCGGGCCGGGGATGGCGGCGATCGCGGACACCGACGGCGGGCAGTACGACGGGAACGCGCAGTGGGACCGGGCGGTCGGGCCGATGCAGTTCATCCCCGGTACCTGGAAGAGTTTCGGTGCTGATGGCAACGGTGACGGGGTGAAAGATCCGCACAACGTGTACGACGCGGCGCGTGCCGCCGGCAACTACCTCTGCTTCGGTGGCGCGAACCTGGGGGATCCGAAGGGGCTGGTGCAGTCGGTGCTGCGGTACAACCACTCGATGGAGTACGTGTCGACCGTGCTGCGGTGGATGCAGTCCTACAGCCAGCAGACCGTGCAGGTGCCGGATGGTGCGGGCGTGATCACGCCGCCGGCCGACAACCGAGGCAACGTCGACCCGAAGCCGGGCCGCCCTGGCAGCGTGCTGCCGACACCGCCGGTGCCGATTCTGCCGGTGACCCCGCCGGCCGTCGTACCGCCGCCGTTGCAGACGCCGACACCGCCTGCAACGCCGGGGACGCCGAAGCCGCCGTACCAGCCACCCACCAAGCCGGGCACGCCGTCGGCCACCCCGACGCCGACGCCCACCCCGACACCGGAGCCGACGCCTGAGCCAACGCCAACTCCCACGCCTACGCCTACGCCGGAGCCCACTCCGACGCCGGATCTGGAGACCCCTGCCGCCACACCCGCCGGCTGAGTTTGCGGACGGCCAGGCCATCACAATCGTCTCCCAGCGGGCGTGAGCGACCCTCGAACGCACAGTTGTGATGGCCTGGAGAACCGTGGCTCCCCCTTCCCCGTACTGAGGGGCAGAGGGAGGGTGCCAAAAATGGACGTTGCATCGGGGAACGCGGGTCAACTGCAGGCGTGGGACACCGGTGAAGGGGTGTTCTGGGCGGAGGAGGCGGTCCTGTTCGAGGAGTGCCTGCAGCGGTACGACGACGCGCTGTTGCGGGCGGCCGGGATCCGCAACGGTGAGCAGGTGCTCGATCTGGGCTGCGGTACAGGCAGTTCCACGCGAGCCGCCGGGTGGCTCGCGGGCTCGGGAAGCGCACTCGGGGTCGACCTGTCCGCGCCGATGCTCAAGGTCGCGACGCAGCGCGCCCGCGCCACCGGGGTCCGGAACGCAACCTTCCTGCAGGCCGATGCCGAGGTCCATGCCTTCGAGCCGGCCGCATACGACGTCCTGATCAGCCGCACCGGCTGCACGTTCTTCGCCAACCCCGTTGCTGCGTTCACGAACCTCTTCCGCGCACTGCGCCCCGGCGGCCGAGTAGCCCTCCTGGTCTGGCAAGCACCCGCCACCAACCCCTGGTTCACCGAACTCACCACGGCCTTGGCCGTCGGCCGCCCCCTCGCAACCCCACCCCCGGACGCCCCCAGCCCGTTCGCCTTCGCCGACCCCGCGCGCGTCACCACCATCCTCACCACCGCAGGCTTCGCCGAACCGCAGTACCAACCCCTCCAAGAACCCATGTCCTGGGGCCCCGACCTCCCCACCGCCGAACGCCTAGCCCTAGGCATCCTCGACTGGCTGATCGACCCCACCACCAAACCCCAAGCCCTATCCAACCTCCGCCAAGTCCTCCACTCCCACCGATCCGACTCCGGCGTAACCTTCCCCTCCACCACCTGGCTGATAACCACCCAAAAACCCTGACCCCACCGCCACACCAACGGCCCCACCGCCTTCGGACGTTAGCCACGGCTGTTCCTAGCGTCCGAAGGACCCGCGGGCGTGGTCTCCGTTTCTTCGGACGTTACGTGCGGTTGCTCGGGTTGTGGCCGGTTCACGGATGATCGCGCCGCTCGGAGCCTGTTGCAGAATCGGCGTGGCGTTGGTGCCTGCAATCCGGTGACTGGTCGGGGTTGGAGCGGGTTCACGGACGATTGCTGCCGGTATTTGGCAGTAGAACTCCGTGGATCTGTGGCTGGTCGGGGTTTGTGGGTGTTTGCGGGGATCTACTGCCGGTGAGAGGCAGCAGACCCCCGCAAAGCGGTTCGTGTGCCCCCGATTCGCGCCGCACCGGACAGGCCGGACGCGTAGCCGGTGGCTGGTCGCCGCGGCGGCCGATTTACTGAAGCGCTAGGCGGGCGTCGCCTCTGGTTAAGGGGGACGGCGAGGCCGGTGACCGCGCGCCCGTCGCCTGAGCTTCCGGGCTTCGGTTGCGGTCCCGGAAAAACGAGGGGATCTCCTCGCAAGTTGCTGGTTCTCCCCTCAAATTTTGAGCAGAGAAGGGCCAACTTGAACGGATATCCACCCAAATTTCCGCAGGCCAGGCCAGGGCAGGCGAGGCAGGCAACCCGAACCGCCGTGGCCAACCACTGCGGCGGGTCACCTGACCGGCCTCCTCATCGTCGGGAGCAACCACAGCCCGGAAGCTCAAGCAACCGCAACCGTGGTCACCGACCCGCACCATCCCCCTCAGCCGAAGACCGCACCAGCCACCCGCATCAGTAGAACCGGCCGCAGCGGCGACCAGCCACCGCGTACGAAATCGGCCGGATCCGAGCGGTCGGATGGGACGGGCACATTCGGGGAGGAGGGGTTCCTGGCCGGCCAAAGTCCTCAGCCACCGCGACCGATCACCTGCGGCGAAATCGCAACAGGCACTCGGTGGCAGTAGATCTCCGTGGATCTCGTCTGCCGGGTCGTCGGTGCGCCTCTGCGTGGATCTACTGCCGCTGGGTGGCAGCAAATCCCCGCAAAGCCGAGCATCCGCTCGCTGCAATGCGGCCGCCGAGGTCGCCGGTGGCTGATCGCCGCTGCGGGCCGCTTCTACTGAAAGCGGGGTGGCTGGGCGGGGCTTTGGCTGGGGTGGGTAGTGCGGTCGGTGACCGAGGTGGCGCGTTGCCGACGGCGGTCGGGGACGCGCCACCTCGGCGGGTTCACCACGCTCCGACCACCCCACCCAGCCCAGCCGGCCAACCATCGCTAACGTCCGAAGGACCCGCAGGCTCAGCCTCCGGTTGTTCGGACGTTAGCCACGGCCGTTCCGTAACGTCCGAAGGACCCGCGGGCTCAGCCTCTGGTTGTTCGGACGTTACGTGGGGTGCTCGGGTTGTGGCCGGTTCACGGATGATCGCTGCCGCTCCGTGGCAGTAGATCTCCGTGGATCTCGTGCCCGGAGTCGTTGGTGCGGGTCTGCGGGGAGCTGCTGTCGCTGGGTGGCAGTGGATCCCCTCAAAGCCGGGCTTCTGCTGGCTGGGATGCGGCCGGAGGGGTCGGCGGGCGGCTGGTCGCCGCTGCGGTCGGTTGGCAGAAAGCGGGGTGGCTGGGTGGGGCTTTGGCTGGGGTGGGGGGTGCGGTTGGTGACCGAGGTTGCGCGTTGCCGATGGGTGGCGGGCTATGGCTGGGGCTGGGGCAGGCGGGTCGGTGATCGAGGTTGCTGTTGGTGGTGGTTGCGGTCCGGGGATCGGCGGTGCCGGGGAGCTCTGCTGGTCTGGGTGGTGAGGGTCGCAGGCTCCCCGGGGCAGCGGCCCGAGGACTCCGTACCTGCCTAGCCAGGGAAATCGGGGCGAGGTGAGCGGTCAACCGTCGCGGCGGGTCAGGTGGTAGGACTCGGAATTGGCGGCCGCAACCGTAGCCCGGCGGCCGTAGGCGACGGGGAACCTTGGTCGCCGAGCTCGCCATCAGGGCCAGCCATAGGCGACCTCAGCCACCCGCTTCAGAAACCGGCCGCGGCGGCGATCAGCCAGCGCGGACCGGACCGGCCGGATCGCAAGCGGCGGGAACCACGCGTACCTACTGGGGTCGTGGGACACCTGACAAAGGTGTCCCGCGACCCCACGTCGTGGGCGCGGCCACTAGTCGGTGTCCGGGCGGGGGATTCGGTGCCAGGTTCGGGGACCGGAGCGGATTACTAGGTCGGTGGTGGCGTCGACGGGGTGGGTGGGGGTGTCTATGCGGGTGTTGTTGATGGTTACGGCGCCTTGGTGGATGAGGCGGCGGAGTTCGGAGCGGGTGTTGGTGGGGCGGAGGGCTTGGAGGAGGTCGAGGACGGTGGCTGGTGGGTGGTCGAGGGTTACTTCGGGGATGTTGGTGGGTTGGGTTCGGTGGGTGAAGGTTTGCTGGAAGGCGTTGAGTTCGGTTCGGGCTACGCCGGCGCCGTGGTAGCGGGTTACTACTGCGGCGGCTAGGCGGAGTTTGGCGTCTCGGGCGGGTGGGCCGCCGGTGGTTGCGGCGGCGGCGAGGGCGGCGACGGTGTCGAGGGGGAGTTCGGTGTAGACGTGGGCGTAGGGCTCGACCAGGTTGTCGGGGATGCTCATGAGCTTGCCGAACTTGTCGCGCGGGGAGTCCGTCAGACCGATGTAGTTGTTGAGCGACTTCGACTGTTTGGCGCCGCCGTCGAGGCCGGGGGTGATCGTGGTGGTGATGACGACCTGGGGTGGCATGCCGAGGCGTTGCTGGAAGTGGCGGCCGAGTTGTTCGTTGAAGAGCTGGTCCGAGCCGACGATCGTCAGGTCGCTGCGCAGCGCGAAGCTGTCGTAGCCCTGCAGGACTGGGTACACCAGTTCGTGTACGGCGATCTCGCGCCCGGCCTCGACGCGGGCGCGGAACATGTCCCGGCTCATCAGTTGTGCCTGGGTGACCTGGCCGAGGAGGCCGAGCAGCTCCGCGACGCCCATCGCGTCGTACCACTCGGAGTTCCGGCGAACCTCGAATACCTCGGGGTCCGTGCGCAGTACCAAGGAGACCTGCTCCAAAAAAGCCTCAGCGTTCGCCGAGATCTCCTCAGGCGTGAGTACCGGGCGGGTGTCGGAGCGGCCGGTCGGGTCGCCGACGCGGGTGGTGAGGTCGCCGAGGAGGAAGACGACCTGGTGGCCGAGGTCCTGGAGCTGGCGCATCATCCACAGGTTCACCGCGTGGCCGAGGTGCAGGTCCGGCGCGGTCAGGTCGACGCCGTACTTGATCCGCAGCGGCCGCCCCGCGGCGAGGCGCTCGAGCAGGTCGGCCTCGCCGACGATCGAGTCGGTGGTACGGCGTAGTCGGTCAACTACAGCGGACGGATCCATGGGGGTGCGCTCCAAGATGTGATGGAGACACCCTCGTCAGCGCCTCCGGAAACGGAAGAGGCTCTGAGACGGAGCGGGGTGGGGGTACTACAGAACGCCGACTCCTCCCAGAGCCGGTCGATACGCCACACGCCGCGTGATGATCACGTCATCAAACTAACACGCGCGCATTCGGCCCGCAGGTGGATATCCGCTTACCCTCGGAGGGTGACGCAGGAGCTGGTGGTACTGCTGGACGAAGAGGGCCGCTCGATCGGGACCGAGGCGAAGGCGACGGTTCATCATGCCGCAACCCCGCTTCATCTGGCGTTCTCCAGTTACGTCGTGGACGACGCGGGCCGGGTGCTGCTGACGCAGCGCGCTTTCGGGAAGCCGACCTGGCCGGGCGTCTGGACGAACAGTTGCTGCGGGCACCCGCTCCCCGGGGAGCCGATCGAGGACGCCGTTGTACGGCGGCTGTCCGACGAGCTCGGGATCGCCGATGTCACGGCCGAGCTCGTGCTGCCCGGCTTCCGGTACCGCGCCGAGATGCCGAACGGCGTCGTCGAGAACGAGGCCTGCCCGGTCTACCGGGTCCGCTGGTCGGGAGAGCCGGAGCCGGCGCCCGCCGAGGTGGCGTCGTACCGGTGGATCGAGTGGTCCGAGATCCGTGGCGTGCCCGGGCTCTCGCCGTGGGCCGAGCTGCAGCTGGACGAGCTCGATCACCTCGGCCCGGCACCGGCCGAGTGGGCGACGGCCGACGAAAACCTGCTGCCTCCAGCCGCTCGACCCTGATAGAACCGGTCCAGACGGCGCACGCGTACTGCTGCCCGGATCGAGAGGGGATCAGCATGACGGAGATCCGGCCGGTGCAGACCGACGCGGACTACGAGGCCTGGCGTGAGGTGCGGATCGCGGCGATGCCGTACGAACGCTGCCCGAGTGTGGCCGAGCTGCGCGAGATGGAACGCCCGGAGCGCCTGTTGCTGCTGGCCGAGGTCGGCGGGAAGGTGGTCGGCCACGGGCTGTCCGATCGCTCGACCGAGCCCGGCCGCGCGGTGCTCACGGCCCGGGTCCGTCCGGAGGCGCGTCGGCAGGGCGTTGGCACCACGCTGCTCCAGGCCGCGGCCGAGCATTCCGTTGCCCAGGGCTACGAACGGACCGGCTGCAGCGTCGACGACGAGGGGTCGCTGAAGTTCGCCGCGCGGTTCGGGTTCACCGAGGTCGCGCGACAGGTCGAGCAGATCCGCGCGATCGGAGCCGAACCGCAGCCGCCCGCACCGACGGCGTACCGGATTGTCAGCGTTGCAGAGCGACCTGAGCTGTGGACGCGCGCGTACGACGAGGTGGCGCTACCGACGTTCCCCGATATGGACCTCAAGCCGCCGCTGCAGGTGACGCCCGAGGAGTGGGCGACCGAGTGGATCAACGATCCGGCGGCGATGTTCGTGGCGCTCGACGGGGACGCCGTGATCGGGGTCGCCGGGCTGATGATCGACACCGATCAGCCGCAGCGCGCCGAGGTCGCCTACACCGGGGTACGGCGGGACTGGCGGGGCAAGGGGATCGCGTCGACGCTGAAGCGGACGAGTATGGCGTGGGCCGCGGAGCACGGGATCACCGAGATCTACACGTGGACGCAGGAGGGCAACGCGAACATGCGGAAGCTGAACGAGTACCTCGGCTTCCGCTACGGACTGGTCAGCGTCAGCGTCCGGGCGAAGCTACCCCTGCAGCTCGCGGAGTAGCTCCGGACCGGTCCACGAACGCCGGTCGGTCTCGGCCGCCCGGACCAGTTCGACCAGGCGAGCGTTGACCGGCGCGGTCCGGCCGAGCTCGGAGGCCAGCCGGACGACCTCGCCGTTCAGGAAGTCGATCTCGGTGGGACGTCCGGCCTGCAGGTCCTCCCACATCGAGGTCCGCGCCAGCGGGTCGATGGCGAGCATCGTGGCGGCCAGCCGACGGAAGAGGAAGTTCGGCAGCCGCAGGATCATCGGGAACCGCCGCATCGGGACCCGCAGGATCTGCGCCGGCTCCAGCCCCTTGGCAGCAAGCAACTCCAGCGCCTCGGACTGGGCAGCGGCCAGGCAACGCCGGTAAGCGCGATCCGTCAGCTCGTCACGCAACGGTACGTCGGCCAGCGCGTTCACCGGGTTGTTCAGATTGAGCAGGAGCTTCGCCCACTGCACCGGCAGGATTTCGTCGTGCTGGTGCAGCGGGAGACCCGCCTGCTCGAAGGCATCGACGTACGGCGTCAACGCGTTGTCCCGCTGGATGTCGAGCGCGCCCTCGGTCCCCTGATGGAAATGTCCGCCGCCACTGTTCAATACGTTGAACGGAACCATCCCGGTCAGGACGCGCTGCTCGGTCAGCCGTTCCGCCAGGATCGAGCCGTTCCGGATCCCGTTCTGGAAGCTCACCACCACCGCGCCGGGCTTGAGCACGCCGGCGAGCTCGTCGGCGGCGGTCGCGGTGGCCGCCGACTTCACCGTGACGAGCACCAGATCCGCCTCAGCTGCCGCGGTCGGTGTCGTTTCGTACCGCACACCGTCCGGGGAGACCCGAAGCTCCGCGCCCAGGTAGTCGGTCAGCCGCAGGCCGTGCGTGGCCAGCTCGGCGGCCATCCGCGGCCGTCCGATGAACGTCACCCGGCTCCCGCTCGCCGCCAGCCGGCCGCCGACATAGCAGCCGATTCCACCAGCTCCGTACACGACGATTTCCATCCCAGGAGGCTACGCTGTGGCGATGGCGGCGGGGGATCTGCCGGTTCGGTTGTCGAGCTTCGTCGGGCGGGAGACCGAGCTGACGGAGCTGACCAAGCTCGTCGTGGCGCATCGGCTCGTCACGGTGACCGGGCCCGGCGGCGGTGGCAAGACCAGGCTGGCGATGACGCTGGCCGATCGACTGCGCCCCCGGTACGGCGATCGCGCGCGTTGGCTCGGTCTGGCCGGGGTGCCGCCGGGCAGCGGTGCCGATCGCGTGCTCGCGGCGTTGGCCGACACGTTCGAGTTGCCGGATGCAAGTATCGAGGCCGCGGTCAGGCGGCTGACCGGTGAGCCGTTGCTGCTGGTCGTCGACAACTGCGAGCACCTGCTGGAGACCGTGGCGCCGCTGATCGGTGAGCTGCTCCGAGCCTGCCCCGAGCTGACCGTGCTCGCCACCAGCCAAGAGGCGCTGGGGATCACGGGCGAGGTCGTCTACCGGCTGCCACCGCTCACCGAGGCGGCCACCCGGCTGTTCGCAGACCGGGCGCAAGCGGCGTCGTACAGCTTCGAACCGACCGCGGCGAACGCCGAGCACATCGCCGAGATCTGTGCCCGGCTGGACGGCGTACCGCTGGCAATCGAGCTGGCCGCGGCCTGGATCCCGACGCTCGGTGCGGCACAGATCGCGGCCCGGCTGGACGACACGCTGGCCGTGCTCACGCAGGGCGATCGGGAGGCGATGCCGCGGCACCGCACGCTGCGGGCCGCCCTCGACTGGAGCTGGGACCTACTGGCAGAGCCGGAGCAGCAGCTGCTCGCGCAGCTCTCGGTCTTCCAGGGCGGCTTCTCGGTCGACGCGGTGGAGGCGGTCGCTCAGAGCGCAGATGCGCTGGGAGCCCTGTCGAGACTGGTGAACCGCTCGCTGGTGATGGTCGAGCAGGGCGACGAAGTGCAGTACCGGCTGTTGCGGATCGTCCGCCAGTACGCCGCCTCGCGGCTCGGTGACGACTCCGGCCCGGCCGAGCGGCTGGCGCAGTACGCGATCGAGCTGCTCGATCGGGCCGCCGGTCGCTGGGAGGGCGCAGAGCAGCAGGAGTGGCTCGACCTGTTCGTCGCCGAGCGGGACAACCTGCGGGCCGCGCTCGGATGGCACCTCGATCGGGGCGAGGCCGAGCAGGCGGCTCGACTGGTGGTCGGGTTGTGGTGGCCGTCGTACCTGCTGGGTTGGTATCGCGAAACGAGGGAGTGGCTGGAGCGCGTGCTCGCGATGTCCGGCGCGGTCCCGGCCGAGCTGCGGGTCGAGGCCGAGTTGGCGCTGGGCACGATGGCGCATCTGCAGAGCGAAGCCGACCTGGCCGAGGTGCATCTGCGGGTCGCGTTCGATGCGATGAAGGCGGCCGGTGATCCGACGGCTGAGGCACGCGAGCTGCATTGGCTGGGCGGCGCTGCGATGCGGCGTGGTGAGTATGCCGAGGCCCGACGGCTTGGCGAGCGGTGCATCGAGCTGTGGCGCACGCTCGACCATCCGTCGAACCTCTCCCGCGCGATCGACTACCTCGGCATGCGCGAGTTGCTGGCCGGCGAGCTCGACCGGGCCGAGGCGCTGCTGCGGGAGGCGCGCGCCCGCTATGAGAGTGATGGCGCCGGCGAGGGGCTCGGCTGGGCGACCGTCCTGCTGGCCGGGGTCGAGCACTATCGAGGCGAATCCGCAGTGGCCCGGACCTTGCTCGGCGAGGCCCGGCGGTTGGCCGAGCGGAACAATTCCAGTACGACGAACGCCTGGTCGCTGCATTTCCTCGGCCTGGAGGAGCGTCGCGCCGGGCAGCTGGATGCCGCGGAGGACCTGCTCAACCAGAGCCTGCAGGCCTACAACGACCACGGCAATCGGTGGCGCGTGGCCAGTGTTCTGGAGGCGCTCGCATTGACCGCCCTGGCGAAGCAAGACCTGCGACGCGCGGTCCGCCTGCTCGGATACTCCGCCAGCCTGCGGGCCCGCCTCGGTACGCCGGTGCCCGCGGTCGAGGCCGATGAGGTGTCGGCCGGGCTTGAGGCGGCGCGGGCGGCCCTCCCGCTGGACGAGTTCCGGACGGCGTGGGCCGAGGGTGAGATGTGGACCCTCGAGCAGGTGGCCGAGGTCGACGCGACTGCTCGTCGAGCCGCGCCGCCGCTGACGATCGCCGAGACCCGGATCGACGCGCTGCGGATCAATGCGCTCGGTGTCTCCGAGGTGCGCCGCAACGAAACCCTCCTCGATGCTGCCGACTGGGGATACGCCAAGCCGCGCGAGCTGTTCTACTTCCTGCTCGGATCAGGCCCGGTCAGCAAGGACCGGATCGGCGCCGAGCTCTGGCCGGATGCGACCGCCCAGACACTCCGCAACAGCTTCCACACCTGCCTGCACCAAGTACGCCGTACGCTCGGCCGCTCGGACTGGATCACCTTCCGCGGCGGCCGCTACGAGTTCAACCAGACTCTCGAGCACGTGTACGACGTGGCCGAGCTCGAAGCCGCAGCCGCAGTCGGGGATCTGGCGCGCGTGGTCGAGCTGTACCGAGGTGACTACCTGGTCGAGGTGACGGGCGCACCCTGGATCGAGGAGCGCCGCGAGGCACTACGGCAGACGTTCGAGCGATCCCTCCTGGCCCTGGCCGACGCGAAGGCCACGGACGGCCGGGTCGAGGAGAGCATCGACCTCTACCAGCAGGCAGTCAGCCACGACCCGCTGCTCGAATCCGCCCACCGCGCGCTCATCTCCCTGCACCTGATCCAGGGCGACCGAGCCGCCGCCGTCCGCCAGTACAACGCCCTCACCGACATCCTCGCCACCGAACTCCAAACCACCCCCAGCCCCCAAACCACCGCCCTCCTGCACTGACCCCTAGCGGTTCCCACAGCGGGTGGAACGATCGTTGGGTGGGGAGAGAGCTGGGCGAACCTCGGGGGTTCTGATGTTGCTGGAGCGGGAATGGGCGATCCGTGCTGTGCTGGGGGCAGTGCGGGAGCCGGTGGGGTCTGTTGTGCTGCTCACGGGGGAGGCCGGGGTCGGCAAGACGAGCGTGATCCGGGAGGTCGCTCGGCGGTTCGGGCCGGAGGTGCGGGTGCTGAGTGGTGCTTGCGACGACATGCTCGCGCCTTCGCCGCTGCAGCCGCTGCGCGACGCCGTACGGGGGACGTCCGGGCCGTTCGTGCAGGCGCTTGCCGAGGGCGGTGATCTGTACGAGCCGTTGATCGCGCAGTTCAGCGACGGGTTGCCGACGGTGCTGGTGATCGAGGATGTGCACTGGGCCGACGACGCGACGCTGGACCTGCTCAGATACCTGGCTCGTCGGCTGCTCCGGCTACCGCTCGTTCTCGTGCTCAGTTTCCGCAACGACGAGCTCGACGGTCGGCACCCGTTGCGGGTGCTGCTCGGCTCGCTGACCGAGGCGCCGGTGCATCGGATCGAGCTGGTGCCGCTGTCCGCCGCGGCCGTGCGGGAGCTGGCCGCCGCGGCCGGACGCGATTCTGCCGAGCTCTATCGGCTGACCAACGGCAACCCCTTCTACCTGACCGAGGCGCTCGCCGGCCCGGCCGACGCCGTACCGCTGACGGTGGTCGACGCGACCTTGGCTCGGCTGCAGACGCTCGACCAGGAGAGCATCGCCGTGGTCGAGCAGATGTCGGTCATCCCGCAGCCGGTGGGACTCAAATACATCGATGACATCGTCGGTGATCGGATCGACGCGCTGACCCGGGCCGAACGCCGCGGCCTGCTCGAAACCAGGTCGGACGCGCTCGTGTTCCGCCACGAGCTGGCT
This sequence comes from Kribbella sp. NBC_01505, assembly GCF_045040285.1. Lineage (NCBI taxonomy): Bacteria > Bacillati > Actinomycetota > Actinomycetes > Propionibacteriales > Kribbellaceae > Kribbella > Kribbella sp. NBC_01505. Next base: position 5,957,048 of record NZ_CP109425.1, read on the forward strand.
CGCCGCGCGATCGAGGAGGCACTCCCGACCACCCGACGGCGGGCACTCAACGCCCGGCTGGTCGACATGATGCTGGCCGCCGACTACCCCGGAATGCTGTACCCGCTGATCCACCACGCGGTCGCCGCCGGAGACCGTGGGACGATCGTCGCCTACGCACCGCGCGCGGCCCGGGAGGCGACCGCGATGGGTTCGCACCGGCAGGCCCTGACGCACTACGAAGCGCTAGCCCCGTACGTCGACCGGCTGCCGCCCGCGGATCGGGCCGAGGTACTGGCCGGGTACGCGTGGGAGCTGCACATCGCGCACCGGTTCCCGGAGGCCATCGCCCGCTGCCAGGAGGCGATTGCTCTGTTCGAGGAACTGGATCAGCAGGTCGCGCTGACCGAGGCATTGCTGCAGCTGACCAGGCATTCCTATCTGGCCGGGGACACCGCGACAGCACTGGCCGCCGTGGAGCGTGCTTCCGAGGTTGCCCAGGGCAACGATGAGGTCTGGCCGCAGGCGCTCGGCTGCCGCGGCATGATGCTGGTGCTGACCGGTTCGCCGACGGCCGCCGTACCGTTGCTGCAGCAGGCGCACGCGCTGGCAGTACTGGCTGACCGGACCGAATTGGTCGCGCTCTGCCTGAACTACCTCGGCCTGGCCTGGTGTGACCTCGGTAGGTCTGACGGCCTGGCGACGCTGCGGGTCAGCATCGACGCGGCCCGCGCTACTGGGGACTTCGAGGCCGTTGCCCGCGGCTACACCAATCTCACCGAGATGCTCTATCGGGCCGGCCAGTGGGACGAGCTGGACCAAACGATCCAGGCCGGGCTGGAGTTCACCGAAGAACGAGGATTCGGGTCGCACGCCTACAACCTGCAGACGCATCGCGGCCTGCTGCTGATGCGCCGCGGAGATCTCGCCGGAGCCGAGCAACACCTGCGCTGGCTGGTGGATACGGTCGCGGAGCCCGGGATGCTGTCGGTGCTGAGCGCAGCCGGTCTCGGCCGGGTCCTGGCCCGCCGCGGCGATCCCGAAGCTGGTCGCCTGCTGGCCGATGCGTGGGCTCAGGCCAGCACACAGCAGTCGACGCTCGGACTCTCGTACGCCGCGACCGCGTACGCCGAATGGGCCTGGCTGAACGGTCTGCCCGAGATCACCGAAGAGATCCGGTCCGGACTGGGCGGACACACCCTCGACGAGCCGGCCTTCCGCGAGCTGGAGCGGCACCTCGCGCTCGGCGGCGGCTGTGTGGAGGACCAGGAACTCGAGCCGTGGGAGGACACGCCGTACGAGCGTGCCATCGGGCTGGCGGTTTCGGGCGGCCGGGAGGCAACGCTCGAAGGGCTGCAGATCCTGCTCGAGCTCGGCGCGGCACCGGCGGCCCGGCTGGTACGGCGGCGGTTGCGCGAGCTCGGCGTGAGCCGGATCCCGCGCGGTGCCCAGGCCAGGTCGCGGAACAACCCGGCCGGGCTGACCGACCGCCAGGTGGATGTGCTGATGCTGCTGATGGACGGGATGACGAACGCCGAGATCGCCGAGAAGCTGGTGGTGTCGGTGCGGACCGTCGACCACCACGTCTCGGCGATCCTGATGCGACTGAACGCCCGTACTCGCCGCGAGGCGGCCGCGATCGCCCGTGAGCTGGACCTCCAGCTCACGGGCTGATCATCAGTGCAGGCGGACTCGCGGATCCAGGAAGGCGTAGGCGACGTCCACCAGGATGTTCGCGACCACCACGGCTGCCGAGGCGAACAGGACGATGCCGATGATCACCGGCAGGTCCTGCTGGTTGATCGCGGTGATCACGGTCTTGCCCAGCCCGGGCAGGCTGAACACGGTCTCGGTCACCACGGCACCACCGACCAGCTGCCCGATGTCGATACCGAACTGGGTGACGACCGGCGTGAGCGCACTGCGCAACCCGTGCCGGACGATGACCCGGCCCTCCCGGATGCCCTTCGACCGGGCGGTCCGGATGTAGTCCTCACCCAGTACGTCGAGCATCGAGCCGCGGGTCAGTCGTGTGTACGTCGCTGCCAGCAGCAACGCGAGCGAGATCCACGGCAGGATCAGATGCTGGAACCAGAGGCCCGGTCCGTCGCTGAACGCCGTGTAGCCGCCGGCCGGGAACCAGTCGAATCCGGCGATGGTCAGCTTGTAGTAGAGGAAGTACAGCAGAAGCAGACCGAGCAGGAACGACGGGAACGAGTAGAAGAACAACGCGAACATCGTCAGGCCACGGTCGGCCGGCGACCGCGGATGCACTGCCGAGATGACGCCGTTCGTGACCCCGAGGAGCAGCCACAGTACGGCGGCGCCCAGCGCGAGCGACAACGTGATCGGCAAGGCCTGCCCGATGATCGTCGTCACCGGGACCTGGTGGTAGTAGTCGAAGCCGAGATCGCCCTGGACGGCGTTCGTGACGAAGTTCAGGTACTGCTTCCAGACCGGCAGGTCGAGACCGAGCCGGTGCTGGATCAGCGCGATCGTCTCCGGCGTCGCCTGCCGGCCGGCCAGCGTCTGCGCAACGTTGCTAGGGGCAACGAAGAACAGCGCGAAGATGGCCATCGAGATCAGCCACAGCACCAGCACCCCGTGCCCGAGGCGGCGGACCAAGAACCTCACCATGGTGGACCCCTAACTCCGGTCGGCGCGCGGATCGAAGGCGTCGCGGACGCCGTCGCCGAACAGGTTGAACGCCAGTGTCGTGATCAGCAGCGCGAGACCGGGGAAGAGGATGAACCACCAGGCCGTCGTGTAGTAGTTCTGCGACGAGTTGATCATTCCGCCCCAGTCGGCGGTTGGCGGCGGCAGGCCGAGTCCGAGGAACGACAACGTCGCCTGGGTCACGATCACCACCGGCACCAGCAGCGTGCTGTAGACGATCACCGGGGCCAGCACGTTCGGCAGGACGTCGACGAACATGATCCGGCCGTCGCTCGCCCCCAGCGAGCGCGCCGCCTCGACGAACTCGCGTTCGCGCAACGACAGCACCTGACCACGCACGATCCGGGCCACCGAGGCCCAGCTGAAGAAGCCGATCACCAGCACGGTCACGCTCAGGCTCGGCCCGGTGATGGACACCAGGGCGATCGCCACCAGCAGGAACGGGACCGACAGCACCACGTCGATCAGTCGCGTCAGAATCGTGTCGGTGATCCCCCCGAGGAACCCCGCGGCAAGTCCTAAGACGACGCCGACCACGACTGTGATCGCCGTTGCGAAAACTCCCACCAGCAGCGACACTCTGGCGCCGTACGCGATCCGGACCAGGATGTCCCGGCCCAGGTCGTCGGTGCCGAACCAGAAGGTGCCGTTCGGCCCGCGCGGCAACCCCTCCGGCGTCAGGCCGATGTCGCGGTACTGCTCGTTCGGCGGATGCCCGGTGATCGCGGCGAACACCGGTGCGAAGACCGCCATCAGCACGATCAGGACGATCACCACCAGCGAGATCATCGCGATCTTGTCCCGTCGTAGCCGGCGCAACGCCAGCACCAGCGGGCTGCGCCCCTCGATCGCCTTCGGCTCGTCGAGGACATCCACCAACTCCAGCGCCGCGGTCATGACGCCTTCAGATCCGGTACGGCGGTGGACAGGTCCTCGCCCAGCGTCAACGGATGCAGGCAGGCCGTCCGATGATCGTCGACATCATCCAGTACGGCGATCAGCTGCGGCTCGGTCGTCGCGCAGTCTGCTCGGGCTTTCGGGCACCGCGTGTGGAACCTGCACCCCTCCGGCGGGTTCGTCGCGGAGGGAATGTCGCCCCCGAGGATGATCTGCTCCCTGCTGTCGGCCGTGTCCGGATCGGCGACCGGCAACGCCGACAACAGGGCCCGGGTGTACGGATGCCGGGTCTCGCCGAACAGTTCCTCGGTCGGCGCCAGCTCGGCGATCCGGCCGAGGTACATGACCGCGATCCGGTTGCTGACGTGCCGCACCACGGACAGGTCGTGCGAGATGAAGACGTAGGTCAGATCCAGCTCCTTCTGGAGATCGGCCAGCAGGTTGATGATCTGCGCCTGGATCGAGACGTCCAGCGCGGAGACCGGCTCGTCGCAGATGATCAGCTTCGGCCGCAGCGCGAGCGCCCGGGCGACCCCGATCCGTTGCCGCTGGCCCCCGGAGAACTCGGCCGGGAACCTGTTGTAGTGCTCGGGATTCAGCCCGACCAGCTCCATCAGCTCCTGGACCTTCTTCTTCCGTTCGTTGCCAGAAGCAATCCCATGGATGGCGAACGGGTCGCCGATGATCGAGCCGACCCTCCGGCGTGGATTGAGGGAGCCGTACGGGTCCTGGAAGATCACCTGGATCTCCCGGCGGATCGGCCGCATCGCCCGGCGGGACAACGAGCTGATCTCGCTCCCCTCGAACGATACCGAGCCGGACGTGACGTCGTACAGATGTGCCATGCAGCGGGCCAGTGTCGACTTGCCGCAGCCGGTCTCGCCGACCAGGCCGAGCGTCTCGCCCTTCAGCACCTCCAGCGAGACGCCATCGACGGCCTTGACCACCTCCTTCGAATGCGTGGGGAACTCCTTGCGGACGTTGTCGACCTTGAGAAGTACCTCGGTCATACTGCGTTGTTCGATGAACTCGCTGCGCTCGTTCATGCGATCGCCTCATTTGACTGAACTGGTAGCCAGCAGGCCGACTGGTGCCGCGGACCGATGTCGATCAGCGGCGGTGCCTCGGTGCGGCACTTGTCGAACACGTGCGGGCAGCGGGACGCGAACGGACAGCCCTTCGGCAGGCTGATCAGACTCGGCGGACTGCCGGGGATCGGGGTCAGCCGTTCGCCGCTGCGCGCCGGCAGCGACGCGAGCAGTCCCTGGGTGTACGGGTGGTGGTTGCGGTAGAAGATGTCCCGGCGCGGCGCCCGCTCCATCACGGTCCCGGCGTACATCACCACGACCTCGTCGGCCATCTCGGCGACCACGCCGAGGTCGTGGGTGATCAGCACGATCGCCGTACCGAACTGTTGCTGGAGACGGCGCATCACGTTCAGGACCTGGGCCTGCACCGTCACGTCGAGGGCGGTGGTCGGCTCGTCGGCGATCAGCAGCGCCGGGTCGAGAGCCATCGCCATCGCGATCATGACCCGCTGCCGCATCCCGCCGGAGAACTGGTGCGGATAGTCGTCGATACGCTCCTCGGCCCGCGGGATGCCGACCAGCGTGAGCAGCTCGGCGGCCCGTTTCCGGGCGTCCTTCTTACTGATCAGGTGGTCGTGCGCGCGGATCATCTCGACGATCTGCCAGCCGATCCGGTAGTGCGGGTGCAGGCTCGACAACGGGTCCTGGAAGATCATCCCGATCCGGGCGCCACGCAGGTGCCGCAGCGTGGCCTGGTCCGCGGTGATCAGGTCCGTCCCGTCGAAGTACGCCGTACCGGACACCGTCGCACCGCGGGTCAGACCGGTGACCGTCTGGGTGGACACGCTCTTGCCGGAGCCGGACTCGCCCACGACCGCGAGGGTCTGTCCGGCCTCGACATCGAACGACAGACCCCGGACGGCGCGGACGCTACCGTCCGGGGTGTCGAAGGAGACCTTGAGGTCCCTTACTTCAAGCAGGGCCCCTGAAGAGTTGGACACAGCGTCAGCCGCCCTGCTTGTCCTTGGAGAGCCAGACGTTCGCGGGATCGAAGTTCTGCAGCGAAGGCACGTACACCGCGTTGTTCACCTGGGCCGCGTGGTAGTTCGCCTGCTTGTTGTTGGTGAGCGGGAAGAACGGCGCCTGGTCCATCACCCGGGCGTCGGCCTTGGCCCACAGGTCGGCGGCCTGGTCCTCGGTCTGCGCGGCCGCGGCCTGCTGGATGAGCGTGTTGGTCTCGGCGTCGTCGTACAGGCCGAAGTTGCTGCCGACCGGCGGGAAGGCCGCCTTGCCGTAGAACAGCGGCTTGAAGAACGACAGCGCCGCGTTGCCGTACCAGTCCGCACCCCAGCCGGCCAGGGACATGTCCCAGACACCCTTCTGGGCGACCGACGGCACCTGCAGGTACTTCACGTAGAAGTCCGAGTTCGGCGACGGTACGCCGGTCACCGTGATGCCGGCCTTGGTCAGGTCCTGCTGGATGGTCTGGAAGGCCTTGCTGCTGCCCTCGGTCGCGTTGCGGTACAGGAACTTCAGCGTGAGGTTCGGGTAGCCGGCTTCGGCGAGCAGTTGCTTGGCCTTGTCCGGGTCGTACGGGTACGGGTCGATCTGCTTGGAGCCGACGATCACATCGGGCAGCACGTGGGTCAGCGGGGGAGCGAGCGTCTTGCCGCCGAGCACCTGCAGGATGTGGTCGCGGTTGATCGCGAAGTTGATCGCCTGCCGGACCTTCGGGTTGGCCAGCGCCTTGTTGTTGTTCGGCGAGGCCGTGTTGTAGATGACGTACGGGTTGGAGCCCGCGGTGTCACCGATCTTCAGGTTCGGGTCCTTCTTGGCCTGCAGAGCCGGCAGCTGGGACGGCGGCGGCGCGACGTCGAACTCCATGTCGGCGGTCGGCGTACCGGTCTGGAGCTGCTGCTGGATCGAGTCCTGGGTCAGGCCCTGGGTGACCACGACCTTGTCGACGTACGCCTTGCGGACCGGGTCGCTCGCCGCGTCCCAGGCGGGGTTGCGGGAGTAGGTGATCGACTTGCTCGGCACCCACGAGTCGATCTTGTACGGGCCGTCGGCGGGGAAGTTGTTGCCGAGCTCGGTGCTGGCCGGGAGGTACTTCAGCGCCTCGACCGGAGCCGGGGAGAAGGCTGGCAGGGTCAGCATGTCGACGAAGTAGCTGGCCGGTTGGGTGAGGTGGAAGACGACCGTGCTGTCGTCCTTGGCCTCGACACCGGGCAGGGCGGTCTTGTCGATGTAGTCCTGGATGCCAGCCACCGTCTTGGGTGCCTTGGCGAACCCGTCCGCGAACTTCTGGTAGCCGTCGATCAGGTCGGCGAAGTCCGGCGTACCGCCGAAGGGCTGGACCGGGTTCGCGGTCCGCTTGACGCCGCGGACCACGTCGGCCGCGGTGATCTGCCGGGCCGGGGTCGTGCCCCACTTGGCGCCCGGGCGGATCTTGACCGTGTAGGTCTTGCCGTCGGCGCTGATCCCGCCGTTCGCGGTGGTCGGGATCTCGGGTGCGAGGTCCGGGACCGGCGCGGTGTTCTTGCCGTTCGGGTCGGCCGGATAGGTGAAGAGCTGGCGGCTCCACAGACGCAGGCTCAGATAGCCGACGGAGTAGTAGCTGATGTTGGGATCCATGTAGTCGACGTCTTGGGCGCCGAGCATGTTCAGCGTTCCACCGGCGACCGGTGCACCGGCAGTGCCGCCGGATCCGGTCGGCGACGAGCCGCTACTGTTACAGGCGGCGAGCACCAGGGTCGCCACGACGGCCAGGGATACGGCCGCCAGCCTCTTTCGAGCCATGTGTCCTCCTCCAGGACTGGATGGCCCCGATCTTGGGACTTGCGGACCCGGCCGGAACGGTGATCACCGAAGCGTCAAGGACTTGTCATCTGGGTCCGGGCTGAACATGACGGATTCATGACAGCTGTAACCGCCGTCCGGGCCCCGTGGTGAGCGACACTGGTCCCGTGGCACACAGCCTGTTGCTGGTCGACGACGAGCCCCGCATCCGCCGGGTACTGCGGCTCGCCCTGGAAGACGAGGGGTACGAGGTCGCGGAGGCGGCCAACGGCCTCGACGCGCTCGCCGCGTTGCGCCGGCAACCGCCGGACGTGGTGCTGCTCGACATCATGCTGCCGGACCGGGACGGGTTCACCGTCTGCCGCGAGATCCGGCGGACCAGCGACGTACCGGTGATCATGGTGACCGCGCGGACCGACAGCCACGACGTGGTCGCCGGGCTGGAGGCCGGCGCGGACGACTACGTGACCAAGCCGTTGGTCGCCAAGGAGCTGTCGGCCCGGATCCGCGCGCTGCTGCGTCGGGTCGAGCCCGCCAACGCGCGGCAGCCCGACGTACTGGTGGTGGGTGATCTGACCATCGACGTACCGGGGGCCGAGGTGACGCGGGGCGACGCGGTGCTGCCGCTGACGCGGACCGAGTTCAAGCTGCTCGCCGAGCTGGCCGGCGCCGAGGGGCGGGTGCTGTCGCGGGAGCAGTTGCTGTCCAAGGTCTGGGGCTACGGGTACTTCGGCGACAGCCGGATCGTCGACGTGCACATCCGGCGGCTCCGCCTGAAGATCGAGCACGATCCCGCCAGCCCCAAGCACCTGGTGACAGCGCGCGGTCTCGGCTATCGATTGGTGAGCTAGGGCGTGCGGCTTCTCGGCGGAACGAGTCTGCGGGGGCGGGTGACGATCGCCTATGGGTTGCTCGCGCTCAGCCTGTCCGCGGTGCTCGCTCTGGTGACCTGGAACATCGTGTCGGACTACCTCACCGACCAGCGCCGCGAGTCCGCGATCAGCCAGACCTCCGACAACGCGGCCGCCTTCCGCTTCGGCCTGTACGGCGCCTCGACGCCCTGCACGCCGGCCCGGTTACGCGTCGAGTGCGAGGCCGCCGTACAGCGACCGGGCGTGACGGTGATGGACGTGCTGAACAGCCTGCCGACCAGCGACTCGGCCGCCTCGATGGTCTACGTGAACGGTGAGTGGTTCTCGCTGACCGGCACGCCCCAGGACCTACCGCAGGAGCTGATCCAGTCGGCGCGGACGGGGACGACGGCCGATCAGCGGATCGTCGTGGGTGGTCAGCGGGTGCTCGCGGTCGGCGTTCAGCTGGAGCGGCCGGGGGACGCGCTGTTCGAGTGGCACCCGCTGGACGTTCTGGACGACACCTTGGAGACGCTGCGGTGGACACTGATCGCGGCGACCATCGCGACGCTGTTGGTCGGTCTCGCGGTCGGTCGGCTGGCCAGCACGCTGGCGCTGCGGCCGCTGGCCGAGCTGGCCAAGGTCGCGGACGCCGTCGCTCGCGGTCGGCTGGATGCGCGGCTGGAGGCTGAGGAGGACCGCGACCTCGGTGGCCTGGCGCGCTCGTTCAACCAGACCGCGGCCAATCTTGAACGGCGGGTCGCGGCCGACGCTCGGTTCGCGGGCGATGTCAGCCACGAGCTGCGGACGCCGCTGATGACGATGCTGAACTCGATGCAGCTGATCCAGAACCACCGGCACGAGCTGCCGGAGGCCGTGCGGGAACCGGTGGACCTGCTGGGTGACGACCTGGACCGCTTCCGGCGGCTGGTGATCGACCTGCTGGAGATCTCCCGCGACGACGGTGGTGACCGCGGCAGCCGCGAGCTCGTCCGGATCGCCGACCTGGTCCGGGCCGCCGCCGACGCGACCGCCGGCCGGCCGATCACCACGGTCGAGCCGCGCGCCGAGTTCCTGGTCATGCAGGCCGACAAACGCCGGCTCGAACGCGTCATCGCCAACCTGGTCGAGAACGCCGAGGACCACGCCGGCGGCTGCAAGGGCGTCGGCGTCGCCCCCGGCGGCCTCGGCGTCGTCATCACCGTCGACGACGCCGGCCCCGGCATCGCCCCCGAGGACCGCAACCGCATCTTCGAACGCTTCGGCCGCGGCGAAACCAGCGGCCGCGGCCGCGGCGTCGGCCTGGGCCTGGCGATCGTCGCCCGCCACGTCATGTGGCACCAGGGCACCATCCAGGTCACCAACAACCCCACCGGCGGAGCCCGCTTCCAAATCGAGCTCCCCGCCAAATAACCCCCACCCCCACCGCGCGCTCGCGCCCAAGGGTGGGCCCGCTGCTCTTTGTGCACGGGCGTCGACTTTGGGAACCCACCGACCATTTCAGCGCCCTCGAAGTGGTTGGTGGGGTCCCAAAGATGCGGTTGGTGCACAAGGGTGGGGCGGCTGCTCTTTGGCGCGCGTGTTTTCGCGCCCAAGGGTGGGCCCGCTGCTCTTTGTGCACGGGCGTCGACTTTGGGAAGCCACCGACCATTTCGGTGCGTTCGGAGTGGTTGGTGGGTTCCCAAAGATGCGGTTGGTGCACAAGGGTGGGGCGGCTGCTCTTTGGGCGCGGGGCGCGGGGGTGAGGGGTGGGGGATGGGGGCGTTATTCGGGTGACGGGGGGTGGGTGGGCGTTTAGGGTGGCGGTATGGCTACTTGCCTCTGTGTCTAGGTACGCAACCCGCTTCCGCGCCAGAAGTGTGTTCGCTTACCATCACAGAGAGTTACAGTCATGATCACCGTTAGTGGTGTAGATCTTCGCGTCGGGGCTCGGTTGCTGTTGTCCGACCTGACGTTCCATGTCGGTCCGGGGGACCGGGTCGGGCTTGTCGGGCGTAATGGCGCCGGCAAGACGACGCTGCTGAGGACGCTGGCCGGGGAAGAGCGTCCGGCCGTGGGGACCGTCGCGGTCTCCGGTTCGGTGGGTTACCTGCCGCAGGACCCGCGCGCGGCCGACCCCGGTACGACGGTCACCGATCGGATCCTGTCCGCCCGGGGCCTCGACACGGCCATCCGCGATCTGCGGAAGGCCGAGCTGGCGATGAGCACGGCCACGGGCGACGCGCAGGAGCGGGCGATGGCGGCGTACGGGCGGGCCGAGACGCGGTTCCAGGCCGGCGGTGGCTATGCCGCCGAGGCAGAGGCGGCTCGGCTCGCGGGCGGTGTCGGCCTGCCGGTACGGGCGCTCGAGCAGCCCGTCGGCGAGTTGTCGGGTGGACAGCGGCGCCGGGTCGAGCTGGCCCGGATCCTGTTCGCGCAGCACGAGACCTTGCTGCTCGACGAGCCGACGAACCACCTGGACGCCGATTCGGTGGTGTGGTTGCGGTCGTTCCTGCTCGGCTACCCGGGCGGGCTGATCGTGATCAGCCACGACCGGGAGTTGCTCAAGGCAACGGTCAACCGGGTGTTCCACCTGGACCCGCAGCGGACCACGATCGACATCCACAACACCGGCTGGACGAAGTACCTGCAACAGCTCGAGCTCGACGAACGCCGCCGGACCCGGGAACGCAAGGTGGCCGAGCGCAAGGCCGCGATCCTGACCGCCCAGTCCCGCAAGATGATGGCCGGTGCGAACACGACCGTTGCCGCGCGCAACATGGCTCGCCGGGCCGACAAACTGCTGTCCGGGCTGGAGACGGTACGTCGTACCGACCGGGTGGCCAGGATCCGGCTGCCCGAACCGGCGCCGTCCGGCAAGACACCGCTGACGGCCCACGGCCTCAAGAAGGCGTACGGCGGGCTGCAGGTGCTCGACGGGGTCGACCTGGCCATCGATCGCGGCAGCAGGGTCGTCGTACTGGGCCTCAACGGCGCGGGGAAGACCACGCTGCTGCGGCTGCTCGCGGGTCGGGAGGAGCCGGACGCGGGCCGCGTCGTGCCGGGTCATGGGCTGCGGCTCGGGTACTTCGCGCAGGAGCACGACACGCTGGACCTGGCCGGTACGGTTCGGCAGAACCTGGCGGCGGTTGCGCCGGGGCTGACCGACGGCGAGGTGCGGAACGTGCTCGGCTCGTTCCTGTTCAGCGGCGACGACGTGGACAAGCCCGCCGGGGTCCTCTCGGGCGGCGAGAAGACCCGGCTGGCCCTGGCCGGCCTGGTCCACTCGGGTGCCAACGTGTTGCTGCTGGATGAGCCGACCAACAACCTCGACCCCGCCTCTCGCGACGAGGTCCTGGGCGCGGTCGGCAGCTACCCGGGCGCGACCATCATGGTCACCCACGACGAGGGTGCGATCGAGGCGCTCCGGCCGGATCGGGTGCTGATCCTGCCGGACGCCGACGAGGACCTGTGGTCCGACGACTACCTGTCGTTGGTGTCGCTGGCCTGATCTCAACCCCAGGGTTGAGGTGGAGGTTCCACCTGGGTGCGACCTGCGGGCTGACGTTCCGGAGGTCCTTTCCGAGGAGATTGGAGGCATCACAAACTCCTCGGAAAGGACCCCGAAATGTCGGCCCACGTTGTCTTGGCAGTCTTGGTCGCAGGCTTCGTGCTGGTGCGGGTGGTCGGCCGCCAGCTGATCGGCTCGCTGGTTTCGCAGCGCGCGCTGTTCATGATGCCGGGCGTTCTGCTCGCGCTCGGCCTGTTCTCGCTGTCGTCGGCGCTCGACCAGGCCTCCCCGGCTCAGCTGGCCTTTCTGGTGCTGGACTGCGTCGTGCTGATCGGCTTCGGACTGGCTCGCGGCGCCAGCCTGCGACTGACTGCCACGCCGAACGGACTCTGGCAGAAGGGCACCGGTACGACGCTCGTCCTGTGGCTGGTGACGATCGGGATCCGGGTCGCCGGCGGGTTCGCCTCCGCGGCGATCTGGCCGCACAACCCCGTCAGCGAGGCCTCGCTGGTCTTCACCATCGGCGTCACGCTCGCGGCCCAGAGCGCGGCCGTCTACCGCCGGGCCGAGAACCTGCACATCCCGTTGGCCACTCAGCGGGCATGATGTGACTGTGGAACTGACACTCCAGGACCGGGTACGGCGCTCCGCCGGACCCGGCATGGTGTTGCGCGGGCTGCCCAGTGTGCTGGTGGTGTTCACCGTGGTTTCGTTTCACGGCGAGCGCAGGCTCCCGTTCCCGCTCGTCGTAGCGCTCGCCGCGATTGTTGTCATCAGCAACGGATGGCTGCTCCTCCTGCCGGACGGGGAACCGATCGGACGGTCGGTCTTCGCCTTGCTCGCCTTCGCGATCGCGGGATCCCTGCTGTGGTACGCGCTGCCGGGGAGTGCGCTCATCGCGCTGCCGTTCTGGGCGGCCCGCGTCGCGGTGCGCTACCACCGGCCGGGACCGGTCGAATGGGTGGTGGTCGGCATCGCCGCCGTGGGGGCGACGGTGCCGTTCTATCTGGACTCCGACTCGATCGGAGCGGCATTCGGGGGCGTGTTCGGCATGGCCGCGCTGGTGCTGGGGTCGACCAACCGGCGCAATCGCCAGACGCAGCTGGAGGAGCTCGAGGTCTCGCTGGCCCGCAAGCAGACCGCGCTCGAGGAGCACGGCCGAGCTGCCGCGTTGGCCGAGCGGGCCCGGATCGCGCGCGACGTCCACGACGTACTGGCGCATTCGCTGGCCGGGCTGTCTTTGAATCTGCAGGGTGCTCGGTTGATGCTGGTTCGCGATGGAGCCTCGGCCGAGGCGATCGAGCAGGTGACGCAGGCGCAGGGGCTGGCGGCCGATGGGTTGGCCGAGGCGCGGCGGGCGGTCGCTGCGCTCCGGGACGACTCGGTTCCGGACGCGAGAGCGCTGGCCGATCTGGTCACGACGTACCGGCTTGAGACTGGGGCAAGCGCCACCTTCGAGACTCTCGGTACGGCGCGGGAGCTGCCGGCCGAGGTGATGAACGCGCTGTACCGGACTCTGCAGGAGACGCTGGCCAACACGCGCAAGCATGCGGTCGGGGCGCCGGTGGTGGCGACGTTGGAGTACGGCGACGTCGTCCGCCTGACTGTGGAGGATCGGCCGGGGAGGCGCCCGGATCGAGCGGCGCCGGGCGGCTATGGTCTGGTCGGAATGCGGGAACGGGCCGAGCTGCTGGGTGGATCGCTGGTGGCTGGGCCGACCGCGGTCGGGTGGCGAGTTGAGCTGAAGGTGCCGGGATGAGTGTTCGGGTGGTGGTCGCCGACGACCAGCGAGTGGTCCGCGACGGCCTGGTGACGTTGCTGAAGCTGCTGCCCGGGATCGACGTGGTCGCGGCCGCGTCGGACGGTGCCGAAGCGGTTCGGATGGTTGCCGAGCACAACCCGGACGTGCTGCTCGTCGATCTGCGGATGCCGAACGTGGACGGGGTCGAGGCGACCCGGCAGGTCCGCACCGACCACCCAAGGACCGAGGTCGTCGTGCTCACGACGTACAGCGATGACGACTCGGTGCTGTCCGCGCTGCGCGCTGGGGCACGTGGTTTCCTCACCAAAGACGCCGATGCGGAGTCGATCGGCCGGGCCATCGAGGCCGCGGCCGCGGGGCAGTCGATCCTCGACGCCGATGTCCAGCGCCGGCTGATCGAAGGCGCGGCGGCCGCGCCGAAGCCGGTCGACACCGGTCTCACGCCGCGCGAACTCGACGTGCTCCGGTTGATCGCCGGCGGCTTGTCCAACACCGAGATCGCGCGGCAGTTGGTGGTCAGCGAAGCGACGGTGAAGACGCACATCAACCACCTCTTCGCCAAGGCCAACCTTCGCGACCGGGCCCAGGCGGTCGCCTATGCCTACCGGCTCGGCCTGGCCTGACGCACAGCGTCGAGCAACAGATCGAGGTGCCCGCGATGCTGCGCAGTCTCCTCGATCATGTGCAGATAGATCCACCGCAGACTGACCTGGTGATCGCCGAACGACGGCCGCTTGGCCTGATCGTCGAGTGAGGCGAACTGTGCTGCCACCGCGCGACTCGTTGCGCAGGCATCGACGTACAACTGCCTGACCTCGGCCACGGTGTTGTCCGCCGCCGAGTGCCACTCCCAATCGGGGTCCTGGTCGAACGGCGCCGAATGCCACGGCTCGGAACTCGGTACGTCGAGCAGCTTGCGACTGAACCAGAGGTCCTCAACGGCGGCCAGGTGCTTGACGAGCCCGCCGATCGTCATGTCCGTCGCCGGAAGCACACGCGCGGCGGCCTCGGCGTCGGTGACTTCGTCGAGGCCCTTCAGGAGGCGGTTCCGGTGGAAGTCGAGGAACTGCTCGAGGGAGTCGCGTTCGCCGGCAGTGGTGTCGGGATAGTTCACCTGTCGATTGTGACGGTGCCGACGATGATGCGGTGGTCGGAGCAGGGTTTGCCGCCGGTGCAGTTCTGCGCGATCGCGAGCGAGTCTTCGGAGTACGGGCCCTTGAGGTGGTTCTTGCGGACGAAGATCAGGTCGATCTTCTTCGGGTGACCGCAGGGGCCCTCGGTGTTGTTCTCGGTGGTGGTTTCGCCGTAGCCGGCGCAGATCGGGTCGAGATCGTCGAGTTCGCGGTACTGGCCGCGGTTCTGGATGTTGACCTCGGTCTTCAGCTCGGCGTCGTACCAGTCGTCGAGCCGTCCCCAGCTCGGCTGGGCGTTGAAGTCGCCCGCGATCAGCGTGGTGTCGCCGCTGGCGTTCTGCTGCTCCAGTACGGACAGCACCTTCTGCAGTTGCTGGACATTCGTGCTGTACGGCGTGATGTGCGCCGTACAGAAGCGCAGTTGGGGGCGCGCGACCAGCGGCGCGCAGAGCAGTTGGCGCTGCTCCTTGGTGTCGTCCTGGGGGAGGAGGACCTTCTGTGCGGTGCCGAGCGGGAACTTGCTGAAGATCGCCTCGCCGAAGGCCTCGCCGTTGCAGACGTCCGCGCGCTGCTCCGCGAACCGGGAGAAGTTCGCCGTGTCCTGCGGCCAGCCGGCCGTCGCGAGCCTGCTCTGGATCTCCTTGTACTGCTGCCAGCAGATCTCGTTCAGCGCCACGAACTGGGCACCGCGGGCCTGGATCGAGGAGACCGCGCCCTTCACCATGTTGTTGTCGACCGACGCCTTGTTCATCGCCCAGCCGGCGACGTTCCAGCTCCAGACCTGGTACGTCGCCGTCGTGTCGGCGGCGGCTGGTGTCACCACGCCCAGACTCAGGAGGAAGGCGGTGAGGATTCCGGCAAGACGACGCATGGGGCTGCTCCTGGGGCGGTGGAGGCGGTCGGTAGGTAGCTTACCGAGAAATTCATCACCCCGTGGGTTTTCAACGGGAGTCGCGTCGGGGCAGATCGTGCGTTAGCCTCGACATATGAACAGTTCTGCAGATGTGCAGGGTCTGGACGAGTGCGCGGTCCGCCTGGTTGATCCGGAGCGGGTGGCGAGCGTCAATGACCGGATGCCGGCCGAGGACGCCATCGTCGACACCGCTGACGTGTTCAGTCTGCTCGGTGATCCGCGGCGGCTGAAGTTGCTGGTCGCGTTGCTGGACGGCGAGCTGTGCGTTTGCGACCTGGCCGCGGTGACCGGGCTCAGCGAGTCGGCGACATCGCATGCCCTGCGACTGCTCCGCGCGCACCGCGTCGTCGCCGTACGGCGGGATGGGCGGAACGCGTTCTACCGGCTGGACGACGCGCATGTGCGGATGCTGGTCGACCTTGCCGTCGCGCACACCGAGCACACCGACGCGATTCACCCGGAGCGCTGAGATGGCCGAGGCTGGGCACGGACATGGGCACGGTCACGGCCATGCGGTCAGCGGTGATGCGGACCGGAAGCTGCTGAGTGGTGCGCTGGCGCTGATCGTCGGCTTCATGCTGGCGGAGGTCGTGGTCGGGTTCGCGGCTGGTTCGCTGGCCCTGATCACCGACGCGGCGCACATGCTGACCGACGCGATCGCGATCGTGCTCGCGCTGGTGGCGATCCGGTTGTCGGCCAAGCCGCCGGCCGGTGGGTACACGTTCGGCTTCAAGCGGGTCGAGATCCTGTCCGCCCAGGCGAACGGGATCACCCTGCTGCTGCTCGCGGTGTACTTCGTCTACGAGGCCGTCAACCGGATGATCCACCCACCCGAGGTGAAGGGTGCGCTGGTCCTGATCACCGGTGTGGTCGGCATCGTGGTGAACCTGTTCGCGACCTGGCTGATCAGCAAGGCGAATCGTTCCAGCCTGAACGTCGAAGGCGCCTTCCAGCACATCCTGAACGACCTGTTCGCGTTCATCGCGACCGCGCTCGCCGGTCTGGTCGTGCTGTTGACGGGATTCGCCCGGGCCGACGCGATCGCCGCGCTGGTGGTGGCTGCGCTGATGCTGAAGGCTGGGGTGGCGCTCGTGCGTGACTCAGGCCGGATCTTCCTGGAAGCGGCCCCGGCCGCGATCGACCCGCAGGCGCTCGGCGCCGAGCTGTGCGCGATCGACGGAGTGGTCGAGGTCCACGACCTGCATGTCTGGGAGATCACCTCCGGCGAGCCTGCCGCCTCAGCGCACATCCTGGTCGCCGAGGGGCTGGACTGTCACCAGATCCGGGTCCGGATCGAGGCGTTGCTGGCTGAGCGGCACGGACTGACCCACTCCACACTTCAGGTCGACCACGCCAGCGGTGACGAGATCGCCGCGCACTGTTCGGACGCGCACGGCATCGTGCACCGCTCGATCACAGCCGCTGGACGAGGACCTGACCTGGCCAGTCCGGGGCATTGACCCGCTGCACGCTGAAGGACTCGGCCCGCGTGAACCCCTGCGACTCGTAGTACCGGATCAGGGCTCCGTCGTTCCCGGCGAAGCAGTCGAGCCGGATCTGGGTGATGCCCGCGTCGCGGGCGAGCTTGCGCGCGTGATCGAGCAGTACGCCGCCGATGCCCTGGCCGGTCGACCTCCGGTCCGTGACGAGCAGCCGGACGAAGACCTCCGGCCGGTCGGCCGGCAGCACGGGCGGTTTGGCGGTGCCGATGGCGAGTGCGCCGACCGGGCGGCCGTCGTACTCGGCGATCCAGAGGCCGCCAGAACCGGCGTACCCGGTGATCTGCTCGATCCGCCACGGGCTGCTCGAGTGCGGCTGCGTGCCCCACTGGTCGGTCCGCCCCTGCGCGACCAGCCACTCGGTCGCTCCGTCCAGCAGCGCCAGCACCGCCGGTACGTCGTTCCCGTCGCCGGGTCGCATCGTGATCTGCACGTTTCCCAGAATAGTTCGGCGCGGATGTCGAAAGCGGTCTGCCAGTCTCTACCTAGGGGTGTCGAAAGGAGCTCATCGTGAGCGCGCAGAAGCTGGACAAGACCTTTACCGCACCGCTGCTGCAGAGCCCGGCCAAGGGCGGCTGGACGTATGTGCAGCTGCCGGGATCGGCCGAGTTCTTCGGGACCCGCGGGCTGGTGAAGGTGCGGGGGACGATGGACGGGCACCCGTTCGAGAGCTCGTTCATGGCTCTCGGTGACGGAACACACAAACTTCCGGTGAAGGCGGAACTCCGCACGTTGCTGGCGAAAAGCCCTGGTGACGAGATCACTGTGCACCTCACCGAGCGGCTCTGAAGCGACCCGCGACCGTGGTGGCGGTCACACTCCGTCATGTTCTGAGTAAGGTCTCTGTGAAGAATTGCTGCTGACGGCCTCCTCGACTGTGGATCATCCGGCCCGGACCGTAAGTTCGGATGCGGGTGGTTCGTCGAGATTTGGGGTGAAGGAACGTGCAACGGGGCTCGCGCGGTGTGCCGTCGGCATGCCCTCACGCACCGGGGTGGACGTCATGACGGTGCTGAACAAGGTCCTCGGCGTCGCAGGAGTGGTCGTTCTGCTGGGTGGGATCGCGCTCGGGTTCCGCTCGGTCTCGTCGAGCGGCGCCTACTGCGGCTCGGCCTTCCGGACCGCGGCCGGCATCACGCCGATGACCTGCGACAGCGCACTGAGCAGCGCGGGCACGCTGGTCACCGTGGTGATCGCCGTCGGGATCCTGCTGCTGGCAGCGGCGGTCGTCGTCACGCGGATGGTCGCTCGCAGCAACGCCTGAGAGGCTGGGCTCGATGACTATCGAACCCTTCCGGCTGGCAGTGCCGGACAGCGACCTGACGGATCTTCGTACCCGGCTCGACCTGGTGCGGTGGCCGGACGAACTTCCCGAGGTCGGCTGGGACTACGGCGTACCGCTCGGGTATCTGCAGGAGTTGGTCGCGTACTGGCGTGACGCCTACGACTGGCGGGCAGCCGAGGCGCGCCTGAACGAGTGGCCGCAGTTCACCACCACGATCGACGGCGCGAACGTGCATTTCGCGCACCTCCGGTCGTCGGCGCCGGACGCGATCCCGCTGATCCTCACACACGGCTGGCCAGGGTCGATCGTCGAGTTCACCGAGGTCGCCGGCCCGCTGCTGGAGTCGTTCCACCTGGTCATCCCGAGTATCCCCGGCTTCGGCCTGTCCGGGCCGACCCGCGACCGCGGTTGGGAGTACCACCGGATCGCGAAGGCCTGGGCCGAGCTGATGACAAGGCTCGGCTACCACCAGTACGGCGTACAGGGTGGTGACTGGGGAGCTGCGATCTCCCGCGAACTCGGGCGACTGCACCCGGAGCGCGTGATCGGCGTACACCTCAATCTGATCCCTGGAGCCGGGGCCACGTCGGAACCGACCGCCGAGGAGCTCGAGCCGCTGGACCAGGACGAGCGGGACCGGACCTGGGCGTCGTGGCGGCGGTTCCAGCACTGGTCGAAGGAGGAGCAGGGGTACGCCGACCTGCAGTCCACCCGGCCGCAGACGCTGGCCTATGCCCTCACCGACTCACCGGTCGGGCAGCTCGCGTGGATCGCGGAGAAGTTCACTGCCTGGTCCGATCCGGCCAGTGCGATCGACCGTGATCACCTGCTCACCAACGTGATGCTCTACTGGCTGACCCGGACGGCGGGATCGGCCGCCCGGGTCTACTACGAGCGGGCGCACGCGTCGTACGGGGACGAGACCTCGTCCACGCCGACCGCGCTGCTCGACCTCGCGCACGAGAATTTCATCCCGCTGCGGCACAAGGCCGAGCGGACGAACAACCTCGTCCGGTGGACCAGCCACCCGCACGGCGGGCACTTCGCCGCGCTGGAACAAGCGTCCGTTTTCGTCGGGGACGTTCGTGCGTTCTTCCAGGGGCGCTCCCTAAGATAGGTAGTGACAATCGGCTGGGGGGCCATCAAACTGGCGTAACTGATTGACGAGAAGGCCAGCTATTTCGTAACTGGCCGGTGCCGGAATCAGGATCGCCATGGGGGGCGGGGGCCGTGATCCGAGTTCTGCTCGGACACCGGGGTGCATTGCTTCGCGGAGCATTGACCACGGTGTTCGCAACTGAAGACGATTTGGAAGTGGTGGCCGTACTGGACCACGCGGACGACGTGTTACCGGCGTCCGTGCGGGAGCGGCCCGACGTACTGGTGCTCGACGCATGCCTGCCAGGTGACGTCGGCATCGAGACGCTGGCGCGACGGTCGCCGGACAGCGGGGTGCTGGTGCTGTCCGATCGGGATCTGTCGGCGGCCGCGAGTCTGCGGCTGGTCCGGCAGGCGCCGCGGGTGGGGTTGATCGCGACCGACGCGTCGCCGGACGAATTGGTCCGCGCGATCCGGCAGATCGCGCGTGGGCAGACCGTGCTCGATCCGGAGCTGATGCTGGCCGCGATCCGGGTCAAGGACAATCCGCTGACCGATCGCGAATGTCAGGTGCTCAAGCTGGTGACGACCGGCGCGACCGCGCAGGAGGTTGCCCGGAAGCTGTGCCTGAGTGCGGGGACGGTGCGCAACTACCTGTCCCGCATCCTCACCAAGACGCAGGCGCGCACTCGGATCGAGGCGATCCGCAAGGCCGAGCAGGCGGGCTGGATCTAAGTCGTCGACGGGCCGGACTAGGGTTGCCGGTATGGGATTCACCGGCTTCCCGGCGGCTGCGCTGGACTTCTACGACGACCTCGAGATGGACAACAGCAAGACGTACTGGACTGCGAACAAACACGTCTACGAGGAGTCGGTCCGGGTGCCGATGGCGGCGCTGCTGGCCGAGCTGGAGGGCGAGTTCGGGAAGGCCAAGCTCTTCCGGCCGTACCGCGATGTTCGGTTCGCGAAGGACAAGACGCCGTACAAGACGCATCAGGGTGCGTTCATCGATGTGGCGCCGGCCACCGGCTGGTACGTCGAGGTGTCGGCGCCCGGGGTTCGGGTCGCGGCCGGTTTCTACGAGGCGAACGCCGAGCGGCTGGCGCGGGTGCGGACCGCCATCGACGACGACCGGCGGGGCAAGCAGCTCGAGGGACTTCTGGACGACCTCACCGCCGGCGGCTGGACGGTCGGAGGCGACCGGCTCAAGACGAGCCCGCGCGGGTACGACGCCGAGCATCCGCGGATCGAGCTGCTGCGGCACAAATCCCTGACCGTGACGAAGTCCTACGGTTTCGAGCCGCTCATCCACACGCCGGAGCTCGCCGCGTCCATCCGCGCCGACTGGCAGGCGACCCAGCCGCTCATCACCTGGCTCACCGACAACTCGTAGAGCCCCTGTAGGCCGTGTTGCGCCGGTCGCTGGGAGTGACGCACCTCACCCACTGAACCAAATGACGAATTTGGTCAGTCCGTCTACTGTGGAGTTATGACCACGACATCGGAACGGCAGCGCCGAGCACTGGTTGTTGGCCTCGGCATCAGCGGCACCTCGACAGCACTCGCGCTTCTCCGGGCCGGCTGGACGCCGGTCCTGATCGAGAAGGCTCCGCAACGGCGGTCGGGCGGGTACTTCGTCGGCCTGTTCGGCGCGGGCAAGACCGCGGCCGAGCGGCTCGGCCTCCTGGACTCGCTCCACGACCGGACCGCGTTCGACGGCCGGAACTACGACGCCGATCGCTTCGGCGAGTGGCGGGCCGGGTTCGGCTTCCGTGACATCCCCGGCACCCCGTGGCTGATGCTCCGCGGCGATGTCGAGCAGGCCGCCTTCGAGGCGCTCCCTGCCGATGTCGAGGTGCGGTACTCGACCGTGCCGACCAAGATCGAGCAGGACGCCGACGGTGTGGACGTCACGCTGACGAACACCGCCGACGGTACGGCGATCACCGAGCGGTTCGACCTCGTCGTCGGGGCCGACGGTCTGCGCTCGACCGTACGTCGCCTCGCCTTCGGACCGGACGAGCGCTACCTGCACCGACTGAACTACATGATCGCGGCCTTCCAGCTGCCCGGTGGACTCGGCAAGCTCGCGCTGCACGACGGCCTCACGTTGCTGGAGCCGGACCGCTCGCTGTGGGTGTTCCCGTTCGCCGACCACGCGCCGACCGTGCTCTTCGGCTACCAGACCGACGACATCGACGCCGAGTTCACCGAGCCGCCGGCCGTCCGGGTGCGCAAGGCCTTCGGTCCCGAGCCAACGGGCGACATGCTCGGTGCCGCGCTCGAAGCACTCGAGGCCACCGACGAGTTGCTGTTCGACTCGGTCGAGCAGGTGCACATGGATCGCTGGCACAACGGACGCGTCGTACTGGTCGGAGACTCGGCCTGGTGCGTGACCCTGTACGCCGGGATGGGCGTCTCCGCCGGCCTGGCCGGGGCGGATCTGCTGGGCACCATGCTCGGCCGGTACGACGACGTCCAGCGCGCGCTGACCGAGTGGGACCAGCAACTGCGCCCGCACATGGGCTACTACCAGCAGCTGGGATTCGAGCAGACCGCGGTGTTCACGCCGAACCGCAAGCAGATCACCGTGCGCCGGATGATGATGCGCGGAATGACGATGCCGGTAGCCTCGCAGGTGCTGCGCTTCGTGCGGACGCACAACAAGTCCGGTCGCATGAAGGACTTGGACATCGCCGCGGCCTGAGACAGGGCGCGGTCACGGGAAGGACGACGATGGCGGTACTGGCCGAGCAGGATTCCGGCAGCGCGGCGCGCATTCTCGGCGCCGCCCGGGAGCTGGTGCTCAAGCGCGGGGTCAAGGGACTGACCGTCGCGGAGATCGCCGAGCGGGCACATGTTGCCAAGGGCACCATTTACCTGCACTGGAGCACCCGCGAGGACCTGCTGGTCGGGCTGTTCGGCCGCGACTTCCTGGCCGCCCTCGACGCCTTCACCGAACTGCTGAACGCCGACCCTGACCTCGCTCGGCCCAGCCGGCTGATTCCGCTGCTGGTCCGGAGCACGGTCGACCATCCGTTCATCTGCGCGCTCCAGATCGAGGACGACGACCTGCTCGGCATGCTCACCCAGCACCCGCGCAGCGCCGAGCTGCTGGCGAAGCTCGGTCCCGCCGCCCTCATGCATGCCGCACTGCCGGTGTGGCGCCGGCATCATCTCGTCCGGACCGACTGGACCTTCGACGACCAGGCCTATGCACTGCAGGCGCTCCTGATGGGGTTCCTGACCCATGCCGTCGAGCGCCGGGTGCTGACGGCCATCTCAGTGGACGACCCGGCCCGAGTGATCGCCGCCGCGACGACAGCGCTCCTCGGTCCGGAGGAGCCCGGCCCCGGCGACGTGCAGGCCACCGCCGACGCCGCCCTCGCCGAGATCGAGATCAAGCGCGAGCACTTGCTGGTCTCGATCGGCAAACCCAACGAATAACCGAGGAGACAGAGCTGTGCCTAGCAATCGTCAGGTCCGACTGAACGGAATCAACATCCAGATTTCCGAGCAGGGCGAAGGCCCGCTCGTCCTGCTGGTGCACGGTTTTCCGGAGACGGCGTACTCCTGGCGCCATCAGCTCACCGCTCTCGCCGACGCCGGCTATCACGCGGTCGCGCTCGACCAACGCGGGTACGGCGCCAGCGACCGCCCGGACGGGATCGACCAGTACTCGATCTTCCACCTGGTCGGCGATGTCGTCGCGCTGATCCACGAGCTGGGGGAGGAGCAGGCCGTTGTCGTCGGCCACGACTGGGGTTCCATCGTCACTTGGAACACCGCGCTGCTGCGGCCCGACGTCGTACGCGGCGTGGTCGGTATCAGTGTGCCGCCGTTGCCGCGTGGTCCGCTGCCGCCGTTGACTCTCTCCGAGCGGAAGTTCGGGGCGGACTTCTATCAGAACTACTTCCAGGAGCCCGGTGTCGCGGATGCCGAGCTGGACAAGGACGTTGCCTCGTCGCTGCGCCGGATCTACTGTGGCGTCCCTGCTGCGGAGCCGTCGCCTGGTTTCGCCGGCAAGTACGACGAACCCGAGACGTTGCCGTCCTGGATCACCGAGGATGAGCTGGCCACGTTCGTCGAGCAGTTCACGGCCAGCGGGTTCACCGGGGGACTGAACTACTACCGCAACCTGGATCGCAACTGGGAGCAGACCGCGGCCTGGCAGGACGTGCCGATCACGCCGCCGGCGTTGTACATCAGCGGTGAGCAGGACGCCGTACGGATGATGTATCCGTTCGACGACGACAAGCGCGCGATCGTGCCGAACCTGCGCGGCGTTGTCGACGTACCGGACTGTGGGCACTGGACGCAGCAGGAGAAGCCGGATGTCGTGAACGCCGCGATTCTGGCCTTCCTGCAAGGGCTTTGAGCCTGCAACGGCTTTGAGGCGGCTGACGCTGGGTGATTCCGATCGACGCCGGTCAGGCGTCGAAGTCGCGGCGGATCTTGGTGAGGATGTCGCGCGTCTTGTTCGGCGGGGGTGCCGCGACGCAGAGCGCTTCCATCGTCGCCGTGTACTGATCGAGGTCGTCCTGCTTGTCCAGATACAGCGCGCTGGTCAGGTGCTCGATGTAGACGACATCGGCGAGGTCCGGCTCGGGGAACCGGAGAATGCTGTACGCACCGCCGGTGGCCGCGTGGCCGCCGTCGGTGAAGCCCATCACCTGCAGGGTGACGTTCGGCAGCTGGCTCATCTCGATGAGGTGGTCCAGCTGCATCATCATCGTCTTCTGACCGCCGATCGGCCGGCGGAGCACCGCTTCGTCGACGACCGCCCAGAGCCGGACAGGGGTCGGCCGGGTCAGCACTTCCTGGCGGCTGATCCGCAGGTTGACGCGACGCTCGACCTCTTCGGCCGTGACCAGGCCGCGGCCGAGCTGGACGACCGCGCGGGCATAGTCGGTGGTCTGCAGCAGACCCGGGATGAACTGCAGCTCGTAGGAGCGGATCAGCGCGGCCGCCGACTCCAGCCCCAGGTACGAGTGGAACCAGCTGGGCAGGACGTCGCCGTACCGGTGCCACCAGCCGGGGTTGTTCGCCTCGCGGGCGAGCGCCAGCAGCCGCTCGCGCTCCTCGCCGTCGTCGAGGCCGTAGAGCGTGAGCAGGTCGCGGACGTCGCGCTCCTTGAAGCCGACGCGGCCGAGCTCCATCCGGCTGACCTTCGACTCCGACGAGCGGATCTCCCAGCCGGCGTCCGACCGGCTGATTCCGGCGGCCTCACGCATCCGGCGCAGGTGCGCTCCGAGGATGATGCGGAGTGCTGTCGGCCCGCTTTGCGCGCCCGACTCGGTCACACTCACCTCCGGCCCCCCAGTGCTCTGTTTCTCAGTGCTCTGTCCTCAGCGTCCTCAGCGTCCTCAGCGCGATCCGGCGGGAACCGGGCTCGCAGGCAGACATCATCGCACGCCCGAGCCTGAATCTGCCGAAGTTCTTACATAAGCCACGCGAATCGCCATCGGTCGTGACATTGGGTGATTCGGGGTGCTCGGAGTGCCTCTCATTTGTCAAGACAAAGTCGGACGGGTTCGTGTCGTCGAACGGTGTTCGACGGGGGCTCCGGAGGGCCTGTTCAGGCGTAAAACGGTCGATTGTTATCTCAAAATGGAAAACGTGCGGATGCACGTGCATCTGGCGCTTGCATTCGAAGCGTGCCGACGCCATGATTGATTCATGCACAGAAGGTGAGCTGGATCTCGCAAATCGTGACAACCGCGAGGCCTGGCAGGCCGGTCCTACAGATCGCTGGTGACGAGCGCACCGGCATGACTGGTTGGGGAACCCGAGTCGATGATTGACGACGACAGTGAGGTAGCCGAGCAGACCGCCTACGCGGGCGGACGCGCGCCGGACGAGCTGACTGAGCGGGAGATCCAGGAGCTGGTGGCGCGCTGCCCCGAGCAGCAGCGCTGGGCCTTCGAAGGCTGGTTGCGCGGTGTCCGTCAGCTCGACGGTGACCCCATCGTGAGCCTGGCCCCATGAACACAGACCGAGGAGGACGGAAGATGGTGCGGATCTGGCTGGGAGATCATCTGATCGCGGAGTACCTGGCCGAGCCCGACCGTGCCTCCCGGTACCAGCGGGTGATGACGCCCAAGTTCACCGGTCTGCGGATCACGGTGGACAACGCGGCGACCGGTAAGGCCTCCGAGCTCCCGAGCAGCGAGCAGCTCTGGCCCCTCACGGTGCAGTAGCAGTACAGCAAAGCTTTTCCGGTAACACCGAAGGCCGGTCCTCCCTCCGAGGGCCGGCCTTCGACGTTGTCGGGGGGCCGGCTCAGGAGGGCATGAAAAAGGGCCCCTTCGTCACTCGCCTGGCGAAGGGGCCCTGGTCCTTTTCAGGAGACTCATCGAGGTTCAGACGAGGTAGTCGAACTCCCCGTCCTGGGCACCGCCCAGGAAAGCCTCGATCTCCGCTTTGGTGAATACCAGTGCCGGTCCGTCGGTGTGACGCGAGTTCCGCATCGCCACGCCGCCGCCCGGCAGCTTTGCCACCTCTACGCAGTTGCCCTGGGGGCTGCTCCGCTGGCTCTTCTTCCACACCAGCTCAGTCATGGAGTCGCCGGGCATGCCGTTGTAGATAGCAGTCATCAGCTGCACCTTCCGTACGTCCTTGGCATATGCACGTGCATTTGGGCTTGCATTTGCATCGTACATGTTTAGGGGTCTCGTGTCTGCTCCATTACCCACTGTCATGTCGGGAGCCTCAAACGAGCGTTCGAAGAGCGGGTTCGCTCGCGCTCGGTGAGCAAAACGGGGGCTGGGCGGGCAGGTGCATGCGATCCGGCGAGGTGGGTACGGGCAGCAGGCAGGCGTGACCGTGGTTCAGCTAAGAGCCACGCCGTGACGAGACAGTCGCGAGGTCATCCAGATGAGCATCACCAGAACCGTTCAGTGTTCGACCGCGGCCGACCGGGCCGCCCGAGAAGCAGCCACCCGGGAACTGATGGAACGCCGGGCAGCCAGCACCGACGAGGCCGAGCGGCAGGAGCTGCTCGAAGAGGTCGTCGAGCTCAATCTGGAGATGGCGCGCGGGATCGCCCGCCGGTTCCGCGGCCGGGGCGCCGAGGCCGACGACCTGGAGCAGGTCGCCTACCTCGGGCTCGTGAAGGCCGCGCACCACTACCGGCTCGAGGCGGAGACGCCGTTCATCGGTTTCGCCATCCCGACCATCCGCGGCGAGGTCAAGCGGTACTTCCGCGACTGCGCCTGGACCGTCCGGATCCCGCGCCGCCTCCAGGAGATGCAGGGTTCGATCGCCGGCAAGCTGCCCGAGCTGGAGCAGGAGCTGAACCGCGAGCCCACTCCGGCCGAGCTGGCCGAGCATCTCGAGGTCGAGGTGACCGAGGTCGAGCAGGCGATGGCCGCGAAGGGCTGCTTCAACGTGCTGTCCCTCGACCGCCCGGCCGAGACCGACGCCGATCTGACCCTGGCCGACGTGGTGGCCGACTCCGACGACACCAGCATCGATCAGCTGGAGACGGTCGAGATGCTGCAGCCGGTGCTGCAGGACCTCAACGACCGCGAACGCCGCATCCTGCAGCTGCGCTTCGTCGAGGGCTGGACCCAGTCCGAGATCGGCAAGGACATCGGCGTCAGCCAGATGCAGGTCTCCCGAGTCCTCCGCAAAACCCTGAACGACCTCCGCGCCAAACTAACCCCGATGCCGGCAGCCGCCTAACCCCCTTGCCCCCACCAACCACCCCCTCCCACCCCGCCCAAAGACACGCCGACCCGCCCAAAGACACGCCGACCCACCCTTGGGCATGAACGCCGTCTTTGTGCATCCACCAACCGTTTTCGGGCCGCGAAAACGGTTGGTGGGGTCCCAAAGTGCTGGTTCGTGCACAAAGAGAAGGCGGCCCACCTTTGGGTGGGTGTCGCGACTTGCCGGGGATCGTTGGTTACTGGGAGTGCGGTTGGCGGCACAATGGGGGAGAGCAAGCGGGATGGAGCGGTGGTTTGGCGTTCGGGATGATCAGGACGGTGCCCGCGGACGCGGCCGCCATCGTGCGGGCGTATCCGCCGATGGTGGTGTGTTTCGCGGCCGCGCTGACCGGGACCGCGCTGGTGTTCGACATCTTCTATCTGGTGGCGAGCCCGGGGCTGACGCTGGCGCTTGTCTATACCGTGCCGGTTCTGGCCGGGCTGATCGCCGGGCTGGTGGCTGCGGCCGACGATGTCGGGCTGGAGCGGCGGGTGCTGCTGCGTACGGTCGGCGTGGCTGTTGCCGTCGGCATCACGAACGCGGTCGTGGTGGCGATGCTCGCCGCGATGACCCGGACGGGCCCGTCGGACTGGGCCTCCGGTCTGCAGGCGATCTTGTTCGCGGCCTGTACGACGTTCGCCGTCGCCATCATGGTCACCGCGTGGAGCCGGCTGCTCGATGCGCTCGGCATCGAGCTGCAGACCAAACTGCTCCAGCGGACGGTCCGGCCGCCGGTCGCGGCGATTGCCGTGGCCGCGCTCCCCAGAGCAAGTAAGGAGTCGGTCGCCCGGGCCGAAGCGCCCCGAGCACCGACTCCGCCACCGCCGCCGCCAGTAAGAGAGGAGCGGACCAGGCCGATCTTCGTCCCGCCACCGCCCAAGGTGGTCGACCTGGACGAGGCCCGCCCGGTCAGCCCATCCGCCCCGGCAAGCGGGGGCCACGCCGATCGCCTGACACCCCGCCCACGCCGTACGGCGCCTCGTCGGATCAACAAACCCGGCAAGCGACCGGGCTACTAGCAGGCGACATCCTGAGTGGGCAGCTTGCCGCTGAACAGGTAGGAAATGACCTTCTGATCAGCGCACGCGTTGCCGTACTCGCCGAAGACGCCGTGCTTGCGCGCGTTCTTGACCGTGAGCACCCGGGAGTCGCTGATGCTCTTCTTCAGGACCGCCGCGTTCTCGTAGGCGGTCCGCGGGTCGTGCTCGGCGGCAACGATCAGTGCGTGCTCCGAGTTCGCGACCTTGGTCGGTGCCTCCTGCGGCTGGACCGGCCAGAAGGCACACGGCGAGATGCTCCGGGTGATCGACCCGTAGTGCGGTTCGCGCGATCGGTGCGCCTGGATGTCTCGCCAATAGACCTGCGGGTCGCGAGGCGCCGCCCGGTCGCCACACACGATCGCCGTTTGAGCGCTGATCGTCTGCGACATCGCGGGAGACATGATCACGTCGAGCAGCTCAGCAAGATCGGCTCGCGGATCGAGGACCGGCCCGTCGACCGCCTTGACCAACGTCTGCACCAGTACGGCGGCATCCGCCCGCGCCGGATCGCGGTCGTCGTTCATTGCGACGAAGAACAGCATCGGAAGCAGGCCTTCGCCGATCTTGTGCCCGCCGATCTCCAGTTCGGTCGTCCGCACGTGCCGGTAGATGCGGTCGATGGACGCCAGCACCTCGCGCGTGGTCGATCCCAGCCGGTACGTCGAGTTGCGGGCTGCTGCCCAACCGGCCCAAGCCCGCAGGTTGTCCTCGTTCTGCGGCCCGACCTGCTGGAGCAGCCGCGGACCAAACCGGTCCGGGTCGACAGGTCCGTCCAGGACGACCCGATCGGTCCGCCCCGGGAACATCTGTAGATAGACAGCCCCGAGATAAGTCCCATAGGAATAGCCCAGGTACGAGATCTTCTGCTCGCCGAGCGCGATCCGCACCCGGTCCAGGTCGCGCGCGGTGTTCCGCGTCGTGATGTACGGCAGCATCGCCCCGGCTTCCCGCGCGCACCGGTTCGCGACATCGGCCTGGATCTCCGCACTCTGCCGGAACGACGTCTGCGTCGTACCGCCTGCCCACGGCCAGCCGGCGAACGGCAGTTTGCAGTCGATCGGCGTACTGCGGCCGATGGCCCGCGGGTCCAGCCCGATCAGGTCGTACCGCGTCCCGACGGTCCCCATCACGTCCGGCCGGTCCAGCGCCGCGGTCAGGCTCGGGCTGCCGGGACCGCCGTTGTTGATCACGAGCGCGCCGATCCGCGCACCGGTCGCCTTGATCCGCGACATCGCCAGCGTGATCTTCGGACCGTTCGGCCGGGTGTAGTCCAGCGGGACCTTCAGGTCACCACACTGCGCCCCGGCCTGGTCGAGTGCCTTGCCTTCGGCATCGTCCGCGCTCAGTGCGCACTGATGCCAGTCGATCGCGCTCGTCGCCTGCGCGACAGCCGTCGTACTGGTCGATGCGCCTAGGAGCGCCAGCGCCAGCAGTAGTTTCATCGTCCCCTCCTCGAGTTCACTGCCGACGCTAGAGCCGAGCTCCGGCGTCGGCAGTGGCCCAAGGACCCTGCTAGAGGTAGTTCGTGCGCTACCTCGCGAATGCCCTAACGCGCAGTCAGAGAGTTGCCACGTGCCACGGTCCGGTGCCGGGCGCGTGTTGGTAGAGCCAAGTGCCTGCGGTCAGTACGACGAGTTTGCCGGCCGAGTCGGTGTAGAGGATCGGGTCGACCGTGGCCGGTGCGGGCTGGTTGCTGACGGCATCCCGGATGATCGTCGCGTGCCACGGGTCCGAGCCGGGGACGTTCTGCCAGCCGTGCAGGATGCGGTTGTCGGTGGTCCGGACGAAGTACGTCAGCTTGCCGCTGTTGTCGAGGCTGATCGCCGGGTCGCCGGCGAGCTGCACGGTCTCGACGCCGTCGGTGTCGGTGGTCGGCGGTACGACGGTCGACTGCCAGGTGTCCGCACCCGGGGTCGACTGCCAGCCGTGCTGCAGCTTGCCGTCGGTGCCGCGAGCGAAGTACACGAGCTTGCCCGACACATCGAGCCCGACCGAGGGGTTGCCGACGATGCCGGTGGCCGCCAGCGTGCTGACCACCCACGGGCCGGTGCCCGGCGCGGCCTGCCGTCCGTAGCGCAGCTTGCCGTCAGAGGTGCGAGCGAGGAATGCGATCCGCCCGAGCACGTCCTGCGAAATCACCGGGTCACCATCAAGCTGTACGGCGACGCCCGCGCCGTCCCGGATGATCGTCGCGTGCCAGACCGTGCTCCCGGCCTGGTCCTGCCAGCCGTGCAACAGCCGACCGTCGCTGGTCCGGACGAAGTACGTGAGCTTGCCCCGGGCATCGATCACCGCGGCCGGACGCCCGACCGGCTGAACCGTCTCAACACCTTCGAGATCGGTCGTCGGCTCGATAGTTGCCGACAGCCACGGTCCGGCGCCGGGGCTGGTCTCCCAACCGGTCCGCAGCTTGTTGTCCGGCGTGCGCGCGAAGTAGTACGCCCGCCCGATCGAGTCGGCCGCTGTCGCGATCGGTACGCCGGGAACCACGCCACCCGGCGGGTCGATCGTGCCGGTCTGCCAGCTGGTCGAGGCCGGACCGGTCTGCTCGCTCAGCTGGACCGCACCATCTGCCGTCGCGGTGAACTGCATCAGCCGCCCGGTCACGTCCTGACCGATCGACGACACCGGGCTCGCGGTCGCACCGACCACCTTGTTGTACCGGTACGGCGTGAAGGTCTTGAAGTAGCTGTTCGTCCAGATCCGCTCCTCGGCGATATGGCCGAAGTCGTACTCCTCACGAACCTTCGGCCGGGTCTTCGCCGCGTCGTACCAGCCGACGAACAGCCCGGCGTGGTTCACCCCACCCGACCGGCGCCACAATGCATCGCCCGGCTGCAGATCGTCGTACGTGATCTGATGCATCACCGACGGCAGGCTCGCTGTGGTGAGCGAGCTGCTCAGATGCCACGCCATCGACAGGAAACCCGAGCAGTCCCGGCGGTAGCTGCCGAACTCGTTCACGTGCGGGCTGCCGTTGTCCTGGCTGTACGGCACCTTGTCGCGGATCCACGACGCCGACCGCAGCAGCACCTCCTGCCGGGAGACCGGTCCGTTGGCGACGCTCTCGATCTGGAGATCGCGAGCTTGTGCCGTACTGGGAGCGACCAGAGTGGCGCCGAACAGCAGCACGGCGGTCGCGAGGAGGCGGATTCTCATGCCCCGATGGTCGCCGCCGCACCCCACGACGTGAACCTGTTCGAACAGCCTCGAACATCGGGTAGACCAATGGGAGACTGACCCCTGTGTGGGATCTGGTGATCATCGGCGCCGGGCCGGCCGGAGCCGCGGCCGCTCTCGGTGCGCTCGCGGTCGACCCGAGCCTGTCAGTACTACTAGTGGACCGCCATGATTTTCCCCGCGACAAGACCTGTGGTGACGGCATCGCCCCGCACGTCTTCGACCTGCTCGCCGCGGTCGGTGTCACCGGCCTCGTCGACGACTGGACCCCGGTACGCCGCTTCGTTCTGACCAACGGGGCGGTCGGGGTCGAGCGCGACATGGCCCGACCGAACTGGGTCGTTCCGCGCGCAGTCTTCGACCACCGACTCGTGGTGGCGGCGCAGTCCGCCGGGGCAGAGTTGATCCGCCGCCGGGTTCGCCGACTCGACGAGCTGGACGGCAGGTTCGTGATCGGCGCCGATGGCGCGCACTCCGTCGTACGGCGTGAGCTCGGTGCACCGACCGGCCCGGTCGCGCTCGCGATCCGCGGCTACGCGCCCACCCCGCCGGCCCGATCGGCCAGTCAGGTGATCGCGTACGGCGCCGGCCGGCAACCGTCGTACGCGTGGTCGTTCGATCGTGGCGACGGCTGGTCCAACGTCGGGTACGGCGAGCGCCTCGCGGACGGCCGTCCGCATCCGACTCGCGCCGACCTGCTCGCCCAGCTGGACGTGTTGCTCCCCGGAGCGACCGACGGTGGCAGCGAATGGCAGGGCCACCATCTACCGCTCACCGGCTGGTCCTGGCGGCCGCCCAAGGGTCCGGTCCTGCTCGCTGGTGACGCGGCCGGGCTGATCAATCCGATGACCGGTGAAGGCATCTACTACGCGATCGCCACCGGCCTGCTCGCCGGTCGGGCGGTCGCGGAATCCCTACGCAGCAACGAGTCTGACCCCAGTCGCCGCTATAACCGGAGCGTCCGCAAACTCCTCGGCCGGCACATCCGCCATACCGCGTTGACGGCGTACCTCACCAATTCGCCGCACGTCCTCACTCGCGGTATCCGCGCGGCCGCGGCTGGTCAGGGTGTCTTCGACGACCTCGTCGAGCTCGGTCTGGCCGACGGCGCGATCACTCCGCGGCTGTTGCGAGGTCTGCTCGCTGCTCGGGTGTCAGGCGCGTAGCCGCCGCGAGCTCGAGTGCGGTCTTGACCCGATCAACCGGCCAGCCCAGTACGGCGGCCACTCGGTCGGCCTCGATCACCCGGCCGCCCTCCCGGTACGCCGCGAGCACGGTCAGCGCATCGTCGAGGATGTCGAACCCGGGCCCGCCGCTCATGTCGTCACCGAGCGCCCCGAAGAAGTCGGCCATCTGCGCGAGCCGGCGACCGGCCGGACTGTCGGGGCCGAACAGCTCAGCGCCTTCAGCCGCCGTCTCGGCCCAGTTCAGATTGGTGCGGGAGCTGGACTTCCATGCCTGCTGCCAGACATCCTCGGCCATCACGTAGTGCTGCAACCGGCGGCGCGGATCGGGCTCGCGGTGCAGCATGCCGACCTGCTCCAGGTAGCCGATCGCCTTCGAGATCGAGGCCGGGCTGACCTGCAGGGCGTTGACGAGCTGGGCCGCGGTCAGGCTGCGGCTCTCCGCGGTGTAGAGCCGGGCGAGCACCCGCGCGGCCATCCGGGGGATTCCGCCGTCGACCATCACCGCGGCGAAGCGCTCGGCGTACTCATCGGTGTCGTTGGGTGCTTGCGGGGTCTGCCGCCGGCCGCGCCGGGCTCGGGAGGAGGTCGCGTAGTGCGCGTGGTCGGCGCGATACCCGCGCCCGCCGCCGTTGCGCGCGACCTCCCGGCTGATCGTCGAGGTCGGCCGATCGAGCTGCCGCGCGATCTCGGCGTACCCGAGACCGTCGCTGAGGCCGGCCGCGATCGCGCGTCGTTCCTGGTGGGACAGCCGGCCACCTGGCATGGATTCACCCTCAAGTCATTGCAACATCAGTGCGTTAACTCTCAGATCATTGCACAGATGACGCTGTTTTGGCTTTCCTAAGAGATGAACGCAACCGTAGCTTTCCAGCATGGTGATCACAGTTGACGGGTTGCGGATGCGGTACGGCGACGTCGAGGTGCTGCAGGATGTGTCGTTCGCGGTGCGGCCGGGGGAGGTGCTCACGCTGCTCGGGCCGAATGGCGCGGGCAAGAGCACGACGGTGGAGATCCTCGAGGGTTTCCGGCTTCGCTCCGCCGGTCGGGTCGAGGTTCTGGGAGTCGATCCGGCGGCTGCCGATGAGGCCTGGCGGGCGCGGGTCGGGATCGTGCTGCAGTCGTGGCGCGACCACGGCAACTGGCGGGTCGGTGAGCTGCTCGGACATCTCGGCAGCTACTACACGCCGTACACGCGTCCGTGGCCGACGGCCGAACTGCTCGCGGCGGTCGGCCTGACCGAGCATGCGGGGAAGAAGGTCCGGACGTTGTCCGGTGGTCAGCGGCGGCGGCTCGATGTGGCGATCGGGATCGTCGGGCGGCCGGAACTGTTGTTCCTGGACGAGCCGACGACCGGGTTCGATCCGGAGGCGCGGCGCGAGTTCCATGAGCTGGTACGGCGGCTCGCGACGGAGTACGGGACGACGATCCTGCTCACCACCCACGATCTCGACGAGGCCAGTCGGCTCGCGGACCGGATCCTGATCCTGACCAGCGGCCGGATCGTAGCCGCCGGTACGCCGACGGAGCTGACCGCGGCGATCGCCGGCGAGGACGAGGTCCGGTGGAGCGTCGACGGGCAGGGATTCCGCAAGCAGACGGCGGACTCGACCGAGTTCGTCCGCGACCTGTTCGCCCAGTACGGCGCGGCGCTCCGCGAACTGGAGGTCCGCCGGGCCTCGCTGGAGGACACCTATCTCGCGCTGGTGCGCGGTCAGGAGATTGCGTCATGACGACTCCAAGGGGCGCGGCGGTCCGGGCCGGTTGGCAGCGTGGGCTGATCGAGTTGCGGCAGTCCTTCAGCAATGGGCCCGAGCTGGTCAGCCATTTCCTCTGGCCGGCGCTGACCTTGGCGGCGCTGTTCTACCTTCGGCACCGAGACTTCGGGTCGAGCGGGTTGCTGCTCGGCGCGCTCGCGTTGCCGAGCATCCTCGGGATGAACGCGGCCATGGGCATGGTCAGCATGAGTCAGCAGCTGACCGCCGATCGGGAGGACGGCACGCTGCTGCGGGCGAAGGCGACGCCGCACGGCATGCTCGGCTACCTGGTCGGGAAGGTCGTCTCGGTGGCCGGGTCCCTGCTCGCGGACCTCGTCATCGTGCTGATCCCGGGGCTGATCATCGTGGGCGGGCTCACCGTCGACGCGACCGGTTGGCTGACGCTGGTCTGGGTGCTGCTGCTCGGTCTGGTGGCGACGCTGCCGATCGGTGCGGTCCTTGGGTCGGTCTTCACGACGGCTCGAGCGCAGGGTCTGATCCAGCTCCCGATGCTCGGGTTCATCGCGATCTCCGGCATCTTCTACCCGATCACCGCCCTGCCGAACTGGCTGGAGTGGATCGGTCAGCTGGCCCCGATCTACTGGATGGGGCTCGGGATGCGGTCGGCGCTGCTGCCCGACCAAGCGGTCGTGGTGGAGATCGGTCAGTCGTGGCGGCACCTCGAGACGGCCGGCGTACTCGGGCTCTGGGCGGTGGCGGGTCTGCTGCTCGCTCCGGTCATGCTGCGCCGGATGGCGCGCCGGGAGTCAGGCTCCGTGATGGCCGAACGGAGGGAATCGGCGCTCCGCAGTTCCGTCAGGTGAACCGGTTAGGGCTGACGGTCGTTAGTAGGTGGGGAGGATCGTTAGGAATGAGTGAAGATTGCCCGCCCAGGTGGGCCTGGACTTCAGTCGACGCGGCTAGGCGCGTTAGATTTGATCAAATCTGACAAGCGTCCAGGGAGCGTGAGCGTGCATGCAGGGTCTGACCACAGCGACTTGGTCGGGCTTGCCTGCCCTCCTCCAGGGCCCGCGCCGCTCTCGGCCGTCGGCAGGGAAGTGCTGACCAAGCTGCTCGGCGCGGTGGGGGTCCTCCTGCTGCTGACCGGGCTGTTCCTCGCGACCCGACCCCTCTCGGTCGATCACGTCAGCTGCGGATCGGTGTACTCGCCGGACAAGGGCATCACCCCGATGCAGTGCGACAACCGCCTCGACCAGCGGATGAACGTGGTCGGCGGCCTGGCCGCCGGCGGCATCGTGATCGCCCTCGCCGGCTTCGGTACGGCGGCCGTCCGCGACCGCCGTACCCGCGTCTGACCCACTGTGGGGCCTAGCCCTTAATTCGAACGGCTGTCCGGCCACTACTGTGGCGGTATGAAGAAGGCCGCCGTCGTGACGATGGCTGATGTCGCCCGGTTCGCGGGAGTTTCGACGATGACGGTCTCGAATGTGGTCAACGGCCGGCCGCGGGTCGGGGCGGCGACCCGGGAGCGGGTGCTGGCCGCGATCACCGAGCTCGGCTACCAGGTGAACCTGGCCGCGCGGCACCTGCGCGCGGGCCGGACCGGTGTGGTCGGGCTCGCGGTTCCGGAGCTCGAGCGCCCGTACTTCGCCCAGCTGGCGGGCCGGCTCGCGGATCGGTTCGAGGCCCACGGACTCCGGATCGTGATGGAGCGGACCGGCGCGAGTCGCGAGGGCGAGCTGGACGCGGTGGCTTTCTCCCGGCTGCGCATGTACGACGGTCTGATCCTCAGCGTGGTCGACATCGACCCCGGCGAACTGTCCCGGCTGAACACCGACGCTCCCGTGGTGATGATCGGTGAGCGGGCCCTGCCCTCGCGGTTCGATCACGTGATGATGGACAACGTCGGCGGCGCCCGGCAGGCGGTCGGGCAGCTGCTGTCGAGCGGGTCCCGCCGGATCGCGATGATCGGCGGCGAACTCTCCGGCCCGCCGAACATGCAGGGGCTGCGCGCGACCGGCTATGCAGCCGCTCACGAGGAGGCCGGCGTGGCCGTCGATCCCTTGCTGAACGTGCGATGCAACTTCCGGATGCAGGACGGGTACGACGCGATCCGATCGTTGCTCGATCGCGGTATCTCCTTCGACGCGGTGTTCGCACTGACCGATGTGGTGGCGATCGGAGCCCTGCGGGCACTGGCGGATGCTGAGCTTCGCGTCCCTGCCGACGTCCAGGTGATCGGCTTCGACGATCTGGACGAAGCGCCGTTCCTGGTGCCCTCGTTGTCATCGGTCAACCCGGGTCACGACGAGATGGCCGAGGCCATCACCGCGCGGCTGCTCGCCCAGCTCGGCGGTGACGAGGCGGTCGGGCCGCAGGAGCTGATCGTGCCCGCGCGGCTGGTGCTGCGCGGCACAACTCGGTAGCCCCGAGCTCTGGACGAGTCGTTCACCTGGGGTTTACCTTGCTCGGACTGTTAGGTAACCTTCCTAACAATTCTCTCCGAACGCCCCCGGAGGTTTTCATGAGCAAAAGATTGCGCCGGCTGTCGACGCTGATACCCGTCGTCCTGGTCGCCGCACTGGGTGGGTCGGCGGCCCTTGCCGGTACCACCGAGGATTCCCTGTTGTCCCAGGGAAAACCCGTCCTCTCGTCCAGTATCGAGGACAACACAACGACTGCCGACAAGGCGGTTGACGGCAATGCCGCGACCCGCTGGGCCAGCATGGAGGGTCACGATCCGGAATGGATCCGGGTCGATCTGGGCCAGGCCGCCGACGTCCATCGGGTCAAACTGACCTGGGAGGCCGCCTACGCCAAGGACTATCGGATCGAGGTCTCCAACGACGGAACCACGTTCAGTACTGCCAAATCCCTTACCAATCAGAACGGTGCGACCGACGACATCACCGGTCTGACCGGCCACGGCCGGTACGTGCGGGTCGTCGGTACCAAGCGCGCGACGGCGTACGGGTATTCGCTGTTCGAGCTCGAGGTGTACGGCGTCGGCGACTCGACGGGGGACACCCAGGCGCCGACGGTGCCGGCCGGACTGCAGAGCACGGGGACCTCGGCGTCCTCGGTCTCGCTGAGTTGGACCGCGTCGACGGACAACGTCGCGGTCACCGGGTACGACGTACTCCGGAACGGCGTCGCTGTTGCGACGACCACCACGACGTCGTACACGGACACCGGTCTGGCGGCCGACACGTCGTACTCGTACAGCGTCAAGGCTCGTGATCTGGCCGGCAACGTGTCAGCCGCGAGTACGGCGATCACTGCGAAGACGGGCACCGGCGGCACCGGCGGGTTCGTGCTCGCGGCCGCGGGTGACATCGCCGAACAGTGCACGTCCTCGTCGTCCACCTGCATCCACCCCAAGACGGCCAAGGTGGTCGACTTCATCAAGCCGGACAACGTCATCACGATGGGAGACAGTCAGTACGACGACGCCCATCTGTCCGACTACAACAGCTACTACTCGAAGACCTGGGGGAAGTTCAAGAGCATCACCAAGCCGGTGCCGGGCAACCACGACACCTACGACTCGCCGAAGTACAACGGCTACGACAAGTACTTCGGAACGGCGATCGCCAAGCCCCAGGGCAAGCGTTACTACAGCTGGGACAAGGGAAACTGGCACTTCATCGCCCTCGACTCGTCCGACTACATGACGCACGACACCCTGGCCACACCGCGCGACGACCAGCTCGCGTGGCTGCGGGCGGACCTGGCCAAGAACACCAAGGGCTGTGTGGCCGCGTACTTCCACCACCCGCGGTGGAGCTCCGGCGACCACGGTGACAACGACGACAGCGAACAGTTCTGGCGGACGCTCACCGGTGCCAAGGTCGATCTGGTGCTGAACGGTCACGACCACCACTACGAGCGGTTCGTGCCGATGAACGGCGACGGCAACGCCGACCCGAAGGGGACGGTCGAGCTGCTCGGCGGGATGGGGGGTGCGCACCCGTACGACCTGTCACCCGCGCACCCGACGACCGCGAAACTGCTGAGCACGTACGGCGTGATCAAGCTGACGATGACCGACAACTCCTGGACCTCACAGCTGATCGGCCTGAACAACCAGGTCGAGGACAGCAGCCCGACCTACACCTGCCGGGCGAAGGGTTAGTCCCATGTACCTCGCCGCAACCCGGGCCGCGGATCACGCCGCGGCCCGGGGGACCTCCCGGCCCGGCCGGGTGCCTGGAACAGTTGTTGCCCTCGGCATCGTCAGCTTGGTGACCGACATCTCCTCGGAGATGGTGACCGCGATCCTCCCGCTCTACCTCGTCTTCGGCCTCGGCCTGAACCCCTTGCAGTTCGGCCTCCTCGACGGCCTGTACGCCGGTGCGACCGCCGTACTGCGGTTGGTCGGGGGCCATGTCGCGGACCGCTGGCAACGCCTGAAGGCCGTCGCCGGCATCGGCTACGCCACGTCTGCCGTCGCCAAACTGGGCTTCCTTGCCGCCGGCTCGTCCGTTCCCGCGATCGGCGTCGTGCTGGCCCTCGACCGCGCCGGCAAAGGCGTCCGCACCGCCCCGCGCGACGCGTTGATCTCCCTGAGCAGTTCACCCGAAACTCTTGGCCGCTCCTTCGGCGTCCACCGAGCCATGGACACGGTGGGAGCCTTCCTCGGCCCACTGGCGGCGACGCTCGTATTGTGGGCTGCCCTGGGCAACTATGACGCAGTCTTCGTTACCAGCTTCTCGCTCGCTACCTGCGCCGTACTGCTGCTGGTGGTTCTGGTTCCGAACCGGACACGGCTGACGGCCGAGCCGGTGAAGCACAAGCCGTCGCCCCGCGCGATGCTCGGGTTGTTGCGAGAGGCAAGCTTCCGACGGTGTTGCATCTGGGCGGCCGCGTTGGGGCTGTTCACCGTCACGGATGCTTTCGTCTACCTGGCTCTGCAACGCCGGTGGGATGTCGACGGCCGGTTGTTTCCATTGTTGCCACTCGGTACGGCGGGAGTCTTTCTCCTGCTCGCGATTCCGCTCGGCCGGCTCGGCGACCGGATCGGACGCTGGAAGGTCTTCATCGGCGGTCACCTGGCCCTCGTCGTCGCGCTGCTCCTGCTCTGCGGTCCGATCGGCAACTGGTGGCTCGCGCTCGCACTGCACGGCGCCTTCTACGCTGCCACCGACGGCGTACTCCCGGCGGCCGCCGGGCCCATGCTGCCGGAGAACCTTCGGGCGTCCGGCCTCGCCGTACTGCAGACAGGGCAGGCCCTGGCGCGGATGGTCTCGGCCGTCACCGTCGGTCTGCTCTGGACCCTGTGGGACGTTCGACCGGCGCTTCTCCTCTTCACCGCCGCATTGCTGACGGTGACCGTTGCCGCGGCCGTGGTCAAACCTCTGGAGGCTGCCCGATGATGAAGAAGATCGTCGGCCTGATCGCCGGCTTCACCGTGCTGCTGGGCGGAGCCGTCGCGTACGTCGTCTCCGCGCGCACCGGCGGCGCCACCGTGAACGCCGTCCCGGTCAGCACCGGCCAGGCACTCGCATTGGCGCCATCGACCATGTTCTTCCGCAATCTCGCCGACGGTCCCGACCAGGGCAAGCTCGCAGCGGTCCCGGCGGCCGATCCGGCGACCGCCAGACGTGTCGGGGAATTGTCCTGCGATCGGTTCGCCGCAGCACGGGGTACGGCGATCTGTCTGCGGCTCAAGCCCGATTCGTTGCCACCGCTCACCGACATGCTCGTCCTGGACGCGAACCTTCACGAGGTCCACCGCGAAACCCTCCCCGGCACTCCGAGCCGGGCCCGGGTCTCGCCGAACGGCCGGATCGTGAACTGGACACTCTTCGTCACCGGCGACTCGTACGCGGCCACTGGCTTCTCCACCCGGACCGGTCTCTACAACCTGGACAAGCAGCGCCTGATCAAGTCGATGGAGACGCTCCCGATCCTTGTCGACGGCAAGCGTTACTTCGCCTCGGATGTCAATTACTGGGGGATCACGTTCGCCGACGACGGCAACCGCTTCTACCTGACCATGGGCAGCAAGGGCAAGACCTACCTGATCGAGGCCGACTACGCGAAGTACCACGGCCACGCGATCGCCCAGAACGTCGAATGCCCGTCCCTGTCACCCGACGGCCGCCGGATCGCCTACAAGCAGAAGGTTGCCACCGGCAAATGGCGGCTCGCGGTCCTCGACCTCGCGACCCGCAAGATCACCAACCCGCCGGACGACCGCCTGCTCGACGACCAGCCGGTCTGGCGCGACAACGACACCCTGCTCTACCCGCTCCGCGCTCCTGACGGAAGCACCGACATCTGGTCCGTCGGCCTCACCAAACCGCCCACCCTGCTGATCCGCCACGCCACCAGCCCATCCCTGGGCGGCGGCCAGAAGCCGTGATCAGCCGAGCACCACGGAGATTGCCTTGAGCAAGAGAACTCGCCGCTGGTCAGCGGTGCTGCCGCTGGTTCTGGTCGCCGGTGTCGGCGGTTCCGCCGCCATCGCCGGCACCACTGCCGACGCCTTGTTGTCCCGCGGAAAGCCGGTACTCGCCTCAAGTGTCGAGTCGGCCGAATTCGCCGCGGAGAAGGCGGTTGACGGAAGTACGTCGTCGCGCTGGGCCAGTGCCGAGGGCGCCGACCCGCAGTGGATCCGCGTGGATCTCGGTCAGGCGGCCGATGTTCATCGGGTCAAGCTGAACTGGGAGGCCGCCTACGGCAAGGACTACCGGATCGAGGTCTCGGACGACGGCACCACCTTCACCACGGTCAAGTCGCTGACCAATCAGAACGGCGCGACGGACGACATCACCGGACTGACCGGCCACGGGCGGTACCTGCGACTGGTCGGGACGAAGCGCGGTACGTCGTACGGGTATTCACTGCTTGAGCTCGAGGTCCACGGGGTTGCCGATTCCACGGGGGACACGGAGGCGCCGACGGTGCCGACCGGGCTGAAGAGCACAGAGATCACGCCGACCTCGGTCGGGCTCAGCTGGAACGCGTCGACCGACAACGCCGGTCTCGCCGGGTACGACGTACTCCGCAACGGGGTCGCGGTGGCACTGGCCCCGAGCACGACGTACACGGATGCAGGTCTGACCGCGGACACTGCGTACAGCTACAGCGTCCGAGCACGCGATCTGGCCGACAACGTGTCCGCCTCGAGTGCGGCGATCGCGGTGCGGACGGGGCAGGGTGGCAGCGGTCAGTTCGTGCTGGCGGCGGCCGGCGACATCGCGAAGGCGTGCAGCGCGTCGAGCTCGACCTGTATTCACCCGAAGAGTGCCAAGGTTGTCGACTTCATCAAGCCGGTGAACGTCATCACGATGGGGGACAACCAGTACAGCTCCGGAACGCTGTCCGAGTATCAGAACTACTTCGACAAGACGTGGGGGAAGTACAAGAGCATCATGAAGCCCTCCCCGGGTAATCATGAGTCGTACGACACGCCCTCGTTCAGCGGGTACGACAAGTACTTCGGGGCGATCGCGAAGCCACAGGGCAAGCGCTACTACAGCTGGGACAAGGGCAACTGGCATTTCGTTGCCCTCGACTCCAACGACTTCACGTCCAGCGGGGCGGACGCCGAGCCGGCCCAGATGACCTGGCTGAAGGCCGACCTGGCGGCCACCACCAAGGGCTGTATCGCGACGTACTACCACCATCCGCGCTGGAGCACCGGCGAACGCGGTGACGACGAGAACGGCGTCGCGCTGTGGAAGGTGATGACCGATCACAAGGTCGATCTGGTGCTGAACGGGCACGAACACCACTACGAGCGGTTCTTCCCGCTGAACAACAGCGGTCAGAAGGACGCGAAGGGGACGGTCGAGATCATCGGCGGCATGGCCGGAGCCAACCCGCGTGACCTCGGGCCGGAACGCCCGATCACGGCCAAGCGAATGAACTCGTTCGGCGTGCTGAAGCTGACCATGACCGACGACTCCTTCACCTCGCAGCTGATCGGCCTGAGCAACGAGGTCCTCGACAGCAGCCCCACCTACACCTGCCACCCGAAGGGCTGACCGCCACCCTCGCCGTCCTACTCGCCGGGCCTGGGGCCGCTCGGCGAGTGGGGCGGTCACTCGTTCAGTCGAGCGGCGAGGGCGTGGTTCATCGCCTCGAACTGCGGCTCGATGGTGCGGCGCAGCATCGAACGGAGGAACGGCACCGAGATCCCGCGGAACTCCTCGTCGTTGCGCAACCGGGTCCGCCCGCCGGGCAGTTCCTCCAGGCGGTAGCTGTGCTCGCCGTCGAACAGGCCGCCGAAGGCGATCCGGCTGAGCCAGGTGAGCTCCCGGTCCGGGTCGGCGACGAGGACCTTCGGCTTGAAGGTCCGTTCCTTCCCCTCGGCGTCCCGGACCCGGGTCGTCACCGTCGCGCCGACCGTTAACTCGCCGGTCAACGACAGGATGAGCGGATTCCACTCCGGGTACGCCGCCGCGTCGGTGAGCACCGCCCAGACCTTCGGCGGCGCGGCATCCAGGTCGA
The DNA here is from genome assembly GCF_045040285.1 of Kribbella sp. NBC_01505. Lineage (NCBI taxonomy): Bacteria > Bacillati > Actinomycetota > Actinomycetes > Propionibacteriales > Kribbellaceae > Kribbella > Kribbella sp. NBC_01505. The sequence continues at coordinate 5,999,753 of NZ_CP109425.1, forward strand.
TCGTGGTTCGCAGGGCGAAAGCGTTCATGCGCCGCACCGTAGCAAGAGTGGGCCGCTAGCATCGGTTCCATGGTCATGTCCGAGGACGACGTCAGGGCCCAGCTCACCACTCCTCTGGCCTCGCCGGCTTTCCCGCGCGGCCCCTACCGATTCACCGATCGGGAGTATCTGAACATCACCTACCGGACCGATCCGGACGCGCTGAACGCGCTGGTCCCGGCGCCGCTGAAGGTGACCGACCCGCTGGTCCGGTTCGAAGTGATGCGGATGCCGGACGTGACCGGCCTCGGTGACTACACCGAATCCGGTCAGGTCGCCCTGGTCGAGTACGACGGTGAACCGGGCGAGTTCACGCTCGGCATGTACGTCGACAGTCTCGGCGCGATCGCTAGCGGGCGGGAGGTGTCGGCGTACCCGAAGAAGTTCGGCAAACCCGCGTTGACGGTGGATTCGGACACGCTGGTCGGGACGCTGGACTACGGCTCGATCCAGGTCGCGCTCGCGACGATGGGTTACAAGCACCGGGTGATGTCCGAGGCCGATGCGCGCGCGGAGCTGATGGCGCCGACGTACATGCTGAAGATCATTCCTGGGTACCACGGGGAACCGCGGATCTGCGAGCTGACGCGGAGCCAGATCAGCGACCTGACCATCAAGGGCGCCTGGACCGCGCCGGCCCGGCTGCATCTGGTGCCGCACGCCTTGGCGCCGCTCGCCGATCTGCCGGTGCTGGAGATCGTGTCGGCCAGCCACATCCTGACCGATCTGACGCTGGGCCGGCCCGCGGTCGTGCACGACTACCTGGACGGAGATCGGTGATGAGGGCAACAATCGTCGGCGGTGGCGTGATCGGCGTCTCGTGGGCCGGCCTGATGGCGGCGCACGGGATCGATGTCGTGATCAACGATCCCGCACCGGGGATCGCCGAGACGGTCCGGGCCGGTCTGGACGAGCTGATGCCGTCGCTCGTCGAGCTCGGCTTGCCGACCGACGGACTGCTCGACCGGATCAGCTTCGAGGCCGATCTCGCGACCGCCGTCACGGGCACGGACGTCGTCCAGGAGAACGGGCCGGAGCGGCTCGAGCTCAAGCACCAGATCTGGAGCACGGTCGAGGCGAACGCACCCGCGCACGCGTTGTTCCTGACCTCGACTTCGGGGACACCGGCAACCGATATCGCCACCGTGCTCAAGTCGCCCGATCGATTGGTGGTCGGGCATCCGTTCAACCCGCCGCACCTGATCCCGCTGGTCGAGGTGGTGCCGGGGGAGCGGACGTCCGAGGCCGCCGTACAGGGGGCTGTGGAGTTCTATCGCAGTCTGGGGAAGAAGCCGATCGTGCTGGCCAAGGAGGTTCCGGGCTTTGTGGCGAATCGGTTGCAGGCGGCAATCTTCCGCGAGTGCGTGCATCTGGTTGCCGAAGGTGTGGTGACCGAGCAACAACTCGACGAGGTGGTGACGTCGTCCTTGGGGCAGCGCTGGGCGATCAGTGGTCCGTTCCTGAGCTTCCATCTGGGTGGTGGACCTGGCGGCTTGCCGCACTTCCTTGAGCATCTCGGTCCGGGGCTGGAGAAACGCTGGGGCCAGCTGGGAACGCCGCATCTTGACGAGCAGACGAACACGCTGCTGAGCGAGCAGGCAGCCGACTTCGGCGGCTCGATCGCCGAGCTCGCGAAGGCTCGGGACAGCGCCCAGATCGCCCTGATGAAGGCCCTCGGTACGGCGCCATCGGAGACTGCGCGGTGAGCGCCGATGTGACTGCGCGGGTGCGTGCGTCCCTTGCCAACCCCATTCGCTCGGAGGCGGACGACCACTTCGATATTCAGGCGGCGCTCGGTGAGGTGCTGGCGGATGTCGGGTTCAGCGCGGACGACTGCGGTGGGCGGGTCGAGTTCGTCGGGGCCGATCCGATCGTGCCGAGCGCCGTACGGCTGGGGGCGGCACCGGCGATCGGGCTGGTGGCGAAGTCGGTCGCGCTGGCCGCGTTGTGGCGGCATCGGGGCGGGCCGGGGCAGGACATCAGCATGGACCTGCGGAAGGCGCCGCACCGGTTGTGCCCGTTCTACGACAAGAAGTGGGAGCTGGTGAACGGGCTTCCGCCGACCAACACCGCCGACCCCGGCAGCCCGCTGTCGCTCAAGTTCTACCGCGCCGGCGACGGCCGCTGGGTGATGCCGCTGAACATCTACCCGAAGCTCAAGTCCAAGACGCTCAAACTCCTTCGCACGTACGACGACGCGACTGCGATCGCCGCTGCCATCGCCCGGTGGAAGGCCAGCGAGCTGGAAGAAGCCGGGGCGGACGCGGGCATCGTGATGCCGATGGTCCGCAGTACCGAGGAGTTTCTGGAGACCACGCAGTACCAGGAAGTGCTCGCGGGACTTCCGCTGATCGAGATCGAGAAGATCGGCGACTCACCTCCCGAGCCGCTGCCCGCCGGTGCGCTGCAGCCGCTCGACGGGATCCGGGCGCTCGGTCTCGGTCACGTCATCGCGGGCGCCGGGATCGGCCGCGCGCTTGCCCAGCACGGCGCCGACGCGCTCAACCTCTGGCGGCCGACCGAGTGGGAGAACCCGGTCGTCTACCTGACCGCGAACGTCGGCGTCCGCTCGGCCACCGTCGACTACGCCCGCAATCCGGCCGCGATGGAGACCGTCCGCGAGCTGCTGCGCGGCGCCGACGTCTTCTACGCCAACCGGCGTCCTGGTCAGGTCGCCGGGCTCGGGCTGTCACCACAGCGGGCCGCGGCTCTTCGGCCCGGCATCATTCACACCACCGTTTCTCTGCACGGTGAACAGGGGCCGTGGGCAACGAGAGTCGGCTTCGACCAGACCGCGGGATGCGTGACCGGCATGATGACACTGGAAGGCTCGGCCGACCAGCCGGTCCTGCCGCACATCGGGGTCGTCAACGACTACCTCGTGCCCTGGCTGGCCACCGCCGGCATCTGCGCCGCGCTGATCCGCCGCGCAACCGAAGGCGGTTCGTACCGGGTGCACATCTCACTGACCCGGATCGCGCTCTGGATCATCAGCCTCGGCGTCTTCGACCAGAACTTCGCCCGGAGCATCGCCGGCAGCGGCGGCGACCACGCCTACCTCGATCCGGACACCTTCACCGCCGAGACACCACTTGGCCTCTACCAAGGCGTCACCGACCAGGTCCAGATGTCGGCAACCCCCGGCGCCTTCCGCACCATCCTCGTCCCCCGCGGCTCCAACCGCCCCGAATGGCTCTCGAACGGACAACTCTCATGACCTCCGATATTCCTCAGCTCGTCACCGACCTTCGCGCGACCTTCGACTCCCGGATCACGCGGCCGGTCGAGTGGCGTCGTACCCAGCTGAATGCTCTGAAGACCATGCTGCTGGAGCAGGACGCGGACTTCGTCGGCGCGCTGCACACCGATCTCGGCAAGCCTGCCGACGAGGCGCGCGGTACCGAGTTGATGTTCATCGTCAACGAGATCGACCACACCCTCGAACACCTGGACGCATGGCTGGCTCCCGAGCCGGCGCCGCTACCGGAGAAGCTGCTCCCCGGTACGGCGCAGGTGATCCGCGAACCGCTCGGCGTCGCCCTCGTGGTCGGCCCGTGGAACTACCCGCTGCACCTGGCCCTCGCCCCACTCGTCGGAATCCTTGCCGCAGGCAACGTCGCCGTCATCAAGCCGAGCGAGTTGTCCCCGACGGTCTCCGCGGCGATCGCGCGGCACCTCCCGGCGTACCTGGATGCCTCGGCGGTCGCCGTGGTCGAAGGCGGCATCCCGGAGACCACCGAACTGCTCGAGCAGCACTTCGACCACATCTTCTACACCGGCAACGGCCAGGTCGGCCGCATCGTGATGACCGCCGCCGCGAAGCACCTGACCCCGGTCGCCCTCGAACTGGGCGGCAAGAGCCCAGTCATCGTCGATCCCGCCGTCGCCCCGGCCAAGGTCGCTGAGCGCCTGGTCCGAGCCAAGTTCCTCAACGCCGGCCAGACCTGCGTCGCCCCCGACTACGTGCTGGCGATCGGCGACCCCGCGCCCCTCGAGGCAGCACTCGCCGCCGAGGTACGCCGCAAGTTCGGCGACGACCCGTCAACCAGCGACGAGTACGGGCGCATCGTCAACGAGCGCCACTTCGACCGACTCTCCGGCCTACTCTCCAGTGGCCGCGTAGTAGTCGGCGGCGAAACCGACAAGCCCACCAAGTACATCGCCCCCACCGTCCTCACCGACGTGGCCCCCGATTCCCCGGTCATGGGCGAAGAGATCTTCGGCCCGATCCTCCCCATCCTCACGGTGCAGTCCCTGGACGAGGCCCTAGCCTTCATCCGCAACCGCGACAAGCCCCTAGCCCTCTACGCCTTCACCGAATCCGACGAAGTCAAACACCGCATCCTCACCGAAACCTCCTCCGGCGCAGTAGGTTTCGGCCACCCCGTAGTCCACCTGACCGCCACCGACCTCCCCTTCGGCGGCGTAGGCGAAAGCGGCATGGGCCGCTACCACGGCAAATACTCCCTAGACACCTTCAGCCACCTAAAAGCAGTCCTGGACCGCCCCCTCCCCTAACGTCCGAAGAACCCGCACACCCACCCTCCGGATCGTCGGACGTTAAATGCCCCACGCCAGCAACGTCCGAAGAACCCGCACACCCCCTCTCCGGATCGTCGGACGTTAGCGGGGAGCCGCCGACACCGGGCGCCGCTCTGGATGGGCGGGGCTGCGGCCGATTGACGGGGACGGATGGTGGGCCGGTCTCTGGCTGGGGTGGATGGTGCGGTTAGCTACCGAGGTTGAGGTCGCCTGAGCTTCCGGGCTATGGCTGAGCGCGTGATGTACAGCTAGTCGGTAATCTTTGGGCGCTATTTGACCAGAAAGTTCCGACTGACGAGCTGGGCCCCCAGCCAAGCACGTCACACCCTTCAAACCAGCTGATCTGATGCAAGACCACCGCGACGGATCAGCTGCCGGCCCCCCTCACCACCAACAGCAACCAAAGCCCAGAAGCCCAGGCAACCCGAGCCTCGATCGCTCACCGCACCATCCCCCTCAGCCCGAGACCGCCTCAGCCACCCGTCTCTGCTGATCGGCCGCAGCGGCGCACAGCAACTGCGGCGGCTCCCGGCCGCATTCGAGCGGAGCCGCTGCAGCAACCGCCGCGACGGGTCAGCTACTAGGCCTCGCCGCCGGCGGCAACCGAAACCCGGAAACCCCAGGCGACCTGGACCTCGGTCACCGGCCTCGCCAACGACCCCAGCCACTGCGGCGGCCAACGACGCTGTCTTTCAGATCGGCCGGTCGCGGCGAGAAACCACAGCGCACGCCCCCGGCCGAGTCCTTTCGGCCTGCACCCACCCCGCCCGCCCCGGGCAGCCGACGATCTCGCACTATCCGGTGGATTTTCGTCACGGGGTACCCAAGATCCACCGGATAGCGCGGCGCTCCTCGGCCTGCACGGGCGCGGTCACCCGAGATGACGGTTCGTGGGGCTGGTCCCCTCGTCTCGCGGACCGCCAGCACTGACTAACGTCCGCTTGGTCCGCCTCGCAACGCTCAACCGCCGCCTGAAATGCGTCCTCGGAGCAAGTTGATCAGTGGCTCAGGTCCGCCGCGGCTGTTTGTGAGCCGCTCTTGACGGTTGGGTGGCCTGGACCCAGCCCGCCCGGGCAGCTGACGATCTCGCACTATCCGGTGGATTTTCGTCACGGGGTACCCAAGATCCACCGGATAGTGCGGCGCTCCTCGGCTTGCACGGGGCGCGGTCACCCGAGATGACGGTTCGTGGGGCTGGTCCCCTCGTCTCGTGGACCGCCAGCACTGACTAACCTGCGCTGGGTCTGTCTCGCCACGCTCAACCGCCGCCTGAAGTGCGTCCTCGGAGCAAGTTGATCAGTGGCTCAGGTCCGCTGCGAGGCGTGGTGCAGACCGAAAGGCTTCGGCCGGGGACGTGGGTTTGTGGTTGCTCGCCGCGACCGGCCGATCTGAAAGACAGCATGGTTGAGCGCCGCGGTGGCTGGGCCGGAGAGCGAGGGCGGTTCCCGCGTTTCCGTTGGACGGGGTAGACGGGCTCTGGTTGCGGTGCGGGGAGCGAGGCCGGTTTTCGCGTTTTCGTTGGGTGGGGTGGACGGGCTCTGGTTGGGGTGCGGGGAGCGAGGCCGGTTTTCGCGTTTTCGTTGGGTGGGGTGGACGGGCTCTGGTTGGGGTGCGGGAGCGAGGGCGGTTTTCGCGTTTTCGTTGGGTGGGGTGGGCGGGTTGTGGTTGGGGTGCGGGAGCGGGGCCGGTTTCCGCGTTTTGGTTGGCTGGGGTTGACGGGCTTTGGTTTCGGTTTTGGAGGGATGGTGACCAACGGTCGCCTGATCTGGCTGCGCGTTGTCGTGGGACCTACGAGGTGAGAGGCGGGGGCGGGCGCCGCGGCCGGTTGGACTCCTGGGCGCCGAATCATCTGTTGCACCCGCCGGAGGCGGCAAAAGTCAGGCGCCGTGCAGTGGTTCCTTGAGGTGCGCTGGGCGGGGTGGGTGGCGCGATGGGGTGCCCTAAAGGACGGTGTCAGGTGGATGGGGCGGATCTAGGGTTGGTGGGGACTGATGCCTGGGGAGGATTACGGATGACACAGACGGCCGGCGGCGGGATCGACGAGCTTCGGATCGCGATCGATGGGGTGGTTGTCGGGCCGGAGGATGCGGCGTACGACGAGGCCCGGCGGGTCTGGAACGCTGATATCGATCGGCGGCCCGCGCTGGTTGCGCAGTGTGTGAGTGATTCCGACGTACAGGCGGCTGTCCTGTTCGGCGTGCGCAACGGGCTGGAGATTTCGATCCGCGGTGGCGCGCACAGCATGTCCGGCGCGGCGGTTGTCGACGACGGTCTGATGATCGACGTCAGCGCGATGAACGCGATCACCGTCGACCCGCAGGCGAAGCGTGCGCTGGTCGGCGGCGGTGCGCTGCTCTCCCAGCTCGATGCGGCAACAGCGGAGTACGGACTGGCCGCGCCGGCCGGGATGATCAGCCATACCGGCGTCGCAGGTCTCACGCTCGGCGGCGGGATGGGGTACCTGACCCGCCAGTTCGGCCTCAGTCTCGACAACGTCCTCTCGGTCCGGATCGTCACCGCCGACGGCCGGATCCTGCGTGCCGCGGCCGACGAGAATCCTGAGCTCTACTGGGCTGTTCGCGGTGGTGGCGGCAACTTCGGCGTCGTGACCGAGTTCAAGTTCCAGCTCCATGAGGTCACCCCGATCGTCCAGTACGGCCTGCTCTGGTGGGATCTCGACCAAGGAGCCGAAGTACTGCGCTTCGCCCGCGAACTCGTCCCGAGCCTGCCGCGCGACGTCACGGTGATCATCGGCGTACTCAACGCCCCACCGGCTCCGTTCGTACCGGCCGAGCACCAGCTCAAGAACGGCTACGCGCTGGTGGTCGTCGGCTTCGGCGGCCAGGAGCAGTTCGACGAGATCGTCGGCCGGGTCCGTACGACGTTGCCGCCGACGGTCGAGTTCACCACCCCGATGCCGTTCGTCGAGGTGCAGAAGTCGATCGACGAGGGCAACGCCTGGGGCTTCTACTGCTACGACAAGGGCACGTACGTCGAGACGCTGACCGATGAGGCGATCGACGTGATCACCGAGCACGCCGCGCGGAAGGTGTCCCCGCTCTCGAACATCCTGTTCTACCGCCTCGATGGTGCCTACTCCGAGATCGGCGACGACGACACCGCGTTCGGTGGCGGCCGCTCACCGCGGTACGCGGTCTTCATGGTCGCGATCGCACCGACCGCCGAGGGCCTTTCCCCGGAACGCGCCTGGGTGCGCGCCTTCTGGGAAGCCTTCCAGCCGTACACCCTCGGCAACGGCAGCTACATCAACGCGATGGCCGAATTCGACACCGACCGCGTGCGCGCGTCGTACGGGGACAAGAAGTACGCCCGGCTGCAGCAGATCAAGGCGACCTACGACCCGGGCAACGTCTTCCACCGCAACATGAACATCAAGCCGGCCGACTAATTCATGACAGTGCTTATATAAGTGCTGTTACGATGGTTCGGTGGATGATCCGACAGAGCAGAGTCAGTGGCGTGCGCTCCATCAGTTGCTAGGACACATCGATGGTGAGATCGGGCGGGTTTACACCGATCGAGACATCCAGGGGCTGAAGCCGAACTATGTGATGGAGCTGCTCCGGCTCCATCTCAAGGGGCCGATGACGATCACCGAGCTGGCTGAGTCGGTCGGGCGGACGCATTCGGCGCTCAGCCAGAAGGTCGCGGCCATGCGGACTGCTGGGCTGGTGCAGACCGAGGCTGGGTCGGACGCGCGCGCCAAGGTTGTGGCGCTTACTCCGAAGGCGGAAGAGCTAGCCGGGCTGCTGGCGGCGGAATGGCGGGCCACGGAGGCGGCGATCGCCGAGCTCGAGGCGGAGTTGCCGTACACGATGAGCCAGGTCGTCCGCGACATCGAGCAGGCGCTGGCCCGGAAGAGCTTCTACGAGCGCGTGACCGAGAAGCTCGCCCAGGGCGATGCAACACAGTGAGGCGGATGCTGATCGACCTGGCTCCGCTGCGCGCATCGCAACCGTTCCGGCGGCTTTGGTTCGGCCAGGTGGTGTCGATCTTCGGTGCGCAGTTGGCGTTCGTCGCGGTGATGTTCCAGGTCTGGGACCAGACGAGGAGCACGGCCTGGACCGGCGCGATCGGTCTCGCGCAGGCGCTTCCGCTGATCGTGCTCGGGCTGTTCGCCGGGGCAGCCGTCGACCGGTTCGAACGCCGCCGGTTCTATCTGGTGATCACGATCTGCCAGCTGATCGTGGCGCTCCTGATGGCGAGCCAGCTCCTGATCGGTTCGGTGCCCGTCGGTGTCCTGCTTGGACTGGTGTCGATGCAGTCCGCCCTCGGGGCCGCGTCGGGTCCGGCGGCCCGAAGCATCCTCCCGCAACTCCTTCCGCGTGAACTACTGGCCGGCGGCATCGCGCTCAACCGCATCGCCTTCCAAGGCGCGATGCTGGTCGGCCCGGCCGTCGGTGGGCTCATCGTCGGCGCCTGGGGCCCCAGTACGGCGTACCTGGTCGACGCCTTGACCTTCACCGCCGCCCTGTACGGCGTACTGGGTCTGCCACTGCTCCGCGTGGCGGGCGAGGTGCGGCCGGGGTTGCGCGGCGTGGCCGACGGACTGGCGTTCGTGGTGTCGACGCCGGTGATCCGGGGCGCGTTGGTCACCGATCTCGCGGTCACCGTGTTGTCGATGCCGATCAGCCTGTTCCCGGCTCTGAACGCCGAGCGGTTCGGTGGTGATCCACGGACGCTCGGCCTCTTCCTGACCGCGATCGCCGTCGGGGGAGTGGTCGCCTCGGTGCTGTCCGGCACCTACACCCGGTTGCCGCGACCTGGCGTGGTGATGCTGATCGGCGCGGGCAGCTGGGGAATCGCCCTAGGGTTGTTCGCCTTCGCGCCGACCCCGTGGATCGCGTTCGCGTTCCTGGCCGTCGCGGGTGCCGCCGACACCGTCTCGGTCGTTGCCCGCAGCACCATTGTCCAGCTGCACACCCCGAACGAACTCCTCGGCCGAGTAGCCGCGGCCGAACAGATCGTCGGCAGCGCCGGCCCGAACCTCGGTAACGTCCGAGGCGGCGTCACCGCCCAATTCACCTCCCCGTTCACCGCCCTGATCTCCGGCGCAGTTCTCTGCGTAGCCGCAGTCGTCGCGGTCTCCGTAACCACGCCAGGCCTGCGACGAGCCGTCGTACCGGTCCCTTCATCAGACTGACCGTCTAACCAAGCCGCATCAGCATGAACGGGATGGTTTCCCCGGGCATCACGTAGCTCTCGACCTCGACGAACCCGTGCTTCTCGGCGAACCGCACCCCGTCCACATTGCTGGCCAGGATGTGCGTCTCGATCCCCGTCCCTCGGGTCTGCGCCAAGCAGTGCTGATACAACGCTTCGCCGAACCCACGCCGCCGGTACGGCGCGAGCACCCGCGCGATCACGGTCTCCGCGCTCGTCTCCGTCGATGGCGGCCGCACGGTCGAACAGCCCACCAGCACGTCACCGTCGTACGCGACCTCAAGCACATTCCGCGTCACCCGCTCACGAACCTCCGCAACCGATAACCCCGCACTCGGCACGATCGCGTTGTGCACCAACCGCCAATCAGCCAGCTGGCCCTCATCCTCGACCCGAACGATCCTCAACTCAGCCACAATCCCTCTCCCCGGCGTACCGACGGACTGGTAGTAGTCCGCCGCAACCGTCGTTTGCGCCCACCGCCACGCTGCACAAGACCCCAGCACCCCTAGTACTACCAGTTCTTCGGTACACCGCTTGTTGATCGAGTACCTTCGGGGGGTGCGGATTCTCTTTGTCGGGAACAGTTTTGCGGCGCGTAACAACTTGCCCGGGTTGCTGGCGGGCCTGGCTGGGGCGCGGGGGATCGAGGTTGAGTCGACGCTGATCTCGGCGGGTGGGGCGTCGTTGCGGCAGCATTTGAATGCGGGGAAGGCGCTCACGGCGATTGCTTCCGGTGGGTACGACGTTGTCGTGCTGCAGGAGCAGAGCACGTTGCCGATCAAGAGTCCGGAGCGGTTCCGGGAGAGTGCGCGCGACTTCGATGCCGCGATCACCAAGGCTGGTGCGCGCACAGCGCTCTACCTGACCTGGGCGCGCCGGAATGCGCCCGACACGCAGGCTGCCCTCACGAGCGCGTACGGCGGGAGCGCGGTCGAGCTCGGCGCGGCGCTGATCCCGGTCGGGCCGGTGTGGGAGCGGTTCCTCGCCGAACACGACGAACCGGTGCTGCATGACCAGGACAACAGTCACCCGGCCCTCGCAGGCAGCTACCTCGCCGCGTGCGTGTTCCTGATCGCCTTACTGGCTGAGGATCCGGTAGGGATCGACGTACCGGTGAAGGGCCTCGATGCGGACACCGCGGCCCTTCTCCAGCAAGCTGCCTGGGACATCTGCGAAGGACTAGCGACCGCCGAGTAGCCCACCCAGTACGCCGGCCACACCGCCGTCCTGACCGGCCTGCTGGCCGCCGCCAGTGCCGCTGATGACGCCGCCGGGCGGCTCTTCGGACGGCTGTACGACGACGAAGCCCTGCCCGGCGAAGCTCATCGTGAACGCCTCACCCGTCGTACGGCCGAGCAGCGTACCCAGGCCGATCTGGTCGGCGCGCTGATAGCCCGTCTGCAGACCCGTCGACCAGGCGATCGCCGCCTGCGGGTCGGCGTACGTCGGCTGGTCCACCGTCAGCACCACCGGGGTGCCCTTGCAGGTGATCGCGAGCCGGCCCTGGCCGGAGAACGTGCAGTTGAACAGGCCGGCGTTCGACATCATGCCCATGCCCTGCACCCGCTGGATGTCCCAGCTCAGCGAGGACTCGAACGCGAGCACGTTGGCGCCGTTGATACTCAGCCCGTCGTGCGGACCTTCGAGATCGATCAGGTACACGTCGGAGGCGCGGTCGGCGAGGAAGACGTCGCCCTGACCCTTCATCTTCATCAGCGGGATGCCCTCGCCGGTGAGCTTCTGCTTGATGAACTTGCCGATCCCGCCGGACCCCTGGGCCTCGAACTGGACGTTGCCCTGGTACGCGACCATCGCGCCCTGCCGCGCGAAGACCTCACCGCGCAACTCGACCTTCAGCAGCTTCGAGTTCTGCAGCCGCAGACCCGCCTGGGCCGACTCCTGCTCCTGGTTCTCCGCCGCGAACAGTTGACTCCGCACTGACCTACCCCCTCTTGAGAAACAACCCCGAGCGTAGGTTCCGACGCACACCACGCCGCCGCGGATCCGTGGATCCTGCCCCAATGCCGACCGACTCTGCCCTCGCCGCCCCCAGCGCCGGACAGGTGGAAACCACTCTCCCCTTCCAAGGTATAGCCCAGGGGTGGGCTTGCCGCAAGGCCCGGGTGATGCCTCAGGATGGCGGTCCATCACGAATGCGAAGACAGTACCTATCAAGGACGTGCAGATGCGGTTTGTGTTGCTGACCTGGGGATCACGCGGAGACGTCGAACCCCTCGCCGGTCTGGCCTGGAAGTTGCAGCAGTACGGCGCGGAGGTCGTGCTGTGTGCGCCGCCCGACGAGGAGTTCGGCGCCCTGGCAGCGCGGGCCGGTGTGGAGCTGGTTCCGGTCGGTCGCTCGGTGCAGTCGGTGGTGAACAATCCGAAGCCGCCGTCCCGCGAGGACGCGCTGAAGCTGGCGCCCGAGCTGGTCGCCGCCCGATTCGAGGTGCTACCGAAAGTTGCCGAGGGCGCCGAAGCGATCGTCGCCACCGGCCTGATGCCGGCCGGTGCCCGCGACGTCGCCGAGAAACTGGGGATCCGCTACGCGTTCGCCTGCTTCCACACCGTCGGCGCGCCGTCGGAGTTCACGAACAACCTGTACGGCGAGGCGCTGAACAGCGGCCGGGCCGCGATCGGCCTCCCGCCGGTGGACGACGTACGGTCGCACGTTCGCGGCGACCAGCCGTGGCTGGCCGCCGATCCGACCCTGTGGCCGGCCGACGTCCCCGACGTCCTGCAGATCGGCGCCTGGACGCTTCCTGACGATCGGCCGCTCCCAGCTGAGCTCGAGGGCTTCCTGGACGCCGGCGAACCACCTGTGTACGTCGGATTCGGCAGTATGGCGTCGCACGCCCCGAAGGACATCGCCCGCAACACCATCGAGGCAGCGCGCGCTCACGGCCGCCGGATCCTGATGAGCCGCGGCTGGGCGGACCTGGTCGCGATCGACGACCAGCAGGACACGTTCGTGATCGGCGAGGTCAACCAGCAGGCCCTCTTCCCACGGGTCGCGACCGTCATCCATCACGGCGGCGCCGGAACCACAACAACCGCCGCCAAGGCCGGTACGCCGCAACTCGTCGTACCGCGCATCGTCGATCAGCCGCGCTGGGCCGGCCGCGTCGCCGAGCTCGGCATCGGCGTCGCCCACCAGGACCCGGACCCGACGCTGCAGTCCATGACCGAAGCCCTCGCCACCACCCTGGACCCCGAAACAAAGACCCGCGCGCAGGCCCTCGCCCCGACCATCGACACCGACGGTACGACGCGCGCCGCCGAACTGCTGCTCAACCGAGCCGGCGGCTGATCTCCTCCAGGACGGTGATCGGAGCAAGCAGGGCAGCCGCGTCGAGCGGCGCCTGGCCGGTGGCAAGCAGATTGAGGAAGACCTTCAACCCCGGTACGACGTAGTCGGCGTCGAGGCGGATGTCGCTGCTGACAACGCCTGCACGGCCGACGATCTCGGCGTGGAACGGGACACGGCCGGCGTCGGTCGGCTTGACGAGTTGGAGGGTGACGAGGACGCCGTCGCTGCGGTAGCGGGCGATGACAGCGCTGCCGGTTTGCTCGACCTGAATGTCCTCAGGTGAGCCGGGGGCGTTGGGCGAGGTCTGCGGCGTGGATGCCGTAGAAGAAGATGCCGCTGTATTCACTGGCAGGGTCGGCCGGGCCGGTGACGGTGACCGTCTGGAGCTCGCCGACGGTTTCGATGCTCTGGGCAAGGGCATCCGCGTCGGCGACCCAGCGGACGGCCGAGTACGACGTGACCGGGGTGCTCGTGCGGTCCGCCGCCTCGAGGATGGCGCGGGCGTCCGCCGTACTGGCTGCCAGCGGCTTGTCGACCCAGACCGGGATACCGGCGTCGAGGAACGGTACGGCGTGCTCGCGGTGCCGGGCGCCGTCCCGGTTGGTGACGATCAGGGCGTCGACGCTGCCGATCAGCTCGGCGGACGTGGGGACGATCCGGGTAATGCCGCCCAGCTCGGCGAGCGCGCGGTTGTGCTCGTCATCCGCACCGACCAGCGCGACGATCCGGGTCGCGTCCGAGATCGGGTGGGCGTTGAGGTGGTGGATGATCTCACGGGCATGACTGTTCTCCGTCCCGACCAGAGCAATCCGCAACACAGCTCAGACCTCCTGCAACTCGACCGGCCGCCCCAGACGAGCAGACTCATAGACCGCGAGCACAGTCGCCAACGACCGCCGCCCATCCGCCAACCCGATCGCGGGCGCCCGCCCCTCCGCCACCGCGGCGACAAAATCCCGGTACTGCTCGAGATGCGCCGCGCGGGGAGAGCTCTGCGCCCCCAGATCATCCGCGCCGGTGAGCGCGACCAGACGGTCGTCGTCCATGACCGCCGTACCGCGGTCGCCGTGGATCGACAACCGCACCGGGCGGCCGGGGTAGGCCGCCGTACTGGCGAGGAGGAGGCCGATCGCTCCGCTCTCGAAGGTGATGGTGGCGGCGGCTACGTCCTCGACCTCGATGTTGTCGTGCGCGAGTCGGCCGGTCTGTGCGCTGACGCCGACTGGGCGGCCGAGCATCCAGACCAGGAGATCGAGCGCGTGGATGCCTTGGTTCATCAGCGCCCCACCGCCGTCGAGCGCAAGCGTCCCGCGCCAGCCGTCGCCGTCGTAGTAGGACTGCGGCCGATAGAACGCCGACTCGACGATGCCGGAGGTGATCCGACCGAGTGCGCCATCGGCGACCGCCTGCTTGATGCGCGTCGCCGGTTCCTGGAAGCGGCGTTGGCTGACGACCGAGACAGTCAGCCCAGTACGGCGTTGGGCGGCGATCAGCCGGTCGGCGGCGGCGAGCGTGATGTCGACCGGCTTCTCAACCAGGACGTGCTTCCCAGCGTGCAGCGCCTCGATCGCCGCGTCGGCGTGCAGGGCGCTGGGCAGGCAGATGCTGACGGCATCGACCTCTGAGTACGCGCTGGCCGCGTCCGGGTACGCGCGAGCGCCGTACTGGGCGGCGAGCTGCTCGGCGCGTTCGAGGTCGGTGTCGACGACTGCGACGAGCTCGTCCTCGAGATCGGAGAGGAGGCGGGCGTGGACAGCGCCGATGGAACCGGCACCCACGATGGCGAAGCGCATGAGACCTCTTTCGGAGTCAGCTGGTCCAGGGCAGGGGATGGTTGCCGTTCTCCGCCGACTGCTGGGCGAGGAGGGCGAGTCGCGTGACCAGCAGACTGTTGCTGGTGGTGATGTCCGGTTCGTTGCCATTGGCAAGTGCCTGTAGGGGGAGCTCGGCCGGGCGGTGACCTGGTGGCAGCACGACGTCGTACGGCGCTTTGTCGGTCGTGGTGAGGACGAGTCGTTTCCGGGCCCACTGCAGCTCGGCGGTTCCGTTGCTGCCGACAAGCTTCATGCGGTAGTCGCCGTGCAGAGGTGACGCTGCGGGCGTCAGCCAGTCGACTCCGGCGGTGATGAGGACGCCGGGGCCGGTGAGGGTGGCGGTGCCGTAGCGGGGGAAGCCGGGTTCGCTCGCGAGGGCGCCGCTGACAGTTCCGGCGGTGAGGCCGGTGAAGTGCAGCGCGGCGTCGATGTCGTGGACGGCCAGGTCGTTGAGTAGACCGCCGTACCGGGTGCGGTCGAAGAACCACTCGGGGCGAGTCGGGCGGTTGAGCTTGTGTGGTCCCGTGGAGACGACACCGTGGATGGTGCCGAGCTCATCGATGAGCTCGGCCATCGCGAGGGTTTCGGGGTAGTAGCGCTTCTCGAGGAGCACGGTGACATGCCGGTTGTTGCGGCGAGAGGCTTCGCTGATCGCGGTCAGGTCGGTGAGCGACGTACAGAGTGGTTTGTCGGCGAGGACGTGGGCGCCGGCGTCCAGAGCGTCGACGACGGCGCGGCCGCGGTCGGCGTAGATTCCGGCGACCATAACGACGTCGGGGCGGGTCTCGTCGAGCAGTTGCTGATGGTCGGTGAAGACCTTCGCCTGGTACGGCGTCGCGTAGCGCTCGGCGACTGTGCGGTCGGGGTCGGCCACTGCGACCAGTTGGTACTCGTCGTTCCGATCGATCTCGGCAGTCACGTACCTCGCGTGCGGGTGGGCGGCACCGGCGATCGCGATCCGGATGGTCATGCACGGAATTCCATCATGCAAGCGATTGCAGGTCAACGGATGCAATTCCTCCCCATGGTCATCCGGTGGGCGGTGCAAGCGGTTGCAGATAAGGTGTCGCCATGGGTCAGCGGCTGGGTGTGACGTTGGGGGATGTCGCCGTGCTGGCGGGGGTGTCGCGGGCGACGGTCTCGCGGGCGTTCACCCGGCCGGAGATGCTGAACACCGAGACCGTCGAGCGGGTGCGCGGTGTCGCCGAGCGCCTCGGCTACGTCGGTAATCAGGCCGCGCGGGCGCTCGCCACCGGCCGGTTCGGGAACATCGCGGTGATCGTCCCAGACATCGCGAACCCGTTCTTCCCGCCGCTGGTGCGGACGCTGCAGTCCGCCGCGGAGGAGGCGGATCTGGCGGTCTTCCTCGGGGATTCCGACGAGTCGCCGGAGCGCGAGGCCAAGCTTGTCACCCGGCTCGGTTCGCAGGTGGAAGGGTTCGTCCTGGCGTCGTCCCGGCAGTCCGAGGAGCTGATTCGCAACCTGGCCCGGACGCGGCCGGTCGTCCTGGTCAACCGCGATATCGACGGCATTCCGCGGGTTCTGATCGATGCATCCGGCGGGATGACCGAGGCCGTCATGTTGCTGAAGAAGCTCGGTCACCGCCGCCTCGTCTACCTGGCCGGCCCGCGCGACTCGTGGTCCGATCAGCAACGCAGGGCGACCCTGGTCGAGACCTCGGCGGCGGCCGGTCTGGCTGTCGGCATCATCGAAGTGGGCCGCCCCACCTACGCGGCCGGCCGCGACTCCGTCACCGCGATCGTCCACTCCGGAGCGACCGCCGCGATCGCCTTCGACGATGTGGTCTCGCAAGGCGTTCTGGCCGGCCTCGAGCTCCGCGGCATCTCCGTTCCGCGCGACTTCAGCCTGGTCGGCTGCGACGACACGCTCGCCGCATTGACCACGCCCGCCATGACCTCAGTCTCCGCTGCCGCCGCAGCCGCCGGTCGTTCCGCCGCGGAGCTCCTCATTCACACACTCAAAAACCCCGAAGTCCAGCCCACCGTCATCACCATCCCCACCCACCTGGTCACCCGCTCCACCACCACGCAGGCCCCCTAACGCCTGTAATCGGCCGGCCCCTGGGTGGCGGACTGCCCCTGAATCGACAGGGATGTCCACGCTTCGAGATTGAGTCCAGTAAGTCGATCCAGTTAGTACCTTTTGCCTTGCTGATTGTGATTTGGCCTGCTGTGACTTCCCGAGAAGAGGAACCGATGACTGAGACCGCGCCCAGCTGGTCGTTCGAGACCAGGCAGATCCATGCCGGGCAGACGTCCGACGCGACCACCAACGCCCGTGCGCTGCCGATCTACCAGACCACGTCGTACACGTTCGACAGCACCGATCACGCGGCCAGCCTGTTCGGGCTGAAGGAGTTCGGGAACATCTACACCCGGATCCAGAACCCGACGCAGGACGCGGTCGAGCAGCGGATCGCGAGTCTCGAGGGCGGTACGGCGGCACTGCTGGTGGCTTCCGGTCAGGCGGCGGAAACCATCGCACTGCTGAACATCGCCGAGGCCGGCGACCACATCGTGAGCAGCCCGAGCCTGTACGGCGGCACCTACAACCTGTTCCACTACACGTTCCCGAAGCTCGGGATCGAGGTCTCGTTCGTGGAGGACCCGAACGACCTGGAGTCGTGGAAGGCCGCGATCAAGCCGAACACCAAGGTCTTCTTCGCGGAGACGATCGCGAACCCGAAGAGCGAGATCCTCGACATCGAGGGTGTCGCTGACGTCGCCCACGAGTACGGCGTACCGCTGGTGGTCGACAACACCGTCGCCACGCCGTACCTGATCCGGCCGATCGAGCACGGCGCGGACATCGTCGTCCACTCGGCGACCAAGTACCTCGGCGGCCACGGTACGGCGATCGCCGGCGTGATCGTCGACTCGGGCAAGTTCGACTACGCGGCGAACCCGGAGCGCTTTCCCGGGTTCAACAATCCGGACCCGAGCTACCACGGCCTGACCTACGGCCGCGACCTCGGCGTCGGTTCGGATCTCGGCAACCTGGCCTTCATCCTCAAGGCGCGCGTGCAGTGGCTGCGTGACATCGGTGCGGCCGTGTCGCCGTTCAACGCGTTCCTGATCGCGCAGGGCCTGGAGACACTGTCGCTGCGGATCGAGCGGCACGTCGACAACGCGCTGCAGGTCGCGAAGTGGCTGGAGGCGCGGGACGAGGTCGAGAGCGTCGCGTACGCGAGCCTGGAGTCGTCGCCGTGGCACGCATTGGCGGCGAAGTACGCGCCACGCGGTGCGGGCGCCGTGGTGGCCTTCGAGATCAAGGGCGGGGTGGATGCCGGCAAGCGGTTCGTCGACGCGCTGCAGCTGCACAGCCATGTCGCGAACATCGGTGACGTGCGGTCCCTGGTGATCCACCCGGCCTCGACCACGCACAGCCAGCTGTCGGCCGAGGACCAGCTCGCCTCCGGCGTCACCCCCGGCCTGGTCCGGCTGGCCGTCGGCATCGAGCACGTCGAGGACATCCTGGCCGACCTCGAGGTCGGATTCGCCGCCGCGAAGTCGGCCTGAGGTCGATGAGTGCCTCCGGGCGGCGTTTCGTTGCCGTCGGCGACCTTCTCCTCGAGAGCGGTACGACGTTGCCCGGGGCACGGATCGCGTACGAGACCTGGGGGAATCCCCAAGGTGACAACGCGATCCTGATCTGTCATGCACTGACCGGAGACGCACACGTGGTCGGCACGACCGGTCCCGATCAGCCGACCCCCGGATGGTGGGACGGCCTGATCGGCACCGGCCGGTACCTCGACCCAGCCGACTGGTACGTCGTCGCCGCGAACGTGCTCGGTGGTTGCCAGGGAACCACCGGCCCGTCGAGCGAGGCCCCCGACGGCCGTCCGTGGGGGAGCCGGTTCCCCGCGATCACGATCCGGGACCAGGTGAACGCCGAGGCCGCGCTGGCCGATGCCCTCGGCATCGATCGGTGGGCGGCCGTGATCGGCGGCTCGATGGGCGGCATGCGCGCCCTCGAGTGGCCGTTGATGTACCCGGATCGCGTCGGTATGGCGTTCGTCCTGGCCGCCACTGCCTATGCCTCGGCCGACCAGATCGCCTGGTGTGCGCCGCAGCTCGCGGCGATCACCTCCGACCCGGACTGGCAGGGCGGCGACTACTACGGCACCGGCCGTTCCCCGGCGGTCGGCCTCGGGATCGCCCGCCGGATCGCCCACGTCACCTACCGATCGGAGTACGAGTTAGCGACCCGCTTCGGCCGCTCTGCCCAAACCGGCGAGGATCCCGCCACCGGCGGCCGCTACGCCGTCGAGTCCTATCTCGACCACCATGCGACCAAGCTCGCGCGCCGCTTCGACCCCGGCTCGTACGTCGCGCTGACCCGCGCCATGAACAGTCACGACATCACCCGCGGCCGTGGTGATCTCGCCGCGACCCTGGCTCGGTTGCGGTCCCGCCTGGTGGTGGCCGCCGTCGACTCGGACCGCCTTTACCCACCGTCGCTCTCCGCCGAGCTGGTCGCCGCCTATCCGGCGGCCGACGGCGTGCACCCGATCACTTCGCCGTACGGGCATGACGGCTTCCTGATCGAACTCGACCAGGTCGGTGCCCTCCTTGTGAAGAGCCTGACAAAGGCAGATGCTGGATACAGATAGCCGCTAATGGGCACTGGACAAACATGCAGATGTACGTCGGGACGCGGTACTTCCGGATCTGGCGCGCAGCAGTCGGGGCGCTGGCCGGGATTGGTGTGTTGACGGCGCTGGTGTTCATCGCACCGGGCCCGAATCTGGCGGCGTTCGTGCTCGCCGCCTTCATGTCCGGCGCGATCTTCGTCGGTCTCGGTCTGTCCCGCGAGCTACCGCCGGCCGACGTGTTCCGCGCGGCTCCGCGCTGGGCGGCAGCCGGCGGAGGTTGTGGGCTGGCAATCATCGGGTACGGCGCGGCTGTCGGCCTGGAGGTGTTGCTCCTCCTCCTGCTGATCGCCGGTACGGCGCCGCCGGTCGTCGCGTGGTTGGGATGGCTCACCGTGGCCTCGGAGACCGAGCCCGTGCAGCCTCGGCCGGCGCGCAGGCCAGCCACCCAGGTCACCCAGCAACAGTCCGAGGAGTTGGATCTGCCCGAGCTGGAGGCCACGGATCAGCTGGGCGACATGACGGCCGCCGAGCTGTGCCTAGCCTGGCGCCGCAGTTTCAGCGAGCTGCAACGACGGTCGGATCACTGGTCCGCGACGATCGAGGTCCGCCGGGCCTACCTGGATGAGCTCGAGCGGCGATACCCCGACGAGTTCGCCGCCTGGATCGCGTCCGGGCCGCGCGCGGCCAGCGACCCGGCACGCTTCTTCAACCACGGCGTCGATCACTAACCCCACCGTCAGTCGGCGAGGCCCAGGCCGGTGAGGATCTCGGTGACGGTCCGGTCCGGAGGGGCAGCGGTGGTGAGACCGCGGATGCACGCGGTCATCACCATCTGGAAGTAGTCGCCGCTGGAGATGGCCGGCATCTCCGCCTGGACGGGCGCGAGGACCTCGTCGGCCGCGAGCAGCGCGTAGACCTTCTCGAGCTCTCGCTGGTGCGGGCCGTCGTGGTACGGGCGATGGCGTTCCTCGGCGGCGGTCAGGTTGATCGCGAGGGCGGCGACCGTCCCGGACAGCATCACGGCGCCGGGAGCGTCGTACCCGCGTCGTCCTAGGGCGGCGATCGCCTCGCGTTGCAGCCGCAGACCCGCGGCGCCGCGCGGGAACAGGCTCTGCAGATACGTCGCCAGTCCGGGCCGGTCGAGGACGAACGTCCGGAGTTGCTGGGCGAACGACAGCAGGTGGCTGTTGAGGTCGTCGGCCGGGTCGTCGGTGATGCGCAGGTCGGCGAGGACCGCCTCGCCGACGAGCGTCTCCAGGCCGAGCTTGCCGTCGACATGGCGGTAGAGCGCGGTCGGGGTGACGCCGAGCGCGCCGGCGACGCCGTTCACGGTGAGGTTCGCGAGGCCGAGGCGCAGCCCTTCGCGCTCGATGTCCGCGAGCCCGATCTGCGCCTGCCTGCCGCCGGTCTTACGCCGGGGTGTCGTGCCTGTCACAACCCTCCTCTGGGTCGGTCGACCCCTAAGTTATGGTACTAACTTAGATTGTCGCCGTGACCTACGGTGATGATCCCTACTCTCCCCAGGAGATCATGGTGAGTGAGCACCGCCCCACCCGGAGAACCCTGCTCAAGGCCGCCGGAGGCCTGACCGTCGCGGCCGGCCTCGGCGCCGGAACCATTCTGGCCACCTCGGCCGCGGCCAGCGCCGCCGGTGACGGATTCGGTCTGCACATCGTCGACAGCAACCAGGCCGATCCGCGAATGTGGTACTACCGCTTCCAGACCGCCGAGATCGGCTGGCAGCCCGCGGTGAACGTGCTGCTGCCGGACGGCTATCACGACAGCGGCGGTCGCCGTTATCCCGTTCTCTACCTGCTGCACGGGGGTCTGCAGGACTTCATCACCTTCGACCGCGAGGGGATCCGGGCGTGGACCGCGGGCAAGCCGCTCATCGTGGTGATGCCCGACGGCGGAAAGGCCGGCTGGTACTCCAACCCGGTCACCACCAACGTCGGCCCGCGCAACTACGAGAACTTCCACCTCAACCAGCTGGTCCGGTGGGTCGACGCCAACTTCCGCACGTACGACGAGCCCGCCGGCCGCGCCGTATCCGGCTTCTCGATGGGCGGCTTCGGCGCGCTCAAGTACACCGCGAAGTACTTCGGTCACTTCGCCTCCGTCAGCTCGCACTCCGGCCCGGCCAGCATCCGGCGCGACGGCGGCCTGGTGGCGAACTGGGCGAACGCGTCGTCGGCCGCGGTCGAGCTGAACGGCGGGACGATCTACGGCGTCCCCTGGGACGAGAACCGCGTCACGATGGACAACCCGATGCAGAACATCGAACGCTACCGCGGCAAGCGCATCTTCCTCGTCGCCGGCACCTCTCCCAGCTCAGACCCTGGTGACTACATCAACGAAACCCAGGTCCTGGCCGGCCATCGCGAGTTCCGCGCCGCGCTGGATCAAGCCGGCATCCCCTACCTCCACCACGAGGACGCCGGTGGCCACTTCATCCGCCACGACCGCATGATCGAAGACATCGACGGCATCATCAACCACCTCCGCACCTGACCCCACCCCTCGCCCAAAGGTGGGCCGCCTTCTCTTTGTGCACGCGATCCCACTTTGTGCACCCACCAACCATCTGGACGCGCCGGAAATGGTTGGTGGGTTCTCAAAGTTGGCGTTCGTGCCCAAAGGTGGGCCGCCGGGTTGGGGATCAGGCGAGGGACTCGGTGATTTTGCGGGTCATCTCGGTGAGGGTGGGGGACGGGGTGGACTGGTGGAGCTGGGCCGCCTCGAGGGCGATGGTGATGGTGGTGCGGAAGTTCTCCGCCTCGGCGGGGGACTGGGCCTCGAGGAGGGCGACGGCGTCGGCCAGGGCCGGGAGGACCTGGTCGGCCATCTCGGCGGTGTTCTTTCCCTTGAGGGGGATGCTGCCGCGCTTCTCGTTGAGGACGTGACCGACGACGCCGGTGGCCGAGGTCAGCGCCATGGTGCCGTTGGTGGCGATCTTGTGCGGCTTGTCACCGGCCGCGGCGAGCAGCGAGACGGCGCCGTACGCCGCGATGCGCAGAGTGGACTTGTCCTGGTCGTTGAGGGTGATCGTCATGATGAAATCCTTGCGTTCGGTTCGTTTGGCAACTTCTGAACAAGAAGAACCGTACGTTGCGTTTATAGATCCGTCAACACGCAATTTCGGCGTGTCTGAGCGCGAATATGGCCTGCATTGCAATGAAGCTGAGAGTGAATGCAATGCCGGGCTTTGCAATGAGATCGCGGTGAATGCATACTGGGCAGCGTCGCGACCAGACCGGCGCGACCGGATCAGGAGGCCAGGCCCGATGCCCGGAGGCAGACTCACCACCGAGGACCGTCGGCAGATCGCCGGTTGGCTGACCGAAGGACTCGGGTACGCCGAGATCGGGCGACGGCTGGACCGGCCCGCCTCGACCGTGATGCGCGAGGTCACCCGGAACGGCGGGCCCGACGGTTATCAGGCGGATCGCGCCGAGGAGGACACGCGGCAGCGCGCCCGCCGGCAGAAGGCGGAGGAGCCGCCCGCGCCGCCGATCGTCGATGACAGTCACGGCCGCGATCCGGCCGCCGTACAGGAGTTGGCGGATTCGTTCACCGAGCTGTTGGTTCAGCAGGGCTTGCCTCGGATGGAGGCCAGAGTCCTTACCTGCTTGAACATTACGGACTCTGGCAGTCTCACCGCCGCTGATCTGGTTCAGCGGCTACGTGTCAGCCCGGCGTCCATCTCGCACGCGATTGCTTTCCTTGAGCAGCAAGGGATGCTGCGCCGCGAACGCGACCCCGGCGAACGCCGCGAGCGCTACGTCATCGACGACGAGATCTGGCTGCGCAACCTGATCGCGTCCGTCCAGATGAACGAGGCCCTCGCCGCCTCGTCGCGGCGCGCGGCCCAGGTCCTCGGCGCCACCACCCCGGCCGGTCTGCGCTTCGAATCCTCGGCCGAGCTCGTGATGCTCGTGAGCGAGAAACTCCAGCAGGCCATGGAGGAATGGCGCGAACACCTCGCGGCCCGCGACGCTACTTCCCGGTGAAGGCGCCGATCGCGATCCCGAGGACGGCGGCGTTGTAGAAGAACGACATCACCGAGTGCCAGATCACCGCGTGCCGCACCCGCCGGTTGGTGATCTCCACGTCAGAGGTCGCGAACGTCGCGCCGATCGTGAAGGCGAAGTACGCGAAGTCGAGGAAGTTCGGCGTCTGCGTGCCCGGGAACGTGATGCCTTGTCCGTTGCCGAAGTAGATGTTCGCGTAGTGCATCGCGTACCCGAGATGCAGAATCAGCCAAGCCAGTACGACGGTCGCCGCCGCCAGCAGCCGAATCGTCCAAAGGTTCCACGAATCACCCTCGTCGATCGTGTCCACCAGCACGATCAGCTTGCCACTCGCCAGTCCGGCCGCACTGGCCACGAGCAGCGCCCCGAACCGCAGTCGCACAAATCTTGCCGGAAGCAACCATTTCGGCGCCACCTCGGCATCGGCCGCAGCCCGGCCGCGCCGCATGATCCAGACCTGCCGACTCAGAAACACGAGCCCCAGAACATCCCAGCCCACGAGCGCCTGGATGATCTGGGGGTCGGTGGTGCTCGGAATCCACAGCACCAGCAACAGCACGACACCGGCCACTGCGAGCAGTACTCGCGTGGCGCCGTCCAAGCGAACGCTCAACACAGTCGGATGCTAGCGATCGCCGTACCGGACGTCGGGGAGGTGTCAGTCGTCGGCGAGGCGGTTCAGAAGGCCTAGCAGCGTGGTCTGCTCGGCGGGGGTGAGGCGGTCGAGGAGGGTGACCATCGCGTCGCGGCGCTTGTGGCGCACGGTGGTGAGCAGGTCGGTGCCGGCGGGGGTGAGGGCGACCAGGGTGGCCCGGCGGTCGTGGGGGTCGGGCTGGCGGGCGAGGAGGCCGCCGGCTTCGAGGTCGTCGACGACCGAGGTGGCGGAGCGGGGGACGATGCCGAGCTGGGTGGCGAGCTCGCTGAGGCGGAGCGGGCGGGCGGCCTGGTCGAGGGTGCGCAGGACGCGGAAGCGGCCGTGGGTCAGGCCTTCGACGTCGTCCCGGGCGGCGCGGCGCTGCCGGCGGATGACGGCGTCCATCCGGGCGGCGATCTGTTCCGCGGTGTTGTCGGACGCGTTCACGGGGCGAGCCTATCGGCAGCGGGCTTGTGAGGTTGCCTCATAGTGAGGTAACCTCAGCATATCTGATCCTGAAACCGAAGGGCCTCAATGTCACAGATGTCTGGAATCCCGGGTGCGGGAGGCGGTGGCGGGCGGGCGATGCGCTCGCTGCTGAAGGACTCCTCCGTCCGGCACCACAAACTGTCCGCGGGCACCCTGCGCCGCATCGCCGGGTTCGCTGTTCCCTATCGCCGCTATCTGGCGGCCTTCCTGGTCCTGGTCGCGATCGACGCGAGCACGGGTGCGGCGACCCCGTTGCTGTATCGCGCGATCATCGACCGCGGCATCGTCCCCAAGAACACTGCGCTGGTCATCTGGCTCGCGCTCGTCGTCGCGTTGCTGGCCGTCGTCAGCAGTGCGGTCACGCTGGCCCAGCGCTGGTTCTCCGCGCGGATCGGCGAAGGACTCGTCTACGACCTGCGCACCTCCGTCTTCGACCACGTGCAGCAGATGCCGGTCGCCTTCTTCAGCCGCACCCAGACCGGTGCGCTCATCCAACGCCTGAACGGTGACGTCCTCGGGGCGCAGCAGGCGTTCACCTCAACTTTGTCGAACGTCGTGAGCAACGTCCTCAGCGTCACGCTGGTGCTGGCCGCGATGTTCGTGATGTCGTGGAAGATCACTCTGCTCGCGCTGGTGCTGCTGCCGCTCTTCATCCTCCCGGCCCGGCTGATGGCCGGTCGCTTGCGCGAGGCAACGGCCGAGACATATCGGCTGAACGCGACCATGGCGCAGACGATGACCGAGCGGTTCAACGTGGCCGGCGCCGTACTGTCCAAGGTCTTCGGCCGCACGGAAGACTCCTCGAAGGAGTTCGCCGACCGGGCCGCACGGGTCCGCGACATCGGCGTCACCACCTCCATGTACGCCGGAATCTTCCGGGTCTCGCTCACTCTGGTCGCAGCGCTCGCGGTCGCTCTCGTCTATGGCGTCGGCGGGGTGTTCTCGGTCCAGGGCGCGCTCGGGATCGGCACGGTTGTTGCCCTGACCGCCTATCTGACCCGGCTCTACGGTCCGCTGACCGCACTCTCGAATGTCCAGGTCGACGTGATGACCACGCTGGTCAGCTTCGAGCGGGTGCTCGAGGTCCTCGACCTGCCGCCGATGGTTGCTGACAGCAAGGACGCGAAGGAGCTCCCGCCGGAGGTCGAGCCGTCGATCGAATTCGAGCAGGTCCGGTTCCACTATCCGTCCGCGGCCGAGGTCTCACTCGCCTCACTCGAATCGGTGGCGACGCTGTCCGCCGAGACCGGTGAAGAGGTGCTCAAGGGCGTCAGCTTCTCGGTCCGTCCCGGCGAGATGATCGCCGTCGTCGGCCCGTCCGGTGCCGGCAAGACCACGCTCGCCTCGCTGGTCTCCCGCATGTACGACGTCACCGGGGGCGCGATCCTGATCGGCGGGCACGACGTCCGCGAGGTCACGCAGCGCTCGCTCCGTGACGTGATCGGCGTGGTCACGCAGGACTCGCACATGTACCACGACACGATCCGGTCGAACCTGCTGCTGGCCCGTCCCGAGGCGACCGAGACCGAACTGCACGAGGCGCTCGAAGCGGCCCAGATCGCCAACCTGGTCGACAGTCTGCCCGATGGTCTCGACACGGTGGTCGGTGATCGCGGGTACCGGTTGTCCGGTGGTGAAAGGCAGCGGCTGGCGATTGCCCGCCTGCTGCTGAAGTCGCCGTCGATCGTCATCCTCGACGAGGCCACGGCTCACCTCGACTCGGAATCGGAGGCCGCCGTACAGGCTGCTCTGGCCAACGCGCTCGCCGGGCGGACCTCGCTCGTCATCGCGCACCGGTTGTCGACGATCCGTAATGCGGACCAGATTCTCGTCCTCGACGACGGTCAGATCCGTGAACACGGCACGCATGACGAACTGCTTGCCGCCGGTGGTCTGTACTCCGAACTGCACGCCACCCAATTCGCCACCCCAGCGGCCGCGTAGGGTCGATGGGGTCAGCTGGGCTCAACGGTGGAGGCACGGATGCGACTGGTCGGGCGAGTGCTTTTGGTGGCGGCGATCATCGGCGGGGGGCAGATGGTGACACCCGCGTTCGCCGAGCCCAGTTCGACCTCGACCTCGACCTCTGTCGCGACCGTGCCGTCGCGGGTCGGGTTCGAGCAGCTGACCGACCTCGTCGTACGGCGGATCAACGTCGGCGATGACGTTGCCGCGTCGAAGTTCTTCAGTGGGAAGCCGGTCGACGACCCGGTCCGTGAGCAGCAGATCCTGGTCTCGGTCCGCGCGTCCGCCGTACGGCTGGGGATCGACCCCGACGAGACCGCCGCGTTCTTCCAGGCGCAGATCGACGCCAGCAAGGTCGTGCAGCGCGGTCTGCTCGCGCACTGGGCCGCGCACCCGGCGTCGGCGCCGACAACCGGCCCGGATCTCGATGCGGTCCGCAAGCAACTCGACCAGCTCACGGTCGACCTGCTCGCCGAGCTCGTCACGGTCGACCACCTCCGCTCCGGCCCTCGCTGCGACATCTCGTTGCTGCTCGCAACAATCCCCGCCGGAATCCACCTGGACCGCCTGCACCGCCAGGCGCTTGAGGTCGCGACCGCGACGGTCTGCTGATGAAGGTGTTCCTGTCGACGGACATGGAGGGTACGGCCGGGGTCGTCGACTGGTCGCAGTGCCGGGCGCCGAGCACGGAGTACGAGTACTACCGAGGTCAGTTGCAGGCTGAGGTGAACGCGGCGATCGACGGCGCGCTGGAGGCCGGGCCGACCGAGTTCCTGGTGAACGACTCGCACTCCACGATGCAGAACCTCCGCCCGGACGAACTGCACGGGCAAGCGAGCTACCTGTCCGGCCGGCACAAGCCGCTCTACATGATGCAGGGCCTCGACAGCTCGTTCGACGCGATCTTCTTCATCTCGTACCACGGCTCGGCCGGAGCGACGTCGTCCGTCCTCCACCACACCTACAACCCACGAGCGATCGCCGAGGTCCGCCTGAACGGCACCATCGCCGGCGAAGCCGCGGTCAACGCGCTGGTCGCGCAGGCCTACGGCGTACCGATCGTCCTGATCACCGGCGACCAGGTCACCATCGACGAGGCCCGCCCCTTCTGCCCCGATGCCGAGGGAGTGGTCGTCAAGCAATCCATCTCCCACAACGCGGCGCTCTCCATCCACCCGGCCCGAGCCCGCGACCTCATCCAAGACGGCGCCCAACGAGCCCTGGAAAACCTCACCACCGCAACAACCCTCTCCGGCGCTGCCGAGCTAACCGTCCGCTTCCACACCCAAGCCCACGCCGACCTGGCCGAAGCCCTCCGCAACACAACCCGCCAGTCTGAAACCTCCATAACCATCCACCACGAAGACCCCCTCACCGTCTTCCGCACCTTCATCACCGCCGTCTACCTATCCCGAGCCATCACCGACTAGCCCCCGCACTCCCCGTCGCCATCCCGGTGCACAACCCGTGGCCGTGAACAAGAACCGGTGGGCGTGAACAAGGTATGACCTGTGCAAGCCCCCTGCCGGGTGTCTCGACCCCGGAGTTGTGTCGCGGGTCGCGATGCCGGTGCAGAACCGGTGGGCGTGAACAAGGTATGACCTGTGCAAGCCCCCTGCCGGGTGTCTTAACCCCGGAGTTGTGTCGCGGGTCGCGATGCCGGTGCAGAACCGGTGGGCGTGAACAAGAACCGGTGGGCGTGAACAAGGCATGACCTGTGCAAGCCCCCTGCCGGGTGTCTTGACCCCGGAGTTGTGTCGCGGGTTGCGATGCCGGTGCAGAACCCGTGGGCGTGAACAAGAACCGGTGGCCGTGAACAAGGTATGACCTGTGCAAGCCCCCTGCCGGGTGTCTCGACCCCGGAGTTGTGTCCGCCGACCGCTGCACCGGCCTCGGCTGTAGCCCGTCGTCTGGGCTGACGGCCTGCGGTTGAGGTCGGCGCAGGGCCGTTGGACCGACCCTTGGTCTCGCGCCACCAGTTGTGGCGTGAGACACCTTGTGGTTGCCGGGGACCTGTTGCCATAGGTCTCCGGCCCCGACTTCTTGTCTCCGGCCGCCAGTGGTGGCGCGGGGCCGGCCTCGAGGCGGGCGGGTTAGAGGCGGCGGGGTGTGTGGTAGGTGGGTGGGTGTTCGGTGCGCCAGTCGTCGGTGGGGTCGAGGGAGGCGCGGACTATGCGGCCGGCGAAGGCGGGGAGCTCGGCGTCGGTGAGGCGGTCGTCGGTGATGACCAGGTCCAGCTCGGAGGCTTCGGCTATGAAGCCGACGCAGCGGGCGCCGAAGGCTTGGGAGCGGGCGAGGCCTACTCGGCGGTCGCCGGCTGACAGGAGGGCTCTGGCGGTGGAGACGTGCCAGGTGTGGGAGGTGGTGACGCCGGCGAAGGGGTGGATGCCGTCGACCTCGAGGAAGACCCAGTCGGCTTGCTGGGCGGCGAGGAACTCGGCGGTGGCGGCGCCGGAGACGACGGTGGAGCCGGGGGCGTCGCGGAGCTCGCCGCCGGCGATGACGACGCGGATGTTGGGCTGGCGGCTGAGGCGTTCGGCGGACTGAAGGTCGGTGGTGACGACCGTGAGGTCCTCGACGTCGAACAGGGTGCCGACCAGGCGGTCGATGCAGACGCCGGCGCCGAGGGCGATCCGGTCGCCGTTGCGGACCATCCGGCGGGCGGTGTGCGCGATCGCGTCGACGCCGCCGTCCGGGGCGCTGCTCAGGGCGACCGGCGGGCTGTCGACGGTCCGGCGCCGGACGCCGCCGTGCAGGCGCTCGACCAGGTCGTCGCGGACAAGGCCTTGCAGGTCGCGGCGGATCGTCGAGACGTCGACGTCGAGCCGGTGCGCGAGATCCTTGACCTCGACGTACTCGCGGCCCTCGACCTCACGGAGGATCGCCCGCTGACGCGTGTTCAGCCGTAACCGCATCCGTCGCCTCCCTCAGAGGGTGTTGTGGAGCTCCAGACCTACTGCGGGGCACTCGGCACGGCACCTGGCCGCACGGGCGCGATAGGCAAGATGCTCCGCATCTAACCCATCACTCCCGCGCACCGAGCTACCGCACCGAGCACCTCCTCGCTACGGCCTGGAGCTCCACAACACCCTCACGCTTTGGTGCACGACTGTAAACCATCGGTCACCAGGCCGTAAGGTCGCAACTGCCCGGAATCGGGTCGTCACTCAACCATTGACATAGACCAGAACCAGCCGCCAGAGTGAGGCACACTGCACGAATTCGTGCAGAAGTTCGTGCGGAAACGTGCGGACAAACAAGCGCTGGTTTACCACCGCGTCAGGAGGAGTTTCGCATGTTGAGGCCGTCACGGGTAGTGCCCGCCGTTGTACTGATCGCGATGCTCGCCGGCTGCGGCACGGTGGATCAGAGCAAGACGGCGCCGCCCGCCGGAAACCCCTCCTCCTCATCCAGTGCGGGCGGCGCCTACATCAACGTCGTGAAGCTGACCGGTATCGCCTGGTTCGACCGGATGAACCAGGGCGTCAAGGAGTTCGCGAGCACCGCCAAGGTGACCGCGACCCAGACCGGCCCCTCGACGAACAGCCCCGAGCAGCAGGTCAGCCTGATCCAGGGCCTGATCGCGCAGAAGCCCGCGGCGCTGGCGATCGTGCCGTCGGACCCGAGCTCGGTGATCCCGGTGATCAAGCAGGCCCGCGCGGCCGGCATCAAGGTCGTCACCCACGAGGCGCCCGCGCTCACCGACGTCGACGCGGACATCGAGGCGTTCGACAACACGACGTACGGCCAGACGATCATGGGCGACCTGGCCGCCTGCATGAAGGGCAGCGGCGAGTACGTCCAGTTCGTCGGCACGCTGACCGCCGCGACGCACATGGCCTGGGCGACCGCCGGGTACGAGCTGCAGCAGCAGAAGTTCCCCGGGATGAAGCGGGTGAGCGCACCGGTCGAGTCGAACAACAACGGCGACCAGGCGTACCGCAAGGCCAAGGAACTGCTCCAGGCCCATCCGAAGCTCGCCGGGTTCCAGGGCGGATCGTCCGAGGACGTCCCGGGCATCGCTCGCGCGATCAAGGAGGCCGGACTGCAGAACGACACCTGCGTGTTCGGCACCGGCGTACCGTCGCAGACCAAGGCGTTCGTCGCCGACGGATCGATCGACGCGATCTACCTGTGGGATCCGCAGCTGGCCGGCGAGGCGATGCTGAGCGCCGCCAAGTTAATTGTTGAAGGCAAGCAACTCGCCGCGGGCACCGACCTGGGCGTGAAGGGCTACGAGAAGCTCGCGGTCTCACCCCAGAACCCCAAGGTGTTCCTCGGGAACGCCCAGCTCAAGCTCACCAAGGCCGACGTCGGCAACTACGACTTCTGAACGGGCACAGATGCCAGCACCCATCGTCGAAGCGGTCGGCGT
This sequence comes from Kribbella sp. NBC_01505, assembly GCF_045040285.1. Taxonomy (NCBI): domain Bacteria; kingdom Bacillati; phylum Actinomycetota; class Actinomycetes; order Propionibacteriales; family Kribbellaceae; genus Kribbella; species Kribbella sp. NBC_01505. The sequence goes on from NZ_CP109425.1 coordinate 6,030,754, forward strand.
CTCCAAGCGCTTCGGAGGCGTGCAGGCCCTGACAGACGTCAGCGTCGCGTTCCGGCCCGGCGAGGTGCACTGCATCGTGGGGGAGAACGGCTGCGGCAAGTCCACGCTGCTGAAGGTGATCAGCGGCGCCTACCGCCCGACGTCCGGTCAGGTGGTCGTGGCCGGTACGACGTACGACCACCTCACGCCGCGGCAAGCCCTCTCGGCCGGGATCGAGGTCATCTACCAGGACTTCAGCCTGATGCCGAATCTCACCGCCGCCGAGAACATCGCCCTGCCCGGGTCGGTGGCCGGTGGCCGGCGCCTCTATTCCCGTACGGCGGCCCGCATTCTGGCGGAGCGGGCCGTCGTACGGCTCGGGGTGGAGATCGAGCTGGACATCCCGGTCGGCGAGCTGACCGTCGCGGAGCGGCAGCTGACCGCGATCGCGCGGGCGCTCGCGCACGAGGCCTCGTTCATCGCGATGGACGAGCCGACGACCGCGCTCACGTGGAAAGAGGTGGACGCGCTGTTCGCGGCGGTCGGCCGGCTGAAGGAGGCCGGGGTCGCGCTCGCGTTCATCTCACACAAGATGCAGGAGATCTTCTCGATCGCCGAGCGCGTCACGGTACTGCGTAATGGCGCGGTTGTGACGAGTGGTCGGCCGGACGAGTTCACCCACGCGTCGTTGGCCGAGACGATGACCGGCCGTGGCAGCCAGAGCTTCGACCGGGTCGCACCCAGGAACAAGGGCCGCGCGCCTGCTCTCAAGGTGAGCGGCCTCGGCCGCGACCCCTTGTTCGCGGATGTGGATCTGGAGATCGGCCAAGGCGAGATCGTCGGCCTGGCCGGCCTGTTGGGTTCCGGGCGGACTGAGATCGCCGAGGCGATCTGTGGCGTCCGGCCCGCGCAGACCGGCACGATCGAGGTGCTCGGCAAGCCGGTGCAGATCGACGCACTCGCCGATGCGGTCAAGGCCGGCATCGGATACGTGCCCGAGGACCGGTTGACCCAGGGCCTCTTTCTCGACCAGCCGATCGGCGACAACATCGTCGCGACCCACCTCCCGGCCCGACGCGGCTTCCTCCGGTCCGAAGCGATCGAACGACGGAAGACCCGCGTCGTCCGCGACCTGCGGATCAAGCTCGGCAAGCTGACCGATCCGGTCCGCTCGCTCTCCGGCGGTAACGCGCAGCGCGTGCTGCTCGGCAAGTGGCTGGTCGGCGAGCCGAAGGTGCTGATCCTGAACGGACCGACCGTCGGTGTCGACGTCGGCAGCAAGTTCGACATCCTCGGCGTGCTCAACGCCCAGTCCCTGCAAGGCCTCGGCGTGCTGATCATCAGCGACGACGTACCCGAACTGATCTCGATGTGTCACCGCGTGCTGGTCGTCCGCAGCGGCCGGATCGTGCACGAACTCAGCGGCGACGAGCTGCGCGAAGACACGGTGGTCGCGGCGGTGACGGCGTCATGAGGCGAGTGATCGCGAACCAGGAGCTGTTGCTGGTCGGCCTGATGGCGCTGCTGGTGCTCGCGGTGAGTCTGAAGTTCCCGGACTTCTTCGGCCTGCAGACGCTGTTCAACGTGCTCACCGCGTCGATGGTCGGGATGCTGTTCGCGGTCGGCGTGATGCTGGTTGTGGTCTCCGGCGGGATCGATGTCTCATTCCTTGCCGTCGGCATCCTTTCCGCCTACGCGACGGTCAAGTGGGGTCCGCAAGGTGGTGGCGCGCTCGGCGCGATCCTGGTCTTCGCGATCAGTACGGCGATCGGCCTCGGCCTCGGTCTGATCAACGCGGCCGTGGTGATCGTGGCCCGGACGTCGGTCCTGATCGCGACCCTGGCGACCAGCTCGATCTACCTCGGGGCGATGTTCGCGCTCGTCGGCGGTGAGGTGATCTCGACCCTGCCGCAGCCGCTGCAGACGCTCGGCAGCACGCACCTGATCACTGTGAAAGGCGAGGTTCGAGGGACCACCAGCCTCAACGTGCTGATCCTGGTCGTGCTCGTGGTGTGCGTGCTGGTGTGGGCGTTCCTGCGCTTCACGATCGCGGGCCGCAGTGTGTTCGCGGTCGGCGGTGACGCGGAGGCGGCCTCGAGGGCAGCGATCTCGGTACCGCGGACGCGGGTGCTGGTGTTCGCGATCGCCGGTGCGGTCGCCGGGCTGGCCGGGATCATCTCGGTCACGTTGAGCGGTCGCGCCGATCCGACCACCTTCATGGGCCGCGAGCTGGACACGCTCGCCGCGGTGGTCCTCGGCGGCGTCGCGATCGCCGGTGGCAAAGGCACGGTCCGCGGTGCGGTGCTCGGCGTACTGCTGATCTCCCTGGTGACCGCCTCGCTGGTACCGCTCGGCATCCCGACCATCTGGCAGCGCGCGGCGGTCGGCGCGCTGCTGATCGGCGGCATCCTGCTGCAGACCGCGATCAGCCGCAGGCAACGGATCCGGCCGATCCTGGACGCACCGGCGCCGGAGGTGACCAATGCCTGAACGCTTCCGCAAGCTGCTGCTCACCATGGGCGGCCGTGCCAGCTTCATCCGCCTCCTGGTCGTCGCGGTCGGGATCGTCGTCGTGTTCGGCATCCTGAACCCGACCGTCTTCCTGAGCGGCCAGAATCTCCAGTACGTCGAATTGGCGTCACCCGAGGTGGCAATCCTCAGCCTGGCAATGGCTCTGACGATGCTGACCGCCGGAATCGACCTGTCCGTGGTGTCGATCGCGAACCTGTCTGGCGTAGTGGCCGCACTGATCATGACCAACGGTCACCAGTCGCCCGGACTGGCGATGCTGGCGGGTATCGGTGTCGCACTGGCCTGTGGTGCGGTCAACGGACTACTGGTCGGCTACAAGCACGTGCCGCCGATCCTCGCCACGCTTGCGACCGGACAGCTGTTCTCTGGACTCGCACTGGTCGCGTCCAGTGGGACAGTGGTCAAGGGACTGCCGGAGTCGTTCACCCGGATCGCCTTGCTCACAGTGGCCGGCGTACCGCTGATCTTCTGGGTCATGCTGATCGTTGCCGTCATCATCGGCGTTGTGGTCGCCAAGACCCCACTGGGCTTCCGGATGCGTCTGGTCGGCGCCAATCCGACGGCTGCTGACTTCAGTGGCATCCGTAGGGCCCGAGTGCTGCTCGCGACGTACGTGATGAGCGGTGCGCTCGGCGGTGTGGCCGGTCTGATCATCTCCGCCCGAGCTGGCGGCGCGAACTCGGACTATGGCTCGTCCTACGTGCTCCTGGCCGTCGTGATCGCCGTACTGGCCGGAGTGGATCCGGAAGGCGGTTACCTGACTGTCGCCGGTGTAGTGATCGCAGCAATCGCGATGCAGTTGCTCGGCGCCGGACTGCTGTCCTTGAGCGTCAGTTCGCATGTGGTGAACATCTGCCAAGGCTTGTTGCTGGTAACCATGGTGTTGCTGAACACCTGGGGAACTGCCTTGTCCGGCCTGCTCCCGCGCCGGAGAGTGACCGCATGAGTCACCTCATCGGCGTCGACATCGGGACGGGGAGCACCAAAGCTGTGCTGACCACCCCCGACGGCGTCGTGGTGGCGATGGCGCGGCGCGATCATGCACCGACGTTCCCGCAGCCGGGCTGGGCCGAGATGGACGCGGAGCGGGACTGGTGGGGCGACGTGGTCGAGGTGCTGCGTGAGCTCACCAGCGCACACCCGGACAAGCGGATCGCCGCGGTCTGCGTCTCCGGACTCGGTCCCTGCGTGGTCCAGACCGACGACAACCTGAAGCCACGCCGCGAAGCCATCCTGTACGGCGTCGACACCCGTGCGACCGTCGAGATCGACGAGATCACCAACCAGCTCGGCGCGGATGCGATCCTGGTCCGCTGCGGCAAGGACCTGTCCAGTCAGGCGATCGGTCCGAAGCTGGCGTGGTTGCGTCGTACGGAGGGTCCGGACTGGCGACCGCAGGACCAGTGGTTCAGCGCCCACACGTACGTCGTCGCGCAGCTGACCGGTGAGTGGGTTCTGGATCACCACACCGCCAGCCAGTGCGACCCCTTCTACGACATCACCCAGCAGACGTGGGCAACCGACTGGGTAGAGGCTGTGCTGCCCGGTCTGGCGTTGCCGCGGCTGGTGTGGCCGGCTGAGCAGGTCGGCATCGTGCATCAGGCCGCCGCCACCGCGACTGGGCTGGCCGAGGGCACACCGGTCGTCGCAGGCACGGTCGACGCGTGGGCAGAGGCCTTCAGTGTCGGTGTCCGGAAGCCTGGCGATCTGATGCTCATGTACGGCTCGACGATGTTCTTCGTGCAGGTGCTGACCGCACCGACGAGTGTGCGCGGTCTGTGGACCACCTCCGGTGTCGAGCAGGCCTCACACACCCTGGCAGCAGGCATGGCGACCTCGGGCATCATCACCACCTGGTTGCAGGACCTGACCGGGGGAGTGCCGTTCGAGACGCTGGTCAGCGAGGCTGCGGCGGTTCCAGCCGGCAGTGAGGGGTTGGTGATGCTGCCGTACTTCAGTGGCGAGCGCACCCCGATCTACGACCCACTGGCGCGCGGTGTGATCGCTGGACTGACACTGCGACACGGCCGCGGTCACCTGCTCCGAGCGACGTACGAAGGCATCGCCTGTGGCGTCCGGCAGATCGTGGCGGAGTTCGAAGCCGCCGCCGGCCAGCCTGCGCGAGTAGTAGCGGTCGGAGGCGGCACGCAGGGCGGACTGTGGACGCAGATCGTCAGCAATGTGAGCGGCCTCGAACAGCAAGTACCAAAGCAAGCGATCGGCGCCGCGTACGGCGATGCGCTGCTGGCCGCGATCGGGATCGGACTGGTCGCACCGGACACCGACTGGGCGGAGCTGGACCACGTGGTCCACCCGGACCCGTCGACCGCGGCCGCCTACGAAACGTTGTTCCGCACCTACGCCGAGCTGTATCCGGCGACGCGACGGCAAGTGCACCGGCTGGCCCGGTCGGTGCAATCACCTGACGGGGGTGAATAGTGGTCCGTGTCCGAAGTTCCTTGACGTATGCGGCGCCCAGGCACGCGCCTCGCGGCACCGGAGAAACCGCCACGATAAAGAGCATCGAGGCGGCTTCTCCGCCACCGCGATGCACGCACCTGAACACCGCCTACTGTCAAGCAACTCCGAACACGGACCACTAGACCATGATGATCACTCGGCCGATGCCACTCGCTCTGGGCTACGTGCACAGGCGATGCTCACTGCGCCACCTCGAGATCGGTACTGAACAACAGATGCTCGCGGAGGCTGCGCGCGCCCAGGGTCATACCCTCGGGACCGTGCACGTCGATGACGCGCTGACCGATCCGGACGGGTTCGCCGTGCTGCTGCAGGCCGCGAGTACCGAACAGCACGTCTCGGCGGTGATCGTGCCGACGCTGGACATCCTCGGCGACCCGGAGGATCCACTCTCGAAGTTCAACCAGCTCCTGCACCGCGGCATCCTGGCGCTGTCCGCGGACCGCCCTGTCGTCCCGCCGGAGCCGCAGTCGGTCCCCGGCATACCAGTGATCCAGGGCTGCAATCCCAAGCGCCGCCGCAGCCGCGTCAAGTGATGTCGCGGACGTGCAGGACGGTGCCGTTCGCCAGGTCGCGATCCAGGAGCGACCAGATCGTCCGCGCGACATCCTCCGGCTTGGCCAGCTGACCGTCCGCCTCGAGTTGTCGGAACCGGTGCGACTCCGGCACCTGCTCGTCCGAGCTGGCGCGCAGCACGGCCTGCATCTCGGTATCGACCGCACCCGGTGACACCGAGATCACTCGGCAGCCGGGGTCGCGACGTACCTGCTCCAGGCCGACTGTCCGCACCCACTGGTCGATAGCCGCCTTTCCAGCGCCGTAACTCGATTCACCCTCGTGCGGCCGGCTCGCGGCGCCGGACGACACCATGATCAGGTGCTGCTCACACGACGCGCGCGCGAGCGCAGCCAGAAACGCCTGCCCCAACACCTGAGGCGCGGCCGCGTTGAGCAGGATGTTCCGGGCGTACTGCGAGGTGTCCACCCGATCCGCGGAACCCAGCGGCGTCAGCGTCGCAGCACTGTGGATGAACACCACCGCGTCACCACTGAAGTCGCTGATCCGCCGCCCGAAGTCGGTGGCGACCACCGGCCACGATGCCGGATCAGCCAGATCCACCGCGACATGCACGGCTCCCGGCGTACCTCCCCTTCGGGAGATGTCGATCAGTTCCACATCCTCGAACGGAATCGTCGCCGCCAACGCGGCACCCAACCCGGCCGAAGCCCCCGAAATCCACACCAGCGCACGGCGCAGCCGACTCATCAGCAAGTTCCCCCCTGCATCAGACACTGCCCGCCAGCGTACGTCGCAAAATCGATCCAACGAACCCTCACGGTGTTAGTTCCGGGTGGGACAAACGATCGAAACGCGATGGCGCCGTGTCCGGAGGCCCGGATAGCCTCTGGCGGTGACCGAGTGGAACTGGCAATGGGACCCGAACTTGTACGCCGGGAGCGCGAATCACTACGCCATCGGCCGGATGGCGTACCCGCCGTCGATCGGTGCGGTTCTGAAGGCCGAGCTGGGCCTGGACGGGACTGGCAGGTTGCTGGATGTCGGCTGTGGTCCGGGGCCGGTGACGCGGCTCCTCGCACCGCTGTTCGCCGAGGCGGTCGGTGTGGACGCCGATGCCGACATGATCGCTGTAGCGTCCGCACAAGCGACCGACAGCAAGATCACCTGGCTGACGCGGCGGGCCGAGGAACTCTCCGAGGAGCTCGGCCGCTTCCGAGTGGTCACGTTCGCCCAGTCTTTCCACTGGATGAATCAGCCTCTGGTGGCCGAGTTGATGCGCAAGCTGCTGGAGCCCGGCGGTGCCTGGGTGCACCTCGGGACGTCGACGCATCGCGGTGAGCTGGGGGAGAACAACCCGCCCTGGGACGCGATCGACGAGCTCGTGGCGCGCTACCTCGGCTCGGAGGAGCGGGACCTGCCGCGGGGCACCAAGGGTGGTGAGGACGACGTCATGCGGGCGGCCGGCTACACCGGGCCCACGGAGATCGTCACCGGCGGCGGAGTCGTCGACATCCGCACGGTCGACGAGGTGATGTCGGCGGTCCTGTCGCTCTCCAGCTCGACGCCGCACCTGTTCGGTGCGCGCCTGCCCGACTTCGAGCGCGACCTGCGGGCATTACTCGAAGCGGCCGCCTCGGACGGTCGCTTCGGCGAACCTCGCCGCCCGGTCACCGTCAAGATCTGGCGGTGACCGGGCGTACGGCTCAGCTGTTCTGGTCGTCGCCGCCGAGGCCGCTCAGGCGGTCCTTGGCGAATTCCTGACCCTTGTCGATCTTGTCCGCGTGCTCGCCGCCGGTCTTCTCGTCGGCGAAGTCACCGGCCTTGTCGATGCCTTCGTCGACCTTGTCGCTGTGCTCGCCGAGGGCGTCCTTGGCCTTGTCGAAAATACCCATCGTCTTTCCCCGTTCTCTCGATGGTTCGTCGGATACTGCGCCCCCGCCATTACCCGTTTCCGCGGATCTAACACCCTCCCCGCCTGGAATGTCCGGACATGTGGCTCACAGCAACGGTCCGAGACTGCCGCGCCGAGCGACGCCGAGCTTGCGGAAAGTGCTCGTGATGTGGTCCTCGATCGTGCTGACGGACAGTTGCAACCGGCCGGCTATCTCGCGGTTGGTGAGGCCCTGGGCGGCCAGCTGGGCCACCTCGAGCTCCCGTGGGGACAGCTTGTTGTTGTAGCCACGCCGACCACGCTTACGCGGCGCCGCGAACCCGGCTGCCCGCAGCGCATCCCGGCAGCGCTCACCGTCCCCACGCGCCCCAAGCGCATCAAACGCACGCGCAGTGGTGGTCAGGTGCTCGGCGTCCCCTTGAGCCAGTAGGTAATGACCAAGCTGCTCCCGCGCCAGGCACTCGTAGTACCGCCAACCGAGAGCCGCATACTGCGCGGCCGCCTGTCCGAACGCAGCCACCGAGGGCCGGACCACGGCATCAACCAGAGCCGCCGCTGCAGCAGCTGCCGGAGCGTTCACGTCTCCGACAGCCTCGGCGAACTCATCGGCCAACTGCGTGGCCTCGTCAACGCGCCCGGCCCGCACCAACGCCGTACAGACTCGGACGACCAGATCGCCGGAGACCGCCCACAACCCCTTACGCCGTACGACGTCCAGGCACTGCTCGAAGGCGGAATCGGGGCATGCGGCAACGGCGGCAGCGTGGAGTGGCAACGGTCCGAGGCCGGTCCGCGCGATCACGGCCTCGAGCAGTTCCTTGCCCGCGGCAATGTCACCGCGGGCCAACCGATGCCGGCCGTCGATGAGGTCGAGCTCTGCCGTCACCAGCGGCAGACCCGCGGCTGCGGCCCGGGCTCGAAGCAACCGTTCCTCGAGCGTCGCCCAATCCGCTGAGACAAAGGCAACCCGCACCTGCGCGGCAGCCACCACCGCACGCGAGTAGCGATCCGTCCCCAGATCGGCAAACGCCTGCCGCTGCCCGAGCCAGGCCCGCGCTCCTGCAGCCTCCGCACCAGGCGCTGGGTCCAGCTCGCCGGTGGCCAGCCGGAAGCGCGCCTCATTCAGTCGTACGGCGCATCGCGTCGTACCGTCGACTGTCTCCTGCACGAGTGAGCGGGCTTGCCGCAGCCAAACCCGCTGCTGGGCGAGCGGCTCACCGCCGTGCGTCGGCACGGCCAAGGCCGACAGGGCCCACGCGGCCGCTCCGGGATCACCGTCCAGCTCCTGCACCGCCGCGAACAGCTCCCGCCGTCCAGACCGGATGTCACCGGCCCGATCGTGCAACAGCAACCCGAGGACCATCCGCAGTCGTCCTCGGGTCACGCCGGCGATGTCCGACTCGGCCAGCACCCCGCCGAGCACGGCGATCGTGTTGCTCCATCGGGTGCTGTCGGTCAACGCCGTCCGGCCGAGTTTGGTCGCGAGCCGGGCCCGATCCGTCCACGGCAATGCCGTCACCTGCAGCATCGCGGTGAGCTGGTCGGCCGCGGCCGCATGATTGCTGCCAGCAACCAAATGGTCCGCGGCCAGCTCGGCATGTGTCAGCCAGGTACCGAGCAGGCCACCCCTCCGGGCATGCTCGGCGATCCGTGCGTGCGGCTGCGGCGTGATCGCCATCAAGGCCCGGGCCGCCTGCCGATGCAGCCGCCGCAACTCGTCCGGAGGCAACATCGACAGGACCGCACGCCGAGCCAGCGTGTGCCGGTGATCGTAGAGTCCGGGCCGCTGCTCATGCAGCAGACCGGTCGTCAACGCGTGATCGATCGCGGCCGTCAAGGTCGGTCCGGTCAACCCGGCGACCGTGCCCAGCAAGTACTCCGGTGCTGCCGTCGTCAGAACCGCGGCAGCCCGAACGACATGTCGACATGACTCCGGTACTTCGCGCATCCGGATCCCCAAGGATGCCCGGAGCGCGACCGGTGGCGGTGTCTCGACCAGGGCCCGGCGGACCTCGTGCTCGACCGACGTACCCGGCTTGATCGTGCGCAGAAACTCCAGCACTGCAAAGGGCAATCCACCACTGTGCCGAGTCAGCTCCTCGGCCAGCGTCAGCGACAACTGATGCCCACCGAGCTGATGAGCAGCCACCGCCTGGACCTCACTCGCGTCGAGCGGACCCAGCCGGACCTCGGTGATGCGTTCCGCGAGGAAGCCCGACTCGGTCGCCTCCGGCCGACACGTGATGACGAGGTGGACGCCGCGCGGGATCCGGGCGGCGATGAAGCGGACCAGCCGCAAGGTCTCCGGATCCGCCCACTGCAAGTCCTCAACGGCCAGCACGATCGGGCCCAACTGGGCCAGCCCGCGCAGGACCGCGCCACGCCGATCCGCGTCGGCCGCGTCGACGCCGAGCACCTCGAGCAGAGCGTCGAGGGACGACGTACCGGCGAGGCATTGAGTGATGAACCACGGCACAGATTGACGTGAGGCCACCTGCCGCAACAGGTGGGTCTTGCCTACTCCGGACTCGCCGACCAGCAGGATCAGCCCGGAGTCCTTGCTCAGAGCATCGTGGAGGATGCCCAGTTCGTGATCGCGTCGGGCTTCGACGCAGGCCGCGCTCATGAGCGCCGCATTCTGCGCTGCGCCGCCATGGCCGCACCGCCGGACATGATCAGAATCACCGTGGCCAGCGACCAGCGCCGCAGGACCTGCACAGTGTGGTCGGGTGGTTGTGGTTCGGCCGCCGCCTGCTGGGCCGCGATGAACTCCTTCGTCGGTTCAGGTGGCTGCGGTGCCGGGGTGGGAGTTGGGGTCGGCGTCGGGGTTGGCGGTGCCGGCGCGACCACCTGCGGCTCAATCGGCGTGGGAGTAGGCGTTGGGGTCGGAGTGGGAGTTGGGGTCGGGGTCGGTCGCGGCGGTGCCGGGACAGTGGGCGTCGGAGTCGGTCGCGGTGCGGGCGGCCTTGGTGTCAAGGTGGGCCGCGGAGTCGGTGTCGGAGGCCGCGGAGTTGGGGTCGGGGTCGGGGTCGGCGGTGGCGGCGCGACGCGCGGCAGACAGCCGGCCGCCTCGCTGAACGCCAACGGTCGCCACGACGCGAGCTGCTGCGAGCTTCCGTCGAAGCCGATCCGGTACACCTTGCTCGGCTGCCCGTACCCGGTGTGGATGGCGTACACCCCCGACGCCCCGACCACCACCGAGCTGTACGAGTCCTGCCAAGGAATTCCCGGTACGGACGCGACCACCCGCACCGCGCCGCTCACCGGATCGAGACTCACCAGCTTCGCGGTCAGCCCGGTGGTCGAGACGCCGTACAGCGTCCCGCTCACCGGTGAAGCCCCGAAGTCGTCCACGGACAGGCCCAATGTCACAGGTTTCAGCCGCACGTCACCCACCACCTTCCGGTACGTCGGACTCCCCGGATCGATGTCGATCGTGAAGAGCCGATGTACATCCCGCACGTAGAACTTGGTCCCCCGGACCGCGCCACCGACCGGATCCGCGAGGCCACCGACCCCACGACGTACCTCTCCCAGATCGGTGACCCGGCCCCGGCTGTCGACCTTCAGCAGATGCGGCCGACGTAGCAACCATCCCTTCCGGTCGCGAGTCGCGACCGCGTACACGAGTCCTTGGCCGGCCGAGTAGCCCGCCGCCTGCACCTGGTAGTCGAGCCGGCCGAGGTCGGTCGACGTACCGGCCGGCAGGTCGACCCGGACCAGCCGGGACAGCGAGCTGAGCCCGGTGGACTGGAAGTCGAAGATCGAGCACTCCGTCGCCGCCTCGGAGGGCGCGGCCCACAGGACGACACCGGCCGCGGTAGCGGCAACCACCGCGGCACAGGCGAGCGCTCGCCGGACCTCACCCACTGTCGCCCAAGCGAGCGAGGGCGGACAGGAACGCCTCCGGGCCGACATCGGCACCACCGCTGAACGGGTTCTGCAGCTGGTAGATCGCGAACAGCAGCAACCCGATGGCGCCGGCCAGCATGGAGACGATGAACGCGTACGAGTGCAGCCCCGGCCCGCCGAACATGAACATCAGCGCGACCGACATCACGCTGCCGATCATGATCGCGAACCAGACCACGGCACTGACTCCGCTGCCACTGGAGTTCAGCCGGTCCTGCCGAGCCTCGTAGACGGCCCAGATCTGGGTCGACGCCTCGGCCCGGCTGTCCTCCTGCCGCTGCGTGGTTGTCTTCGCCTCCTCCACCGTGCGTTGCAGCTGGGACAGCAGCGTCCAGCCCTGCGCACCGACGTCGCGCCCGTCCTGCATCGCCGGCCACTCGCGCTCGGCGACCTCGGTCGCGTACGCCTTCGTCAGCTTGTCGACCTGGGACTTGGCCGGCTCGGCCAGCGCGTTCCCGGACCAGCGCACCGCGACCAGTGCGTTCGCCTCCGTGTACGTCGTCTTCTCGGCGGAATCCATTCCGTCGAACAACGAGATCAGCACGAACGCCGCGATCACCACGTTGACGCCGCCGACGATCGTGAAGACCTGGCCGGCGACCTCGTTGTTGGCCTCGCGTCCCTCGCGCTGCCGGAGCTTGCGCAGGATGACGGCCAGCGCTCCGGTGACGATCATGATGCCGCCGACCCACAGCACACCGCTCACGAACAGACTCATGCTTGCCTCACCGCCGGGGGTAGCGTGAACCGGACGGTCTCCCGGGTCACTTCGTGCTCGATCACCTCGACCGGACCCAAGGACGCGATCCGCTCGATCACCTCGTTGACCAGCTCGGGCGGCGCCGACGCACCCGCCGTCACCCCGACGACCCGGACGCCGTCGAACCACGAGTCCGGTACGTCGTCCGCGCTGTCGACCAGGTACGCCGTCGTGCCGTTCCGCTCGGCGAGCTCGACCAGCCGGACCGAGTTCGACGAGTTGGCCGAGCCGACCACGAGGACCAGATCGGCCTCCTCCGCGATCACCGACAACGCGGACTGCCGGTTGGTGGTCGCGTAGCAGATGTCCGCCGTGTCCGGTCCCCGGGCACCGGGGAACTTGTTGCGGAGGGCATCGATCAGGGCCGTGGTCTCGTCCACGGCCAGGGTGGTCTGGGTCAGGTAGGAGACCCGATCGGGATCCTCGACCTGCAGGGCCTCGACATCCGCAAGGGTTTCGACGAGCACGGTCTGCTGCGGTGCTTCGCCGAGCGTGCCCTCCACCTCCTCGTGACCGGCGTGCCCGATCAGGACGACGGTGTCCCCGCGCGCGGCGTACCGGCGGGCTTCGAGGTGCACTTTGGTGACGAGCGGACAGGTTGCGTCGACCACGTCGAGTCCGCGCTGCGCGGCGTCCTTGTGGACCACCGGCGCAACCCCGTGTGCGGAGAAGACGACGGTGGCGCCCTCCGGCACCTCGTCGAGCTCGTCGACGAAGATCGCGCCCCTCGTCCGAAGGTCGTCGACGACCCGGGTGTTGTGGACGATCTGTTTGCGGACATAGATCGGCCCGGAGCGGGCCACCAATAGTCGTTCGACGATGTCGACCGCCCGCTCCACCCCGGCGCAGAACGACCGGGGTGAGGCGAGCAGGATGGTTCTTCGTGTCGTCATCGGATCCCCCCTTCAGTGATCGCGATGGGTGGCGAGCCGAGCCAGCCTCTCCAGCTCGATCGACGCGGGCGCGACTGCACCAGCGGTGATCAACGAGCCCAGAGCGGCGGCCAGCAGGGCATCGGCCTGGTCCTGACTGGTCGTGCGGCCACCCGCGGTCTCGACCAACGCGGCCGCTGTGGTCAGCTCGTCCGGCGACAACTCGTCGGTTCGCGCATACAAAGCGGCCAGCTCGCGGGCAGCCGGCGTACCGGAGGCGAGTGCGGTGACCACCGGCAACGACTTCTTCCGCCGGGTCAGGTCGGAGTACACGGGCTTGCCGGTGACCGACGGCGTCCCCCAGATGCCGAGCAGGTCGTCGATGTACTGATACGCGAGCCCGAGATCCTCGCCGTACAGGCGGAGATGGTCGACCTGATCGGTTCGGCCGCCGCCGAGCAGTGCTCCGAGCGCCGTGCTGCACCCGAGTAGCGCGCCGGTCTTGAGCTGTGCCATCCGGACACACTCCGCCGGTACGACGTCGCTCCGGGTCTCGAAGTCGGCGTCGGCCAACTGGCCGTCCACCAACTCCTGGACAGCCGCACCGAGCATCTGCGCGGCCTCGCCTCGAGCTGGATGGCCGCTGCCCACCAGTACGTCGAAGGCCAGGCCGAGCAGCGCATCACCGGCCAGGATGGCCGGCCCGAGACCGAACACGGTCCACGCGGTCGCGCGGTGCCGTCGAGAGGTGTCGCAGTCCATCACATCGTCGTGCAGCAAGGAGAAGTTGTGCACCAGCTCGACCGCGACCGCGGCCGGCACTGCGGATTCCGTCGTACCGCCGACCGCTTGAGCGGTCAGCAGCACGAGCGCCGGCCGGATCGCCTTGCCGCTGTCGGCGCGGGCGGGCCGGCCCTCCTCGTCGGCCCAGCCGAAGTGGTAGTCCGCGATCCGCCGGGTCGCCGGGGGCAGTGTGGCTACCGCGGCCCGGAGCGCCGGGTCGACGACTCCCCGGCTCCATGCGAGGACCTCGGCTGCCGAACGATCACCCTGACTGGTCGTCTCTTGGAGTGTTGACATCTCATGCTCCTCATCCACCGAGCTCGACGTTTTCCAGAACGCCCAGCGCGTCCGGGACGAGAACAGCCACCGAGTAATAGGTGCTGACCAGATACGAGATGACGGCCTTGTCGCTGATGCCGAGGAACCGGACGTTCAGGCCGGGTTCGTACTCGTCCGGCAGACCGGTCTGGTGCAACCCGATGACACCTTCGTCGTCGGCACCGGTTCGCAGGATCAGCACCGAGGTGGTGTTGGTGTCGGAGATGGGGATCTTGTTGGACGGCAGCAGCGGTACGCCGCGCCACGCGTGCACGGTCTTGCCGTTCACGATCGTGGTCTCGGGGTAGATGCGCCGCTTGGTGCACTCCCGGCCGAACGCGGCGATCGCCTTCGGATGGGCGAGCAGCAGCCGGGGTTTGCGCCGCCGGGTGAGCAGCTCGTCGAAGTCGTCCGGGGTCGGGGGACCAGTGCGGGTATAGATGCGCTGGTTGTAGTCGGCGTTGTGCAGGAGCCCGAACTCGCGGTTGTTGAGCATCTCCCACTCTTGCCGCTCGCGGAGCGCCTCGATCGTCAGCCGGAGCTGTTGCTCGGTCTGGTCCATCGGGTCGTTGTAGAGGTCGGCCACGCGGGTCTGCACCCGCAGGATCGTCTGCGCGACGCTGAGCTCGTACTCGCGCGGTGCCGGGTCGTAGTCGACATACGTGCCGGGCAGCGCGTCTTCGCCGGCGTGACCGGAGGCGACATCGATCTCCGCCTCACCGGACTTGTTCTGCGCCTGCTTCGGCCGCTGCCGATAGTCGTCGAGCTGAGTCCGCAACGAGTCGGACCGATCGATCAGCTCGGTGAAGTCCTGGCGGCTGAGTCGCAGGATCACACAGCTGGTCAGAGCCTTGGCTGTGTATTCCCACAGGTGTTCCGGCGGTTCGGTCAGGAGCTGCGCACCGAGATGGTCGCCGTCGGCAACCGTGCCGAGGTCGGTCCCGGCGCCGTACTCACCGACGCCGGTCTTGGCGACCTTGCCGTGGGCAATCAGTACGACGTCGTCCACCCGGCTGCCGAATTCGACGATCACCTCGCCCGGCTCCACGTCTTCGCGATGGAACCGGTCGGCCAGCGCGTTGAGCACTTCCTCATCGGCGAAGCCGCGGAGCGGAGGCAGTTCGGTGAGCTCGACCGGGATCACCCGGACGTCCGAACCGGTCACGGAGAAGCTGAGCCGACCGTCACCGATCGCGAAGGTGGTGCGCCGGTTGACCCGGAAGGTCGCGCCCTTGGTCTCCACCCAGGGCAGTTGCTGGAGCAGCCACCGTGGGCTGATGCCCTGCATCTGCGGGACGGATTTGGTGGTCGTCGACAGCTGCCGAGCGGCCGCCGTACCGAGGGAGAGCTGCGGGTGTTCCTGGTCGACCGTCATGCTGCACCGGCCTTTCTGTGGATTCGGAAGGCGGAGGTGCCCAGGCCACTGGGAACGCCCAGTCGCTGGACGGGTTGGGCCTTCCGGTGTGGCAGGTCGGATTCTTTGTAGCGATGACAGCCTTCGTGCCAGACGAGGATTCCGGACATCCAGTTGCGGAGTTCCTCGGCGTACCCGAGCACTGCCTTGCCGACCTCGTCGTCGAGGCCGAAATCATTGATCATGATCGGCAGGTCGTTCTCGGTGACGCGTTCGAACTGCTGCATCCGGGCCGTCATCAGGTCGTTGACGACGGCAACAGACTCGTCCTTGCTGCAGGCCAGGAAGTTCTGGACGACCGCCACTCCGTTGTGGAAGTCGCCGTCGTACTGGATCTCCTTGTGGTACGAGAAGAGATCGTTCAGCAGGCAGGCGTAGTCGGCGGCCGCGTTCTCCATCGCTTGCACCGGCCGTGACCGGTAGACCTCGGCCGGGACATCGCGACCGTGGCCGATCCGGCACAGACTCATCGTGAGGTCCGAGCCGAACGTGCGGCGCCGCATCTCGACGTAGTCGACCGGATCGGGGATGCGGTTCTGCGCCTGGTTGGCGAGCTCCCACAGCCAGCTTTCGGTCATCGTGTCGACGGCCTGCCGGAAGGACTGCCGATTCTCCGCGGACATCGGGCCGGCCGTGCGCTGCCACAGGTCGGCCAGCGACACCTCCAACGGACCCACCGGGGGTGGGCTCACCATGTCGAGTGGCATCAGGGCCGACAGCCGCGCGGTGGTCGCCTTGGCAGTCGTCAGATCACGCCGCAGGCCGAAGACCTGCGGGTAGTAGTCGTCGGCGTACGTGCCCCAGGCCAGCCACTCGCTCGCCAGAGCGAGCTGCTCGGCCGAAGCGTCCGGGAAGATGCCGGACGCACAGAGCGGCAGGTCGAAGGCCTCGAGCATCCGGGCGTCCCAGACCGTTCCGTCGGTGATGCCGGTCTGCGCACCCCACTCCAGTACCGCGAACCGTGCGCTGTCCAGGTGCGGACTGCTCTTCGCCTGGAAGGGCATGTAGATCTCGGGCAGGGTGGTCGGACCGACCGGCTGGTACGGCGTGAAGCTGTGACTGCGGATCCGGTAGGGAGCCGTCGATACCAACGACGAGGCGATCCGCATCGCCGACGTACCGAAGTTGCTGCCCAACCCGTTGCTCAGGGCAGCCTTTCCGCCCTTGTTCATGTAGCGGCTGGACCGCAGATGCCACTCGTGCCCACCGGACTGCCAGTCCTGCAAGCCCTTCACATAGTTCAGTACGTCGAGGTGCCCCTGCGGATCGATGCCGTTCTCGGCGAGGAGTTGCGGGACCTCGACCACGGCCGTGTTCTCGAACTGGTGCAACCGCGAGGTGAGGATGTCGTTGACCAGGTTCGCCGCCCGTTGCGTCGGGCAACCGAAGAAGGTCTCCATCACCAGCACCGCGTTGTTGACCTCACCCTCCACCTCGACCTCACGCTGGTACGAGAAGAGGTCGTTGCGCATGTGGATGGCGTCCGAGAACGTGTCGCTCAGCACGTGCATCGGCCGGGTCTCGGCGATCGCCTCCGGCACCTCGGCGGTCACGTACTCGACCAGGTTCGCCGACCAGGGGGCGCCACCGACCTTGCGCCGCATCTCGACGTACTCGATCGGGTTGGCGATCCGGCCGGCGCTGATGTTCGACAGCTCCCACAGGGACTCGGCGAGTAGAGCCTCTGTGGTCAGCCGGAACCGCCGCCGCCAGTCCGCCGACATCGACGGGATGGTGCGGTTCCACAGGTCGACGAGACCGCGCTCCACCGGATTCTCCGGTATCTCACTGATCTCACCCTCGGCCGGCATGAACAACAGGAGCCGGTCGAGGTACGCCTTCGCGGCCGGGATGTCCCGGGTCTTCTTGTACAGCTCGAGAAAGTGGTCGTCGAAGTAGAAGACCCACACGTACCAGTCGGTGACCAGATCCAGCTGCGGACCGGTCGCATCGGGATGCGTGTACGCACACAGCAGCGCATAGTCGTGGGAGTCGAAGTCGTGCTCGTCCCAGACGTGATGCCCTTCCTGCGGTACGTCGATCATGTCGAACTCGTAGGCCCAGGACTTGCTGTGCACCCGGGCTCCCTCCAGGTGCGGACTGATCCTGGCCGGGTAAGGCACATAGAAGTCGGGCAGCTCGTAGGGCTGCGTTGTTGACATGGATCAGCCCTCGCGGCCGATCTCCACGTTCTCGAGGACACCTAGGGCATCCGGGACCAGGACGGCGGCCGAGTAGTAGGCGCTGACCAGGTAGTTGATGATCGCCTTCTCGCTGATGTTCATGAACCGCACCGACAGGCCGGGCTCGTACTCGTCCGGCAGTCCGGTCTGGTGCAGACCGACGACACCCTGGCTGTCCTCACCGGTCCGCATCAGCATGATCGAGCTGGTCCGGGTGTCGCTGATCCCGAGCTTGTTGCACGGGAAGATCGGTACGCCGCGCCACGCGGGCAGCCGGTGTCCGCCGACGTCGATGGAGTCCGGGTAGATGCCGGCCTTGGTGCATTCGCGACCGAAGGCGGCGATCGAGCGCGGGTGCGCGAGGAAGAAGGCCGGCTCCTTCCAGACCAGGCTGAGCAGCTCGTCCATGTCGCCTGGGGTCGGGGGACCGCTACGGGTCGGGATCCGCATGCTCAGATCCGCGTTGTGCAGCAGGCCGAAGTCGCGGTTGTTGACCATCTCGTGTTCCTGCCGCTCGCGCAGGGCCTGGATGGTGAGCCGCAACTGCTGCTCGGTCTGGTCCATCGGGTGGTTGTAGAGATCCGCGACCCGGGTGTGCACCCGCAGGACGGTCTGCGCGACGCTCAGTTCGTACTCACGCGGGGTGGTCTCGTAGTCGACGTAGGTGCCGGGCAGCTCGGACTCACCTGCGTGGCCGGCGGCCAGCTCGATCTCGGCCTCGCCGAACTCGTCCTGGGCCGCCTCCGGGCTGTCCCGGAAGTGCTGGATGTGGTTGCGCAGGCTCTCGGACTGGGAGATCAGCTCCTCGAACGACTGCTGTGACAACGAGAGCAGCGTGCCCGGGGTGAGCGCCTTGACCGTGTACTCCCACAGGTCGTCGGATTCCAGGATCGCCCGGTAGGTGAAGTGGTCGCCGTCGACCAGCGTCTCCAGCACGGACTCGTCGCCGTACTTGCCGACGCCGATCTTGTTCACCTTGCCGTGGGCGATCAGACAGATCTGGTCGGCCGGGTGGCCGCGCTCGACGATCACGTCGCCGGGCTGGAACTCGCGCTGCACGAAGCGGTCCGCGAGTGCGGTCAGCACCTCGACGTCGTCGAAGCTGCGCAACATGCCCAGCTCGCAGAGCTCCTGCGGGATCACCCGGACCTCCGCACCGGAGGTGGTGAAGGTGACCCGGCCGTCGCCGACTGCGTAACTCAGGCGGCGGTTCACCCGGTAGGCGCCACCCTTGGCCTCCACCCAGGGCAGCAGTTTGAGCAGCCACCGGGAGGTGATGCCCTGCATCTGCGGCTCGGACTTCGTGGTCGTGGCCAGGTTGCGGGCGGCCGCCGTACCAAGGCTCAGCTGCGGCTGTCCTCCTGCGTTCACATCAGGTTCGGTCAGGGTCATGACAAACACACCACCGTTCGAATCGACTGCGGGCATGCGTCAGCACCACGCGTGGCGTGGTCTGCACAGGTAGGGACGCCACGCTGCGGGGATCAAGGCATGACAAAGCCTTGGCACAGCGTGGTTCGGCTGTCGGAGGGGGACGGGCGGATCACCTGGACGTCGGAGCAACAAGAACGGGTGGCATACGGACTTCGGCGGCCCCAGATCGCCTGCAGTCCGACCCCGTCGGCTTACTCACTAACAGTAATCAGGTGCTGACCGGCCCCGTCAAGATGTACTCACGGTCAACTTCTTTCAGACCTTTCGGAACCCCGAGACAATGGGGTCCCGACCCCGACGAAATGGCCTCAGCTGTTAACTGTGACGCCTAACGTTTCAGCGCTCCGGCCGCGCCGCGATCTGGATCAGGGTCTGTTGCCCAGCCGCCACGGACGTGCGACGATCACCTTCCACCGCGAAGACCTCGAGCTGACAGACAGTCAACGTACGACCAGCCGACGGGGATTGCGCAGGAAGCACTTTGCCGACCGCTTCGAGGTGGTCGCCTTCGGCCGGCGCCAGCAGGTTGATCTTGTACTCGACGGTCAGCACGGAGCTGTCCGGAGCAAAGAGAGTGAAGGCTGCATAACCACCTGCGCTGTCAGCGATCGCACTGGTCGCACCGGCATGGAAGTAGCCGTGCTGCTGGGTGACCTCGGGCCGTCGTGGCAACTCGATGTGCACACACCCCGGCTGAATGCGCGTCAGTCGCGCACCCAGGTGCTCCATGAGGCCCTGGCGTGCGAAGCTCGCGCGGACCCGCTCCTGGACCTCTGGGCTGGCGTCCTCCATACGGGCACCCTAGTGCCCCGTGGCACCATTCCGACGTGCACGTGTACGCGGGTCCTCTGCAACCAGGCGAACAAGCTCTCGAGCTTGCGGTAGCCCACGCGCTGGTACGGCGCGCCTCGGATGGCGCGATCGACGAGGCGCTTCGGATCTACCGGCCGGCGGATCCGGTCGTGGTCTTCGGCCGCCGGGATACGCGGCTGCCGGGCTTCGCGGCCGCCGTACAGACTGCTCGGGACGCTGGGTTCGAGCCGCTGGTCCGGGCGGTTGGCGGGCGGCCGGTCGCGTATACGACCGAGGCGCTGGTGGTTGACCACGTGAGACATGAGCGGCTCGCTCCGGATGGCATGGAGTCGCGGTTCGCGCACTACGGCGACGTGTACGCCGGTGTGCTCCGCGATCTCGGGATCGACGCGCGAGTGGGCGCCGTACCGGGGGAGTATTGCCCGGGTGCGCACAGCGTCAACGCGCGTGGAGTGGTGAAGCTGATCGGGACCGGGCAACGCGTTGTGCGCAACGGCTGGCTGTTCAGTGCGCTCGTGGTGCTTGGTGATGACGACCTGCTGCGGCCGCTACTCACGGAGATCTACCGGCAGCTGGATCTGCCGTTCGACCCGGCCTCGGTTGGGTCCATTGCCACGGAGGCTCCCGGTCGCGCGGAGTCCGTCGAGCTGCGACTACGCGCGGCGTACGCGCAGAGCGCCGTACTGGAGCCGGCGGTGCTGGACGAGGCCACGCTCGCGGTGGCTCGTGAGCTGGCCGCGGATCACCGCGCCTGATCTGCTTGGGCGATCCGGGCCAGCGCCGCATCACAGCGTTCGGCACTCGGCCAGTCGAGGAGCCGGCGGAATTCGGCGCGCAGGGCAACGAATCGGTCGGCGTGGTCAGCGTCTTGATTGAGGCGGAGAGCTAGCTCGGCTTCGACGAGTTCGGCCCGCGGCCAGTGCAGCTGATGACCGTTGCGCGCGGCAATCTGTTGCGCGTCGTCGATCCAGCCGACCGCTGCTTCCAGATGTTTCTCGACCCGGACCGCCAGCTCGGCCATCCGGTAGAGCGAGCTCGCGCGGCCGATCTGGTCGCCCAGCCGTTCGTAGTCGGTGGCGGCTTGGGTCAGCAGTTCAAGGGCACGCTCCGCATCCGGTACGACGGCGCCCAGGCAGACGAGCGCGAGCGCATGCGTCCAACTGGTTGGGTCGACGCCGGATGCGGCTCGCTCGAGCAGCTGAATCGCTTCGTCCGGGTTGTCGTCCTGCCGGGTCCAGCCGAGTGCGAGATCGGCGACCGGGCGGGTGTCGTCGTCGGCGGACTCCGCGGCCTGAGCGGCGAAGGCGGCGGCGCGTGCCGGATCGCGATGCCACATCTGCAAGGCGAGAGTGGCTGCGGCATGGGTACCGAGTGGTCCGCTCGGCAGCGGTTTGCCGAGCAGGTCGTCCAGCCATGCGAACAGCCAGCCGGGGTGGCCGAGGATCTCCCAGGCCAGACCGATGCCGGCGAAGAACTCCCAGGCTGCGTGGCTGTCGCCGTTCTCAAGAGTCCAGTACATGGCGGCGTCGAGGTCGGTCCGGCGGCTGACCAGCCACGACAAGGCGGCGTCCTGATCCCGGCCTTGAAGGTCGGGAACGAGCTCGACCGCGCGGGTCAGATGGTGGCGCGCGTGTTCGGAGCGGGCGCGATACGGCTGTGCGAGCTGCCGATGCGCGAACAAGCGGATGCTGTCGAGCAGCCGGTACTCCGTCGCCCGCCCACGGCGCCGAGCCGCGATCAGGGAGCGATCGACGAGGTACGGGAAGTGTCGTGCGATGTCGTCGGCGGCCAGTGGTGGATAGGCCAGGACGGCGACCGCGGTGTCGTAGTCGAAGCCGGCCGGGAAGACCGAGCAGCGTTCGAGCAGGAGCTGCTGATCGCGATCGAGCAGGTCGTAGCTCCAGCGCACCGCGTGTTCGAGGGCGCGATGCCGGGTGGTCGGCCCGCGCGGACCGTCGGTCAGTACGGCGAACCGGTCGTCGAGGTGGGCGAGCAGTTCGGCGGGGGAGAAGGAGCGGATCCGGGCGGCCGCCAGCTCGATTGCCAACGGCAACCCGTCCAGGCGTTCGCAGATCGTGGTGATGTCGCGCAGGGTGGCCGGTGAGATCTCGAAGTCGGGTAACGCGCTACCAGCCCGATCAAGGAACAGCTGCGCGGCTCTCGCGAGCTCCAGCGTCGGTACGGCGTACACGACCTCGCCGGTGACGTGCAGCGGACCCTGGCTGGTCGCGAGCACGGAGACGGTGCTTGTGGTGGTCAGTAGATCGGCCACGAGGTCGGCGGCCTCGGAGGTCACGTGCTCGCAGTTGTCGACCAGCAGCCAGAGCGGAGTGTCCGCTACGGCTCCGCGTAAGGCGGCGCGGCCGGCACTCTCGACGCCGAGTGCGTCAGCGAAAGCGCGCTCGACCGTGGCTGGAGAACTGGCCGCCAGATCGATCAGTACGGCGGTCGGCATTCGGCTCGCGGCCAGTTGGAGCGCGAGTCGGGTCTTGCCGGCGCCGGGTGGGCCGGTCAGCGTCACGAGTCGCTGGGTGCTCGTTAACTCGGTGAGCTCGGCGAGCTGTTGCTCGCGCCCGATGAAGGTCGAAAGTGGCCGGGGTAACGGCGAAAATCCGGTGTCCCGCTGTTGCGCGCCCAGCTCGACCAGTGAGCGGCGAGTGGTCCCGCCGAGCTTGCGGAGCAGTGACGAGACGTGGCTCTCGACCGTGCGTTTCGAGACGTGCAGCCGCTCGGCAATCTCCTGGTTGTCCAGTCGTTCCGCGACAAGACGGAACGTCTCCGCCTCGCGTCGCGTCACCCCTGCCGCGCGCAAGACCTCGGGAACGCCCCCCGGCTCCATGGAGGGAGCTTACCTACATGTTCGCCGGATTTGGGGAAACTTCCGTACAAAGCACGGATGTGGGACTTACGGTCAGGGCCGTTGAATAGCCGGGATCACTGATCAACGGGGGACCAGTGTTAGTAGAAAGATGGCCAGCATGGGTACAACCAAGTCGGTCCAGGATCTGGTCGCTGCGGCCAGGAGCGAGATTCGCAACCTCACCGTCGATGACGTCGCGGCGGGTCTCGACTCCGGTGCGGTCGTTCTGATCGACATCCGGGAACCGGACGAGGTGAGTCGGGACGGCGTCATTCCGGGCGCGGTTCCGGCGCCGCGGGGGATGCTGGAGTTCTACGCCGACCCGGCGAGCCCGTACCACCGCGAGGAGTTCGATCCGGCCGGCGCGACGATTCTGTACTGCGCGTCCGGCGGTCGCTCGGCCCTCGCCGTACAGGCCTTGCAGACGTTGGGGTACGCCGATGTGGCGCACCTGGACGGGGGGCTCAAGGCCTGGCGGGCGGCGGGGCGAGAGGTGGTCGCCCCGCCTGAGTGATCGCGGCCCCCCGATCGCCGTGGGGGTGCGATCGGGGGGCCTCACCTCACTGCGCTGCTGTGCGGTGCGGTTCTCGGGCGACGATCAGGTGGAGCCCGAGGGTGATGGTGAGGATGACGGCGGCGACGCCGAGCAGGGTGTGCGGTGCCGCGCCGGTGGCCAAGGTGATTCCGCCGAGGCCGCCGCCGAGCGCCGCACCGAGCGAGATGGCACTGCCGTTCAGGGCCATCACGATCGCGGCGGAGTCCGGGGCGAGCGAACCGAGCCGCGCCTGCTGGGGGACGGCGGCGCCGCCGTTGCCGACACCGGCCAGGAAGAACCAGAGCAGCCCCATCACGGCGGCCAGCGTGAACGGCGCGACGCTGAGCGCGACACCGCCGATGATCGAGTTCAGCAGTAGTCCGGCCAGGACGACGGTCAGCACCCGGAGCGGGGTGAAGCGGTCGGTGAGCCGGCCGGTCACGGCGTTCCCGAGCATGCTGCTCAGGCCGTAGCCGAACATGATCAGGATGATCACCCAGTCGGCCTTGAAGGTCGGCGCGAAGATCAGGGTCGCGTAGGTGAAGCAGGTGTAGCTCGCGCAGAGGATGCCGACCGTGACCAGGAGCCCGGCCAGCAGCCGCGGCTGACCGAGCGGCCGGAGCCGGTCGGCCAGGGAGCCGGCGGGCAGGTGCAAGTGCGGCAGCTTGAGCAGGATGCCGATCAGGGCGATCGTGCCGACGACCGCCACCAGGACCATCGGGAAGCGCCAGTTGGACTGACCGATCACCAGGCCGACCGGTACACCGAGGGCGGTCGCGGTCATCCAACCGCCAAGGACGAACGACAGCGCTTTGCCGCGATGCCGGATCGGCGTCTGCGCGATCACGTAGGCCAGGATCGCGGCGTTCAGCAGGCACCCACCGAGCGCGGCGACCACACGGCCGCCGATCGCGGCCCCGTAGTTCGGTGCGAGCGCGACGATCAGGTTCCCGACGACGAATACCGCGAGTGACCACGCGATGGTCCGGCGCCGCTCCCACCGACTGGTCGCCGTACCGAGGATCGGCGCGGCGATCGCCGAGGTCAACGCGAAGACGGTCATCAACTGACCAGCCGCAGCCTCGCTGACCCGCAGGTCGTCAGCAATAGCCGGCAGCAGTCCCGCCAGCACATACCCGTCGATCCCGGTCGAGAACGCAGCCACCGCCAACCAGATCAACGTCCGGTACGAGACCCCGCCGTCCTGCTCAGTCTGCTCCACACCCGCTATCGAACCCTTGGGAAGGCCGGTCGGGCAAGCGCGAACCCGCGCATTCTCGCCCAGTAAGCACATCTTTACGCAAAGGTCTCGACGGTAAGCGTCCCGCAATCCGTCGGCCGAAGGTCGCTCCCACCGGCTGTGCGAGGCTGGTCGCATGCGTATCGCGGTGATGGGGACGGGTGGGATCGGCGGGTATTTCGGGGGGGGGGGGGGGCATGAGGTTGCCTTCGTGGCTCGCGGGCGGCAGTTGGAGGCTTTGCGGGCGAAGGGGTTGCGGGTCGAGAGTGAGTTGGGTGACCTGCACCTGCCGACGGTCGAGGTGACGGATGATCCGTCCGAGCTCGCGCCGGCGGACGTCGTGCTGTTCGGCGTGAAGCTGTGGGACACCGAGGAATCGGCCGCGTTGATCAAGCCGTTGCTGGCTGCGGAGACCGCCGTGGTGTCGTTCCAGAACGGCGTGGTCAAGGATGATGTGCTGCGTCGGATTCTCGGGCCCGAGCATGTCGTTGGTGGGGTCGCCTACATCGCGGCGACGATCGCCGAGCCTGGTGTCATCAAGCACACCGGCAAGCTGCAGCGGCTGGTCTTCGGTGAGTACGACGGGAGCTCGTCGGCGCGCGTCGAGGCATTCCGGGCCGCGTGTGCCGAGGGTGGCATTGATGTTGCTGTCAGCAACGAGATCGAGCGGGCGGTCTGGGAGAAGTTCGTCTTCCTGGTCGGCCTGTCCGGGATGACGACGAGCACCCGGACCCCGATCGGCCCGATCCGCGACAACCCGCGCTCGCGCGCGTTCTTGTGGGACGTGATGGACGAGGTCGTCCAGGTCGCGCGCGCCCAGGGCGTGCCGATCCCGGCCGATTTCGCCGACGACCGGCTCGCCTTCGTCGATCAGGCCGCGGCCGAGATGACCTCGTCGATGCACCACGACCTGAACCGCGGAAGCCGGCTCGAGGTCCCATGGCTCAGTGGCGACGTCGTCGACCGCGGCCGGGCGCTCGGCGTACCGACCCCGTGCAATCGTGCGATCGCTGACCTCTTGGCTGTGCACGCCGAAGGCCACCCAGCAACCTGATCCAGCTCGTGCGGCTGAGGCCCCCGAATCCCGCCTTTGCGTGGCGCTACTGCCATATAGCGGCAGTAGTGCCACGCAAACCCGGCAGATCCGGGACCGCAGCGACCGGGACTGGGGGTCAGGCTGGTGAGTCGTCCGGACTGCGTTAGTCAGGGAGATGCGGGAGCTGCTCGTTCGGGTCCTCGTCGGGGTTGGGAGCCGGGGCGGGGGTGGGATCGAGGTCCGGGTCCGGCCGGCCGCTGTCCGGCACGGGATCGGTCAGGTCGGGCAGCGGTTCGACGGGCGGGACCGGGATGGGATTGGTACTCATGGTTCCTCCTAAGGGTGACGGCGGCGGAGTTCGGGGAGTACTTCGGTTCGGTAGAGGTTCATCAGGTCGACGGCGTGCGGGCCGATGTTCGCCACGTAGACCTCGTCGAAGCCGGCCTCGGCGTACGGCGTGAAGGCGTCGACGTGGTCGTCGGCCTTCGGACCGCAGGTCACCGATTCGGCGGTCGATTCCTTCGTGACGAGTTGGCTCGCCTGCTCGAAATGACGGGGTGAGGGCAGGACCTGGGCAAGCTCACCAGGGAGGCCCGAGTTGCCCCAGATCCGGTGTGCCTGCTCGATCCCCTCGGCCTCGGTCGGCGCGTAGCTGACCTTGAACCCGGCCTGCGCGGGCTTGCTGCCGCCGCCGTTGGTGCGGAAGCGATCGACCAGCTCAGCGTCGGGCGCCGTCGTGATGTAGCCGTCGGCGATCCGTGCCGCGACATCGGTGGCCTCGGGGCCGAAGCCGGACATGTAGACCGGCAACGGCTCCTCCGGGCGGGTGTAGATCCGGGCGGTGTCCACGGTGTAGTGCTTACCGTGATGGGAGACGAACCCCTCCTCCGTCCACAGCCGCCGCATCACCTCAACCGCTTCCTCGAGCATCTCCAGCCGGACATCTACTGTCGGCCAGACTGTCCCGAGGACGTGTTCGTTCAGCGCTTCACCGGTCCCGATCCCGAGCCGGAACCGGCCGTTCAGCAGTACGGCGCTGGTCGCCGCGGCCTGCGCGATCACGGCCGGATGGATCCGCACGGTCGGGCAGGTCACCGCGGTAGTCACCGGCAGTTCGCACACCTGCGAGATCGCGCCGATCGTCGACCAGACGAACGCGCTCTGGCCCTGCTCGTCGTTCCAGGGGTGGAAGTGGTCACTGATCCACAACCCGTCGAAGCCGGCATCCTCCGCCATCCGCGCCTGCTCGATCAGCTGGGCGGGTGTGTACTCCTCGCTCGACAGGAAGTACCCGATCTTCACAGTCTCCTCCGTTCGCCGACTCACTGCGCCCGGTGCCCGCGAAGTGGGGTTCCATGCGCGAGTCAGGGTGACGATCGCCGGGGCACAGCCCAGCGAGCGGAAGCTCGGCTTCGCGGGGATCCACTGCCGCTGGGAGCCTGTCGCGAACTGGCGGGCGGGATCCTCCCCAAACTGGTTTGGGGAGGATTTGAGACCGATTTGGGGGGTGAACGCTCCCCGGTTCGCCCTCCGGGAGGGCGAGACGCTCCCCGAACCGGTTTGGGGAGCGGGATCGCGACGGGTGATCGGTCGCGGTGGCCGAGGACTTCGGCTGGCCAGGAGCCTCTCCGTCCCGAAGGTGCTCGTCCTGTCCGGCCGATTGGATCCGGCCGGCGGCGTACGCGGTGGCTGGTCGCCGCTGCGGCCGGTGTTACTGAGGCGGGTGGCTGAGCGGTTCTATGGCTCACGGGGATGGCGAGCCCGGTGACCGAGGTTGCGGTTGTTTGAGCTTCCGGGCTACGGCTGAGGTGGGCGGGGTGACGGTAGGCGGTAAGTTCTGGTCTCTATCCCCAGGAAAAGTACCGGCCAGCGAACCGGGCGGGCGGTCTCGCGGGGCGGCGGTGGAAGTTCGGATCCGCTCGCTTTGTGGAACCTCGCTGCCGCTGGGCGGACATTTGGTTCCACAAAGGCGCGATTCGCCCGCCGCCGGCGGCCACTGAACCTTCGGACGTTGACGTTTTTGAAGCAGGGCTACCGCAGGAGGGCGACTGCGTCCTGGATGGAGTTGGTGACGAGGCAGCCGGTGGCTTCCAGTGCGTCTCGGTTCATGGCGCCGGTGCTGACGAGGATGGCGCCGGCGCCGGCGGCTCGGGCTGCGTTGGCGTCGTCGACCACGTCACCGATCAGTACGACGGTTGCCGGGTCGAGGTTCTGCGCCTCGAGGTGGCGGGTGAGGCTGTCCGCTTTGGAGCCGCCACCTACCTCGGCGACCAGGCCGTCGATGCGGGTGAAGTAGGAGGTCAGGCCGAACTCGTCGACCGTCGGCGTCAGCCGGTCGTGGAACCACATGGAGAGCAGCGACTGCGTCCGGCCGGACTCGGCCAGCTGCTTCAGTACGTCCAGGGTGCCGTCGGCGAGTAGGGCTTCGGCGAGCAGCGCGTCGTACCGGTCGTGGTAGAGCTTGTCGACCTGGGCCCACTCGTCCTCGTTGAGCTGCCGCTTCAGGACTGCCTCGTACGAGACCCGCATCGGTCGCGTGTACGCCGCTTGCCAGTCCGGCCAGGTGATCGCCGTACCGCCCAACTCGACGAACACCTCGTTCACCGCGGCCAGCACGATCTCGTTGTCGTGCAGCAGAGTGCCGTTCCAGTCCCACACCACATGCGAAATCTTCATCGGCAGCAGTCTAAGTTGTCGCGGCAGCCATCAGTCCGTCGACCAGAGCGGTGAGACCGATGGGGTAGGTGTCGGGCCTGCTGAACAGCACGCGGCAGATCGGCGCCTCCCTCGGGACGGCCGCGCATCACCACTCCGGTGTGAGCAGCAGTCCCGAGGCGCTGACCAGCGGCTACGCGCTCGGGCTGCGGTTGTGCGCGCTGGTCCTGGTGGTTGCCGTGGGCAGCGTTCTGAGCAGTCTCAGCAAGAGCTGAGCTCGCAGATGTCCGAGGCCTGGGTGGAGACCTTGAGGTCGTCGTACCAGATCCAGGAGTCGTTGGCGGGGGCGAAGGAGGCGGTCGCGCCGCTGGCGAAGGACGAGAAGTAGGCGCGATCGACCTGGTCGGCGTTGCGGACGAAGCGCAGGCCGGAGATGTTCGCGGCCGAGACGCCGTTGAACCAGACCTGGATCTGGCCGTCGGGGTTGGCCTGTCCGTCCGTCACGGTGTTCACCCGGAAGCGCTGGACGACGTTCACCCAGGAGCCGCGCTGCCAGGTGAAGACGGTGCCGGCGCTGTTCTTCAGTTCGACGTAGTCGCCGTACACGCCGTCATGGCCCATCGAGTAGTAGTAGATCGCGGCCTTGCCGCCGCTGCGCCAGATCAGCCGCGACGAGAAGCCGTTGTAGCCGTCGCAGGCCTGGCCGCCGGAGCACGCGGCGCCGCCGGCCAGACCGACACCGACCTTGCCGGCGTACTCGGTGGTGCCCCAGCTGAAGTCGCTGCTGAATCTGACCCATTGGGACACGTAGTACTCACGGGCTTTGGTCAGCTTGAAGGGTGCCTGGGCGCCGGAATCGGCCGGGCCGATCTTGCCTTTCGGGTAGAAGACGCGCAGTGATTTGCTGCCGTTGTGGTGGAAATTGACGCCGTCGATCCAGGTCCGGGTGCTCATCCCTTCGTCCCAGTCGGCATTCCAGCCGTCGGTCGCCCAGGCGGCCCGCGGGTACGCCGATTGCGACGCCGGGCGCTCGAAGGTGTTGATCATCAGGGCGGTGGTGCGGCCCGAGGCCGGGGCCTGGACGAGTCCTGCGGTCAGCAGGGTGAGGGCGGTGAGCAGGGCCAGTGAGCGGATTCCTCGCCTCATGGAAATACCTTCCGTTGGGAGAATGAATAACCAGCGTTGCTGTGCCGCTCAGCGTGCTTGCTGCAACATTTGCACGCAATAGCTCAAGATTCATTCCTAATACACGCCTTGACGAGGATTGAATTCGCTTTCACGATGTCCGGTATGACGAGCGAGCAGGGGTTGGCCGATGTCCCGCGCGGGATGAAGTTCCGGGCCTTGGCCGAGCAGTTGCGCGAGCAGATCTCGACCGGGGTCTGGACGGTCGGCGGCCGGTTGCCGACCGAGCCGGAGCTGGCCCGGTCGGCGGGGGTCGGGATCAACACCGTCCGGCGGGCGGTCGACCTGCTGATCGAGGACGACATCGTCCAGCGGCGGCAAGGGTCCGGGACCTACGTGCTCGCCCAGCCGTCCGGCATCCGGCTGCAGCGCCGGTTCGTTGGCGTGCTGGTGCCGTCGACGTCGTACTTCTACCCGAAGGTGATCGAGGGCATCGAGCGCGTGCTCAGTGCGGCCGGCGTTCGGGTGATCCTGTCGAGCTCGGAATACAACCTCGACGTCGAGGCCGAGCAGACCCGGCAGTTGCTCCAAGCCGGTGTCGACGGCCTGCTGCTGGTCCCGAACCTGCATCTGATGGACGACCCCGACCTGTTCTTCCAGGACCTGCCGGAGCTCCCGGTCCCGTACGTGCTGATCGAGCGCCGGCCGCCGAACCCCACCTTGGACGACGCGACGCCGTACGTCTGCACCAACCATCAAGGCGGTGCGTACGCCGCTGTCCGGCACCTGACCGAGCTCGGCCATCGCCGGATCGGCCACCTCGGACGCCTTCGAACCGGTACGGCGGATGCCGTGCAGGCGGGCTTCGACGCGGCGATCACGGAGTTCGGTCTGCCGGTGGTCCCCGAGGTCAACCAGCGTCGCGAGGTCTGGAGCACCGAGGAGCTCGCCGAGTACGTCCGGACCTGCGCGGCCAATGAGGTCAGCGCGGTGTTCTGCCTGGGCGATCGGGACGCTTCGGCCTTGGTGCTGCACGCCCGCCGGCTCGGACTGGAGGTCCCCGGCGACCTGGCGATTGTTGCCTATGACGACGAAGTGGCCGACCTGGGGGAGGTGCCGCTCACTGCGGTGTCACCACCGAAGGCCGAGGTCGGAGCGCTCGCCGCCGAACTGTTGCTGCGTCGCCTCACCCAGGGTGAGACGGCCCCCATTCATCAGGTCCAGCTGCGTCCGCGGCTGGTCATCCGTGCCTCTTGCGGTGCGGCGACCCGAGAGCTGGTTCAGCAATGAAGCCCTATCTGTTGGCTGTTGCTCTGATCGCGGCTGTGCTCCAACCGGTCGCCGCGCAGGCCGCGCCGGACGACGTACCGACGCGACCCGGCAATCTGGTGGTGAATCCCTCCTTCGAGGGTGGGATCTCCAGCTGGACCGCATCGAGCCGCGCGACGGTGGACTCCGGTGCTCTGAAAGTCACCTCGTCGACCGGTACCGCCTGGGAGGGTGCGAACTCGGCCTCCTTCGGGCTCGACGCTCGGCGTACTGCGAAGGTGACGGTGTCCGGCCGGGTCAAGCTCGACGGTGTCGTTCAAGGTCCGTCGGCCGACAATGCGGCCAAGCTCTACATCGCGTTCGTGAACGCGGCAGGCGTGAAGAACTGGCAGGGCGTGCGGCTGCAGGGCACCCAGGACTGGACTGTGCAAAGCGCCACGTACGCGGTGCCGGCCGGGACGGTTTCGGCGTTCGTCAGTGTGGCGCTCGATCGCGCGGTGGGCACGGTCCGGTTCGACGACCTGCGGGTCGCGGCGAGTGCACCGGTCAACCTAGCCGCGAACCCGGGCTTCGAGACCACGACGAGCGATCCGAACTGCCCGGCCGCCGGCTGGTGTACGCCGTACCTGAGTCAGGTCTATGACCTTGAGGCGGGCGCGATGCGGCTGAAGGGCGTGCCGGGGAAGAAGGTCGGCGGGTTCGTCACGACACAGGTCGACCAGGCCGTCTGGCCGGTGGTCACCGTGGCAGCGGACGTGAAGACGGATCAACTGCTGTCGTCGGACTTCACCGACGTGCCGGGTGGGTTGCGCGTCAGCCTCAGCTTCTCGTACGTCGAGAACGGGCAGACCGTCTACACAGGTTCGTCGATCGTGGCCGGGGTGATCACCGGGACTCGTGGCTGGTCGCGGATCTCCGGGACAATGCGGTTGCCCGCGAAGACCCAGCGGATCCAGGTGATTCCCGCGGTCACGAACGCGACCGGTACGGCGTGGATCGACAACGTGAGTGTGAGCACCGAATCGGGGTGGGTGTCGCCGGACACGGTCGCCAAGTCGGTTGCCGCCGGCTCCGAAGTCGTGCACTACGCGACGATCACCAATCGGCGCGAGGTTGCCGACACCTTCCGGCTCAGCCTCGATCAGTCGGCGTTGGCGCCGTACTCGGCCCGGCTCGAGACCGACACGATCGCCCTGGCTCCTGGTCAATCAGCTCAGGTGCAGGTGTTTGTTGCCGTACCCAACGGACAAGCGGCCGGTACGACGCGTGAGGTCAAGCTGCTCGCGAGCCCAGCCGGCGCGCCGGACCTGACCCAGACGGCCTGGCTCGAGATGACCGTGGCGACGGCGGCAGTCCGTGGTGAACGGCCGCAGGTCTTCAACACAGCAAGCGAAATCGACGCGCTCCGGCAGAAGATCGCGCACCAGGGCTGGGCGAAGGACGCTTACACCAGGGTGGTGAAGACCGAGGCGGACAATTGGTTGCCGCGTCCCCTCGACAAGACGATGTTCCACAATGCGTGGACCGGCAACTACAAGTGTCCCGGCACGAATACCAGCCTGCGGTTCGACTACGACAAGCCGACCGAACACACCTGCCCGATCGACGGGAAGGTCTACACCGGCGAGCCCTATGACAGCGCGTGGATCGAGACCTGGCACAACAACGCGGCTCAGGGCGCGGCGGATCTGGGACTCGCGTATCAGCTGACGGGCGGTCCGCAGTACGCGGCGAAGGCGCGGGACATCCTGCAGTACTACGCCGACCAGTTCGTCTCGGTGCCGTTGAACGGGCTCTACGGCCGGGTGCATTACCAGGTGCTGGACGAGGCCGTCTCGTCGATCGCGCTGATCGATGCGTACGACCTGATCCATGAGGCGTTGACGCCGGCCGAGCGGGTCGACATCGAGCAGAACCTGCTTCGCCCACTCGCTGACCTGATGATCTCGTGGCCGACGTCCACCTCGAACTTCCAAGCCTGGAACGACGCCGGGATCTACGGGATCGGTGCCGCGCTCAACGATGCGGCGTACAAGGAGTATGCGCTGCACGACTCCGAGGACGGGCTGGAGTTCCTGCTGAGCAAGGCCCGGATGGACGACGGCTGGTGGTGGGAGGGCTCGGCCAGCTATCACGTCTACGCGTTGCAGGCGCTGACCAGCTTGGCGATCGCAGCTCGCGGTGAGCACGACTACGTCAGCGATCCGCGCTTCAAGCAGATGTACTCCGTGCTGCTGCCTTATCTGTATCCGGATCTGACCGTTCCGGCGGCCGGTGACGGCGGCAACTGGGGTCGGCGGTTCGGGGTCAGCTTCACGCAGTTCGCCGAGTTCGCTTATGGCCAGTACGGCGATCCGCGGTTCGCGGCCGCGCTCGACTACGCGTACACGAACGCGAAGGTGCCGCGGACGGACCGATGGGCGTTGCGGTACGGCGCCGACACCATCCCGCCGAGCTCCGGATTGCGGGTCGGGAGCACGAACTTCGCCAGTCTCGGCGAGGCCGTGCTGCAGTCGCACAACGGACGCAACCTGGCCCCGAATCCCGGGCTGGAGGACGAGGCCACAGCGAACGGCGTACCGGCGTACTGGAAGCTGGACGGGGCCTCCTGGGTGACCGATGTGGTGATGGACGGGAAGCGCGCGGCTCGCGTGGCTGCCGACCTGTCCGGCCCGCGTGGGTTGCGGCAGGACGTGCCGCTCGACGGTCGGCGGACCCCGACCATCCGGTTGTCGGCGATGGCAAAGACCTCGGCGGCCACGGCTGGGCGCTTGACGATGAGCTTCCTCGATGGGCGCGGCAAGGTGTTGTCGGCGAAGAGTGTGGCAGTGCGGCGGGACCCGGATTGGACGGCGTACGACGTCGACGCGGACGTGCCGTCGTCGACCCGATCGGTCCGGTTGAGTCTGGGAAGTGACCGGGGGACCGGCATGCTGTGGTTCGACCAGGTCGACCTGTGGTCGAACCAGTTGCTGGTCCACGGCACGCGAGAGGTCCCGGTACAAGGCGGCAACGTGGGCTCGCTGACGCTGAGTGGGGCCGGCATAGTGGAGCTGACATTCCTGGACAAGGACGGCGCCGTACTGGGGACGAAGGCGGGAAAGCACCGGGTGCAGGCCGAGGTGCCGACCCAGACGGTCAAGGTGCGAACCTCAGCGGCCTTCCAGGCTGTGCTGAGCTTCGAGCATGCGATCGACGCGTTCCAGGCGAACTACCTGCGGCTTGACTACGGCATCGCGGGTGGGACGCACGGGCATGCCGACAAGCTGCATCTGGACGTGGTCGGTGCGAGTGGGTTGCAGTCGACCGACCTCGGTCAGGTGTACGGCGCCTCGAACGCGGACCTGACCGAGAACTGGTACCGGGAGACGGTCTCGCACAACACCGTCGTGGTGGACGGCACGAGCCAGGACCGGAACCTGCGCGGCACGTTGAAGTACTTCGGTACGACGCCGCGGCTGCAGGTCGCGGACGCGGAGGTCAAGGGTGCGTATGCCAGTGTGCCCGCGTCGAGTGATGTCGAGCTGGAGCGCGCGGTGCTGATGACCGATGACTACACGCTCGACGTCTTCGATGCCAAGGGCACCAAACCGCATCGCTTCGACCAGTCCTGGCATGGTGCCGGCGCGCTGACGATCGGGACGGTGCCGATGGCTCCCGCGCCGTGTTGTGTGCTTGATCCGGCGAACACGAACTTCGGCTATCACCTGCTCAAGAACGTTGCCGTCGGCAATGCCGGCGATGGTCGATGGACCGGCAGCTGGTCGAGTGGTCTGAAGCTGACCGCTTTGGAGCCCGAGGCAACGACCGTTCTGCACGAGACAGGGCCGGGGACGGCATCCACCGGTACGGCGATCCCGTTCGTCCTGGCTCGGCGTGATGGGGTGACGGCGACGCGGTACACGACCCTGCTGGAGACCGCACCGACTGTTGCCTCGGTCAAGCGGATCACCGATGGGCACGTGCGCGTCGACCTGGCCGCCGGGGGACGGGACGACCTCCTGTACGACGAGGGGTTCGCGTTGATCAAGCGGACCAGCTCGGTGCAGAGCGTCGACCTGTTGCAGCGGACAACGGTCGCCGTCGACGGCCGCACGTACGTCGAGGCATCCAGGAAGGTGGACAACGCTGCGATCCAGTACGCCGGGGACACCGTGCGGATCGACATCCGCCGGTCGGTCGCGACGCCGGCCCCGGTTACCCTGCGGATCTACGCACCCGGCGTGCAGAAGGTGACGCTGAACAACCAGCCGGTCAAGGCAGTGTCTGCGGGCGGTGGCTATCTGAAGGTCGTGGTTGATGCTTGAGCGGATGAGCTGGGTCGGTATTCCGGAGACGGAACAGGCGGTGGTTCTCGCGTCGCCGCCGGACGCGGAAGAACTCGGTGCGGCGGTCGCCGGGCTGCGGCGCGACCTCGGGACGCTGGACAGCAGCGTCTCGTGGCGTCCGGACAGCGGCTCGCTTCCGCTGTACGCCTACCTGACGATCCTGCCGGACATCCTCGCCTGGCACGCCGCCCGTGGAGTCCCGCCGGAGGTCTCCCAGGCGACGATGCGCCAGCTCGGAGCCCGGGTCCGCGATGGGCAGCTTGTCCGGCCGTACTGGTTCAGTCGACATTTCCGAGGCAGTCTCTACCGCCTCGGCCGACTCCAGTTCGACCGGATCGCCCGGCACGGCGAGCCCGGGCTCGACATCCACATCCCTGGCGACGGGCCGCTCACTCCCGACGCCTGTGATGCGTCGCTCGCCGCGGCCCGGCCCTTCTTCGCCCAGCACTTCCCGGCCGAGGAGTACAAGCGCGCGATCTGTACCTCCTGGCTGCTCGACCCGCAGTTGGCCGACTACCTGCCCGACGACTCCAACATCCTCCGCTTCCAGCGCCGCTTCACCCCGGAGACAGTCGT
This sequence comes from Kribbella sp. NBC_01505, assembly GCF_045040285.1. Lineage (NCBI taxonomy): Bacteria > Bacillati > Actinomycetota > Actinomycetes > Propionibacteriales > Kribbellaceae > Kribbella > Kribbella sp. NBC_01505. The sequence goes on from NZ_CP109425.1 coordinate 6,066,269, forward strand.
CTCCCAGGCCGACGAGGAGGTCGTCACCTTCGTGTTCGACCTCCCGCCGGGTGCGGAGCTACCTCGCCGTACCCGCCTCGAACGCGCCATCGCCGAGCATCTTGCTGAAGGCAACCATTGGCACAACGTCAGCGGCTGGCTGACCCTGTGACCCGTTTCGGCCCGGCCTTTGCGCACGGCGTGACGGACCTCTCTCTGTTCCGGCCAGCTCTGGATTGACTAAGGGTAGGCTTACCGAAGAAGATCGAGTCACTCGCCCAGTTCAGGAGGACTCGTTCGGTATGCGGCTGTATCTGCTCGCTCTCAATCCGACCGATTCCGTCACCGAAGGTTTTCTGCCGGCGGCCGCGCGGCTCGGGCTCGACGTGACCGTGCTGACCGACTCGGTCGACGCGCATCGCCAGGCGTACAAGGACTTTCCGCAGCCACCGGAGATCCGTGAGTGCGCGGTCCGGGACTTCCGTGAGGTGATCGGCGAAATCTCCCGGCACCACACGCCCGATGGGATCTTCAGCAACAGCGATCACCTGCAGACGCAGACCGCGCTCGCGGCCCAGTACTTGGGGCTTCCGGGCAAGGACTGGCAGACGACGTACCGGGCCAAGAACAAGGCGGAGGCTCGGCGCTGGTTGAGTGCGGCCGGGCTCGACAGGGTCTGGGCGGCTGAGCTGGCTCCGGGGCAGGATCCGGCGACGCTGATCGACATTCCGTTCCCGTGCGTGGTCAAGCCGCGTGAGGGGGTGGCGAGTGAGGATGTCGCGCTGGTCGAGGATCTGGCCGGTCTGACTCAGTTCGCCGCCGAGGTGCAGGAGCGCCGGTCCGGTGCGGTGCTGCTGGTCGAGGAGTTCCTGGCCGGTGACCTGCGCACGCTCGAGACGCTTGGCGACGGCACGACCCGGCAGGTGATCGGCGGCTTCCGTACGGCGATCTCCGAGCCGCCGGCCTTCATCGAGCTGTCGCTGGAGTTCGTCAAGCATCCGCAGTCAATCACTGATCAGGTGCTGGCCCAGATCGAGGCCCTCGGGATCGGGTTCGGCGCCTGCCACACCGAGTTCGTCGTACAGGCGGACGGCCGGGCTCGGCTGATCGAAGTCAACTACCGCTCGATCGGTGATCGGCTGGACCTCGCGCTGGTGGAGATCCTCGGGATTCCGTACTTCGAGCACGTGCTGCGGGTGTACCTCGGGGAGCCGCTTCCGACTGATCTCGGCGCGCGGACCGACCTGACGTCGTACAGCTTCTACATCTGTGCCGACCGGGCCGGGACGCTGACCGCGGCGCCGGAGCCGTTCGACCGGACGGTTGACGGCATCGCGCTGTCCTACCGGACCTTCCGCGAGGTCGGCGACACGCATGAGTACCACCGGACGAACCGCGACTACCTCGGCGTGATCCAGGGCATCGGCCCGGACCAGGCGGCGCTGCAGCGGATCGCGGTGGAGTTCGTCGCGGAGAGCGTCTGGACGATCGAGCCGTGAGCGCAGCTACAACGTTGACCTTGCGTGTTCTCTCCACTCTGATCCGTGAGGATGTGCTCGGACTGCGCACCCGCAGCACGCTCGTCGAGCGGGCCGACGGGCCGTGGCTCGAGCTGGCGCTCGGCGGCCGCGTGCTCGCGCTGCCGGTCGGTGTGGACGGCTTCCAGGCTGAGTACGGCGCGCGCCGGCCGCTGCTCGCGGTCGACGGGACGGAGCTGACCGCCCTCGACGACATCCTCGCCGTACTGCGGGATCTCGCTGATGCCGAGGATCGCGGGGGCTACGACACGTTCGCGGATGAGTGCCGGCAGACGCTGGTCACGATGGAGCTGCACGACGAGGTCCAGGCCGAGGTGCTGGCCGGACTCGCCCAGCGGTACGGCGCGGATCCGACCGGCTGGACGGGCCTCAGCAGCTCGCTCGCGTTCGACACGCTGGCGGCCTTTCTGGATCATCCCGTCTATCCGACCGCGCGGGGGCGGATCGGGTTCACGTCCGACCAGGTGCGCGCTTATACCCCTGAGTTCCACCCGACCTTCCAGCTCCGCTGGGTCGCCGTACCGGGGCCGGCCAAGGCCGACTGGCCGGAGTGGTGGCCGACGACCGCCGATATCGGCCTGCCCGAGCTCACCGATCACACGGTCCTGCCGGTGCATCCGCTGACGGAGGTGACCGAGGGTGTCCTCGGCCCGATCCCGTACCTCGACGTCGTACCGACGCTGTCGACCCGGACCGTCGCCGTCGTCCAGGACCCGCGCTTCCACCTGAAGTTGCCGATAGCAACAGCAACTCTGGGCGCCCGCAACCGGCGGACGATCAAGGCCGGGGTGCTCGTCGACGGCGCGGCGGGGGAGCGGCTGATGCACGAGGTGATCGCGCAGGAACCGCGTTACGCAACAACGATCCTGAACGCGGACGAGCAGACCTACTACGAGAGCGGCCACGAACTGTTCGCAGTCCTGCTGCGCCGCTACCCGGACGGTCTCGACAACGTACTGACCGTTCCGCTGGCCGCCTTCGCTGCAAAGGCTCCGAGTGGCCGGCGGGTCGTCGAGCACCTCGCCGACCGCTTCTACAACGGCAAGATCCTCGACCTGTACGACGAGTTCGTCACGCTGCTGCTGGACTGGCAGACCACCTTGTTCGGCTACGGGATCGCGCTCGAATCCCATCAGCAGAACACCTCGGTGCTCTTCGACCGCGTGGACGGGCGGACCCGGATCCGGCTGCTCTACAAGGACAACGACGGTCTCCGCATCAACCGTCAGCGGTGTGCGGACAGCGGGGAGTTCACCGACCCGCGAATGTTCAGCGACGACGATCGCGCCCTCACCGACCTCTTCACCACCATCACCGGCCACCTCTGTACGGCGTCGCTGGCCTTCGCGCTCGCCGACACCATCCCGCTGGCCGACTCGCTAGGCATTCTGCGCACCCGCTTGACCGAGGCCATTGACCAGCTCGGCCCGGTCGGCGCCGCGCTGCGAGCCGACCTGCTGGACGCGGACCGGCTGCCGGTCAAGGCGATGGTCACCGCGGGGACCCTGCTGAGCAAACAGCGCTCCGGCGCGGCCGACATCAACAAGCACTACACAACCGGCCCGAACTATCTGCGGCTCGCGCGGTGACCGTCCTCGCCACAGCACCCCCGGTCACCCAGCAACGACCGCGTCTCAGCCGGGCGCACGTTCCCGCCATCGCGGGCTGCTACTTCGTCGCCTCATTCGCGGCCCTCGGACTCCCGCCGTACCTGACCGAGATCCTGCCGTCCCTCGGCGATCCGACCGGCCGCCTGGCCGGCCTCCTGTACGTCGTTCCGACCGTCTTCAGCGCGATCGGGGCACCGTTCTGGGGGCGGCTCGCCGATCGCTACGGCCGGAAGCGGCTGCTCCTTCGGGCGCAGCTCGGCCTGTCGATCGCGTTCCTGGCGGCCGGCCTCGCGAACAGCCTGCCGGCTTTCACGCTCGCACTCGTCCTGCAGGGCTTCCTCGGTGGAACGTTTGCCGCGAGCAACGGTTATCTCGCCGCGGCGCTGACCGGCGACCGGCTGTCCAAGGCGCTCACGCTGATGCAGGGCAGTGCCCGCGCCGCGCTGGTGGTCGCACCGATCCTGGTCGGCTCACTCAGTCCGTGGGTCTCGCCGCATCGGCAGTACCTGATCATGGCCGTGCTGCCGCTGGCGGCCGCCGTACTGCTGGTGCTGCTGCCCGAACCCGATCACTCGATCGTCGAGGTGCACGAGGTACAACCGGCCCAACCACCGCCGCCGGTACGGACATTGCGACTGCTGTACTTCTTCGAGTTCAGTTTCGTGTTCGCCACGATCATCTCGTTCCCGTACCTGATCGCGCTGATCGAGAAGCGCATGCCTGATACCTCAGGCGCAGTTGCCGGGGTCCTGTTCGCGTTGCCACACTTGTGTTATCTCGTGTTGGCCAGCGCCACCCATAAAGGGCTCTGTCACAAACGTTTCCTTCAGCACTCGCGCGGTGGGCTCGCCGCCGGGTTCGGCTTCGTCGCCCTCGGTCTGGCGGCGCACGCAGTGGTCCGGACCCTGCCTGGTTTCGTCGTCGCGCGAGTACTGCTCGGTATCGGGTTGACGCTCGGTCTGGTGTGTCTGTCGATTCTGGCCGCGGACGCGGCGAGAGGGCGCGCACCCGGCCGGATGTTCGGTACCGTCGAATTCTTCTCCAAGGGCGGAGCGGTCGCCGCCGGCGCCGTCGCCGCTGTCTCGAACAGTGTGTTCGGCGCAGCCGCACCGGTGCTGATCGGCACCGCCGCCGCCTTGGTCACAGCCGTTTCCGCCACGTTGCTCATTCGTCCCCGTACGACTTCGGAGTCACATATGTCTGTCATGCAGTCCCTTCCCCCGGCTGCGACCGCTGTACCGCGTGCCGACCATGTGGTCGCGCACACCCTGCTCAACTGCCTGCTGCGCGAGCTCTCCGCTCCGGAGCACCAGAGCGCTGTCGACGACGGCTGGCTGCTGCTCCGATTGCCGCGCGCGGGCGTGCTCCTGCGCGTCGAGCTCCGCCGTACGGCGTTGATCGGAGCACACCGGTTCCGCGGCCCGGTGTTCGCGGAGCATGGCGCGTTCTGGTCCGAGCTGACCTGGCGTGAGCTGGCCGACCTGGTACGGCGTGAGCTCGCGCTGCGCAGCGGCTTCGAGAACGAGGAGTTCCTGCCGCAGATCGAGTCGAGCCACGAGGGTGTCACCCGTGGACTGAACCGGACCCGGCCTGCCGGTCCGGACCGTTTCCTCGAGTCCGAGCAGGCGATGCTGTTCGGGCACCGCTTCCACCCCGCACCGAAGGCCCGGACCGAGAACCGTGACGACTGGGCGGCGTACGGGCCGGAGTCGCGAGCAGCGTTCCAGCTGCGCCACCTCGCCGTGCGTGCGGAGCTGCTCGCCGAGGAGAGCCTCGACCCGGAGATCACTGCGCTGCTCGACGGCCTCGGTGCGGTTCCTGAGGGCTATCGGCTGCTGCCCGCACACCCGTGGCAGTTCTCGATGCTGCGGGTCAACCCGGTGTACCAGGCGGCGGTCGAGCGTGGCGACGTGATCGACCTCGGTGTCAGCGGGGTGCCGTTCACGCCGACGTCCTCGGTGCGCACGCTGGCCGGTCCGGATGCGTTCCTCAAGTTCAGCCTGAACATCCGGATCACCAACTGCCTGCGCAAGAACGCGGCGTACGAGATGACCGGTGCGGTGGCGCTCACCCGTTTGCTCGCGCCGATCCTGTCCGACCTGGCGACGCGCTTCCCCGACGCCGCCGTACTGCGGGAGCCCGCGTTCCGGACGCTTGCTCTGCCGGGTGCGGACGGGACTCCGGATCTGTCGGTGTACGAGGGCTTCGGGCTGATCGTGCGGACCGGGCTGAACGACGTACTGCGTTCTGGGGTGACGCCGTTGATGGCGGCTGCGGTTGCTGATGAGTACGCGACCAGCTCGGCGCACATCTCGCTGCTGCTGGAGGGCGCTGACGACGCAGAGATCATGTCCTGGTGGGCGGCGTACCTGCGACTGCTCGTTCCGCCGGTGCTGGCGGCCTACCTCGACCATGGCGTCGTGCTGGAGCCGCATCTGCAGAACGTGCTGATCGGTGTCGACGCGAACAACCAGCCGGTGCAGGTGCTGTTCCGCGACCTGGAAGGCACCAAGCTCGTCGACGAGCTGCACACCGAGACCCTGGCGGGCCTGCCCGCGGATGTCGCCGGTCCGATGACGTACGACGCGCAGCGCGGCTGGGACCGAGTTGTGTACTGCCTGCTCGTCAATCACGTCTCTGACCTGCTCGGTGCGGTCGCTGACCTGAGCCCGGAGCTTGAGGGGCGCCTGTGGGGCGAGGTGCGGACTGTGATCGAGGAGCACGCCGAGGCGAATGGCTGCCCGCCGCTGCTCGCCGCTCTGCTGGCCGGCGTACCGCTGCCTGCCAAGACCAACATGCTGACGCGTTGGGGCCGGCTGCCGGACCGGAGTGCCGGTTACGTGCGGCTGCCGTCGCCGCTTGCGGAGTCGGTGCTCGCGGCAGCGGCAGAGCGGTGACTGTTCGCGAGTTCGCTGCCGGTCTGCCGGCTGACGCACTGCCTGCCTACGTGTACGACCTGGGCGCGCTGCGTGCCCACGCTGCGGCGGTCCGGGCTGCACTGCCCGAGGCGGTCGAGCTGTACTACGCGGCCAAGGCGAATCCGGAGGCCGCCGTACTGGAGGCGCTGCGGGACGCTGTCGACGGCTATGAGGTGTCCAGTGCGGGCGAGTTGGCACACGTGCGTCAGGTGGCGCCCGGTGCGCCGCTCGCCTTCGGAGGACCGGGCAAGACCCCGGCCGAGATCGCTGCGGCGGTCGAGGCCGGGGTGCACCGCTGGCACGTGGAGAGCGTGCAGGAGCTCTATCAACTGGCGGCCGCACTAGGTCCTGAGCAGCATGTCGACGTGCTGCTGCGGGTCAACGTGCCGGTGGTCGAGGGCTCATTGCAGTCGGTCGCGCTGGCGATGGGTGGGCGGCCGAGCCCGTTCGGGCTGGATCCGTCGGCGGTGCCGAGTGCGTTGGTGTTGCTGGCCGGCCCGATCGGCCGGCAGCTCCGGCTGCGCGGGATCCACGCGCACCTCGGCAGCGGACTGAGTGCGGCCGAGCACCTCGCGGTGGCCGAGCAGATCGTGAACTGGTCGGCCGCGTTGGCTGCGCGGCACGGGCTGCGGTTCGACGAGGTGAACGTCGGTGGCGGGATGGCGGTCGACTACGCCGACCCGACGGCACGGTTCGATTGGGCAGAGTTCGGCGACGGTTTGGGCAAGCTGCTCGATCGCCGACCGGAGCTGCGGCTTCGGATCGAGCCGGGACGCGCGATGACGGCGTACTGCGGGTTCTATGCGACTGAGGTGCTGGACGTGAAGACCAGCCAGGGCGAGGCATTCGCCGTGGTCCGGGGCGGTACGCATCACCTGCGGACACCTGCGACGAAGGGGCATGACCAGCCGTTCGTCGTCGTACCGGTGGCGGAGTGGCCGTATTCTTGGCCGCGACCTTCGGCGACCGGATCCATCTCGTTGACGGGTCAGCTGTGTACGCCGAAAGACCTGCTGGCACAGGGAATTCCGGTCGCCGAGGTGCGGGCCGGGGACCGGGTGATCTTCGCGATGGCGGGGGCGTATGCGTGGAACATCTCGCACCATGCTTTCCTGATGCATCCACACCCGCGGTTCTACTTCGTCTGACCACGTGCTTGTGTAGGGCAACTTTCCTCGCTCGCGCAGCCGCTCGGACCAGGTCGGCGCAGCGGGGTCACGAGCGAGGGACGAAGACTGATGGCGGCAGCCCAGGGCCGAGGGCGCGAGTGGTTGGCAGTACCGGCGGCGGCGCTCGCCGCCGCGCTCGCTTACATCGCCGGCGGGATCATCCGCGGCAGCTATCCGTACGGACCGAAACCGCGCAACATCCTCGATCTCGGCCAGCAGTTCATCCCGATGCACGCCCATCTGCGCGACCTGATGACCGGGGCCGCGCCGGGCGACTTCTTCTTCAACTGGTCCAGCGGGTACGGCGTTCCCTACCTGGGCGACTTCATGGCCTACAACGGGGCCGGGCTGTCGTGGATCGTGCTGCTGTTCCCGCGGGACAAGATCGACCTCGCGCTGTACGTGATCGCGGTGATCGCGATCGCGGCGGCCGCGGCCGCGATGACGGCGTACCTGCGGAAGCTTCGTCCGAGTGGCCCGGTCTGGATGGCCGGGCTCGCCGGGGTCTCGTACGCCACCTGCGGGTGGGCGCTCGACGACGGCGGCTACATGACCGGCTGGCTCTACGGCCTGATCGCGTTCCCGGTGATCTGCCTGCTCTGTGAGTGGATCTGGCGATCGCGCTCGCTGCCGTCGATGATCGTCTCGCCGTTCGTGATCGCCCTCTTCTGGTACTCGCACTTCTACACCGTCTACATGGCCAGCCTCGGCGCGGCGATCGTCGTGATCGCGCGGGTCCTGAGCGATCCCGACGGTGGCGACTGGCGGCGCCGGATGGGCGGCGCGGTGCGCTCGTTGCTCGCGGTCGTGATCGGGATCGCGCTCGCCGCGCCGCTGCTGGTGCCGACCTTCAGAGCGGTCGGCTACGCGCGGCCGAGCCCGGACGAGATCTTCCATCCGATCGGCTGGCTGTACTTCTTCGGCCGCCTGCTGCCGGGCAGTGAGGGCGTCGGGAAGACGCCCGGCCTGGCCATCGGCACCCTGATGCTGCTGCTCGCGCTGAGCTTCCCCTTCAACTGGAAGATCGCACTGCGGGAGCGGATCGTCTGGTCGGTCGCCCTGCTGCTGGCGCTCGTCAGCATGCAGATCAGGATCACCCACGAGATCTGGCACGGCTTCGACTCGCCGAACGGCAACCCGTTCCGGCAGGCCTTCGTGATCGCCGGGCTGATGGTGATCGCCGGCTGGATGTCGGTGTCCGCGGGGATCCAGCGGGTGTCGACCGTCGCCGTACCGGCGGTTTTCCTCGCGGCGTTGTATGCCCTCGCGTGGAACAACTGGACCTCGACCGCGGTCACGGTGGTCGCCGTACCGGTGGTGGCGTTGGTGGTGATTCTCGCGTGGTTCTTCACCCGGCGGAAGCCGACGAAGACGGTACTGCGGATCGCCGCCGGCGTGATCATCGCCGCGGTGCTCGTCGAGTCGGGCGCGTCGGCGTACGCGATCGAGGCGCAGCGGGGCAAGAAGTTCTACATCGGACATTCCTGGTCCACTCAGCAGGAGACCGCCCGGACGCTGGTGCTGGGGGCCAACGACTGGCCGCGGCAGCGGGTGTCGCCGGGGGCGTTCACGACCATCAACGATCCGATGCTGATCGGCGGTGAGGGGTCGGAGTACTACAGCTCGACGATTCCGGACGAGCTCTCCCAGGAGCTGATCAACCTCGGTTTCGGGTACTCGGCGTTCGGCCGGTCCTTCGTCGACCCGGTGAACCCGGTGGTCGACTCCGTCTTCGCGATGGGCGGGCGGGTGACGCTCGACTCCAAGGGCAAGCTGCAGCTGACGCGCAGCCAGGTCGGACCGTTCGTCTCGGTCCGCCCGTTACACCCGTGGGTCTCGGGGCTGAGTGGGGCGTTCGGTCTGCAGGAGACCGCGCTCGGAGCGTCGGTCTACGAGACGCCGAAGCTGCGCGCGTACGTCGCCAAGGGCTCCGCCGTGACGGTCAGCGACAGGCGACCGGGTGCGCTGGTGATCGCCGAGCCGCCGGATCTGAAGCGGGCGGGCGAGTTCCGATTGACTGCCCGGTGCCAGCCTGGCTCCGAGGTCTATCTGGACGGGCCCGAGTTCGTCGGTGATGTGCTCGTCGATGGACGGACCTGGACGATCAGCCTCACCCAGGGGCCGAAGGTGCCGGGGATCTTCCGCGGTGCACCGGTACGCCGGGTCAGCACAGCAGGGCCCAGTGGCGTGGTCGATGTGACGCTGCGGGTGCGTGAGACGACCGTGCTGCCGGACCGTGCGATCGGATGCCTGGACCGAGGCAAGCTCGACGCTGCGGTCGCCACGCTTCGGCAGAGCCAGCCGACCGAGACCCATGTCGGCGGTCACAGCATCGACGTCAAGCTCAAGCCGCAGACTCGCGGACTGGTCGTGATGAGCACTGTCCGGTCGCCGGGCTGGCGCTGCCAGGTCGACAACGGAGCCTTCCGCAAGCCCACCCAGATGGCCGGCCTGATGGCGATGCCGGTGGGCCGGACTGCCAGTTCGGTGTCGTGCGTCTACCACCCGGCCGGGCTGCGCCTCGGGCTGCTGGTCGGGGCTGGTGGACTCGGCCTGCTGCTGGTCGTGGTCGGCGTACTGGAGTTTCTTCGACGTCGTCGGCTTCGACTCGAGGCTCGGCCGATCCTCGTCAGCGGGATCGACCCACCGGCTGAAGAGACTCCGATCGCGTCAGGGCCTGCTTCAGACCAGGCGCCACCGTCGCCATCATCAGACAAACCAGCACCACCGACACCCGCTGGATGATCCCGGGCTGATGGGCGTCATCGCCCTTCAGGTCCTGGAGGCCGATCGCGATGACCAGCCAGATCTGAGTGACCAGGGTCGCACCGGCCATGGCGGCGGCGATCAGGCTCCGCCGTCCGCCCAGGCCTGTGCGTCGAAGAATGAGGAGCACGCAGACCGCCATCGAGACGCATCCGACTCCGGCGACGGTCGAGAACGTGGCATGGAGGAGTAACGCGAAGCCGGCCCGGCCACCGTTCTCCGACTCCAGGCAGGCCCGGCTCAACGAAGGCGCGCAGTCCAGTGGCAGGAAGACGGTGAACATCGTCCCGATACCCAGGAGCGCGGCGCTGATCAGAAGTGCCGCGACCTGGCGGTGGATCCGAGCGGCCGAGCGTGCGAGCACGGCCGCCACAACCAGCAGGATCCCGGAGGTCAGATCCATCCCCCGCGCGTACAGACTGGTGGGTTGGTCCAGCGCCCCGAGGTCACTGAGCATCGAGTTGCGCAGACTGATCGGGAAACCCGCCGCCAGTTCCAGCAGCAGACTGCAGTAGAGCACGCCCGCCGCGATCATCAGGCCCTGGACCAACCGGTATCGGATCTGGGCCGACTCGTCCACCATGACAAAAGAGTCGCACATGCGAGAGCCGGCGCCCGGCTGATCGATCCCGGGGCGTCGGCTAGCGGGGGACTGCCAAGACCGCTGTGAGGACGTCCTCGAGCGTCGTCTTGCTCAGCTCGGTGCGGACAGTGCACTCGATGCCGGCGTAGACGTCCTGCAGGGCGGGCTGGATGCCGTGGCCGATCACGCATCCCTCGTCGGGGGTGGCGCGGTGCAGGGCGAACAGCGGGCCAGGCTCGATCGCGTCGTACACGTCGAGCAAGGTCATCTTGGTGAGGTCGCGGGTGAGTGACCAGCCGGCGCCGACGCCGCGGCGGGCCTCGACGAGGCCGGCTTCGCGGAGCTCACCGAGCAGGCGGCGGATCACGACCGGGTTCGTGTTCGCGCTGCTGGCGATCTGCTCAGAGGTCGCGACTTCGTGGCCCTGGCGCTGGTAGAGACCGATCCAGGCCAGCGTGTGGGCCGCGATGGTCAGTCTGCTGTTGGCGCTCATCACTGCTCCTTGTCGTCGTAACTAAGTATGTTACCTTGGGTTTGAAGTAACCATGATTGTTACGACAGAATTTTGCTTACGACAGAGGAGCTGGCTATGAGTAAGGCGTTGGCGGGCAAGGTCGCACTGGTCACCGGAGGATCCCGCGGGCTGGGTGCCTCGACGGTCCGGTTGCTGGCCGGGCAGGGCGCGGATGTCGCGTTCACCTATGTGAGTTCCGCGGACCAGGCAGGAGCCGTGGTCGACGAGGTGCAGGCGCTCGGGGCGAAGGCGGTCGCGTTCCAGGTCGACCACGCCGACACCAGTCAGGCGCCGGTCCTCATCGACCAGGTGGTCGCGGCGTACGGCGGGCTCGACATCCTGGTCAACAACGCGGCGATCTCCGTCGAGCAAGGTCGCACGGTCGACGACCCGGACGTGGACACCGCGGCCCTCGACCGGATGCACGCGATCAACTACCTCGGCGTGATCGCCGTCATCCGCGCCGCGGCCAAGGTGCTCCGCGACAACGGCCGGATCATCACCATCAGCTCCGGCCTCGGCACCCGCGTCGGCGTTCCCGGCCTGGCCGACTACTCCGCGACCAAGTCCGGAATCGAGCGCTACACGCTCGGCGTCGCCCGCGACCTAGGCCCCCGCGGCATCACCGCCAACGTCGTCGAAGCCGGCCTGATGGAGAGCGGTATGGCCCCCGACCCCGAGGTCCTCAAGATCCTGCTCTCCGGCCTCTCCATCCAACGCGTCGGCCACCCCGACGAGATCGCCGCCGCGATCGCCTTCCTGGCCGGCCCCACCGCCAGCTACGTCACCGGCGCCGTCCTGGACGCCCACGGCGGCTACAACGCCTGACCCCACCACCGCCTCCCTCACCCCCAATCGCCTCCCTCACCCCCAATCGCCTCCCCCGCACCCAAAGTCGCCCCTCCCGCCCAAAGTCGTCCCGCGCGCCCAAAGGTGCGCCGGCTGCTCTTTGGGCGCATGCCTCAACTTTGTGCACCCACCAGTCGTTTCCGAGGCCCGCGGATGGTTGGTGGGTTCCCAAAGTCGCCGTTCGTGCCCAAAGGTGGCCCGACTGTCCAAGGGTGGGTCGGCTGCTTAGGGGTGGGTGGGCTGCTCTTTGGGCGCGTGGCTCGACTTTGTGCACCGGCCAGTCGTTTCTGGGGCTCGCGGATGGTTGGTGGGTTCCCAAAGTCGCCGTTCGTGCCCAAGGGTGGGCTGGCTGCTCAAGGGTGGGTCGGCTGCTTTGGGGTGGGTGGGCTGCTCTTTGGGTGCGTGGCTCGGCTTTGTGCACCGGCCAGTCGTTTCCGGGGCTCGCGGATGGTTGGTGGGTTCCCAAAGTCGCCGTTCGTGCCCAAAGGTGGGCCGGCTGCCCAAAGGTGGGCCGACTGTCCAAGGGTGGGTCGGCTGCTTAGGGGTGGGTGGGCTGTTCTTTGGGTGCGTGGCTCGACTTTGTGCACCGGCCAGTCGTTTCTGGGGCTCGCGGATGGTTGGTGGGTTCTCAAAGTCGCCGTTCGTGCCCAAGGGTGGCCCGGCTGCTTAGGGGTGGGTGGGCTGCTCTTTGGGCGTGTGGCTCGGCTTTGTGCACCGGCCAGTTGTTTCCGGGGCTCGCGGATGGTTGGTGGGGGCTCAAGGTTGGTGAGGTTGGGTGGGGCGGGCGGTTCGGTAGGCGAGTAGGGCTAGGGGGAGTTGGGTGGCTGCGTAGATGAGGTGGAACGAGTAGTGGTTGAAGGTCTGGTCGGGGTCGAAGGGGAGGAAGGGTAGGGGGAGGACGCTTAGGATGCCGCCGCCGATGGCGTTCAGGACTGCCCAGCCGAACAGCGGCCAGGCGGACCAGCGCAGTACGCCGATCAGGGCGACGTACACGAGTGAGGGGTAGAGGGTCTCCGGGCTGAGCAAGGTCTGCCCGGGAAGGTCCGCCACGTTGTGCAGCACGAACCCCAACCACGCCACCGCAATCGCCAACCCCAACACGGCAACCCCCTCGCCTCGGCCCCTCAATCTACGATTCGTCCACCCACCCCACCAGGTCCATTAGGCCCACCCACCCTGCCCCTTCGGCGCCCCCAACTCCCTGGATATCCCCTCGTCCGAGGGGTTGCCCATCGAACCTCCCAGTGGGCAACCCCCTATCCCAGTGGGCAACCCCCCGCCCGACTGGGGCAACCTCCCGCCCGACTGGGGCAGCCCCCCGTCTGACTGGGGCAACCTCCCGTCCGACTGGGCAGCCCCCCGTCTGGCTGGGGCAACCTCCCGTCCGGCTGGGGCAACCTCCCGTCCGACTGGGCAGCCCCCCGTCTGGCTGGGGCAACCTCCCGTCCGGCTGGGGCAACCTCCCGTCCGACTGGGCAGCCCCCCGTCTGGCTGGGGCAACCTCCCGTCCGACTTGGGGCAACCTCCCGTCTGGCTGGGGCAACCCCCTGTCGCGGTGGTTCGCCCTTCGCATGGGGGGTTGCCCATCGGGAATTCCAGTGGGCAACCCCTCGGATCGGTGGATATCCCTTGAAGTGGGGGGTGCCTCGGGACAGGGGAGGGCGGGATTGGGGGCGGCCGACGGGGTCGCGGGAGGAGGGTACGGACGGACGGGTAGTGGTGCGGTTTGACCGCGTTGCGAGAGCGGGCCTGAGCCTGCGGGTGCTGCAGGACGGGGAGTACTACCCGTTCGTCGGTACTCAGACCGTGGTGCGGAAGAAGGTGGACAGCTTGGCCACGGTGGGTTCGACGTACTGGAGCTTGTCGTAGAGATCGACGTGGCTCGCGCCCTCGACCCAGTGGAACTCCTTCGGGCCGACCACCCGCTGGAACGCCTCGACGCTCATCCACGCCGTCACCGCGCGGGTGCCGGCGACCATCAGCACCGGTCGGGAACCGATCAGCGGTACGGCGGCCAACGCGTCGAAGGTGGCCATCCGGTCGATGCTGATCCAGGGGAACGTCTGCGCGGATCGCGGGTGTTCGGCCCGTGGGGTTCGGTAGTAGTCGAAGCCTTCGGCGCCGTGCTCGCCACCGAGCGCACGAGCCTGTTCGATGGTGTCCGGGAAGAGGACGAGGTCCTCCGAGCCGCCGCCGCGGGCTGCCGCGGCTTGGTCGAGAAGGCCCTGGAAGGCGGCCGGGTCCTGGGTCCCGTCGGCGCCGTACCGGAACACGCGGGTGATGTCGGTGCCGCTGACAGTGGCGAGCCGCTGAATGCGGTGATCCGTCGCGGTAGCGGCCAAGGCGTAGCCGCCGGATGCACAGATGCCCAGGGCATTGATCTGGCCGGTGTCCACGAAGTCCTGGGTGGTCAGGTACGAGACTGCGGCTTTGAGGTCCTCGGTCCGCTGGGCCGGATCCTCGAGACCACGCGGCTTGCCGCCGCTCTCGCCTTGGTAGGCCGCGTCGAAGGCCAAGGTCACGTACCCGGCCTCGGACAGCAGCCGGGCATAGAGTCCGGCGGCCTGTTCCTTGACGCCGCTTCCTGGGTGCCCGACGACGATCGCCGGGTGCGGTCCCTCGGCGTTCGGCCGGTACAGATGGCCTGCGAGGGTGATGCCGTTGCTGTCGAAGCTCACATCGAGCTTGCTCATCGAGCGTCTCCGTTCTGAGGTGATATCCCTACGCTCGCTCGGGGCCACCTTGGTCAAAAGCCGCAGGTTCGTTCCTGGGAAGGATCCTTCCCTCCCACACACCCTGGTCCGGGGAACAGAATGGGGCCATGAGCACCGACGACCTCGGCACCTTCCTGACCGCGCGGCGGGCTGCCCTCCGCCCGCAGGACGTCGGCCTGCCGCCGACTCCGCATCGCAAGGTCGACGGCCTGCGCCGCGAGGAGGTCGCGCAGCTGGCCGCGATCAGCGTCGACTACTACACCCGCCTGGAGCAGGGCCGCGTCCAGGCCTCCGCCGCGGTCCTCGCCACGCTGGCCCGTGCGCTGCGGCTCGACGAGGATCAGCAGACCTACCTGTACGCCGTCGCCGGGAAGAACGACGCCCGCCCGCGGCGCCGCCGTCCGGTGCAGAAGGTCCGCCCCGCGATGATGCGGCTGCTCAGCCAGCTCACCGAGACGCCGGCTGTTGTTCTGGGCAAGCGTCTCGACATCCTGGCCTGGAACTCCGCGGCCGTTGCCCTGTACGCCGACTTCGGCCGACTGCCAGTTGCTCGACGCAACTACATCCGGCTGCTGTTCGACCATCCCGCGATCCGTGGACTGCATGCGGAGTGGCAACACGATGCGCGCGAGGCTGTCGCCGCACTGCGGATGGAGGCTGTCGCCGACCCGGGCGACCCCGAGCTCGCGCAACTCGTCGGCGACCTGTCGGTCCAGGACGCGGACTTCCGCACCTGGTGGGCCGAACACCACGTCAGCACCGGCAACTACGGCACCAAGCACTACGACCATCCGACGGTCGGCCGGCTGACCCTCGACTGCGATCTCTGGACCAGCCCCGATGGCCCGGCGCAGCGCCTGATGGTCCTCACCGCGGCCGTGGGTAGTCCGTCGTACGACGCCCTCAGGGCTTTGGTCGGGTCCGCATGCTGAGGATGACGAAGCCGACGACGGCGATGGTGGTGAGGGCGGCGGGGACGAAGAAGACTTGGGGGAGGCCGATCGCGGCGACGCCGATGCCGCCGATCGCGCCGCCGATGGCGGAGCCGACCGGGATGGCGCCGAGGAAGACGCCGGACGCCGTGCCGACGCCTTCGGGGTAGAGGTCCTGGGCGATCGAGACGCCGATCGCGGCGACGCAGGCCCAGAGACCGGCGGTCAGGATCTGGCCGAGGAAGAGCATGCCGACGCCGGTGCTGGTGGCGAAGGCGAGGTTGCCGGACAGGCCGAGTACGACGCCGCCCGTCATCACCGGCAGTCCACCGAACCGGTCGGCGAGCCGGGCGACCACGGGGAGTAGGAGCAGCTCGACCAGGGGCTGGATGCCGATGACCGCGCCGCGGACCCCGTCGGACAGGTGGAGTTCGTCGGCCATGTAGATCGGGAGGTAGCCGAACTTGATCGTGTCGCCGGTCATCGCGAGGACGCAGACCGCGGTGAACGCCAGCAGCGGCAGCATGTGGGTGATCTCGCGCTTACCCGGCGCCCGGACCGTCGCGCTCACGGCCTGGTAGCGCTCGATGCGCTGGCGACCGAACGGGATGATCTGCGCGAAGACACAGATCGCGGTCGCGACGAGCAGCGAGCGGAGGCCGAACTGGCCGCCGTACCAGCTGCCGAGGACCGGGCCGAGGATCCAGCCGACCGTGAAGCCCATCCGGACGGTGGCGACGACCCGGTTGTCGGCCCGGGTCGGGTTGCGGGTGAGCTCGTCGCGGCAGGCGGCGAAGAGCTGGGCCATCGAGCCGCCGCCGATGCTGAGCACCACGACACTGATCACGAAGGGCTGCCAGACCGCGTTCGTGGACGCCATCGCGAGCCAGCCGGCGGTGCCGACGAGGGCGCAGATCCGGAGCAGGCGGAGGCGGTCGTGGCTGCGGTCGGAGAGCCGGCCGAGCAGATACCCGGCGATCGGGGCGGCGAGGTTGGTGACGTAGTAGAGCCCGGCCACGGGCAGCGGCGTACCGAGGTCGCGGACCAGGAAGAGCGTGAGCTGGGGAGTCGCGGCCGACATGCCGATGCCGGCGATCAGCAACGACAGGAACGCCGCGCGGTAGAAACGGGACCGGGCGACGATGCGCAGTGCAGACTCGGGCCGGTCGAACACAGGGCAAACGTTATCCGCTCCGGCCGCTGGGCGCGGCGGCGTCTCGCCGTACGAGCCATTCACGAGCCCTTACGAGCCGGCCGAAGGGGCTCGGCCGGCTCGCGGGAGGGGGGATCTTCAGGTACGGCGGGCGGTCAGTTGTCGTCGTGGTCGTCGTGACCCGAGCGGTCGCCACCGTGGTCGTCGTTGCGGTCGTCGGCGCTGTCGTTGCCACTGTCATCCGAGTGGTTGTCGGCGCGGTTCGACAGGAGCTTGCCGTTGGCGTCGTAGCTCAGCTCACGCCACCCGGCCGTGCCGTGCACGTCCAGCTCCCACTTGTTGTCGTCCCAGTCGACATCGGTCACGACACCACCGGGGACGTCCTTCACAGCCTGCTCGGCCGCCTTCGCGGCGGTCAGCGATCCGGTCGGTACGCCGGTGGAGCTGCCCGCCGACGGGTTCGCGCTCGACGGGCCGGCGGTCGGGCTGGTGGCCGGCTTGTCGTCGGACTGGACGGCGTACGCGGTGGCGACGCCTCCGGTGGCGATGACGGCGGCGGCGGTCAGGGTCAGTGCGAGGCGCTTCATCAGGCAACCTTTCGATCGGGGAACTCCTTGACGACCACCACAGTGCCGACCCTGCCTGAAGCGGTCCTGAAGCAACCTGAAGCGGGCTTCAGGTGGGTCTGTCAGGCTGTGGGCATGCGGTTGCTGATCGTCGAGGACGAGAAACGGCTGGCCAATTCGCTCGCGAAAGGGCTGGTCGCCGAGGGATTCGTGGTGGACGTCGCGTACGACGGACTCACCGGGCTCGACCGTGCCCTGAGCGGTGAGTACGACCTGATCCTGCTCGACATCATGCTGCCCGGCCGCAACGGCTACCGGGTCTGCGCCGACCTGCGCGCGGCCGGTGACGAGACGCCGGTGCTGATGCTGACCGCGAAGGACGGCGAGTACGACGAGGCCGAGGGACTCGACACCGGCGCCGACGACTACCTGACCAAACCCTTCTCGTACGTCGTCCTGCTGGCTCGGATCCGCGCGCTCCTGCGCCGCCGGACCCGCGGTGCGGCGCCGGTGATCGAGCTCGGCGACCTGCGGGTCGAGCCGGCCGCGCACCGGGTGTTCCGCGGTTCGGACGAGATCGAGCTGACCGCGAAGGAGTACGCCGTACTGGAGCATCTCGCCACGAACGCGGGTCAGGTGGTGTCGAAGACGCAGATCCTCGACCACGTCTGGGACGCGGCGTACGACGGTGATCCGAACATCATCGAGGTCTACGTCAGCGCGCTGCGCCGCAAGCTGGACGCACCGTTCGGCCGCAAGGCGATCACCACCGTGCGCGGGTCGGGCTACCGGCTGGCGCGGGACGGCGGCTGACATGCGCGGCTCGCTCCGGACCCGCACGACGGTCGCCGCCACGGCGGTGGTCGCGGTGGCCCTGGTCATCGCCGGCCTCGCCGTCGTCCTCCTGCTGCGCGCGAACCTCGCCAGCCAGGCTCAGCTTCAGGCCGAGGTCACCGCCCAACAGTTGGCGAGCCAGTTGGCCGGCGGTACGCCGATCGCCAAGCTCGACCTGGATGACGAGCGGCCGGTCATCATCACCGATGCCAACGGCAAGAGGCTCGCCGCGAGCGAGAAGCTGGAAGAGATCAACGGCCTGCTGCTGGCGTGGAGTTCGCCCGCTCCGAAACCGGCAACCACACCGAAACCGACGCCGACGCCGACGTCAACACCTACCGATGATGACGGTGATGACGACGACAGCGGCCGCGGGCGCGGGGGAGACGATCCGGATGATGACGAGACGCCTGCGCCGCAGCCCGGGCGGGTCGCTGACGGGGACGCCGAGTACTCGACCGGTACGGCGACGATCGACCGGCGGAGCGCGGCGTACCGGTTCGCTACGCTGAAGGTGACCTTGCCGGCGGGTGGTGGTGAGGTGAAGGTGATGGCCGGCGCGGAGCTCGCCACGGCCCGGGACGCGGTCTCGACGGTGAGCCGGTCGATGCTGATCGGTCTGCCGTTGCTGCTCGCGGTCGTTGCCTTGGTCACCTGGATGGTGACGCGTCGCGCGCTGGCGCCGGTCGAGGCGATCCGCTCCGAGCTCGCCGGCATCACCGCTGCCCGCGACCTGCGCCGACGCGTCCCCGTGCCCGAGTCCCACGACGAGGTCGCCCGCCTCGCCCGGACGACGAACGACACGTTGACCGCCTTGGAGGCCTCGGTCGCCCAGCAACGCGGTTTCGTCGCGGACGCGTCGCACGAGCTCCGCAGCCCGATCGCCTCGCTGCGGACCCAGCTCGAAGTCGCTGCCGCCCACCCCGAGCTGCTCGAGCTCGACGAGCTGATCGCCGACACCGTCCGCCTTCAGCATCTGGCGGCAGACCTGCTGCTGCTCGCCCGCCTCGACGCCGGCGACCATCCCGACCCGGAACGCATCCACGTCTCCGATCTGGTTCGCGACGCCATCGACGGCCGCCGCGCCACGATGGTCCTCGACGCCGAACCGGTTGTCCTAGGCAACAAAAACCGGCTGACCCGGATTCTCGGCAACCTGCTGGACAACGCCGAACGCCATACCGGCCGGCAGGTTCGGGTCGTCGTCAGCTCGACCGGAGGTGAGGCGGTCATCCAGGTGCAGGACGACGGCCCCGGCGTACCGGAGGGCGACCGGGACCGGATCTTCGAGCGCTTCGTCCGCCTCGACGACGCGCGCAGCCGCGACGAAGGCGGTGCCGGTCTCGGCCTCGCCATCGCCCGCGACCTGGCGCAGGCGCACGGAGGCACCCTGACCGCCCGTACGTCCCCACTCGGTGGTGCCTCCTTCGACCTGCACCTCCCGCTCGCCACATAATGGTGCGTATGGCATTGACCCGGCGTACCTTGCTCACCGGTGCCGCGGCCTTGCCGTTGGCCGGTTCTGTCCAGACAGCCTCAGGAGTTGGCAACCACCCGATGAACGATGCGCGCGCCGTGAAGGACCAGATCGAAGAGCTCGTCGAGAAGTACGGCGACGGTGGTGTGGCGCCGATCGTGTCGCTCGGGGACGCCGTCCTGCGCAACGTCGCGGAGCCGTTCGACGGGCAGGTGGACGACAATGTGCTGGCCGACTTCATCGCGCTGATGCAGCGCACGAACCGCGCGGCTCCCGGTGTCGGCCTGGCGGCTCCGCAGATCGGCGTACCGGTGCAGATCGCCGTGCTGGAGGATCCGGCCACGGTCGCGCCCGAGATCGCCGAAGCACGGCACCGCTACAAGCTGGAGTTCTTCGCCGCGATCAACCCGACCTACCGCTCGGCCGGACACCGGCGGGTCGGTTTCTTCGAGGGCTGCCTGAGCATGCCCGGCTACACGGCCGTGGTGAACCGCTACTTCGCCGTCGACGCCAAGTACGTCGACCCGGCCGGCGAGACCCACCGCAAGACCTTCGAGGGCTGGCAGGCGCGCATCGTCCAGCACGAGACCGACCACCTGCGCGGCACGGTCTACGTGGACAAACTCGAGACCCGCTCGCTCTGCACGATCGAGAACTACAGCGCCAACTGGGCCGACCCCGTTCCCACCCGAGCCGCCAAGGCTCTCGGGTTCCACCTCGACTAGGTCAGCTCGTCGAGGACTGTCGCGAGGATCTCTTCCGACAGCGCGGTCTGGCCGGCCGCCCGGGCGAGCGTGACCGCCCCGACCAGCGTGGCCAGATCGAGCACGGCCTTGCGCCGGGCTTCGGCGGAGTCGGTCGACTCCTCCATCCCGGCGAAGGCGCCGAGCGTCTTCTCCAGACCTTCCCCGTACGCCGTGCGCAGCGGACTCCCGATGTCGGCCTGAGCCGCGTCGGGAGCCAGCGCCGTACACGCGCAGCCGTTGCCCGGATCATCGCGGTGCGCGACGGACAGGTAGTCCTGCACGACCTCGTCCCGGTTCATCGGGGCCATCCGGACCAGCACCTCGTCGAAGGCCTCGCCGGCGGCGATACCCATCAGCTCGTCCTTCGACGCGAAGTGCTTGTAGAACCCGCCGTGGGTGAGCCCGGCGGCCGACATCACGTCCTGCACGCTGATCCCCGCGCTGCCGCGCTCGCGCAACAGCCGCGAAGTCGCGTGCACGACCTCTTCCCGGTGCTGTGC
This sequence comes from Kribbella sp. NBC_01505, assembly GCF_045040285.1. Lineage (NCBI taxonomy): Bacteria > Bacillati > Actinomycetota > Actinomycetes > Propionibacteriales > Kribbellaceae > Kribbella > Kribbella sp. NBC_01505. The sequence continues at coordinate 6,087,117 of NZ_CP109425.1, forward strand.
CGCATCGGCTCGTGATGCCCGACCCATCTGGCCCTCCTCTGCTACCGGCCGCTGCCGACCGGCCTCGAACCTACTACTGGAAGATGCTGCTCCTGGTTTCGCGGGTGAAGTCGTCGGCGAGGATCTCGTCCGCACCGGCGGCGACACCGTCGAGGGCCTGCTTGGCGACGCCGGCCGGGTCGGTCTTCTGGTCCGGCTCGACGTAGTCGGCCATGTCGGTGTCCATGTACCCGACGTGCAGCGAGCTGACCGCGATACCGCGCGGAGCCAGCTCGGCGCGCACCGCGTTGGTCATCGCCCACGCAGCCGCCTTCGCGGTGCTGTAGGCGGCGTACGCCTCGAGGTGGTGAACCCACGACAGCACCGAGCCGACGTTCAGCACACCACCGCCGCCGTTCGCCTCGATCACCGGCGCGAACGCGCGGACGAGCCGCAGCGGGCCGACCAGGTGGGTGTCGAGCTCCAGCTGGATGTTGTCCCAGTCGCCGCTCACCAGCGCGGTGTGCGTGGACACCCCGGCGTTGTTGATCAGCAGGGTCGCGTCACTCGCGACCCGCGCCGCCTCCAGGACCGACTCCGGATCCGTCACGTCGAGCTTCAGCGGTACGACGCCCGGCAGGTCGACCGTCTCGGGTCGCCGCGCCGCGCCGTACACCTTGGCTCCACGCGCCACCAGCTGTGTCGCCAGCTCCCGCCCGAGCCCCCGGTTGCTTCCGGTCACCACTGCTACCGCGCCACTGAGTTCCATGCCGATGTCCTCCATCACGAATTTAAGATGATGGCCATAATCTATCAGAGCCGAAAAAGTGCCCCGAGGGGGTGACCTCGGGGCACTCGGGTGTCAGCAGGCGAAGACGACCGGCACCGTCTCGCCGGTGGCGACGCTGTAGCCGGCGGCGGTGTACTGGCTGCCGCGCTCGAAGATGTGCTGCAGGAGGGTGCCTTCCGGGAACGTGATCTTGGCGCCGTCGCTGCGGATGATCATCGACGGGTAATCGCCGAAGGGTCCGAAGGCGCCGGCGGTGACGGCGTCGATCGAGGTGTTCAGGTCGATCACGCCCTCCTCCAGTTGCTGGATCCGCGAGCTCTGGTCGTTCCACAGCAGACCGGTGACGTCTTCGCCGTCGGTCTCACCGCCGCCGATCCAGTTGCCTTCGATGTCGCGCGCCCAGACGGACTCCTGGTGGACGCCGGAGAGCTTGATCGGCTGCTGGTTCCAGGACTCCCAGACGTAGCTGGTGTAGTCGCTGGTGTCGGAGGCGGCGACCCGTGCGATGACCCGGCCCTGGTCGGAGAGGTCGTCGACGTACTGGGTGTCGGACTGGGACGGCACCGGGAGCAGGCGCGGCTGGCCGCCGGCCGGCCAGATGAACGGGATGCGGTGTTCGAACGCCTTGTCCCAGGCGACCCCGGTGATGTCGTGGCGCTTGTTCATGCGGGTCAGGTACGAGATCCGGACGTCGCTGGTGTTCTTCAGGATCTGGTACGAGTCGGACTGGATCGAGTAGATCCAGTACTGCTCGCCGTCGTCGACGTACGTGGAGCCCTGGACGAAGCCGCCCTCGACCACGGAGGTCGCGGACGATTCGCTGCCGTTCGGCAGGCCGAGCCAGCGTGGTTCGCCGTCGACCCAGAGCACCGGCCAACCGTGCATGCTGCCCGGCCGGTTGGCCGCGCCGAGGATGTAGCGGCCGGACGGATCGGCGGTGGTGGCCTGGCTGGAGCCGGGCAGGGAGTCGTCGGGAAGTTTGAGGACAATCTTGTTGGTGCAGGTCGTCGTCGGACCGGTGGTCGCGGCCTGCGCGGTGGGAGCGGCGGTGGCGATGAGGGCGGCGGCCGTCGCGACGGCGGCCAGATGGCGGATCATGTGGTGGTAGTCCCCCAGACAGTGAGCGGATGTCTGGTGGCAGAGTTTCATCTCACAGGGTCCGGCGGACAGTCTTTTGCAGCTATGTGCAATGCTGCTCCTGAGCTTGTGAATTCAGTCTCAAGGTTCGATACGCGTCAAGGATCCGCCAGAACGTTCGTTAAAGTTAGGATTACCTAACTCATTGGAGCGTTTGTTGTGAAGGATCTCCGCATCGCCGTCATCGGTGCCGGACCAGCCGGTATCTACGCCGCCGACATCGTGACCAAGGAGCACCCCACCGCCCAGGTGGACCTGATCGAGCGGCTCCCCGCGCCGTTCGGCCTGGTCCGGTACGGCGTCGCGCCGGACCATCCGCGGATCAAAGAGATCATCAAGGCCCTGCACCGGGTGCTGAAGCACGAGCGGATCCGGTTCATCGGCAACGTCACCTACGGCGTCGACCTGAAGCTGGACGACCTGCGGCGGCACTACGACGCGGTCATCTTCGCGACCGGTGCGATCACCGACCGGCCGCTGGACATCCCCGGTGTCGACCTGCCCGGCAACTACGGTGCCGCGGACTTCGTCAGCTGGTACGCCGGACATCCCGACGTACCGCGGGAATGGCCGCTCGAGGCGCGTGAGGTCGCCGTACTGGGTGCTGGGAACGTGGCGCTCGACATCGCGCGGATGCTGGCCAAGCCGGCCGACGAGCAGCTCGTCACCGAGATCGCCGACAATGTGTACCAGGGCCTGAAGCTCAACCAGGCAACGGATATCCACGTCTTCGCGCGGCGCGGCCCGGCGCAGATCAAGTTCACGCCGATGGAGCTGCGCGAGCTGTCGCACTCACCGTCGGTCGAGGTCATCGTGCACCCCGAGGGCTTCGAGATCGATGAGGCCAGCCAGGCCGCGATCAGTTCCAGCAAGAGCACGCGACTCGTCGTCGACACACTCCTGAAGCACCTCGAGGCAGAGCCGACCGGCAAGGCGCACCGCATCCACATCCACCTCTGCCACGCGCCGGTCGAGGTGCTCGGCACCGATCGCGTCGAGGCGCTGCGCACCGAGAAGACGCAACTCCAGGGCGACGGGACCGCTCGCGGCACGGGTGAGTACGTCGATACGCCGGTGCAGGCCGTCTACCGCGCCGTCGGGTACCTGTCGTCGCACCTGCCGGAGCTTCCGTTCGACCACCAGGCCGGCGTCATCACCAACGATCGCGGTCGCGTTCTGGACCTGGACGGCGTACCGCTGGAGGGCATGTACGTCACCGGCTGGATCAAGCGCGGCCCGATCGGTCTGATCGGTCACACCAAGTCGGACGCGGCCGAGACGATCGTCAGTCTGCTCGCCGACCTCGACACCCTGCCGCGGCCCGAGGTCTCCGACCCGGACGCGATCCTCGAGCACCTGCGGGCGAACGGCGCGACCGTCATCGACCACGACGCGTGGTCCCGCCTCGACGCCCACGAGATCGCCCTCGGCGAGCCGCACGGCCGCGAGCGGATCAAGGTCGTCCCCCGCGAGGACATGCTCCGCGCCGCGCTCGAAGGCTAGCGGGGTAGTTGCGGGCAACTCTCCTGTGCGTTCGGGCACGCTTGCGATTCCGGGCCAGGTAGGAGAGTTGCCCACCGGGTTGCACTGAGCATGCTGACCTGAGGGCAGCGCTCGGCTGAGCTATTCGGGCAGTTCCTGGCCGTTGCGCTCGGCAACCATGTACGACGCGTACCAGGCCGGCCACTGCTCGTCGTACTCGCCGCCGTGGCGCTTCTCGTGCTCACCGTGTGCGGCGGCTGCGCGCTGCAAGGCCCGGGCGAGATCGTCGGCCGACTCGTACGTCGTCGCCGCGGGGTTGACGCGGCCGGGCAGCCTGGTCGTGACTTCCTGGAGCAGCCAGGTGTTGCCGTCCGGGTCCTGGAAAGTGGCGAACGATCCGTAGCTGCCGCCGTTCTCATCCCGTCCGGCCGCCCGGTTCGCGATGCCTTGTTCGAACTGTGCGCCCGGTGCGCCGGGGTGGAAGACCTCGCTCACGTCGACCAGTTTGCTCAGCTCATCGCGTGCCGCCTCGATGTCGTCCACGACCAGGTACAGGCCTTGCGCCGTACCGGGCACGGCTGTCGTGACCTGCACCCCGAACTGCACTGAAGCCGGCGAGCCCGGGGGTGTGAACTGAACGATCCGGAACCCGTTGTCAAAGGCGAAGTCCGCATCCAGCCGCCACCCCAGGCCGCTGTAGAACTCCTTCGTCCGATCGACATCGGTGACCGGAACCACGACCGCCTCGAGCTTCAGATCGGTACTCATCGCTCTCCCTCTGCTGCATATCGCATGGCCAGCAGCTCTCCCGCGACAGGCCCGAAGTGATCGAGGGCTTCCCGATACAGCGCCGCCGTCGATCCCGTGACTGTGGCCGGTACGTCGTTCGCCCGGGCGAACTGCTCTATTGACTCCAACTCTTCAACGATGCGGTCCATTCCGAACGTCGCAAGGTTGTCCCCGGCCAGGTATGACGGCAGCACGTCACGCACGAAGGCCGAGTCGGACGGGCCGTTGAGCAACGTCTCGTGAAGCCGAGCCGGATCAAGCCCGCCCGCACGCGCCAGCCGCAACACCTCGCCTAATGCGACAGCCTGGTTGAACCACAGCAGGTTGATCAGGAGCTTGGTCAGATAGCCATTGCCGTGTGGACCCAGGTAGTTGAGCTTCGCAGCGAACGTTTCGAGCACCGGCCGCAGCCGATCGAACGTCTCCCGCTCACCACCGGCATAGACGGTCAACGCCCCGCTCTCTGCCGCCTCCGGCCCGCCGCCGAGCGGAGCCTCCAGATAGTCGACCCCGTGCGCACTCGCCGCAGCCGCCAGCTCCCGCCCGAGCTCCGTCGATGCACTCGTCAGATCGATCCACGCCGTACCGGCTCTCAGCTCCGCCAGTAGCCCGGGCATTGCCGCCCGCAGCTCCGGACTCCCCGGCAACACAGTGAGCAGTACGTCGACCTCGGCGACCGCGCCACCCCAGCGCGCGCCCATCCGCCGTACCGATTGCTCCAGCTCGTCGCGGACCTCGAACACGCGAACGCCGTACCCACCCTCGACCAACCGCCGAGCCACCGGCATCCCGACCCGCCCGGCCCCCACAACCCCGACCTCAACCATGCACCGAAGTATCGAGGACCAGGTCGTGGCCGGTACCGCGACCTGGTCCTCAGCCTGCGTTTACCGAGCAGCGCGCCGGCGAATCACACTCGTCGCCCCGATCGCCACCCCGAACAGCGCCAACCCGGCCAACAACCGGATCCAGCTCCGCCCACCCTCACCAGTCGCCCCCGCCAACTTCAACGAGTAAGCCGTAGCCCCAGCCGCCCCCTCCGGAGCCCCGAACGGCATAGCCTCCGCCTTGGCCCGCTGAGCGCCCGCCGCCAACATCCCATACCGCCGCCCAAAGTCCAGCGCAGTATCGGCACCGTTCTTGCGCAGCACCTGAGCACCTTCGGTAGAGAGCCGCCCAGCTCCCGCCGGAATCTCCGGCGCTCCCTCAGCCGCCGAAGTCAGCCCGTCAGCCAACTTCCCCGACCCCTCCGCCGCGGACCCGATCCCAGTAGCCAGATCCTTGGACCCAGTAGCCAGCTGATCAGACCCATCCCGAGCCTTCCCAACCCCATCAGCCAACTTCCCAGTGCCGCCCGAAAGCAGGCCGAGGCCGTTGCCCAACTGTCCGGTGCCATTGGCAAGAGCGCCCGCACCGGAGTCGAGTTGGTCCGCGCCGTCCGACAGCTGGTTAAGCCCGGAGAGCAGCGTTTGGCCACCCGTCTGAATCTGCGCGACGCCGCCTTGCAAGCCGTTGACCCCGCCGCGCAGGGTCTTCGAGGCCGGGGTGTCCTTCGCACGGCCGATCCCGCCCTGGACCGAGCTGACGACTCCGGAGACCAGCGTGGAGACGCCGGCGTCCACAGCGCCGAGCCCCTGGACCAGACCAGGAATGATCTTCCCCTTCTTGTCCCTCGGGCACGCGGGAAGACTGCCGTCCACCCCGCACTCCAGCTTCGTGAGGCCTGGCACGGCGCGTTCCGTCAACCGGCCCTTGAGGTAGCCGAGGGCAACCTGCAGAGTGGCGGAGTCCGGAAGCGGCTTGTCCAAGTCAGGAACCGGGTCACCGATCGAACCCAGCTGAGGAATTAGTGCGTCCAGGATCATCTTCTTGACCGGGTTGGTCTCCGGTCCGACGTTCAACGCTCCGGCCGGACCGTTCAGCTGTGCGGCTGCGGCGCCGTAGCAGGCCTCGCTGTAGGTGCCGACCGGCTTGCCGTTGCTGACAGCCTTGAGCGCGTCGGAGGCGCAGTGCACTCCGCCCCGCATCTTGTCGATGCCCGGACCTGAAGCAGCCAGCGACTTCCGGAGGCTGTCCAGTCCGCCGAGCAGCGTCCCCTCGGAGTTGACCGTACCGATACCGGCGCGGAGCTGTCCGATACCGGTGTGCAGGGCCTGCGCCTTAGCGGGCAGTTGGCCGACACCGCCGTACATCTGGTTCAAGCCGTCCTCGACACTTTGCAGACCGCCGCTGACCTTCTTGAGCCCGTCGATCAGGGCAGGTGCCTTGCCGGTCGCCTGGTTCAGGCCGTCGGCGACCTTTCCGGCACCGGCAGCGAGCTTGCCCGCGCCCGCGTTCAGCTTGTTGGCGCCAGCGGCGGCTTCACCGGTCTTGGTGCGTAGCAAGGAGGCGCCGGTGTCCAGCTCTCCCAGGCCTCCAGCCAGTTGGGCCATGCTTGACGAGACCTTGTTCGCGCCGGGAGCGATCTTGTCAGCGAGTCCCTCGTTCAACGTCTTGGCGCCTGAGTTCAGTTGCAGCAGGCCGCTGAGGAGTTTTTGGGAGCCGTCGCGGAGTTTGATCAGGTTGGTGTCGAGGGTGGTGCCGCCCTCGACGAGGTCGGTGCCCTTCTCCGCGCCGCTCTGGTAGCCGCTGACCGCTGTCTTGAAGGTCGGGCTGTCCAACGGGCTGACGGGGAGGGCGGTTAGTTCGGCTTCGGGGACGATGGCGTCCTTTACCTGGGCGGACCAGCCGAACTCGGCGGTGGCGGCGCCTACTGGCGGGAAGAGGGTGACCGTGAAGCTGAGTTTGGTGCCGCCCTTGCCGTCGCCTGCTTTGTTCGCCTCGTTGGACGAGACGTTGCCGAACTCGGGCGGCAGGATCGTCGTCAGTTGCCCGACCATCGGGATGACGACGTCGGCCTGCTCGGTGACCTGTTTGCCATAGCCGTCGGTGATGGTGATCGGCTCGGAGCGTGCCGAGGTGTTCTCGACGACGTAGTGGGCTTCGAGCCGGCCCTTTTTGCCGACGACGTCGCCGGGCTTCTTGAGCTGCTTGCCGTTCAGCGTGTACGTGACCGCGACCTTGATCGGGAGGTTCTTCTTGTCGAAGTCGCTCACGGTCCGCAGGCGTTGCTCGCCGTCCACGGTCGTGTTGACGGCCATCCTGCCGTCCTTGACCGAGTAGCCGCCCCAGGTGTCCAGGTTGCGCAGGCCCTTGGTCGAGACCGGGTTGGTCAGCTTCACGTTTCCCTTGCCAGTAAGGGCCAGCTGCTCGTAGATGCGCGCGCTGTCGACCTTTCCGCTCGGGTCGAGGCGAGCCTGCACGGTCTCGGTGTTGGTGACCGTCACCGGGTCGGCGGCCACGGTGGCCAGCGCGGGGGAGGTGGTCAGGACGAACACGGTCGGGACGGCGATGACGGCGGCCAGTCCCCGGGTGATCCGGCGGGCGGTCACGGACGTTCTCCTTCGTTGCCAACGGACTGGGGTACGGCGAACTCGCGGGTCGGCGCCTCGTTCGCGGGAACGGGATCCGGCGCGTCGTCCGCGGGCGGAGCCTCGGTCCGAGCGGTGGCCGGTGCTCGGCCCGGCCACTGGAGCGAGGTCGCCAGGAACCCGATCCCGGCCGCGAGCAGTACGCCGGTCGCCGCGGAAGGCGATTGCGCCAGGAACGCCGGACTGTCCGCCGTGTAGCTCTCCTCGTACACGGCCACCATCGCGGCCGCGCCGAGCAGCAAGGTCCACAACGGAATCCGGTTCCCCGAACCCGCCGCGAACACCACGCACACCGCGACCACGGCGACCGCCGCGATCGCGCGCCCGGAAGCCGCGTCAGGCAGGTAGAGCGCCCGCACGGCGAACCCGAGCCACGCCACGAACAACCCGATCAGGAACCCGATCGCTCGCTGGGTCGGGGTTCGTTCCTGCACCAGCCCCACCACACCCCCCAGGGCCCCGCCGACCAGTGCCACGTGCTGCGTGTCCAGACCGAGAGCTTCCCCGACCAGACACAACAGACCCGCGACCACGGCCAGCAGAGCACCGCATAGCAAGGTACTGCGCTGCATTGAGTCCTCCACCTCACTGTCGGACTCCGGGACCCCCTCCGGAAAATCCAAGATTCACGTACTTGAACTACCGTTCAGTACGAAGCTGATGGACGTTCCTACCAGGCGGTAACCACCCGAGGCAATAACGGAGCGATACCGAGTCGCCGCATCCTCGTAAATGCGCCCGAAATCACCATATTGCTCACGAAATTCAAGTGTTTGAAGGCCATTCCACCCCCTATGCCAGGACATGCCGGCCATCAGCGGCCGCCGGAGGCGGGCGAATCCGCCTTTGTGGAACTAAACGTGCGCCCAGCGACAACGAGATTCCACAAAGGCGAGCGATCGCTCCGCGGATCCAGGTTTGCGGGGACCCACTGTCACCCAGCGGCAGTAGATCCCCGCAGACAGGGCAAACCGGCGGTTGTCGCTCAGCGGGCCGGGGGTGGGCGGCTCGCGGGGAGGTCGGTGGGTGGTGGGGTCCGCTCGGGATGGCGGACCGCCGGCACTGGCCAACTCTTGGGGTGGGTGGGGTGGTGCGCTCAGGGGGCGAGGGGGAATCGCCGTTTGTGGGGGTTGGTCAGTGGGGGCGGTTCGCGATTCGGCCTGATCGTCGTTGAATGGCACGCCACTCAGCTCTTCGGCTATGAGCGCCACGTTGGCCCCGCGCTGCTGCGCTGGCTGGTCCACCGGCACCTCGGCGAGGTCTGGTACCTGCCCTGGCCGGACGTGGACGGCCTTGCCGACGGTGCCGCCACGACGCGCATCGCGCGGGCCGAACTGAAGCGCCTCGAAGAGATGTCGCGTTACTAGCGGCTGGACAAGACCCCACGCTCTAGGCTCCAATATGCGATATATTGCACATCGCTGAGGAGTGAGAGATGGCCCTGGACGACTTTGAGCGCTACCCGCTGCTGTTCGGTCCGAGTCCGGTCCACCCATTGGACCGGCTGACCGCGCACCTGGGTGGGGCGCGGGTGTGGGCCAAGCGGGAGGACTGCAACAGCGGTCTGGCGTTCGGCGGCAACAAGACACGCAAGCTGGAGTACCTGGTCCCCGAGGCGCTGGCGCAGGGCGCGGACACCTTGGTGACGATCGGGGGCGTGCAGTCGAACCACACCCGGCAGGTCGCGGCGGTGGCGGCGAAGGTCGGACTGAAGGCGGTGCTGTTGCAGGAGAGCTGGGTGGACTGGCCGGACCCGGTGAACGACAAGGTCGGCAACATCTTGCTGTCCAGGATCATGGGTGCGCAGGTCCGGCTGGTCGAGGCCGAGTTCGGGATCGGGCTCAAGGACAGCTGGCACCAGGCACTCGACGAAGTACGTGCTGATGGCGGTACGCCGTACGCGATCCCTGCCGGTGCTTCCGACCACCGCCTCGGGGGACTCGGATTCGCGAACTGGGCTTATGAGGTGGAGCAGCAGGAGCGCGAGCTCGGCGTCTTCTTCGACACGATCGTGGTCTGCAGCGTCACCGGCAGCACGCACGCCGGGATGATCGCGGGGTTCGCGGGTCAGGATCGGCCGCGGCGGGTGCTGGGGATCGACGCCTCGGCCAAGCTCGCCGAGACGCAGGCGCAGGTGGAGAAGATCGCGCGCTCCACCGCCGAGCTGATCGGGCTCGGTCGCGACCTGCGCCACGACGAGATCACCGTCCTCGAAGGCTGGGCCGGCGACCTGTACGGCGTCCCGGTGCAGTCGACACTGGACGCGATCCGGCTCACCGGCCGGCTCGAAGGAATGATCATCGACCCGGTCTACGAGGGGAAGTCGATGGCGGCCCTGATCGATCTGGTCCGCGACGGAGACATCGGCAAGGATTCGAACGTCCTCTACGCGCATCTTGGCGGTCAGCCTGCCCTCAACGCCTACAGCGGACTCTTCCGGTAGGTTTCGGTCCCGTGCCGGTGCCGAAGGAACGTGCGGTCGTCCCGCGATCACTGCTGCGCGAGGACGCCTACCGGGCGATCCGCGACGCGATCGTCAAGGGTGAGTTCGCGCCCGGCGAACGCCTCAACGACGGCGATCTCTCGGAGTGGCTCGGTGTCAGCCGTACGCCGGTCCGCGAGGCGCTCGCGCGGCTGGAACAGGCCGGGCTGGTGCTGACCAAGCCCGGCCGCTACACGATGGTCAGCCCGCTCGACGCCCGCGCGCTCCGCGAAGCCCAGTTGGTCACCGCCGCCATGCACGAACTCGCCGTCCGGGAAGCCGTCCCGCACCTGACGACCACCGACCTGGCCGAGATGCGCGACGCCAACGACCGCTTCGCCGCTGCCCTGACCGTCGCCGATGTCGACGCTGCCCTGCAGGGTGATGACGACTTCCACGCCGTACCGGTGCGGGTCAGCGCCAATCAGGCGGTCGCCGCCGTCCTCGACCAGTACACCCCGGCGCTCCGCCGGATCGAACGCCTCCGCTTCGGCTCCCTCAGCGGGCGCGAATCGGTTGCCCAGCACAACGTGATCATCACCCTCTGCGAAGCCGGCGACGCCGAAGCCGCCGCGGAGGCCGCCCGAACCAACTGGCTCACCCTGGTCCCCCTGATCGCCGAGCTCTAGCTAGCTGCAGAGTGCGGTATCCAGGGTTTTGGCTACGCGCTTGGCGTCGTCCAGTGTGGTGGGCAGGGCGGTGACTGCGAGCGCTGCCTCGCGGCCGTCGGTCGTGACGGCGTTGCGGGTCTCGAAGCCGGGGATGTCGCCGCCGTGGGTCCAGGCAAATCCGCCGCAGGACAACGGGAGTTTCGCGATGCCGAGCCCGTACTCACCGTCGCCGTTCACGTCCAGGTCGGGAGCAGGCACGGTCCGGAGCATCTCCTGCAGCTGGGCAGGTTTGAGGAGCTTGCCGTTGATCACCGCGCTGAAGAAGCGGTTCAGGTCGGCAGGGGTGGCGATCATCTGGCCGGCCGCCCAGCCCATCGAGGGGTCGAGCTCCGTCACGTCGGTCGCCCTACCGTCTGGCGTTGTCTTGTAGTAGGCCTTCGGGTGCGGGCCGAGGATCCGCTGATCGCCGACCGCCGGCCAGTAGGTGTCATGCAGACCGATCGGCTCGATCACCCGGCGAGTGATCTCTTCGCCGACCGGACGGCCGGTGACCTTCTGGATGATCAGCCCGGCCAGGATGTAGTTGGTGTTGCTGTACGCCCAGTTGGTGCCGGGGGCAAACAAAGCTTTCTTCCGCAAGGCTTCGTCGACCATCTGCCGCGGCTCCCAGTAGGTGTGCTGGAAGGGCAGGTAGTCGGTGCCGAAGATTTCGTCGTAGTCCGGGATGCCGCTCGTGTGCTGCAACAGTTGGCGGACGGTGATCTGGCGGCCGTCGATACCGTCGCCACGGACCAGCCCTGGCAAGTACTTCTCGACCGGCTGATCGAGGCCGATCTTTCCTTCGCCGACCAGTTGCAACGCGACGACCGACGTGAATGTCTTGGTATTGCTACCGATTCGCACTCGGCTCGCTCGTGGCACCGGCCCGGCTGTGTAGGTCTGGATCTTGCCGGTGCGATCGCGCACGGTGGCGATTGCGCCGGGAAAGGCCGGTCCCTTCACCAGTGCGTCCAGGCTGTGTTGCACCTCGCTCCGAGGGGCAGCCTCCGAGACAGCAGCGGAGCTGACAAGTGCTGCGACGGCGACCGCGGACGCGGCCAGCAATCCGAACCGGCGACGACGTGATGAGAACATCGGGAACTCCTCGGGATGGGCGTTGTGCGAACACCCCAAACGCTAGAAACAGAACGCTCGCCGCACCATCCGGCTAGCCAGAGACTTCAGGTAGGGCCTGCCGGAGGTCGAAGGTAGGGCTAGCCCCACCTTCACAAACTGTCGGAGCGATCTCGTAGATTCGTTGCCATGAACGATCTTCAGCTGGCCAACAAGAACGGTGCCGCCTTCTGGCGTGCACTCGGGCGAGCTCGTGGTTACGAGCTGATCGAGCGACCGGGATTCCTGGCCGCCCTCGACCCGGTGCGCAACGGACTCCGCGTGGTGCTCACCTCCGCCGAGCCGCCCGCGGCCGACCTCGCCGAGCTGACCGAGTTGCTCAAGAGCCGGAGCTGGCCGCGAGTGACCGTCGAGGATCCGTACGGCGTGGTCGCGCCATCGCTCACGCCGCAGCAGTGGCCGGTGATGATCCGGCCGCCGGCGCCCGTCCCGGCGCCGACCGTCGAGGTGGTGCACGTGCGGACCGAGGCTCAACTCGCCGAGGTCGACAAGGTCGTGGTGGAGGGCTTCCCGCTACCGCACTTCCAGCCGTACGGGAGCGCGGCCGCCGTCCCGCCCGCTCTGCTCACGACGCCAGGTTTCGACGCCTACCTGATCGCGGTCGACGGACAGTGGGCCGCGGCGGGTGCGACCGTCACCCAGGATGACGTGGCCGGCATCTACTTCGTCACCACGCGGCCCGAGTTCCGCGGCCAGGGCCTCGCTCGGCAACTCATGTATGCCGTGCTCAGGCAGCTCGATCCACTGCCCGTCACCCTGACCGCGGCGGAGCCCGCCCAGCGTCTCTACAACTCCCTGGGCTTCAAGACCATCGCCCAATCCACTTGGTGGTCGAGCTAGATGCCGGCATCCTGGGCCTTCGGAGAGATAGCCGGCAAAGGTGTCCGCCGCTGGAATAGGTGATTTGCTCGACTCGCATGGTGCTTCCCTTCAGGTGAGGTCTCGATGGCGCAGCCCGGCCAGGCCGGTGCCGACGAAGACGACGGCGACCGCCGTGAGTCCGGCCAGCGCGCTGATGCCGACGGAGTCGCCGGGATACACGTGGGCGAACGGGGAGAGGGCGAAGAGGTGGTGATCGATCGCGCCGGTCTCCCAGGCCATCTCGATCAGCAGGCCGATCCCGAAGACGGCCCAGCTGACCGGGACGGCCACCCGGGGGACCAATCCGAACAGTGCGACAGCGAAGGTCGCGAAGACCCAAAGTGCGGGGAGTTTCTCGACCGCCGACCAGGTCATGGCCGGTACGACGCCGATGTCGCCGCTCGCCAGGCCGTAGCCCACGCCGGCGGCCAGTCCCAGCGCGACCAGACAGAGTCCGGGCGCCAACGCAACGAACAGGAGGTGGCTGGCAGCCCAGCGCATCCGGCTGGCACCGGCGACCAGCAAAGGCGCCGCGCGGCCCTCGGTCTCCTCTTCGCGCAAGCGCAGCGCGATCAGGATCGCGTAGGCCGTGACGACCTCGGCCAAGGCATAGATGAGCAGCTGCATCAGAGCATCACCGGCGTTCGCGGCATGCAGCCGGTCGAGCATCTCGGCGAAGCCCGCACTCGAGCCGACCACGTGACCGACGCTGTCGGCGACCGTGCCCATCAAGAGTCCGACGAGCACACAGCCCGCGACTGTGGCCCCCAGCGTGCCGCGCTGCAGCCGCCAGGCCAACGCCAGCGGACCCTGCAGTTGCGGTCCCGCCTTCGCCGGGCCGGGGCGATCGTGGAACACGCCACTTCCGAGATCACGACGACCCGACACCGCAAAGGCCGCGGCCACCAACGCCAGGACCAGCGCGACGACCAAGCCGAGCACCCACCAGTGATCACCAGCGAAGGGTCGGATGTGCTCGGCCCAGCCGAGCGGAGTCAGCCACAGCAGCCAGGAGCTCGTCCCATCGGCTCCGGCGGTATCACCCGCCGTACGGAGCAAGACCATCAGTGCGAAGACCACGATCGCGGACATCGTTGCTCCGCGTGCGGTCGTCGACAGTTGCGCGGTGACTGCGGCCACGCCGGCCAGGACTGCGCCGATGCCGCCGAGAGTCACCGCCAGGGCGATCGCTCCGGCGACCGGCAGGCCTTGGCCGGCCAGCCCGGCGGCGATCAGCACTGCGACCAGGAGGTGCGCTCCGAGCGTCACGGTCAGCGCTGCCGTCAGCGGTGCGTGCCGCCCGACGACACCAGACCGCAGCAGCTCGGTGCGGCCGGATTCTTCCTCGCGCCGGGTGTGCTTGACGACGGTCAGGATGCTGAAAACCCCGAACAGCAAGGCGCCTGCCACACCGACCCGCCAAGACGTCAGACCGCCGACACTGTCGTCGAACAGCGGTCCGTAGATCGCGGCCATCGCCGGGTTGCCCCGGATACCGTCGGCGAAGTCGGCCCGATCGGCAGCCGTCGGGTACGACGTACTGGATGTGGACGCTGCCGCGTTGACGAAACCGGCCAGGATGACAATCCATACCGGCAAGGCCATTCGGTCGCGGCGCAGCACGAGCCGCACCATGGTTCCGAATCCCTGCAGGCCGTTCATGACGCCACCCCCACCGGCTCAGAGCGGTACTGCTGCAGGAACAGGTCTTCCAGACTCGGCGGCGAGGCCACCAGATCCGACAGGCCGAGCCCGGCCAGCTTGCCCATCAGTACGGCGAGATCGGCGCGCTCGACCGTGCATCGGAAGACGTTGCCCTCGACCGATACGTCGGACAGGCCATCCAGCTTTGTCAGCTCGTCCGGGACCGTGGTGAGGGTCGCGGTGACGCTGGTGCGGCTCAGATGGCGAAGATCGGACAGCGACCCGGACAGTTCGGTCCGGCCGCGACGGATGATCGTGACCCGGTCGCAGGCCGCTTCGACCTCCGACAGGATGTGGCTGGACAGCAGCACCGTGCGCCCCGTGTCACGTGCTTCCAGCAGGCTCTCGCGGAACGCCGCTTCCATCAACGGGTCGAGGCCGGCGGTCGGTTCGTCGAGCACCAGCAGTTCGACGTTCGCGGCCAGGGCAGCGATCAGTGCGACCTTGCGCCGGTTACCCGTCGAGTACGAGCGCGCCTTCTTGCTGGGATCCAGTTCGAAGCGCTCGATCAGCTGCTCGCGACGGGCCTGGTCGAGACCGCCACGGATCCGGCCGAGCAGGTCGATGACTTCGCCGCCGGACAGATTCGGCCACAGCGTCACGTCGCCCGGGACATAGGCCAGGCGGCGATGCAGAGTCGCGGTGTCGGTCCACGGGTCGCCGTCGAGCAGCCGGACGCTGCCCCGGTCGGCCCGGAGGAGTCCGAGCAGGACCTTGATAGTGGTGGACTTCCCGGCGCCGTTCGGGCCGAGGAAGCCATGGACCTCGCCGGTCTGGACGTGGAGCTCCAGGCCGTTCAACGCATGGAAGCGGCCGAAGCTCTTCTCAAGCCCGTCGACCTTGATCGCGTCCGTCATGGTTCACCTCCTGGTTGTCCTGTGTCGCGTCGTACTCGTCCACGCCGTGGCCGGCCAGTTCGGCGATGTTGCCGCCGCCCATCAGAGCCGGCCCGACGATCGCGAGCAGGGCCTTGCTGATCTCGTGCCAGCCCGCCTCGGTGTCGTCGCCGAGTTCGAGCACGCGGGCCAGTTGGCCGTGGAAGACGGTGATGCCCAGCTTCATCGCGGTCAGGACGGCGGCGACCGTCCGGGGCGGGATCGTCTGCCCCGAATCACCCACGCCCTCGAGCGGGCTGAGGTGCTCCTCGGCGACCGCGACCATCTCGTCGAACATGACGGCCGCGCCGGGGGAGTTGTCGACCAGTGCGCGGGCCAGATAGGCCATGATCGGCGGGCCCGTGGTGTAGGCCTCGGACAGGAAGTCCGCGTCGGCGAGCTGCTGCCCGGAGATCCCCTTGTCGGTCTCGCGCCGGACGAACTCGATGGCGTAGGCGTCACACGCCTCGATCAGCCGGGCCTTCGACCCGAAGTGGTGCTGGACCAGCCCGATCGACACCCCGGCCGCCTCGGCGACCGACCGCAGCGAGGTGCTGGCGAACCCGTTGTCCGCGAACTGCCGCAGGGCCGCGTTCCGAATGCGCGCCCGGCTGGTCAGATCCGATACTTCCAAGCTGTTCATACCGATCACAATATGCACGTACTGTCGACAATACGTACATACTGTGATCTAGCTCACACGAAGGCGAGTCCTGGCGAACTGCCAGGTGGCGGCGTAGAGCAGCAGGGTGATCGCGAGGGCGGCGCCGGCGCGCTTGACGGCCCCGGTGAGCACGCCTTCGGCAACGCCTGCCCAGGAGGCTGATGCTTCGCGGTAGCCGACGAAATCATGAGGAGCCAGTACGGCGGCCGCCAGGAGCGGTACTGCGATCAGCAGGGCAATAACCGCGCGGCGCACTGCAGGCGGAAGTGTGTCGCTGGAGCTCCGGAACTGGCTGCGGTGCTTCCAGAGGTACCAGCCGACGACGATGAGCCCGAAGGCGGTGCTCGCATACTGCAGTAGCCGTGGCGCGGGCATGAAGTCCGCCTCGGTCAGGTAGTCCCAGAGCAGGTGGGTGCCCGCGCCAATCACGGCGGAGATGAGCAACCACAAGAGGTTGGGTCGCCCGATCTTCGGGAGGGCCGCCCCGAGTGCGGTAATGGGGGCCCGAAGCAACCAGTAGGCTCCGGCCAGAATGACGGCGTACAGCAGGTCGATCGGCAGGCCGCTCAGCGAGTGTGTCGTGGTGGCGTTCAGGAACGAGCCGTACCAGTCGCCGGCGTGCGTCGATCTGATGCCGACCGCGGTCAGGAAGTACGGCGCGTCCGGCGCCATCGAGCCGGCGACGAGTGCGACCGGGATGAACGGGTGGCGCAGGAGCGGGAGGATCGCGGCCGGGTGGGCCAGGGTGAACGGCATGACGAGCACTCCTCTGCTGCGGGGATAGTACGTTGCAGAGAATACTCACTTGAACGGACTATAGGGAAATCGCCGCGTAGACCAGGAAGAGCGGCGAGGCTGCGGCCATCGCCGCGAGCGTGGGCAGGCCCGACGGCCGCGCGTAGCAGACGATCCCGGTCAGCCCGAGTGCCAGCAGCGGCCAGGCACCGTAGTCCGTGCTCACCACAAACCCCCTCGTCAGCACCAAGGCAGACGGGAACCACGCGATCGCCGCCATCGCCCCGGCCACCACCGCGCGCTTCCGATCGCCGCGCCGATCCGGCGGGCATGCGAGCACGACCAGCGCGGTCAGTACGGCGGCGATCGCCTCGAACGGGCCCCGCTCGTACCAGGCCGGCCTGATGGTCCATTGCAGCGCAAACCCCAGCAGGCCAACGATGCTCAGGAAGGCGCCGGTCCGCCAATACTTGAGCAGGGCAACGATCCCGCCGCCACACATCGACAGCAGGAACAGCACCTGCAGGCCCTCCGGTACGTCGGTCGTCGCCAACTGGCTCCAGGTCGATCCGGGCGAGATCGCGACCGCGGCGTACCAGCGCATCAGGTAGATGCCGCCGAAGGCAGCAGTCACCGCGAGCGCGAACGGCGCCGCGAGCTCGAAGAAGCGACCGCCGGCCGAGGCGGAGTCGAGTCCGGCCCGCACCCGCAGCGCGTGGGCGAGCAGATCGGCGTCCGCCCGCCAACGAGCCGTCCAGGGCAGGCCGGTTGTCATCTCACGATGCACGTCGAGGATCTCGGCGGCGGCTTGATAGCTGGCCGGGTACAGCCTCATGTCGCCGGCGCAGTCCCACCGGCCAGTCGCCGGCGCATCTCCCGAGCTGTCGCTGCCAGCCGCTCGGCCTCCGTCTCCAGCCGCCCGCGCCCAGCCGGGGTCAACGCGAAGATCCGGCGCGCGCGCCCGCCGACGACCTCTTCCCGCTCAACCTCGATCAGCCCGTCGGCCAGCAGTCGATCCAGCGCGCCGTACAGCGCCCCGGTCCGTGGTGCCACGCGGCCGTCGGTGATCGCCTTGACCTCTTGGGCGATCGCATACCCGTGCCGAGACTCGTTCGCGAGGGCTGTCAGCAACAGCAACGCCAGTTCCTGCATCCCACGATCGGTCATGCGCCCACAATAGTCCGTCCAACGGACGGTAAACGGGCGGTCAGCGGTTCGGCGCCGACTCGCGCCGGTGGGTGGCGTTGAGGGTGCCGAGCAGAGCAAGCGCCTGCGCACTCGAGCTGCCGGGCTCAGCGTGGTAGATGACGAGCTGCTGGCCGGCCGCACCGCGGACATCGAAGGTCTGGAAGGTGAGTTCCAGCGGCCCGACCTCAGGATGGTCGAACGCCTTGGCCTCGGACGTCTTGCCGCGGACCGCGTGCGAGGACCAGCGGCTCGCGAACCCCTCGCTGGCCTCCATCAGTGTCGCCACCAACTCCTGCAACCGCCGGTACTGCGGCTCGACTCCGGATGCCTGGCGCAGCGTGGCGACGGTCGAGTCGGCGACGCGGTCCCAGTGTGGATAGAAGCCACGGCCGACCGGGTCCAGGAAGGTCATCCGGGCCAGGTTGTCGAACGTCGCGAACGGCGAGAACAACGCCTCACCCAGCCCATTGGCCGCGAGGATGTCGAGCGCCGGATTCAGCACGATCGCCGGGGTGTTCGGATAGCCGTCGAGCAGCTGGATGAGCATCGGGCTGACCGTTTCGCGCGGCTGCGTCCGGTGCCCGGCGGGCGCCGTACCGGCTAGTCGGTAGAGGTGGTCACGAGCCTCAGCATCCAGCCGGAGGGCATCGCTGATCGCGTCGAGGATCTGCGCGGACGGACTCTGCTCGCGCCCTTGCTCCAGCCGGGCGTAGTAGTCGGAGTTCATCCCGGCCAGTACGGCGACCTCCTCGCGCCGCAGCCCCGCCACGCGGCGCCGCCCGTACGACGCCAGTCCCACGTCGTCGGGCCGGAGCCGGGCGCGGGACGCGCGCAGGAAGTCGCCCAGATCGGTCATGTCTGAAGCCTATGCCGGTTGGTGAACGGTTGCCTGGGTGCGTCGTACCCCGGATAAAGCTGTCCTGGTTCGCCCCGGTGGCGCTGCGCAGACTTTGGAAGACGGTCCACACTGACGAAAGCGAACACAATGACGAAGCACAGCAAGGTCGTAGCGATCACCGGCGCGAGCAGCGGGATCGGGGAGGCGACCGCCTTCCGGCTCGCGGCCGACGGACATCAGGTGCTGATCGGCGCGCGCCGTACCGATCGGCTCGAGCGCATGGTCGCGGAGATCACCAGCCAGGGCGGCCGGGCGGCGTTCCGGCGGCTGGATGTCACCGACGCGGCCGAGGTGACCGCCTTCGTCGCGGCGGCGGTCGAGGAGTTCGGCCGGATCGACGTACTGGTGAACAACGCCGGGGTGATGCCGCTGTCCGCGCTGGACGAGCTCAAGCTCGACGAGTGGAACCGGATGATCGACGTGAACATCCGCGGCGTCCTGCACGGGATCGCCGCCGCGCTGCCGGTGATGCAGGCGCAAGGCGGCGGTCACCTGGTGAACATCGCGTCCGTCGGTGCCTACGAGATCTCGCCGACGGCCGCGGTGTACTGCGCGACCAAGTTCGCCGTCCGGGCGATCTCGGAAGGACTGCGCCAGGAATCGGGTGGCGACATCCGGGTCACGCTGGTCTCGCCAGGTGTCACCGAGTCCGAGCTCGCGGAGAGCATCTCCGATCCCGCGGCCCGGGAGCGGATGAAGTCCTACCGCGCGGTGTCGATCCCGGCGACGGCGATCGCGAACGCCATCGCCTACGCGGTGGACCAGCCGGCCGACGTCGATGTCAACGAGCTGGTCGTCCGCCCGGCCGCGAGTGCGCAGTAGCGATCTTCACGGGATCCCTATCTTTTGCTGATCATCCGCACATCGCCGTGTCACTAGCGTCACTGCCTTCTGACGTTCAGTGAACGGAGAGACAGCAGATGAGTGGACGACCACGGTTGGCGCGAGTCGTGGGCCTGACTGCCGGACTGGCGATGGCGGCCGGATCTCTGGTGGTGGTGCCGGCGAGCGGTGCGGTCGATACGGCATTGGCGGCGTACTACAACCAGAAGGTGGATTGGGCCGCGTGTGTGGCCGGTACGCCGCCGCCCGGGTGGCCGCCGGAGGAGTGGGAGAAGCAGTTCGCCGGGCTCGAGTGCGCGACGATCGTCGTACCGATGAACTACAAGAAACCGTCGGACGGCGATCTGACGGTCGCGATCAGCCGGCGGAAAGCGGCGGATCCGGCGCATCGGCAGGGCGTGCTGCTGCTGAACCCGGGTGGTCCGGGCGGCGAGGGGCTGACGATGCCGAACTGGATGCAGGAGGAGAAGATCGCCGGGCCGTACGACCTGATCGGCTTCGACCCGCGCGGTACCGGTCGCTCGACGGCCTTGGAGTGCGAGCTTCCGCCGACCGATTCGATCTTCGAGACCAGGCCGACCGACGCGCAGATCAAGCAGATCGCGGCCGACGCGGAGGCCACGGAGAAGGGTTGCGCGGCCGGCGGCGGCGGGATCCGCAAGTACATCAGCACGGCGAACACGGCGCGCGACATGGATGTCATCCGCGGGGTGCTGGCCGAGAAGAAGATCAACTTCTTCGGCTACTCGTACGGGACCTACCTCGGCGCGGTCTACGGGTCGTTGTTCCCGGGGCAGCTGAACCGCTCGGTGCTCGACTCGTCTATGCATCCGGACTGGCTGTACTACGAGCAGGCCAAAGAGGTCTCGATGTCGGCGAAGGAGAACTTCGAGGCGCTCGCGGCCTGGATGGCGGAGCGCGACAGCATCTACCACTTCGGCAAGACGCCCGCCGCGGTGACGGCGTACCTGAACGACGTCCGGGCGAAGGTCGCGAAGCGTCCGGTCGCGTGGCCGCTCCCGGGCGGCGGCTCGGATGTCGACGGACCTTTCTTCGACATCATTCTCGGTGGGTCGGGATACCGGCCGATGTGGGACCTGTCGGCCGAGTTGATCGGCCTGATCCGTGACGCGGCGAACGCCCCGGCCGGGAAGAAGCCGGCGTTGAGTGCGGACGCGGGCAAGGCGCTGAACGTCCTCTACGGGAAGATCAAGCAGACCTACCAAGGGGTCTTCCAAGCGGTCTCCTGTGAGGCGGTGTGGTCGAAGGACCCGAAGGGTTACGAGGAGCAGATGCGGCTGTTCCGGGAGAAGTACCCGTACGGTCCGGGCGCGATGCAGGCCGGTCCGACCAACTGCGGCTACGCGAAGTGGAGCCCGCAGGAGAAGCTGGTCGACCTGAAGCGCAAGGGCTACCCGGTCGGTCTGGTGATCGGGGCCGAATTCGACCCGTCCACCCAGTATGACGGCTCGCCCGCGATGGCGTCCGCGCTGAACAACCAGCTGATCTCGGTCAGCGATGAGGGCAGCCACGGGCAGTACGGATCGAACGCCTGCGCCACCCAGAAGATCAACGACTACCTGATCAAGGGCATCCTGCCGGGATCGCGCACTGTCTGCGCGGGGGCACCACGGCCCGACGTACCGGCTGATGGCACGGCTGGGGCTTCGGCTGCGAAGAAGCCCGCCGGTTCGCTGGCCGATCGCGCAGCCGAGGTTGTTGCCGAGGGAAAGCTCAACCGGCGGTACTGAGGCCGCTCCGGCCCGTCAGCCGACAGTGAAGGTTGACGGGCCGGGTGCTGCTCGATAGGTGGCAGTGGTCGCGGTCCTGCTCTCGAGTACGGCGTTCGCCGGGGCGGTGACGTGCGCCGTCGGACTCGGGAGTGGGACCACGACCATCGGGGTGCTGTTGAGCGGAGTGGTGATGGTCAGCGTGAGCTTCGAGGTACGGCGCCAGGTGGAACTGATCCGGCCGCGCACGGTGTCGATCGAGGCACTGACGTAGCTGAGCCCTGCTGGCACCTGCGGTGCGATCGTGACCGTCTTGTACGCCGGTGCGGTCACCTGAATGCCGGCCAGCACGGTGTAGAGCGATGTGTTGATGCCGGCGAACATCGCGTGGTCATGGGTGATCATGCCGGCGTCGTACAGCCACTGCTCCCAGCTCGTGGTCGCACCCTTACCGATCTGGAAACCGAAACTCGGGTACGTGCGTTGTCCGAGGATCTGCATCGCCAGATCCAGCCGGTTGATCGCGGCCAGCGCGTCGACGAGGTAGCGGGTACCGAAGATGCCGGTGTCGAGGTGGCCGGCGTTCTTGGTGGTGATGGTGTCGGCGAACTTCGCGCCAACGCCTGCGAGCCGGTCGGCCGGGACGAGGCCGAGGGCCAACGGCAGCACGCTCGTGGTCTGGCGGCCGGAGCTGTAGGTGTTGTCGGCGTTCAGGAAGCGGGTGTTGAACGCTGTCTTGATCGCGGCGGCCAGTTGTTCGTAGCGAGCGCCGTCCGCAGCGAGTTGAAGGGCGCGAGCCGACTTCGCGAGGTCGATCGTCTGTTGGTACCAGAGTGCGGTGTTCACCAGCGAGACCTCGCTGAAGCAGTCCCCGGCGTTCGGGCTGCCCATCCCGCCGTTGGCCTCCGGCCCGTGATCCGGCGGGCACCAGTCACCGAAACCCTGGTCGGCCGGCCAGATGAGCGATGGCTGGTCGGCGGCATTCCGGTCCACGAACGCTTTCATCAGTGGGTACGTCGCCGCCAGGGTGCCGCGATCGCCGTACTGCTCGTAGAGCCTCCAGGCCAGTGAGACCTGCCCACCGGCCATGTCCGGGTACTGCGACTTCACCGCGTCGCTGGGGAGCGCCGTACCGGGTGGCAGGTCGCGGAGGTACTTGGCGTAGAAGCGGTTCATCCCGAACTCGCGGATCGCCGCATCGCGGTAGGCCTGCACGTCCATGGTCGGTGGCGTGCGCTCGTCTCGGACCGGGGTGTCGGTCGGCAGGCTCATCGAGTTGTTGAGGATGCCCCAGCGGTTGTTGCGCCAGATGGTGTTCAGCAGTTCGTCGGACGACTGGAAGGTCCCGGTCGACGTGACGTCGGCGTGGATCGCTCGCCCCTCCAGCGCGTTGCGGTCCGGGCGGCCGGGGAAGCCGGTCACTTCGACGTACCGGAAGCCGTGGTAGGTGAAGCGCGGCTCGTACGCCTCAACCCCCGGCAGGCCTTTGAGTAGGTAAATGTCTGTCGCCATGGCGGAACGGTTCGTCCTCGTGTCGAGCATGCCGTCGGCTCCGACCTCTTCGGCAGTCCGCAGCCGGACCGCCGTACCGGCAGGTCCGTGGACACGTAGGCGGCTCCAGCCGGCGATGTTCTGCCCGAGGTCGTAGACGAACACCCCGGGCTTCGGCTCGGTGAGCTTCACCGGTCGCAGGGTCTGCGCGACCCGGATGGCCGGCATGGTGTTCGCCGCGAGGACCGGGCTGGGGGCGGGCGTGGTCCGGACCGGCTGCCAGTCCGCGGCGTCGAAGCCGGGCCGATCCCAACCAGCCTGCTCGGCGCGCGCGTCGTACGTCTCACCGGCGTAGATGTCGTTGGCAACGATCGGTCCGGTGGACCAGGTCCAGGTGCCATCAGTGTGAATGGATTCCGCGGAGCCGTCGGCGTACGTCACCGTGATCAAGGCGATGGCCTGCTTCGGCCCGGTCCACCGGAAGCCGTACGGGTTGTACCGCGCTCCGTACCCGTTGCCGAGCCAGATCCCGACGGTGTTCGCACCCCGCCGGACGTCGTTCGTGATGTCGTAGGTGTCGTACAGGTTGTGTCGCTCGTACGGCGTACTAACCGGAGTCAGCACGTGGTCGCCGACCTTGGACCCGTTCAGCCGCAGTTCGTAGAAGCCGAGGCCGTAGACGGTTGCCCGCGCGCTGCGGATGCGCTTGCCGAGAGCAAAGTCCTTCCGCAGCATCGGTGCCTCGGGCTCGCGGCTCATCAGCACCGGATCACCGGCGGGTTCGAGTTGACCGGCCACAACCGGGCTCGACGGGAAGTGTGCGTCCGGCGCGACTGAGAAGTCGTCGCTGAGCAGTACCTGCCCGGCCGGGTCGCTGATGACGAGGTTGTCGAAGGTCGCCCGCTCGGCGACCCCGCCGGTCGAGGAGGTTCGGAACCCGATCGTGCCGCGCGCATGGTCGGTCTGCTGCCGCTGGTCCACCTGGACGCCGTCGATCAAGGTGGTGATGAGCGATCCAACAGCCCGGATCGTGAGGTGGTGCTGGTCCAGCGCGTTCGCGGGCGTGACCACCGGCGCGAGGTCGATCTCGGCGAGCGTTCGATACGAACCGGCCACGCGGACGTGCGGTCGCAACATCACCTTGCCGGGGGAGGACGCGGTGTTGAGCTGCCAGAGGTAGTGGTTCGCCGCGTCGGTCGCCCGGAAGACGATGCCGGCGGCAACCGATTTGATCGTGAAGTCGAGATCGAGGGTGAAGTCCGACCAGACCTTCGCATTGCCGGTGTCGGGGGTGACCCATTGCGCGCCCTGCCAGGCGGCGTCGTTCAGCAGACCGGTCTCCCACCAGGCCGTCTGGGCAGCCGTGGTCCTACGGCCGCGCGCATCCCAGATCTGGACAGTCCAGTAGTACCGCGTCGACGACTGCACGGCAGGACCGCCGTACTGGATGCCGATAGCCTCGTCGCTCGCGACCCGCCCGCTGTCCCACACATCGTTCCGGCCGCGTTCGGTGCCGACCAGGATCCGGTACGCCGTTTGCCGCCCGGCGCCGGTGAGTTGCCAGCTGAACGCCGGTGCCGGGTTGTCGATGCCCAGCGGGTTCACCGCGTTGTCGGTCCGGAGCTCGACCGCGGTCAGCGCGCCCGGCGGCGTACCGGCGTTGGCGGTGGATGGGCCGACGACCATCATCGCCGCCAGGCTGACAACGAGCAGGTTCCGGGCGATCCTCATCCCGGAACCGTAGGCGGGTTCGCGCAGGAGCCGTGCAGAATTGACCGGAGTCGGACAGCAGGACGAAGTGTGGACGTGAGGCTGACAATTCCCTGACAACTGGCCGCAAACATGGCTGCATGCTTGCTCGCACACTGTTGCTACTGTCCACCTCCGGTGCGCTGGTGATCGGAGCCCCACTGGCCACGGCCTCCGCCGGTACGGCGTCCCCCACGCTGCGGGTCGAGACGCCGGGCGGCCTGTTCCTGGCCAACCTCGACGACGACGCGGGGCGCTGCCGGACCCCGGCGAAGAAGATCGCCGCCGACGCGGTCGACCGGGAGGCCGCCAACGACGAGGCGTTCTCCAAGCGCCGCAAAGAACTCGGGGAGATGCCGGACCAGGAGGAAGCCCAGCGCCTGTTCGAGGAACTCCAGCGCACGCACCAGAAAGAACAGAACCTGGCAGACCGGGAACTCGCGGCCTGCAACGACGCTGCCGACACCGTGGTGAACGGCAGTAAAGATGCACTCGATCTGGCGCGGATCCAGACGATCCCTCAGCCAACCGTGCCGAAGACGGCGGTTGGTTCGTTGCGGATCTCGCAGCCGGATCGAGTGCATCTGTTCGTCAAACGCGGCGCCTGGGAGGTCGTGACGCCGGAGACCCGGCTGACCGCGGACGAGCTGCGGCGTGGTGCCGAGCTCGGGATCGAGGGTCGCGACATCATCCGCGACACCGCCCAGTGGGACGGCTCGATCGACGTGACGCTGACTGTCGCCGGCGGCGGGTCGAGCACGGTGACGTTGCACGAGGCGCCGGTGCTGACCCAGCTGAACACCCAGAAGCTCGAGCAGGTCATCACCGAGAAGTCCTCGGACGAGGATGCCGAAGGCAAGAAGTGGCGTGCGGACACCGAGGCGGTGATCAAGAAGGCGGGCGTTCCCGGCGGACTGCGGCAGCTCGACCTGAGCGGTGACCAGTGGGCGCAGGACATCTTCGAGCCGGCCTACACCTCCATCCCCGGTCCCGGCGGGAAGCCGCAGGGGATGAAGCTGCTGATCGGGTCGGTGAACGACGACCGGCGGGTCGCCTCGCGGATCATCTTCACCGAGCTTGCAGGCGCTGACATCGGCGGTGTTCACGTCGAGCATGTGCCGGTGCCGTTCGAGAACAGCAGCTACGACTCGATGGGCAACCTCGAGACGATTCCGGCCACCTCGTCGTACCCGAACGGTCGCGTGGTGATCGGTGGGGACGGACTCGTGCACGGGAAGACCGGCCCGGCGCCGGAGATGCTGACGCTGCTCAAGTCGCAGGGACTGCAGGACCCGATCCCGCTCGACACCTCGTGGCTGACGATCGGGCACGTCGACGAGTTCATCCAGTTCGTCCCGGTGCCGGGGAGCCGGCTCGGGTGGAAGGCCGTCGTCGCGGATCCGACCGCCGGGTTGAAGCTTCTCGCCGAGGTGAAGAAGGCTGGGCACGGCGGTGACAGGATGCACGGCAATCTGCCGAAGCTGGAGTGGCCGTACGACGAGCGGATCGACCAGCGGACGACGAACGAGTTCCTCGCCGACGAGCAGTTCGTCGGAACCAACGAGCGGGCGGCCGAGCGCATCCGCGCCAACCTCGACGTACTGCGGGACAAGGCCGGACTGACCGAGGCCGATCTGGTGCGGGTCCCGGCGCTCTACACCGCGCGGTCGCTCGACTGGGGCATGCTCGAAACGTCGATCCGCACCATGCCGGACGGTCCGGCCAAGGACGCGAAGGTCAAGGAACTGAACGCGATGCGGGATGGTGTCGCGGAGGTGCCCGGGACCGTGAACGGCCTGGTGCTGAACGCCGGCCGGTACATCGCGCCGAAGCCGTTCGGTCCTGTGGTGGGCGGCAAGGATGTGTTCGCGGACGCGATCACGAAGGCGTTCCGGAAAGTCGGCTACCAGGTCACATATGTGAACGACTTGACCAGCACGCACGTCTCCGAGGGGGAGATCCACTGCGCGACGAACACCCTGCGGGACAGCCTCACCAACCGTTGGTGGACGAAGCAATCCTGACCGTCAGATAGGGCGCTAGCTCACGCAGGAAGTCGGCCGGGTCGAACATCGATCCGGCCGACGCCACGCCGGTTGCCCTTCCCTCGTCGGCGAGCAGACGCCGTACGGCGCCGACTGCGAGCGGAGCCGTGATCGCGTAGATGTCCTGGCCGTGCGCGGATGCGCGCAGGTCGCCGTCTTTGGTACGGATGAGGACGTCGACCACGAAGGTCTGATCGGATCGGCCGTCGTCGTCGATCGCCTTCGGCGCGGGGGTGTCCGGTCGGGCCAGATCGCCGGCGGCCTCGAGCGTCATGGCGGTGCGCACAATCGGTACGGCGAGGTGGCTGGGGATCGTCACGACGTCGGCCATGGTGAATTCCCTGATCACGCGGCGGGTGCCGAGCGGATCCGGGAACGCCCAGTCCTCCTGGCTCGGCTGATCGTCGTGGTACTGGAGTTCGTGGTCGGCGAAGCGCACCCGGCGACCGTTGCGTCGATCGTGAGAGACCTGACCGGCCGCTCGGGTGCCCGGTGTGGGGTGCCAACTGCTGAGGCCGTAGGCGACGATCACCTCGTCGGCGCTGGTGCGGCCGTCGAGGGCCGCGGTGACGAGCAGGTCGGCGAGGCCGCCGTAGAACGCCATGGCGGGGACGATCGGGATCGTCGCTCCTTGGTGGGCGGCGAACGTGTCGACGTTGGCCTCGATCTCCGCGGCGACATCGACGTACGGGATGCCGGCGCGGACGGCAGCGGCGGTCAGGGCAGGGCCGGTGATGGCGAACGGGCCGGCGGTGTTGATGACCGCGTCCGCGCCGAGCAGGGCGGCGTCGAGCGCCTGGGCGTCGTCCGCGGTGGCCGGGCGGGCCTCGAGGTCGGGCCACTGCGTCTTCAGCGCCTCGGCGTTGCGGCCGGACACGATCGGGGTGAACCGCTGGCGGATCAGCTCCGCCACCACGAAACGACCTGTGTGCCCAGTGGCGCCGTACACGGCGATTGTCTTCGTCATGCGTCGAGTCTGGCGGTAGGTGTCGTTCGGCGGGAGTGTCCCGAACGACACCATGCGTACACTTTCGGACATGCATACCGTTGCGGTCGCGACCGCTGGGCAGCTGCTGCATTTCGAGCTGGGCGTCGCGTACGAGGTCTTCGGCAATCCGCCGGTCGACGTGCCTTCCTGGTACGACGTGCGGCTGTGCGGACCAGGGCCGATCCGGGTCGGACCGTTCATGGTGGAGCCGGATCACGGGCTGGATGCATTGGTCGCCGCGGACACGGTGATCGTGCCTGCGTGCGTGGATGTCGACGTACCGCCGCCTGGGGAACTGGTCGAGGCGGTGCGATCGGCGTACGAGGCTGGGGCGCGGGTGGCGTCGTTGTGTACGGGAGCGTTCGTGCTCGGTGCGGCTGGGCTGCTGGATGGGCGGCGGGCGACGACGCATTGGGCGCATACGGAGCAGTTGAGTCGGGCGTTTCCGGCGGCTGAGGTTGATGCGGACGTGCTCTATACCGACAACGGTCGAGTTCTGACTTCGGCTGGGAAGGCGGCTGCGGTGGATCTGTGTTTGCATCTGGTGCACCTGGATCGCGGTGCGGGCGTGGCGAACGCGGTCGCGCGGCGGCTCGTCGTACCGCCGCATCGTGCCGGTGGGCAGGCCCAGTTCATGTCGAAGCCTGTGCAGCCGGCGGATGAGCATGCGTTGTCGCGGCTGCTGGGATGGGCCGAGGAACGCCTCGACCAGCCGCTGACGGTCACCGACCTGGCCCGCGAAGCCAACACCAGCCCGCGCCACCTGGGCCGACTCTTCCGCTCGGCCACCGGCGAGACACCGCTCCAATGGCTCCTCACCCGGCGCGTCCGCCGGGCCCAAGAGTTGCTAGAAGCAACCAACGAGACGATCGACACCATCGCCACCGCAACCGGCATGGGCACCCCCACGACCCTCCGCCGCCAGTTCAAACGCACCGTAGGCGTCTCCCCGACCACCTACCGCCAAACCTTCCGCACCCCCTGACACTATCCGGTGGATTTTCGTCGCCGAGCACCCCTAAACCACCGGATAGCGCGAGATCCGCACCTCTGCCACAGAGCGTCAGCCCCAGGCAATGGGATCGCGATCGCCGGGGTCGCCATCTGCTCTGCTCGCTGTGCGTTTCAGTCGGCCGCCGTTGGCGGTCGGGCGTGGTGCAGGCAGAAAGAACTTGGCTGGGGGCGTGGGTTTGTGGTTGCTCAGCGCTTCCGGCCGATCTGAAAGACAGCTTGGTTGGGCGCCGCGGGGGTGGGGGTGGGTGGCGAGGTCGCGATCGCGATTCCGTCGCCTGAGCTTCCGGGTTTTGGTCGCGGTGCGGAAAGAGGGCGCCTTGCTGTGACCACTCTTCTGCCGGGTGTACCTAAGAACAGGTAGTACTGGGGGTGCTGTGGGATCGCGCAGCGTGGGGGCGTCGGCGGGAGACGCGTCAGGGGGACTACTACCTGTCCGTCGGTACGCCGAAGAGCGGGGGACGTGGTTGAGCTTGCTTGCGGGCGCTCCGACCTCAGCCGAAGCACGTCAACCTCAGCTGGCGGGGCTTCGGGGTCGTAACGTCCGACGATCCGGAGGGTGGGGTGTGCGGGTCTTTCGGACGTTAGGGGGATTGGGGGAGGCGGAGGGTGAAGGTGGAGCCTTGGTCGAGGGTGCTGGTCACGGAGGTGGTGCCTTGGTGGGCTTCGATGAGGCTGCGGACTATGGGGAGGCCCAGGCCGCTGCCGCCGGTGTGGCGGTTGCGGGACTGTTCGGCGCGCCAGAAGCGGTCGAAGACCTTGGGGAGGTCTTCGGGGGCGATGCCGGCGCCGGTGTCGATGACGTTGATGACTACGTCGGTGGCGTCCAGGTGGGCTTCGATGCGGACGGTGCCGCCGGCGGGGGTGAAGCGGAGGGCGTTGGCGACGAGGTTGCCGATGGCTTGGCGGAGGCGGACCGGGTCGGCGTCCAGTTCGATATCGCCTTCGGTCGCCGAGGACAACGTGATTTCGGCGTGCTCGGCCTGGCTCTGGTACGTCGCGACCACCTGTTCGAGGAGTAGTCCGAGGTAGACGCGTTCGGGGTGGATGCGGAGGTTCCCGGCGTCGGCGGTGGCGAGGTCGCGGAGGTCGTCGATGATGTGTTGGAGGAGGGCGGCCTCTTCGCTGAGGGACGCGATGAACGCCTCGTCCGGCTGGGCGACGCCGTCCTCGACGGCTTCGAGCCAGCCGCGGATGTTGCTCAGGGGGGTCCGCAGTTCGTGGGCGATGTCGCTGACCATTGCCCTGCGCAACGACTCGGTCTTGGCGCGGCTGTCGGCCAGTTCGTTGAAGGCGAGGGACAGCTGGCCGATCTCGTCCCGGCCGCGGACCTTGACCCGGATGTCCTCGTCACCACCGGTCATCTGCCGCGATGCCTTGGTCAGTGCGCGCAGCGGCTGGACGAGCCGGATCCCGCCGATCACCGCGATCAGCACGGTGACCCCGAGGATCGCGGCGGCGACTCCGGCGATCCGCTTCTGATTGGCCGCCGACAGGTCGAACCCGGCCGAGGCCGCGCTGCTCTCGGTGCTGATGAACAGCAGGGCGAGCGGAGCGACGTACGGCGTGAGCATGGCGCGGCGTGCGGTCAGCAGACAGCTGTCGACCGCGTCGGGGGCGGGGCGCGGCGGTGCGGCGGCCGGGACGGTGACCCGCGGTTGCTTCACGTTGATCAGTTGGCCGCTGGGGATGGTCCAGCTGAGGTCGGCCTGGAGCTTGATCGCTGCGACTGGACCGCGGGTGCTCAGGCAGGCGTTGACGTCCTTCTGCAATCGCGCGTACGCCGGGAGTTGTGCCGGCTGGATCTCGTTCAACAGATCGGCCTGGCACCGGTCGAGGAAGAACTGCCCGACGCCCTCGATCTGGGGCCGTCCGGTCGGCAGGACGACGATCCTTCCTTGTCCGGTCTGTTCTTGGACGCACTTGAGGACGCGCTTGGCGAGGCCGTTGTAGAAGACCTTCTGCTTCGAGGACAGCGCGAACGGACCGACCACCCGGGGATCGATCTGATCGTCGTCACCGGGCGCTGCCTCGGCGGCCAGATCGCTGTCGACCTTCAGCGGGTAGACGGCCGCCGACGCGGTTCGGTTCGGTGGCACCGGCTTACCGGCGATTTGGTGGTGCATGCGGTCGGTGAGGCTGATCTGCCGCTTGGTCTCGATGCTGAGTTTCGTCAGCACCTGGTCGACCCCCGACCAATTCCGGTGCGTGGCGGCGTACTCGAGCAGGGTGTTGTAGATCTTCGCGTCGTTGGCGAGCGCTTGGCCTTGTTGCTCCTGGATCGCGACCGTCGTGCTGCGGGCCGCGAGCCAGGCGGTCGCCGCGATCGAGCAGAGCGCGATCAGGACGGCGCCGGCCAGCAGCCGGACCAGGACGCTTCGCCGCGCGGCCATGTCAGCCGTCGGTCAGCTTGTAGCCGACCCCGTAGACGGTCAGCAGCCGGACGGGCCGGCGCGGGTCCGGTTCGATCTTCTTCCGCAGGTTCAGCACGTGGGTGTCGATCGTCCGGGTGGTGATGTACTGGTCGATCCCGTGCATGTTCTCCAGCAGCTGGGCCCGGGTGAACACCCGGTGCGGCCGTGCGGCCATCGTCGCGATCAGGCGGAACTCGCCCGGCGTACAGGAGATTTGGGTGCCGTCGGCAAACAGTTCGTGGCGCTCGAGGTCGACCGCGACCTCGCCGACCCGCAGCAGCGTGCTGGGCTCGGCGGCCACTGGAACCCTGGTACGGCGAAGCAGCGTGCGGACCCGGGCGGCCAGCTCCCGCGGGCTGAACGGCTTCGTCATGTAGTCGTCGGCACCGAGATCGAGGCCGAGCAGCATGTCGTCCTCCTCGGTCCGCGCGGTCAGCATCAGCACCGGGAGATCGGACTCGCGCCGCAGGATCCGGCACACGTCCAACCCGTCGACACCGGGCAGCATCACGTCGAGCACGAGCAGATCGGGTTGCCGCCGCCGTACCTCCTCGAGCGCGGAGCGGCCGTCGTTCACGACGATCACGGTGTGGTTCTCCCGCTCGAGGTAGCGCCGCACCAATTCGGCCTGCTTCTCGTCGTCCTCGGCCAGCACGACCTGCGCACACATGTCTTCGACTATAGGTCGCTCCGACCTCACGACGGGTGATGCTGCCCGCACCAGGACACCTTCCTGACAATTCGGCCTAGTCGGATGCCAGCGCTTCCGTTGGCGTGAGCAACGATGCGCGGACGGCGGGATAGACCCCGGCCAGTACGCCGACGGAGATGGACGCGGCCAATCCGGTCAGCAGGGCCGACGCCGGGATGACCACTGGCCAGTCCTGGGAACCGGCGTACCCGATGACACCGATCACGCCGAGTACGGCGCCCATCAGGCCACCGACCGCGCACAGTACGACGGACTCGGTCAGGAACTGGCCACGGATCTGCCGGCGGTTGGCGCCGAGCGCACGGCGCAGCCCGATCTCGCGGCGGCGTTCGAGGACAGAGATGACCATCGTGTTCGCGACCCCGATGCCACCGACGAGCAGTGCGACGCCTGCTAGTCCGAGAAACAAGGTTGAGAAAGCGTTCTGCGTGATGCGTTTCGCCGCGAGTGCCTCCGACGGCCGGCTGATCTGCACCAGGCCGGGTTGTTCCGGGCTGAGTGTGCGGCCGAGTACGGCGCGGACGTCCTCGACCGCGGTATCGGTCGACCGGACATAGACCACGGACGGCCGACCATCGAAGCCGAGCGTGGTTTTGGCGGCATCCCAACCGATTAGTACCGACTGCTCAATATCCGGTGCCAGTGGCGAGTTGGCGAGTACGCCGATCACCGTGAACCAGGTGTCGTTGAGCAGGATCCGCGGCAGCGGCTGGCCGGCCGGCAGGCTCGTGATCCCCAACCAGGTGGCGGCTTTCGAGCCGAGCACGACGGTGGGGAACTTGTCGGTCGCGGGGGAGAGGAACTTCCCGGAGTACATCTTGGCGCTGAGCAGGTCGAGGAGGTTCGGTGTCCCGGCCAGCACCGTGATCCCGCTGCTGTTGGTGGTCGCGTCGATCTTGTCCGAACGCCGTACGCTCACGTGAACGTTGGCCACCCCGCTGACGTCCTTCACCGGGCCGATCCGTTCCGCCATGCCGACCGCCTCGACCGGCAATCCAGCTGGGGCACCAGTCTTGTCCGTCGCATCCGGTACGGCGGCCGCCCGGAGCAGGTCCGGTCCGAGCGTGGACAACTCGTCGAGCACTGCCTGTTGGCTGGAGGCGGGAATCCCGGTCACCACGATCATCGTGGCGATCCCGATCGAGATGCCGAGCGCGGACAGCGCCGCCCGCAACGGTCTGGTGCGAACCCTGGTGAGGCCCAGGAGCAGAAGGTCGGAGAACGCCAGTCGGACCGGCTGGGTGAGCTTGCTCATGCGGTCACCAGTTGGCCGTCGCGCATCTCCAGTTGGCGGGGGAGTTGGGCGGCGATATCCCGGTCGTGCGTGATCACGGCGATCGTCGTACCGGCTGCGTGGAGTGCTGTCAGCAGGTTGAGGACGGCTAGACCGTTGGCGGTATCGAGGGCACCGGTCGGCTCGTCGGCCAGGACGACCGAGGGGTTGTTGACCAGGGCTCGTGCGATGGCGACCCGTTGGCGTTCGCCGCCGGAGAGCTGGTGCGGGTGGTGGCCGGCTCGATGGGAGAGACCGACTTTGGCGAGTGCTTCCAACGCCAACGGCTTCCGGGCGCGGCGCGGCGTACCGGCGTACAGGAGGCCGGTGGCCACGTTCTCGGTGGCGGTGTGGCCGTCGGAGAGGTGGAACTGCTGGAAGACGAACCCGATCGAGCGTCCGCGGAGTGCGGACAGTTCACGATCGGAGAGGCTTGCGACATCGTGGCCGCTGATCGCGACCGTGCCCGCCGTCGGCCGATCGAGCGTGCCCATCAGGTTGAGCAGTGTCGACTTGCCGGAGCCGGAGGGGCCGACGATCGCGACGAGTTCGCCCTGCTCGATGCTCAGCGAGACGTCGTCCAGCGCCCGGACGCCGCCGGGGTACTCCTTCACCGCGTGGGTGAGCTCGACGACCGCGGTCACGAGGTGGTCACCACCTTGAGGCCGGCCTCCAGGCCGGTCCCGGTGATCTCGACGTTGCCGTCGGCAAACATTCCGGTCTGCACGCCGACCAGCGAGGTCGTCGTACCGTTCACCACCTGGACGGCGTACCCGCCTTCGCGCAGAGCAAGCAGCGCAGCCACCGGTACGACGAGGACGTCCTTCCGCGTGGGACCCGGGACAGTGACCTGGACGGGGC
Source organism: Kribbella sp. NBC_01505 (assembly GCF_045040285.1). NCBI lineage: Bacteria > Bacillati > Actinomycetota > Actinomycetes > Propionibacteriales > Kribbellaceae > Kribbella > Kribbella sp. NBC_01505. The sequence goes on from NZ_CP109425.1 coordinate 6,121,072, forward strand.
CGGCGTCGACACCCTTGCTCGCGGACTGCTGGTCGAGCGTGATCGTGGCGATCAGCTGCGGCTTCTTGTTGCCGTCGGACGGTTTGTCGCCGTCGGCCGGCGGCGTGGCATCGGTGCTGACAGTGCGGATCGTGCCGGCGGCGTTCTTGCCGTTCGGTAGCGCGAGCTTCACCTTGACGCCGGCCTTGATGCCGTCGGCGGCATCCGCGTCGAAGGGCAGCGTGACGACCTTGTCGGTCGCGGTCACGCCGAGGAGGTCGGCCGCGGCCGGGTCGCCGAGGGCGGCCTTGAGGGCATCGATCCGGACAGCGCCCGGAAGGACCACGACCGAGGCCGGGTCGATCACGCCGGTCGGCTCCTGGTCGAGAGACTTCTGCCAGTCTTTGATCGCCTTGGTGGTGGCGGAGGTGAGCTTGTCGGTCGTTGTCTTCGGCAAGAATCCGAGGGCGGTCAGGTTCTCCTTGACGACGCGGATGTCCGGGCCTTCGAGTGGTTTGTCGTTGGCAGGCGGCGTGCTCGGCGGCGGGCCAGCAGGCGGGGTGGCTGGTGGGCTGGCTGGCGGTGCGGGCGGACTTGCAGGTGTCTTGCCGACGGTGCGGAAGAGCGGGGTAGATCCGAAGAACAGCGTCACCGGCTTGTTGTCCACCCGGAACAGCACCTCCCCGCGATCCACCACCGTGTTTGCCTTTGGCAACCACGTGATCGTGCCGGTGGAGTGACTCTTGACGGTCGAACTCCCGCCGTACCCGAGTTGACCGCCGACCTCCTTGGCCTGGGACAGGTCGGTCCGGGTGATCTCCACCGTCTGGGCCGGATCGGGTCCGTCGGCCGCGACCGCCTTCTCCGGACGATCGAGGTACCGGAACCCGGCCAGACCGCCGCCGGCCACCACAGCCAGCGCAACTACGGCCAATACCGGAAGGCGCAGGACCACACGTCGCCGCGAGCTCACTTGCCGGCCACCTCGCGCTGGCACTCCGGCATCAGGTCCATACCTTTGGTGATGGACTGCATGTCGTTGTTCTTCCCGCCGAGCGACGGGCCGACGATGCCGGACGACGTGTCGGTGGACAGCTCGACGTACTTGACGCCCTTGTCCTTCAGGCACTGCACGACCTTGCGGCCGAAGTCCAGCGCGTCGGGGTTGTTGGCGTCGATCTCCCAAGCAGGCAACGGAAGTTTCGGTTCGCAGACCTTGCCGGCCTCCTTGGCCTTCTTCGGGTCCGTGGTCGGCCCGTCGCCCAACACGCCCGCCTGCTTGCGCTCCGCGAGGGCGTCGATCCCATTGTCCTTCAGGCATTGCAGGTACGGCGCGTACTGCCGCTTGCGATCCGCCTCCGTCATGTCGATCCGCTCCCGCGGGCGACCCGCATCCGGGTCCTTCGGCTTCGCCTTCGTCGTCGTGCTCTTCCCCGGCGTCGGCGTCTCCAAGCTGGCGATATCCGGTCCCTTACCGGTCTGTGCCTGCGTGTCCGCCTTCGAGCCCGCACACCCGGTCGCCAGCACCACCACCAGCACCATCGGTGCCCACCGCAACAGTCTCCTGGTCGTCATATCCCCCACGATGCCGACCGAATGTCAGGAACTTGTCGTCCCCCGGTGCTGATCCTGTCCTGGGTCAGGCATCCGCCGGTACGGCGACCGCGGCGTCGAGGGCGATCTCGAACAGGGAGGTGCGGAGGTCGGCTGCCCGGGTCCAGTCGCGACTGTCCCATTCGTCGCCGGTCAAGGTGTCGCCGGCGTAGAGGAGTTGACCGACCCGGACGCCGCGGTACTGCCCGACGGCGAAGAAGGCGGCGGCCTCCATCTCCACGGTGAGACAGCCTTCCGCGACGCGCCGTTCCATCCGGCTCCGGGTCTCGCGGAAGATCGCGTCGGTGGTCCACGTCGTACCGCGCACGAAGGGCACCTCGGCCGCCGCCAGGCTCGCCTCAATGGCCGCATTCACCTGCGGATCGGCGTCGATGTACCGGCCGGGCTCCAGATAGTGGTACGACGTTCCCTCGTCGCGCACCGCGCGATCCGCGATCACGGCGTGGCCGAGGGTCAGCTCCGGCAGCAGGGAGCCGGCGCCACCGACGGCGACGAAGTCCCGGCAGCCCATCACGATGGCTTCCTCCAGGGCGGCGACGGCCGCCGGCGCCCCGAGGCCGGGGAAGAAGCAGGCAACCCGCTCGCCCTTCCACAACACGTCGTACAGCGGTCGTTTGTCGTGCGTGTGCAGCAGGGCGTGGATCCGTCCGCCGGCCTTCTCCAGGACCTCCGGGAAGAAGCACATCACCGCGCGCCGGGGTGCGTCGTTCGGCTTCGACAGATCTCCCGCCTCGAGAATCCCGCGCTGCGCCAGATCGTTCTCCACCAACGGAATATCCATGCCGGCAGCCTCTCATGGGCGGATCGGCTAGCTGGTCGGCTTGGAGTCGACGGCGGCGAGGGTGGCCAGTTCCCGTGCGGTTTCTTGCCAGGCGGCGTCGGCGGGGTGGAAGTGGGGGTGGAGGTAGGCGGCGGTGAGGCGGGCGATGGCCGTGACTCGTTCGGGGTTCTCGTCGGTGGTTTCGGCGGCGTCGTAGCCCTGGATGCCGCCGAGGAGGTGTTCGGCGCCGAAGACGGTGAGGAGGGTTTTGGGGGCGGGGCCAGGAGGTAGGGATCGGCGTGCCAGTCGGGGCCGAGGTCGGTGAAGTGCTGGGAGTCGTCCTTGTCGCCGATGACCACCAGGGCCGGTGTGGTCATGGTGCTGAAGTCGATGGTGCGGGCGAAGTCGATGGCGTCGGCCATCGGGCCGTTCAGCACGTCGCCACGGCCGGGGGCGGCGAAGACGATGCCCTGCTTGATCCGCGGCTCGAGCAGGTCGGCGATTTCTCCGGTCTCCGGATCGGTGATCCGGGCGCCGAGCAGTTGCGTCGCGGTGAAGCCGCCGAGGGAGTGGCCGGCGACAGCGACGTGCTCGCGGTTCACCCGGCCGGCGAGCTGCGGCACGGCGTTCTCGATGAGGTCGAACTGGTCGAGGATCTGCGACATGTCCCTCGGCGCGAGACCGCCAGAAGTACGGCGCTCCCGGAGCGTCGGCGACCTGTGTGGTGAGGGTCCGCGAGCTGAGGTGAGTCGGCTGTACGACGACGAAGCCGCGTGCTGCCCATTCGTTGGCGATCGGGGCGTAGCCGTTCAGGGAGGACAGGTTGTTCGCGTGGCCGTGGCCGTGCGACAGCAGGATGACCGGGAGATCGGTGCCGGTGGCCGGTGCGGTGACGCGGACCTGCAGGTCGACCGGCCGCCCGGGCACAGTGAGGATCACGGGGCTGTACGAGATGACGGGGTTCATGACACTCCACTACAGTAGTAAGCGGGACGTTGTTCCACTTACGATACGGAACAGTGTGCCGCTTATCAAGTGGGACGTCGTTCCGGTTTCTGGAAGAAGGAGTTTTGGATGGTGGAGGCGGGTCGCAAGCGGTCCGATGCGCTGCGGAACGAGCAGAAGTTGCTGGCCGCGGCCGCTGAGGTGTTCGTGCAGTCCGGCGTCGATGCGCCGATCCGGGAGATCGCGGTGCGGGCCGGTGTCGGGACCGGCACGATCTACCGCAACTTCCCGACCCGGGCGGATCTGATCGTGGCTGTCTATCGCCGCCAGGTCGAGGACTGCGCGGAGGTCGGTCCGCGCCTGTTGGCCGAGCTGGACTCGCCGCTCGAGGCCTTGCGGCAGTGGATGGACCTCTTCGTCGACTTCTTGGTCACCAAGCACGGTCTCGCCGGGGCGATGCAGTCGGACAACAGCGGTTTCGAGGCCCTGCACGGCTACTTCCTCGAGCGTCTGCTGCCGGTCTGCACCGATCTGCTTGCTGCCGCGGCGAAGGCCGGTGAGGTCGATACCGACGTACAGGCTTATGAGCTGATGCGGGGAGTCGGCAACCTTTGTATCGGCCGCGGTGGTGACACCGCCTACGACCCGCGTCGGCTGGTCAAGCTCCTGCTGGATGGTCTCCAGGCGCACTGAGCAGGAACTCCCCGGCCAGGCGGACCGTCTCCATGCGAGTGCGGCCGGGGTGGTCGAAGGCGATGAAATGCCGGCCGATGGCCAGGGTGAACGCGAGGATGCTGCGCGCCTCGACTTCGTCCGGGTCGGTGATGAACGAGCCGAACATCTCGCGCAGGAAGTCCATCCGCTCGGTGTCGATCCGGCGGAGGCGTTCCGCGACGGCGTCGTCGTGGCGGGCCCAGGCTCGGACGGCCAGATCGATCCGGTGGATCTCCTCGGAGAAGGTCAGTTGGCCGGCGCGCCGGATCCGCGTCGTGGCGTCGCCGCCGGCGGCCTCGACGAGGGTGAGGACCTCCTGGGTGCAGCGGCGTTCCCACTCGTCGAGCATCTCGTTGAGCAGGGCGGGCCGACCGTCGAAGTACCCGTAGAAGCCGCCCTTCGTCACGCCGAGGTCGGCGGCCAGCGCCTCTACCCGGACGGCGTCGGGTCCGCCGTTGGCCAAGGCGGCCAGGCCGGCTTCGATCCAGCGGGCTCGGGGGGTCCGGGCGACGGCGGGAATCGGGTCCTCCTCCATTGCTGATGCGGAAGTTGTACGTTAGCGTACAGATCAAGTTGTACGGCACCGTACAAATGAGAGGGGTGGATCGTGGCACGACTCGACGCGACCGCGTATACCGAGCCGGATTGGCGGGTTCACGAGCTGGCGAAGGACTTCACGCTGGAGGACGTGTGGTCGTTCCGTACGCCGGGCGCCGGGCCGGACGACTTCCCGGTCATGCTCGCGGCGATGCGGGCGGCCGGCGGGATCGACAACCAGCCCTGGTTGGCGAAGTTCCTGTTCGCCTTCCGCTGGAAGCTGGGCGCGCTGTTCGATTGGGACAAGCCGGTTCTCGGGAGCCGGGTCAGGTCACTGCGTGATCGCCTGCCGGTCGATCTTCCGGCGGCCTCGGCCGGACTGAACGACGATCGACTGCCACTGGAGCCCGTCTACGAGTTGGAACGGGAGGCAGTCGGCGAGATTGCGAACAAGACCGTGCACGCCCTCATGCATCTGGGGTGGATGCAGGGGGATGGGGGCGATTTCGAACTGCGAATGGCTGTGCTCGTCAAGCCCAACGGATCGTTCGGCCGGGCGTACATGGCCGCGATCGCGCCGTTCCGCTACCTGGTCATCTATCCGGCGCTCACTCGTCGCTGGGAGCAGGCCTGGCTCGATCGGGAGAAGTTGCTGGCCGGGTAGAATCCTGGCTTGCAAAGAAAGCTTTGCAAAGATAGCTTTGCATCATGGAGTTCACCGCGGGCCGGGCACCGGCCTTGGGTACGGCGGCCTTGCGGGCGCTGGCCCATCCGCTGCGGGTGCGGATCCTCGACGAGCTGTCGATGTACGGCCCGCTGACCGCCAGCGGGTTGGGGGAGCGGCTCGGGGAGTCGAGTGGATCCACCAGCTACCACCTTCGGCAGTTGGAGAAGCACGGACTGGTTGCCGAGGACACCGAGCGCGGGACTGCGCGCGAGCGGTGGTGGATGCGGCCGTCGGGGTCGATCACGTTGCCGGACGCGCATCAGCAGCCGGAAGGCAGCGCTGAGCGGTTGGCGACCGAGCTGATCGATCAGGAGTGGATGCGGCGCCGGGACGATTCCGTTCGGGAGTTCCGCGAGCGTGGTGCGGACGTCTTCGGCAGCGAGTGGCTTGACGTCGCGTCGTTCGACACGGTGAATGCCCGGCTCACTGCTGAAGAGTTGCGCGAGCTTGTCGCCGAGATCGATGCCGTGATCGGCCGTCGGATCGAAGCCCAGCGGACGAATCCATCTGTGGGTGCACGTCCGGTGCAGTTGCAGCTCAACGCGTTCCCGTTGGTGCGCGGCGAAGCCGACAAGGAGTAAGACGATGGACCCGTTCACGATCGCCGTACCCGATGCGGAGCTCGACGAGCTCCGTTCGAGACTGCGGCGGACCCGATTCGCCGTACCGACGGACAAGGACTGGGGAGCCGGCACCGATCCGGAGTACCTGCGCTCGCTCGTGTCGTACTGGGCCGACGAGTTCGACTGGCGGGCCGCCGAGGCGCGGCTGAACGGCTACCCGCAGTACGTCGTCGATGGCGTCCACTTCGTGCACATTCGGCGCGACCCGACGCGGCCGCCGGTCCTGTTGACCCACGGCTGGCCGAGCACCTTCGCCGAGCTGCTGCCGCTGGCCGACCTGCTCGACGTCGACGTGGTCATCCCGTCGCTACCTGGCTTCCTCTGGTCCACGCCGATCGACGGACCGACGTCGAAGGCGGCGATCGCCGAGCGGTTCCATCACCTGATGACGCAGACCCTCGGCTACGAGCGCTACTTCGCGTTCGGCGGTGACATCGGCGGATCGGTCTGCGCCTGGCTCGCGACCATGTACCCGGACCAGATCGCCGGCATCCACGTCGTCCACGGCCCCTTCCCGGACGACTGGTCCGAGCCGATCACCGAGGCCGAGCAGGTGTGGCTCGACTCGGACGACGAGCGCGGTGACGAAGACGGCGGGTACGGCGCCATCATCGGAACCCGGCCGGACACCGTGGCCGCCGCGCTGCTGGATTCGCCGTCGGGACTGGCCGCGTTCATCCTCGACAAGCTGCACGCGTGGAGTGACAACCATGGCGATCTGGAGTCCCGGTTCAGCCGCGACGACCTCTGCACGATCGTCACGCTCTACTGGGTGACAGCCTCGATCGGTACGTCGTTCCGCCCGTACTTCGACGGTTCGCACAACGGCGACCGGCCGACCATCGCCGTACCGGTCGCGGTGACGCAGAGCCAGGAGTGGAACATGCCGCTGTTCCCGCGGTCGATCGCGGAGCGCGCGGCAAGCGACATCCGGCGGTATCTGGCGCCGGACTGCGGCGGGCACTTCATGGCGTTCGAGGAGCCCAAGCTGGTGGCCGGGGAGCTCACCGCGTTCATGCGCGACCTCAGCTGAAGTTCCACTCCGCACGGGGGCCGGGGCCGACGGTCAGGGTGGAGGTGCCGATGTGTTCGATGTGGCGCGGGGTGGGGTGGTTGAGGCGGAACTGGAGTTGTTTGAGGCCGGCTTGGGGGCGCTCTGCTCGGTCCAGGCGGACGGTGGTGAAGTCGCTCTGGGCGATGATGCCGGTCGGGGTGGTGCGGATCTTGAAGCCGCCGGCGCGGAGGAGCGGGACGGTCTGGTCCAGGTCTCGAGAGGTGACAGCGAAGGTGATGCCGGTGATGTCGCGCATCAGGTGGTCGCGGTAGGCGTCCGGGAGGTAGCGCTCGCGGCTGAGGTCGCCTTCGTACTGGGCGGGCTCGGTCTTGCTGCGCGGGTCGTCGAGGTACGAGGGCTCGTACTCCATCGCCCAGCCTCCGAAGGCGTCGTACTCCGTTGCGGCGAAGACCGCGTCGAACCACGGGATCGGCGGGGTGCCGTCGCCGAAGTCGCGGGTCTGCTGGTATTCGAAGGGGTCGATCCCGGCCCGGCGCAGGCGCTCGACGATCTTCGGGTAGCCGCCCTGGCGGTCGGTCGAGATCGCCAGTGCCGCGGAACCCTTCTCGGCGTCCTGGCCGGGGAGGTCGCCGACCGCGAAGAGTTCGACGTACGTCTCGCGGCCCTTCAGATAGCGGCCCTTCCAGGTCTGTCCACCGCCGGTGGTGGTCCGGACCTCGAAGTTCGCGAACTCGCGCAGGTACGCCGAGTTCTCGATCGCGTCCGCGGTCGGCTTGTCGAGGACGCCGTACGCGTGGTTGTAAAAGGCGGTCACGGCGCCTCCGGCCTGGGCTGTCGGTGCCGTCAGTACCGCGACGGTCGTGGCGAGGGCGATGAGCAGGGGCAGAGGACGGAAGCTGCGCATGAGCAACGGTAAGCGCCGTGTCATCAAAATTTCAGGCCATGGCAGGAAGATGCGCCTATGAGTACCGCGTTGGCTGTCGTTGCCGCCATCCTGTTCCTGGTCCGCCTCGGTCTGTTCGTCGCTCTGCACGTGATGCGCAGCGACTACAACCCGATCGAGCATGCCGTCAGTGACTACGCTGTCGGCCCGACCCGCCGCCTGTCGACCATCTCCACCTGGGTGACCGCCGCTGCCTGGGCGGCCCTCGCCGGTGCCGTCGACGGATCAGCCACCATCTGGCTGCTGGTCCTGGCCGCCATCTTCGTCGTACTGCCCTTCCTCCCGACTGACATCGAGGGCCAGCAGCAGACAGCGATCGGCCGGATCCACTACGTGGCCGCCATCGCCTGGTTCGCGATCAGCTTCAGCCTGACCAGCCACTTCACCGACGAGTTCGACCTGACCGTGCTGGTCGTCCTGCGCTGGATCGCCCTGGTCTCGCTGGCCGCCCTCGTCATCGCCCTGCTCGTCCGCCCGCTCCGCCGGCGCTTCTTCGGCATCTCCGAGCGGGTCTTCCTGGTCGCGATCAACCTCTTCTACCTGGTCGTCCCGATCGCGATCCTGACCCGGTGACCTGCGCAAGGACAGGTGGTATTCGCTGATTCGCGGCGGCCGAGGCTCGGCCCAGGCGTGCGGCGGCGTATACGTAGACGACTACCTCCTGTCCTTCGGGGGCTGCAGCGGGAACTAGAGTCGGAGCGTGAAGCTTGCGGTTTCGGCGGTGCGGCCGTTGGAGACGGCTGACCCGGTGCGCGCGGTATTGGAGGCGCGGGAGCGGGGGCTGCCGATCGCGTTGGGTACGTCGGGGACGACGGATCGGCCGCGGTTCATCGTGCGGGAGCCGGAGTCGTGGTGGGCCTCGTTCGCCGCGTATTCGGAGCTGACGGGCGTTGGGTCCGGCGCATCAGTCTGGATTCCGGGGCCGCTGAGCGCCACGATGAACCTGTTCGCGGCGGTCCACGCGGCCGCGGTCGGCGCCCGCATCACGACCGAGCCCGACGAAGCGACGCACGCCTGTATGACGCCCGCCCAGCTCGAGCGGCTCGGCGGCGACCTGAAGCCTGACGTGCTGGTCTGCGTGGCCGGTGCGCGCCTGGAGCAACGGTCAGCGGCCGCGAATGTCGTGCACTACTACGGAGCGGCCGAACTGTCTTTTGTGGCTGCGGGCAACCATGGCGACGACCTCCAACCGTTCGACGGCGTCGAGGTCGACCTGCGCGACGGCGAGATCTGGGTGCGCTCGCCTTATGTCTGCCTCGGGTACGACGCCGCGGCCGGCCCGCTCCGAACGGACCCCGACGGCTGGGCGACCGTCGGCGACCGCGGACGTTGGTCCGGTACGACGTTGCGCGTGCTCGGGCGGCCGGGAGCCATCACGACGGCGGGAGCGACCGTGGTGCTGGCGGAGGTGGAGGCGCGGCTGGCGAGTGTCGCCCGCGGACCGGTGGTTGTCTTCGGAGTACCGCATGACGTGCTCGGCGAAGTGCTGGCGGCCGCAGTGGTTGACCCGGCCGATCTCGCGACCCTGCGCGAGTTCGCGCGCGACCACCTGCCGTCGTCACATCGGCCGCGCCACTGGCAGGTCGTCGACGAGTTGCCGCTCATGGCCGGCGGCAAGGTCGACCGAGCGAGGCTGGCGCGTGGCTGACCTGTTCATCACTCACGCCCTCCGGACACCGATCGGTACTGCGGGCAAGGCCTTCCGCGACGTCACCGCCGCCGACCTGGGCGCCGCCGTACTGGCTGAGCTTGCCCGCAGGCTCCCGGCCGACGCGATCGAGGATGTTGTCCTCGGCAACTGCATGGGCCCCGGCGGCAACGTCGCCCGCACGGCTGCGCTGACGGCTGGGATCCCCGATCGCATCCCGGCGCTCACGGTCGATCGCCAATGCGCAAGCGGCCTCGCCGCTATCCAGATCGCCGCAGCCGGAGTCGATCAGGGGACCGTGCTCGCGGGCGGACTGGAGAGTGCGTCGACTGCGCCATGGCGGTTCTGGCCGCCGGTGGGCGAGGCGGAGCCGGTGCGTTATGAGCGGGCGCCGTTTGCCCCGGCCGGTCGGGATCCCGAGATGGGCGCCGCCGCCGACCTCCTCGCCGACGTCTATGGAATTGCCCGCGATCGACAGGACGAGTACGCCGCACGTTCGCATGAACGGGCTGCGGCTGCCCAGCTCGCCGGTGCGTTCGATGAAGAGATCGTGCCGGTGCACGGCCGGTCGACCGACGAACGGATCCGGAGTGGGCTCACCGTGCAGCGGCTGGCGAAACTGCCGCCCGTATTCCGGCCGGACGGAACCGTGACGGCAGGAAACTCGTGTGGCATCAACGACGGGGCAGCGGTCGTCGCGCTGTCGCGAACCGGACCCGGGCTGCGGGTCCTGGCCGCCGCGTCGGCCGGGGTCGATCCGACCTTGCCCGGTCTCGGACTGTTGCCCGCCGTACAACGGGTGCTTAAGGCAACTGGTTTGAGTGTCAGCCAGATCGACGTGTGGGAGTTCAATGAGGCGTTCGCCGGGCAGGTGCTGGCGTGCTGCGACGTCCTCGGGCTACCCGACGAACGCGTCTGCCGGCAGGGCGGTGCACTGGCGCTCGGGCATCCATGGGGCGCGAGCGGCGCCGTACTGGCGGTGCGGTTGTTCAGCCAGCTGGTCACCCAAGACGGCGGTCGGTACGGCGTGGCCGCGATCGCGGCGGGTGGCGGTCAGGGTACGGCGATTCTGGTCGAAGCATGCCGCTGATCGAGTTCGCCGAGGTGACGCACGCCTTCGGAGACGGACCCGCCGTCCTCAAGGACGTAACGGTCTCGCTCCAGCAACGGCGGATCGGCATCGTCGGCGGGAACGGTTCGGGCAAGTCGACGTTCGTGCGGATGATCAACGGACTGGTGATTCCGGAGGCCGGAACCGTGCGGGTGGACGGGGACAGTACGGCGAACCAGGCCCGCCGGATCCGCCGCAAGGTAGGCTTCTGCTTCACGAATCCGGACTCGCAGATCGTGATGCCGACTGTCGCTGAAGATGTTGCCTTCGGCCTCCGTCGACTGCGTCTCGCCAAGTCCGAGATGCAGCAGCGCGTCGACAGCATCCTCACCACCTACGGGCTGACCCAGCTCGCGGATCGTCCCGCGCACACGTTGTCCGGTGGGCAGAAGCAGCTGCTCGCTCTGGCTTCCGTCGTGGTCACCGAGCCCGAGGTCCTGGTGCTCGACGAGCCGACCACACTGCTTGACCTGAGCAACGAACGCCGGATCCGGCACGAGATCGAGCAGCTCGATCTGCAGGTGATCCTCGTGACCCATCACCTGCATCTTCTGGACGGTTTCGACCGAGTGCTCGTCTTCGATGACGGCCGGCTCGTCTGCGACGACAAGCCCGATCGCGCCCGCGCGGCGTACCGGAGTCTGGCGTCATGAGCGACCTGATGATCTACACCCCCGGTACGTCGATCATCCACCGCGTGCCCGCTGGTGCGAAGGTGCTCGCCCTGGCCGTGGTCTCGATCGCGACCGTAGTCGTCAACAACCCCTGGCTGACCGCCGGTGCACTGTTGCTGGCAGCAACCATCACAGTTATCGCCCGCATCCCACGCAAGTTGCTCATCAAACAGTGGAAGGCCTATCTGCTGATCGTCGTCCTGCTCGGCGGCTACCAGTGGTTGACCGACGGGCCGGCGACCGCCTTCCACGTAGCAGGCAGTCTCGCCGCGCTCCTCATCCTCGCGGGCGCGATCAGCAGCACGACCAGAACAACCGAGCTGCTGGATCTGGTCGTCCGATGTGCCAAACCGCTCAAGCGGATGGTCGATCCGGAGCGCCTCGGCATCACGCTTGCCCTAGGCATCCGCTCGGTCGCAGTCGTTTACGACCTGGCCCGCGACGTCCGCGCCGCTCAACTCGCGCGTGGACTCGGCTTCAGCCTCCGAGCGTTCGCCGTACCGCTCGTGGTCCGTTCACTCCGTCAGGCCGACGGACTGGCCGAGGCCTTGATCGCGCGCGGCTTCGACGACTGACGCCGCGGCAGCAGATCCGGTACGGCGCGGTGCACCGCATCGGCCACGACCGTCGCGATGACCGCCTTCACGCTGTCACCGATCAGGAAGAACGCGCTCCCGGTGATCGCCGTACCGAGGTCGAGGTGCGCGCGCCAGGCGGTGACCGGGATGCCGATGCAGTACAGGACCACGATGCCGCCGAAGACGATGCTCGGCAGCCCCAGCCACATCCGGTACGGCGCTCCGAACCGGTAGATGAGACTGCCGATCACGAACGCGGCGACCGGGAACCCGACCACGTACCCGGCGCTCGCTCCGGTGAAGACCGCGAGGCCGCCCCGGCCGCCGGACAGCAGCGGCAGACCGAGCGCGACCAGGCCGAGGAAGAGCAGCATCGACAACCCGCCCCGGCGGCCGCCGAGGATGGCGCCGGTGATCATCACGCCCAGTGTCTGCACGGTGACCGGCACCGGGAACCCGAACGGTGACACGGCGGGCACCAGGCCCATGGCGCCGACCAGACCCGCGAAGGTCGCGACCAACGCCAGGTCCCGGGTGCGCCCATCTGAACTCATGCCGTCATTGTGCCTGCTCTACCCCCATCAAGGGTTAGTTGGCGAGGAAGGTGAGGAGTCGGGTGGTCATCTCTTGGGGCTTTTCCTCCCAGAGCCAGTGGCCCGAGTCCTGTACGACGCCGCCGGTGACGTTGGTGGCGTATTCGCGGACCTGGTTGAGGACGAAGGGACCCCAGCTGTACTGAGCACCCAGGGCCAGGACCGGCATCGTCAGTTTGGTTCGGCCGTTGACCTGGTTGTCGGCAACGTCCTGGTTGAAGGCGCGGAACCATTCGAAGCTCGCCTGCAGGTGACCGGGGCGCTGGAAGAAGCGTCCGTAGACGGCTGCGTCGGCGGGCGTCACGCCGTCCTTGTTGTACTCGAGCATGTCGGTGAAGCCGTCGATCCACTCGGTTTCGCGACCCTTGATCGTCCGCTCAGGCAGGCCGTTGCGGACGTTGAAGAAACCGAGATTCCACGAGCCCGGGCCTTGCGGGGTGAGCGAGGGGGACTCGTAGAGCTTCTGGTCCGGGATCGGGGCTTCGGTGAGGACGAGTTTGGTGACGTCCTTCGGATACCGGGCGGCGTACGCGTAGGAAACCATCGTTCCGATGTCATGGCCGACCAGCCGGATGTCGTGGTCCCGTCCGAGTTTCACCAGCAGGCCATGGATATCGCCCGCCATCGTCATCTTGTCGTAGCCCCCGGTCGGCGCATCGCTTCCGCCGGCGCCGCGGAGGTCCGGCGCGATCACGTGATAGTGCTTCGCCAACTCCGGCAGCACTTTGTGCCACTCGTACCAACTCTGCGGATACCCGTGCAGCAAGACCAGCGTCGGCCCGCGACCACCCTCGACGAAGTTGAGCCCGACCTTACCGACCTGGATCTTGTGCTCACGAAAGCCTGCCGGTGGTCGCGGCGAACTCTGCACAGCGGACGCGGGCCCGCTGACCAGCGCACCGGCAACCGCCACCACCGCGAGCGCGACAGCCAAGAACCTCTTCATCAGTAGTCCCAGACGGTCGGCACGAAACGGAACGCGTTGCCTGCGACCGCGACATGGCAGACCGAGGGGAACGGCAGGTGAGTGGCGATCAGTTGGTCGCCGCTGGCAGCCAGGTCCTGCAGCAGGCGGATCCGGACCCGGGCCGACTCCTCGGGATCGTGCTCGAATCCGTTGTACCAACCGGGATTCTCGAACCCGGGCTGGAAGACCGCGTCGCCCGCGAACGTCAGCCGCTCACCACCCGACTCCAGCCGCACGATGCTGTGGCCGGGAGTGTGACCGCCGGTCCGACGGATGACGACGCCTGGAGCCACCTCGTACTCCGTCTCGAACGCTCGCAACTGGCCGCGGTACAGATCGAGGAACCGCGAGGCCGTCGTCCGAAGTACCTCAGGGATCGGTTCCGGCATGACGACCCGCGAGAAGTCCGGCGCCTCCCAGAACTCGGCCTCGGCGGACGCCAGATGGACCCGGAGGTCTGAGCGCAGCCGCCCACGCAACCCGTCGACGAGCAGGCCGCCGATGTGGTCCATGTGCAGGTGGGTGAGCACCACGTCGGTCACGGATCCAGGGTCGATGCCTGCGGCATCAAGCCGGATGGCCAACTGTCCGGCGCGCGGAAACCCCGGGAACTCTGAGCCCAGCCCGGAATCGATGAGGATGGTCCGGTCGCCACTGCGCACCACGGCCACGTTCAACGGCCAGTCGAGAATCTCCGGCGGCAGGAACATCTCACCGAGCCAGGTCGCCAGCTCCGCGGGGCTGGCGTTCGTGGCCATCGTGGTGGCGGTGATCGGCAGCACGCCGTCGCTGATCACCAGCACATCGATGTCGCCGACCTTGAGCGCGTAGCGCGACGGAACCAGATCCGGCGTGTCAAGGCGTGTTGTGTTGTCCCAGTTCAAGGTCTTCTCCTCTTGAGGGCGCGAAGCGAACCGTCCGGTTCTGCCTTCAAGACAGGAAGACGGTTCGCTTTGTGACTCGCGCCCCCTAGAGGGACTTCGCGTAGCAGAACGTCGCCGGCTGATCGACGTACTTGCCCCAAGGATCGGTACGCCGGTAGCCGCTCGACTCGTACAGCGCGATCGCCTCCGGCTGGAGCTCGCCGGTCGACAACCGCAGCACCGGATGCCCAGCCTCCCGAGCCACATGCTCAAGGCAAGTAAGCAGGACCCGAGCAAGCCCACGCCCCCGCGCCTCCGGTACGACGAACATCCGCTTCAGCTCACCATCACCCGCATGCTCGCCCCCCGCCTCGAAGGCCTGCACAGCGCCGCACCCAACCACAGTCTCGTCATCCAGCACCACGAGATACCGAGCGCCGTCCTTCACCACCGACCGCCCCTCCGCGCCGTACCGACCAACCAGCTCCTCAAAAGCAGCAGCCAGCAACCGCCCCAACTCCGGATCGTCAACCGGCCGTTCCTCAATCACCAAGTCAGTCGCCACAGCGCCCATTGTGCAGCACCACGGCCGCCTGCAAGCTGTCAGATTGCACCCACCTGCAACGTGCTGCCAGCGCCCACGCCTTCCCGGACCTGCGGAGGTACCCCGCAGGCCGGTTAGTTAGTGGTGCCGGGTCAACACGAGTTCACCCGCCTAACGTCCGAACGATTGCAGTACCTGGTCGGCGTGTTTTCGGACGTTAGTCTCACGCCACCACTGTCGATGCGAGACCGACCACCCGCTTTGCTGGCCGGTACCTTTTTTGGGGATAGCAACCGGAACGTACCGACTACCGTCACCCGCCGACCTCAGCCGTAGCCCGGAACCTCAAGCAACCGAAACCCTGGTCGCCGGTCTCGCCATCCCCCTCAGCCAGGCACCTGCTGAGCCACCCGCCTCAGTAATACCGCCGCAGCGGCGACCAGCCACCGCCGAACGCCGCCGGCCGCATCCGAGCGGTCGGATGGGACGAGCACCTTCGGGAAGGCGGGGTTCTTGACCCAGCCCAGCGGAGATCCACGGGGACCGACTGTCACCGAGCGGCAGTAGATCCCCGCAAATCTGCATCTGCGGAGTCAGTCGCTGCCTTTGTGGAACATTGCGGCCGCTGGGCGCACATTTGGTTCCACAAAGGCGCGATTCGCCCGCCTCCGGCGGCCATTGGATCTGCGTCGTCTACGGCTGACGGGCTATGGCTGAGCTACATAAAGGGCCGCGCTGACAATGACGGTCGTGTGGGGTGGGCTTCGCGGGCGAGTACTTCACTACCGCGACGGGTCACTGACCAGGCATCCTCGCCACCGGCCGCACCCGCCACCCACCACCTCGCACCCCGCATCAGCTGGACCCGCCCCGCAGCACCACAACGTCCGAAAACACGCCGACCACGGTACTGCGGGTCTTCGGACGTCAGCGGTGGAAACAGCCCGAACCTCCTCAACTCAGCGGCCTTGGGGGTGCGCCGGGCGGTGACTTTCGGTCGCTCGTATTCGGGATTGCAGGAAGTTGCAGTGGGTCAAAGGCGGGCGGCGGCTCGCATGGCGGCGTAGACGTCGGTGTTGTCCAGGACTCGGGCTAGGCGTTCTGAGCCTGGGCCGGAGGCGGTGAGGGGAGTGTCGGCGTTGGTGTGGCTGTTGGTGGTCCAGTCGACGGCGAATTTGAGGTTGGAGCCGGGAATGGGGAAGGGGCCTTGCTGGCGGTGGTCGGTCTTGGCTTCGTCGGTGTCGTAGTCCTCGATGCTCAGGCCGCCGGTCTCGTGGTCGCCGTTGATGATGACGAGGGTGTCGGGGTGCTTGGCGACGAAGCGCATGACCTCGGCGACGGTGTTGTCGAGGGCTCGGCCGGCGTCGATCACGCCGGCGGCGTTGTTGTCGTGGGACAGGCCGTCGGTGCCTTCTTCTTCGAGGAAGAGGAAGAAGCCGCGGGGGTTCTGGGAGAGGACGTCCAGGGCTTTGCGGGCCATCTGCTGGAGCGGCACGCGCGGCGCGTACTTGCCGTCCGGTCCGTAGTCGACCATGTCCTCGTTCGCGAAGAGTCCGAGCAGGCGGTTCGAGCGGGTAGTGCGCAGTTCGTCGGCGTTGCGCACGTAGGTGTAGCCGCTGCGTTGTGCCTTCTCGACCAGGTTGCCGTACGGGCTGTTGCTCTCCTCGCCAGGCTTGTCGGGCCACTGGCCGGGGTTGCCCTTCGGGTACCACCAGTCTTCGCCGCCACCGAGCAGTACGTCGGGCCTGACCTTCTCGATGTACTGCCGGGCGATGTCGTTCTGCAGGTCGCGGCTCGGCACATGCGCGGCGAAGGATGCCGGCGACGCACCGGTCACCGTGGCCGTGGTGACCAGGCCGGTCGACTTCCCCGCCTTCTTCGCCAGCTCCAGGATCGTCTCGACCGGTCGGCCCTTCGCGTCCAGGCCGATCACGCCGTTGTTGGTCTTGTGCCCGGTTGCCAGCGCGGTGGCCGAGGCTGCGGAGTCGGTCACGACCTCGTCCGGATCGACCGATGAGGTGCGCACCATCCCGGCAACCGGCAGCTTGTCGAGCTCCAGTTCGCCGTGCCGGCCCTTGGTGGCCAGCCGGATCAGGTTGCGCTGCCCCGGACCGAGTCCATCACCCTGGATGTAGATGATGTTCTTCGCGACGCGGGGTCTCTTCGCCTCCTGCCCCTGTGCCGTCTGCGTCACGGCAACCGCCGTACCGCCGCCGAGAACTGTCAACGCCACTGCCACGGCTAGACCGCGCATATCGCCTCCTGCGTAGAAGTTGTTAAAGATTCCCGATGCGTACGGCGCCGCCGGCGGCCTCGTCATCGGTTCCATAAAGCACCCGGTCGCATGAGCGCGACAGACAGGTCAGCGCCTCGATCTTGTGACCGGGATACCGGGCAAGCTCCTTGGTGGCCAGCCCGATCGAGCCGTCCTTGCCGAGCTTGCCGGCCAGATGTACCGCGGAATCGAACGGCCCGTCGTCGCCCGGATCCGACGCCGAGGTGACCAGTACGCGGTTGTCGTCGGTGATCTCGAGATCGGAGATATGCCGTACGTCGGTCGTCGGATACGGCACGCGGAACGGCACCGACCGCACCTGCCCGAACGACGTACTGGCGACCTCGAACGGCGCCGAGTAGATCGTCGACGACCGGGCGTCCTGGCCGCGGTCGGCCCAGACGGCGTACAGGCGGTTCCGGACGACCTTGAGTGCGAAGCTCTCGTAGTTGTCATCCGGTTGACCCTGCGGAACCTGGAAGGTGGCGAGCACCTTGAGCCGCAAAGCCTTCAACTGGAAGACGAAACCCTTGCCTGCACTGGCCAAAGCGACGTACTCGCCGGACCGACCCGGCACCGGCTCGACCGCTTCCAGGTCGACCGGCAGCTCACCAGGCCAGACGATCGGCTCGACCTTGCGCACCTTGCCGTCGTCGTACCGGAGCCGCACCGCCCTGTTCTCGCCGACCTTCTTGTTGTCCCGGACAACTAATACGTCGTCGTCGCCCAGTACGGCGATCCCGCTGACACCGGCCGTCATTCCGTCGGCGATCTTCTGCCAGCTGTCGTCCGCCCGCGCGGTCGGCGCAGCAGCCGAGCAGGGCAACGACCCGGCGCGCAGTACGTGTCCGCCGTCGTTGCCGTCGTCGGCCCAGACGACCTCCTTGCGTCCCGCCGTACAAGTCCCGATCGCGAAGCCCTCGTTGTTGTAGTCGGGCAGTTGCGTCGGTCGGTTGTAGGTGGCGGAGACGGTGAACTTGCCGCCGACGATCGACAGTGCCGCGCTGCGTCCCTGACAGGTGTCGTCGCAGGTCGACCACAGCCGACCGCTCTCCGGCTCGAACTCGAGATCCATGATCGCCGCGAGTCCACCGGCGAAGGTCGCGACGCGGGTGAACGTCCCGCCGGACTGGTTCAGTGCGTACGCGTAGACCGTCCCGTTGTCCTCGAGCCCGGCGAAGTACAGCCCGGTGCCGTGGTTGGCGTACGAGGCCGGGTTGTACGCGGCCTTCGTGCGCTCGTCGCGGAAGCCCTTCGCGGTGAGGAACGAGTCCGGCACCCACGAGATCGCCTCGAGGCCGCTGTTGCTGTCCACCTCGGGCAGGTCGTCGGTGAGATCCCATTCGGCAGTGGCCTTGACAGATCTCGCCGTCGACTTCGGATCGAACCGCAGGATCTTGAGCGAACTGGTCTCGTCGTCGTCACCGTCGCGCTCGGTCGCGACCAGCAGGCCGTCCGGCGTCCGGACCACGCCTTCGGCATCCGGATCGCCACTGCCGTCGCGATAGTTCAAGGACCGAGCGCCGACCGAGTCCGGCTTCCAGCGGGTGCCGTCACGCACCAGCCGGTACAACGATCCGGGCCCGTTCTTCACGGCCCACAACACATCCGGGCTCTCGAACGAGAGCCCGCTCAGGTTCTTCCCGAACACATTGCTGCCGTCGGCAACAGTGACGGCGGGCCCACCGGGCCATGAGGTGGCGGCTCGCGCTGGAACAGCCATCACGGACGAGGACAACACCGCGACAACAACTGCGGAGGCGGTCGTACGGCGAAACAGGGACACGTCGCGCTCCTTCCGGCCAAGGGGCGGGGCTCGGTGAACAGCAGCGGAACAATAAGGAAACTTTCCTAACAGAAACCGGACTGTACCGATCGGCAGAGAGCCCGGCAAGCCCTCGGTGCGGCTGAGATTCAACCGAAAGGTTGAAGCGGAAGAAGCCGTTCGGCCCCGGAATGGGCCGGTCGGTGGAGGCGGTGCGACGGCTGCGGAAGCCAGGATCTGAGCAGGGAACTCCACCAGAAAGGACCGCCATCATGGACGATCAAGGACTCAGCCGGCGCACCATTCTCGGAGCCGGTGCAGGTCTGGGAGCGGCTGCCGTACTCGGTTCGGCGACCAGGGCCTCGGCCGCCGGAGTCGCCGAGGAGACGCGGTCGCTGGACGAGCTGTACCGCGCGGCGGTCGCTGAGTCCGGCAAGCTGGTCGTTTACGCGGGCGGTGATAGATCGGACCAGCAGTCGGGCATGGCCGCGGCCTTCCGGGCGAGGTTCCCCGAGATCGACCTGACCGTGGTCGTCGACTACAGCAAGTTTCACGACGTACGGATCGACAACCAGCTCGCCACCGGGACGCTGGTGCCGGATGTGGCGCAGTTGCAGACACTGCAGAACTTCGACCGCTGGAAGCGCGAAGGACGGCTGCTGCGCTACCGGCCGGCCGGATTCGGTAGCGTCCACAACGGTTTCAAGGACAGCGAGGCTGCCTGGACCGCGATCGCCGTGTACGGCTTCAGTTTCTCGTACGACGCGGACGCGGCCGGCGCGGATGCACCCCGCACGCCGAAGCAGCTGACCGATCCGCGCTGGCGTGGCCGCATCTCGTCGGCGTACGCGAACGACGACGACGCGACGCTCTTCCTGTTCAAGCGGTACGCCGAGACCTACGGCTGGTCGTGGATCGCTCAGCTGGCCGAGCAGCAACTCGCGTTCGGCCGGGGGAGCGACACGCCCGCGCGGACGCTCGCGGCGGCGCAGAAGGCGATCGGAGTCGGCGGCTCCGGCGATCCGCGTGGCACCGGGCGAGTGCGCTGGGTGGTGCCGGCCAGCGATCCGTTCATGGCCTGGGGCCAGCGGGCCGCGATCTTCGCCGCGGGCCGGAACCGGACCGCCGCCAAGCTCTACCTGAACTGGCAGCTCACCAAGGAGCGGCAGCAGGCCGCCTACAACGGCTGGTCGGTCCGGACGGATGTTGCTCCCGGCACCGGTCTGCGACCGATCTGGACCTACCGGAACGCCAACCTGGACGGGTTCCCGGCCTTCATGGCCGACCGCGCCGAGGTCGAACGCTGGCGGCAGACCTTCAGCCTGTACTTCGGTGAGGTCACCGGACCGGCGAGCCCGGGCTGGCTCGGTCTGCATCCCGGTCGCTGACGGATCCTGATTGGGTACCGCGGATACACTCGGCCAGCAGAATGCTTCGAACGAGGGGAGCCGACGTGTCCCGGAGCGCGGTGTCCCGGCTGGAGATCGCCATGCATGTGGCGTTCGTGCTGATTGTCGCCGGTTCGGTGATTCGGCTGTTCAGCATCAACAGCCCGTTGTGCTACCGGGTGCTGGGGCTGAGCGTGCTGCTGTCCGGCGGCTATGCACTGACGGTCTGGGGTGGTCAGCGGCTCGGCCGCTGGCAACCGGTCGTGATCACGGCGATCGCCGCCGTCTGGTTGCTGGTGGCAATGACACTGCCCACCTCGTACGCGGCCGTCTATGCCTGGCTGGCGATTCCGCTGGCCTGCTTGATCCTGCGGGCGTTGCCGCCGAGGCCGGCGATTGTTGCGGTCGGCATCCTCACCCTCCTGTTGGTGCTCGCGGTGTTCCGTCAGTCCGGTGACTTCGAGCTCTTCCTGCCGCCGGTCGCCGCGATCCTGACCACGGTCGCGTTGTATGCCGCCCAGCAGCGTGACACCAGTAGCCGTCAGCAACTGCTCGACGACCTCGCCGCCACGCGCGATCAGTTGGCCGAGCAGCAACGCGAAGCTGGTGCGCTGGCCGAGCGGGCCCGGCTGGCGCGCGAGATCCACGACACGCTGACCCAGGAGATGGCCGGCAGCCGGATGCTGCTGCAGGCGGCGGATCGGGACTGGGACGGGGATCCGGCCAAGGCCCGGCAGCGGGTGCGGGATGTCGCGGACACGCTGGGAGACAACGTCGTACAGGCTCGGCGGATGATCGCCGATCTGACGCCGGCGGAGCTGGCGGACGGCAGCCTGGAGGCAGCGTTGACCGAGTTGTGCCGGCGGGAGCAGCGGTACGGGGCCGAGGTCGAGCTCGAGGTGAAGGGCGAACCGCGGCCGATCGGTCCCGACGTGGAGACCGCCCTGCTGCGGACCGCGCAGGGTGCCTTGGCCAACGTCCGGGACCACGCGGACGCCGATCGCATCCACATCGTGCTGGATTGGCGCCTCGCGTCGGTCCAGCTGGAGGTCCGGGACAACGGGACCGGCCTGACCGCCGCGGCCGACGTCGACGTCGACCGCGGCTATGGCTTGCCGGGTCTGCGGGAACGCTTACGCGGTCTGGATGGCACCTTGACGCTCAACAGCACCCCAGGCCGCGGTACGGCGCTGACTGCCGAGGTGCCGGCCGGATGAGGGTCCTGCTCGTCGACGACCACAAGGTCGTCCGCGCCGGGCTGCGGGCGCTGCTCGAGGGCGAGCCCGGGTTCGACGTTGTCGACGAGACCGGTGACGGCGAGGAGGCGATCAAGCTGGTGCTCGACCTGCGCCCGGATCTCGTCCTGATGGATCTGCGGCTGGAGAAGGGCGCGATCGACGGGGTGGAGGCCACCCGCCGGCTCGCCGCGATCGCGCCGGAGACGAGGGTCGTCGTACTGACCAGCCATGGGACGCGCACCGACATCGCCTTGGCGCTCGCGGCCGGTGCTCGTGGTTATGTCCTCAAAGCAGGGCCGCCGGACGAGCTGTTCCGCGCGCTCCGGACGGCCGGCGACGGTGGTACCGGTATCGCCCAGGAGGCGATCGGCCTGCTCGTGGACGAGGCGATCGCCCCGACCGCCGAGCTGAGCGATCGCGAGATCGGCGTACTGCGGCTGCTCGCCACAGGGCGCAGCAATCGTGAGATCGCGGGTGACCTGCTGCTCAGCGAGGCGACGGTGAAGACCCACCTGATCCGCATCTACCGCAAACTCGGCGCGGCGAACCGGGCGGCCGCCGTCACCGAAGCCGTCCGCCGGGGACTCGTCGACCCGGGCTGACCCGGTGCGGGAATAGCAGGGGCGGATAGGTGATTGAGTGTTGAATCGACTGATCGCACCACTCCTGTGGAGGTACAGCTCTTGAGTAACGCCGATACCGTCATCGCCGCGATCCGGACCGGGTACGACCGGCTCGCGGACCTGGTGAAGAAGTTCGACGACGATGCGCTGGCCGGTCCGTCGGCGGCGACGGAGTGGGATATCGCGCAGGTGCTGAGCCACCTGGGCAGTGGTGCCGAGATCATGACCAACACGCTGCAGCTCGCGCTCGACGGGAAGCCGCCGGCGGATGGCGCCGAGAAAGAACAACAGAGCAACCAGACTGTTTGGGCGCGCTGGAACGCGGCCTCCCGCCGTGAGCAGGCTGACGGTTTCATCGAGTGGAACGACAAGCTGGTCGCGCTGTACGAGTCGCTGAACGCCGAGCAGCGTGTCGACCTCCGCGTCGAGCTGGGCTGGCTTCCCGAGCCGGTCGACGTGGCAACCATCGGCCGGATGCGGCTCAACGAGGTGACGTTCCACTCGTGGGACGTCCGCAGCGCCCTGGATCCGAAGGCGACGCTCGACGCGGCCGCGATTCCCGAGATGCTCCAGAACACCGGCAACCTCAGCTGGATCACCAAGCCGGCCGAGCTGAACGGGCAAACCGCCGTACTGGCTGTCGCGACCACCGACCCGGCGACCGCGTTCACGCTGCGCCTGGCCGACCCGGTCACCATCGACGAGGACCCCGCCGACCAGCCTGATGGTTCGCTGACCCTGCCCACCGAGGCCTGGCTCCGCCTGTACGCCGGACGCCTCGCCGCGGACCGCACACCGGACTCGGTGAAGATCACCGGTTCGATCGACCTGGACACCCTCCGTAAAGTCTTCGCGGGCTACTGAGTTTAGAGTCGGCCATATGGCTGGTACCGACAACGAACTTTCGGCGGGGCTGAAGAGCCGGCATGTGACGATGGTCAGCATCGCGGGGGTGATCGGTGCCGGCCTGTTCGTGGGGTCCGGTACGGCGATCAGCAAGGCAGGCCCCGGCGTTCTGATCGCGTATGCGTTCGCCGGGGCCCTCGTCGTACTGGTGATGCGGATGCTCGGCGAGATGGCGGCCGCGAATCCGGACACCGGTTCGTTCTCGACGTACGCCGATCGTGCGATCGGGCCGTGGGCCGGATTCACGGTCGGGTGGCTGTACTGGTGGTTCTGGGTGCTGGTGATCCCGGTCGAGGCGACCGCGGCGGCCGGGATCCTGGAGAGCTGGACGGGCGTACCGAAGTGGGTCTGGGCGCTCGCGGTGACGCTGGCGCTGACCGTGACGAACCTGTTCAGCGTCGCGAACTACGGCGAGTTCGAGTTCTGGTTCGCGCTGCTGAAGGTCGTCGCGATCGTCGGCTTCATCGTGGTCGGGGTGCTCGCTGTCCTGGGCGTCTTCGGTGAGACGCACAGTGGGGTCGCGCATCTGTGGGACACCGGGGGATTCCTGCCGAACGGGTTCGGTGCGGTCGCCGCGGCCGTGCTGGTGACGATGTTCAGCTTCATGGGGACCGAGATCGTCACGATCGCCGCGGCCGAGTCGGACCACCCCGACGAGAAGATCGGCAAGGCCACCCGCTCGGTGATCTGGCGGATCGGCATCTTCTACCTGGCATCGATCCTGCTGGTGGTCGTGATCGTGCCGTGGAACGAGCCTCGGCTGGCCGCGGACGGTTCGTACCAGGTCGCGCTGGAGGCGCTCGGCGTTCCCGGCGCCAAGCTGATCGTCGACCTCGTCGTCCTGGTGGCTGTCGCCAGCTGCCTGAACTCCGCGCTCTACACCGCATCCCGGATGATCTTCTCGCTAGGCAAGCGCGGCCAGGCACCCGCGGTCGTGACCCAGACCACCAACCGCGGTGTGCCGCGCGTCGCCGTGCTCGCCTCGACGGCGGTCGGCTTCCTGGCCGTGATCAGCAACTACCTCTTCCCGGATGATGTCTTCGGCGTGTTGCTGGCCACCTCCGGCGCGGTGGCACTGCTCGTGTACTTCGTGATCGCGATCTCGCAGCTCCGCCTCCGCGCGAAACTCGAGGACTCCGGTGCGCCGATGCCGGTCCGGATGTGGGGCTACCCGTATCTCACCTGGGCAGTGGTCGTCGTCATTCCGGCCCTGCTCATCTACATGGTCACCCAGTCCGGTCAGCGGCTGAACATCGGCGCGACCGCGGTGATCGCGATCGCCATCACGGTCGTCGGCATCATCTCGACCAGAAAACGGGCCCGAGTGTCGATCTGACGTGGGGCGACTTCGTCGTACAGGTAGAAGGGTCAAACGGTGACCCGGAAACAAGGAGCTCCACGATGATGAAGTACCTGGTACTGATCTTCGGCGACGAGGCCGAGTGGGCCGCGATGGATCCGGAGGAGCGTGCGCGGATCGACACGGCGCACCGGGAGTTCGTCGGCAAGGCCGGGGACGCGATCCTCGCCGTCGGCCAGCTGGAGCCGCCGCAGACGGCGACCAGCCTGCGGACCGGCGGTCCCGGTCAGGTGTCGATCACCGATGGGCCGTTCCTGGAGGCCAAGGAAGGGCTCGGCGGCTTCTACCTGCTGCAGGCCGAGGACCTCGACCAGGTGATCGCCCTGGCGTCGGGTCTGCGCGAGGTCCATGTCGGCCACAGCGGCGTCGAGATCCGCGCGCTCGTCAACCACGGCTGACCAACGATGAAAGAGGTGGCGGAGGCGCATCGGCAGGAGTGGGGAAGGGTGCTCGCGGCAACCACCCGGGTGACCCGTGACCTCGATCTCGCCGAGGAGTTCACCCAGGACGCGTTCGCCCAGGCGCTGCGCACCTGGCCGGAGTCCGGCGTACCGGATCGGCCCGGCGCCTGGCTGACCACGGTCGCGCGGAACCGGGCCCTGGACTTCCTTCGGCGGGAGGCGCACGGCCGGCGATCGCTGCCACTGCTGGTTCCTGACGATGCGGTTCCCGGGCCGGAGCAGATTCTCGAGGACGATCTGCTCCGGCTGGTCTTCACCTGCTGCCACCCGGCGCTCTCGCGTGATGCGCAGGTGTCGTTGACGCTGCGGCTGGTGTGCGGTCTGTCGACGAGTGATGTCGCGCGGGCCTTCCTGGTCCAGGAGTCGACGATGGCGGCCAGGATCACCCGCGCCAAGAAGAAGATCGCGGCGGCCGGGATCCCGTATCGGGTGCCGCCGCCGGATCAGCTGGTCAACCGGCTGGTCGCGGTCCTCGAAGTACTGCACCTGATCTTCACCACCGGCCATACCGCGCCGTCAGGAACAGAGCTGGTACGCCGGGACCTGGTCGACTGCGCGATCGGCCTGACTCGAACCCTGCGACTGCTCATGCCGGGGACTGCCGACGTGAGCGCCCTTCTCGCGCTGTTCCTGCTGGTCGAGGCCCGATCGGCCACCCGGATCGGCGCCGACGGCCGGTTGCTGCTGCTCTCCGAACAGGACCGCGGTCGATGGGATCGAGACCTCATCAACGAGGGCATCGCTGCCCTGACTGACGCCCTCACCCGCGCCTCCCCCTCGCGTTATGCGGTCGAGGCCGCGTTGGCCGCCGTACATGCCGAGTCTGCTTCGTGGGAGGCGACCGACTGGTCAGGCATCATCGCCCTGTACGACGTCCTGCGCGCCTCCTGGCCTTCGCCGGTCGCCGACCTGAACCGCGCGGTCGCCATCGGAATGCGCGACGGACCGGCCGCCGGCCTCCAAGCCCTGGAACCGTTGGCCGCCGAACCAGCCCTCGCGAGCTACCACTACCTGAGCGCCATCCGCGCCGACTTCCTCCGCCGCCTCGGCCGCACGGCCGATGCCCTGCTCGCCTACGAGGAGGCCCTCGCCCTCGCCGACAACGAGGTCGAGCGAGAGTTCCTGCTCGCCCGCCAGGCCGCGCTGCGCGCAACCGGCTGAATTGCTTCGAAGGTCCGATCGCGTCCGCCCACGGGATGATCCGGCGACCATCCCGTGGGTGGTACCGGGCGTACGGGCCGGCTGGAAGGGTCGTTGGCGGGGGAGGCCGATGAACCTTCGAGAGGGAGTTATGCGACCGATGAAGCGAGCGCTCGGGGTGCTGAGCGCGGGTGTGCTGCTGGCGGCGAGCGGTGTTGTGGTGGCACTGCCCGCAGACGCCGGTACGGCGAGGATCGCCTGGAAGAAGTGTGCGAACGAGCAGGCCGGGTTCGAGTGCGGAACGCTGGCCGTGCCGATCGACCGGAGTAAGCCGGGCGGTCCGACGTTCGAGCTGGCGATGAACCGGCACAAGGCAACCGATCCGGCGCATCGCGTCGGCGTCCTGTTCGTCAATCCAGGCGGTCCGGGCGGCTCGGGAGTGCAGTTCGCCTACGACTCCCTGGAGCTCTTCTCGCCGCAGATCGTGCAGCGCTTCGACATCATCGGCATGGATCCGCGCGGGGTCGGCGACAGCAAGCCGGTGGTTTGCGACGCCGGTCTGCTCGCGAAGCAGCACGCCGCGGTCTATCCCAAGACGGCCGTGGAGTTCGCCAAGCTGGTCGCCCTCGAGAAGCAGTTGCGGGCGGACT
Source organism: Kribbella sp. NBC_01505 (assembly GCF_045040285.1). NCBI lineage: Bacteria > Bacillati > Actinomycetota > Actinomycetes > Propionibacteriales > Kribbellaceae > Kribbella > Kribbella sp. NBC_01505. Next base: position 6,147,713 of record NZ_CP109425.1, read on the forward strand.
GCCGGCAGAAGACCGGCCCGGTGTTCGACCACCTGTCGTCGGCCGATGTCGCCGACGACATGGACGCGCTTCGCGGCGCGCTGGGCGAGGCGAAGCTGAACTACTACGGCATTTCGTACGGCACGTTGTTCGGGCAGGTGTACGCCGAACGGCACGGCGACCGGGTCCGCGCGATGGTGATCGACGCGAACATGGACCACAGCCTCGACGCCCACGCCTTCCTGACCGCCGAGGCCCGGGCGGTCGAAGACTCCTTGAAGGAATGGGCGAAGTGGAATCAGCGAACCGCCTCGTCACCGCTGCACGGCCAGGATGCTCTGAAGATCTGGGACGGCTTGATGGCCAAGGCCGATCGCGGTGAGCTGATCGAGCACACTCCGGACGGGGATCAGAAGGTGAGTCCACTCGGGTTGACCCGGGCCGCGGGTGGCATGGGCTACGGACCTGACTGGCTCCCCTTCACCGAGGGGGTCAAGGCTCTGCAGACAGGTTCGTCCGGTGCACGCCGGATGTCGGCGCGGGCTGATGACGCCGTCCCGGAGGCCTTCGCAGCCTCGCTCTGCAGCGACTTCAACTTCCCGATCCGCGACTTCAAGCACTATCAGCAGCTCGCTTCGGCTGAGCGGAAGAACGCTCCGCACGCCCGGGGTTCCGACCTCGGCCACATGGCCGTCACCGCCTGCCTCGGTTCGGCCAAGGCCGGGAATCCCCAGCACACCCCGAAGATCAACACCACCGGCAAGGTGCTCGTGCTCAACTCCTTGCACGACCCGGCGACGCCGTACGAGTGGGCCGCTGCGCTTCACCGCGCGGCCAAGGCCAGCACGGTCCTGCTGACCTATGAGGGCTGGGGGCACGGTGCGTACGAGCACACGACGTGCACTCGCTCGAACACCGACAACTACCTGACCGCGCTGAAGGTGCCTGCCGACAACACGCGCTGTGCAGCTCAGGATCCGGCGGCGTCGGCGAAGTCCCGCCGTACCGAGGTCCTGCCGCGACAACCGTTCTGAGCCGAGTGCGCGAGGGTGGCCTACGCTTCCGGCGTGGCCAACCCTCGCGCGCGGATCGCACTGCAGATGTGGTCGTTGCATGACCAGGCTGGGCAGGACCTACTGGGCGTTCTTGGCCGGGTCGCCGAGCTCGGGTTCGCCGGTGTCGAGACCTATGACCTGTACGGCCACGCGGCGAAGGCCGTCAGGACCCGCCTGGACGACCTCGGGCTCGAGCTGTGTAGTTCGCACGCGCCCTTCTCCGCGGGGACGGTAGTTCTCGACCAGTACGCCGAGTTGGGCGCCGGCACGCTCGTGTGGAGTCTCGAGCCGGCGGAGTTCACCACGCTCGACGGGATCCTGCGGGGTGCCGAGCGGATCAACGAAGCGGTCGCCCGGGCGGCGGCGTACGGGATGCGGGTCGGGTACCACAACCACTTTGCGGAGTTCCGGAACTCCTTCGGCGGGCGATCGGCGTACCAGGTCTTGCTGGACGAGCTCGATCCGGCGGTGGTCCTCGAGCTCGACGTCTACTGGGCGCAGGCCGGTGGCGTCGATCCCGCCGAACTGGCCGCCGCACTCGGCGATCGGTTGGAGTACCTGCACCTCAAGGACGGACCCGCCAAAGGGATGAGCGACTACCTGGTGCCGTACGGCGAGGGCGTGGTCGACATCGACGCAGTCGTCCGCGCCAACCCTTCGGTCCGCTGGAATCTCGTCGAGGTCGACCGTTCGCACCACGAGATCTACGGACTGCTCCGCGCCTGCCACGAATACCTCGCCGTCGACCGTTGAGCTCAATCCCCGGTACGGCGGTTGTAGGCGCCGTACCACCAGATGGCAGCGAGTTCGGTGGCGAAGGCGGTGCGGCATCAGGTAAGGGCAGGCTAACCTTCAGGCATGCGAATTCTGCGGCCTCAGGGCTTGATCGGTACGGCGGTTGTGCTCGTGGTGGCCGCGGTTGGCCTGGCTGGGTGTGGCAGTGGTGACAAGGCTGGGGCCGCCGGCGGCACGTTCGCGAAGGTGGACACGAAGTTCGGCGCGGTGACGATTCCGAGCGAGCCGAAGCGGGTTGTCGCCCTCGGTTGGGGGGATGCCGAGACCGCGCTGGCCCTCGGAGTGCAGCCGGTCGGGGCGAGCGACTGGCTGGCGTTCGGTGGCGAAGGGGTCGGGCCATGGGCGACCGGGCGGTACCAGCAGGCGCCCCAGAAGATCGGGACCCTGGAGCCGGAGTTCGAGAAGATCGCCGCGCTGAAGCCGGATCTGATCCTCGACACGAAGTCGAGTGGCGACCAGACGCGGTACGACACGTTGAAGGCGATCGCCCCGACCGTCGGCGTACCGACTGGTGGTGACGCCTACAAGGTGTCGTGGGAGAAGCAGACCGAGATGGTCGCGGCGGCGCTCGGGCGGGTCGATCAGGGCAAGCAGTTGATCGCCGACACCAAGGCGCGGTTCGCCAAGACCGTTGCCGAGCACCCCGAGTTCAAGGGCAAGACGATCACGCTCGGCTCGCGGACGAGCGACGGGTACGGCGCCTACACCGCCGGAACCGGACGCGTCGACTTCGTGGAGCGGCTGGGCTTCACGAACAACCCGAAGGTCCAGGCCAAGGCGGACGCGGGGTTCTCGATCAAGGTGTCGCAGGAGCAGCTCGACCTGCTGGACGCCGACCTGACGGTGATGGCGCCGATCGGGGTCGACGCCACCAAGATCACCGGCGATCCGCTCTTCCAGAAGGTCCCGTCGGTCAAGGCCGGTCACGTGGTCGTCTTCAACGACAAGACGTTGAGCAGCGCCTTCGCGACCGACTCGATCCTCTCGATCGGCTACGCCCTGGACAAGGTCGTCCCGCTGTTCGCGGCAGCGCTCAAATCGTAGTTCATTGATTGAACTGCATCGGTAGGCTGGTCTCATGACGCTTCCCAGTACTTACGCCGACCGGAACTGCTCGCTGGCCCGGGCGCTGGCAGTGGTGGGTGAACGGTGGACGCTGATGATCCTTCGGGATGCTTTCTTCGGCGTTCGCAGGTTCGGCGACTTCGCCACCCAGCTCGGTATCCCGCGTGCGGTGCTGACCAGCCGACTGAAGCTCCTGGTGGCGGAAGGGGTGATGACGCGAAGCGACGGGCAGTACCTGCTGACCGACAAGGGCATCGCTTTGTGGCCCGTCCTGCGCTCGCTGATCGGTTGGGGTGACGAGTTCTATTCGCCGACCGGGGTCAAGCGAGCGCTGTTGCACGACAAGGACGGCGGGGTTGTCGACCCCGCCGGGCGGTGCGAGACGTGCCGCAAGATCGTCAAGGTCCCGGACATTCGGGTGGAGCCCGGTCCTGGCTACGAACCAGGCGCTGCTGAACTCGACCCGGTGTCCCAGGCGCTCAACACGCCGCACCGCTTGCTCGAGGCAACTACCAGTTGAGCTGGACCGGCAGGAAGGGTACGTCGTCCGGGGCAGCCTTGCGCGCTTCGAGCGCGGCCTTCGCGGGGGCGCCGACCGGTATCCGCAATGGCGGCTCGGGGTTCTCGATGGTGTCGGCGACTGCGACGGCGACTTCTTCCGGGGTGACAGGCTCGCCGCGGAGGACGCCGACCTGCTCGAGGAGTGGCTGGTAGGGATCGTTCTCGGTGAAGAACGACTTGGCCCGCTCGGCTCCACCGGACGACACGGCTCCCGGCTGGATGACGCTCACCTTGATGCCGAAGTGGCCGGTCTCGATGGCCAGTGCCTCGGCGATCGCTTCCAGCGCCCACTTGCTCGCGCCGTACGGGCCGATGATCGGCAGCACCAGGCGGCCTTGGATGCTGGACACGAAGATCAGCCGGCCCTCGCCTCGTGCGCGCATGGCCGGAAGCAGGCCCTGCGCCACTCGTAGTGGGCCGAACGTGTTGAGCTGGAAGAGCGCCTCGAGCTCGGCGATCGGCACGTTCTCCAGCGGGGAACGGATAGTGGCGCCGGCATTGCTGACGAGGATGTCGACCTCGCCTGCCGCGCGTAATGCCTGGTCGACGCTGTCCTGATCGGTGACATCGAGGCGCAGCCGCTGGTCCACGGCGAGGTCGTCGAGGTCCTCGGTACGCCGGGCTGTCGCGATCACTCGGTGGCCGCGGGTCGCCAGCTCGGTCGCGATCGCCCGCCCGATGCCTCTCGAGGCTCCGGTGATGAGGACGGATGCCATGGTGCTCTCCTGTCCGATGGTGTGTGAAGGGGTGATTTCACTGTACCTCGCGCAGTTCAGTCACTGAACTACGCCCGTCGACGCCGAGACAAGGCGATGACATTTGCCGGATCGGATCCTGAGGGACTGTGAGGACCAGCTGCCGGAGATCATCGGCTTCCTGTCGCAGGCGGGCTCGCTGGGCGTTCCTTCTTGACGGGTGGAGGACATTCGCGTTTCATCCTCCTACGGTGTCAGTGCAAATTTCCGATGATTCTTCGAAACTTTCTGACATCGAGGCCGATGCAGTCGCCCTGCCGGGACGCCCACTCCCGGCCCTGCACAGCCAGAGAGAGGAAGAATCATGCGCTCCATTCCGCTCCGCCGACTGATCGGCGCCGCCTGCACCATCGCCCTCACCGCGATCTCGCTCACCGCCGTGGTCGTGACGCCGGCAGCCGCCGCCGGCGCCACGGTGCCGTTCACCAGCCTCGAAGCCGAGGCCGGTTCGCTTGGCGGGGGCGCGACCTCGGTGTCGCTGACCGCGGCGCCGACGACGCAGTTCTCGAGCGCTTCGCTGGAGGCTTCCGGTCACGCGTACGCGCACCTCGCGGGCACCGGCCAGAGCGTGCAGTGGACCAACAACACCGGTAGCCCGATCAGTGCGATCACTGTCCGGGTGAGCATCCCCGACACCAGTGGCGGCGGCGGCCAGACCAGCACGCTGAACCTGTACGTCGACGGCGGGCTGCGGCAGGCGCTCAACGTCAACTCGAAGCAGACCTGGCTGTACGAAGGCAACAACAACTACAACGGCAACAGCCAGAACCCGTCCGACGGCAACCCGCGGGTGTTCTTCGACGAGACGCACACGTTCGTCACCGGTACGCCGATCGCGGCGGGCGGAACGTTCATGCTGCGGAAGGACGCCGCCAACTCGGCCGCCTTCTACGACATCGACGTCGTCGACGTGGAGAACGCGCCGGCCCCGATCGCCCAGCCGGCCAACTCGATCTCGATCACCGACTGCGGTGCCGTCTCGGACAACACCCCGACCAACGGTGCCGCGGCCCCGGCATCGGTCGACAGCCGGGCGGCCATCCAGAACTGCATCAATCAGGCGCAGTCCCAGGGCCGGACCCTGTGGATCCCGGCCGGGACCTTCTACGTGAAGGGGACCCAGGGGCTGCAGGCTCAGGGCATCACCATCGCCGGTGCGGGCGCGTGGCACAGCACGATCTACCGCGACGTGCCGCTGCCGAACAGCACCCCGCTTCCGGCGTTGTGGGGCCTGAACTCGACCACGATCCGGAACCTCCATGTCGATTCCAACGCGACCAGCCGCGCCACCATCGACGGCGCGGGCGGATCAATGGACATCACCGGAACGAACTGGGTGGCCGAGGGGATCTGGACCCAGCACACGCTGTCGGGCTTCTGGGCCTCCGGCACCGGCGGCAGTATCCGGAACAACCGCCTCACGACGATCTGGGCCGACGGCGCCAACATCAACAACGTCTCGATGGGCAATTCCGTCGGCAATAACCTGACCATCACCAACAACTTCGTCCGCGGCACTGGTGATGACGCGCTGGCGATCAACTCCGTGAACTACAACGACATCGACGGCACGCGGGTCTACTACACCCCGATGGCGAACGCGATGGTGACGAACAATACGTCGACCGCTCCCTGGGGCGGCAAGGGTCTGGGCATCTACGGCGGCAGCGGACATCGGGTCGAGAACAACTACGTCTCCGACACCGCGCGCTACATCGGTCTCGGCGCCGGTCGGTTCGGTGTCAACGGCAACGATCTGTCGTCGACCACGGTCACCGGCAACACCGTCGTACGGTCGGGCGGGAATGCTTACAGCCAAGGGCAACCGGCGTTCCACATCGGGAACGGCGGCGACGGGCAGAACGTCGGCGTGGTCGACCACGTCACCGCCACCAACAACACCATTCTCAATTCGCTGTACGACGGGATCGGCTTCTCGACCTCGACCAACACCCAGCTCCAGAACAACACCGTCACGTCGCCGTGGCGGAACGGCATCGTCATCGCGCCGGCGTTCTACCCGGCTCCGTCCGGATCCGCGACGATCACCGGCAACACCGTGAACGGTGGCGGGACGCCGTACATCAATAACTCGGGTGGATTCGCGGCGTCGCTCAGTGGCAACAGTTGGCAGACCGGCGGTTCGACCGAGGCCCCGTACGGCGGTGCGGCGGCTGCGGTCCCCGGCCTCGTGCAGGCGGAGAACTACAACACCGGTGGGCAGGGCGTCGCGTACAGCGTGAACTCGATCAACGGTACGGCGAACAGCTATCGCGGCGACGGCGTCGACCTCGAGACCACGTCGGACGCCGGTGGAGGCTACAACCTGGGCTGGACGAGCGCCGGTCAGTGGTTCCACTACACGGTGAACGTCGCCACCGCCGGGACATACAGCGTGGCAGCGCGCGTCGCGACGCCGGCCGCGGTGACCAACGCGTTCCATCTGGTCAGTGCCTCCGGCACCAACCTCAGCGGCAACGTCAGCCTCCCGTCGACCGGCGGCTGGCAGACCTGGGCAAACGTCACCGCTCAGGTGACCTTGCCGGCCGGGCTGCAGACGCTGACGGTCTACCAGGACAACGGAAACTGGAACCTCAACAGCCTGCAGTTCACCAGCGGCTCGACCCCGACCGCGAACCTGGCCGCGGGCAAGCCCACCAGCGAGTCCTCGCACAGCCAGTCCTACGTGTCGGGCAACGTGACCGACGGCAACCAATCGTCGTACTGGGAGAGCGCGAACAACGCGTTCCCGCAGTGGACCCAGGTCGATCTCGGCTCCGCCCAGTCCGTCAGCCGCGTCGTCCTGCAACTGCCCGCCGCCTGGGGAGCGCGCGACCAAACCCTGTCCCTGCTCGCCTCCAGTGACGGAAACACATTCACCACCGTAAAAGCTGCCGCGACCTACACCTTCGGCCCGACCACGACCATTACCTTCCCCGCCTCGACCCAGCGGTATTGGCGAGTAAACATCACCGCAAACACCGGCTGGCCGGCCGCACAACTCTCCGAATTCCAGATCTGGAGCTAAGACCTCAGGCCGCACCGAAACGCTCGGTGTGAATGCGGCGCAAGGGAATGCCGCGCGCGGCGAGTGCGTGGCTGACGGTATGGACCATCGGGTCCGGTCCGCAGATGAAGTAGTTGAGGCGGGACGGGTTACGCGGCAGATAGCGCGAGAGCACTCTGCCGCTGATCCGGCCCGTCTCTCCGGTCCATCCCGGTCCTGGCTTGCTGAGCACCTCGACGACCTGGAGGTTGAGGCGCTTGCGGACCTCGAGGATCTCGGGGCGCAGCATCAGCTCCTCGACCGTCCGGGCGGCAACGATCAGCCAGTGGCGACGCCGGTCGCGGCGATCGGCCAGGGTGCGCAGCATGCTCAGCAACGGGGTGATGCCGACCCCGGCCGCGATCATCATGAACCCGGCCGAGCCGTCGTGGCCCTCGATCGTGAACCCGCCGTACGGGCCGTCCAGGTAGACGCGGCGGCCGGGCCGCAAGGCGCTGAGCAACTCGGTGAAGTCGCCGAGTGCCTTGATCGTGAACTGCTTGACGCCCGGGCGGTCGGCCGTCGACGAGATGCTGAACGGATGCTCCTCGAACACGAAGGCCGACGTACCGAACTTGAGCCACGCGAACTGCCCGGCGTTGAACGGTACGCCGCTGTGCCGGTCCGCGGCGAGCGTCAGCGTGACTCCGTCGCCCGGTTCCCGCCGTACCTCCTGAAGTAGGTAGGAGCGTCTGCGTGCGCGCAGGGGCAACCACAGCCAGCGGCGTGCGCCGAGCGCCGCTACCAGGAGGCCGGTACCGAAGAACCAGATGGCCAGCAACGGCTTCGTCATCAGGTGCCGCAGCCACCAGACATGCATCCAGGCAGTCATCAGTACGGCGCCGGCCAGCACGTTGTGGACCATCCGCCAGCCCTCGTACCGCGGCTGCCTGCGGGATCGCGTGATCGCCAGCACGACCATCAGGATCAGCGCCAGCGTCGAAGCCGTCGCCGCGCGCGCCGCCCAGGTCGTGTTCAGCAGGTTGAAGATCTTGAGGCCGCGGGGATCTTCGATCAGCACCACGACGACGTGTGCCAGCACCAGGACGACTGCCCACTTGGCGGTACACCGGTGGATCTTGAGGATCGTCTCGATCCCGAACGCCGCGATCAGCGGCGACACCCGGGCCGGCAGGATCACCGCGACCACCAGTGCCGAGAAGGCGACCAGGCCGAGGCCCACTGCGATCGCTTCGCCGACTTTCATCGTGCGCAGGCCGTACGACAGCCAGGTCAGCGCGATCGGCACCAGGAGCGTCTCGAGGTAGAGCGCGAACCAGCCGATCCGGGCCGCTGTCCCGTGGACGTGGGTGGTGACAGGTGCTCGCTGCATCATCTCGCTTCCCATCACTTGTTGCCGGGCGGTGCTGGAGAAATTACGCGCGGCGACAGCCCTTGTGAAACACCGTGTTCGAGACCCTTTCCGTAGTTTTACATTCAATTGCTTCAAGCAACTAATGAAGATCTCCCTTCGGAGGGTCTCCGAATGGAGATTCTCCGGATGCCGACAAAATCTTCGGTGAAGGTAAAGACCCTCGGCGAATGTGTAACGCCCGCGAAGGTGTCGATTAGCTTCCATTACGTGACGGATCCAGTCGACAGGACCCAGGACGACGAGCCGCTACTGCGGGAGCGGCGGAGGCGGGTGGCCACAGCTCCGCTGATCGGGGCGCTGCTGGTGCTCGGGCTGGTCGCGGTCGGCGGCTGGTACGTGGCCCGCGACCCGAAGCAGACGGTCGCGGTCCGCCAGCGCACCATCGTGCAGAACAAGGTGACGGCGCATCCGGTCGTGCTGAGATCAACCCCCACTCCGACGCCTTCGCCCACCAGGTCACCCCGGGTGAAACCATCAGCGAAACCGACTCCGACTCCGCCCCTGACGCACCCGTCGACGACCCGGCCCCGGCCGAGGCCGACCCCTCCGCCGCCGACGACTGCCAAGCCGCCGCCGAAGCCGCCCGTGCCCAGCGGCTCGCCGCAAGCCCGGGAGATTCTGCGGCTCACGAACACCGAGCGGGCCAACGCCGGCTGCCGTCCCCTGCAACTGAACAGCGCGCTCACTCAGGCAGCCCAGAACCACGCGACGGACATGGTCGCGCACCACTACTTCGCCCACAACAGCCAAGACGGCCGCACCCCCGCCGACCGAATGCGAGCAGCCGGCTTCGGCGGCACCTCGACAGCCGAGAACCTCGCCACCGGATCACGCGACCCAGCAGCCGTCGTGAACGCCTGGATGAACAACGAAACCGACCGCGCCAACCTCCTGAACTGCGCCTTCACCATGCTCGGCGTCGGCTACGACAGCGGCCGCATCAAGTCCAAATGGAGCGCCGGAACCTGGACCCAGGACCTCGGCACCTGAACCGCGATCACTGCTGGATGTCGGCCGGGCCGAGCCAGTTGGCGAGGTTGTCCAGTTCTCCTTGGACGGCGTTGCGCACCTTGCGGGTGAACGGGATGTCTTCGTGGATCGCGTTCACCCGGAGGACCGAGGCTTTGCGGTCGGCGATGGCGTCGAGCTTCCCGACGAGTTGGTCGCCGTGCAGGATCGGGAGGGCGAAGTAGCCCCAGCGGCGTTTGGCGGCCGGCTTGTACATCTCCAGGGTGTACTCGAAGTCGAACAGCTCCTCCGCGCGGCCGCGGTTGTGGATCAGGCGGTCGAAGGGCGACAGGAACGCCGTACGGGGCTCGAAGTCGTTGGCTTCGAGAGCGGCGGGATCCACTCGCCACTCACCCTTGGTGCCCTCGACCTCGACCGGCTCACCGACGGGACCGACCGTCCAGGGCTCGACCGGCACCTCGGTGCCTGTCGCGCGGGCGATTCCGAGCGAGCGGAGTCGGCGCTCGTTCTTGATCCGAGTCGCTTCCTCGACGGTCGGGATGACGAGGTCAGGCGGGTAGACCCGCTCGGGCAGATCCCACTTGCGTTCGCGACCTACCCGGCCGGCGATGGCGACCTCGCCGCGAGCGATCAGGCAGTCGAGCATCTTGGTGATGTTGCGAGAGTTGCTCCAGCCGGTCGACGCCCACGGCTCGACCGAGGTGTCCGGGATCTCGCGCGAAGTCATCGGCCCCCGCTCGCCGAGCAGCTCCAGGATGTCGCGCCGGAAGCCGTCGTTCTTCCGCATCCAGTCGCGGGCCCGCTCCCACGTCGGCTCGTCCTCTGCACCAGCCAGATACAACGCGACATCGCTCGTCGGCCGGATCAACGCGTTGAACTCGAACAGCGTCCGATCCACCTCCACCGCCTGCCGCAACTGCGCCGGCGCATACGAAGTCCCCAACCGGCTCCACGCGACCAGGTCCACATTCGGAGCGATCGCCGCCGTCGGATCGATCTGCAGCAACGTCAACTCGTGAACCATCGCCACCAGATCCGTCGGCCGATCCGCCGTCAACAACTGAGCCCGTACGGCGATCCGCCGCGCCTGCGCCCTCGTCAACCGAACCACTGCCACTCCCACCTGCCGCCAACCCGATCAGCCCACCGTACGACAACCCGCAGACAGTTCGCGGAACCTCGTACGCGACGTGGGGACCTGAGCGGTCCCGGCCGCTTCGGCATGCAGTGGGCGGCGACCAGCCACCCGCCGACCCCACCGGCCGCATCCCAACGAGCAAAAGCCCGGCTTTGCGGGGATCTGCTGCCGCTGAGAGGCAGTAGATCCCCGCAGAGTTGGTCGGTGTGCCCCCGATTCGCGCCGCGCCGGACAGGCCGGACACGTATGCGGTGGTTGGTCGCCGCGGCGGCCGATTTGCTGAAGCGCTAGGTGGGCGTGGTCTGGGGTTGAGGGGGATGGCGGGGTCGGTGACCGCGTGCCCGGTCGTTTGAGCTTCCGGGCTTCGGTTGCGGTCCCGGAAAACGAGGGGATCTCCCCGCAAGTTGCTGGTTCTCCCCTCAATATTTGAGCAGAGAAGGGCCCATTTGAACGGATATCCAGTGAAATTCCGCACGCTGGCAGCCGACCCGGACCGCAGTGGTCAGCCACGGCGGCGGGTCAGCTGACAGGCCTCCTCATCGCTGGCCGCAACCACAGCCCGTCAGCCACAAGCAACGGGGAACCTCGGTCACCGACCGCACCATCCCCCTCAACCACAGACCGCCCCAGCCACACCGCTTCAGGTAATACCGGCCGCAGCGGCGACCAGCCACCGCGTACGCCCCCGGCCGAATCGGAGCGGCGGGACGGGACGAGCACCTTCGGGGAGGAGGGGTTCCTGCCCAGGCAAAGTCCTCAGCTACCGCGACCGACCACGTACCGCGATATCGCTCCCCAAACCGGTTCGGGGAGAGGTCCGCCCTCCCGGAGAGCGAACCGGGGAGCATTAACCCCCCGAATCGGTCTCAAATCCTCCCCGAACCGGTTTGGGGAGGATGCCGCCTGCCAACGCGCAACAGGCTCCCAGCGACAGCAGCTCCCCGCAGACCCGCACCAACGACTCCGGGCACGAGATCCACGGAGATCTACTGCCACGGAGCGGCCGTAAACATCCGTGAACCGGCCACAACCCGAGCAGCTGTGGCTAACGTCCGAAGGACGGGAGGGGCCCCTCTCCGATCGTTCGGACGTTGTGGAGGGGCGGTGGTTAACGTCCGAAGGAGCGGAGGGGCCTGTCTCCGATCTTTCGGACGTTGGGGTGGTGGGTGAGGGGTCGGGGAAGCGTAAGGGTCGGCGGGGGTGGTTCGTGGTTAGCGTGGGGGGATGGGGCGATCGAGACTGGCGATTGTTGTTGTGTTGCTTGTGGCTGGGGTTGCGGGGTGCTCGGAGGAGGAGGGTACGGCGGGTGGGCCTGATGATGGGAGGTTTGCCGTGGTGGCTGGGGAGGGGTTCCATGCTGATGGGAGCTTTGATGCGCGGATGACTTGTGACGGGGCGGGGGATTACTCGCCGCCGCTGGTGTTTCGGCATGCTCCGGGGGGAACGGTTGAGCTGGTGTTGTCGATGGTGGATCTCGACAAGAAGAGTCCGTCGGGGGACGCGTTGATTCATTGGGTGGAGTGGGCGATCCCCGCTGATTCGGGTGGGCTTGCGGAGCACACCAAGCCCGAGGAGGCCCGGGAGGCGTTGAGCGATCTTGGCGAGGCGACGTACAACGGGCCCTGTCCGCCGGCCGGGCAGACGCATCACTACCAGTTCACGTTGCTGGCGTTGTCACGACGGATCGATCTGCCGTACGGGTCGCCTGCTCGCACTGTTCTCGCGGCGGCGGAGAGCAGGGTGATCGGCCGCGCGACCCTGACGGCCACCTACCACCGAGGCGCCGCCGGCTCCTGAGCGACAGGCTCAGCGGGGGAGACGGCGGGTGTCGATGAGTTGCTGGGCGACGTCGCGGAGTTTGGTGTTGGTGTCCTGGGAGTAGCGGCGCAGGATCGCGAAGGCGCGGTCGCCGTCGATGGCGTAGCGCTCCATCAGGATGCCCATGGCCTGGCCGACCAGCTTGCGAGCGTCGACGGCGGCGGACATCGTCTCCTCGTGCCGCGCCGTGGCGACCGCGACCGAGGCGTGCCGGGCGAGGATGTGCGCGATCGCTTCTTCGTCGGCACCGAAGGCGTCCGGGTGCGCGCTGTAAAGGCCCAGTACGCCGACTGTGCCGGCCGAGGTGGTCAGCGGTACGTCGAGCACGCTCCGCACGCCGAGCTCAACCACCCTCGCCGCCCAGTCGGGCCAGCGTGGATCCGAGACCGTGTCACCGACCAGGACCGTTGTCCGGTGCTTCATCGACTCGGTGAGGGGACCGGCGGTGCCGCTCGCCTGCAGCTGGTAGATGTCCGCGACGACCGGATCGGTGACGGCCGGAATCTCCAACCGACCACCGCGGACGACCAGCGCAACCCCCGCGTGCGAGCAGTCCAGGGCCTGCAGAGCGAACTCGACGACCGCCTGGACGGTCTCGTCGACCCCGTCCGTGTCGTGGAGCTCGACCGCCAGCCGGGCGAACTGCGCCGCGGCGGCGTTATCGACAAGAGCGAGCGGGGGTGTGGGCTCCTCAGGGTCCTCGAACCCGGAGGCCATGGCCCGGCCGACGTGATCCATGCCCCCATGATCCCGCAACCGGCCAATCCCGAAAAGTGACCGGATTCAGAAGCCCGGCTCTCGCGGGCATCTCGGGCCTCCTGATCGAGTCGTACGCCGGGGCCGGTACCCAGCGGCCTGACGAGTACGCCGGGGGTCGCGGGGGCACGGGGAGTTCATGCGACTGACCGAGACGGCCGATGTCTGGTGGAAGAACGCGGTGATCTACTGCCTCGATGTCGAGACGTTCTTCGACACCGACGGTGATGGTGTGGGCGACCTGCGCGGTGTCGGTCAGCGGATCGATCACCTGGCCGATCTGGGGGTGACCTGCCTGTGGCTGATGCCGTTCTATCCGACGCCGGATCGCGACGACGGCTATGACATCATCGACTTCTACGGCGTCGATCCGCGCCTGGGCACGCATGGTGATCTGGTCGAGCTGATCACGCTGGCTCAGGATCGCGGGATCCGGGTGATCGCGGACCTGGTCGTCAACCACACCTCCGACGCGCATCCGTGGTTCCAGAGCGCCCGGGCGTCGCGGGAGTCGCCGTACCGGGGCTGGTATGTGTGGCGGGACGAGCCGCCGGCCAACCAGCACGAGGGCATCGTCTTCCCGGATCAGGAGACGAGCTTGTGGGAGTACGACGAGGAGGCCGGGCAGTACTACCTGCATCAGTTCTACAAGCATCAGCCGGACCTCGACATCGCCAACGCCGAGGTCCGCGAGGAGATTCAGCGCGTGATCGGCTTCTGGTCGCAGCTCGGGCTGTCCGGCTTCCGGGTGGACGCCGTACCGTTCCTGCTGGATACGACCGGCGCGGTCGACGCCGGGGCGCTGCCGGATCCGCACGACTACCTGCGCGATCTGCGCGCGTTCCTGGACCGGCGGCGCAGCCAGTCGATGCTGCTCGGCGAGGTCAATCTGGAGTATCCCGACGTACGGCGCTTCTTCGGTGACGAGGACGGCGACGAACTCACCATGTGTTTCGACTTCATCGGGATGCAGCGGCTGTATCTGTCGCTGGCCCGCAACGACCCGGCCGAGCTGGTGAAGGCCTTGCGGGAGCGCCCGCCGGCCGCGGAACAAGGCCAGTGGGGAACGTTCGTGCGCAATCACGATGAGCTGACGCTGGACAAACTGTCCGATGCCGAGCGGCAAGAGGTGTTCGACGCGTTCGGGCCGGACAAGGACATGCAGCTGTACGGTCGTGGCCTGCGCCGGAGGTTGCCGCCGATGCTCGGCAACGACCAGGCCCGGCTGAAGATGGTCTACAGCCTGCTGTTCTCCTTGCCCGGTACGCCGGTGCTCTTCTACGGCGAGGAGATCGGGATGGGGGAGAACCTCGCGATCGAGGGCCGCGGCGCAGTGCGATCGCCGATGCAATGGACGGCTGGGCCGAACGGCGGCTTCTCCACGGCCGATCCGTCGAAGCTCGCGGCCCCCGTCACCGAGGGGGAGTTCGGCCCCGAGCACGTCAACGTGGCCGCTCAACGCCGCGACCCGGACTCGTTGCTGAACTGGATCAAGCTGCTGGTACGGCGTTATCGCGAGTGCCCGGAGCTGTCGTGGGGTGAATGCACGATCCTCGAGCACGGCGCGGCGGGCGTGTTCGCGCACCGATCGACGTACGAGGACGGGGTCGTCGTCACCGCGCACAACTTCGGCGCCGAGGCCGCCCGGATCACCCTGAAGATCGCCGCTGTCGGGACCGCCGTCGACCTGCTCCGGGATGCCAGCACCGAGGTAGCCGACGACGGCACACTCACCCTGGAACTGGAACCGCACGCGTCCCGCTGGCTGCGCGTAGTCCGCCCAGGCGACCGCTACCTTCTCTAGCCGAGATGCATGAGATCGAGCCGGCTGGGTAATGTGGAAACATCCTTTGACCGCGGTCCAGATGTGTGCCGCGCCGTGACGTGATTGTCGCGAGGTCAAAATGACTGTTTCTGTGATGAGTGTTGGTCAGCAGTCGGTGCCGACGAAGTGTTCGTCGGCCGGAGATCGGGCCGCCCGCGAGGCGGCGACGGCAGAGTTGTTCGAGGCTCGTGCCGAGGCCGTGGATCCGGTGGAGCAGCAGGTGTTGCTCGAGCGGATCGTGGAGCTGAATCTGGAGATCGCGCGGGGGATCGCGCAGCGGTTCCGTGGGCGTGGGGTCGAGGTCGAGGATCTCGAGCAGGTGGCGTGCGTGGGTCTGCTGAAGGCGGCGACGAACTACCGGCTGGACGCGGAGACGCCGTTCATCGGGTACGCCGTACCGACGATCCGCGGCGAGGTACGGCGGTACTTCCGGGACTCGGCGTGGACGGTGCGGATCCCGCGGCGGTTGCAGGAGTTGCAGGGCCTGGTGTCGGCGAAGCTGCCGGAGTTGGAGCAGGAGCTGGGCCGGGAGCCGTCGACCGAGGAGCTCGCCGAGTACCTCGGGGTCGAGGTCGATGAAGTGGAGCAGGCGCTGGCGGCGAAGGGTTGCTTCAACACGCTGTCGCTGGATCGGCCGGCCGAGGAGAACGGTCTGAGTCTGGCCGACGTCGTGGCCGACGAGGACGATGTCGCGGTCAGCCAACTGGAGGCCGTGGACATGCTGCAACCGGTGCTGGAGGACCTCAGCGCGCGTGAGCGCCGGATCCTCGAACTACGGTTCATCGAAGGCTGGACTCAGTCCGACATCGGTGCCGAGATCGGTGTCAGTCAGATGCAGGTGTCCCGGCTGCTGCGGCGCACGCTCACCGACCTGCGCGAACGGCTGTCCCCGCTGTCGACAGCAGCCTGAGGATAGTTGCGTCTCGGTAAGGTTCTAGTTGCCAAAGATGCATTTGAGGTTAGGTGATGAGGTTCATAGGGTTTTGGTATGAACCTCATCATTCTTGCGGCGTCCGGGCGGACCGGGCTGGCGCTGACTCGGCAGGCGTTGCGGCGCGGCCATCTCGTGACGGCGATCGCGCGTGACCCGGAGCGCATTGCGGTCCCGGATTCGGACCGGCTGCGCAAGGTTGTGGGCGACGTGAACGATCCGGCGAGCATCGCCGCGGTCATCGACGCTGAATCGGTGGTGCTGTCCGGACTCGGCACGGATCGGGCCGGCGGGCTGCTCGCCGGAGCCAAGGCGGTGGTGGCTGCCGGGCCGCGACGGATCATCTGGCTTGGTGCGTATGGCACTGGCGAGTCCACTGCGGCTGCGGGCGAGGCGTCCGGTGTGCTGGCGAAGCTGCTGGGTGATCGGCTCGGCGACAAGGTTGAGGCGGACGACGCCATTTTGGTTGCTGGGGGCACCGTCTTCCATGCCGGCCTGCTCGCCGACGGTCCGGAGAGTCCCGGTCGGCGCACGGTCGGTCTGGACTCGGCGCCGCCGTTCGACCTGGGAACGACGGTCACCCGGGAGACCGTCGCCGCGGCGATGCTCGACGAAGCCGAGACGCCCCGCTTCCTCGGCGTGGTGGCCCTGCCCCTGACTGAGTGAAGGATCAGATCTATTGTGACCAGAATGGCGATAGATCTGTTCGATCTTCCCAAGACGAGCCGGAACTGTCAGAGTGTGCGGATCAATTGACCTGATCTATCCGTCAAGATAGGTGCCGCCATGCCGCGTTCCGTCCGCCGGCTTCTTGCCGTCCTGGTCAGCCTCGCGCTGCCCGCAGTCGTTGTGCCCGTCGCCTCCGCAGCCGCGGTGACGACCCTGTACGTCGCTCCGTCCGGCGGCTCGGGGTCCGGGAGTCTGGCGCGGCCGTTCGGGTCGCTCGAGCAGGCGCGGGACGAGGCCCGCAAGCTCACGAAGAACCAGCGCGCGGACATCCGCGTCGTACTCCTGGCCGGTGACTACCAGCGGACCAGCACCTTCCAGCTGACCAGCGCCGACTCCGGGCGGAACGGGCATCAGGTGATCTACCAGGCGCAGCCCGGCGCCAAGGTGACGGTGAACGGCGGCCGGCTGGTGACCGGCTGGACGCTCTCCGATCCGGCGAAGAGCATCTACAAGGCGCACGTCGGCGCGATCGACTTCCGCCAGCTCTATGTGAACGGCGAGCGGCAGCAGCGCGCTCGCGGTCCCGAGAACCCGCCCGGCTGGTCGAAGACGGCCACCGGCTACACCGACAGCACGCAGAGCATGGTCGGCTGGAAGAACCAGGGCGACATCGAGGTCAACAGCCGTTGGGGCTGGATGCACTACCGCTGCCCGATCCAGTCGATCGCCGGAACGACGGTCACGATGCAGCAGCCCTGCTACAAGAACGCCAACCTGCACAAGGGCGAGGAGATCCAGAACCCGACCTGGATCGAGAACGCCTACGAGCTGCTGGACACGCCTGGTGAGTGGTACCTCGACAAGAGCTCCGGCGACGTCTACTACCTGGGTCCGAACCCGGCGAACGCGAGTGTCGTCGTTCCGCAGGTGCAGGACCTGGTCAACGTCACCGGGACCCTGACGAACCCGGTGCAGAACATCCGCTTCGACGGCATCACGTTCTCCTACTCGACCTGGCTCGACCCGAGCAGCGACGACGGGATGGTCGAGGGTCAGGCCGGCTTCCGGATCAACGGGCCGAACTGGCGCGACTTCGACCACTCCCGTCTGTACTGGGAGAAGACCCCCGGCGCCGTGAATGTGGGCTACAGCCGGAACGTCTCCTTCACCGGCAGTACGTTCACTCATCTCGGCGCGGTCGGGCTGAACCTGAACACCGGTTCGCAGGGCACCACGATCCGCGGCAACGTCTTCCGTGACATCGCCGCGACCGGCATCCAGGTCGGCGGCACCGACATCATCGACCACCACCCGGACGACGTCCGCGCGATCACCAAGGACAACCTGGTCAGCAACAACCTGATCACCAAGGCCGCGGCCGACTACTCCGGTTCGCTGGCGATCATGGCGGGCTACACCGAGCACACGGTGATCGAGCACAACAAGATCTACGACCTGCCCTACAGCGGGATCTCGGTCGGGTGGGGCTGGGGCAACACCGATGTCGGCGGCGACACCAACTACCCGGGCAACTTCGGCATCCCGATCTACGACACCCCGACGACCGCCAAGAACAACATCGTCCGCGACAACGCGATCAGCGACATCATGAAGCGGCAGGCCGACGGTGGGGCGATCTACACCCTGAGCATGCAGCCCGGCAGCGTTGTCTCCGGCAACTACATCAAGAACACCCCGAGCCCGGCGTACGGCGCGATCTACCACGACGAAGGCAGTCGCGACTTCACCACGACCGAGAACGCGCTCTGCAACGTGCAGGCGTTGTGGCTGTTCCTCAACCACGGCCTGAACATCGATGCCCAACGCAACTTCACCACCCAGCCGCGGTCGGCGACCCAGGCGAACACCATTGATTCGACGATCGCCAACAACCCCGTGGTCCCGAGCTGCGACCAGTTGCCGGCGTCGATCGTCAACAACGCCGGCCTCGAAGCGGCGTACCGGTATCTCGACCCGCAGCCGGTGCCGACCGACCGGATCGCACCGACCGCACCCGGCAGGCCGACCGTCCGGACGAACTTCCCGACGATCGCCGACCTGACCTGGCCGGCATCGACCGACCAGACCGGCGTCACCGGCTACTCGGTCTACGCGAACGGCAAGCTGGTCAGCGCCTCGCAGGGTGCGTCAGCGCGCGTCACCGGGCTCGTCTCCGGTCAGCGCTACTCCTTCACGATCACCGCTCGCGATGCCGCAGGCAACGAGTCCTGCGTCAGTTCGGCCATCGCCATCACCATGCCGGCCAGCGAGGACATTGCCCTCGGCAAGAACGTCACCGCGTCCTCGTTCTCCGAGCCGAACGTTCCGGCGCTGGCCGTCGACGGCAAGCTGTCCACGCGCTGGGCCCAAGGCCTCGGTCTCCCGGATCCGTCCTGGTTGCAGGTGGACCTTGGCGCCCAGTACGACGTCAGTGGCGTGATCACGACCTTCGAACTCAGCACCGGATACCGCTACAAGCTCGAGGTCTCGTCCGACGCGAGCGACTGGATCACCTTCGAGGACCACACGGCCACCGCAACGACGCAGTCGGACAACTACGCCTCGCTGCCGACGTCCGTCCGGGGCCGCTTTCTCCGGCTGACCATCGTCGGCTCGAACTTCAACGGCGGCAGCATCTACGAGATCGAGGCCTACGGGAAGTTTGCGACGGTGACACCCGATCAGCAGCCGCCGGCCGCGCTGCCGAAGCCGACGGTGAACGTGCTGCTGCCGACCACGCTCGACCTGAGCTGGCCGACCGGCACCGACAACGTGGGCGTGACCAGCTACGTGGTCTACCAGGACGGCCAGAAGATCGCGACCACGCCGCTGAACCAGTTCCGGGTCGACGGTCTGACCGCCGGCTCCAGCCACAGCTTCACCGTGGTCGCCCGGGATGCCAACCTCAACGCGGCCCCGGCCAGCCCGCCCGCCGACGTGATCATGCCTGCCGAAGCGGGACTCGCGGTCGGCAAGCCGGTCACAGTCTCGTCGTACTCGGACCCGAACGTCCCCGCGCTCGGTGTCGACGGCGACCTGAACACCCGGTGGGCGCAAGGACTCGGGCTGCCGGACCCGTCCTGGTTCCAGGTCGACCTCGGTACGCCGACCTCGGTGAAGAGCGTCGTGACGAACTTCGAGCTGCCGAGCGGGTACAAGTACAAGGTGGAGTACTCGCTCGACGGCACCGCGTGGTCGATGTTCGACGACCACACCGCGGTGGCGACGAGTGTCCGCCGCAACCCGTCGATCCGGACGGTTCCGGTGCAGGCGAGATATGTTCGTCTGACCGTTGTCGGCTCGAACTTCAACGGTGGCAGCATCTACGAACTTCAGGTCTACGGCGGTTTCTGATTGGCAGGCGGATGAACGACTCACAGGCATACCGGCCGGGGTACGAGGTGGTGGCCGAGCAGCTGCTCGGGTACATCGCCGAGCAGGGCCTCCGGCCGGGTGACCGGTTACCGACCGAGAAGGGGCTGGCCGAGATCCTCGGTACCGGCCGGTCGGTGACCCGCGAGGCGATCAAGGTCCTCGCGGCCCTCGGACGGGTCGCCGTACGGAAGGGTGCGGGCATCTACGTGTCCGTGCCCTCCAATCCGGACGCGGACAGCCAGGTCGGGTATTTCCAGCCGACCGACCTGGCGCATGTCGCGATGCTCTTCGACCACCGGCGCCTGATCGAGGCGGAGTCAGCGCGGCTGGCCGCCGCCCTCGCCCGGCCGCCGCAGGTCCGGGCGATCCGGGCTGCCGCCGAGGCCTCGGTCGAGGCGCATCGCGATCACGTCGCCTTCCGGCACCAGGACAGGTTGTTCCACGACGCCGTGGCCGAGGCGTCCGCCAACGTCTTCCTCCAGGCCGCCGTCACGTCGCTACGCGACTTCAAAGAGCAGTCCGACCGGCTGCTGTTCGCCGGCGGGCTGCCGGGCTCGCTCGAGGTCGCCGCGCAGCAACACGTGAACATCGCCGACGCGATCGCCGCCGGCGACCCGGACAAAGCCGGTACGGCGATGCTCCGGCACATCGACACCACCCAGGCCCAGTTCGAGCAGCGCATCCAAGACCGCCTGAAGGCAGCCCCGCAGTAGCCCGGTCGCGATAAAGGGGCCTTATGCAACGACCGGCGTGCCTGCGTTACTTGTAGTGGCAGGAGCCGGCGAACTTCAGGAGCGTTGCCTCGTCCCAGCCGAGGCTTGGCGTGTAGTTCATCACGGCGACGAGGCGAGCCGTCTTGCCCTGACGGACATGGACCTCGCGGAGGCCGTCCTCCTTGGTGCCAGTGCTGATGACGGCCTCTTTGCTCCCGGCGCGGACGTGCGGGAGCTCGGCCCAGGTGTCGCTGTACTTGTCCGGGACCAGGCCATGGCCCTCGTCGCGCATCTCCGACTGACGGACCCGGATCCGGGTCGAGTTCTCCCGGTACTGGCCCGGGTTCTCGAGCTTCGGGTCGAAGAGCTCCTTCTGCTCCCAGTCCTCGCTGGTGCCGGGGAAGGTGAAGTCGACCGACCACCCCTGCGGGATCAGATCGCAGGTGATCTTGCCGGGCATCGGGCGAGTGTTCGGGACGAGCGCGACCGGTACGGCGGGCTTCGGTGGTAGCGGACCGGGAACGCTGCGAGGCGGCGGAGGCATGTCGGACGGCTTCGTGGATGGTTTGGCGGACGGCTCGGCGGACGGCTTGGCTGTGGTCGCGGCGACCTGCGGCGTGGTGTCCGCCGTGGTCCCGCCAGGAAGGAATGACCAGGCGGCACCGAGGACGGCCGCGGTAGCCACGGTTCCGGCGGCGATTCCGGTCAGCCGGCGACGCCGTACGGCGCGATGGCCGCGCGCGAGATCGCCGTCGAGGTCGGTGTCGGTGGTGGCGGGTTCCGGACCCGCGGCGTCGTCGAGCAGGTGCTTGAGGTCGGTCATCGCAGGCTCTCCAGGGTGTCGAAGGATTCGTGCAGGAGACCACGCAGCGTCGAGAGTGCCCGCGACGTCTGCGACTTGACCGTGCCTTCGGTGCAACCCATCAGCTCGGCGGTCGTCCGTACGTCGCAGTCGCGGAAGTAGCGCAGCACCACCACCGCGTGCTGCCGGCGGGGAAGCTTCGCGAGCGCATCCAGCACGGTGAGCCGCTCCGCGGTGTCCGGACCGGTCACGGGGACCGCGTCGTGCATCTCCTCGGTCGTGGCCTCCCGTCGCCGCCACATCCGCTTGCGCTCGTCGAGGAAGGCATTCACGAGGATCCGGTCGGCGTACCGCTCGGCTCCCTCGTCGCGCCGGATCTTGGCCCAATGCACATACAGCCTGGTCAGCGCGACCTGAACCAGGTCCTCCGCCCAGTGCACGTCCCCTGACGCGAGCAGCCGGGCCGTCCGCAGCATGCGGCCCCGGTGCGCAGTCACGTACTCCAGGAACTCCGCGTCCCGATCAGTCACGGTCCGCCCTCCCCATGTCGGTGATCTCCACCCTGCATCTACTGGCCACACCACCCAGGAGGTTGCAACCGGCCTCGAGCGTAAGAGCACTGAGGTCGACGGACGCGGTGAAATCGGGCGAAGGACAAGGAAGGCGATCGGAGCTTTGCCGATTGGGGGTTTCGAAAGTAAGTTTTGTGCGGGAGTTGGGGACAACCGCTGAGGGAAGTGGTCGAGGTGCCGAGCCTGCTGCCCGGTGGTGATCAGAGTTCGTTGCGCAGCCAGAACACGCGGCGCGTGCTGCAGGCGCTGTACGACGGGCCGTCGCTGACGATCGGCGCGGTCGCGCGGGTCACCGGGCTGTCGCGACCGACCGCGCAGGCGATCCTGACCGCGCTCGTCGACGATGAGCTGCTGATCCTGGACGGGTTCGATCAGGTGCGGACCGGTGGGCGCCCGGCGCAGCGGTATCGCTTCGCCAGCGCGGCGGGGATCCTGGGCGGCATCGACATCGGTGCGCACTCGGTGGCGGTCCGCGTCGCGAACCTGAACGGCGCGCTGCTGTCCTCGGGGCGTCGGTCGATCCGCAGCAGGCTGTCCAGGGCGGCCCGGATCGATGCGGCCGTCGACCTTCTCCGCGAGCACGCCGGCGAGGGTTCGTTCTGGTCGGTCGGAGCCGGTACGCCGGGAGTCGTGGACACCGCGGGCGTTCTTCGGCTCAATGTCGCCCTGCACGACTGGTCGGAGGTCGCCCTGACCGACGAACTGACCGAGCGTCTCGGCTGCCCGGTGGCGAGCGCGAAGGAGACGAACCTCGCGGCGCTGGGTGAGCAGCGCGCGGGGAACGCCCAGGGATTCGACGACGTGCTGTACGTGCACGCAGGTCATCGGCTCGGTGTCGGGCTGCTCGTCGGCGGCACGGTGTTCACCGGGGGCAAGGGCTGGGCGGGGGAGATCGGCAAGCATCCCGCGCTCGGCTGGGAGGACGGTCCGGCCAAGCTGCACCGGGATGTCGGCATCGCCGAGTCGGACGGTTCCACCGAGTGGATCTTCGCGCAGGCCGCCTTGGGCGACGCGAAGGCGTTGCGGGCGGTCGATACGTTCGCGCGCACGCTGGCGGCGGGGGTCGGCGCGATGGTGCTGGCGCTCGACCCGCAACTCGTCGTACTGGGTGGTGGGATCGCGCAAGCAGGGCGGGCGCTTCTCGAGCCGTTGCGGCAGCACCTTGCCGAGGTCTGTTACGTGGTTCCGGAGCTGGTGCTGTCGGCGCTCGGCGAGCAGGCCGTCGCGATCGGAGCGGTCGAGCTGGCTCGCGAAGGCCTGCGGGCGAGCTTGTTCGCCACCGGCTCTTGACGCTCCCGCGGCGGGCTCCTTACAGTGCGAATGAAAGTTTGTTTCATAACCTCGCTTTCCCTTCTCCTCCTTCGAGGAAGGACGAGTCATGACCGCCCTCAGACTCAAGCTCCGGATCTGCCTGGCCGCTGCGCTCGCCGGACTGCTGCTCCCGATCGGCGTCCTGCCGACGTACGCCGCGTCTGGCCGCCGGCCCAATCCGCCGGTCAAGGCGGGATACCACCTGGACTTCCAGGAGGAGTTCAACGATCCGACGCTGAACACCGACAAGTGGCTGCCCTACTACCTGCCGCACTGGGCTGCGGACAGGGAGAAGACCAAGGCCGACTACACGCTCGCCGACGGCAAGCTCAACCTGCGGCTCGGCGCCGGTTCGGTGCCCTGGAACCCGGCGTACGACGGCACGGTGAAGGTCTCCAGCATCCAGAGCTACGAGAAGGACTGGTGGCACCGCTTCCGCGGATCGATGCCGCTGGACCACCATGAACCGGACTTCAACGGCTACAGCACGAAGTACGGGTACTTCGAGATCCGGGCCAGGATGTCGGCCGTCGGGGGCGGCGGCCACGAGGCCTTCTGGCTGGTCGGAACCGACGACACCACGGGTTCGTCGGCGAATCCGGAGATCGACATGATCGAGACCCGGTTCTCGCAGCCGTCGACCTGGCGGATCGCGTCGTCCACCTGGAGCGACCCGGACTTCCAGGTCTCCGGTGATCCGGCGCTGACGGTTCCCTCCGGTAGCCCGACGACGGAGTACCACACCTACGGGATGGAGTGGACGCCGACGCAGCTCAAGTTCTACTACGACAACCAGCTGTTCAGGACCCTCGACGACGCACCGAACATGCCGATGGGGATGATCCTCGGCATCTACACCGACGCGAGTACCGGGCCCGCGAACGCCGTCTGGCCGAAGGAGTGGAGCGTCGACTACATCCGCGTGTACAAACCCGATGCAGGCTATCCGTCGGTCAACGAACTCGGCCTCTACCGGTTGAAGAACCGCAACACCGGTGAGTACATGCACATCGAGGACGGCAACGGGACGGTCCAACTCAGCAAGACGATCCCGGCCTCCGCGTGGTCGAGCCAGTGGTACCAGGTGGACTACAACGGCTACCGACGGTTCCGGAACCGCCAGACCGGTGACTACCTGAACGCCGAGGCCCCCTTGCCGAGGGTGCAGTACGGGCCGGTGCGCGACGACTGGTGGAGCGCGCAGTGGTCGTTGGTGCGGAACGGGACAGTCACCAGACTCCAGAACCGGGCTCGGCGGGACTACCTGCACAACGAGGACCAGCTCGGCTATGTCCAGGAGGGCGGTGTCCAGCCTGCCTGGTGGAGCGCCGACTGGACGCTCGAACGCATCACCAACTGACCGGCGTCGTCGGTCAGTTGCTAACGGTGTTAATCATTTGCCTAAAGATCTTAGGCAAGCTACCTTCGAGCTATGAGACCGATTACTGAGAGCGAGATTCGTCGCTCGTTCGTCAACTGCTCGCAGGGGGAGGCGAAGCGGTTGCCGGTGCCGAAGGACCTGGAGATGCTGCCGTGGGAGCAGCTTGACTTCCTTGGGTGGCGGGATGCCGGGGCGCCTGACCGGGGCTACCTCGTTGCTGAGCGTGAGGATGGGGTGTTGGTCGGCGTCACGCTCAAGGCGGCCAAAGGTGCTGCTCGCGGGTTCACTTCGCGGAGCATGTGTTCGCTGTGCAAGACCACCCGGACGGGTGGAGGTGTCGCGTTGATGGCTGCCCGCCGCGCTGGTGCGGCCGGGCGGCAGGGGAACACGGTCGGGGAGTATTTGTGCACCGATCTTGCCTGTTCGCTCTATGTCCGCGGAAAGAAAATAGCGGCCACGGAGCCGGGGCTGGACGAGACTCTCTCGGTTGAGGAGAAGGTCGCCCGCCTGAAGACCAACCTGACGACCTTCCTGGAGAAGGTCGTCAAGTAGCGACATGCCCAAACAGGGGTGGCGGCTGGCCTGCGACTATTTTAGTGTTTGTCGCACATAAGTACGTCGACTCCTGGGGGAAGCGCACGATGACGTCGGTGATCACGAGCCCGCGGAGGGCCCGTTTCGCACGCAACTGGACCAGCAGGCTGGTCGCCTTCGGGGAGTTCATCGACGGCTACGACCTGCTGGTCGTCGGTGCCGCGGTGCTGTTCCTGCGGCCGGCGTTCGGCCTCAGCGCCGGTGAGGTCGGGCTGGTGACGGCGTCGGCCTTCATCGGTACGGCGCTGGGCCTGCTGGTCTTCGGTGATCTCTCCGACCGCTTCGGCCGGCGGACGATCTTCATGGTCAATCTGGTGTTCTTCGTGGTGGCCTCGATCGGTGCGGCGTTCGTCCAGGAGATCTGGCAACTGGTGCTTGCCCGGTTCGTCCTCGGGGTCGCCGTCGGCATGGACATTCCGACCTCGCATGCGTTCCTGACCGAGATCGCGCCGAAGGCCCGGCGCGGCCGGATCGCGGGCAGCCTGCCGAACCTGATGTGGCTGAGCGGCGCCATCGTCTCGGTGCTGCTCGCCCTCGCCCTCCAGCCGGTCTTCGGCAACGAGACGTGGCGCTGGCTGTTCGGCCTGGCCGCGATCCCCGCCGCGGCGGTGCTGGTGGCCCGCCAGTTCTTGCCCGAGTCGCCACGCTGGCTGCAGGCCCAAGGACGCCTCGAAGAAGCCCAGCAGGTGTACGACGCGCTCGGACTCGAGCCGCCGAAGCCCGAACCTGAGGCCCCGAGGAACTACCGGACCCTCGTAGCCGGCGGTGCCTGGCGTCGGCTCGCGGCCGTCACGGCATTCTTCGCCGTCCAGGCCTTCGGCGGCGCGGTGGCGACGGTCGCCGGTCCGTTGATCATCAGCAGCATCGGGATCGGCGTGTCCAACACACTGCATTTCTCCTTGCTGGGCTTCGTGATGGGCCTGATCGCGGTCTCGCTCGGCTCGCTGATCATCGACAAGGTCAACCGCCGCTGGCTGGGGGTCTGGACCTGCCTCGGAGTCTTCGTCGCCGGGGTGGGGATCTCGATCACCGGCCGCCATCCCGGCATCGGCCTGGTGATCTGCTGGGCGGCGTACGCGACGCTGACCTGGCTCGGTCCCGGCGTGCTGTCGTGGGTCTGGAGCACCGAGGCGTTCCCGACGGCCTTGCGCGGTCTCGGCTCGGGGATCGCGCAGTGCGTGACTCGGCTGGCGATCGCGCTTAATGTCTTCCTGGTGCCGACCTTGTTGCAGAAGTACGGCATCACAGTCGTCGCCTGGTACGCCGGTGCGTTCCTCATCAGCGCGTTGATCGTGGTGGCGTCGCCGTGGCTTGCCACCACGGGTGTCGAACTCGAGGATGTCGTCGCGTCCCGAGAAGCGGAGACCGGGTGACGCCGAGCCTGCAGGGGACGCAGCCGCGCCAGGCCCGCCGGTCGAACACGTCCGCGGTGCTGCAGTTGCTGGCTCAGCGTGGTGCGCTGGCGCGGGCCGACATCGCCAAGGAGCTGTCGCTCAACCACGCGAGCGTCGGCCGGATCCTTGATCCGTTGCTTGCCGACGGCATCGTTCGCGAGTGTGCGAAGGAGGCCAGCGGGATCGGCCGGCCGAGGATTCCGGTCGAGCTCGACCCGACCGGTGGGTTCGCCGTCGGCATCCATCTCGGTGTCGAGCGCACCACGATCGGACTGACCGATCTGACCGGCCGGTGTGTCGAGACGTACGCCGAGGACCGCGACCCGGCCGACCATGACGGCACGGTTCGCCGGGCCGGCGAACTCGCCGCGGACCTGGCCGCCCGAGCTCCCCAGCGCGTACTGGGCATCGGCGTGGTCGTCGGTGGCGACGTGGACCAATCGACCGGAACCGTTGTACGCAACGAAGAACTCGGCTGGTACGACGTCGCCGTGGCCGATGCGCTGGGCAAGAAAACCGGCCTCCAGGTGCTGGTGGACAGCAACGCGCGCGCACACCTGAACGCCGAATTGACCTTCGGAGCCGGCCAAGGCATGCACAGCGTGCTTTACCTGTTCGTCGGCAACGTGGCCGAGATCGGATTCGTCAACCACCCGTCCCTGCTCGACTCCGACCGCATCGTGCACGGCAGTCTGCGCCGCATCGCCGTACCGGAACTCACAGGCAACGGCCAAGCGCGCTTCGACCAGTGCGGAACAGACCTGATGCTGCTCGCCGCCGCACGAGCCGCGGGGCTCGACACACCCACACTCGCAGATCTCGTCCGGCTTGCCGATGAGCACGATGCGACCGCGGTCGACCTGCTCACCGCACACAGCGCCCAGGTCGCCGTCCTCGCCGACACCGTCTACGACCTCATGCGTCCACACCTCGTGATCCTCGGCGGCAGTGGCGCCCCCACCGATCGATGGCTCGAGGTGGTCCGCAACCAGGTCGAAGCCGTGCCGCCACCATCCCTGACCCGCCCCCGCTCCACCACCAACCCCCTCGTCACCGCGGCCGGCGGCCTCGTCGTACGACACTTCTTCAGCACCGGCGCCATCCGCTGACCTTCAGGCGGCGTTGCGAAGCACCGGTACTCGCCTTCGCCGAAGCGGTGCCGGCCTGGCGCGCCGAGATGTGAGGGCTAGGTCAGAGCGGCCCGGACGAGATCCTGCAACGCCGGTACGACGTCCGCCTCGAACCAGGGGTTGGCTTTCTGCCAGCGGAAGTTCAGCGGCGAGGGGTGGACGAGCGGGATCACCGCCGGCGCGTAGTCGATGTGCGCGCGAACGGTCTCGGTCAGGTTGGACCGTGCCTGCGAGCCGAGATAGTGCGCTTGTGCGTGACTGCCGATGAGAACCGTGAGACGCACCTCCGGCAGCTGACCGAGGATCGCGGGATGCCACCGCGGAGCGAAGTCCTTGCGCGGAGGCAGATCTCCGTGACTGCCCTTGCCCGGGAAGTAGAAATCCATCGGCAGCAGGGCGATCGAAGCCGGGTCGTAGAAGACCTCGTCGTCGACACCCAACCAGGATCGAAGCCGAACTCCGCTGGGATCGTCCCACGGGATGCCCGACTCCTGCGCACGCCGACCGGGTGCTTGGCCGATGATCACGATCCGCGCGGCCGCCGAGGCCGCGTACAGCGGAAGATAGCCCAGCTCGGCCGCCCATCGGTTCGACGGATCGGCGATGATCGCGTCCCGCACCTCCGCCAGCGGAAGCGCGTCTCCACCGGTCGTTGCCTTCGGCACCTTATCCCCTGACGCGGTCGGCTGGACGGATGCCGCCAATCCTAGACGTAGCCGGTCATGTTGGCCTAAAGGATGAGGTGAGGGGTCGACCGGGTGCTTTAGGGTGACGACCGTAACCCGGGCGGGGGAGCCTGGGACAAGAGGGAGGGGTCCCGTGAAAATTCGTGCCATGGCAATCGTTTGTTTGTTCGGGACGGTGCTGAGTTCTCCAGGTACGGCGGTCGCCGCCGACCCGCCGTACGCCGAGGGGGTGTTGCTGGGGTCGCGGCTGGAGGCTGATCCGCCGCTCGAGATCCTGGCAGCGACGAGCAAGTACTACTTGACCGATTTCGGGGAGCCGGCCGATGGCGGGCCGGCCCCGTGGAGCATCCGGAACGTCTTGGACGGAAGCGCGGCGGGGGAGTACCGGCGCTCTGCCCGCACTCTGGACGTGGTCGGCGACTACGCGATGGAGTGGAACGAGGAAGGCGCCGAGGTCCGGAAACTCGGCGAGACCGAGACGCAGTACATCGGCACGCCGACCGGTGCGGAGGTTCGCAACGTCTACCCGGGCGGCCTGCTGCTGGCACGCGGTGGCGATCTCGCGTTGCGCACGTACGCGGGTGACGAAACGCCGGTCATCGGCGTCGGCGCGACCGCCGAGGTGCTCGACCGGACCGATGACGCATTCCTGCTGGGGACAGCGAGCGGTCTCTTCATCCTGGACGTCGCAACCGGTACGGCGTCGCAACTCGCGGCACTGGACGCGGCCACGACCTGGGCGCAGCTCACGCCGGGCCGCGTGATCTGGCGGACCGCCTCCGGCGACTCCAGCACCACGCTGGCCTGGAAGGATCGGACTGGTCCAGCAGCAGGGGCGACCGTCGTACCGTTCGGCGGGCCGCTGCTCCCGCTCGGCGATGACGTCGCGGTCCGGCTGCCGGCCACCAAGGAACTGCTCAAGGTCAACGTCGTCGACGGCACCGTGACTCGGAACGTCGTCACCGGTGTCCACGACGCCAAGGGCCAGGGCAACGGCCGTCTACTCCTGACCGCGCAGTCGCAGGTCGCTTCGATCGGCGCTGACGGTGCTCTGCAGACGATCGCGCAGACGCCGGCCTTCGAAGGACAGGTCGGGTACGTCGGCCTGTCCGGCAATCGCGTGCGGACCGCCGGTACCGACGCCCATCTGTACGAGACCTCAGACCTCGGTACGACGTGGTCGCGGTCGGCGCTCGACAGCGACGGCCATGAGGTGCAGTTCGAGGGCGACGTCGTACTGACGAAGCGCCTGAACGCGAGCGGTGGCAAGGAATCCGTGATCACCGACTCCAAGGGCAGTTGGACGTTTCCGACCTGGGAGGCCAGGCTGGGGCGGGGCGGCAAGCTGGTCGCGGTGAAGGACGAAAGGTTCGGCTCGATCGGCGTCTGGGACCTGGCCAAGCGCAAGAGCATCGGCGGCTACGGCAGGGCGATCGCGCTGAACGGCGACCTCACGTACGTCGCTCCGGACGCCACCAACACGATCAATGTCATCGGTGGCCCCCGGCAACTGTTCATCCCGGCCAAGCCCGGATGCGGCGTGGCGCGGAAGCTGGAGGTGGCCGGCAACTGGCTCGTCGTCGACTGCGCCGGTCCGGATCAGATCATCGACCTGACGTCGTACGGCATTCCGATCCGTACGACGACGCTGGCCGACCGTTGGGAGCTCGGCAACAACTTCCTGCTCCAGGAGACCGCGCTGGGCGCCGTACCGGTCCAGCTCCGGGTGTCCGACCTGCGCACGCTGGACCTGCAGGAACGTCGCTACGGTCCGCTCGCGGGTGTCTCCCGGTCGGCCGAATACGCGGCGGACGATCAGGGTGGTGGCCGTCTGGTCTACGTGGACGAGAACCATCGGCCGCGGCTCGTCACCCTCGACTGGCTCTCGCCGACGATGGTCTACACCTCCGACCATGTCGCACCGAGGCTGGTCAGCGCCGACGCCGGACCGGCGTACCGGAACCAGGAGTCCCTCCAGTTCAAGTGGGTCTTCGAGGA
This sequence comes from Kribbella sp. NBC_01505, assembly GCF_045040285.1. Classification (NCBI taxonomy): domain Bacteria; kingdom Bacillati; phylum Actinomycetota; class Actinomycetes; order Propionibacteriales; family Kribbellaceae; genus Kribbella; species Kribbella sp. NBC_01505. Next base: position 6,178,406 of record NZ_CP109425.1, read on the forward strand.
CCCGAGCACCGACTCGGATCCGGCCAGCGGCCTGAATGCCTTCCACCTCCGCTACCAGACCCGGCCGTCTCCGGACGCGCCGTACGGCGACTGGACCGAGACGGTCGCGTCCCGGCAGAGCACGCAATATGCCGGGACGGGCCCGCGCGGTTCCAGCACCTGCTTCCAGGTCATGGGCCGGGACCGAAACAACAACCTGAGCTCCTGGAGTGCGTCCTACTGCTCCGAGTTCGCCGATCCGCCCCAAAGCTGATCAGTCCGACCAGTGAACCCCGCCATCCCCTGAGGGATGGCGGGGTTCGTCACTGAGAACAAGGGTCGTCCGGTTGCGATGTGCGACTACTCATGCGAGAGTACTTTCATGAGTTCAATCCGCTTGTTCGTCCTCAGCATCCTGAGCGAGCACGGTCCGATGCACGGTCATCAGATCCGCAATCAAGCCCAGAGCGATCACACCGAGCTGTGGACCGAGGTGAAGGTCGGTGCGCTCTACGGCGCGCTGCGCCGGCTGGCTTCGGAGGAGCTCATCGCCGAGGTCCGCGGTGAGCGGGTGGGCAACTACCCGGAGCGGACGGTCTACGAGATCACTCGCGCCGGCCGGGAGGCGCTTGATGTGGTGCGCGGGCAGGCGCTGCGCGCGGTCGTGGTGCGGCCCGATCCGTTCGACCTCGCTCTCGTGCACTCGGGCGACCTGGACGAGCAGCAACTCGAGCACGTGATCACCGATCGCCGTGCTGCGCTCATCGCGCAGGAGGACTCGCTGCGTCACCAGACCGAAGAAGCCGATCAGTGGCTGACGGAGGCCGAGCGGATGGCTCTCGCGCACCTGGCGGCCCGGCTGGCCACTGAGGTGCGCTGGCACGACGAGCTGCTCGACCGGCTGCCGAAGATCGTCGCCGACTTCCGCCGGGAGGCGTGATGCATGTCGTGATCATCGGTGGCGGCATCGGTGGGCTGTGCCTGGCCCAAGGCCTGGTGAAGGCGGGAGTGAGCGTCGCCGTTTACGAGCGCGACGCCGCACCCGACGCCCGCCTGCAGGGCTACCGGCTCAACATCGAACCCCAGGGCAGCCGTGCACTGCACGCCTGCTTGCCCGATCATCTCTGGCAGATCCTGGTTGCCACGGCCGGTGATCCTGGCCCGGGGATGGGTGTGTTCACCGAGGGCATGCGCGAGCTCATGCGGGAGGACGGCCCTCCTGCGGGCCTCGACCCCGCCGTCAGTACTCACGCCGTCAGCCGGGTGTCATTGCGCGGGCTGCTGCTGGCGGGCCTCGATGAGGTGGTGCACTTCGGCAAGGAGTTCCAGCGCTACCGGCACGAGGCGGACGGCAGCGTGACGGCAGAGTTCGCCGACGGCTCCACTGCCAACGGCACGCTGCTCGTCGGTGCCGATGGCGGGCGGTCGCGAGTACGTCGCCAACTGCTGCCCGCGGCCGTCACGACCGCACTGCCCGCGTTCGGTGTCGGCGGAAAGGTGCCGCTCACCGACCGGACGGCGAGCTGGCTGCCCGAGGCCTTGACGCGTTCGAAGAACATGGTGCTCCCGCAGCGCGACTTCCTGTTCACCGCGGTCTTCCGCCGCCGCGAACAGCCCGAGGAGCTGGCTGAGCGGATGCGCGACCAGGTCGCCGCAGCCGGACTCGACACCAAGACGGTGTTGGCTGACGTCACGGACGACGACTACGTGATGTGGGCGTATGTAGCGCACCGCCGACACATCGGCGAGGATCTCACCGGGCAGGCGTTGCTCGACCGCGTCGACGTGCGCATGCGGGATTGGGACCCTGGGCTGCGCGCCTTGCTGTCGGCCACTCCGGCCGAGACCGTCGACCGGTTCGACTTCTCCACCGCGCGGCGGGTCGCTCCGTGGCCGACCACCACCGTCACCGTGCTCGGCGACGCGATCCACCACATGCCACCCGTCGGCGGGCTGGGCGGCAACGCCGCATTGCACGACGCGTTGTTGCTGCGCGACGCCATCACCGACGTACACGATGGGAGATCGGCGTTGCTCCCTGCCCTGCGCGGCTACGAGGCGGCGATGCTCACGTCGGGGTTCGGGTCGGTCCGCCAAGCTCGTCTGTACGTCGCTCTCGCGATCTCGCCGAGCCGAGTGCTGCGTACTGTTGCCCGCGGCTTCTTCCGCCTCTGCGGAGCCATCGGTCCGCTGCGGCGGGTGATCTTCCAGGACGGGTGACGCACAAGCTGCACTTCCGTTAGCTGACCGCGACGGTAGCCGCGGCCAAAGCGAGGAACGCTGCTGGGACGCAGAGGGTCCGCAGGGCACCGGCACGGATGTGGACGACGACCGCACCACCAACTCCACCGTCGCCCACGTAACGGGCTCCTGCTGCGACCCCCATGGTCATCCTTGTGCGCGGCCAATCGACCCCGTAGCCGCAGGCTATCTGGTGACCGGCTGCTAGCCCGACGCTGTAGCTGCGGCCTCCGCGAGCACGCGGCGCTCAGCTAGCCCGACCCCGCGGCCACCTAGCCCACACCAAGCAGCGCACCGCTATCTCCGAGGCCGCGGCTGCGGGCGCCCCGCCCCACGAAATGAACCTGTTCCAGCATGCGCGCATGGCTGATCCGGCGCTGGGGTGATCCACGAGCGCCGGCTGCCGTTTCGACCCGGGTGGTGGCGGTCGGGGCCGCGAGCCACCAGCAGTGGTCGGCCTACGGTCCGGCTGCTGGGGTGTCGTCGGTGCGCCAGGGGTCTGTGTAGCCGGGTGTCGAGATGAGGTAGGCGCGGAAGGCTTCGCGCTCCGCGACGATCGCGGCGTTGGGCTGCGCACTGGCTGCGGGGAGCCGGGTCGGCTGTTCGTATGTCGGGCTGCTCTCGGCCTCGGCCCAACTGAAACGAGTCCCGCTAACCTCGCCCGCATCGACACGAGCCCTGCTAGCACTAGCCGTGCTGGCACTGACCTCCTCGGCATGAGCCGTGCTGGCGCTGGCCGTGCTGGCTCCGTCGGTCCTGGTCGTGCTGGCACTAGGCGTGGCGTAAGCGCTGTTCGCGGTGGCGTTGCGGGCAGGGGTGACCCACGCAGCCATGGCAGCAAGCGCGAGAGGGTCGGGTGGTGGTGGATCGGCCCAGGACGGGCGACCGACGTGGACGACGCCTGCGGTGATGGTGATGGTCCATTGGTTCTTGTGGACCGCGCGGTGGTGGGCAGAACACACCAGGGCGAGGTTGTGCAGGCTGGTCGGTCCGCCGTCGACCCAGTGGATGACGTGGTGGGCATGGCACATCCACGGTGGTGCTTTACACACCACGCAGCCCTTGTCTCGCTTGTTCAATGCCCGCCGGATGTAGCGGTTCACGAACCGTTGTTCGGTGCCGACATCCAGGGGCTGCGAATCGCCGCCGAGCACGATCGGGAGGATCGCGGCATCACAGGCGAGCAGCCGGACGGCGCCGGCGGACAGGTTGCCGCCGAACACCAACTCACCCATCCCACCCGATCCACCCGTGGCACCGGTCGCATCGGTCGCACCGTTCGCACCGTTCGCGCCGGTCGCACCGGCCGCACCGTTCGCGCCGGCCGCGCTGTTGAAGGCGTCGGGGACGTTGGCGAGGGCGTTTTTGAGGTCGTTGAAGTCGATGGTGACGGTGAGGTGCGGTACGCCGGGGTGGTCGGGGTTGCCTGCCGCAGCATCCGAGATCCCGATCAGCGCATCGGCTTGGCGCTGTTCCAGGGTGCGCGGGTCACGTTCACCGTCGATGGTTTTGTGGGGTTTGGCGAGGGTGTGGATCTGGGTCTTGACTTGTTCCCCGGCGGCGCCGGGCAGGAACCCGGTGATCTTCACCCCGCCGTCGACATCACGCAGCCGCAGTGAGCGTTGCTTGTGGGTTTCGTCTTCGGCGGGTTCGGGTCCGTCGGTGTCGAGGCGGGCGAGGACGTCGCGGCCGAACTTGGTGAGCTCGCGGGTGTTGGTGTGCTCGGCGGCCCGGATCATTTCCCGTTCGGCGACGTCCAGGACTTCGACCGGCACGGTGGAGGGTGCTTTCTCCAAGGTCGACACGATGACCTTGGCCGAGTCCGGCGCCAGGACCGCCAGGACCGCCGACCCCGCCGACTCAGAGGCCGCCGACTTCGATGGGTCGGCGGGGTCTGGCAGTGCGTCGGCGACGGCGGAGTATTTGGGGAGGTTCTTGGCGAAGGTGAGGTCTTTGCGGACGTCGGCGGGGACGAGCCGGTAGCGCTGCGAGACGAGTTCGGTGGTGTCGCGGGCGCCGAGTTCTTGGGCGGTGCCGATTTCGTCGAGGCGGGCCATGGTTTGCAGTTTCAGGGTTTCGATCAGGGCGGCGGTGGCCATCAGGGTGTCGAGAGTCGTCAGCAGTTCGCTGCCGCTCTGCGTGTACACCGGTGGCATCGCCAAGATCTCCATACCCCAAAGCATAGCCATGGCCACCGACAGTTTTCGAGCCCAGAACCCCTTATATACAAAGGAAGTGTGGGCTGTTGGTGTGGGCTGGTTGCCTGCTCAACTTGCCCACACCTGGCCACAGCTAAATTCAGGCGGCGGTGACCGTGTTGACCGGAACTTCTTTGTCAGATGGCGCCGAAGAGTTTCCGACCAGCCGCCACCTCACGCGCCCAAGTCACCGCCCGTCAGCCCGTCAGCTCCAGGCGACGGGATCGCGGTCGCTGGGCTCGCCATCTGGCTCAGCCACCTGCTCTGCTCGCTGTGCGTTTCAGTTGGCTGGCCTTGGTGGTCGGGCGGGGTGCAGACCGACAGGACTCGGCCGGTGTCGTGGGTTTGTGGTTGCTCGCCGCGCCCGGCCGATCTGAAAGACAGCATGGTGGGTCGCCGCGGTGGCTGGGCCGGATGGCGAGGCCGCGACCGAGGTTCCCCGTTGCTTGCGGCTGATGGGCTTGGGTTGCGGGCCGGGAAGGGGCCGGTGGTTGGGTGTGCGTTGTTTGGGGTTGACGGGCATCGGTTTCGGTTGCTGTTCAACCGGTGCGCCGGTCACTAGTTGAGTTGAGCTGTCCCACCGGGCGGTACCGCTCGCGACGTTCGTTAGCCGGTGGATTTTCGTCACGGGGTCCACAAAATCCACTGGTTAGCGCGTCGCCCCTTGGCCTGCATCGGCGCGGCCGGCTGAGGCGACGCGTCGTGGGCCTGGTGCACGTCCTCTCGCGGATCGCCCACACTGACCAACCTCCGCCGCGCCTACCTCGCCACGCTCAAGCGCTGCCTGGAACCCTTTGCTGGAGTGAGTTGGTCAGTGGCGCGGATCCGTGCTCGCTATCCGGTTCAGCCGGCGGCCTGGCTAGCCGCGGCTATTTGTTGGCTGCGCTTGGTGGTTCGACTGGGTGCAGGCCGAAAGGTCTCGGCCGGTGTCGTGGGTTTGTGGTTGCTCGCCGCGTCCGGCCGATCTGAAAGACAGCATGGCCGGCCGCCGCGGTGGCTGGGCCGGATGGCGAGGCTGCGACAGAGGTTCCCCGTTGCTTGCGGCTGACGGGTTTTGGTTGCGGTCCGGCAAGGAAGGGTCGGCGGCCAACTTCCCGTCGCCTGGGCTCCCGGGCTTTGGGGTGCGGTTCGGGAGGGAGGGCCGGTGGGCCGGTGTGGTGCGTTGGTCGGCGATTTTTTCTTATATAGCTACCAAATATTACCGACTACCGCACATCACACGCCTCAGCCGTAGCCCGTCAGCCCCAGGCAACGGGAGCGCGATCGCGGCGCCGGCGGCCTTCGCCAGACCCAGCATCGGCAACCACGAGCGTGGCACGCCGACCGCGGCCGAGTTCGCGAGTACGAACCGCGCACCGACCAGATCGGCGACGGCCATCACGGCGTTCGCCGTGATCGTGATGAGGCACAGGACAACTGCGATAGTAGACATGCACCCATGACGACGTAGCCGCACAGTATGTGCGGTGGAGCTGGGAGGGCCGGCGGTGGACGTCACCGAGATCGATCGGGCTCTGCTGCTCAACGTGCCGAGCGGGTCGCGTTTGTCCTGCATGACGTCTTCGGCTCTCCCTTCGGTATGGTGACCGCCTTCCATTCGCCAAGCCGTCGTCAATGGCGCGGCAGGACTCGTCGGTACGGCGTCCGGCCGCACCATCGACGTACAGAGTCTCGGACGGCCGCATCGACCGGGTCTGGGCCGTGCGTAATCCGGAGAAGCTGAGCCGGTGGACGGCCGGCTGACCGATCGGAGTTACGGACGCGCGCCCGCCATCCGCACGAGCACGAGGTCGACAACACTGTCCGCGACATCGTCCGTCAATGCCTCCTGGGTGATCAGGAGGCGGTAGTACAGCGGGGCGTACAGGAGGTCGAGGAGCATCGACGCTTCGATGTCGGCCGCAAGCTTCCCGTTCTGCTGTGCCCGGCGCAGCAGCTCCAGTGCCTGCGCGCGACGGGGCTCGACGAGACGGTCGAGCATCGCGCGCAGCTCGCCGGCGTCACTCTGTCCTGCCGCGATCAATGCCCGGTAGACCGCCGAGAGTCGCGCATCGTTGAAGAATCTGACTACGCCGTGCATCTGGTTCCTCAGGTCGGCGACAAGGTCCCCGGTGTCAGGGAAGTCGGCGGTGTCGCCGAGCGACTCCACCAACGCGTCCAGCAGGACTGCGGCCTTGGATGGCCACCGCCGATAGATGGTCTGCTTCCCGCTCCGCGAACGCCGCGCGATCCCTTCGACGCTGGTCCGTTCGTACCCGAGGGCCACGCACTCCTCCACAGCGGCGGCGAGGATCGCGACGCGGGCGCGTTCACTGCGTGAGTTCGGCTCTGCATCAGTCACCGGACCACTCTAGCAACGGAACGAACCGGACCGTCTTGACGAGGAGCGGGTGGATACTTACTCTGAATCGAAACGAACCGTTCCGTCTCGATCGGAGAATCCGGTGAGCCACCGAAGTCGTGTCGACCCGTCCGTATCCCCGCGCGCAACGCTCACCCTGCTCGTTCTCTGCGCCGGGCAACTCATGATCATCCTCGATGGCAGCGTCGTCAGCGTCGCCCTGGGCTCGATCCAGAAAGACCTCGACTTCACCCCGGCGGCCTTGGCCTGGGTCACCGATGCGTACCTTGTCGCGTTCGGCGGCTTCCTGCTTCTTGCCGGCCGGGTGGGTGATCGCTTCGGACGCCGCAGAGTCCTGATCGGCGGCCTGACCGTGTTCACCGCCGCGTCAGTGCTGTGTGGGCTCGCCTGGTCGGGTGACGTGCTGATCGGCGCTCGGTTCGTCCAAGGCATCGGTGGCGCTTTCACCTCCGCTGTCGTGCTCAGCATGATCGTGGCGATGCACCCGGAGGAGCAGCGACGGGCTCGAGCGATCGGCGTCTTCAGCTTCGTCGCGGCGGCCGGTGCTTCGATCGGGCTGCTCCTCGGCGGCCTACTGACCGATCTCGCCAACTGGCACTGGATCTTCCTCATCAACGTTCCGGTCGGGATCGCCACGGTCGCGCTGGTAGTGCGCCTCGTCGAGCCCGATGGCGATGCGCCGAACGAGATCGGCGCCGACGTCTCGGGTGCCGTGCTCATCACCGGCGGAACCATGCTGGGCATCTACGCTGTCGTCAGTGCTGCCGAGCACGGCTGGAGTTCCCTGCCGACGGTGGTCGCGGCAGTGGTCGCGTCGCTTCTCCTTGCGGGCTTCGTCCTGCGGCAGTCGATGGCGACCGCGCCACTCGTACCGCTGCGGATCCTGCGTTCCCGGCGACTATCAGGAGCGAACCTCGCGCAGGTCCTGATGGTGGCGGGGCTCTTCGGCTTCCAGTTCCTCGGTGCGCTCTACCTCCAGCGTGTGCTGGGTTATTCCCCGGCCCTGACTGGGGTCGCCTACCTGCCGGTGGCGCTGGTCATCGCACTCTGCAGTCTTGGTCTGTCCGCCCGGCTCGGCGCTCGGCACGGAGCGAAGTGGGTCCTGATGGCCGGGCTTCTGCTCGTTACCGCCGGTCTGTTGCTGCTGGCCCGCATTCCCGACTCCGCGACGTACTGGATCGATGTGCTCGCGCCGATGGTTCTCATCGGGAGTGGTGCCGGTCTCGGCCTGCCCTCCATCGTCTCGCTTGCCGTCGCCGACGTCCCACCATCCGATTCCGGCCTGGCATCCGGACTCGTGAACACCACCCAGCAACTCGGCGGCGCACTCGGTCTGGCGATACTTGTCACGGTGGCCGACGTACAAGGCTCTCAGGAAGATCGCGGGCTCGCGCAGCACGCCATCGACGCGCTCGCCGACGGATACCGGAGCGCCTTCCTCGTCGCCGCAGCCCTCTCCTTCGCGGCCCTACTCATCACATGGCTCGCAATCCCAGCAGCCGTGGAGCCTCGCGAGTAAGAGATGGGAGCGGTACGACGCGGCCTACAGTTGTGCCGTGGCTGTTCAGCAGAAGGGTGCCTCGGGCGGTGTGACCGTCGAGGCGAACGGGGTCAATCCGGTGCCGGACGCGGAACGACGAGGGCGGCCGCGAGGGTTGTTCGCGGTGTGGTTCGCGTGGAACGTGTCGATCCTCGGCATCAGCTACGGGATCTACGTGTTCGGGATCGGGCTGAACGTCGTACAGACGATCGTCGCCGGAACCGTGGGCTACCTGATCTCGTGCGGACTCGTCGGGGTCCTTGCGGTCGGCGGGCCCCGGACCGGCCTGCCGACGCTCGTGCAGACCCGGTTCGCGTTCGGAATCCGCGGCAACATCCTGCCCGCGTTCTTCGCCTACCTGTCCAACATGGGCTGGAAGGTCACCATCATCACGCTGGCGTCGACCACCGGGGCGAATCTTTTCGGGACGCTCTGGCCGGGCCAGTTCGCCAAGGCGGACGGTAAGCCCGCCGACGGGACGATCGTGGTCTGGTTCGTGATCGTGCTGGTGGCAACAATGTCGGCGTCGGTCCTGGGGCATGCGTTCATCATGAAGATCGAGGTGTGGATCTCGTGGGGGACCGGCCTGATGACGCTGGCCTTCCTGGGCTTCGTGCTGCCCGAGGTCTCCTGGTCGCGGCTGGGGGACACCCCGGCCGGCGGGCCGTTGGCGTTCGTCGGCGGGACGATCATGGCGATGACGCTGGTCGGTCTCGGGTTCCTCAACTACGGCGGTGACTTCGCGCGCTACCTGCCGCGCGACACTCCGGCCCGGGCGGTGATCGGCTGGACCACCAGTGGGCTGGCGCTGCCGGTGGTGATTCTGCTGATCGTGGGTGCGCTGCTGGTGGGTGGCGACCCGGCGCTCGGCGAGGCCGCGGCGGCGGATCCGATCGGCGCGCTGACCGCGCTGTTGCCGCGCTGGTTCTTCGTCCCGTTCTCGATCGTGATCGTGATCTCGCTGATGTCGGCCGCGATCACCGGCATCTACAGCTCCGGCCTGGCCCTCGGCGCCGCGTCGTACGCCGTACTGACCTTCGTCCTGAAGATCGACCCTCAACCAGACCGTTCCAAGCTGCGAAGCCCCGTGTGGGGGGACGGGGTGACGAGTGCCGAGCGGGCGCGCTTGGTCGAGATTGTCGAGAACCTCTTGCAAGGCGCCTATGAAACCGAAGCAGAAGAGGATGCTGCGCTGGCCGAGTTCGAGGCCGGCGTGCGGCATCCCGACGCGTCGGGCCTGATCTTCTGTCCGAGCGACGAGTTCGACCACGAGCCGACCTCGGAAGAGATCGTCGAGCGAGCGTTGAGCTACCGAGCAATCGAGCTCTGAGCTGCCGACGGCCGTCTTGGTGCTTTTGGCAACTATGGCGGGCCTGCTCCGAGGGATGTCGTAAATCGGCGGTGCCGATCTCCGCCAGCGACGACGCCTTCCGCTGGTCATGAGGTGTGCCCAAACTCGGACCACCCGAACGCCGCCGCCGCCGACATGTCCCGGAAGCGGACGGCACACCCAGGTCGGCCGATCGTCGACCCCGCCTCAAGGAGCAGTTGTGAATCGAGCCAAAAAAAGGTTGATCGCTACCAGCGGTCTGCTCGCGGCCGGGCTGGTGATGACGCCTGTCTTCGCCGCCAACGCCGACCAGACGCCTCCTGGCGCCGGCGCCGACCGGTCGAACTCCTTGGCTGCCAACGAGCAGGCGCACGCCGCGGAGAGTGCCTCCGCGCTGGGGCTGGCAGCGGGCGAGAAGCTGACGGTCAAGGCGGTCGTCGAGGACGCTGATGGCGGCACCCACGTGCGCTACCAGCGCACGCTGAACGGGATGCGCGTGATCGGCGGTGACCTTGTTGCCCACAAGGCGGCCAAGGGCACGGTCACCGACGTCACCTACAACCTCGGCCGCAAGAGCATCGCTCCCGGATCGCTGACCCCGAAGATCTCCAAGGCGGCGGCGCAGGCCAAGGGCCTCGCCACGGCCCAGGCGACCAAGGACGAGAAGGCCGCCGGGAACGAGCTGGTTGTCCTCGTCACCGATCAGGGTCCGAAGCTCGCGTACGACGTACTGACCACCGGCACTCGCGCCAACCAGGTTCCGACCCGCCTGCACACGTACGTCGACGCCGGCACTGGCGCCGTGCTGCTGACCGACGACGAGATCAAGACCGGTACCGGCGACGGCATCTTCGTCGGCAACGTCACCATCAACACCAGCCCCAAGTCGGGTGGCGGTTTCGAGATGAGGGACGCGGCGGGTCACACGGCCACCGACGTCCACAACCAGGGCGACCCCAACACGGGTGAAGGCCCGGACGGCGACATCTTCACCGACGCCGACGACAAGTGGGGGACCGGGGCGCAGTCCGACCGGGCGTCCGCCGCCGTCGACGCGCTCTACGGCGCGCAGAAGACGTTCGACTACTACAAGACACAGCTCGGCCGGAACGGGATCTGGAACGACGGCCGCGGGGCCCGCTCGCGCGTGCACTTCGCCAACGGCATGGTGAACGCGTTCTGGGACGGTACACAGATGTCGTACGGCGATGGCGCGAACAACGCTGCTCCGCTCACCGAACTGGATGTCGCCGGGCACGAGATGAGCCACGGTGTCACTGAGAACACCGCCGGCCTCGTGTACAGCGGTGAAGCGGGCGGACTCAACGAGGCGACCTCCGACATCTTCGGCACCGCGATCGAGTTCTACGTCAACAATCCCAACGACGTACCGGACTACTTCATCGGTGAAGAGATCAACATCAACGGCAACGGCTCGCCGCTGCGGTACATGGACAAGCCGAGCAAGGACGGTGCGTCGAAGGACTGCTGGTCCTCGACGCTCGGCTCGCTCGACCCGCACTACTCCTCGGGCCCGCTCAACCACTGGTACTTCATGCTCTCCGAGGGCTCGGGAGCCAGGACGGTCAACGGGGTCAGCTACAACTCCCCGACCTGCTCCGGCGCCGCGGCCGTGACCGGCATCAGTCATGCGAAGGCCGAGAAGATCTGGTACCGCACGCTGTCGACCTACCTCACGTCGTCGAGCAAGTACTCCAACGCCCGGACCGGCGCGATCAAGTCCGCCAAGGACCTCTACGGTCAGGGCTCAGCCGAGTGCCAGGCAGTCGAAAAGGCGTTCACGGCGATCGCCGTCGCGGCGACGACCGAGACCTGTGGCACGGGCAACCCGGAACCGGGCTCCCCGGCGGTCACCAACCCCGGCGCGCAGACGAGCACGGTAGGGACCGCTGACAGTCTGCAACTCGCCGCGACGGGCGGCACCACGCCGTACTCGTGGACGGCGACGGGTCTCCCCGCGGGTCTCTCGGTCAACGCCTCAACGGGTCTGATCTCCGGTACGCCGACCGCCGCGGCCACGTCCACGGTGACGGCGAAGGTCACTGATGCCGGCGGCAAGACGGGCAGCGCGTCGTTCTCGTGGGTCGTCTCCGGCGGTGGTGGCGGGGCATGCACCGGCGACCTCACCTACACCGGCAACCTCGCCGCAGGCGGTAGCAAGACGTTCCCTGCCTTCAGCGACAGCGACGCGGGCAAGCTCAAGGTCTGCCTCGACGGGCCGACCGGCAGTGACTTCGACGTCTACCTGCAGAAGCAGTCCGGATTCTCCTGGGTGACGGTTGCCCAAGGCATCAGCCCGAACCCGGACGAGTCGTTCACCTACAACAACACGGCGGGCACCTACCGCCTGGTGGTGAAGGCCGACTCCGGATCGGGCGCGTTCACGGCCACCGTGTCGGAGTAGTCCCTGGCAGTGGCACCTCCTCGAGCGCTTCGGGCTCGAGGAGGTGCTGTCAGATCCAGCCTCGACGGCTCGCCTGGATGGCCAGCTGGAATCGGCTGTGGGCGCCGAGCACCTCTTCGAGACGAGCGATCCGCCGGCCGACCGTGCGAGCGCTCACGCCCAGGTCGCGGGCGATCGCCTCGTCGGTGAGACCGGCCGCCAGGTAGGACAGCAGTTGCTGTTCATCAGAACCTGGACCGCCCAACGCGTCGACCACCTGCGACTCGGTCGACAGGGGTACGCCCATCTGCCAGAAGACCTCGAAGAGGCCGACCAGGGAGTCGAGCAGGCCGGACTCGTGGACGATGATGAGTGACCGCCGGGACCCTTTCTGGCCCGGAACCGACAGCATCGCCCGCTTGCTGTCGTACAGCATGAGGTTGAGCGGTACCTGGGCGAAGACGCGCGCCTGCTCGCCGACCGCGATGCACTGATGAACCGCGGCAAGCCCTTCGAAGTCCTCGAGCACCGATACGCCGTACAGGCCGCGTGCTCGCACGCCGCGTTCCATGGCTGCGAGGAATCCGATCGCCACGCCGGGCCGTGGGATCGCCATCCCGGTCTGGACCTTCCGCGGTGAGACGGGGCCGATGCACAGACCGTCGACGGTCGACGCGGTGTCGGCCATCAGTTTGGCCTCGACCGCCGTACACCGCGCTTCGTCTGTGATGACCTCCACGAAACTCGCGCGGTCGCCGGCTTCGCTCCAGATCTCAGCGAAGACCGAGGCGATCTGGCGAGTGGCATCAGCAGCCCGCGCATGCTCGGCCGCCACCTTCTCCAACGGAATCCGCGGCGCGACCGCCTCGATCCCCCCGTCGATCACCTCGAGTAGGCCGATGGCAGCCAGCGTCTTCACCTGGTCCGCAGCAGTGGCGCGGTCGACACCTGCCCGCTCCGCCAGGACCTCCAGGCTCGCCCTCCCGCCCACGACGGCCGCACGGTAAAGCGGCTCCGCGGCGGCCGAGAGAAAAGGCGTTGAGGACAATTCCATCTCGCCGTCCTACCACCTCATGCGCCACTGCGCGAGCACCAGAACCAGCACACCTCCCACCGTCACCGACGCCCTACCTGGGGTAACCGCAGGCCCGGTACGGCGGCCGACGGGGGCCGAAACGTTGCCCACAGCATCGCTCACCCCGACGACGCGGCCTCGACAGGCGAGCGGCTGCGGACTGTGAGATCTTGGCTACGCAACGGTCACTGTTGGTGAGGGGGTCGGGTGGCTTGGAGCGATGAGGTCACGACGGCGCTGGAGGAGTGGATCGCCCTGGAGGGCGGTAGCGCACGACGACCGTCGTGGCGGCGCGTCGGGCGAGCCATGCGGACGGCCAACGACGGTGAATACCTCGTCGACGTCCGCAGCTCCGAACTCGGCCCGGACCAGCTCGACGATCTGAAGCTGGCCGGACCGGAGCGGACCAGCATCGACTCCGGACATGCCGTCATGGAGGTTTCCCAGAGCGGGACAGCGCTCACGGTTCGGGTTGCCGAGTTCGCTCACCCCGAGGACCCACACCTGTGGCTTCTGCAGCAGCCCACGACGTTCCTGATCGAGGCGCTGCGGGACGGGCTGGCCAACCTCGGCGATGCTCCCCTCGCCGCTTCGCTCGCCGACGGAAAGGTGCAGGGCAGGCCCGCCTCGGCAGTAGCCCAGCCCGGACTTCTGCCGGCTCAGATGGAGACCTACCGAGCCTGCCTGGGGTCGGGTCTGTTCCTGGTCTGGGGACCACCGGGGACCGGCAAGACGATGGTGCTGAAGCGTGCGATCGTCGATCTGCTGGCCGCGGGAAAGCGCATCCTGCTGGTATCCGGGACGAATATCGCCGTCGACAACGCGTTGCTCGGCGTACTGCGCGAAGGCGCTCACGCCGCCGGCGAAATCCTTCGGGTCGGACCGCCCCAGCTTCGTGAGGTCGCGGCGGATGCGACCGTCTCCTTGCCCCTACTGGTGCGGGACCGTCTGACGGCGACGGAGGTGAAGCGACAGGCGATCTCGGACGAACTGGTCGCCATACAGGAACGTGTGGACCGGTTGGCTGCCGTGGAGAAGGAACTCACAGGCTTCGACGTCGCCCGGTACGTCGCCGCGCGGCGACTGTTGGCACGGCACGACGACGACCTCTCCGGGGTGAACGCTGCCGTGCTCAACGCCGAGACCGCCTACCGGAGGCGGACCGGCGACGTGGAAGCCGCGGCTCACGAGGTCCAGCAGGCTCGGCAACAGCTTGACGAGGTCGCCGACTCGCGTCACCTGTGGACGCAAGTTCAGCAATTGCGGGCAGAGGCGGACCAAGTCGATGGCGCGGCGACCACAGTCGAAGCAGCCGCTCTGATCGCTGACCAGGAGCGCGCTGATCTTCAGCTCCGCCTCGGCGAGCTGGGACGTCTCGCAGGCATCTCCAAGTGGCGAGCTCGTAAGGAACTCGCCACGACCGCGGAACGTCTGCGAGCGGCGGTCGAGGGGCAGACGAGGCTGGCGGCGAAGGCCTTGTCGGCCCGTGACGTCGCCGACCGCCGGTCGCGTGTTCTGCTCGACCAAGCCCAGGCGATCGCGACCGGAATCCCGTTCAGCAGCGAAGTGATCCGGGACCGGGAAGATCGTGCTCGTGCGGCCGCGCCGGAGCTTCAGCGGCTCACCCGGATCAAGGAGGAGACACTCAGCGAGCTGCGGCTGGCCGTAGAGCGTCAGACCGCGGCGCACCGGGCCGACGAGATCGTTCGGTCCGAGAAGGCGGCCGGGCGGCCCGTTCTGCATGACCAAGCGGGGCCGTTGCGGCGGCGCGTGCAAGTAGACCGCTCTCGATCGGTCGAGTTGGAGGCGCAGTACCAGGCTGTTCAGGAGGAGTTCGAGCGGCTGGCGCGGGATGCGGAGGGCGAGATCGTCGCCGCGGCGCGGCTCGTCGCGACGACACTGGCCAGATCGCGGACCAACAAACACGTGCTCAACGGCAGGTACGACGTGGTACTCGTCGACGAAGTAGGAGCGGCAACCTTGCCGGAAGTCCTGCTGGCTGTCTCGAGGGCATCGTCGACCGCGGTCCTGCTCGGTGACTTCCTGCAGCTCGGTCCCGTACTCCCGTCAGCCATCAAGCAGAGCAAACGACGCGAGATCGTCACCTGGCTGCAGGCCGACGTCTTCGCGCACTGCGGAATCGGCACTCCGGCCGAAGCCAGGGCTCACCCCTCCTGTGTCACCCTGACGGCGCAGAACCGCTTCGGTCACACGGTGATGGAGCTGGCCAACGGGATCGCCTACGACGGTGCGCTCGAGGCGGGGCCGCTGGTTCCCGCGCGGGACGTCGTCGCCGACCCCGAGATCGTGCTGATCGACACCGACGGGCTGGGGGAACTCGCCGTACCGACCAGGACGGGCGCCGCGAGTGGATGGTGGCCGGCCGGTGCGTTGCTCGCCCGGGCACTGATCGAGCTGCATGAGGACAACGGCGAGGCCACCGGTGTGGTGACCCCCTACCGGCACCAGGCGTCCGCGACGCTCGAGGCGCTTCGTGATGTCGAGCGGACCGGAGGCCCGCTGGCCGAAGTGGGGACGGCTCATCGGTTCCAGGGCCGGGAGTTCCCGATCGTGGTCTTCGACCTTGTCGAGGGCAGCGACGGCAAGGCGATGTGGATGGCGCAGGCCGGCCGCGGACCGGGCACCAGCGGATGGCAGCAGGACGGGCTTCGCCTGTTCAACGTCGCGATCACCCGCGTCCGGACCAGGCTCTACCTGCTGGGCAGCCGTGGACGGATCGAGGCGGCCGCTCCCGGGACGGCCTTCGCCGAGTTGAAGGGACGGATCAATCGCACGGTGCCCGGGACGGCGCTGATCGCACCCCGGGCCACCGCCGACTCGGAGCGGCTCGGGCCCTTCGGCTCACGGCTGCGCGACGTACTCGGGCGGCATGTCGAGATCACCGACATCGACGACGAGCGGGAGTTCTTCGAGACCTTCATCGAGGCGATCCGCACCGCGCGTGCCTCGTTGTGGATCTGGGCACCCTGGGTCGTCAACCGCGTCCGCCAGCTCCTTCCACACCTCGCCGCGGCCGCAGCGCGTGGTGTTCGGATCGTGGTCTTCGTCCGTGATCCCAGCGACCCCATCCAGCGAGCCAATGCGGAGCTGGTGACGGATCTACGTGCTGTCGTGCACGCCGCGACACTGGTGGAACGGATGCATCAGAAGATCATCGTGGTGGACGAGCAGACGGTGCTGATCGGCAGTCTGAACGCGCTCTCCCAGAGCCGGACCCGCGAGATCATGGTGACGATTCGCGGCGCCCATTTCGCCCGGAAGATTCTTGAACACGAGCACGCCGAGGTGTTCGCGGATCCGCCGACCTGCCCGAAGTGCACGCGGACCGACGTCGATCTCCGGCGCCGGCGCAACGGTATCTGGTACTGGCGCTGCTTCAACTCGACCTGTCCGGGCCGAACCGGTCGGCGGGCGTGGAATCAGGACATCGTGTTCTCCCGCAAGCCCTGACCGCTGCCGGCGTCCGCTACGTACGGGGCACAACTACGCAATTCTCACCGACGCGCGGTGTGCTGGGTCGCTGCGAGGCTCGTGGTCATGGAGCTGATGACGAGGGGCCCGACGCGGACAGCCCGAGGGACGCTGCTGGCGACATCGATGGCGACGATCATGGCTGCGGCGATCATCGCGCCGAGTCTGCCGGCGATGAGCAGCTATTTCGGATCCGAGGTGCTGGTGCGACTGGCGCTGACGATCACGTCGCTCGCGATCGCCGTGAGTGCACCGGTGGCTGGGCGCTTCGCCGATCGGTGGGGGCGGCGGCGGTTGCTGATCGGGAGCTTGCTCCTGTACGCCGTCGCCGGGAGCGCCGGTTACTTCGCGCGGGACCTCGCCGTACTGATCACGACGCGGATCCTGCTCGGGGTCGCGGTCGGCGGGATGATGACGACAGTCAGTGCGTTGATCACCGATTGGTTCGATGGTCCGCGGCGGGCGTCGTTCCTGGGACTGCAGCAGGCGTTCGCCAGTTTGGGCGGCGTGATCTTTCTGCCGCTCGCGGGGCTGCTGGCCGCTGGGAACTGGCGGTGGCCGTTCTGGATCTACGTCGTCGCCGCGCTCATCGTGCCGTTCGCCATCCGCTCGGTGCGCGACGAACGACGTACCGGGGGAGTGGCCGTTCCACTCGATCAACGGCCGACTGAGTGGCGGCGGGTCTTCGGGATCTATGGGCTGGCGCTGGGAGCCACGCTGGTCTTCTTCATGGCACCGACGCAACTGCCGTTCCTGATGGCCAGTCTTGGCATCGGGCCGGCGATGACCGGCGTCGTCGTGGCCGCCAGCACTGTGACCGGAATCCTTGGTGCACTGATGTTTCCGTCCGCGCGTCGCCGGTTCACCCCAGCGACCATCACCGCCGCGAGCCTGGTGCTGCTCGGAGTCGGCTGGCTGGTGATCGGCAGTACTGCCTCGGTCGTCCTGGTGCTGGTCGGGCTGCTGATCGGCGGCGCCGGCGTGGGCGTCGTCGTACCGAACCTGAACCTCCGGCTGTCCGAACTTGCCCGCAGCAACCAACGGGCCCAGGTCCTCGGCGGTCTCGTGTCCGGCATCTTCCTCGGTCAGTTCCTGTCCCCACTGGTGGCGCAACCGCTGGTGCAAACCATCGGCATCCGCACGACGTTCACCGCCAGCGGTCTGTTGATCGCCGTCGCAGGTGTGGCCGCACTGTTCCGTTTCATCCACAACGAAAGGAAAGACAAATGATCTACCACGGCAACCGATTCACCCTGAAGGCCGACGCCAACCCCGAGCAGGTCGAGATCGCGCTCGAGAGCCTGCGCAACCAGGGCCGCTCAATCCCCGCGGTGAAGTCGTTCGTCGTCGGCCGCGACTTCGGCGGCGAGTTCGAGTACGGCGCGACCTACGTGATCGAGGACCTGGACGGCTACTGGGAGTACCTCATCCACCCGGCCCACCTGAACACCGACCGCGTCGGCCTGCCCCTCGTCGAGAAGTTCGTCTCGTTCGACATCTCCGACGACGAGGACCCGGACCTCGGCACCAAGATCGCCGCCCTGCACAAGCGCCGCTACGACACAATGCCTGACATCAACAAGCTGGTCTCAGACCTCCCCGAGTACGTCGGCAGCGCCGCCCCCGAGGCCCAAGACGCCTGACCAGAACAACCGACGGGCTCTCGCACCAGCGTTGCGAGAGCCCGCCGCCGTGGTCGCAACCGTTGCTGGATCCGGCCTGTCGGCGATCTCGCCGGCCCAGGCCCAGAAAATGGTTTCCGGTCGGGCCGTACAACAGCCAGGATGGGGCGATGGCGACAGACGAGATGCCCGATCACTGGTACGACGATTACGAGCGGGGCCGGCCTGGCTACCCGGAGCAGGTCGTTGATCTCGCCGAGCTCGCGCCGTCGGCGACGGCGCTCGAGCTTGCCGCCGGGACGGGCAAGCTCACCCGTCAGCTGATCTCGAGGTTCGCGCGTGTGGTGGCCGTCGAGCCGGACCCTGGTATGCGTCGCCGGCTTGACGCGGGTTGCCCGGGTGTTGAGGCCGTCGACGGAACTGCGGAACGGATCCCGCTCGCGGATGACGTGGTCGACGCGGTCTTCGTGGCCCAGGCCTTCCACTGGTTCGACAACGAGGTCGCGTTGGCGGAGATCGCGCGCGTCCTGCGACCGGGCGGGGCGCTCGTAGTGGTGTGGAACGTGGCGAACGGATCGGTGGTCCCCTCCATCGCGGCTGCTGAGGAGCTTCTCGCTCCCATCTGGCCTCAAGATTCCGGGTTCCCGCTCGACATGATGAGTGGCGACTGGGCGCCCACTGCGTGGAACCTGCCTTTCGCCGAAAGAGCCTTCGAGCAGATCCACGAGGTGCGGTTGGCGAATCCTCAGACTGTCGATGCGCAGGGACTGGTCGCCTACTTCGGCTCCATGGGCTGGGTCGCGAACCTTCCCGATGAGGAGCGGCAGCCCCTTGTCGGCGCCATGAGGTCCCGCCTCACCGCCGCGGAATACGTGCTGCCCTGGCAGACACGCGTGCAATGGACTCGGCTCCTCAACGGGACGGGAAGGCTAGCTCGTTGAGTTTGCCGGTCGTGAGGTGCATGCGGACCAGGCCTTCCACAGCTACGGTTGCTGCGGCGACGCCGTCGACGACGCTGACCCCTAGCTCGGCGGACAGGTCGTGGCACAGGTCGGCCATGCCTGCGCAGCCCAGGACGATGGCGTCCGAGCCGTCTTTGGCCAACGCCTGCTTGCAGGCTTGAAGGACGGTTGCTCGTGCCCGGCTGTCGGTCTCTAGGTCCAGTACGGCGATCTCGCACGCGTGGATGCCCAGGCACTGCCGGGCGACGCCGTACTGGTCAGCGAGGTCCCAGGCGTGCCCGACGGTTCGCGACAGTGTTGTGACCACGCTGAAACCACGCCCTAGATAGGCCGCCGTCCGCATGGCTGCTTCGGCGATGCCGACAACTGGACCGCGGGCCAGTTCGCGTGCGGGCTTCAGCCCAGGGTCGCCGAAGCAGGCGATGACGTAACCGTCGTAACCGGCCGCCTCGCCGCTGGCGATCTCCTCGAGGACTCCCGGTACGGCGAGGGCGGCGTCGACGTGGCTCTCGATGGCGACGGGCCCTTGCCGCGGACTCGTCGCGTCGACGGTGACATCCGGGCCGGTGACCGCCCGCGCGTACTTGCCGATCTTGACGGTCATCGACGTGGTCGTGTTCGGGTTGATGATCTTGAGGCGCATCCGCTCAGGCCGCACTCGGGCGGGCGACGCCGGCCCGTTTTGCCAGCACCGTGTAGACCGCGAACCCGACTCCGCAGCCGATGAACCAGCTGTAGTCGCTGATCCACAAGGCGGCGTCGATCCAGCGCGGGACGAGCACTGACGCGACGGACACGAACCCAGCAGCGATGACCGCCTTGACCGCGCTGACGTTGTACCCCTTCGAGTAGTGGTACGCGCCGGTCTCCTCCATCGTGAACAGGTCGGCCACGACAAGTTTCTGCCTGCGGATCAGGTAGAAGTCCGCGATCAGGATGCCGATCAGCGCACCGAGGATGCCCAGTGTGTAGTGGATCGCGGTGTCGTTGTTGTACCAGTTCCACGGCGTCAGCAGCACCGAACCGACCGCCGCGATCATGCCGCCCATCCGCCAGCTGATCCGTTGCGGGCTGACGTTGGAGAAGTCGAAGGCCGGTGAGATGAAGTTCGCCACGATGTTGATGCCCACGGTCGCCGTGACGAAGGTGGCCGCACCGAGCACGATCGCGAAGGTGCTGTCGATCCGCTGCACGGTCTTGATCGGATCGGTGATCAGCTCCCCGTAGACCGGTACGGTCGCGGCCGCGGTGATCACGGTCAGCAGGGAGAAGAAGATGAAGTTGAGCGGCAGCCCCCAGAAGTTGCCTCGCTTCACCGCCGCGAAGCTCCTGCCGTAGCGGGAGAAGTCACCGAAGTTCAGCATCGGGCCGGAGAAGTAGGACACCACGAGAGCGACGGCGCCGAACATCGTGCCGACTGTGGTCCACCCCGACAGCCTGTGGTCGGACAGGTTGAGGTCGATGGCGAAGTCCGCCTTGAAGAGCAGGTAGACGCACAGCGCGAGCATCGTGACGTAGACAGCCGGACCGGCCAGGTCGATGAACCTGCGGATGCTGTCCATGCCTCGCCAGAACAGCGCGGCCTGGGCAACCCAGAGGATGGCGAAACCGACGTACCCGAGAACCGAGAGGCCGAGGAAGCCGTGCTGGCCGGCATCCGCCCACGGGGCGAGGCCGGGCCAGAGTTTGAGGAACACGATGTTCAGCGCGGCCGCGGCGAGGAACGTCTGTACGCCGTACCAGGCGACCGCGATCAGGCCGCGGATGATGGCCGCGATGTTGGCTCCCCGGACCCCGAAGGAGACTCTGCTGATGACGGGATACGGGACGCCCGCGAGCTGGCTCGGCTTGGCGACCAGGTTGCAGAAGAACTGCACGATGCAGATCCCGGCGATCAGGCAGACGAAGACCTGCCACGTCGTCAGGCCGAGCGCGAACAGGCTGCCTGCCGTCAGGTACCCGCCGACACTGTGCACGTCGGACATCCAGAACGCGAAGATGTTGTACGCGCCCCAGGTCTGCTTCTTCAGCGGCGCGAGGTCCTCGTTGGTGAGGCGGGGGTCATAGCTGGTCGCCTCAGCTGGTGCGCGGAACCGAGTCACGCTGTCGGTCATGATGAGCTCCTCGGGCGGAGCCGCGATCGGAGTCACGCGGCCGATACGGCGACGCTAAGGAGAACTCGTTTCGCCGGCGGACACCGCTGATGAACCCAGGATTTCGGGGCAAATATATGCGTCGGCGGTCAGTCGGGGTCGGCGAAGCACTCGGGATCTCCGGCGAACCGGCCGATGGATCGCCGGAGCCGGTCGTAGTGCTGGTCCGACTCGGCGATCAGCGTGTCCGCGTCGCGGGCCGCGAACGCATCGAGCATCCGCTGGTGATCCGCCTGGAAGTCGACGCGATCGTGGTCGGCGACGTGAGACATCGGCCGCGCGGGCTCGGTGATGTTCCAGGCCGATTCGTACATCGTGATCAGCCGTCGCATTCCCGACGGTGCGATCAGAGCCAGGTGGAATCGGCGTGCCGCCGCGTCGTAGGCGCGGTCGTCGCCACGCTCGATGGCTTCTCCGACTTCCTGATGGGCCAGCCGAGCCTGCTGGTCGTGGCCGGCGTCGGCAGCTCCGGCCGCCGCGCGCAGGGCGGCCGACTCGAGCACCTGGCGAACGTCGTACAACTCTCTGAACTCGTTGAAGGTCAGCTTGGCAACGCTGTACCCGACATGCGGGCGGTGCTCGACGAGTCCTTCCGCGAGAAGCGTCTTCAGCGCCTCGCGGACCGGAATGGGGCTGACCCCGAAGAACGCGGCTACCTCGTCGATCGCGATCGGCGTCCCAGGCTGCTGCCCGCCGGTCAGCACGGATCGCCGCAGATCGTCCTCCAGCGAGGGCTTCTCGTCCACGGCACCAGTCCGCACCAACCGAGAGGCGAAAGCCGATCTACGACGCATCTCTGCAGAATACTGGCAGGCGCACGTTGATAGTGCTGGTCACCGCATCCGGGGTGAAAGACCGGGAGAGGTGGGTACCGGTCGGCGCAGGCTTGGCTGTGGATGCCGGCCGGAACGGGAGAAATCGCGGATGTCGTCGCTTCGGGCGTTGGTACTGAGTTGTTCGTTGAAGAAGTCGCCGGCGAAGTCGAGTTCGGAGCTGATCGGGCGGGAGTTGCTGACTGCGCTCGCCGATCATGATGTCGACGGCGAGCTGGTCCGGGTCGTCGATCATGATGTGCGGTTCGGGGTGAGTGTCGACGAGGGGGACGGTGATGAGTGGCCGGTGTTGCGGGAGAAGGTGCTTGCCGCGGACATCTTGATCATCGCGACGCCGATCTGGATGGGGCAGCCGGCGAGTGTGTGCAAGGTGGTGCTGGAGCGGTTGGACGCGGAGTTGTCCGAGAAGGACGACGAGGGCCGGCCGTTGGTCTACGGCAAGGTCGCGATTGTCGGTGTCGTCGGCAACGAGGACGGCGCTCATCACGTGACGGCCGAGGTGTTTCAGGCGCTGAACGATGTCGGTTTCACGGTCCCGGCGGCCGGAGCGACGTACTGGGTCGGGGAGGCGATGGGGTCGGTCGACTACAACGACGCCGGACCGAAGCCGGACACGACCGGTGCGACCACCAAGACCGCCGCAGCGAATGCCGCGCACCTCGCGCGGCTCCTGCGTGACAACGCTTATCCCGCTAGCTGAACAAGGAGGTTTTCGATGAGCAAGATCGCATTCCTGGTCGCTGCCGAGGGTATCGAACGGGTCGAGCTGACCGAACCGTGGAAGGCCGTGCGGGATGCCGGTCACGAGCCGGTGCTGGTGAGTCCGGCCGATGGTGAGGTGCAGACGTTCGATCACCTGACGGCGGCCGGCAAGCAGGCGGTCGACCAGGTGGTCGCTGATGCCTCGGTGGCGGACTTCGCCGCGCTGGTGCTGCCCGGTGGGGTGGCGAACCCGGACGCGTTGCGCCTGGACGAGAAGGCGGTTGCCTTCGTCAAGGAGTTCGTTGCCTCGGGCAAGCCGGTGGCGGCGATCTGTCACGCGCCGTGGACGCTGATCGAGGCCGATGCGGTGCGGGGCCGGACGTTGACGTCCTGGCCGAGTCTGCAGACCGATCTCCGGAACGCGGGCGCGACCTGGGTCGACCAGGAGGTCGTTGTCGATGGCAACCTGATCACCAGCCGCAACCCCGACGACCTCCCGGCCTTCGGTAAGACCCTGCTCGAGGCGCTGACGTCAGGCTGACCGCAATGCGGGGCCGAGTTCGTCGGTGAAGAACCTGAAGAAGCCGTCCATGTCGGGGCCGGCGTTGATCAGTGCGAGGCGGTCGTAACCGGCCTCGGTGAACTGCCGCGCGACTTCGAGGTGCCGTTCCGGATCGGGACCGCAGCCGAACTGTTCGGCCATGTGGACCGCGGTCACGAGCGTGGTCGCGGCATCGAAGTTCACCGGGTTGGGGAGTTCGGCCTGGACCTTCCAGCCGGTGACGCCGAAGCGGAACAGCCGGCGGGCGGACTCGGCCGCCTCGTCGGCCGATGGAGCCCAGGCGAGCGGGACCTCGGCGTACCGGGGTCCGCTGCCGCCGGCCTTCTCGTACGTCGTGATGAGGTCGGACCTGGGTTCGGTCACGAAGAGCGCGTCGCCGAGCTCACCGGCGATCCGCGCGGCCGAGGGTCCACCGGCGGCCACGGCGATCTGCGGGAGGACGTCCGGCAGGTCGAACACCCGCGCGTCCTCGAGCCGCAGGTGCTGACCGACGTACGACCGGTAGCCGCCGCTCCACAGCAGCCGGATGATTTCCAGCGCCTCGCGCAACATCTCGTGCCGGGTCGAGACCGCCGGCCAACCGGCGCCGACCACGTGCTCGTTCAGTCGTTCACCCGCGCCGACCCCGAGCGTGAACCGTCCGCCGGACAGGATCGCGGTCGTTGCCGCCATCTGGGCGACCACCGCCGGGTGGTATCTGATGAACGGGCAGGTCACGCCGGTCGCCAGCCCGATCGTCGACGTCCGGGCCGCGATCGCGGCCAGCATCGAGAACGCGAACCCGGAGTGCTCGTGCTCGCTGACCCAGGGATGGAAGTGGTCGCTGACCTCGACGAAGTCGAACCCGGCGGCCTCCGCCCGGACCGCCTGCTCGACGATCTCCAGCGGCCCGTACGCCTCGGCAATCAGTTTGAAGCCCAGTTTCATGTCCCCGCCGGTTTCCATCCTCGGCCAAGGCAAACCAGACGTTTCACCAGCTCACGCCCGGGAACCCGCCGGGTATGGCGGCTGAGATGTTCGAGGGTTTAGTGGTGGAGGAGCTGGATGTCGCGGGGGTGCGGATCCGGGTGCGGCATGGTGGGTCGGGGCCGGCGGTGGTCCTGTTGCATGGTCATCCGCGCACGCACACGACGTGGTACGCCGTTGCGCCGCGGCTCGTGGAGGCTGGGTTCGCGGTGGTCTGTCCGGATCTGCGGGACCGTTGTTTGTCACTGGTGGGGTGATGGCGGGGTTACGCGGAGGGAACCTTGCTCACATCGATCGAGTCCAGTTCGGCATAGCAGTTCCCGACGGTGAACTTGACTTTGTTCGCTCCCGCGACGAGGGGCAGATCGACCGCCGACACCGCGTACAGGTCCCAGGAGTACGACGGATAGCCGGTTGATGCCGAGGCGCCTCCGTTGGCCTGGACCTTGTGGCTGCAGGTCTTGTTCATGCCGTTCGATGCGCGGGCGCGGATTCGGTAGGTGCCCGCGGAAGCGACTTGGAAGGAGAAGGTGACCGAGCTGTCCGCGAAGTCGATCTTGCCGACCTTTCCGCCGGCGGACGCTGACGTCGATTGGGCACGGACGGCGTTGACGACGGTGGCGTTGGCTGTCTGTTCCGCCTCGAAGCGCGTCGTCGGAACGTCGGTCAGGGCGGCGTACCAGATGGCCGCTCCCTTCGACAGCGCGCCGTAGTTCGGGTGTACGGCGTCGATCATGTCGAAAGGATTCGAGTACGCCGGGTTCGTGTCGACGAAGGAGACGTGCTGACCGTCGGCGGCCTTCGCCGCGACCATGCCGGGGATCGTCGCGTTGAACGCGTTGGCTCGATTGTGGCTCGAGTTGTTCATCGGCGGGATGCTGCTCACGAACACCCTTGCCTCGGGCATCGTTTCTGTGATCGTGTCCAACAGCGTGGACAGCCGATCGGGGGCGGCGCCGGCCAGCTCGTCGGTGTACATGTCGTTCGTGCCGATCTGGAGCGTGACGACATCGGGAAGGTACTCGTTCAGCCGTGGGACGATGCTGTTCTGGACCTGGGTGATGGTGTAACCGCCGTGGCCCTCGTTGTCCCGGTCTCCCAGTGCCGTCGATCCGGACGAGTTCGACCCGACGAAGTCGATCGGCCGGTTGTCCGCCCGCAGCAGTTGCCAGAGATCGGTTCGATAGCCACCCTGTGCCTCGTCGGCTCCGTCCGTGATGGAGTCACCCACCGGCATGATCTTGGTCGGTGTCTGCCGATCGACCGGTACGGCGGGCACCTCGTCAGCCGCCGCTGCCGCCATCGGCGGGCTCAGCACAGCCAGCGCAGCCAGCGCGGAGAAGGCGAGTGCGATGGGTAGATGACGCCTCATGGGTGCGGCTCCTTCGTCGGGGCGGACTCAGGGGCCATGACACCACGCGGAGGTGTCATCTCAAAGTAACAACACCGTCACTGATTGACATCGCGTGCTCATGGCGTGGATCCCGCCGTGACGGGGCTGCAGCGAGCGATGAAGAAGTAGCTCGGCAGCGAGCGCTGATGGCAAAGACCCTGAGTCCCCTCACCTCGCTGCCCATCTTCAATATCGGGGCCAGCGTGGGTGAGGGGAGCAAGTACGCTCTCGGCCAGATTCAGGACCGCGCCTTGGCGGAGCTTGGTAAGGCACCGAAATCTTCCTACGCACAGGACTACAAGGCGATGGATGAGACCAGTCGGAAGGCATTGGCGGATAGTGTCCGGAACATGTTGCTGCAGGCTGGCTAGATGCGTCCGGAGCACTACGCAGCGGCAAACAAGCAGAGTGAAGGGCAGCTCCATGTACCACCGCCGGCGGCTGCCTTGGTAGGTCATTCCGGCCCGGGCGGGCGGTGGATCGTAGATGAACCTCCTACCTTCAATCTGGCACGTGAGGCCTACCGGAATTGGTCGAACACCTATGGAGGTAACGCGTGGATTTTCACGTATGTCGATGTTCCGTACGACCGCGCGTGGCCACGCAAATAATGACTAGGTCGTCTCGCCCGCGTCGGGTGCTTGGAGTTGCTTTCGCGCTCCTTGCATGTGGCGCTCTTGGGGGATGCAGAGGAGACGACGGCCTGCATGCTGCTCCGACGACGTATTCAACTCTGGGAGTCACCGGCGAGTCGCTGTGCGGTTTCCTCCCCAAGGTCGATGCTGCTGCAGTGCTGGGGAGTTCCAACCTCAGCACGAGCGGTAGCTTGGAGGGGCGGCGAGATGGCGAGCCGTTGAGCACTGCTGGGTGCACGGTATGGGCGGACGGACGGGCGGCGCCGAGTATCGAGGTAGTTGTCTGGGGCCGGGGGCAGGACGAAGGTTTCACCGAGTGGCAGTTGAAGCATCCGAAGCCGGCGTGGACGTTGTTTCCTGCCGAGGCTCCCATTGGCTATGCCGAGCCGGCGTACGAGAGTCGTCTGGAAGGCACGAAGATGGGGGAGCTTCGCAAGGGTGCGGTGGCCAACGCGGTCATTGGTGACTGGTACATCAACCTCCGGGTCTATCGGCCGGGGAAGGGGCGAAGCGCGGTTCCTGACGCCATCATGTTGGTTCAGCAGATAGCCAAGGCGCTGCAGTTGCCGTCTCAGCCGACGAGGACCTACCCGCCGTACACTCCCAGTGGACCGACACCTAGCAGCCCGACGAGCTGAACTAGCGGTGTCGCGCACTGTGCGACACCGCTGCGCCAGCGCGACCAGTCGATCTTCGTGGCGCCACTTTGCGGGTCTGCTTGCCGGCGCGGCAGAGGGCCCGGACGGTTAGTCCGGGTTGCGGCGAGCGGTGCTGCCGATGGGGGAGAGAGCGGCGCGGAGGTCGCGACGGGTGTTGGAGGGGTCGCGGAACTTTCCGTTGCCGTCGGCATAGATCGGGGCGTCGAGCCGGACGCCAGCTGCTTGGCGTTTGCGGAGGATGACGACGAGCCATCGTGGGAGTGGCAGCTTGCGCTCGCCGGCTTTGGACTTGGTTGTCTTGCGGAGAAGGCATTCTTCGTGGACGCGGACGATGGTGTGGATGATTTCAACGGGGCGGCCTCTAGGCTGACCTCGGACCAGAGGACGGCGAGGGACTCGCCGATGCGTAGTTCGGCGATGGCGGGGCGGATGTGGAGGCGTGCGACGCGTTCGTAGGTGTCGTAGGAGGTAGGGAGCGCTCGCCGAGCTCGACGAGTTTCTTGAACTTGGCTGCCCCTAGATCGAGAAGTCGCCGATCTTGTGCAATGTGGTGAGCTCGCCCGCATGAGCTGAGCGTGCGCGGTCCTGGAGCTTCTTCAGCAGGGCTCGTTCGGCGGCGGTCGTGTTGGGGCGGCGACGGTGAGCATCGATGTGACATGACGCACAGTCACTATCAGATCAAGGGTGCCGGCGGTGGCCCGGGGAACACGAAGGCCCGGTGCACATTGCGATGTGTGCCCGGGCCTCGGTGTTGTGCGCCGCCAGGGACTCGAACCCCGAACCCGCTGATTTGCAGCCGAGGCTGACCACTGTTTGCCAACTTTGCGCGAATCCTCTTACAGGTAAAGGATTTGGCGACTGACTCCTGCGCATGAGTTGTCATCGCTGGCTATCCTTTCGCGCTGAATCAGGTGCGTAAAGAGGTGCGCATCTAGCGGCGTGAGGGACGGATCGGCGTCCTTGAACTGCCTCAAATCGAGCGGAGGTGGAGTCCGGCGTCGCGGACCAGTTTGGTGAGGTGGTCGTCGAAGGTTCTGAGGGCCAGATCGAGGATCAGTACGCGGTCGCGCCAAGGCGTGAATCCGAGTTGTGACCAGTAGCCAGCGAGGCGTTGGTGTGACGCCTTTCGCGCGGCTGCGCCGCGGGTGCCGGGCTGCATGGCATCGAGGGCGACCAGGCCGCAGCCTCGGCCGAGTTCGTTGATGGCAGTGCCGGCGCCGAGCAGACCGAGCTTGTGCCCGCGCCACAGCGGATCGACTTCAGCGGAGTTGACCAGGATCGCGTCGCTGTAGAAGCCTTCGAGCTCGGATTCGATCTCGTACTCGCCGTTGCTGCGTTCGGTGAAGAGCAGCGACGCGAGGTACTCCAGATCGGCCTCTCGGGCGTCCAGAGCGTCGAAGAGTCCGCTCTGGCTGAGATCGACCTTGACCAGATGCGCTTGGCCGACCGTGAACTCGATCCCGTCGTCGGTCTCCGTGCCCTGGTCGGCGATGGTCTCGAGCAGTTGGAGGTCCGACGGATCGTCAGCTGTGAATGAGTACCAGGTCAGGCTGAAGGAGGCGTGGTAGTCGACCGCTCCGGGCGGGTAGTGCTCCTCGCCGGGGAGCGTCAGTTCCGTGGCCAGGCGGACGGCGAAGGTTCTCAGCAGGCTCGTTGCGGTGTCCTCGCTGAGCTGTCCTAGGAGCGGTTCTGCGTTGTTCAGAGCCATGGCTTTCCTTCATGGAGCGTGACTCCAGGTTTGTGGCTGGTGCGGCAGGGCAAGGAGTTCCGGCAGGGGAGACGTGCGGACGTCGGCACTCCGCAAATGATGAACCAGTCGCCGGTGTACTCGTTGCGCGCCAGTAAGGTCTTCTCGTTGCAGAGAACGGTTCGATTGGCGTAGGTCCGCTCGACGGTGAACCATTCGGAAGTGTCCTGCACGCGTTCGTACACGCCCGGATCGTCCGACCATTTCCAACGTTTCAGCTCCAGCCGGCTCCCATGCTCGGGAGGCCTGGACATTTCGCCCTCCCATTGCAGCGCGGCCTCGGCCTTCTCGCGCGCCGCTCGCGCTTCGGCCTCGGCTCGCTCGATCTCCCAGCGGGTCCGGCCGTCGCTCCGCTTCCTGTGGTTGCTGCGTTCGTGGCCTTTGTCGTTGGTGCAGCAGCAACCGGGTTCGGCGCCGCAGGCCGGGCATTCGTGGTTGTCCCGAACCGGGTCGTTCACCTTCACGACCGAGTCGTCGTACAGGCAGCTGCCGCGTGGATCGACGAAACGGCAAACGAACTTCTCCGTTCCATAGGTGACCGACTGGAAACCGCCTTGGCGGCCGACAACCACCTCGGTGACTGGGCCGTAGGTTTGGACCGCCTTCTCAGGCGTCAGTCGCTCGGTGACAGCCACGCGCCTGTTCTCTGTCCACTCCTGGCCGATGACCGGATCACCGACTCTGCACCAGGCGATAGGTTTGCCGCACCAGCCGTCGAACAGAACCGCGTCACTCATCCCGCAGACGCTAATACCTCTCCCTCGATGCATCCACTGATCCAGCGTGTCACAAGCTGCAACCCGGTCGGGCGGGACCGAAACGTGAAGTCCCAGCAGCCGGCGGCGTCGGCCTGGCGCCCCGGATCGGCGGCTCGGGGTCCTCGTTTCTGCGGGACCAGTGTCAGAACGGCTCGTATGGTCGGTTCATGGGAATGATGCGTAGGCTTCGCTGGAGGACTGCCGGTCGTGCGCTGAGGCGGCGGGTAACCCATATCCGAAACACGAGCTGACATTTGCGCAAGGTGTTGAGGAGCGTCAGGGGCTCGCGGTCATCGCGATCGGGTCTGTGACGCTGTTGTAGACGTCGGCTAGGCGCAGACGCCATTCATCGAGGTCCAAGCTGACGTCGCCATCGATGGCTTTGGTTGGACCGAAACCTAGAGCTGGCCGCGACGTGCGCGCTCGGCTTCTTCCTTCAGCGTCGTCTCGAGCTCCGAACTCAGACGGTCGATCGCGAGGTCGCCGACCTGACTCAGGGTGGAAGTCCGCCTTTGCATCTCACGGAGCCAAGCAATATCGGACCTGATGGAGTCGGACTCTTCCCCCACCCAGGAACGCTGCGACGAGATCCGGCGGGCGATTTGATCTGCCGGTATGCCATGCGCGAGGAGCAGCGGACCGAAGATCTCTATGCCGTCGTCGAGGCGACCGGTCAGTATGTCGAGAGCTCGGATTCCCTCGAGGGTTCCGTCCTCGAGGAGTCGGGCAGCGAGTTCGGTATCGGTGCCTAGGAGGCCGGGCAGCAGGCCGTAACCGATGAATCCCAGGCGTGCCGTGAGCCGCGCGAGCTGCTCGCGCTGTGGTTGTGGCAGCTGGGATGGGATTCCGTCAAGGTCGCCCGCCTGTGGTGAGCGGAAGCGAATCAACCTCTTGTCCTCCTGCAGGCGGCGTTCGTACCAGCGCGCGCAAGTTGCTGGTTGGGTTTGGGTGAGAGCTTTGAGCATCTCGCGCAATCTCCACTCTTGATTGCCGTGGAGGGTACTCGGGCTGGCCTCCAGGAATGCGGCATCCCAGGCCGGCACCCAATCTTCGGGAAGGTCCACTCCATCACCTGTGCCGACGTTGAACGCGAGCGACGCTCCCGCCCGGATGTCGACCACCTGATGCTCGAGCAATCCGAGCAGAACAGCGTCAGCCGCGGATCTGGTGTAGAGGTAGTCAAGGTGCCAGGCATCGCTCGGTTGAAGCTGCGCGACGGTGAGGACGGCGAGATCGTCCATACCTCCGACACCCAGACATGCTGCGATGACGGCGTTACGTAGCGGAGGATCCTCGTATGCCCTCGAAACAGCGGCGACGTCGACGGCCTCTGCGTGTTGCCTCACTGCCCACAGGGCGTTGACGAGGAGATCTGCGGATCGAAAGTCGATCGCTGGTCCAATCCATGCAGCGGGATCGGCAGCTAGGTCGATGACCGTTCGGGCGACCATCTGAGTGGGCTCGTTCTGGCTCACCTCCGCGGCGAGGATGGCCAGTTGAACAAATCGGACCGTGCCGGCTTCCGGGCCGAGCGCAACGATGCTGCCAGCGACGGTTCTGCGCTGGGACGCTTGCCGCTGACGCCAGTTTTCGATGGGGTCGTCGAGGTCACTTCGGCCAACAAACAGAAGGAGGTCTTGGTCCAGGACGACTGGCGGAAGATGATCCGGGGGGCGCAAGTCCCAGCGCTCGGCCAGATCTAGCTCACGCTGCAGTCGCACGGCGAGCCCGGCATGAGAGTCGAGCAATGGCAGCACTGTCTCTAGGATGCGCCAGGCGCCGTCGGCGCCAACCGCAACTTGTTCGTCAGACGGTGCGGTTGCGCCGTTGGCGTGGCCTCCGGCCAGACGCAACCACTCTCCGAAGAGGCGGATTAAGTGCCCGATAGCCTCGGCGGATGGCCGAGACGTATGGGAGGACAGAAACACATCCGCCTGATCCCAGAGGCTCACGAGCTCGCGCAGCCGAAATGGGGATTCGACTCCGTTTGCGACGGTGATGGCGCCCGACCCGACCGGATCGGTCCAGAGGCCTTCCACTGAGGGATCGAAGCAGTAGGCAATCATCTCCGCGCAGACCTCCCAGCGCGGCCTGGCGTCGAGTTTGGTCCAGTCGATGGCGTCCTTGAGAACTGCGCTGCGGATCTCGAAGAATGAACCGCGGTCGGGGTCGAGGTATCGGGTGAGTTTGCCGAGTTCCTCAAGCGGCTTGTCGCTGGACGGCGGTGTCGAGGGGTCGATCGACATGTCCAGTACGCCGTGGATTGCCTCAGTGTTGAGCCATGTCCTCATGGAGGTCAGGAGCACCTCCCGCGCGCCATCACCCAGGGGATCGAACGTAGTGCCCCAGGGAGACTTCTCTACCTCACGAGTAGTGGACAAGACCACTCGTGCGCCTCGGCACGCTAAGTCGCCTGCTTGCCGCGATGTCTGCGCATAGAGCTGCATCTGCATGAGCGTTCCACCGGTCCAGGTGACTGGGGCACCAGCTGACCGGGCCCAATGATCCGCTGCGGTTCGGACGTCGGCTGAGGTCGCTGCCGCAGACAGCATCGTCTCGACGAGAATCTGCTCGGCATCGGGGAACTCGGTGTGCAGGGATTTCCAGCTGCGGAACTGCCGCGCGCCGAAGAACCACCTGCTGACCAGCGGCAGGCGGAGCGCCGGAGCCAGTGCCCAGCGATTTGCTCGCAGCTCCATGACGCCTCTGGTGGCGACAGTGTGGACGGCTTCCATCAACGATGCCAGCGGCATACGGACCAGTTCACTCAGGCGCTCGAGGTCGTCCTGATCTGCTCCGTCGAGCGCGGCGATACATGCGACCGCATCAAGGGCGGCAGCGGAGTCGGTAGCCACTCGCAAGTAGCGATCGACCTTCTCCAGGAGATGGTCGCCTGATACGACTCGTTCACCGTCGCCGTCAATGAGCGCTCGACAGAGTTGGATAGCCCAGCCAGGGCGACCATCCGCCTGATCGAGCACCAGCCGCCGTGCGTGGAATCCTTTGACGCCGGCGCTCTGTACGACAGCGTCGATGTCGCCGCGGCTCATCAGGTCTACGAGTATCTGCCGGCAGCCTGGCATCTTCTCGGCCGCTGCCTCGGCTTGGTCAGGCCAAGCCGAGGCAAGAATGCTGAATGTCAGGCCTTCTTGACGCCTCAGACGTATGAGCTCGACAAGTACATCCTGATGGAGATGGGCGTCGTCCACCACAACGCACGACGGGATGACCTCGAGGAGATCGCCGGCCAGATATTGGCGCGCCTCTGGCACGGCGAACAGCAGGCTGGTGTCCCGATGGAGTTCCTGCAGGAGCCTGCTCTTGCCCACACCGGGCACACCCGCAAGCAAGATGTCGTCGCCTTGCTGCACCGCGGACCTTAACTGGTTGAGTTCTCTGTCACGGCCCACCAGAGGTCTGTTCTGCCAATCGACGGCATAGGGTGCGCTGATCAGAGAGTCCATCCGGCCGGCGACGCCGGTCAGGTACTCTCTCCAATCGGCATTGCGAATCAGTTCTCTGACCAGCCAATCGCGAGCGAAGTACTCGGGCAGCGGGAGCGGCGGATCCTGTGTCTCGCAGTACTTGTCCATCTTGGCGCGGGTCGTGGCAGTGAGATTCTTCGAGTGCGCCATGACGATCTTGTCGACGCGAAATCCGGGTTGCTTCTGCCAGCTTTGATGGCTGCTCTTGAGGTTGGCGAGTGGATCTCCAGTGGTCGCGAGCACGCGTCCGCGACTGTCGGGATCGTCTGCAATGACGTTATAGATGTCAGCGTCGCGGCCCCCATCCTTGCCCGCCTCGACAGGCGAGATGGACGGGTAGCGGCTCTCTAGAAGGGCGATCGCCGTGCGCTCGAACTTGGTGGCGTCAACCCCCTTGTCCAGTGCGCTTTCGATTCTCTCGATGAGAGGCAACGGTCCTCCTGTCAGCCTTCACACACGAGACAGTTGCCTCATCCTGCGGGCTTACTCCATCAGTCTCTGATCTGGCCGAGGACGAATCAAGCACACGAACTCCATGAACCCAGGCCCTTAGATGACGACTCGAACGGTTGCGAACGATAGTCGGTTGATAGAGAAGGCGGCCAGCAATCGAGTGCACCTCTGAGCGGACGGCCGCCGTCTGCTGCCCGGCAAGCACCCTGCAGGTCGCTAGGTAGCTCAGCGTTGGCAATCCGCGAGACGTCTCGGCCCGACCACTGCGGTCATCGCCAATAGGCCTATGTCGGACTCGGAGAGATTCGGGGTGGCACGGCATGGCGGTCGGGACTATCGAGTCCGGCGATCGCCATGACGATGAGGCGGGGGCCGCAGTTGCCGGTTCGCGGCGGGGCAGCATCATCTCGTGAAGCTCGTTGAGTGCTGCAGGCAACGGGTCCGGCGCAGAGAGCTCTCCAGTGGCGGCCCGGACTCCGTCAATAATTGGCAGAATCGTGGGCGGTGAGATCCTTGCCCTGACCACGCGGCGTGGAAGAAGCTGTTCGGCCAAGTCGCTGATGGACTCGGGATCTGGCTCGGTGCTGCAGCTCCCGATCGTGGCGGCATACCCCAGGCTGCCATGTTGTCGGGGGTGTCGGCGTTATATGGGATCGCATCGTCGATCAGGTCGAAGAGGACGCGAACGTTTGTCCAAAGGCGGGTCGTGCAACAGCAGCCTCTCGACACTCGGGGTCTCTCACTGGCTCGCGCCGAGCGAAGATCGGCCAGCTGGGTTCACAGAACTATTGGCCCACTGGGGATCTGTGGCAGCGTCGGTCACGGGCGAGTTGCAGGGCTGAGGGTCGATGCCTCGGAGTCCATCACGACATGCGAACGATTGATTCAATTGAGCGTGCATGCGTGTTGGCGAGAGTCGTTCGGCTTGTCTGGAAGCGAATGGCGCGTCCTGCGACCTGAATCTGCCGTTGCTGATCCCACACAGGCACTGCATGTGGAGCTAACTCGGCAAGGTCAATAGCGAACTGTCTCGGCATCGTCTTTTTGGACAAATTGCTGTGCAGACAGGTGCCTGGCTTGGCCATCGTGGCCGCAGGAAGGGCTACCGGCATTTGGATCTTGCAGTGCTATGTAGCGCGCTGTAGCCTTCGGGCGACCTACAGAGAGGTCAGGGGAGCTAGCTGTGACTACAACAGGCCCAACAACTGGGGAAGACGGGCCCAATGCAGGTGCAGAGGTCCAGGCCGCCAAGGGCGTCCGTCGCAACAGGCCTGCGGATTCCGATGAGGTGCTTCTAGCGCAAATCGCATTGCGTGAGGCGAGGCTCCGACTCGTTTGGCGTCCGTTCTCGAGTTTGCTTGGCTTAGCTGCGGTCGTGGCGGCGATGTCTCTGCCGGCAGACGTCCTCAGCGGCAAATCAACAACTCTCAACGTAGAACTTGCGCTCACTTTGACCGTGTCTGTGTCGTTGGCGGGACTGGGCACGTGGATCTGGGGTAATCGGCACAAGCGCCGGGCGGATCGTTTGGACGACCGGAACAAGAATCTGCAGCGAGATGTCAAGGAACTGCAACAGAGGCTCCGAGAAAATGATCTATCTGACGGGGTTTCAGGCTGATGGAAGCGCCGCTTGGGGTAGCAGAATCT
Organism: Kribbella sp. NBC_01505; assembly: GCF_045040285.1. NCBI lineage: Bacteria > Bacillati > Actinomycetota > Actinomycetes > Propionibacteriales > Kribbellaceae > Kribbella > Kribbella sp. NBC_01505. Next base: position 6,213,604 of record NZ_CP109425.1, read on the forward strand.
AGGCGACTGCGTACTGTAGAGGTACGGGACGACGATGGGGGCGAAGGATGATCAGCGTGTTGGTACTGCTTCTAGCTGCGGCGGTAGCCCTATGGGTAGCAGTGATCGTCGTTGTTCCAGCGGCGTCGGCGGCTCGTTTCGTCGCTCAGGTTTCTGAGATCCGAGACGACTGCGACGATGCGGTCCGCTACGGCAATCTGCCGGACATCGAGCCCGTTCGGCAGTTCATCGCGAAAGCTGATGTCATGGTGAAGGATCCGTACCGCGTAGGCGGCACGTCTCGTGCGGTGGCTGTCCTGGTCACCATGGCGAATCACGGTATCGACCCGGCGAAGGACTTGCAGCCACCCTACGCCGAGCTAGATCCAGAGCAGTGCGAGATTATGGCTACATTCGACCGGCGTCTAATAGGCGCACTGAGTCTGCACTTGGCCGGCGGGTCCATCTTCTGGTGGATACTCCGCCCGCTCCAGATGCTTGGTGGGTCGTGGGGCGCCAAGCGTGTGGAACAGTCGAGGTTCAACGCCGACACGGCAGCGCGTGGCTACAGCAGAGCGTTGGATGAGCATCCTTCACTCACACACGCGGCCTAGTCGAGATCTGCCGCGTTGGTTGTCCGAGCGAGAGCGTTTCGTTGTCAGTTGTCTAGAGGTGGCGTTCCGCTGGACTCCGCGGCACCGTCGTCGATCCAACCTAGCCTGGGTTGAGTGTCAGCCGTCTAGCCAGTATCTGTCGCGAGCCGTCCTGTGAAACCCTGCAGGTGCGTCAGGCAACTCGTGTGTCGCGGACAGTCTCGCGAGTGACACCGTCGCACGTGATTGAGCGTCGATGCGGTCAAGGCACGCTGCAAACGCGTAGCGCTCATTTTCTGTCGTGCCGAGGGATGTGAGCAAACGATCTAGACTGGCGCTGTTAGGGCGACGCTTGGCCGCGAACCATCCATGCAGAGTTGCCCGCGGGATACCTGTCGCTGACTCGATCTTCCGAAGCGAGTCGAATCCGCTGCGTACGCTCAAGCGGCGCAAGGCGACACTCAAGCCCTCCAGCGTGCTGACCGATCGAACGAAGCCGCCGAGCGGCTCGATCCTGCGCACCGCGCCAGCCGCGACCTGCCACGTAGGATCGTCGACGAGGTTCACCTCCGATGGAGGGAAATCAGGACTCCGGAACTCGCGGTCGATCAACCTCGCGGCCTCCCAAAATTGACGCCAAGCCCGCAGATCGGGGCCTCTGATCCCGCACGCGTCCAGGTAGGCGGAAGTGAGCGTCCAGCTAGGAAGGCGGTCACCTGTCGTCGCTCGCGCCACATGAGGATGCGTGTATCCGATCGTGCTAGCCAACTCCCGGACGGTAAGGCCGGCGGTGCAGCGCGCTTGCTTGAGCAATGCAGCAAACTCCGTCCTGTGCTTCAGGGCGTCCGGCTCGCTTTGGTGGTTCGAAAGAGCGTCCACGGGGCTCGATCATCCCCAGTCGGTCAGAGTCTCGGCCACCCCACCAGTCGCTGCGATGTACGAGGCGGTATCTGTCGGATGAGGGCTGGCGCCCTGGGCGAACGGCGCTACGACAAGCTGGAGAAGCGACGACGCAACTGAGCCCCACGCTAGAACGCGTCTGCTTCCTGCAGAGAAGTGCGCGTGTATTAGTAGATGGAGCGCTCTGAGACTCCTTCGGGACAACGCATTCCTCCTGACGCCTCGGCGCACAGGGCCGCCACCTCACGGACCACCATATGCACGTGCAGATGCACAGTCTAACGGCACGTGCATCACCGTAGCGCTTTGGTAGGCGACAGGGAAGACCGGTGATCGCGGATCAACGTTTTGGTGCCATTTACCGCATCGATGTGCCTCTGACCTCGGGGAACTGGTCGGCTAATGTCCGAGGGTGTCCGACGTTCGGAGTGTCCGCGATGTCACGGCGCACGAGTGATCAGCGGCTGCTGTGACCGGAAGTAGATCGTCCAGTAGGCAACTGTCGGCACGAGGCTCCCGTGCTGACCTGCCGCCGAGTCGTCTCTCGCTCCAGCATTGTCTTCGCGCCCAGCGTCGGTGGTTCCGAGTCGCGCCTCGGTCCGGTGCTCACTTTGCACCGCCATCGCGATAGCCGTGATTCATGCCGGTCGGAGAGGTTGTGACGCCGCCCGATGAGATTCCCAACGCGACCACACGAAGCTGAGACGCCCAGGGCCAGGGCGGTCGCATGGATCGCCCCCCATCGGGACCAATGCACGACCTGGGAGATGATGGCCAACGGTTGAGCGCGGCGGCTCCCAGCAGGCCACACTGTCGAACTCACCGCCTGGTACGACCGCGGCGACTAGGGCAGGCTGATCGAGCCGCTTGTCTACGACGTCGCTACGACGATGTCCAGATCAGGTTGATAGGCGCATTCGAGCTGGCATGTTCCATTCCAGGCTGGCCGGCGGTCCGAGCGCGCCCGCAACCTGCTCATCGTCGGCGCTTTCGATGGCAGGTGATTTAGCGCGCGAGTCCGTGGAGGTCGGTTGGGTGGCCGGTCACAACTGGGAAGACCTACCCTGCTCGACCTGTAGGAGTTATCCACCCGCGACCGCCTCCGCAGCGAGCATCGCGCGCCAGGCCGCGAGAATCGAACCTGACAAGACCGCGAGCCGCGTTGCATCGTCATTCAGAAGCCACTGGCAGACGAAGCGACGTGTCATCGGACGGTCAGTCCGGAACCGATCGTCGAACTCAGCGAGTTCTCGCATTGTCTCTGTGAGCCGGCCTTGCGCCTCGGCTGAATCGTGAGTGAAGTAGTTTCGAAGTTCGCGCATGACCCGAGCTGCCGCCAGATCCACGTCGCGAATCGAGTCAAGCTCGTCCTGAGCCTCATCTGCTAACCATGAATCAGTGTTGCGTATCCCCGAGGCGCTGCCGAGAAGTCGATCGAGAAACATGTCGGTCAGGACGGCATCGATATCCGGGGGCACTGCTTCAAGATGTATCCGCTGAGCTGGCTTCAGTCCCTGGGCAGCGAGCCTCCGCGTTACGGCGTCGGAATCACTCCTGACAATTGCTCGAAACCACGTGCGACGGCGAGCTTCGAAGACGCCCATGAAGTCCTTCACGAAGGCCACCAACGCGGCAGCTCGATCCCGAGCAGGGAGCTTGGGCAGCCTCTCGAGCTCTGCACGCTGGGAGCTGCTCGCATCATGCAGGGCAGTGCGGGCGGCCGAAGCAGCAACCGTCGCGGGCAGGCGGAGGATCTGCGCTGAGGAACCTGTAAGGACGGTTCGTTTTGCGTTGATCCACGATTGGTAGTAAAGCCGGACCGCCGGACCTGAGGGACGCTGCCGACCGAGTCGGTCTTCGTGGGCAACCCAGACCTCGAAGGCATCGAACGATTCAGGACTACCCGTTGCTAAACAGTGGCCTAGGAAGTCCATGATCGCGCTGTGGTAGTCCGCCTCCTCGAAGAGGAGGAGCCCCCTACTTCGGCCCTTGATGGACGCGGTGATGCCGACTGAGGCCAAGGCATCTGTCCAGTAGCCACTGCCCAAGCGCTTCATGACAGTTTGCGATGTCGGCGGCCATGCAAGCGACCCTTGTCCGCCCGTCAGCCCCAGGTGCTCGATCGCAGCTCCTCGCTGCTCGTCGTACTGCTTCTTGGAGATGGTCAGATCCGGATCCACGGTCAGTTGATGCCGTGCGCCAGCGATCGAGAGGAAAACCTCACGAGTATGTTCGGTCGTGACCCCGAGCGCTGCGAGCGCTTGTGCAATCTCGGCCATCTCCTCCAGCGAAATCTCGCTCAGCGCGGTCGACAAGTCGCCTTGAAGTCCCTTTGCTCGGGCAAGCACATGCCAGATGCCAGCCTCGATTACGGATTGGCCGAAGTTGTACTCCTCACGGTTGACGTTGAAGAGCGTGCCCGACGACTTGACAGCCTCTCGCACCACATCCGCGGGCACCGTCGGCAGTAGATAGGCGAACTTGCTCTCGACCTCAACGCGCGTTGCTCCGGCTGACGCGAGGGAGCGCAAGTCGTCGCCGTATCGTCCGATGAAGTCCTTGACCGAGGCGTCGAACTCCTGCGTCCGTCGTTCCGATCGCACTCCTCTCGCCTCGGCAGCACCTATCGCGCCTCGGGCCTTCAGGATCTGGTCGATCCGTTGCCGAGTCACGCCGTACTGCTCCGCCAGCTCAGTCCCGGGCACGCCCTCCCCGTACAAGCGCACTATCTCGGTATCCCGCTCCGCTGTAGTCCGCCCCGGCACCCTTCACCTCATTCTCGATGTTCCGCGGACGCAGCCTAGAACGTTCGCCCGGTTGTGGACACGTCTCAAGCCGCCTGGACTGCTGAATTGACCTCTTAGGTATCAAGGCGCGCCGCTTTGCGGCGCGCAGCGAGGCTGGGGCTTACGGCTTCCGCTGCGATCGCCGATCCTCAACCGTCCATTCCACCAGCTGCTACTCGTTGGTGATGTAGGTAAGGTCGGCGGTTGGCCCCGTGCCCGGCCGCTCGATCGTATAGTCATCACGACACGCCCCAAGGGCAGTCTCGAGTACCTCGACGGTGGCCCGGAATCCCACTACGGAACCACAGCCAACGACATGCGTTCGGCTCACATTCTGCTGAGTGGCTGGACAGCCAGACATACTTTGCTGGCGTGAGGCCGCAGGGTGGCAGCGCGTCGAGACTTAGTTCCTCGGGGCGTGTCCATCGTTGGCTGGTGGGCGAAGGAGATATCCAACAAGATGACTCCATGGCACGGCTAGCGATCTCTGAAAGCACCGTAAAGCAGCTGTATGGCACTGCCACTACGTGTGCCTACCCGACGTGCAGCGAGCCACTGCTCAGGTGGATCAAAGGCGTCGACGATCCGGTCTTGAACTCGCGCATTGCCCATATACGCGCGGCATCTGAGCAAGGACCGCGATACGACGAGGCGATGGATGACGAGCAACGCCGAGCGTTCGACAACCTGATTCTTCTATGTCTCCCGCACGCAGAGGAGATCGACCTGCCAAGGCTTGTCGATCGCTACCCCGTTCACGTCCTTGAGGGGTGGAAGTCCGTCCAGCTACGGGACGCGCCAACTGAGCCGGTGAACATCTCCGAGGACATGGTGGAACGGGCTGTTGTTCTGTCCATGGACTTCCGCGGCGCCGTGATCGATCTGGGCGGCAAGGCTGCGACTGCACCAGGCGCAGGCGGCTCGGGCGGCGGAGCCATCGGTCCAGGCGCGAGAGGCGGCGATGGTGGCCCCGGCGGCAATCACTATGTCTACACCTTCGAGGCGGACCAGTTACCCGAAAGCATCGAGGTCGAGGTCGGCTTGCCCGGCCGTGGTGGGGTCGATGGCATGCCGGGCGAGGCGAGCGGAAACATGCGACTCGGCGGGCTTGTCATGCCAGGAGCTGGTCGCGAAGCTCACTCGCCCCCGCCGAAGGCCATCGCAGAGGCAGTCACGACCTCTATTCCATCGGCTGTGCTCGCCAACCACGTCGAGATCAACGGCCTGAGCTATCTCAGCGGAGCGGGCTGGGGTGCCTATGACATGGGCGAGTTGCCCGGCCCCTTCAGCGCCGCATTGCATGTCTTGGTAGACGTAGTCTGGGCGGATCTCGAACCTGGAACGGAGATGCCAATCGAGGTTATCGCCGAGTTGATCACACCCAGCAAGACAGCGACCGTCAGCAAGAAGATCTCCGGAACAATCAAGGTGACAGAGCCCAACGGGTTCGATCGTTTACCTCTGGCGTTTCACTTGACCGGCACCCTGCACGACCTCGGCCTTCACGTACTCGAAGTGTCGTGTAACACCGGTGCCAGACTCGGCCAATACCTCGATGTTCGGATCAAGCCCCCGACGGCAGAGCCATCAGAGTGACTGGAGTGTGTGCGTCACCTAAAGATGGGCCGAAGTTCGGAGCTAGAGGGCGCCATCCGCCGAGGGCTGTCTGCACCTGACGTTCCTGATCCAGCTGATCCCATCAGACTAGATGACTAGTGACAGCTGAGCGCCTTGCCAACCCGCAGGACCGCCTGCGTGCATATGTGCCTGCGATAATGCCCGAGTGGTCAGACGGTTGCTAGCAAACGAGCGTTACGGAGAGGCCTCACCCCTATTTGAGGCTGCGGGTTCGGGCCGTGATCTGCGCGTGGTCGTGGACCTGGCAGTCGGTGAATATGACGATCCTGACGACAGCCACAAGGTGGACCTTCTCCGCGGTCTGGTCGCCAGCAAGACTGTGCAATCCCTGGAATATGACCAACGCGGCGCTCCGGCCAGTGCCGAACGGATCGGCAGCCCTTTCGGTGAAGCGGCAGTCGGCTGGATCCAGGCTCTACCCGAAGTTGAGCCCGGATTGACAAGCCATCGCGTCGTCTACTGCGATGGCGACGAGGTGTCAACGACTGCGATCGTGGGCGATCTAGGTCGGGGCGAAATCGCTCGTGAGGATACGACGTACTCGAAGTACACCGCCGACGAAGCAGCTAAACGGCGGCACGATGACTCGGTGGCTATGGCTGCGGCCTTCGAGTCGGGCGCCGATGTCCTGGCTACCAACCGCCCCTTCCTCCTGTCAGGAGGATGGAGGATGCCGGGCCAGATGACGGTGTGCGATCCAACTGAGGCCCTGGCGGTCGTAGGACTGTTCCTACGCACGCGTTCGACCTTCGTAGCCTGGGCTACGCCAGAGACTGGGCCTCTCATGCAGTTAAACCGTGGGCTCTATTTTTGGGTCGGCACGAGAGCGCTGCTGCCGGCCGGATGGCGATGGTTCTCGTATTGCGCTGCAAGCGACGCGGGTGACCCCCACGCTCCCATGACGTTTCTCGCGCAGTCGCTCTTCCAGCGAGTGGCCAGAGCGTTGCGGAAGCGAGACTCGCTAATGCTGAATATGAGCAGCCGCCAGGATAACGATGTTGCGGAGGATGCTCTGACGGACTTGGACCACGTCCTGGTGCTCCTCGTTGGAGCGTTCGACGTGTTGGCCAGGGTCGCTCACCGTTCAACATCTCCCAGCGGAGCTGAAAAGCAGGCTGGTTGGCGGCGAGATGATTGGCTCAAGAAACTTACAGTGGCTGCACCTGACCTGGGCGCCCTGGCAGCCGAGGGAACCGAAGGCGCCGACTTGCTCAAGGTTCTCAGCATCCTCCGAAACACTGTGCACGGGCCTGCACTGCAGGCTCTGGGCCTTGCCGCCGGGCCTCGTCGGCGAGGAACCGGCGTGTCGCTGCCGGCCAGCGAAACCGAAGCTCTAGTCGAAGTCCTCATGCGTCGGGGATGGGACCAGAACTGGGGGCTCGCCGAGTTTGACGCCGGACGATTCCATGCAACACCCGACCTCATCGTCGAGCACGTTCTCCAGGCCGCAATACCGTTGATGAACGCGATGATGGTCGCCACGCCGGTAGAGCGGCTAGTTACGGCGGACGCGACACCAAGTCTTGACGCGCCACCGAGCAGCGACGATCTCAATGACCCCTTTGCGGCTCGGCATCAAGAAAGCCTCCGCTGGCAATTGGGCTTCACAGTGCCGATCCGACCGCACTAAAGAGCCTGGCGCTGGCAGGGTACTCATCTGCGGCGATCCGTGCTGTCGACCGTCAGCGTTCCTCGGGCGGACGCGCGTCAAGTGTCGGCCGTCGGCTGATACCGTGCCAGCCACCTGGGCCGCCGGATTGACCTCTTAAGAATCAAGGCGCGCCACAAGCGGCGCGCAGCGCGGCTCGGGCTTACGAGCTCCGGCTGACGCCCTCCACCCGCGCACCATCTGGGGATCATCGATCCTCAACCGTTGACTCCGCCGGACGGGCAGTCGCTGACGATGTCGGCAAGGCCGGCGGTTTGGCCTCGTCCCGCTGGCCGCTCAATCGTACGGCCACCGCGACACGCATCAAGAGCGCCTACGGCGTCGCTACGGGATCGGCAAGCCGACTCTTGACCCGTGCCGCGCTGACGGGTTGGCAGCTATCAGGGGGACAGGGCAGGTGTGGTGTCAAAATCGCGTGGACCATCCGAATTGTCTCGTTGCACGAGGACTATCCCCAGGCTGGTCAGTGTCTGTTTCAGGTCGTCTGCGCGGTGCGTTCGGTCGACGTAGACCAGCGTTGGATAGGCCTCGTATTCCGCTTCCGCGGGCTCGCCCATGTCGTCGTTGTGCTGGACGTAGATCAACTCAGCCTCGTCTACGCGCCAGTCGCCGGCGATGAGGTAGTCACCTCCACGCCAATCGCTACTGCGCTGCTCGAGCGCCAGCCGAGGCCCCGAATGAGTTTGTCAGCAACGCCTGTCAATGGGTCCGTGCTCGCAAAGGTCAGCGAGGCTCGGTCATGGCTGTCCACGGGACGTGTTGTGCCCGATCGCGTCTGGCTCGGGGCAGATGTGCAGCTCGCACTGTTGTACTGCAGGCACTACCGGGATTCCATGGGACCGATGGTCCGGCTCACTCTCGACACGAGCTGCGTAATAGCCGCTGCACAGGATGAACACCGCCGTCAGTGCATCGATCGACTCCTCCAGTTGGCTCAGGATGGCATCGTCGAACTGTGGCTGACGACTGCCTTTTCCTACGACCAGACGACCGCGCCTGCTGAGGCGCGAGCTGCAAATCTCGCATGGCTTGAGGATCGTCCAACTATCGGAGAGGTTCCCGGTCCGTTCCGGCTCAACCTCTCCCCTCTCGGCGGTCGGGACGTTCTTGTAGTTCGCGCGATGGGGGATATCGACGAGAAGATCAAGAGGATCCTCCTGGCCAAGGGGCTGGCGACCGGCCATAAGGATCCGGGCCGACGGATTCATGACGTGCACCATCTGTCGGCGCATTGGATGGCCGGCCACGACGCGTTCGTGACTGACGACCAATGTGTACTCAAGAATCGCGAAGCTCTGCGGTTGCAGGTTGGGATTCAGGTGGTGGATCCGGAGGAGGCTGTACGCGTGGTGGCCATTCGATCAGGTTCTCCAAGTTTCATTCGGGACCGGCAAGGCGACTCGTGAGCCCAGCCGCGCTGACCTGAAGTTGGCAACTGTCAGGGAGACTGGGCAGCGATGCAGAAGCACATCGCCGGAGGCGTCGTGATGCGAGATGGGTTTGGACGACATGATGGGGCGCTCCCATGGCGGCGCCCGGAGGAGGCGAAGAGTCAGGAGATCTTCTACCTTCACGGGCGGTGCATCTCTACGTCAGTAACCGGAAGGTGCACAAGCTTAAACTCAGCAACGGTCCACTGCTCATGCAGCTCCGATCGAACTTGCTTGCTGACCTCTACCCGTTGGTCGTAACTGAGGGAAGCCGGTCGGACAAGGAGGCCAGGATCGCTCGCAGTGCATACCTCACCTACTGTCTTGATCGACTCCGCCGGCTCAGCGGTACGCTGTTTATTCACGGCATGGCCCTCTCATCGAACGACGGCCACATCCTCGAAGCTCTCAGCGGTAAGGTGAGTAGGGTCGGGACCGTCTACGTTGGCCTCTTCGGCGGTCCCTCTCGCACGCGAGATGAGGTCGAGATTCAGGCGAAGGCGCTCGTTCATGCGCGCAAGAAGAACGGCGGCCGGCCTCTGCGAGTGAGGTTCTACGCCTCGGAGTCGGCCAAGGCCTGGGGATGAGGGTATGAGCCTGCCGTCACCGATTCCTGGCGTTGGGTTGAAACTGCGTTGCACATCTTCACGACCGTGCAGGGGCCGTGCTACTGGTCGAACGGCAAGGTTTCGTGGCTGAGCGACATTGGATGAGGTGTCAGCGGGATCCTGATCGCGGGTTGAGCGACCAGTATTTTCCCTTCGAGGCGCCGTAGCGTTCGGACCAGATGTTCTCGCCGTTGAGAAGGGATGATTGAAGGCCGCTGCCGCCTGCACGACGAGCCCAGACGTAGTCTTTCGATCAGCACAGGACGTGGCAGCGACATCGCGTCGGCGTGGTTCCCTAAGGTCTCCCCGGCCCGATGATCACCGTCCAGACCGGTCACCCGCACGCGCTCGCCCTCCTCGCCCGCCTTGGCGGCGACACGACCCATTGCCTCGGCATCACCGAGTTCGGCCCCATCTGACCGACGCCTATGAGATTCACGGCATCGATCAGATCACGATCGTCGGGGTCCTTTGGGAAAGTTGGCCCTGTTGGATCCGGGCGAAACTCTGCGGAGGCAGGAACTGGCTGGTGAAACGACCAGTGCCACTCTTGCGGGTCTGTCCTATCTGTATGGCGGGTGGGATGCCGGCGCACGGGTGTTCCTGTATCTGGTGGAGGGTGAGAAGCCGAATCGCCGACTGGTGTACATCAAGCGCGCTGGCCGAGGCAACCAGACGCCGATGCGCACGGTGTATGGAGCGGCGGCGGCCGCGGTATGGAGACCTTCTCTGCTATGGATGCGCGGGAGTCGCGCGCTTGGTAGGACGGCAAGGACGCGCCGACACCCGCCCGGCTGAAACCCCGGCGAGAAGTGGCGTTCGTTTGTTGCTGTTCCGGTGGCAACGGGTGACGCGTTGTTCGGGATGAATACCGAAGACCCCGGTGCGTTCCACAGCGCGGTGGATTTGCCGACCGTTCAGACCGTTGCTGAGCTCTGTGCTGCGTTTCTCGCAGAGGTGTCTGCACCGAAGGCGCGTCCGGACCAGTCAGGCGCGACCTTCGTCTGACGCCTGACTGCGCGCATTGACTTGCTGGAAGGATGATTGTCGTATCAGATCGTTCCTGAGGAGTTCCGTCGTGGTGTGTTTGCGCCAGCGCCCGTGGTGCACCCCGAAAGGTGTGCGCAGCGTGTACGTTCAATGCGCCGTCCAGTGGAGAAGGTCGTTACATGTACCTGAGCCGTGTGCGAGTGCGCGGATTGCGTGGAGCTGCGGAGCATCCACTTGAGATCAACCTGCCGGGGCGATTCGCGGTCATCTGTGGCGCCAACGGTGGAGGTAAGACGACACTCAGCGATGCTGTCTACCTCGGTCATGGTAGACGGTTCCCCTACCTGCCACGGCATTCTGCGGCTGCCCTCGGCGCCGGTGATCGGGACATCGAGGTCGAGTACCGCTTCGAGGCGGATGCCGGCGCCGAGGGTCCGCTGGGTCGCCAGCTTCAGGCCCAAAGCGGACGCTCAGCTCCCGGAACCGTCGCCGCGCAATGGGCTCGGACCCTGCATCGCAGCCTCGGAACTGTCACCACCAAGGCTCTTGGTAGCACCAGCGACATCGAAGCCAGAACACTTCTCGTGCACCTGCCGGCGTGGCGCAACCCGCTCGACGAGCTGGCTCGTCGGGAGACACGCGTCTTGGTCGAACTCCTGCGAGCGCAGCAGCAGAATCGCGGTCGCGGTCGCGATCTGTCCGACCTGCGCGGCCGGGCCTCCGGGTTGCTGGAGATGCTCGCGACCGACGATATCCTCGTGGGCCTGGAGGAGCGTGTCAGCGAACAGTTGCGTGCCTTGTCGGCCGGTGTCTCCCGGAACTGGCCGTACATTCGTGGTCAGGTCGTCGACGATCGCTACCTTGCCCGAGTACTCGAGCTCATGCTCGCCAGCGTGGAAGGGCGGGCTCAGGCTTTGCCGCTCGAGGTCGTGGCGCTTGGGTACGTGAACCTGTTGCACATCGCAGTCACCTTGGCGGCGATCCCCGACGCTACCGAGATTGCAGCAGCCACTGAAGCAGCCGAGGCGGCGGGAGCAGCAGAAGGACAACCGAGCCAACCGCCGGCAGACCAGCAGATGCCCGCCGAGCCGGAAATGACGGACATCGCCGAGGCCGACCGAGTGCTGCGTCAGGCCCGTGCCGAGAGCGAGAGCGCCGAAGATTCCTTCTTCCCCGACGACCCATTTCACGTCACGCTTCTCATCGAGGAACCGGAAGCACACCTACACCCGCAGCTCCAGCACTCGCTAGTCCGCTACCTCCGCCGCCAGGTCCGTCTCCGTCCTGAGCTCCAAGTGATCTTGTCCAGCCATGCGAGCGACATCATCAGCTCCTGCGATCCGACCGAGCTAGTCATCGTGCGCCGTGACCACCGCGGGCAGCGAGTCTCGCGAGCGATCTCCGACATTCCCCTGACAGATGCTGCCGAAGTGCTTCGCAAAGCGCGCCTGCATCTGGATGCCAGCCGGTCCGCGTCGCTGTTCGCCGAACGGGTCCTCCTGGTCGAAGGCGTGACCGAAGCTGCTGTTCTCCGTGAGCTCGGATGGGTCTGGGCCGGCGCGGATGTGGACAAACAGGCGTTCGTTGACGCGTTGAGTATTGTCCCGATGGGGACGAAGGTCGGGCCATGGGCGGTGCGTCTTCTCGCTACGCGCGACCACGAGTTGTGCAGTCGGATCGCTGTGCTCCGAGACAGCGACCTGGACTTCGACCAGGCTCCGGCTCAGCCCTCCTGGGCGTCCGCTCACGATCCGGCGGTTCTGGTCGTCGAACATTGTCATCCGACCCTCGAACCGCAGCTCACAGCCGGGAATGAGTTGCTCATCGGGGAGGCGCTCGATGCCATCGGCCTCGACATTCCCGACCAGGTGACACCCGAAGCGATCCGCGACATCTTCCGCAGCCGGCACAAGGCAGACGGTGTCACCGTGTCAGCGGGCCCGGGTGCTCGTCGCAAGGGTGAGTTCGCTGAGGCCGTAGCAGGTCTACTTCGCGATGCGAGAGACGGGGCGGGTAGGAGCGTGCATGTTCCAGATCCGATCGCGCGAGTCTTCGAGTTCCTCTACTCCACACCAGCGCTGAGTACTGCTCCCGAAGGGGAAGAGGAGCCGGCTGCGCAGTGACAGACGCACTTGCCGCCGCCGGCGCAATTGACACCCTCACCACAGAGCAGCGGTACGCCGCGGCGAACTCGCTGACCTGCGTCTTTGTAGAAGCCGGGCCGGGCACTGGCAAGACGACCGTATCCGCACAACGATTTGGCGTCCACCGCTTCGCTGACGGCTATCGATACGACCAGCGGGCAGTCGTAGCCGTCAGCTTTACCCGCGCAGCTACCTACAACCTTCGCCGACGCGTCCAACGGCTCTGGGGAACGGACGCCCTGACATGGCCGCACCGTATCGTCACACTCGACACGATCATGTCTGATCTCCTTCATGACCTTCTTCGCCAGGGCCTCATTGAGTGGCCCGACACGAAGGCCCTGTGGCCCGACGGTGACATCCGGCTTGACGTCCGCGACAGTTGGGCCGCCTGCGGTGGAACGACGTCCACCCGCTCCGTCTACACACTTGAACTCCACGGCCGGCACGTCCACCTCCGAGCGGGCTTCGCACCAAACTGGGCAAACCGTATGCCCGCAGTCGACATTGTCCCGTTGATGCTGCAAGGCATCTGTACCCACCAGGATGTCCGGGACATCCTCGCAATGGCGCTGCAGGATCCCGCCTGCAAGGAGCGTGCCCGCGAACGGCTCGGTAGCTCGATGCGGGCGCTCGTCGTCGACGAGATCTTCGACGCGAATGATCTCGATATCGAGATCATCGAGACCGCTGTGGAGTCGGGTGTCGCGGTCACACTCATCGGGGATCCGTGGCAGGCCCTGTATCTCTTCCGAGGTGCCAGGCCGCACATTGTCCCCGAGTTGCTCGCGCGTGCAGGCATCCCGACCCTGCCGCTGACGCGGTCATTTCGATGGCAGTCCGAGGAGCAGCGCGATCTCGCAGCCCGTTTGCGGGAAGGTCGGGAGATCATTCTCCCGATCGACCCCGAGCCAATGGACGTTGTCCTCGCCCTGTGGTGGAAGGAGCTCTGGGCCGTGAGCGGTGTACTGCCACTCGCGTTTCACGCCTTCAAGGGCGGTTACGAGGAGGCTGCCGCAACCCTGCTCCTAAACCACGTTACCCGTAACATATTCGACCTGGACGCAACCTACGTCACTGATGCCCTGACCGCGCTGAACATTCACGATCGCGATGTTCTGCGGCAATTGGAGCCGGGCCTTCAGCGCGTAGTCGACATTCTGCGGTCCGCAGGGGCCCAGGCGGTCAAGCACGCCTACCTCGAGTTGGTCGAGGTCGTCAGAGTGGTGTCCGCTCGGCATCTTCGCCCGCCGCATTCCGCTCATACCAGCAGGATGGCCCTACTGCGGGACCGGATGACGCTCACCGACCGGCCGGTCCCAGGGCTGACAACCCATCAGGCGAAGGGCGGAGAGTGGGACAGGGTGGGGATCCGTCTGCGCGACAACGAGCGCGCTGCTCTCGGCTCCGGCCTCTCGTCGACCGAAGACCTGCACCGCAAGATCTACGTCGCCTGTACCCGGGCCCGATACCGAACCATCGAGGTGTTCCCGCGAACAACTGCCTAATCGGATCCGTCGCCGTTGACGTCGGCAGACTGCCTGATGGGTGGTGGCGAGGGGCAGATCGGCTGGTTCTCCGCAACCGGGGTCGTCCGGGTCCTCGAGGTTGACTCGCTGGCCGAACCCAACGAGCAGATCGACCGGTGGGACCTCGACGGCGAGGACCGCCGGATCGGCGGCCCCACCCCGACGGCGGCTAAGCCGTCCCTTGGCTACGCAGCCGAGGGAGTTCGCTGCTCTAGATAAGCGGGAGCCGCGCACCCGAGGCGTCTGCTTGCCGGATAGAAGCGCTACTGCGCAACAGACTGACACTCGCCCCAGGGGATGTCGATTGCTTCTGGCGCGCCGGCGTGGGCCTATTGAAAGTTCCTCGCAGCTGTCGTCAGTCGCAGTCGTCGTGGTGGTAGCCGCCGTAGCCGTACGGCTTGGTGGTCTAGGTCCTTGTGGTCGACAGCGTGTACGGGCGCGAGGTTCGCGACGGATTCGGGTTTCGCCGCAGGGAGGGTCATCGCGTCGTCCACGCAAACGGCACGTGGTACCCGCTCGATGGGCCGCACGCCGGTCAGACGAGCGGCGAGGTCCACGGCGGCGATCAGGCAGATAGCTGTCTTCATCAGCGGGCCGCCTTTCGGTGCAGGGCGCGTGCTGTGCGCACGCTGTGGCGTCGCAGTCGGATGATCCGCAGATGCGACAGACTTTGAACATGCACGGAGTAGAGATTTGGGACAAGGTCAATGAGTCGGCCAAAGTCATCGTCTGGCCGGGGGTAGTGGCGTTCGCCATGGTCTTGTTCAGGGCACGGTTGAGCGAGCTGTTCAAGCGGCTCAGGGAAGCAGCTACACCCGCAGGAACGGTCAAGTTCGATCCCAGCGAGGTTGAGGCAACCTCAGCAATTGCAGCCTCAGCTGGTGCGCTCGTTGAGAGAATCGAGGCCGAGATACAGAGTGGCGCGGAACCACTCGGCGAAGGCCCTCAAGCCGCGGAGTCATCGGAGGCTCGAACGGTAGACCTGCGCGAGATCCGTGATGACGTCGAGGCTGTCATCAAGACATCCTTCGCGGCTGGCTACAGGTCGGGACGCTCAGCGGAGAAACACGGCAGTCGGGCCGACTGGATTGCGTATCCAATCATCCGGTGGATCGGGTCGACTCCAACCGTGAAAGGAACACGGCACAAGAACCCTGAAGCCGAGGTGCCGGAGGAGTTCATGAGCTGGCTTGACGCTGTAGATGAGCGCGGGGACGTAGAGGACCGCGTCGAACAGCTCACCGCCGAGATCCGCAGCCTCGAAGCACAGCGTGCCAGCGCAGGTGAGACCGAAAGCGAGCGCTTCGCGAATGAGATCGCAAGGGTTCGAGCTGAGCGAGACATCGAGCTAGCGGCGTTACCTGCATTGAATCAGCGCGCCGAGCGATTGAGAACGCAGGTCAACTCTCGAGGCTGGAACCTCTATCCCTGAGGCTGGCGCTTCGTGGCAGTGGCTGAGTTTCTGCGTCGGTCCCCGGGGCCAGGCCGACCGCCGTGGCGCTCGGGTCATCGTTCGTTCGTGTCTGAGTGCCTAAGCAATCGGAGATACACAGGCCGCCCTCGGTACGAGTGATACGTCGTGCGCGCGGTATGCGGGTCGTCGCCCAGTAGGACGTCGAAGCCGAAGCAGTACGAGTCGATAACATCATCGATCAGCTGGCGAGTGCTCGATCTCACGGACTGGCCGACGCGCCGGAGAAGTGAACGCTGACCTCGTGCACCTTGCTTGTTAACGCTGGCACTGCCTTCTGCCGAACTAGCCATGCTGCAGAATCTGACGCACAGGGTCTAGGCCCGGGGTTCACGATGCTGGCTGCTGTGGTTACGAACGAGGTGTCTCTGCGGGCTTCTCTTGGCTGTCGGTCTTGCGGTTGAGGAGTGGACTCCACGTGTTGAGCATCTCCTTTGCCAGCAATGTCTTTTCTCTGAACGCTGGGTCCAGCGCGAGTAATACTGAGAGCAGCAGCCACGCCCCACTGAGCGCTGCAGCACGCTGCAAGACGTCCTTGTCGGCACCGATCAGCGGGGCAATGGCGAGATAGATGAGCCCTGGAGCCAACGACCCTGCAATGAGCTTTACGCCTGACAGTGCCCGCTCGCGGCGAGACAGGCGGCTCGGTTCGGGCGGCTTCCTGAAGTGCGCAGCGTGCCAGTTCTCCGTGGCGAACGCGTGGAGTTGCTGACGGAGGGTCCGCTCGAAGGTCGTCCATCCCTGTCTTGACGGGGCAACGAGATGTCGCTTGAGGTGGCGAATCGATTCGCCGACACCCCTCATGTGAGCGTTGAGCCAGGTCCGCGTATTGGCGTCTGCGAACGTGACCCGATCAGCCAGGTGCGTTTCGGTGAGTCTGGCGACCCTTTCGAGGTCACGGATCCACTCGCGACGCTGCGGCCAGCTCGCTCTCTCGTCGCAATCGGCCAGTCCTGCGGAGATGCGTGCGAGGGTTCCAACGATCCAGCCTAGGCAGTTCGCCTGATAGAGCCCGCGGCCGGTTAGTGACCACAACGCGAGCGCCAAGAAGTACAGAGCTCCTATGCCGCCGGTTACGGCTGTCGCAAAGACGACGGAGGTAGCCAGCCAGTGGAGTAGATCACCCTCCGTGCTACGTAGGGCTAGTACTCCAAGGCCGGCGGGTACCAGCGCCGCCAGGCTGGTGGCGAGGGTTGCCCGCACGTAGGTCGAGATCCGATTGAATATCCAAGCCGATGCTCCGACCATGGCGAAGGTGACCGTGACCAGTATCGGCAAGGCGACCAAATACTGAACGTCGCGATGAAGCTTCGTTGTGCAGACCAGTCCCGCAATCACCGAACAGAGGAGCCAGAGGCGCGTACCTTGTACATCCACTGCGCGGATCCGTGCGGTTCGGCGAGCCAGGTCGATCATGGTCTGATCGACGGAGGCGTGCGCTTGGAAGCGCTGCGTTTGGGTTGAGAAGCTCTGCGCGTCGATGATCGCGACGGTAAGGTCTGCTGACCGAACGGCCTTCAGTTGGCGGAGCTCGCGTCGACGCGTGAGCCTGTCGATCGTCAGTACGACCAGTTGCGAACGCATCCGCTCGTGCCAAGACATTGTGCGATAGCTCGGGTGGTCGTCGTATAACACCTTTCGCGCGAGAGCTGGCCAACCCGCCGTACGGTACAGCCAGGAGAGCTCGAACTTGACTCGGGAGTTGCCGGTGATCACGGCGGGGAGGCTGTCGTGGAACAACCAGGCCTTCCGCAAGGCGTCGACGCAGAAGAGAACGTCCAGGTAGACCGTGACGACATCGATGTTCAGTGGGTTGAGCGCGTAGGCGGTCTCGAGGTTCGCGAATGCCCGCCCGTAAGCGCGATCGTGGCGGTCGAGTCGCGCTAACCAGTAGTAGCCGCGGCTGTTGAAGTCTTCTGCTTCAAGCCAGAGTGTGGCCTGTTCGCGGATGACCTCGAACTTCTCGTGGACGAAGAGCCGCTCCATCTCATCCGACTCGACCGGTGCTTGCAACGCCTCGGCCTTGGTAACTTGGCCAGCCACATTCCCCCCCAGCGGTGGCGAGTTCGAAGAACCGCCACGCGTGCGCAGTACTGTACTGGCGCCTTGATGAAGCCGACAGATCTCCCACGAACCTTTTCTCGCGCTCCGATGCGGCCTGCTCTCCTCTGGCTGCAGGCGCCGCTCGATGGTCTCGCTGGTCACCTGCAGGAGCAGGGCGAGTGGTTGGGCGCTGATGTCGGCCTAGGCCGAAGTGGTCAGGTCGTCGCTGAAGCAGCGGAAGGAGATCATGAAGAGTCTGCGCCAGGTGATCTAGGGCTTGGATGCCAAGATCGCCGCGGACCACTCGGTGCCCGTGCCTGATGGTCCGCCGGGGCTGGCGGATCGGATCGGATGGAGATCCCGGGAACGTGCATCTCAAGCTCGAGGGTCGCGCAGGCAGGAGAACTGGAGTGTTCCCGCTTTTTTGGACGCCGGTTTAGGCTGCCAGTTGGTTGATTTCTCTGAACCCTAGCTCGTATTCTCGGGGTGTCAAATATCCGAGAGTGGAGTGACGGCGGATAGTGTTGAAGTAGTCATCTACCCAGTCGATTGTTGCGGCCGTGAGGGTTTTAAGGTCCGGCCAGGGCCGGGTGTGGATGAGTTCTTTCTTGTAAGTCGCGAATGTTGATTCGGATACCGCATTGTCGTAACAGATCCCGGTCCGGCCGAGCGATCTGCGGATTCCGGCTTTTGTGCAGTACCGGTCGAATTCGCTGGATGTGTATTGTGTGCCGCGGTCGGAATGGAAGATGACACCGGCCGATGGTTTCCGGTTCGCGATGGCCATGTCGAGCGCGTCGGTGACGAGGCTGGTGCGCATGTGGTCGGCGATCGCGTAGCCGATGATGGCGCGCGAATGCAGGTCGATCACGGTCGCGACGTAGGCCCAGCCGGTCCAGGTCTTGACGTAGGTGATGTCTCCGCACCACTTCTGGTTCAGTTCGTCAGCAGTGAACGAGCGGTCGATCAGGTCTGGTGCGTTGACTGGATGGTCGCCGTGGACCGTGGTTCGCTTCCAGGCCTTCGGATGCCGGCCACGCAGCCCGGCCAGCCGCATCAGACGGTAGACGCGCTTGTGCCCGACCCGGTGCCCGGCAGCGGCCAGCTCCGCGCGCATCCGCCGCACGCCAGGGTTCCCGCGCGCCTGAGCATGCAGATGCCGCAGGAGCACCATCAACGCCTCGTCGTCGGTCTGGTGCTGCGACGGGGCAGCTTTGCGCCAGGCGTAGTAGCCCGACCTGGAGACACCCAGCTCGGCGCACATGAACGCCACCGGATAAACATCGGAATCAGCCCAATCCGCGACAGCAGCGAAAATCACTGCTTTCCTTTCGCGAACCAGGTCGCTACTTTTTTCGCGAACTCGACCTGCATCTGCAGCTCGGCAATCGCGGCCTTGTCATTCTTGGCCTGTTCCCGCAACCGGATCAGCTCCAGCCGCTCGGACTCACCCAACGGGCCATCATCAGGCACCGCCGGCTCCTCGGAGTCTTTAGCTTTCTTCACCCATCTACCCAACGTCATCTCGTGAACACCGATATTGCGCGCGACCTCAGCAACCGACCGGCCACCAGCAAGCACGAAACCCACCGCCTCGCGCTTGTACTCCTCACTGAAACTACGACGAGTCGAACCCATCTACAAACTCCCGACGAATCGGGCAGCTACCCCAGGTGTCCACCGAAGCGGGAACGGTTCAAACCTGAGCTAGTGTCGCGTGTTTGAAGTTGGTTTACGGTTGATCTTGGTGAGGATGGTGTCGGCGTTCTTGGTCCAGGTGAGGGGTTTGGCGCGGTCGTTGTAGGCGTCGATGAAGTCGCGGATGGCGTCGTGGATGTCGCCGACGGAGGTGAAGGTGCCGCGGCGGATGGTTTGGCGGGTGATGATGCCGACGAAGATCTCGACTATGTTCAGCCAGGAGCAGCTGGTCGGGGCACCTCACAACTACGTCAGAGCATGACCTAAACCCAGTGATGCTGACCTCGCCAAGGTACATCGAGCTTGGGGACCCCGAGCCGACGCCAGCATGATCGATATCAGACATACGTTTGCACTCGCCGAGCCCAGATTGATGCAATCTGGCGCGAGCCCCTCCCCGCTCACAGAGTGTAGGTGGCTCGGACGTCCTGCTGCCGACGCGATGCGGCGTGTCCAGGTGGTGTACATGCTGCATCGGACTGAAACCCCCTTGGGTGCAGCCAAGCCGAGGCGCACACTTGGTGTGCATTCCCCCCAGTTCGGGATTCGTGAATGACAAGATTGGCTGAACGATGAGTGGTGTGACGACGCGTCCGGATGGGCGGATGGAGTCGGCCGAGATCCTGCGGTTGCGGGCGGCGACCCGCCAGTTGCGGCTTCACCTCGACACTCTGCCCATCGTGTATGACCTCGACGTGCCGCCGGAGCAATTCCTCGCGGGCAAGGCGTTCATGCTCGCCCGGCAGCGCTACGCGTGTGCCGAGTCGATGATTGGCGCGGGCTTCGCCGGAACTGTGGTCGGCGCACTGGCGAGAAGTCTGTTCAACGAGGGTCTCCGGTGGTTGTGGATTGGCGAGGAACCGGCGCGCCGTCGACGGATTCTCGGCGACTTGCGCGAAGAGCGCAATCGGCTTTGCGTATCGTTCGAGAAGGCCGACGTCGATGCGATGGGGTTGGCGCGGTGGTTGTTGCCGATCCCCAGAGTCGCGGATTTGACCGGTCAGTCCCACAGCTGGATCGATGTCGAGCCGGTGACCTCGGAGGACGAACTCCTGCGCGACTTCTTGGCCGGTCAGCTGGGCATCGTTCGCCAAGCCCGTGGCCGCGTGCTTCTCGACATGGCTGGCCTACGCGGTGCAGTGATGATCCTCGCGCACGCTGGTCACGGAAACTACTTGGGACTGCAGAGCAGCTTGACCGGCGATGGTGTCCCGGCCTTTGACCTCCGCGCCGACCACGAAGCCTTGTTCCTGCAGGCTGCGGCTGCCGGCGTTGTCAGCATCCTGCTAGGTTCGGCAGCTGCAGTCCCCGAGGTCTGGCCGGCTGAGATCGCAATGGATGCGTTCCTGGACGAGGCTGTCGCGCTGGCCGAGAAGGTCTGCGACGCAGCGGTTGCCTTGCACGGCCTCAGCCGAGTCCGCAAGGCACCGGCGCAAGTGGGCAAAGCCCGGCGCTCGGACGCCACCACGATCCTGCGACCGCTGGCCGCGGTGATCGACGACGCGTCGTACCTTCCGGATCTCAACTCGGCGGACGCCGTAGTCGCCGCCGCGGAAGCGTTCTACGAGGGCGTGCAGGCGGTCTCGTTCGATCCGTGGCAGCGCCGCGAAATCGTCCTGCAGCAGATGCTGACGTTCTCCGGTGGACGGTCGCTGCTTGAGGGCGTGCTGGCGACGTACAACCAACCGGGCAGTGAGGTAATCGCGGTCTGCTCGGCGCGCATGCTGCTCGAGGAAGCAGCCCGGCTCGCCTGGCGGTTCGCCGTAACCGAGGACGAGTTCAAGGCGCGCGCTAAGCAGTACTTCGACGCATTCCGAGCCATGCGCAAGAGCACGATCGACACGCTCGCCGGCAGTGGGGTCCAGCGAGCTGTTGCCGAGAGGTTGCTGGCTCCGCCGGACGGCGTACTGCGTGATGCTTCGGCGGACGACATCGCGAAAAACCGCGTTCCGCTGCCGCCAATCGCCAGCATGCTTCGCGATTTCGGCGTCGGTTTCGACGAGCCGGGCTGGTTGGAGGTGGCCTACACTTTGCTGAGTCAGGTCACCCACAGCACGCCGCTCGGGTATCTCCATCTCCTGCACGCAGGTCCGGTGTGGGGGACAGGCATCAGCCCGGAGTTACTAGCCCTGACACTCGATGTGGCCTGTACCTCGAGCGCACATCTGATCGGGCATGGCGCCTTGGTCCTGACGGATGTCAGTCCCGAGGCTGTCGCCTACCGCAAACTTCTGCTCGCGAAGGCTGCTGCCGTCCACCAGGTGGCCCGCACCGTTCACTGGCTCGACTGACCGATAGCGGGGCAGCCGCTGCCCATGAATTGGTGGCTGCTGTAGCTCAGAGTTGGTTTCTGAACTACAGCAGTTCGCCATTGCCAGGATCGGGCCTGTTGGGATCGCATCTCTGGTCTGGGCGAAGCGCGATCAATCCACACCCGACGATGTCTGATCTCAAGTGAGGTAGATGGCCAGTACGGACAGGGCCAACAGAGCTACATAAAGTGTGCTTGTCTGCAGCCTGGCCACTTGAGCAAGTACGTCGCGCAGCCGTCTCAGACGACGGGGATAGCTTCGTGTCAGATGGGTTGCCATGCCTGGTACGTGGAGGCTGCTCTCGGGCGCGAGGATGTCCGAGAGTTTGTTGCTCGCCACGGCCATCTCTATCTCGATGGACCTCGCCGACAGCCGGCGCTGCACGACCTTCCGATGAGCGTCTATTAACGCAAATGCCGCCGTTGAGATCACGCCTAGCCCTGCGGCAAGGGGACGGTCGGTGGTCAGGCCTATGCCGGCTGATCCGAGAGCGACTGTGACAGCCAGGCCCTTGACTTGAAACAGGATGGTGTCGGCAGCGCGGATAGCCTGCTGTAGTTCGCTGAGCTCAAGCTTGAGCAGGTCGAATCGTGCAGACAGTTCGTCCATGTCTAGCGGGGGTGTTGTTTGCTGCCCCCATCCCCTCACAGGGAGCATCGGTGTCGCGGCGCCGGTGTTACAGCTCTCGTTGCGCTCGAACGGGATTCCTTTGAGGCACGAAGTAGCGCAGCGAGTGGCTGGCCCTGGGGTCGTGACTGCTGACAGTCGCTCGAGCGGTCGAGCCGTGGACTTCGGATGACCCTTATCTGAGGCGCTCCCTGCGTGTCGGATGCATCTGCCCGGTTTGGTTTACTCCTGATCAGGCTTGGCTGATACAGCGAGACGATGTCAGGCCTGCGCGTCATCGCCTGAGGTACGAGCAATGCCTGCTGGGGTTGGTGCGGACTGTTGGCGACGCGCCAGACAACAAGCTTCTGGTGCCTGAACGGCCTAGGCTCAATCGCTCATGGGACCAGTCGGACATGGGTGGTGCCCCGGAGGGGGATTGTGGCGCGTCGCTTGAGTCGCTTGAAGCAGTGGGGGCTCTTTGTGCCCCGGATCGTCGATCTTGCGGTCGCATGGCTCGTGCTGAGGGCGGTCTACTCAGGTGCCCAGGCGCTCCGTGAGTTCGCGGATGTTCCTTCAGCCACACCGCGAGTTCGGTCCCGTTGTGTGTCGGGCCTCAATCGGCGGCTGGCGCGGGAGACTCTCGAGGAACGTCGAACTGCCTATCTCTCCCTCGGAGTTGCTCTCGTGGCAGCGCAACTGCTGGTCAGAGTTGCGTCCGCCGAGCTCTACTCGCTGTCTGGGTGGTGGTCTGCCCAGGGAGACAGGTCTGTAGGCGATATCGCAGAGCTTGCGGCGAAGTCGGTCGAGCGTGCAGGGCTGGTTGGTGGTGGGCTGCTGGTGGTCGCCAACGTGCTCTTCGTAGTCGCGTTCCTCCGACTTGCGAATTGGACTGCGAATTGCTGCATCGCCTGGGGGCAGCGGGTTGAGGAACTTCTCCATCCACAGCTTCGGATTCTGGTAAACGCCGAGGTCAGCGGATCGACTCCAACACGCTTATGGGCGAACTCTGCGCAAGGGCTCGCTGCGGCCGATACTGCGGATCGCTGGATCGAACGCGCTGGATCGCGCCGCATCGCGAGCCTTGTGACCGAGCTTGGAGCTACCGCAATCGCGGTGAGTGGGCGTCGCGGAATGGGGAAGACAACGCTGCTCAGACACATCCTCGGATCGGTCACTACGCCGGCCGCCGAGGCCCAAGAGCCGATCTCGGGTCGCCGGAAGCAGTCCGCAGGCACAGAGCATCTGCTGCGTAAGCCGATTTCGGTGTTCGTAGAGGCGCCGGTCGACTATGCGCCGCGTGATTTCCTGCTGGATCTGTTTGCTCAGCTATGTGAGGCTGTGATCGCAGCCGACGGCGGTCAGCGATACCGGGCGCGGACGCAGGCAGGCCATGTGACGCTTCGAGTCACGAGATCTATCATCAGATCGCTGTGCCTTGTGGTCGGACTCGCGTACGTCGTGCACAGTTGGGGCGACCGCACCAACCCGGCAGCACGGCTTCCGCTGGAACTTTCCGACCTGATTGTCCGGGCTGTTGGCTTGAACGTTGCGGTCAGCTCCGGCGCAAAACTCGTGATCGCCTGTGGCTTCATCGGCGCCAACATCGCCGCTCGGAAGATAGGACGCGGTGGCTCAGGGGACCTGGCCCGGCGGGCCATCAAGGAGCTGGGACAGATCCATTACCTGCAGACACTGCAAAGTGAACGCAGTCTCACCGCGAGCCGTTGGCTAGTTGGGACTGGATGGCGCCGGACGCGTCAGCTGGCGCAGCAGCCGATCACGGTGCCTGAGCTGGTACGGCGCTACCGGAATTTTGCACAGACAGTCGCGGCCAAGCCTCCAGACAAACATGGCGTCGGTCTGCTCGTCGCTATCGATGAAATGGACCGGATCGCTAGCGCGCAGGCAGCCGAGGGTCTGCTCAATCAGATCAAGGCGACTTTCAATGTGCCGGGCTGCATCTACCTAGTGACCGTCTCGGAAGAGGCGTTGGCGCAGTTCGAGCGTCGGATCGCTACCACTCGCACGGCTGTGGATACGTCGTTCGACGAAGTGGTATGGCTGCCAGAGTTCACGGTGTCTGAGTCTTTGGCGCTGCTTCGTCGCCGTGTGACCGGATTCCCTGACCTTTTTCTAGTGTTGTGCCACTGCTTGGCCGGGGGCGTACCGCGTGACCTTGTCCGGGCTGCGCGTAGCCTTGTGGATGCGCGGTTGAGTACGGGCTTGGACGACCTGGCATCTCTTACGAGGATACTGATACGCGCCGAGACTGCCTCCTATGTGCGGGGGCTTCTCCGCGATCTGCGCGCTCAAGGCCGATCAGCCACTCAGCAGCCCACGCCGTCTCCCGGAGCCATTTCCGGGGTCGTCCCTAACAATGACGGTGCACTGGTCCGGCTGCTGGTGACTGCCGGATCCGACTCCGTCGCGCTGCAGACTGGGGTGAACATGCTGGTCGACCAAGGGGACAGGCAAGCTGCTGCCCTAGAGGCGGTACTGGCTTACTACTCGTTGGTCGAACAGCTCTTTACCCGACATCATGACATCGCCAACTCGGTGATCAGCGAACCACCAGACGCAGACAGCCTCGCGCTCATTGAAGCGATCTCTGCTGTTCGGGCCAACCTGCCGGACAGTCCCGAGCTCGCCGGCGAGCAGATCGATGAGCTCCAAAGTCGATTGCCGCCGGGGAAACCATAGGTCGCGGTTTCCGAACCTCTGCTTCTGCGGGCGAGGACGGGACTGCCCCCGGTTCGGTTGATGCAGAAACCTCTGGCAGTCCACTGCCGGATATGTAGGGATCACGAACCCTGACGCACTTGCAGCGGACATCCGTCGCGTTTCTGGAGAGCCAAAACCGCAAGGCTGAGACGTTGAGCGTGCCTCACGTCACCTCTGTTAGGGGTGCGATGCAAGGAGGGCGCATGAGTCGGGAATCGCTGCCGTTGGGGACGTGGGGGACGATCTGGACTCATGGGTCCACGGACCTTGCACGGCATCAGAGCCGCAGTCGCCGTTGGTTGCTTTGCCGCGGCCGATTTCGACTCCGTCCGTAGAGACCTGCTGGATCCGTGGCAACCTCAGGAGCAGCTGCGACTTCGCCGCCTGGCCGCCTGGGCGAAGACTTCGGAGAGGTTGATCGCGGTGTCGAGCGTGTTGGGGACTAGGCCGTCGGCGCGCGTGGTCGGGACTGTGGGCGGGCATGTGGTGAGCGTGGCAGGGCGGCTGATCGATGCTGTCGAGCATCACGTCAACGCAGCCTCACGGCGGGGCGGGGTCGCTCGTCCTGCGGTTGAGCTCGAGGGGTATGAGCTCGAGCACGGGCAGCAGCTCGGGAGGTAGGGGTCCTGGATTGGCAGATCCGGGTTCCGGATGGGTTCGTGCCAGGCGACGTTTGTTGTCGTGGACAACGATTCGGGTGGCGAGCGGTTCTCAGGACCTGAGCGAAGGCACGGCCCTGCATCGGCGGTGTGGTCGATTGCACGGTTGATCGCGTTGCTGGACGAGGCGATCGACTCTGCGGGCGAGCAGCTGGCTCGATCTGGTGGGCTCGGCTTTGAATGGACGGAGCAGGATCCCGTCGTTCGGCCGATTGGTGGCAGGCGGCCACGTAGCCCGGCTCGGAGTGAGGCTCTTGACTACGAGGAAGCGCCTGTTGTGGAGCTTCCCTGATCTGAGACCTGCAGGGGTCCTGGTTCTGTGATTCCGGGTTCTGCCGGGGCGAGTGAGCGAGCACCTTCAGGGCTGTCAGTTTCGACGACAGCTTGCGGAGGTAGTGGTGAACGATCCGGGTTTTGTGGTGTCGGCGGAGGAACGCCGACGGTTGCTCGCGGCGAATATGGCGGCGGCGAAGTTCTTTCGCCGTGAGTTGCTTGGGGCAACGGGTGGCTGGCCGGTGGAGTACTTGAAGGCGCGAGGGGCCGAGTCCGTGCTGACGGTCAGCGCGGATTGGAAGGTCGGGTACGCGCCGGATGCTTCGACGAGGCTGGCTGACCATCTTCGGGGCGACGGCGTCAGCTACGCGACGATGGTCAAGGCCGGGCTGGTCGAGTGGTCGGCGGGTGGTGACGCGGTTGATCGGCATCGGGATCAGTTGATGCTGGTGGCGCGTGATGACCGGCTGTCGCCGGTCGGGTTCGTCGGCATTCGCGAGGATGGTCACGCGGGGCCGGTGACTCCGGCTAATGCGATTCATCGGCCGTCGAACGTCCTGGTGGGTCTTGAGGAGCAGTTGGACCTGCTCACGCAGGGCGCGGTCCCGGTGATCGTGAATGATCCGATGGACGCGATCGCGGTGACGAACTTGAGCCGGGAGACGGGTGGGAAATGGGTGGGGATTCCCGTCTGCGAGGGCACCTTGTCGACGGCGCAGGCGCGGCTTGTACGGCGGTGGTCTCGGTCGGACAAGGTGATCGTCGTACTGACCGGGGAGGATGCGGCGCGCAATCAGACCGCGGGTTGCGTGTTTGATCTCGCGTTGTTCTTCGATCGCGTCCGCGCAGCTCAGCTGTCGATGCCGATCTCAACGGCGGTCATGCACGAGGGCACCAAGGGCCAGTTGGTCGAGATCTTGTCGGGGCCGCGATCAGTCGTGACGTCGAAGGGTGCTGACGATCAGCTGGTTGGGGACCTGAATCCGCCGGCCCGGGGACCGGGGTTGGGCTGAGCCGTGAAGAAGGTGACGCTGGAGCTCAATCGGCACGCGTGGGAGTTCTATCAACGGCAACTGAACGCCAGGCAGGACGGTTGGGCGGCAAGACATTTGCGTGATCGTGGCCTGGGCATGGCTCTGACTGACCCTGCATGGGGGATCGGGTATGCGCCAGACAGTTGGACGGCGTTGACCGATCATCTGCGGAAGTCGGGGTTCGCCGAGGAGAGTCTGATGGCGGCCGGTCTGTCGGCACCGACGATGAACGGGTACCTCGTCGACCGGTTTCGTGACCGGATCATGTTCGCGGCCGAGAACCCAGACTTGGAGCTTGCCGGGTTCGTCGGTCGTGCTCGAAGCGGCTTGGTGCGATACCTGAACAGTCCGACGACAGAGCTGTACCGCAAATCGGAGGCTACAGTCGGTCTGCTGGCGCAGCGCGGGAAATTGTTGCGTGGGGCGATGCCGGTCTTGGTTGAGGGTGTGATGGATGCCCTCGCGGTGGATCAGTTGGGGAGCCGGTGGGCGGGTGTCGCGACCTGCGGTACGGCGGTCACTCGTGAGCACGCATCGGCGATCCGACAGCTTGCGCCAGGCAACAAGATCGTGGTCGCGTTCGATCCCGACCTGGGTGGCCGGCTAGGCGCGGTACGCAGCCTGAAGGCGCTGGACGAGGTGTTCGGCGCGGTCGAGGCGGCGGTGCTGCCGGACGGCCTGGACGTGGCAGAGCTGTTCCAACGGTCGCCGCGACGGCTGCAGGAGTGCCTGGACTCTGCTGGTCCGTTGGCGGAGTTCGCGATCAACGTCGAGTTGGCGAAGTGGGAGCCGGTCCTGGATCACGTGAGTGGTCAGGTCAACGCGTTGCGTGCTGTTGCGCCGTTCGTGAGGAAGTTGCCGTCGGCACAGGTCGCGGCTCAGATTGGGCGCCTGTCGGAGCGCCTGGACCTTGAGGTCGCTGTCGTGACGCGGGAGGTGCTGACACCTGCGGTGAGGCGCTCGACGGGACGCAAGCGCGGTGGTTGGGACGGCGGGGTCCTGGATGAGGGGCCTGCTAATTCCAGGACTCCTTGATCTAGTAAATCCGGGTTCTGGGATCGGGCTGTGGGCAGCAGATTGGTGGCACGGCGGTACGACGAGGAGCCGGAGCGATCCGCTTCTCCTTCCCCAGGACGGAGTCACCGATGAACGTGGAGTTGGAGGTCCTTATCAGCGACGCAGCCAGGTCGGGCTGGGCGGAGGGTCCGTCGAGCCGGCTGGCTGAGGGGATCGAGGAGCGGATCGTGTCCCTGCTACCGAGCAGGATCCGGATCGCTCTCGGCGATGACGAGGCGGCGCAGCTTGCTCGGCTGATCGCCTGGGAGCGGTGCCACGAGCTGGCGGTGGTCGTACCGCCGGGCGGAGTCACGTGGGGCTATCTCGCGAACTTCGTCCGGTGGCGGCTGACCGACGTACTGCGTGCGGAGGTCCATCGCCGGCGGCAACATCCGCTGACGACTCCACTTCCAGAACCAGAGGCGTTGCCGAGGCCACTGCTGGGTGGCCATCTGGATCAGATCGTGGAGGAGCTCGCCCGACAGGGCATGGCGCCGGCGGTCGCCCGGCTGCTGATTGCCGCGGCGGCCGACGGTACGTCGTACCAGCGCGCGGCCATCGTGGTCCGTCTACGACGGGTCGGCGCGTCCAAGGAGCAGGCCGAAGCCTTCAGCTGGCTACTGCGTGGCGGTGCCGCCGGCCGGTCAGCGCTGGCCAGGCTCGCCTCCGGGCAGCCGCCGGGGCAGGTCTTCGCGGATCCAGATGTCCGTCGCTGGATTTGGGCCGCGTCCGGCCGTGACCTGCGGTTTTTCGGGCTTAGAGGGGCCCTCGGTCGCCGCCGACTGGTCGGCGTGGGGTTCCTGCGAGCCGCCTGACGGAAAAAGTTCCGGGCTCATCCGTTGAAGCCCGGCATGACGCACAACTACCCAGCTGTACCTCGCCATCACTGGCTCGTTCGGTACTACCGCGCGCAGCTCAGGTTCTTCCTGCACGTCTTCGGCGGTCTGCGGATCATCCCGCCGCCACTGACCGCGCTCGGATTCGCCTGGCTGCGCCGTACTCGAGTCCCCAAGAGAGGAACACGCATGAACAAGTCGATCCGGTCCAGGATCGTGATCCCCGCGGCACTCGTTGTCTGTACGGCGCTGGTCGTGCTGCTGGCCGGCTGCGGCCGACGGACACCCGGTACGGCGGTTGGCCCGTCGGTTCCGGGCGACAACGTCCAGGTGACGCGGGCGCCGTTGCAGGAGTGGAAGGTGCCGGTCACCGCTGACTCGCGTGAGTACGCGATCGAGTTCGCGCGGGCGATCTGGACGTACGACGCGTCCAAGCACAGCTACGTCGACTGGGAGAACGCCGTCAGCATGTTCCCCGACGCCGGCGGTTCCGGTGGTGCCATCGCGCGCAGTCTTCTGCCCGGACTCGCCGAGTGGAGGCAGCTCGTCCTCCAGAAGGCTCGGGCCAACGCGCTGGAGATCAACGCGGAAACCACACCGGAGCTGGACAAGCTCCGGAACACGCATGGGCTCCCGCAGGGCTGGCAGGCGTACGTCGTCCGCGGCAAACAGACCGTCGAGTTCGGCAAGGAAAGTAGGACGATCGACCGGTCGCTGGCTGTCAGCGTGGTCTGCGTCTACACCTGCAAGTTCTGGTCGGCGTCGGCCCAAACGTCGCTGTGATCATCAAGCTGACACTGGCAAGCGCGCTGCTGGCCAGTGGGATCGGACTGATGGCGCCACTGGCCATCGCGGCCCGTGCCGACGACACCTGCGTCGTGACGCCTACCGAGTCGTTGCCGGCTGAGTGCCAGGCGCCGCCTGCGAGTACAGGCGCTTTGCCGGGCGCGGATGAGGCGGTGGCGCGGGCGCTGCGGCTGGTGGGGAGTCACGGCTACTACCAGCTGTGCGCCCGCCTCGCGGCCAACATCTGGGGCCGCCCGCACTCCGGGTACTACTCAGCGGCCGTGCAGTGGCGCCAGATGCTCCAGACCGGCAACGCGCACCGAGATGACCGGCAGCCGCCGGTCGGAGCGCTGCTGTTCTGGGACACCGGTGGACCGTACGGCCACGTCGCCGTACACATCGGTGACGGCCAGATCGTGTCCAACGACATCGGCGACAGCGTCTCTGGCGAAGGCGGTGTGTACCGCGTCCGGTTCGAACTCATCGAGTCGAAGTGGGGCGCGACCTACCTGGGCTGGGCGCCGCCGGTCTACCCCTCCTCCTCTTGATCAACGAAGGAATCCACGTGTCCAGCTTCATCATTACCGCAGATCCTGGCATCCAACCGAACACCGACGGGCTGCCCGGCCTGCCGGCGCTTCAGCACATGATCGGCGCACTGCTTCCGTTCGGCCTCGCTGTCTGTGTCGCGGTGTTCGTCATCTCGGCCGCGGCCTGGGGGACGGGCAGCATCAACGGCAACGCCGGCTACGCGAGCAAAGGCAAGTTCGGCTGCCTGATCGCGGTTGGTGCGGCGATCTTGATCAGCTCGGCCAACGGCATCATCCGCTTCTTCAGTGGCATCACCATCGCCTGATCGGAGGTCGGGATGGACAACTGGCTTCAGTGCCTGGTGAACCCGAGCGTCTGCGCGGCGCAGGGTGCTGCCGATGCGGCGGCTCAGTCGATGTGGCAGTCGTTTCTGCGGTGGATGGCGAAGGGTTTGACCGAGCTGACGGGATGGGTGTTCGAGTCGTTCAGCAACAGCACGTCGCCGCGGTTCGATCAGGCGTGGTGGCGGGAGAACCTTGACCTGATGGTGGCGATCTCGCTGCCGATCCTGGTCTGCCTGTTCGTGATTCAGTGCGTGTCGGCCGCTGTACGTCGTGAGCCGGGGCGGCTGGGGCACGCGGTGGTCGGTGCGCTGATCGGTACGGCGGGTGTGCCGTTCTCGGTCGCTGTCATCGCGGGTCTGGGCAGCGTGGTCGACCAGATCTCGGTCGGAATCCTCGGCGGGAACGCCGCAACGGCGGAGGCGATCAAGCGCCTGACGACGATCACGGCGTTGCAGGCGGTCCCGACGCTCGGAGGCTCTGTGCTGATCGCCGTCATCCTGGGACTTCTCGCGGCTATCTCCTTGTACTTCGTGATGCTGGTTCGGGAGGTGGCTCTGGTGGCCTTCGTGGTCTTCGCCCCGATCGCGATGGCGAGCTGGACCTGGTCGGCGACGCGGCACTGGATGCGACGGTGGATCGAGATCGTCGGCGCGTTGCTGTTCTCGAAGATCGCGATGGCCTTGATCTTTACCCTCGGCCTGTCGGCAATCGGCAACACGGACGCAGCCGGTGAGGCCGGCCTCGGGACGTTCCTGGCGGGGATCCTGCTGTTCGCTATGGCTGCCTTCGCTCCGCTGGCGACGTTCTCGTTCATTCATTGGGCGGGTGATCACGCATCGGAGGCAACTCATCTGTTCCAGCAGGGAGCGACCGGTGCGACCGCGCTCAAGCAGCGGGCCGAGCAGGGCTATGGCTGGGCTGCACATCACTTCGGTGGTTCGAGCGGAGGCGGAGATTCGTCGCCGGTGGTCGGAGGCGATCTCGATTCCGGCGATGGCGGCGACGGTGGCGATGCGCCGGAGAAGTCGGACCTCAGTGTGTCGCCTGGCGCCGAGGTGGTTGTCATCGACAACAACGGCAACACGCCACCTCCCGAGCCGACTCAGAGCAGTAGCGGCGGGACCTCGGCAACTGCCGTGGCGACCAGCCAAGTCTCGGTCACGGCTAGCCAACCGGCCGAACAGTCGGATGCCGCCGGCAACACCGATACCCAAGGAGGGAACCAGCAATGAGCAGCCCTCTGTCCACGCGCTTCCCGCGCCCCGAACGAAACGCCGTATTGCTGGGGCTTCGACCAGTCCAGGTAGGCCTGTTGCTTCTCGCCGTGGTCACAGTGACGTTGGCCTTCGTCAACCAGTTGCCGATGGCCCCGATGATGGCCTCTCTGTTCACGGCGTCGAGCTGCCTGGCCGTCGTGTTTCTGCGGGCTGAGCACGTGCCGCTGTACCGCTGGCTGATGTTGCGCGCGATGCATCTCGTACGGCGACGCTCGTACCGGGCCGACGTGACCAAGCCGCGGCAGCACGGACGACTGCAACTGCCCGGTGACGGCGGTGCGTTGAGAATCCTGACGACGAGCGCAGGCGTCGGAGTGGTGCACGACCCACGGCGGCGCCGCTTGATTGCGGTGGCGAAGCTCGAAGGGCCGGCACATCTCCTACAAAACGCCGACGAGCAGGACCGGCGGGTGACGGCGTACGGGCAACTCGTCGCCGGCTTGTGCCAGAGCAACCGGATCGCGCGGGCACAGGTTCTTGAGCGCACCCTGCCTGATCCCGGTGACGAACTCACTGCCTGGGCCAAAGCACGCAAACTCGACGGCAAGACCCCAGCCGGAGCGATCTACACAGACCTGCTCCGGCAGGCGGCACCAGCGGCCGCGCGGCACGAGACCTTGTTCAGCTTTGCTATCAGCCTGGACGCGGTCGGGCGTGAAGTCCGCAAGCACGGAGGCGGCATCGCCGGGGCAACCGTCGTACTGGAATCGGAGGCCCGCGCGTTCCAGACCTCGCTCGCCGCCGCTGGGGTGGCCGGTTGCTGGCTGAGCGCGAAGGAGCTGGCGATGAGTCTGCGAGTGGCGTTCGATCCTGCCGCGACACGGACCATTCCGTCGACGCAGGACTTCGACGCGTCGGAGGCGGGGCCGCTGGCGGTCGACGAGGACTGGGACCAGCTGCGCACCGACTCGTCGTTTCACCGCGTGTACGTCGTCACCGAGTGGCCGCGGGTCCGGGCGAACCCGGCGTTCCTCAGCCCATTGCTGCTGAAGCCTGGAATCAGACGAACGTTCAGTCTGGTGCTGCAGCCGATCCCCATGGCGAAGGCGCTACGAGATGCCCGCCGGCACCAGGTCGAGCGGGTCACCGACCGCGCGACCCGATCCAGGATCGGGCAGTTGGAGACCGAGGAGGACCGCCAACTCGACGCCGACGTGGCTCAGCGCGAACGCGACCTGGCCGCAGGCCACGGCGACGTCCGCTGGCTGGGGCTGCTCGTCGTGTCCGGCGACAACGAGGAGGCACTCGACGACGCGTGCATGGCGATCGAGATCGCCGCCACGCAGGCTCTCCTCGACGTACGGCGGCTGGTCGGTCAGCAGCTCGAGGGTTTCATGGCCGCGGCTCTACCGTTCGGGATCGGACTGTGATGAAGCAGCAATCGGCATACTACGAACTCGAGGGCGTCGACCGCGCCACGCGACGGGCCAACCGACAGCCGCGACGTATCGCACGCTCAGCTGGGTCCAAGCCGAGTGCGCGTTCGCTGGAGACTGTGTCCGGTAGAGCGACTCGTCTGCTGGTGGACAAGCACCGGGCGACCACCCGGATCCTGCAGGCCGCGTATCCGTTCCTGGCTGAAGGCGGGCTCGGAGCGGACGGCACCTATATCGGATCCGACGTCTTCAGCGGCGGCTCGTTTGTCTATGACCCCTGGGTGCTCTACCAGGACAGAGTCATCACGAATCCGAACATCCTGCTGGCAGGGGTGATCGGCAGTGGCAAGTCGTCAACGGCGAAGGCGCTGATCACGCGCTCGCTCGCACTGGGGCACAAGGCCTATGTTCCGTGTGATCCGAAGGGGGAGTGGACCGCGGTTGCCGAGGCGATGGGCGGTTCGACTATCAAGCTCGGACCTGGTCTGCCGACTCGCCTGAACCCGCTCGACGCGGGCCGGCAGCCGCAAACGATCGATGATGACGAGTGGAACCGAATCGTCTGGTCCCGCCGACGCGCCCTGCTCGGCACTCTGGCGGAGTCGACTCTTGGCCGGGGACTGGCTGCGATCGAGCACACTGCACTAGACCTGGCCCTTGAGACGGCTTGCTTTCAGGTCAGCGTGCCGACTATCCCGGACGTTGTCGTGGCGCTCTTCACGCCGGATTCCGATCGGGCCGAGCGGGCCGGTCTGCGGACTGCGGCGCTGGTCTCGGACGGTCGCGAGGTGGCCCATGCGATCCGCCGCCTGGTCCATGGCGATCTGTCCGGGATGTTCGATGGTCCCTCGACCACCTCGTTCGATCCGTCTCTGCCGATGGTCACCTTGGACTCGTCCTGGCTGAGCAGCGGCGGCAACGACCAGGCACTCCGCCTCACCCTCGCCTGCGCATCGTCGTGGCTCGAAGCCGCCGTCGCCGATCCCGCCGGTGGCAACAGGTTCATCGTGTACGACGAAGGCTGGCGCGTGATGCGTGATCCAGCGCTGCTGCGGCGCATGCAGGAACAGTGGAAGCTGTCCCGTGCATGGGGCGTCTCAAACATCCTCATCGTTCACCGCCTGTCCGACCTGGCAGCCGTGGGCGATGTGGGCTCCGAAGCACGGGCACTCGCCGAGGGCCTCCTGGCCGACTGCTCGACACGGATCATGCTCCGCCAGGAATCCGACCAGCTCGCACGCACCGCGAGCCTGCTCGGACTAACCGACGTGGAGATCGCCACGATCGCCAAACTCCCGAAAGGCCGTGCGCTGTGGCGGCTTCCGAGCCGATCGTTCGTAGTACAGCTCGTCCGTCACGCTCGTGAGGTTGAGCTCTTCGACACCGACGCCAGGATGTAGCGCGGTGAACCAGCGATCCGGGCACGACCTGACCGACACCATCTTCATCGCGGGCTCGATCCTCTTCGCCTTCGCGGGCGTCCTGTACCTGGCCGGCGGCGTCGCGAGCATGCTCACCACGGGGGAGTGGGTCACCTCGCCGTGGATCGACGCACTGCGCGCACCCCTCCATCCCGACGACCCAGCCGCCGCGTTCGGGCTGACGTCGTCGGAGCTGCCACCGACGGTGTACTGGGCTATCTTCGCTGTACTGCTGGCGGTCCCACTCGGCCTCTCCTACATCGTCATGTACCTCTGGCAGAACCGCAAGGCCACTGCTGCCCATCGCGGTCGAGCGCTGGCTGGGCGTCCGGGCCTCGCGACTCGTGGCGAAATCGAAGCCGCGGTCGGCAGGAGTCAGGCGGTACGCCGCGGCCGCACCGCCCGACCGCAAACACCCAGCCGGTCGCCGTACGAGGTCGGCACACTGCTGGGGCACTCTCGCGGCTGCGAATGCTGGGCATCGGTCGAAGACTCAAGAATCGACGTCGGCCCACCACGCTCCGGCAAGGGCCTGCATCAGATCATCGGCGCGATCATCGACGCACCCGGCGCCGTCGTCACCACCTCTACCCGTCCCGACAACCTCGCCGCCACGCTCGAGCTGCGCCGAGCCATCGGTCCCGTCGCGGTCTTCGACCCACAGGGACTCGGTCGAGCCGAAGGCATCCGCTGGTCACCGGTCCGGGGTTGCGAGAATCCCACCACCGCGATGATCCGGGCCGCGGGTCTCGCGGCGGGTGCCGGCTTTGCCAAAGGCAACGTCAGCGACGCGGCGTTCTGGCACGGTCAAACCGAGATGGCGCTTCGCGGGCTTCTCCACGCCGCCGCTCTCGACGACACTGGGATCGGCCAGCTCTACCGCTGGAGCCTCGAGCCCGCCTCCGCCATCGAAGCCGTCGGCATCCTCAACCGCTCAGACGACGCCGCCGAAGGCTGGGGTGACACGCTCGACGGCATCGTCCGCATGGACGGCCGTACCCGGGACGCCATCTGGGCCGGCGTCCGCTCCGCCCTGTCCGCCCTGGCTGACCCCGCCGTACGCCGATCCTTCGACCCACCCGAGGGAGAGGGCCTGGACCCGGCCGAGTTCATCCGTCAACGAGGCACCATCTACCTCCTTGGCACCGGAGCCGGTGCCTCGGCCACCTCGGCGTTCATCGCCGCACTCCTCGAAGACATCACCGAATCGGCCCGGCAGATGGCCGCCCACAACCCCGGCGGCCGCCTCGAACCACCCCTGGCCCTTGTCCTCGACGAGATCGCCAACCTCTGCGCCGTACCGTCCCTGCCATCCCTCATGGCCGACGGCGGTGGCTCTGGCATCTCCACCCACGTGGTCATCCAGTCCCTCGCCCAGGCCCGCGAACGCTGGGGTGAACAAGCTGCCGCAGCCATGTGGGACGCCGCCACCCTCCGCCTCATCCTCGGCGGCTCAGCCCAACCCCGAGACCTCCAAGACCTCGCCGCCGTCTGCGGCGAACGCGACGAAGAAATCCGCAACTGGAGCCGAGGCCCCGACGGCGGTCGCACCACCTCCACCAGCACCCGCCGCCTCCCCATCCTCCCGCCCGACGTCATCCGCACCCTCCCCTTCGGCACAGGCGTACTACTGGCCCGCACCGCCCCACCCATCTTCCTGAACATGACCCCCTGGACAGCCCGCACAGACGCCGACGCCATCCGCCTGAGCATCGCCCGAGCAACCGACCTCCCATGAAGCACCGTGAGGAATTCGATCGCGCCTTCGACCTTCCATCCGCCGATCCATACGTCATCTGCTGGCGAGACCTGGATCCCACCAGTACGGCGGAGGAGGCGGAGCGTCTCGCACACTGGGTCAGCTGGGCCTCGGACCGCTACGGCCTCGACCACAAGGTCATCCCACCGTGCTGGCGCGAACACGGCGCCGTCGTCGAAGAACTCTCGGCCCTCCGCACGTTCTGGGAGTCCTGCTTCCAAGATGACGCCGGCCCATCAGAACCCCTGGCCTTCCACCGCGACCTGACCCTCGCGCTCCGACGCCTCCGCGACTGGACAGCCCTCCTCGGCTGCACACGAACAGCCCACCGCGAACCTGGTACACGAGCAAACGGTAGGTAACCCCCAATGAGTCGAAGATGCCCGCAATGCCCTAGCTCGTGACCCGGACGCCGCAGGGCAGCGTGGAGCGGGCGGCGGCCAGGTCCGTCGCCTGAACAACGGTGACTACCGCGTCAAGCACGAAGTGAGCGCCGACGCCGGTCCTGGTTGGTTGCTCCGACGGCTACCCGCTGCGGGCGCCGA
This sequence comes from Kribbella sp. NBC_01505, assembly GCF_045040285.1. NCBI lineage: Bacteria > Bacillati > Actinomycetota > Actinomycetes > Propionibacteriales > Kribbellaceae > Kribbella > Kribbella sp. NBC_01505. The sequence goes on from NZ_CP109425.1 coordinate 6,250,621, forward strand.
TCGTTGCAAATGTGGTGCGCGGCCACCGTGCCGGGCCGGGCTGCGGATCGGTCAGTGCCAGTCGTTGTTACGCATCGCGACGCACCTCCTTCCCGGCATCCGGGGAGCCCCTCAGGAGGTGGGCCCTGCCGCTGACAATGGGTGACGCGGCAGCTACCCTGAACTCTGGGGACACAGTGAGGTTGGGGGGCTTTCATGCCGAGTATCCGGTATTGGGTACTCAGACGCAGGAATCGCAGGCGAACCGATGCCGCATGGTCACCTGCCCGCTGGAACCTGTGGTCGGCACCTCGGGTCGTGATTAGCTACGTCCTCGCCGTCGACCTGATCGCCCTCGTCACGATCATCGCCACGCTCAGACTGGTTGACGTCACCGGCCGTCACTGGATCTGGCTCGCGATCCTCGCGGCCGGTTCCGCGGTGCATATCGAAGGTGCCCGCCGGATCGAGCGATTGCGGGAGGTTGTGGCTGAAGGCGTGCCCTACGTGAACCTCAAAGGGATGTGGACATTCGCCGGAATCCTGGTTCTGCCGCCTCCGCTGGCTGTTGTTCTCATCGCCTCGACGTACATCCATTCATGGTTCCGGCTGCGCCGCGTCCCGCCGTACCGGTGGTGCTTCTCCGCGGCCACCGTCATCTTGGCCGGCGCCCTCGGTGCCTTGTGCCTGGCAGCAATCAGCCCGCTGACCTACCCCGGCTATCCGCACGGCCCGATCGGCCTCGTCGCAGCCAGTGCCGCAGGTCTGGCGTACTGGTTCGTGAACTACGCCCTCGTCGTCGGCGCGGTCATGCTGTCCAACCCCACTGGTCGGGCCAGCAAGGCGCTCGGGCGATTGTCGGACCAATTCATCGTGGCCGGTGCTCTCGGGCTCGGGGTCGCGATCGCCGTCGTGCTGGCCAGCGAGCCCTGGGCACTGGTCATGCTGCTGCTCACCGTGCTCGGGCTGCACCGCGCGCTCCTGGTCGGACAGTTCCAGGACGCGTCCCAAAACGATCCGCTCACGGGGCTGGCGAATCAGGTGTTCTGGTACCAGTTGGCCGGTAAGGAACTCGAGCGGGCCGAGCGCACGACCACTCCGCTCGGAATGCTGTACCTGGATCTCGACCACTTCAAGGATGTCAACGACGCCTACGGCCACGCCGCTGGCGACACCGTCCTCAAAACCATCGCCGTCGAGCTGCGCCGCGAACTCCGCGGCGACGACCTCGTCGGCAGGCTCGGCGGAGAAGAGTTCGCCGTGCTACTCCCGAACACCACCGCCGCCGACACGACCGCCACCGCCGAGCGAATCCGCCGCCGGATCGCCGCGCTGACCGTCGAGGTCACCGCCAGTACCGGCCTCGCAACCATCGACGGACTCAGTTGCTCCATCGGCGTAGCCACCTACCCAGACACCGGCCAGACCGTCGCCGACCTCAGCCGAGCAGCCGACACAGCCATGTATGCCGCCAAGAACGCCGGTCGCGACCGCGTTGTCACCGCGCAACCGGACACAGGCCCCGAAAGCTGAACTGATTCATGCCATGAGTGCCGATAACCGCACTCGACCAGTACGGCGGAGGAGGCGGAGCGCCTTGCACACTGGGTCAGCTGGGCCTCGGAGCGCTACTGCCTCGACCACAAGGTCATCCCACCGTGCTGGCGCGAACACGGCGCCGTCGTCGAAGAGCTCTCGGCCCTCCGCACCTTCTGGGAATTCTGCTTCCAAGACGACGCCGGCCCATCAGAACCCCTGGCCTTCCACCGCGACCTGACCTTGGCACTCCGACGCCTCCGCGACTGGACAGCCCTCCTCGGCCGCACACGAACAGCCCACCGCGGACCCGCGCGCGAGCCGACGGCAGTGACGGGCGGTTCAGAGGCGATCGCTGCAGGAACTTGCAATTACTCAGAGCTTGGTTGACGTTGCTGGGTGTTTGTGGTGGTGTTTGTGGTTGCGTTGGTCGTGGCTGGGGACGTGGGGTTCGTGGGGCCAACGCATGACTGGGGATGATCATGCGCCGTTTCGCCGTCTTACCTTTGTCTGCCCTGTTGCTGGCTCTGCTCGCGCCTGCTGGTGCTGATGCGAGCGTGAAGTCTGTTGCAGTGGTGCCCGCTCCTGCGGAGCCGGCTGCGGCGGTTGTGTCGCCCAAGCCGCCAGAGGCGCCGATGTCGTTGGATGCGCGACGTGCTCAGGTTGCGAAAGCGCAGCAGATGCCTCTGCGGCAGAAGGCCGTTCCTACCCCAGCGATTCAGGGCCCTCGGGCCGCTTCGGCCGCTGCGGCGACGTGGAGCTTCACCAACGAGTCCTACGATCCATACTACGTACCGGGGCGGACTGTCTGGGGCTTCACCTTGGGCGTCGCCAAAGCCACGGGAATCACGGTTAGCAGTCCAAGCTCTGCGCTTGATGTGCAGATCTTCGATGCGGCTGCCGGCACAGAGTTCCCGATCATTTCCTACGACATCATTTGCTTCAACTCAGGCGGATTCCAATGCCCACAGGTGCCGGTCTGGTCAGGACCGAATCTCGCGTTGGTTAGTGGTCGCGCGTATCAGGCTCGGTTCCGCATTCGGCCGAACTCGAACGCTGCGGAGTGGTCGCCTTGGTACACCACGCAATCACATCCCGCTCTCTACGCCCCCGGAATTCCTGGTGACCTTGCAGGACAATGCACGTGCCCGCTGGTTCAGGCGTATCGGGCTGACCCGGTGAACACTGCGACGGGCGCGTTCGTGGAGGCTTACGTCGACGCCAAGGGGACGGGCCCAGGCGTCCCACTGCAACTGTCGCGGTTCTACTCCTCCCTAGCTACGACTACGTCTGCGTTCGGAAAAGGCTGGTCCTGGCCGTACGACTCCTCGCTGACGACAACCGCCGCCGAGGTGGCGGTACGCAATCCCGACGGCGCTGTCGTCAGATTCGTGAAGGACACTGCCGGAGTATGGCAGCCTCCTGCCTCAGTGCAGTCCCGGCTGCGCGCCGTTAGCGGCGGCTGGGAAAAGCGCGATACGGACGACACGACCTATCGGTACGACGCCACCGGGAAACTGACCGGAATCGTAGATGCGGCCGGAGTGGGGGTGGCTCTGGCGTACGCGGATGGCAAGCTCGCGACGATCACCGAGCGTGGTGGACGTACCGCGACGATTACCTGGGGATCCGATCGAATCGCGAAGATCGCGCTGTCCGACGGCAGGCAGATCTCTTACGACTATGCCGGCGGACTGCTGACCGGCGTGACGGATGTTCGCGGGAAGACAACGAGCTACGGCTACGACGCCGCCGACCGGATCATCACGGTGACGGACGCTTTGGGCCGGGTCATCACGAAGAACATCTACGACGCGGCGACCGGGCGTGTATCAAGCCAAACCGGGCCGACTGGTGATGTGACTCGATTCGAGTGGGATGCGGCTAAGGGTGAGGCGGACACGATCGACCCGAACGGAGCCGTGTGGACGGATGTCTACTCTGCGGGAGTCCTGGTCGCGCACTACGACCCCCGAGGCAACGCAACGACCTACGACTACGACGGCCGTCTGAACAAGATCAAAGTCACCGACCCGCAGTTCAACGAGACCCGGATGACCTACGACGCCCGCGGGAACATGCTGACGCGGACAGCGCCGGCGCCGTTGTCGTACAAGGAGACGTGGGTTTACGACGCCGAGGACAACGTGACGTCGGCGACCGATGGGCGTGGGAAGACGACGACTTTCACGTACGACGCCGCGAACCGGCCGACGTCGACCACGGACCCGGGCGGCGGCAAGACCGTACTGACGTACACGGCGCTGGGGCAGTTGGCGACGCAGAAGACGCCGTTGGGCAACGTGACGACCCAGGACTACGACGGTGCCGGAAACCTGGTCTCGAATACGAGGCCGCTGGGTGCGGTGCAGAAGTACGAGTACGACGCCGCCGGTCGGGTGACCGCGAGTATCGATCCGCGGGGGAACGTGGCGGGCAGTACACCTGAGGACTACACCACGCACTACACCTACGACTCCGCTGGCAACGTTGTGACGACGACGAACCCGGACGACAGCGTCGCACGGTCCAATTACGACGACGTCGGCAAGCTGGCGAGCTCGACGCAAGAAGACGTCTCTGGGACGGTGCTGTCGAGGACGGCCTACAGATATGACGCGGCTGGGCGGTCGATCGAGCAGTCCGACGCTAACGGTGTGACGCAGGCAACGACCTACGACTCACGCGGCAACCGGGCCTCGTCAACTGACGCCACCGGAGCGAGGACGACCTATACCTACGACTCGATGAATCGTGTTGCGACGATGACCACCCCGCGCGGCAACACCGCGGGAGCGACACCGGCTACGTTCACTTGGTCCTACAGCTACGACGCCAACGGCAACCAGCTCTTCCAGACCGATGGTTCGGGCCGTAAGTCGTCGCAGACCTTCGACGTTCTGAATCGGGTCGTGACGTCGACGTCGCCGGCCGGGGCGGTCACGACGACGACCTACGACGGCAGCAACAATGTGCTCACGTCGAAGGACGCGCTGGGACAGGTTACGACCAACGTGTACGACGCGGTCGGTCGTCTGCAGACTACCGCGTTGCCGTCGATGCAGCCGACGACCTACACCTACGACCTGGATGGTCAGCGGCTGTCGATGAAGTCGCCGAGCGGGGCGTCGATCACGAAGTGGACCTACGACGCCGACGGTCGGCAGACGACACAGGTCGATCCGCGCGGCAACGTGACCGGCGGGGCCCCGGCTGACCACACCACGAAGTACACCTACGACCCGGCCGGGAACCTGCTGACCCAGACCGACAAGCTCGGCCGCGTCACCACCCGCACCTACGACCCGTCCGGCAACGTAGTCGGTGAAAAGGACCCTCGCGGCTTCACTACCACCTCCACCTATGACGCCCTGCACCGCCTGACCTCGGTGACGTCACCGGCCGGCCCGGCGACGACGTCGTACAGCTATGACGCGGTCGGGAACCTGATCGAGCGCAAAGACGCACGCGACGGCGTCACGAAGTACGGGTACAACGCGCGCGGAGAGATGGTCTCGCTCAGCGACCCGCTGAACCGTAAGCAGACCTTCGGCTACGACCCCGAAGGCAACCTCACCGAGATCATCAAGGCCCGCGGCTACGCCTCCGGCGACCTCCCGACCTACACGATCAAGCAGGCCTACGACCTGCGCGGTCTCCGCACCGCAGTGACGACCGCCTCGGCCGCTTCGAACTCGACGTTCGGGTACAACGCCGACGGGCAGATGACGTCCTTCACCGACGCAACGGGAGCGACAACGCTCACAGTGGACGCGATCGGCCAACTCAAGACCGTCACCCAGCCGCAGGGCAACTACTCCTACACCTACACCCCGTACGGGGCGGTCGCGACCCGCGTCCAGCCCGGCGCCGTCACCGCGACCTATGCCTACGACGCTGACGGCCGCGCGATCTCGATGGTCGCCGACGCGCAGACCACCAAGTTCGGGTACGACGTCGAAGACCACCTGACGCTGCTGACCTACCCGGCCTCCAGCGGCTACACCCAGGCCCGCACCTACGACCGCGCCGGTGCGGTATCGGCGGTCGTCAATCAGAAGTCCGGTGTGACCACACCGCTGAGCCGCTACGACTACACACGCGACCCGAACAACAACCCGACCACGATCAAGCGCACCCGCGGTGCCACCGTCTACAACGAGGCCTTCGAGTACGACGCCGCCAACCGGGTCACCAGGAACTGCCTGACCCTGGCCACCTGCACCGGTGCCACGCAGTACATCAACTACAGCTACGACACCAACAGCAACCGGCTCACCGAAGAACGTGTCGGGACCACGACACCCGGCACGATCAAATACACCTACGACGCCGCCAACCAGATGGTCAACCGCACCGACCAGGCCGGCGTCGTCACACCCCAGGTCTACAACGCCGACGGCCAACTCGAAGGCAACGGCCGCAAGTGGGACGTCCTCGGCCGCATCACCGAAGAAGCAACGGCCAAGTTCGCCTACGACGCGCTGGACCTGCGTCGCACGGTCCAGAATGCCGCGGGCACCAAGAAGCTCTCCTGGGACATCAACAACCCGCTCCCCATGCTCGGCGTCGAAACCCGCACCGACAACAGTCTCTGGCGCCACCGCTACGCCCCCGACGGCACTGCCGTCTACGTCGAACACCCAGGCAAGACCTACCCCCGCTCACTCACGCTCACCGACGGCATCGGCAGCATCACCGACATCGTCGACCAAGCCGCCGGAGCACGATGGCGCTACAGCTACGAACCCTTCGGCGCCAAACGCACCAACGAAAAACTCAACACCACCGCCGAAGACCCCGGCCTCGGCTTCACCGGCGCCTACCTCGAATCCACCACCGGCAACTACCACCTCCGAGCCCGCGACCTCAACCCCTGGGGCATGTTCCTCTCCCCAGACCCCCTCACCCCGGACACCGCAGACCCCTACATCACCGCCTACGCCTACGCCAACCAACGCCCCACCCTCTACGCCGACCCGAGTGGCCTTATCGGCATCGCCCCCTACCCTGACTACGAGACGGGCCTCGAGGATCTCTCCGGCGTCTACAGAGCCGTCGTCCATGCGACCGATGGGAGCCTGCTTGACTTTGCCCTACAACAGAAAACCGGCAAAGGTACATCTAAGTGGTACGAAGAGTACGTTGAGTGGACCGGCGTAAACGGTAACTCAACCAATGCCCAGGTTAGCGAAGAGCTCACCAACACGGCCATCTTGTTTGCACCGGGAGGCGGTGAAGCACGCGCCATCTGCAGACTCCTCGAAGCAGAACGCTGGAACCTGGTGCTCAGTAAACTCGGTAGGCCACCAGCACGCCCAGCGCCGCTGCCGCAGATCCTGGCGAACAAGAATGCCGGAGACGCTGTCACTAAAGCAATCATGGCTCGCTATCCGGGTGCTCGAGACGAGGTCACAATGCAGGCTATAAGTGGGAGTAGACGTCTGGATGTCTTGACGGCCGATGGCGTCGGCATCGAGTCGAAGGTCGGCCGGACCTCCCTAGGCGCCCGTGAGCGGCAAGAACTGGCGAGAGATGCTGAGCTCGTCAAGTTGGGCAAGGTGAAGCACGTGATCTGGGAGTTCTCAAGGAGCGGCGTAACAGGCAAAGTCGGCCCTACAGGTCCGCTGGAGGCAGCTTTGAAAGCCGCCGGGATCACGATAGTAATAGTTCCATGACTGTTTCGTGGAATGGATACACACCGTTCGATCCAGGAGTCGAGCAGCCCCTACATCAGGTGAGCAAGCGGGAAGCACGCGCGGCATTCAAGCTCTTGATGGCGGCCAAGGCCGGGCGCATCGAGGAGCTCCGTGAACTGCTGCAGATCAACGGTGTAGTGCTGTCGTCCGATGACGACGGGTTGCAGCGGATCAACGACTGGTTTTGTGCGGAGGTTGAAGGCAATGCAGAGACGCTTCGGCTAGAAGGCATCTGGTACTCGGTCGTCAACGACTTGGCGCTGTTTCTCGGCGACGTGCTCATCGAGCGCTGTCCAGGACTGCACTGGGTGATGTTCGACAAAGGTGCGCGCGATGTTTCATACCAGCGGCATGTGATCATGGGTTTCACGAAGGTGCCGAATCCGAAGTTCAACTTCGATGTCGATCTGATGCTTGCAGCTTACGGTCACCAGATCATCAGCGCACAGGAGGTACAAGCCAACACGTTCGTAACGTGGATATCCGAGCAGGCAGCTTATGCCTGAACCGCGTGCTTCGAAGGCTGCCGCGACCTCGGCTTACCAGGGCTCGTCCTTGCGGAGCGCAAGCACCCGGCGGCATCGGTCGACGGTCATTGCGATGCCGACCGAGAAGGGGATCGGCTTCACCAGCACAGGCTTGGCGATGCGCGGCGAATACTGAACGGCGTACTGCGTCGTCGTGTCGGCGCGGCCAAAAATGAGTCTGCCGGAATTGCCTCTTGTAGCGCGGATCTTCCTGTCGTTCCAGCGAGCCTTATGGGACATGGCGACCCTCAACTACAAGCCGTTGCTGTTCGATCTGAAGTCTGGTCGATCCACGAGGACGGGACTGGCTACGCCCACCCGGTAGCGGCGGACCTGACGGCCGCCGTGAGCGGGACGCGACACACGGACCCCTCATCGCGAGCGCGTGGGACCATGATCGGGATGGCCCTCGAGGAGTCTCGGGCTTGCTGTGACCGGCCGGTTGAGGCGCTTCTGCAGGCTCAAGTAGTGGGCGCGCTGGGTGGAGAGATTGGGCTGGGGTGCTGGGCCAAGCAGGAGCGTGCCTTGGATGTTGTAGAGCTCTCGGTAGGCGGCGATGTGGCGTAGTAGCTCGGCTTGTTGCGTGTGCGACTGGTCGGCGGTCAGGCGCGTGAGGTCTTGGCACCAGGTGGGTTTCTCCTGCTCTGCCGCTTCGGCTAGCCAGTTTGCGCGGAGGGCTACTTGGGCTTCGAGCTCGCGTAGAGGTGCGGTCAGGGTGGGGTCGTCGATCTGGTGGGCTGGGGTGAGGATGCCGGCGATGGTTGGGATCTGATGGCCGGTGCGGCGTGCCTCTCTGGTTGTTAGGCGTCTGGCTCTGGTGTGTAGGACGGCGGCGATGTCGTGGGCGTCTGTGAGGCGTTTCTGGGATCCGGCTTTGCGGAGTAGCTCGCTGGGGCTGAGGCCTAGCTGCTCGGCTCGTCGGAGTTCGGCGACTAGGGCGCCGTAGGCGGGGGATGCCTGGACTGCTGCTTGGTCGGTGGGGTCGAGTCCGCTGGTGGCGATGGCTGCGGTCATGCGGGGCCGGGCGTCGAGTTGGCAGAGGTGTTCGTGGATGGGGACCAGGCGGTCGAGTCGGGTGGCGTTGTCGAGTTCTTGGCGCATGACTTCGTGAGCGGAGAGTTCTACGCCGGGGTTGTTGAGGACTGCTTCGAGGATGTCTTGCAGGGTCTGTTCGAAGTGGGGTTCGTGCAGATCCGACGTGGCTTGGTGGGTGGTCACGTAGGCATGGTTCGAGCTACGGCCGCGGGTTAGACCGACGTACAGGAGGGCTCGGGTGAGCTGGTCGGTGACTACGAGGTGGGCGGTGTCGACGGTTGCGCCTTGGGCGCGGTGGGCTGTGGTGGCGTAGGCGAGTTCGACGGATTCTTGGACGTATGCGCTGGGGAGGGTGACGGTTTCGGCGGTTGGGTTTTGGACGGTTAGGGAGCCGTCGGGCCAGCGGTGGATGACGGTCCATTGGTCGCCGTTTCGGACGAAGCCGGTGGTGCCGTAGCGGAGGCGGCGGTTGTTGAGGCGGGTGACGATTTGGTCGCCGAGGCCTACGTGGGTGCTGTCGTGGAGTTCGATGCCGTCGGGTTCGACTTCGCCGGAGGTGATGCGGTCCAGGCGGGCTCGCGTGTTGAGGCGGGCGACGGTGGTGTTGTCTGCGGCGATGAGGAGGCTGCTCTTCCCGGCGTGGGTGTCGGCTTGCCAGGCTTGGTAGGCGGCGTCTTCCATTTCGTCGGCAGGGCCGGCGGCCAGGCGGTGGTGGCTGTCGTAGGCGTCGATGACGCTGAGGTGGCCTTGGCGAAGGGCGAGGCTGGCGTCGCGTTCCCAATGGTTGGTGAAGCGCCATACGTCGCTGAGTTCGGCGGCGTTGGTGTCTTGGGCGATGAGGCGGAAGGCGCCGCCGGTGTCGGCGGCGCCGAGTTGGGCGTCGTCACCGACGACGAGAAGTTTGGCGCCGGCTGCGTTGGCGGCGCGGGCGAGGATGGCTAGTTCCATTGTGCTGGCCATGGACGCCTCGTCGACGATGACAAGTTGGTCCTGATGGAAAGCCCAACGGTCGTCTTCGGCGCGCAGGGCCGCCAGTTGGGTGGCGAGGCGTGGGTGCCGGCGTTGGCGTCGGCTGTGCTGGGCGAGTTGGGCTGCGCGTTCGGTGTCCTGGATACGTTGGCGGCGGGTTTCTGCGCCCAGGCCGGTGGATTCGTAGATCCACTTCGCGATGTTCTCGGTTGGCGTGCCGATGGCGTCCGCGAGGACAGTGGAGGCAGCCGAGGATGGTGCGAGGGCGATGATCGATCCGTCGCCGTAGACGTCTGTCCAGGTTGTGCTGAGGGCCGATAGGAGGCTGGTCTTGCCGGTGCCGGCGGGGCCGATCAGCGCTTCGACCTTCTGTCCGCTGGTCGCGATCCGCTGTAGGGCACGGACCTTGTCGGCACTCAGGCCAAGAGCTTGGACTTGATGGTGGCTGAGCTTTGGACCGGAGGAGTCGCGCGCCAGGTCGAGGAGTGCGGCCTCGGCCCCGAGGATGACCGGGGAGGTGTAGATCTGGCCGTTGTGAATGGTGAAGATGCTCTCCCCGCTGGCACGGTGCATCGGGACGGCGATCAACTCCGGAGTGGTGAGGTTGATCGAGTGCTGTTCGGCGCGCTCGACGATCGACTGGAGTACGTCGAAACGATCGCCAGGCGAGACCAGCCGAAGGAGTCGAGTCTGGCGGGCGGCCTCGGCCAGGAGGTTCCAGCGGGTCCAGGCGGCGCGCTTGGTCTGAAGGGTCAGAACGGTGGCAGCGCCGTACGCGTCGATGGTCTCGGGGCTTAGGTCTGCCGCTGCCAGCGTGCGTTCGCTTTGCTGGTCGAGGGACTGCTGAATGGTCGCCAGTACCTCTGGCTCGACGGCTCTAACGGCACGGTTCTTCCAGCTGGTCATCATGGCTGCGAGCGGGCGAGCGAGGTGTTTCGGTGGCCGGTTGAGGAGAGCTGCCTGTTGTCTGAGGACGTATGTTTCGCGGCGGCCGGGAGGGTGGATCTGGTCCTCGCGTTCGTCGAGAAGGGCAGCGAGGTTGGCTTCGATCTGTTCTGTTCTTGCTGAGAATTCGACGATGAGCTCGTCCGGGATCGTGTCGATCTCGAAGGCCGGGTTCCGCCGTGTACCACGCTCGCGGAGTTCCCAATGCACGCCAAGCCGGCGGGTGAGGTTGTCGGCTAGGAAGACGTTGTGGATCTCTGACATCGCTACTGCTGCACGGAAGAGGATTCTGCCGTCGATGGTCCGCCAGAGGCCGTCTGGGCTCTGTACTCGGTTGGCGACTACGACGTGAGTGTGCAATTGCGGATCGCCCGCACGGGTATCCCAGTGGTCGAAGGCGGCGGCGATCAGGCCTCGGGTATCGAGCTGGGCGATCCCGTCATGGCCGCTTCGAGTGAACGTGGCGTGCTGCTCGATCAGTTCGATGACGTCCCTGACTGCGTCGTGATGAGCGGCGACGATCTGCTCCTGTACGCCGACGTCCGATACCGCCCAGAGCGCGGATACGGATTTCACGGGGGAGAACGTGAGATCGAAGCCGGCGACGGCCTGTCGCGACTTTCGGCGCATCTCAGTCCTGCGAATCCGATCGATGGCGGCCTGGCGAGCGTCATCGTTCAGGCCGCTATCGAGGGCGCGGATCTGCTCCTCGATGCGTGCCGAAGGACTCTTGTACACGCGATGTGGCTGCCCAAGTAAGCGGCCGCTGACGGGATCCTCGGCGCGGCCGAAGACGGCCTCCATCTGGGGCTCGGTCACCTCGCTGCCGAGCATCAGTTGACCGTCGCCGAGGCCAGCGAGCCCGGATCCCAACCAGCGGCCCGGCGGATACCCGGCAGCTGTGTAGTAGGCCGTTAGCGGGGTCGCCATGCGCCGATCGACATCGCCTGAAGCGATGTGACGAAGCAGATATTTGTAGCCGTCGCCGACCGTCAGCCGGTGGATGCTCAGCACGTCGATCCACAGCTGAGGTGATGGGGAAGGGAACTCGTCAAGGACTGCATATGGGCTCAACGGATGAGCAGACCGTTGACCGATTCCGACCGTCGGTGCCGATCCCGCCCCTTGGATGCAAGAAGTGTGACGGTGCTTCCTCTGCCGCGTAGGCCAAAAAGTTGTCCTCGGCATCCGTTGAGCGGCCGTGAACCAATCGGCCGGTCCTGAAGGCATCGCTCAGGGCCTCAACGGAAGGACGCATGTGAGTACACAGGATGACTCGCAACGGCGACGAATCGTCGAGCTGGTTACGCGAGCCGAGGCGATCGTGGAGGGGATGGAAACGGCGACGCTGGATGGCTGTTGGGCGATGACAGCCTTCGGCCGATACCGGCTGTGCGCACTGCTCGGAATCATGCCGTACGGCATCTACGAAGGCAGTGTCGAAGCGGATCCGGTCGCGCTCCTTGAAGAGGCAGTCGCGATCGCGGATGCGCTGGAGGTCTCGCTCGAAGAACTCAGTTGGCGGCTGGCCCTTGGTGACGCGCTTCGGACTGCGGCGGCCGACATCCGGATGGTGCGCGATGCGCGCGACGTATGAGGACCTCTTGCGCGCTGCGCGCCGGTCCGCGGTGGATGCCGCAGGGAGCAGGTACAAGGATCGCTCTGAGGCTGTAGATGATTGGAAGGCTGTGGTCGCGGCGTCTGCGGTCCATTTTCGTTGGCTGCGACATCGGTTCCGGGCAGCTGACCTGTACGACGAACCCGCCGTACAGTCCGATCGACCACTCGGGCGCTTGGCTCAGGCGATCGGCGCGGGCAGCGACCTGTTGGCGATCCAGGATGCGCAGAACGCCAGCCTTCTTGATGATCCTCGGTACCTTCGCGCCGCACGGGCTGAGATTGCGGCGATCGCTCTGACCGGCGCCGACTGCCTCCTCGGCCATACCCGCAGCCGGACGCCTGAGCGACGCAAGGCGGAGGCGACGACCCGTGAGCTCGAGACGCTGGCGAGATCTGACGCATTGCGCGGCGGGCTGGGGGAGATTGGTCTCCTCGCAGCCGGTGGGCCTGCCGGTGCCGACCACGAGGTCTCAATGCTGCCGCGGCACGCAGCGCGTTGGGAGCGGGCCGACGACAGCGTCACCGTTGAGTCTTTGCTGACTCGCGACCTTCGATCGACGACGGCGCAGATCCGGACTGTCTGCGGCTACGTGTGGCATCTCGCCGATCACCTGCTCGCGTCAGATCATGCCGAGCTTGGCGACGGGCAACGGTTGGAGCTCGGCGTCCTTAAGCAGGCCGTGCGATCGGCCGAAGCCGGCGCGTTGAGGACTGCGGAGTCTTGGAGGCGACGGCTCTCTGATCTGGACGGACTTGCCGGTACGCCGAGTGAGGCGGCGTTCATGGATCTTCGCGCCGCCTTGTCGCGGTTTGTGCGGCCGGGAGGAGGTTTGTTGGAGGCTGATTCGTTGGTGCCGGATCATGGGCATGCGGTGTCCATACTGCAGGCCGTTGACGAGATCGTTTGGTCAGCCGAACAAGTGGCGCGCCGGCAGCAGCGTGCCACTGCGGCCTTGGTGAGTCAGGGGCGTCTCTTCGTCCCGCGCGAGGACATCAACAGGCGCGACCTCAGGTACTTGAACAGGCCAGTCAATACCAGGCCACTCCAGAGCCGGTGGTTGCGAACGACGCAGCCGGAGCTCTTCGTCGGGCTGACCGCGTGTCTGGCGTGGACCGCCGACCACCTGACAGTCGCCTCGGAGATCGCTCGTCGGCTGGCCGGCACCTCTCAAGAACGCCGCCCAAGTCACGGTCAACCTTGGCGTAGTCCGGGGCCTTACCTCGCGATACCGGAGTTTCTCAGTCCAGGACCAGATCTGGACGGCCTCGAACGATGAGCCCGCGAACAACCGAAATCACGAGAGGTTGCCATGAGCAATGAGACGGAACGTCAACGCGGTCTGTGGGTTGCGCTGCGGCATCAGGCGCAGGGCAAAGGGTTCAGGGTAGTCGTGCGATCGATGGATTCCTCCGTGGCTGCATACAGCGACTACGGCGCGAGGCTGGTCGTGATCTCTGATCGCCTCAGTCCGCTGGGCGCACTCGCCCGACTGGCGCATGAGGTTGGGCATGTCTACCTGCATGCGGACCATCAGCATCCGAGCGCGTTTCCCGACCGCGGCGTCCGCGAGATCGAGGCTGAGCTGTTCGCGTATGCCGTCTTGTTGCATAACGGAATCACACCTGACGACTCGTTGCTTCACTACATGACTAACTGGGCGATGCGGGTTGCGCCGCAGGCGCCGGAGCAGCTGGTCGAGGCGGTCAGTGAACGGCTCGCTCCCGCAGTCACGGAGTTCAGCGCCCAGGTGCATTGCTACGTGCGTGATCAGATGCAAGCGGCTCGTTGGCACGCAGGCGAGCAGGCCATCGTTGCTCCTGATCATGACGGCCCGGAGCTGTGAGATGGGTGCCAGTGCAAGGGCCGCCGCGTTGCGACGTGCTCGGGAACGGCAAGCGAGGATCGAGACAGCGGCGGCTGTGGCGGTCGCGACGCGCGGCAACGTCGTACGGGCGAAGGAGGCGAAATGCCACGCTATCGAACGCCATGACGAGCTCATTGCTGCGGCCGAAATGCTCTCCCAAGCGGGGACAACTCGGTTGGCCAAGGTCTGCGGGTCGGCCGAGGCGGCTGCAGAGATTCTTGGGATCTCACAGCGGGAGGTACGGCGGATGGTCAGGGCCGAGCGTGGTCGGTCGGCTGAAGACCGAGGAAGCCCGCGGACAGGGGCGCGCGATGAGGATGCCTGACGCCGACCCGCTGTGGGACATCGATGAGGTCTCGGCGTACCTGAAGGTTCCCAGGCGCACGCTGTATCGATGGCGCACACATGGCTACGGACCACCGGCACGTCGCGTCGGCCGACATCTGCGGTACCGCGCCGCTGAGGTTATTGCGTGGTATTCGAGTCTTGACGAGCGCGCTCACGGTCGCGCAGAGCTCTGATACTCAAGACTTCTCTCACTCGTTGCAGGCGAACGTGCATTCCCTCAGGGTGCTCGGCCTCGAGAACGAGCCAGTCTGTCACTGCTCGTACGTCGACTTTGCGAACCATGCCTTCGGCGTGTGAGTTCTCGAGTCGCAAGAGTTCGTTGGTGGCCAGTTGGAGCGCGTCGTCCCAGCCGGCGCCGTAGCCACGCTCCCAAGGCCACCGAACGCATTTGATCAATGGCCGCAGGAGCCGGCTCAGTCGTGGCGAGTAGTAGACCGTGAAAGGGGTCTCAAGGGTGACCGCTTCCGCCACCAAGCTCGTAGGGAGCCGGTGGCAACCGGGGATGGCATAGGTTCTTTCCGATCGAATAGGTTCTTCGGACAGGAGGGGTTCCTGCCACCGACAGGGGAGGCGGTGGCAGGAACCCTGGTTCCCCGTGTCCCACCACACTGTGAGGCGTGGGTGGATTGGAGGGCGTGACCGACGCGGAGACCGCCGCTCGACACGTCAGCCACGCCGGATCAGGAGGGTGATCGAGAACCGGTGAGGAGTGTGGGGTCCGGGTCCACGTCGTACGGATCTGGATCGAGCCAGCGGATCTCCGCCGCCCCGAGATGCGCGTGCACCTCAAGCAGGTCGGCGATGCTTGGCCACATCGTGAGGCAGGGGTACCGGCCGAGCCACTGCAGGGCTACCCATTGTTGGCCGTCATCGTTGGGCGGGAACTCGACGAGTAAGGCGACGATGCCGGTCCCTCTGACACCGGCGGGATCGCGATAGTTGTACAGCTCGCCACGGCGCATCACTCGCGGCCTCGACCCAAGTCGTACGCCAGGTCGCAGAGCATCGACAGGGCGATGACCGCCGTGCACAGCAGCAGGATCCACAGTTCAAGGTTCACGAGGAATCCCCGCCGCGGCCGGTCGGCTCGACGGTGACGTCAAGACCCGTGAACCGACGCCTCATCGCTGCTGCGAATGCCTGCGCGAGTTCGGGCGATGTCGATCGGTCGACGAACGCGACCTTCCCGAACCAGACCCGCACGCGCTGCCGTCCAGATGCGGTTGTGTCGTGCATCTTCGGCACCCCTCCATCAGCTTGGTGGTTGCTCGACGGCATTGCCGAGCGTGCCCCAAGCCTGTCGGCGACAGGCCGGACAGCAGAACCATGTCCTCAGACATTTACGGACATTTCGTGCTACTGTCCGATCAGACATTTACCGACATCTACCCATGGGTAAGGGTGGTGCTCCGAGTGAACACGGTGCTTCGGCGCGCGATGTACGACGCTGGCCTCACCGAGCTCGACCTGTCGGTCGAACTGGCGGTCGACCCCAAGACGGTTCGTAACTGGATGCACGGTCAGGTACCTCATCCGGGGAGCCGAGCTGCGCTGTCGGCCCTCCTCGATGTCGATGCCTCGGTGCTGTGGCCATCGCCCAGTCGCTCTGCGGTCGGCGCCGATCGGCCGGCCGGGTTGGTCGGCGTCTACCCGCGCTCGGCAGCGATCAGTCATGCCGACTGGCTAACCCTCTTCGCGGACGCCGAATCCCAGATCGGAATCCTCGCGAGTGATGTCCAGTTACTGCTCAAGGATCGCGGCCTCGTTCGAATTCTCAGGGAGCGCAGCGGTCGAGGGATTCGGGTACGCATCGTCGTCGCGTCGACAGGTGGTTCTCGTGTACCTGTCGAGCTGCGCGACGCCGGCGACATCGAACTGCGGTTCCATGAAGAGGTTCTCTACAACTCGATGTACATCGCCGATGATCAGCTCCTCGTCAACCAGCACTCGTACGGCGTCGCTGCTTCCGAATCGCCGGTTTACCACTACCGCCGTACGGAATCTGGCGAGATGTACGACGCCTACCTGTCGAGTTTCGAGATCATCTGGTCGGGCGCGCTGGGAGGAGCGCGCACCGTCAGCTGATCGATCGGCGAGCAGGCGCCAGACATTTGCCGGTCTAGAGAATGCCGCCCGTGCGGTCACCTTGTCCGCTACAACGTCGTAGTGTCGAGGGGGTGATGGTTGTTGAGGATGCAAGGTCTCTGGCGGAGCGGCTGCTGTCCAAGCAGCTGCCTCGCCGTTGGGCGCATACCCAAGGTGTGGGCGGCCGTGCGCGTGAGCTCAGAGCGATCCTGGGGGAGCGGGCGCAGGTTGTTGAGGTAGCGGCCTGGCTGCATGACATCGGGTACTCACCGGTGCTGCGATCGACGGGCTTCCACCCTCTCGACGGGGCGCGGTACCTGCGAGATGTCGTGGCGGCTGACGACATGGTGTGTCGGCTGGTCGCGCACCACACCGGTGCGATGGTCGAGGCTAATGAACGGGAGATCCCGGAGCTCGTCGACGAGTTCGCATTGCCGGACGCAGATCTCCTGGATGCTCTGACCTATTGCGATGTCACAACAGACCCAGATGGGTGTCGCGTGGACGTCGAGGAACGGCTGAGCGAGATCCTGATGCGGTACTCGAACGAGCACGTCGTACACCGGTCGATTCTCCGTTCGGCGCCGACAATTCGGACGGCCGCTGAGAACGTTCAGGGGCGACTCGGGGCTAGTCGAAGTAAAGGGGCGTGCCGGGGTCGAGGTACTGCTTGATACGTTGCCTCATCGAGCGGTGCATCTGAAGTTCCGGCAGGTCCTCGCGGGCGACCCAGTGGACCTGGGTGCTCTCGTTGCTCGGGGTCGGCTGACCGCCGGTTGCTCGTGCGCGGAGCAGGATCGAGAACTCCTGGCGGGCTTCGCCGTCACTGGTGTAGAGAATGATGTGTTTGGGGTCGGTGTAGATACCGAGGACATCGATGATCTCGCAGTCGATGCCGGTCTCTTCCTTGGTCTCGCGGACGCCGGCCTGCGACATGGATTCGCCGAGATCGATCGCACCGCCCGGAAGCGCCCAGTTGCCGTTGTCGGAACGCTCGATGAGGAGTATCTCGCCGGCGTCGTTCTCGATGACGACGTTCACCGACGGGACCATGCTGTTGGCCGCGGGCGCGTTGGGGTCGTCGTAGTAGTCGATTCGGCCGGGCATCAGTCCTCCATCGGGGTGGAATCTTCCCAGACCCGCTCGAAGCTCTCGAGGTAGTGGTTTGCGAGCTCTCCACCGGGGATCTTGCGCAGGTACCAGACGGGCGCATGTGCTGCGGGAAGGCCGTAGATGTGGGTGTTGACGAACAGACGGTCGTCGGCGCGGTAGATGGAGTTGTAGAGCACGGTCCGGTGAAGTCGGAACTCGACGCCGTCGACGGTCGCCAGGTCGCCGTACATGGCTACCGCATTCCGGATCTTCGCCGCCAGAGCATCACCGATGCCCTCCTCGCGGCCGCGGTTGGCCACTGTCGGGTCGGATGGGTCACCGAGAAGGATCCGGATGCGCGCCCCGCCCTTCGCCTTCTTCCGAAGTAGGCGCTGGATGCCGGCATCCTCGGCCAGGAACAGTCCGGCGTACACGAGGATGCCTATCTCTTGGTCGCCTGCGTCGAGCAACTGTCGCCACTCGTCGCTGGGCACATCGGAGCGACGGGGATAGACCTTGACGATCTCGCTTTCGGAGACTGCGGCGGCTCTGTCACGAGTGAGCGCGTTTGGCCAGAGGTAGCCCTCCTCCTTGCCCAAGCGGGTGGCCACGGCGTGCCGGTTGCGTGGGAAGGGGATCAGATCGGTGAGGACCCAGCGCTCGATGGTCTTCACGTTGACACCGAGCTCCTCTGCCAGGGCATGATGGGTGAGGCCTCGCTCAGCCATCGCCGCTCGCAGTCGTTCGTTAGCCACGGAACCTAACTTAAGACATTTCAGGACATTTTGGTGTCATCCGAGATGTCTCGGAGATGTCGGCTCCTGCCGTGATGCTGTCCTGGTGGCGCGGGGCATCCTGCTTGCACGAACCCTAGGAGGGGTCATGCGAGGCAGAAGGATGTATGCGTTCGAGATCGCGAAGCGAGGCAAGGACGGCTCGTGGTCGAGGGTGGCATCCGGGACGGGGCAGTTCAGCCGGCCGCCCAAGGCGAGCGTTCGGAGCATCGCTGAGCGGTGGATTCACGAGGAGACAGGACGCCTCAGCGGTGGCCGGCTGCTCGTGGTGGGTCGGCGGCGAGGTGTTCCCCGTGGGTTTGTTCCCAGCGTGCGGATCCGGCTCCTGGATCCGGCTGGTGCTTATCCACTCGCGGCGGCGTACATCGGCCTTGACCGCCGCGACGTCGTACGAGATCAGTACCAGTTGCCACCGAGGGATCGTGTCGACCGTGGCTGATGGAGGGCGCAAGCCCAATGAACTGCTTCGCAAGGCGCGCGGCTCGATGTCGCAGGAGGCGCTCGCTGAGCAGGTCAATCTCGCGATCTATCGCGCTACCGGTCATACCGCGGACATTGAGGCGAAGGTGATCTCGGCCTACGAGCGTGGGTGGCACACCTGGCCCCGTGATGAGGTGCGGAGTGCGCTCTGCGAGGTCCTGCAGGTTCGAACTTCTGAAGAGCTCGGTTTCTACATCAATCGTCCTAAGCGGCGGCTGTCGGAGCCTGCCTCCGTTGACCTGCTCGCGCTTGCCGGGAAACGCAGTACGTCGGGTGTGCCCGAATGCCTGGTGGTACCGGCTGGGCGGTCGTACTTCGGTACCGAGATCTCGGCGTACTACCAGAACGTCGACCGGCACAGCTCGAACCAGTTGCTGATTCGGCCGGACGAACAGGTACTGGCTCAGCTCAGCAAACCGGACCGCCGGTCTATGGTGTTTGCGGTCGATAGTGAGCACCGGCACTACGTCGCTGACGGTCGTCGTGTGGGCGACCGTGCTCGAGGTGGTGCCGAGTTGCAGGCGGTGCCGTTGGCGAATGTCGTTGACGATCTCACGGTGGGGATCATCTGGGCGACTGCGAACGCGGACTCGGCGCTGCTGGCCGACGATGCTCAGCTCGAGCGGAGCCAGTTGTATGTCATGGCTCAGCAGGAGCGTGAGGCTTCGCAGGGAGCGGTTGATGAGGTGCCGTCGCTGAATCGAGTAGCTGCTCTGTGGCTGGGGTCGCAGTTCTGCTCGCGCTACATCGTGCGGCACCTCGATCAGGTGGGGGATGATCCGTTGTTCTGGACTCGGGAGCAGCGTGGGGAGGATGCGGCGGCTTGGTTGCTTTGGGCGCACAAGTTTGAGTACCTCCGACATGTTTGGCGGCGATTCCCGCGGGCGCGACGGGGCTTCTGTATCCCGGAGAGTGAGGTGGAGGCGTCGCCCGGATATGAGCGGGTGATGCTGCTGCTCGCGATGGCGCTTATGGAGGCCTTCGGTATCCACGTGCAGATCAGCGGCGAGTCCGATCATGCCGAGGTGGAAGGCTTCGTGCTCGCTGATCAGGCGATCGTGGCGAGCTGGCTGGACAGCCCTGGGCTGTGGTGTGTGGAGGCGTCGGCTTCCGGGTCACGCTTGGCGACGTACCGGGAACTCGCTGATCAGGTCGGTGGAGAATCCTTGTTGACGCAGACGACGCCGCTTGAGCGGCTGGCCGCTGCCGCTGACTATCTCCGGGTGCCGTGGGGGTGGTTCCGGCGGAGGTGCGCCGAGTTGGCGGCGGTGGGTGTTGACGACATCTGTCATCCGCGTAGCCGTCTGCTGTCGACTCGCGGGTTGAATACCGCGGTCAGCTATGTTGCCCACATCGACGTCCTTGAGGGAGATGACTTTGCGCGCCGCTGAACTCATCATGGGCCGGACCTTCGCGGTCCACTTCGACCATGGAGACGACTTCTACACCGCTCTGGCCGAGTTCTGTGCCGAGCACGACGTACGACAGGGATTCATCCCGATGTTCATCGCCGGCATGCGCGAGGTCCAACTCGTTGGCACCTGCGAGAAGCTCGAGAACCCGGACGCGCCGGTCTGGAGCTCGGTCCATCTTGAGAACGTCGAGGCCGTCGGTGGTGGAAGCCTTGCCTATGACGCGGAGGCGGGTGTTGTCTTGCCGCACATTCACGTGTCCGTTGGGCTCAAGGCGCAGTCGGCAACCGCTCACACGAGCCATCTCCTTGGCGCGAAGATCCAGTTCTTGACCGAGATGTATGTGGTCGAGGTGAGCGGACCGGCTTTTTCGCGGCAGCGAAACCCTTCCCTGTATGACGTTCCGCTCCTGTCGTTCGGAGAGCCGTCGCCAACTGGTCCTTGATCGGGGCAACGAGGAGTTCCGGGACTGCAGAACCAGGTTCTGAACCTGATGCCGCGCCGCGAGCGTCGGGGGTATGGATCACTTGGAGGCTTGGCGAAGGGGCGTCGGTCGGGAGGATCGAGATCCGAATGCGGTTCCGAATGCTGCTGAGGTTCGCCGCTTGCTGGAGGTCAACCATGCGGCGGCCAGGTTCTTCAGGCGAGAACTGTTCCGGACCAAGGATTCCTGGGCTCGCGGGTACCTCGAGCGAGGCGAGGCTTTCGAGGTACTGGAACCCAGTTCGAGCTGGATCGTCGGGTTCGCTCCGGACTCGCCGTCGCGCCTGGTCAATCATCTGAGATCCCAGGGCTTCGACATGGCGACCGTCCGCAACGCCGGCCTCGGGATCGACGGCCCCGGAGGACGGCTGATCGATCGCTTCCGGGACCAGTTGATGCTGCCGGCAAGGAATCACCGGCTCGAGATCGTCGGCTTCATCGCAGTTCACGAAGGCTCATCCGGCCCGTACTACCGGGCCACCCCGGCGACCCAGGTACATCAGCGATCGACCAGCCTCGTCGGCCTCGCCGAGCAATCTGATCTCCTCTCACTAGAAGCAACGCCCGTACTGGTCAACGACCCGATGGACGCGTTCGCCATCGAGCGCGTCAGTCGGCTTGCCGGCGGAGGATGGGTCGGTATTCCACTCTGTGACGGCGTACTGTCCGCCGAGCAGGCAAGGATGCTCGGCATTGAAACCTTGACGGGAACGGTCATCGTCGCGACCAGTCGCAGACGAGCACTACGACAGATGGCCGCTGAGTGCCTAGATGACCTGTCCGCGAACTTCCCGCGAGTCCAAGCCGTGGAGCTGCCGGACAGCCATACCCCGGCCAGTCTGTGGAAGTCGCCCGACGGTCATCAGCGCCTGCACGATGCACTCCTGCTGACCCGGCCCCTGGCCGACTATGCGCGACCCCGCAGGCCGCGATCGAGAGGGTCGCGGAGCTTCGGACAGCCCTCGCCAGACGTGACCGGCGGTCCGCACCTGGGCCTGTGAGATAGCGCATCATCTAGGGTCAGGTACGCCGGTTGGCGACGATCCAGTGCCGATCTCGCCTCAGAGGATCGATCGTCCACGATTCCATCCGAGACAATGAACTGTCGGTGGCTTCTGCGAGCCTCACGCTATGAATCCAATGCGAGAAGGGATGTTTCCGGGTCAGGTAGTCGATGCGAATGTTCTGAACTACCTGGCCCAGGCGCGCGACACTCGAGAGTTCTCCCGCGGGTTGTTGCCGCACCTCGTGCGGCGCCTCGTTGCGGCAACGCCCGGGATGGTCGGGCTGACGATGCCGGCTGCCGAAGGGGTGTGGCGCGACGGTTGGGACGGGCTGGTTCAGGAGTCGGCGGGAGGCCCGTACATGCCGGCTGGCCCGTCGGCGTGGGAGATGAGCAACGCCAAGCGAGTTGGGGAAGCTGCGGAACGGAACTATCGGAAGCGGCTGCAGGCGCCACTAGGTGTCGATCCGGCTGAGACGACCTTCGTGTTCGTCACTATGCGCCATTGGCCCGGCAAGGCGAAGTGGGTTGAAGCGAAACGTGCAGATGCTGCATGGCGTGACGTCAAGGCCATCGATTCAGAAGACCTGTGGGGATGGCTCGAGACGATGCCCAGCGAGCACAATTGGGTGTCCGAGCAGATCGCGCGTCATACACCGCATACAACTGAGTCGACCCGGTTGCCGCGGAGTCTCCCAGCGGATGCGAAGGGGTTCGCCGGTCGCGACAACGAGTTGGCGTGCCTGCGGTCGATCGGCGAGCACGGCGGCGGCCTCGTTCTGATCTCGGGACAACCTGGCGTGGGAAAGACAGCGCTCGCAGTTCACGCCGGGCACCTGGCCGAGGACATGTGGCCCGACGGCCAGATCTACGTGGATCTGCGCGGAACACACGATGACGCCCTGCACCCCAGGACTGTGCTTGAACGCGTGCTGACAGCGCTGCAGGTCGACCTTCCGGAGACATCGACCATCGATGAGCTCGCGGCCCACTACCGGAGCAAGCTGGCCGAGCTCCGTGCTGTGATCATCCTGGACGACGCCGGGTCCGAAGGCCAAGTGCGCCCGCTCTCACCGGGCACTTCCGCCAGTTCTGTGATCGTGACCAGCAGGTCGAACCTGAGTGGGCTCGATTGCAATCTCCGTTTCCGTCTGGAGGTCTTGCCAGCTGAGCATTCGGTGGATTTGTTGCGAGCGCACATCGGCTCGGTGCGTGTCGACGAAGAGTTTCAGGCAGCCGCGAAAATCGCTCAGCTTTGCGGCCACCTACCCCTCGCTCTGCGTGTTGCCGCTGGCCTCGCGGCTCGTACGCCGTGGAGTCTGGCGTGGCTCGTGCGGGAGCTGACTGCCGAGCATTCTCGTCTGGACGTTTTGAACGTTGGAGACATCGAGCTTCGTGCGAGCTTCGAGCTCTCGTACCGGATGCTCCCTGAGGCCGACAAGCTGACCTTTCGCCGGCTGGGACTGATCCCGGGATCGACGTTCGACGCAAGTCTGGCGGCAGCGGCGATCGATCAGGGTGAAAGCACGGCCACTGCGTCGCTGTTCGAACTTCTTGAGCGGGGTCTCGTCGACCCCAGTAGCCTGCCCAACAGATTTCGGCTCCACGATCTGCTCCGTCTTTTCGCGAAGGATCGAGCTGCCGCCGACGATGTGGCGGGGGATGTCGAGGACGCCGAGTTCCGGGTGGCGCAGTACATCTACATGACGGCACATCAAATCGGGCAAGCGCTGGACCCGCATTTTCGGAACGAGCTGCAGCAATCGTCCGCCACTGCCATCGAGGTTGCCGACCTGCTGGCCTGGTTCGACATCCATGAAGAAGCTGTTGCCGCGACCATTCGCAAGGCGACGGTCGATGGTGCGACGAACGAAGCTCTACAGATGACCGTCGACCTTGTCTCTTACCTCGAGATTCGCTGTTCCTGGGAGCCGATGGAGGAGTGGTGTCAGTCCGGCCTGTCGCTGGTGGAGCACATTATTCAGAAGGGAACTGCTGATCCCGAGGCGGCTCCGGTGGCCGAAGCGATGTTCCTCCTGGCGAGTGCCACCGCCTGTAGTGGCCTACGGAGGTTCGAGCAAGGATTTGAGCGGTGTGATCGTGCTTCGTCGTTGATCGAGCCAGGCTCGGTGCTGAGCGCACAGATTCACAATTGCCGCGGGAATCTCTTGGACGCCGTCGGGCGTCGCGAGGAGGCTCTGGCAGAGTACCGACTCGCGGAGGAGGTATGGGATGGGTTCTCTGCCGACCTGTATAGCGGAGTCGTCCGCCACAACGTCGGCGCGGTGCTGATGAGGTTAGGTCGTCCGGCCGAGGCTTTGCCGCATCTCTATAGCGATCTGGCCAATTGCCGTGCGGTCAACGACCGGATCGGCGAGGCGAAGACGCTGAACACCCTCGGGCTCGTTTGGCTTCACCTGGGAGAGGTCGGTGCCGCCGTCACGGCGCTGCAATTGTCGGTACAAGGGCATCTTGGCGCATCGGACATGGTGAACGCAGGGAACGCCCTGAACGATCTGGGGTTGGCGAGGTATGCGTCCGGGGAGCACGCGGCGGCCTACGAGTGTCACGTCGCCGACTACGAGATCTGCGAGAGGCTGAGCGATACCGTCGGGATGGCGAAAGCCAGGATCAGGATGGCTGACAACCTACTGGCGATCGATCCGGACAACGCCAGTCTGGCGATGGAAGATATCAAGCATGCTAAGGCCCTGCTCGACGTAGCTGAGGACCGGGCAGCCCTGCTGTCTCTGGCAGTTGTGCTTGGCGAGATTGGGTTCCTGGTTGGAGACATTAAGGGCGCCTCCGACTCCTTCGCGCGAGTGGCGCTCCAGTGCGAAGAATTAGAAGACTACGGTGGGGCGGCGCAGATAATCGGTCGCCTCTGCGCGAATCTCATCAAAGTCGGTCGAGCGCGTGAAGCCCTGACCCACGTCCGTGATCTGGACATCAGGTCCGCCAAGTGGCCGAACGCCCTGCGTCAGCATGTTAGGGCGATCCTCGTCCAAGTTCTTGCGGCCAGTGGCGAGCACGCGGAGGCTAAGCGCACTGCTGCCATGAGCGAGGAGACGGACGCGGAGGCTGGGCCTAGTCCGGACGAGTTCATGCCACTGATGTCATTCGCAGGCGAGAATTGAGGTCGCGGTGTCTACGACGAACGATTCGTGATGCCTCGCGGCTGTTCGCCGCGGAGCTATGCCCGACAGGTCGACGAGGATTCTCGTTCACGGTAGCGCCAAGGCGCTGCGGCTCTGTTCCGTCGCTGTCCCATGAGGCGCTGACAAGGCGCGATCAGGGTCGGGGCCGATGCGCACGAAGATGCAGGTCAGAGAGCGAACCTAGAGTCGCTCTCTGACCTGGCCTGTACCTGCTAGATGCTCGGGATCTTCGAAGCGGTCCGACGTGGTGTTTTGCCTGCGGTCAGTCGGAATGGCTGGGGTGTTGATGGGCCGTGTATGGTCGGAAGCGGCAAGGGGCTTGGGAGTGTGCCTGGGCATCCACCGTTGTTTTGCGAGGCATGGAGCGCGGGATAGGACCTGCGCCTCCGCTTCGGTCCAGGTACTTCGACTCCCGCTGTTGGTGCGTCATGTACTGATGGCAGAAGGAAGATCGTGACTATCTATTCTCAGCACCCGAACCGGGGCAAGATCCAGATTCTCGCTACCTATCAGGGGTCTGCCGGTGTGTCATCGGTGACCGTCACAAGTGTCGACAGTGAGGCCATCGCTGGGCCGATTGTCGATGCTCTCAATCGTGTGTCTGCGTATGCGACAGGTCCGCTTAGTGCGCGTGACCGGCGGGATGACCGGTATCGGAGGTATCCGACTAGTCACATCGAGGTTCTCGTCAGGAAGGATGCTCGTGCTGAACTGCGGGTGGGTGCGCACAGCCTTTGGTATCAGCACGTCATGTTGCGTCTTGAGCTGGCGCTGAAGGATCTCGACGAGACAGTTGCGGCGGCACCTCCGCCGGTGCGAACTGCGATCGCGGCTGAGCTTGAGGTAGAGGCTCGAAACCTCAGGGAGGCTTGGGTCGAGTTCACGGACGGTGTGAAGCCGCCGGAGGCGGATGGACGGCGGCTGTGGGATTCCGGTGCGGCCTTGGTGGCCGTCGAATCGGCGTTGAGTGAGGAAGATCGCGAGTACTTGAACGAAAGAGAGGAGGGGGCAAGTGGCCCAGAGCTTCGTCAGGGGGTTACAGATCTGCAGGTTCTCTGGGACGCGGTCCAGCGCTGCACGAACGACGAAGTCCAGCTGCGAGTCCAAGACTTCTCGATCATGGATGACCCCTTCGTCGATACTCTCGACAACTTCTTCCTCGACGTTGTAGCGCCGATTCCCAGCGGGGACTTCGGGCAGGAGCGCTGGAGCGTTGAGATCAGCCGCTGGGTGCCAGATGATCCGGATGACCTCGATGATGGGGCCGCATCCAGCGATTCGGTTCTCAGCTGCGAACGATCGACGTCTCCGAGCGTTGAGGAGATCGTGGAGCTGCTGAATCTCAGCGCGGACGGCAATGATCAGTTCGAGGCCTGGGCGAAGACTGCGGTCGGCGAACCGCTTGCCGGCACCGGCTTCATTGTGACCAAGCGCTACGACGACTGATCGTCGTTTCGGGCGGTGGCTGACTGGGACGGCTCCGGTTGGTTTAGTCGTGTCGCAGACTGCTTACCGATGTCCTGCGACACGACGCCCCCGCACTCTGGCTCCGGTGCGGGGCGTCCGCTTTAGAGCAGGTCGAGGTCGCCGAAGGCATCGTCTAGGGCTTGGGCGGCGGCTGGGTTGGCTACTTTGCGGCCCATGTAGACGTCTTGGGTGATGGAGACTTTGGCTTGGCCTAGTTGGTCGGCTACTTGGCGGGCGGTGTGGCCGGCTTCGTCTAGGGCGGTGGCGGTGGTTTTGCGGAGGGCGTGGGAGCGGATCCAGGTGAGTTGGTCGGAGTCGGCGGGTTGGGTGGCGGCTTCGAGTTCGGGGGTGAGGTTGGCCGGAGTGGCGCCGCAGGCTGTGGTGAAGTCGGTGACGAGGTCGGCGGTGGGTTTGATGCGGCCGGTTTCGAGGAGTTCGACTCGGTGTTGGGGCCAGGCGAGTTTGGCGGCGAGTTGTTTGCGGGTGAGTTTGGCTGCGCGGCGGAGGGAGCGGAGCGTGAGGCCTAGGTCGCGGCGGGCGGTGCTGCCTACGGGGGAGAGGGCGGTGCGGAGGTGGCGGCGGGTGTTGGAGGGGTCTCGGTGGGTGCCGGTGGTGCCGGGGAAGACGGCGGCGTCTAGGCGGATACCGGCGGCTTGGCGTTTGCGGAGGATGGCGATGAGCCATTGGGGGAGGGGGAGGAGGCGTTCGCCTGCTCTGGATTTTGTTGCTTTGCGGAGGAGACCTTGGCCGCGGACTCGGACGATGGTGTGGGTGATTTCGACGGTGCGGGCTTCTAGGTCGACCTGGGACCAGGTGACTGCGAGGGATTCGCCGATGCGGACGCCGGTGCCGAGCATGAAGGCGACGAGGTCGGGGAGGTCGGCATCGACGGCACGCTGGTCGGCGGCGAGGCTTGTGCGGAGGAGGGTGACTTCTTCGGCGGTGAGCGCCCGGGGTGGGTTCTTGGGGGCGGCTTCGATGGGTTCGATTTCGCGCATGGGGTTGACGGTGACGGCGTTGTAGCGGACGGCGAGGCTCATGGCTCCGGAGATGATGGCGCGGGCGGTCTTGGCGGTGGAGGGGCCGGAGCGGTCGCTGATGGTGGTGATGACTTTGTCGAGGCGTTGGGTAGTGGCTTCGCCGATGCGTAGTTCGGCGATGGCGGGGCGGATATGGTTGCGGATGACGCGTTCGTAGGTGTCGTAGGAGGTGGGGGAGCGTTTGCCGATCTCGACGAGTTTTTTGAACTTCTTCTCCCACAGATCGATCAGCTGACCGACCTTGTGCATCGAGGTGAGCTCGCCGGCGCCGCTTGTCCTCGCGCGGTCCTTGAGTTTGGTGAGGAGGGCCTGCTCTGCGGCGGTCTTGCTGTGACCTGTTGCAGTGACATCACGGACGTGTCCGTCGTGGTCGCGGAAGTTAGCTCTGGCGGTGTGGCTGCGGGGCTTGCCTTTGGCGTCGATCTTGGTGATCGACGTCGAGATCTTGCCCCAAGATCCGATGGGCAGCGGTGCTCTCGCCATCTCAAGCCTCCAGCTCGTGTTGGAGCTGGATCAACGGTTCAGAGACCAGAGATTCCGCGAAGTCGGCAACGATGGCAACTGATGTGATCTGACGCACAGTCACGATCACCTGTCGCGCAGGTCGGTGCCGGAGGCGGCAAAGAGGTGAGTAAAGGGTGAGTCGGGCAACACGAAGGCCCGGTGCACATTGCGATGTGTGCCCGGGCCTCGGTGTTGTGCGCCGCCAGGGACTCGAACCCCGAACCCGCTGATTAAGAGTCAGCTGCTCTGCCAATTGAGCTAGCGGCGCATGTTCTTTTGTGGTCTTGCTTGCGAACGAAGAGGAGCTTAGCAGGGGATTTGGGGAGATGTGAAATCGGTTAGCGGGTGAGGATCGCCATGGCTGCGTTGTGGCCGCCGAGGCCGGAGACGGCGCCGCCTCGGCGGGCGCCGGAGCCGCAGATGAGGAGGTTGGCGGTGTCGGTTTCGGTGCCCCAGCGGCCGACTGTGGTGTCGTCGGTGGACCAGGGCCATTGGAGGTCGCCGTGGAAGATGTGGCCGCCGGGCATGCCGACGGATTCCTCGATGTCGTAGGGGGTTTTGGCTTCGATGCAGAGGTCGCCGTTGGTGTCGCGGGCGATGCAGTCTTCGAGGGGTTCGGCGAGGTGGGACTCGAGGCCGGCCAGGGTACGGCGGGTGGCTTCGGCGCGGGCCGCTTCGTTGTCGGAGGCAAACAAACGGGCGGGGAAGTGGACGCCGAAGACGGTCAGGGTGTGGTGGCCGGAGGCAATCAGCTCGGGGGAGAGGATCGACGCGTCGGTCAGCGAGTGGCAGTAGACCTCGGACGGCGGTACGTCGGGGAGGGCGCCGCTGGCGGCGGTTCGGTAGGCGGTCTCGAGCTGGGTGTAGTCCTCGTCGATGTGGAAGGTGCCGGCGAAGGCGCGGGTGGGGTCGTCGCCGGAGCGCAGGGCCGGGAGGCGGGAGAGCAGGAGGTTGATCTTGAGCTGCGAGCCCTCGGGTTTGCTGGAGACGTCGCGACCACGCAGGGTGTCCAAGGTTGCCGGTGCGACGTTGGCGAGGACGTAGGAGCAGTCCACGGAGCGCTCTCCGTCGCCGCCGAGCCAGGTGACGGATCCGCGCACGCCGTCGACCTCGACGGACGTCACGGAGGCGTTGGTGATGAGTGAGGCTCCGGCCTGACGCGCTGCAAAGGCCAGGGCGTCGGTGACGGCGCCCATACCGCCTACGGGCACTCGCCACTCGCCGGTGCCGTTGCCGATCAGGTGGTAGAGGAAGCAGCGGTTCTGGATCAGGGAGGGGTCGTGCAGACCGGCGAAGGTGCCGATGACTGAGTCTGTTGCGACTACGCCCCGGACGGTGTCGTCGGCGAAGCGTCGTTCGACGGACTCACCGAAGGGGCGCTCTACCAGCTCGTCCCAGAGGGCAGGGTCGACTCGGGAACGCAGTGTGGCTGCGGACTGCAGCGGTTCGAGCAGAGTGGGGGCGATGGCCTCGGCCAATGAGCCGACTGCGCCGTAGAAAGCGGTCCAGGCGTCGTACTCGGCGTCACTGCCGGTGAGCCGCGCGAACGACTCCCGCGTCGCCGCACCCTCCGGGCGTTCCACCATGAGGCCGAGGTCGCGGCCGGAACGGCGTACTGGCGTGTAGGAGGCGACTGCGCGCGAGCGGAGCTGTAGTGAGAGGCCTAGGTCGGCCACGATCTTGTCGGGCAGCAGACTGACCAGATACGAGTAGCGGGACAGGCGTGCGTCCACACCGGGGAACACCTGCTGGCTGACCGCCGCACCGCCGGTGTGGGGCTGCTGCTCGAGCACCAGCGTGGACATGCCGGCCTGAGCCAGGTATGTGGCGGCGACGAGGCCGTTGTGCCCACCGCCGACGATCACGACGTCATAGAAGTCCATGTGTTCAGACCGGCCAATCGAGCTTGGTGTATGCGGCGTCCCAGAACATCCACTCGTAGCGACAGGTCGTCGCGAAGTGCTGGTGACAACGTTCCCGCTCCGACGTTCCCACGTCCAGTACGTCGGTCACCGCAAGAACGGACTCCACTACGGCATCGAATTCGTCAGAGCCGTAGGTCTCGATCCACTGCCGGTAGACCGGGTCCGGCGACGACCGCTTCAGCAGCTCGCGCCCGACGTCCCGGTAGATCCAGTAGCAAGGCAGTACGGCGGCCACGGCCTCGGCGTACGTGCCAGTGGCGCAGACAGCGGTCAGATAGGACATGTACGCCGTTGTGGTCGGCTTCGAACCGGCTGCCTCGACATCGGCCGTGGTCAGGCCCAGCGAGCCGAGGAGCGAGCTGTGGAGCTCCCGCTCGACCGCAATCGCGTTGGTGGCGTGCAGCGCGAACATGCTGACCGCATCCTCGTCGGTAGCCCGCGCCGCGACCAGACTGAGCGCCCGGGAGTAGGCGCGCAGGTAGTGACTGTCCTGGACGATGAAGTAGCGGAACGCATCGTGATCCAGCGTCCCGTCGGTCAGCCCCGTGATGAACGGGTGCCGCACGATCTCGTCGTACACAGCAGCCCCGCCCCGACCCCACAACTCGCCGGAAAACGTCATCCCCGCTCCTCACAGTCGACTGCCCCCGACCCTATCCACCCGACAGCCGTGACCGAACCCGATGGAAGTGATTCGGCTCGGCGCCGCCGGCTGTCAGATAGGCAATGACGCCGCCATGGCGGGTCTCGAGGTGAGCCAACATACGGAGCATGGTCGTCGGCGAACAGCCGTCCGTCAGCGCGTAGTCATCGGCGATCTGCCGGTCCGGTACGTCGGCAGCGGCCAGCACCAGCGCGATGAGCGCTCCGGTGCGATCCCGCCCGGCGCTGCAGTGCACCGCCACCCCGCCCGGTGGCGCCTCGGCGACGGCGATGAATGCCGCGGTGATCCGGTGCTGGTTGGTGTCGAGCATCGACCGGTACGCGTCAGGCATGGTGGTGCCCGCTTCGGCGAGCTCTGCGATCAGCGGAAGATGCCGGTACGCCGGATCGGTGGCCAGCGGGCTCGGATCCTGCGCGAGTTCGGTCGGCCAGCGCAGGTCGAGGATCCGGCGTACTCCGCTCGCACGGACTGCCGCCACGCCTGCGGGGCTGAGCCGGCTGTGGCTGTCCGAGCGTGTCAAAGCCCCGGGACGAATGCCGGCGACGATGCCGCCGGCGTCGCGGGCATTCGTGCAGCCGTCCCAGTCGAGAGTCAGTGGTTTGTCTCCTTGAGCGCTTACCCTGGCGCCATGACGGTCCAGGACGAACGTTTGCAGGCTCCGCCGGACTCGCCGCTGTTGCGACGGATTCGCGCTTCGGTGATCGGCGACGACCAGGTGATGCCTGGGCCGTACGGGCCGCGGCGGGTGACGTACGCCGACTACACCGCTTCCGGGCGGGCGCTGACCTTCCTCGAGGATTTTATTCGCGAGGAGGTGCTGCCGCGGTATGCGAACACGCATACGGAGTCGAGCGGGACCGGGCTGCAGACGACTCGGCTGCGGGAGGATGCGCGGCGGATCATCCACGAGAGTGTTGGCGGGGATGACGAGACCGCGTTGATCTTCTGCGGGTCGGGGGCGACCGGAGCGATCGACAAACTGGTCGGTGTCCTGGGGTTGCGGGTGCCGGCTCAGCTGGACGACGAGCATCAGCTGACCGACCACATCCCGGCCGATCAGCGGCCGGTGGTGTTCATCGGGCCGTACGAGCACCACTCGAACGAGCTGCCCTGGCGTGAGTCGATCGCCGACGTGGTGATGATCAGTCAGGACGCCGACGGGCACATCGACATCCCGCAGCTCGAGGCGCGCCTGGTCGAGTACGCCGCCCGCCCGCTGAAGATCGGCTCGTTCTCGGCCGCCAGCAACGTGACCGGGATCGTCAGCAACACCCATCGTGTCTCGGCGTTGCTGCACAAGCACGGGGCATTGTCGTTCTGGGACTTCGCCGCCGCCGCGCCGTACATCGAGATCGACATGTACGGCGGTCGCGACGCGGACCCGTTGTCGTACAAGGACGCGATCTTCCTCAGCCCGCACAAACTCATCGGCGGTCCGGGGACTCCCGGCGTACTGGTGGCCCGGCGGGACCTGCTGACGAACCGGGTCCCCGACGTACCGGGTGGTGGCACGGTCGCGTTCGTGAACCCGACCGGGCACCGGTACCTGGACGACCCGATCCACCGCGAGGAGGGCGGGACGCCGGACATCATCGGCTCGATCCGGGCCGGGCTGGCGTTCCAGCTGAAGCAGGCGGTCGGGATCGACGTGATCCGGGCGCACGAGGACGCGTACCTGCGGAGTGCGGTCGAGACGTGGCGCGGCGACCCGAACATCGAGATCCTCGGCAACCTCGACGCCGAGCGGCTCTCGATCGTGTCGTTCGTGATCAAGGCGCCGTCCGGGCGCTACCTGCACCACAACTACGTGGTCGCGCTGCTCAACGACCTGTTCGGGATCCAGTCCCGCGGCGGCTGTTCGTGCGCGGGACCGTACGGGCATTCGCTGCTGAACATCGACCTGGCGCGGTCG
Source organism: Kribbella sp. NBC_01505 (assembly GCF_045040285.1). Classification (NCBI taxonomy): domain Bacteria; kingdom Bacillati; phylum Actinomycetota; class Actinomycetes; order Propionibacteriales; family Kribbellaceae; genus Kribbella; species Kribbella sp. NBC_01505. Next base: position 6,283,163 of record NZ_CP109425.1, read on the forward strand.
GCCGAGTTCGCCGAGGAGATCATGCACGGCTGCGAGGGCATCAAGCCGGGCTGGGTGCGGGTCAACTTCAACTACTTCATCTCCGAGGCCGTCTTCGAGTACGTCGTGGAGGCCGTGAAGCTGGTCGCCGAGGGCGGCTGGCGTCTCCTCGGCGACTATCGCTTCGCACCGGCGACCGGCCTGTGGCGTCATCACCGGGGTCCGGTCGAGCCGCCGATGAGGCTGTCCGCGGTCGGGTACGACGCCGACGGCAAACTGCGGTATCCGCGGCACGACCACACCGCCCCGGAGTCGGCGCTCCAGGACTATCTGGCCGAGGCCCGCGAGCTGCTCTCGTCCAGTCAGGACCGGAACGCAGAGGCCGAAGGGACCGTCAACTCCGACTTCGACCACCTGCGCTGGTTCGACCTGCCGGGGCGCTGCCTGACCTGAGGTCTACTTGGTGACCTTGGCCGGGAACTTCCAGGCCTGGTTGTCGGCGAGCTTCGTCATCTGGGCGACGGTCAGGATCGGCACGGCCCGGGTGTGCTTCGTGCCCTTCTCGGACACCCCGTTGTACGCCGTCAACGAGATCTTCCGGCCGTCCTTGCGGGTGATCTCGACGTAGCTGGACACGATGCCGAACTCCTTCTGACGGCCGTCGGAGTACTCGGGTCCCAGGCTCTCGGACCGGATCGTCGACCCGTCCGGACGCTTGTGGCAGCCCGGCACCCCGGCGCAACTGGGCGACGCCTCGTGGCGCTCCAGCAACACCTGGACCCGCGACCCGCCCTTACCGTCGTCGACGACCCAACCGGCGGCGAAGAAGCCGTCCTCCTTACCGCCCCAGTTCTCCGGCGCCGAGAGCGTCCGCCCAGATCCGCTCACCAGCGACTTCAACGTCTGCAAGGTCGGATCCTTGGTGTTCACCACCGGCGGCGTGTAGACCTCCTCGGAGGCCCCGGGGACCGGCGCCGAAGGTGCGGGGGTCGGTGTCACCGCAGGCCCCACCACCAGTGATCCCGCCGGCTCCGCGCTGCCGCCCTGATCGAAATGCTGAACCGCGCCGACGACGACTCCCACAGTCGCCAACACAGCCACCCCGCCGGCGACCCCGGCCAGCGCACTGCGCCGCTGCCGCAGTCGCACGCCCTGCACCACACTGCGCTCCACCAGATCGACCGACTCCGGCTCGAGCCCGTCCGTGGCCCGCACCATCAGCTCCGGCAGCTGAGTATCAAGATCCTTCACGACTTCTCCTTCACTGAGCGATCAACTGCGCGACGTCGTCCCCGAGCACTGTCCGTAAACGCTCCAGCGCCCGCGCCGTCCGCGTCGTGATCGCACTCGGCTTCTTCCCCAGATCCAGCGCCACTTGCTCGACGCTGCGATCTTCGAAGTACCGCAGCACCAACACAGCCCGATCCAAGGGCAGCAGCTCACCCAACGCTTTCTGCAGAGCCATCCGCAGATCGATGTCTCCCGAGGCCGCGACCCGCTCCGGTAGCTCCGCGGAGGGCCGCTCGGTCCAGCTACGCCGCCGCCGCTGCGAAACGAACGTCCGCACCAACGCGGTCCGCGCATAGGCCTCGGGCGTATCCACCCGCCCCCACGCCTTCAGCATGTTCGCGAGGGTGTCCTGCACCAGATCCTCGGCATGGTGCCGATCCCCGCACAGCAGCCAAGCAGTCCGGTACAACGGACCCACCCGAGCCCGAGCGAACTCCTCGAACTCCGCAATCCCCTTCATCCACCCTCCAGCCGTCGCCTACACCCTCTAGACGCACCCACCACCGGAACAGGTCACACACCTGGCAGGATGGATCCGTGAATGGAAGCTCCTGGTTCGCCTACGCGGTGGTCGTAGCGGTGACGTTCGTCGTAGCCCTCATAGCTTTCACCACCTGGGTACTCACGCTGGTCTTCTAGCCCCACGGGCATTTACGACCCGCAACGTTGCAGGAAGTTGCAAGGCCTCGATCTGTCGCCTCGCGCAGGTCGGGTTCTAGGCTCTGGCTGTGGGGGATACAGCAGCAGTACAGCCGCTTCAGGCGCCTTGGCTCCGGGTCGGCTCGGGTCCGCTGTGATGCGCTTCGCGATCCTCGGACCCCTGCTGGTGCACGGCAGCATCATGATCGAGTCACCGGTACGGCGGGCGATCCTGACCGCGCTGTTGCTCCGGGCCGGACAGATCATCGGAGTCTCGCAGTTCGCCGACCTGCTGTGGGACGACCCACCCGCTTCGGCGGGGCCGAACATCCGCAGTCACCTCACCGGTCTGCGGCGTGACCTCAACGCGGCCGAGCCCGGGCTCGGCCGCCAGATCAAGACCTACCGCGGCGGCCAGAGCGGGTACGGACTGCAGATCGGCCCCGATGAGCTGGATCTCGCCGGGTTCACTCATGCCGCGCGGCACGGCCGGGCGACGCTGATGCGCGGTGACCTACCCAGTGCGGTCGGTTCCCTGGAACAGGCAGTGGCCTTCTGGCGTGGGCCGTTCGGTGAGGACCTACCGCCGACGCGATGGTTCGCTGCCCATGTCACCGGGATCAACAACGTGCGCTTCGACGCCCTCCAGGACCTGTTCGCCGCCTACATCCTGGCCAACCGGACCCATCTGCTCTGCTACCGCATCGAGAGCGTGATCGCTGAGGCGCCCTATCGGCAACGGCTGTGGGAGTTGCTGGCCGCGGCGCATTGCATCAACGGCGACGCGGCGAATGCCCTGTCCGTGATCGAGCGCTGCCGGGTCGTCTTCGCGGAGGAACTCGGCCTGGATCTGCCGCCCGGTGTCGAGGCGATGCAGGCCGCGGTGCGGGACTGGGACCGTGACCGCGCGAGGTCACTCGTCGCGGCGCACGCTCCCGAGCGAGGCTTCGAACCTAGATGGTGTAACTAGCGCTCACAGCACGTCCCGGCGGCGGAGCAGCATCGTGCCCAGTACGGCGGCGAGCAGACCGTAGCCGAGCAGGACGGCGGCTCCGCTCCACTGCGGCGGGGCGCCGGCGAAGAGCTCGCCGGGTGTGGTCATGATCTGTGAGGCGACGCCGGGGACCAGCACCTGGGCCTGCAGCACCCAGGCCTCCTCGATGACGAGGTCGTGGATCGCCTGGAAGCCGAAGGCGACCACGACCGAGGTGAGGAAGTACAGCGCGGTCGCGGCGACCATCGCCGCGACCTGACTGCGGACCAGGACGCCGAGGCCGAAGCCGAACAGGCCCCAGATCGCGTACGCCGCCAGGTTCAGCAGGATCGCTCTCGGAACGTCGACGGAGCCGAGTTGCAGGCCGGTCCCTTGCGAGCTGAGGAACGCGACCCCGACGCCCATCGCGGCCAAGGTGGATGCCAGCCACAAGCCGGCCGAGGTGATGACGACCGCGACAAGTTTGGCGACGACCACCCGAGCCCGGCGTGGAGTGGCCAGGAACGTAGCTGTCAGGGTTCGGTACTGGTACTCGTTGGTGACCAGCAGGACCGCGAGCAAGCAAGCGAGTAGCAGGCCCAGCGGCTGCCCTGAGGTGTACAAGGACGTGGCGATCCGGCTCGGGTCGCTGTGCGTCTCCCAGACCGTGCGCATGGCCTCGACCTGCTCCGTCGAGAGGTCCTCGCGAGGGCGCCGGATGGCGCCCGCCAGGTACTCGTCGAAAGGACGGAGGAAAGTATTCGCCTGCCAGCTGTTCCACAACGCCATCAGCAGCGCGACACCGGCCATTCCCGCCCCGGCGATCCACCAGGTCCGGACTGTTCGCAACTTGAGCAGTTCGCTGGTCACCGCGCGCTTCATCGGATCGTCGCCTCTCCACGGGTCAGATGCAGGAAGGTCTGTTCCAGATCGGGCCGTTCCTCCGTCAGCTCGTACAGCGCACCGCCGTGCGAGCCCGCGAGCGCGGACACGCCGGCAGCCGGCATCCCGGTGACCAGCAGCGCACCTCCGCTGTCGGGCGGATCCGCCGTGACTGTCGCTCCGGCCGCTACCAGAGCAGCAGCCAGTACGGCGGGGTGCGCGACCCGCACGCGGATCCGGGGATCCTGGCGGAGCCCAGCGATGACCTCGGAAGTGGATCCTTCGGCCACGAGACGTCCGTGGTTGATGATCACCAGGTTGTCGACGGTCTGCTCGACTTCCGCGATCTGATGGCTCGAGACGAGCACCGTCCGCCCTTCTGCGGCGAACGTCCGGAGTAACTCCCGCATCCAGACGATCCCTTCCGGATCGAGTCCGTTCGCGGGCTCGTCGAGGATCAGTACGTCGGGGTCGCCGAGCATCGCCTGGGCGACGCCGAGCCGTTGCCTCATGCCGAACGAGTACTCGCCGTACGGTCGGCGGCCGGCTCGCGCGAGGCCGACGAAGTCCAGCATCTCGTCCGCACGCCGCCGGGGCAGCCCACCGGCCGCGCACTGGATGCGCAGATGGTCGCGGCCGGACCGGCCACGGTGCGCGCCGGACTCGTCCAGCATCGCGCCGACCACCTTCGCGGGTTCGTCCAGCTCACGGTACGACCGGCCGTTGATCGTGGCCGTACCCGCCGTCGGCGCAGCCAGGTCCAGCAGCATCCGAAGGGTGGTCGTCTTACCGGCGCCGTTCGGCCCGAGGAACCCCGTGACGCACCGCGGCTCGACCGTGAAGGTCAGGTCGTCGACGGCCACCACATCGCGGTAGCGCTTCGTGAGCCCCCGGACCTCCACGGATCCGGCCTCGGCATCCTTCGCTGTTCTGGGCACGACTCACACCTCTCCTCGGCTCACTGGGACGTTGCGTGTCGGGTTCGGGTCGCCTTACGGATCCGCAGGTCCTCGGACAGATGAGAGCGGCGCAGCCTCCGGGTACGCGCCAGTCGCAGCAAGTCCGACCGGGTGTCGTGCATCAGCTGCCAATGGAAGTAGTTCACGTACTCCGCCAGCGCCAGTCCGTACAGGACAACGCCCGGCAGCCAGGTGGCCACTGGTTGGTCCACGGCCGGCGCTAGCGCGATGAGCCCGGCGGCGAGAGCTACCTGGCAGATCGGCCGCAGCCACGCGAACACCCCGATCAACGGCGGCTGGGGATCGACGTCCCGCAACTGGCGCGTTTTCACCGTCCAGTACGCCGAACCGATGAGCAGGTGCAGCGTGACCAGCGCGAAGCCGACGATGTTCGCCCTGCTCCGAGGGGCTTCGTAGGCGCCGAACACCGCCCAGCCGATCACGAGAACGCCTACCAGTTCCAAGGTGGCCAAGGTGCGCAGCCGTCCCCTGAGCGCTGTCCGGTGCCGCGTCATGGAGTCCACCTCTCGACGATGGGGAAAGACAAGTTATCGCACATTGACACTCCGTAACCGTCGGCTCAGTCGTTGACCAACTGGTGCTCGACCAGGGCCGCGTACGCGCCGTTCTCCGCGATCAGGTCGTCGTGACTGCCGCTCTCGACGATGCGGCCCCGCTCGAGCACCAGGATCCGATCGGCGTCGCGAACCGTGCTCAGCCGGTGCGCGATGACGATGCGGGTGCAGTTGAGCGCGGAGAGGTTGGCGTGCACGGTGGCCTCGGTGGTCGCATCGAGGTGACTGGTGGCTTCGTCCAGGAGCAGCAACCGGGGACCGTGCACCACCGCCCGGGCGAGCGCCACCCGTTGGCGTTGTCCGCCCGACAGGCCGCTGCCGCCTTCGCCCAGGATCGTCTCGTAGCCCATCGGCATCCGGGTGATGTCGTCGTGAACGGCCGCGAGCTGCGCGGCCGCGACGACGTCGTCCAGAGTTGCCTCGGGCATCACCAGCGCGATGTTCGTCAGCACGGAACCGCTGAAGATGTCGGCGTCCTGGGTCACCACACCGCACCGGCGTCGCAGCTTGTTCAGGTCCAGGTCGATCAACGGAGTGGAGCCGTAGCTGATCGCACCGTCGGTCGGGTCGTAGAGACCGAGGATCAACCGGGCAAGGGTGCTCTTGCCCGAGCCACTACTGCCCACAATAGCGACTTTCTCCCCGGGCTGCACCGTGAGACAGATCTCCGACAGGGCTTCTGGACCGTCGCCGGAGTACCGGAAGCTGACATCGGTCAAGGTGATCGGCTGATCCAGGTCGGCCTCCACGTCGCCCTGCCCGACGTCCTCGGCGGACTCGTTCAGGACGTCACGCAGCCGGTCCAGGTGGACCCGGACGGTCTGGAAGGTCTTGATGCTGCGTCCGAGCTGAGCCACCGGTGACAGCGCGGCGCCGGCCAGCGCGATCAGAGCGAGCATGGTGCCGAGCGACAGGCTGTCGCTGAACACCAGGTATGCGCCCAGCAGGACCATCATCAGCGGCGCTGCGGTGCCGAGCAGACCGATCAGTCCGTTCACGGCGTTGTCCAGCCTGCTTCGGCGCAGCGAGGAGCCGAGCTGATCGGTGAACTTCTGCGACCAGCGGCTCACCACGACCTGCTCGGCCCCGGACGACTTCACCGTCTCCGCCCCGGTGACCGCTTCGAGCAGGGCGCTCTGGGCCTCGCCCAGTGACTGGAGTTCGCGTTCGGTCAGGCGCTGCGCGGCCGGAGCCGAGACGATCATGACGGTCAGCTGGGCGATCGCGATGGCCACGATGACACCGACGAACAGCATCGACTTCAACCCGATCACCACCAGGTAGGTACCCAGCAGCGCTACGTCGAGCAGGATCGCCAGCAGTTGACTGCTGACCGCGTCACGGACGTACGTCATACTCGACACCCGCACCAGCAGGTCACCACCGGTGCGCAGCTGGAAGAACTTGTACGGCAGCGACATCAGATGCCGCAGGAACGAGCTCATCATCGACCAGTCGACTCGGGTCTGGATCCAGAGCAGCAGCTCGGCCCGGGCCAGCGTCATCATCGCGTGGCTCGCGGTGTAGGCCAGTAGTCCCGCCGCCAGCACGAGTAAGGTGCTCTGCTCGCGGCCGGGCAGTACCTGGTCGACGATGTAGGCGGTGAGGAAGGCCGGGATGAGGCCGAGCACCGTCAAGGTGGCCGACGCGGCGACGATCGCTGCCAGCACACTGCGGCTGCGCGGCAGGAACGGCTTGACGAACGACCACAGGCCGGCCTCGGTGCCCTTCCGTTGCTCCAGTTCGTCGGTCGGTTGCAGCTCCAGCGCCACGCCGGTGAACGAACTGTCGAGTTCCTCGGCGCTGACGCGGCGGCGTCCGGAGGCGGGATCGACGATGTCGGCGCCGCGTCGGGTGAAGCGCTCGACCACTACGAAGTGGTTCATTCCCCAGTGCGCGATCAGCGGCAGTTTCAACCCGGCCAAGGCGTGCGGCTCGGCGTGGAAGGCCCGTACCGACATTCCCAGCTCGCGGGCCTGCCGCGCGATCGACGCCGCGCTCGCGCCGTCGCGCGCCAGCACCATGCGGTCACGCAACTCGGCAACGGCCGTGTGCCGGCCGTGGTAGCCGAGAACCATCGCCAGTGCGGCGACGCCGCATTCGACCGACGTGGACTGCAGCCGAACGGGAACCCTGCGGCGTCCCGGCCTCATTCCCGGCCGCCGATGCCGAGCAGGTCGAGCAGCAACGGCCTGCTGCCCTGATCGAGGACGATCTGTGCGCCGTCGGTCAGGCTTCCGGCAGCAGTAGCGTCACGGAGCTCGACCAGCACCATGGTGACCTGAAAGCCGTTCGCGCCCGGCTGGCTGTCCTTCACGACACCGGCGATGGTGCGGTCGCCGCCGAGCCGCAGCACGATCGGGCTGCCCTGCGCCGGCGGAGTGAAATTGGGGAAGGCGAGGACGAGATCGCGTCCGTTGTGGCCGGCGACGGCACCCGTCGGTCCGACCGGGACCGTGAACAGCAGCCCGGCCAGCATCGTCGCTACGACGAGGACAGCGCCGATCGATATCCATCGCCAGCGGGGAGACATCCGCTCGGCGTCGAAGCCGGAGCGGGCGGCGCCCCTGGGATTGGCCCGGTAGGCGGCCACCATGCTCGGCCGGTAGACGCCGTTCGCGATCCCACGCTCGTCCACGCCGTTCAGTTCTTCCCCCGGCGTCGCCGCGGTGTTCACGCGTTGTCCGATCGGGCCGGCGCGGCGAGCGTGAGCAGATCCGGTACCGTCGCCGGCGAGGCCATCCTGGCCAGTCCCCACGCCACTCCGGCGAGCCCGGTCATCAAGCCCGGGGTCTCCACGCCATGCGGTACGCCGCACAACCAGCCGTTCTCGCGTCCCTCGTGCAGCAAGGTGTTCCAGACACCGGGCAGCAGTTCGGCGACCTCAGGCTCGGTCTCGGGACGGTGGCTGTCGCCGATGATGAGCAGGTTGCCGACATCACCGTGACAGAGGCTGTGGTTCCCCAGACCGGAGACCGGATCGAGGTCGAGCCCGGTGGACATCGAGGCGAGGACGGCCAGGTGCCGGTCGTTCTCGAGCACGTGTGCCAGGTCGGGTGCGGCGCCCAGACGCTGGAGTTCCGTGCGGGAGAGGGCGACGCCAGGAGCCCCATGGCACCAGGCATTCATCACTGTCCGGCCGCTGATGTTCGCCGGGCGCAGGTCACGCCAGGTCCGTAGCTCCGGGTCGTACGCCGTCTGCTCGTAGCGCAGGGCGTGTCGCACCGCCTCGCCGTACTCGGGGCGTGGTGACACCGCGTCCAGCCGCGCGAGCGCGTAGGCGATCCCGGAGGCGCCGTGCGAGAACCCTGCCAGCGGTGCTTCGGGGTTGAGCGGTGTGATCCAGCCCCACCCGTCGCCGATCTCCTGGCGGGTGGCGAGCAGCCGGTCAGCGCAACGCACCGCGAGTTCGAGGGCGCCGCGACCGGGCACGGCCTGTTCGAGTGACAGCAACGACAGGATCGCCCCGGCCGAGCCGGAGACGACATCCAGCAGCGGGTCCTCCTCGACAAGTTCGGCCACGCTCGGCAGCAGGGCCAGCGCCGCTGCTGTGTAGTGGGTCCGGCGATGCCGCACCGCGGCGTGCGACAGCGCGTAGATCGCACCGCCGAACGGGCCGAACGCCCCGATGCCGAGTTCGTTGGGTCCGGGCTTGTTCTTCAAGCCGGCGAGCGTCTCGGCGATCAGGAGCGAGCGTCCGGCTACCTGGTCGAAGGCGGCCAGCGCCAGCTCGCCGAGTTCGGCATCGCCGGTTACCGCGGCGACCGCGTCCAGGGCGTGGGCGATGCCCGCAGTACCGGTGTAGAGGCCGATCGGGGCCGGAGCCAATTGCCAGTACGTCTCGTCGACGAGGTCGAGGCCGATCCAGCCCAGTCCGTGGCCGTCGCGGACGCAGAGGTCTGCCAACCGCCGGGCCACTCGGTGCGCCTCCTCGGCGAAGTCTCCTGCGCCCGCTGCGCCGGTCAGTCGATTCCGGTGCCAGTTCGGCCAGCGGGCATCGCCGCCCCCCATGGTGGTGGCCGCGACACTGGAACGGATCACCCGTTCCTGGAAAGCCAGGTCGTCGGGGTCCATCGTCTGCAGCCGCTCGCGGACCGCTGCCAGCGGTGCCGGATCGCGGGTCCCGATCTGTGCGCCCTCGAGACCACCTCGCAACGCACCGGTGTCCGCGTCCACGGTGAACATCGGGACGTCGCCGAGGGCGAGCTCCGCGATCTCGTCGACGATCATCGCGACGCGAGCGTCCAGGTCGTCATGACCGCTGAGCAGCCGGGCCAGGGACCGGGCCTGGTCGAGTCCGTCGCGCAGGAAATCCGGATGGGTGCTCTCCAGCAGCAACCGGCCGTAGATGTGCGTCGGGCGGGCGATGAGGCGAGTTCGGACCGGAGCGAAGGCGGCGATCAGTCCGTTGGGTGCCAGCAGTTCCGCGCGCCGGTCTGCGAGCAACCGGTAGCAGTGGGCGAACCCTGCCGTGAACTCCTCCAGCCGGGCGACCAGGTCGATCGCCTCTCCGTCGGCGGTGGTCGGATGGTTGCGTTCGGCATCCATCTCCATCCGCCGCTTCACCAGGCGCATCCGGTCGGTGCCGCTGTCCTCCCAGGTCGGCACCGGCATCGGGGTCAGCTGACCGCCGTGACCGGCCAGGCCGCTGACGTCGAGCCCGAAGGTGCCGTCCTCGCCGCGGACGATGAGCCGGTTCGGCAAGATGCCGACCGATTGCACCGAGTTGGCCAGGGTGACCGCCGCGATGTCTGTCTCGCCGTTGATCTTGACCACCGCAGCGGTCTTGTCACTGTGCAGCAACGCCTCCAGATCAACCAGAACCGGGTACTCGCCGGCGGCAAGTACGTTCTCGAAGTGGAAGTCGGTGGCATGGAGCAGGTAAAGCAGGCCGGTCAGTGCACCGAGGCGCCAGGCATAGCGGTCGCCTCCGGCGGCGTCGGTCGTCACCGAGGTGTCGACGAGCTCGACCCAGCCGTGCTCACCTCGGTCGAGGACGACGACGCGGGCGAGCTCGTGTGGCGGCTGCTGCTGGTTGAACCAGTCGAGCAGCCGGTCGAAGACCACATCCATGGCCAGCGAGCGGGGCTTGAAGACCAGCGCACCGGTATCGAAGGTGACGATGCCGACCGAGCGGCCCCGTCTGTGCTTGTCGCCGGCACCGAACTCGATCCGCTCGATCCGTTGCGGGGCCGGATCGGCGAGCAGGCCGGTTCGCAGTACGGGGAGGTCGGCGACGAGGGCCTCGACCAACTCGACCCGGGTGCTGATCCAGAACTGCAGAGTGGTCACCACGAGCCGGGCCAGCACGGGGTACTCGTCCCATACGGCCAACGCCTCTCGCTCGTCACGCAGCAACCTCGCGTACGACGAGAAGCGCTCGGCCGGGGTGTCGCCGTCGAGCCGGCCCTGCACCCGGGCGACGTTCAGCTCGAGCACCAGCGTTCGCTGCACCTGACTGAGAAGATCGGCGGCCGGGGCTGTTGCCCGGATCACGTCGAGGACCTGGCCGAGGTCGGCCAGGACGGGGTCGGTCGAGGTGGCGACCCGCTTCTCGACCAGTGCGTCGAGCTCACGGACAGCCCCTTCGACCAGCGGCCGCATCACCTCGAGCAGTCCCATGTCGGGATCCAGCCGGCGGTCCGCATCGGTGGCGGCCATACCTTTGGCCCACCAACGGCGGAAGGTGGAGTGCCACTCGGGCTCGACGGTGAGCCTCGCCGCCAGGGAGGTGTCCGTCTCACCCAGCAGCGCCGCGAGCTGATCAGCTGTGACATCCAGAGTGGCGAGCCGTTCGTCCAGTGTCGCTCGATCGCCGGCGAGGGGAGCCAGCTCCATCCACGCGGCCAGACGTCTCTCGCCCCGGTCCGGATCGGTCTGCGACACCTGCGCGCCCATGCGTTCGTCCAACGTGGCGGCCCGCTGCCAGGGGAGGCGCAACGAAGCCGGCCTACCAGTGGGTTGATCGGTTGCCTCGACAAGCATGCGGGAACTTCCTTTCGGTAGGACCGCAACCGGCGGGGCCGCTGCGAGCGCGCTCACAGGACCTCGCCGGTTGCGGCGTCGTTCGTTGGCGCGCTACTCCGAGCAGGGCTTGCCCGGGTTACAGGCCAGACCGCATACGGTCCAGCCCGAGTACCACGGCAAACACGAGCAGCATCCGAGAGTGCCGAGCACACCGGTGCCGGCCCCGTTGACCGCGGCCAGTTCCTCGTCGGTGATCGCGGTGAGCCCCTCGCCCGATGGATGGGCGGGAGCCTGAATCCCGAGTGAATGGCGATACTCGGTGTCTTTCCAGGACCTGATGACGTCCACGTGCCTCACCTTCCTTGTGGTGACTTCCGATCAGCAGCAGCCGCGGGTGCCCATGCTGCAGCTGCCGCACAGCGTTCCCGTGGGCGAGCAGACCGTGACGGTCAGCGTGACCGTGGCGCAGGCCCAACTGGTACCGCCCGCAACCCCGTCGAGCTGGTCGTCAGCCAGCTCCACCAGCCCTGCCGGATTGGCCGGCACGTCGGCCAGAGTCCCCCGGTACTCCGGGTCTTTCCAAGCGCGAATGAGATTCATGTGTCTTCACCTCCTCCCCTTGAAATTCGCTCACCGCTCCATCCATGCGGTGACCGTGCCGGCCATCGTGGACGCCCGTTGTTGCCCTCCAGCACCCATAAAAGAAGCCCCCCGCACAGCCCCCGCATACCCGGCGGACGATCCCCGCACAGCCACAAGAACCCCGAGCGAACCAGCCCGCAACCCCAGCCAGAACTGTCAATCCCCACCCGCACCAAAGCCGAGCAACCGCAACCGCAGCCGCCCACCCCAGCCGAACCCGGAACCCTAAATGCCCACCCCAGCCACAAGGAGCCGAGCAAGCCCACCCCAGCCGAATCCGGAACTGTCGAGTGCGCCTCAGCCGAATCCGGAACCGTAAAAGCGCGCCCCAGCCACAAAGGAGCCGAGCAAGCGCGCCCCAGCCGAATCGGAACTGTCGAGTGCGCCTCAGCCGAAGCCGGAACCGTAAAAGCGCGCCCCAGCCACAAGGAGCCGAGCAAGCGCGCCCCAGCCGAATCCGGGAACTGTAAAGCGCGCCCCAGCCGAATCCGGGAACTGTAAAGCCCACCCCAGCCACAAGAAGCCGAGCGAAGCGAAGGCGCCAGGGGGTGCGGGTGGCGAAGCCCCCGCCCGCGCCAAGCGAAGCGCAGGCGCACAAAATGCCGAAGGCGACCCGTCCGCGCTTTCCGCGGACATAGGTCGCCTTCGCCTGAGGGTGAGTGACGGGACTTGAACCCGCGACCACCTGGACCACAACCAGGTGCTCTACCAGCTGAGCTACACCCACCATGACCGTCTTACTGCGACGGCTGGGCAATCATAGCGATGATGCCCGGTTACTAAAAATCGGGGGTTCAGGCGCCTGTCGTGGGGGTGCTGACAGCGGTTGCCGCGGCGCGGGCGGTGTCCGAGTCGGGGCCTGGCTGGGACACGAAAACGGTCTGCCGGTAGTAGCGCAGTTCGGAGATGCTTTCGCGGATGTCGGCCAGTGCGCGGTGGTTGCCGGTCTTGGCGGGGGTGGCGTAGTAGACGCGCGGATACCACCGGCGGACGAGCTCTTTGATGGAGCTGACGTCGACGTTGCGGTAGTGCAGGTGGGCTTCGACGCGCGGCATGTCGCGGACCAGGAAGGTGCGGTCGGTGCCGACGGAGTTGCCGGCCAGCGCTGCCTTGCGGGGTTCTTTGACGTAGCCGGAGATGAAGTCGAGGACCTGCTGCTCGGCGTCGGCCAGCTCGATGCCTTCGTCGAGCTCCGCGAGCAGTCCGGACTCGGTGTGCATGTTGCGGACGAAGTCGCCCATCTGCTCGAGGGCGGCGGCCGGTGGCTTGATCACCAGGTCGATTCCGTCACCGAGCACGTTCAGTTCGTAGTCGGTGACGAGCACCGCGACCTCGATCGTGGCGTCCGCCGCCAGGTCGAGGCCAGTCATCTCGCAGTCGATCCACACCAGCCGGTCGTTCATGGGCACCCACCTTACGGCGGTCCGTGGACAGTGCCGCGACCGGCTGGCCGGGTGGCGCTCGCTGTCTGATCAAGATTTATACGTTCAGTTGCTGGTCCGGCCACAATCCGCCACTATTCACGCACCGGATCCGTGCCAACTCGGTTGCGCGGCGGCTACTGCTGGTGCTGTCCTGTTCGGGGACCCTGGGGAGGGGGTGGCGGGCTGATGGAACCCGGAGCGGGGACGGTGGGACGCCCGCGGCTGACCGCATTGCTGGACGAAGGCGTGCAGCGCCGGCTGCTGACGGTCGTGGCTGATGCCGGCTTCGGCAAGTCGACCCTGCTTTCCACTTGGGCCGCCGACCGCACCTGCGCCTGGCACACCGTGCGGGCCGAGGACGCGTCGCTGGCCAGCATGGTGGCCGGCCTGGTGGCTGCACTGCGCAGTCAGGTCCCTGCACTCGCTTCGATCCCGGCCGAGCTGCAGAGTCCGCGCGGACCGGATGCGGACGCCGAGCAGGAGACCAGAGCACTCGCGTACGCCGCTCTGCTGGCGGAGGCCCTCGACAAGAACCTCGACGAGGACCTGGTCCTGGTGCTCGACGATCTGCACGAGCTGGGCCCGGATGCACCGGCGACCAGGCTGATCGAGGGTCTGGTCCGGATTGCCCCGGCGAATGTCCACCTGGTGGTTGCGTCGCGTACGTCGATGCCGTTCGGAATCGACCGTCTCCGCGGACGTGGCCAGGTGCTGGAGATCGACGCGACCGCGCTCGCGTTCACAGTCCCCGAGACCCTCGCCGTACTGGAGAAGGTGCTTGGTGCGGGCACCGAGGAGCTCGCGGAGTCGTTGCAGTCGGCGGTGCAGGGCTGGCCTGCCGCCGTGCGGCTTGCTGTCGAGGCGCTGCGGACCGCACCGGCTGCTGACCGGCCCAGTCGGCTCAGGCGAGCGCTGCGTTCGGACGGTCCGCTGTATGACTACCTGGCTGAGGAGGTCTTCGCTGCGGAGCCCCCATCGGTACGGCGTTTGGTCGCGAGCGTGGCTGTCCTTCCGCGGTTCGGATCCGAGCTCTGCCAGGCGATCGGGCTGACCGACAACCCGGACACCCTGCACCAGCTGCGGACCAGGGGGCTGTTGGTCTCGGCGGGTGAGGCGGATGGCTACGAGCTCAATCCACTAGTCAAGAACTTCGCCAACGACCGACTGGTCGTCGACGAACCGGAGCTTGCCGAGCTGACTCTGCAAGCAGGTAAGTGGTTCGAGTCGGTGGGCGAGTCCCGTGACGCGCTCGCCTGCTACCAGTCCGTCGACCCGGCCAGAGTGGCCCGGATGCTCACCGACACCGGTCATGCGATGGTCAGTGGTGGTCTCGCCGAGGTAGTTGTCGCTGCTGTCTCCGCACTGCCGTCGGAGCTGCGTGACCCGGTCATGGACCAGCTCGAAGGCGAAGCCCGGCAAGTGCTCGGGGACTGGCAGGGTGCGGTCGAGTGTTTCGATCGCATCATCGAGCCAGCTGGTGAGATTCCAGTAGCGATCGCGTGGCGGCTCGGCCTCATCCATCACCTGCGCGGTCAGACCGATGTGGCGATCGCGACGTACCAGCGTGGTCGGATCGATGGAGAGCACCCGGCCGACGAGGCATTGCTGCAGGCGTGGTGTGCGGGCGCGCACTGGCTACGTGGTGAGTTCGAGGAGTGCCGGGAGCTCGTCACAGCGGCATACGCGACTGCTAAAGAGATCGGGGACAACGGAGCGCTCGCGATTGCGCACACCGTGCTCGCAATGATGGCCGCGGTCGACAGCGACCCGATCGCCAACTCCACGCACTATGTGCGAGCGCTGGAGTACGCCGAACGCGCCGGCGACCTGCTGCAGTCCATCCGGATCCGGGTGAACCAGTCGTCGCACCACATCGCCGAAGGTGCTTACGATCTCGGGCTGGCAGAGCTCGAGAGCGCGTTGGAGCTCGCGGACCGGGCAGGCTTCGCGGTCTTCCGCGCGCTGGCGCTGAACAACCGCGGTGAGGCGCTGCTCCGGCTCGGCCGGCTGGACGAAGCGATCAGCGAGCTGGAGGCGTCCCGCGCCCTGCTGCAGAAGCTGGAGTCCAAGCGGGTCGCCCAGCCGCTCTCGGTCCTCGGCGAGGTCTACCGGCAGCGTGGCGACCGGGCGATGGCCAGGGCTTGTTTCGAAGAGGCCATCGCGATCGGCGAGGAGACCAAGGACGTACAGGCCTTGGTTCCCTCACTCGCGGGACTGGCCAGAGTGCTGGCGGTGGAGGAGCCGCAGCGCGCAGCTGAGCTGGCCGAGGTTGCTCGGCAGGCCGTTGCCTATGGCCCGGTCTTGGGTCTCTCCGGGGCTCTGGTCGCCCTGGGCTGGGTCACCCTGCATGCGGGCAACAACGCGGAGGCTGCGGCCAGTGCGGAGCAAGCCGCAGCGCTCTGTCGCAAGCGACGCGACCGTGCTGGTCTGGCTGACGCTCTGGAGCTGTACGCCGAAGCTGGTGGCGGATCGGTCCTCCACGAGGTGCTGAACATCCGCAATGAGCTGGGTGACCAGCTGGGTGAGGCCCGGGCCGAGCTGATGCTCGCCAAGCGGACCAGCGGCACAGAAGGCCGGGAGCTCGCGATGCGGGCCCACCAGCGCTTCCTGGCCGCCGGTGCAACCCGCTATGCGGCCGCCGCACTGGCCACGAGTGACCAGACCGGCCCGGCTGCCGTGAAGGTGGAGTGCCTTGGCGGCTTCCGGGTGCTGCGTGGAGGCAAGGCGGTCCAGCTGGGGGAGTGGCCGTCCAAGAAGGCACGGGACCTGCTGAAGATCCTGGTGGCCCGCCGCTGCCGACCGGTCGCGCGGGTGCAGTTGCTGGACCTGCTCTGGCCGGACCAG
Organism: Kribbella sp. NBC_01505; assembly: GCF_045040285.1. NCBI lineage: Bacteria > Bacillati > Actinomycetota > Actinomycetes > Propionibacteriales > Kribbellaceae > Kribbella > Kribbella sp. NBC_01505. The sequence goes on from NZ_CP109425.1 coordinate 6,299,337, forward strand.
GACGAGACCGTCGCCTCTCCGCGACTGTCGGTGGCCCTGTCGACGGTGCGGGCGGTGCTCGACCCAGAGAAGAAGTACCCGCCGGACCGCTTCATCGGCGCCGACCGGGCGACCATCTGGCTGGACGGCGATCAGACGGCCGTCGACGTGGAGCTTTTCCTGCATGGTGCCCGGGAGGGGCTCAACACCAGCGATCTGCGGCTCCTGCGCACGGCCGAGGCGTCGTACAGCGGTGACTTCCTTGAAGAGGACGTGTACGCCGACTGGGCCGCAGGCATGCGGGAGGAGGCCCGGGCGCTCTACGTCCGGGTGGCACGGGTTCTGGCCGAGCGGGGACGCCGTGACCCGGATGCGACGGCCGGATACCTGCTCCGGATCCTCCAGCGCGACCAGTACGACGAGCGCGCCCACCTGGGCCTGGTCTCGGCGTTCCAGGCGAGCGGTGCGCACGGTGAGGCGCGCCGGGCCTACCGCACCTACGTGCAGCGGATGGGTGAGCTGGAGGTCGAGCCCGCTCCCTACCCTGCGGTGCCCGCGCGAATTTAAGGCTGGCTGAAGATCCGCGTGCACGATCTGCTCATGGCAGCGCCGGTGCACAAACCAGTGGTGGTCCGCGAGTTCGACGCCGCGGTTCATTCGGGTCGTGACTACCGCACCGAGCCCGGAGGAACGGTCCGGGCGACTTTGGCCGGTGTGGTGGTTCATGTGGACGGTGACCAGGTCGTGGTCGAGTCGAACGCGATCTGGCACCTCTACCGGCGGCTGTCCGGACCGACGGTCAACCAGGGGGAGACCGTGGAAACAGGCGAGCTGCTCGGATCCGCCGCCGACTCCTCACTGCACTACGAGGAGCGGGTCGCGCCGTACCAGGCCGGCGACCATCGCAAGCCCCAGTTCGACCTGCACATCAACGCCCGTATGCGGGTGGTGGCGCCGGGTGATTCGGCTGTGGAGGGAGCTGTCGAGCCGCCCGGCGCTACCGTGACCACGTGATCGCTACCGCCTTCAGCACCGCTCGCCTGACCCTGCTCCCGCTGGCACCCCAGTACGCCGAGGAGATGGCCGGCGTACTGTCCGATCCGGCTCTCTATGCGTTCACCGGTGGTGAGCCGCCGACCGTGGACGCGCTCCGGGCCCGGTACGAGCGTCAGATCGCCGGACCGGGCAGACCGGACGAGTACTGGCTCAACTGGGTGATCCAGGCGGGTGACGAGCTCATCGGCTTCGTGCAGAGCACTGTGACGGCCGGTACGGCGGAGATCGCCTGGGTGGTCGGCACGGCCTGGCAGGGCCACGGCTACGCCAAGGAGGCGTCTCTAGGGCTGGCCGAGTGGCTGAGGGCCCAGGACCTGCGGCTCATCGCCCACATCCATCCGGACCACCTGGCCTCCGCCGCGGTCGCAACCGCCGTCGGGCTCAGCCGCACCGACGAGCTGGCTGACGGCGAACACCTCTGGAGATAAGAAAAAGGCCCGGTTGCCGAAGCAACCGGGCCCTTCCTAAGTCATTCAGACCGGGCGAACGTTCTCCGCCTGCGGGCCCTTCTGGCCCTGGGTCAGGTCGAACTCGACCTTCTGGTTCTCGTCGAGGCTACGGAAGCCGTCGGTCGCGATCGCCGAGTAGTGCACGAACACGTCCGCGCCGCCGCCGTCCGGGGAGATGAAGCCGAAGCCCTTTTCGCCGTTGAACCACTTCACTGTACCGCTGGCCATGATGTACCGCTTTCTAAAGAAATTAATGAGGTGGTTGCGGTAAACCCGGCCGATATGAAAAAACGCCCGAGCGGATCACAAATCCGCGGGCGTCAATGAACGATCGAGGAACTGCAAGAACTGCAACCGATGACGACAGTAGCACAGAGTGGCCGCCAGAACCGGGAACTGTGGATGAACTCGGCCTGTCCGGTGTGATCTTGACCGCACTCGCGGCACGGCCTACTGTATCCGGTATACAAAGCCATGCGGGAAGGTGGGATCGATGAACTCTGCCCGGTTCGCCGTCAACTGCTCGATCCTGTTCACCGAGCTACCCCTGCTCGAGCGTCCGGCGGCGGCCAGAGCGGCCGGTTTCGGGGCGGTCGAGTTCTGGTGGCCGTTCGACACCCACCTGCCCGGCGACGCCGAGGTCGACGCGTTCGAGCGGGCGATCACGGAGGCCGGTGTCCAGCTCACCGGGCTGAACTTCGCGGCCGGGGACATGCCCGGCGGCGACCGCGGTCTGGTCTCCTGGCCGCAGCGGGCGCTGGAGTTCCGGGACAACATCCCGGTCACCCTCGGTATCGGCGAGCGGCTCGGTTGCCGGGCGTTCAACGCGCTCTACGGCAACCGGGTCGAGGGATTCAGCCCGCAGGCCCAGGACGAGCTCGCGGCCGAGAACCTGGCACTGGCCGCAACCGCGGCCGGCGATTTCGGCGGCGTCGTACTGGTCGAGCCGGTCAGTGGCGCCGACCGCTACCCGTTGCTGACCGCGGCCGACGCCGTCGCGGTCGTCGACCGGGTACGGCGGGAGTCCGGGGTCACCGCGATCGGTCTGCTCGCCGACCTCTACCACCTGACCGTCAACGGGGACGACGTGAGTACGGCGATCTCGACGTACGCGGACCGCATCGCGCATGTCCAGCTCGCCGACGCACCCGGCCGGAACGAACCCGGCACCGGGAAGATCCCGGTCGACCAGTACCTCGCCGAGCTCGCCACCGCGGGCTATGCGGGCTGGATCGGACTGGAGTACAAGCCGTCCGGCAGTTCTGCCGAGAGCTTCGACTGGATCCGCTGATCCACAACCTGTCCCGCCGGCGGTGAGTCTTCCGCCTGATTGGAGCTGGTATGCCCCGAATGACCGCTGCCCGCGCTGCCGTGGAGATCCTCCGCCGCGAAGGCATCACCCACCTGTTCGGCCTGCCCGGAGCGGCCATCAACCCCTTCTACTCCGCCGTCCGCGCCCAGGGCGAACTGCGGCACGTCCTCGCCCGGCACGTCGAGGGCGCCTCGCACATGGCCGAGGGCTACACCCGGACGCGGGCCGGCAATATCGGCGTCTGCGTCGGTACGTCGGGGCCGGCCGGAACCGACATGATCACCGGCCTGTACTCCGCGAGCGCCGATTCGATCCCGATCCTCTGCATCACCGGGCAGGCGCCGGTGGCGAAGCTGCACAAGGAGGACTTCCAGGCCGTCGACATCGCGTCCATCGCCGCGACCGTGACCAAGTGGGCCGTCACCGTGATGGAGCCGGCGCAGGTGCCGGGCACGTTCCAGAAGGCGTTCCAGCTGATGCGGTCCGGCCGCCCCGGGCCGGTGCTGATCGACCTGCCGCTGGACGTCCAGCTGGCCGAGATCGACTTCGACCCGGAGCTGTACACACCGTTGCCGGTGGCAACTCCGCGGGCCTCGGTCGCGCAGGCGAAGGCCGTTCTGCAGTTGCTGGCGCAGGCCGAGCGGCCGTTGATCGTGGCCGGCGGCGGAATCGTCAACGCGGACGCGGCCGACCTGCTGGTCGAATTCGCCGAGCTCACGAACGTGCCCGTCGTACCGACCTTGATGGGCTGGGGGACGATCCCCGACGACCACCGGCTGATGGCCGGGATGGTCGGGTTGCAGACGTCCCATCGGTACGGGAACCAGACGATGCTCGAGGCCGACCTGGTGATCGGGATCGGCAATCGCTGGGCGAATCGGCATACCGGCGGGCTCGAGGTCTATCGGGCCGGGCGGAAGTTCGTGCACATCGACATCGAGCCGACGCAGATCGGGCGGGTGTTCGCGCCGGACCTGGGGATCGTGTCCGATGCCAGGGCCGCGCTGGAGGTGCTGCTGCATGTCGGGCGGCAACAGGCGCCGCTGGACGATCGCTCCGAGTGGGCGGCCGCCTGCCGGGATCGCAAGGCGCGGATGGGACGCCGTACCGACTTCGCGAATGTGCCGATCAAGCCGCAGCGTGTGTACCAGGAGATGAACAACGCCTTCGGGCCGGAGACTCGTTATGTGTCGACGATCGGGTTGTCGCAGATCCAGGCCGCGCAGATGCTGCACGTCTACCGGCCGCGGCACTGGATCAACGCCGGCCAGGCCGGACCGCTCGGGTGGACCGGCCCGGCCGCGCTCGGGGTCGCGGTCGCGGATCCGGAGACGCCGGTGGTCGCGCTGTCGGGCGACTACGACTTCCAGTTCCTGATCGAGGAGCTCGCGGTCGGCGCCCAGTTCAACATTCCGTACATCCACGTGGTGGTGAACAACGCCTACCTCGGACTGATCCGGCAGGCGCAACGGAACTTCGACATGGACTTCTGCGTGCAGCTTGCCTTCGACAACATCAACACGCCGGAGCTCGCCGGGTACGGCGTCGACCACGTGAAGGTGGCCGAGGGGCTTGGCTGCAAGGCGTTGCGGGTGGTCGAACCCGACGGCATCCAGCCCGCGCTCGACGAGGCGAAGAAGCTGCTGGCCGAGTACCGGGTGCCGGTGATCGTCGAGGTGATCCTGGAACGGATCACGAACGTTGCCATGGGCACCGAGATAGACAACGTGGTCGAGTTCGAGGAACTGGCCGACGTGCGCCACCCGGTGCCGACCGCCTCCGGGCCGAGGGAGTGAGCAGGATGAAGGTTGCGGTGCTCGGCGCCGGAGCGATCGGTGCGTACGTCGGTGCTGCGTTGCACCGTGGTGGGACCGAGGTCCACCTGATCGCTCGTGGTGCACATCTGGAAGCGATCCGGCGGGACGGCGTCCGGGTCCTCAGTGCGCGGGGTGACTTCGAGGCCCGGACGCCGGCGACGGACGATCCGGCCGAGGTCGGTCCGGTGGACTATGTCTTCCTTGGGCTGAAGGCGAACTCGTACGCGTCGGCCGGTCCGTTGATCGAACCGCTGCTGCACTCCGACACCGTCGTGGTGGCGGCGCAGAACGGGATCCCATGGTGGTACTTCCATGGTCTGAAGGGACCGTACGAAGGTCGTCGGGTCGAGTCCGTGGATCCCGGTGGGTCGGTGACCCAGGTGCTGGATCTGGATCGCGCGGTCGGGTGCGTCGTGTACTGCTCGACCGAGCTGGAGGGTCCCGGCCTGGTCCGCCATCTGGAGGGCACGCGGTTCTCGATCGGTGAGCCCGGTGGGGGAGTGTCCGATCGGTGTACGGCGTTCAGCGACGCGATGATCGCCGGCGGGTTGAAGTGCCCGGTCGAGGACGACATCCGCAAGGACATCTGGATCAAGCTGCTCGGCAACGCGGCGTTCAATCCGATCAGCGCGCTGGCCCGGGCGACCATGGTGGAGATCGCCACCCATCGAGGGACGCGGGCGATGATCCGGCTGATGATGGAGGAGTCGCTGGAGATCGCGGCGGCGGTCGGCTGCCGGCCGGAGATCTCGGTGGACAAGCGGATCGACGGCGCCGAGCGGGTCGGCGAGCACAAGACGTCGATGCTCCAGGACCTCGAGAAGGACAAACCCCTTGAACTCGACGTCATCCTGGCCGCGGTCGTCGAACTGGCCGATCTCACTGGCACGCCGGCTCCGACGCTGCGCGCCGTACACGCTGTGGCTGATCTTCTCTCCAGCAAGATCGGCACCGGCCCGGCCCTCGCCCACGCGCCCACGTCGGCCCGCGCACCGTCCTGAGCCCAGGTGGGCCCGATCCACAGCCCCTGACCGGGGCGGTGGGGTGGGTCCGATTTCATAGAGTTCGGACCCACCTGTTTCCACGGGGCGGATCTGCACCACTGACTAACGTGCTGAAGTGGGCGCTCTGCGGTGGGGCTGAGCGGGGCCGGGGTGGCGGGCGGCCCAGTTAGTCAGTGGTGGCGGTCCGCGTCTACTTCTCATGCACCTTGTCCGGTCGTAGTGTTCACGTCAACACGGCGGACGGGGGTGAAGTTTGGGTACGACGGGACGACCGCGGCGCGGGCCTTCGATGGCGGATGTGGCCGCGCTGGCCGGGGTTTCGGGGCAGACCGTGTCCCGGGTGGCGAACAACCGGACGAACGTCGACGCGACCACGCGTGCTCGGGTGCGGGCGGCGATGCGGGAGCTCGGCTACCGGCCGAACGGCGCAGCCCGGGCGCTGCGGAGCGGGCAGTTCCGGGGCATCGGCGTGATCGTCTTCGAGCTGTCGACCTTCGGTACGACGCGGGCCCTGGACGCGATCGCGGCCGCGGCGACCGAGCGTGGGTACGCGGTCAATCTGATGCCGGTGCTCGATATCAACCAGCGCGCGGTCAACGACGCCTTCAACCGGCTCAGCGTGCAGGCGGTCGACGGTGTCATCATCCTGATCGAGGCGTACCTGCTCGACGAGGCCGGCGTCCAGCTACCGCACGGACTGCCGGTGGTGATCGTGGACTCGAGTGCTCACTACGACTACCCAGTCGTCGACAGCGACCAGTTCGGCGGCGCGCGCCAGGCCGTCACACATCTGCTGGACCTCGGTCATCGGACGGTCCATCACGTCGGCGGACCCAGTACGTCGTACCCGGCCGCGCACCGTCGTCGCGGCTGGGAACAGACCCTGCTCGACCACGGCCGCGACTGTCCGCCTGTCTTCTTCGGCGACTGGACTGCGCAGTCGGGCTACGAGGCCGGCCGCACGCTGGCGGCGGACCCATCGGTGACGGCGATCTTCGCTGCGAATGACCAGATGGCGCTCGGTGTTCTGCGAGCGCTCCACGAACACGGCCGCTCGGTGCCTGCGCAGGTGAGCGTGGTCGGCTTCGACGACATGGAAGAGTCGGCCCACTTCTGGCCGCCCCTCACCACCGTCCACCAATCGTTCGCCGATCTCGGCCGCCACTCCGTCGAGTCCCTGCTCACCACGCTGGCCGCCGGCGAACCGCAGCCGATCGCCGTACCAACGGAGCTGATTGTCCGCGCCAGTACGGCGACTCCCGGCTGAGGTTCGGTTACTGGGTCGAGAGGGACTCGATGGTTTTTAGGAGGGCCGAGTGGTCGAGGGAGCCGTGGCCTTGGGCTCGGGTGGCGGCTACGAGTTGCGCTACCAGGCCGGTGAGGGGGAGGGCTACGCCGGCGGTGCGGGCTGCGGCCAGGGCTATGCCCATGTCTTTGTGGTGCAGGTCGATGCGGAAGCCGGGGGTGAACTCGCGGGCCAGCATGGTGGTGGCTTTGAGGTCGAGGATGCGGTTGCCGGCCAGGCCGCCGGCCAGGACTTCCAGGCCGCGGGTGCTGTCGACGTCGGAGGCTTCGAGCAGGACGATCGCTTCGGCGACCAGGGAGATGATGCCGGCGACCATGAGCTGGTTGGCGGCCTTCACCGTTTGACCCGAGCCGTGGGGGCCGACGTGGACGATGGTTCGGCCGAGGGCCTCGAAGATCGGGCGGGCGGTCTCGAAGTCGTCGGGTGAACCGCCGACCATGATGGAGAGGGAGGCCTTGATCGCGCCTTGCTCGCCACCGCTGACCGGTGCGTCCAGGACCCGTACGCCGCGCGCGGAGCCGGCGGTCGCCACCGCGCGCGAGGTCTCCGGGGCGATCGAGCTCATGTCGATGAGCAGGACGCCGGACTCGACTGCGGCCAGTACACCGTCCGGACCGAGCACGACCTCGTTCACCTGCGGCGAATCCGGCAGCATCGTGATCACGACCTCGGCGCCGGCCACCGCGGACGCGATGTCGGCCGCCGGCTTCCCACCGGCCTGAGCCAACCGATCAACAGCAGCCGGTACGACGTCGTACCCGGTGACCGCGTGTCCTGCGGCCAGAAGGTTCGCCGCCATGTGTGAGCCCATGATCCCCAGGCCGATGAACCCAATGGCGGTCATACCGCGACCAGCACGGATCGGAGGAGCTCGGCGGTTTCGGTGGGGGTTTTGCCGACGCGGACGCCGGCTGCCTCCAAGGCCTCCTGCTTGGCGGCCGCCGTACCGGACGAGCCGGAGACGATCGCGCCCGCGTGCCCCATGGTCTTACCCTCGGGCGCGGTGAACCCAGCGACGTACCCGACCACCGGCTTCGTGACGTGCGCCGCGATGTACGCCGCCGCCCGCTCCTCCGCGTCGCCGCCGATCTCGCCGATCATCACGATCGCGTCGGTGTCCGGGTCGTCCTGGAACGCTTGCAGGGCGTCGATGTGGGTGGTCCCGATGATCGGGTCACCGCCGATGCCGATCGCGGTCGAGAAGCCGAAGTCCCGCAGCTCGTACATCATCTGGTAGGTCAGCGTGCCCGACTTCGACACCAGTCCGATCCGCCCGGGCCCGGCGATGTCGGCCGGGATGATCCCCGCGTTCGCCTGGCCGGGGCTGATGATTCCCGGGCAGTTCGGCCCGATCACGCGGACCCCGGCGGCCTGGGCGTGCGCGAAGAACGCGGCGGTGTCGTGCACCGGAACGCCTTCGGTGATCACCACCACCAACGGAATCCCGGCGTCGACCGCCTCGAACACCGCACCCTTGGTGAACCGCGGCGGCACGAACACCACCGATACATCGGCGCCCGTTGCCGCGACCGCGTCCGCACAAGATCCGTAGACCGGGATCGAGCGCTTCGCGAAGTCGACCGACTGGCCGCCCTTGCCCGGTGTCACGCCGCCGACGATGTCGGTGCCGGCGGCAAGCATCCGGCTGGTGTGCTTCTGTCCCTCGGCGCCGGTCATCCCCTGGACGACCACGCGGCTCTTCTCGGTCAGAAAGATCGCCATCAGAATAAGTCCCTTCGGTTCGAGGCGGGTCAGTTCGCGGCGGCGAGCTCGGCGGCCCGCGCCGCGGCGCCGTCCATCGTGTCGACCACGGTCACCAGCGGATGGTTGGCCTGGGCAAGGATCTTGCGGCCCTCGGCCACGTTGTTCCCGTCCAGCCGGACGACCAGCGGCTTGTCGGCGGCAGGACCGAGGAGTGCCAGCGCTTGCACGATTCCGTTGGACACGGCGTCGCAGGCGGTGATCCCGCCGAAGACGTTCACGAAGACGCTGCGCACCTGCGGGTCGCCCAGGATGATCCCGAGCCCGTTCTTCATCACCTCGGCCGAGGCGCCGCCGCCGATGTCCAGGAAGTTCGCGGGCTTCACGCCGTACTGCGATCCCGCGTACGCGACCACGTCGAGGGTCGACATGACGAGCCCGGCGCCGTTCCCGATGATGCCGACCGAGCCGTCGAGCTTGACGTAGTTCAGGCCCTTGTCGTGCGCCGCCGCCTCGAGCGGATCAGCGGAGGCGCGGTCCTCGAAGGCGGCATGATCCGGATGCCGGTACGCCGCACTGTCGTCGAGCGTGACCTTCCCGTCCAGCGCCTCCAGCGATCCATCGGCCAGCTTCACCAGCGGATTCACCTCGACCAGCGTCGCGTCCTCGGCGATGAACACATCCCACAGTCGCCGTACGACGTCCTCCGCGCCGGCCGGGAATCCGGCCGCGGCCACGATCTCGGCGGCCTTCGCGTCATCGACGCCGACCGCCGGATCGATGGAGATCTGCGCGATCGCGTCAGGATTGGTGTGCGCGACCTGCTCGATCTCGACACCGCCTTCGGTGCTGGCGATACAGAGGTACGTGCGGTTGGCGCGGTCGACCAAGAACGAGAGGTAGTACTCCTCAGCGATCTCGGCGGCGGGCGCGAGCAGCACCCGGTGCACGGTGTGGCCCTTGATGTCCATGCCGAGGATCTCGCCGGCCCGGGCCACCGCCTCGTCGGGGGAGGCGGCGAGCTTGACGCCGCCGGCCTTGCCGCGGCCGCCGGTCTTCACCTGGGCCTTCACCACCACGCGCCCGCCGAGCTCCGCGGCGGCTGCGGCGGCATCGGCCGGATCCTCGATCACGCGGCCGAGCGTCACCGGGACGCCGTGCCGGGCGAACAGCTCTTTGGCTTGGTACTCCATCAGGTCCACGGGGAAGTCCTTCCGATCCGAGCGGTCGTGTGCCGACTGTATGCGGTATGCAATCTGGTCACAAGAGGTGGCTGCAACACGCCAGGTCTGGACAACCGGCGGCGTGGAGAGGTACCACAGATCTCATACGGTATGCAGTAGCCATGGTCAGGAGGCGACATGAATCACGTGACTGCCCGGGATGTGCGTGACGTGTACGGCCGGCGGTACCGGGTCGGCGAGGAGGCCCAGGAGCTCACCGGGCACCCGCGCCGGTGGCAGCTGTGGGCCGCGTGGGCCTGCATGCTCGCCATCAGCCCGTTGCAGTACTCGTTCGGCACCGCCGCCCTCGGTCTCGAGTCGGACCGCGGCTGGGGTGCGGTCCAAACCCTGTGGCTGCTGGCGATCTTCGTCGCCTGCCAGGCGCTGGTCGCGATCCCAGCCGGCTGGCTTCAGCGGGTACGGCGGGCAACGCCGACTCAGCTCGTGGTCCTCGGCGGCGTCCTGTCCGCGGTCGGCCTCGCCACTCTCGCGCACGCGGACAGCTATCTGGTCGTCGTGGTCGGCTACGCCCTGCTCGGCGGAATCGGCGCGGGCATCGTGTACGCCGCGTGCATCACCACCGCGGCGCGATGGTTCCCGGAGCGGCGGACCGCCACGATCGGATTCGTCACCGGCGGGTTCGCGATCGGCGCCGTACCGAGTATTGCGTTGCTGACGCTCGCGAACAGCGCGAGCAACAGGCGGCTGGTCTTCGATCTGACCGCGATCGTCGCAGTGCTGGCCACAGCGGTCGGCGGTGGGCTGCTGAAGGATCCGCCGCGGCATTGGTGGCCGGCGGCGATCGATGCGCAGGCTTGGGCGATCGACCGCAAGCTCAACCGCAGCATCCCGCACAACGCGCCCGCGGTCCGGCATTATCGCCCGGCTGAGGCGATGCGGACCGGTGCACTGCCGCTGATGTGGTTGATGCTCGCGATCAGCGCGGCCCTGTCCCTGTTCGGGATCGCGTTCGTGGTCAGCTTCGCCGTCGCCACCGGACTAGGCGTGGCGGTCGCCGGGTTCGCGGCCGGATTGCTTGCCGCAGTCAACGGTCTTGGCCGTTCGCTCGCCGGGACCTTGTCCGATCGATTCGGCCGCCGGCGCGTGCTGGCCGCCGTACTGATGGTCGAGAGCTTCACCCATGTCGGCCTGGTGGTCGCCGGTGAGGCGGGTGTGGGTTGGGCGTTCGTCGTCTGCGCGATGTTCGCCGGTCTCGGCGGAGGCGCGTTCTACGCGATCATGGCGAACCTCGTGCTGGAGTTCTTCGGCGAGAACAGCCTCGTGCAGAACCAAGCGATCCTGTACTCCGCGAAGGCCGTCGGCGGGCTCATCGGTGTCGGTGTGGCCGCTTCGGTCATCGCCGTCGTCGGCTATCGGCCGCTGTTCCTGAGCGCCGGTCTGCTCGGCCTACTGGCCGCCCTAAGCGTCCGGTTGCTCAAGCAACCCGGGCGACCCGCCCTACCGGTCCGGCCGCAACTCGGTACGCCGGTTAGCGGGTCGAACGAGTGAGTGAGTACGGGCGCGCCGTGCGACCTGAGCCGTGTGTGATGGAGCTGGTCTCGCGGCTGGCCCGGGAGCCGTGGACGGATCGGCCGACTTGCGTGCATCCGACCCTGAGCGCGGCGGCCCGGGCCATCCACGACCACTCCAGCTCGGCCGGGCGGCGGGCGCTGCTCCCGCTCGCGCCGAGGTTCCTCGACACCGCCAGGCCCGGCTTGGAGGTCTCGGCCCGGGTCGTCGCGCTTTGTGTGTCTACGGCCTTGGCCTGCGGTGACATGACGAGGGACGAGGGCGAACGGCTGCACGGTGCGCATCAGACGGCACTGCACCTGTTGACCGGTCGGGCCGAGCCCGAGGGAGCGGCCCGCTGGTGGCTGCCGCTCCTCGGCCGGTTCGGCTGGAGCGAACCGTTCTATCGGACCTTCGTCGCCACCGAGCATGTGGCGGAAGCAGTCGCGGTCACCGCTCGCCATGCGAGCGGTGACCGCGATCTCAAGCTCAGACAGCTGCTCAAGCAGTGCCTAGCGGCTCATGGCGCTCTCCGGCCGGGAGCGCCCACGCCTTCGTGATCGACATCCCCGGCGCCCCACAACCCATGGTCGCGGTCGTCGTCGGGGATCACCATCAGCTCGCGCCGAGCCGGCACCTGGATCTGGTCCTCGAGCCGGCCCAGGTCGGTCGCGCAGCGCTCGAGGTCGTCCAGCAGGCGGAGTACGTCGATATGCGCGCCGAGCTGATTCCTCAACGACATAAGGGATTTCTCCAGCGCCAGCAGTGCTGTACGCGTCCGTTGGAGCTCCTCGTGGATCGTCATCGCAGCCTCCTGGGTTCGACCTCTGGACAACCACCATGGCGTGGGATAAGACTACGACTACCACATACGGTATGCAATCTACATTGAACCCCAAAAGCCGAATCCCGGCTCTTTCCGAGGAGATGACTGCAGATGGCGCAGACAGTGTCGGAGACCCAGTCCGTCGCGCAGGTGAAGGAGCCGGAGATGATCTCGGGCGGTCACCTGGTCGCCAAGGCCCTGAAGGCCGAGGGGGTCGACGTGATCTTCACCCTCTGCGGCGGCCACATCATCGACATCTACGACGGTTGCGTCGACGAGGGCATCGCGGTCGTCGACGTCCGGCACGAGCAGGTCGCCGCGCACGCGGCCGACGGCTACGCGCGGATCACCGGCAAGCCCGGCTGTGCGGTCGTGACGGCCGGCCCCGGTACGACGAACGCCGTGACCGGTGTCGCGAACGCGTTCCGCGCCGAGAGCCCGATGCTGCTGATCGGCGGCCAGGGCGCGCTGAACCAGCACAAGATGGGGTCCCTGCAGGACCTGCCGCACGTCGACATGATGACGCCGATCACCAAGTTCGCCGCGACCGTGCCGCACACCGCGCGCGCCGCCGACATGGTCTCGATGGCGTTCCGTGAGTGCTACAACGGCGCCCTCGGCCCGTCGTTCCTGGAGATCCCGCGCGACATCCTGGACAACTCGGTCCCGGTCGACTCCGCGACGGTTCCTTCAGCTGGGCAGTACCGCGCGTCCACGAAGAGCATCGGCGACCCGGCCGCCATCGAGGCGCTGGCGGATCTCATCGCCCACGCGGAGAAGCCCGTCGTACTGCTCGGTGGTCAAGTGTGGACCTCGCGCGGCAGTGACGCGGCCACGGACTTCGTCCGGGCGCTCGACGTACCGGCCTTCATGAACGGCGCCGCCCGCGGCACGCTCGCCCCGGGCGACCCGCACCACTTCCACCTGTCCCGGCGATACGGCTTCAACAACGCCGACCTGATCATCATCGTCGGTACGCCGTTCGACTTCCGGATGGGCTACGGCCGCCGGCTGCCGAAATCGGCGACCGTGGTCCAGATCGACATGGACTACCGGACCGTCGGCAAGAACCGCGACGTGGACCTCGGTCTGGTCGGCGACCCGGGCGCGATCCTGGCCGCGGTCACCCAGGCCTCGACCGGTCGGGTCCGCAAGGCGGATCGCACCGCCTGGTTCAAGGAACTGCGCGCGGAGGAGGAGTCGGCGTACCAGAAGCGCCTGCCCCGCCAGCTGTCCGACGCGAACCCGATCCACCCGCTGCGCCTGGCGCACGAGATCAACGAGTTCCTCACCGAGGACTCGATCTACATCGGCGACGGCGGCGACATCGTCACCTTCTCCGGCGGCGTCGTCCAGCCGAAGTCGCCCGGCCACTGGATGGACCCGGGCCCGCTCGGCACCCTCGGCGTCGGCGTCCCGTTCGTGCTCGCGGCGAAGTACGCGCGACCGGACAAGGAGGTCGTCGCGCTGTTCGGTGACGGCGCCTTCTCGATGACCGGCTGGGACTTCGAGACGCTGGTCCGCTTCAAGCTCCCGTTCGTCGGCGTCATCGGCAACAACTCGTCGATGAACCAGATCCGCTACGGCCAGGAGGCCAAGTACGGCCACGACCGCGGCCGGGTCGGCAACACCCTCGGCGACGTCAAGTACGACGAGTTCGCGCGCAACCTCGGCGGGTACGGCGAGGAGGTCCGGGACCCGAAGGACATCGGGCCGGCCATGCAGCGGGCACGCGAGTCTGGACTGCCGTCGCTGATCAACGTCTGGGTCGACCCGGACGCGTACGCCCCCGGAACCATGAACCAGACCATGTACAAGTAGGGAGGACCCGCCATGTCTCAGGCCCTCGATGGTGTTCGCGTTCTTGATATGACACACGTGCAGTCCGGACCGTCCTGCACCCAGATCCTTGCCTGGCTCGGCGCTGACGTGGTCAAGCTCGAAGCGCCGACCGGTGACATCACCCGCCAGCAGCTGCGCGACGTACCGGACGTCGACAGCCTCTACTTCACGATGCTGAACTGCAACAAGCGCAGCATCACGCTGAACATGAAATCCGAGCGTGGCAAGGAGATCTTCATCGACCTGGTGAAGAACTCCGACGTCCTGGTGGAGAACTTCGCCCCCGGCGCCATCGACCGGATGGGCTTCACCTGGGAGCGGCTGCAGGAGATCAACCCGAAGCTGGTCTTCGCGTCGATCAAGGGCTTCGGCCCGGGCCGCTACGAGAACTTCAAGGCCTACGAGGTGGTCGCCCAGGCGATGGGCGGTGCGATGAGTACGACGGGCTTCGAGGAAGGTCCGCCGACCGCGACCGGTGCGCAGATCGGCGACTCCGGGACCGGGATCCACCTGGTCGCCGGCATCCTCGCCGCGCTGTACCAGCGCACGAACACCGGCAAGGGCCAGCGGGTCTCGGTCGCGATGCAGGAAGCGGTGCTGAACCTGACGCGGGTCAAGCTGCGCGACCAGCAGCGGCTGGCGCACGGCCCGCTGAAGGAGTACCCGAACGACAACTTCAGCTCCGAGGTGCCGCGGTCCGGGAACGCGTCCGGCGGCGGTCAGCCCGGCTGGGCGGTCCGGACGGCGCCTGGTGGGCCGAACGACTACATCTACGTGATCGTCCAGCCGCCCGGCTGGGCCCCGATCGCGAACCTGATCGGCAAGCCCGAGCTGGCCGAGGACCCGGACTGGGCGACGCCCGCCTCCCGCCTCGACAAGCTGGACAAGATGTTCGCGCTGATCGAGCAGTGGACCGAGCAGCACACCAAGTTCGAGGTGATGGACAAGCTCAACGCGCTGAACGTGCCGTGCGGGCCGATCATGTCCACCCGCGAACTGATCGAGGACGAGACGCTGGCCGACCTCGGCGCGGTCGTCGAGGTCGAGCACCCGCAGCGCGGCACCTTCAAGACCGTCGGCTGCCCGATCAAGCTGTCCGACTCCCCGGTCGTGATCGAGACCTCACCCGGTCTCGGTGAGCACAACACCACCGTCTACGGCTCCCTCGGCATCGACACCGCCGAACTCGAGTCGCTGAAAGCCGCCGGCGTGGTCTAGGCAGTGCCGTCTTGATTCGGCCGAACGACCCGCGACCGCCGTACAGCAGATCTTCGGACGCAAGCATCGGAGCAGAGGAGCTTCACGCATGACTTATGACAAGGCAGCAGTCCAGACCATCCTCGACCAGGCTCTGGCGGACGGCCGCACCTCGCTGAGCGCGCCCGAGGCCAAGCTGGTCGCGGACGCGTACGGGATCCCGACACCGGGTGAGGGGCTGGCCACGACTGCCGAGGGCGCCGCCGGTCTCGCCGACGAGATCGGGTTCCCGGTGGTGCTGAAGATCAGTTCACCGGACATCCTGCACAAGACCGACGCCGGTGGCGTGGTCGTCGGGGTCGACAGCCCGGAGGCGGCCAGAGCGGCGTACGAGAAGATCATCGCGAACGCCAAGGCCTACAAGGCGGACGCGCAGATCAGCGGCGTGCAGGTGCAGAAGATGCTGGTCACCGGCGGTGACATCCAGGAGGTCATCGTCGGCGCGGTCACCGACCCGACGTTCGGGAAGATCGTCGCCTTCGGTCTCGGCGGCGTCCTGGTCGAGGTGCTGAAGGACGTCACCTTCCGGCTCGCGCCGCTCACCGGCAACGAGGCGCGCGCCATGATCGACGGGATCAAGGCGCGCGAGATGCTCGAAGGTGTCCGCGGCGCCAAGCCGGTGGACAAGGACGCGCTGGGCGAGCTGGTCCAGCGGCTGTCCGACCTGGTCACCGACTTCCCGCAGTTCGCCGAGGTGGACCTGAACCCGGTGCTCGCCGGGCCGGACGGCGCCACCGCGGTCGACTTCCGGATCATCGTCGACGCCGAGGCCGGCAAGCCGGTCGAGCGGTACAGCCAGGAGGAGATCCTGACGGCGATGACGCGGATCATGAAGCCGCGCGCGGTCGCCGTGATCGGGGCGTCCAACGAGGACGGCAAGATCGGCAACTCGGTGATGAAGAACCTGGTCAACGGCGGGTACGCCGGCGACATCTACCCGATCAACCCCAAGGGCGGGGAGGTGCTCGGGCTGAAGGCCTTCCCCAGCATCCTCGACGTCCCCGGCGACGTGGACGTGGCGGTGTTCGCCGTACCGGCCAAGTTCGTCGGTGGAGCGCTCGAGCAGTGCGGCGAGAAGGGGGTCGCGGGCGCGATCCTGATCCCGTCCGGCTTCGCCGAGACCGGTGAGCAGGAGCTCCAGGACGAGGTCGTCGCGATCGCCCGCAAGCACAACGTGCGGATCCTCGGGCCGAACATCTACGGCTACTACTACCTGCCCGAGAGCCTGTGCGCGACGTTCTGTACGCCGTACGACGTGCGCGGGTCGGTCGCGCTCTCCTCGCAGTCGGGCGGGATCGGGATGGCGATCCTCGGCTTCAGCCGGTCCAGCCGGATGGGCGTCTCCGCGATCGTTGGGGTAGGCAACAAGGCCGACATCGACGAGGATGACCTCCTGACGTTCTTCGAGAACGACGACAACACCAACCTGATCGCCATGCATCTAGAGGATCTGAAAGACGGCCGGGCTTTCGCCGAGACGGCCTCACGGGTGTCGAAGAAGAAGCCGGTCGTGGTGCTCAAGGCCGGTCGCACCGCCATGGGCGCGCGGGCGGCCAGCTCGCACACCGGAGCGCTGGCGGGCAACGACAAGGTGTACGACGACATCCTGCGGCAGAGCGGTGTGGTCCGGGCCCCGGGGCTGAACGAGATGCTCCAGTACGCCCGGGGGATCCCGCTGCTGCCGACTCCGAAGGGTGAGAACGTCGTCATCATCACCGGGGCGGGCGGCTCGGGTGTCCTGCTTTCGGACGCCTGTGTCGACAACGGGCTGCAGCTGATGACGATCCCCGAAGACCTGGACGCGGCGTTCAAGAAGTTCATCCCGCCGTTCGGGGCGGCCGGCAACCCGGTCGACATCACCGGCGGGGAGCCACCGTCGACGTACCGGAACACGGTCGCGCTCGGGCTGGAGGACGAGCGGATCCATGCGCTGATCCTGGGTTACTGGCACACGATCGTGACACCGCCGATGGTGTTCGCGAAGCTGGTCGCCGAGGTGGTCGAGGAGTACCGGGCCAAGGGCATCGACAAGCCCGTCGTCGCCTCCCTGTCGGGGGACGTCGAGGTCGAGGAAGCCGCCCAGTACCTGTTCGAGCACGGCGTGGTCGCGTATCCGTACACCACCGAGACACCTGTCCAGGTGCTCGGCGCCAAGTACCGCTGGGCCCGCAACGCGGGACCACTCGGTTCGTAAGCAAGGAGGGGTGCTCAGCGGGGGCCCAAGTAATGCGCACTGCGTCAGTGGCCTGGCGTCGATCTAAGGAGTCCGCCTTGGACGTCACAAGCAAGACCTCAGAAGTACCCGACGAGCCCGCCGCGGCGGCCGTCACCGAGCGGGTCTGGAAAGCGGGCCGGCTCGAACCGATGCCGATCCGGAAACTTCCGGACGCACCACCGTCCATGCACATCCTCGGCCCGACCGTGTTCCTGGTCGCGCTGGGAGTGGGCATGGGGGAGTCCTACATGTGGCCCCGGCTCGTCCTGGTGTTCGGCCCGGACATCCGGTGGCTGTTCATGGTCGGCGTCACCCTGCAGGCGTTCGTGCTGCTGGAGATGGCGCGGTACGCGATGGCGACCGGGGAGAGCATCTTCTTCGGCGCCGCCCGGATCTTCAAACCGCTGATGTGGTTCTTCTACGTGGCGGCGATCCTGATCTACATGTGGCCCGGTCACCTGTCGGCCGGCGCCGCGGCGTTCGAGGAAGTGAGCGGCATACCCTGGCAGGTCACCGCGTGCGTGGCTCTGGTGTTCGTCGGTGTCCTGTTCAGCATGCTCTCGGTGATCTACAACTTCCTCGAGAAACTCCTCGGTCTGCTGATCGGCTTCCTGGTCGTCGGTACGTCGGTGATCGCGGCGATCGTCGGTAACTGGGAGGACCTCGGCAAGACCCTGAGCGGGATGTTCGCGGTCGGGTACTTCCCGCACGAGGCGATGACGTCGGCCTGGTTCCCGGTGGTGGTCGGTTCGATCGCCTTCGCCGGACCGTCCGGGATGCAGCAGATGTGGTACACGCTGCAACTGCGCGACAGCGGCGCCGGGATGGGTGCGCACATCCCGAAGGTGCGCGGGCTGCGCTCGGCCGGCGAGGCCGAGGCGATGCCGTCGCGGGGGTTCATGTTCGACACCGAGGACCCGGCGGAGATGGCGAAGTGGAAGGGGTGGCGCAAGTGGGTCACCTTCGACGCGATCCTGCTCTTCTGGGGCATCACGATGCTGGTGACGGTCTCGTTCACCGTGCTGGCCATGTCGGCGGCCCGGACCAACCCGGACGTGAAGTCACTGATCGAAGGCGGTGACCGGGACGCGGCGCTGCGGGCGATGTCGGATGCGTTCGCCTCGGCCGGTTCGCCGATCCTCGGCACGTTGTTCTTCGCCTTCATCGCACTGATCGGGCTGAACGCGACCCTGGGTCTGTTCGACTCGTTCTCCCGCGGCCAGGCGGACATGACGTACTACTTCGTACCGGGCGCCAAGCGGTTCTCGATGTCCCGCCTGTACGCCGGGTTCCTGTGGGGCGTGATCGTCTTCGGCATCCTGATCCTGTTGTTCGGTCCGGCGGACGGGCCGGCCGGGATCCTGGACACCCTCGCGTTCCTGTCCACGTTCGCGATGGGTGCCTACTGCATCGTGTTGCTCCTGGTGAACAACAAGCTGCTGCCGAAGAAGATCCGGCCGGGGCCGGTGCGGAACGTGATCATCGGGTTCGGCGCGGTGTTCTACCTGGGCATGCTCTTCTACTGCCTCTTCCGCTTCGGCGTGGCAGTGGGCTGACATGACCACGCTGAAAGAACTCGCGGAGTTCTCGGTCCCGGCCGCGACAGTTGGTGCCGCGGCCGGGCTGGTCGCCGGCATCCTCGGCTCGGTCGCCGGTCAGTCCTTCGGCGGTGCCATCGCGACCGGCATCGGCCTGGGGCTGCCGCTGATGGTGTTCGGGGCCGGGTACGCCGTACTCGTTGCCCTCGGCAAAGTCCCGGCCGGGGTGTTCGCCCCGGCCGCGGTCTACTGGGTGATCGCGTTCCCGCTCTCGCTGATGGTGCACGCGATCGCCACCGAATGGGTGGTGGCCGGCTCGCCCGGTCTGCCGCCCGAACCCTGGAAGTTCCTCGCGTTCCGAGCCCTGGTCAGTATGGGATTCGCGATCGGCTTCCTCTGGATGCACGAGCAGCTGGGCCGGCACTGGTGGCCCCGCATCCTCGAGCACAACCGGTACGCCCGCCGTACCGTCGAACAGTACGGCCACCTGGCCGCTGCCCTGGAGGCCCGCAAGGCCGCCACCGGCCGCGGTCGTCGGCCGGCAAAACGCGTCGCCTGAGCGAGGCATCCCCTGCCGACCGCCCGCAGCTCCCACCAGGGGCCGCGGGCGGTCGTTAGTGTGAGCGCGTGGACGGTCTGGCGGGGCAGCTCAGGTTGTGGGGGCAGAAATGGCGTTGGTACGAGCGCAATTCGCTGCCATGGAATCGCGGCCGGATCCACTGGGAGCTGATGCGCCGCGGTGCGTTCGCGCGCTGGCCGTTGCAGGGGAACGTGCTCGAGGCGCTGCGGGACGGGCGGCTCGAGGTGGGGGAGCACACGCTCTTCGAGCCCAACGTGTGGATCACGGTTGGTGATCAGGCGCGGATACGGATCGGCGGCGGGACGTTCCTCAATCTCGGGGTGATGGTCGCTGCGCTGGAGCTGGTCGAGATCGGTTCGCACTGCATGCTCGCCAACGGATGTTTCGTGACGGACTCCAACCACCGCTTCGACGATCCGGATCGGCCGGTTCCGTGGCAGGGGTTCGACTCCAAAGGACCGACGCGGATCGGCGACAACGTCTGGCTCGGCGCGAACGTCGTCGTCACCAGCGGGGTGACCATCGGCGAAAGATCCGTGATCGGCGCGAACAGCGTGGTCACCCACGACATCCCGCCGTACTCGATCGCGGCCGGAGCTCCCGCCAAGGTGCTGCGAGCTGTCACGTACCCCGAGGCCTGTGGATAACCTTCCGGCGAGACCAGCCCGCGTTTGTACACTTAGTCAAAAGGAAGCAGCGGGCGGGGCACGAGGCGTACGTCAGAGCGTGCGGCGCCGGCGGCGGGGTTCTGGCTCGGGGGTGGGCTCGGCGGGACCTTCGGCGGCGCGGAGGTCGTGGTAGGCCTTGCGGGTGTGCTCGGTGTGTTCGCGCATCGTCTGGGCGGCCTTGTCCTCGTCGCCGTCGCTGATGGCCTTCACGAGACGGCTGTGCTCCCGCCAGGACGCGGCGCCGCGGACGGGGGCGAGGGGTGTGTAGTACCAGCGGACGCGACGGTCGACCTGGGCGGCGAAGTCGATCAGGAACCGGTTGCCGGACATCTGGGTGATGAAGGCGTGCAGTTCACCGTTCGTGCGGACGGCGCCGTCGGTGTCACCGGATTCGTGGAACGCCGTACCGACCTTGCAGAGCTCTTTGAGCTTGGCCAGGTCTTCCTTGGTGGCATGCCGAGCGGCCAAGCGGGCGGACTCGGACTCCAGCGCTGCGCGGGCAGCCAGGAGCTGGTCGACCTCGTCCTCGGCCGGCACGTGCACCATGGCGCCGAAGCCGGGCCGCAGGTCCACCCAGCCTTCGTTGTTCAGCCGCTGCAGGGCCTCGCGCACCGGCTGCCGGGAGACGCCGAGCAGACCGGCCAGCTCGACCTCGACCAGATGCCGGCCACGCTCGAGCGTGCCGTCGATGATCATCTCGGTGAGGGCCTCGTAGACCGACTCCCGCAACGGCTGCGGCCGCTTCACATGCCGCACCCCGGCCGGTTCCGCACCTGGGCCTGCGCTGATCGTCGTCATGAAGGTCCTCCCGTTGAGCCTGAGGCAACAGCATGGCACTTGGTAGACAGTCTACCAAGTGCCATGACCGTACATAGTCATTCTGCGCAGCCTTGGGTCGATCGAATCAGGCGGCCGACTCTTCGGCGCGCTTCTTTTCGTCCTGCTCGGTCAGCTGGGCGAGTTCGGTGTCCAGGTCCACGGGGTTGTCGAGCTCGTGCTGCAGCTCCGGGGCATCCGGAAACTGCGGGCGCGCCGCCAGAGCACCGAACCTACGGGTGAAGATCATTTCTATCCCTTCCTGCTCCCTGAGGAGCTGTCTGCTCTCTGAGGAGCTGTTTTGAATTCTGGCTTCTGTATACATTCAACCAGGTGTACTCACCGGTTATGCCCGCGTCTCACGTGATCCGCCTTACATACGGGTCGAATACGAATGCGCTCCGGTACCGGCCAGTCGCCCACCGTCGACGATCAGGTACTCGTCGCGGATCGGCGTGCCCGCCAGCCACGACTCGAGGATCTCGCGGGTGCCCGCGGCGTACCGGGCCTGCGCGGACAGCGACGAGCCGGAGATGTGCGGGGTCATGCCGTGGTTCGGCATCGTCCGCCACGGGTGGTCGGCCGGGGCCGGCTGCGGGTACCAGACGTCGCCCGCGTAGCCGGCGAGCTGACCGCTCTCCAGGGCTTTGACGATCGCGTCCCGGTCGGCGATCTTCGCCCGCGCGGTGTTGATCAGGTAGGTGCCGCGCTTCATTGTCGCGAGCAACTTCTCCCCGAAGAGCCCCTCCGTCTCCGGGTGCAGCGGCGCGTTGATCGTGACCACGTCGCAGTGCGGCACCATGTCGGCGGCGCTGGCGTGGAAGGTCAGATTGAGCTCGCGCTCGACCGACTCCGGCAGCCGGTGCCGGTCGGTGTAGTGCAGGTTCACGTCGAACGGCGCCAGTCGCCGCAGCACCGCCGTACCGATTCGTCCGGCTGCGACCGTGCCGACGTGCATGCCCTCGAGGTCGTACGAGCGCTGCACGCAGTCCGCGATGTTCCAGCCACCGTCGACGACCACCTGGTACGACGGGATGTAGTTGCGCACGAGGCCGAGGATCATCATCACCACGTGCTCGGCCACGCTGATGCTGTTGCTGAAGGTGACCTCGGCAACGGTCACGCCTTGCTTCACGGCCGCATCCAGATCGACGTGGTCGGAGCCGATGCCGGCGGTGATCGCGAGCTTGAGGTTCGGCGCCTTCGCGATCCGCTCGGCGGTCAGGTAGGCCGGCCAGAACGGTTGCGAGATCACCACATCGGTGTCCGGCAACTCGCGATCGAGAACCGAGCCGTCGCCTTCCTTGTCCGAGGTCACGACCAGCGTGTGCCCCTGGCTCTCCAGGAAGGTGCGCAGGCCGAGCTCACCGGAGACGCTGCCGAGCAGTTCGCCCGGCGTGAAGTCGATTGCCTTCGGAGTCGGAGCCGTCTGGCCGCCGGGGTAGCTGGTGATCGCGGGGATGTCGTCGCGGGCGTACGACTTCGGGTAGCCGGCTGCGGGGTCGTCGTACAGGACACAGAGGATCTTCGCCATGATGTGGAATCTCCTTGTTTGTAAGGTGATTCCACCGTCCCGTGGTTAGGTACCGACGGTCAAAGACTTGCTCGTTATCTCCTGATAGGCGGTACCCATCAAGTGCACGTCGAGCAGATCGTCCAGGGCTTTGTGAACGCCGGCCTGGCGGGCGACGTCGAGCAGCGCGCGGGCGAGCACTGGCTCCGGGCTGCGTGCCGCGATCACCAGCCCGACCCGCGGTCCGTCGGCCGGCCCCTTCAGCGGTACGACGCGCATGCCGTCCGGTACGCCGAACATGTGCAACCAGGCATGGGAGATCACGGTCGACCAGTGGTTGCCGTGCAGGTGGCTGTAGAGGCCCGAGACGGTGTCGCTCTCGATGGCCGGGGTGGCGATCGCGCCGTCGTCGGTGAAGTAGCCGTTCATGATCCGGCGGTTGCGCATCTCCGGCGACAACAGGCACAACGGCAACTCGGCGACCTGCGCCCAGGTTGCCATCGGTACGTCGGCCAGCGGCGAGTGCTGCGGAGTCAGGAGCAGGTAGCGCTCCTCGTACAGCGGGGTCTTGCGCACCTGGCCGAGTGTGTCGTCGTCGAGATAGGTCATCGCGACATCCAGGTCGAACTCGGCCAGCTTGTGGGTGATGTCGCGCGACGACAGCGACTCGATCGTCACGCGCGCGTTCCCGTGCCGCTCACAGAACGGTGTGGTGAGGAGCGAGATCACCGGCATCGCGGTCGGAATCGCCCCGAGCCGTAGGGTCCCGGTCAGGCCGCCACGCAGGACAGACAACTCGTGCCGGAGCGCATTCTGCTCAGCCAGAATTCGTTGCGCCCACAGAAGCACCCGCTCGCCCTCCGGAGTCAGCCCTTCGAAGCGGCGTCCGCGCCGTACGATCGGCACGTCGAGCTCCTGCTCGAGCTTGCGGATCGCGGCCGACAGGGACGGCTGCGAGACGTAACAAGCATCGGCGGCCCGGGCGAAGTGCTTCTCCCGAGCAAGGGCCACGAGGTACTCCAGCTGCCTCAGCAGCATCGCGCATACCAGCTGTCTGTATACATAATGCAACTGTAGTGATCAGACTGCCTGTCCGATAGACCTCGTCTATGTGTGACTCAGGTCACAGCGGCGTAGTGTCCGGCGTGAAGCCTCCCGATCGACGCTGAGGCAAGAGCATGACTTCTTCGATGAAGGGCAGCGAGATGCAGAAGGTCGTGTCATCAGACGGCACCGAGATCGCGTACGACGTGGTTGGTCGTGGACCGGGTCTGGTACTGGTCGCCGGTGCGTTCACTGAGCGGGCGTCCAACACGTCGTACGTCGAGGCGCTGTCGAGCGCGTTCACCGTGGTGAACTACGACCGTCGCGGCCGTGGTGACTCCGGTGACACCACGCCGTACACGGTTGAGCGGGAGTGGGAGGACCTGGCCGCAGTGCAGGCGGCGACCGGGGCGCAGTTCGCGTGTGGGTTCTCGTCCGGGGTGATGGTGTTGCTGCAGTCGGGGGTGCCGTTCGAGCGGATTGCTGTGGTCGAGCCGCCGTTCCGGACCGAGGGCGCACCGCCGGTGCCGGACCGGTACGTCGAACGGCTGCAGGAGTTTGTCGCGGCCGGGAACCCGGGTGGGGCAGTCGAGCTCTTCATCGTGGAGGCAGTCGGCCAGCCGAAGGAGGCGGTCGATCAGATCCGCGATACGCCGATGTGGGCCGGGCTGGAAGCCATGGCTCCGACGCTGGTGTACGACGCGCTGCAGCTGCGGGACAGCGCCGTACCGACGGCTTTGCTCGAGTCGATCGAGACGCCGACGCTCGCACTCTTCAGCAACGCCAGTCCGGACTGGCTGCAAGAGTCCACCCGCCAGACCGCCGCTGCATTGCCGCACGGCACAGTCGAAGGCCACGACGGCACGTTCCATACCCTCCCCCCAGAAACCCTCACCCAGGTCCTGGCCAACTACCTCCTCTAACCAAAGGCAGTTGCTGGGGGTGTGAACAGCAAACGGTGGCCGTGCACAGGTCATAACTTGTTCACGCCCACGGTGGGGTGTGCACGCCCCCGGTATCCGGTCAGCCCACCCGGCCGCTAGGCGCCGGGTGGGCGGATTAGGGCGGGGTGTGCGGTGGCCAAGTCGTCGTACGCCGCGAGGACGGGGGAGGGGATGTCGACGTGGTCGATGTAGTTGAGGCCGCGGGGGCCGTAGCCGTCGGGATCGTCGCGGAGGCGGCGGACCTCGCCTAGGACGAGGGAACGGAATCGGTCCAGCGTCCAGATCTCTGGTAGGTCCGGGCCGGCGCTGACGACGTCGGGGCCGATCCACGGGATGAGCGGCGCGTGGCTGATCAGTCGGGTGTCGGGGAGATCGGCGAAAGAACGCTCGAAGCTGGCATGGGTTCGGCGTTGCATGGTCGGGTCCTGGATCAGCATCAGCGCGCCCGGTTCGTTGATGAGACGTCTGGTGAAGGCCGCGTTCTCACCGCAGTTGGTGGATTGGTCCTCGATCTCGATCGCCGCGGCCGGTACGTCGTACATCGTGGTGAGGAGGTCGCGGAACACGTGCGACTCGGGTCGACCTACTGCAACGGCTAGCCCTCGACGGCGGACCGCATCGTCGAGGTGGTGGGTCGAGTGGCCGATGCCGCCGCTGATCAGGATCCGCGCGGACGTGGCGTGCTGAACCTCGGCGGCCACTGCTACCGACTCCAGCACGGCCGAGCCCATCAGCACGATGACGTCGAGGTGCGCGGCCGGTTCGTCGCGCCGGGCGAGGTAGCGGGCGATCGTGGCCTCAGGCAACGGGGTCCTCACGGTACCTGTCTCACCAGGGCCTCCCGGAAGTCCAGGACGGCGGTCAACCTGGTTGAGCACATGCTTCCACGATAGAAGGAACGAAGTTCAATGGCGGACAACCAGGTCACCACTCACGAGGATCTCTTCGATCTCACTGGGAAGTACGCACTTGTCACTGGCGGCACCAGGGGCATCGGAATGATGATCGCGCGCGGCCTGCTGCAGGCGGGTGCACGCGTCGTCATCAGCTCACGCAACGCAGACGCGTGCGCGGAGGCGCAGCAGTTGCTGTCCGAATTCGGTGAGGTTCGAGCAATCCCCGCGGACCTGTCCAGGCATGACGAGTGTCAGCGGCTCGCTGATCTCGTCACGGCCGACTCGGAAGGCCTGGACATCCTCGTCAACAATGCGGGAGCGATGTGGCGCGAGCCGCTGGAGACGTTCCCGGACGAGGCCTGGGACACGGTGCTCGACCTCAACCTCAAGTCGCCGTTCTGGCTGGTGCAGGCGCTGCTCCCCGCGCTTCGCAAGGCGGGCACCGCGGATGATCCCGCGCGGATCATCAACATCGGCAGTATCGGCGCCATCCACGTGGCCGCGTCGCCCAACTACTCGTACGCCAGCAGCAAAGCAGGACTCCATCAACTCACCAGAGTGCTCGCCAGAGAGCTGGGCCCACAGCACGTGACGGTGAACGCGGTTGCGCCAGGACCGTTCCCGTCGCAGATGATGGC
This sequence comes from Kribbella sp. NBC_01505, assembly GCF_045040285.1. Classification (NCBI taxonomy): domain Bacteria; kingdom Bacillati; phylum Actinomycetota; class Actinomycetes; order Propionibacteriales; family Kribbellaceae; genus Kribbella; species Kribbella sp. NBC_01505. Next base: position 6,325,470 of record NZ_CP109425.1, read on the forward strand.
GGCCACGCTCGATGCCATCGGCGACCAGATCGCGGCGAAGGCGCCGCTGCGTCGGCTCGGCCAGGACGACGACATGGCAGGTGTCGCCGTGTTCCTGGCCAGCCGGGCCGGGTCGTATCTCACCGGCACCATCATCCCGGTCGACGGCGGTATCGCGACGACCGCAACGGGGACCTAGGGGTACCGGCAGTACCTCCCTTCGGCTGCGGACCCGGCCTACAGTGAAGGGGTGGCTGCGATCGATCCGAGCACTGAGATCAAGGAATTCCTGAGCTCGCGTCGCGCACGGATCACGCCCGAGCGGGCCGGACTGCCCGCCTACGGCAGGAACCGCCGGGTCAAAGGTCTGCGTCGCGAAGAGGTAGCTCTGCTGGCCGGGGTGTCGATCGACTACTACGTGCGTCTGGAGCGCGGCGGCCTCGCCGCCGCGTCCGACGGGGTGCTCGACGCGTTGGCAGCTGCCTTGCAACTTGACGAGGCCGAGCGCGATCACCTGTTCCACCTTGCTCGGCAGTCGAGGGCGCCCAATGGTTCGCACCGCCGCCAGCGACCTACCGTGACGGTGCGTCCGGCGCTTCAGCGGGTACTCGACGCCAGCACCGAGGCGCCGGCGTGGATCTGCAACATCCGGTACGACGTGCTGGCCACGAATCAATTGGCCCGCGCGCTGTATTCACCAGTGCTCGCCGACACCCGACGTCCTGCGAACACCGCACGGTTCGTCTATCTGGAACCCGAGTCGGCAAAGACGTTCTTCGTCGACTACGACCAGATCACCTGCGATCTGGCCGCGAAGCTACGGATGGAGGCCGGCCGCAATCCGCACGACGAAGAGCTGATCGCGCTGGTCGGCGAGTTGTCGGCACGCAGTGAACTGTTTCGGCAGCGGTGGGCATCTCAGGACGTTCGGCTCCATCGGTCCGGGCGCAAGCGACTGCACCATCCGGTGGTGGGCCGGCTCGACCTGGACGTCGAGTCGATGGAGCTACCTGCGGATCCCGGTCTGCATCTGAACGTCTACACCGCGCCCGCCGGCACAGCGAGCGCGGACGGTCTGACCCTGTTGGCATCGTGGGCGGCCGACCTGGCGAACCATTAGCTCGTCATGCGCAGTGGGACCACGATGTACGCCGAGTTGCCGTCCGGGATCTCCTCGGCGGAGCCCAGGCCGACCACGTTGACCGGTTTCGTCGGCTCGGTGAACGAGAAGTGCGCGAACGGCGTACCGAGTGCGGCGAGCGCGTCCAGGAGGTAGCCGGTGTTGAATCCGATCACCAGGGGATCGCCGGTGAGGGCGGCCTCGATCGGCTCGGTGGCCTCCGCCTCGTCGCCACTGCCCGCGCTCAGGGTCGCCGTACCGTCCGCGAAGGCGAACCGCACCGGTGACGTCCGCTCGGTGACCAGGGAGACCCGCTTCACCGCCTCGATCAGGGCGGCGGTCGGCAGCGTGGCCGTCCGGGTGATCGCGCCGGGCGCCGGAACCAGCTTGCGCACCTTCGGGAACTCGGCGTCGATCAACCGGCTGGTGGCCCGCCGGCCGGCCCCCTCGAACCCGATCAACCCGTCCCCTGTGCGAGTTGAACCGAGTGCGAGGGTGACCTCATGGCCGGCCATCGTCTTGGCCAGGCCGGCCAGCACCTTCGCCGGGACGAGCGCGTCCGCCTCGATCTCCGGGTCGGACGGCTCCCAGCTGAAGCTGCGGACCGCCAGCCGGTAGCGATCCGTGGCCAGCAACGTGATCACCGGCCCGCGGATCTCCACCCGCACCCCGGTGAGGACCGGCAGGGTGTCGTCCCGCCCCGCGGCGGTCACCACCTGTGTGACCGCCCGCGCGAACACCTCACCGCTCACCACCCCACCGGCCGCCGGAAGCTCCGGCAGCGCGGGGTATTCCTCCAGCGGCAGCGTCTGGAGCGCGAACCGGGAGGCGCCGCTGGACACCGTCACCCGAGCCCCCTCCGAGCTCAGGTCAACGGTGTCCCGCGGCATCGCCCGGCAGATGCCGGCGAGCAGCCGCCCCGAAACCAGGACCCGGCCGTCGTCCCCCACTTCGGCCGGTAGCCGGACCTGCGCCGAGCTCTCGTAATCGAACCCGGACACCGTCAGCATCCCGTCGGCCGCCTCGACGGCCATCCCGGCGAGAATCGGCACACTCGGCCGGCTCGGCAGCCCCCTTGCCACCCAACCGACCGCCTCGGCCAGCACCTCACGCCCGACTCGAACCTTCACGGTCACCCCTCCCGATCGCGAGGTTCAACCCAATCAGGCGCCACCGACAGTTTCCGTTCCCTCCCCCCGGAGGCGCGGAAACTCCCTGTCAGGTCACGGCTATCACCACTTTCCCGCGCACGTGACCGTCGATCAGGTACTGGATCGCCGACCCGGTCTCGGCGAGCGGAAAGACCCGATCGAGGGCCGGCACCACCTGGCCGGTCTCGATCAGCTCCGTCATCACCTCCAGGTCGACGTGGTTCTCGGAGTTCATGAACGGGCGCAGCCGCTGGCCGACGAACCTCGACAGCACCATCGCCCGCAGCTGGCGGTCGTTGCCCCCCACCCATCGACCGCCGTTCTCACCTCCGGTGATGACGAGCGTCCCCTTCGGGGTCAGTGCCTTCCGCAGCCGGCTCAGCGACGAGTTCCCGTTGATGTCGATGATCACGTCGAACGGCCCGTACTGCGTGAAGTCGTCGGTGCGGTAGTCCAGCACGTGATGCGCACCGAGCCACCGGACGAGGTCGGCCTTGCCGGCACTACAGGCCGCCGTCACCTCGGCACCGAACGTCTCGGTCACCTGCACCGCATAACTGCCCACTCCGCCGGACGCGCCGAGGATGAGCACCCGGTCGCCGACCTTGACCTCGGCCTGGTCGCGGACCGCCTGGAGCGCGGTCAACGACGAGATCGGTACGGCGGCCGCCTGCTCGTAGGTCAGGTTCTTCGGCATCGGCGCGAGCTTCTTCTCCGGCACCCGGGCGTACTCGGCGAAGGCGCCGATCCCGATGCCGTAGACCTCGTCGCCCGGTCGGAACCGGCTGACCCCGGCTCCGACCGAGCTGACCACGCCGGCCAGGTCCATCCCGAGCACCGGGTTCTTCGGCGCGCGAACGCCGTACCCGGCGAACCGGACGGGATAGGGCAGTCCGGTCATGAGGTGCCAGACCCCCCGGTCGACCCCGGCCGCGCGGACCTCGACGAGGACCTCGTCCTCCGCGGGCACCGGTACGTCGATGTCGCGCAGTGCGAGCACCCCGCGCTCGCCGTACCGGTCCTGTGTGATGGCAAGCATTGATGATCTCCCCCAGTCGTACTTACGGCGTAAGCTTACGATGTAAGTTAGAATCTGTCCATGACACCGCGGGGAGATCCACTGAACCGGGAGCGCGTCCTCCGGGCCGCGATCGCGCTCGCCGATCGGGACGGCCTGGACGCGCTGAGCATGCGCAAACTCGGCAACGAGCTCGGCATCGAGGCGATGTCGCTCTACAACCACGTGAAGAACAAGAGCGACCTGCTGGACGCCATCGTCGACCTGGTGCTGACCGACATCGAGGTGCCGCCGGCGGGGACGCCGTGGAAGGACGCCATGCGGCGCCGGTCGATCTCGGCCCACGACGTGCTGGTGGCGCATCCGTGGGCGGCGGTGCAGATCATGTCCCGGTTCACGATCGGGCCGGGCATGACGAAGTACCTGGATTCGACGCTCGGGCGCCTGCTCGAGGGTGGCTTCACGGTCGAGGGCGCGCTGGACGCGTGGCACACGCTCGACAGCCACCTGTACGGCTTCACCCTGCAGGAGGTGAACCTGCCGTTCGCCATCGAGGCCGCGCCGGACGTGTCGGCGAACGTCGTCGGCGATCTGGACCCCGAGCGGTTCCCGCATGTCGTGCGGATCATCACGCACGTCATGCAGTCCGGCCGGGTCGAGGACTTCACGTTCGGCCTCGACCTCGTGCTGGACGGCCTGGAGGCCAAACTCAACGGAAAGTGATTGCCTGCAGCCGGCTGGCCTGCCGCCGGCTCAGTACGATCGCAGACCGCGCGCCCGGAACCACCTGTCCCGGGTCCTCCGTCGCTTTGGCCAGCAGTTGCGGCCACCGCCGGCAGTGCGTCTCCATGCTGCTGGTCCGTACGACGCGTCCCCGCGACCACTGCCCGTCTCGAGCCACCTCACCCGGTACGTCGATCAGGATCAGGTGCAACGGCAGTCCGGCCCGTTTGGCCCGCCAACCGAGCAGACGCCGTACCCATGGGCGCGTAGCGCAGTCATGGATCACCATCGGGCCACTCTTCATCGCGGTCAGCACCTGCGCGTAGTACGTGAGGTGCAGCAACGGACGCCAGTAGGAATACGGCACCACGCCGAGCACTCGCATCCACCGCGCCCGCAACCGCTCGGAGTCGAACACCTGCACTCCGGCATGGTCAGAGTCCTCCGGGTAGAGCCGACGCAGCAGTGTGCTCTTGCCGGCTCCCGGAATCCCCGCCAGCACGACCACAGCCTCACCCGAGTACCGAATCTCCTCCTCGGCCCCGACGACCGCCAAGTTCGTCGCCATCACGTCAGTGCCCTTCCCTAGCCCGCCAATACTCGTTAGACGAGCGGGTTCCCCGCTCTGCCCCATGGGCGCGCTAAGAACTCCCTAGGAGTTCCCTGAGAGAGGACAATGCCGTTCTGGTCCCGGCGGACGTCGTACTGGCGTGCGGGATCTTCGGAAACATCTCCGATGCGGATGTCGAGCGGACCATCGCGTCCTGCCCGCAGTTCTGCAAGCCGGGTGCGGTCCCTGCTCTGGACGCGGCATCGCGAGGAGCCCGACCTCGCGCCGGCCATCTGTGAGTGGTTCGAGTCCGTGGGGTTCGAGCGGCTATATCTGTCGGAGCCCGACGCGGGCTACGGCGTGGGCGTCCATCGTTACGTGGGTTCGGAGCAGCCGCTGGTGGCGGGGGAGCAGCTCTTCAGTTCCGGCTCAGCTCGGTAACGAACTTGTTCGTAACGAACATGTTCGTTACGGTGGGAACATGACGACATCGACGCATCACCCCATCGCGATCATCGGCGCGGGCCTCGGCGGTCTGACGGCCGCGCGCGTTCTGCAGGTCAACGGAATCGAGGCGGCGCTGTTCGAGCTGGAGCCGTCCGCGGAGACGCGGGTGCAGGGCGGCATGCTCGACATCCACGAGGAGAACGGGCAGCAGGCGCTCCGCGCGGCCGGCCTGTACGACGAGTTCCGCGCGATCATCCACGAAGGTGGCGAGGCGATGCGCCTGGTCGCCCCGGACGGCGGCGTCCGCGTGGAGCAGGCGGACGACGGCAGCGGCGGCCGGCCCGAGGTCGATCGCGGCGACCTGCGCGAGCTGCTGCTGAAGTCGCTGTCCGACGGCTCGATCCACTGGGGCAAGAAGGTCACCGGTGCGCGCGCACTGGGTGACGGCCGGCACGAGGTGACCTTCGCGGACGGGTCCACCATCACCACCGACCTGCTGATCGGAGCTGACGGAGCCTGGTCCCGGATCCGGCCGCTCGTTTCGGATGCGCTGCCGACCTACACGGGCATCTCCTTCGTCGAGTCCGACCTGCTGGAGCCTGCTGTCCGGCACCCGCGCAGCGCCGCGCTCGTCGGAGGCGGAATGTTCATCTGTCTTGGCGACCAGCGTGGCTTCCTGGCGCACCGGGAGACCGACGGCAGCGTGCACGTCTACACAGCGCTCAAGGTGGACGAGGATTGGCTGAGCCCCATCGACTTCACCGACTCCGCATCCGCCAAGAAAGCGGTCCTGAGCCAGTTCGAGGGTTGGGACGAAGGGCTGCGGGAGCTGGTGGCGGACGCTGACGGTTCTCTGGTGCCACGCCGCATTCACGCGCTACCGGTCGGGCATCGCTGGGAGCGCACGCCCGGTGTGACGTTGCTCGGGGACGCTGCGCACCTGATGTCCCCGTTCGCAGGCGAAGGCGCCAACCTGGCAATGTTCGACGGCGCGGAGCTGGGCCAGGCGATCGCGGCACACCGCAACGACACCGAGGCCGCGCTGACGGCGTACGAGGACGCTCTGTTCCCGCGAGGCGAGGCCAGCGCTGCCGACTCCGCCGAGGGGCTGGAGAACATGTTCGCCGTGGACGCTCTGGAGCGCATGGTCGAGTTCTTCAGCACGATCCGGTGATGGGGATGTGCAGGCCGAATACGCTGTCGCCATGCCAGCCCTGAGCCGCCGGGAGCGTCCCGCCAAACCTGCACTCACCCGCGAGGGCATCGTCGACTCGGCGGTGCGGCTGATGGAGAGCGACGGTCTGCAGCGCGTGACGATGCGCCGGCTCGCGCAGGAGCTGGACACCGGACCCGCCTCCCTCTACGTGTACGTCGCCAACACACACGAGCTGCACGCCGCGATCCTGGACCGGCTGCTGGCACAGATCGATCTGACCTCGGCCAGGGGTGCAGCTGACTGGCGCGAGGGACTCCAGCAGGTCCTGGGCAGCTACACCGACCTGCTGCTCGCGCATCCCAGCCTGGCGCACTCCGCCCTCAACCTCCGCCCCAACGGTCCGAACTACCTGGCGCTGGTCGACACTCTGCTCGCACTGCTGGCGGCCGGCCGAGTGCCCGCCGGACAAGCGGCCTGGGGTCTGGACTACCTCCTCCAGACCGCCACGGCCACAGCCGCTGAGCACGCCGCCGACAAGGGCCACGACGCTGACGCGGAGTGGCAGCAGCTCAGCGACACGATCGGCGGCGTCTCAGCTCAAGAGTTCCCGCACCTCCACGAGCAAGCAGCCGATCTGGTCTCTGGCGCCCCGGCCGAACGCCGGCGCTGGGCGATCGACATGCTCATCAACGGCATCATCGCGACCGCTCGTCCGCACTAGCCAGTTCGGCGATGGCATCGGCGAACTGCTGGAACAGCTGCGGCGGTAGGTCATGTCCCATGCCGGGGATGAGCAGGAGCCGAGCGTTCGGGACGTTCTCCGCCGTGTCGCGGCCGCCGGCCGGCGCGATGACCAGATCGGCCTCGCCATGGATGACGAGCGTGGGCACGTTGAGTGCTCTGAGGCCGGTACGGCGGTCTGGCGCGCCGACGGTGGCTATTTGCTGCTGGAGCGCGCCGGCGGGGTAGTAGGAGCGGTTGAAGTCGCGGCTGATTTGCGCGCGGAGTACTTGCGGATCGGTTGGGTAGGCGGGGGACTGGGTCAGCTGCATGTTGGCGACCTGGTGGTCGAGGAAGGCGTCCAGGTCCTCGGCGGGGTCGGGCGGCCGGGTGCTGAGCCGCTCGATCAGCTCGGGGGAGGAGTTGGGGAGCTCGGGGTTGCCGGTGGTCGACATGATCGAAGTCAGGGTGCGGACGTGCTCGGGGTGATTGATCGCGACCAGTTGCGCGACCATCCCGCCCATCGAACCGCCGACGATGTGGGCGGCGCCGATGCCCAAGGCATCCAGAAGCCCGGCGGCATCGGCCGCCATGTCGTCCAGTGTGTAGGCCCCGTCGACCTTTTCGGACAGACCGACGTCGCGGGCGTCGTACCGGATGACGCGGAAGCCTCGCTGAACCAGTAGGTCGACGAAGCCCATCGGCCAGAGGGTGAGCTGTCCGCCGAGGCCCATGATGAGCAGTACCGCCTCGCCGTCCTCAGGTCCGTGGGACTCGTACTCGAGCTTGAGACCGTTCGCGATCGTGATGTCCATGCGAGCTAGGCTAATTCTTGACGTTGACGTCAAAGGCAAGGGGAATGGCCGTGCGGATCGGTGAGGTAGCCCACAAGTCCGGTGTCAGTACTCGCGCGCTCCGCTACTACGAAGAGCAAGGCCTTCTGGAGTCCGAGCGCACCCCGAGCGGTCAGCGCGTCTACCCCGACTCCGCAGTGGACCGCGTCCTGCTCATCCAGCAGCTCTACACCGCCGGCCTCAGCAGCCGCCTGATCGAGCCGCTGCTCCCCAGCATCGACGCCCGCGAGATCGGCCCCGACCTCATGCAACGCCTGGCCGACGAACGAGCCCAGATCACTCGCCGAGTGGCCGACCTCCAAGAAGCCGGCCGCCGCCTCGACCTCCTCATCACCCTCGCTCAGCACCCCGACGGAACCCAGTGCGTCCCCACCTTGGACGTGCAGGGTCCTTCAGGCCGGTAGGGGCTCCCGCGAACTCGACCAGAGCCACAGTGACAGCCAGCCGATCGCGACGGCGAGCAGCAGGAGTCCTGCTTGCAGAGCTGCCTCCGGCACGGCCGCGCGAAGTGACACCGGCACGGCTCCGACGGCGTACAGGATCAGGGCCGGCCGCGGGGGTCCGTCGCGATGCCACAGTGACGCCGCGAACAGCGTCGTACTGATCAGGAACAGGATCGAACTCACCGTCAGGGCCACTCCCAGCGGACCCGCGCGAAGAGACTCGACGGTTGCGCCGTCGACGCGCGGAAAGACCAGGTTGAGCACGAACTCCACGCCGACGAGCAACGCGATCGCGGTGAAGTTGAGCCCGAAGGCGACCACGCCGAACGTGCTGCTGCGTCGTCCGGTTCGGGCGAACAATGCGACCACCAGTGCGAGCGCCAGGACCTGGGCAAGCGGTGCGACCAGTTGGGTCGCCGCGCTGATCGGGATCACCTCCGCCCGCTTGGCCGTATTGACGAGCAGGACCACGCCGCTGGCCAGTCCTGCCACCGCAGCGGATCGGTACACCGAGGGCAACGTCATCACACGCCTCCAGATTCGATAACACTCGTTATTGGATAACGGTTGTTATAGTGACGGCAGCGATCGCGGACCACAAGGGCCGTGATCCACCTGTGTCGTCCGGAGTGGAAGCAGATGGCTCGCCGTACCGATCAACCCGACATCCGCGAACGCCTGCTGTCCGGCGCCGCCGAGGTCCTGGCCGCCGACGGCGTCGAGGGGCTGACCGTTCGCCGCGTGGTCGAGGCGGCCGGGCGATCGACGATGTGCGTCTACACCAAGTTCGGCAGCCGGGGTGGCCTGATGAGCGCCGTCTACGAGCAGGCGGCCAACAGCCTGTACGGCGTCCTCGACCGCGCCCGGCCGGTCGAGGGGAGCACGACGCTCGGCCTCACGGCGGCGTACCGGCGGTTCGCTCTCACCAACCCCGGCGCCTACGCCCTGCTCTTCGACCAGTCGCTCGCGGCCCTGGACATCGACGAAGCGCTCCGCGCCGACGCCATCACCCGCATCGCGACGTACTTCACCGCAGCCGGCGAAGCCGAGCCGCTCCGGCTCTGGGCCAGCATGCACGGCCTGCTGACCCTCGAACGCTCCCTGCCCACGTCCCCCGTCGGCACGTGGAAGGACTTCTACCTCCGAGCCCTCACGTGACGGACGTGGCGACGTACCCGTCGAATCGGGTCAGTCCCAGGCCTCGGTTGCCGGGGCGGTTGGCCGTGCGTTCGCTGTCAAGTGAATCTCCTGTCACCACGACTTCGGATCGTGCGATGTTCACGATGGCGAGTCGTCCGTGTGGATTGCTTGCAGGTTTTCTGCACTACGCTGTCCACGCCCTGTAATCGTGTCGTTAGGGAGCGTCAGGGAGGCTGGGTGTGACGGCTGAGATCCGTCTGCTGGGTGAGGTCGACGCGCTGGTTGACGGGCGGCCGGTGGACCTCGGGCCGCCGATGCAGCGGTGCATGCTGGCAGCACTCGCGGTCGAGGCCGACCGAGTGGTGCCGGTGGATCGGTTGGTCGCGCGGGTCTGGGGTGCGGACGCGCCGCCGCGCGCGCGAGCGACGCTGCACAGCTACATCTCGCGGCTACGAGGGGCATTGGCGGGCGCCGAGGGAGTGTCCATCGTGCGACGCTCAGGCGGCTATGCACTCGCCACCGCGCACCCGGTGACCGATCTGCACCGATTCCGTGCCCTGTGTGCTCGCGCCCGCGCAGACGACGTGAACGCTGAGCGATGGTTGACCGAGGCCTTGGCGTGGTGGCGTGGCGATGCGCTGACCGGCTTGAACGGCAGATGGGCCGAGACGGAACGCGACCGGCTGGGGCAGGAGCGGTTGGCGGCACAACACGAGCTGGTCGACGCCCGGCTGAGGTCGGGTCACGGTGAAGACCTGGTTGCCGAATTGTCTGCGCGCGCCGCCGAGCACCCGTCGGACGAGCGCGTGGCGGGCCAGTACATGCTGGCGCTCTACCAGGCAGGAAGAGCCGCCGAAGCGCTGCAGCACTACCAGCAGGTCCGTGCGTGGCTGATCGAAGAGCTGGGTGCCGATCCGGGTGCCGAGCTCCAGGAGCTGCATGGGCAGGTGCTCGCTGCCAGCCTTCCCCGCAGCACGGCGCCCGCAATCGCGGCCACCGACTCGGCCGTCGGCGAGAACCGCCGCAACTGTCTTCCCCGTGACCTTCCGGACTTCACCGGTCGGGGCAGTGAACTCGCCCGGCTGGCGGCTTGCGCCGACGATCGGGCCACGGTCTACACAGTCGACGGTATGGCGGGGGTCGGAAAGACCGCGTTCGCCGTCCACGCCGGCCATCTGCTGGCCGATCGGTTTCCGGACGGTGCGCTCTATGTCGATCTGCAAGGGCACAGCGCGGGGAAGATGCCCCTGACCGCGGACGAGGCTCTGGACGTTCTGCTGGGGCAGCTCGCCATCGGCGTGACCGGTGACGCCAAGGCACAGTGGCGGGCGAAGACCGCCGTACTGCGGCTCTTGATCATCGTCGACAACGCCGTGGACGAGACGCAGGTAGGGCCGCTACTGCCTGCCGGTCCCAGCCTGGTGATCGTGACGAGTCGAGCCCGGTTGCCGAAGCTCGCCGGGGCCCGGCCGCTGTCCCTGGTCGTTCTGCCGGAAGCGGAAGCTACGGCGTTCTTCGCTCGTCAGGTGGGCGCCGACCGGGCGGCCGCCGAGCCCGAGGCCGTGGCACGCATCGTCGGCATCTGCGCGGGCTTGCCGCTCGCGCTCCGGCTGTCCGGCGCACGGCTGGCACACCGTACGGCGTGGCCGATCGCGCATCTCTCCGCGCAGTTGGTCAATGCGCGCGGACGGTTGCCGCAACTGTTCGCCGACCGAGAAGTGGCACTGGCGTTCCGGATGTCCCATGAGCACCTGCCCGCCGCCGACCAGCAGGTCTTCTACGCGTTGGCCCGGCACCCCGGTGCCGACGCTGACGCCGCCGTCCTCGCCGCAATGACCGACATGTCTTTGGGGCAGGCCGACGACGCCCTGCAGAGGCTGGTCGATGTCCATCTGGCCGAGGAACCCGTGCCCGGCAGATACCGCCAGCACGACCTGCTGAGGCAGTACGCCCGCGGTCTGTCCGACGACCCGCAAATGACCGAGAAGATGCTTGACCACTACATGGCAGCGATCACGGAGGCGACAGCCCACCGTGGGGGCAACGGTCCGGACGCCGCGGCGGCGAACGCTTGGCTGATGGCGGAGCGCCGCAATCTGCTGGCTGCGACGCGGTGTGCCGCGGCTGAGGGATACAGCAACAAGGCCTGGCGGCTGGCCATCTCCTTCTGGCACCTGCTGGGTCGCAACGTCGCCGATGACCCGATCGAGCTGCTGGAGCAGGGCCTGGCTGCGGCGCAGGAGACGGGGGAGGGCGGCGAGGGACTGCTGAGCACTCTGCTGGCGTTGGCCCACTGGTCAGCCGGTCACACGTCGCGCGCCTACGATCTGCTGACCGCCTCGGCGAAGCAGCAGGAGAACACCGAGTCGCACGCGCACACACTCGCCTTGCTCGGCCTGATGCACCTGCAACGCGGTGCCCACACGGAGGCAGCAGACCATGCGCAAGCGGCGTTCGACGAGCTCGCCAGTCTCGAGCGGCTGTCCCCGCTCGGCATCGATGCCAAAGTCATCACCTTCTGGACCCGTGGCGTCGTACGGGGTCTGAACGGCGACCACCAGACCGCGCTGACCTATCTCCGAACGGCCTACGCCGAATGCGAGGTACTGGGCCAGGACAGCCCCAACGACCACGTGCTCACCGCACTGGCCCGATGCCTGATCGCACTCGGCGCCTCCGAGGAAGCCCTCGGTCACCTCCATCAGGCACGTGACCTGCGGCAACGGATCGGCGATCTCAAGGGCGAAGCCGAAACCTTGATTCTCATCGGAACAGCACACCGTTCGTCAGGGCATGCCCACGCCGCCCTGGAACCACTACGCGCCGCCGTCACCATGTCCGACGACGACGCCCGGCTCCAAGCACAGGCCCGGATCGAACTCGGCCGGACCCTCGCCGCGCTGGCCCTCACCACCGAGGCCGTCGAGCAGTACGACCTCGCCCTCACCATCGCCGTACCGGGTGATCACCTCCACGAACAAGCCCAGGCCCACCACGAGCTCGCCCAAATGCTCGGCGAAGACGATGCCGAGGCGGCACAGAAGCACCTCCAGGCGGCAGCCGAAATCGCCATCCGACTCGACCTGGAACGCCCCGAGTCGCTGCCACACCTACGCCCCGCCGGCTGGTGAACCGCAGTACGAGGCGTTCCTTCGGACGGCGCAGGCTGGGGACATCACCGCAGGTCAGACGCGGGTTCGGGGGTTTCTACGGCGTGCGCCGTGCCGATACGCCATGAACAAACTGGCGGTCACACAAGCAAAAACGCCGACGCGCCCCCAGCTGAGCCAGCTGGGGTCTGCGACCGCAAGAGCCAGTGACACCACGCCCAGCACGCTGCCGACAAGGCTCAGCACCAGATACAAGCGTCCCCGGTCCCCGCTGCGGTCGCTACTCATCAGCCGATCGTACTGACCTCGCACCGGAGCGCGTACCCCTGAAATCACATAACCGCAGGTCAGGGAGGGGGTTTGTGCGCCAGGCAGGACTCGAACCTGCGACCAACGGAGTCGCAGTTCGGGTCATCACCGGAGATCAGCTTGGATCAGCAAATGCCATCTGACCTGGTGTTTCGTCCTGATTACTGCGGCATCGACTTCATCAGAGATCTGCTCAAGTCGTCATGAATCATGCGACTACCGGTCAGACTTCCGGTCACATCTGAGGCGGGCAGGGGTGGCCTGGCAATGCACCCCGAAGCTCGCTCGTCGAACTCTGGAACACATGACGGGTGCGACGTGATCTGCTGGCCGCGCCCCTGCCCACGACTTCCAGGATGACAGAAGACTTGCGAGCGCATCTGGAGTTATCCACAGGCCAGCTCATGACGGCTGTCAGCGTATTACGCGGACCCAGTCCCTGCATGATCGCCTGCTACGACGCCGGCTCCTCCGGCAGCGGGACCACCGTCCACGCGACCACCTCTGGGCGGCGTCCAGTCCGCTGGAACTCGATGGCTGCTGCTCTGGCCTCCTCGACGCCGATCGCGCTCCCGTCATCCATGTGCGTCGGCTGCTCCCCCATCTGGAACGTGGCTACATGAGGCTCCGCAAGCGTCGGAGACGAGTGGTAGATCTCGCCGGATAGGCCATCCTCGTAGAACCGCAGTGTGCTGAACTCCGCTCCCAGGCCGATGCTGAGTATGGCGTCGTCTGGCGACGAGAGTTCAAGCCAGGTCGGATACTTCAACGCCGAAACCTTGTCGAGCAGTGCTACCAGATCGTCCGCCGACGTTACGTGGACCAACTCGAAGTCGTAGCTCGCCTCAAGCGCGGTCATGCCACTCCCTTTCCATTGCCACGGAACACGTCGCTCTTGAGCCCGTCGCTCTCGGGCCAGTAGACCGTCAGTTTGGTACCCACAGGAAGCAGATCCTCCAAGATGGCGTAGCAGCCCAGTCTGCGGGGGCACGGCCGGTTGTTAACGTACAGCGTCACATCCTTAGATGCTCCAGCTCGACGCAAGATCGCCGCTGCATGTCCTTCTACATGGTGCAAGGCCGTGATCGCTCGGCGATAGTTCCCGGTCAGTCCTGGCCCAGTCGCTCCCGGTCCGCCGCGCCCGCTCGTGATTTCCTCAGGCTCCCCGTTGCCGATCAGGATGCCGTCCGTTGGGTCGGTCTCCTTCGTTCGTACAGGTAGCTTCTTAAACAACTTCAAGTCGACCTCGGACCAGTCAGCGCGACGCGCTGGACGAGCGCCCTTCAGCTCTACCTTCGGCCCATCGCCACCGAAGCCCCGGCTCATTTCACCGTCAGGCTGGCTGCCTCCCGTGACACCGGTAGGCCGTCCGCCGCTCCGGCCACCTGGTCCCGATCTGTCCGGCGCGCCACGGCCGGCACTCCGATCACCCGCTCCTGGACCACCGGTCGTCAGCGGATTCCGGCTCGCTGATCCTGAGTCGGGTTGGCTGGTCCCGCCGAGCTGCGCTCCGATCAGACGCTCGGCCCAGCCCTTGGCCTTCGGCGGAGCCATGGACAGATAATGAGCTGCCTCCTCGCACCTCTGCGCAGCGGCATAGAGCTGCTGGGCAGCCATAGACGCTCCGCCGCCCGACACCTGGAGCGCGATATCCGCATTCTCTCGGCACCGAGCAGCCGTGCGCTGAAGGCGGGCCGCGATCTCCGGCACCTCGTTCATACAGTCCACAAGGCCGCGTGCAGCCTTCTGAAGGTCCGAGGGCATCAGATCTGGTCGGCGTAGCTCTTGCACCCAGCAGAAGCGATCTCCAACGCCTCCGCAGCCTGCTCCACGGCCTTGCCCGCCGCGTCCAAAATCTCCGAGATGTCCCGGTCGACCCCGGTCGCCGTACCGGCGATCAGGCTCTGGACCTGCTGGCTGTTCTGGGTGAATCGCAGCTTGAATCCGGCCAGACCACCCGCCGCCTGCTTGGCCTCCATCGAGACCTGGAACAACTGTTCTTTGAGCTGCTGAACGTCTGACATTTGGTTCCCCTCACTGGGCGATGTTCCGGGTTACCTCTCCAGCCAGCCTTCGCTGGGCAGGTCAAACCTCCTCCAGGCAACGGATGTCGGCCGAGCCCCGGTCTCCAGGAACTCACTGGCCGCGTGCTGGGCCGACGCCGTGTCTATCGCGCTGCCAGGCATGATCGAGATGGCTTCGCCGAAGTCGTCAAACACCTCGTTCTCGGGCAACACGATGTTCCCGGCTGAGTCGTACCGATCCCCCTTGCCGCCTGCCTCGTAGAAGACGAGCGAGCTGTAGTCCGCTCCAAGAGCGATATGAAGAGCAGCCGAGGAGAACGGCTCGTCGGTCTCGCTCGGACCAAGAAGTTCAAGCCAGACAGGCTGTCTGCGCTCGTTCACGAAGTCCATTAAGCCTCGAATCAGCAACCACCTGGTGGTCCGCGAAGTTTTGCCGCCACCATGGCCGAGGCCATAGCCCGCGGACAGGAACCGGACCATGCTCACGGCACCGCCGGAAGGTGCCAGGTGAGGTCGGTGCCCGCAAGGCTAACGGTTTGCAGGTCGCCGTCGATGTCGAGGCGGAACCTGTCCCGGGACGGCCGGCCGAGGTCGTCCCAGCGCTGGTGAGCGGCTTCGACGGTGTCCCAGATCCGCTGTGGTCCCGCCTGGGCGACGCTTCCTTTCTCGATCCTGGCCCAAGATCCGTCTGGGTGCGTGAAGATCGCGGTGGCCGTGTCACTTAGCTTGGTCAGGAAACGAAGGCCGGGAAGTTCGAGCGCCTGAACGAAGCGGAAGCCGCCGTCGAACCACACTGTCTCATCCAGCTCGGTGGGCCGAGCAGTGGCGATGGCTGAGGTGATGTCGGCGATCTGGCTGCCAAGGTCAGCGGGTCGGGGATCAGGACGCAGAGACATGAAGAAGGCCGCGCCCGGCAGAAAGTGCCCAGTGCCGTGACGGTTGTCGTCGAAGTCAACGACGGCTACGCCGGTGGCTATCGGCGACACGATGCGCCCACCGGCGCGCGTCTGCTCGATCCAGGCTTGTGGGATTCGGTTCGGTGCGCAGGTCGCGATGATTCTGTCGTACAGCGCGCCGCCGACCCAGCCGTTACCGCCGTCACCGATCCCCAGGGTCGGTTGGTAGCCGAGCGAGGCGAGTCGTTCCCTGGCGGCGTTGACGAGGTCGGCGGCAATGTCGACGCTCACAACGTTGGTGTCTCCGAGCCGGTGGCAGAGCAAGGCGGCGTTGTAGCCGGTTCCTGTACCGATTTCCAATGCTCGGTTTCCGTCTGCCGGGTCCAGTGCTTCGAGCATCGTTGCCATCAGGCTCGGGACTGTGCTCGACGACTTCGCGTCAGGCGAGACGACCAGCAGTTGGTTGCTGTAGACACCTTCCAGCCACTCGTTGGGTGAGGTCTCGTCAACGGCCGGCTGAGCGTCGGGGCCTTGGCGGTAGAAGACCGGAACGAAGACGTGACGGGGTACGGCGTTGAAGGCTGCTCGCCAAGGCTGGTCGGTGACCGCACCGTCCGACACCATCTCGTCGACCATCTGACTGCGCAACTTCGCCGCTGTCGATTCCCACAGATCCCCGCTCACCCAATCGCACCTTTCTCCAGAATGTCTGCCAGCGCTGCACTGATCGGCAGGCCGGTTTCTTGCTCGATCCAGGCCCATTGGCCGTTGGGGTTGACCTCGATGAACACCCAGCTCCCGTCCGGCCTGACGATGAAGTCGAACGCTCCGAACAGCAACCCGAGCCGTTTCATCATCTCGCCTACCGCCTTCTGCACCTCGGAAGGCACGCGCGTCTCCCGGTAGGTGACGGCGCGGCTGTGTGCCCGGATGTCCACCGCGCCGTTCGGGTCGTCCGGCTTGATCGCCGCCGCGAAGCATTGCCCGTCGACGTAGGTGAGGCGCACCTCGTAGTCCCGCTCCACGACTTCTTGGAACAGGTGAGCCGTAACTGCGATGCCCGGGTGTCCCCAGTCGGCCTCGGGGACTTCGGATGTGTACAGCAGCCCCCTACCTTCGTCGGCGTCCTCGTAGACGATCGTGGACAGAGACTTCGTCACGATGCGTCCGACCCTTTTGCCGAAGGACACCACATCGTCGGGCCGATTCGTGACCAGCGTTCTGGGAACTGTGAGCCCCACCCGCGCGGCAACCGCCAGTTGGTAGGGCTTCACCCGAGCGTCTGCCATCCGGCCCGGGTTGTTCAGCCAGGTCACATCGGGCAGCCCGGCCAGGACGCCGAACAGTGCGTGCCGGGCCTGGGACCGAACGAACTTGGCTTCGGCTTCAGGCATCCCGTTCGGGACCTTGAAGCCGGACGGCCGGCGGTAGTAGATCGCCCGTACGTCGGCCAGCTCGACAAAGCGCAGCGGCCCGAGCACCTCCCCGAACCAGGACCGGTCGAAGATGGCCGACAGGTCAATGGAGTCCGGGAAATCGCCGGGATCCAGACGCCAGAACCCGACGCCTCGCTGATTCAGATGCTCCAGAACGAAGTCCGCCGTCGGGTCACAGACTTCGGTTAGCACCAGAACGCGAGGGCTCGGACCGCTGCGCGGCCTCACTTGTCGTCCGTATACCAGTCGAGGCTGATCGCGGTCTTGCCGTCGCTCTCAGATGAGCAGGTCGTGGCTGCCGTGATCAGGTTCTTGACCGGCCGCTCACCGACGTACCCGATCTGGGTGTCCGGGTCGAGGGTCACCGCGTCCCGGTCGTTGCGGAAGTCCGGCTGCCAGCGGGCAGCCAAGATCCCGAATGCCTTGCTTACCTCACTCGCCCCGGTGCCGTGCGCCGGTCCCATCGGGACTCGCTCGGTGTCCAAGTCAATGGTCATGGTCATGTGGGTTCCTCTTCTCGTTTCTGACGCTGTTGCGTCGTCGTCTTCACCAGGCGCCCTGGTCAGGGCACCCGTGATCCGCCGCCGGTCTGGCCGGTGGCGGAAGTCCGGTACTGCGTCGGCAACTGGTGGCATTGCGAGGTTTCGGCGGTCGACTCTTCCGGGGCATCGTCAAGCCACCGCACCTCCGTCGCGCCTCCGTGTCCGTGGACCATGAGCAGCGATTCCAGCGACGGCCACAACGTGACGCATGGGTTATCGCCCAGCCACGCCACGGCGACCCATCCGTTGCTGAACATCACGACCTGCGCCACGACCCCAACCCCGCTGACCCCTGACGGATCGCGATAGCGGTACAGCTCGCCCCGGCGGAAGGCCGCCGGGCGGCACGTCCCGGTCTCGATCTCAAGCGTGGTCACAGGTACTCCTTGCCGATAGTTGGAACAGCGGCGGGCGACCGACTCGCCTCACGCACGGTCACCCACCGCTGGTCTTGAGGAGCCCTCGATCACGGGGGTTAAATCGAGGGCTCCGTCTTGTGACGGGACCGGTACCTAGCGCCGATCCGCGCCATGAGGAAGTGAGGGGCGGCACCGGTCCCGCCGGTTCATGGGCTACGTCAGTCCCGGGGGTCGTACGGTCGATCACGTGGGTAGGCCGCCTCGTGCCGCGAGATCTCCACTGCGCGGATCTGGTCATAGGGATAGAGCAACCTGAGGACGACGGCGTACGCGTTGGCGTGATCAGTGGGCGCGTCCCGCCAATCAACTGTCCGGCCAGCGCGCATGACCTTCACACGCCACCACTTTTGCTCGATCACTGCTCGGGCGGGACGGTCGGCACCACGGTCACGCGCAACTTGGCGAAGCGGAGCCAGTAATGCAGCACCAGCCTGAGCGCGAGGTCCCGATCTACGGTTGAGTCCGCGATGGCGTACCCGTTGAACCAAAGCCGCACTCGCCATTCAGATCCCCCCTTGGTGGTCGTCTCCTGCACCGCTGTCTCCCGTGTCGATCAGGTCGCCGTCGAGCTGGCGCTCACCCCGAAGCCAGCCCTCGAACAACTTCCGCTGAGGCATGGGGCACCGGCCCGCCAGCTCAGCAATCTCGTCCTCGGTCAGCTCGTTGCTGGCCCGAAGTTCGTCGTCCCTATTCAGCGCCATGACACAGACCGTAACGACGATTAACCGTCTGTGGGGGGCGAAGTATTACCAGCCGTAATGCAGCCCTCACGGACTAGATCGAACCCGGGTACCGTGGAGGTATGAGCGACATCGTCGACGACCGGTACATCGGGCAGCAGGTGAAGGCGTACCGCGCGCTGCGCGGCCTGACGCAGAAGCAACTTGGCCAGATGGTCAACAAGACGCAGGGTGCGATCGCGCAATATGAGCGCGGTCTGCGGCCAGTCACTGATCGAGGGGTGCTCTACGGCCTGGCGCAGGCGCTTCAGGTCGAGGTTGGGGACCTCACCGGGCATGCCCAGGACAAGGTCAACCCGAACGTCATCGCCTTCCATGCTGCGGTCCCTCGCATCGAGGCCGCGCTCATGAGCCAGGGCTACCTCGACAAGCCAGGTGACCCGGCTCCCATCGAGCGGTTGGCTATCGACGCCCAGAGGGCGCTCAAGATCCGGATGGGCAACGACTACTCCACGCTCGGCGGCATGCTGCCCAACCTGATCAATGACCTCTATCGGCACACGATGGAGGGCGACGAGGTCACGCAGAGGCGGGCTCACGAGGAGCTGACCAAGGCCGCATTCGTCACGGCGCTGGCGACGAAGGGGCTGGGGTACACCTCGCTGGCTTGGAACGCGGCCAGGGCGGCATCCGAATCAGCGCAGGCGGTCGGAGACCCAGGTGGTCTGGCTGCGGCTGAGTTCGCGCGGAGTCAGGTCATGCTGGGTACGCCGGGTGCGATGACGGCATCGCTGAACTACTCGGCTGGCGGCGCCGACCGATTGCAATCTGAGCTGACCACGCCGGCCGACCTTGAGCTGTACGGCATGCTCCATCTCCAGGCTGCGCTCACCTCCGCTGCGCTGAAGAAGGACCCCGGAGCGCACATTCGCGAGGCCATCGAGACGGTCCGGCGAGCAGGCGACGGCTCGGCCTATGAGCTGAGCTTCGGTCGGGAAAACGTCATCATCTGGCAGATGTCTATCGCCAACGAGATGCACAACGCTCGCGAGGTCATCGAGCTGTCAAAGACGCTCAACCCTGAGTCGATTGACACCAACGATAGGCAGTCGCGGTACTTCATGGAGCTGGCTCGGGCCCAGGCGGCAACGGGGCAGTACTCCGCGGCCATCGCTACGCTGCTTCGCGCTGAGCTGTGCTCACCGCAGCAGGTTCGTACCCGCGCCATCATCAAGGAGTTGGTAGGGTTTCTTGTCCGAAAAGCGAAGCGTCAAGTCGCCGACGGCGAGCTTGGGAAGCTTGCTAAGCGCGTCGGCGCAGTTGCCGGCTGAGGGCACCTCACCCGACACTTCACTCGAACATCTGTTCTAATATGACTTCATGGGGAACAGGCGCGCTCCGTATGAGCCACCGCCGCCACCGCCGGACCAGCGGCGGCGGCTCTGCATGGTTCGGGTTTACCCAGACAAGGCGGAGTGTCCTGGCCTGATCTACGAATGGCGTCAAACGAACGCGAATCTTTGGGTAGCTCGCGTCAGCTACGTTCCTGATCCGCGCAAGACCGAGTCTCGGGAAGACTGGTTCGCGCGAGGGTTGGTACGGGTCGTAGACCCGCCCGAGGTCACAGCCGCACAGCGGGCGGTAGCTCGCTATCACGAGGCCGGCGGCAGGTGATGAGGACCGCGGTCTGTCCCACGCGAACCGAGCTGCAACTGCCGCTCGATTGAGGCAGAATGTCGGGCTGGGCCAGGGGTGGCCCGTTCATCTATCTGGGGGATTCATCTCAATGAAGTCAGTTCTGTGTGCCGTCGCGGTCATCGCTCTCGCTGGCGGCCTTGCGGCCTGTGGTGGTGACGAGACGCCCGCGGCCTCACCGAGCACAAGCGCACCGGCGCCGACGACGTCAGCAGCTCCGAAGCCGGCGGCTTCGTCATCTTCCACACCGAGCAAGACCGTGATCGAGCAGGCGTTCGTCCTTGAGGTCATGGGCAAGGTACCCGAGGCGGCCCTCGCTCGGGATGCTTTGATCGAGAATGGCCACGCGACGTGTGAGGCGTTCCGTGAGAAGCCCGGCACGGTGAAGACGCTGACCGACAACATGAAGAAGGCAGGTCAGCCGGAGGCCAGCATCAAGATGCAGGAGGCAATCGCCATTGCGGCGATCCACAATCTCTGCACTGACCAGGCCGGCGACCTGTAGGCCCAAAGAAAAATACCCCCAAGGCTAGATGCCTTGGGGGTATCTGTTTCAGTTTCTGCGGTTGCGCTGAGCCTCCATCGCCTCTGCGGCGTCATTCACCGCAGCCGCGCCCTCCTGGAGCGCCTCGTCCCAGGTTGTGCTCTTGAGGGGCAGGGCAAGCTTCTTCACTGCGCTGCCCACCGGCACGCTCATGATGACTTCATAGCCGAAGCCGCTTCGAGCCTTCTGGACCTGGAACGGAATATCCATGCTGCCATGATAGAGGTCGGGCCGTTCGGGCTCGCTCGTTCATGCCTCGGGCTCTGCGAACACGTCTCCGTTGAGCTTGGCAACGATCTTTCCGACGCCGGTGTAGCAGTGGTACTCCACGGTCTTGCGTGGACGGTCGAGGACCGTGGCGGCGTCGGTCATGGACAGGTCCATGCCGTACTTCAGGAAGATTGCTTGGCGTTCTTCGCGCCGGAGATCCGTCTTCTGCCAGCCGGTGTTCATGTCGGCTAGGTGGGCATAGAGGGTGTTGGCTTCCTTCTTGTTCGCCGTACCGCGGGGCATGTCCTGCGGAGGAGCTTGCGGAGCCGGAACGCCGTACATAGCCTCGGGGTCCCAGACGGTGAACAGCAGGCGCTCGATGAGCTCTCGGTCGTAGCAACTCACCAGGACGCCACCCGGTAGTCCATCTCGGGATAGTGCGCGACCATCCGTGCGATGCAGTCGTCGAGGTGACCGAGATAGGCACCTGGCCGGCGAATGTCCCAGAAGGTCTCGATCGCGTCGCCCCGGAGTCCTTCCAGCGCGTGAGCGTTGGTTGGTGTGGCGATGATTGTCCGTTGTGGCTTGGCACCGAGTCGTCGGAGGTGGTCGCGAGCGTCGCCGGAGAAGCTTGCCGCGACAACGACGCACTTCACGCGCTCCTCCGTTCAAGGAGTTCGTCATACGACACCAAGTTGTCTTGGTGTTTGGCTCGGGTCGCGTACTGGTTCTTCAGGTCGTAGGTGAGGCGGTGGTGCAACAGGCCCATCGATCCTTCGTAGGCCACCTCCTGAAGGTCGGTTTTGGTGGCCGCGAGGATGTGAGCGTCTTGCTCCAGATCCTCGATCTCGACGGCGTGCCGGTACCGCTCGTTCTTGCTGATGGATCGGGCCGCCTGGGTAATCACGTCAGTTACGCCGTCGACGCTGAGTACCTCCCAGTCCACGTTCAGTTCGTCGTCCACTAGTTCGTCTCCTCTCCCTCGGGTGTTGCGATGTACGCCGCGAATGGACCGCAGGCAACAGAGTGCGCATTCGGGGCGCCGCCGTGGTCGCCGTCGTAGCCGGGGTTCTCGTTGAGCTCGTCGCGGTACTCGGGTTCGCCTTGGTAGACCCATCGCTGGTGGGTTGTGGGTTTGCGCCGGGCGTGCGACCACTTGCCGCACGCCGCGCACCGAAACATCCGTACGGCCTCAGGCCGCACGTACTACTTCCTTGAGGTCGGTGATGCCGTTCTTCGTGATGGCGATGACCAGACCGGGCGCGCCGATGGTGCCCTTGGCATGCCTCCACCAGGTCGACTCCGACTCCATAGCCGGTGGCTGGATGAAGGTCCGTGCACCGTCCGTGTCGACGAACTCGTGGTGAAGGTGGCCCGCCAGGAGCAGGTCAGCTCCATGCATGGCCGACTGCTTGTCGAAGGCCTGTCCACGCCACCACTCGAAGTGCTTGCCAGGACGCCAGGCGTGCCCGTGGGCGTGCGCAACGCGGGTGCCGGCGACCTCGGCAAGGACTGTGAGCTCGTCGGTGTCTGGTACGTAGAACCGCACGTGACCGAACGCCTCGGGATTGAGGCTTGCAGCGTCGGCGACCGCGATGAGCGACTCGGTGTCGTGCGAATCGTCGTACCGTGTGATCCCTTTGCCGCTGAACCGAACCGCCTCGCCATGGTTGCCCGGGACCGCGGCCATCGTGACCTTCACCGCCAGCGGCGAGAACAGTTTCAGTGCATGAAGCATCACCCGCCGGGTGAGGCGGATCTGCTCATTGAGCGTGAGCTGGGTCCGCCATACGTTCGAGCCGCTTTGGGAGACGAAGCCTTCGATGTGGTCGCCCATCCAGGCGATGTGCACGTGGCCGATGTCGAATAGCGCGTGGTAGGCGAGCAGCCGGTCTGCGGCTCGGTCGAGGCAGGCGATCGTCCGTGCGAGGGCGCCTTCGGGGCCGTCGCCGTCGATCTTTCCGAACTGCATGTCACCGAGTACGACCAGGAAGCCGTGGTCGCCGTCAGGACGGTCGAACGTCGGCCGATGGTCCTGTACCCCCGCCAGGAGCTCGTCGACCGGGACGCGCAAACGTCCGGGCGATGCGACCCGCCTGAAGGTGTATCGACTCGACTCGCCAGTGGCGCCATTGGGAGTTGTCCATTCACCAGTCTTGAAACCGGTAGCCTCCCACTCGTCCGGGTCCTCTCCCTGAGCTCGAAGGAGGGCACGGGCGGTCGTTTCGTCGCCCTGGCCAGGCTCGGCCCGCACGGTCACGCTGGCGGTATCACCGGAGATCTCGATTTGCCGGGTGAAGTACTCGTCGTTGGTCTTGGTGGCTGCGAGCTGGGGGCCTACGGGCTTGTTCAGCAGCTCTTGAAGGAGCGTGGAGGCCAAACGTTCACACTCCCTTCTGAAGTGTTCGCCGGTACGTGCGAATGGTGGATGCGGATACAGACAGACCGGCCTGACCGAGCCACCGGCTCAGCCAGTCGGCACTAGTGCCGCCGAGGAGGTGAGCGTTGAACGGCTCCTTGCAGGCGGGCGGAATCTCGGTCCACGCCTTCTGGAGCTTCGGTCCCGGCGAGCCGGGAAGGTCGTTCACCGGAAGACCGAGCTGATGTAGCGCTTGGCGAGCGAGTTGCCCGTCAAGCTTCCGTCCCAGCCGAGCCAGTAGTCGTAGGCCGGTCCGGTCAGGGGCGGGATGGAGTACAGCGCCGTCCGCCGCGCGTTATCGCTGGTGATCTTGTCTCGCCTGGCCTTCGCCTGGTCGGCTCGCAGCGCGAGCTCCTCGTCGATTCCTTCCATCGCGTTGATGTCGAAGGCGATGCTGTCGAGCAGTTCGGCGCGCCTGGCCTTGAGCTCCTCATCAGTGCCTAGGTCGACGAAGCCCTTCCCTTCGGTCAGACGGTGGTCCATCCATGCCTCGCCGATCTCGTCGCTGATCTTGGCGATCCGGTCCTGGATGTCTTCGGTGTAGGTCACGTTGCTACCGCCTCTCGTCCCAGGGCGGCGAAGATCGCGTCCGCGCCGCCTGCCATGTAGGTGTCAGTCACGTCCGCCTTCAGGCGGACGGGTTTGGCCGAGCGCAATGCCCGGGTGATCTTTGCTGTGAGCTCGGCGCCGGCATCGTCGGGATCGCCCCAGTGATAGACCCTGCTGAATCCGGCGAGCATTCGTCGGTGGCGGTTGGCCCACATGCTCGCGCCGGGTAAGCCGACTGCGGGCAGACCGAGCTTCGTCAGAATGATCCGGTCGAGTTCTCCCTCGGTCGTGTGGATCTCGTCGCCCGCCTCGAAGATCGAGGCGATGCCGTACATCCGGGGGGTGTCGCCGGGGATCGTCATGTACTTGCCGTGGCCGTAGTCTCGGCAGTTGTGCTGCTGCAAGCAGCGGAACCGGATCGTGAGCGGCCGGCCTGCCTTGTCGAGGTACGGGATCGAGAGGAAGTTCTCGAACATCCCGTGTCCGGGGAACGGATTCCTAACGACGCCAAGACGGTTGGTAACTGCTTCCGCCTGCCCGATTCCCCTTGCGTGCAGGTATTGGGCGACGGCTGGCGTAACGGCTGCCTGATAGCTTGCGGTCGCCTCCTCCAGCAGCTCCATTTGCGAGTCCGACAGAGGCCGCAAAGTCTCGCGCTCCGGCAAAGGTGAGTCCCTCCTTCTTCATGATCAGGGCGTACGAATCGCCTCCGCTTCCGCAGCTGTGGCAGTTCCACAGCCCGCGTTCGGTGTTGATCGAGCAGCTCGCCGTGCGGTCCTCGTGCAGCGGGCACTTGACCATCTGGGAGGACCGGCCCCGGTTGACCGGTACGTCGTAGTGCTCCAGAAGGTCTGCAAGATCCGGCCTCCCATCGCTCACAGGAGACCCAGCTCCTCCAGCGTTCCACCGAGGAATGCCCGCTCGACCGCGAAGATCTGGGCCGGGTCGTCGCCCTCTCGTGCGATGTCGTTCAGTGCGTCGATCTGCGCAGCCTCGTCGGGCGTGAGCAGTGTGAGTCTCATGACCAGGCCACAGCCTTCATGCTCGATGCCGTCTTGGAGTTCTCGACATCGAGCGGAATGTCGTAGTACCGGCACCCCATTGCCATCAGGCCCACGGCATCGGCGACGTTGTTGTTCGTCACGTCGGCCTTTGGGTACTTCCGGATGACCGCGGCGAGTACCTCGTCCTTGTCGGCTTTGCCGTTGTTCGCCACGTAGGCCTTGAGCGTGGTCGGGGCGACCTTCGCGATACGTACCCCGTGGCGGATCAGGGTGGTCGTGACCTTCCACCACAGGCCGGCACGCTCGTGCCCAGAGCCGCCCTTCGAGCCGAAGGATGGCGCCTCGATCACCGCGAGCTCGCAGTCGGAGCCGATGCGCTGGAGGATGTCGTGCTCGATGCTGTCGATCCGTGCTGCCGTTTCGTAGACGGTGTCAGTCTTCTTCCCCACGGTCTTGATGAGATGCGTTCTGATCTCGCCCCCGCCGTAGGTCGCGATCCCTGTTCCTGTCAGGGACAGGTCCAGTCCTGCAATCACTGCCTCACCTCCTCTGTCAGGCGACCATGCGGTTGAACGCGTGGAAGCGGGTCTTGTCTGGCTCGCACCTGAGCACAGCGAAGTTGCGTGCGGTCGCGTCCGATGGACCCATTCGTTGCTTGATGCAAGCGACCTTGTACTCCAGCGTGTTTGGGTCGAGCGCGACCGAGAGGCTCAGCTCGGGCTTCTCGGACAGGCCACCCTTGACCTGGTCTCTCGATGGAGGGTTCCAAGGATCGGCCTTGGCATCCCATGACTTGTCGGACGCGTGGTGCATCAGGATGACCGTCGCGCCAGTAGCTCGGGCCAGCTCGGTAGCGTTCGACATCACTGCCATTTGTTCTGTGTAGTCGCTTTCGGCACCCTCAAAGTCCATGACGTTGTCAAAGGCAATCACCTGCGGATAGCTGTTATGTAGCTCAACATGAGCCTCCAGCTCCTCGTCCACCTGCTGCCAGGTGATCGGGGCACCGAACGAGAAGGTGATGTTCGAGTCCTTCAGGGCATCCGTGAAGAACCCCGGATTGGTGACCATCCCTTGCTCGACCTGCTCGGTTGTCTGGCCAGTAGCCATCGAGGCAAGGCGAGACGACGCAGTGAATGCAGACATGTCGGCGCTGAAGTACAGCGTCGGCAGGTTCATCGACGCGATCCAGAACAGGGCGAAGCCCGACTTCTGTGTCCCGGATCGTCCAACGATCATGATGACTTCCCCGTACCGGGGGCGAACTCCCTTGGCATAGATCGCCGAGAAGGCGTCCACGCGAGGTAGTTCGCGCCCGGATTCGGAGTTGAGGGAGAGCGACCTCGAAGGGGTCAGCACTCAGACGGTCCGATTAGTCGAAGCTCGGGGCGTTGGCCGTTGCCTCGGCCAGAGCGGCTTCGCGATTCGTGTAGTAGCCGGCCACGGCAGTGACACGATCGGCGGGCACGTCGAAGTTGAAGACGTAGTAGTTCTTGCCGGGCTTCTTGCCGACCGTGACCAGCATTGGAACTCCGGTGCCGACGTGCTCGCGCGCCTCGCTGACCAATGCGGTCTTGTCGATCTTGCCGTCGCGGATCACCTCGAACGGCGACTGGGTCTCGATGTTCTGGGAGTTGCGGAACACGGTGATGTCCGCGACGACCACGTCCCGGAAGGTCACGTCGCCCTGGTACTCGTTGCGCTGGTTCTCAAGCACGTTCTTGGGCTCGATCATGAGGGCCAGGTCGGCGCTGTGGTCGCCCGGCTTGAAGAAGGCGCCGCCGGAGTTCTTCTGGGTCGCGAAGGTACAAGACACTACGGTGTTCTCCTGTCTGTAAAGGGATATGGGGGTACTGCGAGTGGGTCGAGTGGCTCACTGTCACTCAGGTATCGGCGGACGTACGTTCAGGCGATGAGTCGCTGAATCTCCTCGGCTCGTTCGTAGGCCGTGTACGCGTCGCCGTAGGCCATGTCGGCGATGGCGGACAGGCCGCTGAGCTCGTTGACGTGATGCGCTTCCAGGTCGTCGAGCGCCTTCTCGTGTGCGTCGACCAGTGCCTGCCGGTTCGCCTCGTACTCCGCGGCTGCCAGCGCCTGCTCCGCGCCAGCGTCACGCGCAATCTCGCTGAGCTCGGTTTCGGCTTGAGTCAGGTCGTTCACTACGCCCTGAAACACCGCTGTTGCGGCAGATTGCAGCGCCAGCGCGGCGCCGTACCGCTCTCCGAGCGTCGGCTCGGGTTCAGGCTTGCGGATTGGGACGATGGCCTTCAGGATCTGCTTCACGGGTGGGGTCCTTTCTCGTCAGTGCTTGAAGTTGGTTAGGCAGCGGGCTGGTACGTCACTTGCTGCCGAGAACTGGTACCAGTGGCAGGGGATGTGTGCGCTGGCCCAGATGAGCCCTCCGATGACGGCAGCCAGGATCATCGCCGCGAGTGCCCAGGCCAGGGCGTCCTCGACGCGCTGGCTCACGAGCTCTGCACCGGAACGTCGTCAGGCAGCTCGTGGCCGAGGCAGTGAGCGCACTGGTCGACGGGCAGCCAGGAGTAGTCCTCGCAGCGGACCACCGGCGCAGACTTCCGGATGACACCGGCAGCCCAGCGCCGCGGCGTAGCCATCTCCTCCAGCAGTGATTGGAGGACGAGGTCGTCGAGAGTCGCGATGGCGCTCGTCACTGCTGGCTCCGGATGCCGTGCTTGGACATCGTGTCCTCGACGCCTCTCGCGTAGCCGTCGTCCCAGTCGTCGCCGCCGGCCTGCTCGTAGCCGTCGCTGTAGCCCTGGTCGTAGCCCTCGTCATTGGCCTCGGCGCGCGCCGCATCGATCGTGTTGTCGTACTCGGCCCGGCTCATCGTGATCATGCCGCCACCTGAAGGGCCTTGCCCCTGACCTTGTATGCGGCCATCACGTCGGGGTTCGCCTCGAACATCGCCTTGTTCTCGGACCAGAGGCGATGGAGATCCTTGACCGAGGTCACGGACTCGATGGTGTCGAGGACGACCCGCCTCGGGTCGACCTCAGGCTCAGCAGACTTGGCCGGCTCGGCAGTAGCCTCACCAACGCCGGCCCAGGGGTCGGCGCCTGCTGCCTCAGTCTCGTTCTGCTTGGCCAGGGCTGCATCACCGGCCTGCACCTCGCCCTTGGTCGCGATGACCGCGCCAAGCTTGTTACTGACGATCTCGACCGCCTGGGCGACGCGATCGCACATCAGCCGGATCTCGTAGTCGGTTCGCCCGTCGCACTCACTCGGCTTGAGACCGAAGTAGGCGATCATCTCGGAGCGAACGAACTCACGCGCGCCGCTGAAGTTGATCAGCGACTCCTTGAACTTCTCGCCGGTCTTGAACGTGACGCTCAACCGGCCATCCATGTCGCAGGTTTCCATCCGGTAGCCGCTCCTCTCCTCGCACCGAAGCGACAGTCACACACTATCACACTCGGTTTCAAATAAAGCCCGGTTCACCCGGGCTGCTTGAGCGAGGGGGGCAGGCCCTCGCTGTTAAATCACACATTATCACACCGCTACCGCGAGAGCAAGCTCCGTTGCGAGAGCGGTCTTCGCCATCGGGATGAGGGCCTTCTTTCCGCGGTTGCGAAGGTCGCGGATCTTCGTGGCCACCTGGACGGCCTCCCACCCCATCGTGAGGTCAGCCCAGTAGAGCTCGGCCTCACCACTGCCCGCCGGCAGGTTGATGATGATGCCCCAGTCCTGGCGGACGTTGCCCATGTCTTGGCGGCAGTCCGCCAGCAGTTCGGGCTTGTGGCTGTAGAACTTTCCGCGCGAGTAGATCGCGAGCTGCATGGCAATCTTGAGTTGGCCGTAGTCGACCCGCCCGGTCTTCAGGTCGGTGATCAGCAGGTCGTCCTCACTGATCTCCTGACCGTCAGGGGTGATCAGTGGCACATAGTGAGTCGGCTCGCGTAGCCCGTCGCAGAACTCGCAGTACGGCTCGAAGCAGTAGGCGCGGCTATCCCACCTGCTCACACGGTCCGGCGTGCCGGCGACCTTCAGTTCGTCGACGACCACCAACTTCTCCATGTGGACGTGCTTGAAGTTGCGGTAGGTCCGCGTGTACGCGTCCATGTCGAGTACGTCTTCGAACGACACGTCATCGGGAAGGAACTGCCCTTGGTCCTTCAGTTCGGACAGGCTGTGCAGGTACGTTCCGCGCTCTGCCTTGACCTCTGAGCCAGCCTTTGTCTTGGCGGCCTTCGCGCGAGCGTTCAGCCAGTCGCGGCCTTCGTTCTCCTCGTCGTTGCGGTCGAGTACGCCATCCAGGAACCGCGGGTCAAGCGCGGCTCCGATGAGCACCTTGCGTTCACCCCAGGCCTGAAGGTTGGACTTGTCCTCCAGGACGTCGATGTAGGTGGTCGTGCGGGTGAAACTGCGTTCAGCTTCGCCCTTGCCCTTGCAGGTAGGGCACTGGACGGTGTTGCCCGGTCGCTTCTGGGATGGGAGTCGGCCGGACCCCACGCACTTCGGGCACTCGATCCGGATCCGCGGGCGTTCCTTGTCGTCACGCGGCACCTCGTTATCGCCACCGGCGGTGCGCTGCTGAATCCTTCCCGCGGTACTGGGCTGAGCGAAGATCGTCGGCGTCTGGGGCGATTCGATGGTGATCGTCACTCGACCACCTCGGCCAACCAGATGCGGACCGTGCCGTCATCGAGCAGTTCGCTCGGGCACTCGCCCTCGGGGATTGGCTCAAACCCGTAAGACGGCAAGGCCCTCAGCAAGATGACTAGGGCGTTCTGGCTGAAATCGGGCGCCGCGTCGAGATAGAGCTCCTCGTTCTCGGTGTCCAGGTGCAGCGTGACGCCGCCGGATGAGATGTCGACAGGGAGCAGGTTCCAGAGCTTCGGCTGAACCGAGGAAGCGACCAGCCGTAGGTGTCGCCGGCCAGTCTGCTCAGGGAAGAGATGGTAGGTGGTTGCCTCCGACATGCTGTTGTAGAACCTCCCGGTGTGATGGTGTGGCATTGCGTGAGGGAGTTTCTACCTCTTGGTGTGATGGTGTGTCAAACGGTCCCTCCGTTGGACATGGAAAAGCCCCCAGGCGGACGCCTGAGGGCTCGAACGGATGTGCGATTCCCCTGACGAGTCAAAAACATAACACTCGTCCGGTTTTCACTATGGGTAAGATTTTACGTTACTCGTCAGTTGTTATCGTTCCGTGATGTTTGGCGAGAAGTTGCTTGCAGCAACGTGCAGAAAGCTTGACTATTCGTCCGCGGGGTCCGCGTTGCGACGCTTCGTTGTCTTCTTCTCTGGCTCACGAATGAGGTCAAGGTCGATGCCTGGCCGCCGCGGGACGTACCAGAAGCCCTCGTCGGTGTCGGGGTCGTAGTGGACGACTTCTTTCGCCTTCTCGCGCTCCCGCAGCCACCCTGCTAGACGCTTCTCGTCACTCTTAGTGAGCTTGATTCCCGCTCGCTGGCGCGCAGCCGCTCGCAGCATTGCTAGCGGGTTGGCCCAGCGATGCTCCTCCTTGACTTCCCATGGGATCAGTTCGTCATCCCTGACGGTCCGCCGGACGAGATTGTTGCGGCTTCTGAAGTTGGCCCACATTGACGGCCCCGTCTCGATGCCGTACTTGGAGCGGTAGGTTGCGGCCATCCACTCGTATGTCCGCCCCTCCTCGAACCAGTCAATGACTTCTTGCTTGTTCTGAATCTTTGAAGCCGGCATGTGGCCCCCTTTCTGCGCCTGTCCCCGACATGCGGGATGCGTGCCCACCTATCCAGAGTGTGACAGTGTGCCATCACATAGTTTTGATTGTCAAGGTGTTACAGTGACATGCATCACTAGCACACCTGGGAGAATGAGGCACAGTGGCGACGATCGAGGTTGAGGTGTGTGATATTTGCCGGGAGCTCGGCAAGGAGGTGGAGGAAGTGACCGTCACGAACCAGGACGGAACGACGGTCATGATCCTGTGCACCGCAGACGCGAAACCCATTCGCGACGTGATCGCCAAGGCGAAACCCGAGCAGATCACAGACGGCACAGAGAGGCCTCCCGCTCGCAAGCGAGCAGCCAAGAAGGTTGCCGCGCGGAAGACGGCTGCCCGCCGTGGTGGAGCCAGGTCCGCGACGATCGAGGAGATCGAGGCGATGAAGAACAAGGGCTAGCTAGCCCTCAACGACGAAATGCCCCCGCTCGACGGCGGGGGCTTTGTCATGTCAGTGCTGCTCGGTGTCCTTCATGAAGGCGGGCAGGAAGCCGAGCTCCTCCAGCTTGTTCTTGACCTTCGAGATCACCAGGGTGGCGGCAACCACGATGCCGGCGATCTTGGTCTCGCTCTCGACGGGGACGCCGAGGTCGGACAGGAGCGGCACGATGACGGCGATGGTGGCCAGGAAGCCGAGCGCAACGTCGATCGCGGTGCGAACGGAGCGCTTGGTCGAGGCGGAGTTGAGATTGCGGATCTTGTCGAGCAGGTTCACATTTCCTCCAGAGGCGGTGGTGGGCTTGCGGTGGCGGGCGGTCGTCATGCGACCACCCGGAATCCGTGGTGGGACAGGAGCTGAGAGAACTTGGCCTTGGTCGCCGGACCGACGACGCCGTCCGGTGTCAGGCCGTAGCGCACCTGGAATCGCCTGACGATGCCGGTGTACTGGGCGCCGGCCTTCTTCCAGTCGGCCTTGCGGTCGGAAGCCTGGGCCGCGCGAACGAGCTGCTCCCAGACGCGAATGTCGCGGGCGGAGGCGACCTTGATCCGGCCGAGCCAGCGCACGACGACACTGGCTACTTCGAGCGCGACCTTCTGGCCGCTGTGGTAGTAGCCGCCCTTTGCGGCGTAGTCGATGAGCTTCAGGCTGACGCGTGCGCCCAGCGGCTTGCCTGGCTTGAGTGAAGCCCGGTAGCTCTCCCAGGTGTTGTGCACGTAGAGCTGGTCGCCGTCGTCCTTGCGGTTGTTCTTCAGGCCGTTCTTGCCGTTCTTGTAGGCGACGGCTTGTGCCCTGGCGCCAGCGGACAGGCTCTTGCAGCCGACCGCAATGCAGTGAATGTGGCCGACCCAGTTGCCCTGGGCTGGCGTGCGGTGCCAGGCGGCAAAGCCGACCTGTCGAAGACGGCGGACGGCCTCGGCGATCTGCGCCTTCGTCAGGTTCGTGATGCGGATGTCGAGCGCCCCACCGCCGTCGTGGGTGCCGGCGGACGCCTCGACGCCGCCCTTGTTGTAGCCGCCCTGCGTGATGACTAGTGGCGCCTCGCAGATCCGGCGCGCTTCGACGAGCATGTCTCGGGTTCGAGCGTCCATACGGAAGCCTTCGAACAGGAGGTAGTTGGCCAAGTTGGTCTTTCTCCCAACGACTTGTTTGCGGCAGACCAAAGCCCCGATGCGAGGCGTTCGCATCGGGGCTTTCGATCTGGATGATTAGCTGGTGGGGTTACGTTCCTGGCGCCATGCATGGAGCTCGCCGCGGGCCTCGTCGAGCATCGTCTGCATCGCGTCGAGGCGAACCTCCATCTTGGCTTCGCGCTCCAGGGCGCGATCTCGCTCGGCCTCTGCGCGGTCGGCTCGTGCGCTCTCGGCTTCGAGCACTGCCTTCAGTGCGACGACCGCGGTTTCGGCGCCGTTGACGATGATCGAGTCGATCTCGGCCGGCGCCTTCTTACGCTGAACGACATAGGTGGCAATGCCGGTGACCAGTGAGCCGCCCAGGGCAGGGGCGATGAGCTGCATAGCGGTGTGGATCTGACTCACGGGCCAACCCTCCGCAGCGAAAACTTCTGATAGGCCGGTCCGGAGATCATGCCGACGACGCCACCGGCATAGATGTAGACCTGCGTGAAGAGGTACTGACCGGCGGCCAGGGGGACCTCGCCGTTAGCGCGCAGCGTGGTGTAGTTGCCCACTGTCGCCGGACGAACGTCGCTGTCGACCAGAGCTGAGTTGCGGATCAGATTCAGCATCCGCCGGCCGACGCTGTTGTCGTCGCCGTTGAACGTGATCTGGATGTCGTAGCGATACGTCCCGGGCACGCTTGGCGTGAACCGGCCGGTTGCCGGGTCATACGTGATGCCAGCGCCCCCATCACTGAGCGTCCAGTCCAGGGTGACGCTCGTCTGATTCGGGATCGCGTACGTGCCGTTGTCGTTGTTCTTTGCATTGGTACGCCGAATGGACGGCGGGGACTCTACGGCGGCCAGGCGTGCGTAGGTGTCGGCGGTGACCAGCACGACCCAGGCCGACCCGCTCCAGTACTCCCACTGTGAGGTGTCGGTGTTGTAGCCGAGGCGTGAGATCCGCGGGACGGCTGGTCTGTTCGCTGTCGACCAGGAGCTCGGTGCGCTGCCCAGGAAGTACCGGAGGCTCTTGACCTTGACTGGGTCGATGTTGACCGTGCCTGGAGGCACCTCGACGCTGGCGAGCGGGAGCTCAAAGATCCCGGTGTCGGTCTGGGTGGGTAGCGGCACGGTGCCGCCTGGCGCTCCGGCCACGAACTGGATAGTGATGGAGTTGGCTGTGGGATCGAGCCGCAGCACGATGAGGTAGTTGACGGTGCTGCTGGTTGCTGCGGGCAACGTCAGCGACTCGGTTGCGGTCGAGTAGAAGCCGTGGCCGCGGACGACGGCAAAGCCGGACAGGATCGAGACCGTCATGCCGCCGCTGGCGTCGACGCGGAGGCCGGTGCCTCCGCTGCTGTCGGCGACGCCGCTGTCTTGGAGTTCCCGGAACAGCCGGGTGTACTGGTCCTCGGTCGAGTCCTGGTTGTCGAAGGGGTATGAGCTGGTAGCCACTGATGGGCCTCCAATCAGTTCATAGGTGGCGGATCAGGCGGGACCGAGGTAGTCGATCGAGATGGACCCGTTGAGTGCCTGGGTGGTTCCTGCTGGCCCGAGGGCTGCGCCAGAGGTCTGCAGGAGGTCGACCCAGATGGATTCGCCGGGCTCGGAGACGAGCGATCCGGTGACATGCAGCGCTGAGTGGCTTGAGCCGGGGTTCACGGAGTCGAAGAGAAGCTCGCCTTTGATGCTCGACGAGACGCGCATCCATCGCTTGCCAGTGGTGTTGCCCAGGTTGAAGGGGAAGCTGACAGCTACCTGGTAGCGTCCTGGCCGGTTCAGGTAGAACCTGCCGTCGCCGACACCTGACGTGTGCGGGATGAGCGTTTGTCCGCTGGCATCGGTCGAGTGGCCGCGGTCGGTGGTGAACCGGACGGGTTGCCAGGAGTTCGCTGTCGGAATCAGGTTTGTATTCGATGCCGCGAGCTGCACGCCGGATCGGTAGGTGTAGGGCGCCTTTTGCGGCTTCTCCATGTTTCGCTCGATGCTGGAGATCCGGTTCTCGGTGTTGCCCACTCGTGCGTTGAGCGCTGCGGCGGTTGAGAAGCCCTGAGGGTCGCCGATGACGACGCCGACCTTGAAGCCTTCCTTGTTGGCCTTGAGCACGAAGCCGGTCACGTCGGCGACGAGCTCCTGGTTCTCGACAACGACGCTGATCTTGTCGCCGAGGTACCAATCAGCGCCAAAGGTCATGAAGCTGTCTTCGGCGGGTACTGCCTGCACGGCCAACGATGTGAAGCCCTCGTCATCGAGGGGCTCGTTGCCGGCCTGGTCGAGCTCGGTCCAGTCATCGGTGTTGCGCTGGTCGATGAACCGCTCGATCCGCCGGCCCCACTCGGCCTCGGCAGCAGTCGCTGTGGCGTTGGTGTATTCCCTGAGCTGGCGCTTCACGCCCTCGCCCTGACCGGCGACGATGGCCGCAGTAAGACCCGGAGGCGAGATGGCGACGCGCTGCCCTGACAAGGTCCGGTTACGCGCATCGAGCCGGATCAGCTTCGTCTTGTCGGTGACCTGATAGGTCTCGAACCGGATGCCGGCGCCACGTTGGACGACCTTGAAGCCGAGTCGCTGGCCTGGTTCGATGGCGAGCTCGGCCAGCAGTTCGCCCAGGCCCTGGAAGCGCGGTCCCTTGGTCACCGTCGCGCCGCGTGCCAGGTTCGGACCCATCGTGAGTCCCGCCTTCCGGCGACTGACGATTGCGGCCGGGCCAATGTTGGCATTGACGTAGGCGTGCATGAGCGTCTCTCGCTTGCCGGTGCGGTAGTCGTTGGCGAAGGCCTGACCGGCGTTGACGCTGTGGGCGGGGTCGGGGAACGCGAGCGCGTCCGCCAGGACGACCTCGTCAGTGACGCCCTCGATCGTGATCGTGCCGCCTGGATCTTCGGGCGTGATGGCCAGTTCGGGCTTCACGGTGGGACCGGAGAAGATGACATCGCTCGGGCCTTGCACCACGAGGCCGGCGCCCGGCGTCCGGAGCAGGGTTGCCATCGGGTGGTCGGCCGCAAGCCAGACCTTCCAGGAGCCGACGTTGTTGTGGGCAACGTTCGCCTCGATGTCGAGATCCGGCGAAGCGATCATTCCCTGGATGACGTAGTTCTTGTCCCGCACGAGGACGGTGATGTCGTCGAGTAGCACTCAGATCACCATCCACTTGCGGTCCTGCCAGGTGATCCTGACCATCGACTGGCCCTCGATGGCGGATGCGCCTTGCAATGTGACTTGCGCATTGGAGATGCCCGGGGGAACCATCCACATCCGAGGGGCAGGAGCCAGCTCGGCGAACCGGTTGGCCCCAGTTGCGTCATAGACACGCGAGGTCTTCGAGTCGATGTAGAGCTTCTCGGTGCTGGAAAGCGTGCCGTTCCACTGCAAGATCTCGCCGGACGGCGACACCGACTTGAAGCTGTTGCCAGGACCGGTGATCTCCCAGAGCGGATAGGCCGGCGCATCACCGTTGTTCGTGAGAAGAACGCTTCCGAACGCCTGTGAGGACTTGACCTTCAATGCAGTCAGACTGCCGTTGAGCAGTCCTCGCCCTGCACCGGACGCCTTGATCACTGGCGAGCTCATACGATTCGAGATCCAGAACGGATCGCCAGCTCGCAACGTGATGACGGTCAGGAGATCTCGTTCACCGATCGTGTCTGCTCCGTAGACGAAGCTGCCACCGCCTACGCGATGCACAGTCACATACCAGTAGGTGTCATCGTCCTCGACAATGCGAAGTTCGCATTGCCCTGCAAGGATTGTTGCGAGCCGCGACATCAGCGCCTTCAGGCCGTCGCGGTCCTTGCCGTCGAAATAGAGCGGCAAGTCGATATCCCTGGGGAGCACGCGCCGTCCGCGGAACCGTGCACCATCACCTGCGCCCTCCAGCCATTGCGTAGCGAGGCTGGGCAGGCCCAAACCGGTCACACCAGCCAGGGCCTGCACGCCGTGCATCTCCATGGGGAGGTTCTGATACAGAGGGTCGTCTTCCCTCAGCAGGGAATCCAAGTCAAGGATTCCCTCGCTGACGTTGGACTTCAGAACCAGCTTGGGCACGTCAGAACACCATCCTTGAGCGGTCGGCAGCCGCGAACAGGTCCTCCTCCGAAGAGATGGAGCTGCCCGGGGCGGCGTTGTAGATGAGGGTTTTGCCGCTGCCCCCACCCGCGAGGGCGCCGTCGATGGCGCCGGACAGGGAGCCGACGTTGCTGCGGAATCCGGGCGGGTCGAACGCCGTGCCGGCGATGTCGCTCGTCAAGCCCGCGAGGGACTTTCGGACGGCGTCGTACTTGGACTCCAGGCCCTTGATGAAGCCGTCGATGACCGCCTCACCAGCGGGAGTCAGGAGCACCTTGTCGTACGAGTACGGCCCCTTCCAGTCCTTCAACTTGGAGGTCAAGCCTCCGAGAGTCGACTGGACGTCACCGAACTTCTTCTTGATGCCGTTGATGAATCCCTGGATGAGGGCAGTACCGGCCGCGATGAGCGCGGTGCCGATGTTGCTCAGGGCATCCTTCGCCTTGCCAGGAAGATCCCGGACAAATCCGATCGCCTTCTCGACGCCGGACTTGAACGCCCCGGTGATGCCTTCCCAGGCTCGCTTCGCCAGGCCGATCAGATCGCCCAGCGCACCGAACGCCGACCTAACAGCGTTGATCCCCGTGGAGACCGAACTCTTCACGACGTTGATGGCGGCGTTGAAGATCGCCTTCACGAGGTTCCACTGGCCCTCGGCGTACGACTTCAGGAAGTCGAGGCCGCCCTTCCACAGGGACTTCAGGAAGTTGAGCGCCCCCGCGAAGAGGCCCTTAACCCCTCCGAAGAAGCCGTCGACGCCGCCCTTGATCGCTGCCCAGATCGCAGCCGCAGCGGCCTTGAGACCTGCGCCGGCCAGATCCCAGAGCGCCTTGATGGCAGCCCATCCCTTGCGCAGGGCACCGATCACGCCGATGTTCCAGGCAACCTGGATGATGCCGGTGATCGCGTCCCATACGCCGGAGAAGACCTGCTTGACGCCGTTCCAGACCTTGGCCCAGTCGCCGGTGAAGATCCCGGAGATGATGGCCCAGAGACCTTGCAGGATCTGGACGAAGCCCATGATTGCCTTGGCTGCGCCCTGCACCGCGCCGACGATCGACTCCAGCAGGATCTTCGCGAGGAAGGTCAGGATGGGGACGAGGATCGGAACGAGGAATCCGACCAGTTGGCCGAGGAGGGTGAGGACCGGCGAAATCGCCTGAACGATCTTGCCGAATGCCTCGGCGACCAGCGGGAGCACGTTGGCAACGAGCTGCCCGATGCCCTCGACCAGTGGTCCGAGTACCGCCGCGACGAGCGGCAGGAGCTTGCCGACCGCGCCACCGATCGAGCTCAAGGCGGGCACGAGGGCCGCGATGATGCCCGACAGAGCGCCCATGACCGGGCCACCGACGAGTCCCGAGAAGGCCGCAACGACCTGCTGGATCAGGGGAGAGATCGCAGTCAGGGCCGCAGCGAGTCCGGAGCCCAGAAGCTGGATGACCGGCAGCAGAACCGGCGTCAGCGTGGCACCGGCCTGAGCCAGTCCAGCGAACGCGGCACCGAGAACCGGGCCGATCACGGACGCGAGCGACCCGACGACCTGCATCAGCGAGCCGAGGGCGATGGCGACCGGACCGAGCGCCGGAATCAGGCCTGCCACACCGGCCGTGAGCCCGGCGAACATCGACTCCAGGCCCGCGGATACCTCCGGCTGTGCGAGCGCTCCGAAGATTCCGTCGAGCAGACTGCCGATCGCGATGCCTGCCTCGGGCAGGACGGAGCTCAGCGTGCCGGCGAGCTTGAGCATGAACTGCTCGAACGCGGGACCGGCCTGGGTGGTGATCTCGTCCATCGCAAGGTGCGCGGACGTGAACACTCCGACCAGTGCCTGCTGAAACGTCGGACCGTTCACCACGTCAGCAGCGCGCTGAAGCGTGTCGGCCAAACCAGTAAGGCTGGAGCCGCCAGCCTGCTGCGCCGCCTCGGCCAGTCCGCCCAGGGTCGCGCCAATGCCAGCGGCGACGCGGCCGAGCTCGTTGAGTGCGAAGATCCCGCCGTCGATCCACTGCACGAGGCGCCCGTCTGCGGCAGCCGCAGTGAGCCAGCCGTTGAACTTGGCGGCGATGTCGACGAACCAGGCCGCGAGTTTGGGCAGGTACCCCGCACCGACTGATCCGAGTGTTGCGATGGATTGAGCCAGGGAGTCGGTCAGCCCGGCTGCGATGCCGATCGAGGCGTTGAGATCGGCGAACATGTTTCCGAGCAGCCCGTCGAAGGACGAGGTCAGCTCGGTCGCGAGAGCGCCGAAGAACCCGCCGAGGTTGCTGGCCGTGGTCTGGAGACCAGACGACAGTTCGGGGAAGAGGTGGTCGACGAGGTTCCGGATTGGCTGCTCGGCAACCTTCCAGAAGTTCGCGGACATCTGGTCCTGGAGCGCAGCGAACTGGCCCTTGACCTGTGGCAGAACCTTGTTGAAGTCCTTGAAGACCGCGATGGTCGAGCCGATACCGATGGCCAGACCGCCGAAGATCCCCGGCAGGACGAAGGATGCCCCGGCGATCTGAGCCAGGGAGGCAGACAGGGCGAAGAGGTTGCTTGCGCTGGCCAGGGCGAAGGCCCCGAGGCCGGCGATCGCTTCGGCAAGAGTGCCGATGATCGGCACGCTCTTGTCCAGCCGACTCAGGCTCTTGGCGATGTCATCGAGGTACGACGACAGCACCCGGGCGCCTGATAGCGCGGCCAGAGCGGTCAGGGCTTTGGCGGCGGCCGAGCTTTCGACGTACGGGAGTAGCGGCAC
The DNA here is from genome assembly GCF_045040285.1 of Kribbella sp. NBC_01505. Lineage (NCBI taxonomy): Bacteria > Bacillati > Actinomycetota > Actinomycetes > Propionibacteriales > Kribbellaceae > Kribbella > Kribbella sp. NBC_01505. The sequence continues at coordinate 6,364,699 of NZ_CP109425.1, forward strand.
GCGCCGCGGGCGCGAGATGAACTCCAGCCGCTTGTTGATCACGGTCGTTGCCCCGAGCACCATCTCGGGCTTGACCTGAATCTTCAGGGGGTCGTTCTGATTGCGGAAGTCGTCGAGCTCGCGTTGCACATGTTCGAGGGAGGCTTGGTCCAGCTCCAGCACAGCGGTGGCGGCAACGAGCTCGGTCTTGATTTTGAGGGATCGGTTGTTGGCGCGAGCGCTGAGTGCTCGAAGGGCCTTGGTGATCTCCTCGTTCATGCCGTCCGTGGAGATCGTGGTCGCGAAGCGGATCTTCCGTGAGTCCTGCATCCGGTTGCGCTGGTTGATCTTGCGGACCTCGGCGATCATTTCGCGCGAGGCTCCGGACATGTCGATCCTGGTGTGGATCGCCAGCTCGGGCAGCGTCTTCTCGACCCTGTCGAGATCGACCTTCGCCTTGCGCCGGAAGTCGGACGTGTCGGGCAGCACCTTGACGGCGACGCGGCCGATCACCTGGGTCTGAGCCATTCGCTACCCCTTCGCCTGGAAGCCTGCGTAGAGCTCCGCAACCGACTTCGGCTTCGGGCGGTTCTCGGGCTTCGTCTTTCGGGTGGGCCGCGGGTAGGCCGGGATCTTCGGAGGCTTCTTGCCCCAGTTGCCGGTGGCCCGCGTGTTCTGGTTGAGCGCGTCGAAGATGTCGGCGGCCAGGTGGCGGTCGCCGCCCCAGCCGTAGTGCTCTCGCCCACCAGACGCGAGTGCCACGGTCAGTGATGTGTCTGGCAGTCCCCTCGCCAAGACGTTGACCTGTGCCGGCGACGGGCCTCGACCCTCGATCACGTCGACGAGATTCACGCCGTAGTGATCGAGCAGATCGGGATACAGGCCCGCGCCGTAGTCGTCAATCAGTCTTGCGAGGAGGAGGCTTCCCCCAGTTGGGTGCTCTCGTTGTACTTCTCGAAGACGATGGCGAGCATTGCGAGGTCACCGCCGAGCTCCTTCAGGAGCGCCTTTGCGTCGTTCGCGTTCTCGGCGACGAGCTTCAGGGAATCCGACAGGATGGCTTCCTGGTCGGCGTCCTCACTCTCCAGCTCGTCCTGCTTGGCCATCAGCGCGGCACGGTTCTCTTTCGACAGGCGCAGCGGGTTCAGTAGCTTGCAGACGCGACCGTTGCCCAGGGGGATGTTCGTTGCGCCGTACTTCTTCTCCGCAGCGGCTCGGATGTCGTCGAGGGTGAAGGTGTTCTCGGCCATTGGTTTGCGGACCTCCGTGGTGGTGGGATGAGTGATCGGACCGAGGTAGAGCCCCTCTCCGCGCCGGGTCCGCAGTGGCGGCGCGGGGAGGGTGGTTCAGGGACCGGGATCAGGGCGTGACGACGCCGAGCGGCGTGACTGCGTAGGTCCAGGTGTTGGTGTTGTGCTGGAGCGGCTTGACGCCCAGTGGCAGGCCGGCGAGCGATTCGGTGTCGGAGATCGACAGGTCGTCGGCGCGGTAGATCTCGGCCTTCGGTGCGTAGAACGCGAAGACGTTGGTTCCGTCGATGAAGATTGCGAGGAAGGCAGCGACGGTCGGCGTTGGGTCGGTCGGGATACCCAGCGTGCCGTTCGGGTTCTGGACCATGTTCGAGCCGTAGAACAGCTTCAGCGAGGCGGAGTCGAACTGCTGGATGGTGAAAGCCAGCGTCTCGGAACGCGCCGAGTACTTTGTCCGCAGCGTCTTGTTCTGCAGGGTCGCCAGGACCGTTGCCTCACCGCCCTCGGAGGCGATAGCGAGGATGTCTTCGATCGAGGTGTGGCCGACGTTCTCCCACGCCGCTGCGGGCGCGCGGAGGTCGGTTGGAAGCGCGGTGCCGGTCGGCGCCGTGAAGTAGTTGCCGGCCCCGATTACCAGGGTGGCGTTGTCGTTCAGAGCCACGTGGGCATCTCCATTTGCTAGGCAAAGCGAAAGGCCCCCAGCGGGTTCGCTGAGGGCCTTGCTTTGGGGTGGAATCAGGGGGTCTGGAAGGGCTTGCTTCGTGGCTTCCGGATGACGATGTCGAAGATCGCCTCGTACCGCCAGACGCCCGTTGGGAGGTCGGCGTACTGCACGGGGCCGGTGGCAGTTGCCCAGTCGGTGACTCGCCGTGGCGCGGAGGTCATGGTCACGTTGACCAGGTGTCCGCGATTGGGGACGACGACGTTCACGGAGTCGCGGAGGACGACGCGAACGGCCTCTGCCAGCAGGGCTGCGTCTTCGTCGCCGTTGATGCCTTCGCAGAAGGTATGAACGAGGATTCGGGCTGCGTCGAGGAAGCGAGGATCGCCTGCCCAGTCACCGAAGTCGGGCGAGCGGCGCGCCATGACGAGCGGCCAAGTCTGATCGTCGGCGATCTTCGACTTCACCTGGATTCCAGGGAGCTTGGCTGGCAGAAGGTCGAGCAGCAGGTCTTCAACCGGGCTGAGCTCTACGAGCGCCAGAACCTCGGCTGGCAGGCTACTTGAGCTTGACATCGGGAAGCTTCACCTTGCCTTTTCGACCGCCGCGAAGGTGTGCCGCTTGGTGCAGGATGTAGAGACCGGCCATGGCACCCACGGTGTAGGTGTGCTCCTCGCCGTCCTTGTCCTCCCAGGTCACGTCGTACGCGTCGCGGCCATACTCGATCGACAAGGCAGCCTTCTGGCCGCGCTCGTCGGACAGGATCACGTAGTGGTCAACTCGGCCGTTCTCGATCTCGATCGACGCGTGTCCTTCTTGGCGGTGCTCCAGCAGGAGATCCTCGGCACGTACGCCGATCTCGAAGGTTGCCTCGACCATGTAGTCCTGAACGCCGGGATGCCGCGCCAGGCCCTTCTCCATCGAGCGTCCGCCGTAGTTGCGGTAGACCTCAGCCATCAGGGTCGCTCCCGGATATCGATGGACCAGTGCCTCACATGACGGCTTGATCCGTGGTGGTAGGCCGGTGGCGTGACGCAGTCCCATTCCTTGCCGTCGTAGATCACCTTGGAATAGATCTCGACGCCGGCCAGGTCGGCATCGACGCCGATTCGGACGACGTTGATCTTCTGCTGGCCGGGTACTTCCGCCTTGGCGCTGCGCTGGGGAGTAGCCCAGGCCTTCACGATCCACGGGTTCGCGGTGTCGGCGACTTTGACTTCGTTGCCCCGATTGTCGGTCTGCTTGACGATGCGCCAGATCGTTGCCGTCTGGCCACGCCGACGCTGATAGCTCAAGTGCAACCACCGCACTCACACCATGGGCCGTCGCCGCAGAACATCGGGAACGGGCTGCCGTGCTCCGCGGGGACGAAGCCAGCAGGCAGACAGTCTGGGCGGTCATGGCGGCGAATCGTGCCCCAGGCCGAGACCGGCGTCGAGTAGATTTTCGCGCGGTTGCCGAGTTGCTGAAGCTGCTTCTTCTCAGCTGCACTGAACCGGGCCGAGCCGGCGTCTTCGCCTTGCCCGTCCCAGGCAACTGTCTCGTCACCGGCGCGGGATTGGGTGAAGCCTTCATAGTTCTTCATGTGGCGGTTCGCGGCCTTCAGGACCAGCCGAACCACGGAGGGCGGGGTGACGAAGGGGTTGGTCCACCTGGGCTTGCCGTAGAACCGGGCGTCGTCGCTAAGTGTCTCCAGCGCTAGCTTGGCTTCGCGCTTCTCGTCCTCGCCCATCGTGAACGGCAGCTTGTCGGCCAGCTCGACGACGGTTGCCAGAGGTGTGTCCATGTTCAGCTCCAATCAGGAGAGCGGAAGAGGGACGGAACCTGGAAGCTCCGCCCCTCGTGGATCACGCCTCGTTCTTGGCCTTGCCGCGCCGGTTGGTCGGAGTGTTGTCGGAGACCGGGTTGATCGCGGCCCCGTCAGCGTCCTTGACCGTGGTGGCCGGCACGCTTGCGGCGTCGGTCGACGGAGTGCCGTTGCTCGGGCCCCAGATGCCGGTGATGTTGCCAAGCTCGGTCATCTTCTCGTCGTCGCCATCCGGGTCCGGCAGCACGTCGTTACCGTCCAGGTTGAGCTTGACCGCGCGCACGAAGTGCTCGTAGTCGGAGATGTAGGACTGCTTCTCGGCGTCGACCCCGACCAGGGTGTCCAGGACCACGCGGTAGGAGTCGTAGGTGTCGACCAGAGACCGGTCGACCTTGTAGTCCATGTCGTAGTCGACCATCCAACGCAGCGATACGCCCTTGTGGCTGGCGTTCGCGCCGAACGGGATCGAGTTCGGGACCGAGGCGGCGCCGGTGACGAACACGAACGCGGAATCGACCATCGCGATCGCCATCCCCGGCGGCAGTTCCTGAGCAACGACGAAGTTGAACCCGTACCGGCGCCCAATCGTCGCCTCGCGCAGCGAGCTGACGGCCTCGGCCTCACCGACGTTGGACGCGAGGTTGAGCTTTTCGTCTTCGAGCATTGCGGCTTCGAAATCGGTGCCGAGCAGGATCGTGCGGGCTCCGGCCGGGACACGCAGCCTGTTCATGACCGCGCGGACCCGGATCAGCGACTTGCGCAGGTTGGTCGAATCGACCTTCAGCTCGATCTCGTACGGCGCCTTGTTCACGGCGTAGTCAGTCGACTTGGACTCCAGGCCACGCCCGACCGCTTCGGTCTGCTTGGTGACCAGCTTGTTCCAGCCGGGAAGGTCGAAGTCCTTCTGCTCGTCGGTCAGCCGGACACCGGAGTAGGTGTCGCCGCCGAACTTCACGGCGACCTTGCGCTCCTTGTAGTCGTCCCACACAACCGGCTGCGACCGGTCGGCGCGCCAGCCGTAGGAGCGGAACGGCAGAACGCCTTCGACCGTCACCGTGACGGTGTCGTCCTTGGCGCCCTTGAAGTTCGCCACATCTTCGCGGTAGAAGACGTTCGGGACGACGAGTGACTCTTCGAGAGACACGGCTGCGGTGGCGGCGATCTTCTCTGCCTTGACTACATCGTGCTCGGTATATGCCATGTGTTGGTGGCCCTCCTAGGGCATGACAAAGCCCCCGAAGGCGGGCCTCGGGGGCTTTGGAAGATGAATGGTTAGCGGCGGCGCTTCCGTGCCGCGCGTGAGGCTGCGACTGGATCGAAGGCCGCATCCTGGTCGGTCGGGTTCAGACCGCCACTGAGCTTTTCGGGCTCGCTCTGTTCTGCGGGAGCGAACTTCGCGAGGGTCTTCGCGTGTGCTTCCAGTTCCTCGACTGTGCTGCCCTTGAGGACCTCGGCGAGTTCGTCGGGAAGCTTGTGCTTGCGAGCGGCCTCGCTCACTAGAACCCTGCGCTCCAGCTCGGCGTTGGTGGCCTTGACTTCCGCTACTGCTGCCTCGAACTCCTCGGGAGTCTTGGCTGCGCTGAGCTTGGTCTCGGCCTCGCGCGCCTTCACTCGGGAGTTCGCGTTCTCAGACCGAAGCTTGGCGATTTCCTTCTTCGCCCACTCAGGCAGTTCGGCCATCGGGTCCGGCTGAGCGCCGGTACTCGTGGAACCGTTGCCCTGGGCATCTTCAGCGGGCGGCGGCGTTGTTGGGGTTGGAGCCCCATCTGCGGTGGGCATGTCGGGCGCCGGCTGGGTTTCTACGGTGGTCTCGCTCATGGCTACGCCTCCTGGACGTGTGCGGTGGATGCCTTGGCCGCCTGGGCCTGGGCGCGTTGTTGCAGCCGGATGAATCGCCGCCAAGCGGAGATGGCTGCCTTGCCACTCAGTCCTCGTGTCACGTCGGGCCATTGCCCGGAGTACTCGCGGTTGAGGGCGTACTTCGGGTCGTTCTCGAACTGCTGCTTTGTAAAGACCGGGAGAGCGGAGCAGTGACAGTTGTCGTGGTACTTGTCGCCGTCGTCGTACTCAGCTGATTGGGCGGATTTGTAGACGACTCCGCGGCTGATCAGCATCGCGCACCAACCACAAGGCGTTCCGGTGGTCGAGTAGCGGACGTAGCCGAGAGCGCGCTTGTCGTGCTCTACGTTCGTCCAGATCTCAGCGCGTGCGCCGTTCTGGACAAGGCGTTCGACCGCGGCGGCCTGACGGGCGCCGGCTTGGCGGTATGCCTCGTTCAGGGCAGCCTCGAACTCGTCGTGCGGCGAGCTGCCATCGAGCTGGTCGGCCTTGTTGTTGAAGTTGTTCGGGCCGAGATTGTCGAGGACTTTCTGTGCTTCGCGCTCGGCCTCGCGCTCCTGGCGCTCAGCTTCCGCCTCGATCTCGGCCAGTTCCTCGACCAAGATGCGGTCGGCTTCGTCAAAGTCATTGCCTTCGGCGGCAGGCTCCTCGTCGCCATGTGAGGCATCGGAAGGCTGAGGGGTGACTCTGGTGGGGGTGTTGTCTTCGCGTGGCTCTTGGCCGGGTTCCTGCGCGCCTGGCGTGGGAACTAGGGCCTCGAACTCCTCGCGGAGGATGTCGAGAGTGATGTAGCGCGGCTCGGGTTTGTAGGGGTCAGCGGTCGTGGTGCCGGTGCGCAGTGCTCGCACCAGGCGGTAGTACGCCCGCCCCAGGCTGCGTGCCTCGGATCGGTGTCCCATCAGGATTCGCACGATCCGGGTCAACCAGGTTGTTCGAGCGCGAGCCATGGAGGCCGGCGGGATGCTCTGCCAGAGAGCGAGCGCCTCCTCCAGGCTCGCGACGCCGAGCTGGGTCAGTGCGGCGTGGAAGACCTGGTCGACCCGATTGGCTTCTTCTTGCCAGTCGGCTCGGGTCATGCAGCGGCCTTGGCGGTGGGCGGTGCGCCGAGCACTCGTGCCGGTGTCGAACTGCGGAACGATGTGGTGTCGTTCGTGGTTGCGCGGCTGACGGCCTGGGACATGGCGAGGGCGGCGTCTTCTTCGTCGGCGAGGTCTTCCCATTGGTCGAGCTCGGTCCGGGTGACGTTCGGAACGCGGGGCCACAGTCCGCGCTTGGGGATGCCGAGCTGCTCACGCAGCTTGCCCAGAGCGTCGGCAGCCTGCGCTAGCGAGCGCTGCTCCATGTCGCGCCAGAGGGTCTCGCCCTCGAAGTCATCCGCGGCGTCCGCGTCACCGTCCATCTCGGCAGCCAGCCGAAAGACTCGTTCCCAGGCTTCACCGAAGCCCTTGCGAAACTCCTCAACCATCCGCGAGAAGGCAGTCTCTGCCGCAAGTAGGGCCTCGGCCGAGAGGTTGGCAATCTGGCCCAAGAGATGGTGCGGCGGTGTCTGCGACAAGGCCGCCATGTGGCGGAAGCTCATGTCGATGGAGGCAATGAAGCCGTCAAGCGGCGTCTCGTCGAGCGAACCGAACTTGGTGTCGGTGTCCTCGGCAAACAGGAATCGGCGCGCATTGTGGTTCATCGGCGCCGGCACTTCGTTGCCGTTGGCATCCCGGACCGGGACCCAGTCGACGATGTCGGCCTCGACCCTGGTCGGATTGCCGTTCTCGTCGACGCCCTGCATCAGCATTGGCGGCGCCATGCCGGTCACCCAGCGGACCTTGAAGCTTGCGTAGGTCTGTGCAACCAGGAGATCGAACACCGTTTGGTTGATGCGGTTCTGCACCGCGATCATCGGCTCGACAAGGCCAGTCGTTCGGCCTTCAGTGTCGACGTGGCAAGCGAAACGGGTAACGGGACATTCGGAGGCACCATGCGCAATGCCTGTGCCGACTGTGATTCCGTCCTCGTCGGTCAGCGACTTGAAGGTCACCGGGTACTCGAACTTGCCATCGAACAGCCGTGCCTTACCGGGCACCTGCTCGTCCTTCACCGTCCTCGGTTCGGACGTGATGGTGATGGCATACAACGGGGTCTCGTCGTTGGCCGGGTCCTCGTACAGGGCCGCGGTGCTCAGAGCCGACAGGCTCTTGGTGCGGGCTCGGCGCTTCTTGGTCTTCTCGGTCAGGGTGAAGCTGTGCCCGAACTTGAAGGCCGCCCGGTAGATGGCCGACTGCCGCGCGTCCATGCGGGACCACTGCCAGTGCTTCATCTCGAAGCGCGTCCCTGAGCTGGTCGACGTGAGCGAACGGTTACCGGGCCGGAAATCGTCGACGTACAGCGCCTGTGCAGGCGCTCCGGTCAGTAGGGGCATGACGTTCGTCTTGGCCCGCTCCGCGAGAAGCTTGTACTCGTCGTCGGCGTTGGCCGGCATGTACGGGTCGTCTTGCTTGCCCTCGACGTAGCGGTCATACCGCCTCAGAGCTGGCCTGTCGTTGTGCAGGATGGCGAGCAGCTCAACCGCCCTTGCCTTGACATTGGCCACGGGTCACCGTCCTTACATGAAGTAGCCGCGACCAGACCGCTTCTTCTCCTTCTTCCCACGCGTTCGAAGGTCGTAGAGAGCTTCGTGAGCGAGGAGGAGCGCGGCGTAAAGGTCGACCTTGCGTGGGGACTCGCGGCTCTCTTTGCCGAAGCTGAGTCCGTGGTTGTTGGTCCGCCGGCGGGCGTTGAGCAGGTGTCGCTTCAGAGCGAGATCGCCGTCGTACTGGAGCTTTGCGTCGAAGATCGACCGCATCAGGCGTTCGTGGGCCAGAGTCACGCGCTTCAGCGAGGAACGCATGTCCCAGGCGATGGCGTTGCGACCGTCCGACTTCTGCGCAAGGCCTTCGCTGTAGTCAGCCGCCCAGTCGCCGATGTAGGACTCCCACAGCGCGACATCGGCGTAGAACGCCTGGACGCTGTAGAGCCTGAACATCTCGTGGACCTCGCTGTCGACGAGCTCACGATTGACCTCCCAACGCGGAGCGTCGGGGTCTTCGTTGCTGTTGGCACCATCGGGCTTGAACCAGTGGCCGAGCTTGAAAATCGCGCGGTCCGAGATCCGGATCGCAACCAGGGCGGTGTCATCGTCGGACTTGCCGCCGTCGAAGCCCGCCACGATCTCGTCGCCGGGCAGAAGCTCCAGGTCGGAGTCCTCCATGGCGGCGAGCTGCTCCGGGCCGTAGATCGCGTCTTCCTCGGCGACGATCTGGTTCAGCCACATCCGCCTCGATCGCGAAGCGGACATCGATCCTGTCTGGATCGACTGGATAATCGTTTCGACCCGAAGCCACACGGCGTCGCCGCGGATCTTCGGAATGACGATGTGCAAGGCCTCGACCGTCAGCGGAGTGCGAGGGTGCGCCTCAACGCTGTCGTACATAACGCCGTTGTCGACCATGCGGCCTTCGAGGATCTTCTCGTAGTCCTCACGCATGATCTCTGCGACGCTGTCTTCGCCCGGGAGGTAAGCGTTGGTGATCGCGAGGTAGCGCGAATCCTTCTTGGTCGCGTTGCCGTCGATCGTTTCGTACATCTTGATGCCCTTGTTGGCCGCTACCCAGTGGTGGGTTTCGTTCAGCAAGGTGAAGGTGGTTCGCTTGCCCTCGATCGCGCGGTACGACGACGTGACGGCTTCGAGGCGGCACTTGCCGCCCATCGCGCGGATAAGCTCCGCGCCTTCCTTGATGCGGTACTTGTGCTTGAACCGGTCGGACATCAGACCGGGGAGGAGCTCCATGGTGTTCGTGGTCTGCGACTGGTTAACGGCGGTGATCTGCACCCAGGTCTTGCGCAGGGCCTCGCCGACTGGGTTGCCATCGGCATCCCAGTGGGAGAAGCGGCTTGGGCCGACGAGCTCGACCAGGCACATGACCGCGAGCACGGGGTCCTTGCCCCAGCCCTTCATGCGTTGGAGCACACCGGTGCGGTAGATGAAGCGGCCGGTTTCGTCGACGGCGTACCACCAGAGGATGAACCGGAGCTGCTCGCGGGTGAACTTCCACGGCTTGCCGTCTTCGCCGAGCAGGTATTCCGTGCACCAGCCGGCGATTTGCCACCCGAGGGTCCGCGTCGGCAGATGCCACGATCCGTCGTCGTTCGTCATCCACGTTGGGCCGATGTAGGTCGGCTCCAGTAGGTGGATTTCTTCCGGGGTGAGGGGGTTCATCGCTGCCATCGCGATTCACCCCCTCCAGCCGGGCTAGCCGAGCAATCCGTCCGGGGTCTCGCCCAGGTGCACGTGGTCGGCGTAGAAGACGCCAGTGAGCTCTTGCAGGTAGAGGTCGACCCGCATGAACCGCGTGTCCGGGTGGGTCTTGCCTGAGGCAACAGCCCAAGTGGCATCGGCCGGCGGGGTAATCACGGTCTGTCCCCAGCTCGTCGTCGAGGCGTTGCCGCGAAACGATCGACCGGTGATCGTGTTGCCCTGGCCGTCGTACTCGTTAATCCGGACTGAGAACTTGCCGGTGCCTGTCGGGGTCGCGTCGTGGCGGACCCGGGCTGACAGGGAGTAGCTGGTGAACCCCTTGACCGGGACGACCTGAGCGACCGACACGGAGTCGGCGTTAGTCGTCGTGTTTGGTGAGGTGATCTTGAGCGACATCGTTCCGCTCAGGCCGGCGGATGGCACATCGGTGGCCGACTCGACGATCGTGGCCCCCGTGTTAGCTGCGCCGACCTTGGTGACAGTCCAGCCGTCAAGGCCGTTCTCGAAGCCGCCGTTCACCACCAGTGGGCCGGGAGTGACCTCGCCGATCGTCAGGCAGGGGATGCCGTTGGCCCCGCAGAAGTCGAGCGCTTCCAGTACCTGCGCCTCGGTGGGTGTGTCGGCGTTGCCGATCTGGTGCGCGTAGGCCGTCAGGGTGACCGGCCGGCGCAGGACGTGGTCGCGCAGGAGCGCCATGAACTGGGCGTGTGTCGACTGCGACCAGGGGAACCGTCCGTGCTTGAAGCCAGAGAATCCGTCCTCGATCAGGAACGGCGATCGGCCGTACCCCTGCGACAGGCCGATGTCTGCCACCCGGTCGTACCGCAGATACGCCTCCTGGTTCGTCGTGAGGTCGTTGGCGCCCTGCGGGTAGGCGTACGAGCGGACAGCACCCGGAGCGGTGAGCCCTTCAAGGACCGACTTCGCTGTATCCCACTGAGTCATCCGAGTGGTAGGCGTGAGCGTGGTCATCGAGGTGTGGTCGACGTTGTGAGCGCCGATCTCGTGACCCATCGCATAGATGGCGGTCACGTCGGCGGCGGTCATGTGCAGGTTCGCGCCGAGGAGGCCTGTCGTGACGTAGAACGTGGCTCGCTGGCCGCGGTCGGTGTGCCACTTGGCTACCTGTGGGTGCGAGCTCCAGCCGTCGTCCCAGGTGAAGGCGACCGCGCCCTTCCCATTTCGCGGGATCAGCTCGATCACTTCGTCAATGGCTGTCTGCTCGTCAGTGCGCCAGTCGATGGTGTCGCCCTCGAAGACGGCAAGCGGGTCGTTGGGTGGTGAGGCCAAGCTGAACTCCTACCGCGCGACCCCGAGCTCGCGCTTGTACTCGTCGATGGCGTGAACGCTCGCCGGTTCCGTCTCGGGCTCGGGCTCGGCAAGCTCGATTCGGGCGCGGCGGCGATCGCCCTCGGTGAGGAGGAGTCGCTCCATCGCGGTCATGATGGCCTTGAGCATCTCGGGAGACCGTCGCTCGGCGGACTTGTAGTACGTGAGGTCGTCACACAGCGAGTAGGCGTAGGCCCAATCGGTCTGCTGGTAGTAGTCCTCCTGGCCGGAAACCTTCATGGCTTCCCAGATCCTCTTGGCGATCGGGTGCCAGCCCTTGTCGGCGCGCGGGACCGCGACCTTCCGGCGCTCGCCGGCGGAGATGGGACGCATCGAGTCGCCGCCCTTGCGGGAACGCTCGCGGGCCAGATCGTCACTGTGGTTGGGTGTTGGTCCGGGCATCGTCACCTCCCGCTCAAGATAGTTGGGCATCGAAGTGCGCCCCCAGGGATTCGAACCCTGGACCCTCCGATTAAGAGTCGGATGCTCTAGACCAACTGAGCTAGGGGCGCTGGAGGGAGGAGCTGCCGACAGTTGGGGGAATCGAACCCACCACCCGCACCGGCTGTCGACCGGCTCGCCGCCAGGGTCACAGCTCCTCACCGCTGGCCAGACAGGTCTCGAACCTGTCACCTCCGGATTAACAATCCGATGCTCTACCTGATGAGCTACTGGCCATGGGGTGTCTGGTGGGACTTGAACCCACTTACTCCGGGACCACAACCCGGCGCGTCGTTCACTTCAGCTTCAGACACAGCACCCACGGCGGGACTCGAACCCGCGTTCTTCCGGCTGACAACCGGGCGTCCGTTCCAACCGGACCGCATGGGCAAAACGAAGCCCCCGGAGAGTGTCGACGGGAGAGAAGCGTCGAACTCGATCCGGGGGCATGGAGGGGAGCACGCGGGGACAACGCGCTCGTGACCCTCCGGTTTACAGGGCGCCGGGATGCTGCTCCGTGCGCCGAAACTTCTGGTTGTTCTTGCGCCAGATCGCGGAGCGCACGGCTGAACCTTCCTGGCCTGACTTGATCCCGTGGTGGTATGAGCACAGCGATCGAAGCTTCTCGTGCCGGTGGTCGGTGCGCTCGCCGACGTGGTCGCACTCTTCGGCCGGCCCGAGGCATCGCTCGTCGTACACGTTCGTCCACGTGCATCGGTAGTCATCGGCCTTGAAGCGCCTTTGACGACGTTTCTCCCAGTCCTGGGGGAGATCTTCCCTGCGGTTGGATGAGGTCCATCCCGGCACGGCGATCACCCCCAGGACACGTGGTGGCCCCGCCTACGTTCCGATGATCGGTGAGCCGTAGCTCGTAGACGCGGGGCTAGCTCTTAGGGCGTGAGGCTTAAGACCTGAGATCGAAGGCCTTGTCTCCTCACCTCTCCCTTCCCTCAAACCCTTACATCCTTATAGTCCGGATGACCGAGGGCTTATGGCGAAGTCCTTCAGTGTGACGGCTGCGACATTATCACACACGGGCTCGGGTGCGCCGGCAGTCCGAAGGAAGGAGCTGGGTGTGTCAGGGAGACAGCGCCGATAGGAGCTCGACTGAGCCTGCGACGACGGTCTCAAAACGCCATTAGGTGCCGTTACGACCGCACCGGACCGAGGATAAGAGTGGTCCTTCACCAGTCCGCCGGTGCGACTATTTTCCCAGTGGAGACAGCGATTCTGCCCCCTGGAAGTGCTGCCCGCAACGTCGGGATTCCGCCGCGAAGTCGACCCTGGAACCGTGGCAAGATCCCGGCTGCTATGACAAGGCGGTGCCCTTCTTTTCGCTCGCGCGGGTGATACCCCCACCCCTCCCGCTCGGCAACCGCCTAGGCATGTGGCCTCTCGCACGCCGCACCGACTTGCAAAGTGTGATGGTGTGGCATTAATGTTCTGGGTGTTGGGCCGAGGGACGGCAGCCCGGAGGGACCGGGCAAGCGGGGCGAGCGACGCAACCGCAGGCAGGCTGACAACTCCACACAGGAACACCGCAGGCAGCGCGGCTCACATGTGCGGCACACACGCCGTACGGACTGGATCGCAGCACACGGGAGCACCAGTACACGCAATGTGTGATAGTGTGTCACTCGTTGGGCAAGCCGGACGGACCCACCTCCCAGAAGAGCGTAGGGAGTTACCCGTCACCTACGGCTCGCTCAACAGGTAAGACCGAGCAAGTTGCAAACGGTGTGATAGTGTGGCAGTCTTGCATCAAGCAAGCGAGACACGGGGCCGGTCGAATCGACCGCAGGCCGGTAAGGAATCGGCCCTGACAATCGAATAGCGCGAAACCCGCAGTGAGCGGGGACGCGGCGTGACGGGAAGGGGGCATCCCCTGCAACTCCCGGCAGCGCGGTCCTCGCCTCCCTGAACAGACAGGCATAGCGGCTCGGGTAGTAGGCAACCAGCTAGGGACCACGCAGCTAGTACGCATGGCCTAACCGGAAGTGCGCCATTGGATGTCCGATGGTGGCTCGGTGAGGGCGTAGCGAGCGGAAGTCCTCTGTCCCGGAAACGGGAAGCTGCGAAACGGGGCCGGAGGGTAACGGCGGCGGACGGAAGTCCGCGCCACAACCGGCCCCAAACGAAAGACCCTAGCCTCCGGGTGCTGCACCTAGGCTCACCTCCCCGAATATGTCGACGGGAGCTGAGCGGGTGAGGCAGGCGCAAGCCTGCCGCTGGCGATAGACCGACCGAATCGGACCGGAGGCACTTATTTTTACCCATAGTGTGATAGTGTGTGAGGAGTTGGTGGGTGTGAAGTTGACGGTAGATCTGGTCGAGATCGCTGAGAGGGTTCGGCAGCATCACCACGAGGTTTCGGGTCACGAGGACCAGAGCATCTCCGGTTACTGGACCGAGTCGTATCAGCGGTCAGAGGCTCTCTTCAAGGCAGCGATCGCAGCGGCTTACCCCAACCTCAATACCGAGGCGGTCTATTACGCCTGGGTCGACGGCTTTGAGAGCGTGGCCCATTGCGCCGAGTGGGTGCGCAACAACTACATCGAGACCAGCGTCGAGGCTCCCGGCGAGCCGCTCTGGTCATGCTGCATAGAGCGGCCTGAGGTCATCGTCGAGTTCGAGGATGCCAGCGCCATCTACTCCTGCCGCCGCTGTGCTGCTGCCTCGCCGGTGAAGGTGCACGAGATTCCCAGCGCCTGAGCAACAGTCGAGGGCACGTCTAGTACGTGACCCTGGCTCGGCTGCTCAGCCGAACAACCACAACCACACTCCAGGGGAGAGCTCTGCCATGAACCAGGTGCTGTTGACCCCGCCCGTTCCGAGCGGACACCTGAATCGCCATCCGTACGGCACTGAGATCTACCGAGACCGACGACGCAAGCTCAAGATGTGGAAGCGCGACCGACAGGTCGAGGCTGGCCCCGTCACAGTCCACCGCGGGAAGCCGAAGTCTGCCGGGGAGCGTAAGTTCCCGTGGCACCTGATGGGCTACTGAGCAGGATGCGTCGCCTAGTAGGCCTTCTATGTCTGGTGATCGGCGTACCGGCAGCCGGATTCCTCGCGGCCTATGCCGTCGAGAGCACTGACACCTGGCCGCCGGTCATCCTGCTTCCGCCGAGCTGTCCAACCGAGGACTCCTGTCCACCGCCGTCGAGCGATGCGGACTACCGCGACGGCCGGTGGTGGGTTCCTGTCACGCGATGAGCACCGAGCCTGAGCAGCGCGGCCCGAGGTGCAACCCCTCGGCAGGCACTGGCAGCACTCACGTAGCTGCCACCACTGGGGAAGTAGGGGACCACTTCCGACAGAAGGGTCGAGAGATGGCAAGAACACGTGCACGGCACGCGAGGAACCGGAAGCGTCACGGCAGCCGGACTCCGCGCCCATTGTTGCTGGGCCGCATCCAAGCGGTCTGGGGGTGGGTGCGGCGACACGGCTCGTGACCCAGCACATGGCGAAACCACGCAATCTCCGATCAGGAGTTGCGTGGTCCGGGATGGGGTGGCTCCTGCCCGCTGACGATGCCGAGCCGAGAGAGAGGCACGCGATGAACCACGACTGGAACTTCGAGCCGGACGACGATGACATGGTCCCCGCCTCCGCGCTGATCGAATGGGCACGAACGCACGGCGGACTACAGACCTGCCCGTTCGGAGAGATGCCAGAGCCGGGCACCGTAACGAGCTACGGCGACTTTCGTCCGCTGCACTACGGCTACGAGACACCCACATACCTTGAGATTCGGGATGCTTCGTTCTCCGACTACTCGGGCTCTGGCTACCACCGGAGTAACCACCGTTCCCTGCTCCGCGACTTCGGTGACTACGTCATCGACACGTACGGAGGTCACGGGACCGAGGCCCTGTTCCTCAGGCTAGACAGCCTTATCCCGATCCTGCTCGCCGAGGCCGTTGTGTCGATGGGCGAGTACCCGGTCTACGACGAGGACGACTGGTCCGAACTGGAGACCGAAACCGAGCAAGAAGACTGGGACGGGTGGGGGCGCTGGGAGATGCGACAGCTCGTCGAGGACACCTACCGCGAGCTGACGCGTCAGGAGCTGTACGACGACGAGGTCGTGACCGACGAGCGCCTGAACGCACTGTTCTGGGAGCAGGTGGCCGAGGGCAACGTCGGGTACGAACTGGAGTCCGCCGTATCTGGAACCTGGTGGCGCTTCGCGGAAGCGGGTGAGGCAATCGGCCGGCGCCTGGCACAGGAGACGTATGCCGACTGGGAGAACCAGGCGGCGTCATATGTTCGCGGCCCGCTGGACCAGCTACTGCCGCTCCAGATCGCTGTGTGACAACGACATTCGCCCGAGCGGAACACTCCCCGGTTCGAGTCCGGGGCGGGCACTCCGAAGAGTCCAAGCTGAAGGTTGGGAAGCGATGGCAGACGCAAGAGTCTGGGTGGGGTGTCTGGGTTGCCACAACGAGGGCTACCTTGCGGGCCAGTGGTTCGACGCTGGCGATGCTCCAGAGGAAGTGGCCGGAGAAGACTCGTTCAACGCACGGCTCCACGGTGACTGGTTTCCCGTGTCGCCGTGGCACTACAGCGACGCCCACGAGGAACTGTGGGTCATGGATACGGACGGTATGCCGGTCGATCGGGAAATGTCGCCGTACGAGGCTAACCAGATCGGTGCGAAGCTCGACGAGATCGAGGAGAGCAACCTGTCAGTCGAGGCGGTGATGATCTACGCCGAGTGGACGGGCGACGCCTTCGTTGAGGTGAAGCTCGATGCCGCCCAGGCAGCCTACGAAGGTGAGTGGCGATCGGAAGTGGACTTTGCCCGGTGGTGGGCTGAGGAGACCGGGGCACTGCCCGCCGAACCGGACTGGCCGACGAACTACATCGATTGGGAGTCCGCGACCCTCGATCTGATGCAGACCTTCCATGCAGCCGAGGATTCCTCGGGCATGGTTCACATCTTCTGGGCTTGCTGATGCTCACCGTGAGGAAGGCCCGCCCGCAGGAGGCTGGGTGCTGGATCGATGGTGCACGTGGTCAGTACGCAATCTCTGAGCTGGTGCACCGAGCAATCAGCCGAGGCATGACGGTCGAGGACGGCTCCAAGGACGCACTCAAAGCGTACGAGGCAGGCGAGGACGAGGCCTGGGACCCCGTCGCCGAAGCGATGGTCGACACGAGCGACTGGATTCACGGCCTGGCCGACATCGCCGAGGAGTGGATGAACGAATACCTCGCTCCGACAGGTCACACCTTCGGTTGGCACGAAGGCGAGTTTTTCCTCTGGACGGACGAGGAGTGGGTCCATGCCTGCTGAGCTTTCGTGGCCTACAGACCTTCCGTGCGGCTGCGCGCACAACTTCGAGTGCCCCCACGACTGGTGTCCGCGGTGCGAGCAGGAGGTGACGTACGACCTCGACGTCTGCACGAAGTGCGGACGCGTCTGGGGCATCGACTTCTGAGATCCACCCCAGCCTGACCGGCAGGCACCCACGTTCGAGCCGTGGGCAGGTACTCAAGCACGCCCAAAACCAAGAGGTGAGAGAGCGATGAGAGTCATATTCGTGGCCGTGGACCTGCTGGACTACGAGGTGGGATGGAATGTCGCTGCCAACTCAGCCGCGGAGCGGGACGAGGCGCTGAAGGCGCACGCAGTCGGGGAATGGAGCGCCGACCCCGAGTCCGAGGACTGGTCGGTGATCGAGGACCCGATCCAGACCGAGGACGAGGCACTCGCGCGCTACCGCGAGATTCTCAACGCGATGGAAGAGACCTCGGGTCGCTGCATCATCACCTCCCGGATGACGCTCGCGGATGAGGTGAGCGCATGAATGCCACCGAGACGCTTACGTTTCGCGATCGACCGGTGATTGCTGTCGAGGTTGAAGGCACCTTCAAGTTCGCGGCGTTCGTGTTCGGCGATCGTGCAGAGGCGGGCGGGCGGTATCCAGTGTCTCCGATGGAGGAACAGGTCGCTGGCGAGATGGCGGATGCGATCGAGTACCACGCCTGCAACCTGACGGACGCGGACTGCACGGATGCCCTGATCGTCACCCCGTACGGACTGACTGGAGGAGAGCACATCAAGGTGTCGTCGTACCGCGAGATCAGCTCCGAGTTTGACCACTGGAGCAATGAGGACCTGCTCGTGAAAGCCGACGGCCAGGCACTGGGGTGCTGATGTACGCATACCCCTACCGAATCCTTCGCTTCAAGGAAGACCTGACGCGAAACATCTGCATCTACTTCAAGACCCGCGCGGCAATGGAGCAAGGCGCGCATCGCTGGGCTCGTCGCGATGGCGCGGATGTGGGGACCGAGGAGTACTGCGACCCCTCCGCAGATTACGACGACTGCTGGATTCCCATGTGGGGCTGGTGGCTCGATGGCGTGGTGAAGCCCGCATGAGCGACGAACTGACTGCCCTGATTGCCGCGATCCAGCGCGAGGTCGACGGACACGATGACCTCAACGTCGAGATCGGGGAAATCTATGAGAGGGAAGAGGCCGGCGGCGGGGAGATCCAGAACCTTGAGTGGATTTGGATGGATGACGCCCGGACCGAGTGGGCCGACTCGCACCACGACGTCCTGCGGTCGGCACTTGAATACCTGAAGAAGGTCCAAGCGAACACGCTCCACGTCGTCTACCTCGCCGATGGCGGACACGACAACCCGCTGCTGTATCGCGATGCAGCCGAGGCAGACAAGGTCGTTGAGGTCCTGTGCGGTGAGAACGGGCCAGGGTATGCCTGGGCCGACTCGGTCACGGTGCACTGATGGCGGTCTACCTCTTCGTGCCAATGATTCCGGAGACGTTCGTCGGGTGGGTGCGAGTGACCGCATCCGAGCCCGTGACGTGGATGACGCCAGACGAGGCAGAGGAACTCGCCGACAGCCTGCGTGAGGCCGCGCTCCACGCCAGGTACGGGAAGTAGCTCTCAGCCCGACAGGCAGGCACCAGGGTTCGAGTCCCTGGCGGGCACGCACGTACCGGGCCAATCCCAGCGAATGGAGAGACATTGATGGTGAAACTGACTGGCATCGCCGCACTCCAGCCTGCGACGCGGCGCGCAGCGGCTGACCGTGAAATCGCCGCCGCCCGAGTGATGGCTGACACGGTCGACGTGACCTATCACCCGTCACGGTTCGAGCCGTCCCGCATGATCCACGCGAAGGTCCTGGACACCTCAGATGCACTCGACTCGAACGGTCGCGACAACCTCGTGATCCGCAGAGCCAGCAGTGGCGACGCCGGCCGCGACCACCTGCGTGTGGTGCCCGCAGACCTGAGCCTGCTCACGATCGGCCTACACATGGTTGTGAGCATCGCACCGCACTCGGAAGCAAGTAACGACTGATGACCACCGCCCGACCGGCAGACATCAGGGTTCGAGTCCCTGACGGGCACGAGACGCGCACATGAGGTGCCGTCAGCAACGAATGGAGACGACCATCATGGCTAAGCACAACACCCGCAAGCGCACGCCTGAGGCCAAGCGGGAGACGCTGCGTCGCCGGGAGATCCGTCGTACGAAGGTCAGTGCGTGACATGACGGCGGTCATCGAGGAGACCGAGGAGTATCGAGTTCGGATCGAGCACGACGCCGACCCGGCAGAGCCGTACCACGACGGCGGTACGCCGATTCTGCGGTACGGATGGAACCGGCAGGACCGATGGGCCGCGGTGCAGCTCACCAGCATCACCTCCCATGTCGTGGACCCCTCGATTGTCGCCGCCCTGGAGCGACTCGGCCGCAGAGATCCGGCCACGCAGGAGGCTGTCTTCGAGCGGTATCTCCGCGTCTTCCATGGCAGCCGGTCGATTGTGTGGTGCGACCATCGCGGTGGCAGGTACGTCACCTTCGACACGCAGGCTTGGCGCGATGAAGTTGAACTGACGGATGAGTGGCTGGCAGAGCTGACTCGGGGACGCGCCAAGCCGCTCGACCTTGCGGACATGGACGACTACGTCGCCTACCTGGATGGCGAGTGCTACGGCTGGATCGTCGAGAAGAAGACGCGATGGGTCAAGGTCGACAGCACGGGCACTCCGATCCGCCTGACGGACGAGACGCTGCGCGAGGACTGGGAGGAAGTCGAGTCCTGCTGGGGCTTCTTCGGCTGGGGCCACGTCGAGGACGAGGCACGCGAGGCATTTGCGGCCCTGACGGAGGAGGACTGACTGCAGCATGACCGACCTCGACCGGTTTGGCCCCGTGGCTGGCGGGAGCGGGTGATGGTCGAGCCCGTGATCGAGCGCACGTTCGCGATCAGGTTCCGCCAGCGCCGGGAAGCGCGCGGTTGGTCGCAAGCGATCGTCGCCTCGAAGCTCGCCTCGATGTTTTGCCGGCCGGAGGACCAGGCGCTCATCGCCCGAGTCGAGAAGGGTAAGCGCCGGATCCATCTGGAGGACGCGCACCAACTCGCGTTTCTGATCGGTGCCGACATCAAGGATCTGCTCACGCCCGTGGAATGCGAGGTGTGTAACGACTTCCCTCCAGCTGGCTACTCCTGCCAGACCTGCGGGGCCAAGAGATAGGGGATGAATGTTCAAAGTTGGTGACTCGGTATCGGGGATGTACTTCGACTCCGTACGAGGGACGGTGCTGAACACTCGTGGCACGGTCACTCGCATCGAAGCGATGACTGCTGAGCGATTCCGGGTCCATGTCGAGTTCGACAACGGCAGGACGGAGAGCTACATCGTGAGCAAGTCCGGCCACTCCGACTTCATGTACAAGAACTGAGACGGGGGGAACAGTGAAGCGGATCCGAAACCAAGTTGAGTTCAGAGCCTTCGCCCGAGAGATCGAGATGCGCTACGACTGGCACGAGCCCGACCAGAAAGGCATCTTCGCGTCCGTGGAGGGGCGGTCGTTCGACAACGCGGGAATCTGGCCGGCGCCGGAGCTACGTGATGCCCCGCACCGTGAGCTGCACCTGATCTTCAAGCGCCTGGAGCCCGCGCCGGAGAACCGGAACCACATGGCCGAGCTGGCTGCCGTCAACCTGGCGACGCTCTGCTCGTGGGCGACCAACTCCTGAAGCACCCAGCCTGACTGGCAGACATCGAGGTTCGAGTCCTCGGCAGGCGCTGACGCATGCCCAAAATCAGCCGAGGGGGAACAGTATGAGCCTGTACTACAGGGCGCTGGCCGAGCAGTTCTTCGGTGCGCCTGCGAGTGACTACGCGTGGATCATCGACCGCGATCACCTCGACGAAGAGACACCTCTGGTCGGCATGGCTAGCGAGGTCGGAGTGATGGGGCCGAGCGACGCACCTGTCGAGCTCCTGGCCGAGCTGATCGCAGGGGCCGGATACGTCTTCAAGGTCTACGACGACGACGGAGTGAAGTACTACACCGGCCGTCTGGCGTTCATTCCCGAGGACGATGGCCTGCCGTCGATTGCAGCGACGGCAGGCCCGCTCGACGACTTCGGGACTCCCAACGCTGGAGCGACTTCGGTTCGCTATCCCGGCAAGCCTGAGTGGAACTGCCCGTGACCGACACTCGAAGCATCCACCGTTACCAGGCCGCAGATCGCTGGATTCTGAAGGACCCTGCGGGACGCCAGATCGGCGAGGTCATCCACACCCCGAGCGGACTCATGGTGTGGGCGCACGACTACGAGGGCGACGACGCGACAACCGAGTTCCTGCCCCTGTACCTCGACATCGCGGACGATTTTGCCGGCGCGCTCAGGAAAGTCGACGACCACGAGGCAACGTGGCAGGCCTTCAACGGCGGGAGCGCACCGTGAGTCGCCTGAGCCCCCACTCTCCTGGATGGGCGCGGTACTACCGGATTCATTGGGAAGTCCTCCTTGCGTCGGACGAGAGAAACCGCAACGAACCCACCTGCACGTGCAGCCAATGCCTGGCTGCCATTAAGGAAGAGGAGGAGTCAGTGAGAATCGAGAACGACGACGAAGCCCAGGCCACACAGCACATCGTGCTCGACAACCCCGAGGACCAGGTCTACGTAACGCACAACGGGATGACGCTGTCGATCAGCCTAGGGGACGTGGAACCCGAGCGGGTGTTCCAGCCGTACCCCATCGAACTGGACATCATGACGGAGGACGACCTGGTCCTGGATTACCCGACAGGAACTGAGTCGGGTGATGGACTCCGTATCCGCATCAACGGGGAGTTCCCCTTCGTCCGCTTCGACCGCACCTACACGAAGGAGGCCTGACGTGGGCGTGAATCCCTATGGCACCGACGATCCGGAGGAGCAGGCGTACATCGAGAACGCTCGCTATGACGCAACCATGGAGCGCAGGGCGAACCGCGCCCGGCTGGAGCGTTACGCCGAACTCGGCCTCGATCCGGATGCCGCCCAGTCACTGATCGAGTTCATGGACAGCGCTACCCCGAAAGATCGCGACCCGCAAGGAGGCTGACTGATGAGACTCGACAAGACGACCGCGGTACTCAAGGCGTTGGCTGACGAAGGCCCGCAGACGGTCGACGAGTTCGTTACCAGGCGAGACGCTTACGTGAACTCATGGGCGCCGACCTTCACCGAGCTGCGTAAGGCAGGGCTTGTGACGCGGACCGGAGCTCAACGAACGACCAGCCACGGCGCGGTGGCGCACGTCATCGCCATCACGCCGGCTGGCCAAGCGCAGGTGGCGGCGTGATCGCGTGCTCGCCGACGCGCGGACACAAACCATTTACAACATCAGCAGTGTGCAGGGATCTTGTGGTGTGATAGTGTGGCATTAACGATTTCGGAATGGCGACTGGGGTCGGTGTGACAGTGTTGCATAAGCACGCTTAGTGGAGGGAAACCTTGCCGGTCGCCGCGATGAGAGGAGAGCTCATTTGCAGTACAAGTACGTCGAGTTGAGCTATACCGTTCCGGCCGAACTCGCTCAGCAGATCCTGACCGAGCAGACGGCCCGAGTGCCCGAGGAACCGCAGGTCACGTTCTTTCCCGATGACGGCGGCCTCGTTGCCGCCGTCAACATCCAAGGCGACGGGATGCAGGATGCTCAAGCACTGACGCTGGCCACTGAACTTACCTGGAACTGGATGTACGACTACCTCGCAGGCATGGAGGGAAGCGACATCGACGACCCGTGGTCGATGAAGCTGATCGACCGAGACCGGATGGCCGACTACTTCAGCCGCGCAGCAAACCCGGACCCAACGCCGCCCTCCGGGCCAGCCGAAGACGACGGGCTCGCGGGAGTCAGCTAGTGGCCATCACCTTCACCAAAGCCCACGTGAAGCAGATGGTGGAGACGCTCGACCAGGACCACGAAGACATCGAGGCCGCGGCCAGCGCCGCACTCGGCACCGCGCTGGAGATCGTGCAAGCGCGAGCCAAGTTCACCGCAGTAGGTCAACTGCACCACCCGACCGGACACCTGACTCCCGGGGAGGCGCGGTCGAACATGGTTGCTCTCGGGTGGTACGCCACCGAAAAGCAGGCCGACGACGCCGCGATGTCGCTCGTCTACTCGACCGCGACGCACGAGACATTTCGGACGTGGACGTTGCCGATCTTCAACGGCACGCCGGCCGCCTACTACAGCGACCGCAAGAAGGCTCGCGCAGCCGCGGAGATCGCACTCAGGGGCGGGAAGCAAGCAGAGCTGGAGCGACGCGTCCAGTGGTTCAAAGACAACCCCGAAACCAAGCCCCCGAAATGGGGGCCGATCTGGAAGACAGAGGTGACACCAGCATGATCCCGACCAACACGAAGGTGCCGAGCGAATACATCCACCCAGTCGGCAAGATCCAGGTCGTCGAGGACGGTCCCGGCGGGTACTGCAACGAGCTGGTGAATCGCGGGACCACCGACCTGATGCACGACGACGCCGAGGTGGTCATGAGCCAGATCGTCGGTACTGACAAGCACACGCTGATGATCGATCTCGACGTGCCCGCCACCTTGATCCCGTCGACGACCCCCGGGCACAGCCACCTCTACATCGACGTCAAGACGGACTGGCCCATGGCACTCCAGGTGCTCGAAGCACTAGCCGATGCCGGTGTAGTTGAACCGGGTTATGTGCGGGCGTCCGAAGCGCGCAGGTGCACGACCCTGCGGCTGCCGTGGGTCCGGAAGAAGCGGCCCGAGGCGGTTCAGCTTTGAAGGTGACGCTCACCTGGGATGAGGCGTGGCGCAAGACCACGGATATCGAGGTGGAGGAGTGGGAGGTCAGGGACGCCTTTGGCCTCGATGAGTCGGAGCCAATCACGGGCGACCAGCTCTACGAGTATCTCGAAGACATCCAGAACGCGGGCGAAGGCATTCCCTGGATCACCGGCAACGGCATGGAGGGTTATGACTTCCTGACCTTCGAACTCGTGAAGATCCACACCGACCGATTCGGATCGTCCGATGACTACCTGTGCTTCTGCATCGGCCTGAGCCACCATCGAGACTGCCCGAAATGGGCGATGCCGTTCTGATCGAGGTCTGGACGGACGGGGCCTGCTCGGGAGGCACCGGCGGCTGGGCATGGGTCGTCGACGGCGGCCGGCACGATGCTGGATCGGCCTACGGCACCACCAACCAGCGCATGGAGCTCCAAGCGGCCTACGAGGCGGTCCAGAGCAACTTCGGGCCGCTGGTTGTGGTCTCCGACTCGTCGTACGTCGTCAACTGCTTCGCCCAAGGCTGGTGGCGAGGCTGGCACCGCAGAAACTGGGTCAACTCGGCCCGCAAGCCGGTCGCGAACCGGGACATCTGGGAACCGCTCGTCGAGCTGGTCCTTCATCGGGAAGACGTGACATTCCGATGGGTGAAGGGCCACTCCGGGCAACCACTCAACGACCAGGCCGACCGGCTGGCCGTACAAGCACGAGAGGAGGCAGCAAGCCATGATCAGTGAGCTGCGAGGCGGGGCGCACCCCGTCAAGATGTGGACCGAGGTAACCGGAGTCGAGTCGGTGGCCTTGGACCAACTTCGCAACATCGCCAACCTGCCCTACATCCACAAGCACGTCGCCGTCATGCCCGACGTTCACTACGGCAAGGGCGCCACGGTCGGCTCGGTCATCGCGATGAAGGACGCGGTTTCGCCATCCGCCGTGGGCGTGGACATCGGCTGCGGCATGGCTGCAACGAAGACCAGCCTCACAAGCGCCGACCTGCCCGACGACCTGAGCCTCATCCGCTCGGCCATCGAAGCGAAGATCCCGGTCGGCTTCCACTCGCACAGCGAGTCCCTGCTCGGAAAGCACGACCCACTCCTCACGGGCTTCGATCGGCTCCACCCCAGCGTCCGGAAGGACGAGGCGCGCGCCCTGAAGCAGGTCGGAACGCTCGGCTCGGGCAACCACTTCATCGAGCTGTGCCTGGACACCGAGGACAACGTATGGCTCATGCTCCACTCCGGCAGCCGCAACATCGGCAAGGTCATCGCGGAGGCGCACATCAAGATCGCGAAGGAGCTCCCACACAACGGCGACCTCCCGGACCGCGACCTGGCAGTGTTCCTGGCAAACACCCCGGAGATGGCCAGCTACCGGCGCGACCTGCACTTCGCGCAGCAGTACGCCATGGCGAACCGCAGCATCATGCTCACGCTGTACATCCAAGTCATGCGGACGTTCTTCCCGCAGGCCCGGTTCGGCTTCACCGTGAACGCGCACCACAACTACGTCTCCGAGGAGCATCACTTCGGAGAGGACGTGCTGGTCACCCGCAAGGGAGCCATCTCGGCCCGCAACGGCGAATACGGGATCATCCCCGGCTCGATGGGCACGAAGTCATACATCGTGCGCGGCCTCGGCAACCCCGAGTCGTTCCACTCGGCCAGCCACGGTGCCGGCCGACGCATGTCGCGCAGTAGAGCCAAGAAGCTGTTCACGGTCGATGACCTGGCGGCTCAGACGGCCGGCGTGGAGTGCCGCAAGGACCAGGGCGTTGTCGACGAGATCCCTGGCGCCTACAAGGACATCGAACAAGTCATGGCCAACCAAGCAGATCTCGTCGCCATCGAGGCCGAGCTGCGTCAGGTGCTGTGCGTGAAGGGGTGAGGCGATTGTTCGCAGCAGAAGACATCAAACGGCTCGAACGGTTTACCAGGTCGTTCCGGGCGCAGAAGCCGAACTGCCAGATCGTCAAGAGCCTGAAAGACGAGGCCGGCGAGCCAGTTCATCTGGACGTTGACGAGCTAGAAGGCCTGGTCAGACTGGCTCGGACTCAACTCCCTCTGCGGGAGATGATGAAGCTTCACGAGATCCAGCTCTGGCACTTCGACCCGGTGCAAGAGCGCGTCATTCGCACGCGGCCGGAGAGCCGGATCGAGGCGGGCCTATGACCTGCTCGGACTGCGGCGCTGCCAAGCGCGCTGCGTTGATGCATCTGACGCCGAAGGATTTGGCAGCGCGCTGGCAGGTCACAGTCGGGCACTTGGCCAACCTCCGTTCGGCAGGCAAGGGACCGAACTATCTCCGGCTCGGAGGCGGCATTACCTACCGCCTGGGCGATGTCGAGAACTACGAAGAGGCCGCTTTGGTGCGCCATAGAAAAGCCGCCTAAGGGCAATAGCCAGAACTGAACGAGCCAGCACAAGGGGGGTGATGATGCAGGGCTCGATGCTAGACATCGGCGAGATTGGCGACATCGAGGTTGTCCCGCAGAAGCGGGACACAGACGGCACCTGGAGAAAAGCGGTACACCACCGCTCTGCCGGGCGGTGGCGCGCTCGCGCGCACTTCCGCGGATTCGACGGCATCACCGGCGAGCGCTCACGCTACGGAAAGACCCGCAACGAGGCTGTCGAGAAGCTTGAGGCGGCGCTCAAGGAGGTCCCCAGCCTCGGGGCCTCTCTAGAGGGCCTGAAGCGCTCGATGCCGATCGCCGAGGCCGGTGATGTCTGGCTGGAGCAGATCAAGCGGCCCGAGTCCAAGCTGGCCGCCAGCACCATCGACGACTACGAGCGAGCACTCAAGAACCACATCAAGGGCGAGAAGTCGACGATCCGCGGACTGACCCTTGAGCAGGTCAACGATCCACAGCGCCTGCGGATGTTCCTCCAAGACGTTGCAGACCGGCGCGGCACCGGTGCAGCCAAGATGGCGCGCCAGGTCGTGGCCGGCATTCTGTGGATGGCTGTCGAGAACGGCATCTTCGACACGAATGCCATCCGCATGGTCAGGCCGGTCGAGGCCAAAGAGTCCAAGAAGACCGAACGCCAGGAGCAACACGACCTCAAACGTGCGTTCACCGACGAAGAGGGCGACGCCGTCATCGTCGACGCCGAGCGCCGGGCACGCGAGGCTACCCATCCCAGCACGGTCCGCAAGTGGATCACCACCGCCGACCTCCACGCCTTCATGCGGGGCACTGCCGCTCGGATCGGCGAGGCACGCGCGGTGGAGTGGGAAGACATGGACGTGCTCACCGGCTGGGTGCTGATCCTGGGAACCAAGACCCCGGGATCAAAACGAGCCGTCAAGATGCCGTCCTGGCTCCTCGAACGAATGCGAGAGCGAGCCGCCAGGATCGGCGTCGAAGGGCTGGTCTTCCCGTCTCCCCACCAGATCCGCGACCCGTGGAAGCCCTGGGACCAGTCGAACTGCAGCAAAGCTGTCCGTACCGTGCTCGACGGCGCGAAGATGCTGTGGGCCGTGCCCCACACTTGGCGTCGGACAGTTGCGAGCAAGCTGGAAGATGCCGGCTGGAAATGGTCCGACATCGCGGACCAGCTTGGCCACGCAGACCCGTCGATGACGGCCGATCACTACCTCGATCGAGACCTAATGGCCCGGGGCGACTCGCGGGCGGCAGACATCCTCTAGCCGTCCCGCGAGTCGATGGTCGCAGCTACTCTCGGGCGGAGCGCTCAAGTACCAGTTCGGGGAGGTCTTTCCGAGCGACCTCGGCTGCGGCCTCGGCGAGACTGTCGGCGGTCAAGCCGAACCAACCACCGCTATGGCGTTGCAGCCAGCCGACCTCCCAACGCTGATCGGCCATCTGGCGAAAGCTGATCCCATAGCCATGTGACGCGCCCAAGGCGATAAGGCCGACCACCGCATCGGTCTCCGGCATTGCTTCGACTAGCTCGGCGGCCTCGTCGAGATGTCCCTGCGCCCAGTCAGTAATAGCGGTAGCCAAGGAGGGAGGTAGCCCAGACGACGCCTCCAGCTTCGTGACGGCTGCGTTGTACTGCTCGCCGGTCTCGACGTGATCGATGTGGTACCAGGACTCCTCCGGCGAGGCGTCGTAAGACTCCAGGCCGACGCCCTCGGATAGAACCTCCCTGGTATGCCAGTCGACGTTCTTCCATAGCAGCTCGCCCGCGTCGTCACGATCGCCTGTCGGACCCCCGTCGATGATCCGGAAGCCCTCGGCCTGGAGTGTTTTGATCCTGGTTTCGGAGCGCAACTCATCCTTGTCGGATTCGGCTAGCACCCCAGCCATGAGACCGCGCATCCCATCGAGCGTAGAACCCATCCCGGCAGACTCCCTTCGATCTCCGCCGTCGTCTCAACGGCAGGAGGTTCTTTGCAGGCGCCCGCGACGGTCCGGAAACCCGGCAGATCAGCGAGCTTTCCTCGGCCGCAGGATCTTAGCGGCGCACCTGGTGAAACGCTGGCCGCGCCTCGGCGTTACGCGCCGAGTCCGCCCTGCCGGACTACCCGCTGGGTGGGCAGGCTGGATGAGTCACAGAAGCTAAGGAACGAACTTCCGGTCAAAGTATCGGTCAATCTGCCTCTGACCTGCGCCTGCAGATTGCAAACGCGCAGGTCAGAGGAGGGTTTGCGCGCCAGGCAGGACTCGAACCTGCGACCAACGGATTAGAAGGCCGCCACACCCGATAGACAAGGCCCGTTCAAGCCTCAGCAGCGGACACAGGATCGGCTAGTTTCCGACTCTAAAAACTCTGTTACTCGCCAGTCCGTTCCAAAATCTGTTCCAACGGTTCCAGGCTGGCTGTCGCAGCCGAGCTGATGCCCTGGTCGTCAGCGAGCGACCCGATCCATTGAACCTACCGCCCGGGCTGCGTGGCTCCACGTTAGGCAATGGGCCAGTTGGAATCCTCAGGGCGACGAGAAGCTGCCGCGCACAATCGTCTACCTGCCGGTGTACCTTGCACTGTCTGGGCAGAACGCTACCGCCGCGCTCCGAACCTTCGGCGAGAGGACAGCGACAGGCACCAACGCCGGGCCTGAGCGAGCCAGCGATAGTCAACCCACGTGGCCACCTCGTCGGACACCCTGGGTTCGATGGCAGATCGAGCGCCTAAGCCTTCTTACTCACGGCGGCCTCGACAGCAGCGCACAGCTGGTCCGCCTGTGCGGGGACGCCATGATGACCCGCCGCCAGCAGATCGACCGCCGCCGCACGTGGTGGCCGGACACAACGGCGAAGGTGCCTTTGCGGCATGCAAGAACCTCGGCGATGACCGGTGTGAGAGCAGCCATCGAGTCGCCGCCTCGACTGCTCCACCTGGATCGAACCGACCGACGGCAGGACAAACGACCGGCCCGGTTGCACTTTGCTGCAAGGAATATTAGTTACGTAAGTATCGAGACGACTGGTAGCGTCGAAGGCGGGTTCTTAATGGATCAGCCGCGAGATTCGCCGCCACCCGAAGAAACGGCAGACACCGAACAGCCCACCGGTTAGCCGCGCACGCATGCGCGACTTCGGGAGATACTCCGTGGCGGGATCATTGCTGGTCAATGCACCTATTGCGGAGGGGTTTGTGAGGCTAAGAAAAATCCATCTCGTAGCCGTCTTTATGATGCCATTGTCTTTACTGGCGGCACCAGCAGGAGCAACGCCGGGCGTTTCGGGCGGTTTGACGCCTTCGGAGTTGGCGGCGGTAGGTCCGGCGGAGCCGCCGCAAAAGTTATACAAGGCGCCTGACGTCGGATCGCGGGCAGAGCCAACGCCTGAAGCATGTGTGAAAGTCGCGAGCCAGGCGAAAATCAAGCCATCGGCTGGCAAATCTGGCCGATGCGCCTCTATTCGTCCCGCAACAGAGAAAGAGTTCCAAGCAGAGCTCAAGCGAGATGCTGCAAAGAAGCCGGACTTGTTGCAATGGTCGGATTCGAGCTTCGCACCGTCCGCTACCTTCCCGGTGCCGGCATGGCCCGTCACCTGTACGTCGACACAGGGAACGGAGCTCGGCTGGTTCACCGTTAGCCGTCGCACCGCCTGTTCTCATAAGGTCTACTACATCGAGGTTATTGAGATCCCCACCGGACGCCTCATCGGCACGGCAACGGTTCATAACCTAGTCCAAACTGTAGTGGCGACTGATGCTGTCCTGATCCGCGGTAAAGCAAAATGGGTCGTGACGAACTGGACTGGAGTTGGTCTGCCCGAGCGTGCCGATGGCGAAGGGTTCGGTTGCTTTAACGGATGTGGCTTGACTAATTACGGTGTCAGGCAAGACAATTTCGATACGTGGTCTTCGGAGAGTGATCTCGATCCGTTCGATAAGCCGGCATCCGGTCAGATCCTAGACTTCCCTACGGAGTCGGGGATCACATTCTTCAGTAGCCAGTGGGGCCTGGGGCAGGATGGTCATCACCCGTACAGCGTCTACATCAACAACGATACGACCCGAACTCGCTGCGACTGGATACAAAATGCCAAGGCGGCCTGCATTTTCTTCAATCACCCGGGGTATGTCAGCTGGAATCATCTCAAAGTGCCAGAGTTCATCCGCCATATCGAGAGGGCTTTCAACTCCGGGCTGCCTGGGTCGTACCTCACTGAAACGTATCTGCATCGCCTCATGGACGATACCAAGCGAAACCAAAACGGCAATAAGGCATGCCCGGGGAGCATTCCGAGGCCGAACAATATGCAATGCGATGAGTACCCGTTCCGGAGTGCGTACGAAGGTGCGTTCACCAGTGGCGCCACGCAAGCCCGGAGCTATCCCGGATGCCAGATGCCTGACCCGGCGAGGACCGGCCCCACGGGATGGAGCAGGTGCTTCATCAATGCTGGTCAGAACGGGTCTGCCGGTGGAACCTTGTCCGCTGCCTACAGTAGTGAGCGTATTCTCGACGGCGACCGTTTTCAGCTCGGCATCGGAGCTCATCCCTAATGACAGCACAGCCCTGGTCCGTCGAAGTCGACTTCCATCAGTTTCATCTGATGGACGGTTCAGAGCCGCCTGAGTCAGATCCAGACGGGCCGGCGAAGCTGCTCCAGTGCACGCCAGAAGGTGTCATTGTGTTCACTGGGTGCGCCAGCGGGCGGGTGCATGTCACGGTCAACGTCCTAGACCACGCACCTTCAAGCGAGGCCAGAGCTGCGGCCACCTGGGAGGTTGAGGTCGAGGAGGACGCGACAATCGCTGGGCCTCTGTACCTCAGGCCGACGGCCGGCTATAGCAATCCAGAGCTGGTGTACGAACCGGCCGTGCCTGGGTTGCATCGAGTCCTCGTTCAGGCGCGTGGGCGCACCGCCAACTACGACCTAGCGCTCAGTGACTCTGGCGAGGAGTACGCGATCTCGATATGGCCGGTCGACCAGCCAGCTGAACGTCTTGAGCTGCGCGACGACGGCCTGGACATCTAACGCAAACCGTGAGCCGGCCCGGATTTGGCCAAGATCGTCCGGGTCGGCTCACCGCGGGATGCGGCGCGCAAAGTTCCTGGCGTACGAGTTGCCCCGGAGAGTGCGACCGTTGGGACGATGGCTCCTCCTGGGTGTAGGTGACGACGACTGCCTCACGCAAAGCTATGCGGCCCGCTACAGCCAGTGTGGTCCGAAGCCCTGGTGCACGTGCTCCCGCGCGAGTCGAGCTGTCACCGCTCCCGTCGCCTGTAATCCTTAGGGGGCGAGACGGGAATTTGCTGCCCGGCGCAGGGCCAAGAACTGGGAGGCAGAAATGCCGACAACTTTCACAGGTCTGCTGCTGTTTGTTGTGCTCCTTCTCCCAGGATTTGCCTATCTAGTCGGGAAGGAGCGGGCTGGCACCGAAAGACGTGCATCACCCTTCCGTGAGACGGTTGCGATCGTCGCTGCAAGTATCTCGGCCGAGCTTGCCGTCGTCCTGATTTCCGCACTGCTCTGGACACGGCATGTCAGTTTGAGGCGCCTCATGCGTGACCCGGAGGGCTACCTGGACACGTCGCCAGGCCTGCTGGCAGGGTGGTCGGCGGGCCTATTGCTCGCCGCGACAGCGCTTGCCTATCTGGCGACTTGGCCGTCGATCCGTCGGGGACTAGGACGCATCACTCCTAGGGTCGTCCAGGCCGGAGGGCACACCGCGTACCCGCATCCATCGGCTGTCTCAGGGTGGTGGCTGATGTTCGAGCATCATCATCCGGGCATGACGAAGCACGTAGGACTGCAGCTGGATGATGGGTCCGCAGTGTCTGGGGACCTGCTCTCGTTCAACAACGACGCTAGCGATAGCGGCGATCGCGACATCGTGTTGGTAGCTCCGATCGAATACCGTGCTGCAGGCGAATCCGACCAGGTTGCCTATCCGACATCCATGGTTGCTGTGCCGGCGCGACGAATTGTCGCCATGTTCGTGACGGTGGTCGAGGAGACGGACGACGGCGAGGCGCCAGCGGTGCCGGGCACCCAGCCGTCGTGACCAACCTATTTCTTGGCCGGAGGCGGCAGCTTCGGTCGTGCGGGCTGTACGGGTACGACCGACTTGTTCGGCTTCTGTCCGTTGCCGATCTTCTGACCTCGCGAGTCGCCAACCTCGCCTGTGGCTACGCGTGGACGTAGCACCTGATTCGGCCGCTGGCCGAATTCGCCACCTGTGTCGCCGGACTGCACGAGCTGAATTCGATCGTTCATGACGACCTCCTTCTCTCACTAGGAATCGATCCCCAGGTCCAACTACAAGACGCTAGCCTTGAGCTGCTTCCCTGCGGCGACGACACGCTGCGCCGTGTGGTGAGTCTGGTGATGCAGCGGAAGGACGCCGCTTGGCGCGGGAGGCCGTTAGGTGCCGGGTCGGCGATTGGCCTATTGCGGTGATCGACGTTCAGTGAGGGACTCACTCCAGGTCGCGAGGCTCGCGTCGTCGTGGCGCTTGGTTCGCGGGTGACGAGCACCGTCTGGATCGTCGATCTCAATTCGACGAACCTGGTCTATGAGCGACTGGGGGCCGAGGCCGGTGAGCATGTCCAAGTACTCCGGCCAGGAGAACAAGTCCATCTGGTCGACCGGTCGCGTGGCTCCATCGGAGAACACCGCAAGCCGCCTGGTCTGCTCGCGCGGGTAGCTGTTGACGATCGCATGCCGCGCGGCCTCGGGGTCGGAGGCGGCTACCCACCAACCGTCACCCCGATTGCGCGTCCGTGTCTGGTTCGCAACCAGAGCCGCGATCGCGGCCTTGTGCTCGGACGTATCGAACAACAGCCCGGCCACTGCATCAGGTTCTGTGCCTGAGATGTCTTCGATACGGAGGTCGCAGGTGACCTGCGGACCCTCTGTGGTCTCGACGACCACGGTCACATCTGACAGAGAAAGGACATCGACGGTCTCGTCGCCAACACGCAGGATCCCCGCTGCTGCGCACGGGGTTCCTGGGTCGGTCAGATCGCATGTGTCGGAGTGCAGATTTGCGACCGCGGAGAGGCCCTCGTACAGACCCTCCTGGAGTGGCAGCTTTGGCCTGCTGACGAGCGCGGCCATCGTGAGTGCGCCGAGTTGTTGGGCGTACCAGGCGACTCCATGGTGACAACCGCCCATTGGTACGCCGGCACCGTCGATAACGATTGCTAGGTTCGGCGTTGCGATGACGAAGTCTTCGTTCGGGCGGCCAGGCGCCCCGTCAGTGGCAAGGGAGAACACTCAGGTACCGCCATTCTCTGGTTGGACAGAAGCGAGCATTCCGCAGAATCTGCGTGAACTTCAGCTTGAACCCGGCTAGCCCACCGGCTGCTCTCCTCACGATTGACCGGGCCGGGCCGCGCGATTGGCGGATGGTGGCTCGACCGGTCTGTCTTGGAGCGACTAACGCGGCAGGGTCCAGGACAACGGGCCCTGTGGGTCGCCGAACCAGATCGTCTGAGCCTCTGGCGTCACGGTGATGCGGAACTGGTCGAGTGAGGGTGAACCGGCTGCGCGCCACTGGGTGATAGCCGATTCGACTGAGTCCCACAGGTTGGCTGGTCCCGACTGGCGTACTGTGGCTGGCTCATCTGATTCCTGCTCGAGGATGGCGACTGACCGTTGGCTCAGGTCAACGAGGTGATCGAACACTGGGCCATCGTCCAGGCCATAGGTGACCAGTTGGGCGTCGGGGATGGCGAGTTGCGCGATGAATAGAGAGGTCCATCCCTCCCATGGGTCCAGGATCTCGGAGCCCGCAGCAGTCGCCCGTTCGGTTGTTTGGATCTTGTTGATCCATTCGTGAAAGTCGTCTCCGAGTGGTGGAGCAGTGTGTGGGCGGGCCGGCATGAAGGAGTCGGTGCCTCCGAGGAAGACACCCTCCGCGGTGCCATCTCCGGTGACTTCGAGTCGCACGAGTCCGGACGAGGCGTGGAGCCATCCCAGCATCGTCGTGAGGATCAGTCCGCGTGGTCGCGTCTGAGCGACCCATGCCGATGGAATGTGCCGAACCGAGCAAGTGGCAATGACCCGGTCGTACAAAGCACCGGTGGGGTTGCCGAGAAGTCCGTCTCCCGTGACGAGGTCAGGCGAGAATCCAGCCTTGGCGAGTGCCTTCTTGGCGCGGGCGGCGACAGCCGCGTCAACCTCAACTGACGTTACTTGCTGTGCCCCGAGACGCGCGGATAGTAGACCGGTGGAGTAGCCGGTGCCGGTCCCGATTTCGAGGACCCGGCTGGTCTGCTCGACCTGGAGCTCCTCCAACATCCGCACTACCAGACCAGGCAGAGTCGATGACGACGTCGGAGCACCAGCAACTGGGACGTCTGTGTCGAATGCGGTGATGCTGTGATTGAGCTGTGTCACCCAGGTCTCGTCGGTGTAGGTCAGTTCCATCCGATCAGGCGCGCCGACCAGCTCTGGGGTGACTGGCCGCCACATCGTCTCGCGCGGGTCATCGATCCTCTCGAAGAAGCCCGGGATGAACACCTCCCTGGGAACGGCCTCGACCGCGGTGCGCCAGGGGTGGGTGCGCAGATCTCCGGACTTCACGAGCGCGTCAGCTAGCCGCAGCCGTAGGGCCGTTGTCGGGCTTTCGCCAGGTTCAATGGTCATCGTGTACCTCGTTCCAGTAGGTCGGCGAGGGCGGAAGTCATTGGTAGGCCGGTCTCGTCTTCCAGCCAGCCCCACTGGCCGTTCGGGTTGCATTCCAAGAAGATCGGGCCGCCCTCCTGAGGGACGGCGAAGTCGAAGCAGCCGAAGACCAGGTCGAATCGCTTCATGTAGGCGCGCATGCCGTCGACGAGCCCCGCCGGTGGCTCGACCACCGAATAGGACAGGTGGTCGTAGTCATATCGCCAGTCCAGGAGGTCGGGGGTCTCAGTAAGGATTTTGACGCAGAACACGTGGTTGCCCATCACAGTGACACGCAGGTCCGCGACCTTGTCGCAGCGGGCTTGGAACAGGTGCATGGTTCCAGCGATCGACTCGTCCAGTTCTGTCGGCGAGACCTCCTTGACCCAGATGCTCGCGGGCTCGCCGTCGACATCGTGCATGCCGATATAGAGAGGCTTGTAGATGATCCTTCCAACGCCTCGTGCGAAGGCCAGGGCTTCTCCGGGATCGTTGGTAATGATCGTTGGCGGCACTCTGAGGCCGGATGCGGCAGCTGCCGAAAGCTGGACGGGTTTGTACTCGGCGTCGGCGATCGCGTTCGGATGATTGACGTACAGGCAACCAGGCAGATCTGCGAGGAGTCCGCCTAGCCCGAAACGGGCCTGCGCAGCAGCGAAGCGGGCAGCCTGAGGCTCCAGGTGTGAGAAGTCGAAATCATTTGGACGGCGAAAGTAGAGGGACCGCACAGCCGTCAGATCGGCAAGGCGAGAAGGTGTCCGCAGCCAGCCTCGCCATCCCCGCAAGCCGTTGATGTCAGCCGAGATGCCCAGACTGGTTGGGAAGTCGAAGGAATCGAAGCGGACTACCGGTACGTCGCGTTCGTTCAGCTCTTCGATCACTAAGTCTGCGGTCGGGTCGTCAACCTCGGTCATGACCAAGACTGGGCGAGCGTCGGTCGCCATCAGTCGATCCTGGTGTCTTGTTTGTGGTCGGTATCCGGCCGTGGGCCAGATCCGTCCGACTTGTTGCTGGTCTTCGTGCTTCTTTCGGTACCCACACGAGACTTGCTGTGCTTGCCTGGCGCCACGACGATCGTGCCGTTGGGCAGCTCGTATAGGCCCTGCTGGGTGGCCGGGTCGACGCCGGCCGGGTTCTCCTCAACAATCCCGATCGATCCGTAAGGCTCCAGCCGCCGCAGCCCCCAAGGACTCTGCGAGCTAGTTCCGACCCGAGCGGACGGGCTGACAGGGAATCGATCTGCATACCTGTACATCTTCATGCCTCCTAGGTAGTTGGAAGACCCGCTGGCTGCCCTGCGCCGAAGGCATCCAGCGCAGGGCAGCCCGGGGCCGCACCGAGGCTCGCGTCCAACCTCGGGTGGAAACGGCTGGCGCAGACCGGACTCGTCTCTCAGCCCGCGCCAGCCGGGCACTTGGGTCCCTGCCTAAGCGTTGGGGGACTACAGGGAGTTGCTTCGCTTGGAC
Source organism: Kribbella sp. NBC_01505 (assembly GCF_045040285.1). Classification (NCBI taxonomy): domain Bacteria; kingdom Bacillati; phylum Actinomycetota; class Actinomycetes; order Propionibacteriales; family Kribbellaceae; genus Kribbella; species Kribbella sp. NBC_01505. Next base: position 6,400,896 of record NZ_CP109425.1, read on the forward strand.
AGGGACGAATGGGGCAGAACCGGCATCGCGCGGCGAGCACTCCGCACGACGGTGAGGATCAGTACTGGTTCCGCCAGCTCTTGGGGTAGGTCAATTCGCGGGGGTCGTATGGAGCTCAGGCGGGTATGCCGCTTCGCTCGCCGAGATTGGCTTGGCGCGAATCAGGTCGGCGGGAAAGCGCAGCGCGAAGACCCTGGCGTACGCCTCTGCGAGTGGTGCTCGGGCAATTCTGGAGTCGATGATCTTGCCTTCACGGATGACCATCACGCGCCACCATTCCGGATCACTCATCGCTCGGACTTTGACGCCGGCTCGTTCGTTACGTGCAACCGACTGAACCGCTGACGATGCAGCGCCTCTAACCGGGCGGCGAGATCTGCCACCACTATCGAGTCCGCGATGACGTACTCGTTGAACCACACCCGCACTCGTCGCCATTCGACCCCAGCCTCCCCTTCACCCGTCGGCGTTGCCGCCGCCTCCCCGTTCAATCGGATCTCCATCCAGTTGCTTCTCGCCGCGAAGCCACCGCGAACCCATGCTGGTAATCCTAGGACTACCAGCACGGAGCGTCAAGAGTCATCGACAGAAAGCGGCGTGCCCGCTTTCCGATGGCTCGGAAAGCGGGCACATGCCGGGATGGTGTGTCGCTACTGGCGGCTTGTCACGGCAGCATCGCCCGCAGCCCCTTGACCTCGGTCAGGAAGCGCTCCTCGGGGATCTGTGGTTCGCGGCCCTTTTGGGCGAGCAGTGGAAACGGCTGACCGGGTCGGGGATCTTCCACATACCGCGGGAGTAAGTGTGTGTGGAGATGAGGGCTTGTGTTGCCCAGGGTCTCGTAATTCATCTTCAGGGGTTGGTAGTAGGCCATCAGAGCCCGTGCGACCGTCATGGTTTCCAGCCAATAGCCAGCCGACTCTTCGTCGGCGAGCTCAATTGGTTCAACGATATGGCGCTGTTTCCAGATTATCAGCGTATATCCAGGCTGTACGTCGGCGCTTTGCAGATAGGCGTCAATGTACTTTCCGAGGAAGATCCTCGCTCCCCATTGGTTGCGATCGTGCCCCATGTTCTTGCAGAAGTCGCAATCTTTCCCTGATATGAGGCGATCCCAGTTCTCGGGCCACCGAAACGTCATGCCGGCGCTGATCCTTCCTCGCTTGTCCACATAAAGGCGAACTCGTGCTGATCAGCGGTGTAGAGGTCATCCGCGACCTGAAGTGGGCGGTTGGTCTCGGTGTAATCGATGTGCAGCATGCGGACCACCGGGACTCCTGCATCCAGCGCGAGCAAGCGGCGCTCCTGCGGGTCTGGCATCCGCGCGCGGAAGACTTCTGTGCCCCAGGCTGGAGGATGGCCTAGTGCCTCGATCTCCGCGTCCGGGCCACGCTTCAATGCATCTGGTGACTCGAGCATCGTTCCATCTGCGAGCCAGAGCGGGTAGTAACTCGTGGAGATCACCGCCGGGTTGTCGTCCAGCAGTTGTAGACGACGACGCACTACGACGACCGCGCCAGTCTCAATTTCCAGCCACTGCGCGACGTCGGCCGGCGCCCGCTCTCTGCCCACGCTCAATATTCGTCGAGATGGGACGCGCCCACTCAGCGCCGCCTCCACGTCGAACACGGGCTTATCTGCTGTCCGATGCAGGTCATGACGATTCCGGGAAGAGACACGCCGGACCGGAGGTTGCTGGCGAACGAATGTCCCGAAACCCTTACGCTTCACAACGAGGCCCTCGAGCACCAGCGCATCAAGCGCATCTCGAACGACGGTCCGACTCACTCCGTAGTCATTCTCGAACTCACGTTCGCTGGGCAACTGGCTACCTTGAGAGCGGGAGCCCGAGCGAATTTCGGTCCGCAAGAGGTCAGCCAACTGATCGGCCAGCGAGCGATCAGAGGTCGGGTCCAGCACCGACCGATTCGTCATGGCGCCTCCCTAGGGTCCTAGCACTACCAGCGACGTTCCCTGAACGGTACCTTGCCTGCGAGCCGAAGAACATGAGCGCATTCACCAGCTCGGTGGCGGCCCCGTCCACCACGGCGATGCGCGCGAGTTGTGCCCGCAGCGTTCTGATCTTCCTTCCTTCCTTCCTTCCTTCTTACTCGCCGAGCGTTGAGGCATGTCGGCCGGCGACGGGAGCAGGGCGCCGAAGAGTAGAAGTAGAACCTCGCTCGCCGGACGCGGCCCGCGGCGATAGCGAACAGGTCTAGCGAGCGTTAAGCGGTGGCGGGGTGGACTGCGTAGCGGGCCGCGAGGGGCTGTCGACCAAGCGGCGCGGCTTTGATCTGCTTTTCTGCAGGTCAGAGAGGGGTTTGTGCGCCAGGCAGGACTCGAACCTGCGACCAACGGATTAGAAGTCCGACGCTCTATCCAGCTGAGCTACGGGCGCCTGACAGATCATCAACCATCATCTGACCTGGGCTTTTGTGCTGTTCCGGCCTGGCAGAGTTTCATCAGTCGTCAGGTCGGATCAGTGTCAATAAGACCCATCACCGGTAACTCTACCGGTAACTCCCGGCCATGCAGTCAGCTGCATGATCATTCAGACGGTCGACCGAGAGTTGCCGTTCCGAACGCTGAACGGCAACTTTAGTCGTTGTCGGTAGACAACCCGCGATCGCTTTGGCCCCGAGTCCAGCCGGCCCCCACGCGCCAGGACCCCCGCAAGGAAAGACGCGTGTCACGCCGTCGTCCGCAGCAGAGCTAGATCACCACTGTCCAGATATCCTTGGGGAATGCCAGCTGGACGCCAACCGATCCCAACCGCAGTGGAGCGCGATCTCAAGTTGGAGGTCGGGTTTCGGTGTCCCATGCCCCAGTGTCGCGAGTCCGAGCTCGACGCAGCACATCTGATCGATCACGCAGAGACGGGCGACGATTCGTTCGGCAATCAGATCATGCTCTGTCCGACGTGCCATCGGAAGCACACGAAGAGAATCATCACCACTCAGGATCTACGAGTGCTGAAGGCTCGACTTGCGTGGGAGAACGACCGGTACACAGGTACGGAAGTGAAGATCTTGAGTCTCTTCGCGCAGAACCTCGGCACGTACTTCAAGCATCCGAAACAGTCGGCTGGATGCTTGCGCTTCTTGCTCGCCGACGGCTATATCGAGCAAGTCGACGACGATGATCCGACTCACGATGCCTATCACCTGACCAAGACCGGCCACTTGTTCGCCAAGGCGTGGGCAGAGTCCCGAGCTCAGCAGATCAAGTTTTCCGGTCCTGACCTCAGGCCGCGCCGGGCAGCTCGCTGAGCGGCGCAATTGGTGTCCAGGAAGGTTCGCCGGCTGGCCCGATGGATGATGACGGCGGTTGCTGAGATCTCCGGACGGACGGTTGAGCTTAAGTGGGCAGGGGTGGCCTAGCAGCGCACCCCGGAGTCACTCGTCGAACTCTGGATCGCATGACGGGTGCGGTGGTCTGCTGGCCGCGCCCCTACCCACGCCACAAGCTTGGCAGGTTTCGGTCGATCACGGCCGAAGTTATCCACAGGTTGCCGCTCTTCCCTGAGTTGCATCAGTTGAGCCAGGAAACCTGTGGACTCGGCTCAGAGACCGCTTGCTGTCGCCCGCGATCCAGGGGCAAGCCTTAGACGGACCTCGTCAGGCTCGACACCGATGAATCCTTCGAGCGGCGGAATGGCCCGTGTCGCCGGGCCATAGACCATGAGTGTGTTCACTGTCGTATGTGCCTGGATGGCCATCTTTCGGGAATCCTCAGGCTCGGCAGCCATCGCGCTGCCAGTCGCCGTCAGATCTCCCGCGCCGGCCGTGTTGAAGGCCAGTACATAATGCTGATAGTGGCCTGGGTTACCAAAGTAGTAGCGTTGCGCATAGCCGACCCTTCGGTTGCCCTCTGCGTACGCAACTTCTGGGGCGTCATCCCGGCTATTGATCGCTCCGAATGTCGATCGCCCGAGTTCAACGCGTAGATTTCCAACGGTGAGCTTGGCCGCGTTGTAGTGCAGACGCTTCTTCCGGATCGTAACTGCAAAGCTGAGAACGACGCCATCTGCCTCAACGATCTGTACCCAGGCGCCCGGCAGTTCGTAGGTATGTACTGACCCCCTGCTGAGAACAGGCGAGCCCAGCCAGCTGTTCACGCTAGCCATCGGCTCACCGCAACAAAGCCGGTCGAGCACACGCGCTTGCGCCCGCCGAGGCGCAAACCATGTTCGCCACAACTGAGCGACCTGCTTTGCGGCAATCGGCGGAACGCCGAGGATCACGATTAGTGCAGCGACCGCCTCAAGAACATCCTTGACTCGCGTCCAGTCGATAGTGATCGGCAAGCCCACAGCCCTCCTGCTCCATTCGGGGTCGTGCGGCAATACCGACCCGCGGTTCGACGGATGGCGGTCCGTGCGGGTTCCGGCCCCATGAGGCCGCCCTATCCGGCGAAGTGTAGGTGCGAAGCTGCACCGGCTGCGAAGTCGAGCTCGGGCGGAGACCATGCCGTGGCAAGCCCGGTGACTCTTAGTGAGAATGACACGCATCGAGTTGCTGAAAGTGTCGGTTCCGTGCCGTAATGTAAGACTCTTGGGGAGCGGGCGGCGGTAACTGGAGGTTGACCGCTCAAGTAGGTGGGGCCTGAGGATCAGCCCCATTGGCAACGTGCAACGGGGAGGCAGTGATGGCGCAGTCTCCTAGCCCCCTGTCTCCGGAAGCCTCCGTGCGGGATGCGTTCGGAGCCGCGGTACGTGACCTGCGTGAACGACGTCGCTTGTCTCAAGCTGAACTTGGGTCGTTGGTATTCGTCAGCAAGGATCAGATCAGCAAGGTCGAAAGGGCGCTCCGGTGGCCGACCCCTGAGCTCATTGAGGACCTTGACCGCGAGCTAGGCGCCGCAGGTCTGCTTCAGGCATTCGAGATGAGCCTCCGCTCGCAGCGTCGGGTCACTCAACCGCCTTTGCGGCGAGTTGACACCACACTTGAACGTGCAGCTATTGACTGGCTGACTACATCCACCGGTGAGGTTCGCATCCTTGGAGACAAGGATGACGACGCGATCGATGATGAGGAGGTCGCGGCGGTCATCCAACAGCTCACTCGGTTCAGAGAACTCGATCATCAGCATGGCGCCGGCCGAACCCATCAGCTGGTCTCAGGCTATGCATCCGGTGACCTGGAGCATTTCCTGGCGCGTGTTCCTGTCGATGACGCGACGGCGAAGACGTTGTACTCGACCGCAGCGGGTTTCTGGGAATTGGCTGGCTACCAAGCAATCGACCTCGGGCGGGATGGCTACGCCAAGGAGTGCTACCTGAGAGCGCTGGAACTCACCACGGCCGCGGGCGACCATCTTTACGGCGGCTATCTCTTGTCTGTGAGCAGCGCGCACCTTGCGCTTCATGAAGGTGATGTCGACCAGGCGTTGCGGATGGCTCGCATAGGCATCCATGGAACGGCTGACGTCGCCTCGCCCACCGTGAGCTCAGCATTCGAGGCTGTCCTGGCCCGAGGCGAGGCGCGCAGAGGTGATGAGAAGGCGGCCACAAAGGCGCTGTTGCGCGCCGAAAGTCAGCTGGAGGCCGCCACACCTGGCAACGATCCTGCATGGATCGGATACTTCACACCGGCATACCTAGCTGATGAGATGGCCCACTGCTTCCACGATTTAGGCCACCAAACGCTTGCTCAGGAGCAGGCCGGCGAAGCGTTAAGCCAGATCGCCTCAGGCCACGTACGTCGGCTCGCAATTGATACGGCCCTCATGGCGTCGTCGTTGGCAAGGGCTGGGGATCCGGAGCAGGCATGTGTCGTTGGCCGTAAGGCTGTCGATCTGGCAGCACAGACATCCTCCATGCGGAGCCGAGGCCGCATCGACGAACTGCGCCGGGAGCTCGTCCGGTATTCCGATCACAAGTACGTGATCGAGTTCGGGGACTACGTACGCTTCGCGCTTTCTGACTGATTCAGGAACCTGCGGAAAAATCTCAGCTCAGCGTCGAGAGCCTTTGCTGCCAACTCGGGTGCAGCGAGCGTGTGGCTCGAAGTGTCCAGTGCCAGTAGCTCTTGGTCGGCTCCACGTGATTTCAGATCCGAGGCCAGGGCCAGCGTGTCTTGCGCCGCAGTAATCGGATCGTGAAGCCCGTGGATCAACAGGACAGGGCACCCAACATCCGCCGAGCTGACGGCAGTCGCACCTGCAGCCAGCTCGGATGCGTGTGCACGCTGGAAGCGCGGCACGGTAGTTTCCCACCGCTTTGGATCGATGATTGGTGACCTGGCAGCAGCGGCTCGGAATGGCCCGTTGCTGGTCGCCGCGCGTAGAGCTGTGTATCCGCCGGCACTGGCTCCGCAGATGAAGACCTCGCCTGCGAAGGTGACTCCACTGGCGATGAGGTGTCGCGCCACCTCCACGCAGTCGGCTACGTCGAACGAACCCCATCTGCCATAGAGGCTGCGCCGGAACTGCCTGCCGTGGCCGGTGCTGCCCCGGTAGTCAACGTCGGCGACGGCGAAACCATGTCGGGTGAAGAAGTCTATTTGGGGGTCTCGCCGGAGAGAGATCTCATCCGTAGGTCCGGGGTGGGCACGGACGATGAGAGGAGCCCGCCAGGTTGGCCCGGTGTCGACCGGAGGATGCAGAAGGAACTCAACTGCGGCGGCCGAATGCCGTTCAGGTGCGCTCGCCTCCTTCGGAGGAAGCTCCTGACCGGCAAGGACTGAGTGCGATCCATCCCTCTGAACGAGAATGACTGCTGGCGCCGTCGTTGGCGTGGCGGCGATGAGGGCAACTGATGAATCTACCGGACATAGGTATGGCTTGATGGAGGTGTACGGCAGGTCGAGAGTCTGAGACTTCCCGTTGGGTTCGACGACTACCAGGCGGTCCTCTAGATCGATACGAGCCCGGATCACAATGGACCCGTCCTCTAAAAATGCGTAGCTCTGGTAGCCCAGCTCCCACGGCGCCGCGGCACAGTCAGCGGGCATCGGTGCCACCGCGTGCGTATGCTCTCCGTCCCATCGATACAAGTTGAGCCAACCGGTCCGATCGGACATGAAATAGAGATCCGCATCCGGGCCCCATTGCGGCTCGACAACCGACTCTGAAGGTCCGCCGGCTACGCGTCGTGCTATCCCCACCGGGCTGTCTGAGCGATCGTCGTACGGAGCCACCCAGAGCTCGGTGCTATCCCAGGGCATGTGTTCGGAATCCCAACTCAGCCAAGCGAGATGAGCCGGCCCTCGTCGGGGCGCCGAAAGGAAACCTGGCGAACTCCGAAGGACCCTCGTCTGACCGCTCGATGTATCGATCTCAAGCAGGTGATCTCCGTCGAATGCCTCGCTTAGGGCGAAGATGAATCTACCGGCGACAGCGAGGTCACCGACTTGGCCGACGGAGACATCCGTCAATGGAGCTGAGGTCTCCGAGCTGAGCCGGTGGACTCGACCGTCAACCGATGAGACAGCCCATACCCCGCTCACGGACGCCGCCACCGACCCACCGCCGTAGGCGTGGGCCTCGCTACCTACCGCAAATCCCTCCGGAGCGGCGAGGGCAACTCCGTCTTTGGCAGTCCACCTAACGAGTTGGTCGCCCGCGTCGCTGGACTGGATCCAGAACAGAGAGTCGGCGTGAGAGATCAGGCCGTCGTACGCCGCGGGAATCGACACACCTCGATGCTATCGAAATCGCCTGAGCGCGACACCCACGACCGGAGCTTCGTGGCCCCGCCATGTGGACAGTCGAGTTGTCCACATGGCGGATCTCGACTCTTGCGTGGCTGCTCACCAAACTCGAAGAGGTAGCAGCAGAAAGCGCTACGTCACCTCGGACGACCCGCCCAAGGACTTGACCAGCGGCAGATCAGTGGATGCGACAGGAGTGAGAAATCTGATGGCACTCGCAGCTTGGGACTCTCGACCTCGCGTGTTTGTGCTGGATCGGCATCTGGATGTGTCGGGGGTATCGGGCACCGGGCACGTCGCTGAGGGAGTCGTCTGGAGCGATGGTGCCGTGGCTCTGCGGTGGCCCGGAGAGAACGCAACCACCACAACCTTCGAGACGGGCATCGACGGCGTGAAGGCGGTTCACGGCCACAACGGCGCCACCGAAGTGCAGTTCCTAGACGAGATGCGACCCGGTCGTGTGCCGTCAGATTTCGAATACCCGCTATCCACCGGGCAGCGGGTGCCTGCGGCGAGCTGGGACGGCCTGTGCTGCGGATGCGGTGCTGCCTGGCCGTGCACGCGGTGCCCAGACGCCCTTGATCGCTGAACTATCAACCTGAACGGGGGGATCGTCATGCAACGAGTTCATTGCTACTACCGGCAGCACTTCATGATGACCGCAAAGGACCGTGGCGAGGTGATGGCGAGATTCGTTGCCTACTCGCGGCAGAACGGCCTGGAGCTGGGCGGCATTTTCACCGACACAGTGGACTCCGGTTCGCGGGGTCTTGCTGCACTGCGTCTTGCACTCCCGATGGAGCAGGGTGGGTGCGTCGTCGCCGTTCCTGCACTGCTTCACCTCGCTCCACTTGGCGACGCAGCGGCCGTGGTGCGCGAGCTTGCTGTCGATGGGGCGACAGTGGTGACCGTCCCGTTGCATTTTGACCAGGGACCGGCGCGATCGACACGCTGCGAAACCTCACCGCAGAGCCGGTCCCTCACCCGGAGGTCCGGTACGTCCCCGAATGCCACAGGGCGACGTATCGGACCTCCCTCAAATGCCGGCGAGCGGGCGGGCAGCGATTGGGCCGCTCCTCGTTCGCCGTTCCACCCCGAGAGCCAAATGCGCGGTTCTCGGACGGCTCCGCTGCCCTCGTCGCCCTCGGGCGCGCCTGGGCGAGGGCAGCGCGGGCCACTTCCCAAGAGCGGTGAGACGGGTGTGGCACCCCCTGTGGCGAGCACGGCCGGAGCGCAGGGCGGTGCTGCGACCGTGCTGGTACGCGACGCCACATCCGTCTCACCTCGAACACCCGAGCCGCCGGCTGACGTGCTGTCGGCATGGCTTCGCCCGATGCATTGGCAGGCGGGCGGGGTCGCGGTGTCGGCTGGATGCCGGACTGATCTCGGAACCCCCACTCGCCAAGGAGAACGTTGTGCTTAGCCCCGAAACATTCCCTGCCTTCGAGCAGGCCTATCTAGCAGTACTTGACCACGTCACCAACGACTTCGAGTTCCGCAATGCGCCGCGGGGCAACGAAAGCCGTGAGTGTCTTGGGCTGAGCTTCCAGATCGCCGATCCGCGAGATCGGTTGGCGTATTTGGCGGCCAGGCAGGTCAATCCGGTGTTCCACTACGCCGAAGCACTGTGGTACCTGGCCGGCCGCAACGACCTCGACATGATCGGGTACTACGCACCCCGCATGCGCGGCGACTCGCGCGACGGCATATCGATCGTCGGCTCGGCGTACGGTTCTCGGATCTTCAAACCGCTCGACGGCGACACTGTGAGCCCGTTCGACCGGGTTCTGGATCTGCTGCGCAATGAGCCCAACTCGAAGCGCGGGGTGTTGCAGATCTTCGGCCGTGACGAACTAGCAGTCGAGGCGAACCCTGACATCTCTTGCGTGGTGGCGCTGCACCTGTTGGAGCGGGAAGGGCGTCTGCACATGGTTTGCTACATGCGCGCCAACGACGTCGACCGTGGACTTCTGGCCGATGTCTTCTCATTCACCATGATTCAGGAGTTCGCCGCGATCCAGCTGGGGCTGGAGGTTGGCACCTATACCCACCACATCGGCTCGGCGCATATAGGTGATCGCGACTTCGCCCGTGCACGGCGGACCTTGCAGGAGGCCGGCGACCGCGCGCAGCGGCCGCAGTTCGAGGTGCGGGCGATGCCGAAGGACACCAGCCCTGAGCTGATCTCTGAGCTGCTGAGGCACGAGGCAGCGCTGCGCACCAACGCGCGGCAGTATCAGCCAAGCGAGATCGCCGAGATGGGATTTGACCCGTACTGGCAGCAGGTCCTACTGATGTTCGAAGCCAAACGACAACTCGTCCATTGCCCGGCTGACACCGTCGATGACGTCGTCATGAACGCGCTCGATCCCGGGCTTCGCTGGCTCATGGCGCGACGCTGGCCACGCCGGATCGCCCCGTTCGAGGTCTCATCGTGAAGCAGTCACCAGGCCCGGGTGAGTTCGTGCTCGGTGGGGTGGACTGGACTCGTTGGAGCGTCATCTTGCTCAAGCCAGACTGCATTCGCCGAGGGCTAATCAATGACGTTCTGGACCGAATCCAGCGTCATGTGCTGGTCCTTGCGCAGCGTCAGGTCGTCGTTGAGGACTGGCAGATCTTCATTCACTACTGGGACATGTTGGTCAACAAGGACTGGTTTCCCGATCGCGACATCGTCAGATGCCTGCGCGACAACTATGTCGGACAGGAGGTTGTTGTCGCTCTTGCTCACGGCCCCGAAGGTGCTGACACGCCCGCCCTCGTCCGGTCACTGCTCGGGCACTTCGACCCGACCCAAGCCGCACCCGGCACCATCCGAGCCGACCTCGGTGCGGACTCGCTCAGCCTAGCCACTTCGCAAGCACGACTGATCGACAACCTGGTCCATGCCTCCGACGACGCTACGGCCGCATGCCGTGACTTCGGCACCTGGTACGGAGCCAACGCCTGGTCCCTGCTCGACGTAGGAGGTAACTAATGACACCGCCAACCATCGCCCGACGATCCTTGCCGCTGCTCACGAATGAGCAGATCAGCGCCCTGAAGCCGGAGCTCGCGGACACCATCGAGTACCGAAAGTCCGGACTCTCACTGAATCACATCATCGGATGCCCGCTGGACTGTGGCTACTGCGTACGGCACCTGTTCAGCAACTTCGAACTGAAGACCCCGCGAGCCCTGATGTCCGACGAGGCCGCCGTGGATCTCTTGACGAGCCACCCGTACTTCCAAACCGACGTCACACCGATCCAGATCTTCAACCGAGCAACTGACCCGATGCTGCCGGTCGTAAAGCCACATACCTTTAACGTCCTTCGCCTACTGGACCAGCGCGGCCTCAAGAACCACGTGCTTGTCATCACCCGTTGGCGAGTTGAACCCGAGGACTGCGACATCCTCAACAGCTTCACCAACATCAAGTTGACCGTGCTCGTCACGCACTCAGGGATCAAGGACCCACGAATCGAGCCAGTCGACTCTCAGATCGCCGCACGCAGTCTCCGCACGCTCTACGAGCACGCCCAGCGATACCGCACCATCCTGTACTGGCGACCCATCGTTCCGGGGCTCAACGACAGCGACGCCGATATCGACCGCGCCCTCGAACTGTCCGAGCACGCGCACGCCACTGTCTTCACAGGTCTCTTCTTCCGCAACGAGATCGCCGAGTACTACGAGAGCCACGGCATCCCCATGCCGTACGACGAGACCGCCCGGCGAAAGATCATGCCGGAAGTATCGGAACAGCGCATTCTCGCCCGGTTCCGCCGTACCGATGACATCGAGGCTCCCTACGGTGAGCTCTTCCGCAAAACAAGCTGCGCCGTCACATACGCGCACGGCGAACCGGATTACAACGGGCACTACGGCATTCGTGACCTCTGCGACATCTGCCCGATGTCACAACTCGCCGTCTGCGCGAGCGCTTGGAAGAAGCCAGATCTCGATACCGTGAACTCCCAAGCCCGCCAACTTGGCGCGACCAGCGATGTCGTCATCACCGACAGAGCCGTCATCGTCGAGGGGCTCAACGAACCACCCCGCTACTGGCTACAACACACCCATGGCTACCAGGTCCACGACGCGGCCAAACCGCATCATCACCGGCGCCACGGACGAGCCGACATCGGCTGGGACAAGGCGAAAGAGGAACAGTGAACACGAGCACCTGGCCCGAACTGCTTGTCGTCGACGTGGAAGGCAACGGCGCCAACCCGCCCGACCTCGTCGAGGTTGCGGCCCTGCCGATCCGGCAAGGCCAACCCGACACGAGCACCGCCGGCGCCTGGCTCATCCGCCCACCGGTTCCGGTGACCCCGTTCGCTGCCCGAATCCACGGACTTACCAACGCGGTGCTCGCAGACGAACGCACCTGGGACGTCGTCGCTCCTGACGTGGCCAAACTGCTGGGCGAGTCGTGGATCTGTGCCCACAACGCTCACGTTGACTATCGTGTCCTGGGCCAGCACCTACCGTTCTGGCGGCCAGCTGGAGTCATCGACACACTCCGATTGGCCAAAGCGACCTGGCCGGGCCTGCCGTCGTACAACCTCGACGCGCTGATCGCCCACGCCGGCCTCGACCTCACCCAAGCCCCAGCGCAGCGTCACCGAGCAACCTTCGACGCCTACGCCACCAGCAGTCTCTTCCTGGCGCTCGCCGACAGCTATCCGACCTGGGAAGCGCTGATCGCCGCCGCGGTCCCTCCAGGCATGCCGGGCGCACCCAAACCAGAACCCGAGGACACCCTGTTTTGATTACTCCTGTTCACATCGCCATAACCGGAACGCACTCCACCGGAAAGACCGTCCTTATGCGGCGCGCGGAGATGGAGCTGCGCGCGGCTGGCCTCCGGGTAGCTCGCGTTCACGGACTCGGCAAACGCGCCGCAGCTATCGGTCTTCCGAAGATGCAACGCCACACCGTCATCTCGACGGAGTGGGTCATCGCAGCAGGCATCGCAGATGAGCTGGCTCACACGACTGACTCCGACGTAGTCCTCACCGACCGCGCGCCAATCGACGCTCTCGCCTACTACACCGCAGCCCTTGAGTTCCGCGGTGAAGCCAGCGACCCAACGACGACTGAGCGACTCGAGCAGCTCGTCGCCAGCCAATCGCCACGCTACGAGCTCCTGCTCGCCACAGAACTCGATCCCGCCGAGCCAGTAATTGCCACACACGACTACGACCCCCGATACAGACACCTCGTAGATCGCCATATCCACGACTGGCTCTTCAAGACCAGCTCCACCCACCAACTCGTCGCGAACACCGACGACAGCCGCGACCAAGCGATCGCCCTCATCAAGAGCCGCGTCGCCTCCTACGAAAACGCAGCAACGTACAACGAACTGCAGGTTTGAAACTGAGGCCCCAGCCTTCGCCGCAGGTTGGGGCCTCAGTTCGTTCCTTGGCGGCGACATTCGCGGTGGACTTGCTGGTTTTCGCGCGTATCATCGCGGCCGTGGGAATATCTGACCGCGATCGGAAGATCTTGTGGAGCAGGTCGCACGGTCTGTGCGCCATCTGTCGCAAACCGCTGGTTGCCGATGCAACCGAGGGCGACAGGGAGGCGGTTGTTGGTCAGGAGGCGCACATTGTGGCGCGTAGCACCGACGGACCGCGTGGTGGACAGATCGATCAGGCCTTGGTTGATTGCTACGACAACCTGGTTCTGTTGTGCCCAGACGATCACACGATTGTCGATGCTCAACCCAAGGCATGGCCGGCCGAAAAGCTACGTCAGCTAAAAGCACAACACGAGGCTTGGGCGAAGAAGAAACTAGTCGACGATAGTCAGATACGGGTCGTCCCGCACCCAGACGACCCCGAGTTGCCTGGCGGGAACCCTCTTCTGAGAATCACGACCGGAGCGCAGGTCTGGGACATCATGGCCGGAGCTGGACGGTACTGGGTGACCGGCCTGGATGACGAAGACACAGGTGATCCAGAGCTGGTGGACCTCGCCGACGAGTTCCTGCAACTCGCCAGGGACTACGGTGAGATATCCCGAGACATCGAGGAGAGCCTGGGGCAGGTCCGCAACGCCAAGAGGACCCTAGGCACGGCCTTGGGCGAGCTTGAACGTCGAGGCATCCTCGCATTTGGCCTTCGGCGTCGCCGCATCTTGAAAGGGGGGCACCTGCCTCCCGCCGAGCTGGCGGATGCGCATCTCGCACTCGTTCTGAGCAGCAACCCAGCGATCATGGAAGTTCCCGTAGAGGCCGAGGCGGACCCGGGCCTGGCGGAACAAGCCGACTGACTGAAAGTCGCCACAAAGAAGTAAAGGCCCCAGTCGCTTTGACGACTGGGGCTCGATCGCGCTTACGAGGCTAGTTGCTCGGTAAACTCGCATCCGTTGAGGTGGGCAACGATCTTGCCGACGCCTGTGTAGAGGCGCACGGAGATCCGTGGCTGGGAGGTGTGCTGGTTCTTGGCGATTTCGGTCTCGGTCCAGTCCATGCCGAATCGGAGGACTAGAGCTCGTCGCTCGTTGACGGTAAGCGGGGTGTCGGCCCATCCGCTGCGGATGTCCGCGAGATGTGCCCAGAGGGTGTTGCCTTCTTTCTTGTTGACGGACCCCCTGGGCATGTCGGCCGGCGGGGCGGAAGGGACTGGTACGCCGAAGACGGCGTCGGGGTCCCAGAGGGTGGGGAGTAGGTGTTCGACCAGGGCGCGGTCGTAGTTCACTAGGCGGCTCCGCGGGTATCGAGGAGCAGTTCGTAGGAGACGGCCTTGTCCTTCCTGCGGGCTTCTGTTTTGTAGAGGTCGGCTAGGTCGCGGACGAGGCGACTGTGGAGCAGACCCATCAGTCCCTCGTCGACGCACTCTTGGAGGTCGGGTTTGGTGGCGACGAGGATGCGGGCTTCTTGCTGGAGGTCTTCGATTTCGACGGCGTTCTGGTAGCGCACGTTCTTGCTGATCGATCGGGCGGCTTGGAAGATGACCGGCTCGACGTGAGATACGTCGAGCACTGTCCAGTCGACATGCATCTCGCTCAACGGATCACTTCCTTGAGGTCCGTGAGTCCGTCCTTGGTCAGTGCGACCACCAGTCCGGGTGCTCCGGTGGTGCCCTTGGCATGGCGCCACCAGGTGCTCTCGGATTCCAGGGCTGGGGGCTGGATGAATTGGCGGGCTCCGTCTGAGTCGGTGTACTCGTGGTGGAGGTGGCCAGCCACGAGGAGATCGGCGACGTGCATGGCGCTGGCCTTGTTGAACGCTTGGCCGCGCCACCACTCGAAGTGCTTGCCGGGTCGCCATTGGTGGCCGTGGGCGTGGGCGATCTTGGTGCCGGCCACGTCGACGAGCACAGTGAGCTCGTCGGTGTCTGGGACGAAGAACTCGACGTGCCCGAAGGCGGCGGAGTTGAGGGCTGCGGCATCGGCGACGGCGATGAGTGATTCAGTGTCGTGGCTGTCGTCGTATCTGGTGATGCCCTTGCCGTTGATGCGGACAGCTTCACCGTGGTTGCCCGGTGCGGAGGCCATGGTGATCCGGGATCCCATGGGGGCGAAGAGTCGGAGGGCGTGCATCATGACGCGGCGGGTGAGCCGGATCTGCTCGTTGAGGGTGAGCTGGGTCCGCCAGACATTGGCTCCGCTTTGGGACTCGAAGCCTTCGATGTGGTCGCCGAGCCAGGCGATGTGGACGTGTCCGATGTCGAACATCTCGGAGTACGCCATGAGTCGGTCGGCGGCCTTGTTGAGGCAGTCAAGGGTTCGGTGGAGGGTGCCGGCCGGGCCGTCACCGTCGACCTTGCCGAACTGCATGTCACCGAGCAGGACCAGGAAGCCATAGCTGCCCTGTGGGCGGTTCAAGACGGGCTGGTAGTCCGAGACCAAGGCCACGAGTTCGTCGACCGGCACGGGCAAAGGTCCGGGTGCGGAGATGCGGCGGAAGCTGTAGCGGTTCGACTCTCCGGTGTCTCCGTTGGCCATGGTCCATTCGCCGGACCGGAATCCGGTGGCTTCCCATTCGTCGGGGTTCTCGCCCTTGTCGATGAGGTACTGGCGGGCGGCGGTTTCGTCGGCTTCGCCGCGGGCTGCCTTGACGGTGACGCTGGCTTCGTCGCCGGTGATCTCGATCTGCTTGGTGAAGTCGCGCTCGGGATCGACTGCCCGGCTGGCGATGGCTGGTCCTACTGGCTTGTCGAGGAGTTGCTGAAGGAGTTCGTCGCGCACGCTCACACTCCTTCCTGAAGTGATCGGCGGTAGGTGCGGATGGATGAGGCCGAGACCGGAGTGCCGGCCAGCTGGAGCCACCGGGAGAGCCAGTCGGCGCTGGTGCCGCCGAACAGGTGCTCGTGGAACGGCTGGCGTGCTGGGTCGGCGAGGTTGTCCCAGGCGTGCTGGAGCTTCGGTCCCGGCGTACCGGGCAGGCTGAGATCGGGCTGGGTCATGCCGCGACCTCCAGCTCCCGGCCGAGGGCGGCGAAGATTGCCTCTGGCCCGCCTGCGAGGTAGGTGTCGGTGACGTCGGCCTGGAGCCGTACGCCTTTGGCCTGGCGCAGCTGGCGGGTGAGCGTGTTGACGAGCTCGGCGCCTGCGTCGTCGGGGTCGGCCCAGACCCAGACGCGGTTGAACCCGGCGAGCATCCGGCGCCAGTGTGGTTGCCAGGACTGCACTCCAGGAACCCCTACGGCGTGGAGCCCGAGCTTCTTGAGGATGTTGCGATCGAGCTCGCCCTCGGTCACGTGGATCTCGTCGCGGGCATCGAAGATGGACTCGATCCCGTACATGCGGGCCGGTTCGCCTTTCACGGTCTCGTACTTGCCGTGATAGGGCTTGTGATCGCAGCCTTCGCGGATGCACCGGAACCGGATCGAGAGCGGTTGGCCAGCGCGATCCAGGTAGGGGATGGCGAGCCGGCCCTCGTACTTGCCGTGGCCCGGGATGGGGTCAGCGACGACGCCAAGACGGTTGGTAAGTGCCTCCTCGCGCCCGATTCCCCGGTCGAGGAGATACCGCGCGACGGTCGGCGTAACGGCCCGTTGGTAGGTCGCTGTGGCTTCTTCCAGTGTCTCCAGTTGGGAGACCGAGAGCGGCTGCAAAGGCTCGCGCTCCGTCAAAGTCGATGCCCTCCATTTTCATGATCAGGTCCCAGGCGGAACCGCCTGCGCCACAGGAGTGGCAGTTCCAGAGCTGCTTGTCGGTGTTGACCGAGCAGGACGCGTTGCGGTCGCCGTGGACCGGGCAGCGCACCATCTGGCTCGCTCGGCCGGACATGGCGACGCCGAAGTGCTCGAAGGTCGCGGCCAGGTCGGGCCGTTCTGCGTCAGGTGGTTGGTCGGGCTCGGGTCGGGCGAACCTCATCGAGCGACGCCCTCGGCGCGGTGGGAGCGGTCGAGCTCGAACGGGCTGAGCGGCTGGCCGAGGAAGAACTCCTCCAACGTGTCGATCTCCGTACAGGCGCCGGGCTCGGCATCGCACAGGAACGAGATGGCCGCGTCGACGACCATCAGCGACGCGTCGTAGCCGGGCGGAACCGGGGTCAGGTCGGCCACGCTGCGCCTCCCATGGCCTCGAGTTTCTTCTCGTCGACGGCACGGCTGGAGTCGATGTCTGCGACTGGGTGACCGAGGTGTCGGCTGCCCATGGCGGCGAGGATCACCGCGTCGGCGACGTCGTGGTTCGGGATGTTGAATCCGAGCGGCGTGTAGGTCTCGACCGCTGCGGCGAACACGACAGCTTTGCCGGCGTTGCCTTTGCCGCTGCCGTATTTGGCGCGGCCTTGCGGTGACACCGTGGCGACTGGGATGTCTTCGGCCATGAGCTCGCGCACGACGGCCCACCACAGACCTGAGCGGTCGTGTGGGGAGCCGAACTTCGAGCCGTAGCTCGGGCTCTCGATGACGGCCAGGTCGATGTCCGCGGTTCCGATTGCGACATCGGCGATCTCGAACGAGAGACGGCCCAGGCGCTCGTAGCGCTGGGCCAAGGTGTCGTGTTTGGTGCCGGTCGACTTCACCGTGTGGGTGAACTCCGGGGCGCCGTCGCAGATGACGGCAATTCCGGTCGACGTGAGCGACAGGTCCAAGCCTGCGACTCGCACTGCCTCACCTCTATTCAGTTATGGGGTTGGTCGCCGCTACGGGGAGCGGAGTCCGGCGTACTTGTGGAAGCGGGTCTTGCTGGGCTCGGCCTGAAGAATCGCGAAGTTGCGCCCGGACGGATCGGCGGGCCCCATGCGTTGCTTAAGGCAAGCGATCTTGTACTCAAGCGTGTTGGGGTCCAGCCCGACGCCGAGCGTCAGCTCGGGCTTCTCGGCCAAGCCGTTCTTGGCGTCCGACCGCGGGGGCGGGTCGAACGGCGCGGTCCGGGCCTCTTGGGACTTGTCGGTGGCGTGATGCAGCACGAAGACCGTGGAGCCTGTCGTGCGGGCGAGCTCGGTGATGGTCTGCATGGTTGCCATCTGCTCGCTGTAGTCGGTCTCGCCACCCTCAAAATCCATGAGGTTGTCGAAGATGATCACGCGTGCGTGCTCGTTCTTGAGCTCCAGCTGGGCTTCCAGCTCCTCGTCGACCTGGCGCCAGGTGATCGGCGAGCCGAATGAGAAGGTGATGTTCAGCCGGTCCAGCGCCTCGATGTACTTGTCCCGGGCAGGGCCGCCCTGGGCCATGGCGCGCTCGACTACTTCGGTGTCGTCGCCGGTTTCCTTGCAGGCTAGGCGAACTGAGGCCGTGAAGGCGCTCATGTCTGCGGAGAAGTAGAGGGTGGGCAGGTTCATTTCGGCCGCCCAGAACAGGGCGAGGCCGGACTTCTGTGAGCCGGAGCGGCCCAAGATCATGATGACTTCGCCGTGCCGGGGGCGAACCCCCTTCGCGTAGAGGGCCGAGAAGGCATCTACGCGAGGGAGTTCGCGTCCGGCTTCGGCGTTGAGCGCGAGGGACCTCGACGCGGTCAGCACTCAGCGCCCCCGCTCAGTCGAAGGCCGGCACATTGGCCATGGCCTCGGCGAGCTCGCCGTCGCGCCGCTCGAAGTACTCGCCGGCCGCGGCCTCCACCGCTGGGTCGGTGACGGCCTGGAAGGCGTAGTAGTTCTTCACCTTCCGGACGACGCAGAGCAGGACCTGGCCGATGTTGCGCTCGGCCTCGTTCGCCAACGCGGTATGCGTGATGACGGCGTCCTTGACGACTTCGTGGGGGGTCTTGGTTTCGACGTTCTGTGAGTTCCGGAAGATCGTGATATCCGCGGTGACCTCATCGCGGGTAGTGACCTTACCCTCGTACTCGTTACGCATGTCCCGCGCGATCGACTTCGGCTCGATGATGAGCGCGAGATCGGAGATGTGCAGGTCGGGCTTGAAGAAGCCGCCGGAGCTGGAGGGCTTGTTGAACGGACTCGTGCAGGTGATGGTCGTGCTCCTTATTAAGTTGTAGTCGTACGTGTAGCGGTCGTGCGGTAGATGCGGTGCCGTACCGGGGTACAGCGGGAGCTTGTTCAGGCGACGAGAGGGCGGATGACTTCCGCGCGCTCGTAGGCGCGGTAGGCGTCGTCGTAGGCCATGTCAGCGATGAAGGTCAGGTCGTTGACCTTGGCCCGCAGCTTGTCTTCCAAGCTCGCGACGGTGACCTTGTGGTCGGCCTCTGCCTGCTCGATCTGAGCGTGAGCCTCGCTCCCGATCCGAGAAAGCTCGGCCTCGGCCTGCACCAGGTCGTCGTGAGCCGCCTTGAAGACCGAGGTGGCCGCGCCATGCAGCGCGAGTGCCGCGCCGTACCGCTCGCCGAGCGTGGGCTCAGTCGGGGTCTTGGTGGTGGGCAGGATGGACTTCAGAGTGTTCTTCACTGGTGAGTCGTCCTCTCGATATTCGGTTGTGGTCAACTGATGAAGGCAGGGCTACTGGGCACTGGCTTGAAGGTGCTTGCCACGGGCCTTCCAAACGGCGAACACCTCGGCGTTGTCGTCGAAGAATCGACGATTTTCAGCCCACAGCCGCTGAAGGGACTGCACATCTCCCGTGGCTTCGATGGTGTCGAGCATCGCGTCCTGGGGTGATCGCGGCTCTGTGGGCGCAGGCTCAGGCGTCGGCGGATCGGCCTGTGCGGCTGCCCATGGATCGCCGGCAGTCGTGGCCACACTTGGCGCTGGCGCCGTCCGCGTCTCACCGGAGGCGCCAGCGCTGACCGGCGCGGCCTCCAACGCCTCAACCACAAGCTGACCTGCGTTTGCCTGAGCAGCCGCCGACAGATGGATCTCGAACGGAGTGAGCCCTTCGCTGTTGAGTCCGAAGAAGCGGGTGATGTCCTCGGTCGTGCGGTCGATGGAGCCTTGGAAGGCGACTGTCCATCCAAGCTTGTCGTTGATGAAGGTCTGGCGGATGCCGCCAGCAAACATGTCTACGCTTGCTGCCACGCGGTAGGTGCCTCTCTCTCGGGAATCAGTAGGAACCACAGTTACGCATAATACCACAGTTGCGCATTCACGCAACAAGCGACTCCGGCATCGGGAGCTCGAACCGTGTCAGGGCTGAACGCCCGCGACTGCGCATGTCTCTGACCTGGCCTGCCAGCTGCACGGCCTCCCAGCCGAGTGACAGATCTGCCCAGTAGAGCTCCAGCTCGCCGGTGTCGGCTGGAAGGTTCATGATGATGCCCCAGTCGGTGCGCACGTTCTCGATCGGTGTGCGGCAGTCGCCGAGGTTGGCGGGCGTGTGGGAGTACCACTCTCCGCGAGCGTAGATGGACAGCTGCATGGCCATCTTGAGGCCGCCGTACTCGATCGTGCCTGTCTTCAGGTCCGTGATGAGCTTGTCTGTTGGAAGGATCACGGATCCGTCGGGTGCGATCAGCGGAACGTAGGCCCAGTTGCGTCCGGGATCGCAGGTGAACATCCCGAGCTCGTCGGTGGTGATATGGCGGTAGCAGGCCCAGGTTGACGCGCGATCGGGGGTGCCGGCGACCTTGAGCTGGTCGACGACGACGAGTCCTTCGATGTCGGAGACGTTGAAGAATCTGGTTCCTCGCTTGTATCCGTCCATGTCCAGGATGTCCCCGAACGTCACCTCGTCGGGAAGCTGCTCATCGCGATCGATCAGCTCGGACAGGCTGTGCTTGTAGGTGCCCTTGTCTGACTTTTCGTTGGCTCCGGCAACCTTCTTCGCGGATTGTGCTCGCCTGTTCAGCCAGTCCTTGTGTTGCTTGAATTCGGGGTTCTTGCTGAGGACGCCGTTGAGTAGATCCGGGTCGCGTGCGACGCCGAGCAAGACGTTCCGCATATCCCAGGCGTGGATGCTGGACTTGTCCTCGAGAACGTCGATGTAGCTGGTCACGCGTGTATAGCTGCGAAGGATCTCGCCCGGTGCGGCGCCATTCTGGCCACATTTCCTGCACTTCACTGTGGCGCCCGGTCGCTTCTCCGACGCAACCCGTCCGCGGGTGCAACCTTGGGCGTCGCAGGCAATGCGGATACGGGGCCGATCCCGGCCATCGCGCGGGACCTTGCTGTCCCCGCCCGCAGGACGCGTTGACGGAGTAGAAGCACTTGCTGGCTTAGCAAAAACTACCTTCACGCAATCTCCTAACTGTCAAAATGGGGAATCCTCAACCAAGTAGCACCTCGTAACATCGCTGCCTATGTCCCACCTGGACTCGGCGTCAGGGATGACGGCCAGCCCTAGGCTGCGCAAGAGTTTCAGGGCTTGGGCGAGTGTCCCGGGCTTGTGGTCGTGTGCGACCTCCATCCAGTGGTCCTCGTCGTCGAAGTTCGCCTGGATCGTGATCTCGGGCGCCGAGACAACGCACGATGATCTGGCCACTCCGAGTACGTAGAACTCCCGAGCCATCTAACTGTTATCCCCCCATGAGATATGTGCGTGCGGCCAGGCGCCACGACGCACGATCGTCCAGGTCTGCTGCAGGGGCGGTGGCCCGCCCTGTGTCGGCCGGGTTGACGCTAGCCGCCTGCGCCGACACTGAGGCCCGGGGCGGTGGGCCAAAAAATAGTGATCGCTATGTTTCAAGCGTCCACATTAGATCGGGGTGGCTGATGTGACAAGTATGCGCATGCAAGTAGTTGTGCATAGCAACGCCTCCACGGCTTGGCCCTGGAGGCGTTACATATAAGGCGTTGCAGCTTCATGCAACTTTTCTGCACGAAGCTGCAGTACTTGCAGCTTCATGCAGTGTCGGGTACCCGCACGAGTCCCAGGTCGATGCCCGGTCGACGCTCGCGGTAGTAGAAGCCCTCGTCCTCGGGATTGTCGGGCTCGTAAGAGACGACCTCGTTCTTCGCGGTGCGCTCGCGCAGCCATGCCTCATAGCGGCTGCGGCTGATCTCGGCAACCTCCATGCCGGCCGCAAGACGCTGGGCGACCTTGAGCATCAGGAGCTTGTTGTTCCAGTGCCACCGCTGCTCAATGTTGTCCCAAGGAATGATGTCTACGTCTCGCTGTGCGGATCGATCTTCGAGGCCCCAGACGCGACGGCGGCCAGCCCACATGGAGATGGATGTCTCGATGCCGTACTTCTCAAGATAGAAGTCGACCATTTCCTGGTAAGTCTTTCCGTCTGCGAGGAGACGCTTCGCCTCCGCCACATCTACTACCTTGGACGCACGAGTCATGAGCTTTCCCACCTCGATCCATAGGCTGGGATCACAATCCCCCGATCGCAACTCTCCGCCGACAAGCGTCGGGCCTGCGAGGGCCTAATGTCAAGTTGTGGGACTATGCGCAACTGTGTGACAGCCGCGACACGCTCACATTGAGTGTGATGCTTGCGCGGTCGAGCCGACGTCTGGCATCCACTTCAGCGGAGAAATGAGCCGATGCCCCCGCCTAGGGCGGGGGCAGGTTGCTCTAGGACTCGTTGTCCTTCAGGAAGGCCGTGAGAAAGCCGAGGTCTTCCAGCTTGTTTCGGATCTTGGAGATGAGCGTGGTCGCGGCCAGGACGAGACCACCGAGGTAGGCCTCGTTGTCGATGCTGAGGCCGAACTCGTGCAGCGAGGGCACGATAACGGCAAGAACAGCAAGGATGCCGAGGGCAACATCGAAGCCAGTGCGAATCGCTCGCTTGGTCGAGGCTGAGGTGAGCTTTCGGTACACGGTGATTCCTCCAGTGGTGGTGGGATTGGTCTTGCGATGGCGGCCGGTCACGCGACAACTCGGTAGTTGTCGTGGACCAGTAGCGCCTTGAACTTGGCCTTGGTGTTCGCCCCGACGACGCCGTCCGCGGTGAGGCCGTGGGTGACCTGGAATCGGCGGATGATGCCCGCGTACTGGGCGCCGGCTCGCTTCCAGTCGGTGGCCTTGTCGCTGGCCTTGGCGGCACGGAGTAGTTGCTCCCAGACGCGGATGTCGCGAGCTGATGCGACGCGCACGCGTCCAAGCCAGGTCAGAACCGAGCGGGCGTCGTCTTCGGCGGGCTTCTGTCCGAGGTGGAAGTAGCCGCCCTTGGCTGCGTAGGCGATCGCGCCGAGCGAGATCAGTTCGCCTGTCGGACGCGGCGTTGTCGGGGTGCCGCGCAGCTTGGCTGCGACACGAGCGACTTGGGCGGCGGTGCCGACGATCTCGACGTGCATCTCGTCCTTGCGGCCGTGGTAGTCGATGCCGTGGCGCAGGACGACCTTGCCGGTGACCGGGTCCCTGTAAACCTTCAGTTGCCGCCGGATCTTGATGTACTGCCCGGACAGGAACGTGCCGACCTTGCCGAGTGGGTGGCGCGTGGCATTGAGATCGAGCGCCGTGGCCGAGGCGTGGTTGCTGAGCACCTTGGAGCTGCCGCGGATGGGACGTTCGGCGTAGCCCCAGTCGTCCATGACCTTGTCGTTGTCGATCGACTCGATGTTCTTGTCGAACCAGGCCGCGAAGTGGCAGAGCAGGAAGCCGGCGTCGCCCTTGCGGAGGCGAACTGCTCGGGTGGTGCCGGGGATTGTGTAGGACTGGGTGACGGAGCGATCGTTGGCGCTCCAGCCGTTTTGTGAGACGGGCATTCGGGTGTGTTCCTCCAAGGGTTTGGGCAGGCAGACCAGAGCCCCCGGGCGCGTTGTGCGTTCGGGGGCTCTCGGCTTGGGGATGTCAGTCGGTGGCGGTGAGGGCGTGCAGCTCGCTGCGGGCTTCGTCGAGCGCGGCCTGGATGAGGTCGAGCTTGTCTTCGAGGGCGACGCGTCGTTGCCGTTCGCGGTCGGCTTCGGCTTCAGCACGGTCGGCTCGGGCGGTCTCGGCCTGGAGTACGGCTTGGAGTGCGACGACGGCTTTCTCGGCACCGGTGACGATGATGCTGTCGGTCTCGGCAGGGACGCGTTTGCGGGCGACCCACGCGTTGACGAGGCCGGTGATGACACCACCGCCGACGACTCCGGAACCGATTGCGGCCAGGAGTTCGGGGTTGAGTGCGGTCATGGGCCGACCCGGCGTAGTGAGAAGTGCTGGTAGCCGTCGGTCGAGATCATGGCGAGTAGCCCGCCGGCGTTGTGCCAGACCTCGGTGGACAGGTAGTCGCTCGGGGTCAGCCGGATCTCTCCGGACAGCCGCAGGGTGGTGAAGCTGTCTTTGACTGCGGGGCGGGTGTCGAAGTCGGCGCCGTCGCCGTTCTTGAGCAGGTTGAGGTGGCGCCGTCCGGCGTCGGCGGCCGAGGCGGTGAAGGTGTTGCGGATCGCGTATTTGTACAGGCCCGGCTTCGAGACGACGAACCGTCCGGTCGACGGGCTGTAGGTGATGCCAGACGAGGTCTCGGCTGTGACCCAGTTCAGCCCGGTCGACGTGCGATCCTGCACGTTGTAGCTGGCGGCGCCGAGGATCTGCGCGTCTTGGCGGTTCATGAACGGCTGGGTTTCCAGCGCGGTGAGCCGGTTGTAGATGTCGGGCTCGATGAGGTACTTCCACGCCGCGCCGGTGTAGTACTCCCAGGCGCCGGTGGTGGTGTTGAACCCGAGCCGCGCCATCCGCGGTGCAGCGGGGCGGGTGTCGGCGGTCCAGGCGGTGACCTGGTGGCCGAGGAACGGCCGCAGGTCGGTGATCTTGGCGGGGTCGATGTTGACCGCGTTGGGCCCGACCTCGATCGCGGCTAGAGCGATCTCGTAGATCCCGAAGTCGGTCTGCGTCAACGCTGGTGCGCCGCCGTTCGCGGCGCCGGACACGAGCACGAGCGTGATCGAGTTGGCGGTCGGGTCGAGGCGCAGGATGACGAGGTGGGTGACGGTGCTGGAGGTTGCCGCAGGCAACGTCAGAGCCTCGGTGGCGGTGGACTGGAAACCGTGACCGCGCACGATCGCGAACCCGGCCTGGACCGCGAGGCCCATACCGCCGGTGGGTTCAACGCGCAGTGCTGCGCCGCCTTTGGTGTCGGCGACGCCGGAGGTCTGGAGTTCGCGGAAAAGCTTGGAGTACTGGTCTTCGGTGGAGTCCTGGTTGTCGAAGGGGAATGAGCTGGTAGCCAAAAGGGAGTCTCCTGGGGGTCAGGTGTCGAGACCCCGGCCGAGGTACTGGATCGACATGTTCTGGTACTGGTCAGAGGCATCTGGGAAGCCGAGGGCGGCTCCGGAGGTTTGGACCAGTTCGAAGCGGATCGCTTCGCCGGCCTCGGCGTCGGCTGCACTGACGACGTGCAGAACGCTGAGGTAGACACCGCCCCAGCCGTTGGTCGCAGGTATGCCGGTGTGCGTGATGTTTCCTCGAAGCATCGAGACCGCCCGGGCGTAGCGGACACCGGCGGTGCTGGGCGCGAAGGTCACGTTGAGGTTGATCTGGTAGCGGCCAGGGGTGGGAAGGTAGAACCAGCCGTTGCCGCCGGTGGTCTCCCATTCGTGTCCGATGTCGGGGAACGCGGGATCGAGGTACCTGGACTGTCCGCGGTCGGCAACGAACCGGATCTTGGTCCACACGTTGTGCGGGATCGTGGCGGTGTTGCTGGTGGTCTGCCAGATCGTGGCGCGTTTAGTCCAGGGCTCGGGGGCGGCGATCTCGACCTGGCGTTCGATTGCGGAGATCCGCTGTTCGGTGTTGGTGACGCGCTGGTTCAGGGCAGCTGTGGTGGAGAAGCCTTGGGGGTCTCCGATGACGACGCCAACCTTGAACCCGTCGCTGTTGGCCCTGAGGACGAAGCCGGTCACGTCGGCGGAGAGCTCCTGGTTTTCGACGACGACGGTGATCTTGTCGCCGAGGGACCAGTCGGTCCCGAACGTCATGAACGAGTCTTCGGCCGGTATCGCCTGGACGGCGAGTGCGGTGAAGCCTTCGGCGTTGAGGACTTCGATGCCGGCCGCCTGGAGGGCGGCGGGGTCGTTGGTGTCTCGCCGGTCGATGAACCGCTCGATGCGCCGTCCCCACTCGGCCCGTGCCGCGGTCGACGCAGCAGTGGTGATTTCGAAGAGTTGACGCTGGGAGCCGACGCCTTGCCCGGCAACGATCGCGGTCGTCAAGCCAGGCGGGGACAGGGCAACACGCTGCCCAGCGAGTGTCCTGTTGCGGGCGTCGAGCCGGATCAGGCCGCGTTTGTCGGTGATCTGGTAGGTCTCGAACACGAGGTTGGTGCCGCGCTGCACGACGCGGAACCCGAGCTGGAGCGCCGGTTGGATGGTGAGCTCGGCGAGGAGTTCGCCGAGCGGCTGGAACCTCGGCCCTTTGGTGACGGTCGTGCCGCGCTGGAGATCGGTGCCCATGATCAGGCTGGTCTTGCGGCGTGAGGCGATGGCGGCTGGGCCGATGTTGGCGTTGACGTATTGGTGCATGAGCGTTTCGCTCTTGCCGGTGCGCCAGTCGTTGGCCTTGGTCTGCCCTTCGACGCTGATGTCCAAGGTGGGGTCAGCGTAGGCAAGGGCGTCGGCCAGGATCACGGTGTCGGTGACGCCGGTGATGGTGACGGTGCCGCCCGGGTCGTCGACCGTGATTGCGGTCTCCGGCGTTGTGGTGGGGCCTGAGAACAGCACGTCGGCCGGCCCTTGGACGACGATGCCTGAGCCGGGGGTGCGCAGGATCGGAGCGAGGGGGTGTTCGGCGGCGAGCTTGAGCTGCCACGAGCCGACGTTGTTGTGCTCGATCGAGGCTTCCAGGTCGAGGTCTTCGGGGCGGATCATGCCCTGGATCGCGAGCGTCTTGTCCCGGACGGTGACGGTGATCTCGTCGAGCTGCACTAGATCACCAGCCACTTCCGGTCTCGCCAGGTCGGCTGGATGGTGGTCTCGCCGGCCTGGACGATGTCCCACATCTTCGAGGTGGACGCGTGCGCGGTGCCGGTCCACTCGTAGTCGTTGGTCAGCGAGTCGGTGAAGCTGCCGTCGAAGTAGTCGTCGGTCTCGGAGACGGCGACGGCGTCGATGAGTCCGGCGTAGGTCCAGCCGGTTGTAGTGCCGCCGACGCTCTGCGTACCGGGGTGGAACACGACCTGGATCAGCTGGCTGGTCGTACTTGCGGTGAACTCGCAGATCAGCTGGACCCACTGTCCGCGCACGGAGGTGTAGGCGGAGTTCGTGACGTCGGTACCGGCGCGGATGTCGGCCGATGGATCGCCGGCGAAGTTCACGCCGGTGGCGGCCGGGATCTTGATGCGTGCTTGGGCGTAGTACTTCTTCCCAACCGTCAGCCCGGCCACGGTGAACCGGGCTTGCACATGGTCGTCGACGGTGACGGATGCACTCACGGTGCCGAAGTACTTGTCGGACGTGACCCGGGATGCGGTTTTCGCATTGCCGAGGAAATCGGCGAAGGTCCAGCCCGCGGTGTTCGATTCGAAGCTGGGATTGGTGACGTAGTTCGTCCGGTCCGATCCCGCCACACGAGTCGGGGTACCGGCCGCTGCGGTGGTGATGGTCACGTTCGCGGTCGAGATGCCGGGCGGCACGGTCCACATCCGGGGAGCAGTTCCGAGGTTGGTGAACCGGTTGGCGCCGGTGCTGTCCCAGACCCTGCCGGTGAGCGTGTCGATGAACAGCTTCTGCCCGGCCAGCAGTGTGCCGTTCCACTGCAAGATCTCGCCAAGTGGGGAGACGGCTTTGAAGTTCGCTCCCGGGCCGGTGATCTCCCACAGCGGGTAGGCGGGGGCGTCGCCTCGGTTCTCGAAGATGACATCGCCGAAGGCCTGCGACGACTTGAACTTCAGGGCGGTCAGTGACCCGTTGAGGAGTCCTCGGCCGGCGCCAGAGGCTTTGATGACCGCAGTGCTCATCCGACTCGAGGTCCAGAAAGGGTCACCGGCTCGCAAAGTCAGCACGGTGATGAGGTCTCGTTCACCGGTGGTGTCTTCGCCGTAGACGTAGCGGCCTCCGCCTACGCGATGCACTTTCGTGTACCAGTAGGTGCCGTCGTCATCGACGATGCGGAATTCGCATTCGCCTGCGAGAACCGCAGCGAGCCTGGCCAGGATCGCCTTGAGCCCTTCGCGATCGCTTCCGTCGACGTAGATCGGCAGGTCGATGTCGCGTGGGAGTACGCGCCTGCCGCGGTAGGCGGCACCGTCACCGGCGCCTTCCAGCCACTGGGTGGCAACGTCGGGCAGGCCCAGGCCGGTGACTCCGGCCAGGGCCTGCACGCCGCGTGCTTCGGCGGGGACGGTGCGCTCGTACTCGTCGTCGCCTTGCATGAGGACGCTGTCGAGGTCGAACAGCTGCCCGGTGACGGTGGACTTCAGTACCAGCTTGGGCAATTACCAGTTCACCATCCTTGAGCGTTCGGCCGCCGTGAACAGGTCTTCCTCGGACGAGATCGAGCTGCCCGGGGCGGCGTAGTAGTGGAGAGTTCGCCCCGACCCCGACGGGGTGGAGGTGGCCAGCGCGGAGTCCACGGCGCCCGAGATCCGGGAGCCGACCGCGCGGTGATCGGCCATCGCCGACAGCGCCTTGTCGACGGCTGCGCGGGCATTGGTGATACCGATCGCGAAGCCCTGCCCGACGTGACCGCCGAGCCGCATGAACACCCGCGACGGCGACTTGATCTTCAGCGCCTTCTTGATCGCCGCCACGAGCACGTCGGCCAGGCGGGTCATTTGGGCATCGAGCGGTTTCTGCATGCGCTGGAGGCCCTTGAGCAAGCCCTCGGCGATGCGGATCCCGTTCGCGTACTGCGCATCGGCCGCGACCTTGGCTGCTGCGGATGCTGCCTTGGCGAGTTGCGCCTGGAGGGCGTTGATCTCGCCGATGCCCTTCTTGCCCGCGGCAAGGATCGACTTCCCCGCCGCCAGGCCGGCATCGGGCCCGGCCTGGGCGATCTGATCGAGTGCGGCCTTGCTCAGCCCTGCTTTGCGGAGCTGGTCGAGGACGTGCTCGAACTGGATCGCGGCATCGCGGGCCTTGGTCAGGTTCGCGACGATCGCTACGTAGGAGTGGTCGTCACCTGAGCCGATGTCGCCCGGGGCAACGATCTTGTCGAAGATCTCCGATGCGTAGTCGGCGGCGGCCTTCTTCAGGTTGTCGAGGTTGGTCTGTGCCGCCTTGACCTTCCCGGCCAGTGCGGCTTGTGCCTTCTCGACTGCCGCGACCCCTGTTTGCGCCTGATTGATCAGGGCATTCAGGTGCGCTTTCTGCTGGGCGGTCAGGACTCGCGACATCGAGGCGATGACGGAGTTGACCTTGCCGATGTTGACCTTGACCATCGACGGGATCGCGTTCGTTAGCGACTGCAGGGCGCCCCGCAGGACGGGGATCTGCTCGCGGATGCCGACGATGAAGCCGTCGATGATCTGGCGGCCAGCAGGCTGAAGGAGCTTCTTGTCCTTCTCGGGCGGACCCTTCCAGTCAGGAAGTGACGCGGTCAGCCCAGCCAGAACGCCCTGCACGCTCGGGATCGACTTCCGGATGCCGGAGACCAACCCGCCGATGAGGCTGCGGCCGGCCCCGGCCAGCACGGTACCGAGAGGACCCATGGCGTCCACGGCTCGACCGGGAAGGCTCTTCAGGACTGCGAGAGCCTGGTCGAGGACGCGCCGGACGGCGGCCACGAGCGGCCCCAGCGTGGCGCCGGTGTTGCTCACGATCGCCGACCAGGCCGAGGCCGCCGTCGTGCGGGCATCGCTGAGCCGGGAGGCAATGACTGAAACGACCTGCGCGAATCCGGCCTTGGTTCGGCTAGCGATGGTGGAGACCGCTGAGCTGGTCGTCGTGGTGATGCTCGACCACGCACTGGAGATCGCGGCCGTCAGTGCCTTGAACCCGGCGCTGGCCTCGGTCGTCAGGAGCTCCCACAGCCTGGGCAGGGACCGGACCAGCTTGCTGACCGCGCTGAATAACGCGCTGATGGCTTCAAGCGCACCGGGGCCCGTCAGCGCGACGGTCAGATCAGCGATGGGCTTGATGCCCTTGGCTGCGATCGCGATGAGTTTCCCGAGAACGTCGATCACGGGAAGCAAGCCCTGAAGCAGCTTGACCAGTGACTCGGACAGTTTCGGGATGATCCGGATCGCGAAATCCATCAACGGAGGGATCACCGGTGCCACTGCCTGGAGCAGCTTGACGAAGCTGTCTGCGACCAGGGGCAGGTTGTCCTGGAGCGCGAGCAGGGTGTTGCCCACAACGGCGCCCAGCTGCGCGAGCAGTTCCGGCGTGATCAGATTCGCGAGCGCCGTGGCGATCTTGGCCAGTTGCGGAGCCAGGATCTCGATCGCGTTCGTCAGGCCGAACCCCAAGATGTCGAGGATCGGCTGAAGCTTCGGCGCCAGAATCGTCACGATGTCGGCCAGGCCGGCGAGCGCAGCGCCGAGAGCGGGCCCGAGTCGGGAGGCCAGGGTGCCTACAATCGAGCCCAGCGAGGCGAGAGCCCGGCCGACTTGGGGAAGAGCCGGCAGCAGTCCTTGAATGGCTTTCCCGAGACCGTCGAACAGGTCGAGAAGGCCCTGCTGTACTGCGGGTTGCGCCAGTGCGGCGGCGATGGAACCGAGGAGCTGGCCGATGTCTTCGCCGACCAGTGGAAGGACGGTCTCGGCTGTCTTCGCCAAGGACAGGAAGAGCTTTTCCAGTCCCGGACCAACGGCGTTGCTCAGGTTGGTCATCGCGAACTGTGCGGCCCGCAAGGTACCCATGAGGGCGTCTTGGAAGGTGGCTCCGTTGATGACCTTGGCTGCCCGGTCGAGCGAGTCGGCCAGGGTGGTCAGCGTCGACCCGCCGGCCTTCTGTGCGGCCTGCGCGAGACCGGCCAGGATGCGTCCGATGCCGGCACTGGCGCGGCCGAGTTCCTTGATCGCGAAGGTCGCGTTGTCGATCCAGGCCTGGAGCCGCCCATCGGCGGCGGCCTTGGTGATCCAGCCGTTGAACTGCTTGGCGATGTCGGTGAACCACGACGCCAGCTTCGGCAGGTACCCGGCGCCGACCTTGCCCAGTGTCGCGATCGTCGACGCCAGGGAAGAGGTGGCTCCGGCGGCGATCAGGATCGAGGAGTTCAGATCCTTGAACATGGCTGCGAGCAGCCCGTCGAACGACTTGGTGAGGGCGGTCGAGAGACCGCCGAAGAAGACTCCGAGGTTGGCGGCTGTGGCTTCGAGCCCGGCCGAGACTTCGGGGAACAGGTGGTCGACGAGTCGCCGGATCGGGGCCTCGGCGACCTTCCAGAACTTCGCCGACATCCGATCCTGGAGCCCGGCGAGCTGGGTCTTGACCTGCGGGAGGACGGTGTTGAAGTCCTTCAGGACGGCGATCGTCGCGCCGAGCCCGATCGCGACGCCGCCGAAGATTCCGGGCAGCGCGAACGCGAGGCCGCCGATTTGAGCCAGCGACGCCGAGAGGCTGAACAGGTTGCTGGCCGCGGACAATGCCCAGGCGGCCAGGCCTGCGATGGCCTCGGCGATCGTGCCGATGATCGGCACGTTGCGGTCGAGTTGCCCGAGGCTGCGCGCAAGGTTGCGCACCAGGTCGTTCAGCACACGGGCTCCGGCCAGGGCGGCGAGGGTAGCGCCGGCCTTGGCTGCTGCGTTCTTGCTGACCACGGGCAGGAGACTGACCTCGCGTGTGCGGGCGAGGACGGCGAGTTCACCGACGACGATTCGCGCCCAGGCGCTGTTGAGGTCGGGCTTGATCTCGGTGGTCTTCAGCTCGTCGAGCTTGTCGCGCAGATCGGCGATGTCGGACTCGACGGCGTGCTTGTCGCGCTCGCTCATCTCCGGCGTGATGCTGGCCTCGAGTTCGTGGATCTTCGCCAGCGTCTTCTCGATGTCGCGGCGCAGCTTCGCGAACCGCCGAGGGTCCTCGAACACGGTCGGGTTGAACTGGATTGAGCGCAGCTCGGCGTCGATCCGGTCACGCATCGCACGAAAGGCCCGGTTGTCGAGCTCGACCTTGATCCTGGCCGCGTCGGCGAGCTTCTTCGTCAGCTCTGCCTGTGCCTTGGCGAGCGATTCGCGGTCGAGGCTGACCTCGAAGTCGATCTCGTCCAGCTTCTCGATCTCGCGGTCGATCCGCTTCAGCGCGGCCTTCAGTGAGTCGATCGAGTTCTCGTTGATCCGCAGCTTGATCGTGTCCAGTTGCGCCTGGACCGCCTCGGAGACGGCCTTGGCCTTCGCGGCGAGACCGGAGGTGTCGAGGTCGAGCTTGATCTCGATCCGGTCCAGAGTCTGTTCGATGGCGGTGAGGTCGGCCTTCAGCTTCTTGCGGAAGCCCGAGGTGTCGGGCCAGACCTTGACCGCGATCCGGCCGACGATCTGTGCTTCGTCGCTCATCGGTCACCGCCCTTTCAGTTGAAGCCGCGGTAGAGCTCGGCGACCGTCTTTGTCTTCGGCCGTTCGGCCGGCGCGGTCTTCGGCGTGGGCCGCGGGTAGGGCGCGATGTCGGGCGC
The DNA here is from genome assembly GCF_045040285.1 of Kribbella sp. NBC_01505. Lineage (NCBI taxonomy): Bacteria > Bacillati > Actinomycetota > Actinomycetes > Propionibacteriales > Kribbellaceae > Kribbella > Kribbella sp. NBC_01505. Next base: position 6,433,233 of record NZ_CP109425.1, read on the forward strand.
TTTCTTCTGCCAGTGGCCGGTCGCGCGGGTGTTCTGGTTCAGGGCGTCGTAGAGATCGGCTTGCATGTGCCGGTCGGCGCCCCAGCCGTAGAACTCCCGGCCGCCGGAGGCGAGAGCGACGGTGAGGGAGGTGTCGGGAAGGCCCCTCGCGAGGATGTTCACGAGCCGCGGCGAAGGCCCCCGGCCCTCGATGACGTCGACGAGGTCGACGCCGTAGTGATCGAGCAGATCGGGGTAGAGGCCTTCGCCGTAGTCGTCGATCAGTCCTGCGAGGGCGAGGCTTCCCCCACCTGGGCACCGGTGTTGTAGCGGTCGAAGATCTCGGCCAGGACGGTTAGGTCGCCGCCGATCTCCTTGATCAGCTTCCCAGCGATCTTGGCGTTGTCGGCGACCAGGATCAGTGAGGCGGCCAGCAGCTCCTCGGTGTCGGCGCCGTCCTCGGACTGGGCTTCCTGGAGCGCGATGAGCTCGGTGCGCTTGTCCTTCGGGAGCCGCAGCGGGTTGAGCAGCCGGCAGGTAGAACCGTCGCCGAGCTGAATGTCGGTCGAGCCGTACTTGGCTTCGGCGGACTTGCGGATGTCGTCCAGGGTGAACGAAGACATGGGGTAGCGGACCTCCAGGTAGATGGGTGGGTGTTGGCGGACCGAAGAGGCGTGAGGGCACGACGAAGTGCCCCTGCCCGAGCCGGGTCCGCCACGCAGCTCAGGCAGAGGCAGAACAGGGGGTGAAGCGAGCGCCGCCTATGCGGGGCCGGGCTCCCAGGAGTCGCTGTCCCAGTGCGCCTTGGAGGCGTCCGAGAGCGTCACGTATTGGCCCGTGGTCCAGGCGGTGGTCGGCGATGCGGTGACATCGGTCATTCCGGCGAGGTTCGCCGGGGCGTAGGCGCCGGTCGGGGTGAACGTGCCGGGGACGCCGGCGGTTGCGCCGGTGGCGACGACGCCGAGCGGGGTGACGGCGTAGGCCCACTTGTTGGTGCCGAGCTGGAGCGGCTTCACACCGAGCGGAAGACCGGCCAGGGACTCGGTGTCGGCCAGCGCGAGGTCGTCGTTGCGGTACACCTCCGCCTTGGGGGCGTAGAACGCGAAGACGTTGCTTCCGTCAACGAACACGGCCAGAAACGCGCAGTCAGTCGGGACCGGGTCGGTCGGGACACCGATCAGCCCGTTGGGCAACGTCGGCGCGTTCGACCCGTAATAGAGCCGCAGGCCTCCGGCGTCGAACTGCTGGAGCGTGAACGCGAGCAGGTCGGTCCGCGGCGAATACTTCGTCCGCAGCGACTTGTTCTGCAGCGTCCCGAGAACGGTGGCCTCGCCGCCTTCGGAGGAGACCGCGAGGATGTCTTCGAGCGAGGTGTGGCCGACGTTGTTCCAGCCGGACGCCTCGGCATTGAGCAGGTTGGTCGGCAGCGCTGTGCCGACGGCGTGGGTGTAGTAGTTGCCGGCCCCCACAGTGAGGGTGGCCTGGTCGATCAAAGGCACGTGTGCCAACTCCGTTCGTAGGGCACGCCAAACACCCCCAGGCCGCAGAGGCGCTGGGCGTGGGCGTGGGGTGGGGAAGGTCAGGTGGCGAAGGGCCGGGTGAGCGATTTCTTGATCGCGATGTCGTAGAGCGTTTCGTAGCGCCACGTCCCGGTCGGGAGATCGGCGTACTGAACAGGGCCGGTCGCGGTCGCCCAGTCGGTGACCCGTCTCGGTGCGGACGTCATCTTCACCTTGGTGATGTGGCCCCGGCCCGGGACGACGACGTTGACCGCGTCGCGCAGGACGACGCGAACGGCCTCGGCGAGCAGGGCAGCGTCTTCGTCGCCGTTGGGGTCGGAGCAGAAGGTGTGCACCGTGATCCGTGCAGCGTCCAGGAAACGTGGGTCGCCGTTCCAGTCACCGAAGTTGCCCGACCTGCGCGCGGTCACGAGCGGGAAGGTCTGGGCGTCGGCGATCAGGGACTTGACCTCGATCCCGGGCAGCCTTGTCGGGAGCAGGTCGAGGAGAAGATCTTCGACGGGGCTCATCTCGATCAGTGCGAGGACTTCCGGGGGCAGGCCGCTGGTCATCGCTTCTTCCACTTCAGCTTGGCGGCACGGCCGAGGACGTGCAGACCCTCCATGTGAGTGACCTTCCTGCCGTCCTTGGTCTCGCCGGCTTCGCGGCCGAACTCGATCGACAAGGCTGCGGCTTGACCGCGCTCGTCGGACAAGATGACGAAGTGGTCGATGTCGCCGTGGGCGGTCTCGATCTGGGCGTCGCCGTCATGGCGGTGCTCAACCAGGAGCGATTGCGCCCGTTCCGCGATCTCGCTGGTAAGGGATGCGAGGGGTTCTTGGACCTCGTCGGTCAGGGCGACGTACTCCTGAATCGGTATCCCTGCGACGAAGCGGTAGACGTCAGCCATGGTTGGGGCGCTCCCGGATGTCGATCGACCAGTGCCGCACGTGACGGCTCGATCCGTGGTGGTACGAGGGCGGGGTGACTACGTCCCAGGGCTTGCCCTGGTAGATGACGCGCGACCACAGCTCAACGCCCGCGAGGTCGGCTTTGACCCCGATGCGCAGAACGTTGATCTTCTGCTGGCCGGGGACTTCGGCGCGGGCGGAGCGTTGCGGAATCGTCCACGCGGTCACGACCCAAGGATTGGCTTCGTCGGCGACGCGAACGGTGTTGCCGCGGTTGTCGACCACGGCGACCGTGCGCCACAGGGTAAGAGTCTGGCCGCGTCGGCGCTGGTAGGTCACCGGCAGCTCCCGCAGTCACACCATGGGCCGTCGTCGTTGCAGAACATCGGAAACGCGGCGCCGTGCTCGACCGGCACCATGCCGCGGGCCTTGTAGCCGTGCAGGCGCCGCACGGTGCCCCAGGCCTGGATCGGAACCGACATCAGGGCGGGTCGGCCGGCGAGCTGGGCGAGCTGCTTCTTCTCGCGCTCGGTGAAGTGCGCGGACCCGGCCTCGGCGCCTTGCTGGTCCCAAGTGACGGTCTCGTCGCCAGCCCGGGAGGTGGTGAAGCCTTCGTAGTTCTTCATGTGCCGGTTCGCGGCCTTCAGCACCAGCCGCACGACCTGGGGCGGGGTGGCGGCCGGGGTGGTCCAAGTGGGTTTGCCGTAGAAGCGGGCGTCATCGCTCAAGGTTTCGAGGGCGCCTTGGGCTTCGCGCTGTTCGTCGGGGTCCATCGTGAACGGCAACCGGGCCTGTAACTCCGCGACTGTCGCGACTGCGATCTCCATGCGGGCCTCCTCTCACAGCCACGAAGGGGCGAGACCGTGGGTGGTCTCGCCCCTGGTGTGGGTTAGGCCTCGTTGCGGGCCTTGCCGCGCCGGTTCGTCGGGGTGTTGTCCGAGACCGGGTTGATCGCCTTGCCCTCGGTGTCCTTGACCGTGGTGGCCGGGACGTTCGCGGCGTCGGTCGACGGGGTGCCGTTGCTCGGTCCCCAGATGCCGGTGATGTTGCCGAGCTCGGTCATCTTCTCGTCGTCACCGTCAGGGTCCGGGAGGACGTCGAGGGAGGCGGCCTCGGCGGCGGTCTCGCCGAGCGACAGCTTGAACGCGCGGACGAAGTGCTCGTAGTCGGAGATGTAGGACTGGTTCTCCGCGTCGACCCCGACCAGGGTGTCGACGACTTCGCGGTAGGAGTCGTAGGTGTCGACCAGGGACCGGTCGACCTTGTACTCCATGTCGTAGTCGACCATCCAGCGCAGCGAGACGCCGTTGTGGCTGGCGTTCGCGCCGAACGGAATCGAGTTCGGGACGCTGGCGGCGCCGGTGACGAACACGAACGCCGAGTCGACCATCGCAACGGCCATGTCCGGCGGCAGCTCCTGGGCGACGACGAAGTTGAAGCCGTAGCGCCGGCCGATGGTGGCCTCACGCAGCGACGTGACCGCCTCGGCCTCACCGACGTTCGAGGCGAGGTTCAGCTTCTCGTCTTCGAGCAGAACGGCTTCGAAGTCGGTTCCAAGCAGGATCGTGCGCGCACCATCAGGCACGCGGAGCCGGTTCATGACCGCTCGGACCCGGATCAGCGACTTGCGCAGGTTGCTGGCATCGACGCCGACCGTGAGCTCGTACGGCGCCTTGGTCAGGTGGCTGGTCGACTTGTACTCCAGACCCCGGCCCACAGCCTCGGTCTGCTTCGAGACGAGCTTGGCCCAGCCGTTGAGGTCGAAGTCCTTCTGCTCGTCGGTCAGCCGGACACCGTTGTAGGTGTCGCCGCCGAAGGTGACCGCGACCTTGCGTTCCTTGTAGTCGTCGAACTTGACCGGCTGGGACCGGTCGTTGCGCCAGCCGTAGGACCGGAACGGCAGTACGCCGTCGACGGTCACGGTGACGGTGTCGTCCTTGGCGCCCTTGAAGCGGGAGATGTCTTCTCGGAAGAAGACCTGCGGGACGACCAGGCGCTCTTCCAGGGAGACCGCAGCGGTGGCGGCGATCTTCTCCGCCTTGACTACGTCGTGCTCGGTATATGGCATGGGGGTGCGGCCCTCCTAGGGCATGAGAAAGCCCCCGAAGGCGAAGGCCATTCGGGGGCTGAAGTGGGGTAAGGGGGTGCGGCTAGTAGCGCCGCTTGCGTGCCTGGCGAGACGCCGCGACCGGATCGAAGGCCGCGTCGGGGTCGCCGGGAGTCAGGCCACCGGACAGGTGCTCCGGCTCCGGGTCGTCGGCGGGTGCGAAACGGGCGAGCTTCTGCGCGTGCGCGTCCAGCTCCTCGGCGGTGGTGCCTTGGAGAAGGCCAGCGAGCTCGTCGGGGAGCTTGTGCTTGTTCGCGGCCTTCATCACCAGCACCTGGCGTTCCAGGTCCGCGTTCGCGGTCTTGAACTCGGCCACGGCCGCCTCGACCTCCTCAGGGGTCTTGGCGTCGCTGAGACGCTGCTCGGCTTCCTTGGCCTTCACCCGGTAGTTCGCGGACTCGCCCCGGAGCTTGGTGATCTCCTTGCGCGCCCACGGCGGCAGCTCGGCCAGCGGATCCGGCGTCTCGCCCTCGGTCTGCTTGCCCTCGGCACCCTCCGGCGCAGTCGCGGTCGGGCTGCCGGCCGGCGGCGTGGCTTCGGGCTCGGTGGCTGGGGTTTCGGTGCTGACGGTGGTGTCGCTCACGCTCACGCCTCCTGGACGCTCGTAGTTGGGGGCGCCTCCGGGGCGCCGGTGTGCTGTGCACGGATGAAGGCGCGCCAGGCCGAGACGGCGGCCTTGCCTTTCAAGCCCTTGGTGACGTCTGGCCACAGGGCGGCGTAGTCGCGGTTGATCGCGAACAGCTCGGAGTTGTTGAACTGGCTGTAGGAGAAGACCGGCATGACGTCGCACTTGCAGTTGTCGTGGTAGAGGTCGCCTTCGGCGTACTCGCCGGAGCGGACCGTCTTCGCGAACCTCGTCTTCCCTGCGGCGCCGGTGCTGGTTTTGTAGAGGGCTTTGCGGCTGATGAGCATCGCGCACCACCCGCACGGCGTACCGGTCGTCGAGAACCGGACATAGCCGACCGCCCGCGGATCCTTCTCGGTCATCGCCCAGGTGGTGGAGCGGGCTCCGTTGAGGACTAGGCGCTCGACCGCGGCAGCCTGACGCCGCCCAGATGCCTGGTGGGCGTCGCCGCGCTGAGCGTCGACGGATTCGGCCGGCGCTTCGAGATCGAGCTGCGAGAGCCGCTTCGCGAGGCCGCGAGGACCCAGCGCGTCGAGCACGAGTGCGGCCTCGTCCTGAGCATCCCGCTCGAGTCGGTCCGCATCTGACGGCGAGATGGCGACCGGCTCGACCGGTATCGATGTTGTGGCCGGTACGGCGGTCTTGACCGGGACGCCGGCCAGCCGTTCGAAGTCGTCGACCAGCTGACCCAACGTCGTCGATGAGGTCGTGTCGACGCCCGGTTCGGCGATGGTGGAGCCGGTGCGCAGCGCGCGGACGAGCCGGTACTTCGCGATGGCGAGGGCTCGGGCGCGCTGGCGGCGCAGCTGGATGTAGCGCAGCGACGTACGCAGCCAGCTGCTCCCGGCAGCGACGCCCGTGGGTGGGACGTCGGCCCACAGGATTCCGGCGTCTTCGAGCGCCTGGAGGCCGAGTTGGATCAGCGCGGCGTGGTAGGCGAGCTCGATCGCGTCGGCTTCCTGCTGACGGGCCGGTGTCGTCACGCGGCCTCAGGCCGGGAATCGTCGACCCCGCTCGTGGTGGACCCGCGGAGGCGTTGTGAGAGCGCGATGTCGGCGTTCTCTTCCTCGGCGAGGTCGTTCCACTGGTTGAGCTCGGTGCGGGTGACGCCGGGGACGCGTGGCCACAGGCCGCGCTTGGGGACGCCGAGCTGTTCGCCGAGCTTGCCGAGCGCGTCGGCCGACTGTGCCAGCGAGCGCTGTTCCATGTCGCGCCACAGCACTTCGCCCTGGAAGTCGTCGGCGGCTTCGTCGTTGCCGGCCATTGTCGCGGCCAGCCGGAAGACCCGTTCCCAGGCTTCGCCGAAGCCCTTGCGGAACTCCTCGACCATCCGGGAGAACGCCGTCTCCGCCGCCAGGAGCGCTTCGGCCGACAGGTTCGCGATCTGCCCCAGCAAGTGGTGCGGAGGTGTCTGCGAGAGGGCGGCCATGTGGCGAAAACTCATGTCGATCGACTCGATGAACCCGCCCAGCGGGGTCTCGTCGAGGGAGCCGAACTTCACGTCGGCGTCCTCGGCGAACAAGAACCGTCGCGCGTTGTGGTTCATCGGTGCCGGGATCGGGTTGCCGGCCTCGTCGCGGACGGGGACCCAGTCGACGATGTCGTCGACGTTGCGGGTCGGGTTGCCGTGCTCGTCGACGCCCTGCAACAGCAGAGGCGGCGCCATGCCGGTGGCCCACCGGACCTTGAACGAGGCGTAGGTCTGGGCGACCAGGAGATCGAAGACGGTCTGGTTGATGCGGTTCTGGACCGCGATCATCGGTCCGACCAGGCCGGTGGTGCGGCCTTCGGTGTCGATGTGCGCGGCGAACCGGGTGACGGGGCATTCGTCGGCGCCGTGCAGCGTGCCCTTGGTGTTGACGCGGATGCTCTCGGCGTCGGTCAGGGACTTGAAGGTCACGGCGTACTCGCGGCGCCCGTCGAACAGGCGCGCCTTGCCGGGGGTGAGGGTGTCGCCGTCGTTGCGGGGCTCGCGCGTGACCGTGATCGCGTAGAGCGGGGTCTCGTCGTTCGCGGGATCCTCGTACAGCGCGGAGGTGTTCAGCGCTGACAGGGACTTGGTGCGGATGCCCTTCTTGGACTTCTCGGTCAGTGTGAAGCTGTGCCCGAACTTGAACGCCGCCCGGTAGATCGCGGACTGGCGGGCATCCATGCGGGAGCGCTGCCAGTGCTCCATCTCGAACGACTTGCGGGTCTCGGTGACCAGTGACCGGTTACCCGGCCGGAAGTCGTCCACATACAGCGCCTGCGCCGGTGCCCCGACCAGGAGCGGCATGACGTTGGTCTTGGCGCGTTCGGCGAGCAGCTTGTACTCGTCGTCGGCGTTCTTGGGCATGTAGGGGTCGTCCTGGATGCCCTCGACGTAGCCGTCGAAGCGGCGCAGCAGTGGCCGGTCGTTGTGGAGGATGGTGAGCAGTTCAACTGCTCTGGCCTTGAGATCAGGCACGTGTCACCGTCCTTACATGAAGTAGCCGCGACCGGTGCGCTGCTTCTGCTTCTTGCCGCGGGTGCGCAGGTCGTAGAGGCATTCGTGCGCGAGCATCAGCGCCGCGTAGAGGTCGACCTTCAGAGGGGATTCACGGGACTCCTTGCCGAAGGAGACACCGAAGTTGTTGACGCGGCGCCGGGCGTTGAGCAGGTGCCGGCGCATCAGCAGGTCGCCGTCGTAGCGCAGCTTCGCGTCCCAGATCGTGCGCAACAGCCGCTCATGCGCCAACGTGACTCGCTTGAGGGAGGAGCGCATGTCGAACGAGATCGCGTTGCGGCCCTCGGCCTTGATGCTGAGCTGTTCGCTGTAGTCGGCGGCCCAGTCGGAGATGTAGGACTCCCACAACGCGACATCGCAGTAGAAGCCCTGCACGTCGTAGACCCGGAACATGTCGCGCACGGCGGAGTCGACCGCTTCGCGGTTGACCTCCCAGTGCTCACCTTCTGGGCCGTCAGGCTTGTACCAGTGACCGATCTTGAACACGGCCATGTCGCTGATGCGAATCGCCACCAGGGCGGTGTCGTCATCAGTCTTGCCGCCGTCGAAACCGGCCACGATCTGATCACCGGGCAACAGCTCCAGGTCCAGATCTTCGATCTCCCGGATCTGTTCCGGACCGTAGAGTGCGTCGCTGTCGGCGACGATCTGGTTGAGCCACATGCGCCGCGAACGGGCCGCGGACATCGTCGTGTTGAGGATCGACTTGATGATCGTCTCGACCCGCAACCAGACAGCGTCGCCGCGGATCTTCGGGATGACGATGCGCAGCGCCTCCGGCGTCAGCGGTGTCTTCGGGTGCGCCTCGACCGAGTCATACAGGACGCCGACGTCGACGGCGCGGCCCTCGCGGACCTTCTCGTACTGCTCGCGCATCTTCTCCGCCACGCTGTCTTCGCCAGGAAGAAAGGCGTTGGTGATGGCGAGGTAGCGGCCGTCGACCTTCGTCGCGTTGCCGTCGATCGTTTCGTACATGAGGTCGCCGTTGTTGCCCTTGACCCAGTGGTGGGTCTCGTTCAGCACGACGAACGTCGACCGGCCACCCTCCAGCGCCCGATAAGAGCTGGTGACGGCCTCCAAGCGGATCTTGCCGCCGAGGCCACGAATCAACTCCGCACCGGGCTTGATGCCGTAGGTCTCGATGAACCGGTCCGACATCAACGCCGGAAGCAGCGTCATCGTGTTGCGGGTCTGCTGCTGGTTCACCGCCGCGATCTGCACCCAGGCCGCGGGATGCGCGACACCGATGGGCTGGTCGCCGTCGAAGTGGGAGAACTGGCTCGGGCCAGCCAGCTCGACCAGGCACAAGACCGCGAGGAGCGGGTCCTTGCCCCAGCCCTTCATCCGCTGGAGGACGCCGGTGCGGTAGATGAACTCGCCGTACTCGTCGACGGCGTACCACCACAGCACGAACCGCAGCTGCTCGCGGGTGAACTTCCAGGGTCCGCCCTTGTCGTTGCGCAGGTACTCCGCGCACCAGCCGGCGATCTGCCAGCCCAGCGTCCGCGCCGGGAGCTTCCAGGAGCCGTCCGGGTTCTTCGCCCAGGTGACGCCGTAGAAGGTGTGGTCGAGAGCTTCGATCTCCTCAGTGGTGAGGGGGTTCTTCGCAGCCATGGCGAGTCACCTCCTCGGGATCGAGCTAGCCGAGGACTCCATTCCGAGCCGCGCCGGTAGAAGGCATCACTGGTTGCTCGCCTCGTCCAGGCCGAGTTCGGCCTTGTAGCTGGCGATGGCGGTCACGCTGGCCGGCTGCGTTTCCGGCTCGGGTTCGTGGAGTTCGATGCGCAGGCGTCGGCGGTCGGCCTCGGTCACGAGGAGCCGTTCCAGCGCGGTGTAGATGGTCTGAAGCATCTGCCCGCTGCGCTTGCCGGACCGCTTGTAGTAGGACAGGTCATCCATCAGCGAGAACGCGAACGCCCAATCACTGTTCTGGAAGTACTCCGCCTGACCCGACGACTTCAACCCATCCCAGATCCGCTTCGCGATCGGATCCCAGCTCTTGTCGGCGTGCGGAACCGTTACTGGCTTGAGAGTTCCGCGCTTCAGATCCTGCTGATCGCCGCCCTTGCGTGAGCGGGGCCTCGCCAGATCGTCGGAGCGGTTCGGCACTGGACCAGGCATCGGTCACCTCCCGGTCTGCGCGCACGTTCCTGCGGATCGCGTGCCGTTGATTGGATGCATGCCTTGCGCAGGTTTCATGTAACCAGTGCAATTAGTGAAACTCAGGTAATAGAACTATTAGGTCAAATAGAGATCATTCAGAATGATTCGCTGAATCATGCGAGCGGGCGAGCTAGCTAGCGAGCTGCACAAGCACTAGCACTAGCGCTTCGTTGCATGTAAGTGGCAGACCCGCCTGGACGCGAAAGCACTAGCGCTAGCGCTAGTGTCGATGGATGGTAGTCGTAGGGTATCCGTCAGGCATACAAGGGATCACTGAGCGATCGCCGTACCGTCGACGACCCATCACCGTCGCGTCGCCGATAAGCAGGGGCAAGCTCTACGTCGGCAAAAGAGGTACCAATGTGTAGCTTCCGAACGCGCCAGTCAGATTGCGCGACGCGCCGGGTCAAATATCAGCGTGGCGACTTCACAGACTCGACCGTCGTGTGCACACTCACTGCATGCTTTCAATGGCCGCGATGCAGAGCGTCGACGACGTTTACAAAATTTTGGTGGTAGTGTTGGTCTTCGCTGGCAGCCTTATCCTTGCCGCCATGTTTCGTGCGCCGATCGGGAAGCTGTTGGTCCGGCTGGAGAGCCTTCAATTGCCCTTCGTTAGCGCACGTTTCACCAAGACTCAGGCGGAGCGGACCCCGGATGTGGCCAAGGCATTGGGAGACGTCCAGCCGCCGACTGATGAGCCCGCATGAATGAAGGCCCCAGAGAGCTCAGTGGACAGAGAATGCCGAGCTTCGATCCGGGGGCGGAAGGGGCGCCGTGGCGCCGCGCCTTCCTGGTCTGCAGCAGGCCGGGGCTATCCTCGGCCCTGGATGTCCTTCGTTGCGCCTGGTGGCAGTCGAACATCGGGGCTGCGGACTGATCAGCGTGGGAGCTTCGAAGACCCCAGTCGGTGATGCAGAATTCCGGCATGAGTGGGGCAGAGATCTGGCAGCACATCAACGAGACTCTGAAGATCCTGCTGTGGCCGGCCGTCATTGCGTGGGTTTTCTTCGTGCTCAGACACAAGATCAAGGATCGTATGGGCGACCTGGAGAGCGTCGAGTCTCCTGCCCTCACCGCGCGGTTCGCCAAGCGCAAGGACATCGATGTCGGCCCTGCAGTCGAAGAGATCCTCAACAGGGCAGCCGATGAGGCGGGCAGCGAAGATGATGATTCGCAAGACAGTGAGACTGACCTTCTAGGGGTCCGTGAAGACATCGAAGAGGTGATCAAGCGGTCGTTCGAGGAAGGTATGGCCGTCGGCCGGGATACTTTCGATGTCACGATGACCAAGCCCCGCATTGCCATCGAGTGGACTGGATCAACGCCATCAGTCACTTTGGAAGAGCGGCCTGCGCGTCTAGCCAGGTGGTTGCGGCGTGAGCCGGAGCCCTCCAATGACCCGTCCCCGACTATGCACCTCGCCAACGCCATGTCTCCGGCTGGCGAGCTCTTATTTGAGCGGATGGTGCAGGCCGCGCGTCGGATCAGTCCAGAGGTGAAGGCCGGCGGCCGGATCCCACCCGTAGTGTTTGAACAGGCGAAGCAGATCGCCGAGGTCGAGGCTGAACTTGACAGGCTCACTGGTGAGCTTGACAGCGAGTTCTTCGGACGTTCGGGGCCATCTACGATGAGCATCCACGCCAGGCGATCCTTCATCCGACAGCTAGAGACGAAGCTGGGGAATCTAGACCCGACCTCGCCGCTGATTCAGTCAGAGGCCAGGCAGACGCGAAGGATGCTGATTGACGGGATGAGCACTGGAGGATTTGACGAGCAGGAAAGCTCGTAGCATCGACTGCGGCGTGGAGGGCGTCTGCGCCATCCAGCTCTACAGCAGGCCGGGATGATTCTCGGACCTGCGGAACCTCTGGTCGATCGTGCGTCGCCTGGCAGCTGCGGCGTGAGCGCCCTCGGCCGCGGACTTCTTGTCGTGGTGGTACTCGCACAGCGATTGAAGGTTCTCGAAGTTGTGGTCGTCGCCTGGGATCTTGTGGTCGACGTCGACCGCGGTCTCGGTACAGGTGGGTTCGCCGTAGGCGTCTTCCCATCGGCACTCGTACTGGTCGAACTCGAGGCGGCGCTTGCGGAGCGCCGGCCAGTTCGAGGGGAGGCGATCGCGACGGTTGGATCCGTTCCATCCCGGTACGGCGATCACCTCCCGCTCGACGAGTGAAGGCCCCGCCCACGTGTCGACTCCTCGTTGCATGCAGATGCAGGCATTGATCAGGAATCAGTAAGCGATGAGATCAGCTCATGGACGCAGGGCTAGCTCTTAGAGCGAAGACCTTAAGGCGAAGGACTTGAGGGGCGTAAGCCCCTTGAAGCTTCAGGCTCTATCTTTACGCTCTATCTAAATAGTCGACATGACCGGGCTGGGCTATATCGCTCGATCTCTGTGGTCTGAGTCACATCCTCAGACGGCCCTGGCGGGCCTGCCAGCGGGCAGGCGATCGAGGCCGAACCGTCACGCTTAGCGATCTAGCTACCTTGGCGAAACCGGCCCTTTCGGGCCGTTTGGAGCCTCCTCGCTTGATGCGCCGGCCTACGCCTTCACAGGCGCGAATCCGCAGGTAGTCACCTTGCTGCCCCAACGGATTCGTCGCTGGAGCGTCGATTCCGACCCGTTTCGAGCGACTTTGGAACCGTGGCGGGATCTCCGCTGCTAAGACATGGCGGTACCTATACGCGTGCTCGCGCGGGTGATACCCCCACCCTCTGAGTTGCGTCAAGAGGTAACAGAATGTGACATTCGGCAGATTTTCGAGCTTGACTAATGCGCAACTGTGGGGCAGAGTTGTCCTCGTTCCACCCCGCAGCACTCCGCCGAAAAGGGCGGCTGACGCGGTGAGCGGAACTCGCGATCTACCGAGATGCGCACCGCGCCAATCGTGCCGCGCCTTGCCGTGTCTGCTGTCGAGTGCGGCCGGATCCATCCGTGTATGGCTCTCCGGTTAGAACTTGCTTCCCGCCAAATGGCAGCGACTCAAGCAGGGCGTCTCTTTGACTCGAATGCGCAACTGTGGGCATCGCGATCTTGCACTACCTACAACTTAGCCCGAGGGACTTTGGCGATAGGCGGCCACCCTTGCGGACGTATGCATGACGGTACCTGGAGCGCGCCTCCTCCAGATCCGGGCGGGATCGGAACCCCGCCACCTAACCAACGAGAGCACGCGTCAGTACTTGCCCTGGGTATGCCTGGGGCCGGGAACGCGCTGAACGGCTCTTAGCGGGACAGCCGGTGCGCAGTCGGTTGGTGGTCAGGACCGGCAATCCGCGCCACCTCGCGAACGATTCGGACGGCTGCTAGTGCTCGCTGGCATACCGGTGTTCAGCCTGTCCGGGCCAAGTAGTGATTGCCCTTGCCGGGGGCAATGATCCGAAAGGATCAGACCCGGCAAGGGCGTGAAACAAGCCCTTAGGTGCAACGTCTAGGCCGCGCGATTCCCGTTCGGCGGGAGGTGTGGCGGACGTGAGCGATAGACCGGTCGACCCGGACTGAGGGCACTGCAACGACTACTTGAGCCGCACCTGGGGGAACCATGCAGCCTACGTACGACTACAACCGAGTACTTCAACTAGCCGACCCCGTTCCCGGCGATGACGGCAAGTGGAAGCGAACGCTGATCACGCTAAGGGAAGGCGAGACCGCGATGATCCCGGGCACGACTAAGCGCTTCGTGAACGGTCCTGCACGCCTTCAGTACGACATCCACCCAACTGGAATTCAGCTCAAGCACGTCTGAGCCTCCAGTACTCGCACACACCTCACGTTCGGATCGGGGGGTGAGGTGTGTGCGACTCCGGCTGCTCAGCCGAACTCTCCTACCGACAACGCGAAAGCGCGAGGAACAGTCATGCCTTCTTACGGTTACGACCAGCACCCGCACGGTACGACGGCGCCGCCGCACGGCAAGGTGAAGCTCGTATGGCCGGATGCCCGCGACGCCGAAGCGCGCCCGGTGACGGTTAGGTACGTCAAGCCCAATCCCGCCAGCCGCCGAACGAAGTTCCCGCACCATCTGATGGGTTGATCGTGCCGCGATACGAGATCTACGACCTACGCACCGACTCACATGTGCAGTACGTCCGATGGCGTTGGGTAGCGCGGTGGCTGTGCCGTCGAGAGCGGCACTGGCACTGGTGCGAGCTCCGCGGTTGGCCGGAATAGCTGAAACCCACCGATCGAGCTGTCTGCCGCCGGATTGGTCTGCCGTTTTTCAGGCCGGCGGGTGACGTATGCCTTCAGGCCAGAGGAGATGCACCGGAGTTCAAGCCTCCGGCTGGCCACGGTCAGTGCCCGAGGGTTGCGCCTCGGGTCTGCCAACTGGGGATGTCTGGGAGCACATCTACAGAAGGGTCGAGAGATGAGTCATGCCAGGCGACGTAGGCGTCACGGGCTCCGTAGTCCGCGTCCCTTGTTGCCAAGCCGCATACGAGCGGACTGGGGGCGTGTGCGGCGCAGTAGCGGTTGACCCCAGCACGGCGAAACCACGTAGCTATCCGTCAGGGCAGGTGCGTGGTCGAGGACAGGGTGGCTCCCTGCCTCCTGATGATGCCAAGCCACAGCTATGGGAGGCCAGCATGGGGTTTCGAGAGGGGCAGGTGCAGCGCTTCATCTCGCAGTACATCGTTACCGCGTTGTGGTCTGAGACCGACGGTCCGGAACAGTGCCCAGAACCGCTAGATAGTCAGGGGTTCGACCGTTCGGACCTGAGCCCCGATCTGCTCGCAGAACTGGAGGTGGACTGTCGCGCGTTTCTGGACTCGTACTACCCGCTTGTCGCTGAGGCTGTGAAGCGGCGGGGCTACGAGATCGGAAGCGCTGGGCATGACTTCCTGCTGACACGCAACGGACACGGCGCCGGGTTCTGGGACCGTGGGCTCGGGCAGTTGGGAGACAAGCTCGCTGAAGCTGCGCGTTCGTTCGGTGGCACGACGTGGTACGTCGGCGACGACCACATGATCCACGGGTGCGGCTGATGTACGAGTTCGCGACGAAGACTCACGACATTGTCGGCTACAGCTATAACGCTGACATCTACTGCCCAGATCACATCGTCGCCCAGATCACGAGCAACCCCGGGGACGTGTGGCACAGCGCGGCGCGGATTGGTGCCGCCGAGATGCATCTCGACCTGTGCGCCCGGATCAAGGGCGTGAATCGATCGGATGAGGGCTCGTTCGATGGCGGCGATTTCCCGAAGGTGATCTACGCCGAGCATGCGGTCGCGCCTGGTCCGAATGGCGAAGAGGACGCGGAGTCCCGTGCGGATCGGTGCGCGATCTGCGACGAGTTCCTTTTGCCCTGATGCGATGGCGCGACGTTCTCGCCCTGATGGTTCCGCTGCCGGTTCGAGTCCGGAGATGGGCGCTCCTGGCACACACATATGAGAGTGAGAGCGGGCATGGCTTATATGAACGTCCGGATTATCGTCCGGCAGCTGTCCGGCTTCCTGGCAGATGAGCTTTCGAAGCAGACAGGCGAGACGTGGACGGTCGACACCTCCGAGAAGTGGGAGGGCCACGAAAGCACCCACATCAACGGACCTGATCAGCAGGTGATCGTCGTTCGACGGAAGATGCGCGAGTACTCCGCGAACTTTCAGCGCATCGAGATCTCGGGTTGCTATCCCGATGGCTACGGCAACAATGCCTGGGATCTGAAAGAACACAAGATCAGCGTGGCTCGTGACCGCGCGGTAGAGGCGATCGCGAAGGAGATCGTTCGACGGCTTCTGCCTGACTATCGAAAGTCGCTCGTGGAGGTGGTCGAGCTGATGGCGAAGGCGGCCGAGTCTGAAGCCAACAAGGAAGCGGCGATTCAGCGCCTGCTGAGCTCGCTGGGTGGTTCCAACCACTCGGGCACTATCTGGGCTCCTCTCGATGGCCACTGGGCCAAGATCCGGGTGCTTCACGGAGGGAAGAAGGCCGAGCTGGATGTTCACAGCCTCCCGATCGAGACGGTCGAGCGAATGATGAGGGCGGCGGCCGATGCCTGACGTGATGGCCAAGGCCAGCCCGCGCGATGTCGGGTGTTGGGTCGACGGGACGTGGGGGCGGTACGGGGCGACGGTCCTGATTCACCGAGCCTGGGACTGCGGAATGACGCGCGAGAACGATGCACTGGCAGTTGTTGCCGCATACAACGATGGGCGATTTGAGGGGGCCTTCACACCTGGTGTCCAGCACGTCGACCTGATCGGCGAGGTCGATGGGCTGGCCGATGCGGCCGAGGCATGGCTTAACGAACACGTTGCGCCGCCGGGGCACAGCTTCGGGTGGTTCAACGGCGAGTTCTTCCTTCGGGCTGACCGGGACTGGGCAGATGGATCCTGAGCTTCCCTGTGGTTGCCTGCCGCACAAGACCCGCATGAAGGACCGCCCTGGTGGCGGCCAGACGCTGTGGTGTGACACCGAAGACGGCGAGGGGTGCAACTTCCACTGCCCTCACAACGGGATCGCCAAGTACCTGGCCGAATCACTCGCCGCGAGATGGCCCCACCTCTTCAGCAACGGACTCGAACTCGAAGTCGCCATGTTCGCGGTCGACTACCTCGAAGCCGACTAAGCCCGGAGCCTGACCGGCAGGCACTCACGTTCGAGCCGTGGGCAGGCGCTCAAACACGCCCAAAACCAGGAGGTCAAACTCGTGGAGTACTCCATCACGCCGAGTCATGCGCGTGACAACGGAACTGGCTCGGAGATCAGCAGGGCCTATGCCCTGGAAGCTTTCCTCAGCACCTTCCGGACTGGCACGCTGTGCGACCTCGGTCCGGCGATGACCTGCACGGAAGCCGAAGTACTGGCTGAGCTGTTCGTCGAACATGGCAGGCACGCGCAGGCCGATGCCGTCCGTGCAGGCCACATCGAGCACGACACTCACGAAGACCTGAACCACAACACGGGTGACGAGTTCAGGATTAGCGATCCCGAACTGGCCGAGGACATGCCGGGCACGGCCTGGGTCTACGACGAAGCGATGGGCCTGTACCCAACTGACCTGATCCTGCCCTCATGAGCGGCGGACTGCTCGGCGTAGTGGCACAGGCTGGTGCCTGCTATCAGGAGTACAAGGAATGGGCGCGTAGCTGCGAGGACGATCCGCCTGAAGACCTCGATGAACACCTGTATTCGGTGGTGGAGAAGATCGGCGCTGCGCTCGACGGACTCAGCAAGAACCGTGGGATTGCTGGGCTTCTGGAGATGTACGACTCCCTGAGTCCGCGCCGAGACGCCCTCGACGCCCTGACGCAGGACTGCGGGACGGACGTCAACCAGTATCCAGAAGCCGACAGCGAAGCGGCCGAGATCAACGAAGAGCTAGCAGACATCGCGGACGCAATGGTGAAGCTCCTCCGCGGCCACTGCTACGAGCTCTCGGAGGACCCGAAATGAGCATCAGCGTTCGCGCACCGCGCATCCCGGAGGAGCACGCCGGCCTGGTGCACCTATCCGGTGACGAGTGGCTGACGCCGGAGCAAGCCGAGCGACTGGCGTGCAACCTCCTCGACGCCGCGTGGGCCGCGCGCAACTGCGACCGCTGACCCCCCAGCCTGACTGGCAGGCATCAGGGTTCGAGTCCCTGACAGGCACGCACAGCCAAATCGACGATGGGAGAACCGATGGACAAGCTGACCGGGATCGCCAAGCTGAAGCCCGAGAAGCGCCGCGCGGCGGTCGATGCCGAGATCTCTGCCGCCCGTGTGGGAGGCGCCGAGACATTCGACGTGAGTTACCACGTCTCGCGCTTCGAGGATGCCCGGGCGATCCGGGCCCGGATCGTGGAGATCTCCGCGCCACTCGACGACAACGGCAAGCAGAGTCTCGTGATGTCCGCGCTGCGTGGCTCCAAGCGCGAGCTGGTCACGGTCGGCCTGCACATGGTCTCCGCGATCGCCGCAGCCTCCGATCAATCCAGCAACTAACGCCCCGCCCGACTGGCAGACACCGGGGTTCGAGTCCCCGGCGGGCACCCAGCACTCCCCGCTGACGGAAGGAGCACAGCCCATGCCGAAGCACACCACCCGCAAGGCCAGCCCTGAAGCCAAAGCCGAGACGATCCGCCGCCGCAATGCGCGCAAGATGAAGGGACACAACTGATGACAAGGGCAACGAACGGACTTACGACGGTCGCGCTACTCGACCAGGCGCTGGAGCACCTGTTCGGTCTGGTCCAGCTCGCACACCAGCTCGACCAAGGTCAGTCGGTGCTACGGGCATCCGAGCGAATCGATTTCTACACCAAGCTCATCGGTTCTCGCATCGCGATCGCAGGCGCACGCCTCAGCCAGCCCATCGGCAGCCACATCACCGCCGGAGGCCCGGTGATGCAGGAGCTGCGCGAACTGGCCCATGTCACCGAGATTCTGCAAACAGCGCTGCTGATGGTGATCACCCGGCAGGGGCACCAGATGCTCACTCTCCCCGCAGGACTCGACGTCCCAGGCCTGGAACGCCGGAACGGACAACCGAGCATCTCGGCAATCGAACTGATCCGCACGCTCGTCGTCACCCACGACGAACCGACGCAGAACGACAGCACCGATCACGCGCGTCAGGGAGGATGACGTGCCCATCCTGATCGTGGAAGCCCAAGACTTCCGGGTGCAGATCAAGCACGAAGAGGGCGCGGCAGAGCCGTACTTCGACGGCTCCTCCCCGCTCCTGCGCTGGCGCTGGGGGATCAGCCGGCACGAGGCGGAGCAGGTCACCGCCATCACCGCCTACAAGGTGGATGACTCGATCCTGCAAGCACTGCGTCGTTGGGGAGACGACCGGGACTACTTCGAGCGGTATCTGCGGATCTACCACGGCACGCGCTCGATTATCTGGAACTCAGGCGTCGGGCTGAACCATCAGTACGTCACCTTCGACACGGCAGATTGGCGTGCATGGGTGGACGTGACCGACGAGTGGCTCAATCAGCAGAACCAAGGCGGATCCGAACCGCCGGTCCTGGCCGACATGAGCGACTACGAGGCATACCTGCGCGGCGAGACCTACGGCTGGGTTGCCGAGAAGAAGACCCGATGGATCAAGGTCGACGCCACAGGAACACCTATCCAGCTGGACGACGAAACCTACCGCGAGGAGTGGGAGTACGTGGAGTCCTGCTGGGGGTTTTACAGCCTCGACAGTGTCGAGCAAGCAGCGCGCCAGGAGCTGGCCGAGCTGTCTGGAGAACCTGCGGAGGCCGCGACATGAAGATCGCGAACGACGGCGAGGCGCCGCAGACGATGCACCTCGTGCTCGACGACCCCGACGACCAGATCTACGTGACGTACCAGGGCCTGACCATCTCCGTCAGCCTCGGACAACCAAACCCCGACGACGTGTTCCAGCCACGGCCAGTGGAGCTGAGCCTCATGCCAGAAGACGACCTCGATCTGGTTAGGCCACCACTGGTTCGGCACGACGGCATGCGCTACATCGGTCCCGGTGACGGGCTCCGCGTAGAGCTAAAGGGCAAGACGGTGAATCGCTTCGACCGCCACTACCGGAAGGACGGCTGACGGGTGGGCCTCGATTTCAGACTGACCGGCATCAAGGACTACAAGACTGTTTGTCTCGACGGTGAGGGATTCGTCCTTCCTCGCACGACCTCCGTCATCTTCCTGACGATGTTCACCCAAGTCGGGTGGGGACTCGATGAGCGCAATATCGACGAGTTCATCAGCCGCGCAACGATGTTCGAATCCGTCGTCGGGCCGGTGACCGTCGGGCCCCAAGGCCCGGTACCGCTAACGCGTGAGGAGATGCTCGCGCACCTGGGACTGTGGACGAACGTCGCCGGCGAGCCACGATCAGCATTCCTCGACGACCTGTTCCGGCGAGCTGCGCCGTCCGCGGGCAACGACCCGTACGCGCTCCAGCGGGACCACAACCGCTATGTGCGGTTCGACGACGAGGAGCCGGAGGCGTGGCGGGTGTCGCGCTAACGCAAAGCGAGATGACCTTCGCCCGGCGTGTGAAGCAGTACCGCCAGACGAAGAGATGGACGCAGCTCGGCCTCGCGGACCAGCTTCGGCTGCGGGGCGTGAGCCTGGACCAGGCCGCCGTGGCCCGCATCGAGAAGGGCCAGCGCCGAGTCCTGCTGATCGAGGCGCTGTGTCTATCGCAGGCACTGGGATGCCCGATCTCGGAGCTGATGAGACCAGTGAAGTGCGAACAGTGCAGCGACCTGCCGCCGCCAGGGTTCACCTGCCAGGCGTGCGGCGAGAGTGGCTGACCGAACGAAGGGGGAACACGTGGGAGTTCTAGACAGCCTGCCGAAGGGCTACCGGTGGGCAACGACCGACGAGGTCGACATGCTGGAGTGGCGCGGAGACAAGGACCAGTTCGTGAAGGTCATCCAGGCCAGCGCCAATGGGGGCACAGAACGGCTCGCCGTACCTGAGGGATATAGGCAGAACGATCTACCGACGAGCCCGAGCGGGGCACCGCTTCCGCTGATCTCTGCGGAGGCACTGCGCAACCAGCGCTGCCCTGCTGGTCTGGTGTTCGCCTGGGGACCGATTGACAAGGTGCACGCCGTTGGCCCGTACAAGGTCGTCGAGTTCCGCGCGGACGTGACTTTCGTCAGTTCCATTGGACTGACCCATGGCCTGACGTACTACCACCCGGTGCTGACAGACGTTTACACGCTGATCAGGCACGAGACGCTAGACGAGGCACTGCTCTGCGCCATCGCCCACAGCCACGAAGGCAAGATCACACAAGCTGCGAGCTACTTCATGAAGATGATCGGAGCCGCCGCGTGAGCGTGCCAGGCAGTGGCGCAAAAGAGCTGGACGGCATGAGCCCTCACGATGTTGCGCAGGACCTGCGGCACCGGGCCGCATACGCGAACCTCTCGTACTTCGGTGATGAGCTGGGAGTGCGGTACGACACCCTCGGGCCCTTCGACCGAGACCCGCACTTCATCCTTGTCGCCGTGGCTGACAACGGGGCACGACGGGAGTTCGGCGTCGAGGTCTACGAGATTCCCGACTGACAGGCGGCGTTCGATCATCCAGCCCGAGGGCGCATCGCTTCCGGCGGGCGTTCTAGGCCATCTTCTGGCGGTACCGGGTTGCCTTGCCTGCCCCTGATCTAGGCCGCTCGGCATCGATGAACTCCAGCAGTTCGCGGGTGAGCCACAGCTCGATCGACTCCCCAGAATCAGGGTCCGGTACGAACACCACGCGCGCCTGCCACTCCCGTGTCTGTGTACGCCGCCACTCAATGACCAGCCCCGGCACAGCGCCCGTGCGCGTACGCATCGACCACGTCACCCAGACATGCCGGCGCAGCTTGTCCGGCGGCTCCTCCAGCGGGTAGCGGCGGTTCGTGCCCATGTCCCGAGGATAGAACATCCATTCGAATACACGTCAACACGGCCCCGTGCTGACGCGATCAGTCACGACCAAATCATGGGAGAGATCCACTTGGGTTTGCACACCGGCACCATCACCTATCTGAACGCCGCGACTTGGGCCGACCTCATGGATCCGCCTCGGGTGCGGATGTCAGCACAGATGCTGGCGACACCGCTCGGTACGGCGTTCGACGAGTGGAACCGAGCCAACACCGCGGCGATCCGCGAGTACGACCGATGCCAGGCGGCACGAGCGCGGAGGCGTACCGGCCACGGGGCGGTGGCGTGATCAAGGAGACCCGGGTCACGAACACGTCGGGCGGCCAGAAGGGCGCCAAGATCCACCGCTTCGACCAAATACCGGCAGGCCCGATGTTCGAGCTTGCCGCCCGCTTCGGCGTCGGCTCCCTGAAGTACGAGCAGGTGAACGGCGTCGACAACTGGCGCAACGGCTACGACTTCTCGTTGTCACTGGGCGCGCTGGAACGACACCTCTACGCGTTCAAGAACGGGGACGACTACGACCCACAGGCCTACATCGACGCAGGCCTGATCGAAGACGACGAGGACCCGGTCTACGACGAGAACGGCAACGTCCGCCCCGGCGTGACTCACCTGTCGGCGGTGATCTGGCACTGCATGTTCATGCTCCACCACCTCGAACACAACCCGCACTTCGACAACCGTGCCTCAACGGTCCTGCGACGCAACGCAGGCCTACCGGTCTTTGACGTCGTCAGGACGCAGAGGTTCGGTGGTCTCGACTAGTGGCGGCACTGACGTTCGGGAAACGCGACGTCGCCAAGATGGCCGAGATCCTCGACGCCGACTACGACACCGTCGAACAAGCCGCAGCCGCCGCGCTGAAGCGGGCCGAAGAGATCATCACCAGCAAGGCCAAGTTCACCGCGGTCGGACAGCTCCACTATCCGGCCGGCCACCTGGACCCGGATGAGGCGCGATCGAACATGGTCGCGCTCGGCTGGTACGCGACACAGAACCAGGCCGACACGGCAGCGTTGCAGCTCGTCTACTCCACGCAGACGCGCGAGATCTTCCGCACCTGGACGCTGCCGATCTTTCACGGCACGCCGGCCGCCTACTACACGCAGCGCAAGAAGGCCCGTGAAGCCGCCGAGCTGGCCCTTGCGGGAGGCAAGGAAGCCGAGCTGGCCCGGCGGGTCCAGTGGTTCACCGACAACCCCCACACCGAGCCACCACCGTGGGGGCCCATCTGGAAGACGGAGGAGGGCACCGCATGAGCCTGCGAGCGCAGGTCATCAAGGCAGCCGAAGAGCACGGCTGGACGGTCAGGCAGACCCAAGGCCACAGCTTCCTGGCTCGTGACGGGGACAAGGGAGTCCTGGGCTGGAGAACCGAGGACGTCCTGTCGTACGCACGCATCAACGGCAAGCGGATCCTCGCGACCCGCCAGACCGACCAACTGATCGAGGAGCTGAAGAAGAAGTGAAGACCGTTGCATTCCGGATGTGCGCGTGCGGCAAGCGAGGCTTCGCCGACGAGTTGGACGCCGACAAGGCGTTGGGCCGGGCCCGTGCGAAGCGGCGCCGGCAGATGGATGGACGCGCGAGCCGTCGCGGCGTCGTGACGATGGAGTCCCGCACCTATGAGTGCGAGATCGGCGACCTGTTCCACACCACCTCGCAGTCTCGCCGCGAGTACAACGAGCGCGCTACCGGGTCTTCGTTGACCTGGGACCAGTTCTTGGCAGCGCAAGGCCAGGTGGCCGCTTGAAGATCGGCGTAGACATCGACGAGCCGCTGTACCCGTGGCTGGAGACATCGCACCAGATCAGTCAAGAGGCCGGCATCACGAACGGTCGACCGCTGACGACCTGGTACCCGTGGGACAGCTACGGCTGCACCGTCGAGGAGTGGACGGCCGTCATCGACGCGGCCACGGTGACCGGTGAGCTGTACGACGCCCTGCCGACCTTCGCCGGTCACGCCGCGGTCGTCGAACTGCACGACGCGGGCCACGAGATCCACCTGGTGACCGCGCGCGGCTGCGGCTGGCAGCACAGCCGCCTGGTCCGCTACCTGACCGAACGCTGGCTGCGTGAGTGGCAGATCCCGCACCACTCGCTGACCTTCGCCAAGAACAAGGCCCCGGTCGCGCAGCGCCTCGGCCTGGAGGCATTCGTCGACGACCGGCCCAAGAACTACGACGAACTCACTGCGGCTGGTGTTGACACCTACCTGCTCGACAGCGCCCACAACCAAGACCCGGACTGCACCCGGCGGCGGGTCTTGAGCATGTACGAGTTCGCCGACCGCATCCGACGAGACGAGAGGAGCGCTGCCGTTGTTGCAGCCTGAACAGTTGACCCGGGCACAGTTGCCCGCCCCGATCCCGAGCACGTTCTCCCACCCGGTCGGTCGCATCCAGCCCATCGAAAAACTCGAGGACGGCACCTACACCAATTCCATCGAACCGCGCGGCACCACCGAGCTGATGTTCAGTGACGCCGAGGTCGTACTCAGCCAGATCACCGGCACCGAGCGTCACACGCTGATGCTGGACCTCGACGTGCCCGCCACCCTCGTCCCGTCGACCACTCCAGGACACTCGCACCTCTACATCGACATCGAGCTGCCCTGGGACCAGGTCCAAAATATCTTGGCGGCTCTCACGCAGGCCGGGATCGTCGAAGAGGGCTACCTCAGCGCATCGCTGGACCGAGGCTTCACGACCCTGCGCCTGCCGTGGGTGACGAAGCCAGCGCCCGAGGTGGTCGCCGCGTGAGCCGAAGTACGTCGAACTCCAACGACCGAGGCTCCTCCCAGCAGCGCGCCGTACGGCGGCAATGGCTCGTCGACACCTACCGGGCAGACGTCGACGTCCAGGCATTCAAGATCGACGACGAGGTCATGTACTTCTGCGTCCCAGTCGGGCAGGGCAAACCGGCCTGCCGGTGCTTCCGGTGCGGCAAAGCCCTCACCGTCGACACCTTGACCGTCGACCGCATCATCCCGGGCGTCAAAGGCGGCACCTACCGGCGCAACAACATCCGGCCGGCCTGCGCGACCTGCAACTTCTCGACCGGCGGGCAGCTCGGAGCACTTCAGCGTGCCCTCAAGGCTGTCGCGTGAGCTTGGCGTACTACCAGCCGCCAGAACCCCGCTTCGAGCGCGAGGACTACCGCGACTGCGAAACCTGCGACACCGAGACCGTCCACCTGCTGACGGCCTGGTTCAAAGACGGACCCATCGACTGCGAGTGCCTGTCGTGCGGATCACTGACCGAGATCGAGACCGACTAACAGAAGGACCCGAGTGCGCTGCAAACACTGCGGCCACGAGACGCCTTCCTCGACCGTCCATTTGCGACCCAAGGATCTAGCCGCCCGCTGGCAAGTCTCAGTGGGCCACTTGGCCAACCTCCGCTCGGAGGGCAAAGGACCGGCTTTTTTACGGCTCGGCGGCGGCATTTCGTACCGCTTGAGCGACGTCGAGGCCTACGAGGAACGCGCCCTAGTGCGCCTGAAGAAAGCCGCCTGAGGGCGGACGAGAACCACACCAAACAGAGAGGAGGTGGGATGCCAAACGAAGCATTCGGACTCGGCGAGCACGGCGAGATCGAAGCCGTGCCCCAGAAACGCGACGCAAATGGACGGTGGGTGAGGGCAGCCCAGCAACGCTCCGCCACGAGGTGGCGCGCCCGGGTCCACTTTCGCGGGTTCAACGGTGTCCCCGGTGAGATCTCAAAGTTCGGCAAGACCAGGGCAATGGCTGTCGAGCGGGTTGAGGAAGCGCTCAAAGAAGAGTCGAGCCTGAACGTCGGCATGGAAGGCATGACGCCCTCGATGCCGTTCGTAGAAGCCGGTGAGCTGTGGCTGGAGCAGATCAAGCGTCCTGGGCCCAACAAGCTGGCGGACAGCAGCATCGACGACTACGAGCGCGCGTTCAACAACCACGTGAAAGGCGAGAAGTCCACAGTCCGCGGGCTCAGCCTCAAACAGGTCAACAACCCACAGCGTCTGCGCCTGTTCCTCCAAGACGTGGCTGACCGGCACGGCACTGGATCGGCAAAGACGACCCGCGCGGTCGTTGCCGGCATCCTCTGGATGGCCGTTGAGAACGGACTCTTCGACACGAACGCCATCAAGATGGTGCGGCCAATCGAGAGCAAGAAGCCGAAGAGGACCCAGCGCCGGAAGCAGCACGATCTCAAACGGGCGTTTACCGTCGAGGAGGCCGACGCCGTGATGGCCTACGCCGACAAGCTGGCGCTGGACGAGGAGCGCGATCCCCGCACGGTCCGGAAGTGGCAGTCCACGGCCGACCTGAACGCCTACATGAAGGGCACCGGCGCCCGCATTTCCGAGGCCAGGGAGCTCTT
Source organism: Kribbella sp. NBC_01505 (assembly GCF_045040285.1). Classification (NCBI taxonomy): domain Bacteria; kingdom Bacillati; phylum Actinomycetota; class Actinomycetes; order Propionibacteriales; family Kribbellaceae; genus Kribbella; species Kribbella sp. NBC_01505. The sequence goes on from NZ_CP109425.1 coordinate 6,458,726, forward strand.
CTGGGACGAGGTCGACCTCCTGACCGGCTGGACCTACGTATACGGCACCAAGACCGGTGGCTCGGTGCGCGCGGTCAAGATGCCTATGTGGCTGCTCCTGCGACTGCGGAGGCGCGGCGCTAGGAACGGCACCGAGGGACGGGTGTTCCCCTCTCCACACCAGATCAGCGACCCGTATAAGCCCTGGGACCAGTCGAACTGCAACAAGGCCGTCCGGAAGGTACTCGACGGCGCGAAGATGCTGTGGGCCGTGCCGCACACCTGGCGCCGCACGGTCGCAACCCGACTGAAGAATGCAAAGTGGGATCCGGCGAAGATCGCCGATCAGCTCGGACACGTAGACCCGTCAATGACGATGGACAACTACTTCGAGCGGGACCTCATGGCGAGGGCTGACCCAGGCGCCGCCGAACTGCTCTAGTAAGTCGCTGCCTCGTGGCTGAGTGAATAACCATCCATCGCCCGACTTCAGGCGGGGCTGTTTAGAAGGCCATCACCGGTAACATCACCGGTAACTCTGCCGTCCGACGGAACCTCTGGCTGACAAACGTGCAGGTCAGAGAGATATTTGCGCGCCAGGCAGGACTCGAACCTGCGACCAACGGATTAGAAGTCCGACGCTCTATCCAGCTGAGCTACTGGCGCATGCCAGGAAGAGTCTGTCAGATGGGCGGGTGATCGCGCTGCCGGGTTACCGGGTGTGGCGCCGAAGTACAGGCTTGTCGTTCCATCACGGTAACGCCGCGTGGGCGGTTCTGCCGTCGGGTCGGTGATCCAACTAGGCTGCGGGCATGAGTTACCCCTCACCAGGCCCGGCCGGGTCGCCGCAGCCCGCGGCGGCGTCGGCGTACCCGCCCGGCGGACAGTACCCGCAGCCGAATGTGCTCGGGAACCATCCGGTCCCCGGGCAGCGCCGCAACCGCAAAGTGCTGATCGGCATCGTGCTCGCGGTGCTGATGGCGATCGCGGGGCTGGCGATCTTCGCCATCGTGGCGGATTCGACCGGAGCGGGCGGGTTCACCTGGGGGATGGCGTTCGCGATGGTGCCGGTCATCCCGGTGATCGGGCTGTATCTCTGGCTGGACCGTTACGAACCGGAGCCGACGAAGTACATCCTGTTCGCGCTCTGCTGGGGTGCCTTCATCGCGACGCTGGTCGCGATCTTCATCAACACCGAGGTCGCGAAGCAGCTGGCCGAGACCGGGGCGGGCGGCGACCGGTCGGCAATCTTCGTCGCGCCTCCGGTGGAGGAGTTCGCCAAGGGGTCCGTGATCCTGCTGCTGGCGCTGGTGCGCCGCAAGGAGTTCGACGGGATCATCGACGGCCTGGTGTACGCCGGGATGGTCGGTGTCGGCTTCGCCTTCACCGAGAACATCCTTTACTACGGCCGCATCTTCAGTGAGCTGTCGCACGAGGCCGGCAGCGACGCCGGTCTGCGCGGCGTCCTTGTCCTCTTCATCCTGCGCGGCGTGATGTCGCCGTTCGCGCATCCACTCTTCACCTCGTTCACAGCGATCGGGATCGGCATCGCCGTCCGGCATCGCAGTACGGCGGTGCGCTACCTGGCCCCGGTGGTCGGCTACCTGACCGCTGTGCTCGCGCACGCGGCGTGGAACGCCTCCGCGAGCTGGGCCGAGGGCACCGGCTTCCTGGTCGCCTACTTCCTGCTGATGGTGCCGATCTTCGTCGGCATGGTCGCGTTCGCTCTGGTGCTGCGGTCGCGCGAAGGCAAGATGATCGCCTCGCGGCTCTACGACTACGTGCGGTTCGGCTGGCTGGTCGCCCCGGAAGTGCCACTGATCGCGACCATGCGCGGCCGCAAGGCGCTCCGGCAGAACGCACGCCGGTACGGCGGTCAGGCCGAAGCTGCCGCGAAGGCGTTCCAGGCGAACGCGACCGACCTGGCCTATCTGCGGGACAAGATCGTCCGGCAGGTGATCGGGCCGGAGGCTCTCCAGGACGAGAAGCGGCTGCTCGACGAGCTGCGTGCCCGGCGAGCCAGCGTGCCCTTCCCGCCGATGCCGGCCTTCCCGCAGGCAATGCCTCCGGGCGGACCGGGAGCGCCCGGGCAGGGAGGTCCGGGTGGGCCGGGTGGTTACGGTCCGCCACGGCCCCAGGACGGCGGCTACGGAGCGCCTCAGCCCGGGTCCGGTGGTCAGGGCGAGTGGCAGGGCCCCGGAGGACCGGGCGCGCCCGGTCCGGGTGGGCCGGGAAGCGGTGGTTACGGAGCGCCTCAGCCGGGGTATCCCTCGGGGCAACCCGGTTACCCAGCGGCCCAGCCCGGTTACCCATCGGGACCCCCTGGTCCGCAAGGATCGCCGGGAGGATACGGTCCGTATCCACCATCGCAGTGACTGCCACCCGTCCACGCCGCCAAACGGGGATGACGATGACTTTGCTTCTGTGCTGTCCGACCGGGCACTCTGTGCTCGTGGGCGGACGCCGTGGCTGACATCAAGTCAGCAGCTGGTGAAGGTCCGGAGCCACAGGTTCCGGGCCGGGACCAGCCTGCCCAGGAGCTGGCCAACTTGATCGCGCAGTCCGAGGCCGGTGCCAAGGGCAAGGGCTTCTGGCGCCGTCGCCGGCGCAAGAACGCCACCCCCGAAGCCGCCACCCCGACGCCCGCAGCCCCGCCGACGGCGCCTGCGGAGGCGAAGCCTGCCGACGAGCCTGTGAGCGGTGACACCGCCAAGGACGAGTCGGCGAAGACGGCCGAGGCCACGAAGGACGAGGCGACGAAGGTCGCCGAACCGTCCGGCGACGAGTCGACGACGGCCGCCGAGTCTGCGGGCGATGCGTCCACGGACGGTGCTGAGCCTGCGAGCGATGCGTCCGCGGATGATGCTGAATCTGCGAGCGGTGAATCAGTGAAGTCGGCGGACGCGACAGCTGACGCCGGCGCGGAGGCAGCTGCCGAGGGTGGCGCCGAGTCCGAGGGCGCTGAGACATCTGCTGACACCGACTCGGCCGACGCCGAGGCGAGCTCCGACGGCGCTGCTGAGTCTGCTGATGGCGATTCGGTGGACGCGGCGACGGGAGCCGACGCTGCGGATGGCGGATCGAGCGCGACCGAAGAAGAACCTGCCGCTGAGCCGGTTGCCGTGGAGGTCGCTGGCGAGACCAGCGACGCCAAGGGCGAAGACGAGGCTGCCGCGGCGGTAGAGGCCGATGCTGACGACGAAGCTGTCGTAGAGGTTGATGAGCGGCCGCGGCCGACCGTTGGTGTCGTGTACGAGCCGGACGAGTCGCCGGACGGGTTCCCGCTCGAGTACGGCAACATCATCGTGGGACTCCCCAAGCAGGCTGATGGGTCGACGGGCGAGTTCGACGAGGCGAGCGCGTACGCCGAGGAGCTGGCGGCCGTCGAATCCGCAGGTGTGGACCCGGCGGAGTCTGACTCCGACCAGGAGGCGGCAGACGACGCCGAGGAACTCGCCGAGCAGGCCGAGGACGACGCAGTCGTCGTAGAGCCTGAGCAGGCCGCGTCGGCCGAGGAGCCTGAGTCTGAGGGCGCCGAGGACGCCCCCACCGGTGAAGCCGCGGGGGATGCTGCCGGTGACTCGGGTGACGAGGACGTGCCGGACGCTGCCGGTGACTCGGGTGACGAAGACGCGGACGCGGCCGATGCCGTGGTTACCGAGGAGACTGCCGACCAGCAGGCTGCCGATGAGACGCCGGCTGCTGAAGTTGCTGGGTCTGACGCTGAGGAGTCTGCCGACGGCGTAGCCGCGGAAGAGGCAGCGCCTGAGTCCGAGCCGGTCGAGGACGACGCGGAGTCGCCGTCGGCACAAGCGCCGGAGACTGAGGTTGCCGAGGAACAGGCCGCCACTGGCGACGAGGTCGCGGAGGCTGCCACCGCTGAGGCTGCGAGTGGCGATGAGGCTTCGGAGGCCGACGCGGAAGGCGTCGGTGCTGAGACTGCTGAGTCGAAGGCCGGCAAGCCGGAGGTCGTGGATGCCGAGAAGTCGGTAGCGGCGGCTGTTGACGAGGACTCGGTGGAGGACGTTGCCGAGGAGCCGATGGCGGCTGACGCTGGGGATGCGGAGCCTGCGGCTGAGGAGCCGGTTGAGGTTGAGCTGACTGCGGACGAGTTGGCTGAGCGGTTGGCGGCTGAGCAGGCTGCGATGGCTTTGATCACGGCGCTGATGAAGTTGCGCGGTGCGTTGGCGGGAAGCCGCCTGCCTTTGGATGTTGTGGGAGCCGACGAGGCTCGGCAGCAGCAGAAGGCGATGCTGGACCAGTTGGACGACTACATCCTGCCGCGGTTGGTGCAGTTGGAGGCGCCGATCCTGGCGGTGGTCGGTGGATCCACCGGGGCCGGCAAGTCGACGTTGGTGAACTCGGTGATCGGCAAGGTCGTGAGTGAGCCGGGTGTGCTGCGGCCGACGACGCGGTCGCCGGTGCTGATTCATCACCCGGCCGACGCGGACTGGTTCATCGGCGACCGCGTGCTGCCAGGGATGGCGCGGACCACTGCGGAGAGCCCGGGCGGCATGGAGGATCCGGGGCAGCTGCGACTGGTCGCCTCCGACACTGTGCCCCGTGGACTCGCTGTCCTGGACGCACCGGACATCGACTCGGTCGTCGAGGCGAACCGTGATCTGGCCACACAGCTGCTGGCGGCCGCCGATCTGTGGTTGTTCGTCACGACGGCGGCGCGCTACTCGGATGCGGTTCCGTGGGAGTTCCTGCAGAGCGCGTCGGATCGCAGTACGGCGGTGGCCGTGGTGCTCGACCGCGCGCCGGCGGAGACGATCGACGACATCACCGGGCACCTGGCGCAGATGCTGCTCGAGCGTGGGCTCGGTGACTCGCCGCTGTTCTCGATCAGGGAGACGGTTGTCGACGGCAACGGAATGCTGCCGGGCGAGTCCGTTGCCTCGATCAAGGACTGGCTGGTCGACCTGGCCGCCGACGCGGAGGCCCGGGCTGCAGTTGTGCGGCGGACGCTTCACGGTGCGGTCACCTCGATGGTGAAGACGACGCCGCCGTTCGCCGCGGCGGTGCGCGCGCAGGGTGACACCGCGATCGAGCTGCGGTCGAGTGTCGAGGCGGCATACGACCAGGCGGTCAAGGACATCGCGACGTCGACCCAGGACGCGTCGCTGCTGCGGGGCGAGGTGCTCGCGCGGTGGCAGGAGTTCGTCGGGACGGGCGAGCTGCTGAAGGGTCTGCAGGGCAACTCGAACAAACTGCGCGAGAAGGTCAAGAAGTCGATCGGCACCACGCCGGCTCCGACCCGCGACCTGAACGACGCGATCGAGTCCGGGCTGTCGTCGCTGCTGATCGAGCAGGCCGAGGCCGCCGCCGAGCGCGCGGAGAAGATCTGGCAGGCGTCGCCCTCCGGACGGCAACTCCTCGCGGCGGCAAAGGCTGCGCCTGATGCGGACGACGCGACCGCGGAGACCGCGACCGACGCGGAGCTCGCGCTGGGCGCGATGTCTCCGGACTTCGCCGCGAAGGCCGAGCGGGCCGTTCGCGAATGGCAGGCCGGCGTGCTCGAGCTGGTGCGCAAGGTCGGCACCGAGAAGCGGCTGGCGGCGCGCATCCTGGACGCCGGGGTGAACGGGCTGTCGTTGTCGGTCATGGTGGTCCTTTTCGCGGAGAACGCGGGGATTCCGACCGGCGCCGAGGCCAGTATCGGAGTCGGTAGCGCGGTCGTCGGGCAGAAGCTGCTGACCGCGGTCTTCGGCGACTCGGCGGTCCAAACGCTGATGACGAAGTCGCGCGCGGATCTTGACGGTAAGGTTCATGCCTTGATGGATGCCGAATTCGCCCGGTATCTGGCTGTCCTCGACCAGCATCCGGTCGATCCTGAGGCTGCCAGGCAACTGACCGAGGCCGCGCGCGCGGTGGAGGACTGCACGTGACGGAAACGACGGAGACGGTCACAGGCCCCGTGCGGGCGGCGACCGACGTCCTGACCAAGATCGACGCTCTCGAGAAGGCCGCGACCGCCGGTCAGGGCCGGCTCGATCCGGTGGTGCTGACCGAGGCCACGCAGATCGTCGACCGGGCCGGACAGCGGCTGCGGATGTCGGGCGAGCTGACCATCGTCGCGCTGGCCGGGGCCACAGGCTCCGGGAAGTCGTCGCTGTTCAACGCGATGACCGGCCTGGACCTGGCCGCGATCGGGACCCGCCGTCCGACCAGCTCGATGCCGCTGGCCTGTGTCTGGGGTGAGGAGCCGGCCGGTGAGGTACTGAACTGGCTGGGCATCCCGCGCCGGCACCAGGTGCAGCACCGCAGCTCGCTGGAGGACGCGCAGTCGGAGGACCTCGACGGTCTGATCCTGCTCGACCTGCCGGACCACGACTCGATCGAGGTCGAGCACCGGCTGATCGTCGACCGTCTGGTCGAGCTGGTCGACATGCTCGTCTGGGTCGTCGACCCGCAGAAGTACGCCGATGCTGCTCTGCACGACCGCTACATCAAGCCCTACGCCTCGCACTCCGGGGTGATGGTCTTCGCGCTGAACCACGTCGACAAGCTCACGCCGGATCAGCGGAAGAGCTGCCTGAACGACCTCGAGCGGCTGCTCAAGACCGACGGGCTCAAGGCGCCGACGGTCGTCGCGACCTCGGCGGTCAGCGGTGACGGGTTGGACGAGGTGCGCGGCCTGCTGGTCAAGCGGGTCAGCAACAAGCGCTCGGCCCGCGAGCGGATCGCCGCTGACGTGGATCGGGTCTCGGACCGGATGGCGAGCCAGTGCGGCACCGCCAAGACCCCGCAGATCGCCGACGCCGAGGTCACCGAACTGGTCGACGCGCTCTCCGACGCGAGTGGTCTGTCGGTAGTGGTCGACGCAGTCCGGCGCTCCTACCTGCAGCGCGCACAGGCCGCGACCGGCTGGCCGTTGACGAAGTGGATCGGCCGGCTCCGGCCCGACCCGCTCCGTGGACTGCAGCTCGACCAGGTCTCCCGCCAGCAGGGCAAGGCGTTGCGTAAGTCGGCGACGAGTGAGGTCGCGAGTGCCCGCACTTCGTTGCCTGCGGCAACACCGGTCCAGCGGGCCCGGATGGACAGCGCCGTACGCACCATCACCGACCGGGCCGCGGCCGGCCTGTCGCGGCCGTGGGCGGACTCGGTCCGGACCGCGATCCGGCGCCGTGAGGAGTCCCTGGGCGACGAGCTCGACCAGGCCGTCGCCCGGACCGACCTCGGCAACACGACCAACCCCGGTTGGTGGGGTGCTGTCAAGTTCGTTCAATGGCTGCTGTTCCTGGTGGCGCTCGGTGGCGCGGCGTGGCTGCTCGCCGCGCTGGTGGCACGGATCGCTGATGCCGGTGAGGTGCCGCTGCCGGGCGCGGGCGGTATTGCCTACGCCTGGATCATGCTGATCGGTGGTGCGGCTCTCGGACTCGGGCTGGCGGTGCTCTGCCGGCTGGCCGCCGTCAGCGGCGCCGCGCGATGGGCCCGGGCGGCCGAGCAGGCGCTGCGCGGCGAGCTCGAGAAGGTTGCCGACAGCCACGTGGTGGCGCCGGCCCGGGCCGAGCTCGCGGCCTACAGCACCTGCCGCGACGCCCTGGCGATCGCCCGCGGCTGACCTCCGGGAGGCGCCAGGCGTTACAGCTCGACGCCTGGCGCGAACTGCTCCATCGAGACCTTCGCGGCCTCCAGCAGATCCTCCTCGGTCGTCGTGCCGGAGCTCCGGACGACCTCCAGCCAGGCCCGCACGGACTGCTCGTTGAACCTCAGCATCTCGGGCGATTCCTGGAACTCGACCGGGTTGGCGTCGGCCGGCAGCTGACCCTCGGCGTACAGGGCGAGGGCGAGCAGGCCACCGTCCCACCCGGGCCCGACATACAGCGCGCCACCGAGGCCAGGGCCGGGAACGTCGGTCACCACATGCTCCAGCTCGAGGTCGGTCGTCCCCGGCGAGCCGGTCTGCAGGCGAATCTCCAGCAGGCTGTTCGCCCCGCCGTACGTCACCTTGAATCGCTTCGGTGGCTCGCACTCGAGAATGTCGCCACCAGCCATGTCCTGCAGCTGGAAGCTGCCGCCGACCCGGAAATCGCCGGTCATCGGCCACATCCAGCGGCTCAGCCGCTCGGGATCGGTGAGCGCGTCCCAGACCTCCTCCGGCTCGGCCCGGTAGGCGCGACGCATCAGCACCGTCGCGTCCTCCCCGGTGCGGCTGACCTCCCGCTGAACGGCGTTGATGTGCTCGAGAATGTCAATCATGCCGACCAGGATGCCGCTGCATGCTTATATAAGTCAAAGGTGAGATAATCAGGTCGCCTCAGCCTCTTGGGTCATCCGGCACCTCGACTCCAGCTGACCAGGAACCCGAACGGGATCGCGCGAAACTCAGAGCTCGACGCCGGGTGCGTACTGGGCCATCGAGACCTTGGCAGCTGCCAGCAGGTCGGCCTCGGCCATCCTGCCGGTGGAGCGGACGACCTCGAGCCATGACCGCACGGACTGCTCGTTGAACTTCAGCATCTCGGCCGAGTCCTGGAATGCGATCGGGTCGTTGTCGGCCGGTAGCCGACCCTCGACGTACAACGCCAGGGCGAGCAGAGCGCCGTCCCAGCCCGGGCCGACATTGAGTGCGCCACTCAGGGCTGGGTCGGGAGAGTCGGTCACCACGTGCTCCAGCTCCAGTTCCGTGACGCCTTTCGTTCCGGGCTGCAGCCGGATTTCCACCAGGCTGTTCGATCCGCCGTACGTCACCTTGAGTCGCTTCGGTGGCTCGCACTCGAGGATGTCGCCGCCGGCCATGTCCCGCAAGGCGAATGTGCCACCGATGCGGAAGTCGCCGGTGGTCGGCCACATCCAGCGGCCCAGTCGCTGGGGATCGGTGAGTGCGTCCCAGACCTCCTCCGGCTCGGCGCGGTAGCTGCGGCGCATCAGCACCGTCACGTCCTCCCCGGACCGGCCGGCTTCCCGCTGAACGGCGTTGATGTGCTCGAGAATGTCGATCATGCCGACCAGAATGCCAGGATAGAGTTATATAAGTCAAGGCTGAGGTAATCATGCAGCCTCAGCCTCTTGGGTCGTCGGGGTGAGTGGGAGAGGACCAGTGGTGAACTCGTCGGGTGGATAGGGCGCGGCCAGGCCGGGCTCCGAGATGGCGGCCGTGCCGGAGGCGGCCGCGGTGTGAGAGCCGACGAGGTCATCGCTGGTCGACGCGGTGGCGGCTTCGTTGTCCTGGCGGAGCGGCTCGGGCCAGGCGGCCTCGCTCCGTGGCGCCGACTTCGTGAAGCTCGTCGTGCCTTTGGAGAGGTCGTGGCCGACCGAGATCGCGTCGAGGACGACCTTCGAGCGTTGCTCGCCGGCCTCGGTGGTCCACTCCTGGGTCCGCAGTCGCCCGGTGACGATCACCGGCTGGCCGACCTGGAGCGACTCGAAGGTGTTCTGCGCCAGCACGCGCCAGCACTCGACGTTGAACCAGGTCGTCGGCCGGTCCCGCCAGCCCCGGTCGGTGCTGAACCCCCGAGGGGTCGAGCCGACCCGGAAGGTCACCTGGGGTGTCCGCCCGCCGACCTCCTTGAACTGCGGCTTGCTGCCGACCCAGCCCTGCACTGTCAGATAGGTCTCGCCCGCATTCATTTCCGACCACCGTCCTTTCGATCGCGTTGTCATCGGAGAAGATGCACGCGACCGGGCCCGGAACCGGCGCCGATCTCGAGCCTGTGGACAACCGGTTGGGCTCGGGCGGTACCGAGCGCATAGGCTCTGGGGTATGGCGGAATTCATCTATACCCTTCGCAACGTCCGGAAGGCGTTCGGCGACAAGGTCGTTCTCGACGACGTCACGCTGAACTTCCTGACCGGGGCGAAGATCGGTGTCGTCGGGCCGAACGGCACCGGCAAGTCCTCGTTGTTCAAGATCATGGCGGGGATCGACCACGCCTCGAACGGCGAGGCGCGGCTGGCCGAGGACGCAACGGTGGGGATCCTGCTCCAGGAGCCGCCGCTGAGTGAGGGCAAGACCGTGCTGGAGAACGTCGAGGAGGGGGTCGGCGACACCAAGCAGAAGCTCGACCGCTTCAACGAGATCTCCGCCGAGCTGGCCGACCCGGACGCCGACTACGACACGCTGCTCACCGAGATGGGTGACCTGCAGACCGAGCTCGACCACCGCAACGCCTGGGACGTCGACGCCCAGCTCGAGCAGGCGATGGACGCACTGCGATGCCCGCCGCCCGACGTACTGGTCGACAACCTGTCCGGTGGTGAGCGCCGCCGGGTCGCGCTGTGCAAGCTGCTGCTGCAGCAGCCCGACCTGCTGCTCCTCGACGAGCCCACCAACCACCTGGACGCGGAGTCCGTGCTGTGGCTGGAGCAGCACCTGCAGAAGTATCCGGGCGCCGTCCTGGCGATCACCCACGACCGGTACTTCCTGGACAACGTCGCCGAGTGGATCCTGGAGATGGACCGCGGCAAGACCTACGGGTACGAGGGCAACTACTCGAAGTACCTGGAGACCAAGCAGCAGCGGCTCGTCGTCGAAGGCGCCAAGGACGCGAAGCGGGCGAAGATCCTGGAGCGCGAGCTCGAGTGGGTCCGGTCGAACGCGAAGGCCCGGCAGACCAAGAGCAAGTCCCGGCTGGCCCGCTACGAGGAGCTCGCGGCCGAGGCCGAGCGCTCCAAGAAGCTGGACATCGACGAGATCAACATCCCGGCCGGACCGCGGCTGGGCAGCACGGTGCTCGAGGTCTCCAAGCTGGAGAAGGGGTTCGGCGACCGCACGCTGATCGACGGCCTGAGCTTCAGCCTCCCGCGGGCCGGCATCGTCGGCATCGTCGGCCCGAACGGCGTCGGCAAGTCGACCCTGTTCCGGATGATCGTCGGCGAGGAGCAGCCGGACGCCGGCACCCTGAAGCTCGGCGAGACGGTCAAGATCTCGTACGTCGACCAGTCCCGCGGTGGCCTGGACCCGAAGAAGACGGTCTGGCAGCAGGTCTCCGACGAGCTCGACTACATCAAGGTCGCGAACTTCGAGATGCCGAGCCGGGCGTACGTCGCCTCGTTCGGGTTCAAGGGCCCCGACCAGCAGAAGCCCACCGGCGTCCTGTCCGGTGGTGAGCGCAACCGGCTGAACCTGGCGCTGACGCTGAAGATGGGCGGCAACCTGCTGCTGCTCGACGAGCCGACCAACGACCTGGACGTCGAGACCCTGCAGTCCCTCGAGGACGCCCTGCTCGAGTTCCCCGGCTGCGCCGTGGTCGTCTCCCACGACCGGTGGTTCCTCGACCGCGTCGCGACCCACATCATGGCCTGGGAAGGCACCGACGAGGACCCGGCCAAGTGGTTCTGGTTCGAAGGCAACTTCGCGTCGTACGAAGCCAACAAGGTCGAACGCCTCGGCCCCGAAGCCGCCCGCCCGCACCGAGTAACCCACCGCAAGCTGACGCGCGACTGATCTTCAGGTCGCCTCGAAAGGCCCGCATCGGCACAGTGCCGGTTGCGGGTCTTTTCTTTGGGCCGTCGGCTTGGTCCGCTGCGCGTGCGGCCAACCGCAGATGCCTCATGGTGCACACTCCGCGCGTGGCTGTTGCCGCTGTGTTACGCCTGCCTTCAGGCTTGTCTCGACGGGGGCCGCCATCGATTCACTCCGGTGGTGAGGTGGCGAACCTGGACCAGTGACTTGCGCAGACTGGAGAGCCCGTGGTTCCCGACCTCGTACTGTTCCCGCACTGTGACGTGCACGTGGCGCTGACCGGCGCCAAGCCGCTGACGATGCAGGTGATGCTGCGCATCAACGACTCAGCCAAGCCCGGCCAGTACAAGCTCGTTCCGGCGATCAAGGGAGGGTACTCCTTCGAATTCTTCGCGCCACACAACGCTGTCGGTGAGCGATTCGACGAGCTTCCATCGGTGGACAATCAGACCGGGCTGGTCACCGCGACGACTCGGGGTGTCTATCTCTTTCAGGTGAGATATCAGGGCCAGTACCAGGTCGGTCGCCTGCAGGTGCACAAGGAGCTGCTGGGATGGTGGTTCGGAAACGACTCCATCACGACTGCGCTGGACACTCAGGTCGGGCATGCTCAGCCCTCGATCTACGCCAGGTTCACTGATGAGCCGACGGGGACAGATCTGGTCGGGGACATTACCGGCCATGGGTACGTGGAGCTGAAGTCCACTCAGCCGGACAAGGTCTCGATCACCCCGACCGGTCGCCTGATGGGCCTGCTGGAGACACCGGCTCCGACCAAGGAGAATCCGCATCCGCCGGCGGTGCCGATCACCGGGACTCTGCTCGGCACAACGCGAAGTCTCGATGTGCGGGTTGTCGACTACGGCAAGGTTCGGAGCAACCTGGTCTCGGTTCGTTCCCCCGGGGGCGCGGGGCGGGCAGCGACCCAGCACAACCTTCTTTTCCTGCCGGAGGGGTTTCTCGAGACGGTCAGTCATCGAGAGCTCTTCACCACGATCGTGAACCGCGTCGCCTGGGACCTTTCCTACAAGCCGCGGCATGAGCCTTACGGGATGCTGAAGAAGAGCATCAGCATCTTTTCTTCGTTTGCTGCGTCGCAACAGTCCGCGATCACTACTGGCTATCGGGTCACCGACACAGCTGCCGGTCCGGGCCCGGGTGTTCCGATCCCCTTGGCCACGAGAGTCCCGGAGAATGCGGCGTCCGTGCTGTACACCCTGAAAGAACTGATCGCGCTGGTCGGCCTGCCGATGCGGGGTGAGACGCGCCCGGCCGATGTTCTCGCGATCGACTGGAGCAAGCGGGACCTACCGGCATTCAACCTGCTCGGAGTCACCAGCCCCTTGGTCGCTGCTTGGCGGGCGCACCAGTCACGAGGCATTCTGAACGCTCGTGACACCGCGTTCGGGATGCATCTCGGTGGCCGGTTGGCGGACCGGATCTCAGGCAAGGAGTCAGTCGAGGATCCGGTGGTTTCTCCGGGGGTCGAGGTTGCCGGCAGCCCGGCGCTGCGACGATTCATCGGCCGCCTGTACGAGTTCTACTCCATGCAACCGACCGAAACGATCTCACTGGATCCTCGGCGGCATCCGCCGGAGCTCCATGCGAGCTCCGCGGAGACGAATTCCCAGAGCGCAGTTCTGCGGTACGTCGGTGCGTTGCAGGACGCTGCCAGTCCGCCGAACCAGATCGGCCAGGAGTGGATTCCCGACAACGCCAACTTCAAGCGCAGCCGTGGTCTGGTCGTCATCATCTCGTTCGACGACATGATCGGTGGCCAGAACATCGAGAACAGTTCGATGGTGGCGTCGACCCTGGACGGGCACAAGACGTTGACCTTCCAGTACGGCGGTCCGGCCGACCCTGAGGAGATGCGTCGCGACGCCACGTCGATCCAGGTGAATTCGGCGCATATCGCCGACACCGTCGCCCACGAGCTCGGACATAGTTTCAACCTGGGGGACGAGTACGAAGACACCGGTGGGCTGGGTCCGGGCGCCGAGGGAACGGCGGATCTCGGCTATGACAACGTGACCGTCCGCGGGATCATCCGCACGGATCCACCGGACGGCCAGAAGATAGATGTGGCCAAGGCCAAGTGGTTCGGCCTCCCTCGCATCCAGATCTCGGCCACGCTCACGGCTCCGTCCGTACCTGACGGAGCCGGGATCAGAGTGACTGTCGGTCCGACCGATATTCATCTGTGGAAATGGGCCAAAGAGCATGACAAGAAGCCTGAGCTGAGGATGCTGCGCATGCGGCCGGTTGGTCCGATCAGCAACAGAAGTTTTCAGCAGCTGCCGTTGGAGAACGCTGACGAGGTGCGCCGCACCGGACTGTCGATCGGTGAGATCGACTCGGGCGCAGGCAGTTTCGTCTTGACTGGCCCGGGGCCGACGCCTTATCCGACATTTCCGGCCGGCTCAGTGCTGTTCGTTCCGCTGCTCGATGGCCAGCGCCGGCCGCTGACCATCGTGGAGAGAGCGGTGACGGAGCACATCAACGCACCGGGAACCGCCGGAACTCACCGGCCGTTGAACTTTGTCGCGGAAAATACTGTTCCACAGATCGGCATCGACGAACCGGAGGATATTCCGGGCTTCACCTTTCCGACGACTCCCGCCACGCTGCTCGGGATCTATGAGGGTGCCAGTCACTACCCAGGCGGGTACTACCGGCCGGCCGGCACCTGCAAGATGCGAACCTCAGGAGGGCCGGATGAGCACGGTCAGTTCTGCTATGTCTGCAAGTGGCTGATCGTCAACCGCGTCGATCCCGCATATCACGACATCCTGAGCTCGAAGTTCTACCCGAAGCGGCCGACCGATGGCTGAGCCGGGGACGGTCGAGAAGCTCGTCGCAGAGATCGGGCGAGCGCTGTTGCCGCTGCGCGACGCGCTTCGATCGCCTGCTGACTTTTCGACGTTCGTGCAGGAGCTCGGATGGACCACGACCGAGCTGCCGGGAGCGCTCCGCGACCTAGGCAGCCGGGTGGACGGCCTGTACGACAGCCTCGTGAACCTCATCGGTGCCGGCGGGTTCGTTCCCGGCGGCAGCTCCGAGCCAGGCGACACGCCGGCTGCCTCGGCCGCTGACGTGGCCAGAGCGCTCAGCTCACTGACCGGCGTCATCGAGAGCATCCGGGCCGTTTCGTCTGCGCCTGACTCGGCCATCCCGGAGTCGCTGCGGGTGGACGGATTCGCCGCCAAGTTTCCCGGGCAGCTCATCGAGTTCCTCGTCGTCACCTACTTGCTGCGCTTCCATCCGGCCATCGGGTTCGGGTTGTCGACGCTGGGCGTGATCAAGACCCGGTATGTTCCCGCGGAGGGCCATCGCCCGCCGTACATGCACATGTCCCTCGATCCGGCTGACCTGCCTCGGACGCTCTCGGACCCCGCACAAGTCTTGCGGAACGCCTTTGGGTGGGGGACGGCCGACTTCGACTATCCCGCGATGGCCTCCGAGGTCGACAACCTCCTCTCGTCGCTGGGGATGGCCGTCTTCATCGACGAGGTGCCGAGGTCGACAGTCGCAGCTGTTCAGGGCGATCCGCAGTCGCCTGACACCTTCCCGGTCCGGGCGGTGCGTGCGCTGCTGCTCGGACAGATCACGGCGACGGGCCGGACGGCCGCCGAGTTGCGGCTGATGCCCCTACCCGGTCGCGACGCTCTCGCACCGGGCCTGGCCCTGTTGCCGTCTCTCGAAGGCGACCTGGTCTCCAAGCTCCCGCTCGGGCCTGGGCTGCTGCTGACGATCAAGAGCAGCCTCGATCTGCAAGGCGGCGTGGCTCTCCAGGTCCGGCCAGGCCAGCCGATCGAGATCGTCACGGGGTTCGAGTCGTCCGACACACCGGTCCACGCCAAGGGCTCCGTCGAGGTTGCCCTGGAGCGCTCTGATCCCGATGGTGAGCCAAAGGTGATCATTGGATCGCCGGGCGGCACCCGGTTGCAGTATCGCAAGGTGGGCGGCGGTGGCGGCCTCCGGCTGTCGGGGAACGGCGACGCCGACGTCTACGCCGAGTTCGAGCTGCAGGGGCTGGAGTTCGTGTTCGAGCCGTCCGGGGCGGACGGCTTCATCGGCAAGCTGCTCCCCAGCGCCGGGTTCGACTTCAAGACCGATCTCACCGTCGGGTTCTCCAGTGTGCAGGGGTTCTACTTCAAGGGGACTTCGAATCTGGAGATTCAGGTTCCGGCGCATCTGAAGCTGGGGCCGGTGGAGATCGATGGGCTGACGATCTCGGCGTCGCCTTCGGACGGGAAGTTGCCGATCGGTCTGGGGACGACGATCAAGGCTGATCTGGGGCCGTTCAAGGCGGTGATCGAGCAGATCGGGATGTCGGCGACGTTCGAGTTCAGGTCCGGCAATGACGGGAATCTTGGGCCGCTGGACCTGTCGATCGGGTTCAAGCCGCCGAAGGGGGTTGGGCTCTCGATCGATATCGGGGTGGTGAGCGGTGGGGGGTACCTGTCGTTCGACTCCGAGAAGGGGGAGTACGCCGGGGCGTTGGAGTTGAAGTTTGCGGGGTTCCTGGAGCTCAAGGCGATTGGGCTGATCAGTACCCGGATGCCGGATGGGTCCGACGGGTTCTCGTTGCTGATTGTCATTACGGCGGAGTTCCCGGGTGGGTTGCAGTTGGGGTTCGGGTTCACGTTGCTGGCGGTGGGTGGGCTGATCGGGCTCAACCGGCGGATGGATCTGGATGCGCTGGCCAAGGGGGTGCAGTCGGGGGCTATCGAGTCGGTGATGTTCCCGCAGGACGTGGTCGCCAACGCGCCGCGGATCATCAGTGACTTGAGGACGTTCTTCCCGGCTGAGGACGGGAAGTTCCTGATCGGGCCGATGGCGAAGATCGGGTGGGGGACGCCGACGCTGATCAGTGTGTCGCTCGGGGTGATCATCGAGATTCCGGGGAACATCGCGATCGTCGGGGTGCTGCGGTGCATCCTGCCGACCAAGGAACTCGCGCTGGTCGTGATCCAGGTCAACTTCATCGGCGCGATCGAGTTCGACAAGGACCGGCTGTGGTTCTACGCCGTGCTGTTCGACTCGCGGATCCTGACCATGACCATCGAAGGTGGCATGGGGCTGCTGATCGGGTGGGGGGACGACGCCGAGCTGGTGCTGTCGGTGGGTGGGTTCCATCCGTCGTTCAAGCCGCCGCCGCTGCCGTTCCCGGCGATTCCGCGGCTGGCGGTCGACATCATCAACAAGCCGGGGTACCGGATCCGGGTCGAGGGGTACTTCGCGATCACCAGCAACACCGTGCAGTTCGGGGCGCGGGCCGAGTTGCAGTTGGGGTTCAGCGACTTCGGGATCTCCGGGCATCTGTCGTTCGACGCACTGTTCCGGTTCTCGCCGTTCGCGTTCATGATCGCGATCTCCGCGTCGGTCTCGCTGAAGGCGTTCGGGGTCGGGCTGTTCGGGATCGATCTGGACTTCGCGCTGGAAGGTCCGGCGCCGTGGCGGGCGCACGGGCGCGGGTCGATCTCGCTGCTGTTCTTCGAGATCTCGGCGGACTTCGACTTCAGCTGGGGTGAGGACAACGACACCACCCTGCCACCGGTCGCGGTGCTGCCGATCCTGAAGGCGGAGTTCTCCAAGGTCGAGGGGTGGGAGACGCGCCTGCCCACCGGCGGTACGAATCCGCTGGTGACCCTGCGAGCGCTGGCAGCGACCGACACGCTGGTGCTGCATCCGCTCGGCACGCTGTTCGTGCGGCAGCGGGCGATTCCGCTCGACATCGGCGTGGACCGGCTCGGGGCGCAGAAACCCAACGACGGCAAGCGATTCAGTGCTCAGCCTGCCCTCGGTAGTGGCTTCCAGCGGTTGTCGATCACCGGCGACAAGTTCGCGATGGCTCAGTTCCAGACGATGGATGATGCGGCCAAGCTGTCGCGTCCGGCGTACGAGGACCAGAACGCGGGTCTCGAGCTGGCCGCCGCCGAAGGTGCGATGACGACGGCCAAGGTCGTGGCCCGGCGGAGTGCCCGCTACGAGTTGATCATCACCGACAACACGCCGCTCGAGACCGCGCCCGGGCTCCGCCGAATGACGGCGGCCGCCGCGTCCCCGGGGATCCGCAGGCGGTTCCAGAACATCAGCCCGGTGCTCTTCAACCAGTTCCTTGCGGGCAGCAGCACCAGCCGGTCGGCGATGTCACAGCGGCAGGCGGAGCAGAAGCAGCCGTACGGCGGCGCCGACACCGTGCAGGTGTCCGACAAGAAGTTCGTCGTGGCCTACGTACGGAACAACCTGCAGGCCTTCCCGCCGAGCAGTCAGGAGTCGGCGGGCACTTTCCGCAGCCAGTCCGCCGCGGCCGAAGCGCTTGCCCGGTGGGTCGCTGACGAGCCCAGTCTGGACGGCACGCTGCACGTCGTACCGGAGGATGAAGCGGGCGCACCGCTGGCGATCCCTGGCGCCTGGGCGCCGGTGGGTCTGCTGCCTGCAGGAGCCTCTGGTGCGGCGGCGGTCCGGCTCAACGGTGGCAAGGTCCTCACCGCGGGTGGTGAGGACGGGACCGGCAAAGCCCTGGCCGGTACGGCGCTCTTCGACGCGGTGGCCAACACCTGGGAGGCGCTGACCGCGCTGCCGACGAGCCGGCATCTGCACACGATGAGCAGGCTCGATGGTGGCAAGGTCCTCCTGGTCGGCGGCACGTCCGATCCGGTCGGGGGACTGGACACCTGCGAGCTCTACGACCCGCTGGCCAAGACCTGGAAGACCCAGCCGAAGAAGCTGAAGGCCGGCCGGTTCGCGCACAGCGCGACGGTGCTGCCCGATGGTCGAGTTTTGGTTGCCGGAGGCAAAGGAACGCGCGGCGGGCGGGCCGACTCCTTGCTGAGCTCCGTGGAGATCTTCAACCCCGCGGACGGCACTTGGAGCGAGGCCGAGCCGATGATCGATGCTCGCGCCGGGCATCAGGCGGTGCTGCTCGATCAGACCAAGGTGCTGGTGATCGGTGGTGCGGTCCCGACTGGCACTGGTACCGAGGTGCCGTCGAGCTACTGCGAGCTGTACGACGTCACGACCGGCATCTGGACCGCGGCAGAGGGGATGACGGCCCCGCGCTCCGGACATCAGGTCACCGCGCTGGACGCCAAGCGGGTTCTGGTCACCGGCGGCGACGCAACGTCGTATCTGGTGGACGGGACCTACGACCCACACAGCCGTGGCTCGGCGGAGGTCTTCGAGCTGGGCGGCTCGTGGAAGCAGGTGGCGGCGCTGCCGTCCGGCCGGAGCCGGCACCAGGCGGTGCTGCTGCGGACCGGCAAGGTGCTGGTACTGGGTGGCACCAGCGGTCCCGGCTTCACCGCGGGCTTCCAAGGCGCACTGCTCTACGACCCTGCCGCCGATACCTGGACAGAGACAGGTGGCCTGTCCGTAGGCCGCTGGGGCCATGTGGTCGTCGAGCTGACCGACGGCCGGATCCTGACCGTCGGCGGTACCGCCCTATCCGGTACGGCGTCCCCTCAGCCCGGTACCGGAGTCCTCACCGCTACCGCGGAGGTCTACCTCCCATGACACCGAATCTGAACGCGACCACGGAGGTCCGCACACATGACGAGTGAGACGCTGCTGGCCACCGGCACTTGGACTACCGCCGGAACGCTGCCTGCTGCCCGGAGCTGGCTCGGCCAGCAGGACGGTCCGGTCGTGGTGAAGAAGGACTCCAAGGAGATGGTCCTGCTCGCCGGTGGCGCGGACAGCTCCGGCACTGCCGTCAACGAGTGCTTCCTCTTCGATCCGAACGCGGCCACGCCGGCTTGGGCTGTCGCCGACAAGAAGATGGTGAGTGCGCGCCGTATGCACACGGTCACCGTGATCGACAGCGGCAAGAAGGTTCTCGTCACCGGCGGTGCGACTGGTTCGTTCCAGCCTGCGGCCGCCGGGCTGAACACTGCAGAGATCTACGACATCGCTGCCGGCACCTGGACGGCAACCGCCACCACGATGAAGCAGGGCCGCTGGGGACACACAGCGACTGTGCTGCCGGACGACAAGGTGCTCATCACCGGCGGCAGTACGCAGCGAGTGGGCAACTCGATCCGGACGCTGTCCTCGGCTGAGATCTACGACGTCAAGAACGACACCTGGGCCGACGCTGTCCCCATGCTCGACGCCCGCTCCGGTCACTCGGCATTCGCCGTCAACAACCAGGTCCTGGTCGTCGGTGGCGGTACGGCGGTCGGCCCGCAGCAGGACACCGCCCTGGCCTACTGCGAGATCTACGACCCGACGAGCAAGGGGTGGACGTCCACCGCGAGTCTGGCCGCTCCACGTCGTGGACATCACGCCGTACAGCTCACAGATGGGAAGGTCGTCGTCGTTGGTGGCGCTGCACCGGGCAGCTCGGCCGGTGGCACCTTCCAGCCGTTCAGCCTGGCCACAGTAGAGCGCTACGACCCGGGTCCAGGCACCTGGTCCCCGCTGAACGCAATGGGCATCGGCCGAAGCTCACACCGCGTTGTCGAGGTGAAAGCGGGCAAGCTGCTGGTAGCCGGCGGCACCGACAGTTCCGCGAGCGGTGGCTATCAGAACGTCAACGGCGATGCCGGCTACCAGAGTGCGACGCTGCTGACCTCCGACTGGGCTGCGGAGGCTCCCCTGACCACCGGCCGCTGGGGCTTCGGCGCGGTCGCGCTGTCGGGTGACCGCGTGCTGGTCGTCGGTGGCGTCGTACAGTCCGGCAGCGCAACCGCCGTACAGGGCGTCACTGTTCTGACGAACACTGCGGAGTTCTACAAGCTGCCTGCCGGAGTCACACCGTGATGGACCCTCAGGTGGTGGTGGACGAAGGCGCCACGCTCGACACGGTGAAGGACTCCACCTACTCCTTCCTGTCCTGGCTGCGTACCGGTATCGCCACCAAGATCGACAGCCCCGAAAGCAGAGCCGCCAGTACGACGGGACGCGCAACGGTGCCGGTGCGTCTGCGACTGAGCGGTGAGCCGGTCACCGGGCCCGACGAGATCGAGGACTTCGTCGAGCAGCCGATCCAGATCTACGGGCCGGGCGACGTGGTCGGGGTGGACCCGCGAGCCATCGTCCGCACCGAGCCCCGGCCGTGGATCACGAACGTGGAGCCGAACTACCTGGCCCACATCGAGTTCTACGACGAGGACTTCCTCTGGCGCTACAGCCCGGCTCCACGCGACAACGACACCAATCGGCTGCATCCCTGGTTGGCCCTGATCGTTCTGGCCGCACCGAAGGACCCACAGGCTGTCACTGAACCAGGTCCGGTGACCGGAGCCGAGTTCAAGGAAGGTGTGCTGCCGGACCGGCCACTGCCGTTCATCGACGTCCTTGAACCCGCTGCGTTGCCCCCGCACGATCAGCTCGGCGCCTGGGCGCATGTCCACGTCAACGGCTCCCTCGCAGCCCTCGCGCGATCAACGGACGACGCTGCCGGTCTCGCTGCGTTCCGGAAGGTCCTGGCTGACAATCCGGACAACGCGAGCTGCCGGCTGATCTGTCCGCGGCACCTGCTGCCCAATACGACGTACCACGCCTTCCTGGTGCCGGCCTTCGAGACCGGGCGCCTGTCCGGTCTCGGCATCACGTTCGACCCCGACAAGGCGAGGCCTACCTACAGCTGGGGAGAGCCTGGGGAGCGGGAACAAGCGGGCAGGCTGCCGTACTACCACCGCTGGTTCTTCAGCACCGGCAGCACTGGTGACTTCGAGGCGCTGGTCCGGCTGCTGAAGCCGCAGGAGGTGGACAAGCGCGTCGGCCGGCGCGAGATCGACGTACACAACAAGACGCCACCGATGCTCCCCGGGATCACGGATCCGGTCGACGGGGTGCTGTTGCTGGGCGGTGCGTTGCGGGCGCCGTCCCAGCCGCTGAATGACAAGTACGAGCTGTGGGACCGGCTGCCGCCCGCGACGTACCCGCACGTGTTCCAGGAGGCGTTGGCCAAGTACATCAACCTGGCCGACGACTATGCGCACACCGGGCCCGCGGTAGCCAACGCCGCCGTGGGTGTTGCCCAAGACACCGACCCGGTGATCACACCGCCGCTGTACGGGCGGTGGCATGCGCTCACCAACAGGTTGCTGAACAACAGAGACGGCAGCCCGGTCCAGAACCGGGACAACTGGGTGCACAAGCTGAATCTGGACCCCCGCTTCCGGGTGGCGGCCAACTTCGGTACGAACGTCATCCAGGCCCAGCAGGAAGATCTGATGGCTGCCGCCTGGAAGCAGGTCGGTGACATCGTCGAGGCGAACGCCAAGATCCGCGCCGCCCAGGTGCAGCTCGAGGTCGGTACGGCGCTCAACGACAAACACATCACGCCGAAGCCGAAGAAGACTTCACGGTCCGCAGCAGCGCAGGCGACCGTGCAGGCGGTTCGTTCCGGCCGCATACTCGCATTGACCGCTCCGGCGAACACCCGCGTCACCACCACGGGTCCGCCGACTGCGAAGCTCGACGGTGCTGACCCGGTCCTGGGTGAGCGGCTCGCTGTCGGATTCCGCGTTGCCGAGAGCGTGGTGGCCGCGGCGCCGCTCTCGCCGACGATGCGCCGGATCACCAGGCCGGGTGCGCGGCTGATCAAGTCACTGACCTTTCCGCCGGCGACTCCGCCGGAGACCCTGGTGCCGAGGATGGACAGCGACGACCCGGCCAGTCCGACCGCAGCAGCGCCGAAAGTGACCCCGCCCGCGGTCGTCACCCCGCAGAAGCTGGATGCGCATCTGCCGCCGCTGCCGGGTACGAGCGGCGACCCGGTCAACGATCTGCCCTTCAGTATCACCTTCCGCATCACGCTGCCCGAGGAGAATCAGACCTTCGACGCGACCCCGGGACAGGACAGCGACGAGGCACGGATCTTCAAGGACGCCCTTCGAACCCTGCATGGCGGTTGGAACGACGCAGCGATCGGTGGGTATGTGAAGCCGCGCGAAATCCTCGGTGCGGACGCCGTCGGGACCGGAGTGGTCGCAGAGCTCAGTCCGAAGCTCACAGTGCCGAAGAACCTGCAGAGCAGGGTGACGCTGCCGCCGCGACTCAGCCAAGCGACCGGTCAGCTGGCCGAGGTGATGGCATACCCGGTCTTCGACACTCCGATGTACCAGGCGCTCCTCGACCAAGGGGACGAGCTGTTCGTCCCCAACATCAACCTGGTGCCGCCGAACAGCGTGACCTTGATGAACGTCAACCAGCCGTTCATCGAGGCCTACATGACCGGCCTGAACCACGAGATGGCCCGTGAGCTCCTGTGGCGCGAGTACCCGACCGACCAGCGCGGTACGCCGTTCCGTCAGTTCTGGGACGTCAAGTCGATGCTGCCCCTGGACGACGAGAGCGCCGAAGACCGACGGAAACGCCTGTACGACGTGGAGCCGCTCCACCTGTGGAAGCCGGAGAGCAAGCTCGGGGAGCACGACAACCGGGACCGGGACACGGTCCAGGGCACCGAGGTGGTGCTGGTGATCCGGGGCGAGTTGCTGCGCAAGTACCCGAACGCCGTCGTCTACGCGCACAAGGCCGTCACGTTCCGGGAGAAGGACGGTACGCCGGTTCCTGCCCACGAGCGTGATCTCTGCACCTTCCGGGATCCGGCCGACCCGGCGCCGAACGAGGTCCAGATGCCGATCTACGAGGCGCTGGTCCAACCGGACATCTACCTGCTCGGCTTCGACCTGACCGAGGACCAGGTTCGCGGTGTGAAGGGTGCCGACGACCCGGACGGCGCGGGCTGGTTCTTCGTGATCAAGGAGCGCCCCGGCGATCCGCGGTTCGGCGTCGACGACGGCCCGGCCGATGTCGAGGTGGAGGTCTGGAACGACCTCACCTGGAAGGTCCTCGACCCGGGCGACTCGGGATTCCTGCGGCTGGACGAGCACACCCCGACGATCAGCCTTGATCCACTCGAACTCGGTCCGGACGGGAAGTCGGGACCGGACCAGGAGAAGGTCGTCCAGCGACTCGAGGACGACCTGCTGGAGACCTGGAACCAGAAGCTGGGCTCGGCCGACATCGCCTACATGCTGTTCCAGGCGCCGGTGCTGATGGCCGTGCACGCGCAAGAGATGCTGCCGAAGAAATCACCAGTGAGGCCGACATGACCAAAGTGCCCGTTCCTGACATCAGCAGGCTGGATGTCGGTGTCCCGGTGCTGCTGGGGCCGGTCCGGATCGAGACCCGGTTCACCGCGACCGAGCTGCTGATCCGGATCTTCCCCGACGAGTGGGCGATCGACAAGTTCGAGGAGCACCCGACCGCTGCCGAGCTGACCGCCATCGACGCCTACTGGACGGCGATCTGGCGCGCCGGTGGGAACCAGGCCGCCGAGCAGGCCGCGTGGAACGAGCTTGTCGGGCGGATGGCGGTCGGCCGCGCTGCCTGGATGCTGACCGAGCACCCCGCGGCCAACCCGGCGGACCGGCCGAGCGGCGTACCGGCTGGGACCACGGTCCTGGTGGTCGTCAGTCCGGCCGCGCTGCCGGCGAACGATCGTGGGCCGACGACGACGTACTGGACCTCGGTCTGGCAGGCGCATGGAGATCGCGACCGGATCCGGTCCGCCGACCTCGCGTTGCTGACGGCCGTCGGTGCGGCCCGGGCGGATGCGATCCGGCGCCGCCGCCCGTCGGGTCTCGACTCGGTACCGGCCGGTGCGGGCGACGCCGTACGGGTTGCCTTCCTGGTGCTTCCGGTCCGGCCGGCAGTGATTGCGCCGCATTCGTGGACGACCAAGGCCAAGGTCAACCTGCTGCCGCAACGGTTCTACGTCTTCGGCTGGAAGGGCACGGAGCTCGTCATCGACGACAACTGTGAGCTCACCGCCGCCGGACTGGCGGTGAGCCCGGACCCGAGTTTGTCCGAGGACGAACAGCTCAAGGTCGTCAACGAGAAGACCGGCGAGCTCCGCATCCCGGCGGACCTGGACTGGCTGACCAACTTCGGCAAGGCTGTCGAAAAAGGGATGGGCCTTCGCATCACGCTGAACGAGAAGAACAAGGGTGGCGTCGATCGCCTGGTCGTCCTCGGCCTGCGTCTGCAATCCGCACCGGCCGTCGCGGCCGGCGAGCTTGGTGAGCTGATCTGGGACCAGCTCCGCAGCACCGATGGATTCGGCCTGGTTCCGCAGGGCACGGCGACCAACAACAGCGACGAGGCTCCGGCCGGGCAGCCCAAGGAGGACGAGGCCGCGACGAGTCTGCGGACCGCGTTCGGTCTCCGGAAAGCGCTCGGGCCCAACGACTGGAAGACCAAGACCGACGGCCAGACGTTCGCCGAGCTGCTCGGCATCGACCCGCAGAAGCTCACCGGCGCGCCGAATGCCGACGGGACCGACCAGCGCGAGGCCCGCGCCGCCAACACTGTGCTGTGGCCGGCGACCTGGGGCAACTTCCTGCAGACGACGCTGTACCCGATCGTGCCGGCGTCGGTGGTCGAGGACACCCGGGACTTCTTCCAGCACCACGTGAGCGGTCGGGGGCCGATCCCGGCGTTCAAGGTCGGCCGGCAGCCGTACGGGATTCTGCCGACCACATCCTTCAAGACGATGACCTGGCCGGCCGGCCAGGCGTCGCGGGCCAAACTCCACAGCCTGCTCGAGGTTGCGGCTGCGGACTGGCAATCGGCGGCCGAGACTCACGTGTCGCACCTGGGCTCCAGCGGCGATCCGCATCAGGTGCTGCTGGACATCCTGGCGCTGCATCCGACGTCGGCCGAGTACTACCAGCGCTACGCGCAGAGCGTCGAGGACATCTACAACCGGCGCAACCTGATGGGTGGTGGGCCGCTGGTGATCCAGCGGCTCGCTGAGGTCCTGCAGATGCCGCAGCCGATCCTTGCGTTGCTCACCGAGCTCGGCTACGTCGGATCCATCGATCCGGACCTGGTACGGCGCCTGTTCCTCGGCGACCAGTTTCCGCTGACCGGAGCGCTGGTCGACGACCGCCCGCTGTCGGAGACGGATCCGATCAAGGGGCAGGACTATCTGGCCTGGCTGGCGTCGAAGGCCCGGACGGACTTCGACAGCATCCGCCGGGAGGACGGGCTCATCAAGAAGCCCGCCGCGTTGCTGTACCTGCTGGCACGTCACGCTGTGATGCTCGGTTGGGAGGAGGCCGGCCGCAAGCTCTCCGAGGCCAAGGGCCGGTCGCCGCTGCCCACCAGCGACCCGCTGTTCATCCACATCTCCCAGGGCGCGGGTCTGCCCAGTGAGAGCAGGCTCCGGCAGCTGTACTCGCCGGACCCGGACATCACCTCGGATCCGACGAAGAAGCTGGTCGAGTACATTCCCACGGTTCTTGCGACCAGCCCGGCCACGGTCCGGCTGCGGGAGCAGCTCGAGGCACTGGACGTGCTGACCGGCCTACCGACGGCACGACTGGGTCGGCTGGTGGCCGAGCACCTGGACACTGCGACGTACCGGCTTGATTCCTGGCGGCTCGGCCTGGTGAACGAGCGGCTGGCCCAGATGCGGTTCGGGACCGACGGGACCGCAGCGGCCAAGACCGGCGTCCACCTTGGTGCTTATGGCTGGCTCGAGAACGTCAAACCGAAGCCTCCCGCACCGAACGGCGGCTACATCCACGCGCCGTCGCCGAACCACGCCACGACCGCGGCGGTCCTTCGGGCCGGATACATGGCCAACGGGAAGCCCGAGACGCCGGGCGCGTTCGCAGTGAACCTGACCTCGGAACGCGTCCGGCTGGCCCTCAACCTGCTGGACGGTCTGCGGCAGGGTCAGTCGCTCAGCGCGCTGCTGGGGTACCGGTTCGAGCGTGGTCTGCACGACCGCTACCTCGAAGACCCGGTGGAGCTGGATCAGTTCATCGATCCGCTGCGTGGCCAGTTCCCGTTGCGGGCCGGGAAGCTCGGTGCGGTTCCGAGCAACGCGGTCGAGGAGATCGAGGCCCGGAACGTGATCGACGGCCTGGCGCTGCTGCAGTTCGTCACCCGATCCAGCACCGAGGTGCTCGAGTACCCGTTCGGTCTCAACGGCATGCCGTCCGCGAGTGATCCGGAGAAGGCGGCCATCGGCAAGGAGGTCGAGCGGCTGCTCGACCTGCACGACGCGCTGGCCGACCTGGCCGTTGCCGAAGGCACCCATCAGGCGCTGATGGGCAACACCGAGCGGGCCTCCGCCACGCTGGACGCCTACGCCAAGGACGGCTTCCCGCCCGAGCCCGCCGTGGTGCAGACGCCGCGCAGCGGGGTCACGCTGACGCACCGGTTCGCCCTGCAGCTGACGCCGAGCCTGAAGCCGAACACGGCGACGACTTTTCGCGGTTCCGGCCCGCGGGCCAAGGCCGAGCCGGCCCTCAACGCCTGGCTCGCCAAGCAGTTGCCGGCCCAGCTCGACATCGTGGTCCTGGTCACCTGGACCGATCCGGTCCGCAAGGAGCCGCGCCGGCGCGTGGTCACCTTGTTCGACCTGGAGTTGCAGCCGATCGACCTGCTCTGGGCGCTGCGTCCGCAGGACGAGGCGGCGATGAGCGACCTCGACGACCGGATCGTCGGTGTCGTCCTGGACCGGGACCACCCGCGGCCGGATACCGAGCTGAAGATCGAGTACACGACACGCGTCCCGAACAAGGTGACGCTCTTCGAGTTGTCGTCGTTGATCGCTACCTTCCGGTCGCTGCTGACGACCTCCCGTACGCTGCGGGCCACCGACCTGGTCCCGGCCGCGGGCACCGCCTCGGTGGACCGGTCGATGGACGCGGTAGTTGCCCTGGACAAAGATCGGCCGCTGGCCGTTCGGGCCCAGCTCGGGGATCTCCGAGACGCTGTCACCGACTACATCGGCGACCTCGTCTCGGTCTTCCCGGCGCCGCCCGCCGGACCGATGCGGCCGGAGATTCTGGCCGAGATCGACACATACCTCGCAGGGTACGCCGGACTCGCGCTCCAGGCCGGTGCGTTCGGCATGACCAGAAGCAGCTGGGGTGAGCTCGCCGCTTGGCGCCGCGGGCAGTGCGTCGCGATCCTCAGGTCCGCAAAGGTTGTGGCCGAGCGGATGAACACCACCCTCGGCACCGCCACCACCCTCATCACCCAGTACGACGGCCTGCCGTCGACCACCGCGGCCGAGGAACGGTACCGGCGACTGCAGCAGATCGAGCGACTGCTCACGACCAAGCCGACCACGCCACGTCCCGAGACACCGCAGAAGCTCCGGCAGATCATCACCACGCGACGTCGTGACTTCGCGGACAAGCTTGAAGCAGTGACTGACCTGGCCACCTCGACGGAGACCACGCTGAGCGGTTTGCTGGCCGAAGCATCGGCCGGGCGACCGGTCGGCGACTTCGACCCGAGCGGTCTGGACCTGACGCCGTACGGGGATGCGATCGTTGCCTACGCGACCGAACTGCTCACCCGGGCCAAGTCGTTGCAGGCCGATATCGATGCCCGGATCGCGGTCTACGCCCTGGCGCTGAAGGCGTACGACGCTGCTGTGCTCGGACCGGAGAAGGTCGAGGCCGGGATCGATGCTCTGAAGGCCTTGCTCGGCGAGGACGTGCTGGTCGTGCCGGAGTTCACGCCGCCGGACCAGGTGGCCGACGAGTGGCGCAAGGCCCGGGCGGACAGTACTCGGCTGGTGGCGCACCTCCAGCCGAAGCCGTACAACCACGACTTCCCGGTCGACGACTGGCTGCACGGCATGGCCAGAGTGCGGGAGAAGCCGCGGCTGTGGGAACAGAGCGTCGCGCTCAGCGCCACGCTCCGCAAGCCCGGCCTGCTGGGCAGTCTGACGCCTCCGGTGGAGCCGGAGCTGACGCCGATCCAGTTGCCGTACCGGACCAAAGACACCTGGCTGGCCTTGGAGATCGTGCCCGGCTACGACCTCGACGAGGACCGGGTGCTGTTCACCGCGCACTACGCGGACGAGCCGTTGCTCGGGACCAAGGCGCACTGCGGGCTGTTGCTCGACGAGTGGACCGAGTTGCTGCCGGCCGCGGAAGAGACGACCGGCCTCACGTTCCACTACGACCGCCCGGATTCCGAGCCACCGCAGGTGATGCTGCTGGTCGTGCCGCCGCAGCCGGACAAGGGGTGGCGATGGAACGATCTCGTCGCCGCGATCCACGAGACCTACGACCTCGCGAAGTCCCGCGCGGTCGAACCACAGCACCTCGACGGTACGGCGTACGCGCAGTTGCTCCCGGCAACCGTCCTGGCGGCGACGAATCCGCCGATCACGATCAGCACCGATCTGGCCGCCAACAATCTTCGGGGGAGGGCCGATGCCTGAGCAGGACAATCCGGTCGACACGTTCGCGAAGGAACTGCACGACCGGGCGGTTCCGGGCGTCGGCCTGTGGAACCGGCTGGAGGGCCGGCCGCGGACGACCGAGTTCGGGGAGGCGCTGCGGGCCGAGGTTCGCGATCCGCTCTGGATGCTGACCCGGCAGTGGCAGCTGGGCGAGTTCCAGGGATCGGACGGGGGTTCGCCGGTCACAGCGCAGTACAGCGTGCGGCTTGCGGAACCGACGTCGTACCGGCCACCGGGTGGGGTTGTGGAGCCGATCCCGAACCGGGCGCCGCTGGAAGCGATCGCGGAGCGGCGGGTGGTGCCGTTCGACATCGGCCCGGACGAGGTCTCGTTCGATCTGCGGTTGGCGATCGGCCGGCAGTGGATCAAGCTGCTGAGCCAGAAGAGTCTGCTCGGGCTGCTCCTGCTCTACCGGGACAAGTACATCGACAAGTACAAGATCGAGCTGCCGGACCCGAAGGCCGCGGCCGATGACGCGCAGGTCGCGCACCCCGCGGTCTGGTCCTCGATGCAGGCGATGGCCGGCCGGGCGATGGACGGCTACAAGCTGTATCGCTTCGTCAAGGCCGGCAACCCGGCCTGGAAGGGCGTCGCCGAAGGGCTGCTGGATCCGAAGACGAAGCTGGCCGAGCTCGGCGACAGCCTGGTGAAGTGGTTCGACAACCTGATCGACCAGCCGGGCCAGGTGACCGACCAGCGGCCGAACGGCAACAGTGGCTGGGATCCGGTCCGGCTCGAGCACCGCTTCTCGGTGGCGGCGGCGCCGCCCGGCGTACCGGAGAAGGTGCTCACCGCGCAGGAGTACCCCGGTGGCACGCTGGACTGGCACGCCTTCTCGGTCGACCCCGATGGGCCGATCGGTGGGTCATCGGTGACCATCCCGGCGCCGCGGAACCGGACCGTTTTCCCGGCGCCGGTGCGGTTCTCCGGGATGCCGCTGCCGCGGTGGTGGGCGGTCGAGGACGGTAAGACGAACTTCGCCGCCGTGCGTCCGGACAGTACCGACCTCGCCCGGCTGATCTTTCTGGAGTTCGCGCTGGTCTACAGCAACGACTGGTTCCAGGTGCCGTGTGATCTACCGGCCGGCACGCTGGCGTCGGTGCAGTCGCTGGTCGTCACGGATGTGTTCGGCATCCAGCAGACGATCGCACCAGCCGGAAGCGGGGACGATGAGGACTGGCAGCGCTGGGCGATGTTCACCCTGGACACGATTGGCAACGAGCACGTCCCGGCGGACACGGATCTGTTCCTGCCGTCGAGTGTGCCGAAGGTCGCGGAGGGACCGGCCCTGGAGGAGGTCGCGCTGATCCGCGACGAGAACGCCAACATGGTCTGGGGAATCGAGAAGACCATCGCGCTCGCGACCGGTGACAGCCGGCGGGGCAGCGAGGTCGTGTCCGAACGCCTCACCTATCGGCTGAACCTTCTGGGCGACCCGACGGACGAACCGGTGCCGACGGCGCCGGTCGTGTACGAGGTGATGAGCACGGTGCCGGAGAACTGGATCCCGTTCATCGCGGTGCACGTGCCGAACGAGGACCGGGCGATCCGGTTGCAGCGTGCGGTCATGACCAGCCTGGCCGGTGGTAATGCGGAACCACAGACCGATCTGCTGCGGGAGAACCTGGACGGTCCGAAGCGGACCTATTTCATCAACGAGGAAGAGGTGACACAGGCCGGGACGCGGCTCACCGTCGCCTACAACCGGACGCGCTGGCGCGACGGCAGAGCGGTGGTCTGGTTGAGCGCGAAGCGCAGCAGCGGCCGGGGTGAGGGCTCCAGCGGCCTGGCGTTCGACCATCTCGTCGACGCCTCGGAGAAGAAGCCCACGGCCTGACCCGGCGACCAATACTTAGCCCTTGCGCTAAGTGTCGGGCCGGGGTAATACTTAGCCTCATGGCACAGTATTCGCTCGAGGTCGACGGGGTCTTCGTCGCGCTCGCGGACCCGACGCGGCGGGATGTGATCCGGCGGCTGGGTCGCGGGCCGACCAGTGTGGGGGAGTTGGCGGCGGAGTTTCCGATGACGCTGCCCTCGTTCATGAAGCATGTCCGGACGCTGGAGTCGAACGGGCTGATCCGGACGGTCAAGACCGGCCGGGTGCGGACCTGTGTGCTCAATCGCGAGCGGTTGGCGCTCGTGGACGGCTGGCTCGCCGAGCAGCGGCGGATCTGGGAGGACCGCACCGATCGGCTCGAGCAGTTCGTCACCGAATCGATGGAGGAGCAGTAATGAATCCCGATCTGGACCTGACCCTGGAGCGGATCATCCGCGCGCCCCGCTCGGCGGTGTGGAGTGCGTGGACCGATCCGGCCAAGTTCGCCAAGTGGTGGGTCCCCGCGCCGATGGTCTGCCGCGTCGAGCGCTTCGAGGCGCGGCCCGGTGGTGCGCTGGTGACGCGGATGAGTGAGGACGGGGTGGACTTCGCGCCGCAGCTCGACGCGACCTTCCTGGTCGTCGACGAGCTCGAGCGGATCGTGTTCACGAATGCGATCGACAGTGCCTGGCGGCCGGCGAATCCCGAGCCGATCACGATGGCGGCCGAGATCACGTTGGCCGATCATGCGGACGGAACGGTGTACCGGGCTGTCGTCCGGCATGCCGATCCGGCGTCGCGGAAACGCCATGCGGAACTGGGGTTCGCGGATGGCTGGGGGACTGTGACGAGGCAGCTCGCCGAGCTGGTGGAGGCGGCGCGATGAAGCTCGTGCGGACGGTCGTCGACGTCGGCGCGCCGGCCGCAACCCGAGGGCCCGCACACCTGGTGGGGGCTGCGAACAGGGAATACCTTGTTCACGCCCACCGGTTCCTGTTCACGCCCCCGGGGTGAGGCAAACCGGGCTAACGGTTTAGTCGGTGGCCAAAGAGTCGGTGAGGAACGCGAGGATCGTCCGCAGCTCTTCGGCGGTGCGGGTCGCCAGCACCGCCTGCATCCGGGCGCCCTGCTCGGCGTACAGGGGCGTGAAGGTGTTCTGGATCGCCTCGAACGACGGCGACACGACCACCTTGCGGCGATCGGAGGGGTCGGCCCGGCGGGTCACGAAGCCGTGGGACTCGAGCCGATCGATCACGCCGGTGACCGTGCCCGATGTCAGGCCGCTGTAGTCCGCGAGCTGCCGCGGCGTGAGCGGGCCGTGGGTCTGCAGCAGCGTCATGAACTGCGAGTCGCTGGCGCCGAGCCCGAGCTTGGCGGAGACGGAGTGGTTGAACAGGATCACGTCCGCGATGAACCGGATCATCTGCTGCTGGATCCCCGCGGCGAGCTCTTCGCTGGCATTGGTCATGGTCCGCCTCACCTTATCGGGCTTGCTTTTATCTCGGATCTCCAAGATACTCGGATTAACAAGATACTTGAAGATCTGAGATATGAGGAGAAGGATCATGAAGGTGCTGGTGATCGGCGGCGGGACCGGCGGGCTCGCCCTGGCGCACGGACTGCTGCGGGCGGGGATCGAGGTCGCGGTGTTCGAGCGCGACGCGCTGCGCACGGACGGTCTGCACGGCTATCGGGTCGGCATCGATCCCGACGGGAGCCGGGCGCTGCACGCGCTGCTGCCGACGGAGCTGTACGACACGTTCGTGGCGACCCGGGCTCGCGATCCGAAGTACTTCAACATGCTCACCGAGGACCTCAAGGAGGTCCTGTCGATGGAGCTGCCGCCGGTCACCGACCCGATCGCGAGTGAGAAGTCGATCAGCCGGATGACGATGCGACAGGTGCTGCTGACCGGGCTGGACGACGTCGTGCGCTATGGCAAGGAGTTCACCCGCTTCGAGCAGCGCGGCGACGAGGTGACGGCCTACTTCGCCGACGGTACGACGGCCACCGGCGACCTGCTCGTTGCCGCCGACGGGGCGGGTTCCCGGGTACGGCGGCAATACCTCCCACAGGCGAAGATGGAGGAGACCGGGATCATCGCGATCGCCGGGAAGCTACCGATCACCGCCGAGAGCACTGCCCTCGTTCCGCCGAAGGTGTTCGAGGGGATCAGCCTGATTCAGGCTCCGCGGGGCGTGGGCTGCATCGTGCACGTGATGGAGTTCCAGTGGGATCGCGACGGGCACCTGAAGAGTGGCATCGGCGGGAACACCGAGGAGCTGATCCGGCAGTGGCCCGGTCTGCAGTTCGACAACACCCGCGACTACATCAACTGGGGTCTGTCGGCGACCAAGGAGAAGATTCCGGCCAACATCATGGAGCTGACCGGCCGCGACCTGATGGATGCGGCACTCGAGCTGACGCCGGGCTGGCATCAGAATCTGCGCCGGCTGTTCGAGCTGACCGATCCGGGCACGTGCTTCCCGGTGAACATCCGGACCTCGGTGCCTCTCGAGCCGTGGGAAACCACCAATGTCACGCTGATCGGCGATGCGATCCACACCATGACCCCGGGTCGTGGAGTGGGCGCGAACACGGCGCTACGGGATGCGGTGAACCTCTGTCGCCAGCTCGTTGAGGTCCGGGACGGTCGCAGTGAGCTCATCCCGGCGGTGCGCGAGTACGAGGCGAAGATGATCGACTACGGCTTCGACGCGGTGCTCAAGTCGCGTGCCCAGATGACCTCCGACGACCCGGCGCACAAGCCGGTCATCGGCCGGGTCGCGCTGGCCGGCATGCGCACGGTGATGCGGACGGTCAACAACGTGCCGCCACTGAAGCGCCGCATGCGCGACTCGATGCTGGCCTACCGCGGTGCCGACCGTGAAGAGCTGGAGCTCAATCTCTGATCAGTGCTGACCCACGTGCTCGGCGACGGCGTCGAAGACCCGCCCGATCGCCGCGAAGTCCTCGGGGCTCGCCAGGCCGACCAGATTCTCCCGGACGCTCTCCACATGGGTCGGCGCCGCCTCGACCAGCAGGTTGTGGCCCGCCTCGGTCAGCTCGGCCCAGACGCCACGCTTGTCGCTCGTGCACGACGTCCGCCGTACCAGCTCGGCCGCTTCCAGCCGGCCGATCGTGTGCGTCAGCCGGGAGCGGCTCTGGTGCAGCCGGTCGGCCAGATCCGCCATCCGCAGTCGCCGATCGGGCGACTCCGACAGGCGGACCAGGATCTCGTAGTCGTTGATACCGATGCCGAAGCGCCGGAGCTCGTCGTCCAGCTTCGCCATCAGGCGCGCCGTGCCCAGCAGATACGCGCGCCACGCCACCTGCTGCTCTGCGTTCAGCCAGTGCGTCTCAGTCTTCGTCGTCGTCACGTGAACCAGTGTACCGGGAATGTAATTGACTTTTAAACCGTTGGTCCGTAGCGTCGTGGTCAACAGGTTGACACAACAACCTGAGCCTGACCAGGCGCCCCCCGATACAGACCTGCACTTCCCTGAGAGGACCTCATGACTGAGACCGTCAGCACCCCGACCACCAGCATCCCCGGCCTGGTTTCGGGGACCTACTCCCTCGACACGGCGCACACCGAGATCGGCTTCACGGTCCGCCACCTGATGACCAAGGTGCGCGGCACCTTCCGCGAGTTCAGCGGCGAGATCGTCGTCAAGGACTCCCTCGAGGACTCCACCGCGAACGTCACGGTCGAGCTGGCCTCGGTCCACACCCGCAACGACCAGCGCGACGGGCACCTGCGCTCCGGCGACTTCTTCGACGCCGAGAACACCCCGAAGATGACCTTCACCAGCACCGCGCTGAAGGCGGAGGGCGAGGACTACATCCTGGCCGGCGAGCTGACCATCAAGGACGTCAGCAAGCCGATCGAGCTCGCCTTCGAGTTCCTGGGTGTCGACCAGAACGCCTACGGCCAGACCATCATCGGCTTCGAGGCCTCCGCCTCGATCAGCCGCAAGGACTGGGGCATCGACTTCAACATCCCGCTCGAGGGCGGCAAGCTCCTGATCGGTGACAAGGTGGAGATCCACCTCGACGTCCAGGCCGCACTGCAGGCCTGATCTGCTGCGACTGAGCTTCTGAAAGAGGCCCCGCATCCAGGTGGGATGCGGGGCCTTCTCATGCCTGGACCATCCGGTGCGCCAGGTCCGCGTAGAGCTTGCCCAGCGCGTCCGGATCCCCGCGATGCGGCGTGTACCAGCGCGCCACATCGATAGCCAGTGACAGTACGGCGAGCGTCGTGCCAGGCAGGTCCGGTACGGCGAACGAACCATCCTGTACGCCGTCGGCCAGCACCTGCTCGATCTGCGTGGAAATGGCCCGGCGGATCGTCGCGACCTCGGCCAGGTGCTCCGGAGCGAGTGCGCCCAGCTCGTACTGCACCACGTGCGCGATGGTGTGGTGGCGGGCGTGCCAAGCGGTGAAGGCCGCGACCAGTGCGCGCAACCGGTCCGCCGGGGCACCGTCCTGGTCAGCGGAGCGCAGTACCTCAAGAGCCGCGTTGTGGCCGTGCAGGCTGATCTCGAAGAGCAGCCGCTCCTTCGACGGGTAGTGCACGTACAGCGCCGCCGGGCTCATCCCGGCCCGCGAGGCGATGTCCCGCGTGGTCGTGGCCTGGAAGCCGCGCTCGGCGAACGCGTCGATGGCGCCGCGGAGCAGCCGGCGGGCGGCGGCGGGCTCGACGTGCTCCCATTCGAGGGAATCGGTGACTGCGGACACGTTGACACCCTGCACCAAAAGCGTGAAGCTAAGCAAGCGCTTAGCCAGCAATCTCACAGTGGGAGGCCGCACGATGGACCGCGTCATCTTCAACGAGGATCACCACGCCTTCCGGGCCAGTGCCAAGGAGTACTGCGACCGCTCGCTGGTGCCGCGGATGGAGCAGTTCCTCGAGGAGAAGACGATCGAGCGGGCCGCTTGGCTCGAGGCCGGCAAGCAGGGCTTCCTCGGGCTCGACGTCCCCGAGCAGTACGGCGGTTCCAGCGTCGGCGACTACCGGTTCAACCAGGTGTTCGCCGAGGAGGTCTCGAAGGTCTCCGCCGCGCTGTCGAGCTGCTTCGGGATCCACTACGACTGCGCCGCGCCGTACTTCGTCGACCTCGGCACCGAGGAGCAGAAGCAGCGCTGGCTGCCGAAGTTCTGCTCCGGTGAGTACGTCGCCGCGATCGGGATGACCGAGCCGTCCGGCGGGTCCGACCTGGCCGCGCTGAAGACGACCGCGAAGAAGGCCGACGGCGGCTGGGTGCTGAACGGCTCCAAGACCTTCATCACCAACGGCGACATGGCCGACCTCGTCATCGTGGCTGCCCGGACGACGCCGGAGAAGGGCGCGAAGGGCATCACGCTGTTCGTCGTCGAGGAAGGCATGGAGGGCTTCGCCCGCGGGCGCAAGCTGGACAAGGTCGGCCAGACCGAGTCCGGTACCTCGGAGCTCTTCTTCGAGGACCTCTTCGTTGCTGATGACAACGTTCTCGGTGAGCTGGACCGCGGCTTCATCCACATGATGGAGCGGCTGGCCCAGGAGCGGATCGGCGCCGCGGTGTCGAACATCGCGCATGCCACCCAGATCCTGGAAGAGACGATCGAGTACGTGAAGCAGCGTAAGGCCTTCGGTCAGGCGGTCGGATCGTTCCAGTACAACAAGTTCCTGATCGCCGAGCTGGTCACCAAGGTCGAGGTCACCCAGGCGTACGTCGACAACGGCGTGGTCGCGCACGACGAGGACCGGCTGACCGCCGTCGACGCCGCCAAGACCAAGTGGTGGAGCGCCCACGTGCAGAACGAGGTCCTGGACGCCTGCGTGCAGCTGCACGGCGGCTACGGCTACATGAACGAGTACCGCGTCGCCCGCGCCTGGCGCGACGCGCGCGTCACCAAGATCTGGGCCGGCTCGAACGAGATCATGAAGGAACTCATCGGCCGCGACCTCGGCCTCTGACTGTGTCGTTCTCAGCGATAGGGGATCTGCGAAATGCCTGAAGCAGTCATCGTGTCCACGGCGCGTTCGCCGATCGGGCGGGCGAACAAGGGGTCGCTGACCACCATCCGGCCCGACGACCTCGCCGTACAGATGATCAAGGCGGCGACCGACAAGATCGGTCTGACCGGTGATCAGATCGAGGACCTGATGCTCGGGTGCGCGGAGCCGCACGACGAGCACGGCGGCAACATGGCCCGCCGGGTCGCGGTGCAGCTCGGCTGGGACAACGCGCCGGCGACCACGGTCAACCGGTTCTGCGCGTCGTCGACCCAGACCGCGCGGATGGCGTTCCACGCGATCAAGTCCGGTGAGGGCGACATCTTCGTCAGCGCCGGCGTCGAGTGCGTGTCGCGGTACAAGAACTTCGGCTCCGCCGGGGTGGGCGACCCGAGCTCGTTCAACGAGCAGTTCACCGACGCGGTCGCCCGGACGGCGAAGTACGCGGAGACCAACGAGACCTGGCACGACCCGCGCGTGGACGGCTACCTGCCGGACATCTACATCTCGATGGGCCAGACCGCGGAGAACGTGGCGACGCTCAAGGGGATCACCCGCGCCGACCAGGACGCCTTCGGGGTCCGCTCGCAGAACCTGGCCGAGAAGGCGATCAACAACGGCTTCTTCGAGCGCGAGATCGTGCCGGTGACGCTGCCGGACGGCACTGTGGTCAGCAAGGACGACGGCCCGCGAGCCGGTACGACGCTGGAAGGCGTCAGCGGCCTGAAGCCGGTCTTCCGTCCCGACGGCACCGTCACGGCCGGCAACTGCTGCCCCCTGAACGACGGCGCGGCCGCGGTCGTGATCATGAGCGACACCAAGGCTCGCGAGCTCGGACTGACCCCGCTGGCGCGGATCGTCTCCACCGGCGTGAGCGGTCTGTCGCCGGAGATCATGGGCCTCGGTCCGGTCGAGGCGTCGAAGCAGGCGCTGGCCCGGGCCGGGATGAGCATCAACGACATCGACCTGGTCGAGATCAACGAGGCCTTCGCGGTCCAGGTGATCGGTTCGGCCCGTGAGCTCGGCATCGCCGAGGACCGGCTGAACGTGCACGGCGGCGCGATCGCGCTCGGCCACCCGTTCGGCTCGACCGGTGCGCGCATCATGACCACGCTGGTGAACGGTCTGCAGTTCGAGGACAAGCAGTTCGGCTTGGAGACGATGTGTGTCGGCGGCGGCCAGGGCATGGCCATCGTCCTGGAGCGGCTCAGCTGATGAGTCTCGACAACCGTACGGCGATCGTCACCGGAGCCTCACGGGGCATCGGACTGGCGATCGCCCAGCGCCTGGTCGCCGATGGTGCGCGCGTCGTCATCACCGGGCGCAAGCAGGAAGCTCTCGACGAGGCCGTCAAGCTGCTGGGTGGGCGCGAGCACGCCCTCGGCCTGGCCGGGAACGCCGCGGACGGCGCTCATCGCGGCGCGGTGGTGGCTGCCGCGGTGGCGACGTACGGATCGCTCGACCTGCTGGTGAACAACACCGGGATCAATCCGATCTACGGCGACCTGCTCGACATCGAGGCCGGTGTCGCCGCCAAGATGGTCGACACCAACGTGCTGGCGACGATCTCCTGGGTGAAGGCCTGCCGGGACGCGTGGATGGGCAACCACGGCGGCGCGGTGGTGAACGTGTCCTCGCTGGCGGCGCTCTCGCCGTCGCCGGGGATCGGCTGGTACGGCGCGACCAAGGCGATGCTGTCCCGGGTCACGGCCGAGCTCGCGCTGGAGCTCTCGCCCGAGATCCGGGTCAACGCCGTGGCTCCGGCGGTGGTGAAGACCAAGTTCGCCGGAGCCCTCTACGAGGGGCGTGAGGAAGAGGTCGCCGGGACGTACCCGATGGCCCGCCTCGGCCGCCCGGAGGATGTCGCCTCGCTGGTGTGGTTCCTGCTGTCCGACGAGGCGTCCTGGATCACCGGTCAGACCATCACCATCGACGGCGGCCTCACCCTCAAGGGCGGCATGGTCGGCTAGGGCTGACGCCCTTGCCAAGCGGCAAGCCGGTCGTACGGCGACGCGTCGTCGGCGACCGGTACGACCGGGCCGAACGGGATGTCGCCGCCCCGCGGTTCAGCCGGAAGGAACTGGCTGACCATCGGCAGCACCTGGTTCGCCAGCTCGTCGTCGAGCTGGTCGAGCCGCCCGGTCGCCTTCGCGAGATCCCACGAGTGCGTGGTGAGCTCACCGGTGTAGGCGCCGATCGCGGCCGCGCCCGGCAAGGTGCCGAACGGTAGCTTGCAGATCCGGCCGAGGATGGAGTCGTCGGCCAGCGTCACGTCGAGCGCTGTCCGGTGCTCTTTCCAGGTGCCGGCGATGTCGGGGCTGTCGGTCACCTTCGGGATGCTCAGCGGATCACCTCCGGTCAGAGCGAGGTTGATGCGGGCGACGACCGACAGCAGGTGCGCCTGCAGCGTGCGGACGTCGTACTCCGGGCACGGCGTCGGCCGTGAGAGTTCGTCGGGGCCGATGGTGTCGATGAGGCCTTGGGTCTGGTCGAGTGCGCGGATGAACAGCGGTCGTGGGTCTGTGTTTGTCATAGCCCTAGCCTCGGGCTCTATAGGTGACATCTGCTGTCGCCTATTCTGGGGAGATGCGAGCCGACCGGTTGTTGCAGATCATTCTGTTGCTGCAAAGGCATGCGCGGCTGAGTACGCGGGAGCTGGCCGAGCGGCTCGAGGTGTCGAAGCGCACGGTGCTGCGGGACATGGAGGCGCTGTCGACAGCGGGCGTCCCGGTGTACGCCGAGCGCGGGCGCAACGGTGGCTGCGTGTTGCTACCGGGGTATCGCGCCGACGTGAGTGCGCTGACACCGCGGGAGGCGCAGGCGCTGTTCGCGTGGTCCGGCCGGTCCGAGCTGTCGGACGAGCTGGGACTGCGGGGGAGTCTCAAGTCGGCTATGGGCAAGCTGTCGGCGACTCTGCCGGTAGAGCTGCAGAGTGACGCCACCGCCTTGTCCGGGGCGATCGTGGTGGATCGCCGACGCTGGTTCGCCGAGGCCGAGGACCACGGCGCCTTGCCGGTACTGCGTCAGGCCGTGGTGGCCGAGCGGCGAGTGCGACTGCGGTACGCATCAGCGAGCAGCGGGCTGCAACGCCGTACCGTCGATCCGTGGGGGCTGGTCGAGCAGGCGGGGCGCTGGTACCTGGTGGCGGCACACCGTGGAGCGCCGCGGATGTACAGGGTGTCGCGGATCGAGCAGGTCGACGTACTGGAAGAGGCGGCGGACCGACCGGCCGGTCTGGATGTGCGGGCGGAGTGGGAGCGGCTACGCGCCAATCTGGAACAGCCTGGTGGCGGACCGATCGGCGTACAGGCCGAGGTGCGGGTGCATCCCGATCGCGTCGACATGCTGCGCCGGGTGGTCTCACCGTTCCTGGCCAAAGGTGCAGTCGCCCAAGAGATTCCTAGCGACGACGACTGGCCGCATCTGCGTCTGGACTTCCGGGTCCGGGAGGCTGCGTGCGGCATGCTGCTCGGCCTTGGAGCTGGGGTAGAGGTGCTCGGGCCGAGTGACCTGCGAGACCAGATGCTGGAGCTGGCGAGAGGCGCCGTCGAGCTCTACAGCTAGTTCCTGCGGACTCCCCGCCGCCGGTGACCACGTCGTGTCCCAGCACGATGGCGCTTCCGGCGGTCGGGGCGTTCAGTCCAACAGCACCGGGTAACTCTAATGCTTCGGGGCTACACGACCGAATCACAGTCGGCTCGCACTGGTTGCGATCACATTGCTGTTGGGTACGGAAGCCTAGGGGGTGGCGCGTCGCTCCCCGCCTACTGCGCTGCACTCGGCACGGCATCTCGCCGCACGGGCGCAAAGGGCAAGATGCTCCGCATCTAACCCTCCGCTCCCGCACACCGAGCTACCGCACCGAGCACATGCTCGCTACGGCGCGGAGCAACGCGCCACCCCCTAATTCCGTGGCGTGGCGCGCGTGCCGCTGGCTATGGTCCGGGCATGACGACAGAGGTGCGGATCCGGCCGGCGACCGGCGATGACGCGGAGGCGGTGTCGGCTCTGCGCCGGGCTGTCTACAGCTACAAGGTCATGTCGCCGGAGGCGGCACATCACATGATCACGGTCTTCTCGCCGGCCGAGCGGTTCCTGGCGCTGGTGGCCGAGGTGGACGGTCAGCTGGTCGGCTGGGGCTCGGCCGGGCTGAACAACTGGACCAGTGAAGAAGGCCAGAGCAACATCTCGATCTACGTGCATCCGGAGCACCGCAAGCAGGGCATCGGCAGCGCACTCGCCGACCGGCTGCACCAGCACCTGACCGAGGTCGGTGCGACCAAGGTGCGCACGTTCGCCCAGCCCGACGGTCTGGAGTTCGCCCGCAACCGTGGGTACGACGGCAGCCGGCAGATGCACTTCGCCGGTGTCGACACCGGCGCACTGCCGCCGCAGCCGCCGACGCCGGAGGACATCGTGCTGGTCACGATGGACACCCTCGATCCGCGCCCGGTCTTCATCGCCGACTCGGCCACCTCGCTCGACGAGCCGAGTGATGTTCCGATGGATGCCGCCGACTACGACGAGTGGCTGGACGAGATCTGGACGGCACCCGGTCTGGACAAGTCGCTCAGCGTCGCGGCGATGGTCGGTGACGAGGTGGTCTGTTTCACCGCGGTCGAGGTCGACGGCGATCGGTCCTGGTCGGGATCGACCGGCACCATCCCGGCGTACCGGGGACGTGGTCTCGCCAAGCTGGTGAAGTCGGTCGCGCTCCGTCGCTGCGCCGCCGCCGGCGTCACCGCGGCCTACACGTCGAACGACGACGAGAACGGCCCGATGCTTGCCATCAACAACTGGCTCGGCTACCGCCGCGTCCAGACCGAGCTGGGCCTGCTGCGTACGCTCTGAGACATGCTGATCCGCCCGAGCGAGCTCGCCGATGCCGACCAGATCGGTGCCTTCCTGCAGACCCTGCGCCCGTACGTCGTGATGCCGCCGGGCGCCACCCGGAGCCGGCTGGAGAAGGTCCTGGCCGACGACCGCGCCGCGGACTGGGTGGCGGAGAGCGACGGAGAGGTGGTCGGGTGGGCGCGGGTAGCTCCTGCTCGGCATCAGGCCGATCCGGGCGAGTACTCCGTGTCAGTGAGCGTCCACCCCGATCATCGTCGGCAGGGCATCGGCGCTGCACTGGTCGATCTGATCAGACAGCACCTCGCCGGCCGTGAGGTGCGGCGCGTCCAGGCCGTTGCCGAGGGCGACGGCCTGGCCTTCGCGGCCTTCCTGGGCGGTGTTGCGGGCGATGTGACCCGCGTGGCCGGGCTGCGGCTCGATGCCCTTCCGCCGCAACCCGCCGTACCGGCCGGCACGTCGGTTGTTCCGCTGACCGAGGTGGATCCTCGCGACGCATATCCGGTGTTCGCGGAGACGCTCCGTCAGATTCCCGGGTTCGAGCAGAGCGACGTCTCGTACGACTCGTTCCTGACCAGCACCTGGGAGGTGGGCACCGGCAACTGCCTTGACCTGGGGGTGGCTGCGCTGGTCGACGACACGGTCGCGGCGATGACCTTGGTGATGCGCGGTGACGAGAGCCTGTGGACCAATCTGACCGCCACCTCGACCTCGCACCGTGGGCGGGGGCTGGCCAAGCTGGTCAAGTGGTCTTCGCTCGCCAGGGCGGCCGAGGCCGGATGCACGATGGCCTACACGGCGAACAGCGCGCAGAACGCGCCGATGCTGGCGGTGAACGACTGGTTCGGCTACAGCCTCGCGGCGACCGGTACAACGATTACCTGGCGTGGTGATACCGACCTGTAACGTGACAATGTCTGCGCTATCGGGCGCGGATCAGGTTATCTTCCGGGGAACTTCGGTGAAGGAGTTCTCATGGAGATCAGGGCTGCTGAAGTGCGGGACCTCGAGAGCGCGCTCGCATTCCACGACGCGCTCGCGCCGTACCTCGTGGTCACCCGGGCCAATCTGAGCGGACGGTTGACGGGACCGCCGAGCTCGGGACAGGCCACGTTCGCGGCGGTGGACGGCGACGAGGTCGTGGGCTGGGGGAGTACGGCGCTGACTTCCGGCTCCGATCCACTGGCAGGTGAGCTGCGGATTTTGGTGCGGCCCGATTGGCGCGGGCGCGGGTTGGGGACGCAGCTGCTCGATGCGGCGCACGCGGAGCTGCGTAGTGCCGGTGCGACCAGTGTGCGGGTGTTCGCCGAGCCGTCGTCGGCTGTCTGGGCAGCGCGCTGGGGATACGCGCAGACCAGGCAGGTGCACTACGCGGGCATCGATCCGCGCAAGGCGCCCGACCTTCCCGGCGTGCCGACCGGGGTCGAGCTGGTGGCGATGAACCAGGCGGACCCGCGCAAGCTCCACGCTGCCAACGAGGTTGCCCAGCGCACCAAACCGGGCGATGCCAAGATCGCCTCGCAGCCCTACGAGGAATGGGTGCAGGAGGTCTGGGCCTCGCCGACGACGGTGCTGGACCTGAGTGTGGCCGCCGTGCTCGACGACGAGGTCGTCGGCTTCACGCTCGGTATCGGTGACCGGACCCGGATCTGGTCGAAGATGACCGCGACGATGCCGGAGTACCGGGGGCGTGGGCTGGCCAAGCTGATCAAAGCGGCCGCCCTGCACCGTGCCGCCGCGGCCGGGGTGCAGAACTGCTACACCGCCAACTACGACGGCAACGCGCCGATGCTCGCCGTGAACGAGTGGCTCGGCTACTACCGCGTCGCCACACACTCAGTGCTGGTCTGCCCGCTTTAAGGAACGAGCAGTACGACGGTCTCCGCGACGCAAGCCGGCTTTGTGGAGTTCTCCAGCTCGATCACCCAGTTCAGCGACACCTGGACGCCGGCCGCGGTCTCGGCGGTGTTCGCGATCGAGGCACCTGCCCGGACTCGGGCGCCGACCGGGACCGGCGTGGGGAAGCGGACCTTGTTCACGCCGTAGTTCAGCTTGGCCGTCACTCCCGAGACCGAGAACAGCTCGTCGCCGAAGCGGGCGATCAGGCTGAGGGTGAGATAGCCGTGCGCGATCGTGCCGCCGTACGGGCCCTTGCTCGCCCGCTCGACGTCGACGTGGATCCACTGGTGGTCACCGGTCGCCTCGGCGAACTGGTTCACCTGCTCCTGGGTGATCTCGAGCCATTCGGTCTCGCCCAGCGACGTACCGACCGCGTGCACGACCTCGTCGACACCGGTGAAGGACTGCGCCATGATCTGCTCCGCCTCAGTTCCGGGGTCCGCCGGCGACGTACAGGACCTGGCCGGAGACGAAGCCGTTCTCCTCGGCGCAGAAGAAGGAGGCAGCGGCGGCGATGTCCTCGGGGGTGCCGGTGCGCTGCACCGGGATCGAGGCCGCGGTCGCCTTCTTGAACTCCTCGAAGTCCACGCCGACCCGGGCCGCGGTGGCAGCCGTCATGTCGGTCTCGATGAACCCCGGGGCGATCGCGTTCGCGGTGACGCCGAACTTGCCCAGCTCGAAGGCCAGCGTCTTCGCGAGACCCTGCAGACCGGCCTTGGCGGAGGCGTAGTTCGCCTGGCCGCGGTTGCCGAGCGCCGAGGTCGACGAGAGGAAGACCATCCGGCCGTACTTGGCCTCGACCATGTGGGACTGGACGGCCTTCGACATCAGGAAGCTGCCCTTGAGGTGCACCGACATCACGGTGTCCCAGTCGTCCTCGGACATCTTGAAGAGCAGGTTGTCGCGCAG
Source organism: Kribbella sp. NBC_01505 (assembly GCF_045040285.1). Classification (NCBI taxonomy): domain Bacteria; kingdom Bacillati; phylum Actinomycetota; class Actinomycetes; order Propionibacteriales; family Kribbellaceae; genus Kribbella; species Kribbella sp. NBC_01505. The sequence continues at coordinate 6,502,830 of NZ_CP109425.1, forward strand.
CACGCCCGCGTTGTTCACCAGGATCGTCGGGGCGCCCAGCTCGGCGACCACGCGCTCGATCGCGGTCGCGACCTGGTCGGCCTTGCTCACGTCGCAGCCGATCGCGACGGCCTTGCCGCCGGCGTCGGTGATCGTCTTGACGGTGCCCGCGCAGGCGCCCTCGTCCAGGTCGAGGACCGCGACCGCGTTCCCGTCGTTGGCCAGCCGGAGCGCGACAGCCGCGCCGATTCCCCGGGCTGCCCCGGTCACGATCGCCACTCGCTGCTGCGTCATCGCCGCTCCCTACCGGTAGGTATTACTGCCGAGGATGACATTACCCACGGTGTGTCACAGCCGGACCACCCAGGATGCGATGATCGCCGTGTGGATCATCACAGACCGGGGTGGTGGGGTGGGAAAAGTATGAGCAACAGACATGTGTACGAGTGTCCGCTGCGGTGGGGCGACATGGATGCGTTCGGTCACGTGAACAACGGGAAGTACGTCGACTACCTCCAGGACGCCCGGGTCGACTTCCTGTTCCGGACCGCCGCCGACCTGGGCGCGGACGCGCTCGAGACCGGTCTGCTGGTGGCCCGGCACGAGGTCCAGTACCGCGCGCCGTTGCACTTCCGCCCGGAGCCGGTGCGGATCGAGCTGTGGATCAGTGAGATCAGGGCGGCCCAGTTCACCGTCGACTACGAGATCTTCGATCCGGAGCCGACCAGGAAGACGTACGTCGAGGCGCGGACCAAGCTCGTCCCGTTCGACTTCGCGGCCAATCGGCTGCGCCGGATCACTCCGGAGGAACGCGTCGTACTGGAGAGGCTGGTGGGCGCATGACTCTCTATATGCCACGCTCCGCGCGGCGGCCATGGGGCTTCAACTCCAGCCCTTCCCTCGTCACTCCAGTCGCTTCGCTCCCTCCGCTCCTCAGTCCAGGTCAGGAGGCCCCATGACCTTCACCCACCCTGTCCTGGTGCGCTGGTCGGACATCGACTCCTACGACCACGTCAACAACGTCCGGTACTTCGACTACCTGCAGGAAGCCCGGATCGCGTTCCTGAGCCACGTGGCCGACTCCCGCGACTACTTCGGGCAGTACCCGGTCGTCCTGGTCAGTCAGACGGTCGACTACCTCCGGCCGATCCTGCTCCGGCACCCGCCGTACGACGTGGACGTGTGGATCGAGGCAGTCGGTACGACGTCGTACACGATCGGCTCGCGGATCGTCGACCGCAGCGGTGAGACCGAGGACGTGTACGCGAAGGCAGTGTCGGTGCTGGTCGCTGTGGACGGTGTCACCCACGCCAAGCGGGAGCTCTTCGGCCCCGAACGGGCAGCCCTCGAACAGCAGCTCAGGACGACTTGAGACACTGGTCCCAGAATGAGTGACGCAGAGAGCTTCTACGACGCCGTCGGTGGGGCGGACACTTTCCACCGGCTGGTGGCGGCCTTCTACCGCGGTGTCGCCGCCGATCCCGAGCTACGGCCGATGTACCCGGAGGAGGACCTCGGTCCGGCCGAGGTGCGGTTCCGGATGTTCCTGGAGCAGTACTGGGGCGGACCGCGCACCTACTCCGAGGAGCGGGGGCATCCGCGGCTGCGGATGCGGCACATGCCGTTCGCGGTCACTCCCCGCCAGCGGGACAACTGGCTCCGGCACATGCGGGCCGCCCTGGACGAGATCGCCCTCGACCCGGAACGGGACGAGGAGATCTGGCGGTACATGGTGATGGCCGCGCAGAGCATGGTGAACACCGACGAACCGAACTACCCGGGCGCGATCGACGTGTCCGGGAACTAAGAGTCTCGCAAGGAGAACCATGGCAACCGTTCGTACGGCCAAGACGCACTGGGAAGGCTCGCTGATCGAGGGCGCCGGGCAGGTCGCCCTGGAGTCCTCCGGCGTCGGCACCTTCGATGTCTCGTGGGCGTCGCGCGCCAACGACGCCAACGGCAAGACCAGCCCGGAAGAGCTGATCGCGGCCGCGCACTCGGCCTGCTTCTCGATGGCGCTGTCGCACGCCCTGACCGAGGGCGGCAACGCGCCGGAGGCCCTGGACACCAAGGCCGACGTCACCTTCCAGCCGGGTGAGGGCATCACTGGGATCGTGCTGTCGGTCAACGGCAAGGTGCCGGGCCTGACCGCCGACGAGTTCGCGGAGTTCGCGCAGGGCGCGAAGGAGAACTGCCCGGTCTCCAAGGCCCTGGCCGGTACGACGATCACGCTGGACGTCACCTTCACTGCCTGAGCCATTCGTGCAGCGGCGCCCCAGGACCAGCCTGGGGCGCCGCTGTTTGCTCAGCCGTGGAACTGGGCGGCGATCTTCGTGAAGGCGTAGGCGCTCTGCGAGATCCCACTGCAGTCGGAGCCCGCGTCACCGCCGCCGCCACACTGCCGGTCCCGGTTGATGGCCCAGTAGGTGAACCGCGCCAGGTGGTGCTGCTGTGCGTAACTCAGCATCGCCTGGTAGTTGGCGACCGTCACGGTCTCACCGTCGTCGGTCTTGCCGTTCATCGACGAGATACCCATGTGCCGGTACGCCGTGTCGTCGCTCCAGCCGTAGGCGCTCTTCAGCTTGCCCTTCAGGCCCTCGGAGGCCTGCTGGGTCAGCGTGGCCATGTTGGCCGAGCCGCCGCCGAAGTCGAACGGCATCAGGACCCAGCCGTCCGGGGTGAAGCCGGAGTTCTTCGCCTTGGTGATCAGACCGCTGCCCCAGGTGTCCGGGCCGGTCTTCTCGGTGCCCATCGTGATGTAGATCTTCACGCCGGAGTTGTTGGTGCGGATGATCTTCAGCGCGTCCACGACCCGCTGCTGAACGGTGTTGTTCTGGAACTCGGTGTTCTCGATGTCGATGTCGATCGCCTTCAGGCCGAAGGCGTTGATCACCTTCTGGTACGCGCCGGCCAGGGCGGAGGCCGAGGTGCACTTGACGCCGAGCTTGTTGCCGTCCCAGCCGCCGAACGACGGGATGATGTCGCCGCCGGCGCCGCGGATGCTGTTGATCACCGACTGGTCGTTGCCGCCGGTCAGGTTGCGGCTGCCGTCCCACTTCGGGTTGCAGCCGCCGTCGGACAGCACGAAGGCCATCGTGAACCACTGGTTGCCGGCGGCCTTCATGATGTCGGTCGCCTTCTGCGGACTACCCCAGCCGAGGTACAGGTACGGCGCCGCGCCGATCGAGCCGGGGTCGGCCTGGACGGCGTGGGGCGCGGCCTGGGCGGCAGCGGTGGCACCGAGCAGCAGGGACCCGGTGGCGACCACGGAGGCGGCGATTTTGAGCGTGCGGGAGCGCATCTCGAACTCCAATCCTGGGGGCGGGCAAGAGTGCAGCCGAACTAAAGTTAGGAAAGTTTCCTAATCATTGCGGATGATCATGACGCGCGGTCCGCGGCTGGTCAATATCGGTGACCGATGTTTTTAGCTGCTCGCTCATGACCAGGAAGGCGCCGAGGCCGTGGAAGTCGTTCGTGGCCCGCTCCCGGTCGATGTAGTACTTGTAGTCGCCGACGTTGGTCCCGATGCTGATGTCCTTCAGATTGGTCCGCCCGTCGCTGCCGAGCGAGATCTTGGCCAGCACGCCTTGATAGCCCTGATCAGCGACTGCCTTGTACGACGCGGCGACATACCCGCGCTGCACCGCCCGGGAGATGACGAAGGTGTACATCGACGAGCAGGAGGTCTCGGTCCAGTTGTCGGCCCGGCTGCCCTTGTCGACGACCTGGAACCACCGTCCGGTCTTGGGGTCCTGATACTGCGCGTACCCGGCCACCAGCTTCCGCAGTACGTCGATCAGCTCGGCCCGCCGCGGCTGGTTCGCCGGAACGGCTTCGAGTACGTCGATGACCGCCATCCCGTACCAGCCCTCGGCCCGGCACCAGACCTCCGGCGCCAGCCCGGTCTTCGGATCCGCCCAGGTCTGGGCGCGCGCCTCGTCGTACGCGTGCCTTAGTAGGCCGTTGGGGCGTTGCAGGTGGCTCGCGTAGGTCAGCAGCTGATCAACTGTCTCCTTACTCGTGTACGTCGAGTCGCCGAACTCGCGGCCGTACTCCGCGAGGAACGGGTCGACCATGAACACGCCGTCGCCCCAGAGCTGGTGTTGCCGGCTAGTGGCGTGCCAGAAGCCGCCGTCGGCCGTGCGCGGGTAGCTGTTGAGCCGGGTGCGGATCTTGGTCGCCGCTACCTGGTAGCGGTTGTCGCCGGTCTCATGGTGCAGCAGAACGAGCAGGCGGCCGGAGAGCATGCTGTCGAGGTTGTTGAAGCTGTTGTTGATATTGCCGTTGGAGTCCACGAACCTGTCGACCCAGGACTTGATGTAGGCCAGGTACTTCGGGTCATGCGTCCGTTGGTAGACCAGGTACTGCCCGTAGAGGTAGAGGCCGACCGGATAGGACCAGCCACCGATCGTCGTCGGCTTGTAGCGCGACATGGTCGAGTCGACCATCGCCACCGACCAGTCCGGCGGTGTGACGCGGTACAGCACAGTGCCGTGTGCTGGGACTGAGGCGCTGATCGCACCTGAGGTCGTCCGGCTTGCCTTGCTCCACAGGTCTTTCAGCGTGTACGACGAAGATCCACCGAGGCCGAGTGCTGCCGCAGTGGTCGAGATGGTGGCGGCGGACGTCGTCTCGTTGGACAGGGCGACTGCGCGGTCGCCGTTGGCCAGAGTCTTGCCGTAGACAACCAATCCGCCTGACGAGCTGACCACAGTGGCCTGGCGGCCCAGCGTGTCCTGGTCGATCGCGATCACGTCGTGGTTGGTCAGGATGTCGAAGGTCTCGGCCGAGGCCTTGCGCAGATCGGTGCCGATCAGCAGGGGAGCGGACATCATCGCCCACAGGCTCAGGTGCGTGCGGTACTCGGTCGCTGTCATGCCGCCATTGCCGACTTCGAGCATGTCCGGGTCGTTCCAGTGCCCCGGTCCGGCGTACTCGGCCAGGACGCGATTGGCCTGAGCCTTGCCGATCATGCTGTTCCAGTTGTCGCTGATGTCACCCGTGGTGCGCCACAGGTTGCCCACGTCCTTGCCCCACTGCCACACCCGCGGCGGACCGGTGCGGCCCCACTCGCAGATCGAGTAGGTGATCGGGCGGCCAGTGTTGAGCAGTGCGTCCCGCATGGCCTTGTAGCGCTGCTGAGCGTCCACACCCTGGTTGTTGCAGTTGTCGTACTTGAGGTAGTCGACACCCCAGGAGGCGAACAGGTTCGCGTCCTGCTGCTCGTGCCCGAGTCCGCCGGGGAAGCCTGCGGTGTTGCAGGTCTTGGTCCCGGCGCTGGTGTAGATGCCGAACTTGAGCCCCTTGCCGTGCACGTAGTCCGCGAGGCTCTTGATGCCGTTCGGAAAGCGCGCCGGGTCCGGGACCAGGTTGCCTTGGGCGTTGCGCTGGGGGAGCGCCCAGCAGTCGTCGATGTTGACGTACTGGTAGCCGGCGTCCTTGAGGCCGTGGCTGACGAACAGGTCGGCGATGCTCTTGATCATCGCCTCGTTGAACGTGGTGGAGCACTTGGTCGAGTTCCAGTTGTTGAAGCCCATCGGAGGCGTCAGCGCCAGACCGTTGTCCAGTAAGGGTTTCGGGCAGTTCGACGAGGAGTCCGTCGCCTTCACTCGCAGGTCGCCGGGTGCGCAGTACCCGGCCACAGTCTGGAAGCCCAGGTCGAACGGACTCGCCGTACCGCGCTGTGCGTCGAAGTCGGTCAGTCCGACGTCAGCGGAGTTGTTGGCGATCACTGCGGGCCGACCGTCGTTCTTGCTGAACCGCACTGAGCTGTTGGTGAAGTGAACGCCCTCCACCTGGCGCGCATACCACCCGTACGACGGTCTGGTGCCGATGCTGTTCGGGTTGTAGTTGCCGGGGTCATTGGTCGGTACGCCGGTACTCATGGTCCCGTTGCCGCCCGGAACGGTCAGGTGCACGTTGTCGAAGGTGATATCGCGGATCCGGTGCCCTGACTCGCCCCACAGCGTCGGGCTGTACGCCGTACCCCGGGAGCCGTCGTACGAGCCGGTGACGTTCTGGTAGGTGATGTTGCTGATCGAACCGACCCCCGGGTTGTCGCCGCAGCGTTTCCGGGTGCCGACCTTCTGCATGATGTGCCCGCGGGTGCCGGTCATGGTGATGTCGCGGTAGTGCACGTCGGAGATGTTGCTGCCGTCCATCGAGACCAGTCCGAGGCCGGACTTGCTCGCACCGGTGATCTTGATCCGCTCGAAGGCGTAGTCGGTGAAGTCGCCGCAGGTCTCCGAGCCGAACATCAGTGCGTTGCAGCAGCCGGCCGACAGCTCGGAGTCGGAGACCCGGACGTGGCCGTTGTCGATCGTGCGGCCCAGTGCCCAGTCGCTCTTGAAGGAGAGCGCGTCGTCGTTCGCGGCGATCTTCGCGTGCGTGATCGTCACGTTCTTCGCGTTGATCACGTTCCAGCCGTCGCGGTTGTCGGCGGTCTCGATCCGCAGGTTGTCCGAGCTGATGTTGTCGCAGCCGTTGGTGAGCATCGCGAAGTGTCCGCCGCGGCGCAGCCGGATGCCGTCCACCCGGAGTCCGGTGCAGCGGGTGAGCGAGATGATCTTGTCCGCCTCGCCGGCTTTGGGGTTGCCGGTGATCAGGTGCCCGCCGCCGTCGATCGTGCCGGTGCCCGTGAAGGCGATGTCGGTGAGCTGGTCACCCCACAGCATCGCGTTGTGGAAGTGGCTGTGCCCGTAGTCCTGGTAGTCGTCGTTCGGATTCGGCTCGGCCGCGTCGTAGGTGTCGTTGCTCGCGCCGAGGATGGTCGCGCCGGAGTCGAGCTGGTAGGTGATCTTGCTCTTCAGATGGATCGAGTTGGCGCTCTTGTAGGTGCCGGACGGGAAGCGGACCGTGCCGCCACCTGCATTGGCCGCCGCGGTGATGGCCTTGTTGATCGCCGCAGTGTCGTTGGCGTTGCCATCGCCCTTGGCTCCGTAGTTCTTCACGTTGAACTCGGCAACGGCTGCTGGCCGAGCGGATTGGGGGTACGACGTACCGACCCAGGTCTCGTCGATGCGCAGGCGCTTGTACCGGGTGGTGTCGCTGGAGGCGGCGTGGGTGTTGCGCACCTCCAGCCGGAGGTAGCGCGTAGTGGTCGCGGGGAGGTCGATGAACGCGACTCCGCGGCGGCTGGGCAGAGTGCCGGTCTTGATCGGCGATCCCCAGTTTGTGCCGTCCGTGCTGGCGTAGACGCGGTAGTCCTTGATACGTGCGGACTGTTCGGTCGCCGAACGCGCGTAGGCGACGGAGTCCTCGCGCTGGTTGATCCCGAGGTACCGCACTGGCTTGGCTGAGCCGAGGTCGTAGCGCAGCGAGACCGGAGTGGTCTTGTTGGTGTACCAGAAGGTCAGATAGCTGCCGTCCGCCGCGGCAGGTGCGCTCGTCGTCGCCCGGAGGGTGCCTTCGCGGCCATCGGTCTCCACCTTGAAGACGGTGTCGTACGGGTTCCAGTTGGCGATGCCGGTCAGGGTGAGGACACCGGATGCCTGCGTGTGCGGGATCACCGCACCCGTCCGGAGATCGGTCACCCGAGCGACCCGGTAGCCGTTGTCGCGGATCCGCAGGGTGTTCGTCGACGGCCGGGTGAGGACGTGGATGTACTGCTCGTCGGGGTTGGTGCGGCTGATCGTGGTGACGCCGTGCGCGCCGTCGTTCCAGAAGCCGGGCTGCAGACCGCCGTACGCGTAACCGCCGCCTTCGGTGCCGTTGAGGGCCGGCCAAATCGGCTGCAGAAATTTGTCAAGAAGGTTGTTAAAACTCTCCTGTCGAGGGGGAAAGCGGCCGTTGACCATCGCCGTCTCGGCCATCAGCGCCTTGATTGACGACCCGGCGTTGCTGACCAGCCGGCCGATCGTCAGCTTCGGATCGACGGCCGGGTCGGAGCCGCCGTACCACCAGGCTCCGGTCGACGGGAGCTTGAAGTCGGCCTCGATCAGCCGCGGCGCCGCGGTGTAGACGGCCTGCGGATAGTCGTAGTCCGGGGACATGCCGGTCTTCTGCTCGTTGCTGATCATGTCCATGATCGGCGTGTCCTCGTTGTTGTTGCTCAGCGTGTACGACGGCCGCTCGCGCCGGATCCGCTCGTACAGGCCGTTGCGTTCCCAGTACGCGTTGTCGTTGTCGATCCAGAAGCCGCCGAGGTCGGGGTAGCGCTGCATCACCTCGACGAAGTTGTCGTAGCTGAACTCGCCGAAGCCGTCCCGCGTGGTCAGGTCGACGGAGTGACCCTTGTACTTCGAATAGGCGGCGGAATCGAGCCAGTCCTTGCCCGCGGGTAGTCCCTCGGCATGCCATTGCGGGTCGTCGGTCATGTAGAGGACGACCTTCAGGCCCTTCGCGGACGCGGCGTCGATGGTCTCGCGGACGAGGTCGCGGCCGGTGTGGCAGCTGCCGGGGATGTTGCTCGGCCACGGTCGTGCGTAGCCGAGCCGGCTGTGGAAGGTGGCCAGTACCAGGTACTGCGTGTGCAGCTTCTGGGCTTCGCGGACCCAGTACGCCGGGTCCCAGCCGCCGGATTTCACGGCGCTCTCCCAGGCGCTGCAACTGGTGTAGCCGGGGGAGGTTCGCATCCCCCAGTGCAGGAACAGCCCGCCGACCGAGTCGCGGAGGAACTGCTGCCGGGGGTGCTGCACCTCGGCGTTGGCCGCAGGGAGCGCGACCAGTGAGGTGATGAGGACGAAGAGGGAAAGGAATGCCGCCAGGGCGCGGCGCAGTACCTGTGCACGCATCTCGAGCTCCAAAACCGGGGGCGGTCGGATTTGGTTAGGAAGGTTTCCTAATCACCACTGATGATGACCCTCGGTGGTGGTGCGGTCAAGATGCGTGATGGCGAAATATGTTCTATTCCGTCGGAAGGTGAGTGTCTTCCTCGGCCTTCTCGGTAGCGCTGCCGACACCTGACGGCGCGGCGGAGCCCGGGTCGCGGGTGGTCAGGTTGCCGATCCGCAGCACCTCGCCGTTCCGGACGTACCAGGTGGTGCCGTCCTCGCCGCGCAGCGTGGTGATCCGCAGGCCGACCGCCAGCACGGTGCCGGTCGCCTTCTCCATGTCGATCAGGTCGCCGACGCCGTACTGGTCCTCGAAGATCATGAAGACACCGGCCAGGAAGTCCTTGATCAGCGTCTGGGCGCCGAAGCCGAGCGCGACGCCGAGGATGCTGCCGGTGGCGAGCACCGGCAGGATGTCGAAGCCGAGCTCGGCCAGCAGCATCACCACGAGGACCGCGGTGAGCACGATCGTCACCACGCTGCTCAGCAGTGAAGCGATCGTTTCGGCGCGCTGAGCCCGGCGCTCGGTGGCGAGGTTGTTCTCGACGAAGTCCTGGCCGAGCTTCGACTTCGACAGCACGCCGGCGACCGTGCCGTTGCCGGTCCGGCGGGCGAACCGCCGGATGGCCTTGTGCAGGATCCAGCGCAGCACGAAGAAACCGATGACCAGCGCGATGATCCGCGCCGGGACCGTGATGATCTCGTCGGTCACTTCGAGTTTGCCGTCGTTGCCCCAGCGGAAGAACGTGGGGAGCTCCATCGGAACGGCATGCAGGGGGTGACTGACTGCGGACGTAAGGTAACTGGTCAGAATAAGCATCATCGCCGCCCGATCATAGTGACCGCTGACAAGGGAGAGACGATCGCATGCCCAGCCGCTTGGACGACGAGCTGCTCCGGCTCGTGAGCGCGGGCGTGCTGCGCCAGTACCAGGCGGAAGCGCTCCGTTCGGCGGCCGACGCCGAGGTCGACGCGGCCGTCGCCGCCCAGGAGCGGAGTCAACCGGAGCCTGCGCCGCCGCCGAAACCCCGCACCCCGCCGGCCGCGCCGCACTCGAATGCCTTGGTCGAAGTGCTCGGGTACGTCGGTGGCGCGCTGCTGCTCGGTGCCGTGGCGTTGCTCACGCTCGCCAACTGGGGCGAGATGGGCCGAGCGGCCCGAATCAGCACCGGGAGCGTCGCTGCGGTCGTCCTGCTCGGCTCAGCCGTCCTGCTGAAGCTCTTCCGGCGCCGGGACCAGCTCGCCTCCGCCTTGGCCTCGCTCGGCTGTTGTGTGGCCGGTTTTGCCACGTACGTCGCGATCGAGGGTGAGACGGGTCGAGTCGTCGGGGTGGCTGTCGCGCTCACGCTGGCCGGTCTCGGACTGTGGTGGCTGGCGGGGTCGTCGTTGCTGGTGGCAACGTTCGGCATCCTGGCCGTGGGTGTCCTGGTGCTCACCGCCGACGTCCTGACCCCGGATGACGGCTCGGCCACGAACTCGGCCGGGATCGCCGGGACCGGGTTCATCCTGGTCGCCTTCGCGCTGGCGATGCTCGGACTGGTCCGCGATCAGCCGACTGCCTGGTCGCTGGCCGGGGCGGCGATGTTCAGCTCGTCGATCTGCTGGCTGATCCAGGAACGCGGCGAGATCATGGCGCTGGCCGTCGGAACCGCCGGTCCGGCCGCATTGCTGGTCGCCTACGGCCGTCGGCGCACCTCGGTGTACGCGGTGGTCGGATGCGCCATCCTGCTGGTCATCTGGCCGACCGCGCTCTACCAACTGACCGACAACGTCGCAGGGGTGGCAATCGGGCTGGTGGTGGCCAGTGTGGCGCTCCTCTTCGCCGTGCTCCTCCTGAGCAGACGACGACCAGCTAGCTAGGAGGGGGTCTGGGGGCTCCGCACCTACTGCGCTGCACTTGGCACGGCACCTCGCCGCACTGGCACAAAGTCCACGATGAACCCCGCATCGAGGACCTCGCCCCAGCACGCCGAGCTACCGCACCAAGCACATGCTCGCTACGGCGCGGACCCCCCAGACCCCCTCTACGGCGCTGCGTTACGCACCAGCGGCCTTGATGCGGCAGACTCGCTGAGGTGACTGCTCCCACCCCGGCCCTTGTCGAGCTAGCGGTTGCCCATGGTGTGGCGACGGAGTACTGGAACTGGCAAGGCGAGCATGTGATCGTCTCCAGCGAGATTGTCTCCACTGTGCTCGCCGCGCTCGGTGTGGATGCGTCCACTCCGGAGAAGGCGGCCGAGGCGCTGGATGAGCACCAGCTGGCGCGCTGGCGTCGTACGTTGCCGGGGACTGTGGTGATGCGCGCGGGCTGGACGCCATGGTTCGCCGTGCACCTGCCGCACGGGTCCACGGCCGAGGTGTGGGTGGACCTGGAGGACGGTGGCCAGCGCCGGGACATCCCGCAGCAGGAGCACTGGGTCGAGCCGGAGTGGGTCGACGGCGTGCAGACCGGCGAGGCGACGTACCAGCTGCCTGGTGATCTGCCGCTCGGCTACCACCGGTTGTGTGCGCGGATCGGTAGCAGTCCGGAGATCTCGGTCGGCACTCTGATCGTCACGCCGAGCAAGCTGGAGCCGGAGAAGCTGAACCGCACCTGGGGTTGGGTGCTGCAGTTGTACTCCGTCCGCTCGCGGCGCTCCTGGGGCATCGGGGACCTGCACGACCTCGCGGACCTGGCTGCCTGGTCCGCCAACGACCTGGGTGCAGGGTTCGTGCTGATCAACCCCCTGCATGCGGCAGAGCTGGCCGGGCGGATGGAGCCCTCGCCGTACCTGCCGGCCTCGCGGCGGTTCGGGAACCCGATCTACCTGCGCATCGAGGACATCGACGAGTACGGCGATCTGGCACCGGCGGAGCGGGACCGCGTCCGGACGCTCAGCCTGCAGGCGCGGGCTTTGAGTGAGGATGCGAACGCTCTGGATCGTGACACGGTCTGGGCGGCCAAGCGGGAGGCCTTGCAGCTCCTGTTCGGAGTGCGGCCGTCGATAGGGCGCATCGCGGAGTACGGCGCCTACTGCGACCGGGAGAACCAGGGTCTGGTCGACTTCGCGACCTGGGCGGCGATCTCTGACGTTCACGGGCCCGAGTGCAGCAAGTGGCCGGAGGAGCTGCAGGACCCGACCAGTCCGGCCGTCACGGAGTTCCGGAACGAGAATCCGGACGCTGTGGAGTTCCACTGCTGGCTGCAGTGGCAGATGGACGATCAGCTCGCGCAGACCCAGGCCAGAGCCAAAGCAGCAGGCATGTCGCTGGGCATCGTGCATGACCTCGCAGTCGGCGTGCATCCGGATGGTGCGGACGCCTGGGCGCTGCAACACGTGCTGGCGCAGGGCATCCACGTCGGCGCACCGCCGGACGCGTTCAACCAGCAGGGTCAGGACTGGTCGCAGCCGCCTTGGCGGCCGGACGCACTGGCCGAGACTGGGTACGCCGCGTGGCGGGACCTCGTCCGAGCAGTCATGCGCCACGGCGGTGGACTCCGGATCGACCACATCCTCGGCATGTTCCGCCTCTGGTGGGTGACATCGCCGGAGCGGCCGACCGAGGGTACCTACGTGCGCTATGACCACGAAGCGCTGATCGGCATCCTCGTGCTGGAGGCCACCCGGGCCGGTGTGACGGTGGTGGGGGAGGACCTGGGGACAGTCGAGCCCTGGGTGCGTGACTACCTCACCGAACGCGGAGTCCTCGGTACGTCGGTGCTGTGGTTCGAGCGCGATGCAGATGGCAAGCCGCTCGCCCCTGAGCGCTGGCGCGAGCTGTGCCTGGCCACGGTCACCACACACGACCTGCCGCCGACCGCCGGCTACCTGGCCGGTGACCACGTCGAGCTGCGCAACCGACTCGGTCTACTGACTCGTCCGGTCGCTGAAGAGCTGGCCGTGGACGAGGCGGACCGGGATGCCTGGCTGACCGCACTGCGCGAGCGGCACCTGCTCCGCTACACCGATGGTGACGTCGAACGCATCGTGGAGGCGCTCCACCAGTACGTCGCGCACACCCCGTCGAAGCTGGTCGGTGTCGCGCTCACCGATGCCGTGGGTGAGCGGCGTACCCAGAACCAGCCGGGCACCACCGACGAGTACCCGAACTGGCGGGTCCCGCTGGGTGGCCCGGACGGCGAACCAGTTCTCGTTGAGGACCTACCGAACAATCTCCGCCTGCGCCGGCTGATCGGTGCTCTGACAATCTAACTTTTCTGCCTTTCCGTGATTCTGTGGTCACGAGTTGTTGACAATAGATTTGAAGAGTTGTTTTCTATTGGTCACCACGAAGGCGCCTTCCTTCACTGTCACCGCCCCCACAGTTGAAGGAGTTTTTCATGCTCCGATCACGCAAAGTCAGCATGGCCGGGATCGCCGTCGGCGCCCTGGCCCTCACCTGCACCACGATGGTTCCGGTGGCCTACGGTCACGGCTACACGACGTCCCCGATCAGTCGCGCGAAGAACTGCCAGAGCGGCGTCGTGCAGAACTGCGGCCAGATCCAGTGGGAGCCGCAGAGCGTCGAGGGCCCGAAGGGATTCCCGTCCGCCGGCCCGGCGGACGGGAAACTCTGCTCGGCAGGCCTGCAGCAGTTCGACCAGCTGAACGCGACCAGGCAGCCGAACGGGCAGGCCTGGCCCTCGACCCAGCTGACGATGGGTGCCAACTTCACCTTCAGCTGGACCTTCACGGCCTCGCATGCGACCACCGACTTCAAGTACTACATGACGAAGGCGGGCTGGAACGGGAGTCACGCCCTCACGCGGGGCGACCTCGAGTTGACGCCGTTCCTGACCGTCCCTTACAACAACCAGCGGCCGCCCAGTTCGCTCTCGCACTCGGGCCGCCTGCCGAGCCGCTCCGGACCGCACATGATCCTGGCGGTCTGGACCATCGCGGACACGGCGAACGCCTTCTACCAGTGTTCGGATGTTCGTTTCTAATTCAAGTTGAGGTTTGGTAAATAACTTTCCTGGGCATTGCACTCCTTGAAATAACCGCCCCTATTTCAAGGAGTGTCCCCATGAAGGCTTTACTCCGTCGTGTCCTCGTTCCCGTGGTCGCTGTCGTGGCCGGTCTGCTGCCCGCCGTCGTGGTGGTCGAGCAGGCGTCCGCGGTGACCAAGATGACGCATTCCCAGGCCGCCGGCATCTTCAGCGCGGCCGGGCTCACCTGGTCGTCCACCGGCAACTGCTCGGACTGGAACAACGGCAGCTGCACGTCGTTCACCAACATCAACGACACCACCGTGTACGGCGTTCGCACGCTCAAGCAGTCGAGTGGCTGTGCCGTGAACATCACCGGCGGTACCGAGGTCGGCCACGCCGGCGGGACCTACAGCCACCGCAACGGCTACAAGGTCGACATCTCGGTCTACACCTGCGTCAGCAACTACATCCGCAACACCTTCACGCGGATCGCCGACCGCGGTGACGGCGCTCAGCAGTGGCGCTCCGGTGCGGGCAACATCTACGCCAACGAGGGCAACCACTGGGACATCACCTACTACAACTGCGGCGGCTGCTGAGACTCGCGCCCGTCCCGGGTGAGGCCCCGGGACGGGCACGGCCGGTGGAGTACTAGGCTGCGGGTGTGATTGCTGAGCTGTCCGGCCACACGGTCTTGGTGTTCGTCGGCATTCCTCTGTTGGTGGTCGCGGTGCTGGCGCTGCTGGTGTTCGCGTCGTCGATCGCGAGCGGGCCGCGGTACCGGCCGGGGTTGTCCTGGTGGGCGCCGCCGGTCTGGATCAACGGACCGACCGCGACGAAGCCCGACCCTGCCAACCTGCCCGAGCTGCCCGCCGCGCCGGGGACCCTCGCGACCGCCGGTGCCGGCGTCGCCCGTTCGACCGGAGGCGCAAGTGCCAGTTGGTGACGCGTTCACGCCCGACCAGCTCTACGACATCGAGCGCGCGGTCCGGCACGCCGAGGAGGCGTCCGGCCTGCACTTCTCCGTGTACGTCGGCGGTGCGGACTCCGAGACCCGTCCGTTCGCCATCGAGCTGCTGAACGAGCTCGAGGACCCGGACCACACCGTCCTGGTGTACGTCGATCCCGCCGGCCGCCGGCTGGAGATCGTCACCGGCGAGCAGGCCAAGCGGCAGCTGTCGGACACCGCGGCCGGGCTGGCGGCGCTGACGATGCAGACGTCGTTCGCCACCGGTGACCTCACCGGCGGTCTGGTGACCGGCGTACAGCAGCTGGGCTCGAACGCGCACCAGGCACCCCTGCTGCACGCCAACGAGCCGCACAAGCAGTGACCCGGGCCCTTCAGCCGCAGCGCCTGGAGCTGGACGACTTCGTACTGCGTCCGTTCGTTCCCTCCGACGAGGAGGCGGTGGCTGAAGCGCTGCGGGACCCTGGTGTCCTGCGCTGGACCGCGGGGGGTGCGGTGATCGGCTCCCCGGCGGATCAGCGGGCCCAGCGCTGGCTGGAGCCGCGCCTGAACGCCTGGGCGCACGGCAACGCAGTGTTTGCCGTAGCGGACCGGGTGACTGATCGAGTGGTCGGCAATGTCGCCCTGCGGGATGTGCACCGGATCCCGGACCAGGCTGTCGCCGCGTACTGGGTCCACCCGGCTGCCCGGGGCCGAGCGCTCGGAGCTCGGGCGCTGGACGCAGCGGCCCGCTGGGCCTTCGAACCGGACGGTCTGGGGCTGCACCGCATCTCCCTCGACCATTCACTGATCAACGAGGGGTCCTGCCGGGTCGCCGTCCGGGCAGGCTTCCAGCTCGAAGGCGTCATGCGCGACTACTACGTCGAGCTGAGCGGCAAGCGGCACGACTCCCACCTGCACGCGCGGCTGGCGACCGATCAGCCTGCTGGTTCGTAGGTCGGGCAGGCCGGGCTGCTGTAGGCGCGCTGCGTCCGCGGCGCCGCGCACAGGTTGAGCATCTCGGCGGATGACACCCCGGGGCCGAGGTAAACGATCCAGGTGCCGAGCAGCGCCTCGCCTGAGCTGTTGGCAATGCCTGGGTACTGGCCGTCGACCAGCATGGCCTTCGCAGGGACGCCTGCGGCGGCGATCTTGGCCGCTGTGGCCTTCGCCGCCCCTCCCGCGTCCAGTCCGCTGTCGGAGGTGTACCTCTCGAGCACCGCGATCCACTGCCCGTTCTTGAAGGTGGGTGAGGACGGACCGGTGTCAGCGGGTGCCGTGGTTGTCGGCTTCGCGGCCGACCGACTGGCCGGCGGCTTCCGATCGGCCTTCGACGCGACCGACGGGTGCGCGCTCGGCGTCGGCGTGGACGCCGGGCTGTCCGGTACGGCGGCCGCCCGGACGGTGTCGTCGCCCGTGGGCTCGGATCCGCCCTTGGTCAGGATGAAGGCGGACACGGTGGCGATCGCGGCGGTCGCCACAATGGCGGCACCGACCGCGCTGCGCGAACGCTGCGGCTGTCGCTTCCGGCGATGTGATGTCACGGTAAAGGACCCCTCCCCAGGTCTCTGTGCGTGAGCCTAAACCGATCCCGGCCGGAAATGAGTGTTCTTCAGGTGGCGAGAATCTCCTTCTGGACAAGGGAATCGCAGTCCGCGCATGCCTGTTCACCGTGTGCCGACCAGCAATCGTTTGATGGCTACGGGTCGCGTTCGCGCTACCACTGTCCGGGTCCGCGGGCGATGGTTGGGGCGATGGTGGGGACGACGATGTCAGGTGCCGCTAGGGATCCCGTTGGGGTTCGGCTGCGGGCGTGTGTCGAGCGCGTCCTCCAGCCAGGCGTCCACATCGACGCCACCGCTCAGAATGTGCGTGACGTACGCCGTCTGTTCGTGGCCGAGGACCTCCAACTCCCACACGGAAGGCGCGACGCCGGTGGGCACCGGACGCAGGTCGTCCACGTCGAGACCGCTGAACCTGCTCAGCCGGGACTGGTAGTCCTTCGTCCAGCTGTGCACCACCAGGTAGGCGCCGTCGTCGCTCAGATGCAGTACGGCGACCGCCAGGCCGACTGAACCCATCGCATCATCGAAGTCGAGCTGCCTGCTCGCTGCGGTGCGAGCGAATCCGACCATCTGGTCGTCCCACTGCCGACCGCGCGCCGTGACGATGTACGGCTTCACCAGCCGATGTGGATCACGCCAGGGGAGTAGTGGGGTGACAGGACGTGGGCGGTACGCCTCAGCGAGTCCAGTCAGCGCTACAGCGGCTGCACCGGCCAGGGCGGGGTCAGAAGCAGGCATCTGCTCTGTTCTACCCCGGCCGGGTGCAGCTTGTCGCCCTAGCTTGCGTCGCGGACCTGTGCGGCGATGGCGCGGGTCAGGTCGGCCTGGGCCTCGGAGACGTAGCGGCGGGTCGGGGCGTCGACGGTCGTCGACTCCGCGGCCAGCCAGTCGGTGAGAGCGTCCAGGGCCGGCTGCTCCGCCAGGTTGCGCGGGGACAGGTAAACCAGCACGTTCTCGCCCATCGACGAACCGAGCCGGGTGTAGACGTCCTTGGCCGCGGTCAGGTACTTCTCGACGTACGGGCGGAGCAGGTCCTCCTGGCCGGGCTGCTGGAAGCCGAGGATGGTCCGGAACTGCGTCTCGTTCGGGGTGTCCCCGGACTCGACCGCGATCTGCCAGGCCTCTTCCTTGGCCTCCGCCGTCGGCCGCGCCGCGCGGGCCTGAGCGGCCCGCTCGCCACCGGTGATGGTGGTGTCGCGGGTGAGCTCGTCCTCGATCTCGTCGGCACCGATCCGGCCCAGCCGGGCGAGTGCGACGATCAGAGTCCAGCGCAGGTCGGTGTCGACGGCCAGATCGGCGGGCAGCTCGCGCCCGTCCAGCCACGCGGCCAGCCGATCCGCACCGGCGTCGGAGAAGACCGCACTGGTGTAGGCCCGAACGAAGGCGAGCTGGTGGTCGCTACCCGCCTCGGCACCATCGACCAGGCTCGCGAGCGCCTCCTCGAACTGGCCCCGCAGCGCGGTCCGCTTCTCCGGAGCCGCGTACAGGTTGATCGCACTGGTTACCTGGGACAGCAGCGAGCGCACACCGGTCAGGTCGCTCTCGGTGCGGATCCCGCGCAGCACCATGTCGACGTACTGGCTGGCCGGCATCTCGGCGTCCCGGGTCATGTCCCAGGCCGCACCCCAGGCGAGCGCACGCGGCAGCGACTCGGACAGCTGGTCGATCGACTCGACCAGAGTGGCGCGGGAGCGCTCGTCCAGCCGGATCTTCGCGTAGGTGAGGTCGTCGTCGTTCAGCAGCACGAGATCCGGCTGCGTCGCGCCGACAAGCTCGGACAGCTCGGTCCGGGCGCCGTCGATGTCCACCTCGAACCGGTCCGTGCGGACCAGGCCCTCGTCGGTCCGGCTGTACAGGCCGACGGCCAGCCGGTGCGGACGCAGTACAGGGAACGCCTCGATCGCAGTCTGCTCTATCGCGAACGACGTGAACTTGCCGTCGGTGTCCACCGCGAAGTCCGCCCGCAGCGTGTTCACACCAGCGGTGCGCAGCCAGCGCTCGGTCCAGTCGTCGAGGTCGCGGCCGGAGGCCTTCTCGAGCGGCTTGAGCAGATCGGTCAGCTCGGTGTTGCCGAACGCGTGATCGGCGAAGTACTCCTTCAGTGCGGTGATGAAGGTGTCCTCACCGACGAACGCCACCAGCTGCCGCAGCGTGGATGCGCCCTTGGCGTAGGTGATGCCGTCGAAGTTCACCTCGACCGCGTGGAAGTCGACCATGTCGGCCGCGATCGGGTGCGTAGAGGGCAGCTGGTCCTGCCGGTAGGCCCAGTTCTTCCGGGCGTTGCAGAACGTCGTCCAGGCACCGGCGTACTTCGTGGTGGCCGTCGCCTGCGCCCAGTGCGAGGCCCACTCGGCGAAGGACTCGTTCAGCCACAGGTCGTCCCACCAGGTCATCGTGACCAGGTCGCCGAACCACATGTGCGCCAGCTCGTGCAGCACGGTGTTGGCGCGGCTCTCGAGCTCCGCGTGCGTGGTGCGGCTGCGGTAGATGTACTCGTCCCGGATCGTCACACAGCCGGCGTTCTCCATCGCGCCCATGTTGTACTCCGGCACGAACGCCTGGTCGTACTTGTGGAACGGGTACGGAACCCCGAAGGCCTTCTCGAACAGCTCGAAGCCCTGCTTGGTGACCTCGAACAGGTCATCGGCGTCCAGCGCGTCCTTGAGCGACGGACGGCAGAGCAGCGACAGCGGGTACGTCCCGTTCGGACCCTCGTAGGAGTCGGTCACCACGTGGTACGGACCGGCCACCACAGCGGTGATGTACGTCGACATCCGCTCGGTCGGCGCGAACTCCCAGCGCGCGAACTCCTCGCCGCTCGGACCGGCGAACGTCGTCGGCTCGGGCGTGGGGGAGTTCGAGATGACGACCCAGCGGGCCGGCGCGGAGACGGTGAAAGTGAAAGCGGCCTTGAGGTCCGGCTGCTCGAAGGTGGTGAACACCCGGCGGGCGTCCGGCACCTCGAACTGCGTGTAGAGGTAGGTCTCCTTGTCGGCCGGGTCGACCGAGCGGTGCAGTCCCTCACCGGTGCGCGAGTACAGACAGTCCGCGACCACGCGCAGAACGTTGCCGGCGGCCAGACCGTCCAGCTGGATGCGGGCGCCGTCGTACACCGTGTCGGGGTCGAGCGACCGGCCGTTCAGCGTGATCTCGCGGACCTTGTCCGCGATCAGATCGGCGAACGTGCTCGCGCCGTCGGTGGCCGTGAAGGTGAGCGTGGTCACGGACGGATACGTCGGCGTTCCACTCGGGGCGTTGGTCAGATCCAGCTCGATGGCGTAGCTGACATCGCTGACCACACCGGCACGGGTACGCGCCTCATCGCGCGTCAGGTTGGTTCCAGGCATATCGGCATCCTATGCACCTGACCGCCGCCTTGGATGCGGGTTTCCCCGCGACATCCATCGATGGATACCAAGCCGGTACCTCTGTTCTTTCAATTTTGTATGATCGAGAACATGACTGCCTCCGCCGATTTCTGGTTCGACCCGGCCTGCCCCTGGGCCTGGATGACGTCCCGCTGGATGCTCGAGGTCGAGCAGGTCCGCGACGTGACGACGACCTGGCACGTGATGAGCCTCGCCGTCCTGAACGAAGAACGAGACGTTCACGACGCCAACTGGCACCGCAAACTCGGCTATGTCCGGGTGCTGATCGCCGCCGAGCAGGCGCACGGCAACGAGGTGCTGCTGCCGCTGTACACCGCGCTCGGCCGCCGGATCCACAACGAGGGTCGCGGCACCAAGGACGAGCAGATCCTGCCCGAGGCGCTGACCGAGGCCGGTCTGCCGGCCTCGCTGCTCGAAGCCTTCGGCGACGACCGGTACGACGAGGCGCTGCGCAAGTCGCACCACGCCGGGATGGACCAGGTCGGGATGGAGGTCGGTACGCCGGTCATCTCGGTCGCGGGCACCGCGTTCTTCGGGCCGGTTGTTACACCTGCGCCGAAAGGTGAGGCCGCGGGCAAGCTCTGGGACGGCGTCCTGCTCGTCGCCGGCACCGACGGCTTCTTCGAAATCAAGCGCAGCCGTGACCGCGAGCCGATCTTCGAATGATTGCCCGGTGCCCGAAAAGATGATTCGGTCTGTGGTTCAAGGCTTGAACTGAGCGTGCCCTGGCGGTGAAGGTTGCTCACCAACGGGAATTCTTCAAGTGGTGAGTAGGTATCACATGACGTTACGTGACGAGCGCACCGAGCTCGATGTCGTCCCCGCCGGTGTGACCGCCGGTATCGCCGTGTTCGACCGCCAGGCCGGGCTGTTCGTGCAGCAGTCCAACGCCGATCACCGGTTTCGCTCCGCCTCGGTGGTGAAGCTGCTGATCGTCCTCGACCTGCTCTGGGACCGCGGCCCGACGTACACCGTCGAGCCCGCGGACCGGGCCCGGCTCGAGGTGATGCTGCGCAGTAGCGACGACGACGCGGCGAGTCACTACTGGGACCACAACGGGGGCGCGGCCATCGTCGAGCGGATGGTGCGGCGGCTGGGCCTGACGCACACGGACGGCCCGCCGGCCACGCACCCGGGGTTCTGGGGCTACGTGGCGATCACCGCCGCCGACACGGTCCGGATCTATCGATACATACTCGATCACGCACCGTCGCCGGTCCGCCGCTACGTGATGGACCTGCTGCACGAGCCGACGCGGTACGGAACCGACGGCTTCGACCAGTACTTCGGGATCGCGTCCGTCTTCGATCCTGATTTCAGCATCAAGCAGGGCTGGTCCGGATTCTTCGGTTCGAGCGGCTACGGAAGCGACCGGTCTAAGCCGGTGGATACCCTGGATCTGGTCAGTGACGCACTGCACACCACCGGGACCGTCGGGAAGGACGACCGGTGCATCGTGTCCGTCTACACGTTGCATCCGCGCGGCACGCGGTACGGGAAGGCGTACACCGATGTGACCCGGCTGACCCGGTCGCTGATCGTTCCGGGTGGAGTGCGGACCAGTGGGAGCTGGCTGGTCACCACCGGCGAGGGAGTGCGGGTCCGGACGGCTCCGAACACCTCCTGCGGAGTGCTGGGCATGCTGCCGGCCGGAGTCGAGGTTCTGGTCAGTGGGCAGAAGCAGGGCGAGCTCATCGACGCACCGCCGCGCTCCAGCGACTGGTGGGCCTATCTGCCCAAGTACGGCGGCTATGTGACCACCGTGTACGTCGGGTCGGGTGCACCCAAGCTGCCTGGCGTTCCGGTGTATCAGTAGATTGCAGTCCATGCGAGTGCACATCGGCTCTGACCATGCCGGCTTCGAGCTCAAGAATCACCTGGTGCAGCACCTCACTGCTGCCGGACACGACGTCGTCGACCACGGTCCGGCCGTGTACGACGCGGTGGACGACTACCCGCCGTACTGTCTGCGTGCCGGTGTCGGGGTCGTCGGCGACCCGGGCAGCCTGGGCATCGTGATCGGTGGCTCCGGCAACGGGGAGCAGATCGCGGCGAACAAGGTGAAGGGTGTCCGGGCGGTACTGGCCTGGAGCACCGACACCGCCAAGCTGGGGCGCGAGCACAACAACGCGAACGTCATCAGTGTCGGGGCGCGGATGCACTCGACCGAAGAGGCGACCGGGTTCGTGGAGACGTTCCTGGCCACCGACTACTCCGGCGAGGAGCGGCACACCCGCCGGCTCGACATGGTGAGTGCCTACGAGTCGACGGGCGAGCTCCCGCCGGTCTGATCGCCGGTCTGATCGTTGGCGGGCGCTGCCGGCGGCCGATTCTCCGGCGGCTGTGCTCCGCGGCGTTTGAACGGCTCACGCGGCCGGGAGACGTCGCGGGCCCGCATCGACCGGCCGACGCCCACCACGGCCGGTGTGGACGGTCCGGACCGGCCTTTCGGCGTACCACCTGCAATCCCCATAAGAGGAATCATGCCTGAAGGCCACACTCTGCACCGGCTGGCGAACGACGTCTGGGATGCGTTCGGCGGTCGGCCGGTCCGAGCGAGCAGTCCGCAGGGGCGGTTCGTCGACGGTGCCGCACTGCTCGACGGTCGCGTACTGCGGCACACCGAGGCCCACGGCAAGCACTTCCTCGCCGACTTCGAGGGAGCGGGCTGGCTGCACATCCACCTCGGTCTGATCGGCAAGGTCGGCTTCGGTACGGCGCCGGTGCCGCTACCGGTCGGACAGGTTCGCCTGCGGCTTCAGAACGAGACGGCGTACGCCGATCTGCGCGGTGCGACCGTCTGCGAGGTGATGACCGACGGCGAACGCGAGGTGCTGATCGGACGGCTCGGTCCGGACCCACTGCGCGATGACGCCGACCCGGAGCTCGCGTGGAAGCGGATCCATCGCAGCAAGCTGCCGATCGGGCAACTGCTGATGGACCAGGAGGTGCTGAGCGGTGTCGGCAACGTCTACCGCGCCGAGGTGCTGTTCCGCGCCAAGCTGCACCCGCTGACCCGCGGCCAGGTGGTCAAGAAGCGTGAGTGGCAAGGCATGTGGGACGACCTGCTCGAGCTGATGAAGTACGGCGTCGAGACCGGCCGGATCGACACCGTTGCCGACGACCACACTCCGGAGGCGATGGGCCGCGACCCACGTCAGGACGACCACGGTGGCGAGGTCTACGTCTACCGCCGGCAGGGCCAGCGCTGCCATGTCTGCCACTCGGTGATCCGCACCGAGATCCTGGCCCAGCGCAACCTTTTCTGGTGCCCCAAGTGCCAGCGCACCGGCCTCACCCGCAGATAGTCTGAACAGTTATCAAGTTTTTTGGTGCACGGACCTATGAGTGCCGTTATCTTCTTCACAGCATGATCAGAAGCGGCGGACGCGCTGTAATACGACGAGTCGGCCGCCTGGTCGTCGCGTTGGTCAGACGCGCCCGTCGTTTGCACCCGCTGGCAGCAGTCGCGTTGCTGTCGCTGACCATCCTGATCGCGTCGGCAAGTGCGGCCTGGCCGACGTATGTTCCGACCTCCGGCGTCGTCATACCGCTGCTGCTGGGTGGGCTTGTGCTGGGCTTCCGGCAACTGGTTGTGCTCACGTTGCTGACCTTGATGATCGCGTCGTTCGTGCTCGTCGCGCGGCAGCAACCGACACCGACGACCGGGTTCGTGCTGGTACTCGGCACGATCGGCTGGATCGTCATCGCGGGTGCGAAGGTTCGCAACCAGCTCGGGGTGCCGGGCACGCGCGGCGAGTCGATGCTGATGGAGCTGCGCGACACGTTGACCGCCCAGGGCGAGCTGCCGCCGCTGCCGGGCGGCTGGCGGGCCGAGGTGGCGATCCGCTCGGCAGGCAAGTCGAAGTTCTCCGGAGACTTCGTGGTCTCGACCGAACGTGACAACGTTCTCGAGGTCGCTCTGGTCGACGTCTCGGGCAAGGGCGTCGACGCCGGGACCCGGGCCCTGCTGCTGTCCGGTGCGTTCGGCGGGCTGCTCGGCGTCGTACCGGTCGAGGACTTCCTGCCGGCGGCCAATCGGTATCTGCGGCGGCAGAACTGGGAGGACGACTTCGCGACCGTCGTCCATGTCGCGGTCCAACTGGGGTCCGGGGAGTTCTGTGTCCGGACGGCCGGGCATCCGCCGGCGATCCAGTTCGACGCGTGGTCGGGGCGGTGGGGGACCCGGGATGCGGACGGGCCGTTGCTCGGGTTGATGGAGACGCCGGAGTTCGCGCCGAACCACGGCGTACTGAAGCCGGGCGACGCGCTGTTCCTCTACAGCGACGGCATGGTCGAGACGCCGCGCCGAGACATCGGGCGCGGTACCGACCGGCTCGCCGGAGCCGCGGAACGCCTGGTGGCACAGGGCTTCCAGGGCGGTGCGGCCGAGCTGGTCGCCGCGGCCGGCGGACCGGGCGACGACTCGGCGATCGTGATCATCCACCGCCTCGAGCACTCCTAGCCCGGTTTCGGGCCCGGTATGGCGTAGCCTGCTCCGTCGTGATGGATGCTGCTGATCGGAGTGCGCCGGACGTCTCGTTCGACGACCTGGTCGCGATGATGCCGGACGAGCTGCGGGAGGCCTTCCCGCCGGCCAGGTGGCAGCTCGAGAAGCTGTGGGCCCTCGACCTCAAGGTCGAGCCGGTCGAGGTCGCCGACCTGGTCTGGATGTTCGAGCTGCCGCTGTGGCAGCTCGACGGGGAACGCTTCAAGGTGACGCCGAACCAGGTCGCCGAGACGCCGATGAACTACCGCCCGCACTACCAGCGGGTGATGGACGCGGACCTCGACTTCCCGATCAATCTGGTCGCCTACCGCGGCCGCCTGGTCGTGCTGGACGGCGTGCACCGCCTGCTGAAGGCGCATTTCCTGCGCCGCCGCTGGATCGAGGCGACGATCGCCACGGCGACGCAACTACAGTCGTGTGCGCCCTGACGTCGTACCGTGATTGTGGATGTTGATGTGTCACCATTAGCATGGGTGCTATGACCACCAATGACGAATACGTCCCGAGCACCTCAGACTTCGCGCGCGGCCACGTCGAGCAGATCCTCGAGGCCGGCAGCACCGACGTCGCCGACGTGATGGGCCTCAAGGTCGTCGTGCTGACGATGACCGGCGCCAAGTCCGGCAAGATCCGCAAGACCCCGGTGATGCGGGTCGAGCACGACGGTGTGTACGCCGCGGTCGCCTCGCTCGGCGGCGCCCCGAAGAACCCGGTCTGGTACTACAACCTCAAGGCCGACCCGAACGTGAACCTGCTCGACGGTGACGTCGCCAAGGACTACGTGGCCCGCGAGATCGAGGGCGCGGAGTACGACGAGTGGTGGGTGCGCTCGGTCGCCGCCTACCCGCCGTACGAGGAGTACCAGACCAAGACCGACCGGAAGATCCCGCTGTTCCTGCTCGAGCCGGTCGCGTAGTTCACCGCGTTCACCGGGTGGTCACCGGCGTGTGTGCACAGCCGGTGACAAGGTCAGGACCTGCACTGTGAGACGCTGGCGGCGGCCGGGTCGTATCGACCCGGTCCGGCGCACTGCGCCGACTTTTGGGCCGTCCGAATTCTGGGAGTCGTCCTGACCACACACGACGCGGTGCGGGAGCCGTTCGTCGGGTCGACGCGGTTGCGTCTGGCCGGATTCGCGCTGCACGCCTATACCGCGAGCGGAACCGTGCTCGCGCTGCTGATCGTCATCGCGGCGATCGACGGCGACGCCGTCCGGGCCCTCTGGCTCGGGCTGGCCGCGCTCTTCATCGACGGCACCGACGGGATGCTCGCGCGCCGGCTGCGGGTCAAGGAGACGATCCCGTGGTTCGACGGCGCGATGCTCGACAACATCGTCGACTACCTGACGTATGCGTTCGCGCCGATCGTGCTGCTGTGGACCGGGCACTACCTGCCCGGCGGCGGCTGGGGCGCCGTACTGGCCGCCCTGCCGTTGCTCGCGTCGAGCTACCAGTTCTGCCGCACCGACGCGAAGACCGACGACCACTTCTTCCTCGGGTTCCCGAGCTACTGGAACGTGGTCGCCTTCTACGTGGTGATCCTCGGCCTCAGCCCGACCACCACCGGCCTGATCCTGGTGATCTGCTCGATCCTGGTCTTCGTCCCGGTCAAGTACGTCTACCCGTCGCGGACCAAGGTGTTCCGGTCGCTGAACCTGCTCACGACCGCGATCTGGATGGCGTCGTACGCCGTCCTGCTGGCCCAGATGCCGAACCCGAACCCGATCGTGGTCGCGATCTCGCTGGCCTACCTGCTGTACTACGGGGCGCTCAGTCTGTACCTGACGTTCTGGGTGCCGCGCCGCAAGGCCGGCTGACTTGACGCTCGGTCTCGGTCTCGGTGCGGCCCTCGCCGCCGCCGTCCTGTTCGGTATCGCGTCGATCCTGCAGGCCGTCGGCTCCCGCAAGGTGCCGACGGAGTCCGAGTTCGACCCGCGACGCTTCGGCGCCTTCGTGGTCGCCTTGCTGCGGCAGCCCACCTTCCTCGGCGCGCTGGCGCTCCAGCTGGCCGGCTTCGGGCTGCACTTCGTCGCGCTTCGGTTGCTGCCGCTCTACCTGGCCCAGGCCGGGATCGCGGTCAGCCTGGTCGTCACCGCCCTGCTCGCCACCCGGTTGATGTCGGATCATCTGAGCCTCGCGGAGTGGTCCGCGGTGATCGGAGTGGTCGTCGGGCTCGGCCTGTTGGCGGTGTCGGCTGGCGACGCCGGCCCGAACGTGCAGCACCACGGCCTGACCATCGGAGTCGTCGTCGGTCTGATCGCGATCGCCGTCCTCGGCGCGCTCGCCAGTCGCTCCCAGCACGGCCTCGCCACCGCGATGCTGGGCATGCTTGCAGGACTTGGGTACGCCGGTGTCGCGATCTCCGCGCGTCTGCTGCAAGACGGTTCGATCGGCGAACTGCTCCGCAGCCCCACGGCGTACACGCTGCCTTTGAGTGGTGCCCTGGCCTTCATCCTCTACTCGCTGGCCCTCCAGCGCGGCTCGGTCACCCTCGCCACCACCCCGATGATCGCGCTCCAGACCATCACCCCGGCAGTCGTTGGCGTCGTCGTACTGTCCGACGCCGTCCGCGCCGGCTGGTGGCCGCTGGCTCTGCTCGGCTTCGCTCTCTCGGCCGCCGGCTCCGTCATCCTGGTCCGCTTCGAATCGGTGAAGTAGGCAACTACGTAGTTTTCACCGACGCGGGGAGCGTTGGTGCTGCGGCAGTGTGGGTCGGGTTAGGAACCCAACTCAATGACGGAGCGAAGACTGATGATTCACCACATGGTTCGGTTTGCCTTCAAGGACGATGTGTCGGCGGCCGATCGGCAGCGCGTTGCGGACGGCATGCGGCGGATCGGGGCGGAGGTGCCGGCCGTGCAGAGCTGCGCGGTGGGGCGCGATGTCGGCGCGGACTTCGACATGTCCGCGCAGTTCGTGCTCAAGGATGTCGCCGGGTTCCGGGAGCTCCTCGCTGCGCCGGCCCTGCACGAGGGGGAGCAGTTCGCGCGCCCGCTGATCGAGCGGGAGGTCGGGTTCGACCTGGTCGACGACGCGGATCCGGCCGTCGCTGACGAGCTCGCCGCGATCTACGCCGAGCTTTTCGGGAGCGTGTGACCGGGGTCACACTGAGCTTCTGACGGGCTGTGTCGTATTCGGGAGAGGCTGGTCGACGCAGTGATGTCAGCAGCAAATACTTGAAGGAGCACCTCTCATGCGCACTCTGATCACCGCCGCGTTCGTGTCCCTCGACGGCGTCGTCGACTCGCCCGGTGGCGAGCCGGGCTACCGGAACTCCGGCTGGACCTTCAAGGACATCGAGTTCGACGAGGCGGCCTACGAGCTCAAGGGACGCGAGCAGGAAGAGTCCAGCGCGATGATGCTCGGCCGGGTCAGCTACCAGGCGTTCTCCGCGGCCTGGCCGAGCCACCCCGAGTTCCCGAAGTACAACGCGATGCCGAAGTACGTCGTCTCGACCAGCCTGAAGGACGACGAGCTCGCCACCAACTGGGGTGACACCACCATCCTGCGGTCGCTGGACGACGTCGCCGCGCTGAAGGAGACCGAGGGTGGGCCCATCACCATCCACGGCAGCTCGACGCTGAACCAGAACCTCGCCGACGCCGGGCTGATCGACCAGTACAGCCTGCTGGTCTTCCCGGTCCTGCTCGGCGCCGGCAAGCGGCTGTTCAGCGGGAGCGACAAGGACAAGCAGAGCCTCGAGCTCGTCGACCAGGCCTCCTACTCGAACGGCATCCAGAAGCTCGTGTACGACGTCATCCGCTGAACCCCGCCTGGGTGGTGGCCCCTAGCGTTTGGGCCCTAGCGTTTGGGCCCTAGCGTTTGGGCCACTGCCAGGGCGGCTCGTCGAGCGGACGCTGGCCGGCGATCGAGGTGGCGCCCTGCTCCTTGACCAGCTCGATGGTGTGCAGGTCGTCGACCAAGGCACCCATCGAGACCTCGAAGGGCCGCGAGTGTGTCACCACGATCACCTGCGTCTCCTTCGCCGCGGTGACGACGAGATTCGCCAACGCGGGCAAGAGATCCGGATGCAGGCTGGTCTCGGGCTCGTTGAGCACCAGCAGCTCCGGCGGTCGCGGTGACAGCAACGCGGCCACCCAGAGCAGATACCTGAGCGTTCCGTCCGACAGCTCTGCTCCTTGTAGCGGTCGCAGCAATCCGTATTGCCGAAAGGCGATCTCGAAGCGGCCCGCGTTCTCGTGGATCTCGACACTGCTCCCCGGAAACGCCTGATCGACAGCCTCGGCCACCGCGCCCGACGGCCCGATCTCCAGGATCGTCTGCAACGCCGCAGCCAGGTCGGCGCCCTCCGGCCCGAGCACCGGCGTCCGCGTACCGATCTGCGCCTGCCGCGCCGGCGCATCGGCATCGGTCCGCAGATGGTCGTAGAACCGCCACGACCGCATCCGCTCCCGCACCTGCAACAGCTCCGGCGCCCGCTGCGGATCCGCGAACTGACTCAGCATGCTGTCGAACGTCTGCAGCTCCGGCCCGCCGCGCTCCCATCCACCGCTCTCGGCCCGGATCCGCACCTGACTGTTGCCCCGCTCAACCAGCAACGCCGCCGGCCGCAGGAACGGCCCGGCCCACAACGCCTCCCGCTTGATCTCCGGATCCCGCCCGAACATTCCGCCCGTCGGGATCGGCAACCCGAGATCCATCAGATAGCCGTAGTCGTCCGACGCGAACCCCATCCGCAACGTCACCGGCCCGCTCCGCGTCGTCCCCTGCGCCGCCCGGCCCTTCCGCACGAACTCCGGCCCCGCCCACAACGTCGACCCCAGCCCACCCTCCTTGGCCAGCGCCGCCACCGCCCCGTTCCGCGAAGCATCAGCCAGCAACCGCAGAGCGCGGTACAAACTCGACTTCCCCGTCCCGTTGGCCCCCGTCACCACGTTCAACCCCCGCAGAGGCATCACCACCCGCCGCAACGACCGATAGTTCTCCACCGCCAACGTCGTCAACATCCCGCCAACGTACAGACCCCCGCAGACACTCCTCGGCTCGACTGGACTGATTAGTATCACGAAGGATACTATCTTTGGTGTTAGTCTTATGGGAGATAGTCTTTGATCGGGTGGGTTTCGTGGACGGTTTTGTTGGGCGACGGATTGAGCTCGGCGTTCTCGAGCAACTGCTGGCGGCTGTCCGTGAGGGTGGGCGAGTAGGCCGCCCCGGGCGGGCGGTCTCGGTCCGGGGTCGTCGCCGCGTCGGTAAGTCGCGGCTGGTCGAAGAGTTCCTCGAGCGGGCCGACGTACCGCATGTGTACTTCACCGCGGTCGGTTCATCGATGGCGAACGACCTGAGCGGGTTCGTCCACGAGGTCGCGGTCTCGTCGCTCCCCGAGGCCGCCCAGGTAGCCGGCTTCGCCGAGCCGCAGACGTGGGAT
This sequence comes from Kribbella sp. NBC_01505, assembly GCF_045040285.1. Lineage (NCBI taxonomy): Bacteria > Bacillati > Actinomycetota > Actinomycetes > Propionibacteriales > Kribbellaceae > Kribbella > Kribbella sp. NBC_01505. The sequence goes on from NZ_CP109425.1 coordinate 6,532,290, forward strand.
GCGGCGTTCGGGGTGCTGGCTGCCGCGTTGCCGGCCGATCGCCCCAGTGTGGTGGTCATCGACGAACTGCCGTATCTCGTCCGCGAGGACGAGACCGTTGAGGGTGCGCTGCAGAAGGCGTTCGACCGGACGCTGTCGAAGCTCCCGGTCCTCCTGATCCTGATCGGGTCCGACGTCGCCATGATGGAGCGGCTCAACACCTACGGCAGGCCGTTCTATCAGCGCGGCACGGAGCTGGTCGTGCCCCCGCTCAGCCCGGCCGACGTCGCCGCCATGCTCGACCTACCGGCCGCTGATGCCTTCGACGCCTTCCTGGTGACCGGCGGACTCCCGCTGATCCTCGAAGAATGGCCACGTGGCGCCGGGCTCTGGGACTACCTCGACCACGCGCTGCGAAGCCCGACCTCGGCATTGCTCGTCAGCGGTGAGCGGGTGCTGTCGGCGGAGTTCCCCGCCGCGGCCCAGCCCCAGAAGGTGTTGCAGGCCATCGGATGTGGTGAGCGAACCTTCGGCTCTATCGGCCGGGCCGCCGGTGGCCTGCATGCCACGTCCTTGCAGCGCTCTCTCGAGGAGCTCACCAGCCGCCGTGTGGTCGCGGCAGAGCGGCCCCTGTCGACGAAACCGAGCAAGGAAACCCGCTACCGCGTCGACGACTCCTACCTGCGCTTCTGGCTCAGCTTCGTCGGATCCGCGATCCCGACGATCGAGCGCGGCCGTGGCGACCTCGTGGTGGAGTCGGTACGGCGCGGCTGGACATCCTGGCGTGGACGCGCCATCGAGCCCGTGATCCGGGAGGCTCTCTGGCGGATCGCCGATGACCGCCTGCCGGCGAACACCAACGTGATCGGCGGCTACTGGACCCGCACCAACAACCCCGAGATCGACCTCGTCGGAGCGGACCGCGCACCGGTCGCCGACAACCTCACCATGGTCGGATCGACCAAGTGGCTGGAGAAGAAGCCGTTCGACGCCCGCGACCTCGCGAGCCTCATCACCCATCGAGCCCAACTCCCCGGCGCCGACGAGGACACCCCGCTGATCGCGGTCAGCCGCAGCGGGTGCGCTGTCGACGGCCTCCAGGTCTTCACACCGGACGATCTACTCAGCGCGTGGGGCTGAGCGTCGTACCGGGGTGGTCGGCGCGTGGGGGGTGAACCACGCGCCGACCGGCTAGGCGAGGGAGTCTTCCCAGGCTTGGTGGAGGCCGGCGTAGTTGCCGCCGGTGGTGATGAGGGTTTGCGGTGGGCCGTCTTCGAGGATGATGCCGTGTTCGAGGACGAGGACCCGGTCCGCGGTCTCGACGGTGGAGAGGCGGTGCGCGATCACGATCGCTGTCCGGTCGGCGAGGATGGTTCGCAGGGCTCGCTGGATCAGGCGTTCGCTGGGGATGTCGAGGCTGGAGGTGGCCTCGTCCAGGATGAGGACGGCGGGGTCGGCGAGGAAGGCGCGGGCGAACGCGACCAGCTGGCGCTGGCCGGCGGACAGGCGGCTGCCTCGCTTCTCCACCTGGGTCTCGTAGCCCTGGGGGAGTGCGGAGATGAAGTCGTGGGCGCCGATGATCCTGGCGGCCTCGACCACCTCTTCCATGGTGGCGTCCGGCTTGCCGAAGCGGATGTTGTCGGCCACCGAGCCGGTGAAGAGGAAGTTCTCCTGCGTCACCATCACGACCCGCTCCCGCAGGTCGTCCTCGTTCAGATCACGCAGGTCCTGGCCGTCCAGCAGCACGTGGCCGCCGGTCGGGTCGTAGAAGCGTGACACGAGTTTGGCGATGGTCGTCTTCCCGGCACCTGTCGTCCCGACCAGGGCCAGAGTCTGACCGGCCGGCACGTCCAGGTCGAGTCCCGGCAGCACCGGTACGCCGTCGACGTACTGGAACTGCACGCCGCGCAGTTCCAGGTGACCACGCGCCACCGCGGGCTTGACCGGCTTGACCGGCGCGGCCACGTCCGGCTCCTCGTTGAGTACGCCGGACAGCTTCTCCAGCGCGGCACTCGCGGACAGGAACGTGTTGTAGAACTGCGAGATGTCCTGCAGCGGCTCGAAGAACTGCCGCAGGTAGAGCAGGAACGCGGTCAGTACGCCGACGGTGACGTGACCGTGGTAGGCCTGGTAACCGCCGAACGCGAGGATCGCCACGATGGTGACGTTGCCGACGCCCTTGATCGACGGCATGAAGACCGCGTTCAGCCGGAACGACTCGTAGTTCGCCTCCCGGTACTGCTCGTTGACCCCGGCGAAGATCTCCTCGTTACGGGGCTCCCGGCGGAACGCCTGCACCGCCCGGATCCCGGTCATCGACTCGACGAAGTGCACGATGACCAGTACGACGGCCTCGCGCGTCCGCCGGTACACGACCGCCGACCGCTTCCGGAACCACGCTGTCAGCAACAGCAGCAGCGGGAAGGACAGCAGCGCGATCAGACCGAGCTTGAGGTCGAGCACGAGCAGCAGAACCGCCGTACCGAACAGGGTCAGCACGGCGGTCACCAGACCGTCGAACCCGTTGGCCAGCAGCTCGTCGATGACGCTGACGTCGGACGTCAGCCGGGAGATCACCCGGCCGGACGTGTACTTGTCGTGGAACGCCGGGCTCAACCGCTGGAAGTGGTCGAACACGCGCCGGCGCAGACCGAGCAGGATCGTCTGCCCGAGCCGGCCGGACCGCATCAGGAAGATCTGCCGGGTGAACGCCTGCAGCAACGCGCTGACGAGAACGGCGATCACGACTGTGATCAGTGCTCTCGGTCCGTCACCGGCGAGGATCGGCGGGATGCCGTTGTCGATGCCGAGGTGGACCAGGTACGGCACCGCGAGCCGGGCCGCGTTCTCGATCACGACGATCGCGACCAGGACCCAGATCAGCTTCTTGTACGGCCGGAGCAGCTCGCCGAGCAGCTTGCGGGAGTCCTCCTTCAGCCGCACGGTCGTTGCCTTCGACAACTCCTTGGTGCCTTCGTCCTCGTACACCCCGCGCCAGGACTGCTGCGGCTTGTCCTGTTCGTTCTGTTCTTCGGCAGGAGGTGTCTGCTGTTCAGTCGTCGTCATGCATGCACCTCCTCTTCGTCAGCCGCGAGCAGATGCCGGTACGCCGGCACTGTCGCGAGCAACTCCTGGTGGGTACCGACGTGGGTGATCGTGCCGCCCTGGAGCAGCGCCACCTGGTCGGCCAGCATCACTGTGGACGCACGATGCGCGACCACGATGCCGGTGGTGTCGGCCAGCACTCTGCGGAGCGCCTCCTCGACCAGAGCCTCGGTGTGGACGTCCAGTGCGGACAGGGTGTCGTCCAGCACCAGCACGGCCGGTTTGGCGAGCACTGCGCGGGCCAGTGCGAGCCGCTGCCGTTGGCCACCCGACAGCGACATGCCCTGCTCGCCGACGCGAGTCTCCAGACCCCAGGGGAGGTCGTTGGCGAACTCGGCCTGCGCGACCTGCAGCGCCTCCTGGATCTCGTCGTCCGTGGCGTCCGGGCGGCCGAGGGTGAGGTTCTCCCGGACACTCATCGAGAACAGCGTCGGGTCGTCGAACGCCGAGGCGACCGCCGTCCGCAGCGAGTTCAGGGTGAGGTCGCGGATGTCGTGCCCGTCGATCGTGATCCGGCCGGCGGTGACGTCGTACAGGCGGGGGACCAGCGCGGTCAGCGTGGTCTTGCCCGAACCGGTCGAGCCGACCAGGGCGAGCGTCGTACCGGGGGTGAGGTCGAGGTTGATGTCGTGCAGGATCTCCGAGGAGTCGTCGGAGAACTGGAACCCGACGTGCTCGAACCGCAGGTGGCCCCGCGACCCGGTCAGCTCGAGCGGACCGGACGTGATCACCGAGTGCGTGTCGAGGATCTCGCTGATCCGGTCCGCCGCGGTCATCGCCTCCTGCGCCATCGCGAGGATCGCGCCGAGCGACGTGACCGGCCAGACCAGCGACAGCATCAGCGTGATGAACGCGACCAGGGTGCCGAGGGTGATCGACTGCCGGCCGACCGCGAGCGCGCCGAGCAGCAGCACGATCACGAGCGTCAGGTTCGGGATGACGCCGAGGAAGCTCCAGAACCGGGACGAGAGCCGGACCTTCTCGACCTCGGTGGTGTAGAGGGTGATCGCCTCGTCGTCGAACTGCCGCTGCACGTGCTGACGGCGGCCGAAGGCCTTGATCACCCGGAAGCCGAGCGCCGACTCCTCGACGCGGGTGGCCAGGTCGCCGGCCTGGTCCTGCACCTTGCGGGAGATCCGCAGGTACTTCTTCTCGAACTTCAGCGACACCATCACGATCGGTACGGCGGCCGCCAGCACGACGACGCCGAGCGGCCAGTAGAGCCGCAGCAGCAGGATCGTGACGACGCCCAGCTGCAGGATGTTCATCACCAGGAACAGCAGGCCGAAGCCCATGAACCGGCGGATGGTGGACAGGTCTGTGGTGACCCGCGACAGCAGCTGACCGCTCTGCCAGCGGGTGTGGAACTCCATCGGCAGGGACTGCAGCCGGACGTAGAGGTCTTGCCGGAGCGACGCCTCCAGGTCGGAGACCGTGCGGGACTGGGCCATCCGGCGGATCCAGACCAGGATCACCTCGGCGAGGCTCAGCCCGAGGGCCAGGAACGCCAGCGGGACCAGCAGGTCCAGCTCGTGGCGGGTGACCGGGCCGTCGATGATGGACCGGGTGACCAGGGGGATCGAAAGGCTGACACCGACGCCGAGCATGGCCGTCGAGAACATCAAAATCAGCCGCCAGCGGTGCGGCCGCAGATAGGGCCGGAGTCGCCACAGGTTGCGGCTTCGTTCGGGGGTCCGTGGGGACGGTGGTGCGATCGAGGGGGCTTGGATCGAGGGAGCTTGGACAGGGTGCTCTGAGGGCATCTGGACGGGCGCACTTCCCATCATCAACTAGGCAGGGGGTTCGCGACCGGAAGACAGGCGCACTGTCCATTATCGCTCAGTAGGTAAGCGCCTGTCCTGCCAATTCCATTCCCCGTGGATGAATTACAGCTTGTTGCAATAGGCCACCGCCGGACCCAGGCGGTGACCGGCATCACAGTCATTACGAACCGCGATAGGTCTTCGGTTCGGATTGCAACTTCCTGCAATCTCGCGGCTCCCGGGCGTGTTCCCGGGGCGAGCTGCGGCAGGGTGGGGAGGGTGCAGCGCCGCCGGGACTTCCGCTCGCTGTGGTTCGGCGAGTCGGTCAGCCTCCTCGGCGACCAGGTCTCGACACTGGCCCTGCCGACCGCCGCGGTCCTCGTTCTGGGCGCCTCGGCGACGCAGGTCGGCGCGCTCAACGCAGCCGGCAGCATCACCTATCCGGTGCTCGGTCTGGTCGCCGGAGCCGTGTTGGATCGGGTACGGCGTCGCCCGGTGCTGCTCGCGGCCAACGCGATCCGGATCGCGTGCTTCGGCGTACTGACGCTCTGCGCAGCACTGGGCTGGTTGTCGATGCCGCTGCTCTACGCGCTCGCCGCACTGGTCGGGGTCGCCACGCTGTTCTTCGACCTGGCCTACCAGACCTATCTGCCTTCGCTGCTGACCGGCTCTGAGCTGGCCCGCGGCAATGTGCGGCTGGAGCTCTCGAACTCGCTCGCCCGGCTAGGCGGCCCGGCTGTCGGCGGTCTGCTACTCCAGTTCGGCGGGGTCGCGGTCGGCTTCGGCGTCAACGCGCTGTCGTTCGTGGCGTCGCTCGCGGGCATCACAGCGATCCGTACGCCGGAGCCGCTGCCGGTGTCCGTTGCGCGGGAGCCGCTCGGTCGGGAGATCGTCGCCGGACTCGGACTAGTCTGGCGGCACCCGGTGTTGCGGCCGCTGACCGTCTCGGCGGCACTGCGGAACCTCGGCATGAACGCGAACCGGACGGTGCTCATCGTCTTCCTGTACCGCGGCCTCGACCTGTCTGCCGGTTCTGTCGGGCTGCTGTTCACGGTCGGCGCGGTTGGAGCCCTACTCGGTGTCGCTGCGACCGGATGGCTGCTCCGCCGGCTCGGTGTGGGCCGAACACTGCTGCTGACCGGTCTGGAAGGAGCGGTCTGGCTCCTGGTGCCACTCAGCCTGCTGGGTGGAGCTGTGGTCTGGGTGGTCGGGCTGATGTTCGTGTCGTCGCTCTGGCTGCCGGTGTGGAACGCCACGGTGATCACCTTGCGCCAGCACCTCACTCCGTCGGCCTATCTGGGCCGCGTGCAGGCGACAGCGCGGACGATCAACCTCAGCACGATCCCAGTGGGTGCCTTCCTCGGTGGACTGATCGCCGACGCTTTCAGCGAGCCCGTCATCGCACTGGCGTTGTGCTCGGCGGTAGCGGCTCTGTCGTTGACGCAGCTGTGCCGACAGCCGCTTCGCGGGATGCGGGAGCTCCCAGTTCGCGTGGAGTGAACACGCTCCGCTCGGGGCGAACACCCGTAGTCACTGACCGCTGGGAGTGAAAGGTTGCCGCACATGGGGTTGCTGGTGCAGGGCGAGGTTCGGAAGCTATGGCTCGGGCAGTTGGTGTCCACGGCTGGTAGCTCGATCACCACTGTCGCGCTGCCGCTAGTTGCCGTACTGACCCTCCAGGCGTCTCCGCTCGAGATGGGACTGCTGTCGGCGTTGACCGTCCTGCCACACCTGGTCTTCGGACTGCCTGCTGGGCTGGTGGTCGACCGGGTGTCGTTGCGACGGCTTCTGGTGCTGGCGGACGTTGGACGCGCCGCACTGCTGGGGTCGATCCCACTGGCAGCTGCTGCGGGCGTGCTGCAGATAGGCCAGCTGTACGGCGTCGCCGTACTGACTGGTGTGCTCACTCTGCTGTCGGATACCGCAGCTCAGACCTTGCTGCCGGCGCTGGTGTCGCGTGCGGACCTGATGCGGGCGAACAGTGCGTCGCTCCTGACGACCAACGTGGCGTCGACGACTGGACCGTCCGCGGCGGGGTTTCTGGTGCAGGCGGTGAGTGCGCCGTTCGCGATCCTGGTCGATGCGGTGTCGTTCGTGGTGTCGGCTGTGACGTCGTACCTGATCCGGGAGCCGGAGCGCGTGCCGGTTCCGGAGCGGACGCCGGTGCGGCTGTCGACCGGTCTGCGGGTGCTGTTCGCCGATCGCTTGCTGGGACCGCTCACTCTGTCGGCCACCATCGGGTCGCTGTTCGGTTCGATGCAGGGACCGCTCGTGGTGCTGTACCTGGTCCGCGAGCTGCACTGGTCCCCGGCGTACGTCGGGATCGCGCTGACCGCATCTGGTGCCGCAGCTGTGGTCGGGACGCTGGTGGCGTCGGCCTGGTGCAGGCGGGTTGGCATCGGTCGGGCCTACATGTCCGGACAGTTCCTTTCGGTCGTGTCTGGTGCCGCACTGGCTACGGGACTCGCGCCAGTCATCTATCTGGGACAGGCGATCTCGGGACTGGGCATGGCGCTGTTCGGCATCCCGCAACGCACACTCCGGCAGTCCCGCATTGCTCCGCACCAGCTAGGTCAAGCCACGGCCACCTGGCGCACCCTGGTCATCGGCGGCCAGGCTCTGGGGGCTGCGCTGTCCGGCCTGCTGGCCACTGCGCTCGGTCTGCGGCCAACGCTGCTGCTTTCCAGCGGCGGAATGCTCATCGGCGTACTGATCGCAGCACTCTCACCCCTCCGCACCACCAAGACTCTCAACTGACAGTCGGGCAGACTGCAGCAATGCCTCTGTTCTACGTGGCCGGCGCATCCGGCTCCGGCAAGTCGACGGTCTGCGCGGAACTGGTGCGACGCGGCCATCCGTCGTACGACGTGGACGCGGACCGCCTGGGGGTGTGGCTAGACGGAGCCGGTCTGTCGGTGGACGCCGATACGGTACGGAGGCGGATTGCGCAGCGGCCCGAAGGCTTCGGTTCGTCCGAGGAGGAGCTGCGTCGCATTCTGCACTGGCACGCGACCGTCGATGCCGACAACGCTCGCTTCGGCGCCACTCTCGTCGACGCGAGTCGGCCAGTGACGACCGTTGCTGACGAGGTTCTCAAGGTTGCTGAGGAGCACCGATGAAGCTTGAGTTGCTGGAGAGTCTGCGGCGTAGTCGCGCGCAGGTGCTGGCCGCGGTCGAGGGAGTGTCGGAGTACGACCGGCGGCGTCCCATGGTGGCCAGCGGTACGAATCTGCTCGGTCTGGTGAAGCACCTGGCCGGCGAAGAGCACGGCTATCTGGGCGAGTCACTCGGCCACACGCCCGCACTGCGCCCAACCTGGTTCCGGGACAACCCCCATGACGAGCAGGACCTGTGGGCAACGCCGGAGGAGTCAACTGACTACATCACCGGCGTCTACCGGGAGCTGTCCGCTAAGGCGGACCAGGTCATCCTGTCGCTGGACCTGGAGAGCCCGGCGTATGTCGCGCACTGGCCGATTCACGAGACCACACTGGGTTTCCTGCTCTTCACCATGGCCGCCGAAACCGCACAACACGCCGGCCACGCCACTGCGCTCCGCCAACTGATCGCTAGCCCACCACTGGCTCGTTGACAGCGCCTCCGGTCGTCCAGTCGAGGTCGGCGAGGATGCGGTCGACGGTTTGGTCCAGCGTGCTGTCGATACCGATCACCTGCTCGCCGGGTACGCCCAGGAGGTCGATGTCGCGGTACCAGTCACGCATCTGGTCGGCCGTGACGACCTTCGACAGTTCGCGGGTCGAGTGTCGCCGGATGGTCTCGTCGAACGGCAGCTGGAAGTAGTACGCCCCGGTCACGCCGGCGTGGTCGGCCACGAGCTGCCGGAGCATGTCGCCGTACGTGCGGTTGTTCAGAATGCCTTCCAGCACTACGTGATAGCCGTGGGCGAGCGCGTAGCGCACGATCATGTCGATCAGTCCCACATTCGGCTGCCCGAACCGATCGTGCTCCCGCAGCAGAGTCCGCCGGACGTAGTCCTGCTCGACCCAGGACACGCCATACCCGAGCCGTCGCCGGATCTCCTGCGCCGTACTGCTCTTCCCCGACCCCGAGTTCCCCCGGACCACCACAAGCCGCGTCGTACCGTCCCCGATCAAAGTCACCCGAGGACCCTAAACCAGGCCTGCTGCCAAACGCTCGAACGCCGAACCGCTGTCCACCTGTTGCCCTATGACCTGCGCACACTCATCTGCAGTGAGCGCCGACATGTCGACCTCGACGTCGTACACACCAGGCGTGTGGACCGCCTCCTGCCACAGGGCTACCGGGTCGGCGACAGTCCCGCCCTGGTTGTAGCCGACGCCACCCCAGGTCGCCCGCCGTCGCTCCAGTACGACGTCGACCGGGCAGCGCACGCCGACGAACAACACCGGCAGTCCCTCGAGCCGGCGAGCACACGACGGCAGGATGCCGAGCGGAGTCGAGTAGGAGTCGTGGTGCACCGCATCGACCACCACGTTGAGCCCCAGCCGGCTGTGAGCGGCGATCGCGTCGTACATGGCGGCGTACAGCGTGACGACGAGCGGCTCAAGGTCAGGGCGCTCGCCGCCGGGGCGGAGTCCGATGCCGGGCCGGTACTGCGGTGGTGTCATCTGCTGGAAGTGGTCGACACCGAGGTTCATCCAGACGCCGTCGAACGTGTTCTGGATGACGGTCGCGATGCTGGTCTTACCGGAGCGCGGGGCGCCGTTCAGGATGATGATTCGGCCGGGGTGCACCGGGCGACTTTATTCGACGCGGAAGACAGGGCCGCGGGGAGTGAACGGGAGAGTGGCGCCGCGGGGGAGGAGCCAGGCGTGCGGGCGGCGGACGCGGACCACGTCGCAGTGGCCGTCGGTGATGAGCAGTATGGGCCCGGTGGCAGGGAAGTCGTCGGCTCGCTCCAGGAGGTCCACTCCGGGCTGGAGAACCGTGCCGCCCCGGCCGCGGACCTGCACTCGGCCGGCGATGTCGTCAACGGGCACGTAGCCGGCGTCGTACGGGGCTGCGTCGCAGTAGATGACGCGAGCGGCGGGGACGTCTCGGGCTCGCGAGTACGACGCGATGGCGCCGAGTGCTTTGCCGAGCAGCACCCGGTCCATCGAACCCGAGGTGTCCAGGACGACGCCGTACGTCGGGAGGCGCTCCAGCTCGACAGGCCGGATCCACCCCGGCCGCGGGATGTCCGGCGTACTGTCCTGGCGTCGAGAGGCGCGGGCGTAGGTGCGGGTGCGTTCGACCGCAGGGACGTGCTCCTCGAACCAGCGGGCGAGCTGGGCGTCCCAGCTCAGCGGTGGGTGCTCCAGCGCGCGGATCTCCTCCACCAGGCCGGACGGGAGCAGTCCGCGGGAGGGGTCGTGGTAGGCGAGGCCGGTGTTCAGTGCGCGCCGGTAGATGTCGTCCAGGCCGGCCGCACGGGCAGCCTCACCGGTGTGTGGCAGCGGATGGCCCAGTACGTCGCCCAGTCCGGTCCCACGCAGGGTTGCCAACTTGCGGTATCGGCGCAGGTCGGTGGCGACCCGGTCGTAGACCTCTTCGGCGGACATGCCTTTCAGGGCTGGGTCATAGAGGGCTCCGTCGGGCATGGTGCCGACGCTCATCTCCAGGAGCCAGCCGTTGATGACCAGGTCGGCTGCGACGTTCCACAGGTACGGATCACGGCCTCCGACACGTTCGCCGTGCCGGAGTGCGGCGTGGAGCATCTCGTGCGCCATGACGAAGCGCCATTCGTTCTGCGTCAGGTTGGTGAGCGGGTTGATGTAGATCTCACCCGCTGCGGCGTTCACTGCCGCAATCTGGATGTCCCAGCCACGGGCGACCTCGGCCTCGGCCACGATCTTCATGGTGGCGGCGAGTGCGCCGAGCAGTGGATAGGAGGAGACGAACCAGCCCAGAGCCAGGTCCCACACGTCCCGTCCGGGTTTGCGGTCCATCAGCGACGACCGCGCGCCACCAGCGACGTCCACTGCGGCTGCTGCGGCATTCGACAGTCCGGCGGCGAACAGCTGGCTCCAGTCCGGTGGCTTGCCCCAACCAGTCCACGGCACGATCAGTACGTCGGACTGCCCGCCTGCGACGCCGAGATCGGCGTACTGGTCCGGGACTGTGCTGCTTCGCCACTGCCGCGCCAGTGTGTCTTCGTCAGTGCTGGGATAGGTATCGGGCAGGTCGACCACCGCACGGCCCAGCTTGAGCGAGTGCAGGAAGTGGTTGACCGCGACGTCGCACGCTGCGTTCGCGGCCTGGTCGGGCGTCGGGCGGTCGCGGTCCAGGTGGCCGAGTCCGAGGTGGATCAGCAGGTGAGCAAAGACCCAGGTCCACTCCTCCGGAGTGGCTCGGCGACTCGGGTGGACCAGGATCCTGCCGTTCGAGTCGATCCGGGCCCAGCCGTCCCGCGGACACGCGTCGTCCTTGGCCGGCGGCTCGTAGCCCACCATCGGCACGAAGAGCGGATGCCGCCGTACGACGTCCCAACCGGCCAGGATCGCTTCCCGGGCCGGGTCTTTGCGGGCCTTGCGCCGCCGGTCAGGCACGCGCGGCGACCAGCCGGGGCAGGTCGCGGCTGACCTCGACCAGGAACCAGGTCGGCAGCACCGGCCGGCCGTCGTCGTCCGACGCGATCACGACCTGCGCGATCTCGAGCGAGATCTCGGCCAGCTCCACCAGCAGCGCCTTGCCGCGGTGCGCGAGCTGACGCGCGGCCGGACTGCCGGAGTTCTTGTCGGCGGGGAGCTCCTTGATCAGCCGGGCGCGGAAGGTCTCGGCCAGGAAGTACAGCAGGTCGCGGTCCTCGGGAGCGGCCGGCCAACCGGCCTCACCCTTCAGCACCGCTTCCAGACCGAACGCGTTCCGCACCGTCTTCACGAACGCGCGGAAGGCCGAGGCGTGCGCGGCAGACAAGGTGCCGAAGGCAAGCACCCGGAGCGTCTCGTCGGTGGCACCGTCGCCGTACGAGTGCAGCGCATCCGACAGCATGTGCCAGCTTCGCGGCGTCGAGAACGGCTCCTCGGTCTTCGGCGGTGCAGTCCACAGGTGGTCCGGCCGGTTGCGCAGATAGTCGAGCACCCACGGGTGAATTCCCGCCGTACCAGCCCATTTCAGCCAGTCGCTCGCGGAAGCGCGCAGATGGACATGCACCAGCCGGTTGATCAACGCACTGGCCATCGGCCGGGCGAGCGCGTTGTCCGTGGCCCGGTTACCCGCACCGATCACCACGGACCCCTCGGGCAGCTCGTACTCACCGATCCGCCGATCCAGAATCAGCGAGTAGAACGCCTTCTGTACCTCGGCAGACGAAGCATTCAGCTCATCCAGGAACAAGCAGTAGGGCTCGTCCCGGGCAATAGCCACCGGCGGCGCGAACCGGCTCCGCCCGTCAACAATCTGCGGCACGCCGATCAGGTCCTCAGGCGCCAGTTGCGTCCCCAGCAACGTCACGCACTCCAGCCCCAGCGACTCCGCGAAAGCCCGCACCAGACTGCTCTTCCCAATCCCCGGAGCACCCCACAAGAACACCGGCCGAACCACAGCCACATGCAACAAAACCTCCGGCAGCTCACCCGCCGAAACCGAAATCCCCGCCTGCATCCGTCCCTCTCACCAAGCCGAACCCCCAAGGATCCTCCGCACCAGAATCCTTGTCACACGAATTTCCACGGGCAGTCCGGATAAGCACGCCGTACCGTCTCGCGCAGCCATTGCTGTTTCGGTGCGGACAACAGCGGCCAGGTTCGCTCCAGGTCGTACTGGTCCTTCGTCCGATGCAGACGCGCCTTGAACAGCAGCACGATCTCAGGATTCAAATACCGAATCCCGTCCTCCGCCACCCAAGTAACGTCCTCAAGCCGCCCCGTGTGCTCCGGCAAGTACTTGTTGCACCACAGCCCATCCGCATCCGGCGTCAACGGCAGATCAACAACCCACGGCGCATCCCCATGCTCCCGAACCCAAACCTGACTGGCCGGCGAAAACACCTCCGGATGCCGATCAGTCAGCGGCCGCATGTCCCCACCCGCCAGATTCCACAAATGCCACCGATCACCCGCATGCGCACGCAGCGCCGGCACATCACCCGCAAAGATCGAAACATCCACATCCGAGTGCTCCCGCCCCACCCCCGTGAACGCATCAATAGCCCACCCCCCAACAACCCACCACTCCCGCCCAAACCCCCGCATGAACGCACTAACCCCGCTCAAGTCCATCGGCTCCCACCGCCCGTACAACCGCTCCCAGTACGCCGCCTCAGCCGCCTCACCCAAACTCCGCAACTCCATCCCCCCACCCTCCCGCCCCCGCCGAGCCCCCACCACCCATTTCACCCCCCTCGCCGTACCCGTGGGGCCCCCAAGATCCCCCCACCGCCCAAAGATCCCCGACCGCCCAAGGCGACGCCTCGCGCCCAAGGGTGGGCGGGCTGCTCTTTGTACCCGCGCGCCAGCTTTGTGCGGGTGCGCCGTCTTTGAGCCCCCACCAACCATTTCGGGCCACTCCGCGTGGTCGGTGGGTGCCCAAAGATGCCCCGGGCGCCCAAGGCGACGCCTCGTGCCCAAGGGTGGGCGGGCTGCTCTTTGTGCGCGCGCGTCAGCTTTGTGCGGGTGCGCCGTCTTTGTGATCCCATCAACCGTTTTGGGGCGGTTTGCGTGGTTGGTGGGTGCCCAAAGACGCGCTGGGTGCCCAAGGTGGAGCCTCGTGCCCAAGGGTGGGCGGGCTGCTCTTTGTGTGTGCGCGCCAACTTTGAGCCCCTACCAACCATTTCGGGCCACTCCGCGTGGTCGGTGGGTGCCCAAAGATGCCCCGGGCGCCCAAGGCGACGCCTCGTGCCCAAGGGTGGGCGGGCTGCTCTTTGTGCGCGCGCGTCAGCTTTGTGCGGGTGCGCCGTCTTTGTGATCCCATCAACCGTTTTGGGGCGGTTTGCGTGGTTGGTGGGTGCCCAAAGACGCGATGGGTGCCCAAGGTGGAGCCTCGTGCCCAAGGGTGGGCGGGCTGCTCTTTGTGTGTGCGCGCCAACTTTGTGCGGGCGCGCCAACTTTGTGATCCCATCAACCGTTTTGGGGCGGTCTGCGTGGTCGGTGGGTGCACAAAGACGCGCTGGGCGCCCAAAGACGCGGCGGCCACCCGGGGGAGCCGAGCGCGCGACCTGAGCCACGGCGGGGAGTGTGGGCACGGGGTTGGCCACGGGGCCGCGGGTTTAGCCACGGCGGCGAGCGGGGGCGCGGGCTCGGCCACGGCGGGGGGTGTGGGCGCGGGGACAGCCACGGGGCGAGTGGGGCGGCGGGGTCAGCCACGGGGTCGAGCGTGGGCACGCGACCTCAGCCACGGGGGCGAGCGTGGGCACGACCTCAGCCACGGGGCGGGCGGGGGCGCGGGCTCGGCCGGGGGGAGCCGAGCGGAGCGAGGTTGGGGGTGCGGGTGGCGGAGCCCCCGCCGCGAGCGGAGCGAGCTTGAAATGGCGAGAGCGAGAAGGTCTGCGCTTTCTGCAGACACTCCTCGCTCTCGATCGAGCGGGTGACGAGAATCGAACTCGCGTAGTCAGTTTGGAAGACTGGGGCTCTACCATTGAGCTACACCCGCGTGCGGCCCACCGGAGTGGGTGCCCGGACATGATTCCACATCTGGGCGTTCCGGCTCAAACTGGTTCCGGGGTGGGGGTGGTGGCGCGAGCACCCCTCCGCGTCGACTAGACTCGTGCGGTCACTGCGGGGCGTAGCGTAGTGGCTAGCGCGCCTGCTTTGGGAGCAGGAGACCGCAGGTTCGAGTCCTGTCGCCCCGACTAATCCATGCAGCACCGTGGAAACCCCCTGCAGCACCGCTGTGGTGCGGGCTGTCCGCCGCGCCGGTTATGTCATCAGATCAAGGAGAACCGCCACCGTGAAGAGCACCGTCGAGTCCTTGAGCCCGACGAAGGTCAAGCTCATCGTCGAGGTGCCGTTCGAGGAGCTCAAGCCGAGCCTCGACGCGGCGTACCAGAGCATTGCCCAGCAGATCCAGGTTCCTGGTTTCCGCAAGGGCAAGATCCCCCCGCAGGTGATCGACCAGCGGGTCGGCCGTGGGCCGGTTCTCGAAGAGGCCATCAACGACGCCCTGCCGAAGCTGTACTCGCAGGCCGTCCAGGACAACCAGGTGAAGGCCATCGGCCGCCCTGAGGTGGACGTCACCGAGTTCAACGACAAGGAGAGCCTGCAGTTCTCCGCCGAGGTCGAGGTGCGCCCGGAGATCACGCTGCCGGACCTGGAGGGTCTGGAGGCCGAGGTCGAGGACATCGCGATCGCCGACTCCGAGGTCGAGGAGCAGATCGAGGCGCTCCGGCAGCGCTTCGGCTCGCTGAACCCGGTCGAGCGGGCGACCGCCGACAAGGACTTCATCACGATCGACCTGTCGGCCAGCAAGGACGGCGAGAAGGTCGAGGAGGCGCAGGCCACCGGCCTGTCGTACCAGGTCGGCAGCGGTCAGCTGCTGGACGGCCTCGACGAGGCCGTCATCGGGCTGAGCGCGGGCGAGAGCAACACCTTCGTCACGCAGCTGGTCGGTGGCTCGCTCAAGGGTGACGACGTCGACGTGTCGGTGACGGTGACCGCGGTCAAGGAGCAGGAGCTCCCGGCCTTCGACGACGACTTCGCGCAGACCGCGTCGGAGTTCGACACCGCCGACGAGCTGAAGGCCGACGTGCAGTCCCGGCTGGAGCGCGGCAAGCGGCTCGAGCAGGCCGGCGAGGCCCGGGACTCGGTTCTCGAGAAGATCCTGACCCTGGTCGACGTGCCGGTTCCGGACGGTCTGCTGACCGACGAGCTGGCCGCCCGCAAGGAGAACCTGGAGCAGCAGCTCGGGTACTCCGGGATGTCGTTCGAGCAGTTCCTGGAGGGCGAGGAGCAGACCCAGGAAGAGTTCGACGAGGACCTGAAGAAGCGCTCCGAGGACGCCATCAAGGCGCAGTTCGTGCTGGATCTGGTCGCCGAGCAGCAGGAGCTGAGCGTCAACGACCAGGAGCTCACCGAGCACATCGTCCGGCACGCGCAGCGTTCCGGCGTCAGCCCGGACCAGTTCGCCCAGCACGCGGTCGAGAACAACCTGGTCCCGAGCCTGGTGTCCGAGGTCGTCCGCGGCAAGGCGCTGGCCCACCTGGTCGAGCACGCCGTGGTCAAGGACGCTTCCGGCAACGTGATCGAGCTGAAGACCCTGCAGCCGGACGGCACCTACGCCGACCCGGAGGCAGCCGAGGCCCCGGTCGAGGAGCCCGCAAAGGCCTGATCTGTACGCCGAACGGCCCGGACCCCGCCAAGGGGTTCCGGGCCGTTTCGCGTTGACAGCGAGCTGATAGCGGCCGCGGCTAGCGTCGGAGCATGACCTCCACCCGTCCCCTCGGGAGGTCCGCCCGCGTACTGGCGGTCGTCGTACTGACGGCCCTCGCCGCAAGCGGCCCGCCGCCTCGCCCGCGTTCGTTGGGTTCCACCTGATCGACGAACCGCCTCCACGCCTGTACCCGCGGTTGCGGATGATCTCCGACGTACTGGCCGCCGCAGGTCCGCCCGACCTGACCCACGTGAACCTGGTCCCGTTCTACGACCCCAAGCAGGAGGCGGCGTACCGGGAGTTCCTGACCCGGTACGCCGACCAGATGGCGCCGACGTTCATCTCGTTCGACCACTACCCCCTTGCTTCGACTCAGCTGCGCTCTGTTGCTGGTGACCCGGCCGTCCTCGGCCAGTTCCGGACCGCTGCCGACGACGGCCGGCGCCGGCTGTTCGTCGCCAACCGCCGGTACGGCGCCGCCGCGAGCGTCACGATCACCGTTCAGGCGGCGGTCGGGGCGGTCGAGGAGTTCGTGCCCGCGTCAGGTGCGTACCAGCCGGTGACCCTGACGGGGGCTGCGTTCCGGGTCTCGGTGGAGGCTGGTTCGGGGCGGTTGTTCCGCCTCACCGGTGCGCCGTGAGCGAACACCTGTGGCCCAGCCTTAGGTCTGTCGCTCCCGCCCAGTAATGTCGGCTTCGTGAACGAGACATTTGCAGCCAGCCCCACCGCCGCGGGCGGCAATGGATCCGGCGGACACGACGACCACATCTACCAGCGCCTGCTGCAGAACCGGATCATCTTCCTGGGGTCCGAGGTTCGCGACGACAACGCGAACGCGATCTGCGCGCAGATGTTGCTCCTCAACGCCGAGGACCCCAACAAGGACATCTGGCTGTACATCAACTCGCCGGGTGGCTCGGTGGACTCCGGCATGGCGATCTACGACACCATGCAGTGGATCTCCAACGACGTCGCCACGGTGGGGATGGGCCTGGCCGCCTCGATGGGCCAGTTCCTGCTCTGCGCCGGCGCGAAGAACAAGCGGTACGCCCTGCCGCACGCCCGGATCATGATGCACCAGCCCTCCGGCGGTATGGGAGGCACGGCGTCCGACATCAAGATCCAGGCCGAGCAGTCGCTGCACCTGAAGGCGCTGCTGTTCAAGCTGATCTCCGAGCACACCGGCCAGCCGCTCGAGCAGGTCGAGGCCGACGCGGACCGCGACCGCTGGTTCACCGCGGACAAGGCCAAGGAGTACGGCTTCATCGACCACGTGGTCAACAGCGCCGCTCAGCTCAGCTCCGGCAGCCCGAACTCCTGACCTGCTCCCCCTCGGCAAGAACCTAAGGACGCAAACATGAACTACTTCATCCCGCAGTGGGAGGAGCGCACGTCGTACGGCATGCGCCGCATCGACCCCTACACGAAGCTGTTCGAGGACCGGATCATCTTCCTCGGCACGCCGATCACGGACGAGATCGCGAACGCCGTGATGGCCCAGCTGCTCTGCCTGCAGTCGATGGACTCCGACCGCGACATCAGCATCTACATCAACTCGCCCGGTGGTTCGTTCACCGCGCTGACCGCGATCTACGACACCGTGCGCTACATCAAGCCGGACGTCCAGACCGTGTGCCTGGGCCAGGCCGCCTCGGCCGCCGCGGTGCTCCTCGCCGCCGGTACGCCGGGCAAGCGCCTCGCGCTGCCGAACAGCCGGATCATCATCCACCAGCCGGCCACCGAGGGCACCTACGGGCAGTCCAGCGACATCGAGATCCAGGCGAACGAGATCCTCCGCCTGCGCGCGCTGCTGGAGAAGATGCTCGCCGACGCCAGCGGCAAGTCGCACGAAGAGGTCTCCCGCGACATCGAGCGGGACAAGTTCCTGACCGCCGAGCAGGCGATCGAGTACGGCCTGATCGACGACGTGCTGCAGACGCTCAAGCCGGTTCCGGCCGGAGTCTGACCCGTGAGACGGTGGGCCCCGCACCCGGGGCCCACCGATCGCACCCGAAAGTTGTCAAGGCCCCGCGGCGTTCGCCACCGGCGTAGACACAACCCGGCACGGAGCGCGGCGTTTCGGCTCCTGACGGGGTACCGTCGAAACAGGTTCGGCGGGGTACCTGTCGAAGTAGGGGTGTCCATTCGGTACGACGGCGCCCCGGCCCCGAGCGGCCACGCCCCCCGGCCCACGGTTCGACTGCTCAGAGAAGGGATCTGTCCCGGTGGCACGCATAGGTGACGGCGGCGACCTGCTCAAATGCTCGTTCTGCGGTAAGAGCCAGAAGCAGGTCAAGAAGCTCATCGCCGGTCCCGGCGTCTACATCTGCGACGAGTGCATCGATCTCTGCAACGAGATCATCGAGGAAGAGCTGAACGAGGGCTCCGAGGTCGGACTCACCGAGCTGCCGAAGCCGCGGGAGATCTACGACTTCCTCAATGCCTACGTCGTCGGACAGGACGTGGCGAAGAAGGCGCTCGCGGTGGCGGTGTACAACCACTACAAGCGGGTCCGCGACGGTCAGGGCGCCTCCAGCGCCGGCCGGCACGCGAAGGACGAGGCCGTCGAGCTGGCCAAGTCGAACATCCTGCTGATCGGCCCGACCGGCTGCGGCAAGACCTACCTCGCCCAGACCCTGGCCCGGATGCTGAACGTCCCGTTCGCGATCGCGGACGCGACGGCGCTGACCGAGGCCGGCTATGTCGGTGAGGACGTCGAGAACATCCTGCTGAAGCTGATCCAGGCGGCCGACTACGACGTCAAGAAGGCCGAGACCGGGATCATCTACATCGACGAGGTCGACAAGATCGCCCGCAAGAGCGAGAACCCGTCGATCACCCGCGATGTCTCCGGCGAGGGTGTCCAGCAGGCGCTGCTGAAGATCCTGGAGGGGACCACCGCGAGTGTCCCGCCGCAGGGCGGCCGCAAGCACCCGCACCAGGAGTTCATCCAGATCGACACCACCAACGTGCTGTTCATCGTCGGCGGAGCGTTCGCCGGTCTGGACCACATGGTGGAGCAGCGGGTCGGCAAGAAGACCCTCGGGTTCAACGCCTCCCGCGAGACCGAGAAGCCGCGCGAGGTCGGTGGGTACGCCGATGTGATGCCGGAGGACCTGCTGAAGTTCGGGCTGATCCCCGAGTTCATCGGTCGCCTTCCGGTGATCACCACGGTCTCCCCGCTGGACCGTGACGCGCTGATCAAGATCCTGTCGGAGCCGAAGAACGCGCTGGTCAAGCAGTACCGGCGGCTCTTCGAGATCGACAACGTCGAGCTGGAGTTCACCGACGACGCGGTCGACGCGATCGCGGACCAGGCGCTGCTGCGTGGCACCGGCGCCCGTGGGCTGCGCGCCATCATGGAGGAGGTGCTCCTCAACGTGATGTACGAGGTGCCCAGCCGTGAGGACGTGGCCAAGGTCGTCGTCAACAAGGCCGTCGTGCTGGAGAACGTGAACCCGACGCTGATCCCGCGCGACCAGATCGAGCGCAAGCGCGAGCGGCGCGACAAGACCGCGTAGGAACACACGCACGAGGGAGGCCGGATCCGCCGTACGGCGGGTGTCCGGCCTCCTTCTCGTGGTGGACGCGTCGCGAGATTGTGCCCGCCTAGGTTCGAGGCATGAAAACCGTCCTTCGTACCTTGACCGTCACGGTGAGCGCACTCGCGCTGATCGTGCCGATGACGGCCGCTGCCCAGCCGCCGTACGACGTACCGAAGATCAAGTGGGGCTCCTGCGGAACCGCCCCCGAGCTCGAGCCGTTCCAGTGCGCGTCGGTCGAGGTCCCGACCGACTACGACCGCCCGGGTGGGCCGACCACCACGATCGCGCTTACGCGGTTGCCAGCGACCGACCGAGCCCAGAAGATCGGCACGCTGTTCACCAACCCCGGTGGGCCTGGTGGCCCCGGGGTGCCCTTCATCCAGCAGATCGCGCAGTCCGCGTACTCCGCTGATGTCCGGGCCAAGTTCGACATCCTCGGCTTCGACCCGCGCGGGGTCGGCCAGTCCGATCCGGTGACCTGCTACCCGACCGCCGCCGAGGAGCAGGCAGCGTTCGCCGGTATCAGCGCGTTCCCGGTGACCGCCAAGGAGGAGCGCCAGTACCTCGCCGCCGTCGCGAAATTCTCGCTCAACTGCCGGACCACGTCACCCGACCGGTTCCAGCACTACTCCACGGCGAACGTCGCCCGCGACATGGACCTGCTCCGGCAGGCTGTCGGCGACAAGAAGCTCACGTACGTCGGCTACTCGTACGGCACGTACCTCGGGGCCACCTACGCGAAGCTGTTCCCGAACAACGTCCGGGCACTCGCGCTCGATGGCACGCTGCTCCCGGAGTGGTACTCGGGCTCGAACGGTGAGAAGCAGCCGGTCGGCGCCCGGATCAGGCAGGGCGAAGGCGCATCGGACAGCTACAAACAGTTCCTGCTGGAGTGCAAGAAGGCTGCGGCCGCGTGCGCGCTGAACAAGGTCGGCGACCCGACAACAGTTGTCGAGAACACGCTGGCGCGGTTGAAGAAGACACCGATCCTGATCCCGTTGCCGGACGGCAGCACCTTGAAGATGGACTACGCGACGCTGGTCTCCTACATGTTCACCCAGTTCTACTCGTCGTACACCTACCCCGGGCTGGCCGAGACCCTGGCCGAGCTGGCCACCTGGCCGACCGCTACCGCCCGGGCCAAGGCGGCACCGAAGGCGACCGAGTCGCTGATCGAGTGGAACCGCCGCAAGGAGGAGTACACCTCGGCCGGCAGCAGCATGCAGCCGTGCGTCGAGACGCGGCTGACCGGCCGGCTGCTGGCCTTCCCTTCGTACGCCGATGCCGCGGACAAGCGGGCGCCGCACTTCGGAAGGTTCCGTGCCTGGGTCGGTGCCGAGTGCGAGCTCCTCGGGCTGAAGGACCAGGACGCGTTCCTCGGGCCGTGGGAGAACAAGGTCAAGCAGCCGGTGCTGGTCTTCGGCACCCGGCACGACCCGGCCACGCCGTACCAGGCGACTCGTCCGTACGCCGACCTGTGGCCGGATGCGCGGATGGTGACGATCGAGGGTTGGGGGCACTCGACCAGCCTGGGCGGGAGCGTCTGCGCGGATCAGCTGCTCACGAAGTACCTGACCACGCTGGCCGCACCGGCCGACGGCTCGACCTGTCAGCAGGATCGCAAGCCGTTCGATCCGATTCCGGCCAGCACCCTCGCGAGAGTGAAGGCCTTCCCTCTCGCGACCGAAGCGCTGGGGGTCGTGCGCTAAATACGGTCCTCCCATGAGGCACCGAAGAACTCTGACAGTTGCCATGACCGCGCTCGCGCTGACGATGCCCGTCAGCGCGAGCGCGGTCGGCGTACCGAAGATCAACTGGGGGACCTGTGGACCGGAGCTGGCTCAGTTCCAGTGCGCGACGGTCGAGGTCCCGACCGACTACGACCGCCCGAACGGATCGACCACCACCATCGCCCTGACCCGGTTGCCCGCGAGCGACCCGGCCCGGCGGATCGGGACGCTGTTCACGAACCCAGGCGGGCCCGGGGCCTCTGGGGTTTCGTTCATCCAGCACAACGCGTCGACCTACTCGCCGGAGTTGCGCGCGCGGTTCGACATCCTTGGTTTCGACCCGCGCGGGGTCGGGTTGTCGGACCCGGTCACTTGCTATCCGACGGCGGCCGAGGAGGGGGCGGTGCTGGCGAAGCTGAAGCTGTTCCCGACCACCGCCAAGGAGGAGCGCGGGTACATCGCCGACGCCGCGAAGATGGCGGCCAGTTGCCGGAAGACGTCGCCCGATCGGCTTGAGCACTACTCGACTGCGAACGTCGCGCGGGATCTGGACGTGCTGCGGCAGGCGGTTGGGGACAAGAAACTCAACTACATCGGCTATTCCTACGGCACCTATCTCGGCGCGACGTACGCGAAGCTGTTCCCGAACAAGGTTCGGGCCATGGTCATGGACGGCACGCTGCTTCCCGAGCGGTACACCGGCTCGAACGGCGACGACCTGCCGTTCGGTGCGCGGCTTCGGCAGGGGGAGGCCGCGTCGGACAGTTATCAGCAGTTCCTGCTGGAGTGTAAGAAGGCCGCGGCAGCCTGCCCGCTGAATGCGCTCGGCGCCCCGAAGACCGTCGTCGAGAATCTGCTCGATCGCCTGCAGAGCAAGCCGATCGGGGGCTTCGACTACTCGACCACGGTGGGGATCATGTTCGACGCCTTCTACAGGTCGGACACTTATCCCGCGCTGGCCCAGCAACTGGCCGAGTTGGCGACGCAACCGAAAGCCCAGAGCAAGGCGGCGCCTGCGCGGCAAGAGGACTACCCCTCGATCGGCAACGCGATGCAGCCGTGTGTCGAGACCCGGCAGACCGGCCGGCCGCTGGCCTACCCGGCGTACGCCGACGCTGCCGACCAGCGCGCTCCGCACTTCGGCCGGTATCGCGCGTGGATCGGGATCCAGTGCGAATTCCTCGGGCTGACCGACACCGATGCCTTCGCCGGACCGTTCGAGAACCGGGTGAAGCCGCCGGTCCTCGTGTTCGGGACACGGCATGATCCGGCCACGCCGTACCAGGCGACCCGGCCGTTTGCGAACCTGTGGCCGGACGCACGGATGGTCACGATCGAGGGCTGGGGGCACGCCACCAGCTTCGGCGCGAGCGTCTGCGCGGACGAGTTGCTCACGAAGTACCTGACCACGCTGGCGGCACCGCCTGATGGTTCGACCTGTCAGCAGGATCGCAAGCCGTTCGACCCGCTGCCGATCGGTAAGTCGGTGACGAGTTCGATTCGATGACCGAAAACTAGTGACAACCGAGAGCGTGACCGGGCAAACTGGGAGCGCTTCCGGTCCCTGGACCTCCCCGCCCCTTTCGCCCCGAAGGAGCCATCCATGCAACGAATTCTCCGTGGCCTCATCACGGCCGCACTCACTCTCGGAGTGGCAATTCCTGGCAGCGCTTCCACGGCGAGCGCCGCCCCCGAGCTCCTCACGAACGGCACCTTCAGCAACGGTACGGCGAACTGGTGGGGGACCGGCAATACGCCGATCAGCCCGGACGCCGGCCAGCTGAAGGCCGTCGTACCGGGTGGAACCGCGAACAAGTGGGACGCCATGCTCGGCCAGAAGACCCCGGCGTTCGCGGTTCACCAAGGCCGCAAGTACACGCTGGCCTTCGACGCGCGTGCCTCCGCGGCCCGCACGCTGCTGACCACGGTGCAGCTCAACGCGACCCCGTTCACCGCCGCGCTCAACCAGACCTTCTCGGTCGGTACGGCGACGCAGCGGATCAGCCTCGACTTCACCAGCTCGCTGGAGACCACCCAGGCCGAGCTGACCTTCCAGCTCGGTGGACTGGCCGGCGGTGGCTACACCTTCTGGCTCGACAACGTCTCGCTGACCGAGGTGGACGGTCCGCCGCCGGCAGGAAGCCCGATCGAGCTTACGAACGGCTTCTACGTCGACCCGCACTCGAACCCGAAGGAGTGGGCCAACGCGCACCCCGGCGGTACGGCGACCACGATCAACAACGCGATCGGCAGTGAGCCGATGGCGCGCTGGTTCGGTGGCTGGAACACCAACCTGGCCACGGATATCAACAACTACGTCGGTCCGGCGGACACGGCCGACAAGCTGCCCGTGCTGGTCGCGTACAACCTGCCCGGCCGGGACGCGTGCGGTGGCCATTCGAGTGGCGGTGCCGCGGGCGAGACGGCGTACAAGAACTGGATCCAGACCCTTGCGACGGCGATCGGTAGCCGGCCGGCGCTGGTGATCCTGGAGCCGGACTCGATCGGCGATTTCCAGTGCATCACCGACATCAACGAGAAGAACGCCCGGATCCGGATGCTCACCTTCGCGCTGCAGACGCTCAAGAGCTCCGCGCCGAACACGTGGACGTACGCCGACGCGACCAACAAGGGCTGGGGGACCGGCATCGGTGCCGGGGAGCTCGCTGCGCGGTTGAACAGCATCGGCATCGCGAACGCCCACGGGGTGGCGATCAACGTGTCGAACTACTACACGACCGCCGAGACCATTGCCTTCGCCAACGATCTCAACAGCCACTGGGCGACGCCGAAGCCGTTCGTCATCGACACCAGCCGCAACGGCAACGGTGCGAAGGGCTCCGAGTGGTGCAACCCGGCCGGCCGCAAGCTCGGCACGACCGCACAGCAAGGCGGCGGTGCCGAAATGCTCCTCTGGGTGAAGGTTCCTGGTGACTCGGACGGGCCGTGCGGCGAGTCCGGTGAAAAGGCGGGCACGTTCGATCCGCAGCTCGCCCTGAAGCTGATCAACAACTAGCGCGACGGAGTGAGATCGTCCGGCCGGAGCGTTGCGACGAGCTCACCGCGACTGCGGACGCCGACCTTGGCGAACGCTGCCTTCAGGTGGTCCTGGATGGTGTGCGGTGAGATCGACAGCCGGCCGGCGATCTCGGCGGTGGTGTGCCCGGAGATCACCTCGAGGCAGATCTCGCGCTCGCGGGTGGTCAGCCCGTACGCCGCCAGCAGCATCCCGACGAGGTGCTGACCTGAAGCCGGCTCGATCGTGACGACGACCTCGGACTCGTCGTCGTCGCTGATCAGCCGGCTGCCCTGCATCAAGGCCCAGCCTCCGGACGCGGTCTGGACCCGCGCCTGGAACGTGCCGCCGGCCGCGGCCCGGGTCCCGGTCACCATGGCCTGCAGCAGGACGGCGAATCGGCCGGGCGCGATCTGATCCAGCTCGTCCTGCCAGGACCGGGCGGCCGCGGTGACGGCGCGCGGCTCGCCGTTGGCTCCGGTGACGATGATCGAGGGGCCGGCGCCACCGCGGTAGCCGTGCGCGCCGGAGCGGACCGCGACTCGGGTCGCCGCGCCGATCGCCGGAGCAACCGCCGTCAGGAACTCCAGCTCGCGATCAGTGAAGTCCGAGCCGGATCGCACGAACCCCGCCGCACCCCAGCAGTCCCCATCGACGCTGAACACCGCCCGCACCTCGTGGTCGATCCCCAGCGGCCGCCAGATCTCGTTCAGCCGCCGGTGCCCGACGACGTCGCGATGCGGCAGGTCGGACAAGCGGGCGACCGGGCGTGCGTGCTGGGCAAGCTCGGCAAACGAGTTCGGTACGTCGCCGACGTACTCGGTCTCGGCCAGCAGCGGCTCGAGCTCCGGTGGGATCCGGTCCCGGCCGCTGGTCATCGAGCTCATCATGAGGCTGCTCGGGTCGAGCGCCGCCCAGCAGGTGAAGTCGCTGGCCACGATCCGGTCGACCACCTCGATCGCGGCGGCGTGCAGCGCCTCGACGCCCAGTCCGGACGTCGCCAGCGCCGCGATCTCCCGGCGCGCGGACCGCGCCTGCCCCTCCCACATGCGCTCAGTATGCGCCGCCGTACCGACGTCGCCTATCCCCGAATTGTGGGGATGGGATAGGCCGTCCGAAGCCCTGTCGTGCGGGATGGCCCAGCGGATAGCCGGCTTCCTACCGTCGCCGGTATGACAGTGCATCTGAGTTCAGCAGGGACCGGGCAGGAGTACGTCGCGCCGGACTCGACCGTGACTGTGAAGATCGGGGCCGAACACACCGGCACCGAGTACGAACTGCTGGAGATCGACGCGCCGCGGGGTCCGGGCGGGCCGCCGAACGTGGAGCCGTGGAGCAAGGCGTACTACGTGCTGCAGGGGCGGATCCTGGTCCAGGCCGATGACGAGGGCTACGACCTCGGTCCGGGGACCTCGATCAGCATCCCGGCCGGTACGGCGAACACCTTCTCGGTGCTCACGCCGGCCGCGAAGTTCCTCACCTTTCGCGTCACGGTGGTCCAGTCATGAGTACGGCGGCGCAGGTGCTGGCCGTCGTGATCGCGGTGATCTTGACCGTGGTGTTCGTGATGGAGGCGTTCCTCTGGAAGCACCCCAAGCTGTACCCGATGTTCCTGACCGACCCCGAGCATTTCGGGTCGGTCCGGCTCTGGACGATCAACATGGGGTTCTACAACCTGACAACCGCAATCGCGCTGGTGGCAGGCGTCGTACTGGCGGCCAACGGGCACGAGTCGGCCGGGCACGCGCTGGTCGTGTTCACGGCGGCGCAGCACACGTTCATGGCGGTGGTGCTGGTCGTGTCGGAGCGACGGCTCTGGCTGAACTCCCTGATGGAGGGGATCCCGGCACTGGCGCTGCTGATCCTGGTCACGGCTTAGACCAAACTGCCTAGACCAACCGGTAGGAAAGTTACGGGAATTGCGCAAAGATGGCCACCGCACCACGCATGCTCAAGGTTTCCCGGATGTCAGCGTCCACGTCATCCATCCGGGAGACCCCCGCCCTGAGTACCCGTGAAGGTGAGGCCTCATGAGCCCAATCAGTCGCAGAACCCTTGTCCTCGGTGGACTCGCCGCGGCCGGCGTCAGCGCACTCCCGGTCCGTTCAGCCGTGATCGCGGCCACCGCGGCAGTCCCGTACCCGTTCCAGCTCGGGATCGCCTCGGGCGATCCCGACGCGAGCAGTGTGGTCCTCTGGACACGACTCGCCCCCTCACCCCTGAACGCCGACGGCCTTGGTGGCATGGGGACCGCGGACGTGACCGTCGACTGGCAGGTGTCGACCACCGACACCTTCGCCACACTGGTCGCTTCCGGCTCCGTCGTCGCGAAGTCCGCCTCTGCTCACTCGGTCCACGTCATCGCCGGTGGACTCAACGCGGACTTCGACTACTACTACCGGTTCCGCGCCCAGGGCCACCTCTCACCGGTCGGCCGCACCCGGACTGCTCCGGCCGCCGGCACTCCGGGCCGAGAGCTCGTCATGTCGTTCGCCTCGTGCGCCCACTACGAAGAGGGCTACTACACGGCCTACCGGCGGATGGCTGAGGACAACCCCGGTCTGATCCTGCATCTGGGTGACTACATCTACGAGTACGGCGCGACGACCGGTCGACCGCGGTTGCACGCCGGTGCCTCGGAGATCGTGTCGCTGGCGGACTACCGGCGCCGGTACGCGCAGTACAAGAGCGACGCGGACCTGCAGGCAGCTCACGCAGTCGCGCCGTGGATCGTCGTACCGGATGACCATGAGGTCGAGAACAACCGGGCCGGCAACATCCGCGCCGACAGTACGCCGGCTCTGACGGCTGCTCAGTGGACTGCTCGGCAGGCGGCTGCGTACCAGGCGTACTACGAGAACATGCCGCTGCGACCTGCGCAGGTGAACGGTGGCGCTGCAATCCAGCTCTACCGCCGTCTGCAGTGGGGGAACCTGGCGACGTTCCACATGCTCGACACCCGGCAGTACCGCAACGACCAGGCCTGTGGAGACGGCTGGAAGGTCTGCTCCGATGCGGACCTCGCGTCGCGCAGCCTGCCGGGCAACGCGCAGGAGACCTGGTTGCTGAACGGACTGAACCAGAAGACCGCGACCTGGGACATCATCGGGCAGCAGGTGTTCTTCGCTCGCCGGTTCAACTCCACCGGCGCCAGCATGGACTCGTGGGACGGCTACCGCGCCTCCCGCGCCCGGATCCAGCAGGGCTGGGTGGACCGCGGTGTGCGCAACCCCGTCGTACTGACTGGTGATGTGCACCGTGCTTGGGCCAGTGACCTCAAGGCTGACTACAACAACGCCAACTCGGCCACCATCGGCAGTGAGCTCGTCTGCACATCGGTCACGTCCAGTGGGGACGGGGACGGAGCCACTGCCATTCCTGACGTTGGGACCAACCCCTGGCTGAAGTTCTTCAACAACAGGCGCGGCTACATCCGTACGACGATCTCGCCGACCGAGATGCGGGCCGACTTCCGTGCTGTCGCGAAGGTGTCGGAGCACGGTGCCGCTGCGACGACTGCGAAGTCGTTCGTCATCCAAGAGGGCCAGCCCGGATTGCAGGCGGTGTGACCATGCTGAAGCTCAAGCGCACACTGGCCGTCGCGGGCGTTGCTGTCACCGCACTCGGGCTCATGGCGCCGACGGCGTCCGCGCACGTCGCCACCCCGACCTGGATCGTCGCCAACAGCACGGCCACTGGCGATCAGGACTCGCCGTCTGTAGCAATCAACCGGACCGGGTACGTCGCTGTGGTGTGGGAGGACGATCGCGACGCGGACAACACGGCCGACAACGTCCACAGCGACATCTGGATTCGCCTGTTCCACAACGGCACTGCTGTCTACGAGAAGAAGCTGTCCGCCGGCGGCGACTCCGGTGTGACCAACTGGCGGCACCTGCACCCGGACGTTGGTCTGGATGACAAGGGCAACGCAGTAGTGGTCTGGCAGGACGACCCGGACGGCAATGGCTTCTACAACATCCCCTACCGCGTTCTGAACACCGCAGGCACAGTCACGGCCTCCGGTAACGCCAACAGCAGTGCTACTGGTCAGCAGATCAACCCCCGCGTTTCTGTGGACCCAGATGGTGCACCCTTGGGTGGGGCTGTCGCCTTCACTGCGGTGTGGGAAGACATCCAGACCGGTACGCCGGCCACGGTGAAGGCGGCCGGGTACACTGGACCGACAACCCGGGCCTGGGAGGTCACCGCCTCGCAGACGACCGGTCAGCACCACAACCCGGATGTCGCAGTCTCGGCCTCTGGGGACGCGTTGGTCGTGTGGGACGAGGACGGTGACGCCAACGCGTCGTACAACGTCGGTCTGGTGCGTCTGGCCAGGACGAATGGTGCCGTGAACCTGACACGTCGGGTCGCGAACTCCAACACCGGCGGAGAGCAGTCGCACGCAACAGTCGACGCCAACTTCAACGGTGACTTCGCTGTCGCCTGGGAGTCCAACCACACCGGCACCGCCGGAGCCTGGACCCGCACCTTCGACGCCAGCGGCACCGCCCGCTTCGCCGACGTAGAGGTCGCGGCCGGCGGCAAGGCGCCCTCGGTCGGCATCGACGACGTCAAGCAGACAGTCGTCGGCTGGACGGCCCAAGCCGCCGATCCCGACGTCTGGGTTCGCGGCTTCGACGCAGCCGGCACCGACACCGGCCGCCTCTCCGCCCAGCGACTCAGCTCGGCCACTCCTGGTCGCCAGGAACAGATGGCCGTGGCGGTCTCGTCGTTCGCCGAAGTAGCCGTCGTCTACACCGACGACACCGACGGCAACACCCACGACCAGGTGTTCCTGGGGACAGGAATCTCCAACAACAGCTGGTAGAACCGCGCTTCAGGCAACCACAACTTCGTCGAGGAAGAGGTAGTCGGCGAAGTTGTGGGTGCGGGTCTTGGTCAGATTGCCTGAACCGGCGGTGAGGGCTGCGTGATCGCGCACGATCCCGGCCTGGGCGCGGTCGGCGAGGTGATGATGGACGGGTGCCAACCGCGAAGGCAATCGACTACTTCCAGCTGTTGCGACGTCCCTACGACGAACTTGTCGACATGTACCGGCGTCGCGGGCCAGTGGTGAAGACGGGGCTCGGGCCGATCCGCTTCACCTTCCTGCTCGGGGCCGAGGCGAACCAGTTCGTGTTCGCCAACTCGGACCTCTTCCGGTGGCGGGAGGCGATGGAGTTCCTGGTGCCGATCACTGGTGAGTCGGCACTGATCGTCAGCGACGGTGCGCCGCACAAACGCCGGCGACGGTTGATGCAGCCGGCCTTCCACCACCGTCAGATCGCCGAGTACGTCGATACCTTCCGCCGCAACGCGGACCAGGTGATCGACGGGTGGCGGCCGGGGACGGTCGTCGACGCGTACGCCGAGTTCCGGCGAGCGATCCGGCGGAGCACGATCGAGCTGCTGTTCGGGGACCGGTTGGCGGCGGACGAGCAGCGGCTGGGGGATCAGCTGCAGTTGGTGCTGGATCTCCTTGACCTGTTGCCGTTCGAGCGGTTGGTGCAGGAGCGGTTCGGGCTGCCGACCTGGCGGCGGTCGCTCGCTGCCAAGGCGGAGGTCGATGGTCTGGTCTATGAAGAGATCACTTATCGGCGGGCGCATCCGGAGCAGGCCGGCAAGGACGTCCTGTCCGCGCTCGTCGAGGCGGTCGACGAGGACGGCGATCGGCTGTCCGACGAGGAGATCCGCGATCAGGTGATCAGCTTGATCGCGGCCGGCTACGAGACCACGAGTGCTGCGATGGGCTGGCTGGTCCACGAGTTGGTGAACGCCCCCGAGCACTGGCAGCGGGCGGCCGGAGCGCCGTACGACG
Organism: Kribbella sp. NBC_01505; assembly: GCF_045040285.1. Classification (NCBI taxonomy): domain Bacteria; kingdom Bacillati; phylum Actinomycetota; class Actinomycetes; order Propionibacteriales; family Kribbellaceae; genus Kribbella; species Kribbella sp. NBC_01505. The sequence continues at coordinate 6,562,538 of NZ_CP109425.1, forward strand.
ATCCGGCCGTTGCGAACCTGGTCTCCGAGGGCTTGCGGTTGCATCCGCCGGCCGTGATGTCTGGTCGCTATGTCGCGACCGAGTTCGAGTTCGCGGGGGAGCAGATCCCGGTGGGCAGTCAGCTGGTGATCAGCCCGTATGTGACGCATCGCCTCGCTGAGATCTGGCCGGAGCCGAAGCGGTTCGACCCGGAGCGCTGGAATCCGGACCGGCCGGGGTATCACAAGCCGACCCCGGCCGAGTTCCTCCCGTTCGCCGCCGGGCCGCACCGCTGCATCGGCGCGACCTTCGCCACTGTCGAGCTACAGGTCATCCTGAGCCGACTCCTCGAACGCGTCACGCTGAGCCCAGTGCCACAACGGATCCGCCCGATCGGCTACGGCGCCATGCGCCCTCGCTACGGCGTCCAGGTCCGCGTCGAAGAGGTGCGCCAAGGACAGGACGTATAGGTCTACGTAGACGCCATCGCGCGCCTACGCCCAGCTCGGGCAGCCGCGATTTGGCGGATACCTCCTGTCCTTAGCGCGTTGGATCAGGCCGCCTCGTCCTCGTCTGCAAGTGTCCCGGGCAGTGCGGGGCCGCGGGGCGGGATGGTGTTGGCGGCGGCTGGGTCGATCTTGCGGAGTGAACCGTCGGCGGCTGAGCGGACGATGGCGAGCATCGAGGCGAGTGCGTCCGAGATCTGGGTCTGCTCGCGGCCGGGGATGTCGCTCAGCTCGATCAGGACGCTGCCGCTGCCCAGCAGGCCGTAGCCGTTGCGGGCGATGCCTTGGTAGTCGCCGCCCGGGTACTGCGACACGTTCCCGCCGGTGCCGTTGATCGACCGCTGCACGAGGACCGCGATCTGCTTGGCGAAGTTCACGTCCGCGGGCTTCACGGCCGAGTTCGTCGGCCACAGCGTGGAGGCGGTGATTTCCTTGCCGGCGGCATCTTTGTAGCGACCCTGCATGTGGTAGTCGACCATGATGTCCGGCTGGAACGCGGCGTACCGGCGCTGCACCAGCCCGGCCTCGGTCGCCGGATTGTCCTGCGGCGCGACCGCCGGATCGTGGTACCGGTTGATGTCGTACCCCTTGCCGGCTTCGCCGTACTCCGGGGTGGCGGTCGGGTCGTAGTTGTAGCGCCAGTTGTGTTCGTGGCCGTCCGGGTTCGCGCGCACGACGATGTCGACGGTCACCTCGGACAGCAGCTTGCGCTGCCACGCGCTGTTGCCGACACCGACCGTCCGCAGGAACTCCAGCGCCGCGGGCGTGCCGAGCGGCTCGTCACCGTGCTGCTGGGTGACGTACTGGATCTTCAGCTTGCCGTGGCCGACCCGCGCGGCCCAGACCGGCCGGTTCTCGTTGGTGCGGCCGATCGGAGTGACGCGGATCCTGCCATGGCTCAGTACGGCGAGTTTGTGCAGCTCGACCGTGAGCTTCGCGGTCGACGGTCGCGGATCGATCGTGGGCGAGCTGGCGCGGGCGGCTGGTGCGACAAGTAGCCCGACAGTGACGAGGGCGGACATCAGGGCGATTCGGGGCTTGATCCTCATGCTCGCCGAGTATCAACGCCACTACCCACCGCAACAACCCCTCCCGCTCCCCAGACCACCTGCTGGAACGAACGACCTTGAGCACGGCTCAGCCATCTGTTCGGTCGAAAAGTGGTTGATCGGTGCTCAAGGCAGGCCGGGTTGGCGCTTTAGTCGGCGCGAAATCTTGTGGTCTGGATCCGGTACGGCGTGGTGAGGTTGGGGGTGACTTCTTTTCGGGTGGCTGGGGTTGGCGACGCGGAGCAGATCGCTTTGCTGCATGCGGATAGCTGGCGGCGGCATTACCGGGGTGCGTTCGCTGATGCGTTCTTGGACGGGGACATCGAGGTCGAGCGGCGAGCGGTCTGGGCGGAGCGGCTCGCCGTACCGGGGCATGCCGAGACGGTCCTCGCGGAGGATGACGGCGGGCTGGTCGGGTTCGTGCATGTGATGTTTGATGCGGACCCGCAGTGGGGCAGCCTGGTGGACAACCTGCATGTGCGGAACGCCCAGCGCGGGTCAGGTATCGGCGGCCGGTTGTTGCGGCAGGCGGCGAGTGCTGTCGGACGACGCGGAGCCAGCAACGCCATGTACCTGTGGGTGCTCGAGCAGAACGCCGCCGCGCAGGGCTTCTATCGCGCCAGCGGTGGTGAGGCCGTCGGGACTGCGCTGGCGCCACCGCCCGGCGGCGATCCGAGTCGGCTCGATGGGAGCCCGGCTTGTCTGCGGATCGCCTGGCCGGATGTCGCGGTGCTGACCTAGGCCGCGACGGCGTCGTACTGGTACGCCGGGTAGGTCAGGTACCCGTCGTTGCCGCCCTGGAAGAACGTGGCCTCGTCGGCGGGTGCCAGCGGGAGGTTGTTGCGGAGGCGCTCGACCAGGTCCGGGTTGGCGATGAACGCACGGCCGAAGCTGATCAGGTCGGCGCCTTGGCGAAGCCAGTAGTCGGCATCCGCGGGCCTGGTCTGGCCGGGACCCGTCACCGGACCCGGGTTGATGATCAGGGTGCCTGGCCAGAGCTTGCGCAGGGTGGCGAGCGTTGCCTCGTCAGTGGTGACCTCAAGGTGCAGGTAGGCAAGGTCGAACTGCGCCAGCTCCTTCACCAGTGCGGTGTAGAGCGCCGGTACGTCGTTCTCCTGCACACCCCAGATCGTCGCGCCGGGGGACAGTCGGATGCTGGTCCGAGCAGCGCCGACCGCATCGACCGTCTGCTCGACAGACTCGACGGCGAAGCGGATCCGGTTCGCGATCGAGCCGCCGTACTGGTCGGTGCGCAGATTGGAGTTGTCGGCCAGGAACTGCGAGATGAGGTAGCCGTTGGCGCCGTGCAACTCGACCCCGTCGAATCCGGCCTCGACACCGCGCCGGGCCGCGTCGGCGTACGAGCGAGCGTGTTCCGGTACTTCGGCCGTCGTCATCGCGCGCGGGAGCGGTGCCGGCTGCTTTCCGCTCGGAGTGAAGACGTCGCCGACCGCAGCGACGGCTGATGGGCCGGCCGGTTGCAGGCCGTTGGTCTCCGGGTGCGAGACGCGGCCGCCGTGCATGATCTGGGCGAAGATGCGGCCACCGTTCGCGTGGACGGCGGTGGTCACCTGGCGCCACGACTCGACCTGCTCGTCGGTGTGCAGTCCCGGCGTACCGGGGTTGGACTGTCCGATCAGGCTCGGCTGGACGCCTTCGGAGACGATCAGCCCGGCGGTGGCCCGCTGGGCGTAGTACGTCGCCATCGCGGGCGTCGCGAGACCGCCGGCTGCGGCGCGGACCCGGGTCATCGGTGCCATCGCTACGCGGTTGGGGAGTTCGAGGTGGCCGAGGCGGTAGTTGTCGAAGAGGGTGCTCATGCGGCTACGCTAAAAGCTCACATTCATGTGAGGGGCAAAGGTTCGTGGCCCAGGTCACACGAGGAGGATCGATGCGGATCGGCGAGGTCTCCGCGAAGAGCGGCGTCAGCGTGCGTTCGTTGCGGTACTACGAGGAGCAGGGCCTGCTCGCCAGCACGCGCAGCGCCAGTGGTCAGCGGCAGTACGGCGACGACGCGATCGAGCGGGTCGCGTTCATCCAGCGGATGTTCACCGCGGGTCTGTCGAGCCGGACGATCAAGGACGTGCTGCCGTGTGCGGACGCCCCGAGCGAGCGGACGTCGGATGCCGCGGCCGAGCGGATGGCCGGCGAACGGGACCGGTTGTCGAACCACATCGAGGAGCTGCTCCGGACCCGGGACTCCCTGGACGAGCTCATCACGATCAATCGCGCCCACCGCGCAACGCTCTGAGGCCGGTTCCCCGCTCCGGAGTTGCTAGGCTCGACCGGTTACCACCCCTCTGCTGAACCCCGGAAGTGAGACGTACCGAAAAATGCTCGACCGCGCGGTCATCGATGGCCTGTTCCCTGCCGATCTCCCCGAGCCGGAGTTCTGGGAGGAGAAGTATCCGCAGCGTGAGCTGGCCGACGGTGCGAAGGTGACGCGGCTCGGCCCGTCGCCGACCGGGTTCATCCACATCGGCGGGATCTACGCCGGGATGATCGACCGGGACGTCTCCACGAACACCGGCGGCGTCTACCTGGTGCGGATCGAGGACACCGACCAGTCGCGTGAGGTCGAGGGTGCGCTGGAGCAGTTCGCGCGCGGGTTCGACTACTTCCACATCTCCTCCGACGAGGATGTCACCAAGGGCTCCTACGGGCCGTACATGCAGTCGCAGCGTGAGCAGATCTACCTGACCTACGTGCGGCAGCTGCTCCGCGAGGGCAAGGCCTACCTGTGCTTCGCCACCAAGGAGGAGCTGGCCGACATCACCGGACGCCAGCAGGCCAACAAGGTCCCGACCGGGTACTACGGCAAGTGGGCGATCTGGCGCGATGCCGAGGCGACCGACGTGGCCGCCAAGCTGGCCGACGGGACGCCGTACGTCGTGCGCTTCCGGGCGCCGGACGACGCGGACGGCCAGCGAGCCCGGTTCACCGACGCGATCCGCGGTGAGCTCGAGCACGAGGCGAACCGGAACGACGCCGTGATCCTGAAGGCGTCGGACCAGTCGCCGCGGCTCCCGACGTACCACTTCGCGCACGCTGTCGACGACCACCTGATGCGGGTCAACCTGGTGATCCGCGGCGACGAGTGGATCTCCTCCGTGCCGCTGCACCAGCAGCTGTTCGCGGCCCTGGAGTTCGAGCCGATCCAGTACGCGCACATCGCGCCGCTGATGAAGCAGATCCCCGGCGGCAAGCGGAAGCTGTCGAAGCGCAAGGACCCTGAGGCCGGCGTCGACTTCTACATCGGCGCGGGCTTCCCGGCCGACGCGGTCCTCTACTACCTGCGCGGCCTGGCGAACGGCCGGCTGGCCGAGGTGCCGCTGGCGGAGGCGCTCGCCGCGCCGATCCAGCTCGACCAGTGCGGTGTCGCCGGTCCGCTCGTCGACCTCGTGAAGCTCGAGGACATCAGCGCCGACCACATCGCCACGCTGAGCGGTCAGCAGATCTTCGACGCGGTCCGCGTCTGGGCTCTCGAGTACGACGCCGAGCTCGTCCCGGTGCTGGACGCGGAGCCCGAGCTTGCGCTGCGCGCTCTCGCGGTCGAGCGCGACGGTGTGGAGAACCCGCGCAAGGACCTGCGCAAGTGGTCCGACTTCCGTGCGGCGTACGCGTTCTTCTTCCCCTCGTTGTTCGAGCTTGTCACCGGCCCGACCGACGAGCGGATCGCCGCCCTCGGCGTCGCACCGGAGGTCGTCACCGCCTTCGCACAGGACCTGGTCGCCAGCTACGAGCACCGCGATGACGCCTCGGAGTGGTTCAACCAGATCCGCGACCTGGCCGCCAAGCACGGCTTCGCCGCCAACGCCAAGGAATACAAGAAGGACCCGGACGCCTTCCCAGGCTCCATCCGCGAGGCCTCCCAGCTCGTCCGGGTAGCCATCACCGGCGCCACCAAGAGCCCCGACCTCCACGCCACCACCCAGGCCCTAGGCGCCGAAGAAACCCTCCGCCGCCTCAAGGCCCTCGCCGGTTCCTGACCCCTGACGTCCGAAGACACGCCGACCACCGTCGGCGAGTCTTTCGGACGTTAGCTTTTTAGTGGTGGGGAACGAAGACGATGGCGTCGCCCACGGCGCGTTCGGCGCCGTTGGTGCCGCTGGGGTGGTTGACGAGGGTGCCGTCGGCTCGGGCCATCGCGGTGGAGCCGCCGCCGTCGAGGTTGATGGAGTCGTGCAGGCCGAGCGCCTTCGCGACTGCTGCGGTTTCGGTCATCGTGGTGCCGACGCTGGTGGTCTGTCGGCCGTCGATGGTGGCGAGGACGATCTTGCCGTCGCGGGTGGTACCGGCGATCGTGCGCGGGTTCCGATCGAAGAAGCTTCCAGACCCAGGCGGTACGACGACCACGCCGTTCGACGTGAGCTGGTAGCGACCGGTCACGCCGTACAAGCCCTTGTGTAGTTGGACTTTCCGACCCCGCTGGTCAGCGACAGCGAGCTGACGATCCACACAACCGCGCGTGGTGAGCGCAAGCAGCGCGTTGGTATCCGGCCCGGTCGCCTGCACCGCGAACTGGCTCTTGGTCAGCGTCGTTCCCCGCGTGTTCGCCGTTCGAACGACGCACCCGCGCCGATCGAAGACAACCTCCACCCCAGCACCTGACGGCGTCGCGGCACCGAACTCAGGCGTGAACAGTACGACGTCGCCCGGCGCCTCGCCGACGGGCACCACCGGCGGGTGGTTGACGAACTCCAGCGGCAGTTCGGCTTTGGTCCACCGGTTACGAAGCTTGCCCGTCCAGCTGAGATGACCGATGAGCACCTTGTTGCTCTTGGCATCGATCAGCAGGTTCGCCTCGGCCGGATCGGACAGCGGCTCACTCAGCAGCTTGCCGTCGAAGATCCCGAGCCCGACCTGCTCACCCGGGTACGTCGGGTTCGCGGTGAACGTGAAGAACGACGCATTCACCCCGGCCACCGCACCAGCACCACGAACCAGCTCCGAGGTCTTCTCCACCCGCGCCAGATCCGCGCCGTACGTCGCCTGCAACTGTCCGCGAGCCCGCCGCGGATCGATGGTCAGCACACTCACCACCCACGGCCCGCGCGGCGTCGTGTTGATCTGATCCGCAGGCGCCGGCTCAGTCCCACGCACGATCCGAGTCAACGTCACCCCACGACCCAAACTCTCACTGCTCCGCGTCTCAACCAGATCCGAGTCCCCGATCGGCAACCCGTCCGCGAGGCTCTGGCTGGTACTCGGCTGGGTCGGGGCGGGGCCGCCGACTGGCAACCCGCCCGCCGGACGCCCGGTTGGTACCTGGGACGCGGCCACCCCCGTCGCCGAAGACGGGATGGGCGCCCCCGACTCCCCGGCCAAGCCAGCCGTCACCGGTGCGGCGGTCTCGCCAGTCAGGCCGGTGCTTGGGCTCGGTGGTGCGGCGGTTGCGGGGGTGGTGAGGGTGGCGGCGATGGTCAGGAGGGCGGCGGCGGCGAGTCCGCGGCGGGCGGAAGGCTTCATGAGCCCATCCTTCCCCGAATGGGTGGAATTTTACCGTTCACGCCGCTGACTCGTCAGCATCCACCAGGTTACGAGCGGGTGGGGTAGTAGAGGAGCGCATCGCCGACGTACCGCTCGGCGCCGTTCGTCCCGCTCGGGCGGTTGATCAGCGTCCCGTTCGTGCGCGCCATCGCGGTCGAGCCGCCGCCGTCCAGGTTGACCGAGTTGTGCATCCCGAGCGCGTTCGCGACCGCACCGGTCTCGGCGAGCGTCGTACCGACACTCGTGGTCTGCCGCCCGTCGATGGTGGCGAGCATCAACTTCCCGTCCGCCGTGGCCCCGGCGATGGTCCGTGGGTTGCGAGCGAAGAAACTTCCAGAGCCAGGCGGTACGACGATCGCGCCGCCCTGGGTGAGCCGGTAGCGCCCGACCACGCCGTACAGGCCGCGGTGCAGTGCGATCGGCGTGCCCTGATCGCCGGTCAGTGTGTGATTGCGGTCGACACAGCCGCCGGCCGCGGTCAGGGCCAGCAATGCGTTGGTGTCCTTCCCGGTCGCCTGCAGCGCAAACTGGCTGACCGTGAGCGTGCTGCCGCGGGTGCGCGACGTCCGGACCACACAACCGAGCCGGTCGAAGACGATCTCGACCCCATGCCCCGTCGGAGTCTTGCTGGCGAAGTGCGGGGTAAACAGCACGACGTCGCCCGCAGCGGTGCAGGTGGTCTGATCGACGACATCCGCACAGGCCGCCGGCACCACCGGCGGGTGGTTGATGAACTCGAGCGGCAGCGTCGCAGCGGTGTCGCGGTTCCGGATCTGCCCGGTCCAGCGCACCTTCTGCACGCTCATTTGGTTGCTGCTGGCATCGATCAGCAGGTTCATCTCGGTCGCGCTCGTGGTCGGTTCGCTGATCAGCTGACCGTCGGAGATGCCGAGCCCGACCGGATCACCCGGGTACGTCGGGTTCGCGGTGAAGGTGAAGAACGACGCGTTCGTACCGACGACCGCGGCCGCACTCTTGACCAGCTGCGAGGTCTTCTCGGTCCGCGCCAGATCCGGTCCGTACGACGTTTGGAGGCGACCCTGCGCGAGTGCCGGATCGATCGTCACCACGTTGACCACCCACGGCCCGCGAGTCGTCGTACCGATCTCGTCGGGGTCGGCCGGTTCGGTACCGCGAACGATCTTGGTCAGCGTGACCCCAGGCGCAAGGGCCTGGTCGGTCCGCGTCTCGGCGAGATCGGCATCGCCGATCGGCAAGCTCCCGTCGGCTCGCGGCGCGGAGGGAATCGGGTCGGCCGATTTGCTCGGGGTGTTCCGGTAGCCCGGCGAGGCCGGGTCGGACGTGTAGCCGGAGGAACCCGGATCGCCGCCTGGTGTGGCGGCGGCCGGGACCCCGATGACGGTGAGCAGGGCCGCGACGGCAAGCCCTCGCTTGAGATGAGCGGACATCGGCATCCTTCCCCAGGGCGGAATCTTTCCGCGTGATGCGCTGAACTGTCAGCGATTACCAGGGTAGGGCTCCGCCCCGCGGCGGTGAAGGTGCCCGGAGGATGGTTGCCCGAAGGTGTGGAGCGGCCTTCCCGCTACGATTCGGGGGTTGCCGAGCCGTTGAGGAGTTGACCGCGGGTGTCCGCCGTCGTGGGTGCGTTCGTCGCGCTGGTGGCGGTCGCAGTGCTCGGATACCTGGTCGGTCTGGCCGGCGTCCTGCGCTCCGAGGACGAGCTCGTGCTGTCCCGGCTGGCGTTCTTCGTCGCGACCCCGGCGCTGCTGTTCACCACCGTCGCGCGCGCGGACCTGCACTCGATTTTCTCCATGGTCCTGGTGACGAACCTGGCCAGTCTGCTCGTCGTCCAGGTGATCTTCCTGCTGATCGCGGTGCTGCTCTGGCGACGCTCGCGCTCCGAGGCGACGGTCGGAGTGCTCGCGTCGTCGTACGTGAACGCGGGCAACCTCGGCGTACCGATCGCGGCGTACGTGCTGGGGAACGGCGCACTGGTCGCGCCGATCGTCCTGTTCCAGCTGCTGGTGTTCGCGCCGGTAGCGTTCGCGATTCTGGACGGCGATCGACAGGGGAGCGGGCGCCGGGTCCAACTACGCACGCTCCTGACCCGACCGCTGCGCAACCCGCTGACGGTTGCATCGCTCCTCGGGCTGGTGGCGGCCGCGTTCAACCTGCCGCTGCCAACGGTGCTGATGCGCCCGATCGACCTGCTCGCGGCAGCCGCCGTTCCGGTCGCGCTGATCGCATACGGCCTCAGCCTGAGCGCGGGAGCGAAGGACTCGATCACTTTGCAGCGAGACGTCGTACTGGCCGTGGTCCTGAAGACCGTCGCCCAACCCCTGATCGCGTACGCCGTCGCCCGCTGGATCCTCAACCTCCACGGCGCCGCGCTGCTGGCCCCCACCCTCCTAGCCGCCCTACCAACCGCCCAAAACGTCTACGTCTACGCCGTCCACTACCGAACCTCGAGAACCCTGGCCCGAAGCGCCGTCCTCATCAGCACCCTCGTCTCCATCCCCCTAATGACTGCAATAGCCGGCCTACTCGCCTAACCACCGCTCCCCACATCTTTGTGGAGTCCTACTGCCGCTGGGTGGCAGTAGCACTCCACAAAGGCGAGCTCCCGCTCGGTTGCCCTGCGGCCGGACAGGTACCCGGTGGTTGCTCGCCGCTGCGGCCGTTGGCAACGACAGGATGGTTGGCCGCACCTACGGCTGGGCCGGATAGCGAGGCCGGCGACCATCTGCCCGCCGCCTGAGCTTCCGGGCTTCGGTTGCGGCCAACGAGTTGAGGCCGTCTGAAGGTGCCGGTTGCGAGATTCACGGAGTCCTACTATCGCTCCGTGGCAGTAGAAACTCCGTAAACCTGCCGACGGACCCGCGAATCGCGCCTCTGCGCGGATCTGCTGCCGCTCAGAGGCTGTTGCAGAATCGGCGTGGCGTTGGTGCCTGCAATCCGGTGGCTGGGCGGGTTGGAGCGGGTTCACGGATGATTGCTGCCGGTATTTGGCAGTAGGTCTCCGTGGACCTGTGGCTGGGCGGGGTTTCCACGGGTTTGCGGGGAGCTGCTGTCTCTGGGTGGCAGCAGATCCCCGCAAAGAGAGCTGTACCCCCGATTCGCGCCGCACCGGACAGGCCGGACACATACCCGGTGGCTGGCCGCCGCGGCGGCCGATTTACTGAAGCGCTAGGCGGGCGTCGCCTGGGGCTGAGGGGGATGGCGAGGCCGGTGACCGCGTGCCGGTCACCTGAGCTTCTGGGCTTCGGTTGCGGTGCAGAAAATGAGGGGATCTCCCCGCAAGTTGCTGGTTCTCCCCTCAATATTTGAGCAGAGAAGCGCCCATTTGAACGGATATCCAGCGAAATTTCACACGCTGGCAGCCGACTCGAACCGTAGTGGTCACCACGGCGGCGAATCACCTGACAGGCCTCCTCATCGCTGGCCGCAACCACAGCCCGTCAACCACAAGCAACGGGGAACCTCGGTCACCGACCGCACCATCCCCCTCAGCCGAAGACCGCACCAGCCACCCGCATCAGTAAAACCGGCCGCAGCGGCGACCAGCCACCGCGCACATCGCCGGCCGAATCCGAGCGGCCGGATGGGACGGGCACATCCGGGGAGGCGGAGTTCCTGGCCGGCCAAAGTCCTCAACCACCGCGACCGATCACCTGCGGCGAAATCGCAACAGGCACTCAGAGGCAGCAGATCCCCGCAAACCGCGAAAAACCACCGCGAACGGGCCACTCAACAGGCCTCCTCATCGCCGGCCGCACCGAAGCCCAGAAGCTCAAGCAACCGGCACCGTGATCACCGGCCGCACCATCCGGGCCAGCCAGAGACCGCCCCAGCCACCCGTCTCTGTAAATCCGGCCGCAGCGGCGACCAACCACCGCGTACGCCGCCGGCCGAATCCGAGCGGCCGGACGGGACGAGCACATTCGGGGAGGAGGGGTTCCTGGGTCGCACAGTGGATCAACCACCGCGACGGATCACGACCCACGGACATCTTTGCGGGGACCTACTGCCGCAGGGAGACAGCAGAGCCCCGCAAACCGCCAAAACCACCGCGAACGGGCCACTCAACAGGCCTCCTCGTCGCCGGCAGCAACAGAAGCCCGGAAGCTCAAGCAACGGGCGAAGGGAAGGCTCGGCCAGGTCGCGTAGTCGTCGGCCGGGGCACCGCGATCACCGGCTGCACCATCCGGCCCAGCCAGAGACTGCCCCAGCCACCCATCTTTCAGTTCATCGGCCGCAGCGCCAACCAGCCGCGGACGTTGTCGGCCGCATCCGCGCCGACCCAAAGTAGACGGGTGTTACTTCATTGCGTGGAAGGCTTCTACGGCGACCGGGGCTACCTGGTCGACGGTGATGCCTTCGTTGGCGGACTGGGCGATAACAGTGAGGGTGTTGGAGCCGCGGTAGCACTGGGTGGGCAGGTTGCCGGTGGTCTCGACGCAGGTTGCCTGGCCGACCTTCTTGATCTTGTCCGGTGAGGCGCCCGAGTCCGCGACGGTCTTCGCGATGTCGACCTTGCCGCGCAATGCGATCACCACGAACAGCCGGTCGCCGTCGAGATTCCCGTACGCCTCGACCGTCGCCTGCTTGCCGTTGTTGATCCGGCTCAGCGCCTGCCGGGTCTGGTCGAGCTGCAGTTGGCCGCGAATGTCCGCGTCGGTGATCCGGTCGAGCCCGGCCAGCTTCGCTGGCGGGGTGATTCCGCGAGCTGTGTTCAACCGGTTCAACGGGCCCAGACCCCACACGTACCCGAGCAACCCGAGGATCACCAGCACCACAACGGCCCCAGCCACAGTCACGAACGGACCGCGCCGCCAGAACCCGACCTTCTTCTCCCCGTCGGCCGGCTGACCCTCCACCGAATGGACTGTCGTGCCCTCGGACGACTCGACAACCACGGTCCCCGGCGGCAAGCTCCGATCGACGACGATCGAGATCGATCCTTTGGCCGCCTTCTTCTGATCCGCAGCATCCTTCTTCGCGGCCTTCTTCTCCGCACGTGTCATCTTCGCCGCGTCCTTGGAGCTCCCAGCAGCCGCACCCCGGCCGGCAGCAGCCGCCTTCTCCCCGTCGGCCGACTTCTCCGCTGCGGGAGTCGTCGGCGCGGTCGGAGTCGCTGCCTTGTCCTCGGTCGTCTCGCTTGCCGCAGTTGGTCCGTCCGGGGCGGTGGGGATCGCGACGTCGTGAGGCTTCTCGGAAGCCGGGGAAGCCGGGGAAGCCGGGGTGGTCGGCTTCGCGTCTGGGGTTGCCGTTTCGGCGGGCTGCTCTGTCTTCGGGGAAGCGTCGGCTGAGGGCTTCGGAGCCGCAGGCTCGGTGCTCGGGGTGGTGGTCGCGTCGGCTGCGGGCTTGGGAGCTGCTGGCTCGGCGCCGGCGGCCGGGGGAGCGGGGGTTTGCGCACCGGACTCCGGGGACTCCGGGGAGGCGGGGTCGCTCGGGGTGGGGTTGCTCATGCGGGGGCTCCTTGGTGCTGACACGGGGGTCGAGGCCGATGGTCGCACATCGGACAAGCCTGGTTCCGCAGCGTAGTCGTTCGATTCAAACGCGTAGTGCCCGCCTCCCCGAGCGGGGTGACGGGCACTACGACGAGCACATCAGAGGGTGGCGACGACGCTGACCGCGTCGGTCTCCTCGGCGTTCCAGACGATCTCACCGGTGATCCGGCCGGCTGCGCGCAGATCCGGCTCGGCGCGCTCGGCGAGGGCGAGACGAGCGGCGGGTCCGCTGACCTCGACCTTGCTGACCTCGGTCTTCATCGAGACCTGCGCCGCGGACTTCGCACCGCGAATGCCCGCCAGAACCTCGGAGACCGCGTCCAGGACCTCGGCCTCCTGCTCGGCAACAGTCAGGTCGGCCGCAGCCGTCGGCCAGGAAGCCTTGTGGATCGAACCCTCCTGCCACCACGACCAGACCTCTTCGGTCGCGAACGGCAGGTACGGCGCGAGCAGCCGAAGCTGGACGGACAACGCCACCGCGAGCGCAGCCTTGGCCGAGGCAGCAGCAGGCTCACCCTGACCGCCGTACGCGCGCTCCTTGACCAGCTCGACGTAGTCGTCGCAGAAGGTCCAGAAGAACCGCTCGGAAACCTCCAGCGCACCGGTGTAGTCGTACCGCTCGAAGGCAGCCGTCGCATCGGCGACGACCGACCGCAGCCGCTGCAGCATCGCCAGGTCGACCGCTTCGGTGACCGCGGCCGCATCAACCGTGGTCGCACCGAACGAGAGCACGAACTTCGAAGCGTTCAGAACCTTGATCGCCAGCCGCCGGCCGACCTTCATCTGCGACTCGTCGAACGGCGAGTCCATCCCCGGCCGGGCCATCGCGGCCCGCCAGCGGACCGCGTCGGTCCCGAACTTCGTCAGGATCTCGTCCGGGATGATCGCGTTGCCCTTGGACTTGGCCATCTTCTTGCGGTCCGGGTCGACGACGAATCCGGAGATCATCGAGCGGGCCCAGGGCAGCGTGCCGTTCTCGAAGACGGCCCGGACGACGCGGGAGAACAGCCAGGTGCGGATGATCTCGTGGGCGTGCGTGTTCAGGTCCATCGGGAAGGTCCGCTGGAACAGGTCGTCGTCGCGCTCCCAACCGCACGCGATGTGCGGGGTCAGCGACGACGTCGCCCAGGTGTCCATCACATCCGGGTCGGCCTCGAACCCACCCGGCTTGCCGCGCTGGGACTCGTCGAACCCACGCGGTGCCTGGGAGGTCGGGTCGATCGGCAGCTCGGCCTCGGCCGGCATCAGCGGGTGGTCGTAGTCGACCTCGCCATCTGCGTCGATCGGATACCAGACCGGGAACGGGACGCCGAAGAAGCGCTGCCGGGAGACCAGCCAGTCGCCGTTCAGCCCGTCGACCCAGTTCATGTACCGGTGCTTCATGTGCTCCGGGACCCAGGCCAGCTCGTTGCCGCGCTCCAGGAACTCGGCCTTGAGGTCGGCGCTCCGGCCACCGTTGGTGATGTACCACTGCCGGGTGGAGACGATCTCGAGCGGCTTGTCGCCCTTCTCGAAGAAGTTCGCCATCCGCTCGGTCTTCTTCGGCTCGCCGTCCAGGTCGCCGCTGTCGCGCAGCTTCTGGACGATCAGCTCGCGCGCGCTGAACGTGGTCTTGCCGGCCAGCTCTTCGTACAGCTCCGAGCCGGTCAGCCACTCCGGGGTCTCCCGCAGGATGCGCCCGTCCCGACCGATGACCGTGCGGACCGGCAGCTGCAGCTCACGCCACCACGTGATGTCCGTCTGGTCGCCGAAGGTGCAGCACATCGCGATGCCGGCGCCCTTGTCCATCTCGGCGGCCGGGTGCGCCAGGACCGGGATCTCGACGTCGAACAGCGGCGAGCGGACCGTCGTACCGAACAGGTTCTTGTAGCGGTCGTCGTCGGGGTGGGCGATCAGCGCGACACAGGCCGGCAGGAGCTCCGGCCGGGTCGTCTCGATGTAGACCGGGCCGTCGGCACCGTGGAACGAGATCCGGTGGTAGGCACCCGGATACGGCCGGGGCTCGAGCTCGGCCTGCGCGACCGCGGTCTGGAAGGTGACGTCCCAGAGCGTCGGCGCCTCGGACAGATACGCCTCGCCGCGGGCGAAGTTGCGCAGGAACGCGCGCTGCGACGTACGGCGGGAGTCCTCGGAGATGGTCGTGTAGAGGTAGGACCAGTCGACGCTCAGCCCGACCCGTCGCCACATCGCCTCGAACGCCTGCTCGTCGATATGCGTGAGCTGACCGCACAGGTCGACGAAGTTCTGCCGCGAGATCGGGATCTGCTTCTTCGCGTCCGGCTTCTCCGGCGGGGTGAAATCCGGGTCGTACGGCAGCGAGGGGTCGCATTTGACGCCGTAGTAGTTCTGGACGCGGCGCTCGGTCGGCAGGCCGTTGTCGTCCCACCCGATCGGGTAGAAGACGGACTTCCCGCGCATCCGCTGGAAGCGCGCGATCAGGTCGGTGTGGGTGTAACTGAAGATGTGCCCGACGTGCAGCGACCCCGAGACCGTCGGCGGCGGCGTGTCGATGGAGTAGACATCGGCGCGCTCCGCGGTGCGGTCGAAGGCGTAGGTCTGCTGCTCCTTCCATACGGCAGCCCACTTCTCCTCGAGGCCGTCGAGGCTGGGCTTGTCTGGAACGCGGGACGTCTGGCTCATGCTCACAATCCTAGTGGTTGTCAAGGGGTGCTCCGAACGGTTTATCCACAGCCTCACTAGACTGAGGGTCTGATGAGCGACCTCTCCTACGCCGAGGTATCGGCACGGCTCCAGGCCCGTTGGCCGGAGCAGAAGATCGACCCCACGCTGGACCGGGTCCAGCGGCTCGTCGAGTTGCTCGGCGATCCGCAGAAGTCGTACCCGGTCGTGCACCTGACCGGGACCAACGGCAAGACCTCCACGGCCCGGATGATCGACTCCCTGCTGCAGGAGGCCGGGCTCCGGACCGGGCGGTTCACCAGCCCGCACCTGGAGTCGGTCCGGGAGCGCATCACGCTGAACGGCGAACCGATCAGCGAGGAGCGTTTCGTCGAGACGTACGTCGAGCTGGAGCCCTACCTCGACGTGGTCGACTCCGAGCAGGAGCACCCGCTCTCGTTCTTCGAGGTGATCACCGGGATGGCGTTCGCGGTCTTCGCCGACGCCCCGGTCGACGTGGCGATCATCGAGGTCGGCCTCGGCGGGACCTGGGACTCGACGAACGTCGCCGACGGGACGGTCTCGGTGATCACCCCGGTGGCGGTCGACCACGCGCACATCCTGGGCGCGGATCCGGTCACGATCGCCCGCGACAAGTCCGGCATCATCAAGACCGGCGGTACGGCGGTGGTGTCGCAGCAGAGCATGGACGTCCTCGAGGTGCTGATGGGCCGCGCGGCCCAGGTCGGCGCGTCGATCATCCGCGAGGGGCTCGAGTTCGGTGTCGTCAGCCGCTCGGTCGCGGTCGGCGGTCAGCTGATCTCGCTGAAGGGCATCGGCGGCGAGTACGACGACATCTTCCTTCCGCTGCACGGTGAGTACCAGGCGCACAACGCCTCCACCGCGGTCGCGGCCGTCGAGGCGTTGTTCGGGGCCAGCGAGGAGTCCGAAGGACGTGTCACCACCGAGCTGCTGCAGGCCGGGTTCGCCGAGGTCACCAGCCCCGGCCGGCTGGAGGTCGTCCGGACCAGCCCGACGATCCTCGTCGACGCCGCGCACAACCCGCACGGTGCTCAGGCGACCGTCGCGGCGGTGTCCGAGGCCTTCGCCTTCCAGCCGCTGATCGGCGTACTGGGCTGTATGAAGGACAAGGACGTCTACGGCCTGCTCGAGGCGTACGAGCCGATCATGGAGACCGTGATCTGCACCCGGAACAGCTTCCTGGAGCGGTCGATGCCGGCCGAGGAGCTCGGTGAGCTGGCGATCGAGATCTTCGGCGAGGACCGCGTGCTGGTCCGCCCGCACCTGATCGACGCCATCGACGACGCCATCCGGCTGGCCGAGGAGGGTTCGATCGCGATGGGATCGGGCGGCGTCCTCGTCACCGGCTCGGTCGTCACCGCCGGCGAGGCCCGGACCTTGCTCGTCCGCAAGCCCAAAGAGGCCGATCCGCTGCCCGGTTACTCCGACGCTGCCGATCCCGAGCCCGGTGACGACGAATGAGATCACTGGCGTCGATCGTCCTCGCCTTCGAGGCGTTGCTGCTCGCGCTCGTCACCCCGGTGATGATCTCGGTCGCCGACGTCCGCCCGGCCGTCGCGCTCCCGGTCTGCCTGGGCCTCGCCGTACTGGCGATCCTGTCGGCCGGCCTGCTGCGTAACCAGACCGGCTACATCCTCGGCTCCGCCGTCCAGGTCGGCGCCGTCGGCCTGGGCTTCGTCGTACCCGTCATGTTCGTGCTGGGCCTGGCCTTCGCGGCCTTCTGGATCGCGGCGATCGTCCTCGGCCGCCGCATCGAGGAGGCCAAAGCTGCCCAGCAGGTAAGCTCTGCCGCCCCGCCTTCTTCGAGAGAGAGTTAAAGATGTCGCAGCGCACCCTGGTCCTGCTGAAGCCCGACACGGTACGCCGCGGGCTGGTCGGCGAGGTCCTCGGCCGGTTCGAGGCCAAGGGGCTGTCGATCGTCGCGATGGAGTTCCGCACCATCGACGGTGAGACGGCCGACCAGCACTACGCCGAGCACGTCGAGCGCGACTTCTACCCGCCGCTGCGCGAGTTCGTCACCAGCGGCCCGCTCGTCGCCCTGGTCCTCGAAGGCGACGAGGCGATCGAGGTCGTCCGCGCCCTCAACGGCGCCACCGACGGCCGCAAGGCCGCCCCCGGCACCATCCGCGGCGACTTCTCCCTGTCCAACCGCGAGAACCTCGTCCACGGCTCCGACTCCCCGGAGTCCGCCGAGCGCGAGACCAAGATCTGGTTCCCCGACCTGCCGTAGCCGAGTGCTCGCTGTCCGAAGCTGACAGCGGCTTGAAAGCAGTGGGCCGCATTCTCCCTGCGGGGGTGGTCTCGCACCCCCTTCTGCCCAGGGAGGGACCCTTTGTCACCGCTGCCTGCCGTTTTCCGGCCAGCTGTGCTTCTCGCGAGCACGCTGGCCCTGTTGGTACCCAGCCAAGCGACAGCCGCTCCACCGTCCCCGTCAGCTAGCGACACTGCTCGGCAGACGGGGACGGCGGTGCCGGTGCCGTCCGCACAGACCGCTACCAGCGATGTGGTGGCCAATCCGGACGGTACGTTCACGGAGACGTTCCACACCGAGCCGATCCGGGTACGGCGGGGTGCGGGGTGGACGCCGATCGACACGACGCTGGAACGTCGTGCTGATGGGACTGTCGGTCCCCGGGCGACCACTGTCCCCACCACGTTCTCCGGTGGTGGTCACCGGGCCATGGTGCTTCTGGGCGCGCCCGGTCGGCAGATGTCCTACAGCTGGGTGAAGGCGCTACCCACGCCGGACCTGCAGGGCAGCACGGCGACGTACCGGGATGTGTTTCCGGGTGTCGACCTGCAGCTGACTGCGAAGACGCAGGGGTTCGCCAAGGTCTTCGTGATTCACAACGCGAACGCTGCGAAGCAACTGCGCACTCTGCAGCTGGGCCTGAGTTCTGACGGGCTGTTGCTGCGGGACAAGCAGGTGGGCAGCTTCGGTGCGTACGACGCCGACGGCAAGCTGGTGTACACGGCGAGCTCGCCGCAGATGTGGGACTCCGGCGACAAGCGCGCGGTAGGCACCTCGAAACTGACGGGCGCGACTCTGACGGTCACTCCCGACCAGCAGTTGCTCACCAGCGCTACGACCAAGTACCCGGTCTACCTGGACCCCGACACGGCCGGTCCACTCTATGGCTGGGCCATGGTGCTGTCCGGCAAGGCGGATACCGAGTACTGGAACGGCGGCGCCGACCCGGACAAGATCGGCAAGGTCGGCAACTGCTACACGCTCAGCGGCGGGTGCAACAACATCGGGATCGCCCGCACGTACTTCCGGTTCGACGTCCGTGGCCTGCTGGGTGGGCAGAAGATCATCAAGGGCGCTCGTTTCAACGCATTCCTGGATCACGTCCCGGACTGTTCCAAGCAGCGCCCGGTCCGTGCGTCCAGCACCTCTCCGGTGGAGCCCACGACGAACTGGGGCAACAAGCCTGGTCTGGGCGCGAACCTCGGCGACGTGATGGCACCGCAGTGCAAGGACATCTGGCTCGGCTGGCCGGCCGCGACGGCTGTCAACGACGCCGTCAACTCCTGGTGGGGCTGGGCGACGATCGCCCTGTCCGCGACCGATGAGAACGACCAGTACGCCTGGAAGAAGTTCGGTGTGGCCCCGACGCTCTCGGTCACGTACAACACGCGGCCCGGTGTCCCGACCGGGTTGACTGTTGAGAACCAGCCCTGCCAGGGCCAGGAGATCTTCGTGAACCCGGCCGTCAGCGCGGACCAGAGTCCCACCCGTGGCCCGCGCCTGTTCGCGACCGCCACCGACGAGGACCCCGGTCTGATCCGCACTCGCTTCGAGTGGACCGACCGTGCCCGGCAGAACGTGCTCGGTGGCTCGACCACTGCGTTGTTCGCCTCGGGGACGACCTTCGGCGCCGAGGTCGCGCCACAGCACGCCGCTGACGGCAGCAAGCTCTCGTTCCACGTCTATACCTCGGACGACCAGGACACCTCGGCCTGGAGCGGGTACTGCGACCTGACGGTCGACCGGACCGCCCCACAGGCCGCCCCTGAGGTGACGTCCCCGACCTACACCGAGTGCAAGCCGGACTGCACGGCGAGCGGCGGTGTGGGCTTCACCGGTGGGTTCGCGTTCAAGACCGGCGGTGACACCGACGTCGCAGGCTTCCAGTACTCCCTGCTCGGAGCCTTCGAGAACCGGTACGCTGCGGTCGGCTCCGACGGCCTGGCGCACGTACTGGTGACTCCGCCGGACCGCGGGCCGCAGTACCTGACTGTCCGGGCCGTGGACCGCGCCCGCAACGTCTCCGCGACGGCGAAGGTCTACGAGTTCTTCGTCGGAGCGGGCGCGGCACCCACCGCGGCCTGGCGGCTGGACGGTGAAGGTGCCGACACGGCGGTCTACGACGACGCGGCAGGCGACCGGAACGGCGTCCGCCCGGCCGCACCGGCGAGCAAGTGGACCAGCGGTCGCAGGGGTGACGCGCTTTCGCTGGACGGTACCGCCGCTGCCTACGTCGCGGCATCCGGTACGGCGGCCGTCGACACCGCGAAGTCGTTCACGGTGGCCGCGTGGGTGAAGCTCGACCAGGCCGGCACCGTCTATCGCACGGCGGTCAGCCAGAACGGCACGCGGTTGAGCGGGTTCTTCCTGCAGTACAACCCGGACAGCAAGAAGTGGAACTTCATGATGCCGGACAGCGACGCCGACGCGGCGGCGCGGCACGTGGCCGAGTCCACCGGACCCGCGGTGGCCGGGCGCTGGACGCATCTGACCGGTGTCTTCGACGACTCCACCAAGCAGGTGAAGCTGTACGTGGACGGTGTCGAAGGCAGCGCCGCGAGCCACCCGAACCCGTGGAAGGCGACCGGTGCCACCCAGCTCGGCCGCGCGCAGTACCAGGCCGCTGGTGTCGACAACTGGCTCGGCACACTCGACGACGTGCAGGTGTACAACCGGGTGCTCTCCGCCGGTGAGATCGACGACCTGGCAGGCAAACCGGCCGTCGAGGAGCTGTTCTGGCCACTCGACGAGCCCGCCGGCACCGTCCAGGTGAACGATGCTTCTGGCAACTACCGGCTAGGTGCGGCCGCTAGCAAGACCAGGATCACCGGTCCGAACGCGGTAGTGCGGACGGACAGCAGCTTCACAGTCAGCGCACGGGTCAAGCTCGACACCGTCGACGGAGTGAGCCGGACCGTGCTGAGCCAGGACGGTCAGCAGATCAGCGGCTTCCAGCTCGGGTACGACGGGCCCGCGCGGCGCTGGTACTTCAGCCTCTCGCAGGTCGACGGGGCCGGCGATGTCCCGGTGGTCGTCCGCGACTCGGCGGCACCGACTGCGAATGCCTGGACCCAGCTGGTCGGTGTCTACGACCAGGCAGCCGGTGAGATCCGGCTGTATGTCGACAACCAGCCGGTCGGCGGCAATGTGTCGGCGCAGGCCAAATGGAACGCAACTGGGGCGCTGCAGGTCGGAGCAGGCCGCAAGGCGGGTCAGGTCGTCGATACCTTCACCGGCGAACTCGACGACGTTCACGTCTGGACCGGTGTGCGGACGCTCGGACAGATCCGGGACGACCTCACCAACCGGCCGACCGAGCGCAAGACGGCGTACTCCGGTCAGCTGTCGTACTTCATGGACACCAGCGGGTTCCGGATGGTCACGAACGGCCCGGTGCCGGACAGCTCGCACTTCCAGAAGAGTCTCGGCGTGCCTGCTCCGGCCGGAACCGCGAACACCAAGACCATCTATGCGTGCCGCAACGGGGCGACCGACTACTTCCTCGACGCGACGTGTGCCGGTCACACGGTGCTGAACAGCGTCGGGCAGTTCTGGGACACGCCACCGGCCGGCATCGAGACGGTCCCGGTCTACCGGTGCTACATCAGCATGGTCGCCCACTTCGCCTCGAACGACGCAGGCTGTGACGGAGTCCAGGGCGCGGCCATGGAGTTCCGCCTCGGCTACGTGCGCGCCTACTCCGCGCTGATCCGTACGAACGCCACGAACCACCCGTACGACCACATCAGCGGCACCGGCCGGTTGGCAGCCACGCAACGGGCCGAAGGGTCGCTCGGCTACCTGGCAATGCGTCAGCTAGCCGGTACGACGGCCTGGATGCAGTGCCGCGACGGCGCGGACGCGTTCACGTCGAACGACGCCGGCTGTGAGGGCAAGACCGTGGTCGGAACCCTCGGCTACGGCTGGACCGACGCAGGCACCGGTCGCACCGAGCTGTTCCGCTGTCGGGCGTCCTGGGGAGACCTGTTCGACTCCCGTGACCCCGGCTGTGAAGGCCAGACCCTGGACCGCTCCCTCGGCTTCACCGCCGCCAACCTCTGAAGGACACTGCGATGAACAAAGCATTCGCAGCCGTTGTGGGCATAGTCGCCCTATCACTGACGGCACCGGCTGAGGCAGCCGGCGTACCCGAGAGAACACCTGCGCCGGTCACACCGGCACTACCGACCACGCCAACTGTGAAGACGAAAGCCTTCACTCCGGAGTCAGTACCGACGAAGCCCGCACCTCAGGCCGCGGCCATGCGCACAGCCTGGCCGGCCGCCGGTGCCGCAGAGCTAGCTGTAGGCAAGGCGGCCAGTCAGTTCCCGATCAGCGTGGTCAAGAGCGACTCGGCAGCACCGGCCAAGGTCCGGGTCGAGCTGCAGCCGCGGAACAAGGACCAGTTGACGTTCCAGGTCCGCCGGACCGACGGCAAGTCGGCCAAGGGCACAGTGCGGGTCGCAGTCGACTACTCCGCCTTCCGGGACTCCTTCGGCGGTGACTGGGCGTCCCGGCTCCAGGTGAACGGCGCACAGAACCAGCGCAACGACACCAAGGCCGGCAAGCTGTACGCCGACGTACCGGTGAATGCTGCGTCAAGTAGCTTCACCGTCGCGGCGGCCCCGAGCGGTTCGGCCGGCACCTACAAGGCGACCTCACTGTCGTCCTCAGGCAGTTGGCAGGTCGCGACCGCCAGCGGCGGGTTCTCCTGGGGCTACAACTTCGCGATGCCCAAGGTGCCCGGCGGACTCGAGCCCGACCTGGCCGCGTCGTACTCGTCGCAGAGCGTCGACGGACGCACCGTGGCGACCAACAACCAGACCTCATGGATCGGTGAGGGCTGGGACCTGGGCGGTGGCTTCATCGAGCGGTCCTACAAGCCCTGTGCCGACGACCTCGACGGCAACAACGGCAAGACCAAGACCGGTGACCTGTGCTGGGAGACCGAGAACGCGGTCATGTCGCTGGGGGAGCGGTCCGGCCATCTGGTGTTCGAGAACGGGACCTGGCGTCCGGAGAGCGACGACGGCACCAAGGTCGAGCACATCCTGCGTAGTGCCGGTATCAACGACGACGACAACGGTGAGTACTGGAAGATCACCACACCCGACGGGACGCGCTACTACTTCGGCCTGACCAGGCTTCCGGGGTGGACCAGCGGGGGGACGACGACGAACTCCACGCTGGGGGTCCCGGTCTACGGCAACGACACCGGCGAGCCCTGCAACAAGCCGACGTTCGCGGCGAGTGTCTGCCAGCAGGCGTACCGGTGGAACGTGGACTACGTCGTGGACCGCAACGGCAACGCCATGAGCTACTACTACGACGTCGAGACCGGGAAGTACGGCGCGAACCTCGGTGCGAGTGTCGCCTCGTACGCACGCGGCGCGACGCTCAAGCGCATCGAGTACGGCCTGCGGGACGGCAACGCGTACGCCCAGGCAGCGGCCCGCGTCGTCTTCACCACCGCCGACCGGTGCGTGGCGGGCCAGAACTGCGCGGTGCACGACGCCAAGAGCTGGCCGGACGTCCCTTGGGACACCGACTGCGCGCAGGCCGACTGCAAGGACGAACTCTCGCCCAGCTTCTGGTCGACCAAGCGCTTGGCCAAGATCAACACCCAGGTATCCACAGGTGGCAACAACTGGGCCCATGTCGACCAGTGGGATCTCGCGCAGAGCTATCCGGCCCCAGGGGACGCGACAGCCGCACCACTGTGGCTGGACTCGATCACCCGGACGGGACTGGCGGCCGACACTCCCGTCAGCCTGCCGCCGGTCACCTTCGGCTACGAAATGAAGCCTAACCGGGTCGACTCCGACCCGGACGGTCTGCCGGCCCTCAACCGGCCCCGGATCGTCAGTGTCACCAACGAGTCCGGCGGCCGGGTGAACGTGACGTACGCCGCCGCGAACTGCACGCCCACGACCCTGCCCGCTCCGTCGAGCAACGGCAAGCGGTGCTTCCCGGTCCGCTGGGTGATGGCGCCCGAGGTCGAGCCTCGCAACGACTGGTTTCACAAGTACGTGGTCGGTGAGATCACCGAGGACGACACCGTCACCACCAACTACGACACTCGCACCACCTACACCTACGAAGGCGATGCCGCCTGGGCGTACGACGACAACCCGCTCGCCGACCCGAAGTTCCGCAGTTGGACGGAGTGGCGGGGCTACGAGAAGGTGCTGGTCACCAAGGGCGATACGACCCAGGAACCGACCAGTCCGCGGTCGGCGACCCGCTATCAGTACTACCGCGGTCTGGGCGGCAACCTCACCGACTCCACCGGCGCGGTCGCTCCGGATGCGAAGCAGTACGCCGGATCACTCCGCGAGGAGATCACCTACAACGGGGTCGACGGTCCGGTGATCAGTACGGAGATTCACGACCCGTGGTCGCGCCGTACCGCGCAACAAGCGCCGTACGAGGCCTATCAGGTCGAGGAGGCGCGGCTGGTGAGCAGGACAGCGCTCGCGGCCGGCGGCTTCCGGACCACTGAGGTGCAGACCAGGTACGACGGGTACGGCAACGAGGTCGAGGTCAACGACGTCGGCGATACGGCCACCGCGACGGACGACCGGTGTACGACGAAGACGTACATCTCGATCGCGGACAAGGGGGTGCTGGACCTGCCCGAGCGGGTGCGCACGGTCGGTGTGGCCTGCGGGGTGACCCCTTCGTATCCTGCCGATGCGGTCGAGGACTCGGTCTCGTCGTACGACGGCAACGGCAACGAGACCAAGGTGGAGGTCGCCAAGTCGTACAGCGGCAGCACACCGACGTACCTGACGCAGACCACGACGACGTACGACGACTACGGCCGCTCGCTGCAGGTCAAGGACGCGCTGAACCGCCCCACGACCGCGGCGTACACCGATGTCAACGGCCTGACCACGGCGTTCACAAAGACCAATGCGTTGGGGCACGTCACCAAGCAGACGGTCGATCCGCGGCTCGGGAAGCCACTGACGAGCAGTGACGCCGACAGCC
Organism: Kribbella sp. NBC_01505; assembly: GCF_045040285.1. Lineage (NCBI taxonomy): Bacteria > Bacillati > Actinomycetota > Actinomycetes > Propionibacteriales > Kribbellaceae > Kribbella > Kribbella sp. NBC_01505. The sequence goes on from NZ_CP109425.1 coordinate 6,586,938, forward strand.
AGGTCACCTCGGCCACGTACGACGCACTGGGACGTCTGACCGCGGTCTGGCAGCCCGGTCGTTCCAGTGCGAACCAGGAGTCGCCGCATGTGCAGTTCGAGTACGGCGTCCGCAAGGTCGGTGGGCCGACGTGGGTCAAGACGCTCACTCTGAAGGCGAACGGCAACCAGGTCCCGTCGTACCAGCTGTTCGACGGCTTCCTGCGACTTCGGCAGACCCAGGCGTCGAGCCCGCTCGGCGGCCGGATCCTGACCGACGAGTTCACCAACAGCCGCGGGCTCGTGTTCTACAAGCGATCGCCGTTCTACGACCCCACGACCACACCCGGTACGACGCTGGCGACGGCCGCGAACGGCGAGGTGCCGAACGCGACTGTGATCGGCTTCGACGGTGCGGAGCGCCAGACCGCCGAGGTGCACGTCGAGTACAACGTCGACAAGTGGCGGACGACCACGACGTACGGCGGCGACCGGGTGACTGTGCTGCCGCCGGCCGGCGGCACACTGACCACGACCGTCACCGACGCGCGCGGTCAGACGACCTCCCGGCTGCAGTACCAGGGCCGGACCACCAGTACGCCGGCCGACACGACGACGTACAGCTACACGAAGCGCGGCGACATGGCGTCGATCAAGGACGCCGCGGGCAACGTGTGGCGCTACGAGTACGACCTGCTCGGGCGGCGCGTCCAGGTGGACGACCCGGACAAGGGCATCGCGACCATGACGTACGACGACGCCGGCCAGGTGCTCGGTACGACGGATGCGCGCGGCAAGACCGTGACGACGAGCTACGACGACCTCGGACGCAAGCTCGAGACGCACAGCGGTTCGGCCACCGGTCCGCTGCTGACCAAGTCCGTCTACGACACTCTCGCCAAGGGACAGCTGACCTCCTCGACCCGGTACGTCGGTCAGAACGGATACGTCCGGTCGATCACGGGCTACGACGAGGCAGGGCGTTCCACGGGGGAGCAGTTGGTCGTTCCGGCGAACGAGGGCAGGCTCGCGGGCACCTACACCAGCAGCCAGACCTATGCCGACGACGGCAGCCCCTGGTCGACCGGCCTGCCCAAGCTGGGCGATCTGCCCGCGGAGACGCTCAACTACTCATACGAGAACTCCGGACAGCTGGACAAGGTCACCGGTGCTCTGAACTACGTGAACGACACCAAGTACACCGGATTGGGGGAGGTCGCCCAGACAGTGCTCGGCCCGATCGAGAAGACGCTGTGGCGGACCTCGTTCTACGACCCGGGCACCAGCCGGCTGAGTCAGGTCAAGACGCAGCGGGATTCGCAGGGCAACGTTCTGGCCGCCAATCAGACGTACAGCTACGACCCGGCCGGAAACGTCACGAAGATCGGCGACCAGCTCCAGGGGCGCACGCTGGACACGCAGTGCTTCAGCTACGACCACCTGCGCCGTACGACGGCCGCCTGGACAGCCACCGACGACTGTGCCGGTGCGCCGGACGTCGCTCGGATCGGCGGCCCAGCGCCGTACTGGCAGCAGTATGCGTACGACGCGACCGGCAACCGCACCAAGATCACCACCAAGGGACTTGGCGGGGCAGCAGACAAGGTCAGCAGTTACGGCTACGGCCAACCCGGCAGCGACCTGCCTCACGCGGTGCAGTCGGTGACCGCGGGATCGACAGTCTCGTCGTACCAGTACGACGAGGCCGGGAACACCGTCAGCCGGACCGGTCCGGACGGCAAGCCGCAGCCGCTCGTCTGGAGCGACGAGGGCCTACTGAGCTCCGCTGGTGGCAGCAGTTACGTGTACGACGCCGACGGGCAGCCGCTGATCCGTCGCGACAGTGGTTCGACCACGCTGTTCGTGGGGTCCGGTGAACTGAAGCTGACGGGCACGGTCCTCAAGGGGACGCGCTACTACGCCGGGCTGGGCGTTCGTACCGGCGGTGGCTTCAGCTGGACCGTGGAAGACCGCTACGGCACCGCACAGGCGGCGCTGGACGCGGCCACCCTGTCCATCACCACGCGGCTGCTCGATCCGTTCGGCGTACCGCGGGGCTCGTCGACCGGTTGGACCGGGGGAGACCGCGCCTTCGTGGGCGGCGCACCCAACCCGGAGACTGGGCTGACCCGGCTCGGCGCCCGGGAGTACGACCCCGCGCTGGGCAAGTTCCTGTCGGTCGACCCGGTGATCGACCCGGCCGACCCGCAGCAGCTGAACGCCTACGCCTACGGGAACAACAGTCCGGCCACGTTCAGTGACCCCGACGGTCTGCGGTTCTTCGAGGGTGACTCCGGCAAGTGGGTCGACTCGGGGGTCTACAAGCCGGGCGGGAAGAAGCGCAGCAACTACCGCAAGGGTGACTACTGCTGGAAGGGCAAGTGCGGCTGGCCGAAGAAGAAGGCGCTCAAACCGCGCAAGATCCCGCTGGCGACGCCGAAGCAGCGCAAGAAGATGTACCAGAAGCTCACGGCGGACACTCCGGAGGCGGCGGCGCTGTTCCGGTACGCCCGGGCGCACCAGGACGATCCCGAGTGGGCGCGGTACAAGTTCGTCTGGGACTCCGACGGTTGCAGTCAGGTACCGAACCTGCAGCTCGAAGCGGCCTGCCGGCGGCACGACTTCGGCTACCGCAACAACGAGTCGGTCGGGATGCACAACGACAAGGAACGCAAGCGGATCGACGACATGTTCTACGCCGACGCGAAGCGGGACACCGGCCTGGCGGTCGTCGGCCCGGTGATCGGGAAGAAGGGGCAGCCCGCGATCGGGGTGTTCGCGCCGCAGATCTACCACACCGGTGTCCGGGCGGCGAGCTGCTGGGACGACCCGTGCGAGGGGCTCGGCAAGATCGTCGAGCGGCAGTACGGCGGGCCGATGAAGGTGGCGGTCACCGTGGCCGACAACCTGGTCGGCCTGAGCGACCTGCTGTTCGAGTGACCCACGGCGGGCGGTGAGTGAGGGGACCGATACGATGCGTGCTGGGCAGGCGGGTCGTGTCGGTCCCCGGGTGGCGCTGGGTCCGCGCTTAGCCTGAGAATCCCGGACCCGAGCAGGTGGAGGGCCCCCGAGATGGCGAACAGCATGCTGGGCCGTGACATGGCGGTCGACCTCGGAACGGCTAATACCCTCGTCTACGTGCGAGGGCGTGGGGTCGTCCTGAACGAACCGTCCGTGGTCGCGACCCGGACCGACGAACCGCGCGAAGCGGTCGCGTTCGGTCACGAGGCGAAGAAGATGATCGGCCGGACGCCCGGCAACATCACCGCGATCCGGCCGCTCAAGGACGGCGTGATCGCCGACTTCGACGCCGCCGAGCAGATGCTGCGCTACTTCATCCAGCGCGTGCACCGGCGCCGGTATTTCGCCAAACCGCGGATCGTGGTCTGCGTGCCGTCCGGGATCACCGCGGTCGAGCAGCGCGCGGTCCGCGACGCCGGGTACATGGCCGGCGCCCGCAAGGTCTACATCATCGAGGAGCCGATGGCCGCGGCCCTCGGCTCGAACCTCGAGGTCCGCGACGCGACCGGCAACATGGTCGTCGACATCGGCGGCGGTACGACGGAGGTCGCGGTCATCTCGTTCGGCGGCATCGTCACCAGCCAGTCGATCCGGGTCGCCGGTGACGCCATCGACAAGGCGGTCGTGAACTACTGCAAGAAGGAGTACTCGCTGCTGCTCGGCGAGGCCACCTCGGAGCAGATCAAGATGACGATCGGGTCGGCGTTCCCGACCACCGACGGGCCGGACAGCGAGATCCGCGGCCGGGACATGATCTCCGGCCTGCCGCGCACCGTGAAGGTCTCCTCGGCGAACATCCGGCAGGCGATCGAGGAGCCGATCACCGCGATCGTCGACGCGGTCAAGGCCACCCTGGACAAGACCCCACCGGAGCTGGCCGGTGACATCGTCGACCGCGGCATCGTGCTGACCGGCGGTGGCGCGCTGCTCAAGGGGATGGACGAGCGGCTGCGGCACGAGACCGGCATCCCGATCCACGTCGCCGACAACCCGCTGGACGCCGTCGTCCTGGGCGCCGGGAAATGCGTCGACAACATCGAGACGCTGAACCGGATTCTCGTCACCGACAACCGGCGCTGACCATGCTCAAAGACCTCGGCACCCCCGCGCGAGGCCTGGTCCGGGCGGCCGGGGTACCGCGGGAGATCCGGCGCCGCCGGACGATTCTCGGGCTCATCATTCTTGCCTGTTTCACGCTGATCGTGCTCGACGCCCGCCGCTCGGCCGGTTCGCCGGTGGAGCCGTTGCGGGCCGGCGCGGCCGCTGTCTTCGGCCCGCTGGAGTCGACCGCGAGCTCGGCCCGGCAGCCTGTGGACAACCTCCGGGACCGCTTCGCGGAAACGGATAAGTTGAAGGCAGAGAATGAAAAACTGCAAAGCGAGAACGACAGGCTCCGGCAGGAGCTGAACACCACCGACTACTCCCGCAACCGGGCCGGCGAGCTGGACAGCCTGCTCCGGCTCGCGCCGAAGTTCACCATGACTCCGGCGCGCGTGGTCGGGATGGGGAGTCTGCAGAGCTTCAACCACACAGTCACGATCGACGCCGGTACGGCGGATGGCGTGCGCGCGGACATGACCGTGATCAACGGGAGCGGCCTGGTCGGCCGCGTGGTGCGGACGACGCAGTCGACCGCGACCGTGTTGCTGATCGGCGACCGTAACTCCACGGTCGGTGGCCGGTTGAACTCGACGTTGGCGCTCGGGTTCGTCTCCGGTCGTGGCGAGCTGGCCGGGACCTTGGACTACAAGCTCGTCGACCTGAAGGCCAAGCCCCGGGTGGGGGACCGGATCGTCACCTGGGGTTCGAGCGGCAACGCGCCGTACGTTCCCGGCGTGCCGATCGGCGAGGTGACCTCGGTGTCGGCGACGGCGGGTGCCCTCGGGACCACCGCGACGATCAAGCCGTACGTCGATCCGACCCGGATCGACACCGTGGGAGTGGTGACCGGTCCGCCGGCTCGCCCGCCGCGCGCACAACTCAAGCCGTCAACAACAGCAGGGAAGGGGAGTTAAACGTGATCGCACTAAGAGTCGGTTTGGCCGCCCTGCTGCTGATGCTGGCGGTCACCATCCAGACGTCCGTGCTGACGAACATCGCGGTCGCCGGTGTCACCTGTGACCTGGTGCTGATCGTGGTGATCGCGCTGGCGTTGTCGCGCGGCCCGGAGTGGGGTGCGATCGCCGGGTTCGTGGGCGGGCTGCTGCTCGACATCGTGCCGCCGGCCGATCATACCGCCGGTCGCTGGGCGCTCGCGCTGGCGATCGCGGGGTATGTGGCCGGTCTGATTCGGCGCGAGACCTCGGCCGGGCCGGTCGGTCCGCTCGGTGTCGCGCTGACCGTTGTCTTCGGCTCGGGACTGTCGCTGCTGATCTACTCGGCCACCGGCGCGCTGCTGCACGATCCCTCGGTCGACTGGGGCCAGTTCGGGGTCCGCATCGGGATCGCCACTGGGTACGACGTGGTCGGGGCGATCGTCGTGATCCCGTTGGTGATGTGGCTGATGTCGCGGTTCACCGCGACCCGCGAGCGGCGGGTGATGACTCGTGAGTTTTGATTTCTTCGAGACCCCGCTGAAGGCGCGATTACGGCTGTATGTGATCGGTGTGCTGGTCTTCTCGTTGTTCTGCACGCTGTTCGCCCGGCTCTGGTACATGCAGGTGATGTCGAGGGCCGACTACAGCCAGGCAGCCACGCAGAACCACACCCGCCAGGTGCTGGTGCCCGCGCCGCGCGGCACGATCGTGGACGCGAAGGGCCGGACGCTGGTCGGCAACCGGGTGTCCCTGGTGATCACCGTCGATCGGTCGGTGCTGGCGAAGCTGCCGGACAAGCAGCAGACCGACGTGATCGCCCGGCTGGCCAAGGTGATCGGCCAGACCCCGAAGGAGCTCAAGGACCGCACGATGCTGTGCGGCGAGCCCGGTGCCTCGAAGCCACCCCGCTGCTGGAACGGAACGCCGTACCAGCCGATCCCGGTCGCCAAGGACGTCAGCGAGCAGGTCGCGATCGAGGTGATGGAGCGACGCGAGGACTTCCCGGGGGTCGGCGCCGATTCCCAGACCCTGCGTGCGTATCCGGCGCCGTTCAACGTGAACGCGGCGCACATCCTCGGGTACCTGTCGCCGATCACCACGGACGAGCTGGAGAAGATCGACAAGTCCGGGCAGGACTCGGTCCCGCACCGCTCGGACCTGGTCGGCCGGGCCGGCGTCGAGCGGACGTACGACCAGATGCTGCGCGGTGCTCCCGGCGTGAAGGACGTCATCGTCGACGCGGTCGGGTACACGACCGGTATCGAGAAGCAGACCGCGCCGACTCCGGGCGCGACCGTCGTGAGCTCGATCGACGCGCGGATCCAGTCCTCGGTCGAGGCGCAGCTGAAGAGCGCGCTGCTGAATGCGCGCAAGCAGTACGACAAGATCACCAAACGCAACTACATCGCGGATTCCGGCGCCGCGGTTGTGATGGACACCAAGACCGGCCAGGTCGTGGCGATGGCCAGCTACCCGGACTACGACCCCGGCGTCTGGGTGGGCGGGATCAGTCAACGCGAGCTGGATGCGCTCTACTCACGCAAGTCCGGTACGCCGTTGGTGTCGCGGGCGCTGCAGGCCCAGCTCGCGCCCGGTTCGACGTTCAAGCCGATCACCACGGCGGCCGCGCTCGGCGCTGGCTACAGCGCGAAGACGCGGCTGGACTGCTCGTCGTACCTGGAGGTCGGTGACCGCCGCTTCAAGAACTACGAGTCCGCCTCGTACGGGATGATCGGCTTCGACCGCGCGCTCGCGATCTCCTGCGACACCTTCTTCTACCGGATCGCCTACGCCCTGTGGCTCAAGGAGGGCGGCAACTCCGGTGACATCAACGCGAAGGACCCGCTCGTCGACATGGCCAAGAAGTTCGGCCTCGGCACCCCGACCGGGATCGACCTGCCCGGTGAGGCGAGCGGCCGGATCGCGGACCGCAAGTGGAAGAAGACCTACTACGACTCGCAGAAGGACTACTACTGCAAGCTCGCCGACAACCCGCCGGCCGGGACCTCGGCGTTCCTGAAGCAGTTCTCCCGGGAGTTCTGTGTCGACGGCTTCCGCTATCGCGCGGGTGACGCGGTCAACTTCTCGATCGGCCAGGGCGACACCATCATCACGCCGCTCCAGCTGGCGGTCGTCTACTCGGCCCTGTCGAACGGCGGCACCCTGTACGAGCCGCGTGTCGTCGAGTCGTGGAAGGGTGCCAACGGCAAGAACCACGTCATCGAGCCGAGTGTGAAGGCCAAGCTTCCGGTCTCGGCCAACAACCTGGCCTACATCGACAAGGGACTCAAGGAGACCGCCCGCAGCGGTACGGCGGCGTGGAAGTTCACCGGGTTCCCGCTCGACAAGATCCCGGTCCGGGCGAAGACCGGGACGGCCGAGGTCTACGGCAAGCAGACCACCTCGTGGATGGCGTCGTACACCGATCGCTACGCCGTGGTGATGATGCTGAGCCAGGCCGGCACGGGTTCGGGTGCCGGTGGTGAGGCGGTCCGGAAGATCTACGAGACGTTGTACGACATCAAGCCCCCGGCGCCGCCGGCCACCGATCCGAAGAAGCCGCAGTGATGGCGACCCTGAGCCCGATCCGGACCAGGCCGCGCGTGGACCGGCGGTCGACCGTCTGGCAGGTGGACTGGATCCTCGTGCTGGGTGTGGTCGCGCTGTCGTCGATCGGCGCCTTGCTGATCTGGTCCGCGACCCACAACCGCGAGTCGCTGACCGAAGGCAACCCGCACTTCTTCCTGATCCGGCACGCGATGAACTTCGCGATCGGCCTGATCCTCGCCGTCGGTGCCGCGGTCACGGATCCGCGCCGCCTCCGCCTGCTCGCCCCGGTCCTGTACGCCGGTGCGATCGTGGGACTGATCCTGGTCCTGGTGCCCGGGGTCGGTGCGGTCATCAACGGTTCGCGATCCTGGATCCAGCTGCCCTGGATGTCGATCCAGCCGAGTGAGTTCGCCAAGCTCGCGGTGATCGTCGGGATGGCGCTGCTGATCGCGGAGAAGGGTGAGACCGACCGGAACGAGACAGCCCGGACGATCGACATCGCGCAGGCCGTCGTGGTCGCCGCGATCCCGGTCCTGCTGGTGCTGCTGCAGCCCGACCTCGGCACGGTGATGGTGCTCGGTTCGATCGTGTTCGGGATCATCGCGGTCTCCGGCGTACCGAAACGCTGGATGCTCGGCCTCGTCACGGCCGGGGTCGTGATCACGACGCTGTCGATCAAGCTGCAGATCCTCAAGGACTACCAGCTCAAGCGGTTCCTGAACTTCGCCAACCCGTCGCAGGACCTGCAGGGCAGTGGCTACAACGTGAACCAGGCCCGGATCGCGATCGGCAACGGCGGGGTGTTCGGCCAAGGACCGTTCCACGGCGGGCAGACGCAGAACGCGTTCGTCCCCGAGCAGCACACCGACTTCGTCTTCACCGTGGCGGGGGAGGAGCTCGGTCTGATCGGCGCCGGCGCGATCATCCTGCTGTTCGCGCTGATCCTGTTCCGCGGGCTGCGGATCGCGATCAACGCCCGCGACGCGTTCGGCCGGCTGGTGGCCACCGGAGTCGTGTGCTGGTTCGCGTTCCAGGCCTTCGAGAACATCGGGATGACGCTCGGAATCATGCCGGTCACCGGCCTGCCGTTGCCCTTCGTCTCCTACGGTGGTTCGTCGATGTTCGCCGGCCTGCTCGCGGTCGGCCTGCTGCAGAACATCCACCTGCGCTCACACGCCTTCTGATCCGGTACGCTGCTGCCTGCTCGGCCGCCTCGTGGACAGTTTGTCCACAGGGTGGTGTGACTCCGCCACCGAGGAATTCCATGACCAGGTTCGTGTCGTCCTCCCTTGCTCTCGCCGCTGCCCTCGTCTTCACGCTGACCGCGTGCGGTGGGGGCGACGACAAGGCTTCCGCCCCGCAGACTCCGGCTCCTTCGACTCCGAGTTCGACACCGCCCGAGGCGGTCACGGCGACCGCCGACCCGTCGACAGGGCTGGTCGTGCGGACCGAGGCGGACCTGACCAAGGCGCTGCTCGAGCTGTCCGATCTGCCGGCCGGGTTCACCCGCGAGCAGGACGAGGCGGACGACGGCTCGAAGCCGTTCAGCTCGACGAGCAGCCGCTGCAAGACCCTGGTCAAGTATCTGAACGCCACCGAGGCGCCGGGCTCGCAGGCGACCGTGAGCCGCTCGTTCTCCGGTGGTCAGGAAGGTCCGTACATCGACTTCAGCTTCGACTCGCTGGGATCGGTGGAGAAGGTCGGCAGCCTGCGCGAGAAGTACGCCGACGCCGTCACGGCCTGCCCGAAGGTCACCATGCGCGCCGAGGGTGAAGGCAGCACGACGATGCAGGTCGACGAGCTCACCGCTCCGGCGTACGGGACCAAGCCTTATGCCTTCCGGCTGATGGGTGTCAGCGGGCCGAAGCGCGGGCTCGAGTTCACCGCACTCATCACCGGAGTGAACGACGTGATGCTGTCGGTCAGTGTGCTGGCCGGTGACGAGTCCGTGCTGGCGGCCGCGGCCGAGGCCGGCGCCACCAAGGCGCAGGCGGTGCTCAAACCCGCCACGTGATCGAGGTCACCGGGGTCGCTGTCACGTCGGGCGAGGCCGTCTTGTCGAGTGGGTATGGAACAACGCAGCGACATGATGAAGGCCATGCCGGCGGGTGTGAAGGCCCTGTACGGCGTCGAGAACTACGTCCAGGGCGTTCTGGACCACAAGGTGCTGCACCTGATCAAGGTGCGCGCCTCGCTGATCAACGGCTGTGGTTTCTGCATCGACATGCACACCAAGGACGCCCTCAAGGAAGGCGAGACCACCCAGCGCCTCTTCGGTCTGGCGGCCTGGCGTGAGGTCTCCTTCTACGACGAGACCGAGCGCGCGGCCCTCGCCCTGACCGATGCCGTCACCAAGCTGGGCGAGCACGGCGTCCCCGACGACGTATGGAACGACGCGGCCAAGCACTTCGGCGACGACGGCGCCGTGAATGTCGTCCTCGCGATCGCCACCATCAACCTCTGGAACCGCCTCGCGATCACCACCCGCGCCCAGCCGCCGGTCACAGTCTGAGTCACTGACCTCCTTTGAGTAGTAATACGGTCGACTTCTACCGGTATGGACCGGTACTCTGCGGGTAGCGGTCGACGAAGGGGAGCAGTGTGCGGTGTAGCGAACGCCCGGAGTGTCACCCGGTCCAGATCGGGGCACATCGCGTCGTGCTGCGCCACCCCTTCACCTCACCGGAGACCAGCGCGCTCTGGGACCGCCCCTCAGTGCACCTGCCGGCAGACGCCCCGGAGGCCGACCAGCCTCGGGGGCTGATCGCCGCCTGCGCCTGGTAGCCCACGAATGACGAGCCTCCGTGCGGTCGATTCAGGTGTGGAGCGTGCTCGGGGCTAACCTGGTAGGTGATCTGCTGCCGACCGGGAAGTTCTGATGACTGTCGAATCGCTGTTCCCGCGCCTGGAGGCGCTGCTGCCGAGTGTGCAGAAGCCGATCCAGTACGTCGGAGGTGAGCTCAACTCGGTCAGCAAGGACTGGGACTCGGTGAGCGTGCGCTGGGCACTGATGTATCCGGACGCCTATGAGGTCGCACTGCCGAACCAGGGCGTTCAGATCTTGTACGAGGTGCTGAACGAGCGTGAGCACCTGCTCGCCGAGCGGACGTATTCGGTCTGGCCGGACATGGAAGCGGTGATGCGGGAGCACAAGATCCCGCAGTTCACGCTGGACAGCCACCGGCCGGTGCGGGCGTTCGACGTGTTCGGGCTGTCGTTCTCGACCGAGCTCGGCTACACGAACATGCTGACCGCGCTCGACCTGGCCGGCATCCCCCTGTACGCCGTGGATCGGACCGACGAGGACCCGCTGGTGATCGCGGGTGGGCACGCTGCGTTCAACCCGGAGCCGATCGCGGACTTCCTGGACGCGGCGGTGCTCGGTGACGGTGAGGAGATCGTGCTCAAGATCTCCGACGTCATCAAGGAGTGGAAGGACGAGGGCAGCCCGGGCGGCCGCGACGAGGTGCTGATGCGGCTCGCGCAGTCCGGTGGCGTCTACGTGCCCAAGTTCTTCACGGTCGAGTATCTGGCCGACGGCCGGATCCAGCGCGTCGTACCGAACCGCTCCGGCGTGCCGTTCCGCACCGCGAAGCACACGGTGATGGATCTGGACGCCTGGCCGTATCCGAAGAAGCCGCTGGTGCCGCTGGCCGAGACCGTGCACGAGCGGTTCTCGGTGGAGATCTTCCGCGGCTGCACGCGCGGTTGCCGGTTCTGCCAGGCCGGGATGATCACCCGCCCGGTGCGGGAGCGCAGCATCACCACGATCGGCGCGATGATCGACAACGGCCTGAAGAAGACCGGTTTCGAGGAGGTCGGCCTGCTCAGCCTGTCGTCGGCCGACCACAGCGAGATCGCGGAGGTCGCCAAGGACCTCGGCGACCGGTACGAGGGCAGCAACGTCTCGCTGTCGTTGCCTTCGACAAGGGTCGACGCGTTCAACATCACGCTGGCCAACGAGTTCTCCCGCAACGGCCGGCGCAGCGGTCTGACGTTCGCACCCGAGGGCGGGTCGGACCGGATGCGCAAGGTGATCAACAAGATGGTCACCGAGGAGGACCTGATCCGGACGGTCGCGGCGGCGTACAGCCACGGCTGGCGGCAGGTGAAGCTGTACTTCATGTGCGGCCTGCCGACCGAGACCGACGAGGACGTGCTGGCGATCGCCGACCTGGCGAAGAAGGTGATCGCGACCGGTCGCGAGGTCTCCGGCCGCAACGACGTCCGCTGCACGGTGTCGATCGGCGGATTCGTTCCGAAGCCGCACACGCCGTTCCAGTGGGCGGCGCAGCTCGGCGTCGAGGAGACCGACGCGCGGCTGGCGAAGCTGAACGCGGCGATCCGTTCCGACAAGAAGTACGCGAAGGCGATCGGCTACCGGTACCACGACGGCAAGCCCGGCATCATCGAAGGCCTGCTGTCCCGCGGCGACCGGCGGGTCGGCCGGATCATCGAGGCGGTCTGGCGTGACGGCGGGCGGTTCGACGGCTGGAGCGAGCACTTCTCCTACGAGCGGTGGATCGACTGCGCCGACAAGGCGCTCGCCGACGAGCCGGTGGACCTGGCCTGGTACACGACGCGCGAGCGTGAGTACGCCGAGGTCCTGCCCTGGGATCACCTCGATTCGGGCCTGGACCGCGACTGGCTCTGGGAGGACTGGCAGGACTCGCTCGAGGAGGACGGCGGCCTCGAGGTCGAGGACTGCCGCTGGACCCCGTGCTTCGACTGTGGCGTCTGCCCGCAGATGAACACGGAGATCCAGATCGGCCCGACCGGGAAGAGACTGCTACCGCTCTCGGTCGTCTAGACCCCCACCTACGCGCTCCCCACCACCCCGTGGTCAGCCCGCCAAATGGCGATCCGCCCCGAGCCAGCGGGTTGTCGGGCCCGTCAATCAGCCCCGCCCCCGCGTTAACGTCCGAACGATCGGAGGGCCCGCCCTCCGGTTCTTCGGACGTTGCGTACGTGATGACGCTGTGGGGTAATTTTTCGGCGCTCGCCGTACCCGAAGGTTCAGTGGCCGCCGGAGGCGGGCGAAGCCGCCTTTGTGGTAACAAATCTGCGCCCAACGGCAAGGAGGTTCCACAAAGGGAGCGGATCCACGCTCTGTCGGCGACTCCGGGTTCAGCGACCTGCAGACACCGCAGCTAACGTCCGAAAGCACGCCGACCATGTACTGCGATCGTTCGGACGTTAGGCGGGCGAACTCGTGTTTGACCCCGGCACCGTTAACTAACCGGCCTTGGGACTGACCCATCAACTGCGATGGTTCGGGACTGGGCGAGGTGTGGCGGGACTGCGGCCGGTACGGCGGGGTTTCGTGCACGGTGGGCTCAGTCGCGCCCGGCCGCAACTCGGGGAGTGGACAGTCGGCGGAGGGCTTGAACAAGTTATTGCTTGTTCACGGCCACTGGCTCTTGTTGATGGCCCCGGGTTGTGGGCGGTCAGGCGGTTAGGAGGAGGCTTACGGTGCGGTTGCGGGGCTCGCCTGTGAACAGCGGCTGGGCTTGATCGCCTGAGGCGAGCACCAACCGCGTCAGCGGCAGGTGGCCCGCTGCAGCCAGTCGCTGGGCGGCGACCCGCGCCCGGGCGAGCGCCGTACCGGATCCACCGCTGGCTTCACCACCCGGTACGGCGACCGATTGGCCGACGACCGTGATTCCGGGGACCGCCTTGAGTTTCGGGGCCAGGCGGTCGAGCAGATCGGTACTGCCTGGGGCGAAGGTGGCTCCGGAGCTGAACAGGCCGCGGTCGAAGACCAACCGCACCGCACCGGGCTCCCGCCGTACGGTGACACCAGGCATGGCCACCGAGGCGGCGATCTTGTCGAGGGCGGCGGCCTTGGCCTTCTCGGCGGCGAGGCGTCGATTCAGCTCGTCCAACTGCTCGGTCGGCGTCACCGTGACCGTTTCCGGCGCCACAGAGGGCTGAGGCTGGGGCGTCGCCACGACTGCGGCAGGGCGATTCACTGCCGACGCGGTTCCCACCGCGATTCCACCCACCGCCAGTACGGCGATGGCTGCCGCAGCGAGCGGTCGGGCGACCGGCCGCTGGCGGGAGCGCCCGGCGAGCACCTTCTGCGCAAGCGCCCGGCCGGCTGAAGCCCCCACCTCCATCCCCGTCCCGGGATGGAGGTGGGGTGATCGGTCGGCCGACGCGGCCCAGGCGTCGTCGGCTTCCTGCCAGCGGCCGAGCTGAGCGAGCACGCGGGCTCGCAGGTCCGCTGCCTCAGCGGATTCCAGCCCCTCCAACAACTCCAGTGCCTCGGCCAACTCGCCGCGCCGAGCAGCGTGCGCTGCCTGGGACAGGGCGAGCTGGGTCGCGAGTGGGTTCATGAGCGGACCAGACCCACGACGGTGCTCTGCTCGGACTGGGGGAGGAGGCGGACGAGCTGCTGGCAGACGACCATCAGCTCGCGCTCGTCACCGCGGGCTGCGGCCGTCCGGCCCGCCGCGATCAGGCGACGCGCTTCGGCCGCGGGTCGCATCGACGAGGTGTCCAGCGCCAGCTGGTTGAAGAGCCGGATCACGAACCCGGGCTGCCGTCGTTCGAGCCCGATCAGGTACGACACAACCTGCTCGGTCTCCCGCTCGATCGACCGGATGTCCTTGCGGTCGATCGCATCCTGAGCCCTGGTTCGCAGATCGGCCAGCTCGGCGCGGTCACTCGCGCGGCCGACGTGCTCGGTCAACTCCTCGGCCTCGGAGAGCACCTCGCGCAGCTCACGCTCCTTGGCCGGTCGCGTCGCCGCCTCGTCGATGTCGTCCAGCTGCGCCTGCACCTCCCGCAACCGATCCTCGGCCGTGACCGCGGCTCCGGCATCCGCGGAGGCCGCGCGGACCTGCTCGCGTGCCGTCGCCAGCGTGCCCTCCTCCTGCAGCCGAGCCAGTCGCTGCTCGACCTCGGGGCTCGTCGACGCGTTCCGCTGCGCGTCCGCGATCCGCCGCTCGACCTCGGCCAGCTCATCGGCCAGCGCCCCGGCATCCGGCGTACGGATGTCGTCGAGGTCGATCTCCGCCTCGAACTGCGCCTGGATCAGCGGTACGTCGGCCACCACCGTGACCAGGTTCGATTCGTCGACCTCGAAGGTGACCTCGACCTCGGTCCCGGCGGGCAGGTCGATCCGGATGTCGACCGGCCGGATCTGCAGCATGCCGACCTGCCGGTTCCGGTCGGCCCGGGCCCGTTCGCCTTGCACCACAGGGATCCGGACCAGCGCCTCGGGGTCGGAGCGGTTGAACGCGTGCGACGTACGGAAGATCTCGCGGACCCGCGTCGGAACCGCCGTCCCCTTGCGGACGAGCGCGGAGAACTTCTGATCCGCCAGCGCGATCCCGAGCGAGTGCGTCAACCGCGCGCCGCCGAACTCGACATCGCGATGGGTGATCCCGAAGGTCCCACCGGCCAGCGGCAGCGGTGCGCCGTTCCCGTCGTACAGCTCGATGATGAACCGCGAGGTCCGGTGCTCGTCGAGCTCGACCTCGGTGGCGAAGGCGCCGACCCGGTTCACGGCGACGCGGCCGGTCCGGAACGGCGGCCGGCCTTCGGGGTTCGCGATCACAACGCTGTGTCCGGTCCAGTCGACGTCACCAGCCGGTCCGCTCAGTCGACCGGCCACTGTTGGCTGAGTGGTTGTCGCGCTTGGCTCGTAGGCGAGCTCGACGCCGTACTCGCCGACGGCGCGCACCACCGACTCCGAGGCCGGCCGGCGCATGGTTCCGGCGAAGATCGCCGCGCCGCGCGCCACGACAGTGGTCGGGTCGATCCGGGTGTCGAGCTCCATCTGCAGCCCGTGCACCGGGTCGCCGAGCATCTCGCGCAGCCCGGGCGCCAGTGTGGCTCCGCCAACCAGGAGGAGTCGATCGATCTTGTCGGCGCCGAGACCGCTGTCGGTCAACGCCTCGCGGCACAGGTTCACCGCGCGGGAGTAGTACGGCATCGCGACGCCGTCCAGCGCTTCCTTGGTCAGCGTGAACTCGAAGCTCTCCTCGGAACCGTCGATCACCAGCTCCAGGAGGAGTTCGGCGTGATCGCGACTGGACAGCTGGATCTTGGCCTGCTCGGCGGCCTGCTTGAGCCGGCCGAAGTTGCCGCGCCAGATCGGGTTGTCGCGACGGAAGTCCTTGAGGCCGAGATCGCGCGCGGCCGCAGGTGCCAGCAGTCGCTCGACGACCGCCCAGTCGATCAGCTTGCCGCCCAGGTACGGATCGCCCGCGTGATTGAGGACGCGCAGGTCGCCGTCCCGCTTGCTGACCACGGCCGCGTCGAACGTCCCGCCGCCGAAGTCGAAGACCATCCAGTACGCGCGTTCGTCCGCATCCTCGAAGCCGTACGCGAACGCGGCCGCCGTCGGCTCCTGCAGCAGCGGCACCGAACCCGTGAACCCGGCCAGCCGCGCGGCCTCCAGGGTCGCCTTGTTCTGGTTCAGCGCGAACGCGGCCGGGACCGTGATCACCACCGAGTCCGGGGCGCTACCGGCGTACCGGGCGGCGTCGGCGCGGAGCGTCTTGAGCACCTCGGCCGACAGTTGCGGCGCGCTCAGCGTCACCCCGGCCTTCCCGAACGTCCGGGTCGCGTCCGCGAGCCCCATCTCGAGCTTGAACTCGATCGCGACGTTCTCCGGATCCGTCTCGGCGCGGTGCCGCGCCCGGCGGCCGACCCAGACCGTGTCGGCCTTCGGTAGCCAGACCGCCGACGGCGTGATGTCGGACTGGTCGTCGTTGTTCTTCAGGATCCGTACGTCGTCGTCGCCGGCCACCGCCAGCGCGCTGTTCGTGGTCCCCAGGTCGATCCCGAAGTCGATCGTGTCACGCATATCCGTCGCCTACCTTTGTCGCCTCGTCGTCATTCGGTGCTGATTCGCCCGGTGCTGATTCGCTCAGTGCTGATTCGCCCGGTGCTGCTTCGCTCAGGGGCCGGGCGACGATCACTTCGCCGCGCTGGATCTGCTGGTCGTGGTAGTAGACCGACGGGCGCACGGTCTCGACGATCGTCTCCTCGGTCACGGCCGGATCGTCCTGGTAAACAAGGACATCGAGCGCCCGACCGGCGTTGAACGTCGTACCGTCGTGTTCCTGCACGACCAGTCCGGCCGATGCCAGGGCCTCGGCGCAGGCGCGCAGGTAGCGGCCGGTCTGCCGGTTCTCGGCCGAGCGCCCGGCCTGCGTCAGCTTCCGCTGCGCCCGCCACAGACTCGTCGCCGCTTCAGCCAGCGCCTTGGTGTCCTCTTCCGGAGCTGCCTGCACTGATGAAGCTGCCTGCGCTGATGGAGCTGACGGAGCGTCTGGAGCTGGTGGTGCAGGCGGTGGCAGGCGGTCGAGCAGAGTGACCAGCTCGGCCAGCTCCCGGCACTGCTCCTCGCTGAACGTCGGCTCCGCGATCCGGATCTCGCGATGCTGCCGCCACTGCCGGAACCAGGCTCTTGTCTGCCCGCTCACCAGATGACTCCTCTCCGCCACCGTGCCACGTCCAGCCAGTACTGCAAGCGCAGATCCGGTGACAGCACGAACGCCTCTTCCATCAATGCCACTGCGCGCTCCAGCGACCCCACCTCGGTCGCCAGCGCCACGGCCTCGTCAGCCAGCTCCTGTGCGCGTTCGGACGGCGTCTTCGTCGTACGGCGCCACTCCGCGAGCTGCTCGGCCAGCACGACTGCGGACTCGGTCCGATCGCGGGGGACAGGCGCGAGTGCTGCCAGCACGATGCGGTCCAGCACCTCGTCGATCCGCGGATCGAAGGCACTCGGGGGATGCGGGCGACGCTCGTACCGGGTCTTCGACCACGCGGTGATGTCCGTGCCGTCGTCGTACGGGAGCAGTCCGGTCAGCAGCAGGTAGCCGATCACTCCGATCGACCAGACGTCCGATGCGGTCGAGTAGCCGAAGTCCCGCAGTACCTCAGGAGCCATGAAGACGTAGGTGCCCTGCGCGCTCGCCAGCATGGTGATCGGGTTGGCGCTCTTCGCCAGCCCGAAGTCGGAGATCCGGATCCGGAGCCGCTGACCGTCGTAGCCGTACATGACGTTCGCCAGTGTCAGATCGCGATGCAGGATCGGCGGCGTCCGTTCGTGAGCCGCGGCCAGCCCGGAGGCGAGCTGCTCGATCACCTGTACGGCGAGCTCGACCGGTAGCGCCGGGCGGTAGCCATCGGCCAGCTGCTGCAGAGTGCCACCCGAGACGTACTCCATGGTGAAGTACCCGCGCTGGCCCTCGCTGGTCGGTACGACGCCGGCATCGAAGAGGCGAACGATGTTGGGGTGACCGAGTGTCGACAGCAGCCGCGCCTCTTCCAGCAACTCGTCGGTGCCTTCGATCGACGTCACCTCGCGGAACACCTTCATCGCCTGCAGCCCGAGATGCTCGTGCCGCACCCGGTAGACCTCACCGAACGCACCTGACCCGAGTCGCCGGTCCACCACCAGCGCTTCTCCGACCCGGTCGCCCGGATCCAGCAGGGCCGTCATGAGAGGACCTTGATCAGCACGTAGATCACTACGGCGAGAATCACCAGCCCGAAGATCAGGCAGCCGCAGCCCTCGGCGTCGGCATTCGCCTTCTGCTGCGCCGCCGGGCGATCCTTGGCCAGGTCCATCAGGGTGTAGACCTGCGCCGTCTCAGCGAGCTTCGCCTGCATCTCCGCACCGGCGGCGTAGCCCTCGGCCTGCCGCAGCCACGGGCCGACCCGTGGGTCCGTCCCGATGTGGTTGACGATCTCGACCGCACCGTTGTGATAGACGAGCGCGATGTCGTCGCGCAGTGTCAGCGTCCGCTGGAAAGCCACTGAGGGCAGCAGGACCTGCAACCGCCGGTAGCTGGGCAGCACACTGCGCTCCAGCTCGGCGATGACGCCGTCTACCTCGTCGGGAGAGTTCTGCTGTCGCCGGAGCAGCTGTACGACGGCGTCTTCGGTCCGCTCGTACTGCGGACGCAAGGTGTCCAGCACCCACTGCTCGGTCTGGGTGCCGGGGATCTGCCACTGCTGCAGCATCCGCGCTGTGCGGTCGGTGTAGTCGCCAGAGGCCGCCAGGTCGAGCAGGGGACCGGTCAGGGCCCTGGGCAGCTCACTGCGGATCTGGTCGACCGCACTGGCGGCCAGCTGCCAGTCATCGAGGGCGAGGACCCGGTTGCGCAGGTGCTGCCAGAACTGTGGGTCCTGTAGCGCAGCAGTCCACCGCTCGGCGGCCCGCTCCCAGGACGCACGGACCGGGGGCTGCGGCGACGTGGGTGGTGGCGGTGCGGTGATGAGCAGTTCGATCGCACTGGCGTGTGCGTAGACCGCCTCGTCATGTGCTTGGTGGACTGGGGTGTCACAGCCGCACTCGCCGTCCGGACGGCCCCACTCGCCGAAGACCTCGTCGACGAGCCGTCGGCGCGGATCACCGAGCAGGCGGTCGAACGCGAGCCGCAGTTCGTCCGGATCGGTGGATCCAGTTGTCTCCAGATCGGCACCGGCCTCGAGTACGGCGATCACGTGCTGCTGGCGGCGTCGCGTCGTACGGCGGTCCACACTGGTGTTCAGGTTCGTGACGTGGAAAGCGTTGCGCTGATAGAGATCGCGGTTGGCGATCTCCCGCAACGCGGTCACGACGGCATTGGTCACGCCACGATGGTCGCGGCCGGACACCGCCCGTGGTGCTGGTTGACCTCAAGAGGACACGGGGCCCGCGGGACAACGGGCCCCGTGTCAACTACCCGTCAGCTGCAGGCGAACAGGACGTCCGGAGTGGTCTCGACCTGGTCCTGCCAGTAGGCGACGCCCTTCCACCAACCGCAGTCGGTACCAGGACCGAACCAGGCCCCACCGCCGGAGTACGCGTACGTCTCGTCGAACTTGGTGAAGGGGCCGGTCTTGCTGTCCGCGCGCCACAGCTCGACCCGGACCTCCATCACGCTGGTCGAGCAGCCGTCCAGCGAGACAGCGACGTACAACATCTCGGCGCTCGTGTAGACGCCCCGCGAGATGTAGAGATCGCAGGCCTGTGTGCCGGCCGTGCTCGCCTGTGCCTGTACCGGTGCCACCAGACCCACCGCAGCCGCCGCCGCGGCGACTGCCATGACCAGAAGTTTCCTCATCCCCAGTCCCTTCGGTTATCAATTAACAGAAGAGCAGCAGATTAGGTCACTGGATTACCGGCGTCGAGCCTTTCGATACGGTTGATAAGACCAGTTCGCCGAGCGGCAGATCGGCGGTACTACCCAGCTCCCACGCGGCCTGCTAGCTCTCGACCATGGTCGACTCGGCGTCCATCAACAGTCGAAGTCGGACGCCACCGCCTGTGCGTCGACCGGCAGCAGGCGACTGGCCAGTCTGTGGAGCTGCGCTTCGGTGAGACCGAGTCCGGTCAGGTAGGTGCGGATTCCGCCGAGCTGACCGTCGACATGCTCGAGCGAACCGAGGATCGTCTCCGGTCGGGTCCGCGAGACATCCGGCCCGTCCTGCAGGCCGAGGTTGACCTCACTGATCGCATAGTCCGCGGCGATCGCGTCGCGGGGGACTCCGACGAGCTCAAGCAGCAATGCGACCGCCAGCCCGGTGCGGTCCTTGCCAGCGCGGCAGTGCACGATCACCGGTCGATCCGATGGGGCATCCGCGATCGCCTGGAAGATGCGGCTGATGTTGGCCGCGTTCCGGCTCAGGCTGTTCCGGTAGACGTCCACCAGGTTCGGCTCAGCGGCCGGATCGCGCAGTGCCTCGGCGGCCGGGTCGATCCACGGGATCCGCCGGTACGACGGATCGTCCGCGAACGGATGCGGTTCCTTCAGCTCCCAGTCGGACCGCAGATCGAGGATCAACCCGGCGTCAACGGCCACGAACTCCGTGTGCCCAGGCGAGTCCAGCAGCTCGGGGCTGTCGGTCCGGAACAGCGCGCCGGCGGCGGTCGGAACGCCGTACCGGGTCGGGAATCCACCGAGGTCACGAGCGTTCAGGCAGCGGCTCCACACACCCGCAGCATACGGTTGAGGCATGCGCCGAGAGTTGTCCCTCCCGTTCGAGACCCGCGGGCACCGTGGGCTGATCTCGGTGCGCGTCGTACCGAACGACGATCCGTGGGCCTCCGGGCATCAACTCGTCGTCCCCGACCTGGACGCCGAGGCCTTCCGCGGCTTCCCGATCTGTACGGCGGGCCTGCGCTATCACGGCCAGGGCATCGAGGCGATCATGGGCTGGATCCAGGTGATCACCCGTGGTGACGACGTCACGATCGACCTCGTCCCGAACCTGTCGCCTGTCGACCCCTTCTACACCTACGGCTACCTACCGACCTTCTTCGACGCCCCCGCCAACCCCGATCACCCCGACGGAACCTGGCGAGCCTCGACCTTCCTCGTCGTCGTACCCGACGTCATCCGCTCCCACGTCGTAGAGCCCCTCGCCGCCTTCTCCTGGGGCTACAACCTCCACGCCGGCCGCCCCGACCTACTCGACGTCACCCCACTACCAGCCCGAGACTGGTCCGGCCACCAGCCCTTGCTGCAAGCCACCCACCCAACCTGGACCTTCGCTTAGACGTTGAGCTCCCAGGCCGTTCGCTGGGCGATCGGACGGAAGCCGAGTTTGTTGTTGACGGCAATCATCGGGGTGTTCTCGGGGGCGTTCCAGGTGTGCAGGACTGCAGGGCGCCCGATGCCGGTCTGCAGGGCTTGGAGGTTGGGTGCCTTCACGGCGAGGCCGAGGCCGTGCCCGCGGTGGGAGCGCCGGACGTAGGTGTCGTACTGAAGCAGTCGGTCGGGCGTCTCCGGGGTGCCGCCCATTTGTGTGTACGCCGCGAGTTCGCCGCTCGCGGTGTGGACGGCAGCCGTGACGTAGGTGAAGCGTCCTTGAGCTAGTCGCCGCGCTTCGGCGTCGCGAATCAGCGCCGGCGTCCAGGTCACGGTGTCCGTGGTGCGTTCACCGGCCGGCACGTCCGCATCCATTCCGGTCTGGAGATCGGCGAACTGCTCGATCCACTCATCCGGTGCGTGCTCCCGCCACTGCACAATCTCGTACCCAGTAACGGGTTTCGGCGCGATCGGGATCGGGAGTTCGAGGACCTGGTGCAACTCCGCGTGCTTGCGGACAAACCCGCGGGCGGCCGCGAACGCCGTACCGGCGCTCTCTCCGGTCACCGGATCCCCGGCCAGATCGCTGCCGACCAGCACCCGTCGGGAGTCACCCCGGGCCCGCTCGACCGCAACCTCCAGCAACCGCGAGGCCACCCCGCGTCGTCGCCACTCCGGTACGACGGCGATCTCTACATCGACCGTGTCCCTCGTCCCCAGCAGCCACCAGTCGAACCAGGCCACCCCGACCCAGACGCCGTCCTCAACCAGCCCGACCCCATCGGCGCGGAACTCTGCATGCGTCCCGGTCACCGCTGCCCGGGCTTCCTCAAGCCCGTTGCAGACTGGGAATTTCAGCTCCATCCGAGCGTCGTACTTGACCTTGTAGAACTGATCGAACGCCGCAGCGTCCTGCCCGTCCACCAGCACGATGTCCATGTCAGCGGTCCGCCTTGAAGTCGGTGAGGAGGTCGGTGATGAAGGGGTGTTCGCCGGGGTTGGGGTCGGGGCGGCGGGTCCGGTAGTAGGGGATGGCGATCATCGAGAGCGAGAGGGCCCAGCCGCGGGCGCGGGTCCAGGTCGTCCGGTCGACTTGCAGGGCGTCGCGGAAGGCTTGGCGGGAGTCGCCTTCGAAGAGCCACCAGGCGGGTAGTACGTCGGCCGCTGGGTCGGCGGCGCGGGCGGTACCGAAGTCGATCACGGCGGAGAGGTTGCCGTCGGCAACTAGGAGGTTGCCGCTCATCAGGTCGCCGTGGACCCAGACAGGTGGGCCGCTGTAGGTGTCGGCGGCCAGGGAGGCATCCCAGGCTTCAAGGACGAGCTCGGTGTCGAACTCGTCGCGCAGCTGGTCGAGGGCTTCACGGAACATCGCGTCGCGCGGCTTCAGCGGCGTACCGCGGCTGAAGGGGTCGTCCGATGGGACCGGAGCACCGGTCGTGTCGACCGCCTGGAGAGCGCGGATGAACTCGGCGAGATCCCGGGCGGCCGCATTCGGATCCGCGAGTTGGTCGAGCTCGAAGGCCTCGCCGTCCAGCCAGCGATAGACGCCCCAGGTGAAGGGATAGCCCGCGCCGGGCTCGCCGAGGGCGAGTGGTTCGGGTACGGCGAGGGGGAGGTGCGGGGCCAGGCGCGGCAGCCAGGTGAGGTCCTCCTCGACCTGGCCCTGCGTGCTGACGGTCCGGGGGAGCCGGGCGGCCAGGTCCTCGCCGACGCGGAAGGTCACGTTGTCGGTGCCCGAGGAAGCGACGACCTCGATCGGAGCGTCGGCCCAGTCCGGGAACTGTTCGGCGAGTAGACGCGCCACCAGTTCCGCGTCGATCTCAACCTCGTCATCGTGCAGCTTCGCGACCTTCGACATAGTCACGGAGCCTCACAGCCGGCCCGGCAACGGTCAACCGACTTTCACGCGTCGAGGGGGTTGGCGGCGATCCGGTTGCCGAGGTCGGACTTGATCGCGCGGGCGGCGGAGCTGTCGGGCTTGCGCTCGGCCTGGGCCTGGAAACAGGCGAGGAACTCGTCGGTGAGCCCGAGCCGCGGGAACTTCGCCAGTACGTCGGCGCGGAACTCGGGGCTGAGTTCGTCGAAGTCCTTACCGACGATGTCGAGCGCGGCCGCCCGGGAGATCAGGTGCCCCTCGGGATCCTCGGCGACGCTGACGTCCGGCCACATGTGCCGGACGATGACCTCGCCGAGCCGTTCCCGGCGTTCGGGCGACCAACCGGCTCCGGCGGCGAACACCCGCGCGAGATGACCGGCGGCTTCCTCGAAGGAGACGGTGTGGCTGTCGAACACCGGGACCAGACCGAGGTCGTGGAACATCGCCGCCACGAAGAGCAGCTCGTCGTCGTACCGGATGTTCTCCTGTGCGGCGAGTCCGGTCGCCCAGAGGTAGACGCGGCGCGAATGGCTTTGCAGTGTGGGGGATTGATAGGCCTCGGCCACCTCCAGCGCTGCCGTCGCCGCGGGCGTTACGGGAATCAGGAAATCGTTCATAATTCAACTGTATGGTGAGAGGGGCCTACGCCGGTGGTCCATTCCGGTGCCAGGTTCATGGGCCAATCATCGACCAAGGAGCGTCATGCAAGCCATCACAGTCCGGGACCGGAAGGCACTCGATCTGACCCTGACCGACCTGCCGCACCCGCACGCCGCCGAGAACGACGTCATCGTCCGGGTGCACGCGGCCGGCTTCACCCGCGGCGAGCTCGAGTGGCCCGGCACCTGGACCGACCGCGCCGGAAACGACCGTACGCCGAGTGTTCCGGGGCATGAGGTGTCGGGCGTCGTCGCCGAGCTGGGCTACGGCACCACCGGACTCACGGTCGGGCAACGCGTCTTCGGCCTGGCCGACTGGACCCGCAACGGCACCCTCGCCGAGTACGTCGCCGTCGAGGCGCGCAACCTGGCTCCGCTGCCGACCGGCATCGATCACGTGACCGCGGCCGCCCTGCCGATCTCGGGCCTGACCGCCTGGCAGGCCCTCTTCGACCACGCCCACCTGGAGGCCGGCCAAACCGTCCTCATCCACGGCGTCGGCGGCGCGGTCGGCTCAGTCGCTGCCCAGTTGGCCCTGGAGGTAGGCGCCCACGTGATCGGCACCGGTCGCTCGTCCGGTCAGGCCTTCGCGGACGAGCTGGGTGTGCACGAATTCGTCGCCCTGGAAGGCGAGAACCTGGAGAACGTGGGTGAGGTCGACGTCGTCCTGGACGTCCTCGGCGGTGACATCCGCGACCGCTCCACCGCCCTCGTCCGCCCCGGCGGCACCCTGGTCACCATCCCCGACCCGCCCACCGTGCACCCCCGCAACGGCCGAGCCATCTTCTTCGTGGTCGAACCCAACCGAGCCCAACTCACCGAGCTCGCCACCCGCCTCCACAACGGCACCCTGAGGCCGTTGGTCACCAGCGTCCGCCCCCTCACCGAAGCCGCAACCGCCTTCACCACCCCCGGCCGAACCATCATCAAGCTCACCAACGACTGACCACCCCGCACCTAGCGCCCAAAGAGCCGCCGCCCGATTCCCAACCACCCCGCGGCTCTTTGTGCGCCCCACTCATCTTTGGGTATCCACCAACCATCTGGAGGCCCGAAAAGTGACTGGTGGGCGCCCAAAGATGGGTCTCGTGCACAAAGAGAAGGCGGCCCACCTTTGGGCGGCAGGCGGGAGCTGGGCGGTGCCTGGGCTAGTGGTGGGGGCGGAGGGCTCGGTTCGCGGCTGGTTCGGCGATCTGGGCCCGGAAGGGGTGCGCGGGGTAGACGCCCAGGAGGCGGACCTCGACGGAGAAGAAGGCCAGTTCTTCCAGGGCGAGGGCCACGTTCGGGTCCTCGGGGTGGCCTTCGATGTCGGCGTAGAACTGGGTCGCGAAGAACGTGCCGCCCAGCTGGTACGACTCCAGCTTCGTCATGTTGACGCTGTTGGTCGCGAACCCGCCGAGTGCCTTGTAGAGCGCGGCCGACACGTTCCGGACGCGGTAGACGAAGCTCGTCACGATCGGGCCCGAACCCACGGCCGGTACGACGGGTTCGCGCGCCAGCACGAGGAATCGGGTCGTGTTGTGGTGCGCGTCCTCGACGTCCTCTGCGAGCGTCTCGAGACCGTAGAGATCAGCGGCCGCCCGCGGCGACAAGGCCGCGACTGAGGGATCGGCCAGCTCGGCCACCTCACGCGCGGCGCCCGCGGTGTCGTCGGCGACCACGGTCGACCAGCCGTGCTCGCGGATGATCTTGCGGCACTGGCCGAGCGCGTGCACGTGGCTGCGGACCGTCTGGATCTGGTCGATCGACCCACCCGGCACGGCCATCAGCTGGAAGTGGATCGGCAGGAAGTACTCGCCGATGATGTGCAGCCCGGACTCGGGGAGCAGGTGGTGGATGTCGGCGACCCGGCCGGCGATCGAGTTGTCGATCGGGATCATCGCCAGCCCGGCGCGGCCGCTGCTCACCGCCTCCAGGGCGTCCTCGAACGTCGTACAGGGCAGCTGTTCGCGCTCCGGAAACATCTCGGTGCACGCCATCGCCGAGTTGGCTCCGGGCTCACCCTGGTACGCGATCGGTCCGTCCACGCCCACCAGAGTAGCCCTGCGTCATCTCAACCAGCGGATCAGGTGTCCGACTTACGGACCTTCTTCGGGGCGCCGGTGGTCGCCCGGCCCTCGAGGGACTTGGCCTTGGTGGCGTACATGTCGATGTACTCCTGGCCGGACAGCTCCATGATCTTGTACATGATCTCGTCGGTGACGGCGCGCAGGATGAGCCGGTCGCTCTCCATCCCCTCGTACCGCGAGAAGTCCAGCGGCTCGCCGAACTTGACCGTCGGGGAGGCGAACGACGCGACCACCTTCCCGGGCGGCGCGACCACGTCGGTGCCGATCACCCCGCACGGGATCACCGGGACCTTCGCCTCCAGCGCCAGCCGGGCCACGCCGGTCCGGCCCTTGTACAGCCGGCCGTCGTGCGAGCGGGTGCCCTCGGGGTAGATGCCGAACAGGTCGCCGCGCTCGAGCACCTTCATCCCGGCCCGCATCGCGCCTTCGGAGGCCGAGCCGCCGGAGCGGTCGATCGGCACCTGGCCGGTGCCCTTGAAGAACCCGCGCTGGAACCGGCCCTTGATCCCGGCGCCGGTGAAGTAGTCGGACTTTGCGACGAATGTCACCCGCCGCCGGAGCACCAGCGGCATGAAGATCCAGTCGGCGTACGAGAGGTGGTTGCTGGCGATGATCGCCGCACCCTCGGCCGGAACGTTCTCGGCGCCCTCCACGATCGGCCGGAAGAGCCGTTTGACGGGCGGGCCGACCACGACGTTCTTGAGCACCCAGTAGATGCCCCGGCCGTCACCGTCCGCCGCCGCGTCCACCACCGGATCCACCCTGCGCTCGGGCCGTGGTGACTGCGCCGGTTCCGTCATCGATGTCCTCTCCTCACGTTCCCCGAGCCCTCATGATGCCGCATGAACCCGGGGTGTGGGGTCAGACCTTCGGCGCGGGGTGGAAGTGCGCCTTGACATCGGGGCGGCTGGCGAGCACGAACGTGGCGATCAGCACAACGATCTGCAGTCCCTGACCGATGCTCATCCAGACCGGGTTCTGCCCGGAGACGATGTAGTAGAGGTTCAGGACGGTGACCACGACCGCCACGATCCGGATCCGCCGGTACGACGAGCGCTTGCCGTTCCGCAGGCCTTTGATGATGCGCAGGTAGACCAGCAGGATGATCACCGCCGAGACCGGCCGGGACCACAGGCCCCACGACAGACTCGCGCGGACCTGGTCCCGTACGGCGGGGTCGGGGGAGTCGTGGTTCGCGGCGTGCAGGAACTGGTAGTCGAGCACGCTGTTGTGCAGGACCGTGACGAGCAGCGCGATCAGGATGCTCAGCCCGAGATAGACCATCACCAGCCGGATCACCGGGCGCATCACCCGCTCGCGCTCGACCGCGGTGGCATCGTCCATTGGATTGGTCATGCATCCAAATTAGGACGGGCACCAGGTCATTCGGAACCGCCACGCGGCAGCGCCTTACGCGTTCCGGTCCGCGTTCGTAAGCTGCTGCCGTGCGGATCACACGATTGACAGCGGTTGTCGGCGTCCTCGCCGCGGCACTCATCGGTACCGGTACGTCGGCTCAGGCCCAGGCCCAGGAAGAAGCGGTCCCGGACGCCAAGGTGGTCCCGCTCCAGGTGACCGGCCCGACGGCGTCCCGGTTCAACCTGATCGTGATGGGCGACGGCTACACGGCGACCGAGCTGCCGAAGTTCCGCGAGCAGGTCGACAAGCACCTGAACGTGCTGTGGAGCATCGAGCCGTTCAAGTCGTACCGCAACTACATCAACGTGTACGCCGTCGAGATCGCCTCACCGCAGAGCGGCGTCGACTGCGATCCGAACCTCACCTCGCCCAAGGTCGACACCCCGCTCCAGATGGGGTTCTGGGGCGGCTGCAACCCGAACAGCGTCCAGCGCCTGCTCACGGTCAGCTCCACCGCCTCGATCTCGTACGCCGATCTCGTCCCGGGCACCACGTCGGGCAACCGGCAGATCCTTGCCATCGGCAACAGTGACACGTACGGCGGCGCCGGTGGCACCTACGCGACAGCCTCGGGCGGGAACGCCTTGTCCGCACTGATCACCCCGCACGAGCTCGGCCATTCGCTCGGCGGCCTCCAGGACGAGTACGACTACTACGCCCGCGGCGACCGCGGAGCGCCGTACGAGGGCACTGAGCCGTCGTCGATCCACCACTCGCTGCTGACCGAGAAGCAGATGAAGGACCAGCAGCAGAAGTGGTTCCGCTGGCTGGGGGAGCCGTCCGAATCCGGCGGCCCGATCGGGCGCTACGAGGGCGGCATGTACGCCGGTTCCGGTGTCTGGCGGCCGAGCCGGCACTCGATGATGAAGACCCTCGGTTACTACTTCGACCAGATCTCGCGGGAGCGGATGACGCAGCGGATCTCGTCGCGTGCGAACCTGTTCCAGGCGAGTACGCCGGCCGGTCAGGTGGTGGCCGCGGATCAGGTTGTCTGGCTGCAAACCCTGCACCCGAGCAGTCACGAGCTCGACGTCACCTGGACCCTCGACGGCCGCACGCTTCCGACCGCCAACAGGCGTGCGGTGGACCTCGCCACGCTCGACCTCGCGCCGGGCGTGCACACGCTCACGGCAAAGGTCGTCGACCCGACCGACTACATCCGCGATCCCGCCGTCCGGCCGACCGCGTCCCGGACCTGGTCGATCAACACGACCCTGACGGCCAAGCCCACGAGCACCCCGGTTGCCTTCGCCGGATCGACTGCCACCGATCACCCGGTCAACGCGGACGAGGTCGTGTACGCCGAGACGACGCAGTCGGAGACCGAGCAGCCGGCGATCGCCTGGAAGGTGGACGGCCAACCGGCCGAGAACCCCGGCAACGACCGCGACTTCGACCTCGGGTCGCTGCACTTGAGCGGTCGGCACACCCTCAGCGCGACCGTCGGGGCGCAGACCCTGACCTGGCAGGTCGACGGAGTTGAGCCCGACGTCACCTCGTCGATGTCCAAGCCGCTGCTCACGGTCCAGAAGCCGACCGGCCCGGAGTACATCTACAACGACGCCTTCACGATGAAGCTGGCCGCGACCGACGACAGCACCGGGTACGTCGTACCGGAGTTCCGCGTCGACGGGGACGGCTGGTTCAACTACTTCGGCTGGCCGACCGACGCCTCCGCACCGTTCAAGTTCACCGCGGAGGGGACGGCGATCGACCAGCTCGTCTACGGCAAACTCGGCGTACCGCGGGTGGTCCCGTGGGACGACGTGCCGCCCGGCTACGGCCGGCACCAGGTCGAGTACCGCGCGATCGATGCCCCCGGCAATATCGGTACGCCGCGGCGGTTCGCGGTCACGTT
This sequence comes from Kribbella sp. NBC_01505, assembly GCF_045040285.1. Classification (NCBI taxonomy): domain Bacteria; kingdom Bacillati; phylum Actinomycetota; class Actinomycetes; order Propionibacteriales; family Kribbellaceae; genus Kribbella; species Kribbella sp. NBC_01505. Next base: position 6,615,945 of record NZ_CP109425.1, read on the forward strand.
GTTGCGCCCGGCCCCCACCTGTACGACGACGATCACCGGGACCCACAACGGACCGCTGGCCGTGCGATCCGGGGTGACCTGCTTGACCGGGGCAACGGTCAACGGCCCGGTCCAGATTGCCGCCGGGGCCTCGCTGGTCGCGACCGATGCCCGCGTCTCCGGCCCGGTCAATGCCACCAAGGCGGCCGATGTCCACCTCCTCCGGACCACCGTGCGCGGCCCGGTCTCGCTGTCCGGAACCACCCGCAGCACGGCCCTGATCGGCAGCACGATCAGCGGCCCGGTCGCGGTCGGCGCGGCCACCAGCACCGAGCCGGTCGCGCTGGCCGGCAACACCGTCCTGGGTCCGCTGTCCTGCACCGGGAACGCGGTCGCCCCGACCAATCTGGAGGCTCCGAATCAGGTCTCCGGACCGCGATCCGGTCAGTGCGCGAAGCTCTGAGCCGACCAGACATGGAGCTGAGTTTTCGCGACATGTCGGTGAAAGGTTCGCTGCCATAACTTTCTCGGTACGGCGAGGACGACACCCCGCCGTACTGGGAGGAGTGACATGAACGGACTGCGGGTGGCGGCGCTGGTAGCGGCCACGATCACCACGGGGCTGACGGCAGGGGTCTACTGGGCCTACGCGACCGCCTTCATGCCCGGACTGGCCAAGGTCGACGACAAGACCTTCGTCGGGGCCTTCCAGGCGGCCGACCGGGCGATCGTCGGCCCGGTCTTCCTCGGCCTGGGCTTCGTCGGCGCGCTGCTGCTGACCGCGCTCGCCGGGCTGCTGAGCCTGAAGGAGAAGGCGCTGCCCTGGATCGCGGTCGCCTTCGCGCTCTACCTGATCACGGTGATCGTCACGATCGCCGTCAACGTCCCGATGAACGACGCGCTCAAGGCGGCCGGCGACCCGAACACGATCGACGTCACCGCCGCCCGGGCCGCCTTCGACGAGGCCCGCTGGCGCACCTTCAACAACCTCCGCGTCGTCCTCGGCCTCGCCTCCACCGGCCTCCTCGGCTGGGCCCTCTACCTCACCGGCAAATCCGCGGCCCAGCCCTGATCCTCCGAACGACAGGACATATACGTCCACTGCACCCCAGTTGGGCGCCGCTTCAGGCGGCGGCCGGGGCCCAGCAGGCGTATACGTCCTGTGCTTAGGCGGGTTGCTGACACAATGCGGGGGTGGCACCTGTTCAAGCTCCGCCGTCGCAGCAGCTCCCCGCGGTCCAGAAACTGCGGATCCGGTTCGCCAAGCGCGGGCGGCTGCGATTCACCTCCCACCGCGACTTCCAGCGGGCGTTCGAGCGTGCGGTCCGCCGCGCCGAGCTCCCGGTGGCCTTCTCGCACGGCTTCAGCCCGCACCCGAAGATCTCGTACGCCGGTGCCGCGCCGACCGGAGCCGCCTCGGAAGCGGAGTACTTGGAGATCTCGCTCACACAGGAGCGCGACGCGGAGCAGGTCCGCGCCGCCCTGGACGAGGCGCTGCCGCCGGGGCTGGACGTGCTCGAGGTGGTGGTCGCCGGGCCCGGTGCCCTGGCCGACCAGCTGGAGGCCAGTGAGTGGCTGATCGCGTTGCCGGGGGTCGATCCGGAAGCAGCCGCCGGGGCGGTCGCGGAGTTCCTCGCCAGGACCGAAATCACGGTCGAGCGCATGACCAAACGGGGGATTCGCTCGTTCGACTGTCGAGATGCCGTTCTCCGACTCACCGTCGGTAGTGAACCGGCGTCGGTTGAGACATGTGCGATACTGCAAGTGGTGTTACGGCACGGAACCCCGGCCGTGAGACCCGACGACGTTCTCGCCGGCTTGCTCGAAGTAGCGACGCTCCCGGTGACGGGCCCGGCTCTTCTGACCAGGCTCGCCCAGGGCCCGCACCTCGCGGCAACCGGCACAGTGGACGACCCGCTCGCTCGTGACCGCGACGCCAACCAGGCGACCGCGACCGGCCAGGCAGGTCCCCACCAGACGCATACAGCGGAGGGCGACGCCGCCGCTCCCTCTGTGCCCTGAGCCCGGGTGGAGCGGATCCCGCAGGCTTCCGTCGCCCCGGCAAATGCCAGGAGCGGCGAACCGTGACCGCCAGGCAGCAGCGCCGGACCCGTGACAGGGGTCGCAGGATGCGCCGCCGGGCTTGAGGAGACCGCACCACATGCTCGACAACGAGCCGACCACCGAGGCTGCCACCGCCCGTTCGACTGCCAAGAAGGCAGCGAAGAAGACCGTGGCCAAGAAGGCGACCACCCCGCGCAAGCGGGTCGCCAAGTCCGCTGAGGTCCCGACCCAGTCGGACGCCGTAGCCGCCGACCCGGCGCCGCGGACCGCGAAGAAGGCGCCGGCCAAGAAGGCCGTCGCGAAGAAGGCACCGGCCAAGAAGGCCGCCGCCGAGACCCCGGTCAAGCGCACCGCGACGAAGCGCGCCGCCAAGAAGACCGCCGCCCCGGACCTGTTCGAGGCCGCGCCGGTTGAGGAGGCGCCGGCCAAGAAGACCGCTGCGCGCAAGCGCACCACCACCAAGAAGGCCGCTGCCACCCTGGTAGCGACCGACACCCCCGTCACCGACGGCCCGGTGGCTGACGCCGAGCAGGCTCCCGCCCGCCGGACGCGCTCCCGCCGCGGCACCACCGAGGCCGCCGAGACCGTTGAGGCCGCGCCGGCTCCCGCCCGCCCGACCACCTTCACCGGTACCTCCCACGTGCGCAGCTCTGCTGCCGCCACCGCCGATTCCGGCTCGTCCGGCGCGACCGCGGCCTCCGCTGGCTCGGCCGACGGCGCTGGCGACTCCGGTCGGACTGCCACCAAGCGCACTTCGCGGCGCCGCGGCGGCCAGCCCGCTGCTGACGCGCCCGCCGCATCCGAGGCGACCCCGCTCTTCCCGACGGTGGACGGTACGTCGGCCGAGGCCGACGTACCGGCTGTTGAAGAGACCACCCCGCGTCGCACCCGCCGGCGCGCTCCGGCCGCTGCCGCAGTGCTGTTCCAGGCCCCGACCGTGCCGAGCAACGCTCCGGCCGAGGCCGCGGCCACCAGCCCGGTCGAGGCGACCGAGCCGACCGCCCGCAGTTCGCGGAGCCGTCGCGGCGCCAAGGGCGCGCAGACCGAGCAGAGCGAGACCACCCAGGTCGAGACCACCGAGACCGCGCCGAGCGGTCGCCGCGGGCGCGGCTCGCGTGCGGCGCAGGCCGTCGAGGTCTCGGAAGAGGCCGCGCCGGTCGTCGAGCAGGGTGACGACGAGCAGCCGAGCACGTCCCGCCGTCGCCGGAGCCGTCGTGGCCGCGACGCCGAGGCGCGCGAAGAGGTCGTCGAGACCCCGGTCGACGAAGAGCTCGAGGACGACGAAGAGGACGAGACCGAGGCCGACGAGACGGCCGAGGAGCAGGCTGACGACGTACAGGCCGAGGACGGCGACGAGGACGACTCCGCGGAGGGCACCCGGCGTCGCCGGCGTCGCCGTGGCGGGCGTCGTCGCCGCAAGACCGGTGACGCCGAGGACAGCTCGGACGACCAGGACGAGAACGCCGACCAGGACGCCGACGACGCGGAAGCCTCCGCGGACGACGAGCAGGACGGTTCGGCCGACGACGGCGAAGACGGCGGCAGCTCGTCGCGTCGCCGCCGGCGTCGCCGTCGCCGTAAGGGCGAAGAGGGCGCCGGCGCGGCCGACGACCCCGACGAGATCGTCGTCCGGGTCCGCGAGCCGCGCAGCAAGAACACCTCCAACGAGGTCACCGCGATCGAGGGCTCGACCCGGCTGGAGGCGAAGAAGCAGCGCCGCCGTGAGGGTCGCGCCGCCGGTCGCCGCCGCGCGCCGATCGTGACCGAGGCCGAGTTCCTGGCCCGCCGCGAGTCGGTCGAGCGGACGATGGTGATCCGGTCCCGCGACGACCTGACCCAGATCGCGGTCTCCGAGGACAACGTCCTGGTCGAGCACTACGTCGCCCAGGCCGAGCACACCTCGCTGATCGGCAACGTCTACATGGGGCGCGTGCAGAACGTGCTGCCCAGCATGGAGGCGGCGTTCATCGACATCGGCAAGGGCCGCAACGCGGTGCTGTACGCCGGTGAGGTCGACTGGGCCACGCTCGGCGGGTCCAACGGGCCGCGCAAGATCGAGCAGGTGCTGAAGTCCGGCCAGTCGGTCCTGGTCCAGGTGACCAAGGACCCGATCGGCCACAAGGGCGCCCGGCTGACCAACCAGATCAGCCTCCCCGGCCGGTACGTCGTCTACGTCCCGCGCGGCGGCAACGGCGGGATCAGCCGCAAGCTGCCCGACACCGAGCGGAACCGCCTGAAGACGATCCTCAAGGACATCATTCCCGACGAGGCCGGCGTCATCGTCCGGACCGCGGCCGAGGGTGCGTCCGAGGAGGAGCTGACGTCGGATGTGGCGCGCCTGCAGGAGGCGTGGATCGAGATCGACAAGAAGTCGAAGAACGGTCAGTCCCCGCAGATGCTGTCCGCCGAGCCGGACCTGCTGATCCGCGTCGTCCGCGACCTGTTCACCGAGGACTTCACCAAGCTGGTCATCTCCGGTGACCGTGCCTACGACCAGGTCCGCGAGTACGTCGGGGGCGTCGCGCCGCACCTGGTCGACCGGGTCGAGAAGTGGAACGACGCCGACTCCGGTGACGTCTTCGCCAACTTCCGGGTCGACGAGCAGATCAAGAAGGCGCTCGACCGCAAGGTCTGGCTGCCCTCGGGTGGTTCGCTGATCATCGACCGCACCGAGGCGATGACGGTCGTCGACGTCAACACCGGCAAGTTCACCGGTTCCGGCGGCAACCTCGAGGAGACCGTCACCAAGAACAACCTGGAGGCGGCCGAGGAGATCGTCCGCCAGCTCCGGTTGCGCGACATCGGCGGCATCATCGTGATCGACTTCATCGACATGGTCCTGGAGTCGAACCGCGACCTCGTACTGCGTCGCCTGGTCGAGTGCCTGGGCCGTGACCGGACCAAGCACCAGGTGGCGGAGGTCACCTCGCTCGGCCTGGTCCAGATGACCCGGAAGCGGATCGGTACCGGCCTGCTCGAGGCGTTCAGCGAGAACTGCGACCACTGCGGTGGCCGCGGCCTGATCCTGCACGACGAGCCGAAGGAGTCCCGGCGCCGGGACGGCGGTCGTGGCAACACCGGCGGCGGCAACAACACCGGCGGTGGCGGCAACGGCGCGAGCAACGGTGGCGGTAACGGCAACGGTGGCAACGGCCAGGAGCAGAGCAAGCCGGCTGCCCAGGCCGAGGAGGCCGGCCGGAAGAGCTCCCGTCGCCGTCGCGGCAAGGGCCGTGGCGACGAGGAGAGCACCGAGGCGGAGACCGCTCAGCACCACGCGGACGCTGCCCAGCGCCTGGCCCAGATCGCCGCTGCGTCCGCCAAGAAGGACGCGGACGAGGCCAATGGCGCGCCGGAGCCGACCGGTTACCCCGTGTCGACCGACGCGGACGAGGCCGTGAGCCCGGAAGCCACCGGGTTCCCGACCGCCGACGTACAGGCTGAGGCTGCTGAGCTGTCGGCAGAGGGCGGGCAGAACGGCACCAAGAGCACGCGACGCCGGCGCAGCAGCCGGGGCCGCGGTAAGGCGGCCGCTGAGGCCGAAACGAGCAGCAACGGGTCCGCTGCGGGCAGTGAGACCCAGGAGCTCGTGAGCACCAGCAGCTGACAATGTGAGCGGCGTCCCCTCGGGGCCGGGTGAGCCAGTTTGACCCGTCTGTGAGGGGACCCGTAAACTTGAGCTTCGGCGCGCGATCCGCGTGCCTCATGTTTGTGTGGGCCGCATGGTCTGTGCAGGCCCCCGTAAGTTTTCCATTCCAGCAGAGAGTGAGATCCACGGTGTACGCGATCGTGCGCAGTGGCGGCACCCAGCAGAAGGTCGCCGTCGGCGATGTCATCGAGATCGACAGCCTGACGGACGCAGTGGGCGACACCGTCGCGCTGTCCGCGGTTCTGGTCGTCGATGGCGACACCGTGACGACCGACGCTGCGGCGCTGGCCAAGGTAGCCGTGTCGGCTGAGGTTCTCGGCCGCACCAAGGGACCCAAGATCCACATCCTGAAGTACAAGAACAAGACCGGTTACCGGAAGCGCCAGGGGCACCGCCAGCACTACACCCAGGTCAAGGTCACCGCGATCGACGCTAAGAAGTGAGCTGAATAACTCATGGCACACAAAAAGGGAGCAGCCTCGACCCGCAACGGTCGTGACTCCAACGCACAGCGCCTCGGCGTGAAGCGCTTCGGCGGCCAGCTGGTCAACGCCGGCGAGATCCTCGTTCGCCAGCGGGGCACCCACTTCCACCCGGGCGTCCTGGTCGGCCGTGGCGGCGACGACACGCTGTTCGCGCTCGCCGAGGGCAAGGTGGAGTTCGGCACCCGCCGCGGCCGCCGCGTCGTCAACATCGTCCCGGCCCCGGCGGAGTAGTACCGCCACCCGGGTTTTTTCACAGCTCTTCCAAGAGAGCGGGTCGCGGAATACCGCGGACCCGCTCTCTTGCTGTCTTAGGCAACTGAGCAATTTCTATTTGGCTACAGGAAGTTGAGAACCACCGATGGCGATCCCCAGCTTTGTCGACCGCGTGACGGTGCACGTCACTGCAGGCCGCGGCGGACACGGATGTGCCTCGGTGCACCGGGAGAAGTTCAAGCCCCTCGGCGGTCCCGACGGCGGCAACGGCGGTGACGGCGGCAGCGTGATCCTGCGCGTCGACCCGGACACCACCACGCTCGTCGACTACCACCGTTCCAGCCACCGCGCCGGGACGAATGGTGCCCAGGGCAAGGGTGACCACCAGGCCGGCAGCAACGGCGACACCGTCATCCTGCCGGTCCCGGACGGCACAGTCATCAGTACGGCGGACGGCGAGCTGCTCGCGGACCTCGTCGGTCCTGGCGCCGAATTCGTTGCAGCGCAAGGCGGTAAGGGCGGTCTGGGCAACGCGGCCCTGGCCAGCAGCGCCCGCAAGGCGCCCGGTTTCGCACTGCTCGGTGAGGACGGCGAGGAGCGCACACTCGTCCTCGAGCTGAAGGTTGTCGCCGACATCGGTCTGGTCGGTTTCCCGAGCGCGGGCAAGTCGTCGCTGATCGCGTCGATCAGCCGCGCCCGGCCGAAGATCGCCGATTACCCCTTCACCACCTTGATTCCGAACCTCGGGGTCGTGGTCGCGGGCGAGACCACCTTCACCGTGGCCGACGTACCGGGCCTGATCGAGGGCGCCAGCGAGGGCCGCGGGCTCGGGCACGACTTCCTGCGGCACGTGGAGCGGTGTGCGGCGCTCGTGCATGTCATCGACTGCGCGACGTACGAGCCGGGCCGTGACCCGCTCAGCGACCTCGACACGATCGAGGCCGAGCTGACCGCCCACGGCGGGCTCGAGGACCGGCCGCGACTCGTTGCCCTGAACAAGATCGACGTACCGGACGCGCGCGAGATCGCGGAGATGGTGCAAGAGGGCCTGGAGCAGCGCGGACTGCGGGTGTTCCCGATCTCGACCGCTTCGCACGAAGGCCTGGAGGCCTTGAAGTTCGCGATGGCCGAGATCGTGGTCAAGCGCCGTGCCGAGGAGGAGAAGCCCGACAACACGCGGATCATCATCCGGCCGCAGGTCCAGGGCGGGCCCGAGTTCAAGGTCAAGAAGCTGCCGGAGGACGGCGGCTGGCTGGTGCAGGGCGCCAAGCCCGAGCGCTGGGTCAAGCAGACCGACTTCAGCAACCCGGAGGCCGTCGGCTACCTGGCCGACCGGCTGAACCGGCTCGGCGTCGAGCGGGCGCTGCTCGAGGGCGGCGCGATCGAGGGCGACGGCGTCGTCATCGGCGACGGCCCGAACGCGGTCATGTTCGACTTCGCGCCCGAGGTCCAGGCCGGAGCGGAGCTGTTGTCCCGCCGTGGCGAGGACCAGCGGCTCGAGGAGGACCGGCCCGCGCTGCAGCGGCGCCGGCGCAAGGACGAGGAGTACCACGCGCTCCGGTCCGGGGAGGCCAAGACCGACCTGTCGGAGTACGGGCAGGGCTGGGTCGAGGACGAGGTCGACCTGTCCCCGGCCGAGGCCAAGCGAGCTGCGGAGAAGGCGGAGAAGCTGGCGCGCAAGGAAGCACGCGAGCTCGCTCTGCAGAAGGAACTCGACTAAGTCGTGTCTGGTGATTCCTCGCCTACTGCGCTGCACTCGGCACGGCACCTCGCCGCACTGGAGAGGGGGCCACGATAAACCACATCGAGGCCCCCTCTCCAGCACGCCGATGCACCGTGCCGAGCACATGCTCGCTACGGCGACGAATCACCAGACACGACTGAACGGTTGATACCTGATGAACATGCGCGCGGAGGCCGTCGAGGCCACGCGAATTGTCGTCAAGGTCGGCTCGTCGTCGCTGACCCAGCGCGGCCGGATCGACCTGGACCGGCTCCGGCCGCTCGTGGACGCCATCGCGGCGCGCCGGGCGACCGGGACCGAGGTCGTGCTCGTCTCCTCGGGGGCGATCGCGGCCGGGCTGGCGCCGATGGGGCTGCGGTCGCGACCGCGTGACCTGGCGACGCAGCAGGCGGCCGCTTCGGTCGGCCAGGGCGAGCTGATGGCTCGTTACAGCGACGCGTTCGCCGCGCACAACCTGCGGGTCGGTCAGGTGTTGCTGACGGTCGATGACGTTACCCGGCGCAGCCACTACCGCAACGCGTTCCGGACGTTCGCGCGGCTGCTGGAGCTCGGCGTCGTACCGATCGTCAACGAGAACGACACGGTCGCCACCACCGAGATCCGCTTCGGCGACAACGACCGGCTGGCCGCGCTCACCAGCCACCTCGTGCACGCGGATCTCTTGCTGCTGCTCTCGGACGTCGACGGCCTGTACGACGGCGATCCGCGCAAACCGGGCACGACGATGGTCACCGAGGTTCGGGGCGCCGCCGACCTGGAGCCGCTCGCGATCGGTAAGACCGGTTCGTCCGGCGTCGGGACCGGCGGCATGCAGACCAAGGTCGAGGCGGCCGCGATCGCCACCGAGGCCGGGATCCCGGTCGTGCTGACGTCGGCCGCGCTGGTCGCAGACGCCTTGCAGGGCAAGCGTGTCGGCACCCTCTTCCACCCGACCGGCCGTCGCCAGAAGACCCGCATGCTCTGGCTCGCGCACGCCACCTCCGGCGTCGGCATCCTCCGGCTCGACGAGGGCGCGGTCCGCGCGGTCACAGAGCGCCGTACGTCGCTATTGCCCGCCGGTATCACCGCCGTCGAAGGCACCTTCGTGGCCGGCGACCCCGTCGACCTGGTGTCGCCGTCCGGTGTCGTCGTCGCGCGCGGTCTGGTGAACTACGACGCCGCCGAACTCCCCACCCTCCTAGGCCGCTCCACCCGAGACCTAGCCCGCGAACTAGGCCCAGCCTACGAACGCGAGGTAGTCCACCGAGACGATCTGGTGCTGCTGTGAAGCGCGTCGCCTGGGGTCTGCTCGCGGCCTGGATCATCCATGACCTCGAAGAGCTCGTGACCATGTCGCGCTGGTCGCACCAGGCTCCGGCCCAGTTGGCTGAGGCGCTCGACCGCATCAGCCCTGTCGATGCCCAATCGACGTCACTCCGGGCCGCGGCGGCAGCGGAGCGCGCGTTGCCTATGTCGGCGACGGAGGCAGCGACTGCAATCGGTTTGACCGGGCTTGCGATGGCGGCGGCTTCGGCGGCCGGCGCAGCGACGGGTGGGCGGAGCAAGTTCTTCCAGGCTTCGCTGGTGGGCTTCGGGTTGCACGCCGGGACGCATATCGCGCAGTCGGTTGCACTGCGCCGGTATACGCCGGGGCTGGTGACCACGCCGCTGGTGGTGATTCCGTACTCGGTCTGGGCCTGGCGTCAGCTGAAGCGGGCCGGAGTGCCGATCGCGCCGTCCGATCGGCGGCTGAATCTCGCGCTCGCGGCGGTGGTGCCGTTGTCGCACGCGATCGCGCGGTTGCCGCGCCTGAGACGGCGGGGCAGAGAGGGTGGGGTGCGTCCTACGATGAACACGTGAGCGAGATCATCGAGCTGGCCCGGCGGGCGCGGGAAGCGTCGTACGCGTTGGCGGAAGCCTCGCGGGCGACCAAGGACGCGGCACTGCATGCGATGGCAGCGGCCCTGCGAGCGAACACCGAGCCGATCGTGGCCGCGAACGCTCAGGATGTCGCCGCGGCACGCGAGGCCGGTACGCCGGAATCCACCGTCGACCGGTTGGCGCTGGACGCGGGCCGGGTCGACGCGATGGCGGCCGGGCTGGAGCAGTTGGCCGGGCTGACTGATCCGGTCGGCGAGGTGGTCCGCGGGTACACGCTGCCGAACGGGCTCGAGCTTCGTCAGGTCCGGGTCCCGTTCGGGGTCGTCGGGATCATCTACGAGGCCCGGCCGAACGTGACGGCCGACGCGGCCGGCATCTGCTTGAAGTCGGGCAACGCGGTGCTGCTGCGCGGTTCCTCGTCCGCAGCCGCCTCCAATGTCGCGATCATCGCCGTACTGCGGGATGCCGCGGTCTCGGTGGGGTTGCCGGCCGATGTGGTGCAGGGCGTGCCGACGGATCGCGCCGCGGTGAAGGAGCTCATGCAGGCGCGTGGGCTCGTCGACGTGCTGATCCCGCGCGGGGGAGCGGGGCTGATCCAGACCGTGGTCAGCGAGTCGACCGTGCCGGTGATCGAGACGGGCGTCGGGAACTGCCACGTGTACGTCGATGCTGAGGCCGACCTCGATCTCGCGCTGGACATCTTGCTGAACTCGAAGACGCAGCGGCCGAGCGTGTGCAACGCGGCCGAGTCGCTGCTGGTGCACGCCGACGTCGCTCCGGCGTTCTTGGCGCTTGCCCTTCCTGCGCTGGCTTCTGCTGGTGTGACGGTGCACGGCGATCCGACGGTTGTTGCTGCGGGCAAGGACATTGTCGCGGCGACGGACGAGGACTTCGGGACCGAGTACAACTCACTCGACCTGTCGGCGGCGGTGGTCGAGTCGCTGGAGAGCGCCGTACAGCACATCCGTCGCTACAGCTCTGGGCACACGGACGCGATCATCACCCGCTCGCAGGCGGCCGCGCGGCGCTTCGTGCAGGCGGTCGACTCGGCGGCGGTCGTGGTGAACGCGAGCACGCGGTTCACCGACGGCGGCGAGTTCGGCTTCGGCGCCGAGATCGGGATCTCCACCCAGAAGCTGCACGCCCGCGGCCCGATGGGTCTGCCGGAGATGACCTCGACCAAGTACGTCGTCACCGGCGAAGGTCAAACCCGGAACTGATCGACCACCACCGTGATCGGCTCGGCGCTCAGGACCGCCAGGGCCGCCCGGTGGTCGGCATCGATCTCCAGGTCGCTGAGCTGCGCCGGCCCGCCGTCCCAGCTGACCACGGCGGGCGGCTGATCCGGCGCACTCACCACCACGGTCCACAGCGCGGTCCCGAGCCCGGCGCCGGTCGCCTTGACCAGCGCCTCCTTTCGCGTCCAGTACCGCGTGAATGCCCGCGCCTTGTCGATCCCGTCATACCGCTTGAGCTCCTGCAGTTCCTCCGGCGCGAGGCTCATCCCCGCAACCCCGTCGACCTCCTGCACGGAGTCGATCCGCTCCACATCGAGCCCGACCGGCGCCGTACCGATCGCCAAGCCAACCCAGTCGCCCGAATGCGACACCGACAACTCGACCCCCTCGGCGCGCACCTTCCCATGCGGCTTCCCGCAGTCGGGACACCTCCGATCCAGTACGACGCTCGCCGGCGGCACGGACATGCGTTCCCCGAGCAATCGCCGTACCAGCGTCACCCCCAGCAGGAATCGCGCCTTGTCAGCATCCCGCCGGTACCGCGCGTACCGCTCCTGCTCGACCACGTTCAGGTCGGCCAGGAACTCCTCCCGAGCCTGCCCGATTCCCGCCCACCACACCTCGACCTCGCTCATGCCGGGGGCTCCGGCAGCGGCGCCGGGCGGCCTTCCCAGCGGGTGGAGAGGACGACCGTGGTGCGGGTCCGGACGACGCCGTTCACGCGGCGCAGGGAGCCGACCACGGCCTCCAGCTGGCTGACGTCGGCGACGCGGATCTTCACCACGAGCTCCTGGTCGCCGGCGACGAACCAGCAGTCCTCGACCGCGGGGATCTCGCGGACCTGGTCGACGATGTCGTCGGTCTCCACGTCGTCGCGCTGGAACAGGCCGATCAGCGCGCTCGTGCCGAGGCCGACCTCGCTGGGCGCCACGATCGCGCGGTAGCCGAGGAGAACGCCGCGCTCCTCGAGGCGCCGTACCCGCTCCTGGACGCTCGGACCGGACAGTCCGACCACCCGGCCGAGCTCGGCCCAGCTGGAGCGGCCGTTCAGCCGCAAGGCCTCGATCAGCTGCCGATCGATCACGTCCATATGGTGTGAACCTCCTGTTTGCCGCAGATTCGTAGGCATGTGACCCAGTCTGCCTTTAATTCGTTTGTCTGGACCGTCAGATTGTCGTACAATTTGAGGTGTTGGAGCCGTCCGCTCCAACCGAGCAGACAACCCAGTGAAGGAATCATGATCACCCCCGACGTTGCCCGTGCCCACATCGACGAGATGCACCGTGTCGCCGCGCAGTACCAGCGCGCCGCCGCCGTCCCGTCCTTCTGGCGCCGGCTGCTGACCCGTCACGCCCGCACCAACTGATACCGACCTCCTGCGCGACCGGATGGCCACGAGTGCCACCGGTCGCGCTCCTGTGTCCGGTCACGAGATAGGCTCTGCCCATGCTCAAGCTTGTCGTGCCGCAGCTCGCGGCCCTCGAGGAGGCCTCCGAGGCCGCCCACATCTCGCCGTGGTGGTACGGCGGGTTCGCGCTCTTCGTCCTGGTGCTGCTGGTGCTCGTCACCGTGATCCTGGGCAAGGGCCGGCCGCACAGCTGATATGACTGCCGTCGAGCGGGTCCGCCGGCTGGGCGTGATGGGTGGGACGTTCGACCCGATCCACCACGGCCACCTCGTCGCCGCCAGCGAGGTCCAGGCGTACTTCGATCTGGACGAGGTCATCTTCGTCCCGACCGGCCAGCCCTGGCAGAAGCTCGATCGCGACGTCTCCGCGGCCGAGGACCGGTATCTGATGACGGTGATCGCGACCGCCTCGAACCCGCGCTTCTCGGTCAGCCGGGTCGACATCGACCGGCCGGGACCGACGTACACGATCGACACGCTGCGCGACCTGTCCGCGCTCTATCCGGACGCGGAGCTGTTCTTCATCACCGGTGCCGACGCGCTGGCCCAGATCCTCACCTGGCGCGACGTCGACGAGATGTTCAAACTCGCGCAGTTCGTCGGCTGTACGCGGCCCGGGACCGAGAGTCTCGAGCTGCCGCTGGACAAGCTGCCGATGGACCGGATCACCTTGCTGGAAGTCCCGGCGCTGGCGATCTCGTCGACCGAATGCCGCGCCCGGGTCGCCAAGGGCAACCCGACCTGGTATCTCGTCCCGGACGGCATCGTCCAGTACATCGCCAAGCGCGAGCTCTACACCAACCGTTAGACTCTGCAATTTTTTCAAAGGATTAGTTAATGCCAGCCTCAGAACGCGCCATCGAGCTGCTCACCGCGGCCGCCGAGGCTGCCCACGACAAGAAGGCCGAGAACGTCCTCGCCTTCGACGTCTCCGAGCAGCTCGCCATCACCGACGCCTTCCTGGTCGCGTCCGCCTCCAACGACCGTCAGGTGCGCGCCATCGTCGACGCCGTCGAGGAGAAGCTCCGGGTCGACTTCGACGCCAAGCCGGTACGCCGGGAGGGCGCTCGCGAAGGCCGTTGGGTGCTGCTCGACTACCTGGAGATCGTCATCCACGTCCAGCACGACGAGGAGCGCAGCTTCTACTCCCTCGAGCGGCTGTGGCGCGACTGCCCGGTGATCAAGCTGCCGTCCGACGTCCCCGGCGCGGGCCCAGACTCGGGCTCGGCTTCGGGTTCGGCCGAATGACTGTTGGGCGACTGATCGTCTGGCGGCACGGCCGGACCGCGTGGAACCTGCAGGACAAGATCCAGGGCCAGGCCGACATCCCGCTCGACGAGGTAGGCATCGGCCAGGCCCGCGCCGCCGCTGCCCGCCTCGCCGCCCTGGCCCCCACCCGCCTGTTCTCCAGCGACCTCCAGCGCGCCGCCGCCACCGCCGGCGAGCTGGCCGTCCTGACCGGTCTCCCGATCGAGTACGACAAGGCCCTGCGCGAGATCGACGTCGACGACTGGGCCGGCCTGACCCAGGCCGAACTGGCCGCCCGCAACCCCGAGGCCGCCGCCCGCATCAAAGCCGGCGAATCCCAGCGCCGCGGCACCGCCGGCGAAACCGTCGAAGAAGTAGCCGCCCGGTTCGCCGAAGCCCTCACCCGCATCTGCGTCCAGGGCGAGGCCTCCGACACCACAGTCATCGCCACCCACGGCCTGGCCGCCCGCGTAGGCATCTGCCGCTTCCTATCCATCCCAGACCCCCACTGGCCCGCCTTCGGCGGCCTCTCCAACTGCAACTGGGTCTCCCTCCTCCCCAGCACCCGCACCAACCGCTGGCGCATCGAAGAATGGAACGCCGGCTCCCTCCCCGAACCAGTAATGTCCGACGACCCCCAACGCTAAAGCCACCGCTCCGCGGCGCCCCCTTCAGTCGCCTCCGGCGACAACCTCGGCCGTGGTTCCGCCGACTGCCGTGGCCGACGGACTGGCCAGCCGGCCACCAGCCCGCATTCCTCACGAGCCTGAGGGTCACGGAGACCTACTGCCCCCAGGTGCCTGTTGCGATATCGCCGCAGGTGATCGGTCGCGGTGGCTGAGGTCTTCGCCTGGCCAGGAGCCCCTCCTCCCCGAATGCGCGCGTCCCATCCGTCCGCTCGCATTCGGCCGGCGTCGTACTCGCTGGCTGATCGCCGCTGCGGCCGGTTCTACTGAAGCGGGTGGCTGGGGTGGTCTTCGGCTGGGCCGGATGGCGAGGCCGGTGACCGAGGTTCCCCGTTGCTTGTGGCTGACGGGTTGTAGTTGCTCCCGACGGCGAGGAGGCCTGTCAGGTGACCCGCCGCCGCGGTTGACCACTGCGGTTGGGGTTGTCTGCCAGCCTGCGGCATTTGGCTGGATATCCGTTCAAGTTGACCCTTCTCTGCCCAAAATTTGAGGGGAGAACCGTCAACTTGCGGGGAGATCCCCTCGTTTTCCGGCGCCGCAACCGAAGCCCGGAAGCTCAGGCGACGGGCACGCGGTCACCAGCCTCGCCATCCCCCTCAGCCCCAGGCGACGCCCGCTTAGCGCTTCAGTAAGTCGGCCGCCGCGGCGGCCAGCCACCGGGTACGTGTCCGGCCTGTCCGGTGCGGCGCGAATCGGGAGCACACCAACCACCTCTGCGGGGATCTACTGCCACCCAGAGCCTGTTGCGTTATCTCTCCCCAAACCGGTTCGGGGAGAGTTTCGTCATCCTGGAAGGCGAACCGGGGAGCGTTCACCCCCCGAATCGGTCCCAAATCCTCCCCGAACCGGTTTGGGGAGGATGCCGCCGGCCAAATCGCAACAGGCTCATAGCGGCAGCAATCATCCGTGAACCCGCACCAACCCCGACCAGTCACCGGATTGCAGTCACCAACGCCACGCCGATTTTGCCGGCTGACGCGATGCCATCCTTCCGCCGCAGGTGAGGTCAGTGACCGAGCACACCATCCCGCCCAGCCGCAAGCCGCGCCAGCCACTCTGGCTTCCGTAGGACCGGCCGCCGCGGCGGCCAGCCACCGTGTACGACGCCGGCCGGATCCGAGCAGTCGGATTGGGCGACTGCCCTCGGGGACGGTGTGCCCAGGTGCATCAACTCTCAGGGCGGTAGTGCAAGCCTGACACCCTTGGGGAGCGTGTCATCTAGCTCACCGTCTGCAGCCAGGTATCCGATTTTTCTTCTCCGCCCCCTATCCGCTAAGCTTTCGGAGTCGCAAGGAACTACACCGCGGGGCTTTGGCGCAGTTGGTAGCGCGCTTCCATGGCATGGAAGAGGTCAGGGGTTCGAATCCCCTAAGCTCCACCACAGGTCAAGGGCCGGTTCTCCACTCGGAGAACCGGCCCTTTTTCATGACCTGAGTGACTAAGTGAGTGACCGTCTCGGTTGCCTGAGCGCTCTTGTGGCCGACTTGGCTACCGCATCTAAGGTTGGCACCTCCCTGCGGGAGCAGGGGCTGAGGTGCGAGAGCTTTCACTATCCGGTGGATTTGGGGTGCTCGGTGACGAAAATCCACCGACCAAGGCCACCACCAACACCCCCGACCGACCAACCAGGTGTGGGCAAGTTGAGCAGGCAACCAGCCCACACCAACAGCCCACACATCCCTTGTAGATAAAGGGTTCTGGGCTCGAAAACTGTCGGTGGACGTGTCTATGCTCTGAGGTATGGAGATCATGGCGATGCCACCGGTGTACACACAGAGCGGCAGCGAACTGCTGTCAGCTCTCGACACCGCGCAGGTCATCAAGTCCCTGATCGCGACCTGGGAACTCGAAGCCATGGCCCGCCTCGACCAGCTGGGCACCGCCCAAGACCTCGGCGCCCGCGACACCACCGAACTCCTCGCCCACCGCTACCAGCTCATCCCCACCGACGTCCGCAAAGACCTTGCCTTCGCCAAGGCCCTACCCAAATATCAGGCGGTGGCCGACGCGCTACCCGACCCCGCAAACCCCACGGAACCGGCGACCCTGAACCCGGACCTGGCCAAGGTCATCGTGTCGACCCTGGAAAAGGCGCCCTCCACGGTCCCGGTCGACGTCCTCGACGTCGCCGAACGCGAAATGATCCAGGCCGCCCAACACACCAACCCCCGCGAACTCGCCAAATTCGGCCGCGACGTCCTCGCCCGCCTCGACACCGACGGCCCGGAACCGGCCGAGGACGAAGCCCAGGCGAAACGGTCACTGCGGCTACGGGACGTCGAAGGCGGCGTGAAGATCTCCGGGTTCCTGCCCGGCGCCACCGGCGAACAGTTCAAGACCCAGGTCCACACCCTCGCCGCGCCGCACAAGACGGTCGATGGTGAACGTGACCCGCGGTCTCTGGAAGAGCGCCAAGCCGATGCGTTGGCGGTGATCTCGGACGCCGCGGCAGGCAACCCCGACTACCCCGGCGTTCCACACCTGACCGTCACCATCGACTTCAACGACCTCAAAAACGCTCTCACAGACATCCCCGACGCCTTCAACAGCAGCGCAGTCCATGCGACCGGTGCTGCCGGTGGATCGGGTGCCACCAGTGCGGCCGGTGGATCGGGTGGGATGGGTGAGTTGGTGTTCGGCGGGAACCTGTCCGCGGGTGCTGTCCGGCTGCTGGCCTGTGATGCGGCGATCTTGCCGATTGTGCTGGGTGGGGATTCGCAGCCGCTGGATGTCGGCACCGAGCAGCGGTTCGTGAACCGCTACATTCGCCGGGCGTTGAACAAGCGCGACAAGGGTTGCGTGGTGTGTAAGGCGCCGCCGTGGATGTGTCATGCCCACCACGTGATCCATTGGGTCGACGGCGGACCGACCAGCCTGCAGAATCTCGCTCTGGTGTGTGCTGCGCACCACCGCGCGGTCCATAAGAACCAGTGGACCATCACCATTAGTGGCGGTGTTGTCCAGGTCACCCGGCCGAGCTGGGCAGATCCGCCGCCGCCCACCGCTGCGGACCTTGCTGCCATGGCCGCATGGGTCACCCCAGCCACCACGACTGGCGCCAACGCTGGTGGGGACAGTGGCGGCGGACCCAGTGCCGGCAGGGCAGGTCCGGGCACGGGTGGTGACAGCGCGGCTGATGCCGACGCGGGCGATGTCGGCGCGGCTCGTTTCAGCTGGGGCGATGCCGGGAGCGATCCGGTATACGAGCAGCCGACCCGGCTCCCTGCGGCCAGTGCTGTGCCCAACCCCGCGCTTGTCGCTGCCCGCGAAGCTTTCCGCGAACGGCTCCTCGCACTCGCACCCGACTACATCGACCCCTGGGGCACCGACGACACCCCTGCAGCCGGACCATAAGCCGCCGGACTCCTGGTGGTTCGCGGCACCGACCCCTGCCACCGCCGCCACCGGGCTCGAGACGGCAGCTGGCGCTCGTGGATCACCAACCACAGCGCCGGATCAGCCATGCCATGCGCACACGCCCCCGAGGCCAGCGACCACCGCCAGGGATGGCTGCGGGCCGCATGATCCCCGGCGGGCAATCGCAACGTCCGGTAGCCGCGCACCGCGTGACCGGGGGCCCTGCGAACGCGGCGTCGGTTGACCGGGTGCCGCGCGATCCCTGTGCCGGGTCGGCGCGCGTCGTACGATCCAGGGCTGACACCACGACGCTGAACGAGGGCTACTCAGAGGTGGAGGCGCTTTGCTAGGTCGGCGAGTTCGATGGTGACGAGGAGGCGTCGGGTTAGCTCTCGGAAGCCGGTGCGGGCGTTGACGGCTCGCATTCCGGTGTTGGCGACGGCGGTGGTGCTGGAGAGGCGGCGTACGGTCGGCAACTCGTTGGCTAGTCGGAGGGCCATGGCGGCCTTTACCCAAGTTGCCAGTCCGTGTCGGCGGTGCTCATGTAGGACGACTGTGTCCTCCTGGCTGACGTCCACGGTTGAGCGTCCGACCTCCACCGCAGTGAATGCCGCGACGGTGGACGTGCCGGCGATGACGGCGGCGGTGACCCATAGGTCGGCGCCGTGGTCGGCGCGTTCGCGTTCGGTCTGGCGTACGAGGTCGCGGTCCCAGGCTGCGACGGCACCCGGCGGCAGATGGTTGTTTGGTGCATCGGCGATCGCGCGTTTGGCCAAGGCGTAGGAGTCGACCAGGAGGTCCGGCGTGCGGCCGGACCATTGCACCAACTGGTAGCCGTCATGGGTGGTGGCGACGGTCCGCTCCAGGGGAGCGCGGTCGAGGGTCGCGAAGTCCAGCACGTTGATGACCAGCTCATCACCGACCGTGGCGCCGAGACGGAGGGCGTAGCTCGCGCCGGGTGTATCCGCGAGGACTGTGGTGGCGAGAATCTCCACACCTGCGGCCCGCTGATCACGGACTACTTCCGTGAGGAGCGCTCGACCGACGCCATGGCCACGTAGGCCTGGCAGGACGTAGATCCGGGCAAAGGCAGTCTTCGGCTCGCCGGCGGGACGAACTTCCGCGGCGCCGACCAGCGTGCCGGCGAGATCACCGGACCACCGAGTCGTCCTCGGGTCGAAGCGCAGACGCCCCGGGGTAGGTGCGGGAGCGTACTCTCCGCGCTCGATCGCTCCCACCGTACGCATCACGTCGCTCCAGGCCGCAAGCCGCGACTCATCGACCTCAGGCCGCAGAACGTCAACGCCGACATCGGTAGCTCGCACAGCCTCAGCCTAAATGGCGGGGATTAGCATTCGGCGCATGAATGAGCCGCGCACGGATCCGGTCGCCCACAACCGGCAAGCCTGGGATCGCGAGGTGGAGAAGGCCAATCCTTGGACGCGGCCGGTGACACCCGAGGTGGTCGCGAAGGCGCGGGCCGGTGAGTGGTCGATCGTCCTGATGGGGGACGCGCCGGTCGACCCGACCTGGTTTCCTCCGGACCTCGCCGACTGCGACGTACTCTGCCTCGCCTCCGGCGGTGGGCAGCAGGGGCCGGTGCTTGCCGCGGCCGGTGCGCGGGTGACCGTCTTCGACAACTCGCCCGGCCAGCTCGCGCAGGACGAGATGGTCGCCGTACGGGATGGGCTCGAAATAAAGACAGTGCTCGGTGACGCGCGCGATCTGCGCGCGTTCCCGGACGCCTCGTTCGACCTGGTCGTGCACCCGGTCTCCAACCTCTTCATCCCCGAACTGGCCCCGGTATGGCGAGAGTGCTGCCGCGTGCTGCGGCCGGGTGGCACGCTGCTATCCGGCTTCGTCAACCCGGACGTCTACCTCTTCGATGCGGAGGCGATGGAAGGGCGCGAGCTGGTCGTGCGGCACCGCCTGCCGTACAGCGACGTCACCCATCTGGAACCAGGCGAGCGGGAGCGGCTGTGGGGCGCCGACTCGCCACTTGAGTACAGCCACACGCTCGCCGAGCAGATCGGCGGGCAGACCGCCGTGGGGTTCGCCATTACCGGCTTCGCCGAGGCGCCACACCAGTCGGAGATCACGGCCGGCTGGCTGCCTGGCTACTTCGCCACCAAGGCCGTCAAGTTGTCCTAGGGCACCGGTCTGTCGTCGTGCTCAAGAGAGGTTGGTGCTTTGGTGGACTTCGATTCGCGGGTGGCTGGCTACGGTGCGGTTTCTGGTTCGTTGGCGCTGCGCAGTGATGGTGAGTTGCGGGACCTTGTGGATGCGGCGGCGCCATTGGGGGCTGGCATTGGCGGTACGTCGGCATTACTGGAGGTGGAAGGGAGCCGGGTATTCGTCAAGCGGTTGCCGCTGACGGATCTGGAGTTGCGACCGGAGAACGTGCGGTCGACGGCGAACCTCTTTGAGCTGCCGACCTTCTGTCATCCCGGCCTCGGGGTCCCTGGGGGTCCGGGGTGGGGGGCCTGGCGGGAGTTGGCGGTGCACACCATGACGACGAACTGGGTGCTCGCGCGGGAGCATGAGGGCTTCCCGCTGATGTATCACTGGCGCGTGCTGCCGGACCCCGGTCAGGCGCTGCCTGAGGAGCTGGCAGACGTGGAGAAGGTCGTCGCCTACTGGGAAGGCGCCCCGCAGGTACGGCGACGGCTCGAAGCGTTGCGGGATGCCTCGGCGAGCGTCGTACTGTTCCTGGAATACATCCCGCAGAACCTGCATGACTGGCTGGATGTTCAGGTCAAGGCTGACGATGAGACGGCCGAGCGGGCATGCACCATGGTGCTGAACGAGCTCGAGGCCGGGACCGCGTTCATGAACGGCCGCGGTCTCCTGCATTTCGACGGCCACTTCCAGAACATCTTGACCGACGGGGAGCGACTGTTCTTCGCGGACTACGGCCTCGCGATCTCGTCGGAGTTCGACCTGTCGAAGGACGAGGTCGACTTCTTCGCCGAGCACCAGACCTATGACCGTGCCTACACGCTCACGCACCTGGTGCAGTGGCTCGTCACCGCCCTGTACGGCTATCAGCGGGATGAGCGCATCGCGTTCGTGCAGGCCTGCGCCCGAGGCGAACGGCCAACGGGAATTCCGCCGCAGATCGCGGACATCCTCCTCCGTCACGCCGCGCTCGCCGCGGTCATGACGGACTACTACCGCCGGTTCCGCGTCGAGAGCCGGCAGACCCCGTACCCCCTGGAAGGGATCCTGCGAGGGCATGAACTTCGCCCGGACGCAACTCTCCCGAAGCCATGAAATAGTTCGCATGGCAAATCCCTGAAAGGGCATAGAAAACGCTGTCCCAGCAAGGATTGTGACGAGAAATACTGCGCTTGACAATGCGGTCGGATGCTCTTTATGGTCCTGGCGTTCAGGTTCTCTCCGACCGCTATTCAAAGGTGTATATGACCGCGCCTCAGGCATTGCCGAAGTTCCGGCAGCAGTTGATTCTTTCCGTTCTCATGGTGTGTTCGGTGCTGATCTGGCTGGACAACACCGTCCTGAGTACCACCCTGGAGACCCTCGCCGACCCGGTCCGTGGGCTGGGGGCCAACCCCGGTCAGCTGCAATGGGCGACCGGTTCGTACACGCTGGCCTTCGCCACCTTGATGTTCACGGCAGGCGCGTTGGGTGATCGCTTCGGTCACCGGACTGTGTTCGCCACCGGCTTGGTGGTCTTCGCCGCGGCCTCGCTCTGGGCGGCGTACGCGAACGATGCGGGTCAGCTGATTGCGGCTCGTGCTGCGATGGGTGTCGGCAGCGCGCTGATCACGCCCGCCATGCTGGCCATCCTGATGTGGACCTTCACCGGCCCCGCGCGGGCCGCCGCGATCGGCATCTTCTCGACGTCGGCCGGTGTCGGAATGGCGGCCGGCCCGGTGCTCGCAGGGTTCCTGCTCGGCCATTTCTGGTGGGGTTCGGTCTTTCTGATCAATGTCCCGGTCGCGGCCTTGGCGTTGGCCGGGCTCGCCGTACTGGTCCCGAATTTCCGCAGCCCCACCCGGCGGCCGCTGGACCCCGCGGGAATGTTGTTGTCGATCAGTGGGCTCGTGGCGTTGGCCTACGGGCTGATCCGGGCGGGACAAGTGGCTGTGTGGACCCGTACCGATGTCTGGGCGCCGATCGTTGGCGGTCTGCTCCTGCTGGCCGTTTTCGTGCTCGTCGAGCTACGTGTCAAAGTGCCCAGCTTTGATCCGCGATTGCTCGCGCAACGCACCTTCGGCGGCGGCAATGCGGCGCTCGGATTGCTGCTCTTCGCGGTGGCCGCCATCACCTTCTACAACGCGTTCTACCTGCAAGGCGCGCTCGGGTTCTCGCCGCTGAAGGCGGGCCTGGCCAACATCCCGACCGCAGCCGGCGCGCTCGCGGGAGCGCCACTTGCCACCCACCTGGTACGCCGCCTCTCGCTCAGGGTCGTCGCCGTACCAGCGCTCACCGTGGCAGCGCTCACCATGGGCGGGTATGCGGTCCTCGGACTGCACACCTCGCTCGTCTGGATCGAGATCCTGCTGCTGATCCAGGGGCTCTCGATCGGCATGGTGATCGGCCCCGTGACGGCCGCACTGATCAGCAACCTCCCGCTGGACCGGGCCGGTGCAGGATCAGCCGTCACCAACACCGTCCGGCAAACCGGCAGCGTGTTCGGGATCGCCGTCGGCGGCTCGATCCTGTCGATCGTCTACCGACAGGCGATCGAACCCTCGCTAACCGGCGTACCCGGTCCGCTGCAGGAGCAGGCCCGGGTCTCCGCCGAACAAGCCCGCCACCTCGGCCAGCCCGCACTTGTTCAGGCGGCCGACAACGCATTCATCCACGCCATGCACGTAGGCGCGGTGTGGATCGCAGCCATCGCCCTCCTCGGCGCAATCGTGCTGCTGCTGACTTTGCCCGCAGCCCGAAAGGAGAAGGACCTTATTGCGCCAGGGTTGGGCAGCGGTGGGACCAAGATTGCTGCGTGATCTCGTCGATGATGAAGCGGGCCACGTCGGCGCGGGTGATCTGCCAGCCGTCCTCGGGGGGCTCCTTGTCGGTGGTGGCCTCTAGAGTTCTCCGAGTGAAGATCTGGAGCGCGCCGCCGACCAGGGCGGACGTCGAGGCCGTCGTCGACGGGTACTTCGCTCTGCTGCGCGCCGCGAAGCTGGAAGAGCTCGAGCAACTCGTCGAAGAGCACGGTACGGCGCATGTCCTCAAGGCACTGTGGAGCGAATCGGCCGGTGTCGGCCCCGACAGGGATCGCCGCAAAGCAGCGGGCGAGTGGAAGGAAGACCTCTCCTGGCTCGGCGAGCTGGCGCGAGCCGACATCACGTGGAGTATCAACGGCGGCGTCAGTCCGTACGTCGAGATCAGCTACCGCGGCCGGATCCTCGACGTCGCCCTGAGCTTCCACGTCCGCGAGCACGACACAGGCTGGGTCCTCGCAGGCCCCGCGACCTTATGGTGAGGCAAAGGATTTCATGAACCCGAACTGGTTGTTTCTGATCTTGATCCCTGTGGTGCTGCTGTTCGTGCTCGTTCCGATCCTGGTGATGAAGGGCATCCGCAGGCAGGCGCGGAACGGGCTCGGGCCGGCCGTTCTCGGTGCGCCTGGGCAGAATCCGTTCGCCCAGGCGGAGGGGGAGACCCGCGAGGAGTTTGTCCGGCGGCACTGGCAGCGCTCCGGCGTAGTGGCGAACGGGGTGACCCTGGTCGACCTCTACGACCGGATCCGGGTGCTCGAGGAGCGCCTCGCCCGGGCCGAGCAGAATTCCGCATCCTGACCTGTCGAAATCGGTGATCGACGTTCGTTGCCTGGGTGAGAAGGCCACCGGAACACAAGGAGTGCTGAGATGCCGAGGTACCTGATCTCGTTCGAGAAGGGCGCGATGGACCACATCCCCGCGGAGGACTTTCCGCAGGTGGGTGTGGACTCGCACGCGGTCTGCCGCGAGGCCAAGGAGGCCGGCGTCCTGCTCTTCGCCGGCGGCCTGGCCTACGACAACGAGGACCCCCTGTACGCCGCCGACCCCGCCGTAGTCGACACCGACGGCCTGATCACGGACGGCCCCTACCCGGAAACCAAGGAGCTCATCGGCGGCGTCTTCGTCGTCGACGTCCCCACCCGCGAAGAAGCCCTGCACTGGGCCGCCAAGGTGGCCAAGTCCTGCCGCTGCCCCCAGGACGTCCGCATGTTCATGTACGACCCGGAAATGATCTGATCTGTCAATACGCAGGCCGCGATTTCTTGGGGGAGATAGCACTCTGTAGCCCGCCCGGACCGGCCAATAGCTTGGCTGCATGAAGATTCGAGCGGCAGTAATCGCCGGAATTGTTCTTACCGGATTGGTGGTTCCGGCCGATGCGGCGGAGCCTTCGCGGCTGCGGCAGGATGCAGCGGCGCTCAGCGCGGCAGGGGTTACCGGCGTACAGGCTCGGGCTGACGGCGGGCGGACCGAGGTCGCGACCGCGGGCGTGGCCGATCGCCGGACCGGACGACCGGTGCCGGCGAACGGCTACTTCCGGATCGCCAGTACCGGCAAGACGTTCAAGGCGGTCGTCGTGCTCCAACTGGTCGGCGAGGGCCGGCTGTCGCTGGAGGACCCGGTCGAGCGATGGTTGCCCGGGGCAATCAGAGGCAACGGGAACGACGGCCGCCGGATCACCGTCCGGCAGTTGCTGCAGCACACGCACGGGCTGACCGACGACTTCCCCGACTTCGCGACCGAGGCCGACTTCTACCGGCATCGGTTCGATCGGTACTCGTCGGAGGATCTGCTGAAGCGCACGCTGCGCCACCCACCGGCGTTCGAGCCCGGCCAGCAGTGGAGCTACTCCAACATCGGCTACGTCCTGCTCGGCATGATCGTCGAGCGAGTCACCGGACACAGCTGGTACGACGAACTCCAGGCGCGCGTGATCCGGCCGCTCGGTCTCAAGCACACGCGGCCTGACCGCAGCCCGGTGTTGCCGGCTCCGCACGCCCGCTCGTACCAGCCGTTCGAGCAGGGCAGGCTGATCGACGTGACCGACCAGATCCTGAACGACCTGGACGGTTCGCTGGTCTCGACGACCGAGGATCTCAACGAGTTCTTCCAAGCGGTGTTCGACGGCCGGCTGCTCAAGCCGGCGCAGCTGACCGAGATGACCACCAACCTCCGCGACCTGGACCCCGAGATCGCCCAACTCATGCCCAACAGCCAGTACGGCCTGGGCATCTTCAAACGGCCCCTGCCGTGCGGTGGCGAGTACTGGGGCCACGGCGGCGGCGACGGCGGTTTCATCACCGAGACCGGCGTCACCACGGACGGACGCCGGAGCGCGGCCGTCTCGATGTCGAGCGTCCTCGGCCGCGAGTGGTCCGACGCCCTCCGCCAGCAACACCTCGCCGATCAGCTCATCGGCGACGCCCTCTGCAATCGCTGAAGCCTCAGCTGACGACCCAGCTCAGGCCCTCGCCGCGCTCGAGTCCGTGCAGGGCGTAGTCGTGACCGCCGCTGAGGTCGAGGCTGAGGCCGATGTCGTCGTCGATCGTCACCTCGGCGGACAGGTTCGCCCCGACGCCGAAGACCTCGGCGCCGAACTCCAGCCTGCGCTGTGAGCTGGACTTGTACGTCGTCCCGTACGTCGCGGGCGCGCCGCTCGTGTCCCCGGCGATCGGGAAGCTGTCGAGCAGCGCACCGGGGCGGCTGGGCGGATCCGGGGGCAGCAGGACGAGGCCGGGTTGGGTGGCGGGCGTCGCCTCCGAGGCGAGCACCTGCCGGCTTCTCGAGACGACACGGTCGCCGGACATCACGGTGATCCGGCCGACCGTGACCGTCACGGGCAGGAACACCTGCTTGCGCTGCCCGGCCGACGCCTGGAACGTCCAGACCGACGAGACCCGGATCGAGGATGAGCCGCCGAGGCCACCACCGAACAACGAGACGCCCCAGCCGAGCGCCAGGCCCGTCATCCGTTCCTTCGAGAACGTCACCAGGCATCCGTCCGGCTCCGGCGCCGCCAGCTCGAACAGGGGCACTCGCAACTGGTACGTCGTCTTCTCGTCAACCAGGAATCTCCGGTCCAGCACCCGATCGGCGAAGCGTGCCGCCAACGATCTCCGGGAGTCGAACCAGTCGTCGGTCTCGCTGGGACTCGCCTCCACGTCGCCGCCCGACCGGGGATCCACGGCTTCGTCCTCGCGAGCGAACGCCCGCTCGGCGGCTTCGTCCCGCGCGCGCAGCAGGTCCGCGACCTCGGCCTCGGACAGGTCCAGTGCGCCGAGATCCGCCTCGAACGCGTCTGCGTCGTGCAACGCAGTCGTCTGCCAGCTCCGCTGCCACGCCACCGAAGCGCGCCCCGCCAGCCGCTCGGCGCCGTCGTACAAGTCCATCGGCTTGTCCGTCACCACATATCCCCCCTCGACCGTCCCAGCCACCATTGTGCCGGTCGTTGGTCGGTGAATCTCCCGCTTCCGGTGCTCAACCACTGCGGCCGGCCGCGTACGCGGTGGCTGGTCGCCACAGCGGCGATCAGCCACCGACTGCGTCACCGGCCGCATCCGGGCGGTGCTGCGCCTGCGCTCCACCGATACCGCATCCGAGCGACGCCGCACTCCGCCGCCGCGAAACCACCGTTCCCAATCCACACTGCGGGGGTGTCAGCGCGGTGTCAGCGGCGTGTCTGCCGGGACCGGGAGTCTCGGTGGCATGGAGACTACGGAGAAGGTCGGCACGAGGAACCCGTTCGCCCAGCGGTTGCTGGCCGAGCGCCACTCGTGGCCGTTGACGATCGCGTTGCATCTGGTGCCCGGGGCGCTGGTCGTCGCGGCGTACTTCCTGATTGCGCATCCGCTGACACAGGCGATCCACTACCCGGCGTTCCTGGCCTGGGCGATCGCGTTGCTGGTGGTACTCGTGCCGGGAGAGCTGGGGCTGCTGTTGTGGTTGGGGCGGCAACGTAACGGCCGGTGGTCCCTGCGCGGGGTCGTGCACTACCTCGACAAACCGCTGTCGCGGCGGCAGTTGGTGCCGATCGTCGTGGTGCTGTTCCTGCAGTTCTTGGTGCTGAGTCTGGCGCTGACGCCGTTCGACAACCTCATCTACAACACGTTCTTCACCTGGCTGCCCTTCGAGGGCGCCGGCGGCAGCGTGACGGCGTACCTGGACGGCTACCCGCACTCGGTGATGGTGATCGCACTGGCAGTGTGCATCCCGTTCACCGGTCTGTCGTTGCCGATCATCGAGGAGCTGTACTTCCGCGGGTTCCTGATGCCACGGCTGCCCCACCAGGGCCGCCTGACCCCGCTGCTCAGCAGCGCGCTGTTCTCGCTCTACCACCTGTGGGCGCCCTGGCCGCTCATCTCGCGCGTGATCTTCATGCTCCCCGGAGCCTGGATGGTCTACAAGAAGAAGGACCTCCGGCTGTCGATCGGCATGCACCCCGGCAATACGTTCTTCCTTCAGGTCGTCGGCACCCTCGCCCTGCTCTTCAACGTCATGCCGTGAGTCGTACCAGCGCCTGACATCGCGTGCCAGCGGTGGGGCAGTGCAGTGCGTGTGCAGTGCCAGCGCTTCTTGTCATGGTCTCGGGGTAGGCCAAGGACAGGGAGAATCTCATGTACGACGTTGCGATAGTCGGTGCCGGCCCGGTCGGTTTGTTCCTGGCGTGTGAGCTGGGACTGCAGGGTGTTTCGGTGGTGGTGATCGAGCGCGAGGCCGAGCCGGGCTCGGTCTGGCGGACGGCTCCGCTGGGGATGCGGGGTCTGACGGCGTCGTCGCTGGCGGGGTTCTACCGGCGTGGGCTGCTGGCAGATCTGCTGGAGGTCGACGACGGCTCGCTGGTCGACGACCAGCCCGGCGAGGTCAGGGGGTTCGGCCATTTCGCCGGCATCATGATCGATCCCGACGCGGTCGACGGGGCGACGCTGCCGTACCGGTTGCCGACGCCCGCGCCGGAGGTCTTGATGACGGGCCTGGCACATGTCGAGGAGGTCCTCACCGAGCGCGCCGTGAAGTACGGCGTCGAGATCCGGCGGGGCGCGGCCGTGACGGACCTGACCCAGTACGACGAGCACGTGGTCGTCCGGGCCGGTGACGACGAGTACGCCGCGCGCTGGGTCGTGGGCACGGACGGCGGCCGGAGCGCGGTACGGCGGTTGGCCGGGTTCGAGTTCGTCGGGACCGATCCGCTGTTCACCGGGTACACGATGCAGATCGAGGTCGACGACGAGGCCAAGCTGCAGCCTGGTTTCACCGTGACCCCGCGAGGCATGTACGTGTCGCTGCGGATGGCCGGTCACATCGGCGTCCTGGATTTCGACGGCGGTGCTTTCGACCGCACCCAGGAGCCGACGGTGGAGCATCTGCAGGAGGTACTGCGCAGGGTGTCGGGCACCGACGTGACAATCACCGAGTTCGGCCGGGCGTCGACGTACACCGATCGCGCGATGCAGGTGACGAACTACCGCAACGGCCGGGTGCTGTTGGCGGGCGACGCCGCACACATCCACTCGCCGTTGGGCGGTCAGGGGCTCAATACCGGGCTCGGTGACGCGATGAACCTGGGCTGGAAGCTCGCCGCGACCATCCAGGGCAACGCGCCGGACGGCCTGCTCGACACCTACCAGAGCGAGCGCCATCCGATCGGCGAATGGGTTCTCGATTGGACCCGTGCCCAGGTGACGGTGCTCAAGCCGGGTCCGCACGGCCGCGCCCTGCAGGGTGTGATGCGCGATCTTCTCGGCACTCCCGACGGCGCGGCGTACGTCTACGGCAAGATCTCCGGGATGCAGAACCGCTACGACCTCGGTAGTGAGCACCCGCTGGTCGGCCGGGTCGCCCCGGAGTTCCGGCTCGAGGACGGCACGCGCCTCGCCGACCTGATGGCGGACGGACGCGGCGTCCTGCTCGACTTCACCGGAGAACTCGAGGGATTCACAGGCGCCCCGTACGCCGCCGGCCGGGCTCGCGACGATCTCGGATTGGCCGCCGTACTGGTCCGGCCGGATGGTGTCGTCGCGTGGGCCGGGGACGCCGACCGGAATGCCTTCGAGCAGGCCGCGAACCGGTGGTTCGCATGACAATCACCTGAGCCACGAACCGTCCTGACACCCGCTGATCGTGGTGTCAGGACGGTGTCAGGGGAGCGTCAGGGCGGGCCGCGATCTTGGAGGCATGACAGGTTCAGCGATCACGGCTTCTGGTCTCCGGAAGGCCTACCAAGACAAGGTCGTCCTCGACGGCATCGATCTGGACGTCCCCGCCGGGACGATCTTCGCCCTGCTCGGCCCGAACGGCGCCGGCAAGACCACCACGGTGAACGTCCTCACGACACTGACCAAGGCGGACGGCGGTTCGGTCCGGGTCGCCGGGTACGACGTCGCCTCCGACGCCAAGGCGGTTCGCAAGGCGATCGGCGTGACCGGTCAGTTCGCGGCCGTCGACGAGCTGCTCAGCGGCCGGGAGAACCTCCAGCTGATGGTCGATCTGAGCCCGATCACGCCCAACGAGGGCGAGCGGATCATCACCGAGCTGCTGGAGCGGTTCGAGCTCGTCGAGTCCGCCGACAAGCAGGCCTCGACGTACTCGGGCGGGATGCGCCGCAAGCTCGACCTGGCGATGACGCTGGTCGGCAGCCCGCGGATCATCTTCCTCGACGAGCCGACCACCGGTCTCGACCCGCGCAGCCGGCGGACGATGTGGACGATCATCCGGGACCTGGTCGCGGACGGCGTCACGATCCTCCTCACCACGCAGTACCTGGAAGAGGCCGACCACCTGGCACACCGCGTCGCGGTCCTGGACGGCGGAAGGATCGTTGCCGAAGGCACCCCTGACGAGCTGAAGCGCCGGATCCCCGGCACCCACGTTCGGTTCCGCTTCGGTACGGCGGCCGACCTCGACACCGCCGCCCGGGTCCTCGAGGGATCCACCGCGGACGTGAACGAGCTGGTACTGCGGGTGCCCAGCGACGGCCGGACCAAGTCGGTCCGCGGTCTGCTCGACCGGCTCGACGAGTACGCGATCGACGCCGAGGAATTCTCGGTCCACACCCCTGATCTCGATGACGTTTTCCTCGCCCTGACGGGCCACACCACGGAGGTAGTCGCATGAAGAACCACTCGATCGTGATGCTGCGACGCAACCTCAAGCACATCGCCCGCAACCCGATGTCGGTCTTCAACGCGGTCCTGATGCCGATCGTGGTGATGCTGATGTTCGTCTACATGCTCGGCGACGCCTTCAGCGTGGGGGTCAACTACGTCGACTACGCCACCCCGGGCCTGCTCCTGCTGGCGGTCTGCTACGGGCTCGGGTCCGTGGCGCTCGCGGTGAACGCGGACAAGACCAAGGGCATCATCAACCGGTTCAAGGTGATGGACGTGCCGCCGAACGCGGTGCTCACCGGCCACGTGATCGCCGCCGTACTGACCAACCTGATCGCGGTCGGCGCGATCATCGGAGTCGCGTTCCTGCTCGGCTTCAACCCGGCGGCGAGCTTCATGCAGTGGCTCGCGGTGATCGGCATCGTGCTGCTTCTCAGCCTCGCGACCAGCTGGATCACGGTCGCGCTCGGGCTGGTGGCGAAGACCCCGGAGACGGCCGGGCTGGTGACCGTTCCGCTGATCATGCTGCCGTTCTTCAGCAGCGCGATCGTGCCGGCGGACAAGATGGGTCCGGGCGTCAAGCAGTTCGCCGAGTACCAGCCTTTCACCTCGATCATCGAGGCGCTGCGCGGCCTGCTGAACGGCGTACCGGCGGCCGGTGACGTGATCCCCGCGCTCGCGTGGCTGGTCGGGATCCTGGTGGTCGGCTACTTCTGGGCGTCGTCGACGTTCACGAAGCAAGCGTGACGGCGGCCAGCTCCCGCCAGTCGGCCGCTGCCCCCTCCTGCGTCGCCTCGGTGAACAGCGTGTCGCCGAGGCGACGCCGTACTTCCTGCTCGATCCGGTCGATGTCGGGCTGCGAGCGGTCGCGCAGCCCACGGATCTGCTGGCTGGCAGCGAGCAGCCGGGCCGCCTGCGCCGCCTCGCCCTGACGCAGCGCGAGATCCGCGATCCCGACGAGGGTCTGCGCGGCCATCAACGGGGACCTGTCCGCCACGAGCTCGAAGACCGACGCGAGATAGCGGCGGGCTTCGTCGAGGTCGTCGGTGAGATAGCCGAGCATGCCGTCGATCACTCCGCGCATGCCCGCCTGCCCGGCCTTCGCCGGCAGCCCGGACGCGGCGAGGTCGAGCTGATGCCGGGCCTCCGCGGCATCGCCGTTCCACCGGGCGAGCTCGGCTTTCGCGAGCGACAGCTCGGCCCGAGCCTCCGGCCACGCGACCACACGGGCCACTCGCTCGGCCTCCGCCATCGCGACCGCGCTCGCGCGCTCGTCACCGGCCAGCCAGTAGAGCTGCGACTGTCGCGCCCGCATCCGCAGCAGGTCCTCGATGGCGCCGACCTCGGCAACCACCTGAGCAGCTTGATCGTAGGACTCGGCCGCATTCGCGAACTCGCCGCGGACGGTGATCCGGTCGGCCAGCTCGGTCAGCGCGAACGCGAGACCCCAGCGTTCGCCGGTCGCGCGGAACTCCGCGACCGCCTCCTCCAGGTACGCGTCCGCCGTCCGGCTGCCGTCCCCGAACTGCACCCGCTGCTTGCCCAGCTGCAGCCTGGCCAAGGCGCGAACCCACGGGTCCTCATCGGTCAGCAGCCGCTCGAACGCGGGCATGACCGCGTCTGCGTCATGCAGCAGACTCTCCAGCGCACCGGCGAACCGGACCGCGGGATGGGCGACCTGCACGTCATGGCTGAGCTGGAACAGCCGCTGGATCCACTCCATCGCGTCGAACTGGTCGCTCCGCCCGGAAGACATGAACCCGACCACGAACGACAGCACGACCGCCTGGATCTCGTCGGCCACCTCACCCGGTACGGCGGTCGCCGCCATCAGCAGCTCACTGCCCTCGGCCCGGTGCCCGCCGAGCCACCAGTACCAGCACGCGGCTGCGGCGAGCTGCATCGCAGGTTCCGCCGTACCGGCTGCTAGGGCGCCTCGCATCGCGGCGGTGATGTTGTCGTGCTCGGCCTCGACGATGGCGAGCCACTCCAGCTGCTCGCCGCGGCGCAGGTGCGGATCCGCGGTCTCGGCGAGCTGGGTGAAGTACGCCAGATGGGCCTTCCGCGCGAGCTCCGCCTCGTCCGCCTCGGCGAGCCGCTGATCGGCGTACTCCTTGACCATGCCGAGCATCCGGTACCGCGGCGCATCATTGCCCTCAGCAACGACCAGCGACTTCTCGGTGAGTGCGGTGAGCAGTTCGAGGACGTCGATCGGGTCGTCCGCGCAGACCTGTTCGGCGGCCTCGAGGCTCGCGCCACCGGCGAAGACGGACAGGCGGCGCAGGACCGTTCGCTCGGGTTCGCTGAGCAGCTCCCAGCTCCAGTCGATCACCGCGCGCAACGTGCGGTGCCGGGGGAGCGCCGTACGGCTGCCGCCAGTCAGGAGGCGGAACAGATCGTCGAGGCGGTGCGCGAGCTGGTCGAGCGTCATCGTCCGCAACCGCGCGGCGGCGAGCTCGATCGCTAGCGGCATCCCGTCCAATGCTCGGCAGACGCGGGCCATGGTGGCAAGGGTTGCCGGATCGGTCCCAAGATCCTTCCGTACGGCGCTCGCCCGGTCCCGCAGGAGCTGCACAGCAGGCGAGGACTCGATCTCCGCGGGATCATCGCCCTCGGTCGGCAGGGTCAGCGGCGCGACCGCCCAGAGCGCTTCGCCGGTGATGCCAAGGGGTTCGCGGCTCGTGGCGAGGATCCGTAGCTGCCTGCACTCGCCGAGCACGCGATGCGCGAAGGCCGCTGCCGACTCGATCACGTGCTCGCAGTTGTCCAGGATCAGCAGCAGCTCCCGGTCGCGGATCGCGCTGATGACGCGATCGACCGAGTCGGCATCCGGTGCGCCGCCGAGCAGCGCGTCCCGGTGACCGAGGGCTGCGAGGGTTGCCGCGGCGACGTCGTCGGCGGGGCCGATCGCTGCGAGCTCGACGACCCGGGCGCCGTCCGGCAGCTCTTTGAGCAGGGTCCGCGCGGTCTCCATGGCCAGCCGGGTCTTGCCTGTACCGCCGGGGCCGATCAGAGTCGTCAGTCGGTGGCTGGTGACGAGTGACCTGACGGCGGTGACGTCCTCGTTCTTGCCGACGTAGGTGGTCAGCTCGGCGCGCAGGTTGGACTTCGGGGTCTCCTCGCGGCGACCGAGCTCGCCCCGCAAGAGGGCGACGTGCAGCGCGGCGAGCTCGGGGGAGGGGTCTACACCGAGCTCGTCGGCGAGCATCTCGCGCGTTCGTTCGTAGACGAGGAGCGCTTCGGCATCCCGGCCGCTAGCTGCCAGGGCGCGCAGCAGGGCCGCGACGAGGCGCTCGCGGACCGGGTTGGCGGCCACCAGGTCGGTCAGGTCGGTGACCAGTTGGGCACCTCGACCGCGGCTGATCTCGGAATCGAACCAGTCCTCGGCAGCGGTCAGCCGCATGCCCTCCAACCGCGTGACGGCCGCGTCGAACGCCGTACTGTCTTGTAGACCGACGTCCTGAAGCGCAGCACCACGCCACAGGTCGAGCGCCGCCCGCAACTGCCCTTGCCCGACCAAGTGCTCGAACCGCACCGCGTCTACCGCATCCGGCGCGACCACGAGCCGATACCCGTCCGGCGTACCGTCGATCACTCCACTGGGCAAGACCTTCCGCAACCGGGAAACCAAACGCTGCAACGCGTTCGCAGCCTCGGCAGGCGGCTGCTCACCCCAAACCCAGTCCACCAACCGCGCCTTCGGAACAACCTGCCCCGGCTCAAGCGCAAGCGCCACCAACAACCCCCGCAACCGAGCCCCCGGCACGTCAACAACCGCGCTGTCGTCCCCCCGAACCTCAAACGCCCCAAGCATCCCGATCTGCACACCCAGATCTTGCCACCCCACCGTCCCAACAACGCCGCAGGTGCTGAGGGGAGGCGTGCGGTCGGTCAGACCGTGTGCTGCTCCGAATCGGTTGGTACGGCGAGCGGGGGTGCGACCGCGTTGACCGGTCGTTGCAGCGCGAGCAACGCGACGCCGGCGATGAGTTCGGCGGCGATGAAGGGGTAGACGGAGCCGCGCTCGAATGCCGACGAGATGTTGCTGCTGCCGGTCGCGCCCATCACGATCAGCGAGAGCAGACCGAGGACGCCGAGTGCGATGCCGGTGATTCCCCAGCGTCGGTGGGTGGGGCGGAGCCGGAGCCCGACCACGATCGACGCGGCGTTGGCGGAGAGGATCAGCAGCGCGGCCCCGAAGATGTGGATCGCCATCCCGTGGTCGAGACCGGCTTCGGGGGAGCCGTGGAACAGGCCGACCAGGGTGAAGCCGATGGCGTGGATGACGCCGAGGACCGCGTAGATCCAGGGGCGCCGGCCCGGCAGGAGGCGAAACAGCAGCACCGCGGCCACGCCGTACAGGACGCCCTGGGTGATGAAGCTGATGTTCATCAGGGTGTGGAGCGGTGAGCAGATCACCCGGCCGCCGACCTCACCACCGCAGGACGGCACCCCGAGATCGCTGATGTTGTTGTGCGCGTAGCTGTACGACGGGCTCTTCCACGCCGCCGCCGTCACCGCCTCCAGTACGACGTACTGCACTCCCGCAACCACCAGCGCCGCCGCGGCGACCGCCGTACGGACCGATCTGACCATCTTCCGACCTCCGAATGTGTGCACCAGAGACCCTGGAGGCGGCGGATCGTAGTCAACTGCCTACAAAGCGTAGCGCCCTGTCAGGCGTTGAGGAGAGTTTCGGTGAGGGTGTCGACGAGGGCGCGGGGGATGGGGGCGCCGGTGAGGGCGCAGTAGACGATCGGCCCGATGAGCGCGTCCAGGGTGGCGTCGGCGCTGAGTTTGAGGGTGACCTCGCCGGCATCCACGGCGCGGGTGAGCAACTCGCGCTCCAGGGCGCGCCGGGGGCCGAGATAGCGCTGCTGGAGATTGGCGGCCGTCGCGGGGTCGTGCTGCGCCTGGGCGAGCAGCGCGAGCAGGACCTTCCCGGCGTCCTCGCGGGTGAGGAAGCGGCCGAACGCGCGCAGGTACGCACGGATGCTGTCGGCCGTTGCCTTGTCCGGCACGGGGAGCTGTTTGACGCTGTCGGCGATCAGGGTGTCGAGCAGGACCTCGACCTTCGACGGCCACCAGCGGTAGATCGTCTGCTTCGAGACCCCGGCACGACGGGCGATGGCCTCGATGGTCAAGGCGCTGAAGCCATGCTCGACGAGTAGGTCGTCGGCGGCCCGCAGCACCGCCAGCCGGGCCGCGTCGTCGCGGCGGCTGCCGGAGTGCACCCGGCGTGGTGGGGAATCCATGCCGGCACGATATCAGGCACGTGTTATTGTCTAGACGCAACGTCGCGTCCAGACAATTCGTCGCCTCTCAAGGAGTTCTGATGTCCGACCGCCACGCTCTTGTCATCGGAGCCTCCCGGGGCCTCGGGCTCGTCCTCGCGGGCGAGCTCGTTCGCCGCGGTTGGCAAGTGACCGCCACCACTCGCACCGCCGGTGCTGAACTGCCGCCTGAAATCACTGTCGAGACACTGGAGATGAACGATCCCGGCCAGCTGGCTGCCCTGCGCGAGCGGCTGTCCGGTCAGCGGCTGGACCTGCTGTTCGTCAACGCGGCGATCGACCGCGGCAATCTGCCGATCAGTGAGGTCCCGACCGAGATGTTCACCGAGGTGATGATCACCAACGCGCTGAGCCCGTTACGGGTGCTCGAAACCCTGCGCGACCTCGTCGTACCGGGTGGGACCGTCGCCGTGATGTCGTCGGAGCAGGGGAGCATCTCGCAGAACACCGAAGCCGGCTACGAGCTCTACAAAGCCAGCAAGGCCGCCCTCAACCAGCTGATGCGCAGTTACTCCACCCGGTACGCCGACGACGGTCACACCAAACTCCTCATCGACCCCGGCCACAACCAGACCCGGCTCGGTGGACCCCACGCGCCCCTCGACCCGCGCGACACCATCCCCGCAGTAGTCGACGTACTGGAGAAGCACGCCGGAACCCCCGCCCTCCAGTTCCTGGACCGCCACGGAAACGTCGTCCCTTGGTGAATACAGTTCGTCCACTGGGCGCCGCGGTCGCCGCCAGCTCTCGGGGGTGAGCAGATCGCGTGGGGGCCTTGAACAAGAAATGACCTGTGGCAGCCCACCACTACCTGTTCAAACCCCCGGGTGCTGGCTCGGCCCGGGCGTCGGTCGAGCGGGCGCGTCAGCAGGTCCACGGAGTTCTGCCGGTGTTCGCGACGGTTTCGCCGGTTCTGCGGGGATCTGCTGCCTTTCAGCGGCAGTAGATCCCCGCAAAGGTGCGATGAGTCGGCGCGATCGCAGGTTCACGGATGTCTACTGTCACGGAGCGGCAGTAGATCACCGCAAAGGTGCGATGAGTC
Organism: Kribbella sp. NBC_01505; assembly: GCF_045040285.1. Classification (NCBI taxonomy): domain Bacteria; kingdom Bacillati; phylum Actinomycetota; class Actinomycetes; order Propionibacteriales; family Kribbellaceae; genus Kribbella; species Kribbella sp. NBC_01505. The sequence goes on from NZ_CP109425.1 coordinate 6,652,287, forward strand.
GGGGCGATCGCAGGTTCACGGGGATGTGCTGCCTCTGAGCGGCAGGAGGTCCCCGCAGAGGTGTGATGAGTGGGCGCGATCGCAGGTTCATGGGGATCTGCTGCCTCTGAGTGGCAGTAGGTCCCCGCAGAGGTGTGATGAGTGGGCGCGATCGCAGGTTCACGGGGATCTGCTGCCTCTGAGCGGCAGTAGGTCCCCGCAGAGGTGTGATGAGTGGGCGCGATCGCAGGTTCACGGGGATCTGCTGCCTCTGAGCGGCAGTAGGTCCCCGCAGAGGCGTGATGAGTGCGCGTGCCTGCAGGTTTACGGAGTTCTACTGTCACGGAGCGGCGGTAGGTATCCGTGGATCTCGCAACGCGCACCTCTCAGGCGACCGAACTTGCCGGCGGCAACCGAAGCCCGGAAGCTCGGGCGGCGGGCACGCGGTCGCCGACTTCGCCATCCCCCTCAGCTGTAGGCGAGGCCCGCCTAGCGCTTCAGTAGATCGGCCGCCGCGGCGGCCAGCCACCGTGTTCGTGTCCGGCCTGTCCGGTGCGGCGGGGATCGGGGCACATTCACCCGGGGATCTACCGCTACATGGTGCCTGTTGCGGTTGGGGGAGCGAGATCGCGGTGGCTGATCCGCTGTGTAACCCAGTAGCCCCTCCGTCCCGAAGGTGCTCGTCGCTTCCGGCCGCTGGGAGTCGGCCGGCGGTGTGCGCGGTGGTTGCTCGCCGCTGCGGCCGGTTTTATTGAAGCGGTGTGGCGGGCGTCGCCTACGGCTGAGGGGGATGGCGAGGCTGGTGACCGACGTTCCCCGGTCGTCTGTGGTTGACGGGTTGTGGTTGCTCTCGGCGATGAGGAGGTCGGGTGGGTGATCCGTCGCGGTGGTCGAGCACTGGGTTCGGGTTGGGTGCCTAGCGAGCTGGAAGAGGCGATCCGCGATCATCCGGGGGCCTGCGGAATTTCGGGGGATGTCCGTTGAGATTGACCGTTCTCTGCTCAATTTTTGAGGGGAGAAGGGGCAACTTGCGGGGAGGTCCCCTCGTTTGCCGCACCGCACCGCACCGCACCGCACCGCACCGCACCGCACCGCACCGCACCGCACCGCACCGCACCGCACCGCACCGCAACCGAAGCCCGGAAGCTCGGGCGACGGGCACCTGGGGCGCTGACCTCGCCATCCACGTCAGCCACGGGATCGGCCAGCCACCTGCTCGTTGGCGCCGGCCGCGGTGGCGGGCGACCACCGCGGGTGTCGCCGGCCGCATCTCAGCGTGCGGAAACGTGGGTTTGCGGGGATCTACTGCCGCTCAGAGGCAGCAGATCCCCGCAGAGTCGGCTTATGGGGTGCAGTGGAGGGTGGGGGTGGCCCAGTCGGCGTGGTCGTGGGCGTTGCCGTCGGTGGCGGTGGTGACTTTTAGGCGGAGGGTGGTGGCGCCGGTGGTGTCTACGGTGATGGGGGTGGGTGGATCGTTGCCGGTGCGGGTGGGGCTGGTGTAGCGGCGGGTGTTGTCGGTGTAGACCTCGAACTCGACACTGCCCGCATCGCCGACCTCGTCGTCGACGCCGATGTCGGCGGTGAAGGACGTGCAGTGGCCGCCCAGGTAGAGGTCGACGACGGATTCCGCGTGGACGCCGAGGCCGGTCGGGTACGTCGTTCCGCCGAGGGTGATCGGTAGTCCGTCGGAATCGCCTTGCTCGCCGTTGCTGCGGTTGCGTTCGACCGGGCCCCAGCCGTTCTGCTCGGACAGGAAGTCCAGCGTGCTGACGGCCACGTCACCGCGGGGTGGTTCGGGTGCGCCCGAGAGTTGGGCACTCGCAACGACAGTGCGTGCTGCACGAGCTGAGACCTCAGCGGTGACTGGTCGAATACCACGCGCCGACCCAGCGCTCCGGCTGATCTTGACGATCACACTGACCGACTTCCCCGCCTGGATCGTGCCGAGGCTCGCAGTCCCCGGCGCGACTGTCCAGCCGTCCGCGGCGCGCAGTACCGCAGAGACGCCCGAAAGTTGCTCACGGCAAGGGTTGGTGACGGTGAGCGTGGCGTCGATGGTCTCGCCGGGTTCGACCGTCTGCTTGCTCGGTACCAAGGTCGCATCCGGCGCGCAGGTCACCTGGTCGTGCGGCTGCCCGTTGGCGCGAACCTCGGCACGACTCAGCGGCCGGAGCAGAACCGAGTAGGCGAATTCACGATCGCCCTCCACCTGGTACTGCGGCAACTGCTCGTGGAAGGTCTCGCTCACCCCGGTCACCGCCGTACTGACGTGCAGCGTCGTACCGTCCTTGTTGCGTTGCAAGGCGTGCGGGTAGACCGCACGATCAGCCGCGTCGTACTGATCCACGGCGACGTTCAGATCGCCGGCCACCAGCAAACCGCCTGACTTACCATCGGTCAGGGTCGCCCAGCGTACGTCGCTGTGGTTGCCCTGTTCCTGCGGCTGGGAATACGGGAAGTACTGCTCGGCCACGGTGGACGAGTAGACCCCGACCGGCGTCGCGTCCTTGCGGTCGCTGTAGTTCTCGACCGGTCCGCGTCCGTAGTACGTGAACCGCTCGAACGCATCCGGGACCTTCAACGCGAACCCGATCCGCGGCAGGTACGGAACCGATCGCGCCTTCCCTTGTGGGTCGGCGCGATGCGACACCCGGACCTCGCCGTTGCCCGACACGGTGTAGACCATCGTCTGTTTGAACGACGCGTCGGTCACCCCGGGCGCAGCCGCCATACTGCGGGCTGTCACAGTCACCGCGTCTGTCGTCTGGTCAACGCTGAAGTCGGCAACGGTCGTGACCAACCGGTCCAGTCCCGCGTTGCGCCACGAGGTCGCCTCGCCGCCCATCTCGTTGACCAGCGGAGCTCGCCAAGCGTCGAGCTTCGGCCCACCCGCCAGCAACTCCTGGCCACGGACCTTCATCGAGGTGAGCGTCCCAGCGGTCTTGCTGAAGGTGTAGCTGAACTCGCGACCCGACACGATCGTGTCCGCACCGGCCTGGCGCACCGCGAGCTTCCCGCTCGGCTCCGGCGAGGTGACGCCGCGAACCTGCTTGCCACCAACCGCGAACTGACCGAGCGAAACCACATGACCGGCCGGCGCCCACGAGGTCGCCTTCACAAGCACGGCCTGTACGTCGAGCCAGCGTTCCAGGCCGCCCGGATTGGCGGGCGGTTTCGGCAGCTGGATGGTCTGCGTCGTTCCCGCCGCGACCTTCATCGGTTGCCGCCCACTCGCCAGCACCCGCTTGCCTTCGGTCACCGTCCACCGCAACTGCACGTCCTCGGTGCCGGTGAACGAGCGCTCGTTGGTCACCGTCACGCGACCCTGCCGAGCCGAGCCGGATTGAGCCTCGGCGAAGCGAATCGGCGCGTGCACCAAAGCGAGCTCGCGAGTCTCGGGTTGCAGCGTCCGATCGGTGTTGACGAGCCCGTCCACGCCACCCGGCCCAGCGCCGTACGTCTCGTAGCGGCCCTTGTTCTCGACCTTGTCGAAATCGAGCGCCAGTACGGCGGTGGTCTTCGGATCCGCAGCGAGTTCCGCTTCGGTCAGCGCGTGGTGGTAGATCCGCACGTTGTCGAAGGTGCCATGCGAGGGTCGCGTGGAGGGGTTCTCCTGGGAGTCCGGGTTCCGGCCGATGTTGAGCGGGTCGTACGACCGGGCGATCGTGCCGGTCCAATCGGTGCGCCCGACCTCCTTGCCGTCAAGCAGCAACCGGAGCACCCCACCGTCGAAGGTGCCGGTGACGCGATGCCAGTTGCCACGCCAATCGGCGGGTACGGCGGCGCGCACGGTGTGCCAGTCGCCGTTTCCGTAGACGAAGAACTCCAAGGTGTTCTGATCCGCCATCTTCAACGCGTACTGCCGGTTGCCCTTGGCCATCATGGTGAAGTCACCCGTCCAGCTGTCGGGTTTCACCCAGAGGTCGAGCGTCAGCCCGGCCGACACCTCGTCGAACTTCGGGTCCCGGTACACCTCGACCCAGTCGTCCAGGCCGGACAGGTAGAGGCCCTTGCCCTGCTTACCCTCGACCTGCCGGGGTAGCCCGGTGAACCAGGCCATGATGTTGTTGCCAGAGGCATCCGGTGTGACACGCAGCGGCTGATGGATGTTCTGCTCGGCCCAGTCCCAGATGAATCCACCCTGGACCTGCGGATAACGCCGTACGACGTTCCAGAACTCGTTGAAGTTGCCGAAGCCGTTGCCGCTGGCATGGGCGTACTCGCCCATGATGATCGGCTTCTGAGTCGTCTTCGCCATCGCCTCCAGACTGTCGGGCGACGGATAGCGCGGTCCCCAGACATGTGCGAAGGGAGCGTCGCCATCCGGACCGTTGGACTGGTGGTACAGCGGTCGGCTCGGGTCGTTGGCGGTCGCGTACTCGGCCATCGAATAGTGCGCCTTGCCCAGCCCGGCCTCGTTGCCGGTGTCCCACATGAACACGCTCGGGTGGTTCTTGTCCCGTTCGACCATGCCGACGAAGCGGTCCAGGAACGCCTTCTGCCACTCGGGTTTCTCGGCCAGGCAGTTGTTCGGGCAGCCGTCGTGATGGTGGGTCTCGATGTCCACCTCGTCGGCGATATAGATGCCCCGGGTATCGGCGAGGTCGTAGAAATACGGGTCGCTCGGGTAGTGCGACGTACGGACGGCGTTGATGTTCAGCTGCTTCATCAACGAGACGTCCTCGAGCATCCGCCCGGTGGTAGCGTGCCGGCCGGTGTCCGGGTCGGTCTCGGCCCGGTTGGTGCCCTTGATCAGGATCCGCTTGCCGTTCACCAGCAGCTGCTTGTCCTTGATCTCGATCGTGCGGAAGCCGGTCGGCTGGCTGGTGGTGTGGGTGACCCGGCCGGATGGATCGAGGAGCTCGACCACGACGCGGTAGACGTTCGGCGTCTCGTCGCTCCACTTGGCGGGGTTGCGGACAGGTGCACTCAGCTGGAGCTTGCCGTTGACGATCGCGTTGCTGGTCGTGCTCACAACCTTCCGACCAGATGGATCGTGCAGAGTGGCCCGGACCGAGTAGCCGGCTGCTGCGCCGGCGACCTCGATCTCGGCGTTCAGCGTCGCGTCGCGGTACTGGGCGTCGAGCTTGGGCTTGAGCGTGACGTCCTGCACGTGGACGTCCGGCGTCGAGTACATCCACACCGACCGGAAGATCCCCGCGAACCGCCACTGGTCGTAGTCCTCCAGATGCGAACCGGCGGACCACCGATGCACCTGCAGCGCCACCGTGTTCCGACCGGCCTTGAGCAACGAGCTGACATCGAACTCGGCCGGCAGATACCCGCCTTGGTCATAACCGGCGTACTTCCCGTTGACCCACACGAAGTACGCACTCGTGACGCCTTCGAACCGCAGGAACGTTCGGCGATCACGCCAGTCTTTCGGTACGTCGAACTCGCGCACATACGCGGCCGTCGGATTGACATCATGCGGCACGTTCGGCGGGTCGTCCGGCCACATCTCGGTCGGAATGTTGCGGAAGATCGGGTGATCCAGACCGTCGGTCTGCCAAGTGTGCGGTACGTCGGCCTGCTGCCAATCGCTGGTGTCGTAGCCGTCCGCGTGAAAACCGGCAGGCACGTCCTCGGGCCGATCGGCCATCCGGATCCGCCACTCGCCGTCGAGAGACCGCGTCCAGGGCGACTCCTTGCCTGCTCGTACCGCCGCGGCAGCATCGCCGTACGGCCGGAGCTCGGCGTGCGGCGCCTGTTGTCCCTCGCCGACCAGTTCTGGATTCTCCAGGTACTGATAGACATCCGGCGGTGGAGCCGCGGCCGGCGCCGGCGTTGCCGGAAGCATGGCCAGCATCGGAAGGGCGGCGAGGGTCCATACAACGGCACGGCGCAGCGACATGGTCGACCTCAAGACATGGGCGGATGAATCGGGTCAGATCACTCAGAATCGAACACTATGCGACCGATTTACTCAAGACGTTGGAAACGTTTCTGCCCGATCCGACACTGCGGCTGCCCGCATCAGACCTGACGGATCCCGATGCGCAGCTGGAAGTGCCGGCCGGACCTCAGATGACTGACGAAGGCTCGTTGCAGGGTGGTGTCCTGCGGGATGCGGTCCAGATCCGCAGCCGTCAGCTCGCCGTCGGGCGGGTCGAGCTGAAGGGCCAGCCGCATCAGTTCGTGATCACCCTCGTACGGCGTACTGGGCGGGAGCAGCGGGAGAATCGTGAACCGACGTTGGAAGGTGAGGATGTTCGAATCCTCGGGAAGGTACTCGGCCAGCTGTGGATCGAGCAGCCAGGACGGACACACCAACCCGTAGAGGGGTTCCTCGGGATACCACTGCGGAAAGAACTGGACCGCCGCGGCGATCGACTGCTCGGAGACCGCTGGATCGAGCGGCCCGATGGGCGGCACATGGACCATCAGCAGATGACCCGCGACGCCATCGCCGAGACCCAGATTGGTGCGAGTGAACGAGTGCCGACCGATCTCGTAGTCCGCGCCCCGGAAGCGAAGCGGCGGCCCCCACAGCGGCATCAGCCCGACACCCGAACGGCCGTAGATCTCGCGATGACTCCCCATCACCCCACCGAGCGCCTTGACGGTCGCGATGCTGACTGCCTCGGGCACACCGCGCCGCCGATGCGCCTCGAGAAGCCGAGGCAGGCCGGCCAGCAACGCCCAGGCCCACGCCCACATCCCAACCGACGTTGACGATCTGGGCACGACCGGCCAAGCGGTGTGCCCGTTCGAGGGGAGCGGTTTCTCCAGATCCTCCTCGAGGCCAGCCGCCAGCGCCGAGGTCAGCGCCCACCAATCAGGATCCGCCTCCGGCCGAGCCGCCAGCATCTCGACCCGGTCGCGTTCCGCAACCCCGCAGTACTCGAGTAACTCACCTGCATTGTCCGGAACCTGTACGTCGCCTGTCGGCAGCTCGCGGAATCGATCACACGCCGCTGCCGGGAATCCGAGCCGTTGAGCGGCCTCGTAGTTGTCCATCTCCCGACCTCACCACGGGCCGCACCGGCCTGGCACGACTCGTGTGACCTAGATCACAGAGAGAGGTCGCGGAGTTGGCGACGGGAGGTGATGTCGAGTTTGCGGAAGATGTTGCGCAGGTGGGTGTCGATCGTGCGTGGGCTGAGGAAGAGGGTGGCCGCGACCTCCTTCGAGGTCTCGCCGGCGGCGACCTTGGTGGCGATCAACCGCTCTTGTGCAGTGAGGTTGTCCAGTGGATTCGTGCCGTCGCGACGGGGGCGCTGACCAGTGGCCGACAGCTCGCGGGCGGCGCGTTCGGCGAAGGCGGCCGCGCCCATGGTGGACAGGGATTCGTGTGCCGCTTGGAGCTCGACCCGAGCCTCGGCGCGACGCCCTTCGCGGCGCAACCATTCGCCGTAGGCGAGCCGTGCGCGAGCATGCTGAGCCCGTACGGCGGTCTGCGCCAGCAGGTCGATCGCCTCGCGGTACCGGCTGTCCGTGTCCGGCGATGCCGGGTCGAGGAGGGCTTGCGCGAGCCGATGCTGAGCGACGGCCCAGGGAGTCGGATCGGTGCGGGCCAGGTCGGCGAGCTGCGCGAGCGCGGTGGTGGCGGTTTCGGGGCGGCCGGCGCGGGCAGCGGCTTCGACGAGCTCGGCGTCGACCGACCAGATGACGTACGAGCCGAGTTCCTTCTCCGCGTAGGCGGCCAGGGCCGCGTCGAGTGCTGCCGTGTAGTCGCCGAGGCCGTTGCGCAGGACGGCGACGGCATACAGCTCGGCGACCAGTTCGTCGCGGCCGACGCGCTCTTGGATCGAGGCGCGCAGCTCGACGACCTGTTCGGCATTGCCGCGCCAAGCGGCGAGGATGACATCGGCGAAGGCGAGGCTCATGCTGCCCGCGGCCTCGTCGACCGCGCTCGCCTCGGCCAAGGCAGCCTCGGCGTCGTCGAACCGGCCGAAGATCGTCTGCACGATCGCCTGGAACTTCAACGCCTGCGGCAGGATCGCGAGCGCGGACTGCCGCCGGGCCAGCTCCACCTGCCGGTCCGCGATCTCCTCGGACGCCGCCGCGTCGGCCAGGTCGATCGCCATCATGCAGGCGAGTTCCATCCACCACGGGTCCGCGAGGTCCGCCGTACGGAAGGAGTCCACCGCCCGGCGCATCGCGGGCACGGCCTCGTCGACGGGCAGCATGGTCTGGTCGAGCAAGGCGTTCAGCAGCAGGTCCGCCGGTCGCGGGTCGGCACTGGGCGGAACCTGTGCGCGGATGCGGGTGCCTAGTTGGCGCAGCCGGCCGGGGAGCCGGTCGATGAACATCGCCGACGAGAACGCCTCGATGTACGTGCCGGTTGCGTCCTCCGGTCCGAGGTCGGCGGCGGCGCTGACCAGGTCTGCGGTCGCTTGCGGGCTGCGCGTGACGTACACGTCGATCGTTGCCCGCTGCAACCGAACTTGAGCGCGTTGCGGCGGCTCGAGCGGCCGCCGTTCGGCTTGGGTGAGCAGCTCGCGGGCCTCGCCGTACGCGCCGAGTTTGAGCCGCAGGCTGGCGGCGGCGAGCAGGCGCGCGGCCTGGCCGGCGGGCTCCGGGCTCAGCTGGGCCGCACGCTCGAGGAAGGCGGCGGCGGAGGCGAAGTCACCGCGGAGCTCGGTGCGCTCCGCTGCCTGGGTGAGCTCGGCAGCCACGTCCTCGTCGGTGTCGATGACCGCATGCGCCCGGTGCCAGGCCCGGCGGTCGGGATCGCGTTCGGCGTCGGTCGCTTCCGCCAGAGCGGAATGCAGACTGCGACGAACGCCGGGCGTCGCCGACTGGTACGCCGCGGATCGGACCAGCGGATGACGGAAGCGCAGGCGTGGTCCGAGGGACACCAGGCCGTCGTTCTCGGCCTCGGCTACGTCGGTCAGGTTCAGTTCGAGCCGCTTCGCTGCCCGTCGCAGCAGGCCGAGGTCGCCGACCGGCTCGGCCGCGGCCAGGCTGAGCAGCAACTGCGTTGCCTCCGGCAACCGTCGTACCCGGCGGGTGAACTCGGCCTCCAACGCCTCGACGACTCCTTTGCGAGGACCGTCCGCGGCACCGTCAAACTCCAGCAGTGCCAGCGGATTGCCGCGGGCTTCGGCCAGGATCCGGTCCAGTACGTCGGAGTCGAGACCTGCTCGGCCGGTCGACCGCAGTAGCGCCTGGGCCTCTTGCTCGTCCAGCCCCGTCAACGGCAGCTGCGGCAGCTCGGCGAACCCGGCGCCGTCCGGACGGCCGGCCAGGATCATCGCGATCCCTTCGGCGGAGATCCGGCGCGCTACGAAGGCGAGCACCTGCCTGGTCCCGGAGTCGATCCACTGGATGTCGTCGACGACGCAACACATTGGTTGCTCGAGTTCGTTGAAGAGGCCCAGGACCGCGAGACCGACCAGCAGCGGGCTCGGCGTCGTACCGGCGGCAAGGCCGAACACTGACTCCAGGGCCTGCCGCTGGACGTCGGGCAGCCCGCTCCGCGCCTCGATGACGGGCGAGCAGAGCTGGTGCAGAGCGGCGTACGGGAGGTCGCGTTCGAACTCGGTGCCGTCGGCCCGCAGGATCAGCCAGCCGTCGAGCCGCTCGGTGATGGTCTCGAGCAGGGTGGACTTGCCGATCCCCGCCTCGCCGAGCACCACGACCGCGCCGCCGCGACCGTCGGCCGCGCCCTGGGTGAGCGCCTCGATCGCCTGCAGTTCCTTCTGCCTGGCTACGAACTGCATTGAGTCGGTTCTCCTGAGTGATCGTGGACCTGGCTGTGTACGTACGCAATCTACGTAGTTCTCGCCGACGCGCCGGGTCCGGCCCCGGCGGCATCGTTGACCTCGTCAGCAAGACGCTCCGAGGGAGGCAAAAGGATGATCACCGAGGTCGAACTGCCGGGAATCGTAGAGCCGGACGGGCTGCAGCTGCGTCGGCGGGAGACCCCGGAGATCGGAGCCGGCCAGGCGCTGGTCCGGATGGAGGCGACCGGAGTCTCGTTCGCCGAGCAGCAGATGCGGCGCGGCAAGTACTACGACCAGCCGCCGTTCCCCTTCGTTCCCGGGTACGACGTGGTCGGGGTGATCGAGGCGCTCGGCGCCGGTGCCTCCGGGTTCACGGTCGGCCAGCGGGTCGCCGCGGTGACCAAGACCGGCGGCTGGGCCGACCGGCTGGTGCTCGACACCGCCAACCTGGCCCTGGTGCCGGACGGGGTCGGCGCCGAGGAGACCGAGGCCGTGATCGTGAACGGCGTGACCGCCCGGCGGATGCTCGCGATTGCCAAGGTACGGCGGGGCGACACCATCGTCGTACTGGGTGCGAACGGGGGAGTCGGCTCGCTGCTGGTCCAGCTCGCCCGGCACGCCGGAGCGCAGGTGATCGGGGTCGTCTCCAAGCGGCACTTCCCCTATGTCCGGGAGCTCGGGGCTATTCCGGTCGATCGGTCGGTGGACGTCGCCGCCGCAGTTAAGGCGATTGCGCCGGATGGTGTCAGGGCGGTCTTCGATCATGTCGGCGGGCCGGAGATCAAGAAGTCCTGGTCGATGCTCGGTCGCGGTGGCTCGCTGGTCTCCTACGGAACGGCGGCCACGATGAAGGACGAGGGCAACGCCCGGCTCCCGGTGCTCGCGCTGATCCTCCGGCTCCTGCTGTGGAACGTCCTGCCGAACGGAAAGTCCGCCACCTTCTTCAACATCTGGGCCGGCCGCCGCCGGCTCGCCCAGCACCAGGCCGCCATGCGCCTCGACCTCGAGGCCGTCTTCGGGCAGCTCGCCGCCGGTGACATCACCGCCCGGATCGCCCGTGCCTTCCCACTGGCCGACGTCGCCGACGCCGTCCGGTTCGCAGAGTCCGGCACCGCCGCCGGAAAAGTCGTCATCGTCCCCTGATTTCTCCTACCGATAAGGAAGTTCCCCTGATGTCACGTACCACCCGCCTGCTCGCCGCCGCTGCACTCACCGCCGGGATTGCGATCGCCGCCGTACCAGCCACTGCCGCACCTGTTGAGGTCACGGCCGCCACGAGCATGAGTCACCACACCCCGCGCATCGTGCAGCAGTGGGCGAACGCCTGGACCACGATGAACCCCGTTGCCATGAGCAAGCTCTTCGACAAGCGCGGCGTCTATACCGACCACGCCTTCCAGGCCTCGTTCACCGGCCCCGCCGGCGCCAAGACCTGGGTCGCGATCACCGCCGACAGCATCAACCCCGCCAAGGTCACCGTCCACGACACCATCGTCCAGGGCGACCGCATCGCCGTCACCTGGACCTTCAGCGGCACCTTCACCGAGAACACCCCGTTCACCCCGCCCTACTCGGCCGCCGGCAAGTCCTTCGCCGTCCCCGCCACCTCGATCATCACCCTCCACCACGGCAAGATCCGCTCCGTCGACGACTACTACAACCTCGCCGACGTCCTCCGCCAGGTAGGCCTCCCCGCCGGCGCCTACACCCCGCCGACCGCTCCCTGACCCCAGTACAACCAAGGCCCGACGCAATCCACGAAGCCGCTGGCGCGATAGAAGCCGGCGGCTTCGGCGTCGATCGCCGACACGAACACGACCTCGGCCCCGAGCCCCACCAGCCACTCCCGGCACTCGGCAAGCAGCCTGCTCCCAAGCCCCGCCCCGCGGCTGGCCCGGTCAACCACCAGCTCCTCCAGCATCCCGTAGGCGCCGGCCCCGTAGTCCACGAACGTCACTACCGCGACCCCGGCAACAGGTTCGCCCACCACAAACGTCCGCGCCTCCAGCCGAACCCGCGGCAACGTCGTACTCGCCGGCAACTCCGGATGCAACTGCCGCAGAACGCGATGGATCCCAGGTGCGTCCGCCACCCCCGCTCGCCGTACGACGATCTGTTCCTTACTCATCTCGCCCCCTGCCCCCAAAGGTGGGTCGGCTGCTCTTTGAGCACGAGACCCTACTTTGTGCACCCACCAACCGTTTCCAGACCCGATCGGTGGTTGGTGGGTTCTCAAAGTCGGGGTTCGTGCCCAAAGGTGGGTCGGCTTGTTGGGTTCCATCTACGCCTCAGACTGCGGTGGCCTCGCGATCGTCTGAGGGTCTTCTCTCGGGTGACGATTCTTCGGGTCGGGGCCGAAGCGGTTGGGGCCCACCGTGCTGTCGGTGAACCAGTAGCCGAGCAGCCAGATCGGGCCACACAGGGTGTAGACCAACAGGATCCACCAGCCGCGGCGGTCGACGTCGTGCAATCGGCGGATGCCACTGATCACGACGAGCAGAGTGCCGATGGGGATGAGGATGTACAACAAGACGACCAGCGGATCGGAGTCGTCGAGTTTGTCGGCCGGCTGTGAGAGTCCTCCGATGATGCCGACCACCACCAGGACGAGCAGCCAGAAGTGCCGCCGCCGTGTGCGGCCGCGGAAGTCGATCGCCGCTTTGAGGAGCCTCGTGATCACGGGCCTGAAGATAAGCCGGTGCAGGTCCGAACGGCGCGCAGCGGCCGCAAGCTGCCATTGGGTCAGCCTGCGGCGACTTCGCGGATGGCGTTGATGATGAGGTCGGGGCGGTCGTGGTGGAGGAAGTGGCCGGAGTCGGGGACGACGGTGTGCTTGCCGTTGGTGGCCGCGGCCAGCTCGTTCTGAAGTGCCAGGACCCGCGGGATGAAGGCTTCGGGACGGCCCTTGGTCGCGGTGAACACCGCTACCGGAATCTCCGGCCAGACAGCCCCGGTACGGCGCTCGGCCAGCTCCGGCAGGTGCTCGAGGATCATTGGAATCTCGGCGAGGTGAGTCGCCATCTGCTCATCAGTCGCCAGATACGACAGGCAAGCATCGACCAGCAGCACCCCGACCTCCGGGCTTGTCTCGGCGACCCGTGCTGTCGTCGCGGCCTGCTCCTGTGATCCCACCAGCAGCTCGGCCTCTCGGATGTCCTCGCTCGGAAGCACCGGCGGCGGCGACCAGAAACCTTCGTGCGAAGGATCGAGCAGCACCAAACCTTCAACCAGCTCAGGCCGCTTCCACGTCGCGAGCTGCACCAGCAACCCACCCCAACTGTGTCCGACCAGAACAGCCGGCCCGCTCTCGTCCAGTACGGCGATCAGATCGTCGACCTGCAGTTCCACACTGAGCGGTGCCACGTCACTAGCGCCGTACCCGGCCCGGTCGTACGCGATCACCCGGTGCTCGGACGCCAACGCCTTGAACACCGCCGCGAACCCGATCACCGGACACGTCGCCCCGGCCTCGAACACCACGGTCGGCCCCTGGCCCGCCTCGATCCAGCTGAGCTCCCGTCCACCGCGGTCCAGAACCCGCCGCGCAACCGGAGCACCGATCAACGCCTCAAAAACAGCTGCCGTCCGCTCTGAAGTCACAACCCAATCAACCCCGCCCCACCACCCCCGGTCAACCGACATACCCCACCCGCCCATCACCTCGCACGCGCACGAAGGACTGCACATAGTCCTGTTCGCACCCGCTGCGCCGACCCAAACCCAGCACGGTCCCCACCCATCCACGACCACCTGCAGTCCTAAGCGCCCCCCGGCTACCTGCGGAGGTGGGTGCGGACGCCGGGCGGTTGGTTGGGTGGGCGGTGTGGCGGGATGCACGAAGGACTGCAGGTGGTCCTGTTCGCACCCCCTCCGCCGACCCGGACCCGGCACGGTCCCCACCCATCCACGACCACCTGCAGTCCTAAGTGCCGCCCGGCTACCTGCGGAGGTGGGTGGGGTGCCGGGTGGTTGGTTGGGTGGGCGGTGTGGCGGGATGCACGAAGGACTGCAGGTGGTCCTGTTCGCACCCGCTGCGCTTGCCCGGACCCGGCACGGTCCCCACCCATCCGCGACTACCTGCAGTCCTAAGTGCCGCCCGGCCAGCCGTGGAGGTGGGTGGGGGTGCCGGGTGGTTGGTTGGGTGGGCGGTGTGGCGGGATGCACGAAGGACTGCAGGTGGTCCTGCTCGCACCCGCTGCGCCTGCCCGGACCCAGCACTGTCTCCACCGATCCGCGACTACCTGCAGTCCTAAGTGCCGCCCGGCTACCTTGAACCGTTCCCGCTTCGGTGGACACCTGGGGTAGCTGCCCGATTCGTCGGGAGTTTGTAGATGGGTTCGACTCGTCGTAGTTTCAGTGAGGAGTACAAGCGCGAGGCGGTGGGTTTCGTGCTTGCTGGTGGCCGGTCGGTTGCTGAGGTCGCGCGCAATATCGGTGTTCACGAGATGACGTTGGGTAGATGGGTGAAGAAAGCTAAAGACTCCGAGGAGCCGGCGGTGCCTGATGATGGCCCGTTGGGTGAGTCCGAGCGGCTGGAGCTGATCCGGTTGCGGGAACAGGCCAAGAATGACAAGGCCGCGATTGCCGAGCTGCAGATGCAGGTCGAGTTCGCGAAAAAAGTAGCGACCTGGTTCGCGAAAGGAAAGCAGTGATTTTCGCTGCTGTCGCGGATTGGGCTGATTCCGATGTTTATCCGGTGGCGTTCATGTGCGCCGAGCTGGGTGTCTCCAGGTCGGGCTACTACGCCTGGCGCAAAGCTGCCCCGTCGCAGCACCAGACCGACGACGAGGCGTTGATGGTGCTCCTGCGGCATCTGCATGCTCAGGCGCGCGGGAACCCTGGCGTGCGGCGGATGCGCGCGGAGCTGGCCGCTGCCGGGCACCGGGTCGGGCACAAGCGCGTCTACCGTCTGATGCGGCTGGCCGGGCTGCGTGGCCGGCATCCGAAGGCCTGGAAGCGAACCACGGTCCACGGCGACCATCCAGTCAACGCACCAGACCTGATCGACCGCTCGTTCACTGCTGACGAACTGAACCAGAAGTGGTGCGGAGACATCACCTACGTCAAGACCTGGACCGGCTGGGCCTACGTCGCGACCGTGATCGACCTGCATTCGCGCGCCATCATCGGCTACGCGATCGCCGACCACATGCGCACCAGCCTCGTCACCGACGCGCTCGACATGGCCATCGCGAACCGGAAACCATCGGCCGGTGTCATCTTCCATTCCGACCGCGGCACACAATACACATCCAGCGAATTCGACCGGTACTGCACAAAAGCCGGAATCCGCAGATCGCTCGGCCGGACCGGGATCTGTTACGACAATGCGGTATCCGAATCAACATTCGCGACTTACAAGAAAGAACTCATCCACACCCGGCCCTGGCCGGACCTTAAAACCCTCACGGCCGCAACAATCGACTGGGTAGATGACTACTTCAACACTATCCGCCGTCACTCCACTCTCGGATATTTGACACCCCGAGAATACGAGCTAGGGTTCAGAGAAATCAACCAACTGGCAGCCTAAACCGGCGTCCAAAAAAGCGGGAACACTCCACCTGCGGAGGTGGGTGGGGTGCCGGGTGGTTGGTTGGGTGGGCGGTGTGGCGGGATGCACGAAGGACTGCAGGTGGTCCTGCTCGCACCCGCTGCGCCTGCCCGGACCCAGCACTGTCTCCACCGATCCGCGACTACCTGCAGTCCTAAGTGCCGCCCGGCTACCTGCGGAGGTGGGTGGGGTGCCGGGTGGTTGGTTGGGTGGGCGGTGTGGCGGGATGCACGAAGGACTGCAGGTGGTCCTGCTCGCACCCGCTGCGCCTGCCCGGACCCAGCACGGTCCCCACCCATCCACGACCACCTGCAGTCCTAAGTGCCGCCCGGCCAGCCGTGGAGGTGGGTGAGGGTGCCGGGCGAGCGGGCGGTTGGTTGGGTGGGCGGTGTGGCGGGATGCACGAAGGACTGCAGGTGGTCGGATGCGGGCGGGGTGGGGTGCGCCGGGCGACCAGCTTCCGGGTCGATCCGGCGACTACCTGCAGTCCTTCGGGTCGAGGGGAGAAGCGGAGAATGTGTCTCCGGTTACATTCGCAGCGTAACCGGAGATCTTCTCTCCGGATGGTGCTACCGTTCTAAACGGAGAGAGGTTCTCCAGTTAGAACGGAGGAGGAACGATGGGCGAGACGGTGCTGGTGACCGGCGGGACGGGGTACGTCGGCGGCTGGGCGATCGTGGCCTTGCTGGAGCGGGGGTACGACGTTCGGACAACCGTTCGGAGCCTCGAGAAGGCGGACGCGGTGCGCGCGGCGGTCGGGGCGAGCGAGCGGTTGGAGTTCGCGGCGGCCGATCTCACGAAGGACGCCGGGTGGGATGACGCGATGCTGGGCGTCGACTACGTGCTGCACGTGGCGTCGCCGCTCGGTGACGAGACCTCGACCGACGCCGATGCCCTGATCATCCCGGCGCGAGATGGAGCGCTGCGAGTGCTGAAGGCCGCAACGCGGGCCGGGGTGAAGCGGGTGGTGATGACGTCGGCCGCCAACGCGGCGAGCCCGACGTCGTACAAGGAGGACAGCGTCACCGACGAGACGCTGTGGACGGTCGACGACCCGTCGCTCCCGGCGTACCGGCGCTCGAAGACGCTGGCGGAGAAGGCGGCCTGGGACTTCATGGCCGGGTACGACGGCCCGACCGAGCTCACGACCGTACTTCCGGGTGCCGTCTTCGGGCCGATCCTGACCGCGAACAACGTCGGTACGACGCAGATCATCCAGCGGATGCTCACCGGCAAGATGCCCGGTACGCCGAAGATCGGGCTCGAGGTGGTCGACGTCCGCGACCTGGTCGACCTGCACATCCGCGCGATGGTGTCGCCGGAGGCGGGTGGTCAGCGGTTCCTCGGGACCGGTGAGTTCGCCTGGATGCGCGACATCGCGACGGCGCTCAAGACCAAGCTCGGCGACCAGGCCAAGTCGGTGTCGACCCGTCAGCTGCCGAACTTCGTCGTCCGGCTGGCGTCGATCTCCGACCCGGCGCTGAAAGCGATCACGATCTCACTCGGTCGCCGCAGCCGGCACAGTACGGCGAAGGCCGAGCGGGTGCTGGGATGGACGGCCCGGCCGGCCGCGCAGACCGTGGTCGAGTGCGCCGAGAGCCTGATCGCCCACGGCGTCGTCAAAAGCTGATGGTGAAAGGATGGGGAGATGAGTAGCCCCGCCCCACGCAGTGCCCGCAGCGACTCGGTGCGCAACCGGGAGCGGCTTGTGGTCGCGGCGCGGGAGGTGTTCGCGGAGCACGGGTTCGGCGCCACGCTCGACGACATCGCTCGACAGGCCGGCCTCGGCACGGGCACGGCGTACCGGCACTTCCCGAACAAGCACGCGATCGCCGCCGAGGTGCTGCGGGAGGCGACCGAGCAGATCGTGAAGGACGCCGAGGAAGCGCTCGCGATCGAGGATCCCTGGCAGGCGCTGGTCGAGTTCTTCGAGCGGACGGGAGCCCGCCAAGCCGCGGATCGCGGGCTCTACCAGACACTCACCGGTCAAGGTGACGACGAGGAACAGGCCCGGATCTGGCCGCGGATCGTTGCCGCCGTCACCGAGCTCTTCGAGCGCGCGCACCAGGCCGGCGCGATCCGCCCGGATGTCGAGGCCCAGGACATCGCCGCGATCTTCGCGATGCTCGGACCGGCGTTCACGATGAGCCGGACGATCCGGCCCGACCTGTGGCGGCGCTACCTGGCCCTGCTGCTCGACGCCCTCCGCCCGGCGGACCGGCCGCCGCTTCCGGTCGGTCCGCCGCCGGTCGAATCGCTCGCCGAGATCCTCCGCAGCGGCAAGGGCTGAGCCTCAGCTGAACTTGGCCAGCAGTGGGTTCCGCATCGTGTAGAGCGCGCCGGACACGATGCTCGCCTTGTACTTCGCGGCCAGCCGCCCGGTGAGCACGAGCTCCTTGGGAGAGTCATCGGCCCGGACGAACTGGATCAGCCCGTCGCGGCGACCGAGGCTGATGCACTGGTTGAAGTACCGGAACTTCAACCCCCGCGGCTCGCGCCCGTTCAGCCGATCGGTCAGCGCCCGCACCGCGTGGCCGGCCATCGGGATCCCGGTCGCACACGCCATCCGCAGCTCGTCCTGACCCTCCGGCCGGACCGCCGCCGCATCACCGATCGCCGACACCTCCGGATGCGACACCGACCGCAACGTGGAGTCGACCAGGATCCGCCCGTGCTCGTCGACCGCGAACCCGGCCTTCCGGGCGACGTCCGAAACCTCGAACCCGGTCGTCCAGACCACGATGTCCGCGTCCACCCGGCCGCCGTCCGCAAGCTGCAGACCGCCACCATCGACCGCGACCACCCGTGCCTGCTCGACCTTCACGATCCCCAGCCGCCCGAACACCTTGTGCAGATGCCGCCGCCCACGCTCCGACACTGCCTCACCCAACGCGCCCGCGGTCACCAGCTGAACCTTCCGCCCGGGGTACGTCTCGGCCAGCTCGGTCACCGCCTCGAGCCCGGTCAATCCGCCACCCACCACAGCGATCGACCCGTCGCTCTGCAGCCGCTCCTGCAACCGCCGCGCACTCGCCACATCCGCCACCGTGTACGCGTGCTCCCTGACCCCCGGCACCGAATCCAGATCCGCCCGGCTCCCCAGTGCATAGATCAGTACGTCGTATGCGAGCTCCTGCCCGCTCAACGCCACCACCCGCCGTTCGGCGTCGATGTGCACGACCTCGTCGACGACGAACTCGACCCCGCTACCAGCCAGCAGCTCCGCGATCGGCCGTTGCCGGAACGTCTTCCCCGACGCGAGCTCGTGCATCCGGACGCGCTCGATGAACGTGTCCCGCGCGTTGACCAGCGTGACGTGGCCCTTGGTATCACGAGCAGCCAGGTTGGCCGCGATCATTCCGGAGTACCCGGCTCCCAGTACGACGATGTGCGGTGTCATTTCGGTCCCCTTTCGACAACCCTGAGGACACCGCTCACCCAGCACCGTGTGACATGACGCGCGTCACAGTCGGCTGATTCAGTGCACGCGGAAGTTGGCCATCATCATCATGTCCTCGTGCTCCAGGTTGTGGCAGTGGAAGACGTACTTGCCGCGATACCCGTCGAAGCGGAGCAGGACCTCGGCCTCGTCGCCGCTGGCCAGGTCGACGGTGTCCTTCCAGCCGGTTGCCGTCTTGCCAGGGTTCAGGACCTGGAACGGCGCGAGGTGGATGTGGACCGGATGCGGGACGTTCTGCGAGCGGATCTTCCAGAGTTCGACCGTGCCGAGGGCCGGCTCGGCCAGGATCTTGTCCGGGGAGAACGCCTCCCCGTTGACCGCCCAGGTGGTCATCCCGTGATGGGACGGCCCGTTGCGTTCGAAGGTGAACTTGCGCTCGACGACGGCCTGGGACCGCGTCAGTGGCTCGATCTCGGCCAGCTTGTCCGGGATCTGGCTGTCGTCGGATCCCTTGCGGGCAACGACGAACCGCATCACGTTCTTGGTCGTCCCGGATCCGAGCCGATTCGTCAGGGTGATCTGCTGACCGACGTCGTACCGGGAGAAGTCGATGACGACGTCGAATCGCTCGGCCTGCGCGATCGTGAGGTCGTTGTGTTCGACCGGCGCGGCCAGGAGTCCCTGGTCGCTGCCGATCTGGATGATCGGTGCGGGCGGGTCGAGCTTCAGCTTGTAGCGGCGCGCGTTGGAGGCGTTCAGGATCCGGAAGCGGTACCGCGTCGCGCTCACCTCGAGCACCGGCCAGGGTGCACCGTTGACCAGGATGCAGTCGCCGAGGACGCCGCTCATGTATTCGCTGGTGACGCCCGGCATCCCCTCCATCATCATCGGATAGAGGAACGCGCCGTCCTCCCCGAAGGCCCGGTCGGTGATCATCAGCGGGATCTCGCGCTCACCTCGTGGCAGCGGAAGTGCGTCCTCGACGTCGTCGCGGATCAGGTGGAATCCGGCCAGGCCGCGATAGACCTGCGGGCCGGTGTAGTCCATGGTGTGGTCGTGATACCAGAGCGTGGTTGCTGCCTGGTCGAGTGGATAGGTGTAGTCGCGTGATGCACCCGGCTTGATCACGTCGGTCGGGTAGCCGTCGGAGTCGGCCGGTGTCCGTCCGCCGTGCAGGTGGACCACAGCCGGTACGGCGAGGTTGTTGCGATGCCGGACGACGATCTGCGCGCCCCGGCGGGACTCGATCGTCGGTCCGGGGAAGGTTCCGTCGTACCCCCAGATCTCGGTTTTGAGCCCGGTCAGGATCTCGACCTTCGTGGCTCGCTGGGTGAGGTCGTAGCGGCCGGTGCCGCTCGGTTTGAGGACGGCAGGGATCGGCAGCGGCACGGTGAACGGTTCAGGAAGCTTCGCCGTACTGCGCAGGAGCGTCCCGGCACTGGATTCGGTCTCGTTGTTGCCGCCGCCACCGCTGCTGGCGGAGCAGCTGCTGCTCGCACCGAGCAGCAGCCCTCCGACAGTTGCCTGTAGCAACGTCCTGCGCTGGATCACTTGCTGGTGCCGGCCCGGAGCCGGCGGTCGATGACGATGGCGGCGATCACACCGGCGATCGCGAACCCTTGCTGCCCGAACCCGATCACCAAGGTCCAGGGCGCTTCGACCGAACCGTTGTTCGCGACAACGATGCGGCCGATCAGTTCCCCGAAAACGATCAAACCGGCCAGCAGTCCGAGGAACAGACCGAGGACGGCGACTCCTACAGTTCTCATGCCGTCGACACTAGGGATCGGCGGCGCCGCGGACAGCCGGCTGCTGTTGTCGATCCGGCGCCCCGATCGTCAACATCCGACGACTGCGCAGAGCCCGAACCCTGACTATCCTCGAAGTTGTGGACCACACCGGTACGGCGCAGGCAGCGGGGAGCACGCGGATCGGGGTGCCCCCGGATCTGCTGATCGACATCGTGCTCGGTCTGGTGACGTCGGCGGCCGTGGCGGTGGCGATCGCGATGGACCTGGGCGGTCAGCGCGGACCGGATGCGATCGCGTACCTGTTCGCGGTGGCGCTTGGTGCGTTGATGCTGCTCCGGCGGCAGTTCCCGGTGCTGGCGTTGGCGGCGACGGTGGCTGGGCTGCTGGCGTACTACGCGCTCGGGTACCCGCCGGTTGGGCTCGCGCTGCCGGTCGCGGCGGCTCTGTATTCGGCCGCCGAGGCTGGGAAGTTTCGGATCGCTGGTGCGACTGCTGTCGGGCTGGTTGTGGTCAGTACGGCGTTCCGGCTCGCGCAGGGGGAGAGCGCTGGGTACCTGATCGGGTTCGAGCTCGCCTCGACGGCCGGGCTGATGGTGAGTGCGATCGCCCTCGGAGCCACGGTTCGCATGACCAGGTTGCTACGGGCGGAGCATCGCCGTACGGCGGAGCACGCGGTTGCCGAGCGGGAGAGCGAAGCCCGTCGTCGGGTGGAGGCCGAGCGGCTGCGGATCGCGCGCGACCTGCACGACGCGATCGGGCACACGATCGCGGTGGTGTCGGTGCAGACGAGCGTCGCGCTGGAAGCCCTTGACGATGATCCGGAGACGACGCGGTCGGCGCTCGGCACGATCCGGACCACGAGCAACGCGGCCGTGCGCGAGCTGCGGGCGATGGTCGGGCTGCTCGACGAGGGGGCGGACCGCAGCCCGGTGGGTTCGCTGGAGCACCTGGGTTTGTTGATCGAGGCAACGATTGGGAGCGGGCTGGCGGTGCAACTGCACACCTCGGGGGAGTCGCGTCCGCTGCCCGCGGTCGTCGACAGTACGGCGTACCGGATCGTTCAGGAGTCGTTGACGAACTCACTCCGGCACGCCTCGGCGACCCGCGCGGACATCGTGCTGCAGTATCAGCCGACGTGTCTCGGGATCACGGTCACCGACGACGGGATCGGTACGACGATCGGCGAGTCGACCGGGCGTGGACTGGTGGGAATGCGGGAGCGGGCCGGCGTGATCGGGGGCTCGGTGTCCTTCAGTTCGCAGCCAGGACAGGGATTCCGGGTCGAGGCCTCGCTGCCTTTGGCGGTGGGTTCGTGATCCGGGTCGTGGTCGTGGACGATCAGCAGCTGATGCGATCCGGTCTGGTCGCACTGCTCGAACGCGATGCCGAGATCACGGTGGTCGGCCAGGCGGGCGACGGTGCCGCCGGGGTCGCCGCCGTGCGCGCCGAGCGGCCCGAGGTGGTCCTGATGGATATCCGGATGCCGGGCGTGGACGGGATCGAGGCGACCCGGCGGATCGTTGCCGACGAACAGTTGCGCGACACCCGCGTGGTCATGCTCACGACATTCGACACCGACGAACACATCTTCGCCGCCATCCAAGCCGGTGCCGCCGGCTTCCTCCTCAAAGACACCGACCCCGACGACCTCCGAGCCGCCGTCCGCACAGTCGCCAACGGCGACGCCCTGCTCTCCCCGTCGGTCACCCGCCGCGTCCTCTCCCAGTTCGCCGCGGACCGCCGTACCACCGACCCCACCCGCCTCGCATCCCTCACCACCCGCGAACGCGAACTCCTCGCCGAGATCGCCGCCGGCCGCTCCAACACCGAGATAGCCACCCGCCTCTACCTCACCGCCGCCACCACCCGCACCTACGTAAGCCGCCTCCTCACCAAACTCAACGCGAGAGACCGAGCCCAACTGGTCCACATAGCCTACGAATCCGGCCTGACCACCCCCGGCACAAACCCCTGACCCGCCCCACCCACCCGCCGCCAGGCAACCCCCCACCCGGGCGGATATCCACTCCGCAGGGGGGTTGCCCCCTGGAGTTTCCGTGAGGCATCCCCCCAATTCAGCGGGCAACCCCCCACCGAGCGCGGCAACCCCCCAGACCAGGGGACGCCCGCTGGGCTGGGGGGTTGCCTGCTCGGATGTTCAGTGGGCAACCCCCCACTTCGGGGGTTGTCCCTTCGGTTGGGGGGTTGCCTGTCGAGGGTTTCGGTGGGCAACCCCCCGGCTCGGTGGGGCGGGGGAGACTGGGGGTATGAGTCGACGGGATGATTTGGTGGCTGAGGGGGAGCCGGAGGCCGAGTTTCATGAGGGGATCGCGGAGCGGTTGCCGCGGAAGCGGGTGGCGGGGGGTGCGTTGATCCGGGATCGGGGTGGACGGATCCTGTTCATCGAGCCGACGTACAAGCCGACGCTCGACATCCCCGGCGGGATCGCCGAGCCCGACGAGTCGCCGTACGACGCTTGCCGGCGGGAGGTGCTGGAGGAGATCGGGCTGGAGCTGCCGATCGGCCCGCTGCTGGTCGTCGACTGGGATCCGGCGCGCGGTGTCTGGCATGACGCGCTGGCTTTCGTCTTCGACGGCGGCGTACTGACCGGCGACGAAGAACTCGTCCTCCAACCGACCGAGGTCCGCACCACCGCCTTCCTCACGCTCGAAGAAGCCGCACCCCGGATCCGCCCCTCCATGCACCGCCGTCTGACCCTCGCCCTGCACGCCCTGGAGTCCGGCATCCCCCAGTACGCCGACTTCGGCCGGCCGAGGACCGCTTGACCTCAATCATGGTTGAGGTTTTAACGTTGTGAGCCTGACTAGTTGAGGAGGTTCACGGTGCGTGCGGTTCGTGTTGCGCGGTTCGGCGGTCCTGAGGTGCTCGAGGTGGTCGAGGTGCCGGAGCCCGCGGCTGGAGCGGGTGAGGTTCTGATCGACGTGGAGGCGGCCGAGGTGCTGTTCCTGGATACCCAGCTGCGGGCCGGATGGGGACAGGAGTACTTCAAGCTCGAACCGCCGATCGTGTTGGGCGCGGGGGTGGCTGGTGTCGTGCGCTCGGTTGGCGCCGGGGTGGACGGCGGGCTGGTTGGGCGGCGGGTGATCGCCGGTACGGCGGGTGTCGGGGCCTACGACGGAGGTGGGTACGCCGAACAGAGCGTCGTACCGGCGTCCGAGGTGTTCCCGGTGCCGGGCGGACTGGAGCTGACCACCGCGTTGGCCGCGCTGCACGACGGTGCTACAGCGTTGTCGCAGCTGGACCTGGCCACGGTGTCGGCCGGTGAGCGCGTACTGATCACCGCGGCCGCAGGCAGTCTCGGGAGCTGGCTGATTCCGTTGCTCTCGGCAACTGGTGCGACCGTGGTCGCGGCGGCTCGGGGAGCGGCCAAGCTCGAGCGTGCGCGCGAGCTCGGCGCTCACGAGACCGTGGACTACTCGGTGGCCGGTTGGTCCGACGGGCTGGAGGGCGTGGACGTGGTGTTCGACGGCGCTGGTGGCGAGATCGGCCGGGCGGCGTATGCGATCACCCGCCCGGGCGGGCGGTTCCTCGGCTACGGAGCGGCCAGCGGGGACTTCGCCGGCGCGGATCACCGCGACGACGTCACCGTGGTCGGCATCTACCAGCCGGACCCGGTCGCCTGGCGCGAACTCCCGCGCCGCGCCCTCCAACTCCTCGCCGACCGCAGCCTCACGCCGCTCATCGGCCAGACCTTCCCACTGGCCGAGGCCGCCGCGGCCCACGCCGCCATCGACTCCCGCGCCACAGTCGGCAAGACGCTGCTGATTGTGTAGCTCCTAAGAACAGGACATAGAGGGCTACGTAGACCGCCCGGCACGCTCAGCAGCTGAGCGGGCCGGGCGGATCGGACGTATACGTCCTGTTCTTAGAGCGACAAAGGTCAGCCGAACTTGAGGCGGACGATGACGTTGTCGATGGTGTCTGGAGAGCCACCGTTCATGTCGTTGTTGGTGGAGGTGACCCAGAGTCCGCCGTCGGGGGTTTTGGTGACGCTGCGCAGGCGGCCCCAGCGGCCGGAGAAGACGGCTTGCGGGGTGCCGACGCCGTTGCCGGCGGAGTTGATCTGCGTGACCCACAACTGGCGGCCGGTGACACCGGCGATGTAGATCCAGTCGTTGACGATCTCCAGGCCGCTCGGTCCGGCCTGCGAGGTGGACCAGGTGCGCTTCGGCGCGATGTAGCCGCCGCAGTCGCCGATGGTTCCCTCACAGGCGGGCCAGCCGTAGTTGCCGCCCTTCTGGATCAGGTTGAGTTCGTCCTGGCTGTTCTCACCGAACTCGGCCGCCCACAGCTGACCGCGCGAGTCCCACGCGAGACCCTGCGGGTTGCGGTGGCCACGGCTCCACACATAGCGCGCGTTGCCGCCGGTGCTGAAGAACGGGTTGTCGCTGGGCGCCGTACCGTCGGCGTTCATCCGCAGGATCTTGCCGTTCAGCGAGCCGTTGTTCTGCGAGTTGCCTGAGTTCTTCGCGTCGCCGACCGTCGCGTACAGCTTGCCGTCCGGACCGAACGCGATCCGGCCGCCGTTGTGGTACCGGTTCTTCGCCAGTCCGGTGAGCACCGGCGACGAGGTGGTGGCGAGCACGCCGTTCTCGTACTTCATCCGCACGATCCGGTTGTCGTTCGCGGCCGTGTGGTAGAAGTAAACCCAGTGGTCACTGGCGAAACTCGGTGAGATCGCGAGACCCAGCAGACCGCCCTCACCGGTGGTCGTCACCGCGCCCGGCACCTTGCCGAGAGTCGTCTTCTGGCCGGTCGCCGTCACCCGCACGACCTCGAACCGGTCCCGCTCGGTCACCAGCGCCGACCCGTCCGGCAGGAACGCCACACTCCACCCGAGGTCGAGCTTCGCGATGTCCTTGTCGTACGCCGGAATGCCGCCGACGCCGGTGGCCGACGTACGGACTGTCAGCGCGTTGCTCGCCGCGGAGACGTTGCCGTCCGGATCCCGAGCCTTGACCGTGAAGCCGTAGTCCGTGTTCGGGGTCAGCCCGGTCACGGTCGTCGTCAGCGAGCCGGTCGTCGCCACCTTGGTCGCGCCCTGGTAGACGTCGTACCCGGCGATGCTGCCGCTGTTGTCGGTGGAGGCGTTCCAGGCAAGGGAAACGCTGTTCGCGGTCACGCCGGTCGACCGCAGGTTGCCCGGTGCCGTCGGCGGCTGGGTGTCGCCGCTCGGCGGGGTGCTGAAGGCAACCACGTTGCTCTGCTGCGAAGCGTTGCCGGCGGCATCGAACGCGCCGACCGAGACGTCGTACGCCGTGTTGGCCGTCAGTGTGTCCACGGTCGCGGTCAACGTGTTGGCGTCGACCACCTTGAGCACGTTGCCGCCGCGATTGATCTCGTAGCGAACCACGCCGACGTTGTCGCCGGCCGCGGACCAGGTGAAGGTGGCCGCGTTCGACTTGATGTTGCTGACCGCGAGGTTGCTCGGGGCGGACGGCGGGGTGACGTCGTCGCTGACCGGGTTGACGGTGAGCTTGTCCGCGTTGGGTCCGCCGTCGGCGGTGGTGGCGCGGGCGCGGATCTTGTTGGTACCGGCGGCGAGCTGGAGCCGGACGGTCTTGGTCGCCCAGATCGGCCAGTCGCCGGTGCCGGGATAGGTGATGCCGACGGCGCCGGCGACGCCGTTGACGGTCCAGTCCATCGGCCGGTTGGCCGCCGTCCCGTTGGCGTAGCGCAGTGTCACGTCGGCCGGGCCGGCCGGTGCGGTCACGGTCCACTCGACGTAGCTGCCGACGAGGTTGTCGTAGTTGACGAAGCCGGTGCCGGTGTAGCCGGCGTGGTTCGATTCGACCACGCCTTGGGAGATGGTCGCGGTCTCGGCCTGGTAGTCGGTCGGGGCCGCGGTGGCGGATGGGGGAGCGGAGGTCAGCGTCAGCGCGACGGCGAATGCGGCCGCGCTCGACACGAGCCTGCGCCGGAGCGTGCGAGGTGTCATCGAGGTCTCCTGGTGTTCCGGGGCGGAGGAGCTGCAGGGGAGCCAGTACTGGTGGTCCATTGCCTATTAGGAAAGTTTCCTAACCATATTCCCGCATGAGACCACCCGTGACGGATTGCTGTCAACCGGTGAACGCCGGTCCGCACAACAGGTGGCCCAAGGTGCTCGGCATGCGCTTTCCCAATTCGTCAGATCGTACGAGCATCCCGGCCTCGTCGCTAGATCGGGACAGCAGGAAGCCCCCGCGGAACTGATGCTCGATCAGTTCCGCGAGGGCTTGGGTAGCTAGCCGACCAGGCTCAGAAGCGCCGGCCGGTAGAGGGTTTGCCCTGACGTCTCGTCCACGACGGCGACGCGGACCGTCTCCGGGGTGGAATCGCCATGCGGTACGGCGAAGACGGCGGTCGCCGCGCGGCCGTCGTACCGGGCGGTGTAGCTGACGAACCGCCAGTCCTCTTCGTCCCAGTAGTCGCGGACGTCCGATCGGAGCAATCCGGTGACCGCGCGGTAGGCGGGGCTGAGGAGTAGGCGGCGTTCCGTGGCAGCGAGCGGTACGGCGTCGCTCGCGGTGCCGGCGAGTGGGTGACTGAGCCGGATGCGCAGTCTCCTGAGGGGTAGTAGCCAGTAGCGGTCGAGCTCGGGCGACAGTGCGACGAACGCGGCCGCTTCGGCGAGTAGGAGGAGCGTGGCCGGTCCGGCCGACCACCACCCTTGGGATGTCGTCAGTGCGGCCGCGGCAGTTGCTGTCAGCAACAATGCGCGTCCGATCGCACGTGCGCCCACGGGTTTGGCCGACGTACCGGTGCAGCCGCAGGAAGCTTCGGGGACGACGATCTTGGCGTAGATCAGGTAGCCGGTGAATCCGAGTCCGAGTGCTGTTGCCGCCAGCGCTTCTGCAGTCCAGGCGGGTGGACTCAGAAGCGCCAGCGCGAGGACCGCCTCGAGTACGCCGACGGCGCGATAGGCCGGTGTGGCCTTGTTCTCACCGAGGAGTTTCGGGAGGGCGGTCTTTTGGGCCTCCGCTGGGTTGGTCAGCTTGCCGTACGACGACCAGAGGAGGAGTAGTCCGATCAGCAGCGGCTGGGCGGCCGCCACTTGCTGTGCGAACATCGCGGCCCCCCGGTCAGTTCGCCGCGTAGATCGTCGCGATGTCGATCTCGTTCGTACCGGGTCGCCAGGCGCCGATCACCTGGACGTGCCGGCCGACCCGCAGCAACGACAGGTCCGAGATCGCCGGTGTGCCGTTGTAAACGGCCGCGGTGATCCCCGGCTGCACGTGGCCGAAGACCTTCTGGCCGAAGTGATCCAGGTTGAGTCCGCTGCGGCCGATCGAGTTGATCATCACGTCCAGGTTGACGATGTTGATCCAGACCGACTCTGCGGCCAGTACGCCGTCCGGCAGTTTGACGCCGCGCGCGTACAGGCCGTCGCCGATCATGGCCTGGTCGATCGTGGTCGGCTGGAGCTTCCAGACGCTCGTCACTCCGGTCAGCTGGATCTTGTGCTGCCGACCGTCGGATCCCTGTACCTGCAGGAGATCCTTGGTGCGTCCGGTGATCAGTCCTTCCGCGAAGTTGGGGTCCGGAGCGCCCGGATCCGGCACCTGCGCGGATGCCGCGAACGCGGCCTCCGGAGCCAGTGACCCCATCGCGCTCGCCGCGACCAGACCGGTCGCGCCGAGCGCCGCACGGGTGAGCAGAGCGCGTCGATCCATCGTTGTCGTCATCTCAGCTCACCTCATCCCACATCGATGCCGGCCGGGATCAACCCGGCGTTGAGACTGGCGATCCGCGTGAACGCCGCCGGGGTCAGATCGACCACCCGGTTGGACGCACACGTCCCTCCGCAGCAAGCGCGCTCACCACAGAACGACCGCGTCCGCGGCCCACAGTCCGCGATCGACGTGACCACCCGTGAGCCGTTGCACAGGTTGGTCGTCGCGTGCCGGAACCCACACGTCCTGCGGGATACCCCAGTAACCCCACAGTTGTCCGGCCGCGTGATCGCGTAGCAAGCGTCCGACGTGTTCGTCCACGCATGCTGGAAGTTCCCCGAATGACACGTCCCACAAGCACCGGTCCCGGTACTCGCGCAGGGTCCCCATGCGTTCCCGCAACAGAACCATGATGCTTCGCCGACAAGTCCGTACTGCACATCCATAACGTCCTCCAGGTCTAGGGGCGGTAAGACCTACAGGACCTCTTTGTACTCCTCAGATCAGAAATCTCCCAGACCTCGTGAGAAACGGAAACTTTTTGCCTAACGGTACTGAGGCGACCCGAAACACAGCCCGACAGCCCGAACAAGGTCAATGCGATCGCCGACCGCAGTCGAGCGCATGCGCGCGGTCGGTGGGGGAATGGGGGCGGCCGGTGGCTGGTCCCCGCTGCGGCCGGTTCGACTGAGACGGGTGGCTGAGGTGGTCTTCGGCTGAGGGGGATGGCGAGGCCGGTGGCCGAGGTTGTGGTTGCTTGGGCTTGTGGGTTGTGGTTGCTCCCGACGATCAGGAGGCTTGGTACCTGACCCGTCGCGGTGGTTGCTGCCTGCGCCCCCGGTCCACCGCTGCCCGCCGGCAGCACCCGGCGACCGATCCCGGCCACAATCCGGGGGCTTGAACAAGAACCAGTGGCCTTGAACAAGGTATGACCTGTCCACGCCCTCCGCTGAGTGTTCACATCCCCAACTTGTGGCCGTGGCGAGTGAACCCATTGTCGGGCTGGGGAGCGGAACCGCCCGAAATCGACCAGTAGGACTCCCCGGCCCAGCTCGCACCACCAACCCCCAGCCGCCCGCAGCCCACGATCACCAGCAACGGGAACCTTGATCGCGGACGGTGCTGCGGCCCCGGCCATAGCCCGTCAGCCCCAGGCAAGGTGAACGCGATCGCCGACCGCACCATCCCCCTCAGCCACCGCCCTGCCGCGCCCGACGGCTTCAGCGGCCGCCGGAGGCGGGCGATCCGCCTTTGTGGAACCCAGGTCCACCCAGCGACCACGATGTTCCACAAAGCGAGCTGCCGGCGATCGAGGCAGGTCGGAGCGGCTTTTGCGGGGATCTGCTGCCGCTCAGAGGCAGTAGATCCCCGCTGATCGACAAACTATGGGGTCGCGGTCGTGGTGGGGGAGCCTCGGTTCGACCTGTCCGCTTCGGTCGACGAGGAGCTCACTCTTCGTTGTGTGGAGGGAGCTGTTGACCTTCTGGCCGCTGAGCTCGGCGGCTTCGCCTCGGTGCGGGATGTTCGTTCCCATCGGGCGTCTGTCGACTGCCGGGTTCGGGGCGGTCTGCAGGAGATTTATGACTGCCGGCTGTACTCGTCGGCGGCGATCCGGCTGCCTGGCCGGCCCGGGGATGTGGACTTTCTCGTGCCCCTGCAGGAGTCCGGGCTGCTGGCGGGGGAGGGGGCGTTGGGGTTTCGGGTGGCGCCGTTCGAGCGTGAACTCGTGGAGTTGATCGAGCGGCGGCTGGGGTGGAAGAACGATCCGCGCGGCTGGACCGTGAACGTGACCGACTCCGAGCAGGGGTGGGTTGCGGAGCTCGGGCCGTTGCATTGGCCGCAGCGGTTCGGGCGGTCGGAGAGGTTGCCTTGGGCTACTAATCCGGTGGTGGCGGAGGTGATGGTGCGGCTGGCGAAGATCCGGGACGGCCAGCGGGTGCTGGATCCGTTCTGCGGCTCGGGAACGTTGCTGGTGGCGGCGAGCAGGCACGCGCACGGCGTACAGGTCATTGGTTCGGATTGTGTCGCTGGGTCGGTCGAGCTGGCTCGGCGCAATCTCGGCAGCGCGAGCTTGAGCGTCGGGCTCGCCGAGGAGTTGCGGCACCCGGCTGGAAGCGTGCATCGGGTGGTCTCGAATCTGCCGTTCGGGAAACGGGTCGGGAGTCACCGGGACAATCAACGGCTGTATCCGGCCGCTCTCGGTGAGATCGCGCGCGTGCTCACCGAGGACGGTCGGGCGGTTCTGCTGACCGAGGACAAGCGGTTGTTTCGTGAGTCCGTGGCCGGCGTTCGGGGGTTGAAGATCGTGCGTGAGCGGCTGCTCCGGTACAACGGGGCGACGCCGACCGTCTTCGTGCTGATGCCGACCAGGTGATGAAGGTCAGCAGGGGCAAGCTCTTCAGGTGGCGGTGCGCTGGGCCTCGACCACGAAGCGGAAGTCCGCGAGGAACCGGTCGTAGGCCTTCGGGCCGAGCGACTGCCGGTGGCGTTCGCCGATCTCGGCCATGATCCGGTCCGCGGCCAGCGCTTCGGCGCGGCCGCGGTCGGTCGGGAAGATGAGCTTGGCGCGCCGGTCCTCAGGGTCGGGGCGACGCTCGACGTACCCGAGAGCCTCGAGCTCGTCGAGGTTCTTGCCGATCACCTGCTTGTGCTGACCGGACAGCCGGGACAGCTCGGTCGCCCGGATCCCGTCCGCGCGCAGATATGCGAGTACGGCGCCGTGCCGCGGAGAGATGTCGTCGAAGCCCTGCTCGTGCAGGCGGCGAAACAGTTCTCCCTGTACGGAGAACAGGAGTCGGCCCGCGAGGACGCCCAGATCGGTCGACGCATCCCTGCGCTCCACCACTGCCTCCTCGATTGGTTGGATGGGAACCCTACAAGACCGGATGTCAGCGACGGGTGAGGTCGCGTCCGAGGACGTCGCGCAGATGTACCTCGATGAACACGCGCAGGTAAGGGTCTTTTGCCAGGTCGGCGAACGCATCCGCCAGCTTGTCGTCGGGCGCTTCGGTGAGATGGATGATCCGCCAGAGGTTGAGCGGATCGTCCTCGGGCCCGGCGACCGAGTGCTCGACGTGAAAGATCGGCTGCCCCTGGCCGGCCGTGAGGATCCGCCCGTCCGGCGTCTCGAACCGCTCGGCCCCGACGAAGAACGCACGCCGGTTCGCGTGGTCCAGCCGGACGTGCTCGATCACGGTCACGAACTGCGCCGGATCCGCCCACAACCGCTGATCCGACACCCGGGTGAACTCCTCGATCTGACCGTGCCACGTGCTCGGAAACTTCTCCGCACTCGAAGGCCGCACCACAGTCGGAATGTACTGATCCGGGGCCGCGGCTTTCCGGGTTTCCATGTCCCACAGCTCGGCTCCGGTGTACGAGAACGCGGGCTGTACGTCGTACCGCGCACGCAGCACCTCGTTCACCCGCACCGGCGGCAACTCTACCGACGTCGTCTCCGGAGCACTCCACGCCTGGACGATGATCGCCTGATGGTCAAAGTTCATGATAGTCATCATAGGTGACTAAATCCTGGAAGACCAGGACTGGTATTGAGGACTGTATGCGGTATACGATCACTGAGAGCGCGCCGGTTGTGACCTGGTGCACGGTGGAAAGCATCGGTATCGGATAGAGTCGGCGTGTTTGTGGAGGGGAGTATTCCGCAACGGCAGTGTCGTCATCACGGGAGGCCTGGGCGGCCGAACCGGTGCTGCCGGCCTGGAGAGATCCAGGCGGAAGAGACCTCCGGACCAATGTAGTCTCACGCGTCCGGAGGATCACTCATGGTTTCTGTCATGCCCCCACTTGTCTGGGTGCTCACGATCGCCGGTCTGCTCGCGATCGTCGCGTTCGATCTGATCGTGATCGCGCGCCGGAATCACACCGTGACGATCAAGGACGCGACCCGGTGGGTGCTGTTCTACGTCGGGCTGGCCGCGCTGTTCGCGATCGGGCTGTTCGTGTTCAGCGGTGGGAAGACCGGCGGCGAGTTCGTCGCGGGCTACATCACCGAATACAGCCTGAGCGTCGACAACCTGTTCGTCTTCGTCATCATCATGGCGCGGTTCAGCGTGCCGGCGCTGGCGCAGGACAAGGTGCTGTACATCGGCATCGTGGTGTCGATGCTGCTGCGCGCGGTCTTCATCCTGGCCGGTGCGGCCGCGATCTCCGCGGCCAGCTGGGTGTTCTACATCTTCGGCGCGTTCCTGGTCTACACCGCGATCAAGCTCGCGATCGAGGGCGAGAACGACGAGGGTGACTTCCAGGAGAACGCCGTCCTGCGCGGCATGCGCCGGATCCTCCCGCTCGGTCACGACTACGACGGCGCGAAGCTGGCGACCCGCGACGAGAAGACCGGCAAGCGGCTGCTGACCCCGCTGGTGATCGTGATCTCCGCGATCGGGATGGCGAACGTGATCTTCGCGCTCGACTCGATCCCGGCCATCTTCGGGCTCACCCAGGACGCCTACATCGTGCTGACCGCGAACGCGTTCGCCCTGATGGGTCTGCGCCAGCTCTACTTCCTGATCGGCGGCCTGCTGGAGCGGATCGTCTACCTGAACGTCGGCCTGTCGGTGATCCTCGCGTTCATCGGGGTGAAGCTGATCGTGGAAGCGTTGCACGGTTCGCACATCGACGACATCGGCGCGATCCACCTGCCGCACATCGGCATCATCACCTCGCTGAGCTTCATCGCCGCAACCCTGTTCGTCACCACGGTCGCCAGCCTGATCAAGTCGTCGTACGACGCCCGCCGCGTCCCGGTGAAGATCAAGATCGAAGACTGAGCGGACCTGCACCACTGACTAACTCCGGCCGGAGGTCCCGGGCCACGCTCCCGCGAGCGGTAGGCCGCCCGGGCGGGCGAGGTTAGTCAGTGGTGGCGGTCCGGGTCAGACGCGATCCAGGTCCGGCGCCGGTGTCCGGAGGCGGGCGAAGAGGGCTGGGATGGGGGCTAGGAGCAGGCCGGAGGCGACTAGCGCGGTGCGGAGGCCGGCTCGGCCGGCGAGGGCACCGAGCGGGGGACCGCCGGCGACCTGGCCGATCGCGTTCGCCTGCGAGACGAACGAGATCACGGTGGCCCGCGAACGCGACTCGACGTTGCGGTTCAGCCAGGCGGACTCGACGGGCCAGGACAGGGCGTCCGCGATGCTTCGGAGCCAGACAGCCGCCAGCGCGAGCCACAGGTTGCCGAGCAGGGCAAAGGCCAGTACGCCGATGACCTGGAACAGCGCGAGCAGTGCCAGTACGCCGTTCGGGTGGGCGGCGGTCAGGCGCTCGGGCGAAAGCCGGTTCAGGATGAGTGAGCTGATCAGGGTGAGCAGTGTGCCGATCAGCCCGAGCACGGTGAACCAGAACGCCGGATCCGAGGTCCCGAACACGGTTGGGAACTGGAAACTGAGGATCTTCACCTGCCACAACCGGTCGAACGCCTCACTGGACAGCCCGGAGATCAGGCTGATCAGCACCAGCGTGCGGACGACCGGACGCTTCCGCGCGACCGCGAAGCCGTGCTTGAACGTGTCGGCCATCTGCTTGAACGTCTCCCGCTCACTGGCCGGCGTTCGATGGAAGTTGACCTCCCGCATGAACACCGCGAGCAGGACGGCGAGCACGATCATCCCGATCCCGGACAGCTTGATCGGCAGCGACAGGTCGAGCAGGCCGAGCGCTCCGGCGGAGATGGTGCCGAGGATCGTTCCGCCGAGGCTGAGCTGCTGCGTGCGAACCAGTACGCCGGCCACCTGGTCGGCGCCGACCTCGTCGGCCAGCCAGGCCTGATCGGCGCCCGAGGTGAACGTGTACCCGATTCCCCAGAGCACTTGCGCCCCGAGGATCGCCAGGAACGTCGGCGACAGCCCCTGCAGCAGGAATCCGCAGCCGATCAGCGCTACGCCGATGACGATCGAGAGTCGCCGGCTGTAGAGGTCGGCGACGATGCCGGTCGGGATCTCGAACAGGAAGCAGGCGAGCTCGAGGGTCGTCCCGACCAGGACGAGTTGGAGCGGGCTGAGGCCCGCATCCCGGACGTAGTAGACCGCGCTGAGCGTGAAGCAGAGCGCGGCGCAGAACGCCCAGACGGTCTTGTAGGTGCGATAGGTCCGGACCGGATCGGCCGAACGATAAGTAGTGCGCATGAAGTGGTCGCTCCTGAGCGTGACGGGGCACGGCCCGGGACTGGGCCGATCGCGGCGTGACGCACAACGGCTGCCTGCCAAGGGGTCCGGACCAAACCGGTCCCGCGATGGCGGCTACGGAGGTGCGCTTTCAGGAGCGAGATCGCATGACGGGATCGTAGCCGGATTTCCGGCGCGTCCGCCTCGCATTTACCCGGCCCGATGCTCCGAACCGGAGTAGTATCGAAAGTGCCTGGCCCGGCCGTTCCCCCGTGATGGTCGGGTCAGGTCTTGTCGTCAGAAGGTCCTCCGGTAGCAGAGCTGCCGTTCGACGACCGCTGACCACCCTCCGCGCGCCGACGGTAGTTGGCGTCCGCCAAGTCTTGACATGGGTCGGGGAACACGATTGACTGCGAGATAGTTCACAAGGGTAATAAATACTGGTGCGGTCCGGTGTCGGTGGCTCAGAGCGACCCCGGGTGGCCCGAAGTGGTGCCCCGGTCCGATGGGAATTCGCCGTCGGGCCTGCTGGTGTTTTCCTTGTTGGTTGCCTCGGGCAACGCGGGTTTTCCCTTGCCTGCAAGAGATCAGACCTTTTCGGTCAAGGTCGGGTATCGACACCGTCGGTGACTCTTCCGCCGGCGGTCGTTCTGTGTCATCCTCCCGGTGAGTGAGGCGAAATCCTATCGGATATCGGTTTCACTCCGATCGGTGACGGAAAGGATGCGGAGTGAGTGCAACGTACGAGGTGCGGGACAACGAGTCGGCGGCGCCGCCCGCGCCGGCTCCGGCGAAGGCGGTGAAGCCCACCCGTCTGGCCAGGCCGAGTCAGTGGACGCAGGCCCGCCGAAGTCTGCGCCGGCACTGGCAGCTCTACCTGCTGATCGTCGTGCCGCTCGCGTACTTCGTGATCTTCAAGTACATCCCGATCAGCAACGCGGTGATCGCGTTCAAGGACTTCAGCCCGATCAAGGGCGCGTGGGGCAGCCCGTGGGTCGGATTCCACAACTTCGAGCTGCTGTTCCAGAACCCCGTGTTCTTGTCCCTGGTGAAGAACACGTTCTTTCTCGCCGGCTACACCGTGCTGGCGAGCTTCCCGATCCCGATCATCCTGGCCATCGCGCTGAACGAGATCCGGGTCGGGGTGTTCAAGAAGACGGTGCAGCTGGTGACGTACGCGCCGTACTTCATCTCGACCGTGGTCGTGGTGTCGATGACGATCCTGGTGCTGTCGCCGCGGCTCGGGTTCGTGAACGACGCGATCGGGTTGTTCGGGGTCCCGGCGGTCGACTTCCTCGGCAAGCCGGACTACTTCCGGCACATCTACGTCTGGTCCGACGTGTGGCAGACGACCGGGTACTCCGCGGTCATCTACCTGGCGGCGCTGTCCGGGATCGACCCGGCACTGCACGAGTCGGCCCGGATCGACGGCGCGAGCCGGCTGCAGCGGATCCGGAACGTCGACCTGCCCGGCATCATGCCGACCGCGGTGATCATCCTGGTCCTCGGCGTCGGCAACATCATGTCGATCGGGTTCGAGAAGGCGTTCCTCCTGCAGAACCCGCTGAACACCGCGCAGTCCGAGATCATCGCGACGTACGTGTACAAGACCGGCCTGCTGAACGCCGACTTCAGCATGGCGACCGCGATCGGGCTGTTCAACTCCGTCGTCAACCTCGTCCTGCTGGTCGTCGTGAACTTCGTCGCCAAGCGGATCACCGGAAACGGACTCTGGTCATGAGCATCACGTTGCAAGGATTCCGCCGTACGGCGAAGCAGCCGTCGAGCACGTCCAAGCGGACGGCGATCGAGGAGACGCGCGGCGACAAGATCTTCCTGGTCGGCGTCAAGATCATGCTCTGGCTGGCGTTGATCGTGGTCGCGGTGCCGCTGATCTACATCGTGTCCAACTCGTTCAGCAGCCCGGCCGCGGTGAGCAGCGGGCGGGTGCTGCTCTGGCCCATCGAGCCGGGGATCAAGGCGTACCAGACCGTGTTCGCCGACCCGCAGATCATGCGCGGGTACATGAACTCGTTGATCTACGCGGTCGGTGGCACGTTGATCAGTGTCACGCTGACGATCGCGATCGCGTATCCGCTCTCGCGCCGCACCTTCTACGGGCGCAACGTGATCATGAGTCTGCTGATCTTCACCATGCTGTTCTCCGGCGGCCTGATTCCGACGTACCTGGTGGTGCAGGACCTGGGCATGCTGAACACCCGGTGGGCGATGGTGATCCCGAGCGCGATCGGGGTCTGGCAGGTGATCATCGCGCGCACGTTCTTCCGCTCGACCATTCCGGACGAGCTGCACGAGGCGGCCACCATCGACGGGGCGAGCGACCTGCGGTTCCTGTGGTCGATCGTGCTGCCGCTGTCGAAGCCGGTGATCGCGGTGATCGCGCTGATGTACGTGATCTTCCAGTGGAACAGCTACTTCGACGCCCTCATCTACCTCAAGGACCCGGGACTCTACCCGCTGCAGATCATCCTGAGGAACATCCTCATCCTCAACTCGACCACCGGGTCCGCGGCCGACATCGCCCAGAACCTGGAACGTCAGCAGCTCGCGAACGTCCTCAAGTACGCGCTGATCGTCGTCTCGACACTGCCCGTACTGATCATTTACCCGTTCGTCGCCCGCCACTTCACCAAGGGCGTGATGGTCGGCGCGGTCAAGGGCTGATACAGCCCCCTGAGAAAGGAACACAGCAATGCGCTCATCCGTGAGCAAGGTCGCGGCCCTGACCGCGGCCGCCCTGCTCGCCCTCGTGGCGTGCAGCTCGGACAAGACCGAAGGGGCGGCGAACGAGACCTCTGCCGACGGCAAGGTCGTCATCGACACGTTCGGCCCGCAGGGTCCGGACGACAACTGGGACACCAACCCGGTCAGCAAGATCATGAGCGACAAGTTCAAGATCCAGTTCCGCTGGCAGACCACGACGTACGACGCCGGCGCGGCCAAGGAGAAACGTCAGATCGCGCTGGCCAGTGGCGACTACCCCGACCTGTTCATGCTGATCCCGTGGGTCGACGGCTTCTCGCAGGCCGAGGTCCTCAAGCTGGGCACCCAGGGCGTCGCGCAGCCGCTCGAGCAGCTGATCAAGGACAACGCCCCGAACATCCAGAAGCAGCTCGACTCGAACAAGACGCTCAAGGAGATGTCGACCGCGCCCGACGGTCACATCTACGCGCTGCCGCAGTGGTCGGACTGTGTGCACTGCACCTACCCGGACAAGCTGTGGATCAACAGCGCCTGGCTGAAGAAGCTCAACCTCCAGATGCCGAAGACCACCGAGGACCTGCGCAAGGTCCTGCAGGCGTTCAAGACCCAGGACCCGAACGGCAACGGCAAGGCGGACGAGATTCCGCTGACCACCGACGTTCAGGACAGCAGCCTGATGGGCTACCTGATGAACGCGTTCGCCTACAACCCGGTCGGCGCCAACAACGGTAACCGTTCGCTGCTCGCGCTGAACGGCGACAAGGTCGTCACGCCGGTCAACACCGACGCCTGGAAGGAGGGCCTGAAGTACATCAACTCGCTGTTCAAGGAAGGCCTGATCGACCAGGCCGCGTTCACCCAGAACGCGCAGGCGCTGCAGGCCCAGGGCAACAACCCGAAGGCCGTCGTCCTCGGGTCGGTCCCGGTGCTCTACCCGGGCATCTTCGTCCAGCTCGGCTCCAAGGACGGTCGCGACAAGCAGTACGACGCGGTGCCGCCGCTGACCGGGCCTGACGGCAAGAGCTACACGGGCTACAACTACCCGAGCTCGACCGGCTACACCTTCATGCTGACCAACAAGGCCAGCAAGGAGGCACAGGTCGCCGCGATCAAGATGCTCGACTACATCTACAGCGACGAGGGTCGCAAGATCGCCATCATGGGCCCCGAAGGGGTCGGCTACTCGGCGCCGCGTCCTGGTGACATCGCGCTCGACGACAAGACCAAGGTCGACTACTACCGCTTCACCGAGTCCGAGCACAAGAAGAACATCTCGTGGGACGCGATGGCGCAGTACAACGTCACGCTGAACTACCGCAACCAGCAGGCCGTGCCGGCCGACGTCTACTCCGACGCGGGCCTCGAGCGGCGGCTCTACCAGGAGACGACCAAGAAGTACGTCGGTCACGAGGACAAGTCGCTGTGGTTCCCGCAGACCTCGGTCTGGCCGGACCCCAGCCTGAGCGGTGAGCTGGCCACCCTGCAGACGAACCTGGGCACCTACGTCACCCAGAACCAGCTCGCCTTCATCACCGGGTCGAAGAACATCGACACCGACTGGGACGCGTTCGTGAAGGGTCTCGACAGCACCGGGATGCCGCGCTACCTGGAGATCAACCAGCAGGCCTACGACAAGTACAAGTCCGGGAGCAAGTAGCACTCATGTCCCACGAACTGTGGTTCCGTACCCCCGCGCCGGACTGGTTCGAGGCGTTGCCGGTGGGCAACGGGCACCTCGGAGCGAAGGTGTTCGGCCGGGTCGGTGCGGAGCGGATCGCCCTGAATCTCGACGACGTGTGGTCCGGCGACGGGCCGCGCGAGCTCGAGGTGACGGGCGGTCCGGAGGCGTTGGCCGACGTACGGCGGTTGTTGCTGTCCGACGGTGATCGGTTGGCAGCGACCGAGCGGACCCGGGATCTGCAGGGTCCGCTGGTCGAGTCGTACCAGCCGCTCGCCGACCTGTTGATCCGCACGGTCGGGGAGGCCTGCGACTATCGCCGGAGCCTCGACCTGCGGACCGGCGTGGTCGGGGTCGACTACACAGTGGCGGGGACGCGGTTCCGGCGCGAGACCTATGTGTCCGCGCCGGACCAGGTGCTGGTCTGGACGATCACGGCCGACCGGGCCGGAGCTGTCGATCTGGACCTCGGCCTGGAGAGTCAGCATCCGATCAGCGCTTTCGTTGCTGACGGCATCTATGGTGCTGTCGGTCGCGCACCGTCGGAGCTGACGATCGAGTATCGCGAGAGCCCGGATCCGATCCAGTACCACGACGGTCATGGGATCGGATTCGGGATCGCGTTGCAGGTGCATCATGACGGCGGTGAAGTCACGCTGTCGGACGACGGGATATCCGTGCGTGGATCCAGCAGTGTGACGGTGTTGCTGGCCGCTGCGAGCACGTTCGCCGGGTGGTCGGTTCCGCCCGGTCGCGATCCGCGGACGGCGTTGCGCGCGGCAACCGACGTACTGGCTGCGGTTGAGCTGGACAAGCTGCGGGAGCGGCATGTCGAGGATCATCAAAGCCTTTACCAGCGGGCTGAACTGCAGCTCGGGGCAGCTGGCGAGCTGCCCACCGATGAGCGGATCAAGGCGGTCGCTGCCGGTGGCAACGATCCGGACCTGGTCGCGCTCACCTTCAACTTCGGCCGCTACCTGTTGATCGCGTCCTCGCGACCCGGGACGCAGGCGGCCAACCTGCAAGGCATTTGGAACGAGGATCGCCGGCCGATGTGGGCCAGCGACTGGACCAACAACATCAACACCCAGATGAACTACTGGCCCGCGGACGTGACCGGGCTGGGCGAATGCTTCGAGCCGTTCATCGACCTCCTTGAGGGCCTGGCCGGGTCGGGTGCCGACACGGCACGCATCCTGTACGACGCCCCTGGGTGGGTGTCGCATCACAACTCCGACATCTGGCGTGCGACCTGGCCGGTTGGTGCGGGAGGTGATGATCCGGTCTGGGCGATGTGTGCGACCTGTGGGGTCTGGATGGCTGCGCACCTGATGGAGCACTACCGCTTCGGTCAGGACCTGGAGCTGCTGCGGGATCGGTCCTATCCGCTGATCGCGGGTGCGGCGGAGTTCGTGCTGTCGATGCTCGTGGAGGACGGTGATGGTCGACTGCAGTTCGTTCCGTCGACAGCGCCCGAACATCATTTCGTCCTGCCGTCGGGGGAGAAGGCCTCGGTCGACCTGACCTCGACGTTCGACATCTGGCTGATCCGTGAGCTGTTCGCCAACCTCGCCGAGGCCGAAACCGCGCTGGGGTTGAGCTCCGAGCTTCAGAAGCGCGCCCAAGCGGCGCGGGAGCGGTTGCCGGAGATCGGGATCACGCCCGACGGCCGGCTGCACGAGTGGCCGACCGACTGGACGCCGTCCGAGATCAACCACCGACACCAATCGCACCTCTACGGCCTGCACCCCGGCGCAGAGATCGACCCAGCCCGTACGCCGGAATGGGCGGAAGCCGCGCGGCGATCGCTGACGGTCCGGACCGATGGCGCGACCAACGGCGGCTGGACCGCGGCCTGGCTGGTGGCGTTGTGGGCCAGGCTGTTCGAGGCGGAGAAGGCGTCGGAGGTCATCCAGGACTACCTGGCTCGGCTGGTGTCGGACAACCTGTTGCACCGTGACGGCGACATCTTCCAGATCGACGCGAACTTCGGCATGACCGGCTGTATCCCGGAGCTGCTGATCCAGAGCCACACCGACGTGATCCGGCTGCTGCCGGCACTGCCTGCTGCGTGGCCGGACGGGTCGTTCCGCGGGTTGCGCGCTCGCGGCGGCCTGGTTCTCGACGTCAGCTGGCAGGGCGGACAGTTGACCGCCGCCTCGGTCGTTGCCTCGCGCACCGGACTGCACCGGATCGCCTTGCCGGACAAGGAAATCGTTGTAGACCTCGCAGCAGGGCGGCCGGTGGACCTGATGAGGTGAGGCTAACCAAACTTGTTGTAGTCTCAATGTTCGTGAAGAAACTCATGGGAGTCGTCGTGGCGGCCGCCGTTCTGGCGCTGGCCGGCTGTGGCGGAAGTGACACGAAGAGTGCGAACACCGGCGCCGGTGACACCGAGGTCGCGACCGGCGGGCGGCTGTTCAAGACCGCCGACGCCGAGACCGCGAAGCTCGGCTCGGACGCCCAGCCGGGAGTGTTCCCGCGGACCGTCAAGCACGCGCTCGGCGAGGCCAAGCTGGACAAGAAGCCCGAGCGGGTCGTGGTGCTGGACAGCGGTGAGCTGGACGATGTGCTCGCGCTCGGTATCACGCCGGTCGGGATGGCGACCAACACCGGGCAGAACGGCGTCCCGTCGTACCTGGCGGACAAGGCGCAGGGGATCAAGACCGTCGGTGGGGTCAGCGAGCTGAACCTCGAGGCGATCGCGGCCCTGAAGCCGGACCTGATCCTGGGCAGCAAGCTGCGCGCCGCCACCCTCTACTCCAAGCTGAACGCGATCGCGCCGACGGTGATGAGCATCCGGCCCGGGTTCCCCTGGAAGGAGAACTTCCTGCTGGTCGCGGACTCGGTCGGCGAGGAGACCAAGGCCACCCAGATCCTGAACGACTACCAGAAGCGCGCCGACGAGGTGAAGGGCAAGGTCCAGGGGCCGCCGACGATCTCGCTGGTCCGGTTCCGTCCGGCCGAGATCCGGCTGTACGGGAACCTGTCGTTCATCGGCGTGATCCTGAAGGACATCGGCCTGCCGCGGCCGAAGGTGCAGGACGTCCAGGACCTCGCGGTCGAGGTCTCCGAGGAGAACATC
Source organism: Kribbella sp. NBC_01505 (assembly GCF_045040285.1). Lineage (NCBI taxonomy): Bacteria > Bacillati > Actinomycetota > Actinomycetes > Propionibacteriales > Kribbellaceae > Kribbella > Kribbella sp. NBC_01505. The sequence goes on from NZ_CP109425.1 coordinate 6,693,921, forward strand.
GGCCAGGCCGACGGCGACTGGATCTTCTACTCCAGCTTCGGCCCGATCACCGGGACCAAGGAGTCCCAGGTCGTCAACGGCAACCTCTGGAAGGCGCTCCCGGCGGTCAAGGCCGGTCACGCCAAGCGCGTCAACGACGAGGTCTGGTTCCTCGGCCTCGGCCCCATCGGCGCCATGGCCACCCTCACCGACCTCGAATCCCTCCTCACCACCCAGAGCTAACGTCCGAAAGAACCGCAGGCGTGGTCTCCGGATCTTCGGACGTTGTTGAAGGGGCGCGCGTAACGTCCGAAGGAACCGTAGGTGGGGTCTCCGGATCTTCGGACGTTAGGGGGTGACGGGGAGGAGGCCGCGGTCGGCGAAGACGCGTTTGGCGACAGTGATGGCGTTGAGGGCTCGTGGGAAGCCGGCGTAGCCGGCGGCGTGGGTGAATGCTTCGACGATCTCGGTGGGGGTGAGTCCTACGTTGAGGGAGGTCTTGATGTGGACCTCCAGTTGGGGCTCGCAGCCGCCGAGGGCGGTCAGGATGCCGAGGGTGACCAGCTGGCGTTGTTTTGGCTCGAGTTGCGGGCGCGCGTAGATGTCGCCGAAGCCGAAGGCGACGATGTGATGGGCGAGCGCCGGCGCGATGTCGCCCAGGCTCTCCATCACCGCGGGGGCGTCGCCGCCGTCGATGGTGCTCATGACGGCGAGCCCTCGCTCGTACCGGGCCTGCTCTTCGGGGCTGTTGATGTCAGTCATGCCTCCGAACATAGCCTCATCTGATCGGCTGCCAATCGTCGAAGGTGGTCGCTCCTGGGACTGACTGGACGCGGTGGAGGATGCGGCCGTCGGGCTGGCGAATGACCAGGTCCAGACGGTTGTCGGCGCGGAGCTGGGCCACCGGGTCGTCTGCTGCCGACCCGGCGAGGGACGACCAGGCGGCGAAGGCGCCGTTGTCGGTTTCCTGCTGAGTCCACCAGATGCTGCCGTCGGCCGCACGGGCGAACATGGCCAGGCGACGTCCGGCCTGCTCAACCAGTACGGCGTCGTTGGCCGGCCCGGCGCCTAGGCTGGTCCACGGGGTGAAGCCGGTGGCTGTCTGGACGGACCGGTAGACGACGGAGAGCGGGCCCTCCCAGCGGCGCGCTACGAGCACCAGCCGGCCGTCAGCTTGGCGGGCGACGGATGGTCCGCCGTCGAAGGAGGGGGAGCCTCCCACGACCTGCCAGCCTGCCCACGAGGTACCGGTCTGCTGATTGAACCAGACCTGGCCTCCTGCCTCTTTTGCCGCCCGGGCGAACAGCACCAGTGACCCGTCCTGGTTCGTACCGATCACGGGCTGACCTGCCGGGCTGGCGCCGAGGTCCTGCCAGTTGCTCGCGAAGGCGCCATTGGGCACCTGCTGGGTGGTCACGTAGACCCGGGAGCCCGGTGCTTCGTTGCGCCGAGTGACGACGACCAGCCGGCCATCTGCCGTCCGCCCGGCGATCGGGTCGGCGGCACTGGCCGACCCGGCCAGCTGACTCCAGCCGAGCTGGCTACCGTTCGGTGTCGATTGCAGGCTCGACCAGACCGACCCGTCGTTCGCGCGGGAGAACAGCGCGACCCGGCCGTCGGGCTGCCGTGCCGCGACCGGTCGCCCGGCCGGGCTCGCGCCGAACTTGGTCCACGGTCCGGCCGCGGTCGAACTCCACACATTCGCCTCACACCGGCTGGCGGTGTGACCGAGCACGGTCAGCCGGCCGTTCTCCTGCGTGACCAGTTCCGGCTTGGCCCCACTGGTGAAAGCGAGCGGAGCCTGCGCGTGCGACAGCCGGTACGCCCAGTAGTTGCCGCCGGGCGGTTCGGTCGCGAAGTAGACGTCGATCTCGGAGCCGTCCGCGATCATGCCGTACGCGTTCCGCACGATGCCCGAGTTGTGGTTGTACCTGAACCCACTCTGGCACTCGTTCAGCCGGCCGACCACGCTCCAGGCGCCGGTCCCGGACCAGATTGCGGAGCCGGCGATCCGGTTGATCTCGGTGTCCGACTGGACCCGCTCGTTGAAGCCTCCGGTGTCGCGGGACACCAGGAACTCGTCCCGCGCCGCGTCGTACACGAACGACGCGTTGTGCAGCCACGGCGCGCCGTTGGGCTCCGGGGTCAGGCCATCGGTGGGGAGCTCGACGCGTGAGCCGATCTTCGGGTTGTCGGCGTCGCTGAGGTCGATCTCACGCCGCACCACATTGGCCACACCGCTGTAGAACACGAGCAACCGGCCGGCGCCGTCGATCGATGTGACACTCGGCTGACCGACTCCCCAGCTGCTCAGCGGGCCGTCGGTCGCTCGGTCGAGCAGTGCCTTGCGGCTGAGTTTCCACGGCCCCTGTGGCTGGTCGGCGTACGCGACACCGATCACGTTGACCGGGTCCGCGTTCGGGTACTTGCCGAGGTCCGGATAGCCCAGGACGAACATCGCCCAGGGATACGTGTGGCCGCCGTACCGGAAGGAGCCGCGCACCACCTCGGGATCGCAGATGTGGTTCGACGCCCAGAACGGTGTGTCCGGCGCCTGCGGGTCGAGGGGGAACTGGACGGCTCCCCAGGAGTAGGTGCCGTCGGTGCGGCGGGTGCCGTAGTTCATGCCGACGTGGTCCCAGGTCTGGCCGGACACCCGATTGGCACAGGTGTAGACCATTCGCTCGGTCGGTGAGAGTTGCACGACCGAAGGTGCGTACATGTAGTACGACCCGTCGCCAGGCGGAACCGGTACGCCGGCATTCGGCGCGGCCTGCGGATTCCAGGTACCGGCGGGCTCGGCGGCGCGGGCAGGGAGAGCGAACTGGCCGGCCAGCAACAGTGCGACGAGGACCACTCGGGCGAGACGCATACGCACATCGTCAGGGGAGCGGCTGGTGACCACCACCGTTTCAACGCTGGGTGAAACCTGACGTAGGTGAAACCTGAAGTGGGTCAGTCCGGTACGCGGCCGCGGTCGGTCACCGGGACGTCCGGTGCATACCGGGCGACGGCGGCCACCAGGTCGTCGTACGGCATGGCACGTCCGATGACCTCGTGTGAGCCTGGCCAGGGTCGTGACGGGCCCCAGGCCTTGGAGCTGCGGGGGAGTGCTTCGTCGGCGTGCAGCAGCACGACGAGATAGGGCTCCCACTCCTCGTCCTCGGCGCTCCCGAACGGGCGCTCGATCCGGCAGATGCCGCGCACCTCGGCCCAGCCGACCGTGCGCGGTTGCGTACCGCCGAGGTGGACACCGACCGAGTCGATGGACAGCAGTACGTCGTCCTCGTCGGCCTGCTGGCGCTCCTCCAGCGCGGTGATCGCGCCGATCAGCAGCAGGAACGGCATCCCCAGCGCGAAGATCAGCGGACTGCCGCCCCACGACAGCCAGATCGTCTCCAGGCCGTCGCGCACCGAGTCGCCCTGAGCACGCGCGATCACCACGGCGAGCACCGTGATCAGGATCTCGGCGCCGACCAGCAGCGCGCAGAACAGCAGCATCGTCTTGGTGGTGCCCAGCCCATGTCGCTTGACGACGAACGGCTCCACACTTTGATCAGGCGGCATACCCCGCATTGTCAGTGTTATCCCCCCAAGGCACCAGAGCTCTCACACATGTCTAATCACTTCGGCGCCGATCGGTCGTCCGCAAGGATGAAATCCCCGCAGAGAAGCCTGTGCGGACTTTGGCAGAGCCTGAGAGTCCGCAACAATCGGCTCATGTCCAACAGCACCGCGACACTCGCGCCCAAACGGCCGCCGCAACGGGTTGCCGCCCGTCGTGCGCGGAAGAACGGCAAGTGGCGTCGCGGCTGGTTCATAGCCGTGCTGGCGGTTCTGTCCGCCATGCCGCTGCTCTTCCACCGCTGGGTGCCGAATTCGTTCGGCAACATGGGCAGTCTGCTCGACACCTTCCTGCCCTGGGTGGGCATCGCCGTACCGGTGCTTGCTCTTGCCGCGCTGGTACGACGTTCCGCGATCGCTGGGGTGGCTGTGTTGCTGCCCGCGGTGGTGTGGGGCGGGATGTTCGGCAACCAACTGATCCCGCAGTCGACCGGTGGTGCCTACGACCTGCGGGTGCTGTCGCACAACGTGGACGCGGCGAACCCGGATCCGGAGCGGACAGCCGCAGATCTGCTGGCGGCCAACGCGGACATCGTCGCGCTGGAAGAGCTGACCGCGGCGGACCTCAAGATTTACAAAGCTGCCTTCGCCAAGAAGTATCCGTATCAGGTAACGCGGGACACCGTCGCGCTCTGGTCGAAGTACCCGGTCGAGGAGAGCGAGTCGGTCGACGTCGGCTTCGCCTGGACCCGGGCCTTGCGGGCAGAGGTGGATACCCCGAAGGGCAAGGTCGCGGTGTACGTCGCTCACCTGGCCTCGGTGCGGTTCGGCACCAGCGGATTCACCTCGGACCAGCGGAACAAGACGATCCGGGCTCTCGGGCGGCAGATCGCCGACGAGAAGCTGGGCGGGGTGATCGTGATGGGTGACTTCAACGGTACGGCGACCGACCGCAGCCTGGCGCCGTTGACCGCCGGTCTGCGCTCGGCGCAGGGTGCGGCCGGGCACGGGTTCGGGTTCACCTGGCCGTCGACGTTCCCGATGGCGCGGATCGACCACATCCTGGTTCGCGGGGTCCAGCCGACGAAGGCCTGGGTGATGGACTCCACCGGTAGTGATCACCGGCCGGTTGTTGCCGAGCTAAAGATCTGAAGCTATGCCTTGGCGGTAGGCGTAGCGGACCGCCTCCGCGCGGTGCCGGGCGCCGATCTTGGCGAAGGTGTTGTTGATGTGCGTCTTCACCGTCGCCTCGCTGATGAAGAGCTGCGCCGCGATCTCCGGATTGCTGAGGCCGCGCGCGATCAGCCGTAGGACCTCGGTTTCACGGGTGGTCAGGCCGTCGTTGGTCGCGGGCTCGGGGGTTAGCCCGGCGACCAACCGTTTGGTTACCTCGGGGTCGAAGGTGGACTGGCCGGCAGCCGTCGATCTCAGCGCCGCGCCGATCTCGACCCGGCCGGCGTCCTTGGTCAGGTAGCCGCGCGCTCCGGCTTTGAGCGCGGTCGCGATCGACGCGTCATCGGCGTACGTGGTCAGCACCAGTACGGCGACCTCCGGGTACTCAGCGGTGATCCGAGCGGTCGCACCGACCCCGTCGAGAACCGGCATCCGAAGATCCATCAGCACGACATCGACGTTGCCCTGAGCAACCAGCTCTACCGCCTCGGCACCGTTCGCCGCAGCGCCGGTTACCTCGATCCCCTCGAGCAGCTCAAGCAGCGCCACCAGCCCTTCCCGAACAACCTGCTGGTCGTCAGCCACGATCACGCGAATGCGCTCACTCACCAGGCACCTCCGCAATCACAAGCCAGTCGTCCCCATCAGCTCCAGCCGTCAGCGTCCCACCCACGAGGGCCAACCGCTCCCGCATCCCAGTAAGCCCAAACCCCTCACCCCTGGTCGGGCCCGCATTACGAACCTCGAGCCGAACCCAGTTGCCGTCACCGCCGCTGCGGCCTTCGCCGTCTCCGTTGTGCTCGAGCGGTTGCCCGTAGGCGAGGCCGATGTCGATCGGTTGGCCGGGGGCGTGCTTCGCGGCGTTCGTGAGTGCTTCGCGGGCCGCGTTCAGCAAGGCGACGGTCACGCCGGAGTCGAGTTTGACGGGAGCGCCCGCGACGGTCAGATGGGCTGATGCGGCATGGTCGGCTTCGTGTTGGTTCGCGAGGGCCTGTAGCGCCTCTGCCAGCTCCGGGACGTTGTCTGCGCGGAGGGCGGCTACTGCGTTTCGCGCTTCGTCCAGGCCTTGTACGGCGAGGCGGCGGGAGCGCCGTACCCGCTCCAAGGCGCCGTCCACGTCGCGGCGTTCGGACAGGAGGGCCTCTGCGACCTCGAGCTGGACGCTCAGCGCACCGAGTGAGTGGGCGAGGACGTCGTGCAGGTCGCGGGCGATCCGGCCGCGTTCGTCGAGGGCCGCGGCGCGTGCCTGCTCGCTCTGGGCGAGGCGGGTCTGGACGAGCAGTTCGCGGGTCTGCCGGACCTGGACCTCGTACTGCCGGCGGTTCAGGCCGAAGGCGATCAGGATCGCGGCCCACATGTACTGGGTCAGCAGCCAGTTGCCGGTCCGGTCGAACCACCAGGCCGAGAGCGCGAACCCGATCGCCACACCGATGCCGACGGCAAGGATCGGCCGGATCCCCGAACGGCTCAGGTCGACGACCACGATGGTGGTGATCGCGACCAGGACCAGCACCAGGGCGTTCGCGTCCCGCACACCGGCGATCAGCGAGTTCGCGAGCGCGACCGTGCTGAGCAGCGCGAGCGCGAGCCGCGGCCGCGCCGTCATCAGCAGGGTGCCGGCCAGGAACACGACCAGCCCGGCGCCGAGGGCGAACCACACCCAGCGTTCCGCGGGCCGCGCCGTACCGAGGACTCCGATGGCGACCGCCGCCGTCATCACCCGGCCCAGCCAGCCGCTGTCCCCGTGCATGCCGCCCGGGAGCCGGGCCTTCAAGCCCAACCGACGCCGTAAGGTGCTCAACTGACGCTGTACTCCTCTGCCTGGCGGTGTGCCTTGCCCTGGATCACCAGCGACTGGGTCAGCAGGTTGGCGCCGATGCTCAGCAGCAGCGCACCGCCGCCGACGGTAGCCGCCGCACCGAGCAGGTGCCCGACGCCTGCCAGACCGAGGCGGATGACCAGGTACGCCACCATGATGCCGAGTCCGGGCAGGCCGAGCCGGAAGAAGACCTTCTCGGCGCGCCGCTCGACCTGAGCGACCATGCCGGAGGCGTAGCCGGCGACCAGCGCGACCGCGACGCCGATGATCAGCAGAACCAGGTCGATCAGGCCGAGCTGGAGGTGTTTGCCGTACATCTGGTAGATGCCGATGCCGCACATGATCAGCGGACCGCGCCAGGCGTCGGCGTCGGAGTTCTTCAGCTCCGACCAGGAGAGTCGGCGGACGACGACCGCGACCACGATCGCGATCATGACGAGAGCGTTGGGAAGGGTTCCGAAGGACATGCTCCGACGCTAAGTGGGTACCCCTCTGCGGCAGGACCGTCCACGGGTGGAGATCCGGGTGGAGACGCGGGTCGAGGTCCCTGGTGATTGAAAGTAGGAGTAACGTTCCCAATCGGTAACAACACTGTGCGTCACATACTGACCCGGAGGGCCGATGCTGCCACTTGACTCCGTCCTGAGACTCGATGCGAACGCGGTCGACTACGTCATCATCGCGACGTACTTCGCCTTCGTGCTGGGCATCGGCTACCTGGCCAAACGCGCGGTCTCGAGCAGTCTGGACTTCTTCCTGTCCGGCCGCTCGCTGCCCGCCTGGGTGACCGGCCTGGCCTTCATCTCGGCCAACCTCGGCGCGATCGAGATCATGGGGATGTCCGCGAACGGCGCGCAGTACGGCATGCCGACCGTGCACTACTTCTGGATCGGCGCGATCCCGGCGATGCTGTTCCTCGGCGTCGTGATGATGCCGTTCTACTACGGCTCCAAGGTCCGTAGCGTTCCCGAGTTCATGCTGCGCCGGTTCGGCAAACCCGCGCACCTGGTGAACGCGATCAGCTTCGCCGTCGCGCAGGTGCTGATCGCGGGCGTGAACCTGTTCCTGCTGGCCACCATCGTCAACGTGCTGCTCGGCTGGCCGATCTGGCTCTCGCTGATCATCGCGGCCGCGATCGTGCTCAGCTACATCACGCTGGGCGGTCTGTCGGCGGCGATCTACAACGAGGTCCTGCAGTTCTTCGTGATCGTGGCGGCATTGTTGCCGCTGACACTGATCGGCCTGCACAAGGTCGGCGGCTGGCAGGGTCTGGTCGACAAGGTCACGGCCTCGCCTGGCGGCGCCGAGCAGTTGAGCGCCTGGCCGGGTAACGAGCTGAGTGGGTTCAACAACAGCTTCCTGTCGGTGATCGGTCTGGTCTTCGGTCTCGGCTTCGTGCTGTCCTTCGGTTACTGGACGACGAACTTCGTCGAGGTGCAGCGAGCGCTGGCCTCGAAGAACATGTCGGCGGCCCGGCGGACCCCGATCATCGGTTCGTTCCCGAAGATGTTCATCCCGTTCATCGTGATCATCCCGGGCATCATCGCGGCGGTCGCCGTACCGGAGCTGCAAGAGCTGAAGAAGACCGGCAGTGGGTCGGTGACCTACAACGACGCGTTGCTGCTGCTGATGCGCGACCTGTTGCCGAACGGCATGCTGGGGTTGGCGATCACGGGTCTGCTGGCCTCGTTCATGGCCGGTATGGCGGCGAACCTGAGCTCGTTCAACACGGTCGTCACGTACGACCTGATCGAGCGGTACATCATCAAGGACCGCGACGACGCGTTCTACCTGCGGACCGGTCGCTGGCTGACCGTCGGCGGCACCATCGTCGCGATCGGTACGGCGGCGATCGCGTCCGGCTACAGCAACCTGATGGATTACCTGCAGCAGCTGTTCTCGTTCTTCAACGCGCCGCTGTTCGCCACGTTCATCCTCGGTATGTTCTGGAAGCGGATGACGGCCGCGGCCGGCTGGATCGGTCTGGTCAGCGGTACGTCGACAGCCGTGCTGGTGTTCATCCTGTCCGAGACCGGGGTGATCAACCTGCCAGGGCAGGGCGCGAGCTTCGTCGGAGCGGGTGCGGCCTTCGTGGTCGACATCCTGGTGAGCCTCCTGGTCAGTGCGTTGACCCGCCCGAAGACGGACGCGGAGCTGAAGGGGCTGGTGTATTCGCTGACCCCGAAGGAGGATCGGACCGAGACCGCGCAGGCGGGCGATCACGGCTGGTACCGCAAGCCGACCGTGCTGGCCGGCATCTCGTTGGCCATGGTCATCGTCCTGAACATCGTCTTCGGCTGACCGGGAGAGGCTCGAGATGGCAGAGAAGAAAGCAGTGCCTGTCGAAAAGAAGCCAGGCGCGTTCGACATCCGGATCGTGATCGCGGCCCTGATCGGGATCTACGGCGTCGTGCTGACGATCCTCGGGGTGATCGCCGACCCGGCCGAGGTGGACAAGGCCGACGGGCTGAACATCAACCTGTGGGGCGGAATCGGGATGCTGGTGTTCACGGCCGTGTTCGTCCTGTGGGCCCGGCTGCGACCGATAGCCGTACCGGTTTCAACAAACGAGTGACCTGTCGGCACCACTGGTCGTTGTAGGACCAGTGGTGCCGGTGGTTCCACCCCCTGCGGGATCTCCGGCGTGGCCCCCATCTGCCGAAGGACCCGTATGCCTACAGCAGTTCCTCTTGCCCGAAGGGCGTTCCTCGCCCGGATCGGGATTCTGGGCGCGGCGCTGGGCGGAGGCGGGCTGCTGACACGCAGCCTGCTCAACCCCGCCGACGCCGCCACGAATCCCCTTCTTCCGCCCACGGTGGATCTTCTCCGCCCCGTCCTCGCGGCGCTCGCCCGCGACACCATGAACGGGTTGACGGTCTTCTGCCAGCCCGGCCCGGATGCTTATTCACGCACGCAGGGCACGGTCAGCAAGACTCCCGGCGCGATGGAGTCCGGCGCGACCGACTTCATCATCGAGTCCCTGGACAACTTCGTCCCGTTCCCGGATGCGCTGGCGCAGCCGATCGGCGCGGCGATGGTGACCGGCCTGGCCGACACCGGGATCGTGCTGCCCGGGCTGGAATTGCTGCCTCCGGAGCTCCGGAAGCTCGACCAGGCGCTCGCAGCGGTTCTGCAGAGCGACGAGGCGCTTCCGCTGTCGCTCCCGATCGCCATGCTGCTCAACCTGATGGCGACGCAGGTCAACCCACTCGCAGTGAACGGTCCGCACCTGTCGCCGTTCGCGCGGCTGACGTACGCCGAGAAGGCGTCTGCTTTTGAGCTGATCGAGAAGACCGACGCGGATCTGGTCGCGTTGCTGGACGTGCAGTTCCCCGAGCCGTTGAAGGCATCGGTCTCCGGGCTGCTGAAGTTCGTCGGTGGTGCGCTGATCGAGTTCGGCACCTTCGGCGCCTACAGCGAGTATGCCGTCTTCGATCCGAAGACCCGGACGCTGAAGAAGCGGCCGGTCTCCTGGCAGCTGTCCGGCTACCAGCCGGACGGTCCGGTCGAGGGCTGGGACGACTTCATCGGCTACTACCAAGGGCGTACGGAGGTGCACGACTGATGCGCGATGTCATTGTGATCGGGGCCGGCGGTGGTGGACCCGTGGTCGCCAAGGAGCTCGCGGCGAAGGGGCTCGACGTACTGGTGCTGGAGGCCGGGCCTCGGCACGCGAAGCCGCGGGACGAGTGGACGACCTTCGAGAACGACGCGAACAACCCGCTGAGCGGCTACTTCCGGCTCGGCCCGACCGACCGGTCGAAGCCCGCTTGGTATCGGGAGTGGCCGCAGAACTCGTTCGTCTGGCAGCTGTCCGGTGTCGGCGGCACCACGCAGCACTTCTACGGCAATTACCCGCGCGCCTACCCCGGAGTGTTCAAGGGGTACGACGGTGCCGACCGCAACGAGTACGACGTGAAGCACCGGTTCCCGTTCACGTACAAGGAAATGGTTCCGTACTTCGAATGGGTCGAGGCGCTGATGCCGGTCCAGACGGCGGCGATGGGCCACAAGGAGCAGATGTTCTTCAAGGGCGCCGAGACGATGGGGCTCCCGGTTCAGACCACGAAGACCACGCACCGGCCGTCGTACCGGCCGCAGGAGAACGCGATCCTGCAGCCGCAGGGCACGGCTGGGAAGACCTCGGACAAGAACCTGCTGAACTTCCCGCAGGCCAAGGGCTGCACGTTCTGCGGCTACTGCTTCCAGGGCTGCATGCGGCCGAATGGGGCCCCGCGCAACCAGTTCGCGAAGCGGTCGACCGACAACAGTTATGTGCCGATGGCACTGACCGCCGAGGTCTGGGCGACTGGTGGCCGCCCGGCCGAGCTGATCGCGGATGCCTATGTGACCCGCGTGCACGCCGAGAAGCGCAACGGCGTACTGACCGCGTCGGGGGTGACGTGGCGGGACAACGTGACCGGTGACGAGCATCGCGAGGACGCGAAGGTCGTCGTGATGGCCGGTGGCTGCACCGAGAACCCGCGGCTCTGGTTCAACAGCGGCCTGCCGAACCCGAACGACTGGGTCGGCCGCGGCTACACCGATCACTTCTTCGACTGGATGATCGGGTCGTTCGACGACTACACCGGCAACCCGAAGGGCGTCGGATCGAGCGCGCGGCTGGACTACCCGCCGTACGGGGGTCTGGAGAACGTCGGGCTGCCGCCGGCGCTGAGCGCCTTCTCGGCCTCGCTGTCGGACAGCGGGATCCGCGGACAGTACAAGAACGGCCGGGGCGCGACCGGGCCGTGGGACGGACCGGCCGGGCGCGTGGCCGGGCCGGAGCTGAAGGAGCTGCTCAGCGGTGGCATCGACAAGCTGCTGACCGTGCTGGTGATCACCGACGACGACGTCGAGGCGCAGAACCGCGTCACCCTCTCGGCGCTGCCCGCCGACGAGAACGGCCCGATCCCGAAGGTCACCTTCAAGCAGCGTCAGCGCACCAAGCGGACCCTGAAGAACCGCGAGTTCATGGCCCGCAAGGCCGCCGAGCTCCTACGCGGCGCCGGCGCCAAGAAGGTCTACCGCATCGACTGGGCCCCGCTCATCCTGCACGTCCAGTCCTCGATGCGGATGGGCGAATCCGAGAACAACTCGGTCCTCGACCCCCGCGGCGAGTCGCGCGCGGTGAAGCGCCTCTTCATCGCCGACAACTCAGCCCTCCCCAACGGCCTCGGCGGCCCCAACCCGACCCTCACCTCCCAGGCACTGGCCACCCGCACAGCCGAGAAGATCTTCCAGACCTACTTCGACGGCGACCCCTGGGTGCATTCGGAGTCCCCAGTAATCTCCACCGACCCCCGCATCAGCGTCCGGCTGGGGCAGCTCGGTTTGTAGTTGGCATCGGACCCCGGTGAAGCAGGAGGTGAACGTCTCCTGCTTCACCGCAGCCCTGGTGCTTGCGATCGGGGAGTATCGCTGACCTTGAGCACGGATCAGTCGTTTTTGGCGCCCCCGAATGGTTGATGGGTGCTCAAGGTCGGGAGATGAGGACGGCTCTGTACGACGCCGGGGCGCGGAGGCGGGTGGCGATGGCTTTTGGGGATGTCCGTTTGACGAACATTGGCGTCCGGCGGGGTCCTCCCGTGCGGGCGCCGATGTTCTTAGGCTCGAAGTACCCGAACAGGAGGAGCTTCGAGATGACGATCACCTCGGCCCGGCCGGAGTTGTCGAGCCTGGCACAGCAGTATGCCGACGAGGGTTTCGTGTTGGTGAAAGGCCTGCTCAGCAAGGAGGAGGCGGCTTATTTTCGTGGCCGCAGTCATGAGTTGCTGGGGCAGCTGAACCGTAAGGACGATCCGACGTGGCAGTCCGCGATGGGGCTGGCCGACGGGGCGACTCGATTGCAGCATCTGCATGACGCGCAGTTCTACGATGCGGAGTTCGCGAAGCTGCTGGTCGACCCGCGGTTCACGGATGTGGCCGCTGCGGTGATGGGCGTGGACAACGTTCAGCTGCATCACACCAAGCTGTTCGTGAAGCCGCCGGAGAACGGGTCGCCGTTCCCGCTGCACCAGGACTACCCGTTCTTCCCGCACCAGTACCACCGGGTCGGGGCGGCGATCTTCCACTTCGACGACGCACCGGTCGAGAAGGGCTGCGTGCGGATCATTCCGGGCAGTCACAAGTCCGGACCGCGCGAGCACGACCCCGAAGGCTCCTTCCACCTGACGGATGTGCCGTTCGACGACGCGACGCCGCAGCCGGCCGAGGCGGGGGACGTGCTGTTCTTCACCTACCTGACTGTGCACGGCTCCGGCGTGAACGTGAGCGACCAGCCCCGCACGACCTGGCTGGTTCAGTACCGCGACCCGGCGGACCCGCCGACGGTCAAGACCCACGAGTGGTCACTCGGGCAGGGCATGATGCTGCGTGGAGTCGACCCAACTGGGCGGAGCAATGTTTGACCCTCTCGGATGTCGCTGACGCGGACCGTTTCGTCGACCTCGCCGGACTGCTCGAGTCCTGCGAGGTCGACGGGTTCCGCGCGGACTTCCTGAGCTGGGGGCACTACCGCCCGGAGTACTGGCGCAACTACTGGCACAGCCACTCGTTCCACGAGGTCTGCCTTGCCTACTCGGGCTCCGGCCGCTTCAACAACGGCACTGTCCAGTACGACGTCGCTCCGGGGTCGGTGTTCCTGGCGCGACCAGGGGATGTCCACGAGATCGAGTCGAGCCACGCGGAGCCGTTGGGGATCGCCTTCTGGGGCTTCACCTTCCGCCCGGGTTCTGACGAGCCTGGCTGGTGGTCCGGGCTTACCCGAGCTGACGGACCAGTCCTGTCGGACCGGGTCGGCACTCTGCCCGCCCTGATCACCGCGCTCGCAGCTGAGGCCGCTGCACCCGTCTCCGGCTACAACGCCGTACTGGGTGCTCTTGGCGGGACTCTGGTTCTTGAGACCGCGCGTGCGTTTGCGCTGGACGATGACTTGGCTGTCGAGCCGGTACGGCGTGATCGCGGGCTGCTGGTGGTCGAGGCGATGCAGCGGCATCTGCGGGACAACCTGTCCCGGCCGATCACGGTCCGGGACGTGGCGGCCGTCGTACACCTGTCTGAGCGCCATGCGGAGCGGCTGTTCACGCAGCAGACCGGTGCGTCGATCATGGCGACGCTCTGGCGGCTCCGGCTGGAGTTGGCCGCTCAGCTGTTGCTTGACCCGGCGCTCACGGTCACTGCGGTGGCTCGGGCCTGTGGGTATTCAGACGTGCGGCCGTTCTCTACTGCGTTCAAGCGGCACTACGGGCGCACACCGGGGGAGCACCGGCGCTCTGGTGGTACGGAGTTCGTCTAACTGGAAGGACCGGCGCAGCGCGGGGTCGACACCGCGCTGCGCCGGCCGCCTGTGGGGTCAGAAGGAGACGTACTCGGTGCTGTCGGCCCGGAGGACGGACTCCTGCTGGAACTTCTTCTCGTAGAGGCCGCGGATCTCTTCGATCTTCTTGCTGCTCTCATCGGCGCCGTCGATCGGGTAGACGATGATGAGGACCTTCGAGCGCTCCTTGACGATGCCCTTGGTCTCCTTCCACTGGCCCTGGCCGGACAGCACGGTGAGGCCGTCCGGGAAGCGCGGCGTGATGGTGGAGTCCACGAACTTCTGGAACTGGTAGTCCGAGACATCCGGTCCGGGCTTGTCGGTACCGAAGAACAGCTCGGTGCGGACCCACTCGTCCCCGGTCAGCTTCACCGTGCTCTGTGCGGGCTTGTCGTCGGCCTGCAGTGCCACGGCGGCCGGAGTGGCCAGCGCGGTCAGCACGAGTGCGGCGGTCGCGGCAGTCTTGCCCAGGTGCTTCATGTGGTGCGTTCCCCCTACGTCGTTGCGATTGCCTACGACGCTAACTACGGGTCCGGCGGTCTCAGTGGTTCTCCTGCGCCTTCTGCCCGGGGGCCCAGTACGGAGTGCCCGATAGGTACAGCCGGTGGTGCTATCGTGGTCCCATGCGAGTGAGCCTGCTCCTTAGTTAGCCGTACCGGCATTCAGGCGCTTCCAGCGCCGGCCCGTACGGCGTCCCCTCCTGAGTGAGGGGCTTTTTTATTTCAAGGCTCAACTCGAACACAAACACGAGCGGGAGTAGGACCGTGAGCGAGCACGTGGAGGACACCCCCATCGACCGGGGTGGCTACGACTTCAATGCGATGCAGGCCAAGTGGCGTCCGGTGTGGGAGAAGCTGGACCCGTTCAAGGCGAAGGACGACGGCTCGGCCGAGCGGCGCTACGCGCTCACGATGTTCTCCTACCCCTCCGGCGACCTGCACATGGGGCACGCCGAGGTGTTCGCGCTGCACGACGTGCTGTCGCGCTACTGGTTCCAGCAGGGGTACGACGTACTGAACCCGATCGGCTGGGACTCGTTCGGGCTGCCGGCCGAGAACGCGGCCATCAAGCGCAACGAGCACCCGGCGACGTACACGTACGCCAACATCGAGACGCAGGCCGAGTCGATCCGTCGCTACGCGATGAGCTTCGACTGGTCCAAGCGGCTGCACACGTCCGACCCGGAGTACTACCGGTGGACGCAGTGGCTGTTCACGCGGTTCTACGAGCGCGGCCTGGCGTACCGCAAGGCGTCGTACGTGAACTGGTGCCCGAACGACCAGACCGTGCTGGCCAACGAGCAGGTCGTGCAGGGGCGGTGTGAGCGCTGTGGCTTCGAGGTCACCAAGCGTGAGCTGACGCAGTGGTACTTCAAGACCACCGAGTACGCGCAGCGGCTGCTGGACGACATGGATCTGCTGCAGTGGCCGGAAGAGATCCTGCTGCAGCAGCGCAACTGGATCGGCCGCTCCGAGGGTGCGTTCGCCGAGTTCCAGGTCGAGGGTCGCTCCGAGCCCATTCGCGTCTTCACGACGCGTCCGGACACGCTGTTCGGCGCCACCTTCCTGGTGGTCGCCCCGGACGCGCACCTGGCCGCCGACCTGGTGACTCCGGATCAGCAGGACGCCTTCGACGAGTACCTGCGGGCCGTCAAGGCGACCACCGAGATCGAGCGCCTGAGCACCGACCGGGACAAGACCGGTGTCTTCCTGGGCTCGTACGCCGTCAACCCGGTCACCGGCCAGCGGATCCCGATCTGGGCGGCCGACTACGTGCTGGCCGACTACGGCACCGGCGCGATCATGGCCGTGCCCGGACAGGACAGCCGGGACTGGGAGTTCGCGGAGAAGTTCGGCCTGCCGATCGTGCGCACCGTGCAGCCGACCGCGGACTTCGACGGCAAGGCCTTCACCGGCGACGGACCGGCCATCAACAGCTCGAACGCCGAGCTGAGCCTGGACGGGCTGGAGGTCGCCGAGGCCAAGTCGCGGACCATCGACTGGCTGGAGGAGAAGGGCCTGGGCGAGCGGACGATCAACTTCCGGCTGCGCGACTGGCTGCTGAGCCGGCAGCGCTTCTGGGGTGCGCCGATCCCGATCATCCATTGCCCCGCCTGTGGTGAGGTGCCGGTTCCGGACGACCAGTTGCCGGTGGAGCTGCCCGACCTGCGCGGGTCGGACCTGTCGCCCAAGGGCGTCTCCCCGCTGGCCGCTGCCCGGGAGTGGGTGGAGGTGCCCTGCCCGAAGTGCGGTGGGCCTGCTGAGCGCGACACCGACACGATGGACACCTTCGTCGACTCCTCGTGGTACTTCCTGCGCTACCTGTCGCCCGAGTACACCGAGGGTCCGTTCGACCCGGGCATGGCCGAGCGCTGGATGTCGGTCTACCAGTACGTCGGTGGCAAGGAGCACGCCGTACTGCACCTGCTGTACGCGCGGTTCTTCGTCAAGGCGCTGCACGACATGGGCCTGCTGACGGTGGTCGAGCCGTTCACCCGGCTGCTGAACCAGGGCCAGGTCATCAACGAGGGCAAGTCGATGAGCAAGTCCCTGGGCAACGGTGTGAACCTGGGCGACCAGCTGGACGAGTTCGGTGTGGACGCGGTCCGGCTGACGATGGTGTTCGCCGGTCCGCCGGCCGACGACATCGACTGGGCGGACATGTCGCCGGGTGGTGCGCTGAAGTTCCTGCAGCGGGCCTGGCGGCTGGCCGGTGCGGTCGAGTCCCCGGCCGGGACCGACCCGGCCGGCGGTGACGTCGCGCTGCGCCGGATCACCCACAAGACGGTGGCCGACGCGTCCGAGCTGATCGACTCGATGCGTTTCAACGTCGTGGTCGCCCGGATCATGGAGCTGGTCAACGCGACCCGCAAGACGATCGACTCCGGTGCCGGTGCGGCCGACCCGGCGGTGCGGGAGGCGGTCGAGGCGACCGCGATCATGCTGAGCCTGATCGCGCCGTACACGGCCGAGGAGATGTGGGAGGAGCTGGGTCACGAGCCGACGGTCGCCAAGGCTGGCTGGCCGAAGGTCGACCCGGCGCTGCTGGTCGAGGACACCGTGACCTGCGTGGTCCAGATCGCCGGCAAGGTGAAGGACCGGCTGGAGGTCGCACCGGACATCACCGACGCCGAGCTGGAGCAGTTGGCCCTGTCCTCGGCGGCCGTGCTGAAGGCGCTGGACGGCCGCGGGACCCGCAAGGTGATCGTGCGGGCGCCGAAGCTGGTCAACATCGTCCCTGCCTGATGGACTCCGAGCTGATTGATCTTCGGACCGGGACTCGTGAGGTCGTTCTCGACCTCACGAGCCGGTGCGAGGAGTTCGTCTCCGGCCGGGGCGACGGCCTGCTGCACGTCTTCGTGCCGCATGCGACGGCCGGAGTGGCAATCCTGGAGACCGGTGCGGGCAGTGACACCGACCTGCTCCGGGTGCTCGAGGAGTTGCTGCCCCGCGAGTTCGCCTGGCGGCATCGGCACGGTACGCCAGGCCACGGCCGCGACCACGTGCTGCCGGCGCTCATCCCGCCGTACGCGACTGTTCCAGTGCTCGACGGGCGGCTGACGTTGGGCACCTGGCAGTCGATCTGTCTGGTCGACACCAACGTCGACAACCCGGAACGACAGGTCCGGTTGTCTTTCCTCGCAGGTTAATACTTAGTGACTTATCGTGGCGTTGCCCGCACCGTTACGTAGGCGAAACACGCTCCCTGTTCACTGGTGGACATGGCAGCCCTCGACACCGTGCGTGACCACTGCGCCGAACTTCTGATCCGCGCGACGCAGGGCATCTGCGCGGGCAGCCGGGTGAACGCCGAGCTCGGTCACGCCGAGGCGCTGGCCCGGCGCGACGACTGGGACAGCGTGTTCGCCCTCTACGCGGCCGACGACGTACCGGTGCGCGCGAGCGCCTGAAGATCCCTTTTCGCTTCAGGGTGGTTGCCGCGCGCAACTACCTGGTGTGATCGAGGTCGCCGTCCCGCACGCCGATCAGCCCGACGCGAACGTCCCGCTCACGCTATGTTGTGTCGGGAACGTTTGGGGGTGACGGGCTTTGTCGGAGACGGACAGTCAGGGGCGGAGCTTTGCCGACCTCTTGCTCGACTTGAGGGTGCAGGCGGGGCTGTCCCAGGAGGAGCTCGCCGAGCGTGCGGGCCTGAGCGTGCGGACGATCCGCGAGCTGGAGGCCGGCCGGGTAGCTCGTCCCCGGAAGGATTCGGTCCGGCTGCTCAGCACGGGTCTCGGCCTGGGCGCGGAGGACGCGGAGCGCTTCCTGGCCGCTGCCGGTCGTGGTTCAGCACCGCGGGCGGTCGTCTCGGTCGCCGATCCTGCTCCGACCGGTCTGCGCTGGCGCGGCACCCGGCCGATCCCGGACGGCCTGGTCGGCCGCGAGGAGGAGCTGCTGGAGCTGGAAACGTTGCTACGGCAGAACCGGCTGGTCACGCTGGTCGGCCCTGGTGGCGTCGGCAAGACCGAGTTGGCGCTCGCGGCGGCTGACCGGTTCTCCGGAGTCGACACGACCGTGGTGGTCGTCGACCTGACCACCGTCCAGCGCGACGCGGCCGTCACGTCCGCGATCCTTGACGCCTTCGGAACAGCACCCGGTACGTCGGATCTGGACGACGTACTGTCCGGCCGGAAGCCGGGTGATCTGGTGATCGTCGAGGACAACGCGGAGCACGTGCTCGACGGGGTCGCCACGGTCGCGAACCGGATGGTCCGGAGCTTCCCCGGAGTCGGCGTGCTGGTGACGTCGCGGATCCCGCTCGGACTGCCCGACGAGGTGGTCCGGCGGGTGCAGGTGCTCGGCGTGCCGTCGAATGACGAGGACTTCGCCGAGATCGCGGCCAGTCCGGCGGTGGAGATGTTCAGCCGGCGGGTGACGCGGGTGCGGCCGGACTTCAAGCTGACTGCGGACAACGCTCGTACTGTGGCTCGCTTGTGCCGGCGGTTGGACGGCTTGCCGCTCGCTCTGGAGCTGGCGGCCGCTCGGGCCGGGTCGCTGTCGGTGGAGACGATCCTGGCGGCGCTGGACGACCGGTTCCGGCTGCTGTCCGGGCCGCGGCGGTTCGGGGCACCACATCAGCGGACGCTGGCCGACACGATCGCGTGGAGCGTCGACGCGTTGTCGGACGCGGCTCGGCAGTTGCTGTATCGCGCTTCGCTGCTGGGTTCGCCGTTCACCCTCGACGCGGTCGTCGGGGTGTGCACCGGCGCTCCGATCGACGCGGCCGACGTACCGATGCTTCTTGCTGAGTTGGTGGACAAGTCGCTGCTGCAGCCGGTGCACGAGTTCGAGCAGCTGTACGGCGCGCGGTACAAGATGCTCGAGACGATCCGGGAGCACGCGTACGCGGGGCTGTCCTCGCAGGGTGCCGACCTGACCGAGTTCAAGGACCGGGCCGTCGAGTGGTGTACGACGTACGTCGTGGGGCTCGAGGGCGCCTGGTCCTCGCCGGACCGCGATCGACGCTACCGGGCCGCCAATGCGAATTCGGCACTGTTCGAGGTGGCGCTGGAGCGGGCGACCGTGCTCGGGCAGTGGGATGTGGCTGCGCGGATCGTGCTCGGATTCCGGATCGCGTGGCAGTACCAGGCGAGCGTGGCCGAGAGCGGGATCCGCTGGGCGACGGTGTGCGCGGACAACGTCTCCGACAAGGAGGTCGGCGGCATGCTCCGGGCGATCGCCGGTCGGCTGTCCAACCTGACCGGCGACGTGCACGGAGCCCGGCGGCACTACGGCGAGGCGCGGCAGCTGATCCCCGGTGAGACTGAGATGGGGTTGGTCGCGCGCGGCGGTTGGGTGTCGTCCGGTTCGCATCTGCTGGACACCCAGAGCCTGGCGGAGATCCCAGCCCTGGTGGAGGACGCGCGCAAGCACGGCGACGTGCAGCGGTCAGCGACCGTGCAGGCCATCTGTGGGCTCGCGCTGCTGCGCTGGGGACGGCTGCCGGAGGCCAAAGAGCTTCTGCTCGCCTGGGAGGCCGCGCTGGTCAACCCGGGCGTCTATCCGGACGAGATCGCCTACATGGCGCTCAGCCGGGTCGAGCTCGAGCTGGGGAACGTGGCCGAGGCCCGGCGCTGGGCGGAGCTCGCCCGGGACAGCCAGGCCTCCGACGACCCGGAGCGGACCAAGGTGGCCGGCAGCCTGGCCATGGTCGAGTTCCACGACGGCCAGTACGTCGAGGCGCGGCTGCTGCTTGATCAGGCCGAGTCCGACATCCGCGGTCACCGCGGGTACTTCGACTATCTGGTGATGCTCTACCGCAGCCGGCTGGCCCGCGCGGCGGGAGACGTCGAGCAGGCGCAGCTCTGTATTCGGGACGCGGTCAGCCGGCTGCTGGCCGAAGGCCGGGTCGTCTACCTCCTGCAGGTCCTGCCGGAGGCCGTGGCGGTCTTGCACGCTCTCGGGAAGAACGAGGCCGGTGACGCCCTGTGCGGGCAGCTGCTGGCCTGGCAGCGCACGATGGACCCTCCGATGCTGCCGACCGCCTGGGCGGTCCTGCAGGAGTCCTGTGAGCGCGCCTCGCAGGCTCCCGGCTGGCCACAGGCAGATCCGGCGGCCGCCGTACAGGTGTTGGCTGCTGACGTGCTCGCTGCCCTCTCATGATGCTGAACCGCTAAAGCTGCCGGGTAACTGCCGGTTGTTCTGCCTCGTCCTGACATAGCTGTGCCGACGAGGATTACAGCCGTAGGACAGGTTCCACGAAGCAGAGTCCGACACCGAGCGGCACAGGGCAACGAAAGGGCGGGTGATCCGTGTGAGGCCACGGAAGCCGGCTGGATTGCCGTCGAGTTCGGAGAAGGCGACGCGGAGGGCATCCGGTGGCCGGTTGGTGGGGGCGCCGACCGGCTGTCGTGAGCTCCGGAGTGCTGCCGAGTACGGATCTGTCCTGCTCGAACCGGTTGCCGTGCACCGTCAGGGCACCGCACCCGGGGCGAGGTCCCAGCAAACGGACGGCACACGACACAGGGGACGAGTGCCGGTCCGGCTGACACGGGGAAGCTGGTGGGTCTGGTCACCTGCCGGCTGGGTTGGCCGCTGGGGCCTCCCGGGACCTCGACGGGCTCGCGGTCGGACCGGATCGACTCTGATCCGGCACGGGGAGTAGCTCGGCGAGGCACGGACTTGGCTGACATCCAGGGGGAGTCAGCACAGAGTGGGGTGAAGGCTTCCGGAGGGGTCGGCCTTCACCCCGCTTGGTCTGTGACAGCTGCTTTGTCGAACGCGTACCCGACCATCCAGCTCGGCTGGAACCGGCAATACGCGATGTCTTCGGCCCAGGTCGACGGCGAACTGCCGTAGTGGGCGACCAGATGCTCCTCGATCTCCGCGAAATCCGGGTGCTCGGGCGTCAGGAACTCCACCTGACCGTGGCTGAACACGCCCATCCGCTCCCCGTCGACGTACGAGACGCTGGCGGCGGGTCTGACCTTCAGATGTCTGGCCTTGGCCGCTGAACCAGCGGTCGAGAACACCCAGCGTGCGTGCAGGAAGTGTCCGTCGACCGCGCTGATCCGCGGCTCGCCGCTCTTGGTGACCGTCGCCAGGCTCAGCACCCGCATGCCGGTCAGAATCCGGGTGAGGTCCGCGGCATCCAGTCTGCGCTCATCCGTGATGATGGCTCGCAGATGCTCCGTCGACCGCCCGATCGAGGCATCCAGAAGCTCCTGCAACCCACTGACGTCTTCCGCCGTTTCCCTCATCTTCCTGATCCTGACACCGCGCGCCGACAAAAACTCTCCGGTAACCTCGCTGCATGTCAGCCCGCGTGCACGTCGTCACCGACTCCACGGCCGGGCTGTCCACGCACGAGGTGCTCCGGCACGGGCTGACCGTCGTACCGCTCCAGGTCGTGATCGGCGGAACGTCGTACGACGACGGCGCTACCTCGGCCGACGCGGTCGCGGAGGCGCTGAAGACCTTCACCCCGGTCTCGACCAGCCGCCCGGCGCCGCAGACCTTCGCCGACACGTACGCCGCCTGCGCCGCGGCCGGCGCCGAGTCGGTCGTCTCGATCCATCTCTCCGGCGACATGTCCGGCACCTTCGAGGCGGCGATGATCGGCGCCAAGGAGTCCCCGATCCCGGTTCGCGTCGTCGACTCCCGCTCACTCGGCATGGGCCTAGGCTTCCCCGTCCTGGCCGCCGCGGCCGCCGCAGCCGCGGCGGAGGACCAGGACGCCGTCGAAGCCGCCGCCCGAGCCCGGATGGCCACGATCTCCTCCTACTTCTACGTCGACACCCTCGAATACCTCCGCCGCGGCGGACGCATCGGCGCCGCCCAAGCCCTCCTCGGTACGGCGCTCGCCGTGAAACCGCTGCTGACCATCAAGGGCGGCCGCATCGTCCCCCTCGAGAAGGTCCGCACCTCGAGCCGAGCCATCGCCCGCCTGGCCGACATCGCCGTCCAGCGAGCCGGCGACGCGAAGGCCGACATCGCCGTCCACCACCTGGCCAGCCTCGAAAAAGCACAAACCCTCGCCGACGGCCTGACCGACCGCCTACCCCTGACCGGCGACATCGTCCTCCGCGAAGTAGGCGCCGTCATCGGCGCCCACGTAGGCCCAGGCATGCTCGCCGTAGTCGTCTCCCCGACCTAGCCCGGCCTGCCTTCCCACGACGGGTCACCCACCGAGCCTCCTGATCGTCGGGACCAACCACAGCCCGGAAGCCCAAACAACCGCCACCTTGGCGACCCGCCACCGCGCCTTCAGCAAACCGGCCGCAGCGGCGACCAGGCACCGCGTACGCCGCCGTCCGGATCCGAGCGGCCGGATGGGACGAGCACCTTCGGGGCGGCGGGCGAGGTGCTCGGCCACCGCGACGGATCACGGATCCACGGACGTCTTTGCGGGGATCTGCTGCCGCTGGGTGGCAGCAGATCCCCGCAAACCACGTTTCCGCGCGTCGCGATGCGGCCGGCAGCGGTTGACCTCCCCGAGCGGAGATCCACGGGTACCTACTGCCGCTCCGTGACAGCACAACTCCGTGAATCGCCACCTCGGCGCAACTCACGGCAGTGGCCGGAACTCTTGCGATTGGTCGACGCCCGCCGGTCCCACAGCGCTTGAGTTCGGCGACTCAAGAAACAGTTATCCACAGACTTCGGATTGGGCGTTCGGGCGGCTGCGGAAACTCGTACTTTCTCTGTCGACAAACACGCCGCCCGCGGCGTTCGCGACCGGAGGAGAGTGACGACCCATGCCTGGCTGGATCCCCGAAGCCGTCCGCAGCACCCGGTGGAGACTCTCCGCCCGTCATGTCCTCGTTCTCGCCGCTGTGCTCCTCGCCGGACTCGGCTGGGCCGCCTGCTCCGTTCTCCAGGCTCGCCCGATTCCTGTCGCCGATGCCCGCCCACCAACGGCCCTCAGCTCCGGGGCACCGGTCGCCCAAGGACCAACCCCAGGCCAGGGTGCGTCAGTGCCCTCCGGCAAACCACCGACCGCGACAGTCGTCATCCACGTCGCCGGCAAAGTCCATCGACCTGGCCTGGTCCGAGCTCCGACCGGCTCCCGAGTGGCTGATGCGCTAACCCTCGCAGGCGGTCCGCTCCGTGGCGTCGACCTCAGTTCGCTCAACCTCGCTCGCCAACTCACCGACGGCGAGCAGATCCTCGTCGGTCTCCCCGCCCAACCTGCAACATCACCTCAAGCCCCGACGAGCCCCGGCGCATCGACCCCGCTCAACCTCAACACCGCCACCGTTCCCCAACTCGATGCCCTCCCCGGAGTAGGGCCAGTCCTGGCCCAGCGCATCCTCGACTACCGGACCGAGAACGGTCTCTTCAGCACCGTCGACCAACTCCAGGAAGTCCCCGGTGTCGGCCCGAAGAAGTTCGACTCCCTGAAGCCCCATGTCCGCATCTGACCCGCCGCCCGGCCCCGACGAACCAGATACCCGGCTAGATGTTCGGCTGCTCGCTCCGGCAGCCGCTGGCTGGCTGACCGCAGTCGTCCTGGTTGCCCATCGCCCCCTACTCGCCCTTCTGGCTGCCGCTGCAGTTCTCACGCTCGGCACTGTCACTGTCCTCCTCGCCCGCCGTGCTGGGCAAAGAGCTTGGGCACTCCTCGGAGTGCTCGTGGTCGCGCTCGGCATGGCTCTCGCGGCAGCGCTCCAAACCCACAGCCTCCGCGCCGGGCCGATCCGCGCACTCGCCGCCGAATCCAGCACCGTCGAAGTCCACCTGAAGCTCGACAGCGATCCCGTCGTCCGCCGCGCTCCAGGCACCCGTCGACCTCCGTACGTCGTCCTGCAAGCAACCGTCGAGGAGGTCCGCCCGCGCAGTGGCTCACCCGGGACTCGGGTCCGTACGCCGGTCCTGCTGATCGCCGGAGAGAGCTGGCGGAACGTCCGCTACGGCGAGCGAATCGCGGCGACGGGTCGACTCGACGCGGTGCCGGACGGCGACGACGTAGCCGCCACGCTCTCCGTCCGCA
Organism: Kribbella sp. NBC_01505; assembly: GCF_045040285.1. Taxonomy (NCBI): domain Bacteria; kingdom Bacillati; phylum Actinomycetota; class Actinomycetes; order Propionibacteriales; family Kribbellaceae; genus Kribbella; species Kribbella sp. NBC_01505. The sequence goes on from NZ_CP109425.1 coordinate 6,718,208, forward strand.
CCCCACCCCGCCCGCTGGGCGATCCAGCCTGGTGGCTGCGCGCCGCCGAGCAGGTCCGTGCCGGTCTCCGCGCCGCGGTCGCCGACGAACCACCCGATGTCCGTGGCTTGGTGCCCGCTCTGGTGATGGGTGATGAATCAGCCCTCTCCGACGAACTCACCGAAGACTTCAAAACTACCGGCCTGACACACCTCTCGGCCGTGTCCGGTACGAATCTCACGCTCCTGCTCGCCTTCGTCCTGCCGTGCGCCCGTCTGATCGGTGTCCGCGCTCGCGGCCTGACCACGGTCGGCGTCATGACTGTCGTCGTTTTCGTGATCCTCGCCCGCCCACAACCCAGCGTTCTCCGAGCAGCCGCGATGGGTCTGATCGCCCTTGCCGCCATGACGAGCGGTGACGGCCGCCGCCGCGCAGTGCGCAGCCTCTCGGTCGCAGTCATCGTCCTGCTCCTCCTCGACACCTCGCTAGCCCGATCTGCCGGCTTCGCACTCTCCGTCCTCGCCACCGCCGGCATCGTTCTGCTCGGCCCCGGCTGGCGGGACGCCCTCGCCAACTGGCTGCCACCTTGGCTCGCCGAAGCAATCGCCTGTCCACTAGCCGCCCAACTTGCCTGTACGCCGATCGTCGCCTGGCTCTCGGGTGAGGTATCACTTGTTGCCGTAGGCGCCAATCTCCTTGCCGGCCCTGCCGTCGGCCCGGCGACAATCCTCGGCTTCGCCGCAGCCGGCGTTGCTCTGATCAGTACCGACGTCGCCCAACTCATCGGCTGGGCAGCCGGATGGCCGGCGCGATGGATCCTCTTGATCGCCCGCAACGGTGCCGACCTTCCCGGCGCCGCCAACCCCTGGCCGGCTACCGCAGTCGGCGTCGCCGTACTGACCGTGCTCTGCATCCTGCTCGTCTTCGGCCTGCGACGGATCCTGGCGCGACCGATCGCGATGCTGCTCGCCGCGCTCGTGTTAGCCCTCGCCGTGCTGCGCCCGGTGGGTTCCTTCGGTTGGCCACCACGGGACTGGATCCTGGTGATGTGTGACGTAGGCCAAGGGGACGGTCTGGTGTTGCGAGCCGGTGAGCGGAGTGCGGTGGTCGTCGACACGGGCCCCGACCCTGGCGCGATGAACCGCTGCCTTCGCGACCTCAAGATCGACTACATCCCTGTCGTGGTGCTCACCCATTTCCACGCCGATCATGTCGGCGGGCTGGCGGGCGTGCTGAACGGTCGTCGGGTCGATGAACTGGAGGTGACGCCGTATTTCTCGCCGCCTGCGGAGTACCGCCGAGTGACCGATCTGGCCGCCCAGCACCGAGTCGCGATCCGTACCGTCAGCTACCGGGAAAGACAGGTGGTCGGTCAACTCAGCTGGACCACCCTCTGGCCCGCTCGTGTCCCAGCCCTGCCGTCGTCAGGTACGTCTTCGGCAACCCCTACCGACGAAGGCTCTCCCGAGAACAACGCCAGCATCACGATGATGGTCGAGACCGCCGGCCTCCGCATCCTGCTCACCGGGGACCTCGAACCCGAGTCCCAACGAGCCATCCTCGCTTCTGGGGCCGACCTGCGAGCCGACGTCCTGAAAGTCCCGCACCACGGTTCAGCCCAGCAAGACCCAGCCTTCATCGCCGCCGCCCAAGCCCGCCTGGCCCTCATCTCCGCAGGACAGGACAACGACTACGGCCACCCAGCCCCGCGAACCCTCGACCTCCTCTCCCACCAAGCCACCCGAACAGCCACCACCAGCACGGCCGGCCCCCTGACCCTCACCAACCCCGACAACCACCTGTCACTCACCACCCACCAACCCCGCTGACAGTGATGACCCGTCTCCTCGATCCCTGAGTGCCTGAACGCGACCCGAGCCCGTCGCGTCTGGCGTGTCCAGCGCGAGTTCGCGCCATCCCCAGGACCGGCCGCGCTGCCGGTGGGTTTGGTCGCGCTGGCCGGAAGCTGGGGGTGTGCACACCGGGTGGGGGCCGTGAACAGGTCGTACCTTGTTCACGGCCACCGGTTCTTGTTCACGCCCCCGGGTTAACGCACACGTGCAGCACGAGCGGGCGCTAAATCAGCTGCTTGTCCGGGCGTCGGGTGACAGAATTGGGGGATGGGTAAACGACGGTACGTCGCTCGCGGGGTGCCGGGCGGTTATCGAATCTGGGACAACAAGCAGAAGCGTTGGTGGGGGAACCAGTACGACTTCTGCCCGGATGCGCTGCTCGCTGAGCTGAATGCGGCGAAGGATCCGGCTGCCCTCACCAGCCTTCAGAACCAGTACCGAGCTCAGAAACGCTGACCGCGCCGGGCGCGGGTGCGTTGATTGCTGTCGGCAAGGGCTTTCGTGGGGTGGAGCTGGGGGTGGGAGCCGCGGCGGCGGGGACGGCGGGCGTTGGGTAGATTTGAGGAGCGCACCGGGACTCTGGGGGAGGGGGACGCGCATGGGTTCAGCTATGGATGGCTCGCTCGATGTGCTGATCCTTGGGCCGACGCTGCTGAGGGCGGGCGGCACGCAGTACCGGGTTGATCGGCCGCTTGAGCGGGCGTTGCTGGTTCGGCTCGCGCTGGCTCGAGGTCACGGGGTGCCGGACGGCGTGCTGGCCGCGGCGGTGTGGGGTGACGGGCAGGTCGAGAAGCCGGGGGCGCGGCTTCGGGTGCTGGCGCATCGGTTGCGACGCACGCTGGGCGATCAGGCGGGGCTCGTGCACCGGTCTGACAACGGGTACGCCCTCAGCACCAGTGGTCCGGCTGATTTGGCGATGGTCGAGCAGATGCTGCCGGTGGTGGAGGCTGCTCGGCGGGACCGCGACTACAGCAAGGTGAGCGCCGCGGTGGCCGATGCGCTCGCGCAGTGGCGTGGTCCGGCGCTGGCGGATCTGCGCCGGACGCCCTTCGGTGCTGTCGAAGCAGCGCGGTTGGATCGCCTGTTCATCGACCTGCAGACGGACCGGCTTGAGGCTCGGCTGGCGCTGGGTACCGTCGTGGTCACCGAGGCGGACGAACTCGCGCGGAAGAATCCGCTGAACGAGCGCCTGCTCGGGCTGGCGGTGATCGCGCTGTACCGGGCCGGCCGGCAAGCCGAGGCGCTGGCCCGGATCGCGACGCTGAGAGCGGCACTCGCCGACCAGCTTGGCATCGATCCGTCCCGCGACACCGTCGACCTCGAGCTGAAACTGCTGCGCCAGGATCCCTCGCTGCTCCCGGCCACCCCGCCACCACCCATCGGCGGACCGGCGCTGCCCGGCGCCCCAAACCCACGCCAACCCCAATCACCGACCGCCCAAACGCCAGCAGCCCGGATCTCGACAGCCGCAGCTCCGACAGCGGCGGCCTCGACGGCAGCACCGACGGCCGCGGGTGCGATGGGCGCGGCGCCGAGGGCGGCAGGCTCGATCGGCGCGGTGCCGGTGGCGGGGGCGTTGATGGTTGGGCGGGACGGCGATCTTGCGGCCTTGCTGGAGCGGCTGGCTCGGCCGGCAGTCGTCACGCTGACCGGTGGGCCCGGAGTGGGAAAGACGCGGCTCGCGAAAGAGGTCTCCGCGGCCGTCAATCAGTCGGGCCGAGCGGTGTACTGGCTCGACCTCACCGCAATCACCACAGCAGAGGCGGTATTGCCCGGCCTCGCCTCGGTGGCGGCGGTCGAAGCCGAGCCCGACGGGTTGCTCTCGCGCTGCGTCGAGAAGCTCGCCGGCGGCCTGCTGATCCTCGACAACGCAGAGCACCTGGTCGAGTCAGTCGGAGCCCTGCTATCCGGAATCGTCGACCAGGGCGACCAAGTCTCCGTCCTGGTGACGTCCCAGCAGCCGGTTCGCGTCGTCGGCGAGCACGTGCACCCCATCGGACCCCTCGGTCGTGAGGCTGCCGTTCGTTTGTTCCGGGAGCGCAGTCGGGTTCCGTCGGACGGCCAGACACTCCTGATCGACGAGATCTGCACGGCCGTCGACCGGCTGCCGCTGGCGATCGAGCTCGCGGCCGGTCTGACTCGGACCCTGACCATCGAGCAGTTGGCGTTGCGGATCGAGGATCGGTTGCGGCTGCTCGTCGGCGGTATGCGCTCGGCCGGGCGACGGCATACCAGCCTCCGGAGCGCCATCGACTGGAGCAGTTCGCTCCTCGATCCGGTCGGCCGTGAGGTCCTGCACCGAACTGCCGTCTTCGTCGGTGGATTCACCCTCGACGCCGCCGAACAAGTCGTCTGCGGCGAGGACCTGGCGCCGATCGCGGAGCCCGCGGACCTGAAGGCGATTCTGGCCGACCTCTGCGAGCGGAGTCTGGTCACGCTCGAGTCCGGCGAACACGGCGACCGCTTCGTGCTGCTGCAGAGCATCCGCGACTACGCCCTCGAGCAGCTGCATGCCACCGGCAACGAGTCGGCGGTCCGCGGCCGGCATGCGACGTGGTGTGCCGCGCTTGCCGCGCGGACCTTCCGGGACGGCGGTCCCGATCACGAGGTCGTGGTCCATGAGCTGAACAGCGAAGCAGGCAATCTGCGCGCGGCTGTCGAGTGGGCTCTGCGTACGCCGGGTGAGGCGGGTCGCGTTCTGGAGATCGCGGCGCCCACCGGCTGGTACTGGATGGGCCACGGCCTGATCGCCGAAAGCCGCGACTGGCTGCGCCGGGCCCTCGATGCCGAAGACGAGGCGCCGACCGAGACCCGAGCCGCAGCACTTCGGGCGGCGGCCTCGCTCGCCCGCACCAACGGTGACCCGGCCGGCGCGCGACTGCTCGGCGACGAGGCGCTCCGCATCTACCGACTCCTCGATGAGCCCCTAGGCCTCATCTCCGCGCTGATCGGGCTCTCTTTCACGAACCTCGCCCTGGGCGACCTGGACGTCGCCGTACTGCAGGCGCAGGAAGCCGTCACGCTCGCCGAGCCGACTGGAAACACCAGGCTGCACGCCACTTCGCTGAATATCACTGGCGGAGTGCTCCACCGGCTCGGCCGGACCGTCGAGGCGGAGCAGGCACACCTCGCCGCGTGCGACCTGTGGCGCAGCGTTGACGATCACCGCGGCCTGGCCGGCACGCTCAGCAACCTCGGCCAGCTGTACCTGCAGATGGGAAACCTGGAAGGCTCGCGCGAGCGTTCCCTGGAAGCCCTGCGGATCTACCACGAACTCGACCTGGTCGACGCCTTGGTGGACTGCCTCGACAACCTCGCCGCCGGCGAGCTGGCAGCGGGCCAGCACCGGCAGGCGTTGCGGCTGGTGACGGTTGCCGAAGCTCAGCGCATCAGGGCCGCGACTCCGCTGCTGCTCCCCGACGAGATCGAGGCCAGAGACACCGTCGAACAGGCGGCCCGCACGGCCCTGGGAGCCGAGGCCGAAGCAGTGGCCGCCGCCGCCCAGGACGAGCCGATCACCGCCCTCGTCGACGAGTTGCTCAACTCCAAGTCGGTCTAGCCGAAAGACACGGCGGACGCTGGGTGGGTGATGTCGGGCTGATCACCGAGCGACCAGGCCGCGACGCGGGAAACGGTGTGGGCGGGGATGGCCTCACTAACACCCGGTACGGCGGGGACGTCGTACGTGCCGTGGGCGTCGTGGGGGAGGACCACCCGGTAGCCGCGAGCCAACGCCGTACGGGACGTGGCGTGGACGCACATCTCGGACATGACACCGGAGATTGCGAGCGAGCGCACCCCGGCGGCGACCAGGATCTCGCCGAGTTCGGTGGCGTCGAAGCCGTCGTCGCGGGGTTTGCGGATCACGTGTTCGCGAGGGCCTGGCTTGATCGGGAGGTAGAGCTCCCAACCGGGCGAGCCGACCTCGTCGTCGGCTCCGGGTGCGCCGTCGTTCTGCAGGTGTACGACGACGGCACCGGCCGCGCGGGCCCGATCCAGGAGGTCGGTCGCGCGGGCGAGCAACTGCTCGGCATCCGGTACGGCGTCGGCGCCGGACACGAACGCGGTCTGCAGATCCACCAGGATCAGGGCGTCAACGGGGGAGTCGGACATACAGGCCATCCTGTCTTGGGGGTGGGGCATGGGATGCTGGGGGTGTGGCTGCTCGTAGGGGTTCTGCGCCGAAGCTGGGCGATGTTCTGCTCGTGACCGGGTCCGAAGGCTTTCTGGCGGATCGGGCCGTGCGGTCGGCGATCGCGGCGGTGAAGAAGGACAGCGCCGAGGTCGAGACGACCGAGCTGGATTCGTCGTTGCTGGACGTCGGGGAGTTCGCCGAGCTGACCGGGCCCTCGTTGTTCGCGACCGAGCGGGTGCTGGTGTTGCGCGCCCTGGAGAACCTGTCGGCCGACATGGCACCACGCGTCATCGAGTACGCCGGAGCCCCGGCTGAGGACGTCCTTGTCGTGCTCGTGCATTCGGGCGGGCAGAAGGGCAAAGGCGTTCTCGACAAGCTGCGGAAGGCCTCGGTCACCGAGGTGGTCGCGACGGCACCGAAGGCGTGGGAGCTGCCCCAGTTCGTGTCCGGGGAGATCCGGTTGCACGGCGGGAGCATCGACGAGCGGGCCGCGACGGCGTTGGTGGACGCGGTCGGGCACGATCTCCGGGCGCTGGCCGGGGCCTGTGCGCAGCTGGTGTCGGACTCCGACGGGCACGCCGTGACGACCGAATTGATCGGGCAGTACTTCGGTGGTCGGGCGGAGGTCACGAGTTTCGCGGTCGCGGATGCGGCGATCCAAGGGCGGACGGAGCCGGCGCTGGAGCAGCTTCGGTGGGCGCTGGACTGTGGAGTCGCGCCGGTGCTGGTCACGAGCGCGATGGCCGGCGGGTTGCGCGGTCTCGCGAAGTTCTCGAGCGCTCCGGGCGGGATGCGCGAGGCGGACCTGGCCCGCGAGGTCGGCGTACCGCCGTGGAAGCTGAAGTCGCTGCGGCAGCAGTCCCGGGGCTGGACACCCGGTGGACTCGCGACTGCGATCAAGGCGGTCGCCCAGGCCGACGCCGACGTGAAGGGCGCCTCCGGCGATGCCGGCTATGCCCTCGAGCGAATGGTCATCACGGTCAGCCGCGCCCACGGCCGCCGCTGAGCTGAGCCACCCGAGGGCTGGGCCAAAAGCCACAGCTGCCCGGTTTCGGGCACGCAAAAACGATCGGCCGGTCCTGGGGACTGGCCGATCGTCAGGCGCGAATCAGAGCGACGCGGCCTTCTTGAAGATGGCCGACTTGCGGTTGGCCGCCTGGTTGGCGTGGATAACGCCCTTGCTGGCAGCCTTGTCGAGCAGCCGGCCGGCCGCCTGAGCGGTCTCGGACGCCTTGGCGGTGTCGCCGGCCTCAGCGGCCTCCCGGAAGCGGCGCACGGCCGTCTTGAGGGTCGACTTCACCGACTTGTTGCGAAGTCGCGCAGCCTCGTTCTGACGGTTGCGCTTGATCTGGGACTTGATGTTCGCCACGTGAGCAGAGCCTCGATCAGGAGTATGCGGTCAATACAGGAAGGTGTCGCGCGCACGGCTGGCTCCACACTTGCCTGGGCACCCGTGAATGCACGAAGGAACAGATTACCAACAAGCGCACCCGCTCACCAAACCGGCCTTGACGGGCACTAGCTCTCGGCGGCCGTCTTGAGGCGGTCGAGGGTGACTCGCATGTTCCTCCGGTTGATCTTCACCCGGTCGCCGAAGACGGACTTCATCGGGATCGCGAAGACGGCCGGGCGGCGGTCGGTCCAGGATTCGGCCACCTCGCAGCCCTCCGCGGTCGGCGTGAACTCGTAGGACCACAGCGCCACCTGGAGCGGGCCGAAATAGATCTTGAAGGTGAAGCGACGGCCCGGATCGGCCTCGACCACCTGCCCCTGGGTGAGCCAGCGGGCCGATCCGACCCGGTTGCGGCCCACGAACCGCGCTCCGACGGCCGGTCCCGGCGTACCGGAATTCCACGTCACGCCGGTACATTCCGGGCTCCACTCGCCCATCCGGGGTAGATCACTGACCAATGCATACAAGGCCGCAGCAGGTGCTGACACAGTGATTGTCTCGGTCAAGTCCGGCATCGGGTTTTCCCTTGCGGTGGGATGACATGGACGTGGCGAGCGTGACACTGCTCAGGGTCCGACGGCATACTCAGGGCCCCGTGACGCTGCTCACCACCAGCGTCCGGTCGTCTGCGAGCCCTGGCTCCCCACCGTCCTGGAGGACTCCGTGTCCCGCCGTACCCCCATCATTCTGGTCAGTGCGCTCGCCGCGTCGCTGGCCGGGCTGCCTCTGGTTCACGCCCAGGCAGCCGAGACGCCGGCGCTGCCGGACCCGCTGGTCAAGGAGTCGGTCACCGGCTCGTACGTCGTCCAGCTCGACGACGCTCCCGTGGCCGAGTACGACGGTGACATCGCCGGTCTGCCCGCCACCCGCGTCGCCGCGGGCGGCAAGCTGGTCAAGACCGCCGCGCCGGTCACGAGCTACGTCCAGCACCTGACGCGTGAGCGTGACCAGGTCCTCAAGGCCACGCCGGACGCCAAGAAGCTCTACGACTACAACTACACGTACTCCGGCTTCTCCGCCGAGATGTCGTACGACGACGCCGTGAAGCTGGCGAAGTCCTCCGGTGTGAAGAGCGTCGAGCCGAGCGAGCTGCAGCACCAGGACACCGTCGACACGCCGCGCTACCTCGGTCTGTCCGGCAAGGGTGGCGCCTGGCAGCAGGCCGGTGGCGTCGACAAGGCCGGCGACGGCGTGATCATCGGCGTCATCGACGGCGGGTTCGTCCCGGAGCGGCCGAGCTTCGCGCCGATCAAGACGACCAAGGCGTCGGACGCGCTGATCGCGAAGAAGTGGAAGGGCACCTGCCAGGCCGGCGAGGAGGCCCCGCTCGTCACCTGCAACAACAAGGTGATCGGCGCCCGCTACTTCAACAAGGGCATCGGCAGCCGCCCGATCCCGGAGGAGTTCACGTCGCCGCGCGACTTCGGCGGCCACGGCACGCACACGGCCAGCACCGCCGGCGGTAACTACGGCGTCGACATGACCGTGATGGGCCGCGACTACGGCAAGGGCTCCGGGATGGCGCCGCACGCCCGGCTCGCGATCTACAAGGCGCTGTGGGCGGTCGACGCGACCGGTGGCGGTTCCGGCACCGACGCGGACATCATCGCCGCGATCGACACCGCGGTGGCCGACGGCGTGGACGTGATCAACTACTCGATCTCCGGCTCCGGCTCGACGTACGTGAACGCGACCGGTCTGGCCTTCCTGCGCGCCGCCAAGGCGGGCGTGTTCGTCTCCGTCAGCGCCGGTAACACCGGCCCGGGCGCGGCGACGGTCGGCAAGACCTACCCGTGGGTGACGACTGTTGCCAACGGCACCCATGACCGCGACATCCAGACCACCGTCACGTTCGGCGACGGCAGCAAGTACACCGGCGCCGGGATCGGCTCGGGCGTGCCGAGCGCCCCGGTGGTCCTGGCCAAGGACGCCGGCCTCACCGGTGCGAACCCGGCCAACCTCGTGCTCTGCCAGGCCGGCACGCTCGACCCGGCCAAGGTGACCGGCAAGATCGTGGTCTGTGACCGCGGCGTGAACGCTCGTACCGACAAGAGCGTCCAGGTGAAGGCGGCCGGCGGTGTCGGCATGGTCCTGCTGAACATCACCCCGGGCACCCTGGACTCCGACCTGCACACCGTCCCGTCGGTCCACCTGGACGACAAGGCCGCCCCGGCGGTCAAGGCCTACGTGAGCGGTGCGGCGGCCCCGACCGCGACGATCAGCGCCGGTACGCCAGTCAAGGTCAACGCGCCGAAGGTGGCTGCGTCCTCCAGCCGTGGCCCGTCCCCGGCCGGCAACGGCGACCTGCTGAAGCCTGACATGATGGCTCCCGGCACCAACGTGCTGGCCGCGACGACCGCCTTCAGCGCGGCCGGTGGCGAGTACGCGTTCATGAGCGGTACGTCGATGTCGACCCCGCACGTCTCCGGTATCGCGGCCGTCCTGAAGAGCAAGCACCCGGACTGGTCGCCGATGGCGATCAAGTCGGCGCTCGCGACCACGGCGACCGCCAAGGACACCGTCGGTAAGCCGATCCAGAACGACTCCGGTACGCCGGCCACCCCGTTCGGGTACGGCGCGGGCATGGTCCAGCCGAAGAAGGCGATGGACCCGGGCCTGGTCTACGACTCGACGTACACCGACTGGGCCAAGTTCGTCTGTGGCTCCGGTGAGGTGGCGGCGACGCACGAGCTGTGCGCCGGCGGCAAGATCGACCCGAGCGACCTGAACTACCCGACCATGGCCATCGGCGACCTGGCCGGTAAGCAGACCATCACGCGGACGGTGAAGAGCGTCAGCAAGCTGCCCGAGGTCTACTTCCCGACGGTCGAGGGCGCGACCGGGCTCAAGGTGACGGTGTCGCCGAAGCTGCTGATCATGCTTCCCGGCAAGTCCGCGACGTACAAGGTCACCATCGAGAACGCCGGTGCGCCGCTGGAGCAGTACTCGTTCGGCACGCTGACCTGGAAATCTGCCTTCCATTCGGTGTCCAGCACGTTGGCGGTCAAGCCGCTGACCGTGAAGGCGCCCGTACAGGTCAAGGGCACTGGCGTCAGCGGCTCGGCGCCGGTCGCGGTCACAGCCGGCTACACCGGGACGCTGAACACGACGGCGGTCGGCCTGACCGCGGCCACGGTGACCGAGGCTGTCATCAAGAAGGCCGGCGGGGTGTCGTTCCCGACGACCAACCCGCAGGCCAACGACCACGTCGCGAAGATCACGGTGAACATTCCGGCCGGGACGAAGTACGCCCGGTTCTCGACGTTCGACGCGGACTACCCGGCGGCCACGGACGTCGACGTGTACGTCTACAAGTCCGGTACGACGGCAGTCCTCGCGAACAGCGGAGGCGGTTCGGCCGAGGAGGAGGCGAACCTGGTTGCTCCGGCGGCCGGCTCGTACGACGTGTACCTCGACTTCTTCGCCGGAGCCGACAACCAGAACATGAAGCTCAACCACTGGGCGCTCACGACCGCTGAGGGCAACCTCACGGTCACCCCGGCGTCCCAGGCGGTCCAAACCGCCGCCCAGACCACGGTCACGGCGAGCTGGACCGGACTCACCGCGGGCACCCGCTACCTGGGCCTGCTCAGCTTCACCGACGGCGGAGCCGGCACCGGCACCACCGTCCTGCGCGTAGACAGCTAAGACGAACAAACGAAAGGGCGGTCCCACCACCTGGTGGGACCGCCCTTTCGCGTGCTCAGCGGTGCACGATGGATATCTGGTTCGGTGCTTTCTCGGTCCGGAGCAGCGTGCACTTGCCGGTGGTCACGTCGCACCGATACAGCCGCATGGGTCCGAGATCGCGGCCCTTCCGCGGCTGGGTGATGACCAGCGCGTGCACCGCGTCCTCGAACGCTCCCGTCGGGAAGAGGACGTTCGGGTCCGGCAGATCGAGCTTGGTGATCTTGCCGCTGGCGATGTCGACGGCCAGATTGCCGTCGGCGTAGATCATCGTGCGGCCATCGGTCGAGAGCACCGGCTGGCCGCCCATCTTGCCGGGCTCGCAGTACTTCCGCAGGACGTCGAAGTTGTTGCCGCGGAACACGCCCGCCTCGAGGCAGCTGTCGCCGCCGGCCCCGGCCGCGACCACGTCGGTGCCTGGGTGGGTGGAGACGGTTCCGCCGCCGAAGCCGGGCAGGGACAGCAACTCGAACTGCTTGTCCCCGGGCTGGGCCGCGAAGAACTCGTACTTGCCCGAGATGTCCGAGTAGGCGAAGATCCCGCGGCTGCCCCAGGCGGTGGCGACGGCGACCTTCCGCGGCAGCGGCGTGCTACCGACCTCGGATCCCGAGGCGAGATCGACGACCGCGACCCGCCCCTGCTCGTCCCCCCGGAACTTGTCGACGATCATCGCCACCTGCCGGCCGTCCGGGGACACGATCGGCGAGTGGGCCAGCTCCGGTCCGAGGGTGCGCGTTGTTCCGTCCGGCCGCAGGATCACGACGCGGGTCGTCTTGTCGCTGAAGGTGTCGCCGATCCAGCCGCCGTCCACCCGATCGGAGATCGAGACGTCCTTCGGGATCCGGACCTTCTGGGTGCCGTCGTACAGCGTCGAGGTCCGATCGGCGCTGATCATGTTCTTGGCCGGCTTCACCTCGGTGACGATGTACGGAAGCTTCGGCAGGTTGTTCGTCGCCGGGCTCGCCGCGGGTGCGGGCTTGTCGTCGGAGCCGGTGAGGACGGTCGCCGTGACGGCGAGGACGGCGACCACCGCGGCGGCGGCCGCGAGGGCCGGCCAGACCGGGCGTCGGTGGGTGGACTCGGCGAGGAGGCCGGGGCCTTGCTCATTGCCGGGGACGGTGCCGGCCTTCGTGTTCAGGTAGTCGCGGAGGCGTTCTTCGGTGTTGTTCATCGGAGTTCCTTCAGACGGTCGGTCAGCGTCGCGAGGCCACGGGTGGCGCTCGAGCGGGCGCTGGACTCGCCGATGCCCAGGAGCTGGGCGATCTCGGCGAACGGGAGATCGAGGTAGAAGCGGAGGACCAGAACCTCGCGGGTCCGGGTGGGCAGGGCCTGCAGTGCCCGTTGCACCTGGAGCCGCTCCTCGCCGAGGACTACGTCGCTCTCGGCGGAGGCGTTGGGGGCCTGGTGGGGTGGGATGTAGAGCCGCGCGACCCGGCGGCGGCGCAGGACCGAGCGACTGCGGTTGAGTACCGCGGTCCGCAGGTATCCGAGCGCCGCTTCCGGTTCCTTGAGCGGCCAGTGCCGGTACAGGTTGGTGAAAGCCTCCTGTACGACGTCCTCGGCCGCCTGCCGGTCGTCCATCACCAGCACGGCCAGGCGGACGAGCCCTGCCCAGTGCTGCTGATAGAGCACCGACACGGCGTCTTGCGTGTCGTCACGCGCCAGCGCCCGATGGGGGCCGCTGATGCTCACCATTTGATTCGTCACACCCCCAGAGACGCCCGTCCGCCCAAAACGCTGCTAACCGAGCCGCTCCCGCACCCAGTCGAGGTGAACGAGCGCCTGCTCCCGCTGCCAGGCCCGGATCGTCGGCAGGCCTGGCGGGGCCTCCTGCGCGGCGCCCCACCACTGGCCACCCGCGATGGCCGCCATGAAGCCGGTGATCGCCGGGTCGTCCGGCAAGACCGGTAGCCGCACCGGACTGTCGCGCATATCCGCCTGCAGGATCACAGTGTCGGCCCAGCGTGGGGCCAGCGCGGGGTGTGCCCAGTCGATGAACACCACCCGGTCGTCGGTGAGGATGAGGTTGTCGGCACGCAGGTCCCAGTGCGCCAGCGCCTTCCCCTCGGCCATGACCGCCAGAGCGGCCTGCGACAGGTCAGCCAGCTCCTCCACCCGCCCGACAAGCCAGTCCGGTACGTCGAGACCGTCGGCGAGGACCATGGGCCAGCGGCTCAGGAAGTCCCGGCTCCGTACGGCGGCCACCGGCGCATCCGGCCAGGGAGACGGGTCCAGGGTCTCGGTGAGCTCCGCCAACGCGTCCAGCACGCGATCGGCGTCGTACTGCTCCCACGGATGCGCTGGTAGCCGGCCCTCGATGTCCTCGAACAACAGCCCGACCCAGTCGCCGTCGTCGTACACGTCGAGCAGTCCGGGGACGGACGGCAGCGGTCCGATCGCCTCGACGGCCACGATCTCCTGCCGGAACAGCGAGGGCGTCTTCTCGTTGAGCGACGTACCGACGGTCTTGACGAAGGCGTGGCGGCCGGAGGCGGTGACGAGGCGGGCGGCGACGCCGGGGGAGAACCCACCCTGCTGTGTCGCGGCGGAGACCACGGCCGAACCGAGCGCGCGCTCGACCCACGCCCGCACGGCGGCGGGCACCTTTTCGAAGGGTAAGCGGACTCCCGCAGCGTGTGCCATGCGTCACCACGGTAGGGCCCGCTGGGGCGGTCCGCTCCGATTTTTCAAATCCGCTGGCTCCGCATGGGATGATTGACCAGTTGTGCTGGTTGTACCACCGAGACGAACTGGATCCCCTCCGTGCCCGTTGGCCCCCCGAATGTGCCGCAGCCGGGTCGTACCGACCCGACGCTGATCCGGAACTTCTGCATCATCGCCCACATCGACCACGGCAAGTCGACGCTGGCCGACCGGATGCTGCAGATCACCGGCGTGGTCGACGGCCGCGCCATGCGGGCGCAGTACCTGGACCGGATGGACATCGAGCGTGAGCGCGGCATCACGATCAAGTCGCAGGCGGTCCGGCTGCCGTTCACACCGAAGCCGGACACCCCGGGCGGCCTGCTGGCCCCGGACGGTACGACGTACATCCTGAACATGATCGACACCCCCGGCCACGTCGACTTCACCTACGAGGTGTCGCGGTCGCTGGAGGCGTGTGAGGGCGCGGTGCTGCTCGTCGACGCCGCGCAGGGGATCGAGGCGCAGACGCTCGCCAACCTGTATCTGGCGCTGAACGCGGACCTGAACATCATCCCGGTGCTGAACAAGATCGACCTGCCCGGCGCGATGCCGGAGAAGTACGCCGCCGAGCTGGCGCACATCATCGGCTGCCGCCCCGACGAGGTGCTGCGGGTCTCGGCCAAGACCGGTGTCGGCGTCGAGGACCTGCTGAGCGAGATCGTCGCGCAGGTCGAGCCGCCGAAGGGCGTCAAGGACGCTCCGCCGCGGGCGCTGATCTTCGACTCGGTCTACGACACCTACCGCGGTGTGGTCACCTACGTCCGGGTGGTCGACGGCGAGCTGACCCACCGCGACAAGATCAAGATGATGTCGTCCGGCGCGGTGCACGAGATGCTCGAGGTCGGCGTGATCTCGCCCGAGCCGGTGAAGTCGGGCAGCATCAGCGTCGGCGAGGTCGGCTACCTGATCACCGGTGTGAAGGACGTCCGGCAGTCCCGCGTCGGTGACACCGTCACGGCGGCCGTCCGCGGTGCGACCGAGGCGCTCGGTGGTTACAAGCACCCGCAGCCGATGGTCTACTCCGGGCTGTTCCCGATCGACGGCGACGACTACCCGACGCTGCGGGACGCCCTCGAGCGTCTGCAGCTCAACGACGCGGCGCTGAGCTACGAGCCGGAGAGTTCGGGTGCGCTGGGCTTCGGGTTCCGCTGCGGCTTCCTCGGCCTGCTGCACATGGAGATCGTCCGCGAACGGCTCGAGCGCGAGTTCGACCTGGACCTGATCTCGACCGCGCCGAACGTCGTCTACCGGGTCGACATGGAGGACGGCAAAGAGCACATCGTCACCAACCCGAGCGAGTTCCCCGAGGGCAAGATCGGCGACATCTTCGAGCCGATGGTGCGGGCGACGATCCTGAGCCCGAAGGACTTCATCGGCACGATCATGGACCTGTGCCAGACCAAGCGGGGCAGCCTGCTCGGGATGGAGTACCTGTCCGAGGACCGCGTCGAGCTGCGCTACACGCTGCCGCTGGCCGAGATCATCTTCGACTTCTTCGACCAGCTGAAGTCGAAGACCAAGGGCTACGCGTCGCTGGACTACGAGCCGACCGGCGAGCAGGCGGCCAACCTGGTCAAGGTCGACATCCTGCTCCAGGGCGAGACCGTGGACGCGTTCTCCGCGATCGTGCACCGCGACAACGCCTACGCGTACGGCGTCTCGCTGGCCGGAAAGCTCAAGGAGCTGATCCCGCGGCAGCAGTTCGAGGTGCCGATCCAGGCCGCGATCGGGTCCCGGATCATCGCCCGTGAGTCGATCCGCGCGATCCGCAAGGACGTCCTCGCCAAGTGCTACGGCGGTGACATCACCCGGAAGCGCAAGCTGCTCGAGAAGCAGAAGGAGGGCAAGAAGCGGATGAAGATGGTGGGCCGGGTCGAGGTCCCGCAGGAAGCCTTCATCGCTGCCCTGAAGACGAACGAGCCGGCGGAGAAGGCCAAGAAGTAGTGCAGGCTGTCGACATCCCGGCCGGTCTGGCCGTCGTTGCCTCGCGCGGGCAGGACTGGGCGGACTGGCTGGATCGGCTGCCGCGGTTGACCCGCGACCTGCTCGACGAGTGGGAACTGCGGGTCGACGGTGCGTCGGCGCACGGCGAGTGCGCGCTGGTCGTTCCGGTGCGCACCGGCGACGGGCAGAGCGCCGTACTGAAGGTTCAGTTTCCGCACTGGGAGGCTGAGACCGAGCATCTCGCGCTGCGGGACTGGGCCGGCGACGGTGCGGTCCAGCTGCTGCGAGCGGATCCGCGGCGGTTCGCCTTGCTGCTGGAGCGATTGGAGCCGCGCGACCTCACCTCGGTCGACGTGCTGGAAGCCTGCGAGATCGTCGGTACGGCGTACCAGCGGCTGCACGTGGTTGCCGGACCGCAGTACCGGACGTTGTCGGGGGAGCTGAAGCGGTGGCTGGAGCGGTTCCGGCAGCTGCCGGCGTCGGCCCCGGTGCCGCACCGGTACGTCGAGCAGGCGATCTCGCTGTCCGAGGACTTCGTCACGGATCCGGCCACCGACGGCCGGTTGATCCACACCGACCTGCACTACGAGAACATGCTGGCCGCCACGCGGGAGCCTTGGCTGGTGATCGACCCGAAGCCGCTGTCCGGTGACCCGCACTTCGAGGTCGCACCGCTGGTCTGGAACCGTTGGGAAGAGATCACCGGCGACCTGCGGTTCGCCGTCCAGCAGCGGTTCTACACCGCGATCGACGTGGCCGGTCTCGACGAGGACCGCGCCCGCAACTGGGTGATCGTCCGGCAGATGCTCAACGTCCTCTGGGCGCTGGAGAGCGCCGCGTCCGACGCGACCCTGCCGCAGGACTGGGTGACCCGGAACATCGCGATCGTCAAAGCCATCCAGGACTGAGCCCTGTGAGGTGCCCCACTGGGGCTTTAAGTTAGTAGTTACTACCTACTAACTTGGCGGTATGTCGCCAACGCGGATGAGTGGGCAGGAACGCCGGGAACAGGTCCTCGGGATCGCCGAGGAGGAGTTCGCGGCCGGTGGGTTGGCGGGTGCGTCGACCGAGACCATCGCACGGCGGGCCGGGATCACGCAGGCCTATGTGTTCCGGATGTTCGGGACCAAGAAGCTGCTGTTCCTGGAGTGTGTGGACGCGGCGTTCGAGCGGATGGCGGTGGCGATGCTCGCGGCCGCCGGCGGGACGAGCGGGATCGAGGCGCTGACCGCGATGGGGCAGGAGTACAACGACATGCTGTCCGACCGGACCACGTTGCTGCTGCAGTTGCAGGGCACCGCCGCGGCAGCCGCCGGGGACGGCGAGGTGCGCGACGCGGTCCGGGCCAGCTTCGGCCGGCTCTGGCAGGCGGTCGCCGACGCCGCTCGACTGGACCCGGTCACCGTGAAAGCGTTCCTGGCCTTCGGCATGCTGCTCAACACCAGCGCGGCGTTGGACCTGGCGGGTGTTGAAGAGCCCTGGGCCGGTCAGGCCCGAACCCGGATCCAGCCTGGCCTCTTCAGCCACATCACCAGCGAGACCAACCGATGATGGCGACCGAGGTGCGATCCCCGCGGCTGCTGGCCGGCGTGGTGGTGTCGATCAGCCTGGTGGTCGCGGTCGGCGGGAGCCTGGGATCCCCGCTGATCACGGCCGTGGCGTCCGAGTACGGCGTCTCGTTCGCGGCAGCCCAATGGACGTTGACGATCGCGTTGCTGGCCGGGGCGGTGGCTACTCCGGTGCTCGGCCGGCTCGGATCCGGGCCGCGGCGGCGTACCGTCATCTTGGTTGCCCTTGGCATCGTTTTGGCCGGCAGTGTGGTCACCGTGCTCCCGTTGCCGTTCGGGTTCCTGTTGGCCGGTCGGGCCGCCCAAGGGGCCGGGCTCGGGCTGAACGCGCTGATGATGGCGACCGCTCGTGATCACCTCGACGAGCAGCACGCCGCGCGAACCATCGCGTTGTTGTCGGTTGCCTCGACAGTCGGCGTCGGTATCGGCTACCCGCTGGCCGGCCTGCTCACCGACCTGGCCGGCATCCGCGCTGCGTATGGCCTCGGCTTCGTGATCAGCGCCGCTGCTCTCCTCGCGGCCGTGCTCGTTCTCCCGCCGGCACCGGCGCGACCCGCGAACAGGGTCGACGTACTGGGCGGGATCCTGCTCACCGTCGCCCTGGTCGCGTTGCTGCTGGTGATCAGTCAGACCGCACTCTGGCGGCAGCACACACCTGTCGCCGTCGGCATCCTGGTGTTCTCGTTGCTGGTTTTCGCGATCTGGACGATCGTCGAGGCTCGCACCGCCAAGCCGCTGGTCGACGTCCGCCTGCTGCGCCACCCCGCGGTCGCGGTGGCGAACCTGGTGATGCTCACCGGCGGCATCGGCATGTACCTGCTGCTCAGCCTGATCACGCGGTACGTCCAGACTCCGGCGGCGGCCGGCTACGGATTCGGGCTGAATACCTTCCAGGCCGGTCTCGTGCTGGTCCCGTTCTCGGTGCTCGGGTTCGCCGCCGGTCGGCTGGTGCCCGGGCTCCGGGCCAAGCTCGGTGCCCGGACAGTCCTCGCGGCCAGCACCGCCGTCGTACTGGCGGCTTTCGTTCTGTTCGCCCTCGCGCGCGACCAGCTGTTCGAGCCGGTGCTCGCGATGAGCATCCTCGGTTTCGGGGTCGGGGCGTTCTCCGCGGCGATGCCGGCCGTCATCCTGGCCGCGACCCCAGCGGCGGAGACCGCGAGTGCGATGGGCGTCAATCAGGTCGTCCGCAGCGTTGGTTTCTCGATCGGCAGCGCGCTCGGCGGTCTGATCCTCGCCGCTCATACTGAGGACGTTTTCCCAAGCACCAGCGGGTACGGCGTCGCCGCGTGGACCGGCGTGGTCACCATGACCGTGACCCTGTTCATCGTCGCGGTCCTCTATCCGAAGCGTGGATAACCCCGTAGACCGGCACGGCTGGAAGAGCGAAGATGCTCGTATGCGCGTGCTGACGGTGAACGTGGTCGAGGAACTGATTGCAGGTCCCAAGGAGACGGGGCTGACCGCGATCGACAAGCGCCCGCAGGGCGGGCGAGTGCTGGTGGGCACGCTCGGGCTCGCCGGTGATCAGGTCTGCGACACCAAGAACCACGGCGGTCCCGACCAGGCGCTCTACGCGTATGCCGAAGAGGACGCGCAGTGGTGGGCCGGAGAGCTCACCCGGGACATCCCCACCGGTCTGTTCGGGGAGAACCTGCGCACCGAGGGGCTGGACGTCAACGGCGCCCTCCTCGGCGAGGTGTGGCGGATCGGCGACGAGGTCGAGGTGATGGTCCGCGCGCCCCGCGTCCCGTGCATCACCTTCCAGCACCGGATGGACCTGCCGCGCTGGGTGAAGCGCTTCCACCAGGCCAACCGTCCGGGTGCGTACCTCAAGGTCCTGAAGACCGGCACCATCGGCGCCGACGACCGGATCGAGATCCTCAGCCGCCCCAACCACGAGGTGACGGTCGCGGACATGTTCGCCGGCCAGGACTCGGCCAAGATGCAACGCATGCTCGACACCGACGTCGACCTGGTCGACGAGATCCGCGGCATCGCCCACCGCATCGCCGCCCGCGCCTGACCCATCAGATGGAGCGGGTCAGGGGAGTGTGGCGAGGGCTTTGGTGAGGCGGGTGGCAGCGGCCGGACAAGGCGTAGAGCCAGCCGACGAAGTTGAGCGCGTCCGCGGCCCAGGCAGGATCCTGCCGGCGTCGGTGGGACAGCTGCTCCAATGCGTGCGGCAATGCTCGCTCGTAGTCGCCCTGCCGCTCATGGCCTGCCGCCAGCGCCTGGTGAGCATGACCCAGGACCAGCGCGGAGCCGTCACGTTCGGCGTACCGCAAGGCCTCGGCAAGCACCCGCAAGGCTTCATCATGTCGTTCGACCTTTGCGTACGTCTGGCCGAGGAAGCGCAGGACAAGCGCTTGGACGGCTGGGTCAGTCAGCTCCGGGACGGCGGCCAATGCGCGTTCCCAGACGATCAGCTGGGCTGTTTGCTGGCCGGTCCGGTTGTGGAAGGTGTTGAGCGCCCAGGCGAGTTGCCACACCCGGGTGTGCAGACCCTCGGATGCTGCGAGGCGTTGGACCCTGACCACGCAGGCGTGCTCGGTGTCCAGCCATTGCTGAGCAGCGGCCCGGTCGGAGTGCTCGACCGGTCGAGAGCCGGGCTCCGGATCAGCGAGCTGCTGTTGGGGACGACGTGGTGCGAGCAGTCTGTCCGCGTAGAAGGTGCTGAACAGGTAGTGGTCGACCAGCCGACGCAGAGCCAGTCGGCGGGACTCCGGGTCGTGCTGCTCAACGGCGTACAGCCTGAGCAGGTCGTGGATGCGGTAGCGGCCCGGTGCGTTCTGGTTGATCAGGTTGGCGCTCTCGAGCCGCCGCAGCAACGCACGGACGTGGGCGACCGGCTGGTCGATCAGACTGGCCGCCGCGGTGGTCCCGAGGTCCGGTCCGGGCGCAAGCGCCATCAGAACGAACAGCTCAGCCTCTTCCGGCGACAGCGCCCGGTACGACGACGCGAAGACACTCCGCAGGCTGTCCGTCAGCTCGTCCGTGGTCAATGCGTCGAGCCGAGACTCACGCAGCTCGTCAGCCAGCACACTGAGCGGCAGATCAGGTCGTGAACCAGCTCGCGCCGCCACAATCGCCAATGCGAGCGGCAGACCGGCGCAGTGCTCCAGTAGCTCCGCGAACGCCTCCGGCTCGGCCGCACGGCGAGCCGCACCGACCTGCCGGCTCAGCATCTCGTCAGCGTCGCTAGGTGGCAACTCATTCAGATCAATCAGTACGGCGGAGTGGTGCGTCAGCAGGCCACCCAGCCGGCTCCTGCTCGTCACCACGACCGTGCACCCCGGCCGACCGGGTAGCAGCGGAACGACCTGGGAGCTGTCGATCGCGTTGTCCAGAGCGATCAGCATCTGCTTGCCGGCCAGCAGAGTGCGGTACGCGCCGACCCTGGCCTGCTCATCGGCCGCAATCGTCGCGTCCGGTGCACCCAACGCATGCAGGAAGGCAGTGAGCGCAGTCGAGACAGGCAAGGGCGCATCGGTCGGGTCGAAACCGCGCAGGTCGATGAACAGCTGGCCGTCTGGGAACCGTTCGAGGTTGTGGTGCGCCCAGTGCAGCACCAGCGACGTCTTCCCGACTCCGCCGGTCCCACTAACCGCAGCGATGGACTGCACACTGGACAGCTGGTCGAGTGCTTGCAGCCGGCCGCTGAACGTTCCGGGTGCCGCCGGCAGTTGGCGGGGGACCACACTGGTCACCGCCGGCTTCTGCAGCAGGCGTTGGTGGAACTGCTGGAGCACGGCCGACGGATCGATGCCCAGCTCGGCGGACAGCGCCCGCCGGATGACGTCGTACTGGTCGAGTGCCTCGGCCGTCCGGCCCGCTCTATGCAGAGCGTCGATCAGCTGCCGGGCGACCCGTTCGTCCAGCGGGTGCGCCTCGGCCCGGCTCTTCAGACCCGGTAGCAGTTGGCCGTGTTCGCCTTGCTCCAACCGCAGGTCGACCAGGTCGAGCTCGGCGGCGAACTGAGCCGCCACGAGCGACTGACGCTGTTCAACGAACCAGGGGGTGTCCAGTCCAGCGAAAGGCTCACCACGCCACAGCTCTAGCGCCTCTGCGGCAGACCCTGCACTAACCAGAGCGCGGAACCGGTGCAGGTCGATCTGCTCCGCATCGACGTCGATCAGGTACCCACCGGGCTGCCGGATCACGAGGTCGCCGAGCACCCGCCGCAACCGGGAAAGGTAGGAGTACAAGGTCTCCCGGGCCCGCTGCGGAGCCGCGTCACCCCAGACGCGATCGACCAATACATCGGCAGACACCGGCCGTCCGTGCTCGATGAGCAGGACGGCCAGCACGGACTGCTGCCGGAGATGCCCCAGGTCGACCGGTAGGCCGTCATCGGTCCGGGCCTCGATCCTTCCGAGCACCGCGAACCGCATCCGACCTCCCGTGGTCCTGGGGCCCTGACTCGCAACAGCTCTGACTGTGACGGCCCCGACTGTAACTCAGGAGGTGGTGATCTTGTCCACGTTGGGGCCTCCGTTCGCGGTGGTCGCGACGGCCTTGATCTTGTTGCTTCCTGCAACCAGATTGACGGTGACCGACTTGGTCTGCCAGGTCGTCCAGGCCCCGGTCCCGGCAAACGCGAGCCCGGGGGAGACGACCGTGCCGTTCACCGACACGTTCATCGGCCGGTTCACCGTCGTACCGTTGGCGTAGCGGAGCTCGACCGTCGCCGGGCCGGCCTTGGTCGCGTTGACCGTCCACTCGACCGCACTGCCGACCGCGTTGTCGTAGTTCACGAAACCACGACCGGTGAAGCCAGCGTGGTTCGACTCGACCACACCGGTGGTGATGGTCGCGTCCTCGGCCTCGTAGACCACCGGATCGGGATCGGTCGGCCCGCCGCCGTTACCGGGGATCGTCTGCGTGGCCGTGTTCCACCCGGTGATCCGCACCGACGGCGAGCCGCCCTTCAGATCAGCGGTCCGGTACGTCGCCCGCAGTACCGTCGTCTCGCCCGGCCACAACGACACAGCGTTGTCGTTCCACTGAACCGGCAGCACCGGTTTGCCGCCAGCCACCACGTGCGCGTCCAAGTAGAACGCCGGTGTCTTCGCGGAAGACGTGTTCTTCAGCGTCACCGTGGTGATGGTGTTCTCACCGGAGGTCGTCGTCGAGGCGCTGGCGGAGACCGGCGCCTGGGCCAGATTCGACAGACCGGTCAGGTCTGCGTAGCTGGTGGTCGGCGTGTAGTACCAATCGGTGTTGTTCCAGTCGAGCGTGTCCGCCTTGGTGGACAGCCAGTAGACGTTCCGGCTCACCTCGGCACCTGACGAGTTCGTCAGTACCAGCTTCGCCAGGTACGTCGCCGACAGGCCACTCACGGCCGGAATCGTCAACGCGGTCGCCTTGCCGCCGTCACCCGGAACGGTGACCGCCGCCGACTGCGAGAACTTCTCCGTGCCGTCGACGTTGTAGAGCTTGACCGATGCCGTCAGCCCGGATGCCGTCGCGTGGTTCTGGTTGACGACGGCAACGGACTTGGTGTCGTACGAGTACTGGATGTGCAGCGGCTCGTTCGCCTTCTTGGCGCCGTAGTACGCACCGTTCTGATCCAGGTAGGCGTCGAAGAGCTGCCAGTGCAGAGACGTCCAGCCACTGTTCAGCATCCAGTAGATCAAGCCGGTCGACGGATTCGACGAGTCGGTGAAGTTGCGGTTGTGCGACTCGAACTCGGCCCGCACGTTCTCGTACGCCGCGAGCTGCGCCTTCTTCACGTAGTCGTTCAGGTTCGCGGGAGCGCCGTACCGGCCGGTCAACGCGTTGCCGAACAGCTTCAGGTTGCCGAAGGTGCCCGAGGAGGAGCGGTGGTACTGCGTGGCCGACGGGTTCTTCCAGAGCACCTCGAGCTCGGCCGGAGTCATCATCCGGTTCAGCGTGTCCAAGGTCGGGATGTCCGGGCCCGCCGAGGTCTCGGAGTTGAAGCCCCACGCGCCGCCGGCGTCCTTGTGTGTCTTGTCGTACCAGTAGTTCGGCGGGATGTAGTCGTACGGCCCGTTCATCTTCATGCCGGAGATGCCGAGCTGCGGGGACGACTTGGCCGAGGCCGCCGAGATGATCGGGGTCTGCCAGTCGGCCGCGGCCAGCGCGTCGAGGTAGCCCTTCTCCTTGTCCGCGGTCGGCGCGAAGTCACTGCCGATCAGGAAGGTGAAGACACTCGGGTGGTTGCGCAGGCGCTCCGCCTCACCGGTCATCGACCGCTTGGCGACTTCCTTGTCCTCCGCGGACCACGAGCTGTTCTCCCACTTGTCGCAGCATTCCCAACCGGGCATGGTCAGGACGCCGAGCTCGTCGGCCAGGTCGAAGAACTCGTCGGGCTCGATGTGCCCTTCCAGCCGGACCGTGTTCAGGCCCAGATCCTTGACATACTTGAGTTTGTCGCGCGCGGCCGTGGCATCCCAGCGCAGGAACAGATCCGGCGAGTAGCCACCCCCCTTCACGAGGAACGGCCGGCCGTTGATCGAGTACGCGCGGCCGCCGCTGCTGTTCAGTGGCGCCTTCACATCCCGTACGCCGAACTTCGCCGACGTACTGTCGGACGCCGTACCGCCGACCGATGCGGTCAGGTCGATCGCGTAGAGCGGCTGACCGCCCATCCCGGCCGGCCACCAGACGTTCGGGTTGTCCAACCCGATGGTGGCGAACGTGACGGTCTTCTTCTCCTTGGCCGCCAGCGAAACCGACTGACTGACCGGTACGCCGGCCACCGTGCCACTGACCGTGGTTGTCACGGCGGTGGCGGAGTCGTTGCGGACGTCGACCTTCGGGGTCAGGTCCGCGTGGTTGAGGGACGGGACCGTCAGCTTGGTGACCACGTGCGCGCCGCGGAGGGCGA
Organism: Kribbella sp. NBC_01505; assembly: GCF_045040285.1. NCBI lineage: Bacteria > Bacillati > Actinomycetota > Actinomycetes > Propionibacteriales > Kribbellaceae > Kribbella > Kribbella sp. NBC_01505. The sequence goes on from NZ_CP109425.1 coordinate 6,742,383, forward strand.
CGGCACCACTACGCCGTACCAGGACGTCGCGGACGATGCCCATGTTCTGGTCCGGCGGGGTCTGCGCCCAGTCGATCCAGCCCATCGTCAGGTCGCGGTTCGGGTCGTTCGGGTAGACCTTGAGCGCGATCGTGTTGCTACCGGCGTGGACCTGCGCGGTGATGTCGAGGTCGTGCCGCGTGTAGGCGCCGACGACCTGGTTCTTGTCGGCGACCCGGACGCCGTTCACCCAGACGTCGGCGCGGGACAGCACGCCGCTGAAGTCCAGGTACGTGCGCTGGCCGGTGTCGGCGAGTTGCAGCTCCGAGCGGTACCACCACGGGACGCCGAACTGCGCCTTGTCGACGTTCTTCATGTTCGTCGAGAAGAACGGGTCGGGGTACTTGTTGTTCTGCAGGAGCCCGGCGTAGACGGTCGACCGGGACGAGACCGGCAACCAGCCGGCGGTCGGGAAACCCGGCTTGGTGACGGCCGAGTCGTCGGAGACCTGCGCGGAGGTCTGTAACAGGAAGCCTGGGACGGGACTGACCGAGGCAGCAGCCGCGGCAACACTGGTCGTCGGCGGAACAAGGGACCCGACGACCAGAGCACCTGCGAGCAACCAGCGGAGAGGAGATTTCATGGGCGATCCTCTACCTCAATGGTTAGGAAGGTTTCCTAACTATAGGCCCAGGATCAGGGCTCCCGATAGCCCAGCGCGGCGGAGATCTTGCGGGCCGCCTCGGTCGCGGCCGGCGCCATCAGGGCCACCTGCGCGATCGACTGCTCGAGCGACAGCGTGGAGATGCTGACCGCGGCGATCGCCAGCGCGGTGTGGTCGTGGATGACCGCGGCCACGCAGCGGATGCCCGGCTCGTTCTCCTCGTCGTCCAGCGCATAACCGCGAGCGCGGACCTGCGCCAGATCGGCCTTCAGACCGGCCGCGGTGGTGTGGGTCAGCGGCGTCCGCGCGGGCAGGCCCGTCCGGGTGATGTGCGCGTCGAGCGCCGCATCGTCCTTCTCGGCCAGCAGGGCCTTGCCGATCCCGGTGCAATGCAGCCAGAACGCCTTCCCGACCCGCGACGGCATCCGGTACGGCTTGGGGCCGTCCAGGCGGGCGACGTAGATCGCCTCGTCGCCGTTCAGCAGCCCGACGTGCACCGTGCAGCGCGTCTGGGCGACCAGATCGGCCAGCACCGGGCGCGCGACCGTGGCCAGGTCGACGTTGGTGAGGGCGTGACCGGCGAGCCGGAGCGCCTTCGGGCCGGGATGATACGAGCCGTCGTCGGCCTGCGCTACGAACTCGTGCTCGACCAGTGAGGCCATGATCCGGTGCACGGTCGACTTGGCCAGACCGGTCGCGTTCACCACGTCGGTGAACCGCGAGTGCTCCAGGACGGCATCCAACACCATCAACGTCTTGTCGATGGCCGAGGGCGAACTCATGTCGGACATCCTGCCACTCCTTATCTGGCCAGCCAGCCACCGTCGACCGCGAGGATATGGCCGTTGACATAGTCCGCCGCCGCGGAGGCCAGGAAGACCGCCGCGCCGACGAGCTCTTCCGGCCGCCCCCAGCGACCGGCCGGGATGCGGGACCGGATGGCGGTCTCGCGCTCCGGATCGGCCCGCAGGTCGGTGGTGTTGTCGGTACTGATGTAGCCCGGGGCGATCGCGTTGACCTGGACGCCGGCCGCACCCCATTCGTTGGCCAGCGCCTTGGTCAGTCCCGCGACCGCGTGCTTGCTGGCAGTGTAGGCCGGAACCGTGATCCCGCCCTGGAAGCTGAGCAGGGACGCGATCGTGACGATCTTCCCGGCCCCCCGTTCGGCCATCGCGGCCCCGATCGGCCGGGTCACCGCCCAGGTGGAGTTCAGGTTCACGTCGAGCACGTGCCGCCAGTCCGCCGTACTGGTCCCGGCGGCCGGGGCGCGGCGGATGGTGCCGGCGTTGTTGACCAGGATGTCGACCTGCCGGGTCCGCGCCAGCTCGATCGCGACCGCCTCGACGGCGTCCGGGTCGGCGAAGTCGGCGGTCACGACGGTGGCCTCGCCACCGCCGTTCTGCTTGATCGCCTCCAGCGTGTCCTCGAGCGCGGCGTCGCGGGCGAACAGGATCAGCTCGGCGCCGGCCGCGGCGTACCCGGCGGCGATGGCCGCGCCGATACCCCGCCGCGCGCCCGTGACGAGCGCCGTACGGCCCTGGAGGCTGAATTGCCCAGCTGTCACCGCAGGTCCCGGACGTCGACGCCGTCCATGTCGCCGAAGGCCTGGTTCTCGCCCGCCATCGCCCAGACGAAGCTGTACGACGAGGTGCCGACGCCGGAGTGGATCGACCAGCTCGGGGAGATGATCGCCTGCCGGTCGGCCACGAGCAGGTGCCGGGTCTCGTCGGGCTCACCGAGCAGGTGCACGATCCGGTCCGTCTCCGGGAGGCCGAAGTACAAATAGCACTCGGTACGCCGGTCGTGCGTGTGCGCGGGCATCGTGTTCCAGGTGCTGCCGGCGTGCAGCGTGGTCACGCCGAGCACGACCTGGCAGCTGCGGACGCCGTCGGCATGGATGTACTGGTCGATGGTCCGGCGGTTCGCGGTCTGCTGGTCGCCGAGCTCGAGGCGGTTGCCCTCGCCGGGGTTGACCAGCGCGGTCGGGAACTCGGTGTGCGCGTTGGCCGAGAAGATGTAGAACGCCGACTCCGCGCCCTCGAAGACCACCTCGCGGGTGCCGCGGCCGACGTACAGGCAGGCGCCGGTGGTCAGCTCGTACTTGGTGCCGTCGGCGGTGACCGTGCCCGGGCCGCCGACGTTGACGATGCCGGCCTCGCGGCGCTCGAGGAAGTACTCGCTGCGCAGCTCCGGCCAGGTGCCGAGGGTGAGCGGGGCGGTCGCGGGGACGGCTCCGGCGAGCACGATCCGGTCGTGGTGGGTGAGCACCGCGGTGACCGCGTCCGGCGTGAAGAGGTCGTCGACCAGGTACTGCGCGCGCAGTCCGGCGGTGTCGAGACCGGGCACCTGGGCGGGGTGGGTGGCGTGGCGGATCTGGAGTGGCGACTGTGCATTCACAGAACAAGGTTCTATCTCGTGGAACCGTCTGTCAAACGTCTCGTTGGGCTGTCGCGGACGTGGAACCGAGGGGGAATTTGTTCCAGGTTCCGTCTCTTGACACCAAGTTCTGTTCAATGGAACCTTCCAGTCACTCGCCCGTTTGTCCCTGGGAGGATCCATGACCGCTCTGGACTGGTCAGTCCTGGTCGGCTATTTCGTGCTGATGGTGGTGATCGGACTCTGGTCCCGCACCAAGATCAAGACCGTCGTCGACTACTTCACGACCGGCGGCCGGATTCCCTGGTGGCTGTCCGGCATCTCGCACCACATGTCCGGCTACAGCGCCGTCATGTTCGTCGCGTTCGCCGCCGTCGCCTACAACTACGGCATCACCGTCTACGTCTGGTGGGCGGTCTCGATCGGTGTCGGTGTCGGCATCGGTGCGTTCCTGTTCGCCGCCCGCTGGAACCGGCTGCGCGCCAAGCACGGGGTTGTCTCGCCGCTGGAGTACCTGGCGCGGCGGTACAACCTGCCGACGCAGCAGGCGCTGGCCTACTCCGGTGCGGCGCTGAAGGTCGTCGACATCGCATCCAAGTGGGTCGCGATCGCCATCCTGCTGAACGGCTTCACCGGCGTACCGATGCGGTGGGGCATCCTGCTCACCGGCGTGGTGACGATGGCCTACGCGACGCTGGGTGGGCTGTGGGCCGACGTGCTCACCGACTTCGGCCAGTTCATCATCCAGGCCGCGGCCGGGATCGCGATGTTCATCGGTGTGCTCTCGCACCTCGGTGGCGTCTCGACGCTGTGGACCATGTGGGACAAGCTCCCCGAGGGTCACGGTGACGCGCTGAACGGGCCGTACACGCCGATCTTCCTGATCGCGTTCTTGTTCATCAAGACCTTCGAGTACAACGGCGGCATGTGGAACCTGGCGCAGCGCTACATGGCCGCGCCGTCCGGATCCGCGGCCAAGAAGTCGGCGCTGCTGTCGTCGGCCCTCTGGCTGGTCTGGCCGCTGGTCCTCTTCATCCCGATGTGCGCCGCGCCGCTGTTGGTGCACCCGGGCAAGGCCGAGCAGTCGTACGTCGCTCTGTCGCAGTTGCTCCTGCCGAGCGGACTGATCGGGCTGGTGCTGGCCGGCTTCTTCTCGCACACGATGGCGATGGTCGCCTCCGACGCCAACGCGATCTCCTCGGTCATCACCCGCGACCTCGCGCCGGTACTGGTGAAGAAGGTCCGCGAGATGAGCGACGTGGCCGCGCTGAAGATGGCCCGCATCACCACGTTCACCTTCGTCACGGTGAGCATGCTGATCGCGATCGCCACCAACGGCGAGGGCGTCGTACTGAAGATCGTGGTCGACCTGGTGGCCGCGACGATGGGCCCGATCGCGATCCCGCTGATGCTCGGGCTGCTGCCCTGGTTCCGGCGCAGCGGTCCACGGGCCGCGCTCGTCTCCTGGGCGATCGGGCTGATCACCTGGGCGATCGTCAAGTACGGTATCGGCTCCACCGACACCACCCTGGTCGTCGCGTTGCCGTTGGCAACCTCTCTGGTGATCTTCGTGGGCCTCGGCCTGCTGCTGCCGGAGCGCAAGGACGATGTCGACACCCTGCTCGACTCACTGAACACCGACCCCGACGAGACCGCGGAGGTCGCCTCCCGGCGCGCCGCCGCACTTGGCTGAACACCCACCTGGAGGAACCTTCCTATGCCCAACATCACCGTCGAGCTCCTGTCCGGCCGGACCCTCGACCAGCGCCGCGAGTTCGTCGCCGCCGTCACGGACTCCGCCATCGCCATCCTCGGCGCCAAGCGCGAAGCCGTCCGCATCGTCTTCACCGAGATCGAGAAATCCGACGTAGCCAACGGCGGAGTCCTGGTCTCCGACAGCTGAACCCCTCGTAACGTCCGAAGATCCGGAGACCCTGCCCTCGGATCCTTCGGACGTTACAGCTGAACCCCTCGTAACGTCCGAAGATCCGGAGACCCTGCCCTCGGATCCTTCGGACGTTACGGCTGTCCGTACGGCGAAATGTGGGGGTGGCGGGGAGGGGAGCGGGGTTAGGGTTCGCGGTATGCGAGTTGGGGTGTTCGGAGCTACGGGTCAGGTCGGTCGGGTTATGCGGGAGCTGCTGGTCAAGCGCTCGTTCCCGGTGGACGAGGTGCGGTATTTCGCGTCGGCGCGGTCTGCCGGGTCGAAGCTGCCGTTCGGCGACACGGAGATCACGGTCGAGGACTCGGCGACCGCTGACTTCGGTGGGCTGGAGCTTGCGCTGTTCTCGAACGGGAAGACGGCGTCGCTGGAGTTCGCCCCGCGGGTTGCCGCGGCCGGGGCGGTTGTCATCGACAACTCGTCCGCGTGGCGGATGGATCCCGAGGTCCCGCTGGTCGTCTCCGAGGTGAACCCGGAGGACCTCGATCACCTGCCGAAGGGGATCGTCGCCAACCCGAACTGTACGACGATGGCCGCGATGCCGGTGCTCAAGCCGCTGCACGCGGCCGCTGGACTGAGTCGGCTCATCGTCTCGACCTACCAGGCCGTCTCTGGTTCCGGTGGGGTCGGCGTGAGTGAGCTCGAGGATCAGACCCGGGCGCTCGCCGAGGTCGGTGGCCGGCTCGCGCTCGGCACCGAGGGCATCACGCTGCCCGAGCCGAAGGTGTACGCCGGTCCGATCGCGTTCAACGTGCTTCCGCTGGCCGGGTCGATCGTTGCCGACGGCACCGGTGAGACCGATGAGGAGCAGAAGCTCCGCAACGAGAGCCGCAAGATCCTGCACCTGCCGAACCTCCCTGTCGCCGGCACCTGCGTCCGGGTCCCCGTCTTCACCGGCCACTCCCTGAGCATCCACGCCGAATTCGACCGCCCGATCACCCCCGTCGAGGCGACCGACCTCCTCGGTTCCGCCCCAGGCGTCGTACTCGCCGATCTCCCGACTCCGCTCCTCGCAGCAGGCCAGGACCCGTCGTACGTCGGCCGGATCCGCCAGGACCAATCGGTTCCGGACGGACGCGGGCTCGTACTCTTCGTCTCCAACGACAACCTCCGCAAGGGCGCGGCGCTCAACGCAGTCCAGATCGCCGAACTCCTCGCCACCCGCTGAGAGTTTCTTTGGTCCGCGGGGTGGGCCGGATCTGTCGCGGGTGTCTGATCCGCCGGTCGACCCAGGAACCCCGCTACTCCGAAGGTGCTCGTCCCATCCGGCCGCTCGGATTCGGCCGGTGGCGTATGCGGTGGCTGGTCGCCGTTGCGGCCGGTCGGCTGAAGGATGGGTGGCTGGGGTGGTCTCTGGCTGGGCCGGATGGTGCAGTCGGTGATCGAGTGCCCGTTGCCTGAGCTTCCGGGCTTCGGGTGTCGCCGGCGGTGAGGACGCCTGTTGAGTGGCCCGTTCGCGGTGGTTTTAGGCGGTTTGCGGGGATCTGCTGCCTTTGAGAGCCTGTTGTGAATTGGCAGGCGGCGTCCTCCCCAAACCGGTTCGGGGAGGATTTGAGACCGATTCGGGGGGTGAACGCTCCCCGGTCCGCCCTCCGGGAGGACGAAAAAAACTCCCCGAATCGATTTGGGGAGCGATACCGCGACAAGCCCTAAGCGGCAGTAGGTCCCCGCAGAGGCGTGATGAGCGGGCACGCCTCCAGGTTCACGGGGTTCTACTGTCATGGAGCGGCAGTAGGTCCCCGCGAAGGTGTGATGAGTGGGTGCGATCGCAGGTTCACGGGGATCTGCTGCCTCTGAGCGGCAGTAGGTCCCCGCAGAGGTGTGATGAGTGGGTGCGATCGCAGGTTCACGGGGATCTGCTGCCTCTGAGCGGCAGTAGATCCCCGCAAAGGTGCGATGAGTCGGCGCGATCGCAGGTTCACGGGGATCTGCTGCCTCTGAGCGGCAGTAGATCCCCGCAAAGGCGTGATGAGTGGGCGCGATCGCAGGTTTACGGATGTCTACTGTCATGGAGCGGCGGTAGGTATCCGTGGATCTCGCAACGCGCACCTTTCAGGCGACCGAACTTGTCGGCGGCAACCGAAGCCCGGAAGCTCGGGCGGCGGGCACGCGGTCGCCGACTTCGCCATCCCCCTCAGCTGTAGGCGAGGCCCGCCTAGCGCTTCAGTAGATCGGCCGCCGCGGCGGCGAGCCAGTGTGTTCGTGTCCGGCCTGTCCGGTGCGGCGGGGATCGGGGCACATTCACCCGGGGATCTACCGCTACATGGTGCCTGTTGCGGTTGGGGGAGCGAGATCGCGGTGGCTGATCCGCTGTGTAACCCAGTAGCCCCTCCGTCCCGAAGGTGCTCGTCGCTTCCGGCCGCTGGGAGTCGGCCGGCGGTGTGCGCGGTGGTTGCTCGCCGCTGCGGCCGGTTTTATTGAAGCGGTGTGGCGGGCGTCGCCTACGGCTGAGGGGGATGGCGAGGCTGGTGACCGACGTTCCCCGGTCGTCTGTGGTTGACGGGTTGTGGTTGCTCTCGGCGATGAGGAGGTCGGGTGGGTGATCCGTCGCGGTGGTCGAGCACTGGGTTCGGGTTGGGTGCCTAGCGAGCTGGAAGAGGCGATCCGCGATCATCCGGGGGCCTGCGGAATTTCGGGGGATGTCCGTTGAGATTGACCGTTCTCTGCTCAATTTTTGAGGGGAGAAGGGGCAACTTGCGGGGAGGTCCCCTCGTTTTCTGCACGGCAAGCGAAGCCCGGAGGCTCGGTCGACGGGTACGCGGTCGCCGGCCTCGCCATCTCCCTCAGCCGTAGGCATGGCCAGTCACCCTGTCTGTAAAGACGGGCCGCAGCGGCGGGGACCGGCACCTACCGTCCCGGCCCGAACGGAGCGGTCGGGGCCATGTTTGTGGGGATCTACTGCCGCTCACCGGCAGTAGATCCCCACAAAGGCGCGCGTCAGCAGGTTCACGGAGTTCTACTGTCATGGAGCGGCAGTAGGCATCCGTGGATCTCGCAAACCGCACCTGCAGACGACCTCAACTCGCTGGCCTCAGCCGTAGCCCGTCAGCCCCAGGCAAGGTGCACCGTAGCCGACCGCACCATCTGGCCCAGCCACAGACCGCGCCCGCTACCCGTCCTCAGCCAATCGGCCGCAGCGGCGAGCAGCCCCGCCGTACCTCAACGGCCGCATCCGAGGGAGCGCTAGCAGCGGTGGAGGTCTTTGGTGTAGATGCCGTTGACGGCTTGCAGGGTGTGGTCGTAGCAGCCGGTGGGTCCGAGGGCTTGGTAGCGGACGGTTTGGGTGCCGGTGGCGTGGCGTTGGTCTCGGGGGACGTTGTAGATCCAGGAGGCGCGGCCGTTGTAGGTCTCGTTGGTGTAGCCGTGGGTGGTTCGGATGGTGTCGTGGATCTTGAGGTCGGTGACTACGTCGTAGCCGCCGGGGATTGTTGCGTTGGGCAAGAAGGTGAGTACGCCGGTCTTGCCGTAGTCGAGGTCGGTGAGTTCGACCTTGCCGCCGCTGGTGACGAGCGAGGTGTCGCGCCAGTTCGCGTCGAGGCTGTCGTTGGTCTCGCCCTCGGTCCAGGTGTGCTTGCTGTTGTTGCGTAGCGTGCGCTGGACGGTGGTGCGGATCCGGCCTGCCGATGTGTCGACATAGCCACTGATCTTCAACGTACGTGACGCTTTGGTCGTGACGGAGCCGGTGCTCACCTGGTCCGACTTCGTGAGCGGAGCAACGGCGTACGAGGTGAGGGCGCCGTGGGTCTGCGCGCGGTGCGGGTCGGTCCAGACGTGCAGGTTCGGGACGGTGAACCAACCGCTTTGCCCGGCCGGTACGCCGTTGACGTGGACGCGGAACTCGTGCGGCTTCCCGTCAGTCAGCAGACCGGCGAACGGCGTCAGGTCGTACGTCAAGGGCTTGATGTCGAACGCGCGCGGCGCAGGGGACGGCCGCCACGAGTACGGATTCGACCAGCCACCGGTATAGATGTATGGATAGGGCAGCGCGATCCCGGCCGGCTTGCCGTCGATCGACACGTCCACCTCCCGGTACGGCGATCCGTCCGGGCAGGAGTAGCCGGTCTCGGCCGGGGCGGACGTGTCCCAGAATTCCTCGCACCCGCCACCGGATCCGGTCACGTACACCTCGCCGAGCAGGCGGGTCGTGTTCCGCGGGAGCGTCGCCGTACCGATCAGGTCGGACTCTTCACGCCGCTGATCCTGCAGCGGCAGTACGACGTTCGCCGCCTTGGCCGCGGGGAAGCGGCGGCTCGTCGTGTAGAAGTCGAGCGTCACGGCGATGTCGAGGACGCCGGTGTAGGTCTCGTTGACCACGTTGCCGAGCTCCATCACGACCGGCTGCGGCTTGGCGAGCAGCGCGGCGTACGAGGTGAGGTCCTTCTCGACGTCCCAGGCGATGCCGTCCGCACTCGGCTCCGGGGTCGAGGTACGGAAGACACCGACCCCGCCGATCGTGATGTGGCCGAGGCGGTCGTACTGGACGCCCTTCACCGCGCCGTGCATCCGCAGCACGACCTTCGACCACGGACCCTGGCAGGCGGCCGGGGGAGTGTAGGCCGACTGGTACGGGTCGAAGTCGCGGAACCCGTGCCGGACGATCTCCACCTGGCAGTGCCTGGTGTCCGGTACGGCGACCTTCGGGGCCGGCGTCCGCGGGTCGTCGTAGTCGGAGCCGAACTCCGGCGGCGGCGCGGCGAACGCGGGAGTGAGCTGAGCGAGCAGCAGGGCGGAGAGTGAGAGAAGGGCCACAGGCCGTATGCGCATGTTGCGGAAACGTAATCGAGAAGGTGCGGGTGGGCAAGCGAGTGCCATGGCCAGCGGCCGGAGCTTGCATTACTGTCCAGTTCACTTGACCCCCGATGGAGGCCAATCATGACGCCTGCCGTGCTCAGCAACCGCAAGACGACGATGGCCCAGATGTTCCTGGACCGGGTCGCGGCGACGCCGCAACGCGAGGCCTTCCGGTTCCCGTCCGGGGACGGCTGGACGTCGGTCACCTGGGCCGAGACCGACGCCTTGGCACGCCGCCGGGCGGCCGGTCTGATCGCGCTCGGCGTCGAGCCCGAGCAGCGGGTGGCGATCGCCGCCAGCACCCGGATCGAGTGGGTCGACTGCTTCCTGGCAGCGGTCCTGGCCGCGGCCGCGACGACCACGATCTACCCGACCACGATGGCCGCCGATGTCGCGTACATCGTCGCGGACGCCGACGTACAGGTCGTCTTCGCCGAGGACGCGGGCCAGGTCGACAAGCTGCGCGCGCACAAGGCCGAGGTTCCGGCGCTGCGCAAGATCGTGCTGATGGACGGTACGCCGGACGCCGCGGACGGCGACTGGGTGATCTCGCTGGCCGACTTCGACGCCCTTGGCGCCGAGCACCTCGCAGAGGTCGACGAGCGGATCGCGCAGGTCAAGCCGGAGCACCTCTGCACGCTGATCTACACGTCCGGCACGACCGGCCGTCCGAAGGGCGTGCGGCTGCCGCACTCCGTGTGGACGTATGAGGGGGCCGCGGTCGAGGAGACCGGCGTACTCAGCCAGGACGACCTGCAGTTCCTGTGGTTGCCGCTGTCGCACGTCTTCGGGCAGGTGCTGGTGGCGGTGCAGCTCCAGATCGGGTTCGCGACCGCGATCGACGGGCGGATCGACAAGATCGTCGAGAACGCCGCGATCGTGCAGCCGACGTTCATGGCCGCCGCACCGCGCATCTTCGAGAAGGCACACGCCCGGATCAAGACGATGATCGCCGACGAGGGCGGCGTGAAGGCCAAGCTCTTCGACTGGGCCTTCGGGGTCGGCGCCCGCGCCTCCAAGCTTCGGCAGAACGGATCCGAGCCGAGCGGCGTACTGGCTGCGCAGCTGGCCGTCGCCGACAAGCTCGTCCTCTCCAAGATCCGTGCTCGCTTCGGCGGCCGGATCCGCTTCTTCGTCTCCGGCTCGGCCGCTCTCGACAAGCAGCTCGCCGAGTGGTTCCACGCGGCCGGGCTGCTGATCCTGGAGGGCTACGGCCTGTCCGAGACCGCGGCGGGCTCGTCCTTGAACCGTCCCACCGGCTACCGCCTCGGCAGCGTCGGCCCGGCCTTCACCGGGACCGAGATCAAGATCGCCGAGGACGGCGAGATCCTGATCAAGGGCGACGGCGTGATGAGCGGCTACCACAACCTGCCCGAGCAGACCGCCGAGGTGATGACCGCCGACGGCTGGTTCCACTCCGGCGACATCGGTCACTTCGAGGACGGTTTCCTCTACATCACCGACCGCAAGAAGGACCTCTTCAAGACCTCCGGCGGCAAGTACGTCGCCCCCCAGGTGATCGAGGGCCGCTTCAAGACGCTCTGCCCGTACGCCAGCCAGTTCGTTGTCCACGGCAACAAGCGCAACTTCGTCTCGGCCCTGATCACCCTCGACCCCGACGCGATCGTCGGCTGGGCCGCCGCGAACGGCCTGGCCGGCAAACCGTACGCCGAGATCGTCACCTCCCCGGCCGCCCAGGCCATGGTCCAGGGCTACGTCGACGAACTCAACGCCGGCCTGAACCGCTGGGAGACCATCAAGAAGTTCACCATCCTCGACCGCGACCTCACGGTCGAGTCCGGTGAGATGACCCCCAGCCTGAAGCTCAAGCGCAAGTACGTCGAAACCCAGTACGCCGAAGTCCTCGACGGCATGTACCAGTAGTCAGCACTGGTAGGTGATGGCGCGGTATTCGCCGTCGGTCAGTTCGTAGCCGGCGGTGCTCAACTGGTTGCCGCGGTCGAAGACCTGGGTGAGGTGGGTGCTCTCGGGGAAGGTGGTGCGGGCGCCGGTGCTGGTGATCAGGACCGAGGGGAACGTGTCGATGAAGTCGTCGCCGCCCTGGGTGACCGCGTCGCCGGAGGAGTTGAGGTCGGTGATGGCGTCTTCGAGCTCGGTGTAGCGGCCGGTGCGGGTGTTCCAGATCCGGCCGCGGGTCTCGCCGCCGCCTTGGCTGCCGCCGCCGATTCGGGTGCCGTCGATGACGCTCGCCCAGGTGTGGTCGCGGTTCTGGCCGGTGAGGAGAACGGGGCGGCGGTTCCAGGAGGTCCAGCGGTAGCTGCGGATCACCGAGTTGTCGGGGTTGGTGAACCGGCCGACCAGGCTGCCGTCGTCACCGATCGCGTCGACGGTGAAGGCGTCCACTCCCTGGGGAGTGGGGAGCAGCTTGGGCTGCCCGCCGGCCGGAATGACGAAGGGGAACCGCTCGGTGCCGAACGGGTCCCCGGCGACACCGGCGATGTCGTGGCGTTCGTTCATACCGGTGAGGTCGTAGACCTGGAAGCCTTCCGGCAGGTCCAGGACCTGGTAGGTGCCGGTCGCGACCGAGTAGATCCAGTAGTCGGTGCTGGTCGCGTCAGAGGTGTTGCCGAGGACGAACCCCTTGTCGGTGACCGAGTAGGCACGCGACACGCTGTTCGGCTTGGAGGCGAGCCAGCGCGGTACGCCGTCGACCCACAGCACGGCCTGCGAGCCCTCCTCCCGTGAGGCGTGGCCGATCAGGTAGCGCCCGGTTGAGTCCGCGGACCGCACAAGGGCCGGGCCGGGGAGAGTGCCGGTCGGTAGCGGGAGCACGGTCTTCGTGCATGCGGCCGGTGCCGCGACCGCGGGCTGGACGGCATAGAAGGCGGTGGCGAGCAGGGCAGTGGCAGAGACGGCTGCCAACTGTCGAATCATGGAAAGCCCCCAGACGAGATGAGAAACGGTGCCAAAGAATCTCATCCGCAGGGGGCAGCGGCGTCAGTCTTCCAGCGGTGGGAGGGCGACGCGGATGACGATCAGTGCGAAGAGAACCAGCGTCAAGGCGTGGACGACCGTGCACCACAGGCAGATGGCGTTGATGCGGAACAGCTCCGCCCACACCAGGTAGAGGACGAAGACCACGCCGACCACGACACCGGCCAACCGGGCGCGCGCCGGCCAGGGGGACGCCGTACGCCAGAGGGCTGGGACGGACAGGGCGACCATGCCGATGAAGAAGAGCAGACCGAGGAGTGCGACCGGCACCCCGAAGAGCTTCGAGTACTGCGACGAGGTCACCTTCATGCAGTTGACGACGCCGGTCTCGGGGCAGGCGAGCGTCGTACCGGCGGTGAAGTGCTCGTAGGTCAGGTAGGCCGAGACGAGCACGCCCAGCGCCGAGATGCCGAGGGTCAGCCAGGGGATCACGCCCAGGGACGATCCCCGGGCGGTCGTCGTGCTCATTCAGCTCTTCCCGAGCTTGCCGGCGGCGGCCTTGACGGCGTCGGTGCTGCAGACGTTGGCGGGCTGGTTGTTGCTGAGCTGGCAGAACGCGGCGGTGTAGACGTTCGCGGAGCCGTCGATCGCCTTCGCGATCGGGCTCGACGGGTCCTTCAGCGCCTCCGCGATCTGGGCCTGCGTCTTGCCGGCCAGGATCTCCGGGCTGTAGGTCGCGCCCGAGGTGACGAACTTGCCGCCGAGGTCGACGAACGGGATCGACCCACCGCTCTTCACGTACGGCGGAGCGTTGTAGGTGTCGAACGTCTTCTGGTCCTCCGCGCTCGGAGTGTCCAGCGGCTTGTACTGCCCGTTCTCCTTCTCGTTGGTGGTGGTCTCCAACCCGGTGAAGGACAGGTACTGACTCGTGTACGTCGCTCCGTGGAACGAGAGCGTCGGCGTGTTCGGGTAGACGTCGTCGGCCGCGGAGTGCGTCGTACCGAGGTTGCTGAAGGTGCCGAACCGGGACAGCGCGACCGACACCGGCCAGCGCTCGGCCGCGCAGTACGGGCAGAACTCGGCGCCGATGTAGAGCACCTTCGGCTTGCCGCCGGCGGTCAGCGCGGGAGCGGTGATCGCGGCCGGCGCGGCCTGTACGTCGTCGCTGCCGACCTTCGCGAACGTCTCGGCCGGAATCGAGGTGAGCGCGGCAACGATCTGCGCGTCGGCGGCCCCGGACGGCCCGGTCGCGGTCTTGTCGCCGCCACCACCCGCGACCTTGATGATCACGAGCCCGCCGACCACCACCACGACGGCCACGACGGCGCCCACCGCGATCAGTAGCCGCTTGCGCCGCTCTGCCCGCTGCTGCTGCGCCCGCAACGCGGCCACTCGTTCACGCGCCTGAGCTTTCTGCTCGACCCGCCTGCTCATCCCGTATCTCCTGCCTGGTCACCCAATTACAGAGTCCCCCATGTGCACAACTGCCAGTGATCCCCCGAAGTTCCACTCCGGCCCCAGAAATCCGGTCCCTGAACAGTCAGTCAGCCCTTCGCCCTGGACCGAAGGCAGGTTTCCACCAGGCTCGAATACTGCGATGGAGCCCCTATCGGCAACCTACGGTCGGGCGCATGGCAGGTGTTGTGAGCTATCGAGACGTGTTCCAGGTGCGGGAGTTCCGCGCGATGTGGCTGGCCGAGCTGCAGTCGGTCGCGGGCGATCAGCTGGCGCGCGTCGCCCTGTCGGTGCTGGTCTTCGCCGACACCGGATCGGCCGCGCTGACCGGCCTCACCTATGCGCTGACGTTCGTCCCGTCGCTGCTCGGCGGCCTCTTCCTGACCGGTCTCGCCGACCGCTTCCCGCGTCGCGATCTGATCCTGTGGATCGACGGTCTGCGCGGCTGCCTGATCCTGCTGGTCGCGATCCCGGCGATGCCGTTCTGGTCGCTGTGCGTCCTGGTCGGCATCGTTTCCCTGCTCCAACCGGTCTTCAAATCGGCCCAGGTCGCGCTGCTCCCCGACGTACTCGGCGAGGAACGCTTCAGCACCGGTATGGCGATCCGCAGCATCACCATCCAGTCCGCCCAGATGGCCGGCTTCGCCGGTGGCGGTCTGCTGATCGCGGTTTCCAGCCCGCACATCGTCCTGCTGCTCGACGCGCTCACCTTCTTCGGCTCCGCGCTCCTGATCCGGCTGCGCCTGCGGCACCGCCCGGCGGCTGACCGTGCTCCGGTCGAACCCGGCGAACGTCGTACCGAAGGAAGCGCCTGGGCCCTGTTGTTCGCCGACCCGGGCATGCGTGCTCTGACTCTGATGCTCTGGCTGATGGCCCTCGTTGCCGTCTACGAAGGAATGGCCGCCCCGTACGCCGCTCTGTTCGGCGGAGGGTCGGTGGCGGTCGGCCTGATCCTCGCAGCGGACCCTCTGGGCAGCGTGATCGGCGCGTTCCTGTTCAGCAAGTTCGTCCCCGAAGACCGTCGCCCCGGCCTGCTCGGTCCACTCTCGATCGCCGCCGCGGCCCCGGTCGCGATCTGCCTCTTTCGCCCCAACCTCGTCATCTCGATCGTGCTCTTCGTCATTGCCGGAGCCTTCGGAACGATCGTCGTCATGCAGACCACCACCTCGATGACGCTCCGCCTCCCGGACGCCCGCCGTGGCCGAGCCATCGGCATGTCCAACTCCGGACTCACCACCGCCACAGGTGTCAGCCCCCTCTTCGCCGGCGTCCTCTCCGACAAGACCAACGCCGCCACCGCCATCGGCTGGTTCGGCCTGGCCGGCACCGCGGCCGCCGTACTGCTCGCTTTCATCTGGCACCGGGCAAACCGCGGCGAGAGTTCGTCGCGTGTTCAGACAGTGGCCTAACGTGAGGAGAAGACTCGGAGGGTTGCCGCCTAGGGAGGACTGAGATGAGTCGGACACGTGTTGCTGTTGTGGCTTTGACCGTCGTAGCGATGGGGCTGGGGAGCGCGTCGCCCGGATGGGGTGCGCCGGTGGCGTGGCCCGGTGGGTCGAGCGTCGCGACCGCCGATGGCAGCAACGTTTTCGGGAAGAATCTCAGTGGATTGTCGTTCCAGGGTTCGGGTGTGGTGTGGGCGGCGAAGAACGGGCCCGGGAAGCTCTATCGACTCGTTCCGGATGGGGCGGGGTGGAAGCCGGAGTCCACTGCGGGGAAGACGTTGCGGTATGCCAACGGCAAGGGTGACCCGGATGCCGAAGGCGTCGTCGCCACGCCGGACGGGATCGTGGTGGCGACCGAGCGGGACAACAGCAACGACGACACGAGCCTGCTGAAGGTTCTGCGGTACGACGGGACTTCGTCGGCGTCGACGCTCAACGCGACCCGCGAGTGGAACCTGACCAGCGACCTGCCCGACGTCGACCCCAACAGCGGGCTCGAGGGCGTCTCGTGGATCCCGGACAGCTTCCTCACCGGCCACGGCTTCCGTGACGAACACACCGGTACGGCGTACGACCCGGCCGCGTATGCGGGTCACGGCACCGGGCTGTACTTCGTCGGTCTCGAGGACAACGGCACGATCTACGCCTACGCGCTGAACCAGTCGTCCAGCAGCTTCACCCGGGTCGCGACCATCACGAGCGGGTTCGCCGAGGTGATGGACCTCGAGTTCGACGCAGCGACCGGCCGTCTCTGGGCCGCCTGCGATGACGGTTGCCAGGGCCGCACCACGACCCTCGAGGTCAACACCGACGGCAAGTTCGCCCCCACTGCGACGTACAACCGTCCCTCCGGCATGGGCAATCTCAACAACGAAGGCTTCGCCATCTCGCCCACTTGCACCTCCGGCACCAAGACCGTCCTCTGGTCCGACGACGACAACACCAGCAACCACGCCCTCCGCCGGGGAACCTTGCCCTGCTGATCGGAACGCCCGGCCCGCATCAAGCGTCGTACCGGCGTGAAGCGGTTCTGGCGGTATCTGGGTTCTGACGGTGGGAGCGTCCCGTACGGTGTCCTGTTCGCGATGCTCGGCGTGGTTGGGATCGTGTTTGCGGTGCTGGCGGACGGGCCGGTGGGGGTTCGGGGCGGGTACGTCGGTGAGCTGTTGTGGGTGTTGGGGCTGTTGGCGGTGGCGCGGCGGGTTCGGCCGCGGTTGTTGCTGACCTCGGGGATCGGGTGGTTGGCGGCGATGGTGATCTCGACAACCGGCGTACCGGCGGACACCGCGGTGCCGGTCGGGCTGATGGTCGGGGCCGGCATCGCCCTGGGGGTGTCGCTCGCCACGCGGTCAGGGGTGTCGTTCGAATGGGCGCCGAACAAGGTCTACGACCAGGACGACGGCCCCAAGCCCTTCACGGAGACGGTGGTGCTCGTCGGCACGGGAGTCTTCGCGGTGATCGGTATCGCGCTGCTGATCTGGGGCTAGCCGCGGCAACAAGCGGACGGAGCTGCGGCGGGCGGGCGTCGAGACCTAGGGTGGAACGATGGACGATGAGCGCGTAGCGGCGATCGGGCTGTCGGTTGGGGCCTTGGTGCTCGGGTCGGGTGGTGCGGTGCTCGGCGCTCAGGTGAACGGCTGGAGCGGCGGGCTGGTCGGCGGGTACCTGGGGCTTCTGATCGGTATGACTCTCGGAGGCGGACTGGCCGGGACCTTGGTCCGGATGACGAGTAAGCAGGACCGGGCCGAGGCGCACGAGCTGCTGGGGTTCGCGTTAGGCGCGTTGCCCGGGGCCGCGCTCGGCTACTGGGCCGGAGGACTGGGGATCAGGCGGCTGTCGCCGGAGATCGGGCTGTTCGTCGGGGTGGTGGTCGTTGGTGCGGCTGTCGGGCTGACTGTGGCGACCCGAGGGGACGGCGAGGGCATGATCATCGGACTGCTCATGGCCGGCGTGGCCGGTGGGGGTCTCGGGGCCGCGCTGGCCAGGGCGATCGACCCGCATCCAGGGATGATCGCAGCCGGCCTGGTGGTTGGCACCGTGATCGGCTCGGTGATCGGTCACGTCACCAATGAGGCCATCCAGGACGCGGCGTACCGGCAGTTTCCCTCGCGCTAGGCCGGCTATGGCTCAGGAGGGAGTCAGCGCTGCGGCGTGTTTGCCGGTGGTCAGGGACTGGCCCTGGTCGATCATCTGGGTGGCGATCCGGTCGATGGCGGCTGAGAAGGCCTCGGAGTTGTCGGGGTCCCAGTCGGACAGGCGGGTCAGCATCCAGGTCCGGAAGGCGCCGACGAAGCGCTGGAACATCTCCAGACCCGCCGGGGTGAAGCGATACTCGCCGAGAGTCTCGGAAAGGTAGCCTGCGGCAACCAATTGGGTGGCCAGTGGTTCGACGACCCCCGGCGGCATCTTGAGATCGGCGGTGATCGCGGCGAGCGTCGCGGAGCCGGTCTCGCGACCGCCGCGGAAGACGCGCATGATCAGCCAGGCCTGGGCCATGTTGAGCGGCAAGCCGGACTCGGCCAGTACCTCCGGAGCCGGGTTCCGCTTGTGGTGCTGGACGACCAGGGCGGCGAGCTTGGAGAGCTCGTGCTCGGAGTCGAAGGAGGAGGGCGCGGCGAAGCTGTCGCCGACGTCGCTCGCGGCCATCCGGGCGGTGTCGCGGAGCGGGACCTGCTTCAGCAGGAGCGCAGTGAGGAAGCCGAGGCCGGCAACCGGGACCGCCCAGAGGAAGACGGTGTGCAGAGAGTCGGCGTACGCCGCAGTGACAAGCGATCGCGCGGCCGCGGGCAGCTCACGAACACCCGCAACAGTCGAGGCCAGCCGCGGATCGACCTGCGCACTCTGTACGGCGGGAGCGAGGTTCTGCGGAAGCTGGTGGGCGTAGATCGAACCGAAGACCGCGACGCCGAAGGAACTGCCCATCGTGCGGAGGAAACTGACGCCGGAGGTGGCGACACCGAGGTCGGAGTAGTCCACCGTGCTCTGGACCACGACTGTCGGGACGGGCATGCACAGGCCGACGCCGACCCCGAGCACCACCATGAAGCCGGCGACTTCGACGTACGAGGTGGTGTTGGTGAGCAGTGAGAGCAGGAAGAGACCGACGCCGATCAGCACGCTGCCGATGATCGGGAAGATCCGGTAGCGGCCGGTCTTGCTGATCACCTGGCCGACCACGATCGAGGAGACCAGCAAGCCGCCGACCAGCGGCAGCATCTGCAGCCCGGAGTCGGTCGCCGAGGCGCCGTGCACGAACTGCAGGTACGTCGGGAGATACGTGACGCCGCCGAGCATGGCGAACCCGATGATGAAGCTCAAGATCGAGCAGACGGTGAAGACGCCGGATCTGAACAATCGCAACGGCAGCAATGGTTCGGCGGCTCGGCGTTCGGCCAGGATGAACAATCCGAGCGCGACCACGGAACCGACGATCATCGCGATGATGACGGTCGAACCCCAGGCGTACTCGTTGCCGCCCCAGGTGGTCACCAGCGTCAGCCCGGTCGCGGCCGCGCCTATGAACAGGATGCCCAGATAGTCGATCTTCGGACTCGTCGGTGCCTTCACGGACGGCAAGGTGATCGAGGCGACGATCAGTACGACGATGCCGAGCGGGATGTTCACGTAGAACGCCCACCGCCAGCTCAGGTGGTCGACGAACAGCCCGCCGAGCAGCGGTCCGGCCACGGTGGAGACACCGAAGACCGAGCCCATCACGCCCTGGTACTTGCCGCGTTCGGCCAGCGGCACGACGTCCGCGATCACCGCCATCGCGGTCACCATCAGACCACCCGCGCCGAGGCCCTGGATCGCGCGCGAACCGACCAGCCACAGCATCGAGTCGGCCATTCCGCACAGGGCCGAGCCGGCGAGGAACAGCACAACGCTGATCAGGAACATCGGCTTGCGGCCGTACAGGTCGCCGAACTTGCCGATCAGCGCGGTCATGATCGTCTCGGCGAGCAGGTACGACGTCACCACCCAGGACAGGTGGTTGGCACCGCCCAGGTCGCTCACGATGGTCGGCAGCGCGGTCGCCACGATCGTCTGATCGAGGGCCGCGAGCAACATTCCGAGCATGATCGCGACCACTACCGCGTTCCGGGTGCCACGTCCTACCGGCTGAGCCTCGGTCTCCATGAGCCGAATGTAACGGCTCCCGCACTCTCCGCAACCACAGAATCGCGGCGATCAGATGAAGAACTACGTGGGCGGACCTGCGCCACTCATCAAACGCCCTGGACGGCGGGTTCGCGGGGCCGGCTGAGCGTGGCGGGGTGGGCCGCGCGGAGGTTGGTGAGTGGGAGCGGTCCGGGTCTGCGGCGGTCCGTAGGATGGTGGGGTGCCGTCAACGTTGCCCGAGGGGGAGGTTGCGCCCCAGGACGGGGCGTTGCCGGATGCCGCCGTACGCGAGGCGGCCGGCCGCCCGTTCGGCTTCTACCTGCATGTGCCGTTCTGCGCGTCGCGCTGTGGGTACTGCGACTTCAACACCTACACCGCCAAGGAGCTGGGCGGCGGTGGCTCGCAGGCTTCGTACGCCCAGACTGCGATCGGCGAGGTCCGCCTCGCGCGGCGGGTGCTGGGGGACCTCGACCGGCCGGTCGAGACTGTGTTCTTCGGCGGCGGTACGCCGACGCTGCTGCCGGCTGCTGATCTGGGTGCGATGCTCAAGGCGGTGCGCGACGAGTTCGGGCTGGCGCCGGACGCGGAGGTCAGTACCGAGGCCAATCCCGAGTCCGTCGATCCGGCGTACCTGGAGGCGTTGCTGGCGGCGGGGTTCACCCGGGTGAGCTTCGGCATGCAGAGCGCTTCGTCGCACGTACTGAAGATTCTTGACCGGCACCACACGCCTGGTCGCGCGCTGCAGGCCGTGAAGGAGGCGACGGCGGCCGGATTCGAGCACGTGAACCTCGACCTGATCTACGGCACACCGGGGGAGTCACTCGAGGACTGGCGTACGTCGCTGGAGTCGGCCCTGTCCGCGGATCCGGATCACGTCAGTGCCTACGCGCTGATCGTCGAGGACGGCACCCAACTGGCGCGCCGGGTCCGTCGCGGCGAACTGCCGATGCCGGACGACGACGACCTGGCCGACAAGTACGTGCTCGCCGACAACCTCCTCAGCCAAGCCGGCCTGAACTGGTACGAGGTCTCCAACTGGGCCCGCACCGAAGACGCCCACTGCCGCCACAACGAGCTCTACTGGCGCGGCGACACCTGGTGGGGCATCGGCCCCGGCGCCCACAGCCACGTAGGCGGCGTCCGCTGGTGGAACGTTAAGCACCCCACCGCCTACGCCGAACGCCTCACCGCCTGCCACAGCCCAGCCCACGCCCGCGAACTCCTCGACGACGAAACCCGCCGAATCGAACGAGTCCTCCTGGAAGTCCGCCTAGCCGCCGGCCTCCCCCTGGACGTCCTCGACGCCCCCGGCCGAGCAGCCGTAGACACCATCATCACCAACGGCCTGATCACCGTCACCGACAACCGCCTGACCCTCACCAACCGCGGCCGCCTCCTAGCCGACGCCGTAGTCCGAGACCTCCTCCCCTAACGTCCGAAGAACCCGCACACCCAGCCCTCCGATTCATCGGACATTCCGGCTGATCCACGTGATCGAGACGCGCCGCACCATCGCCGCCGGCCCCGTTTGATGGGTGAGCCCACGTGGTTGTGGGTGGGCCAGCCGCATGCGGTTGGCCATCCCACAACGGCATGGGTCAGCCCACCAAATGGGGATTGGCCGACAGTGCGCGGTCCCCGGCAGCGCCACCCGCCAGGCGGCCTCCCCGAACGGCACCCCGAGCAAGGTCAGCTGCGTTCGCCCGTCTCTCGGCGTACCGACGGACAGGTAGTAGTCCCCCTGAAGCGTCTCCCGAGACCACCGCCACGCTGAGCGATTCCACAGCACCCCTAGTACTACCTGTTCTTAGGTACCCCCGGCAGGCGAGTGGGCCAGTTGCAAGGCAGCCTCTCCCAGGATCGCAACCAAAGCCGGTCAGCTGCAGCCGACGGGGACGTGGCGACCGCCCTTGCCGTCCACCTCAACCACCGCGGCGGCCGGCCGGCCACCCGCCGAGCGAAATTTGAACGGATAACCCTCGAAATTGCCCGCACAAGACAGCACTCCGAAGGCAGCGGAAAGGTGGTCACGGTCCTCTCCTCCGAGCCGCAACCAGAGCCCGTCAGCCCCAGGCAACGGAAGCTCGGGAGCCGGCCTCTTTTCTGGACGGCAACCGAAGCCCGGATGCTCAGACGGCGGATGCGCGGGAGCCGGCCTCTTGTCTGGACGGCAACCGAAGCCCGGATGCTCAGGCGACGGATGCGCGGGAGCCGGCCTCTTGTCTGGACGGCAGCCGAAGCCCGGATGCTCAGGCGACGGATGCGCGGGAGCCGGCCTCTTGTCTGGACGGCAGCCGAAGCCCAGAAGCTCAGGCGACGGATACGCGGGAGCCGGCCTCGCCATCTGGCTCAACCACCGCGGCGGCCCGCCATGCTGTCTTTCAGATCGGCCGGTCGCGGCGAGCAACCACAAACCGACGTCCCCGGCCGAGGCCATTTCGGTCTGTACCCCGCCCGACCGCCAAGGCCAGCCGACCGAACCGCACAGCGAGCAGAGCGCATGGCTGGGCCGGATGCCGAGCCCGGCGACCGCGATCCCGTCGCCTGGGGCTGGCGGCTACGGCTGAGGGGCGGGATCTTGCGCTATCCGGTGGATTGGGGGTGCTCGGCGACGAAAATCCACCGGATAACGCGCGGACCACCCGCGCCGGTCTGATCGGGCGCTGCGGATGGGGCCGGCGGGGGCGCTAGCCGGTAACAAATGGGCGCTATCCCTCTTTGCCAGGCTGGTCGTGAGTCGGTTTTGACGAAAGTTTCCGACTAAGGCGATCCGCGGGCCGGGGGAGCCGGGACGTCCGAAGGACTGGAGGGCTGGGCCTGCGGGTCCTTCGGACGTTAGGGGAGGGGTGAGCGGGAGTGATTGGATTTGAGGTGTTGACGACTGTTGTGAGCATCTGGTGAGGTGTGGGGAAGCGTTTTCCGGACCTCGAGGAGTTTGTTGATGCCGCCCATCAGTCGACGCCTGTTGTTGCAGACGAGCCTTGCCGCGGGAGTGTTGGCGAGTGCCGCGACCACCGCTTCCGCGGTTGATGAGTTCGGGGGGTTGCGGGGGCGGTGGGTGGGGTTGGCTACGGGTGGGGAGATCGATCCGGGGGACCCGGCGTACGGCGAGGCGTTGGCGAATTTGAGTCGTCAGGCTCAGGGGTTTCTCGACAGCCTCGACCAGGCGCCGGGGCGGACGGCGTTGTGGGCGGATCTGCCGTTGAGTTCGGCGTCGGGGAACTTCTCGATCAGCTACACGCGGTTGAAGACGATCGCGCTGGCTCGGGCGACGCGGGGGACCACGCTCAAGAGCGATCCGGCCGAGGCGCTCGGGAGTGCGCTCGACTTTCTCAATCAGCGCGCCTACAACGAGACGCTGCCCGAGACCGGGAACTGGTGGTTCTGGGAGATCGGCGCGCCGCGGGCGTTGCTCGACACGTGCATTCTCGCGTACGACGTCCTGTCCGCCGAGCAGCGAGCGGCGTACCTGAAGGCTGTCGATCGGTTCGTTCCGGACCCGAATCGCCGGACCAACTCGCCGTCCGTCCGGGAGACCGGTGCGAACCGGGTCGACAAGGCGCTGATCGTCGCGCTGCGCGGTATCGCCGGCGACAACCCCGCCAAAATAGAAGCGGCCCGGGATGCGTTGAGCGATGTCGCCGAGGCCGGTAAGAACAGCGTGTTCACCTACGTCACCAGCGGCGACGGCTTCTACCGCGACGGCTCGTTCGTTCAGCACGGCAACCTCGCGTACGTCGGTACCTACGGCAACGTCGCGCTCGGCGGCGTGGCCAACCTGTTCTCGCTTCTCGGCGGTTCGACCTGGGACATCACGGACCCGAAGCGCACGGTGATCCTCGACGCGGTCGAGGCGAGCTTCGCGCCGTTCATGGTGAACGGCCTGATGATGGACGCCGTCTCCGGCCGCGCGATCTCCCGGGAGAAGGCCGGCGATCATCGCAACGGGCACGCGACCACGTCGACCGTCCTGCTCCTCGCGAACGGGATCGCCGAGCCCTACGCGTCGGCGTACAAGGCTCTCGCCAAGGGGTGGCTGACGAGGGACCGGCTGAACGATTACTTGCCGGCGGCATCGATTCCGGAGATCTCCCGGGCCAAGGCCGTGCTGGCGGATGCCGCGGTCAAGCCCGCGCCCGCCAAGCCGCGGCACTTCCAGTTCCCCCATCAGGATCGCGTCGTACATCGCCGCCCTGGCTGGACTTTCGCGCTCGCGCTGTCGTCGAAGCGGATGGCGCGCTACGAGTCCGGCAACGGCGAGAACCTCCGCGGCTGGTACGTCGGCGACGGCATGTCCTACCTCTACACCGACGACCAATCGCAGTTCTTCGACGCCTTCTGGCCGACCGTCGACGCCCAACGCCTGCCCGGTACGACGGTCAGCACCAAACCGCGTGAGCCGCTCGGAAGCGGACCGGGCACCGGAACGGTCGCCGCGTACGCCGATTGGGTCGGCGGAGCGTCGTACCGGAACACGCTAGGTGCCGTCGGCATGCATCTGATCAACCACGACAAGTCCTTGCAGGCAAGGAAATCCTGGTTCTGCCTGTCGGATGCGGTCGTTGCCCTGGGCGCCGGAATCGTCGGCACCGACGGCTGTCCGGTCGAGACGGTCATCGAGAACCGGAAGAGCACCGCCCAACTCCTGGTCAACGGCCGAACCGCGACCAACCGCCGGTACGACGACCCGCGGTGGGCGCACCTGCAGGGCGTCGGAGGTTATCTCTTCCTCGCCAAGAACCAGGTCAGAGCGCATTGCGAGGACCGGACCGCCTCGTGGTCCGAGATCAACGTCGGCAACGACACGGCGGGGTCGACCACGCCGTTCACCCGGCACTATCAGTCGCTGGTCGTCGAGCACGGCCTGGAGACCGGCGCCTACGCCTACATGCTGTTACCCGGAGCGAATGCCTGGCAGACGGCCCTCCGTTCGGTCCACCCGGGGATCACCGTCCTCGCGAACACCGCCACCGTGCAGGCGATCCGCTCGGACCGCGATCAGGTGACGATGGTGAACTTCTGGACGGCCGGCTCGGCGGGCGGCATCACCGCGGACGGGCCGGCATCGGTGGTCGTCGGTGCGACGAGCATCGCGGTCTCCGACCCCAGCCGTACGTCGAGCACGGTCCGGCTGATGATCGATCGTCGTACCGGCCCGCCGCAGGTCCTCGACGTGGCGGTCGGCGGGACCCGCGGCGCGACCCAGACGTTCGAGCGAACCTGGTAACTCGCTGTGAACGGCGTAAAGAAATCACCGGACGGTAGTCGGCGTGGTTCGCAGCGTGACAACGATGCCTAGTATGTACTGACCTGGGTGTGCCGGTACCGGAGAGTAATCATCAAAGGCTTGACATACCCGGTGAAAACGCTCGAAACTCAGCTCACTTTCGCGATCCGAGAGCGCTCTCAACTCCGTCCAGTTCCAGGGAGCCATTCCATGCGGCGCAGATTCCGTGCCGGCCGTCCCCTTGCAATAGTCCTCGGCTGTGCGCTGACGCTGCTGGCTGCCTCCTGTGGAGGCTCGGCCGGCTCCGGCGACGACGCCAAGATCGAACTGACCGTCGCGACCTTCAACGAGTTCGGCTACGAGGACCTGTACGACGAGTACATGGCCGAGCACCCGAACATCCGGATCGTGGAGCGGCACGCCGAGACGGTCGACGCACACATCAAGAACCTCGACGCCAACCTGGCCAGCGGGTCCGGGATGGCCGACATCGAGGCGATGGAGATCGGCTGGATCTACAAGTACCTGGCCCGCGGCGACCAGTTCGTCGATCTGCGCGACTACGGCGCGAACGACCTGAAGGACCGCTGGCTGGACTGGAAGGTGGCCGGCGCCACCACGCAGGACGGCCGGATCATCGGCTACGGCACGGATATCGGGCCGGAGGCGATCTGCTACCGCCGCGACCTGTTCGCGAAGGCGGGGCTGCCGACCGATCGGGTCGAGGTGGCCAAGCTGTTCGCGGACTGGCCGTCGTACTTCGCGACCGGGCGCAAGTTCAAGGCGAAGGTGCCGGGCTCGGCGTTCTACGACTCCGCGGTGCTGACCTGGGAGGCGATGCGCAACCAGCTGATCCAGGCGTACTACTCCAACCAGGACCGCTTCCTCGGCAGCGAGAACAAGCAACTGAAGAACGTCTGGGACCAGGTGGTGCAAGGCAGTGCGGACGGGTTGTCCGCGCGGTTGCCGGCCTGGAGTGAAGCCTGGAACAAGGCGTTCCGGACCGATGCGTTCGCGACGATGGCGTGCCCGGGCTGGCTGCTCGGCGTCATCCAGTCCAACGCGGGTAACTACGGCAAGGGCAAGTGGGACGTCGCCGACGTGTTCCCCGACGGCGGTGGCAATTGGGGCGGGTCGTACCTGACCGTGCCGAAGCAGTCGCCGCAGGCGGCCGAAGCGGCCCGGCTGGCCGCGTGGCTCACCGCGCCGGAGCAGCAGGTCAAGGTCTTCAAGAAGGTCGGCTCGTTCCCGTCGACACTCGACGCGTACGACGACCCGCAGGTGAAGTCGCAGGTCAACGCGTACTTCAACAACGCGCCGGTCGGGCAGATCTTCGTCAACCGTGCCCGGGCCGTGATTCTCAAGCAGCACAAGGGCCCGCGCGAGGGTGAGATCAACCAGGTGTTCAGTGCCGCGCTGGCCAAGGTCGACGACCGCAAACAGTCCTCCGCCGACGCCTGGCGAAAGGCCCTCGACGACGCCGAAAAGGCAGCCAACACCCGATCCAGCGGGTAACGCCAGAAAATAACCCCGGAAAGTAATACGGTGTGAACACACACCAACTGAGACGGGGAGGACCGATGGACGACTCGGGTTCTCCGACGCTTGAGCAGGTCGCTGCGCTGGCCGGGGTTTCGCGGGCGACTGTGTCGCGAGTGGTGAACGGATCGCCCAAGGTGCTGCCGCAGACGGTGGCTCTGGTGGAGCGCGCGATCGGCCAGCTCGGCTACGTGCCGAACCGGGCCGCCCGCGCGCTGGTGACCCGGCGGACGGACTCGATCGCGATCGTGGTTCCGGAGCCGGACAGCCGGGTGTTCTCCGATCCCTTCTTCGCCGGGATGTTGCGCGGCGTGAGCCGGACGCTGGCCCCGACCTCCTCGCAGCTCGTGCTGCTGCTCGAGCCTGCGGAAGGCGACGACCAGCGGCTGCTGCGTTACCTGCGTGGCGGTCACGTCGACGGTGCGATCATCATCAGCCACCACGGCCGCGACAACGTGCTGCAGGAGCTCGCGCAGTTGCCGCTGCCGATCGTGTTCAGCGCCCGCCCGCTGGGCGTCGACGTACCGGTGTCGAGTGTGGACGTGGACAACGTGGCCGGTGCGCGGACGGCGGTCGAGCATCTGCTGGGCCTCGGCCGGCGCAACCTCGGCACGGTCGCCGGACCGCTCGACATGACCGCGGGCCTGGACCGGCTGACCGGGTATCAGAGTGTGATGGCCGAGGCCGGTCTCCCGGAGGCCGTTGCCTTCGGCGACTTCACGGCCGACGGTGGTGAAGCGGCCGCGATCCAGCTGCTCGACAAGCACCCCGATCTCGACGGCATCTTCGTGGCGAACGATCTGATGGCGACCGCCGTACTGCGGGTGTTGTCGGAACGCGGCCGCCGCGTGCCCACGGATGTCGCGGTGGTCGGATTCGACGACTCGGTGATGGCGACCACGACCACGCCGAAGCTCACCACGGTCCGCCAGCCGGTCGAGTTGCTCGGCTCGCGGCTCGCGGAGATCCTGCTGGCCAAGATCGGTGGCGCCGACCTGACCAGCCCCGAGGTCTACGGCACCGAGCTGATCATCCGGGACTCCGCCTAGCCTCGATTGTGCTTCAGGGCGGATCGTTCTGGAACTGGAACTGCACCCGGACCGAGTCGTTCAGCGGTACGACGAGGGTGGTGTTCGAGGCGGTCCAGTTCTGCGGGACCAGGAAGAGCCGGTTCTCGCCGACCACGAGCAACCGCAGTCCGCGATAGCGGTAGTTGAACGTCTGCCCGGCGCCGGCCCGGAGCGCGGTCTCCTCCAGACCGGGGGATCGCAGCGCCAGCTTCTCCTTCGTGTCCAGAATGACCACCGGGAAGCGATCCAGGTGCCGCGCGTCTGACTTGGCCAGGCCGCGACCGGAGTACTGGGCTGTGGTGGCGGTCGCCCAGAACGCGCTGGTCACCGTGACGACAGCGAGCAATGCGATCAGGACTCGCGGCGGGCGAGGGGCCGCGGCCAGCTTGCTCCTGAGGTAGGTGACGTAGGCGAGCGCGGTCGCGGACAGCCCGATAACAGCCGGTACGACGAGCGCGTAGTACGGCAGTCGCCCGAGCAATGGATAGGCCAGCAGCCCGAGCACCCCGATCAGCAGTACGACGACGATCACCCGGGTGGATCGGCGTACACCTGCAGCCGAGAGGTGGATCGCGTTGTGCAGCAACAGCGCAGCCACCGCGAGAAGGGTGATCACGAGCAGCGGGACGAGCAGTGGCTGCGGACTGCGCATCACGTAGTCCTGCGTGCTCAGGCCGATCGTGTCGACGTCGATGCCGAAGTACTCGTACTGCGATCGCGAGGAGACGTAGCCGAAGTAGAACAGCAGAGTGCTGACCACCGTCACCGGTGCGACGATGCCGGTGGCGAAGCTCACCCACCGCTCAGCCTGCGACCGCTCGTCAGCCATCCTCACCCACCAGTCGGCGTTTCGACCGTCTTGGTCGGCTCAGGTGAGAGCGTCGGCGTCGGCGTCGGTGTCTTGCTCGGAAGCTCGACCGGGCTGACCCCCACCTGGCTGCCTTGCTTCTTGGCGGCGGCCTGGACGGAACGACAGTCCTGCTTGGTGGCGCAGGTGATCCGGGCCTTGATGACGACGCTCACGGTTTTGTCCTCGTCGCTGTTGGCCACCTGCACGACGCCGACATAGCAGGGCTGGGTTCTGTTGCTGGCCTTCCAGACAAAGCCCGAGCACTTCCGGTGGCCGTTCGGGCACGAGCTCTGACTGAGCTTGAAGATGTTGCCCGGCTCCAGGTGGACCGAGCCGAGGGTGACTGTCGTGCCTGGCGGGATGGCGCCGGCGAGCCAGTTGGCTTGAGCGCACTGCCTGACCGCGGCCTGGTCCGAGCCGCCGCCGACCGGGGCGGTGGCCAGGTTGATGGATGGCTTGACCTGTCTTGGTTGGGTGCTCTCCGGAACCGTCGGCTCGGGCGGAGGTTCGGAGGTCGGTTCAGCCGTCGTCGGCTCGGGTGTCGCAGTGGTGCTGGGCGCCGTCGTACCGGGGGTTTCGGGCGCGCTGCCGCCCGTCGATGTGTCGCTGCACCCCACGGCCAGCATCGCGATCACTGCCACTAGTGTTGCCACCGCTGTACGCATAACGGTTACCCCCGAAACCCAGGATGCGCCTGTGCGTAATGGTGGACAAGCTCTCAGTGGCTGCGCGTCCGGGCAACCTTTTGTTCACTCTCCGCTGTTGCCTTCGTGCCAATCTGTGACCATGGTGGTATCTGTGAGGCTAGGGGGACGTACGCATGAGTGAGCACGAGATCCGGATCGCGCTGGTTCTCAACGGTGGTGTCAGTCTGGCCGTCTGGATGGGCGGCGTGACGCATGAACTGGATCTGATCCGGCGGGCGTCCGGTCCGGCGGGTGTGCCGGGTCCGCAGCCGTACGACGCGGTGCTGGCGGAGCGTTGGCGCGAATTGTGCCGGCGCGGCGACGAGCAGCGCCGGGTGGTGGTCGACGTGATCGCCGGGACGAGTGCCGGTGGGTTGAACGGTTCACTGCTGGCGACCGCGATCTCGAACGGGTCGACGCTCGACCCGGGTGGTTCGGACGGGCCGTGGTTGCGGCAGAAGTGGGTGGGCCTCGGCTCGCTCGAGGTCGGCAAGCTGGTTCCGTCGGCCGGCGAGAAGTCGACCTCGGTGCTGGACGGCAACTACTTCCTGCAGGAGCTGGAGAATCTCATCAAGGGCGTCGCCGATGCCGGTGAGACCGCGGCCGAGGAGCCGGTCACGCTGTTCGTCACGGCGTCCGGGCTCGGCGTTCAGCAGTTCGAGGCGCGGGATGCCGCCGGCCAGCGCTTCGTCGTACCGGATCATCGGTATCTGTTCGCGTTCACGAGTGAGAACGCGGCGAAGTACGACGGCAGCACGAAGACGTTCGAGGTCAAGGACACGAACGGGTTGAAGGACACCAAGCTGCTCGCGCGGGCGGCGCGGGCGTCGGCGTCGTTCCCGGCCGCGTTCGGGCCGGTGCTGGAGACGCCGCGGCTGGCCTCGTCGCCGCCGCGGATGCAGCCGACGACGGCCGAATCCGGTGCCTGGCTGGTCGATGGCGGCGTGCTCGACAACGCGCCGTTCGGGCCGGTGCTCGACGTGGTCGCGCGGCGGCCGGTCGCCGGCCGAGCGAGCAGATACGTCCTGTACGTCGTACCGTCGGCCGGGATCGGGAGCGCGTCGACTGCGTTGCCCGAGGCGAAGGAACCGAGCTGGCGGGTGGCGGCGCTGTCGGCCGTGCAGTTCCCGCGTGAGGTGGACTTCCGCTCCGATGTCGAGCAGCTCGAGCGGTTGCTGCTGGAGGCGGACGCGTCCTGGTCGGACACCCAGCGGCTGTTCGATCGTTGCATGGAGCAACCAACAGAGCGGGCACGACTGCGGTCCGCCGCGCAGGCGTTGCAGCCGACGTACTCACGAGGCCGCGCGGCCGGCGGAGTCTGGGAGGCCGTCACGATCGCCAACCACGACCAGTCCACCGTGCTGGACGCCGCGACCGCATTGTCCGAGCCGGAGATCGACGAGATCCTGACCACCGCGCATCCGTGGGTGCCGGACCCGGACGGCTCGGTTGAGCCTCTGCAGAAGGACGGCGACCCGCTGTGGTTGTGGGGGACCGGTGCGGCCGAGCGAGTGGTGCGACTGATCCTGCGCTCGCTACGCAATCGGATCAGCATCGCTCCGGCGGAGGATCGGACGGAGCTCGAGCGGCGACTGATGGCGACCAGCGACTGTCTGCTGAAGGTGCAGGCCGTGCGGGACGCGTTGACCGACCAGCTCACCACGGCGGATCTCGACCTGCGTCCGGCCGGTGGCGCCGAGGCGGTCGCGGTCGGCCTGACCGACATCTTCGAGGACCTGCAGATCCAGCCTGCGTTGGGTTCGGCGTTCGCAGAACTGGTTGCGGTGATCGGTTGGAACCTTGTCGAGACCGCGCTCGAGGTGGAGATCGTCTCGCGCTGTACGTCGGCGCGGACGCCGCAGCAGCGCAGTGCGCCGTTCCAGTTCCTGCGGCTCGGGCCGGACATTCCCTTGACCCTGCTGGATGATCTGCCGGCCGGATCGATCGCCGACGACCTGAAGGACCGCATCCTCTACGGCAGCCAGGTCGGGCACTTCGGGGCGTTCGGTGCCGCGGACTGGCGACGCTGGGACTGGCTGATGGGTCGCCTGCATTGTGTGGCGCACCTCGGCGCGATGCTCGGCGCGGATGCGGACTGGATCCGCGAGACCCAGCGTCAGGTGCTGAAGGCTGAGGACTGGAAGCCGCAGGCGGTCGCGGAACGCATCCAGCGGCTGGCCGAGGACTTCCCGGCCGACGCCGGGCTCGGTGCCCTGACGACGATGCGCGACGAGCTGAACCAGTCGTCCGAGGGACGCGCGACAACCAAGGGCCTGGCTGATCGGATGGTCGACGTCTCCAGCGGCCTCGGACCTCAGGTGGGCAACGCGGTGAAGGCGATGGCCGGCCGCAAGCACCAGCCGGGTTCGTGGCTGCTGCGGACCGCGCGCTGGTTCACCGAGCCGGCCCGGCAGACCTTGTGGGGTCGCGTTGTGCGCGGAGCCAAGCTGACCGAAGCCAAGCGCCCGTTGCTCTTCGAGCCCTGGCTGCCACCGGCCGCCCTCGGGCTCGGCGTCCTGCTGCTGGTTGTTGCCGGCGTGGTGAATGTCGCCGGCGTGCGGATCGTGGCCGCCGTACTGGCTGGGATGGTGCTGGCGGCGGGCGTGCTGCTCGGCGCGCTGACCTGGTACGTACGGCGAGCGCGCCGGCTGATCCGGGCCTGGATCGAGAAGCGGATGCCGGAGATCAGTCCAGAGTCGCGAAGTCGATGAGCTCCTCGACCCGGCCGAGCAGGCTCGGGTCGAGGTCGGAGAAGTTCTTCACCTTGGACAGGATGTGCTTCCAGGCCGCGGCGACGTCGGCCTGGTCGGTGGCCGGCCAGCCGAAGGTCTGCAGCACGCCCTTCTTCCAGTCCTGGCCGTGCGGGATCTTCGGCCAGGCCTTGATCCCGACCGAGGAGGGCTTGATCGCCTCCCAGACGTCGATGAACGGGTGCCCGACGATCCGCACGTACCGGTTGTCGATCTGCGCGGCGATCTTGGACTCCTTGGAGCCTTCGACCAGGTGGTCGACCAGTACGCCGAGGCGTCGGCCGGGGCCGGGCTGGAAGCGGTTCACGATCCCGGGCAGGTCGTCGATGCCGCCGAGGTACTCGACGACGACCCCTTCGATCCGCAGATCGTCACCCCAGACCTTCTCGACCAGCTCGGCGTCGTGCCGGCCCTCGACGTAGATCCGGCTCGCCCGCGCCACCTTCGCCCGGACGTTGTCGACCGCGACCGAACCGGACGCCGTACGGGTCTTCTTGACCGGACCGGCCTTCTTCGGCGGCTTCAGGCTGACCGGCTTGCCGTCCAGCCAGAAGCCAGGTCCCATCGGGTACGTGCGGATCTGGCCGTGCCGGTCCTCGAGATCGACCACGCCGTGCTCCCAGCGCACGATCGCCCCGACGAACCCGGACGTGGGTTCCTCGACGACCATGCCCTTCTCGATCTCGACCTCGACGGTCCGCCCGTTCTTGGGTTTGCGCCAGTCCCCACTCAGTACGTCGTTCCCATACCGATCAGCCACGCCCCAACCGTACCGGTTTGCCGAGTTCCGACGGCTCCGAGCCCACGCCTTCCACCAGCCCTGGGGAGCAAACCCGGCCGATTCCGGGGGCGGGGACTCCCCAAACCGCTTTGGGGAGGTTTGCTGGCCACCTTGAATGCTCCCCGAACTGTTTTGGGGAGGGGAGTCGACCGGTTTCGGTGCGTTGCGCTCCCCGAACCGCTTTGGGGAGGTTTGCTGGCCACCCTGAATGCTCCCCGAACTGTTTTGGGGAGGGGAGTCGACCGGTTTCGGTGCGTTGCGCTCCCCGAACCACCGATCAGGCGGTGGTGGATGCGGGTTTGTGGGAGGGGGTTAGGTGGGTGAGGAGGTAGAAGGCGATGAAGCCGGCGATCAGGCCGACGATCCACGAGTAGTCGTAGAGCGGCTTGAGGAACGGGATCAGGCCGTCCGCGGGGAACGGGCCGGCGCCCGGATTCGAGTACGCACCGCCTACCGCGAGGACCGAGCCGAAGACCGTGGCGACGACTGCGCGCCAGTTCCAGCCGGAGGCGAACCAGTACCGGCCGGAGGCCTTGTAGAGGTCGGGCAGGACGAGCGCCGTACGGTCGATGAACCAGTAGCCGGCGATCAGTACGCCGGCGACCGAGGCGAGCAGGCCGCCGTAGAAGGACAGCCAGACGAAGATGTAGATCGACGGGTCGGAGATCAGCCGCCACGGCTGGATCACGACACCGATGACACCGGTGAGCAGACCGGCGGTGCGGAAGTTCAGCCAGCGTGGAAGCGCGTTCGCGAAGTCGTACGACGGACTGACCACGTTGGCCGCGACGTTGCACGACATGGTCGCGAGGATCGCCATGACGAGACCGATCGTGACGACCACCGGGTTCTCGAAGCGGCGGGTCAGCTCGACCGGGTCCCAGATCGCCGAACCGTAGACGATCACCGTGCCCGAGGTGGTGATGATCGAGACCAGTGCGATGAACGACATCGTCGTCGGCAGGCCGATGATCTGCCCGAGCACCTGCTGGCGCTGGCCTTTGCCGAACCGGGTGAAGTCCGGCATGTTCAGGCTGAGCGTCGCCCAGAACGCGATCATGCCCATCAGCGACGGCGCGAAGATCTTCCAGAAGTCGGCGTCCCAGCCGAGCTTCGACGGCTGCGACAGGATCGGCCCGAACCCACCGGCCCTGACCAGGATCGCGATCATCAACGCCAGGAACGCCACCGTGACCAGCGGTGCCGCCCAGTTCTCGAACCGCCGCAGGCCTTCGATCCCGCGCCAGATCAGGGCCATCTGCAGCAGCCAGAAGAGGCCGAAGCTGAGCCACATCGTCCACGGGTGACCGCCGACCGCGGACGCGTCGGTCCAGCCCTTGCCGAACAGCTCGCCGGCGATCACGTAGATCGCCTGGCCGCCGATCCAGGTCTGGATCCCGAACCAGCCGCAGGCGACGAACGCCCGCAGCAGTGCCGGGAAGTTCGCCCCGCGGACGCCGTAGAAGGCGCGCGCGAAGACCGGGAACGGGATGCCGTACTTGGTGCCCGCATGGCTGTTCAGCAGCAGCGGCACGAGCACGATCAGGTTTCCCAGCGTGATCGTGAGGAACGCCTGCAACCAGTTCATCCCGAGCGCCACCAGCCCCGCGGCCAGCAGGTAGCTCGGGATGTTGTGCGCCATCCCCATCCACAGGGCGGCGTAGTTGTACGTCGTCCAGTTCCGGTCCGACAGCCTGGTCGGGGCGAGCTCGGCGTTCCCGTACCGGCTGCTCGCGATCGCGTCCGGGTCGGTCAGTTCGACCCGGCCGTCCGGATGCGTCGTCTGCTCAGTCGTTGCCATGGAACAAGTTGCGCCTTTCACCGAACCCGTGTCAACGAGTAACTGCTGCTCCGCTTTTGAATGTCACTTCACCAGGCGGAGAGCGAACGGGTACTTGTACGGCAGGCCCTTGCTGGCGGCCATGGTGCCGAGCACCGCGAAGACCAGGGCGGCGGCCCAGATCAGCGGCAGCGTGACGAAGCCGATGATGACGACCATCAGGATCGAGGACGCGACGTACCCGATCGTGACGGTGATCTGGAAGTTGAGCGACTCGACGGCGTGCGCACGCACCATCGGCGACTTCTCGCCCTGGACGAGCAGCACGATCAGCGGGGCGATGAAGCCCAGCACGATGGTGCCGATGTGGGCCAGCAGCGACCAGGTGCGCTCGTCCTGCGCGCTCAGCGGCTGCTGCTGAAACCCAGGCTGCTGAAAGCCGGGCTGCTGCTGGAAGCCCGGCTGCTGGAACTGCGGGCCGGACGGGACGGTGTTGTCCTGCGGCGGGATGTTGCTCTGCGGTTCGGTCATGCCGAGAACGGTAGGGCGCTCAGGTGCAGCGATTGCCAAGTTCCGGCCCGGAACGCGCACTTGTGCGCGTTGGGGCAGTCAGCTCGGCCCGAGCAGCGGGATCGTCGGTCGCCGCGGGGGCCCGAGGACCTCGTAGGCACGCTTGATCGCGTCCTGCAGCTCGGCCGGATCCCACGGCCAACCCTCGGTGTGCGCAAGCGCCTTCTCGAGTGACGTCCCGCCGTGGTGCAGGTCGGAGATCGTGTTGGCGACCTGACCCATCTCGTCCCGTTGCGCGGTAGCGAAGGCAGCATCGACGACCGCACCATGACCCGGTACGACGAGTGCGCCCTTCGGCATCGTGCCGATGATCCGCTCCAACGTGTCCGGCCATTCGAGCGGGAAGGAGTCGTCGCCGTACTGCGGGGGCTGCGACTCCTCGACCAGATCGCCCAGGAAGAAGACGTTCACATCCGGTACGACGGCCACCGCGTCGCCGGCGGTGTGCCCGTTCCCCAGGTACAGCAGCTCGACCCGGCGATCACCGAGGTCGATCACCTTCGCGACCGCGAACGACTCGGCCTTCAGCTCGGCGGCCGCCACCGTGTTCTCGTGCGCGTAGACGGTCGCCTCCGTGAACACGCTGTTGCCGTTCACATGGTCGAAGTGCGAGTGCGTGTTGACCACCCACCGCACCGGTAGGTCGGTCACCTCACGAATATGCCCGAGCAGCTCCTCGGCCTCTTCGGTCGTGGCCCGGGTATCGATCACCAGCGCGCCACCGGTTCCTACCACCAGCCCGACGTTCAGGTCCCACTCGTCGTACCGGCGTACCCAGCACCTGTCGCCGATCTCGTCCCACCCACTCATGCCCACGACACTACTTGCCGACCTCGTCGCCGATGTTCACCTGGTCGAACTTGACCCGGGGCAGGACCAGGCCGATGTCGTCGCCGACGTTCGCCACCCGAGGCTTGTCGCGGAACTTCTTGATCCCGCTGACCCGGCTCACCAGAAGGAGTTGCCCGTCGCGGGTGATCCGGACCTGATCTCCGATGGCCACTCTGCCGGATCCCACCTGGCCGGTCACGACCAGCCCGCGGCCACGGATCGTGAAGCGGTCCTCGACCGTCATCCCGAACGTGCCCGTCGGCGGATCGGTCGGCAGCGCACCGCCGGTCTTCCAGAACTTCCAGCTCATGGGCTGACCCTAGACCGGGGCTGGGGCAGGCGCTTAAGGTCGGGGGCGAATCTTCCGGTGGTTCAGGCGAAACTTTCGAGGGTGGTTGATGTGACGACACGGCGTGCGCTGGTGGTGCGGGGTGGCTGGGACGGGCATGTGCCGGTCGAGGCGACCGAGCTGTTCATCCCGTACCTGAAGGAGAACGGGTACGACGTCACCACGTCGGACAGCACCGAGAGCTATCTGGAGCTGGACGACGTCGATCTGGTGCTGCAGTGCGTGTCGATGGGCGAGACGAAGCCCGAGCACATCAAGAGCCTGGCCGACGCGATCCGGGGCGGGACCGGGTTCGCCGGCTGGCACGGCGGGATCGTGGACTCGTTCCGGGAGCACACCGACTACAGCTTCATCACCGGCGGGCAGTTCATCTCGCACCCGCACAACTTCACCGACTACCGCGTCGAGGTGGTCGCGGAGCACCCGATCGTCGAGGGCATCACGCACTTCGACGTGCACACCGAGCAGTACTACCTGCACGTGGACCCGACCAACAACGTGCTGGCCACCACCACGTTGGCCTCGCACCCGGACTTCCCGTGGATCGAGGGTGCGGTGATGCCGGCGGTCTGGACGCGCACGTGGGGCGAGGGCCGGGTGTTCGTCTGCACGGTCGGTCACAAGCTGGACGACTTCGACGTACCCGAGGTGCGCACGATCATCGAGCGGGGGCTGCTGTGGGCGAGCAAGTGAGCGGCGCTGTGTCACGGGTCGGCATTGTCGGCACCGGAGTCATCTCCGGCACCTACCTGGAGCACCTGGCCAAGCTCCCCGGTGTCGACGTGGTCGCAGTGGCCGACCTGGACCTCAGCCGCGCCCAGGCCGTCGCCACGGACAGCGTCCGCGCGCTCACACCAGATGAGCTGTACGCCGCCGATGACGTGGACCTCGTCGTCAATCTCACCATCCCCGCTGCACATGCTGCCGTGCACCAGGCTGCGCTGGCAGCCGGCAAGCACGTGTACGGCGAGAAGCCGCTGGCCATGGATCGCGTGGAGGCCGAACCGCTGCTCAAGTACGCCGCCGCGAACAACCTCCGGATCGGATGCGCTCCGGACACAGTGCTCGGCACCGGCACCCAGACCGCACGCGCAGTCATCGACCGTGGCGACATCGGCGTACCGCATGCCGCCACAGCCTTCATGGTGACGCCCGGCCACGAGCTGTGGCACCCGGCGCCCGAGTTCTACTACCAGCCCGGTGGCGGCCCAGTGCTCGACATGGGCCCCTACTACGTGACCAGCCTGGTCACACTGCTCGGTCCGGTACGACGGGTGACCGCGCGGGCCGGACAGTCGAAGCAGGAGCGGACGATCCACACCGGTCCCAGGGCAGGGACTGTCTTCCCGGTCGAGGTGCCGACGCACGTGACCGGCGTACTGGAGCATGAGTCCGGTGCGCTGACCACCGTGCTGATGTCGTTCGACGTGTGGGCCGGACGGTTGCCGCGGATCGAGGTGCACGGCACCGACGGCAGTCTGTCGGTTCCGGACCCCAATGGCTTCGATGGGACGGTTGAGATCGTCACGGCGGCGCAGCGCGAATGGACGGAGGTGGCAACAGCCGGTGGGTATGCCGGAGCCGGCCGTGGGGTCGGTGTGGCGGACATGGCCCGGGCTTTGCGCAACGGCGAACCGCACCGGGCGAACGGCGAGTTGGCCTACCACGTGCTCGACGTACTGGAGTCTTTTATCGACTCTGCCGTGCAGGATCAGCCCCTGGATGTGGCCAGTACAGTGACGCGCCCCGCAGCCGTTCCGTTGGGAGCCACGCCTGACACGGCCTAGACTGGCACTCTGAACTTGTGAGTGCCAAGACTGGGAGAGGGTGGTGCGCGTGCTGGACGAGCGCAAGCTGGATGTGCTCCGCGCCATCGTCGAGGACTACGTGGCCACCCATGAGCCGGTCGGCTCGAAGACTCTGGTCGACCGGCACAACCTCGGTGTCTCTCCGGCGACTGTGCGCAACGACATGGCCGCGCTGGAGGAGGAGGGGTACATCACCCAGCCCCACACCAGCGCCGGCCGGATCCCGACCGACGCCGGCTACCGGCTGTTCGTCGACAAGCTGAGCACGGTCAAGACACTGTCGGCGGCCGAGAAGAAGGCCATCACGTCCTTCCTCGGCGGAGCGGTCGACCTGGACGACGTCGTCCGGCGGACCGTTCGGCTGCTGGCGCAGATCACCCGCCAGGTCGCGATCGTGCAGTATCCGTCGCTCAACCGGTCGAGCGTGCGGCACATCGAGGTGGTCACGATGACACCGCGCCGCCTGTTGCTGGTGCTGATCACGAGCAACGGCCGGGTCGAGCAGCGGATCGTCGAGCTGCCGAGGGACATCGACGACCAGCTCGTCGCCGACCTCCGATCGCGGCTCAACACCGCGATGGTCGGCCAGCGGCTGACCGACGCGACCACCACGCTGGCCGCCGTCGCGGACGAGTTCGCGCCGGCCGACCGGCCGCTGGTCGCCGCGATCGTGAGCACGCTGCTCGAGGCCTTCACCGACGAGATGGGTGAGCGGCGGATCGCCGTCGGCGGCGCCGCCAACCTGACCCGGTACGGCGACGACTTCGAGCGGAACGTGAAGCCGGTGCTCGAGGCGCTCGAGGAGCACGTCATCCTGCTCAAGCTGCTCGGTGAGGCGACCCACCCGCAGACCCTGACCGTCCGCATCGGTCACGAGAACCCGTACGAGGAGCTGGCCACCACGTCGGTGGTCGCGACCGGCTACGGGTCGAAGTCGGAGGCGCTGGCCACACTCGGCATCGTCGGCCCGACCCACATGGACTACCCGAGCACGATGGGCGCCGTACGGGCCGTCGCGCGCTACGTCAGCCAGATCCTGGCTGAATCCTGATGAATTCGACGAACTCAACCAACCCCTGGTCTGGAGTATGAGCACCGATTACTACGCCGTCCTGGGCGTCAGCCGTGACGCTTCAGCGGACGAGATCAAGAAGGCGTACCGCAAACTGGCACGCCAGTACCACCCGGACGTGAACGACTCCGAGGACGCGCACCACAAGTTCCAGGAGATCGGCCGCGCGTTCCAGGTGCTCAGCGACCCGCAGAAGCGGCAGATGCACGACCTCGGCGGCGATCCGTTCGCGTCCGCGGGTGCGGGCGGGGCCGGTGGGTTCGGCGGCGGCCAGGCGTTCACGTTCACCGACATCATGGACGCGTTCTTCGGCCAGACCGGCGGGGCCACCCGCGGGCCGCGGCCGCGGACGCGACGCGGTCAGGACGCACTGATCCCGCTGCACCTCGACCTGGCCGAGGCGGCCTTCGGGACGACGCGTGAGCTCAAGGTCGACACCGCGGTGCTGTGCCCGACCTGTTCGGGCTCCGGCGCCGAGGCTGGATCCGAGCCGGTCACCTGCGAGATCTGCCACGGCCGTGGCGAGGTCACGCACACGCAGCGCTCGTTCCTCGGTGAGGTTCGGACCATGCGCCCGTGTGCGAACTGCCGCGGCTTCGGTACGACGATCCCCAGCCCCTGCCGCGAGTGCGCCGGCGACGGCCGCGTCCGCAGCCGCCGGACGGTGACCGTGAAGATCCCGGACGGCGTCGACACGGGCGTCCGGGTGCAGCTGACCGGACAGGGCGAGGTCGGCCCCGGCGGCGGTCCGGCCGGTGACCTGTATGTCGAGATCGAGGTCGAGCAGCACGAGGTCTTCACCCGCAACGGCGACGACCTGCACTGCACGGTCAACCTGCCGATGACGGCGGCCGCGCTCGGGACGACGATCGACCTGCCGACCCTGGAGGGCGAGACCACGCCACTGGAGATCCGCCCGGGCACCCAGTCCGGTACGGCGATGACCCTGACCGCTCGCGGTGTGCCGCGACTGCGGCATGCGGGGCGTGGCGACCTGATCGTGCAGATCATCGTCGAGACCCCCACCAAGCTCGACGACAGCCAGATGGAGTTGCTCCAGCAGCTCGCCACGGCCCGCGGCGAAGAGCGGCCGCACGGTCAGATCCAGGCTGCTCACAAGGGCGTCTTCGGCCGCCTCCGCGACGCGTTCGGCCCGCACTAGCAGTGGGGGTCGCGGTCTTCTTCGCCGCCGAGCTCGACGGCGAAGAGCTGACGCTGGACGGTGCCGAGGGCCGGCACGCGGCCGTTGTACGGCGGATCGGGCCGGGCGAGCGCGTCCGGCTGACCGACGGGCGTGGTGCGTGGGCCGAAGGGTCGGTGGCAACCGCCTCGAAGACCGGGCTGACAGTCGCCATCGACCAGCGGGGGAGTGACCCGGCCAGTACGCCGCGGCTCGTCGTCGTACAGGCGTTGCCGAAGGGTGAGCGGGCCGAACTGGCCGTGGAGATGCTGACCGAGGTCGGCGCCGACGTAATCGTGCCGTGGAACGCGGAGCGGAGTCAGTTCCGGAGCAACCCGGAGCGGTCCGCGAAGACGCTCGCCAAGTGGCAGGCGTGGGCGTTCGAGGCGAGCAAGCAGTCCAGGCGCTCGTGGTTCGCCGAGGTGACCCCGATCGCCACCACCGCGGAGATCGCGAAGCTCGTGCAGGACGCAGCCCTTCCAGTGGTCCTGCACGAGGAGGCGACGGTCCCGCTCGCCGGTCTCGACGTACCGGCCGACGGAGACGTGGTGATCGTCATCGGCCCCGAGGGCGGTATCGCGCCCGCCGAGCTGGCCGCTTTCGCGGTCGAGCCGGTCCGGCTCGGCGACACCGTTCTGCGGACGTCGACCGCCGGGGTGGCAGCAGCCTCCGCATTGCTCGCCCGCTCGCGCTGGAGCTAATAGGGCTTGGCGGCTGCTCTTCCTCGAACCGGTGTGGGGAGCGGGATCGCAGCAGGTGTTCCGTGGCGGTGGCTGGGCACTTCGCTTGGTCAGGAGCCCCTCCTCCCCGAAGGCGACCGAGATTCCCCGTCGCTTGGGGCTGACGGGTTGTCTGCTGCCTGCGGAATTTCGCTGGTTATCCGTTCAGGTTGACCGTTCTCTGCTCATATTTTGAGGGGAGAACGGGCAATTTGCGGGGATGTCCCCTCGGTTTCTGCACAGCACCGACGCCCGGAGGTTCAGGCGACGGGCACCTGGGGCGCCGACCTCGCCATCCACTTCGGCCAACGACGGCTACCGTCCGAACACGCTGGCCGCGTGCGTCAGGCGGTTCGAGGTGGTGCCAAGTGCAGTGGCGGCGTTGGGGAGTGTTACCCCCCTGAATCGGGGGGTCGGACTCCCCAGCCCTTCTGGACCATGACGGCTATCCCTCCCCAAACCAGTTCGGGGAGGGACCACAGCAGCCATAGCCCGTTGGCCGGGGTCCGCTGGGTCTAGCGGGAGACCTCGATGGTCTTGGTGTCCAGGTCGGTGGCTTTGCCGTCTGGGCCAGCATCCAGGTAGGCCTCGATCTGCCAGATACCGGGCGTGAGCTTGAGCTCGAAGCTGAACGGCGAGAACTTCTGGCCTTCCTTGGTGTTCACGACGCTGGTGTACTCCTTCTTGGTCTTCACATTGATCGCGCGGTAGTTCACCGTGCCCTCCCACGCCGCTGCCACACCCTGCACAGTGACCGGGCTGGTGGCCAGCATGCCCTCGGTCGGGGACTCGATCGAGACCAGCGCCTGGACGTCGGCCGCCTGGGCGCGGCCGAGCGGCGTACTGGTGTCGACCTGGCCGAAGAGCATGCCGCCGGTCTTGCCTTGCAAGGTGACCTGAACCGGCCGGCTGTCGTCGCCCAAGGCGCCCTGCACGGTGTAGATCAGCTGCTGGGCGGCCATCGACGCGGTGGTGTCGTCGACCCTGGCCTGCGGGAACGCCTTGAAGTCGACCGTGATGGCGCGGTCGTTCAGGGTTACCGACGACACCTGGGCACCCTTCCAGACCGAGTAGTAGTCCGCGTCTTTCGGCTGCTCTCGCGTCATGACCCGGACCGCCTCGAACGCGGGGCGGCCGGTGATCTTCGACCAGGTCCGGTACAGCCGGGTCTCCGACCTCGCCGTCATGCTCGGCTTCGTCGTGGGCTTGTCGGTCGCCCCGGTCGAGGCGGCCGCGTTCCCGAGCCAATAGACCGGCACGACCTGGCCCGACACGGCCTTCTCGCGCACGCCTTGCTCGGGCATGGCGCTCGGTCGCTCGGAGGGCGGGAGCGTCGACGACTTGGTCGGGTCACTCCGCGGTGCTATCGGCGCAGTGGTCGGTGCACCGCTCGCCGACGCCACGTTGCCCTGGCCGGCGACGGTGTCACCCTCGTTCGCTTGGTTCAGGTTGCTGTTGATGACGGTGAAGGCGCCGATCGCGGCCGCCGTTCCGACCGCGGCCAGCCCGGCGGTCATCACCCACGGGCGGCGAACGACAGGACGCCGTACGGCGTGGGCGCGGGTCAGGATCTCCGGCAGGGCATCGGTCGGCTCGATCCGGTTGGCCTCATTCGCCAGAGATCGCCGCATCAGCTCGTCGAACGAGTCGTTCGGGTTGTCGTTCATGCTGTCCGCTCCAGGAGCTGGCGCAGCGACTTGCTCGCTCGCGCGGCGTGGCTCTTCACCGATCCCCGGCTGATCCCCATCGTGTCGGCGATCTCCGCCTCCGACAGGTCACCGTAGTACCGCAGCACCATCACTGTGCGCTGTTTCTCCGGCAGGGTGCGCATCGCCTCGATGACCCGGTCGGTCTCGGCCGTCCGCAGCGCGGCCTGCTCGGCGCTGGGCTCGTCCGGCAGGCTGCGTGGCATGTGCTTGTCGACGACCACCAGGTGGCGCTGGCGGGAGCGGGTGCGGTTCACCACCGCCGTGCGCAGGTAGGCGAGTGCCTTGTGGGGGTCGCGCAGCCGGTGCCAGCGGCCGTGCATCGCGACGAACGCGTCCTGCACGATCTCCTCCGCCGTTCCGGTGTCACGCAGCAGCAAGGCGGCGAGGCGGACCAGCGACGTGTAGTGCGCCGTGTAGACAGCCGTCAGCGCCTCGTCGGCATTCCACGAGGACTCATGTGTCACGCACTCTTCGTACACCACCGCAGGTTGTGCCACACAACAGAGACGCGAAGGCCTCGTCCCAGGTTGACAACAGGATCCGGCGAATCGCGGAGACCGCACTCTCCGTGCCTGAACCGGTACGCAGAGCGGCCTCGTCCGGCGGTCCCGGGGCGTGTCCCGGGAAATTGACAGTGAGGCTGTCGGGCCGGACGGCTAGCATGGACGGATCACCATCATTTTCTTGAGTTGCACAGTTCAGGAGGAAGAGCCTGTCCAGGCCACGCAGTATCGAACCGGAGGCGCGCGCAGAAGGCGCCACGGCCACTCCGCAGACGTCGCACAAGATCGTCGTGCCGAACAGCATCGACATGGTGGCCCTGCTCGGAGCCCGGGACGAGTTCCTCCGCATCATCGAGAAGGAGTTCGCCGCCGACATCCTGGTCCGCGGCAACGAGATCACGCTGAAGGGTGAGGCCGCCGAGCTGGCGCTCGCCGAGCGGCTCTTCGACGAGCTCGTCGTCGTGATCCGGACCGGGCACGGCCTGACCGCCGACTCGGTCGAGCGGAGCATCGCGATGATCAAGCAGGCGACCGGCGAGAGCCCGGCCGACGTCCTGACCCAGAACATCCTGTCCAGCCGCGGCCGCACCATCCGGCCCAAGACGCTGAACCAGAAGCGCTACGTCGACGCCATCGACAAGAACAC
Source organism: Kribbella sp. NBC_01505 (assembly GCF_045040285.1). NCBI lineage: Bacteria > Bacillati > Actinomycetota > Actinomycetes > Propionibacteriales > Kribbellaceae > Kribbella > Kribbella sp. NBC_01505. Next base: position 6,786,122 of record NZ_CP109425.1, read on the forward strand.
GATCGTGTTCGGGATCGGCCCGGCCGGTACGGGTAAGACCTATCTGGCGGTCGCCAAGGCGGTCCAGGCGCTGCAGGCCAAGGAGGTCAGCCGGATCATCCTGACCCGGCCGGCCGTCGAGGCCGGCGAGCGGCTCGGCTTCCTGCCCGGCACGCTGTCGGAGAAGATCGACCCCTACCTGCGCCCGCTGTACGACGCCCTGCACGACATGCTCGACCCGGAGTCGATCCCGCGGCTGCTGACCGCCGGCACGATCGAGATCGCGCCGCTGGCCTACATGCGGGGCCGGTCGCTGAACGACGCCTACATCATCCTGGACGAGGCGCAGAACACCTCGCCGGAGCAGATGAAGATGTTCCTCACCCGGCTCGGCTTCGGCTCCAAGATGGTCGTCACCGGCGACGTCACCCAGGTCGACCTGCCGACCGGGACGAACTCCGGGCTGCGGGTCGTCGAGGAGATCCTGGACGGCGTCGAGGATCTGGCATTCTGCCGGCTCACCTCGCATGACGTGGTCCGGCACAAGCTGGTCGGCCGGATCGTGTCGGCGTACGAGAACTACGAAGGACAACGGGGCGCTGAGCACCAAAGATGAACGTTGAAGTGAACAACGAGTCCGGCGTCGAGATCGACGGTGGCGGACTGATGCGGCTGAGCCGGTTCGTGATGTCGTCCCTGCGGCTGCACCCCGAATGCGAGCTGTCGATCAAGCTGGTCGACGAGGACACGATGGCCAGGTATCACGTGGAGTTCCTGGATCTTCCGGGACCGACCGACGTGATGTCCTGGCCGATGGACGAGCTGCGACCCGGTGGGGACGGCGGTGACGACGCCGACCTGCCCCTCGGGCATCTCGGCGACATCGCGCTCTGCCCGACCGTGGCCGCCGCCCAGGGCGCCAAGGCCGGCCACGGCACTTGGGCCGAGCTGGAGCTGCTGACCGTGCACGGCATCCTGCACCTGCTCGGCTACGACCACGCCGAGCCCGCCGAGAAGGCGGAGATGTGGGACATCCAGGGCCGGTTGCTGGAAGCCTGGCGCGCGCCCGGGAACCGGCTCGAGGGACAGTGACGTTGCCGTGAGCTCCCACGACCTAGTCCTCCTGGTCGTTGCTGCGGTGCTCGTCTTGCTGGCCGGCCTGTTCGCCGGTGCGGAAGCGGCACTGTCGTCGTACTCGAAGGTTCGTGCCAACGAGCAGGTCGAGCTGGGCAACCTGCGGGCTGTCCGGCTGAGCGCCCTGCTCTCCGATGCTCCCCGCTACCTGAACTCGCTGCTGCTGCTCCGGCTCAGCTGCGAGATCACCGCGATCGTTCTGGTCACCCAGGCGCTGTCGGTCGTGCTGAGCGTCACCTGGGAGCACATCCTGATCACCGCGGTGGTGATGGTGCTGATCTCCTACGTGATCATCGGCGTCGCACCGCGGACCCTCGGCCGGCAGCACTCCGACCGGTTCGCGATCGTGTCGGCCGGCCCGGTGATGGCGCTGACCCGGATCCTCGGGCCGCTGCCGAAGGTGCTGATCATGATCGGCAACGCGCTCACCCCCGGCAAGGGATTCGCCGAGGGCCCGTTCGCGACCGAGGCCGAGCTGCGCGCGCTGGTCGACTACGCGGAGAAGTCCGCGGTGATCGAGTCCGGCGAGCGGCAGATGATCCACTCCGTCTTCGAGCTCGGCGACACCATCGTCCGCGAGGTGATGGTGCCGCGGACCGACATGGTCTACATCGAGAAGCACAAGAAGCTCCGCCAGCTCACGTCGCTGGCGCTGCGCTCGGGCTACTCGCGGATCCCGGTGATCGGTGAGTCACTGGACGACATCCTCGGGGTCGTCTACCTCAAGGACGTGATGCGTCGCGTCTACGACAACGCCTCGGCCGAGTCGACCGAGCGGGTCGAGTCCGTGATGCGTCCGTGTATGTACGTGCCGGACTCCAAGCCGGTCGACGAACTGCTGCGCGAGATGCAGGCGGCCCGGATGCACCTGGCGATCGTCGTCGACGAGTACGGCGGCACCGCCGGCCTGGTCGCGATCGAGGACATCCTCGAGGAGATCGTCGGGGAGATCACCGACGAGTACGACGAGGACCCGGACTCGGTGCAGGAGCTGTCCGACGGCACCTTCCGGGTGTCCAGCCGGTATCCGATCGACGAGCTCGGCGAGCTGTTCGGCGTACCGCTGGACGACGACGACGTCGACACCGTCGGTGGCCTGATGGCCAAGCTGCTCGGCAAGGTGCCGATCCCCGGGGCCGAGGTCGAGATCGCCGGTCTGTCTCTCACCGCGGAGCGGCCGTCAGGCCGCCGCAACCAGATCGGTACTGTGCTCGTGCGCCGCGAGGAACCCGTCGCCGGCCGCACAGACCAGAACCACCAGCACGCTTAGTGTCCTGTGGGCGCTGTAACTTGGTGCTATCGGCGCCCAGGCACGCACCTCGCGGCACTTGCCCAGCGCCCACGATGCTCCGCATCGAGGCCACTGACCAAGCACCCCGATGCACGCACCTGGACACCGCTATCACTCAAGCTACAACGCCCACAGGACACTAGGAGCGTCAACTTGTCAGACCTTTCGGCGGAGGACGCCAAACTCGTCACGCTCGCCCGCGCGGCCCGAGCCCGGACCCGCGCGGCGGAGGGCGCCGCGGTGCGTGACTCCGACGGCCGCACGTACTCGGCGTGCACGGTCGCGCTCGACACCGTCGAGCTGACCGCGTTGCAGCTCGCCGTCGCGATGGCCCTCGCCTCCGGCGTGAAGGGCCTCGAGGCCGCGGCCGTCGTGACCGAGGCGGATACTGCTGACATCAACGTCGTCCGTCACTTCGCCGGCGCCGCCATTCCGGTCGTTCTGGCCGACGCGACCGGAGAGGTCCGCAATGTCATCAACACCTGAGCGCCCGAAGGGCAAGGGCCGTCCGGCTCCGGCGCCCGCTCCCACCCCGGCGCCGACCGGGTTCAAGTCGGGGTTCGCGTGCTTCGTGGGGCGTCCCAACGCCGGGAAGTCCACGCTGACCAACGCGCTCGTCGGCCAGAAGATCGTGATCACCTCGTCGAAGCCGCAGACCACGCGGCACGCCGTACGAGGGATCGTGCACCGGCCGGACGCGCAGCTGATCCTGGTCGACACCCCCGGTCTGCACAAGCCGCGCACGCTGCTCGGCCAGCGGCTCAACGACCTGGTGAAGAGCACCTGGGCCGAGGTCGACGTGATCGGGATCTGCCTGCCGGCCAGCGACAAGATCGGTCCTGGTGACCGCTTCCTGGTCGCCGAGGCCGCGAAGGTCGCGAAGACGCCGAAGGTCGCGCTCGCCACCAAGGCGGACCTGGTCGAGCCGGAGCGGATGCTCGAGCACCTGACCGAGATCCAGGAGCTGGGCGAGGCGGCTGGGATCGAGTGGGCCGCGATCATCCCGGTGTCGGCGACCTCCGGTTTCCAGGTCGACCTGGTCACCAACGAGCTGATCCAGCTGCTGCCCGACGGTTTCCCGCTCTACCCCGACGGTGACATCACCGACGAGCCCGAAGAGACTCTCGTCGCGGAGCTGATCCGCGAGGCCGCGCTGGAGGGCGTCCGCGACGAGCTGCCGCACTCGATCGCCGTCACCATCGACGAGATGGGCCTGCGCGAGGACCGTCCCGAGGACAAGCCGCTGCTCGACATCTACGCGAACATCTTCCTCGAGCGCGACAGCCAGAAGGGCATCGTGATCGGCCACAAGGGGGTCCGCCTGCGCGAGGTCGGCGCCGAGGCCCGCCGTCAGATCGAGGCACTGCTCGGGACACCGGTCTACCTCGACCTGCACGTCAAGATCGCCAAGAACTGGCAGACCGACGCCAAGCACCTGCGCAAACTGGGCTTCTGATGGGACTGCGGAATCCGACGTACGACGCCCTCACCGGCCCGCACGCGTCTTTCGCGGAATCCCGCGGCAACGCCTACCGGTACCAGCCGGAGGTCGCACCCTTCCTCGCGCTCCCGGACAACCCGACCGAACAGGACTGGGCGGATCTCGCCGCCCTGGTCGGTCCGGGTTCGGGCGGCGCGATGATGGGCCCGGACCAGCCGATGCCGGAGTCGTTCAAGCTGGAGGTCCAGTTCGACCTCGTCCAGTTCGTGGCGCCCGACGGGCTGGGCGCCGTTGACGACGAGGCAGTCGCGCTGACGGCGGACGACGTACCGGACATGATGGCCCTGGTCGAGCTGACCGACCCGGGCCCGTTCCGGACCCGCACGATCGAGCTCGGCCCGTACCTCGGCCTCCGCCGGGACGGCGAGCTGATCGCGATGGCCGGCGTCCGGCAGACCCTCCCGGCGTACGCCGAGATCAGTGCGGTCTGCACGCATCCCGACCACCGTGGTCAGGGCCTCGCGCGGCGCCTGATCAGTGCGGTCGCGGCAGACATCACCGCGACCGGCCGGACTCCGTTCCTGCACACCGGCGGTACGAACGTGACCGCCCAGCGCCTCTACACCTCGATGGGCTTCACGATCAGCAACCGGATGAAGGTCACCGTCGTCGACGTCGTCTAGAGCTTCTTCTGGTAGTCGTAGTCCCGCGCGATGATCCGGTAGTTCAGCTGCTCGTTGATACCGATCATGTGGTTGTTGGACTCGGCGTTCCAGGTGTCGATCGTGGCGACCTCAGGAGCGGCCTCCCGCAGCCAGAGCAGCAGATCGGCCTTCACCAGGGCACCGAGCCGGTGGCCACGGTGGTCACGGGAGACCGCGGTGTCGTGCTGCCAGGCGATCTGCGGACGCTCGCCGTCGACCGCGATCAGGGTGTGACCGGCGAGCCGGCCGGTGGCCTTCTCGCGGGCGATCACCCGGTACGTCGTCATGTCGCTCCGCCGCTGGGCCTCTTCGTAGTCGCGCAGCCGCTGCGTGCTGTAGACGTCGTCCTCGATGTCGAGGTCGTCGGTCGGCGCATCGTTGATCGACTCGGTCACCGCGACCATGTCTTCGAGCATGTCCTCCGGCAGCGGGCCGTTGAGCCGGATCAGCTCGTAGCCCGCCGACGCCTCCACTGCCTTGTCGTACAACGCCTGGACGACGTCCCAGTCCAGCCCGGTGAGGTCCTGGCGACGCTGCACCTCGATGGCCTTGCGCTCGTACCCGTGCTTCGCAGCGAACGCCTCGGCCGCGGCCAGCGCGTGCGACCCACCACCGACGGTGTCCTTGCCCGCGTCGACGGCCAACTGCTCGAAATACTTGACCAGCTCCGAGCCGATGCCGCGGCGCCGGTGGTCGGGATGGACCACGACACCGAACCAGCTCTGGTTCAGGTTCTCCCACTTCGGCCAGTACACGTCGAGCTTGCCGACCACGGTGCCGTCGGCCTCCCGGGCGAGGTAGGCATGGCCGGGGTTCATGTCCCAGCCGTACCGCAGCCCGTTCGCCAGGCCCTTCGGGGTCGGCAGGATCTCCTCGGGCGAGTCGACCTTCGCGGCCGCGGTCAGCAGCGCAACGGCATCGATGCAACCGGTTTCGTCGTCAGGCGACAGTCTCGTGATCTCCACACCCACAGACTGACGCCGGTAGACCACTTCCGCGACCCATTTATTGATCGGGGCGGTGGGGTGGGCGCAGTTTTCAGCTCAGCAGCATTTCTTCGGAGATCGTCCATAGATGGCGCGCGCTGTCCGGGTCGATCGCGTAGGGCAGGACGCCGAACGATCCAGGGGTCAGTGCCAGTACGGCGGTGTCCGGCAGTTCGCCGGTGTGGACCGTGGCGATCTCGACGTCCTCGCAGTACAGGCCGCCGAGTCCGTCGAGCCGCGGGCTGGTCGCGCACCAGACCTGAGTCGCGGCGCCTTGCTCGGGCGTCTTCAGACCGCGGCTGGGATCGATGATCGGCTGGAAGTCGTCATCCAGGAACCCTCCTTGCCGCAGTACGTCGCGATCGGCGTTCTGGGCCAGGTTGGTCATGATGCTGCCGGGGTGGACGGCGAACGCCCGGATGCCGTTCTCCCGCTCCCGCGCGTCGAGCTCGACCGCGAACAGGACGTTCGCCGTCTTCGACTGGCCGTAGGCCGGGTACGGCGCGTACTCGCGGTGCTCGAAGTTCGGGTCCTCGAAGACGACCGGGCTGTAGCGGTGTCCGCGCGACGACACCGCGACGACCCGCGCGCCCTGTGCCGCCCGCAGCGCGGGCAGCAGTCGGGTGGTGAGCTGGAAATGGCCGAGATGGTTGGTGGCGAACTGCGACTCGAAGCCGCGCGCGTCGCGGGCCAGGGGAGTGGCCATGATCCCGGCGCTGTTCACCAGCAGGTGCAGCGGCCGTCCGGTCGCGAGGAAGCGATCGGCGAAGGCGTCGATACTGCCGGGGTCCAGCAGGTTCAGATCGTCGACCACGACGCCGTCGATCCCGGCGAGCTGCCTGGTCGCCCGGGCGGTGTCGCGCGCCGGGACGATCACGTCGGCGCCGGCCGCGCGGAAGGCCCGAACCGTCTCCAGGCCGAGCCCGGAGTAGCCGCCGGTGACGATCGCGGTCCTGCCGGTCAGGTCGATGCCGTCGATCACGTCGGCCGTTGTCGAGTAGGCGGTAAAGCCGGATCCGAGGGGTTGCTGTGCGCTCATATCTTGAACCTAGGCCGGGCGTTCCGTACGTTGAATACTTGTGAGTCCTGAAAACTTGCGCGAGAGTACGAGCGATCCACTGACCGAGACGCTCGCGCTGACCGAGGCGCGGTGCCACGTCTCGCGCGGCTTCGAGGCGTACGGCGACTGGGCGCTGCGCTATCCGGCGGCCGGCCGGCTGAAGTTCAGCGCGATGGTCGAGGGCACGTGCTGGATCGATTTCGAGGACGGCAAGCCCCGGATCGAGTTGCGGCCCGGTGACGTGGTGCTGTTCGACGGTCGGCGCGAATTCGTGAAGGGCAATGCCGACGTACCGGCCGGAGATGCGGTCGCGGCGTTCGGGGCGACCGACGGGCCGATCGCGCGGTTCGGCAGTGGTGCCGCCGATCGGTCCGGGCCGAAGGCCGTCGGGATCGGTGGGCACGTCAGCGTGAACCGGACCGGAGCAGAGTTGCTGCTCCGGGCGCTGCCGCCGGCGATCGTGCTGCGGGCGACCGACGAGCGGGCGCAGACCTTCCGCTGGTTGCTCGACAGGTTGTTGCATGAGGCAACAACCACCGATCCCGGAGCCGGCCTGGCAGCTGCCAACGTGGCGCATCTGCTGTTCGTCGAGACTCTGCGCGCCTGCTTGGCCGAGGCGGACGCGCTTCCGGTCGGCTGGTTGCGGGCGATCGCCGACGACCGGATCGCGCCGGCGCTGCGGGTGATGCATGAGCGGCCGGGGCACGGTTGGCAGCTCGAGGAGTTGGCCCAGGTCGCGGCGATGTCGCGGACGACGTTCGCTCAGCGGTTCCGCGAAGCGGCCGGCGTACCGCCGTTGACCTACTTGCTCAACTGGCGGATGCGGTTGGCCGAGCGAGCGCTGCGCGACGAGGACATGTCGTTGTCCGCGCTCGCGCACTCGCTCGGCTACACGTCGGACAGTGCCTTCAGTACGGCGTTCAAACGCGTCAACGGTCTGGCGCCGAGGCGCTACCGGGAAGCATCACGCAGGTGACGGCATGCCGTACGCGTGGTCGACGGCCATCGAGAAGAGCAGCCGCTTGTCCTGGACCATGACGGCCCGGTACTCGTCCCAGTCCGGGTGCTCGCCCGAACCCTTGCGGTAGTAGTCGACGAGCTCGTCGACTACTCCGTCGTGGGGGTCGGCGGCGACCGGGGTCAGCTCGGCCTTGCCTTCCAGCACGAGGTAGCCGCGGCCGCCGTTCTCGTTGATGTAGAGGCTCGCGCGGGGGTCGCGGCGCAGGTTCTTCGTCTTGGCCCGGTCGTCGGTCAGCGAGACGCGGATGCGTTCGCCGTCGTACACATAGGTGATGTTCGACAGTTGCGGCCGGCCGTCACGCTTGAGCGTGACCAGAACGCCGAGACCGGTCGTGCCGATCCGTTCGAGGAGGGAGGTCATGCGAGAAGCCTAGGTATTCAAGTGCACTTGAAGGCAACGGGTACGGCGCGTTCGGGCACTTCGCGCGGGATCGCAGACCGGCCTGACGCCTCTGGTGCGTGATCGGCGCGGACGTCAGAGTTGACGGCATGGAGCGGACCGACCTGCGCGAGGACGAACGCGCCCGGAGTGCTCCGGTCAGCCGGCCCGAGCCCGAGGTGAACAGTTCCCAGGCCTCGATGCTCCAGCTGCAGCAGCAGGCCGGGAACGCCGCGGTCGCGCAGAAGGTCGCTCAAGAAAATGCAGAGCAGGGCGCGAGCGTCGGACCGACGGGCAAGATCACCATCAACATGCCCGAGGAGTCGGTGGAGAAGGAGTTCGGGCTCGGCAAGGCCGTGCTGACGGTGGGAGGGTCGGCCGAGTACGAGATCAGCCGCAGCGGCGGCGAGAGTGAGAGCGCGTTCGCGGGGGCCGGTGGTCTGACCGCCGACGCCAAGGGCGGGGTCGCCTATCAGGGCGAGGTGTCGAAGGAGCTGCACAAGTACACCAGCGGCGTACTCGAAGGCAGCGCCTGGAAGGGGAAGCTCGGCGGCGAGACGAACGCGGACAAGGGCAAGCTCGGCCTGGAGGTGTCCCTCGACGGCAAGGCGTACGAGCTGAAGTTCGGGTTCACGTTCCTCGAGGTGGACGGCACGGCCAAGCCGGAGGACCAGATCAAGTTCGCCACCTTCGAGACCGGGCTCGACCTCAAGTTCGAGGAGCACACCTTCACCGCCGCCGACGGCACGCAGCTGAAGGTGACGCCGAAGACGAGCGTCAAGGTGGCGATCGAACCGAACTACCGCAAGATCGCGACCACGCTGGCCGAGAAGGCGGCGGCGTTGCTGACCGGTGAGGCGTTGATCGCCGGCGGCCTGATCGTGGGCGGCCTGGCGGCGGTTGTCGGCACCCTGGCGACGCTCGGCGACGGCGAGGACGAGGCGAAGGCGATCGACAACGCGGGGAAGGGCCGCGACCAGATCGTGGCCGGCTTCACCGCGGGCGCGCTCGGGCACAAACTGGCGATCGGCGACGACTTCACCGGGGAGGGCTACAACCGGGGCGAGCAGTGGCGCCGCGACATGATGTCCGGGCAGAACAGCCAGGGCATTCCGGTCTCGGCCGTCGTACTGAACGAGAAGGCCGCCGAGATCGAGCCGCTGATCCGGGCGAGTGCGCAGAAGACCGCGAACCAGATGATGCACGAGGCGCTGGTCGAGCGCTACTGGGAGATCCACAGCTGGCAGCGGCACGTGCCGTGGGCCGAGATCGACACCCGGTTCCTGATGCTGATGGAGGGGCAGGGCTTCGGCCGGCCGGGCGTCGAGGAGGGCCGGACCGGCGGCGGCCGTTCGGTGCTGCCGCAGTGACGCTGCGTATCTCGCCGGCTGAGACCCCTGGTTCGACGGTCCGGCGGGGTTGTGCATAGACTCAGACCCACTATGCGGCACCAGCTTCTCCTCCTTCGCTGCCGCGGCGAGGCCTGACACAGGCCGGTTCCCTCGCCGCGGGGTTCTGTCGTACGCCGGTCTGTCCGCGTACTTCGCATATCCTCCGAGGAGAACTTCCGTGGCACCGCAGAACCAGCCTCAGCCTGTACAGCAGCCTTCCGGCATGCCGACCCACCGCTACAGCGCGTTCCCGCCGATCGACCTGCCGGACCGCACCTGGCCGGCCAAGTCGGTCGCGAAGACCCCGCGCTGGCTGTCCACCGACCTCCGGGACGGCAACCAGGCGCTGGTCGAGCCGATGTCGCCGGCCCGCAAGCGGCGGATGTTCGACCTGCTGGTGAAGATGGGCTACAAGGAGATCGAGGTCGGTTTCCCGAGCGCGAGCCAGTACGACTTCGACTTCGTCCGGAGCCTCATCGAGGGCGACGCGATCCCGGACGACGTGACGATCTCGGTGCTGACCCAGGCGCGCGACGAGCTGATCGAGCGGACCGTACAGTCGCTGCAGGGCTCGCCGAAGGCGACCATCCACCTCTACAACGCGACCGCGCCGCTGTTCCGCCGGGTCGTGTTCAACGTGGACAAGGCCGAGTGCCTGAACATCGCCGTCCGCGGCACCGAGACAGTGATGAAGTATGCCGACGACATGCTCGGCGACTGCCAGTTCGGCTACCAGTACAGCCCGGAGATCTTCACCGGGACCGAGCTGGAGTTCGCGCTCGAGGTCTGCGAGGCGGTCAGCGACCAGTGGCAGCCGGCCGCGGGCCGCGAGATCATCCTGAACCTGCCGGCCACCGTCGAGATGTGCACCCCGAACGTCTACGCCGACCAGATCGAGTGGTTCGGCCGCAACCTGACCCGGCGCGAGTTCAGCACGATCAGCCTGCACCCGCACAACGACCGCGGTACGGCGGTCGCCGCCACCGAACTGGCGCTGATGGCCGGCGGGGACCGGGTCGAGGGCTGCCTGTTCGGCCACGGCGAGCGGACCGGCAACGTCGACCTGGTGACGCTGGGGATGAACCTGTTCAGCCAGGGCATCGACCCGCAGATCGACTTCGCCGACATCGACGAGATCCGCCGCACGGTCGAGTACTGCACCCAGATGCGCGTCCCGGAGCGCCAGCCGTACTCCGGTGACCTGGTCTACACCGCCTTCTCGGGCTCGCACCAGGACGCGATCAAGAAGGGCCTGGAGGCGCTGGAGAAGCAGGCCGCCGCCGAGGGCCGCCCGGTCGGCGAGATCCACTGGGAGGCGCCGTACCTGCCGATCGACCCGAAGGACGTCGGCCGGTCGTACGAGGCCGTCATCCGGGTGAACTCGCAGTCCGGCAAGGGCGGCATCGCCTACATGATGAAGTCGGAGCACCGGCTCGACCTGCCGCGCCGGCTGCAGATCGAGTTCAGCCGCGTGGTCCAGCAGCACACCGACGCCGAGGGCGGCGAGGTCGGCCCGCAGCAGCTGTGGGACATCTTCGCGGCCGAGTACCTGGCACCGGGCAAGCTGTCGCTCCTGACGGTCAACTCGTCGTCCGGCGAGGGCCAGAGCGACCACCTCCGCGTGCAGGTCTACTCGAACGGCGTACCGCACGAGCTGCACGGCGAGGGCAACGGCCCGGTCTCCGCGTTCGTGGACGCCATCAAGCCGCTGAAGTACGACGTACGGGTGCTGGACTACCACGAGCACGCGCTCTCCGCCGGCGGCGACGCCCTGGCCGCGGCCTACGTCGAGTGCGAGGTAGGCGAGGACGTCTTCTGGGGCGTCGGCCGAGACGCCAACATACTCACCGCCTCCCTCAAGGCAGTCGTCTCCGCCATCAACCGCGCCACGCGCTGAATGGGGCCAGTCGACGAGTGGGTCTATGTGGTGACGGACGTCGAGCTCGACGGCCCGTGGCCCGGCATCAATTCCATGCGCTCCTTCGCCTCGGTCGCGGTCTCACTCGACGGGACCGAGCACGGCCGCTTCGAGGCGGTGCTGGAGCCCCTGCCGGGGACAGCCCCGGACGCGGGGACGCTGGCGTGGTTCGACACCCAGCCAGGCGCGTGGGAGGCCGCGACCAGTGACCCGGAGCCCGTCCCGGACGTCATGGCCCGCTACGTCGACTGGCTCAAGGCGTTGCCCTGGCCGCGGACCTTCGCGGCCAGTCCGATGTCGCTGGACGGTCCCTGGATCGACTACTACCTGCGCCGCTTCACCCGCTACGGCGTCCGGCAGGGGCCTCGAGAGGAATCCAGGGTATTCGCCGGCGGCGGCCTGTGCATCACCAGCTACGCCGCAGCTGTGACCGGGATGCCGGTCGGCGAGGTGGATCCCGACACCTTGCCGGAGGAATGGTTCGGCGGGGTCGAGCACACGCACAAGGCCATCGACGACACACTCGGCTACGCGAATCTGCTGATCGAGCTGTCCCGCCGCGCCGGTGACCGCGCGACGCGCTGACCTATCGAACCGCGCCCGCCCCCGGCCTCTATCAAACGACGCTCCGCGCCAACAGTGACGGCGGGCGTCGTTTGCGTTGCGGTCGGCCGTGATCCAGCACACACCGTGGCAGGATCCTTGCTCAGCGCAGTTGTCTGCTCACGATTCGGTTTCCCTCGCTTCTGGTTGGACGAAACCGTTGACTTGATGCCTGCGGCTGCGCAAACTAGCGCCACTGTGCGCAGATCAATGCAAGAGATCATGCATTAGGTGGTTGGTTGTTGCCAGCTCGTCGGTGGTCCTCGATGGAGGTGAGCAGTGAGCGGTGCGGTCGAGACACCTGCCCCCAAGCTGATCGAAGGGCCGGTGGACGAACCGAAGCCCTCGGCGGCGCGGCGCTTCTTCAGTGCCTGGCTGGTCCGCAGACTGGCGAAGGCGATCCTGACGATCTTCCTGGTCGCCACCCTGACGTTCTTCCTGGTCCGGCTGCTGCCGGGCAACCCGGTCGACACCTACATCCAGACGCAGATCGCGCAGACCGGCATCTCGTACGCCGACGCGGCCGCGCAGGCGAAGAACCTGTTCTCGCTGGACCCGGACGAGCCGCTGATCCTGCAGTACGTCACCTACATGGGCAACCTGCTGCAGGGTGACTTCGGTACGTCGCTGCTCTCGCCCGGCACCACGGTCTCCGACGTGATCAAGACCTACCTGCCGTGGACGCTGTTCTCGGTCGGTATCGCGCAGATCCTCAGCTTCGTGCTCGGAATCATCGCCGGAATGATCATGGCCTACCGCCGGGAGAGCTGGATCGACCACCTGCTCACGTCGATCGGCTCGCTGCTGCACGCGATCCCGAACTACATCGTCGCGATCCTGATCGTGGTCTTCCTCGGCGTGAAGCTGCAGGTCTTCAACCTGACCGAAGCGCGCGGGTCCTATACGCCAGGCGTCACACCATCGTTCAGTTTCAGCTTCCTGAACGACATCCTGTACCACGCGACCCTGCCGATCCTGGCCTATCTGCTGACAACTGTCGGTTCGTGGGCACTGGTGATGAAGTCGTCGACGGTGGAGACGCTCGGCGAGGACTACGTCACCGTCGCCCGGGCCCGCGGTCTGACCGACGGCCGGATCCGTGCCGGGTACGTCGGCCGCAACGCGGTCCTGCCGCTGTTCAGCCAGCTCGCGGTGTCGCTCGGCTTCGTCGTCGGCGGCTCGATCTTCGTGGAGAAGATCTTCGGCTACCAAGGCATCGGCTTCAGCCTGTACAACGCCGTCTCCGGCCGCGACTACCCCGTTCTGCAAGGCATCTTCCTGGTCGTCACGATCTCCGTGGTGGTGGCCAACCTGCTCGCCGATGTCCTCTACAGCCGGCTGGATCCGCGGATCCGGGTCGGCGGGAAGGCCAAGGGGTAAGCGCGTGGCCACCGAGACTGTGACCAGCGGCGCCGTCGCCGCGATCGGTACGACGGGAGTCTCCCGGTTCGCCGGGATCCTGCGATCGTTGCGCCGGAGCCCGGCCGGGTTCATCGGCTTCATCATCGTGGCGCTGCTGGTGCTGATCACCGCGATCGGGCCGATCTTCACCCCGACGCTCGAGCCGAACATCAAGGAGATCCTGCTGCCCTTCGGGTCGCCCGGGCATCTGCTCGGCACCGACAACGAGGGCAAGGACGTGCTGATCCAGATGATCGACGGCGGTCGCTCCGTCATCTTCATCGGGTTCGTCGCGGCCGCGATCTCGACAGCGCTGGCGATCGCGCTCGGATCGCTGGCCGCCTACCTCGGCGGCTGGGTCGACTCCGCGGTCGTCACCGCGGCCGACGTCGTACTGACCGTGCCTCAAATCGTTCTACTCGCTGTCCTCGGGGCGCTGTTCAAGCTGGACTCGCCGCTGCTGCTCGCGTTACTGGTCGGTGGTCTGTCCTGGCCGGTGCTGACCCGGGCGGTGCGTTCCCAGGTGCTGTCGCTGAAGGAACGCGAGTTCGTCGAGGCGGCCCGGCTGCTCGACCTCGGTACGCCGCGGGTGGTGTTCGTCGAGATCCTGCCGAACATGGCCAGCTTCATCCTGATGAACTTCATGATCGGCGTGACGAACGCGATCTACTCGCTGGTCGGCCTGTACCTGCTCGGCCTCGCGCCGCTGACCGGATCGAACTGGGGCATCATGCTCAACCGCGCCTGGATCGCCGGCGCGATCTTCAACGACGCCAGTCTGGGGTTCATCCTCAGTCCGGTCGTCGCCATCACGCTGCTCCTGCTCGGCCTGGTGATGATGACCAGGTCGCTCGAGGAGATCCTCAACCCCCGTCTCCGGGACCGGTGACCGCCATGACGACAACGTCCCCTGGAACCTCGCGCGCGATCCGCGGCGGCAGCGGCAAACCGCTGCTCTCGATCCGCGACTTCAAGGTCGAGTACCGAACAGGCTCCGGTACGACGGTGCAGGCGGTCCGTGGTGTCGATCTGGACCTCTACCCGGGCGAGAGTCTGGCGCTGGTGGGCGAGAGCGGTTGCGGCAAGACGACGTTCGGGCTCGGTCTGCTGCGGTTGCTGCCGCGACTCGGGCACGCGTCCGGCCAGGTCACCTTCAACCGCGGTGACGGGACCGAGATCGACGTCCTCAGCCTCGATGGTCGCGACCTGCGCAAGTTCCGCTGGCGGGACGCCGCGATGGTGTTCCAGGGCGCGATGAACGCGTTCAACCCGGTGCTGAAGATCCGCGGGCACATGCACGACACGATGCGCGCGCACACCAAGGCCACCAAGCAGGAGATCGAGGAGCGCGCGGCCGAGCTGCTGCGGCTGGTCCGGCTGGAGCCCGAGCGGGTGATGGACTCGTATCCGCATGAGCTGTCCGGCGGTATGCGGCAGCGTGTGCTGATCGCGATGAGCCTGCTGCTGGAGCCCGAGGTGCTCATCCTCGACGAGCCGACCACGGCTCTCGACATCCTCACTCAGCGCTCGGTGGTCGACGTACTGCACGAGGTCCGGGAGCGGCTGGGCTTCTCGATGATCTTCATCTCGCACGACCTCTCGCTGGCCGCCGAGCTCGCCGACCGGGTCGCCACCATGTATGCCGGGCGCATCATCGAGACGGGTGGTGTCCGGGACATGTTCTACAAGCCGCGGCACCCGTACACGCTCGGTCTGATCAAGGCCGTGCCACCGATCGTCGGCGACCTGCCGGACCTGGAGTCGATCCCGGGCGGACCGCCGAGCCTGGCCGCGTTGCCGAAGGGCTGTGCGTTCCACCCGCGTTGCAAGTTCGCCACCGACGAATGCCAGGAGGTGGATCCGCCGTTGATCCCGATCACCGACGAGCCGGGTGACGCCCACGAAGTCGCCTGCATCCACTCGGCCGACGTCCACCTGGAGCGGAGGACCGCCTCATGACCGCGGTGGAGACGACTCCCGACGTACAGGCTGCTAGTGGCAAGCCGTTGATGACGCTTGACGGGGTCAGCCAGGTGTTCGACACCAAGGCGGGGCCGATCCGGGCGGTCGACCAGGCCAATCTGTCGATCAATCCCGGCGAGGTGCTGTGCCTGGTGGGGGAGAGCGGTTCGGGGAAGACGACGGCGGCCCGGATGGCGGCCGGACTCACGCGGCCCAGTAGCGGTCAGGTGATGTTCGACGGCACCGATATCTGGTCGCTGAAGAAGAACGACTTCCGGACCTTCCGGCGCAGTGTGCAGTACGTCCACCAGGACCCGTACGCCTCGCTGAATCCGACGCGCACGATCCAGCAGACGCTCACCGCGCCGCTCCTCAAACATGGTGTTGTGAAAGGCAAGCAGGCCGCCGTCGAGCGCGCGATCGAGCTGCTCACCAAGGTCGACCTGACGCCGCCGGAGAACTACCTGTCGAAGTACCCGCATCAGCTATCTGGTGGCCAGAGGCAACGAGTCGCGGTGGCCCGGGCACTGACCCTGGACCCGAAGATCATCATCGCCGACGAGTCGACCTCGATGCTCGACGTGTCGATCCGGATCAGCGTGCTGGCGATGCTCGGCCGGCTGCGCGACGACCTCGGCGTCGGGTTCCTGTTCATCACCCACGACCTCGCGATCGCCAAGTACTTCGGCTGGCGCGGCCGGACCGCGGTGATGTACCTCGGCCGGATCGTCGAGTTCGGCCCGACCCCGCGGATCATCAACGCGCCGACGCATCCGTACACCCGGGCGCTGATCGACGCGATCCCGGAGCCGGATCCCGACCTGACCCGGACCAAGAACGCGGAATCCCTGCGCAGCCTGGAGATTCCGAGCCTGGCGCACCTGCCGTCGGGCTGCGCGTTCCACCCGCGCTGCGGCCGGTTCGAGGACGGGCTGTGCGACGGCGACGTACCGCAGTTGATCGAGGTCCGGCCGGGACAGTCGGCCGCCTGCCACGTGGTCGCCCGAGACGGCGCCGATGAGCCGGCGGCCTGATGCCGCCGGAGCTGGGGCGGATGGCGCTCGGCTGGGCCGCGTTCCTGGTCCTGGCCGCCGGTGTCCTGCTGCTCACGCTCACCCCCGGTACGCCGGAGTTCGTCGTCACGTTGTTCACCTTGTTCTTGGGCCTGTTCCTGGGCCTGATCGTCGTCGCCGCAGTCGTCTGGACCCGGCGCCGTACGAAGCGAGAAGACGGTCAGTAAGACCCATATCTGCAGAAGGAAAGGACCGAGGATGAGTCCCACCGGCAACAACGAGTCCGGGGCACGGGCCCGGACGAACGAGGTCTCCCGCCGTAACGTGCTCCAGCTGTTCGGCATCGCCGGTCTCGGCGCCGCCGGTCTCGGCTCGGCCGTGGCGTGCTCGCCCAGCAAGCCCAACGCGCAGAGCGGTGACGGTGCCGTCAAGGAGTTCCACGGCGCGTACCCGTACCAGCTGCCCCCGAAGGGCCACTTCAACCTGGGCGCCGGTGTTCTCGACGGCGTCCAGCAGTCCAGCCCGTACCTCGACCTGATCTATCCCAGCTCCGGCCTGTACTACTGGGCCGACAAGAAGTGGGAATACATGATGGCCGAGTCCGGGACCCTGGACGAGAAGGCCAGCACCTACACGCTCAAGCTCCGGTCCGGCCTGACCTGGAGCGACGGCACCCCGGTGACCAGCAAGGACGTCGTCTCGACGTTCAACCTGCGCTGGCTGATGCGTCAGCAGGACTGGACGTTCCTGGCCGACGTCAAGTCGACCGACGACACCACGATCGTCTTCACGATCGGGACGGCGTCCACCGTGCTCGAGCGGTACATCATGCGCGCCCCGATCCTGCCGTCGGCCGTGTACGGCGAGTGGGCGACCAAGGCCGAGACGCTCCGCAAGGCCAAGGCCAGTCTGGACGACGCCGAGGGCAAGGCGCTGAACGGCGACTTCCAGAAGTTCCGGCCGGAGAACCCGATCGTGTCGGGCCCGTTCAACTACGACGCGAAGACCATGACGAACGCCCAGATGTCGCTGGTCAAGAACCCCAAGGGCCTGTTCGCCGACAAGGTCGGCTTCACCAAGGTCGTGCTCTACAACGGTGAGACCTCCGACATCACCCCGACCGTGATGAACAAGGACGTCGACTACGCCACCCACGGCTTCGCGGTGGCCAGCGAGAAGAGCTTCCAGCAGAACGGTTTCCGGATCCTCCGGCCGCCGGTGTACTCCGGTCCCGCGCTGGTCTTCAACTACACCACGCACCCCGAGTTCGCCGACGTCCGCGTGCGGCAGGCGATCGCCTACATCCTGGATCGCAACGAGAACGGCACGATCGCGCTCGGCGACTCCGGCAAGGCCTGCAAGTTCATGGCCGGCTTCTCCGACCAGGCCGTCCCGGACTGGGTCTCCGACGCCGACCAGAAGAAGCTGAACGCCTACGAGAAGGACTTCGACAAGGCCACCCAGCTGCTCACCGCCGCCGGCTGGAAGAAGTCCGGCGACAAGTGGCAGACGCCGGCCGGCAAGCCCGCGGCGTACGACATCAAGTTCCCGACCGAGTTCGCCGACTGGAACCCGGCCGCCACCAACGCGGCCGACCAGCTGACGAAGTTCGGCTTCAACATCACCAAGCGCGGGATCACCTTCACCCAGCTGAGCCCCGACGTACTGGCCGGCAAGTTCGACCTGGCGATCCAGAGCTGGGGCGCGTCGTCGCACCCGCACCCGTACTTCTCGTTCGTCCAGGACCTCTACGCGTTCAACTACGTGATCGCCGCGAACTCCGGCGGCAAGGGGATGAACTTCCCGCTCAAGCAGAAGGTCTCCACGGGCGACATCGACCTGAAGGCGGTCGTGGACAAGTCCGCGCAGGGCCTCGACGTCGACGCGCAGAAGCAGAACGTGACCGCGGCCGCGCTCGCGTTCAACGAGCTGCTGCCGATCATCCCGCTGTGGGAGCGGTACGGGAACAACCCGGCGCTGGAGGGCAAGCGGGTGGCCAAGTTCCCGGCCGACGACGACCCGATCCTGAAGAACGCCCCGTACGCCGACAACTTCGTCATCATGGGGATGTACTCGGGCAAGGTCGCGCCGGTTTAATCAGTAGCTTTTGGCCCTGGGGTTTGGTTGGGTCGGCCGGGTGATCACCGTTCGCGAGATCGACCCGGCCGACCCTGCTCTGTTCGACGCTTGGTACGACGCCCTGCACGCGGGTGCTGTCGAGGGCCGCGAGGCTGCGGTGATCGAGGGGCGCGACGCGCTCGGCGGTTCGCTGCGCAGAGGCTCGCCCGTGAAGGCACGGGTCCCGGTCGCTGCCTTTGACGGCGATCGGGTCGTCGGCGCGCTGCTGTTCGAGTACCGGCTGACCGACAACCTCGACAGCGTCTCGGTCGAGATCGACGTGCCACCGCAGGAACGGCGCCGCGGAGTCGGTACGGCGTTGTGGCAGTGGGCGGTCACTCGCGCGGCACAGCTCGGGCGGACGGTCTTCCAGACCGAGCTCGGCGTACCGTCCGAGCCGTACTCCGGTGCCGAGTTCGCCGCCCGGCTCGGTTTCGTGGTCGAGCACGTCGAGGACCACCTCGTCGTACCGCTGCCGTACGACGAGGAGCGGCTGGCCGGCCTGCGTGAGTCTGCTGGCGTGCTCGAGGGATACACGCTGACTTCCTGGGCGGGGGTCTGTCCGCCTGAGCACCTGCAGGCGTACGCCGATCTGCACACGGCGATGGACAACGACGTACCGACCGGCGGGATGACCCGCGAGACGGTGCCGTGGACGGTCGAGAAGCTGGAAGCGAGCGAGCAGCGGACCGATCGCAGCTACCTCGCCCTGGTCACGATGGTGCACACCGAAGCCGGCGAACCGGCCGGTTACACGCTGATGTACCTCCCGCGGACCAACCCGAACGACGTCCAGCAGGACGACACCCTCGTCCTGCGCGAGCACCGTGGCCACAATCTCGGCACCCACCTGAAGCTCGCGAATCTCGACCAGCTGGCCAAGCACCGGGTTTCGCAGCGCTACCTGCACACGTGGACCGCGCTCTCCAACACGGCCATGCAGAAGGTGAACGCCCGCTTCGGCTTCTACACCGTCGAGCAGAACCAGGAGCTGGAGCTGACCCGCCCGAAGCTTCGGCCGGCTGCGCGCGGCGTCATCCTCGATGGCGAGGACCGGCTGCTGCTGGTCCGCTTCGAGTTCAGCTCCGGCCCGCTGTGGGCAACGCCGGGCGGCGGACTGGAGGCGTCCGAGTCGCTGCTCGAGGGCCTACGTCGCGAGCTGACCGAAGAGGTCGGCCTTGCCCTGACCGAGGACCCGCCGCACGTCTGGCACCAGGAGATCGTTGCCGACGGCCACGCTGATGGTTTCGAGGGTGTCATCAACGACTACTTCCTGATCCGCGCCGATGCCTTCGAGGCCGGCGGAACGATGTCCGCGGCCGAGCTGGTGGCAGAGAACGTTCACGGCCACCGTTGGTGGACCCTCGACGAACTCCGCGCCCACGAAGGCCGCTTCGCCCCGAGCAACCTCCCGGACCTCGTTGCGGACCTGCTGCGCAGCGGCCCGCCCGCCGTCCCGCTCACCTTGGGGCTGTGAGAACGCCGTACGAAGCCTGTGAGAAACTGTCCGCGGCGGTGGTCGGCGTCCTACCGTCGTTGGTGTGAAGCCTCGACATTGTGATGACTGGTACGTCCCCGTCCACCCCGCCGGCGGCGTCGGCTGCACCCTCCAGACCGGCCACCTCCCCGACGGTCGCCGGGTCGGCATCGCCTTCACCACCCTCACTCACCTGCGCACCGCCTGCGGCCCCCACCACGAATACCTCCGCATGACCGAACCAGCCCTCCGCGAAGCCCTCAGCCAGCTGAAGATCACCCAAATCCAGCTAGACCCGCTCCGCGTAGCCACCGCCGTACCCACCGCCGCCGCCAGCTGACCGCTCTGCAGTAACGTCCGAAGGAGTCGCAGGCTGGGTCTCCGGATCTTCGGACGTTAGCGATGGTTCTGCAGTAACGTCCGAAGGAATCGCAGGCTCGGTCTCCGGATCTTCGGACGTTAGAGGTGGCGGAGCCAGGTTAGGCGGCCTTCGTCCATGACCGCGTGGCCGTCGGCGGAGTCGGCGACGGTGGGGTCGTGGGTGGCGATGACGACGGCGGTGCCCTGGTCGGCCTGGGCCCGGAGGAGGTTCAGGACGCGTTCGCGGTTGGTGCTGTCGAGTTCGCTGGTGGACTCGTCGGCGAGGATGACGCGGCCGCGCTGGGCGATGCCGCGGGCGACCGCGACGCGTTGCTGTTCACCGCCGGACAGCTCCTCGACGAGGTGATCGCCACTCTCGGCCAGGCCGACCGACTCCAGCGCGCTCTCCACGATCCGATCGGTCTCGTCCAGGTCCTGCCGGCGGGCGAGCAGCGGAATCGTCAGGTTCTCCCGCGCGGTCAGCACCCGCGCCAGTCCGTTGCCCTGCGGGATCAGTACGACGCCGTGCGCGGCCGCGGCAGGCCGGTCGGAGATCACCAGCCCGTCGACCTCGACCTTCCCCGTCAGCACCTCCACCGCGCCGGCGATTGCCCAGAGCAACGAACTCTTCCCGGCGCCGGACGGTCCGCTGACCGCGAGCACGAACCCCGGCGGCACCGTGAACGACACGTCGTCGACCGCGACCAGGTCGCCGTACGCGACCGTGATGTTCTTGACCTGGATCATCGAGCCCCCTCCTGATCCACCGGGGTGAGCCGGACCTGACCGTCCTCGATCGTCACCTGCACCAATGTCCCGGCCGGCAACAACTCCGCCACATGCGGTGGCAGCGGCATCGACCCATCCGTTGCCACGACGGCGTACTCCTCACCCGACCGTCCCTCGGCCGCGATCCGCCCGTCCCGAATAGTGATGGTCCGGGGGAGCGCCGCCGCAACCTCAGGGTCGTGCGTGATCAGCAGAACCGTCATACCGGTCTGATGATTGATCGTCCGGATCGCCGCCAGCACCTCATCGCGCGCATGGTGATCCAGCTGGCTGGTCGGCTCATCCGCGAGCAGCAGCCCAGGCATCGTCGCGACCCCCACCGCGACCGCGCACAACTGAACCTGGCCCGGCGTGAGCGCAGTCAGCGGGCTCTCGGCCAGCTCCCGCAGCCCCACCAACTCCAGTACGTCGATTGCCGCCGGCAGCTCGCGATCCCGTGGCGCCGCCTGCTGCGCGTACCGCACATTGTCGACCGGTGACAGATAGGGGATCAGGTTCCGCCCGGCCCCTTGCAGCACGATCCCGACATCCCCGGACCGCATCCGATCCAGCTCGGCCTCGGTCATCGTGGCCAGGTTGTGCTCACCGATCTGCAACCGCCCGGCGCTCGGTGTCAGCAACCCACCACACAGCTGTAGCAACGTCGATTTCCCAGCCCCAGAAGGGCCGAGCAGTCCAACCAGCTCACCCGGCCGGACCGTGATCCCGATCCCGGAGAGCGCGGCCACGTCGTGACCGTGCGCCCGGTAGATATGCACCAGCCCGGTCGTGCTGATCGCCAATCCAGTCATGTCAGCTCCTCCCGGATCCGGCTGTACGACGCTCGCCGGTTCACGCCGCTGCCGAGTAGCAGCGTGACGACCGCGAGCACGATCGTCCCGCCGACCCACAGTCCGAGTGCCACCGGCCAGTTGGTCGAGAGCTCCAACGGATACGGTCCGCCGGTGTCGGCGAACAGCGGGATCAGCGGCAACGCGATCTGTGCGCCGATCACCCCACACGCCGACCCGAGCAGTACGGCCAAAGCGACCGGACCGGTTTGCTCCCATCGCGCGGCCCGCCCGGTCACCGGAGCTGGTACGCCGGTGATCCGCAGGCTCGCGTAATCCTGCGCCCGGGACTGCCACGACGTCACCACGGTCAGCAGCAGTACGACGATCGCCAGCGCCCAGGACGCGATCCCGACCACCGGAGTCAGCTGCAGCGTGAGCGCGCTCGCGGACCGCCCGTACGACGCGATCCGCTCGGACCGCACATCGGCCAGATCCGCGTTGTACCCGGCCTTCGTGAGAGCAGCCGTGATTTCGTCGAGATGGGCCACCCCGGCGTCGTTCAGCCACAACTCGAAGTCCGTGCCGAACTCGTCCAGTCCGCCGCCCAATCGCCGTACCGTCTCCACATCGACGACCGCCGTCCGATCGGGGTAGCGGTTGACCGGGCCGGTCGCGCCGCCGATCTTGCCGATGAACATCGGCGTGCCGTCGCTCGCCGGGCTGGTCGTCGTTCCGTCGGCGAAGCGGAACTCGGATGTCACGACCGCCGGTACCGTCGTCGGCACCGTCGCGTACTGCAGGTACTGGTCGTCGCTGTAGCTCTTCACCGCCAAGGTCAGCAGACCGCCGGGCTCGGCCGTGATCGTGCCCGGATCGCCGCCGAGGTGCTCGACGCCCTTCCACTCGTCCGCCGTACCGAGGGTGATCGACGGCTGGTCATCGGTGGACACCTTGCTGATGGCAACGTCCGCGTCGACGCCACCCTGGTCGAGCACCTGGCGGCCGAAGCCGAGCTGCAGCAGCCGGCAGCCGCCGAGGCAGTCGACCGGAGCGGTCAGCGCCACCGGCGTCTTCGTTGTCAGAGGCAACGGTGGGAACGAGACCAGGTAGCGGCCGCCGTTGCGGAGGCTGACCACGGACGCCCGCAGGACGAGCGACCGGCCGGGCGGGTACTCCTCACCACCCGGGATCGGATTCTCCAGGTGCGCGGCGCTGCCGAGGGTCGCGATCATGGTCAACTTCGAGCTGCGGAACTCGATCGGCTTGACCTTCGACGCGGTGAGCGCCTGCCAGCCGGCCGCATCGGTCAACTGGTCGCCGCGGTAGGCGTTCCGCCGGAAGCTCTCCGGCTCGATCATCATTGTCTTGAGCGAGTCCGGGGCCGGCGGCCGCGACATCACCACCGGGGTGAACCACTGCCGCTGCGGGTCGATCTTGTCGATCGCCTGGGTGAAGTCTCCGAGCGAGAGCGAGTTCATCTTCAGCACCGCCTGCGCACCGACCTCGTAGCCGGCGCGGGTGTCGCGGTTGTGGCCGCCGACCGATGCGGCCTGACCGGCGAACGCGAGCAGACCGCCCGCCACCGCGACCGCGGCGACGACCCGGGTGACGGCGGGCCGGCGGGAGATCTGCAGTGCCCCGAGTGCCAGTCCCAAGCGGCCGCTGCGGGCGGCCCGGCGGCTGATCAGCCCGGCGGTCGGAAGGAGCAGGTGTGCGAAGGACAGGCCGACGGCGAGGGAGAGCAGCGCCGGGGTGAGCACCGGGAGTGGTCCGCGTCCGTCACCGGTCACCGCGGCGGCGAGCCCCGCGACCGCGAAGACGATGATGCAGAGGTCGACGATGCCGACAGTCCAGCCGCGACCGCGTGCGGGGACCCGGCGTAGCAGGCTGGAGATCGTTTGTTTCACACCGCCGCGGACCTGGAACACCACGACCAGCAGGGCGACCACGACCGCCAGGGCCAGCGCCGCCGGTACGGTCCACGTCAGTTCGAGCGGAGCGCCGTGCCGTAGCCAGGTCGCGCGTGCGATCAGCAGCAGCCCGAATCCAGTCACCAGACCGGTCAGTGTCCCGATCAGCACCGGGAGTCCCAGCTCGAGGATCAGGCTGCGCGCCGTACGGCGGGCCGATGAACCGCGGAGTCGTGAGAGAGCGATCTCCGGGCGACGCTGATCGACCACCGCACCGAGTGCGAGCGCCAGGACCACGATGCCGAACAGGGCGACCTGGACCATCACCAGCGGGATGATCGTGCGGCCCTGCGAGCGCTGGTTCTGGATCTGATCGATGACCGTGGCCAGCGACGACGTGTTCTCGGCGTTGATCCCCGCCCCGACGGCGTTCCCGTTCACCGTGTTCGTCGCTTCCTGGAGCCGGGCCAGGTCCTTGATCCGCGCGACGCCCGGGAGCACGCGGGTGTCCGAGGTGATCTTGGGAGCCCAGGCGTTACCGGTGAACGTCGACCGGTCGGTGTAGAAGAAGTCCGACGCGCCGGGGTCCGGGTCGACCGGCGGGTGGGAGTGCCCGGTCGGGTACTGCCCGAACCAGAACTCGCCGCGGGTCTGTTGCGGCCGGTAGAAGCCGACCACTGTCAGCTTGCCGCCGGCGCTGATCCCCGACCGGGCCTGCATCGACATTCCGACCTTGAAATCCCAGGCTGTCTTGTCCACGACTGATGCGATCACCTCGCCGGCCCGTTGCGGACAGCGGCCTTCGACGACGACGAGTTGCGCGCAGTAGCCGTCGCGCCAGACGAGTTCGCCGACGGTGGCCGGGTCGTCCTCGAGCATCCCAGGCGTCCGCCAGCCGATGGGGCTGTGCATCCCGTGCACCGGCGGCGTGAACAGCGGCCTGAGATCGGCGGGGACCAGGTCGTCGAGCGTCTTCGGGTCGCTGTCCCGATCGGCGCCGATGTTGTCGATCCCGACCCGCGTCTGCAGCTTCCAGGCGGCCGGCAGCCACTGGTTGGTCAGTGTTTCGGTCACCACCGTTTGTTCGACGGCACGTGAGAACCACGGTGCGAACACCGCACACGTCCCGATCAGCAAGCTGATCCCGGCCAGAACCAAGGCCTGGGCCCAGCGATAGCGCAGCGCTCTGCGCAGGAACATCAGCCACCCCCCAGCGTCTTGAGGGTGAACATACGGAAAGTCACGGCCGCGGTGGTGGAACAGGGAAAAATGTCACGGAGTCGTTGCCTGGTGACATTTTCGGGCGTTGTGGGATACGGAGAGTGACAGCGGTAGGTTCGGGGCATGTCTGAATCCCAGCTTGGTGACCTGACCGTCTCCCGCCTCGGCCTCGGCTGCATGGGGATGTCCCAGTCGTACGGCGTGACCTCGGACGAGACCGAGTCGATCGCGACCGTGCACGCGGCGATCGACGCGGGCTGTACCTTCCTCGACACCGCCGACATCTACGGCAACGGTGCCAACGAGTCGCTGCTCGGCCGCGCGCTGGCCGGCCGCCGCGACGAGGTGGTGCTGGCGACGAAGTTCGGCTTCCGGCCGCAGACCGGCTCCGCGATGCCGAATCTGGTCGACGGGAGCCCGGCGTACGCCGTGGAGGCGCTGGACGCGTCGTTGCGGCGGCTCGGGGTCGACCACGTCGACCTGTGGTACCTGCACCGGCGCGATCCGAAGGTGCCGATCGAGGAGACCGTCGGGGCGATGGCTTCCCAGGTCGAGGCCGGCAAGGTCCGGTACCTCGGGCTGTCCGAGGTGAACGGGGAGACGGTGCGGGCGGCGCACGCGGTGCACCCGATCACCGCCGTACAGAGTGAGTGGTCGTTGTGGACGCGCGACCCGGAGACCGTCGTGCTGCCGACCCTGCGCGAGCTCGGGATCGGCTTCGTGCCGTTCAGCCCGCTGGGACGCGGCTTCCTCACCGGTCAGCTGAAGTCGCCGGACGACTTCGAGCCGGACGACGCGCGGCGCGGGCTGCCCCGCTTCACCGGCGAGAACTTCCAGCGCAATCTCGACCTGGTCGCCAAGGTCGAGCAGCTGGCAGCCGAACGCGGCGTCACCGCGGGGCAGTTGGCGCTCGCCTGGTTGTTGGCCCAGGGCAACGACATCGTCCCGATCCCCGGCACCAAACGCCGCAAGTACCTGGCGGAGAACCTGGGCGCGCTCGACATCACGCTGACCGCCGCCGAGCTCGAGGCGCTGGACGGGGCGTTCCCCGCCGACCTGGACGTGGCCGGGGAGCGCTACACGCCCGGTGGCATGGACCTGGTGGGCAAGTGATCGCTCTCACGGGCTCGACCGGGCAGCTCGGTTCGCGGATCGGACAGTTGCTGGCGGACGCCGGCGTACCGCAGCGGCTGCTGGTCCGCGACGCCTCCCGGGCGCCCTCGTTGCCGGGGGCCACGGTCGCGGTCGCCGCGTACGGCGAACACTCCGCCCTGCTCGACGCGCTGGACGGGGTCGAGACCTTGATGTTGCTGAGTGCAACTGAATCGGCCGACCGGGTTTCCTTGCACAAGGCAACGGTCGATGCGGCGGTCGCGGCCGGCGTACAGCGGATCGTGTATACCTCCTTCGCCGGCGCTGCCCCCGACGCGACCTTCACCTTCGCCCGGGACCACTGGCACACCGAGCAGCACATCCGCGGTACGGGCGTCGACTTCACCTTCCTCCGCGACAACCTGTACCTCGACTTCATCCCCGGCTTCGTCGGCGAGGACGGCGCCATCCGCGGTCCGGCGGGCGACGGCCGGGTAGCTGCGGTGGCCCGCGATGACGTTGCCGCGGCGGCCGCTGCGGTTCTGGTTGGTGACGGGCATTCGGGGGCGACGTACGACCTCACCGGCCCCGCCGCCTTCACGCTGGCCGAGGCGGCCGCCGTACTGTCGGCTGCTTGGGATCGTCCGGTCCGCTACGAGCCGGAGACGCTCGACGAGGCCTACCGCTCGCGGGAGTCCTATGGCGCTCCTGCCTGGGAGGTAGCCGGCTGGGTCACCTCGTACGCCGCCATCGCGTCCGGTGAGCTCAGCTCCGTGTCGTCCGCCGTCGCTGACCTCACCGGGCGGCCGGCTGTGAGCCTTGAGCAGGTTGTCGGCGCCGGGTGAGAGACTGTTCGGGTGCCGCTCTACCGGGATGAGGCGATCGTTCTGCGCACCCACAAACTGGGTGAAGCAGACCGCATCGCCACGCTCCTGACCCGAGCCAACGGCAAGGTCCGCGCAGTCGTCAAGGGCGTCCGCCGGACGTCGTCCCGCTTCGGCGCCCGCCTGGAGCCCTTCAGCCACGTGGACCTCCAGCTCGCCACCGGCCGCACCCTCGACGTCGTCACCCAGGCCGTCTCCATCTCGGCGTACGGCGAAGGCATCGTCAACGACTACGCCCGCTACACCACCGGCACCGTGCTCCTGGAGACCACCGACCGCCTGGTGGTGGAGGAAAAAGAGCCCGCCACCCAGCACCACCTCCTCCTGGCCGGCGCCCTCCGAGTCCTCTCCACCGGCGAACGCGAACCAGCCCTGGTCCTGGACTCCTTCCTCCTCAGAGCCCTGGCCATCTCCGGCTACGCCCCCTCCTTCGGCGACTGCGCCCGCTGCGGCGAAGAAGGTCCCCACCGAGCCTTCAACCCAGCCGCCGGCGGCGTAGTCTGCGCCTCCTGCCGCCCCCCAGCCTCAGCCATGCCCGCCCCCACCACAGTCGCCCACCTGGCCGCCCTCCTCACCGGCGACTGGCCCACCGCCCTCCGCGCCGACCCCAGAACCCGCCGCGAAGCCACCGGCCTGATAGCAGCCTTCTTCACCTACCACCAAGACCAGCAACTCCGCTCCCTACCCCACCTCGACTTCACTCAGAGCTAGCCGCCCCGCCCAGGCGCCTTAGCAGAGGGGTTTGCCGGGAGTGGGGGCCTGCGCGGTGTCGGGGCTCTCGGATTCAGCGGTCAGGGACCAGCCTGTGGGGAGGCGGAGGAGGCGGGCGTCGACGAGACGGCGCACGGTGCCGGGGTCATGGTCGGCGACTGAGGAGTAGTCGAGACAGGTTTTGAGGACGACTGCGGGAGTCGGGGCGGTGAGATCTACCCAAATAGGTTCGGTGGAAAGGATCTTGACGGCACCGACGCGGCGCGTGTTCCGGGCTCGGAAGTCGTTTGCCTTGGCGACGGCGTCGTCGAGCCACACGCCGGACATACCGGCGGACTCGAGGGTGGCTCGGGTCGCCTTGATGGGGTTATTGAGGGCGGCGTCGTAGGCGGCGCGGGACTCTTTGTACTGCGCGGTGGCCTCGGCCGTGGCGGATTGTTCCGCAGGGGTCCAGGTGCGGCCTGTGGGGGTTGGTGTTGGCCGGCTCTGGGTGGGAGCGGAGGTGCAGGCGGTGACGGTGAGAGCCAAGAGGGCGACGGGCAGTAGGCGTCGGACGGGCATCGGGACTCCGGGAGGTCGTGGTCTGTAGCGCTGCGAGAGTAGGGGAGTGATGGGTGGGGATGGGGGATGGGAGAGGATTTGGGTATGTCGCCATTGGGTCGTCGCCGGGGTCGTGGGTCGGAGCGGGTGGGGGAGAAGGTGGTGGTGGCGCCGGATCGGCATCCGAGTGGGGCTCGGCCGCCGGTGTTGCCGCGGGAGCTGGTGCCTGAGCACGTGGCGATCGTGATGGACGGGAACGGGCGGTGGGCCAAGCAGCGGGGGCTGGCGCGGACCGAGGGGCACAAGGCGGGCGAGGCGAGCTTGCTGGATGTGATCAAGGGCGGGATCGAGATCGGGGTGAAGCACATCTCGGCATACGCGTTCTCGACGGAGAACTGGGCGCGGTCGCCGGAGGAGGTGCGGTTCCTGATGGGGTTCAACCGGGACGTGATCCATCGGCGCCGCGACGAGCTGGACGCGATGGGGGTGCGGGTGGTGTGGTCGGGGCGCCGGCCGCGGTTGTGGAAGAGCGTGATCGACGAGCTGGAGTACGCGCAGGAGCGGACGAAGGACAACGACACGATCACCCTGCAGTTCTGTGTGAACTACGGCGGGCAGGCGGAGATCGCGGACGCGATGAAGTCGATCGCCCGGGAGGTTGCCGCGGGCAAGCTCAGCCCGGAGCGGATCAGCGAGAAGACGATCGCGCGGCACCTGTACCACCCGGAGGTGCCGCCGGTGGACCTGTTCGTGCGGTCGTCGGGGGAGCAGCGCACGTCGAACTTCCTGGTCTGGCAGCTCGCGTACGCCGAGATGGTCTTCCTCGACACCCTCTGGCCGGACTTCGACCGCCGCGACCTGTGGCGCGCGATCGAGATCTACGCCCAGCGCGACCGTCGGTACGGCGGCGCCGTACCGAACGAGGTCAAACCGTAGCTAGCCCGATCGCGGGTGCGGGAGGAGGCCGAGCTCCATGGCGACCGTCACCGCGCGGGTGCGGTCGTCGACGTCGAGTTTGGTGAACAGGCGCTGGAGATGCGTCTTCACCGTGGCCTCGCCGATGTACAGCTCGCGACCGATCTCGGCGTTACTCAAGCCCCGCGCAACAGCCGCGAGCACCTGGAGTTCGCGCGGCGAAGGTTGTCCGGCCGGCGACACCGCCGGCGTACGCAGCCGAGACATCAACCGAGCGGCGACCGGCGGCGCGAGGACGGTCTCGCCCCGAGCCGCAGCGCGGATGCCGTCCAGCAGCTCGGCATGTGGAGTGTCCTTGAGCAGATACCCGGTCGCGCCCGCTTCGACGGCGTGCAGGATGTCGGTGTCCGTGTCGTACGTCGTGAGCACCAGCACCTTGGTGGCTGGGTATCCGGACGCGATCGCACCCGTCGCGGTCACCCCATCGGTCCGCGGCATCCGCAGATCCATCAGTACGACGTCGGGCCGCGTCGACTCGACCAGCGCCAAGGCCTCGGATCCGTCGCCGGCCTCGCCGACCACGGTGATGTCGTCGGTGACGGACAGCATGCCGATCAGCCCGGAGCGCACCACGGGATGGTCGTCGACGACCAGTACGCGAATCACGCGTCCTCCACAGGAATGAGGACCTGGACTACGGTGCCCTGGCCCGGGGAGCTGTTGACCTGCACGGTTCCGCCGGATTCTTCGACCCGGCCGCGCATGGCCGCGAGCCCGAAACCGGTCGATGGCTCGGCCGGCAGAAATCCGGATCCGTCGTCGCGGATCTCGATACAGACGCGGCCGGCGCGCAGGCCGAGCGTGATCAGCACGGACGTGGCGCGGGCATGCTTACGCACATTCGCCAACGCCTCCTGCGCCGCCCGGAGCAGAACTACCTGCTGCGACTGAGGAAGCTCGACGACCTCCGACTCGTCCAGGTCCAGCAACACCTGGACGTCAACGCCGGTCTCGGCCGCGAACCGCTCACCCTGCCGCCGCAGCACCTCGGTCAGGGTCGCCTCTGACAACGCAACCGGGGTGAACGCGGCGACCAACGCGCGCGCCTCGGCGAGATTCTCCCGCGCCGTCGCCTCGATCTGCGCGAGCCGAGCCCCCACGGTGTCACTGCCGTGAGCCAACTCCGCCGCGCCGGTCTGCGACAGCATCACGATGCTCGTCATCCCCTGCGCAAGCGTGTCGTGGATCTCGCGCGCCATCCGCTCCCGCTCAGCCATCACACCGGCGCTGTGATGCGCCTCGGCCAGCTCGTCGCGAGCCGCGTGCAGCTCCTCGATCAGTTCGGCGCGTTGCTGACTCTGCGCGATCACGCGCTCGATCCAGATCCCGAACAGCAGGCTGACGATCAGGCTGACCAGCATCCACGGGAGGATCATCCAGAACGGCTGCCAGCCCCAGCCGGCGCCCCACAGCTGCGCGGTCCCACACCCGATCACCAGCGCCAGGCTGAACGCGATCCCGTCCCGCACACTCGCCGACAGCAGCCAGACCTGGGCCGAGGCGATGAACATCATGAACACCGATGCCGGGCTCAGCCCGACGAGCACCATCAGGCATCCGATCAGGATCACCCGGAACACGAACGACTGAACCTGGCTCCGGGACTGGATCGCCGGCCGTCCGATGAACTGGTAGCTCGCCCCGAGCGCCACCGCCGCACCGATCGCGATCCCGCGCTGCAGGGTGCTCAGCGGCGCGGTGAACGACACCGCCAGTGACATCGCCAGGATGACCCAGAAGACGATGTTCCATCCGAGCAGGGTCCGGTCCCCGACCACTCGGTCCGCGCGCGTACCTGTCGCCTCCATGACGACCATCTTCCTCCACACCAGGACCCAGGCCCGCGTGGCGGGTTCCCCCGAGCCGGTACGGCGCTCGGCCGCGGTGGCCGGCGCCGTACCGGAGTGCATGTCCATCAGCCCGCGTCCCGGCGGGTCCAGCGGAACACGCGCTGGGCGATCACGAGGCCCACGACCAGCCAGACGCTGAGCACGATCGCCCCGGTGCCGAGCTGCCAGGAGCCGCCCGGCTCGGTGGTCACGAAGTTGTCCGGCAGGAAGACCGAGCGCATGCCCTGGGCCAGCCACTTCAGCGGGAAGACCGAGGCGATCGAACGCATCCAGCCCGGCAGGTCGCTGTAGACGAAGTAGACCCCGGACATGAACTGCAGCAGCAGGACGACCGGCGTGACGACGGCGGATGCGGCCTTGCCGGACTTCGGCACGACGGAGAAGGCGATCCCGAGCACCGAACCGGACGCCGTACCGAGGACGAAGATCCAGATGAACCGCAGCCACTTCTCCGGCTCGGTCGGGATGGCGACGTCGAGCAGCAGACCGGCGATCAGCAGCAGCAGCGCGAACTGCAGGATCGAGGTGGTCAGGACCAGCCCGATCTTGCCGGCGAAGTACGACTGCGGGGACATCGGCGTCCCGCGGAGCCGCTTCAGCAGGTCCTGGTCGCGCTCGATCGCGATCGAGATCGAGAGCGACTGGAAGCTGCTCAAGAAGATGCCGGAGGCAATCATTCCGGGGGTGAAGTAGGTGGCCGCGGTGACGCCGCCGCCGAAGCTCGAGCCGCCGAAGACGGCGGAGAAGATGCCGAGGAAGATGATCGGGAAGAAGAAGGTGAAGATCAGCGCCTCGCGCTCGCGGAAGAACTCCTTGACCTCGAGCTTGGTCCGGGACAGCCCGACCTTGAGGGTCGACGGCAGGACGGTGGACGTGCTCATCGGACCGCTCCTTCCAGCTCGGCGGTGGCCGCTCCGGCCTTGCCGATCAGTTCGAGGTAGACGTCTTCCAGGCTGGGCCGCCGGACCTGCAGCTCCGGTACTTCGCCGCCGAACTCGGCCAGCAGCCGGGTCACCTCGGCGGTCGGGGTGTCGGTGCGGACCTCGCGCAGACCGTCCGGTGCCAGCCAGGAGACGCGGGCGGTCCGGGCGCCGCGGCCGCCGAGGGTCTCCGGCGTCGCGATCTCGATCATCTTGCCGTCAGCGATGACACCGACCCGGTCGGCCAGCTCCTCGGCCTCGTCCAGGTAGTGCGTGGTGAGGACGATCGTGGTGCCCCCGGTGCGCAGGTTCTTGATCAGCGTCCAGAACTGCCGGCGCGCCTCGGGGTCGAAGCCGGTGGTCGGCTCGTCCAGGAACAGCAGCTCCGGGTTCCCGATCACGCCGAGCGCGACGTCGAGCCGGCGGCGCTGCCCGCCGGACAGCTTCCGGGTCCGCGTCTTGCGCTTCTCCTCCAGCCCGACCGCGGCGATCACCTCTTCGGGATCGCGCGGCGCCGGGTAGTACCCGGCGAAGTGGTGGATCAGCTCGGCCACGGTCAGCTCGGCCTCGTCGCGCGACGACTGCGCCACGATCCCGATCCGCGCCCGCCAGTGCCGGTCCGCCTTGGCCGGGTCACTGCCCAGTACGTCGACCTCGCCCTCGTCGGCGTGGCGATACCCCTCCAGGATCTCCACGGTCGTCGTCTTGCCGGCCCCGTTGGGCCCCAACAGCGCGAACACCTCACCGCGATGGATGTCCAGATCCACACCCGCTACCGCCAGCTTGTCCGGGTACCGCTTCACCAGCCCCCGAACCCTCACAGCCTTCTCTGTCTCCATGCCTCAACCTTCCCGTCCGGAGCCCTTCCCCAGGGAGCGTCACCCGGCGGACTCCCTGTCCCCCGACCGGTGGACAGCCGGTCGGCAAGGACATGCAGTAGTGCCACATCCGGCGGAACGGCGGAGGAAACTCGCCACGCCACAGGTGCTGACGGATGCGGGGTGCGGCGGTTAGCGTCGGGGCATGGGACAGACGGTGCGTGGTGTGGTGGCGGCGGCCAAGGGTGCGCCGGTGACGATCGAAGAGATCAACATCCCGGATCCCGGTCCGGGGGAGGCGGTGGTGCAGATCCAGGCGTGCGGGGTCTGCCATACCGACCTGCACTATCGCGAGGGCGGCATCAACGACGACTTCCCGTTCCTGCTCGGCCACGAGGCGGCAGGGATCGTGGAGAGCGTCGGCGACGGCGTCACCGACGTGCAGCCGGGCGACTTCGTCGTACTGAACTGGCGTGCGGTCTGCGGCACCTGCCGCGCCTGCCAGCGTGGCCGCCCCTGGTACTGCTTCAACACGCACAACGCCAAGCAGAAGATGACGCTCAAGGACGGCACCGAGCTCAGCCCGGCGCTCGGTATCGGTGCCTTCGCCGAGAAGACGCTGGTCGCGGCCGGCCAGTGCACCAAGGTCGACCCGGCCGCCAAGGCCGAGGTCGCCGGGTTGCTCGGCTGCGGCGTGATGGCCGGCCTCGGCGCCGCCATCAACACCGGGAACGTCGGCCGCGGTGACACCGTCGCCGTGATCGGTTCCGGCGGAGTCGGTACGGCGGCAGTCGTCGGCGCGCGGTTGGCCGGGGCCGCGAAGGTGATCGCGATCGACCTCGACGACCGCAAACTGAGCACCGCCCAGGAGCTCGGCGCGACCCACACGATCAACTCGAAGGACCTCGACCACGACGGTGTGGTCGAGGCGATCCAGGAGCTGACCGGCGGGTTCGGCGCCGATGTGGTGATCGATGCGGTCGGCCGCCCCGAGACCTGGAAGCAGGCCTTCTACGGTCGCGACCTGGCCGGCACCGTCGTGCTGGTCGGCGTACCGACGCCGGAGATGCGCCTCGACATGCCGCTGCTGGACTTCTTCGGCCGCGGCGGTTCCCTCAAGTCCAGCTGGTACGGCGACTGTCTGCCGAGCCGTGATTTCCCGCTGCTGATCGACCTCCACCTGCAGGGCCGGCTGCCGCTCGACCGCTTCGTCTCCGAGACGATTGCCCTGGAGGACGTGGAGTCAGCGTTCACCAAGATGCACGGCGGCGACGTGCTGAGGTCGGTTGTCCTTTTCTAGACAGTGAAAGAGATCCAGGTGTCCGGCGGCGCGTCGGGCCGGCCCTTGACGGGTCGGTGCTCTTCGGTCCACGCGTCGCCCGACATCGCCTCCCCGACCCGTCGCCAGAAGCGCACCGCGGTCTCGTTGTTGTCCTGAAACGCGACCTCACACGGCCCAGGGTGGTGCGAAAGCACCTCCTGGACCGCGCGCAGCCCGTGCCCGCCGCGGCGGATCGGCCGCACGATGAAGAAGCTGTTCAACACATGCACCGGCTGCTGCAGTGCCCGCATCAGGCAGTACCCCACCGGGTGCTCGCCGATGTGGAAGAGGTACCCCGCCCACTCCGGATCCCCGGTCAGCGCCGACTCCAGCCAGTCGCTCCGATAACTCCCGTCTGCCTTCGGCAACTGCCCCTGGAACTCGGACAGGTCATGCCGAAACATCAGGTACAGCCGCTCCATCACCACCCGATCGCCCTCGTCGAACCGCCGTACCGCCAGGTCGCTCATCACCGTCTCCTCCGCTCGGAACGCAGAAAGCCTCCCGCCGGAATCGTCCGGTACGGAAGGCTTACTGCCTTCAGCCTATCAACCCAGCGGTGCAGTACTCCGATCGACCCAGCTCATCTGCGGGTAGCGGGCCCCGGCCGGGGTGAGCTCGGAGAGCGCGGCGAGTGTCTCCGGGCTCAGCTCCAGCTGCAGGGCTCCGGCGTTCTCCTCAAGATACTTCCGGCGCTTGGTCCCCGGGATCGGCGCCACATCGTTGCCCTGCGCAAGGACCCAGGCGAGCGCGACCTGCCCGGGTGTCGCGCCGATGCCGGCGGCGATCGCGCGGACCCGGTCGACCAGCGTCAGGTTCGTGTCGAGGTTCGTGCCGGTGAAGCGGGGGAGCGTCCGCCGGAAGTCGTCCGCGGCCAGCTGCTCCGGGAGTGCCCCGGTCAGCATGCCGCGCCCAAGCGGCGAGTACGGCACGATCCCGATCCCGAGCTCCCGGCAGGTCGGCAGCACCGACTCCTCGATGTCCCGGCTGAACAACGACCATTCGCTCTGGACGGCGGTGATCGGGTGCACCGCATGGGCCCGCCGAATGGTGTCCGCCGACGCCTCCGACAGCCCGAGATACCGCACCTTCCCGGCCTCGACCAGCTCGGCCATCACCCCGACGGTCTCCTCGATCGGCACGGCGGGATCGGCGCGGTGCTGGTAGTACAGCTCGACGTGGTCGACGCCGAGGCGGGTGAGCGACCTGTCGATCGCGGCACGCACATACTCCGGTGAGCCGTCCACGCCGCGGGCCGCGCGGTCCCGCGGATCACCGACGATCCCGAACTTGGTCGCCAGGAACACCTCGTCGCGACGGTCCTTGATCGTTCGTCCGATCAGCTCCTCGTTGGCGCCGAAGCCGTACATGTCGGCGGTGTCGAGGAAGGTGATACCCAGGTCGAGCGCCCGGTGCAGGGTGGCGACGGACTCGGTGTCGTCGGGCTCGCCGTACGCGAAGCTCATCCCCATGCAGCCCAGCCCCAACCGGCTGACCTCGGAGCCGCTCCCGCCCAGTTTCACAGTGTCCAGTGTCATGATGCTTCTCCAGATTCAGGCATGGCTCCGCCCACGAACCGGCGCGGAGGAAAGTAGTCGCTACTTGGTGTAGGTGGCGATCTTGTAGTCGGTGACCGCGAGCGCGGCCTGCAGCTCGTGCAGGCTCTCCAGGATCGTGGCGCGGTGGGCCTGCATCAGCGCGAGCCGCAACGGCTCGGTCTCCGCACCCTGCTCGACAAGGTCGATGTAGAGCTCGATCGTGCCGATCGTCATCCCGGAGGCACGCAATCGGCTGATGAACACGATCCGCGCCATCGCCTGTCGGCCGTACGACCGGTACCCGGAGTCGTCCCGGTCGACGGTGACGAGGCCGGAGCGTTCGTAGTACCGCAGGGTGTGAGCGGTCAGACCGGTGATCTCGGCCGCCTCGGCGATCGACAGGCGGTCGGGTAGATCCGGAGGAAGCTCCAGCAGCCCGAGCAGCTCGACATCCACGGGAGCGGCGACGATCGTGTTCATGTCTTCGACCGTAAACCTTCGAGTGCGCTCAAAGGCAAATGTGTGTCAGGTCACCTTCTGGCAGTCGGCGCAGGTGCCGAAGATCTCCAGGGTGTGGCTGATGTCGGCGTAGCCGTGTTCGGCCGCGACCTTGTCGGCCCAGCGCTCGACGGCCGGGCCCTCGACCTCCACGGTGCGGCCGCAGTTGCGGCAGACCAGGTGGTGGTGGTGACCCTTCGAACAGCGCCGGTACGCCGTCTCGCCGTCGGCTGTCCGGAGGACGTCGACCTCGCGGGAGTCGGCCAGCGCCTGCAGCGTCCGGTACACGGTGGTGAGCCCGACGGCCTCGCCTGACGAACGGAGCTGCGCGTGGATCTCCTGCGCGGTCCGGAAGTCGTCCAGCGTGTCGAGCGCCAAAGCGACCGCAGCGCGCTGACGGGTCGAGCGTGTTCCGATAGCCACCGTTCCTCCTGTCCTCACCGGCTTTTCCGCGGCAACGCCAGCAATTGTCTCAGAACTCAGCAAACGAGTGGCACACGGCGGGGATTCTTCGGCGCTTGCGGCGCCCAGGCACGCACCTCGCGGCACTTGGCGAGCATCTACGATGAACCACATCGAAGACGCTCCCCAAGCACCCCGATGCACGCACCTGGACACCGCAATCACTCGAAGCCTCCCCGCCGTGCGCCACTAGTGCTCATCCCAGTGGTCGCCGTGCGCGGCGTGCAGGTGACCGTCGTGAACGTAGTCGACGTGATCGCCGTGTTCGACCTTCTTGTGACTGCACTCCTCGCCGTGCGCGTGCGGGTGCCCGGCGCTCACGACGTGCGGCTCCGGACCTGGTACGCCGACCTCCGGCTCCTCGTCGTCCAGTGGAGCGACCCTGCCGGAGCGCCGCCGCAACAGCGTCCCGACTGTCGCGGCCACCACGAACCCGGCCAGTGCCAGCACGACGATGGTTGCGCCCGGAGCGACGTTCGCGTTGTACGACGTGATGATGCCCGCCAGGCACGCGGTCACACCGATCGCGCACGCAGTCACGAACGTGCTGCGGAAGGACCGGGTGATCTGCTGTGCAGTCGCCACCGGCACCACCATCAGCGCACTGACCAGCAGCAGCCCGACAGTCCGCATCGCCACGGTCACGGTCACTGCGGCCATCACGGCGATCAGCAGGTTCAGCAGCTGGACCCGTAGCCCGGTGACCCGAGCGAACTCCTCGTCCTGGCAGACCGCGAACAGCTGCGGCCCCAGCCCGATGGCGATCACCAGGACAGTCACGGCCAGCCCGACCACGACGTACAGGTCGCTGGCGGAGACCGTGGTGAGTGAGCCGAACAGATAGGTGTTCAGTGTGGCTGCGCCTTGACCAGCTAGGCCGATGAGCAGCACACCACCCGCAATACCGCCGTAGAAGAGCAGCGCGAGCGCCACATCGCCGGAAGCCTTCCCACGGGCCCGGACGAACTCGATAGCGGTCGCACCGACGATCGAAACGATGATCGCGGTCAAGACCGGCGCCGTACCCGTCAGGAGACCCAGGGCGACACCGGTGATCGCGATGTGGCCGATGCCGTCACCCATCAGCGACAGCCGCCGCTGCACGAGGTACGTGCCGATCGCCGGCGCGGACAGCCCGGTCAGCAGCCCCGCGATCAGCGCGCGCTGCATGAACTCCAGCTGGAAGAGAGTCATGAGGTCAGCCAGCCTGGTTCGTCGTCAGTGTGTGAGTGATGGACGTGCGCATGGGTCTGCGAGGCGTGCGGGGGACCGTCGTACACGATCCGGCCGCGGCGCAGGATGACCGAGCGGTCGATCAGCGCGTCCATCGGGCCGAGGTCGTGGCTGACCATCACCACGGTCGTGCCGCGCTCGACCCGCTCGCGGATCGCGTCCGCGAAGATCTGCTGACTGGCCAGGTCGACCCCGGCCGTCGGCTCGTCGAGGATCAGCAGCTCCGGATCCGAGACCAGCGCGCGGGCGATCAGCACCCGCTGCTGCTGACCGCCGGACAGCTCGGCGACCGCGTCCTTGCGCCGGTCGGCCATGTCCACGACCCGCAGCGCGTCCTCGATCGCAGCCTTCCCGGCCGCACCCAGCGGTGCGAAGATCCGCCGCCGCGACAACAGCCCGGACGACACCACTTCATACACGGTCGCCGGTACGCCGCCCGCTGCGGTGATCCGCTGCGGTACGTACCCGATCCGCTTCCACGCTCGGAACCGCGGAACCGGCGTACCGAACAGGCGGACCTCGCCACGGGCGGCCGGAAGCAGTCCGACCACGGTCTTGATCAGAGTGGACTTGCCGGAGCCGTTGGTCCCCAGTACGGCGACCACCTCGCCCTGGCGGATCTGCAGGTTGACGCCCCGCAACACCAGGCGACCGCCCAGGTCGACCGAGAGATCGGTGACCTGGACGGCCTTCGCGGCGGTGTCTGGTTCCGCGTCTTTGGAGGGAGATGTCACGCGCAGCTGTTCGCCTTCCGGAGCTCGGAGAGGTTCTCCCGCATCAGGCTCAGGTAGGTCTCGGAGGAGTTGGCGTCCGACAGACCCTCGATCGGGCTCAGGACGGCGGTCTTGACACCGACGTCACGCGCGATCGACTCGGCCACCTTCGGGCTGACCAGCTCCTCGTAGAAGATCGTGGTGACGTGTTGCGACTTCACGATCTCCTGCACCTCCTTGATGCGGGTCGGGGTCGGCTCGGCGTCCGGGGTGAATCCGGCGATCCCGACCATCGTCAGACCGTACCGCTTCGCGAGGTAGGCGAAGGCCTGGTGGCTCGTCACGAACGTCTTGAGTTTGCAGTTCGCCAGACCCGTCTTGTACTCGGTGTCGAGCTTGCCGACCTCGTCGAGCAGCGTCTTGGCGCGGGCCTTGTAGCCGTCCGCGTTGGCGCTGTCGGCCGCGGCCAGCTTGTCCGCGACGGCGGTCACGACCGCGGCGTACCGGACCGGGTCCAGCCAGAAGTGCGGGTCGAGGGCCTTCTCGTTGTGGGCGGCGGGCTTGACGTCGCCCTCCTCGTGCTCCTCGAAGTCCGCGCCGGTGGCCTCGAGCTGACCGGCCGGGGCGACGTCGAAGCCGGCGTCCTTCGCGTTCTGCTCGACGGCCTCGTCGACGGCCGGCTGCAGGCTCTTCTCGTAGACGACCAGCTTCGCGCCTGCGATCTGGCCGACCTGCTTCGGCGTCAGCTCGAGGTCGTGCGGCTCCACGCCGGGTGCGGTCAGGGTGGTGACATCGACCGCGTCACCCCCCACTGTGCGGGCGATGAACTCGAGCGGGTAGAACGAAGCAACGACGTCGAGCTTGCCGCCGGAGCCACCGGCGGACGGTGACCCGCCACATCCGGCGAGAGCGACGGCCGCCAGGACGGCGGCACCGGCGACGACAGCGCGAGCATTAGATCTCATGACAATCATTTTCATTTAGTTGGAGATGATTGTCAAAACAGGGAGTTCAACCGATGAGCAGCCGACCCGTGGGGCGCCGCCGCGCCGAGCGCCGGGGGACCCGCCGGCGTACCCTCGAAACCCCGGCAGGGCACGGTCACGGGCATGGTCACGGCCATGGCGATCACGTCGTGGACACGTCGGTGGTGGACCAGGACGCGATCGTCGCCCGCCGGGTCCGGATCGTGGTCGCGGCTGTGCTCGCACCGCTGATCACGGCCGCGGTGATCGCGATGATCGTGATGTGGCCGGGCGGCGGGGTGAAGGTCGCGTCGTACCAGACCGAGACGGCCCGCGGCGAGGTCACCAAGCTCGTGCCGTGCCCGGACAAGCGGGATCAGTGCGATCTCGCGTCGATCAAGCTGTCGACCGGCGCGGACAAGGGGCAGGTCGCGCCGGTCCAGGTGCCGCAGGCGGGCAAGGTGCCGATCTCGGTCGAGGTCGGCCAGTCGATCATGCTCGGCGTCCAGAGCGACGCGAAGGATATCGCCGATCGCTATCAGTACGTCGATCACGACCGCACCAAGCCGTTGCTGATCCTGGCCCTGGTCTTCGCGGCGGCCGTGATCGCGCTGTCCCGCTGGCGCGGATTCGCCGCGTTGATCGCGCTCGCGGTGACCGCGGTGATGCTGACGCAGTTCATCCTGCCGGCGATCCTGAAGGGCTCGAATCCACTGCTGGTCGCGGTCGTCGGCGGCACGGTGATCATGGCGATAGCGCTCTTCCTGACGCACGGGATCAACGCCGAGAGCTCGATCGCGTTGTCCGGGACCATCGCCGCGCTCGGGATGACCGTCGTACTGGGGTGGTTCTTCACCAAGTTCTGTCAGCTGACCGGTCTCGCGTCGGACGGAGCGTCAGCGGCCAAGCAGTTCTTCCCGAATCTGAGTCTGACCGGTCTGCTGGTCGCGGGCATGGTGATCGGTGCGCTGGGTGTGCTCGACGACGTCACGGTCACCCAGGCTGCCGCGGTGTGGGAGCTTTCGGCTGCCAATCCGTCCGCGTCCCGCGCTGAGCTGATCAGCGCCGGGCTGCGGATCGGCCGCACCCACGTCGCCTCCGTCGTGAACACGCTGGTCCTCGCGTACGCCGGTGCTGCGATGCCGGTGCTGATCACATTCGCGATCCAGGGGCTGCCGGGTCAGTACGTGCTGTCGACCGAGATGGTCGCGATGGAGGTCGTCCGCGGCCTGGTCGGAAGCCTCGGGATCATCGCCGCCGTACCGCTCACCACCACGCTCGCTGCCCTTGCGGTGGCCGACCGCAACCGGGATTTGGTCAGCGTCGCGCAACCCGTTGACAACAACTGAAAATCAGCCCTTCCCCCGAGAGGCCCAGCCTCCTACAGTGCAATTAGGTCACAGAGAGTCCGCCAATGACTACCTTCTGTGGCCAATACGGGGTGAGGAGCAACTGATGAGATTCCGCCATCGGGACGGTTCCACCGTCCATCTGGGGTACTCCGCCACAGTTCTGCCTGCCACGGAGCTGGACGAGCTGATCAAGTGGCTGGACGGCTGTGCGGGGGTGGCCCGGGCTGAGCTCGGCGTCCCGACGCTCGGCATCGGGCTCTGGCTGGTGAGCCCACTCGCCGACCGGCTGGCCAACTCGCCGGTCGCACTGCGCAAGCTGCAGCGTGCGTTGGCTCGTCAGCAGCTGGAGGTCGTTTCGCTGAACGGCGTCGCCCACTCGGCGTTCGCCGACAAGGTGGTCGGTTCGAAGGTCTACTGCCCGGACTGGACCGACACCGAGCGCCTGCGGTACACCGTCGACCTGGTCGACATCCTTGCCGAGCTGCTGCCGGCAGATGCGTCGTACGGCTCGATCTCGACGCTTCCGCTGGCCTGGCGCGAGCCATGGTCGAAGCAGCGCAACGAGGCGACCCGGGTGGCGTTCGACCGGCTGGAATTCCACCTGGACCGGACAGAGCGCCGTACCGGCCACCGGATCCGGATTGCGGTCGAGCCTGAGCCAGGGTGCGTGCTGGAGATGGTCGGGCAGGCCGCCGGCTGGTTGAGCAACTACGTCAGCCCGGACGCCGGGAAGTCGCGGATCGGCCTCGGACTGGACACGTGTCATCTGGCGGTCCAGTTCGAGGAGCCCGGTCCGGCGTTCGAAACGCTATGGCGAGCCGGTGTGGATGTGGTGAAGGCGCAGCTGTCGGTAGCGCCGCAGTTGGTCGACCCCTCCGACGGAGTCGGTCGCCAGGCGCTGAATGACTTGAGTGATCCGAAGTATCTGCGTCAGGTGCGCGAGTGGTGTGGGCCAGGGGTCGATGACGTCGACCTGGCCTACCAGTTGTCCGGCCACGCCTGCTGGCGGATGCACGCGCACATCGCCGCCAGTGAGCCGCCGCCTGCGCCGCTGACTGCGACCACCGCCGTACTGGATGAGTGTCTGAACCGGATGGTCGGCGGCGGGCACCCGATGACACACCATCTGGAGTCGGAGACCTACACCTGGCCCCGCCAGCCGCGGACTCGAGTGCAGCTCGCCAAACGCATCGTCAAGGAGCTGGAGTGGCTCCGGGACCGCCTGACTGGACTGGGTTTGCGGGAGATCCTGGACTAGGGCTCTTTGTTAGAGCGGAGTAGTCCGGCAGTGGCGTCGAGCCGAGCGCCTTGCCGACGGCGTTCTGCGACCAGATGAAGCGCTGGACCGGAGTCGGCAACTTCGGTACGACGGATGCCGCCAGCGGGAGGAGGCGGAGTGCGGCCGGTCCGCCCGGGATGATCGTGCCCATCACCTTCGGCCCGATCGCCCGGCTCAGGTCCACCATGCGCCGGACCTTCAGCTCGTAGCTGCGCAGACCGGCGGGGCCGTGCGCGGCGAGCTCGCCGGCGAGGATGTAGGCCGTCGCGACGGCCAGGCTGGTTCCACCACCGACTGCGGGCGCGGGGCAGTAGCCGGCATCGCCGACGAGGCCGATCCGGCCGCGCTGCCAGGTGTCGAGGGTGATCTGGGCGATGGCGTCGAAGTAGAAGTCGTCGGCAGCTTCGAGGTGCTCGAGCAGTTGCGGTACGCGCCAGCCGTAGTCACGGAACTCCTTTGCCAGTAAGCGCTTCTGCTGATCCTTGTCGCGGTGGTCGTACTCGAGCTCGGTCGCGGTCCGGAACAGGAACATTGCTCGGGACTGTCCAGTCTGACGGACGCTGTATGTTCCGACCAGCCGGTTGACGGACTGGTGCGTGAGCATGCGGGTACCGAGGTCGAAGAGGTTCGGCAATGAGTAGACCGCGAGGTAGCCGCCGAGGTGGCGGCGCATCGACTCTTCGGGTCCGAAGGCCAGTCGGCGGACGTTCGAGTGCATGCCGTCCGCGCCGATCACCAGGTCGAATCGCCGAGGTTCGCTGCGCTCGAAGGTCACGTCGACCCCGGCGCCGTCGTCGGTCAGGCTGGTGATCGAGTCGCCGAACAGATATTCGGACGGATCCGCGGCAGACAGGATCCGGGTCAGTTCGCCGCGCAGGATCTCCACGTGCTGATCCGACATCCCGGCGTACAGGCGGCCGAGGTCGACGTGCACCGGACGGCCGCCGGAGCGCTCGATCGTCAGCTCCTCGATCATCGTCCGGGATGCGGTGATCTCGTCCCAGAGTCCCATCCTCTGTACGACGTCGGTGGCCGGTCCGAACAGGTCGACCGCATGCCCGCCGAGGCCGTGCCGGAGCGCCGGCGTGCGCTCGACGACGGTGGTCTCGACGCCGTACCGGTCCAGCCAGTAGGCGAGCACCGGTCCGGCCACGCTCGCGCCTGAAATGAGGACTTTCATGGCGTGCCTCCTTTGTTTACTTAACGGAAGGTAAGCAGGGTCGCCGGGGTCGTGTCAACGGGTTTACTTAACGGAAGGTCAGTTATCCTCGACACATGCCGAGACTGCGCACGGACGACCCGAAGGCCCGGATCCAGCAGGTCGCGGTCGAGCTGTTCGCCGAGCGCGGCGTCCAGCAGACCAGCCTGCGCGACATCGCCGAGCGCCTCGGCGTCACCAAGCCCGCGCTCTACTACCACTTCGCGTCCCGCGAGGAGCTCCTGCGCAGCCTCGTCCAGCCCCTCATCGACGACTTCGACGCCTACGTCGCCACCCAGGAAGCAGCCGCCCCGGTAGCCCCGCAGGACCTGCTGACGTCGTACTTCGACCTCGCCCACAAGCACCGCTGGCTGATCCAGATCGTCATCCGCGACCTGGCCGTCCTCACCGAACTCAAACTCGCCAGCCGCTTCATGGAATGGCGAGCCCGCCTCACCGAACTCCTCATCGGCCCCACCCCAACCCTCGACGCCAAGGTCCGAGCCATGGTCGCCCTGGGCGGCCTCTCCGACTCAGCAGTCATGTTCGACGACGAACCCCTACAAGCCCTCCGCACCGCCGCCGTATCCGCAGCCACCGACTGCCTAGGCCCGCCCACCTGACCCCGTTATCCGGTGGATTTTCGTCACTGAGTGCCCCCAATCCACCGGATAGTGCAACTCCCGGCCGATCCGTGCCGCCGATCGGGGCTGCCCGGGAGGTCGCGCGTTATCCGGTGGATTTTCGTCGCCGAGCACCCAAAATCGACCGGATAGCGAAAGATCTCGCACCTCAGCCACAGCCCGTCAGCCCGAGGCAACGTGGATCGCGGTCGCCGGTGGCTGGCGGGCTCTGGTTGCGGTCCGGAAAGGACGCCGGCGACCGAGTTTCCGTTGCCTAGGGCTGACCGGCAGTGGTTGCGGTCCGGCAAGGGAGGCCGGTGGCCGAGGCTCGCGTTGCTTAGGGCTCGGCGGAGGCGTGACTACCTGCCCTGGGTGAGGGTGCGGAGCTGGATGAGTTTGTGGGGGAGGTTTTGGAGGGTGGTGGTGATGGTGGTTTCGATGTTGCCCATCCAGGGGGCTGGGGGAGTTTGGCCGAGTGAGGCTTGGATCAGGTCGTTGAGGATTTGTAGGTCGTGGCGGGCGACGCTGAGGAAGAGGTCTGGGCCGGACCAATCCAGTTCGCCACCGGCGGCGACGTATGCGGTGAGGATCTTGTTGATTTGCTGGGGGTTGCCGGCG
Organism: Kribbella sp. NBC_01505; assembly: GCF_045040285.1. Classification (NCBI taxonomy): domain Bacteria; kingdom Bacillati; phylum Actinomycetota; class Actinomycetes; order Propionibacteriales; family Kribbellaceae; genus Kribbella; species Kribbella sp. NBC_01505. The sequence continues at coordinate 6,830,642 of NZ_CP109425.1, forward strand.
GCAAAGGTGTAGGCGACTCGGCCTGCTTCTAGGGCTGCGCTGTCGGTGCGGACGCTGTCCCAGTCGACGAGCATGGGGCCGGTGGGCGATGCCACGATGTTGTGGGGTTTGAAGTCGCCGTGGGTGAGCACGGGGTCCGGGGCTGTTTCGGCGAGCTCCGCGATGCGTTCGGCGATCGCGATCAGGTGCGGTACGGCGTCGTCGTACAAGCTCGCCCATGATGGGCGACCGGTGAGTGGGGGAACGGTTTGCTGCCACCACGGTGGCAGGCCGATCTGGGCGAGGGGCTGGAGTTGATGCACTCGCGCCATCGTCTGGCCGAGCCAGACTGAGACGTCCTGGGTGGGGCCGGCCTCGATCCATGGGTACACCCGGAACAGGCGATCGTCGATGCGGGTCACCCAGCCCAGCGAGGAGTCGATCGGCTTCGGCATGTCGACCCCTGCATCGAGTGCGCGCTGCTCGAACGCCGTCGCGATCGCGAGCTGGTCGGCCGACACCTCACCCAGATAGCCCTTGACGAAGTAGCTGCCGGTGGACGTGTTGAGGCGCCAGGCGTCGCTGTCCCCGCGCCGGATGTGGACGAGGTCGCCTTCAGGTTCGCCCAGCTCGAAGGCGGCTGCGACTTGCCCTGACGTGCTCACGCCGATTCGCGGACGATCAGTTCGGTCGGGAGGGTGACGGGGTCGGCGCTGCCATGAGCGAGAAGGTCGAGGAGGAGCTGGGTGGTTTGGATCGCCTGATCGGTCATGGGGGAGCGGATGGTGGTCAGCGCGGGAGCGGTGTAGAGCGCGGCCTCGATGTCGTCGAAGCCGATGACAGCAACGTCGTCGGGGACGCGGCGACCGGCTTGGCGCAGGGTGCGCAGCGCGCCGATCGCCATCAGGTCGTTCGCGGCGAAGACGGCGTCCAGGCCCGGATCGTCGTCCAGTAGTTGGCGCATCGCCTCGGCGCCGGAGATGCGGGTGAAGTCGCCGAGGGCAACGATCGAACGACGTCCGGTGTCCTTCAACGTGTCCCGGTACGCCGCGAGGCGCTCCTGTGCGGCGGTCATGTCGAGCGGCCCGGAGATGGTGGCAATCCGGCGCCGGCCCTGATCGAGCAGATGCCGGACGGCCTGGGTCGCGCCGCCGTGGTTGTCGTTGTCGACCCACGGCATCAGGCCCGGGGTCGCGAGCCGGCCGTGCGAGACGATCGGGAGTCCGGTCCGTGACAGTACGCCGGGGAGCGGATCGGCGCCGTCCATCGAGACCAGGATCGCGCCGTCCACGTGACCGCCGGCCAGATACTGCTCGACGCGCAGCCGGCTCTCGTCGGAGCCGGCGAGGACGAGTGAGACCTGCTTGCCGGCGCGTTCCAGTTCGCGGCTCGCGGCGCGGACGACCATCGCGAACATCGGGTCGTCGGAGACCAGACCGGCCGGGGGGTCGGAGACGATGATCGCGATCGTGTTGGTCCGCTGGGTGACCAGGTTGCGGGCCGCGCCGTTCGGCACGTAGCCGAGCTCGGCGACCGCGGCCATCACGATCTCCCGGATCGCGGGCGCGACCGTCGGCTCCCCGTTGATCACGCGGGAAACGCTCGACTTCGACACCCCGGCCCGGGCCGCCACCGCATGCAAGGTCGGCCGTCTCATGCTCTTGAGGATCCCACGGTTCCGGAACCTGTCAACTCTTGACACCGTTCCCTCACGGGCACAGTCTCACCCTCAGGGAACGTTCCCTGATGCGCATCTTCCGACTGCCCCCGGAGACCGCCCATGCCATATCTCGCCCGCCCCAGAGTCCGCTACCGAGCCGCGGCCGCGTTGGCCGCCCTCTCGATCCTGATCGGCATCCTCGTCGCGCTCCCCGCGCGCGCCGCCGACGTACTGCTGTCCCAAGGCAAGACCGCCACCGCCTCCTCCTCCGAGAACGTCGTCTTCGGCGCCGCCTCGGCTGTCGACGGCGACCCTGGCACCCGCTGGTCGAGTGCGTTCGGCGATCCGCAGTGGATCCAGGTCGACCTCGGCACGTCCTCCGCGGTCAACCAGGTCCAGCTCAGCTGGGAGGCGGCGTACGCGACCGCCTTCCAGATCCAGACCTCCACCGACGGCAACACCTGGACGACGATCAACAGCACCACGAATGGTGCCGGAGGCAACCAAACTCTGAATGTCAGCGGTACCGGTCGCTACGTCCGCCTGGTGGGCACGCAGCGAGCGACACAGTGGGGTTACTCGCTGTGGGAGTTCAAGGTCTTCGGCAGCACCAGCGGCCCTGGCCCGGGTTCCGGTTTGCTGTCCTACAACAAGCCAGGCTTCGCCTCCACGCAGCAGAGTGACGGCAACTGCTTCGAGTGCACCCCGGCCCGTGCGTTCGACCTCGACCCGGCCAGCCGCTGGGCGACCGCGACCGACTCCGGCTGGGTCGACCCGGGCTGGATCTACGTCGACCTCGGCGCGACCGCGCAGATCGACAAGGTCGTCCTGCAATGGGATCCGGCCTCCGCGAAGTCCTACCAGTTGCAGGTCTCGAACGACGCGAACAACTGGTCCACGATCTACTCGACCACCACCGGCCCCGGGTTCAAGCAGACGCTGACCGTTTCGGGCACCGGCCGCTACGTCCGGATGTACGGTACGGAGCGCAACTCGCCGTACGGGTATTCGCTGTGGGAGTTCCAGGTCTACGGGACCGGGGGAGCGCCGAACACGCCGCCGACCCCGCCGGCCGACCCGGCGAACCCGCCGCAGCTGATCTGGCAGGACAACTTCGACACCCCGGCCGGCGCCAAGCCGGACGCGACGAAGTGGCGCGCCGACCCCGGCATCGGCCAGAACAACGAGCTGCAGGTCTACACCAACAACGACAACGTCCAGACCGACGGCCAGGGCCACCTCGTGATCGAGGCCCGGCGCCAGGAGACCCCCGGTACGGCGTGCCCGATCGACCCGGTCAGCGGTAAGGGCGTCTGCCAGTACACATCCGGCCGGATCAACACCGGCACCAAGTTCGACACGACCTACGGCAAGGTCGAGGCCCGGATCAAGGTGCCGAAGGACAACGGCCTGTGGCCGGCGTTCTGGATGATGGGGAGCGACTTCCTCACCGGACGCCCGTGGCCGTACAACGGCGAGATCGACATCATGGAGATCCTCGGTCGCGAGACCACCAAGGGCTACTCCACGCTGCACGCCCCGGCCTACAACGGCGCCGGCGGGTACGGCGGGACCTACGGTCTGCCCGGCGGAGCGGACTTCGCCAACGACTTCCACACCTGGACGATGCTGTGGAACTCCACCGGCATCACCTACCAGGTCGACGGCACCACGGTCTTCACCGTCGACAAGGCGCAGCTCGAGGCGACACGCGGGCCGTGGATCTACGACCACCCGTTCTACCTGATCCTGAATCTGGCCGTGGGCGGCGACTTCCCCGGTCCGCCGAACGCTGCCACCCCGTTCCCGTCCCGCATGCTCGTCGACTACGTCCGCGTCTACCACTGAGAGGGGTCCGCTGATGAAAAGAGCTCTACTGACCGTGCTCGCGGTCCTCGGCGCCTTCCTGGTGGCGTCGGGCAACGCACAAGCTGCTGAAACCCTGCTGTCCCAAGGCCGCCCGGCCCTCGCGTCCTCGACCGAGAACGCCGGTACGCCGGCCGCCGCGGCCGTCGATGGCAACAACGGAACCCGGTGGGCCAGCAGCTTCACCGACAATCAGTGGCTGCGGATCGACCTCGGATCGACCCAGTCGTTCAACCGCGTGCTGCTGCGCTGGGAGGCGGCGTACGCTCGCGGGTTCCAGATCCAGACGTCCAGCACCGGCAATGAATGGACCACCGTCCAGACGACCACCAACGGCACCGGCGGCGAGCAGAACCTCACCGTCAATGGTTCCGGCCGGTACGTCCGGATCCTGATCACCGAGCGCGCGACGCAGTACGGGGCGTCGCTCTGGGAGTTCCAGGTGTACGGCGGGACCGGCGGCCCGATCGTCCGGGTCGCGGAGTTCCTGGCGGACTGCGCGTACACGCACCGGCTGCCCGACGACCCGATCGTGTTCCCGAACATGCCTGGTGCCTCGCACATGCACAGCTTCTTCGGTGCCACGGTGACGAACGCGAACACAACCGTGGACGACCTGGCCAATTCGCCGACCAGTTGCAACCCGTCGATCGACAGGTCGTCGTACTGGGTGCCGACGTTCTACTCGAACAACCAGCCGGTCGAGCCGACGGGGACGACGTTCTACTACCTGGGTGAAGGCGTTCGCGATGATGTGATCGCGCGCACCCAGCCGCTGCCGTACGGGTTGAGGATCGTTGCCGGTAACGCGAAAGCCACCGGGCCGAACGACAACACCATCTCCCGGTGGTCGTGTCTTCACGCCGGTGACGCGGGTTCCGGGCACGACTTCATCACCTGTCCGGCCGGGTCGATGCTGGAGTCGTACCTCGACTTCCCGCAGTGCTGGAACGGTCGCGACCTCGACTCACCGGATCACAAGAGCCACATGGCGTACCCGGTGAACGGCGACTGCCCGGCGACCCACCCGGTCCCGGTGCCGAAGCTGCGGCAGGTACTGCGTTATCCGGTGAGCGGCTCGACCGCCGGCTTCCGGTTGGCGAGTGGTGGCGGGTTCACCATGCACGGTGACTTCTTCAACGCGTGGCCGGTGGACGAGATGGCTCGCCGCGTCAACGACTGCATCCGCCCGATCATCAAGTGCGGGGCGGACGGCCATCCGTGAAGAAGTACCTAGTACTGGCGTTGGTCGCCGGAGTGCTCGCAGGTTGTGGCTCGCAGCCCCAGCCCCCTGCTCCGGCGGCCACCGTCGCTTCCTCGGTCGACCCGGCGTTCAACCCGACGGACGCCGCCTGGCTCGGGCTGATGATTCCGATGGACGAACAGTTCCTCCGGGTCCTCGGCTTCGCGCCGACCAACTCCACGGACCCCGCCGTACGGCGATTGGCCGCGGAACTGACCGTTGCTCATCAGACCGAGCTCAAGCAGCTGAACGCGCTTCGCGACCGTGCCCGGTTGCCGAGTGGGAACGCGCATCAGGGACACAACATGCCCGGGATGATGACCGAGGAGGAGGTGGTCGCGCTGCAGAAGCTGCGCGGCCCTGCCTTCGACAAGGTGCTGCGGGCCGAGGTGAAGGACCACCTGGCCCAGTCGGCCCTCGTCACCCGCAGTGTGCAGGCCGCCGGCCAGGAGGCGGGCGTGAAGCAGCTCGCAACCACGATCGAGAAGGATCGGACCGCGCAGGCCGCCCGGCTGGGGTAGCTTCGTGCTGTGCCAGCCGATGCCTTCGAACCGCCTGCCCACCGGGGTCTGCTCACCGAGAGCATCGCCCGGCGGCTGCAGAACGAGATCCGCTCCGGCGCGATCCCGGTCGGCGCCAAACTGCCCTCGGAGCGCGAGCTCGCCGTACAGTTCGGAGCCAGCCGCAACGTCCTGCGCGAGGTCCTCCGCCGCCTCGAGGCCCAGCACCTGATCGAGGTCGCCCCCGGCCGCGGCTCCTTCGTCATCGACCAGTCCACCGCCGACGCCCGCAGCTACGACGCCCTCTACCGCGCCGGCCGCCCGACCGTCCGCCAGTTGATCGAGGCCCGGATCCCGATCGAGGTCGAGATCGTCGGCCTCGCCACCGAACGCGCCACCGAAGCCCAGATCGAAGCGATGCGCACCGCCAACGCCGCGATGATCGCGGCCCTCGACCCGGTCGTCAAAGCCCGCGCCGACCTCGAGTTCCACGACACCATCGCGGCCGCCGCCGGCAACCCCGTTCTCCGCATCATGCTCTCCTCCATCGGCGGCATGATGTTCGAGATGATGCTCCGCTCGAACTCGGACCCCTCCATCGCCGAACCAGGCGTCCCGCACCACCCCGAGATCCTCGAAGCCATCACCGCCCGGGACCCCGACCGCGCCCGCCACCACATGCGCGAACACCTCTCCCTGGCCCTCCGCACCTACGGCCCCGACCTGGACCTCGCCCTGGACGTCATGGCCGCCAACCACATCAAAACCCTCCTCGACCACCCACCCACCTAACGCCACGGCCCACTGCCACCACGAAATCCCGGTACGACGCCGCGCGGCACCCCATTTGATGGGCGGGCCAGGCAAATTGTGGGTCGGCCAACCGCATGCAGCTAGCCCACCCATAACCCGGTGGGTGAGCCCACCAAATGGGCTGATCCGTCCCAGGCGTGGCCGGTACGGCGTAGCTGTGCGCGGTGGCTTCGGTCGCGCCGGCCACAACCCGGGGGTGCGCCTACCCGGTGGGGGCCGTGAACAGGTAATACCTTGTTCACGCCCACCGGTTCCTGTTCAAGCCCCCCGCATCCGCCCCGAACCACAGCCAGCAACCACAAGCAACGGAAGCGCGGGCACCGGCCTCCCTTGCCGGATCCCGACCGGAGCCGTCAGCCCCAGGCAACGGAAACCCGGGAACTGGCATCCCGTCCCGGACCGCAACCAGGGCCCGTTAGCCGTAGGCAACGGAAGCGCGGGCACCGGCCTCCCTTGCCGGACCGCAACCGGGGCCCGTTAGCCGTAGGCAACGGAAGCGCGGGAACTGGCCTCCCTTGCCGGACCGCAACCGGGGCCCGTTAGCCGTAGGCAACGGAAGCGCGGGAACTGGCCTCCCTTGCCGGACCGCAACCGGGGCCCGTTAGCCGTAGGCAACGGAAGCGCGGGAACTGGCCTCCCTTGCCGGACCGCAACCGGGGCCCGTTAGCCGTAGGCAACGGAAGCGCGGGAACCGGCCTCGCCGTCCGGCTCAGCCAGCGCGGCGGCCAGCCATGCTTTCTTTCAGGTCGGCCGGTCGCGGCGAGCAACCACAAACCGACGTCCCCGGCCGAGGCCATTTCGGTCTGTACCTCGCCCGACCGCCAAGGCCAGCCGACAGAAACGCACAGCGAGCAGAGCGCATGGCTGAGCCGAATGCCGAGGCCGGCGACCGCGATCCCGATGCCTGAGCCTGACCGGGCTGTGGCTGAGGTACAGGATCTCGCGCTATCCGGTGGATTGTGGGTGCTCTGCGACGAAAATCCACCGGCTAACGAAACCAGGCAGGCGATACCGCGCTATTCGGTGGATTTTGGGTGTCCTGTGCCTGTTGCGATATCGCCGCAGGTGATCGGTCGCGGTGGCTGAGGACTTTGGCCGGCCAGGAACCCCTCCTCCCCGAAGGTGCTCGTCCCATCCGACCGCTCGGATCCGGCCGATTTCGTACGCGGTGGCTGGTCGCCGCTGCGGCCGGTTCTCCTGATGCGGGTGGCTGGTGCGGTCTTCGGCTGAGGGGGATGGTGCGGTCGGCGACCGCGGTTGGGGTCGCCTGTGGCTGGCGGGCTGTGGCTTCCGCCGCCGATCAGGAGGCCTGTCAGGTGATTCGCCGCCGTGGTTGTCCAGTGCGGTTCGGGTCGGCTGCCAGCGTGCGGAATTTCACTGGATATCCGTTCAAATGGGCCCTTCTCTGCTCAAATATTGAGGGGAGAACCAGCAACTTGCGGGGAGATCCCCTCGTTTTCCGCGACCGCAACCGAAGCCCGGAAGCTCAAGCGGCCGCAACTGTGGTCACCGGGCTCGCCATCCCCCTCAGCCCCAGACCACGCCCGCCTAGCGCTTCAGTAAATCGGCCGCCGCGGCGACCAGCCACCGGGTACGTGTCCGGCCTGTCCGGTGCGGCGCGAATCGGGGGCACACCAACCACCTCTGCGGGGATCTGCTGCCACCCAGCGACAGCAGCTCCCCGCAAACACGCACAAACCCCGCCCAGCCACAGATCCACGGAGACCTACTGCCAAATACCGGCAGCAATCATCCGTGAACCCGCACCAACCCCGACCAGTCACCGGATTGCAGGCACCAACGCCACGCCGATTCTGCAACAGCCTCCCAGTGACGAAAATCCACCGGCTAACGCATACCCAGGCAGGTTGGGTGCGTCTGCGTGCGCAGATCGGCGGTCTGGTCGCGAAGGCGGACCTGCGTCACTCACCAACTCACCCCGGCGAGGGCTTTCGGGCAGTGGCTGAGCGTGCGAAGGCGGATGCTGCAGCGGTTGGTGAGTGGTGGCGGTCCGCGAATCCGGTGCCGCGCGGTCGCGGGGCAGGGGGTGGACCTGGGTGGGGTGGGTTGTTAGAGTGCAACTGGTAGTACCAGTTGGACCACGGGTTGGAGGTGTGCTCGATGCTGGGCGATCGGGGTTTGAGTCGGCGGACGTTCGGGCGGCTTGCCGTGGGGGTGGCGGGTGGGCTGGCGGTTGCGGCCTGTTCGCCGGGGCGGCCGTCGGGGGATACGCGGTTGCGGGTGGCCGCGGTCAATCATGTGTGGACCCGGGCGATCCAGAAGCGGTTGCCGGAGTTCGAGGAGCTGATCGGGCGGCGGGTCTCGATGTCGCTGCTGACTGGTGATCAACTGTCGAGCAGCTACAACGTGAAGCTGAATGCTTCGGCGACCGATATCGACGTGATGATGGTTCGGCCGCTGCAGGAGCAGCTGCTGTTCGCGCACAACAACTGGCTCGCCGACCTCTCCGACCGGGCGCAAAGCGGCGACTTCAACTGGGCGGACTTCCAAGCCGCGCCCCGAGAAGCCTCAACCACAGCAGGCAAAGTGCTGAGCGTTCCGGTGGTGACCGAGCGGCCCGTCCTGTACTACCGCAAGGACCTCGTCCCGAACCCACCACGCACCCTCGACGAACTGCAGCAGACCGCCGCGCGCCTCACCACCAAGAACCTTTTCGGGTACGTCGGCCGTGGCCAACGCAGCGGCGCCGTGACCCAATGGTCCAGCTTCCTCTATTCGTACGGCGGCGACTTCACCCGTGACGGTCGCTCCGCGATCGCGACTCCGGAGGCGATCGCGGCGTACCAGTACTACGGCGATCTGCTCGGCAAGTCCGGTCCGCCCGGCGCGACCAACATGAGCCTCGAGCAGGCGATGCCGATCTTCGCGCAGGGCAAGGCGGCCTTCTACATCGACGCCGACGCGATCTACACGGGTCTGATCGATCCGAAGGTCTCCGCGGTCGGCAAGACGATCGGGTACGCGCCGTTCCCCGCCGGTCCGGCCGGTTCCAAGCCGTACAACATCCCATCCTGGAGTCTTGGCATCAACCGCTTCTCGCAACTGCAGGACCACGCCTGGGAGTTCATCAGGTGGGCGGCGGGCCGGGAAACCGTGACAGCGCTGCAAACGGCCGGCATCCCCGGCGCACGCGCGTCCGTTTGGGCGAACCCAGCAGCAAACAAGGGCTTCCCGCAGGAGCTCGCTCAAGCCATGCAGGTCAACGCGCGGAACGGCGTCGGCCACGACCGGCCCGAGGTGCTGCAGGTCGGACGCGCACGCGACATCGTCGGCCGCCCGCTGGTGACCGCCGTACTGCAGGAGCAGGTCGCGCCGGTCGCGCGCGACGCGGACAAAGAGTTCGCCGAGTTCCTCGTGCGCGACAACCGCCACCGGGAGTCCTGATGGCCCTCACGATCGAGCAGTCCAACCGCCGGCTCAAGTGGGCGATGCTGACTCCCGCGCTGCTCTTCGTCGGCGCGATGATCATCTTCCCGCTCGTGTTCACCCTGAACCTCAGCACGACCGACGCCTTCGGTGCGGTGAACGCCGGTGCCAAGCACATCGGCCTGCAGAACTTCGCCGACGCATTCGGCGACAGCAGACGCTTCTGGCCGGCGGTCTGGCGCACCATCGGTTTCACCGTCGGAGCCGTCGCTCTCGAGACCGTCTTCGGCCTAGCTCTGGCCATGCTGATGCGCAGAGCCTTCCGCGGTATCCGCTGGGTCCGCACCGTGCTGATCATCCCGCTGCTGGCGACGCCGGTGGCGATCGGCATCCTCTGGCTGCTGATCCTCGACCCGACCAACGGCATCGCGAACCACCTGCTCGGCGTACTCGGGATTCCGCCGCAGGAGTTCCTCGGCTCGGTCTCCGGATCCCTGCCCACGCTCGTGCTGATCGATGTCTGGCAATGGACCCCGATGATGACGTTGCTGCTGCTCGCCGGCCTGTCGACGCTTTCCGAGGAGCCGGAAGAGGCCGCCAGCATGGACGGCGCCAACGGCTGGCAAAGATTCCGGTACGTCGTCCTGCCCATGCTCGGGCCGACCCTGACCACCGCGCTCGTCCTCCGAGCGGTCGACGGACTGAAGACGTTCGACATCATCTACGCCACCAAGGGCGCCGGCGGTGGGTCGTCGTTCGAGGCCGAGACGCTCAACGTCTACGCCTACGGACTCACCTTCGACTACCAGGAGTACGGCCTCGCCGCGGCGGTGCTCGTGCTGTTCACCCTGTTCATCATCGGTGTGGTCGTGGTTCTGCGCCGGAGGTCAGCATGAAAACTTTGCGGGGAATCGCGATCACACTGGTGGCGCTGTTCTTCAGTCTGCCGATCGTCTGGATGTTCGCCGCGGCGTTCAAGACCAACGTGCAGGTCACCGATCCGTCGATCGGGCTGATCTTCAAGCCCACGCTCGACAACTTCAAGGCCGTGCTCGCCGACGACCGGATCCTCCCGTCGATGGTCAACTCGCTGATCGTCGGGGTCGTGTCCACGGTCCTGTCCGCGATCATCGCCGTACCGGCGGCTTGGGCGGTCGGCCGCTTCCGCATGCACCGCGCCGGTTCGCTGGTGCTGGTCGCGCGGATCGTGCCGGCCATCTCGCTGCTCGTGCCCTGGTACTACCTGTTCGCCCAGGCCGGGCTCGTCGGCAGCTACACCGTGCTGATCCTGAGCCACATGTTCGTCTCGGTGCCGTTGATCCTCTGGATCATGATCGGGTTCTTCGAGGGCCTGCCGATCGAGCTCGAGGAGGCGGCCCGGGTCGACGGCCTGAGCGCGTTCGGCGCGTTCCGCCGGATCGCGTTGCCGCTGGCAGCGCCCGGTACGGCGACCGCCGCCGTACTGGCGTTCGTCGCCAGCTGGAACAACTTCATGTTCGCGTTGATCCTGTCCGACGAGCACACGATGACCGTGCCGGTCGCCCTGTTCTCGTTCATCTCGTACGCCGGGACAGACTGGGGCGGCCTGATGGCGGCCTCGACCGTGATGACGATTCCGGTCGTCGTGGTCGCCGTACTCGCGCAGAAGCATCTCGTTGCCGGCCTGACCGCCGGTGCCACGAAAGGCTAACCATATGAAGATCGTCGACGCTTCCGTCGTCGTCACCAGCCCGGGCCGCAACTTCGTCACGTTGCGGATCACCACCGACGACGGCGTGACCGGGCTGGGGGACGCGACCCTCAACGGTCGTGAGCTCGCGGTGGTCAGCTACCTGCGCGACCACGTGGCGCCGCTGCTGATCGGTCTCGATCCGCACCGGATCGAGGACACCTGGCAGCTGCTCTACCGCGGTGCGTACTGGCGGCGTGGACCGGTCACGATGGCTGCGATCGCCGCGGTCGACGTGGCGCTGTGGGACATCAAGGCCAAGGTCGCGAACCTGCCGCTCTACCAGCTTCTCGGTGGCGCGAGCCGTGATCGCGTCCGCACCTACGGTCACGCCAACGGTCGCGACCTGCCCGAGCTGTTCGACTCGGTACGGGAGCGGATGGCACAGGGATACCAGTCGATCCGGATCCAGACCGGCGTACCGGGATTGAAGCGCGTGTATGGCGTTCACGGCGAACCGGAGGTGACGCCGGATGGTCACCCGCGCCCGCTGGTCGAGGACTGGGACACGGGGGCGTATCTGCGGCACATGCCGACGGTGTTCGAGGCGGTGCGGAACGAGTTCGGCCCGGATCTGCCGCTGCTGCACGACTCGCACCACCGGCTGACGCCGATTCAGGCGGCTCGGCTGGGCAAGGACCTGGAGCCGTACGACCTGTTCTGGCTGGAGGACTGCACCCCGGCCGAGAACCAGGAGGGGCTGCGGCTGGTCCGCAGCAAGACCACGACCCCGCTGGCGATCGGCGAGGTCTTCAACACCATTCACGACTTCCGCACGCTGGTGAACGAGCAGTTGATCGACTACGTGCGCGCAGCGGTCACACACTTCGGTGGGGTTTCACCCCTGAAGAAGCTGTTCGACTTTGCGGCACAGCAGCAGATCAAGAGCGCCATTCACGGACCGGAAGACATTTCGCCGGTCGGCATGGCGGCCGCGATCCACCTCGACCTGGCGATCCACAACTTCGGCATCCAGGAGTACGCCGGATACACCCCCGCGACCGAGGACGTGTTCCGGCACGCGTTCACCTTCGAGGACGGTCACCTGCACCCGGGCGAAGCACCGGGGATCGGCGTCGAACTGGACGACGACCTGGCCGCCGCCCACCCCTACGCACCCGCCTACCTGCCGGTCAACCGGCTAGCGGACGGCACGGTCCACGACTGGTGAATCAGGCCCCGGCGATCCGGGAGACGGCGAACAGCAGGATCACCAGGATCGAGAAGATCCGCAGGAACTTCGGGCCGGTGGTGACAGCCGGCCAGGACAGGAACGCCAGCCAGCCGAGCACCAGCGCGAGCAGGATCAGGGCCGGTACGGCGACCGGGACCGGAGCGAACACTCCGACCAGCGCCAGGACCCCGGTGATGATCGGCAGGGTCAGCTTCGGCATCCCGTGCAGCCGCGCGACGTACGGGTAACTGATCTTGGTGATCCGCTGCCGCAACGGGCTCACCGGCTGACTGCTGGGGGAACTCATGGACCCATTGTTCCAGGTCACCGAACCGGCTCCGACCGCGACGCCGTAGGGTGACGCGGGTGTTCGTCGTGATCAGGTTCCGCGTGCCGGAGACCGAGCAAGGGGAGTTCGCGGTCCGGCTGGACGCGGCGGTCGAGGTGCTGAGCCGGCAGAAGGGGTTCGTCGCGGCGCGCACCGGGCGGAACGTCGACGACCCCGAGCTGCTGGCGCTCAACCTCGAGTTCGTGAACATCGGCAGTTACCGGCGCGCGCTCTCGCCGTACGACGTGAAGCTGACCGCCGTACCGCTGCTGTCGCAGGCAATCGACGAGCCCACCGCCTACGAGGACCTGGCCTTGGACCGGACCGAGTTCCTGACCCAGCACTGAATGCGACGTTGGGCACCCCGGACCGTTAGCCTGGTGTTTTCCGTACCCGACCTGTGCCCGTTTCTGGAGTTCAAAAGTGCCCGTGGAAACCGTCGATGCCGTCGTCAGCCTCAGTAAGCGGAGAGGCTTCGTCTACCCCTGCGGCGAGATCTACGGCGGAACCAAGTCGGCCTGGGACTACGGTCCGCTCGGGGTGGAGCTGAAGAACAACGTCCGCACCCAGTGGTGGCGGTCGATGGTGACGAGCCGTGACGACGTCGTCGGGCTGGACTCCTCGGTGATCCTGCCGACCAAGGTCTGGGAGGCGTCCGGGCACCTGCAGGAGTTCGTCGACCCGCTGACCGAGTGCCAGTCCTGCCACAAGCGGTTCCGTGACGACCACCTGCGCGAGGACTACGCCCGCCGCAAGAACAAGGACGCCGACACCGTCGAGCTGTCCGAGATCGCCTGCCCGAACTGCGGGAACAAGGGCACCTTCACCGCGCCGCGGATGTTCAACGGCCTGCTGAAGACCTACCTCGGCCCGGTCGAGTCCGAGGAGGGCCTGCACTACCTCCGCCCGGAGACCGCGCAGGGCATCTTCGTGAACTTCGCGAACGTGATGGGCACGGCGCGGAAGAAGCCGCCGTTCGGGATCGCGCAGGTCGGCAAGAGCTTCCGCAACGAGATCACCCCGGGCAACTTCATCTTCCGGACCCGTGAGTTCGAGCAGATGGAGATGGAGTTCTTCGTCGCGCCGGGCGCCGACGAGGAGTGGCACGAGTACTGGCTGAAGGCGCGCTGGGACTGGTACACCGGCCTCGGGCTCAACCCGGACAACATGCGGTTCTACGAGCACCCGAAGGAGAAGCTGAGCCACTACTCGAAGCGCACCGTCGACATCGAGTACAGGTTCAACTTCGGCGGCAAGGAGTTCGACGAGCTCGAGGGCATCGCGAACCGCACCGACTTCGACCTCTCCACGCACTCCAAGCACTCCGGCGCCGACCTGTCGTACTTCGACCAGGAGAAGGGCGAGCGCTGGACGCCGTACGTGATCGAGCCCGCGGCCGGCCTGACCCGGAACGTGCTGGCCTTCCTGCTCGACGCCTACACCGAGGACGAGGCGCCGAACGCGAAGGGCGGCGTCGACAAGCGGACCGTACTGCGCTTCGACCCGCGGATCGCCCCGGTCAAGGCCGCCGTGCTGCCGTTGTCGCGCAACACCGACCTCTCGCCGAAGGCTCGCGATCTGGCCACCGAGCTGCGGAAGAACTGGAACGTCGACTTCGACGACGCCGGTGCGATCGGCCGCCGCTACCGCCGCCAGGACGAGATCGGTACGCCGTTCTGCATCACCGTCGACTTCGACACCCTCGAGGACCACGCGGTGACGATCCGCGAGCGCGACTCGATGAAGCAGGAGCGAGTCGCTCTCAGCGAAGTCACCGGCTACCTCGCCCAGGCGCTGGTGGGTTGCTGACATGCTGGAGTTGCTGAAATGAAGTTGCTGACCGGTGAGCGCCTGCGTTTCGGGCTGGCTGTTTTCGGAGTGTCGGCGCTGGCCGTCTTCCTGCTGGCCGCGTGTTCCGACACCGACCCGAAGTCGGGCGGCAGCCCGTCAGCTCCTCCTCCGGGGAGCAGCAGCTCTGGTCCGTCGACGGCGCCGATCCCGACCGCGTCGACACCGACTCTGAAGCCGCTGCCGACGCCGGCCAAGCCGTATCCGACCCCGGTCGTCACCGGCGCCCCCGCGTCGGATGCCCCGCTGGCCAACCGGATCCGCTTCGCGATCGCCAAGCAGACCCAGGTCACCGCCGGCAAGGCCGCCAAGACCACGGTCAGCTGTCCCGGGATCGAGACCGCCGACAAGCCTGGCAACCATTCCCTGAAATGCACGGTCACGTACGCCGGGAAGTCCTTCACCGGCACGTTGACCGTCGACGCCCAGCCCTACAACGCGTCGTACAAGTTCACGTCCGAACAAGTTGCCATCGTCAAGGAAAAGGTCGTCGACGCCGTCCTGCGTGCGGTCCCGGACGCTTCGAAGATCACCTGCACGATGGACTTGGTCGCCGTCGTACCATCGACTGGTGACGGCATCCGCTGTGATGTCACCACCACCGCGAACGCGGTCGTCCCCCACAACGCTCGAATCTCCGGCGACGGCAAGATCATCGTCGCGAAGGCCTAAAAACTATGCTCAAGCTCGGCAATCTGACCATCGATACCCCTGTGGTGCTGGCCCCCATGGCCGGCATCACCAACGCGGCGTACCGGCGGTTGTGTGCTGAGCAAGGCGCGGGCCTCTACGTGTGCGAGATGATCACCTCGCGCGGGATCGTCGAGGGCGACCAGAAGTCGCTCGACATGCTCACCTTCGACGAGCGCGAGACCGTGCGTTCGGTGCAGTTGTACGGCGTCGACCCGGTCTACGTCGGCAAGGCCGTCCAGCTCCTCTGCGACCAGTACGGCGTTGCCCACGTCGACCTGAATTTCGGCTGCCCGGTCCCGAAGGTCACCCGGAAGGGCGGCGGCGGGGCGCTGCCGTGGAAGCGCAATCTGCTCGGCGCGATCCTGAAGGCGGCCGTGCAGGCGGCGACGCCGTACGGGATCCCGGTGACGATGAAGACCCGGATCGGGATCGACAACGACCACCAGACCTACCTCGACGCCGGCCGGATCGCGGAGGAGTCGGGAGCCGCGGCGATCGGGCTGCACGGGCGGACGGTCGCGCAGGCGTATTCGGGCGAGGCGGACTGGACGAAGATCGCCGAGCTGGTCGAGCACGTGAACATCCCGGTGCTCGGCAACGGTGACATCTGGGAGGCCGGCGACGCGCTCCGGATGGTTGCCGAGACTGGCTGCGCCGGTGTGATCGTTGGGCGCGGGTGCCTCGGACGGCCGTGGCTGTTCCGCGATCTCGCGGTCGCCTTCGCGGGTGGCGAGTCGCTCAACCTACCGACGCTCGGTGAGGTTGCCGCGGTGATGCGCCGGCACGGCGAGCTGCTCGCCGACCTGATGGGGGAGCAGCGCGGGCTGCGCGACTTCCGCAAGCACGTGACCTGGTATCTCAAGGGCTTCCCGGCCGGCGGCGAGCTCCGCGCGGCCCTGGGCATGGTCGACACGCTCGCCCATCTGGAAGAGCTGCTCGATCAGCTCGACCCGACCGTCCCGTTCCCAACCGGCGAGCTGGGCGCACCCCGCGGCCGCCAAGGCAGCCCGCGGGAGCGCGTCATCCTCCCGCACGGCTGGCTCGACAACACCGACGGTCTCACCGAGGACCTGGCCGACGCCGAGATCGGCGTCTCAGGCGGCTGAGTCTCAGGCGACTGAGTCGGCTGATCGGATCTGGGCGGTCCACTCTTCCGCGCGTTGCCGGCCGTTCGGGAGCTGGTCGTTGCGGTCCCAGCGCCAGGCCGTCACCATCGCGAGCATGAGGATCCGGCAGTCCTGCAACAGCTTCCGGTCAATCCCCGGATAGTGCGCAGCGATCTCCTCGGGCGCATGAGCGAGGTCGAACTCGACCGGCCCGCGGCACATCGTCTCGAGGTCGATGAACAGCGGCCCGTCCGTCGTACTGAGCAGGTTGCCCGGGTGCGGTTCGCCGTGCAGCAGTTGCTCGCGGGCACCCGACGTACTGGCTGCTTTCCCGCGCTCGGTCAGCGTCGCGACGAGAAGCTCACGATCGGCCTCCGGCACCTCCGGCGACAGTGCACGATCCGCCAGCACCGCCTGAGCTTCCTCGACCCGCTCCATGAAATGCGGCGCCGGTACGTCGACCTCGCGCATCCCCGCATGCAGCCGGTGCAACGCGGCACCGAACTCGGCCGGCGTTACGTCCCCCTGCGGCTCGTAATACCGCCACAAACTGATGGCGAACCCGTCCCGCTGATGAACCGTCAGATCCGTCGGCGCGACCACCGGACTCCCCAACGCAGCAAGCCGCCGCCCCAGTTCGAGCTCCCCCGCAAACCCGTGCTCCCCGTCAAACGCCACCCGAGCCAACACCTCACCCGGCAACAGCCGCACCACGATCTTGTTCGAGTTGCTCAACACCACAGCATCGTCGGCCCCAGTAATCGCCTGACAAGCAGCCACCGCGCGCGCAATATCCACCGTCTCCACCCAGCGAACCTATCCGCCCCCTCCCACCCCGGCGACCCCTTTATCCGCCGTACCAACCAACGGGTAGAGGTACCCCGACCACCAATCCCCCGAGCCTGAGCACCCTCACGAACAGCCGCCAACCACCACCACTACCCGTCCGCCGGTACCAACCCTGCCCCACTCCACGCCCCGCCCCAGTCCCACCGATACACCTCTTTGCGGGCATCTACTGTCGCCGGGCGGCAACCAATCCCCGCAAACCCGACCTTCCACGCGCTGCGGCTGCGGTTCACCACCTCCAACCGCCAAACGCCAGCCGAGGCCAACCCCCACCCCTAACGTCCGAAGGACCTGCGGGCTCAGCCTCCGGTTGTTCGGACGTTAGCCCCGGCTCGTCCGTAACGTCCGAAGGACCCGCGGGCTCAGCCTCCGGTTGTTCGGACGTTAGCCCCGGCTCGTCCGTAACGTCCGAAGGACCCGCGGGCTCAGCCTCCGGTTGTTCGGACGTTAGCCCCGGCTCGTCCGTAACGTCCGAAGGACCTGCGGGCTCAGCCTCCGGTTTTTCGGACGTTAGCCCCGGCTCGTCCTTAACGTCCGAAGGACCCGCGGGCTCAGCCTCCGGTTTTTCGGACGTTATGCGCGACTGCTCCGTGAACCTGCTGATAGGCCCGTTCCTCGCGCCTCTGCGGGGATCTACTGCCGGTCAGAGGCAGCAGATCCCCGCAAACCGCGAAAAACCACCGCGAACGGGCCACTCAACAGGCCTCCTGATCGCCGGCGGCAACCGAAGCCCAGAAGCTCAGGCAACGGGGCACTCGATCACCGGCCGCACCATCCGGGCCAGCTAGAGACTGCCCCGGCCACCCGTCTCTGTAAATCCGGCCGCGGCGGCGACCAGCCACCGAGTACGCGGCCGGCCGAATCCGAGCGGCCGGACGGGACGAGCACATCCGGGAAGGAGGGGTTCCTGGCCAGGCGAAGCCCTCAGCCACCGCGACCGAACACCGTTGGCGACCCCGTTCCCCAAACCGGTTCGGGAAAGAGCGGCCACCAAATCGCAATAGCCACTCCGTGGCAGTAGACATCGCTGGAAATGATGGCGGCGGGGTCGTCGGTGCGCCTTTGCGTGGGTCTACTGTCGCTGGGCGGCAGTAGATCCACGCAAAGCGGAGCTTTCGCTCGTTGCGATGCGGTCGGCGAGATAGGCGGGGGCTGGTCGTCGCCGCGGCCGGCTTACTGAGGGGGGTGGCTGGGCGGTTCTTTGGCTGGGGCGGATGGTGTGGTCGGCGATCGAGGTGGCGCGTTGCCCACGGCTGACGGGCTAGGGCGGGGGCGACGTACCAACCGTCCGTCGGTACGGCGTTAGCGGGGGTTGGTGGTTCGCCAGGTTACGTAGTCGGCTACTGCGGTGGTTACGTTGAAGGCGGGGGTGAAGCCGGTGTCGGTGGCGAGGCGGGAGATGTCCAGGTAGGGGTCGGCGCCGGGGCCGGATTGGCGGCCGGGGATGAGGTCCAGGTGGAGGCCGGGGGTGATGGCTTCGAGGGCTTCGGCGATTTGGCGGTTGGTGGAGCGGGTTCCGCTGGAGACGTTGTAGACGCGGTGCGGCAGGGTTTTGGCGGTGGTGAGAAGTGCGATCGCGCGGCCTGCGTCGGCTGCGTAGCAGAAGTCGCCGCCGTCGTCGGCGTACCGGGCCTCTGGTTTCTCGCCGCGGAGGATCGCGCTGACGTACGGCGCGATCGTGATGATCGGCGATTCCGGATCCATGAGCGGTCCCCAGACGCTGCCGATCCGGAGCAGGACGGGTTCGATGCCGGTACCCTGCAGGCTCTGCACGGTGATCGGTTCGACGGCCTTCTTGAAGGCGACGATCGCCAGCGGGAGGTCGGCCTCCGGCAGCGCGAGCTCTTCGTGCCAAGGGATTTCGGGGCGGCCGATATAGTTGCCGAGGCTGCTGGCGACCGCGAACCGGCGGACACCCCAGGCACGAGCGGCATCCAGCGCGTTGAGCAGACCGGCCAAATCGTGGCGGAAGAACGCAATCGGATCCTCGCCAGGACTGCTGCCGGCCAGGTGAACGATCTCCGTGATGTCGTACTTCTTGCCTAAGGCAAGGAATGCGTCCCGATCGGTCATGTCCAGTGTCTCCACCGCGACATCGCCGGCCAGGAACGACGGTACGTCGCCGCGACGGTGCGAGGTGACAACCACCTCCTGCCCGAACCCGGTGAGCGCGAGTGCGGTGTGGGCCCCGATCATGCCGAGGCCGCCGGTGACGAGGATCATCGGATCACCTCGTAGTGCAGGTGCGTCACGCCCGGCGTGGGAACGGCCTCGATCAGCCGCAGTTCGACGTGTTCGGGTAGTTCGTTGAAGAACCGGTGACCGCCGCCGAGCAGGATCGGTACCTGGTGCAGCACGATCTCGTCGACGAGGCCGGCTGCGAGCGCGGACGTCACGGCACCGCCGCCCATGATCCCGACATCCTTGCCATCGGCCAGTTTCCGCGCCACCTCCACCGCCTCTTCGATGCTCGAGGCAAGCGTCTGCGCCGGCCCAACCTCCAGCGGCCCATGACTCAGCACCACCAGCGGTGCATGAGGATGCGGGCTCCCACCTCCGAAGTCGCTGGAGTGCCGGTACGTCGTGCGCCCGCAGATGACCGCGCCGTCCCGAGCCGCCAGCGTGTCGAAGATTCGCGCGCTCGGGGCACTCAGCTTGAACCCGTCGCCGAAGACCTGGCTCGGGGTATCGCCGTTGAAGTACCAGTCGAACAGCATCCCGGCGTCGCCGAGCCCGCGACCGAATTCGTCCGCGCCGTCCGGCGTCCGGCCACTGATGTAGCCGTCGACCGACACCGCGAGCGCAACGATGACCTTACTCATCAGACGTCCTTTCACACTGCTTGGGGGAAATCGAAAAACCGATCAGGGTCATAGGCCCGCTTCACCGCGCGCAACCGTTCGAGGTTCTCGCCGTGGTACGCCGCGGGCCCGTCGGCCAGCGCCAGATCGGGGAAGTTCGGGTACACACGCCCACTGCCGTCCGCGTGCGCGAGATTCCAGGAGGCATCAACCCACGCGGGTTCACCGATGTGCTCCAGCAGGAACCGTTGGTTGCGATGGGCAAACGCCGTCGCATCCGGAGCGACCCGGTTGTAAGCGCCACCCATCGCGGTGAACGCCAACCGCCCCCGAAGCTGCGTCAGGAGCGCCGCGAGCACGCGATCGGACAGCGATCCGTCAAAGAACTCCGAACGAATCCGTACAACAGAATCCTCACCAGCGAAGCTGCGCTTCAGGTCTCGCAGAGGCAGACCGGCCCGCACTGCAAAGGGAATCCGTGCACCGGCAAGATCGCTGAGCTCGCGCAACAACGCCCAGGTCGGCCCTCCCGCAGAACAGCGGCACCACTCAGCGTGGCCTCGATCGGCCGACCCGGAGTACCAGAAAGCGCCAGATTCAAGGTGAGTTCGTCCGGACTGTCCGGAGCCCAGGCCTGCCAAACAGCAATCAGCTCCTCCGGATCGTCCGGCACCCAGCTCGCCGCGATCCGCGTAGTGATCGGCTCAGGCACGGTCTCGAACGACAGCGACGTGACCACGCCGAACTGACCGCCACCCGCCCCACGCAACGCCCAGAACAGGTCCGGCTCCCGGTCGGCGTCGCAGGCCACGACACTGCCATCGGCCAGCACCACTTGCGCGCCGACCAGCCGATCGCAGGTGAGCCCAAACTTGCGGCCGATCAGCCCGATCCCGCCACCCAGCGTGAGACCGGCGATGCCGACCGACTCCCCGCACCCAGCCGGCAAACCCCGTCCAGAAGCGTGCAAGCCGGCGTACACCTGGCCCAACAGCACACCGGTGCCGATCGTCGCCTGGCCGTCCGGCCGCACGGAGATGGTGTCGAGCCCAGACATGTCCAGTACGACGTCGCTGCCCGACGACCGGTCGACGAAGCAGTGCCCGCCGCCGCGCGGAACCACCCGGCCGCCGTTCTCGATCGCGGCAACGACGTCCTCGACGGATCGGCAGTGCAGGAGGCCGGGCAGTACGCGGGGTTCCATGCGGTCGAGATTAGGAGCGGCGTACCGCCTGGTTCTTGAACAAAACGTGCATGCTCAGCGGCGACGCGCGAGGAACGGTGCGTACGAGCCGGCGTGGTCGTGTTCGCAGCCGCAGCGATCCAGATTGGTTCCGAGCAGCTGGGTCGGAGTGAGCCCGGTCAGCCGGAGACACTCGCGGCTGAGATGCGCTTGGTCGGCGTATCCGGCATCGATCGCCAAACCCGCCGTACCGTCGAGTCCGCGGTGTCCCGAGGGTGTCGCGCCGGCTTGCGCCAAGGCGAGGAAGCCCTGGAAGCGCAAGGTTCGCTGGAGCACCTTGGGAGTCGTGCCGACCGCCTGCAGACAGCGGCGGCGGAGTTGGCTCGCGGACAAGGCGAGCTGCGTCGCGACCGTGTCGATCGTGAGCGGACGCCACGGCATCAACGCCTGGACAGCCGCACCAACCAGCGGATCCAACCCGTCCGCAGCGCGGAACTCATTGAGCAGATGCGCCTGCAGGTAGAGCAACGCACGCTCCGGCGTCGTCGCCTGCGCCATCGCCTCGACGAGTCGGTCGACGGTGTGTCCCCACAGATCGGCCAGGCTCAAATGCTGATCGACCAGATCATCCAGTACGGCGGGGAGCGGGGGAGCGGTCCCGGGATGGAACCGGACTCCCACCAGCGTGGTGTGCGCGGGAATGACCTCGATTGCCGGACCGGTCAACGGACCGAGCAACCGTGGCCGCCCGCCGAGCGGGAACTGGATCTCGACCCCGCCGGTTGGCAGATGGCGATGCACATGCGGGGTCGCCCCGATGCGCTGGATCCACACCGTGCGCACCACGCCGGCCAAGCCAGGCACCGGCAGACGCTCGACGTACGACTCGGTGGCCTCCACCCGCTCAACGTAGCAACCGCGAGTGTTTCCGGGAGATTTTCTTTGTGCTGATCCCTTGACCTGCCCTGGACCAAGGAGCAAGTTTGTCCGCATCAGATTTACGAATCACTTCCGAACGTAGTTCGGAAATAGGCAGAGTCGAACCTGGTGTGTAAGGGAGAGTGCAGTTGTCCATCGTGATCGGGGTTGTTACCCACTCGACGCACGGAGTGCTGTTCCGCGAGGCGGCCAGCACGCTGCGCGGCGTCGATCTGGAGTGGGTCAGCTACGACCACGAGGAGAACGTTCGCGAGAAGGTCGCGGAGTTCCTGAGCACGACCCGGCTCGACGGATTCCTGGCCGGCCCGGTCCCGTACACAGCCAGCCGGGAGCTGCTACCGCCCGGCCTTCCGGTCGGCGTCATCCGGCCGTCCGCGCTCGATCTGACACTCGCGCTGTACCGGGCGCAGCAGCGCGGCTGGGGCCGGACGCCGGTCAGTATCGACACCTTCCCTGCCGAGGCCGTCGAGGCAGTCGCGAGTGCGCTCGAGCTGGACCAGGACGAGATCGCTTCGTTGCCCTACGCACCGACCCAGTCGGTCGAGGACATCATCGCGTTCCACCGTTCGGCGTACCAGCGCTTCGGTGACCGCGGCTACGTGATCAGTGTGCGGGCCGCCGTACGGGAGCAGCTGGCCGACGACGAGATCGGGATCATGAGCGGGATGCCGGTGCCGGCCACGATCCGGACCGAGCTGCACGAGCTCGCGTTGCGGATCGAGTCCGATCGGGCGAGTGCGCAACGGTTCGCGGCCGGGGTCTTCCTGATCTCGCAGTCGGCCGACGAGGAGCGCGCCCGGGTCGGCCTGATGAACCTGTTGCTGAACACCCCCGAATTCGCCGGGGCCTGGATCGAGGACCGCGGTCGCCGTGGCGTCGTCGTCTTCGCCCACAAGGCCCTGTTCGAGCGCGTGACCCGCAACTGGGTCGCCGTCCCGGCTCTGGCTGAAGCCGGTACGGCGCTCGGCGCGCAGGTGTCGGCGGGATTCGGGGTCGGTGTCTCCGCGCGCAACTGCGTCCTGCTCGCCGAGCAGGCCGCGGCCCGGGCGGAGCAGGAGAACGAGCCGTGCGCCTACCTGATCGAGGACAGCGGGGTGATCATCGGGCCGATGGGTCCGCTGACGACCACGGACCGCGAGGCGCTCAGCTTCTCGTACCGCGAGCACGGCGAAGACGTCGAGCAGCTCGCCAAGTCGGTCGGTCTCAGCGCGGCCACCGTGTCGCGGCTGGCGGCCCTGGACCACGAGCTGGAAGGCCGCGCGATCTCGCCCGGAGAGCTCGCCGACCGGCTCGGCATCACGGATCAGAGCGGCCGCCGGCTGATCCGCACCCTCGACGCGGGTGGCCTGGTCAGCGACGAGGGAACCGCGCAGCACCACCCCAAAGGACGTCCCACACGTCTTTATCGGCTTCGCATCGCCCACGCATTAGCGAAGGGAACCACATCATGGAGTTCAATCGCCGCCAGGTCCTGAAGCTCGCGGGCCTCGGCCTGGGCGCGACGGCCACGCCCGGCCTGCTCGCCGCCTGCTCGAAGGACGGCTCCGGTGGAGGCGCCGGGGACGGCAGTGTGAAGTTCGAGGGCTGGGACTACGAGGCGACTCTGGTCCAGCAGAACCTCGACCGGTTCACCCAGGCCAGCAACGTCAAGGTGAACTACACGCCGATCACGAGTGCGCAGTACGTCCAGAAGGTCGTCGCCGAGTTCACCGGTGGCGGTGGGCCGGACGCTCTCTACGTGTACGACGATTCGCTCGCCGCCTGGGTGGAGGGCGAGTACCTGCAGCCGATCGACGGCATGCCCGGTGTCGACGAGGTGTACGCCGCGATCTTCCCCGGCAACGCGGAGGCGATGACGTACCAGGGCAAGCGCTACGGCCTGCCCTACTACACCGACTCGAACTGCCTGATCTACAACGCGGAGATCCTCTCCAAGGCCGGTTTCAGCAAGCCGCCGGCCAGCCTCGAGGAGCTCGAGTCGCAGGCGGCCAAGATCAAGCAGCTCGGTCTGCTCGAGCACCCGATCGGGTTGCCGGCCCAGCTGTCCGACACCTGGTGGGCCTGGGTGTGGGGTCTGATCTATGCCAGCGGCGGCAACATGTTCGACGACCAGCAGGCGCCGATCATGAACACCACCGACACGGTGACCAAGGACGTGCTGACCTGGCTGCAGAACGCGGCCAACAAGTCGAAGGTGCTCGACCCGGCCTCGCTGCAACTGTTGCCGGTGCCGGTCGACAACGCGATGAAGGCCAACCGGTACGCGTTCACCATCGGGGCGCGGTACGCCCTGCGCGACTACAACGACCCGCAGAAGTCGAAGGCGGCCGGGAAGATGAAGATGGCGCTCGTGCCGAGCCTGGACGGCAAGGTGCACGGGACGATCAGCAGCACCCGGATGTACGGGCTGGCCAAGGACACCGAGGTGAAGGACGACGCGTTCAAGCTGCTGACCTACCTCGGCGGGCTGGACGCGAGCAAGCAGCCGATCACCGCGCGGTTCTGGTTCCAGCAGCGCGGTCTGGGATTCGCGTACAAGGATCTGGCCAAGGACCCGGAGATCACCGCGACGCTGAAGAAGTTCGCCGACCCGGCGATCTACGCGCACCTGGCCGAGATCGCCAAGCCGCGCAACGTTCTCGGCGTCGCCTGGTACACCGAGTTCGAGACCGAGATGCACAAGGTGGTCCAGGGCGTGCTGAGCAACCAGACTCAGCCCGCCGCCGCGGTCGCGAGCCTCGCGCAGAGCGCCGAGACCCTCAAGAAGAAGTACTCCTGACGTGAGTGTCCTGACCGAGCGACGGCCGCTCGGCGACACCGGGAAGGCCTGGGCGCTGAACGCCCCGGCCATCACGGTGATCGCCCTGCTGGTCGCGTACCCGATCGGCTACTCGTTCTACGTCAGCCTGCAGCGCAACAACCTGAAACGCCCGCGGGCCAAGCGGTTCATCGGCCTCGACAACTACAAGGCGCTGTTCAGCGACGACGCCTTCCTGTCGGCGCTGAAGGTGTCCGGACTGTTCGTGCTGGTCGTCCTCGGCCTGACCGTCGTCCTCGCGCTGATCCTGGCGCTGGTCCTGAACGAACGCTTCCGCGGTCGCGGCCTGCTGCTCAGCCTCGCCTTGTTGCCTTGGGCAATGCCTGGCGTAGTGAACGGCCTGATGTGGCGAACGATCTTCGACGCCAAGACCGGTGCACTCAACGGCCTGATGATGCAACTGGGCCTGATCGACAGCTACCAAGCCTGGCTGACCTCCGGCACCGGCGCCTTCCTCTTCACCGCTCTGGCCCAGGTCTGGAACACCCTGCCGTTCTCCGTGATCATCCTGCTCGCCGGCCTGTCCACCATCCCTTCCGAGCTGTACGACGCCGCCACCGTCGACCGCGCCGGCGCCTTCCGACGGTTCACCCAGGTCACCGTCCCCTGGCTCCTGCACCCGTTGCTGATCGTGCTGATCCTCGAGACCATGAACGCCTTCCGCGCCTTCGACACGATCTACGTCCTCACCGGCGGCGGTCCCGGCGATGCCACCACCACGATCGCCCTCCTCGACGTACAGACGGTGCTGACCTTCACCGACTTCGGCCTCGGCAGCGCCTACGCCTGGGTCATCACCGCCATCACCCTGATCATCTCGATCGGCTACATCGGCCTCCTCTACCGGAAAGGCAACTTCGAGGTATGAGCACCGTTGTGCAAGTTCCGCTGAGGTATCGCATTCCGTGGAAGAAGATCGGGCTGTATGTGCTGGCGATCGCGTTCGGGTTGTATCTGGTGCTGCCGTTCTACTGGATCGTGGCGATGAGCTTCATGCACGAGGCCGATGCGATCGCCGTACCGCCGCACTGGGTGCCGGTGCATCCGACGTTGGAGAACTATCTGGGGTTCGTGAATCCGAACTCGGCGCAGGAGCTGGTCGGCGGGCGCGCGGTGTCCGAGACGCCGTACTCGTTGCGGAACAGCTTGATCGTGGCGTCGGCGACCGCCGTACTGAATCTGGCGCTGGCGACGTTCGCGGCGTACTCGTTCAGCCGGTTGAAGTTCAAGGGCAGTCAGGTGCTGCTGGTGCTGTATCTGCTGACGCGGATGGTGCCGGGGATCGCGATCATCATCCCGTTCTATCTGCTGATGCGGCAGTTCGGGCTGCTGGACACGTATCTGGCGCTGATCCTGTCCTACACGACGTTCGCGTTGCCGATCACGATCTGGATCCTGAAGGACTTCTTCCGGTCGGTACCGCGGGAGCTCGAGGAAGCGGCCCGGGTCGATCGGTGCGGCTGGTTCCGGACGATGTGGTCGGTGTTCCTGCCGGTCGCCGCGCCGGGGCTGGTGGCGGCGGCGGTGTTCGCGTTCATGACGGCGTGGAACGAGTTCATGTTCGCGCTGTTCCTGACCAGCACCAAGGCCGCGAAGACGATCCCGGTGGTGGCGGCGAACTTCGCCACCGACTTCAACACCCAGTTCACGGTGATGGCCGCAGCCGGTGTGCTGGCGGTCGTTCCACCACTCGTACTGGCGCTTGCATTCCAGCGGAAGCTGGTCCAGGGAATGGCCGCCGGATCTGTGAAGGGCTGAGACGATGGCAGAGGTACGGCTCGAAGGCATCACCAAGTCGTTCGGCAGCAAGCTGGTCGTCGACGACCTGAACCTGACCATCGAGGACCAGGAGTTCCTGACGCTCGTCGGTCCGTCCGGCTGCGGGAAGTCCACCACCCTGCGGATGATCTGCGGGCTGGAGCGCGCCACGAGTGGAAACGTGTTCTTCGACGGGAAGCCGGTCAGCTGGCTGCCGGCGAACAAGCGGGACGTCGCGATGGTCTTCCAGAGCTACGCGCTCTATCCACACAAGACCGTTCGGCAGAACATCGGGTTCGCGCTCAAGATGATGCGGGTGCCGAAGGCAAAGATCGACGAGCAGGTACTGCAGGCTGCGCGGACCCTCGACATCGAGGATCTCCTGGAACGCAAGCCGCGGGAGCTGTCCGGTGGGCAGCGGCAGCGGGTGGCCCTCGGGCGGGCGATCGTTCGCGATGCCGGCGCGTATCTGCTGGACGAACCGCTTTCCAACCTTGACGCCCAGCTACGAGTGCTGATGCGTGCCGAGATCAAGCGACTGCATGTCGATGTGGCGCGGACGTTCATCTATGTGACGCACGACCAGGTCGAGGCGATGACGATGTCCGACCGGATCGCGGTCATGCGCGACGGCATCATCCAGCAGTGCGCGACGCCCGAGGAGATTTACGAGCGCCCGGCGAACCGGTTCGTTGCCTCGTTCATGGGTTCACCGCCGATGAACTTCATCAGCGGTCAGCTCGCCGATGTCGACGGCGTCCGGATGTTCCGTAGCGACGCGTTGACGCAGGAGATCACCCTGTACGGCGATCAGCCGGCTGACCCCGCGGTCGTGCTCGGGATCCGGCCCGAGGACGTGTCGTTGTCGCCGACCCCGGTCGCGGGGTACCGCCAGGGCCGGGTGTTCGTTTCCGAGCCGCTCGGTCCCGACGTACTGGTCACTGTCCGGATCGAGGGCGAGTTGCTGAAGGCCCGCGTCCCCACGCCGTTCCGGCTCGGTCATGACGCGCCGGTCTATGTGGGATTCAATCCGCAGCGTCTACACCTGTTCACATCCTCGGATGGATCCGCCCTGCAAGCGCCGAGACAGGAGGCTGCATAGTGAGAGACCCGGAGAACGCGACGGTTCTGGTGGAACGGCCGGCCGACTTCGACGAGTTCTGGGCGGCCGGACTGGCCGACTGTTCGTCGTACCCGCTGGATCCGTTGCTGACCGAGATGCCGGCGCTGTCGACATCACGAGTGATCGTGTACGACGTTTCGTACGTGAGCTTCGGCGGGTTGCGCGTCTCCGGCTGGTACGCCGTACCGCGGGGCGGCGCGGCGCCGTACCCGGGTCTGGTCACGATCCCCGGGTACATCTCGGAGCCGACGATCCCGAAGGAGTGGGCCGAGCTCGGGTACGCCGCGCTCGCGGTCGCGCCGCGCGGGAAGCTGCGGTCGAACGCGGTGTTCAATCCGGGGTATCCGGGGTTGCTGACGAACAACATCGTGGATCACAACACCTATGGGTACCGCGGCTTCTATCTGGACGTCGTTCGCGCGGTTGACCTGCTGGTGGAGCGGCCCGAGGTCGACCGCGAGCGGATCGGGCTGGCGGGGTCGAGTCAGGGCGGCGGGCTCGGGATCAGTACGGCGGCGCTGCGGCCCGACGTGATCAAGGCGGTCGCGTGCGGAGCGCCGTACCTGTGCGGAATCATGACGGCGCCGACACTGACGCGGTCGTATCCGTATGAGGAAATCAACGAGTATCTGCGACTGCATCCCAAGGATGTGAATCGCGTTCGGGAAACGGTCGCGTACTACGACGGGCTGAACTTCGCGCCGGCGGTCAAGGCGCCGACGATGATCTACCTCGGGCTGCAGGACGACGTCTGTCCGCCGGAGACCGGGTTCGCGCTGCATCGCGTGCTGACGTGCCCGAAGGTCTTACATACGTATGAACACTGCGCGCATCACGCTGGGTTGCCTGGGGTGATGCGGGTGGTGGAAGACTTCCTGGCCGACCACTTGAAGCCGGTGATCTGAATGGATTTCTCCTCTTACTGGGATGCTGTCGATGACGAGCTGGCGGCGATTCCGGGTCGGCCGGTGCTCGATCTGGTTCCGCAGCGGACGAACTCCGAGGCGACGACCTCTGCGGTTCGGATCACCAGTGTCGGGCCGTATCGAGTGTTCGGTTCGCTGAGCATTCCGGTGGGCGAGGGGCCGTTCCCCGCGCTGCTGCAGGTGCCGCGGTACGGGAGCGTCAACAACATGGCGCATCCCAACGACCGCAGCCGGTACGTCGTACTGACGCTGATGCACCGTGGTCAGCGGCTGGCCGACGAGTTCTTCCGGGCTACCTATCCGGGATTGCTGACGTTGGGGATCGACGATCCTTCGACGTACATCTATCGCGGGATCGTGGCGGACTGTCTGCGGGCGACCGAGTTCCTGACGGGGTTGGCCGAGGTCGATCCGGCGCGGGTCGCTGCCGTGGGCAACGAACTGGCGATCCTGACGGCCGCGCGCCGGCCGGGGATCAGCGCGGTGCGAGTGTCGGACATGGTGCTGTATCGGGCGATGGAGGCTCGGCTCGCGTCCAGTCACTATCCGCTGGAGGAGCTGAACGATCACCTGCGGGCTGGTTCGTCGGCTGAGGTCGTTGCGCGGACGCTGTCGTACTTCGATCCGATCCGGCATGCGCCGGCGGTGAAGGCGCGGACGCTGGTTGCGGTTGAGGATGCGGACTGGTACGCGCCGCTGGTCGACGCGCTGCCGGATGGCGAGGCGTATGAGGTGACGCATCTGGACGGAACGGATGCCGACTTCTACGACGCGTGGCTCGCGGGGTTGTCCGGCGTACCGGCGATGTCGAAGTTCGTGCGATGAAGGTCCGCCGGGTCATCAACGCGAACGCCACGGTCACGGTGCTCGGTGGATCCCTGATGCCGCCGCCGGTGGTGCAGGCCATGGCCGAGGCGGCGGCCTACTTCGTCGATCTGCCGGAGCTGTATGAGCAGGTCGGCGAACGGATCGCGGAGCTGACCCACAACGAGGCCGCCTGCGTAACCGCTGGTGCTGCGGCCGCGATCACGCTGGTGGTCGCGTCCTGCATCGGCGAGCCCGCCCAAGCCTTCCCGCTCGAGGCGGAGGTAGTCATGTTCGCCTCCCAGCGCAACGGCTACGACTACTCCGCCCGCCTAACCGGAGCCCACATCATCGAAATCGGCCCAACCGCCGAGGACCTGCAAACAGCACTAACCGGCCGCCCCACGCAACCGGCCGGCGGACTGCAGCGGCCTGCGTGTGTGTTGTGGTTTGCGGGGGCGCATTATGCGGCGGGGGCGTTGCCGATCGAGGATGTGGTGCGGATCGCGGGAGCGGCCGGGGTACCGGTGATCGTGGATGCGGCGGCGCAGATTCCGCCGGTGTCGTCGCTGTGGCGGTTCACCGCGGAGCTCGGTGCCGATGCGGTGATCGTCAGCGGGGGCAAGGGGTTGCGCGGCCCGCAGACGACCGGCCTCGTGCTCGGCCGCCGGTGGCTGGTAGATCGTTGCCGACGGCATGCATCGCCGTACCAGGAGATCGGCCGCGGCATGAAGGTCGGCAAGGAAGAACTGGCCGCCATCCTCGCCACGGTCGAGTGGACCCTGGCCCAGGACGAGGACGCCCAACTCGCCGCCTACGAACGCTCCGTCACCCTCTGGCTCGACGGGCTCCAGGACCTCCCCGGCATCACCGCCTACCGCGGCTACCCCAGCGAAGCCGGCCAACCCCACGGCCGCGCCGTCCTCCGCTTCGCCGACGGAAACCGCCAGCAGATCATCGACGCCCTCTGGGACCTGGACCCCCGCATCTCCGTAGGCACCTTCCGCCTCGCCGACAACGAGATCGCCCTCAACCCCCAAACCCTCCAACCAGGCGAAGATCGACTAGTCCTAACCGCCCTCCGCCACCTCCTGACCCCCAAAAACCACCATCCCTGACCAACCCCTGCGGCCCCCGCGGACTCCCACCCCCTAACACCCACCTCCACGGACCCCCAACCACCCACCAACCCGCCCGAAGGCTCGGTCCTCACGCTCAGCGCCTTCGCCCGGTGTGCTGTCCGGCGGACTTACTGGGTGATGCGCGTCCGCCCGAACCCCAGCCACTGATCAACTCGCCCGCCACTGTCAGTCGCGCGCTCATTTGACTCTCGCCGCGACGCAGCGGGCAGGGTTGGACAGTGTGGGGCGTCCGCCAACGTCGCCCGTGGATCCCCACCACCCATCAACCCGTCCCAAGGCTTGGTCCTCACGCTCGACGTCGTCGCCCGGTGTGCTGTCCGGCCGTCTTACTGGTGATGCGCGTCGGCCCGGATCTCAGCCACTGATCAACTCGGCCGCGAGCGGTGGTCGCGCGCTCGTGTGTCTGTCGCCGCCGCCCGGTTGGCGGGGTTGGACAGTGTGGGGCGTCCGCCAACGTCGCCCGCGGATCCCCGCCACCCACCAACCCGTCCCAAGCCGCCGTCCTCACGCTCAGCACCGTCCGCCGGTGCGCTGTCTGGCCGACTTGCTGGGTGATGCGCGTCCGGTCGGGGCAGAGGTGGGTGCCTGTTGGGGTTGGGGTGGGCGGGGGTGGGGTCGGCCTATGGTTATGGACGAGTCGGTTGAGGTCGCGGTTGCGCTGCGGTATGTGGAGTACTTCAGGACGGGGGACGAGGTGATTCTGGAGGAGGCGTTCGCGCCTGATTTTCTTGATCATGTGAGCGGTCGGCGGGGCGTTGAGATGATGCGCGTCGTGCGAGGGTGGATCGAGGGAGCTTCGCTGATACCGAGTACGAGGTGCATGGGGTTACGAGTGGCGGTGGGCTTGTGATGCTGTGGTTCTCCAGCCGGGCTCGGCATGTCGGTAATGGGTTTCCACAGCTTGCTGGGCGGGAGCCGAGCGGGCGAGTGATTGTTGCGGAGGCGGTGCACCTGTTCCGCGTTATCGACGGCAGGTTGGCTGAGCACTGGGCTGTTCGGGACGACCTTGGGGTCCAGCGACAGATCGACAGTGCCGAACCTCTCGATCCGGCGCGAGACCGACCGCGGTTCTGAGCCGGGGCATCCGGCCCCGGCACGGCTTAAGCTCGGCAGATGGCGAGCAAGGTGGATGAGACGCGTGACGGCGTTGATCTGACCAACCTGGATCAGCCGCTGTTCGACGGGGCTGAGGCGACCAAGCGGGACCTGGTCGAGTATCTGGATGCGGTGCACGAGTGGATGCTGCCGGAGTTGCGGGAGCGGCCGTTGTCGGTGATGCGGATCCGGCCGGGGCAGCCGGCGTTCATGCAGAAGAACGTGCCGAAGTACACGCCTGAGTGGGTGAAGACGACCTCGGTGTGGGCCGAGGCGTCGAAGCGCGAGGTGTCGTACGCGCTGTGTGACGACCGCCGGACCCTGCTGTGGTTCGCGAACCAGCGCGCGGTCGAGTACCACCCGACCCTGATGCGAGCCGATCGCTGGGACCGCGTCACCCATCTGGTCCTCGACCTCGACCCGCCAGAAGGTGACGACACCTTCGCGCATGCTGTCCAGGCGGCCTTCCTGGTGCGGCAGGCGTTGGCTGACGCGGGGCTGACCGGCGCGGTCAAGACCAGCGGTGCGAAGGGTGTGCACGTGATCGTCCCGATCGACGACTCGGTGCCGATCGACGATGCGGCCGCGGCGACTCGCGCGATCGCGGCGCGGGCCGAGCGGATCGACCCCGAGGTCGCGACAACGGCGTACATCAAGGAGGACCGCCACGGGAAGGTGTTCGTGGACTCGACCCGCTCCGGCGGTGCGACGGTGGTTGCGGCCTACAGTCCGCGGATCCGGCCCGGTACGCCGGTGTCGTTCCCGGTCGGTTGGGACGACCTCGACCGGGTGAGCCCACGCGACTTCACCGTCAAGACCGCGGTTGACCTCCTGGGCGGAGCCGACCGCTGGGCAGACCAGCTCCCCGCGCCGCAGTCCCTCCCCGAAGACCTGCTCGAGGAGGGCCGCGCGATCCCGATCGCCCGCGTCGTCGCCATGCACGAAGGCAAACGCCGCAAACGAGCCCAGCGCGAGGCCGAAGAAGGCCAGGGTTAAGCCTCGGTCGCGGTGACCGTGTCCAGGGCCGCCTGACGGACGTCGGCATCGGGGTGGTTGCGCAGGGCAATTAGTAGTTCGCGCCACACCGGTGCCCATCCGGATCGACGGCCGGCAGCGGAAATGATCGCCCAGCCGAGCAGGCCGGCCATCAACGACTCGTCGCGTACGAGCTCGCGTGCGGTCGGTTCGAGCTGCTCCGGTGCCCACTGCGCGTCGTACCGGTCGAGCCGGGTGCTGAGCCTGGAAGCGGTGTTGTAGGCAACGATCGGCCGCCCGGCAACTGCCTCGACGAGCGAAGGCAGCTCGATCGCGAGCCGGTCCCAGGGGATGCCCTGGATCAGCAGGTCCAGTCGGAGGTCGAGCAGCTCCGGACTCTCCAACTCGGCCGCGATCACCTTGAGCGTCCGCCGTACCTCGGCCGGCTTCCCGTGCAAGGCCCGGATCAGCCGCGCACCGAGCGCGGTCAGACGCTGCCGCGCCGGATGGTCGCGTTGCGGCGTTGCGTTCGGCAGACCGGGATCATCCTCGGCCCGGACCAGCAGCCGGACGGCCGACTGCAGCTGGTCGAGCCCGAGGCTCGGGTCGGCGCCGACGACTGCGACCAGCGAGGTGGTCGCCTCACTCCAGGCCTTGGAATCCAGGTCGGAGATGAAGCCGGCGCAGACGGCCGCCACCGAAGGACTCCACGGCGCCCACCGCGGCAGCGCGAGCAGAGCGGCGCGCACGACCTCGGTCTCCGGCCGGTTGGTCACCGCCACCACCAGCTCGGCGTACCGCGAGCGGTACTTTGTGGCGAGCCCGTACGCCGGTCGCTGCGTCAGCACGATCGCCGTGGCATTGCTGTCGTGAACCGCCTCCTGCAACAACGCCCAGCTCGCCGGCTCGTGCAACAGATAGAGCGAGGCCGCACTTGCGATCGCTGCCCGCACGTCCCGATGCGCGTCCGCCCAAGCATCAGCCAGTACGGCGCTCGCCCCGGGCGCGCGCAGTGAGCCGAGGAGGCGGGCGGCCTCCTTCCGCGAGGTCACCTTCGCGCCATCGCCAACCAGGATCGGATGCAGAAGCCCCGGCAGCACGCTCGGCCGGACGAACCGCGCCGCCCGGCTGGCGGCGTACAGGGCGACCCGCGCGCGATCGTCACCGGCATGCGACAGCAGGACAGGCATCGCGTCCTGCGGAGAATCGGTCCAGGCCAGCGCGCTCAACGCGGCTTCCTGGAGCAGGACGTTGTCGTGCTGAAGGAACGGCTCGAGCGCGGCTCGGCCGACTCCGGGGATCCGGCCGAGCGTGGCGACCGCGTTGGCGCGCGCCGACTCGGGCATGCGCTCGTCGGCTGCTGCCTGCCCGACCAATTCGGCGTACCGGCTGTGCTGGCGGGGGAGCCAGGCACGGAGCGCCCGGTCGGGGACCTCCCAGCCCGGGTGGTTGCGGTTGAAGCGGTGGATGCGGTCGGGCTCGGCGAGGACCACGTCGAGCAGGTCGGTGCGGAGTTCGGTGACGCCGCCCCAGACGTGCAGCCACTGGGCCATGCCGACGTCGCGGTTGATGATCTGCTCGACTCGTTCGGCCCGCGTGTCCGGCCGCCACAACCAGAGCTCGCAGGCCTCGCCGACCGTGTTCTCCTGGTTGGACCAGACGCCCTTCTCCAGTGCGTCCTGCAGGTGATCGATCGTCCAGCCGCGCCGGTCGAAGGCGCGCGCGATCGCGAACGGCAGCCGGAACTCGTTGCGCGCCACGGCATCGTCGACAGGGCCGCGGAGTACGTCGTACACCGGCAGTTCCTGGCCGCGGGGGAGATTGTCGATCACGCCGTAGAGCATGAAGGTGCCCTGATTCTGGGTGACCCGGGCGTGCGCCTCCAGACCCCAGTCGAGCAGCGCGATCTGGTTGCGCGCGGCCCCTTGTTTGATCGCGGTCAAGGCGATCTCGGCCAGCTCGTGGCGGGTGCCGAAGGAGGTGTCCCGGGCTTCCAGTGCGGAGGTAAGGAGAGCTTGGAGCGGCTCGACGGTCTGGTCGGTCAAGGTCGACGCAGGCAGGCGCTGAGCTGCCGAAGCCACGGCCTCGCGGACCGGATCGCGGTCATTGCGAACCCTGGTCGCCCACGACAACGCGGCGGTGACGGCCTCGGGCTGGCGTGAGCTACCGGCGGCCGCGATCACCGCTCGGTACACGTGCGCGCGGTCGGCTGCCTCCGGCCGGTGGATGTCCGGCTCGAGCAAGGCGAAGGCCTCGTCGTACGGGAGGAATTCGGTGATGTGCCAGCGCTGCCGGTCGTCGTCGGTGATCGGAGCCAGGGTCAGCATCCGGCGGGCATGCTCGGCACGGAGTTGGTGGGGGAGAACGAAGAGCAGCCAGGTCGGGAGGATGGCCTGGCCGAGGTCGACGGACTTGGTGATGCCGGTGAAGATGGCGGCCCGGCGGCTTGGCGGGAGGTCTTCGAGGACCGGGGTGGGGTCGGGCCAGAGCAGTTCGCCGAGGGCGATCAGGTCGTCGTCGGCGTACCGGTTCAGGCGGCGGCGGACGGCCGGGGTCAGCGCCCAGTGGAGGGCACCGGCGCGTTCGGGCTCGAGCAGGAGCTCGACGGTGAGCGGGTCGATGTCCATCAGCCGGCCGAGGACCGAGGTGATTGCTGTCGGCAACTGTGTCGCCGGGAGCGCGCGGATGAGGAGGAGGGCTGCTCGCTCGGGATCGTGGTCCAGTACGCCGGTCAGGCCGAACGCGGGTCCCTGCCACCACTCGTCGCGGTCCGGGCCGGTCGGGAGGGTGCTGAACGCGTAGTCGTGGACCGGTTTGGGGTGTTGCGCGCCCAGACGTCTCCACTCGCCGCTGCCCAGGCAGTAGGCGAGTTCGGGGAGCAGACGGGTGACGGTCTCGTCGTCGGTGGCGATGAGTAGAGCGGCGGCTGCGGGGTCGCCCCAGCGTTCGCGGTGTTCGTCGATCAGGCGTGCGGCGAGCTGGGTTCGCCGGGTCTTGCGGATGACCTGGAGGAGCCGGGTGCGCAGGGCCGCGGGCGCGTCGTCGTACAGGATGCGCAGGTCGTCGTCGGAGACCGGTACGCCGTTGCCGGCCGCGGCCAGGGCGCGCGACTGCACGGACGGGATCGGGTCGTTGAGCAGGCGCGTCACGTAGCTGACATCGCGGGTCGCCTCGGCGACGGTGAGGCCGAGGACGCGCTCGTACGGCGTACCGGCGCCCAGCTCGCCGAGCAGCGACTGCAGGTCGGCCGGGCTCAGGCGGCGGGCCTCGGTGGACACGCGGCGGAGGCGCTCGCCGTACGGGAGGTCGTCGATCGAACGCAGCAGGTCCATGGCACGCATGGGGCCATCCTGCCCAATGACGGAGTCAGCGGGGGAGGCGACTCTCAGCTGACGTGCTCGAGCTCGGCGAAGGCGGCCGCGAGCTTCGGAAGGGTGTAGTGCGCATTGAGTCCGCTCGGGTTGGGCAGGATCCACACCCGGGTGGACCCGATCAGCCGCTCCTGCCGACCCATCTGGGCCTTCCGTTCGCCGAAGGCATCCCGGTACGCCGTAACTCCGACGACCGCGAGCCACTCCGGCTGGTACTCCAGCACCCGGTCGACGAGTCGCTCGCCACCGGCCATCAGCTCCGCGCGGGTCAGTTCCTCGGCCCGCGCGGACGGCCGTTCCACCACATTGGTGATCCCCAGCCGGTACCCGAGCAGCTCGGCTTGCTCTGCCGGTAGAAGCTGCCGCGGCGTGAATCCACCCTGATGCAACGCCGGCCAGAACCGGTTCCCCGGCCGCGCGAAGTGATGCCCGGTCTCGGCCGACATCAGCCCCGGATTGATCCCGCAGAACAGCACCCTCAACCCACGCGCGATCACATCCGGAAGAGGCTGCACGCAGAAACGGTAGCGAAGGACACGTAGTAGGCCCTCATCGCCCGGCCCCACGCCTCCCGGCGCCGCCCAACCTCCCCCTAGTACGTGTCCTTACCGACGCCTCTTCATGCCTAGCGACAGGACGTATAGGTCTGATTCGGCCGCGGGGGCTCGGGGCGGAGGCTCCGGTGGCCGGATGGGAGACGTATACGTCCTGTCGTTCGGGGGTCAGTCGTTGTCGTTGTTGAGGTTGGCGGGGAGTTGGGCGGCGATGCAGCTGCGGGCCACGAAGAGCCAGATGGTTTCGCCCAGGGCGTCGACGCGGATCATCGAGGCGCCGCGGTCGTTGGTGGAGTAGCGGTAGCCGCCCGTGGTGGGAAGGGCGAAGCCGACCGGGTCGTGGAGACGGCCGGAGGCGTAGTTGCTGTCGACGAAGTAGTTGTAGTAGCCGGTGCAGGCGGCGGGGTTGATGCGGACGATGATCGCGCCGTTGCCGGTGTGTGGGGCGGCGTCGAAGTCGCGGCCGAAGGTACGGCGGTGCGACAGCCGATCGCTGGTGTCGTCGCTGCAGCTCGCGGCGACCGTGGTCGAGCTCGAGGTGTCCAGAGCGCCGGGGACCAGGAAGGCGCAGAAGTTCGAGCCGTCACCGGCACGCCAGCGGCCGAAGTGGAAGTTGTTCGGGGTGGTCGTGTGGACGTCGAACCGGGTGCCCGCGACCGCCGTCCCCATGACGTATCCGCACGACTTGTTCGCCAGCCAACCGCCCGCGGGCATGATGCCGTTGTTGTTGCAGGCGGCCGGCTTGGTGACATTGCCGTTGGTGACGTACTGGTTGACGGCGTAGGCCGGAGTGGCCAGGGCACACAGCGTGGCGACGACAAGGGCTGCGACGAGTCGTCTCATCAACAGAACCAGCCGTCCTGGACCCAGCCGTCGTGGTTGATGTCGCCGTAGGCGAAGCCGAAGACCCACTCGCCGTGGATCTCCTTGACCAGGAAGGTCTGCGGTTTGTGCAGCGTCCCCATCCGGGCGCCTTGGGGTTTCACGCGCAGCTCGAGGTCCTGGGCGCAGACGGTTTCGCGGACGCCGACGGTGCCACCCGCGGCATTGGCCGGTACGGCGGTCAGTCCCGCGCCGGCCACGAGTAGCGCAGCAGCGAAGGCGGTACCGCGGGCAACTCGGCGCGCGTTCACCAGCTGCCCCATCCGCCGAGGCATTCGTAGCGGACGAAGCCCCAGTCGTTCGGGCCGAAGTCCTGGATCGAGGCCCAGCCGTTGTAGACCGGGTGCTTGCCGCGGGTGTGGCCGACCTTGTTGCCGTTCTCCAGGGTGCGCAGCTTGTGCACCGGACCCGGGATCGAGAAGTCGTAGTTCTCGTACATCGTGGCGTCCGTGCACGTGATCACCGCGTGCTCCGGGACCTCGACGGCGGCCGCGGCCTGGGTGCCGGCGAGCAGTACGGCGCCGGTCACCGCCGCTGCGGTCACCAGGAAGGGGGCGGACTTCCTTGTCATCAGAACCTCCATGGAGTTGTAGTCTGAGATGACGGTAAATCGTGTCGCCCAAGATGGCAATGCCTGTCATCAGTGGATACAGTGAGCCGATGGTTGCCCGGGCGGAACGCAAGGCTTTCTACGGGATCGCCGAGATCGCGGACGCGCTCGGCCTGAACCGCCAGCTGGTGACGGCCTGGCGGCGGCGCCGCAGTCACGGCATCCCGGATCCCGACGGCGAGCTGTCGTCGGGTCCGATCTGGCGCGGTACGACGATCGAGCCCTGGATCGAGGTGGTCCGGTCGCAACGGGATTCGCCGGCGCAGCCGATCAGCCCCGAGTTCGCGCTGAAGGCGGGCCGGCGGATGCTCCGGGTCGCCGCGCTGCTGCTGGAGGAGCCGATCCGGCTCAAACTGCTCAGCCAGTCGCTGGCCGAGGCGCGCGAGCTGCTGCCGATCGCCGAGGATGCGGCCGACGATCCGCTCGGCCGCGCCGTACGGGCGGTGTTGTCGCCGTTGCGTGCTCCCGACCCGGGCAACCTGCACCGATTCCGGCGGAAAGTGCTTGCTGAGCTGACACAGCTGGAGACCGTGGTGGACCTGGCGGCAGAATCCCTTCCGGAAGCAGACAGTGCGGGTTAGTGTGCGTGCCGTGATCGTCGAAGTACCTGGCTACCGCCTGGCGGAGCCGCTGGGTGCGGGTGCGACAGGGGTGGTGTACGCGGGGGTCCGGCTGGCCGATGGGGGGTCTGTCGCGGTCAAAGTCGTGCATCCGGAGCTGGTCGACCCGCAGTACCGTGACCGGCTGCGCCGTGAGGCCCGGCTGGCCGAAGCCGTTGTGCATCCGGGGGTTGTCCGCGTGCACGAGGTCGGCGGGGAACGCGACCAGGCCTGGCTGGTGATGGATCGGCTGAGCGGGCCGGATCTCCAGCAATTGCTGGACTCTGAGGGCCCGTTGACTCCGGAGCGTGCGGTCGAGCTGCTGGCCGACGTGGCTGATGCGGTGGACGCCGTACATCGCTCGGGGGTGATTCATCGGGATCTCAAGCCGGCCAACATCATCCTGGATGACGGTCGCCCGATGGTCGCCGATTTCGGGGTGGCGCGTCAGCTGGCGAGCCTCGAGTCGACGACCGGTCTGGACCTGAGTGGTGATGCCTGGTTGCACAGCGGTACGCCGTCGGGTCCGTCGCTCGGGTCGATGGCTGGAACCGTTGCGTACATGGCGCCTGAGCAATGGCGCGGCGATCCGGTCTCGCCGGCGACTGACGTTTATGCGCTTGGTGGGACGCTCTACGCACTGCTTACCGGCCGCCGCCCGTACGAACGTCGCACGCTTCCTGAGCTTGCTTATGCCGTAGCGATGCTCCCGCCGCCAACCACCTCCACGCCGTACGACGAGGTGATTCACCAGGCGATGGCGAAGAACCCCGCCGACCGCTACCCAACCGCCGCCGCCTTCGCCACCGCCCTCCGTGCGGCGGGGGAGGGCGCCGTTGGGCCGGCTCACGCTGAGGTCTCCGCTGGGAGGTTCGGGTGGAGCCGGCGGCTGGTTGTGGGGGTGGCGGCTGCTGGGGTTGCGGTGTTGGGGGTTGGGATTGCGGCGATGGTGGTGCACGGGCGGTCGGCGCCTACTGACGAGCTGACGGTTTGTGCCCAGGACGCGACGGTGCGGGACGCGCCACGGAGCAAGACCGTGGTGGCGACGGTGTACCGCGGGGATCGGTTGGTGCCGATCGCGGCGCGGGACGGGGAGACGTGGGTGCATGTGCGGTTGCCGGACGGGCGGACCGGCTGGTCGTTGACGGACTACGTGCGGCACAGCTGCTGATCGTCAACCTGGGGTTGACGCGATGAGGTTGTCAACCTACGGTTGACGCATGACTCCTGGACCTGATCTTCAGCAACTCATCAACACCATCAAGGCCGACGCAGGCAGTGACGACGAGCTGCAGCAGCTCGGTACCGCGGCGTCGACCATCAGCGAGCTGACCAGCACCGGCGATGCGGCGCTCGGGTTCTTCGTGGACCGGGCGCGCGGCGCGGGCAAGTCGTGGGTCGAGATCAGCGCGGTGCTCGGCGTGAGCAAGCAGGCCGCGCACAAACGGTTCGCGGACTCGTGGAGTACGTCGCCACAGTTCGACCGGTATACGCAGCGCGCGAAGAACGTCGTACAGGCCGCGACGCAGGTGGCTCGCGAGCGGAACCACAACTTCGTGGGTACCGAGC
This sequence comes from Kribbella sp. NBC_01505, assembly GCF_045040285.1. Classification (NCBI taxonomy): domain Bacteria; kingdom Bacillati; phylum Actinomycetota; class Actinomycetes; order Propionibacteriales; family Kribbellaceae; genus Kribbella; species Kribbella sp. NBC_01505. The sequence continues at coordinate 6,870,966 of NZ_CP109425.1, forward strand.
ACCTGCTGCTGGCGTTCTTCGCCGAGCCGGATTCGATCGCCACCAAGGTGCTCACCGCCCGCGGGATCACCGAGCAGACGGTGCGCGAGGCAGTCGACGTACTGAGCCCGGCGGCCGAGCCCACGTCGGCGACGGAGGGCGAGCAGCCGTATACGCGGCGCGCGACCAAGGTTCTGCACGGGGCCGTCGCGGAGGCTCTGACACTCGGTCACAACTATGTCGGCACCGAGCACCTCCTGCTCGCCTTCTACCAAGACCGGGAAACCGTTGCCACAAAGGTGCTTCTCGAGCAGGAGCTCGATGAGCAGACCGCTTGGCAGGACGCGCGCGCACTGCTCGACCAGTACTCGAAGTAGGTTGGGGTGCATGCCTGACTGGTCTGTGCGGTTGAGTGAGTTGGCGGAGGCGGCCGCGGTGCCGGGCGCGGTGCTCGGTATCTGGGCCGCCGGCGAGATGACGATCACGCCGTACGGCGTCCTGAATGTCGCGACCGGTGTCGAGACCACCGCCGACTCGGTGTTCCATCTCGGGTCGATCAGCAAGGCGTGGACCGCGACGATGATCGTGCAGCTGGCCGCGGAGGGCCGGCTCGGTCTCGACGACAGCGTGGTCAAGTTGTTGCCAGAGGCACTGATCGATCCGCGGATCACCGTCCGGCACCTCCTGACCCACACCAGCGGGATCGACGGTGACGTCTTCACCGACACCGGCCGCGGGGACGACTGCGTCGAGCGGTACGTCGCCCTGCTTGCCGAGGTCCAGCTCCTCTTCGAACCCGGTACGGCGTACTCCTACTGCAACGCGGGTTTCGTCCTGCTCGGCCGCGTCATCGAGGTCCTCGACGGCCGCAGCTGGGACGACTCGCTCCGCGCCCGCCTGATCGACCCGCTCGGTCTGACCAAGACCGTCACCCTGCCCGAAGAAGCGATCCTGCACCGTGCCGCCGTCGGCCACCGCGACGTCGACGGCGTACCGGTCAAGACCTGGCAGCTCCCACGCAGCATCGGCCCCGCCGGCACGATCGCCTCGACCGCCGCCGACCTGCTCACCTTCGCCCGCACCCATCTGACCGACCGCTACCTCGGGATGCGCGAGCCGCACGGAATCGACACCGGTGGGTCCGGCGGGTTCGACGTCGGCCTGACCTGGCGTCTGTACGACTGGGGCGGTCACCAGTTGTTCGGCCACGACGGTGCGACCATCTCGCAGCTCGCCTACCTCCGCATCGATCCCGAGGCTCAGGTGGCGGTCTGTCTGCTGACCAACTCCGGCAACGGCAACGCACTGTTCGAACCACTCGCCACAGAGGTCTTCACTCACCTCACCGGCGCTGTCCACCCGGCGGCACCGCAACCCATCGACCACCTCACCGACGACCGCCACGTCGGTCGGTACGAACGCACCTCGGTCCGGCTGGACGTCGTACGGCGTGATGGTCGGCTCTGGGCGCAGTACCAGGCGACCGGGGACCGGCTGGCCTTCGCGGAAAACCCGGTCACCGAGTTCGAACTGCTCCCCACCGAACCTGCCGACGGCAACCACTTCGTTCTGCGCGATTCCCCGAAGCATCCGTGGGTCCCGATGACGTTCGCCCCGTCCCATGTACTGACCTCGGGTCGAATTACGCCTCGACTTTTGGGGGATGCGAGCTAACGTCGTCTCGTGACCAGTGCACCTGCTGAACTTCCCCGTACGGCTGGTGACCTTCGGGCCGCCGGCTATCTGCCTCGGTCAGTCAAGGCCGAGCTTCGTGACAATCTGCTGACAGAACTCCGGGCGGGACGTGATCCCTGGCCCGGCATCGTCGGATTCACCCGGACGGTGATTCCGCAACTGGAGCGTGCCCTGCTCGCGGGGCACGACGTCGTACTGCTGGGTGAGCGCGGCCAGGGCAAGACCCGGCTCTTGCGCACCATGGTCGGACTGCTGGACGAGTGGACCCCGGTGATCGAGGGTGCCGAGCTGCCCGAGCACCCGCTCGAGCCGATCACGCCCGCCTCGATCCGCCGCGCGGCCGAGCTCGGTGACGAGCTGCCGGTGGCGTGGCTGCACCGCAGCCTCCGGTACGCCGAGAAACTGGCGACCCCGGATACGTCGGTCGGTGACCTGATCGGCGACGTGGACCCGGTGAAGGTTGCCGAGGGCCGCAGTCTCGGCGACCCGGAGACCATTCACTTCGGGCTGGTCCCGCGGGCCCATCGCGGGATCGTGGCGATCAACGAGCTGCCGGACCTTGCCGAGCGCATCCAGGTCGCGTTGCTGAACGTGATGGAGGAGCGCGACATCCAGGTTCGCGGCTACACGCTGCGGCTGCCGCTGGACGTGTTGCTGGTGGCAACGGCCAACCCGGAGGACTACACCAACCGCGGCCGGATCATCACGCCGCTGAAGGACCGGTTCGGTGCCGAGGTGCGGACGCACTACCCGCTCGACATCGACGCCGAGGTCGACGTGATCCGGCAGGAGGCCCACCTCACGGCCGAGGTCGGCGAGCCGTTGCTGGAGGTGCTCGCGCGCTTCGTCCGGCATCTGCGGGAGTCGCCGGCGATCGATCAGCGGTCGGGTGTCTCGGCCCGGTTCGCGGTCGCCGCGGCGGAGACGATCGCCGCGGCCGCGCTACGCCGGAGTGCGATCACCGGTGAGGAGCCCGCGGTGGCTCGTCCGGTCGACCTCGACGCGGTCCCCGCCGTACTGCGGGGCAAGCTGGAGTTCGAGCCGGGCGAGGAGGGGCGTGAGATCGAGCTGCTCGAGTACCTGATGCGCCGCTCGGTCGCCGACACCGCGCGGGAGCGGTTCGCCGGTCTCGACCTGACGCCGCTCGCCAATGCCATTGCTGAGGGCAACCTTGTCGTCACCGGTGAGCGGGTGCCCGGCAAGGACGTGCTAGCTGCTCTGCCGGAGCTTCCGGTGCTGCACGATGTCGCGGCCCGGGCCGGTGTCGAGGCGGACGAGTCCCCAGGGCGGATCGCGGCCGCGGTCGAGCTCGCGCTGGAGGCGTTGTACCTGTCCAAGCGAGTCGCCAAGGACGCCGACGACGACACGACGGTGTACGGGGTCTGATGACTGCATCGATCCCGGAAGGCTGGTCCTACGGGCCGTGGCACGACGGGCCGGATCCACTGGCGGCGCCGGTGGATCTGCGTGACGCGCTCGACGAGATCGGCCGTGACGTGATGAACGGGTCCTCGCCGCGGTCCGCGCTGGAGGAGTTGCTCCGGCGCGGGACCGAGCGGACGCAGGGCCTCGACGATCTGACCCGGCGGATGTGGGAGCGCCGGCGGGAGATCCAGCGCCGGCACAACCTCGACGGCACGCTGCGCGATGTGCAGCGGTTGCTGGATGAAGCGTTGGAGGCGGAGCGGCGCGAGCTGTTCCCGAACCCTTCCGACGATGCGCGGTTCCGGGAGGCGCAGCTCGACGCACTGCCTTCGGGTACGGCGGCCGCCGTACGGGAGCTGTCTTCGTACGACTGGCAGTCGGCTGAGGGGCGCGCGAAGTTCGAGGAGATTCGCGAACTGCTCGGGCGGGAGTTGCTCGGGTCACGGTTCGAGGGCATGAAGGACGCGTTGCAGCAGACGACGCCCGAGGATGTCGAGCGGATCAACGAGATGCTCGGCGATCTGAACGCGCTGCTGGCCGCGCACGCGCAGGGGCGGTCCGACGTACCGGATTTGTTCTCGCAGTTCATGGCCAAGCACGGGGAGTTCTTCCCGGAGAATCCGCGCACGGTCGAGGAGCTGATCGACGTACTGGCGGCTCGGGCGGCCGCGGCGCAACGGATGATGAACTCGATGACGCCGGAGCAGCGTGCTGAGCTGGCGGAGTTGTCGCAGCAGGCGTTCGGGAGTCCGCAGCTGTCGCAGCAGCTCGCGCAGCTGGATGCACAGTTGCAGTCCCTGCGACCGGGTGAGGACTGGAGCGGGTCGGAGCGGATGAGCGGTGATGATCCGCTCGGTCTGGCCGAGGGTGCGCGGGCGATGTCGGATCTGGCGGAGCTGGATGCGTTGGCCGAGCAGCTGTCGCAGTCGTATCCGGGGGCGCGGCTGGAGGACATTGACCTGGATGCGTTGACCCGGCAGTTGGGTGATGAGGCGACGGTCGATGCTCGGCGGTTGAGCGAGCTCGAGCGGCAGCTTCGGAACCAGGGTTTGCTGGAGCGCGCGCCGGATGGCTCGCTGCAGTTGTCGCCGAAGGCGCTGCGGCAGTTGGGACAGACGGCGTTGGCCGACGTACTGCGGTCTGCGCGTGGTTCGGGTGAGCGGGATGCCGCGAGTGCCGGGGCCGCTGGTGAGTTGAGCGGGTCGACGCGGCCGTGGCAGTTCGGCGACACCCAGTCGTGGGACGTGTCACGGACGGTGCGGAACGCCGTACTGCGGACTGCCGGTGCTGGTCGACGTGGATCAGTGCGGCTGGACGTGGCCGATGTGGAGATCGCCGAGACCGAGCATCGTGCCCGGGCCGCCGTTGCGTTGCTGGTCGACACGTCGTGGTCGATGGTGCAGGAGAACCGCTGGCTGCCGATGAAGCGGACGGCGCTCGCACTGCATCAGCTGATCTCGACGCGCTACCGGAACGACGCGCTGCAACTGATCACGTTCGGACGGTATGCCGGGGTGGTCGAGCTACCGCAGCTGATCGGCATGGAAGGTACGTGGGAGCAAGGGACCAACGCTCACCACGCGCTGTTGCTGGCCGGTCGACACCTCCGTCGGCACCCCGACGCCCAACCGGTCGTCCTGATGGTCACGGACGGCGAACCGACCGCCCACCTGGAGCCCGACGGCACGGCCGAGTTCTCCTACCCACCCGAGCCGGCCACCCTCCGCAAGACGATCTTCGAGGTGGACCGCCTAGCCAAACTAGGCGCCACCCTCACCGTCTTCCGCCTGGGCGACGACCCCCGCCTGAACGCCTTCGTAGACCTCCTGGCCCGCCGCAGCGGCGGCCGAGTCCTGGCCCCCGACACCGACGGCCTAGGCGCCGCCGTAGTAGGCGACTACCTAAAAACCCGCCGCAACCTCTAACCCACCCCCGCCGCACCCCGAACCACCCGACCACCTTGTGGTGGCGCGGCGGACCGCCCCCACTCACCAACCCGGCTGCGGGCAGCTTCCGCGGCTTGCTCTGAGCGTGGGGTCGGCGTCGGCTTTGGGTTTGGTGAGTGGGGGCGGTTCGGGTTCAGCGGAGGCGGCGGGCTTGGGTGGGGCTGGGGGTTTGGGTGGTGAGGATGGTGGTGAGGAGTTCTATGCCGTCGACGAGGCGGGGGCCGGGGCGGGCGAAGTGGCTGTTGGAGTCGACGGCCCAGACCTCGGCGGTCGGCGGGAGGACTTCGGCCTGGAGGAGGCCGTCGGCTAGTTCGGCCGCTTGGTCTACTCCGAAGCCGCAGGGTGCGACCACTACTACCTCGGCACCGGACAGGTCCGCCCATTCGACAGGCTGCGATCGGGCTCCCGCCGTACCGAGGATGTTCACGCCGCCGGCTAGTTCCACCTGCTCGGGGAGCCAGTGACCGGGCGCGTACGGCGGGTCTGTCCACTCCAGCAGGGCCACTCGCCGGCCGGTGCGGGTCTGCTGGGACAGCTGGTGGAGGCGGTGGCGCAGGTCTTCTAGGAGGGGTGTTGGGTCGCGGTCGAGAGCCTTGGCTATCTGCTCGATGGAGGTGAGGACCTCGGCGAGCGTGTGGGGGTTGGTGGTGACCACCTCGGCGGTGCAACCGAGGTACGTGAGGGCTGCGTCCACGTCATCAACGTCCAGTGCGCAGACCGCGCACAGGTCCTGCGTGATGACGAGGTCGGGATCGAGGTCGCGGAGGGCGCCGGCGTCGAGCTTGTAGAGGTCCTCGCCGGCGGCGACCCGGGCGCGGACCACCGCGTCGATCTCACCAGGGGTCAGACCGGCAGGAAGCGCCGAGGTGGAGACGATGCGGCGGGTACGGGCTTCGGCCGGGTAGTCGCATTCGAACGTGACGCCGACCACTTCGTCACCGGCGCCCAGGGCGAAGCAGATCTCGGTCGCCGAGGGCAGGAGCGAGACGATGCGCACCAGGCGACTGTAGATGAAACCTCTCCGGTACCCGGGCGGAACCTCGTTGACACGCGCCGGTTGCGATTCATCGATGGAGAGGCTGTTTGTCTCCCGTTGTCAACCAGGTAAGGGTTTTCCGGCCTTCGGTCTGTGGGGAGCGTCACGTGCTCATTGTGAGACCAGTGTTCAACTGGACTGGTTTTCTGGCTTACTCTGAAAGAACGCCCACGCCAGTGAAGTCGAGGGGCCAGCGGACTACCGCACCGCGTCTCAGCAGCATCACCCGCACCCCAGGGAGTGAACGTGCCGAAACTCGTCTACGACTTCGCCGAAGGCAACAAGACCATGAAGGAGTTACTCGGCGGCAAGGGTGCGAACCTCGCCGAGATGACGAACCTCGGTCTGCCGGTGCCGCCCGGGTTCACGATCAGCACCGACGCCTGCCGCGCGTACCTGAGCACCGGCTCGGTTCCTGCCGACATGGCGGACGAGATCGACCACCATGTCGACGTACTGCAGCAGAAGATGGGCAAGAAGCTCGGTCAGGCCGACGACCCGTTGCTGGTCTCGGTCCGCTCCGGCGCCGCGGTCTCGATGCCGGGCATGATGGAGACGGTCCTGAACGTCGGCCTGAACGACGACTCGGTCAACGGTCTCGCGCACCAGTCGGGCAATCCCCGATTCGCGTGGGACGCGTACCGCCGGCTGATCCAGATGTTCGGCAAGACCGTGCTCGGCATGGAGGGCGACGTCTTCGAGGACGCGATCGAGTCGGCCAAGCAGGCCAAGGGGACCACGAACGACCTGGACCTCGACGCCGATGACCTGAAGGCGATCGTCCAGACCTTCAAGCAGGCCGTGCAGGACCACACCGGCCGCGAGTTCCCGCAGGACCCGCGGACCCAGATGGACCTCGCGATCGAGGCGGTCTTCGGCTCATGGAACTCCGAGCGCGCGATCCTCTACCGCCGCCAGGAGCGCATCGCCACCGACCTCGGTACGGCGGTCAACATCTGCTCGATGGTCTTCGGCAACCTCGGCATGGATTCGGGGACCGGTGTCTGCTTCACCCGCGACCCTTCCACCGGCCAGCCCGGCGTGTACGGCGACTACCTGCAGAACGCGCAGGGTGAGGACGTGGTGGCGGGCATCCGCAACACCGTCCCGCTCGCGGATCTCGAGCAGATCGACAAGTCGTCGTACGACGAACTGATGGCGATCATGGCCAAGCTCGAAGGGCACTACCGCGACCTGTGCGACATCGAGTTCACGGTCGAGCGCGGCAAGCTGTGGATGCTGCAGACGCGCGTCGGCAAGCGGACGGCGGCGGCCGCGTTCCGGATCGCCACCGGCCTGGTCGACGAGGGTGTGATCGACACCGACGAGGCGTTGAGGCGGGTGAAGGGTGCGCAGCTCGCGCAGCTGATGTTCCCGCGGTTCGACGCGGACGCGGACACCGAGCTGCTCACTAAGGCGATCGGTGCGTCGCCGGGTGCGGCCTCGGGCAAGGTCGTCTTCACCTCGGCCGCGGCGGTTGCGGCGGCCGACAAGGGTGAGAAGGTGATCCTGGTCCGCCGCGAGACGAACCCGGACGACCTGCACGGCATGATCGCGGCGCAGGGCATCCTGACCAGCCGCGGCGGCAAGACCTCGCACGCGGCCGTCGTTGCCCGCGGCATGGGCAAGACCTGTGTCTGTGGTGCCGAGGAGCTCGAGGTGAATGTTGCCGAGGGCACCATCAAGATCAACGGCAAGGTCCTCGACAGTGACGCCACGATCTCGATCGACGGCACCACCGGCGAGGTCTTCGCCGGTGAGGTCCCGGTCGTCGCCTCGCCGGTCGTCCAGTACTTCGAGGGCTCGCTGGCCGCGGATGCCGGCGACGATCTGGTCGCCTCGGTGCACCGCCTGATCACGCACGCCGATCAGGTACGGCGGCTCGGCGTACGGACGAATGCGGACACGGCCGATGACGCGGCCCGGGCCCGGCGGTTCGGTGCCGAGGGGATCGGGCTGTGCCGGACCGAGCACATGTTCCTGGGGGAGCGGCGGGAGGCGGTCGAGCGGCTGATCCTGGCCAACGACGACGCCGAGCGCGAGGCCGCGCTGGCCGAGCTCGAGCCGCTGCAGCGCGGTGACTTCCTCGAGCTGCTGGGCGCGATGGATGGTCTGCCGGTGACGATCCGGTTGATCGACCCGCCGTTGCACGAGTTCCTCCCGTCGATGGAGGACCTCGCGGTCAAGGTCGCCCTGGCGAACGAGCGTGGTCAGGATCCCGGCCGGGACGCGACCCTGCTCGCCGCGGTGCAGCGGTTGCACGAACAGAACCCGATGCTCGGACTCCGCGGTGTACGGCTCGGTCTGGTGATTCCCGGCCTGTTCGCGATGCAGGTGCGGGCGATCGCGAGTGCCGCGGTCGAGCTGCGCGGCCAGGGCAAGGACCCGCAGCCGGAGATCATGATCCCGCTGGTCGGCGCCGTACAGGAGCTGCACCTGGCGCGGGACGAGGTGAGCAAGGTGCTGGCCGAGGTCGGCGTCGAGTGGAACATCCCGATCGGCACGATGATCGAGCTGCCCCGGGCCGCGGTGATCGCGGACCAGATCGCCGAGGCGGCCGACTTCTTCTCCTTCGGGACCAACGACCTGACCCAGACCACCTGGGGCTTCAGCCGCGACGACGTCGAGGGCTCGTTCTTCTCGCGCTACCTGGAGAAGGGCATCTTCGCGGTCTCGCCGTTCGAGTCGATCGACGTCGAAGGCGTCGGCGCGCTGGTCCGGACCGGCGTCGACCGTGGCCGGGCCACCAAGCCCGACCTCAAACTCGGCATCTGCGGCGAACACGGCGGCGACCCCGACAGCGTCCACTTCTTCCACGAAGCCGGCCTCGACTACGTCTCCTGCTCGCCCTTCCGGGTCCCCATCGCCCGCCTCGAAGCCGGCCGCGCCGCCCTGGACTGACGCTCGTCGCAGGCGCGTCCCCGACGACAGTCAGGGGCGCGCCTTGCCGAAGTACATGAGCTCCCAGAGGGCGTCGTCGACGTGGCTCTCGACGAGGTTGCCGCCCTCGTAGTGCTCGATCCGGACCTCGCCGACGAAGCGCAGGTAGGCGCCGTCGAAGCCGGCGAGTTTGGCGGCGAACCGCTTCGGAGGCGTCAGGTTGTCGGCGAACTTCACCGTCGACAGGTCCGAGTGGCGGGTGTAGGTGACGACGTACCGCTCGTCGCCATCGGTGTAGGTGTAGCGGGTGACGTTCGCGACCGGTTTGCCGGTCTCGGTGTCGGTGTAGCTGCCGAGCTCCTCGAAGGTCACCTTGCTTTTGTCGTCGGCGATCAGCTTCCCGTCCCGGGCGAGCATGAAGACCGGGAGGGTCGAGTAGCCGTACTGCTTCTCGGCGGTGATGTACGACGCGATCACGGAGTACGGGCCGGCCGAGCCGCGAGCCCAGTACCAGTGGTGCATGAGCTTGAGCATGACGGTGTTGCCCCAGTTGTGGTCGTGGTAGCCCACGCCCGTCGTCGTGCTGCTCCGGCCGGCCAGACTGTACGTCGCCTCGACCCGGCCCTCGGGCACCGAGGGCAGCCAGGCGAAGATCTGCTCGCCGTTCTCGCCGAACAACCAGTGCCCGGACTCGGGGCGCCAGGCCGGCACCGTACCGGTCAGGGTGACGTCGACCTCCACGTCCTCGGCCTTGGCGCGGATCGTGTAGGTGTGCAGGTCCCCGGCGAAGACGTTCTCGCCGATCCGGACGTCACAGGTGTCCGTCGAGGCGGAGAAAGTACTCGTGTCGAACTCGGCCAGCTTCTCCACCGTGGTGCCGTCGGGCAGGGTCAGGTCGATCCGGATCATCGGTGCGAGCGGCTTACCGATCGCGGTGAACTCCTTGGTGAAGAAGACCACGACCAGCTTCGCGCCGTCGTCCAGGTGGGCGTCGAAGTACCACCATTCGTAGCTGCCCGGACCGCCGTCGGTCCGCAGGCCGTCCTCGTGCGGCTTGATCGCACCGGGCTCGATCCCGAACCGCGTGTAGTCCTGCGGGGTGCTGCCCATCCTGGCTGGGCTGATCTGGTCGCGTGTCATGGCACTGCTCCAAGGGTGTGTTTTAATATCCAACCGTCTATTAACCTGCCGGAATCAGCATGCGCCGACCGCCCACGAATCGGCAAGTAGGAGAATTGTGATGGTGCAGACACGCGGCCGTGGCCGGCCCCGGTCAGGTGAGGGGCTCGAGGTCGGCCCGCTGCTGCAGGGTGCCCTGGAGGCGTTCGCGGAGAAGGGGTACGACGGGACGTCCGTCCGCGAGCTGAGTCGGCGGCTCGGGGTGAGCCACGCCCTCCTGACCGCGCGCTTCGGCTCCAAGGAGGGGCTGTGGTTCGCGGCGATGGAGCACGCGCTGGCCGTCAGCGAGCGGTCCTGGCGACAGTTGTCAGACGACCCCGCGCTGGATGACCTCGAGGCGCTCCGGCGGGCGGTCGTCGCTCAGGTGACGTTCGCGGCCGCACATCCGGAGGTGCTCAGGATCATGAGCCACGAGGGCGCCATCGACAGCCCCCGGATCCGCTATGTCGTCGACCACTTCGTCAATCCGTTGCGCCCGCTGGTCGAGGAGCGGATGGGGCGGCTGGTCGCGGCCGGCCGGATTCGCGAGATGCCGTACGCGACTCTCCATTACCTGGTCGTCCAGGGTGGCGGCGCTCCGTACGCGAGCCCGGTCGAGACCGTGCTTCTCGGTGGTTCCGCGCAACCGAGCGAGGACGAGATCCGCCGCCACGCCGAGACGGTGGCCGACCTCGTCGTCGCCGGCCTCACTCCTCGGCCCGCCTAGCCTTCGCTGGGGTCGCCGGATGGGGCGACCGGAGTTGCGGAAGACGTCTCGACGCATCATGTCGCGGGTGGGAAGTGGTCTACTCAGCGGACGAATTTCTGTCCTCGTCTTCCGGGTGCCGCGTCTTGACAGTGGGGGCGCGTGACGGTCTGTACGACCGTGTGCGCGCTCTCATCGACGCGGCCGGGAGAACGGTCACCAAGCGTTACCTGGCTCAACTTTCTGGTGCAGTTTCTCTTCACCAAGCCCTTGCGTAGTGGGTCTCCGGCTGGTGAGAATAGCCGGGCGGGAAGGGAGTGCACTGTCGACTTTCGGGTCTGACCTGAACCAGCCGCTGTGGCGGCTCGTGACTCCCTCTCCCGCACCAAATCTTCTTGTGGACAAGGCCGTGTCCGCCCTCGTTGTAGGGTTCGGGGTATGGCCTTTTTCGTGGTGCAGTTGCAGTTCGACCTCGCCGAGACCGATGAGCGGCTGGCGGTCCGTCCGGCCCATCGGGACTACCTGAACGAGCTCAAGGAAGCCGGCAAGCTCGTCGCCGCCGGTCCCTTCACCGACCAGACCGGCGCACTCCTGGTGTACAACGTCGCCGACGAGGCGGAGCTCCGCGACATCCTCGCGAAGGACCCCTACACCCCGGCCGAGGTCTACCAGCTCGCACTCCTCACCGAGTGGGAGCCGGTGCACGGCTTCGCCGGCTAGTTAGACCTCGGCACCCTCGAGGTCGAGGTGATCGACGTAGGCCCAGAGCCAGACCAGTGGGGCGAGGACGAGCTCGACATCGCCGTCCTCGTCGCCGATGAAGATCATCGAGCCCTCGCCGTTCGAGATGTCCTGGACGACCGCCTCGCAGACCGCGAGCGCGGCCTCGAAGATCAGCACCTCCGGCCCGTTCTCCCAGCGCGGCTGGGGGAGCGGGAGCACCGGCGCCTCGTCGGTGCCGTCGAGCTGGACCGAGACCTGCTGCAGCTCCTCGTACAGGTCGAAGGTGATCAGGCCGGCCAGCGGGCGGCCGTCGTACCCGATCAGGTAGGGGTCTTCGACGCCGCTGCGGAAGTTGTGGCGCAGCTCCGGTAGCGCGGCCTGCAGATCGGTCGCTTCCAGGTACGGCGCCTCGTCCGGCTCGTCGTCATCGTCATCGATGTCGCCCTGGCTGCGCATCTCGTCGAACTGGTGCAGTAGACCGCTCAGCTCGTCGTACGCGTCGCCGCCGGGCGACTTCTGCGCCTTCCCCTCGAGGTCGCGCAGATGGTCGATCAGGTCGTCCTCGAAGTGCAGCTCGTACCGCGGTAGGCCGGGCTCGCGACCGGCGTTGATCCGCGCGACGAGCTGGGTGGAGATCGGCCCGAGCCGCTCGGCCAGCACCTCGAGCGGGGTGGTCGGCTTGCCGTCCTCGTCGTCGTGCGCGCAGGAGTCGTCCTCGACCGTGGTGCCGCCGCCGTCCATGGCGAGCAGCACCTGGAACGCCGGGAACGCGAGCAGCGCCGCGGTCGCCATCATCCCGTCACCGATCAGCATCAGCGGATTCCCGCCGGCCTCGGTACGGCGCAGGTGGTCGGGCATGAGGATCGCGGCCTGCTCGACGTTCACCTGGCTGGCCAGGGAGGACAGGCCGTGGTCGGTGTCGACGCCGAGCAGCTCGATCAACCGCTCCGAGCTCATGTCGAAGTTCGAGCGCAGGTAGTAGCGCAGCCAGCCGGCGTCGACCGGGTTGCCGAGCAGCTCGGCGACCCGGGACCGGAAGTCGGCCAGGTCGGCGATCGCGAGCACGACCAGCACCGGCTGGTCGCCGTCGCCGATCACCAGCGGCCGGGTGTCGCCGTCCTGGAAACCGTCGATGACCTGATGCAGACTGTCGGCCGCTGCCTCCAGCGGCCAGGCCTCCGCCTCGAACTCGTTCACCACCGCGGAGGTGTCCTCATACATGTAATGGTCCTCTCCGAATGGCGGCGGGAGTTGGGTAAGTGTAGGCGGCGCGGAGAGCAGCACGGGCGAGGGGGCGGCGGGCCGTGGCTGAGAGGGTGTCTGGGGGCTCCACGCCTACTGCGCTGCACTCGGCACGGCACCTCGCCGCACTGGTGCGAAGACCACGATGGAAGAGCATCGAGGCCTCCGCCCCAGCACGCCGAGCTACCGCACCGAGCACATGCTCGCTACGGCGTGGACCCCCCAGGCACCCTCTAAGTGACATTGGCTACCCTGACAGCGGCGGGTCGGTGCAGAGGTATCTCACATGTGAGATAAGGTCCGGCGCATGACTGATGGATACCTGAGCCGGATCGGCAATCTCATCCGGGACGCCCGCAAGCACCGCGGCTGGACACAGACGCAGCTCGCGGAAGTACTGAACACCAGCCAGAGCGCGGTGAACAGGATCGAAAAGGGTCATCAGAACCTCACCCTCGAGATGCTCGCCCGGATCGGTGAGGCACTCGACTCCGAGATTGTCTCTCTCGGTGGCGGTCCGGTCCACCTCCGTGTCGTCGGTGGACTGAGATTGTCCGGTTCCATCGATGTGAAGTCGTCCAAGAACGCCGGAGTCGCACTTCTGTGCGCGAGTCTGCTCAACAAGGGACGCACCACGCTGCGCAAGGTGGCCCGGATCGAGGAGGTCAACCGGCTGCTCGAGGTGCTGAACTCGATCGGCGTGAAGACCACCTGGCTGAACGACGCCGGTGACCTGGAGATCGTGCCGCCGGCGCACCTCGACCTCGGCGCGATGGATGCCGCCGCGGCCCGCCGTACCCGCTCCATCATCATGTTCCTCGGCCCGCTGCTGCACCGCGAGGACACCTTCCAGCTCCCGTACGCCGGTGGTTGCGACCTCGGCACGCGCACCGTCGAACCGCACATGACCGCGCTGCGGCCGTTCGGCCTCGAGGTCAAGGCGACCGCCGGTGAGTACCACGCGATCGTGAACCGGGCGGTCACGCCGGGCAAGCCGATCGTGCTGACCGAGCGCGGCGACACCGTCACCGAGAACGCGCTGATGGCCGCGGCCCGGATCGACGGGGTGACCGTGATCCGGAACGCCAGCTCGAACTACATGGTCCAGGACCTCTGCTTCTACCTCGAACTGCTCGGCGTCCAGGTCGACGGCGTCGGCTCCACCACGCTGACCGTGCACGGCAGGGCCAACATCGACGTGGACGTCGACTACGCGCCGTCGGAGGACCCGATCGAGGCGATGAGCCTGCTGACCGCGGCGATCGTGACCGGCTCAGAGGTCACGATCCGTCGGGCGCCGATCGAGTTCCTCGAGATCGAGCTCGCCCTGCTCGAGGAGATGGGCCTGGACTACAGCCGCACCGACGAGTACCTGGCCGAGAACGGCCGGACCCGGCTGGTCGACCTGACCACCCGGCCGTCGCAGCTGCACGCGCCGATCGACAAGATCCACCCGATGCCGTTCCCGGGCCTGAACATCGACAACCTGCCGTTCTTCGCGGTGATCGCGGCGACGGCGACCGGTCAGACGCTGATCCACGACTGGGTCTACGAGAACCGCGCGATCTACCTGACCGACCTGAACAAGCTCGGCGGCCGGGTCAAGCTGCTCGACCCGCACCGCGTGATGGTCGAAGGTCCGACGCACTTCTCCGGCGCCGAGATCATGTGCCCGCCGGCGCTGCGACCGGCCGTCGTCACGCTGATCGCGATGATGGCAGCCAAGGGCACCTCGGTGATGCGCAGCGTCTACGTGATCAACCGCGGCTACGAGGAGCTCGCTGAGCGGCTCAACTCCCTCGGCGCGCAGATCGAGACGTTCCGCGACATTTAAGGGTGTGTCGTCGGCTCCCCGCCTACTGCGCGGCACTCGGCACGGCACCTCGCCGCACTGGTGCAAAAGGCAAGATGCTCCGCATCTAACCCTTCGCTCCAGCGCACCGATGCACCGCACCGAGCACCTGCTCGCTACGGCGCGGAGCCAACGACACACCCTGATCGGTCGGTAGGTCCCGCCGGTGCCGGATCGGTGAGAAGTAGAGCACCGATGCGGCCAGCGGGACCCCGGCCGTGGTGATCCAGAGCGCGGCCTCGGTGCCGAGCAGCGACGCGAGCGCGCCGCCGAGGAGTGCGCCGAGCGGGATCGTTCCGTAGTTCACGAACGAGGTGGTCGCGGTCAGCCGGCCGAGCAGGTCGGGCGGGCAGTAGGTCTGCAGGAACGTCGACTTCACCACGTTGCCGCCTACGACGCCCGCGCCGACGCCGAACGCGCCGATCACGTAGAGCGCTGGGTTGAGGTGCGCGAGCGGGATGAGCAGGGCGAGGGTCGGCAGACCTAGCTCGCAGAGCAGCAGTGCTCGGGCGTTGCCGAAGCGCGCGGCGAGGCGGCGGCCGACGAACGCGCCGGCGACACCGCCGCTGGCTCCGGCCGCGACGAGGATCCCGACTGTGCCCGGGGTCAGGCCGACGGTACGAACCAGGAAGACCACGATGATGGCCTGGTAGCCCATCAGGGCCAGGTTCGAGGTGGCGCCGAAGATCGTGAGTGTCCGCAGCCAGACGTCCTGGGCCACCAGCCGGACGCCCTCACGAATCGCGCCGGCTCGGCGGGCGGTCGCCGTACGGGATTCTCGGAATCGGATCGCGGCCAAGCAGCAGACGGCGAGTGCGAACGTTGCCGCGTCGACGAACAGGGCGTTGGTCGCACCGGCGAACTGCGCGATCAGACCGCCGCAGCCGAGTCCGGCGATCTGAGCGGCCGAGGCGCTGCCGTGGAGCTTGGCGTTGCCCTCCGCATGGTCTGCGGGGTCGAGCAGTGCGGGGAGGTAGGCCGTGTAGGCGGTCTGGAAGACGACACTCGCCGCGCCGGTCAGCAGTGCGACCGCGAGCAGGAGCTGGATGGTCAGGAGCCCCGCAAACGCAGCAACCGGTACGGCGCTGAGCAGCAGCAGCGATACCAGCGACGAACCGAGCATGAGTGGCCGGCGATGTCGCCGATCGATCCACGCACCCACCGGCAACCCGATCACCAGCCAAGGCGCCCACGCAGCCGCGGTCAGCAACCCGACCTCGAACGTGCTCGCATCCAGCTCCGAAATCGCGATCAACGGAATCGCAACCCCCGAAACCGCACTCCCGAACCGATTAACGGTCTCCCCACTCCACAACAACCGAAAGTCCCGATCCCGCCGCAACAAACTCCTGACGTCCGACGATCCGGAGGCTGGGTGTGCGGGTTCTTCGGACGTTGCGGGGGAGCGCTCGCCAACGTCCGACGATCCGGAGACGGGGCCTGCGGGTTCTTCGGACGTTGTCATTTTTCCTCCGGGCGTTGGGGGAAGGACTGGAGCTGGACGATGACGCGTTCGGCGTCGGGGGCGGGGTCCAGGGCGATGTAGCGGTTGATGACTTCGGCCAGCTCGTCGTTCAGGTGCTGGAGCTGGGCCGGGGTCAGGTGGAGGTTGCGCCAGTCGGAGAGGGAGGCGGCGGACTGCCATTCGCCGGGCCAGTTCTCGTCGATGTACTTGCGGACGCGGCTGAAGTAGCGCTCGACGAGGTGACTCAGGTAGACGCGGAGCGCGCCGCTGGTCTCGGGATCGTCGCGGAACTCGGCCGGGTCGAGCACGGTCGCGCCCTTCGGGATCCGCCACCAGCGCTCGCGCTTGTTGCCCCGCTCGGTGTCCTCCTCCAGGTACCCGTGCTCGGCGAGCAGCCGGAGGTGCCAGCTGATCGTGCCGGTGTTCTCGCCCAGCCGGGCGGCGAGGGTGGTCGAGGTGGCCGGTCCGTGCAGCTCGATCGCCTCGAGAATGTTCATCCGCAGTGGGTGGGCGAGTCCGCGCAGGCTCCGGGCGTCGATGCGTCGCATGATTGCAGAGTAACCTCTGCAGAGTGTTCTCTGCAATCCATCGGAACTGTCGGTGGTGATCTCTAGCGTTCGGGGTATGCGGCCTCAGGTAGTGGCTCAGGTGGCGGTCTCGCTGGACGGGCGGACCGCTGGGTTCGACATGGATCTGGCGCGGTTCTATGCGATGGCGACGCTGTGGCAGGAGGACGTCACGCTGACCGGCGCCGACACGATCCTGGCTCAGGAGTCCTTGGTGCGAGCGGCTCCGCGGAGCGATGCACGCGAGACCGGCCCGGTGCTGGCGGTTGTGGACAGCCGGGCGCGAGTGCGCGAGTGGGACGCCCTGCGGCAGCTCGGTCACTGGTCCGACGTGCTCGCCCTGTACGCCGACCAGACGCCGGCCCGACCGCCCGATTCGACAACCCGCGAGCTCGTCACCGGGTACGAGCAGGTCGACCTGGCCGAGGTCTTCGACGTACTGGGCGACCGAGGCGTCCGCGTGGTCCGGGTCGAGTCGGGCGGCGCACTGATCGCCGTGCTCCTCGAGCTAGGACTCGTCGACGAGCTAGCCCTCCTGGTCCATCCAGTCATAGTCGGCGCCGGCCAACCGTGGTGCGGCACGACCGGCGTAACCCTGCGCCACGCCGGCACCGAGGTCTTCGCCGGCGGCATCGTCTGGTCCCGCTACTGCGTCTCCTAACCCCCCTCAGTACGGCAACTCGCCCAGCCGCTGCCCCGCCCCCGCGCCCAAAGAGCAGCCGTCCCACCTTTGGGCGCTTCGCCGACACGCTGTCGGACGCGAGGTCGTCGCCGAAGGCGCGAACCCGTAGGCCATCACAACTGGCTCGCGCTCTCGTGCTCCCCGCCTGCGTGCGGCCGCGGTCCGCGGTTGTGATGGCCCGCCGGTCCGGACTCCAGCCACTGACCAACCACGCTGATGGCCGGGTCGACACGACTGGCTGAGCGTGGCGGCTGGAACCGGATGCCCGTTGGTCAGTGTCTGAGATCCGGCCGCGTTCGCGCCCAAAGAGCAGCCGGCCCACCTTTGGGTACGCGCCGCGTCTTTGTGCACCCACCAACCACGGAGAGGCCGTTGGAATGGTTGGTGGGTTCTCAAAGTCCGCGTTCGCGCCCAAAGAGCAGCCGGCCCACCTTTGTGCACGCGCCGCATCTTTGTGCACCCACCAACCACGGAGAGGCCGTTGAAACGGTTGGTGGGTTCTCAAAGTGGGGGTCTGTGCACAAAGAGCAGTGGGCCCACCTTGGGTGCCGGGAGGGGGCTCGGGGGGAGGGTCGGGAATAAGAGGGTTTGCTTCTGGGGTTAAACTGGGTACAGTGTACGGAGTTCACCTGGTAGAGGAGATGGAACTTGTCTGAGGCGAGTGTGCGGGAGTGGTTCGAGCGGTACGACGCGCTGGCGGCGGCGCGGGACTTCGAGGGGATGGCGGACCTGGCGTTGTTCCCGCTGAACGAGGTGACCGACGACGGCAAGGGCAACGGGAGCGCGAAGCAGTTCGACCGGGCGGCGTACCTGGCGCAGATGGAGCAGGTGATGGGCGGCGGGGGTGACGTGCAGTTCGACACGACCCGGACGCCGCATTTCCTGTCCGACGACCTGGTTTTCGTGATCACCGACGGGACCATGACGTACGACGGCAACACCCAACCGGTCCGGTACGGCGACCTGCTGGTGAAGGTGGCCGGGGACTGGAAGTTCCAGACGATGGCCCAAGGCGGTTGGGGCTAACCAATATGCACTGAAGTGTCCCTGCTCGCAGCTACTGTGAGCGGTGATGAGGAAGCAGCACGAGTGGTATGACGAGCACGACGCCGAGCGGTGGGTCGCGGAGCCGGTGAAGCGGCCGGGCCGGACGGCGTTCGCGCGCGATCGGGCCCGGGTGCTGCACAGTGCCGCGCTGCGGCGGTTGGCGGCCAAGACCCAGGTCGCCACCGCCGGCAGTGACGACTTCGTGCGCAACCGGCTGACTCACAGCCTCGAGGTCGCGCAGATCGGCCGCGAGCTGGCCTCGACGCTGGGGTGCGATCCCGACATCGTGGACGCGGCCTGCCTGGCACACGACCTCGGCCATCCGCCGTTCGGGCACAACGGTGAGCGGGCGCTGGATGCGTTCGCCGCGGAGATCGGCGGCTTCGAGGGGAATGCGCAGACCTTGCGGTTGCTGACCCGGCTGGAGTCGAAGACGTTCGACCCGGCCGGGCGCAGCGTCGGGCTCAACCTCAGCCGCGCAACGCTCGATGCGTCGACCAAGTATCCGTGGCCGCGCCGCGCGGGCGTGCGCAAGTTCGGGGTGTACGACGACGATCTCGCCGTCTTCGAGTGGTTGCGTCAGGGGGTCGGCGAGCGGCAGTGTCTCGAGGCGCAGGTGATGGACTTCGCCGACGACGTGGCCTACTCGGTGCACGATGTCGAGGATGGGATCGTCGCGCACCACATCGACCTGGCCGCGGTCGACGCGGACCGGGCGCCGTACTGGGAGACGGTCCGGCAGATGTATTTGCCGGAGGCAACCGATGCGGAGCTGGACGAGGGCTGGCGGCGGCTGACCGGGCTGCACTACTGGCCGAGTGGCGTCTTCGACGACAGCCGGCGCGCGCTCGGCGGGCTGAAGGACCTGACCAGCCAGCTGATCGGCCGGTTCGTGACGTCGGCCGAGCAGGCGACGCACGCGGTCTTCGGCCGCTCGCGCCTGATCCGGTACGAGGCGGATCTCGTCGTACCGGATGGGGTCCGCGTGGAGATCGGGCTGCTCAAGGGTGTCGGCATGTTCCACGTGCTGAACTCGCCCGAGCGCCAAGCCCGCCGGGCCATGCAGCGCGAGCTGCTCACCGAGCTGGCCGACGCGTTGTTGAAGACCGGGCCAAACCATCTCGACGCCGCGCTGGCAGCGGATTGGCGCGAGGCCGCGGATGACAAGGCGAGACTGCGCGTGATCGTCGATCAGGTTGCCTCGCTGACCGACCCCTCGGCGCTCGCGTGGCATGCGGATCTGGTGCGTCCGGACTGACGCGTTGCCGGCCGCGCGGAGCCTGCCGCGACACTCTGGTGACGCAGGGCTAAGGTCGGTGACATGACTGCTGCAGAGCCCATCGTCATCGTTGGTGCGAGCCTCGCGGGCGCGACCGCGGCCAAGACCCTGCGAGAGGAGGGCTGGTCCGGCGGCATCGTGCTGATCGGTAGTGAGACCGAATTGCCGTACGAGCGGCCTCCGTTGTCCAAGGACGTGCTGCTGGCCAAGAAGGGGCCGGAGTCGGCGCAACTGCACGACCAGCAGTGGTACGACGACAACACGGTTGAGCTGCGGCTCGGGACGACCGTGACCGGGATCGACAGCGCCTCGCACACGATCACCCTGGACGACGGATCGACGCAGTCCTACGCGAAGCTGCTGATCGCGACCGGGAGCAGAGTCCGGCGCCTCGACGTACCGGGTGGGGACCTCGACGGGATCCACTACCTGCGGACCGCGGCCGAGGCGCAGGCGCTGACCGATGCGTACGCCGCCAAGCCGCGCGTGGTCGTGGTGGGGGCCGGCTGGATCGGTCTTGAGGCTGCTTCGGCCGCCAAGGAGCGCGGGTGCGAGGTCACGGTGATCGAGCCGCAGTCGACCGCGCTCGCCTCGGTGATGGGTGAGCAGGTCGGCGAGCTGTACGCCGAGTTCCACCGCAAGCACGGCGTCGTCTTCCACTTCGGCGCGACCGTGGAGAGCTTCGAAGGCACCGGCAAGGTGACCGGTGTCCGGATCTCCGGCGGCGAGGTCGTCCCGGCCGATCTGGTCGTGGTCGGCGTCGGCGTCCAGCCGAACTCGGAGCTCGCGTCGGATGCCGGCATCGAGGTCGCGACCCGCGAGGCGGGCTCGGGCATCGTCGCCGGCGCCGACCTGAAGACCTCCGCCGACGACGTGTACGCCGCGGGTGACGTGGTGCGCTGGGACCACCCGCTGTTCGGTCGTCCGGTCCGCCTCGAGCACTGGCAGAACGCGAAGGACACCGGCGCCGCGGCCGCGAAGGCGATGCTCGGCCAGGACGTGTCGCACGACGCGATCCCGTACTTCTTCACCGACCAGTTCGACCTCGGCATGGAGTACGTCGGCGACATTCCGCACGGCGCGTCGTACCAGGTCGTCCTGCGTGGTGACCCGGAAAGCGGTGCCTACCTGGCCTTCTGGCTGGACGACGACAACCACGTGCTGGCCGGCATGCACGTGAACCTGTGGGACGACGGCATCGGCGGCGTCCGCGACCTGATCAAGTCCGGCCGGCAGGTCGACCCGGTCAAGCTGGCCGACCCCTCGGTCGCTCTAGCTGACGTTTAACGGATAGGCGACATACGCAAAGGCGGTGCTGTCCGGTGACCAGCTCGGCACGTTCATCGTGCCCTGGCCACCGAACAGCGTCGTGAGTTCGCGGATGCCGTCGGCCGTGAGCAAGCGGAGGCGGACGTCGTCGATATCGGCCGGGTGGCCCTCGGTGCCGGGCGGGAAGCTCACGTAGGCGATCGAGGAGCCGTCCGGCGCGGGGTGCGGGAACCAGTTGACGCGCTCGTCGAAGGTCAGCTGCTCGACCTCGCTACCAGCGATCCGGAACAGCTGGGCCTGCCCGGCTCGCTCGGAGTTGAAGTAGATCCACTTCCCGTCCGGCCCGTACTCCGAGCCGTCATCCGCATGCTCGTCGTTCGTGATCTGTACGTCGGCCCCACCCGCGGCCGGGATCGTCCACACGTTCGTGATCCGCCGACCGTCGATCGACTCGAGCCCGATATACGCCAGCGTCGTACCGTCCGGCGAAACCCCGTGCAGGTAGTGGTGGAAGCCCGCGCCCCGATCGTTGGTCACCCGACGACCAGGACCGCCGGCCAGCGGGACGGCGTACAGGTGTCCGTTGTCGGCGGAGACGTAGACGGTTGAGCCGTCCGGGCTGACCACGTGGTCGTTGTTGATATCCGGTACGCCGCCGAGCTCGATCTCGACCAGGTCGTCGGCGACCCGGAAGAGCTTCCCGTTGCCGTTCACGATCAGGTCGCCGTCGGGCGTCCAGTTCGGTGCTTCGAACAGCACTTCGTCCGAGGTGAACACCAAGCGGTGCTCACCCGTCCGAACGTCGACGGTGTAAAGCTCGGAGCGTTGGCCGGCGCGCAGGTTTCGGGGCACGCAGCCAATCTAACCGGCCGGGGGAGAGGCCACGCAGCCCGGCCCGGACAGGGCCAGTTCGGTGCGCAGGATGTCCAGATATGCGCAGCCGTCGCGTTGGTTGGGCTCGATGAAGCCGCCTTCGTGCCACTCGTTCCAGGCGTAGAGGTAGAGGTAGTTGTCGACGGTGGAGGGGCGGGTGGAGGTGGCCATGTCGGCGGTTGCGTTGCGGACCGCTTGGCGGAAGCCGTCGAAGGACTGGTCGGGCATCCAGCGGATCTTGGTGACGTCGATGTTCTCGATCGGGTAGCGCGGCCGCTCGTCGAAGTCGGAGAGCACGCAGCGGCCGTAGGCACCGGTCGGCGCCTGGTTGTAGAACTTGCGCTGGTCGCGGAGATACGTCGCGTACGAGCGGGCTTCGATACTCGGCCCGTCGGTCGTGCAGTACGGCGAGTTGGCGCCGGCGTTCGCGACCTGCTGCGGGTCGAAGCCGGCCTGGTTGATCATCACGTAGAGGTCCTGACCGGACTTCGTGCGCACCGCGTCGATGAACTGCTTCACCTGGGCGTTGCTGCCGTCGCCCAGGCCGCGGGCGTCGCAGATGTTCAGGATCTTGCGGCCGTCGTTCGTCCGCAGCGTGTTGTCCTGCTGCAGGTAGCGCGCCAGATTCGTCGCGACCGCGTCGTACTGGGCGACCGGGATGCTGAGCGGTGCGTACGGGTGGGCGCAGACGCCGACGGTGAAGTCGATGCTGTCCTTGTTGCGCGCCTGCAGGAACGCGTCCAGCGCCTTGTCGGTCAGATCCTGGCGCTGCTTGGTGTTGTCCCAGTAGTAGTAGAAGTTGAAGAAGCTCAACCCGGCCGAGGTCGCCTGGGTGATGTGCTTCTCCAGCGTG
The DNA here is from genome assembly GCF_045040285.1 of Kribbella sp. NBC_01505. Lineage (NCBI taxonomy): Bacteria > Bacillati > Actinomycetota > Actinomycetes > Propionibacteriales > Kribbellaceae > Kribbella > Kribbella sp. NBC_01505. Next base: position 6,893,642 of record NZ_CP109425.1, read on the forward strand.
GCCGGCTGCGAGTCGTCGTAGTACCCGATCGAGGGCTTGAGGCTTGACCAGTCCTCGTTCGGCCAGTTGTCGGTCGCGTAGTGGGTGCCGTCGTGGAAGTCGCGGACGCCGCCCCACCAGTCGTTGTCGCGGCCGTAGATCTCCTTGGTGCGCTGGATGATCGTCGGGTGACCGCCGCTGTGGAACATGCCGAAGTAGACCGCGCCGGCGCGGATCCAGGTCTGGCGCACGTAGCCGACCGGGCCGTCGAGCGTGTAGCCCGCGTTCAGCAGCTCGGTGGTACGCGGTTCGAGCGCGAGCCGCCACTCGGACCCGTTCGTGAAGCGGCGGAGCTGGACCAGACCGGCGCCCGGCTGAGTCGCGACGTACCCGGCGGTGCCTTCGCTGACCCAGCCCTGCTTGATCAGCGCGTCGCGCTCCGAGGTGGACGCGGTGAAGAGCCACTTCGAGGCGGTCGCGGACGGCTTGAGCCGGAACAACGGGGTCGAGCCGGTGGTCGCCGTACGGTCGATGAAGCCCGTCGTACCGGGCTGGCGGCGGTAGCCCGCAGCGGTCGCGGCGTCCAGCTCGCGGGGGTCCGCGGTGTAGAGCCGGCCGACGCCGCCGGGGGAGACGAGCTCCACGAACGGCGCCGGCTGAGCCGGTTTGTCCGCGGCCCGCGCAGGCCCAGCGGTCAGCAGAGCAGCGACAGTGGCAGCACTCAGAGCAAGCAGCCCGATGATTCTTCGCACGAGTTGTCCCCAGATTGTCGTCCCGTGGGCGGGAGTCCTTGCCGATGATCGTAGACTCGCGGGGTGGCAGGCAGGATCAAGGACGAGGACATCGCGCTGGTGCGCGAGCGCGCGCGGATCGACGAGATCGTCGGCTCCTACGTGACCTTGAAGAACGCCGGGGGCGGCTCACTGAAGGGGCTGTGCCCGTTCCACGACGAGAAGTCGCCGTCGTTCAACGTCACCCCGGCCCGCGGATTCTTCTACTGCTTCGGCTGCCAAGAGGGCGGCGACGTGATCGACTTCATCCAGAAGATCGATCAGATCACCTTCCACGAGGCGGTCGAGACGCTGGCCTCGAAGGTCGGCATCCAGCTCCGGTACGACGAGTCCGGCGCACCGATCCAGCGCGGCCCGGCGAATCAGCGGCCGCGCCTGGTCGAGGTCCACAAGGTCGCCGCGGAGTACTACGTCGAGCAGCTGTTCGGTGCGCCCGAGGCGGCGCCCGGCCGGCAGTTCCTCGACAAGCGCGGTTTCGACCGCGACGCCGCCGTACTGTTCGGCGTCGGTTTCTCGCCGCGCGGTGGTGAGGCGCTGACCAACCACCTGCGCCAGCGCGGTTTCACGAACGCCGAGCTGGTCGCGGCCGGCGTCTCCGCCGAGGGCCAGCGCGGGTTGTACGACCGCTTCCGCGGCCGGCTGATGTGGCCGATCCGGGACGCGTCCTCGGACGTGATCGGCTTCGGCGCCCGCCGCCTCTTCGACGACGACAAGATCGAAGCGAAGTACCTGAACACCCCCGAGACCGCGATCTACAAGAAGTCCAAGGTCCTGTACGGCGTGGACCTGGCCCGCCGGGAGATCGCGAAGAGCCACCAGGCGGTGGTCGTCGAGGGGTACACCGACGTGATGGCCTGCCACTTGGCCGGGGTGCAGACCGCGGTCGCGACCTGTGGCACGTCGTTCGGCGAGGACCACGCCCGCGTGCTGCGGCAGCTGCTGCTCGACCACGACCAGTTCCGCGGCGAGGTGATCTTCACCTTCGACGGTGACGGCGCCGGGCAGCGTGCGGCGATCAAGGCGTTCGAGGGCGACCAGGCGTTCGCCGCGCAGACGTACGTCGCCGTCGAGCCGGATGGGATGGATCCGTGCGAGCTCCGGCTGGACAAGGGCGACGCGGCCGTCCGTGAGCTGATCGGCCGCCGCACCCCGCTGTACCGGTTCGTCCTCGGGAACGTGCTGTCGAAGTACGACCTCGACCGGGCCGACACCCGGATCGACGCGCTGCGGGATGCGGCGAAGCTGGTGGTCAGCATCCGGGACCGCTCGAAGGTGGACGCGTTCACCCGTGAGCTCGCCGGGCTGCTCGGCATGGAGGTCGACCAGGTCCGGTCCGAGGTGCACCGCGCCGCGTCGCGCCCGGCCGCCGCGCCGCAGACTCCGCAGGGACGGACCCCGGTGACGACCACCACCGAGGCTCCGGCGCCGCCACCGCGCCAGGATCTTCCGTCGCCGCGCGACCAGCGGTTCGTGATCGAGTGGGACGTGCTGAAGGTCGCCATGCAGCACCCGAATCTGGTTGGTGTCGCCTTCGACGAGCTGGACGACCACGACTTCACTCATCCCTGGCTCGCGGCGGTGCGCGCCGGGATGGAGAAGATCGGTGGACCGGCCGCTGCTGCTCCGGGCGAGGCGTGGGTGGTCGCCGTACGGGATGCCATCGGCAACGATCCGGCCGCTGCCGTGGTCGGAGCGCTCGCCGTCGACCCGCTGCGCTTGGGCCGCGATCCCGACGAGCTGTATGCGCTGGCCCTGGTGGCGCGCGTGCAGGAGCTGACCTGCGCGCGCCGGATCATGGATCTGAAGTCGAAGCTGCAACGGACCAACCCGATCGACAAGGCCGACGACTACAACCGGATGTTCGGTGAGCTGATCGCGCTGGAGGCCTACCGGGCCGACCTGCGGAAGAAAGCGATCACCGGCGCGATCTGAGCTGCGACACCAGTACGGCGGCTTGTTCGGCGTACTGGCTGGCGAAGTCCGGGCTGTCCGGATCGAGGCCGAGGGCGCGGGCGATCTGCGGGAAGACGACCGGCGCGGCGGAGATGCCGAACAGGGCAAGAGCCGCGTACGCCGGATCGACGTCGTCCGGGAGCTCTCCCTCGGACTGGCGGCGGGCGAAGTCGGCGAGCATGCCCTGGAAGCGCTGGTACTGCGCCTCCTCGTCGCCGCCCGCGGTGTCGCGGTCGAGGCCCTCGCGGACGAGCAGGCGGAGCAGATCGGGCTGCTCCATCGACGTCCGGGCGTAGGCGCCGACCACCTCGCCGAGGTCCTTGGCGTCCTGGGTGACGGTCGGTTCGCCGGCTCGCCAGCGGTCGGCGACGGCTTGGTAGAGGCCTTGCTTGCCGCCGAAGTAGTACGAGATGAGCTGCTTGTTCACGCCGGCGCGGTCGGCGATCGCGCTCACCCGGGCGCCGCTGAAACCGTGCGCGCCGAACTCGGTCACGGCCGCGTCGAGCAACTGCTGCTTGGTCCGCTCGGCGTCGCGCTGCCGCTCGTCGGGCCCCGGTGATCTCCGCACGAGGACCACTCTAGCGAACTCGCCAGCCGCCGTGCTAACTTAATCAACCATAAAGATGACTAAGTTAAATCAAGAGGTGACTGAGATGAAGGTTGCGATCGTCGGGGCCGGGATCGGCGGGCTGGCGCTGGCCCAGGGGCTGCTCAAGGCGGGCGTCGAGGTGCGGCTGTACGAGCGGGATCCGTCGCCGGTGTTCCGGCGCCAGGGCTACCGGATCCACATCAGCCCGGCGGGGGAGCAGGCCCTCGCGGCCGTGCTGCCAGAGGTGGTGCGGCGCCGGGTGGTCGAGACAGCCACCCATCCCGGCGACCTGGTGGCGGGATTCGATCCGCAGCTGAACAAGCTGTTCGAGCAGACGTTCCCAGTCGCGGACCCGGAGAGCGTGACCTCGATCGATCGGTACGCGTTCCGGCGGGCCATGATGACCGGGCTTGACGAGGTTATTGCCTTCGGCAAGGAGTTCATGTCGTACGGGGTCGTGGGTGACGGTGTGGAGATCCGCTTCGCCGACGGTACGACGGAAGCGGCCGACGTACTGGTGGCCGCGGATGGAGCGGGGTCGCGGGTGCGGGCGCAGCTAGTGCCGGAGTTCCAGGTGCATGACAGCGGGATCCGTTGTCTCTACGGGAAGATCCCACTGACGGATGCTGTCCGGGCGATCGTGCCGCAGGACTTCCTGCGGGGATTCTGTTTCGTGAAGGACGAGGCCGGGGTGGGCGCGGCGTTCGCGCCGGTCCTGTTCCGGACGCCGCCGCCGGAGTACGGCGACTACCTGATGGCCGTGCTGACTGGAACGGCAGAGCAGCTGGGACGAAGCGACACCGAGCTGTTCACCATGGCGCCGGAGGAGCTGTGGAGTCTGGTGGCGAAGCAGGTCGCGGAGTGGAACCCGGTGATCGGGCAGTTGGTCGATGCCGCTGACGCGTCGGCCGCGTTCCCGATCACCCTGCGAACCTGTACGTCGGTTCTGCCGTGGCCCGAGGGTCCGGTCGTGCTGCTGGGCGACGCCGTACACCCGATGTTGCCGTCAGCCGGCGCCGGCGCGAACACCGCATTGTGGGACGCGGCGCGGCTGACGGAGGCGCTCACTGGAGCCACCACGTTGGCGTCGTACCAGGAGGAGATGCTCGCGCACGGGATGGCTGCGGTGACGGAGTCGTTGGAGAACGCCAAGCAGCTCTTCGGCCTACGGCTTACGTGATCGGGTGTGGGTAGTCGGCCGAGCGGTCTTGGAAGGCCAGGATCGCCGGGTTCTGAATCACTCCGGTGTCGATCTCGATCGCCTTCCGCAGCGTCTCGCTCTCCTGCCAGGCCTTCGGTCCCGCGAGCACCATCGACAGATAGGGGAGGAGGGCTTCGCTGATCTCCCAGGTCGCCGAGTCCCACAGGTACGACGGGCTGTGGTCGACGCCGTAGTACAGGACGTTGTCGCCGACGATGAACGTCGGCTCGGTGAAGGTGGTCGGCTTCGCCCAGCTGAAGCCCATGCCCTCGTCGCAGGAGACGTCGATGATCACGCTGCCCGGGGTGAACAGGGCGAGGTCATCCTCGATCAGGAAGGTCAGCGGCTCGGCGGTGTCCTGGAGTACGCAGTTGACGATGATGTCGTGCTCGGCGAGGTAGCCGGCCAGCGGCACCCGGCCGTCGTCGGTGGACGCATAGCTGCGGCGGGGGTCGTCGGTCTCGTCGTGGACGTCGTGGTCGAACTGCACGATCCGCGCGGAGTGGATCGGCGAGGCGACCGCGGCCACGTCGCGGTTGGTGAGGATGTCCACGTCGTGTACGCCGAGGGCGTTCAACGCGGTGACCGCGCCACGGGCGGACGCACCGAAACCGATCACGGCGGCCGTCATCCGGCGGCCGTAGTCACCGGTCACCCCGGCGAGTGAGAGCGCCTGCAGCACCGACGCGTACCCGGCGAGCTCGTTGTTCTTGTGGAAGACGTGCAGGCTGAACCAGCCCTCTTCGGTCCAGTGGTTCATCGCCTCGAACGCGATCAGCGTCAGCTTCTTGTCGATCGCGAGCTGCGTGACGTCGGTGTCCTGCACGCAGTGCGGCCAGCCCCACAGCACCTGGCCGGCACGCAGCTCGGCGAGATCCTGCGGCAGCGGCTTGGTGAGCAGGATGATGTCGCACTGCTCGATCAGCTCCGCGCGCGAGCGCATTCCTCCGACCAGCGGAGACAGCTCCGCGTCCGGTACGCCGAAGTGCTCGCCGTACCCGTGTTCGAGGAAGATGCTCGGGCGGAGCTCCGGATCGATCCGCGTGAAGTGCCGTGGATGGATCGGGAGGCGGTGCTCGTTCTCCTTGTTCGTGCGCGCGATGATGCCGAGATTGAGCTGGTCCACAGGGCCCCTTAGGTTGGCTCCCTGTTTAGCACACGTCAGTTGAGTAGTTCAGCGGATGCCGATCAGCTCGCTCCTCGCGAGGATCCCGGTATGACGAAACCGATCCAGCCCTCGCAGACCACCGCGTACTACGTCCAGGCCGTCGTGTCGTTCGGCATCGCGCTGACCGCCATGACCGTCGCGGTCATCTATCTCCCCGCCGCCGGCTGGGTCCGTGCCTTCCTCGCCCTCGGCCTGATCTACCTGGTCACCTCGACGGTCACGCTGTCGAAGGTGGTCCGGGACCGGCAGGAGCTGTCGGTCGTCACCACCCGCGTCGACCAGGCGCGGCTCGACAAGCTGCTCGCCGAGCACGACCCGTTCCGCGTCGACGTCTAATGTATTCCTTGACAGGAATATTCCTCTTGGGGAATACTTCGGGTCATGGAGGAGATCGCAGCGGTACTGGGTGACGGAGCGCGGTGGCGGTTGGTCGAGTTGCTGGCCGAGCGACCGCGTTCCGTGGGTGAGCTCGCTGAGCTCACCGGTCTGCGGCAGCCGCAGACGACCAAGCATCTGCAGGCGCTCGGCCGGGTGGGGCTGGTGACAGTCTTCCCGCTCGGTCAGCGCCGGGTATACGCGCTCGAGGCTGAACCGCTGACGGCGTTCGCCGGCCGGCTGCAGCAGTTGGCCTCGTTGGCGCAGGCGGGGGATCGCGATGTACTGGCGCGGTATCGGGACGCCATCGCGCAAGAGGTCGCGCTTGCGGACAGCGATCACTGGGCTGACGGGCGGACGTTCTCGTTTGAGCGCGTGCTTCCGGCTAGTGCCGAGCTCGTCTGGCGGCACTGGATCGAGCCGTCGCTGCTCGCCTCCTGGTGGGCGCCGCCGTCGATGCGGGTCAGTGAGGGCCTGCTCGAACCGCGAGCTGGTGGGCTGGCGGTGCTCGAGTACCGCGATGCCGACGGCCGGTACCGATCCGAGGGGACGGTGCACGAGGCGACGCCGTACGAGCGCTTGGTCTTCGACCTCTCGGTGCTCGGTGCTGCGTTCAGTGCGACGTACGAGGTCGGTCTGACCGAGGTCCCATCGGGCACGCGGCTGCGGCTCGACCTGCGGCTCGACGACACCACGGTTGCGGCGGCTCCCTCCATTGCCGGCATCGAGACCGGCTGGAACCAAGTACTCGACAATCTCGCCGACGTGATCGGTGCCTACAGCAAGGAATCCCCGAAATGACCGACCGCATGGTGACCGCCAACCTCGCTCTCAGCCTCGACGGGCACTACCACGGAGCGGGCGGTCCGCAGGACTTCGCGCCGTTCATCCCCTTTGTCACAACGGATGTCGCCCGCGACCAGATGTCCCGGAGCTGGGAGTCCGCCACCACGGCGCTCCTCGGCCGCAACAGCGCCGAAGGCTTCCTCGGCTTCTGGTCCACGGTCGCCGACGACGAGAGCGCCGACGCCCGCGACCGCGGCTACGCCAAGTGGCTGGTCGGCGTCGAGAAGGTAGTCCTCTCCAGCACCCTGACCGAGGCCCCCTGGGACCACGCCCGCATCGTCAACGCCCCAGCCGCCTCAGCAGTAGCCGACCTGAAGGCCGCCGGCACGGGCGACATCCTGGTCAACAGCGCCCCAACAGTCATCAAGGCTCTGCTCGCCGAAGACCTCATCGACCGCCTCTACCTGACCATCGTCCCCGTCATCACCGGCGGCGGCTCTCGCCTCTTCGGCACCGGCCTTCCCACCACCACCTGGACCCTCACCCACCAGCAAACCGGCCCCACCGGCGAAATGGCCGTCACCTACACCAGATCCCGCTGACCGATCACTGCAGGCACCGCTGTCCTTGGGTGGGAACTGCCGGCACTGACCAACCCCTGTGGCGCTGACTCCGTCGGGCCTAATCGCAGACCTGCGGCCCGGGCGGACCGAGCTGGTCGGTGTGGGAGTGTCCGGCTCGATGCGAAACGGTCATAGTGCCCGCGGGGGAGTTTGCTGTCGCCCGCGACCAAGGCTGTGCGGGCTGTGCGGGCTGTGCGGGGTGTCGCACGGAGAGCACTGCCGTCGGCCGTTCGCGGCGTGCCGGCCGGAGACAGGTAACGATGGCCGGAGACCCCGCACCACAGGTCTCTGGTCAGCACTTGTTGTCTCGCGGCATTCTTGGTGGCGCGGGGGAGCCTTTCGCGCGCGGCCGTGTGTAGGTCTGCTGCGCTCGCAGCGGGGCGGTGGCCTTCGTCTGGATGGCGGATCCCCTTGCCTGCAAGCGGATTTGGCTTGTTATCGCTTTGTGACTATAGTCGAACACATGTTCGAGGAAGAGTTCGCATCGCTGTCGACGGCCGACTTGCTGGAGTCGGCCGCCGGGGAGCGCGCGGCCGAGTATCGGTCGGCGGCGCGGTCTCTGGTGCATGCGGTGGTGTATGCGGATCGTTTCCATCCCGATGTGCATCCGGGGCGTCCGGGTCGTCGGGTGGCTGATGGGCGGGAGCGTGCGGTGGTGCTGGGTGGTGAGGGGTGTCCGCTGGTGCTGGAGTTCTGTGTTGCGGAGTATGCGGCGGTGGTGGGGGTGTCGCCGGGGGTGGGGCGTCAGTATTTGGCGGATGCGTTGGGGTTGCGGCACCGGTTCCCGCTTCTGTGGGTGCGAGTGCTGGCTGAGGAGGTGACGGCGTGGAAGGCGCGCAATCTGGCGCGTGAGTGCGAGAAGTTGTCGTTGGAGGCGGCGCTGTATGTGGATAAGAGGGTCGCGCATCTGCTGGACACGATTTCGCCGACGAGGCTGGCCAAGATCATCAAGGCCGCGAAGATGTATGCCGATCCGGGCCTGGCGAAGTCCGAGGCTGACGAGAAGACCGCTGAGCGTGGTGTCTGGGTCGGTCAGTCTGATGAGCACGGCACCAAGACCTGCGTGATCAAGGCGGGCTCGGCGGCGGTGCGGCGGCACAAGGCGAAGATCGACGAGATCGCCGACGCCCTGCTGGTCCAAGGCGACAAGCGCAGCGTCCAGGCCCGCCGCGCGGAGGCGGTCGGCATCATGCCCGACCCCGTCTTCACCAACGAACTCCTAGCTCGAGCCCGGCAATATCAAGACACCACCCCCGCACCCGCACCCGCACCCGCACCCGCACCCGCACCCGCACCCGAGCCTGCGTCCGCATCCGCATCCGCATCCGTACCCGCACCCGCACCTGCGTCCGCACCCGACCCTGCGTCCGCAGTCGACGCGGAATTCACGCCGGACCCTGCTCCAGCGTCTGACCCCGGCTTCGCGTCTGATCCGACCTCCGCGTCTGCTGGCGCCCTCGTGTCTGCTCCCGTCCCCGCTCTGGCGTCTGGCTCCGCCCGAGCGTCTGCTACTGGCCGCGCGCCCGAGTCCGCCGCCTCTGCCGGCTGCTCGCGCGCACCTGCTGCTGGCCCGACTCCCGTGTCCTCGGCGCCTGTGTCTGCTGGAGGGCGGCCCCTCGCGCCTGCCCTCGGCCCCGCGCCTGTTTCCGATCCCGCGTCTGACGCCACACCTATCTCCCCGCGAGATGCGGCCCTCGTGTCGAGCCCCGGCACCGCGCCTGCGGACATCCCCGACCCGGCAGTCGCGCCGGGTGATGTTGCTCCAGGCAACGAGCCGCGAGACCGCCGGGCAGACCGTGCGAGCGTCGATCTCCACGTCGTCCCTGAACGCGGCCCGGTCACCGAGCCAGGCCCGGTCACCGAGCCAGGCCCGGTCACCGAGCCAGGCCCGGTCACCGAACCAGGTCCCGTCACCGAACCTGGTGCGGACGAGGAGCATGGTGCGGTCAGGGTGCCCGGCGTGGGTGGCGTGCCCGGGTTGGATGATGAGCCTGGGTTGGATGATGAGGCTGATCGTGACGCGCCGCATCCCAGTAGCAGCGATCTGCCTGATCCGCTCGATCAATGCGATGGCTGGGCGACTGAGCCGTTCGAGGCGGCGAGCGGCGGTGGTGATTCTGAGGCGGGCGAGTCGATGACCCCCGACGAACTACGTGCCCTCGCCGCCCGGCTCGCCCAGGTCAAACGAGACGCCCATGCCCGCCCACACGGTGAACGTCCTGCCCCGCCACGCCCAGGGAAGACCGAGGTGTACGTGCATCTCACCGACTACACCCTCGCCAGCGGTGACGGAGTCCTGCGCGCAGAAGAGATCGGGCCGCTCCTACTCAGCCAGTTCACCGAACTCACCGGCTACGGCCCCTACATCGTCAAGCCCGTCATCGACCTCAACAAAGCCGTCAGCTCAGATGCCTACGAGATCACCGGCCAGATCCGCGAACACGTCAAGCTCACCCACCCCGCCGAACTCTTCCCCTACGGCACCCGCGAAACCACCAACCACATCGACCAAGACCACCTCGAGGCCTACGACCCCGACGGCCCACCAGGCCAAACCAACACCGGCAACCTCATCCCCCTCAGCCGCTACGCCCACCGAGTCAAAACCCACGCCTCCGGCTGGACAGTCCGCCGCATCGACGCCAAAACCATCGAATGGACAACACCCCACGGCTTCATCTTCCGCATCGACCCCACCGGCACCCACCGCATCCCCAAAGACCCACCCGGGGTGTAGGTGCCGGCGGTGTCGCGCTGCCGGAGAAGCTCTGCGTCCGCTAGTTCCTTGCTGCCAGCAACCAAACCCTTGGCGAGGCGTGGGAGGCCGGCAGGGATCCGAGCATCGCGAGAGTCCGAGCGGTGTGCTCGACAGCTCTGGGGCGGTTGCTCGCAGCGCAGCGGCCCGTCTCCCGGCCCCCGGAATATCCGCCTGCACGGCTGCCGCAGTCGGTGCGATCTGCAACTGCTGCGGCGAGGCGAACGACCTCGGCGCACAAGCGCAAGGATCGGCCGGATTCGGATCGAGTGACCATTCGATCGGCCGCCTCGCCACGACACGAGGCAGCCGGCCACCACCGACCGCCGGCCACCACCGTGACCGCCACCCGCTGCTGCCGCACCCCCACGTATGGGGGGAGATCCGCCTGCGTGGCGACGATTGCGCGTGGCGACTGCTGCCCGAGGTGCTGTCGGGCGCTGCGGTACGCCGACGCGACGTCTGGCTTCCTTGGTGTCGTCCGTTGCCCTGCGCCGGAGTCCGCTGGCCCTTGACTCCTTCGCCCGGTCTCTGCGCAAGATTCGGGCATGGGGCTGACGACGTACTACATCTTCGCGAGTCTGGACGGCTTCGTCGCTGCGGAGGACAACGGGCTGGACTGGCTGTACGAACTCGAGCCGGCCGACCGCGACTTCAGTGAGTTCCTCAAGGGCATCGGTGCCTTCGCGATGGGCTCGTCGAGCTACGAGTCGGTACTGCGGGACTCGGGCCTGCTCGAACATCCGGAGCGCTGGCTCGAGGGGCACCGGGGCCGACCGGCCTGGGTCTTCAGCAGCCGGGAACTCCCCGCCATCCCGGGCGCGGACATCACCTTCGTCCATGGCGACGTCCGGCCGGTGCATGCGGCGATGGTTGCCGCCGCGGGAGACAAGGATGTGTTCATCGCCGGCGGCGGTGGGCTCGCCGCGAGGTTCGCAGTGGCCGGCCTGCTCGACCGCATGGTGGTCGGCGTGGTCCCGGCGGTTCTGACTGCCGGGAAGGCCTTGTTTCCAAGCGTTCTGACCTCCGCCGATCTGCGACTGGAGAACGTCGAGCGGGTCGGCCAGGTCGCGTACCTGACGTACGCCTTCACCCGGTCTCGGGGTTGAGCTCAGCTCTGCAGGTAGTCGAAGAGGTCGGCGACGAGGAGGGCGGGGGTTGCCTTTCCCTTGCCATCAGCAACTAAGTGTCCGGTGAGGGCCAGATCGACGGCGCCGTGGGTGGTTGCTCGTAGTAGGGCGGCCATGCGTTCGGGGTCGGTGCCTGGGAGGGTGCCTGCCTGTTGGGCTGCGGCGGTTGCTTCGATCAGTAGCTTCCAGGTCGCCTCGGCGGAGGTGCTCAGGGTGTCGTTCGGCTGGGTCCACGGCCCGAAGACGAGCCGGAACCGGGCCGGCCGGTCTAGCGCCCAGTCGACGTACTGGATAAGGATGCGGCGCAGCACCTCCGCTGGCGCGACCTCGTCGGCCTGGGTCGCGGTCATCATCTCGCGCAGCTGATCGAGCTCGCGGGCGGCGACGACGGCGAGCAGGGACTCCTTGTCGGTGAAGTGCTTGTACGGCGCGTTGTGCGAGACGCCGGCGCGATGGCCCACCTCGCGCAGCGTCACGTTGCCCGCCCCGCCCGCGTCGAGCAGTTCGGTGGCGGCGGTGATTAGGGATTCCCGGGTGGAGCTCACGAGGCATCGTAGCGTGTGGTTGACGCTGTCAACCTCGGGCCCTTTCGGGCATCCGTCCTGTGATTCTACCAACAAGTAAGAAAACTCACTGTGACCTGTTGACTACCTCTGGTGAGGTCTTTAACGTCATTGGCGGCAGCTGCCCCGCGACTCTAACCGCCCCCCACCTGGAGGTCGCCATGCGCTTCCGTACTGCCGTTTTGTCCGCCCTGCTGGTCGTTTCGTCCATTGGTGTGGCCGCTGGTCCGGCGTCTGCCCGGCCTGATGCGGCCGGTTCCGGGACGATCACGTTCCAGGGCACGTCCTGCAACTTCACCTTCACCTATGCCGGTGGCCCCCCGCCGGCTGCAGTCCAGATCCAGTCGATCGACATCGACAACAGTTGCTCCGCCGACGGTACGGCGTCCGGCACGCTCAGCTTCGGCCCTGGCAACGCCGCGAGCCTCACCCTGGATGTCTCCGTGACCAAGCCGATCGGTTGTGGCTACTCAGGCACGCTGACCGGCACCTACTCCGGCAACGCGGGCACGTTCCCCGAGCAGAGCGTCCCGAAGAAGAGCGGTAGCTTCCTCTGCCCGAACCCGGCCAAGATCGCGATCACAGCAACCCTCTGATCGCACTCCGGGGAACACCGTGACCGGCACGGTGTTCCCCGGAGCTCACCCTTCGCAGGCGAGGTCGTCAGTGTCTGGTGACGGCGCCGGTGGTGGGGTTGAGGAGTACTGGGCGGGCGTTCGGGCGGTGCCAGAAGTCGAACATCCCGGTCAGGGAGTCGGCGCGGGCGTCGTACGAGGAATCGCCGATCTGGCCGGTGCGCCAGTTGTCCTCGATGAACTTGAGGATCGAGGTCTGGTCGGTGCGGTTGTGGTCGACGAAGTTGGTCTTGCTGTAGGGGCTGATCACCAGCAGGGGCTGGCGTGGGCCGTAGCCGCAGCGGTCGGCGTACCCGCCGGCGGCCGGCTTGGTGCCGCAGAGCACTGCCTGGTCCTGGGCCGCATCCGTTGACCCGTTGACCTTCGGCGGTGTCACGTGGTCGTACCAGCCGTCGGAGTCGTCGTACGCGACGATCACCGCGGTGGAGGCCCAGTCCTTGGACTTCTGTACCTCGTTGATCGTGTTCACGAGGAAGTGCTGCTCGTCGAGCGGGTCGGAGTAGCCGGCGTGGCCGTCCTGGTACTCGCCGGCCTTCAGGAAGCTCACCGCCGGGAGGTTGCCGGCCTTCGCCGCGGCGTCGAAGTCGGTCAGGTCGTACTGGTGGTTGGCCTGGTCGGTGTGCCCGATCTTGGCGACCGAGGTCGGCGGCAGGTGCTTGGGGTTGCTGGTCGACTTGTAGTACTGGAAGGGCTCGTGGTGCGGGCTGTAGTCGACGACCGTATTGCCACCGATGTTCTGGTGGGTGGTGCCGCAGACCGAGTAACCGTTCGCCTTACTGGTCGGGCGGAAGCCGCCCTGGAACCAGCCCCACGTGGCGCCTTGCTTGTTCAGCAGGTCGCCGATGTTCTTGCCGGTCATCACGCCGAGCGCGTTCTTCGAGGTGTGGTTGTTGTCCGAGCAGTCGTCGTACGCCGGATCCGGGTCGTTGATCATCGTGCCGATGCCCTTGGCATCGGGGGAGACGGACGTGTAGGCGTCGGTCACCTTCGCACCGGTGATCGGATCGACGGCGTAGATCCCGTGGGTCTGGCCGGAGATCAGGTTCACCGCACCGGGCGAGGACGGGCCGAAGACGCTGCTGTACGAGTTGTCGTTCAGCGCGTAGTGCTGGGCGTAGTTCCACAACCCGGTGACCGTGTTGCCGTCGTAGTAGTCCATCACCAGCCCGGGCGCGCCGTACAGAATTGGTTGCCCGGTGCACTTGTCGGTCTCGGTGAACTCGACGAACTTGTCGGCCTTGCCGCCGTTGTACGCCTTCTGCTCCGCGCCGTACCCGTGGTTCTGGTCGCAGGTCAGCGCCTGCTCGTGGCTCAGGCGGCTCGGGTTGTACTGGTTCGGGTTGTGCTTGAGCAGCGCCGGCGTCAGGCCGTTGACCTTCGGGGTGTGGCGCGCGGCCTTGAACTTCGTGCCGTCGGTGTTCGCGGCGTTCGGGTAGGTGCCGAAGTAGTGGTCGAACGAGATGTTCTCGTCGAAGATCACCACCAGGTGCTTGATCGGGGTGCTCGCGCTCACCGGCGGCTGGTGATGGTCGCCACCGGGGTGCCACCAGCCGCCGGCCCAGGCGGGACCGGTCACGGCGACCAGCGCCAGCACACTGACCCCGGCCGCGGCGGCGATGGCCGCCGTACGGGTTCGTTTGCTCCAGGTGCGGGGCTTGAGGACCACACTTGCCTCCTTGTTCATGTCAGCAGCCCGCGGCCGAAATGGTCGTCGGTGTTCTGCACGCCGGGCAGCACCAGGAAGTAGCCGCCGCCGACGGGCTGGATGTAGTCGACCAGCGGTTCGTCGGCCAGTCGCTGCTGGACGGCCTCGAACTGCCGCTGGAGATCTTGCTGGTAACAGACGAAGACCAGGCCCATGTCGAGGTTGCCGACATTGTCGACGCCACGGTCGTAGTTGTAGGGACGGCGCAGGATCCGGCTGTCGTCGCTCTGCGGAGTCCGCGGGTTCGCCCGGCGGATGTGGCTGGTCAGTGGAATGGCCGAGCCGATCGGGTCGGCGGCAAAGTTCGGTACGTCGTTCTCGTGGTTGCCGTCGAGCGGTGCGCCGGTGTCCCTTCGCCGCCCGAACATGTTCTCCTGCTCGTTGATCGAGACCCGGTCCCAGAACTCGACGAGCATGCGAATCCGGCGGACGACCTGGAAACTGCCGCCCACTGTCCACGGCTGGTCGGACTGCTGGATCCACACCATCTTGTCCATCAGGGCGGCATCGTTCACATCGAGGTTCGACGTTCCGTCCTTGAAACCCATCAGGTTGCGCGGCGTGCCGGCCGGCCTGGGCGGGGAGTTGAAGCCCTCGTAGCGCCAGCGCACCTGCATCGCACCGCGGGTGTGCCGAGCGAGGTCGCGCAGCGCGTGCACCACCGTGTCCCGGTTGTCGGCGCAGAGCTGGATGCTCAGATCGCCGTGGCTCTCGGCCGGATCGAGGTGGTCGTTCGGGAAGGTCGTCATCGGGGTCAAGCCTTTCGGCTTGCGCGCGGCCAGTCCGTAGCGATCGTCGAAGAGTGAGGCGCCAACGCCGACCGTGACAGTCAGCCGGTCGGCAGGGACGTCCGGGCCGAGTACGCCGGAATCGGTTGGCGGCGCGGAGATGCCTGGATCGGGCGGCGTACCCCCGGCGGTCAGGAATCTGGCGCGTTCGGTCAAGGTCTTCAGCAGTTCGGTGAGCTCGGCCCGGTTGGCAGCGAGAACATCGAACGCGACATGTACGGCGTGCGGCTGGGCCGGTGTGGTGATCCCGGCCTGGTGCACTCCGTGGAAGGGCACGACCGGGTCGGCCGCTGGGGTCGCATCGGCTCGTCCGACCAGGGCTCCGCCACCTGCGCCGATCGCGACGCCTGCCACCCCGGCCGTCAGTGCGCCGCGGAGGAACGCGCGCCGATCTGCTTTTTCGCTCATGAGGTTCTCCGGACGTCACCGATCGCCGCGATCGGCGCGAGGACCTCCACCAGTTGGCTGACCGCGGCGTTCAGACGCTGGCGGGTCTGCGGGTCCAATGCGGTCGGCGCGATCCAGGTGCCGTCGGGCCGATGCGCCTTGGTCACCAGCTCGCGGGTCTTGGCAATCCACGTCGCGATCTGGGGCCAACCGGCGTACCGCTTGGTCATCAGTGGCGCGAGCGCGTTCAGCACGGCCTGGGTGCCGTCGAGGTTCGCGCCGATGGTGGCGAGACCGGTCCCGCTGCCCTGATCGGCCTGGCCGGTCAGCTCGAACTGCAAGGCGTTCTCCATGATTTCGTGGGCCCGCAGCGGCAGGTCGTTCGGGTCGGTCCGCTCCTTCGGAAAGTCCGCGCGCAGGCCGGCCACGGCGGTGGCGAGCTGATTGCCGACGGCAACCAAAGAGGCGGGGGACTGGCCGTGCCAGAGGCCGTACTCAATCCGCCGCAGCCCGGCGAACTCGGGATCCTTGACTCCCGCGGGCAGTCCGTCCGGCATCCCGTCGATCTGGTCGGCGAAGTCGCCGAACGTGTCGTACGCCGCGCCCAGCCGCTCGTATGCGAGATGAGCGGTCAACCACGCGGAGCGCGAGGAGGTCAGGTCGCCGCCGCGCAGTGTCTGCACCAGCGTGGTGACGTTGCCGGCGAGAGTTCCGAGCCCGGTGCTGACGTAGGTGCGGTAGGCAGCGACCGCCCCGGTGAGGTCCTGGTTGCTGATCGGCAGGATGGCCGGCGAGGGTGGTGGCGGGCCGTCCGCGATCTGGATCGTCGGCCCGGTCACCGCATCGGTGTCCTCGGCCAGACACCGGAACGCGTAGTCGCCCTTGCCGAAGGTGAGCTGCAGTGGGCGGGTCGTATTCGGGGCCAGTGCCTCGACCTCGGCGTAGACGCCCCCGGTCGCCGGGTCGATCAGGTCGACCTCGGTGGTCACCGTGCCGACATTGCTGACCTGGACGGCCTGCGGCCCACTGTGCGGAGACTTCCAGCCGCCACCGCAGTTGCCCCGCGAAACGGTGACCTTCAGAGCGTCGCCCGCGGCGTCGTGGCCGGCGCAACTGGTGAGGATCAGCGCCATTCCGCAGAGAATCGACGCACCAGCGGGGCGCACGGCAAGCGGCACGACGGCTCCGGGAGAGAGGACGGTGAACAGTTGGTCACCCTGACAGTAAGCCAACCCGACGGACGTCGCCAAGCAAGGGTGTTCACGTCCGCGAATGTTGGTCCCCAGGTCACTCGGCG
This sequence comes from Kribbella sp. NBC_01505, assembly GCF_045040285.1. Lineage (NCBI taxonomy): Bacteria > Bacillati > Actinomycetota > Actinomycetes > Propionibacteriales > Kribbellaceae > Kribbella > Kribbella sp. NBC_01505. The sequence continues at coordinate 6,910,367 of NZ_CP109425.1, forward strand.
TTTCCCCGGAACCAGCCGTCGAACCCACCGTGCCCCGCGCTAGCGGGATGCTTCGACGAAAGGCTTGAGGGCGGCGGCGAGGTCGGCCGGTCTCGGGGTGATCCAGACTTCGGGATCCTCGGCGGAGGCGATATACGGGCAGACCGACTGCGTATAGTCCTTGGCGATCAGGGTGAACCTGGTGACCAGACGCTTGGTGGCCGCCTCGTAGAGGAGGTAGGTCACGGGAGCAGCCTTCACCGGTATCTGTCTCTCTGGCCCCGGGACTCCGTTGGAGTCGTGGTAGCGGTAGCCGTCGCACTGGCCCCGTACCTGGCTCACTTTGTCCGCATCCTCGTCGTACTGCTTGTCATAGGCACACAGCAGCAACTGAACGTCGGCCGGCTTGCCGTTCTCGTACTTCGCGTCCCAGGAGGCCGGAAGGCCCTCGTCCGATGGTTTGTAAGCCACCATCTTGAACAGCACGGGAGTCACGCTCTCGGCCTGATAGCTCGCGAGACTGTGCGGACCCGGCCCAGCGTAGGCCGCAGTACTCCCACCGAAGCCGGACAGGCGCGGCACCTTCTCACTGTCGAACCTCAACGGGCAAAAGGACCCGGCCAGAAACAAGTGCCGCGCCCCCAGGAAGACGAGCGCACCAGCCAGCACCGCCCCAACAGCAACCAGCGCGATCAATCTCCGAGTCATCCACCCAGGATCCCGGCGAGCCACGCCTCACAGATACCAGTGGCAAGTTCCTGCACCCCGAAGGCGCTCACCTCGGTTGACTGCTCTGCGGTTCAGTAGAAGCAGTGTCCGTTGCAGATGAATACCCATCCAGCACCGCAACCGCGCCTTTCCTGGCAGGCCGGTGCGGTGTATCCGCAGTTCCAGGGGGCAACGCCGCAGAGGTCGGACTCGCGCGAGCAACTGCATCCTTCGGCGAGAATCTTGGTCTTGTTCTCCGGCCCGAGTGTGGCGATGAGCTGCCGGGCCCGGTCGAGGCCGAAGGCATCCGTGGCGGTGCTCTGCATCTTCTCGAACGTCGGTGCGTGCTGCTCGAACTGGTCGAAGTCGAAGAGGTTGTCGTTCGCCAGCATTCGCTCCACGGTCTCGTAGGCACGACGCTGCAGCTCGTTCCACGCCGGCTGGGCGGCGCGAACCGCGGCGACGTGCTCGCGCCACAACCCGGCCCGCCGTGCAGGTGACAGTGCGAGGTAGATCTCCTGCTGGTAGACCTGCGGGAAGCTGACGAAGGCGTCAAGAGTCTGCGGCAGCCGGGTCTCGTTGGCAGCTACCCAGGCTGTGGCAGCCGACCGGCGCTGCTCGGCAAATGCCGGGACCGTCCCGGCGAAGACGATTCCGCCCGCGACCGTAGCGCCCGCACTCAACCGCAGAAACGCCTTCCTGCTCAGACCCCGCGCCGGAACCGCAGTAGACAGTGGCTCCCGCGCCTCCTCACTCAGCCGCCCGAGCGCCGCCAGTACGCGCAGCGTCGCCCGCACCCCCAGCAACCGAACAAGCGGCAACGCCATCCGCCGATAAGTCCAAACCTCCGGCCTACCGTCCCCACCAACCCGCAGCAACGTCGGAACGAAGGCAGCGTCACCACCCAACACAGCCGCGCGCCACCGCACAACCTCCGGATCTTGCAACGGCCGCACGGACAAGCGCCCGTCCGCCGCCTGTTCCACTGCCTGCGAGATGTTCAGACACGTCCCACACGACGCATCGAAAGCGAGAATCCATCGAGAACCACCAGAGGCGAACATCGCTCAGCTCCAATCGGTGAGGTCCAACAGCATGACTGCGAAACGTCACTCGATAGTCACCGAAGGCGATGAAATTCCAATGACACCCTCATGGCACGCGGCGTACTGAGCAGCGCCGCCAACGTGCAGGAGTTGGCGGCCGACCAGTCCTGGCAGGATCATGACAGAGCGAGATCATGCCAACACTCTTGGTGTACCGGCGAGCGAACGTACGCCGTTCTGTCCGCTCGCAAGAACAAGGGAGGAATCATGAGATCGTCCCGATTCATAGGCATCATTTCATCTCTGATCGCGGTCCTGAGCGTTTCGACTGCCGAATCAGTCGTGGCGGCCCCGGCATCGCTGCCGTCAGCACTGTCCACAGCGCAGGCAACCGCTGCCGGGCTCAGCGACGGCCAGGCCGGATGGCTGCAGGCCGAGGTCGACCGGACCATCGCTCGCAGCGGAGGCGCGCAGACGGCGCCGAATCGGATCCAGTTCGACGGCGCCGTCATGACGATCGCGCTCCCCGGTGAGCAACACCCGCGCAACTTCTCAGACAGCGGCCCCAGCTACACCGGCACCAAGGTCGACTTGTATCAGTGCAACTCTCGTTACAGCCTGCCGGGTTGGACCGGGCACGGATCCTTCATCAACAATCAGACGGCGGGCACGATCGCTGATTCCTACACCCGAACTGGCTACTGCGCGGGCTCCATGGCGTTTGACTTCTCAGTGCACTACGACTGGACACCGATCTGGTACGTCCGGGCCTGCAGTACGTAACCTCGCCCGACAGGAGCCGGGTCCATGTGAGCCGGCATGTGATCAGTACCGGTTGCTGTAAAAGACCTGCTGAACGTCGCCGTTGTAGTCCCAGAGTTGCAGCTTGGTGCCATTGCGATCCATCGTGTGCAGATCGGCATCCAGAACCGCGAATCTATCGGCCGCCAGGTTCTGCAGAATGATCGCACGGTCGTCCGGGCTGACGACGTACACGCGCCACCTTTGCTGCAATGATCCATTGCATTTCCAAAGCTGCACTCTCGCGCCGTTCGTGTTGATCCAATTCAGATCGGCATCCAGGCACCTGTTGCTGCCCAGGCCACTGGAGATCTGAATATCGGTGTCGTTGTAGTAAGTGGCGCGCCACACTTGCTGCTGACTGTTGTTGCAGTCCCAGAGTTGAGCTATCTGCCCATCCCCGATCGTATTGAGGTCAGCGTCCATACATCGCCGGGAGTCCGCGCTCTCGAAAGCGATGTCTCGCCCCGACTCCGGGGAGCCAGGAGCCCTGGCCAGTAGCTTCAGGCCACTGGGAACCGCCACTGGCCTCGGATCGTGTGCCTTGGAGTCGACGACCGGAGTCGGCTTCGCCGGGGCGGGGCTCGCGGATCCGGTCGCCGGTGCCATGAGCATTGCGGTCATGGCTAGAACAGTTATTCCGACAACCTTCGTCAGTGACCGTCGCATGACAAACTCCCTCACGTGTGCTCATCAATTCGAATGGGACCTGCGACTTGTTCGATCACATTCCCTGCGAGGTCGGGCGGCGCTCCTCAAGGTGATACCGCAGGACGGGCGGACCAGTCTCGATGTAGGCCGAACGAGCGTAGCCCGCGCGACCCGGAGCGGCGATGTGCTGGCAGCTTCCGGCCAATTCCGAAATAGCGTGCGTTGCGCTCAATGCGGTGGCCGCCGGCCTGGGAGGAAGGGACGGCGAATGTGGCGAGTGGGACGCCGAGTGTGGCCTCCGTGCTGTTGTCCATCGCTTACCGGCGGCAGCCTCCCCACCGTCGAGGCGAGACTGATGCGGGGCGGCCCGCCTGCGCGACGGTAGAGAATGTCCTGCAGGGTATCGAAGGCGACGGCGGCCAGTTCGGGCGGTTTCACCTTCGTGGGAGCGCCGTCAAACGCGGTTGTCATGCTGGTCCGCACCATGCCGTCAGGGTCACGGCAAAGCCTGCTGAATCAACTGAGCCTGCCTTCCATGGAGCCGACGAAGTCCTGGCCGTCCATCGCACGAAGGAAGTTGTCTACGTGATCCCCGATCGTCAACGAATCTGGTAACCACGGTCGTTGAAGTGGAGTAGCAGCCATAGGTCGCGTCGAGGTCGGCGTCGCTCGGTACATGGCCGCCGGCTGGGAGTTCCTGGCGTTCCAGACGTTGACGGGACCCTGATCGTGGTCGGGTCGATCCCCAGGGCATTGTCATGGCAAGACAGTCGTCGACCTAGCCGTCCACACCGCCGAGGTAGGTTGCCCGCATCCGCTCGCGATGCCCGTCTTCGCGCAGGCGAGCCCGCAGTGCTGCCGCCTGTTTCGAGGGTGTGGTAGGGCGGGCGGGACTCGAACCCGCGACCAAGGGATTATGAGTCCCGTGCTCTAACCAGCTGAGCTACCGCCCCGGGTGCTGCTGCCTCGAAGATCCTAGCCCCTGTCCGGTCGCCTGGTGCACGCGGGGATAACGGCTCCTTTGGGCCTGGTCTGCGACCTGTTGTGGGTGTTTGGGCAGGTCAGGGGTGGTACCTCCCCGTGCCAGGTGTGGGGGTGGGTGGGGAAACCAGGGGTGGGTCAGGGGTTTGACGGAGTGGTTGTGGGGGTGGAGCGGGCATGATGGAGGTCAGGTCCGGAAGACGGTCGGACCCGATGAAGGGACGCGCGATGGGCTGGTTCATTTTCCTGGTGCTCGTGGTCGGGGCGGTGGCGGCGTACAAGTACCGGGTGCCGCTGATCGCCAAGCTGACCGGGCAACCGCAGCAGCGGATTCAGCGGGCGATCGACAAGCGCAAGCAGAAGTAGCGGACGGGTGTCTAGGCGCCGACCTGGCGGCTGATGCGGTGGGCCAGGTCGGTGAAGAACGCTCGGTAGAGCGGCTCGTCGGTGGTCCGGATCTCGATCCGCCACGGCATCTTGTCGGAGGCGCTCGCGTAGAGCAGCTCGTCGGGCTGCTGGATATTGCCGAAGTAGAGGGTGCTCAGGCCCTTCTTCTGCTCCGCGAAGCGGACCTTCGCCCACTTGACCGGGGTCCGGTAGCCCCCGATCATCGGGTTCTGCTTGAACAGGTCGAGGATGCCGCTCTCGACGTGGATGTAGACGTCGTCGTGCTCGAAGACCAGCGGTTCCATGGGCGGAAACCTCCTTGAACGACGAAGGCCGACTCCGGTGGAGTCGGCCTCTGACTTGCTGTCTGTGGAGCTCCCGCGACTGGACTCGAACCAGTAACCTGCCGGTTAACAGCCGGCTGCTCTGCCAATTGAGCTACGCGGGATCGTATTTTTCTGTCCTCGATCCCCTGAGGACTTGAGTAGATTAGCAGGCCGGAGGCGTCCTGCAAAAACGAGATTCCAGCGGTGGGATTCAACCTTCCGAGTCAGAGTCCGAACTCTTCGCGGACGGCGGCCAGGGCGGCTTCGGCGGCGTCGACGATCCCGGGCTGGGTGGGCTCCAAGCCCTTGTCCAGCACGAAGTTCCAGGTGATCGGCGCCTCGGTGAGCGCCGGGTTCCGGCGGCCGACGATGCGGACGCCGCGCTTGCCGGCCAAGGGGACATGGCGCTGTACGACGATGCTCGCGTCGACCCGCTCACGCAGCAACTGCCCGAAGCGGCCGGGGTCGTTGAGCTTGAGGTCGGTCGCGCGCAACGGCGTCCCGAACGCGGTGGTCTCGTAGACGTGCAGAACCGACGCCTCCGAATCCCATCCGGCCCGCTCGATCTGCTCCCACCCAACCCGTCGTACCGACTCGGGGGTCGGCTTGCTGTCGGTGTCCGTCGGCGCGTCCGTGGGGAGGTAGACGGCCGCGCGGGTGCCCGCCACCCAGTTGCCGTCGGCGAGCTGAGCCGCGGCCAGGATGGATTCCTTCCGCCCGGGGGCCGATCCGCCCACGGCGTCGGCAAGCTCACGGGGCCAGGTGCTGCGCCTGAATCTCACCTCGCCATCATCCCAGCCCCGCCAAACCCGCCGCCGGTGCGGGGTCAGGCGGCGTAGTCGCGGAGGTGGTGGGTGGCTCGGCGGCGGAGGTGACGGAGGGCCTCGCGCTCGATGGCGCGGATCTGGTCGGGGGTGCGGTTGAGGCGGGCGGCGGTCTCCTCGATGGTGGCGGGGGAGTGGCCTTGGAGGCCGTAGCGGTGACGGATGACCTGCTCGTGGAGCTCGTCGAGGAACTGCAGTTGGTAGGCGATGTCGCGGCGGAGGGCTGCTTGGAGGATGACCGCCTCGTCGTCGATGAGGGGCTCGGAGTCGCCGAACTCGAGGGCTTCGGGGTGGATCTGCCAGGCGTGGGCGCGCTCGAGGCGGGCGATGGTGAGAGAGGTCTCGCCGGCTAGCTCGGTGGGGGTGGGCTCGCGGCCCAGGCGTTGGGTCAGGTCGTGGCGGGCGCCGGCGACCCGGCAGGCGTCGGCATAGGCCTGGGCCGGCATCCGGACCAGGCGGGAGCGGTCGGAGATGGCGCGGCCCAGCGCCTGGCGGATCCACCAGATCGCGTACGTCGAGAACCGGTGGCCGAGGCGGTGGTCGAACCGCTCGATCGCCCGGATCAGGCCGATGTTGCCCTCCTGGATGAGGTCCAGGAGCGAGATCCCCTTGCCGGTGTAGCGGCGCGCGATCGTCACCACGAGCCGCAGGTTGCTCTCGATCATCCGGCGCCAGGACTGCCGCCCGAGCCGGACGACCTCCCGCAGGTCGCCCGCGTCGGCCGGCGCCGGATCCGCGGTCAGGCGGTCGGCGGCCAGGACACCGGCCTCGATCCAGTGCGAAAGCTCGTTGACCTCCTCCAGTGTGAGTAGTTCGTGCCGACCGATCTCGCGCAGGTAGGCGACCAGCGCGGTCACGTCGGCAGGTTCGCAGTCCAGGTGCTCAGCCATCCGCTCCCTCTCTCCTGACAAGAGGATGCAGCCGAACCACCCTCCGTGACCGGCCAATTTCAAATCGGTGGATAACTCCCTGACGAAGCAGCTACTCCAGACGCCGACCCACCCCGCGCCCAAAGGTGGGTGCGCTGCTCTTTGGGCGCGCAGCGCATCTTTGGGTACCCACCAACCATTTCGGCGGGCTCCATGTGGTTGGTGCGCGCCCAAAGTTGCGCCCCGCGCCCAGAGTTGCGCCCCGCGCCCAGAGTTGCGCCCCGCGCCCAGAGTTGCGCCCCGCGCCCAAAGTTGCGCCTCGTGCTCAAGGGTGGGCGGGCTGCTCTTTGGGCGCGCAGGGCATCTTTGGGTACCCACCAACCATTTCGGCGGGCTCCATGTGGTTGGTGCGCGCCCAAAGTTGCGCCCCGTGCCCAAAGTTGCGCCTCGTGCTCAAGGGTGAGTGGGCTGCTCTTTGGGCGCGCAGGGCATCTTTGGGTACCCACCGACCATTTCGGCGGGCTCCATGTGGTTGGTGCGCGCCCAAAGTTGCGCCCCGCGCCCAGAGTTGCGCCTCGTGCTCAAGGGTGGGCGGGCTGCTCTTTGGGCGCGAGGGGCAGCTTTGGGTAGCCACCGACCATTTCGACGGGGTTTGCGTGGTTGATGGGGGCTCAAAGATGCGCGGCGTGCACAAAGAGCAGGCGACCCACCTTTGGGCGCGAGGTGGCAGCGGTGGATGGGGCGGCGGTGGGTGGGGGACGGATGGGGGTGGGGGCGGGTAGGTTTGGCGGGTGCGAGTGGCTACTTGGAACGTGAATTCGGTGAAGCAGCGGATGCCTCGGCTTCTGGAGTGGCTGGACGAGCGGGAGCCGGATGTCGTCTGCCTGCAGGAGACGAAGCTGGCCGACGACGCGTTCACGGCGTTGCTCGGTGGGGAGTTGGCCGGTCGTGGTTATGAGACCGCCCTGTACGGCGAGGTGCAGTGGAACGGCGTTGCGATCCTGAGCCGGGTTGGTCTCGAGGATGTGGCGACCGGGATCGCGGGAGCGCCCGGCTTTCCGAATCCTGAGGCGCGGGCGGTCGCGGCGACGTGTGGCGGCATCCGCATCCACGGGCTCTACGTGCCGAACGGTCGTGAGCCCGACTCGGATCACTATCAGTACAAGCTGGCCTGGCTGAAGGCGCTCGCCGAGGTGGTCGAGGCCGGGCCGGCGGACCAGATCGTCTGCGGTGACATGAACATCGCGCCGACCGACGCCGACGTCTTCGACCCGGCGGCGTACGTCGGTTCGACGCACGTGACGCCGCCCGAGCGTGAGGCGTTGGCCGAGTTGATGGCGGCGAAGGATCTGCGGGATGTGGTCCGCGATCGCTGGCCGACCGACCAGGTCTTCAGCTACTGGGACTACCGCGCCGGCATGTTCCATCAGAACCTCGGGATGCGGATCGACCTGGTGCTCGCGACGGAGGCCGTGGCCAGTCGGGTGCAGGCGACCTGGATCGACCGGAAGGCGCGCAAGGGGACCGGTCCGAGCGACCACGCGCCGGTGATCGTCGATCTCGATGTCGCGCCGGACGGCGACATCGGGCCGATGGTGCCGCCGCCGTCGGCGCCGCGTGGGCGGAAGCGTCCGGCGACCCTCCCGCAGAATCGCTGATGCGACGCGTCATCGCGGCCGTTGTCCTGGCCGCCTCCGTCCTGGCGGCCTGCAGCAGCAAGAACGAGCAGCCCGCGCAGTCGACGCTCACCTGGGAGAAGGTCGATGTCGGCGCCGAGCCGGTCGCCCTGGCCGAACATGACGGCCAGATCCTGGTCGGCGTCAAGCACCCCGGCGCCAAGGTCATCCCGGGTGCCGTCCTGCTGAACGGCTCCGAGCGCAAGACGATCGCCATCAAGCCTTCGGCCTCGAGCCCGTACTCGTTCGAAGCGATCTGGTACTCGATCGCCTGGGACGGCCAGCGGATCCTGGGCCTCGGCGGTGCCACGGGTGGTGCGCACGGCAACGTCCGCTGGACCGTGTGGACCGGCTCGGTCGACGCCGGTCTTCAGGAGCACCCGCAGACGTTCAACACCTTCAACGGCCTGTCCGCCGGCCAGATGAACTCGGCCGTGCTCACTCCGGCCGGGGAAGCGTTGATCGGCTCGTGGCAGGGAGTCGTGACCGGCCTGGATGCCGCGGTCTGGCTACCGCAGGCCAACAACAAGTGGGTGAAGCAGGACTCCGCGAAGACCGCACTGCAGAACACGAAGGAGCTCCTCGTCGGCGCGAGCAATGCGACCTCGTACGGCGATGGTCTGCTCCTGACCGGTTCGCAGGTCCGCCTCGCGCCCAACGTCGTCGAGCAGGGCGCCGCCGTCTGGCGCTCGCAGAAGCTGACGCAGAGCTGGACCCGGGTCGCACTGCCGGACCCCGGCAGCCGCAGTCAGGCGAACACCGCGACCTGTCTGCAGTCCTGCGTGATCTCCGGGTTCGTCGACAACAAGCTCGCCATCTGGCGGTACGGCGACGCCGGGGCGCAGCGGCTGAGCGGCGTACCGGCGATCCCGGTCAGCGACAAGGACCTGCTGCCTGCTCCGCTCATCAACGCCGACCCGGACGGCGACATCGCCCAAGTGATTGCCCAGGACAACAAAGTGAAGATCGTCCAGGGCAAGCCCGATCACTGGAAGGTGTTCGAGTCCACGGGCGGCCTCCAAGGGCCGGTGCAGGCCGCGGTCCGGACGGCGGACCAGGAGATCTACCTGATCGCCGGCGGCGCGCTCTGGAAGACCAAGCTCAGCTGAGCAGGCCCTTCAGGTACGCCGCTTGGCCCATGTGCTGCGCGTCGTCGTCCACCACGCTGACCAGCCGCACGCCCAGCGTGACCGGCGGATCCCACCGCTTGTCGACGATCCGGTCGAAGTCCGGGTCGTCGAGCGTCTTCAGGAACTCCACTGTGCGAGCGTGCACAGCGTCGTAGTACCCGACGAGCAGCTCTGCGGAGGCCGTCACCTGGCCCACCTGCTCAGGCGTGTGCCCATAACCGGTATCGGCCGCGTCGAACGGCAGTCCGAGGCGCTCGTGCCACCCATCGGCGGTGTGCGTCTGCTCGTGCCCGGCGACCTCCGAGACGTGGTCGTCCTGGACCCGGGTCAGATGCCAGACCAGCCAACCTATCGAGTTGGCTGTCTCGGACGGTCGCGCCGTGAGGACCTTGTCGTCCAGCCCCGTCAGCACCTCGTGCACCTGCTCTTGCACGCGGCTGAAGCCATCAAGAAGTACTTCGTTCGCCTTCATGACACACAACCCTAGACCCGACCACCGACAGAACCAGACGTCGGAACCTAACTCGGCAGGACTCCGGACCAGATCACGCCGACCGCCAGGCAGGCCAGTGCGACCAACCCGAACACGCCGACCCACATCACCGCCGGTACGCCGGTCAGTCGCCGAAGCTGATCGGCATCCGAACTCCGACCCTGCCCACCGCGCCGAGAACGCTGCAGCTCGATCACCGTGCGCGGCGCGGCGAGCAGCAAGAACCACGTGAGCAGATGCGCGAACGCCGACTGCACAGCCGTTGAGCCCCACCACGTGACCCCGAAGACGACCGCACCGAACACCAGCACCGACCAAAGGCCGTACAGGTTCCGGATCTGCAGCAGCAGGATCACCAACGCGAGGAGCAGTCCCCAGAGCAACGCAACGGCGTACCCACGGCTGAGTGTGAAGGCGGCGGCGAGCCCGAAGAGTGCCGGGCCGGGGTAGCCGGCCAGCAGTACGGCGATCATTCCCGCACCGGTCGGTTTACCGCGTGACACGGTCACTCCAGAGGTGTCGGAGTGCAGTTGGATGCCGGACAGCTTTCGGCCGACCAGTGCGGCGATCAGACCGTGCGCACCTTCATGCGCGATCGTCACCACCTGCCGAGTGAATCGCCAGAGGGGCCGCCAGGCGATCAGGAGCAGCGCGACCACGCCGGTCCCGATCACCACGCGGATCGACGGCTCGGGCTGTGCTGACGTGATGCTGTCCCAGAACTCACTCACCCGCCCATCCTTGCAGTACTACGCCAGCAACACTCCTAGAGGGCAACGTGCACGGTCACGCGTTCACGCAGTTGCTCGTTCATCAGCCACAGCTCGTTGGTAGCCGGCCAGTAGGACAGGTTCTCGGTGTTCTTCGGTGCTTTCGTCCATAGAGCCGTGGAAACGCCACCGGTACCCCGGTGCAGGCAGCTGGGGTAGTCGACACCGTCCCCGATGTTGTCGGCGTACTCGGGACAGACTCCAGCGATCACAAAGCTGTTGTTGTAGGACACCGCACCCTGCATGCCCCACACCGGCGAGTTGAACGCCTCCACGGCACGCACCACTCCGTCAGTGCCAGCGGCAGGCAGACCGGTCGCCTTGTCGAGTGGCCAGCGCACTATCCGCCCACCGCCGCGAGTGGTGTGCTCAGCCGCCACAAACGAACCAGTCCCCGCGTGGTCGAGCGCGAGACTCGCGAAACACGGCCGTACGCCGGTAGTCGAGGCGCACCCACCTCCGGCGTACCAGTAGGCACCCACCTGCGGTAGCGCGAACGCGTGCCAGAGCGCGTGGTACTTGCCGTCAGTACCGAGCCCCACCTCACCAGTGCTGGTGTCAGTCCGCCAGATGTGTCGCAGGTCGAACACCCGCAGTACGGCGCCGCCCGTTGCGACCACCAGCATGTTCCCGGACCAGTACAACCCGTGGCCGTGCCCGGCGACCGCCTGGAAGTTCCCATCCGCAGTCGGCTCCACCAGCAGCACGTGCCGGTACTTGTTCGTCGCTACGTCCAGGAAGGACACGCGGATCGCAGTGTCGCCGCTGTTGTGAAAGCTCGCGACCACCACCCGGCGCGCACCACCGGCCGGCTGTGCGTCGCCGGACCCCGACAGTCCCTGTGGGATCCAGACGTTCTCGTCGTCGTCCTCACCGTCCTGCCAGCAGAACCCCTGTGGATTCAGTGCGGCGGTCAGGTACGTCGAGTGGCACAGTGCGCGTCCAGTCCGATTCGACGCTGCGAGGACTTGGGTGACACCGACCGGTGCGAGGGCCGGCTTGGTCTCCAGTTGCGCCACGCGACCGCCGTACGTCGCGAAGGTGTCGCCGGAGACGAGCTGGAATCCGCTCGCGTCGATGCGTGGGAAGGTGGCAGCGGCCTGCGCCTGGGGCGCGGTGAGCACGCTGATCAGCAGGGAGGCGGTTAACAACATTCGACTGATCCGCATGCTCCGATAATCCTTGACATGGGCGCTCGCTGCATCCGTAGGTGGCGCGCCGTTTGGCAGGTTCCTGGCATCGCGCTGTACGGCGGTCCGATTGCCCTACAGTCGGCCCCGTGAAGAGACGGGGTGTGGCCGCTGTGTGTGCGGTCCTGCTGCTGACGGGGTGTGCGAAGCCGGCCGTGGTCGAGGATCCGGCGGCCGCTGCCGCGTCGGAGGCTGCCAAGGCCCGCGAGGCGGTGCCGACGGTGACGCCGTCGAGTGCGCCGCCCGGCAAGGTCACCGCCCCGCCGCATCCCGACGAGATGACGAAGAACGTGATCTACCGCGTCGGAAAGCCGGCCGTGCGCTGCGCGGAGCCGAAGGTTGAAGCGACCTCAGTGGCCAACATCCGGGCGTACTACACGCAGTCTGTGGCCTGCCTGAATGCGGCCTGGGCGCCGGTGATCCGCAAGGCCGGCTTCACCTTCACCCCGCCGAAGCTGGACGTGGTCGCCGGCAAGTCGCCGGACCTGCCGTGCAGGAGGGACAGCTCCGGCCTCTACTGCGACGGCACGATCTACCTGGACGCGACGGTTGATCTGGAAGGCCACCACGAGGATCCGAAGGTGAATCGCGGGTTGATGGCCTTCGTCATCGCGCACGAATACGGCCACCACGTCCAGGCGCTCACCGGGATCTCGAAGGCCGCCTACGAGCGCGGACTCAAGCTCAACGGCGTGGACCTGGCGCTCGAGGAGACCCGTCGATTCGAACTGCAGGCCTCCTGCTTCGCCGGCGCCTACTTCGGCGCGAACTCCGACTTCCGTGACAACGCGAGCTGGCGCACCCTGTTCGACGAGGTGCTCAAGCTGGTCTACGACCCGCGGTACGACCATGGCAGCACGAAGAATCAGGCTCGCTGGACCAAGGCTGGGCTTGCGGCCGGGGACCCGGCGGCATGCAACACCTATGCCGCCACCTCCAGCGAGGTCGGCTGATGCGGATCGTCGCGGCCTGCCTGAGCATCGCCGTACTAGCTGTCGGCTGTGCCAAGGAGTCCCCGCCGCCGGATGACGCGGCCGTCGAGGCTGCGCGGGCGCGGTCGGCATTGCCGACGACGACGCCGTCGAACGTCCCCGGTACGCCGGTGCCCGCGATCTCGGAGCCTCCGGCCTTGGTGAAGAACGCGATCTACGGGGCCGGGAAGCTCGCGCCGTCCGGGTGCGCGGATCCGGCCGGCGAGCTGACCGCACTGGCCGAGGTGCGCGCCTACTACCTGAAGCTGGTTGCCTGCCTCAACAAGGCCTGGGCGCCGCCGGTTCGCAAGGCGGGGTTCGCCTTCAAGGCGCCGCAGCTGGTGGTCACCGTCGGGCACTCGCCGGACTCGACGTGCGACGCGCCGGACGGCCAGTTGTACTACTGCCGCGGCACGATCTACATGGATGCGCGCGTCGACATCGACTACGACAAGGAGGATCGGGCGGCCAATCGCGCCCTGATGGTCTTCTTCATCGCCCACGAGTACGCGCATCACATCCAGGCGCTGACCGGCATCCAAAAGGTGAAGGATGCGCGCGACGAGACGCTCAACGGTGTCGACATCCAACTGCAGGAGACGCGGCGGATCGAGCTGCAGGCGGACTGTTTCAGCGGCGCCTTCGCGGCCTCGGTACGGAAGACCTTTCCGATCGACGACGCCTGGGTCGAGACGTGGAGCGCGACGTACGACGACTTCTCGCCGATGGACGACACGCACGGCCTGGGGGCAACCCGGCGGATCTGGAGTCTGAAGGGCTTCACGGTCGGGGATCTGCGCGCCTGCAACACCTTCGCGGCGGCTCCCGGCGAGCTGCGCTGACCGCCCGATCGGGCAGACCCACCACCTTGTGACCGCGTTCACAGACCAAAACGAATGATCGTTCTTGATTTCTCCCGGCGCCGAGGCGCAGAGTGGAATCTCAGAGAACGAGCGTTCGGTTTGGGCTGGGGGTCAACGTGGCGCAGCTTGCTCTGGAGCGAGTGGGAGTGGATTCGCCCCGCGGAGGGGTGTGGCGGATCCTGCGGGAGATCGGTCTGCTGGCGGTGCTGTTCGGGGTGTACAACCTCGGGCGGCTGGTGTCGGCCGAGCATGCGGGATCGGCGTACCGGCATGCAGGGGATCTGATCGGGTGGGAGCACGCGGTCGGGCTGCCGAGTGAGGCCGCCATACAGAACCAGGCCTTGCAGGTCCCCGGTTTGGCTCACGCGGCCAACCTCTTCTATGCGAGCGTGCACTTCCCGCTGACCGCGGTGGTCCTGCTCTGGCTGATGATTCGCCGGCCGGATGCCTATGGGAAGGCGCGCTGGGCGCTGGCCGGGCTGACCGGCCTGGCGCTGATCGGGCACATGTTCTTCCCGCTGGCGCCACCGCGGATGATGCCGGGCTGGGTGGACACCGGCGTGCAGCTCGGACAATCCGTGTACGGCGCTGACGCATCCGAGGGAGTGGCGAATCAGTTCGCGGCGATGCCGAGCCTGCATGTCGGCTGGGCGTTCCTGATCGCTGTCGTGCTGATCCGGATCTCGAAGTCTCGCTGGCGCTGGTTGTGGATCGCGCACCCGGTGCTGACCTTCGCCGTGGTCGTGGTGACGGCCAACCACTACTGGTTCGACGGGCTGGTGGCGATCGCGCTCGCGATCCCATTGCTTGTGCTGTTCGTCCCCGGTGCCCATCGGGGCACCGGGGACGAGATTCAGCGGACCGAACGGCGGCCCGCGGTGGCGAGCTCCTCGTCGGCGCGGACCAGATAGGGCTCACGATCGAGCACCAGCCGGGCCGCGGCCGCGCCGATGTCGAACCAGAGCCCGATCAGCTCGAGCCGTCCTTCGGCCTCGGCCTTGCGGACACAGGCGAAGCTGCGCAGGTTCGACAGTTGTTCGCCGACGTTCGCGACCGACAGTTTGTCGGCCGGGGACAGCTTCATCCCGGTCGCCGGATCGATGATCTCGGGCATCGCGAGCGCCCGCCGTACCGATGGCTCGAGATGGCGCAGCCAGTTCTGCAGGCCGGTGCCGGCTGTGGCGTTCGCCTTGAGGGCGGCCGCGGCCGCACCACAGTGTGAGTGACCGCAGACGACGATCGACCGGACCCCTAGCACCTCGACCGCATACTCGATCGCGGCGTCGACGGAGTTGCTGCCGGAGCCGTCGGGCGGAACGAGGTTGCCGACGTTCCGGACGCAGAACTGGTCGCCCGGACCGGTGGTGGTGATCATGTTCGGCACGATCCGCGAGTCGGCGCAGGTGATGAACAGCTGCGTCGGGCGCTGGCCCTCGGCCGCGAGTTTGGCTAGCATCGGCCGGATCTGATCGGCCGATTCCTCAAAAGCCCGGATGCCGTCGAGCACTCGCTCGTCCGGCCCGGCGATGGCCTGGGGTTGCCAGGGCAGCAGCCGGTGCGTGGGGGTGGAGCGTAGGGCGGCCCGGAAGGCCATCCGGTTCAGCTCGACCGAGCCGCCGCGGGCGAGGTGGCCGCGACGCCAGTCCTCGATCGCCTCGTACGCCGCGTGGTCGAGATGGTCGACCGACAGGTCGACGCGGACCCGGGCACCGGTCGGGATCGACCGCAGCGTCCGGATCAAGGAGGAGACCCCGAGGAAGACGAGCGTGCCGCGGATCTGCACGGTCCACTCGCCGTTCTCCTCGGTCGCCGTGACTGTTGCCCTCGACAACCGGTACAGCACCCGCGCGATCGCGAGCACCAGGCCGCTCAGCACCCCTTCGGCCAGTCCGAGTACGGCGACGCCGGCGCCGGTGACGACGTACACGAGGAGCTCGTCGTGCCGGCGGAGCGTGCGGATGTGCGCGAGCTGCACGAGCCGCAACCCGGTGACCAGCAGGACGCCGGCCAGCGCCGCCATCGGGATCAGCTCGAGCATCGAGCCGGCCGCGAGGACGAACGCCGCGATCCAGAGACCGTGCAGGATCGCCGCGGCCCGCGACTTCGCGCCCGCCGCGACGTTGGTCGAACTGCGCACGATCACACCCGTCACCGGCATCCCACCGAGAGCGCCGGAGATCGCGTTGGCAGCACCCTGGCCGATCAGCTCACGATCGAGGTTGCTGCGCTTGCCGTTGTGAAGCTTGTCGACGGCAACGGCCGAGAGCAACGACTCGACGCTCGCGACCAGGGCGACGGTCAGCACGGCGGCGATGATCTGTCCCGGCGTCCCGTTGGGAATGGCCGGCAGGATCAGCTCCTGCAGCGGCTGGTCGGGCAGGTTCACCCGGGTGACATCGGGCATCCAGACCGCGGCCGTCGCCGTGACGGCGACCACCGCGACCAGTGGTGCCGGAACCACATTGACTCTCGGAATTCGTGGCCAGGCCAGGAGAATCGCGACGGTCAGCACACCGACCAGCACCGAGTGCGGATGGTGTGCGACCAGGCGTCCGGGAAGCGCGGCCACGTTGGCGATCAGCGAACTCTGCGCCTGACCACCGAGCACTACATGAAGTTGCTGTACGGCGATGGTGACGCCGATGCCCGCGAGCATGCCGTGCACGACAGCGGGGGAGAGGGAGAGCGCGAGCCGCCCGATCCGGGTGACTCCGAGCAGGATCTGGACCAGGCCGGCAGCGCAGGTGATGCCGGCCGTGGCGGCCCACCCGAACTGGCCGACGAGGCCCGCGACGACAACGGTCAGGCCCGCGGCGGGGCCGCTGACCTGGAGCGGTGAACCGCCGAGCGCGCCGGCGACCACACCGCCGACGACCGCGGCCACGAGGCCCGCGATCAGGGGAGCGCCCGATGCCGCGGCGATCCCCAGGGAGAGCGGTATTGCGATCAGGAAGACCACCAGCGAGGCCGGTAGGTCATGATGAAGGATGGACCTCAAGGAGTTGGTTCTCGAGGCCGGTGGTGAGTGGGAAGTTGACATGGTCGGCACGGGTCCCTCCGGCGTCTGGTGCTCACGGCATCTGGCGTCGAAACAAAGAGTGTCGATCTAGTCACTCACTGTACTGGCCCGTTCAAGGCCACCCAAGGGAAAATGCGAATTTGTTGCTAAGAGCACCGAGGAGGAAATGCAGTGGATCTGCAACTGTCCGGGAAAGTTGCCGTCGTCACCGGAGCGAGCAAGGGGATCGGCCTGGCCTGTGCCGAGGCGCTTGCCTGGGAAGGGGCGACCGTGTTCGGCATCTCCCGCAACCCGGTCAACCTCGGCGCGGCCCGTGAGCAGCTCGCGGCGAAGGGGCTCGAGTTCATCCCGGAGCTCGCCGACCTGACCGACGCGGAGGCGACGGCCGAGGTGTTCGCGAAGATCGGCGTACCGGACATCCTGATCAACTGCGCGGGGGCCGCGCGCCAGATCCCGGTGGACGAGCTGAGCAGTACGACGTTGCACGCCGCCATGGAGGCGAAGTACTTCACCTACATGCATGCGACCGAGGCCGTCATCCGCGGGATGGCCGAGCGCGGCAGTGGCTCGGTCGTGAACGTGGTCGGCTCGGGCGGCAAGGCGGCGAACCCGTTGCACATCGGTGGCGGCGCTGCGAACGCGGCGCTGATGCTCGCCTCGGTCGGCTACGCGAAGGCGTACGCCGGTCAGGGCGTCCGGGTGAACGTGATCAACCCGGGGTTGACGTTGACCGGTCGGGTCGACGACCGGCTGGACGCCGCGACCCGGGCGAGCGGACGGCCGCGCGACGAGCTGCTGACCGAGATGGTTGCCGACATCCCCCTGGGTCGTCCGGCGGATCCGGCCGAGGTCGCGAATGTGGCGATCTTCCTCGCCTCGGAGAAGGCCAGCTATGTGACGGGCGCCGTCATCACGATGGACGGCGGCACCGCGTCCATCATCTGATCTAGATTTGCTGGATGAGGATCGGCGAACTGGCCGCCCGTTTCGGCGTGGCGACGCACGTGCTGCGGCACTGGGAGGACGTGGGCCTGCTGACACCGCTCGCCCGCGTCTCGGGACGGCGCGAGTACGACGAGTCGCACGCGGCGCGGGTGGTGGTGATCCAGCGGGCGAAGGCGGCCGGGCTCAGCCTCGAGCAGATCCGGCGGATGTTCGACGCCCCGGGCGGATCCGAGCGACGCGCCGTGCTGGCCGAGCAGGCGGCTCAGCTGGACGACCTGATCAAGCAGGCCGAGGAGGCCAGACGCCTCCTCGGCCACGCCTTGGACTGCGGCGAGCCTGACTTCACTACGTGCGCACACTTCCAGCGATTGGTACACCGTCGATCGTGAGGTCGACGTGTTCGTTGAGGAAGGCAACGTGTCCGGTGATCGGGAGCAGTGGAGCCGTCGGGAAGTCGTAGCACCAGGCGAGATCGTGGCCGTCGATCGACCAGTAGCCGGTGGTGCGGCCCTTGTACGGACAGGCCGTCCGGGTCTCGCTCTCGGTCAGACGCTCGAAGTTCACCGCGAGCGGGGGAAAGTAGTAGCGCGACGGCAGCCCGGTCTCGAACACGATCACGGTCGACGACGACTCGGCGAGGATCACGCCGTTCCGGGACACCTGGACGTGCCGGTCCGACCGGATCGCGTCACACCGCGAGTACGGATTGCGGGGGTGGACGAAGACCTCCTCGTCCTCCTCGAACCAGCTGTCGAGCGCGTCCCACTGGAACCGCACCCGGCCGAGCTCGTCGTACACCCAGGCCTTGCCGCGACCGGCGGTATGAACCCGCGCGACCCCGTGCTCGAACACCTTGGTCTCTCCGGTGTCGACCAGTACGCCGTCGGTCACGTCCGCGAGCGGTAGGTAGTACTGCGGGTACGGCGGGAACTCCCACAGGTAGAGGGCGTTCTGGGTGTCGACGACGACCTGGCCGTCGAGCAGCGCGCGGATCCGCCGAGGGACCGGCGCGCTGCCGCCAGGTGGTACGAAAGGCAAGGGGTAGTCGCTCATACCCCCAGTATCAGACGGTGATCCAGTCGATGTCCGCGATATAGCCGGACGGGTTGCTGACCTTGAGCGAGTTGGACCCCGCGGTGAGCTTCACCGGCAGGTAGACGACCTGCGGCGTACCCCAGTCGTTGTCGCCGAGACCGTGGTAGTTCACCCAGTAGCTGTCACCGTCGTTCACCGTGAGCATGCTCTGCCGGCTGGTGTCGCCGTCGGTGTAGGCGATCTTCACCAGGTACGTCCCGGTCGTCGGCACGGTGATGCCGTTCAGAGTGACCGAGGCGTCGTACCCGATGTTGCCGACCTTCTTCCCGCCCGAACACAGGGTGCAGCCGTTGGCGCTGGCGTTGCCGGTCAGCGTGCTGTTCGCGGCTTCCGCCTCGTACCGCACCGGTCCGCCGTTCTTCGCCGTGAGCATGGTGATCGGTGCGCCGGCGTCCGACGTACGGCCGCGGTCCACACCCTTCACGGTGAACGTGTACTGCGTCTGCGGCAGCAGCCCGCTCACCACAACGCTCGTGGATGAGGTGGTCGCCACCTGCTTGCCGTTGGCATAGACCTTGTACGACGACGCGCCCGTGCTCGGCCGCCAGGTCAGGGAGGTGGTGGTCCGGCTGACGTCAGTCGCGGTCAGGTCGGCCGGAGTGCTCACGGACGAGCGGTTGTTCGGGGTGATCTTGTACAGCTTCGAGCCGTGCGCCGGGAGCGCCGCACTGACCGAGCCGGCGACGTTGCGGGTGTTCTTGTCGGCCCAGATGTCGCGGACGGTCGCCTTGCCGTTGATGCCGAGCTGAGCGAAGTCACCGGTGACCGTGGCCGGCGTCTCGGCCAGATTGAACAGACCGACCGTGACACTGCCGTCGGCGTTCTTGGCGTACCAGGTCTGCTGCAGCTGGTCCTGGTTCAGCGGGCGGGCCGGGTTGCCGGACTGGTTGATCGCGATGACCTCGCGGTTCGTCAGCAGCTTGAGACCGTAGGCGTCCAGCTTGGTCATGTCGTCACCGACGAACAGCGGTGCGGCGTTGATCGCCCAGAAGCTCATGTAGCTCTGTCGCTCGGCCTCGTTCAGACCGTCCATCTCGCCGACGCCGACATTGATCGCGTCCAGGTTGTTCCAGTGCCCGGGGCCGGCGTCGTCGATCCACTGCGGCAGGTCCCACCAGCGCTGCTTCACCGAGCCGTCCCAGCGGACGATCGTGTCGCAGTAGCACTCCACGTCGGTGTCGATCCGCCAGCCGTTCGAGTTCTGCTTCCAGACATCGGCGTACCGGTGACTCAGCGACCAGGACAGCGTGTACTGCATCGGGCGGCCGGCGTTCTGCACCGAACGCCACCAGGCCTCGACGTCCTCGGTGTTGTTGTGGTTCGGGTCGTCCGGTGCGCCCTTCCAGGAACCGGGGCCGACGCCGTCCATCTTGATGAAGTCGACGCCCCAGCTCGCGAACAGCTTGGTGATCGAGTCGGCGTACTTCTGCGCGCACGGGCTCTCGTAGTTGATCTTGTACGCCGCGTCCCAGCCGTTGGTCTTGCGCAGGTCCGGGTACACGATGTCGCGGGTGAAGCAGCCGGGCGCGTTGTGGATCGGGGTGTTGCCCTCGCGGTAGACGTCGAGGCCGAGGCCGACCACGGTGTAGATGCCGAACTTCAGCCCGAGCTTGTGGATGTCGTCGCCGACGGCCTTCATCCCGCGCGGGAACCGCTTCGCGCTCGCGACCGGGCGGCCGAACTCGTCACCGCCGTCCTGCCAGCCGGCGTCCACGTTGATGTACTCGTAGCCGAACGGCTTCAGCTTGGTCGCCATCGCGTTGGCCTGGGCGAGGATGTTCTTCTCGCTGATGAAGCTGCCGGGGCCGTCCGGGTTCACGCCCGGGTAGTTGGTCGACTGCAGGCTCCAGGAGCTCCAGCCCAGGTACGGCTTCGCGGCGACCTGCGGGTACTTCGCGGGAACCGGCCGGGGAGCCTTCGTGAGCACGGGCTGTGCCGGCAGGGGCTGTGTCGGGACGGGCTGGGCCGCGTCGGCGGGGGCGATCACGGTTGCCGTCGTTACCAGGGCGGCGGCAGCCAGAAGAGTGGCGGGGATACGCAAGTTCACGGTGGTTCCTCCGTCTCGGATCCGCCGTGGCGGGTCCGGGGAGAGAAAGAGAGCGGACCCGGCCGAGACTAGGTGTGATTAATTTACATCGTCAAGTATCAAGCCGTGATGACTCGTTGTGACGTGACTGGGACGTTACTGTCATCAACCTTCCTCGGGGGGTAGTGCGTCGTACGCACAGAGGCCGGTTCGTGAGGACCCGGCCCGATGTGGAGGGGGTTCCATCATCATCACGTCGAACAAAGCCGTGCGAACGGCGATCGCGGCAGCGGGTGCTGCCGGTCTGGTCGCGCTCGCGGCGACAAGTGCCTCGGCAGCCGGATCGGCGGCGCCCGCCAGGCCCGCGCTGGCTCTGGTCTCGCCGGTCACGGAAGTGACGTTGAACGCCGACGAGGAGTTCGGGACCGACCTGAACCTCAGCACGTACGTCGTCGCCGGCAACGCGCCGATCGAGGTGCGCGCGACCCGCGCGGACTTCAACTCGCCCGTCGTCGCCAAGCAGTATGTGAAGGGCAAGCCGGTCGCGATGCCGAAGGGCCTCGTCACCGACTTCTCCGGTCTCGGCAAGTTCCTGCACGTCACGCTGACCGACGCGCAGGGCAAGACCGCTCTCGATGTCGACCAGTCGCTGTGCCTGAACGGCGACGGGTCGCGGACCCGGCCGGACGCTCCGGCCACCTCGCCGTACCCGGACTACTGCAACTCCAACCCGTTCACCACGGGTGCGGTCTGGGGGCTGCAGACCGGCTGGTCGGCCAGCACCTATTCGTACGACCAGAAGCCGGTCAAGCTTGCCGTCGGCAAGTACAAGGCCAAGATCACCGTGAACAAGGCCTACCGGGACCTGTTCAAGATCCCGGCGAACCAGTCGACGCTGACGATGAACGTCAACGTCGTTCCGGGGGAGGACCCGTGCGACCCGGGTCACGGCGTACGGGGCTGCCTGGCTGCCAAGGGGCAGAAGGCGCAGGCCTCGAAGGCTCAGCCGCTGAAGGCGAACGCGGCCCGTCCGACCGGCAAGCCCAGCACGCCGAAGGGTCCGAAGCCGGACCTGATCTCGGTGCCTGCCTGGGGGATGGCGATCGACAAGGGTGAAGAGGGGACGCCGGAGGCCGGCCGGGAGTACCTGTCCTTCGGGGCGACCGTCTGGAACGCCGGACCGTCGCCGTTGGTGCTGGACGGCTTCCGCCGTCAGGGCGCGGACCTGATGGACGCGTTCCAGTACTTCTACGACGACAAGGGCAAGGAGATCGGCTACCAGAACACCGGCACGATGGAGTGGGACCCGCGGGAAGGTCACGTGCATTGGCACTTCACCGACTTCGCCCGCTACAGCCTGCTGAACGCCAAGCAGTCCGAGGTCGTCCGTAGCCAGAAGGAAGCCTTCTGTCTGGCCGCGACCGACATGATGGACTACACGGTGAAGAACGCCAACTGGCACCCGATGAACACCGACCTGCACACCGCCTGTGGCGACCACACGTCGCTGTCGGTGCGTGAGGTCCTGGACGTCGGATCCGGCGACACCTACAACCAGACCAAGCCGGGTCAGTCGTTCGACATCACCGACCTGCCGAACGGGGAGTACTTCGTCGAGGTCAAGGCGAACCCGGAGGGCAAGTTGATCGAGGGCAACACCAAGAACAACACCGCTCTGCGCAAGGTCATCCTGGGCGGCGTCAAGGGCGCTCGCACACTGACCGTTCCGAAGGTCGGCGTGATCGACGCGCCGTAAGTGATTTCGGGACTCCGAAGACCGCTTTCGCCGGCGGCCTTCGGGGTCCTTCGCTATCTCCGGCTGGTGCGTAGCCGCGACCGTCGCGGCCGCGCGCACTCCGCGCCTTGAGCGCCGCTCGACCATTTCTTGGGCGCGATCGTGACTGGTGGGTGCTCAACGTGGTTGGGGGCGGCCAGCTGGATGGCGGATTGCTGCAGGGTCAGGCGGATCGGGACCTGGTGCCAGGGGGAGCGGGTGCGGACCAGGACGACTTTGAAGCGGCCGTCCTTGCGGAGCCGGAGACCGATGGCGATGGTGGCGATCGCGGGGACGAGACCGGCCAGCGCGAGACTGACACGGGCGCCGAAGTTCTGTGCGATCAGGCCGACCAGCGGACCGCCGATCGCGCCGCCGCCGATGAAGACCAGGTTGTAGATCCCGGACACGCGACCGCGCAGACCGTCCGGGGTGGTCAGTTGCACCATCGACTGGCAGGCGGTCAGGAACATCAGGGTCGCCATGCCCATGACGGCGAGCACGGGGATGAAGGTCCAGAGCGAGGGCTGGATCGCCGCGAGCACCTCAGTGATTGTCAGCAGGGTCGCGATGCCGACCAGATTGCGCAGGCGCGTCGGCCGGACGCGGCGCGCCGACAGCAACGCACCGGCGAGTGCACCAACTGCGACCACGGAGTTCAGTACGCCGTACCCGGTGGCGCCGGTGTGGAAGACGCGATCCGCGAACGCGGTCAGGGTCACGGGCAGGCTGATCGCGAACATGCCGTAGATGCCGACGAGCGCGATCGCCCAGCGGACTGCGGGCTCGTGGAACGCGTACTGCAGGCCGTCGCGCAAACCGTCCCGGATCCGTAGACCGGCTTGCCTGGCGGCCTTGCGGGCGGGCATCTCGCTCTCGCGCATCCTCAGGAGCGCGGTGATCGAGGCGAAGAACGTGCAGGCGTTGATCGCGAACGCCCAGCCCGCGCCGAGCGTGCCGAGCAGTACGCCGCCGAGCGCCGGACCGATCATGCTGCCGAGCTGGAACGTCGACGAGACCATGCTGATCGCGTTCCGGATCCGGTCGCGGCCGACGAGCTCGGTGACGAACGACTGCCGGGTCGGGTTGTCGACGGCGGTGGCCAGGCCGAGGAACAGGGCCATCGTGTAGACCTGCCAGACCTGCACCTGGCCGGTGAACGCGAGCAGGGCCAGGACACCGGCCGCCGCGCCCATCGAGATCTGGGTGACGAGCAGGATCTTCCGCTTCGGGAAACGGTCCGCGATCACGCCGCCGTACAGGCCGAGGAGAAGGGTGGGGAGGAACTGCAGGGCGGTCGTGATGCCGACCGCGGTGGCGCTGCCGGTGATCGTGAGGACCAGCCAGTCCTGGGCGATGCGCTGGATCCAGCCGCCGGTCGAACTGACCAGCAGGCCGCTGACCAGGAGGCGGAAGTTGCGCACCTGCAGCGCGCTGAAAGTTTCGCGGAACCCGGGGCGACGGTGGGGTTCGGCTCGTCGGGTCGAGTTGTGGCTGTGGTTGTCGGCTTCTCGGACAGGACCGCTGGTCCGGGTGGTCAAAAGGAATCCCTACGCGAGTGGGGTTGTCAGGGGAGGACATGTCCATCCTTGTCTGTTGCCCCTGGATTCCGACAGCGAATTACTCCTATTAGTCTTATTGCATCCTGTGATAGGAGGTCCATCGATGTACGACCCGGACCAGCTCCGGACGTTCCTCGCGGTCGCCCAGTCGCTGAGCTTCACCCAGGCGGCCGAGCGACTCGGTATCCGGCAGCCGACGGTCAGCCAGCACGTCCGCAAACTCGAGGCGGCGGTGGGGAGACCGCTGTTTCTCCGCGACACCCGGACGGTCACGCTGACCGCCGACGGTGATGCCATGGCCGGCTTCGCCCGGACGATCCTGGCCGCCCACGAGGAGGCCGCCGGCTACTTCACCGGCTCCGAGCTCCGCGGCCGACTGCGCTTCGGCGTCACCGACGACCTGGCGCTGACCCCACTGCCCCGGATCCTCCGCGACTTCCGCCAGCTCTACCCACGGATCGATCTGGAGCTCACCGTTGCCCAGAGCCCGAACCTGCTCCGCCGTGTCGAGTCCGGGCACCTGGACCTCGCCTACGTCAAACACTCCGTGGGCACCGGCTACGAACCCAACGGCCGGCTGGTCCGCCGCGACCCCCTGGTGTGGGCCGGCATCGCGGGCACCCGGATAGCTCCCGATGGTCCGGTCCCACTCGTCGCCTACCAGGCCCCCAGCCTCAGCCGCTCGCTAGGCGTTCAGACCCTGGAGCAGGCCGGCCGCTCCTGCCGCATCACGTGCATAGTCCGCGGCGTCAACGGCGTACTGGCCGCGGTTCGAGCCGGCCTGGGGATCGCGATCTTCGCCCGCTCCCTGATGCCCGTGGACCTTGTAGAGCCGCCACCCACTGCAGGGCTCCCGGAGTTGCCACCCATCGACCTGGTGCTGATCACCAATCCCCGAGCCGCCAAAGAACCGGCCGAGGCCCTGACAGCCGCCATCCTCGGCAGCAACGCGCCGCTCAAACCCGACGCTGCCTGAGTTAGAGCGTGCCTCCGCGCAGGACAAGCGCGGCCACGCTCACGCCGGCTATGGCGATCGTGACGAGGAACGGCGCCTCCCGCCACAGCACGATGACCATCAGGAGCGCTGTGGCGATGGCTAGGGCGATCCACCCGACCACGCCGATCGGTCCGGCCGGTGCGATCACCAGGAGTCCGGTGGCTGTGGCCAGGGGGAGTGGGGCGAGCAGGCGGGCGTTGGCGCCGATCCGCTGCGGCCAGCCGCGTACACCGGTTGCCAGGTCGTCCTGGAGGTCCGGTACGACGTTTGCCAGGTGGGCACCGACACCGAGTAGCGCGGTCGCCGTGGTGGCCCACCACGGGGCCCACGTGTGGGCGGTGCCGAGTGTCACGAACGACGGCAGTGCGCCGAACGCGACGGCGTACGGGAGCCAGGAGATGACGGTCGATTTCAGGCCGAGGTTGTAGGCCCAGGCGCACGCCACGAAGAGCAGGTGAACCAGTCCGGCCGCGATTCCGTTGGCCAGGGAGACGGGGATGGTGATCACCAGCATGAGACCGGCGGCGACCGTGAGCGTGCGGCGACTCACCAGCCCGCGCACCACCGGCTTGTCTTTCCGGTTCACAATGGTGTCGCGGGCGGCATCTATCGCGTCATTGCTCCAGCCGATCGAGAGGTGGCCGGTGAGGATCGTTGCTGCGACCAGGAGACATCCGGCGGGACTACGTCCGGCCGACCATGCCACGGCTGTCACCAGCGCCGTGACCGCGACAGTCGGTCCGAGATGGCTGGCGAGTGCCAGTCCCTTCAGCGCTCTCACCGACACCACGATGCCACGATGACGCGGATCGCAGCGGTCCGGCCCGCGTTGCCGCCGTACCGGTATGAGCAGGCGGAGCTCACCGACGCCTTCGCCGCGATCTGTCTGCCGGACGGCCGCGGCAACGCGCTCCTGCGGCGGCTGCACGCGAACGCAGGGGTGTCGTCACGCCATCTGGCGCTCCCACTCGAGCAGTACGGCGTTCTGAAGGACTTCGGCGCGGCCAACGACGCCTGGATCGCAGCAGCCGTCGATCTGGGGGCTGAGGCGGTCGCTGGTGCCGTGGCGGACGCAGGACTCGAGCTGTCCGACGTCGACGTGCTGATGTTCACCACGGTGACCGGAGTGGCCGCACCATCGATCGACGCCCGGGTTGCGATGCGGTTGGGTCTGCGTGAAGACGTGAAGCGGTTACCACTCTTCGGACTGGGGTGTGTGGGTGGCGCAGCCGGCATAGCGCGCTTGCACGATTACCTCTTGGCCTGGCCGAAGCAGGTCGCCGTACTGCTGTCGGTTGAGCTCTGTTCGCTCACACTGCAGCGTGACGACTCCAGCCTGCCCAATCTGGTCGGCGGAGCGCTCTTCGGTGACGGTGCGGCCGCTGTGGTGCTGACCGGGTCCGAACACCCGGCAGCCGCCGGTCCGTCCGTGCTGGCGACGCGGAGTCGGCTCTATCCGGACTCTGAGCGAGTGATGGGCTGGGATGTCGGTTCCGGTGGGTTCCGGATTGTGCTGGGCGCGGATGTTCCAGAGGTGGTGCGGAAGTACCTGGGCGGCGACGTACGGGGATTTCTGGCCGACCACGGGCTCACCGTGCCCGAGATCGGGACGTGGGTGAGTCACCCCGGCGGACCGAAGGTCCTGGAGGCGGTAGCCGAGACACTCGAGCTGCGCCCTGGTGCGCTGGACCTGACCTGGAAGTCTCTCGACGCCGTAGGGAACTTGTCCTCGTCGTCGGTGCTGCACGTCCTCGGTGACACGCTCAGCCTGCATCCTTCGGGGACGGGCCTGCTGCTAGCCATGGGCCCTGGCTTCTGTTCCGAGCTCGTACTGCTGGAGTGGTCATGAACTGGTACGTCGTCCTCGTAGTACTCGTCGGGCTCGAACGCGTCGCCGAATTGGTGGTGTCGCTGCGCAACGCCAAGTGGAGCTTCGCCCAGGGCGGTGTGGAGTCCGGGAAGGGGCACTACCCGTTCATGGTGGTCCTGCACACCGGACTGCTGTTCGGATGCCTCGCTGAGTCGTTCCACCGGCCATTCGTCCCCGCGCTCGGTTGGACGATGTTCGTGCTGGTGCTGCTGTCGCAGGGGCTGCGCTGGTGGTGCATCAGCGTGTTGGGACAGCAGTGGAACACCCGAGTGATCGTCGTACCGGGTCTGCACCTGGTAGCGCGCGGACCGTACAAGTTCCTGAAGCACCCGAACTACGTAGCCGTGGTGATCGAGGGGATCGCGCTACCGCTCGTCCACACCGGGTGGATCACCGCCGTGGTCTTCACGCTGCTCAACATTCCGCTGCTCGCTGTCCGCATCCGCTCCGAGGAATCCGCACTCAACGCAGCGCTGGTCAAGTGATCGATCTGCTGGTTGCCGGCTGCGGCCCTGCTGGGGCTGCGACCGCTATCCGGGCCGCACTGGCCGGCCTGTCCGTCGTAGTACTGGAGCCCCGCACGGGTCCGATCGACAAGGCCTGCGGCGAAGGCATCGCCCACAGTGCAGTCGACTACCTGGACCGCCTGGGCGTACCGATCACCGGTCGTCCCTTCCACGGCATCCGCTACTTGGACGCGCACAACTGCGTGGACGCTCGCTTCACTGCGGGACCTGGTCTAGGCGTCCGCCGGACCGCTCTCCACCAAGCGCTCCTCGACCGCCTGGCGGAGCTGAACGTCCCCATCGACCACACCCGCGTGGGTCCGATCACTCAGACCGATGTGTCGGTCACCGCCGCTGGCCACACCGCCCGCTACCTGGCCGCCGCCGACGGCCTTCACTCACCTATCCGTCGCCAGCTGGAGGTGGGCGGTACGACAGGGGCTGCTCGCCGCGGACTCCGTCAGCACTTCCACGTGTCGCCGTGGACAGACCTGGTGGAGGTCTACTGGAGCAAGCTGGGGGAGGCGTACGTGACTCCCGTAGCCGACGATCTGGTCGGCGTCGCAGTCCTCACCACTGCCCGGGGCACCTTTGACTCGCACCTCGAAGCGTTCCCCGCTCTGCAGCGCCGCCTGTCGGGCGCCGCGCCCGCGTCCGCCGTACTGGGTGCCGGTCCGCTGCGCCAGCACGTTCGGCGCCGTGTATCCGGCCGGGTCCTCCTCGTGGGCGACGCAGCCGGATACATCGACGCCCTCACCGGCGAGGGGATCGCCGTAGCGCTCCGCACCTCCGCCGAACTCGTCGACTGCATCGCTCTTGACCGTCCGGCGCAGTATGAGGCCGCTTGGCGCCGCGTCTCCCGTGAGTGCCGTCTGCTGACCGCATCGTTGCTGTGGGCCCGCAACCGACGCCTGGTCGCGCCGCGGATCGTCCCGGCCGCGGCCCGCCTGCCCGGTGTCTACGCGCACATCGTCAACCGGTTGTCCTGAGCAACAAAAGGACCCCGCGGGGGCACCTGTCGGCTTTCCGCCACCCTCTGTACCCCACTCGCCACGCTCGGTATCCTCACCCCACTACCGCCCCCTCCTTCCGCCCGAGGAGTCGCTCATGAGAGCTCTTGCCGTCGTCGCGTTGCTTGCCGTCCTCACCGGGTGCGGGTCCTCGGTCGCCGCTTCCCCGCCGGCCGTCCCGATGACTCCGCCCGCGTCGGTCGCCAGTACGCCGGCTACCGAGTGGAAGATCGATCCGTCCTTCAACGCCGACGACCTCGCCTGGATCGAGCTGATGATCGTGATGGACGACCAGCTGCTGCGGGTGGTGGGGATAGCGGAGAAGCAGGCCGCCGACCCGGCCGTCCGGGCGTTCGCGACCACCGTGGCCGGCGGGCACCGGACCGAGGTCGAGCAGTTCAAGGCGACCCGGACCCGGTCCGGGCTCCCGGTCCGCAACCCGCACGAGGGGCACGACATGGCCGGCATGATGACCGAGCCCGAGATCGTTGCCCTTGGCAAAGCCTCCGGCCCCGCCTTCGACCAGCTCTTCGCGACGAACCTGAAGGAGCACCTGACGGAGACGATCGTGCTGGCGAAGAACATCACCAAGAGCGGCAAGGACCCCGCGACGAAGAAGCTCGCGGTCTCGATCCAGACCAGCCGTGCAGCTCAGCTGAAGCAGCTGGCAGCTCTCTAGAAACGTGTGTGGGCCCGGCGGTCGCTCAGACAACCGCCGGGCCCAGTGAGCCCGAGCTCCCTGGTGAAGAGCTCGGACCCGGTCACCCCTCGGGCCTCCTGGTGAAAGGTCCGATCGGCGACAAGGAAGACTCTGTCAGCCGGATGTTGCTCAACCATTGCCGGTACATGAAGCCTTGTTACATGGGCCTGTGGCATAGATCTCAGTGCTCAGTGCTCCGTTCGGACCGCCGCGATCTGCAATTGCAATGCCAGTCGTTCCAGTGGATCACTCAGATCGAGCGCGGCGATCTCCCCGATCCGCTTCATCCGGTGCCGCAGGGTGTTGGTGTGCAGATGCAGCTCCCGGGCGGCGCGCTGCGGTTGCCCCGGATACTCCAGCCACGCCTGCAAGGTTTCGACGAACCCGGTGTCGTGCTCGATGTCGTGCCGCAGCAGCGTCGCGAGTGGACCGTCCATCTTGTTCACGTCCAGCGACATGACCGCCCGGTGGACGGTCAACACGTGCCACGCCTCCTCGACCCGCAATACCGGTCCGGGTGCGACCCCACGACGTACAAGGCCGAGCAGTTCGACCGCCTCGGCCCGTGAGCTCGGCAGATCGGCCGGTCCGCGCGCCGGACCACCGGCCGCGGCGATCGAGCCCTTGGCGTGGTCAGCGACCAGCTTGGCCAGCCAGGTCCACGAGCCAGGCCCGTCTGTGTCCGTGACGACCGCCAGTACGGTCCCGTCCAGGTCGGCGAGGTGCGGGTCGCTCCAGCCGTGCCGCCGCCCGGTCGACTCCCACAGATCGAGCTGCTGCGGTACGTCGTACCCCTCAGGCGAGGAGAGTGCGACCACCCGCCATGGTCGCGGTGGGAGGCGTACATCGAGCGGATTGTCGGGGGAGAACTGGCGGAGCACGGTCCGGAGCCTGTCGATCGCACTGCGCCGCGCGACATCGGCCTGAGCCCGCAGTCGCAGCAGGTGCAGCGCCAGCACCGACGCCGCGTTGCTGAGCTCGGTCATGACCTCATCACTCACCGGACCGTTCACTACGGCCCAGATGGAGCCCAGCCACTCGCCACCGGCCCGCACCGGCACGATGAGGCGTGGCCGGATCCCGTTCGGACCTTCTGGCACCAGGAACGGCTCACTGGACCGAGCGAGCCGTCTGAACACCCCTCTGGCCCGGAAGTGCGCGATCACCTCGGGCGGAACCCGGCGGCCGACGATGGTGGAGACCCGGGCCGGGTCGGTGAAGTCCTGACCGGAGGAGTAGGCCAGCACCCGGGATTGGTTGTCCTCGATGGTTACCGGCGCGTCCACGATCGCTCTGGCCGCGTCAGCCAGTGCGAAGAGCTCCTGGTGCACACCGGCGTCACCGGCCACGGGGGAGTCCGGTGCGGCCGCCCGGTCGAGTACGCCGCGCAGCAACCAGACCACGTGGGCCCAAGCCACGCTCGGCTGCAGTGCGACCAGCGTGACCAGCCACCGCTCGGCTGCTGCGACCACGGCCGGGTCGCGGGCGAGCGTCGTACGGAGAACGACACCAGAGGCGTTTCCGGCGGCGCAGCGCTCCACGAACTCCACCGCGTCCTCGGCGTCGCGCAGACCGAGCCCCAGGACCAGATCGCCCCGGTGACCGGTGGCGGGCTCCTGGGGATCGGCCAGGAAGACGTCCCGGACCTCACTGTCACCCTTGCCGGGCACGACCACCTCGAACAGGGCAGGACCGACGGCGACGATCAGGTCAGGCGCGGTGATCATTTAGTTATTGTGCGCGGAGCACAGTCATTTGTCCCGTGAATGGTGTGATCGCACCATGACAGCTGCTTCAAGCGGACGCACCATCGATACATGGTCGCTGCTGTCTCCACCCACATCGTCCCCGATCGCGTCGCCGTCGTCGGCGCGGGCATGGTTGGTCTGGCCACCGCCTGGTTCCTCCAGGAGGCAGGCGTCGAGGTCACCGTGCTCGACCGTGAAGGTGTCGCCGCAGGTGCGTCCTGGGGCAACGCCGGCTGGCTGACGCCCGGCCTGGCCACGCCGCTGCCCGAGCCCGCCGTCCTCAAGTACGGCGTTCGCGCGGTGCTGAGCCCCTCCTCGCCGGTGTACGTCCCGCCGACCGCGAGCCCGCGGCTGCTGAACTTCCTGACCCGCTTCGCCCGCAA
Organism: Kribbella sp. NBC_01505; assembly: GCF_045040285.1. Classification (NCBI taxonomy): domain Bacteria; kingdom Bacillati; phylum Actinomycetota; class Actinomycetes; order Propionibacteriales; family Kribbellaceae; genus Kribbella; species Kribbella sp. NBC_01505. Next base: position 6,941,667 of record NZ_CP109425.1, read on the forward strand.
CAGCACCGCCGGACGCTGGAAGACCGCGATGGAGTCGCTGGTCGGCATCAACCGCCAGGCGCTTCCGGCCTTCGACTTCCTGGCGAACGCCGGGGTCGAGGCGCAGACGTACGAGGCGAAGTCGTTCCTGGCGGCGTACCGGACCGAGGCCGAGCGGAGCGTCCTGCTCGAGGAGATCGAGCAGATCCACGCGGCCGGTCAGGGCATCGAGTTCGAGGCCATCACCGGTGACGACGCCCGCGAGATCGAGCCGTCGCTGTCCGACGAGATCGGTGCCGCGATCCGGCTGCACGGTCAGCGCTTCATCAACCCGGGCGAATACGTGCAACTGCTGGCCGACTCGGTCGTCGCCCGCGGCGGCCAGATCATCACCGGCGTCGTGGTCAAGGACATCGTGGACGAGATCCGCGGCGTCCGCCTGGTCACCGGTGACGGCGAGACCGACCCGTTCGACGCGGTCGTGATGGCCACTGGTGCGTGGCTGACCGATCTGGCCAAGGACTTCGGCGTGAAGACCGTCGTACAGGCCGGTCGTGGGTACAGCTTCAGCGTCCCGATCGCGCATGTCCCGGCCGGCCCGGTCTACTTCCCGGCCCAGCGCGTCGCCTGTACGCCGCTCGGCGACCGCCTGCGGGTCGCCGGGATGATGGAGTTCCGCAAGCCGGAGGCGAAGCTCGACCCGCGCCGGATCGACGCCATCGTGAACGCGGCCCGGCCGCTGCTGCGCGATGCCGACCTGGACGCCCGCACCTTCGAGTGGGTCGGCCCGCGGCCCTGCACCCCGGACGGCCTGCCGATCATCGGCGCCACCAAGTCACCGCGGGTGTTCGCCGCCGGCGGTCACGGCATGTGGGGCATCACGCTCGGCCCCATCACCGGCCAGCTGCTGGCCGAGACCATCACCACCGGCCGCGCCCCGGCCGAGCTCGCCCCGTTCGACCCCTTGCGCTGAAACTTTTCCAAGGAGGGACCGGCGTCGACCGGTCCCTTCGCCTCCCCGCTGACCGCACCTCATAAGAGCAGTCGAACGAACCACTTCCGGACGGACACCTCACCCGCCCGGCAACCACCAGGGTTCGTTCCACCGCCACGGTCAGCAATCGGAGCGGGCCCTGGCCACTGATCTCCTGCCCAGGGCCCGCTCCCATCAACGAACGAGCCCCGGACTCCTGTCGGAGTGATCCCGGGGCCTCGTTTCGTTTGACGTCAGTGCGTGTGGGGCTCGGTGCCGTGCTCGGCCTCGTGCGCCGCGATCTGGGCGCGGACCTCTTCCATGTCCACAGCGCGGAGCTGCTTGATCAGGTCCTCCAGCGCCGGTGCCGGCAGGGCGCCCGGCTGGGAGTACAGGACGACGCCGTCGCGGACGGCCATCAAGGTCGGGATGGACTGGATCTGGAAGGCCTGCGCCAGCTCCTGCTGGGCCTCCGTGTCCACCTTCGCGAACTTGATGTCGCCGTGCTCCTCGGACGACTTCTCGAACACCGGCCCGAACATCTTGCACGGACCACACCACTCCGCCCAGAAGTCGACCAGGACGAGGCCCTCACCACTGACGACCTCGTCGAAGTTCTCCTGGGACAGCTCGACCGTTGCCACTACGACCTCCGAAGTTAGATGACTACACGCGCTTCAACACCGAACCACCCGCGAGTGTTCCCATCGCTCAGATCGGCATGTCGATGAACGGAGAAGCGTAGTCCTGGACCTCCTGGAGGATGGACGCGGCGTCCTCGGCGGACAGGTCGGCCCGCTCGCGCTCGGCGATGATCATCTGCTTGAGCAACCGCGTTTCGCCCGCGGTCGCCAGCCCGGTGATCTCCGGATGCCCGTTCAGCAGCCAGGCTGTGGCCGCCGTCACATAACGCTGCTCGTCGAACGGCCGGTACCAGGTGTCGTACGTCTTCTCCTCGCCGTCCCGCCAGCCCCGCCGGGCGATCATCTTGATCGTCATCAGCGCGGCGTCCGACGCCTGTACGGCGGACACCAGCTCGGCGTAGTCCGCGGCGTACTGGGGGTCTGTGGAGAGGTGGTAGTTGAGCGGGGTGAGCACGCTGTCGAAGTCGAACCGGCGCAGCCCCTCGCGGTGCACGGCGGGTGCCTGCGCGGTGTGGCCGGTGATCCCGATGGCCGTGGCCAGGCCCTCTTCCTTTGCCCGGATCGCGGCCTCGAGCGAGCCCCCCTTGCCGGTGACGAGGTCGAGGTTCTCCAGATCACAGACCGCGTGCATCTGGATCAGGTCGACGTGATCGGTCTGCAGCCGCTCCAGCGAACGATTGATCTCGCTCCAGGCCTCTTCGAACGTCCGGCGCCCGGTCTTGGTGGCGAGGAAGATCCGGTCCCGGATCTCCGGCATCCGCGGGCCGAGCCGCAGCTCCGCGTCGCCGTAGTCGGCGGCGACGTCGAAATGGTTGAATCCGGCGTCCAGCGCCTCCTGGATCGAGGCGTCGGCGCGGTCCTGGTCGACGCCGCCGAGCGAGGCGGCGCCGAAGATCAGCACCGAGCTCTGGTGGCCGAGCCGGCCGAGTCGGCGAGTTTCCATCCTGGTCCTCCGGGGGTAGCAGGGGGTACTGCGACCCTATGCCCGCTCGGAGAGGTTTTGACCCCTCGCCACGGGAGAGTTTTCCACAGGCAGGTCCGCGAATCGGTTACTATGCGTGATCAGTTGGTGCGGTCTTTTACCATGTTGTTCGCACGGATTTTCGAATCTGTCCGAGCGGTGTGGCAGGGTGTGCGCTGCCCGATCGACGACGCCCCGAACGACGATGCAGCTGAGAGAGGAGCTATGGCGACGGTACCGAAGGTGTCACGCTTGGAGTTCGAGGGTGACACTGCCCGCGAGTGGGGTAACAGTATGGCTGCGGGGAGCGATGGAGCATCCGGATCCTGGTCTCAGGTCTCCCGGTGGACAGTTGCTTGCCGTATTCTCCCGGCTACTGTCCGCGTAACTGCTGTCTGAGGGGCGGGTAGCGATGAGTTGGTGGCGAACAGTGCTGAATCTGCCGCCAAAAGGTGAACACTGGTCGGACCAGCGGCGGCCCAAGAAGGCGGCCCGCGGACGTCCACAGAACACCGCACCGGAGTGGTGGGCCCACCCCGATGGTCCGGTGTCACCCACCCCTCGCCAGGCACAGGGTGTAGCCGCGCAGTACGCCGCACCCCAGACCCCTCCGCCGCCCGGCGGAGTGATGGCTCCGCCGCGCCGTCCTGGATCGCGTCCGCCGGAGCAGCCCGGTCAACCGTTGCAAGGTCACCCGCAGCCCGGCCAGCCGGTGTACGGGGATCAGCAGCCTGCCCCCGCGCCCGGTCAGCGTCAGCCCGAGCGGTTGCGGCAGCGGTCGCCCCACGGCGCCCACGCGGCCCCCGGCCCGGCCCGTCAGGTGCTGGAGCCCGGTCAGACCCCCTGGGCGACCGAGCCCGAGTCGTCGTTCTCGACCTGGGCGCGGCGATTCTTCCGCGGCCTGGTGGTCGCGGTCCTGCTGCTGGCGGCGATCAGTGGCATCAGATCCTGGATCAGCCCTAACCGCGCTCCCAACACCGTCGTCGGCAGCCAGACCAGCTTCCCGGTCGACGAGGCGCGCGCCATCGCGACGCGGTACTCGATCTCGTACCTGACCTGGGACGAAGCGAATCCCGATGCCCGCCCGGCCCAGGTCGGACTCGACCTGGCCGCCGGTCTGGACGGACGTACGGGCTGGAACGGTCGCGGCAAGCAGGTCGCCGTACTGGCCTACCCCGGTGAGGTCAAGGTCGACCCCGGTGGCGTGGCCGCCGCCGTCGACGTCCGGGTGTACATCCAGCAGTACGACCGCAAGGGCCGCAACCTGACGCCCGGCGCCTTCAGTTGGGAGCGGCTGTCCGTGCCGGTCGCGCGGACGGCGTCCCGAGTGGTGGCGTCCGGCGCTCCGACGTTCGTGCCGGACAGCCGTGCGGCGCTGCCGGACAACATGCCCGGGCCCGGCGCACCGGACGACGACCTGACGGCTGCAACGAAGAAGGACGCCGAAGCGTTCTTCGGTGCGTATGCCGAATCCGACAACAAGGTGTCGGCCGTGACCGCCCCCGGCTCGACCATCCGCAGTCTGAACGGTGCCGTGAAGTTCGGCGTACTGAAGGACTGGCAGGTCTACACAGGCAACGACGACGAGCGGCGGGCGACCGCCGCCGTCACCTGGAACGGAGCGGGAGACACCACTCTGGACCAGACGTACACGCTCACGTTACGGCGTACTGTCGCCACGGACGGAGCACAGCGATGGCAAGTGGCTGCCGTCGGATGACAACAGCAACCCGCCGTCGGATGACCGAGGCACCAAGGGAGACACCGCTATGACCAGCTACGAACTAGCCGCGGGCGTGGTTCAGCTCGCCGCGCCCCTGGCCAATCCCAATGTCCCGACGGGTGCGGACTTCAAGGACTGGGTCCTGGTCATCGCGGGGAACATCTTCATCGCGATCCTCGTGCTGCGCGCGATCGGGCACTACTTCAAGCGCGAGTGGGGCGAGCTGTTCGGCCACATCGCCGCGGGTGTGCTCGTCGGGGGGCTGATCTACGCGAACAACCAGACCATCAATGTCCTGAAGGGCTTCTGGGGATTGCTCTCCGGGGGTAATTGATGCGCGTCGGCCGTACCCTGACCCACCACTTCGAGATCGAGACCCGGCAGTACGACCTGCTCGGGATCGACCTCGGTGAAGGCGCGCGCCGGCGGATGATCATCTTCGGTGCGGTGATCATCCTGGCCTGGATCGCGCTGCTGTTCCCGTTCATCGGGATCCCCCAGAAGGGGACCGTCAGCCTGTACGTCGTACCGCCGTTCGTGATCACGGCGTTCGGCTGGCGACCGGGCAAGTTCCACGAACGGCGCCGTCGCGTGACCGAGTGGGCGCTGGCCGTCCGCTACGCGCTGCGGGCCCACCGCCCGATCATCGGACTCGGCGCGCGGGCCGCCGACAAGACGGAGTACCTGCCATGGCGTGAGCGCGTCGCGACCCAGAAGGTGGCCAACCTGGCGAAGGCCAGAGTGACCCCGGAATGGGAACGCGAGGCCGTGGTGGAGCTGGATCCGATGGTCCGCGCCGGTGCGGACATCACCGTGAGCCAGCGCGCCCGCCTGCTCGGGGCGGACCACGTGCAGAGGGTCAGTCGCAGGACGTCGTCAGGCAGCCGATTGGTTAACGAGGGGCACGAATGAAGATCGCTGACAAGCTCCTGAACCTGGTGGGCGTCGGCCGCGAGCGCGGCCTGCCGCCGCCTCGCCTGGTGGCCATCGCCGACGGACTGCTCGTCACCGAACGCAGCGCCGAGGCCTGGTTCCTGATCTCGGTGGCGAACACCGACCTGGCCACCGAGGCCGAGCAGGACGCCGCTCTGGACGCAGCGGTCAGTGCCGCCGCGACCATTCTCGGCGACCGGCTCAGCCACCTCAAGGTGGTCTGGGGCCGTTCCACCGGCCAGGACTACCTCGACTCCGTGGCCGGCCACTACCGCCTCGGCGACCATGACGCCTGGGCGCAGACCCGGGCCGACCGGATCGACGAGATGCGGATGCCCGAGCGGTATGTCGCTCTCGGCGTGCACCTGAGTGACCGCGATCCCCGTGCGACCGCCCAGGTCCGCGGGTCGATCAGCGACGCCCTGGGGACGACCTCCTGGCGCGTGAGCGCGCGCGAGCTCGCCCACCTGGACGAGCGCGTCCGCAAGCTCGGCCGCCAGCTCGGTTCGACCGTGTGGCGTGCCCACACCGCCCCCGCCGAGGTCATCTCCTGGCTGATCAGCCGCGAGATGCACCGCGGTGCCGTCGCCGCGCCTCGCCGTGGTCTCATCACCGGCGCCTCCCTGGCCCGGCTCACCTCCGGCCGCGTGGTCCCGTACACCGATCACCTGCGGATCTACGATTCGCGCGGCCAGATCGCGGCGTACACGACTGTCCTCGCGATGACCGACTTCCCCGAAGAGCTCGAGACCCCGGGCCCGGGGGAGTGGCTGCGCACGCTGTCGGAGATCAAGGCGATCGACGACGACGGCGACGAGATCGACGTGACCGTCGAGGCCTCGGTCCGCTTCCGCGTGCTGACCAAGAAGTCCGCCCGGCACCTCGTCGACGAGACCCGCAAGAGCGCCAAGGAGCAGCGCCGTTCGGCTGCCAAGGGCACCGCGGAGGAGACCGCCGACGAGATCGTCGAGACCGAGCGCGTCATGCGCGAGGTCAAGCGCGACATCAGCCGCAGCGGCCTGACCTTGGTCGAGGACCACCCGCGCCTCCTGGTCAGCGCCGACACCCGCGAGGACCTCGACGCGTACGTCGACGCCGTCGTCGCGCACTACGCCGACCGCGGCATCACCGTCGCCCCCGGCGCCGACGAGCAGCGCGACCTCTGGCTCGAGTCGCTCCCCGGCGACCAGCTCCGCGTCCCCGACCTCGGGCACGTCCGCGAGTCGACCGCCTTCTTCGGTTCCTGGTTCTGGGGCGGTGCGTCGATCGGTGACGCCACCGGTCCCGCGATCGGGTATCTGACCGGTTCCACGCCGGGCCTCGTGCGTTTCGACGCCGCGGCCGGTTCGGCCCTCGGCGACGCGACGACGACCCTCTTCCTCGGCCGCTCGGGTCGAGGCAAGACGACCGCCGCCATGCTGGGCGGCCTCGACTCCGCCTTCGCCGGCGCCTGGGTCCCGCTCCTCGACCTGAAGGGTGACGCGGCCGGCGTCTCCGCGGTCGCCGCCGAGTACGGCGTACCGACCGCTGTCATCGAGATCACCGCACAGTTCTCCGGTGCCGCGGACCTGCTCCGCGTTCTCCCAGTCGACGACGCTCTTCTCCAGGCGCCGTCGCAGCTGATGCTCCTCCTGCCGCCACACCTCCGTGGCGCCGCCGAGGCCCCGGTGATGGCCGCCACCCGCGCCGAGATCCAGTCACCCGATCCCTCGTCGTGGGGCGTCATCCAGCGCCTCTGCAACTCCGAGTCCGAAACCATCCGGACCGTCGGCTTCGCCCTCCGCGACCTCGTCGAAACCGGCCTCGGTTCCGTCGTCGCCGGCCCGCCCTCCGGCCTCTCCTCCCTCACCACCAACCCTGGCCTCTGGGTCGTCCAGATGCCCGGCCTCACCCTGCCGTCCCCGGAATCGGCGCCCGAATCCTGGTCCCCGATCGAACGCGTCGGCATGGCCTGCCTCCGTGGCTGCCTCGCCTGGATGGTCCGCACCACCGGCCGCCGCGAGTTCCGCGGCCGCTCCAAGGTCGTCATCGTCCCCGAGGTGCATTTGTTGACGAAGACGCCGGACGGCGCCTCCTTCCTCGACTACATCGCCCGCGTCGGCCGCGCCCTCGGCGCCTCCCTGGTCCTCGACACCCAGGACCCGGCGTCAATTTTGAAGCTCCCGGGTCTGGTCGAGCAGATCACCACCCTCTTCGCCTTCAGCCTCCGTTCCCGCGAGCAGGTCGACTCCCTCCTGGAGCTACTCGGCCGCCCGCAGACCGCGCCGTACCAAACCCTGGTCCGAGGCATCAACACCGCGGCCAACGGCAAATCCATCCGCCACGGCCACTGCATCATGCGCGACCGCTGGGACGAAGTAGCCACCGTCCAGATCGACATCCCCAGCCAGCGCGTAGCCGCCCTCCTCCGCACCACCCCAGAATCCGAACACGCGAACCAACCGGCCCCCGCCCTCCCCGCCGCCCCCACCCCCGCCGACCCCTTCGCCGACGACGAAGATCCCCAAGACCTCCTCGAACCCGCCGCCACCGCCACCGCCCAATCCGAAGCCCACACCACCCACCCCGCGCCCCTCCAGCCCGAGGTCCCGAACACCCCACCCCAGCCCGAGCCCCTGACCACCCCACCCCAGGCCGAGGTCCTCAACACCCCGCCCCCACCCCCCGCCCCCACCACCAACGGCCACCACCCCCCCACCCGCCACGAAACCCCCATCGGCCCCGACGACGTCTACGACCAAGAAGCCGACACCCCCGACTACAACGAAGCCATGTACCAACCAGCCCCACCCCCCGACGACCGCCCCACCAAAAAGGAGCACGTCGCATGAGATGGGCTCGCCGTCTTCGTACGGCGGTGACCGTCCTGTGTGTCTCCTTCGTGGTGACTGCTCAACTCGCGTTGGCGGCTGATCCGAACCAGGGGCCGACGAATCCGACCGGATTCGGTGACCTGCTCCCGACGCCGGACCTGACGCACGGCGACACGAGGACGATCTTCGAGCAGTACAGCCCGATGGTCTACGGTCTCGACTTCGAGAGAAGCATTCGCGACCCCATCGAGTCGGTGTTCAACGGCTACGCGCACCTGGTGATGATGTACATCGTTGCTATCACTCGTGGTGCGATCTCAGTCGGCTGGTGGCTGTTCTCATTCACAGACGTGAAGCCGCTGACGGATGCGACCTCGGCGACGATTGGTGCCTCAAGCAACGAATTGATCGGGTGGTTGTTGCCGTCGGCCCTCGCTTTCGGGGCGGTCGCGGCGTACATGCAGCGGCGGTCGGGTGGCAGCGCTATGGGACAGATGGTCTGGATCTTCGTGGCGGGGGTGCTAGCAGTCAGCTTCGCGGTGGCGCCGGCGACCTGGCTTCGTGGCATCGATGGTGCGCGTCAGATGGGCGCGGAGACGATCATGACGACCTCCGCCGATGCGATGGGGCCGACGATGCAGAGCCCGCTGCCGTGGCCGGAGCCGGGCTTCACCGGTACGGCGAAGGACACGATGCTCAGGAAGTCAGCTGACGCGACGTGGCGTGGGTTCGCCGTCACACCGTGGTGCATCGCGGAGTTCGGTTCCTTGGAAGCATGTGGGCGCTACGGCAAGGGAATGCTCGATGCGGGCACGGATGCCGATGCTCGGTCGAAGTACATCGATTCGGTGATCGCGCCCGCAGAGGGCGGCAATGATGCGCCTACGGTGAAGTGGGTCAAGGGCGACAATGCTTTCGGGCGTATCTCGGTCGTCATGCTCGCCGCGATTGCCGCCACGTTGTTCGCTTTCCTGAACGTATCTCTCGCATTCACTGCGCTGATGGCTTTTGTCGGCTGCCTGCTCCTGCTGGTCGTCGGAGTGTTCTTTGCTTGCTTGTGGATCATTCCGGGCAGGCCGCGGCAGTGGGGCCTCAACTGGTTCGAAGCCCTGATAGGGCTGGTGATCCAATCGTTCCTCGCCATGCTGGTCTTTGGCACTGCACTGACCTTGGTCACCGCGGTCTTCAGCCTGACAGGGGCCCTCGGCTGGCTCCCTGTGTCAGGACTCGCGATTGCGGTTCTGATCGCCGGATTCAGGCTGCGGCGTTTGCTGGACAACCTGACGTCGATGATGCGTCCCGGATCCGGCAGCATCCTGCTCGGTGGTCTGGCCAGGCGTGGCGCGATGGGGGCCTTCAAGCGCTTGGCCGGCTCGCTTGGTAGCAGGAGTGCAGCGCCCGCGCTGACTGAACGCCGCGGCGGTCGCCTCGGCTCTGGGGATGCTGATCCGCAGCGTGTGTCGTCGGTCCGTGTCTATCGGCAGGCGCCGGTGTCGGGCGCCCTCGGTCGTGCGGGTGCCTCTGGAGGATCACCGTACGAGTTGACCGCCGGTTCCGAGCGGCGGAAGACGGATACTGCGTCAGCCGGTGGTGGGCCAGGCGGCCAGGCCGGACCAGGCGGGACGTTGGCTGCGAATGCGGCGCCGTCCCGTGGCACTTCTGCAGGGAACTTGTCCCGCTCACGCGCACAAAGCAGAGCAGAAGGTCGACGGACAATTTCTGTCACGGCTGCAGGTGTTGCGGCCACAGGCGGCGCGGCACCGACGACCGGTGGACGGGTGACTGCGGAGTCGCAGAAGGCCCGGCACTCCCGACGACCGATATCGGCCCCTGCCAACGAGAACCGATTCGAACCGAGAGTGCACAGTCAGTCGGCCAGCCTTCGCGAAGGCCCTCCCAAAGCACAGCGCTCCCGGCGGGCCTCGGGCTCGTCGCCACAGCGACGGTTCCGCGAGTACTCAGCTGTCACCAAGGACGGCGTCACTCTGCAAGTACCGCGCAGGTGATCCCGGATGGCCAGGAAATCGCGTTCGCCAGACGATCGCCGAGAAGGCGCGAGAAGCCGCTCGGGTCACCGATCCGAGGATCCGGAGCGTCCAGACGCCGGTAGAGATCAGGGGACTCCTCGTAGTCGTCCGGATGCCCCGGACGACTGGCGTTCTCTGATGAGCAACGACTATGACTACCCGGATGAGCTGGACGAGCTGAACGGACGTGACCGCAGGCGCGCCAAGCGGAACTGGCGCCGCGACGACCACGCGCAGCGGATGGCTTGGCTGCGGAACCAGCGCCAGGCCGAACCGACCAGTCCGGTAGCGATCCTCATTCTTGTCGTGGTTGTGGCAATCGTGATTCTTGGACTCGGGGGCGGCCTGCCGCGCCTCTTCGGTGGCAAGAGCACTGACGACGGCGCTCCGATCAACTTGCTGACGCCCGGCCGGTCCGTTGTGTTACCGACTGCGCCGACGAGCGGTCAGAGTGGTCAGCCGACGTCGACGACGACCGCCATTCTGACTCCGCCACCACCGCAGACCCAGCGCCCATCGGCCGATTCGATTGCCTTGGCGGCTGACGTGGTAGGGGCTTGGGCTCGGGTGTTCTATACGCGGGACCCCGGTGTCGAGACCTATGCGGCCCTGGTCGCGAAAAGTGCGAAGTACATGACAGCGGACGTGGCGTCGAGCTTCACGTCAGCAGGTGATCCAACTTATGACGCCTTGAAGAATGACGGAGGCAAGTCGACGGTCATCGCCGCTCCTGTCAGCGCCCCGCCGGCCAGTGCCGATGCGCCAGTTGATACTCCGGACCGCATCACGCGCTTCGTAAAGGTCACAATTGATGTAACCGGTAAGAAGCCTCAGCGCTTCGATGTACCCCTGCTCATCACATTGACCAGCCAGAACAACCAATGGCTCGTTGGTGACGTCTCCGGCGGCACGGGACCATGAGGGCAAGGGGGCGCCATGTTCGACGAGCGTGATCTCGGGCGCGGGTTGATGGCTGTTGCGAGCAGGAGCACGCTGGCCAAAGGCGCCGCGGCGCTGGCGGTACTCGGATTGACAAGTCTTTTGATCCTTGCGCCCTTCGGGGGCACCAGTACGTCGCAGGCCGCCTGCTTACCTGGGGCTCCTGGGCAGCCCGGTCTGCCGTTCCAGTCGGGGCCGTTGCGCGAGTCGCAGATCGGGTTCGCGAAGCTGATCGATCAGATTGCGGTAGAACGTGGTCTACCGGGCAGAGCGACCTTGATCGCCTTGATGACTGCCCTGGTGGAGTCGAATCTTCAGAACCTGGACTACGGCCATTCGGATTCTGTCGGGCTCTTTCAGCAGCGGCCCGACGCCGGATGGGGCGATGCTAAGCAGATCGTGGAGCATCCGGACTATGCCATCAAGGCCTTCTTCGGCGGTAAGGATGACCCAGCTCCTCCCGGCTTGGTAGACATCAACGGCTGGCCGTCGATGTCGTTGGGGGACGCGGCCCAGCGAGTGCAGGTGTCGGCGTTCCCGGAGCGCTATGCCAAACGCGAGCGCGAGGCGCGTCAGATTGCCGCAGCTGCAGGTATCGATCTCGAACGGCGTGGAAACCCCTACGCCGGTAGGGATGATCTACCGCCAGGCGCCTCGGTCGGCGACGGGACTCCGGACGAGGACACCTGTGACAGTGGTGGTGGAGGCCTGGAAAGCGGACAACCGGTCAATGGTGTTTGGCCCGAGCAGTCCCAGTCGGTTACCGACCCGACGGGAACTGGCGGACTGCTGACTCCGCGGACGGCGGCCTGGGTCGCCGAGGCGCGCAAGAACCTAGGCACTCTCAGCATGAGCTGCTGGGATGCTCATGTCTGGAACCCGACCAGCGACCATCCCCGCGGCAAAGCCTGTGACGTGATGGTCGGAGCCGATTCCAGACGCTCGGCCGCGGCACGTGCTCGCGGCGATCAGATCGCCAACTGGGCCGTGAAAACAGCAGGCCAAACCGGCGTGCACTACGTGATCTGGTACGGCAAGATCTGGTCTGCCCGCCGAGGCACGTGGATCCCCTACAACGGCGGTGGCGTCTACGTCCCCACCGACGCCACCGGCGGCCACTTCGACCACGTGCACGTGTCCATGTGGTAGACCAACGCGACCGAGAGACCACAGAAGGAGCGAGTGATGAGCGGCCCCGGCGACCCCAGTGACCGCGACAGTGCCTGGGGCGAAGGGGAACCGCCGTTCCAGGGTGGTTACGGAGGACAAAACGCCATGCCTCCGCCCCCGCGCCGCCCGGAGTTGCCGGGCTCACCAGGATCCTCGTCGGCAAACCGCGCACCCCGTGTCGAGGTTTCGACAGCTGCGTTGCTCCTGTCCGCAGTGCCTTGGTTCTTCTGGAGTTTTGCGGTCGTCTCGTGGATCGTCGGACTGCTCGGCTTCGGGTGGGGCTGGGTCATCGTCGGCGCCTGGCTGGTCTCTGGCCTGGTGGTATTCGTACGACCGGTCGAAGAGTTTCTCGCGCGGTACTTGTTTCGGCTGAGGTTGCCGACCTTGGTCGAAGAGCAGCGCCTGCGCCCGATCTGGTGGCAGGTCATCGGCCGGGCCGGCGTACCCGAGAAGCGCTATGAGCTCTGGATTCAGGAATCTGACGAGCCGAACGCGGTTCCGACGCCGGGCCACACCGTGGGCGTCACCAGATGGGCGCTCTACAACCTTCCGCCCTCACACCTCGAAGCTGTGCTCGCGCACGAGCTCGGACATCACCTTGGTGGCCGGGACTGGCTCAGCCTGCTGAGCTTCTGGTACTCGATTCCAGCTCGTTGCGCTTTGATCGGCGTACGAGCACTTGGTCGACTGATGAAGTCTGTTCCGGCTGTCGGATGTGCGGTGATCGGCTTCCTCCTGATCGGCTACGTCGGCGTGCTGGTTGCCGTCCTGACCTTCGACGACAGTCTGGTGCTGCCGTTCCTCTTCCTCACTCCTCTCGTTGCACCGCCGATTCTTGCCTGGCTGAGTCGTCGGGAGGTGCTGCAGGCCGATCGGCGTGCAGCGGCGATGGGATACGGCGCGACCTTGATTCAAGTGTTGTACGGCTGGCAGGTCCAGCATCAGCAGATGCTCGGTCGAGACACCAGCCGTCGTTCCCAGCTCATGTCCAGTACGCCTTCGCCGGCTGAGCGGGTCCGAGCCTTGGAGACGTTGACCTCGCAAGTCTGAGCCGCGCACGGAGCTCGGTCTGTTGGACGGGCGGCTGCAGGTTCGTGCAAATGTGGTGGGGTTCCTTACGTGGCGTGGGGTGTGGGACGCAAGCTTGGGGTCCTGCCCAACTGCTGCGGCCCTTGAGGGCCTGTCGTGGAGGAACTGTGCGTCGCGGATTCCGCCTGCTCTTGTTGCCGCTTCTCTTGTCTTTGTTGCTTCCTGGCCACCTTCCGGATCAGGCTAGTGCTACTCCTGTGGCCGCTGCCGTGCCGGCGGCTGTTGTGGGACCGGGGGAAGGGGGTGGGTTGTATGTGCCTCTTGCTACTCAGGCTCGGTTGGTTGATACGGGGGCTACGCCTGTTGCGGCTAATCCGACTCCGGTGACTTCTACGTTTACTGGGCGTGGGGGGATTCCGGCGACTGGGGTTGCCGCGGTTTCGGTGAATGTGACGGTGGTGAATCCGACGGTCAGCGGGAGTTTGGTGGCTTGGCCGGCGGGGGCGGCTCGGCCTTCGGTGTCGGGGGTTTTGTTCGCGGCTGGGCAGACTTATGCCAGTGGGACTTCGATTCTGCGGCTGAACGCTGGCGGGCAGGCGTCGTTCTTCAATGCCAGTACGGGGACTGTGCGGATCATCGTCGATGTGGCTGGTTACTACACGACTGATGAGGTGACGGCTGGTGGGTCGCGGTATGTGCCGGTGAAGCAGACGCGGATCCTCGATACCCGGAACAAGATCGGTGTTCCGGGTACTGCCGCCGTACCGGGGAAGGAGAAGATCAGCTTCCCGGTCGCTGGGGTTGGTGGGGTGCCGGCGGCTAGTGCGGTTACTTCGGTGGCGATGACGCTGACCGCGCTGGTGCCGGCGTCGCCGCCGCCGGGAGGGCCTATCGGCGGGATGGTTGTGTATCCGGCTGGTGCGACTCAGCCGGGGGTGGCGCATGGCAGTTGGCCGATTGGGCGGGCCAAGAGCAGCACTGTGGTGACTCGGATTGCGGCGGACGGCAAGGTGACGCTGGTGAACAGTTCGGCTGGGGCTGTGCATTTTCTGGCTGAGGTCACCGGCTACTACACGACGGCGACGAACAGTGCCGCGGCGTCGTCGCGGATCAGCACGCTGCCGACGGCGGCGCGGGTTCTCGATACCGGCGGTACGACGTTGATCGCGGCGGGTTTCGGGCACACCTTCAAGGTGGCTGGTCTTGGCGGTCTGCCCGCGACGGGGCTGGCGGCGGTCTCGGCGAATCTGATCGTGTCGACGAAGGCGACCAGTGGTGACGTCGTCGCCTATCCGGGTGGCGAGACCGCGCCGTTCGCGACGGATGTGATTGCGCTGCCGACGCACTACTCGTTCAATCAGGTCGTCGTGCGTCCCAACGCGGCCGGCGAGATCACGATCCTGAACCGTACGAACGCCGGAGCCCGGTTCTACCTCGACGTGACTGGGTATGCGCTCAAGCCGAAGGCGCCTGCCGCGCCTACCGACGTACAGGCGACTCCGGCCGACAAGAGCGTGAAGCTGTCGTGGACCGCGCCGGCGGACACGGGTGATCAGGCGCTGAAGAGCTACGAGGTCACGAGGACGCCGGGCAACGTGGTGACCACGGTGACTGGGACCAGTACGACGATCACTGGGCTCGTCAACGATACGACGTACACGTTCAACGTGGTCGCGGTGAACGCTGCCGGGCGATCGCCTGCTGCTCTCAGTACGGCGGTGAGCCCCGCCGCGCCCGCTCCGCCGGGGCAGCCGTTCATCACTGCCGTGACCTCGCGTGACAGTGCGGCCCTCGTCTCGTGGGATGCGCCCGCTGGGTTGCCCGAGGTGATCACCAGTTACACCGTGACGGCGATGCCTGGTGGCGTGACGATGACAGTGCCTGGTACGGCGCGTGAAGCGCTGCTCAAGGGGCTGACGAACGACACGACGTATGCGATCACCGTGAAGGCGACCAATGCCTACGGGTCGGGTACGTCGGATCCACGGCCGGCGAATCCCGTGCTGGCGAAGGTCCCGCTGGCGCCGCCGATCAACGCGGTGACTGCTTTGAACGGTCGCGTGGAGGTTCAGTGGGTGCGGCCCGCGGACGGCGGCGCGGAGATCGACAACTACGAGGTGACGGCGGATCCGGGCGGCATTACGCAGACCATCGCGGCTGACACCACGATCACGGCGTTGACCGGCCTGACCAATGGGCAGAAGTACACGATCAAGGTGCGCGCGCACAACAAGGGTGGGTACGGCGAGGCTGCCAGTACGTCGAGTACGCCGTTGGCGGCCCGTGCACCGGGTGCGCCGGATGATGTCAAGGCGGCTCCGTCGGCGAGTGGCGTCGTACAGCTCAGCTGGAAGGCTCCGATCGACATTGGGACCTCTGCGGTCACCGGTTATCGGGTGACTGTGACGCCGGGCGGTCAGGTCCTCGACGTCACCGCGCCGTCGGCGACTGTGAGCGGTCTGGATTCCGCGACCGAGTACCAGTTCGCGGTCGCGGCCAAGAACGCGGCCGGTACCGGCGTCGCCACCACGCCGACGACCGGTATCAAGCCCGCGTTGACCACGAAGGTGGCGCCGATCGTCCTGACACCGGAGTCCCGGCAACAGATCAGCTCGCTGACACCGACTGCGATCGTGGTCGCGACGCCGACGAGTCAGCTGTCCGGTCTGCAGGTGGGCCAGACAGTCGTGGCAGATGCCAGTCCGACCACACCGGAAGGCTTCCTGCGCAAGATCACCAAGATGCAGACCGTCGGCGGGTTGCTGGTGCTCAACACCGAGGACGCCGCGCTGATGGATGTGTACGGCGACATGGCGATGGCGACCCAGTTCAAGGCCACTGCGGACGATGTCGCCTCGTTCGTCCCGGACGGGCCGGGGATCCGGCTGGCCGCGCCGACGGCCGGCGGCAAGACCCGGCAGCAGGGTGGCTTCGCCAAGGGAGTGAATCCGGACGAGGGCAAGTTGTACCTCAAGGACGGCAAGCTGGTCGTCGAGGTCGAGAAGGAGATCAAGTACGGCTCGCGGATCACCGGTCAGGCAAGTCTCGATCCGAAGTTCGATCTCACGATCAGTGGCAGCGGCTTTCTGCCGAAGTCGCATTTCCAGGTCGCGTTCGATACCGATTCGTCGTTCCGGTTCGACCTGGCGCTGGGTGCGGCGGAAGAGTTCAAGCTAAAGCGATTCCGGCTGGGAGAGATGTTCCTGAGATGCATCACCGTCGGCATCGGCGGCGCTCCGGTCGTCATCTGCCCGCGGGCGGAGGTCGAGCTCGTGGTCGAGGCGGACGGGCGGGCCGGGCTCGCCTTCGAGGTGAAGTACAAACGCCGGCTCGGACTCGACCTCGAGGTCGTCGGCCCGGTGGTCACCCCCACCGGCATCAGCGAGCGGATTGCCGATGACGAGTTCCAGGTCAAGGTCCCCCAGGTCTTCGGCAACGTCGCGGCGTCGGCCGGGATCGCGGGCAAGGTCATCGTGGCCTTCTACGGCCAGGGCGGTCCCGAGTTCGAGGTCACTCCCTACCTCGAGGGCGAGATCGACACCGCCGCGGAGAAGGCGATCAAGGTGGTCTTCGGAGTGCAGATCGGCGGCGGCCTGGAGTTCAAGTTCCTGCAACGCAAGGTTGTCCGCTGGGTCAAACCCGATGTGCTCAAGTTCGAGGTAGTGCTGTGGGAATCCGCCGGGCCGTACTCCGGAGTGGTGATCGAGCCAGGCTCGGCCGACATCGGTACGAACGGCTCGCAGCAGTTCACAGCCAGTCTGAAAAGGTTCCCCGACACCGAGCCGTTCAGCTGGAAGGTGATCAAGGGGCCAGGGACGATCAACTCCTCCGGCTTCTACCAGGCCACCGGCGACGGCTTGGTCGAGATCGAGGCGAAGGTCGCGCCCAACGTCCTCCACGACGAACTGAAGAACATCGCAAAAGTCACGGTCAGCGGCTTCCTGCCCTCGGAGCCGCGGAACGTGCGGGCGACGGCCGGCATCCGGACCGCTGAGGTCACCTGGGATCCCCAGGAGTTCTCCGGCCGCGTCCCGGTGACGCACTACGTCGTCAGCACCTCGCCCGGAACCGGCGCGGTCAAGGTCCCGGTCGCGGCCGGCAACCGCATCACGCTCCGGAACCTGAAGCCGAACACCGACTACACGCTGACGGTGTCGGCCGTGAACGCGGACGGCGTCGGCCTACCCGGGACGTCCGGCACGTTCACGCCCCGTACGACGACGCTGGCCGACCCGGGTGGCGGCGACATCACGGCCGGGGTCGATGGGGAGGAGCCGGGGATCGACGGGGTCGTGTTCTCGGACTCCGGCCGGTATGCGTTCTTCGGCGTCAAGAAGCCCGCCGACCGGCAGTTCTACCTGGTACGGCGTGACCTGGCGGATCGCTCGGACCAGATCGTGTCGGTCAAGCCGGACGGTACGACGCCCGAGCCGATCGCGGCCGACTTCCCTGAAGTGAGCAGTCAGTTGACCGCTCCGAACTACGCAACGTCCGGTGAGGGCCGGTACGTCGCTTATCGCACGGCGGCGGGTTCGGTGAACACGAACGACCAGATCGCCGTCCGGGACGTACAGACCGGGGAACACTGGATGTCTCCGGTGACTCCGTTCAAGGTCTCGACCTTCAGGATCTCGAACGATGGCACCAAGCTCACCTACATCACCGGAAGCGGCGGCACCGCGAATCGCAGGGTCTGGCAAGCCACCAAGGGCAAACCGGACGCTGTCTGGCTCGATGGGTGCATCGACCCGAAGTCGTGCGGCGCCGGCTCGGCGCTCAACCTCGGCGTGACACCTGACGGGAACACCGTGATGTACGACTTCGAGAGTGAGGACCCGGCGAGCCCGTATCGCAGCGCGACCAACCGCGTGATGGTGCTGGATGTCCCGACCGGCGCGACGTCCAAGCCCTACATGGACAAGGGGCTGCCGTTCCTCAGCGCGGTGTACAGCGCCGACGCGTCCTGGATGATCGTCCAGGTGAAACTTGGTGACGACTTCGATCCGCAGTACACGCTCGCGGCCCGCAAGTTCGGTACCGGACCGTTCGTGGTCGGCGACGTCCTGTTCCGGGGCACCTCGGACGGGTTCGACATCAGTAATGACGGCGAACGAATCGCCTGGCGTGACGGGTGGAACTCGGGGACCTATCCGGATCCGAAGCGGTTGCACGTGTACTCGCGCTCCACGAAGACCAACTGGACCGCTCCCACCGTGCCGAATGCCGGTTACTACCGGGACGACCTCGTGGACCTGGCTCCCTCGGGGGCCGCGGTCTCCTGGCGCGCCGTCGGCGATGGCGGTGCCTTCGTCGGCAATCCCGGAGGAGCGGCCGTCGGCTGATGTCCGAGGGCAGTTCAGGAAACAGCCCAGCCTCTGGCTGGGCTGTTTTCGTTCAGAGGAACTTCAGGTCGTGGGTTGCGCCGGGGTTGGTGAAGTTCAGGAGGGCTTGGGCTTCGGGTTCGAGGAGGGACTGGGCCTTCTTGGGGAGCTTGGTGATGGGGGTTATTTCCAGGGTGGCTCGGCGTTTGGTGGGTTTGGGGATGCGCCAGGTGGCGGTGGGTTCGCCGTTCTGGAGGACGGTGCCTTGGGTGTAGAGGGACTGGAGCTGCTTCGGGGTGCTGGACCAGCGGGAGCGGTCGGCGTGGGAGAGGTAGAGGTTGTCGTACTCGGGGAGGAAGCGGGTGGGGGGAGTGAGGTCCGGGTCGGGGAGCGTAACGCCCGGGAGGTCGTAGAGGGTGCGGCCGGTGTCGGCGTCGGTGTAGGTGCGGAGGTCCAGGCGGTCGAAGATCTCGCCGAGGTGAGTCAGACCGGACCAGGACTGGGCGTCCATGACCGAGGCCGGTCCGTAGGCGGCCAGGTAGCGGAGGACGAGGGACTCGGGGTCGGGTGCCGGGTCGAGGTCGGCGGCGAGCCAGAGGTGGGGGAGGGACATGGCGGGGTTGCCGCCTTTGCCCCAGATGCCTCGGGGTGGGGTTTGGATGGTGGGGAGGAGGCAGCGGACGGCGTGGGCCAGGGCTGCGGCGTCGCGGTCGGGCCAGAGCGGAGACAGGTGCTCGCGGAGTTGTACGGCGGTCGCGGGGCCCTCGGTGAGGCGGTCGGTGCCGGCCTGGAGGACGGCCGGCATGTCCAGTCCCTCGAGGCGGTGCCGGCCGAAGGTCATGTTCTGGAAGACCTCGCGGTCCAGGCGGGGCTGGATGAGCGGGCGGAACGCGAGGAAGTCGCGGCTCGACATGAGGTGGATCGTGGCGCGCATCATCGAACCGCGGACCGCGTCCCGGCCTTCGAGGAGTTTGACCAGGTCGTCGGGCTGGAAGGTGGTGAGGCGGGTCCAGAGGCCGACGTACGGCGCGAGGGGTTGCTGGGCCTGCATGCCGACGAGGTGCTCGATCGCTTCGAGCGTGGTCGCGTCGTTGCGTTCGAGTAGCCATTGGCGCTGCAGGGTGGCGCGGTTCTGGGCTTGCAGGCTCAACTTCGACATGGCCGATCTTCTCCCGGTCAGCGGTCCATGCGCCAGGAACAGAAGCCATCAGCAGCTACTGTCGCGATGCGCTGAAGGTCGTCACACGCTCTGTGTACGACGATCGCGCGGCGGGGTCGGCATGGAGTCCACGGTCGTCACCGGCGAGGCGGCGGCCTAGGGACATGAGGCGGGTGGGGGTCAGGCCGTCGAGGGTCTTCCAGCCGCCCAGCCAGCGGGGGACGGCCAGCTCGGGTTGGCGGGTTCGGCAGGTGCGGAGGACTGCGGTGGCTACGTCGGAGGGGTCGACGGTGGGGAGGATGCCGCCGAGGCGGACGCCGGCGGAGAGGGAGGTGCGGACGGCGGAGGGGAGGACGGCGCTGGCGGTGACGCCGGTGCAGTGGAGCTCGCGGCGTACGGCGGCGGTCAGGCCGACGGCGGCGTACTTGGAGGCGTTGTAGACCGCCATGCCGGGGAAGGGGATCTTCCCGGCCATGGAGGCGATGTTGACGACGTGGCCGTGGTGGCGGTCGAGCATGCCGGGGACGACCAGGCGCATGCCGTGGATGAGGCCCCAGACGTTGACGTCCATCGTCACCCGGCTGATCTCGTCGGCCTCGTCGAGGAAGTGGCCGAGGGGCATCACGCCCGCGTTGTTGACCAGTACGTCGATGCGCCCGGATTCGCCGAGGACGGCGTCGACGAACGCGGCGAACGAATCGCGGGACGTCACATCGAGCGGGTGAACCGTGGGATCGGCACCTGGATCGAGGTCGCCGCGATAGACGGTGGCGCCAGCGGTGGCGAAGGCCTGCGCGGTGGCTTGGCCGATGCCACGGGCTGCACCGGTGACTACGACGACAGCGCCGTTGAGGTCGAGAGCCTTCATCGGACTACCTCCAGAGGCTTGGAGATCGAGTAGTGGGTCGGGTCGAAGTGGGCGACGTCGCGTTGCAGGCGGGCCGTGGACCAGGGCCAGCTGAACGAGTTGCGGCCGTTGGCATCGTGGTAGTAACTGGCGCAGCCACCGGTCTCGTAGACGGTGCCGGCGAGGGCGGACCGGACCGAGGAGACGAAGGCTTCCTGGACCTCGGGGCGGACGTCGAGACTGGACCACCTCCGGTTGAGCAGGGCTGAGACCGCGCTCAGCACATGGTCGAGTTGGGCCTCGAGGATCATGAACGCCGAGGTGTGGCCGGTGCCGAGGTTGGGCCCGAGCAGGTTGAAGGCGTTCGGGAAGCCACTGACGGCGGTGCCCAGGTAGGCCTCGGGTGATCCTTGCCAGACGTCGTCCAGGGACTGGCCGGCCGCGTTGTGGACTCGGGAGGCGATCGGCAGGTCGAGGATCTTGAACCCGGTCCCGAGGATGACCACGTCGGCCTC
Organism: Kribbella sp. NBC_01505; assembly: GCF_045040285.1. Taxonomy (NCBI): domain Bacteria; kingdom Bacillati; phylum Actinomycetota; class Actinomycetes; order Propionibacteriales; family Kribbellaceae; genus Kribbella; species Kribbella sp. NBC_01505. The sequence continues at coordinate 6,962,700 of NZ_CP109425.1, forward strand.
GATGCGAGTCCCGTCCGAGCCGATGATCGTGGAGCCGTCGAAGCCGGCGACCGCAGTGGGGTGGACGGAGACGTTGCTGGCGGCAAGGGCTGGGTAGTACGTGTTCGACATCAGGATCCGCTTACAGCCCAGCGTGTACGTCGGGGTGAGCGTTGACCGCAAAGTTGCCGAGGGCACCGAGCGGCGCAGGTGCAAGCGGCCGACGGCTTCGACGAACCGCATCAGGCGCGGATGGCGGAAGCCGAGGCCGAGAACCTCCATCCCGAGATACTCCGCTCGACGCAGCAGGCGTTGAGCGAACGGGAACGTCCGGAACAGCCAACGCTCGGCGGATGGAACATAGTGGTCCGGCTTCGGAAGGACCCACTGGGCGGTTCGCTGGAAGACATGCAGCGCGGCAACCGAAGGTTGGATCGCCGGGATGAACTGCACCGCCGAGGCGCCCGTGCCGATCACCGCAACCCGCTTCCCAGCAAGGGAAATCGAGTGGTCCCACCGCGACGAGTGAAAGACCGGCCCGTCGAAGGATCCGGGGATCGAAGGCATCAACGGCTCGTGCCAAGGACCGGTAGCGGTAATCAGCACCCGGGCTTCGAGCGCCCCCGTCGAGGTCTCCAACGACCAGACCCCGCGCACGGGATCCCAGGTGGCGTTCAGCAGTTCGACGCCGAAGCGCAGATGCGGCACTACGTCGTACCGAGAGGCTGTGTCTTCCAAATACTGCCGGATCTCCGCCCGGCCGGCGAAGGCCCGGGTCCACGACGGGTTCGGCGCGAACGAGTACGAGTACAAAGCCGACGGTACGTCGCACGCGCAGCCGGGATACGTGTTGTCGCGCCACGTCCCGCCGAGCGAAGCGCCCTTCTCCAGTACGGCGAAGTCCGTGATCCCGGCCTGCCGCAGCCGGATCGCCGCCCCGAGACCGGATGCGCCGGCCCCAATGATCACAACGTCCATGGAAGACCACCTCCAGAGACCGAGAGTATCCGAATACTGACAGAATCCCAATACCCGACGATCTAGAGTGGGCGTCATGGCGAGGATGACCCGCGCGGAGAGCCAGGCGCAGACCCGAGATTCCCTGGTGGCGACCGCGACCGAGCTGTTCCTCAAGGACGGGTACGCCGCCACCTCGCTGGAGAAGGTGGCCGACGAGGCGGGCTTCTCGAAGGGCGCGGTCTACTCGAACTTCCGCAACAAGGACGAGCTCTGCCTCGCGGTCGTCGACGCGATCCGCGAGGACCAGGCAACCAAGCTCGCGCAGGCGCTGCACGGCGCGGAGACCCTCGAGGTGATGCTCGAAGGGTTCCAGCGCTGGGCCGACGAGACCATCGGTGACGTCGGATGGACGGTCTTCGAGGTCGAGTTCTCGACGCGGGCCCGCCAGGACGAGAGCCTGCGCCACGAGCTGGCCGAGCGCAACGCGGCGATCCGCAACGCCGCGGCACTGATGCTGGGCGCCCATGCGCTCGAGTTCGGCATCACGCTGCCGATGCCGGCCGCCGACTGCGCAACGGCACTGCTCAGTCTCGGTGTCGGCCTCGGCGTCCAGCGCGCGATCGACCCCGGCGTCGGCGTCGACGTACTGCCCAGTGTCATCCGGTTGCTGGCCGGACATTGACAAGGTTTTCCCTTGCCGCCGCAGATTGCCGCGAAGTTCTGCTTCCCTCCGGGTACCGATGCGAACTAGGGTCTCGACGGATCGTAGTGGTTGCGTCACGCAACCTGAACGAATCGCCGACTGTGGGAGGGAATGTATGTCGAACCGCCGTAAGGCGATCGTGGCCGTCACCGCCGGGCTGGCCACCATCTCGCTCGGTCTGTCCGTCACCAGCGCCGCGGGGGCCGCGCCGGAAGCCACCACCCTGGGCAGCCTGAAGCTGGTCAAGACCAAGACATCTTTGCTCGGCAAGCACTACTGGTACCAGCAGACCTTCAAGGGCCTGCCGGTCGTCAACGGGTACTACGCGAAGCACGAGACCAAGTCCGGCGCGGTGCAGATCGCCGACGGACGGGACGCCATCCCGGCGAACCTGGACGTCTCCGCGAAGCTGCCGGCAGCGAGCGCCAACACGAAGGCCAGTGAGGCGATCAACGCCAAGGCCGCCCGCGCCCGCATCGCCGGTGCGGACAAGGAGGCCGAGAAGGTCCCGGCCGCCGGCAAGAGCACGGCGCAGCTGGCCGTCGTCGGTGGCCCGAACGCCCGCCTGGTCTGGGCGGTCACCAGCCGCTCCAACGAGGGCTCGACCCGGAGCCTGGTCGACGCGGACAGCGGTTCGGTCGTCGAGTCGAAGGTGCTGAGCGACAACGTCAACGGGCACGGCTCGGTCTTCGACCCGAACCCGGTCGTCAGCGAGCAGAACGAGCAGCTCGTCGACAACAACGACAAGAACAGCGACGAACTGTTCCTGGCGCAGAAGAACGTCATCCTGCGCAACCTGGACGGCTCCGGCAAGCTCAACGGCACCTACGTGAACATCGCGGAGGCCAAGGGCGGGGTCGCGCAGAACAAGAACAACAACTTCGTCTACCAGCGCGCGAACGACAAGTTCGAGCAGGTGGAGGCGTACTACCAGGTCAACCAGACCCAGGAGTACATCCACCAGCTGGGCTTCACCGAGGTGAACAACGAGTCCCAGGACTTCTCCATCAACACGTTCTCCGGGGACAACTCGTTCTACGACCCCTCGGTCGACGTGATCACGATGGGCGAGGGTGGCGTCGACGACGCCGAGGACGCCGAGGTGATCTGGCACGAGTACGGTCACGCGATCCAGGACGACGTCGTCCCGGGCTTCGGCGAGTCGCTCGAGGCCGGTTCGATCGGTGAGGGCTTCGGTGACTACTGGGCCGTCACGATGTCGATCCCGGTCAGCAACGGCTTCAACCTGCCGTGCGTGATGGACTGGGACGCGACGTCGTACACGTCCACCGAGCCGCACTGCCTGCGTCGTACCGACACCGGCAAGACGACCGACGACATCGTCGGCGAGGTGCACGACGACGGTGAGATCTGGTCGAACGCGCTGTGGGACATCCACAACGCGCTCGGCCGCGAGAAGGCCAACAAGGCGATCCTCGAGGGCACCTTCTTCTACGCCCCCGACACGTCCTTCGCCGACGCCGCCCGGGTCACGGTGCAGGCCACCCGCCTGCTCTACGGCAAGGCCGACGCCCAGAAGGTCACGGACGCTTTCAAGGCCCGCAAGATCCTGTAGTACCCACGTTGGGTCAGGGGCCCGCTACGGTGGGCCCCATGACCTGGAGTACGGCGGACATCGCGGACCTGACCGGACGACGGGCGCTCGTCACCGGCGCCACCAGCGGACTCGGCTACGAGACCGCCAAAGTGTTGCTGGAGCACGGCGCCGAGGTGCTGATCGCGGCCCGCAATCCACAGAAGAGCGCCGACGCCGCACAGCGTCTGCACCAGGCAACGGGACGCAACGCGGTCGAGCTGGAGCTGGACCTGGCAGACCTGTCGAGTGTCGAGCGGGCCGCCACGCACCTGTCGAACACCTATGACAGCCTCGACATCCTGGTCAACAACGCCGGCGTGATGGCGACGCCGTACCGGCAGACCATCGACGGCTTCGAGCTGCAGATCGGCACCAACCACCTGGGGCACTTCGCCCTCACAGCCCGCCTGATGCCACTGCTCCAGACCGGCAGGGTCGTCACGGTCAGCTCGTTCATGCACAAGTCGGCCCGCGTCCTCCAGCAGAGCGACCTGCGCCAGCCGGCGAGCAACTACTCGAAGTGGCCGCAGTACAGCATGTCCAAGCTCGCGAACCTTCTCTTCATGTTCGAGCTCGGTCGCCGCGTCCCGTCAGTGCTGAGTGTCGGTGCGCACCCCGGCTACGCCTCCACGCACCTGCAGGCCGCCGGACCAGAGCTGGCCGGTGCCAAGCTCACAGCGAAGTTGTGGGCCGGTCTGAACCTGTTCGCGCAGTCCGCCGCCGCAGGTGCGCAGCCAAGCCTGTACGCCGCCACCCAGCCCGACCTGCGTCCCGGCACGTACGTCGGTCCGCGGTTCCTCGAGTTCCGCGGCGCACCGATGGTCGTCCAGGCCACCCGGACCGCACAGGACCCGGAGCTCGCGCAGCGCCTCTGGGCGTGGTCGGTCGAGGCCACCGGCGTCGACCCAGCACTCACCGTGCCGAGGTAGTGACAGAGCGGCAATCTTGTGGTTACCTTCCGGTAATTTCCCAGCCGGAGGTCGCCCCGTGCGCAGAATTGCCGCCGCCCTAGCTGTAGCTCTCCTAGCCGCACTAGCCCTCGGTCCACCGGCTCAAGCCGCCCAGCCTGGCTTCAGTACGGCGTACCAGCGCATCCCGGGCGCAGGCGGTATCCAGATCGGTGCCGTCGTCCTCACCCCGACCGGTCAGGGCAGCGGCCCGTTCCCACTGGTGGTGATGCCGTCCAGCTGGGGCGTCCCGAACGTCGAGTACGTCGGTCAGGGCGCCAAACTGGCCAAGTCCGGCTTCCAGGTCATCTCGTACTCCAGCCGCGGCTTCTGGGACACCGGCGGCGGTATCGACGTGTCCGGCCCGCCCACCGTCGCCGACGTCTCCAAAGTGATCGACTGGGCCGCCAGCAACACCCCTGCTGACACCAGCAAGGTCGCCGCGGTCGGCATCTCGTACGGCGCCGGTACGTCGCTGCTCGCGGCCGCCGAGGATCCCCGGATCAAGGTGGTCGGCGCTCTCAGTGGCTGGGCCGACCTGGTCAGATCGATCAACCCGAACGAGACCGTCTCCCTGCAGGCCGTCGCCGGACTGCTTGCTGCTGGCAACATCACCGGTCGCCCCGGTCCGGAGATGCAGTCGCTGCAGACCAAGTTCCTGACCGGCCGGTACGACGACGCGATCGCCGAGGCGAAGGTCCTCGGCCCGGTCTGCTCCGCGCAGACCGTGGTCGGCAAACTCAACACCAACAAGCCGGCCGTCTTCCTCGCGAACGCCTTCGAGGACTCGATCTTCCCGCCGACGCAGTACACCGACTTCTTCACCTCCTTGACCGGTCCGAAGCGGCTCCAGTTCGCCCACGGCGACCACGCCACGCCCGAGGTGACCGGCGCGATCGGCCTGCCGAACGAGACCTGGGACGAGCTAGTCGCCTGGATGCGTCACTACCTGACCGGCGCGGACAACGGCGCCGACGCCGAGTCGCCCGTCCAGCTGAAGTCCCAGCGCAACACCTGGCGCGGCTACAGCAACTGGGCCGCGGTCGGTCAGCCGCGGACGACGTACCTGAGCAAGGGAAACCTCCAGTCCAACCCGGCAACAGGCTGGAATAAGGGCATCGCGGCCGGTGTGCCGACCGTCGCCGACAGCGGTATCGCGCTGGTTTCCGGCGCGCTGCAAGGGCTGCTGTCGATCCCGACGGGAGTGGTGACGCCCTTGATCGATCGATCATTCGCCGGTGTCTGGTCGGGAGAGGTCTCTCCGGAAAGCACGCTGATCAACGGATCCCCGAGACTGCACTTCACAGCAACACCCTCTGTGAAGGACACTTCACTCTTCGCGTACCTCTACGACGTCAACGCGCTAGGAGTCGGATCCTTGATCTCGCACAAACCGCTCACACTGCGAGGGGCAACCCCCGGCAAAGCCGTCACCATCGATCTGCGCATGGAAGCCACCAGCTGGGAGGTTCCGGCCGGTCACCACCTCGTTCTCGCCGTCGACACCGTCGACCCGCGCTACCTCGGCCGGAGCTCGGTCACCTTCAGCTCCCCGGCCGGCGACCCGTCGTCGCTGAGCGTCCCGGTGGCCTCGTGACCACCACCCGCCGAGGATTCCTCGGCCTGACCGCTGCCGCCGTCGCCGCCGTACCGCTCAAAGCCAACGCCGCGGCAACGAAGTACCTCTACTACGGCAAGTACGGCGACGGTGTCGGCATCGCCTCGTACGACGCCGCCGGCAAGATCACGTCGACCGGCGTACTGAAGGGGGTCGCCGACCCGTCCTTCGTCATCCGCTCAGGCAACATCCTGTACGCCGTCAACGAGCAGGAGACCGGGGCTGTCAGTGCGATCGCGGTCGATGCCCCCGGCAAGCTCCACCTGATCAATCGCCAGACCAACAAGGGATCCGGCCCCTGCCATCTGGCCGTTGCCAACGGTTACCTGTTGAGCGCCAACTACGGTTCCGGTGATGTCGCCGTACACAAACTCAGAGCTGACGGTGGCATCGGCGCTCAGACCGATCTCGTCAAGCACGTCGGCTCGTCGCCGCACGCGCACCAGATCGTCGTCAAGGACAACTACATCCTGGCCGTCGATCTCGGCACCGACTCGATCTACACCTACACGCTGGTCGACGGGAAGCTCGTACTCAAGCAGCAGCTGACGCTGGCGGCGGGTTCCGGTCCGCGGCATCTCGCCTTCCATCCGTCCGGCAACTTCGCCTACGTGGCGAACGAGCTGAACAGCACGATCACCGTCTGCGGCTACGCTGACGGCAAGCTCACCGCGCTGAACAGCCAGAGCACCGTCCCGACCGGCTCGCCGACGAACTACCCGGGCGAGGTGATCGTGTCCCCGGACGGCCGCTACGTCTACCTGACCAACCGCGGTCACAACAGCGTCGCAGTCTTCGAGGTCTTGACCGGTGGGAACGCGCTGAAGCTCAAGTGGACGCCGAGCGCCGGCGGTGTCTGGCCGCGGCATTGCATCATCGATCCGACCGGCGGTCTGCTGTTCGTCTCGAACCAGAACTCGGGCAACATCGTCACCTTCGCGGTCAACGTCGCCACCGGCGAGCTGACCCAGAAGAGCTCGTTCAGCACCCCGACGCCGGTGTGCGTCAATGTTTGATTCTGATCGAGGTCTTGCGTTCTCACGTTGAAAACGTTTCCATTGGAGCGCCCTTTCACCGCCCCGAAGGGAGCTTCAATGCTCAAGCTTGTCGCCGCGGCCGCCTTAGCGGCCGCGGCCACCCTTGTGCCGACCGCGCAAGCGGCCCCGGCCGAGTGGCATGTCGGCACCCCACCGCTCAGTACGCCGTGGACCGACGATGTCTCGCCCTCCAACGCCCTCCCCGAATACCCGCGTCCCCAGCTGACCCGCCCGGAGTGGCGCAACCTCAACGGCCTGTGGGAGTTCGCCGCCGCGGCGCCGGGGGAGCAGCCCCCGATCGGCCGCACGCTCGGCGAGAAGGTCCTGGTGCCCTACCCGATCGAGTCCGCGCTGTCCGGTGTCCAGCGGCACGAGGACCGGATGTTCTACCGCCGGACCTTCACCGTTCCGCAGCAGTGGAAGGGCCAGCGGCTCGTCCTGCACTTCGGCGCGGTCGACTACGACGCCAAGGTCTGGGTCAACGGCCGCCTCGCCACCACTCACCGCGGCGGGTACGACGGTTTCGACGTCGACGTCACGAACTACCTGCACCGCAGCGGCCCGCAGGAGCTGATCGTCTGGGCCGAGGACCTCACCGACGAGACCTTCCAGCCGATCGGCAAGCAGCGCGAGGTCGGCGACCACGGGATCTTCTACCAGGGCAGTTCCGGCATCTGGCGCACGGTCTGGATGGAGCCGGTCAACACCGCCGCCATCAATCGCCTCCAGCTGACTCCTGACCTGCCGGGCAAGGCCATCAAACTCACCGCGGACACTGATGGACCGGCGAACCTCGACGTCGAGGTGACGGCGTACGACGGCCGTCGTCAGGTCAGCAAGGTCCGCGGCAAGGCCGACACCGAGCTCCGGATCCCGATCCCGAACCCGAAGGCCTGGACGCCCGACAAACCCTTCCTGTACGACCTCAAGGTCCGCCTGATCGATCGCGGCAAGACCGTCGACCAGGTCGGTTCGTACGCCGGGATGCGCTCGGTCGGCCTGGTCAAGGGGGCCGACGGCAAGCTCCGGATGGGCCTGAACGGGAAGGTCCTGTTCAACCTCTCCACGCTCGACCAAGGCTTCTGGCCGGACGGCCTGAACACCGCGCCGACCGACGAGGCCCTCGCCTTCGATCTCGTGCAGCACAAGCGGCTCGGCTTCAACACTGTCCGCAAGCACATCAAGGTCGAGCCGGACCGTTGGTACTACTGGGCCGACAAGCTCGGCCTGATGGTCTGGCAGGACATGCCCGCGACCAAGACCGCGGAGATCCCGGAGCCCTGGCGCGCGCAGTTCAAGTCCGAGCTGCACGAGATGATCGAGGAGCACAAGAGCTTCACCTCGATCACCGTCTGGGTGCCGTTCAACGAGGGCTGGGGTGAGTGGGACAAGACCGAAACCGGTCAGATCGCCGACTCGGTCAAGGCCCAGGATCCGTCCCGGCTCGTCAACGCGCACAGCGGGATGAACTGCTGCGCCTCGAAGGGTGATTCGGGTCGCGGTGACCTCATCGACCACCATGCGTACCTCGGCCCCGGCACACCTTCACCGGCCGGCGAGCGAGCTGCCGTCGACGGCGAGCACGGCGGATTCGGCCTCAAGACCCAGGACCACATGTGGTTCGGCGACGGGTTCGCGTACGAGATGACGCCGGACAAGGCCACGCTGACCAGACGGTACGTCGAGAACCAGCGCGACGTACTGAAATCGGCCAACCAGTGTGGGATCAGCGGCTCGGTCTACACCCAGATCACCGATGTCGAGGGTGAGCTGAACGGCTTCTTCACCTACGACCGGCAAGTCCCGAAGATGGACTTCGCCCAGGTCCGCACGATCAACGAGCAGATCATCGCCGGCGCGGACGGGACCGGAACCAGTGGCCCGCAACCGGGGCCGGGCACACCAGGTGCCGATGGCATCCACTTCTACCCACTCGACGGCAACGCCGAAGATGCCGTCGGCAACAACGATGCGACGCTGGTCAACGGCGCGGTCTTTGCCCCCGGCAAGAACGGCCAAGGCGTTGCTCTGAACGGATCCAACCAGTACGTCGACACGGGTGCCGCGCTGCTCGACACCAGCGGCAACTACACCGCCAGTGCGTGGGTGAAGCTGAACAAGGTGGACGGATTCCAGACGTTCGTCAGCCAGGACGGCGATCGCGACAGCGCGTTCTTCCTCCAGTACTCCGGTTCCGACCAGCGGTTCGCGATGAGCTTCCCGGGTGTCCGGGCACTCGCGCCGACCAAGCCGAACGCGGACCAGTGGTACCACGTGACCGGCGTACGGGATGCGACCAAGGGCGAGCTGCGCCTGTACGTCGACGGTCAGCCAGTGGCTGCGAAGTCCGCCTGCAGCCTCGACTCGACCTCGACCGGTAACACGGTGATCGGCCGGGCCAAGTTCGGCGGTAACCAGGTCGACTTCCTCGACGGCACGGTCGACCAGGTGCACGTCTACGACCGCGCCCTGACCGACCAGGAGGTCAAGACCCTGTACGACTCGGGCCGCTGACACTCAGGCTGAAGATGCGAGGCCGTCGCACACCACCGATCCTTGAAGGTACTCAATGGCCGCTCCGCGGCGGGGACCAACCGAGGGGAGGTGGGTGCGATGGCAGCGCCAAGTCACGCGCTCGCACCTCAGACGGTGCACAAGTTCCGTCCACCCAGATTCGGCCTCAGCGGCTCGCGACTCGGCGACCCCGACGGCGCCCCAACCGCGATCGCGACGGTCGACGCGGCGTACCAGGCAGGGATCCGCTTCTTCGACTCCTCCCCGGCCTACGGCGAATCCGAGACCAGACTCGGTACGGCGCTCGCCCGCCGCCCGCGCGGTGAGTTCCTCGTGTCCACGAAGGTGGTTGGTCCGGACGCGGAGGAGTCGATCCGGGGGAGTAGCGAGCGGCTGGGACTCGGAGTCGATCTCGTCCTCGTTCAGGACGCGTTCGCAGCGTCGTACCCGATCCTCGACGGACTGCGCCGCCAGGGCGTCATCAAGGCGATCGGCGCAGCCGCGACCGACTGGCAAGCGCTCGATCATCTCGTCCGCGATCACGAACTGGACTGCGTTCTGCTGGCCGGCCAGTTCTCCCTGCTGGACCAAAGCGCGCGGCCCCTGCTGGACCGCTGCCTCGCACGCCGCGTCTCCGTCATCGTGTCCGGCGTCCTGTCCCCGGAGGTGCTGCACAACGACAGCGTGCAGGCCCGGCGGATCTCCGCGGTCTGCGAGCGGTACGGCGTCTCGCTGCCGCAGGCCGCGCTCGCCTTCCCGGCTCGGCACACCGCGGTCACCTCGGTGCTGATCTCGGCCGCAAGTCCGGCGGAGATCCGGGCCGACGCGGCCCTGGTCCGGCAGCCGGTGCCGGCGACGCTGTGGCGGGATCCGGAATTGCTCCGTTTGCTATCGTAGCGGCGTTTGATAGCTTTGAAGGAGGTCCCGCGCTCCTGCGGGCCCCGGACGAGTGGCGTCGTACCCGGTCGGTGACAAGACGACGCCCGCCCCCTGGAGGGGCACCTCTCATGCATGCTGTCGACGTTCTCGAAATCGTCGGTGCACTGACCATTCTGATCGCCTTCGCGGCCGCCCAGGCCGGACGGCTGCGTCAGCGCACCCTCAGCTACCAGCTACTGAACTTCCTCGGCTCCGGCCTGCTGGCCGTGATCGCTCTCCAGGAATCCTCCTGGGGCTTCCTGCTGCTCGAAGGCAGCTGGGCAGTGATCAGCCTGATCGGACTGTTCGCGCTCCGCAAGAAGGTTGAACCGCAACAGGTCTAGAACTTGTCGCCCGGGTTGGTCGCCGTCGGAGTGCCGTCAGGCTGTGGGCTTTCGGGCCTCGGGCTCGCGGTCGGGTCCGGCGTCGACTCAGTGCCCGGCGGCGGTGTCGTCGGCGTGATCGTCGTGGTGACCGTGTTCGTCGGCGTCGGGATCACCGGCGGCGGGTCGAGCGGCGGCGAGTCCTTGAACAGCTGCCAGGCCAGGAACAGCGCCAGCGCCATGATCAGCAGCATCGTGGCCAAGGCGTACCAGATCGCTGACCAGGAAGCGGGCTTCAGCGCGGTCGGCCACGGCAGCGGCCAGATCCGGAACAGGCCGGGCCGCCGCCGGTTCTCCCAGTAGTGCCGGAAGTCGGGCCCGCGGCGCCGACCGTGCTGCGGGATCCGGTCCATCAGCACGGCGGAGAGCACTTCCTCGCCGCGGCGCTCGGCGAGCAACCGCTCGTCGGTCGCGGCGCTGGTCCCGTCGTCCGCCCGGATCGGCCCGAACGCGGCCCAGAGCGCAAGGTCGTCGTCGTCCTCGTCGTTGTGCGCCAGTACGACGTCCTCGGGCAGCGAGTCGACCGCGACCACGAACCGGTCCCGGGCGGCCGCGTCGTCGGCCGAGCCCTCGGTCATCATCGCGACCACGGCGTTCCGGCCGCGCTCGTCACTGGCCGTGTACAGATAGCCGGCCGCGTTCGCCCCGAGGCGCCCACGCAGCCAGAACTCGCCGACCCGCGGCGGATCCTCGGGCTGCAGCGGGAGCGCGGCAGGAATCAGCGCCGCAGGTGCCTCCACCGGCTGCTCGGCCGGCTGCACCTCCGTGGTCGATTCGGTCGCGGTCATCACCCCAATCCCACCACATCCCCGGTAGCACTGCTGCAACTCCCCGGCATTTGAGTGGCCAGGGAGGATGGGCGCGGTGGGCCGTGCAGCGGCGGACCCGTGGATCTGATGGAATGGCCGGTGTCGAACGCATCGGGGAGTGACAAGGTCCGCATTGTGGACCCCGGAAGGACAGGCATGACCGAAACCACTGTGCCGGCTGGATCGGTGGCGCAGCAGTCCCGGCTGATCGGTGAGGCACTCAGCGAGGTCAAGCGGGTGATCGTCGGCCAGGAGCACATGGTCGAGACACTGATGGTCTCGCTGCTCGCCAAGGGTCACTGCCTGCTCGAGGGGGTGCCGGGTGTCGCCAAGACGCTCGCGGTGCGCACCTTCGCCGCCGTGGTCGGCGGGACCTTCGCCCGGATCCAGTTCACCCCCGACCTGGTCCCCTCCGACATCGTCGGCACCCGGATCTACCGGCAGACGAAGGAACAGTTCGACATCGAGCTCGGCCCGACGTTCGTGAACTTCGTGCTGGCCGACGAGGTGAACCGGGCCCCGGCCAAGGTGCAGTCGGCGATGCTCGAGCTGATGGCCGAGCGGCAGGTGTCGATCGGCGGCCAGACCTTCCCGATGCCGAAGCCGTTCATCGTGATCGCGACCCAGAACCCGATCGAGTCCGAGGGCGTCTACCCGCTGCCCGAGGCGCAGCGGGACCGGTTCCTGGTGAAGATCGACGTCCCGCACCCGCGCGGTCACGAGGAGTTCGAGATCCTCCGCCGGATGAGCGTCGACCCGCCCGAGCCGCGCCCGGTGCTGCAGCCGGAGACGATCATGGAGCTGCAGCGGACGGCCGAGCAGGTCTTCGTGCACAACCTGGTCGCGGAGTACGCCGTGCGCCTGGTGATGGCGACCCGGACGCCGACCGACTTCCACCTGCCCGACCTGGAGCCGATCATCGAGCTCGGCGTCAGCCCGCGGGCGACGCTCGGCCTGGTCTCGGCCGGCCGGGCCCTCGCGCTGATCCACGGCCGCGACTACCTGCTCCCGAGCGACATCCAGACCGTCGCCCTCGACGTGATGGGTCACCGCCTCGGCCTCACCTTCGACGCGGTCGCCGACAACATCGACCCGCGCGCGGTCGTCGAGCGCATCCTGGCCACCGTCCCGCCGCCGCAGCCCGTGTGGCGCGACGGCTCCGACGGCAGCGGCCGCCCGGAGTTCGTCTAGTGGCCAACCGTCAAGACCCGCGAGCTGCGATGACGATCTCGCAGCTCGCGCCCGAGCGGGCGTTGCGGCGGCTGGAGCTGACCGTCGTACGGCGCCTCGAGGGGTTTCTGCACGGTGAGCACATGGGACTGCTCCCGGGGCCGGGCACCGAGCTGGCCGAAGCGCGGGCCTACCAGGTCGGCGACGACGTGCGCCGGATGGACTGGGCGGTGACCGCCCGGACGACGATCCCGCACGTGCGTGACCTGATCGCGGACCGCGAGCTGGAGACCTGGGCCCTGGTGGACCTGTCCGGCTCGATGAACTTCGGTACGTCGACGCTGGAGAAGCGCGAGTTGGCCGTGGCAGCGGTGGCGACCGTCGGCTTCCTGACCCACCGGCTCGGCGACCGCTTCGGCGGGCTGATGCTGCGTGACTCCGCTCTGCGGCGCTGGCCGGCGCGCTCCGGCCGCCTCGCCTTGTACGGTCTGCTCCGCGCGTTGCTGGCCGAGCAGTTCAACGCCGAGGCCTCGGCGCACCGCAGCGACCTTTCCGCGGCTCTGGAATCGATGGCCCGGACCCAACGCAAGCGCGGCCTGCGCGTGGTCGTGTCCGACTTCCTCACCCCCGAGGACGGCGAGATCGACAGCCGGCTCGAGCCGTCCTGGGAGCGGGCGATGCGCAAGCTGACCGCCCAGCACCAGGTGCTCGCCGTGGAGATCGTCGACCCCCGGGAGCTCGAACTGCCGAACATGGGCGTCGTCATGATCGGCGACCCCGAGACCGGCCAGGTCCGCGAGATCGACACCCGCCGGCGCAAGGTCCGCGAGGCCTTCGCGACGGCCGCACTGGCACAGCGGGAACGAACGCGGATCGCCTTGCGTAGGGTAGGTGCCGGACATCTCGTCCTGCGGACCGACCGGGACTGGGTCGCCGACACCGTGCGGTTCGTGCTCGCCTACCGGCGGATGGCACCCCGCTTGCACCAACCGCCGAAGGGAGTGGCTCGCTGATGGAGTTCCTGTCTCCCGGCAGGTTGTGGATTCTGCTGGTCATTCCGGCGGTCATCGCGGTCTATGTCTACCTGCAGCGCCGTCGCGCGCAGTATGCGCTGCGCTTCACCAACATCGCGCTGCTCGACCGGGTCGCCCCGCGCCGCCCGCAGTGGCGCCGGCATCTGGCCGTCGCGTTCGCGCTGCTGGCCGCGTTCTCCTGCACGGTCGCGTTCGCCCAGCCCAAGGCCAAGGTCAAGGTGCCGCGCGAACGGGCCACGATCGTGGTCGCGATCGACGTCTCGCTGTCGATGATGGCGACCGACATCGACCCGAACCGGCTGGAAGCGGCGAAGAAGTCGGCGAAGAACTTCGTCAACCAGCTGCCCGGCAAGTTCAACGTCGCGCTGGTGAACTTCGCCGGCTCGGCCTCGATCATCGTGCCGCCGACGACCGACCGGGCCACCGTGCTGCGGTCGATCGACGGTCTGGACCTGGCCGAGTCGACCGCGACCGGTGAAGGCATCTTCACCTCACTGCAGGCGCTCACCCAGGTCCCGCCGGACCCGGACCACCCGAACGACCCGGCCCCGGCGCGCATCGTGCTGCTGTCGGACGGCAAGCGGACGGTCGGGCGCACCGCGCAGGAAGGCGCGCAGGCGGCCAAGGCGAAGAAGACCCCGGTCTACACGATCTGCTTCGGCACCGACTCGGGCTTCATCGAGATGGACGGGATCCGGCAGCGGGTGCCACCGGACCGGGCCGAGCTCCGCAGTGTCGCCGAGATCAGCGACGGCAAGGCCTACACCGCGGAGTCGGCCGGTGAGCTGGAGGACGTCTACAAGGACATCGGCTCCTCGGTCGGGTACGACGAGGTGGACAAGGAAGTCACCTCTCGGTTCGCCGGGATCGCCATGCTCTTCACGCTGGCCGCGGCCGGTGCGTGCGTCGCGATGGCGTCCCGCTTCCCCTGAGACCCTTTAGGACTCGTCCGCGTACGTCGTCAGCCAGGCCAGCGCGGAGTTCCAGTTGATCGCGACCTCGTTGGTCGAGTACGAACCGATCTCGTCGAGGTAGCACTTCGCCGGGGCGCAGCCAACGAGGTTGCGCTGGGCAACGGGATCCTGCAGCCCCGAGTTCGGTCCACCCGCCAGCGATCCCGGGTACGGCGACGGCAGCGCCGGGTTCAGCGAATGCGCCCAGAACCGGTGGTGCTGGTTGTGGCTGTCCCGCTCCCCGTAGCCGGTCACGTAGGACTGGTTGATCGCGTTCCGCCCCAGCAGGTAGTCCAGCGACTCCAGCGCGGCCGCCTTGTACGACGATCGCCCGGTCAGGTCCGCCGCAACCGCGAGAATCATCGCGTTGTTCGCCGTACCGGAGTTGGATCCCCACACGTACTTGCCGTCGGTCGGCTTGTAGGGGTTCGCGTACCCCTGTGACCGCAGATCAGCAAGGTAGCTGTCGGCAACGGTCGAGATCCGGTGGATCAGCTTGAGTCGCTCGATGATCGGCAACCGCCACGCCACCCGGGCGAGCGCGAGATCCGCCAGCCCCCCGGTCTCCTGCCAGGAGAACCCGTCGCTGGCCTTCAAAACGGTGGTGACAGCGTGCTTGTACGACGACTTGCCCGTGGCAGCGAACAGCTCGGCCGCGGCCCAGGAGAACTCGTCGGTCACCTTCACGTCGTCGTACGCGCCGCCGCCGACGCCACCATCCGGCGCATAGATCGCCGGGTGAGCGGCAGCAGCCTTCCAGGCCGTCTGAGCTGCTGACAGACACCGTGAGGCCAACGCGTGATCCCAGTGGGCGTAGACGCGCGCACAGCGGGCGCCGATGGCGGCGACGTTGAGGGTCGCGGCGGTCGACGGCGGGTAGAGGTAGCGCTGCTGCGGGTCGGCCGCCGGAGCGAGCCCGAGGCCGGTCCACGCCGCGTCATGGATCTTGTGGTGCACCATCCCCGCCAGCGGCTGACCTGCCGGGACCTGCATCCGAAGCAGGAAGTCGATCTGCCACTTCGCCTCGTCGAGCACGTCCGGCATCCGGTTCGCGTTCTCCGGGATCTTCAGCGCGACGCTGCGATCGGACTCCTCGTACAGGTCGAGCAGCTGCCAGGCCGCGAGCGCTCCGTTCACGACGTACTTGCCGTGGTCGCCGGCGTCGTACCAGCCGCCGCGGACGTCGAGGCTGTAGTCGCAGGTCCCCGGCAGACAGGGGACCGAGGTGTCGCCCTTGTTCGGTGCGACGCCGAGGTGACCGGCCGCGCGGGCCCACGCGTCGCCGACGTACTTGGCCTCGATCGGGATCCCGCTGCGGTTGTTGTAGAAGTACTCGAGCGAGTCCTGTCGCAGGGCGGAGTACAGGTTCTTCGCGATGTCGAAAGGCTCGCTGACGTCGTCACCGACGACCAGCATGAAGCCGGTGCCCGTCTTCCGATAGCTGCCGAAGTCGATCAGCTGCACGCTGTCGCCCGACAAGGCATCCGGCCCGTACGGCGTGGTCTTGCCGGTGGCAACCGTCTTGTTGCCCGCATCAACCAGCTTCCAGACCAGGGGAGTGGTCGAAGTCGTCACGTACGTCGCGCGGTGCGGACCGCTGGGCAGATAGCCGAGCTGGTTGACCCGGACCGGTGAGCCGAAGTCCCGTACCCCACCAGGTGGCACGATTCCGCCGGTGACCGAGATGTTGTCCAGACACAACGTGTAGGCCTCGTGCGGGCCGCCGGCCTGGAACGACATCTGACCGTGCGTGTCGGTCACGGGCGAATTGCTGGTGAAGCTGAAGCTCTGCATCGTCGTACCGGCGGTGACGGTTTTGTTCATGACCGTGCCATGCGGCGGCCCCTGCTGCTGCAGGACCGCGGCGAACTTGATCGGCTTGCTCGCCGACGCGTCGAACTTCAGCGTGTACGGCTGCCCCTGCTCCAGCGGTACGTCGTCCTGGCCGATCATCGAGTCCCACGGATTGACCGTGCCGGCCGGGACCTGGGCGCACAGCTTCCCGTCGGCGACCGTCGACGGTGTCGTCGAGCTGGTCCACCACGGCTCCTTCTCGGTCTCGAAGGTCCCGTTCAGGATTCGCTCGTACGGCGGATCGGCCGCGGTGGCCGGGGTGGACGCGACCAGGATCGCGCCGAGAACGGTGAGCGCGGCAGAGCCGGCGATCACGGCCCTGCGTCGAATGGCTCTGTGTCGTCGTGTGGGCATCGAGGGTGCCTCCGGGAGAAGCTGGGAGCGGTTGCAGAAACCGGACGGATCCCGCAGCCAAGTGGCGCCATGGTGCCCAGCCAGTATCGCCGTGTCAAGACTGAGACACGGTCGAAACAGGGGGTTCACAAACGCTGGGCAATCGCTTACCGTCTGCTGGAAGCGCTCCCAGTTTCGACCAGTTTCCCTGGAGGATCAGATGTCGGCAAGGTGGTTCATTCCCGCGCTCGGTGCGGCCGTGGCTCTGGTGGCGGTGACCGGGTGTGGGGGCTCGGGCACCGACGAGGCGGCCGACGGCACGATCACGCTGACCGTGAAGACGTTCAGCCAGTTCGGCTACGAGGACCTCTACAAACAGTACGAGGCGTCGCACCCGGGCATCAAGATCAAGGCCGACAACATCGCCAAGCTCGCCGACTACACCCCGAAGCTGCAGCAGTGGCTGACCGCGGGCAGCGGCGCCGGTGACGTGGTCGCGCTCGAGGAGGGCATCCTGGTCAAGCTGATGGCCAAGCCCGACCAGTTCGCCAACCTGCTCGACTACGGCGCCGGCAGCCTGCAGGCCAACTTCCTGGACTGGAAGTGGAAGCAGGCGCTGACCACGGACGGCTCGAAGCTCGTCGGACTGGGCACCGATATCGGTGCCCAGGGCATGTGTTACCGCAGTGACCTGTTCGCCAAGGCCGGGCTGCCGACCGACCGGGAGAAGGTCGGCGCGCTGTGGCCGACCTGGGACGAGTACCTTGCCACCGGCAAGAAGTTCACCGGTGCGAACACGGGCGCCACCTTCTACGACACCTCGGGCTCGATCTACCAGAACATCCTCATGCAGCAGGGTGACACGACGTACTTCGATCGCAGCAACAAGCTGATCGTCGACAGCAACCCGGGCGTGCGCAAGGCGTGGGACCAGACCATCTCGATGGTCGACGCGGGGCTGTCCGGCAAGCTGCAGATGTGGAGCCCGGCCTGGAACGCGGGCTTCAAGAAGGGCACGTTCGCGACCATCCCGTGCCCGGCCTGGATGCTCGGCATCATCAAGGACCAGGCCGGTCCGGAGAACGCCGGCAAGTGGGACGTCGCCCGGGTCCCGGGGCAGGGCGCGGTCCGTGGTGGCTCGTTCCTCGCCGTACCGGCACAGAGCAAGCACCCGAAGGAGGCCGCCGAGCTGGCGAAGTTCCTGACCAGCCCAGAGGGGCAGACCGGCGCCTTCAAGGCGAAGAGCACCTTCCCGTCGTCGCCGCAGGCCATCGACGACCCGGTCGTCGCCGGTTCGAAGAACGACTACTTCAACAACGCGCCGGTCGGTCAGATCTTCGGTAAGTCCGCCAAGGAGCTGAAGCCGGTCTACCTCGGCCCGGAGAACCAGCAGGTCGGTGACGCGGTCGGTGACGCGCTGACTGCGGTCGAGCAGGGCAAGCTCAAGTCTGAAGAGGCGTGGACCAAGGCTCTGGCCGACGCACAGCGGGCCGCCGGCAAGTGACCCGACCGAATCGCTGGGACCGGTTCGATCTGCACGGATCGCCGTACCTGTTCATCGCGCCCTTCTTCCTGTTGTTCACCGCGTTCGGTCTCTTCCCGTTGCTGTACACCGCGTGGGTGTCGCTGCGGTCCTGGGACCTGACCGGTGACGCCGGGTTCGTCGGGCTGGCCAACTACAGCCGCCTGCTCGGCGACCCGGACTTCTGGAACGCTCTGGTCAACACCCTCGGCCTGCTGGTGCTGGCGACCGTTCCGCAGTTGCTGCTCGCCCTGATCGTCGCGGCCCTGCTCAACCGGCCGCTGAGAGCACTGCTCTTGTTTCGGCTCGGTGTTCTCGCGCCGATCGTCACGTCGGTCGCCGCGGTGGCGATCGTCTTCGGTCAGCTCTACGGCCGCGACACCGGCCTGGTGAACGGCGTACTCGGGCTCGTCGGCGTCGATCCGATCGACTGGCAGGCGAGCAAGGCGACGTCCTGGATCGCCGTCTCGAGCATGGTCAACTGGCGCTGGACGGGATACAACGCCTTGATCTACCTGGCCGCCATGCAGGCGATCCCGCGCGATCTCTACGAGGCCGCGCAGATCGACGGCGCCGGAGCGATCCGGCAGTTCCGCAACATCACCGTGCCGCTGATCCGGCCGGCGCTGATCTTCACCGTGGTGATGTCGATCATCGGTGGGATGCAGCTGTTCACCGAGCCGCTGCTGTTCGGGCAGGGCGACGTGTCCGGTGGCAGTCTGCGGCAGTTCCAGACCATCGCGATGTACATGTTCGAGCAGAGCTTCCAGAACTTCGACTACGGGTACGGCTCCGCGGTCGCCTGGATGATCTTCCTGCTCACCGTGCTGGTCGGCGTCGTCAACCTGCTGATCGGCCGTCGCCTGCGGGGAGGCACCCAATGAGGCAGCAGCGCAATCCACTCGTCTACCTGACCTTGCTCGTCAGCCTCGTGCTGTCGGTCTTCCCGCTGTACTGGTTGTTCGTCGTCGCGACCCGCTCCAACGATGTGGTCGGTCAGTTTCCGCCGCCGCTCGTCCCGGGCGGCAATCTCGGTGACAACATCCAGCGGCTCTTCGGTCCGGAGGCCTCGGAGGCGCACTTCGCGCGCGGGCTGCTCAACTCCGCGATCGCGTCCGTCTGCGTCACGATCTCGGTGGTGTTCTTCTCCTCGCTGGCCGGCTTCGCGTTCGCCAAGCTGCGCTTCCGCGGCCGCAACGCGCTGCTCATCTCGGTGCTGGCCACGATGATGGTGCCGGTGCAGATGGGCATCGTCCCGCTCTACATGGTGATGGTGAAGCTCGGCTGGCAGAACCATCTGCAGGCGGTCATCGTGCCGTTCCTGGTCTCGGCGTTCGGCGTCTTCCTGATGCGCCAGTACGCCGAACGCGCGATCCCGGACGAGTTGATCGAAGCCGCCCGCCTGGACGGCTGTACGACGTTCGGGCTGTTCGTGCGGGTCGTATCGCCGGCCCTGCGCCCGGGCGCCGCCGTACTGGGGCTGTTCACGTTCATGGGGACGTGGAACGAGTTCCTCTGGCCGTTGGCGGTGATGGAGGCGGACAACCCGACCGTCCAGTTCTCGCTCAGCCAGCTCGCGACGCAGTACTACACCGACTACACGCTGATGTTCACCGGGACGCTGATCGCGACCGTGCCACTCCTGCTGGTCTTCATCCTGTTCGGCCGGCAGCTCATCAGCGGGATCATGGACGGCGCGGTCCGGTCCTGATGCCTTACCCTCTATCCACTCCACCAGCTAAGAAGGACCGCCAGTGACGCTGAAACGGCAAGTGACACTCGACGAGGTCGCCGAGCGGGCCGGTGTGTCCCGGTCGGCCGCGTCCCGGGTGATCAACAACGCGCCGCATGTCAGCAGGGCGAAGCGGGAGGCGGTGCAGCGAGCCGTCTCCGACCTCGGCTACGTGCCGAACGCGACGGCCCGGGCGCTGGCCACCCAGCAGGTCGGCGCGGTCGTGCTGGCGATCTCCAGCGACAACCCGCAGATCTTCGCCGACCCCTTCTTCGCCGAGATCGCGGTCGGGGTGGGTTCGGTGCTCGAGGAGACCGAGCTCGAGCTGATCCTGCAACTGGCCACCTCCGAACGCGGTCAGACCCGGCTCGAGCAGATGCTGCGGACCCGGCAGGCCGACGGCGTGATGCTGATGTCGATGCACGGTGACGATCCGCTCGCGCAGATCGCCGAGAAGTCCGACGTACCGGTGGTGTTCGGCGGTATGCCGGTGAACTTCGCCCCGCAGTACTACGTGGACGCGGACAACCGTGGTGGTGCGCGGTTGGCGACCGAGCATCTGGTCGCCACCGGCCGGCGGCGGATCGCCACGATCACCGGCCGGATGGACGAGGGCGCGGGCACAGCGCGGTACAAGGGTTATCAGGAAGCGCTCGCGGTGGCCGGGCTCGATGCGCGGCGGGTCGCGTACGGCGACTTCAGCGAGGAAGGCGGTGGTCGCGGGATGGCGCAGCTGCTGGCTGAGTATCCGGACCTCGACGCGGTCTTCGTCGGATCGGACCAGATGGCGATCGGCGCGATGCGCGTGCTGAAGGATTCCGGGCGGACGATTCCTGGGGACGTCTCCGTCGTCGGCTTCAACGATGTCGTGCTGGCGCGGCACACGGAGCCGCCGCTGAGCACGGTCAGTCAGCCGATCCAGTCGCTGGGGCGCGAGATGGCGCGGATGCTGCTCGCGCTGATCGCGGGGGAGTCGCCGACTCCGCTGATCCTGCCGACGCGTTTGGTGCAGCGCTCGTCGAGCTGAAAACACTGCGGACGCACGAAGGGCGCGGATCCTGTCCCGAGGATCCGCGCCCTTCACGTGGTGCGGCCGCTGTTTGTGAACACCGGGGGTGTCCCGACACCCGGTGGCCCAGCGGCCACGGCCCCTCCACCCTTGTGGAATGTCTGATGCTCACTCTGCCCGAAAAGTTCGGGGTCTGTCTGTACTCTTCAAAGCTTTCTTCTCAAGTTCTCAGGAACCCTTGAGGACAAGGGCTCAGACCACCTGATGGAGCCAGCGAACCGGAGCGCCGTCTCCGGCGTACCGGAACGGTTCGAGCTCGTCGTCCCACGGTCGGCCGAGCAAACGCTCGACCTCCTCGGTCAGATCGGCCTCGCCGGTCGCCGCCTTCAGCATCGCTGCCTTCAGCCGCTCCTCGGGCACCATGATGTCGCCGTGCACCCCGGTGGTCGCGTGGAACACCCCGAGCGTCGGCGTGAACGAGTAGCGCTCGCCCTCGACGCCGTTCGTCGGCTCCTCGGTCACCTCGAAGCGCAGCTTCTGCCAACCGCGCAGAGCTGATGCGAGCTTCGCCGCCGTGCCGGCCTCGGCCTGCCATGACAGCTCCGCCCGATACGTGCCTTGTGCCGCGGGCTGCGGCGTCCAGTCGAGTTTCACAGGCACACCAAGTACGCCGCCTGCGGCCCACTCGACATGCGGACACAACGCTGACGGCACCGTGTGGACGTACAAAACGCCACGAGTCGTCGCCACCGGGACCTCCTGTGTTCGAGGGGCGCCTTCCCCAGCGATCTCGAACGCAACTCTGGCCATCCCAGCAGAGCAACTGGGTCCATCCTGCACCACGACCCCCTCAAACACCAGTAACCTCGCCATGTCAACCACATCACTGCTGTGTCGCAGCCTTCGTGCACGCTCGAACAGGTGGCGGGCTGCCGGGCGCTTTGTCAGGGTGCGGGGCATGAGACGCCTCGGAGTGCTGGCTCTGCTTGTTCTGTCCGCCCTGCTGGTCCCGACTACCGCCGACGCGGCGCCGGCGGCCACTTATTACGTGGATCCGGCGGGGAACGACGCCGCGGCCGGGACGAGTGCGACCACGGCGTGGCGGAGTCTGGCCAAGGTGAACGGGACCACGTTCGGGCCGGGGGACCGCATCCTCTTCAAGGCGGGGGCGCGCTGGACCGGCCAGTTGTGGCCCAAGGGTTCGGGTGCCGCCAATGCGCCGATCACGATCGCGTCGTACGGGGGAGATGCGCGGCCGGGGATCGACGGCGCCGGCCAGGTGGGCGACACGGTCTATCTGGAGAACCAGCAGTACTGGGACATCACGCGGCTCGACGTCACCAACGACGCGGCCGCTCAGGCCGAGCGGCGCGGGATCCGGGTCCGCAACAACAGCGGCGGCCGGTTGGCCGGCATCCACATCTCCGATGTCGACGTCCACCACGTGAAGAACGAGCTCGGCCGGTACTACGGGATGAACGCCGGGATCGCGGTCGTCGCGGACCTGCCGTCGTCCGCGTGGAACGACGTACGGATTACCAGGAACACCGTGCGGACTGTCGAGCGGATCGGAATCTTTGTCGGGCCGACCGAGCAGACTGGCAACCTCGCCGACTATCCGCACTTCCCGAAGTCCAACGGGGTCGAGATCGACAACAACCTCCTGAGCGACATCGGCATGGACGCGATCCTGACCTTCGTAACCCAGTCGCCGGTGATCCATCACAACAAGGTGAGCGGGCATTCGCAGCGTCGTTCGGTCTGTGGCGGGGACGGGCGGTACTGCAACGGCGCGTCGGTGGCGATCTGGATGGCCGAGTCCGATGGCGCGCGGGTCGAGTACAACGAGGTGTCCGGCGGCGGGGTTCGTGGCGCCGAGGGGCGTGACGGGCAGGCGTACGACGTGGACTGGGGATCGGACGACGTGACGCTGCAGTACAACTACAGCCACGACAACCGGGCCGGCTTCCTGCTGGTGACGCGGGGGACGGTGACGGGTGCTGGCATCCCGGACGGCAACAACGTGGTGGTCCGGTACAACGTGAGCGAGAACGACGGCTATTGCTTCGTCTGCTTCGGCCTGGAGGCGTTCAACGCGCCGAAGCCGCTGCGCTTCGAGAACAACGTGGACTTCGTCGGCTCGGCCACCGAACGCACCCAGTTGCTGTCCGACCTGAAGGATCCGAACGGCTTCATCGAGTACCCGTTCACGATGACCAACAACATCTTCGTCAAACTCGGCGCCGCCCTGAAGCACCCACCGACCCAGGCCGGCGTCTTCCGCGGCAACGTCTTCGCCGGCCACCACGACCGCCCGCCGTTCGACCCCGACTCGCTGACAGTGCCGCCGCTGTTCGTTGCCCCTGGCACCTTTGACGGCTATCGCGTGCAGACCGGCTCACCGGCCCTGGGCAGCGGCGTACCGGTCCCTGACCAGCCGGCTGTGGATCTCTACGGCAACCCGATCGGTACGACGCCCCGCGGCGTGTACGCCGGTCCCGGCGTCGGACCGTCTGTCGCGGGGAACCTGGTGGCGAAGGCGCAGCTGGTTCCGTCCAGCACGTTGGAGAACTTCCAGTGGTCGTCGTACGCAGCGTCGGACGGAACGCGCGGCTCGACCCCGCTCACTCTCGGCTGGACGAGCAACAACAGCCTCGGTGTGGATCACGCCGAGTCGCTGGAGGTCCGCCTCCCCAGTCGCCGCTACTTCGACACCGTTGACCTTTACCCCCGCAGCGACCCGGGCCACGAAGGCCAGGGCTTCCCCCGCAGCTACACGGTCTCAGCCTGGAACGGCTCGTCCTGGGTACAGGTTGCCTCGCGCAACGACCAGCCGTACCCAGGCACCGCCGTCCAGCGCGTCACCTTCCCCTCGCAATGGACCGACCGCCTGCTGATCACCGGCTCCTCGCTACGCTCCAACCCCACCGACAACAACGCCTACCGAATGCAGCTCGCGGAGGTAGAAGTCCGCAATGCGTCCGGCCCTCAGCTCACCGCGTCCAGCTCCTACGAAGCCCCCGGCTCCGGCTGGGACCTCCTCAACCTGCTCGACGGCGCCTCCACCGGCTGGTCCTCCAACAACCAACTCAGCACCGACCACTCGGAGTCCGTCGAACTGTCCTACCCCACGGCCCGCACCGTCAGCAGCATCACCCTGACCCCGCGCACCGACGCCCCCAACGCCGGCTACGGCTACCCGGTCGACCTAACCCTCGAGTCCTGGACCGGCACCACCTGGCAGCCCCTCCTCACCCGAACCGCCCTCCCACGCCCCACCACCCCGCAGACCTACACCTTCACCCCCACCACAACCACCCGCCTCCGCCTCACCGCCCCCAAACTCCGCCCCAACCCCAATGACAACAACACCTACCGCCTCCAACTAGCCGAACTCGCTGCCGGCTGATGTCGGCAAGAACATGAGGTAGTCCGCCCCCAGCCCACCTCCCACGCTCATCCGCCGCCCGCTACCCCCACCACTCCATGTCCTTCCCGACGGCATGACCTGCCGAAGGACAGGACGTATACGCCCACTGAGCGCCGGCCGCCGGGCTGGCGGAGCGTGCGGGGGCGGGTAGTAGGTCTCTATGTCCTGTTCTTAAGCAGGTCCCGCAGACGTGACAACGCCCGCTCCGCCCTCAGGATGGGGTGGAGCGGGCGTGTGGGTGCTGGATCAGATGGTTTTGAAGGCGATGGCGGCGTTGTGGCCGCCGAAGCCGAAGGAGTTGTTGAGGGCGGCGAGGTCGCCGTCCGGGAGTTTGCGCTGCTCGGTGGCGATGTCCAGGTCGATCTGGTCGTCGAGCTTGTCGAGGTTGATGGTCGGCGGTACGACGCGGTGGTGCAGGGCGAGCACGGTCGCGATCGACTCGACCGCGCCGGCGGCGCCGAGCAGGTGGCCGATCATCGACTTCGGGGCGGTCGCGATCGCGTGGTCGGCGTCCTTGCCGAGGGCGAGCCGGATCGCCAGCGACTCCGCGATGTCACCCTGCGGGGTCGAGGTCGCGTGCGCGTTGATGTGCATGATGTCGGCCGGGGTGAGGTCGCCCTCGGCCATCGCCTTCTCCATCGCCCGCCGCGCACCGGAACCGGTCGGGTCGGGCTGCGCGATGTCGTGACCGTCGGCGGAGATACCGGCGCCCGCGACCTCGGCGTAGATCTTCGCGCCGCGGGCGACCGCGTGCTCGTAGGACTCGAGCACCAGGACACCGGCGCCTTCACCGAGCAGGAAGCCGTCACGGTCCGCGTCCCACGGACGGGAGGCGCGCTCGGGCTCGTCGTTGCGCTTGCTGAGCGCCATCATCTGGCTGAACGCGGCCAGCGGCAGCGGCATGATCGTGCCTTCGGTCCCACCGGCCAGTACGACGTCCGCGCGGCCGAGCCGGATCTGGTCCAGGCCGAGCGCGATCGCCTCGTTTCCGGAGGCACAGGCCGAGACCGGGGTGTGCACACCGGCCTTGGCGCCGAACTCGAGGCCGACGTACGCCGCGGAGGAGTTCGGCATCAGCATCGGGATCGCCAGTGGGGAGACGCGGCGCGGGTTCTTCAGCAGCGCGTCGTAGTTGGACAGCGTGGTGTGCAGGCCACCGATGCCGGTGGCAACGGCCACGCCGAGCCGCTCCTTGTCGATCCCCGCGTCCTCCAGGCCGGCGTCGGCCCAGGCCTCGCGAGCGGCGACGACGGCGAGCTGGGCGTTCCGGTCGAGGCGGCGGGCCTTCACGCGCTCGATGACCTCGGTCGGCTCGACCGCCACCGGGGCGGCGATCTGGACGGGCAGGTTCTGCACCCAGTCGTCGGTCAGACGGCGGGCGCCGGATCGACCGGCCAACAGGCCTTCCCAGGAGCTGGCCACATCGCCGCCGAGCGGGGTGGTGGCTCCGAGCCCGGTGATCACGACTCGGGTCTTCGACATCTGTACCTCATCCTTCACGAGATCTAGGGGTTAGCGGGAGGGCCGGCCGGTGGTGCTCATCGGTTCTGAGCCCGATGAGCACCGGCCAGCACAGGGACGGCTGAAATCAGCCGTTGAGGCCACGCTCGATGAACGCGACCGCGTCGCCGACGGTCTTCAGGTTCTTGACCTCGTCGTCGGGGATCTTGACGTCGAACTTCTCCTCGGCGGCCACGACGACCTCCACCATGGAGAGCGAGTCGACGTCGAGGTCGTCGGTGAAGGACTTGTCCAGCTGGACGTCCTCGACCGGGATACCGGCGATCTCGTTCACGATCTCGGCGAGGTCGGAACGGATCTCTTCGGTGCTGGCCATTACGGTGTTCCCTTCGGATGTACTGACGTTTGATTCAGCCGGTGCAGCCACCTGAGCTACCCCGGACAACTATGTCCGACCGCTAGGGCAGTCGAATAACCTGGGCGGCGTACACGAGGCCCGCGCCGAAGCCGATGACGAGCGCGAGGTCGCCGCTCTTGGCCTCGCCGGCCTCGCGCATCGCGGTGATCGCGAGCGGGATCGAGGCGGCGGACGTGTTGCCCTGCCGCTCGATGTCGCGGGCGACCTTGACGTGCTCGGGGAGCTTGAGGGCGCGGCGCATCGCGTCGGTGATCCGCATGTTCGCCTGGTGCGGCACGAACAGGTCGAGCTCCTCGGCCGGTACGCCGGCCACGTCGAGCGCCTGCTGCGCCGTCTTGGCCATCTCGTACGACGCCCAGCGGAAGACCGGGTTGCCTTCCATCGTGAGGTGCGGCCAGTTCTGGCTGCCGGCCGCCTCCTGCCACGACTCCTTCTGGCTGATCACCGCGTGCTGGGTGCCGTCGGAACCCCACACCACCGGGCCGATGCCCGGCTCGTCGGTCGGCCCCACGACGGCCGCGCCCGCACCGTCGGCGAAGATGAACGCCGTACCGCGGTCGTTGCGGTCGGTCAGGTCGCTCAGTCGCTCGACGCCGATCGCCAGCACGTACTTCGCGCTGCCGCCGCGGACCATGTCACTGGCCAGCGCGAGGCCGTAGCAGAACCCGGCGCACGCCGCGGAGACGTCGAACGCGGCTGCGGTCGGGGCGCCCACCTCGACGGCGATCCGGGTCGCGATCGCGGGCGTCTGGTAGAGGTGCGTGACGGTGGAGACGACGACGCAGCCGATCTGGGCCGGGTCGATGCCCGACTCCTTCAGCGCGTCCTTCGCCGCCGCGACCGACATCATCAGCACGGTCTCGTCGTCGGAGGCCCAGCGGCGCTCCTTGATTCCCGAGCGGGTCTGGATCCACTCGTCGCTGGAGTCGATCTGCTCGACGATCTCCGAGTTCGGTACAACCCGGCGCGGCCGGTACGACCCGATGCCGAGGACTCCGGCGTACTGCGCTCCACCTGGTGCGGAAATTGCCGTCATACGGAGGCTCCATGCTTCTCGACGAACGCGCGGGCGTCATCCAGCTGGTCGGGCGTCTTCAGGGCGAAGGTCTCGACGCCCTTGAGGTTGCGCTTGGCGATACCGACCAGCGTGCCCGCCGGCGGCAGCTCGAGGATGCCGGTGACACCGAGCTCGGTGAAGGTCTGCATGCACAGGTCCCAGCGGACTGGGGAGTTCACCTGGGCGACGATCCGCTGCAGCGCGTCCGCGCCGTCAGTGACGACCTGGCCGTCGCGGTTGGAGAGCAGCTTGGTGACAGGCTGGCCGGTCCCGATGGCGGTCGCATACTTCGCCAGGGTCTGGACGGCCGGCTCCATGTGCTTGGTGTGGAACGCACCGGCCACCGACAGCGGGATCAGCCGGGCCTTCGCGGGCGGGTCCTCGGCGAACGCGGCCAGCTCCTCGACCGTGCCGGCCGCGACGATCTGGCCGGGGCCGTTGTCGTTGGCAGGCGTCAGCCCGTACTCCGCGAGCTTCGCGAGCACCTCGTCGCGGTCACCACCCAGTACGGCGGTCATCGAGGTGGCGGTCAGCGCGGCCGCCTCGGCCATCGCCTTGCCGCGCTCGCGGACCAGGACCATCGCCTGCTCGACGGTCAACGCACCGGACAGGGCGGCGGCGGCAAGCTCACCGACACTGTGACCGGCCAGCGCACCGACCTGCGACGGGTCCGTGAACAGCGCGGGCGCGGTGGCCAGGCCGGCCGCGACCAGCAGCGGCTGCGCGATCGCGGTGTCGCGAATGGTGTCGGCATCCGCCTGGGTGCCGTAGTGGGCGAGGTCGAGACCGGCGACCGCGGAGAGCCAGTTGAGCCGGCTCTCGAAGGCGGGATCGGCCAGCCACGGCTCGAGGAAACCTGGGGTCTGGGCACCCTGACCGGGTGCGACGATGACGAGCACGTGACCACTCTCCCTGTTCCGAGCCGTTCGCGGGCCGGAATGCAGCACGAATTCTGACCGGCCCTGTTTGTGGAGATCCTACAAAACGGTGGTTCCCGGCTCCGGATTGAGCAGGCGGCCGATGGCGACTGCGACACGCAGGGTGAAAGCGTCGCGGGGATTCAGCGGCTGGTACCCCGTGAGATCGGCCACACGCTTCAGCCGATACCGGACAGTATTGGCGTGGATGAACATCGTCCGGGCCGTCGCCTCGATCGAACCACCCGAGTCCAGGTACGCCGAAACGGTGTCGAGCAGCACGCCCTCGCCCACGGTGAGCGGGCCGTAGACGTCAGTAGCAAGCTGCCGGCGGGCATGACCGTCTCCGGAGAGTGACCGCTCGGGGAGCAACTCGTCGGCCTGGACCGGTCGCGGAGCCGTCGGCCAGGCCGGTACGGCGCGGAGTCCGGCGACTGCCGCCCGGGCCGAGGTCACGGCCGCCATCAGGTCTTTCACCACTGGTCCGACCACGATCGGGCCAGGTCCGAACCAGTGGGCGAGCCTTTGTACGATCTCCACAGGTTTGCTGGTACCGCCGAGCACAACCACCAGCCGGTCACCCTGGATCG
The DNA here is from genome assembly GCF_045040285.1 of Kribbella sp. NBC_01505. Classification (NCBI taxonomy): domain Bacteria; kingdom Bacillati; phylum Actinomycetota; class Actinomycetes; order Propionibacteriales; family Kribbellaceae; genus Kribbella; species Kribbella sp. NBC_01505. The sequence goes on from NZ_CP109425.1 coordinate 6,991,645, forward strand.
CACACAGAGCGTCAGCACCCGCCTCGCGGGCAGCGTGCCGAACGGCGTCGGCCACGTTCGCATTGCCCTCCGCCGCCGGCGCGCGCCCGACGACCACGGCGACTTCGGCGGATCCCGTCGTACCGGCTGCTCCGGTCCAGCCCAGCGCGGACGCTCGCGAGCGGACCGAGTCGTCGGCCTCGCCGCGGATCACCGAGTCGACCACGAGCGCTTCGAGCCGCGCATCCCAGGCTCCCCGCATCTCGGCGGCCTGCGCGTAGATGGTCGCGGCCGCGAACGCGACCTCGCGGGCATACCGCTGCATTGCCCGCTGCACCGCCGGTACGTCGTCCGGCGGCAGCAGGTCGTCGATCGCGGTCTCCATCATCTCGATGGTGGTCCGCACGAGGTCGACCGTCTGATGCAACGAGATCACCCGGGTGAACTCGCGCGGCGCGGACCCGAAGATCCGGGTAGGCATCGACGAGTGCTCCTCCGGATCGCGGAACCAGTCCACGAACGCAGTGATCCCCGACTGCGCCACCAGCCCGATCCACGACCGATCCTGCGCCGACAACCCCCGGAACCACGGCAGCTTCTCGTCCATAGCCGCCGTAGCAGCCGTCGCCAGCGCCCCCGTCTGCCCCTGCAGCCGATCCGCCCGCGCCAAATGCGCCCTGGTCTCCGCCTTACCCACCCCCCGACCCTAGCCCTACGACCCCCACTCCACCGCGAACAATCTGATGGGTTCCCCCCATCAGATTGTGGGTTCTGGACTCTCATGGGGGTCCAGAACCCGCCACCTGATGGGTCAACCCACGAGATAGCGCGATGATGGGGGAATGAGTGACAGTGCGGGTGTGGCGGCGGCGGTGGAGGCGTTGCGGGCTATTGGGTATTACCTGGAGCGGGATCGGCAGCCGACGCATCGGGTGAAGGCGTATCGGCGGGCGGCGGACACGATCGAGGGGTTGCCGGCGGCTGAGGTGCGGGCGCGGCGGCGGGCGGGGACGTTGACCGAGTTGCCGGGGATCGGGCCGAAGACCGAGGCCGTGATCCTGGAGGCGATGGACGGCGCGACCCCGGCGTATCTGACCAAGCTGGAGGGTTCCGCCGGTGAGCTGACCGAGGCCGGTACGGCGATGCGCGCGGCACTGCAGGCCGATCTGCACCTGCACTCGGAGTGGTCCGACGGGGGAAGCCCGATCGAGGAGATGGCCCGTACGGCGCATCGGCTCGGGCACAAGTACATGGCGCTCACCGATCACTCGCCGCGTCTGACGGTTGCCAATGGTCTGTCCCGGGAGCGCCGGTTGCAGCAGCTCGATGTCGTTGCCGAGCTCAACAAGAAGCTGTCCAAGGAGCTGGACGGCTTCACGATCCTGAACGGGATCGAGGTCGACATCCTCGACGACGGTTCGCTGGACTGCGACTCCGAGATCCTGGCCCGGCTCGACGTGGTGGTCGCCAGCGTGCACTCCAAGCTCCGGATGGCCTCCGAGCCGATGACCGAGCGGATGGTCAAGGCGATCGCCAACCCGCACGTCGACGTACTGGGGCATTGCACCGGCCGCCTGATCACCGGCGATCGGGGGACCCGGCCCGAGTCCGACTTCGATGCCGAGGTGGTTTTCGAGGCCTGCCGTCAGTTCAACACGGCGGTCGAGATCAACTCCCGCCCCGAACGCCTCGACCCGCCGAAGCGCCTGCTCGCGCTGGCCGCCGAGATGGACTGTGTGTTCTCCATCGACACCGACGCGCACGCTCCCGGCCAGCTCGACTGGCAGGTCTACGGCTGCGAACGCGCCGAGGGTGCTGAGATCGCGCCAGAACGCGTCATCAACACCTGGGACCGCGACGAACTCCTCGAATGGACGGCATCATGAGCGATCTGGAGAAGGACCCGGCCGAGGTCGTCTGCACCGGGTCCGATCAGGGACCGGTCTTCGAGCTGCTCGAACCGCGTGAGGTGGTGCTCGGCCGGTCCACGAAGGTACGGCGATTGCTGCCGAACAAGAACCGCCGAATGGTCGGCGCGTGGTGCTTCGTCGATCACTACGGTCCCGACGATCTGAGCCAGCGCGTCGATTCGTACGACGCGCCGGGCGAGCAGGGGATGCTCGTCCCGCCGCATCCGCACACGAGTCTGCAGACGGTGAGCTGGCTCTTCGAGGGCGAGATCGAACACCGCGACAGCGTCGGTTCGCATGCGTTGGTCCGGCCCGGTGAGCTGAACATCATGACCGCAGGTAACGGCATCGCGCACTCCGAGGTGTCCACTCCTGACACTCCGCTGCAACTGCATGGGGCGCAGCTCTGGGTCGCCTTGCCTGACTCGGTTCGCACGACGACCCCGCCGGCCTTCAACGCGTACGCCGACCTTCCGCAACTGGACCTGGACGGCGCGCGCATCATCGTGATGATCGGGACCGTTGCCGGCGTTACCTCCCCGGCTCCGGCCTACACTCCGTTGGTCGGTGCGGACGTCACGATCCAGGCTGGCCGGTCGCTGAGCCTGCCACTGACACCTTCCAACGAGTACGCCGTACTGGTGGTCGACGGCGCGCTGACCGTCGGGGATCTCACGCCGGGCTTCGGTGAACTCGCCTACCTCGGCGCCGGTCGCGAGTCGGTCGACTTGGTTGCCTCTGACAACGGAGTTCGCTTCCTGCTGCTCGGTGGCGAACCGTTCACCGAGGAGCTCGTCATGTGGTGGAACTTCATCGGCCGCAGCCACGAGGACATCGTCGAAGCCCGCGACGCGTGGCAGGCCGCCATCAGCACCGGAGGGTCTGAACGCTTCCCGATGGTCCCGGGCTACGAAGGTGACCCGCTGCCAGCCCCGCCCCTCCCCGGCACCACCTTGAAGCCCCGTCCCCGAGCACGCTGACCGCGCTACCCGATCACGCCGTACCGCCGTCCGATCGTGCACGAACGATCCCGGTCGGTTGTTCCGCGCTGCCGTCGCGTCAACGCTGGGATTCGTGAACTCAGGCAAACTGTTCCGCCGGATCGCCGGCGTCGTCGCGGCCCTGCTGATCGCCGCGACGCTAGGCGCGGGCATCAACCACGCGAACTCCGCCGGCCCCGTCGATGGCCGCCCGACCAGCATCGACGCCACTGCGTTCAACCGGTCGCCGATCCCCGGTCGCATCCGGGGGGCGTGAACAGGAAACGGTGGGCGTGAACAAGGTAGGACCTGTTCAAGGCCCCCGCCGGGTGTGCGCACCCCCGAGTTATGGCCGGGACGAACCCGCCGGCCTCGTCGGTGGCGGCCGGATCAGCATCGACGCCACTGCGTTCAACCGGTTGTCGATCCCCGGTCGCATCCCGGGGGCGTGAACAGGAAACGGTGGGCGTGAACAAGGTAGGACCTGTTCAAGGCCCCCGCCGGGTGTGCGCACCCCCGAGTTGTGGCCGGGACGAACCCGCCGTGTACGCCGCCACCCGCATCCGATCTGCCTGGTTGGGAGGTTTGCGGTGATCTACTGCCACCCAGCGGCAGTAGATCTCCACAAAGATGGGTGCAGCAGGTGCTGGCAGTTCCACCTCCTGTGCCTAGCAGAAGCCCCGCCTCCCCGAAGGCGCTCGTCCCATCCGACCATTCGGATCCGGCCGACGACGTACGCACTGGTTGCTCGCCGCTGCGGCCGGTTCTACTGAAGCGGTGTGGCTGAGGCGGTCAGTGGCTGGGGGTGGTGGTGCGGTTGGTGACCGAGGTCCTCGTTGCCTGTGGCTGACGGGCTGTGGTTGCGCCCGACGATGAGGAGGCTTGGCAGGTGATCCGTCGCGGGGGTTGAGGTCTTCGGCTGGTCAGTAGCCCCTCCGCCCCGAAGGCGCTCGTCCCATCCGACCGCTCGGATCCGGCCGGCAACGTACGCGGTGGCTGGTCGCCGCTGCGGCCGGTTTGATTGAGACGGGTGGCTGGGGTGGTCTTGGGCTGGGCCGGATGGTGCGGTCGGCGACCGAGGTTCCCCGTTGCCTTCGGCTGACGTGCTGTGCTTTCCGCCGACGATCAGGAGGCTTGGTGGCTGACCCGTCGGGGTGGTTGCTGCCGGCAAAAGCAGTTGGCCAGGGGATGCCGTCGGCGAGTGGACCCTCTGTGCTGCCCGCGAGTGAAGCCACCGTGCGGTCGGCGAGTGAAGCCACCGTGCTGCCCGAGTGAACCCTCCGTTCCGGCCGAGTGAACCTACCGTGCCGGCCGCGAGTGAAGCCATCGTGCGAGTGTGAGGAGTGGGGCGTCGAGTGTGAGGAGTAGGTCGCCGGAAATCGATATCCGGCGGCACGGTCCTCACACTCGGGTGCTGGCTGCACGGTGGCTTCACTCGGCGGGGGCGGTGATTGGCGGACTGGGGAGCCTGACCTGCCGAGTCGGCCAGTAGAACTCCCCAGATCCCGCTGGCCCGCTGGATCCGCGCCGCCACTGGCGGCCGGAGACATCAAGCGGGGGCCGGAGACACCGAGCGGGGGCCGGAGACACCGAGCGGGGGCCGGAGACCTGTGGCAACAGGTCTCCGGCCGTCACAAGGTGTCTCGCGCCACCAGTGGTGGCGCGAGACCGGCCGCCTGCCCGGTTTGTTGGCCGGTACTTTTTTCTGGGGATAGCAACCGGAACGTACCGACTACCGTCACCCTGCCGACCCCAGCCGTAGCCCGGAACCTCAAGCAACCGGAACCTCGGTCGCCGGGCTCGCCATCCCCCTCAGCCGTAGACCTGCTCAGCCACCCGCCTCAGTAATACCGGCCGCAGCGGCGATCAGCCACCGCCGACCTCGCCGGCCGAATCCGAGCGATCGGATGGGACGAGCACATTCGGGAAGGCGGGGTTCTTGGCTAGCCCGAGAAGCCACCGCAATCGACGAGCCACCGCCGGGTGCACCCGGCCACAGTGGTTGACCGGCCCAATCACACCAAGGCGTGGACACGGGTGTCGGTGCGGCGGCGGTGGTAGGACCAGGTGACGAGTAGGAGGGCCGGGCCCCAGAGGTGGAGGAGGCTGTAGCTGCCGACCATGAGGTATTGCCAGAAGGTGCTGGTGAAGTAGAGAGCGCCTTCGGTGTAGAGGTTGTGCATGGTGAAGGTCCACATGGCGATCAGGGCCAGGCTGCCTAGGGTGGCGGGGATGACGGCGGCGTACGGCGTGACGCGGCGGCCGCCGATCAGGGGGATCCAGCGGGGGACTCGTTCGCCCCAGGGCTGGACCAGGCCGAGGCTGAGTAGGGCCAGTGCTTCCAGGAAGAGCGACAGGCCCAGGACATAGAGCTTGGCGCCGAAGCCGGTGACGTAGGTCGGTTGGCCGGTGGCGTCGAGCATGCCCATCGAGGAGCCGAAGACCAGGCCGATGCGCCACAGGCTCGAGGGCAGTACGACGAACGGGATCGCGTGGGCGAGACGGTAGGCCCAGCGGGGGACGGGGCGGTCGGTTGCTTCCATGGTTCGAGCATCGACGTTTGCGGAGGGAAGGGCCTCACCCGCGGGAGTGAAGCCCATCCCTCTGTAGAGCCTCAGCCCTCTGTAGAGCGTCAGTCCTGCTTGGTGTGGCGCTTGATCCAGGGCGCGAGGAAGTAGAGGACGAGCGCGAAGGCGATGGTGACGATTGCCAGCCCGCCGAAGTAGGCGGTGTCGGATGTGCCTTCCGTGGCCTGCACGAGTTGGGCGGTGATGGCTTGGCCGGCCGCGGGGGCGAGGAACCAGAGCGCCATCATCTGGCTGAGGAACGCGCGCGGAGCGAGGACCGTGGTTGCCGCGAGGCCGACAGGGGAGAGGAAGAGCTCACCGAGGGTCTGGATGACGTAGACGACGACCAGCCAGAGCGGGGACGCGAGCTTGGCGCCGGCGACGTTCGAGGCGAGCGCCATCACGGCGAACGAGATGCCGGCCAGCAGCAGGCCGGTGGCGAACTTCTGGCCGATGCCCGGGCCGCGATCGCCGAGCTTGATCCAGATCACCGCGAAGACCGGCGCCAGGATGATGATCGAGAACGGGTTCACCGAGGCGAAGAACTCCGGCGAGATCGTGGCGCCGAACAGGTTCAGGTCGGTCCGGTCGACGGCGAACGAGGTCAGCGTGGTCGCGGCCTGCTCGAAGACCATGAAGAACAGCATCGCCGCGATGAACAGCGGGATGTACGCGCGCACGCGCTGCCGCTCGACCGGCGTCACCAGCGGGCTGCGAAGCAGCATGGTGAAGTAGGCGATCGGGGCCAGGAAACAGAGATACGAGATCGCGTCGACGACGGGCTTCGGCCCGAAGCCTCCGGACAGCCAGGCCGACAGCGAGAACACAACCACCAGCAACGCCAGTACGGCGACAGTCACCTTGATCATGCCCGGTCGGTCCGCCGCGGTGAGGGGGTTCGGCGGGGTATCTCCGCGGCCGTGCAGAGTACGGCGGCCGAGCACGTAGGCGATCAGTGCCAGCGTCATACCGACCGCGGCAGCCGCGAACGCGACATGGAAACCGAACTCCCGGCGCAGGAACCCGACCACGAACGGCGCCGAGAACGAGCCGATGTTGATCCCCATGTAGAAGATCGAGAACGCCGAGTCGCGGCGCGCATCGCCTTGCTCGTAGAGGGTGCCGACCATCGTGGACACGTTCGGCTTCAGCAGACCGGTGCCGAGGGCAACCAGCGCGATCCCGAAGTACGCCGTACCGGTCGCGGGCAGTGCCAGCAGGAGGTGGCCGGCAACGATCACGGTCCCGCCGTACAGGACGGTGCGGCGGGCGCCGAAGACGCGGTCGGCGAACCAGCCGCCGAGCACCGAGAGCAGGTAGACCGAGGCGCCGTAGATCGAGACCACGGCCTGCCCGAGCGACTCACCCAGGCCGAGGCCGTGCGCCTTGTCGGTCAAGTAGAGCAGCAGGATGGCGCGCATCCCGTAGTAGCTGAACCGTTCCCACAGCTCGGTCGTGAACAGCGTCATCAACCCACGCGGATGCCCGAAGAAGGTCTTCTCCGGGCGCTCTGCCGACTGCGATACCGACACGGTCCACTACTCCCTGCTGAACTTGTTGGCAAACGCACCGACCGTAACGCGTCAGTACGACCTCTCGCCAGCCGGAGCGCGGGCGGGTGCGACCGAAGTCACTGGAAGGCGGCGAGGTTGCGCTCGGTCCAGTCAGCAAAGGAACGCGGGGCGCGGCCAAGGACCCGCTGCACGTCGGGGCTGATGCGCAGTTCGGCGGCATTGGGAGCGCCGAGGATGTCCAGCGTGTCGTCGGCGAGCTCAGGCGGCATCTGGTGAGTCATCGCCGCCTTGGCCTCAGCACGGCTGAGGTCATGGAACCGTACGGCGGTGCCCAGCGCAGCGGCGATCACGGACGACTGCTGGTTCGGCGTGATCAGCTCTGGCCCGGTCAGTTCGTACACACCACCGCTGAACTGGTCATCCACGAGACAAGCCGCGGCGACCTCGCCGATGTCGGCCGGGTCGACCAGCGGCAGCCCGACGTCACCGAACGGCGCCGCGACGACTCCTTGGGTGCGAATCGATTCGGCCCACCACAAAGCGTTCGAGGCGAAGCCGCCCGGCCGCAGGATCGCCCAGTCCAGGCCGGACTCCCGCAGTACATCCTCCAGGGCCTGCATGGCGATCCGCGTCTCGCCGAACGGTCTGGTCGAAACGCCCTGCGAGGAGAGCAGCACCAGCCGCCGTACCCCCTGAGCCGCCGCCAACCTGATGAGATCGGCCGGGTTCGCGCCGGCAGCGTGGAGATCGCCGGACAGCAGCAGGAACATCGCTTTCGCCCCGGCCAACGCCGGCTGAAGGCTCGCCGGCTCGGCCAGATCAGCCGTCACATGCCGAACCCCATCCGGTACGGCGGCTGTGCGCCGCGAGACCGCGGTCACCTGCTGCCCGGCCGCGGCCAGGGTCTGCGTCAACGGCCGGCCGATGTTTCCGGTCGCGCCAGTTACTACGATCATTTCGTGCTCCTCGTGTCGTTGTGGAGAGGACGCTAGGAGCCGGGCTTACCTTTCGTAAGGACGTACCTGCAGGTAAGCTCCCCACGTGGATGAAGGCGTGCAGGTCACACCGGTCGAGCCCGGGCTCCGCTATGAGGTGTTTCACACCGACTGCCTGGCGCGTGACGTGGTCGATCACGTCACCAGCAGGTGGGGCGTCTGGGTGCTGATCTCGTTACGCACCAACGCGCTGCGCTTCTACGAACTGCGCGAGAGCATCCACGGCATCAGCGAGAAGATGCTGTCCCAAACGCTGCGCGTCCTCGTCCAGGACGGGCTCGTCTGGCGCGAGGTCGAGCCCACCACCCCGCCTCAGGTCACCTACGGCCTGACCGACTTCGGCCGTGAGATCGGCGAACCCCTCCGCGAACTGTTCGACCGCATCACGACTCGACTGCCTCAGGAGTACAAGCCGGTCTCCTGACCCGGCGCATCCGCGGGTCCGGGACCGGGACCGAGGCCAGCAGGGTTTGGGTATAGGAGTGCTGGGGTTGGTCGAAGAGGTCTTCGGTCGTGGCCTCCTCGACGACTTTGCCGTGGTACATCACGGCCACGCGGTCGCACAGGTGCTGGACGACCGACAGGTCGTGGGAGATGAAGACGTAGGTCAGCTCGAACTCGTCTTGCAGGTCCTCGAGCAGGTTGAGGATCTGACTCCGCACGGAGACGTCGAGCGCGCTCACCGCCTCGTCCGCGACCACGAGCCGCGGTTGCGTGACGAGCGCCCGCGCGATCCCGATCCGCTGTCGCTCCCCACCGGAGAACGCATGCGGGTAGCGCCGCATCAGCTCCGGTCGCAGGCCGCATCGGCGGAGCGCGTCGGCGACCCGATCGACCAGTGCGCTGCCGCTCGCGAGCTTGTTCACTACGAGCGGCTCGGCGACGATCTGCTGCACCGTCATCCGTGGATTGAGGGACGAGTTGGGGTCCTGGAAGACGGTCCGGATCTCCGTCCGCAACGGCCGCAGTTCGGCGCGCGACAGTACGGCGAGGTCGACCTCCGAACCGTCGGTACGGCGGTAGTACAGCTGCCCGCTCGTCGGTTGGTACGCGCGCAGGATGCATCGACCGAGTGTGGTCTTCCCCGAGCCGGACTCACCAACGAGTCCGAGCGTCTCACCCCGCCGTACGGCGAGGCTCACGTCGTCGACCGCCTGCACCGACGTTCGCCGGCCGAACAACCCCGACCCGCTGGAGAACCGCATCGACAGGTTCTCCACCCGCAGAATCTCCTCACTCGACATGGGTCGGCTCCGGAAGCTCATGCCCGTCGCGGATGCTCTCGGCGGTCGGGTAGTGCACGCACCGCACCTCCCGCTCCCCGTCGCCGACAGCCGGCGGCCAAACCCCGCTAACGTCCGAAGCTCCGCGGTACGTGGTCGGCGTGTTTTCGGACGTTGCGGCACAGATATCCGGTACGGCGTGGTCGCAGCGGGTGCGGTAGGCGCAGCCGGTGGGGCGTTGCTGGGGGTGGGGGACCTGGCCGCGGATCGTGGGGAGGCGGCGGCGGACGCGGCGTTCGATTCGGGGCACGGCTCGGAGCAGCGCGCGGGTGTAAGGGTGCCGGGGGTCGTGGAACAGGGAGTCGACATCGCACTCCTCGACGACCGTGCCGAGGTACATGACGGCGACCCGATCGGCGAGTTCGGCGACGACGCCCAGGTCGTGCGTGATGAAGAGCATCGCCATGTCGCGCTCCTCCTGCAGCGAACGCAGCAGGTCGAGGATTTGCGCCTGCGTCGTCACGTCCAAGGCAGTGGTCGGTTCGTCGGCGATCAGTAGTTGCGGACGGCAAGCAAGTGCCATCGCGATCATCGCGCGCTGCCGCATCCCGCCGGAGAGCTGGAACGAGTAGGCGTCGATCCGCTGTTCCGGCTGCGGGATGCCGACGCTGCGCACTCAGCCGCTCGTGCAGGAGCAGCGTCTCCATCAGTTGCCGGCCGATCGTGTGCACCGGGCTGAGCGCGGCCATCGGTTCCTGGAAGACCATGCCGATCTCTTTGCCCCGGATCCGCCGCATCGCCGTACCGGCGGGGTCCAATGCCGCCAAGTCGACACGGGAAGCGCCGCCGGGCGGTTGGTAGTGGATGCTCCCGGCAACGATTCGTCCGGGCGGATCGACCAGCCGCAGGATCGAGCGCGCGGTGACGCTCTTCCCGCACCCGGACTCGCCGACCACGCACACTGTCTGGCCGGGTTCGATCCGCAGGCTGACGTCGTCGACCGCGCGCACCACACCGTCGGCGGTGGCGAAGTGGGTGCTCAGCCCGGAGATCTCCAGCAGACTCATCAGTGGCCTCACGACTCGTAGGGGTCGGCGGCGTCGCGCAGCCCGTCGCCGACGAAGTTGAGTGCCATCACCGCGATCACCACCGCGACCCCGGCCGACAACAGCCACGGCGCCGCGGTCAGCACCCGGATGCTCTGCGCGCTCCCGAGCAGCACGCCCCAACTGACCACCGGTGCCTGCAGCCCGAGGCCGAGGAACGACAGCGCGGTCTCGCCGAGGATCATCCCCGGTACGGCGAGCGTCAGCGACGCGATGATGTGGCTGGTGAACGCCGGGAGCATGTGCCGTCCGACCACCCGATGCCAGCGCGCGCCGTCGAGCTCGGCCGCCAGCACGAAGTCCTCGCCCCGGATCTGCAGGAACCGGCTGCGAATCACCCGCGCCAGCCCGGTCCACCCGATCAGCGAGAGGATCAGCGTGATCGCGAAGTACGTCTTCAACGGACTCCACCCCGGCGGTACGGCGGCGGCCAGGCCGAGCCAGAGTGGCAGGGTTGGGATCGACATGAAGAACTCGATCACCCGCTGCACGATCCCGTCGGTCAGCCCACCGAAGTACCCCGAGATCCCGCCGAGCAGCAGGCCGAGGATGAGGGCGGCAGCGACCCCGATCAGGCCGACCGACATCGAGATCCGGGTTCCGTAGATCAGTCGGGAGAACTGGTCGCGTCCCTGGTCATCGGTTCCCAGGAGATGGAACGGCGCATCGGTGCGACTCGTGCTGAACAGATGCCGATCGGCTGGGATCAGCCCCCACAGCTTGTACGAATCACCCTTCGCGAACAGGCGAACGCCGTACCGCTGAGTCTTGTCGACGGTGTAGTCGCGGAGCAGCGTCTCCGGGTTCGGCGTGCCCTGGTAGCCGTTGACATAGAGATGCGGGCTTGAGGTGAGCGAGACCTTGAGCAGTTGAGGCGGCGCGAAGGCGCGGTCGGCGGCGTAGGTGTCCTGTGCGTGCGGAGCGAGGAACTCGCAGAAGACGGCGACGAAGTAGATGAAGCCGACGATCCAGAGGGACACCACCGCGAGCTTGTTGCGCTTGAAGCGGCGCCAGACCAGCGTGCGTTGCGAGGCCAAGGCCAGCGTGGGTTCGCTCATCCGACGTACCCGACGCGGACGCGTGGATCGACGACTGCCAAGAGGAGGTCGGAGAGAAGCGTGCCGATCACGGTCAGGATGCAGGCGATCAGGATGATGCCACCGGCCAGGTACATGTCCTGGCTCTTCAAGGCGTTGAGCAGCAGCGGGCCGGTGGTCTCGAGGCCGAGCACCGTCGCTACCAGGACCTCGCCGTCGAAGAGCGCGGGGATGGTCCAGCCGATGGTGGCGATGAACGGATTCAGCGCGACCCGGGTCGGGTAGCGCATCAGCAGGCGTCGCTCGGTGAGACCGCGAGCACGAGCGGCGGTCACGTACGGCTTGTGCAGCTCGTCGAGGAGATTCGCCCGGAGGACCCGGACGGTGCCCGCGATCCCGCCGGAAGCGAGCACGAGCACGGGCAACCAGAGATGGCCGAACAGGTCGAGCAGCTTGCCGAGGTTCCAGGCCGCGCCCTCGAACTCCGGCGAGAAGATGCCCGACACGGTCCGCCCGAACAGTTTGAACTGCAGGTAGACCGCGGTCAGGGCGATCAGGAAGCCGGGGATCGCGAGGCCGAGGAAGCTCAGCGTCGTGATGACGTAGTCGAGTTTCGAGTACCGCCGAGCCGCCGAGTAGATCCCGGCCACCAGCGCGATACTCCACCCGACGATCCAGGTGACGAGCCCGAGCCCCAAGGTCAGTGGCAGCCGCTCACCGAGCAGAGTCGAGACGGGCTTGTTGTACTCGAACGACGTACCGAAGTCGCCGTGCAGCACGATGTTGGTGATCCACCGCCAGTACTGCTCCAGCGGTGAAGCGTCCAACGCGTACTGCTGCCGCAACGCCACCAACTGCTCAGGCGGCAGCGACTGCCCCTGCGCCTGGAACTTGGCGACCACCGTGGTCAGGTAGTCGCCCGGCGGCAGCTGGATGATCAGGAACGACACCAACGAGATCAGTACGACGGTAGGCAGCATCGCGAGCACTCGACGTACGAGATAGCCGCCCATTTAATGCCTCCTCAAGGAACGTTCGGCACCTCTAGCGGCGCCCCAGACGCCCGCTGGCGGCGTTGTCGTCGTCGCGAGATGCTCCGCATCGCTCTCCTCCTCCGCTCTGCCAGCGAACGACTGGACCACCGCTAGAGGCACCAACGTCCCTTGAGGAGGCATCAAACGTGCTTGTCCGGGTTGTCGAAGTACATCTGCTCGGGTGCCGAGGCGTTCTCGTAGTGGGTGCGGAAGCTGGCGATCGCATCGGGCCGGACGTTGCGCAGGTCGCCGGCCGAGATCAACGGCTGGAACGGCGTCGCGACCGTGCCGATGATCCAGACGTTCTCGTCGTGCAGCCGCAGGATCTGCCGGCCGAGGTCGAGGCGCTTGGTGTCGTCGGCGGTGATCAGCAGTTCGTCGTAGGTGGTCTGCAGTTTGCGGATGTCACCGGTCGGTTCGAGCGCGAACTTGCCCTTCGGATCGCCGTACCAGTTGCCGTACTTCGGCGCCCAGTAGGTCAGGCCGCTGGTCGGGATGTACCAGAGCGAGTCGATGTCCCAGAGGATGGTGGCCGGGGGATAGGCGACCAGGTCGTAGTCGCCGTGCGGGATCTCCTCGTACCAGAGGTCCAGCGAGATCGGCTTCGGGACCAGATCGATCCCGACCGCCTTCCAGTACCGGCGGGCGTACTCGAGCACGGTGATCGCGGCGATGCCGACGCCGACCTCGAAGCAGCGGCCGACCAGCTGGAGCTTCTTGCCGTCCGGCCGGAGCCGCATGCCGTCAGCACCGCGCCGCATCAGACCGGCCGCGTCCAGGCGTTTGTTGGCCTCGGCAACGTCGTACGCGATGAAGCGTTGGCCCATGCCGTCTTCCCAGTACTCGTCCTCGGGCTGGGCGCACGGATGCCGGACGAACCCCTGCCCGGCGAGCAAGGCGTCGTTCATCTCCTTGCGGTTGATCGCATGCGAGAGGCCGGCGCGGAAGTCCAGTTTCTGGAACAGTTCACGGAGGACCGGATCAGGGTGACTCTGGTTGAAGTTGAGCGATGTATTCGGCTCGGCGACCCAACGGTTGACCTTGTAGCCCTTGGACTCCTGGTTGCGGATCAACAGTGGAAGTTGTTCGGCCTGGATGTCGGTGACCTGCAGGTCGAGCTGGCCGTTCGCCGCACGCAGCCCGAGCGTCTCGGCCGGCATCACGGTGTACTGCTGGCTGTCGATGTACGGCAGCTGGCGGCCTTGCTCATCGACCTTCCAGTAGTACGGATTGCGTTCGAGGCGTGCGGTCACACCCGAGCCGCGCAAGGGTGCGACGAGCTTCCACGGGCCGAGGACCGGTACGTCGGCGTTCTTCCAGATGTGCCGGCGACTCTTGAAGAAGTCGGCCCAGGTCGGCGCCGGGTTCTTCTTCATCTCCGCCTGAATCTGCGCGGGCGTGGCGAAGTCCTTGTGGAACTGCTTGAGGTAGTGCGCCGGCAGCAGCAGCGCCGAGCTGGAGTCGAAACCGGTCAGCCCGATGAAGCACAGATAGCGCAGCAGCAGACCGTGCGGTACGGCGAACTCCATCCGCAGCGTGTGGTCGTCGACCTTCACGAACTTGCCGGGCTTGCCACCGGGACTCAGCCAGCCGGGGAAGATCGGGTTGAGCTCCTTGTTCAGGTACGACTTCTCGTACGTGAACATCAGATCGTCGGTGGTGAACGGCTTGCCGTCGGACCACTTCAGGCCTTCGCGGAGATGGAAGACGTAGACCTTGCCGCCGTCCAGCACCTCCCACTTCTCGGCCAGTCCGGGGCCGACCTTGGCCGGGGTCGTCGGCGTCCACTCGACCAGGCCGGCGAACTCGACGTACCCGTTCTGGGCCGCGTTGCGGTCGATCGACCCGCGCTGCAGGACCCCGCCGTACTTGCCGGGGGACTGGATCGGTTTGAGCACCATCGGGGTCTTCGGCAGCCGCTGCTCGAGTGGTGGCAGCTTGCCGTCCTTGACCAGGCGGGCCAGCGCCGGTGACTCCTTGGCGCCCGCGTCGGCGGCCACGCCGGAGGTCGTGGTCTTCTTCGCGTCGGTAGAGAAGAACGAGCAGCCCGCGACGGCGGCGACGGACAGGGACAGACCGGACACCCGGAGGAAGGTCCGGCGGTTCAGGGGTTCGGACATCGATTTCCTCCTTTTGCACGGAAGGTGACACGATTCGCCGAAGACTTCAAGATCTGAGGTTGATCTCTGTGATTCCGTATATACCAATTGGGGCAGAAACCTTCGGGCGGCCCCGGAGCCGCGGGTTACACTGCGAGCCAGTTTCAGACGGAGGTAGGAGCCGGTATGGGAAGCACTGAGGAGCGGTCGCCGTCACCGGCGGTGGCGCGGGCGCTGACGGTGCTCGAGACCCTGGTCACCTCCGACGAGGAGCTGACGCTGACCGCGCTGGCGAAGAAGGCGAACATCCCACTCGCCACCTGCGCGTCGATCGTCTACACCCTCGAGCAACGCGACTACGCAAGCCGGCGAGTGGTCGGACGCAGCCACTTCTGGCGGCCGACCCTGCGGTTGTACGGATTGGCCACCCAGCTGATCCGCAAGGTCGACCTGTCCTCGGTCGCCAACCGCGAGCTCCGCGACGTCGCCGACCGGCTCCGGATGCCGGTGCACATCGGCGTCCTCACCGGAACCTCGATCGTGTACGTCGCCAAGGCCGCGCTGCCCGGGTTCATCCAGTTCGACACCTACCCGGGGAAGGTCTCGCACTTCAACCTGACCGCCCTCGGTAAGGCGATCGCGGCGTACCTGCCGGATGACGAACTGACGCCGTTGCTCGGTCATCTGGAGCAGGGCTACGGGCCGAAGGCGAAGCCGGTCACGGAGGAGACCTTCCGGGCCGAGCTGGCCAAGGTGCACAAGCAGGGATTCGCGGTCGAGGACCAGGAGGAGCAGGCCGACATCTCCTGTGTCGCCGCTCCATTCTTCGCGGCCGGCGGCCACGTTGCTGGTGCGGTCGGCGTGACCTCGTTCGCCCGCGATCTGACCCGCGACAAGCGCAAGCAGGCGCAGACCGCGCTCGTCCAGCTCGCCGCCACGATCTCGGAGCGCCTCGGCGCCGAAGTGGTCTAACCGGTTTCCGCCCGGTCTTGCCTGCGGTCGTCGGGGTGTCTACGCTTCGGGAATCTGAAATCGATTTCCCATCCCCGAAGACGGTGATTCCCGATGGGTTCGTATCCCTCGCCGGCCGGTGGCATCAAGGCGACCCTGACCGGCGGCAACACCGTCGGAGCCGCGCTGCGTGAACGTGCACCGCGCGCCGACGGCTACCGGCACCTCGACACCCCGGCGCTGATCAGCCGGCTGCTGCAGTTGCGGGTCAACACCTACCTGTTCTGCATCTGGGACTCCGCGACCGACTTCGACGATCTCTGCAACGAGTTCCTGCCGGCCGCTGCGATCGCCGGGATCGACGTCATCCCGTACATCGTTCCGCCCAGCGAGACTTCGGCGTACGGGCGTGCCTCGCGTCCCTATCGGCTCGACTACGTCAGCTGGGCAAAGGCGTTCGCTGAGCTCGCGGTGAAGTACCGGAACTTCACGGCCTGGGCGATCGACGACTTCGAGGTCGGTGAAAACGCCGAGCTGTTCACGCCGACGTACATGCGCGAGTTTCTTGATGTCGCGGAGGCGATCAGTCCGGAGCTGCGGTTCTACACCTGTGCGTACTTCGGCAAGGCGACGGATCCGGAGTTCCTGGACAAGTACGCGCCGTACGTGGATGGGATCATCTATCCGTTCCTCGATGGTCGTCACGAGAACACGACCGTGGCGGACTCGCTCGGCGCGTGCCTGGACGAGATCCTCGAGCACACCGAACCGCGCGGACTCGAGTTGATCCCGCTGATCTACACCGGCCGATTCCTCGACGCGCCGCTGCACGCCACCCCGGAGTACTGCACCGCGACCCTGACGACCACTGCCCAGTACGTCGCTGCCGGTCGGATCCCCGGCGTGATTGCGTACGGAACCCAGCTGGACGACGGCCCGGCGCCCTCGGTGGACAACAAGGCTCTCTACGGGACCGGTCGGCTCGCGCTGATCAACAATCGGGCGAAGACACCGGCCACGTCGTCCGCCTCGGCCTCGCAGCGGGTGCGGGTCGATCCGCGGCTGAGCCGGTACGAGGTGTCGTTCTGGTACCACCGATGGTTCCTTGCATCGGGCATCGATCCGGGGATCTACGAGCTTCAGCTGCTGATCGACGGAGCCGTCGTGTGGACGATGGATCTGCACGAGCAACGCTGGCCGGTGTGGACCAACGGGGATGGGATGGAAGGGCCGGTCGACGTCACCAAATACGTTGCCGATCGCAACGAGGTCGAGGTGACCTTCCGATTACGGGTCCTGAAAGACATTGCCGGGCAGTACATCGATGTCGGGGTCGACCATGTCGAGGGGCTCGGGCTCGACATCCGCAACGGCGGATTCGAGGAGCGCGGGGACTGGACGCTGCGCACGAGTGGTCCACTCGTGTCCGTCATCGACCATTACCTGGCCGACCGTCCGGCACGTATCTTCACAGCGATCTCACGCTGTTTCGCAACGACCTGAGGAGACCTGATGGCCGAGCACCTCAAGACCGGCTGGCCGCAGCAGGTCGTGCGGCAGCAGGAGGTGATCGACACCGTCAGCCGGATCCTTCGCGAGGTGGAGCACGAGGGGGAGCCGGCGATTCGGCGGTGGTCGGCCCAGCTGGATGGCTGGGAGCCGCCGACCTTCGTCGTACCGGCGGAGCGGATCAAGGCGGCCGCGGAGACGGTCGACGACGAGCTTGCGAAGCAGTTGGAGTTCGCGCGGAGTCAGGTCGAGCGGTTCGCCGGGGCGCAGCGGGACACGTTGCAGGATCTGGAGCTCGAGACGCTGCCGGGCGTCGTACTGGGGCATCGTCATGTGCCGGTCGCGAAGGTCGGTTCGTATTCGCCGGGTGGCCGGTACCCGCTGATCGCGTCGTCGATCATGACCGTGACCGTGCCGAAGGTCGCCGGGGTCGACACGGTGGTCGCGGTCGCGCCGCCGCGGGACGGCCAGGGCATCTACGGTCCGCAGCTCTACACGATGAACCTGGCCGGCGCGGACGTGATCGTCTGTCTGGGTGGTGTCCAAGCGTTTGCTGCCATGGCCTTCGGGATCGAGGACGTTCCCCCGGTCGACCTGGTCGTCGGAGCCGGCAACGCGTACGTCGCCGAGGCTAAGCGGCAGCTCTTCGGCACGGTCGGCATCGATCTGCTGGCGGGGCCGACCGAGGTGGCCGTGATCGCCGACGAGACCGCAGACCCGCGCTTGGTCGCCGCCGATCTGCTGGGCCAGGCCGAGCACGGTTTCAACAGCCCGGCCTTGCTCGTCACCACCTCCCGTGACTTCGGTACGGCGGTGATCGCGGAGGTGGAGCGTTGGTTGGCCGGTGACTGGCCGACGGTTGAGGTCGCCGGCGCGGCCTGGCGTGATCACGGCACGGTCGTGGTCTGCGAGTCGCGCGAAGAGGCCGTTCAGGTTTCGGATGCTTATGCTCCGGAACATCTCGAGATCCAGACCAGCGATGACGACTGGTACGCGGCCAACCTGCGCAACTACGGCTCGCTGTTCATCGGCCCCGAGGCGACCGTCGCGTTCTCCGACAAGTCGATCGGTACCGACCACGTCCTGCCCACCGGCCGCGCCGCCCGCTACACCGGCGGTCTCTGGGTCGGCAAGTTCCTGAAGACCGTCACCTACCAGCGCCTAACCCCAGGTGGCGCACGCATAGTCGCGCCCTCGACCGCCGCGATCGCCGACGCCGAACTCATGCACGGTCACGCCCTCACCGCCCGCCTTCGCCAGTGAGGCAGCTCTTCAACCGAGCCGCGGGAGGAGGTCGGCGAACTCGAGGAGAGCCTGGTCGACCATGCGGATCTCTTCGGTGTCCAGGTGGTGGGCGGGCTCGCGGCAGTAGGGGGAGTCGAAGAGGCCGCGGCGGACGGAGATGAGTTTCTCGGCGGCGATGATGCGCTCGGTGTCGAGCATCCAGTAGGAGATGTAGGGGAGCAGGCGGCGGTGGAGGTCGACCCCGCCGGCCTCGTCGCCGGTGGCGAAGTGGCGCCAGATCTCCACGTAGATCTCGGTGAGTGAACAACCCGGCTGCGTGCCGACCGCGCCGCGGCGGATCGCGTCGGGGAGTTGGACCCCGGCGTACCCCTCCAGTGCGGCGAGGGACGGCGTACCGGCTGCGAGCTCGGCGATCAGTGGGCCGGGCGGGCTCGACTCGACCTTGACCAGGCGGAGGTTCGGGTGGTCCTGGGCGATCGAGCGCAGCAGGTCGGCGTCGAGGCTGGTACCGGTCTCGCTCGGCGCGTATTGCAGCACCATCGGGATCGGGTCGATCGCGGTCAGCACCGTGCGGACATGATCGGCCAGTGCGTTGCGCGACGGCGACAGGAAGTGCGGCGGCAGCAGGTTGATCAGGTCGGCCCCGGCCTGCACCGACTCCATCGCACGCTGCGCGGCAAGCCGCGTCGCATGATCCTGTACGGCGACCACCGCGGCCACGTCGTTGCGGCCGCGCGTGTGTTCCAGCAGCATGCCGGTCAGCTTCCGCCGCTCGTCCTCGGACAGCTTGTGGAACTCGGATGCGAAGCCCGGGAACATCACGCTGGTGACGCCGGTCGAGAGCACGTAGCTGACGACGCGGTCGAAGCCGGCGTAGTCCACCGCGCCGTCGGCGGTGAACGGGACTTCGAGCACGGGGGACACCCCGCGGACGAGTAAAGACGCGTCGGTGGGCCGTGCGGAACCGATTGCTGTGGTGGCCATTTCGTCCTCCCTAAGGGTCACCGGGCGAGCAGCCGGGCGAGGTTGCCGCCGAATACCGCGGACTTCTGGTCGTCGCCGATCGGCCAGTCGCGGATCCGATCGACTTCGGCGACCGGCACCGTGTACGGCGCATCGGTCGAGAACATCAGCCGGCCGGCCCCGATCTCGGGCTCGGCCAGGAAACCGTTCAGCACGGTGTCCCACGGCGCGTACGACGTATCGCCGTACAGGTTAGGAGCGTGCAGCAGGGCCGGGATGGCGTCGATCCAGAAGTCGGTCGCACCGCTCTTGCCCATCAGCACCGGCAGCTCGGGTCGACGCCGGGCGAGGGTCGCCAACGGCAGCGGGAGCGCGGTGGCCGGCGTACCGGTCCGGACGTAGACGAACCAGCCGGCGGTCGCGGCGAAGTCGAGGAGTGGGTCGAGTAGTCCGTCGAGCAGGTCGAAGCCTTGGAGGATCGAATCGACGGCCAGCGCGACTGCACCGGCATCGCGCGCTCGGTCGAGCTCGTCGAGGGCCGCTCGGCCGCGCCACGGGTTGGCCACGGCGTAGGCGAGCAGCCGGCCGTTCGATTCCGCAGCGGCCGTGGTCGTGGTCTCGTTGCCTTCGCGGTTGTCGTAGGCGATACAGCGTTCGCCGGGCGCGACCAGTGCCTGATCGATGCCGAGGGCATCCATCGTCGCGATCAGGTCGATGGGTTTCAGCTCGGCTTCCCGACTGTCTCCGATCCGGCAGTGCGCATCTAGTCTCAATTCTTTCCCCGCCCCACCGCCCCGGTCGATCATTGCGGCACCTTCAACCCGAGAGCGCCGAGGGCGTCGGCGTGGATGATTCCGTCGATGACCTCGTCCGGAACCCGCGGCAGCTTGGTCCCTTCGAGCATGTCGTTGACCGTGCGCAGGCCAGCGATCGCTTCGCCGGTGTTGGCGATCGGGAAGTCCGACCCGAGCAGCAGCTTGCCGGCAGCGCCCCACTCGACCGCGTTGATCAGCGACTGGTACAGCACCCACGGACGGAGGTAGATGGACGACACATCGGCGTACACATGCGGGTGTTTGCGGATCGTCACGACGGTCTCGCGGCTCCACGGGTGACCCATGTGCGCCATCACGATCCGCAGCTCCGGGTGCCGCAGCGCGATCTCGTCGGTGACGAGCGGATAGGTGTAGCGCAGCGGGGCTTCGCGGATCGGGGAGGCACCGGAGTGGAAGAGGATCGGCAGACCGTGCTGCTGGCAGTAGTCGTAGAACGCGAGGGCGGGCTCGCCGAGCGGGTCGAAGTTCTGGTAGTTCGGGCCGAGCTTCACGCCGACGAGTCCTTGCTCACGGCAACGGTCGGCTTCGTCGAGAGCGCCGGGTGCGGTCGGGTTCACGGACATGAATCCGATCCGCTTGGCCGGATTGGCCTGGACGAACTCGATGGTGTTGTCGTTGCAGCGTTCCGGCAGGTAGGGGAGGCCGGTCGCGGCCAGCGGGTCGTCGACCGCGATGTTGAAGACGATCGACACATCGGCGGCGGCCATCGCGTCGTCGTACTCGGCCCACGTGTTGGTCGTCACCACCGGCCGGTCGTTGCGCCAGCTCGTGAACACCTGGCGCTCGTCGTCGGGCACCACGTCGCGGTGGGTCGGGGTGTGCGCATGGACATCGACGATCATCGGAACTCCCGCAACAGGTCGGCTCGCAAGGTCACTCCCAGGCCGGGTTCACCGCTCAGCCGAACCGTCCGGCCGTCACTGTCCAGCGGCTTCGCCAGCACATCTTCGGTGTAGTAGTGGGCGCCGATGATGTCACTCGGGTACGCCGACAGCCGGGGTAACGCGGCCGCGACATGCAACTGGGCCGCGGCGCCGATGCCGAGTTCGCCGTTCGAGCCGATCAGTATGTCGAGGCCGTGCGCGGTGGCGAGTTGACCCATCTGTACGGCGCGCCCGGGGCCGCCGGACTTGCCGACGTACAGGCTGATGACGTCGGCGGCGCGGGCGTCGATCACGTCGACGAGATCGTGCAGGCCGAAGACGGACTCGTCGGCGATGACCGGGAGACCTAGCTGGCGGAGTTCGCGGAGGCCCTGGAGGTCGCGCGGTTCGAGGGGTTGCTCCACGAAGTCGACGTGCAGGGCGGCGAGTTCGGGGATGATGCGGGTGGCGTCCGCACGGGACCAGCCGCCGTTCGCGTCCGTGCCGAGGAACGCGTCGCCGACCAGCTGGCGTGCGCGCCGTACGCGCTGGAGGTCGTTGGCGAGGCCGACCTTCACCTTGAAGGCGCCGAAGCCTGCCGCGGTGGCTGCCCGGTAGGCGCGTTCGAGGTGCTCGCCGTCGCCGGAGAGGGAGAGCTTGATCGGGATTTCGGTGCGATAGGGACCACCGAGCGCGACAGCCAACGGAACGTCGAGCGTGCGGGCGAACGCGTCCCAGAGGGCGATCGAGACGCCGGCCTTGGTGAACGGGTTGCCGTGCAGAACCTTGTCCATCAGCTCGTCCGCGGCGCCGACCGGGGTGAGCGGGGAGCCGATGAGCGCAGGGGCGAGGATGGTGCGGATGAAGTGATCGGCTGAGGTGCCGTCCTCGCCCGACCACAGTGGCGTTGCGCTGACCTCGCCGTACCCCTCGATGCCGTCGCTGGTGATGACGCGGACCAGCAGGAAGTCTGAGCGGTCGTGGGCGCCTCGGGCGCCCCGGACCAGGAGTTCGGGGTCCGCCTCGAGGCTGATGGATGCGGTCTGGATCGCTGCGATCGTGCTCATGGTTTGGCCAGGAGGCGGCGGGGGTTGTCGATCAGCATCGCCTGGCGTTGGGCGTCGGTGATGCCCCAGCCGTCGATCTCCTTGACCCGGGCAACGGCATAGTCCTGGCTGGCCTTGTCGGACAGACCGGCGTCGGTGCCGAACAGGACCTTGTGCGGGGGAGCCTCGGCGAGGATGCGCCGGGCGGCGTACGGCGGGGTTCCGCACAGGCAGAGGTAGAGGTTCTCGGTCTCCTGGGTCATGGCGAGGGATTCCCGCCAGAGGTCGTGCAGCCCGCCGTGACCGAGCACCACGCGCAGTTTCGGATGCCGGCGAGCCAGGGCGGCGATCTGCCCTGCGGTCGAGTACGGCGGGGTGCCGTCGTGGCTGAGCAGGACGCCACCTGCTGCGGTGATGACCTCGCAGATCGGGTCGAGCGAGCGCTCGTGCATGCTGAACCCCTGCAGCCACGGATGCAGTTTCAGACCGCGCAGGCCGAGCTCGCCGACCATCCGCTCAGCCTCCTGTACGGCGGTCTTGCGTCGTACTGCGACTGTGCCGAAACCGGTCAGCCGATCGGGGTACTTGTGGACGAACTCAGCCAGCCGATCGTTCGACTCCGGGGTCGGATCGAACAACCCGTCGTGGCTCAGCACGACCGCCTGGTCGATGCCGGCCGAGTCCATGAACGTGACGAACTCATCCGCGCCGAACGCGGCTCCGCCCAACCAGGTCGCGGTTTCCCACGCCGGCGTGTGGGTGTGAAAGTCGATCACAGCGCCTCCGCAAGCTCAAGCAAACGATCCCCAAGCGCACCTGCCAACTGCTCGAACCAGATCCGTCCGGCTTCGGTGGTGGCTCGCTCTGGATGATCCGTGTAGCCGTCAATCCGCCGCCAGGACTCTGCCGAATGCACACCGTCGATCGCCGGCCCGCTCAATGGTTCGGAGCGCGGGTGGCGTTCTGCGACAAGTGCTTCGTCCTGCGCCAGTACGAGGGCGGTCTCGAAGATTCCTGCGTGGCCTGGGACCGGGGTGTCGCCGGTGTCGCGGGCCAGTTGCCAGTAGTCGAGATGCGCGACGTTGACGTCGTACCGGCTGGAGGCGGCCGCTGCTGCGGCGTGACAGATGCCGATGTTGCCGCCGTGCCCGTTGACCAGGAGGAGTCGGCGTCCGCCTGAGGCGGCCAGTGAGCGGGTTAGGTCGAGCAGGACGGCGAGGAGCGTCTCCGGGGTGAGCGAGAGCGTGCCGCCGAACGGCAGGTGGTGGTCGGAGGCGCCGTACGGGAGGGTTGGTGCGAGGACGAGCGGGCGGGCGGCGCGGTCGTGGACGAGCTGGGCGGCCTGCTTGGTGACGGCCTCGGCGAGGATCCAGTCGGTCCCGGTGGCGAGGTGCGGGCCGTGCTGTTCGGTGGCGCCGATCGGCAGGATGACGATTGCCTCGGGCAACAGCTCGTTGAGTTCGCTGCGGTTGGTGTGGTGCCAGGAGATCAGCATGCGGGCCTCCCCGCGACGAGTTGGGCGGTGCGGAGCGCAGCCAGGCCGTCATCGAGCGACGGGTCCGCGGTCGCACCGTTGTACAGGGCAACGAATCGATCGAGCTGCCGGTCGAAGCATCTGGTTGCTCGATCACCGGGGAAGCGGACGACGCGCTCGCCCTCGGCGGTGGTCAGTGTCAGGTCGAAGGTGAACCCGTCGAGCACCGCGAGGCCGCGGTCGCCGAGGACGCTCAGCTCGCAGCGGGGGAGTGCGCCGGTGAACCAGCCGAACTCGACCAGCGCCTGATGTCCGCCGGGGTAGGTAAGGCGCGCGCCGCCGAGGTTTGGCGTGGGGAGATCTTTGCGCGTCTGCATCGCCCACTGGTCGTCGATGCTTGTCCATTCACCACCTAGCAGGTGGGTCAGCCAGTCGAATACGTGCGCGCCCTCGTGAACCGGCGGCGGGCCGTGTTCGAGGGTGGCGGTGATTCGGGCGGTGTGCTCGGCGTCGCCCGGGCGGAACGGTTCGTCGTAAATGTGTGCACGGACCAGAACGGTTTCGCCCAGCGTGCCGTCGGCGATCCAGGCGGCCAGCTGGCCGATCGCCGGATCATGCCGATACGTCAGCCCGACCTGCACTCGCCACCGCTCGTCCAGCTGGTCATAGACCTTGGCAGCTGCCATCGAAGTAGCCACCGGCTTCTCCGCCAGCACGAACAACCCCGCCCGCGCGCAGTCCACCGTCAGCTGCGGAGTGACCCAGGGTGGCGTCGCAAGAACCACGCCGTCGCAGGCTGTGGCGTCCAGCTCGGCATTCAGCGGAATGCCCAAGCCGGCGAGTTCTGCGCGGCGGCCGGGATCGGGGTCGACGAGTTGGACCAGCTCGATCCCGGGATGCCTCAGCAGGGCAGGCAGGTGGGCGGAGACACCGATGTCCCCGAGCCCTGCCAGCGCGACCCGCATCGCACCATCCTTCGAGATCTCGTAGATAGTTCCTGAGTTCCGAAGTTTAGTGATGGTTCGGTCGCCCGGCAACGGCTCCGGGCGACTTCGGGTAGACCAGTCAGGTGGTGATCCAGTACCGCCGGGTCGTCCCCAGCCAGGTCTCCCGGATGTCCTCCAGTACGCCGCCGTTGCGCTCGATCGTCTTCGCCGAGGCGATGTTGGCGTCGTCGCAGCTCACCAGCACGCGCTCCAGCCCCTGCTCCCGCGCGTGCTTCACAACCTCCCCCAGCGCCCACGCCGCGAGCCCGCGACCACGGGCCGACGGGCGAACGCCGTACCCGATGTGTCCACCACCCTCGAGCAGCTTGTCGGTCAAGCTGTGCCGCAGTGTGATCGCGCCCAGGTACTCGTCGCCCTCGACGATCCACCAGTGCGTAGCGTGCACAAACCCCGCCCGCATCGGCGTCCGCGGATCACTCCGCTCCCGCAGATACCGAACCCAGGCCGCAAACCCCTCAGCACTCTGCACATCGTGCAGCTCCGCGTGATACCCGGACCCGTCCTGCGCAACATCCCCCCACTCAGCCATGGACTCCAGCCACGACTCCTGCCACCCCACACCCGGCACCACCAGCTCAGCCATACCCCCAAGCCTAGAAGGCCATCCGCCCCCCGCCCACCCGATTTCCACCCACCCTCCACCCTCCACCCGCCGGGGTTGCCCACTAGACCGAGGGGTTGCCCACCCGTATTTCGAGTGGGCAACCCCCCAGACGCGGGGGCAACCCCGGAGATGCGGGGGCAACCCCCTGGACGCGGGGGCAACCCCGGAGCCGAGGGGTTGCCCACCCGACTGAGGGGTTGCCCACCTGTGTTTCGAGTGGGCAACCCCCCGGATGCGGGGGCAACCCCAGTGATGCGGGGGCAACCCCCTGGACGCGGGGGCAACCCCGGAGCCGAGGGGTTGCCCACCCGACTGAGGGGTTGCCCACCTGTGTTTCGAGTGGGCAACCCCCCAGACGCGGGGGCGACCACCGAACCGCAGGGTTCGCCGAAAGGGTCGGGCGGCCGGTGATGGTCGGTTTGTGGAGTCTCGCGGTCGCTCCGTGGCAATAGGAGTCCACAGATCGCGCGTCACCGGAGGCCGACTGGGCAGACAGTGGTTGCTCGCCGCTGCGGCCGCTCTGTAACGGCAAGCGTGGCGGGCGGCCCCTTTGGCTGAGGTGGTTGGTGGGGCCGGTGATCGCGTGTCGGTTGCCCGGGCTTCCGGGCTTCGGTAGCTGCTGGTGGGTTGCGGTCGTTCGAGAGGTGCTGGTTGTGGGGTTCACGGATATCTACTCCGGCTCGGAGCCTGTTGCGATGTGGCAGGCGGCATCCTCCCCAAACCGGTTTGGGGAGGATTTTGTACGGATTCGGGGGGTGAACGCTCCCCGGTTCGCCCTCCGGGAGGACGAAACACTCCCCGAAGCGGTTTGGGGAGCGATACCGCAACCAGCACCCAGTGGCAGGAAGACTCCGTGAACCTGCAGACTCGGCGCGGCCGTTCATCGCGTCTTTGCGGGGATCCGCTGCCCCTCAGAGGCAGTAGATCCCCACAGATCTGCAGTAACCACCGCAGACGGGCCACCTGACAGGCGTCCTCGTCACTGGCGGCAACCGAAGCCCGGAACCTCAGGCAACGGGAACTGCGATCGCCGACCGCACCATCCCCCTCAGCCGTAGACCGCACCAGCCACCCGTCTCAGTAGATCCGGCCGCAGCGGCGACCAGCCACCGCGTACGCCGCCGGCCGAATCCGAGCGGACGGACGGGACGAGCACCTTCGGGACGGCGGAGTTCCTGGCCAGCCGAAGTGCCCAGCCACCGCCACCGATCCCACCCTGCCGCGATCTCCCTCCCCGAAACCGGTTCGGGAAAGAGCAGCCGCCAAATCGCAACAAGCACCCAGCGGCAGTACATCCCCGTGAATGTCCCATCCGCGGGGATCGCTGCGGCCGGGCGGCGTGGATGGTGGTCGCTGACCTCGCCATCCCTCTGCCCGGTCCAGCGGGTGAGATGAGGCGGGGACTGGTTGACGAATGTCTAGTTAGTGAGTCGACAATAGGACCATGACATGCGAGTTGATCTTGGTGCAGCGCCGCCATATCGACCTGCTGCGCGTCGCCTCCCAGGCGTGTTGATTCCAGCGGTCGGCCTCAACCCACCCATCCGGAATCCCCTGGGAAACAAGGAGTTTCACCCACTATGTCAACCTCAGAGCTTCGCCCTGCCCTGTCCGAAAGTACCCCGTCCAGCCCGCAGGAGTGGATCCAGCGGGCCGCCGAGGTGGCTGCGATCCTGGCCGTTGACGCGGCTGAACGTGATCGGGCCGGTGCTACGCCGTACGACGAAGTCCAGCTGCTCAAGGACTCTGGGCTCGTCACGTTGCTCGGTCCGGCCGAGCATGGTGGCGGCGGTCAGAGCTGGCCAACGGCGTACCAGGTGATCCGCACGGTCGCGGAGGCCGACGGGTCGATCGGGCAGCTGCTCGGTTATCACCTGTTGTGGTTCTGGGCCGCGCGCCTGGTCGGTACCAAGGAGCAGATCGCTGCCGTCGAAGAGCAGGCCACGACGAACAAGTGGTTCTTCGGTGGTGCGGTGAACCCGCGCGACGCCGACGTGGTCGTCACCGACGAAGGCGACACGATCACCTTCAGCGGCCGGAAGAACTTCTCGACCGGCAGCAAGGTCTCCGATGTGACGGTCCTCGAGGGCACGCTGCTCGACAGCGGCACCCACGTCTTCGCCATCGTCCCGTCCGATATCGACGGGCTGACCTTTCACGACGACTGGGACAACATCGGCCAGCGACTGACCGAGAGCGGCAGCGTCAGCCTCAACCACGTGCGCGTCGGCTGGGAGCAAGCCGCTGGGTTCGTCGGCAAGACATTCCAGCCGCGCGTCTACAACACGCTCAACGTTCCGACGATCCAATTGGTCTTCGTGAACTTCTACCTCGGCATCGCCCGCGGCGCCCTGGAGACCGCGGTCACCTACACCCGGGAGAAGAGCCGCTCCTGGCTGCACGGCGGTTATGCCTCCGCCGTCGACGAACCGGCCGTCATCGACGCGTACGGCGATCTGCAGTCGAAGCTGTGGGCGGTCGAAGCGCTCGCCGATGCGGTCGCGCTGGAAGCTCAGGTCATCCACGAGAACGCGTGGGAGGTGACCGAGCAGCAGCGTGGTGAGCATGAGGTCCGCGTGGCTGCGGTCAAGGCTCGGGCCACCGAGGTCGCGCTCGAAGTGACCAGCCGGATCTTCGAGGTCACCGGAGCCCGGTCGACCGCCACGATCGAAGGACTCGACAGGTTCTGGCGCAATGTCCGGACCCACACGCTGCATGACCCGGTCGCGTACAAGCGGCGCGAAGTCGGCCGGCACCTGCTCGTGGGTGAGCTGCCCGAGCCGACCTGGTACAGCTGATGTCGACCGAACGCGTCGCGGACGCGGTCAAATTCGCCTACTGGGTTCCCAACGTCAGCGGTGGTCTCGTCACCAGCGACATCGAGCAGCGGACGGGCTGGGACTTCGAGTACAACAAGAAGCTGGCGCAGACGGCCGAGCGGGTCGGGTTCGAGTACGCACTCAGCCAGGTTCGCTACACCGCGAGCTACGGTGCCGAGTTCCAGCACGAGTCGACGAGTTTCAGTCTGGCCCTGCTGCTGGCGACCGAGCGGCTGAAGGTCATTGCCGCGGTCCATCCCGGTTTGTGGCAACCCGGCGTACTGGCGAAGTTCGGCGCCACTGCGGACCACCTATCAGGTGGGCGGTTCGCGGTGAACGTGGTCAGCGGCTGGTTCAAGGGTGAGTTCACCGCGTTGGGGGAGCCGTGGCTGGAGCACGACGAGCGCTACCGGCGGTCGGCCGAGTTCCTGCAGGTGCTGCGCAAGCTGTGGACCGAGGACAACGTGGAGTTCGCCGGTGACTTCTACCGGATCCGCGACTTCACGCTGAAGCCGAAGCCCGGCGTGTTCCCGGAGCTGTTCCAGGGCGGCAACTCGACCGCGGCCCGGGACAACGCCGGCAAGCACTCGGACTGGTACTTCTCCAACGGCAAGGACTTCGACGGCGTCACCGAACAACTTCTCGACGTACGGCGGACTGCCCGCGCGGCGGGTGGTCGTGAGGTGAGGTTCGGGCTGAACGGGTTCATCATCGCGCGGGACACCGAGAAGGAAGCCCAGGACACCCTGCGCGAGATCGTTGCCAAGGCCAACAAACCTGCCGTCGAAGGGTTCCGGGACGCCGTGACCCAGGCCGGCCGGTCAGCGCCTGATGGCAAGGGCATGTGGGCGGACTCGTCCTTCGAGGACCTGGTCCAGTACAACGACGGCTTCCGATCGCAGCTCATCGGGACACCGGAACAGATCGCGGAACGGATCGTCGCCTACCGGCGGCGCGGGGTCGACCTGATCCTCGGCGGCTTCCTGCACTTCCAGGAGGAGATCGAGTACTTCGGCGCCCGCGTCCTACCGCTCGTCCGCGAACTCGAAGCGGCCGAACACACCGCCGAACTGGAGCTCGCGGCGGTCTGACGACATCCGCGCAACGTCGGGTACGACGCCGCCGCCCACAGTCGCCAGCGGCGACGTCGTACCGGTCCCAGGAACAGGTTCGGCCGGGGTCACCAGGCTCGGCCGCACCCGTGCCGACCGGCCCACCGACCGGTCGGCACACGGCAGCGGGCCCACCTCCCTGTGCACAGGGTGATGGGCCCGCTGGTTTGCCGTGCGGTCAGGCGCCGGCGCCCTCTTGCTTCACACCGGCAACCGCGGTCGGGTCGTCGATCCGGTACTTGCGGGCCGCCTCGGCCGCGACCTCCGGCTTGACGTCACCGCGCTTGGCGAGGATCTGCAGCGCCGCCACGACGACCGACTCGGCGTCGACCTGGAAGTGGCGCCGGGCCGCGGCCCGGGTGTCGGCCAGGCCCCAGCCGTCGGTGCCGAGCGACGTGTAGTCGTTCGGGACCCAGCGGGAGATCTGGTCCTGCACCGCGCGCATGAAGTCGCTGACCGCGACGACCGGACCCTTGGAGTCCTTCAGCTGCTCGGTGATGAACGGAACCTGCTCCGCCTCCTCCGGGTGCAGCAGGTTGTGCTCCTCGGCCGCGATCGCGTCCCGGCGCAGTTCGTTCCAGGACGTCACCGACCAGATGTCGGCCGCGACCGAGTACTCCTCGGCGAGGATCTGCTGTGCCTTGCGGATCCACGGCAACGCGACACCCGAGCCGAGCAGCTGGACCCGCGGTACGTCGTCGCCCGCGGCCGTCTCGTACTCCTCGAAGCGGTACATGCCCTTGAGCAGGGCCGCGACGTCGAGATCCTTCGGCTCGGCCGGCTGCGCGACCGGCTCGTTGTAGACGGTGAGGTAGTAGAAGACGTCCTCGCCGTACGGCTTGTCCTTGTCCAGCCCGTAGCCGTACATCCGGCGGAGGCCGTCCTTGACGATGTGCGCGACCTCGTAGGCGAACGCGGGGTCGTAGTGCACGGCGGCCGGGTTCGACGAGGCGAGCAGCGGCGAGTGACCGTCCGCGTGCTGCAGACCCTCGCCCGTCAGCGTCGTCCGGCCCGCGGTGGCGCCGATCACGAAGCCGCGGCCGAGCTGGTCGCCGAGCGCCCAGAGCTGGTCGCCGGTCCGCTGGAACCCGAACATCGAGTAGAAGATGTAGAACGGGATCATCGGCTCGCCGTGCGTCGCGTACGCCGTACCGGCCGCGATCATCGAGCCCATCGCACCGGCCTCGCTGATGCCCTCGTGCAGCAGCTGACCCTTCTCGGACTCCTTGTAGGCAAGGAGCAGCGCGCGGTCGACCGCCTCGTACTGCTGACCGTGCGGCGAGTAGATCTTCGCCGTCGGGAACATCGAGTCCATGCCGAACGTGCGGTACTCGTCCGGGGCGATCGGGACGATCCGGTGCCCGATCTCCGGGTCCTTCATCAGGTCGCGGAAGAGCCGGACGAGCGCCATCGTGGTCGCCACCGGGGTCTTCTCGTTGCCCTTGCTGAGCGGCTTGTAGACGTCGTCGCCCGGGAGCTTCAGCGTCTTCGGCCTGACCCGCCGCTCGGGCAGGAAGCCGCCGAGCTGCGAACGCCGCTCCATCATGTACTGGTACTCCGGCGAGTCCTTGCCGGGGTGGTAGTACGGCGGGTTGTAGGCGTCCTCGAGGTCCTTGTCCTCGATCGGCAGGTAGAGCCGGTCGCGGAAGGTCTTCAGGTCGTCGGAGGTGAGCTTCTTCATCTGGTGGGTCGCGTTGCGGCCCTCCAGCGACTCGATCGTCCAGCCCTTGACCGTCTGGGCCAGGATGACGGTCGGCTGCCCGACGTGCTCGGTGGCGCTCTTGAAGGCCGCGTAGACCTTGCGGTAGTCGTGACCACCGCGGGGGAGCTTGCGCAGGTCCTCGTCGGACAGGTTCTTGACCATCTGCGCGAGCCGCTGGTCGCCGCCGAAGAAGTTGTTCCGGATGTACTCGCCGGACTCGACGGAGTAGGTCTGGAACTGGCCGTCCGGCGTGGTGTTCATCTTGTTCACCAGCGCGCCGTCGTGGTCCTGGGCGAGCAGCGAGTCCCACTCGCGGCCCCAGACCACCTTGATGACGTTCCAGCCCGCGCCGCGGAAGAACGCCTCCAGCTCCTGGATCACCTTGCCGTTGCCGCGGACGGGACCGTCCAGCTGCTGCAGGTTGCAGTTGATCACGAAGGTGAGGTTGTCGAGCTCCTCGCGGGCGGCCAGGCCGATCGCGCCGAGCGACTCCGGCTCACCCATCTCGCCGTCACCCAGGAACGTCCAGACGTGCTGCTGGCTGGTGTCCTTGATGCCGCGGTGGTGCATGTACCGGTTGAAGCGCGCCTGGTAGATCGAGTCCAGCGCGGCCAGACCCATGGAGACCGTCGGGTACTCCCAGAAGTCCGGCATCAACCGCGGGTGCGGGTACGACGACAGGCCCTTGTGCGGGCCGCGCGAGACCTCCTGGCGGAACCCGTCCAGCTGGTCGGCGCTCAGCCGGCCCTCGAGGAACGCCCGGGCGTACATACCGGGGGAGGCGTGGCCCTGGATGAAGACCTGGTCACCGCCGCCCGGGTGGTCCTTGCCCCGGAAGAAGTGGTTGAACCCGACCTCGTACAGGCTGGCCGCCGACTGGTAGGTGGCGATGTGACCGCCGACCTCGAGGCCCTTGCGGTTCGCCTTGCTCACCATCACGGCGGCGTTCCAGCGGATGAAGGCCCGGATCCGGCGCTCGATGTGCTCGTCGCCGGGGAACCACGGCTCCCGCTCGGGCGGGATCGAGTTGATGTAGTCGGTGCTGCGCAGCGCCGGAACGCCGACCTGCCGTTCCCGAGCCCGCTCGATCAGCTTGAGCATCAGGTAGCGCGCTCGCGCCTTGCCGCGTTCGTCCAGCACGGCGTCGAGCGATTCGACCCACTCGCGTGTCTCGTCGGGGTCGATGTCGGGGAGCTGGGTGGGCATCCCCTCGGTGATGATGGCTGGTGGTTCGTGTCCGGAAGCCACGGTGTCCTGCCGTTCTCTCTGGTTGTCTTCACCGCAATCCTGTCACCTGTTCGGAATGCGTTCTACTTCGCCTTCGATCGGGGCCCGAATCCGCCTCGCGGAGCGTGATCTCAGCGGACACGGACAGTGCGCGCCGCGCGGATACCGGACACGTCACGGATACCTCGTGCATACTTGCGCGACGCGGTAGGTCACGATGGACTACTGCTACTGACGCATACCCCCGCTCCGACGGGGATCACCGAGGAGGACACGTGAGCGCGACCGCGGACCACGCGGACGGTAAGGAGCAGCCGAATCTGGCGGCCCGGCTCGGCCTGGAGGCCGGCTGGATCGTCCAGGAGATCGGCTACGACGACGACTGCGACGACGATCTGCGTGACGCGATCCGGGCGGTCACCGGCGAAGAGTTCGTCGACGACGAGACCGATGAGGTCGTCGACGTCGTACTGCTCTGGTTCCGCGAGGAGGACGGCGACCTGGTCGACGCCTTCTTCGACATCCTCACCGACCTGAAGGCCGGTGGTGTCGTCTGGCTGATGACGCCGAAGGTCGGCCGGGACGGCTACGTCGAGGGCAGCGAGATCGCTGAAGCCGCTCCGACCGCAGGACTGTCCACAACGAGCACACTGAGCGTCACCGACGACTGGTCGGCGACCAAACTGGTCGTGCCGAAGTCGGGCCGCAGAGGCTGAGGTGACTGCTGCCGTCGGCAGCCCGGCCCCGGACTTCAACACGCGGAACCAGTACGGCGAGGAGATCCGGCTCGGCCAGTACGCCGGACGTCCCGTCGTACTGGTCTTCTATCCCTATGCCTTCAGCGGGGTGTGCACCAGTGAACTGGCGGCCCTGCGAGACCGCCCGGAGCTGCTGGCGTCAGCCGAGTTCCTGGCGATCTCGTGCGACGCCATGTTCACGCTCCGCGCGTACGCCGACTCCCAGGAGCTCGGCTTCAGCCTGCTCACCGACTACTGGCCGCACGGCGCCATCGCGTCGTCGTACGGCGTCCTCGACGAAGATCGCGGGTGTGCCCGCCGAGCCACCTTCGTGATCGACGGCGACGGCATCGTCCGGTGGTCGGTCCTGAACCCCATTCCGGAAGCACGTAATCCGGACGACTACGCGCAGGCCTTGGCAAGTTTGAGGCCTTGAAAGTGATACGGTTTGCCGTCGCAAGGGCTGTTAGCTCAGTTGGTTAGAGCACCTCGTTTACACCGAGGGGGTCGGGGGTTCGAGTCCCTCACAGCCCACGAACGGAATGGGAGCAGTGTGCTCGCGGAGGGCACGAGCTGGTTCCGTTCGTTGTTTCTTCTGGGGGTGCGACCCCCAGCGCCCGCCCGGCGGGGCTTCGCCCCCCGGACCCCCCGAGCTGTGGCTGAGCGTCGCGGCGATCTGCGGGGGCGCGGTGATCCGTGCGGTTCGTGTCGGTGTTCACGGTTTGGTTTCGGGGGCGTATCTGATGCGCTCGCCACTCGTTGTGTTCGGTGTCGGCGGGTTGTGGAATTCTTAACTCTTTGCTGGCTGGAACGGGCTGCTGCTGGGGCCGGGACGGCTGGTAGGGTTCACGGCTGTCGGTCGGCACGATGACGCACCGGGACCATCTGGTGACGGCATCGGTCCGGCTGTCCGAAATACGGGGCTTCGTGTCGGTGAGAGCGAGACGGGTCTGCCCTGAGCCCGGCTCCGTCCAGTTGGGGAGGCGCTTGTCCGTGGGTCACCGACCGACTCGCGTCATTGTGATCTCCCCTGCTTTCTCCGACGGGTGGGCCCGCTCTGATGCACTGGTGGTGGAGCGGGCGTGGTGAGGAGCAGTGCGGACCGGCCGGCGATCAGCACCGGGCCGGCGTTGATGATTCCCGCCGGATATCCGCGCGATCTGCCGAGTGCGCTGCTGCGTGCGGCCCGCGACTTCAGCGGTGCCGGCGTGGTCGAGATCGGCCCGGACGGTCGCGAGACCAAGCTCGACTTCCCGACGCTGCTCGAACTCGCCGCCCGGATCCTGGCCGGCCTGCGCGCGAACGGCGTACGGGCAGGTGATCCCGCGGTCGTGCACTGCACCGAGCCGGTCGGGTTCTTCGCCGCGTTCTGGGCCTGCACGCTGGGCGGCATCCGCCCGCTGCTGCTCGCACCGTCGCCGGAGGGCGACCGCACCGAGGCCGGCCGCGAGCGACTGCGGACCGTCACCGACCTGCTCGGCTGGACCGTCCTGATCGGACGCCCGTCGGACCTGCCCGACGACCTCGGCCTGCCCGTCCTCGACCCGGACGCACTCGCCGGCCACGAGCCGACCAACGAATTCCACCGTCCGGCCGCGGATGACGTCGCCGTACTGATGCTTTCTTCCGGCACCACCGGTACGCCGAAGATCGTGCAGCTCACGCATCGCGGGCTGGTCGAGTTCGCGGCGGGGACTCCCGCGATGCTGCCGGTCCGCCCCGGACAGACCACGCTGAACTGGCTGCCGCTGGACCAGAGCGGCGCGTTCCTGCTCTACCACCTGCTGCCCGTCTTCACCGGCTGCACCAACATCCACGTCAGCACCGGCTGGGTGCTCGCCGACCCGCTGCGCTGGCTCGACCTGATGGACCAGCACCGCGTCAACCACTCCTGGTCGCCGAACTTCGGCTATCGGCTCACCACCCAAGCGATCGCGGGCGAGCCGGACCGGCACTGGGACCTGTCCGCGCTACGCAGCCTGGTCAGCGGCGGCGAGCAGATCACCGTCCCCGTGATGACCGAGTTCCTCCGGCTCACGAACCGCTTCGGCGTCGTACCGGAGACCTTCGTCGCCGCCTGGGGCATGACCGAGACCGTCACCGGCATCACATTCGCCCGGCCGGGCCTGACGCCGAACGTGCACCGCGTCCGCGTCCCACCGACCGGCATCGTCGAATGGGTCGACCAGCGCCCGTCCTCCGGCAAGGTCGCGGTCGCGCGGCCGGGCAAGACGCGCGCGGAGACCCCCGGCGTGCTCAGCCTGGTCTCCGTCGGCGCACCCGCCCCCGGTACGACGGTCCGCATCGTGGCACCGAACGGCGCCGTACTGCCGGAGGGCCGGATCGGCCAGCTGCAGGTCGCCTCGGCCCGGGTCACACCGGGCTATCTCGGCAGTCTCGAGGCCGACCGCGACGCGTTCCCGGTCGGCAACTGGCCGATGCGCAAATGGCTCTCGACGGGGGACCAGGGGTTCATCACCGGCGGCCAGGTCGTCATCACCGGGCGGGACAGCGAGCGCATCATCATGCGCGGCACGCTGTACTACGCCCACGACATCGAGGCCGTCGCTGCGACGGTCGTCGGTGCCGAGCAGGGTCTCGTCGCTGCGTGCGCGGTGCCCGATGTCGAGTCCGGGACCGATCGGCTGGTGGTGTTCTACGCGCTCACGCCGGACTCCATCCCCGGCATGGACCAGGGCATCCGCAGCCTCATCCAGACCCGTCTCCAGCTGGTCGCCGAGGTCGTCGGCGTCCCGCGCCGTGACTTCCCGACCACCCCCGGCGGCAAGATCCTCCGCCCCCTCCTCAAACAACGCTGGCTCGACGGCACCCTCGAAACCCCGCCCCACCCGTACGTCGAACCAGCCGGAGCCACCTCGTACTCCGGCCCCACCGGCGAAGGCCCCGAATCAGCCACCGCCGACACCCAGATCTCCACCGAAGACGTAGAAGCCGGCGAACGCACCACCGAACTCCCCACCGTCCGCCTGGCGTGGCAACGCACCCTCCAACAATCCATCCCCACCCCACCCCAACGCCCCACCCTCGGCACCCCAACCCCGCCTGAGCCCACGCCCGCCGCCACCCCGGTCGACTCGGCTGTTGTTGAGTCCTCGGCGACGCATGGCGAGCAGTCGTCCCCAGCAGCCGACACCCAGTCCACGCCGGCCGCTGCCGACGCCCGCGCTGTGCAGCCTTCCGACGACTCCCCGGCAACGCCAGCCGAGCAGTCCTCCGCGCCAGCCGACACCCAGCCCGCGCAGGCCACCCCTGCTCCGGGCGAGCAGGCCGCCGCGCTAGCCGAAACTCGGTCCACGTCAGCCGCCCCCGCCGCTGTTGATGGTCCGGCGACGCCGTCCGAATCGGACGCCGCCGACACCCAAGCGACGCCGGGTGCGCAGTCGTCCGCAGCAGCCGACATCCGTCCGAGCCAGCCCGCCCCGCCCCAGTCCGAGCCGGCATCCGTCGACGCCCTCGCGACGCCGCCCGAGCGGACCGCCACGACGTCGCCCGAGCCGACTGCCGTGGCGGCCGACGGTCGACCGGTCTCGGCCGCTCCCGCCGCTGATGCGCCGGAGACGGCCGCGGACGATGCCGTCACGAACCTGGCCGACCCGGATGCCGCGACGCCGATGGAGCCCGCCCACGCGGATGCTCTCCAAGGTGATTCCGTCCCAGCAGCACCTAGCTCGGATGCTCCGTCGGAGACCGCCGCATCGGGTCTCGTCACACCTGAGCCGACCGCTGCCGCCGAGCCCACGCCCGCCGACGGCAAGGCACCGACGCCCAACGCCCAAGCATCCACCTCCGGCGACACCCAGCCCACCGCGCCCGAAGCATCCTCACCGGAGCCCGCCAAGGCCCAGAACGAGTCCGCCGGTTCCGAGCCCGCGCCAAGCGAACCCGCCCCCGCATCAGCACACTCCGCCGACGCCGACGCCGACGCCGAGCCTGCCTCCGAGGCACCCGCCCACGTCGACTCTGCCTCCGACACCGAGCCTGCCCTCGGCGGGCCTACTGCAGAGACCGCCAAGCCTGCTCTCGCCGAGTCCGCCGAGTCCGCCGCGGAGACCGCCGAGACCCCCGGGCCCGCCGCCGAGGTCGCCGGGTCCGTCGCGGCGACTGCCGAGCCTGTTCTCGCCGAGTCCGTCGCGGAGACCACGGAGCCTGCCTCGGACTCCGCGTCCGGTTCTGACACCACCGAGCCCGGTTCCGCACTGGCTGCAGACACCGACGCCGTGGCCGATCCCGCCGCGGCGAACACCGACGACGCTTCAGCAGCAGCTGTTCCGGCAGTTGTGGCCGAGTCCGACTCCGCAGCAGCTGCGTCTACCGAGTCCGAGTCCGCGACTGCCTCTGAGGCCGCACCCGGCGTACCTGCTGGCAAACACACCCCAGGCGATCCCGCCGAGGCGCACGCTGACCACACGTCGCCAGCGGCTGCTCCGGCAGTTGTGGCCGAGTCTGGCCCTGCACCGTCTGCATCTGGCGAGTCCGGATCCGAGGCCGAGGCTGCCTCCGTCGACTCCGAGGTCGTTGCGCGCGAGTCCGGCTCCGACGTACCCGTTGGCACCAACGCCTTGGCTGATTCCGTCGGGGCGCGTGCTGATGAGGCGTCGCGAGCGGATGGTCCGGCAGGCAGCGCCGAGTCCGGCGCAGCAGCACGAACGGATGCCCTACAAGGTCCCGTCGAGCACGCCACGGCTTCGGTAGCGCCCGATGAGGTTGAGGTAGCTCCGGCACCCACGTCGGCTGACGTTCAGGCAGAGCAGGGATCCGCGGCCGACGTCGAGCCCGGCCCCGCGTCCGCTGACACCCAGGCCGACCCAGCACTCGAGTCTGGTGAAGTTCAGGCAGACGAGGGAGCCGCGACGGTCGACGCCGCGCACGCCTCCACTCCCGCGCCCGCTGACGGTTCGGTGGACCCCGCGTCAGATGAGGCTTCCGTGCCTGCTGACGTTCAGGCAGAAGCGGTTGTGGTGGCTGCTGAGGTTGAGGCGGATGCGGCTTCGGCGGGTGCCGACGCTGCATCGGGCGGTGTCACGTCCGAGTTGGGTGCTGCTGATGGCGAGCCGGAGGTGTCTGCTGCTGCGGCGGTCACCACACCCGCTGATGAGGAGGCAGGACCTACCTCCGGGTCGGCTGACGTTGACCCCGAGTTGGCGGTTGAGGGTCCCGCGGTTGCCGACGACGAGCAGGCTGCGATTGCTTCTGCGGCTGCGACGTCTGCGGATGTAGTCGCCGGCCAGCCGAGCGGCGAGCTCACAGCACAGTCCGCTGAGCAGACGCCGGAGCCGGTCGCCGGTCAGGCGTCGGAGTCGGACCAGGAGCTTTCGGGTACGGCGTCCGGCGAGCTGGCCGAAGAGCAGGCTTCGGACACGCGGCTGGTGCAGGCTCCTACTGCGGCGCAGTTGCCGACGGCCAAGCGGGTGGGCGAACCCGCGTTCGTTGCGGCGGACGAGCCGAAGGTGGCGAGCGCCGTACCGGAGCCTGCGAAGGTTGCGGTGGCTTTGGTGGAGCCGGTGGCCGTGGTGGGGGTGGCTGGGCGGTTCCCGGGGGCGGAGACGCTGGAGCAGTTCTGGGACAACCTGGTCGGGGGAGTGGAGAGCGTCCGGCGGTTCGCCACCGACGAGTCCGATGAGCTCGCGGTCAGCGGTGTGCTGGAGCATGTGGAGTCGTTCGACGCGAAGTTCTTCGGGTTGAGTGACCGTGAGGCCGAGTTGATGGATCCGGCGCAGCGGTTGTTCCTCGAGGTCTGTCACCAAGCACTCGAGCACGCCGGGTACGGCGGCACCACCAACCGGGTCGGCGTTTTCGCGGGCTCCGGCATGAACCTCTACAACCGCCAGCCGCAGGCGCGCGACTCGCTTGCCGCCCGCGTTGCGTACCGTCTCGGCCTGACCGGCCCGGCGATCGGCGTGCAGTCGGCCTGGTCGTCCTCGCTCGTCGCGGTGCACCTGGCCTGCCAGGCTTTGCGTTCCGGCGACGCGGACCTCGCGCTGGCGGGCGCATCCGCCGTACAGGTGCCGCAGGCAACGAGTTACCAGCCGTCGTCGGAATCGATCCTCTCCCCGTCCGGTCACATCCGTGCCTTCGACGCCGCCGCTGACGGCACGGTCGGTGGCAACGGCGTCGCCGCCGTACTGCTCAAGCGTCTCGACCAGGCGGTCGCCGACGGTGACACCGTGTACGCGGTCATTCGCGGAACCGCGGTCAGCAACGACGACACCGCCGGTGGCGAGCAGGATCTGATCGAACGGGCGCTCGAGCGTGCCGGGTTCGCCGCGGATTCGCTGAGCTACCTGGAAGCGAACGCGATCGGCAGTGCCGCCGGCGACTCCGCCGAGGTGCGCGCGCTGACGACCTCGCTGCGCCGCCACACCGACAAGGTCGGCTTCTGCACGATCGGTTCGGTGAAGCCGAACATCGGCCACCTCGACAGCGCCTCCGGGATGGCCGGTCTGATCAAGACCATCCTGATGCTGCAGCACCGGACGCTGGTCCCGACGATCAACTACACCGAGCCCAACCCGGAACTCGCCCTCGACGGCAGCCCGTTCGTGATCGCGACCGAGGCCCACGAGTGGCAGGCCGGTACGACGTTGCGCGCGGGCGTGAGCGCTCTCGACGCCGGCGGTACGAACGCGCACGTGATCCTGGAGGAGCCGCCGCGCCAGATCCGCCGCGGTGACGACGGCCCCGTCGTACTGCCGCTGTCGGCTCCCGACCCGGACGCGCTCACCGACCTCGTCGAGCTCTACCGCGCCGACCTCGACCAGGGGACCGGCCACCGCCTCATCGACCTCGCCGGTACGGCGGCGCTCGGCCGACCGGCGCATCGGCATCGCATCGCCGTCGCGGGCGCATCGGAGGCCGAGCTGGTCGACGCGCTCGGCTCTGCGCAGGCGACCGAGGTACCGCGTGGTGGCCCCGGCCCGCTCGGTTACGCGTTCACCGGTCAAGGCGCCGCCCGCCGCGGCATGGCCGCTGGGCTGGCCGCGCGCT
The DNA here is from genome assembly GCF_045040285.1 of Kribbella sp. NBC_01505. Taxonomy (NCBI): domain Bacteria; kingdom Bacillati; phylum Actinomycetota; class Actinomycetes; order Propionibacteriales; family Kribbellaceae; genus Kribbella; species Kribbella sp. NBC_01505. The sequence goes on from NZ_CP109425.1 coordinate 7,031,189, forward strand.
TCCCGGTCTTCCGGTCGGTCCTCGACGAGTGCGATCGCGTGTACGCCGAGGAGACCGGCGGCAGCCTGCTCGACCTGCTGCTCACCCCGGCCAATCAGTCCGAGGGCGTCTGGCCGACCGAGACCGCGCAGCCGGCGCTGTTCGCGTTCGAGCTCGCGCTGGCCCGGCTGTGGCAGTCGTTCGGTGTGCAGCCTGCGCTTGTCGTGGGTCACAGCGTTGGTGAGTACGCCGCTCTGTGCGTCGCCGAGGCGCTGTCGCTGGCGGACGGCGTACGGCTGACTGCGAAGCGCGGCGAGCTGATGCAGCGTGGAACGGCACCGGGCGCGATGGTGTCGGTGCGCGCGGATGCGGATCGCGTGCGTGAGCTGGCGCAGATCTCTGGGGTAGAGATTGCCGCGGGCAACGGTCCGCAGTCGTTCGTGCTGACCGGGTCCGAGGTGATCGTCGGGCAGTTGGCCGAGCAGCTGGATCAGTTGCAGGTGGCCTGGCAGCGGCTGGATGTCGATCGGGCGTTCCACAGTTCGCTGGTGGATCCGATTCTGGCGGACTTCGCGGCGATCGTTCGCGGGATCACGCTGAAGCCGTTGCGGACGCCGATGGTGTCGAGCTGGTCGGGCGAGCTGCTCGAGTCCGGGACGGTGCTGGACGGCGACTACCTGGTGGGTCAGTTGCGGCAGCCGGTGCTGTTCGGCGATGCGGTCGAGGCGGTGACCGCGGCTGGGTGCCGGCGGTTCCTGGAGCTCGGTCCGGACGCCGTGCTGAGCCCGGCCGGCCGGCGGATCGCGCCGAACAGCACGTGGATCCCGGCGCAGCGGCTCGGGCAGGACCCGGTGCTGGCGACGATGAACGGGCTGGCCGAGCTGTACGAGCAGGGCACCGAGATCACGTGGTCGAAGGTGTACGCGTTCGGCGGCCGGGTGCCGCTGCCGACGTACCCGTTCCGTCGTGTGCACCACCCGGTCGACACCTCGTCGGCCGCCCCCGCGACGGTGGCGGATGGGGTGGTGCGCGGGTCGGTGAGCGCGTTCGAGCGGGCTGCTCGGGCGCAGGCGATCGGGTTCGCGCCGTCGAGTGCGGCCGTGAAGCGGATCCCGCTGGATCCGCCGGCCGAGGTGGCTGAGGTTGCCGCGGTTGATGACAACTCGGACGAGGAGTCGCCGTTCGCGCTGCCGGCGGAGACGCATTCGGTCGACGCGGACTACCTGGCGCAGGCCGGGTCGCTGTCGGGCGACGAGGTGTCGGCTGAGCGGTATCGGGAGTCGCTGGACGCGGTGCTCGATCTGACGTGTGAGGCGCTGCAGCTCGATCCTTACGATCTGACGGTTGACCACACGTTCGCCGAGCTCGGCGGTACGGCGGAGTTGATGGCGCCGGTGATCGATCGGATCAACGAGCAGTTCTCGGTGGAACTGTCGGCGGAGACGTTGTTCTCGTCGTACACGACTCCCCACAAGCTCGCGACGGCCGTGGCTGTGCAGACCACACGCGCGGACGACGAACATGTTGCGGACGGCAACGAAGCTTCTGAAACGCCTGTCCAGGAAGAGGAATCGGCGCCGGTCGAGGCTGCGGTCGAGATCGCGGTGGCTGAGGTCGAGCCTGCTCCGGTTGAGCCCGAGCCTGATGAAGCTGCGGGTGAACCCGATGCTCGGGTGGCGCTGGCTGTCCTCGGGACCGGGCTTGCTGAGCTTGCTGCTCGGGTTGAAGAGGCGGCTACCGCGACCGGTGCTGCTGACCTTCCCAACAGTGGTGTCGCTGCCCTGATGTCCCAGCAGCTGCGCGTCGCCGGCCAACTCGTCGACGGCGTCACCAAGCTGATGCGCGAGCAGCTCTCCCTCCTCAGCGACTCGATCGCCGCGGACACGCCCGAAGCCGCGCCCGACAGCAGCCCTCTGGTCGGCGGCACCTTCGGTCCCGAGACCTCAGGCACGGCTCGAACCGACGCTGCTGATGGCGAGGGTGAGCACACGGATGGTGCGCCTGCAGGTCCCGGTGGAGATCAGGGAGCTGAGGCGGAGGCTGGTGCCGAGGACGAGGGTGCTGGCGCCGAAGGTGATCCGGTGGGGGATGCACCTGCCGGAGATGGTGGCGTCGAGGCCGCGGGAGCTGTTGCTGCTAGCAACCTTCCTGTGAGCGAGCGCCTGGACGGCGGTGCGGTTGCTGTGAGCCCCCTTCCCATCGGCGAGCGCGCCGTCGTACCGGTTGTGTATTCGGATGGTCGCGTCGGCGAGTTGCGGCGGGTTGTGGTTGAGGGGGAGATGGCGCCTGCGGTGGGTGGGCGGCGTCGGGATGTCGGGTATTGGCAGGTGGCTTTGGCGGGGGCGGAGCCCTTGGTGTTGCCGGCTGATGGTGGGCGGCGGGGTGAGGTCGCTTCGGTGAAGCTGGAGCTGGAGGACGAGCTCGGCGATGCCGTGTTCGTGTTCAGCCGGGAGCGCCGGATCAGTCCGCTGATGACGATGCTGGCGGCTGTCGGGACTGTGCTGGGGCGGTTCGCGGCGCAGGAGGATGTGACGATCGGGTCCGCGTTGATCCGGCCGCAGGGTGACACCTCGGCGGGGATTCGCCGGGCGTTGCCGATCCGGATCGACTTGTCGGGTGAGCCGGATCTCGGCGAGCTCGCGCATCGGGTGCGGGATGTGACGACCGGTGCGTTCGACCACGCGGGCACGGATCTCGCGATCCTCGAGCGGGATCCGCTCTTCCAGATCCTGGTGGAGTTCGAGGACGGCGACGAGGAGCTGCCCGAGCCGCTCGATCTACGGTTGCGGCTGACGCACCACGGCGCCGGAATCACCTGTACGGCGGACTACCGCGCCGGGCTGTTCCACCGCAGCACGATCGATCGGCTGCTCAGTTATCTGCAGGCTGTGTTGCGCAGGGCAACGGCCGAGCCGCGACTTCGCCTTCCCCAGTTGATGATGCCGATCGCTGCCGACCTGGAAGCATTGCGTCGTCTCGAAGGCGACCTCGAGCCGGTCGGCCCGATCGGCCGCGGTCGGCGGGACGCGGTGGTGGCCGGTGAGCTGAGCGGGCTGCACACGTTGTTCGAGCAGCAGGTCGCCCGGACACCGGATGCGATCGCGCTGATCCAGGGCCAACGCGAGCTCTCGTACGCCGAGCTGGATCGCCGCGCGAACGCGATCGCCTGGCAGCTGACGGATCTCGGGGTGAAGCCCGGTCAGCTGGTCGCGGTTCGGGTTGCCCGCGGCACCGAGCTGGTGGTCGCCGTACTGGCGGTTCTGAAGTCGGGTGCGGCGTACCTGCCGCTGGATCCCGGCGTACCGGAATCGCGCTGGGCGTTCATGGTGAACGACGCTTCGGCGGTCGCGCTCGTCGGTGACGACGCGGCGCTCGCCGACCGGCTCGGGCTGCGGCTCGTCCCGGTCGCGGCGGTCGAGGGTGATTCGCGTGCGCGGCAGGCGCCGCCGGTGCAGGCCGCGGCCGATGATGTTGCCTACTGCATCTACACGTCCGGCTCGAACGGGAATCCGAAGGGCGTGCTGGTTCCGCATCGCGGGCCGGTCAACCTGGTCCGGCATTATCTGCGGACGCGGAGTTCGCTGCGGACGCTGCAGTGGACCTCGTTCGGCTTCGACGTTCACGTGCAGGAGATGTTCACCACGCTGGCGTCCGGTTCCGCGTTGGTGCTGATCGGTGAGGACGACCGGTACGACCCGGATTCGGTCATCTCGGCGCTGCGCGACCACGGGGTCGAGCGGCTGTTCATGGCGTTCAGCCCGTTGACCGCGCTGCTGGCCACGATGCGCAAGCTGCCCGAGCTGCCCGCGCTGCGGGAGATCGTCGCGGGTGGCGAGGCGATGGTGCTGACCCACAAGGTGCGGGACTTCCTCGACGCGCACCCGGAATGCCGGCTGTACAACGAGTACGGCCCGGTGGAGGCGTCGATCGTCACCACGATCCACGAGGTCGACCCGACCGAGGACCGGCCGTCGATCGGACGTCCGGTGGACGGCGTCGCCGTACGGCTGCTGGACCAGGCCCTGCGGCCGGTGCCGGTCGGCGGGGTCGGCGAGATCCACCTCGGCGGTGCGGCCGTTGCCCAGGGCTACCTTGGGCGTCAGGACGAGACCGAGACGGCCTTCGTGCCGGACCCGGCCCACCCGGGCGGTCGCCTGTACCGGAGCCGCGACCTCGGTCGCTGGCGTCCCGACGGCACCCTCGAGTACCTCGGTCGTGCCGACGACCAGGTGAAGATCCGTGGGCACCGCGTCGAGCCCGGCGAGACCGAGCACGTCCTGGCCGACCAGCCCGGCGTCATCGACGCCGTCGTCATCGCCATCTCCGACCACGGCGGCGACACCTGCCTGATCGGCTACGTGGTGCTCGAGGACAGCGACCCGGCCACGCTCGCCCGGCTGATGCTTGACCTGGGCAAGGAACTGCCGATCTACCTGGTCCCGGCGGACCTGATCCCGATCGAGGAGCTCCCGCTGGACGACAACGGCCGCCTCGACCGCACCCGCCTGCCCGAACCGGAGTGGCTGCACCCGTAAGGCAGCCGCCAACGTCCGAAAACACGCCGACCATGTACTGCGCCTCTTCGGACGTAAAGGGTGGTGAGCGGTCCTCCACCCTCCTGAGGACCGATCGCCGGCTCGTACTCCACACGCGAGGGCGGCGGAGAGTCTCCTCTCCGCCGCTCACGCATTCCGGTCGGTCCACGGCCCCCCATCGACCGACCTTGCCGGCTGGTCCAGGCCCCCCTGACCAACCTTGGATGACGTGCCCCCACCCCATCCATCCGTTGCATCGCGTGGGAAGGGGTCGCCGTTACACGGATCCAAGCAATTGCGTAAGAATTGCGCAAAGATGCGCAGGAGAAGCCTTCCCTACGCACCGCGTTGTCCGGAACAGGCAAAACAGGCTGCCCGATCAGGCAACCTGAAAGGGCAGCGTGGGATCGGGGCAGTGGGAGGTCAGCCGATCGACGACCAGGCCTGATGGGCCGCGCCGAGCAGGCCGGCGTTGTCCAGCTGCGCCGGTACGACGGTGAGGTCAGCGACGAAGGGCAGTTGCGCGAGCCGCTTCACCCAGGCCTGGACCGGGTCGAACAGCACCGGCCCCGCCTTCGAGACCCCGCCACCGATCACGACGGTGGTCAGGTCGACCGTGACCGCGGTCGCAACGATGCCGGCCGCCAGGGCCTGGGCGCCGTCGTCGAACGCGGCCAGCGCGAGCTCGTCACCGGCAGCCGCGTCAGCAGCCAGTACGGCGGCGTCCACCCGCTCGCCCGTCCGCCAGCCCCGGCGTTGCGCCCGAGCGACCATCCGCGGCCCGCTCGCATACGTCTCGACGCACCCGTACGAACCGCAGGCGCACGCCTCGCCGTTCTGATCGACGACGACGTGGCCGATGTGGGCGGCGTTCCCGGACTGGCCGCGCAACGGCCTGCCGTCGACCACCAGCCCGCCGCCGACCCCGGTCGACACCACGATGCCGAGCAGCGTCTGCGCGTCCCGCCCGGCGCCGGTCCAGAACTCACCCAGCGCGAAGCAATGTCCGTCCACCCCGAGCGTCACCGGTACGTCGACCATCGCGCGAACCCGGTCGACGAGCGGGAAGTTCCGCCAGCCGGTGATGTTCACCGGCGACACGAGCCCGTGCGTGGCGTCGAGCGGACCGGCCGAACCGATCCCCACCGCCAGCGGCGCGGCGTCACCCAGCACCCGGCCGACCAGCTCACCCAGCGCCGCGAACACCTGGTCGGCATCACCCTGCGGGGTCGCGATCCGGTCGCCGACGACGATCGTTCCGTCTGCGGACACCAGAGCGGCGGCCATCTTCGTGCCGCCGATGTCGATCCCGAGAACCGTGCTCATCGTGTCGCCGCTCATCGTCCCCCCGCCAGTCGCCGTACAGATGTCGCCACCAGGTGCCGACGGGTGCTGAGCAGCGCAGGGGGTGTCGAGCCGAGATCCTCCGGTGTGGGGGAGGGTCCCGGCGCGGGGTGGTGAGGGTTCTGCTCGGTCACGGTGTCGGGCTCCGTCGGGGGCGGTCCAGGTCGAGAGACAACGTTATCTGTATCCGGCCGGATCGGCGAGTGGTGATCGGGGTCAATCCGCGCTGAACCTGCACAAAGACGCTCGCGCGAGGCCTTGACGCGCCCTGACAACGATGCCACCCAGAGCCCCTGAAGACCCTCAGGCGGGAAGGATTTCGACCAGCTGCATGAGGCCCGTGGAAGGTCGGACGGCGGACATGACGTCGACCGCGCTCGAGCGTGAGATGCACGCCGGTGAGGCGCGCCCTGCGGTGGCACCGGCGATGCGGCTGCTCACCGGATTGGCCCGCACACTGGACGCACGTTCGCTGGTGCCGATCACCTCGGCCCACGTCGACGGTTGCCTCCATCACCGTCACGCCGGCCCGACCTCAGCCCGCACCGTCAAAGTCACCCGAGACGAAGCCACCTGGCGCTGACCCCGGACCGTCCCCACTGATCAACCACTGCCCCGCCCGCCGCCGCACGCTCAGCCGCCCCCGCAAAACCGCCCCCAAAGCAAGTTAGTCAGTGCCGGCGGTCCGCCCCACCGCCCCAGCCGGATCTGCCTTAGCCGCTGGGTCGTCGTCGCCGGGTCCCCAAAACCCACCGACTGACGCAACCCCCTCAGGGCGCCAAGGTCGACCGCAACGACGTCTCGTGGCGTCGAACCACCCGCGCCGCGGACCGCCAGCACCCACCACTCCGAGCCCGCCGGAATGGTCGGTGCGTGCACAAAGACGCGCCTCGCGCCCAAAGAGCAGCCGACCCACCTTTGGGCGCCCACCGCGACCTTGGGCGCCTACCGCGACCTTGGGTACCCACCGACCACTCCGGGGCCGCGGAAGTGGTTGGTGCGTGCACAAAGTTGGGCCGCGTGCACAAGGAGCAGGCGGCCCACCTTTGGGCGCTCACCGCGACTTTGGGCGCCTACCGCGACTTTGGGAACCCACCAACCGCTCTGAGGCTCCGGAAGTGGTTGGTGCGTGCACAAAGTTGGGCCGCGTGCACAAGGAGCAGCCGACCCACCCTTGGGCGCTCACCGCGACCCTGGGAACCCACCATCCTCTGCGGCATCCACCTCCCCACGCTCAACCGCCGCCCGAAAACCTTCGCCGAGGTGAGTTAGTGGGTGGTGCAGGTCCGCCCACGCCACCCCAGCTCAGCCACCGACCTGGCACGCGGCGGTTGGGTGGGTGCAGGCCGCAAGGACTCGGCCGGGGACGTGGGCTTGTAGTTCCCCGCCGCGGCCGGTCGATCTGAAGACAGCATGGCTGGGCGCCGCAGTAGCTGGGGTGGTTGGCGCCTCCGCTGGACCGGCTTCTGAGCCATGCAACGGCCGTGGGGTGTTTGCCCTGTGGTGACTTACAGTCCCGGGGGTTGCCCACCGCTGTAGGGGGTTGCCCCTTGGTAGGTCGAGTGGGCAACCCCTCAGGTCGGTGGGCATCCGTTGGGGTGGGGGGTTGCCTTTCGGAGGGTGGGGGTTGCCCGCCGCTGTAGGGGGTTGCCCCTTGGTAGGTCGAGTGGGCAACCCCTCAGGTCGGTGGGCATCCGTTGGGGTGGGGGGTTGCCTTTCGGAGGGTGGGGGTTGCCCGCCGCTGTAGGGGGTTGCCCCTTGGTAGGTCGAGTGGGCAACCCCTCAGGTCGGTGGGCATCCGTTGGGGTGGGGGGTTGCCTTTCGGAAGGTGGGGGTTGCCCGCCGCTGTAGGGGGTTGCCCCTTGGTAGGTCGAGTGGGCAACCCCCCAGCTCGGTGGGCATCCGTTGGGGTGGGGGGTTGCCTTTCGGAGGGTGGGGGTTGCCCGCCGCTGTAGGGGGTTGCCCCTTGGTAGGTCGAGTGGGCAACCCCTCAGGTCGGTGGGCAACCCATGGGGTGGTGGGCGCGCTTGCAGAAGTTGAGGCGCCGCCCTCGCATCGAGTGCCCAGCTACTGCTGGCGGCACTGTGCAGACTGCCTCGGTTCGTCGGCCGCAACCCACGCCCGTTGACTACGGGCCGACGGACACCTGGGCGCTGACGGCGCCATTCCCCTCAGCGACGCGCCCGGCCGGCCACCCGGCACTGTGAATCGGCCGCTGTGGCGGGTGCCCGGGACCGACGAACCCGGCCGCAGACCAGCGAACCTCAGCCACACCGCCGTACCGACAGCGCCTTGGCGAGGCCGGTGATCGAGTCCCCGTTGCCTACGGCTGACGGGCTTTGGGTTGCGGTCCGGAAAGACGCCGGCGACCAACGTCCCTTGTCTGGGGCGACGCGCTTCGGTTGCCGCCCGCCACGACAGCGCCCGACCCGTCATGGCGGGTCCTGGCGATCCGCCTCGCTAACGTCCGAAGGAATCGCGGGCGGGGTGTACGGATCCTTCGGACGTTGGCTGGGGGTGCTGATTAGCGTCCGAAGGAATCGCGGGTGGGGTGTACGGATCCTTCGGACGTTGGTGGCGGAGGAGCTGTGCGGCGCGGCATTTCCGTGGTCGAGCTTGCTGACCTCGCAGCGGTGGGCGGTTGGGCTCATGCCAGGATCGGTGGGTCTGGTGAGTGGCGGCCTGGTGGAGGTCAGCGGATCGGGAGGAGGGCTGGCGTGGGTTCGGAGCTTGAGCGGAGGTTCTTCGAGGAGGAGCTGGATGCGTCGGTACGTCGTCTGCTGCTCACCGAGCTGGATGGGCGGCGGAGCGGTGGGGCCGAGTTCACGTTGAACGTGGTCGACGTACCGCTGGATTTTGATGCTCAGTTGGTGACGCTGGCGGGGATGCTGGTTTCCGAGGGCGAGGTCAGTTTGCCGCTGGCAGGGTTTCGGGATCGTCTGGTTGGAGGGGTTTGAGGGTGCGGCAGTTCAGTGGGGATGACGTGTTGGCGGTTCCGGTGGAGCGGGTGGTGGAGAGTATTCGGCGGGCGGCGGTTGATCCGCGGACGTTGGAGCGGAGCGCGGCGCGGTCGGGGTTCCAGGCGCCTGGGGGTGAGGTGTTGTTGATGCCGGCGGCTGATGATCGGCTGACGGGGGTGAAGCTGGCGACGATCGCGCCGGAGAACCCGGGGCGAGGGTTGCCGCGGGTGCAGGGTGTGTATGTGCTGTTCGACTCGACCACGTTGGCCGCGGTGGCGGTGATCGATGCGGTGGAGCTGACCGCCGTACGGACTGCTGGGGTGTCGATGGTTGGGATTGCGGCCCTTGGCGGAGCGACCGGTCGGGCGGCGATTGTGGGGACGAGTGTGCAGGCGCGGGCGCATCTGCGGTTGCTGGTCGAGCTCGGCTGGTGCGACGACTTCACGGTGCACGGCCGTCGGGCCGAGGCGGTCGAGGAGCTCGCAGCCTATGGACGTTCCCTGGGCGCCCGAGCGACCTCCGGTACGCCGGCTGACCTGGCGACCGCTGGTCTCGTCATCTGCTGTACGTCGGCCTCGGTGCCGGTGGTGCCCGACACGCTCGCGCCCGACGTGATCGCGGTGGCGGTCGGATCGCATACGCCGACCGCGGCTGAGCTTCCGGCCGGTCTCTTCAAGGACGCGCAGGTCGTGGTCGAGTCCCAGACCGCCGCCACCACCGAGGCAGGTGACGTGATCCAGGCGGTCGCCGCCGGCACGCTGGCCCCGGATGCGGTGGTGGAACTCGGCGCGGTGCTGCGCGGCGACGTACCGATCGACCCCGCGAGAAGGCGGATCTTCAAGAGTGTCGGGATGGCCTGGCAGGACCTCGCCGTGGCGACGGCCGTATTTGAGAGTGAGATTTCGGAAAGGGGCTAGCGAATGACGGGCAGCGCGAGAGAGGGTGTCGGAATGACCGACCACCTGGAACGTACAGAGCTGGAACGTGATGCCGCCGGCGCCCTGATCGTCGGCTTCGCTGGGACCACCGCCCCCGACAACCTGCGGCGTGCTGTCGCCGACGGGCTCGGCGCCGTCATCCTGTTCACCCGGAACGTGACGGATACCGAGCAGGTGGTCGCGCTGACGACGAGCCTGCGGGCCGAGCGGCCGGACGTGATCATCGGGATCGACCACGAGGGCGGCGAGTTCAGTCACCTCGCGCCGGCCAACCCGTGGCCGCTCGCGTCGCCGCGGACGCTCGGGGATCTCGACGACGTGGATCTGACCCGGGCCTCGGCGCGGGACGCGGCCGCCACGCTGGCGTCGCTCGGGATCGACCTGATGCTCGCTCCGTCGGTGGACGTGAACAGCAATCCGGCCAACCCGATCATCTCGACGCGTGCGTTCGGTACGACGGCCGACCGGGTCTCGCGGCACGGGGTCGCGTTCATCGAGGGTGTGCTCGAGGCCGGGATCGCGCCGTGCCCGAAGCATTTCCCGGGGCACGGCGATGTCGCCACCGACTCGCATCTCGACCTGCCGCGGGTGGACCGGTCGATCGAAGAGGTGCAGGCGGTCGAGCTGGCGCCGTTCAAGGCGGCGATCGCGGCCGGTACCGACATCATCATGAGCGCGCACGTCATCTTCTCCGCGTACGACGACCAGCCGGCCACCCTGTCGCACCGGCTCCTGACCGGGTTGCTGCGGGAGGAACTGGGCTTTAACGGCGTGATCACCACCGACGCGCTGGAGATGGGCGCGATCACCAAGAACCAGTCGATCGAGGATGCGACCGTCGCGTCGATCCGGGCCGGTGCCGATCTCGCGATGATCGCGATCGGCGCGGCAGATCCGCAGGGGCTGACCAAGCACATTGGCGATGCTGTGCGCAACGGTTCGCTGGCGGCGGAGCGGGTTGCCGATGCGGCCTCGCGGGTGCGGGTGCTGGCTGCTTCCCTGGCGCAGCGGAAGCGGCAGACCGCGTTCGACGGTGCGGCGATCCGTGAGGTGGCTGAGCGGGTGGTGGCCGGGCAGACGTTCCCCGCGCTGGGTGCGACGCCGTACGTGATCGATCTGACGCAGGGACTGCACCCGGCGTGGTACCCGTACTTCAGCGGTCTGCCAGAGCTGTTCGCCCGGATCGCACCGGGGTCCGATGGTGTCGTGCTGCGTGATCAGCATCGGCTTTCGGAGAAGGAGGCCGCGCTGTTCGAGGACCACCACGCCGAGGATGAGCAGTCCGAGGACGCGCTGGCCAAGGCGGCGGCTGCTGCGCAGGGGCGGCCGCTGGTGATCGCCGTACAGGATGCCGGCCGTACGCCGTGGATCCGCGAGGCGCTGGAGTTCCTGCTGCGGGGGCGACGTGATGACGTCTTCGTACTCTGCACCGGTATCCCGGAGGATCAGGCGCTCGTCCCGGCCGGGGTGCCGTCGGCAACGACTTCGGGCCGGAACGTGATCGTGCTGGAGGCGGTCGTGCGGGCGCTCACTCGGAGCGCGTGAGCTTCAGATCCAGCGCGTGCTGCTCGACGTAGTTGAGCGCGTGGCGGACGGCGCCGACCGAGACGATCGCGTCGCCGAGCGATGACACCGCCACGCGCGGCGGCGTACTGGTGTAGCCGGCCAGCTGTTGCTCGATCTCCGGCAACAGCTGCCCCGCCGCCTCAGCCACCGCACCACCGATCACCACCAACTCCGGATTCACCAGAATCCCCAACGTAGCCACCACTCGTGCGGTCCGCGCCGCAAGCGACCGAAGGATGCCGAGAGCAACTTCATCCCCATCCGCAGCCGCCGCGAACACCTGCTCCGCAGTCACCCCACTGACGGTGGATCCCGCGTTTGTGTCTGGCGGGGTGGAGCCCGCCGGGCGTTCGGCAGCCAGCGCGCGGAGGCTGGTTTCGACTGTCGGGTCGGCGAGCACTTCGGCCGCTCGGTCTCGGGCGATTCTTGCGATGCCGTGGGTGTCGCCGACGCCTTCTACCAGTTTGAGGTAGAGCATTTCGCCGGCGCCGCCGCGGCTGCCGTGGAGAAGGCGGCCGGAGTCCATCAGGCCGGAGCCGAAGCGTTCGCCGGCCAGCAGGACCGCGAGGTCGTCGATGCCTTGGCCTTGGCCTCGCCAGTGTTCGCCGAGTACGGCGAGGTTGGCGTCGTTCTCCAAGAGCACCGGCCAGCCGTGCAACGAGGTGAGGTGGTTGCCGAGGTCGGTGTCGAAGCGGCGCCAGAACTCGTCGTCGACCAGGATGTTGCCCGCGCGGTCGACCGGGGCCGCGACACCGACGCCGGCGGCGAGCACCTGGGAGTCGGTGACACCGGCGACGGTCAAGGCCTCGACGACGGCCTCGTGCACGAGGGCCGTTCGCTCGGCCGGTGTCTTCACCGCGGACAGGGACCGGCCGGACTTGGCGAGCGTCGTACCACGCAGGTCGGCCACCAACACTGTCGTGCGACCGGCGCCGATGTCGATCCCGAGCACGAACCCGGCGCGGCTGTTGAATTCGAACCGCCGCGACGGACGACCGACCGCGGTGTCGTCGCGACCCGGGTCGAGCTCGACGACCCAGCCCATCTCGATCAGGTCGTTGCAGACGGCGTGCACGGTGGCGCGGGTGAGGCCGGTGGCCTGGATCAGGCCGGTTCCTGTCATCACCCCGGCGGTGGAGAGCACTCCCAGTAGCTTGCCTGCGTTGACACGGCGAAGCAGTGCCGGTGTCGCGGCGGTGACCGGAGCGCTCGTCATGGTGACCCCTCTTGACCTCACTGTAGATCCGCGCGCAGAATACTGCAGAACCTAAATTTAGAGTCTATATTAATCACAAAGTGAGGCACACTTGTGACCAGTCCGCAGACGACCGACCCCGACTGGTGGCGGCAGGCTGTCGTCTACCAGATCTACCCACGCAGCTTCGCCGACTCCGACGGTGACGGTGTGGGTGACCTGCAGGGCATCCTCAGCCGGGTTCCGTATCTGGTCGACCTGGGCATCGACGCGGTCTGGCTGAGCCCGTTCTACCCGTCCGCGCTGGCCGACGGCGGGTACGACGTCGACGACTACCGCAACGTGGACCCGCGGCTCGGCACCCTCGACGACTTCGGTCAGCTGGTCGAGGCACTGCACGCGGCGAACATCAAGCTGATCGTCGACATCGTGCCGAACCACACCTCCGACCGGCATGTCTGGTTCCAGGAGGCGCTCGCGGCCGAGCCGGGGACGCCGGCCCGGGACCGCTACATCTTCCGCGACGGGGACGGCGAGCAGCCGCCCTCGGACTGGGACTCGATCTTCGGTGGTTCCGCCTGGGCTCAGACCCCGGACGGCCAGTGGTACCTGCACCTGTTCGCCGCCGAGCAGCCCGACCTGAACTGGGCGCACCCCGAGGTCCGCGACGACTTCCTGACCACGCTGCGATTCTGGTCCGACCGTGGGGTCGACGGTTTCCGCGTCGACGTCGCCCACGCCCTGGTGAAGGACCTGACCGAGCCGTTCAAGTCGAAGACCGAGCTGCCCCGCCAGTCAGAGTCGAACGGCGTCCACCCGCTCTGGGACCGGGACGACGTCCACGAGATCTACCGCGACTGGCGCAAGGTCCTCAACGAATACGACCCGCCGCGCTCGGCGGTGGCCGAGGCGTTCGTGCCGGCCGCACGCCGGGCGCGCTACGCGAGCGCGGACGGTCTCGGGCAGGCGTTCAACTTCGACCTGCTGCAGGCCGACTGGGACTACGGCAAGTTCCGCCAGGTGATCGAGGAGAACCTCGCGCTCGCCGACCAGAACGGCTCCTCGTCGACCTGGGTGTTCTCCAACCACGACGTGGTTCGGCACGCGACCCGCTACGGCCTGCCCAAGGATCCGACCGGCGGCTGGCAGGACGGCAAGGCGTGGCTCCTCAGCAACGGCACCGAGCCGACCGTCGACGTCGAGCTCGGCCTGCGCCGGGCGCGCGCCGCCGTACTGCTCATGCTCGCGCTGCCAGGCTCGGCGTACCTGTACCAAGGTGAGGAGCTCGGCCTGCAAGAGGTCGGCGAGCTCCCCGCCGCCAACCTGCAGGACCCGGCGTATTTCCGCTCGAAGGGTGCCGAGAAGGGCCGCGACGGCTGCCGGGTGCCGATCCCGTGGACGGTCGGCGGGCTCTCCTTCGGCTTCGGTGCCGGTGGCGCGCATCTGCTGCAGCCCAAGTGGTTCGGCCAGTACTCGGTCGAGGCGCAGGACGGTGTCGCCGAGTCGACCCTCAGCCTCTACCGCAAGGCCCTCGCTGTACGGCGTGGGCTGCAGACCGCCAATGAACTGGATTGGAACGACGGCGTCGACTGGGTGCTGCACTTCACCCGTCCTGGCGGTTGGCAGTCGATCACGAACTTCGGCGAGGCCCCGGTCGAGCTGCCCGACGCGGCGGTCGTCCTGTCCAGCGGCCCCCTCGAAGGCACCAAACTCCCCGGCGCCACCACGGCCTGGCTCATCTAGCAAGATGGGCCTCGTGAACCCGAGGCTCGCTGATGTTGTCGCCGTACTCGACCGGTTGTACGACCCGTCCTGGGCAGAGTCCTGGGACGCGGTCGGACTGGTGACCGGCGATCCCGACCAGCCGGTACGGCGGATCCTGTTCGCCGTGGATCCGATGCGGGAGGTGGTGGACGAGGCGATCGCGGGGGAGTTCGACCTGCTCGTCACCCACCACCCCTTGCTGCTCAAGGGTGTGAACAGCGTGGCGGCGACGACCCCCAAGGGTCGGGTTATCCACGACCTGATCCGCAGCAACACCGCGCTGCACGTCTGCCACACCAACGCCGACAACGCGAACCCCGGCGTCAGCGACGCCCTCGCCGCCGCCCTCGGTCTGCAGGACACCCGCCCGCTCAAGCCGATGCCGGCCGACCCCCTCGACAAGCTCGTCGTCTACGTTCCGATCGCTCAGACCGAGGCGATGCTCGACGCGCTGTCCGCCGCCGGTGCGGGGCAGCTCGGCGACTACGACCGCGCTGCCTGGACCACAGTCGGCGAGCAGACCTTCCGGCCGCTCGAAGGGGCGAACCCGACGATCGGCCGGACCGGCGAGAGCACCCGAGTCGTCGAGAACCGGCTCGAGATGATCCTGCCGCGGCACAAACGCCGTACCGTCATCGCGGCGATGAAGGCCGCGCACTCCTACGAGGAGCCCGCGTACGACGTCTACGAGCTGGCCGAGTTGCCGGGTCACCGGGGCGGCGGCCGGGTCGGCGTACTGGCTGAGCCGCTGCCGCTGAAGGAGTTCGCGCAGCTGGTGGCGGACAACCTCCCGAAGACACAGCACGGCGTACGGGTGGCGGGGGATCCCGATCGGCGCATCGAGAGCGTCGCGGTGGTCGGGGGAGCCGGGGACTCGGAGTTCGCCCGGGTCCGCGCCGCCGGGGTCGACGCCTACGTCACCGCCGACCTGCGGCACCACCCCGCGACCGAGGCCCAGGCGTACGGCGCCGGGCCCGCCTTGGTCGATGTCGCACACTGGGCCAGCGAGTGGCCGTGGCTGCGGGACGCCGAGCGTCTCCTGGGTAAGAGCTTGGCAGCCCAAGGCAGTACGGTAGAAACTCACATCTCGACGCTCGTCACTGACGCATGGACCCTGCGGCTCTGAGCGCAAACTGAACGAACTAACAGAGGAGCCGACTCTGAACGCCGAGCCCGCCGTCCAACGCCGTCTGCTGGACCTGCAGGATCTCGACCTGCAGCTGGACCAGGTCGCGCACAAGCGCAAATCGCTGCCGGAGCACCAGGCTCTGACCGAGCTCATCGCGGAGAAGTCGGTGGTCGACGGCGAGTTCGTCACCGCGGACACCGCGGTCGGTGACCTGCAGCGTGAGCAGAAGAAGGCCGACAGTGATGTCGACCAGGTCCGCCAGCGCAAGGCGCGCAACCAGCAGCGGATCGACTCCGGTCAGGTCACCTCGCCGCGCGACCTGGAGAACCTGCAGCACGAGATCGGCTCCCTGGAGCGCCGGATCTCCAACCTCGAGGACGCCGAGCTCGAGGTGATGGAGAAGCTGGAGGCGGCCGAGGTCGTCCAGGCCGAGCTGCGCACCCGCGCCGAGACGTTCGCCGGCCGGCAGGCCGAGCTGGAGAGCACCCGCGACGCGTCGCTGAAGGAGCTCGACGAGCAGCGCGCCGGGATCAACGAGAAGCGCACCGCCGTGCTGGCCGAGCTGCCCGAGCCGCTCGTCAAGCAGTACCAGCGGCTGCGTGAGCACAACGGTGGCATCGGCGCCGCGCCGCTCGTCGGCAAGCGCTGCATGGGCTGCCGGATGGAGCTTGCCCCGTCCGACCTGAATCTGATCAGGGCCGCCGCCCCGGACGCCGTACTGCGCTGTGAGGAGTGTGGCCGGATCCTGGTGCGCACGCCGGAGAGCGCGGCATGACCTACTCGCACGTGATCGTCGAGGCGGACGGGGGTTCCCGGGGCAACCCGGGACCAGCCGCTTACGGCGCTCTCGTGCGCGACCCGGCGACGGGTGAGGTGATCGCGCAGGACGGCAAGACGCTCGGCGTCGCGACCAACAACGTGGCGGAGTACTCCGGTCTGATCGCCGGACTGCAGCTGGCCGCGGAGTACGCGCCGGAGGCCTCGATCGAGGTCCGGATGGATTCCAAGCTGGTCGTCGAGCAGATGGCCGGCCGGTGGAAGATCAAGCACCCGGACATGAAGCCGTTGGCGGCCAAGGCGCAGGAGCTCGCGCCGTTCGGCACCGAGTGGACCTGGGTGCCGCGCGCGCAGAACTCGGCCGCCGACGCGCTGGCGAACAACGCGCTCGACGGGGTCCCGATCCCGCTGAAGCCTGAGCCGGTCAAGCCCGCGGTCGCGAAGACAGTTGTCGCCAAGGATGGGCGGCAGAAAAGCATGCCGGGCTGGAGTCCCCAGACCGAGCCGCCGACCCACCTGATCTTCCTGCGGCACGGCGAGACGCCGCACACCGCGGAGAAGCGTTTCTCCGGATCCACGGGTGACAACCCCGGCCTGAGTGAGACCGGCTTCGCACAGGCGACGGCAGCAGCCGAGTATCTGGCCCGGCAAGGCGGTGTCGACGCGATCGTCACGTCGCCGATGGTGCGGACCCGGCAGACCGCCGAGACCGTCGCCGCCCGGCTCGGGCTCGAAGCGGTCGTCGACGACGGCTGGGTCGAGTGCTCGTTCGGCGACTGGGACGGCTACACGTTCGCCGAGGTCCAGGAGAAGTGGCCCGATCAGCTCAACGACTGGATGGAGTCGACCACGGTCACCCCGCCCGGCGGCGAATCGTTCGACACCTGCGCCCGGCGCGCCCGTTCGGCCCGCGACGGCCTACTCACTCGCTACCCGGGCAAAACCGTCGTCGTGGTCACCCACGTGACCCCGATCAAGCTGATGGTCCGCTCGGTCCTCCAGGCCCCGATGGCCTCCATCTTCCGGATGGAACTCCGACCGGCCACTATCACCGAAGTCCACTGGTACGCCGATGGCCTCGCGTCGTTGAAGTCCTTCAACGTGGTCCCCTAGCTACTCTGACCCCATGCCATTGCAGAAGGTCAGGTTCGCCGATGACGTGCCGGAGGTGCTCCGGTCGTCGTTGCAGGACATCCGCCGGGAGCTCGACGTACCGGCGGAGTTCCCGCCCGAGGTGGTCGCGGCGGCTCTGAAGGCCGGTACGGCGCCGCGGTTGCCGGCGCCCGATCGCACCGATCTGGAGTTCGTGACGATCGATCCGCCGGACTCGATGGACCTCGACCAGGCGCTGCACATCGAGCGCGCCGGTGACGGCTACGTCGTGCACTATGCGATCGCCGACGTCGCCGCGTTCGTTCAGTACGGCGACCCGATCGACGTGGAGACGCGTCGCCGCGGCGTCACGCTGTACGCGCCGGACAAGCGGACGCCGCTGCACCCGCCGGAGCTGTCGGAGGGCGCGGCCTCGCTGCTGCCCGACCAGGTTCGGCCGGCGGTGCTGTGGACGATCCCGCTCGACGCGCGCGGCGAGCGCACCGGCGTCACCTGCGAACGCGCGCTGGTGAAGTCGCGCGCCAAGCTCAACTACGCCGGTGTGCAGAAGGACCTCGATGCCGGTACGGCGTCGGAGTCGCTGCAACTGTTGCGCGAGGTCGGCAAGCTCCGTGAGCAGCTCGAGCTCGAACGCGGTGGCGTGAACCTGCCGATCCCCGACCAGGAGGTCGTCACCTCCGACGGCGCGTGGAGCCTGGAGTTCCGCGCCCCGCTGCCGGTCGAGGGCTGGAACGCGCAGATCTCGCTGCTCACCGGGATGGCCGCGGCCGGCCTGATGATCAAGGGCAAGATCGGCATCCTGCGGACCCTCCCCGAGGCCCGCGACGACCTGCGCAACAAGCTCGGCCACACCGCCAAGGCACTGGGCATCGACTGGCCGCGGGAGACGACGTACGCGGAGTTCATCCACGGTCTGGATCCGAAGGTCCCGGCGCATGCCGCGATGCTCGCGGCCTGCACGGTGCTGTTCCGCGGCGCCGGGTACGTGACGTTCAACGGGAGTGTGCCGGAGCACCCGCAGCACGCCGCGATGAAGGCCGAGTATGCCCACGTCACCGCCCCGCTGCGGCGCCTGATCGATCGCTGGGCCGGCGAGATCTGCCTCGCACTGTCGGCCGGGACCGAGGTGCCTGCCTGGGTGCGCGAGTCCATGGACGAGCTCCCGAAGCTCATGGAAGAGGCGGATCGTCGCGCCAACGCCTACGAGCGCGCGATCGTCGGCATGGTCGAGGCGGGCCTGATGAAGGACCAGGTCGGCTCCGAGTTCGACGGCGTCATCACCGACCTCGACGACCGCGAACCCAACCGCGGCATCGTCGTCCTCTCCGCACACGCCGTCGAAGGCCGCGTCACCAGTACGACGGAGCTGCCGCTCGGCAAGGCAGTCCGCGTCAAGCTCGTCGAGGCGGACATCGTCAAGCGCAGCGTCACCTTCGAGCTAATCCCGTAAATAGTCCTCGACTGCGGCGGTCGTGCGATCCAGGTCGCCGGTCGCCAGCAGGTCGAGCAACGCACCCCGCAACATTGCTAGTACGCCGGTTCGCCGGGCCTCGGTCGCATCCGGCTGACTGGCCTCGAGCAGCTCGAGCCAGTCGGCGACTGTGGACTTGGCGTAGCCGGCCCACGGGCCGTCCGGCACGACCAGCGACCGGCCGTAGGCCTCGACCCAGAAGGCCATCAGGGGACGGTGTCCTGGGGCGGCCAGCCAGGTCCACAGTTCGCGGGCGACCACGGTCAGGCCGGGCGGTTCGTCGTACCGGCTTTGGATCTGTTGGAGCAGGTCGAGCTCGTCGGTGCGTGCGCGGGCGAGCAGTGCCCGGATCAGGCCGTCCTTGCTGCCGAAGAGGAAGAGCAGCACCCGCGGGCTGGAGCCGATCGCGGTGGCGAGCGGGCGCAGCGAGAGGTCGGCCAGGCCGTGGCCGAGCGAGTACTCGTAGGCGCGCTCGAGCAGCTCCTGCTCCCGCGCGGAAGGGGTTGGCTTCGTCGTCGGCACCTGCTTAGTATGGCGTACTGAAACAGTCGTGTCAGTAGATTGGACGGGCTTGATGATCAGGAAGCTGGGTGTGCCGGGCGATCTGGGCTGGGTGGTGCAGTCGCATGGCGAGACCTACGCGGCCGAATACGGCTGGGGGATCGCGTACGAGACGCTCATCGCGCAGATCGTCGCGGCGTACGCGACCGATCATGACGACAGTCGCGAAGCGGCCTGGATCGCCGAGGTGGACGGCGAGCGCGTCGGCAGCGTCTTCTGCGTGCGCGGCCCCGGCGAGTCCACCGCGAAGCTGCGCCTACTGCTGCTGACTCCGGCCGCTCGCGGCCACGGCCTCGGGGCCAAGCTGGTCGACACCTGCCTCGCCTTCGCTCGCGAGGCCGGCTACAAGCGGATGGTCCTCTGGACCAACGACCCCCTGGTCGCCGCCCGCCACATCTACCTGGCCCGCGGCTTCCGTCTCACGAGCACCGAACCTCACAGCGACTGGGGCGACAGCCTCCACGGCCAAACCTACGAACTCGACCTCTAGGAGGCGCAGGCCGGTGCGCCGGCGGCCCGGGTGTTGCGGAGGGCGTGGGAGAGGAACGTGCTCACGTAGCCGTTCTGCAGCGTGAGTGCGTGGCGTGGGTCGACGCTGCCCAGGGGGAGACGCTTTCGCAGCGGCCAGGCGAGGTAGTAGGCGCCGTAGTCGGTGAAGTTGAAGTGCCGGGTGTCGGGGATCGTCGCGCACCACGAGGTGTTGGTGCTTGCCTTGAGCAACGACAGTGCGCGGGCGCGGTCGGTGTCGCCCTTGGCATCCGGTCCGCAGACGCTGGTGATACACGAGTCGTCCGCGCCGAGCAGCATGATCGGCGCCTGCACACCCTTCTTCACGACCTCGCCGTACTGGCTGCCGTCGAGGTCGACCGCGGCCGCGCAGCGCGGATCGGTCCGGCAGGCCTCCAGCGAAGCGGCGCCGCCGAACGAATGCCCCACGTACGACGGCCCGAACGCGGGGTCGGCGCTGTCCGGAAACACCTTGGCCACCTGGGTCGCCGCGAACCGTGCGTCGGCGGCCCAGAATCCGACCAGCTGGTCACCGGCCTGGATCGCGCCCGGCGAGTTCTCGCCGAGGTTGGGCGGGTTCGCGGCCGGCATGCTCTCGATCGTCTTCCCGTCGAGCACGGTGAGATTCGCGCTGTACGTCGGCGTGACGCCGGCCACGAGGTATCCGTGGCTGGCGAGGTCCTCGGCGAGCGTCGCGTACATCGGCGCGGACAGTCCCATGCCGGGCATCAGCACGACGACGGGGAAGCGGCCGGGCGCGACCTCTGCGTGATCCAGTGCGTGATCCTGCAAGCTGTCGACCGGCCCTTCCAGAATCGAGGCCGGCCCTTTCACCTGCAGGCCGCTCCACTGCCCGGGCGCATAAGCCGCCTTGCGTCCGGTCACGCCCTTGGCCACCGGATACCAGACGAAGACCGCCAGCTTCCGCGGCCCGGCGACGTACGGATCCTTCCGGCCTGCGTCCGTCCACTCGAACGTCTGCCGTCCGACCTGCAGCTGCCCGGTCGGCGTCGGCAGCGAGACCGGCTCCGAGCGCTGCACCAGCACCCAACCGACATAGCCACCGCCACCGACGACCACCAGCAGCACCAGAATCACGATGCCGGTCCGCATCTTCCGCAAACCCCTCCGAGCCATGAGGTCACCCTTTCATAAGCGGACAGCACCTGGCCGCTACCTCCGCGAGGATCGTGGACATGACCAAGAACCCGGGTGGTAAGTCGTCCGTCACTCCGTACGTCGTCGTCCGCGGCGCCGAGCAGTTCCTCGCCTTCGTCGAGCAGACCTTCGACGTGAAGGCGTCGGGGCGCTGGCCGAACCCGGACGGAACGATCGGGCATGCCGAGATCACGGTGGGGGAGTCGGTGCTGATGACCTTCGACGCGCAGCCGGACTGGCCGATCACGCCGAGCTTCCTGAGCGTGTACGTCGATGACGTCGACAGCACGTGCAGCCGCGCGGTGGAGGCCGGCGGCACCGTGATCACCGAGCTGATGGAGTCACGGATCACCGGCGATCGGGGCTGCCGCGTGAAGGATCCGGTCGGCAACATCTGGTGGTTGCAGACCCACCTGTCCGACGTCGATCCCGCGACGATCGGCCAGCTCTTCGCCGACCCGGAGGAGGGTCGGAAGATGCAGATCGCGCAGGAGTCGTTCGCCGTAGAGATGCGTGGCCGGAGCTAGATCCAAGGCAGCGCGGAGCGTTCGGTCCAGTACTCCTCGGGTTGCTGGACGAACTCGGCCAGCGGGCCGTCGGTGCGGGAGGCGAGGTTGCTCTCGAGCTGCTCGGCGGTGGTCGCGCCGCTGAGCACGATGTCCGCCCAGGGCTGCGCGGCCGCCGTACCGATGGCGAGTGAGTCCGGAGCCAGGCCGTGTTTGCGGGCGAAGACGTTGAACGGGGTCTCGCCCGCCTTCGCGGTCAAGCGGCCGTTGGCAACCGCTTCCTTCACGACCACGAACCAGCCGGCGTCGTGGGCTTCGGCAAGCGCTGCGCCGGCCGAGGTCTCCAATACGTTCCAGGTGGACTGGACCGCTGTGAACGGACCGCCGAGCGCGAGCGCCTTCCGCAACGTCGCGGCCTGGTGCGGCCCGCTCGTCGACAGACCAACCCGTACGCCGGTCTCCGCGAGCTCGCGTAACCGGTTCAGCAGCTTCTCGTCGCCGAGCGCGGGACTGTCCGACGTCAGACTGTGCACGAGATAGAAGTCCGGCGGACCGCCCAACGCCTGCACGCTCTCCGGCCACTGCCGTTCGAGCGTGGCGAGCGCGTGATCCTTCACCTCGTGGATCTCGGCGTCGTGCTGCCAGTCCGCCACGTAGGTGTAGCCCCACTTGGAACCGACGGTCAGCTGGGCGCGACGTTCCGGAGTCAGCCACTCGCCGAGGAACTCTTCGGCAAGCCCGTAGGAACGCGCGGCGTCGAAGTAGCGAACACCCGCTTTCCATGCCAGCTCGAGCAGTTCGTGCGTGCGTTGCCGCAGATCCGCGACGGCCCGTCCGGCCGGCAGATCGTCGTCATGACCGAGATTGATGTACCCCGGCCGACCGAGCGCCGCCAGGCCTAGACCGATACGAGCTCCCATACCTCGATCGTAGATGTCTGGGGCAACTACTCGGGAGACGCGCCGAATCGCGCGGCATGAGTGGCGGGAAGTCGTCTAGCGTTTTGTGGTGTGAGTGAATCTCGGTTGCCACCTCCAGGTACCGTCGTCCGCCGGACGACGGCTCGTGTGCTGCCGGTGCGTCCGGACGGCAAGGTGCTGTTGCTGCACGGCTGGGACCCGCTCAAGCCCGACGTTCCGTACTGGTTCACGATCGGCGGTGGCGTCGAGACCGGCGAGTCGATCGTCGAGGCCGCGTGCCGCGAACTGCGCGAGGAGGTCGGCATCGTGTTGCCCGCCGACGCGCTCGGGACGCCGGTGGCGACGAACACGATCGAGTTCGAGTGGGGCGGCGCCCGGATGATTCAGGCGCAGACGTTCTTCGCGGTCGCGGTCGACACGGTCGACGTCACGTTCGCGAACCAGGAGGAGCTGGAGCTGCAGACGATCAGCGCGCACGGCTGGTGGTGGGGAGACGACCTCGAGGCGACCGGCCAGGCCGCGCACGTCACCATTCCCGGAATGCTCCGTCAGGCGGCCGACGCGATCACGCTGCGACGCGCCTCCTGAACAGAGGGATACCGTCTGAACAGGGGGTTACCGGGAGCGGGCCTCTTTGAGGACCTTCTTCGGGACCTTCTTGTCGACCTTGTAGTGCACCCGGTCGAGCCGCTCCGCGCAGCCGGCATCAGCCAGCCGCTTCAGGACCACCGGGCACTTCTTACACCTCGGTTTGTCCTTGCAGCACTTCTTCTTCGCGGTCATTTCAGGCACGAGGCGAGCGTAGGTGAGGCAAACCTAACTGTCTAGTTGAATCGGCAGGAACCGTGTCGTACGTCACGCGAGCTGTCCGCTGAGCACCGCCCGCGCCTCGACCAGAGAAGGCCCGTACCAGGTCAGATGGCGCCCGGAGACGCACTTCGCGGGCTGCTGAAATGCCTCCGGGCCGTCGTCCGGTGCAAACGCATAAGGCTCGTCCGGCAACACCGCGACGTCGTACTCGGGCAATGTTTCCGGGTCGAAGCGCGGATAGCGTTCGGGTGAATCCGCGAACACGTTGTCGATCCCGATTCGGCGCAGCAGATCACCCGCGAACGTGTCCCGTCCCAATGCCATCCACGGCCGCCGCCAGATCGGTACGACGGCGCGACGGCGCGGACCCGAGTACGGCGTACTCCACACTGCTCGCGCGTCGTGCAACCACGGCGGGATGTCGCCGGTGATCGCGGTGAGCAGTTCGTCGAGTTGATCGAGTGCTTCGTCGACCGTGCTCGGTGACGTCATCCAGACGCGGAAACCACGGGCGCGCAACGCGTCAAGATCGACCGCGCGATTCTCTTCGGCGTTGGCGATCACGACATCCGGAGCGAGCTCTTCGATGCGTTCGAGATCGGGATTCTTCGTGCCGCGAACGCGCACCACATCGAGCTCCGCGGGATGCGTGCACCAGTCCGTCGCACCGACCAGAAGAGGTGCGTGCGTGACCGCGATCGACTCCGTCAACGACGGCACAAGACTCACCACGCGCATCACTTCAACACTCCTTCGGCAGTGGTCGGTTCCAGGCTGTTGCCAACGACAACACTGTGCCAAACGGCCGTTCGACACGAGTTTTGTGCGCGTGTCGTGAAGAATTTATTTCCGCCCTTCGGCCTCCGCGGGGTGCGTTGGAAACCCTTCTGCACAACGCTTTTCGTAATTTCGCCGGGTCTTTCCCCGCCGGTCGCCTTGACCTCAAGGTGTTTCGGGTGCTTTACGAAGCCACGAAGTGTTGCCATCATCGTGACGACGAGGAATCCACCGTGGTTTTCCTCAGCCGCACAAGGAGGCAGAAGTGCCAGCCAAGAAGGCAGCCGCAGGGAAGGCGACAGCCAAAAAGGCTTCTCCCGCCAAGAAGACTGTCGCGAAGAAGACCACCGCCGCGAAGACGACGACCGCGCGGAAGGTTGCAGCGAAGAAGACAGTCGCCAAGAAGGTGAGTGCGGCAAAGAAGACCGCCGCCAAGAAGACGGTGGCGAAGAAGGCCCCGGCGAAGAAGGCCACCACCGCCAAGAAGACTGTTGCGAAGAAGGCTCCGGCGAAGAAGGTCGTAGCCAAGAAGACCGTGGCGAAGAAGGCTCCGGCCAAGAAGGTCGCCGCGAAGAAGACCGTCGCCAAGAAGACCGTCGCCAAGAAGACGGTTGCGAAGAAGACGGTTGCGAAGAAGGCTCCGGCCAAGAAGGTCGCGGCCAAGAAGACGGTAGCCAAGAAGACGGTGGCCAAGAAGGCTCCCGCCAAGAAGGTCGCCGCCAAGAAGGCCCCCGCGAAGAAGGCCGTGGCCAAGAAGGCACCGGCGCGGAAGGTCGCGGCGAAGAAGGCTCCGGCTCGCAAGGTCGCAGCCAAGAAGGCCCCGGCTCGTAAGGTCGCGGCCCGTAAGGCACCGGCGCGGAAGGCTCCGGCCCGCAAGGCCGCTGCGCGCTGAGTTCAGTACCCGAAACCCGAAGGGCACCGCCAGATCTGATCCGGCGGTGCCCTTCGGTGTGTTCTGCTTCTGTGTGGTGAATCAGTCGTCTTCGTCGTCGCGGTCCTGGTTCTTCCAGGCCTCGTTGCGTGCCTGGACGATCTCCAGCGCCCGCGCGGCTTCTTCGCGCGAACTGTAGGGTCCGAGCCGGTCGCCGGACTTGGCGCCCTGGTACGGCTCGACCTCGCCGGTCTTGGTGTTGTAGTACCACTCGTTCTCGTGATCGTCGCTGTTCGGCATGGGACCACCTCCCGGGGATCTTGGTAGCGCTCACTAGAATGTTCCCACCATGTCGATCCTTACTCCCGGCACCATCTCGCCGCGCCGCGAAGTTCCTGCCGCCATTCCGCGCCCCGAATACGTCGGCAAGCCGGCCCCGACGCCGTACGACGGGTCGTACGTCACGGCCCCGGAGCTGATCGAGAAGATGCGGGTGGCGAGCAAACTCGCCGCGCAGGCGCTGCAGGCCGTGGGCGCCGCCGCCAAGCCGGGGGTGACGACCGACGAGCTCGATGCCGTCGGCCACGACTACCTGGTGGAGCGCGGCGCGTATCCGTCCACGCTCGGCTACCGCGGCTACCCGAAGTCGTTGTGCACGTC
The DNA here is from genome assembly GCF_045040285.1 of Kribbella sp. NBC_01505. NCBI lineage: Bacteria > Bacillati > Actinomycetota > Actinomycetes > Propionibacteriales > Kribbellaceae > Kribbella > Kribbella sp. NBC_01505. The sequence continues at coordinate 7,056,730 of NZ_CP109425.1, forward strand.
GGTCAACGAGGTGATCTGCCACGGCATCCCGGACGACCGTCCGCTCGAGGACGGCGAGATCCTCAACGTCGACATCACCGCGTTCCTCGACGGTGTGCACGGCGACACCAACGCGACGTTCCTGGTCGGCGACGTCGACGAGGAGAGCCGGCTGCTGGTCGAGCGCACGCACGAGGCGCTGATGCGTGGCATCAAGGCGGTGAAGCCAGGCCGGCAGGTCAGCATCATCGGCCGCGTGATCGAGTCCTACGCCAAGCGCTTCGGGTACGGCGTCGTCCGCGACTTCACCGGTCACGGGATCGCGACGTCGTTCCACTCCGGCCTGATCATCCCGCACTACGACGACGAGCGGTTCGACGACGTCATCGAGCCGGGGATGACGTTCACCATCGAGCCGATGCTGACGCTCGGGACCTACGACTACGACCTGTGGGACGACGGCTGGACCGCCACCACCAAGGACAAGTCCCGGACCGCGCAGTTTGAGCACACGCTGGTCGTCACCGACACCGGTGCCGAGATCCTCACCCTGCCGTGAACATCCAGCGGTACGAGCAGGCGCATCTGGCCGGCATCGTCTCGCTGTGCGAGGCCGAGGGCTGGCCGAGTTTCGGCGCCGACCTCGAGCGCGCCCACGCGACGCTGACCGCGCCGGGTGTGACGAGCGTGGTCGCCCTCGACGGTGAGCTGGTCATCGGTTTCGCGTACCTGCTGAGTGACGGCCACATCGCGTCGTACCTGTCGATGATGGCAACGCACGTGAACTACCGTCGCAAGGGTGTCGGCCGCGCCCTGATCGACTTCGCGCACCCCCTCACCGGCGCGCAGCGCATCGACCTGGTCACCGACACCGCCGAGGATTTCTACGCCTCCTACGAGCACCACCGGACCTTCTCCGGCTTCCGCATCTACCCCTAGCGGATCTGTCAGCTGTCACACTGCCCGGATAGACGAGGGCGGGATCAAGCGCGGCCTTTGAGTGTCGCGCGGGGGCTGTTCGACCTCTACACGATGTTCGACGGCGGAGGTAGGCGCTGGTGGGTGTGATGGGTCGCCCGGATCGCGCTGTGGGGCTTGGCAGGACGCTCGGTGGCGTGTTCTGGGGACTCAGTACCGGTGAGACCGCGGGCGGTCGGACCCTCCGACGCTTCGGGCGCCAGCGAGGTGTGAGGTAGACAGGTTCGTTGCATGTGGCCCCTTTCTCGAGCGGCAACCGAAGCTCGTCGCGCCTGGCGACGGCCATCCGTCGGCCGCGGCCCTGCTCAGCCGCACCGAGACCTCGTTCGGCCGCTCGGCTGAAACCTTCGGGCGCGCCGGGTGTGGGCAAGTCGAGTGTGCAATCAGCCCCCGAGTAGCCCACACCTTTCCCTTGTATATAAGGGCTTTCTGGGCGAAAAGTGTCGGTGGTCGTGGTTATGCTTTGGGGTATGGAGATCTTGGCGTTGCCCGCGGTGTACTCGCTGAATGTCAGCGGGTTGGTGTCCGGTTTGGATGCCGCGCATGCCGCCAAGGCGATGCTGGAGACTTTCATCTTGCAGGCGAGCGGGCGGCTGGACGAGATGGGTGCCGCAGCGGAGCTCGGTGCCCGTGACACGGTCGATTTCTTGTCGACGCGGTATCGGCTGGTCCCGACCGAGGTCCGCAAAGACCTCGCGTTCGCTGCTGCTCTGGGCAGGTATCCGGTCGTGGCTGGCGCGTTGCCTGATCCCACGGACCCGGCCCGTCCGGCGACGTTGCGTCCCGCGCAGGGGCGGGTGATCGTCGAGACGTTGGAGAAGGCTCCTTCGGCGGTTCCGGTGGAGGCGTTGGAGGTGGCCGAGGAGCAGATGGTCGGCCTGGCCCGCGACCGCGATCCACGCGAACTCGCCGCTGTCGGCCGTGATGTCCTCGCCAGGCTCGATACCGACGGTGCCGAGCCGGCCGAGGACGTGGCCCACGCGAAGCGGTCTGTGCGGGTGCGGCAGGTCGACGGCGGTGTGAAGTTTTCGGGGTTCTTGCCGGGTGCGGTCGGTGAACAGCTCATGACGCAGCTGCATGGTTTGTCGAAGCCGCACACGACTGTTGATGGTGAGCGTGATCCGCGGTGTCTGGACGAGCGCCGGGCGGACGCGTTGGCAGTGATCCTGGACGCGGCCGCAGGAAACCCCGACTACCCGGGAATTCCGCATCTGACGGTCACGATCGACTACGGCGACCTCATATCCGCTCTCAGCGAGGCCCCAGAAGCCTTCAACGCTGGAACCGGTACGGCGGGCGCGGTCGGCGAACTGGTCTTCGGCGGCAACTTGTCTGCTTCGGCGGTGCGTCTGCTGGCGTGTGATGCCGCGGTGTTGCCGATTGTGCTGGGTGGGGATTCGCAGCCGCTGGATGTCGGTAGCGAGCAGCGGTTCGTGAACCGGTATATCCGGCGGGTGTTGAACAAGCGGGATAAGGGGTGTGTGGTGTGTGAGGCGCCGCCGTGGATGTGTCATGCCCATCATGTGGTCCATTGGGCTGATGGTGGTCCGACGAGTCTGCAGAATTTGGTGTTGTTGTGTGCTGCTCATCATCGGGCTGTGCATGCGGGTCAGTGGTCGGTCGCGATCACCGGCGGGGTCGTGGAAGTGACCCGCCCGGTCTGGGCCGACCCGCCACGGGTGACCGATCCCGCTGTGCTGGCTGCTGCGATCGCCTGGGCGACCCCTGCCCAGGCCTCGAGTGGTCGCGCCACTGTGATGGTCGACCCGGTTCATGAACAGCCTGGCAGGCTCCCGGCCGGCTGGCCTGGTCCGGATCTGGTCGCGCGCGGTGAGGCTTTCAGTGCCCGGTTGAGGTCGTCGGTGCCCGCTGATTTCGATCCCTGGGGAACCAACGCCGCCCCCACCGCCGGCCCGTAAACCGTTGCCGCCCCGAAGGCGCTCTTCCCATCCGGTCGCTCGGATCCGGCCGGTGGTGTGGGCGGTGGCTGGTCGCCGCTGCGGCCGGTTCTGCTGAAGCGGGTGGCTTGGGGGGGGTGCCCACTGGGCTTGGGGGTAACGGGTTGCCCACTGGGTTGGGGAGTGATTCCGCCCGCAGAGGGCGGTTAGCACTCCCCAACCTTCCTGGCGGGTCGCCGACGCAGCATCCAAGCTCACCTCCGGGGCAGCTGAGCGGATCCGCCCGGACGCGGACGCCACCCCAAACAAGCTCCGGCTGTTACCACCGCGGCGAGTCACCGCATAGGCGGCGACGCGGAGCGCGGTCGGACCGTCGAAAGCTTGAGCGCTGGCGGCGACCAGCGCTCGCGCCAGTCCGCGCCCGTCGCCAACTCGGTGCGGTGAACAGTTCGATGATGAACCGGCAATCCGGTATATCCGGCCAAGGCGCTCGCTCCACGACCAAACCGCGCCGGCCAGCTCATCCTCGAACCAGGCGAGCTGACTTTGCCGCCACATCCAGTACGCCGTACCCGCCGTCGAACGTCAGTTGGATCTCGTCAACTGCCTCAGCCTCGGACGCAGCCGCAACCCCAGGTTCGCGAAGTACAACCGCCCCAGCGCTGCTGTGTCCGCCGCCAGCGGCGAACGCAGCACGACGTCATCATCCAACGCCGGGACGGCGAGCTCTGTGGGCTGGCGGATCAGGGTGCGGGTCACCGGTTGGAGGAGGCTCCGATGAAGGCGGCGAGGTCTGCTGCCTGCTGGATGCGGGAGTCGTCGTGGACGTACATCATGTGGCCGGCGGGGTAGTACTTGACCTCGATGTTGTCCGTCAGCTCGCGGGGGATCTTGAGGCGGGCGAGGGTGTGTTCGGTGGCGAAGTACGGGGTGGCGCCGTCGTAGTGGCCGGAGGCGACGTGGACCTTGAGGTGCGGGTTGGTGCGCAGGGCGTCGGCGAGTTTGTCGGCGACGGTGATCTGCTGCCCCTCGAACTCCTTGTAGGACCAGTTCGTCGCGGCTGCCGAGCTGAGCACCTCGTAGGGCAGATCGTTCTCGTAGCCGAGCTCAGCGCGGACGTAGTGGTTGAGTGCGGCGCTGTACGGGCCGATGATCGCGGCGAACGACGGGTCGTTGCCGCTCGCATCGATGGCATAGTCCGCCTCCCAGCCGGTGAAGCGGCCGTCGAGGCGACCGACCGTACGGCGCTGGGACCGCAGGAGTTCGGTGTAGAAGCGGAAGTGCTCGATCCGCAGGTCCACCCGGTCGATGTAGTCCTCGCTGAGCCCGGTCAGCGCAGCGAGCCGGGTCACCACCTCCGCTCGGTAGTCGTCCGGGATGCGGTTGCCCTGGGCAAGCGCATTCGGGTAGCGGCCGGCCGCGAACCGCTCGGCGTCGGCGAGCAGCTCCTCGAGCGTCCGGTCCGGGATCAGCCCGTGGTAGTGCGCGATCGCGGCGTACGTGGGCAAGAACAGGGTGTACGGCAGGTCGTTGCCGGGGGAGAAGTCGAGCGTGCCGAACTCCAGCACCGCCGAGATCAGCATCACGCCGTTCAGGTACATCCCGTAGCGGGTCTGCAGATGCTCGGCCAGTCCGGCCGCGCGCGTCGTCCCGTACGACTCACCGGCGAGGAACTTGGGCGAGATCCAACGTCCGTTGCGTGAGGTCCACAGCCGGATGACCTCACCGACGGACTCCAGGTCGCGCGTGAAGCCGTGGTACTCGCCGGGCTTCTGCCCCTCGACAGCGCGCGAGAACCCGGTCGAGACCGGGTCGATGAACACCAGGTCGCTGTGCAGCAGCAGGCTCTCGTCGTTGTCCACCAGCTCGTACGGCGGCGCTGCCAGCGCACCGGCGTCACCCGAGACGACGCGGCGCGGGCCGAGCAGCCCAAGGTGCAGCCAGATGCTCGACGAGCCCGGCCCACCGTTGAACGCGAAGGTGACCGGCCGGTCGGCCGCATCGGCGTCGTCCAGCGTGTACGCGGTGAGGAACACCTCCGCCTTCGGCTGGTGCCCGTCGAACTTGCCGTCGGTCAGCACCTCCTCCCGCAGCACGATCCGCCCGGTGGTCGCCGTGTACTTCAGCTCCCGCCCACCGATCGTCAGGGTGTGCCGGGTCGCCACCAGATCGTCGACCGGCGGGGCCGCCTTCTTCGCTTGAGGGACAAGCTTCTCTTCGGTGGTCGCCTTGGTGCTCTCGTCCGTCGCCATGCCCAGCACCCTAGATCACCCCACCGCTAACGTCCGAAGTCGTGGTGACACTGGTGGTGACGGCAGTCGGCAAGTTCCGGTCGCCATCCCCAGAAAGAAGTACCGGCCAGCGAAGCGGGCGGGTGGTCGGTCTCGCGTCGGCGGTGGTGGCGTGAGACACCTTGTGATGGCTGGAGACCTGTTGCCATAGGTCTCCGGCCACGACTTGTTGTCTCCGGCCGCCAGTGGTGGCGCGGGCCAGCGGGGCTGGGGAGTCTTACTGGTCGTTTTCGGGAGGTCAGGTTCCCCAGTCTGCCATGACCGCCCCCGGCGAGTGGGGCCACCGTTGCGATCAGCACCCGAGTGTGAGGACCGTGCTGCCGGATATCGATTTCCGGCGACACACTCCTCACACTCGACGCCCCACTCCTCGCACTCGCACGGTGGTTTCACTCGCGGCCGGCACGGTGGCTTCACTCGGGCAGCACGGAGGGGTCCGCTGGCGGCTGGCACCGGGTCCACTCGCCGACGGGACCACCTCGGCCAACTGGTTCTGCCGGCAGCAACCACCGCGACGGGTCACCTACAAAGCCTCCTGATCGTCGGCGGAACCACAACCCGACAGCCCAAGGCAACAGGGAACCGCGGTCACCAACCGAACCATCCCCCTCAGCCATAGACCTGCTCAGCCACCCGTCTCAGTCAAACCGGCCGCAGCGGCGACCAGCCACCGCCTGCCCCACCGGCCGAATCCGAGCGGCGGGATGGGACGAGCACATTCGGGAAGGCGGGGTAACTGGCCAGCCAAAGTGCCCAGCCACCGCGACCCATCGCAACAGGCTCCGGGTGACAGCAGATCCCCGCAAACCTGCATCTGGGAGGCAGCTCGGTGCCGCTCGCCTTTGTGGAACGTTGCGGCCGCCAGGCGGACATTTGGTTCCACAAAGACGCGATTCGCCCGCCTCCGGCTGACAGGCTTTGACTGAGCTGCACAACGTCCGGAAACACGCCGACCACGTACTACTGGAGACCACGCCCTCCGTTCCTTCGGACGTTGGGTGGGTTAGCTGAGCGTGAAGCTGTCCACGTCGAACAACGAACCGCCTCCGCCGCTGAACGTCAGGAACAGTGCACCCGTGCCCGGAGTGAGCGTGGTCGAGACGGTCTGGAAGTTCTCCCAACCACCAGTGACCGGTACGGCGACTGTCCCGAGCACCGGCCCGGTCGCCGAACCCGAGCGGACGCGGATGGTCCCACCCGCGCCGCCTGACGAGATCCGCGCGCTGAAGTTGGTCTTGCCGGAGACGTTGACCTGCGCGTACCCGGCCCAGTCACCGTTGTCGATGTAGCCGAGGGTCCGACCACCACTGGCGCCGGTGTGCGGCGCCACCTGCACGCCGGACTGCGAGGTGAACGCCTCACCCTCGATCGGGATCACCGGCGGCGCCGAGCCCGCACCAGCGGCGTACTGGATGCCGCCGAGCAGGTGCTGCCGGAACGCCGGATCGGCGTACGACTCGATGGTGTGTCCGAAGCCGGTGTAGAACGAGCGACCGGATCCCTGCGCGTGGTACCAAGCGATCGGGTGATCGCCCATGTTCCCGCCGGTGTACGTCGACTCGTCCAGGTTGATCAGCACGTGCACATTCGGCCGCGGGTTGGTGCGGTAGTTGTACAGCTCGTCCGTCCGCACCCACGTCGTCCCCAGATGCGCGGTCGACGGATGCGTGCGGTCCTCGACCCGTGCGGTCACCTGCTGGATCGCGGGATGGCTGTGGAACCACGCGCCGCACAGCTGACCGTAGTACGGCCAGTCGTACTCCGTGTCCGCGGCCGCATGCACGCCGACGTACCCGCCGCCGCTGTTGATGTACGCCTCGAACGCCGCCTGCTGCGTGTCGTTGAGGATGTCCCCGGTCGTGCTCAGAAAGATCACTGCCTTGTACGCCGCCAGCGAGGCCGCGGTGAACACGTTGCTGTCCTCACTGGCGGTCACGGTGAAGCCGTTGGCGGCACCGAGGTCCCGGATCGCCTGGATGCCGGCCGGGATCGAGTCATGCCGGAATCCGGCCGTCTTGCTGAACACCAGCACCTGGTACGGCGCCCCGAACGCGGGAAGGTTGTTCATGCCGGCGATCAGCAGTCCACCGGCGATCAGTGCGGTACGACGCGTGAAAGTAGTCATGGCCAGCTCCTCGGAGTCACGGTTCAGGGAGTCACGGTGAAGGTGTCGACGTCGTACAGGTTTCCGGCGCCGCCGACGAAGGACAGGAACAGCGGCCCGCTCGCGGCGGCGTTGAGCGTGGTCGAGACGGTCTGGAAGTTCTCCCAGCCGCCAGTGACCGGTACGGCGACCGATCCGAGCAGCGTGCCGGTCGCAGAGTTCGCGCGGATCTGGAGGGTGCCGCCGACGCCGCCCGACGAGACGCGCGCGGTGAAGCCGTGCATGCCGGCCGTGCTCACTCCGGAGTACCCGGCCCAGTCGCCGTTCTCGATGAAGCCGACCGTCGCGCCACCGCTGGCTGCACCATGGGCAGCGACCTGAACGCCGGACTGGGATGTGAACGCCTCACCCTCGGTCGTGGTCCCGCCCGAACTGCTTGTGTTGAGCGTGAAGGCATCCAGGTCGTAGAGGTTTCCTTGACCGGTGGCGCCCTTGAACACGAGGAACAGCGTGGTGGTTCCGGCCGGTCGGTTGTTCAGGTTGGCGGACACGTTCGCGAATGTGTCCCAGCTTCCGGTGGGCGCGACGTTCGCCGTACCCAGCAGCGTTCCGGTAGCTGAACCGGCGCGCACCTCCAGCGTGCCGCCAGGACCGGCGGACGAGACGCGTGCGGTGAATGACGTCGCGTTGCTGACCGCGTACGGCGTGAACGAGATCCAGTCGCCGTTGTCCACGTACCCGGCCGTCTTCCCGCCCTCGGCGGCCGCGTGGTCGGCCAGCGTGATTCCGGACTGCGCCGAGAAATGCTCCGCCTGACGGTGGCGCGGCTGCAGCTTGCGGACGCTGTGCGTGGTCAGCCCGCCGTTGTCGGTGTACTCCGCGTCGAACACGCCGTACACGTTCGCCGCCGGATCGTGCTCACCATCCACCGGTACGGCGATCGACCCGCTGCAACCGTTCTTCGAGGTGATCTGGTGCTGGTGGACGTCGTGCCCGAGCAAGTACGTCACCTTCACCTTGGTGCAGTCGATCGTCCCGTCCTCTGGATCACTGACACTCACCTGGAAGGGAACCGTGTCCCCGAACGAGAACAGCTGGCCGTCGGCTGGTGAGGTCAGGTTGACGGTCGGTGCGGTGTTGCCCACGCTGATCTGGACGTTCGCGGTACCGGTCAATCCGGTCGGGTCGGTCACGGTCAAGGTCGCGGTGAAGTTGCCCGCGGTGTTGTAGGTGTACGACGGGTTCGCCTGCGTGGAGGTGCCGCCGTCACCGAACGTCCAGCGGTAGGTCAGCGCGCCGCCCTCGGGATCTGAGCTTCCCGCGGAAGAGAACGCGACTGTGAGCGGACGGCCGCCGGAGGTCGGCGTACCGGCTGCTTTGGCGACCGGGTTGCGGTTCTGGGCGCCGATGTACTCGATCCGCCAGAGTGCCTGGTTGTTGCCGCCGGTGCCGTAGTCGAGGACGTAGAGCGCGCCGTCCGGGCCGAACGCCATGTCCATCACCTGGGTGCCGTTCCACGGGAAGGCACCGATGTCGCCGACTCCACCGCTGCCTGTCACCTCGATCGCCTTGATCCACTGGCGACCCAGCTCACCGGCGAAGTAGCGGCCGTTGAGCGAGGCCGGGAACTTCACCGGCGAGTTGAGGTTGGCGTCGTACCGGTAGACCGGGCCGCCCATCGGCGACTCGGAACCGCCGTTGCCGAACTCAGGCGGCGTACCGGCGTCACCGGCGTACCGGATCCAGGCCGGCTGGGCCGGCGGCAGCGTGGTCCGGCCGGTGTTGCGCGGCGAGTTGTTGGTGGCACCGGCCGCGCAGTTGAACTTGGCGCCCGAGGGGCCGCTCGGGAACTGGTAGTCGTTGTAGGTCTCGTCGGTCGTGTTCGTGCCGGTGCAGTAGGGCCAGCCGAAGTTGCCCGGCGCGGTGATCCGGTCGAACTCGACCTGACCGTTCGGCCCGCGGTTCGGGTTCGTGACGCCGGCGTCGGGGCCGTAGTCGCCGAGGTAGACGATGCCGGTCGCCTTGTCGACGCTCATCCGGAACGGGTTCCGGAAGCCCATCGCGTAGATCTCCGGGCGGGTCTGCGCGGTCCCCGGCGCGAACATGTTGCCGGACGGGATCGTGTAGGTCCCGTCGGCCTGCGGCTTGATCCGGAGGACCTTGCCGCGCAGGTCGTTCGTGTTGCCGGAGGTGCGCTGCGCGTCGAACTGCGGGTTGCGGCTGGTCCGCTCGTCGATCGGCGTGTAGCTGTCGGACTGGAACGGGTTGCTGTCGTCACCGGTGGTCAGATAAAGGTTGCCGGCGGCATCGAAGTCCAGATCGCCGCCGACGTGGCAGCACTGACCCCGATCGTTCGGAACCCGGAGGACGATCTTCTCGCTGGCGAGATCGAGGGTGTTGTTGGCCGCGAGGGTGAATCGCGAGAGGTGCAGCTCGCCCTTCCAGGCGTCCCAGTCGGCCGGCGTTCCGTCGGTCGGCGCGTCGCCGTCCGGGGTGCTCAGACGAGGAGAAAAGTACAAGTAGACAAAGCGGTTCGTCGCGAAGTTCGGATCGACCGCGACACCCTGCAGGCCTTCCTCGTCATGCGTGTAGACGTTGAGCTTGCCGGCCAGGGACGTCGTACCGTTCACATCGGTGATCCGGACCGAGCCGTCGCGGGCGGTGTGGACGACGGAACGGTTCGGCAGGACGGCGAGCGACATCGCCTCGCCGAGTTCGTTCCCGCCGCTGGCGAGCGAGATCTGCTGGTAGTCGCCGGGCGGGATCGTCGATCCGGCTTGAGCTGGTGCGCTGAGACCCAGCGCGGCGGTCAGGAGGGCGGCGATCCCGAGGGAGATCCGCCGGACAGTTCTGGAGGTCATGGCTGGCTCCGTCAGTTGGTGATCAGGTCGAAGGATTCCCAGGGGCCGATCGCCGCTCGGTTGGCGATCAGGGCGGCCGCACCGGCGTTCTCGGCACAGACCAGGTTGTTGTTGACTTGTGCGCGGAAGCTGACCGTGCCGTCGCCGTTGCGGATCAGCTGGAAGGTCTCCCACGAGCCGACCGCCGCGTTCTTGGCGAGCAGTGGCGCCGCACCGGCGTTGTCGGCGGCAACGAACAGACCGTTCGCCTTGGCCTTCAGCGAGACATTGCCGCTGCCGAGGTCGGCCATTTCGAACTGCTGCGCCGTACCGATCGTGGCGCTGTCCGCGATCAGCGGCGTACCGGTTCCAGCCGTGACGTACTTGCCGTTGGCACGCGCTCGCAGGCTGATCGTGCCGGTACCGGGAGTTGCCTTCGGCAACCCGATCGTTGCCCGGTCGTACCGCCTCGCGACGGTGGCCGGCGTACCGGACAGTGGTTGGAACGGTTGGATGGCTGAGCCGGTCTTCTCCACCAGGTAGGACCGGCCGGCCTGTGCCGGGATCGTGACGGTCGCGCTGGTCTGCGGCGCGACGACCGTGGCCCGGGTCTGACCGTCCAGCACCGTCACACTTTGACCAGGCCAAGGATTCCGTACGGCGAGTTGCTGGTTGGCGCCGGACGCGATTGCGACCGTGGTCGGCGTACCGGCGGTGATCTGGACGTGGACCTTGGATTTGTGGCCGATGGCAACTGTTCCTTCACCGGTCCAGTCACTCGGCCAGGCGGGGGCGATCCGGAGCAGGCCGTCGTAGTCCTGAGCCAGCGCCTCGGGTACGGCGATCGCGAGGACGCCGGACTGCTCGATGTACGGCTCCGAGCCTGGTTGAGCGGTGAAGCTCGCCATGCCGGATGGGTAGATCTGGAACTGCCGGATCGCCGCCAGCAGCGCCGTCCGCACCTCGGGCGCCATCCCGAGCCGGGCGGCGTGGAGCGAGTCGTAGCTCCAGGTGTGGCTGTTGACGTAGCTCCGGGAGGTGAACGTCCGGCGGCCGAGCGCCGAGTTGTCACCGATCAGGTTGAACGGCCAGACCGCTTCCAAGCCGATGTTCTCGGAGTTGCGCCGCTGCGCTGCGGGTTGAGTGGACGGGCCGATCATGGTGTTGCCGTTGGCATCGTCCGCGGGGGTGAGGAGTTGTTGCTGGGTAGCGGTGTCGGTGCGCGGCAGCGTCTGGATCTTCGGGATCGCCGCGTTGAGCTGATTGACCAGGGCCGCGTCGACATTGAGGAGCTGCGCAGCCTTCACCGCGATCGGGAAGAAGGCCTGCATCGCCGCGACATCCGTGGTCGGGTCGGTCACATCCCACTGGGTCTCGTGGGCGTTCGACCTGGTGTGAAGCTTGCCGTCGGCACCGGTTGTCGCGTGCGAGAGCAAGAACTGCGCCGCACCCTTGATCAACGGGTAGTGCGCCTCCAGGAAGGCTCGGTCGTCGGTCATCCGGTAGTGCTCCCAGACCCACAGGCCGACCTCGGCGCCGGTTGTCACATTCAGGGAGTTCCACATCGGCGGGATGGTCGAGTCGCAGGACGCGTTGTCGTTGCCGCCGTTGTAGGTACCGTTGCCGTTGAACCGCATCGTCTCCGGCACGCAGAGCCCCTGCTTGCCGGGCATGTGCCCGCTGGTCCAGGCCGCGATCGCGTCGACGTTGTCCTTGTACAGCCGGAACATCGGATCGTTCAGACCCGGCAGGCCGGCGGCGAGGTTGGCGGCGACTTGCATGCGGAGGTTCCAGAACCAGTAGCCGGACGGGTACCAGTCCCGCTTGTCCTGCGAGAACGTGAACAGGTCGGCGACACCAGCCTGCGACCCAGGCAGTACGCCGCGACTCTGTGCCGCACTCGCATAGAGGAAGATCGTCCGCAGGTTCTCGACGTAGTCGCCGGTCCCGTCCGCGGAACTGATCTTGATCAGGCCGGCCGAGCTCCAGTAGTTGTGCCACCACTGCAGATGCGCATTCCGTACTTCGCCCTGCGCGGCACCGTTCAAGACCGCGTTGGTCGTCGCGATCGAGTCGCCGCCGGTCCAGGTCGGTGCCGCGACGACAACCCGGAACGAGCCGTCGGTGTTGGGCTGGAAGCTGACCTGGCCGGTCAGGTTGTTCGGGGTGGACGCCGTGACATTGCGGCCACCTGCGGTCAGCCCGGCGAGCGATCCGAACGTGCGACCGGAAGCACCGGCCCCGTTGTTGTCCACCCAGGTTTCGGCGAGGGCCGCCGTACCGCCGGATGCCCTGGCCTGTGGGGAGCGTCCGCTCCACAACTTCACCTGGGCGGTCTGCGTGCTGTTCGGATCGGCGCCGGTGACGTCGACGACGAGCTGCTGGGTATCGGCCCGGACGAAGGCCGTCAGGGTCATGCCACCGCCCGACTGCCGGAGCATTCCGTCGTACAGGTCTAGTTTTCCGGTGAAATCGGCCGCGCTGGTTAGCCGGGACAAGCCCGGAATCACCAGCTGACCAAGGGATTTCCGATCGGGGAAGGTGTCGGTGCGGTTGAGCTGCGCGGTGAATCCATCCGCCGCCCAGACAGCCGCGCCGAGGGCGCCGTTGCCGAGCGGAAGGGATTCGGTAGGAGCGGTGTTGGCCCGCTGAACGACGATGTCGGACCGCCGGACGACGTTCGGGGTATCGACCACGAACGAGCCGTTCCGCCACGCCGTCGTACCAGGCGCGGCCTCAGCAGGCGGACCTGCCACCAGCAGCACAGCAGTCATCGCCAACGCCAGCACCACGCTGAGCTTCGGCCGGATCTTGGGCAAGTGCCTGATTTTGGGCAAGGGTGAGCGCACGGGGGCGTGCATCGGACCTCACTGAAGGGCGAGAGCCGCCAAAGCGGCCCTAGGGGGCGGACCCATCGGCCGGGCGCAGGACGAACCCTGGGTGCTATCGGATATTTCCTCTCCCAGCCCCTCCCGTCAAGACTTCGTTGGGAGCCCAGCCAAATTCCCCGCCAACTTCTTGCACACTTCCCCTCACTTTCTTGCACCCCGACCCACCCCATGGCGGGTGCGTCAGCCGCACGCGGCCAACTCGCCGGCCATCTGGTGGGTTCCCCCCAAGGCCGGTTAGTTAGGGGGGTGGGGGTGGTGTCAAGGCGGTGATGTTGATGGTGATGGTGGCTTTGTAGGTGGTGCGGTTGATGTTGAGTCCTTTGGCGGGGTATCTGGATGTGGCTCGTTTGACGGCGCGGGGGCTGAGGCGGGTTCGGCGTTTGGGGAGGAGGTTGGCCAGGACGAGTCGGCCGATGTGGCCGACGAGGTCGGTGACGGTGTCGGCGATGATGCCTGCGGCTTGGACGAGTTGGTCGCGGGCGGCGTTGAGGGTGATGGTGAAGCTGGCTCGGTCGGGATCGGTGCCGGGCCGGGTGTCGGTGGCGTCGGTGATGGCTTGGCGCAGGATCTGGTAGGTGGTCAGGAGGGCGTAGACCTCTTGGGTGATGCCTTCGGGAGTGCGGGCTCGGAGGATGTGTCCGCCGAGGATGGTGGATTTGAGTTCGAGGTAGGCGGTCTCGATTTCCCAGCGCTGGTGGTAGAGCGTGACCAGATCGAACGCGGGGTAGGTGTGGGGGTCGAGCAGGGTGGTGACGAGCCGGTAGCTGCCGGTGCGTCTGCCGTCGCGGGTCGCGATGGTGATCTCGGCTTCGATGACGCGGACCGGGGTTCCCATCCAGTGCGACAGGTAGGAGCCGTCGGCCAGGCGGTGCAGGGTGGGGAGTTTCCGGTTGGTTTTGCAGCGGATCAGCAGGTCGGCGCCGGTGCTGGTGATCGCGGTGATGATGTCGTTGGTGGCGAAGCCCCGGTCGGCCAGCACGATCATGCCGGCGCGCAGGGCACGGGTCAGTAGCGCGGGGGCGTAGCTGGTTTCACCGATGCCGGACGGGCCGAAGACGGCGTCGATGACGGTGCGGGTGCCGCAGCAGACCACAGCCAGGAGCCGTAGATGTGGATACGACCCGGTGTTGCCGCTGGCCTTTTTGGTGAACACGGCCAGGTTTGTGGCCGTGTCGGGCACCGACAAGGTGGTGCCATCGATCGCGGTGACCAGTAGCCCCCGCCAGCACACCCAGCCCCTGGTGCTGGTTGCCGCCGGGCCGCGGACCAGGTCGAACAACGCCTTCAACGGCGCCGCCCCGAGCCGCACCCGGGCCTGGGTCAACGCGGCCGCGGTCGGTGCAGCCACGGCCAGGCCGTGCAGCCCGGCGACCATCCGGTGCCACACCTGGCCATAGCCACGATCGTTGAACAAGCACCCGGCCAGCAACAGGTAGACCACGACCCGGGACGGCAGATCCCGCACCCTGACCTGGGTCTTACCGGTCTCGGTGAGAACCGCATCGACCATCTCGAACGGAACATGCTGGGTCAACTCGCCCAGATGACCAGGCGCGAAAGCACCCTCAGCCACCTTGATCGTGCGAGTAATGACAGACTGAACAGACAGCGGAGCCCCTCAGGTAGCTGATTGTCTCGCGAGGACAAATCTGTCTACCCGGGGAGCTCCGCTGCTCCATGTCCAACACGCCCTTGACACCACCCCGACCCTCTTAACTAACCGGCCTTTGGGGTTAACCCAGCAGATGGTGGGTTCTGCACTCGCATGCGGGTCCGGAACGGACAAGCTCGTGGGGGAACCCACCAAACGCACCCCGAAAACCCGGTCCGCCGCATGTGTGCGCGGTATAGAGTCGAGACCGGCTGTACGGCGCGGTTCTGCACGGTGGCTTCAGTCGCGCCGGCCACAACCCGGGGGTGCGCCTACCCGGTGGGGGCCGTGGACAGGTAATACCTTGTTCACGCCCACCGGTTCCTGTTCACACCCCCGCCCCGTCGCCACCCGCCGCGCGAAATTTGAACGGATAACCCTCGAAGTCACCCGCACCGGTCAGCAACCGAAGGCAACGGGAAGCGCGGTCACCGGCCTCCCTTGCCGGATCGCAACCGGAGCCCGTCAGCCCTAGGCAACGGAAGCGCGGGCACCGGCCTCGCCATCCACCTCAGCCACTGCGGCGGCCAGCCGTGCTGTCTTTCAGATCGGCCGGTCGCGGCGATCAACCACAAACCGACGTCCCCGGCCGAGGCCATTTCGGTCTGTGCCCCGCCTGTCCGCCAAGGCCAGCCGACAACACAGCACAGCGAGCAGAGCGCATGGCTGAGCCGCATGCCGAGCCCGGCGACCGCGATCCCGCCGCCTGGGAACCAGCTGCGTTAGCCGGTGGATTTTGGGTGCTCGGCGACCAGAATCCACCGGATAGCGGGAGGGGCGACGGGCCGGGCCTCTGGGTGCGCGGGGTGGGGTGGTGGGCGAATTAGGGTGGGGGGATGGCGACGATCTTTCATCTCGCGTTTCCGGATCAGTGGGCGGCGGCTGAGGAGGCCGGGTGCTACCGGTGGTCCACGCGTGGCAAGTCTCTTGACGACGGGGCGACGTTCATTCATGCGTCGCGGCACGACCAGGTCGCGATGGTGGCCAACTTCGTGTACGACGACGTGGCCGGGCCGCTGAGCCTGCTGGTGATCGACACCGGGCGGCTGGTGTCGGCGTTGTGCGACGAGGACCTGGACGGGATCGGGATCACGTTCCCGCACATCTACGGCCCGCTGAACCTCGACGCGGTCGTCGAGGTGCGCCCGTACGAGCGTGCCGCGGACGGGCGATGGCCTGAGGTGGCCGCCGAAGCCGTATCCTGATCGTGGAACGGGTCGGTCGGGCGATCGCGTCACCCACGTGAGTGGGTGCCGAGGAAAGTCCGGACTCCACAGGGCAACGTGGTGGGTAACGCCCACCCGGGGCAACCCGCGGGACAGTGCCACAGAGAACAGACCGCCAGCGGCTTCGGTGAACCCCGTGGTTCATCGAGGTGCGGGTGAGGGTGAAACGGTGGTGTAAGAGACCACCAGCTCCCCAGGTGACTGGGGAGGCTCGGTAAACCCCACGTGGAGCAAGGCCAAGAAGGGCGACGGGCAACCGCCGTCCGCGTGAGCGTTCGAGGGCTGCCCGCCCGAGCTCGCGGGTAGGCTGCTAGAGGCGGCTGGCAACAGTCGTCGTAGATAGATGATCGCCGTAACAGGATCCGGCTTACGGACCGGCCCGTTCCCCCATCAGAGCCGTCCGGCACTCACCACTTGCTCAGTGGGATGCCGGGCCCGTCGTCGACGATGCGGCGCTTGAAGACGAAGTACAGGCGTATTCCGAGGCCCGCTGCGCCCGCGCCGACGAGCAGGTTCCTGGTGCCCCACCAGAATCCGTGCTTGTCCGCCAGGGGCGCCGCAAAGCTGTCCACCAGGTCCTGGATCTCGCGCTGCTCGGGCTTCGTCAGCCCGACGCTTCCGGCCTTACTGGTGGCGAGGTTCAGCACCTGCGAGTTCTGCTCGTCGGTGAACCCGGCAAATGACGCAAGGCTCGACGGAATGCTTTGCGATCCACTCGAGGTTGATCGCGACCCGCAGTACATCGGACTTCCAGATCTTGTGTCGAGCTGCACCACGTGGATACCGCACGAGTCCCCGGCTTCGCCGAAGCCGATCGTGTACTCCATGTAATACCCAACCCGCTGAAACCCACCGGCGATCATCAGCCAGGCGCCACCCAGCACCAGCACCACCGCCACACCCGTCAATCGCTCCCACATACCGACAGGTTCACATCCAGCTGTGCCTCACGGACGGCGATGCCAGCATCCTGCCAATTGCTGCTTGCGGGATCAGAAGGTGTGGTCGTCGGTGGGGAAGGCTCCGGTGGCTACGTCGGCGGCGTAGGCGGTGGCGGCGCCGGTGAGGACGCCACGCAGGTCGGCGTACTGCTTGACGAAGCGGGGCATCGCGCCGGAGCGCAGCCCTGCCATGTCCTGCCAGACGAGGACCTGGGCGTCGGTGTCGCGACCGGCGCCGATGCCTACGGTGGGGATGGGGATTCGTTTGGTGATCTCGGCGGCCACGTCGCCGGGGACCATCTCGAGAACCAGTGAGAACGCGCCGGCCTCGGCGAGGGCGACAGCGTCGTCGATGAGGCCGGCGGCTTGGTCGCCACGGCCTTGGACGCGGTAGCCGCCGATGCTGTGCTCGCTCTGCGGGGTGAAGCCGATGTGCGCCATCACGGGGATGCCGGACTGGGTCAGCTTCTCGACCATCGGTACGACGGTGCGGCCGCCCTCGAGCTTGACCGCATGAACGCCGGCCTCCTTCATGAACCGCACCGCGGTGTGGAAGGCCTGCTCCGGCGACGCCTGGTACGAACCGAACGGCAGATCGGCGACGACCAACGCACGGTCGACCGCGTTCGCCACCGCGCGCGCCAGCGGGATCAGTTCGTCCACGGTCACCCGCAGAGTCGTGTCGTAGCCGAAGACGTTGTTCGCGGCGGAGTCGCCGACCAGGAGGACCGGGATCCCGGCCTGGTCGAAGATCTCGGCGGTGTACTGGTCGTACGCCGTGAGCATCGCCCACTTCTCGCCGCGGTTCTTCATGTCGCGCAGGTGGTGGATGCGGTACCGCCGCGGCCGCGCCGGCGGCTGTCCCGAACCCGGACCGCCACCCTCAGGCGGACGCTTCTCTGAAGCCGAAGGCGGCACCGAGGAGTCGCTGGCTTCCGGCATACCGGCAGCGTCCGTCGGTTGGGCACGACGTGCAGCGCGATGCGAGGCGACGTGGTCGGGCGCCACCTGGCTGGGGGCGTCCTGCTGGACACCCGCTCGCCGGCGGGCGCCGATCCGCGACCGCGGCTCGCTCACGGGGGAGTTGCTCTCGTACTCCGCGCTCGGATCCGACAGGTAGCTCGGCGCCGACGGAGCGGTCGGCTCAGACGTCGGCTGCGGCGCCGGGGCCTGGGCCGCGGGCTGGGACGGCTGCGGAGCCGGTGCCTGCGGCCGCGGGGGGATCGGCGGCTGCAACGGCTGCTGCTGACCACCTTGCTGCTGACTACCGGGCTGCTGACTACCGGGCTGCTGACCACCGGGCTGGTTGGGCACCGACTGCGTCGGGCTCAGGCCGTTGGTCGGCACCGGAGGCAGCGCACCGGTGGTCGGCGGCGTGCCGTTCTGCACAGGTGCCTGGCTGCTCCAGTTGGTCGACCCGTTGGAGGCAGGCGGCGGTGTGTGCTGGGTCAGCCCGTTGCTGCCCTGAGGTGCGGCCGGGGGCCGCGGCGGCTGCAGAGGCGGCTGCTGGGACGACGGTGCACTCGGAGCTTGCCGGTTCGGCGGTACGCCGTTGCTCCCGTTCGTCGGGGGGAACGGAGTCGGCCGGCCCTGGCTGGGCGGCTGAGCAGGCGGCTGCTGCGGCCGGAACGGGTTCTCCTGCGGGTACGCCGGTTGCCCGTACGACTGCTCGTCGCTCCGGGCCTGCGGCTCGCGCTCGCCGTAGTACTCGGGCCGCTGCGGCGGTTCGCCGTACGGCGAACGTGGCTGCTGCTGTCCCTGACCTGGACCCGGGGCGGGCGGCTGGTTCGGGGGAGCGGACGGCTGCGGCGGCTGCTCGGCGTACCGCTGCTGCGCAGGCGGTTGGGCGGGCGGCTGCACCGGCGCCTGGGCAGGCGGGGGCCCGGGCAGGTACGGCGACTTCGGCACATACGGCTGCTGCGGCACCGGGCCGCGCTCGAACTGCCGGGGCGCGTTCGGCAGCGACGGCGCCGGGTCGAGGCCTCCGGCCCGGTCCCGCCATGGCTCGTTGTCGTAGTCCGAACGGCGGTGCTCTTCGGTTGTCCGGTTCGACGGTCCGGTCCCGTACGGCGAGGGCATCTCCTCGTCGTCCTGGGTACCGGCCGACATGAAGTTGTCAACCATGCCCTCATCGTCCCACCGATGCGCACGGTAAGCGCTACCGGCTGTCCCTGAGTGGTCAGTCACATCGTCTCGGGGCAGGCCGGAGGCACCGTCGACCTCCTCAGGAGATCCCCACGGTGTGTCCTCGGATGGGCGGTACCGCCAGGAGTCGCTCAGTGCTCGGCTGCCTTCCGTGCGTCCTCACGCCATGCATTGGTGATCGGCAACCGGCGGTCCCGGCCGAAGGCCTTGTGGGTGATCTTCGGGCCCGGTGGGTACTGCCGGCGCTTGTACTCCGCGCGGTCGACCAGCTGGATCACCTTGCTCACCAGCTCGGTCTCGAATCCGGCCGCGACCAGCTCGGCGCTGCCGCGGTCCAGTTCGACGTAGTCGTCCAGCATGTCGTCGAGCAGATCGTACGGCGGCAGCGAGTCGGTGTCCTGCTGTCCCGGGCGGAGCTCGGCGGACGGGGGTTTGGCGATCGAGTTCTCCGGGATCGGCGGCTGCTTGCCGCGCGCCTTGGCGTCCTCGTTGCGCCACTTGGCGAGCCGCCAGACGACGGTCTTCGGCACGTCCTTCAGCGGTGCGTAACCACCGACCGCGTCGCCGTAGATCGTGGAGTAGCCGACCGAAAGCTCCGATTTGTTGCCGCAGGCAAGTACCAGGTGGCCGTCCGCGTTCGACAGGCCCATCCAGATCACCGCGCGCACGCGGGCCTGCAGGTTCTCCTCGGCGAGCCCGGTCAGGCCGAGTGTGTCGATGAACGGCTGCACCATCGGCTGGATCGGGATCACCCGGTAGTTGAGGCCCGTCCGGGCCGCGAGCTCGGCGGCGTCGTCCTTGGAGTGGTCACTGGAGTACACACTCGGGTTGGAGACTCCGAAGACGTGCTCGGAACCGATCGCGTCACAGGCGATCGCCGCGACCAGCGAGGAGTCGATGCCGCCGGACAGACCGAGCAGGACCGACTTGAACCCGTTCTTCTGCACGTAGTCGCGCAGCCCGGTGACGACCGCGCCGTACATCTCGGCCTCGTCTGCCAGCCGCGGCGCGACAGCCGCCGCGATCGGCTCGTACGCCCCGACGGTGTCCTCGTGGATGACCGTGTGCACGATCTCGATGCCTTCGTGGGTGCCGGCCGGCGTACCGGTCGCGGCGGGCAGCTCGAGGTCGACCACCATGCTGCCCTGCTCGAACTGCGGCGCCCGGGCGAAGATGTTGCCCTCGGCGTCGGAGATCAGCGAGTCGCCGTCGAAGACGAGCTCGTCCTGGCCGCCGATCAGGTTCACGTAGGCGAGCGCGCAACCGGCCTCGCGGGCACGCCGCGTGACGAGCTCGCCGCGGACGTCGTCCTTGTTCGCCTCGTACGGCGAGCTGTTCACCACCAGCAGGAGTCCCGCGCCGGCGGCCTTCGCGACGGCGACCGGACCGCCGTCCTGCCACAGGTCCTCACAGATCGCGAGGGCGACATCGACCCCGTGGATCCGGACCACCTGCAGCGTGTTGCCCGGAACGAAGTGCCGGAACTCGTCGAACACCCCGTAGTTCGGCAGGTGGTGCTTGACCGCACTGGTGACGACGCGTCCTTGGTGGATGACCGCGGCCGCGTTCGTCGGTGAACCCTTGGGGCGACCGAGCCGGTCGACGCCCATCGCCGTACCGGTGGCGCGGTCCAGATATCCACACACCACCACGATGTCGCCGAGTCCCTCTTCGGCCAGTCGCTCCGCCAGCCGCTGGATCTTCGCCTGCGAAGCATCCACGAACGACCCGCGCAACGCGAGGTCCTCGACGGGGTAACCGGTCAGCGCCAGCTCGGGAAACGCGACCACGTGCGCACCACGCTCGACGGCGTTTCGCGTCCAGGCAACGATCTTCTCGGCGTTCCCGTCCACATCACCGACAGTCACATTGAGCTGAGCAAGAGCCACCCGAAGCTGAGACACGAGAGCACACTACTGTCTCCGCTGGTCTTTCCAACCCCCGATCCACTCCAGGACACGCGCGAGGTTCGACTCAACCGGTTCAATCGCGTCCACCCGCAGGTGTTCCCGCGCGATCCCCGGGTAGTCGATCCGCATCCGCTCGACGTGGTCCCACCCCACTTCGTGCCACCCCGGAATCCCGCGCCGCCGCCCTTCCAGCCGCTGCCGGTGCAGGCCCTCGTCGCTGCACACGCACTCGACCACCCGCAACCGCGCGCCGTACTCAGCCGCCGTCCGCTCCCAGACCTCAGCCGTCGCGTCATCCACCAGGCAATCCACCACCGCCGACTGCCCGAGCATCACCTGCCGCCGTACCAACGTCTCCAGCAACCCGTAGTACATCGCCAGAAACTCCGGCCGCCCCAGTCCGCGCAACACCCCGTGGGGCTTCAACGCCCCCAACAACCAGTCACCGGCAAACACCGGCACCCCGCGCCGCCGCCCCACCTCCTCAGCCAACGTCGACTTGCCCGTCCCCGGCAATCCGGTGAAGACCACAACCTGCTGCATGTCTCAAAGGTAGTCACGTGCCGGCGAGGACCAGTTGGTGTCGAGGGATCCAACCGAGGGAGCTGTAGAGGAGCTGGCCCTCGGTAGAGGCGAGGAGGATGCCGGTGGTTGCGCCTTGCCGGTGGGCTTCGGTGACGAGGGCGGACATGAGCGCCCGGGCCAGACCCCGGCGGCGATGGGCGCCATCGGTCTGAACCATGTCGACGACGGCGTCCGTTTCACAAACGGCGATCCGGCCGGTGGCGGCTGACTCGCCGTCGTGACGCAACTCCGCGTGGATGGCACCGGCGTTGGAGGTCAGGTGGAGCTCATACTCCGGTGGGATCGGATGGCGCGGATGATCAGCCAACGGAGTGCTCATCACCCACAGGGTGTACCGCACCGTCAACGGATGCAGAGCCGGTACGACGACGCCCGGGTTGTCGCTGATGACTGCGAGCCGAACGGTGCCCGGTGGATGCGGAGCGGCCAAGGCCGTGCGGACCGCGCGGTCGACGTACTGGTCGGTGGTGAAGAACTCCACCTGACGATCCGGCTCGCCGGCGTGGACGGCGATGACGTGGTCCGTCTCGGTGTAGTTCGTCCAGCCGCGGGACAAGGACCAGCCGCGTTGCCACCGGGTGAGCAGTTCGTCCATGCCCGCTATGGAATCAGCGACGAAGGTTCATCTGCGGCGGACTTTGGATGGATGTTCGGTACGGCGGGAGGCGGTTGGCTGGGGGTATGACGATGACGGGTGGGCCTACTGGGGTGGGGGAGCGGGCGCTGGGGCCGGATCTGGCTCGGGGGTTCATGTTGTTGTTCATCGCGCTGGCGAACTCGCATTATTTTGTGGATCGGGGTGCGGCGTTCGGTGGGTTTCCGGTGGGTGGGTCGGGGGTGGACCACGGGGTCGGGATGGTGATCTCGACGTTCGTGGACGGGCGGGCGTTTCCGATGTTCGGGGTGTTGTTCGGGTACGGCGTGGCGCAGATCGTGCGGCGGCAGCGGGAGGCGGGCAGGGGGTGGTGGCCGGTTCGGAAGCTGTTGTGGCGGCGGAGTCTGGTGCTCGTGGTGCTGGGGTTCGCGCACGCGATGCTGCTGTACGTCGGGGACATCCTGGCGGCGTACGGCGTCCTGCTCTTCCTCGGTGTGTGGGCGATCCGGTGGCGGACCGGGTGGCTGTTCGGAGTGGCCGCGTTCGTGCTGGTGCTGACCGCGTTGCCGACCGACGACTCGTTGTCGACGATGTCGGAGGGGGCGGATCCGGCGATGCTGCCGCACAATCTGCTCGATCAGTTCGCCGACCGGATCACCGTGCAGCCGTACATCGCGTTGCTGGGCTGGATCGGTTTCGTGACGCCGTTCCTGATCGGATTGTGGGCAGGTCGCCGGCGCATTCTCGAACGCCCGGCCGAACACCTCACCCTGCTCCGTACGACGGCCGTCGCGGGGCTGACGATCGCGATCCTCGGCGCGTTGCCGGTGTCGTTGGTTGTCGGCGGCATCATTGACCGGCCGAGTGATCACGCCCTCAACATCCTTGGTCCACTGCACGACGCGAGCGGAGTCTTCGGCGGATTCGGGTACGCCGCGCTGATCGTGCTGGTCGCGCGCAGGCTGGGCAATGGACCAATCACCCGCGCGATCGCCGCCGTCGGCCAACGCTCGCTGACCTGCTACCTCAGCCAGTCGGTCGTCTGGGCGATCGTCTTCACGCCCTACCTACTGGATCTTTCCCGCACCCTCACCGTCACGACGACAGCCCTGCTGGCGATCGCGACCTGGCTCGCGACCGTCCTGCTCGCCGAGAGAATGCGCCGGCTCAACTACCGCGGGCCGTTCGAGAAGCTGATCCGATGGTTCACCTATCACTCCAAATCCAGGGTCGATCAGCTGACCTGAACGGTCTGGTCTAATACGACGAGTGACAGAAGGTGAGCTCAAGCTCGGACGGGTCGGGAAGACGGTCCGGGTAGCGGTAGCGGTGGTCGGGATCGTGCTGCTGGTCAACGGCTCGGCGCGGGCATCGGACGACGCGTGGCCGTTCGGCCCGATGTCGCAGTACGCGGGAAGTGTCGCCGACGACGCCTCGGTCACCTTCACCCGGATCAGCGCGCAGACCGACGCCGGTACGACGGTCGACGTACCGCTGAACATCGAGGGCGCCGGCGTCGCCCGGGCCGAGATCGAGGCCCGGACCGGCGAGATCGAGAAGGACCCGGCGCTCCTGCAGCAGGTCGCGGACGGCTGGAAGAAGAAGCACCCCGACCAGCCGCAGTACGTGAAGCTCGAACTGATCCGCGACACCACCCAACTGGTCAAGGGCCGGGTCGTCGGCCCGCCGGCCCCTGAGGTGCTCGCGACCTGGCAGGTCCGCCGATGAGCACCACCGTCAAGCCCCCGGTGAGCACGCGGATCGCCGACTGGTTCACGCCGAAGATCGCGCTGGCCCGGGTCGCCTGGCTGCGGACGGTCCTCTACCTCTTCGTCATCCTCGACATGCACGCGTTCGTCCGCGACACCCGCCTCAAAGGCGAGCACCCCGGCCTCTACCAACCGCTGCTCCTGGCCCGCATCTTCGACCTCCCCAAGCCGTCGGTCGCCAACACCACCACCCTGTACGTCGTCCTGATCGTGGCCTGCCTGATCGGCGCGACGAACTGGTTCCCGCGGGTCGCCGGCTGGATCGTCGCCCCGGCGTTCACCTGGTGGGTGCTGATCGGGATGAGCGACGGCAAGGTCGACCACGATCACCTGGCCCTGGTCGTCGCCCTCTGGGTCCTTCCGACGGTGAAGTCCACGGTCCGCGGGCGAGCGGCGTACGGCGATCAGACCCGTTCCGAGGCGGCCGGGTGGGCGGTGCGGTGCATCCAGATCAGCGTGATCGCGACCTACTTCCTGTCCTGGGTCGCGAAGGTGCGCAGCCCGGGGTGGAAGTTCACCTGGCCGGGGAGCGCGATCCTGACCTGGGCGATCGTCCGGCGGCCGCACCCGGTCGGGGAGTGGCTGCTGCACCATCCGTGGATGCTGCACGTGATGCAGTGGGTCGGGTTCATCGGTGAGTTCTTCTCACCGGTGATCCTCTGGCTCAAGGGCCGGTGGCAACTGCTCGGCGCGCTGTTCTTCCTCGGGTTCCACGTGGCGAACACGGCGATCCTGCTGATCCACTTCCTGCCGACCGTGGTCTGCTGGCTCGCCTTCGCGCCTCTCGAGCGGATCGTGCCGTGGTTCGCGAAGCGACGGTCAGATCGCGATACCGGAGAGACCGAAGACCAGCCCGAACGCAGCGGGCAGGCCGAGCAGCAGGCCGGCGCGTAGCCGGAACCGCCGGCCACCCGGCCCCGGGGTCCGGACGATCCGCGAGAGCACCGCACCGGCGTACCCGAAGACGAAGGCGACCAGCAGGATCTGCCGGGTCGGCAGGTTGTCGGCGTCGTGGTGGGTCAGTCCGAGCGTGATCAGGCCGGGGAAACAGAACGCGACCATCCCGAAGCCGATCTCCGGCAGCGGCAGCCAGCGCCGCCCGAGGACGTCGCGCTCGGCCGGCCGGCGGTGCCGGACCGACTGCACGAAGCGGGCCGTCGAGAGCAGCAGATCGCTCAGACACAGGATCGCGGCAACCACCAACGCGACCCGGAACGTCATTTGCACGAGGGACACGGTAGGGCAAGGTCGGGTCTGATGACTCCGCACCTACTGCGGTGCCGAGCACATGCTCGCTACGGCGCGGAGCCACCAGACCCGACCTGATCAGCATGATGTCGCCTGCAGCACGTAACGTCTGCTTAACAGAGGCGGGGCACACTGTGTGAGGCCGCACAACTGACGAGCGAGGTGGACCGTAATGGACAAGCAGCAGGAGTTCGTACTGCGCGCACTCGAGGAGCGCGACGTACGCTTCGTGCGGCTCTGGTTCACCGATGTGCTGGGGTTCCTGAAGTCGGTGGCGGTCGCGCCGGCCGAGCTGGAGGGCGCGTTCTCCGAGGGGATCGGGTTCGACGGCTCCGCGATCGAGGGGTTCGCCCGGGTGACCGAGGCGGACATGCTGGCCAAGCCGGACCCGTCGACGTTCCAGATCCTGCCGTGGCGCGGCGAGACCATGGGCACCGCCCGGATGTTCTGCGACATCAACATGCCGGACGGCTCCGCGTCGTTCGCGGACCCGCGGCACGTGCTGAAGCGGACCCTGTCGAAGGCCGCCGACCTCGGCTTCACCTTCTACACGCACCCCGAGATCGAGTTCTACCTGTTCAAGTCGCTGGTCGGCGCGGTCGGTACGACGCCGGAGCCGGTCGACTCGTCCGGGTACTTCGACCACACCCCGCAGGGGATCGGCAACGACTTCCGCCGGGAAGCGATCACGATGCTGGAGTCGATGGGCATCTCGGTCGAGTTCAGTCACCACGAGGGCGGCCCGGGCCAGCAGGAGATCGACCTGCGGTACGCCGACGCGCTGTCGACCGCGGACAACATCATGACGTTCCGCGTCGTGGTGAAGGAGGTCGCGCTGTCGCAGGGCATCTACGCGTCCTTCATGCCGAAGCCGCTGAGCGACCAGCCCGGCTCCGGCATGCACACCCACATGTCGCTGTTCGAGGGTGACCGGAACGCCTTCTTCGAGGGCGGCGCGCAGTACCAGCTCTCCAAGACCGGCCGCGCGTTCATCGCCGGCCTGCTCCACCACGCGGCCGAGATCACCGCGGTCACGAACCAGTGGGTGAACTCGTACAAGCGGCTCGCTGTCGGTGACGAGGCCCCGTCGTTCGTCTCCTGGGGTCACAACAACCGCTCCGCGCTGGTCCGCGTCCCGATGTACAAGCCGCACAAGGGCCAGTCCTCGCGGGTCGAGTTCCGCTCGCTGGATTCGGCCGCGAACCCGTATCTCGCCTTCGCGCTGATGCTCGCGGCCGGGCTGAAGGGCATCGAGGAGGGGTACGAGCTGCCGCGTGAGGTCGAGGAAGACGTCTGGTCGCTCACCCCGCGCGAGCGCAAGGCCCTCGGCATCAAGCCCCTGCCGGGCAGCCTCGCCGAAGCGATCCACGCGATGGAGGAGAGCGAGCTGGTCGCCGAGACCCTCGGCGAGCACGTCTTCGACTTCTTCCTCCGCAACAAGCGCGCCGAATGGCAGGACTACCGCCGCCAGGTAACCCCCTTCGAACTGAACAAACTCCTCCCAGTCCTCTAGCCGCCCTTATCCGGTGGCCGCGGCGCTAACGTCCGACGATCCGGAGGCTGGGTGTGCGGGTCTTTCGGACGTTAGCGGTTAGCCGATGAGGATTTGCTGGATTTGGACGGGGTGGGCGGCTATGTGGTCGAGGGTGGTCAGGTTGTTGGTGACTACGCCGATGATGGTGGAGCCGGTAGGGGCGCCTTGTACACCATGCACCAGGAAGAAGGTGCTGCCGTTGCCGGCTCCTTCGTTGCGTAGGGCAACTACGCCGCGGTGGTAGTTCTCCTTGCCGGTGAGTTCGGCGGGGAACTGGTAGCCGGGCCGCCCCGCGCCGCACTCGAGGATCGCCCGAGTACGGCGCGGGCACGGGGTCCCGTTGTAGTACCGCTGGAGTGCCAGGTGGGTGAAGCTGTGCACCGCGCAGGGCGCGTTCTCGCGGTCGAGCCGTAGCTCGAGGGTGCCGCGGTCGGTCTTGAGTGTGACCTTCACGGAGCCGAGCAGCGGCGCCAGCGAGTACGGCGGCCGCACGGAGCCGTCGGTGGTCGTCCGGGTGTAGGTGCAGTTCTTGAACATCGTCGGAGTGGCGTGCACGGTCCAGCTCTCGAGCACGAGCACGGCAGCGGCGACTAGCAGGACGGCGACAACCCCTGCAAATTGAGAAGCTAGCCAGTGACGCATACCTCTGAAACTAACACCGAGTAGCCGGATTGCAACAGAGTGTGTTCAGAGTGAGTTGGCGGCCTTGATCAGTTCGTCCGGGTTGGGCTCGGCCGTGAGAGGTTCGGCCGGGATGCTGTCGGACGAATGCGTCGAGGTGAAGCGGGCCGCCGCTGTCGAATGCCGGTACGGCGCCTCAACCGGATCTGCCGGCACTGGCACCGGCTCGGCCGGCTCGATCACCGGCAACGGCAGCGGGTCGGGTGGGATCACCGGCGTACCGTCGTCGGCCATCGCGTGCACTTCCTCGACCGTGAGGAACGCGACCGGCCGGACGCCTTCGGTGATCACCACCAGACAGCCCGGAACCACTTGCTGACTGCGATTCTCCTGTCCGGGAACGATAATTCCCTCGACCGGAGTGCGCCAGGCGCCCGGGGCGAAGCGGCGCAGCGAGACGCCCGCCTGCCCGTCCGCGGGGGTTCGTGGCGGCAGGAACGCCGTACCTGTGTAGTCGTAGTCGTAGTCCGGCTCGGGTGGTCCGGACACTCGCCCACCCTGCTGGGGCGTCAGCCAGACGACCATGCCCCGGACGGCGAGCGACCCCGTCATCATGACCATGAGGACTCATCATGCCGACTACAGCCTGAATATGCCAGGCAACTCCGTGTGTTTACCGCAATCCCCTCGCAACCTGGTCGCGCTACTGTCGAGATTCTGTCACGCGACGTGCCCCGCGGCCGTGCTGCGGCGCGCGGGAAGTGGGTAGCCTGACGGTCGTGGCGGAGGCGAGAGGGTCCGGGGAAGGGCGACTGGTTCGGCTGGGATTCGGGGACCCGCAGCGGGCGGCGCAGTTGCTGCAGCAGCTGGACGCACTCCACCCGCACGGGCCGATCGCGACCGAACCGCTGATCACGACGTTGTCGGAGTCGGCCGATCCCGATCTCGCGCTGTACAGCCTGCTCGGCATGGTGGAGGCGCTCGACCGCAATCAGTACGACGTCGGTTCGTTCGTGCGCACGCTCGAGCTGGATGACAACTTCCGGCGCCGGCTGATCTTCGTGCTCGGGGCGAGCGAGGCGTTCGGGCGGCACCTCAGCGTCCATCCGCGGCACTGGTACGACCTGGCCGATCCGACGCTGACCGGCTCGCGCCCGTCGATCGAGGATGTCGCGGCGAAGCTCGCCTCCGCGGTGGATGCCGAGAAGCCGGTCGACGCGCTCCGGGTCGAATACCGCCGGCTGCTGCTTCGGCTCGCGGCGCGGGATCTGGCCGAGGGATTGCTGGTCGACGAGACCGCCGCCGTACTGGCTGATCTTGCCGGCGGAGCGTTGGAGACTGCGCTGCGGATCGCGCGGAACAACTACTTCGCCGCGCATCCGGAGGCGGCCGACTGCCGGCTCGCGATCATTGCCATGGGCAAGTGTGGTGGCCGGGAGCTCAACTATGTCAGCGATGTCGACGTCCTGTTCGTCGCTGAACCGGTCGAGGGTGAAGCCGAAGCGCCGGCCCTGAAGACCGCCTCCCAGTTGGCCGCGGCAACGATGCGGATCTGCTCCGACCACACCGGCGAGGGCACGCTCTGGCCGGTCGACGCGGCGCTGCGTCCGGAGGGCAAGTCCGGCCCGCTTGTCCGCACGCTCGAGAGTCACCTGGCCTACTACCAGCGCTGGGCGAAGACCTGGGAGTTCCAGGCGCTGCTCAAGGCGCGGCCGGTCGCCGGTGATGCCGAGCTCGGTGGCGAGTACCTCGAGCGGATCGGCAAGCTGGTCTGGTCGGCGGCCGATCGGGAAGGGTTCGTCGGCGATGTGCAGGCGATGCGGCGCCGGGTGATCGACCACATCCCGGCCGCCGATGTCGATCGCCAACTCAAGCTCGGGCCGGGTGGGCTGCGCGATGTCGAGTTCGCCGTTCAGCTGCTGCAGCTCGTGCACGGGCGTAGCGACGAGGCTGTTCGGAGCGGTACGACGTTGATCGCGCTGGAGTCGTTGACGACGAGCGGGTACGTCGGTCGCACGGATGGCGCCGTACTGGCTGATGCCTACCGCTTCCTGCGCTCGATGGAGCACCGCATCCAGCTCTACCGGTTACGGCGTACCCATCAGGTTCCTGAGGACGAGGCCGACCTGCGGCGGCTCGGGCGTTCACTCGGTTTCACCAAGAACCCGGTCGCGGACCTGATCAGCGCGTGGAAGAAGCATGCGCTCGAGGTTCGCCGGTTGCACGAGAAGCTCTTCTACCGGCCGCTGCTCGCGGCTGTCGCGCGCATCCCCGGCGGCGAGGTCCGGCTGACGCCGGAGGCAGCGCGGCAGCGGCTGACCGCGCTCGGGTACGCCGATCCCGCGTCGGCGTTGCGGCATATCGAGGCGTTGTCCGAGGGAGTGTCGCGGCGGTCGTCGATCCAGAAGGCGCTGCTGCCCGCGATGCTCGGCTGGTTCGCGGAATCGCCTGACCCGGATGCCGGTCTGCTCGCGTTCCGGACCATCTCGGACAGCCTCGGCTCAACCCCGTGGTACCTGCGCCAGCTCCGCGACGAAGGCGCCTCGGCCGAGCGTCTCGCGCACCTGCTCGCCAGCGGCCGGTACGCCGTTGATCTGTTGCAACGCGCGCCGGAAGCGACTGCGATGCTCGCCGATGAGCGCGAGCTCGTCCCGCGGACGCCGGAAGGTCTGCGGACCGAGATGTCGTCGGCCGCCCGTCGGCAGGATCAGCCCGAAGCGGGGGTGGCCGCGATCCGCGCCGTACGCCGGCGCGAGCTGTTCCGGGTCGCTGCCGCGGATCTGTCCGGGCTGCTCGACGTCGAGGCGGTCGGCAATGCGCTGACCGGGATCTCGATCGGCACGCTGACCACGGCTCTGGAGGTCGCGCGGAAGGCCGTCGCCAAGGGCGCGCCGGAGCCGACCCGGATGGCGATCGTGGCGATGGGCCGCTTCGGCGGTCACGAGCTCGGCTACGGCAGCGATGCCGACGTGATGTTCGTCCACGACCCGCTGCCCGGCGCCGACGAGAAGGCCGCGACCGATTTCGCCACCCAAGCGGCGACCGAGCTGCGTCGCCTGCTCGCCTTGCCCGGTGCCGATCCCGCGGTTGCGATCGACGCGGACCTGCGGCCGGAGGGTCGGCAAGGACCTCTGGTTCGGACGCTCGCGTCGTACGCGTCCTATTACGCACGTTGGTCCGCGGTCTGGGAGGCGCAGGCGCTGCTGCGCGCCGACCCGCTCTGCGGTGACGGCGACCTCTGTACGGCGTTCCGCGCGCTGATCGATCCGCTGCGCTACCCGGCGGAAGGCATCAACGAGCGCGACGTGATGGAGATCCGCCGGATCAAGGCGCGAGTGGACGCCGAGCGACTGCCGCGCGGAGCGAACCGCAGTACCCACACCAAGCTCGGCCGCGGCGGCCTGGCCGATATCGAGTGGACCGTCCAGCTCCTTCAGCTCCGCGAGGCCCACCGCATCCCCGGCCTGCGCACCACCCGCACCCTCGCCGCCCTTCGCGCCGGCGTCGAAGCCGGCCTGGTCGACGCGACCGAGGCCGAAACCCTCGGCATCGCGTGGGAGTTCGCCTCCCGCATCCGCAACGCGATCATGCTCGTCCGCGCCCGCCCCGGCGACTCCATCCCGACCGACCCGAGGGACCTGGCCGCCGTAGCCCAGATCTGCGGCTACCCACCCGGCGAATCCAGCCGCTTCTCCGACGACTACCTCCGCATCACCCGCCGGGCCCACAACACCGTCGCCCACCTCTTCTGGGACGACTGACCCCACCCCAGCACTCGCCGTACGGCGCTCTGGGGCGAACTGCTTTGAGCCCCCATCAACCACATTTCGCCTCGGAAAGTGGCTGAGCCGTGCTCAAGGCCGAGGGGGCAACGTGCTTTGAGCACGCATCAACCACGAATCGGGCTCGGAAATGGTTGAGGGGTGCTCAAGGCGTTGGCGCGGTTGACGGGCAACCTTTTGGTTGCCTATGGTGTGGGGGTGGAGCTGGTGTTCAAGGCGTTGGCCGATGAGGGGCGGCGGCGGTTGCTCGACGGGTTGCGGCTGCGGAACGGGCAGACGTTGCTCGAGTTGTGTGAGCTGCTGCCGGAGCTGAGCAGGCAGGGGGTGACGAAGCATCTGCGGATTCTTGAGGACGCGAATCTGGTGGTGACCGTCAGGCAGGGCCGGAACAAGTTCCACTATCTGAATCCGGTGCCGATCAACGAGATCGCCGAGCGCTGGCTGAGCAACTACGAGCGCGACAAGCTGACCGCGCTCAGTGCGCTGAAGGCCGCGCTCGAAGACCAAGCCCTTGAAGAATAGGCCTTTGCAGAGATGGAGAAGTGATGACCAAGCCCGCGATGATCCATGTCACGTACATCGAGACGACGCCCGAGAAGCTCTGGGCGGCGCTCACCCAAGGGGAGTTCACCAAGCTGTACTGGTTCGGCCGGCGGATCGAGTCCGGCTGGACGGTCGGCGCGAAGGTCAGCTTCTTCGACAGTGCGGACGACAGCCTGACCGATTCCGGTGAGGTGCTCGTGTACGACGAGCCGAAGACGCTGGCCTATACCTTCAAGAACGAGTACCTCGAGGAGCACGCCGATCGGCCGGTGAGCCGCGTCACGTTCACCATCGAGCCGGCCGGTCCCAAGGTCGTGAAACTGCAGGTCGTGCACGACGAGATCACGGCCGACGAGGTCGAGGCCTGGCGCAACGGCTGGGGCCCGATCCTGGCCAACCTCAAGACCTTCCTGGAGACCGGGCGCACTCTGGAGATCGAGCTCTCTTAGAATCAACCTGGTGGAGACGACGGATCGGAAGCAGCGGCGGGGTGTGCTGAGCACCACGCAGCGTGGGGTGCGCATGACGGCCGGGCAGCGGCGTGCCTGGGACGAGCACTGGTCCGAGCTGGGGTCGAAGCTGGAGGATCTGCCCGCCGGGCCGACGGATCTGGCGAAGTGGTTCGGGCGCGAGGCCCCGACAGTGCTGGAGATCGGCTCGGGCATGGGCGAGGGGACCGCGCAGCTGGCGGTCGCGGCACCGGAGGTGAACCACCTCGCGGCCGAGGTGTACACGGCCGGTCTCGGCCAGCTGATGATGCTGGCCGAGAAGTACGACCTCGAGAACCTGCGGCTCCTGCAGGGCGACGCCATCGCGTTCCTCACCGATCACGTCGAGCCCGCCGGGCTGGACGGCGTCCGGATCTATTTCCCGGACCCGTGGCCGAAGAAGAAGCACCACAAGCGGCGGCTGGTCGCGCCGGGGTTCATCGCGCTCGTCGCGTCGCGGCTGCGCCCCGGCGGAACGTTGCACTTGGCAACGGACTGGGAACACTACGCCGACCAGATGCTGGCGGTCTGCGACGCCGAGCCGACGCTGCGGAACCAGTACGACGGCTGGGCCCCGCGACCCGAATGGCGACCGGTCACCAAGTTCGAGTCGCGGGCGCAGGCCGAGGGGCGCGAGGTCCGCGACCTGATCTACGTCAAGCGGTCCGGCTCGTGAAGTTCCAGATCCCCGCGCCCACCGTGTAGATCGTGTAGCCGTCCTCGTACGTCGCCTCGCCCGCCAACGACTGCGGTACGGCGGAAACATCGGAGGCGGCCTCCGATGGCACGTGCACGGACGCGGTCATCCCGACCGGCACGTGCACCTCCAGCGCGAACACCCGGCTCTTCCGCCGCCACATCACGGCCACCTCTCCGCGAATCGTGGAGGTCCGGACACTCGCCGACCCGGTCTCGCCGCGCGCATCCGGCCGGACGACGATCCGCTCCCAGCCTGCGCCGAGGTTCCGCAGCCCAGCGACGTTCTCCAGGATCCACTGCACGACCGTCCCCTGGAAGTAGTGGTTGCGCGACCGTGAGTCCGCCTCCCACATCTCCCACATGGTGTCCGCGCCGAGGTCGAACCAGTAACCCCAGCTGGGATAACTCCGCTGCAGCGCGACTTTGGTTGCCGTGTCGCCATATCCGTACGCCGTGAGCACCGGCAGCAGCACGCCCACTCCGAGGCAGCCCGTGTTCAGATGGAATCCGCGTGCCTCGACATCCGCGGCCAGGTTCGCCGCGACCCGTACGGCCGGCTCCTCGGGCACGATGCCGAAGGCCAGCGGAACGGCATTCGACGTCTGCCGATAGTCCGGATCGTCCGCACTGCGGTAGACCGCCGCTTCCCGATCCAGGAAGGCCTGGTTCAGCCCATCCGCCAGCTCGGCAGCTGCCTTCCGGTAGTCATGCGCTTTCCCCAGCAGATCGCCGATCTCCGCAGCCACGAGCACGGCGCGATACAGGTACGCCGTACCGGTCAGCCGCCGGTCTTCGGGAGCCGGACCGTCGCTGTAGCCGGGTGGGAGCCAGTCGCCGAGCACGCTGACCGAGAGTCCGTCCGAAACGCGGTCCAGTTCCCACGCGAGATAGCGGGTCAGTGAGTCCCAGTGATCGCGCAGTAGCCGCTCGTCACCGTACGCGCGATGTAGTTCGTGCAGCAGGATCGGGTAGACGGTCGGCCACTCGGTCGCGGGGGAGAGCTCGGTGAAACCCCAGCCGTTGGTCGGGATGATCACCGGCAGCTGCCCGGATCCCGCCTGGCTGTCGCGGATGTCGCCCAGCCACTTGGTGAAGAAACGCGCCAGATCCAGCGTGGCCAGCATGGTCGGAGCGCCGACCTGGGCGTCGCCCGTCCAGCCGTTCTTCTCGTAGAACGGCGTGTCCGTGGGGATCCCGTGCAGATTACTCAGCACCGTACGGCGCATCGCCTGCTCGAGCTGCTCGTACGCCGGCTCGGTCGATTCGAACCCGGTCACCGATCGGACGTCGGAATGCACGACCCGCAACTGAACATCCGGGCGATCCAGCCCCCCGGAGATCTCGACGTACCGGAAGCCCTTGTAGGAGAAGCGCGGTTCCCACTCCTCGACCTCGTTGCCGGCCGCAATGTAGTCGTCCCGCTGGATCCGGTCGCCCTCGACATGCCCGTTCACCGCGATGACGTTGCCATCAGCAACCGTCTCGCCGTACGTCAAGCTGATCGTGGTCCCGGCCGGCGCAGTGACGCGCAGCCGCGCCCAGCCGGCCGTCGTCCGGCCGAAGTCGGCGATCCAGACGCCGGGCCGCACCTCGTCGACAGCGACCGGCGCAACTGTCTCGATGACGCGGATCGGCTCATGCTCCTGCGCCCGCAACTGTCCGCTCGGTGCCTCGACGACCGAGACGGCTGCCCACGCGGAGTCGTCAAAGCCGGCAGTGTCCCAGCCTGGCAGGGCGAGGCGGGCGTCATACGTCTCACCGGTATAGAGCGAGTCCGAGACCGTCGGTCCGCCGGTGATCCGCCACGACGAATCGCTCACCACCTCGGCTGTCCGACCGTCGTCGTACGTGATGACGAGGCGCGCGATCAGTCGGGGTTCGGCGGTCCACGGCGCTTGGTGCCAGCGCCAGACATTCGGGGTGTTCATCCCGAAGAACCCGCGGCCGAGCTCGGCGCCGACCGCGTTGTCCCCGGTCTGCAGCATCTCGGTGACGTCGTGCGTGACGTAGAGAACAGTGCGGCCGTAGTCGGTGAAACCTGGATCCAGTACGGCGTCGGTGACCGGCTGACCGTTGATCCGCAGGTCGGCGTACCCGAGGCCGCTCGCATACAGCCGCGCGCTCCGCACTGTCCCGTCGACACTGAACGCACGCCGAAGCAGGGGAGCGCTGGAGGTCTCGCCGCCGATCCACTCCGCGGATGCGAAGCCCTCATCGAGCAGCCCGGTCTCGAACCACTCTTCGGCGGCCCACTCGGTCTCGCGGTCTGAGCCATCCCACACTCGGACGGTCCAGTGGTACCGGGTCCGCGGGGTGAGCGCGGGACCGTCGTACTCGATGCCGAAGCACGCAGCCGACTCGACCTTGCCGGAGTCCCAGACCTCCGCTCGCTCCGATCGGACCCGAACCTGGTACGCCGTCTGGACCGCGCCGTACCCGGGAGCGGTGGCGATCCAGCTGAACCGGGGCCGATCGATGTCGGTGCCCAACGGGCGAACGGCGTACTCGACCTTCAGCGATCCGGCATGCATCGGCGGCGGCTCCTCAGCAAAAAAGTCTATGGGGACGATATGCCCTCCCTGATTACCTGCTGCATGACCCATCAGCAAGTCTGAAAGGTGCGCCAATGAAGAAGCTCGCCGCCGTTCCCGGGCTGACCTGTCTCACATCGCGATTTGTTGTCTCGGATCGTGAAATACGAGGCGGTTGATGGACTTTGTCCGCTTTCATGGAGGCATGCAGGTCACCGCCAACCGGCCAGCCGACGCGCTCACGCGCCGTCGGCATGTCGACCTGCTCCGCGTTGCCTCCGCAACCTGTTGACCTTCGGCGTCGCTCTCAGCCCGTTGTGAAATCTCGCTGATCCACGCTCGCCCGTGGCCGTTGCGGCCACCCGCATCCACCGAAGGTCTCCTGTGCGCATCTCCAGCTTCCGTCCTGCCCGTCGCCGTCTGCTCGCCGCGTCCGCGGCCGCTCTCACCCTTGCGGTCGTGGCCGCCGGCTGCAGCCGGGCCGAGGGGAACGACGCGCCGGCCCCCGCCGCCGGCAAGGGGCCGGCCACCGAGCTCCGGCTCGGCTACTTCCCGAACGTCACCCACGCCGCCGCGCTGGTCGGCCTGGACCAGGGCCTGTTCGCCAAGGACCTCGGCAGCACCAAGCTGGTGCCGACCAAGTTCAACGCCGGCCCGGAGGCGGTCGGCGCGCTGCTCGGCGGCTCACTGGACGCGACCTTCATCGGTTCCGGCCCGGCCATCAACGCCTACGCGAAGTCCAACGGCGAGGCCGTCCGCCTGATCGCCGGTACGACGTCCGGCGGGGCGCAGCTGGTTGTGAAGCCGGGAATCACCAAGCCGGAGGACCTGGCCGGCAAGACCGTGGTCACCCCGCAGCTCGGCAACACCCAGGACGTCGCGCTGAAGAAGTGGCTCGAGGAGAAGGGCCTGACCGGCAAGGTCAAGGTCACCAGCCTGGAGAACGCGCAGACGCTGGACGCGTTCAAGCAGGGCCAGGTCGACGCGGCCTGGCTGCCGGAGCCCTGGTCGTCGCGGCTCGTCCTCGACGCCGGCGCGAAGGTGCTGCTCGACGAGAAGACCCTCTGGCCGGACGGCAAGTTCCCGACCACGGTGCTGATCGTGCGCACCCAGTTCCTGCAGGAGCACCCGGAGACGGTGAAGGCCCTGCTCAGCGGACTGGTTTCCTCGATCGACTTCGCGAACAAGGACCAGGCCGCCGCGAAGACCGCGGTGAACAAGCAGCTCAAGGAAGCGACCGGCAAGGACCTCAAGCCGGCCGTGATCGACCGCGCGTTCAGCAACATCGAGATCACCGCCGATCCGCTCGCCGCGACGTTCCCGCAGCTGGCCAAGGACCAGGTCACCGCGAAGATCGCCAAGGAGGCTCCGAAGGTCGCCGGTTTCGCCGACCTCGGCCCGCTGAACGACGTACTGAGCAAGGCTGGAAAGCCGACGGTCGACGCCGCCGGTCTCGACACCAAGTAGTCCCGACAGATCGAGGAGCAGACGATGACCGCGACAGTCGAGGTAGCCCGCAGGGTGAGCGAGAACGTGGTGCGTCCGGTGCGTTTTCACCAGGTAGGGAAGGCGTTCGGGACCGGCCGCAAGGCGGTCGTGGCGCTGGACGGCGTTGACCTGGAGGTGCGCGCGGGTGAGTTCGTCTGCCTGCTCGGTGCGTCCGGTTGCGGCAAGAGCACCTTGCTGAACCTGGTCGCGGGCCTGGACGAGCCGACCAGCGGCCGGATCGAGCTGAGCTCGTCCCGGCCGGCGGTCGTGTTCCAGGAGGCCGCGCTGATGCCGTGGCTGACCGCGGCCGGGAATGTCGAGCTGCCGTTGCGGATGGCCGGCTTACCGAAGGCGCAGCGCCGGGCGAAGGCTGCCGAGCTGCTCGAGCTGGTTCGCCTGGCTGGGCTTGGTGACAAGCGTCCGCATGAGCTGTCCGGTGGGATGCGGCAGCGCGTCGCGCTCGCGCGGGCGCTCGCCTCGACCACCGACAACACCGGCTCCGGCGCGGGCAAGCCGTCGCTGCTGCTGATGGATGAGCCGTTCTCCGCGCTGGACGCGATCACCCGCGATGTCCTGCAGGGTGAGCTGCTGCGGATCTGGCGAGCCACCGGTACGGCGATCCTGTTCGTCACGCATGACGTTCGTGAGGCGGTCCGGCTCGGGCAGCGCGTCGTACTGCTGTCGTCGCGGCCCGGTCGGGTTGTGCGCGAATGGGATGTGCAGGGGCTGGCCGGATCCGACGAGGCCGGTGCGGTCGACGAGATCAACACCGAACTGCGCAAGGTGATCAGCAGTCATGCCGCAGCTTGATGTCCGTGACGGTTCGGTCGAGGCCGGGCTGGATGCGCTTGATACTCCGGTAGCCGCGAGCGAAGGGTCATTGGCCCGGCGGATCGCGGCTCGCGCGCTGCCGCCGATCGGTGCGGTCGCGCTGCTGGTGATCATCTGGCAGGTGCTGTGGGCGGCCGCGTTCTGGCCCGAGTTCAAACTGCCGGCTCCGGCTGATGTCTGGGCGCAGATCTGGCAGCTGGTGACCTCGGGGAAGATCCTCGAGCTGTTCTGGGTGTCGGTGCACCGGGCGGTGATCGGGTTCGCGATCTCGCTGGTGATCGCCGTACCGCTCGGGCTCGCGATCGCGAACATCCGCCTGGTACGGCGGGGGATCGGACCGCTGGTGTCCGGTCTGCAGAGCCTGCCGTCCGTGGCCTGGGTACCGGCGGCGCTGCTGTGGTTCGGTCTGACCGACGGCGCTATCTACTGGGTTGTGTTGCTCGGTGCGGTGCCGTCGATCGCGAACGGACTGGTCTCCGGTCTGGACCAGGTGCCGCCGATCCTGCCGCGAGTCGGCAAGGCGCTCGGCGCCGGCCGGTTGGGCGGGATCAGGTACATCCTGCTGCCGGCCGCGCTGCCCGGATTCCTCGGCGGACTCAAGCAGGGCTGGGCGTTCTCCTGGCGGTCGCTGATGGCCGCCGAGCTGATCGCTTCGTCGCCGGATCTCGGTGAGGGACTTGGTCAGTACCTGCACAACGGCATGTCGCTGTCGGACATCTCGATGGTGTTCGCCGGCATCCTGCTGATCTTCGTGGTCGGCGTCGGGATCGAGCTCGCGGTCTTCCGCCCACTGGAGAACTCGGTCCTGAAGGCACGAGGGCTGACCAGCGCCGTTCGCTGAGGTCGGTCCGGGGTTACGGCTCGGCAACTGGGGCCCGCGTCGCGGCCCCGGTTCGGCGCTGCGCCGTACTGTGGGGACGTGGTCCGATTCCTGCCGTTCCTGATCAGCCTGGTGCTCAGCGTGTATGCGCTGTTCTCGTGCATCCAGACGCCCGACGACGAGGTCCCACATCTGCCCAAGCTGGTGTGGATCGTCATCATCGTGTTCGTCCCGTTCGTCGGGCCGATCGTCTGGCTGCTCGCGCAGCGCACATCCCGTGCGGGGCGTGAACGTCCGGTCCGGCCGTCGCGGCCGGCGCCGCGGTCGATGGCGCCCGACGACGATCCCGACTTCCTGAAGTCGCTGGACCGCTACCGGGACCCGCGGACGACGATCAAGCCGCCGGCCGGCGAGGCTCAGGACACACCACGTCCCAAAAATCAGGGCCCCGAGGATCCGGAAACTCCGGCCGACGACGAGGCGCCGACCGGTGACGCGCCGCCGGCCGAGACCGACGACGGTAAGTCGTGAGACCGCGCCCTGGTCCTAGGGAGATCTCCTAGGACGGCAGAGCGCGGTTTCTCAGGCCGACTTTCGGTGCTCCAGGGGGGCGTTGTCGCGCTCGGACTCTGTGGTCCCACCCCAGACGCCGTACGGTTCTCCGACCGCGAGGGCGTGCTGGCGGCACTCCGGCTGAACCGGGCAGGTGCCGCAGAGTGACTTCGCCACCATCTCGCGGGCGCGTTTACGAACGCCACGCTCCGATTCGGGCGAGAAGAACAGCTCCGGGTTGACGTCGCGGCACGCAGACTGCGACTGCCAGTCCCACAAATCCATGAGCGGGCGGGGTAGGCGAGGCATCCCTCTCGACATGGCAACCTCCTATGACTCACCGTGAGCGCGGACGGGCGCTCGGTGAAAACTATGCTCAACTCCAGCCGAGTTCAACCCTTGTTATCTCGAACTTCGATCCATTCGTTATCGGCACGTGGCGTTGCAGCCTGTGATCACGGCATTTCACGCGGAGAGCGTGATCATGGGCTCACCGACTGTGACATGGATCACTTCGCGAGTGATGCACCCAAAACGGCCGCCAGCAGGCCGATTCCGAGGTTGAGCAGCACTGTCAGCAAAGCCTTTGCCCGATGCCCCGAAGTCGCGAGCGCCGTCGTCTCGGCCGCGAACGTGCTGTACGTCGTGAACGCTCCGCAGAAGCCGACGCCGATCAGCAGCGTCCAGTTCTGATCGGTCACACCGGTCATCAGGCCGAGGACGAAGCTGCCGACGACGTTGACGGTGAAGGTGCCCCACGGCAACGAGACCTGTTGGCCACTGGTCCGAAAAAGCCGTGTCACAAGGACTTTGTCCACAATGAACCGCAGTGGTGCGCCGATCGCGGCACCGAGAGCGACGAGCAGAACGTTCATCGTCGCCGTCCGAGCCACTCGCCGAGCGTTGCTGCCAGCAACGCTGTAGCGACCGTGCCGAAGAAGTAGGCAAAGGCAACGAGCGGATGCACGTGCATCTGACTGTGCAACAACTTCTCGGTGTCTACGGCGTACGTCGAGAAGGTCGTGAAGCCACCGAGAATTCCGGTGCCGAGAAAGGGCCGGAGCAGTGGATGCGATTGCGGGGTGAGTCGCGCGAAGAGGACTCCGATGGCCAGGCAGCCCACCACGTTCGTGATGAAGGTCGCCCAGGGAAACCCACCCTCGGGGTGCGGAATCGCCGTCGCGAGCCCGTAGCGGGCCAGCGAGCCGATGATCCCGCCGAGGGCTACCGCGCCGAGCACGCGCGGTAGCCCCGGACTGAGAACGTCGCTCACACCGCCGGAGCGTAGCGGTAGTACTCGTGCGCCCCATGCGGCGTCCCGGTCTCGCCGGTCAGGGCACGGATCACCGTTGCGTGGGTGACCGCGAGTACCGGTCCGTCCGTCCCGGAGGCATGCCGGGCGAGCGCCGTCTCCGCTCGCCCCCGCACCTTGGACAACGGCTCCCACGACCTCTCGCGGTGCACTTCTTTGTCGGCGTCCGGCCACTCACCGCCGTACGACTCGAACTCGGCCTGGGCGGCCTTCACATCGGCCAGGCCGCGCCACGCACCGGACTGGTCCGGGAGCCAGTCGCGCAGGTCGTGGTCGACCCGGACGCCGAGCGCGAGCCGGTGCCCGACGATCGCGGCGAACTGCAGCGCCCGCGTGTACGGCGAGCTGACCAGGTACGTCGCCCCGATCCCGCTGAGCAGGTCGGCCAGCTCCTCGGCCTGCCGCACCCCGTCCGGTGTCAGCGGGGCCGAGTCGGCCGCGGCTCCGCGCAGCCCCTGACCGTCAACGCGTGCGTAGTCGGGCTCTCCGTGTCGAACCAGGTAGATCTGCGTGACCGGCATGGGCCTAGCGAAGATGTCGGGCCCCGGCCCACCCCTGAGGAGCGGACGGTGGCCGGATCTGATGAAGCTCGTCGAAGAGTTGATCGATGCCTCCGGGCGGTTGGGGGCTCGTCGTCGGGGGTTCGGGCTCGATCCAGTGCACCTCGGTGGCGCCCTGGTGACCGTGCACGGCGAGCACGGCCTCGATCCCGGGCCAGACCGCGGTCGCCGGGTTCTCGCCCCGCCACCGCAACGCCACTGACCCGTCGCTGAACTCGCAGCCCTCCGCAACCACACCGGTCCCGGAGACCCCACTCGGATCCCGGTACCGCACCAGCTCGAAGACCCGCGGCCTCACTGTCCAGCACCCCTCAGATGTCGACCCGTTGTTGCAGCCCTCAACGAGCCCGGACGCCTCTGGGTTACTGGCCCGCGACCTGCCGCTGCATGAAGACCCGCGTGGCCGGGTCCAGTCCGAAGGCGGTCTCCGCGGCCAGAACCGCGCGCAACCCGTCGGTCAGCTCCGCCGCCGGCAGCTCCACGAAGCCGAGCCGTGCGTAGTACGGCGCGTTCCACGGCACGCTCCGGAACGTGCTGAGCGTCAACCCGGCCAGCCCCTGCTCCGCCGCCCAGGCCTCGACGTGGTCGATCAGTGCGCGCCCCAGTCCGCGCCCCTGCTGGTCGGGATGCACGCTCACCTGCTCGATGTGCGCGGCCCCGTCCACAACCTCGACCAGCACGAACCCAGCCGGCCGCTCGTCCACGCCGGCGATCACCCACAGCCGCCCCGCCCGCAACGCCTCCTCAAACACCGCGAGCGGCGGCGCCGGATGCCCCGCGATCTCAGTCATCCCGATCTCGCGAAACAACACCCCCGCAGCAACTTCAAGCTCCCGCAGCCCCGCAAGCTCACTCCCGAACGCAGCACGGATCATCACCCCCCGACACAACCACGCCACCCCCTCCGCCGCCACACCATTTCCTCCGCCTTGAGCACCCATCGACCACTTTTTGGCCGCGGAAGTGGTTGAACCGTGCTCAAGGCTGCGACCGCCGGCGTGGGCGGGGTGGGGGGTGGTGGTAGTGTTTTGGGTGTGAAGCGTTGCTATTGGCGATTTTTTGAGTGGCCGGCTTTGGTGCCGGGCAGCTCAGTTGATCGCTGACGCTCGCCTACTTCATCTCAGCCGGCCCGAAGGCAAGGACAAACCGTCCTTGCCTTTTCTTGTTCCCAGCCGGCTGACTGCGACCTTCCGCGGTGCTCCGGCGGAAAGGTCCCATCACCATGAACACCCTCCCGAGGCGATCCGAGCAGGCCGCCGTTGTCGACCGGCGGATCGAGAAGACCGTCCCGTTGATCACGCCGCTCGCGCTGCACGACGAGCTGCCGCTGAACGACGCCCTCGCGCAGACCGTGGTCGACGGTCGGCAGGCCGTCGTCGACGTACTGAACGGCGTCGACGACCGGCTGCTGGTCGTGGTCGGTCCCTGCTCCGTGCACGACGCCGACGCGGCGCTCGAGTACGCCGAGCGGCTCCGCCCGGTCGCCGAGCGCCTGTCGGACGGTCTGCTGGTGGTGATGCGGGTCTACTTCGAGAAGCCGCGTTCCACGCTGGGCTGGAAGGGCCTGATCAACGACCCCGGCCTCGATGGCTCGGGTGACGTGAACCGCGGCCTGCGGCTGGCCCGCAAGCTCCTGCTCCAGGTGACCGAGCTCGGTCTGCCGGTCGGGTGTGAGTTCCTCGACCCGATCACCCCGCAGTACATCGCCGACACCGTCGGCTGGGGCGCCATCGGTGCACGCACCGTCGAGTCCCAGGTGCACCGGCAGTTGTCGTCCGGCCTGTCGATGCCGATCGGGATGAAGAACCGCCCCGACGGATCCATCGCGACCGCGGTCGACGCGATCAAGGCGGCCGCCGTACCGCATGTGTTCACTGGCATCGACCACGACGGCGCGCCGGCGATCCTGCACACCCGCGGCAACCCGGACTGCCACCTGGTCCTGCGCGGCTCCGACTCCGGTCCGAACTACGACGCCGAATCCGTTGCCGCCGCCACCGACCTGCTCCGTACGGCGGGCCTCCCGGAGCGCGTGGTCGTCGACGCGAGCCACGGCAACAGCCGCAAGGACCACCGGCGCCAGCCGATCGTGGCGGCGGAGATCGGCGAGCAGGTCGCGGCCGGGAACCAGGCGATCGTCGGCGTGATGCTGGAGTCGTTCCTCTCCGAAGGCCGCCAGGACCTCGACCCGACCCGCGAGCTGACCTACGGCCAGTCGGTCACCGACGCCTGCATGGGATGGGAGACCACCGAGGCCGTCCTGAGTGATCTGCGCGACAATGTCCTCAAGCGGCGCGGCTGAACACTTCTGAGCAGTCTCGGGAGTTCACTCGGGGGTCTTGCGGTGGTCATGAGCCGCTCATAAGGTCCGGACCATGACTGAGATCACCCGGCGCCTTGTTCTCGGTTCGGCGGCCGGCGGGGCAGCGTTGTCGCTGCTCCCGCCGTCGCTGCACACCGCCATGGCGCAACCGGCACGACGTGGTGGGCTACGGGCCATCGAGCACGTGATCGTGCTGATGCAGGAGAACCGTTCGTTCGACCACTACTACGGGACGCTGCGCGGAGTTCGCGGGTACGGCGATCGCCAGCCACTGCGGCTGCGCAACGGCCAGAGCGTCTTCCATCAGCCGAAGACCGCGGGCGGTGAGGTGCTGCCGTTCTCGCTCCGCGCCGCGGCGGCCGCGGCCGGCCGCAAGCCCGACGACATCCAGTACCTCGGTGCACTCGCCCATGGCTTCACCGACGCCACCCGGGCCTGGAGCAACGGCTGGGACGACAACTGGGTGCAGGCCAAGACCGCCGCGACGATGACCTACTACGACCGGCGCGACATCCCCCTGCAGTACGAGCTGGCCGAGACCTTCACGATCTGCGATGCCTACCACTGCTCGGTCAACGGCTCCACCAACCCGAACCGCACCTACCTGTGGTCCGGCACCGTCGGCTACGAGCCCGGGACGACCCAGCGGGCGGTGAGCAACGCGGCGTACGACTACAACCACAAGGGCTACGACTGGACGGCGTACCCGGAGCGCCTCGAGAAGGCCGGCGTCTCCTGGCAGATCTACCAGGAGTGGGACAACTTCACCGACAACGCGGTCGAGTACTTCCGCACCTTCAAGGACATCGGCACCCGGATCCTCGCGTCGGTGCCGGGTGGCTACCGCACCACCGAGGAGTTCTACGACAAGCTCTTCGAGAAGACGCCGGCCGCGCAGACCGAAGCATTGAAGCAACTGGCAGCAGCCGTGGCCAAGCAGCCCAAGGCTGATCAGGACCTGTTCCACAAGGCCATGTACCGCTCCGAGCCCGAGTCGCTGATCCCGCGGGTCAAGGCCGACATCAAGGCCGGCAAGCTGCCGCAGGTCACCTGGCTGGTGCCGTCCGCGGTCGACTCCGAGCACCCCGGCTCGTCCACGCCGGTGGCCAGCGCGAACCTCGTCTACGAGCTCCTCGACGCGATCGCCTCCGACCCGGAGACCTGGTCGAAGACCGCGCTGTTCATCAACTTCGACGAGAACGACG
The DNA here is from genome assembly GCF_045040285.1 of Kribbella sp. NBC_01505. Classification (NCBI taxonomy): domain Bacteria; kingdom Bacillati; phylum Actinomycetota; class Actinomycetes; order Propionibacteriales; family Kribbellaceae; genus Kribbella; species Kribbella sp. NBC_01505. The sequence continues at coordinate 7,101,070 of NZ_CP109425.1, forward strand.
GGTACTTCGACCACGTGCCACCGCCGGTCGCGCCGCGCCCCGCCTCCGGGAACGACGACGACTGGTACAACGGTCAGCCGATCGGGCTCGGCCCGCGCGTCCCGATGACGGTGATCTCGCCGTGGACGGTCGGCGGTCACGTGAACTCGCAGGTGTTCGACCACACCTCGGTGATCCGCTTCCTCGAACGTTGGACCGGCGTTCAGGAGCCGAACATCAGCAAGTGGCGGCGGACCGCCTGTGGCGATCTCACGTCGGCCTTCGACTTCGACCGCTCGTACCGGCAGCCGAGCGTCGACGCGCCCGGCCCGATCCCGGCGCCGATCGCGCGCTGGAAGCCGACGCCGCCGGCCGACCAGGCAGTCCCGCAGCAGGAGAACGGTCGCCGTCCGGCTCGCCCATTGCCTTACCGGCCTGCGGTCTCCGGCTTCGTTGCTGACGGCAAGCTGAAGGTGGCCCTCAGCAACGAAGGCGATGCCCCGGCGCATTTCGCGATCTACCCGTACGGCGGCGAGCTGCCCTTGCCCGCGCATCTCGACGTACGGCGGGATCGCGTGGAACTGATCGCGGTCACCGGCCCGTACGAGCTCGCCGTACAAGGTCCGAACCGGTTCTGGGTCGAGCTGGCCGGGTCCACCGACGGAATCGCGGCCGGACTGGACGTACGGGTCTGTCAGCGGGGGAGTGGGCTCGAGTTGGCGTTGGTCAACACGTCGCGCAAGCCGCTCACGCTCAAGCTGAAGGCGCGCGGCTACGGCAGCAAGACGGTGACCGTCACGCTGCGCGGTAAGCAGACCAGGGATGTGGACTGGCCGACCGACCACGGCTGGTACGACGTCGAGGTCACGGTGGTCGAGGACACGTCGTACCGGCGTCGGTTGAGCGGGCACTTGGAGACCGGCCGCGCCGGAGTCACCGGCTGACGCAGCCGCAGGATTGACGATGCATGATCTCCGCAGGCAACCGGATGGTCTGCGGAGGCGCATCGGGATCGTTCATCCGGCGCAGCAGTAACTGGACAGCTCGGGCACCGATTGCCGCGGACGGTTGGGCCACGGTGGTCAGGCCCGGGCTGAACAGATCGGCCCAGCTGAAGTCGTCGAAGGCCGAGAGCGCCATCTCCTTCGGCACCGGCACGCCCGCGGTGTTGAGGGCGGCCAGCGCGCCGATCGTCATACTGTTGTTCGCGGCAAACAATGCGGTCGGGCGGTCGTTGAGCTGGAGCAGCTCCCAGGTCGCTTTGCGGCCGCCGTCGCTGGTCGACGAGCCAACCCGGATCAGATCCGGATCGACTGGTAGGTCGGCCCGGTGATGGGCGACGTGGTATCCGTGCAGACGCTCGGTGCTGGTCGACAGACCGGGGATGCCGCTGAGCATCCCGATCCGGGTGTGGCCGAGCGAGATCAGGTGGTCGATGATCGCGATCGTCGCCGCCTCGTTCTCGACGCCGACCTGATCGACCCGCAGCTCGGGCGTGATCCGGTCCACCAGGACATAGGGCAGCGCGTGGTCGCGCAGCATCGGCAGGGTCAGATCGCGCCAGCCGTCGGCCGGCGCGATGATCAGGCCTTCGATGCGGTGCGCCAGCAGATTCGCGACCGCGACCGACTCGTGCCGGGCGTCGTCGCGGGTATCCACGATGATCAGGTTCAGCCCGGCCCGGGTGGCCTCGCGGTCGATCCCCTGGATGAGCTCGACCCAGTACGGATTGGTCGCCACCGTGATGGCCAGACCGATCGTCCGGTTGGTGCCCGCGGACAGCGAGCGGGCGGTCGGCTGGTGCTGGTAGCCGAGCAGATCCATCGCGTGCTGGACACGCTCGCGCGTCGCCGGGGCGACCAGCCGGGTCCCGTTGACGACATGCGACACCGTACTGACCGACACTCCGGCGGCGTGGGCGACCTCGGTCATCGTGACCATCCGTCGTATGGTCGTTGCCCAGGGTGCTTTGCGCAAGTCTTTGCGCAAAGCAGGAAACCAGTGTTCTTACCGGTCTACCTTCGCGTGTCAGACCGGCGCCCGGGTTCCTGAGACGCGGGCTGACACATTGCTCCGGAGGGCTGACCCGTGAGAAGAACCGTCCCCGTCCTGCTGACCGTGGCCGTGCTGGCCACGGCGGCGTGTACGCAGACCAAGTCCGGCAGTGGCGGCGGTGGTGACAGCAGCGGCCCGGTCAAGATCGGGCTCGTCACCAAGACCGACACCAACCCGTACTTCGTGAAGCTGCGCGAGTCGGCCAAGGCGCACGCCCAGCAGTCGAACGCCGAGCTGATCGCGGTGGCCGGCAAGTTCGACGGCGACAACGAGGGTCAGGTCGCCGCGATCGAGAACCTGGTCCAGCAGGGCGTGAAGGGCATCCTGATCACGCCGAGCAACTCCACCGGCATCCTCGGTGCGCTCAAGCAGGCCAAGGAGAAGGGCGTTCTGGTGATCGCCCTCGACACCGAGACCGATCCCAAGGACGCCGTGGACGCGACGTACGCGACCAACAACACGACCGCGGGTGAGCTGGAGGGCAAATACATCAAGGCGACGCTCGGGTCGACCCCGCCGCGGCTGCTGATGATGGACGGTACGCCGGGCGGCACGGTCGACGAGCAACGGCACCGCGGGTTCCTGCAGGGGATGGGGCTGAAGGACGGTGACCCGGCGATCATCGGCGCGGCACCGACCAACGGCGACCAGAACAAGGCCCAGGCCGCGATGGAGAACCTGCTTCAGCGCGACGCCACGGTGAACTCGGTCTACACGCTGAACGAGCCCGCCGCCCGAGGTGCCGTGGCCGCGCTGACCGCGAAGGGTCTGGCCGGCAAGGTGGCGGTCGGATCGATCGACGGCGGGTGCCAAGGTGTCGCCGACGTGAAGGCCGGCAAGTATCTGGCCACCGTCATGCAGTTCCCGAAGAAGATGGCCGAGCAAGGTGTCGACGCGGTCGTCGCCTTCGCCAAGGACGGCAAGAAGCCGACCGGATTCCAGGACACCGGCGCCCAGCTGATCACCGACAAGCCCCTCCCGGGCTTGGACAGCAAGGACACCACCTGGGGCGCTCAGAACTGCTGGGGCTGACGGATGAGTTCTGATCAGGCGGCGGCACCGTCGCTGCGGAATCGTTCCACAGAAGCGCTTTTGCACAACCCGGCCCTCGGGCCACTCGCCGCGTTGATCCTGGCGATGGTTGTGTTCTCGGTGACGACCTCGACGTTCCTCACGGTCGACAACCTGAGTCTGGTGGTTCAGCAGTCGTTGGTGGTGGCGACGCTGGCGCTGGGGCAGACGCTGATCGTGCTGACCGGCGGGATCGACCTGGCGAACGCGGCGATCATGGTGCTCGGCACAATGGTGCTCGCGCGCCTGGTGACCGAGGGCAGCAACTCGGTGGTGGCGCTGATCGCCGGCTTCATCGTCTGCGCGGCCCTCGGGGCGATCTCCGGTGGGCTCGTCACGATGCTCAACCTGCCGCCGTTCATCGTCACGCTCGGCATGCTGACCGTCGTGCTCGCGGCCGGACGCCTGTACTCCGAAGGCAACTCGTACCCGGTCACCGACAGCCTGCTCGGCGTCCTCGGCGAGGGTGGCTATCTGTTCGGGCAGATCAAGGTGACGCACGGGATGACGCTGGCCGTGGTGATGTTCGCGATCACCTGGTACGCGCTCACGCGGACCGCCTGGGGCCGCCATGTGTATGCCCTGGGCAACGATCCGGAGGCCGCCCGGCTGACCGGTATCCACGTCGGCCGGACCCGGTTCAGCGTCTACCTGGTGGCCGGCGTGATCTACGCCTTCGCCGCCTGGCAGGCCCTCGGCCGGATCCCGAACGCGGACCCGAACGCCTTCCAGACCGGCAACCTGGACAGCATTACCGCTGTCGTCATCGGCGGCACCAGCCTGTTCGGTGGTCGCGGCAGTGTGCTGGGCACGGTGGTCGGCGCGCTGATCGTCGCCGTACTGCGCAGCGGCCTGACCCAGGCCGGGATCGACAGCCTGTACCAGGATGTCGCGACCGGTGTCCTGGTGATCGCAGCCGTTGCCTTCGACCAGGTCGTTCGTAGGAGGTCGCGATGACCACGCCCGCGCTGCAGGCCCGCGGTCTGGTGAAACGCTACGGCCGGGTGACCGCGATCGACGGTGCCGACTTCGACCTGTACGCCGGTGAGGTGCTGGCCGTCGTCGGCGACAACGGCGCGGGGAAGTCCAGCCTGATCAAAGCCCTGTCCGGCGCGCTGATCCCGGACGAGGGAACGGTTCTCCTGGACGGGGTCGAGACGCACTTCCACTCGCCACTCGACGCCAGGCACGCCGGAATCGAAACGGTCCATCAAACGCTGGCCCTGGCGCCCGCGATGGACATCGCCACGAACCTGTTCCTCGGCCGCGAGGTACGCCGTACCGGGCCGTTGGGCAGTGTGTTCCGGCTGCTCGACCGGAACGCGATGCGGGAGCAGGCGCAGCAGCAGCTCGATGCCTTGGGTATCGAAACCGTTCAGCACATCGGTCAGTTGGTCGAGACGTTGTCCGGTGGTCAGCGGCAGGCCGTCGCGGTTGCCCGGGCGGCGATGTTCGGCAGCAAGATGGTGATCATGGACGAGCCGACGGCCGCTCTCGGGGTGAAGGAGTCGGGGCAGGTGCTCGACCTGATCCGGCGGATCCGCGACCGTGGACTGCCGGTGGTGCTGATCAGTCACGACATGCCGCAGGTGTTCGAGATCGCCGACCGTATCCACGTCCACCGGCTCGGTCGCCGCGCCGCCGTCGTACGTCCGGCGGATGCGTCGATGAGCCAGGTGGTCTCTCTCATGACCGGAGCCCTGCGCCCCGGCGACCCAGACGCCCCGCCCAACCTGGTGGACACATGACGAACCCCTTTCCGTACGCAGCGACCAACTACCAAGAGGACAATCGCGGGCAGTTTCACTTCAGCCCCCGCAGCGGTTGGATGAACGATCCGAACGCGCCGCTGTACTACCGCGGCGTGTATCACCTCTACTTCCAGCACGCGCCGAACGCCTTGCAGTGGGACACGATGCATTGGGGGCACGCGACCAGCACCGATCTCGTGCACTGGCAGCAGCGCCCGATCGCGCTCGACCCTTCGATCCATCCGGGCGATCTGTGGTCGGGTGGCGGAGTCGTTGACTGCGGCAACGACAGTGGGCTGAAGAACGGCGACCACGATCCGATCATCGTGTACTCCGGGACGCGCGGGGTGACCGTCTTCTACAGTCTGGACGGCGGGTACACCTTCCAGACGTACGACGGTGGCCGGAAGGTCGTCGTACCGGAGGGGGACAGCCGGGATCCGAAGGTGTTCTGGGATCCGGTCTCGCAGCGCTGGGGAATGGTCGTCTGGTCCGATGCCGGCGGCAACGGTGTGGACTTCTTCAGCTCGGACGATCTGCTGCACTGGGCGTTCGCGTCCCGGTTCAAGGCAGGCTGGTTGTTCGAGTGTCCGAACATGATTCGGATGCCGTTCGATGGTGGCTACCAGTGGGTCCTTCATGCGGGGAGTGGCGAGTACTACGTCGGTGATTGGGACGGTACGGCGTTCCGCAGCGACTGGACGACGCCGCAGAAGATCAACCAGACCGCGACCCATGCCGGAGCTGGGTATTACGCGGCTCTGAACTTCTCCAACCTGAAGGGGGATCGAGTTGTCTCGATGGCCTGGCAGGGGGAGAACTACGGCTCGATCTGGACCGGAAATGCGTCGTTCCCGGTCGATCTGAAGCTGCGGCGGACCGCGGACGGGATTCGGGTCGTGAGTACGCCGGTATCAGAGCTCGACACGCTGCGGGAGAACACCCGCACGTGGAAGAACCTGAGCCTGGACAGCAAGGCCGCGCGGCAGTTGCTGGCTGGGGTCCGGGTCAACACGTATGAGCTTGAGGCGGTCGTCGATGTGCGCGATCTCCAGCGGCTCGGGATCCGGCTGCATACCGGGCCGGACGGGTGGTTCGATCGCGAGGTCGTGTACGACGCTCGTGCGCAGGAGCTGAACGGGGTTGGATTGCGGCCGCAGAACGGGAAGGTCAAGCTTCGGCTGCTGGTCGACCGCGGGCAGCTCGATGTCTTCGGCAACGACGGTGACGTTTACCAGAGCTTCAATGTGAACTTCGATGGGCTGCCTGGTGGAGACGGTCTCGAGCTCTTTGCCGAAGGTCGGCTTCGGCTGGACTCGCTGACGATTCACGAGCTCGCCTCGATCTGGCGGCCGCTGGGTGAGGCGACGCTGCACACCAATCTGGGCGGTCCCTGGTATGCCGCTCGTGGTCAGTGGGCAGATGTTGCTGACGGCAAGCAGGGTAAGTCGCCGGGGGACGCCTTCTATCTGAGTACGGCGAAGGGGTCGGATTTCACCCTGGATGGGGATGTGCGGCTGGTCGATGGTGTTGCGGCGGCGCTTACGTTCCGGGCGACTAGGGACGCTTCGCAGCATTACACGGTGAACGTGGATGCGGCGGCGAATGTGGTGAAGCTTTGGCGGCCTGGGCGGGATATCGCGAGCGTGCCGTTGCAGGTGGAGCGCGGCCGGACTTGCCACTTCACGGTGCAGACTGCTGGGCCGAACATCAAGGTGGCGTTGGATGGTAAGCAGGTCATCGATGCGATCGACACCGCGCACGCGGCCGGTCAGTTTGGGATGAACGTCTACAACGGGACCGCGCTCGTGCAGAACGTCAGCGTGCGATAGCCGCCGTACGGGCGTTTGTGATCTTGATCAGGTCGGCGGGGGATAGGCCGATGTCGAGCCCTCGTCGACCACCCGATACGTAGACGGTCGGGTGGTCGGTCGCCGTACTGTCGACGACGGTCGGGAGCGGGCGCTTCTGGCCGATCGGGCTGATGCCGCCGACGACGTACCCGGTGGTGCGTTCGGCGGCGGCGGGGTCGGCCATGACGGCCTTCTTGCCGCCTGCGGCTGCGGCGATCGCCTTGAGGTCGAGTTGGCGGTCGACCGGTACGACGCCGACGGTCAGCTTGCCGTCCACCTCGACCAGCAGGGTTTTGAAGACCTGTGCGGGCTGGAGGCCTAAGGCCTCGGCCGCTTCGAGTCCGAAGGACTTAGCTGCTGGGTCGTGCTCGTATGTGTGCGTGCTGAACTCGACCTTCGCCTTGGTCAGCGCCACCGTCGCCGGCGTGCCCGTCGACTGCTTGCTCTTCGCCACGGTCTGAGCCTAACTCCCGCCACATCTCGGGGGGCGCATCTGATGGGTCCACCCATGAGGTTGTGGCTTATGGAGCCGCATGCGAGTGCAAAACCCACAAGCTGATGGGGGAACCCATCAGATGGGGTCTGGATGGACCAGGCGGACGCAGCAGTGACCTGGGGTGGGGGTTAGGCGGGGTTTCAGGGGGGTGTTGGTGCTGGCGGTTAGGCCGGCCAGGAGGTTTAGGTTCATGTGGCAGACGAGTTCGGTGTGGTCGGTGGCCAGGCGGCGGAAGGGGCAGTTGGCCAGGGCTATGTCGGGGCCGTCGGGGTGGGGTTCGAAGCCGTGGCGTTCCAGGACTTCGAGGAGCGGTCGGCCGGACTGGGCTAGGGATTCGCCGTATTCGTGGGCCAGGCGGTCCAGGGCGGCTCGGGGGGAGGTGCCGGTGGATTCGGCGTGCTCGATGGCGGCGGCTAGCAGTTGGCCGGCGACGGCGTACTGGCGTTCGGGGAGGCTGATTTCGATCTCGGTGTCGGAGCGGTGGTAGAGCTTGGCGGGGCGGCCGGCGCCTGGGCCGGTGCGGCCGGTACGGCGTTCGAAGCAGAAGGCGAGTAGGCCCTCGTCGGTGAGGCGGTCCAGGTGAAAGGCCGCGGTGGTGCGGGGGAGACCTAGGGCGGCGGCCGCGTCGTCGCGGCTGACCGGGCGGGGCTGGGCGACGACGTACTCGTAGAGGCGCCGGCGGGTGGGCTCCTCGAGTAGGGCGACGGCCTTCCAGCGGTTGTCCACGGGATGATTGTATCGACAACATCCATTGGTTTAACAGTATGATGGCGGCTCGTTGAACTCTCAGGGAGTGTGCGGATGGCGATTTCGGCCGATCTCGAAGCTGTTCCACTGCATGTCGTCGCCGGTCGGGCGCAGATCGATCTGCCGGCCGCCGAGCGTGCGGTCGCCGACCTGCTGAAGGCGCTCGGGCGCGACCCGCAGAGCTCGCACCTGGCCGACACCCCGCGCCGGGTCGCGAACGCGTACGCCGAGATGCTGACGCCGCGGGAGTTCGCGCTGACGACGTTCCCGAACGACGAAGGGTACGACGAGCTCGTGCTCGCCAAGGACATCCCGGTGCAGTCGCTGTGCGAGCACCACCTGCTGCCGTTCCAGGGCGTGGCGCACGTCGGCTATCTGCCGGGGGACCGGATCCTCGGGCTGTCGAAACTGGCCCGGGTGGTCGAGCTGTTCGCGCGCGATCTTCAGGTGCAGGAGCGGCTGACCAAGCAGGTCGCCGACTGGCTCCAGGACCACCTCGCGCCGAAGGGCGTCGGAGTCGTGATCGAGGCCGAGCACCAGTGCATGTCGCTGCGCGGAGTGCGGGCGGTCGGTTCGAGGACCGTGACATCGGCCCTGCACGGTGTCCTGCGGGACAAGCCGAGCTCGCGGCAGGAGTTCTTCGCGCTGACCGGCCTCACCCCGTAGTCCGGCGGCCAGCCGAAGGGTTGCGATCAGGCAGAGGCGGCCGCCTTGTGGGTGTGCCGTCCGGTGGCGAGGATGTGCGCGACCTCGCCGGGCAGCAGGTCGGTGCCGGGGACGGTCTCCATCTCGGAGACGTCCAGCCAGCGCACGACGGTCGCGCCGCAGTGGCCGTGGACGGCGAGGATGGAGTCGAGGTCCGGCCAGACGGCCGTGGACGGGTTGGCGCCGTGCCAGCGCAGTGCCACCGAACCGTCGGTGAAGACACAGCCTTCGGCGACGATGCCGGTCCCGGAGACCCCGCTGATGTCGGTGTAGCGCAGGAGTTCGAAGGTCTGGGGTTTCATTGGTCCTTTCCCCGTGGTGAGCCCGGCGCGAAGGGCCGGGCGCGGTTGGGCGCTCGCCACAAACCGGGGACAAGTACCGAGTGTCAGCGGGGAAGAACGATCTGTAGCGACTCTGTTCTCCACAACAAGCTAGAACCAAAAGCCCCGACACGCCAGGCATCGCCACGCGTGTCTCAAGCTCCGATCGTTCTGAGTCATCTTCTAGGGGCACAAAGGGTTTGAGCGCCGGACATGATCGAATGGCGCAGTGTTCCTGACGCTGACCACCGACCTGACCGGATTCGACCTTCCCGCGAGCGATTTCGGGTTCCTGTTGCACAAGAACCCCGGACGACCGCAGCGGACCGACATCACCGGTGGGACAGCGCACGTCTTCTACCCCGAGGCGACCGCCGAACGCTGTACGGCGGCGCTGCTGCTCGAGATCGACCCGATCGCGCTCGTGCGCGCCGGACGCGGTAAATCCTCGGAGGGGTTCACGCTCGGGCAGTACGTGAACGACCGCCCGTACGCCGCGTCCAGCCTGCTCGCGGTCGCGCTCAGCAAGTTCTTCCGGACCGCGATGATCGGCCGCTGCGATGCGCGCCCCGAGCTCGCGGCCGCCGCGATCCCGCTGGAGATCCACGTCCCGGCGCTGCCGTGCCGTGGCGGGACCGAGCTGGCTGAGCGGATGTTCGCGCCACTCGGCTGGACGGTTGACGCACGCCCGGTGCCGCTCGACCCGGAGGTCCCGAGCTGGGGCGACTCCCGGTACGTCGACCTCCGGCTCACCGGCGTGGTCCGGCTGGCCGATGCGCTCAACCACCTGTACGTGATGCTCCCGGTGCTGGATGACGCGAAGCACTACTGGGTCGGCTCCGACGAGGTCGACAAGCTGGTCCGGGCCGGTGCCGGCTGGCTCGGCACGCACCCGGAGAAGGACCTGATCTCGCACCGCTACCTCGCGCACCGCCGCTATCTGTCCGACGACGCACTGGAGCGACTCGCCGAGGCAGACGGCGTTGAGGTCGCCGACGAGGCGCCGGAATCCGAGGGACCAGTGTCGCTTGCGGTCGAGCGCCGTACGACGGTTGCCGCCGTACTGCGGGAGCTCGGGGCGCGGCGGATCGTGGACGTCGGGTGCGGTGAGGGCGCGCTGGTCGGGGAGCTGCTGAAGGACCCGATGATCGGTGAGCTGATCGGGACCGATGTGTCGGCGCGTGCGCTGATCTCGGCGAAGCGACGGCTGCACTACGACGACCTACCGGATCGGCAGCGGGACCGGCTGACATTCATGCAGTCGTCGGTGACCTACGCAGACGAGCGGCTGGCTGGGCTGGATGCCGCCGTACTGATGGAGGTCATCGAGCACGTCGACCCGCCGCGGCTGCCCGCGCTGTCGCACTCCGTCTTCCAGGCGGCCCGACCGGCTGCTGTCGTCGTGACTACCCCGAACAGTGAGTACAACGTGCGTTTCGAGTCCCTGCCCGCGGGCAACTTCCGGCACCCGGATCACCGGTTCGAGTGGACGCGTGCGGAGTTCCAGGACTGGGCTTCCGGTGTCGCTGGTCGGTACGGGTATGCGGTCGAGTTCCGGCCGGTCGGCCCGGAGGACCCTGAGGTTGGTCCGCCGACGCAGCTCGCCCTCTTCCGCCGTACGGAGGTGGCGGCATGAAGATCGACGTACCGGCGCTGTCGCTGGTGATCCTGGTCGGTGTCAGCGGGTCGGGGAAATCGACCTTTGCGCGGAAGCACTTCAAGGCGACCGAGGTGATCTCGAGCGACTTCTGCCGGGGCCTGGTGTCGGACGACGAGAACGATCAGGCCGCCACGAAGGACGCGTTCGAGGTCCTGCACTTCATCGCGGGCAAGCGGCTCGCGGCCGGACGGCTGACCGTGATCGATGCGACCAACGTGCAGCCGGAGGCGCGCCGGGAACTGGTCGCGCTCGCTCGCGAGTACGACGTACTGCCGGTGGCGATCGTGCTCGACCCGCCGGAGCGGGTTGCTGTTGAGCGCAACGAGCAGCGCCCGGATCGGCAGTTCGGCGCGAAGGTGGTCACGCGGCAGCTCGGTCAGCTGAAACGTGGGCTGCGGAGTCTGAAACGTGAGGGCTTCCGCAAGGTGCACGTGCTCAACAGCGTCGAGGAGATCGATGCCGTGAGCATCGAACGTACTCGGCTCTTCAACGACCTGACCGATGTTTCCGGTCCGTTCGACATCATCGGCGACATCCACGGCTGTCGGCCTGAGCTTGAGCGGCTGCTGACCGATCTCGGGTACACGCTGACCCGGGATGCTGTCGGGCGTCCGGTCGACGCGATCCACCCGTCGCGGCGCGCGGTCTTCGTCGGAGACCTGGTCGACCGCGGGCCGGACAGCCCGGGGGTGCTGCGGCTCGTGATGGGGATGGTTGCTGCGGGCAACGCTTACTGCGTGCCGGGTAACCACGAGGACAAGCTGCTACGGGCGCTTCAGGGGCGCAACGTCAAGGTCAGTCACGGTCTTGAGACCACGCTGGCGCAGCTGGAGGACGAGACGCCTGAGTTCCGCGCTGAGGTGGCGACGTTCATCGACGGGCTGATCTCGCACTACGTCTTCGACGGCGGCAAGCTGGTCGTGTCGCACGCCGGTCTGGTCGAGCGGATGCACGGCCGGGCTTCGGGCCGCGTCCGTTCCTTCTGCCTATACGGCGAGACGACCGGGGAGACCGATGAATTCGGCCTGCCGGTGCGGTATCCGTGGGCGAACGAGTACCGCGGTCGCGCGACGGTTGTCTACGGCCACACTCCGACTCCGGAGCCGGAGTGGATCAACAACACGATCTGCCTCGATACGGGCTGCGTGTTCGGTGGATCGCTGACGGCGCTGCGTTATCCCGAGCGGGAGTTGGTCGCTGTTCAGGCTGCCCAGGAGTACTACGCGCCGGCGAAACCGTTGCACGTGGCATCGGCCCCGACGCGGGAGCCCGACGTACTGGAGCTGACCGATGTCACCGGGCGGCGCGTCATCGAGACGTCGTCGCACGGCCGGCTGAGCGTCCGGGCTGAGCAGGCCGGGGCGGCGCTGGAGGTGATGAGCCGGTTCGCGATCGATCCGCGGTTCCTGCTGTATCTGCCGCCGACGATGAGTCCGGTCGCGACGTCTCCGCTGCCGGGTCTGCTTGAGCACCCGCTGCAGGCTTTCGAGACGTATCGCGGGCAGGGCGTGACTGAGCTGGTGTGCGAGGAGAAGCACATGGGCTCGCGGGCGGTCGTGCTGCTGACGCGGGACGATGACGTTGCTCTGAAGCGGTTCGGTCTGGCTGGTCGTGGCGCTATCCACACGCGGACCGGGCGGTCGTTCTTCGAGTCCACGTTGACCGATGAGCTGCTCTCGCGGCTGCGTGCGGTTGCAGTCGAGGCCGGTCTGTTCGAGGAGCTCGACACGTCCTGGCTGCTGCTGGATGCCGAGCTGCTGCCGTGGAGCGCGAAGGCCGAAGACCTGCTGCGCAACCAGTACGCCGCAGTTGGCGCCGCTGCCCGTACGTCGTTGCCTGCCGCAACTGCTGCCCTGTCGGCGGCTGTGGCTGCCGGGCTGGATGTTGGTGAGCTGCTGGCCACGATGTCGCAGCGTGCGGTCAACGCTGGGCTGTTCACCGAGGCGTACCGACGGTATTGCTGGCCGACGGATGGGCTGGACGGCGTTCGGCTGGCCCCGTTCCAGGTGCTGGCTTCGGAGGGGGCGACGTACCAGGATCGACCGCATGCTTGGCACCTGGGGATCGCGGACCGAATGGTTGCCGCAGGCCCCGAGGTGGTCACGGCGACCCGACGGCTGTTCGTCGGTGCGGACGACTGGGCCGAGGGTGTGGCGTGGTGGGAGGAGTTAACCGGTGCGGGCGGTGAGGGCATGGTCGTGAAGCCGGCCGCGAACCTCGTTCGCACAGCGAAGGGCCTGGCCCAGCCGGGTCTGAAGGTGCGGGGACCGGAGTACCTGCGGCTGATCTACGGCCCGGACTACACCGAGCCCGCCAACTTCGCCCGGCTCCGCGACCGCAATCTCGGCCACAAGCGCTCGCTCGCCCTCCGCGAGTACGCCCTCGGCCTCGAATCCCTGGAACGCGCCGCCCGAGGCGAACCCCTCTGGCGCATCCACGAATGCGTCTTCGCCGTACTGGCCCTCGAGTCAGAGCCAGTCGACCCCCGGCTGTGACCTAGAGAAGTTGGCGGGCTAGGGAGTCGGCTACGAAGTGCTCGAATTCGGTGGGGGTCCAGCCGGATTCGTCGACCAGCTCTTGGTAGACGCCGGGGGCGGCCAGGGCGCGGTAGACGGCTTGGGCCTGCCTGAGGGGGACGCGGAGGGCCGGCTGCAGGGACTCGATCATGGCGTCCATGACCTGGTTGCGGCCGGCTAGCTTCGAGCGGAGGAGGGCCTTGGTCTCGGGGCTCTCGTCGGTGGCGGCTTCGAAGATCAGGACGACGTCGAAGCCGGCGGCGTAGAGGTTGGTGAGCCAGCCGGCGGCGCCGCGGAGGCGGTCGGCGGGGTCTTCGATCGCGAAGACCTGCTGGGCGCGTTCCATCGCGCCGGCCTCGGCCAGCCACTGGTCGCAGATCAGCGACAGGATCTCCCGCTTGGTGCCGAACGCCGAGTAGATCGTCCGGGTGGCGACTCCGGCGTCCTTCGCGATCGCGTCGATGCTGGTCGCCCCGTAACCCTGCCCGGCGAACAGTCGGCGGGCGGACTGGGCGATCCGGATCCGGGTCTCTTCCGCCTGGACCTGGCGATAGGACTTGACAGCTTCGGCCATGTCGGCACACTATCACTGTGTTCAGTGCAGTGACACTGCATCGAGTGCACAAGGAGTGCATCGAAACTCTCGAGGGGGAGACATGGCTGCGTACAAGACGATGCCGGGTACGACGACGAACGGGCCGCTGGCGGTGCTGGAGCGGATCCTGCACGAGGGGTTCGCGACCGGGAACGACGCGATCGTCGACGAGGTCTGTTCGCCGGATCTGGTCGAGCACCAGTTCGGGCTGGCCGGGGAAGGCGCGGCCGCGCGGGAGAACGTGAAGGCGGCGATCCGGCAGGTGCACTCGATCATGCCGGACCTCGTGTACACGGTCGAGGACGCCGTCGTCGTGGGGGACATCGTGTGGGCGCGCGGCCGGGCCCGGGGGACCGCGACCGGCGGCTTCTTCGGCCCGCCGAGCAACGCGCCGGTGGACATGGCGCTCTTCGAGATGGCGCGGGTCGTCGACGGGCGGATGGTCGAGCACTGGGGCTGCCCGGACCGGTTCGCCCTGCTCGCGCAGACCGGCGTACTGGACCGCCTGAAGTAGCTGGCCCTGAAGTAACTCGCTGCGCGCCGGGACCTCCGAGGGGGAGGCCCCGACGGGCGGGGTGTCAGACCAGGTGGAGTGCGTTCGCGGCGGTGTCGGCGGCGTCGGTACCGTAGGCGTTCGACATCCGCTCGAGGAACTTGGCGCGGTCCAGGGTGTACTCCTGGGTGCCGACCGTCTCCAGGACGGTGGTGGCCAGGGTGCAGCCGATCTGCGCCGAGACCTCGTGCTCGAGGCCGGCCGCGCGGCCGGTCAGGTAGCCCGCGCGGAACGCGTCGCCGCCGCCGGTCGGGTCGACCAGACCCGGCGCCGGGACCGCGGGAACCTTGGTGATGATGCCGTCGGCGTTCTCGATCACGACGCCGTCGCCGCCGTGCGTGGTGACGCGGACGCCCACCTTGGCGAGGATCTCCTCGTGGCTCCAGCCGGTCTTCTGCACCATCAGGCCGGCTTCGTACTCGTTGCTGAACAGGTACGTCGCTCCGTCGATCAGGCGCTGGATGTCCGTGCCGTCCATCCGGGCCAGCTGCTGCGACGGGTCCGCGGCGATCGCGATCCCGTGCTGCCGGGCCAGCTCGGTGTGCTTGAGCATGCCCTCGGGGTCGTCGGCGCCGACCAGCACCAGGTCGATGCCGCCCGCGGCCGCGTGGATCGCACCCAGGTCGAGCTCGCGGGACTCGGCCATCGCGCCGGTGTAGAACGAGGCGATCTGGTTCGCGTCGAGGTCCGTCGTACAGGTGAACCGGGCGGTGTGTACGTTCGCACAGACACGCACGTGGGAGACGTCGACCCCGGCCTCGGTGAGCGCCGCGCCGTACTCGGCGAAGTCCGCGCCGACCGAGCCGAGGAGCAGCGACGGACGGCCGAGCTGGGCCATCCCGTAGCAGATGTTCGCCGCGACCCCGCCGCGGTGCACGACCAGCTCGTCGACCAGGAACGACAAGGAGACCTTGTGCATCTGCTCCTCGAGGAACTGGTCCTTGAACCGGCCCGGGAAGGTCATCAGGATGTCGGTCGCGATCGATCCGGCGACGGCGATCTGCATGCGGGGGTACTCCTCGGGTGGGGTGCTTGTACGGCGCTTGGACAACCCATAGAGACTACAGCCGACCGTTCTAATACATGGAGGGGTACGAATCACATGGGTTCACAGGTACAGGTGACCGACGAGCTGCACGACTACATGGTGGCGCACGGCACGCCGCTGGACGAGATCGCGACCGAACTGGTGGCTGAGACCCAGGCGCTGGGCGACGTCGCGGAGATGCTGACCACGGCCGACCAGGCCGGGTTGCTGACCACGCTGACCCGGCTGACCTCGGCCCGGCGAGCGGTCGAGATCGGGACCTTCACCGGCTTCTCCGCGCTGGCGATCGCGCGCGGGCTGCCGGACGACGGGGAGCTGATCTGCCTGGACGCCAGCGAGGAGTGGACCGCGATCGGCCGCCGGTACTGGGAGCGGGCCGGGGTGAGCGGCAAGGTCGAGCTGCGGATCGGCGACGGGCACGCGCTCGCGTCCGAGCTGGACGGCTCGTTCGACCTGGCCTTCGTGGACGCCGACAAGCCCGGGTACATCGACTACTTCGAGAAGCTGGTCCCGCTGGTCCGGCCGAACGGGATCCTGCTGTTCGACAACACGCTCGCCGGTGGGCGCGTGGTGAACGCGGACGGCCCGGCCGACCGCAAGGAGTTCAACGCCCACATCGCGGCCGACAAGCGCGTCGATGTGACGATCCTCGGGATCGGCGACGGGCTGACCCTGGTCCGCAAGAAGTGAGCAAGGCGACGCCGCGGCTGGCGATCAAGGACCTGCAGCACAAGTACGGCAACCGGCCGGTGATCGAGGGGCTCACCTTCACCCTGCGCGCCGGTCAGGCGATCGCGCTCGTCGGCCCGAACGGCGCCGGCAAGACCACCGTGCTCAAGTGCATCGTCGGCGGGGCCGAACCGGCTGCGGGCCAGATCCTGCTCGACGGGACCCCGATCGACGAACGGGCCGAAGTCGTCCGCCGCGACGTCGCCACGTTGCTCGACGATCTCGACTTCTTCCCCGACCTGACCGCGGCCGAGCATCTCGACCTGCTCGCCCGCGCGCACGGCAACGCGACGCCGGAGGACCTTGTCGACACGATCCTCGACGACATCGGGCTGCTGTCGGCCGCTGATCAGTTGCCTGGCTCGCTCTCGTCCGGCCAGCGGCGCAGGCTCGCCCTGGCCACCACGCTGGTGCGCCCGCGCAAGCTGCTGGTCCTCGACGAGCCCGAGGCCCGCTTGGACGTCGACGGCGTTCGCTGGCTGTCCGAGCGCCTGCTCGCCGAGAAGAAGTCCGGTACGTCGATCCTGTTCGCCAGCCATGATCCTGGTTTGGTGGAGACGGTCGCCGACTCCATCGTGACGCTGACTCCGCTCCCATGAGCGAACCGGTCACCTTCGATCCCTCCGACTTCGGGGCGATTCCGTCGCCGCGGGCGTTGCGGAAGTGGATGCGGGAGACGCGGCGCAAGCACGCGGACCGCTCGTTCGGGCAGCTGTTCGAGGACGTGTACCTGGTCGTCTTCACACTCGCCATGCTCGGCGCCACCGGCGGCAATGTCGTCAAGCACCTGAATGCCGACGTGACGAGCTGCGACTCGTTGCACTGCGCACGGCTGTGGGACGTACTGCCGTACATCCTCGTGCCGTTGCTGATGGCAACGACCTTGCGGATGCTGGTCAGTATCGGTCCGGTCTCGGCTTCCCAGGCAACCGGTTTCTGGTTGCTCGGTACGCCGGTCAACCGCAGCGCGATGCTGCGACCGACGTACTGGAAGGCGATTGTCAGTACGACGTTGCTCGGTGCGGTCGTGTCGACGGTGGCGTGGGCTGTGCTCGGTTCGCCGTACACCTCGTTGATCGAGGCATCGATCGTGACGACGGCGTTGATGATCTGTGCCGCGTGCGCGACGGTCTGGGCGCAGCAGGCCGAGCGGCGGACCTGGTGGACGTTGCGGGTCGCGGACGTGCTGCTGGTTGCCGCGCTGATTCCGACGGGATGGCTCGCGATCCAGCAGTTCACCGATGAGCAGGGTGTCGTCGGATACAGCCCGTTGGAAGGCTTTCCGGTCTCGGGACCGAGCACGAAGCATTGGTACCTGAGCGCGGAGTACACGGCTGAGGTGCCCACGTGGAGCCTCGCGGACTTCCGGGTGCCGTTGGTCGGGTTGGCGGCGCTGGTCGTCGTCCTCGCGTTGGTCTTGGTGACTGCGCGGACGCTCGGTCGGCTCGGTCGGACGAGTGTGATTGCGGGCGGGGAGCTGTTGGCCGGGCTGGCTGGTGCGGCGAGCAGTTTGGATCCGAGCATGCTCGCCGATGTGGTCTCCGGGCGGCACTGGCGGTTGAAGGGGCGTGCGCACAGCCGGCGGGGGAGGGGCTCGCAGGGTGGGGCGCTGATCCATCGGGAGTTCGTGCGGATCCTGCGGTGGCCGCGGCGGTTGGTGATGGCGTTCGCGTTGCTCGTCGTGCCGTATGCGGTGGCGGGGGCTGGGTTCGATCCGCTGGTTCCGATCGCGGCCGGGTTTGCCGGGTTCGCTGCGATCCGCCCGTTGATGGACGGGTTGCGGTCGGTGTGCCGGTCCAAGGGATTGGTCCGTGCGCTCGGGTACGACCTGCGCGAACTCCGCCTGCTGATGGCGGTCGCGCCGGGGCTCATCACGGTCGTCTGGGCGATCGCGGCGTACCCGGTCCTCGGTAATGCTGCGCACGCGTTCGCCGTCGGGGCCGGAGTGATCACGGGCGCGGTCCGGCAGGCGTCGGCCCGACCCCCGTCGTACAGCGGGCCGCTGGTCGCCTCGCCGATGGGCGCGATCCCGCCGGGGTTGTTCTCGCAGCCGATGCGCGGTTTCGACGTACTGCTGATCTGCCTCGCGCCGGTGCTGCTCGGGCTCGGGTCGACCTGGGTGCTGGCGATTCCGGGGCTCGTGCTGGCCGTGATGTTCGCCGTCCGGCCGAAGACCGACTGAAGCCACCAATCCGGCTTGTCTTCGCCTGGTGTGGAAAGGTACCTTGTGTTGCATGGTAGCCGAGAAGGTCTTCACGCAGTTGCGGCGCGGGGCGCTGGAGTACTGCGTGCTGGCGCTGCTGCAGGGCGAGGAGCGGTACGGGTTCGACCTGGTGAAGGAGCTCGGCGAGATCGACGGCATGGTCACCACGGAGGGCACGATCTACCCGCTGCTGGCGCGGTTGCGGCGGGAGGGGCTGGTGGAGACGAGCTGGCGTGAGTCCGAGTCCGGGCCACCGCGGCGGTACTACCGATCCACGGCCGAGGGCGGTCAGGCGCTGGCCGACTTCACGGCGGACTGGGAACGGTTTCGGACATCGGTCGACGCGATCCTGCGGCGCGGCAACGAGGGGAGACGGAAATGAGTGCGGATCGACTGGTGGCGGCGTACCTGAGCGACCTGGTGATGGTCGTTACGCTGGCCACCAAAGGGCGGCCGGGTCGGTCAACGAAGTAGCGGTAGGAGCTGGTCGCCGATCCGGATCGTCTCCTCCCGGTACGGCGTATCGGACAGGATGAAGTGGGTGATCCCGAGGTCCTGGTACTTCTTCAGCGACTTCGCGACATCCTCGGCGGATCCGACCAGCCACGTCGTACCGGCGCCACCTCCGCCGTACTTGCCAGGAGCCGTGTAGAGGTTGTCGTCGAGTACGTCGCCGCGGGCCGCCAGGTCGACCAGCCGCTGCTGGCCGACCGCCTTGAACCAGCGGTGGTCGCGGTCGCCGACGTTCTCCGCCATCGTCGCGACCTTGGCCTCGGCATCGGCCCACGCCTGCTCGGTGGTGTCGCGGATGAGCGTGGTGATCCGCAGGCCGAACTCGAGCGGCTTGTGCTCGCGGCCGAGTTCGTCCTCGAGCTCGCGGAGCCGGCTGATCCGGGCCTCGATCCCGTCCAGCGGTTCGCCCCAGAAGAGCTGCACATCCGCATCGGTTGCTGCGACTCGCTGCGCTGCGTCTGACGCGCCGCCGAAGTACAGCCTTGGAGCCTCCGGTACGACGGGGCGCGTGGCGATCGTCGAGCCGGTCACCTGGAAGTATTCGCCGGTGAACGTGACGTGCTCCTCGGTCCACAATCGCCGTACCAGCTGGAGAAACTCCTTGGTGCGGGCGTAGCGCTGGGCCTGATCGCCCTCGGAGTCGCCGTACGCCTGCAGGTTGTCCTGACCGGAGACGATGTTGACCAGCAGGCGGCCGCCGCTGAGCTGATCGAGCGTGCCGGCCGAGGATGCGAAGTGCGCCGGCTGCCAGTAGCCCGGGCGGATCGCCACCAGGGGGCGGAAGGTCGTCGTACGGGCTGCCAAGGCGGTTGCCACCGTGAACGTGTCCGGCCGGCCCCAGCCGGTCCCGAGCAGGGCGCCACCCCAGCCGTGCTGCTCGGTGAGCAAGGCCAGCTCGGTCAGCCGGTCGGGGCTGTTGTGGCCGCTGGTCGCGTCGTCGCCCCGGTGTCCGGGCTCGACCTGATTGGGGATGTACCAGAGGAATTCGGCGGTCATGGTTCGAGAGTATGTCGACTGACTTACTCTAGATGGGCTGTCTCAGGCCGTGGATGAGCAGGACGAGGAGTCGCTGGGCCTGCTCGTGATCCTGGGCGGCGACGGCCGAGCCCACCATCACGGCGACCACGTCGTCCGGGGGGATGTCGGGACGGAAGATTCCCGCGGCCGCACCGGCGTCGAGGAAGTGGCTCATCGCGGTGCCGACCCGGGCACGGGTCTCCGCCTGGGTGACCGCTCCGGACGCGACCATCGCGCGCAGGCTGTCGCCCATCGCGCGCTTGGATTCGATGAAGTCGAGGTAGCTCGTCATCCAGCCCAGCAAGGCGGCGTCCGCGGGGCCGGATGTCGCCAGCTTGGGGGCCGCGTCGCACAGGCGGGTGAGCTCCTGTTGGTAGACCGCCGCCAGCAGGGCCTCGCGGGTCGGGAAGTGCCGGTAGAGCGTCGCGATGCCGACGCCGGCGCGCGCGGCGACCTGGTCGAGCGACAGTCGCGTGGGCTCGCCCTTGCGGGCCGCCTTGGCGAGATCGGCCAACTCGTCGACCGCCGCCGCGACCACCTGCTCGCGCTTCCGCGCCGCATCCGCCCGCATAAGTGGAGAAACCTCCAGTTAGTGTTATCGTCGTTCAAGTGGAGAAACCTCCACTTTACTCTGTGAGGAGAGCTGATGGAGACGATCGAACTCGCCGGCCGGGCAGTCAACC
Source organism: Kribbella sp. NBC_01505 (assembly GCF_045040285.1). Lineage (NCBI taxonomy): Bacteria > Bacillati > Actinomycetota > Actinomycetes > Propionibacteriales > Kribbellaceae > Kribbella > Kribbella sp. NBC_01505. Next base: position 7,121,564 of record NZ_CP109425.1, read on the forward strand.
GGATCGGGTACGGCGCGATGCAGCTCGAGAAGGTCGATCGGGCCGCGGCCACCAGCCTGCTGCACCGCGCGATCGAGCTCGGCGTGAACCACATCGACACGGCATCCTTCTACGGTGATGCGGTCGTGAACGAACACCTCCGCGCCGCGCTCGCGCCGTACCGGGATGATCTCGTCATCGTCAGCAAGGTGGGGGCTCGCCGGGTTGACGCACCGGTGCCGCTCGCGCTGGCTCAGCAGCCGCATGAACTCCGGGCGCAGGTCCACCGCGACCTCACCACCCTCGGCCTGGAGCAGGTCGCCGTCGTCAACCTCCGTCGGGCCGACCAAGGACCTGGGCTGATTGCTTCCGGCAATGAAATCGTCCCCATCGACGACCAGTTGGCCGAGCTCATTGCGCTTCGGGACGAGGGCCTCATCGGCGCGATCGGCCTGAGCAACGTCAGCGTTTCGCAGATCGAACACGCTCTTCCCGTCGGCCTCGTCTGCGTCCAGAATGCTTACGGCCTGCTGGATCGCACGCACGAAGACGAGCTGGACCTATGCGCCGCGCATGACATCGCGTGGGTCCCGTACTTCCCGTTGGGCTCAGCCTTCGCGCAGATCCCGTCGCCGACCGAACACCCCGTCGTACGCCGCATCGCCGCCTCGCATGAGGTGACTCCGGCTGCCATCGCCCTTGCCTGGCTCCTTGCCCATAGCAACCATATCGCCCCCATCCCAGGCACCCGCTCCATCAGCCACCTGGAAGAAAACCTTTCCGCGACCGCAGTCGCCCTCACGCCCGAAGACCTCACGGCTCTGGACGCGCTCAGTCGAACCAGTTGAAAACAACATCCCCCAGCCGCCAGACGCCGTGATAGGCGATGTCGCTGCGCTCAAGCGCGGTCAGCTTGGCCAAGTCCGCCTGCTCGAACCCACCCTCAAGCTCCGCCACGCCGGCGACGGCGAACCCAGCCGCAGCAAAGACGCCGGCTCCCGGCACCTTCCGAAACTCCGCATCCAGCCGGCTCCCGGCGTCGTACACCGCCGCCACCAACCGCAACGTCACGTTCAGCCGAAGCTCCAGCAACCCGCTCAATTCCACGGCGTAGTAATTCCGCCCCACAGTCGGCGGGCGCGAAGTCCCCTCCACCTGCAGCCGCGCCTCCCGCGCAGCCCCATGCACCGCCGTCATCCACGCCCGAGCACAATCACCATCCACCACCGGCAACGTGCAGCCCCTCACCAACGGAACCTCAATCGTCACCCTCCACCCCTTCCTTCGCCGGTCGGCGCATCTTTGCGTGGAGTTACTGCCTCTCAGCGGCAGTAGAACGCCGCTAATCGACACAGGAACCTAGCAACCTGGTCGGTAACGACAGGTAGTAGCCGACCGATCGCAGCCCGACTCGCCCGGCCCAGGCGTGTGCCACCGTCTACGTACACAACTACTACATGTCCTTCGGGCCTGTCCTGACTGGCCGACCGCGCACACGACGTGGGAGCTGGGACATCTGGTCAGGTGTCCGCGGTCCCGAGTGGATGTCTGCGGTCCCGGCCGGTGGTGACGAGGCCTAGTAGCTGACCCGTCGCGGTGGCTACCGGCACAGTCCGAGCCGTTCGAGGTGCCGCGCGCGGGGTGGCCGGTGGGGGACTGGGGAGTCGTACCCCCTGAAGCGGCAGGTAGGACTCCCCAGTCCCGCTGCCTCCGCGCCGCAGCGCGCGGGAACCGTGGTTTGCGGGTTACACCGAACGGTCTACGGTCCCTGTCCTGAGCGACGTATTGCAGGAGTCCTGCTAGGTCTAGAGGTCGGGGAAGTGGCGGAGGGCCTCGCGGACTAGCGGTGAGAAGGTGACGGCGTCCGCTGGGGTTGCGAGGATGGCTCCTTGGACGTCTTCGGCCTCGATGTTCTCGACGATGGGGCCGGCCACTTCCACGTACGAGATGAGACCGGTGTGGGTGAAGGCGATGGGGCGACCTGCTGAGTCGCGGCCAACGTGGAACTCGAAGGCGACGGTGTGGAGTACCTGCGTGAGCTCTACGCCGCACTCCTCCTGCAGTTCTCGGCGGAGTGCGGTGACCTCGGATTCACCCCGTTCAGGTGATCCGCCGGGCAGGTCCAGCAGGCCGTCGTACGGGCCACGCGCCTTGCGCACCAAGACGATGCAGCCGTCCTGCCGCCAAATCGCATAGACACCGAAGTGCCTGTACGCGTCCATCTTCGGGCGGGTGTGGGTCAGCCGGCGAGGTGGGGGGTGTTGGTGATCCAGTGCTCGGCTAGGGCGGTGTCGCCGGTGACGGTGAGGCCGGGCGCTTCGGCTAGGGGGAGGCGGCGGGTTAGGGCGAGCAGTAGCGATTGGGCTGGGCCGGAGACGGTTACGTCGGCCTGCTGAGTGCCGACGTGCCAGGTGGCGCCCTCGGGGAGGCGTTCTACGACCCAGGCGCCGGAGTCGGTGGCCACCAACTGCAGGGTCTCACCCGTCCCGCGGATAGCGTGGGCGGATTCGGTACGCCGCATCTCCCAGGTCGCGGACGTGAGCATCGCCAGGTGGTTGCCGATGAGTGCCGCCGCCACATCAGGCTCGACGTCGACCGAACGGCCCGCAGCCTTGGCTGCATCGAACCCGTGGACCACTGCCTCGTTCAGCATGCTGGTCAGCCAGAACTGCGTCCCGGTCCGCCCATCCTCAGCGGCATTGAAGACCGGTGCGTCCATTGCGTCGTCAGAACACGCACTGGTGATCCGCTCCGCCGACTCCGCCAACCACGCCGGCCACTCACCCGCCTCAGCAGGAAGCACAGCCAGCTCCGTCGGCAGCTGCGTAGGGTCGGTAATGCGCCGCTCGATGATCTCCGCAACCCAGTGTTGAGTCTGCCCAACATGCTCAACCAGCTCGCTGACAGTCCACTCCGGAGCAGTCGGTACGACGGCCTCCCGGCCCGCCGCAGCGGCAGAGTCCGCAAGGTGCCGAGTGTGCTCGACAATCGCTCGACGGACGCGCTCCGCGCTCAGCTCACTCATCAGTCTTCCTCTCCCACAGGGACAACGTCCCCCCACTCTGCCCGACCGCCCCCGCCCCAGTCGTCACCAGATCTAATGATCTTGACCCAGCTTTATCTGCTGGGACACGTTGATCTCGCAAGTGACGAAGTCGATGTCTTCTGGCGACACTGCGAAGATTTCGCCTTTACCTGAGTCCGAGACCTCCGCCCAGATCCGGAACGATCTAGCGTGTGCAACGTGGACGACCGCGAATACTTCGAGTTAGAGGATGCACGGCTGACGTCGTTCGAACTTGAGTTCCTGACGGCACTACGGGTCCTGGTCGACGGACAACTTCGCCCGTATTGCGTTGAGCTTGACGACGACGGACTCCTGGTTGGCTTGGACATCGACGCGCCCGACGTTGCTCTGATCACTGTCGGTTTGGAGCTCACTGGGAATCGGCTGCGCGGAGATCGGATCAGCATCCATGATCGGACGTTCCCGCCGACGCCAACCCCTGATGGATTCGTCCTGGAAGGCGCCCCTAGCGATCTCGCCGCCCGAGGATGGGAGTTGCTGGACACCTACAACCGTCGGCCGATCGTCAAGCACGAGTGGCTGCATCGGCGGAGGGTGTACGCGAGCTGCTATCTGTTCGAAGATACGGGTGAACGGCTGTCCGACATGTACCGAGGTGACTGGGCGCCGAGGAGGCAAGAAGCCGAGCTCAGGGCCAAGGGGTTTGTGCGCGGCCGTGGCTGGATTCAAACCGAAGGTCTTGGGGATCCCGACCGAGTGATCTTGCTCTGAGGCGCGCGGCGAATGTCGTGCATCAGCCGATCACGTATTCGGGCTCGCTGCCGGATTGACCTCTTATGGATCACGCGCCTTCGGCGCGGGGCGTGCGCATGCGGCCTCCGGCCGTTCACCGCCAGCGCTCGCTCTCGATGTCTTCCGCGGGCGTGGTGTCGAGAGCCCAGAGCGCGCGGTAGTACGCCGTGCGGATCGGATCAGGGTCCACGCCGTACGCGGACAGGAAGGTCTCCTCCCAGCCCGGGCCGTAATTCCACTCGGTACTCCACGTCGCGACCGCTAGGTCGGCCCATCGATCAGCTGTACCGAGCTGGGCCAGATCGACCTGGCCCGAACACTGACCGTCCTCGGTGACGAGTGTGTTCGGCACACAGGCGTCGCCGTGGCACACCACCAGTTTGTCTATCGAGGGAGCGGCTGGAAGGCCGTCTGTCGCATCTTTGCCCGCAACAGTGGCTTGCTCGATCCGGTCCTCGACCGACCAGGTGAACGGACATCTGCCAACCGGCAGCGCGTCGTGAAGCGCTCGCAGCCCTGCTCCAGCCGCCCGTACGGCCGTTTCGGGATGTTCTTTCCAGTGACCGCTCACCGCGCTGTCCCCGGGCAACCCGGCCGTAAGCATCCAAGTTCCTTCAGCGTCCGCCCCATGGTCGAGCACGGCTGGAACGGACGCGAACTCGCCCGCCCATCGCAGCCGTTCGACTTCTGCCGGCAGGTCGACGCCAGATCCGGCGGGTGCCCACTTTCCGAACCTGCGTGAAGGTCCTGTACCTATCTGAAAGGTCAAGCCGCCAAGGCCATTGCGCCAGACCGGGATTACTGACTGGTCACCGCTGAATCGACGAATCTGCACGGGCACGGCTACATCGGCGGGAGGGCGACCACTGATCAGCATGAACCGAGCCTCCCGCGTCAGATTCTGGAACTGCTAACGGACTTGCCAACACGCTGGGTGGCCTGATGGGACCGATACGAAACGGCGGCAGACCTTGAGAGACGTCCGAGGACGTCTCCCAGGTCTGCCGCCGTTTCGGGGACCTACCCGCTTAGGTGCGGGTTGTGCCGATCAGACGTCGTAGTAGAGCTCGAACTCGTGGGGGTGGGGGCGGAGGGCGATCGGGGCGATCTCCTGGGTGCGCTTGAGGTCGATCCAGGTCTCGATCAGGTCCTCGGTGAAGACGTCGCCTTCGAGGAGGAAGGCGTGGTCGGCCTCGAGGGCGTCGATGACTGCCGGGAGGGAGGTCGGTACGACGGCGATGCCCTCGTGCTCCTCCGGGGGGAGCTCGTAGAGGTCCTTGTCGACCGGGTCGGCGGGCTCGATCTTGTTGCGGATGCCGTCGAGGCCGGCGAGCAGCTGGGCGGCGAAGGCCAGGTACGGGTTGGCCGACGGGTCGGGGCAGCGGAACTCGATGCGCTTGGCCTTGGGGTTGGAGCCGGTGATCGGGATCCGGATGCAGGCCGAGCGGTTGCGCGACGAGTAGACCAGGTTGACCGGCGCCTCGAAGCCCGGGACCAGGCGGTGGTAGGAGTTCACCGTCGGGTTGGTGAAGGCCAGCAGCGACGGGGCGTGCTTGAGCAGGCCGCCGATGTACCAGCGGGCGGTGTCGGACAGGCCGCCGTACCCGGACTCGTCGTAGAACAGCGGGTCGCCGTTGCTCCACAGCGACTGGTGGCAGTGCATGCCCGAGCCGTTGTCACCGAAGATCGGCTTCGGCATGAAGGTCGCGGTCTTGCCGGCCTGCCAGGCGGTGTTCTTGACGATGTACTTGAACTTCATCACGTCGTCGGCGGCCTGGAGCAGCTCGGCGAAGCGGTAGTTGATCTCCGCCTGGCCGGCGGTGCCGACCTCGTGGTGGGCGCGCTCGACGATCAGGCCGGACCGCTCCAGGGCCAGCGTGATGTCGTCACGCAGCTCGCCGAAGTGGTCGGTCGGCGCGACCGGGAAGTAGCCACCCTTGTAGCGGACCTTGTAGCCGCGGTTGCCGCCGTCCTCGACGCGGCCCGTGTTCCAGGCGCCGGCGACCGAGTCGATCGAGTAGTGCGAGGAGTTCGCCTTGGTCTCGAAGCGGACGTCGTCGAAGACGTAGAACTCGGCCTCCGGAGCGAAGAACGCGGTGTCGGCGATACCGGTCGACTTCAGGTACTCCTGCGCCTTGCGGGCGATGTTGCGCGGGTCGCGCGAGTACGCCTCGCCGGTCAGCGGGTCGTGCACGAAGAAGTTGACCACCAGCGTCTTGGCGCTGCGGAACTCGTCGATGAAGGCGCTGGTCGGGTCCGGCAGCAGCTTCATGTCGGACTCGTGGATCTGCTGGAAACCGCGGACCGACGAACCGTCGAACGCCAGGCCGTCTTCGAAGACCTCCGGACCGAACGACGACACCGGGACGGTGAAGTGCTGCATGATGCCCGGCAGGTCGCAGAACCGGACGTCGACGATCTCGACGCCCTCGTCCTTGACGTAGGCGAGCAGCTCCTCAGCGCTGGAAAACATACGTACTCCTCGGGGTGGCTCAGAGATTACAGCTGAACGTAGGGCCTGCCGATTACTCGGCGGTGACCCCGATGTTTCGCGGATGTTACGCCCAGCGTGTCCGCGCTGACCCACTGGTGTACGGCGGTCACACCCTGAGATGTCGCAGTCCGCCGTTCGGCGGTTCAGGGCGCTTCCGTAGGCTAGCCATCATGGCATCATCGGCCCAGCCGGGCACAGGACCCTCCGGCGAGTTCCGTTTTCCGGGCAATCGGCTCGGTCTTCCCGAGGAAGGTCCGGGCTCGGTCGCGGGCTGGGGCCGGCGCCTCGCGGCCCTGGTCCTGGACTGGGTGATCGCAGGCCTGATCGCCTCCGCGGTCACCGGCAAACCCATCTGGGCCGGCGGCAACGACTTCGGTACGGCGCAGCTCGTCACGTTCTTCGCGATGACCGCGATCCTGGCCGGTCTGGCCGGCGGCACGATCGGCCACCGCCTCCTCGGCCTCCGGGTCCTGAGCCTGCGGCCGGGCGCCAACTCCCAGTACGCCGCCCAGGTCGGGCTCCTGGGTGGCGTGATCCGCGCCGTACTGCTGTGTCTGGTGCTCCCGGCCGTCGTCTACGACCGCGACCGCCGCGGCCTGCACGACCGCGCCGCCAACACCATCGTCGTACGCCGCTGATCCGCTAGCCGGCCTCGATCGCCTGGACGATGAGCTCGTTGCGGGCGTCCTGGCCGAGTGGAACCATGGTGTGCACGCCGTCGCGGAGGTAGCTGGTCAGCCGGTCGATCTTCGCCGCGAGGAACTCCGCCCAGTGCACGATCCGCAGATTCGGATGCCGCTTCTGTGCGTCGGCGAGCTGCAGGTTGATCCATCCGCTGTTCCGCTGGTCGGCCAGCTGGACGTCGGCGGGCTTGCTCTTGCGGCATGCCTGAACATTGACCCAGTACACGGTCCGTCCGGCCCCGACGATGCTCATCGTCCGTTCGACCTGCGCCGCGAAGGCCGGTGGGGTGAAGATGTCGTTCGTCCCGGTCGCCATCAAGATCCGCTTCGGCATCCCGTACTGCTGTGCCCACGAGGCCAGGGCATCGACAGCCGGCGTTGTCGGCCGCCCTGTCCAGTTGTGCACCGCGATCACATCGCCCGTCCGACTGGCAAGTCGTTCGGCCAGCGAACGCCCGTCCTGGTACGCGATGCTGTCGCCGAACATGTACAGCCCGTCGCGATCCAGCACCGGCCCGATCTCGGTCGCTGTCGAGATCGCCCGCGGGCTGCCCGCCCAGTCGCCGATCGGCCCGGACCCGTAACCGTCCGCGAAGGCCTGCTCTGCCGTCAGGAGCGACGACCCCGCCACCACCGCCCCGGCCACGAGCAACCGTCGCCGTGTCGTCTTGCCTTGCTCAGTCATGCGTATGCCCTCACCGTCGACGGAACAACCGGCGGTCAGTCTTGCTGGCGAGGTCCGCGGGCGACCAGCGTTCTGCACGTTCCTGCAGCTTGCAGGAACGTGCAGCGGGACTAGCGGCGCGTGAAGCGGAGCTGGACGTCGTCCAGGTAGTTGGTGCGGAAGCCGGCCTCGGAGTAGGCGAGGTAGAACTCCCACATCCGGCGGAAGGTGTCGTCGAAGCCGAGGCCGGCGATGGCCGGCCACTGGTCGATGAAGCGGTTGCGCCAGATCCGCAGGGTGCGGGCGTAGTCGCCGCCGAGGTGCCGCAGGACCTCGGTCCGCAGGCCGGTGTGCTCGGCCGTGACGTCCTCGATCACCTTGACCGAGGGGATCAGGCCGCCGGGGAAGATGTACTTCTGCACCCAGGTGAAGGTGTTGCGGGTGGCCAGCATCCGCTCGTGCGGCATCACGATCGCCTGGACGACGGCGACGCCGCCCGGCGCGAGCCGCCGCTCGATGGCGTCGAAGTAGACGGGCCAATACTTCTCGCCGACCGCCTCGATCATCTCCACACTCAGTACGGCGTCGAACTCGCCGATCTGATCGCGGTAGTCGCGCAGCGCGACCTGCACCCGGTCACTCACGCCCGCGTCGGCGATCCGGCGTTGCGCGAGCAGCGCCTGCTGGGAGGCGATCGTGATCGCGGTGACCCACGCACCGCGCTGGGCGGCGCGGATGGCCAGGCTCGCCCAGCCGCAGCCGATGTCGAGCACGCGGGAGCCGGACTGCACACCGGCGGCGTCGAGGATCGCGTCGAGCTTGTTCAGCTGCGCCTGCGAGAGTTCGTCGTACGACGCCTCGCCGAGCCCGACGGTCGGATCGGGGGTGCCGAAGTACGCCGCGGAGTAGGTCAGGGTTGAGTCGAGGAACTCCGAGAACATCCCGTTGCTGAGGTCGTAGTGCCGGCTGATGTTCTCCCGGGCGCCGGCTCGGTCGTTCTCCTGCTCGCCGGGCTGGGTGCGCGTCACCAGCCAGCGCAGCGACTGCGCCCACTTCGGCAGCAGGTGCCGGGTCTCCTCGTTGCTGAACCGCTCGGCGAACGGCACCAGCAGGTCGGCCAGGTCGGTGCCCGGCTCCGGGTCCCAGTCACCGGCCAGGTAGGCCTCGCCGAAACCGGAGCCCGCGTCCTGGCCGAGCCGGTCCAGGAAGTCGGCGCTGCGGTGCACCCGCATCGCCGGGCCGCCCAGCCCGTACGACTTGTTGTCGAGGTTGATGGTCGCGGGCAGGTCCTTCGCGATCAGACGGATCGCGGCCAGCGCGCCGACCCGGCGAAGCGGGTTCGACCGCGGTCTGGCCAGCGTCGGCCATGTCTCGGCCACCGGCTGGTGCACGGCCGGCATCAGATCCGTCATGACTTTCTACCTCACCCCTTGAACCGTCCTGGCCGCACTCTATGGCCGATTGCCGTCCGGCTGCTGCGACACGAGGCACACAAAAAACCCCACGTTAGTCAAACGCCGCTGAAGCCCATCGGTTACCCGCGTCATTCCGGTTCAGACCAGTGACCCTGGGTACCAGTAGCGTCGTACGGTGACCAAACAAGCGATTGAAAGGATTCTCGTGAGACATCCTCTCCGGAAGCTTCTGATCGGCGCCGGCACGGTGGCCGGACTGGCCGTGCTCACGGCGCTGCCGGCCAGTGCTGGTGACACGGGTATGCGATACCCGAACTACGACACCTGCATGGATGTGGCGGACACGATCCGCGACAGCCAGACCGGTGCCGACTGCCTCTTCGACCGGGGCGACTTCACCTGGCACCTCTACACCTACGGGTGACAGACGTCGGCCCCTGCTCACCTGGGGTGAGCAGGGGCCGATCCGGTCTTGGGTCAGCGGCCCTTCATGGCCTGCCGGGCGCCCTTCATGCTGGTCGGCATCGGGCCCTTCGGCATCGGGACCTGCGGGCGGACGGCGTCGAGCGCCTTCAGCCGCTGCAGCAGGTCGGTGATCTCCGACGGCTGCAGCGCGGCCGGGAGCTTCATCACGTGCTTGGTCAGCTTGCGGATGTCGATCTCGTCCTTGCCCTGACCGGCGATCAGCTGGATCACCGGTGCGCCACCGGCGACCCGGCTGTGCTTCTTGCCCTCGGCGGCGAGCAGGTTCTTGACCCGGCTCTGCGCACCCTCGCCGACCAGGACGATGCCCGGCCGGCCGACGACGCGGTGCACGATGTCGGCGTTCTTGGTGACCGCGACCGCGGGCGTCACGTTCCACCCGCGGCGCAGCGTCTGCAGCGCCGACGCGGCGGCGCCGGTCTGACCCTCGATCTGGCTGTACGCCGCCTTCTCGACCTTGCGGCCGAACACGATGGTGGCGGCCAGGAAGCCGAGCGCGACACCGAGCGGGATCCAGACCAGCAGCGGCCCGACCAGGAAACCGGCCGCGACGAAGATCGCGACGATGCCGAGGAAGATCCCGGCGAGCACCAGGCCGACCTTGGGGTCGGACTTCTTGGTCAGCTGGTACGCCGACCGGATCTGCTTGAGCCGACTGGTCTTCTCTTCGGGCGCGTCGTTCTTGGCCATCTCTACCTTGTCCTGATCTATGCCGTGGTGGCGTTCATACGTGACTCGACGGCCTGACGGTACAGCCGTCCGGCGCGGTACGACGACCGTACCAGCGGACCGGACAACGCACCGGCGAAACCGATCTCTTCGGCCTCGGCCTGCATCTCGACGAACTCCTCCGGGCGGACCCAGCGCTCGACCGGGTGGTGCCGCACCGACGGGCGCAGGTACTGGGTGATCGTGATGATCTCGCAGCCGGCCGCGTGCAGGTCCTTGAGCGCCTGGCTGATCTCGTCGCGGGTCTCGCCCATGCCGAGGATCAGGTTCGACTTGGTGACCAGGCCGTAGTCGCGGGCCTGGGTGATGACGTCCAGCGAGCGCTCGTAGCGGAAGCCGGGGCGGATCCGGCGGAAGATCCGCGGCACCGTCTCGACGTTGTGGGCGAACACCTCGGGCCGCGAGGAGAACACCTCGGCCAGCTGCTCCGGTACGGCGTTGAAGTCGGGCGCGAGCATCTCCACGCCGGTGCCCGGGTTCAGCTCGTGGATCTGGCGGATGGTCTCGGCGTACAGCCAGGCGCCACCGTCGGGGAGGTCGTCACGGGCGACACCGGTCACGGTCGCGTAGCGCAGACCCATGGTCCGGACCGATTCGGCGACCCGGCGCGGTTCGTCGCGGTCCAGATCCTCCGGTTTGCCGGTGTCGATCTGGCAGAAGTCGCAGCGCCGCGTGCACTGGTCGCCACCGATGAGGAACGTCGCCTCCCGGTCCTCCCAGCACTCGAAGATGTTCGGGCAGCCGGCTTCTTGACAGACCGTGTGCAGCTGTTCGGATTTCACCAGCTTCGACAGGGCCTGATACTCCGGGCCCATCTTGGCGCGGGTCTTGATCCACTCGGGTTTGCGCTCGATCGGGGTCTCCGCGTTGCGCACCTCGAGCCTGAGCAGTTTCCGTCCTTCAGGGGCGATCGTCACAGCTCCCAGGGTACGCGCCCGCCGTCAGGGCCCATCCATCAGTACGCTGATGAGCTATGGCCACGCTTGAACTGGGGAGTACACCGGCAGCCCCGCCTGTGACCGGCGCCACTGTCGAGGCCTGGCGGCGGCCTCAGCCGACGCGGCAGCAGCAACGCGCCGACATCCTGGTCGGTCTGGCGCTGGCAGTGCTGGGAGTGCTCGGTACCGAGTTGGCGCGCGGTGCGTATCCCGAGCCGGTCGACCTCGGCCTCGGCGGGATCGAGGCCTACGTGCTGAGCTCCGCGGTCGCGCTGCCGCTGTGTCTGCGCCGCCGCTACCCGATCCCCGTCATGCTCGCTGTCGCGGTGCTGTTCGTCGTCAACGGCGAACGGGCGGGTTTCGCCTTCGGGGCGAACCTGGTCACCCAGTCGTCGATGTTCATGGCGATCTACGCGGCGACCGCGTGGTCGCGGGACCGCCGGCTGATGAAGGCGTCGGTCGTGCTGGTGTACATCGCGATGTTCGGCTGGCTGGCGCTGAACTTCATCGAGGCGCTGCGGGCGAACTCGATCGAGGGTCCGAACAAGGCCTTGCTGTCGCCGTACGTGTCCAATGTCATCCTGGCGCTGGCGCTCAACGGGGTCTACTTCTTCGGTGCCTACTTCTGGGGCCGAACGGCGTGGGGGATCGCACGCCAGCGGCAGGAGCTGGAGCGGCAGGCCGTCGAGCTGGCCGCGCAGCAGCAGGCGAACGCGCGGCGGGCGGTGATCGACGAGCGGCTACGGATCTCGCGTGAGCTGCATGACGTGGTCGCGCATCACATCAGCAGTATCGGCGTCCAGGCCGGGGGAGCGCGCCGGGTGATGGACAAGGATCCCGAGGCTGCCAAGAACGCCTTGGGCGTGATCGAGGAGTCCAGCCGGACCGCCGTGAACGAGATGCGCCAACTGCTCGGCATGCTCCGCGCGGCCGACCCCGATCTGGATGTCGACACACCGGACGAGAAGGCGCCGCAGGCGGGCGCGGACCGGCTGCCCGCGCTGATCGCCGAGGTCAACGGACAGGGACTGGAGGTCGGGTTCCACCAGATCGGTCCGCTGCAGGAGCTCCCGCAAACGGTGTCGGTCTCGGTCTACCGGATCGCCCAGGAGGCCTTGACGAACGTCCGGAAACACTCGACCGCGCGGAGCGCGCACATCACCCTGCGGTATCTGGCCGATGCGGTCGAGCTCGAGGTGATCGACGACGGCCGTCCCAAGCACGCCTCGGTCGGCAGCCGGCTGGGTCACGTCGGGATTCGTGAGAGGGTCGGCCTGCTCGGTGGTGAAAGCGAGATCGGTCCTCGGCCGGTCGGTGGGTTCCGGGTCCGGGTGCGGATCCCGGTGCAGCGAGGAGTGGACGAATGATGCGCGTGCTGCTGGTCGACGACCAGGACCTGGTCCGGGCCGGGTTCCGGATGATCCTCTCGGTCGAGTCCGAGATCGAGGTGGTCGGCGAGGCGGCCGACGGCGAGAAGGCGGTCGAGCTCGCGCTGCAGTTGCGGCCCGACGTCGTACTGATGGATGTCCAGATGCCTGGCATGGACGGGATCACCGCGACCCAGAAGATCGTCGCGGCCGACGCCGGCAAGGTGATCATCCTGACCACGTTCGACCGCGACGACTACCTGTTCGAGTCGCTCGGCGCGGGAGCCAGCGGGTTCCTGCTGAAGAACACCGCGCCGGAGGACCTGGTCGAGGCGATCGAGGTCGTGCACTTGGGCCACGCGCTGCTCGCGCCTGAGGTGACCCGGCGGGTGATCAAGCGGTTCGCCGGTGGTGGTGAGCGCGTCTACCGTCCGGACCTGATCGCCGACCTCACCGACCGCGAGCGCGAGGTCCTCGGACTGATCGCCCGCGGCCTCACCAACACCGAGATCGCGAATCAGCTGTACGTCGGTGAAGCCACGGTCAAGACCCACGTGTCCCGAGTGCTGCTGAAGCTCGGCCTGCGGGACCGCGTCCAGGCCGTCGTCTTCGCCTACGAGTGCGGGCTGGTCACGCCCGGCGACGACCTGGCCGGCTGAGCACCGCAGCAACCAGCGGTGTCACAACGCGGCGTGGTGGTCTGTCATGACTGGTGAGTGGCGCCGGTCGGGCGCCTGGCGGACAGGAGGCTGGTTGTGAAGATCGTCGTGATCGGTGGCACCGGGCTGATCGGATCCAAGGTCGTACGGCGCCTGGAGGCGCACGGGCACGAAGCGGTCGCGGCGTCGCCCAACACCGGGGTCAACTCGCTCACCGGCGAGGGCCTGGACGAGGTGATGCAGGGCGCGTCGGTGGTCATCGACCTGTCGAACTCGCCGTCGTTCGAGGACCAGGCCGTCCTGGACTTCTTCCGCACCGCCACCGGGAACGTGCTCGCCGCGGAGAAGGCCGCCGGTGTCGGCCACCACGTCGCGCTGTCGATCGTCGGTACCGAGCGCTCGCCGCAGATCGGCTACTTCCGCGCCAAGATCGCTCAGGAGGAGCTGATCGAGGCTTCCGGCATTCCGTTCTCGCTGATCCACGCGACCCAGTTCTTCGAGTTCGTGAAGGCGATCGCCGACACCTCCGTGGTCGACGGTGTGGTCCGGATCCAGCCGGTGAACTTCCAGCCGATCGCCGGTGACGACGTGGCCGACGAGGTCGCCAAGGTCGCGGTGGGCGAGCCGCTGAACGCCCGGGTCGAGATCGCCGGTCCGGACAAGGAGCGGATGGACGAGTTCTTCCGCAAGGCGCTGGCCGCGCTGAACGACCCCCGCGAGGTCGTGACCGACCCGGAGGCGCGGTACTACGGCTCAATCGTCAGTGAGGACGCGCTGGTCCCGGTCGGCGAGGCAGTGCTCGGCCGCATCCACTACGCGGACTGGGAGAAGCAGTGAGCGGCGACGACTTCCTGCATGAGCTGCAGGCCGAGACAGCGGCGGAACTCGGTGCGCTGGAGGCCGCCGTACCGGATGTGGCGTTGCCGGTAGAGCAGTGGACGATGGACCCCGCTGAGGAGGCCATGGAGCAGGCCAGCCTCCGGAGTCTTCTGAGTGCCGTGGAGGCACTGGAAGAACCAGGGCACTGATCCGAGGACTGGCTCCGGGTGCGTGGCCGCGCACCCGGAGCCTCGCTCTAGTTGCGGGGCAGCTTGTCGGGGTTCATCTGGACGTTGACCTGGTAGATGCCCTCGGGGGAGGAGCTGACCGTCAGGATGGTGCTGACCTGACCGTCGACGGTCAGGACTGCGGCCGGCTCGCCGTTCATCTGCGTCCACACGATCTCCACACCGGTCCAGAAGCGGTCGTGGAACGCGCGGAAGAACTTCGCCACCCGCTCCGAGCCGACCACCGGGAACTTCGACGCCCGGGCCTTGCCGTCGCCGTCGGACACGCTCGTCACGTCGGCGGCGAACAGTCCCTCGAGCTCCACCAGGTCTCCGGACTTGGCGGCATGCACGAAGGCAGTGAGGAGCCGCTGCTGCTCGGCCGCGTCCACCTCGACCCGCCGCTCGCCGTCCACGTGCTTGCGGGCGCGGCTGACCAGCTGCCGGACCGCAGGTTCGTTCAGCTGCAGGATGTCGGCGATCTGGCTGTACGGGTAGTCGAAGGCCTCCCGCAGCACGTAGGCAGCTCGCTCGTTGGGGGACAGGCGCTCCATCAGCAGCAGTACGGCGAACGCCAGCGCCTCACCGCGTTCCGCACCGAGGTACGGGTCCGCGCTGGTGTCGACCGGCTCCGGCAGCCACGGTCCGATGTACGACTCCCGACGTACCCGGGCTGACTGCGTCGCGTTGATCGCCAGTCGCGTGGTCGCCGTCGACAGGTACGCCGCTGGGTTGAGCACGACACTGCGGTCGGCGGTCTGCCAGCGCAGCCACACGTCCTGCACGATGTCTTCCGCCTCGGCCGCGCTGCCGAGCATCCGGTAGGCGATGCCGAACAACCGCGGCCGCACCTCGCCGAAGACCGCTGCTGCCTGATCGAGGTCGTCACTCACAGTCGTCATCATCCTCCTTCGTGGTGCCGTCACCAGGACCGACCATCTGGACACGCCGGATGTGACATCGCGGCGCCGTGGTGTAGCCCACGTCCGCCTCTCCACCGCGCGGATGACACCGGTGATCACCCTGGCGGCCGACGTTCGGCGGGGTCCGGAGTGGCTAACTTTGGGTTACTCCCGAACGGGAGCGGCCGGACGCGTGTCCGGCTGAGGGGGCCAAGGTGACAGGAACGGTGACGGATGCTGAGGGTGGCTGGACTCACTCGGCGGTTCGGTGAACAGCTCGCGCTGGACGACGTGACGTTCGACGTCGTCCCAGGGCGGATGACCGGGTTCGTCGGGGCCAACGGAGCCGGGAAGACGACGGCGATGCGGATCATCCTCGGCGTCCTGGCCGCGAGCGCCGGCGAGGTGCGCTGGCAGGGCGAACTGCTGACGCAGAAGGTACGCCAGGACTTCGGCTACATGCCGGAGGAGCGTGGGCTGTACCCGAAGATGAAGATCCGCGACCAGCTGATCTTCTTCGGCCGGCTGCACGGGATGTCGCCGGACCGGGCGGCGGAGCGGACCGACAAGCTGCTCGGCCGGCTCGGGCTGTCCGAGCGGGCGACCGACGTCCTCGAGACGCTCTCGCTGGGCAACCAGCAGCGGGTGCAGATCGCGGTGGCGCTGATCCACGAGCCGATCGCGCTCGTGCTGGACGAGCCGTTCAGCGGGCTCGACCCGCTGGCCGTGGACGCGATGGTGGACCTGCTCCGCGAGGAGGTCACGCCGGAGGTGCCGGTGCTGTTCTCCAGCCACCAACTCGATCTGGTCGAGCGACTCTGCGACGACCTGGTGGTGCTGTCGCGAGGCAAAGTCGTTGCCGCGGGCCCCGTTTCCGAACTCGCGGCCGGCCAGGCCCCGACGTACCGGCTGGTGATGGACGGCGACGCCGGCTGGCTGCGCGACCTGCCCGGTCTCCGGGTGCGTGATGTCGCCGGCGGTACGGCGCTCTTCGACGTCGAGGACGACGGCGTCGCACAACAGATTCTTCAGCAGGCGATCAGCCGCGGACCGGTCCTGGAGTTCGGACCGGAGCGGGTGGCCCTGAGCGACGTCTTCCGGGAGGCGACCCGATGAACGACCGGACCCTTGATCGGCCGTGGATGCTGATCGCCGAACGCGAGGTCCGCACCAAGCTGCGGGACAAGACCTTCCTCGGCTCGACCGCCGTGATGCTGCTGATCGTGCTGGCTGCCGTGATCCTGCCGGCCGTCTTCGCGGGCGGTGGCGACTCGGACAAGATCGCGGTGATCGACGACGGCGGCGCGGCCGTCGTACAGCGGGCTTCGCAGACGCAGGGCGGCGACAAGTACGAGCCTCTGCGAGTTGCCGATCAGGCCGCCGCGGAGGCGGCGGTGACCAAGACTGACGCCACCGCCGCATTGCTGCCGGGGCCTGGCGGGTACGTCGTCATCGGCAAGGAGAAGGTTGATTCCGGGGTCGGTGGCGCGCTGCGGGCGGCCGTGGCCGAGGTCGGGATGGAGAAGAACGCGGCCACGGTGAAGCTGACGCCGGAGGAGCTGCGGGCCGGTACCCAGGTGACCGAGAAGGTCCTGGAGCCCGGGCCGCTGCCGGGGTACGTGTCCGACTTCGTGAACCTCGGGCTGGCGCTGGTGTTCTACATGACCGCGCTCGGCTTCGGCATGATGATCGCGCAGAGCGTCGTCCAGGAGAAGGAGAGCCGGGTCGTCGAGATTCTCGCCGCCACGGTGCCGATCCGGTCGCTGCTGTGGGGCAAGGTGCTGGGCAACACGGTGCTCGCGCTCAGTCAGATCCTGGTGATCGCGGTCGCCTCGCTGATCGGGCTGACGGCGACGGATCAGCTGGACATCCTGTCGGTCGTGGCGCCGGTGGCCGGGTGGTTCGTGGTGTTCTTCGTCCTCGGCTTCGTGGCGCTCGCCGGGCTGTGGGCGGTCGCCGGGTCGCTGGCCACCCGCCAGGAGGATCTCGGGTCGACCACGCTGCCCGGGCAGATGATCCTGATGATCCCGTTCTTCTTCGCGGTCTTCGCCGGACCGGACGCGCGGGCGATCGCGTCGTTCGTACCGATCGCGTCCTCGATGTCGATGCCGGGACGGATGCTGACCGAGGACGTCCCGCTCTGGGAGCCGCTGGTGGCGATCGCGATCCTGCTGGTGGCGACCGTGCTGATCATCCGGCTCGGGGCCCGGCTGTACGAACGGACGCTGCTCAAGACCGGCCATCGGCTCGGTTACCGAGAGGCACTGGCACTCAAAGCGGGATGACTATCGTCACGGCCCGGGCGGGCGTTACAACTTTCGCCCGGGCTGTGATGAAACCGCAATCTTGGGTACCTGTGTCCTGTGTATCGACTTGGACTACGGTCTCAACGCATGAACGTGGAGCTGCGCCATCTCCGTGTGGTCGTCCTGGTTGCCGAGGCAGGGTCTGTCGGCCGGGCGGCTCGTTGGCTCAAGGTCAGCCAGCCCAGCCTCACCGCGCAGCTCAAACGGATCGAGGCCGCCTTCGGCGGTGAGCTCTTCGAGCGCTCCCGCACCGGCGTCACGCCAACCTCACTAGGCCGGTACGCCGTGGACCGGGCGCGCGCGATCCTCGTCGACGTCGACCACCTCGCGGCCACGGTGTCCGCGATGACGGCGGTCGAGTCCAGCGCCGTACGGCTCGGTGGCTTTCCGACCGCACCGATGTCGGGGATCGCTCATCGGCTGCGGGACCACGGTCAGATCGAGCAGGTCAGCATCGAGGTCGAGTGGTCGACGAGTGTGCTGCTACAGCAGTTGGAGAGTGGGCGGCTCGATTTCGCCTTGCTGCGCGAGTTCCCGGGCTTCGAGCTGCGGCTCCCGACCGGGGTCGAGGCGTGCACGGTGGTCGAGTCGGAGTCGGCGTACGTCGTACTGTCGGCTGAGCATCCGTTGGCTCGGGTCGGTTGCGACGAGGTCGACCTGGGGGCGCTGGCCGGGGAAGAGTGGATCGGTGAGCCGCCGGACGACAGCGGCTTCCACGTGTTGTTCCGTGCCGCTTGTGAGCAGGCCGGCTTCCAGCCGAAGGTCGAGCACCACTCGGTCGACACCTCAGTGCTGATGGGCTTCGTGACGAGCGGCCAGGGTGTCGCGCTGGTCTCGCCCACGTCGTACCGGATGCTGTCCAGCGACGTGATCACGCGGCCGTTGATCGGGGACCCGATTCACCGGCGGTTGTTGCTGGCGTGGAGCAGTGACTCGCCGCGCGCGCAGATGGCCTCGGACGTTCTGCAGATGGCAACCTCCGCGTACGACGAGGCCCTGGCCGAACACGCGCGCCGCGACCAGCCGCATCACCACATGCACGTGGCGTGAGCCGAACCGGCCTCACGCCACCGCGATCCTTCAGGCTCCCGCGGGCCGAATCCCCGGAGTGTTGAACGGCCCCTCGAACGCGCTCACGTGGAACTCACCCGTGTCCTCGGGGTCTTCCATCCGCTCCCGATACTGCTGACCGACCCGCTCAGGCCCACCCACCGGCCCCTGTCCAAAACCCTCAGCCGCCTGCCACCCAACATCCGTCCCCCGCTGAGCCCCCGCCCCAGGCTCATCCTTAGAAGGCGCAGGCGGCGCAGGCGGCGCAGGCGCAGTAGGTGCAGGCTGGGCGGCAGGCGCAGCAGCCTGCCCGCCGCCAACCGGCCCGCCACCCGCAGGAGCCTCCGGCCAGTCATCATCAGAATCGTCAGCACCCGCGACATCCGCCGACTCGGTCGCCCCACCCGCAGGCTCCGGAGCCACAGGCGCAGCAGCCACCGGTGAAGGCGTGCTCGCCACCGGAGTGGCAGCCGCAGGTACTGGAGCCGCCGGCGCGGCAGCCTCTGGTGCAGCAACCACGGGTGTGCCTGCCTCCGGAGTTGTAGCCACCGGAGTGCTTACTGTCGGTGCGTCCTCCGCGCTCATGCGAGTCTCCTCGTCAGCTACGGCGGTCTCCTCGGCTGCGTAGTGATCGGGGGTTGGCTCTTCGTGCTCTGCGGCTACGACCGTGGTCTCGTCGCGGTCGGACGGTACGAGGACGGTCTCGTCGTTGCCCTGGGCAACATCGTCGGCGAACGGCGAGAAGGCGGCAGTTTGCTCAGGGGCCGGCTCGGCGACCGGGAACTGCGCGGTCTGCTCATCCGCCTGGTTGCGCGGGCGCTCCGGCTCCTCGTCGAACAGGTCGTCGTACCGGCTCGACGGCTCGTACGCAGGCGCGGCATACGCCGTACCGCCGTAGGACTCCGCCGGATAGGTGCTTGCGGCAACCGGGTAGACCGCCGCGGCGGCCGCCTCCTGCTGTGCCTGCGCGGCTTCCTGCTCGTGCTGCAGACGCTCCGCGTCGACCCGCGCCCGCCGACGGCGCTGCACGCCACGGACGATCAGCTGGATCGAGTAGACCAGCGAGATCACCGTCAGGATCGGTACGACGCCGTTCAGCGTGTACTGCTTCGTCCCCTCGACCATGCCGGTGGTCACCCCGGGCACGTCGTTCAGGAAGTTCGTGGTGCGGTTCGGGATCCACAGCCAGCAGTAGACCAGGGTGCCGAAGGCAAGGAACGCGCCGATCGCGCCCGCGCCGGAGAAGTACGACACGACAGCCCAGAAGACGAGCGCGCCCACACCGTAGGCGAGCGCCATCTCCTTGGTGTTCAGCTGAATACCGCCCGGCGCACCGAGCACTCCGAACACCGCCGGCCCGGCCAGTGCGACCGCAACCCCAAGCAAGAAGCCAAGAAATTTGGACACACCTCCACCGTAGCGACGTTTGAGCGTCACGCCCGGCAGACACTTCGCAACCACCGCGAGGGCGGCTACTTTCAGTGCACACTTCACGGCACACTCGCCCGCTCCGATTGACAATCGATAGATTGCCAGCGATTCTCGATACATGCTGAGTGAGAATCGAGCGGTCGCCGCGCTCCGGGTCTTCCTGGTGGTGCTGTTCGCGATCCTGGTCGTGTTCCAGACGCTGTCGCTGCCCGGCCAGTTCCGGCACCAGGCCGAGGTCAATCCGCCGGACGCCGCGCTGCGCTGGCCCGCCACCTTCGTGGCCGGCTTCGTCGTGCTGTGCATTCAGGTCGTCGTGGTCGCGACCTGGCAACTCCTGACGATGGTCAAGAAGGACCGCATCTTCACGCCCGCCGCCACCTTCTGGGTCAACCTCATCATCGGCGCGATCGCCGGCGTCTGGCTCGTCGTCGGCGCCATCGCCCTGTACGTCGTCATCAACGCCGACGACCCGGGCCTGCCGATGGTGCTGCTCCTGCTGGAGGTCGTGATCACCGTGCTCGGCCTGCTGATGGTGGTGATGCGCGCGCTCCTGCAGCGCGCCACCACTCTGCGCACCGACATGGAAGCGGTGATCTGATGCCGATCGTCGTCCGCATCGACGTCGAACTGGCCCGCCGCAAACTCAGCGTCGGCGAGTTCGCCGAACGAGTCGGCCTGACTCCCGCCAACATCGCCGTACTGAAGAACGGCCGCGCCAAAGCAGTGCGCTTCAGCACCCTGGAAGCCATGTGCCGCGTCCTGGAATGCCAACCGGGCGACCTCCTCGAATGGATCGAAGAAGACCCCGCCTAACTCCAACCCGAACCGGGGGAGTGGTCAGACGGTGAGGCCGTAGGTGATGCCGGTGGTGGGTGCCTCGGGGTGGGCGATGTCCGGGGTGCGCTCGTAGGGCTCCCACGCGAGGAAGTGATCGAGGTGGCGTCGGACCGCCTCGAGCACCTCGGTGACCGGGACGTCGCGGCCCAGCTCCTTCGACAGCGTGGTCACGTCGGCGTCGGAGATCCCGCACGGGACGATCCGGTCGAACCAGGCGAGGTCGTTGTCACAGTTCAGCGCGAACCCGTGCATCGCGACGCTCTGCGAGACGCGGATGCCGATCGCGGCGATCTTCCGCTCGCGACCGCGTTCATCGGCCGCGACCCAGACCCCGCTACGGCCCTTGACCCGGCCGGTCGTGACGCCGAACTCGGCGCAGACCGCGATCAGGGCCTCCTCGAGCCGCCGGACATAGTCGACGACGTACACATGTGAGGCCAGCTTGACGATCGGGTAGCCGACGAGCTGCCCCGGGCCGTGCCAGGTGATCTTGCCGCCGCGGTCGACGTCCACCACCGGCGTCCCGTCCAGCGGGCGCTCGTGCGGCTCGGTCCGCTTGCCGGCGGTGTAGACAGGCGTGTGTTCGAGCAGGATGACGGTGTCCGAACCGGTGCCCTCGGCAACCTCCGCGTGCAGGCGGCGCTGCTCGGCCCACGCAGTCTGGTAGTCGACTGCCTCGGCGCCGAATCCGGCCTCCACGTACTTGATAGCCCTCACATCATCGAGTGTAGGCCGGGTGCCTGTGGATAACTTCTGCGGGGCTGGCGGCGATCGGTGCATCCTCTTGGCATGGCACTCGAAGACCTCGCCGGCTACAGCCTGCGCCGGAGGCTCGGGTCCGGATCGGCCGGCACGCTCTGGCAGGTCCGCGACCTCGCCACCGGCCGCAACGCCGTGCTCAAACGCATCCCTGTCACCGCGATCCAGCGAAAAGAGCAGTTCCATGACGAGCTGATGGTTCTGCAACGTATTCACCACCCGCACGTCGCCCGCGTCCTGGAGGTCCGGGAGACACCGTCCGAATGGCTCGTCTTCAGTCAGTACGTCGTCGCTCTCAGCCTGACCAAGGTGTTGAGCCGCAGGGGGAGTATGCCGCCGGGTGAGATCGTCACCCTCCTCAGCCCACTCGCCGAAGCCATCAACTACCTGCACCGCTGCGGCCTGATCCACGGTCACCTGACGGCCGGCAACGTCCTGATCGACGTCGAGGGCCGCCCGATCCTGACCGACACTGCCATGCACTCCCTGAACATCACCCCCGTCGACAGCGCCCCGCCCGAGCCCCCGTCAACCACCAATGACCGCCGAGCCCTAGCCGCCCTAGCCCTCCACGCCGGCGGCCCCGCCACCCTCTTCACGCCCGCCCTCTTCACCGAAACCCCGTTCCACCACCTGGCCGCCCGCCTCCTGACCCTCACCACCCCAGAACCGATCCTCGTCGGCGACCCCGACGACCCGCCCCCAGACCTCCACTCCACCACTGCCCCGCCCCCCGACGACACCCGTACGCCGCTGTCCCAACCCGCCCCCGACTCACCGTCCGACCCAGTGACCCCCAAGGCGCTCCCAAACGGCCCCAAGTCCGCCCGACGCCCCCTGCTCTCCAAACTCACCCGCCAAACCCCCGACGCCGCTCCCACCCCCAACCCCCTATCCCGCCTAGCCCCCACACCCCTCACCAAAACCCACGTGGTCCTCCCCGCCAGCACCCACGTAATCGGCACCACCCACATAGAGCCCGCCATCAGCTGGTCCACCGCAGCTGCCGGAGATCAGGCTGCTACGCCTGAGGATGAGCTGGTCGACGCCTCTTGGTCAGGTACGACGCCGCCCGAGGCATCGGCCAATCCCTGGCTGCCGACGGAGTCGGCGCCGGTTCGCCTTCGCGCGGCTCGGCCGTGGCGCCGACATCACACCTTGCGCGGACGTTTCCTGACGAGCTTGCGGATGGCAGACCTCGGAGGTGCTGGATCGCTGGCAGGCAGGATGCGCGAGGTCGTCGGCCGGCCTGGCTACGGGGTGGCGGGAGCAGTGGGCCTTGGGCTCTTAGTCCTAGTAGGACTGACGCTCGCAGCTCGCCTTGTGCTTGCTCCTTCCGACCCCGCTGTCACCGCATCCGATCAGACGCCCGCCCCACCAACCACTCCGCATTCCACAAGTGCAGCAAGCCCGTCCGGCCCAACCCCTGCAGATACGCCCGCAGGCCGGACAAGCCCCGTTAACCCAGCAACCCCGCATCAGGCGGACGCCACAGCTCCGCCGACACCTAGACGTACCGGTCCCGAGGATCTGCCTACTGACCCCGTGAGTCCGCCGACGCCTCGTGGTACTGGCTCCCAGCGGAGCGTGGCCGAATGGGTCCGCACCTTGCACGGGCTAGATATCCAACGTGCACAAGCATTCCGGACTCTCGATGGCACCTTGCTCGACAAGATCTACGTCCCCGGCACCAAACCCTGGCAGTCCGATCGCGCCCTCATCGCCAACTACCGCCGCCAAGGCGTCCGCATCCACGGCCTACAGATCCAGATCGACAAAACCACCATCTTTCGCCAAACCCCAACCACCGTCACCCTCCGCACCACAGACCACCTCACCGCCGGCCAAGCAATCGACAAATCCGGCACCCGAACACCCCTCCCACCCGGCACCCCCGCCACCCGCCTCATCACCCTCACCAACTCCCCGGCCCCCTCGACCGCCAACCCCACCTGGCGCATAGCCACGATCACCCCCGCCTGAGACCCGCAGCCCGGTCACCGGCCCTCCCCGCCGGACCGCAACCAAAGCCCGTCGATCCCGGCAACGGAAACGCGCTCACTGGCCTTCCTGCCGGACCGCCACCAAAGCCAGCCAGTCCCAGGCAACGTTCACCTCTGGCCGCCGGCCTCGCCATCTGGCTCAACCGCCGCGGTGCCCAGCCGTGTTGTCTTTCAGGTCGGCCGGTCGCGGCGAGCAACCACAGCGCACGTCCCCGGCCGAGGCCATTTCGGTCTGTACCCCGTCCCGGCCGCCGGAGGCGGTCGACTGAAGCGCACGGCGAGCTGAGCGGATGGCTGAGGGGGATGGCGAGCTCGGTGACCGCGCTCCCGTTGCCTGGGGCTGACGGGCTACGGCTGAGGTGTGTGATGTGCGGTAGCCGGTAACTTTTGGTCGCTATAGAAGAAAAAATCACCGACCAACGCACCACGCCGGCCCATGCCTAGCGGGTGAACGTGAGTCCAGCTGCCGAGCCTCTTTTCCCGAACAGCACCCAAAGCCCGTCGACCCCAGGCAACGGAGGACACGGTCACCGGCCCTCCCTCCAGGACCGTAACCACAGCCCGAAGCCCAGGCGACGGGAAGTTGGTCACCGGCCTGCCTTGCCGGACCGCGACCAAAGCCCATCAGCCGCAAGCAACCGGAACCTCCGTCGCGGCCTCGCCATCCGGCCCAGCCACCGCGGCGACCAGCGATGCTGTCTTTCAGATCGGCCGGACGCGGCGAGCAACCACAAACCCACGACACCGGCCGAGTCCTTTCGGTCTGCACCCCGCCCGACCACCAAGACCAGCCAATGGAAACGCACAGCGAGCAGAGCGCATGGCTGAGCCGAACGGGGAGCCCGGCGACCGCGCTCCCCGTTGCCTGAGGCTGACGGGCTACGGCTTAGGTACGTGACGTGGTCGGCTGGTCGGAAACTCTTCGGCGCCATCTGACGAAAGTTTCCGACCAACACGACCAGCGCCGCCTGATTTAGCCGCGGCCAGGTGTGGGCAAGTTGAGCAGGCAACCAGCCCACACCAACAGCCCACACTTCCTTTGTATATAAGGGGTTCTGGGCTCGAAAACTGTCGGTGGCCATGTCTATGCTTATGGGTATGGAGATCTTGGCGATGCCACCGGTGTACACGCAGAGCGGCAGCGAACTGCTGTCGACTCTCGACACCCTGATGGCCACCGCCGCCCTGGTCGAAACCCTGAAACTGCAAACCATGGGCCGCCTCGACGACATGGGCACCGCCCAAGAACTCGGCGCCCGCGACACCACCGAACTCGTCTCGCAGCGCTACCGGCTCGTCCCCGCCGACGTCCGCAAAGACCTCACCTTCGCCAAGAACCTCCCCAAATACTCCGCCGTAGCCGACGCACTACCCGACCCTCAGGACCCCACAGAACCAGCGACCCTGAACCCGGACCAGGCGAAGGTCATCGTGTCCACGCTGGAGAAAGCACCCGCCACGGTCCCGGTCGAGGTCCTGGACGTCGCCGAACGCCAAATGATCCGGGCAGCCGAGCACACCAACACCCGCGAACTCATCAAGTTCGGCCGCGACGTCCTCGCCCGCCTCGACACCGACGGCCCCGAACCCGCCGAAGACGAAGCCCACAAGCAACGCTCACTACGGCTACGAGACGTCGACGGCGGGGTGAAGATCACCGGGTTCCTGCCCGGCGCCATGGGCGAACAAGTCAAGACCCAGATCCACAGCCTTGCCAAGCCCCACAAGACGGTCGACGGTGAACGTGACCCGCGGACCCTGGAACAGCGCCAAGCTGATGCGTTGATCGGGATCTCGGATGCTGCGGCAGGCAACCCCGACTACCCCGGCGTTCCGCATCTGACCGTCACGATCGACTTCGACGACCTCAAGAACGCCCTCGCGAACGTCCCGGAAGCCTTCAACGGTGCGGCCGGTGGATCGGGTGAGTTGGTGTTCGGCGGGAACCTGTCCGCCGGTGCCGTCCGGCTGCTCGCCTGTGATGCTGCGATCCTTCCGATCGTGCTGGGTGGGGATTCGCAGCCGCTGGATGTCGGCACCGAACAACGGTTCGTGAACCGGTACATCCGGCGGGCGTTGAACAAGCGAGACAAGGGTTGCGTGGTGTGTAAGGCGCCGCCGTGGATGTGTCATGCCCACCACGTCATCCACTGGGTCGACGGAGGACCCACCAGTCTGCACAACCTCGCCTTGGTGTGTTCTGCCCATCACCGGGCGGTCCATAAGAACCAATGGACCATCACCATCACCGGCGGTGTCGTCCACGTCGGTCGGCCGAGCTGGGCAGACCCACCACCACCCACCCCTGCGGACCTTGCTGCCATGGCTGCGTGGGTCACCCCTGCCCGCGACACCGAAATGGCCAGTGCCAACCGGGCTGGTTCCGGTGGGTCCGGGGCTAGCAGAGCAGGTCCGGGCATGGGCTGTGACAGCGGGGTTGATGCCGACTGGGCGAGCGCCAGCACGGCCCGCGCCAGCACGGCTCGCGCCGATGAGGGCGATGCCACTACGGCTCGTGCGGGCGAGGTCAGCTGGGCTCGTGCCGACGCGGGCGAGGTTAGCGGGACTCGTTTCAGTTGGGCCGAGGCCGAGAGCAGCCCGATGTACGGACAGCCGACCCGGCTCCCCGCAGCCAGTAAGCAGCCCAACGCCGCGCTCGTCGCGGAGCGCGAAGCCTTCCGCGCCTATCTCATCTCGACACCCGGCTACACCGACCCCTGGGGCACCGACGACGCCCCAGCAGCCGGACCGTAGGCCGACGACTGCTGGTGGCTCGCGGCACCGACCGCCGCCACCCGGGTCGAAACGGCAGCCGGCGCTCGTGGATCACCAACCACAGCGCCGGATCAGCCATGCGCCCACATGCTCC
Source organism: Kribbella sp. NBC_01505 (assembly GCF_045040285.1). Lineage (NCBI taxonomy): Bacteria > Bacillati > Actinomycetota > Actinomycetes > Propionibacteriales > Kribbellaceae > Kribbella > Kribbella sp. NBC_01505. The sequence continues at coordinate 7,147,998 of NZ_CP109425.1, forward strand.
GGGGAGAGCGGTGATGGTCGCGGGCTGGTGTTGTGCTGGATCAGTTGCGCGCCTGCATGATCTGGGGACGGCGGTGATGGTCGCGGGCTGGCCTTGTGCCGGATCAGCTGCGCCCACCCGATCCTGGGGTAGCGGCCACAGTCTCGGGGCTGGCCGTGCGCCGGATGATTGTCGGCAGGTAACCGCATTGCCCGGTTCGTCGCGCGCAATGACCGGGCCCCGCAACCACCGCGGCGTTGGTTGGTCGGGCATGGTGTGGTGGGGAAGGTCCGCCTGTGGTGGCGTTGGTTGGTCGCGCGTGGTGTGGTGGGGAAGGTCGGCCTGTGGTGGCGTCGGGTGGTCGCTCATAGGGTGATCGGGAACGTCCGCCCGGCGGGGTTGGTTGGCGGTGCACGGTGTGAACGGGAACCTGCGCCTGCGGGATGCGGCATCCGGGGTCGGGTTGAAGAACTTCTTGTTCCTGGGTGGCGAGGTGCGCGATGCCGGTGCGGGTGGCCCGGGCGTGACGGTTTGGTTCGGTTCTGGCGTGTGCTCTTACGTTGTTCTACTGGGGCTCTGGGTGTGCCAGTGGCCCGAGCGGGGTAGTGGTTGGGCTCGGTACGGCTTCCTAGGGGTGATTGATTCCGGTTGCGCCGGCTCCTCGGAGGGAGCGTCCGAGGTCTCCGGCCAGTACGCGGGGATGACGCCTCCACCACCACATGGCTGGATCCGGAATGCGGTGGAACTGTCCTAGGGCGTGGCCGTCGTCATCGACTGGGGCGGCCACGAATCGGCCGTCCAGCTCCTTGATCCTGGCCGTCCAGATCAGGACTGTGTGCTCGTTGAGCAGCGGCCAGGCCAGGTGCAGCCAGTTGCGGCAGTAGAGGTCGTTGGAGTACTCCTCGACCGTGTCTTCGTAGCCATGCTCGACCGTCGTCACAAGCTGGTCCCATGCGCCGGCCATCTCGGTGACCGAGAACACTTTTCGCCAGCCGCGTTGGTGCAGAAGTTCGCCGACCTCGGCCTCGTCGAAGCTCATCGCGGCAATCGTCCCATCTCGCCGGATTGCTCCAAGCTGTCGAGGCAGGGCTCGGGGGCGATGGCGCCTGGTGGTGCTCTAGGGGGTGCGGAAGGTTGTGGTTAGTAGTGCTTCGGTGAAGGGCTTGGGGTCGGCTTGGCCCCAGGGGGTGTAGGCGACGGTTAGTTGGGTTTGGCCGGTTTGGGTTGTCCAGGTGGCGGCTTGGTAGCCGAAGATGTCGCCGTCGTGGCCCCAGAGGCGGGTGCCGTTGACGAGTCGGGTTTGTAGGCCGAGGGCGTAGTCGTAGAGGCGGCCGGTGGTGCGGATTTGCTGGAGTTCGGTTTGCTGGGCGGGGCGGAGGAGACGGCCGGTGAGTAGGGCGCGGTAGAAGTGGTTGAGGTCGGCTGTGGTGGAGATGAGTTCGCCTGACGCGCCGGTGACTGACGGGTTGAAGCTGGTGATGTCGACTGGCTCGATCTGGTCGCCTACCTCGCGTGGCAGGTAGCCGTGAGCGTGAGGGCCCGCGATGGTCGAGCGGCGGCCGGGGAATTCGGTTCCGGGCAGGTGTAGTCGACGCAGGATGCGGCGCCCGGCCTCTTGGGCGTAGTGGTTGCCGGTCGCGCGTTGGATCACCAGGCCGAGGAGGATGTAGTTGGTGTTGGAGTACATCCAGGAGGTTCCGGGCTCGAAGAGCAGGGGCTCGGCTGCGGTGAAGTTCAGGAGTTCGAACGGGGTCCAGGTCCGGTCGCGGAGCTCGACCACCTGGTCGGCGGTGCCGTAGAGCATGCGGAACGGGCGGGTGTTCGTGTAGTTGACGATGCCGCTGGTGTGCTGCAGCAGGTGGCGCAGAGTGATGCGGTTGCCTTCGGCAACGGTGCCTGGCAGCCAGCGCTCGATGGTGTCGTCGAGGTGCAGTCGCCGCTCGCCGGCCAGCTGGAGGACGACGGTGGCTATGAACGACTTGGTGATGCTGCCGGCCCGGAACCGCCCACTGGGGGCGACGGGCTTCGCTGATCCCAGCTCGGAGACACCACTGGTACCGCGCCAGACGTGGCCGGCGTCGTGGACCTCGGCCAGTACGGCGGATGCGGCCGAGCCGGCGAACTCGTCGAGGATCCTCTGCAAGCCGGCCGCATCGGGCCCCGGACCGGATGTCAGCTGACTGGCATCGGCCGGCTGGGCGGTCGCGGGGAGCAACCCGCCGGCGCTGAAAGCGAGAATTCCGGCGGCGCTGGTTTTGAGCGTGTTTCGACGGCTGATCATGTGACCTTCCCTCGGTCGGACAACCCGGGCGGGCGCGGGTGGTCCCCGCTCCTCGACTCTATATAACTAGAGTACTAGTACAATAGAGGAGCGGTGCAAGTGCCAGGTCGCGAAGATCAGGTCGCGAAGGCTGCGGTGACGGCGTCGGGGGCGGTGGGGTACTTGAAGGTGAAGCCCTGGGATTCGAGGCGGGTGGGAAGGGTGCGGTTGCTGCCGAGGAGTTCCCAGGCGAACTCGCCGAGGGCCAGGCGCATGAGGATGCCGGGGACGGGGACGACCGCGGGCCGGTGGAGTGCGGAGCCGATGGCCTGGGCTACCTCGGCGTTGGTGGCCGGGGTCGGGATGGTGACGTTGACCGGGCCGCTGAGGGATTCGTGGTCGGCGACGAAGCGGGCGGCGCGGAGCCAGTCGGCCAGGGCGATGACCGGGAAGTACTGCTGACCGGAGCCGAAGCGGCCGCCGAGGCCGAAGCGGAACGGGAGGGTGAGGAGCTGGAAGGCGGGCGCCTTGCGGGCGAGGACGACGCCGGTGCGGAGGGAGGCGACGCGGCAGCCGGCGGCGCGGGCTGGTTCGAGGGCGCCTTCCCAGACGCGGACGACGTCGGCGAGGAAGCCGTCGCCGAGGGGTGAGTCCTCGGTGAGGATCTCGTTGCCGCAGTCGAGGCCGTAGCCGCCGACGCCGCTCTGGGTGATCAGGGTGGGGCGGCGCTCGAGCTGGGCGGCGGCGTTCGCGAGGGTGGCGGTCGTGGTGACGCGGCTTTCGCGGAGGGTCTTGCGGTACGTCGGGGTCCACGGCCGGCCGATGTTCGCACCGGCCAGGTTGATCAGGACGTCGGCGTCGGCGATCGCCGCGAGGTCCAGTTCGCCGCGGGCCGGGTCCCAGCGCAGTTCGCCGGGGCCGGATGGCGTCCGGCGTACCAGGCGGATGACGTCGTGGTCGTCGGCACTGAGGTCACGGGCCAGGGCCTGGCCGAGGAAGCCGGAGGCACCGGCCAGCACGTACTTCATCCAGTTCGCTCCTTGCAGACAGTTCGCTCGGTGTCGAAAAACGGACCGGCGCCGGTCCGTCGGAACGGAACCGGCGCCGGGTCGCGCAGTACTGCGGGTCGATCAGACGTCGAACTGGGCCTCTTCGAGCCGCTGCTTGACTGCCGTCAGGTAGCGGGCCGCGTCGGCGCCGTCGACCAGGCGGTGGTCGTAGGTGAGCGCGAGGAAGACCATCTGACGGATGGCGATGGTCTCGCCGAGCTCGGGGTGGGTGATGACGACCGGGCGCTTGACGACGGCGCCGGTCCCGAGCATGCCGACCTGCGGCTGGTTCAGGATCGGGGTGTCGAACAGGGCGCCGCGGCTGCCGGTGTTGGTGATGGTGAAGGTGCCGCCCGCCATCTCGTCCGGCGTCACCTTGTTGTTGCGGGTGCGGTCGGCGAGGTCGGCGATCTTCTTCGCCAGGCCGGCGATGTTCAGGTCGCCGGCGTTGTGGACGACCGGGACCATCAGGCCGCGCTCGACGTCTACCGCGATGCCCAGGTGCTCGGCGGCGTGGTAGGTGATCTCGCCCTTCTCCTCGTCGATCGACGCGTTCAGCTTCGGGTACTGCTTGAGCGCGTCGACGGCGGCGAGGGCGAAGAACGGCAGGAAGGAGAGCTTCGTACCCTCGCGGGCCTCGAACTCGGCCTTCTTCGCGTTCCGGAGCTTGGCGATCTCGGTGACGTCGACCTCGACGACCGTGGTCAGCTGGGCCGAGACCTTCAGGCTGTTGACCATGTGGGCCGCGATCGCCTTGCGGATCCGGCTCATCTTCTCGGTCGTGCCGCGCAGCGGGCTGATCGACGCGGCCTTGACGGCCGGGGCGGCTGCTGCCGGCGCGGCGGCCGGTGCCGCGGCGGCGGCCTTCTGGGCCTCAGCGGCGGAGATCACGTCCTGCTTGCGGATCCGGCCACCGACGCCGGTGCCCTGGACGGCGTTGAGGTCGACCTGGTGCTCGGCCGCGAGCTTGCGGACGAGCGGGGTGACGTAGTTCGGGCCCTCGGTGGAGGTCCCGTTCGACGAGGCGGCCGGGGCAGCGGCCGGAGCCGGAGCCTGTACGGCGGGAGCCTGCGGGGCCGGTGCCTGCGCGGGCGGAGCCGCCTGCGGGGCGGGCGCCTGAGCCTGCGGGGCCGATGCCTGAGCCGGGGGAGCAGCAGCCGGAGCCGGTGCCGGAGCAGCGGCGGGTGCCGGAGCAGCCGCGGGAGCCGGTGCCGCGGCGGGGGCCGGAGCCTCAGCCTTCGGTGCCGGAGCGGGGGCTGCGTCGCCGGAGCCGACGATGGCGAGCTCGGCGCCGACCTCTACGGTCTCGTCCTCGGCGACCTTGATCTCGAGGAGCTTGCCGGCGACGGGCGACGGGATCTCGGTGTCGACCTTGTCGGTCGAGACCTCGAGCAGCGGCTCGTCGACGGCTACGTCGTCGCCGACCTGCTTCAGCCAGCGGGTGACGGTGCCTTCGGTCACGCTCTCGCCCAGTGCGGGGAGGGTGACGGACGTGCCCGAGTTGGAGGAAGGCTCAGCCTGAGCAGCCGGGGCTGGGGTTTCGGCGGGCGCGGCGGCGGCCGGGGCCTCCTGCGCGGGAGCCGGTTCGGCGGGCGCCTCGGCAGCGCGAGCCTGCTCGGCAGGCTCCTCGGCCGGAGCTGCGGCAGGCTGCTCCGCCGGAGCGGCGTCGCCACCGGTGGATTCGCCGGCGTCGCCGATGACGGCCAGTTCGGCGCCGACCTCGACGGTCTCGTCCTCGGCGGCCTTGATCTCGAGGAGGGTGCCCGCGACGGGCGACGGGATCTCGGTGTCGACCTTGTCGGTCGAGACCTCCAGCAGGGGCTCGTCGACGGCAACCGTGTCACCGACCTGCTTGAGCCAGCGGGTGACGGTTCCTTCGGTGACGCTCTCCCCGAGGGCCGGCAGGGATACAGAGGTCGGCATGACGGTCGTTGCTCCTTCGTCTGATCGGTCGAGTGTCAGCCTACGGTGCCGCTGGCGCGGGCGGGACGCGGGTCACGACAACCCGGGCTACCCACCAGTCACAAACTTACTAGGCAACGCCAGCGGCCCGGCTGAACCTCAGTCGTGGAAATGCAGCGGTTTACCGGCGAGCGCCATGTGGGCCTCGCCGAGGGCTTCGTTCTGGGTGGGGTGCGCGTGCACGAGCGGCGCGACGTCGGCCGGGAACGCCTCCCAGTTGTAGATCAGCTGGGCCTCGCCGATGAGCTCGCCGACCCGGGAGCCGACCATGTGCAGGCCGACCACGGCGCCGTCCTTGGCCCGGACCAGCTTCACGAAGCCGGCGGTCTTGAGGATCTGGCTCTTGCCGTTGCCGCCGAGGTTGTAGTTGAGGATCTCGACCTCGCCGTACTTCTCCCGGGCCTGCTCCTCGGTCAGACCGACCGAGGCGACCTCGGGCTCGGAGTAGGTGACCCGCGGGATGCCGGCCTCGTCGATCGGCGTCGGCGCGAGGCCCGCCAGGTGCTCGGCGACGAAGACGCCCTGCTGGAACCCGCGGTGCGCGAGCTGGAGCCCCGGCACGATGTCACCGACGGCATACACGCCCGGGACGCTGGTCTGCAGGTGCTCGTCCACGGTGACGAAGCCGCGGTCGAGCGCGATCCCGACCTCCTCGTAGCCGATGCCGGAGGTGTTCGGCCCGCGCCCGACGGCGACCAGCAGGATCTCGGCCTCGATCACCTCGCCACCGGCGACGGTGACGCGGACGCCGTTGTCGTGCGTGTCGACCGACTCGAACGGCGTCCCGGTCCTGAAGGTGATCTTGCGCTTGCGGAAGGCTCGCTCCAGCGTCTTGCTGCAGTCGGCGTCCTCGGACGGGACGAGCCGGGGGAGTGCCTCGAGGATCGTCACCTTGGTGCCGAACGACGTCCAGGCGCTGGCGAACTCGACACCGATCACGCCGCCGCCGAGGATCACCGCGGACTCGGGCACCCGGTCCATGGTCAGCGCGTGCTCGCTCGCGATCACGCGGTTGCCGTCGATCGTCAGCCCGGGCAGCGATCGCGAGTAGGAGCCGGACGCGATGATGACGTTCTTGCCGGTGTACGTCGTGCCGTTGACCGCGACCGTGGTCGGGGAGGTGAGTCGTCCCTCGCCCTCGACCACGGTGATCCCGCGGGCCTTCAGCTGGCCCTGCAGACCCTTGAACAGCCGGTCGACGACGCCGTCCTTGTACTTGTTCACGCCGCCCATGTCGACGCCCTCGAGCGTCGTCCGGACGCCGAACTGCTCACCGTCACGGGCGGAGTCGGCCACCTCGGCGGCGTGCAGCAGCGCCTTGGTGGGGATACAACCGCGGTGCAGGCAGGTGCCGCCGACCTTGTCCTTCTCGACCAGGACGACGGACATCCCGAGGGTCGCGGCGCGCAGGCCGGCGGCGTACCCACCGCTGCCGCCGCCGAGGATCACCAGGTCGTACGTCGTAGGGCTGTCTGCCGGGTTCGTCACAGGTTCCTCCGTGGGCGTGTGGTCGGCGGGACGGCTCCGGATCGCGGCTCCGGCCCGCCGTCATCTTGCCATGCGCCAGTTGCCGCTTTTGGCAGAAACCGTTATCGCGGCTTTCTGCCGCTGAGTTGCGGTCATGGGGGACACTTTCCCTATGAAGTGGTTCGGTCGCCGGCAGAAGGCCGGCACGATGCGCAAGTCGGACAACCCCGACCAGGCGCACCTGCGTGAGTTCGCCCTCAGCCGTCAGGGGGTCGAGGGTTTCGTCGAGCCACGCACCGCGGTGACGGACTACACACTGCTCCTGGTCGCGATCGACGGCGAGTGGACCCGGCGCCGCGTCCCGTCGGTGCAATGGGCCCACACCTTCGCGAACAAGCTGGGCATCCCGTCGTACGACGCGGCCGTGGTCGGCGTCCCACCGCGGATGCGCGAGTACAACGCCCGCATGAAGAAGCAAGGCCTCCGCTAAAGCAGGGGCACCCGCGCACGCACCCCTGCGACGTCCTCGGTGTCGATCGTCGCCTGCAGGATCCCCACGGTGTGGTCGAGCCGCGCCGCGGTGTGACCCAGCGGAGTGGTCAGACTGCTACGGCCGATGCCGAGCGGGTCGGTGCCCTGCGGTGTCGTGTACGCCTGGTCGCACGCCAGCACCCACGCCTGCGCATCAGCGGCCCGAGCCCGGGTCAGCAGGTCCCACTGCTCTTCCTTGCCCGGTCCGGCACCCCAGGACGCCGGTACGGCGATCAGCTCCGCACCCAGTCGCCCGAGCGCGGTGAACTGGTCGGCGAACCGCAGGTCGTAGCAAGTGGCCAGCCCGACCGTCACGTCCCGGTACTCGAAGGCCACCAGCTCGTTGCCTGGAGCAACCGTGTCCGACTCCCGGGACCCGAACGCGTCGTACAGGTGGATCTTCCGGTACGACGCCTCCACGCCCGGACCGGTGGCGAGCAGCGTGTTGTGGACGCGGCCGTCGTCCGACGGCTCGAACAACCCGGCCACCACGACGATCCCGAGGTCGGCGGCCACCTTGCGCAGGCCGGTCGCGAACGGCCCGTCCAGCGGCTCGGCGACGCTCCGCAGGTCGGTGCCGAAGCAGGCGAGGGTCGCCTCCGGCAGTACGACGAGTTCGGCTCCGCCGTCGGCAGCCCGCCGTACGGCGTCCGTCGCGGCCGCCAGGTTGGACACCGGGTCGGGGCCGGTGGTGAGCTGGGCCGCAGCCACGCGCAGATCTGTCATCAGGACCTCCGTGCCTGTATACATTGAGTATGCAATTGAGTGGGGATTCCGGCCGTGACCGCGCCTACCAGTACCTGCGGGGCACTGTGCTCAGCGATCCGGCCGTGTCGGGGACGTTCATCAACGAGCAGGGCGTCGCGACCGAGGTCGGTATCTCGCGGACCCCGGTGCGCGAGGCGTTGCTGATGCTCGCCGCCGAGGACCTGGTGCAGCTCGTCCCGCATCGCGGGGCGTTCGTCGCGCCGGTCCCGGGCCGGGAGATCGCCGAGATGATGCAGGCCCGCGGCGTGATCGAGACCTGGGCCGCGACCACCTCGCTCGCGGCCGGCCGGGCCCCGGTGGCGGCGATGGCCGCCGTACTGGAGCAGCAGCGGGCCATCGTCGAGCAGGGCGACGCGAAGGAGTTCATCGAGCTGGACAGCCAGTTCCATGCGTTGCTGGTCGCAGCGGCCGGCAACTCCGTGCTCGGCCGGCTCTACGACAACCTGCGCGCGAAGCACGTGCTGCTCGGCATCGTCGCGTTGCAGCGCAGTGAGACGCGGCGGCAGGACGTCCTGGTGGAGCACCAGGCCATTGTCGACGGTCTCGCAACCGGTGTGGCCGAAGCGGCCGAGAAGGCGATCCTCGGCCACCTGGACACCACGGGTTCGATCCTTATGCATGGCTGACGGCTAGGTCGTCATCCACCACGGCCCGCCCGAGCCGCAGCCCGACCAGAGTGACCACGCACGCGATCACGATGTACAGCGCGATCACATAGCCGGTCCCGGCCTTGGCCAAGAAGTACGTGAAGGCCAGTGGAGCCAGGGCGCCACCGATCACTCCAGCGAACGTGTAGGCCAGCGAGCTACCGGTGTAGCGCAGCCGAGCAGTGAACTGCTCAGACACGAACGCTGCCTGCGGTCCGTACATCAGCGAGTGGAACACCAGCCCAACGACCACTCCGAGAATCAGAGTCCCCAGTGACGACGCGATAGCGAAGAACACCACACTCCACACCGCTCCACCGATCGCACCGATGCCATAGATCAGCCGACGCCCGTAGCGGTCGGACAGGTAACCGGAGAACGGGATGAGTCCGACCTGACAGGCGGAGCCGATCAGTACGGCGGTCACTGCCTGGCCGCGGCTCATGTCCAGCTCTTTGGTCGCATAGGTGAGCACGAAGACGGCGAACATCGCATAGAGCACATCCGGCCCGACCCGCGCCAGGATGGCCGCAATCAGCGGCCGACGCTGTGTCCGCAGCACCTCGGTCACCGGAGCGGTCGGCCGGTCCCCACGGGCCTCCAGCTCCTTGAACACCGGCGTCTCTTCCAGCTTGGACCGGATGAGCAGACCGAACGCGACCAGCACAGCAGACAGCAAGAACGCGACCCGCCAACCCCAGCTGAGGAACTGAGCCTCCGTCAGGGCTCCAGCAAGCACAGCCAGTACGCCGTTCGCCAGCAGGGTGCCCAATGGCGGTCCGACTTGCGCAGCAGATGCCCAGAAGCCACGCTGCCCGGCCTGACTGAACTCACTGCTCAGAAGCACCGCACCGCCCCACTCACCACCCACACCGACGCCCTGCGCAAAACGCAGCACCACCAGCAGGGTCGGGGCCAGTGCGCCGGCCTGGGCGTGGGTCGGCAGTAGACCGATACAGAAGGTGGCTACGCCGATCAGCAGCAGCGTGGCGACCAGCACCCGCTTGCGGCCGATCACGTCACCCAGTCGGCCGAAGAAGATGCCACCGAGCGGCCGTGCGATGTAGCCGACGGCATACGTCCCGAAGGCCTGCAGCGTGCCGGTCAGCGGGTCGCTGCCGGGGAAGAAGAGGTCGCCGAAGACGAGTGCGGCGGCGGAGCTGTAGACGGCGAAGTCGTACCACTCCAGTGAGGTGCCGGACAGGCTCGCGGCGAACGCCTTGTAGAGGCCGCGGCGCTCCGTGGTGTCAGTACTGGGGCTGGACATCGAGGTGGACCTCCTTGGGGAATTGCTCCATACTCGTTGTATACGACGTGTTCACGCAAGCTCTAGAAGCAGAAAATCGGAGGATTTCCGGCCATGAGTCAGACGCTGCGGTTCGTCCTATCCACCGGCGGTGAGCGGGAGATTACCGTCCGCTACGCACTGAACGCCGGATATGCCGGTCGTGACACCGAGCAGGTTCAGCACCATGTGGACGAGCTGGCCGAGCTCGGCGTCCCCGCGCCGACCCGGATCCCGACCCTCTACCCGCTGTCGGCGTCCCTGGTGGGCCGGCCGGAGGTCGTTCAGGTCGCGCACGGCAAGACGTCGGGGGAGGCCGAGTGGGCGCTGGTCGTCGGCGAGACGCCGGACGACCTGCTGCTGACCGTCGCCTGTGACCACACCGATCGCGCGCTCGAGGTGCACGGTGTTGCCTGGAGCAAGCAGTCGGCGCCGGACGTGCTCGGTGATGTCGCCTGGCCGCTCAAGGACATCGAGAGCGAGCTCGACCAGTTCACGCTCAAGGCGTGGGTCCGCCACGGTGACACCGAGCAGCTCATCCAGGACGGAACGCTCGCCCAGTTGCTGCCCCCGTCGTACTGGGTCAAGGAGCTCGGCGACCGGCTGGTGCCGGGCACGGTTCTGCTCAGCGGGACGATTCCGATGATCGCCGGCGTCGACCAGTTCGCCGACGCGTGGCGGGTCGAGCTGACCGATCCGCGCGGCGTGACCAGCCGGATCGTCTACAGCGTCGAGCAGCTCGCCGAGGCCTGGGAATGAAGACCGAGCGCGAGTTCTTCCCGACCGGCGACCTCGCCTGGACGCCGGTCGACGCGATCGAGCAACGGGTGCTGAGCGAAGCATCCGACGGCGCGCTGACCAGGCTGGCGCGCTGGCCGGCCGGTACGACGTCGGGCGCCGACGTGATCAGGCACGAGTACGTCGAAGAGGTCTATCTGCTCGAGGGATCGCTGACCGATCTCACCCTCGAGCAGACCTTCCACCCCGGCGACTACGCCTGCCGGCCGCCGGGGATGCCGCACGGCCCGTACACGACGGTTGACGGCTGCGTGATGCTCGAGATCAGGTACTCAGCTCGCTGAAGCAGCCAGCTCGATCAGTGTCCGTACGGCGTAGCCGGTGCCGCCGTTCGGCGTGTAGCCGGAGGCCGAGCCGTCGTTGAAGGCCGGGCCGGCCACGTCGAGGTGCACCCAGTCGATGCCCTCGGCAACGAAGTCGCCGAGGAACGCGGCGGCCGCGAGCGCGCCGCCCCAGGGCTCACCGGTGATGTTGGCCAGGTCGGCGACCTTCGAGTGCGACTTCAGCTTGTCCAGCATCTCGCTCGGGATCGGCAGCGGCCACATCGGCTCGCCGGCCGCCACCGCGGCGTCGACCACCCGGTCCCGGGCGGTGTCGGTGTTCGCGAACGCGCCGGCCACCTTGGTGCCCAGGGCAACGACACAGGCGCCGGTCAGGGTGGCCACGTCGACGATCAGGTCGGGCTGGTCCTCGGACGCGCGCACCAGGGCGTCCCCGAGCACGAGCCTGCCCTCGGCGTCGGTGTTCAGCACCTCGACGGTCTTACCGCCGTACATGGTCAGGACGTCGGAGGGGCGCGCGGCCGATCCGGACGGCATGTTCTCGGCCATCGCGGCGTATGTCGTGATCTGGACCGGCAGCCCGAGCTTGGCGATCGCCAGCGTGGCACCGATCACGGCGGCGGCGCCGGCCATGTCGGACTTCATGCTGATCATGCCGCTCGCGGTCTTCAGCGACAGGCCGCCCGAGTCGAAGGTGATGCCCTTGCCGACGAACGACAGGTGCGTCACCGGCTTCTTCGGCGTGTAGGTGATCCGGACCAGCCGCGGCGGGTTGGTGGAGCCCTGGCCGACGCCGAGGATGCCGCCGTACCCGCCCTTGATCAGGGCCTTCTCGTCGAGCACCTCGACCTTGACGCCGTAGTCCTTGCCCAGCTTCACCGCGTGCGCGGCGAACTCGACCGGGTGCAGGTCCGACGGCGGGGTGTTCACCCAGTCCCGGGTCAGGCGGATCGCCTCGGCGGTGACCTCGGCGCGCTCCAGCGCGGCCTTGGCCTCCTTGGTCCGGGCCAGGTCGGTCAGCACGGTCAGTGCGCCGGCCTGGTCGGACGAGCTCTCCGACTTGTACGTCGTGAAGGCGTAGCGACCGAGTAGCGCGCCCTCAGCCACCGCACGGACGCACTCGGCATCCGGCGTCGGCAGCGCGAACGCCACCGACTGGCTCAGCTTGGCGGCGCGGACACCGGTGCCCGCGGCGATCCGCAGGTCCTCGGTCTTCAGCGCGCCGTCCGGGGCCTCGCCCAGACCGACGGCGATCAGCGTCGCCGACTTGCCCGGCTTCGGGCCCGGCACCTTGGTCACCTCACCGGTCTTGCCGGTGGCGCCCAGTCCGGACAGCACCTCCACCAGTTGCCCGCCGTACGCGGCGTTGAGCGACTCGGTGCCGGCCGGCAGGGTCACCGCGCCGCCGAGTTTGACGACGCCGATGACGACCGCGTCGGTTCTGACACCGGCCGCATCGGACTTGCTCAGGGTGATGGTGCTCACGAAATTCTCAGTCCTCCTTGACCAGCGAGCGGATTGCCGGTCGTGACGGTACGTGAATACTGCCTCCGCATGCTACGCGTCAGGTAGCTTGCCCTCCATGACCGGATCGCCTGAATTGAAGAAGTCGCCGCTGCACGAGCGCCATGTCGCGCTCGGCGCCAAGTTCGCCGAGTTCGGCGGCTGGGAGATGCCACTGGAGTACTCCGGCGTGGTCGCGGAGCACACCGCGGTCCGGACATCGGTGGGTGTCTTCGACGTGAGTCACCTGGGCAAGGCGACCGTCACCGGCCCGGGCGCCGCGGAATACGTGAACGCGTGCCTGAGCAACGACCTCGGCAAGATCACGCCGGGCCAGGCGCAGTACACGCTGTGCTGCAACGAGCGCGGGGGAGTGGTCGACGACCTGATCGCCTACCTGCACGCCGACGACGACGTCTTCCTGATCCCGAATGCCGCCAACACCGCCGAGGTGGTCCGCCTGTTGCAGGCCGACGCACCGGAGGGGGTTGTGGTGAAGAACACGCACGACGACTACGCCATCCTCGCCGTGCAGGGCACCAACAGCGACGACGTGGTCGCAGCGATCGGTCTACCGACCGGCCACGACTACATGTCCTTCGCGGTCGCCGACTTCGCCGGTACGCCGGTAGTGGTGTGCCGCACGGGCTATACGGGCGAGCGTGGCTACGAGCTCGTCGTACCGAATGCCGCCGCGGTCGCGGTGTTCGACGCACTGCTGGCGGCCGGTGCGCCGTACGGCATCGTCCCGGCCGGTCTGGGTGCACGGGACACGCTGCGGACCGAGATGGGGTACCCGCTGCACGGCCAGGACATCTCGCCGGACATCAGCCCGGTGCAGGCCCGGTCCGGGTGGGCCGTGGGCTGGAAGAAGGAGCACTTCTGGGGCGACGCCGCACTGCGGGCCGAGAAGGAGGCAGGCCCCGCACGCATCCTTCGCGGCCTGCTGGCCGTCGGCCGGGGGATCCCGCGGCCGCACATGTCGGTTCTGGACGCGTCCGGCAGCGCACTGGGCGAGGTGACGTCGGGCACCTTCTCGCCGTCGCTGAAGAAGGGCATCGCGCTGGCGCTGCTGGACGCAGGGGTGAAGGAGGGCGACGAGGTGACTGTCGACATCCGCGGCCGTCAGGAGGCCTTCGCTGTCGTCAAGCCACCGTTCGTCACCGTGAACGTCCGGGAGAGCTGAGCTCTAGTCCCACGCTTCTGTCATGACCATGCCTTTCCGGAAGGGGCGGTAGGGCAGATCTTTGGGCAGGCCTGTTACCACGCGCTTACCATGAGCCGTGGAATACCGCCTGCTCGGTCCGGTCCAGATCTGGTCGGGCGGCGATCAGGTCCGCCTGAAGCGCCGCCAGGAGCGGTTGCTGCTCGCTGTCCTCTTACTGGAGCCCGGCAAGGCAGTGTCCGCGGAGCGGCTGATCGGACTGCTCTGGCCGGAGGAGCTGCCCACCAATCCACGGCGGGCGCTGCAGGTCTACGTCTCCCGGCTGCGCACTGTGCTCGACGTCGAGCTCACGAGCGGGCGGGAGGGGTACGCCATCCAGGCGCGTCTCGGAAGCACCGACATAGAGCAGTACAGAGCGCTCGTGGCGCAGGCCCGGCATCAGGACGACCTGGAGCAGCGCAGCAAGCTGCTCACTGATGCGCTGGGGCTCTGGCGTGGACCTGCGCTGGCGGACGTCACGACAGAGGATGTCCGCCAGCGGCTCTGCAGAGGGCTGGAGGAGGAGCGCTGGGCAGTAGAGGAGCTCCTCCTGTCCACCGAGCTCGCTCTCGGCCACCACCAGGAGCTGCTCCCACGACTAGCCGACCTGAGCGCCACCCAGCCGACCAGAGAAGCCTTCGCGGCCGCGTCGATGCTGGCGCTCTACCGGTCCGGTCGCCAGACCGACGCCCTCACTCTCTATACCTCTCTTGTACGGCGCCTCGACGAAGAGCTCGGTCTGGAGCCGGGAGCCGACGTGCGCGACCTCCACGTCGCGATCCTGCGCCAGGACCCGGCGCTGGATCTCACCGTCCCGCCGGCAGTACCGCGGGAGCTCCCGGCAGACGTAGGCCTGCTGATCGGCCGCGACGACGTACTGGACGATCTGTCGGCCGTGCTGCTCGGTTCGCCGCGTCCCGGCGTACCGGCTGTTGTCTGTCTGTATGGGGCAGCGGGAACTGGGAAGTCCGCGGCTGCGGTTCGGCTGGCGCACCGGCTGGCGGATTCGTTCCCGGACGGGCAGCTGTTCGCGCGGCTCCAGGACGTGGACGGGCAGAGTCTGCCGGCCCGGATGGTCCTCGGACGGCTGCTCCGATCGCTCGGTGTGGACGGCTCGGAGCTTCCGGAGTCATTGGAAGAGCGCTCTGCCCTCCTCCGCAGCCGCTTGGCCGAGAAGTCCGTTCTACTCGTCTTCGACGACGCCATCGATGCAGGCCAGCTCCGTCCGCTGCTCCCAGCCGGCGGGGCGGTGATCGTCACGTCCCGGCGTCCCTTGCTCGGCCTGGAGGATGCCACGCACCGAGAGCTCCTGCCCTTGTCCGATGAGACCAGTGCCGAGCTCCTGGGCGCCGTGTCCGGTCTTGGCGCGGCTCGCGTCGCCGAGGTTGTCCAGCATTGCGCCGGCCTGCCACTGGCCCTCCGCATCGTCGGCGCCCGCCTCGCGCTCATCCGTGAGGACGTGGCCGAAGTGGTCCAGACCCTCGCCGACGAGTCCCAACGCCTCGACTACCTGGTCGCCGGCGACCGAGCCGTCCGAGCCAGCCTCGACCTGACCCTCAGCGTCGCCACCGCCGAAGCCCGCCACTTGTTCGCCCGTCTGGCCCTCGTCGGCGCCGACGAGTTCGCGCCCTGGGTCGCAGCGCCGCTCCTCGACCTCGAGGAGGACGCAGCCGCCGCCGTACTCGAGAACCTCGTCGCCCTGGGGCTCGTCCAGCCGCGCCGCTTGACGCCGGTCCGCTACGGACTGCACGGGCTGGTCCGTGCCTTCGCCGTCGAGCTGCTCCAGGCCCTCGACGTGGAGGCCCGGTCCGAGGTCGAGCTGCGGTACGTGGAGACGGTCCTTCGCCTGGTCGCGACGGCCGACGCGAGTATCGATCACGCGATGGCGACCAGCGTCGCCGACGAGGCGGGGGAGGAACGCCTGCTGCGCGGGACCATGGCTGCCGCCGCCGCGGGTTCGGGGTGGCTCGACGTCGAGGCACCCGTGGTGCATGCCGCCGTCCTGCTGGCCGCGCGGACCGTGCCCCGGACCGCCGGTCTGCTCGCTCTGCGGTTCAAGGGCTTCCTCGCGGTCCGCGACCTCCGCGAGATCTGGATCTCGGTCCTGGAGGTCGCCCGCGACGCGACGGCCCATTCCGGTGACGTCGACCTCGAGGCCGATCTGGACCGCAGCCTGTGGGTGGTCCACGCCCAGAGCGGCGCGTCGTCGGACGAGCTCGCGCGGTTGTCCGAGCGGTCGCTCGACTCGGCGGTCCGCTCCGGCAGCGTCGAGCTACGGAACCGGGCGCTGGAACAGGTCGCGTGGGGCGCACAGCTACGGACGGACTTCGGTCGCACGCTGGAGGTGGTCGACGAGATGCTGGAGCTGGCGGATGCCATGCCGGAGGCCGTGTCCTCGAGGGCCCGCGCACTCAGTACGCGCGGCGTCACCCTGCAGTGCCTCGGCCGGAACCTCGAGGCGCAGGCGGACCTTCGGGAGGTGCTGGCTCTGGACACCCCCGGCAACCGGTTGCATGCCATCCGGCTGGTGCATCTCGCGAGGTGCCTGCTCGACAGCCCGGGGCTGGGTGCCGAGCACCTCGATGAGTTGGCCGACGTCGTGGACCAGGCTCGCCAGATCGTCGAGCGGCTGGGCGACAACCTCGGTCTCGCCTACGTGGAGAGCTGCGCGGGGACGGTCATGGTCGCGGCCGGTCGGCCGGCGGACGCCGAGCGGGTGCTCGGCGCCGCCGCGGAGCTCTTCACCCGGCATCGTGACGAATCGGGGGAGATCGCCAACGCGGTCGGATGGGCGCGACTGGCGATGGCCGACGGCCAGCCGGACCGGGCCCGGCGGGAGCTCGGCCGGGCGCTGAAGATCGCGTCGACCGACCTCGCCGTCCATGAGGTCGAGCGCCAGCGGAAGCTGCTCGGTCTGGCCCCTTGAGACCGGCTGGGGACGTTTCGCCGGAACGGGCCGGATTGTTACATTCTGTTATTTTGTGGCACAAATTGGCCACTGTCGGTGCTGTGCCGACGCGTTTCGCGAAGGATTGATTGCGGATAGTGACCGTTGGGGGCAAATGTTCCGGTCCAGTACCCGTTCCGGTAACGATTTGTGCACTGCTGCCGGGCACCGCTGGTTTGGTGTCACAGTGTCAGGCAGGCTAGCGCGCGGCTGGGGGGTTCACCGGTGTCAAGGGGATTTGACGCAGGCCCTTCCAGCGAGCAAATGTTCGGCACGATCTACAGACCGCGCCGGACCTACGGACCACCAATCATCCGGCTGACAGAGCTGACGGAGCGCGAATGAGCATTGGGTCACCCGACTCGACCGTTGGGATCGAGGACCACCCGGCGTCTGCGGAGCCGGAGCGGGCCAAAGGTGTCGCGCACGGCAAGTCGCCGACCCGGATCGCGATGGACCGGCTCCGCAAGGACAAGGTCGCGATCATCTGCGCGTCCATCGTGGTGCTGTTCATCCTGGTCGCGATCTTCGCGCCGGTGCTGGCGAAGCTCGAGGGTTCGGACATCGCCAAGTTCAACCCGGACCTGGTCGACGCCTACGGCTTCCCGGCCAGTGGGCCGACCGCGAGCCACTGGTTCGGCGTCGAGCCCAAGACCGGCCGGGACAACTTCGCCCGCTGGGTGTACGGCGCCCGCCCGTCGCTGATCATCGCGTTCGTCGCCACGGTCTTCGGCACCGTCGTCGGTGTCGTGATGGGCCTGCTGGCCGGCTTCCTCGGCGGCTGGGTCGACCGGGTCATCTCCTGGATCATCGACTTCGTACTGAGCCTGCCGTACCTGCTCTTCGCGATCGCCATGGTGCCGATCGTCGAGCAGCTGCGCGGCGGTTCGTTCAATCTCTCGCCGGCGGAACAGGCCCAGATCAGGTTCTTCGTACTGATCTTCGTGCTGTCGTTCTTCGGCTGGGCAGGCCTCGCCCGGATCATCCGCGGTGAGGTGCTTTCGCTGCGCGAACGCGAGTTCGTGCTGGCTGCCAAGGCGATCGGGGTGCCGACGCGGCAAGTGCTGTTCAAGGAACTGCTACCGAACCTGGTGGCACCGATCGTCATCTCGGCCTCGCTGGCGCTGCCGGCATATGTCACCGCAGAGGCCGGGCTGTCGTTCCTCGGTGTTGGTCTGATCGAGCCGGTCCCGTCCTGGGGCCAGACGATCGCCACCGCCACGAACTGGTTCAAGGCCGACCCGATCTATCTCTGGCTGCCGGTGCTGGGCATCACGATTCTGGTGCTCGCGCTGGCGCTGCTGGGTGACGCGGTCCGCGACGCCTTCGACCCGAAGACCCGCCGGTAGCCCGGCGTTGCCCCGAGCGGCAGAAAAGGAGAAACACGACAATGCAGTGGAAACGGATCACCGCGGTCGCGGCGACGGTCATGCTGGCCGCCGTGGCCTGCGGCAGCCCGTCGTCGAACAACGGCGGTAACAACACCGGCGGCGGCAACGTGGGCGGCGCGCAGGAGAAGGCTACCGACCCGACAGCGAAGGGCCCGGCCAAGCCGATCGACGGCGCGAAGACGGGCGGCACCATCACGGTGCTGTCGGACGTCACGCCGGACACGTTCGACCCGACCAACATCTACTACGTCGACGGAAACCAGATCGGCAAGCTGATGTACCGGGCGCTGACCCAGTACAAGCTGGACGAGAAGACCGGTAAGCCGGTTCTGGTCCCGGACCTCGCCGAAGACCTGGGCACGCCCTCGGCCGACGGCCTGACCTGGACGTTCAAGCTCAAGCAGGGCATCAAGTACATGGACGGCACGCCGGTCAAGGCTGCCGACTACGCGTACGCGATCAAGCGCTCCTTCGCGCACGACCTGTACGACGCGGGCCCGACGTACCAGCTGCAGTTCTTCAAGGACGGCGGCAAGTACAAGGGTCCGTACACGGCCGGTGGCGAGAACTACTCCGGTGTCGAGACGCCGGACGAGAGCACCCTCGTCATCCACCTGGACAAGAAGTTCAACGACCTGCCGTACTACGCGGCCTTCCCGATGTTCACGCCGATCCCGCAGGCGAAGGACACCAAGAAGAACTACGAGCAGAAGCCCATGACGACCGGCCCGTACCAGGTCGAGTCGTACACCTCGGGCAGCGAGCTCAAGCTGGTCAAGAACCCGAACTGGGACCCGAACTCCGACCCGGTGCGTTACCAGTACCCGGACGGCTTCGACTTCAAGTTCGCCCAGGACACCATCAAGGTGCAGCGGCAGGTGCTGGCCTCGTCCGGCCCGGACGCCGCCGCGCTGAACTACAGCAACCTGGACGTCAGCCTCTACCCCGAGCTCAAGGACCCGTCGCAGCTGGTGAAGGGCCCCGGCCCGTGCACGATCACCTGGCCGATGGACACCCGGAAGATCCCGCTCGAGGTCCGCAAGCTGATCGTCAAGGCCTTCCCGTTCGACTCCTGGCGCAAGGTTTCCGGCCAGGCTCCGGACAGCTCGTTCCCGGCCTCGACGATCCTGCCGCCGGCCGTTCCCGGTTACGAGAAGTACGAACTGCCGGGTATGAACGGCACCGGTAAGGGTGCTGAGGACGACGCCGTCGCCGCCGAGGTCAAGGCGGAGCTGGAGAAGCTGGGCAAGTCCGGCTTCGAGCTCAGCTGGTACTTCTCGAACGACGACAAGATCGCCACGCAGGTCAACCAGCTTCGTACCGGCGTGTACCAGAAGGCGGGCTTCAAGGTCAAGGCCACCGGTGTGCCGAAGGCGCAGATCCGGACCTTGACCGGCGACCAGAACGCCCCGGTCAACATGGGCAAGACCCCTGCGGGTTGGTGCTCGGACTGGCCGGCCGGTACCAGCTGGTTCCCGGTTCTGTTCAAGTCCGACGCGGTCGACCTGGGCAACAGCATCGGTCAGCTGCAGGACAAGGCTCTGGACGCCGAGATCGATCGGGTCGCGGCTCTTGACCCGAACGAGCAGCTGAAGGAGTGGTCGAAGATCGACAAGAAGATCCTGCAGGACTACCTGCCGCTGGTGCCGCTGTACTACTCGGCCAGCGCCTTCCCGGTCGGTAAGAACATCGGTCACGCCGTCAACGACATGACCCAGGGCATGCCCGAGTTCACGTCGCTGTACCTGAAGCAGCCGTAACCGGTTCGCTGACGGATCTCGCTTGATCTGAAGAAAGGGTGGTGGCCGGCCTCCGGGCCGGCCACCACCCCCCTCGGTGAGGAGACACCTCGTGCTCTACTTCGTGGCGCGCCGCCTGGTCAGCGCGCTCAGTGTCGTGTTGGTCACGCTGATCGCGACCTTCGCGTTGTTCTTCATCGCGCCGACCGACCCGGCCGCCGCGATCTGTGGTGAGCGCAACTGCACCCAGCAGCGCTACGACGAGATCAAGAAGAACCTCAATCTGGACAAACCCAAGGTTCAGCAGTTCGCCGAGTACACCGCGGGCATCTTCGCCGGGCGGACCTTCGAGACGTCTGGCGTCATCCAGGAGTGCGACGCGCCCTGCCTGGGGTACTCGTTCAAGAACGACCGGCCGGTCACCGAGATGCTCAGCGCCCGGTTGCCGGTGACCGTCTCCCTGGTCGCCGGGTATGCGGTCATCGTTCTCACCATTGGTGTCTTCGTGGGCTCGATGGCTGCGAAGCGACGCGGGACGCTGGGGGACCGGGCGCTGATGAGCAGCACCCTGATCCTGAGCTCGGTGCCGTACTACATCGTGGCGCTGATGATCTCGCTGTACCTGACGATCCTGTATCCGATCCTGCCCCGGGGCGGGTACACACCACTGACGGACAACCCCGGCAAGTGGTTCGCCGGCCTGCTGACTCCCTGGCTGGTGCTCGGGATCTACAGCTGTACGTCGTACGCCCGGTACTCGCGAGGCTCGATGGTCGAGACGCTGAGCGAGGACTACATCCGGACCGCACGGGCCAAGGGCCTGTCGGACCGGGTCGTGACCTACAAGCACGCGCTGCGCTCCGGCATGATCCCGGTCGTCACGATCTTCGGTCTGGACATCGCCGGCAGCCTCGCCGGCGCCATCTTCACCGAACGGATCTTCGACCTGCCCGGCCTGGGCAACCTGGTCCTGCAGAGCTTGGAGACCTACGACCTGCCGGTCATCATGGGGACGGTGCTGGTCGCGTCCGTCGTGCTGGTGGCAATGAACTTCCTCGTAGACGTGGCCTACAGCTTGATCGACCCGCGGGTGAGGCTTTCGTGACCACTCCCGCCCCAGAAGACCGGAAGGACAGCATGGCCGAGAGTGCAGCGGCGCAGCCGACCGCGGCGGCGGACGCCAAGCGTGGGCCGTCGGTCGCGACGCGCGAGAAGCGCTCCGGGCTGATGAACCCCAGCGGCGAGACGCCGTACCTGGTGGTCGAGGACCTGACGGTCAAGTTCCCGACCGCCGACGGTGTCGTCAGCGCGGTGAACGGACTGAGCTACTCGGTGCCGCTCGGCCGCACGCTGTCGATCGTGGGTGAGTCCGGCTCCGGCAAGTCCGTGTCCAGCATGGCTGTGATGGGACTGCACGACCGCAAGCGCACCCAGATCACCGGCTCGATCCGGCTCGGCGGTGACGAGCTGATCGGCTTGTCCGAGAACGACCTGATGAAGATCCGCGGCGACGCGGTCGCGATGGTCTTCCAGGACCCGCAGTCCTCGCTGCACCCGCTGTACACGGTCGGCAACCAGATCTCCGAGGCCTACCGGGTGCACCACAAGGTGTCCAAGGACGTCGCGAAGAAGCGCGCGCTGGAGATGCTCGACCTGGTCGGCATCCCGAACCCGATCCGCCGCTTCGGGCAGTACCCGCACGAGTTCTCCGGCGGTATGCGGCAGCGCGCGATGATCGCGATGGGTCTGGTCAACGACCCGAAGCTGATCATCGCCGACGAGCCGACCACCGCGCTCGACGTGACGGTCCAGGCACAGATCCTGGACCTGCTGAACAACCTGCAGAAGGAGTTCGGCTCGGCGATCGTGCTGATCACCCACGACCTGGGTGTGGTGGCCGAGATGGCCGACGACGTGCTGGTCATGTACGCCGGCCGCTGCGTCGAGTACGGCACGGCCGAGGACGTGCTGGCCAACCCGCGGATGCCCTACACCTGGGGTCTGCTCGAGTCGATCCCGACGGTGTCGGCGGCGAGCGAGAAGCTGCGCCCGATCAAGGGTCTGCCGCCGAGCCTGCTGAACCTTCCGTCCGGGTGCTCGTTCAACCCGCGCTGCCCGTACAAGGACCGCGTCAAGGGTGAGCGCTGCACGACCGACCTGCCCGAGCTGCTGCCGGTCGACGGCGCAGGTGCCCACACGTCCCGTTGTCATCTGCACGACAAGGCCTCGATCTACGAGGCCGAAGTCCTGCCGAGACTGAGCTGACGAGGGGACTGAGGAGAGACATGAGCGACAAAACACGTCCGGTCGACCAGCCGGCCGCCCGGGGCGAGACGTTGCTGCGGGTCCGCGACCTGAAGATGCACTTCCCGATCAAGGAAGCCGCCGGTCTGGGCCGGACGAAGAAGACGGTCCAGGCCGTCGACGGCGTCAGCTTCGACCTGAAGGCCGGGCAGAGCCTCGGTCTGGTCGGCGAGTCCGGGTGTGGCAAGTCCACCACCGGCCGGATGATCACGCGGCTGCTCACCCCGACCTCGGGTGAGATCAACTTCAAGGGCACCAACATCGCCCAGCTGAAGGAGCGGGAACTGCGCCCGTTCCGCCGGCAGCTGCAGATCGTCTTCCAGGACCCCTACAGCTCGCTGAACCCGCGCCAGACGGTCAGCAACATCATCAGTACGCCGCTGCGCGTGCACAAGCTGGTGAAGAAGGGTCAGGAGCTCGCCCGGGTCCAGGAGCTGCTGGAGCGGGTCGGTCTGAACCCCGAGCACCACAACCGCTACCCGAACGAGTTCTCCGGCGGTCAGCGGCAGCGGATCGGCATCGCCCGGGCGCTGGCGGTCGAGCCCGAGGTGATCATCGCCGACGAGCCGGTCTCCGCGCTCGACGTGTCCATCCAGGCCCAGGTGATGAACCTGCTGGAGGACCTGCGGCGTGATCTCGGCATCGCGTTCGTGTTCATCGCGCACGACCTCGGAGTGGTCCGCCACTTCTGTGACGAGGTCGCGGTGATGTACCTGGGCAAGATCGTCGAGCAGGGCCCGCGGGACCAGATCTACGGTGCCCCGCAGCACCCGTACACCCAGGCGCTGCTGTCGGCGGCCCCGGACCTCGGCACGATCCGCGGCGTTCCGCCGAAGGAGCGGATCCGGCTGGTCGGCGACGTACCTTCGCCGATCGACCCGCCGAGCGGCTGCCGGTTCCGGACCCGCTGCTGGAAGGCCGAGGACATCTGCGCGACGCAGGAGCCGAAGCTCGAGGGCAAGCCGCAGTCCACCCCCGGTCACGCCGCGGCGTGCCACTTCGCCGAGCCCAAGGTCGACCTCGTCGCCGAGATCGCCTGAGCCAGGCCAGCCCTTCGAGAGCCGCCCCGACCGTTCTGGTCAGGGCGGCTCTCGGCTGTTCGGGCCGGTTACCATCCGGAGATGGAATTCCGCCTGCTCGGAGCGCTCGAGGTCCGTGACGGTGCCGCCGAGATCAAGCTGGTACGGCGCCAGGAGCGGCTCCTGCTCGCGGTCTTGTTGCTGAGGGCAAACGAACTGGTGGCGACCGAACAGCTCATCGATCTGCTCTGGCCGGATGATCCGCCAGGGGATGCGCGCGGAGCCCTGCAGGTCTACGTGTCGCGGCTGCGGAGGGCCGGGATCACGATCGACGGCGGTCGCGACGGATACGCCGTACGGGCTGGGAGCATCGACCTCGAGCGGTTCCGGGCGGGTGTCGCCGAGGCGCGCGCGTTGGCGGATCCCGTCGACCGCGGCAGTGCGCTGCGGGCGGCGTTGGAGCTGTGGCGCGGTGAGCTGCTCCCGGAGCTTGTCGATGGACCCACTCGGGATCGGCTCTGCGTGCCGGTCGAGGAGGAACGTCGCAGCGCGGTCGACGAGCGGATCCAGGCCGACCTCGCCGCGGGATTGCACACTCAGCTGCTTGCCGAGCTGCCCGCTGTCGTCGAGCAGGACCCCACCCGGGAGGCCACGGTCGCGGCCTGGATGACCGCCTTGCATCGTGCGGGCCGACGCCAGGATGCGCTCGACGTGTACGCCGCCGTGACCGCGACGCTGTCTGCTCGGTTCGGCCTCGAGCCTGCGCCGGCGCTGCGTCGGCTGTATTCGGCGATTCTCCGCAACGACCCGGGCGCTCGAAAGGTGTCCGACGACCTGGTGCCGCGCGAGCTGCCGGTCGACATCTCGCTGCTGGTGGGGCGTGACGAGTTGCTGGTAGCCGGCGTACGGGCGTTGACCGACGGTCCGACGAACGTCTGCCTGTGGGGTGCCGCCGGGGTCGGGAAGTCGGCTACCGCGACTCGGATCGGGCACTTGGCCGCGGACGCCTTTCCGGACGGTCAGGTGTTCGCGCGGCTGCAGGATGTCGGGGGAGCGGCCGTGCCGGCGCAGACCCTGCTCGGGTCGATGCTGCGGTCGGTCGGAGTGGCGCCGAGTCGGGTGCCGGAGTCGCTGGAAGAACGGATTCGGCTCTACCGGGAGAACACCGCCGATCTGGCGCTACTCGTCGTACTGGATGATGCGCTCGACGCCGAGACAGTCGAGCAGCTGCTGCCGTCCGGGCCGAGTTGTGCGGTGGTCGTCACCTCGCGGAGATCCCTTCCGCAGTTGAAGAAAGCGACCCATCTGCAAGTGCTGCCGCTCGATTCGGCGGCCAGCAACGACCTGCTGGCCAAGCTGATCGGCCGGGCCCTTGGGGACCCAGCAGTGGTCGCGACCGTCGCGGCCGAGTGTGCGGGGCTGCCGCTGGCGCTCCGGATCATCGGTTCGCGCTTCGCCCTTTCCGGCGCCGACGCGTTCACCGCGATGCTCGGAGCGCTCGCTGACGACGACGCCCGGTTGGACTCGATGGTCGCCGGCGACCTCGCCGTACGAACGAGTCTGGACCGCAGCCTCGCCCTGGCCGAGCCCCGGACCAGGCAGCTGCTGGCCCGGCTCTCGCTGGTCGGCGTGACCGAGTTCCCGGCCTGGGTCGCGGCGCCTCTGCTGGACGACGACGAACTGACCGGCCACGTGGCGTTCGAGCAGCTCGTCGATCTCGGCCTGGTCGAACTCGTCGCGGTGGAACCGTTCCGGCGCTACAAGATGCATGCCCTTGTCCGCTCGTACGCCGCAGAGCAGCTCGCACGAGCAGGCGATCCCACGCACCCACAGCAGCGCTACCTCGAAGCGGTCCATCGACTGACAGCGCTGGCCGATTCCGGCGTGAACCACGGCTGGACTGTTGCGGCACACCTGCCGACGCCTGCGACGCCGGTGCTCCCGGACGCCGAAGGCGCGATCGAGGCTGACGCGATCCGATGGTTCGAGGCCAGCGCGCCGCTGATCGACGCCGCCGCCCGCTCCGCGCTCAGCGCGGGTGAGCCTGAGCTCGCCGGGGCAATCGCTCTGCTGCTGAGCGGGTACCTCAGCGTCCGTGATCAGCGGCAGCGTCGCAACCAGCTCCTGCTGGATATCGCCGAGGTCGTTGCCGAGAGCGGTCCGCTGGAGCTCTCGGTCCGGCTCCAGCTGGCGTTCTGGACCCACCACACCGGCGCTGTCGCCGATCAGTGGAGCGCGGGCGTCCGACTCCGCGAGCTTGCCGAACAGACCGGCTCACTCGCCCTGCAGGCCCGGGCCGAACTGCAGCTCGCAGCGGCCGCTCTGCATCTCGCCGACTATCGCAAGGCCCGCGAGCACGGCCTTGCCGCGCTCGCCCTGGTCGACCGGCCGGGTGGCCCGGAGGACCTTCGGTTCCTTGCCGTGCGCCGCCTGGTCCACGTCGCGGCGGAGCTGGACGAATACGACGATGCCGCGCGCTGGGGCGAGCAAGCCGTGCGGATGGCGCCGCCGAACAGCAATGTCCAGGGCGAGGCCCGGATGCTGGTCGGCGAGATCTACGCCCAGATCGGGAGCTATCCGAAGGCCGAGGAACACTTCACCGCGGCGGTCGCCACGTTCGAGGCCCTGTCCAGCGACGGCAATGTCGCCCAGATGCGTTGTCTGCTGGCGTCCACGATGGCCAGGCAGGGCAAGATCGACCAGGCCCGCTCGATGCTCGAGATGCCCAAAGCCGTGTACGCCGATGCTCCGGCCGGCCACCTGCGCCTGCGGATCGCAGTGGCCGAGGCCGACATCGCGATGGCCACCGGCGACATCGCGGAAGGCCGCCGGATCCGGCTCGAGATGATCGACGTGGTGACGGCCCGCGGGGACCTGTCGAGCGCACGCTACTTCCGTGACCTGATCGACAACGACCCCCGCGACCCGGCGAACCAATGAGTCAGGTGAGGGCGAGGGCCAGGAGGGTTAAGGGGAGTGCCAGCTCGATCGCAGCGCCCAGTACGTCGCCAGTGGTGCCGCCGAGGGCGGTTCGGGCTCGGTGGGTGGTGGCTAGGGCGGTGAGCGGGCCTAGAAGGACGGCACAGGCTAGGAGCGGGCTCGAGAGGGTTAGCCAGGTGAGGGCTACTGCAGCGGCCAGTACGGCGGCTGTCGTGAGGGCGGCGACCAGGGGGTGGACGGTGGCGGCTACCAGGGCGCCTAGGCCGTCCGGGCGGGCGGAGGGGACGGTGGTGCGGCACGTCCAGGGGAGGGTCAGGCGGCTGGCGGTGGTGGCGGTCAGGACTGCTTGCCAGCCGATGCCGGACTGGATGCAGGCGGTGAGCGCGGCGACGTCGACGAGCAGGACGGCGACGATGCTGAGGACGCCGAACGGGCCGATGTCGCTCTGTTTCATGATGCGGAGCATGGTTTCGCGGTCGCGGCGGCTGCCGAGGGCGTCGGCGAAGTCGGCCAGGCCATCGAGGTGCAGCCCGCCGGACAGCCCGGCCACGACGAGGATGGCGAGGACGGCCGCCAGCAGGTCGGCGTCCGGGCGCAGCAACTGCACGAGCGCGACCACCCCGGCCGCGATCCCGCCGAGTACGGCGCCGACCACCGGCGCGAGCAGCATGGCTCGTCGCCCGACCGTGCGGTCGACCTTTGCCGGCATTCCCGCCGGCAGCACGCTCAGCAGGCCGAAGGCGAGGCGCGCCGGATCCAGGCTCATGTGAGCCTGAGAGTACGGCCGGCGATGCTGTAGAAGACCTCGTCGGAGGCCAGCGAGATGGACGTGTTGAGGTGCCCCATCAGATCGCGGAACACCCGGGTGCCGTGCTCCGCGGGCA
Organism: Kribbella sp. NBC_01505; assembly: GCF_045040285.1. Taxonomy (NCBI): domain Bacteria; kingdom Bacillati; phylum Actinomycetota; class Actinomycetes; order Propionibacteriales; family Kribbellaceae; genus Kribbella; species Kribbella sp. NBC_01505. The sequence continues at coordinate 7,174,956 of NZ_CP109425.1, forward strand.
CGATGCCGCCGCCGATCTCGTTGCTGACAGCAACTACGCGTCGTGAGGTGCCGGCCCAGGCCGCGGTCAGTGCGGCGATCTGCCGCGAGACGACGTCGGCCCGGCCGGGGTTGGTCCAGATCTGCAGCGCGTCCATGGTCTGGGACAGCCAGAGCGTCAGGCAGTCGATCAGGAGCGGCGGGCCGGAGGACTCGAGCAGGGGGATCAGATCGGTCGTCTCGATCAGTCCCCAGGAGGCAGGCCGACGGGCCCGGTGCTGGGCGATCCGGGCCGCCCACTCCCGGCTTCCCGCGTCCTGTCCGCCGGTGGCGACGTACACGACATCCGGGAGGTCGGCGAAGAGGCGCTCGGCGACGAGTGACTTGCCGGAGCGGGCGCCGCCGAGGACGAGGGTGCGGTCAGGCATGCGGACTCCTTGGTTCGAAGAGCACTGGGGTGTCGAAGGCTGCCTTCCGGGCAGTACGGCGGAACGCGTTCAGCACCGGGCGTCCGAGCACCAGCACCAGTACGGCGCACAGCACGCCACGTGGGATGTCCCAGCCGAGCGACGTCGCCACCACGAACAGTAGGTAGCGGTGCAGGTTTTCGGCCAGCCCGTCTCCCGGGATGAACGAGAAGGCACTGCCGAAGGTCGCGTAGGGCCAGAACCACAGGTTCATCACCACGCCGTACAGGACACCTGCGACCAGCGAGTACGCCGCCAGGAGCAGCAGCTCGAGTCGTCCGCCCACGCGGGGCAGCAGGCCGGCGAAACAGCCCACCCACGCACAGGCGAACATCTGGAACGGCATCCACGGCCCGACTCCGCCGCTGATCAGCGCACCGCCCAGCAGCGACACCGAGCCCAGCACAAACCCGAACCCGGCCCCGAACGCTCGCCCGGCGAGCACCAGCAGGAAGAACCCAGGCTCCAGCCCCGCAGTCCCCGGACCCAGGGCGCGGAGTGCGGCACCGACCGCCGCCAGCATCCCGAGCAGCGAGATCACCTTCGCATCGATGCCTGACTCGGATAGCTCAGCCAGTACGACGGCCACCAGCAGCGGCAGCAGCAACACGAACAGCCAGGGCGCATCGGTCGTGTGGCCGATCGCAGCTGCACCTGCCTGGTCCGTCCGCCAGAAGAGCGGCCAGGCGAACGCCACCACCCCAACCAGCGACGCCAGCACCAGTGCGCCGGTACTGCGCGGCCGGAGCCGGATCAGGTTCACGATGCGCGCTCCAGAGCAGTGGCGACCTCGCCAACCGTCAGAAACGGTAGCGGGGCAAGGATCTTGGCCACCTGCGGCGCGAACGCGGGGGAGTCCGCCACAACCGTCGCAGTCTCGCCCTCACTCACCAGCTCGCCGTCCGCCAGCACCATCACCCGGGTGGCGACCTCAGCAACCATCTCCACGTCATGGGTCGACAACACGACCGCATGCCCGGCCGCAGCCAGCTCGCGCAGGATTTCGACCAGTCGCCGCTTCGCTCCGTAGTCCAAGCCCCGCGTGGGCTCATCGAGCAGCAACAGCGGCGGCGCACCGCACAGTACGACGGCTAGCGCCAAGCACAACCGTTGTCCCTCGGACAGGTCGCGGGGATGCAGTTGATCATCCACATCCGGTGCCAGCCGCTCCAGCACTGCCCGGCAGGTCCCGGCCGCCACATGGAAGTCCGCGTCCGCGCTCGCGCACTCATCCGCGACCGTTGCCGCGTACAAGAGGTCAGCCGGCTCCTGCGGTACCAGTCCGACTGCCTTGACCAGCTTGGCCGGTCGCGTACGGCGTGGGTCCGCGCCGGACGCGGTGACCGTGCCAGCGCGCGGCGGAACGATCCCCACCAGCGCATTGAGCAGCGTGGACTTCCCAGCGCCGTTACGTCCCATCAGTGCGACGATCTCGCCGGCCCGGATGCTCACAGAGACACCACGCAACGCCGTCACGGCCCCATAGCTAACGACCAGGTCGGTGCAGCGCGCCAACTCAGCACCTGTTGTCACAGCTCGCCGCAGCGGCTTCACATCAGCCAGCTGACTTCGTAACGCAACGGCAGCGCGCCGAGCATCCCGTACCGACAGGGGCAGCGGAGACCACCCAGCCAGCCGGCCGAGCTCCACCACCGGCGGTGCGACCGGTGCGGTCACCATCTGGTCTGCTGGCAGTCCGGTCGACACCAGCCCGATCCCACCCGGTACCTCGATCACCCGGTCGGCGTACTGCACCACTCGCTCGAGCCGGTGCTCCGCCATCACCACAGTTACACCGAGGTCGTGCACCAGTCGCTGCAGCGCGGCCAGCACTTCCTCAGCCGCCTGCGGGTCGAGAGCAGACGTCGGCTCATCCAGCACGAGCACTGCGGGATGCGAGGTCAGCGCGGCGCCGATAGCGGTTCGTTGCCGTTGGCCACCAGATAGCGACGTCAGTGCGCGATCCCGTACGTCGGCCAGCCCCAGCAGATCCAGTGTCTCCTCGACCCGGCGCCGCATCACGTCCGGCGCCGTACCGAGCGACTCCATGCTGTAGGCGAGCTCGTCCTCCACGGTGTCGGTCACGAACCCGGTCATCGGGTCCTGTCCGACGAATCCGACCACATCGGCAAGATCACGCGGCCGATACTCCCGGGTGTCGCGACCGTTCACGAGCACGCGCCCAGCCAGCGTCCCACCGGTGAAGTGCGGCACCAGACCGTTGATTGCCCGCAGCAAGGTCGACTTACCGGAGCCAGTCCGCCCGATCACCAGCGCCAGCTCACCTTCCGGCACAGTGAAGCTCACATCCTGTACGGCGGGCACCACAGCGCCGTCGTACGTGACTGTGACTCGATCGAACTCGATCATGCGGCCGCTCCCGGTCGAACCGGCGGAGCGGCCAGCGCTGGAGCCAGTCCGACCAGTACGCCGATCACCGGCAGCAGGGGGATCGGCGGCACCACGAGTGGTCCGTCCAGCAGCAGGCCGTGTACTCCGCGGACCGCAGCGACCACCATGACGGCCGCAGCGATCGCACCGGCCGCCGTGACGAGCCACTCGGGCAGAGCCCACGGATCGGGCCGGTACCGGGTACGGGTCACCCGCTGGCGGCCAATCCCGAGTGCGCCGACCGCCAGCAGCAGTCCGATCGCCAGAGCGGTCAGAGCGAACGGAAAGGCCAGTGAGTCCGTCAGCAAGGCGTAGACCCCGAGCAGGATGCCCAGCAGCCCCAGCAGCACGCACAGCCCAGTGATCCGGCGTTGCCGACGCGGCACCTGGGCAGTCCGGCCGTAGCCGCGCGAGTCCATCGCGGCCGCCAACTCGACCGATCTGTCCAGCGCGCCCTCCAGCACCGGCATGCCGGTGGTCCGGAACGACCCGCGGGTCCGGCCCCGCAGCCGTCGGGCTGCCCGGATCCGCCGGGCATCGGTCACCAGCTGCGGTGCGAATGTCAGAGCGACCACGCAGGCCACGCCCATCTCGTAGAGGGCCCCGGGCAACGACTTGAGCAGCCGCCGGGGACTGGCCAGCGCGTTGGCCGCGCCGATGCAACACAACATCACCGCGAGCTGACCTCCGTCGTACAGGGCGGTCAGGACGGCTTCCAAAGTGACCTGACCGCCGAGCTTGACCCCGGCAGCCCAGTCCGGCAAGGGGATCTGCGGCAGCGTGAACAGCACGGTGTTGCCCTGCGAGCGCGTCGACAGCAACGCCTGCAGGACGATCCGGATCCCGATCACCACCAGGCCGAGCTTGAGGAACGCCGTGAAGCTGTGCGCCCACGGAGCGTCGGTCCGCCGGGCCGCCACCACGAACCCGGTCACCGCCAGGATCAGCACCAGCAGCACGGGGTTCCGGGTCCGGCTGGCGGCGACCGCCATCCCGAGAGCCCACAGCCACCACGCCCCCGGATGCAGTGCCCGGGGGAGCGTCAGGCGGTGGACAGCGCGCACTACGTACGCCGACGGCGCACGAGCAGCACGCCACCCGCGATCAGACCGCCGACGAGCACCACGACAATTACCAAGGGCACCCAGGTGCTGCTGCCCCCGGTGTCGTTCTCGAGCGAGGGTTTGACGGCCGACGAGCCAACCGGAGTCTTGACCTGCAACTGCACCGTGGGATCGGTGGCCGGGACCTTGATGTCCTTGATCGCCTCACCGCAGCCCGAGGCCGGGTAGCCCTCGATCCCGCAGGTCAGGCCCTTCTCGAGCCGGGTCGGTCCGACGGCGGACAGCACCTGGGCGCCGTTCGACTTCACATCGGTCACCACGCAGGTCCCGGTGGGCGAACCGGCGGTGCTGCCGGCAGGCTGGTCGTCCGCCGTACCGGGGTCGATCACCACCGCGACACGCTTCTTGCCGGCCTCGGCCGGGGCGTCCTTGCAGATCGCCGCGAAATCACCGGCGGCCCGCGGCACCCGCGGCTTGGCGCCACCGACCGCATACCGCCAGCCCTCGACGGACCCGTCGGCCGGTACGACGCCGTCCGGGCCCTTCTGCGCGAACGTCCACTGCGAGGACGACCACTGGTAGTAGCCCCAGAACCGGAACCCGTCCTCGGCATACGCCTGAGTGGTGGCGGTCCCCGCAAGAAGCAGGGCCGCCACCAAGCTGAGAAGCAGTCGCTTGAGAATCACCCGAGCAGCGTAATGCCTTACTCCTGCGCCTCGAGGCTCATCGGGCCGTAGACCTCGCGGCCGTCCTCGAGGAGGAAGACGTGCGCGACGCCCTTCTCGACGAGCTCACGCCAGATCTCGCCCAGCCAGCTCTCGGCGTCGCCCTGGGCGGAGAACTCGGTGCCGCCGACCTCGCTCGGGTCGACGACGGCTCCGGACGCGGTCTCGAACCGCCACACCCAGCTCATGATCCCGGCCGGGTCTGCGGGGAGTTCTGGGCGGTCTTGGCCGGGTCGCGTTCGACGATGCTGCCGAGCGTCTCGTCGATCCGCTTCAGCAGCGTCTCGTCGAGCTTCACACCGGCCGCCTTGACGTTCTCCACGACCTGCTCGGGCCGCGAGGCACCGACGATCGCGGACGCGACGTTCGGGTTCTGCAGGACCCAGGCGACGGCCAGCTGGCCGAGCGACAGGCCGGCCTCCTCGGCGATCGGCTTGAGCTCCTGGACCCGGGTCAGGACGTCGTCGTTCAGGAACCGCTTGATCATGTTGGCGCCGTTCGCGTCGGTCGCCCGCGAGCCCTCCGGCGGCTGCTGCCCCGGCAGGTACTTCCCGGTCAGCACCCCCTGCGCGATCGGGGAGAACACGATCTGGCTGATGCCGAGCTCCTCCGACGCCGGGACCACCTCGGCCTCGATGGTGCGCCACAACATGCTGTACTGCGGCTGGTTCGAGACGAACGGGATGCGCAGCTCGCGGGCCAGCCGGTGGCCCTCCTGCAGCTGCTCGGCGGTCCACTCCGAGACCCCGATGTAGAGCGCCTTGCCCTGGCGGACCACGTCGGCGAAGGCCTCCATGGTCTCCTCGAGCGGCGTCTCGGTGTCGAACCGGTGAGCCTGGTAGAGGTCGACGTAGTCGGTCTGGAGCCGCTTCAGCGACCCGTTGATCGACTCGTGGATGTGCTTGCGGGACAGACCGGTGTCGTTCGGTCCGCCCGGTCCGGTCGGCCAGTAGACCTTGGTGAAGATCTCCAGCGACTCGCGCCGCTCACCCGCCAGCGCCTCGCCGAGGACCACCTCGGCCTTGGTGTTGGCGTAGACGTCGGCCGTGTCGAACGTGCTGATGCCGGCGTCCAGCGCCGCCCGCACACACGCCTTCGCCTGATCGTTCTCCACCTGGGAGCCGTGGGTCAGCCAGTTCCCGTACGAGATCTCGCTGACCTTCAAACCACTGTTGCCGAGATAGCGGAAGTCCATGGTCCCGACCTTATCCGGTCAGCTGGCCTGATCTCAGCTGGGCCGTTCGCCGCGCTTGACCATCGGCTTCGGCAGCCGCCAGCGGCGCATCTGCATCGTCCGGCGGACCGCGTAGAACCCGATCCCCTTGACCGGCTCGCTCGGGAACTTCGTCCCGACCGCCTTCTTCAGGCCCGCCGAGAGCAGGAACCAGTCACCGGCGATGACCAGGACCATCACCAGGAAGAAGATGTTCACCAGGCCGGCCAGCCAGGGGTACTGCCGCGAGAACACGACCCCGACCAGGGAGACCACGAGCAGGATCGGCAGCGCGAACTCCATCACCGAGTAGCGCGCGTCCACGAAGTCACGGGCGTAGCGCCGTACCGGGCCCTTGTCTGCGGCCGGCAGGTAGCGGTCGTCACCGGTCTGCATGGCCGACTGCATCTTGGCCCGCTCGGTCCGCATCTTCTCCCGGCGCAGCGCCGACGCCTCCTTGCGGTTGCGTGGCTTCTTGTACGTCGCCTTGCGGGCCGCCTCGGCGTCCTTGCGCGACGGAGTCGGCCGTCCCTTGCCGCCCGGCTTGGCCTGGGGCTCAGCGGGTACGGTGGCTGTAGTTGTATCGGACTTGGTACGACGGAACACGGGGTCTGAACCTCATTCGGCAGGACATGCGACTCGGGGTGGTCCCGGGACGTGAACACCACTTTATCCGGGCCAGTCCTGATGGTGTGGTGACCCGTAGGGACATAGGGTGGTTGACACGCACGCCGGGTCGACGCTCCGGCACAGAAGGGGTACGGATATCGATGAGCATCTTCAAGCGGATGTCGACGATCTTCAAGGCCAAGGCGAACACCGCCCTGGACAAGGCCGAGGATCCTCGCGAAACCCTTGACTACTCGTACCAGAAGCAGCTGGAGCTGCTCCAGAAGGTACGCCGCGGTGTGGCCGACGTGGCCACCAGCCGGAAGCGGGTGGAGCTGCAGGCCTCGCAGCTGCAGGCGCAGTCGGCCAAGCTGCAGGACCAGGCCCAGAAGGCGCTCGGGATGGGCCGTGAGGACCTGGCCCGCGAGGCCCTGACCCGCAAGTCCGGGCTGCAGGGCCAGATCGACGACCTGACCACCCAGCACGCCCAGCTGCAGGGTGAGGAGGAGAAGCTCACGCTGGCCTCCCAGCGGCTGCAGGCCAAGGTCGAGTCCTTCCGGACCCGCAAGGAGACCATCAAGGCCACCTACACCGCGGCCGAGGCGCAGACCCGGATCAACGAGGCCTTCTCCGGCATCTCCGAGGAGATGAGCGACGTCGGCCTCGCCGTGCAGCGGGCCGAGGACAAGACCCAGCAGATGCAGGCCCGGGCCGGTGCGATCGACGAGCTGCTGGCCTCCGGCGCGCTCGACGACGCCAGCGGCACCCAGAAGGACAGCCTGACCCTGGAGCTGGAGCGGATGTCGTCCACCTCCGGTGTCGACGACGAACTGGCCAAGATGAAGGCCCAGCTCGCCGGTAGCAGTGCCCCCAAGGAGCTGTCGGGCGACGCCCCGGCCGCAGGTCAGCCCGCCCAAAATCAGCAGCCGGCAACTGCACCTGTTTCAGAGCCGGCGCGACCACAGGACGGAGACGTTCGATGATCGTTCGAATCATGGGTGAGGGCCAGTGGCAGCTCGCCGACGACAAGCTCGACCAGCTGAACGTTGTCGACGGTGATCTGGAGAAGGCTGTCGCCGCGGGTGACGAGAGCGGTTTCCAGACCGCGTTCGGCGCCCTGCTCGACTTCGTCCGCTCCGGCGAGAAGGTGCCGGACGGCGACCTGCACGACTCCGACGCGATCCTGCCGCCGAGCGACAGCTCGCTGGCCGAGATGCGTGAGCTGATCAGCGGCGACGGCCTGATCGCCGGCTGACACACCCCCTTCCGTCGCAGCCCGCGTCGGCGAGAACCCCGCGGACCGATTACGGTCCGCGGGGTTCTTCAATTGACCGGGGTGCAGGCGCCAAAACGCATTCGGTTGCGCAGGGGTAAACACTCGCGGTCAATACTGTTCGGAGTCGGTCGAACGTAGTACTGTCTGGCTCACGCCGTTGTGGGGGCGGCGTTTGGACGACTGTCCGTGACGGGGAGTGGGTTGGTCGCGGGCGTCGCTGTTCACCTGTGGGGGGTGACTGTGCGTGACTGAGTTTGTCATGTCCGAGGGGTTGGCCGAACCGGCTGATCTCCGGCCGACGGTCTCGGGGGAGCGTCGTCGGCCGGTCTGGGTAGTTCCGGACGAGGTACAGGCGACCGTGCCGCGATCGGCACGTTTCACCGAGGCACGCTGGGTGGCCAAGTACCGGCGAGCCGCGCTCGCCGGGGACCTGTCCGCGGCGCTGATCGGGGTATCGCTGGCGCTGCTCGGCCGGTTCGGGGCCCAGATCAATCTCGGCTATCTGGTGATCGGGGCGGTGATCCCGGTTGCCTGGCTGGTCTGCGTGGCCCTGGCCCGTGGATACGAGAGCCGGTACTTCGGGACCGGACCGGAGGAGTTCCGATCCATCATCCGGGCCGCGGTGGCGTTGACCGCCGCGGTCGCCATCACGTCGTACGCGACCAAGAGCGAGGTTGCTCGTGGTTTCGTCCTGCTCGCGGTGCCGATGACGTGTCTGGCGGCCATGATCGGCCGCTGGATCCTGCACCGGCAGATCTCCTGGCGCCGGTTCGCCGGCCGGTGCATGCGCCGGGTCCTGGTGGTCGGCCGCAACGACCAGGTGACCACGCTGCACCGGCACCTGGAGGAACGGCCCGCCGACGGGTACGTCGTCGTGGCCAGCTGTCTGCCACGCGGTGACGTGTTCGAGGAGCCGGTCTCCGACCTGCTCGGCCGGACCGAGATGAACATCCTGGCGGCGGTCGACCAGTACGACGTCGACGTCGTCGCGGTCGCCTCGGACCCGGAGCTGGCCGGGCACTCACTGCGCAAGCTGTCGTGGGCGCTCGAACAGCGGGGAGTCGACCTGATCGTCTCCCCGGGCATCGTCGAGGTGGCCGGTCCGCGGATCTCGATCCGCCCGGTCGCCGGGCTGTCGCTGCTGCACCTGGAGCGGCCGTCGGTCAGCGGTGGTCCGCACCTGATGAAGGCGGTCTTCGACCGGTTCGTCGGGGTGCTGATGCTGCTGGCGGTGTCACCGTTGCTGCTGGTCGCGGCCACGCTGGTGAAGCTGACCAGCAAGGGCCCGGTGCTGTTCAAGCAGGTCCGGGTCGGTCGTGGCGGGGAGCAGTTCCCGATGTTCAAGTTCCGCACGATGGTCGTCGACGCGGAGGAGCGCAAGGCCGAGCTGGTCGCCCTGAACGAGGGCAACGGGGTGCTGTTCAAACTCCGCGACGACCCCCGGGTGACCCGGGTCGGCAAGTACCTGCGCCGCTTCTCGATCGACGAGCTGCCGCAGCTGGTGAACGTTCTCCGGGGGGAGATGTCACTGGTCGGCCCGCGGCCGCCGTTGCAGGCCGAGGTCGCGCAGTACGCGATCGACGACTCGCGCCGGATGCTGGTCAAGCCCGGGCTCACCGGGCTGTGGCAAGTGAGCGGACGCAGCGATCTGACCTGGGAAGAGTCCATGCGGCTCGACCTGCGGTATGCCGACAACTGGTCGATCGCGCTCGATCTGCTGATTCTCTGGAAGACCGCCCGCGCCGTACTGGGGAGTGACGGCGCCTACTGACCTGTCTTCACGACAACACATTGCGGTGCATTCCCGAGGGGGGAATTCATGGTGCAGCACCTCAGTGCCGAAAGTGGTACTGATTCAATTGTTCGATCCGAGGCCGCGACCCTGGTGATCCAGGCCGCGTCCGGGGACCAGGGCTCCTGGAGCCGGCTGGTCGACCACTATGCGCGGCTCGTCTGGGCCGTCACCCGCAGTTTCCGGCTCAGTGACAGCGATGCCGCGGATGTTTCTCAGATGGTGTGGCTGCGGTTGCTCGAGCACATCCACCGCGTCGACCCCGAGCGGGTCGGCGCCTGGCTGGTCGTCACCACGCGCCGCGAATGCCTGCGGGTGCTGGCGTTCCGCAAGCGCGTGCTGCTGACCTACGAGTCGACGGCGTTCGAGGAGCAGCCGGGCGACCAGCCCGAGCTGGACGCGGACCTGATCGCGCTCGAGCGGGCCGCCGATGTCCGGGAAGCGCTGGAGACTCTGCCGGATCGCTGGCAGCAGCTGCTCGGCATGTTGATGGCCGACCCGCCGGCGCCGTACGCGGAGATCTCGCAGAAGATCGGGATCCCGATCGGCAGCATCGGCCCCATCCGGGGTCGTTGCCTCGACAAACTCAGATTGCTGCTTGCCTCCTGAAGCAGCAGTACTGAGTCAGCCCAGCGCCCGATCGGCCGCCAGGATCAGAGCATGATCCAGGCGGTGCGGACCGGGCGCTGAGTGCTGTTCGGCCAGTGCAGCAGGAAGCTCACCAGCCGGGTCTCGCCCGGACCGTCGGCACCGCGCGACTCGACCTGGACCGGTCCGGCCGGCGTCACCCGCAGCTCGATCGTCAGCTCCGTCCGGCCCTGGACGTCGACGTCCAGGCTGATGCCGTGCCCGGCGAACCGCAGCTGCCGGCAGGCATCGTTGCCCGGTGCGTCGACCAGGCTGTCGAAGATCACGTCCAGGACGTCGAGGTCGCGCTCGTGCCGCCCGAACGCGGCATAGCCGACAGAGCGCAGCATCGCGATCTGCGTGCCGGCACGCTCGGGGGGCGGGAGGGCCATCGGGTGTCAGCGCTCCCCGGAGACCTTGATCACGGAGTCCTCGTCCTGACCGTACGGCGCGCCCTGCCAGGCGGCCCAGTTCACCGAGTTGCCCTGCTCGTGGACGATGAAGTTCCACGGGCCGCTGTAGGTGTTGCCGTAGAACTTGTTGGCCTGCTTGAAGGTGATCGCGTCCTCGATCGTCCGGGCCTGGTACGGCGACCAGTCGGGGAAGGTGCCCCAGTTCGAGAAGATCCCGTTGTACCCGCAGCCGGTGTTCGACGCGCACTTGTCGCCGAGCTTGTCCGGGTTGAGGGTGAAGGTGTTGTCGTGCACCCGCACGTTCTGGGTCTTCCAGCGGCAGTCGCCCAGGTAGGGCTGCTTGGCGATGTTCTGCGCGTTGCAGGTCTTGATCGTGACGACCTTCGGGTTCACCAGCGTGCCGGAGCCGGTGCTGGTGTTGGCGGGTGAGCCCGCGAACCGGTCGGCGTTCTCCCAGAGGATGACCCCGGACCAGTTGTCGGTGAAGACGTTGTCGGTGACCTCGAAGGTCTGCCCGTACAGCCCGGCGACCCGCTTGTCGGCGCCGGACTCGGAGATGTACAGCGCCGGCGCCGGGAAGCCTTCGTTGGCCGGTCCCTTGCCCAGTCCGTTGCGGATGAAGCTGTTCCGCCGGATCAGCGCGTTGTAGCTGGTCTCGTAGATCAGGCCCTCGGCGTAGTTGCCCGAGATGTAGTTGTCCTCGATCGTGAACGCCGAGTTGTTCGTGTCGGCCCACAGACCCGCGCCGTGGTTGTCGTGCACCCAGTTGCCGCGGACCGCCGCGCCGGCCACCGACCAGAACTTCCCGCCGCCGGTGCAGCCGCAGCCCGGCCGCAGGTTCTCCCAGTCGTCGGTGTTGTTCCCGGTGATCTCGTTGCGCTCGACGGTGATGCCGGTGACACGCTCGGGGTTGTAGGCGTTGAAGCCGTACTGCCCGTTGTCGCGCAGGCAGTTGGTGCGGACGATGTTGCCGCTGCCGAGCATCAGGCCGGCGCCGGCGTTGTTCTGCACGGTGTTGGCCTCGATGGTCCAGCCACTGGCCGAGTCGTGGTTGACGACACCCTCGTCGTTGTTGCCCTTCGCGGTGCCGAAGTTCTGGATGGTCAGGTGGCTGATGGTGACGTTCGGCGCGTAGCCGGTGAACGCGTACTTGTTGCTCTTGGCCCCGTCCAGGATCGCGCCCGGCGCGCCGATGTAGCGGTTGCCTTCCTTCGGCGTCACCTGGACGAACTCCCCGGTGCCGAGCAGGTGCCGTCCCGGTGCCAGCCAGAACGTCGTACCGGCTGGGCGTTGCGAGGTCACGTCGGCCAGGCTCTGGGCCGTGGTCACGGTCACCGCGCCGCGTGGCGGGGTGGCTGGTCCGCTCAGCAGCTGCAGGTTCCCGCAGGTCGCGGTCGGGGGAGTGGCCGGGGCGGTCAGCGACTTGGCCGGTGAGGTACTCGGGCCTTCGGCGCCGGCACCCGGCCGGATGACGTCCCCGCTGGTCAACAGCGCGGCCGCCGACACGAGCGCGACCAGCGCGACCGCGCCGCCGGCGACGACGACGCGTCGGGAGGCCCTGATCGGTGCGGAGGGTGCGCGCTGGTTCATGTTCTTCCTTCGGGGGCCTGGCGGGCTGCTGTTGGGCTAGCTGGGTACCGGGTTCGCCATCGCGAAGCGGTACACGTCGAGCAGTTGCTCGAGATTGCGTTCGGGATCGTGGGTGGTCTCGTACGTCGTCCGGGCGTTGCGGCCGAGGTCGACGTATTTGTCGGGGCAGGCGTCCACATCGAGCAGGAGCTTGGCCAGCTCGTCCGGACGACCCGGATCGAACAACGCTCCGTCGACACCCTCGGTTACGAGTTCGCGGAAGGAACCGTGCGCCGACGCCAGCAGCGGGACGCCGACAGCCATCGCCTCGACCACCACCAGACCGAACGTCTCCTCCCATTCCGACGGCAGCACGACCGCGCGGGACTCGCCGATCAGCTGGAAGATCTCGGGCTTGCCGAGCATCCCCTTCAGGTGGACCGACGGCCGCTCGGCCGCCCACGCGGTCACCTCGTCGAGCATCGGGCCGCCACCCGCGATCGCCAGCTGCAACGCGTCGTCCCCGGCGATCGCGCGGTACGCGTCCCAGCCCTTCATCAGCAGCGGTGCACCCTTGGCCGCGTCCAGTCGGCCGACGTACGTGACCTGGCGCCGTGGTTCCTTCGCCGGCGGGCCGTCGTACGGGACGTAGTTGTAGCGGACGAAGCTGCGGTCGGCGTCGAAGTCCATCCCGGCCAGCAACGTGCGCTGCGACTCGGAGATGAACAGGTACGCCGAGACCAGGTTGCGCCAGGTCCGTCGATGCGACCGCGTGTTGAGGACGGTCGTCGCCGTGGCCAGCTTGGAACCGCGGTAGCAGCTGTTGCGGACCGCGGGCAGCGGATTGCCGCCGGCGCAGTCGTGGCAGACCGAACCCTCGCGGTAGAAGTCACCACTCGCGCACAGCAACTTGTAGTTGTGCAACGTGATCACCACCGGCACGCCGGCGGCGCGGCAGGCGTAGAGCACCGACGGACTGAGCACCGGGAACGTGTTGTGCACATGCACCACGTCCGGCTGGAACTCGCGGAGCTCGACCGCCAGGTCGCGCTTGCTCGTCGGGTTCCAGATCACGCGCGCGGGCAGGGTGGCCTTCTTCCAGGCCGGCCATTCCTCGATCTCGTCGCTCTGCCGTTCGAACAGCCGGACGTCGTGGCCGAGCCCCGCGAGGGCCTCGCGCTCCTGGTCGACGACCCGGTTCTCACCACTCGGCGCGGTCGACCGGTACCTGTTGTGGACCAGCAGGATCTTCATCAGGCGCCGCCTTCCCTGGAAGGTCTCGGATACACGAGCGATGCCGCCAGCGTCAGCTCCAGCAGGTACGGCGACGCCTCGCTCAGGCCGGTCTCGGTGAACGATGCGACCACGCAGTACACGACGATGAACAGTGCGAGCGCCCGACGCGGACCCTGCGGGGTGAACCAGGCGCCTACCAGCACGAACAGCACCATCGCGATGTTGAACGCGGCGCCGAGCAGGCCGACGTCGAAGTACGTGCCGAACCAGTTGCTGTCGATCGGCAGCCCGGTGAACGACTTGTTGGACAGGCCGAAGCCGAAGAAGGTCTCGAAGGTGGATCGCGGCTGCGCGAGGATCGCGTCCCAGACCGCACGGCGTCCGGTCAGCGCGCTGACCTCGTCGGCGTCCTGACCGCGCGCCAGCCAGGTCGTGACCACGGAGCTCAGCGTCAAGGCACCGACCGCGAACACCCCGATGCCGATCGCGAAGGCCCGGCGTACCCGGCTCCTGGCGGTGAACAGGCTCACCCCGGCGATGATCGCGCCGGCGACCAAGGCTAGCAGCGCGGTGCGGGTGTGGGTCAGCAGCAGCACCGGTACGGCGACGATCACGCTGGCGAGGGCGATCTCCTTGCGCAGCAGACCGGCCATCCACAGTACGGCGGTCAGTCCGGTCGCCATCGCGGCATAGTGGCCGGCCTGGGTCGGCGGGATCGGCCAGATGACTCCGGCCAGTCGCTCGTCGGCCATCGCCGTACCGGGGGAGATGACCAGGCCGAGGACGACCGAGCCGATGATTGCCCACAGCACCATCAGGTGCGTGCGGACCAGCAGCAGGTCACGGCGGGTCCACCAGGGCGACAGCAGCCAGAGCACCAGCACGAACAGGGACAACCGGCCCGAGCGGTACAAAGCACCGAGCAGGAACTCCGCGCGCATGCTGGAGACGATCGCCTCGGTCACCAGCAACGACGCCAGGAAGATGTAGACGCTCGGCCGGACCCGGATCGGCCGGTTCACCGTCAGCACCAGCATCGCCGCGACCAGCAGCGAACCCTGCGCGATCAGCTTGCCGAGGGCTCCCGGGATCGGAAGCAGCAGTCGTGAGTCCGGGAAGAACGTGAGCACGTTGAGCACCAGGAGGGCCCAGACGAGCTGCACTCGGCGCCGCCGCCGCTTCTCCGGCGGTACCGGGCGAAACCCCGGCCTCGGCAGCCGCGACCCCAACGCGGCCAAGGCAGTCATCGTGAGAACATCTCCAGGTCGACAGCCGTCGGCGCAGCCTCCGCCTCGGCGACGCCGATGCCTTCGTCGGTCTTGTCCGCGTGCAGCACGATCGCCGAGTCGATCTCGAGACCGGCCAGCCGCAGCATGTCGCCGGTGGCGCGGATCTTGGTCGAGCTCGAGCGGCCCGAGGTCACCACGACGGCGGCCCGGGCGGACCAGCTGCCCAGGTGATCGGCTCCGAGCGCAGGCGAGAGCGTGGTTAGGCTGAGGACCAGATCGGCGGCCTCCCAGGCAGCGTCGAGCTGGACATCACCGGAACCAGCCGGCCGGTTGTTGTCGCCGACGCGGAGGTAGCAACCCTCCGGCGGCAGCGAGTCCTTGCCCGGCACGTGCACGGAGATCCGGGTGAACGTCGACTCGTGCGTGCCGAAGTCGGTGACGCCGAGCTTCGCCGCCAGCGTGCGCTTGCCGGTCAGGTCGGCGACCAGGACGGTCTTGCCTTCCTCGGCCAGGGCGACCGCCAGCGACGCGACGGCCAGCGAGCATGCCGGTACGTCGTCGACGCTGACCACGACGAGTGCCGGAGTCGGGCTCTTGGTCCACAGGATCCGCTTGCCGAGATGCTGTGCCAGCAACCGGACCTTCGGGTTCTTCGACTGGCCGCTGCGCAGCAACCGCGAGAACGGCAGCCAGCGCCGCGGCGGACGGCCGGTGCTGAGCCGGACCCGGGAGCCGAGGGCGTTGGCGATGTCCTGCCGCTTCCACAGCCGGTCCGAGATCAGCGCGCGGACGATCACGAATCCGAGCCCGATGAACAGTCCGGCGAACAGTCCCGTACCGGCCTTGAGCGCGAGCATGCGCTTGTCGGAGCTCGGCACCGGGGCCGGTGCGTCGAGCAGCCGGCTGCTGTTCATCTTGGAGGCGGACGTCGACGAGTCGAGCAGTTGCTGCTGGACGAACTTGACCTTGTCCTGCGCGGCGTTGAGCCGGGTCACCTGCGGGCTGTCCGGGGTCTTCGGCTCGGCCGGGTCGTCGCCGGCCGCGACCACGGCCTGCTCGGCCAGTGTCACCTCGGCCTGGGCGGTGGTCAGGTCGCGCTTCAGCGGCACGTCCTGCAGCGCGATCTGCTCGCGGCGGAACTTCAGGTAGGTCTGCGCGATCGTCGTAGCGAGCATGGTCGCGTCGGCGTCGGTCTTCGCGGTGGCCTGGATCTCCAGCACCCGGCTGGTGATCGGCGTCGCGGTGTAGCGGGCGATCAGATCGTCCGGCGCGTCGGGCAGCTTCAGCGCGGTGATCACCCGGTTCGCCACGGTGCGCGTGGTGGCCAGGCTGACCTCGGTCGCCATCGCCTTCGACGGATCGTCGCCTTCGCGGGTGGTGATCAGCAGTCGTGCGGCCGCCGCGTGCGGCGTCGGCAGCACGAAGTACGTCGTCAGCCCGACCGAGAAGCCGACCAGGGCGAGGATCAGCCACAGCCGCAGGTGCCGCACGATCGCGTCGCGCAGGAAGCGGAAGGTGACCAGGCTGTCCGGCGGGTAGCCGGTGGTCCGCTCGTTGTCGAACAGACCGTCCTGGTCGTCCCAGGTGCTGCCGCTGGTGGAGCCGGTCGGCTCGGAGAACTGCTGGTTTGTCATCGCGTCCGCCTTGCCGTGCCGGTGAGAAGCGTCGGGAGCCTGGAACCGGAGCGTCGCTGCGACTGCGAGACCCGTCCGATGGTCCGGTCGAACGGATCGGGATCGGTGACCACGATGCCGTCGATGGTGCGGTCGTCCGCGGTGGTCGCGACGGCCAGCCGGGCCAGCTCTTCGGCCGTCACGGTGCCCGCGGACAGCGCGATGATCGTGCGGGTGGTCCGCTCGGCGCCGTCCAGTTGCGGGTCTTCGCGGTCGACCAGGCTCAGATAGATGTCCAGCGCGAACGACCCGCGCGGCTCCTCGTGCCGCTGGTCGATGACCAGCGTGCTGGAGATGCCGAACGTCGAGGCGAACGCCGCCAGCTGCGGACCCAGCGACCGGGCCTTGTCGTCGTCGGCGAAGGTGATCACGGTCAGCGAGACCGGCGGACCGCCCTTCGCGTCCAGCTCGAGGTGGTGCAGCGTCTTGCGCAGACTCCACGCGTCGACCGCGGTCGGGTGGTAGTTCTGCAGCAGCTCCGCCCAGTCGGACGGATCCTGCGCCGGGTACGACGAGACCGAGGCCAGCACGGGGAGCGCCACCGCGTCGGCGATCTCGTCGCGCATCCGCAGCCGGCGGTCGCCACGGGCCCTGGCCAGCACGATGATCGCGCCGGCGATGGCGCCGAGCAGCGCGCCCAGACCGCCGTAGATGCCGGCGTGGATGACCTTGTTGCCGCCGTGCGCCTCGGCCGCGCCTTCGAGCAGCCGGGCGCCGGTGCGCTTGCCGAGGTCTCCCGGGAGCTGCTTGTCGGTGGTGACGAAGACGAGGTAGACCTGCGCGACCGAGTTGGCGAGCTTGACGGCCTGCTTGGCCGACGTGCCCTTGGCCTCGATCCGGATCACGTCCTCGGTGACCGCCGCCGCCTTCACCCGGGCCCGCACAACCTCCGTGGACAGCGCGGGCTGCAGGTTCTGGCCGGCGCTGTGCAGGACAGGTCCGCTACCGGCGATGTAGACCTGGGTGTCGATGCTCTGCGTGCCGACCGTCGAGCCCGAGACCGCCGGAGGCGGCGGCAGCACGACCAGCGCGGCCGCCGTGTACATCGGCGGTCGAACGAACGAGTAGGCCACGCCAAGCAGAAGCCCGACCGCGGCCACAACGATGACCAGCACACGCTGGCGTCGAATGGCCTGCCAGGACTTCTTGACGTCAAGCTGCTGTGCGCTCACGGGCCCCCTCCAAGCGAACGTCTTACTGTGGTTCGCAGTAATAGAGGCGCTAGGGCGTGACCTGATACACCGTCAGCGGAAACGGAAGGTGCTGACCGCCGGCGTGTCCGGGCCGATCCGCCCAGCGCCGATCAGTGTGGTGATCGGGACCTTACGGCCGAATCGCGGTGAGTACCAACCCAGTAGCGGATCGTCACTTCCCCGGTGCGCCGTCCACGTCAACCCCACCGGAAGCTCAGCGACCGCCGTACCGTCGGACCAGGTCAGGTGAGCGGTCGCGCCGTTCAGCTCAGCCGCCATGTCCGGGCCGAGATGCCACGCGATCCGTACGTCGGCCGCCGTGTCGAGGTGGTCCTCGACGCGCAGCGTGCCGTCATCCAGTACGGCGTTGCGCCGGTGCGTGACCGGGGTGTCGCCGACTCGGTAGCCGTCGTGCTCGGCATCCCAGGTGGCCGTGGAAGCGTCGTACTGGCGGACCTGTCCGATCGCGCCACGCAGCCAGAGGAACGCACCGCCCCAGATGGACTGCTCGGCTCCGTTCACCTCGACCGTGTTGTGGCCGATCGTGGAGCGGAAGTAGTTCCGCCACTCCTCTTCGCCGTGGTAGCAATACGTGCCCGGGTCGGCGAGGACGTCGACGCCACCGACGCGGACCTCGAGGGAGAGCGCGTCGCAGTGTGCGTGTGCGGCGATCGAGAGGAAGCCGTGCGGACCGGCGTCGCCACGGGCCCAGATCTCCGGACCATCATCATGGCTGCGGAGGATCGTCAGACCGGCGTCGTTGAAGTGGCCGGGGCGTTCGGCTGGGCGGTCGCCCTGAACGCCCCGCACCAGCGCGCCGACCAGTGTGGACGTCGTGGTCGCGGGGACCGCCGGCCACCAGTCCGCCGGGCCGACCGCGGCTGCGGCGAGGGCAACATAGGCGGACCAGCTGTGGATGTCGGGCTGGTCGAGCACGAGGACCATGCCCTCGTCGTCATCGCCCTGCCGGGGTGGACGCAGCGTGCTGTCCACGATCGCCGCGGACACATCGGCGGTCCGGGTCAGCAGGGCCCACGTCGACGGGCTCAACGGATGTCCGGCCAGGTCTGCCTCCAGAGCGGCGTACAGGCCGAGCTCGGAGACGAAGCGGTGGTAGTCGGTGGCGAGCTCGCGGTTGACGCCGGAGGGGAAGGTGTTCGCGTCGAGCTCGCGCTCCAGCAGAGCGGCCGCGTCGGTGCGCCATTTCGCGCTCTCGCGGAACCAGGGGAACGCGCTGGCGCCGACGAGCTGGCCGGCTGCTTCCGCGATCACGTGGTTGTTCGCTGAGGAGCCGCGGCTCTGGAAGGCGGCCAGGTAGCGCTGATGCCAGTAGAGCTGGTTCAGCGCGAGTTCGTTGTGCTCGAACAGGTCGGTGATGTCCGGCCAGTCGTTGAGCAGCCGGCGGATCCAGGTCCAGCTGATCAGCCGGATGCCGATCTCGATCCCGCTGGCCCAGTGCACGCCGGACAGGAACGGGTTCGTCCGCCACCAGTCGTTGAGCTGCTCCGCGATGCGGTCGGCGTACCGGTCGTCGTGGGTCAGGTACCAGGCGGCGGCCAGCTGGGTCAGGTGGTGATGCCGCGACAGCTCCCAGACCTGCTTGATGTTGCCGACCAGGTCCTCGTTGCGGTGGTTCAGCTTGAACGTGTACTGCGCCGGGTCGGAGCGGCGGCCGGTGATCGGGTCGCGGAACCAGTCCGGGGTGACGAGGTCGGTGCGGTCGGTGCCGAGCACCTCGAGGTTGCCGGCCATGATCGCGTCGGCGGTCTCGATGACCGCCTTGCGCGCATCCTCCGGTACGGCGCGGACCGCGTGCGGCGGGAGCGTCGTACCGAAGGTCAGGTCCTTGCGCAGGCTCTGGGGCGCGGCGAGGTCCTGCCCGGGCTTGATCTGCTGATACGCCCAGGCAGTACGTCGTGCGTGGTCGGTGCTGCGCCAGATCAGTTCGGTGGGGGACATCCGGCGGAGCCGCCGGACGTACCACCCAAGGGGCTGACGGCTCATACCTTTTCCGCGGAGCCTGATGCCAGGCTGCGGTCTACGGCGATGGTGGCGCGGGTTGTGGCGATGATCGAGTCGAAGCTGATCGGCATCTTGGTGCCGTTCTTGACGGCTTGCACGAAGGCTTCGAGCTCGGCGCGCTGACCCTTGTCGGTGCCGCGGGCCTTCTTCGTGGCCGGCTTGCGGCCGGTCCAGACCGAGGCGCTGGCGAAGTTGTCGAGGCGCCCGTTGCGGCCGCCGCCGGTGATGTCGATCGTCTCCTTCGGGAACCGCGCGTTGCCGCCGGCAACGTAGTTGATGCTGCCGACCGAGCCGTTGGCGAACTTGATCGTGACGATCACATCGCCCGCGTCCGGACCTGGTACGGCGTACACATCCGTCGGAAGGCTGTCGAGCCACCAGCTCAGGGTGTCGATGAAGTGCCCGCCCTCACCAGCGAACCGGCTGCCTTCCTTGCCTTGGTCCAGGTACCAGCTGGACGGATCCAGCTTGCCGGCGTTCACCAGGTACCGCAGCGACTGTGCTCCCTGCTGCCCGAACCTCGTTCTGAGGTCGGTCAGGAGCGGCGCGAACCGGCGGTTGAACCCGACCATCAGCCGATCGTTGCCGGTGGCCTCCACGGTGGCGACGATCCGGTCGACCTCTTCGTTGGTGAGCGCCAGCGGCTTCTCGACGAAGACAGCCTTGCCGGTCTCGAGCGCCTTGCAGGTGAGGTCGGCGTGGCTGCTGTGCCGGGTCACCACGAAGATCGCGTCGAGGCTGTCGTCGTGCAGTACTTCGTCGGCGTCGGTCGAGATCTGCTCGAAGCCGAACTTCTTCTGCGCGTTCGCCGCGGAGAGCGACTTGTTGGTCGCCACCCTGGCGAGGGTTGCGTCGCCGTTGTTCTGCAGGTGCGGCAGCAGCATGCTCGAGGCGTAGTTACCAGCACCGATGAACCCGAGCCGAGCGGCACCTGGCGTAGCGGCGGACTGGCTCGGTACGTGCGGCGCGACCTGCTTCAACTCTTCGGTGGGTACGTCGGGGTATTCGAAGAGGAAGCCGACGCCGGGGAGGGAGCCGCTGCTGAGTTTGGCGTAGGCGTCGGTGGCTTCGGCGATGGGGAAGGTACCGGCGATCAGGGACTGGATGTCGATCTGTTCGCGGGCGATCAGGTCGACGAAGCACTCGAGGTTGCGGCGTTCGGTCCAGCGGACGTAGCCGGCGGGGTAGTCGATGCCCTGGAGCTCGTAGCGGTCGTCGTAGCGGCCGGGGCCGTAGGAGCGGGAGAAGCGGACGTCCAGCTCTTTGTCGTAGTAGGCGTTCCAGGGCAGGTCGAGCCTGGTTTTGCCGATGTCCACGACGCGGGCACGGTCGCGGGCCAGGCGGGCCGCGGTTTCGACAGGACCGTTGGAGCTGCCGCCCGCGGCGAGCAGGATGTGGTCGGCGCCGAGACCATTGGATGCCTCTAGCAACGAACGCTCGAGCGAAGCGACGCCGGCCTCGTCGGGGGAGGAGCACGCGAGGGCGCCCGCCTTCTCGGCCATCCGGCAGCGGTCCTCGACGGTGTCGATGCCGAAGACGCGGACACCGGCGGCGACCAGCAGCCGCACGCAGAGCTGACCGACCAGGCCGAGCCCGATCACGACCGCGGTCTCCCCGAGCTGGACCTCTGCCTGCCGCACACCTTGCATGGCGATCGCGCCAACCGTGGAGAACGCCGCCTGCTCAGCGGGTACGCCGTCCGGCACCGGTACGCACAGATTCACCGGCACCCAGTTGTACTCCGCGTGCAGAGCGAACTCGTTGCCCGCGGCAGCGACCAGCTGCCCGACACTGAACTCCTCAGCACCCGCACCGACCTCGACCACCACACCGCACAGCGAGTAGCCCAGCGGCGTGTAGGAGTCGAGCTTGTTCATGACCTTCTGGTAGGTGCTCCGCAAACCCTGCTGGGCCACGGTATCGAGCACCTTCTTCACCTGGTCCGGCCGCGCCTTCGCCTTGCCGACGAGGGAGAGCTTCGCCTCGCCGACCTTCATCAGCTCGGTCCCGGTCGAGATCAGCGAATACAGCGACCGCACCAGCACCCCACCGGGCTGGCAGCCGGGCGGCGGCACGTCGAGCACCGCCAGCTCACCGGACTTGTAGTTCTGGGCGACCTGCTTCATATGCTTTGCGTCCTTTAAGAGGTGATGGTCACGCCGAGCGAACGCATGTTGCGCGTCCAGGTCTCCAGCGTCAGCAACTGCCAGATCTGCTTCGAATAGTCCTCGCGCCCGGCCCGCTCGTCGTCGACCAGACGCTGTACGGCGGCCTGCTGCAGGAAGCCGCTCCCGACGAGCTCGCCCCGGATCAGCGTGTCGTCGACCAGCTCGCGCAGGTCGTTCCGGATCCAGGCCCGCAGCGGAGCGCTGAACGACGCCTTCGGGCGGTAGATGATCTCCTTGGGCAACCAGGCCTCGGCCGCCTTCTTCAGCGCCAGCTTGCTGACCCGGCGGTGAATCTTCTGGCTGCCGGGGATCGAGAACGCGGCCCGCGCGACGATCGGATCCACGAACGGCGTCCGCACCTCGGTCGAGGCCGCCATACTCGCGCGGTCCGTGTAGGTGAGGTTCAGACCCGGCAGGAACATCCGCGAGTCGGCCAGGCACATCCGGTTCACGTGGTCGTCGAGCGTGGTGTCGTGGTAGATGTCGCTGTGCTCGCCGAGCAGCTTGCCGACGTACGGCTCCAGGTCCGGGCTCAACAGTCCGGTCAGCTGGTCCCCGTCGTACATGGTGTAGCTGCGCCGGAACGCCTCTTCCTCGGGCAGATTCGCGAACGTCTCGAACCGCTTGGCCCACCGCGCGTACCGCAGTCCGCGGCCGCGCACGGTGACCGGCAGCCGCCGTACCGTCGGGCCGATCAGGCCGTTCCGCAGTACGCCGGGAAGCGACTGGTACTGCGCTCCCATCACACAGGCGAGGTGCTTGCGATAGCCGCCGAACAGCTCGTCGGCGCCCATGCCGGACAGCAACACCTTGACCCCGGCGTCGCGGGCCGTGTCACACATCAGCAGCGTGTTGATCGCGGCCGGGTCGCCGATCGGCTCGTCGAGGATGTCGACGATCCGCGGCAGCAGGTCGACCACGTCCGGCGCGATCTCGATCTCGTGCAGGTCGATCCCGAACTGCTTCGCCACCTTGCGTGCGTAGATCGCGTCGTCGGGCATCGCTTCGAGCTTCTGGTCCTCGGTCCGGAAGGTGATCGTGTACGAGTCGACGGACGAATCCATCTGCTTCGCGAGCACCGTCACCAGGCTGGAGTCCAGCCCGCCACTGAGGAACGTCGACACCGGTACGTCGGCGACCATGTGCGCGGCCACCGACTCCTCGATCACCTGACGCAGGTCGGCCGGCGGGCCGGCCGCGGCCTCGGTCGCGACGTCGGTCACCCGCCAGTACGTGTCATGCCGGCTGCTGCCATCCGGACGGAACTCGGCCCACGACCCCGCGGGGAGCTTCTCGACCCCGTCGATCGAGCAACGCTGCTCCGGCAGCCAGTAGTAGAGCATCGAGGAGATCAGCGCACCGGGCTCGGTCCGCAGCTCCGGTCCAAAGGCTGTGACCAGAGCCTTCAGCTCGGATGCGAAGACCACACCGCCTTCGCGGCGCAGGAAGAACAGCGGCTTGATGCCGAGCGGGTCGCGGGCCAGGAACAGGCTGCCGCTCTCCTCGTCGAGCATCGCGAACGCGAACATGCCCCGGAAACGGGTGAGCGCGTCCGGGCCCCAGCGACGCCACGCCTCCAGCACCACCTCGGTGTCCGAGTTGGTCCGGAACGAGACGCCGGACTTGGCCAGCTCGGATCGAAGTTCCTTGTAGTTGTAGAG
This sequence comes from Kribbella sp. NBC_01505, assembly GCF_045040285.1. Classification (NCBI taxonomy): domain Bacteria; kingdom Bacillati; phylum Actinomycetota; class Actinomycetes; order Propionibacteriales; family Kribbellaceae; genus Kribbella; species Kribbella sp. NBC_01505. The sequence goes on from NZ_CP109425.1 coordinate 7,198,262, forward strand.
CTCACCGTTGTAGCAGAGCGTCAGTCCGCGCTTGCTGAACGGCTGATCCGCGCTCGACGACAGGTCGATGATGGAGAGCCGTCGATGCGCCAGTACGGCGGAGACGTCGTCCTCCTGGAACCGGTACACCGCGGCGGCGTCCGGACCGCGGTGGGCGATCCGGTCGCTCATGGCCTCGGTCAGCGCCAGTCCGTCGCGCTGCTGGTAGCAGCCGGCGATCCCGCACACGTCAGGACCCCGTGGCCCGGACGACGCTGATCGGCGTCACGTGACCGGTCAGCTGCCCGAACACTCCGAGGTACGCCTTCTGCTGGTGCTTCCAGGCGAGCACCTGCTCGACCCGCTCGCGACCGAACCGGCCCATCCGGCGCCGGGCGACCTCGTCGTCGAGCAGGTCCACGATCGCCTGCCCGTACTTCGCGACGTCGTTCGGCTCGACGTAGACGGCGGCCTCGGCGGCCGACACCCTGGTCTCGATCAGGTCGAAGGCGACGACCGGCAGCTCGAACGCCATGTACTCCATCGTCTTGTTCATCGTGGAGACGTCGTTCAGCGGGTTCTTCGGGTCGGGGGAGAGGCCGAGGTCGGCGGTCGACATGACCGCGCGGACGGTCTCGTCCGGCACCCGGCCGGTGAACTCGATGTGCTTCTGCAGCCCGAGCTCGTCGCGCAGCGCGACCACCTCGTCGTACGAGTCGCCGCCGCCCATCAGCGTGAACTTGATGTCGGTGCGGCCGAGCTGGTTGACGATGTGGTCGGCCGCGCGGACGACGATGTCGACGCCGTCCTGCGGGCCCATCACGCCGATGTAGGTGACCAGGTAGCGGTGACCGTCGCGGAGCGAGTCGTCGGCCTGGACGCGCTGCAGCTTCTCCGGGTCGGGCCCGGTGCGGACGACCGTGACGTCGTGGTTCGCCTTGCCGCTGCGGGTGATCGCGATCCGCCGGTACGAGTCGTTGGTCGAGGTCACGTGGTCGGCGGTCCGGTGCGTCATCCGCTCGAGGAACCGCAGACCCTTGTACGGCAGCGACGTCGTACCGCCGAAGCGGGACTGGAACAGCTCGGGGCACAGGTCGTGGTGGTCGAAGACGAACTTCGTCCGGTCCAGCTTGCGCAGCAGGATCGCGATCGGCCAGAAGATGTCCGGCGGGTTGCAGGCCTGCATGACCTGGAAGCGGCCGGCCTTGCGGGCGCGCAGCACCAGCATCAGCGTCATCAGGAACGAGTACGCGTACTCGAGGATGAAGCCGGCCTTGCTGCCACCGGGCGCGTAGGCCTTGTACTGGTGCACGGCCACACCGTCGATCACCTGGTACGCCGGGTCACCCGGACCCTTCGGGCAGACCACGGTCACGTCGTACCCGGCGCCCTTGAGCGCCTTGCACTCCTCCCAGACCCGGCGGTCGAACGGGACCCACAGGTTCTGGATGATGATCAGAACGCGGGTAGCGCTCACCAGCCGACTCCTTCGTATCCGGGCAACGCCTCGACGGCGTCGCCGAGGCGGCCGCTGAGGTCGATGGTTCTGGCCGGCGGGGCCGCCAGCAGGGCCTCGATCGCGGCGGTGTCCGTGGCGCTGACCAGCGCGACGTCGGCGCCCTTCAGTGCCTGGGCCGGGTCGTCGGTGAGCACCCGCTGCAGGTGCGGCAGCTTGGACTCGACGTGCCGCAGGTTCGCGCCGACCAGGCGGCTCGGGTTCACGATCGCGTCGTAGATGCGCAGGTTGTAGCCCTTGCCGATCAGCCGCTCGGCGAGCTCGACGTTCGGGCTCTCGCGCAGGTCGTCGGTGGAGACCTTGAAGCTCAGACCGAGCAGCGCGACCTCGCGGCCGGGACCGGCGATGACCCGGTCGACCACGTCGCTGACCGAGCGCTCGTTGGTGGCCAGCGTGCCGGCCAGCAGCGGCAGCTCGGTGTCGTTCATCCGGGCCAGGTGCAGCACCGACCGCAGGTCCTTCGGCAGGCACGAGCCGCCGAACGCGAACCCGGGCTTCAGGTAGTACGGCGAGATGTTCAGGCTGGTGTCCTGGACGAACAACCGCATCACCTCACGGGTGTCGACGCGATAGTTGCGGAAGATCCGGCCCATCTCGTTCGCGAACGAGACCTTGGTCGCGTGGAACGCGTTGCAGGCGTACTTGAGCGCCTCCGCGGTCCGTACGTCGACCACCTGGACGTCCTGTCCGAGGAACCCGAAGAGCTCGGTCAGCTGACCGCCGACCTTCGGGAACTCGGTGCCGACCACCACGAAGGGCGGTTCGTAGAAGTCGGCCAGCCCGGACCCTTCCCGCAGGAACTCCGGGCACATCGCCGTACCGAAAGTCAGCCCGGCCGGCGGCGGCACATCGGCCAGCACCTGCGCGACCACCTCGTCCACAGTCCCCGGCGGCACGGTCGACCGGATCACGATGCTGTGGAACCCGGACTCCGGCGGTACGACGACATGCGCGGCCTCCGCGATGTCACGAACCGCCCGCTTGATGTACGTGAGATCCGTACTACCAGCAGGTGTCGACGGCGTTCCCACACAGATCAGCGAGACGTCAGCCCGATCCAGCGCGAGCCGGGGATCGGTGGTGGCATGCAGCCGCCCCCCGGTCACCCCGTCCGCGACCAGCTCGTCCAAGCCGGGCTCGACCACCGGACTGTGGCCCTCAGTGATCGGACCGACCTTCGCGGTGTCGACATCGACACCCCAAACATCATGCCCGGCCGCGGCCAGACAAGCCGCAGTCACCGACCCCACATACCCAAGACCGAATACGGCAACCTTCATAACGCCCCCCACAGGCTCAGAACACGGCAGCGCCCAAAAGAGCACCCACCCCCCACCCCTGATACATCCGGAGCGAAAATTTCAGGACTTGCGGAGGAGGTAGTAGGCGTAGCGGTGGTCGAGGTTGTTCTGGGGGACCAGGTGGACGGCTTCGGGGGTCAGGCCCAAGGCGGTCATCTGGGTCCAGAACTCGTCGATGGGGAACGTGGTCATGCTGGCCAGGGTGGCGCTGCGGTAGCGGTGGTGGCGGGGGGCGGTGCGCCAGTCGGTGGTTTGGTACTTGACCTGGACGAAGGCCAGGCCACCGGTGCTGAGGACCTGGTGGGCGATCCGCATCAGGCGCCGGGCGTACTCGGGGCTGGGGACCAGTTCGAGGACGTAGACGCAGAGGAAGAGATCGACTTCGCCGATCTGGCTGACTGCGCTCTCGGGGGTGGTGAGGTCGATCTCGACGCCGGAGAAGGCAGCCGCGCCGACGGCGTCGACCTGGCGGCGGCATTCGATCAGGGCTTCCTTGTTCACATCGACGCCGATGAACTCTCGGCAGTGCGGTGCGAAGGCGACCGCGTTGGCGCCGCCGCCGCAGCCCCATTCGACGACCCGGTCGAGGCTCAGCTCCGGGGCGGCGACCCGGGCGAGCCGGGAGAACAGGGCCCAGTGGTCGGTGCCGACACCGGCCCAGTCGACTTCTTCGAAGACGTCCGCGTCGCGGAAGTGTGAATGGGCGCGCCAGCCGTGCTCGCCGGTCTGGTTCCAGAAGGTGCGCGCATCGTGTGCGAGCCGTTCCTCCGAGTGGCCGAGTCCCAGCTGGACAGTGGCCCGGTCGACGGCCTCGCGAAGCAGGCCTCTGGCTGATCCGATGACGCTCATGGTGCCTCCTAGGTGCGCCGGCCCCGCCCGGGCCGACGACACCGAAGAGAGCTGCGTCACAAGCGTGTTGATACGTACATCGTCATTGGATGTATCAGGACGGCCCGACGCTGATCTGTAGAGGCGACAGGGGAGTGTCGGGGTGAGGGAGCGTACGGATGAGAGTGCTGGTCACCGGCGATCGGGGTTATATCGGGGCCGTCATGGTGCCGTTCCTCCGGGCTGCGGGACATGTGGTGGACGGTCTGGACACCGGGCTGTACGAAGGCTGTGACCTGCTGGGCGGCCCGGAGCCGATCGGCGATCGCAAGCCGCGGGACATGCGGGACGTCACCGCGAAGGAGCTCGAGGGGTACGACGCGGTGGTCTGTCTGGCCGCACTGTCGAACGACCCGCTGGGCAACCTCGACAAGGAGGCGACCTACTCGGTCAACCTGCGCGGCACGCTGAACGTCGCCCAGGCCGCCAAGGACGCGGGGGTCGGGCGGTTCCTGTTCGCCTCGTCCTGCAGCCTGTACGGCGCGGCCGGGTCCGAGGCGGTCGGCGAGGACGCCGAGATGTTCCCGGTGACGGCGTACGGCGAGACCAAGGCGCTGGCCGAGCAGGAGCTGTCGAAGCTGGCCGACGACAACTTCAGCCCGACGTACCTGCGCAACGCCACCGCGTACGGCGCCTCGACGCGCCTGCGGCTGGACATCGTGGTGAACAACCTGACCGCGATCGCCTTGACCACCGGCCAGGTCCGATTGGAGAGCGACGGCACCCCGTGGCGGCCGCTCGTCCACATCGAGGACATCAGCCGCGCGTTCGGCGAGGTGCTCGAGTCGCCGCGGGACCTGATCCACGACGAGGCGTTCAACGTCGGCCGGTCCGAGGACGTCGTCCAGGTCCGCGACATCGCCGAGATGGTGCGTGAGGTCGTGCCGGGCTCGACCCTGTCGATCGCCGACGGCGCCGGACCGGACCTGCGCAACTACAAGGTCGACTTCAGCAAGCTGAACGACACCTTCCCGGGCCTGAAGCTCGAGTGGACGGTGCGCAAGGGCGTCGAGGAGATGTACGCCGCCTACCAGCAGCACGGCCTGACGTACGACGACTTCACGTCGGCCCAGTTCGTCCGCCTGCGCCGGATCGAGCAGCTGCTCGGCGCCGGCCTGGTCGACAGCCAGCTGGTGCGCCGGACCGGCGAGCAGTTCCCTGGCCCGAAGGCCGACCTCTTCTTCAAGGAGGCCAACTGATATGGCTGCCACTGTTTCGTGCCGCCTGTGCGGCGAGGACCTGAACCGCACGTTCGTCGACCTCGGCATGTCGCCGCCGTGCGAGAGCTTCCTGAGCGCCGACCAGATCGACGCCGGGGAGACCTTCTACCCGCTGAACGTGCGGATCTGCGACAACTGCCTGCTCGTCCAGCTTCCGGCGTACGTGGCGGCTGACGACGTCTTCTCCGACTACCTGTACTTCTCGTCGTACTCGACCAGCTGGGTGGAGCACGCCCGCCGGTTCGTCGTCGACATGCAGGAGCGGCTCGACCTCGGCGCGGAGAGCCTGATCGTGGAGGCCGCCAGCAACGACGGCTACCTGCTGCAGCATGCCGTTGCCCTCGGCATCCCGGTGCTCGGCATCGAGCCGGCCGGCAACATCGCCGAGATCGCGAACGAGAAGGGCATCCGGACCGAGAGCTACTTCCTCGGCGAGGCGACCGGCACCGACGCGGCCGCCCGGCACGGCAAGGCCGACCTGGTCGCCGGGAACAACGTGTTCGCGCACGTCCCGGACATCATCGACTTCGCCAAGGGCCTGCGCGCGCTGGTGAAGGACGACGGCCTGGTGTCGCTGGAGTTCCCGCACCTGCTCCGCCTGATCGAGCGTCGCCAGTACGACACGATCTACCACGAGCACTACTCCTACCTCTCGCTCAAGACCGCCTCGCTCGCGCTGGAGAAGGCCGGCCTGAAGGTCGTCGACGTCCAGGAGCTGGCCAGCCACGGTGGCTCGATCCGCGTCTTCAGCACGCCGATCGACGGTGCGCCAAAGGACGGGCCAGGTGAGCCGACCGAGCTCGTCGGCAAGGTCCTGCAGGACGAGGCCGACGCCGGTCTGCACACGGTCGAGGGCCACGCCGGCTTCGCGAACGAGGTCTTCACGATCAAGGCCGAGCTGGTCGAGTTCCTGATCCAGGCGCAGCGCGACGGCAAGACCGTCGCCGGGTACGGCGCGCCCGGCAAGGGCAACACGCTGCTCAACCACTGCGGTATCCGGGAGGACCTGCTGCCGTACACGGTGGATCGCAGCCCGCACAAGCACGGACTGTTCCTGCCGGGCACGCACATCCCGATCTTCGCGCCGGAGCACCTGGCCGAGACGCGGCCCGACTACATCCTGATCCTGCCGTGGAATCTGCGCGACGAGATCGTCCACCAGCTCGGCTATGCACGGGAGTGGGGCGCGAAGTTCGTCGTACCCATCCCGCGCCTCGAAGTGATCTAAGAAAAGTAGTGGGGGAAGGGAACACAGATGAAGGTCGTGATCTTCTGCGGGGGCTTCGGGCTGCGGATGCGCAGCGGCGTGGATTCCGCACCGAAACCGATGATGACGATCGGCGACCGGCCGGTCCTGTGGCACGTGATGCGGTACTACGCGCACTTCGGCCACACCGAGTTCATCCTCTGCCTGGGCTTCGGCGGCTCGGCGGTCAAGGAGTACTTCCTGCGCTACGAGGAGACGGTCTCCAACGACTTCGTGATGACGAAGGGCGGGCAGCGGATCGAGCTGCTCGACTCCGACATCAGCGAATGGAAGATCACCTTCGTCGACACCGGGATCGACACCAGCATCGGTGAGCGGCTGCGCCGGGTCCGGCCGTACCTGGAGGACGACGACGTCTTCCTGGCCAACTACGGCGACGTGCTGACCGACGCGCCGATGGACAAGATCGTCGACCACGTGATCGCGAGCGACGTGACGGCGAGCCTGCTCGCGGTGCCGCCGCAGGCGTCCTTCCACGTGGTCGAGTTCGGCACCGACTCGCGCGTCACCGGGCTGCGGTCGGCGGCCGATCTGAACGTCTGGATCAACGGCGGCTACTTCGTGATCAAGAAGGAGATCTTCGACGTCCTGAACGAGGGCGAGGATCTGGTCGGCGACGCGTTCCCGCGGCTGTCCGCGGTCGGCAAGCTCGAGGCGATCCCGCACCACGGGTTCTGGGCGCCGATGGACACCCTCAAGGAGCGCAGCCAGCTCGAGGACCTCTACCGCTCGGGCAAGAAGCCATGGGCGCTGTGGTCGCACGAGAACCGTGAGCAGCAGCACCGCGTCTTCAACGGTCACGACCCGGTCGTGGTGGCGCTCTGATGCTTCCGTTCCAGCTCGGCCTGATCGACGGGCCGGTCCACATCGTTGCCCTCGGCGCGCATCCGGACGACATCGAGATCGGCTGCGGCGGCACGCTGCTGAAGCTGGCCGAGTCCGTGCCGGAGCTGACGGCCGAGTTCGTGATCGCGACCGGTACGCCGTTGCGGCTCGAGGAGGCCCGCCGGGGTGCGGAGCTGTTCCTGCCCGAGTGCGAGGTGACCGTCACGTCGGCCGAGCTGCCGGACGGCCGGCTGCCCGCGCACTGGAACGAGACCAAGGAGTTGCTCGAGGCAACGGCTCGCGGCGATCGCCGGCCGGACCTCGTGCTGGCGCCGAGCAAGCACGACGCGCACCAGGACCACCGGCTGATCGCCGAGCTCGCGCCGACGGTCTGGCGCGACCACCTGGTCCTGCACTACGAGATCCCGAAGTGGGACGGCGACCTCGGCCGCCCTTGGCTGTACGTCGACCTGACCGAGGAGCAGATGCGCGAGAAGGTCGCGTTGCTGCACAAGGCGTACCCGTCCCAGGTCCCGCACGACTGGTTCGACGAAGAGACGTTCACCGGACTCGCCCGGCTCCGCGGGATGGAGTGCCGGGCCCGGTACGCCGAGGCCTTCACGACCGGCAAGGCGATGCTGACATGGTGACTGGGGGAGATGCAGTGAGCTTCACGTGCCGCGGTTGTGCGGGCGAGGACGTCGTACTGGTGGTCGATGTCGGTGACCAGCCGACGGCCGACTACTTCCCGACGGCCGACACCCCCGGACCCGACCCGCGCTGGCCGTTGTCGTTGTGGCTGTGTCGCGACTGCACGCTGGTCCAGCTCGGCCCGGTCGACGCGCAGATCGCCGAGGAGCCGCTGGCGGTCGAGTCGGCGACGAGCCTCGCGCACGCCGAGTCGTCGGTGAAGGAGATCCTGCGCGACTACCCGCAGCTTGCCGGTGCTGTGGTGTTCGAGTTCGGCAGCCCGCACGGCGGCTCCTGGCTGGACCACCTGTACGCCGCCGGCTCGCGCCTGGCCGGTGACGGTGAGAAGGCCGATCTCGTGGTCGACGTACACGGCATCGTGCACTCGGAGCAGTTCGGCGAATCGTTCGAGCTGCGGGCCGAGCGGCTCGCGCCCGGTGGCCTGCTGGTCATGGAGTTCCACCACCTGCTGCCGCTGTTCGTCGGGAACCAGTTCGACACGATCCGGCACGGCCACTGGTCGTACCAGTCGCTGCGTGCGGTCGGAAACATCGCCAAGCTGAACGGTCTGACGATCGAATCGGTCAAGCAGGTGGACATGTACGGCGGCAGCCTGATGGTGATGCTGCGGCACACCGCCGACGCCAAGCCGGATGCCTCCGTCGACGTGGTCCTGGCCGACGAAGAGGCCGCCGGAATCGCGGACGAGATCCAGCTGGCCAGCCTGCAGGAGGCCGCGTCGCACGCGGCCGGCGCACTGCACGCGGAGCTGACCCGGCACAAGGCCGCCGGCCGCAAGGTCCTCGGGTACGGCGCTCCGTCGAAGGCACCGGTCTTGCTCGACCTGAGCAAGGTCGGCACCGACCTGCTCGAGTTCACCGTCGACAAGGCCCCGGGCAAGCACGGCCGCCGGATCCCCGGTGGCTGCATGGTCCCGATCCGGCCGGTCGAAGAGCTGAAGGCTGCCCGGCCGGACGTCGTACTGGTGCTGACCTGGGACATCGCCGAAGAGGTGATCGCGCAGCTCGAGGCCGACGGCGGCTGGGGTGCGACGTACCTGGTCCCGCTTCCCGAGCCCCACGAGCTGAGGCGATGAGCATGCAGGTAGAACAAGTCGCCGGCATCGCCGGTGCGTTGATCTTCCGGCCGACGCCGCATGTCGACGAGCGTGGGTTCTTCTCGCGCACGTTCGACCGCGACGTGGTGAAGCAGGCCGGCCTTGACCCTGACGCGTTCGTCCAGGACAGCATTTCCCGGTCGCGCCGCGGCGTCGTACGGGGCATGCACATCCGTGCGGGCGCTGGTGAGGCCAAGCTCGTCAGGTGCTCGTACGGAGCGGTGCTGGACGTGGTCGTGGACCTGCGCCCCGACTCACCGACGTATCGGCAGCGTGAGACGTTCGACCTGACCGGCGAGAACCAGGTGACCGTCTACGTGCCGGCCGGGTGCGCGCACGGGTTCCAGGCGCTCACCGAGCCGGCCGATGTGTCGTACCGGATCGACCGGGCGCACGACCCGTCCGAGGACGTCTCGATCCGTTGGGACGACCCGGCACTCGACATCCCTTGGCCGCTGCCGGTCACGCTCATGTCCGAGCGCGACCTGGCCGCACCGTCCCTGACCGAGGCCCTTGCGAGGTTGATGTGACCAAGTTGTTCGATCAGTCGATCGCCGCCAACGCGCGCCTGCACGAACTGATCCCCGGTGGCGCGCATACCTACGCCAAGGGCGAGGACCAGTACCCCGAGAACATGGCGCCGGTGATCGAGCGCGGCCTCGGCGCCCACGTGTGGGATGTCGACGGCAACGAATACATCGAGTACGGCTCCGGCCTGCGCGCCGTCAGCCTCGGCCACCAGCACCCGAAGGTCGTCGAGGCGGTCAAGCGTGAGCTGGACCGGGGCAGCAACTTCGTCCGCCCGAGCATCGTCGAGCTCGAGGCGGCCGAACGCTTCCTGACCGCGGTGCCGACCGCGGACATGGTGAAGTTCACCAAGAACGGCTCCGACGCGACCACGGCCGCGATCAAGCTGTCGCGCGCGATCACCGGCCGCGCGCGGGTCGCGATCTGTGCGGACCACGCGTTCTTCTCCACCGACGACTGGTTCATCACCCGGACCCCGATGGCGGCCGGAATCCCGGACGCGATCGGCGATCTGACGGTGGGCTTCCCGTACGGCGACCTGGCCGCGACCGAGGAGATGTTCGTCCGGTACCCCGGCGAGATCGCGTGTCTGGTTCTGGAGCCGGCGACCCAGCAGGATCCGCCGCCCGGATACCTCGAAGGACTGCGGGACCTGGCACACCGGTTCGGCGCACTGCTGATCTTCGACGAGATGATCACCGGGTTCCGGTTCGCCGACGGCGGCGCCCAGGGCCTGTACGGCGTGACGCCGGACCTCTCGACGTTCGGCAAGGCGCTCGCCAACGGGTTCGCGGTGTCGGCGCTCGCGGGCAGACGCGAGTACATGGAACGCGGCGGACTGCGGGACAGCAACGAGCGCGTGTTCCTGCTCTCGACCACGCACGGCGCCGAGACCCACTCGCTCGCCGCGGCGATCGCCGTACTCGACGTCTATGCGGCCGAAGGAATCTCGGCGCGGCTGCACGAGCTCGGTGACAAGCTCGCGGCCGGCGTCCGCGAGATCACCGCGGCGGCCGGTGTCGGCGAGCACGTCATCGTGCGCGGCCGGGCCAGCAACCTGGTCTTCGCGACCCTCGACGAGAACTTCCTGCCGTCGCAGCTCTACCGGACGCTGTTCCTGCGCGAGCTGATCCTCGGTGGCGTGATCGGTCCGTCGTTCGTGGTGAGCAGCGCGCTCACCGACGCCGACATCGAGCGGACCCTCGAGGTGGTCGCGCAGGCCTGCACCGTCTACCACAAGGCGCTCGACGCGCAGGACGTCTCGGCGTTCCTGCCCGGCCGTCCGGTCCAGCCCGTCTTCCGTAAGTTCGCTTGAGAGGGGACCCGTGATCTCCAGGTTGTCGGTGGCACACCGCTGGGCTGTGATCAGCCTGGTGGTGTTCCTGGCGTTGGCGGTCTTCGTCACCGTCGACCCGGTCGACAGCTTCGACGTCATGGCGCGCGAGGTGTTCCGGCCCGACGACGTCTGGGGCGAATGGCAACTGACCTTCGGCTGGGTCGTCGACGGTGCCGGTCCGCCGATCGCCTTCACCCTGCTCGCCGTCGCCGGGCTGATCGCCGCCGTACAACGCCGCTTGTTCGCTCCGCTCTTCTACGTGACCGGCCTCGCTGCCGTGACCGTCTTCGTCACCCAGGTGACCAAGGCTGTCCTGCAGCGACCCGATCCGCACCAGGATGTCGGCTTCTTCAGCGGCTCGTACCCGTCCGGGCACACAACGGTCCTGTTGTGCTGCCTGGGCGGGATCTTGTTTGTCTGGCGCCGCCATCCACCGCTGTGGGCCTGGTGGCTCGTGCTCGTGGCCGAACTGACCATGGGCTTCGCACTCCTGTTGCTGTCGATGCATTGGCTCACTGACGTCGTCGGCGGCTTCCTACTGGCAGTACCTGTCCTCGCGCTCGCCTCTTCGCGACGCTTCCTCGATCCGGTCCATCGGATCAACCGCCCTGCGGCCGTCGACTCAGTTGGGAGCCCGACATGACCCACCCCAGACTCAGCATCGGCCTACCGGTCTACAACGGCGAGGAGTACCTGGTCCAGTCCTTGGACGCGGTGCTCGGCCAGACGTACACCGACTACGAGCTGATCCTGTCCAGCAACGCGTCCACCGACAGTACGGACGACATCTGCCGCGAGTACGCCGCTCGCGACGAGCGGATCACGTTCTACCGCCAGGACCACAACGTCGGTGCCGCACCGCACCACGACTTCGTCTTCCGGAAGAGCCACGGCGAGCTGTTCAAGTGGGCGTCCGGTGACGATCTCTGGGGCCGCGACCTGGTTGCCCGGTGCGTCGACCTGCTGGACGAGCACCCGGATGCCGTACTGACGCACTCCTACACCGCGGCGATCGACGGCGAGGACAACGTCATCCAGGCGCTCGAGTACCCGCTGCACACCGATTCGCCCGAGGCGCCCGAGCGCTTGCGGAGCATGCTGCGCGACGGTGACCTGCCCGGGGCAATCCAGGCTGACGACTTCTACGGCGTCCTGCGTGCCGACGTACTGCGCAAGGTGAAGCCGCACGGCAGCTTCTACCACGCGGACCAGGTGTTCATGGCCGAGGTCGCACTGCACGGCCGCTTCCTCCAGGTGCCGGAGTGGCTGTACTTCCGCCGCCACCACGACGGCCGTGCCCTGCAGGCGAACCCGACGATCAGCAGCTGGTCGCGCAACCTCGACCCGAAGCGTTCGAACAAGCTCGTGCACCCGCCGGCCCGGCTCGTCGCCGAGTACATCGGAGGGTACTACGCGGCCGTCCGGCGCGCGCCGCTGAGCGCGGCCGACAAGCGTGCGTGCAACCGGCACATCCGGGAGTGGCTGACCAGCCGCGTCACCCGTCGACTTCCGGGTGCGGAGCGACCGGCGCCGATCACCAGCTTCGGTGCGATCGACGCCCTGTCCATCCGGACTCTCGTTGCCGGTCAGGAAGGACACTGACATGAAGATCGGACTCTACGGACGTCTCGGCGGCGGCAACATCGGCAACGACGCGATGCTGGACGCGGTCCTCGACCACCTGCACACCGAGCAGCCGGGCGCAGTGCTCGACTTCATGTGCGAAGGCCCCGAGGCGATCACCCGCCGATTCGGTGTTCCGGCCATCGAGCTGCACTGGCTGCAGTCCCGGAAGCAGGCGAGCTCCCCGATCGCACAGAAGCTGCTCACGCTGCTGCGGATCGGTCCGGCGGCGATCATCGACACCTGGCGTACGGCGCGGTGGGTCCGCCGCCACGACGTCGTGATCATCCCGGGTGCCGGCGTACTGGAGGGAACGCTGCCGGAGCGACCGTGGGAGCTGCCCTTCAGCATGCTGGCGATGGCTGCGACCGGTCGCCTGTTCGGTGTGAAGACCGCACTGGTCTGCGTTGGTGGCTCTCGGGTCGAGGAGCCGGTGATCCGCTTCCTGCTGAAGAGCGCGGCACGGCTGGTCAACTACCGCTCCTTCCGCGACGAGTACTCACTGGAAGTCGGCCGGGAGACCGGAGTCGCCAAGCCACAGGACCGGGCGTACGCCGACCTCGCGTTCGCGCTGCCGGTCGAGGTGACGAAGGACCCGGAGCCGAAGTCGGTCGGAGTCGGGGTCATGGCCTACTACGGCTCCCCGACCGACCGTCCGCGCGCGGACGAGGTGCACACGAAGTACGTGGCGCAGATGCAGGAGCTGGTGCAGAAGCTGGTCGAGTCGGGCCGCACCGTCCGTCTGCTGATCGGCGATGCCCTCGACGAAGAGGTCTCCGACGCCGTGCTCGCGCATGCGCGGACCTGGTGGCAGGGCAGCGGCCCGCTCCCGGTCAGCTACGAGCCGTTCTCGTCGTTCGACGGACTGATGGACCAGATCGCGTCCGTGCAGACTGTCGTGGCGATGCGCTACCACTGCGTCGTGGCCGGCCTGAAGATGGGCCGGCCGACGCTGGCCATCGCCTACGGCCGCAAACACGATGCGCTGATGGCTGGGATGGGGCAGGCCGAGTACGTCCAGGATGTTCGCTCGCTCGACATCGACCTATTGGTCGAGCAGGTCGGTGAGCTGGAGGCAGGCGCGCCGGAGATCGCCCGCACGCTGGCCGAGAGTTCGGCCGAGTGCCGCGAGCGGCTCGTCGAAGGCTTCCGCGATCTGGACTCCGCGTTGTTCGCCACCCAGCCGGTGGCCGTTCGATGAGCGACCTCCGCAAGCAGGTCGCCGGCCGGCTCGGGTGGGGCATCGCCGACCAGGCGGTCTCCAGCCTGGGGAACTTCCTGCTCGGGGTCTTCGTCGCGAGGTTGCTCGGGGCAACCGGTCTGGGTGCGCTCGGCCTGGCTTTCCTCGCCTACTCGATCGCCCTGAACTGCTCCCGGGCGCTGTCGACCGATGCGCTGATGGTCCGCTACAGCGTCGCTGGTGCGGACAGCCGACGGAAGGCCGTGGCCGCCGCGGGCGGTGTCGCCCTGCTGGTCGGTGTCGTCACCGGTGTGGTCTGTGTGTTGATCGGTCTGGGCCTCAAGATGGCACACCCCGGCTCCGAGGTCGGTACGGCGTTTGTTGCCCTCGGCATCGTGATGCCGGGGCTGATGCTGCAGGACAGCTGGCGGTCGGCCTTCTTCGCCGCCGGTGACGGCAAGAAGACTTTCCTCAACGACACCGTCTGGACCGTGCTGATGATCGGCGGTCTGTTCGCCGGTCAGTACCTGGGCTTCGGACTCACCGCCGCACTGCTCACCTTCGGCGGTACGGCGGCAGTGGCTGGGCTGTTCGGGATCTGGCAGGGCGGTGTCGTACCGAGACCCGCGGCCGCGGCCGAGTGGATGCGTCGGCACGGCGACCTCGGAGGGCGGTTCCTGATCGAGAACGTCGTCCTCGGTGCCGGCGGCCAGATCCGGCCACTGATCGTTGCCGCGACCGGTGGATTGGCCGCGGCCGGTTCGATCCGAGGAGCGGAGATGCTCATCGGTCCGGTGGCCGCGCTGCTCATGGGTGTCGGACAGGTCGCCGTACCGGAGGCTGCCAGGGCGCTTGGGCGGAGTGACCGGGCGCTGTGGAAGCTGTGTGCCGCACTGAGCGGCGGCCTTGCCAGTATGGCGCTCGCGTGGGGTGTGGTGATCCTCGTCATCTTCCCGCTCGGCGTTGGTGAGCTGGTGCTCGGCTCCGTCTGGCCGGGTGCGGAGGCGCTGGTGCTCGGCGTGATCGTCAGCGCTACTGCCGGCTGCATGCAGGTTGGTCCGTCGGCCGGGCTGCGGGCGTTGGGTCGAGCCGACCAGACCATGCAGGTCCAGGTCATCGTCACCAGTCTGTTTGTCGGTCTGGCTGCGCTCGGTGGTGTGTTCTGGCACGCCGAGGGTGTTGTCTGGGGGAGTGCCTGCGCCTCTGTCGCTGGTGCGGCTCTCTGGTGGCAGCGGCTGGCCAAGGCCCGGCGGCAACACGTCGCCGCGGCCGCAGTGGAGAGCGCCGCGGTATGACAGAGATCGTGATCGCCAGCCTGATGCGGTACGACGGGGGATCGGGCCTGCAAAGTCACGTGCGGACCTTCGACGCCTATCTGCGCGGCCGGTCGGAGCCGGTGCAGGTCGTGACGCCGTTCCAGGCACGGTCACCGTTCGTGCTGCCGCTCTTCGCCGCCCGGCTCGGCATCCGGCCGATCAGCCGGGCCGCGGCTGTGTGGTGGCACGAGCACTGGCACGCCCGGTACTTGAAGGTGGCGCTGGCCAAGTGGCTCGCCGACCGGCCGGACGCGGTGATCTACGCGCAGTGCCCGATCTCCGCGGGGGTCGCGCTGCAGGTGCGGACCACCCAGCCGGTGGTGATGGTGACGCACTTCAACACCTCCCAGGCCGACGAGTGGGCCGACGAGGGCGAGCTGCCCCGTGACGGCCGGCTGTTCCGATCCATCCGATCGTCCGAAGAGCGTGTACTCGGCGGACTTGACGGCATCGTGTACGTCTCCGAGTTCACCCGGGCCGGCCTGGAAGCACGGCTTCCGGCGTTGCGCGACGTACCGGGCGCGGTGATTCCGAACGCCGTCGCGAGCAGGCCGGCGACGCACGGCCGCGCCGAGCCGCGCGCCGACCTGATCACCGTCGGCAGGCTGGACTCACGGAAGAACCACCGCTACCTGCTGGAGATCCTCGCGGCCGCCGCGGAGCGCGGTCATCGCTACACGCTCTCGGTGGTCGGCGACGGCGTCGAGCGGTCCGCCCTCGAGGCGCGGGCCACCGAGCTCGGGCTGGCGGACCAGGTGACCTTCCTCGGCTACCAGGCCGATGCCCGGGCCTTGATGCGTGAACACCGGATCTACTGCCACACCTCGACCACCGAGAGCTTCGGCATCGTGCTCGCCGAGGCGATGGCCGAAGGCCTCCCGGTGATCGCTGCTCCGGTTGGCGGCGTACCCGAAGTGGTGCGTCCCGGAACGGACGGATTGTTCTGGCCGCTCGACGACTCCGTCGCGGCCGCTGACGTACTGATCGGCCTGATGGGGAGTCCGGCCGAGCAGTCCGATCTGGCCGCCGCCGCGCGGGCCCGGGCCGAGGTGGAGTTCACCGCCGACGTCGCCGGGCAGCGGGCGCTGGCCTTTCTCGAAAACACGGGGATTCGCCCCGCGCAGCCGGTTGTCTGAAGGGGGACACCATGCATTCCATCTACGTCGACGCGGAGCTCACTGACGACGAGCGCCGCGAGAAGCTGTACGAGGGCGACCTGTTCGTCTACTCGCCGCGTCCGTCGACGCTGGCGCTGACCGAGTTCGCGGCCGAGCTGGCCAAGGAGGCGTTCGCGCCGATGGACCCGGAGACCGCGCAGTACGACATGGCGGTGGAGGACTACGCCGCCCTGCTGGCCGAACTCAAGCCGCGCTTCATCCACCACCCGGAGTCCAAGCGGCTGATCCAGGAGATGCTGACCGACTTCGGCTGCGACCCCAAGCAGGTCTATCTCGACGTGCCGCGGATGCGCAGCTCGACGTCGGACGACTACCTGACCACCGGGATCGCGTTCGCGTTCCATCCGCACCGCGACACCTGGTACTCCGCGCCCTCGGTCCAGCTCAACTGGTGGCTGCCGATCTTCGCGATCGGCGAGACCAACGGGCTGGCCTTCCACCCCAAGTACTGGGAGACCCCGGTGCGGAACAGCTCGCGGGTCTACAACTACGCGGACTGGAACGCCACCAGCCGGAAGATCGCGGCGACCCAGATCGGCGTCGACACCCGGATCCAGCCGAAGCCCGAACAAGAGGTCGAGCTGGTCCCGCAACTGCGCCCGATCGTCAAGCCGGGCGGCCTGATCCTGTTCTCCGGGGCCCAACTGCACTCCAGCGTGCCGAACACGTCGGGACGGACCCGGTTCAGCATCGACCTGCGGACCGTCCACCTCGACGACGCGACCAGTGGCCGCGGAGCGCCCAACATCGACTCCGAGTGCACCGGCACCACGATGGGCGACTACCTCCGGGTCAGCGACCTCGAGCACATCCCGTCCGACATCATCGAATCCTTCGACACCCCCAAGCCCGCCACCGTCTGAATCCCTCGCCCGGGCCGCTGTTCAGACGGCTCGGGCTGAGGCGTAGGAGTTTTCGCCGAGGAGTACGAGGTTGCGGCGGGCGAGTTCGCCGGCCAGGGTTACCGCGATCCGGTCTGTCCAGTGCCGGGGAGGCAGGGCGATCAGCTGGAAGTCGGCGAGGTCCAGGCCGCGCTCGGCCAGGGTGGCCGCGAACTCGGCGCGGGTCTCCGGGCCCAGCTCCGCGGCCGGAACGGTGTCACCGCCCAGACCGGCGCCGCTGGGGACGGCGTCCCGATCGCGGCGTGCGGCCAGCCACACCGCCGCGTTCGGTTCCGGCGCGTAGCCGTGGCACGCATCGGCCCCGAAACCGATCAGGTCGTCGATCGTGGTCATTCCGCTCCTTCGCTACGGGGGGTGATGACCACCAGGTTAGGGTCACCTAAGTTCGGCGTCCATCGAGTGTTGGCTGCCTCACGTCCTTTCCGGTATGCGAAGGTTGCCCAGGCTGGTGCCCGATCGGGCTGTGCAAGTTCTCTGCAACGGTTCCGCTTCGGAGGTCGCCGTACCTGGCGGCGCGTAGTAACCTGCCGTGACTCGCTGTCAATGAGCGAGTGGAATTTGGAATGAGGAAACCCGGATTTCACCGTCACTTAGTGCGGTGATCCCCGTTTGACAGGTATGACGCGCAGACACGAGGAAGCGGAGTGAGCGGAGCTGAGGCGCCGGACGCGGTCGATGGCCGTCGTCCGTTCTGGGTGGTTCCGCACGAAGTTCCCGCTATCGTTCCGCGGTCGTCGCGTTCGACCGAGCCCCGCTGGGTCGGGGTGTATCGCTGGGCCGCTGTCGGCGGTGACCTGCTGGCCGCGATGCTCGGCGTCTTCGTCGCGTTGCTGACCCGCTTCGGTTCCGGTGTCGGCAGTGGCTATCTGATCGTGAGCAGCCTGCTGCCGCTGGCCTGGGTGGCCGCGGTCGCGCTGTCCAAGGGCTACGACCCCCGGTACTTCGGCACCGGGCCGGACGAGTTCCGTTCGCTGCTGCGGTCCGGGGTCGGCCTGACCGCGGCCGTGGCGATGGCGTCGTACGTGACGAAGACCGAGATCGCCCGCGGCTTCGTCGTGCTGGCGATCCCGGTGATGTGCGCGGCCGCGCTCTTCCTGCGCTACGCACTGCGCAAAGACCTGCATCGGCACCGGGTTCGAGGCCGTTGTATGCATCGGGTTCTCGTGGTCGGGCACAGCGTCCCGGCCGCAACCTTGTGTGAGCACCTCGAGAGCCGGCCGACCGACGGGTTCCGGGTGGTCGCCACCTGCCGGCCGCGCGCCGAAGAGGTGACCGACGGTCCGCTGCACGTCGATGAGCTGGACGCGGCGGACATCCTGGCGACCGCCGACCGGCACGCGGTCGAGGTCGTTGCCATCGCCACCGACCCGGAGCTGGTCGGCCACTCACTGCGCCGGCTGTCCTGGGCGCTCGAGCAGCGCGGCATCGAGCTGATCGTCTCGCCCGGCATCATCGAGGTCGCCGGACCGCGGATCTCGGTCCGGCCGGTCGCCGGCTTGTCGTTGCTGCACCTGGAGCGCCCGTCGGTCAGCGGCGGTCCGCATCTGATCAAGGCCGCCTTCGACCGCGCCCTCGCGCTCGGCATGATCGTCCTGCTCTCGCCGCTCCTGATCGGCCTGGCGCTCGCGGTCCGGCTGTCGAGCCCGGGGCCGGTGCTGTTCCGGCAGCAGCGGGTCGGCCGCGCGGGCACCGAGTTCACCATGCTCAAGTTCCGCAGCATGTACTCCGATGCCGAGCAGCGGCTCGGCGATCTCTACGCCTTGAGCGACGGCAACGGCGTGATCTTCAAGATGCGCGACGACCCGCGGATGACACCGCTGGGCCGCTGGATCCGGCGCTTCTCGCTCGACGAGCTGCCGCAGCTGTTCAACGTGCTCCGCGGTGACATGTCGATGGTCGGGCCGCGCCCGCCGCTGTCCGAGGAGGTCGCGCTGTACGCCGCCGACGACTCCCGCCGGATGCTGGTCAAGCCCGGCATCACCGGCCTGTGGCAGGTCAGCGGCCGCAGCGACCTGTCCTGGGACGAGTCGGTCCGGCTCGACCTGCGGTACGTCGACAACTGGTCGATGACCCTTGATCTGCTGATTCTCTGGAAGACCGTGCGTGCGGTGATCTACGGCGCGGGAGCGTACTGAAATGGACCAAGACGCGACCGTTTATGTGGCGGGCCACCGTGGCCTCGTCGGCTCCGCCATCTGGCGGCGGCTGGAGGCGGCCGGACACACCCGGCTGATCGGTGCCACGTCGTCCTCGCTGGACCTGCGGGACCGCGATGCGACCTTCGCCTTCTTCGCCGAGCACAAGCCGGACGTGGTGATCGATGCCGCGGCCCGGGTCGGCGGCATTCTGGCCAACCGGGATCACCCGACCGAGTTCCTCAGCGACAACCTGCGCATCCAGGTGAACCTGATGGACGCGGCGCTCGACGTACGGACGCCGCGGTTGTTGTTCCTCGGATCGTCGTGCATCTACCCGAAGTACGCCGAGCAGCCGATCCGCGAGTCGAGTCTGCTGACCGGCGAGCTCGAGCCGACCAACGACGCGTACGCGATCGCGAAGATCGCCGGCATCATGCAGGTGCAGGCGGTCCGCCGGCAGTACGGGCTGCGCTGGATCTCGGCGATGCCGACCAATCTGTACGGACCGAACGACAACTTCGACCTGACGTCGTCGCACGTGTTGCCGGCGCTGATCCGGCGTTTCCACGACGCCAAGGTCGCGGGTGCGCCCGAGGTGGTGCTGTGGGGGACCGGTACGCCGCGCCGCGAGTTCCTGCACGTGGATGACCTGGCCGATGCGTGCCTGCATCTGCTGGACGTGTACGACGAGCCGGAGCCGATCAATGTCGGGGTCGGTGACGATGTAACGATCCAGGAGCTGGCTGAGCTCGTGGCCCGCGTCGTCGGGTTCGAAGGGGCCATTAGCAACGATCTGTCCAAGCCGGACGGGACGCCGCGCAAGCTGCTCGATGTGAGCCGGCTGCGGGCGTTGGGGTGGAAGCCGACCATCGACCTCTCTGACGGAGTGGCCGCCACCTACGCCTGGTACTTGGAGCACTCTGCATGAAAAAAGCCTTCATCACTGGTATCACCGGGCAGGACGGGTCGTACTTGGCTGAGCTCTTGCTTGCCAAGGGCTACGAGGTGCACGGGTTGATCCGGCGGGCTTCGACGTTCAACACGAAGCGGATCGACCACCTGTACGAGGATCCGCATCAGACCGGGAAGCGGCTGTTCCTGCACTACGGGGATCTGACCGACGGGTCGCGGCTGGTGACGTTGCTGGCGTCGATCCAGCCGGCTGAGGTGTATCACTTGGCCGCGCAGTCGCATGTACGGGTGTCGTTCGATGAGCCCGAGTACACCGGTGACACGACGGGCATGGGGACGACGCGGTTGCTCGAGGCGATCCGGATGATCGGGTTGGATTGCCGGTTCTATCAGGCGTCGTCGTCGGAGATGTTCGGTGCGACGCCGCCCCCGCAGAACGAGTTGACCCCGTTCTACCCACGGTCGCCGTACGGGGCGGCGAAGCTGTACGGGTACTGGATGACGCGGAATTATCGCGAGGCGTACGACATGTTCGCGGTGAACGGGATCCTGTTCAACCACGAGTCGCCGCGGCGTGGTGAGACCTTCGTGACCCGGAAGATCACTCGTGCGGTGGCGGCGATCAAGCTCGGCCGGCAGGAGCGGTTGTATCTGGGGAATCTGGATGCCTGCCGTGACTGGGGCTATGCGCCCGAGTATGTCGAGGGCATGTGGCGGATGCTGCAGCACGACGTCCCGGCGGACTACGTGATCGCGACCGGTACGTCGTACTCGGTGCGTGATTTCGTGTCGTTGGCGTTCGAGCATGTCGGGCTGGACTGGGAGGAGTTCGTCGACCACGACTCCCGGTACGAGCGTCCGACAGAGGTTGATTCGTTGATCGGTGATGCGTCGAAGGCGAACACCGAGCTGGGCTGGAAGGCCCAGACCCACGTGCCTGAACTGGTCCGCATCATGGTCGACGCGGATCTGGCCCTGCTGAACCCGGAGGACGACCGATGACCGACCTTGAGGCCCCTGCGACGGCAGCGGACCGCGTCGACGTACTCGGCATCCAGGTCAGCGTGACCAATCTCGATGCCACGGTCGCGACCTTCGAGCGCTGGATCGACAACGGTGAGCGTCAGCTGGTGTGCGTCACCGACATGAACGCGTTGCTGCACGCGAAGGCGGACGAGCGGCTGGCGCACGTCTACAACACGGCCGGCCTCGTCGTGCCGGACGGGATGCCGCTGGTCTGGGCCGGCAAGAAGGCCGGCTTCGAGCAGATGGACCGTGTGGCCGGGCCGGACCTGCTCGAGCGCGTGATGGCCGAGGCAGCCGAGCGCGGCTGGACGCAGTACTTCTACGGCGGTGCCGAGGGCGTTGCCGACGAGCTGCGGATGACGTTCCAGGACAAGCACCCGGCGCTGAAGGTGGTCGGGGTCGAGTGCCCGCCGTACCGGGCGCTGACCGAGGCCGAGGACGCCGAGACGGTCGACCGGCTGAACGCGGCGCGGCCGGACATCATCTGGATCGGCCTCGGTGCGCCGAAGCAGGAGCGCTGGATGGCCGAGCACCGCGAGCGTCTGAACGCATCGATCCTGATCGGCGTCGGCGCGGCGTTCGACTTCCACACCGGCCGGCTCGACCGTGCGCCGCTGTGGATGCAGCGCGCCGGGCTGGAGTGGAGCTACCGGCTGTACAAGGAGCCGCGGCGGCTCTGGAAGCGCTATCTGATCGGCATCCCGCGTTTCGCCTTCGGCATCCTGCGCCGCCCACCGCGTGCTGTGTAACGTGCCGGGGTGAGGTTCCGGCGGCCGAAGTTACGTCGACTGGCCGGACCGGCCGGTCGCGCGGGCTGGGGTTTGGGCGACCAGGCTCTGTCCAGCCTGAGCAATCTGGCTGTCGGTGTGGTCGTGGCGCGGTCGAGCTCGGTCGCCGACTTCGGTGTGTACGCACTGGCCTTCGGCGGCTACACGATCGCGCTCAACGTCTCCCGTGCGATCGCCACCGAGCCACTGGCCGTCCGGCACTCCGCTGAAGGCCGCAGTCCGGCCTGGGAGCGAGCAGTCCGAGCCAGTACGGCGACTGCGCTGCTCGTCGGGTCTCTCGCGCTACTGGTCGCGCTGGCGATCGCCCTGTTCCCAGGGGTGCCGTCCAAGGGCGTACTGATCGCCTTCGCCGTCACGATGCCCGGTCTACTGCTGCAGGACGCGTGGCGCTGGGCGTTCTTCGTCGTGGGGGAGGGCTATAAGGCCTTCCTGAACGACCTGATCTGGCTGCTGAGCATGCTCGCGATCTTCGGCGGGCTGTACCTGACCGACACCGACTCCGCAGCCACGATCACCTTCGCCTGGGGCCTCGGTGCGGTGATCGCCGCAATCGCTGGTCGTTTCCAGTCCGGGGTGGCGCCACGACGGCAGCTGATCAGGGAGTGGGTGCGCCGGAACTGGGACCTGACCCCGAAGTATGTCGGGGAGATGCTGGCGATCTCGGGCACCATCCAGGTCTACATGCTCGGCATCACCGCTGCCGCTGGTTTGGCTGCCACTGCGGGTATCCGTGGCGCTCAGGTGCTGCTGGGCCCGGTGAACGTGCTCAACCAGGGCATCCGGATGATCTCCGTGCCCGAGGCAGGCCGTGCGCTGCGGCACTCCTACCGACGGCTGTGGCTGGTCGGACTGGCCATCTCGTTCGGGGTCGGTGCGGGGGCGCTGGCCTGGGGAGCGGTCTTCCTGCTGCTGCCACCGGTCGTGGGGCGCGAGCTGCTGGGACCAGGTGTCTGGGCGCAGGCACACGCCGTACTGATCCCGGTGATCCTGTTGCAGGCGTTCGGGGCCTCGAATGCGGGTGCCTTCGCGATTCTGCGGGCTCTGGCGGCCGCGAACCGTGGATTGGGCGTCCGGCTGGTCTCATCCGTCGTACTGGTCGTCTGCGGCGTCGGAGGGGCACTTCTGGAGGGCGCCAAGGGCGCGGCCTGGGGTCTGGCCGGGGCGTCGTTCTGCACCCTGCTGCTGTGGATGCACCAGGCGCACCGCGCGATCGCTGCGCACCGCCGCGCCAACAGCTGAACTACCTGTTGCCCAGCAGCCTGGTGAACGTCGACGGGTTGATGGTGTCGGCGCCGCCGCGGATCTGGTCGGCGATGGTGATCGTCAGGGAGGCCGCGGTCGTCCACATGCGGGTCCCGGGCCGATGGCAGCCGATCATCAGTGCGGTCGCGAGTGCGGCACCGGCCAGGACTGCACCAACCAGTCGCAGGGTCCTTGTCATGAGAACAGCATCCCCGGCAGACAGGCCACCGGGCATCGGCCAGCAGGCTCATCTTGGCGGTCCGGACGTACGCCTCTGGTATGACGCCGCCGCGTCTCATGACTGAGCCCCCGGCCCAGAGGGACCGGGGGCTCAACCACAGCTGGTTACTTGACGGTGATGGTGCTGAAGCCACCGCGGACGGTGTTCTTCCCGTCCGTCACCTCGATGCGATACGTCTGCGAACCGACTGGTGCGTTGGTGTCGGTCAGCGAGATGCTCAGCCGGCTCCAGAAGGTCGAGTTCGCGGTCGTGGTGGCCACGACCGTGTTCGCCGACCCGCGCAGCAGGCGGTAGGTGAGCGTGACGTCGTCGTTGTCGAGCGACGTCTGGACGGTCGCCTTCACCTGCTTGGTGACGGCGTTGGACAGCGTCGGCAACGCCGGGCCGAGCGGCACAGCGCCGTTCCCGAGCCCGGTGAAGCGAGCCAGGCCCTGCTGACCGGCGCCGTTCACCGTGGTGAAGTCACCGCCGACCCACAGGTCGGCCCCGCCGGTGGCGGAGACGAGCGGACCGACCTGGGTCGGTGCCGCGGCGTTGGTGTTCGGGAACCAGGGACCGATCTTGCCGTCGGCCGGGTTCTGCAGCAGCAGGTAGTGGTTGCCGTAGCCGTCGGGGAACGCGGAGCCCGACGTGGCAGCACCGCAGTCATGGGCGTGCGAGCCCTTGAACAGCCAGCCCTGCACCATCGTGATCGCCTCGGTCGCGCCCAGGCAGGTGTTCTTCCACACCAGGTTGCCGGTAGCGACATCAGCGGCCCAGGTGCCGTCGAAGCAGCCGCCGCCGTCACCGGCATTGGCGAAGTACACCTTGGTGCCGACCGTCTCGATGTCCTTGACCCGGCTCTTGCACTTCGTGGTCGGGGCCGGTACGGCGGAGGCGGCAGTGAACGGCAGGATCGCACCGGTGGTGCTGTTCACGCTGGCCACCGCCCAATGGCTGGTGGTGCCGACCGTGGTGAAGGTGCCGCCGAGGTAGACCTTGGAGTTGTCGTCGGCCGCGTCGATCGCGTACACGTCGGCATCCGCGTTCGGATCCCACGGCTGCAGCGTGCCGTCGACCGTGCTGATCGCGGCGGCGCGGTTGCGGGTCACCCCGTTGACGAGTCCGAACGAGCCACCGAAGTACAGGCTGTTGCCGCCGATGGCGAGCGTCTTCACCCGGTACGACACGCTGGGTTTGATGTTCGCGATCAGGGCGCCGGTGGTGGTGTCGAAGGCGGCCAGCCGGTTCCGGGTGACGCCGTCGACCTTGGTGAAGTCACCGCCGATGTAGACCTTCGAGCCGTCGGCCGAGGCGACGATCGACCAGACGATGCCGTTCAGCACGTGGTTGAACGACGTGTCGAGCGCACCGGTGGTCTGGTTGAAGGCCGCCAGATACGTCCGGCTGGTCTGGCTGGCGCCCGGCGCGGCGCCCGGCGGACGCACGTTCAGGAAGCGGCCACCGACGAAGGCCTTGTTCTTGGCGACGGCGAGTCCGAGCACACTCGCGTCGGTCTGCCAGGCCGAGGCCGGCAGCGCGGTGAGCGGACCGGCGGTGGTGACAGCGGTTTGAGCCGGCTGCAGGGCGACCAGGAGCCCGGCAACGCCGAGACCTGCCGCGCTGAGCGCAGCGATTAATTTCCTCACTTTTATGAACCCCCCTTGGGTTCAAAGGTAGATCGGGCCGCCCCGTGCGGCTATGGGTAAAGAGGGCGAAAAACGGGCGACTGTGTTGAATTTTGGCAGGGGACCGGCAGGCGGCCGGTGGGCGAAAGCGAAGGGTCTGCCCGGTCGGGCAGACCCTTAGTTCTAGTGCACCTTCACTGACGCTGTCGAGCTTTTGACCGTGTTGCGGTCGTCGGTGACCTCGATTCGATATCCGACCGTCTGGCCGGACTTCACACCGGTGTCGGTCACCGTGTAGGTCTTCCGCTTCTCCCACAAGTAGGAGTTGTACTTGTAGGAGCCGATCCTGGTGTTCCCGCGGAACACGTTGTAGACCAGCCCGATGTTGTCGGCGTCGTAGACGTCGGTGAACTTGATCGTGACCTTGGCGGCGCCCGCGGTCACCGCCGGCGCCTTCGGTACGCCGGGCACCGAACCGCCCGGCGCGCTGCTGAAGCGGGTCAGGCCCTGGGCGGGCTTGCCGTTCACGTTGAGGAAGTCGCCACCGGCCCACAGACCGGTGCTGTCGCCGGCGAAGGCCAGCGGGCCGACCTTGGTGGCGCTGTTCTGGTCGGCGTCGGTGTTCGGGAACCAGGGGCCGATCTTGCCGGTGGCCCCGCTCTGGACGAGCAGGAAGTGCGTGCCGGTCCCGTCGCCGAACGAGCCGTCCTGGCTGCAGTCGTGGGCGTGCGAGCCCTTGTAGAGCCAGCCGTCGATCGCTTTGAGGGCCTCGTTCGCGCCCAGGCAGTTGCTCTGCCAGAGCAGCTTGCCGGTGGTCGCGTCGGCGGCGATGATCCCGTCGTAGCAGCCCGCCCCGTCCCCGCCGTTGCCGATGAAGACCTTGTTGTCGGCGGTGTCGATCACCTTGACCCGGGTGGTGCAGCCCCAGGTCGGCTTCGGGATCTCGGCCGCGGCCGGCATCGCCAGCGCGGCGCCGGTGGTGGGGTTCACCATCGCGAGCGAGTAGTGGTCACGGCCGTTGATGGTCGTGAACGGGCCGCCGACGAAGACCCGGGCGCCGTTGTCGGAGGTCGCGACCGCGTAGACGTCGTCGTCGGCGTTCGGGTTCCACGCCTGCAGCACACCCGTGTTCAGGGTGACGGCGGCGACGCGGTTGCGGACCTGGCCGTCGACCTTGGTGAACGCACCACCGAAGTAGACGCTGTTGCCGTAGATGGCGATCGACTTGACCCGGGCCGCGACCACCGGGTCCCAGCTCGCGGCCAGTTGGCCGGTGGCGACGCTGAACAGCGCGATCTTGCTGCGCTTCACGCCGTTCACCGTGCTGAAGTCACCGCCGAGCGCCACCCACTTGCCGTCCGGGCTGGTCGCGATGCTGTAGACGGGACCGTTCAGCTTCGGGGCGAAGGTGGTCGGCGCGCCGGTGGTTTTGTTGAAGGCGGCAACATAAGTGCGGACCGCCTCCTGCTTGCCCTTGGCCACGCCCGGCGGACGGATCCTGTCGAAGAGGCCACCGGCGTAGACGACGTTCCCGGCGACCGCCAGGGCGTTCACGCTGCTGTTCGTCTGCCAGGCGGTCTGCCGCACCGCCGACACCGCGGAGCCGAAGCCCTTCGAGGCAGCCTCTACGGGTGGGCCGGACGGGATCAGCGCCGCGGCGACGACGGCCGCGGCGGTGACGACAATCAGAACTAGCTTCTTCATCAAGTTCCTTTGACTGGGCGGGGAGCATCAGTCAAGCGCATGATGACTTTGAGCGACAACTCCCCGACAGAATGCTCATCGGGCATCGTAGTGCGTCTGCACCTGTGCAGGGCTCAGGGCATACGGGTAGACCGCCGCTTCGTCGATCGCCAGTCCGGTCTGGGTGGCCCCGCCGCCGGTCCACGAGCTGGTGTTGTCGTACCCGATCCGCCAGCAGCCGTAGTACAGGGACGCCGTGCCGGCGCTGGTGCTGCCGGACAGGACTCCGTCGACGTAGAGCTTCAGGAGACCGTTGTCGAAGGTGCCGACAACGTGGTGCCACTGGTTGTCGTTCTTGCCCGACGGGCTGGTCACGGTCCGCTGGGAGCCGTCGTTGACGCCGAACAGCACCGCGCCGTTCGAGCGCAGGTAGAGCATCCGGTCGCCGCCGCCGGTGCTGTTGCCGGTCTTGGAGTTGCCGAAGCCGAGGATGCGGCCGCCTTTGCTGCCGCTCTGCTTGATCCAAGCCTCGACGGTGAACTGCTGCGGCATGCTGTAGGCCTTCTCACCCACCATCCGGCCACTGCTCGAGCTGGTGGACGCAGCGGTGTTCCCGGCGATCGCACCGGCCGCGCCGAGCGCCATACCGGTGAAGGTGCCGTTGTTGCTCTGGCCGGACGCGTCGACCGAGGTCGTCGTACCGGAGGGCTCGCCGAGTCGCCAGTAGGCCTGCGGGCCGTCGGCGCCGACGATCTGGTCGTAGGCCGTGGACTTCGCGCTCGCCACGGTCACCGGGTCGGAGTAGTTGCCGCGCAGCGTCGTACTGCCGTCGGTGACCTCGACGCGGTAGTTCGTCGACTCGCCGGGTGTGACGTTGGTGTCCGTGTAGTGCAGCCAGGGCCGGTCCCATGGCGTCGACTTGGCCGTCCACGTGGCGATGGTGGTGTTGCTGAAGCCCTTGAGCAGGCGGTAGGTCAGCGTGCTGTCGTCGTTGTCGACCACAGTCGGGAAGTGGATCTGCACAGTGCCCGCATCGACGCTGTACGGCGTGAGCTTCGCCGGCTTGGCGGGTGCTGCACCCGGACCCGCGTTCGTGAAGCGGGTCAGGCCCTGCTGGCCGACGCCGTTCGTGGTGGTGAAGTCGCCACCGACCCACAGGTCGCTGCCGCCGGTCGCGAACGCCAGCGGGCCGACCTCGGTGGGCGGACCGGCGTTGGTGTTCGGGAACCACGGGCCGAGCTGGCCGTCGGTGAGCTTCTGGCTGAGCAGGAAGCGGTAGCCGAAGCCCTGCGGGAAGCCGCCGGCGCCCTGGTTCGCGCAGTCGTGAGCGTGCGAGCCCTTGTAGAGCCAGCCGTTGACGACCTTGACCGCTTCGGTCGCGCCGAGACACTGGTTCTTCCACTTCAGCGCATTGGTCGCGACCTCGACGGCCCAGGTGCCGTCGAAGCAGCCACCGCCGTCACCGCCGTTCCCGAAGTACGCCGTGTCGCCGCTGACGTCGATCGACTTGACCCGGGTCGTGCAGGAGCCGTTCGGTGGCGGTACGGCGGACGCCCCGGGGAAGGGGAGCACGGCACCGGTCGCCGGGTCCAGGCTGGCCACGGTGTTCTGGCTGGTGCCGTTGACCTGACTGAACTGGCCCCCGGCGTATACCTTCGAGCCGTCATCGGTGGCGTCCACGGCGTACACATCACCGTTGACGTTGGGCGCGAACGGCAGCAGTGCGCCGGTGTCGGCGGTCACTGCGGCGAGCCGGGGCCGGTCCTGGCCGTTGACGAGGCCGAACGAGCCACCGAAGTACACGGTGTTTCCGGAGACGGCGATCGTCTTGACCCGGTAGGAGACGCTCGGCTTCCAGTCCGCGAGCAGTGCGCCCGTGGCGGTGTCGAACGCGGCGATCCGGTTGCGGGTGACGCCGCCGACCGTGGTGAAGTCGCCACCGATGAAGATCCGGGATCCGTCGGCGGATGCGGCGACGGCGTACACCTGATCGTTCAGCACCGGCGCGAAGGAGCTCGCCAGCTCGCCGGTGCTCTGGTCGAAGGCGGCCAGATACGCCTGGGCGACCTCACTGGTACCGGCCGCGGCGCCTGGCGGGCGGACACTGGTGAACCGGCCTCCGGCGTAGGCCTTGCCTCCGGCGACGGCCAAGCCCTGCACGCTGGCGTTGGTCTGCCAGACGGGACTGTCGGTGGCCGAAAGCGAGGCTTCGATGCTCTGCGCGGCCGGCGCGAACACCAGTGATCCCGCCACCAAAGCCGCGGCGGTAACGGACGTGACGAACCATCTCTTCATGCTGCGATGTCCCCCCTAGGACATAAACGGTCTGCTACGTGCCCCCGAGACCTTGGCTAGAGGTTAGGGCACAGAGCGAGACCGACTCGCCACGCCCTGCCGTCGTGGCTATCCTGATGCGCGCTGATCGACGGAATGAGGTTGGGATGGAACCGGGCACCGTGGTCTGGCGGGAAACCGCTCAGTCACTGCTACGGCAGAAGTGGCTGATCTTGGCCTGTGTCGTGCTCGGTCTGGTGGGCGCGTCGGTCTTCGCGCTGGCCCAGACCCAGCGCTGGACGGCGTCCAGTCAGCTCGTCATCGGTCCGGCGGTGCCGCCCGCGCTGGTCGGCAAGCTGCCGAGCAGTACGGACAAGACCGGACCGCTCGGCATGGATCTGCCGGCCGAGACCCAGGCACGAGTGATGGCGAGCCCGCGGCTGTTGCGCGGTGTCGCGCAGTCCCTCGGGCTCCCGACCACCGACCAGACCATCCAGGATCTCGCCACGGTGACCCGGGTCAAGGCGGTCACCGACAACGCGTACCTGGTGACGACCGATGGGCCCACCGCGGCACAGGCCGTGCAGCGGGCGAACGCGATCGCGAACATCTACCTGAAGCAGCGCAACGACGCGGCCAAGGCCCTGCTCACCACACTGGCCGGTCAGGCCACGGACCGGGCAAAGACCGCGAACACGCAGTCCCGGTCGCTGGTCAGCCAGATCGACGAGGCCGTCGCGCGTGGGGACACGCAGACCGCGAGCCAGCTGCGCGACCAGCGGGTCGGGCTGGCCACCGAAGCCCGTCAGGCCGCTGACGATGCCTCCGCGATGCGCAAGGCGCTGACCGGCGTGGGCGCCGGGAGCGAGCTGGTCACCCCGGCCACGACCGACACCGCGTCATCGTCGCCCATGGTGGCGCGGGACATCCTGGTCGGCGGCATCCTCGGGCTGGTGCTCGGTCTGGGCCTCGCGCTGGCGAGGACGCACCTCACGCCGTACATCCTGACTCGCGACCAGGCTGCGCGGGCGTCGAGCTCGCCGGTCATCGCGGCCTCCGAGGGGAACCGGCGGCGGATCTGGCACCGGTCGGCTCCGGAGCTCCCGCAGTACGAGATCACTGCACTGGGTGCGGAAGCGAGCGGTGCGCTGGCCCGCCGCGAGCTGAGCGCGCGCGCCTTCGCCAGCGGTGGCCCCGGTGCGCTGCTGGTCGTCTCGGCATCGCAGAGCCCGAACGCGGCCGGTATCGCCTTGGCCATGGCCGAGGCGAACGCCCGCGACGGCCGCGAGACGCTGCTGGTCCTCGCCGACGTGGAGGGTACGCCGGTCCTGCCGCACGTGACCGGCCACGAGGGCCTGACCGACCTGGTCATGGAGCCTGCGGCGACGCGGGCGATCCGCGCCCGCAAGCTGTTCCGTCCCGGCCCGGTCGCCGACCTCTACGTGCTGCCCCCAGGGCTGAACCACGAGGAGACCGCGTCGGCCGTCGGCCCGTCGCTCGTCCCGGGCATCGTGGCCGACCTGCCCCCGGGCTACTCGGTCATCATCCACGGCCCCGCCGCGGTCGGCCGGCACGGCATCTCGCCGCTGGCGGCTGCTGTGGACGCGTCGGTTCTGGTGGTGCAGGTGGGTCACGACAAGGAGATGGACGTCGCCCGGCTCACCGGCGCGCTGCACTATGCCGGCGCCCCGGTCCTCGGTGTGGTCCTGATCGGCGCCTCCGACCATGACGAGACGCTGGGTATCCCGCTCAACTACACGCCTGCGGAGTCCGCCACCCCGCACGTTCGCTGACCTTGGCCAGGCAACCAGCCGCGGAGCTGTTCCGGACCGGCGCGGAGTATCGGGTCGGACGTGGCTGGGGGCCACGCCGGGACCGGCTGGCGCACGCGGTCCCGGGCACGGTCGAGACACCGTCGGAGAAGCCGGCCTGGTTCTGGCTGATGCTGTGGTGCCTGTTCGTGCTCGGTGTGCAGCCGTGGTCAGCCCGGGTCGCCGCGCCGCAGGGCACGACCGGCTCCACCAACAGCGTGATGAAGGGCCTGCTGCTCGGCGCGCTCTTCCTGATCGCCCTGGCCGCGACCAAGCCCGGCTTCCGGACCCGAGTCAATCCGACGGGCACCCTGTACGTCGGCTACGTGCTCTTCGCGACCGCAACGGCGTTCCTGCTCGCCGAGCCGATGGGTCCGCTGACCCGGTTGGCTCGCTTCCTGATCGGCCTGGTGCTGATCTTCCTGCTCTGGCGACCGCTCGTGCACGTGCCGGAGCGGCTGATTCGGGCGCACCTGTGGGCGCACCTCGCGCTCGCGATCACGGTCGTCGCCAGCCTCGCGTATGCACCTAGCCTGGCCTGGCGCCCGCTCAGCTCGCTCGGCACCGGCTCACGTCTGCAGGGCGTCATCATTCCGATGCTGCCGCCCCGCGTCGGCGAGGTCGGCGCGATCCTGCTCGGCCTGGCCCTGATCGGCTACCTCTGCCGCAAACTCGCGCTGCTGCCCGCGGCCGCACTGATCGGCCTCGGCGGCATTCTGATCGCGGCCAGCCGGACTCGCACCTCGGCAGCGGCCATCGCCTTCGGGCTGGTCCTGGCGCTGCTGTTCACCCGGAAGAGCTGGTTCGGCCGGCTGGCGACCCTCGGCGTACCGGCGTTGCTCGGGATCGCCTTCCTCACTATCGGCTCGCTGCACAACTGGCTGCTGCGTGGGCAGGGCACCCGGCAGATCAGTTCGCTGAGCGGCCGCACCACGAGTTGGCAGGCGGTGCTCGACGAGAAGGTCTCGATCCAGACCGCACTGCTCGGGCACGGGCTCGGCAACAAACGGATCCTGCTCCGCCGCGGCGAGGGCGACATCGACGTGATGGCGATCGACAACAGCTGGCTCGGCCTCTACTGGGAGACCGGCGTACTAGCCGTGATCATCGTCGCCGTGGCCCTGCTGCTCGCCTGGATCTCCGTGCTGCGCGCCCCGACGCCGTACATCCGCGCCTGCGGCGCCCTCCTCCTCGGCTACGTCACCGCGGCCTCCCTGAACGAGAGCGGCCTCTCGGACCTGTCGTCGATGACCGTCCACCTGCTGGTAGCCGCCGCCATCTGCGACGCCGACCGAATCCGGGCCCGAAGAAGACCCGGCTAGCTGCTGACTGAGTCCTGGTCGAAGCCGGCTTGTTGCCACTGGGGCCAGGTGAGCTCTTTGCCGCGGTAGCCGAAGCGGGTGCTGGTGGGGAGCTGGTAGCTGTTGCGGCGGAACGTGACCGCACCGGACTGCGTGGGGGAGCCCTTGTTCTCGACCACTCCGGTGCTGGCCTCCGCACGGCCGAGGATGATCAGGTTCCCCTCGACGACCACGTCGCTGAGCACGTAGCGGCCGCGCGGTCCGTCGCCCCGGGTCCGCGATTGGATCGAGATCCCGTTCCGGTTGTCCTTCACCAGGTTGCCCCGGACCTGAACCCCGGCCGACGTGTTCACGTTGATTCCGCCGCCGTCCCAGAGGCTGCCGCCGGAACCCCGGCCGGTACCGAATCCGTTGCCCTCGACAACATTCTGCTCGATGATCCCGGCGTAGCTGATCTCGTACCGGATCCCGTCGGCCGCGTTGTCGCGGATCCGGTTCGCACTGATCCGCCGGTCGTACTCAGCGATGTCGCTCCAGATCCCCACTCCGCGGTTGGCGACCACGTCGTTGCCGGAGATCTCACCGGACGAACGGGTCGACTTGATCCCGCCGGACTCCCAGTCGGCGATCCAGAACCCGTCGGTGTTGTTCCGCGTGACCAGGTTTCCGGTGATCCGGACGTCGGCCGACTTGTACTGCCCGAGACCGAGCTGCCCGTTGTCAGCGATCGTGTTCCGCCCGACCTCGGCCCCATCGGCCTCGATCAGCATCACGCCGACCGCATGGTTCCCGCGCACCTCGTTGCTCGTCACCCGCCAGCCGGTTCCGGCCTCGAGAGCGCCGGCCTGCGGGCGAGATGCGAAGTGCTCGATCGTCAGCCCGGTCACCGTCACCCGCTGCGCACCGCGGGCGAACGCCGTCTGCGTCCGCGACAACTCGGCAGCACGCCCGGACGGATCATCAGCGACGTAGACCGCGTTGGCGGCGTAGTCCCCGAAGAACGTCCCCGGCTTCAGCTCCTCGAGGCTCATCACCCGATTGAGATGCACACCGCCAAGGAACACCTGCTCGCCAACCTGGCACGGATTCGCCCGGTTGTCCTCACACTGCCCCTTGAGCGGATACGCCGCCGGGAGCATGCCGCGCACCACCCACCGGTCCCCGTCCCGCGTCCACTCCTTCAACGGGACGGCCCCAGTCAGCACCACACCAGCCCCACCGCCGAACGTGTCCCCATCACGCGGCTCAATCGGCCGACTGATCCGATGCACCCCCGCCGCAAAGCAGTACGTACTACCAGCCGGCTTGCTGTCAATCACAGCCTGCGGATCCGCACCGACCGCGATCGCCGTGCCACGACAAGGTGTCGCCGTACCAGGCCCTGTAGCCCCAAGAACCGCCGCCGCAGCCGCCGGCGGCCCAGTAGGCACCGCCACAGTCGGCCCGGCTGGCTTCGGCCCGGCGTCGTCACCATCGGTGCAGCCGCCCAGCAACAACCCGAGCACGACCGCAGTACCGATCCCAACCCCGCGCCTCATCCACATCCCTTCCAGGCCCCCGCCGTACAAGATCTGGTGGAGACTACCGTCACCCCAGGTAGGTGTCCCGAGCGAGGTTGTAGGCGAGGTCTTGGGCTACCTCGAATGCGTCGTCTTCGTCGAGGCGGTGCTGGCCGACCAGGTCGGCCAGGTAGCCGGCGTCGATCCGGCGGGCGAGGTCGTGGCGGGCCGGGATCGACAGGTACGCGCGGGTGTCGTCGACGAAGCCGGAGGTGTTGTAGAAGCCGGCTGTCTCGGTCACCAGCTCGCGGAATCGGCGCATGCCGCCCGGGCTGTCCAGGAACCACCAGGGTGCTCCGAGCCGGACGGCCGGGTAGACGCCGGCCAGTGGCGCGAGCTCGCGTGAGTAGGTCGTCTCGTCGACGGTGAAGAGCACGATCCGGAAGCCCTCCGCATGCCCGAACTGCTCGAGCAGCGGTCGCAGTGAGCGGGTGAACTCCGTCGTCACCGGAATGTCGTGGCCCTGGTCCGGCCCGTACGTCGCGTGGATCGCCGGATCGTGGTCCCGCAGGACGCCGGGGTGGAGCTGCATGACCAGCCCGTCCTCGGCCGACATGGCTGCGGACTGGAACAGCATGTGCCCGGCGAACGCGGCCGCGTCGTCCGTCGACACCTGGCCTTTGAGTGCGTCGGCGTAGATCCGCTCCGCCTCGGCGTCCGCGAGTGGTGTCGTCGCCGCGCTGAAGTGCCCGTGGTCGGTCGCTCGTGCGCCTGCCTGCACGAACACCTGCCGCCGCTTCCGGATCGCGTCCAGATAGCCGCTGTACGTCGAGGTGTCGACATCGGCGAGCTGCCCGAGCTGCTCGGCCAGATAGCTCCAGCCGGGTCGGTCGAGATGGACGACGGCGTCTGGACGGAAGGTCGGGATCACCCGGCCGGGCAGGTCCGCCGCGACCTGTGCGTGCAGGGCCAGGTCGTCGGTCGCTGCGTCGGTGGTCGACAGCAGCTCGATGTTGAACCGGTCGAGCAGCGCTCGCGGCCGGAAGTCCGGCTCGGCGATCCGCGCGGAGATCTGGTCGTACAGCTCGTCGGCGGTTTCAACGGATGGGTGCACGGTCAGCCCGAGCACCTCGGCGAACTCGTGCTCCAACCAGTACCGGCTGGGCGTTCCGCGGAACAGATGCCAGTGAGCGCAGAACTCTCGCCAGACCTCGCGCGGGTCGGCCGTCCGCGCACCGTTGCGGCGGGGGAGACCCAGCTTGTCCGGCGAGACGCCTTGGGAGACGAGCATCCGGGTCACGTAGTGGTCCGGGATCACCAGCAGCTCGGCCGGATTGCCGAACGGGGCGTCGGCCGCGAACAACGCGATGTCGACGTGCCCGTGCAGGCACAGCAGTGGCAGATCCTTCGTCGACGCGTGGATCCGGCGCGCGAGATCGCATGACTCTCCGGCGGGCAGGGCGCGATCGGGATGGGGCTGCAGGGCCTTGGGCATGAGGTCCTCCGAGTTGCTCGGCTGCGACGAATACTGCAAAGGATTGCAGTCGTTCGTCAGCTACGCAAATCGTCGCTGGCAGGGCCCGATTTGACACTCGACTGAAACAGATTGCAGACTGGCCCGACTCAGCCCGGAGGAGGTGGCGATGCCCGCGACGATCCGTGACGTGGCCCGGCTCGCTGGAGTCTCACCGTCCACCGTGTCTCGCGCGCTCTCGCTGCCGGACATGGTGAACCCGGACACGCGCGCCCGGGTGGCCGTCGCCGTCGAGCGGCTCCGCTACGAGCCGAACCGGGCCGCCCGCGGCCTGATCACCGGCCGCACCGGGAACGTCGGTCTCGTCGTCCCCGATCTCGCGAACCCGTTCTTCGCCGGTGTGGTGAAGGGCGTCCAGGCCCGTGCCCGTCGTGACGATGTCGCGGTCTTCGTCGCAGACACCGACGAGGAGCCGGCAGTCGAGGCCGGCCTGTTCCGGGCGCTGGCCAAGCAGGTCGACGGCCTGATCCTGTGCTCACCACGGTCGAGTGTCGACGAGTTGGCCGCGATCGCCGAGGACACGAACGTCGTGCTGATCAACCGGGGTGTGCCGGGAGTGTCCCGCGTCATCTTCGACGACGAGGACGCGATGCGTCAGGCGATGGCACACCTTGTCGCGCTCGGGCATCGCCGGATCGCCTGGGTCGCTGGACCGGAGGCCTCCTGGTCGAATCAGCACCGCACGGTCGGTCTACGCGCCGCCGCCGAAGCCCACGGGGTCGAGCTGGTCGTGGTCGGCAACTTCGCCCCGACGTACGAGGGTGGTGTCGCCGCGGCGGATCAGGCGGTCGCCACCGACGCCACCGCAGTGGTGACCTACAACGACCTGATGGGGATCGGACTGCTGACCCGGCTGCACGCCCGCGGGATCTCGGTGCCGGACGAGCTCAGCGTGCTCGGGGTCGACGACATCGAGATGTCCCGAATGGCGATTCCGTCGCTCAGCACGATCCGGCTGCCGAAACAGCGAGCCGGTCAGATCGCCGTCGAGATCCTGCTCGGCCTGATCACCATGCCCGAAATGATCCCACCGCTCCATTGGCAGGATCCGCTGCCGGGCGAGCTGATCGTCCGCAACTCCACCGGCCCGACACCGTCCATCACAGGCTGAAAGAGGTCGCCCCCGTGAACAGGTTGAGTCTCGCCCACCTGCCCGTCGCACCAGCCGTCGATCCGATGTCGCTGTCGATCGGTGTCGTCCACCTCGGCCTCGGTGCCTTCCACCGGGCCCACCAGGCCGTGATCACCGAGCGAGCCGCCGCGCTGACCGGCGACACCCGCTGGGGGATCAGTGGGGTCAGCCAGCGCTCCGCCACCGTCCGCGAGCAACTCGAGCCACAGGACGGCCTGTATGCCGTTCTCGAGCGTGGCAACGGCGATCCGACGATCCAGGTGGTCGGGAGCATCCGCGAGGTGCTCACCGCCCCTGAGGCCCCGGAGGCGGTCGTCGCCCGGATGGCCGACTCGGCGGTCTCGGTGGTGACGTTGACGGTGACCGAGAAGGGTTACCGTGCGAAGAGCGGCGGACTCGACCTCGATGACCCGGAGATCCAGGCCGACCTCACTGGCCGGCCGCCGAGGACTGTGGTCGGTCAACTGGCCGCTGCGCTGGCTCGACGGGATTCGCCGCTGACGATCGTGTCCTGCGACAACCTCGTTGCCAACGGCCCCTTCCTGCGCCGCTTGGTCGCCGAGTACTTCGAGGCGCTCGGCAAGGTGCCGGAGGTGTTCGAGGCGTCCAGGTTCCCGGCGAGCATGGTGGACCGGATCGTTCCCGCGACCACCGAGGCCGATCGGGACGAGGCTGCCCGGCTCCTCGGCGTACGGGATGAAGCCGTCGTTGTCGCGGAGCCGTTCCTGCAGTGGGTGATCGAGGACGACTTCGCCGGCCCGCGTCCGGCCTGGGAGCAGGGCGGGGCAGTGCTCACCGCAGACGTGGCGCCCTGGGAGCAGGCCAAGCTCCGCATTCTGAATGCCACCCACTCGATGCTGGCCTACCTCGGTGCGCTCCGCGGCTACGAGACCATCGCCGAAGCTGTCCGCGACAAAGAGCTCGCCGCGTTCGCCCACACCTTGATCACCGACGACGTCATTCCGACCCTGACTCCGCCCGACGGTCTCAACCTCGCGTCGTACGGCGGGACCGTTCTCGACCGCTTCGCGAACCCAGCGCTGAAGCACCGCACTGCCCAGGTAGCGATGGACGGCTCCGTAAAGCTTCCGGTCCGCTTGCTCGGCACAGTCGAGGATCGCCTTACGGTCGGCGCCGAGCCCCGCACCCTGGCCCTGGCCGTCGCCGCCTGGATGGTCTACGTCAACACCGCCGCTAACCTCGACGACCCTCAAGCTGCCCTGCTCACAGCAGCCCTGGACGGCGCCGATACCCCAGCCGCCATCGTCGACAGCCTCCTCGCCATCGACGCCATCTTCACCCCTTCGCTACAGAACTCCGCGCCCTTCCGAGACCTCCTGGTCGAGCAGGTAACCGCCCTCCGTCGGCGGTAAATGGCAGGCGCTGGGGCGTGGAAGGGTGCCAGGATGCCCGTCATGGGTACCCGGGCCGAAGAGCTGCCAGCAGAGGTTCTGGCCGATGTCGCCGGCGTGGTTGGGGCAGAGGTCACTCTCCTCAATCGCCTACCGGGAGGCTTCGATGTGGGTGCCCTGCGCATCCAGTTGGCCGGAAGGGCAGATGGTGTGCTCAAAGCTTGGCCTCGGGCACACCCCAACCAGTTGGACGAGGCGTTGCGAGCCCAGCGAGTGGTCGAGCACATGCGGAGCCGCGGCTATCCCACCCCGGCCTGCCTCGGAGTAGGAGCCACCGCCACTCATGTGTGGCACCTGATGGACTTCGTCGACGCGGCGCCCGCGCCAGAGCTGACGCCTTCCCTCGTTGAGCAACTGATGGAGATCACCGAACTCCAGGCCGGCCAAGCCTCCGAGCCCTACGACCACTGGTCGTACGCCTGGCGGCTCGCCACCGGTCACGAATTCGGTCAAGACCTGGCTCCGAGTTTGTCGAGGGCCGTCGCCGGACTCCCGGGGTACTCCTCCGAGGTGTCGGCCTTGGTCGAGCGCCTTCGGCTGATGTGCGCCGACGCCCCACCCCCACGAGCAGCACCTGACATGGTCCATGCCGACTTCAAGCCCGACAACGTCCTGGTCCGTGACGGAGCAGTGGTGGCAGTCGTGGACATCGGGAACGCCGGCAGCGGCACGCGGGCGACAGATCTCGGCACCCTCCAGTGGCACACCTTCCAGCATCCGCAACTGGACGGTGCCCGAAGACGGCTGTGGACAAGAATCCTCGACCTGGTCGGCTGGGATGGGGCAGCGGTGCTCGCAGCGACACAGATCCTCGTGCATCTCGAGTTCCCCATCCGTCAGGGGCGCCACGAGGTCGTTCCAGGGGTGGTCGAGCGCGGCCATCGCTTCATCGACGAGCTGACCGCGCTCCGCTAACTGTCGCAGGCAGACCCGTCGTCGGCCGGCGCCGCGGCTAATGCGTGTTTGTGGGGAGCTGCTGTCTCTGGGCGGCAGTAGTTCCCCGCTAAGCCGGGATTGGCCTGGTGGGGATGCGGTCGGGGACGTTCTGCGGTGGTTGAGGTCTTCGTCTAGCCAGTAACCCCTCCTTCCTGAATGTGCTCGTCCCATCCGACCGCTCGGATTCGGCCGGCGGGGTAGGCGGTGGCTGGTCGCCGCTGCGGCCGGTATGACTGAGGCGGGTGGCTGAGCGGTTCTGTGGCTGAGGGGGATGGCGGGGCCGGTGACCACGGTTGCGGTTGCTTGAGCTTCCGGGCTACGGCTGAGGTCGGTGGGGTGACGGCAGTCGGTAAGTTCTGGTCGCTATCCCCAGAAAAAAGTACCGGCCAGCGAAGCGGACGGGTGGTCGGTCCCGCGCCGCCCAGTGGTGGCGTGAGACACCTTGTGATGGCTGGAGACCTGATGCCATAGGTCTCCGGCCCCCGCTTGTTGTCTCCGGCCGCCAGTGGTGGCGCGGGGCATCGGGGCTGGGGAACCTTACCTGTCGTTTTCGGGGGGTAAGGTTCCCCAGCCCGACCATCACCGCCCCGGCGAAGGCGCCACCGTGCAATCAGCACCCGAGTGGGGGACCGTGCCTTTGGCGGCAGCAACCAGCGCGGCGGGTCAGCTATCAAGCCTCCTGATCGTCGGCGGCAACCAGCGCGGCGGGTCAGCTAGTAAGCCTCCTGATCGTCGGCGCAAAGCACAGCACGTCAGCCACAGGCAACGGGGAACCGCGGTCACCGACCTCGCCATCCGGGACCAGCCGAAGACCACCCCAGCCACCCGTCTCAGGCAAACCGGCCGCAGCGGCGACCAGCCACCGCGTGCGCTGTCGGCCGAATGTGGGCGGTCGGATGGGACGAGCGCATTCGGAGAGGAGGGGCTTCTGGCCGGCCAAAGCCCTCAGCCACCGCGACGGATGTCACCTGTCGCGATCGCTCCCCAAACCGGTTCGGGGAAGACCAGCCACCAGATCGCAACAGGCATAGAGCGGCAGTAGGCGGCCGTGGATTGGGTTAGCTGGGTGGGGGGAGGCGGTTGGAGAGGAAGGAGCTGGATTTGTCTTGGCCGGACTGTTGCCATTCGCGGGCGGTGTACCACTCGCCGTTGTTCTGGAAGCGGTCCGAGGTGAGGCTGTCGAGGACGTAGGAGTTCTTGTCCAGGGTGACTTCGCCGGCGGGGATGGCGGCGCCGGAGTTCTGCACCATGCCGGTCGCGGTGGTGCCGCCGCGCATGGTGATCTCGTTGCCGGTGATGGAGATGTCGCGCAGGAGGTTGCGGCCCCAGGGGCCGTCGCCGCGGGTGCGGGACTGGATGGAGATGCCGTTCACGTTGTTCGCGACGGTGTTGTCGCGGACCTGGACGTTGGACGAGGTGTTGATGTTGATCCCGCCGCCGTCCCACAGCGAGCGGCCGGAGCCGCGGCCGGTGCCGTGGCCGTTGCCGGTGACGAGGTTGTCGGAGATGACGCCGTTGCGGCCGATCTCGAAGCGGATGCCGTCGGCCGCGTTGCCGACGATCGAGTTGCCGTCGAAGGTGCGGCCGTCGTCGTATGCGTCGCTCCACAGTCCGACGCCGCGGTTGGCCTTGATCAGGTTGCCCTTGACGGAGCCGCCGTTCGACCAGGTGGTCTTGATGCCGCCGGACTCCCAGTCCGCGATCCAGAAGCCGTCGGTGTTGTTGTCGGTGACCGCGTTGCGGCTGATGGTGCCGTTGAGCGTGCTGTACTGACCGACGCCGAGCTGGCCGTTGTGGTGGATGTTGTTCTCGTCCAGGAGCGCGCCGTCGGCGTTCACGAGCATCGCGCCGACCGCGTGGTTCCAGCGGATCTCGTTGTCGGTCACCTTCCAGTTGTGGCCGAGGACCACGGCGCCGCCCTGCGGTGCGGTGGCGAAGTGCTCGATCGTCAGGCCACGCACGGTCACGCCGGTCGCGCCACCGTCGATCGCGGTGGCGGTCTTCGACATCTCGACCGCGACCTTGCGCGGGTCGTCGCCGACGTAGACGGCGTTGGCCGCGTAGTCAC
Source organism: Kribbella sp. NBC_01505 (assembly GCF_045040285.1). NCBI lineage: Bacteria > Bacillati > Actinomycetota > Actinomycetes > Propionibacteriales > Kribbellaceae > Kribbella > Kribbella sp. NBC_01505. Next base: position 7,238,732 of record NZ_CP109425.1, read on the forward strand.
CGAAGAAGGTGCCGGGGGCAACCTTGTCGCGGCTGGCGACCCGGGTCAGGTGCTTGCCGTTCAGGAACACCTGCTCACGGAGGTAGCAGATGTTCGCGACGTTGTCCTCGCACTGCCCGGTCTGTCCGTACGCCGGGGGCAGTGCGCCGGTGGTCACCCAGTCGTCACCGTTGGCCGTCCACTGCGTGAGCGGAACCGACCCGGTCAGCACCGATCCGGTCTCGCCGGTGAGCACCTGGTTCGCCCTCGGCTTGATGGTCTCGCCGATCCGGTGCAAGCCCTTGGCGAAACAGAACGTCGTCCCGACCGGTGCGCCCGCCACCACCTTGGCCGCATTGTCGGTCGGCAGGATCCGTACGCCGGAACAAGCGGGCGCGGGTGGTGGGGTGGTCGCCGGGGGAGTCGTCGGGGTCGCGGTGGGATCGTCCGACGGGCCGACGGCGATGGTCACTCCGCCGGGCAGCGTGGCAGCTTCGTCGGGAAGGCGGATGCCGACGGGGCTGTCCAGGCTGCTGATGTTGCTGCCGAGAGCCTGCGGGGCCAGCGCGGCGGCCATCACGGTGCCGGTGGCAACGACTGCGAGAACGGTGAGCGGTGGTTTCACTGAGGAGCCTCCGGGGGGCAACGTAGTTTCCTCGGCGCACCCCCCAAGGCGCGACTTCAAGTCAGCAGCGTACTACGTCGGGTAGTCGATGCAACCCTCAATCCGTTGCTTTATGCACCAAATTTACGTCCGTTGCGCCAAGCATCGATCACACAGCGATTACACAGGGCGAATTCGGTTGCGAACAGTAATTGTCAGTTGGCCAGAAAGGTGCTGACGGTGTCCAGGCCGGCGTCCTGCCAGCCGTCCGCGGTCAGCTTGGTGCCGAACTTGGCGAACCGCTTGGCCCCGAGCGCGTCCAGCACATACCGGTTCCCCGAGAACTCGACCTCGCCCGCGGGCACCGGCGACGCGGTGTTCTGCACCATGCCGGTCGCCTGCGTACCGCCGGTCATCGTGACCGTGTTCCCGGTGATCGCGATGTCGCGGAGCACGTAGGCGCCCCAGGGCCCGGTACCGCGGGTGCGCGACTGGACGGTGATCCCGTTGACGTTGCCGGAGACCGAGTTCCCGCGAATCGTCACGTCGGACGACGTGTTCACGTTGATCCCGCCGCCGTCCCACAGCGACGTACCGGAGCCGCGGCCGGTGCCGAAACCGTTGCCGGTGACGACATTGTCCGAGATGACGCCGTTGCGGCTGATCTCGAACCGGATGCCGTCGGCGGCGTTGCCGGTGATCTTGTTGCCGGTGATCACCCGGCCGTCGTCGGCGACGTCGGCCCACATCCCGACGCCGCGGTTGGCCTTGACCACGTTGCCGCTGACGGTGCCGGAGGAGCGCGTCGACTTGATGCCGCCGGATTCCCAGTCGGCGACCCAGAAGCCGTCGGTGTTGTTCTCGCTGACCACGTTGCGCGCGATCGTCGCGTCCGCCGAGCTGTACTGACCGAGGCCGAGCTGGCCGTTGTGGTGGATCAGGTTCTTCTCCACCAGCGTCTTGTCCGCCTTGACCAGCATCACGCCGACCGCGTGGTTCCAGCGCACGTCGTTCGCGGTCACCTTCCACCCCGGACCGGACACCAGGGCACCGGCCTGCGGGGCGCTGGCGAAGTGCTCGATGGTCAGCCCGCGCACGACCACTCCGGTCGCGCCGGACTCGATCGCGGTCGCCGTCTTCGACATCTCCACCGCGTGCCCGGCCGGGTTGCTGCCGATGTAGACGGCGTCCGCGGCGTAGTCGGCGTAGAACGTCCCGGGCGCGACCGAGGCGAGCTTCGACACCCGCGTCAGATGCGTGCCGTCGACGAAGACCTGCTCACGCAGGTGGCAGATGTCCGCGACGTTGTCCTCGCACTGCCCGCTCTTCCCGTACGCCGTCGGCAGCGCTCCGCGAGTCACCCAGTGATCGCCGTCCCGCGTCCACCCGGTCAACGGAACCGACCCGGTCAGTACGGCGCGGTCCGCGCTCGCCAGCACCTGATTGGCCTTCGGGCGGATCGTCGTGGCGATCCGATGCACGCCGGCCGCGAAACAGAACGTCGTACCGGCGGCTGCCGCACTGACGACCTTGGCCGCGTCATCGGCCGGCTCGATCGCGACGCCGCGACATGCACCGGCGAGCGCGGGACCAGCAGAGCCCTGGTCGATAACGGGAACCGTCGGTGCCGTAACCGGCGGCGCGGAAGGCGTCGGCTTCGCCGAAGGCTTTGCCGGAGCCTTCTTGGTCGGCCGCGCGGACGGCGTCGCCTTGGCCGGCGGGTGACCGGGCTTGGTGGCGTGGTGAGTCGGCACCTTGCCACCGGCGATCGACGGATCGGAATTCGTGCGTGACTTCACGGCACTGGTGGCGTTGTTCTCGTGTGCGATCACCGGGAGGGCGACCGTAACGACCGCGACGGCCGCAGCGATGAACGCTGCGAACCACGCCGTAGAGCGCTTACTGCTCAAGGAACCCTCCGGGGATTGCGGGTTCACCATCGGCCTGGGGACACCAGGCGTAGCCACCGCGAGACTTAAGGTAGTGCCATGCGGGTCGCCATGTTGCACAACCGTTACCGGAGTGGTCAACCCAGTGGCGAGAACACCGTTGTCGCACAAACGGTTGATTTGCTCGGTAACTCAGGACATGAGATCGACCTCTACGCCCGGAACAGCGACGATATCGCCCAGATGGGCCGAAAAGATCGCGCATTGTTACCGTTCCGCTCCGTATGGTCATTCTCGGCCGAACGCGATTTAACACAGCTATTGCAAGCGAACCGGCCCGATCTGGTCCATGTGCACAACACCTTCCCGCTGTTCAGCCCCTCGGTCCTGCGCGCGGCGTACCGGTTGGACCTGCCGGTGGTGGCCACGCTGCACAACTTCCGGCTGATGTGCGCGAACGCCGTACTGCAGCGCGAGGGTGGGCCGTGTGATTCCTGCGTCGGCAGGCTTCCGCTGGCCGGTGTGCGGCACGGTTGCTACCGCGAGTCCCGGGTGCAGACGGTGCCGCTGGCGACCAGCATCGGTATCCACAACACGCTGCACACCTGGCAGCGCTACGTCACCACGCTGATCGCGCCGTCGGAGTTCGTGAAGGAGCGGTACGTCGCTCATGGCTTCGAGGCGGACCGCATCGTCGTGAAACCGCATGCGGTGCCGCACGACGGTCAGGTCCGGAGCGGTCCGGGGGATGCGGTGGTGTTCCTCGGGCGGCTGGTCGAGGACAAGGGGTTCGCGGATCTGTTGCGGGCCTGGGATTCCTCGCTCGGTAAGCTGGTGATCATCGGGGACGGGCCGCTGCGGGCCGAGGCGGAGGAGCGGGCCCGGCAGGACCTGTCGATTCAGGTACTTGGGCAACGACCGTGGTCGGCTTGTATGGAAGTTCTTCGCACCGCGCGCGCCGTCGTCGTACCGGCGCGTTCGTATGAGACCTTCGGACTCGTGGTGGTGGAGGCGTTCGCGCACGGCGTTCCGGTGGTCGCGTCCCGGCTCGGCGCACTGGCGGAACTGGTGGACGACGGCGAGACCGGCGCGCTGGCCGAGCCCGGCGACCTCGAGGGTCTGCGCAAGGCGATCGGGCTGGTGACCGATCCGGCGACTTCGGTAGCCTTCGGCGAACGGGCCCGGCAGGTCTATCTCGACCGCTTCACACCGGCGCGCGACCTCGCTGCCACCGAAAGGATCTACACGGATGCGATCGCCGAGCACGCGCGGGGCGAACGCAACCGGAGGGGACGCTGGGCGCGACGTGACGCAGAGGTATAGGGTCACCGCAGACGGTCAGGCTCTGCATCGGCCAGGCCGCGCAACAGAACGCTCCGTGGGGGAGCCGCAGGGGGAACACGTTTTGCCGCAGATCGGATCGCAGTCCGGATTTCTGGCCGGGGTCTTCGACCTCTTCCACGTCGGGCATCTCGACGTGCTCGAACGGGCCCGTGCGGCCTGTGACCGGCTGGTCGTCGGAGTCCTGACCGACGAGTGGGCGATGGACGCCTGGGGCGCGCGGCCGTTCGTGCCGCTGCTCGAGCGGGTCCAGATTCTCGACCACCTGCGCGCGGTCGACGAGGTTGTCGTCATCGACGACGTGGACGCCCATTTGCTGGCCGGGCGGCTGGTTTTCGCCGCTGACCTGGACGGCGTTCTCGGTGCGGACGACCTGACCGGCGTGCCGGGGCTGCGTGAGCTTCCGGATGTGCGGATGTCCCGCAGCACGATTCTGCGGGCGGCCATCGACCAGCGGCAGTCCCGCAGCTCGGTGGCATGACCGCCGGCTCACTGGGCGAGGTCGTCGCCCGGCTCTCCCGGGCGCAGAAGCCCTCCGCCGGTACGCCGGCGTACTCGCGGTTCGTGAACCGCCGGATCGGGCGGGTCTTCGCGGCCACCGCGTTCCTGGCCGGCCGGACTCCGAACCAGGTCAGCATCACCAGCGGCCTGTGCTCGCTGGCCGGCATCGCGCTGGTCGCGACCATCCGGCCGTCGTTCGGGCTCGCGCTCGCCGTCACGGCGCTGCTCGTGCTCGGCTACGGACTCGACTCCGCCGACGGTCAGCTGGCCCGGCTGCGGGGCGGCGGTTCGCCGCTCGGTGAGTGGCTGGACCACATGATCGACGCGGTCAAGATCGTGCTGCTGCACAGCGCCGTACTGATCTCGTTCTACCGTTTCGATGCCTTCAGCAACGAGCTGGTACTGCTCGTCCCGCTGGCGTATCTCTGCCTGTCGTCGGTGCTGTTCTTCGGGCTGATCCTGATCGACCAGCTGCGCCGCGGGCACACCGGCGCCCTGAAGCCCAACCAGCGTGGCGATTCCGTGCTGAAGTCGTTGCTGATCGCACCGACCGACTACGGCGTCCTCTGCCTGGTCTTCCTGGCCTTCGGCTCACCGCCGCTGTTCGCCGTCCTGTACGGCGCTTTGCTCGCGATCAACCTGCTGTTCCTGGCGGCGGCCGTCGCCAAGTGGTACCGGGAGATGGCCGCGCTGCAGCCGGTGCGCGGCTGATGGGTGTCGTCGGGTACGCGCCGGGTGTCTACGACATGTTCCACATCGGCCATCTGAACATCCTGCGCCGGGCCCGCGAGCACTGCGACCACCTGATCGCCGGAGTCGTCGAGGACGACGTGGTGACCCGGATCAAGGGCCGCCCGCCGGTCGTTCCGCACGACGAGCGGATGGAGGTCGTCCGGGCCCTCGGCCTGGTCGACGAGGTGGTCAGCGACTGGTCCAGCGACAAGTTCGAGATGTGGAAACAGCTCCGGTACGACGTCCTGTTCAAGGGCGACGACTGGAAAGGGACGGAAAAGGGCACCCGGCTGGAGCGGCTGCTCGGTGAGGTCGGCGCGCAAGTGCACTACTTCCCGTACACGGCGTCCACCTCGAGCACCGATCTGCGCCGCCTGCTGGAGGGATTGAGCTGATGCCGAGCCGGCCGAAGGTCCTGATCAGCGCCTACGCGTGCCGGCCACAGGGCGGTTCGGAGCCCGGCGCGGGGTGGGCGTGGGCGAAGGCCGCCGCCCGGGATCACGACGTGTGGCTGCTGACCCGGGGCAAGTTCGCCCACGAGATCGCCGAGGAGCTCGCGATCCGGCCGGTCCCCGGACTGACCGTCGTACCGCTGGAGCTTCCGAAGTGGGTGCTGAAACTGCGCCGCCGGCCCGCGGACGTCTACTGGTACTACCCGCTCTGGCAGCGCCTGGCCGGACAGACCGCGCGCCGGATGCACGCCGAGCATTCGTACGACGTCATCCACCACCTGACGTTTGCCGTCGACTGGATGGCGGCCGGTGTGGTGCAGCCGTCGTCGGCCAAGGTCATCTGGGGGCCGGTCGGTGGTTCGACGACCGCGCCGCTGTCGATGGCGCACTGGCTCGGCCCGCGCGGGGTGGTTGGCGAGCTGGTCCGTCGTGTCTACACCGGTGCCCGCCGTCGGCTGACCGGCCGCAAGGCCGCCCGGATCGCCGACCTGATGGTTGCCCAGAACAACGATGTCGCCGAGGTCTTCCGGCCGTACGCGCAGCAGATCGCCGTCCAGCCGAACGTCGCGATCCGCCGCTTCACCGCCGCCGGCCCGTACGAACCCTTCGGCCCGCCGGGGACCAAGACGGCGCTGTTCGTCGGCCGGCTGATTCCGTGGAAGGGCGTCCTGCTCGCGATCAGCGCGCTGGCCCGCCCCGAAGCCGCGAACTGGGAGCTCCGGATCATCGGTGACGGCCCCGACTGGGAACGCGCCGAGCGGCTCGCCCTGCAGCTCGGCGTCCGTGACCGGGTCGAGTTCACCGGCCAGCTGCCACGCGAGTCGGTGCTCGCCGCGATGTTCCGCGCCGACGCCGTACTGGCACCGGCTCTGCGCGAAGCCGCGGGTTGGGCAGTCACCGAGGCGCTCGCCTCCGGCTGCCCGGTCGTCTGCCTAGACCGCGGCGGCCCGTCCGTCATCGTCGGCCCGGGCGAAGGCGTCGCCGTACCGTGGCGCGGCGACGTAGTAGGCGAGCTCGCCAAAGCGCTCGCCTCGCTCGACGGCCGCATCACCCCGGTCGACCGCTGGGGCCCCGACCGCCTCCCAGACCTGCTGGCCAACTGGTACGCACCAGCCCACGTCGCACACTGAATTTCACGATCTGAGCAGTGACGCCGGACACGTGAACCGGCTGATGAACGTGCAACGATGGTTGACGTGACGACGATTGCCGATGGGCCGAAGTCCCTGCCGCTGTTGTTCCTTGGCCAGAGCACTGATCCGCACTCCGAGCGGGGTGTCGAGTGCCCCGGTGCTTTGCCGCCGGCCTCCGATCCGGATCTGGTGGAGCGGGCGCTGAAGGCCAAGGCTGCGCTGGGTGATCAGGTGTTCGTGCTGGGTCACCACTACCAGCGTGACGAGGTGATTCAGTTCGCCGATGTCACTGGCGATTCGTTCAAGCTGGCGCGGGACGCGGCCAATCGGCCGGACGCGCCGTACATCGTGTTCTGTGGTGTGCACTTCATGGCCGAGTCCGCCGACATCCTCACCAACGAGAACCAGACCGTCATCCTGCCGGACCTGGCCGCCGGATGCTCGATGGCCGACATGGCTCGCATCCAGCAGGTCGAGGCGGCCTGGGAGGCGCTGGCCGACGCGGGTGTGGCCGACGTGACGGTGCCGGTCACCTACATGAACTCGAGCGCCGACATCAAGGCGTTCTGCGGGCGCAACGGTGGTGCGGTCTGTACGTCGAGCAACGCCGACGTGGCGCTCGACTGGGCGTTCGAGCAGGGCGAGAAGGTGTTCTTCCTGCCGGACCAGCACCTCGGCCGGAACACCGCGGTGCTGAAGATGGGCATCTCGCTCGACGAGTGCGTGGTGTACGACCCGCACAAGCCGAACGGCGGACTGACCCGTGAGCAGCTGGTCGCGGCGAAGATGATCCTGTGGCGCGGGCACTGCTCGGTGCACGGCCGCTTCACGCCGGAGTCGGTCGACGACGTCCGCTCGCGGGTCCCCGGGGTCAAGGTGATCGTGCACCCGGAGTGCCGGCACGAGGTCGTCACGAAGGCCGATCTGGTCGGGTCGACGGAGTACATCATCAAGACGGTGGAGGCCGGCGAGCCCGGTACGTCGTGGGCCGTCGCCACCGAGCTCAACCTGGTGCAGCGGCTGGCCAAGCAGAACCCGGACAAGAACATCGTGTTCCTGGACAAGACGGTCTGCTACTGCGCCACCATGAACCGGATCGACCTCCCGCACCTGGTCTGGACGCTCGAGAACCTGGTCGCCGGACACGTGGTCAACCCGATCAAGGTCGACGCCGACACCGAGCACTACGCCCGGATCGCCCTGGACCGGATGCTTGCTCTCCCGGGCAAGTCAGCGCGCGACTAGAGACTGCGGCGACACAGCCTGTCGGCGGCCCGAGTGGTCTCCGGCAGGCGGTAACGCGGGCTCAGGTGCAGCGTGTGGCTGATCGCCGTTGCCAGACTGACCCGATGCCCGACCGACACGTACAGCGGCTTCACGCCGTCCTGCGTACGCAGCACCGCGCCAACCACCTCACCGTCCAGCACCAGGTCGGCAGCTGACCCGCGCTCTGCTGCAGGCTCCACATGCGTCCCGACGAACGCCGTCTTAGCCACTCCGATCGACGGGAGCCCGGTCAGCACGCCGAGGTGTGACGCCAGGCCGAACCGCCGTGGGTGAGCGACGCCCTGCCCGTCACACACCAGCAGATCCGGTGTGGTCTCCAGCTGCTCCAGTGCGTCAAGCAACGCTGGTACCTCCCGGAAGGCGAACAGCCCCGGCACATACGGAAACGCGGTCCGCCCAGGCACCACCGCCCGATCCACCTCAGCGAGTGTCTCCCACTCCAGTACGACGACCGCCGCGGCCAGCCGATCCCCGTCGTACTGGACGTCCAGCCCAGCCACGGTCCGCGGCGGCGGACCGTAGTCGGTCCGGTCGACCTGCCCCCGGAGCTCCTCCTGTACGGCGATCGCCTCGGCGGCGGTACTGGGCCAGTTCACCGGCCGACTCTAGACCGCGAGACGGAGTCGTGGCTGCGCGGGCGGGTGGGGGAGGATGGGGGGATGCGAGTGCTGATTGCGCCGGACAAGTTTGCTGGGACGTTGAGCGCGGTGGAGGCGGCTGCGGCTATCGAGGAAGGGTGGCGGCGGCGGGACCCCGGTGCAGAGGTGCTGGTCGCGCCGATGGCTGATGGCGGCCCCGGGTTCATCGACGTGCTGGCCGCGGTGGTGGACGGGACACTGCTGGCGGTGACTGTGCGCGGGCCGCTGGGAGTCGAGACCCCGGCGACCGTGCTGGTGGCGGGCGAGACGGCGTACATCGAGACTGCTCAGGCTTGTGGGCTGCACCTGGTGGAGCCGGGCGAGCGGCGGCCTGAGGACGGTACGACGTACGGCGTGGGGCAGTTGATCGCGGCGGCCGTGGATGCCGGGGCCAAGCGGATCATCCTCGGTCTGGGCGGATCCGGCACGAACGACGCGGGTGCCGGTTTGCTGGCTGCGCTGGGCGCTACGGCGGTCGATGGGGACCTGGCAGCGGGCGCGGCCGGGCTGGCGGACCTGACGGCGGTAGATCTGGAGCCGGCGCTGAGCCGGGTGGCCGGGATCGAGTTCGTTGCGGCCAGTGACGTGGAGAACCCGATGCTCGGGCTGCGTGGCGCGACCAACATCTTCGGCACCCAGAAGGGCATCACCGACGAGCGCAAGCCCGCGGTGGACGGCTACCTGAGCAAGTTCGCGGAGCTGGCCGGGCGGAAGACCGCCGACCAGAAGGCTGCGGGCGCGGCCGGCGGGCTCGGCTACGCGCTGCTGCTGCTCGGGGCCGAGCGGGTGTCCGGGATCGATCTGGTCGCGGATCTGACCGGACTGAAGGAGAAGGCGGCCAGGGTCGACCTGGTGCTGAGCGGCGAGGGTGCGTTCGACTTCCAGTCCCGCGACGGCAAGGTGATCGCGGGGGTGGCGAAGGTCGCGAACGACGCCATGCGGCCGTGTGTGGTGCTGGCCGGCAAGGTGCTGATCGGATCGCGGGAGATGCGCACGATGGGGGTCGAATCGGCGTACTCGCTGGTCGACGCCGTCGGCGAGGAGCAGGCCTTCGCGGACCCGCACGGATCATTGGCTACGGTGGCCGAGCGGGTAGCCAGAACGTGGGCACGTTGACGACCCGCCCTGTGAAGTGGGCACTGGCTTGATCCTCAAAATAGGTGTGCGACCATGGGAATGTTCGCGGACCGGGTGAGGTTGACCGGTGTTGACAGGATTTTTGCGAGATGACTGGAGTCAGGAATGACTGAAGCGCAGACCGAGCAGACCGTCACCAGTGGTGTGCTCCTCACCGACGGGGCCGCAGCCAAGGTGAAGGCGCTGCTCGACCAGGAAGGCCGCGACGACCTCGCGCTCCGGGTCGCCGTGCAGCCGGGTGGCTGCTCCGGGCTCCGGTACCAGCTGTTCTTCGACGAGCGCAACCTCGACGGTGACGTGGTCGCCGACTTCGACGGTGTGAGCGTCGTCACCGACCGGATGAGCGCGCCGTACCTCAAGGGTGCGTCGATCGACTTCGTGGACACGATCGAGAAGCAGGGCTTCACGATCGACAACCCGAACGCGACCGGCTCCTGCGCCTGTGGAGACTCGTTCAACTGATCCACCTCCGAAGCCCCCGGACACCTCGGTGTCCGGGGGCTTCGGCATGCTCCGACACTGAGCCGTCGCTGTGGCACTGTGTGAATCCAACACTTGTTGGGTACGGAGCCGCACATGTGGGACTACATCACTGAGCGTCACGCGCAGTTGCTCTATCAGAGCTACCAGCATCTGAGCCTGGTGATCCAGTGCGTCCTGCTGGCCACCGTGCTCGCGGTGGCGCTGGCGGTCTTCGTGCACCGCAACCCTCGCGTCGTCGCGCTGGCCGGAGGGGTCAGCGCGATCGGCCTGACCATCCCGTCGTTCGCGCTGCTCGGCCTGCTGATCCCGGTCGCCGGCATCGGTACGGCGACCTCTGTGATCGCGGTCACCTTCTACGCGACCCTGCCGATCCTGCGGAACGCGGTCGTCGGCCTGGCCGGCGTGGACCGCACCCTGATCGAGTCCGCCCGCGGGATGGGGATGGGCGCGGTCCGGACGCTGCTGCGGATCGAGCTGCCGCTGGCCTGGCCGGTCATCCTGGCCGGGGTCCGGGTCTCCGCGCAGATGTCGATGGGCATCGCCGCGATCGCGGCGTACGTGCTCGGTCCCGGGCTCGGCGGTTTCATCTTCACCGGGCTCACCCAGATCGGCGGCGCGAACGCGCTGAACTCGGCTCTGGTCGGCACCCTCGGCGTGGTGCTGCTCGCTCTTGTCCTGGACGCACTGCTGCTGCTCGCCGGCCGCCTGACCACCTCAAGGGGTATCCGTGTCTGAGAACACCACCGAAGTCAGTGGCGTGGACATCGACCTGGTCGATGTCGTGAAGCGGTACCCGGGCCAGAAGCGCGCGGCCGTCGAGGGCCTCAGCCTGCACATCCCGGCCGGCGAGATCGTGATGTTCGTCGGCCCGTCCGGGTGCGGCAAGACCACCTCGCTGAAGATGATCAACCGGCTGATCGCACCGACCTCGGGCACGATCCGGATCGGCGGCGAGGAGGTCGGCAAGCAGAACGACGACGACCTGCGCCGACGGATCGGGTACGTGATCCAGGGCGGCAGCCTGTTCCCGCACATGACCGTCACCCAGAACATCGCGCTGGTCCCCGGCCTGCTGGGCTGGGACCGACGCCGTACGGCGGAACGCGTGGACGAACTGCTCGAGCTGGTCGGCCTCGACCCGGCCCGGTACCGCGGCCGCTACCCGCGCGAGCTGTCCGGCGGCCAGCAACAGCGCGTCGGTGTGGCTCGTGGCCTGGCCGCGGACCCGCCGGTGATCCTGATGGACGAGCCGTTCGGTGCCGTCGACCCGATCACACGGCAGCGGCTGCAGGACGAGCTGCTCAGCATCCAGGAGGAGCTGCGCAAGACGATCGTCTGCGTCACCCACGACTTCGACGAGGCGGTCAAACTCGGCGACCGGATCCTCATCCTCACCGAAGGCGCCAACATCGCCCAGTACGACGTACCGGAGGCGATCCTGGCCAATCCGGCCGACCGTTTCGTCGCGGACTTCGTCGGGGCCGGTGCTGCCCTGAAGCAACTCACTTTGAGCCGGGTCAGCGAGATCGACCTGGGCCGGCCGACCGTCGCCCAGATCGGCGATTCGGCGGCCGACGTACTGCGGGCAGCGCAGGCGGCTGGGGACGACTCGGTGGTGATCCTGGACAGTAAACGCCGTCCGGTCGACTGGATGTGGACGCGCGACCTGCTGGATCTGGACAGGGTCCCCGCACCCCACGACGACACCGACCTGGTCACTATCGACCGCCGGGCAACCCTGAACGACGCCCTGGACACGATGCTGGTGTCGAGCCACGGCAGCGCGGTCGTCACCGGCCGCCGGGACGAGTACCTGGGCGTGGTCGACTTCCAGGCCGTGCTGACCCGGATCCAGGACACCCACGACGAACACCACCAGACCCCGGATACCGAGGTCGTCGCATGACCACCGTCGATCCCGGCCCGGACACTAAACCGCCGGAGGGCTTGGCCGACGCGAAGGCGACGGCCGCGAGTCTGGCGAGCAGCCAGCATCGGCGGCCGAGTCTGGGGTTGCTGATCGGGCAGCCGTTGTTCGTGGCGGTCGTGTTGGGCGCGTGGGCGATCTGGCGGTCGCAGGCGGAGCTCGACTCGATCGAGAAGCGGCAGCTGGACTGGGGGTTGCTCGGCCGGCTCACGCTCGAGCACCTGAAGCTGACCGTGGTGGCCACGGTCATCGTGCTGGCGATCGCCGTACCGCTTGGCATCGCACTCACCCGGCCGCGGTTGCGGCGGGCCGCCCCGCTCGTGGTCGCGTTCGCGAACGCCGGTCAGGCCGCGCCGGTGATCGGGCTGATCGTGCTGCTCGCGATCTGGCTCGGCTTCGGCTTCTGGACCGCGATCCTGGCGCTCTGTTTGTACGCGATCCTGCCGGTACTGCGGAACACGATCGTCGGCCTGCAAGGCGTTGACCGGACCCTGGTCGAGGCCGGTCGGGGGATGGGCATGTCGAACCGGTCCGTGCTCGGCCGGATCGAGCTGCCGCTCGCCGTACCGGTGATCATGGCCGGCATCCGGACCGCGCTCGTCCTGGTCGTCGGTACGGCGACCCTCGCGACGTTCATCGACGCCGGTGGACTCGGCGGCCTGATCACCACCGGCATCCGGCTGCTCAGATATCCGGTGCTGATCAGCGGCGCGATTCTGGTCGCTGCGCTGGCCCTGCTGATCGATTGGGCCGGCCGCGTCCTCGAAGAGGTCACCCGACCGAGGGGGCTCGGATGAAGAAGCTGCTCGTCATCGCGATGACTCTGGTGCTGACGAGTTGCGGCCTCGGCACCAGCGGCGGTTTCGTTCCCACCGGCTCGCTCAGCGGTCCGCTGAAGGAGACCCAACGGCTCGACGGCCTGAGCATCGGGGTCGGTTCGAAGAACTTCCAGGAGCAGATCATCCTCGGCAAGATGGCCGGGATCCTGCTGCAGTCCGCGGGCGCCAAGGTCAAGGACCTGACGAACATGCCGGGCAGCGACACCTCCCGGCAGGCGATGCTGCAGGACCAGATCCAGTTCTCCTGGGAGTACACCGGGACCGCCTGGATCTCCTACATGGGCCACGAGACCGGCATCCCGGACAAGCAGGAGCAGTACGACGCGGTCGCCAAGGAGGACCGGGAGAAGAACGGTCTGATCTGGCTCAAACCCGCGCCGATGAACAACAGCTACGGCTTCGGGGTCACCCGGAAGACCGCCGACCGGCTCAAGCTCAGCAAGCTCTCCCAGATCGAGTCGCTGCCCGCGAAGGAGCGTACGTTCTGCGTCGAGTCCGAGTTCGCGAACCGCAACGACGGCTTCGAGCCGATGCTCAAGCACTACGGCGTCCCGCTCGGGTCGGGCGTCCCGCGGAGCAACGTCCGGACTCTCGACACCGGCGCTGTGTACGCCGCGACCAGCAACGGCGACTGCCTGTTCGGCGAGATCTACACCACCGACGGCCGGATCAAGTCGCTGGATCTCGTCGTACTGGAAGACGACAAGAAGTACTTCCCGGCGTACAACGTGGCGCCGGTGGTGAGCAAGAAGGTGCTGGATCAGTACCCGCAGCTGCCGAAGCTGTTCGAGCCGGTCTCGGACAAGCTGACCGACGAGGTGCTGATCGACCTCAACGCCCAGGTCGACGTCGACGGACGCGAGCCCTCCGACGTCGCCATGGACTGGCTGGTCAAGGAAGGGTTCGTACTGCGGGACTAACCGCTCACCACGACACGGGCAAGCAGGCCTGGCGCGGGCCTGCGGCTCCGTGGTGATCGGTCGGCATCTCGTGGACCACGACGGCCCGCTTCCCGGGCAGCGGCGTGAACGGGACGGTCGTGGTGGCGAACCCGGTCCCGGCGCGGCTGACTTCGAAGTCCAGCCACACCTCCGTGGTCGGGTCGACTTGCGGCGGGACTCGCCCGGCAACGGTGTCGGAGTTGTAGTGCGGCCCGGCTGCCGCCCCGTCGCCGGTCACACACGGACCCGCGTGCAAGTGGGCGCCGAAGTCCCGACCGGCCACCGACCGGTCGATGCCGCGAACCTGCAGTACGACGCGACTGCGCCCGTTCAGCTGCACCATCGAGACCCTGGCGCTGGCGTGGTCGAACGGGCCGACCGTGCCGAGTTGCAGGTCACGAAGGTTGCCGTGGGCCACAACTACCTCAGCGGTCCCTGCCTGGGCAGGAACCGCTGTGCAGACGGCCGCGGTCAGCAGGACCGCCGTTGTTGCTGCGAGGTACCTAGTCATGACGCGAAAGCTAGGCTCCGTACGCCGCCACTCGACGGAGCGACTCACGAATCCATCAATGTGATGGCGACTCGAGGCTTTCCCGAGCGCGCTTCGGCAGTAGCCAGGTGACGGCGAAGCTGACGATGAAGAGCCCGATCGCGACCAGCACGGTCGTCTTCGTGGCGCCGAGAAACGCGTGGTCGGGCAGCAGCTGGAAGAACACGGTGCCGAGGACGGCGACACCGATCGCGCCACCGAACTGCTGCATCGCGGTCAGTACGCCGGACGCCGAGCCCGCAGCTTCGTCGTCGATCGAGGCCAGGATGATGTCGAACAGCGGCGCGAACACCATGCCGGAACCGATGCCGCAGGCAAGCATCGCCGGGACCAGGTTCCAGACCGTGGTGGCGTCGCCGTAGTGGTGCAGGGTGAGCCACATGCCGCCCATCGCCAGCGTCATCACCGCGACGCCGAGCTGGAGTGCGGTCCGGCCGAGCTTCGGCGCGAGCAGTCCACCGGACAGTGGCGCACCGATCGCGATCCCGAGTGAGAACGGCACCATCGACAGGCCTGCCTTCAGCGGGCTGTAGTGCAGACCGAGCTGGGTGAACAGGTTGAGCACGAGCGTGAACCCGGACATCGCCAGGAAGAACGTGGTGATCACCGCGAGGCCGGCGACGTACCCGCGACTGCGGAACAGCGACGGGTCGATGACCGGCTTGCCCGACCGGCGCTCCCGCCAGACGAAGAGTGCGAACACCGGGACCGACGCGACCATCATCACGATGACCCAGGCCGGCCAGCCGAGCTCGCGGCCCTGGACGAGCGGGTAGATCAGCAGGGCCGAGGCGAGGCTGACCAGGATCACACCGAGCGCGTCGAGCCGCTGGGCGCCGGCGGTCTTCAGCTCGGGCATGAACCGCAGTGCGCCGAACACGGCCAGCAGGCCGATCGGGACGTTGATGAAGAAGATCATCCGCCAGCCCTGCCCGAACCAGTCGGCGTCGATCAGGACACCGGCCAGGATCGGTCCGGCGACCGCGGACAGGCCCATCACCGGGCCGAACAGCGAGAATGCCTTGCCGATCTCGTGCGGCGGGAAGACGGACTTCAGGATCGCGAAGCCCTGCGGGATCATCACCGCGCCGAGCAGGCCCTGCGCGACCCGGCTACCGATCAGCAGCTCGGGGGAGGTGGCCAGCCCGCAGAGGGTGGAGGCGAGGGTGAACCCGGCCGCGCCGATCAGGAAGAGCCGGCGGCGCCCGACCAGGTCGCCGAGCCGGCCGAAGGTGATCAGGCCGATCGCGAAGGCGAGCGTGTAGCCGGCCAGCATCCACTGCATGGCGGATTCGGACCCGCCGAGCTCGTTCCGGATCGAGGGCGCGGCGATGTTCACGATGGTGGCGTCGACCAGGTCCATGATCTCGGCGACCAGGACGGTGGCGAGGACGATCCAGCGCCACCGGTACGCCGATCCGGTGGCGGCCGCGGGTTCCGCGGCGAGGGTGGAGGTGCTCATCGATGGCTCCAGGCTTTGACGATGTTGCGAACGGTGTTCGTTGACGAACACTGTTCTACGCGCGAACAGTGTTTGTGTCAAGTACGGTGTTCGCTACAGTGGTTCGCATGACCCAGTCCCCGTGGCAGCCGATCAGCCCGCCCAAGCCCCCGCGTCCGGTCAAGGAGCCGCTGACCCGGGAGCGGATCGTCGACGCCGCGATGCGCGTCCTGATCGAGCACGGGTACGACGCGGTCTCGATGCGCAAGATCGCCCAGGAGCTCGGCACCGGCCCGGCGTCGCTGTACGCACACGTGGCGAACAAGGGCGAGCTGGACCAGCTGCTCGTCGACCGTGCCTCGGCCCAGATGCACCTGCCGGCGACACCGGATCCGGCCCAATGGCAGGAGCAGCTCAAGGACTGGATGCGCGAGATGCTCCGGGTGCTGCGGGCGAATCCCGGGGTTGCCCGGGCCGCGATCGGCCAGGTCCCGCTGGGTGAGCAGGCGATGAGCAGCACCGAGAAGCTGCTCGCCATCCTGAAGGCCGGCAACCTGCCGGACCAGGCCGCTGCCTGGGCGGCCGACCTGGTCCCGCTCTACGTCACCGCTATCTCGTTCGAGGAGACCGTGCAGAACGCCTCCGCCTGGACTCCCGCCGACGTCGAGCGGTTCGTCGTACAGATGCGCACGTATTTCGAAGGGCTGTCCGCCGACCGTTTTCCGATGACCGTTGCCCTGGCCGCGGCGCTCACCGCGGGCGCGTCCGGCGACGAGCGGTTCGAGTTCGGCATCACCGTGATCGCGGGCGGATTGGCGGCGCTGGCCGTCCCCGAGTGAAGGTCTAGTCCTCCTCGACCTCCTCGACCTTCTCGACCGTCCCCGCAGCTCCGTTGACCGTGACGAGGTCGCCGGTCTCGATGCGATGCGTGGCGTCCGGTACGCCGACCACCGCCGGGATCCCGTACTCGCGGGCGACCACGGCGCCGTGGGAGTTGGCCCCGCCCATCTCCATCACCAGTCCGCCGGCCGTCAGGAACAACGGCGTCCAGCCAGGATCGGTCGAGGGCGCGACGAGGATCTCGCCGGGCTCCAGGTGCGCGCCCACCGGATCGAGGATCACCCGGGCTCGCGCTGTGATCGTCCCGGCCGACGCCGGGCTGCCGACCAGGGCGCCGTCGGCGGCCGGCTGGATCGCCAGCGTCTCCGGCTCGACACCATCGGACTGGATCAGCCGCGGCACTCGCCGACGACGCATCTCCTGGTCGTAGTCCACGCGGCGCTCAGCGACGATCGCGCGCAGATCAACGGGTGTGCGGAGCTCGCGGAGGCTGAGGAAGAACACGTCGGTGGGGGAGTCGAGGCGACCGGAGTCGACCAGCTCGGCGCCCACCTGGCGCAGCTCGCGCCGCGCCGCGGCCAGGATGCGGATCAGGAAGTACTTCGGGATCTCGCGCAGCCCGCAGAGCTCGCGGGCGCGGTGCAGGGCGAAGCGGACGATTCGCGCCCGCAGCGGGCTGACCCGCAGCGCCAGCTCGGCGATCTTGGCCTCGGCCGCCGCCGACCCCGCCTTGAACTGGAGGTCAGGAGCCAGCGCCGGATCGGTCAGCCGCAGATAGTTGGCCAGTACGCCGACGAGGTGGGCCGGGTCCTCGGACCAGCGCGGCAATCCGAGATCGACCTCGGCGACCGCGCGATGACCGTATTCACCGAGGAAGTCGGACAACCCGTTCTGCGCGACCCGCGGCAGGCTGCCCGATCGGTAGCGCTCGGCAACGACCGCAGTCGGCTCCTCGAACGCCTCGACCGATTCCTCGTCGACGCGGATCCGTTGGGCCAGCGCCCACAGCTGGAGGTCCATATCGGTGGTCACGTTGTGCGGGAGGCCGCGGAGCACGCTCTGCAGTTCGCCCGGTTCAGCCGCCTTGCCGAGCACCTTGCGGGCAACAGCCAGCATCAGGAAACCCGCGGCAGGGAACGGAAGCAGTCCCGGCATCAGCGGGAGCGCCTGAGTTCGCAGCAGTCGCTCGACGAAATCCAGTCGCACGGTCGCCGAGCGGGAGGCGGCTGCCAGCAACTGCGTCAAGTGCGCGGAGGTGCGGCGTACGCGGTAGTGGGCGTAGGACGGCGCGATGATCGCTGCGAGCATGCGGAGCGGCGCGCCACTGCGGATGAGTACGCGCCCGACCCGGCGGACGACCTCGCGACGCGACGACGTCAGGACGGAGAACTGCGGGTCCTCGAAGACATGCCGCAGTACGGCGGCCGATCGGGCCTCCATCACGTCGAACACCTTGGGGACAACCGCGCGGCCGACCGCACTGCGGACCGCGGGCGTGACATCGACGAAGAACCGCTGCCCGGCTTCGACGTACGTTGCTGGTCCGTCGAGGGGCTCGTCCACCTGACCGCCGAACAGCTCGGCGGCCGAGGTCGCGATCAGCCGGATCCCGGCCAGCCCCATCGGAGTGATCGGCCGTGTCAGCCCCTGGGCCAGGCTCAGGCACAGGTAGATCCGCGGGCTGGAGTCGGTCGTCCGCCGCGCGGGGATCGGGTACAGCGTGGTGATCGGGCGGGCCTGGGTCAGCCAAAGCTTGCCCTCGGCATCGAGCGCCCACTCGGTGTCCTGCGGTGCGCCGTAGTGGTCCTGCACCTGCCCGCCGAGCTTGGCGAGGGCGCGCACCTGCTCATCGGTCAGGCAGTCGTGGACGAGCGTGCGCTCGTGGATCGCGCCGCTGGCGGTGTCGACGACGAAGTGGTCCGGGTTCACCGTGCCCGAGACCACGGCCTCGCCGAGCCCGGGAGCCGCGTCGATGACAGCCTCGTTGCGCCTGCCGGTGAGCGGGTTCGCGGTGAACAGCACCCCGGCGGCCTTGGCATCGACCATCCGCTGCACGACGACAGCGAGGGCGACCGTGTCCTGGTCGACCTCGTTCGTCTCGCGATAGCTCCAGGCCCGATCGGTCCAGAGCGATGCCCAGCAACGCCGGACGGCGTCGACGACGGCATCTGCTCCGGTGACGTCGAGATAGGTGTCCTGCTGTCCGGCGAAGCTGGCGAACCCGAGGTCCTCAGCCGTGGCCGACGAGCGGACCGCGACGGGAACGTCGCTCCCGAGGCCGGCGTAGGCCGCGCGGATCGCGCGCTCGATCCCCGCGGGCACCGCTGTTGCGAGAATCGCGTCCCGCCGCTCGTCCGCGGTGCCGCCCGCCGGCTCGATCTCGCGGTAGGCCGCGGTGGTGACGCAGAAGCCGTCCGGCACCGGGAACCCGCCGCGCAGCAGGATCCCAAGATTGACCGCCTTGCCGCCGGCCGACTCCAGCGCGTCGGCGCCGACCTGTTCGAGCTCGACTACCCAGTCGGTCATGGTGCGCCCCTTCCCGAGGTTTAACAGGAGGTTAACGGGCCCGGGCCGCAGAATTCAACACCTGCTGAATTACGGTCCGTGTGAGAGGTCTCACCCGGGGTGCCCGAGCAGCCGGACGGCGGCCAGCACATAGGCCCGGGCGGCGATCGCGAGCTCGGCGATCGGGACGGACTCGTCGGCCCGGTGCGCCTGGTGGGCGACCGATCCCGGCCCGAGGATGACGACCGGTACGCCGAGGTCGCGGTCGACGTACCCGCCGTCGCAGGCCGCACCCCAGCCGGCCAGCGGAACGTCCGGGCCACCGGCCTCGCGGCGGGCCGCCTCGGTGACGGCGACCAGCTCGGCATCGGCCGGCGTCTCGAACGGCGGCATCTCCATCGGCATCTCGAGGTCGACGGTCAGCCCGCGGTCCTCCAGGTGCAGGGCGGCGACGCGGTCGCGCAGGTCCTCGAGGACGGCGGCGGGGGACTCGCCGGGCAGGAGCCGGCGATCGGCGACCACCACACATTCGGCCGGCACGATCGAGCCGCCGGTGCCGCCGTTGATCTGACCGACGCTCCACGCGGCCGGGCCGAGCAGCGGGTGCGGATCCGCGGCGAGCTCGGCATCCAGGCGTTCGATCTCGGTGATGATCGCGGTCGCGCCGTAGATCGCGTTGGCGCCGTCCTTCGCGTTCCCGGCGTGGACCGCGCGACCGTGCACCGCGAGCCGCAGGTACGAGTCGCCGCGGGCCGCGATGATCGTCTGCAGGTCCGTCGGCTCAGCGGTGATACATCCCACGTACTCGCGGGGGCTGTCGGCGACGAAAGCGCGGATGCCCTTCCCGGTCTCCTCTTCGTCAACGACGGCCGCGAGCTCGACCGGCCCGCTCAGCTCGACGTCTCGCAGCGCGGCGAGTGCAGCCAGCGCGGCAGCGAGCCCGCCCTTCATGTCGGAGGCGCCGCGGCCGTAGATCCGGCCGTCGCGGATCTCCGCGCCGTACGGATCGGTGGTCCACCCCTCACCAACCGGTACGACGTCGGTGTGGCCGAGCAGGAGCAGTCCGGGGCCGGTGCCGTTCCCGACGCTCAGGCTGATGTTGTCCCGCCCGGGCTCGACGGTGGTGGTCGTCACGTCCAGCCCGAGCTCGCGGCCGACCGCGTCGAGCACGGCAACGGTCGCGGCCTCCTCGCCGGGCGGATTCTGGCCGGTCGCCCGGACCAACGCCGTACAGACCCTGACCAGCAGGTCGTCGTCGATCCGGTCGAGCAGACGTTGTTCTTCGGCGGTCGTCATGCCGCCAACCCTAAGCCGAGACGATGGTGAACTCCGTCGGCTCGAACGACACGTTGAGCTGGATGTCCACGGTCATCCGCCCCTCGCCGATCCGGCACCGGAAGTCGGCGGCGTGCGGCCCCGCGAGCCAGCGGATCGTGCCCACCAGTGCGTCGCCGTCGCCGATCGCGCCGGTGACCACCCGATCGGAATCCGAGCCGGTGAAACTGTCCGACGCGAGGCCCGGCTGCTCGTTCCAGTCGCCCGGCCCGAAGTGGTAGCCGTCCTCCTCGGCCTTGTCCTGCTCGAACCTGAAGAAGTTGTAGAAGGTGAAGAAGGCGCTCCCGTCGGGATCCCAGCGCACCGACTGCAGGAAGCCCGGGTTCTCCCCGAACGTGTACGTCTTCCCGTCGCCACCCTGCGGCGCCGGACCGGTCGGCGGCAGGATCTCCAGCCGCTCGGGCCGGGCGACCTCCGGCACGTCCTTGCCCTCGAGGGCGGGCAGCAGGTGATCCCAGAAGACGACCTGCGCCGCCTGCATGTCGCTGGAAGCACTCGTCACGGCCAGGACCGCGTCGTACTCGGGGATCACGACGATGAACTGGCCGAAGGCGCCGTCGGCACGGAAGGTGTTGTGCCGGCCGCGCCAGAACTGGTAGCCGTAGCCCTGCTGCGCGTCGGGGTTGTCGTTGGAGTCGTTCGGCACCTGCTTCGAGGTGGCGGCCGCGAGCCACTCGGCCGGGACGAGCTGCTCGCCCTCCCAGACACCGTGCTGCAGCACGAGCTGGCCGAACTTGGCCATCGACTCCGTGCTCAAGCTGAGGCCCCAGCCGCCGAACGTGACGCCCTCCGCCGACGAACTCCAGGTCGCGTCGGTGATCCCCAGCGGCGCGAACAGCCGCGACTGCAGGTAGTCGAGCAGCGTCTCACCGGTCAATCGCTGCAGGATCGCGGACAGCATGTACGTCGCGCCGCTGTTGTAGACGAACGGCGCACCGGGCTCGTGGGCGACCGGCAGGGCGAGGAAGTTCTTCGCCATCCGGCGGTCGCGGTGCAGCGACCCGACGGTGTCGGTGTCGTGCCCGGTGCTCATCGTCAGCAGGTGCCGCACCGACATCGCGGCCAGGTTGTCGCTGATCGTCTCCGGCAGGTCTTCCGGCCCGAAGAACGACACCACCTTGTCGTCGATCGAGAGCAGCCCGGCGTCGACCGCGATCCCGATCGCTGTCGAGGTGAAACTCTTCGACACCGAATACAGCAGGTGTCGATCGGTCGATCGGTACGGCGTCCAGTCCGCCTCCAGCACGACATGACCATGCCGCACCAGCATCACCGTGTGGAACTCCTGGTCGGACGAATCCAGTGCGGCGACGAATGCGTCGATCGCCGCGCCCGACAGTCCCTGGTCCTCAGCTGCACTCCGTGGAAGGCTCACCCCACGCACGCTATCTCCCCGGACGGACAAAAATCAGGTGAGTTCTTTGCACGCGGCCGTGATCGTCAATCCGATCAAGCAAGCCGACGTCGAGCAGTTCCGTCGTACCGTCTCCGATGCGCTGACCGCCCGTGGTGCGGGCGCGGTGTCGTGGTTCGAGACGACCGCCGAAGATCCAGGGGTCGCGATGGCCCAGGAGGCGATCGCCGCGGCCGTCGACCTGGTGCTGGTGGCCGGCGGTGACGGCACGGTCCGGGTGGTCTGCGCGGAGCTCGCCGGGACCGGGATCGCGGTCGCCGTGCTGCCGGCCGGCACCGGCAACCTGCTCGCCCGCAACCTCGGGATCTCACTCGTCATGGAGACCGCGCTCGCCCAGGTCCTCGACGGGACCGAGCGGCGGATCGACAGTGTCCGGATCTCCGGCGACGATCTGCCGGACGACCGGTTCCTGGTGATGGCCGGGCTCGGGCTGGACGCCGCGATCATCGACGACGCACCGGACGACCTGAAGAAGCGGGTCGGCTGGGCGGCGTACGTGATCTCGACGGTGAAGAACCTCAACCACCCCGCCTTCCGGGTCGAGCTCACGATCGACGACCAGCCGCCGATCCGTCGCCGCGCGCGGACTGTGGTGATCGGCAACGTCGGCACTCTGCAGGCGAACATCCCGCTGCTGCCCGATGCCAGCGCGGACGACGGCGTCATCGATCTGGTCGTCCTCGCCCCTCAACGCATCAGCCACTGGCCGCGCCTCGTCCTCAGTCTGGTCATCAGACGCTGGCGCGAGCGCGACATCGAACGCTTCACCGGCAAACGCATCCAGGTCCGCAGCGACCGGTCCACCCGACGGCAGTTGGACGGTGACATGATCGACCCTGGCCGGATCCTCACCGCCGAGGTCGATCCGTCGTCCTTACTGGTCCGAGTCCCGAAAGGCTGACCATGCAGTCCGTTCTTGACGACCTGGTTACGCAAGGCGCGGTCGGTGTCCTCCTACAGCTCCGTACGCCGGAGGCGGTGTGGACCGGCTCCAGCGGAGTGGCTGAATTGGGCGGCGACCGCTCGGTCGACCCGGACGGCTGGTTCCGGGCCGGCAGCATCACCAAGACCTTCACCGCTGTCACCGTCCTGCAGTTGGTCGGGGAGGGACGTCTGAAACTGGACGAGCCGATCACGGAGTGGGTGCCGGACGTCCCCGATGAGATCACTCTGCGCCAACTGCTCAACCACACGGCCGGACTGCACAACTACACGGACGACCTACCGGACATCCCGGAGCTGGTCCGCGACCGGTTCCTCCACGTAGACCCGGTCGGGTGGCTCACCAGAGCAGTCGCCAAACCACGACTGTTCGAGGCGGGCAGCTCCTGGTCGTACTCCAACACCAACTACGTCGCAGTCGGCCTCCTGATCGAGGCAGTCACCGGCAACCCGTACGAGGACGAGGTCCGCGACCGCATCCTCGAACCGGCGGGCCTCGCCCGGACCCTGCTCCCAGGTGATGACCTGGAGATGCCAGAGCCGCATGCGCATCCCTGCCTGCAGCTGGACGGTGAGCTGATCGACATGGCGCGCGTCAACGCCTCGCAGGCGTGGGCAGCCGGTGCGATCGTGACGACGGCCGCCGACCTGAACACCTTCTACGCCAAGCTGCTGGCCGGGGAACTGCTCAGGCCTGCCGAGCAGGCTGAGCTGCAGAGCGTGGTGGACGTCGACGAGGGCTACAGCTACGGCCTGGGGATCGAGCGACGCGTTGTCGGCGACCACGTCCTGTGGGGGCATGGCGGTGGGATCTACGGTTACCAGACTTTGAGCTACCACTCTGGTGAGGTCGGCCTGACGTTGTCGTGCACTGCGGCGACCGCGGAAGGTGTGAAGACCGACCACCTGCTGGCCGGTCTCCTCGCCTGACTACCTCTGCACCAGTACGGCGACTGTCCGCGCCGGCACGTGAACCGTGCCGGACGCTGCTGTCCAGACGGTCTGCTTCACTACCGGGTCACTGCCATTCGCCTGGACCGGAGAGAGCGTGAGCGACTGTCCGGCCAGCCCGGGCACAGTCTGCGTCACGGCCGACCCCGTGGTGTTGAAGACGACCAGAACGCCCTTGAGTGCCGGATCGACGTTCGGACCGACGGTGTCGTCGATGCGCATGGTCACGACCCCAGGAGTCGAACCACTCACCGGATAGCTCAGCTTGGCGTTGATGAGTTCCGCCGAACCGAGCCGGAAGAGCGGTGTGGAGAACCGGAGCTTCAAGAGGTCTGCAGCGGCCGCCGAGGCGGTCTGCACGTCTGCTCCGGTCGGCTTCAGTGCCGGATTGCCCAGTAGTGGCTTGATGTACGGCCACTTCTCCTCGTTGTCCGTCTTCGGCGGCAGGCCGTGCCCGAAGCCGTTGTCGGCGCCGGTCCAGTCCAGCGTGTTGAACCAGTCGCCGGAGTCGTAGGAGTTCCGGTCCAGTGACTTGCTGCGCAGCAGGTCAGCGCCGGCGTGCCAGAACGACGGTGTCTGCGCGAGGGCGGTTGTCGCCAGCGACAGGGTGTTCATCCGGATCCGGTCCGGCATCGGCAGGTCCGTCGGCAGCTTGTACGTGAGGGTGTCCCACAACGTTTCGTTGTCGTGGGCATCGACGTACGTGACCACCTCGTCCGGCTGATCGGCGTACCCGGCGGGGGAGCCGTTGTAGTCGACCCCGTCACCGCGCACGGTCGCGCCGGTCTCCGCGGAGCGGAAGCTGAACGAGCGCAGGTTGCCGGCCAGTCCCAGCTGAACCAGATCGGTGTCGTGGGCGAGGCGCTTGGCCCGGTCCGCCGCGGAGCCGTTGATGGGATCGCCGTTCGGGTCGCTGGCCGCGCCGGAGCCGAAGCCCTGCACCCGCGGGTTCTCGTCGAACGGACCGCCACCACGGACCGCATCGCGCAGGCGGTCGGAGAAGGTACCGATTCCGGTTCCACCGAGATTGCCTTGGCGCGCCTGCACGAACAGCGCGTCGTTGGCGACCTCACCGAAGTTCCAGCCCTCGCCGTACAGGTAGATGCGCTTGCCGTCGACACCGTCCTTGGCCAGCGTCAGCTTGTCCAGAGCGGCTCGCACCTTGAGCAGGTTGGCCTTGGTGTGGTGACCCATCAGGTCGAACCGGAACCCGTCGACGCGGTAGTTGCGTGCCCAGCTCACCGTGCCGTCCACCATGATCTTCTCGGCCATGGCGTGCTCGGTCGCGATGTTGCTGCAGCAGGTCGAGTTCTCGACCTTCCCGGTTGCGTTCAGCCGCTGGTAGTACCCGGGCACGACCTTGTCCAGCACGGACGTCGGTGCCTGCCCGGCAGCCGGTGTGTGGTTGAAGACCTGGTCCAGTACGACGCGGAGCCCGGACCGGTGTAGTCCGCCGACCATGGTGCGGAATTCGGCGACCCGTGCCAGACCGTCCTTCTGCGTCGCGTACGAGCCCTCCGGAGCCAGCCAGTGGAAGGGGTCATAGCCCCAGTTGAACCCGTCCTTCGCAGCCACTGCGCTCACACAGGCCTGCTGCTGCTCGGAGTCCGCCGGTAGTGCCTTCAGATCGCAGGCAGGTGTCTGCTGGCCGGTCTCCGGGATCGAGGCGATGTCGAACGTCGGAAGCAGATGCACCGTGTTCAGTCCGGCCTTGGCCAGCGTCCGCAGATGCTTGGTGCCGTTGCCCTCGTCCGCGAAGGCCAGGTAGGTACCGCGATGTGCGGCCGGCACGGTGGGGTCGCTGATCGAGAAGTCCCGGACGTGCAGCTCGTAGATCGTCGAGTCGACAGACCGAGCCAGCTTTGGCGCCGGTGTGTTCGACCACAGCGCAGGCATGCCGGCCCGGTCGTCCAGATCCACTGCGACCGAGTACGCCGAGTCAGTGGTCAGTGCGGCCGAGTACGGATCCGTGACGACGTTCGTCTCCACCTTGCCGGTGCTCGGCGCATACACCTGCACCTGATAGCGGTACGACGCATTCTTGAACGACCGTGACCCCTTGGCCGACCAGGAGCCGTCATCGTGGCGCTGCATCGGCAACCGCTGCGATCCGACGAGCAGTGCGACACTCTGCGCGGTCGGCGCCCACAACGTGAAGGTCGGAGTGCCTCCGCTCCAGCTCACGCCATACGTGCGCTTGGCAGCCGCGCCGTACACGTCATCGAGCACACCAGGGATCTGTACGCCGGTCGCATCCAGCAGCCGTCCGGCGTCGTCGTACTGGGCCAGTCCGAGCTGTCCGGTCAGCAGCTTCCGTACGTCGCCATGGTCGAGCCGCAGCGTCGTGTACCCGGGCTTCACCTCACGCGAGTCGTAGCGCAGCCCCACCGACGTACCGCCGATGTCGTCCGCGTCGATCTTCAGTCCGCCGGTGGCCGACGAGTGCAGCCGCCAGCGCGACCGCTCCGGATGCGCAACCGCCGGTACGGCGAGGGTGTCGTGGGAAAGCCAGTAGGCCTTGGCCTGGCTCAGGTCCGGCTGCGCACCGGGCTTGGCGGTCGTCACTGTGAGGGTGTGGGTCGCGAGCACGTACGAGAACGTGACGACCAGCCCGTCGCCCGGCACGGTGATCGGTACGTTGTTCGCCGGGTAGCTCTCGTCGAACGACAGGTTGTGCGCGACTTTGGCCTCATAGCTGCCCGCTCCGATCTCACTCGTCGACCAGGTGTAGGTGCCGTCACCATCGGCGTCCGTCAGCCAGGGTCGCATGCAGCTCGGGTCCCAGTCGGCCGGACAACCCAGCTCGGACTGGAACGAGCCAGGCACCGTGATGATCGGCCCCTCCGCGCTGGAGGTGGCGAAGTGGCGACCCTGCTCGTAGTAGAACGTCACCGGCCCGGCCGGAGCCGTGTAGGAGATGTTGCCGCCGTTCAGGTTGCCTCCGGCACCGTAGTTGACGTCCCAGTTCTTGTTGAGCGCCGCCTTGTAGGCATGCTCACCAGCCGGGATCGTGTAGGTGCCCTTCCAGACCTTGTCCTTCGGATCGAGCACCAGCTGCGCCTGGGCACAGTCCGGCGACCAGTCCGCCGCACAGCCCATCTCACTGTTGTGATCGCCCGGCACACTCACGTTGGCCGGCTGGACGACCGGTCCGGTCTCACCGCCGCCACCCGGCTTCGGTGCGTCGCCGACCACGCCGTACGAGCCAGACACCGAGTAGTGACCGGCGGAGTCCCGCAACACCGCGCGGTACTCGAGCAGCGTCCCCTTCGGCAGTCCACTGACATCCTGGAACACCCGGTACGGCGCGTTGTCGTCAGAGCCCAGCCGTTTCCAGGCCGCCGTACCCACTGGGCGGTAGCCGAAGGTCACCGTGACCGGAGTGTTCGCCGGAACCGCCGCACTGATCTCAGCACGACCGCCAACCACACCACCTGGCTCGGGCGCCGAAAGGTAGACCGCAGGAGCCTTGGAAGGTGCAGGCACCTTCTTCAAGGCCTGGTAGACAGTCACCGACAGAGGCGGCTGGCTGAGCAGCACGCGTCCTTCCCTGTCAGTCCGGACGAGCTTCGAGCCGCCATAGACCGGCTTGAGCCAGGTATCCGACCCGTACGTCGGAATAGTCGCGGACTTGGCCGTGGTCGCGTTGTTGGCGACGACCAGGTACTCCACGTTGTCCGCACCGATCCGGCTGAACGCGTAGAGCCCACCGGAGTTCGACGAGTACCGGTGCACCTGCCGACCGTCCGCCAGCGCCGGGTAGCGAGCACGGAGCTGCGCCATGGCCGCGATGTGCTTGTACATCGGCGCGTTGACGTCGTACCGGTCCTTGCTGCCGATCGTCGTCGTACCGGTTCCGTCGACCACCTCGTCGTCGGCGTAGTCGGTGGTCTTGGTCGCGAACATGTCCTGCCGCGCGTCCTTGTCACCACCGGGACCGGTGAAGCCCTGCTCGTCGCCGTAGTACACAACGGGCTGGCCGCGCGTCAGGTACATGAGTGAATGTGCCAGCTTGTCCCGGGCGAGCAGCTCAGGCCCATTGGCACCGCCCTGCTTCAGGAACGTGCCCACGCGCCCCATGTCGTGGTTCCCGAGGAACGTCGGCAGTTGGTAGGCGTTGGAGTCCGGATCGGTGTAGTAGTCGTCTCCTGCGTAGAAGTCGCGCACCTTGCTCGCGGGGTCGCCCTTGGCGAAGGTCACCGCGTTCTGCTGGAACCCGAAGTCCAGCGTCGCCTGCAGCGCACCCGCGGTCGTGTAGGTCGACATGAACTTCGGATCCGCGTCGTACACCTCACCGAACATGAAGAACTTCTTCGACCCGGCATCGCGCGCCGCCTTGAGAATCGCGGGCGAGAACTTCTGCCAGAACTCGAGGTTCACGTGCTTGACGGTGTCGATCCGGAAGCCGTCGATGCCCAGCTCGGCCCACGTCTTGTAGACGTCGATCATGCCGTCGCGCACCCGCGGCTGCTCGGTGAACAGGTCGTCCAGCCCGACGAAGTCGCCGTACTCGGCCGATTCGCCGGCGAAGGTCGAGTCGCCGCGGTTGTGGTAGAGCGTCGGGTCGTTCAGCCAGGCCGGGACCTTCACGGTCTCGTCGGCCGGGGTCTTGAAGACCGGCACGTTCGGGAAGGACGTGTTCCGGTCCAGCGGCGGAAAGGTGTCCCCGCCGGCAAAGGCCTTGTCGTCGAAGACGTTCCCGGCCGCGTCCTTGTACGGCGATGTGGACTTCGGGATGTAGCCGTACTGACCGGACTGGTAGGCGATCACATCGGCGGTGTGGTTGGTGATGATGTCGAAGAAGACCTTCATCCCCTTGCGGTGCGCCTGGTCGATCAGCAGCTTCATGTCCGCGTTGGTGCCCAGGTGTGGATCGATCTGCGTGAAGTCGGTGATCCAGTAGCCGTGGTAGCCCGCACTGACGTCAGCACCGGCGCCCTGCACCGGCCGGTTCTTGAACGACGGCGTGAGCCAGATGGACGTCGTACCGAGGTTCTTGATGTAGTCCAGCTTCTGGATCACGCCGGTGAGGTCACCACCGTGGTAGAAGCCCTTGTCGGTCGGGTCCAGGCCGGTCTGCAGCCGGTCTCCGGTCAGACCGCCGGAGTCATTGCTCTTGTCCCCGTTGGCGAACCGGTCCGCCATCAGAAAGTAGAAGCGCTCCTTGGTGAGGTCCTGACGCAGGCTCGGCGACGCCAGTGCCTTGTCAGCGGCCGTCACACCGGTCCCAGCCAGGTCCACCGGCCGCACCGACACCACATGGGTCTTGTCGTCGTAGCTGAACGACAGCTTGGCCGGTCCCTCGATCCGCAGCGGGATGTTCGGTCCGTTCAGCACCCCACCGGCGCCGTAGTTCTCGTCCCAGCCGCCATTGACGGTGACCTTGTACTCGTACGACCCGGCCGGCACGTCGAACACCTTCGTGTACGGCGCCGCGCCGCCCAGACTGCTCGCCGTACAGGCGGGGTCCCAGTCGCCCGGACAACCCAGCTCACTCTGCAGTGAGCCGGCCAGAGTGATGACCCGTTCTGCGGTCACCTGTGCCTGTGCTGGAGCCCCCAGCCCCAGCACCACCATCGCTGCCGCGGCTACCCCTGCCGTCCAACGCCTGAACCCACGCATAGCTGTCCCCTCCCGTGCCGGTCCCCGGGGACGCTAGCCCGCGGTCCAGGGGTGCGGAAGGCTTCGAACGTCACAAAACGACAGCCCCTCGTGGAGGGATCTTGCGGCGCTGACGACTTGGGTTCCCCAGCCGAACGGTCAGTGCTCCCAGAGTGCGGACACCGGAAGCGCGGCGACGGATCATACTGCGAATTTGTCGCACTGTTCGCTGCGGATCTGTCGGGGCGTCTGCTGCGGATTTGTCGATCGCCGAGATGCCGATCTGTCGGTGGTCGTTCGGCCGATTCGAGTTCCGGATATCGCTAGCCGAAAAGGTGGGGCAGGGTCGATTCGATTGGGGTTCGGAGGACGGTGGTCGCTTCTTCGTCGTACGGCGTCTCTTGGGCGTTGAGGATGATCAGCGGCTTGCCGGCCTTCAGAGCGATGTCGCACAGACCTGCGGCCGGGTAGACCTGCAGTGAGGTGCCGATGGCAATGAACACGTCAGCAGCCTCAGTGGCGGCGACTGCGGCATCCAGAACGGCGACATCGAGCGACTGGCCGAAGGAGACCGTGGCGGACTTCAGAATGCCGCCGCACACCTCACAGGCCGGGTCTTCGTCACCTGCGTCCAGCCGGGGGAGTACCTCGGCCATGGGGATCCGGCGCTCGCACTGCAGGCAGTCGACGAACCAGACCGTGCCATGGAGCTCATGGACGAGCTCCGGCGACGACCCGGCCTTCTGATGCAGCCCGTCGATGTTCTGCGTGACCAGACCGGTCAACCGGCCCTGACGCTCCAGCTCGACCAGTGCGAGGTGGCCGGCGTTCGGCTCGGCCGTCCAGGCCGGTGCGGCCAGCCGGAACTTCCACGCCGCCACGCGGACGGCCCGGCTGGCGACGTACTCCTCGATGTCGAACATCGCCTGCGCGGCCGGGTTCGTCGTCCACACGCCCTGTGGTCCGCGGAAGTCCGGGATGCCAGAGGCGGTGGAGATTCCTGCACCGGTCAGTACGGCGATACGGTCAGCGTCGATCACGCACCGGACTGTATCCAGTCCGTCGCCAGCACCGACATCATGATCTCGTCGACCCACTCGCCGTCCCACAGCAGCGCGTCCCGGAACACGCCCTCGACGACGAAGCCGGCCTTCTCGTACGCGCGCTGGGCCCGCGGGTTGAACGCGTAGACCCCGAGGCTGATCCGGTGCAGACCGACCGCCTCGATGCCGTGGCCGACGATCAGCTTGGTCGCCTCGGTCCCGAGACCGCGGCCCTGGCCGGACGCACCGATCAGGATCCGGAAGTTGCAGGACTTGTTGTCCGGGTCCCAGTCGTTGAGCACAGCCTCACCGACGACCTCGCCGGAGGCCTTCTCGACGATCGCGAGGTCCAGCCGGTCGGTCTGGTCCTGCCGCGTCCGGTACCACTCCCGGGCCTTCTCCTCGGGGATGTGGCCGTGACTCCCGGTGAAGCGAGCCACCTCCCGGTCGTCCATCGCGACGGCGAGCGCCTCGTAGTCGGCCCCGGTCACCGGCCGTAGTACGACGAGCTCACCGGTCAAAGTCGGCTTGGTCGAGAAGTCGGTCATGCGCCGGAGTGTTTCAGCTGATCCGCCGGACCACATACACATTTTCGGCGGCCGACACGAGCTCCTGGGACCGCATCCGGCACCAGGCCGGGATGTCCGCCGCGGCGGCCGGGTCATCGGCCAGCACGGTGATGGTGTCGCCGACGGCCACGGTCGGTAGCGCCTTGGCCAGCTTGATCACCGGGAGTGGGCAGAGCAGTCCACGGCAGTCCAGTTCGAGGTTCACATCCCCACCTCCGCCCGGATCCGCTGCACGATCCCCGGCAGCACGCTGCAGAACCGGTCGATCTCGCCGTACGTCGTAGTCCGGGCCAGCGAGACCCGGACGTTGCCATGCGTCAGCACGCCCATCGCTGCCAACACGTGGGACGGTCGCAACGTACTCGACGTACAGGCGGAGCCACTGGAAACCGAGAAGCCCTCAGCATCCAGTGCGGTCACCAGAGCCTCACCGTCCACGTAGAGACACGAGAACGTGAGCACATGCGGTAGGCGGTCGTCCGGATCACCCACCACCTCGACATCCGGGATCTCTCGCGACACCCGCTCCCGGATCTCGGCGATCCACCCCCGGTGCTGCCGGTCCAGCTCAGCTGCCTCGGTGAGCCGGGCCTGCAGCGCAGCCGCGGCGGCCAGCAGATTGGGCACGTCCGGGAAGCCGGGGGAGAGGCCGTCCTCCCGCTCGTCCATCGGCCAGGCCGGAGCGATCCGAGTGCCCTTCCGCACCGCCAGCAGCCCGACACCGGCCGGACCACCCCACTTGTGAGCGCTTGCCGTCAGCACCGACCAGCCATCAGCCACAACCTCCCGCCCAACCGACGCCGCAGCATCGACGAACAGCGGCACCGCACCGCACGCCTCCACGGCCGCGGCCAGCGGCTGCCGCGTCCCCACCTCGTGGTTGGCCGACTGCAGCACGGCCACCGCCACACGGGGCTGTCGGACCGCCGCTGCGAACGCATCCAGATCCACGCGGCCCAGCATGTCCGCTCCGACCTCCACGCCAGCCTCACCGGCGGTGTGCAGAACGGCCGAGTGCTCCACCGCGCTGTGCACCACCGTGGCCCCGATCCGCCGCCGGGCAGCCAGTACGGCGGACAGTCCGGCGTGGATGGCCGCCGTACCGGAGGTGGTCAGGTAGAGCTCGTCCGGGCGCACACCGACGCCCTCGGCAAGCACCGCCCGGGCGTTGTCCAGCAGCAGCCGGGCCGTCCGTCCCTCGTGGTGCAGGCGGACCGGATCGGCCCACCCGGAATCCACTGCCGAGAGCAACATTTCCCGCGCGGCAGGATGCAGAGGCTCCGCCGATGCGGCGTCGAGGTACGCACGCTCATTCACAGGGGAAACGCTAAGGGCTACCTGTGCGCAAACAGGCGAATGGTGTCCAGTAGTGTTTGGTCGTCAGTCTCACTTGGGAAGGGAAAGGCGCCCCGTGGGTTCGAACGGCACGTCCGGAGTGGAGGAGCGCATGGCAGACACTGCCCGCGCCACACGTCCGGCGAAACGACGGCTACTGGCCGCGGCGGCAACGGTGCTCGGCGCCGTTGCGCTCACCGGTTGTTCGTCGGAGACCACTGAGCAGTGGAAGCGTCTCGGTCTTCCCGAGGCCGCCTCGGACCGGACCGAGGCCGTCCGCAGCCTCTGGATCGGCGCGTGGATCGCGGCGCTGATCGTCGGCGTCGCGGTGTGGGCCCTGATCCTGTACGTCGTGGTGCGGTACCGCAAGCGGAACGACGAGGCCCCCAAGCAGGTGCGGTACAACCTGCCGCTGGAGGTCCTCTACACGCTGGCGCCGTTCGCGATCATCGGCGTGCTCTTCTTCTACACCGTCGAGCACGGCAACGAGATCACCCATGACTCGGGTGCCTCGCAGCACACGGTCAACGTGGTCGGGCAGCAGTGGCAGTGGACCTTCAACTACAAGGACCAGGTCAACGGGCAGCAGGGTGTCTGGGAGACCGGCACGCTGGACAAGCCCGCGGAGCTGTGGCTGCCGGTGAACGAGTCGGTGCACTTCGACCTGACCTCGCCGGACGTCATCCACTCCTTCTGGGTGCCGTCGTTCTACTTCAAGCTCGACGTCATCCCGGGCCGGACCAACAAGTTCGAGCTCACGCCGACCAAGACCGGGACCTTCGCCGGCAAGTGTGCGGAGCTCTGCGGGCTCTACCACAGCCGGATGATCTTCTCCGTCAAGGTGGTCACCCGCGCGGAGTACGACCAGCACCTCAAGGAGCTGGCCGACCGCGGCCAGACCGGTGCCGCCGTCGGTGGCACGGACGCGACCACCATCCCCGGTCACGGTGAGCAGGAGGGCGGGAAATGACCGACTTCGCCGAGCGCTCCGGCGCCATCGGGACCAGCGCGGCGCTGCCCCGGCGGCGTAGCAAGGGCCAGATCGCGGTCAAGTGGCTCACGACCACCGACCACAAGCTGATCGGTCATCTGTACCTGATCACCTCGTTCATCTTCTTCCTGATCGGCGGCGTGATGGCGCTGCTGATCCGCGCCGAGCTGGCCAAGCCCGGTCTGCAGATCGTGAACGAAGAGGTCTACAACCAGCTCTTCACGATGCACGGCACGATCATGCTGCTGCTCTTCGCGACGCCGCTGTTCGTCGGCTTCGCGAACGTGATCATGCCGGTCCAGATCGGCGCCCCGGACGTCGCGTTCCCGCGGCTGAACATGTTCAGCTACTGGCTGTTCCTGTTCGGCGGCACGATCACGATCAGCGGCTTCTTCACCCCGGGCGGCGCGGCCGACTTCGGCTGGTTCGCCTACGCACCGCTGTCGAACGCGGTCCGTTCGCCGGGTGTCGGCGGCGACCTGTGGATCATGGGTCTGTACCTGGCCGGTCTGGGCACGATCCTGGGTGCGGTCAACTTCGTCACCACGATCATCACCATGCGCGCTCCCGGTATGACGATGTTCCGGATGCCGATGTTCACCTGGAACATCCTGGTGACGTCGATCCTGGTCCTGATCGCCTTCCCGATCCTGGCCGGCGCGCTGCTGATGCTGGAGGCGGATCGAGCCTTGGGGGCTCACGTCTTCGACGCCGGGAACGGCGGTCCACTGCTGTGGCAGCACCTGTTCTGGTTCTTCGGGCATCCCGAGGTCTACATCATCGCGCTGCCGTTCTTCGGCATCATCACCGAGATCCTCCCGGTCTTCAGCCGTAAGCCGCTGTTCGGCTACATCGGCCTGGTCGCCGCGACGCTCGGTATCGGCATCCTCTCGGTGGCGGTGTGGGCCCACCACATGTTCGTCACCGGGGCGGTGAACCTGCCGTTCTTCTCGTTCATGACGTTCCTGATCGCGGTCCCGACCGGCGTGAAGTTCTTCAACTGGATCGGCACGATCTGGGGCGGATCGGTCTCCTTCGAGACCCCGATGCTCTGGTCGATCGGCTTCCTGACGACCTTCCTGTTCGGCGGCCTGACCGGCATCATCCTGGCCTCGCCGGCGCTGGACTACCAGCTGTCCGACTCGTACTTCGTGGTCGCGCACTTCCACTACGTCGTCTTCGGCACGGTGGTGTTCGCGATGTTCGCCGGGTTCTACTTCTGGTGGCCGAAGATGACCGGCCGGATGCTCGACGAGCGCCTGGGCAAGCTGCACTTCTGGCTGCTGTTCATCGGCTTCCACACGACGTTCCTGGTGCAGCACTGGCTGGGCGTCGAGGGCATGCCGCGGCGCTACGCGTCGTACGGGGCGAACGAGGGCTTCACCACGCTGAACGAGGTCTCCAGCGTCGGCGCCTTCATCCTGGGCCTGTCGATGCTGCCGTTCTTCTACAACGTCTACAAGTCCCGCAAGGCGCCGAAGGTCAACGTCGACGACCCGTGGGGCTGGGGCCGGTCGCTGGAGTGGGCGACCAGCTCGCCGCCGCCGCGGCACAACTTCGACAAGCTGCCGCGGATCCGGTCCGAGAGCCCCGCGTTCGACCTGCACCACCCGGAGCTGGCGCTCGCGGAGTACCCGGCCAACCGGGCGTCCGCGGACAACCTCCTGGACGCCGGCGAGGACCAGGGCCGCGTCGCCCTCCTTGAAGAGAACGTGGCGAAGTCTGCTGAAGGGAAGGACGAGGCGTGAAGGTCGAAGCCTGGGTCTTCGGGATCCTGAGCCTGTTCGTGCTGGTCGTGACGCCGATCTACTGGCTGATGTCGGAGGACCCGACCGGGACCACCGCGCTGGTGATGACGTTCTTCCTGTCGCTGCTGGTGGCGTTCTACCTGAGCATCACCGCCCGCCGGATGGACGCCCGTCCGGAGGACCGCAAGGAGGCCGAGATCGCGGAGGGCGCCGGCGAGCTCGGCTTCTTCCCGCCGCACTCGTGGTGGCCGCTGTTCTGCGCCGCGGCGCTGTCGGTGGTCGTGCTCGGCCTGGTCTTCGGCTGGTGGCTGTTCATCGCGGGCTGCGCGATCGGCATCGTCACGCTGTCCGGATTCATCTTCGAGTACTACCGCGGTGACCACGCTCACTAGTTGAGCACGAAATCACAAACCGCCGTCCGGGCCAACCGAACGGCGGTTTCGTGCGTCTCAGGAACGACGGGTTACGCTGGGCGGCGGTCGACGGATACAGGGGAGTACTGGGGAATGGTGAGCAGGAAACACGGCCTGGCCGTGGTGGGAATCGCGACGATGCTGCTGGTCGGCACGGCGTGCAGCGACTCCGAGGCGGGAAAACCCGGCCCCGGAGCCCCACAGAGCAGCAGTACGCCGGGTGCGTCGACGACCCCCGGTGCCTCCACGGATCCCTCGGACAACCCGGCCGCGGCCAGTATCGCGGTGGTTCCGGCCAAGGGCGCCAAGGCGGTCGCGCCGGACAAGCCGGTGACCGTGACCACCTCGGTGGGCACGATCAAGTCGGTCACGCTCAAGGACGACGACGGTGGCACCGTCGACGGCACCCTGAACGCCGACAAGACGGTCTGGACCGCAGGCCCCGGGGTGAAGCCCGGTGTGACGTACACGCTGAGCGGTTCGGCGGAGGGCACCGACGGTGCCAGCGTGCCGATCTCCTCGACGTTCAGCACGCTCAAGGCCACCAAGAGCCTGAAGGCCTCGGTCGTCCCGCTGAACGGTGAGACCGTCGGTGTCGCGCTGCCGATCCAGATCTACTGGAACAACCCGGTCACCGACCGCGCCGCGGTCGAGAAGCGGCTGAAGGTCACGACCTCGGCGAAGACCACGGTCGAGGGCAGCTGGCGCTGGGTGAACAGCAAGCAGGTCAACTACCGGCCGAAGACCTACTGGCCGGCCGGTATCAAGGTGACGGTGAACATCGACACCGCCGGGGTGAACGCCGGCAACGGCACCTGGGGTGCGGCGAGCCGCGAGATCAAGTTCGCGACCGGCAAGTCGGTCATCACCGACATCGACGTCAAGAAGCACACGATGCGGGTCACCATCGACGGCAAGCTGGCCCGGACCATCCCGATCACCGCGGGTAAGTCCGGCTTCACCACCCGCAGCGGGGTGAAGGTGATCATGGAGAAGTTCGCCACCAAGCGGATGGACGCCCGGACCGTCGGCATCAAGCCCGGCGACCCGGAGTACTACGACATCCACGACGTGAAGTGGGCCCAGCGGGTGACGAGCTCCGGCGAGTTCATCCACGGCGCCCCGTGGTCGAGCGGCAGCCAGGGTTCCGAGAACGTCAGCCACGGCTGCGTCGGCATGAGCCTGGCCAACGGCCAGTGGTACTTCAACCAGACGCTCCGCGGCGACCCCGTGGTCGTGACCGGGACGACCCGGCACATGACCGAGGGCAACGGCTGGACCGACTGGAACCTTCCGTACGCGAAGTACAAGGAAGGCTCCGCGCTGGGCTAAAGGGCCATCAGGCTCGCGTCCTGCCAGCCGCCGCCGGCGGAGTAGCGAGTCTGGGTCCACGGATTACTGCCAGTGGCGCCGTTGTGGGGATACACCCACGCGGCGCCGCTGCTGTCTCGGACGACCACGTCCAGGCGCCCGTCGCCGGTCACGTCCTGGAGCAACATCACCTGAGCGAGCCCCCAGCCACCTCCTGCGCCGATCTGAGCGCCTGTGGCGGTGACATGGACCGTCAGGTTGCCCGAGCCGTCCCGGGCGACCAGATCGGCACGTCCGTCGCCGGTCACGTCGCCGACGAGCAGAGCGGTGGCCGAGTTCCAGTTCGCCCCGACGCTGAACGGTCCGGTCCAGTTGGCCGCCGTACCGGACAGCCCGTTGTGCGGGTACACGAACAGCCGGCCGCCGCGGCGGACCACCATGTCGGCCCGGCCATCGCCAGTGACGTCGATCATCAGCTGACCTCGGTTCCGTTGACGACCAGCCGCTCGAGTGCGTGACGTTGAGGGTCTTGCCGTCCGGCATGGAAGAAGACTTCGATATGCCGAAGATGGCCGCAACCAGTTGGACCACAACGAAAAGGCCCCAGCAGCAGCTGGGGCCTTTCTCGGTGCTAGTGCGGTCAGTGCTTGTCGGGCGTGACCTCGTGGAAGGCCTCGGTCTCCGTCAGCTCGTGCACGTCGTCGTCGTGACCGTGCGAGTGCGCGTCCTCGATCTCGGTCGCGGTCGGCTTCTGCACCGCGTCCGCGTAGTAGAAGCGGCTCAGCTTGGCGCGGACCTTCTTGAGCGCGCGGAGTGGGGCGCGGACACCGTTGTCGTCGGTCTCCGGACCCACCTCGTACGGAACGAGCCGGTCGTGCGCGGTGAGCTGGTAGGCCTCGTGCTCCGAGATCGGCGTGTGCCGCTCGGAGTACCCGCCGTCGGGGGAGCGGACGATGATGCCCGACTCCAGACCGTGCAGGAGACGCTCCTGGTCGGCCCGCTGCAGCGAGATCGCGATCCGCCGGGTCACCCAGAAGGCGAGCACCGGGCCGAGGAACACCCCGAACCGCAGGAACCAGGTCACCTCGTTCAGTGAGAGACCGAAGTGCGTCGCCACCAGATCGTTACCGCCGGCGATCCACAGCAGGCCGTAGAAGGTGATGAAGGCGGCACCGATACCCGTCCGGGTCGGCACGTTGCGCGGCCGGTCCAGCAGGTGGTGTTCCCGCTTGTCACCGGTGATCCAGCCCTCGATGAACGGGTACAGCGCGACCAGGGTGACGAACGCCGGTGGAATGATCAGCGCCGGTATCAGCAGGTTCCAGCTGAGCGTGACACCCCAGAAATGACTCTCGAAGCCAGGCATCAGGCGCACGGGGCCCTCCAGCCAGCCCATGTACCAGTCGGGCTGGGAGCCTGCGGTCACCTCGGCCGGGTTGTACGGGCCGTAGAGCCACACCGGGTTGATCTGCAGCAGCGCGCCCATCAGGGCGGTGATGCCGAACACGACGAAGAAGAAGCCGCCGGCCTTGGCCATGTAGACCGGCATCAGCGGGTAGCCGACGACGTTCTTCTCGGTCCGGCCGGGACCCGCGAACTGGGTGTGCTTGTGGTACACGACCAGGAACAGGTGGGCCGTCACGAGCGCCAGGATCAGGCCCGGGATCAGCAGCACGTGGACGGTGAAGAACCGGGACACGAAGTCGTCACCCGGGAACTCGCCGCCGAAGATGAAGAACGTCAGGTACGTGCCGATGATCGGTGACGCCTGGACCATGCCCTGGGTGATGCGTAGACCGGTACCCGACAGCAGGTCGTCGGGGAGGCCGTAGCCGATGAAGCCCTCGATGATGCCGAGGAACAGCATCCCGAAGCCGATCACCCAGTTCAGCTCACGCGGCTTGCGGAACGCGCCGGTGAAGAAGATCCGGAGCAGGTGCACCATCATCGCGGCGATGAACAGCACGGCCGCCCAGTGGTGGATCTGCCGCATCAGCAGACCGCCGCGGACGTCGAACGAGATGTCCAGCGTCGAGGCGTAGGCCTCCGACATGTGCAGGCCCTTGAGCAGGCTGTACGAGCCCTGGTACTCGACCTCGGCCATCGACGGCCGGAACCACAGCGTCAGGAAGATACCGGTGAGGATCAGGATGATGAAGCTGTAGAGCGCGATCTCGCCGAGCATGAAGGACCAGTGGTCGGGGAAGACCTTGCGCAGGTTCTTCTTCCCGAGCTTGCCGATCCCGAGCCGGTCGTCGACCCACTTGACCGGCGCGGGGAATTCCGCCGTCGCGGCTGGCCCATCTTTAGGACTGCGTTCTTTCAAGTCAGACACTGGTGTCACCCTCGTTCCCAGAAGCTCGGGCCGACCGGCTCGGTGAAGGGGCTCTGCGCGATCAGGTAGCCCTCTGCGTCCACTGCCAACGGTAGCTGCGGCAGCGGCCGGGCGGCAGGTCCGAAGACCACCTTCGCGCCGTCGGCCAGATCGAACGTCGACTGGTGGCACGGGCAGAGCACGTGGTGCGTGGTCTGCTCGTACAGCGAGATCGGGCAACCCACATGGGTGCAGATCTTGGAG
The DNA here is from genome assembly GCF_045040285.1 of Kribbella sp. NBC_01505. Lineage (NCBI taxonomy): Bacteria > Bacillati > Actinomycetota > Actinomycetes > Propionibacteriales > Kribbellaceae > Kribbella > Kribbella sp. NBC_01505. The sequence continues at coordinate 7,278,182 of NZ_CP109425.1, forward strand.
TAGCACAGGATGCCGTCGATGCCCCAGTTCTCGCGACCGGCCGGCGCCTGGATCTTGCCCGGCTCGATCCGGACCACGATCACCGCGGCCTTGGCCTTGGCGTTCTGGTACTCGACCGCGCTCTCCTCCTGCAGCGGAGTGAGGTTGGCCGGCTGGGCGTTGACCAGCTGACCGACCTGCAGGTCGGACGGCTTGATCGGGCGGTCGGTGACGTCGTTGACGACCCGGATGCCCTTGGCCCAGATGGTGTTGTACAGGCTGCGGCCCGGCAGCGGACCGAGGTCGCGCAGCAGGACGATGGCCGGTAGGCCGAGCAGGCCCATCGCGCCGAGCAGGGACCGGCGGATCAGCTTGCGCCGGCCGAAGCCGGACTCGGCCGCACCCTCGGAGAAGCCGGCCATGATGTCGGCCTTCTGCTCCGGGGTGGAGTTGGCGTCGTGCCGGAGCTCGACGATCTCGGTGTCGACCATCAGCTGCTTGGCCCACTGGATCGCGCCGGCGCCGATCAGGAACAGACCCACGCCCAGGCACAGGCCGATGGTCATGTTGTTCGCGTTACCGGTCAGCGGGCCGAACTCGAGGATCGCGTCCCGCGGGATCGCGAAGTACGCGACGCAGGCGCCGAGCGCGAGCAGGCCGGCCAGCGTGAACATCGTCGCGACCTGACGCTCCGCGCGGTCCGCGGCCTTCGGGTCGAGATCGGTGATCCGGTACTCGTGCGGCTCCAGACCCGGATCCGCGATCGGCTCGGCCACCTCGACCGCGCCGTGGTCTTCGTCTCCTGCCTTCACGGGCAGATTCTTGTCGCTCATTCGGCCCCCCCTCCGTGCGCGCCGCCTCCGTGTGCGCCGCCGCCACTGTGCGCGCCGGCACCCTTGGCCTTGACTCCCTTGGCGCCGATCCAGACGGCGACCGCGACCAGCAGGCCGATACCGACCAGCCAGCCCCACAGACCCTCGGAGACCGGGCCGAGCCGGCCGAGGCCGAAGCCACCCGGGTCCTTCTGCTCCTGCAGCGCGTGCAGGTAGGCGATGATGTCGCGCTTGTCCTCCGGCAGCATCACCTGGTCGGAGAAGACCGGCATCTGCTGCGGACCGGTGAGCATCGCCTCGTAGATGTGCTTGGGGTCGACCCCCATCAGCGACGGCGCGTACTTGCCCTTGGGCAGCGCGCCGCCCTTGCCGGCGAAGTTGTGGCAGGCCGTGCAGTTCGTCCGGAACAGCTCGCCACCGCGGGTGACCTGCTCGTCGGTGGCCTTGCTGATGTCGTACGAGTCGGTCGCCGGAACCGCCGGGCCCGGGGCGAGCGAGGCGACGTACGCGGCCAGGGCCTCGATCTCCTCCGGCGTGTAGGACGGAGTCTTGCGCGGGATCTGGGCGCCCGGCTGCATCGCGGGCATCCGGCCGGTGCCGACCTGGAAGTCGACGGCGGCCGCGCCCACTCCGATCAGCGAGGGGCCGGCCATGTCGCCCTCACCGTTCCCGCTGCCTTCGGCGTTCAGGCCGTGACAGCTGGAGCAGCCGACCGCGAAGAGCTTCTTGCCCTCTTCGATCTGCTGGGACTGGGCCGAGTTGTCGGCCACCGCGCTGCCAGGGGCAAACGCGGCGTACGCCGAGCCCACTGCCAGGAGGCCGAACAGGAGCACGACGAGGCCGGCGGACCGGTGCCGTCGTCGCGCGGAGAGAAAGCGCGCCGGTGACAAGGAGGTTCTCTTCTCACTCATTTGAGCAGGTAGATGGTCGCGAACAGGGCGATCCAGACCACGTCGACGAAGTGCCAGTAGTACGACACGACGATCGCCGAGACGGCCTGTTCGTGGGTGAACTTGCGGGCCATGTACGTCCTGGCCAGAACGAACACGAACGCGAGCAGACCGCCGGTCACGTGCAGGCCGTGGAACCCGGTGGTCAGGTAGAAGACCGACCCGTACGGCGAGGACGAGATCGTGATGCCCTCGTGGATCAGCGTGGCGTACTCGGTGACCTGACCGGCGATGAAGACAGCGCCCATCAGGTACGTGAGGATGAACCACTCACGCATACCCCACTTGAGGAAGTTCACCGCCGATCCGACCCGGCCGACCCGGCCGTGCTCGGCCGCGAAGACGCCGAACTGGCACGTCACCGAGGAGAGCACCAGGATCAGCGTGTTGGTGAGCGCGAACGGGACGTTCAGCATCTCGGTCGACGCGTCCCAGAGCGTCTCCGTCCCAGGCGCCGCGGTCGCGGTCGTTACCGACCGGATCGTGAAGTACGCCGCGAAAAGGGCGGCGAAGAACATCAGTTCGCTCGCGAGCCAGACGATCGTGCCGACACTGACCATGCTGGGACGGTCATGGTGCCCGTGTTCACGAGACGCTGGGAGCGCAGTTGCAGTGGCCACGCCGTCATTATGTCGGTCCATCTGCGAAGTACTACGACCACCCCCATGCATGTCGCGGAACGGTGCTTCTACTGTGGACAGGTGCTTCCCCTCCACGCCGGGCCCGGTGACCAGATCGCGCCCTTCACGCCGCTGCGGTTACTGACTGCCTGGACCTTCGAACCGGTGTTACTCGCCGTGATCGTTGCCATCGGCGCGCTCTACCTGTACGGCGTCCATCAGCTGCGGAAACGTGGCGACAAATGGGCGCGCGGGCGGACGTTCGCCTTCGTCGGGCTGGGCCTGGGGAGCGCCGTGATCGCCACCCAGTCGGCGCTGGGCACCTACGACACGGTGCTGCTGAGCGTGCACATGGCCCAGCACATGATCCTGTCGATGCTGACGCCGCTGATGCTCGCGCTCGGCGCGCCGGTCACGCTGGCACTGCGGACGCTGCCCCAGCGGCCCCGGAAATGGTTGCTCTCCGTATTGCATTCGCGGTTCGCGAAGGTCGCCTGCTTCCCGCTGATCGGCTTCACGCTGTTCGTGCTGAGCCCCTGGGTGCTCTATTTCAGTGGCATCTACGACGCGACGCTGCGCTCGACCGCGCTGCACGACCTGCTGCACTTCCACTTCATCCTGGTCGGATCGCTGTTCTTCTGGCCGCTGCTGGGCCTCGACCCGGTCCCCGGGCGGGTGATCTACCCGTTCCGGCTCATCATGACGTTCCTCACGTTGCCGTTCCACGCGTTCCTCGGCATCACGATCATGTCCGCGAACAAGCTGATCGCCGAGGACTGGTACACGAGTTTCGAACGCTCCTGGCCGCCGTCGCCGCTGCACGACCAGTTCATCGCCGGCGGTCTGTTGTGGGGGTCCGGGGACATCGTCGGACTGGTGTTCTTCGGTGTCCTGTTCGTCCAGTGGGTGCGTGACTCGCAGCGTGAGGCACGCCGCGAGGACCGCCGGCTGGACCGCTTGGAGGAGCAGGCGCGCCGGGCCGAGCAGGCACCCCGGTAGCATTCAGCTGTCCAGTCGTCTTTTTCACAGCTTGGGATGAATCGATGAGCTCAGAGCGTCCGCTGAAGGTTCTCGTCTACAGCGACGACCGTACGACGCGGGAGTCCGTCCGGCTGGCGCTGGGCAAGCGTCCGGCCAGTGACCTGCCCGCCCTCGAGTACGTCGAGTGTGCGACCGAGCCGGCCGTGATCAAGGCCATGGACAAGGGCGGCATCGACCTGGCCATCCTGGACGGCGAAGCGGTCCCGGCCGGCGGGATGGGGATCGCCCGGCAGCTGAAGGACGAGATCTTCCAGTGCCCGCCGGTGCTGGTCATCACCGGCCGTCCGCAGGACGCCTGGCTCGCCACCTGGTCGCGCGCCGAGGCCGCGGTCTCGCACCCGATCGACCCGGTCCGGCTCGCCGAGGTGACCGCTGGTCTGCTCCGGACCGTGGTCGCCAAACTGCCTGCCACGACCTGATCCCGGCGATGGCCGCCTACACCTGGCCCCACGTCCTCAACCCGCTGCTGCGGGGCGAGGACCTGGAGGCCGCCGCCACCGCGTGGGCGATGGAGCAGATCCTGTCCGGGGCCGCGTCACCCGCGCAGCTCGCCGGATTCGTGATCGCGCTGCGTGCCAAGGGCGAGACGGTCGTCGAGGTCGAGGGCCTGGTCGCGACGATGCGCGACTTCGCCACCCGGATCACGGTGCCGGGACGGACCCTGGACGTCGTCGGTACCGGCGGCGACCAGGCGCACACCGTGAACATCAGCACGATGTCGGCCATCGTCGCCGCGGGCGCCGGGGCCAAGGTGGTCAAACACGGCAACCGCGCCGCCTCGTCGGCGTGCGGATCGGCCGACGTACTGGCCGAGCTGGGGATTCCGCTCGACCTCACCGCGGCGCAGGTCGCCGAAGTAGGCGAGCGGGCGGGAATCACCTTCTGCTTCGCGCCGGCGTTCCACCCGGCGCTGCGACACGCCGCCGTACCGCGGCGTGAGCTCGGCGTACCGACCACCTTCAACTTCCTCGGCCCACTGGCGAACCCGGGCGACCCCTCCGCGCAAGCGGTCGGCGTCGGCGACGCACGGGTCGCCGGGCTGATGGCCGGCGTACTGGCCCGGCGCGGGATCGACGCGCTCGTCTTCCACGGCGACGACGGTCTCGACGAGCTCACCACCCGTACGACGTCGCAGGTGTGGAACGTCGGCGGGGGAGAGGTCGAGGGGCCGTTCACGCTGGATCCTCGGGATCTCGGCATCGAGCCGGTTCCGGCGGAGGCCTTGAAGGGGGCGGACGCGCCGTACAACGCGAAGGTCGCCCGGTCGCTGCTCGAGGGCGAGGTGGGGGCGGTGCGCGACGTCGTACTGCTGAACGCCGGTGCCGCGCTGGCGGCGTACACGCCCGTGGAGGGACCGATCACCGCGCGGATCCGGACCGGTATGGATCGCGCGGCTGAGGCGATCGACTCCGGTGCGGCGAAGGACGTCCTGGATCGCTGGATCGCCGCTTGCATCGCGGTGCGCGGCTAGTCCTCTTGCTTGGTTAGCCGGCGGGACTGTGGTCGCGCCGGCCTTCTCAGCGATTTCAGCGGTTGATCTTGATCTGGCTGACCTTGGTACGCCAGACCGGGATCCACGTCGGCGTCGACCCGGCGATGTCGCCGATCGACACGGCCGCCGTACCGTCGCCGCGGTCGATCACCGCGATCAGCACGGTCGAGAACGTCTCCGGCAGCTTCGGCGCGCTGACCGCGACCCGGGTCGTGATCTCGTGCCCCTGGTGACCGTCGACCGTGATCACCTTGTGCGTCGTGGCGGAGATCTTCGCGCCCTCGCCGTACAGGCCGATGATCGCGCGTGAACCCGCCTGCGTCGCCGCGGCCTTGAGCCCGGCCGGCGTGCTCGTGACCTTCACCGTCGGCGTCAACTGACCGAACGAGACGACGTTCACCCAATCGGCGACGCCGTTGTAGTCCTCGTGCACGGTGAACATCACCGCAGCGCTGCCGAACAACCCGCTCCGGTCACCGCTCGTGCTCCAGGCCGACCCCATGATCGGCATGGTGTCCTTGTTCACGGCAACGATCTGCGACCCGAGCACCTGCCCCTTCGGAGGCGGCGTCGACGACGGGCTCACCGAAGGACTCACCGTGGACAACCCAGGCTTCCCGGACGGCAACGACACAGGCGTCACCGCGTCGGCACGCGTCCAGATCCAGCCCACACACAAAGCAGTAGCCACCAAAGCCGCCACCACCAGCACCAAGGCCCCAACCAACCGAGCCCGCGCACCCGAATCACCACTCTGCCGCAAAACCACCCCATACCCCTCAGCCTCAGGCACTCCAACCACCCCACCCCGACGACGCCCAACCAGCGCCGCCTCCCCACCACTCAACAACCCCCCACTGTAAGCCGCCGCCCCGCCACCTCGCACCGGCCCCGCAACAGCCGTGGGACTCTCACCCTGAGCCGAAGTCGCACGTTGCACCGGCGCCCCGACCTCCGCGTGACTCTCACCCCGCGCCGGTCCCGCGCCTTGCACTGGGCTTCCGATCGGCGCCTGTGGTCCGCTGTGCGGCGGAGGCCCGTTGTAGACCGGTCCCGCACCTTCCGTCGCAGTCCCGCCCTGCGCGACCGTCCCGCCTCGCACCGGAGCACCGTCTCGTGGCGGCATCCCGCCTTGTACCGGAGCACCACCTTGTACCGGAGCGCCGTCTCGTGCCGGACCGCCGCCGTGGGACGGTCCCGCACTCTGGACCGGGGTCCCGATCTGCGCGGGAGCCTCGCCTCGCGCCGGAGCCGGCCCTTGGGCTGGAGTCCAGCCTTGGGGCGGTACGGCGCCGCGCCGGACCGGCCCCACCTGTCGGGGAGGCCCGCCTTGCATCGGCGTCGCGCCCTGAGCCGGGTTGGCTGCCTGCATCGGGGCGGTGCCGTTGGCCGGTCCCGCGCCTTGTCCGGGGGATCCTGCAGGCGATGCGGTTCCGGCTGGTGCTGCGGGCCCGCCGTGGCCAGGCTCCATGCCCGGCGTTGTAGTTCCTGCCTGCACTGGACCCCCGCCTCGCACTGGGGGACCGCCTTGTATCGGAGCGCCGCCCGGAGCGGGAGTCCCGCTCTGGGCATGTGGCGGCAGGTGTGGCTCCCATCCTGACGGAACCTGCCCGCCCCGCGGATCTGGCCATCCCGAGTGTGTTGCATACCCAGGCTCCCCGCCCTGCGGCATGGGTGACCCCGAACGCGGCCCGTGGTGCGGCTCCCCGCTCTGTGGATCCGTCGAACCCGGACGCGACTCCTGGCTGAATTGGCCGCCCTGCGGACCGGTCGATGCCGAGCGCGGTCCGTGCCCCGGCTGCCCACCCAGCGGACCCACGGGTCCCACCGGCGGCCAAGATCCCGCACGCGGCGGCTGCGCGGCCTGCGGTCCCACCGGCGCCTGTCCCATGCGCGGCGTGAGTGGTCCCACCGGCGGCTGTCCTGCACCTGGTTCGCCCGCTGGAGCGACCGGTACCTGTCCTGTGCGCAGCTCACCAGCCGAAGGCACATCACAGGGCTGCCCGGAGTGCGGTCCCGCCACCGGCGGCCGGTACTCCGAACCAGAAGTCGGCTGAATGCTCCCAGGACCAGGAACCGCTTGTTCACCTCTCGGCCCAGCCATCGGCTGACCGCTCGGAGCACTCACCTGCCCAAAGCGCGGCCCCTGCCCCGAGAAGTCAGGCTCCCCGGAGATCAGCGGCTGACCAGCGCGCACCGGCGGACCGCCGTACGGACCAGCGCTCGGCTGCCCAGCCAACGGCGCAGGCTGACCCGAACCTGGTTGCTGCAGCGGATACTGCGTCGGACCACTAGTCGCTGCACCAGGCATCGAACCACCCGACCGCGGAACTCCCAGTCCATCCGCCAACCCCGGCCCCTGCGCCAGCCCGGGCCCGTGCCCTGGCCCGGGTCCCTGCGTCAGCCCGGGTCCCTGTGCCTGTCCCGGACCGTGCGGCGACCCAGATCCCTGTGCTTGGCCCGGCCCGTCTGCCGGCTTGGCTTCCTGTGTCGACTCAGGCCCGCGTCCGTGTGCGGATCCAGGACCGGGCCCGTGTGCCGACTCTGGACTCTGCATCGGTGCTGAGACCTGCATCTGCAGCGGTCCTTGTGGCGGGATCGGCTCAGCTGCCGGTCCCTGCTCAGGCGGCTGGTTGAACTGCGGCGCGGGCTGGCCGGGGTACGCCGGCTGACCCGTGTCCCCGCCGTACTGCTCCGTCTGCGCGCTTCGGCTGGGGGAGCGCGGCGGCGGAGGTGGTGGCGGCGCGGGCGCAGGCGACTGCCCCATCAGCACATCACCCACCTCACCAGGACCAGACCGCCCAGCAAGACCGTCCAACCCACCAACACCACCCAGCAGGCCGCCGCTAACCAGCATGCCCCCACCGCTCAGGGGGCCCGCGCTGCCCAACCCGCTTCCACCGTCCAGCCCAGTTGCACTGTCCAACCCGCTCGCACTGTCCGACGCGTTCGCACCATCTAGCGGACCCGCACCGTCCAACGGACGCGCGTTGTCGGACGTGCGTGGCCCATCCGAGCTCAGGGGTTCGGTGGGACCAGGCGCGGCGGACAGCGGCGGCCGTGCGGTCTCCGAACTGTCCGGCAGGGGCAGCGGCAGCGCCGTACCGTCGGCTGTGCGGGAGGTGGAAGCGGTGGGTGGACGGCGGGCGGGAGCGACCGGCGGCGGCGGGGGAGCGCTGTGGCGGCCGGAGCGTCGCGGGGGCGGGGGCGGGTTTTGGTTGTCGTTGTCAGCCAACGTTGATTCCCTTGTAGGCCTGGCTTTCGGCCGCTTTCAGGTCCGGCCGGGTGGTGGGGATGTCGCTGATGTAGGCGACGGAGGTCCCGTCTCCTAGGTCGAAGACGGCTACTGTCAGCGTAAGCACCCGGGCGGTCACCTTGCCCGATTTCGCCGTCACCGTCTGCTGCACGTACCAGCCCGACTTGTCCGACCGTTTCACGGCACCGTTCGCCCCGGGCTTGCGGGTGATCGGGATACCGCCGTACAGCGTCGCAGGCACTTCGTTCGCGAGCGCCAGCGCGGTCGCCTTCGGGTCGCCGCCGTACCGGGCCTCGTTGCCCAGTGCACCGACAAAGATGTTCGCGTACCAGCTGTTGGTCCCGTCGAACTTCTCCTGCAGCAGCATGTACTGCCCGCTGGAGTCGAGCAACTGCGGTACCAGCCGCTTGCGGTCCGACCACAACCCGGTACGCCGCGGGAACGAGATCGCGGTCGACGAGATCCGCTCGCCTTCGTGCAGCTTGGGGTTCTTCGACTGACCGGGCTTCGTGGTACTCGTCGGCCGGCTGACCGGCGTCGTCGGCAGCGGGTCAGCCTTGTTGTCGTCCGGCCTCGTGATCAGGAAGATCGCGGCGACGATCAGCATCACCAACGCGATCCCACCACCGATCAGCAGCGGCAGCCTCGTGCCCGAAGGCCCACTACCGCCACCGGACGGCCTCTTCTCCGTGACGGCCCCCGTCGAGGTAACTCGCCCACGACGGTCCGCCTCACCACCCCACGGTCCAGCTTCACCCTGCGCAGGGCCCGCGTTGCCTTGCCGACCTCCCCAAGCTGCCTGCTTCTGCTCACCCCAGGGACCAGCGGCGGTCTGAGCACCAGACTGCTCAGCTCCCCAGGCCGTCTCGTGCTGACCCGCCCACGGACCGCCGTCGCTCTGCCCAGTACCCCAAGCAGGCTGCCCGGTGCCAGCCTTCTGGCCACCTGACGCCCACGGGTTGTTGCCGCCTACTGCAGGAGCGGTGTCTGGCGACGGCCCGGTCTCCTGGCGCTCGGCCCAGGGCGTACCAGCGGACTGCTGAGCATCCGCCGGCTGCTGCACTCCCCACGGGTTCGCTACCGGCCGCTGACCCCCGCTCGGACTGTTGGCCTCGTGCCCACCAGGGGATGTCTTTGAGGCGTCCGTCTCCTCGTCTTGCCCGCCAGTGGTCGCAGCTCTCCGACCACTGCTCTGCCCACCGGCCGCAACGCCCCAGTTCTGCTTGCTCGGAGCCTGCTCCAGCTCCGGATCCACACCCCAACCCGACTGCACCTGCGAAGCCTCAGCCACACCCGGAACCGACGCGTCGCCCGCCTGATCACCCCGGGCCGGCGGCACCTCCCTCACCTCGCCACCCGAACTCAGGTCGGCCCGCTCCTGAGCGCTCTCGCCATCAGGTTCGACGCCACTCCGAACCGCAGCACCCTCGTCCGCCGCGCCTGGACCATGCGACTTCCGTACGGCGTTCGGCGCCTCGGTCCAACTCACATCGGACCACCCCGCCGCACCGCCACCCACCCCCTGAGCGCCCCCAGCCCCAGAACCAGCCGCGGCGCCAGTCCCCGCCGCTGTCCCAGTTCCTGCGCCCGCCTCAGCCGCCGTCGCAGTCCCAGGTCCCATCGCGATTCCAGGACTGTTTCCTGTGCCGGTCGTGGTGCCGGTGCCGTCCGCAGTCCCAGCTCCCCGAGCTGTCGTCGTACCGGCCGGCTCTTCGACACCTGTCTCCGCGCGCCGACCGCTGGCTCCGCTGTGCGGACCGGCTTCAGCCTTCACACCCTGACCATCCGCCGAGGCATCGGCGACCTCAGCCCCCCATCGACCGGCAGCACCAACTCCAGGCTGGAGGTCGCCGCCGCCGTCGACAGCCCAGCCACCCCGAGTACTCCGGGAACCGGTCTCTGCCGGCGCATCCGTCGTACCCGCCTCAGTCGGACCCGCCTCCGCCGCACCAGCCTCGGCTGCGGCCGCCTCCGCCGTACCAGCTTCAGCTGCGCCCTCCGGCGCAGAAGCCAGTCGCAGCGCCCATCTGTTCGGCGCCTGCTCAGAAGCGTCCGTTGGGGTGGTCGCTGCCGTTTGCTCGGCTTCCGGAGTCGGATCGACCTCGTCCGGCAGGGGCTGCTGAGTCCAGTGCTCTGGCGGTGCCGGGGCAAGCTCCGACGTGTTCCATGTCGCCCGGGCGCGTTCGAACGGCGTCAGCTCATCAGGCCCGCGCGCCTCACCAGCAGCTTCGGCAGTCTCGCCTGCGTCCACGGACTCCACCGCCGACAGTCGCGGCCCGCTCTCCGACTCAAGCGGATCGGACCACCAACCAGCATCCTGCGAAGGCGTGGGCACCTGTGCCGAAGCATCCACACTCGGCCCGTCCACCACGGGCGCGACCGGACCCTGCGGCGCCGACTCCGTCTCCTGAGCGGGCGCCGACCGCGGCGACTCGTTCCGCTCCGCGGATGCCGTCGTACCTCCAGCAGGCGGCCCGTCGCCACCCGCCGCAGCCTCACCCAGCGCGTCCTCGCCCGCCTCGGCCTCGCTCAGCGCGTGCTCGTCCGCCGCAGACTGCCCCGCCGGTTCACTGGCTTGAGCTTCACCCGTCGCAGCCGAATCCACTGGCTGAGCCGTCGCGGACCCACCGCCACCCGGAACCGTTTCCTTCTCGGTCTGGTTGGTCCACTGCATCCCGTTCCACCAGCGGATGGTTTCCGGCTGCCCCGTCGGGTCCGGGTACCAGCCAGCGGGAGGGTTGCTCATGCGTCCACCGTAACTTCAGCGTCTGTCAGGAAAAGCGGTCTCCGAGGCTCAGACACCGTCCTCCTGGCCCAGGCTGAACGCGGCCTCCAGATCATGGGTCGAGTACGCCCGGAACGCGATGTGCGTCTCCGTGCTCAGTACGCCGGGAACCCGGTTCACGTGGTCGGGAATCACGCTCGCCAGCTCGTCGTGATGGGCGACCCGGATCATGGCGATCAGGTCGAGCCCGCCGGTCACGGAGTACACCTCGCTGACTCCCTCGATCGCCGCCACCTGCTCGGCGACCTCCGGGATCCGCGCGACATCGGCCTTGATGAACACGATCGCGGTGACCATGTCGTCCTCTCCCTCGAAGCACACTCGGACCAGCCGAAGCATAGTGGCGACCGCCCCCGGTTCCCGCCCCGAACCCGGCGATTTGGCGTAATCGAACAGATGTTCTAATATGTGTGCATGACGATCAACTCGGCCCGCGCCTCCGACGAGCAACTGCTCGCCGGCAGTTTCGCGAACCGGCCGGGTGGGCGGTTCGCCCTCGTTCCGCCACCGGATTGCCGCCCCCTGGGGACCTACTTCCCGCCTCCCGATACAGACGAGCCGCCCGACGACATCTACGACGACGTGTTCTACTCCGACGACCCTGAATCGCCGACGGTGCTCAGCGAGGAGGATGTGTACGACGCCGACCTCCCGCCGATGTCAGCCGTCGACCAACTGGAATGGGAGCTGTGGGCAACCGCCGACCAGGACGAGGCCGAGCGCTTCATGCTGCGCCAGTTCGCGCCGGACTGGGTGTTCCTTCCGCCCGGCGGCGATCTGGCGACGGCGTTGGAGTCGGCGCGCGTTCAATGCCTGTCCCCGATGGCGTTGATCGAGTACCTCAAGGCGGCGTCGCGGCTGGCGTCGTGGGCAGAGGCGATGAAGGCCGGCGCGATGGCCTCGTTCTTCCGGCAGCGCAAAGCACAGGAGATCGACACTCCGCGTCCGGAGGAGATCGATTCGTCCGGCAGGCCGGTCGACCCGGAGCGCTCGTGGGCCGCAGAGATCGGCGCGGCACTACACCTGTCGCCGCCACCGGCCACCGCTACACCACCGTCCCACCCGCCCGAGGCCCCATCACCCCCAACCCCGGCCCCAACCCCGGCCCCAACCCCGGTCCCAACTCTGGTCCCAGCCCCGGTCCCAACCACCCGGATGCCGGCGCCCGTCATTCCGCGCCGTCCAGCCGTCCGCACGTGCCGCCTGCCGTTCGGCCGCTCGAGGATCCGCCGCCTTTCTGACGAGACCGTTCCCCGATCGCCGACATCGGAGCCGACACCGGAGGCGATACCGGACCGTACGCGCCGACGCGAGAGCCCCGAGCGCCAAATGACCGCGATCCCCGCTGCTGACTTCCTCCTGTACGCCGATCGTGCCGGGATCTCGCCGTACGACCAGATGAACAGCAGCCACCACTTGAGGGGTGTCGGAGGGCTCGGCTGGTGGAAGTCGGCGTGCTTGTCAGCTGGCTCGGGCGGGGCCCAGGGGGCGGAGTCGGCGGCGTTCGGAGGGGTGGTGGAGGTCGGCGGTGGCGTTGTCGATGCGGGTGAGGTGGCGGCCGGCGCCGGTGATCGGGCAGATCCAGGTGCCGTCCATCTCGACCAGGCGGATTCCGGGCTGGTCCAGCCAGCGCAGGACGAGGTCGATCTCTTCGGGGGAGGCGGTGGCTACCGGGCCGATGCCGGGGAGAACGGTTTCGGCGGAGGCGCGGAGCATGTCGAGGTAGCGGCGGGGGTCGGTGCCGCGGGGGCTGATTCCGGCGGCGGCGAGGCGGCCGCGGCGGATGACGTGCAGCTCCCAGCCGCCGTCGTCGGTACGGCGGGCCGCGCAGATCTCGGCGCAGCTGGTGACGGATGCCATCCGCTGCATGCGCGCCGAGCTGCGGACGAAGGCGCTCAGGCGATCCCGGTGGACTGCTGCGTCTTCGAAGCGTTCGTCGGCGGACAGTACGTCGATGCGCCGGTCGAGGGCGTCGATGACCGGCGTCGGGTCCGCGGTCAGCGCGGTGCGCAGGTCGTCGACGAAAGCGCCGTACGAGTCGGTGGAGATGCGGCCGTCGCAGGGCGCTACGCAGCGGCCCATCTCGGCCAGCACGCAGGGCGACAACCGAGGGGTGCGCGACATGCGTGCGGTGCACTGGCGGATGGGGAAGGCTTCGTGCAGGGCGGCCATGGCGCGTTCGGCCGTCTTGCGGGAGCTGAACGGGCCGAGGTAGCCGCCGTCGTCGTCGCGCACCTGTTTGACCAGCGAAAGTCGTGGGAACGGCTCGACGGTGACCTTCAGCCAGTGCTGCCGTTCCGGGAACTTCGACCGCCGGTTGTACCGCGGTTTGTGCTCCGCGATCAGCCGCAACTCCCGGATCTCCGCCTCGAGCGACGTACCGCACTCGATGCCGCGGACCGAGGTCGCGATGCCGACCATCTCGCCGATCCGGTTGCGGGTCTCCGAGGCGGTGAAGTACGAGCGGACCCGGTTGCGCAGGTCCTTCGACTTGCCGACGTACAGCACCTCGCCGCGGTCGTCGGTGAAGAGATACACACCCGGTGCGTGCGGCAACGATTCGGCGAGGTGCCGCTTCGCGCGAACGGCCGGCGCGACGCGGGAGTTGAAGGTCTGCAGATCCTCAAGAGTCTGTACGCCGAGGGAGCCGACCCGCTCGAACAGCCCGTGCAGCACGTCGACGGTGGCACGGGCGTCGGACAGGGCGCGGTGGTTCGGGGTCGTGGTGGTGCGGAACAGCTTGGCCAGCGTCCCGAGCTTGCAGTTCGGCGCTTCGTCCGGCGTGATCACGCGGCGCGCGAGCAGCGCGGTGTCGACGACGGTGAAATCGGGCCAGTCGTATCCGTGCACGAGGCTGTCGTGCTTGAGGAAGCCCATGTCGAACGGCGCGTTGTGCGCGACCATCACGCAGCCGCGGGCGAACTCCAGGAACGCCGGCAGCACCGAGTCGATCCGGGGTGACGAGGCAACCATCGGGTTCGTGATGCCGGTCAGCACCGCGATGAACGCCGGGATCGGGGCACCGGGATTCACCAGCGTCTGGAACTCGCCGACGATCTCACCCGCCCGCACCTTCACCGCGCCGATCTCGGTGATCCCGGAGTCGCCGGGCGCCCCACCGGTGGTCTCCAGGTCGACCACGCAGAACGTGATGTCGCGCAGCGGTGTCCCGAGGTCGTCGAAACTCGGCTGGACACCCCGAATCGGCGGCGACGTCGGCAGCGGCGGGCTGGTCATGGCAACGACGCTAAGAGTCGCCACCGACAATTCCGCAGGTGACACGCGAGCGAGTCGACTACGCTCTCGGTATGCGTACACAGGCGATCACCGCGAATTCGGCCGTCGCGCCGGTTCGTTGTGGTCTGCACCACGGGCGCCGTCAAGCGAGCAGCGTGACGGCCGTCACCCCAGCCGGACTGCGGACCGGTGACTGAGGCAGGCACCGCCGCGAGCTCCGCCGCTACGACTTTGCCCGAACCGGTCCGGCAACGAGTCCTGACTCTTGCCGCGCAGGCGCTCGGCCAGCTCCCCGCGACTGATGTCCCGGCGCCTCTGCGCCGGTTCGCGAGCTTCGCTCCGGCGAAGCGCGCCAAGCTCTCGGCGTCCGTGCTCGGCCCGATCCTGGAGACCGACGAGCACTTCCGCCGGCTGACCGCTTTCCAGGTACGACGGGAGCACGCGGAGCTGGGCGATGCGGTGGCGGAAGGTATCCCGGTGCCGATGGCGGACCCGGTCGAGGTCGCGGCCCTGGCCTACCTGCTCCGCCCCGACGACTGGGAGCTGCGGATCGCCGCGGCCGCCCAGCTCCCGGTCGAGGTGCCGAAGGCGGATGACGAGGCGATCGCCCGGCTGTCGGATCAGCTCGATCAGGCCCGGACCGAGACCCGTCAGGTTCGCGAACGCCTCCGTGAGCAGGTCAACGAGCTGAAGGGCGAGAACGTCACCCTGCGCCGCAAGCTCAACGAGGCCCGGCAACGGATCACCGGTCTGCAGAGCGACCTGGAGCAACGCACTACCGAGGCGGAGACCGCGGACGAACGCGTCGACGCGGCACGTTCCGAGGTCGAGCGTGAGATGCGCAAGCTGCGCGCCCGCATCACCGAGCTCGAAGCAGTCGAACACGCAGCCCGTCGTACGGCGGGTCAGGAGCGCGAGCTGGCATCGACGCGTACACGTCTGCTGCTGGACACGGTGATCGAGGCTGCAAGCGGTCTGCGTCGCGAGCTGGCCCTGCCTCCGGGCGGTGAGCTCCGCCCTGCCGACACTGTGGCGGGTCGTGAGCCCGAGGCGGCTCCTGTCGGCCGGACGGCTCCTGAGGACGACCCAGCGCTCTTCGACGAGCTTCTGGCGCTACCGCAGGTGCATCTGATCATCGACGGCTACAACGTCACCAAGACCGCCTGGCCGACCTCGCCGCTGCATTCGCAACGGCAGCGGCTGGTCACTGCGCTCGGCGCGCTCGTGGCGCAACGCCGGATCGAGGTGACCGTCGTCTTCGACGGCGCTGAGCTCTCCGGACCGGTGCAGCTGAATCCACCCCGTGGCGTGCGGGTCCGGTTCAGTCCGGCCGGTGTGATCGCCGACGAGGTGATCCGCCAACTGGTCCGCGCCGAGCCTCCCGGCCGCCCGATCGTCGTCGTGTCGACCGACCGTGAGGTCGCCGAGAGTATCGGAAGACTCGGCGCGCGCTCACTGTCCGCAACGAGCCTGATCGCCCGCATCGCGCGAGCCTGATTCAAACTGTGCTCTTTTCAAGCTGTGCTTTTTTCAAGAACTGTCGGCGGGGGTCTCTAGCGTCCTTCTCAGCCGGATGCAAGTCCGGGGAGCTTCCCCCTAGGAGGACGTTGTGCTGATCGACTGCGACGCCTGTGTCATGCGTGGTCCCGGCTGCCAGGACTGCGTGGTTTCGGTGGTTCTCGGCTTCGCCGCCGAACGCCACGAATCCATTCACATCGATGATGATGAGCGCGCGGCGCTCGACGTACTGGCCGAGTCCGGTCTCGTGCCACCGTTACGCCTCGTGCACGCTGTCAGGAGTGTCGAGTTCGACGCTGCTGCCAAAACCCCTGACGGAGAAGGCGAAACGGCGGTCGGCTCGGTGTGATCCGACGTTAAGTTTGGATCAAACCCGAGGGGCGAATTGCACCGGTCACGAAACGGTCACTACTGTTACGTCCTGTTGCCTCAGGGTGTCGGTTGATCGGACCGACCGGGCAACGGGGAAGCCGAGGGAGTGACCTCGCGGGCAGTACGGGCGTTAAGCCTGTAGTACCGGCGTGGTTGACGGGGACGGCGTCGAGCAGAGGAAGGGACCGACCGGGCTGTGTCCACCGGACGCATCAACCGCACCAAGGGAATCGCCCTCGCCGCCATCACCAGCACCGCCGTCGTAGCGGGTGTGCTGTTCATCCAGTCGGGAGCGGACGCCGATCCGAAGCCGTCACTGGACGAGGCGAAGAAGCAGGTTGCCGCTCTGCAGCACAAGGCCGAAGAGGCCGGTGAGTCGGCGAACGACCTGCGTGGTCAGATCTCCGCGTCCCAGGCCCGCCTGAAGGCTCTCCAGGCCGCCGTCAGCAAGCAGCAGGTCCAGGTCGACGCGGTCAAGCGTCAGATCGGCTCGCTCGCGGTTGCCGGCTACCAGACCTCCGGGATGTCGACGACGGCGCAGTTGCTGCTGTCGCCCAACCCGGACCAGTTCCTCAGCCAGGCCTCCACCGCCCAGGCCTTCGCCGGGCAGCAGAACTCCGCGCTCCGGAAGTTCCAGGACGCGCAGGGCAAGGTCGCCGACCTGCAGGCCAGCGCGCAGAGCGAGCTCGCCTCGCTGCAGGCCGTGCAGGCGCAGCAGAACAAGCTGATCGCCGAGGCCAAGGGCAACCTGGACGACGCCGAGAAGGTTCTCGGCAAGCTCAGCGACGCGGAGCGCCGGCGGATCGCGGAAGAGAACGCGAAGGAAGCCGAGAAGGCCCGCGACGAGCGCCCGAGCCGGGACAGCGACCGGATGGACGACGACCTGCCGGTTCCGGCCAACGGCCGCGCCGGACGTGCGGTTCAGGTCGCGATGGCCCAGATGGGCGACCCCTACGTGTGGGGCGACGCCGGACCGAACTCCTTCGACTGCTCCGGCCTGATGCTGTACGCCTGGGGCAAGGCCGGGGTCTCCCTGTCGCACTCCTCGAAGGCGCAGACCAACGAGGGCCGCCGCGTCGCCAAGAGCCAGCTGATGCCGGGCGACCTGGTGTTCTACTACAGCCCGGTCTCGCACGTCGGGATGTACATCGGCAACGGCCGGATCGTGCACGCTTCCCGTCCGGGCAAGCCGGTCAAGACGGACCCGATCGACCTGATGCCGTACAACACGGCCGTTCGTCCGGGCTGACCCGTCGCTTTGCGATACGCACCGGCTCCGGGGTCCCGACCCCGGAGCCGAGTCGTTTCACGACCATCCAAGTGCTCTACTGTCGGAGGAGGCACGGAGTGTCGCGCCTGACTGGGGCAGGTGAGCAGCGAGGGGTCGAAGTGATCGACGAGCAGGGCGATACGGTGCCGATGCCCGCGGTCGATCAGGCCGCCCTGGCTGACGAGCTCAAGCCCGCGGAGCCCAAACCACCGTCGCCGTTCAATGGGACGATCGTCAAGAAGGTCGCGATCGGCCTGGCCGTCTGCCTGGTGGCCGGGGCGGGATATGCCGGTCTCCGGCAGGTCGCCAACGCTCCCGCCGATCCCAACGCGCCGGTCGGCTCGCGCGACCCGCAGACGTCGACGACGCCCGATGACGAGGCTGCGGCCGGTGTTCAGCGGGCTACCGACGGTGGCGCCGTACTGACGGCGATGGCCGACGCGGTGAAGGACAAGAGCCGCACCGCGTTCCTGGACACCGTCGACCCGCAGTCGAGCGCGTTCAAGGTCAGCGCGCGGACGATCTTCGAGAATCTCGAGCAGCTTCCGATCGGGACCTTCCAGTTCCGTTATGTGAGCGACGACATCGGCGCGCTCGCGCCCGACCGCACGGCCGAGCTCGGCGGTACGGCGTCCTGGCTCGCGCAGGTCGAGGTCTCGTGGCAACTCACCGGGTACGACGTGAAGCCGGCCCGCGCGATCCTCCCGGTCACCTTCGTCATGCGTGACGGGAAGGCGTACGCCGCTTCGTTCTCGGACCGTTTCGTGGCCGGGCAGCGGCGTCCGGTCTGGACGTTGGGCGCGCTCAACGTCGCCAAGGGCGATCGCAGCCTGGTGATCAGCCTGAAGTCCAAGGCCCAGGCGGACGCGTACGTCGCCGTCGCGGATCGGGCGGTCACCTCGGTCAGCAAGGTGTGGGGCAAGGCCTGGCCGCAGAAGGTGGTCGTCTACCTGCCGGCCAAGCAGTCCCAGATGGAGGCCGTGCTCGGCGCGGCGCCGAACACGTACACGCAGATCGCCGCCGTCACGATGGCCGAGCTCGACCAGCCGCAGAGCGGCGCGCCGGTGCGGATCGTTGCCAACCCCAAGCTGTTCGAGGAGCTCGGCAAGCAGGGCCGCCGGATCGTGCTGACCCACGAGACCACACACGTCGCGTCGACGGCGACCGCATCGCCGGTGCCGCTGTGGCTGGCCGAGGGCTTCGCCGACTACGTCGCGTTCACTGCGGTGCCGGTTCAGGACGAGTCGGCCGCGAAGGAGCTCTTCAAGGCGATCCGGGCCGGCAAGGTCCCGGCCGCGCTCCCCGACACGAATGCGTTCGCTGCCTCGTCGGCCGATCTGTCCCAGGCCTACGAGTCCGCCTGGCTCGCGTGCCGGCTGATCTCCGAGCGGGAAGGGCAGGCCGCCTTGGTGAAGTTCTATCGCGCGGTGCATGCTTCGAAGAGCACGAGCGGGTTGGCTGATGCGTTCAAGTCGATCCTGGGGATGACCGAGCAGGAGTTCGTCGTTGAGTGGCAGAAGTACCTCAAGAGGTTGGCTGGTGCTTGACGGCCGCTGGGCGCCGCGGATTGCCGCGGTCGTCCTTGCGGTCGCGTTGGTCGTGGTGATAGTCACCACGACCCCCTGGCACCTGATCGACCTGCCGACGCCCGACCCAGCACTGGACTTCACCCCGGCCGAGATCGCCCGCCAGCAACAGTTCCGGACCGAGTTGTTGCCATGGTCAACGACCTCCTGGGTGCTGTCGGTCGTGGTCCCGCTGGCGGTCGGCTTCAGCCCGCTCGGCCGCCGCCTGTACGACGCCCTCCGCATCAGCCGCTGGTACGTCGCCGTGCCGCTGCTGATCGCCGGGCTCGGACTGCTCACCAGCCTCATCACGCTGCCGACCGACGTACTGGCCGAGCGTGTCACCCGCAAGTACGGACTGTCGGTCCAGGGATGGGGGCTGTGGGCCCGCGATCGCGCGGTGAACTGGCTGCTGGTCGCCCTGGCGATCGCGGTGATCGCCGTCTGCCTGATCGGGCTGGCCAAGCGCCGCCAGAAGACGTGGTGGTTGCCTGCGGCCATCATCACCGCGCTGCTCGTGCTCGGGGTGTCGTTCGCGTACCCGGTTCTGGTCGAGCCGAGGTTCAACAACTTCACGTCGATGCCGGCCGGCGCACAGCGAGACGATTTCCTCAAGCTCGCGGCCGACGACGGCGTACCGGTCAAGGATGTGCTGGTCGCTGATGCGTCGAGGCGGACAACCGCCTTGAATGCTTACGTTTCCGGCTTCGGATCGACCCGGCGGCTGGTCGTCTACGACACGCTGCTGAAGCAGACGCCGCCGGCCCAGACCCGGCTGGTGGTCGCGCACGAGCTCGGCCACGCGGCCGAGGACGACGTCCTGCACGGCACGCTGATCGGCGTACTCGGCGCTGCGTTCGGCGTCGTCCTGCTCGGAGCGTTGCTCGGGGCAAGGATGGCGGACCCGCGGCGGACTGCCGCGCTGCTGGCGTTGATCGCGCTCGGTACGACGCTCTCCAGCCCGGTGCAGAACCTGGTCAGCCGGCGGATCGAGGCGCGCGCGGACTACCACTCGCTGCGGCTGACGAACGATCCGGAGGACTTCATCGCGATGGAGCACAACCTCGCGGTGACGAACATCTCCGGCCTGACGCCGAGCCGCTGGCGGTACTGGATGTTCGCCTCACACCCGACCGCTCCGGAACGCATCGCGATGGGCCGGGCCTGGGCCGCCGCCCACAAATGACCGTTCTCGTTGTCACCAACGACTTCCCGCCGCGGCAAGGCGGAATCGAGTCGTTCGTCCGCTCCCTGTGCGACCAGTTGCCCGACCTCGTCGTCTACACCTCCCGCGAACCCGGCGACGCCGAGTACGACGCGACGCTGCCGTTCCCGGTGATCCGCGACCGTACGTCGATGCTCGTGCCGACGCCGAGGACCACCCGGCGCGCTGTCGAGTTGATGCGCGAGTACGGCGCCGACCGGGTGCTGTTCGGCGCGGCGGCTCCACTGGGATTGATGGGCCCGGCGTTGCGGCGAGCCGGGGCGCAGCGGATCGTTGCCGTCAGCCACGGCCACGAGACGTGGTGGGCCGGTGTTCCCGGCACCCGTCAAGCCCTGCGTCGCATCGCCGACGCTGCCGACACCCTCACCACAGTGTCGTCATGGTGCGCCGAGCAGATCGCCCCGGCGCTGTCGCCGGCCGCCGCCGCCCGCATGCGCCGCCTGGCTCCAGGAGTCGACACCACGCGATTCTTCCCTGGCTGCGGAGGAGAGCGGATCCGCGAGACGCCAGTCGTGGCCTGCGTTTCCAGATTGGTTCCACGGAAAGGGCAGGACACCCTGATTCGTGCGTGGCCTCGGGTGCTGGCCGCTGTGCCGTCGGCCACGCTGCTGATCGTCGGCGGTGGGCCTGATCGGGCGCGGCTCGAGGCGCTGGCTGCCTCCACCAGGTCGGTCGTCTTCACCGGGCCCGTGCCGTGGGCCGACATCCCGCCGTACCTGGACGCCGTGGATGTGTTCGCGATGCCGAGCCGCACCCGCCGGTTCGGGTTCGAGCCGGAGGCGCTCGGGATCGTCACGCTGGAGGCATCCGCCACCGGAAAGCCAGTGGTGATCGGCGACTCTGGCGGGACCCCGGACACGGTCCGGCACGGGGAGACCGGGTATCTGGTGGACCCCTACAACCAGGTCGCGGTAGCGGTCCGGCTGATCGAGCTGTTGACCGATCCGGCGAAGGCCCAGCGGATGGGCGCGGCGGGTCGGCAGTGGGTCAAGGACGAGTGGTCCTGGCAACAGTCCGGCGCCACGCTGCGCGAACTGCTGGACATCGGGCCTGACTGATCGTGTACGCTCTTTGGCATGCATCAGATGTTCAGCTTGGTAGCAGCCGTACGAGCTTCGTGCTCTCCGGCTGCCGCTGCCTGACATCTTCCTCCACCACCGGCGACCGGAAACGGTTCGCCGGTTTTGTCGTTCCTGACGCCAGGTGACTCGGGTCCGGTCTTCTCAGTAAGGGACCCAGAACCATGAGCTCTACGCTCCAGAAGACCATCTCCCGCACCTTCATCGACTACTTCCAGCAGCACGGTCACATCCCGACCACCGGGTCCACGCTGATCCCGCGCCTGGGTGATCCGGTGCTGTTCACGACGTCCGGGATGCACCCACTCACGCCGTACCTGGAAGGTGAACCACATCCGATGGGTCGCCGGCTCGTGGGGATCCAGCGATGCCTGCGAACGACGGACCTCGACGAGGTCGGCGACCCGACACACCTGACCGTGTTCGAGATGCTCGGCTCGTGGTCGCTCGGCGACTACGGCAGCAGCCAGACGCTCCGCTGGGGCTACGAACTGCTGACCGAGGGCTTCGGCATCGACCCGAGCCGCCTGTACGTGACCGTGTTCGGCGGGGACACGCAGGTCCCGCTCGACCAGGAGTCGCTGCGCACCTGGCAGGAGCTCGGTCTGCCGATCGAGCTGACCACCGAGGACAACTGGTGGTCGAACGGCCCGACAGGCCCGTGCGGTCCCGACTCGGAGATGTTTGTGTGGACCGGCGACGGTGAGCCGGAGGGTACGCCGACTACCGACGACCGCTGGGTCGAGATCTGGAACCACGTGATGATGCGGTACCGCCGGCACGACGACGGTTCGCTGGAAACGCTGCGGCAGCAGAACATCGACACCGGCCTCGGGCTCGAGCGGCTGACCATGTTGCTGGAAGGCAAGGATTCGGTCTACGAGACGAGTCTGTTCGAGCCGTGGATGCGGGAGACACCGAAGCTGTGGAAGCTCAGCACCGAGGAGCAGCGGATCGTGATCGACCACCTGCGGTCGAGCATCGTGATCGTCGGCGACGGCGTGCACCCGTCGAACACCGGGCGCGGTTATGTCCTGCGCCGGCTGATCCGCCGAGTGCTGACGCTGTTGTGGAGCGGGGACGACTCAAGCAGCCTGTCCGACCTGCCGCTCGAACTGTTCGAGCACACGCTGAACCACTTCCACCAGGGCGAGTCGGTGACGCTGGTCCGGCGGATCCTGATCGACGAGGAGATCCGGTTCAGCAACCTGCTCGACCGTGGCCGCAAGATCCTCAGTCACGAGCGGTTCCACAAGTCGCTCGACGAGACCGACTACGAGTACCTGCACGAGACCCACGGTCTCCCTCGCGAGCTTGTCGCCATACTCAAAGAAAACTAGGGCTCAGGTGAGACTGGGATCCAGTACGTCGGTGGGCACCGGAACCTCCGGCGGGGCGACCTTGCCCACCGACGACTGGGCCACGAACGCGCCAACCAGCACGATCGAACCACCGATGATCTGGTTGGTCGTGAGCCGCTCATTCAGCAGTACCAACGCGAACAAGCTGGCCGCGACCACTTCGACGTACGCGACTGCTCCCGCGATCGCCGCCGACAGCCGCTGTACGGCGGCCGCTCCGGCGAGGTAGGCGACCACGGTACTGATCACGATCAGCCAGGTGGCCATCATCCAGCCCGGCGCATGCCGATGACCGATCGCGATCGTGTCGGTCAGCACGTGCCACGGCGTCTGCCACGGCAGCGCGATCAGGGTGAGCGCGACGGCACCGACCACGCTTCCAGCGGCCGTCATCACCAGCGGATCGGCGACCCCGGTCAGCTTGTCGATCAGGATGAAGTACGTCGCCTGGCAGGCGGCCGCCGCTAGCCCAGCGAGCAGCCCGATCAGGTCGATCTTGAGCCCGGTCCAGATCTCGGCCACCGTGGCCAGACCGAGCAGAGCGATCCCCACACCGACCGCGGCTGATCGCGGTACGGCGACCTTCTGGCCGAACTTGAGCCACAGCACCACGAGCACCGGACCGGAGAACTCGAGCATCAGCGCGACCCCGACCGGGAGCCGGCTGGCCGCGGCGAAGAACAGTGCCTGGCAACCGGCGATCCCGGTCAGCCCGTACAGCACCAGCGGCTTCCACGACGCCCGTGCCGCGCGCAGTCCCGCACTGCCGCGGAGCATCAGCACCAGCGGCACGAGCAGCAGCGCGGCGCCCAGGATCCGCACCCAGGCGGCCTGCAGCGGCGTGAATCCGGCACCGATCAGCGGCTTCGCGAAGGCTCCCGAGCCACCGAACGTGACGGCCGAGAAGAGCGCGAAGCCGAGCCCCACCGACTTTGTGCTGTACATGGGCATAACGTTCTCATGCCCATTACATGGCTGTCGAGGCCCATCCTGGAGCGACACTGTTCAGAGGACGTTGACGGCCCGCGCCGCGACCACCGCGACAGTGAGCAGCGCGATCGCCGACTGGACCGCCATCAGCACCTTCACCCGGGCCGTCAGCGGCATCGTGTCGGTCGGGCTGAACGCCGTCGCCGCGGTGAACGCGACGAACAGGTAGTCGGTGAATCCGGGGATCCACTTCTGCCATCCCGGCAGGTCGACGGTCATCTGCGGGAACAGCAGATCGGCCCGCTCCTCGGGACGCTCGTGCTCGGGCGCCCGGGCGAACGGCCCGCCGCCGTCGACCTCCCAGTACCAAATGCCGAAGGCAACGACATTCGTCGCCCAGATCAGCGCCGCCGCCTTCACCAGCACCAGGCCGTTGTTCGCGGCGCCCGAGTTCAGGTACACGATCAGCTCGGCCAAATAGATCGCGTTGGCCAGCACCAGGACCCCGAGCAGCGTGACCTCGACCCAACGCAGCCAGGGTTCGTCGCGCCGCAGATGGAACGGGTTCATCCACACCAGTGGCAGCAGGAGCAACGCGCCGAGCGCCGGCATCACCCAGCGCGGGAAGGTCGCGATCTGCGTCGGGATCAGCAACTGCAGGATCAGGACGGCGACCACCGCGAGCGAGGCCGGCCAGCGCCGGATGTGCCGCATGTTCATCCCGACAGTATGACTGTGTCAGTTTACCGAGGAGTCGATCACCGCTTGGCCCACTTCGGTCCTCCGGTAGTGCACCCGATGCCCTGTACGGCGGCGCGTCGCCAGCCCGGCGTCGTGGAGTGCCGCGAGGTGCTCAGCAACCGTGGCCAGCGCGAGGCCGTGTTCGGCGGCGAGCGCACTGGTCGTCGCCGGTGGGTCGAGCGCGACCAGCAGGGTGGCTCGCGTGCGCCCGAGCAATCGAGCGAGCGGATCCGGGGGAGTGGGGGCGTCGGACCAGAGGCGGGCTGCGCCGCGCGCCGGGTAGACGAGGGCGGGCTGGTAGTTCGGGTCGACGATCATCACGAGGTGCGGCCAGGCGAAGACGCCGGGCACGAGCAGCAGTCCCTGGCCGGTGAGCTTGTGCGTGGGTTCGCGGTACTGGCTGGCGATCAGCCGATCGTCCTCCCAGCTCAGTGTCGGATGCAGATCGTCGAAGAGCGCGGCCAGACCGCCGTCCGTGAGTTGGCCGCCGCGATAGGCGATGTCGTCCTCGAGCACCCGGCTGATCATCGGCCAGTCCGGCTTGATCAGGGCCTCCCACGCGCTCTCGATCTCGTCGGCCAGCCGGTCCCGGGCGCGCGCCGGGTTGGTCAGCATCCGGTCGATCTCAGGTGCGCCGGGATTGTTGAACTCGTCCCGGGACCGGGTCAGTTCGCGCCGGACCCGATCGATCGGCGTACTGCGGACGCGAGCCAACTCGGTGCTGAGCTTGGCCCGCGAGGCCTTGGGCGGCGGCGTCATGAAGTCCGGACTGAACCCGATCCGCGGCTGCGTGGCCTGCAGCCCACTCAGATCCAGCCCAGCCGCGGCCTCGGCCTTCGATGCCACCCACGGCGCATACATCGGCCGATGCCGAACCCCGTTCAGCACCCGCACCGCGGACACCGTCTCCCACAACGGCGACGCCCCGAATCGGCAGCGCAGCGCATCGCTCTGGGTGAAGTGCAGGACGGTCATCCGGCAGAACTTTCGGTCACAACCAAAAGTCTATGGTGTCGGCACCGCCCTCCGACACCCTTCGAGGCGTGAGGTCCTATCGAGCTGTTCTCGTCCTTCCCGGTCTGCGCAACGTCTTCGTGGCGCATGCCGTCTCGATGCTCGGCACCATCGCCGCGCAAGTGGCGTTGTCGATCCTGATCTTCGAACGGACCGGCTCACCGTTGCTCTCGGCCCTCGTCCTGGCCTGCTCGTTCCTCCCGTACGCGCTCGGCGGCATCCTCCTGTCCTCCATCGCCGACCGCTTCCCGGCACGCCGCGTGCTGGTGGTGTGCGATGTGTTGAGCGCGGTCTGCATCGCCCTGATGCTGATCCCGGGCTTGCCGGTCGGCGCGTTGCTCGGGTTGCTGCTGGCGACGGGCGTGATCGCACCGATCTTCGCCGGAGCCCGCTCCGCGAGCCTGGCGCATCTGCTGCCGGCCGAGCTGTTTCCGGCCGGCCGATCGTTGCTGCGGGCAATCAGTCAGCTGACCGTGCTGACCGGGTTCGCGCTCGGTGCGGCCGCGGTCGCGGCAGTTGGCGCACCATGGCTACTTGCGGTCGACGTGGTGACCTTCCTGGTCTCCGCAGTGCTGATCGGCGCCGGTACGCCGTACTCACCGGCAGGCGAGCGCACTCGCAGTACCGTGCGCGACTCGTGGAGCGGTCTCCGGTACCTGTTCACCCACCCGCGGTTGCGGCCGCTGATCCTGCTGACCTGGGTGGCACCGGCCTTCTCGTCGGTTCCGGACGGGCTCGCGGTCGCCTACTCGGCACAGACCGGCGCTGCCCCGGCCACGGCGGGTGCGCTCTTCACCGGGTATGCGGCCGGAACTGTGCTCGGCGAGCTCGTCGTCGCAAAACTTCACCCGGCTACGCGTCGACGGCTCGTCGTTCCTCTGCTCCTGGCCAGTCAGCTGCCCGCCATCGCCTTCCTGGCCAGGCCGTCCGTGCCGATCGCCGCACTCCTGCTCGCGGCTTCAGGTGCCGGGTACGCGTTCAACCAGGCCGTCGATCCGATGATCCTCGACGCCTCCGATCCGGCGTACCGGGGTCGGCTCTTCACCGTGCAGACCAGCGGGCTGATGGCAATCCAGGGAGTGAGCATCGCGTTGGCCGGGGTGGTAGGCACGTTGATCGCGCCCAATCTGACCATCGCCGCGTCCGGCGTGATCGGGACGACGGTGGTGCTGCTCATCGCCCGTCAGGCGCTCGACCGAACTACCAGTGGTGCGGTGACTAGCCGGCCGGGCTGATCCGCGTCGCCGTTGATCTCGATCAGGGCGCGGTCGAAGAGGCAGGCGGCGATGTCGCGCAGCGGGATCCGCGCGGTGGTCAGGGGAGTGTCGAGCATGCTGGCGAAGGGGAAGTCGTTGAAGCCGGTGACGGCGACGTCCTGGCCGACCTGGATCCCGCGGCGTTGCAGGGCGCGCATCGCGACTACCGCGAAGGCGTCGTTGTCGGCGACGAGAACATCCGGGGGAGCGCTCTCCGAGACGAAAGCGTCGACATCTTCCAGCGTGCTGAACGAGCGGACGACGGTCTTGGGGAACTCGCGGACGAAGCCGTCCTCGCGTTGGTGGACCCAGGGGAGCGAGCTGTCCGTTCGCAGGTAGAGAGCGCTTTCTCGGCCGGTCTCGCGCAGGTGCCGGGCGATCCCGGCCATCGAGGTCTCGTTGTCCACGTCGACCCAGCACTGGCGGTGCTGCGGGCCGGTGCGGCCGAACGCGACGAACGGGAACCGGCGCTGACTGAGGAACTCGATCCGCGCGTCGTTCGGCATCGTCTCCAGCACCACGATCGCATCGACCTGCCGGGCCGCGATCAGCTTCTCGTAGAGCGCGATCTCGGTTGCTCCGGCAGCCGGCGTGGTCACGTGAACGCCGTACCCGGAGACGGCTGCGGCTCGGACCAGGCCGTCGAGCAGACCGTGCAGGAAGCCACTGAGCCCCGGGTTCTCCTCGCTGAACTCGTCGTACAGCGGCAGGCCGATCACCTGACTGCGGCCCGACGAGAGAGCGCGGGCAGCATGGTTCGGGGTGTAGCCGAGCTCGTCGATCGCGGCCTGCACAGTCCGGACCGTCGGCTCGCTGACCCGATGCGGTGCGTTCAGCACGTTCGACACCGTCATCGCCGACACCCCTGCTAGCCGAGCGACATCCGCAACCGTCGTACGGCGTGGTCGTGACACCAATCGATCCCCCTCAGTTCCTGTCGATCCGGGCCACCCCGGCCGTCGGTACGTCGACCACCCACAGTCCCGCGGGCGGAGTCGTCGTACCGCGAAACACCTCGACCCCCGAACAGTCAGACACTACGAGGTCGACCGGTCCGGGGCCGGCACCTTCGACCAGGAGTCGCGGCTCGCTGCCGCCGTTCACCAGCACGATCGAGCGGTCCGTCTCCTCCAACTGCACCACCGGGTTGGTGAACGCGGCCACCACGGTGGTTGCGCCGACGGCTCGGACCTGCGGATACCGCGCGTCCGACCGGGACGGCAGCAGGACGCCGTGGTGCAGTACGTCGAAGTGCTCGCGCATGAACGCCAGCCAGAACCGCACCACCTGATCGTGTGCAGCCGGCAACGCCTCCAGCTCCATCGACACCTGCACCGCACTGAACAGCGCACCGATGAACTGGTGCGCCACCGTCTCCGGTGCGGCCGACGGATGCCACATCAGCATGTCGGAGTGCACCGCGCGGTCGCCCGCGAGCAGTCGAGTGTCGATCGTGCGGACCCGGTTCTCCACCGGATCCATAGCGCAGTCCCCGGCCCGCAGGAAGGTGCCGAACTGCCAGAGTCGCGGGTTCACATAGTCCTGCCGGAACTCGATCAGTACGTCGTCCCGCAGCCGCTGCACCTCGTCCCGCACCGCCTGCAGCAGCAGCTCCACACCCTCATCGACCGAGGTGCAGTCAGCATCAGGCGCGTCCGGGACAGGACCGTCCCACGCCCACGAGTCGATGAAGTCGATCTTCAGCCCGTCGACACCCCAGTCCCGGACCGGACGGACGCAACACTCGACCAGGTGCTCACGGACCTCGGGGTAGCGCGGATCCAGTACCGCTACCGTGTCGCCGTCGGGGAAGCCGAGCACGCGGTCCTTCAACCGCTCCCACGCCTTGGAGTACGCGCCGATCAGCGGCGGGGCGATCCACAGCACGTAGCGCAGTCCGAGCTCGTGCACCCGGCGTACATGCTCGGTCATGTCGGGGAACTTGCCACTGGTCGGCTCCCAGTCACCGCAGTACGCGTAGCCGCGTGCGGTGCTGTCCGTCTGCCAGCCGTCGTCGACGATGATCGCCTCACACCCGTACGCCGCGCTCGCGGCCGCGTGGTGTTCGACCGTCGAAGCGGTCACGTGCTGATGGTCGCTGTACCAGGTCGAATACATGGCCTGCCGGGCAAGCTTCGGTACGACGGCCACCCGGTCACCGAGGTCCGCGGTCCAGTCGGCGGTCACGCCGCGCAGCGCCTCGGCGAAATGCACGTCGCGCAGGTCGATCCGCAGCACGAAGCTGGGGGACTCGATGTCGTCGGCAACCAGCTCGATCAGCTGCTCGGCGGTCTCCTCGTTCACCCCGATCGCGAACTCGCAGCCGCGGACATGTGCCGACAGCGCCACGGTCAGCAGGCTGCGGTCGTGATCGTCCACGAGACTGCCGACGGGCGCGGAACGGACCGAGCGGATCCGGCGCCGCGAACCCCAGTCGGTCGGGAGCTCGCGACGCGCGCCGCAAGTGGCCCGCCACAGCGTCACTGCCGAGCCGGTCGGCCAGGTCCACTGCAGGGTCACCGGGCCCTCGGCCACGACTTCGAAGCGGAAGACACCGGGCTCGGTGCCGGGCAACTCGGTCACCGAGGATGCGCCGGTCGCGGTGCCGGTCCGCTGCACGGAACCGTCCAGGGAGCGGATCTCAAAGCTCGTCACGGCGGCGACTATAGCGGTAAAACCGGCGCAGCTGAAGTATTGACGGAATTGGTCTAGGTGTTTACTTTAGCAAGGAAATTTTACCGCTAATATCCAATCTCGGAGGGAGTGCCAGTGCTCACTGTGAGCTCCGACTCGGGCTACGTCGAGGACGCCTTCGGCTGGGCCTCCCAGCGCGCCCTCGACTGGGTCCAGACCACGGTGCAGACCGGAGATGGAACGCCGGGCAACCTGCCGTCGTACTGGGCCGGCTACCCGTCCCGGGACATGTTCTACTCGCGGGACATCTGCCACCAGGCCGCCGGGGCGCACCTGCTCGGCCTGGACGCCGAGAACTTCGCGATGTTCCGGCATTTCGCCCGGTCCGCGACGCCGGCCCGGAAATGGTTCCCGATCTGGGCGTTCCATTTCGACGGCCGGATCGCGGCGCTGGACTACCACAACGACGAGCACTTCGTCCGGGAGATCCCCGCGGTGTTCGACCTCTGCTACCGGGCGCTGGAACAGTACGACTGGACCGGCGACCGCCGATGGCTCGACGACCCGGATCTCGCGGCCTACTACGAGACCAGTGTTGGCGAGTTCGTGACGGCTCACGATGCCGATGGTGACGGCATCCCGGAGGCCGGCGGGACCGCCGACATCTTCCTGGGGACCGCGACGTACAACGAGCGCGAGGCACCCCTCCTGATCGCGGGTGACGGTCTGGCCACGCAGTACGCCGTACTGCGCAAGCTCGGGCGGGATGCGGCGGCGGATCGGATCCAGGCGACGTACCAGAGTTGGTGGAACGGTGAGCAGTTCGCGCGCGGTGTGACCAAGGAAGGCCTCGACTTCGACTGGGGGCTGGAGTCGCACACGCTGGCGGCGCTGTTCGGGATCACCGGGAGCGGCGAACGCAACGAGCGCTTCCTCGACTACTGCGAAGCCAAGATGGCGTCGAACCCGCCACTGAACATCGAGTCGAAGAGCTACTACCCCGAGCTGCTCTTCAAGAACGGACGCGACGAGTCGGCCTGGAGCTGGACCAAACAGCTGATCGACAGCCGGGACGACTACCCGGAGATCTCCTTCACCGTCGTCGACCACCTGGTCGTCGGTCTGCTCGGCCTGCGCCCACAGGCCGGGGCGGCCTTGACCATCGAATCCCACCTGCCGCAGGAGATCGGCCGGCTGACCGCCGACCACGTGCGGATCGGCGACTGGGATCTCTGCATCACCCAGGAAGCGCGGCGGTGCACCGAGGTCACTGTTCACAGCGGACCTGGCCCGCTGACCGTGACGGTCGGCACCGCAACCCACCTCATCCAGCCCGGCGAGACCGTCCGGGTCGAGACCAAGGACCCCTCATGAAGAATCCCCTCCGCGTGGCCCCGGTTGCTGTTGCGCTGTTGCTCGCCGCCGGTTGCGCGACCGGCAGTCAGCCTGCGAGCAACGCCAAGAGCGACTCCGCCGAGATCACGTTCTCGTTCTGGGGCGCGAACTCCGAGGCTGCCTCGCTGAAGGCGATCGCCGCGGCGTTCGAGAAGGCCAACCCCGGCACCAAGGTGACGACGAACTGGATCCAGGCCGACTACGAGCAGAAGGTCCTGACCTCGATCGCCGGCGGCACCCAGTCGACCGTGATGGAGATCAGCAACAACAGCCTGGCCGGCTTCGTGTCCAGCTTCGCCGAGCAGCAGGTCGACCCGACCAAGTACGTCCAGCCGAACATCTCGTCGGCGCTCCAGGTCCAGGGCAAGTACTACGCGATGCCGTTCGCGGCCAAGCCCAAGGTGATGGCGATCAACGTGGACGCCTTCAAGGCCGCCGGCGTCCCGTTGCCGAGCGCAACGACGCCGCTGACGCTCGACGAGTTCAAGGTGCTGGCCGCCAAGCTGTCGCACGGTGACGGCAAGGCGCGCGTCTACGGGTCGAGCAACCTGTACTACCGGGGCTGGCTCACCGCCGCGGGCGGCAGCTACTACAACGCCGACGGGACCGCCTGCACCTTCGGCGACGAGACCGGGGTGAAGGCCGCGCAGTACGTCGTCGACATGCAGAACCAGAAGGCCGCGCCGACCTCGATCGATATCAAGGGCCAGGACCAGGCGCAGTGGTTCGCGGCCGGCCGGCTGGCCATGTTCAGCGACTTCGGCCCGTGGACCGTGGCCGATTTCGCCAAGATCAGCAAGCCGAACTGGACGCTGGTCCCGGTGCCGGGCAAGGGGTTCCAGATGGAGGTCGACGGGCTCGCGATCAGCAAGAAGGCGACCGGCAAGCAGTTGGAGACGGCGAAGAAGTTCGTCGAGTTCGTCGGTACGCAGCAGATCGCGCAGGATCAACTGATCCAGGGCAACACTGCGCTCGGCGTACCGGTGATCGCCGCGTCCTCGGGCACCTTGGAGAAGGTGCTGCCGGCCGACCGCAACCTGGCCGCTTTCACCACCGCGCTGAAGACCGGCGTCGTCGGCCCCTCGGTGGCCAAGGAGAACCAGGTCTCCGGTGACGCGGAGAAGGGGATGAACAGCTACACCGCGCTGGGCACCGGCAAGGACGACGTGGCCAAGATCCTGCCGGAGCTCTCCGCCAAGTGCACGGCGGCGCTGAAGAAGTGAACCCGACAATCGGCTGGATCCGGGAGCTCGCGGCGTCTTGGGGTGTGCCGGCCGCGCTCGTCCCACTGGTCCCGTTCCTGCTCCTGCTGATCGTCCTGTACGCCGTCATCGGACTGGCGGCGTACGGGGCGCGCCGGCGGTGGCCGCGGGCGGACAAGACGATCGCGTTCTGGCTGTTCATCTCGCCGTGGCTGATCGGGTTCGCGATCTTCACGGTCGGGCCGATGATCTCGTCGGTCTACGTCAGCCTGACGTCGTGGGACCTGCTGACGCCACCGCAGTTCGTCGGCCTCGCCAACTACAGCGAGGCGTTCAGCGATCCCAAGGTCGCGCAGGCGCTCAAGGTCACCCTTCTGTACGGCGTGATCAGCGTGCCGTTGCAGACCGCGCTCGCGTTCGTGGTCGCGCTGCTGCTCAACACCGAACTGCCGGGGATGCGGCTCTTCCGGACCATCTGGTACCTGCCGAGCCTGGTGTCCGGCGTGGCCCAGATGGTCTTGTTCCTCTGGGTTTTCAACCCGCAGTACGGGCTCGCGAACGACATCCTCGGCAAGGTCGGGATCAACGGGCCGGGCTGGTTCAACGACGCGGCCTGGGCGTTGCCGACGGTGATCCTGATGAGTCTGTGGACGGTCGGCGGCGCGATGGTGATCTACCTGGCCGGCCTCAAGGACGTGCCGCCGAACCTGTACGAGGCGGCCGCCATCGACGGCGCCGGTCCGGTGCGGACGTTCTGGCACGTGACGATGCCGCAGATGTCGCCGATCATCCTGTTCAACGCGCTCACCGGGATCATCGGCTCACTGCAGATCTTCACCCAGGGATTCATCGCGAACGGCGGCCCGAAGGACTCGCTGCTGTTCTTCGTCTACTACCTGTACGAGAACGCGTTCCGGGACTTCCGGATGGGCTACGCGTCCGCGCTGGCCTGGATCCTGTTCGTCGTCATCCTGGCGCTGACCACGGTGACGCTGCGGGGGAGTGCCTTCGCCGTCTACTACGAGACCGAGATGACGAGCGCCCGCCGTCGCCGTCGTACGAGGAAGTCAGCATGAAACGCCGAAGCCTACTGACCACGATCATCCTGTACGTCGTCCTCGCGGCCGGCTCGGTCGTGTTCGTGTACCCGTTCCTGTGGATGATCGCCACCTCACTGCGCTCCCTGGCCGGAGTGGGCAGTTCGGGGGCGAGCGTCGTACCGCATGAGTTCCTGTGGGACAACTACCGGCGGGCGGTGACGTCGTTCCCGTTCTGGCGGTACACGCTGAACTCGGTGCTGACCACGGTGATCCCGATCGTCGGCACAGTCTTCTCCTGCTCGCTGGCCGGCTTCGCGTTCGCGCGGCTGCGGGTGCGGTTCTCGGGGGTGGTGTTCGGCGTCGTGCTGGCGACGATGCTGCTGCCGGGGGAGGTGACGATGGTTCCGCAGTTCATGCTCTTCAACAACCTCGGGATGATCGACACCCTCTATCCGCTCATCCTGCCGGCCTTCTTCGGCTCGCCGTTCTTCATCTTCCTGTTCCGGCAGTTCTTCGCGCGGATGCCCTCGGAGCTGGCGGACGCCGCGGTGGTCGACGGGTGCGGGTGGTTCAAGACGTTCTGGCTGGTCTACCTGCCGCTGGCCCGGCCGGCCGTGGTGGCGGTCTCGATCCTGCTGTTCATGGGCTACTGGAACAACTTCCTCGGG
This sequence comes from Kribbella sp. NBC_01505, assembly GCF_045040285.1. Lineage (NCBI taxonomy): Bacteria > Bacillati > Actinomycetota > Actinomycetes > Propionibacteriales > Kribbellaceae > Kribbella > Kribbella sp. NBC_01505. The sequence continues at coordinate 7,311,645 of NZ_CP109425.1, forward strand.
CCGGCGATCTACATCAACTCCGACCAGTGGAAGACGTTGCCGTTGGCCCTGGCCGGCTTCCAGACGGTCAACAGCACGGACACCCCGTTGCTGATGGCAACCTCGCTGCTGATCACGCTGCCGTGCCTGGTGCTGTTCTTCACCGCGCAGAAGCAGATCACGCAAGGGATTACCTTCTCGGGAGGCAAGTGAGCCCTGCGTAACTGAAGGGATCCGCAGCGTGAGCGAACCATGGACAGCACTGGTCTACTTCCTTTAGCGTGGCCGCACCTTCTGCCTCCGCCCTCCTGTGAGGCACCCGCCCCCCACCACAGAAGGAGAAATCAATGGCGCGCAAGCTGTTGATGCTGTCCGGCCTGGCCACCGTCGTCATGGCCGTCGTCACCTATGCCGCCCCGGTCGCACTGGCCGGAGCGTCTGCGTCCCCCGCCCACGAGACAACAACCTCCGCCCACGCCGAAGGGGCCTCCGCTCCGCACGGCACGACTGTCGTCGACACGCCGTCCGACCTTAAGGGCAAGGCGAAAGTCCTTGCACCGCCGCCCGGCGGCTGGTCGGTACCGAGTCAGCGCAACTACACCATCACGTCCTCCTGCCAGCCGTATGCCGCTGCCATCCGACAGGGAGCAGCAGCTTGGGCAGGTCTGCGCGAAGGTGGTGGCACTCCGGTCGAGTGCCGCAACGGCTACATCACGGACTGCGGTGGTGGCAGCAATGTTGTCGGCTGCAACTGGGGATCCGGTCAGCGGATCGCCTTGTACATGGGCGGTGTGAACGACGACGCCCTGCTGGCGGCACACGAGTTCGGCCACGACTGGTACGGCCACTCGACGGTCCGCTGTGCCGCTTGGGACAGTCCGACCACGGTGATGTCACCGACCATCTGTAACTAGCAGTCGCTGGTGTTCCGGTCCGCACCTGCCGGCGGACTGGAACACTACTGGCCCAGAATCCCTTGTTCGTAACCCTTCGCGACCGCGGCCGCGCGATCGTTGACGTCCAGCTTCGTGAAGATGTGGCTGAGGTGTGTCTTCACCGTTGCCTCGCTGATGAACAGCTCGCGGGCGATCTCCCGGTTCGACGTTCCCTTCGCGACCAGCGCCAGTACTTCGCGTTCGCGCGCAGCCAATGGACTCGCGGCCGGCGTCCGTACGGCGGTGACCAGCCGGGACGCGACCGCGGGGGAGAGGACCGACCGGCCCGCCGCCGCCTCGCGAACACCGGTGAACAGCTCGGCCGGGGGCGCGTCCTTGAGCAGGTAGCCAGTCGCACCGGCCTCGATCGCCGGCACTGTGTCGGCGTCGGTGTCCCAGGTCGTCAGGACCAGCACCTTCGAGCGCGCGCCGCGGCGCCGCAGCTCGGCGATCGCTTCAAGCCCGCTGCCGCCTGGCATTCGTAGGTCCATCAGGATCACGTCCGGGTCCAGCTTGGTCGCCAGCTCGACCGCTTCGACCCCGTTGGACGCCTCGGCGAGCACGGTGAAGCCCCCGGCGGATTCGAACATGCCGCGCAGACCGTTGCGCACGACCGGGTGGTCGTCGACCAGTAGCAGCGAGATCACGTGGTTCCCCGTTCGTCGATCACCAACGGTACGCGGGCGGAGACCGCCGTACCGGCTCCTGGTTCGGCTTCGATCGTGAGTGAGCCGGCGATCCGCTCGGCCCGGGCGCGCATGCCGTCCAGACCGAAGCCGCCGGTACCGGTCCGGGCCGGCAGGCTGAGCGGGTCGAAGCCCTTGCCGTCGTCGCGGACGTCGAGCGTCACCTCGGTGTCCATGAAGCTGAGCGTGACGCCGACCCTCGAGGCACTGGCGTGTTTGCCGGCATTCGCGAGGGCTTCCTGGGTGATCCGGAGCAGCGTCGCGGAGACCTCGCCGTGCAGTTGCTGCGCGGTCCCGGTGACCGTGAGCTCCGTCGGTACGCCGGTCCGCTCCGCCCACTGGTCGACCGTTTTACGCAGGGCTTCCGGGAGGCCGTCGTACGAGAGTCCTTGCGGGGCAAGGTTCTGGACCGACCGCCGGGCCTCGCCGAGGCTGTGCCGGGCCAGGTCGGTCGCGCGCGTGACGTGGTCCCGGGCGACCTCGGGATCCGTCGTGCCCGAGACCACCTGGAGCTGGGCGATGATGCCGGTCAGTCCCTGCGCGATCGTGTCGTGGATCTCGGCGGCCAGCCGGCGGCGTTCGTCGGCGACCCCGGCCTCGCGGGCCTGGACGAGCAGCTGAGCATGCAGGGCGGCGTTCTCCGCTTGCGTCTTCTGCAGCTCCGTGATGGTGACGGCGCGCGCCCGCGACCGCTCCTCCTCCTGCTCGGAGAGGCGGCCGACGAAGGTCAGCAATGCGTTGGTGGCCGCCAGCAGACAGGCGAACACGATCCACCCCATTGGGCCGTCGGTCGGGATGCCGCCGACCTGCGCGAACGATACCGGCACCGAACAGGCAAACAGGGCGAACCGCCGCCGGCGCCGCCCCGGAATGAGATGGGTGGGATCGAAGTACCCGGCGGCCACGTAGAACGCGTAGAACCCGTTCAGCAGCGCGAGCGCGGCGCCGATCGCCCAGCGGATCGCGAAGTACGTCACTGAGACGGCGTCCGGGCGGGACCGGCGAGGACCCGCCCAGAGCCACCACAGCTGGAGCACCGTCGCCGCGGCAACGAGGACCATCACGGTCAGCTGCTGCCACCGATGCGGTGTGATCAGGTCGGCGGTGGTGAACGCCAGGACGCTGGAGATGACCAGCAGCGCGGGCGGCGCCAGCCGGGTGAACGCCTGCCGGCGCCGGTCCAGGCTGTTGTCGCTGCTGATCGCCGTCACAACCTCAGTCTGCACGAGTAGGGACTCACTCCCACCGGAACCAGCGCATGGCGGCGGCCGACAGGACAACCGCCCAGGCAGCCAGTACGCCGAGATGCGACCAGGCGGGCCAGTCGCCGGCCGCCGCCTCGCCAAGTGCCTCGGCTGCGGCGCCGAACGGGGTGAGCGTGACGATGCGCGCCATCACGTCGGGCATCGCCTGGACCGGTAGCCACATGCCTGCGCAGAACAGGCTGGGGAAGAACGCCGCTGAGCCGATCGCTGTCGCGATCTTCGCGGTTCGGGCCACAGCCGTGATCACCGCACCGAAGGCGAGGGAGGCTGCCGAGGTGAGCAGCAGGGCGAGCGTGTAACCGAACGGTTGGTTAGGAAGTTTGACGTCGAATGCGAGCCGGCCGATCGCCAGGCAGACAATCGCCGTGACGAGCGCGGCGCCGCCGTTCAGGACGATCTGGGCGGACAGCAGGGCGGCCGGGCGAACCGGGGTCGTCGACATCCGGCGCAGGATGCCGCGCTCGCGATAGCCGGTGAGGACCGGCGGCATCGTCTGCAGGCCGGTCATGATCACGGCGACCAGCGCCAGGACCGGGACGTAGACGTCGATCATCCGCAGCCCGCCGAGGTTCGTATCAACGTTACGGAACGACGGTATGGAACCGAGGATCACCAGCAGGATCGGCGGGAACCCGAGCGCCCAGAACAGGGTCCCCGGCTCTCGCCGGAAAAGGCGGGCCTCGGTCCGCAGCACCGCGCCGTACGGCGAAGCTGGTCGCGTTGTTGTGCTCGTGGCGGTGGTGGTGCTCATGAGGTGGCTCCGGTGAGGGTCAGGAAGGCATCGTCCAACGTGGCGTCGGTGACGCGGAGCTGATGCGCGGTGATGTGGTGCCGGACGAGCAGCGAGATGACCGCGTTGACGGTCTCGTCGCTGCCGCTGAGCGTGATCCGGCCGTTCTTGTGCTCGATCGAGGTGAGCGCGGGGAGTGCCGCCAGCTCCTCGTCGTCGACCGGCGCCGACGGCGTGAACGAGATGACCGTCGAACCCGCGGACCGCGCGATCAGCCCCTGCGGCGTGTCCAGCGCGGTGATCCGCCCCTTGTCGATCAGGGCGATCCGGTCGCACAGCCGCTGCGCTTCCTCCATGAAATGCGTGACCAGCAGGACCGTGACCCCACGGTTCCGCACGTCCTCGACAACCTCCCACGTATCCCGCCGAGCCCGTGGATCGAGCCCGGTGGTCAGCTCATCGAGTACGACGACCCGTGGGTTGCCGATCAGCGCGAGCGCGATGAACAGCCGCTGCTTCTGACCGCCACTCAGCACCCCGAACCGCTTCGTCAGCAGGCTGGTAAGCCCCAACCGCTCCGCCAGCACCCGCCAATCCGCCGGCCGCGGGTAGAAAGCGGCGTACAGCTCAAGCGCCTCCCGCACAGTGAGCTTCGCCTGCAACTCACTCTCCTGCAACTGCGACCCCAGCACCTCAGTCACAGCCCTGCGATCACTGGCCGGATCCAGCCCAGCAACCCGAACCCGCCCCCCGTCCGGCACCCGCAACCCCGAAATGCACTCAACGGTCGTAGTCTTCCCCGCCCCATTGGGCCCAAGAATCCCGAAAATCTCCCCCTCACCCACAGTGAACGAAACATCGTCCACCACAGCCCGCCCCGCATATGCCTTCCGCAACCCACCAACCTCAACAACCGATTCCATACCCCCACCCTCCCCGCCCCCACCCCCTCCCCACATCCCCCAACAAGCCCCACCCCCCATCCCCCATTCGGCCGACCCCCGGACCACCTGCTGGGTGGGCCCATCGGATTGCGGGTCCCCCCGCTACGCGCACAACCGCCCCGCCTAACGTCCGAACGTTCGCAGTACGTCGTCGGCGCGGCTTTCGGACGTTAGCCGCGATAACTGCAGGTGCTGCCGGTTCACGGGGTTCTACTGCCGCTGGGTGCCTGTTGCGATATCGCCGCAGGTGATCGGTCGCGGTGGCTGAGGACTTTGGCCGGCCAGGAACTCCTCCTTCCCGAAGGTGCTCGTCCCGTCCGTCCGCGCGGATTCGGCCGGTGGGGTAGGCGGTGGCTGGTCGCCGCTGCGGCCGGTTCTCCTGAGACGGGTGGCTGGGGCGGTCTTCGGCTGAGGGGGATGGTGCGGTCGGTGACCGAGGTTCCCGTTGCCTTGGGCTGACGGGCGGTGGTTGCCGCCGACGATCAGGAGGCTTGCTTGCTGACCCGTCGCGGTGGTTGATGGCTTCGTCCTGCCCGATTTCGCTGGCTAGGTACCGAGCTTGGGGGGTTATGCACTCTGATTCTGAGTGCATAACCCCCAACGCGACTGGCTAGCCAGGCAAACGGCGAGGGCGGGGCCTCCCCACGAGTGAAGCCACCGTGCGAGTGTGAGGGCTCGAGTGCTGATTGCACGGTGGCTTCACTCGCGGAGGGCGCTTTGTTCCAAAAAGCGACCTGAACGTGCCGACTACCGTCACCTCGCCTACCTCAGCCATAGCCCGGAAGCTCAAGCAGCCGAAACTGTGGTCACCGGCCCCGCCATCCCCCTCAGCCGTAGACCACGCCCGCCTAGCGTTTCAGTAAATCGGCCGCCGCGGCGACCAGCCAGCCGGTACGTGCCCGGCCTGTCCGGTGCGGCGCGAATCGGGGGCACACCAACCACCTTTGCGGGGATCTGCTGCCTCCCAGAGACAGCAGATCCCCACAAACACGCACCAACCCCGCCCAGCCACCGGATTGCAGTCACCAACGTCCATGCCGATTCTGCAACAGCCGCTGGGTGACAGTAGGACTCCGCAAACCTGCATCCACGGGACGGTTCGCCCTGCTGGACGGCGGCCGGGCTATCGCGCGCCGCGAATCGCCGGCAGGCCTCGGTCCCGCCGTCTTTGTGGAGTCTCGCGGCCGCTGGGCGCCTATTTGGTTCCACAAAGACGACTTCGCCCGCCTCCGGCGGCCACTGAACCTTCGGGTGCGGCAGGGTCGGTGGCTGAGGGGGATGGCGAGGTCGGGTTACCGGTGCACTTCGTCGCCTACGGCTGACGGGCTATCCGAGCGCACCTCGGCATCCGCCAACCCCGCACCGCAACCCCCGCACCGCAACCCCCGCACCGCAACGTCCGAAAACACGCCGACCACGCACAGCCGACCACGCACCGCTGACCTTCGGACGTCAGCGGCTGAAACGGTGGTCGCGTGGTGGCCGGCGAAGCGGTAGGTGCCTTCGCCGGCCTCAGGCGGTGGATCACTTCGTGTAGAGGGCCTCGACGTCGGCGCCGTGGTTCGCCATCACGATGTGGCGGCGGAGGGAGAGCTTCAGGGAGAGCTCGCCGGACTCCTGCGTCCAGTCGATCGGCAGGATCTGGAACTTGCGGATCGCCTCGGCCTTGGAGACCGAGCCGTTCGCCTCGTCGACCGCCTTCTGGATCTCGGCGATCAGGTCGGCGTCGTTGGTGAGGGAGGCGACGTCGGTCGGCTTGCCGTGCTCGGTCGCCCACGGAACGATCGTCTCGGGGTCGATCGTGATCAGCGCGGCGATGAAGGGCTTGCCGTCGCCGACGACCATGCACTGGCTGACCAGCGGGTGCAGGCGGATCTGGTCCTCGAGGACGGTGGGGGCGACGTTCTTGCCGCCGGCCGTGACGAGGATCTCCTTCTTGCGGCCGGTGATCTTGATGAAGCCGTCGACGTCGAACTCACCGAGGTCGCCGGTGTGGAACCAGCCGTCGCCGTCGATCGCGGCCGCGGTGGCCTCGTCGTTCTTCCAGTAGCCCTGCATGACCTGGCCGCCCTTGAAGAGCAGCTCGCCGTCCGCCGCTACGCCGACCGTCACACCAGGAAGCGGTCGGCCGACGGTACCGATGCGGATTTCGTCGGGCAGGTTCACCGCGACGGCGGCCGTGGTCTCGGTCAGGCCGTAGCCCTCCAGGACCGGTACGCCGATGCCGCGGAAGAAGTGGCCGAGTTTGTCACCGAGGGGCGCGCCACCGGAGACGGCGTACTGGACCTTGCCGCCGAGGACCGCGCGCAGCTTGCTGAAGACGAGGCGGTCGAACAGGGCGTGCTTGGCCTTGAGGCCGAACGACGCGCCGCCCTTGTCCTGCGCCTGCGAGTAGGCGATCGCGGTCTCCGCGGCGGCGTCGAAGATCTTGCCCTTGCCGCTGGAGTGCGCGTTCTGGCTGGCGGAGTTGTAGACCTTCTCGAAGACCCGCGGCACGCTCAGGATGAAGGTGGGCTTGAAGGAACCGAGGTCGGGGACCAGGTTCTTCACGTCCGGGCTGTGCGCGACCTTGACCCGCTTCATCACGCAGCCGACCTGGATGATCCGGGCGAACACGTGGGCCAGCGGCAGGAACAGCAGCGTGCTCGCGCCGTCGGTGTCGAAGAGCTCGTCGAGGATCTTGACCGCCGGGGCGAGCTCGGCGATGAAGTTCCCGTGGCTGATCCGGCAGCCCTTCGGCCGGCCGGTCGTCCCGGACGTGTAGATCAACGTCGCCAGGTCGTCGGGCGTGACCGCGGTACGGCGCTTGTCGTAGTCGGCGTCGCTGACCTCGCGGCCGAGCTCGGTGAGCTGGTCGACCGCGCCGGCCTCGATCTGCCAGACCTCCTGCAGGGCCGGGGCCTCGGCGCGGGCGGACTCGACCACGGCGCCGTGGGTGGCGTTCTCGACGACGGCCACGACGGCCTCTGAGTCGGTCAGGATCCACTGGATCTGCGATGCCGACGAGGTCTCGTAGATCGGCACGGTGACCGCGCCGATGCTCCAGATCGCGTAGTCGATCAGCGTCCACTCGTAGCGCGTCGGGCTGAGCAGTGCGACCCGCTCGCCGTGCTTCACGCCCGCCGCGATCAGGCCCTTGGCCACCGCGGTCACCTCAGCGGCGAACTCAGCCGCTGTCACGTCCTGCCAAACCTCGCCCGTACGCCGGGCGAACACCGGGGTGCCAGGATGGGACGACGCGTTCGCCCACACGGGATCGCTCAGGCTGCCGGTGGGCGGCTCGGTCACAGCAGGAACGGTGTACTCACGCATCCGCGTCTCCTCAGTCGGTCACGAATTGTCGACTTCCGGCGCACGCTACAGTCACCTACCCAGAAGTAGCCAGGTTAATGTGACTCACGGAACTAGGTTCTAGTCATGCCCACACTCGACGTCAGTTGCGACGACTTGGTCGTTGCGGATCCAGCCTACGTCGCCGAGAGGCTCGGCTCGGACACCCTGTGGCGCGAGTGGTGGCCGGAGCTCACGTTGACCCCCTCCGAGCGGCGTGGCCTCGAGGGTGTGCGGTGGGCTGTCACGGGTGCGGCGATCGGTACGGCGGAGTGGTGGCTGGAGCAGGTTCGCGACGGTGTCGTCGTGCACTGGTACCTGCGGGTCGATCCGGCCCGGCCGGTGCGGGGCAGGGCGCTCGTCCGCCTGCGGGAACGGTATGTGAGGCAGTACCGGGAGCGGTTGTGGGCGTTCAAGGACGAAGCAGAAGTGGGCCGCGCCGCAGGCGAGCGACGTACCGGGCACCAACCCGCGATAGTCTCTCGCTCTGAGCAAGGTCAGTCCCGGCAGCAAAGAGGTGAATCGATGGCGGATCAGACCACCTCGACCATCGTGGTGAACGCCACCCCCAAAGAGATCATGGCGGTGATCGCGGACTTCGCGGCGTACCCGGAGTGGGCCGACTCGATGCGGGAGACCCAGGTGCTGTCCACCGACGAGGCCGGCCGGCCCAAGCAGGTCCGGTTCAAGGTCGACGCCGGGGCGATCTCCGACGAGTACACGCTGGACTACGTCTGGTCCCGCAACGAGGTGACCTGGACGCTGGTCGAGGCCAAGATGGTCAAGGGCATGGACGGCGCGTACGTACTGCGGGAACTGGGCGCGGAAGGAACCGAAGTGACGTACCGGCTGGCCGTCGACATCGCCATCCCGATGATCGGGATGCTGAAGCGCAAGGCCGAGAAGGTCATCATCGACACAGCCCTGAAGGGGCTCAAGAAGCGCGTCGAGTCCTGATCAGACGTGACTCGGGTACTGCTGTACACAGGGAAAGGTGGCGTCGGCAAGACGACGTCGGCCGCGGGCACCGCGACGCTCGCCGCGTTGCGCGGGCTGCGCACGCTGGTGCTGTCGACGGACGCCTCGCACTCGTTGTCGGACGCCTTCGACTCCGAGGTCGGCCAGGAGCCGACCGAGATCGACGACCTGCTGTTCGTCCAGCAGATCGACGCGCAACGCCGCTTCGAGCGGTCCTGGGGTGACATCCAGGCCTATCTGCGCTCCGTGCTGCACATGGTCGGTGTCGACCCGATCGAGGCCGAGGAGCTGACCGTGCTGCCGGGCGCCGAGGAGGTGCTCGCGCTGCTCGAGGTGCGCGACCACGTCCGGTCCGGGCGCTGGGACGTGATCGTCGTCGACTGTGCGCCGACCGCGGAGACGCTGCGCCTGCTCGCCCTGCCGGACGCACTGAACTGGTACATGGAGCGGATCTTCAACGCCGAGCGCAAGGTGATGCGGACGTTCCGGCCGTTCCTGAGCCGGTCGTCGAGCATCCCGATGCCGGACGACACCGTCTTCGACGCGCTGCGTCGGCTGCAGGCCGATCTGTCCGACATCCGCGCGCTGCTGGCCGGTCCGGACGCCTCGGTGCGCCTGGTGCTGACGCCGGAGGCCGTGGTCGTCGCGGAGGCACGCCGTTCGCTGACTCGCCTTTCCCTGTACGGCTATCGCGTGGACGGCGTCGTGGCCAACCGGGTGTTCCCCGCGGCCGGTGCCGATACCTGGCGTCGGCAGTGGGTTGCCGCCCAGCGCGGGATCCTGGAGGAGGTCGCCGACTCGTTCCGGCCGCTGCCGATCTGGGAGTCGCCGTACCGGGTGTGTGAGCCGGTCGGGGTCGAGGAGCTGGCCGCGTTCGCGGTGGAGATGTATGGCGGCGACGACCCGTTCGCGCGCGCTACCGAAGAGACTTCGCTGTGGGTGGATCGGCACATCGACACCGACGGCCGCACGTACACGCTGACGATGCCGTTGCCGCTCGCCTCCGCCAGCGAGCTGGAGCTGGCCCGGCACGGCGATGAGCTGATCATCACCGTCGGTTCGTATCGGCGGGTTCTGCCGCTGCCGGCCGCGCTGGCGCGCGGTGTGGTGGCAGGGGCCCGGTTGGACGACGGACGGCTGCAGGTGCGGTTCGCGCCGCGCGAGGTGGCGCGGCCGGTCGAGCTGCCGGTGGCGACCGGGCCGTTGGAGTCCGCGTCCGAGTTGGCGCAGGGGCTGACGGCCGAGTACCACGCCAAGCAGGAGGCGCGCGAGGCTGCGATCGGGGAGGGCCGGTGAGCCCAGAATGAGCAAGGAGCCGGTCGGCACGGTTGCCGAGGAGGCGGCCAAGCTGTTCGCCGTGCTGCAGTCCGCTGCCGATACGCACGCCGGGCCTGGGCCTTCCGCTGCGGAGCCGGAGGAGCCTGCCGACGAGCAAGAGCACGAGCACAAGTCGGGGCCGGACTGCGTCTGGTGCCCGGTCTGCCAGCTGATCAACAAGGTGCGCAACACCAGCCCGGAGACGATCGAGCAGCTGTCGACGGCCGCGGCCCACGTTCTCGGTTCGGTGCGTACCTTGCTGGAGTCGGCCGCCGAGGTGGCCCGGCAGAAGCAGGAGGACGCAGCGTCGCGTTCCTCGAAGTCTCCAGAGGACGAGCCGGCCGCACCGCCCACGGTGGACCGGATCGACGTGAGTGAGGACCCCGAACCATGGGACTGACCATCGGCATCGATGTCGGCGGGACGAAGATCGCCGCCGGCGTCGTCGATACGGACGGTACGATCGGCGCCCGGACCCATCGCGACACCCCGGCCGACTCGGTCGACGCGACCGCGGAAGCGATCATCGACGCGGCCGCCGAGCTGATCGCCGGGCACGAGATCGAGGCCGTCGGGATCGGCGCGGCCGGGTTCGTGTCATCGGACCGGTCGACCGTCCTCTTCGCGCCCAACCTGGCCTGGCGGGACGAGCCGCTCGGAGCCCGGGTCAGCCAGAAGCTGAAGGTCCCGGTCGTCGTCGAGAACGACGCGAACGCTGCGGCCTGGGGTGAATTCGCCTTCGGTGCCGCGCGCGACGCCGAGCACATGGTGTGTGTGACGGTCGGGACCGGAATCGGCGGTGGCGTGGTCATCGACGGCGAGCTGCTGCGGGGTGCCCATGGCGTCGCCGCCGAGCTCGGCCACATGCGCGTCGTACCGGGTGGTCATCGGTGTGGTTGTGGAGCGCGGGGCTGCTGGGAGCAGTACGCCTCCGGCCGTGCGCTGGTGCGTGAAGGACGTGCGCAGGCGGAGTCCGGCTCGCTGTCCGCCGCCCAGATGCTGAGTGTGTGCGGGATCACCGACCCGGCCGAGCTGAGCGGTCCGATGATCACCGAGGCCGCCGCCGCGGGCGATCCGTGCGCGACCGAGCTGCTGGAGGACCTCGGTCGCTGGCTGGGGGAGGGGCTCGCGAGTATCGCGACGCTGTTCGACCCGACCACGATCGTGATCGGCGGCGGTGTGAGCGCGGCCAAGGAGCTGCTGATGAAGTCGGCCCAGGTCGCCTTCGAGAAGAACCTGCCGGCCCGGTCGAACCGCCCGCACCCGACGTTCGGGCTGGCCGAGCTGGGCAACGACGCAGGCCTGATCGGCGCCGCTGACCTGGCCCGCAAGCCCGCCCCGATCCAGTGACGGCCAGTCGAGTGGTTGGGTTGCTGCGGGATACTGGAACCACCCCGGGGGACACGACGAGGAGGCTCGTGTGGCTCTGACACAGGCTTTGACGATCGGTATCGACATCGGCGGCACCAAGGTCGCCGCCGGCGTGGTCGACCCGGAGGGCAACATCCTGGACCGGCTCCGCCGGGACACGCCGACCAAGGATCCGAAGGAGACCGAGGACGCGATCGCCGAGATCGTCCGCGACCTCGAGTCGCGGCACGACGTGATCGCGGTCGGCATCGGTGCGGCCGGGTTCGTCGACGGGACGCGCTCCTCGGTGCTGTTCGCGCCGCACCTCGCCTGGCGGCACGAGCCGCTGCGGGACGCGGTCGAACGGCGCCTCGGCCTGCCGGTCGTGGTCGAGAACGACGCGAACGCGGCGGCCTGGTCCGAGTGGCGCTTCGGTGGCGGTCAGGGCGAGAGTCATCTGGTCTGCGTCACCTTGGGCACCGGCATCGGTGGCGCGATCCTGAACGACGGGGCGTTGCAGCGCGGCAAGTTCGGCATCGCGGGCGAGTTCGGGCACATGCAGGTCGTGCCGGGCGGGCATCGGTGCGAGTGCGGCAACCGTGGTTGCTGGGAGCAGTACGCCTCCGGCAACGCGCTGACCCGCGAGGCACGTGAGCTGGCGTTGTCCGGTTCGCCGGTAGCCCACAACCTGCTGCGCGCTGCGGGTGGCGACCCGCGCAAGATCAACGGCCCGATGGTCACCGAGCTCGCCAAGGACGGCGACCCGGTCGCGATCGAGTTGCTCGAGGACGTCGGCCGCTGGCTCGGCATCGGCCTGGCCAACCTGGCCGCGGCGCTCGACCCCGGCACGTTCGTGATCGGCGGCGGTGTCTCGGATGCGGGTGAGCTGCTGATCGCCCCGGCGCGCGAGGCCTTCAAGCGGACGCTGACCGGTCGCGGTTTCCGGCCCGAGGCGCGGATCGTGCGCGCCGTGCTGGGTCCCGAGGCCGGCATGGTCGGCGCGGCTGACCTGGCCCGCGAGGAAGCCACCTGGCTGCGCCGGGTCCGGGTCAAGACGACCGCGGTGACGGCCAAGACGGCCGCGGCCCGAGGTCGTTCCACCCGCGTCGAGCGAGCCGCCCGCAAGTCGGCAGCTCGCCGGACCGGTCTGCGCGCCGCGTCTCCCGACTCGGTGCAGACCGTCGAGCTGGACGACTCGGAGGCATGACCGAAGCCCCTGTCCTCCGGGTCCTCTCCTACAACGTCCATCGCTGGGGAGACGACCGGGAGGCACTGGCCCGGGTGGTCAAGGCGTGCGCGCCCGATGTGATGCTCGTGCAGGAGGCCCCCACCTGGTGGGGGACCCGGCGCAAGCGGCGGGCGATGGCGGCCAGCTTCGGCCTCCGGTACGTCGCCGCGTCCGCGCGGAACGCAGTTTTGGTTGCCGAGAGCATCGAGTTGGTGAACGCGCTGCACTGGCGGATCTGGCGGCCGTTCGTGCGCCGGCGGCTGCGGTTGATCGCGACTCAGCTTCCCGGTGGTGCGGTCGGCGGCCGGGTGACGCTGGGGTCGGCCGAGGTCGCGTTGGTGGTGTGTCATCTCGGACTGCACATTCTCGGCCGGCAACACGAGTTGGAGCAGGTTCTGCGCGGATGCCGATCCTTCGGTACGCCGTACCTGCTGGTCGGTGATCTCAACGAGACGCCGGACGGTCCGGTCTGGCAGCGGTTGGCCGACGAGGGTCTGATCGATCTCGGCGTCGATGCCGGGCCGACGTTCAGCTCGTCCGACCCGCACAAGCGGATCGACGGGGTGCACGTCACGCCGGAGCTGTCCGGCCGGATCCTGCCGGTCCCGGCCGAGGTTGCGGACGACTTGCCAAAAGCATCTGATCACCTTCCCCTCTTGATCGAGCTGCACCTCTGAGACATAGGATCTCTCGCATGAGGAATCCGGTGAGCAGCTTGCGCTACGACCGTCCCGCGGGGGAGTGGGTGGAGGCGTTGCCGTTGGGCAACGGCCGGATCGGGGTGATGTGTTTCGGGCGGCCCGGGACCGAGCGGCTCGCGCTGAACGACGAGACGCTGTGGTCCGGTAGCCCGGAGACCCAGCGGGTGCTGTGCGAGCCGCGCGGTGCGGTCGGATCGCAGGCTGTGCAGGCGGTCCGGGACGCGGTCGCGGCCGGCGACGTACGGCGGGCCGAAGAGCTGGCCACGGGGTTCCAGGCCGGGCATTCGCAGGCGTACCTGCCGCTGGGGGACCTCCTGCTCGACTACGCGGTCAGTGGCGACGCGACGGCGTACCGGCGGGACTTGGACCTTGATTCGGCGGTGGCCACGGTCTCGTACGAGATCGGAGGTCTGACCGTCCACCAGGAGGCGTTCGTCAGCCATCCCGCCGGTGTTTTCGTGGTCCGCGTGACGGCTTCGGGGCCGATCGATGTCCGGGCCCGGCTGATCTCGCAGCTGCAATCGGAGGTAGTCGAGAACGGCCTGCTGATCCAGGCGCCGGCAGACGTAGCCCCGCCGCATCGCGAGGGCGTTGAGGCCGTGCGCTACTCCGACGGTCCCGACCGGGGGATGGCGGCGGCCATTGCACTCCGCAGCTCCAGCACCGGCCCGACGGACATCACCTTCGTGCTGTCGACGGCGACTGGGTACGTCGATCCGGCGACCGCGCCGACCCGGACCCGCGAGGAGTGCTTGGCCGAGGCCGACGAGCGGGTGCAGGCCGCGCTCGCTCGTGGGTACGACGAGCTGCTGGCTGAGCATGTCACGGACTACCGCGCGCTCTACCGCCGCTCGACGCTGGATCTCCCGGCGACCGCGGCGGCTGAGCTGCCGACCGATGAGCGGTTGGCACACAGCGACGATCCCGCGCTCGCGGCGCTGATCTTCAACTACGGCCGCTACCTGATGATCGCGAGCTCGCGACCCGGCGGGCTGCCGACCACACTGCAGGGCATCTGGAACGACATCCTGCAGCCGCCGTGGAGCTCCAACTACACGGTCAACATCAACACCGAGATGAACTACTGGCCGGCCGAGACCACCAACCTGTCCGAGTGCCACGAGCCGCTGCTCACGTATCTCGGCCACCTCGCCGCGGCAGGCCGCCGTACCGCCTCGGAACGCTATGGCGCGGCCGGCTGGGTTGCGCACCACAACGCCGACGCCTGGTGCTGGACCGTCCCGGTCGACGGCAATCCGAAGTGGTCGAACTGGCCGATGGCCGGCACCTGGCTGGTCCGGCATCTGTGGGATCACTACGCGTTCACGGGCGACCGCGAGTTCCTGGAGCGCGCGTGGCCGACGCTGCGCGGCGCGGCGGAGTTCTGCCTCGACTGGTTGACCGAGCTCCCGGACGGCAGCCTCGGTACGTCGCCTTCCACCTCGCCGGAGAACGAGTACGTCGCTGCCGATGGGGAGCCGGCGTCCGTCACGGTCTCGTCGACGATGGACCTGGCGTTGATCGCGGACCTGTTCGATCGCTGCGTCGAGACCGCGTCGGTGCTCGGGCTGACCGACGTACTGGTGGATCAGTTCGCGGCGGCCCGGAAGCGCATCCCGGATCCGTCGATCGGTAGCCGCGGACAGCTGCAGGAGTGGGCTGCTGACCTGCCGGAGCAGGAACCGCATCACCGGCACATGTCGCACCTGATCGGACTGCACCCGGGCGACCAGATCACCCCGGACAGCACGCCAGAGCTCGCCGCCGCGGCCACCCGGACGATGGACCTGCGCGGTGACCAGGCGACCGGCTGGTCACTGGCCTGGAAGATCAACCTGCGGGCCCGGCTCCGCGACAGTGCGGCCGCTCACCGGCTGGTCCGGGCCTTCCTGACCTTGGCCGACGACACCGAGACCGACTACGTCGGCAGTGGCGCGGGCGTCTATCCGAACCTGCTGTGCGCGCACCCGCCGTTCCAGATCGACGGCAACTTCGGCGCCACCGCGGGCATCGCCGAGATGCTCCTGCAAAGCCACAGCGGCGACCTCGAACTCTTCCCGGCCCTCCCCGCCGCCTGGCCCACCGGCACCATCACCGGCCTGCGAGCGCGCGGCGGCATCACCGTCGACCTCACCTGGTCCCCGGACGGGCGCGAGGCGGTCCTCATCGCCGACCAGGATCAGACCCGCACCATCCGGTACGGCGACGCCCGCGTCCCACTCACGTTGGTCGCGGGAACGCCACACCGGCTGCGGTTGTGAGCCCCCGGTCGCTGCCATAATCGCCTGAATGGCAAAACGTTCCAGCGGGGCTTGGAGTGAGCGGCGGGCCGACTACCTGCGCCGGCCCGACCCGGTGTCCGAGACCGCCCGGATCCTCACGGGCGCCAAGGTGTGCTCCCGTCTGCTCGCGATCGGCGCCGGCCTCTGCCTCGCCACGATCGCGGGCCGGCTGTTCGCCGGCGGCTCGGACGTGTCGCTCGGGGGCGTCGCCATTCCGCTCAGCTTCGCCTGGGTGGGGCTGCTGGCGCTCACGGTGGCGCACGCCTTCACCGGGGCCTTCCTTGCCCACCGCATCACGGCGTACCTGCCGTACCTGCACCTGCCCGAGCAGGCCCTGCAGGTGTTCCGCGACGTCACGAGCAGCAGCAATCCGTTCGTCTTCGGGATGCGCTCACGTGCGCTGCCCCGAAAGCCCGGCGGCCGCTATCACCCGATGAGCCTGCGCGATCCGTCGGCCTGGGTCGCGTACGGCGGCGCCGTGATGCTGCTGCTCGCCGTACTGCCGTGGCATCTGGAGGCGGGCCGGATCGTCCTGGGCGGTTGGGGCCAAGCGGTGTTGGCGGTCGTACTCCTCGCCGTGAACTGGTGGGCCGGTTCCGTCTGGATGATTTCGCTCTCCCGGCTGCACTACCTGGGAAGCGAGCTCCGCGATTTGTGGGGCGGACACCTCCTGCCCCCCGACGTCCAACGCCTGCTGGAACCGCTCGAGGCCGCCGACATCGAGGCAATGTCCGACCCGGACCGCTACCGGTTCGCGAACCTCCTGCAGCGCTTCGCGGAGCATCCGATCCCGCGCTCCGATGTCCGCTCGTGCGTCGGCCCGCATTTCGAGACCCGCCGGCGTTGGTGGGATCGGCAGAGCGGTCTCTGCATGGGCCACTACCAGCGGATCGAAGCGAACTATCTGCTGATCACCGCGGCGGGGCAACGCGTGATCCTGCCCGACGTGTCCGGCGTGCTCTGGGCACGCCAGCCTGTCGAGCGCCGTGGAGGCCGCAAACCGAAGCGTCCCAAGAGCGAGCGCTGGTGGAAGTTCGTCTCCTAGCTCTTCTTCTTGCGATTCAAACTATTTCTTCTTGCGGTTCAAGAAGGCGAGCATCGCTTCCTGGGCGGCGGGGGAGCCGAAGAGGGAGGCGGAGAGTTCGGCGAGCTCGGTGCCGCGGGCGTCGATGTCGGCGAGGAGCTCGCGGTTGAGAAGCTTCTTGGTCTCGCGGAGGCCCTGGGGGACACCCTTGAGGACGGACTCGACCAGAGAGTCGAGAGCGGTGTCGAGCTCGTCGTCGGCCACGGTCAGCGTGACCAGGCCGAGGCGGGCCGCCTCGAGACCGTCGAAGGCGTTGCCGGTCAGGAACGTGTACGCCGCCGCGCGGTCGTTCAGGCGGGCGAGCACAGTCAGCGAGATCGTTGCCGCCGCCAGCCCGAGACGGACCTCCGTCAGGGCGAACGACGTACTGGCTCCGGCCACGCTGATGTCGGCCGCGGCGACGATGCCGATCCCGCCTGCCCGCACCGGACCGGCCACGCGGGCGATCACCGGCTTGGGGTTGGCGACGATCGCGCGCTGTACGTCGACCATCCGCTGCGCGCCGACGCCCATGCCGACACTCGTCGCCTCGGACATGTCCGCACCTGAGCAGAACACGTCGAGCGCCGACCGGATCACGATCACCCGGGCCGCGTCGTCCGCTCCGGCAGTGGCCAGATGCTCGAGCAGCTCACCCGTGAGCTGCTGGGAGAGCGCGTTCTTGTTGTGCGGCGAGTCCAGGGTGATGGTCGCGACGCCGTCGGCGGTGCTCAGGTGCACGAGTTCGGTCATGGGGCCCATCCAAACATCCTGGCAAACCTTAGGCTTCGGTCGGCCCGGCCTTGGGGTTCAGCGGGTCCGCGTGCCGGTGGACCATCTTCCAGTCGCCGTCCTCGGCGCGGAACACCATCGTCACCCGCAACTCGTGCGCGTGCTCGCCCGGGCGATCGACGTACCGGACCGTGCAGCGCTCGATCGCGACCGTGTACGCCGAGTCGGGGCCGACGTGCTTGTCCAGGTACTCGAACTCGACCTTCGCGTCGCTCGGCGCGAACTGCGCCGAGGCCCACTCGTAGCGGGGGCCGACCTGGGTCCAGCCGGTCTCGAACCCGCCGAACCCACCGAAGATCGAGCTCACCTCGCTGCGGGACACCATCGGCATCCACAGCGAGACGTCGCCGTTCACGAACGCGGAGTTGGCCTCTTCGAACCGGCGCAGGAACGACTCGAAGTCCGGGGTCATCAGTGGCTGTCTCCCATGTTCGGGTTGGGCAGTCGGGCGGGACCTACTTCAGTTCGGCGTACGCCGGGGAGAGCTCGCGGGCGAGGTGCTCGACGAACAGGCCGACGTCGGTGACGATACCGCGCGCCTGACTGGAGCCACGGTCGGCGAGTTTGGTGACGGTGGCCGGGTTGATGTCGACGCAGGTCAGCGGGATCGAGGCCGGCAGAATGTTGCCGGTGGCAACGGAGTGCAGCATGGTCGCGGCCATCAGGCAGTAGCCGACGCCGTCGAGCTCGTTGCGCATCGCGCGCTGGCCCTCGAGGACGTCGGTGTAGACGTCCGGCAGCGGGCCGTCGTCGCGGACCGAACCGACCAGGACGAACTTGTTGCCCTGCTTGACCAGCGCGTGCATCACGCCGGAGGTCAGCACGCCCTGGTCCACCGCGGCCGCGATCGAGCCGGCCTTGCGGATCGTGTTGATCGCGCGGATGTGGTGCTCGTGACCGTGCTCGACGCCGCGGCCACGGGCCAGGTCGACACCGAGCGACGTACCGTAGAGCGACGACTCGATGTCGTGGGTGGCCAGCGCGTTTCCGGCGAACAGGACGTCGACGAAACCGGCCTCGACGATCGCGACCATGGCCGGTGCGGCGCCGGTGTGCACGATGCCGGGGCCACCGACCCAGAGCACCTTCAGGCCGTTCGCCTTCGCTTCGCGCATGCCGTCGGCGACCTGCTGGACGAGCACCCGCTGCGGCTTCTCGCTGGACACGTCGGACTCCATGAAGCCGAAGCCCTCTTCGGTGTTCGTGGCGATCGGCGGGGTGACCTTGACGCCCTGCGCGCTCGAGATGATCCGCATCCCGGCCTTGACCTCGGACATCGGGATCGTCCGTACGGCGCCGCCCTCGACGAGCAGGCCGCAGTCCATCTCCGGGTTCTGGACCGTCACCCAGTGACCGTCCAGCCGGACGCTGGTCGGCAGGTTCGTGGTCGAGTAGAAGCCGTCCGGGAAGACCCCGTCCTGGGCCACTTCGGCGATCTCCGGCGTACCGGGGTCGACCAGGTTCGCGCCCTTGGTCTGGATCCGCATCAGCAGCCGCTGCAGCGACTCCTCGTCCTCCGCGCCGACCGTCATCCGGACCGTGGACGGGTCGTCCTTGTCGTACCCGAGGTCGAACTTGTCCAGCGTGTACTCACCGCCGTACCCGCGGATGTCGTCGAGGACCCGGGACAGCAACCCGGAGTCCATCAGGTGGCCGGTGATCTCGACGGTTTCGCTGACCTGCACGGGGTACCTCCCTCAACAAGAACGTCAGATTGTCCGACGATCTGCTGATGCTAGCTCACACCACGGCTCCGTCGTCCGGGGTGTCGTCCTGGGGCAGCCGGTCCTTCATCCGGATCACCAGCGTCAGGAAGCCGCCGATCAGGCCGGCGACCGCGAGCGCGGTGATCCGGCTGTCGCCGAAGTCGAAGAGCGCGGCCAGGATCAGCAGGATCGGACCGCCGAACAGGCCGAGCCAGGCGAGCCGGCTGACCCAGTCCAGCTTCGGGCCGCGCGGCGGCTCCGGCGGGACGAAGTGATCGTGCGGGTCGTCGGCCGCCCGCTTCGGGCGGGGCTCCGGCTCGTCCTCGGGGTCGTCGCCGACGATCAGTCCGGCCGGTACGTCGATCAGCGGTTCGTACTTCTCGTCCACGTCCTCGCTGGCCGGCCACCGCGGCACCGGCGTCTCCCCGCCGTCGTGGCCGGGCGCGGACGGCGCGTTGAACTGCTCGACCAGCGACTGCCACTCGGCGTCCTCGGTGCTGCGCGCGATCACCGGGCGGGCCTGCTCGACCTGGTCGGTGTCGACGAACAGCTCGTCGGGCGTCTCCTCGGAGGATTCGCAGTACGCGGCGATGTTCGCCTTGGCCAGCGCGGCCAGCACCGGCTCGGCCACCAGCGCGTCGATCCCGCCGAGTGAGGTGTACTCCGCGGCGGTCAGACCGTTGTCACGCATCGGCTGGACCAGTCACGCGGGCAGTACTCGTTACTCGAGCGATGAAGGCTGCGGTGTCCTCGAAGATCCGTGGCGCGTCGTTGTCGAGCGTCGCGACGTGGTAGCTGTCCTCGAGCACGGTCTCGGTCACGTCGCGCGACGAGATGGAGGTGAGGACCCGGCGGGAAGAGCTGGCTTCGACCACGTGATCGACAGTACTGCGGAAAAGCAGCACCGGCTGGGTGACTTTTGGCAGATCCGCCTGGACCACTTTCCACAGCTTCGACAGCGAGAGTGTCGCCTTGAGCGGCATCCGGGTGTACGCGCCCTCGTCCACGCCGGGCTTCTTGATGTCGTTCGAGATGCCAGGGAACGACGGGATGAACTTCGACAGCACCGGCAGCAGCCCGAGCCGCTTGTCCTCGGTGCTGACCGACGGGTTCACGAGGACCACGCCGGAGATGTCCGCGCCGTGCTCCTCCGCCAGCCGCAGCACCAGCGCGCCGCCCATCGACAGGCCGACCACGACCACCTGGTCGTGCTCCTTGCGAAGACGGGCCAGCTCGTTGTCCAGTACGGCGTACCAGTCGGGCCAGCCGGTGGTGTTCATCTCCTGCCAGGTCGTCCCGTGGCCGGGCAGCCGCGGCACGGCGACGCCGTACCCGAGGCTCGCCAGGTGCTCACCGAAGGGGCGCATCGAGCGCGGTGAACCGGTGAACCCGTGGCTCAGCAGTACGCCGACGGCGGCGTTCTCCCCGGTCCCGGAGCTGCGGAACTCCTCCGCGTGGACTTGCACTGGCACGGTCGACTCCTCGCCCGGTCGTGGGGTTCCTCACAGGCGGCCCTGAGCGGTGGCCGAAGCCCCCACCCGCCGCGCGATCAATGGTCGCATCTGGACTGCATCCAGTCTGCATCCAGGTGACAACACGGTGAGCAACATCAACATTCCTGGCGGTGACATTGCCTGAGTGGGAAGGTGGAACGTAGTCTCCGCACCGGCGGGACTGGTGCCGGAGGCCTGTCCGACGGACCATGGACGGGTACCGGCCAGGTGTGACGAGGCTTGTCAGGCGAGTGACGGAGGTCGAGGCGGATGCTGTACCTGCTCATCAGACAGTTCATCGTTGCACCATTCGTGAAGCTGTTCTTCCGGCCGAAGGTGACGGGGCTGCACCACATCCCGACCGTCGGCCCGGCGCTGCTGGTCAGTAACCACCTCGCGTTCTCCGACTCGATCTTCCTGCCGGTCGCGGTACCGCGGCAGATCGTCTTCCCGGCGAAGTCGGAGTACTTCACCGCTCCCGGGATCAAGGGCAAGCTGATGGCGACCTTCTTCCGGTCCATCGGCCAGATCCCGATCGACCGCTCCGGCGGCCGCGCCTCGCTGGCCGCGCTGAACACCGGCCTGGACATCCTGAAGAAGGGTCAGCTCTTCGGGATCTACCCCGAGGGCACCCGCTCACCCGACGGCCGCCTGTACAAGGGCAAGACCGGCGTCGCCCGGATGGCGATCGTGGCCGGCGTCCCGGTGATCCCGGTCGCGATGATCGACACCCACAAGCTGCAGCCCCCGGGCTCGGTGCTGCCGAAGATCTGGCGGCGTGACCCGGGCAAGCTGTTCCCGCGGATGAACCGGCCGGGCGTCGCGGTCGGCGAGCCGCTGGACTTCTCGCGGTACGAGGGCATGGAGCGCGACCGCTTCGTGCTGCGCTCGGTGACCGACGAGATCATGTACGCGCTGATGGACCTGTCCGGCCAGGAGTACGTCGACATGTACGCGGACAAGGCCAAGGAGCTGATCAAGGCCGGCGAGTCGGTCGACGATCACCTGCGGCTGGGCGACACCAAAGCCTCCTGACCCCGCAGTACGGCGCGCGCCCGCTCCCGCAGCCACGCGTGGCCCGGATCGCCGTCGTACCGCTGATGCCAGGAGAGCCGGATCGGAATCGCCGGCACGTCGAGCGGTAGCGGCAGCTTGCTGAGCCCGAAGTCGAGCAGGTTGGTGACATCGGGCAGCGTGACGACGAGGTCGCTCAGGCGCACCAGCTGGAGAGCCGCGGCGACCGTCGGCGACGCCACCACCACCTCGCGCCGCAGCCCGGCCTCAGCCAGTACGTCGTCGATCGGGTCGACCAGGCGCCCGCGCCGGGACACCGTCACGTGCTCGGCAGCGGCGTACCGCTCGGCGGTGAGCTTCCCCTCGGTCAGCTGGTGGCCGGAGCGGACCGCGACCACCAGCCGGCCCTCGCCGACAAGCTCGTGGCGAACCTCTGGCAGCTCCGGAATCCCAGCGCCTGCCTCCAGGTCCACCTCGCCGCGCCGCAGCTCGTGCGTGTCAGAGCTCGCCTCCGGCAGGAACCGCAGCCGTACGCCGGGAGCCTGCGCTCGGACCGTGGTCAGCAGGGCCGGGGCGTAGGCGACCGTCAGCGCGTCGTGCCAGCGCAGTGTGAAGGTCCGCTCGAGCGTGGCCAGGTCGACCTCGCGCTCGGGTGCGAGCAGGAGCTGGGCCTGATGGACGAGCTCGTGGACGCGGGCGTGGAGTGCGACCGCGTGGGGCGTCGGCGTCATCGAGCGGCCGGTCCGGACCAGGATCTGATCGCCGGTCGCGCGCCGGATCCGCCCGAGCGTGCGGCTCATCGCGGGCGGTGTCACGTGCAGCCGCTCGGCGGCCCCGGCGACGCTGCCTTCTTCGAGTAATGCATCGAGGGCGGTGAGCAGGTTCAGATCCAAGTGCATGCGGGTAATGGTAGACCTATCTAAGGTTGCACTTGATGTTAGGTGTTGGCGCTTCTAGCGTCGAAGACATGAACCTCCTCTCCGAGATCACCGCCATCGTCCAGACCGCCGGACCGCTGCTCATCGACCGGTTCTCCGCCGACGCCCGACCGGCTGACGCGGACGCGATCCTGGCCGCGATCCATGCCAACGACGACGCGGTTCTCGCGCTCATCAAGGAGCCGCTGCTCGCCGCCGTACCGGGGTCCGGCTGGGTTGAGGACGAGCTCGAGGGCGGCGACCTTCCGCCCGGTGAGTGGTGGATCGTCGACCCGGTCGAGGGCAACATCAACCACATTCACGGCATGACCGACTGGTCCGTCACCGCGACTCTGGTCCGCGGCAACGAGCCGGTGCTGACCGTCGTACATCTGCCACTCACGGGCGACACCTACACCGCGCTCGCCGGCGAGGGCGCTTTTCTGAACGGCCGGCCGCTGACCGTCTCGGCCAAGACCTCGCTGGCTGCCGCCTTGGTCGCCACCGGTCAGGCCAAGCCGGGCGAGAGCGCCGAAACCTTCCAGCAGATCGGCCGCAGCATGACCGCGATGCTCACCAGCTCGCTCGTCGTCCAGGCCTCCGTCCCCGCCACCCTCCGCCTGATCCAGGTCGCAGCCGGCCGGATGGACGCGTTCTGGCAGTACTCCGACGTCCGCTCCGGCCTGCTCGCCGGTGCCCTCCTCGTCCGCGAAGCCGGCGGCACTGTCACCGACCTGACCGGCAAGTCTTGGACTCTCACCAGCCCTAACTTCCTAGCCGCCGCCCCCACCATTCACCAAGCCGCCCTAGACGCTTTGACCAAGTGTGATTGAGACGGCGGTGCGGGTGGTGGGGCGGCTCGAATAGGCTGGGGGCATGCAATTCGCGACGTTGAGTGCCGGGGAAGTGCCTGGGGTTCCGAGTCTGGACGAGCTGCGGGGGCTCAAGCCGCTGCAGCAGCCGGAGTGGCCGGACCCGGTGGCTCTGGAGCAGGTGATCTCGGAGTTGCGGACGTTGCCGCCGCTGGTGTTCGCGGGCGAGTGCGACGACCTGACGACGAAGATCGGCGCGGTCGCCCGCGGCGAGGCGTTCCTGCTGCAGGGCGGGGACTGCGCGGAGACGTTCGCCGGGGTGACCGCGGAGAACATCCGGGCCAAGCTGCGGGTGCTGCTGCAGATGTCGGTCGTGCTCCAGTACGCCGCGAGTGTTCCGGTCGTGAAGGTCGGCCGGATCGCCGGGCAGTACGCGAAGCCCCGCAGCTCCGGTGAGGAGACGCGGGACGGTGTCACGCTCCCGACGTACCGGGGTGATGCTGTCAACGGGCTGGAGTTCACGCCCGAGGCGCGGATCCCGGACCCGCAGCGGCTGCGCGGGGTCTACAACGCGGCCGCCGCGACGCTGAACCTGACTCGCGCGTTCACCACGGGTGGGTACGCCGACCTGCACCAGGTGCACGCCTGGAACACCGACTTCGTGAATTCCTCGCCGGTCGGCCGGCGGTACGAGCAGTTGGCGACCGAGATCGAGCGGGCGCTCGCGTTCATGCGGGCCTGCGGTGCGACGGCGGACGAGTTCAAGACCGTCGACTTCTACGCGTCGCACGAGGCACTCATCCTCGAGTACGAACACGCCCTGACCCGGATCGACTCGCGCACCGAGCAGCCGTACGACGTCGGCGGCCACCTGCTGTGGGTGGGGGAGCGGACGCGTCAGCTGGACGGCGCGCACGTGGAGTTCCTGGCGTCGCTGTCGAACCCGCTGGGTGTGAAGATCGGGCCGACCACGACCCCGGAGTACATCCGCGCCCTGATCGACAAGCTGAACCCGAAGGGCATCGAGGGCCGGCTGACCTTCATCACCCGGATGGGCGCGGGCAAGATCCGCGACGGGCTGCCGCCGTTGCTGGAGGCGGTCCGCGATCACGGTTCGCCGATCGCGTGGGTCTGCGACCCGATGCACGGCAACACGTTCGAGACCCCGAACGGCTACAAGACCCGCAGCTTCGACGCCGTGATGGACGAGGTCCAGGGCTTCTTCGACGCGCACCAGCAGGTCGGCACCTGGCCGGGCGGTATGCACATCGAGCTGACCGGTGACGACGTCACCGAGTGCGTCGGTGGTGGTGAGGCGCTGGTCGCCGAGGACCTCGCGAACCGGTACGAGACGGCCTGCGACCCGCGGCTGAACCGGCACCAGTCGCTCGAGCTCGCGTTCCTGGTCGCCGAGCGCCTGCGGGCCGCCCGCGCATGATCGACCTGCGGTCCGACACCGTCACCCGCCCGTCGGCGGGGATGCTGGCGGCGATGACGAGCGCGCCGCTGGGCGACGACGTGTACGGCGAGGACCCGACCGTCAACCAGCTCGAGGAGACCGTCGCCGGACTGCTCGGACACGAGGCCGGACTGTTCGTCGCTACTGGGTCGCTGGCGAATCTCCTCGGCGTACAGGCTCTGGTTCCGCGCGGCGGGGAGCTGCTGTGCGAGGCGAGCTCGCATGTGGTGCGTGCCGAGCTCGGCGGGCACGCGGCCGTCAGCGGCGTCACCACCCGCACGTGGATCGGGCCGACAGACCTCACGCAGGTCCAGGCGCTGATCGCACCGGACCTCGGCCCGTACTTCATCACCACCTCGGCCGTCTCGGTCGAGAACACGCACAACTTCGGCGGCGGCGCGATCCAGCACGGGTACGACGCCCTCGCCGACGAGCTCGCATCCCGCAGCATCCCGCTGCACCTGGACGGTGCCCGCCTCTGGAACGCAGCCGTCGCCACCGGCCGCACCCCAGCCTCGTACGCCGTCCGCGCGGCAGCCGCGAGTGTCTGCCTGTCGAAGGGCCTGGGCGCTCCCATCGGCTCAGTCCTGGTCGGCTCCACCGAGCTGATTCGCGAAGCCCGCATCTGGCGCAAGCGCCTCGGCGCCGGCTGGCGGCAAGCCGGCGTACTGGCCGGGGCCGGTCTCTACGCCCTCGAGCACAACATCGACCGCCTCGCCGAAGACCACACCAACGCCCGCCACCTCGCCGAAGTCCTGGCCGACGCCGCCCCCGGCTCCGTCAAGCCCGACCAGGTAGACACCAACATCGTCGTAGCCGACCTAGCCGTCACCGGCAAAACAGTCGCCGAGGTAGTCGCAGCCGCCCGCACCGAAGGCCTCCTCGTCGGTGGCATCGGAGCCACCCAACTCCGAGTAGTAACCCACCTCGACGCCTCCGCCTCCGACTGCAAGCTCGCCGCCGAAACCCTCGCCCGCCTCCTCACCACCTGACACCTTGCTCCGTACGGCGGGTGCTAGCCCGGACCGCCGACGGGGGTGGATGGGGTCGCGGTGGGTTTCGCGTTGCCGCGGATGCGGCCGGCTGGGCAGGCGGTGGTTACTCGCCGCTGCGGCCGGTTGAACGACAGATGGTTGGACGATCCGGTGGTTGAGGTGGGTGGCGAGGTCGGCGGTCGCGTGCCCGTCGCCTGAGATTCCGGGCTGTGGTTGCGGCTAATGAGGGGGAGGCCTGCTAGGTGACGCGCCGCGGTGGTTCGCTAGCAGTGGTCGGCGCTGGCCGGGTCCTGGCTGGGGTCGTTGGCTTGGTGGCGGTTTGCGGGGAGCGGGATCGCGGCAGGTGATTTGTCGCGGTGGGTGATCCGCTGTGGCAACTCAGTAGCCCCGCCGTCCCGAGGGTGCTCGTCCCATCCGTCCGCTGGGATGCGGCCGGCTGGGTCGGCGGTGGCTGGTCGTCGCTGCGGCCGGTTTGATTGAAGCGGGTGGCTGGGGTGGTCTTCGGCTGGGCGGGATGGCGAGGCCGGTGACCGACGTTCCCAGTTGCTTGTGGCTGACGGGTTGTGGTTGCTCTCGACGATGAGGAGGCCGGGTAGGTAATCCATCGCGGTGGTCGAGCACTGCGATGGTCGAGCATTGTGGTTCGGGGTTGTGTTCCTGGCCCGCGAAATTTGGCTGGATATCCGTTCAGGTTGCCCCTTCTCTGCTCATTTTTTGAGGGGAGAACCAGCAACTTGCGGGGAGATCCCGTCGCTTTTCTGCACCGCAACCGAAGCCCGGAAGCTCAGGCGGCGGGCACGCGATCGCGGCCTCGCCATCCCCTCAGCCGAAGGTGTGGCCAGCCATGCTGCGTGTAAGGCGGGCCGCGGTGGCGAGGGTCTGGTGCCGACCGTTCCGGCTCGAAGGGAGCGGTCTGTGGATCTTGTGATGAGGTGGCCTTGGGTGGGGGGTGGTGTGGGGGTAGGTAGTTTATGTTTAAATAGTTGAATGACTGACTTGGACATCCTGGGGATCTCGGGAAGCTTGCGGGCGGGTTCGTTGAACACAGCGTTGCTGAAGGCGGCGCAGAAGCACGCCCCGGCGGGAGTGGCGATCGACGTGTACGACGGGCTGGCGGAGCTGCCGTACTACGACGGCGACCTGGACACCGAGGAGACGCTGTCGGTTCGGGTGCGCGAGCTGCGGGACCGGATCCGGGCCGCGGACGGCGTGCTGTTCGCGACTCCGGAGTACAACTACTCGATCCCGGGTGGACTGAAGAACCTGATCGACTGGGCTTCGCGGCCGTCGGCGACGTCGTCGTTGCTGCACAAGCCGGTGGCGATCATGGGCGCGGCGCCGACGAACTTCGGGACGGTTCGCGCGCAGCTGGCGTTGCGGCAGGTGTTCGTGTGGACGCACTCCGACGTCGTGGTGAAGCCTGAGGTGATGGCTTTCCGGGCGCACGAGCGGTTCGACGAGGCCGGGAACCTGACCGACGACGACACGATCAAGCTTGTCACGTCGCTCGTCGACGCCCTCGCCGCGAAGATCCGCAACGCGGCCAAGTAAGCTGCGAGCTGTCGAGTTGGCAGCGTGTTCGGGGAGAGCCGTGCGAGAGATCGTCGTGTTCAGCGGAAGTGCCCACACTGACCTAGCAGAGCGGATCTGCGCCGACCTTGGCGTTCAGCTCTCACCGGTGGAGATTCATCGGTTCAGCAATGATTGCCTGCAGGCACAGCTGCAGGCGAACTGCCGGCAGCGTGATGTCTACATCGTGCAGCCGTTGGTGCCTCCGACGCAGGAGCACCTGATGGAGTTGCTGCTGATGATCGACGCCGCGCGCGGTGCATCGGCGCAGCAGATCACCGCAGTGATGCCGCACTATGCGTATGCGCGGTCGGACAAGAAGGACGCCTCCCGGATCTCGATCGGAGGTCGGCTGGTGGCCGACCTGCTGGTCGCGGCCGGGGTCGACCGGGTGCTGACGATGGCGCTGCACGCGCCGCAGGTGCACGGCTTCTTCTCGGTGCCGGTCGACCACCTGACCGCGATCGGTGTGCTGGCCGACCACTTCCGGGGTCGCGATCTCAGCGACACGGTCGTGGTCAGCCCGGATCTCGGCGCCGCGAAGACGGCGACCCAGTTCGCCCGGCTGCTCGGGCTGCCGGTGGCGGCGGGCAGCAAGCAGCGGCTGGCCGACGACCGGGTCGTGATCGACGCGATCGTCGGTGACGTGACCGGGAAGCGGGTGATCGTGCTCGACGACGAGATCGCCACCGGCGGTTCGATCATCGAGCTGCTCGACCGGCTGAAGGAGCGTGGCGTCACCGAGGCCGCCGTCGCCTGTACGCATGGTCTGTTCGCCGGGAAGGCCGTCGAGCGGATGCGGGCGCACCCGTCGATCACCGAGGTGATCAGCACGGACACGGTCCCGCGGCCCGACGGCTTCCCCGAGCTCCAGGTGAGCTCGGTGGCCGGCCTGTTCGCCGAGGCGATCAAGCGGATCCACGGCGGTGAGTCGGTGAGCAGCCTGTTCGACGGCGTCGATCCGACCCATGCTCCGCCGCAGCCGAAGCTGCCCTTCTAGGGAGCGCAGGTCAGGGCGGCGAGCCCCCAATCGGCGTGGTCGGAGTTCCGGCCGTTGCCGCCGTCCGTCGTGGCGAGGGTGAGCCGCTTGACCCCGGTCACGTCGACATCGATCGCGGTGGCCGCTCCGCGACGGATCACCGGCGTACTGGCCAGGGTTCGGCCGTCGCCGGTCACGACGAAGCTGACCGAACCTTCGTCGGTCGTGACATCGTCGTCCACCCCGACCTCGGCGACGAATCGCGTGCAGGCCGCGCCCAGCCAGGTCGTCAGCGAACTCGGCGCATGTGACCCAACGCCCTTGGCATAGGTCTTCCCGCCGATGCTCAGCGTGGCCGGTGGCTTCTCGCCGCCATGACTGAGGTCGCGCTGTTGCGGCCGTCCGAAGCCGTTGGTCTCGTCGGTCCACGGCAGATCACTCACGTACGTCGATCCGCGCGGCGGCTGCGGTTCGGCGAAGATCCGGGCCGCGTCGGCCGAGTGGATCAGCCGTCCGTCCGGAGCCGTGTAGTTGCCCGCGACAACGAGATCCAGATCGCCCCGAACACCACCTGTGCCGAGCCTCAGCGTCCACGACCCACTGATGCTCTCGCCGTCGCGGAGCAGGCTCTTGCGGACCGGTTTGCCGGCCACCAACGACCACCCGGCCGGCACCTCAGGTGCCAGTACGAGATCGCGCACCGGACCACCAGTCCGCGCGACGAAGATGCCCTGCACCCGGACCGTTCCACCGGTCACCACCGTTGTCGGCGTGGCGTCGACCAGGACCGTCGTACTCGGCGCGACCTGATGCGGCTTGGCACAGGTCGTGCGACCGGCCTGATACGGGCAAGCCTGCATGACGAACCCGCCGCGTTCGGCGACGCCGATCGAGAGCTGATCCGAGCTGCCCCGGACGGCACTCGACCGAGCCAGGGACGGCCCGTTGTCGGTGATCGTCTCGACCAGCCACCGGCCGCTCCCCAGGAAAGACAGTGGTACGGCGACAGTGCCCGCCGTACCCGACTGGATTCCGCCGACGAACCACGTGCTCCCAGTACGGCGAGCAATCACCGCCTGCTCGCCCGGCGCACCCGAGACCAGCCGGGTGTCATCCCAGACGGTCGGCAACTGAGCCAGGAACTCGGCCCCGACCGGCTGCGAATCGAGCTCCTCCGGCGAGCTGACGACATGCGTCCAGCCGGATTCGTACACGACCGGCAGCGCCAGTTCATGGGCGTTCGTGGTCTGCGGCTTCGGGTTGGCCGGCGTCGCGAACCGGGTCGGCGTGTAGTCCATCGAACCGATCACGTTGCGGGTGAACGGCAGGATGGTGTTCCGGCTCGCGCTCAGCCCGTTCTCCTCGCCTCGGACGCCTTCCATCGTCATCAGGTGCGGCCAGGTGCGCGCCAGTCCGTGCGGCACCGTCGACCCGTGGAAGTTGATCATCAGGTGCCGCTGCGCGGTGTCGGCGAGGATCGCGTCGTACCACTGGTAGCGCGCCTGGGTGTCGGACTCCATGAAGTCGACCTTGACCCCCTTGATGCCCCAGGCAACGAGTTTCGGCAGCCAGTCGTCGCGCTGCGCCTGGGTCTCCAGGTTCGTCCAGTGGAACCAGACGAGCACCTCGACGCCGCGAGCCCGCGCGTACCGGGTCAGGGCCGGCAGCCACGCGGGGCTCCAGCCCTCGTCGACCAGGATGTACTTGAGGTTGGTCTTCGCGGCCGCGTCGACATAGTCCTTCTGGCGCTCGAAGTCGCGCGGACTCGAGTTGTCGGACAGCCAGGACCACGAGGCCAGGCCGGGCTTGATCCAGCTGGTGTCGGTGAACCGGGCGGGGTCGGCCAGGTCGTCCACCAGGGTGGACCCGGTCACGGTCGCGAGGTCGCCGACGATCATCGTGCGCCAGGCGGTCGCCGTCGTCACGACCTGCGAGTCGGCCAGCTGTACGTCGTACCGGCCGGATCCCTGGGTGTGAGTCAGGCGCGCGCCGGAGTAGCGGCCGTCGAGGCCGGACTCGGCGAGCAGTGTGTAGGTGCTGCCGGTCCGGAAGAGCGCGGGGTGGCCGAACTGTCCGGTCGGCGCGGTCGCGGCCGTTGCCTGGGCATGCTCGTTCTCGTGCTGCGGGCTGTAGGGCTGCAGCCAACTGGTTGCGCTGGGCATCAATTCGTAGCTGCCGGTCTCACGCTGCACAGTTGTCGGAGTCGGCAGTTCGTACCGGAATCCGACGCCGTCATCCGACACCCGGACCACCAGCGTGAACGACCCACTGGCATTGCCGAACGACAGTCGGCTCTCCTCTTGCACCACGCTCCGCTGACGCTGCTTGCCAGTGGTCATCTTGTACGTCGTGCGCACGGGCCGGTGGCTCTGAGCGCGCAACGTCAGATCCTTCGACAGGTCACCTGCCGTGGTGATCAGACCAAGATCGGCGACGCTGACGGCGGTCGTCGCACCGGCGGTCACGCGCAACTGAAGCGAGCCGGCGGATGATTCCACCGTCGCTCCGACGGTTCCTACCCCCGGCAGGACCCAGGTGGTGGTTGGAGCTGCTGTGGCTGGCAGGGGAGCGGCGAGTAACGCCGTACTGATGATGAGGGCGAGTCGGGACATGGGCGGTCCTCACGATCGATTGGAAACGATCCCAAGGCTAGCCCAGTTCAAGAGTTGTCGTCGCGAAGATGCCGTCGTGGTCGAGCTCCGGGACGGCGCCGGTGTACATGCGGGCGCACTCGAAGGTGGGCGCCAGCCCGAGCCGCTCGGCCAGCTTCAGCGCGGGCAGGTTGCGGTCGGGGACATCGACGGCGATCGGGGTCCCGGGCTGGGTCGCGGCCAGGCCGGAGATCAGTGCGGCCGCGATCTCGTCCGACGCCGCGTGGACCGGACCGATCCGCATGCCGGTCTGCGCGGGCCGCAGTACGGCGAATCCTTCGAGCTCGCCGTCTCGGACGGCCGCGAGTGAGCGATGCGCGGGCAGGCCGACCCACGTCGCCAGGAATGCATCCCGGGCGGCTGGGAAGAACCGCCGGTCGTAGGCCGCCAGTTGGTCGAACGGAATCGACCGTCCGTCGACCAAGGCGACGTCGGTCGTGATGAGCGGCGGGATGCCTTCGTGGCGGATGTGGTTGTAGGCGTGGCGGAATCCGGACTTGCGGTAGTTCGGCTGCTGGTCGGCCACGCCGTCGAGCGCGACTGTCCTGATACCTTCCCCGCCCCACCGCCCCGAACTACTGCGACCGGCCAGCTGTTCCATCAGTGCGCGCCAGATCCGGATCCCGTAGCCCTTGCCACGCTCGGACGGCCGGACGATGTACAAGCCGAGGAAGGCGAAGTCAGCGCCGTACCGCACGCCGGAGATCGACGCGATCGGCTCACCGTCGAGCCGGCCGACCAGGAAGCCGGCCGGGTCGGCGGCGGCGAACGCCAGGGAGTCCGAGCGGCCCGGATTCCACTGCTCCTCAGCAGCCCATTCGCTGAAGAGGCGCACGTCCGCCGCGCTCGCCGTCGCGATCTCGAATTCTGCCATCGTCACCCTTCGCAGCAGAGCCGGTGCAGCCACTCGGGCTCGTGCCACCAGTATTCCGGATCGTCGGCGTGCGCCTTCGCCCGGCTGAGCGGTGCCGGACCCGCAGTCGCCGTCTCCTTCCCTGCCCACGGTGCCAGCAGTTGCTCGACCGTGTGGAGTTTGCCGGCCACCATGACCCGATCGACGGCGGCAGCTGCCCGAATGTCCGCGAGCGGATCGCCGGTCACGAACGAGAGGTCGGCCTGCGCACCCGGCTTGATCACGCCGAGCTTGTCCTCGAGGTTGAGCCAGCGGGCCGGGTTCCGGGTCGCGGTCGTGAGCGCCTCGTACGGCGTGAACCCGCCGGCGACCATCGATCGCAGGTTGGCGTGCAGTGAGATCGCCATGTTGTCCAGCGGGGTGTCGGTCCCGGAGATCACCAGCCCGCCGCCGCGATGGATCCGCAGCACCATGTCGACGTTCCCACGCAGCAGCTCGCGCGTGGTCGCCCCCGCCGGGCCCTTGGCCGTGGTCACCTCGCCCTGCAGGTAGGTGTACTCCCAGGACGGATACAACGTCGTTGTACGGCGATCGGTCAGCAGCGACGGATCATCGACGTGCGCCATGGTCGAGTTGAAGAGGGTCGGTGTGACGGACAGCCCGGCCTTCGTGAACAGGGTGACGACATCGGCGTACGCGCGGCCGAGGCGGCTGACTGTGTGCGAGTAGCCGAGCCGATTGGTCGCACCGGTGTGTTCCATGCCGTCCATGCCGAGGTGCTCGGCCGGGTAGAGGTAGTGCGACGACAACTGCAGCCCAAGCCGGTGTACGGCGGCGATCGTGCGGCGCTGGAAGTCGATCGGCAACCGGACGTAGGTCTTCACCAGGTCATAGCCGAGCCCCTCGACCCGGTCCAGCTCCAGACCGAGCTGCCGCACGCTCAGCGTCGGCCGCATGAAGTTGTAGTAGATCCGCGAGCCGTCGATCGCCTCGCCGGTCGCGAAGTACCGCGGGCCGGTCAGAGAGCCGTGAGAGAGCGCTTCCCGAGTCTCTTGCATCTGGTACGCCGGATCGCCGGGAGAGCGCGTACTCGTGATCCCGTAAGCCAGCCACAGGTGGCCTTGCCGCGCACCCCAGGCGCGCCCGCGCAGATGCCAGTGGTTGTGCGCGTCGATGAGCCCGGGCATGACGGTCAGGTTGGAGGCGTCGATGTCCGCGCGGCCGTGGTGCGGCCGGATCGCGGCGATCTTCGAGCCGTCGATGACGAGGTCGACGTCGCGACGGAGAGCGCTCTCTCTGCCGTCCCAGAGTGCGCCGGCGTGGATGGTGACGTGCTGTTTGATGGTGGCCCGACGGGTTTGCAGGTTGATGGGGACCGTGCGTGGGCGGGAGCCGTGCAGGTCGATGCGGCGGAGCCGGCCGTTGTTGAGGTAGAGCAGGGTGTTGTTGTCCTGCCACACGGGGGAGTCGGTGACCTCGGCGGTGATCGCGCGCGGTTCGGCGGTGAAACGGCCGCGTTGGTCGACCGGAACGACGTACAGGAGGCTCTCGACGACGAACGCGAGGTGTTTGCCGTCGGGAGAGAAGGCGGGGCCGTCGTCGCCGCGGGTGGCGAGCGAGCGGAAGGGCATCGGTTCGACGTACTCGAGGGCGGCGGTGGCGACATCGACGTACAGGAGTTGGCTGGTGCCTTCGCGGAAGCGCTTGGAGGTCGGCTTGACCGCGGCGAGCACCAGCGTCTTGCCGTCGCGGGACCAGCTGACGCGACCGGGCTGGAACAGGGTCGGCGTCAGTTGGCGGACGGCGTTGGTGGCGAGGTCGAGGACCCAGGCGATGCCGTCCTGGTCCTGGTAGGCGACCTGTTTGCCGTCGGGGGAGAAGCGTGGCGCGGTTTGGGCGCCGGGTAGCGCGGAGAGTTTACGGTTCGCGCCGGTTGCGAGGTCGTGCAGCCAGAGGTCGGCCGTTCCGTCGCGGTCGCTTGCGTAGAGCAACGACTTGCCGTCGGGCGAGAAGTCGGGGTCGCTGTTGAAGTAGCCGTCGGCAACGAGCTTGCGTGGTTGCCCACGGCCACTCGTTGCGGCCAGCCACAAAGCGTTCAGTGCGCGGAACGCAATCCAGCGACCGTCCGGCGAGGCCGTCGGCCCGGCGATCCCGAGCACCGGCCGGGATCCGGTGGACTCCAGATCGGGGGACTTCGGGCGCGGGCGCTTAGACGTGATCGGAACAGTGGCGGCGAACGGTACGACGGTGTGCGCGCCGCCGAGGTGGTGCCGGACAACGTGGCCGTCGGCGGTGTAGACGAGCTCGTCCGTCGAAACCCAGGACGGCGGCACCGCGAACACGTCCTTGCCGCTGGTCACCTTCTGGTCGCCGACCACGAGATCGCAGACCGGCCCGCCGAGCCGCACATACGCGAGCTGACCGGCGGGGGAGTAGGCCGGGCCGTAGACGCTGCTGCCGGTCTGGGCCGGGACGACGGTACGACGCGCGCCGGTGGGCAGGTGGACTTCGGCGATCGAGGAGGCGTCGACGGTGAACGCGATCTTCGTGCCGTCGGGGGAGACGGCGGGCTCGGCCTCTTCGGTTGGCTCGTCGGTCAGGGCGGTGATCGCGCCGGTGGCCAGGTCGAGGCTGTGGATGCCGTAGCTGCCGGTGCTGCCCCGGTCGGAGGAGAAGACGATCCTGGTGCCGTCTGGGGTGAAGTGCGGCTCGCGATGGTCATGGTGGCCGGTGGTGAGCTGCCGAAGATTGTTGCCGTCGGCATCGATCGACCAGAGGTGGAAGTTGCCGTCGCGGTAGGACTGGAAGACGATCCGCCGGCTGTCCGGTGACCAGCGCGGCCGGGTTGCGTCCTGAAGGTCGTCGGTCAGTCGGCGGGAGACCCCACCGGCAGCCGGGGTGACCCAGATCGCGGTGACCAGGTCGAAGGCGAGCCAGCGGCCGTCCGGTGAGGCCGCGGCCATCAGGTTCGTGCCTTCGCTCAACACCGCCTGGCTGGGCGCCGTCGTACCGGGTGCCGTCGTACCGGCCGTTGCGGCATCGGCCGATGCGGCTGAGAGAGCGCTCACCGCGGCGACGCCGCCGCTGAGCTGGAGTGCGCGGCGCCGCGAGATGCTCCAGGTGCCGGGATCTGTCGAGTCCTCGTGAACCACAGTCGTTCCAATCCCTCGGAGGCGGCCCGGTCAGAACGCACCGGGCGGGACTCCTTCGACACTGCCAGCCGTGCAGGTCACCAACGACCCTGACCGGCGCGTCGCGCGGGCTCGTCTATTGTCGGCGGCATGGTTTCGGTGTCGTCGCGGGTGCAGGCTCTGGCCGTGGGTGGTTTCTGTGTTCTGGTGGCGGTGCTGGCCGCGGTCTTCGTGGACGGCCGGCTCGATCGGCATTGGATCCTGCGGGGGCTGACGCTGGTCCTGGCGTTGTGTTGTGCCGCGTTGCTGACCGGAGATCAGAGCCGGCGGTTGCGGCGGATCATCGTGGCGGTCGGGCTGGCGATGTTCGGAGTGGTCTTCCCGGTGACGACCACCACCTGGGCGAGTCCGCCGGAGATCGACTTCGCCCTGCAGGTCGCCACGGACGCCGAGGCGGCAGCACAGAAGGCCGGTCGGACGGCGGTCTCCGTCGACGACGTGAAGGCGGCTGTCGCGGCGCGTGGTGGCGCGGTGGGCTCTCCGGTGGAGGCTCGCGGTGCCGACGCCTATCCGCTGATCCTGCGCGCCAATCCGGCCCAGGGGCGGCCGTGGGCCTGCTTGGGGTTCACCGGTCCGGACGCCAAGGTTCGTCCTTGCTGATTGTCCCCGAAGGTCTGGGCAATCGATTTCTCATCGCCTAGGGTCGCCGTATGACTCTTGGGAACCTGTCCGGAATCAGCGCGCTCGCCGATGTCGAGACGCGCTCCATCAGTGCGGAGAACCCGACCGGTGAGCCGGGCCGGGGCGGCCGCCGTACCGAAGGAACCGGCGCGCACGCGGCCCGTGACCTCGGTCAGGGCTGGAAGGTGTCGCCGTCGATCGAGATCGGGCCGGGGGAGACCGCGACCCTGGCCGACATCACGGGGTCCGGGGCGATCACGCACATCTGGCTCACGACTCATGTAGACCACTGGCGTCGGCTGGTGCTGCGGGCGCACTGGGACGGCGACGAGGCTCCGGCGATCGAGACGCCGGTCGGTGACTTCTTCTGCTCCGGCTGGGGCAAGTTCGCCCAGGTGAACTCGCTACCGGTCGCTGTGAACCCGAACGGCGGTTTCAACTGCTACTGGGAGATGCCGTTCCAGTCCCAGGCCACTCTGACGCTGGAGAACACTCACGACGAGCCCGTGGTGGTCTACTTCCAGGTGGACTACTGGCTGGGCGCCGTACCGGACAAGTCGGCGTACCTGCATGCGCAGTGGCGGCGGAGCAACCCGCTGGCCGCTGCGACCGTGCACACGCTGCTGGACGGCGTGGAGGGTCCGGGGCACTACGTGGGCACATACATCGCGTGGGGCGTCAACAGCAGTGGCTGGTGGGGCGAGGGCGAGGTGAAGTTCTATCTGGATGGGGACGAGGAGTTCCCGACCATCTGCGGTACCGGTACGGAGGACTACTTCGGCGGTGCGTGGAACTTCGACGTACCGCACCTGGGTGGGTACACCGAGTTCAGTACGCCGTACCTCGGGATGCCGCAGGTGATCCGGCCGGACGGGCGGTACGCGAGCCAGCAGCGGTTCGGCATGTACCGGTTCCACCTGCCGGATCCGATCCGGTTCCGCACTAGGCTGCGGGCCGACGTACAGGCGCTCGGTTGGCGGTCGGGTGGGCGCTATCTGCCGCTGCAGGACGACATCGCCTCGACGGCGTTCTTCTACTCGGCCAAGACCAGTACGACGCGTCCGGACGCGCCGGTGCATGACGTGATGGAACTGTGTTGATTCAAGAGGGGTTAAGGGATCGGCAGCGGCTTTTGCAGGGCCTGATCGGCGAGGACGACCAGGGCGGCGGTCCAGCCCAGGGGAGCCTCGCCGGCCGGCTGGCGGTCGCGGTTGACCTTCTCTGGCAGGCTTCCGCTCGGTGTGCGGTAGCGGTTGAGCCAGGCCAGGATCGACTCGGCTGTGGCCCGGTCACCGCGAGCTGCGGCGCTCAGGGCGAACATGGCGGTCTGTGGGGTCCAGGAGACGCCGTCCGCGCGCCATTCCTCACCAGGGTCCTGGCCGCCGTTCGGCTGGGTCAGGGCAGCGCGGGCGTTAGCGATGGCCTGACTGACCACCGTTCGCTCCGGAGCGAACGGTGGGCCCAGGACCGTGACGATCGCGTCGGCGCCACCACCTAGCAGGGCCGGCGGCAGCCCTGGTTCCAGAAAGCTCTCCGCGTACGCCGGGGTGCGCGGAAAGTCCGGTGCGAAGCGGCGCTCGGTCGCCGTGGACAGCGTCTGCAGCGCAGCCTGCCAGCGGGTGGCCTCGGCGGAGTGGCCGAGGTCGTTGGCGATCCGGATCGCAGCGCGCAGTCCGGTGAGCAGAGGAGCGACCGTGCCCAGTGTGACCTCGGACTCGGGCCGCTCCCAGTAGTCGGGCGACGGTGTGGGCAGTCCGTTCGATTGGAGCTCGCGGGTGATCTGGTCGGCGGACTCCCGGACCATGTCCCAGTGCTGTGCGCCGGTGCGGCAGAACCAGGTTGCCCATGGCACCCAGCCCGATCCGTCCAGTTGCTGCTCACGGCCGTCGGCCACTGGCTCACCTGTCTCCAGGTACCGAGCCTCCCACCGACCTGTGGTGGGTTTGATCCGGTCCAGGAAGTCGAGCACGCGCGCGGCTTCGGCGTACTGGCCAACCGCGCAGCGAGCTGCTGCGACGAACGACGCGTCACGCGGCCAGACGTAGCGCCAGGGGCCGTCCCAACCGGCCAGGGTGGCGCCGCTGGGCAGCGTGAGGGCGTTCAGATCGGCGAGGGCCTGTGCACGGAGATCGAGTGGCGGTGCGGCCGTGGCTCCGGATCGGTGTGGCACGCCGTCGGCTACGAGACCGGGCTGCGGGTAGTGGTCGAGGTTCAGCGCACCACCGCCCGCCAGGACAGCCAGCAGCACGGCGATCGCGGCAGTGGGGAACCACCGGACCCTCCGTGCGCTGTTGTCTCGCATCATGTCTCCCTATTGGGCGAGGTGCTGCACTTCGGCTTCGAACTTCCGCCGTGGTGCCAGCTCGACCAGGAACATCGCTGCCAGCACCAGAGCGCCACCGGTCAGCATCCGCCAGGTGACACTCTCCGAACTGAACAGCACTGCGAACGTCGACGCGAACACCGGCTCCATCGTCATGGCGATCGCAGCCCGCGTGGGCGTCAGATGGGCCTGCGCCCAAGTCTGCACGATCAGTGCGAGCGCACCGGCGATCAGTGCCATGTAGACGACGCTGATCCAATCGCGGGTGTTGCCGGGCACCGAGAAGCCGCCCGGGATGGCGCCGATGGCGCAGACGCAGGTAATCACGAGCATCTGGAGAGCTGAGAGGCCGAAGGCGTTTTCCGGGGTGGACCAGGCGCCCAGACCGATGATGTGCAACGCGTAGAGACCGGCGGAGGCCAGTGTGAGCAGCTCGCCGGTACCCAGGCTGAAGTCGCGCAGTGACAGCACGCCGAGGCCGACAGTGGCCAGCGCAACCGCCATCCAGGCCCAGCGACCGAGCTTGTGCCGCAGGATCACCGCAGCCAGGAGCGGGGTGAACACGACGTACATGCCGGTGACGAAGCCGGACACGCTGGCCGGCGTGTGCCGCAGGCCCTCGGTCTGCACCAGCTGGGCGATGCCGTAAGTGATGCCCAGGGCAACGGCCCGGCCGCGGTCCAGGCGGCTCAGCCGAGCGATCGCGCGCGGACTGATCAGCAGCAGGGCGACCGAGGCGATCAGGAATCGCAACGCCAGGTAGTCGGCGACGTCCATCCTGGTGAGGAGGTCCTTGGTGAGGAAGAACGTCGATCCCCAGGCCGCCGCGACTGCCAGCAGCGCCAGTACGGCAAGGCGCGAGCGATTCACCCGGACAGCTAATCACCCGGGCCTGGAGACGACCAAAACGTTGCTCAGAGCACAGTGACGGTGATGGTGCTGCCCGGCCGGACCTTCTGGCCGGCGCCCGGGTTCTGGGCGGCGACGATGTTCAGGCCGATGTTCAGCGCGGCCTTCTCCACCTTCACCTGGAACCCGGCCGTCGTGAGGATCCGCTGGGCGTCCGCGAGCGACTTGCGCTTCACATTCGGTACGTCGACCAGCGGCGGGCCCTTGGACACGACGACCTGCACCTTGTCCTTGGCGTGCAGCGTGCCGCCCTTCGGGGTCTGGCTGATCACCGCACCCTCGGCCACCTTCTCGTCGTACTGGTCGGTGCGGTTCACGACGAAGCCGAGTTTGCGCAGAGCCTTGTTCGCCTCGCGGTACGTCTTTCCGGTGAAGTCGGGGACCGCGATCGGCTGCTTGCCCTTGCTGATCACGAAGTTGACCGCGGTGTTCGGCGCTACGACCATGTCGAACCGCGGGTAGAAGTCGACCACCTGGCCGATCGGCACAGTCTCGCTGTACTGCTCCTTGACCTGACCCTGCACCAGTTTGATCGGTGCGATCGCGCGGTTCGCGGCGTCCAGATCCAGACCGGTCAGCTGCGGCATGCGGTATCGCTCCGGACCCTTGGAGACGGTGAGGTTGATCTCACCGTCCTTGCGGATCCGCTCACCCGACTTGGGGTCGGTGGAGACGACCTGTCCCTTCGGGACTTCCTCG
Source organism: Kribbella sp. NBC_01505 (assembly GCF_045040285.1). Taxonomy (NCBI): domain Bacteria; kingdom Bacillati; phylum Actinomycetota; class Actinomycetes; order Propionibacteriales; family Kribbellaceae; genus Kribbella; species Kribbella sp. NBC_01505. Next base: position 7,351,416 of record NZ_CP109425.1, read on the forward strand.
GAGTACTCCTGGTTGGCCAGAGTGGTCTTCAGCCCGACCTTCTCGGCCTCTACCGCCGCCGAGGCCGCAGTGAGCTTCACCAGGTCCGGAGCGGTCGTGTAGCGGTGGATGCCGTAGTACCAGGCCGAGGTGCCGACGCCGATCGCTGCGAGCAGGATAAGGATGAGCGCGATCAGGCCGCGGCCCGGGCGACGCCGTACTGGAGGAGGCGGCTTGCGGGCTGCCGGCTGACCAGTCGGACGGCCGTGCTCCACCGGTACGACGATTGTCTCGTGCTTGAGCACGCTCACCGGCGTGATCGGGGTGACTTCGCGCGTGTAGCCGTCGTCGTAGTCGCTGTCCTGCCGGATCTGGTGGATCGGCACAGTGAGGTCGCCGGTGAGCTCCGGGTCGTCCGGCAGGCCCTCCTCGAGCGCACTGCGCACTCTGCGCACCTGACGGCTCAGAACGCGCGCATCCGCCGGCCGGAGGTCCCGGTCGCGGGCGGTGGCGCGCTGGACGAGCGCATCGACGTACGGCGGGATGCTCGGCTGCACGAGTGACGGAGCAGGTACGTCGGCGTGCACGTGCGCGTAGGCGACCTGGATCGGGGTGTCACCGCTGTGTGGCTTGTTTCCGGTCAGCAGCTCGTAGAGCAGGATGCCGGACGAGTACACGTCCGAGCGGGCGTCGGCGCTGCCGTCGGTCACCAGCTCAGGGGCCAGATACGAGACAGTCCCCATCAGCAGGCCCTGCGTCGCGGTGTTACCGGTGGCGCTGACCGCACGGGCCAGACCGAAGTCGGCGACCTTAACTGTGCCGGTGTCGGAGAGCAGCACGTTCTCCGGCTTGATGTCCCGGTGGACGATGCCGGCGTCGTGCGCGGCAGACAGTGCGGACAGGATCGGCGCCAGGAGATCCAGTGCCCGGGCCGGCGACAGCGGTGCGTGCTCACGGATCAGGTCACGCAGCGTTCGGCCGGGGATGTACTCCATGGCGAGGAACAGGGTGCCGTTGTCGTCGCCCTGGTCGAACACGGCGACCACGTTCGGGTGCGAGAGCTTGGCGGCGGCCCGGGCCTCGGCGACGAAGCGGCGGGCGAACTGGGCGTCGTCACCGAGACCGTCGTGCATGATCTTCAGCGCGATGATCCGGTCCAGACGCATGTCCAGCGCCTGGTAGACGGTGGCCATGCCGCCCTTGGCGACCCGGGCGCCCACGCGGTAGCGGCCGTCGAGCACACGCCCGACGAGGCGGTCGCCAACCTGCGTGCCCACGTCATCCGTCACTGCTGGTAAGCCGCCTCTCAAGCTACCTCTGCTCCCACGCAGTGTAGATAAGGCTCCAGGCCGACAGCGCCAGGCGCACCGCTGCCAGCGCTGCCGGCTCCGGGGCCTACCGGAGTCAAACGATCACTTGAGCGGGTTCCAGCCCTTCTCGAACTGGCCCTTCAGGCGCAGCACGCTCTGCACGTAGAGCTTCGTGTCGGGGTACATGCCGTTCTTCCGGACGCCGCCGAGGCCCTGGTAGTAGCCCGCCACCGCGACGTCGAGCTTGGCCGCGCCGGTGAGCCGGTCCAGCAGCACCACACCGGCGGTGACGTTGTCCTGGGCCTTCAGGAGGTCCAGGTCGCGGCCGACGATGCTGGAGGAGAACTTTCCGGTGGACGGGATCACCTGCATGGCGCCGATGGCGTTGGCGGGGGAGACGACCCGCTGCTTCCAGCCGGACTCCTGCCAGCTCACCGCGAGCGCCAGCTCCGGATCGACGCCGTACCGCTTGGCGGTGGTGACGATGAGGGTGCGCATCTGGGCGCGGGTCGGCAGCTTGCGGTTCTTCAGGGTCGCCCGGTTGCTGTCCGCCTGCGCGACGATGTGGTCGGCGTAGGTGCGGCCGGCGAAGGTGTTGTTCTTGTTCGCCTTGGGCTTCTTGGCGGCCTTGGTGGACTTCGCGGGCTCGGTGTTCTTCGCGGGCTTGGCTTTTGCCTTGACCGGGACCCGGAGGGTCTGGCCGACGAAGATGCGGTCGCTGGCCTTCATCCGGTTGGCCGCCAGCAGGTTCGCCTGCGAGCTCCGGAACCGCTTGGCGATCTTGGAGACCGTGTCGCCCGGCTTCACGACGTACCGGGTGATCCGGAGCTGGGAGCGCGTGGGCGGAGTCTTCGCGGCGGTCCGCGTCTTCGGCGCGGCCTTGGGCTTTCCGGGCAGCTGGAGGACCTCGCCGGCGTAGATGGCGTTGCCGTTGCCCGGGAGCTTGTTCAGGGCGACCAGGGTCTTCACGCTGGTCCCGTAGCGGGTGGCGATGTGGCTGAGGGTGTCACCGCTCTTGACGGTGTAGGCGCCGAAGCCCGGCGACCCGGCGGTGATCACCCCGGCAGCCAGCACCGGGACCGCGATTCCGGTCAGTACACGTACGACGTTCCGCATAGTCCATCTCCCCGTGTCACGTCACTTGACCGTAAGTGCTGATACAGATGTGACAACAGAGGCGAATGGGGTGATTGTTACGCCTGTAACTCAATGTTTATATTGTTTGGTCAGAACTGACCGAAACGGCTGCGCAAAAAAGGTTTACCGAGATCCGGGAGCACGCCGGTGCGGACGGTCTCGGCGAGGATCGCCGCGGTGACCGGGGTCAGCAGGACGCCGTTGCGGTAGTGACCCGTTGCCCAGAGCAACCCATCGAGCCCGGACGGTCCGAGGATCGGCGCGTTGTCCGGAGTGGCCGGCCGGAGCCCGGCGATCGTCTCCACCAGCTCGAGTTCGTCGATGACCGGCAGCACGGTCCTTGCATCGCGCAACAAAGCGAAGACGCCGCCGGCGAGCACCCGGGTGTCGTAGCCGAGCTCGTTGCTCGTGGCACCTACCACCAGTTCCCCGCCGGGCCGGGGGACCAAATAGACCAAGAATCCGCGCGCGGTCGCCCGGACGGTGTGATTGAGCACCGGGCGATATGCCTCCGGGACCCGAAGCCGCAGTACTTCGCCTTTGACCGGGCGTACTGGTGCACGGAATTCCGCGGGCACGCCTTTCAGTTGCGCAGACCACGGTCCGGTCGCGGCAATCACCAGAGCGGCATGTACGGCGCTCCCGTCCGCGAGCTGCACGCCGATGGCCGTCGTACCGGAGGTGATGAGGTGGTCGACGCTCTGACGGATCAGTGTGACGCCAGAGATCTCGACTGCGTGCAGTAGAGCGGTGACCACCTGCCTGTTGTCGACTGAGTGGTCGCCGGGGACCCAGACGCCGCCGGAGACGCCATTCGCTAGCAGGGGCTCGCGTTTGCGGGCCTCGCGGCCGGACAGCACCTCCACCGCCAGACCGAGGCCGCGCCGGTACTCCGCCAGTCGACGGAGCTCGGCCGCGTCGTCGACGTCGTAGGCGACCGACAGCGTGCCGGTCTGATGCAGACCGGCGGACAGACCGGTCGCCTCCTCGAGGCGGGCCGCGAAGTCCGGCCAGGCCGCGACACCGGCCAGGTTGAGCGCGAGCAGGTCGTCCTCGCCGTACTCGACCTCGGTGACCGGGGCGAGCATGCCGGCGGCGACGATGGAGGTCTGGGTGCCCGGAGTCGGGTCGCAGACTGTCACCTGAAGGCCGTCGGTAGCCAACTGCCAGGCGGTCGCCAGACCGATCAAACCGCCGCCGATCACCACCACATCAGACGTGTGCTCAGGCATGCCGTCACCCTACGTCCGGGACGGCATGGCAGGCTGTGCCGTGTGACTGAGTCCACGGACCGCCTGCAGGACGCCCGCCTGTACCTGTGCACGGACGCGCGCGAGAAGCAGGGTGACCTCGAACAGTTCCTGGACGCCGCACTGGCCGGCGGCGTCGACATCGTGCAGCTCCGTCAGAAGGACATGGAGGCTGCCGACGAGCTTGCGGCGCTGGAGGTGTTCGCAGCCGCCTGCAAGCGGCACGGCAAACTGCTGGCGGTCAACGACCGCGCAGATATCGCCTTCGCCGCGGGAGCCGACGTACTGCACCTGGGGCAGCGCGACCTGCCGGTGCACGCGGCCCGCGGTGTCGTCGGGCCGGATCCGATCATCGGCCGGTCCACCCACACCTTCAGCCAGGTGAACGCGGCGGTGGCTGAGCACGGGTCGGAGTACTTCTGTGTCGGTCCGACGTGGGAGACCCCGACGAAGCCTGGTCGTCAGGCGGCCGGACTGGAGTTGGTCTCCTACGCTGCAAGCCGTCAGCAATCAAAACCCTGGTTTGCGATCGGCGGTGTCGATCTGGAGCGGTTGGACGAGGTGATCGAGGCCGGTGCGACCCGAGTGGTCGTCGTACGGGCTATCACTGAGGCTGACGACCCGGCCGCTGCGGCTGCGGAGTTCAGTCGGCGACTGCGGAGTGCTGGATGAACAATCCGAAGACCGTCCGCATCGTCGCGGCGGTAGTGATCGCGATGCTGGTGCTCACGCTCGCTGCCTCGCTCTTCGGCTGTGCACCGGCGAAGCAGCCGACCGCTACGCCGAGTGTCGATCCGGTCAGCGGCCTGCGGTACGTCGCGGTGGCCGAGCTGCCGAAGGAGGCGCAGGACACGCTGAAGCTGATCAACAAGGGCGGCCCGTACCCGTACAGCCGCGACGGAGTGGTCTTCGGCAACCGCGAGAAGATCCTGCCGAAGCAGAACAACGGCTACTACCACGAGTACACCGTGAAGACGCCAGGGGAGAAAGACCGCGGCGCCCGGCGGATCGTGGCAGGTAAGAGCGACGAGCACTACTACACGGACGACCACTACGTGTCGTTCCGCCGGATCGCGGAGGACAACGGATGACCGACCTGCGTGCCTTGCTGACCAAGGGCCTGCGCCCCGGCGTCTACCGCTGGCAGTCCGGCCACACCACCGACGCCGTACGCCGGGAGGTCGCCGCAGCGGGCTGGGACTTCGTTCTGCTGGACACCAGCGACGTCCACGACAAAGCAGGCTTCCTCGACCTGTGCGCGACCGCCTTCGACTTCCCGCGCTGGTTCGGCCGCAACTGGGACGCTCTGGCCGACTCCCTCAGTGATCGCTCGACAGGCGAGGCAGAGATCGTCCTGTGGACCGGTCTGGAACACCTGCTGGAGCACGACCACGACACTGTCGACGTAGCCCTGCAGATCCTGGCCGAAGACATCACCAACTCCGGACAGCTCCGAGTCCTGGTACAGGAGCAGCCCAAGGCCAAGACCCCGGCACTGCTCACCGCACTACCTGTCCTTTAGATCAGAGCACGCGGGACGTTGCGGCGATCGCGAGATCAGTCAGGCCCTTTCGGGCAGTGTCGTCGGCCAGGGGGGCGCGGTCGAGCGCGTCGAGGGCGTCTTCGGTGCGTTCGGTGATCAGGTCCTCGCAAGCCTGTACCGCGCGGGAGTCCTGGAGGATTTCACGCAGCAACTGGATCTCGTCGTCGTCCAGGTCCGGGCGACCGAAGAGGCGGTCGAACTCGGCCAGCTGGACCTCCGACGCGTGGTCGACGGCGTAGGCGACCAGGACAGTGCGCTTGCCTTCCCGCAGGTCGTCTCCGGCCGGCTTGCCGGTCAGGGCCGGGTCGCCGAAGACACCGAGCAGGTCGTCGCGCATCTGGAAGGCCTCACCGATCGGCTGGCCGTACGCCGACAGGGAGTCGATCAGGGGCTGGTCGCAACCAGCCAGCGCAGCGCCAACGTGGAGTGGGCGCTCGACCGTGTACGACGCGGCCTTGTACCGGAGTACGCGCAGGGCCAGGTCCATGTCGGACTCACCACTCGCCTGGGCGACGAGGTCGAGGTACTGACCAGCGGTCACCTCAACCCGCACAGAGTCGAAGAAGCGCGATGCGCGGGCCAGTGCGGCCGCGTCGAAGCCAGAAGTGTGCAGGAGCTCGTCGGCCCAGATGAGGCACAGGTCGCCGAGCAGAATCGCCGCACCGACCCCGAAGTTGACCGGATCGCCGCCACGGCCGGATGCCTCGGACCGATCCCGCTGCAGTGCCTCGAATCGCCGGTGTGCGGCCGGAGCGCCACGCCGTACATCTGAAGAGTCCATGACGTCGTCGTGGACCAGAGCGCTGACGTGCAGCATCTCCAGACTGGCTGCTGCGGTCAGGATCGGCTGCGTCTCGTCGCCACCGGCGGCCCGAAAGCCCCAGTAGCAGAACGCCGGCCGGAGCCGCTTGCCGCCGCTGGTCGCGTCCCGGGCGGCCTGCACGACCTCGCCCAGCTCCGGCCCGATGGCCGTCAGCCGCTGCTCCTGCAGGTCCAGGAAGCCCGTCAGCGCGCGCTGGACCTCGGTGGGGATATCCACTTCGCCATACACGTCTCGGAGGGTAGTCGGTCGCTGCACAGGCATCGACGGCGCGGGTAACCTTGGCGCATGGCAAACGGTCTTCCCTCCACGCTCCCCGGCAGCACTCCGACTGTCCGCGAGCTGCTGGCCAGCGGAAGCCGTTCGTTCTCCTTCGAGTTCTTCCCACCGAAGACTCCGGAGGCCGAGGAGGTGCTGTGGCGCTCACTGCGCGAGATCGAGCAGCTACGCCCCACCTTCGTCTCCATCACGTACGGCGCGGGCGGGACTACCCGCGACGGCACCATCCGGGTCACTGAGCGGGTTGCCCAAGACACGTCGCTCACGCCGATCGGTCACCTGACCTGCGTGTCGCACTCACGCGATGAGCTGCGTTCGGTGATCGGTGCGTATGCCGGCTCCGGCGTACGGAACATGCTGGCACTACGCGGAGACCCGCCCGGCGGTCCGAACCAGCCGTGGGTCGCACACCCGGAAGGCCTGAACCACGCCGTCGAGCTGGTCGAGCTGATCCGTGAGCTCGGTGACTTCTGTGTCGGGGTCGCAGCGTTCCCCGACAAGCACCCGGAGGCAGCCTCGCTGGAGGCGGATGCCCAGGTGCTCGCGGCCAAGGCGCAGGCCGGTGCGGACTACGCGATCACCCAGATGTTCTTCGGTGCGGACGACTACTTCCGGCTGGTCGACCGCTCCGCTGCGCTCGGCTGTGACATCCCGGTGCTGCCGGGCATCATGCCGGTGACCAACATCAAGCAGATCCAGCGGATGGCCGACCTGACCGGGATGGCGCTGCCGACGGCCGTCACCGAGCGGCTGCTGGCGGTCGAGGAGGACCCGGTCGCCGTGCGGCAGGTCGGGATCGAGATCGCGACCGAGCTGTGCGAGCAGCTGCTCGCCGGTGGCGCACCGGGCATCCACTTCATCACGCTGAACCGCTCGACAGCCACCCGCCAGGTCTTCCAGAACCTGAGCAGCCACGTCGGCTCCTGAGCCCTATCGTGGGCTGATGGCTGACCCGTCCGACCTGCTGGTCGATCGCACCCTCGTCCTGCTCCGGCACTCCAAGGCCGTCCCACCGGAGTCAATGCCGGACCTGGAGCGGCCGCTGGCCGACCGCGGTCGCGCGGACGCCGCCGCGGCCGGGCGCTATCTGGTTGCCCAAGGCATCGAAGCGGACCTGGTGCTGTGCTCGCCGTCGCAGCGCACCCGTGAGACCTGGCAGTACGCCGCCGAGGCCGGAGTGACCGCAGCGGACGTCTGGTACGACCGGCGGATCTACAGCGCCGGTACGGACGAGCTGCTCGACGTACTGCATGACACCCCGGCTGAGGCCCGCACGGTGATCATGGTCGGGCACGCCCCGGGCATCCCGTGGCTGGCCGACGAGCTGGCGCTGGACGGCACCAGCCCGGAGCGGGTTCAGCTCACACAGAAGTACCCGACCTCCGGGCTCACCGTCCTGCATCTGACCTGTCGCTGGGCGGATCTGGCGGTGGACGACGCAGACCTGACGTCGTACGTCGTCCCACGCGGCTGAGCCTGTTGGCTGGTCCTACGGCAGCTTCCAGAGCTTCTTGAACTGTGCCTCGTAGCCGGCGGGGAACTCCGGTTGCGCCGAGGACAGCTTCGTGTCGGTGGTCAGCCACCACTCCGGGGCGTCCGCCGAGCTGTAGACGTCGCCGTTCCCGTCGACCACCTCCCGCGCGATCGCGTCGACGATCTGCCACCCCTGTACGGCGAGCGGGTTGCCCGTGTATCCGGTCGCATCACCCTTCTGGAGCTCGCCGATCTGCGCCTCCAGGGGGGAGTCGCCGTAGATCGCGATGCTGGGCAGGCCCGCCGCCTTGAGGGCCGCGACCAGGCCGTTCTGCATCAGGCCGGCGGCGCGAATACTGATGGTGTTCGTGTCCGGGTGGGCCTGCAGGTAGGAGACCACGAGCTGTGGGACCTTGCCGGCGAAGAGGTCCGCGGCGGCGATGTTCAGGTTGTCGAAGCTGCAGGACGCACAGTACTCCTTGAGCGTCGAGGCCACGCCGTCGTCGGTGGGTTCGAGGATGCTGGAGTAGACCGGCGCCGTCACGTTGACGACGTGCGCGGCCGTTCCGGACTTCTCGGCGGCTGCCGCGATGCCGAGCCCGATCATCTTGCCCCGGGTGACCCCGGCCACCAGCGCGGAGTTGACCTCGGCCGAGATCCCCGCCGTACCAGGCTTGTTGCCGGTAGCGGCGCCGACGACGATCACGTGCTTGTCCTGGGCTGCCTTGAGTCCTTCCTTGATTGCCGCCGCATCCATCGCGACGAAGGCCACCGCATCCGCGCCCGCGTTGACGGCCGAGAGCATGGCCGAGTTGAGTGTCGCTGGGTTGGCCGCGTCCCAGGTCTGCACGTGCGCCGTCCAGCCGAGTTCCTTCGAGGCGGCCTGGAACCCGGAGTAGATCGTCTGCGACAGGCCGATCCCGTCGGAGAGGAAGTACACCTGCTTGCCTGGTGGCGGGGTCGTCGACAGCGGCTTGCTGACCGGAAGGGCGGTCGGAGGCTGAAGGTAAGGCGCCAGCGCTGTCTGCGCCTTGGTGCCGGACGGCCCGGCCCCGCCGCCGGCAGCTGTCGTTGTTCCGCCTCCACTACCGCAAGCAGCCAGCAGAGAGGTCGCAGCGAGGACGGCGATCGCCGCCGAGGTTCGGATGTGCATGCGCTGAGCTCCTTGGTTCTTCTGGTCGTGCAAAGGACAGAGCTGGTACTTCGAAGTCGTGGGCTGCCGGTGCTCGAGTGCTACTGCCGGCGGCGGCGCGCGGCGAAAGCCACCGCGAGCAGCAGGACCGCCCCGTTGAAGAAGTCGGCGACCCAGGGTGTGGCGCCGATGAGCTGGAGACCTTTGATCCCGGTACCGATGGCCAGCGCCGACACCAACGAGCCGGCGACGTTGACACGGCCCTTGAACTGGGTGCTGCCGAGGAAGACGGCCGCGATGACCGGCAGCAGGTACCCGGTGCCGGTCGTGTCGGTGGCCTGGCCGATCTTCGCGGCCAGGACGACACCGACGGCCGCGGCCACGATCGAGGAGGCCAGGATTGCGGTCACCTGGAACCCGGAGGCCCGGATTCCGGTCAGCCGCGCTGCCTCGATGTTGCTCCCGACGGCCAGGATCCGCCGGCCGGCCGGGGTGTGCTCGAGAACGACGTAGCCGGCGACGCCAAGGACGACGGCGTAGCCGAAGGGCCGCGGGAAGGGACCCCAGTACCCCTGACCGAAGGCCGCGAAGGAATCACTGAACTTTCCGGTCAGCGTCGTGCCTGCGGTCAGCTTCATGGTCAGCCCCGTCGCCACGCTCATCATGCCGAGGGTGGCGATCAGACTGTCCACGCGCAGCCAGGTGACGAGGAACGCCGTCACCAGCCCCAGCCCTGCGCACGCCGCGATCGCGATCAATGCGCTGGGCAGGACGCCGAGGCCGGTGGTGATGCTGAGCTTGGTCACGATCACCATCGACAACCCGGCCATCGCCGCGAACGAAAGGTCGATGACGCCGGCGGCGAGCGCCAGCGTCAGACCGACCGCCAGGGCGCAGGTGATGGCCTGGTCCGCCAGCACCGTCTTGACGGTGAGCTCGGTCAGGAAGATGTCGGGCCTGAGGACACCGAACAAGACGATGACGCCGGCCCAGACGAGCAGGATCACGTGCCGATCGAGCCACCTGAGCGCGCGGGGCGCGGCAACGGGTACGGTCATGGCTGCTCCTTGAGCGTCAGCGAGTCGATCCGATCCCGATCGAGCTCGGCGCCCCGGACCTCTGAGGCGACCTCGCCGCGGCGCATCACCAGTACGCGCGTGCACAGCCGGGCCAGCTCGTCGTTGTCCGAGGAGGCGACCAGGACCGCCGCCCCGTCCTGCGCGGCCTGCCGGATGCGGGCGTGGATGACGCCCGCGCTGCTGACGTCCACGCCCTGCGTCGGTTCGTCGAGCAGGAGAACGGTGGGGGTGGTCTCCAGACTGCGCGCCAGCATCACCTTCTGCTGGTTGCCGCCGCTGAGTTGCTCGATCGGCAGGGCCGGGAGACCAGGCCTGATGCGCAGCTGATCGATCCACTTCAGGGCGATCGCCCGGCGCCGGCGGGAGTCCAGTACGACGCGACCGCGTGCCGGGATCCGTGCCAGGGTGAGGTTCTCGGCGACATCGAGGCCGGGAAAGATGCCGTGCTCGCGCCGCCGGGCGGGCAGCAGGGACACTCCCCGGCGGACCGAGGTGCCTGGCCGGGACGGCGGCAGCGTGCGCCCGGTGACGAGCACCTCGCCGGCGCGGGGGAGCCCGCCGAAGACGGCCGCGGCGACCTCCTCGCGGCCGGAGCCGGTGATGCCGGCGATCCCGACGATCTCACCGCTGCCGACCTCGAGATCCAGGCTCCGGATCGTCCGCGAGCCGAGCCCCCGGACGGTCAGCGCCGAGCCGGCCGGGTTCCGCGAGCCGGCCGGGACGGGAATGGCCAGGTCCTGCTGGGCTTCCGCGCCGAGCATGAGCGCCACGAGGTCGTCGGGCGATTCCACGGTGGACACCGGCTTCGCCGCGACGACCTTTCCGTCCCGGAGCACCGTCACGGAATCCGCGTGGCGCATCACTTCATCGAGGTGATGGGTGATCAGCAGGGCGCCGATATCACCTTCCAGCAGGCGTTCGAGGACGGCGAACAGGTGGTCGGCCTCCGAGGTGTTGAGGTTGGCCGTCGGTTCGTCGAGCACGACGAGACATGTCCCGTGCCCGCGCCGCGGTGCGATCGCACGAGCGATGGCGACACCGGTCTGTTCGGCCATCGCGAGCTCGCGGACGGGACGGCGTACGTCGATGTCGTAGCCGATCTGCTCGAGCAGCTCCCGGGTCTGCTGGTGGGTCGCCCGCCAGTCGATCCGGCCGGATCGTCCACGGCGGTAGCCGACATCGAGCGCGACGTTGTCGGTGACGCTGAGGTCGGGGATCAGCCCGAGGTCCTGATGGATGAACTGGATCCCGGCGGTGTCGGCCGAGCGCGCGTCGCCGAGATCGAGCGGAGTGCCGCGGACGGTGGCGCTGGATCCGGCATCCGGCCGGTAGAACCCGCTCAGGCATTTCACCAGCGTCGATTTGCCCGAGCCGTTGTGCCCGATCAGCGCTCGCATCTCACCCGGCAGCACCTGCAGGCTGATGCCGGTGAGCACCCGCACGGCGCCGAACGTCTTGGTGAAGCCTTCGAGCTGAACGACGGGGCGAGCCCGTTCATCGCCTGCCGACATCGCCACGCTCATGCTGGCCTCCGTCTCCCGCAGATCGGCCGGCGGTCTCCCCGAGCCGGCGGGCCGAACGTATGATGCGGGGCAAATCATGTCAATAGTGACATCTAAATAGTTACAGCCTCATTTCGCCGGTCCGCGTGAAAGTCCGCCGGATTGTGGCAGGATGTACATGTGTCTCTGCGCTACGCGATCCTTGGAACGCTCTCCACCGAGCCCAACTCCGGCTATGACCTGGCCCGGCAGTTCAACCTCGGCCTGGGGTGGTTCTGGTCGGCGTCCCACAGCCAGATCTATCCCGAGCTGCGCCGGCTCGAAGAGGCCGGACTCATCGAGGGGGCGGTCACGACCGTCGGTGAGAAGCTCGAGAAGCGCGTCTACGCCATCACCCGGACGGGTCTCGACGAGCTGGTGGCCTGGGTCTCGAAGGCCCCGCAGTACCGGCCCAATCGCGACCCCGAGCGGATCCAGCTGATCTTCTCCGACCTCGCCGGCTCGCGGTCCGTCCGAAGCCATCTCGAGCTGCACGTCGAGTACTACGTCCGCCGTCGCGACCAGGTGCGTCAGACGCGCGACCTGATCTCGGCCGGCCGGCATGCCCGCGTCCAGCGGCGAGTGGCCGGCCGGACCCCCGCGCAGCAGGCCTTCACACTGCTGCTGCGGGAGATCGCGTACGACGGCGAGGTCGAGCGCGCCGAGCTCGAGATCGCCTGGGCTCAGCGCGCCCTCCGGGCCCTCGACGAGTACGAACGGCGCTATCGCGACCAGGACAGCCCGGTCGTCGGCGTCGAGTCCGTCTAGGCCGTCAGATCGGCTCGGCCAGTTTCGCGAGGGCCCGCTCGACGATGGCGGTCTGCTGTTCCGGTGGAGCACCTTCCTGCTCCAGACGCCCGATCTCGATCGAGCTGTCGACGACGTACCGGCAGCGCTCCTCCCGTCGTCGCAGGAAGGCGTTGAGCGCCGGAGGTACGGCACCGTGACTCGCCAGCTCCGCGGCCAGGACGAGGGCGTCCTCGACCGCGATCCCAGCCCCTGAAGCCAGTTGGGGCGTCGTGGGGTGGGCCGCGTCACCGATCAGCACCACCCGGCCGGAATGCCAGGGCGCGGGCAGATGGAAGGTCTCGAGCGGACGGAACACGATCTCGGTCTCGGGCGTGACCTTGGCACGGATGTCGGCGACGATGCCGCCGTAGCCGGACAGCAGGTCGACGAAGGTCTCGTAGAGTTCGCCGGGTTCGCGGAACTCCTGCGGGGTTCGCTCGGCGACGAAGAGGTACATCTGGGTCGCCGAGACCGGCGTGAAGCCGACCTTGGCGGGGCCACCGAGGAAGTAGTGCCGCCGGTCCACGTGACCGGGCCGGTCGGTGAGGATCCGCCACACACTCTGGCCGGTGTATTCCGGCTCGGGCGCGGTGGGGAAGATCTGCCGTCTCGTCCGCGAGTAGATGCCGTCGGCCCCGACGACAAGGTCGTAGCGACCGGTGCTGCCGTCACTGAATCCGACCTCGACCGCGCCGGGATCCTGCCGCAGCCCGACGACCGAGGTTCCCAGCCGGACACCGATCCCGGCGTCCAGGATCCGGCTCGAGAGGATCTGGTGCAGCACCGGCCGCATGATGCCGCCGCAGCCGGCCACACCGGCCGCGGCCGGCATCGGCGTCGGCACGTCCCAGAGCGGCTCGCCCGCCACGGAGCACACGCGGATCCCCTGACCGACGTACCCGTGGGTCCTGAGGTCTTCGTAGACGCCGAGTTCGCTGAAAGCGCGCAAGGTCGCGCCGGCGATGGTGATGCCGGCGCCGTACACCCGCCAGAGCGGGTCGATGTCGATCAGCTCGACATCGATGCCGTGCTGGTCGAGCGCGATCCCGGCGGACATCCCACCGATGCCGGCGCCGACGACGAGGACTCTCACCGGCCGCGGTTCATTGGTTGCCGCCGGCATCGACCTGGTGGGCCATCGAGCCGCCGTGGTGGAGTGCGTAGTGCTGGGCCAGCAGGTTCTTGGCGTAGTCGTTCCCGTTGGGCTCGCGCACGATCGTGTGGACATGGAACCGGTCGGGCTCGGGGTTGGCGAGGAAGACGCCCGGATGGTTGTCGTACTCCACCAGCAGGACCGGCGAATGGATGCGGTAGTAGAAGGCGGCCTCGTCGTCGTGGCCGCCCCGCCAGACGAAGCGGGTCTCGTCGAAGTGCCGGAGCACCTGGTCGAGCTTGGTCTTGGCGGGCCGGCCGGGCATCCGGTCGAGGTAGACCCGCAACAGCTCGACGAGGCGGTCCTGCTGGTCGCTGGTCAGCTCGTCCGCGCGGATGCCTTCGGACGGCAGCACCAGATTGTCGGCACCGGCACCGCCCAGATGCCGCCCGTTCCAGGGGCCGGCCAGCTCCGGCGGCAAGGCGGCCGCGGCGATGGAGCTGCTGAGCAGGAAGCCGGGCTCCTGGGCCCGACTCAGCGACCTGCGGAGATCGAGCCCACGCCTGGTCTCCTCGTCGAGCGCCCGGACGCCACGGTGCACACCGGTGACGGCGACGGTCGGCTCGGCTCCGACGAAGACGGGCGCGAAGACGAGTTGGCTGCCGACGAAGACGCAGTGCAGGTCGATGTGATGTCCCATCAGCTGCCAGCCCCACGGCTCGCCGGACCCGGGATCCCCGAAGACGGTGAACCAGTAGGCGAATTCGGTCAGCGTGTCGTTGTAGTCGTCGACGAGCTCACCCAGAGCGCCGTTCAGTTTCATCGCGGCCCGGACCAGGGCGAACCCGGCGGGGCTGAGACTGGCCTCGATCACGTCCAGCGCCCGCCGGCGCTGATCTTCGTCCAGCCGCTCCAGGCGCATGCCTTTCGGCGTCCAGGTCGGGATGGCGTTCGTCCACAACCGCCAATCCGGAGAGGTCATCGGCAGGTGCGCGATCGTGAGCTGGTACGGCGCCAGTACGTCGAGGTAGGCGCGCGCGGCTGCCATCGCCGCCAGCGGCCGCTCACCGGTGTCGACCAGGGAGTAGAGGCCCTCTCGAGCGGTACCGCTCTCGGTGATGCCGACAAAGGGATCTCGGTAGTGCCGCTCCCCGGCGCTGAGCTCGAAGGCCGGCACCTCGGGCAGCAGATCGGTGTAGAGGAACGAGTCGACGAGCGGCAGTGCGCCCTTCTCGGCGGGCAGCGGGAAGCGTGAGCGGTCCGGGAGGTCGCCGGTGTCGTGATCTCCGGCATCGAGCTCTGTCATCGCCTGCTCCTTCGATGGTGTTCTGTCCCTGGGCGGGGGACTACCGGCCCGGGACGGTGAGGGTGTTCTGCTCGGGCAAGAACTGGGCGACGATCCGCCGGTCGTGGATCAGCCAACGGCCGTCCTGCTGGACGAAGTCGTCGTACACATCGGCGATCAGCGTGGGGTTCGTCCGGCGCCGCGGGGCTTCCCCGTCCTCGGCGTACAGGATCAGTACCGAGAGCGCGGAGGCTCGTCGCTCGTCGGCCTCGAGGACGTGCAGGTTGGTGACGCAATGGCGGGAGACCCGCGGGCCGCGAGCGTGCCGCGCGCTGTAGAACGCGTCGATCTCCGCCTTGCCGTGCAGGGCACCGCCGGTGATGGTCAGGTTCGCGTCCGGCGTGAAGTGGCCGGACACCATGGAGCCGTCGGTGTGGTCGATCTCGAACCAGACATCGGCGACGATCCGGGTCAGCTCGGCGGCCACGGATCGACGGCCGGTTTCCGGGGGAGCCGGCTGCTCCGCACCGCCGGGGATCTGCACGGACTCGCGTGCCTGCGCCGCACCGCGGCGGAGGAATCCGATGTCCGTGCCGACCAGCACCAACTGGTAGCCGCGGGCGAACCGGAGGGCGGCTTCGGCGCCGTCGGCAGCGCCGCCGGCCAGCACGAACCCGCCCGCGTGGCAGACCGCCTCGGCCTGCTCGATCCTGGCCCGGAGTGCGGGCACGTCGACGGCCATCCCGGTCGAGGCGGCCAGGTCGACCTCGCCGATGAACACACCGTCGATGCCGAGGACGCCGGCGATCGCGCCGATGTTGTCGAGCCCTTCGAGACTCTCGATCTGCGCGATCACGCAGACGTCCGCACCGGTGCTCAGGTAGTCGGGCAGGGAGGTCTGCCCCCAGCCACCGGCGCGACCGGACGGACTCGCTCCCCGCTCGCCCAACGGGGGAAATCTGATCGCCTGGACGGCCTCGCGGGCCGCGGCGACATCGTCCACGTGGGGTACGACGATGCCGGCCGCACCCGCGTCCAGCACCGGCTGGACATCGCGGGCGGTCCGGCCGGAGACCCGGACGAACGGCCGGACCCCGCGGTCACGGGCGACGCCGATCATCCGCGAGACTGTCGTCAGGTCGAGGGTCGCGTGTTCCAGATCGATGACCACCACGTCGAGCCCGGCCGCGGCGAGGACCTCCACGACCTCCGGGGCCGGGAACTTCACCCAGGTGCCGACGAGGTTCTCGGCGCTCACGACGGATCGCCTGGTTCGGGGTAGTCGCCGGCGTTCAGGACCCAGCCCTGGGCGAGGAAGTCCGCCCGCGGCGGGGCGAAGACGTCGACGAGCTGGTGAACTCCCTGGCCGACGCCCTGCGTGGTGTGGACCACCGGTGGCGGGATGATCGTCACCGACGGACTCGTGACCAGGTGATGCTCGTCGTCCCGCCAATCGGCCAGCCGCTGGGTCCACGGCGTGCGCAAGTGATGGACGAAGTCCCCGGCCAGCGTGATCGAGCCCTGCTCGAAGTCGTCATGAGAATGCGGGGACAACTTGTCCGGATCACGAGGCTGGTGCTCGTCGGCGAACCAGTTGACCATCAGGCTCGAGGACCGGAAGATCCGCCCGAGCCGGCCGGGCGACACCGGTACGTCGGCCAGCCTGTGGACGCGAAGGCCTGGGCTGTTCGCTGCTTCCACCGGCGGCAACCGCCGTACCGTCGGGTCGGCGGTCCGGTAGGAGCCGGCGTTCCGTGCCCGTGCGACAACCTCGTCCACGTGAGCCGAGAACAATCTGACCACCAGGGCATTGGTGCCGGCCCGGAGCCTGCTCGATCCCGGGGGCACGATGACGACCGACGGGTCGGTGACTTCCACCGGGCCGTCGTTCTCGTCCGACACGCAGACGGCCCCGCTCTGCACGAGCACGATGTGCTCCTCGGGGAGCGACACCTCGGTCAGTTCGTCGCCGGCGACGAGCGCCGTGACCTCGAGACAGAAGTTCTGAGCTCGCACGAGCCACGAGCGGGTGCCGTTGCGCAGTACCCGATCGGGTGCTTCCGCCGACAGCTCGAACACCTCGGCCGGACGCGGAGCAGTCGCCTGCCGGGCTTGGACGGCCAGCGCAGCGCGTGGATCACCAGGTGGGTACACCGCCGTCACCGCGACCTCCTTCGCTCGTACCGAAGGCCAATCTGCTCTGCCGACCTCAACATGTCAAGTCTGTCATGAATATTGGGCCTACCCGGTCAGATGCTGAGCCCTTGACGTGTAATTCTTTACATGTCAGTCTCTCGCTTCATCGCATCGCTACGCCGTATTCACCGAAGAATCGAGATGCCTCGATGAGCGAACTCGCTCCCTCTCCGGAACTGCCCACCGCATACCGTCGCGAGGCCACTCACTCCGGCCTGGTGAGTGAGCCGGATGTCTACGTCGCGATGCGCGACGGGGTGCGGCTCTGCATCGACGTCCACCGCCCGGTCACCGACGAGCCGTTGCCGGTGCTGCTGGCGTTCTCGATCTACAACAAGGAACTGCTGTCGCCGGAAGCGACAACGCTGCCGCCGCAGCCGGCGTGGTCGCCGCTGTGGATGGGCCCGACCGAAGCCGGGGACACCCGCTTCATCACGTCCCGCGGCTACGTCCATGTGGTCGGCATGCCGCGCGGTATCGGTAAGTCCGAGGGTGGCGGCTCGCGTGAGTTCGACTCCTACGACCTGATCGAGTGGATCGCCGCCCAGCCGTGGTGCGACGGCAACGTCGGGATGATCGGGATCTCCGGCTTCGGTGCCGAGCAGATGCACGTCGCCCGGCAGAACCCGCCCGCTCTGAAGGCGATCTTCCCCTACGACCCCCGCGGCGCCTACGGGACGCTCGGCGGCTTCCGGGAAGAACACCCGGGCGGTGTACTGAGCCTGTTCCGCTACCTGGTCGGCCACTTCGGTGTGTTCCATCAGGACAAGGGCGTGCCGGGGGAGCTGCCGCCGGCCAGAGAATCGCTGTGGCGCGAGGCGATGGCGAACCCCGACTACCGGATGTTCGGGCACATCCTCAATGTGCTCAGCATGAAGGGCCAGCACATGCCGGCCGTCTTCGAGACCCTCATCGACCCCTTCGAACAGCCCGGCACGGTCGAGCGCAGTGAGGCGGAGTTCGGCAACATCAGGATCCCCGTCTACACCGGGGCCGGCTGGTACGGCTACACCTACAAGACCCACCTCCAGGGCGCGCAGAGCTACTGGCGCAACCTGACGGACATCCCGAAGAAGCTGCTCTTCCTCAGCCACACCCATCTCGAGCGCCCCTTCCACGGTCTGCACCACGAGATCGTCCGCTGGTACGACCACTGGCTGAAGGGCATCGACACCGGCATGCTCGACGAGCCGCCGGTCCGGTACTGGGTCAGCGGTCTCAACGACTGGCGGACCGGCACCGACTGGCCCCTGCCGGAGACGCAGTGGACCAAGCTCTACCTGACCAGCTGGGAACGGCTGCGCAGCCAGGAGTTCACTCCCGGCTCGGCCGACGACCTCATCCCGCCGGACTCGTTCGTGCAGATGCCACTCACCCATACGCGTCAGGTCGCGAAGCTGCGCTTCCTGACCGACCCGCTTCCCCGCGACGTCCTGATCGCCGGGCCTGCCAAGCTCAAGTTGTGGGCGTCGATCGACCAGGACGACACCAACTGGATGGTCGTCCTCAAGGACGTCGGGCCCGACCCGTCGGTCCGGAGCGCCCGGGAGGGCGAGTTCGAGATTCCCTCCGACCTGCCGGAGCGTGAGCTCAGTCGTGGCTGGCTCAAGGCGTCGAACCGTGCCCTCGACCAGGACCGCAGTACGCCGTGGAAGCCGTTCCACCAGCTCACCCGGGACGCCGCGGAACCGGTCACACCGGACGAGGTCGTGGAGTACGACATCGAGATCCTGGCGACCGCGAACCTCTTCCGTGCCGGCCATCGGATCTGCCTGGAGATCACCAGCATGGACCGGCCGACCGGCGTCGCCGGCGCCACTGATGTGGAGTACGTGCCCTACCACATCAGCAGCTCCCGGACGACGCTCCACCACGTCTTCCACGACACCGAGCACCCCTCGCACCTCCTCCTCCCGGTCATCCCCGACTGACCGTCTGCCCGACCGAACAGGAGTAGTCCATGGCCGAGAACCTCGTCGCGTCGCTCGACCTCACCCCGGCGCCCGGCACCCGCAAGGTCCGGCGCGTGGTCACCGCGCTGAACAGCGCCGGCGAGTCGATGATCGCCATCGACAACATCAGCCCGCATGTCAGTTGCCAGGCCGGCACGGACCAGTTCGTCGTCACGCAGTTGTGGCGGACCAGCCGGACCCCGGTGGACAACGAAGGTCCGGCGATCGACATCCCGGCCGAGCCGCTCCCAGTGGCTCCGCCGCGGGACGGCTCGGTGTTTCGGACCGTCGAATTCCCCCCGGATTCGGTCTGGCGGCCGCCGGGATCCGCCGGCGAGGAGCTGGCCCGCCGGCAGATCCACGCCACCGACTCGCTCGATTACTGCATCGTCCTCAGTGGCGAGATCTGGGCGGTGCTCGACGCCGAGGAGACTCGCCTGTCCGCAGGGGACGTCTTGATCCAGCGCGGCACCAACCACGCCTGGTCCAACCGCTCGGCCGCCCCCTGTGTCATCGCCTTCGTCCTCATCGGCGGCAAGGCGGCCGGCTGACGGCTCCTTCTTGGCTCAGGTGCTGGCTGGACAAGTCGTGTTGGCCGGCAGTGCGCCGGTGAGCAGGTACTTCTCCGCCCGGCTGTTCACACAGTCGTTCTGCTCGGTCAGGTACGCCGCGTGGTTGCCATCGTTCTTCACGAGCATCCGCGAGCCCGCCAGCACGGCCTGCATCCGTTGTGCGCCGAGCAGTGGTGTTGCGGCGTCGTAGCGCGGCTGGATCAGCAGAATCGGCGGTACCTTCGCCGAGCCGATCCTGGTCTGCCGCACTGGTCCCGTCGGCCAGAACACGCAGGGCGCAGTGAACCAGGTGTTACCCCAGGCGACCAGTGGCGCACGCCGGTCGGACACCGTGGTGTCCAGGTGGGCCCTGGTCCAGCTGTGCGGCCAGCCCGGATCCGTGCAGCTGTAAGCCAGCAGCCCCGGATCCACTGACCCCAGCCCGTACTGGTCGACGAGCGCCAGCAGGTCGTCCGGGTGGCCCTTGCGGAGCTGAACGACCGCATCGGCCAGTGACGACCACAGGCCGTCGCTGTACAGGACACCGACCAGAGTGTCGTCCACTTCGTTGATTCCGGCCCGTGCGCCGAACGGCTTCTTGGCTGCGTCGCTGCGCACCTTCTGCCAGCTCGCCTGGACCGCCTTCGCCGTCTTGCCGAGGTGGTAGGTCTTGTCCCGCGTAGCGATCCACTGGAACATCGCCTGGGCCCGAGTCTGGAAGCCGGCGTTCTGCGCGAACGACTGCCGGTACGTCGACGTCAACGGATCGACCACGCTGTTGAGGATCATCCGGCCGGTGTGCTGCGGGAACACGGTCGCGTACATCGCACCGAGCTTGGTGCCGTAGGAGTAGCCCAGGTAGTCGATCTTGTCGCGTCCCAAGGCGATCCGGATCCGGTCCAGGTCCCGGGCTGCGTTCTCCGTAGTGATGTAGGGCAGCAGGTCCTTGGCCTTGCGACCGCACTGCTCGGCAACCTGCTTCGCCTGTTGCACTCGCCGCTGCTCCTGCTGCGCGTTGGCCGGCCGGTACGGCGCAGTCGGGTGCTTGTCGAGCTTGCCGAAGTCACCGCAGTTGACCGGAGTGCTGTCGCCGACTCCGCGCGGATCGAAGCTGAGTACGGCGTACTGGTCGTAGAGCTTCTGCGGTAGCGAGACCCTGATGCCCTGCTCCATGCCGATGCCGGGGACACCTGGTCCGCCCGGATTCGTCAGCAGAACGCGGGGTGCCGTCAGGTCGCCCACCTTCGAGATGGTCAGCGTGATCTGCTGACCGCTCGGCCTCGCGTAGTCCAGTGGGACCTTCAGCGTCGCGCAGGTGGTCTGCTGGAAGGCTCCGGAGTCGGGTGGACAGTCGCCCCACTTGAGCTTGCCCGGCGTGGCAGTGGCTGGAACCGTGAGCTGTGCGGTCAGTGAGATGACGGCAACGCCAATCGCTGCCGCCCGCAGCAATGTGGTCATGGGACAGACCTCTCTAGATGCTCGCCGGGCAGTTGCCATCGGCCGGCAGCTCCCCGGTGAGCAGGTACTTCTCGGCCTTGGCATCGATACAGGGGTTCTTCCGGATCAGGTACGACGCGTGGTTGCCGCCGTTCTCGATCAGAAGTCGTGAACCCTTCAAGACCACGTGCATCCGGCGCGCACCGTTCAATGGCGTCGGACCGTCGTACCGGGGCTGGATCAGCAGGATCGGCGGAACCTCGCCCGAGCCGATGGTGGTCTGCTGCACCGGGCCGACCGGCCAGAACGCGCAGGGCGCGCTGTACCAGGTGTTCAGCCAGGCGATGGACGGCGCGCGATGCGCGGCGACTGCGGTGTCCCAGCGCCACGTGCTCCAGCTGCGCGGCCAGCCCGGGTCGGTGCAGTTGTAGGCCAGCTGGGCCGGGTCCACCGACTGCAACGCCAGTTGGTCGGTGATGGACAGCAGCGCGTCAGGTTTGCCGTGTCTGTAGTCGACGATCGCATCGGCTACTGACGACCACTCGTCATCGGTGTAGAGGCTGCCGGCCAGCAGGTCGTCGACCTCTGCGATCCCAGCACGGCCCCCGGCCGGCTTCTTGGACACGTCGCTGCGCAGCTTCTCCCACACCGCTTGGACTGCCTTCGCCGTCTTACCGAGGTGATATGTCTTGTCCTGCTGGGCGATCCACGCGAACAGCGCCTGTACCCGCGCCTGCAACGCCGGGTCCTGCTCATAGCCGGTCCGGTACGTCGACACCAGCGGATCGACCACGCTGTTGAGGATCATCCGGCCGGTGTGCTGCGGGAACATGGTCGCGTACGTCGCACCGAGCTTGGTGCCGTACGAGTAGCCCAGATAGTCGATCTTGTCCCGGCCAAGCGCGATGCGGATCCGGTCAATGTCCCGGGCCGCGTTGTCCGTGGTGATGTAGGGCAGCAGGTCCTTGGCCTTGCGGCCGCACTGTTCCGCGACCTGCTTCGCCTGCTGGATGCGCTGCTGCTCCAGCTTGGCGTTGGCCGGCAGGTAGGGGAGTGCAGGGTGCTTGCTGGTGACGGCACCACAGCTGACCGGCGTGCTCGCACCGACTCCGCGCGGGTCGAAGCTGAACACGGCGTACTGCTCGCCGACCTTCTCTGGCAGGCCCGCGCTGACCAACTGCTCGATACCGATGCCGGAGGCACCCGGTCCGCCCGGATTGACCAGCATGAAGTGCTTGGCGCTCAGACTGCCGACCGCAGAGACCGTCAGCGTGATCTGGCGGCCCTTCGGCTTGGCGTAGTCCAGCGGGACCCTGAGCGTCGCGCAGTACGTCTGCCGGGTCGCACCGGAGTCCGGCGGGCACGCACCGAACTTGAGCTTGACGGGTGCGGCTGTTGCCGGAGCTGTGAGCTGCGCGGCCAGCGATACGACGACAATGCCGATCGCGGCCGCGCGCAGAACCTTGGTCAAGACGCCAGCTTTCCTCGTTAAGAGGCGCGGGCGGGCAGCCAATGGGTTGTGCTGTTCACAGTAATCATCCGTTGGGTCGCCCGGGTCAGGACGACATATAGGGCTCGAACGCCGCCCAGCGTGTCGCTGACGATCCGGTCCGGCTCCACGACCACGACGGCGTCGTACTCGAGACCCTTCGACTCCAGTGGGGTCAGCGCGACGACCCGGGGGTCCCCGAGCTCGGCCAGCACCCGCTCCACGGCCGGACGCTGGGCCGGCGTCACGATGACTCCGACCGTGCCTTCGACGAGCTGCAGAAGCTCGGCTGCGGCGTCGCCGGCGGCCTCGGCGACCTTACCGGCGTCGAAGATCCGGTGCTCCGGGTCGATCCCGGTCTCCCGGACCGCGTTCGGCAGGTCGGCATCCGGCAGGGTCTGACGGATCACCTCACCGGCGAACGCGTAGATCTCGGCCGAGTTGCGGTAGTTGGTGGACAGCCGGAAGCTGTGCCGCTGCAGGTGCGACAGCATCGAGTCCATGGCGTTCCGGGCTTCGTCCGGATCCGGCCACGAGCTCTGCGCCGGGTCGCCGACGATCGTCCAGCTGGCCTGCGCGCCGCGGCGAGTGACCATCCGCCACTGCATCGGAGAGAGGTCCTGCGCTTCGTCCACCAGGACGTGCGCGTAGTCCTCCGGCTCCTCGGCCTCCCGGGCAGCGACTGCGCGGGCCCGGCGCTCCGAGGTGGTCAGCACCTCGTTCACACCGTCCGACAGCCCTTCCATCCAGTCGAACTCCTCGTCACCACGAGACTCCGGGATCGGTGCGCGGCCGAGCGACGTACTGAGCTCGTCCAGCAACGCCACGTCGGCGATGGTGAACTCGTCCGTACTGCGGATCGCAGCTGCCAGCGTGTCGATCTCGACCGGCGTCAGCTCGTTGCGGGCCCAGCGCTGCAACCGGCGTGGGTCACCGAGCCAGCGCAGCACGGTCTCCGGCGTCAGTACCGGCCACCACTGGCTGAAGAACGTCCGGAACGCCGGAGTGTCGGAGACCCGGTCACCGAACGCTTCACGGTCGCCGTAGACACCGGTGCGAAGGTCCTCCGGGAACCGCTGCCACAGAGCGGCCACCAGACCCTTGCGGGCCTCGGACGCGGCTCGGTTGCGCGGAGTCCGGCGCAGTGCGTTCCGGCGGACGTTGTCGAGCTGGTTGGTGTCCACCTCGACGGTGGCACCGCCGATGAAGACCCGCAGCGTGGTCGGTGCGTTCGGCACCCGGTCCCGCGCAGCCCGCGACAAGATGCCGGTCATCCGCAGCGAGCCCTTGATCGCGGCAGCATCGGCCTCGTCGACCGCAGTGGCCTTCACGCCGTCGACCAGCTCGCCGACCGCACGCAATGACACCGTGTTCTCACCGAGGCTCGGCAGGACGCGCTCGATGTAGGCCATGAACGCCGCCGACGGACCAACCACCAGTACGCCGCCACGCTCGAACCGGCGCCGGTCGCTGTAGAGCAGGAACGCCGCACGGTGCAGAGCGACCACCGTCTTACCGGTGCCCGGTCCACCACCGATCACGGTGACTCCGCGCGCAGGCGCCCGGATGGCCCGGTCCTGCTCGGCCTGGATGGTGGCGACGATGTCGCGCATCGTGTGACCGCGAGCCCGCGACAGGGAGGCCATCAGTGCGCCCTCACCCATCACCGGCAGATCCGCCGGAGCACGCTCCGGCGCGAGCAGGTCGTCCTCGATCCCGATGATGCGCGGGCCCTTGTTCCGCAGCACGCGGCGCCGGACTACCTTCAGCCGGTCCGTACCGGTGGCCCGGTAGAACGGCTCTGCGGCCGGTGCCCGCCAGTCGATCACCAGGGGCTCGTACTCGGCGTCGCGCACTCCGATCCGGCCGACATACAGGCTCTCGAGCTCGCTGGCGGCCGTAGCGGCCGGCTGGTCGTCGCCGTGGTCGGAGTCGAGCCGTCCGAAGACCAGGCCCTCATGCTCCGCGTCCAGCTCCGCGATCCGGCGGGCGGCTGCGAACACCAGCACGTCCCGCTCGTACAGACCAGTCTGCTCCTCGTCACGAACCCGGCCCACGTTCTGGGCCTGGGCCCGCGCGTGACCGTCTACAGCAATTCGGGATGCCGATCGAGCCGCTACGTCGACCCGGTCGTACACCAGGTCAACGTGCTGTTGCTCAGCCGCCAGCTCAGCCCGCTCGACATTCTCGTCATCGGCCGGCAGGGGGGTTTGATCCACCGAGATCCTCTCTACTGCCGGGCACCACCCCGACACGAAACACAGGAACGACCAATCTTAGTGCGCCTCGTTGAATCAACCGCAGACGGGGCTCAGGCCTTCCCGTTCTTCAGGCCTTTCCGTTCTTCAGGCCTTTCCGATGGCGTCCGCGACGATGGCGGCGCCGAGAGTGGTCGCCGGTACGCCGGATCCGGGGTGGGCGCCGGCTCCGACGCAGTACAGGCCCTTGACCGGGGAGACGTTGCCGGCCCGGCGGCGGGCGGTGCGATAGCCCTCCCAGGCCACTCCGGCCCACCAGGACGGTGACACCTGGCGGGAGACGACCTTGTCCCGGATGTGCAGGCCACGGGCGACCAGCAGGTCCAGTACGTCGTCAGTCGGGTAGCCGTGGACCAGGACCGACCATGCCTGGTAGCCGGCCGGTGCCTGACCGCCCGTGCGCACCACGACAGTCGGCGTACCGTGCAGGACAGTCTCGAAGGGGAGCGCTGGGAGTGGCTCCTGCAGACCGAGGTGGACGACGTACGCCTCCTGGGCCTGGTGCGTCGCCAGAACGTGCTTGCGGACCTTCTTGGCGGCGGAGTCGTCGACCAGCTCGCCGTAGAGCACCCGCGGGTCGATGTCGCTGACCACGATGTCCGCTGCCAGCTCCTCGCCGTCAGTGAGCCGCACACCGGTCACAGCGCCGCCATTGGTGGTGACAGCGGCGACAGTCGCGCTGGTGCGGACAGTGATTTTCCGCTCGCTGGCTCGCTGCACCAGGGCGTCCGCGATCGCACCGAAACCGCCGGGGATGGTCCACCTACCGAATGTGCGCTCCAGGTAGGACCACACGCCGACATAGCCTGGCGTGAGGCTCGCATCCGATCCGCCTTGAGCAGCGAAGTGGCGCAGTACGGCACGGGCTCGTTCGTCGGACAGCCGGCGCTGGGCTACCTTTTCGAGCGACTGCCACGGCTTGAGAGCGCGGATCGTGCTGAAGGACAGCTTGTCCTCCAGCGGCGGCTCGATCGAGGTCGTGCGCAGCAGCTGCCAGATGTCGCTGTAGCTGTCGACCAGATCGGTCCACTGCTGGGCCACCTGGGCGCCAGCCAGGTCTGTCCAGGCCTCGTGCTGAGTAGCGCGATCATTCAGCGGTAGGTCGAGCACCGAGCCGTCAGCGAACATGTGCCGCCGTGCCTCGAGCACTGGCTCCAGCTGAACCAGAGTCTCGATCGGGCGGCCACTCTTTCGGAAGAGGTCGCGCAGCGCGGCCGGGAGCGTCGTACTGGCCGCTCCGGCATCCCACTGGAAGCCGTCAGCTTCGATGCGACCGAGGACACCGCCCAGGCGCTCGTCCTGCTCGCAGATGGTGACCCGGTGGCCGAGCTTGGCCAGACGTACAGCACTGGCGAGTCCGGCGAGGCCGGCCCCGATGACGATCACTTCGGCCATCAGACAACACTGCTCCCGGTCGCCGGATCACTGCGTTTGTCCCGCCAGGCTTTGAAGCGGGCCCAGCCACGCCGGATGAACCGGAAGGCGACGTACACGCCGATCAGCCCGAGCAGCAGCAGGACAGCGGCGATGGTGAGCGCGATCTCCGGGTGGAACGCGGCCAGTGACATCACACCGGCGACCGCGACGTCCTCACCGGACGAGGCGGCGATGTTGGTGACGGGCTCGGGAGAGGTGTTGATGGCGAGCCGCAGACTGGACTTCACCGCGTGCGACAGCAGCGCCACCACACCGCCGGTCGTCACGATCACGGCCTGCTGGAGGGTGCTCGCCTCGCCGGACATCAGCGCCGCGATGATCGCACCGACGGTCGGCCGGATCACGGTCGAGATCGCGTCCCAGGCCGAGTCGATGTACGGGATCTTGTCCGCGACGAACTCGAAGGCGAACAGGACGGCCGCCGCGATCAGTACACCGTTGCCCGTCAGCGCGGTGGGGACGTCCTCAGCCCCGGCGAACCGGCCGAGCAGCCCGAGAATCAGCACACAGGCGTAGGCGTTGATCCCACTCGCCCAGCCCGCTGTGAACGCCAACGGTAGTGCTTCCACCTGCGTACCTTTTCGTCAGAATCGAACCTCTGAAGGGCGAGTCTTGGTAAACCGTTGACAGCGCGGGTCGCCTCGACTAACAGTGATCAGACTGCCAGCCTGTGTGACCGGCAGCCCCCGCCCTCGGGTCAGGAGAAACCAACATGCTGCGTCGTTCGAAGATTCTCGCCGCACTCGCGGCGGTAGCGTTGCCGATCACGGTGACCGGCGTGTCGTCGGGTGGGCCACCCGCAGCCGCCTCGCCACCCGATGCGTCCACCACTGCGGCCGCTTCGGCCTTCGGTGCCGCGGCCGCGAAGTACGGCGTACCGGAGTCGGTGCTGCTGGCCGTGTCGTACGCGGAGAGCCGCTGGGACGACCACCAGGGTGCGTCCAGCTCGTCGGGCGGCTACGGCCCGATGCACCTGACAGCTGTCGACCCGAGCACGGTCGTCGACCTGTCCGGCAAGCAGAAGGTCGCCAAGGCCGAGTCGCTGCGCACGCTGTACAAGGCGTCCCAGCTGACCGGACTCGACCCGGTCGCACTGCGCACCGACGCAGTCGCCAACATCACCGGTGGAGCTGCGCTACTGGCGTCGTACCAGCGGTCGCTCGGGCTTCCGGTCGGCGCGGACACGTCCGCAGCTCAGTGGTACGGCGCAGTGGCGTCGTACGCCGAGGCAGCGGACCGCGCGGGTGCGACCGCCTTCGCCGATGACGTCTACTCGATCATGGCGCGCGGTGCGGCCCGTACGACGAACACTGGGCAGCAGATCGCGATGCCGGCCGTCAGTGTGGCGCCGGACAAGGCCCAGGCCACCAAGCTGGCGCTGCCGGCCGGAGTGAAGCAGTCGAACTCCGACGTCGAGTGCCCGGTCTCACTGGGTTGCGAGTGGCTGCCTGCGCCGTACGCGAAGACCGGCGCGGGTGCCGGCCAGTACGGCAACCATGACCTGGCGAACCGGCCGAAGACCGGCAAGATCGACTACATCATCATTCACGACACCGAGGGTGGCTGGCAGGGCACTCTCAACCTGGTGCAGGACCCGACGTACGTGAGCTGGCAGTACACGATGCGCTCGTCCGACGGCCATGTCTGGCAGCACGTGAAGGCGAACGACGTCGCCTGGCAGGCCGGCAACTGGTACATCAACATGCACAGCATCGGCATCGAGCACGAGGGCTTCGCGGCTCAGGGCGCCACCTGGTACACCGAGTCGCTCTACCGGAACTCGGCCAAGCTGGTGAAGTACCTGGCCGCCAAGAACCACATCCCGCTCGACCGCGCGCACATCATCGGCCACGACCAGGTGCCTGGCACGCTGCCCACCACGGTCGGTGGCATGCACTGGGACCCGGGACCGTACTGGGACTGGGAGCACTACTTCGACCTGCTCGGCGCACCGATCTACGGGCACTCGATCTTCCCGGTCAAGGCCGGTTCGATCGTCACCATCAAGCCTGGCTTCTCCGGTAACGCGCAGGTCGTCACCGGCTGCACCACTGCCGGCACCCCGTGCCCGACGCAGGGCACGAACTTCGTCTACCTGCGCCAGGCACCGGACGACAGCGCTCCGCTGGTCAAGGACCTCGGACTGCACGCAGACGGCTCGGCCAGCACCACAGCGACGTGGGACCACGGCGCACGGGTCGCAGCGGGTGCTCAGTACGTCGTCGCGAAGCGCCAGGGCGACTGGGTCGGGGTCTGGTACCTCGGTGCGATCGGCTGGTTCAAGAGCCCGAAGTCGGCGCCGGATGCCTATGCCAAGCCGGGTGTCGTGGTGACTCCGAAGGCAGGCAAGGAATCAGTGCCGGTGTACGGACGGGCCTACCCCGAGCAGGCGGCGTACCCGACAGGTGTTCCGTACCAGGCCGTCACACCGCTGCAGTACTCGATCGGGGCCGGACAGTCCTATCCGTTGAGTGATGCGTCGATCGAGACCGACTACTACCGCGCGGTGACGTTCGACATGGCCACGCCGGGCGATCACGTGCAGGTCCTCGGCAAGGATCGCTACTACCAGATCTGGTTCGGCCACCGGATGTTCTACGTCCGGGCCGCCGACGTGGACATCAGGCCGGCGTTCTAGTCAGTTGACGGTGATCTGGGTGGCCCCGGTGAGCTCGAGCAGCTCGGTGTAGCTCGTCGGGAACACCGAATGCGGAATCCCCGCGGCCGCCCAGATCACGTCGTACTGCTGCAAGACGATGTCGACGTACGTCGGCACCGGGGCGGGGTGGCCCACCGGAGCCACTCCGCCGATCGACTGACCGGTGTGCTCCTTGACGAACTCCGGGGTCGCACGGCGGAGCTTGGTGATGCCGAGCTCGGCGGCGACCTTTGCGGTGTCGACCCGGTGTGCGCCAGAGGTCAGTATGAGGACCGGTGCGCCGTCGCCGTCGAAGATCAGGCTGTTCGCGATCGCACCGACCTCGCAGCCCAGCTCGGCCGCTGCGGCCGCGGCTGTCGGGACCGCCTCGTCCAGGATCTTGATCTCACCGGTCGCACCGGCTGCTTGGAGTGCGTCGGCGACGCGTTGCACCTTGGGATGATTGCTCACCCTCTGCAGCTTAGGCCTCGGGCTCCATGGCGGTCACACCGATTTCAGCTCCGCTGCCCCGAAGGACACGTTGAACCGGTCGCACCAGATCGTCACGCTGCGGAAGTCATCGAGCTGGACGCTCGCCGGGATGGGGTAGTTCTGGTTGCCCTGATTGCCTTTCAAGCGACCGAGTGCCTGATAGCGGCCGTCGTCGAACACGTGCCAGCCGGCTCGGCCGGGCAGCACCGCGGCGTCGCTGAGCCAGACCCTGAGATCCGGTCCGTCGGAGGTGTCGAGGTTCTCCAGCCGCAGGACGCGGGAGCCGTCAGGCAGTCGCAGTACGGCGACGTCGCCCGAGGTGCCGTGTTCGTGTGAGATCAGGCTGCCCTTGGAAAGCACTTTCGTCGTGGCCGGGGTCTTCGGCGCGGTCGTTGCCGGGGGCCCGGAGGTCGGAGCCACCGAAACTGTCGGTGGCGTCGTCGACGATGGCTGTATGGAGATCGGGACGGAACTGGGGGAGGCGCCGGGCAGCGCGTCGTCGACAGCTTTGTCGGTGAGCAGCCGCCAGGGCTGGAAGAGCGGTAGCGCGATCGCTGCCGCCGCGAGCACGGCGACCGCCGCCGTGGCGACCAGTGCTGTCCGCTTCATGGACCGTCCTCTCGTCTGCGTGCCTCCAGTCTGTCGGGCGGATCGGTCGCACGGCGACGCGCCGGGCTTACGGCCCGTTGACGATTGCGGCCGGGCAACGCTACTCTTCAAGTGTTCGAACAGATGTTCGATTACCTTCGGTCCGGCCTCGTCGGGAGACCGGCCGGAGGTGACCCGGGCAGCTGGACGGCCCCGGTGCGGAGTTGCGGCCGCATCGGGATCCGGTGCTCCCGGTGAGCCGGGTGCCGTGGTGGACCTCGACCCCCATCACGGTCCCGCTCACCGGGACTCCGACCCCGCCGTCGGTCAAGAGCAGCAGCGGTTCGCACACAGGAGGCGATGGAGCATGTGGGAGTTCGACGAAGCCGTCGAGGTGCGTTCGAGTGTCGTGGACGGCCTCGAGTCTCCTGAGCAGTTCCTCTGGCGCGGCCGCTTGTGGCGGGTCTGTTCGGTGCAGGCGCACTGGACCGAGACCGCCGCCTGGTGGGAGCGCGGCGTGATCGGCACCGCCGCCCACGACGACCGGCTCGACCCCTGGTCGCAGCGGGTCCCGAGCGGCGCGGCGACGCCGGCGCATCCCCGTTCCCGCGCCGAGCGCGTCGCCGCGCACGCTCCCGGGACCCAGGAGCAGGGGATGGCGACCGTGGGGGCCGTGATGGCCGCCGCGGGCATGTTCGATTCCGGCGCGGGAATGGTGACCAGCCCCGCAGCCGTTGGTGTCTTGGACGCGGACTGGGGTCCGCGGCGCGCGGTGTACCGAGTGGAGGCGGGCTGCGGCCGGCACGGACGGCGGGAGCTGTTCGACCTGGCGCACGACCCGGACTCCGGCCGCTGGCAACTGGAAAGGGTGACCGACCGATGACCGTTTCTCCGGTGTCTCCGATAGCAGCCGGTGCAGCCGGCCGCGAGCTGTTCCGTGCCCGCGCCGCCCTGGCCGAGGCGATCGATACGAGTGACCACCTGATCCGCTACTCGAGCGCGCACATCGCCGCGCTCCGCGTCGCCGCGGCGGTCCTCGCCGTCCGCGCCCGCCCGACCCGCTCGGGCAACCGCCGCCGTCAGCGCAACGCCTGGGTCCTGCTCGCCGAGGTGGCGCCGGAGTTCGCCGAGTGGGCGACCTTCTTCGCCGCCGGCGCCGCCCAGCGCGCCGCCGCCGAGGCCGGCCTGGAGCGCTCCGTGACCACCCGCGAGGCCGACGACCTCATCCGCGCCGTAGAAACCTTCTACAGCCAGGTCGAAGCAAGCCTCCGCCTCTCCACCACCCCTGCCCTCACCGCCACCACCGACCCCGCCTCGGTCCTCGCCCAACCCTGGATGCAAGCCAGCTAATACCCCCCAACCAGTCAGCCCATCACCCCCAGAGGCGCGGGGAGATGGGCTGACCCACGTCCCCCTCCAACCGCGCATCCCACCGCCACGCCACCCCCGCAACGTCCGAAAGAACCGCACACCTGGTCTCCGGATCGTCGGACGTTAGCTACCCGCTCACACAACGTCCGAAAGAACCGCGTACGTCGTCTCCGGATCGTCGGACGTTGGCTGCGGGGCTCCGCGGCGGCGATCAACCAGGGCATGTCGCCTTTGTACAGCCCGTGGGTGGTGGGACATCTGGGGTCAGGTCTTCGCGTTCCCTGGTGGGGTGTTTGCGGTTGGGCCGGTTGGTGATCCGGCCGGTTCGGTAGGCGGTGGCTGGTCGCCGCTGCGGCCGGTTTAGCCGAGAGCCGTGTGGCTTGGGTGGTGTGTGGCTGATCCGTCGCGGTGGTCGAGCACGGGGGTTCGGATTGTGTGCCTGGGCTGCGGAACTTCGGTGGATATCCGTTCAGGTTGACCCTTCTCTGCTCATATTTTGAGGGGAGAAGGGGCAACCTGCGGGGAGATCCCCTCGTTTTCTGGACCGCAACCGGAGCCCGGAAGCTCATGCGACGAGAAGTTTCCGACTGCCGTCACCGCACGCACCCCAGCCGTAGCCCGGAAGCTCAAGCAACCGGAACCTCGGTCACTGCCCTCGCCATCCCCCACAGCCGTCGACCCGCTTAGCTGTCCGTCTCTGTAAATCGGCCGCAGCGGCGAGCATCCCGGCGCTCACCCGCTCCGGCCGCATCCCAGCGAGCCGAATCGCACGGTTTGCGGGGGCTTGCTGCCGGTCAGAGGCAGGAGATCCCCGCAGAATCTGCACACTGGCACCCAGTGGCATCAAGGACTGCAGGTGTGTGGTTGATGGGTGCTGTTGCGGCGGCGGGAGGTGTTCGCGCCCGCTCACGGGGCGGCTACCTGCAGTTGTTCATGGTGGCGGGATCGCTGTTAGATGCGCATGCGGTTGGCTCGGGCGGTGGCGAAGCCGGTGAGGGGGTCGTTGCCGGAGATCCACCAGGGGTTGTGGCTGATGCGGCCGCGCGTGAGGTTTGCGTGCTGCAGTGCGTGCTCGGCGTGGCTGAAGGCGCGGAGCGTGAAGGCGACGGCTTGGTGGGCCTCCTGGTCGGCGGCCTCGGGGAGGTGGCCGGGGTTCCACCAGCGAGTGATGGCGTCGGTCAGGATGCTGCTGCGGCCGACGATCAGCTCCTTCAGCCGAGCATCGCGATTCGCCTGGTCGCCCGCGATCTCGGCGATCGCTTCGGCGAAGACCAGCGCCAGGATGCCTGGCCCGAGTGCTCGTCCGGGCTGCGATGCGAACGCGGCGTCGCGGCCGAACTGGAGCAACTCCTCGACCGGGCGACGGGTCCACTTCGGTGCGATGGTCTGAACGTGGCGTGCGTGGGCGAGATAAGAGTCCGGCTGCCGGGCGAGCGCGTTGCGGAACACGAGCCACTTGTCGTCGAGTGAGAACTGCAGACCGAGGGCGATCCACTGCAACGCGATCCACGGCGTGACGTCGTCCGGGGAGCCGTCGATCGCGTCGGTGACAACTCGGTTCGCCGTCCGCAGGATGTCGTGGAAGGTCGTGAACTGCTGTTGCGAGACGTGTGTGGCCCGGTACGCCGACCGAACCTCCCAGGCTTCGAAGACGAGGGTCTGGGCTAGCCAGCAGAGGAGGTCGGGGTCGCCGGGGAGAGCCTCGAGGCGTAGTTCGAGGGCTTCGCTCTGGCCGATTGCCGCATTGGCGAGGCCGGTCATGCGGATCGAGCGTAGGTCGGTGCTGTGCGGGCTGGACTTCAGAAGCATCAGACCGGTCGACAGATCGCCGTGGCGGACGGCGGCGTAGGCCGCGTCGAGGGGCGGGTCGTCCCAGGTCTGGTCGAGGAGCAGGCCCTCGGTGCTGATCGGCGGCTGTTTGCGCGAGAAGATTCCCACCGGTCGATGGTAGGGGCGGAACGGGGTTCGGTGGCGGGGTTTGCTGGTTGTGGCAACGCGGGAAGTAGGGTGTGGCGCGTCGGGGGTTGGCGTCGTGGAAGGGTTTGCGTGATGGTGGATCGGCGGCGGCGGGCCGTGCGGACGGCGCTGGTGGGCGAGGCTCTGCGCGTTGCGTTGGCGGGGCGGAGCCGGGTCGATCCAGGAGCAGGCCTCGACATCGTCGACCTGGGCGGTGGCACCGGCGGATTCGCTGTGCCGCTGGCGGTCGAAGGGCATCGGGTGACCGTGGTCGACCCGAGCCCGGACGCGTTGGCGTCGCTGGAGCGGCGGGCGCGGGACGAAGGCGTGAGTGAGCTGGTCCGCGGCGTACAGGGTGATGCGACCGAGCTACCCGGGCTGGCGGGGGAGTCGAGCGCGGATGCCGTGCTCTGTCACGGCGTCCTCGAGTACGTCGATGATCCCGTGCAGGCGCTGCAGGCGATGGCCTCGGTGTTGCGGGAGGGCGGCGTACTGAGCCTGCTGGTTGCCCAGCGCAACGCGGTGGTGCTGGCGCGCGCGTTGGCCGGTCACCTGACCGACGCCCGGGTCGCGCTGCAGGATCCGGACGGCCGCTGGGGTGCGAACGATCCGATGCCGCGCCGGTTCGACGAGGCCGGGATCGCCGCGCAGCTCGCGGACGCCGGCTTCATGGTGCACACCGTGCACGGGGTGCGGACCTTCGCCGATCTGGTTCCGTCGGCCTTCGTCGACTCCGAGCCGGGCGCGGCCGAGTCGCTCGCGGACCTGGAGCGAACTGCCAGCCAGCACCCAGCTTTCCGGGCGCTGGCCACCCAGCTGCACATCCTCGCCACTCGCTGACCTCTCAGAGGCCACGCAATCGGGTGAAGGTTGCAGAGTGTGGTTGATCACGCAGTATCTGTTCCGGGAGCGGTTCCGGACCGGAATTGAGCGCGCCGGGGCACCTGAAGGGGTGCTGAAACGCCGTGAAGCGGCGGCTTCGGGGGCAGTGTGACGAGGGGAGTTGCGGGACCGTGACGCGCGGGACAGGCGGTCAGGGTTTCGTGTGACGCTGGCGCGGCCTAGACTGAAGGTGGCCTATCGAGATCGCGCTCACCATGGAGGGATCGACGGTGCCCCTCTCGGAAGAAGAGCAGCGCCAGTTCGAGCAGCTCGAACGCGCCCTGGCAGCGGAAGACCCGAAGTTTGTCTCCGCCATGCGAGGGACCAATGTGCGCGCTTACTACAAGCGCCGGGCAGTGCTCGCCGGCGTCGGATTCGTGCTGGGCATCGCGGTGCTGATGACCGGTGCGATCGTCCCCAACACGATCATTGGCGTCATCGGCTTCGTGATGATGGTCGCCTGTCTGTACATCGCCGCGCTGAGTATGAAGCGGATCAGCAACGCGGGCGACGCCGACGACCTACCGCCGCCGCCACCGTCCTCGAAGCGGCACCGGACCAAACATGACTCGTCTGGCAGCTTCATGGAGCGGATGGAAGACCGCTGGCGCCGCCGGCGCGACGAAGACCTCTAGGAAGCAACCAGCTCCGCACGACAAACACCCCGAGTCCCTGGTGGGCTCGGGGTGTTTGCGTTGCTACCTCAGGTGCCTCAGCTTGCGTGCCGGCGGCGGAGGATCATGCTCCGCAGCCGGGCCAGCAGCAGGTCGAACTCGTCCAGCAGATCGGACGCCTCGGTGGTGCCGCGGCTCAGGTACCAGCGCCAGGACGGCGGGAGCAGCCGGGCGCGCCAGCGACGACGGGCCGGAGCCTGCTTCCACAGTGCCTTGCGGATGACGGTCGTGTCCGGTCGCAGGTCCGTGGCCAGGTCGGCAGCACCGGCGTACCGCATCGCTTCGATGCTGCGGGCAAGCCGCAGGGCCGACGGATGTGCCTCTTCGGGCAGCTTCGTGATCAGCCACTCGCCGGACTGCCGCGGTGTCGAGACGTCGTTCCAGTCCAGGCCGAGGTCGCGGGACGTGTCGCGGACCTCGGACCAGAGCCCTTCGGCCGCGACGCGGCTCGGCGGGCGGCTGAACCGGCGGCGCCGGTTCAGGCTGCGCAGGATCCAGGGGATCAGCAGCACCAGTACGACGAGGGCCACGATCCCGATCGTGCGAGCACCACCGTTCGTGAACCAGTTGCCGCTGTCGAAGCTCCCGGCACCGGCGTTGTCGGTCGGGTCCCGCCCGTTGTTGGGCTTGGAGATGTTCGGGTCCTCGGTCTGTCCCGGCGTGGTCGGCGCGGTGGTCGGCGTCGTGCTCGGGTTGGTCGGGTTCCCCGAGGGGACCGTCCAGTCCGGCGTGGTCGCCGCCCGGGTGGCCGGCGTCGGCTCGAACCGGACCCAGCCGGTGCCCTCGAAGTACAGCTCCGGCCAGGCGTGCATGTCGTGCATGCGGACCGTGTACTGACCGTCCTTGCCGGCCTGCCCCGGCAGGAAGCCGATGCCGACCCGGGACGGGATCCCGGCGATCCGCGCCATCAGCGCCATCCCGGTCGCGAACTGCTCGCAGTACCCGCTCTTGTTCCTGAGCAGGAAAGCCTCGATGGCCTTCATCCCGCTGCCGCGCTGGTTGTCGGTGCTGTAGTTGAAGCCACCGTCCCGGCGCAACCAGTTCTGGATCGCCACGGCCTCGGCGTACTTGTTGTTCTCGGCGTTCGCAGTGACCTGCTTGGTCAGGTCCTTGATGCTCTGCGGCACGCTGCGGGGGATCTGATCGGTGATCTGGTCGGGTGCGCCGCGTGAGACCGCGTTGCGCAGCTGCTCTTCCGTCGGGCGCAGGTCGTACGCGGTCACGGTGTACTTCTTGCCGCTGACCACCGCGTTGTCGGTCGAGAAGACGTCCAGCGAACTGGCGTCGTACGCCCAGTCGCGGCGCAGCGAGATCGACTGTGCCGGGTAGGGGATCGGGGCGAACTGGACCCGGAGGATCTTGCTGACCGAGACATCCAGCTTGTACTTCGGCACCCGACTGAGATCGCCGGTGTTGTAACCGGGCGGCGGGACCAGCGCGTCCTCGATCTTGCGGCCCTTGCCACGATCGGAGATCCGCCAGGTGTTCCCGTCGAACTGGTCGAGTGAGGTCAGTCGCGTGTAGACGCCGCCGGACGGCGCGCCCTTGTAGGTCAGGGCGACGTCGTTCTGGGGCTGCTTGAGGTTCTTGCCCATGTCGAGCATCGGGTCGGTCTTGGAGATCGTGGCGCCGATGCCGGTGCCGCCGGCACCGCCACCGGCCAGGCCGTTGCCGATCACGCCTTCCGGCAGAGCCGGCAGCAGGGCCGGAAGCAGTGCGGCCAGCGCCACCACGCTCAACCCGATGCGTCGCCCGGCCTGGCCGAGGGCGGAGGCCTCGACCGGCTCGGCCGCGTCCAGGTGCGAGACGCCGGAGATCCGCCGGCCCCATCTGCTGAGCCGGCTGCGACCCTCCGCGGACAGCAGCACGATGTAGCCGATGGCCGGCGGGATGAACAGCAGTGCGGGCAGTCCGCCGTGCACCGTCGCGGCCGGCACGGTGTACATGATCAGCAACAGCAGTCCGGCCCAGGCTGCCTGCCGGAGCTGGACTGCGATCACGTGGATCAGCAGACCGGTCGCCGCGATCACCGAGGTGGCGAACAGCAGCAGGTTCTTGTCGGGAGGCAGGGGAGCGCTGTACTGGTTGATCGAGCTCAGTGCCTCGACCATGCGCGCGTTGAACTCGATCGCGGTGCCACCGGTCGGCAGCAGGCCGAACTTCATCGTCTCGTGCAGGAAGAACATCGAGATCAGCTCGACGAGCACGACGAGTTGGACGATCGGTACGACGACGCGCGGGGCGCGCAGGTTCTGCAGCAGCACGCCGACGCCGGTGATGACCGCGCACAGGAACGCGCTGATGAACAGGAACGGCCCGGAGAAGACCGGGGTCAGCACGAGCGAGCCGAGCACCGTGGCGCACCAAGCGGCGAGCGAGATTCTGGCGTGTCCGGTCATGCGATTCTCCCGGTCCGTAGCCCGAGCCCGGACCACACGGTGGGTACCTGGTCACCGCGCTGCACTCTGGCGACCCGCCAGCCGTTGCGGCGCAGTTCGTTCTCGGTGGCGTCCGTCGCGGCGCGCAACCGGGCGCCCTTCTCGGTCGCCTCGGCGCCGACCGCCCAGCTGGCCGCGTCGAGCACGAGCGCGACGCCGGTGGCCTGGCTGGTCCGCCAGCGGTTGAGGGCGGTGATGTCCTCGCTGCTGCACGCGCCGAGGATCGCGATCACCAGGCTCGGGTCCTGAGCGTGGCGGTCGACGGTGAGCAGTGGAGCGATCTCGGCGTACTTGTGTTCCTCGACGGTGGCGCACTCGGTGAGCAGTGCCTGCGAGGTCAAAGGCTGATGGACGGCGGTCGACGAGCGGTGGTTGATCGCCGAGATGGTGGTCGGCCCGCCGAGCATCGTGGTGGCGTAGCCGCGGCGGATCCGGTCCGCGCCGATCGAGGCGGCCGCACTGACCGCCCACTCCAGGCTGGACGACGGTCCGTGGCCGTGGTGCGAGATCGTCCGGGCGTCGATGAAGAGTGCGCACCGGCTCTGCCAGGGCTGCTCCTCGCGGCGCACCATCAGTTCGCCGCGACGTGCGGTCGAACGCCAGTGCACCCGGCGCAGGTCGTCACCGTCGCGATACTCACGCACGGTCGCGTCTTCTTCGCCGGCCGAGGCGATCGCGCGCGGCCGGTTCTCACCCGAGCCGGCCCGGTCCGCACCCAGCCGGATCTCGGGCAGTTGGTAGACCCGCGGTGTGACCAGCAGATGCTGGCTGCGGGTGAACGTCCGGCTCGTCTCGACGAGCCCGAACGGGTCGGCCACGGTCAGCATCAACGGCCCGACCTGGAACAGCCCCCGTACGTCGGACTTCACCGGATAGGTGACCGTACGCTTCCAGTTCGGGCTGACGCGGTCGACCACGAACCGGGGCCGATGCCCCAGTACGTAAGGGATGCGGTCCTCGAGGAGCAGCAGCCCGGCCGGCATCCGGCCCTCGTTGCTGAGCGCGAGCTCGACGGTGGCCTGGGTCCCGACCGGGATCTGGTTCGGGCTGAGGCTGCGGCGGACCTGCAGCCGCAGCCGGGTGCGGCCGACGACCAGGGCAGCGACGACCGGAAGCGCGACCAGCAGAATGCCGACGCGCAACAGGTCCTTCTGCCCGAGCAGCAGCGCACACAGCGACGCGGTGATCCCGGCCGCCACGAACGCTCGCCCTCTGGTGGTCAGCCCGCGCAGTGCCTGCCGCACGGCTCAGTCCCGACGGGTGCGAGGCAGCGGCACCGAGGAGACCAGCCCAGCGACGATGTCGGCTGATCCGCGCCCACCGAGATGCGCTTCAGCCGCGGGAAGGACACGGTGCGCCAGCACCGGCACCGCCAGCTCCTGGATGTCGTCCGGCAGGACGAACTCCCGGGAGTCCAGCGCTGCCGCGGCACGTGCTGCCCGAATCAGGTGCAGCGTTGCCCGCGGTGATGCGCCAAGGCGCAACTCCTGCGAACGACGGGTCGCACCGACGAGAGCGACGGCGTACTCCTTCACCGACTCCGAGACGTGTACGGACTGCACGGTCTTCACCAGCCGGAGGATCTGCTGACCGTCGGTGACGGCCTGCAGGTTCGCCAGCGGGTTGTCGGCCGCGTGGCCGTCGAGCATCCGGAGCTCGGCCGCCGGCTCGGGATACCCCATCGAGACACGAGCCATGAACCGGTCGCGCTGGGCCTCGGGCAGCGGGTACGTGCCCTCCATCTCGATCGGGTTCTGCGTCGCGACGACCATGAACGGCGCCTCGAGCAGGTACGTCGTGGTGTCGACGGTGACCTGGCGCTCCTCCATCGACTCCAGCAGCGCGGCCTGGGTCTTCGGCGAGGCGCGGTTGATCTCGTCGCCGACGACGATGTTCGCGAACACCGCGCCGGGCTTGAACTCGAAGTCGCGGATCTCCTGGTTGAAGACCGAGACACCGGTGATGTCGGACGGCAGCAGGTCCGGCGTGAACTGGATCCGGCGCACGGTGCAGTCGATCGACTTCGCCAGCGCCTTGGCCAGCATCGTCTTGCCGACACCCGGTACGTCCTCGATCAAGAGATGGCCTTCGGCCAGCAGGACGGTGATGGCGACCTCGACCACGTCGGGTTTGCCTTCGATCACCTGCTCGATCGCGCGGCGGACTCGTCCGGCGACTTCGGACAGCTCGTCGAAGTCCCCGCCTCCTGCCAGCGGGCTGGTCGCGGTGGTGCTCACCCTGGGTCCTCCCCAAATTCGTTGACGGCCGACACATTCTCACCCGGAGTGAGGGTCGGACCTAGAGCAGCCGAGGTTTCGTTACCTGGCGTTTCGGTGCCCCTCCCAGCGTACGGGTGGGGGAAATACCGAGTGCGCCGTACGACGCCGGAAACACGCGTTCGGTTCGCACCTTTCTTCTACCCGTTCTGAACCCTCTCCTCCACATTCCTCCACCACGTCCTCCACTTCGCTCCACCGGCCCGTTCCGCGCTGCCTTCCGGCGCAACGACACGCGGGACACGCCCAGTCGATTTGCGCTTGAGGTGGGGGACAGGGGGCGGAAGTTGGTTGACGGTGGGGCGAAGTGGAGTAAGGTGGAGCGCAGTGGAACCGAAGTGGTGGAAAGCAGCTCGCCTGAGACGGAGAGTCCGCAACGGGGAGGTGGAGCGTGTTCCTCGGAACTCACTTCCCCAAGCTCGACGACAAAGGACGGCTGTTCCTGCCGGCGAAGTTCCGGGACGAACTGGCTGAAGGTCTGGTCATCACGCGTGGACAGGAGCGGTCGCTGTCCGTGTGGCCGGAGCGCGAGTTCATCCAGCTGACCGAGCAGTTGAAGCAGGCGCCGATCACCAACAAGGGTGCGCGGGACTACCTACGGATGTTGTTCGCCGGAGCCTCCAACGAGGTGCCGGACAAGCAGGGCCGGGTCACCATCCCGCCGATGCTGCGCGATTACGCGGGACTGGATCGCGACTGTGTCGTCATCGGGGCGATGAACCGGGTGGAGATCTGGAACACGGAGAACTGGAACAGGTACTCCCAGGAGCAGGAGCAGGCATTCGCCGATCTCTCCGAAGAGGTTCTGCCCGGCATCTTCTGAGACAAAAGAATGAGTTTGCGGCGCGCGAGCACACCGGCCGTCCGGTGAGATCACGGGTCCGACCTCCGACTTCGAGTGTTGACGCCACTTCCCCGGCGCCAAACGACGGAGTACTTCCCCGGACGTCGTACCCGCGATCTGACCGGACGGAGTCATATCCGGTCGCCAACTCACCAGCACTACGAACAACTGCACTACGAACAACAGGGACCTGCGGGGGCAGGGTCGCTCCCGCAGCGACGAGAAGGGTCGAGACATGGATGCGTCGGAGCGGCATGTGCCGGTGATGCTGGAGCGCGTGGTCGCGCTGCTGGCTCCCGCACTCACGCGGCCCGGCGCTGTTTTCGTTGACGCGACCCTCGGGCTCGGCGGTCACTCCGAAGCCTTCCTGCGTGAGTTTCCCGAGATGCGGCTGATCGGTCTCGACCGGGATCCCGCCGCGCTGCGGCTGGCCGGTGAGCGACTGGCGCCGTACGAGGACCGGACCACGTTCGTGCACGCCGTGTACGACGAGCTGCCGCAGGTGCTCGACGACCTCGGCGTGCCGGCGATCGACGGCATCCTGTTCGACCTCGGCGTCTCGTCGATGCAGCTGGACGAGGCCGACCGTGGCTTCGCCTACGCGCAGGACGCGCCGCTGGACATGCGGATGGACTCGACCGGCCCGACCACCGCGGCCGACATCCTGAACACCTACAGCTCGGCCGAGCTCGCGCGCATCCTGTTCCAGTACGGCGAGGAGAAGTTCTCCCGCCGGATCGCGGACCGGATCGTGCGGGAGCGCGAGACCGAGCCGTTCACGAACAGTGCGCGGCTGTCCGAGCTGGTGCGTGACTCCATCCCGCAGGCGGCCCGTCGTACCGGCGGGCACCCGGCCAAGCGGACGTTCCAGGCGTTGCGGATCGAAGTCAACGGCGAGCTCGAGGTACTGCGTCGTGCGCTGCCCAATGCACTACGGGCGCTGGCGCTGCACGGGCGGATCGTTGTCATGAGCTACCAGTCGCTCGAGGACCGGATCGCCAAGCAGACGCTGGCGGCCGGCACCAAGACCGACGTACCGGACGACCTGCCGGTGATTCCGGCGGGCCACGAACCATATCTGCGGATCCTCACCAGGGGTGCCGAGCGGCCGACCGAGGAGGAGCTCGCGGAGAACCCGCGGTCGGCCTCCGTTCGCGTGCGGGCGGCCGAGCGGGTCCGCGAGAAGGGAATGGTGGCCTGATGAGCACTGTGTTCAGCCCACAGAAGGCGCGCGTCCAGCCGGCCACGCCGCCGGCGAAGCGGTCCGAGCCGAAGCTCCGCGTCGTCTACGGCGCGCCGTTCCGGCCACCGCGGATGCCGTTCGTCATCTTCGTGGTGTCGCTGCTGGCGGCCGGCCTGATCGGCCTGCTGCTGCTCAACACCGAACTGCAGCGCGGGACCTTCGGAATCACCAAGCTGAACGAGCAGGCCGGCCAGTTGC
Source organism: Kribbella sp. NBC_01505 (assembly GCF_045040285.1). Lineage (NCBI taxonomy): Bacteria > Bacillati > Actinomycetota > Actinomycetes > Propionibacteriales > Kribbellaceae > Kribbella > Kribbella sp. NBC_01505. The sequence continues at coordinate 7,393,046 of NZ_CP109425.1, forward strand.
GCGACCAGCAGGAGCAGCTGGAGAAGGAGGTCCGCACGCTGGAGTCGCCGCAGAACCTGGCGGACCGCGCGCTGAAGATGGGCATGGTGCCGAACCCGAACCCGGTCTTCCTGCGGCTGTCCGACGGCCAGGTCCTCGGCGTACCGAAGGAAGGCAAGGCGGGCACCGGCAAGGCGATGTTCGGGCCCGGTACGCCGGAGGGCGTGCAGCCGTCGGCTCCGCCCGCCGGCAAGCCGCCGGTGACGAGCAAGCCGCCGGCGAACACGCAGACCAACAAGCCGGTCACACCGGGCACGAACAAGCCCGGTACGACGAAGCCACCCGCCAACACGACCACCGGGGGATGATCGGATGACGGACCGACGGGGTAACGAGCCGCCACGCAAGGGCGGATCCGGTCGCGGTACACCGCCGCGTTCCACCCCGTCTCGTCCGTCACCCGCTACGGACCGCACGCGCGCAACGCCGCAGCGTCCCGAGTCCACCCGTGAGCGCCTGCTCCGGCAGGCCCGCGAGCAGGAAGAGGCGCAGCGGCAGCAGACCGAGCCACGCCGTCCGGTGAAGAAGGCTGCAGTCAAGAAGGCAGCTCCTGCGAAGAAGGCAGCGGCCAAGAAGGCCGCACCGGCCAAGCGGGTGCCGCCACGCGACGGTCGCCCGGTGCCGCGCCGTACCGCTGCTGAAGGCGGTCCGCGCAAGGCGCCGGCGAAGAAGACCGCTGCCAAGAAGAGCAGCGCTCGTAAGCGCCCGCCGCAGAACCGGCCACAGCCGCGTCCCAAGAAGGCACGTGTGAAGAAGCCGCCGCGGACGCTGAAGCTCGGGCGGTCCACGCTGCGACTGCGACTGACGTTCGGAGTGATGGCGTTCGTGCTGTCGCTGTTCGCCGGGCGCCTCGTGCTGTTGCAGGGTGTCGACCCGGACAGCTACGCGCTGGCGGCGAGCAAGGAGAACAACAAGACCTCCGTCCTGCATGCGTCGCGTGGCTCGATCACCGACCGCAACGGCGTGGAGTTCTCGGTCACCGAGGACACTGTCGCGATCACCGCGGACCCGAAGCAGACCAAGCCGGTCGCGGCGCAGCTGGTGTCGATCCTGGCTCCGAAGCTCACCGGGATCACGACGGCGGACAAGCTGCTCGCGCAGCTCTCCGGCACCGGCCGGTACGTCAAGCTGGCCGGCGAGGTCAGCCCGGAGACGTGGAACGAGATCCAGGCCGAGATGAAGGCCGGCAACAAGGTGCTCGCCCAGCAGAACAAGGGCAAGCCGGACAGCCTGAAGGCGCCGGCGCTGCTCGGGATCTACACCGAGGCGGACCCGATCCGCAGCCACCCGAACGGCTCGATCGCCGCGACCGTGGTGGGCATCACCGGGGACGACGGCAAGGGCCTGTCCGGTCTCGAGTACGGCCTGAACAGCAAGCTGTCCGGTCAGGACGGCAAGTCGATGTACGAGGTGGACCGCAACGGCAACAAGATCCCGAACGCGAACCACACCGTCGAGGAGCCGCGGCCTGGTGTCGGCGCCCAGCTGACCCTGGACGCGGACCTGCAGTGGTTCGCCGAGAAGCGGATCGAGGAAGCGGTCAAGAAGTACAAGGCCAGTGGTGGCACGGTGATCGTGACCGAGGTCAAGAGCAACGAGATCCTCGCGATGGCCAACTACCCGACCTTCGACCCGAACGCGAAGAAGTTCAAGTCCGGTGACCTGAAGAACCCGGCGCTGGAGCGGACCTACGAGCCGGGCAGCGTGCAGAAGGTCGTCACGATGGCCGCGCTGGCCGACGCCGGGCTGATCGACCTGAACACCAAGCTCCAGGTGCCGGGCAGCATCCCGGTCGGTGCGTCCCGGGTCAAGGACCACTGGGACCACGGCAAGCTGAACCTGACCATCGCCGGCGTGATCGCGAAGTCGTCGAACGTCGGGACGATCATGGCCGCGCAGCAGATGCGGATCCCGCAGTTCGTGAAGTACCTGCACGACTTCGGCTTCGGCGAGCCCACCGGTCTGGGCTTCCCCGGCGAGAGCAAGGGCCGGCTGATGCAGGGCGACGAGTGGCCGGAGATCACCCGCTCGAACGTCGCGTTCGGCCAGGGCCTGTCGGTGAACGCGGTCCAGGAGGCTTCCGCGGTCAACGCGGTGGCCAACGGCGGCGTCTACGTGCCGCCGAAGCTGGTCCGCAACTGGATCCAGCCCAACGGCGGTCTGACGCCCAACGAGAGCGCCCCACCGCGCCGTGTGGTGAGCGAGAAGGCCGCCAAGGAGGTCGCCACCATGATGGAGGCGGTGACCGCTGACAAGGGCACTGCGCCGCAGGCGGCGATCGACGGCTACCTGGTGGCCGGCAAGACCGGTACGGCGCAGCAGGTCGACTCCGCCTGCGGTTGCTACCGCAAGTGGGCGACTTCTTTCGCCGGATTCGCTCCGGCCGACAACCCGCGGTTCGTTGTGTACGTCGTACTGCACGACCCGACGGGTGCTCGGGGTGGTGGCTTCCAGGGAGGTCCGGTGTTCCGGGACGTGATGAGTTACGCGCTGCAGAAGTACGCGGTTCCTCCGACGGGGGCGAAGCAGCAGAACGTCCCGACCACCTGGTGACACAGGCGGTGACGCAGGGTCAGGTAGGTGTCGCAGGGTCTGGAGCGGTAGCCTCTGGGCCCGTGTCCACCCCTACCGCCGCAGGCGGTGCCGTAGCAGCGATCCGACCCCGGCACGTGGTGCCGGTAGCCCTTGCCGACCTGGCCCTGATCATCGGGGCCAAGGCCCCGGATCCAGCCGTCCAGGTCACCGGAGTCACGCTCGACTCCCGCTCAGTCTTTCCTGGCGACCTGTACGCCGCCCTGCCCGGAGCGGTCACGCACGGCGCGGCGTTCGTCGCCAAGGCGAAGGAAGCCGGGGCGGCCGCCATCCTGACCGACCCCACCGGTGCTGAGCGTGCCCAGGAGACCGGTCTGCCGGTCCTGGTGATCGATCGGCCCCGAGAGGTGCTGGGTGCGGTCGCCTCCCGCGTGTACGGCGAGCCGACCAGTCAGCTGCGCCTGCTCGGGATCACCGGGACGAACGGCAAGACCACCACCAGCTTCCTGCTCGACGCCGTACTGCGGCGGCTCGGTCCGACCGCACTGATCGGCACGATCCAGACGCGGATCGGCGACGAGGTCGTGAAGAGCGTCCGGACCACTCCAGAGGCCACCGACCTGCAGGCGCTGTTCGGAGTGATGCGGGAGCAGTCGGTCGGCTGGTGCGCCATGGAGGTCTCCAGCCACGCACTGGCGATGGGACGGGTGGACGGTGCGCGGTTCGCCGTGGCCGGCTTCCTCAACCTCACGCAGGATCACCTGGACTTCCACAAGACGTTCGAGGAGTACTTCGCCGCCAAGGCCTCGCTGTTCACCCCGGAGCGGTGTGACGTCGCCGTGGTGACCATCGACGACGAGTACGGCCGCAGACTGGCCGCACAGGTCGTCGTACCGCTCGTGACTGTGTCCGTCGCGGGGGATGCCGACTGGACGGTCGCCAACCGGCACGCGTCCGAGCACGGCACCACTGTGCTGGACATTCAGGGACCGGACGAGACCCTGACCGTGGAGATCGGGCTGCCGGGTGACTTCAACGTGTCGAACGCGCTGCTGGCGACCGCGATGCTCCGGCAGGTCGGCGTACCGGCTGAGGCCATCGCGGCCGGACTGCGCGACGCCAGCGTGCCAGGGCGGATGGAGCTGTTCACCCGCGACGACGGTCTGCAGGTGATCGTCGACTACGCCCACACGCCCGACGCGGTCGCACTGGCCTTGCAGGCAGCGCGTGGCGCGACGAAGGGCAGGCTGTTCGGCGTGGTGGGCTGTGGTGGTGACCGCGACCCCGGCAAGCGCCCCGCGATGGGTGCGGCAGCAGCCCGTACGGCGGATGTCGTGATCGTGACCGACGACAACCCGCGCAGCGAGGACCCGGCCAGTATCCGGGCCGCTGCGATCGCAGGAGCCCGGCAGGCGGTTCCGGCCGTCGACCTGCATGAGATCGGTGACCGTCGGCAGGCGATCGCCACTGCGATCGAGCTGGCCGGTCCGGGCGACACAGTCGTCGTACTGGGCAAGGGCCATGAGACAGGCCAGGACGTCGGCGGCGTGATCCACCCGTTCGACGACCGCGAAACCGTGCGTGAGTTGTTGGAGGCAGAGCAGTGATAGGCGTCAGGTGCGAGGAGATCGCCGCGGCGGTCCACGGCGAGCTCGTGGGGGTGGACCCCGCTGCCGTCGTCGATGGCGCCGTGGTGACCGACTCCCGCGAGGCCGTCCCGGGCGGACTGTTCGTAGCCCTTCCCGGTGAACGCGTCGACGGCCACGACTTCGTGCCCGCCGTCACCGAGTCCGGTGTCACCGTCTCCCTTACGACCCGTCCGGTCGACGGCTACCCGTGCATCGTGGTCGCCGACGCCCAGCAGGCCCTCGGCGACCTGGCCGCGCTGGTCATCAGCCGCCTGCCGGATCTGACGATCATCGGCTTGACCGGTTCATCCGGGAAGACCAGCACCAAGGACCTGATCGCCCAGCTGCTCGCGCCGTACGGCCCGACGGTGGCGGCGATCGGCTCGCAGAACAACGAGATCGGGCACCCGCGGACCGCACTCAAGGCCGACTTCACGACACGCTTCCTGGTGGCGGAGATGGGCGCCCGGCACGTCGGCGACATCACCTACCTGTGCCGGATCACCCCGCCCAAGGTCGGCCTCGTGCTGAACGTCGGGCACTCGCACATCGGCGAGTTCGGCAGCCAGGACGCGATCGCTGTCGCGAAGGGCGAGCTGGTCGAGGCAGTCCGGCCGGGCGGGACCGCGATCCTGAACGCCGACGACCCGCGCGTGGCCGCGATGGCGTCCCGTACCCAGGAGACCGTGGTCACCTGGGGCGAGGCGGCCGGAGCGGACGTGCGCGCCACCGATGTTGAGCTGGACCCGCTCGGGCGGCCGTCCTTCACCCTGCAGATCGGCGGCGAGGAGCATGCGGTGCAGCTCCAGGTCATCGGCGAGCACCAGGTTGCCAACGCGCTCGCCGCGGCGGCCGCCGTACAGGCTGTTGGTCTGACGCCCGCACAGATCGCTGAGGGCCTCAGTGCGGCGACAGCTGCGTCGAAGTGGCGGATGGAGGTGACCGAGCGCCCGGACGGCGTGACAGTCATCAACGACGCCTACAACGCCAACCCGGAGTCGGTCCGCGCCGCGCTGAAGGCGCTGGTCGCGATCGGACGGGCCCGCAGCGCCCGCACGTGGGCTGTACTCGGCCCGATGGGTGAGCTGGGGGACAGCCACACCGAGGAGCACGACGGGATCGGCCGCCTCGCGGTCCGGCTGGATGTGCAGCGCCTGCTCGTAGTCGGCGAGGCAGCCCGCCCGATCCACCTCGGTGCCTCGCTGGAAGGATCGTGGGGCAACGAGTCGGCGTACGTGGACACCATGGACGAAGCGCTCGAGCTGTTGGGCAAAGAGCTGCAGCAGGGTGATGTGGTGCTGGTGAAGGCGTCCCGGTTCGTCGGGCTCGACAAGCTGGCGACCGCACTGATCGAGGAGGCCACATTGACTGAGGAGAGTGGCCAGTGATCTCGATCCTGTTCGGTGGCGCTGTCTCGATGGTGCTGACGCTGATCGGTACCCGCTGGGCGATCGCGCTGCTGGCCAAGCGCGGTTACGGCCAGGAGATCCGGACCGACGGCCCGACGTCGCACGCGACCAAGCGCGGTACGCCGACCATGGGTGGTCTCGTCTTCATCATCGCGACCATCGTCGGGTACTTCGCGGCGAAGCTGTTCACGATGACCGAGCCGACCGCCTCGGCCCTGCTGGTGCTGTTCCTGTTCGCCGGGATGGGCGCGGTCGGTTTCGTCGACGACTTCATCAAGATCTTCCGGCAGCGCAGCCTCGGTCTGCGGAGCAAGGCGAAGCTGACCGGGCAGACGCTCATCGCGGTGACGTTCGCGGTGCTCGCGCTGCAGTTCCCGGACGCACGCGGGCAGCGGCCGGCGTCGCCGTTCATCTCGTTCATCCGCGACATCAGCTGGCTGCACCTGATCCCGGTGCTCGTGGTGGTCTGGGTGCTGCTGCTGATCAACGGCATGTCGAACGGCGTGAACCTGGCCGACGGTCTGGACGGTCTGGCCGCGGGCGCGTCGATGATGGTGTTCGGCGCCTACACGCTGATCTGCATCTGGCAGTTCAACCAGAGCTGCGCGACCGCGCCGGGCTCGAAGTGTTACGAGGTGCGAGATCCCCACGACCTTGCCGTGGTCGCGGCAGCGTTGACCGGCGCGTTGTTCGGCTTCCTCTGGTGGAACGCGTCCCCGGCCAAGATCTTCATGGGCGACACCGGCTCGCTGTCCCTGGGCGGCGCCGTGGCCGGCCTCGCGGTGATGACCCGGACCGAGCTGCTGGTCCTGCTGCTCGGCGGTCTCTTCGTGATGATCACCGCTTCGGTGATCCTGCAGGTCAGCATCTTCAAGTTCACCAAGGCCACCACCGGTACCGGTAAACGGCTCTTCCTGATGACACCGCTCCATCACCACTTCGAGATGCTCGGATGGGAGCAGATCAACGTGGTGATCCGGTTCTGGATCATCCAGGGTCTCTGCGTCGTCATCGGCCTCGGCCTGTTCTATGCCGAGTGGGTGGCCGGATGACCCTCACCAACCGCACCGACGACGGCTGGGCGACCACCCGGTTCGTCGTGCTGGGCTTCGGTACGGCGGGCTACGCGTGCGCCGACTCGTTGTTGCAGGCCGGCGCCGAGCACGTGATCGTCGTCGACGACCGCGACAACGAGGCCCTGCGCGACAAGGCGCAGATCCTCGAGGTCCTCGGCGCGACCATCATTCTCGGCCAGCACAGTACCCTCGGACCAGGCAGTACGGCGACGCTCCCGCAGGACGTCGACATCGTGGTGACGTCCCCCGGCGTACCGCCGTCCGCGCCCTTGCTGGCTCAAGCGGCCGAGCGGGACATCCCGGTCTGGAGTGAGATCGAGCTGGCCTGGCGCCTGCGCGATCCCGCCAACGCCGCGCCGTGGTTGTGCGTCACCGGGACCAACGGCAAGACGACGACCGTGCAGATGCTGACTGCGATCCTGTCCGCCGCAGGGCATCGTGCGGTTGCCGCCGGCAACGTCGGGCTGCCGCTGCTGGAAGCCGTCATGGACCCCGAGCCGTACGACGTGATCGCGGTCGAGCTGTCCAGTTACCAACTGCACTTCACGCACTCGATGTCCGCCCACTCGGCCGCCGTACTGAACCTGGCGCCGGACCACATCGACTGGCACGGCTCGATGGACGCCTACGCGGCGGACAAGGGCAAGATCTTCACGAACTGCCAGGTCGCCTGCGTGTACAACGTCGCCGACCCGGTCACCGAGCAGCTGGTCCTGGACGCCGATGTGATCGAGGGCTGCCGCGCGATCGGTTTCACCCTCGGTATGCCGGGCCTGTCGATGGTCGGCCTGGTCGAGGACCTGCTGGTCGACCGTGCGTTCGTCGAGCAGCGGCAGACCTCCGCGCTCGAGTTGGCGAAGGTCGAGGACGTGAACCCGCCGGCACCGCACAACGTGGCGAACGCGCTGGCCGCGGCCGCACTGGCCCGCGCCTTCGGCGTACCGGCGGCTGCGGTTCGGGACGGGCTGCGCGGGTTCACGCCGGACAAGCACCGGATCGCCCACGTGGCGGAGGTTGCCGGGGTCAACTATGTCGACGACTCGAAGGCCACCAACCCGCATGCGGCCCAGGCGTCGTTGCTCGCGTACGAGCACGTCGTGTGGATCGCCGGGGGACAGGCGAAGGGCGCGACGTTCGACGACCTGGTGATCGCGGCGAAGGACCGGCTTCGGGCCGTGGTCCTGCTGGGGCAAGATAAGGCCGTCATCGCGGAAGCACTTGAGCGACACGCTCCAGATGTCCCGAAGATCGTCGTCGAGTCAACGGACACTGGAGCCATGGAGATCGTGGTGGGGGAGGCAGCGAAGCTGGCACAGGTGGGAGACACCGTGCTGCTCGCGCCGGGCTGCGCGTCCTGGGACATGTTCGCCAACTACGGAGCCCGCGGGGACGCCTTCGCCGAAGCCGTACGCGGTCTCCGGGACTGATCCGGGGGTGATCGCGTGACGTCGATCGCGGACCCGCCGGACGACCGGAAGACCCGAGTTCCGGAACGCCCGTGGATCGCTGCGATCCGTGAGGTGCTGGACCGGCCACTGACGTCGTACCACATCCTGCTCGGTGCGACCGGCCTGTTGCTGGTGCTCGGGCTGCTGATGGTGCTGTCGGCGTCCAGCGTGCTGTCGCTGCGTGCGAACGGGAACAGCTACACGATCTTCATCCGCCAGCTGATCTGGGTCGGCGTCGGTCTCCCGATGGCGTACGTCGCCTCCCGGATGACGCCGCGGCACTTCCGGATGCTCGCCTACCTCGCGCTGCTCGGCGCGGTCCTGCTGCTGGTGCTGACCTACGTGCCCGGCCTCGGCAAGGGTGTGAAGGGCAACAACAACTGGCTGACGCTGGGTGGTCCGCTGCAGATCCAGCCGAGCGAGTTCGCCAAGCTCGCGCTGGTGATGTGGTGCGCGGATCTCTATGCCCGCAAGCAGAAGCTGCTGACCCAGTGGAAGCACCTGCTGGTGCCGATGGTCCCGGTCTGCGGCCTGATCATCGCGCTGGTCGTCGGCCAGCACGACCTCGGGACGTCGCTGGTGCTGATGGCGATCATGATCGGGATGATCTGGGTGGTCGGTGCGCCGACCCGCCTGTTCGTCGCGACGATCGTGGTGGTCGGCAGCGTCGCGTGGTACTTCGTCACCACGGCCAGCCACCGGATGGAGCGCGTCACCTCGTTCATGAACCCGTTCGCCGACCCGACCCAGGTCGGCTGGCAGGCGTACCACTCGTTCTACGCGCTCTCGACCGGCGGCTGGTGGGGCGTCGGGATTGGGAACAGCCGGCAGAAGTGGGGCAACCTGCCCGAGGCGCACACCGACTTCATCTTCTCGGTGATCGGTGAGGAGCTCGGCCTGTTCGGTTCACTGACCGTGCTCGCGCTGTTCCTCACCCTCGCGTACGCCGGTTGCCGGATCGCGACCCGGAACACGGAGCCCTTCGTCCGCTATGCGGCCGCCGGGATCACGGTCTGGATCATGGCCCAGACGCTGGTCAACCTCGGCGCCGTGATCGGACTGCTACCGATCGTGGGAATTCCGCTCCCGCTTTTGTCGTACGGTGGTTCCGCACTGCTGCCGACGTTGATCGCGATCGGCATGCTGCTGTCCTTCGCGAAGGTCGAACCCGGTGCGCAGGCCGCTCTCAAGGAGACGAGACGGCCGCGGTTCGGTTGGCTGCCTTCGCGCCGTACGCCCTAACTACAGAGCTGCAGGAGCGTTGAAAGCTGTGCCCAGCATCGTCCTGGCCGGTGGCGGTACCGCCGGCCACACCTCTCCCCTGATCGCCACCGCCGACGCGTTGCGCCGGATCGACCCGACCATCGAGATCCTCGCCCTCGGCACCGAGCGCGGGATCGAGACCCGGGTGGTGCCCGAGGCCGGTTACCGCCTCGAGCTGATCCCGCCGGTTCCGCTGCCGCGCAAGCCCACGCCCGCCCTGCTCGCCGTCCCGGGGAAGATGCTGGCCTCGGTCTCCGCGGCCCGCAAGGCCCTGGACGAGGCCAAGGCCGACGTCCTGGTCGGCTTCGGAGGCTACGTCTCCACCCCGGCGTACGTCGCCGCGTGGCGCCGCAAGACGCCGATCGTCGTGCACGAGGGCAACGCCGTACCAGGCATCGCGAACAAGTTCGCCGCCAAGTACTGCACCCAGCACGTCATCACGTCCTTCCCGGGCTCGGAACTGCCGCATGCCCAGTACGTCGGCCTGCCGATCCGGCGGGCGATCTCGACTCTCGACCGGGCCGCGGTCCGCGCCGAGGCGCAGGCCTTCTTCGGGCTGGACCCGGAGCTGCCGACGCTGCTCGTGACCGGCGGTTCGCAGGGTGCGCAGCAGCTGAATCTGGCGTTCGCCGGTGCGGCCGCGGATCTGCAGGCGGCCGGGGTCCAGGTGCTGCACGTGATCGGCCCGAAGAATTCGCTGGAGGTCGCGCAGACCGGACCGGCGCCGTACAAGGTGCTGTCGTACGTCGACCGGATGGATCTGGCCTATGCCGCGGCCGACCTGGTCGTGTGCCGCTCGGGCGCGAACACGGTGACCGAGGTCTCCGGTGTCGGCCTGCCAGCCATCTACGTTCCGTTGCCGCACGGTAACGGTGAGCAGTGGCAGAACGCCAAGCCTGTCGTGGATGCGGGCGGCGGCCTGCTCGTCGACAACGCCGAGGTGACCCCGGAGTGGGTCCGCGCCACGGTGCCGCAACTTCTGCACGACTCCGCGCGTCTGACAGCCATGTCCACAGCAGCGACGGGCGTTATCCGGACGGATGCCGACGACCGATTGGCGCGGATCATCCTCGATGTGGTGAGGTCTGCTTCGTGATCGTCACCGCTCCTGACACTCTGTTGCCGGCTGAGAAGCTCGGCCGGGTGCACTTCGTGGGAATCGGCGGCGCCGGGATGTCCGGGATTGCCCGGATCATGGCGTCGCGGGGTATCGAGGTGTCCGGTTCGGACGCCAAGGACGGCAAGGTTCTGGCCGCCCTGCGCGCGCTGGGCGCGACCTGCTGGGTCGGCCACGCCGCCGAGAATGTGGCGAACGTCGACACCGTGGTCGTGTCGACCGCGATCCGCGAGACCAACCCTGAGGTCGTTGCCGCTCGGGCCGCCGGGATTCCGATCCTGCCGCGCGCCGCTGCGCTCGCCGCGGTGATGGTCGGCCGCCGGACGATCGCGGTCGCCGGGACGCACGGCAAGACGACCACCACGTCGATGCTGACGGTGGCGTTGCAGCACTGCGCCGTCGACCCGTCGTACGCGATCGGTGGCAACCTGAACGAGTCGGGTTCCAACGCCCACGACGGGACCGGCGACCTGTTCGTCGCCGAGGCCGACGAGTCGGACAAGTCGTTCCTGACGTACGCGCCCGAGGTGTCGATCGTCACATCGGTCGAGCCCGATCACCTGGACAACTACGGGACCGAGGAGAACTACCGGCAGGCGTTCGAGGACTTCACGGCGCGCGTGCTGCCGGGCGGGTTCATGGTCATCTGCCACGACGACGCCGGTGCGCGGAAGCTGACGGCGTACGCGCGTGAGCGTGGGGTCGACGTGCGGACGTACGGCGAGTCCGACGACGTCGACCTGCAGGTGACCGAGCTCACGGCGACCGGTGCGGTGCAGACCTTCGTGCCCGTCTACCGGGGGCGCAAGCTCCCGATCGTGCACCTGCAGCAGGCCGGCAAGCACAACGTGCTGAACGCGGCGGCGGCGTTGACGGTCGGGCTCGGGCTCGGCTTCTCCGCGGCCGACCTGGCCGAGGGGCTGGCCGCGTTCACCGGGACCGGGCGGCGGTTCGAGTTCAAGGGTCTCGAGGACGGTGTCCGGGTCTTCGACTCGTATGCGCATCACCCGACCGAGCTGGCGGTCGACCTGACCGCAGCCCGGCAGGTGGCGGGGGAGGGGCGCGTGATCGCGTGCTTCCAGCCGCATCTGTTCAGCCGGACGCGGATCTTCGCGGCTGCGTTCTCCGAGGCGCTGGCGCTGGCCGACGAGGTTGTCGTGATGGACGTGTTCGCGGCCCGCGAGGACCCCGAGCCCGGCATCACCGGCGCTCTGCTCGCCAACCACGTGCCGCTGAAGCCGGAGCAAGTACGGTTCGAGCCGTCCTGGTCCGCCGTACCGCAACTGGTCACGGATCTCGCCGTACCGGGCGACCTGGTGGTCACGATGGGCGCCGGGGATGTATCGCTGATCGGCCCGGAAGTCGTTGGTTTGCTGGCCGAACGGGCCGCCCTCCGCGAGTCTGCGCCGGTCGCGGCCGACCCTGTGCTGAAGTAATTGCGTGGGGTTTGCTGAACGTGGGGTTGGGTCATGAGCCAGAGCGCTGATCTGGCTCGGGCGCAACAGCGGTTCGCGCGCCGGCAACGGCTGGTGCGCTGGCGGAGCTGGCTGCCGTGGGCCATCGGCGGCGGCGTGGTCCTGGTCGCTGCTCTGGTCGTCTGGTTGTTCTACTTCTCCTCCGCGTTCGCCGTTTCCGGCGTCCGGGTGAGCGGTGCGGACACGGTGCCGGTGGCAACGATCGAGCAGGCCGCGGCCGCGCCGCTGGGCACACCGCTGGCGAAGGTCGAGCTCGGGGCGATCGCGACCCGGGTGCGGACCATCCCGGCGGTGGCGGACGCGCAGGTGACCCGAGCGTGGCCGAACAAGGTGGTGATCGTCATCACCGAGCGTGTACCGGTCGTCGTCGTCACCGACGGCACCCGGTACGAGTTGGTGGATGCGACCGGGACGTCGTTCAAGACTCTGGCGACCCGGCCGACCGGATTACCGGAGGCCAAGGTGACCGGGCCGCGGCGGGACCAGACGATTCGTTCGGTGGTGACGGTCTCGGCCGCGCTTCCGGATACGCTGCGAGGTCAGGTGGGTTCGATTTCGGCCGCTTCGCCGGACTCGATCACCCTGAATCTCGGGGGCGGTGTGAAGGTCGTTTGGGGCAGCTCCGATGACAGCGCGCGCAAGGCCGAAGTACTGAGTGTGCTGATGAAACGCAAGGCAGTCGTGTACGACGTGTCCGCGCCCGATCTCCCAGTAACTAAAGGCGAAAAGCGGTGAGGCGTCTCACCACGGCGAGGCGCGTGGACTTTGCTGTCAAGGGTCCCGTACGGTGCGACGTAATCTAAAGTTGACATAAGTCTAAGTATTCAGTTGAGGTTCAGTCTTTTCGCTGGACAACGGGAACAGAACGAGGCGAGAGGCGCGGACTGTGGCGGCACCGCAGAACTACCTGGCACTCATCAAGGTCGTCGGTATCGGCGGAGGCGGCGTGAACGCCGTCAACCGGATGATCGAGCACGGTCTGAAGGGGGTTGAGTTCATCGCCATCAACACCGACGCGCAAGCGTTGTTGATGAGCGACGCGGACGTCAAGCTCGACATCGGCCGGGAGGAGACCCGCGGCCTCGGCGCCGGGGCGAACCCGGCGATCGGGCAGAAGGCCGCGGAGGATCACGCCGAGGAGATCGAGGAGGCGCTCAAGGGCGCCGACATGGTCTTCGTCACCGCCGGTGAGGGCGGCGGCACCGGGACCGGCGGCGCCCCCGTGGTCTCCCGGATCGCGCGCTCGCTCGGCGCGCTGACGATCGGTGTGGTGACGCGGCCGTTCTCGTTCGAGGGCAAGCGCCGCGCGACCCAGGCGGAGGACGGCATCGCCGCGCTCCGCGAAGAGGTCGACACCCTGATCGTGATCCCCAACGACCGGCTCCTGACCATCTCCGACCGTGCGGTCTCGGTCCTGGACGCCTTCAAGCAGGCCGACCAGGTGCTGCTGCAGGGTGTCTCCGGAATCACCGACCTGATCACGACCCCGGGTCTGATCAACGTCGACTTCGCGGACGTCAAGGCGGTCATGTCGAACGCCGGTTCCGCGCTGATGGGCATCGGCTCGTCCCGCGGTGAGGACCGCGCGGTCGCGGCGGCCGAGGCGGCCATCTCGTCTCCGTTGCTTGAGGCAAGCATCGAGGGTGCGCACGGCGTGCTGCTCTCGATCGCCGGCGGGTCCGACCTGGGCCTGTTCGAGATCAACGAGGCGGCCCAGCTGGTCTCGGAGTCGGCGCACACTGACGCGAACATCATCTTCGGTGCGGTCATCGACGACGCCCTCGGTGACGAGGTGCGGGTGACGGTGATCGCCGCCGGGTTCGACGGCGGGATGCCGAAGCGCCGCGAGCAGGCGACCAGCCAGGCCCGGCAGCAGTCCCGGCCGGCCACTCCGCCGCCTGCCCAGCAGCAGCCGCCGGTGCAACAGCCGCCGGTCCAGCAGCAGCCCCCGGCACAGTCGACGTACTCGGAGCAGATGTCCGCTCCGGCCGCGCCGCCTGCCGGCCAGCCGCAGACCCAGCAGCAGCCGCCGGTGCAGTCCGCACCTGCGCAGCCGCCGGTGAGCCAGCCGGTCGCCTCGCCGTTCCCGACGTCGCCGACCGACGACACCGTCCCGGTCCCGACTCAGAACGACGGCCGCCCCGGCCAAGGCACCACTCACTCGGCCCGCCCGCAGCCCGGCGAGCCGGTCCGCACCGTGCAGCCGACCCAGCCGGCTCCGCCCACCCAGGGCGGCACCTGGCCGACCAACGGGCCCAGCACGTCAACGCCGCCTCCGGCACAGCAGACCCGGCCGGCCGCGCCCGTCCGTCCTGCCCCGAAGCCGGAGCCGGCCGAAGACGACCTGGACATCCCGGACTTCCTCAAGTAGAAACCCGCACGACTGCCGGCGCATGGCGGTGATTCACTATCCGCCATGCGCGCAGAAGAAATCACCGCAGTCGTTGACCGGACCGCCGCCCTCGTACGGACCCATTACGTGTTCCCCGAGGTGGGCGCGGCGGTCGCGGACCGGCTGCTCGAAGCCCAGTACGACGACCTGACCGATCCGCTCGCGTTGGCGGAGCGGGTGACCGCGGATCTTCAAGTGGGCAACGACGACAAGCATCTGCGCCTCCTCCACCATGTCGACGAGCTCGTCCAATCGGAGAGCGACCCGGTCGCCGAAGAAGCGTTCTGGCGACGGCGGGCCGAGCTGACCACGGCCGGGATGGCCCGGGCGGAACGGCTCGCCGGGAACGTCGGCGTACTGGAGATCCGGCCGATGCTGTTCGAGCCGAGGCACGCCGGCGCCGCGTTCGCCGGTGCGATGGCGATGCTGCACATGACCGACGCGTTGCTGATCGACCTTCGCGGGTGCCGTGGTGGCTCGCCGGACATGGTCGCGCTCGTCTGCAGCTACCTGTTCTCCGACGAGCCCGTGCATCTCAACGACCTGGTCACGCCGTCGGCCGGGACGGTCCGCCAGTTCTGGACGACGCCACAGCTGGTCGGGCCTCGGTTCGGTGCGGACAAGCCGATCTGGGTCCTGACCTCGTCGATCACGTTCTCGGCGGGCGAGGAGTTGAGCTACGACCTGCAGCAGCTCGGCCGTGCGGTCGTGGTTGGTGAACGCACCCGGGGTGGTGCGCATCCGCGCGAAGGCTTCACGGTGCATCCGCATCTTGAGGTCACTGTTCCGGTGGCCAAGGCGGTCAACCCGGTGTCCGGCACGAACTGGGAAGGCACTGGTGTCACTCCCGATGTGGACGTCCCGGCGGATCGGGCTTTCGCCGCGGCGTACGGGCCGGCTCTGGAGCATGTGCTCTCGCTGTCGGCGGATCCGGGCCGGCGGGAGATCTCCGAGGAGGCCAAGGCCGCGCTCGACAGGCTCGGTGTCACCGCCTGAGTGCCAGTACCGCAGGTAGCCTTTGATGGTGTTCAGTTACGACGAGGTTCATGGTGCTGCCCGCTTCGCCGTCACCGATCGCTTCGGTGGGGTGAGCGAGTCGCCGTACGGCGAGCTGAACCTCGGCGGGGCGGGTGAGCTGGGGGAGGACCCCGCGCGGGTCGGGGAGAACTTCCGGCGGGTGGGCGAGGCGTTCGGAGTTGCTCCGGAGTACGTCGTGCGCGTGAGTCAGGTACATGGCCGGGACGTTCACGTCATCCGGCCGGGCGATCCGATTCCACTCAGCCCGCCGCCGTACGTGGACGCGCTCGTGACCACCCGCACCGACATCGTGCTGTGCGTCCGGGCTGCTGACTGTCTGCCAGTTCTGCTTGCTGATAGTGAGAACGGCATCATCGGCGCCGCCCACTCCGGACGGCCAGGCATGTACGTCGGTGTTGCGCCCGCGACTGTGGAGGCGATGCGCGCGCTCGGCGCCGACCGGATCACCGCAGTGCTCGGACCGAATGCATGCGGCCAGTGCTACGAGGTGCCGGACACGATGCGGGCCGAGGTCGCCGAGCGGGTCCCGGCGTCGTACTCGGAGACCAGCTGGGGGACTCCGGCGCTCGATGTGGCAGCCGGGGTCAAGGCGCAGCTCGAGGAGCTCGGGGTCGAGGTCATCGAGGACGCGCGCGGCTGCACGATGGAGTCCGAGAGCCTGTACTCGTACCGCCGCGAAGGTAAGCGAAGCGGCCGGCTCGCCGGTCTGGTGAAGCTCGTATGAGCCGAGAGCAAGAGCTCCGCGACAGTCTGCGACTGGTGCAGGAGCGGATCGGGACGGCCTGTGTGGCGGCCGGACGAGATCGGGACGAGGTCACCCTCGTCGCGATCACCAAAACCTTCCCAGTCAGCGATGTGGCGGCGCTGGCGGCCCTCGGAGTGGTGGACGTCGGCGAGAACCGGGAGCAGGAGCTCAAGGCGAAGGCGCCCGAGTGTCCGGAGCTCACCTGGCACTTCGTCGGCCAGTTGCAGTCGAAGAAGGCTCGCTCGGTGGTCCGGCACGCGTCCGTCGTGCACTCGGTGGACCGGTTGTCGCTGCTCAGCGCGCTGTCGAAGGCCGCGGTGGCCGAGGAGAAGTCGCTGCGATGTCTCCTGCAGGTGAGTCTGGCGTCGTACGGGCCGGACGACGCGGCGACCGGTGCGGACCGCGGTGGCGTCGCGCCGGCCGACGTACTGGAGCTGGCTGCTGAGGTCGTGGCCGCGGACGGTCTCGAGCTCGGTGGGGTGATGGCTGTCGCGCCGCTCGGATCGGAGCCGGACAAGGCGTTCGCCGGCCTGCAGGAAGTGGCTGCCCGGCTACGCTCCGAACATGCCGGCGCCACCTGGATCTCCGCCGGGATGACCGGCGATCTGGAGGCGGCGATCCGGCACGGAGCAACACACGTCCGGCTCGGGCGCGCCTTACTCGGTACGCGTCCTCCACTCGGTTAGTGTCGACATCGAGCAGGTTTGTTCCTGCTCACTGTTGCCGTCGAACCGGGATCGAGAGGCTGGAGGGCCATGAGCGGCGCACTGCGCAAGATGGGTGTGTACCTCGGCTTGGTCGAGGACGGGGAGCGCTACAACGCTCGGTACGACGACGAGTTCGACGAGTACGAAGAGTACGACGACGAAGCCGTCGACGGGGACTCCCAGGAGACCGAGCCGGTTCCGGCCGGCCGGGACAGCCGCGAGCGGCCGGAGACCCGCCCCGAGCACCACCAGGGGCGCGAGGAGCCGGGCGGCACGGTCAGCAAGTTCCCAGAACGACGCGGTGTCGCACCGTCCCCGGAGGTTACCGAGTTGGCCCGCATCACCACCGTGCACCCGCGCAGCTACAACGAGGCGCGTGTGATCGGTGAGCACTTCCGCGACGGCACGCCCGTCATCATGAACCTGACCGAGATGGACCACGCCGACGCCAAGCGCCTCGTGGACTTCGCCGCCGGCCTGATCTTCTGCTGCCGCGGCTCCATCGAGCGGATCACCACCAAGGTGTTCCTGGTCTGCCCGCCGAACGTGACGGTCGCCGCGGAGGAGAAGGAGAAGATCGCCGCGGACGGGTTCTACAACCAGAGCTGATCGCGGCTGTCCGATGACTTCCGCCGTCTTCTACACTCATTGACGACATGGTTGCCTTAGTGCTCGTCCTCAGTGTTCTGTACTGGGTACTGCTCGCCTTCTTCCTCGTGCTGGTGGCGCGCTTCGTACTCCAGTTGATCGTCATGTTCGCCCCGCAATGGCACCCGAAGGGGCCGTTGCTGCTCCTCTTCGAGGCCATCTACTCCGTCACGGACCCGGCGCTGCGGCCGCTGCGGCGGATCCTGCCCCCGATCGGGGCCGGCGGGATCCGGATCGACCTGTCCATGCTGATGCTGTTCGTGATCGTCTCCGTGGCGATGTCGATCAACACCACGGCCCTGAATTCGCTGTGAGTGCTACGGATAGGACGGTTGGGACGGGGTAGGTAGAGTCTCGGACAAACGCAAGTCGTTGACCGTTGTCGCCCGCCCGGATTCCGTCACAACACAACGAAGCGATAACGTGATCTACTGAGTCGCCGAGGTGAAGGCCACGGGGACTCCGCCAAGACACAGACAAACGAGGTGAAAGATGCCGCTGACGCCGGATGACGTCCGCTCGAAGCAGTTCACGCCCGTCCGACTACGGGAGGGCTACGACGTCACAGAGGTCGACTCCTTCCTCGACGAGGTGGAGGCCGAGCTCGAGCGCCTCCTCGCCGAGAACGAGGAGCTGCGGGCCAAGCTCGCGGCCGCCCAGCGCGCTGGCGCCGGCCAGGAGCGGCCGGTCGACCAGACCGCCGCGCTGCCGCCGGTCGTGCAGCAGCCGAAGCCCCCGGTGGTGGTCGAGAAGCCCATCATCGAGGAGAAGCCGCCTGTCGTGGTGCCCGCGGTAGCGGCCGCGGGGGCTGCTGCGGCAGCAGGGACCGTCGGCGACGCGTCCAGCTCCGCCGTGCGGCTGCTGGAGATGGCCACCAAGCACTCCGACGACCTGGTCCAGGAGGCGAAGGACACCGCCGACAAGATCATCGGCGAGGCCCGCGCCAAGGCCGAGCGCCTGGAGAACGAGGCGCGTGGCAAGGCCGACCGGATGACCGGCGAGGCTCGCGCCCGCGCCGAGAAGCTGGACGGCGAGATCGCCGAGCGCCGCGCACAGATGCTGGGCACCCTGGAGAAGCAGAAGGGCCAGCTGGAGCGCACGATCGACGACCTGCACGCCTACGAGCGCGAGTACCGCAGCCGGCTGAAGACGTACTTCACCGAGCAGCTCAAGGCGCTGGGCAACGGCGACGACACGCTGAGCCCGCGGAACGGATTCCGTCCCGAGGCCCGCGCCCAGGCGCACGGCGGTCACGGAGTCTGAGTATTTAACGTCTGAACCTGTGAAGGGGCGGTGCTTTCCGGCAGCACCGCCTCTTCGGCGTGTCCGGGAACTTTTCACTCACTGTCCGTAGTCAGTGACTGAGAGTCAGGGCCACGCAGGCGGTCGCCTTCGACCGGTGAGAGTCTCGACATCGAAGAGCCTCAGCCGGTACGGCGTCAGCCGCAGCAGCGAGGGTGATTCCCCAGCCGGTCCTTCGGGGAACACACTCCAGAAGTCGTAACCGAGCGGCGCCGGAGCAGCGGCGTACAGCTCCCAGACCCGTTGCCGGGTCGCCGTATCGTCGATCCACCCCGCCTGGCAGTCCGCGATCGCCACTTCGTGGCCCGGCTCCCAGTAGCTACAGCTCAAGTAGTTGCTGTACGCAAGATGCCGCACCTTCACCGGTGTCGCCCGGGTGACGATCCAGCCGGTCAGCTCCGCGCCGTCGATCTCCCAGATCGGGTGCAGGATCCGGCTCCGCGGCCGGTTGTCCGGCCCCACGGTCGCCACTGTGCACCAGACGATCTTGTGCGCCCTCTCGATGAACTCCTTTTGCACAACCATGGTTGTAGATTACCTGATGCACAACCCAGGTTGTATATTCGTGCACATGGAGTTCGATCCGGCCGGCGCCGACCTGTCCCTCGCTTCGCTGTTCACCGGCTGGGCCCTCGCCGACGAGCTGCAACGCCGCCTGGCCGCCGACGGTTTCGCCGACTCCCGCTTCGCCGACGGCGTCGTGTTCCAGCATCTGGTCGCCGGCCCCGTGACAATCACCACGCTGTCCCAGTCACTGGGCGTAACCCAGCAGGCCGTCTCCAAGACAGTCGCCGACCTGCAGCGCCGGGGTTACGTCACCCGCCGTACCGATCCTGCGGACTCTCGTGCCAAACAAGTCGCACTGGCCGACCGAGGCCACGCAGTCATCGCCGCCGCCCGCACCCACCGAGCCGCCATCGACACCGAACTCCGAGCAGCCCTAGGCGACGACCGAGTAGAAGCCGCCCGCCAACTCCTCGTCGACGTCCTCACCCACCTCGGCGCCACCCCCACCCTCCGAGCCCGCGCAGTCCGCCCACCCCGCTGACCACCCCTCCCCATCTGCTGGGTTCCCCCATCTGCTTGTGGGTCCTGGACTCGCATGCGGGTAAGGAACCCACAACCTCATGGGTGGACCCACGAGATGGTGGCCTCCCTCGCGCGAGCCGGTACGACGCGGGGCGCGGGCGAGTCAGGGTCGGGCCGAAGGGGATCGCGGTCGCCAGGCTCGCTGTCCGGGGCTTGAACAGGTACCGGTGGGCCGGCACAGGTCATTACTTGTTCAAGCCCACCGCGCGCCCTCCGCACCCCCAAGAGCTGGCCGGTGATGGGCCGACCCACGTGGTTGGGGGAGGGCCAACCGCATGCAGTGGGTAGACCCCCGATTTGGTGGGCGGGCCCACCAAATCGGGGTTGGGGCGGGTCAGGCTTTGGTGAGCCAGTAGGTGAGGTTGAGGTCGGGCTCGGTGCCGGTGGTGAGGGTTGCTGAGTCGGCGGGGGTGGAGTGGGTCAGTTCTACGGCCAGGACCTCGCGGGCGAGGTCTTCGCCGTGTTTGCCGAGGGCGTCGGCCAGCTCCGTGTCCGTGGTGGTGAGCCAGACCTTGATGCGGTCGGAGACCTCGAGGCCGGCGGCCTTGCGGGCTTCCTGCAGGGTGCGGACGACCTCGCGGGCGAGGCCGGCCTGCTTGAGCTCGGGGGTGATCTCGAGGTCGAGGGCAACGGTCTCGCCCTGCTCGTTCACCACCGACCAGCCTTCCTTGGGGCGCTCGGACAGCAGCACGTCGGCTTCGGTCACCTCGACGTCAGCACCATCGACCACGACGGTCGCCGTACCGGAGGCCTTCAGCGATGCAGCCAGTACGGCGGCATCGGCCGCGGCGATCGCGGCGGCGACCACCGGCGTCTGCTTGGCGAATCGCTTGCCGAGCTCGCGGAAGTTGCCCTTCGCGGAGAACTCGACCAGATCAGCACCAGCCGACGACAGCGGCTCGACGGAACCGACGTTCAGCTCGTCCGCGATCTCCTGCAGCAGTTCGGCGGACAGATCCGCGATCGCTGCCGACCCGACCAGTGCCCGGGACAGCGGCTGCCGCGTCCGGACCTTGGCCTCGGCTCGCGCCGAGCGGCCGAGCTCGACGACCCGCTTCGCCATCGACACGTGCTGCGCCAGTACGTCGTCGATCAGCCCCGCGTCGTACGTCGGGAACTGCGACAGGTGCACGGACTCCGCCAGCGAAGGCGTGACCGGGCGGAACACGTCCTGCCAGACCCGCTCGGTCACGAACGGCGTCAGCGGCGCCATCACCCGCGTCAGCACGTCCAGCGTCTCGTGCAGCGTCGCCAGGGCGCCGGTGTCGCCGGCCCAGAACCGTCGCCGCGACCGCCGGACGTACCAGTTCGACAGCGTGTCCACGAAGGAGCTGATCAGCAGACCGAGCTTCTGCGTGTCGTACGCCGCGTAGGCCTCATCCGTGTCGCGGACCAGCCGGTGCGTCTCGCTCACCAGCCAGCGGTCCAGGACCGAGCGCTCCGCAACGGGCGGCACGTCGGAAGGCGACCAGTCCGCGAGCCGTGCATACAGGGAGTGGAACGCGGACGTGTTCCAGTAGGTGAGCAGCACCTTCCGGACGATCTCGTTCAGCACGTTCGGCCCGATACCGCGCGCCTTCCACGGCGACCCGGAGGCGGCCATGAACCAGCGCACCGCGTCCGCGCTGTGGTCGTCCATCAGCGGGATCGGCTCCAGGATGTTGCCCAGGTGCTTGGACATCTTCCGGCCGTCCTCGGCCATGATGTGCCCGAGGCAGACGACGTTGCGGTACGACGACTCGTCGAACACCAGCGTGCCGATCGCCATCAGCGTGTAGAACCAGCCGCGGGTCTGGTCGATCGCCTCGGAGATGAAGTCGGCCGGGTAGGCCTTCGTGAACTTCTCCTGCGAGCCCTCGGCCCACGGGTAGCCCCACTGCGCGAACGGCATCGCGCCCGAGTCGTACCAGGCGTCGATCACCTCGGCGACCCGGTGCGACTCGCCGCCGCAGGTCGGGCAGGCGAAGGTGATGTCGTCCACGTACGGCCGGTGCGGGTCGGTGGCGCTCAGGTCCTGCCCGGCGAGCTCACCGAGCTCGGCCAGGGAACCGACGCAGACCTGGTGGTCCTCCTCGCAGCGCCAGATCGGCAGCGGCGTACCCCAGTAGCGGGAGCGCGAGACCGCCCAGTCGATGTTGTTCCGCAGCCAGTCGCCGTACCGGCCCCACTGGACCGACTCCGGGAACCAGTTGGTCTTCTCGTTCTCCCGGAGCAGCGCGTCCTTCACCTGCGTGGTGCGGATGTACCAGGACGGGAGGGCGTAGTACATGACCGGCGTGTGGCAGCGCCAGCAGTGCGGGTACGGGTGCTCGTACGGCACGTGCTTGAACAGCACGCCGCGGGCTTGCATGTCGGCCACCAGATCCGCGTCGGCCTTCTTGAAGAACTGGCCGCCCACCAGCGGGATGTCCGCGGCAAACGTGCCGTCGGCCTCGACCGGCTTCACAACCGGCAGGCCGTACGCACGGCAGACCATGAGGTCGTCCGCACCGAACGCGGGGGACTGGTGCACCAGACCGGTGCCGTCCTCCGTGGTCACATACTCAGCCAGTACGACGTAGTGCGCCGGCTCGGGGAATTCCACCAGCTCGAACGGGCGCTGGTACGTCCAGCGCTCCATGTCCCGGCCGACATACTGCTCGGTCACGGTCCAGCCCTCGCCGAGACGGTCCAGCAGCGGCTCGGCCACCACGAGAGACTCGTTGCCGTCGGTTGCGACGACGTACTGGACGTCGGGGTGCACGGCGACGGCGGTGTTGGAGACGAGCGTCCATGGCGTGGTCGTCCAGACCAGCAGGGACGCCTTACCGGCGAGCGGCCCGGAGGTGAGTGGGAAGCGGACGTAGACCGACGGGTCGACGACCGTCTCGTAGCCCTGGGCGAGCTCGTGGTCGGACAGGCCGGTGCCACAGCGCGGGCAGTACGGCGTGATCCGGTAGTCCTCGACCAGCAGGCCCTTGTCGTGGATCTGCTTGAGCGACCACCAGACGGACTGGACGTACTCCGGGTCCATCGTCTTGTACGGGTGCTCCATGTCCACCCAGTAGCCCATCCGGGTGGTCAGCTCGGCGAAGGCGTCGACGTGCCGCAGCACGGACTCGCGGCACTTGGCGTTGAACTCGGCGATCCCGTAGGCCTCGATGTCGTTCTTGCCGTTGAAGCCGAGCTCCTTCTCGACGGCGACCTCGACCGGCAGGCCGTGGCAGTCCCAGCCGGCCTTGCGCTCGACCGAGAAGCCCTTCATCGTCCGGTAGCGCGGGAAGAGGTCCTTGAAGACCCGCGCCTCGATGTGGTGCGTGCCGGGCATCCCGTTCGCGGTCGGGGGACCCTCGAAGAAGGTCCACGGCGTGCCGCCGGCGGACTGCTCGAGGCTCTTGGCGAAGGTGCCGTGCTCGTCCCAGTGCGTGAGCACCTCGCGCTCCAGCGCGGGGAAGTCGACCTGCGCGGGAACCTGCCGCCAGCTGGTCCCGGGGTTCTGTGCCGCCATTGTTCCGTTCCTTCGTCGCCGTTGACTGCTCGACGAGGGACGGAGTGCACCGGGCCGGATCGGCCGGGCACCGCGCGGTACCACCCTCCTTGGCGGCTTCCCAGGGTTGAACCGGGGGAGTCACCCACTTCCTTCGCGCGCCGCTGCCGGTTCTAATAGGTCGCCACGGACTGTTCTTCCGGCGGCTCCGGGGTGATGGCCCCATCACTGCCTTGCTGCTCGCGGTTGCCAGTGTACGGCGTAGTACTGGGCAACTACGAATCGTTAATGGGGTGCCATTCGGGGGTACAGCCGTGAGAATGCTTCGTGATGTTCACACAAATGTCACCGAGCGTAGCGGCTGAGACACGGCTGTGACGCGCGGAACATCGAGTGAACTTGAAGAAGCGACTACCGTATGTCCACGGTCTGCGCGTCGGACTGGCCAGGCTCGGTGAGCTGGCCTACTGTCTGGCGACCGGTCCGCTTCAGAGTCTCCGACCAGAGGGGGTAGCTGCCCATGGCTACGGCTCCCAGGAAGTCCGCCCCCCAACGCACGACCGCGGCCAAGAAGAGTGCCTCGGGATCGAGTGAGTCCGCGACGACAACCCGTAAGGCACCGGCGAAGAAGAGGGTGGCCATGAAGACGAACGAGAACCGGGCGCCGGCGACAGCTCCGGCCAAGTCCCCCGTGCACAAGGCCGAGACCCTGGCAGTGAAGGACGGCGAGACCCCGTGGACGGCGGCCGAGCTGGCCGAGCTCCGCGCGGAGCTCGAGGCCGACGTCGTGCACCTGCGCGACGAGATCAAGGTCGCCGAGAAGGAGATCGTCGGGCTGCTGCGCGACGGCGGTGACGGGGCCGGGAACGACCAGGCCGACGTCGGCTCCACGACGCTCGAGCGCGATCACGAGATGTCACTGGCCAACAACGCCCGGGACATGCTCGACCAGGACGAGCGCGCCCTGTCCCGGATCGAGGACGGCACGTACGGCGTGTGTGAGTCCTGCGGCAAGGCCATCGGCAAGGGTCGGCTGCAGGCATTCCCGCGTGCGACACTGTGCGTCTCATGCAAAGAACGCGAAGAACGTCGCTGAACGACGACGACGCCCCCACGCCCCGTGAGCCAGGGGACGAGACGTTGACGGAACCGGCCGACCACGAGTCGGCCGGTTCTGCGTCGTCTTCCGCCCGGTCCTGGAAGTTCATCGGGCTGTTCGCGGTGGCCGGGATCGTGGTCCTGGGCCTGGACCAGCTCACCAAGGCCCTCGCGCTGGCGCATCTGACGCCCGGCGAGCCGGTGAACGTGGTCGGTGAGCTGCTGAAGTTCAACCTGATCCGGAACTCGGGCGCGGCCTTCAGCCTCGGCGCCGGCTACACGCCGGTGATCAGCGTGATCCAGATCGCCGTCGCGCTCGGTGTCATCTACCTGTCCCGCAAGCTCGGGTCGATCGGCTGGGCGATCGCGTTCGGGCTGCTGTTCGGCGGTGCGGTCGGCAACATCACCGACCGGATCTTCCGTGAGCCCTCGCCCTTCCACGGGCATGTCGTCGACTTCCTGCAGACGCCGCACTGGGCGATCTTCAACGTCGCGGACATGGCCGTCACGTCGGCCGCGATCCTGCTGGTGATCCAGACCCTGCGCGGCATCCGCCTCGACGGCACCAAGGAGCAGCGCAAGTGAGCTCCCGCACGCTGATGGTCCCGGACGGCCTGGCCGGCGAGCGTCTCGACGCCGCGCTGTCCCGCCTGTTCGGCGTCTCCCGGACGAAGGCCGCCGAGATGATCGAGGCCGGCCTGGTCCAGATGGACGGTTCGACCGCGATCAAGTCGTCCCGCGTCACGGCCGGGGTGATGCTCGATGTCGAGCTGCCACCGCCGCCTTCCGAGGTGAGCGTCGTACCGGAGACTGTGGACAACCTCCGGATCGTCCACGACGACGACGAGATCATCGTGGTCGACAAACCCGTCGGTGTCGCCGCCCACCCGTCACCGGGCTGGACCGGCCCGACCGTGATCGGGCACCTGGCCGGCGCCGGTTTCAACATCTCCACCAGCGGTGCCGCCGAGCGCAAGGGCATCGTGCACCGGCTCGACGTGGGCACCTCCGGCCTGATGGTCGTCGCCAAGACGGAGTACTCGTACACCGTCCTGAAGCGCGCCTTCAAGGAGCGGACGGTCAAGAAGATCTACCACGCGCTGGTCCAGGGTCATCCCGACCCGTTCACCGGCACCGTGGACGCACCGATCGACCGGCACCCGCACCACGACTACAAGTTCGGCGTCATCGCGGGCGGCAAGCCGAGCGTCACGCACTACGAGACGCTCGAGGCGTTCCGGTATGCGACCTTGCTCGAGATCACTCTCGAGACCGGCCGCACGCACCAGATCCGCGTGCACATGTCCGCGATCGGCCACCCCTGCTGCGGTGACCTCACGTACGGCGCGGACCCGGTCCTGGCCGAGCGTCTCGAGCTGAAGCGCCAGTGGCTGCACGCCATGCGCCTCGGCTTCGAGCACCCCGGCAGCGGGCAGTACGTCGAGTTCACTTCGCAGTACCCCGAGGACCTGGACCAGGCCCTCGATCGCCTCGCCGACAGTCAGTAGGGCTGCTCACTCCGTGGGCTGATAGCCGCGGAGGAAGACGCGCACGCCGGCGCTAGCCATGGCGGCCACCTCCTCCGCGGGCAGTTGGACCGCGCCCCGGTAGCTGCGGTTGTCCGCCTCGGCGGTGATCAGCATGGACAGGTGGAACGCCGCCTGCTCGGGGTCGTCCACCGTCAGCAGACCGCGCTCTGCGAAGGATCGGAGTCGTTCGGCGAGTGCCTCCTGCACGCGACCGGGCCCCGCGCGGTGCCAGGCCGCCAGCACGGCCGGGGGAAGATGTCCGGCCTCGGCCTGGATGTGCCGGACCAGGGCGAGGTGCCCGGCGTGCTGCGGGGCCGGCCCGGCCCAGGCCCGCGCGAAGGCGTCGAGGTCCACGCTCAGGTCCGTGACGTCGCCGAGGAACTGCTCGATCAGCGAGAGCTGGAACTCGGCGACCTCGGTCGCGCTGACCTGGATGACGGCCTCGAACAGCCGGGCCTTGTCCCCGAAGTGGTTGTACAGGGTGCGGCTCGACACCTCGGCCTCGGCGGCGATGGTCTCGATACTCGCGCGGCTGTACCCCTCCCGCGCGAAGGTTGTCCGGGCGCCGTCGAGGATCGCCTCCCGCTTGCCCGGGCGGCGACGGGGTCGGCGGGCGTCGGTGGGGCTGCTGGTCATCTCCGCATCCTAGCTTAAGTACAACGTTCATTGCAGAAGTAAAGTACAATCTGTATTGTACTTTAGGTGATGCCGACTTCTGTGAGGAGACAGCCATGACCCGGATCGCGATCGTCATCGGTAGTACCCGGCCCGGCCGCCGGGCGCAGATGGTGGCCGAATGGGTGCTCGAAGTAGCCGAGCGCTCGGCGCCGGACGGCGCTGAGTTCGAGCTGCTCGACCTGGCCGCGTTCGACCTGCCGCTGCTCGACGAGGAGCTGCCGGCCGCTCTCGGTGACTACGTCCGGTCGCACACCCGACGCTGGGCCGAGGCGGTGGCCGGCTTCGACGGATTCGTCTTCGTCACCCCGGAGTACAACCACTCCCTGCCCGCGGCGCTCAAGAACGCGATCGACTTCCTCTTCAAGGAGTGGGGTGACAAGGCCGCGGGCTTCGTCGGGTACGGCGTCCACGGCGGTACCCGGGCGGTCGAGCATCTGCGGCTGACCCTCGCCGAGGTCAAGGTCGCCGGTGCCCGGACCACGGTCGCGCTGGGACTGTTCACCGACTTCAGGATCACCGACATGTCCGAACCCGGTGTCCTGAGCCCGGGGGAGCACCAGGAGCAGACCGTGGTCCGGATGCTCGGTGAGGTGCTGGAGTGGTCCCGAGCACTGGCGCCGCTGCGGGCCGGGGTTCCGGTATGACCGGCACCGTCGACGTACCCGCCGCGGGGAGGATCGGCTGGCCGACCTGGCGGATCGCTCTGGTCATCGTCTTCGGGGCGTTCGCCTCCGGACTGGACGCGTCGCTGACCAACATCGGACTGGACACGATCGGGATGGATCTCGACGCCGGCCTGGATGTCGTCCAGTGGGTCGCGACCGGCTACCTGGTCGCGCTGTCCGTGTCGCTGCCGTTGTGCGGCTGGCTGAGCCGGCGACTCGGGGCGGGCAGGTTGTGGCTCGGGGCGCTGGTCGCGTTCACCGTTGCCTCGGGGCTCTGCGCCGCGGCGCCGGACATCGGCTCGCTGATCGCTCTGCGGGTCGTCCAGGGTCTGGCGGCCGGACTGATGGTCCCGGCCGGCCAGACGATCATCGGGCAGGCCGTCGGAGCTGCCCGGCTGGGCCGGGTGATGTCGACCCTGGGCATCGCCGCGGCGCTGGCTCCGACTCTTGGGCCGGTCGTCGGTGGCGTCGTGTTGCATTCGCTGTCGTGGCAGTGGCTCTTCCTCATCAATCTGCCGATCGGTGCGATCGGACTGGTACTCGGCCTGCGCTATGTGCCGCGCGGTGATCGGCGGCGTACCACCGGGCTGGACTGGCTGGGGCTGACCTGGATCGGTGGCGGTCTCCCGCTGCTCGTCTACGGCCTCACCGCATGGAGCCGGGACGGCGACCTGCTGGCTCCCTCGGTCCTGGTCCCGATCGTCGCCGGAATCGCCGGGCTGACCGCGTTCGTCATCCGAAGCCGGCATCGCGCCGACGCGCTGCTGGATCTCGGGCTGTACCGCCGGCCGGTGTACGTCGCGGCGAGTGTCGCGGCCGCCTTCAGTGGGGCGTTGATGTTCGGCTCCGCGCTACTGTTTCCGCTGTACTTCTTACTGCTCCGGCACGACAGCGTGCTCGAGGCCGGCTTGCGGATGCTCGCGCTCGGCATCGGTACGGCGGTCGTCCTGCCCATCGCGGGCAGGCTCACCGACCGGTACGGCGGGGGCGTGGTCAGCGTGTGGGGAAGCGTGTCCGCGCTGCTGGTGACGGTCTTGTTCGTGCTGTTCGGCGCCGACGCGGAAGCCAGTCCGGTCGTGATCGAGGCCCTGCTGCTCCTGCTCGGGATGGCGGTCGCGGCGACCGCAGTTCCGCCCGGCATCGCGGCGTACCGGACTGTGCGCCCCGAGCAGCTTCCGGACGCCACCAGCCAGGTCAACATCGTGCAGCGGATCGGTGGCGCACTCGGCGGGTCGCTCTACTCGGTTGCCCTGGCCGGAGGTCTGGCGGACGGTCCCGAACACGCCTTCCAGAACGCCTTCTGGTGGCTGACAGGCTCGGCCGTGCTGGCGCTGGCCGCCTCGATCTGGCTGCGGATCGGCCTGGCCAGGGTACGGATAGCGGGCGGCTGACCGGGCGGCCGGAGCGCCGGTTCGAGGACTGTCCGCGGGGACGTTTAAGGTGGCTGACAGCATCGCAGTTCCGCTCGTCAAACACCCTGGGAGGTCTCCGCCGATATGGGGTCCAGCGACAGTTTTGTGCATCTCCACGTGCACACCGAGTACTCGATGCTGGATGGCGCGGCAAGGATCGACGAGTTGTTCAAAACGGCCCAGGAGATGGGCCAGCCGGCGATCGCGACCACCGACCACGGCTTCGTCTTCGGGGCCTACGAGTTCTGGCGGACCGCGAAGAAGTACGACGTGAAGCCGATCATCGGCGTCGAGGCGTACCTGACGCCGCACACCCACCGGACCGAGCGCAAGCGGGTCAAGTGGGGCGACGCGAACTCGGGCCGCGACGACGTCTCCGGTTCGGGTGCCTACACCCACATGACGCTGCTGGCGAAGAACACCTCCGGCATGCACAACCTGTTCAAGATGAGCTCGCTGGCGAGTCTCGAGGGCTACTACTTCAAGCCCCGGATGGACCGCGAGCTGCTGAACACGTACGGCCAGGGCCTGATCGCGACGACCGGGTGCCCGTCGGGCGAGGTGCAGACGCGGCTGCGGCTGGGGCAGTACGACGAGGCCATCAAGGCGGCCTCGGAGTTCCGCGACATCTTCGGCAAGGAGAACTTCTACTGCGAGCTGATGGACCACGGTCTCGGCATCGAGCGGAACATCCAGAAGGACCTGCTCCGGCTGGCCAAGGAGCTCGGGCTGCCGCTGGTGGCCACCAACGACCTGCACTACACCAAGGCCGAGGACGCGACCTCGCACGCGGCGCTGCTGTGTGTGCAGTCGGGCTCGACGTTGTCGGACCCGAACCGGTTCAAGTTCGACGCGAACGAGTTCTACGTGAAGACCGCGGCCGAGATGCGCGAGGTCTGGAAGGACTTCCCCGAGGCGTGTGACAACACGCTGCTGATCGCCGAGCAGTGCGACGTCAGCTTCACCGAGGGTGAGGGCCGGTTCATGCCGCGCTTCCCCTGCCCGGAGGGACACAACGAGGAGTCCTGGTTCATCGCCGAGGTCGAGACCGGCCTGCACTACCGCTACCCCGAAGGCATCCCGGACCCGGTCCGCAAGCGGACCGACTACGAGCTCGAGGTCATCACCTCCAAGGGGTACGCCGGCTACTTCCTCGTCGTCGCCGACTTCATCAACTGGGCCAAGGCCAACGGCATCCGGGTCGGCCCGGGCCGTGGTTCCGGTGCCGGGTCGATGTGCGCGTACGCGATGAAGATCACCGACCTCGACCCGCTCCTGCACGGTCTGTTCTTCGAGCGCTTCCTGAATCCGGAACGCATGTCGATGCCCGACTTCGACATCGACTTCGACGACCGCCGCCGCCCCGAGGTGATCCGCTACGTCACCGAGAAGTACGGCGACGACCGGGTCGCGATGATCGTCACCTACGGCACGATCAAGGCCAAGCAGGCGATCAAGGACGCCGGCCGGGTGCTCGACTACCCGTTCGCGATGGGTGACCGGATCACCAAGGCGATGCCGCCCGCGGTGATGGGCAAGGACGTGCCGCTGTCCGGCATCTTCGACTCCAGCCACAAGCGCTACTCCGAGGCCGGCGAGTTCCGTCAGCTCTACGAGTCCGACCAGGACGTCCGCAAGATCGTCGACACCGCCCGCGGCCTGGAGAACCTGAAACGCCAGTGGGGTGTGCACGCGGCCGGCGTGATCATGTCCAGCGAGCCGCTGATCGAGCTGATCCCGATCATGCGCCGTGACCAGGACGGCCAGATCATCACCCAGTTCGACTACCCGAGCTGCGAGACGCTCGGTCTGGTCAAGATGGACTTCCTGGGTCTGCGCAACCTGACGATCATGGACGACGCGGTCAAGAACATCCAGGCCGCGCACGGCATCACCATCGACCTCGACGCGCTGAGCAAGTCGCTCGACGACCAGCCGACGTACGACCTGCTCGCCCGCGGCGACACCCTGGGCGTCTTCCAGTTCGACGGCGGCCCGATGCGGGCGCTGCTGCGGCTGATGAAGCCGGACAACTTCGAGGACATCTCCGCGAGTACGGCGCTCTACCGGCCGGGCCCGATGGGTGCGAACAGCCACACCAACTACGCCCTGCGCAAGAACAAGCAGCAGGAGATCAGCTATCCGCACGACTCGCTCGAGGAAGCACTCGAGCCGGTCCTCGGCGTCACCTACGGCCTGATCGTCTATCAGGAGCAGGTGATGGAGATCGCCCAGCGTCTGGCCGGCTACTCGCTGGGCAAGGCGGACCTGCTCCGCCGGGCGATGGGCAAGAAGAAGCGCGAGGTGCTGGACGCCGAGTACGTCGGCTTCGCCGAGGGCATGAAGTCGAACGGGTACTCCGCGGAGTCGATCAAGGCGCTGTGGGACATCCTGCTCCCGTTCTCCGACTACGCGTTCAACAAGGCGCACTCCGCGGCGTACGGGCTGGTCTCCTACTGGACGGCCTACCTGAAGGCGAACTACCCCGCCGAGTACATGGCTGCCGTTCTGACGTCCGTGAAGGACGACAAGGACAAGATGGCCATCTACCTGAACGAGTGCCGCCGGATGGGCATCAAGGTGCTCCCGCCGGACGTGAACGAGTCCGACTCGAACTTCACCCCGGTCGGCACCGACATCCGCTTCGGCCTGTCCGGGATCCGCAACGTCGGCGTCAACGTGGTGGCCGAGATCGTCGCGGCCCGCGAGGAGAAGGGCCGGTTCACCGACTTCGTCGACTTCATCGACAAGGTCTCGCTGCCGGTCTGCAACAAGCGCGTCATCGAGTCGCTGGCCAAGGCCGGTTCGTTCGACTCGATGAGCCACGCCCGGCGCGCGGTGGTCGCGGTCCACGAGCAGGCGGTGGACGAGGCGATCGACCTCAAGCGCAACGAGGCACACGGCCAGTTCGACCTGTTCTCGATGGGCGACGACGAGCCGGCCGGCGACGACGGCGAGATGAACAGCCGGCTGTCGGTGCGCGTCCCCGAGATCGAGGAGTGGGACAAGGCGACCAAGCTCGCCCACGAGCGCGACATGCTCGGTCTGTATGTCTCCGACCACCCACTGTTCGGTGTCGAGCACGTGCTCACCAACGGCACCGACTGCACGATCGGGCAGCTTCTGTCCGACGAGGACCGGCCGGACGGCACCCGGGTCACGATCGGCGGCCTGGTCACCGCGGTCCAGCGCAAGGTGAACAAGCGCGGTGACATCTACGCGATCGTCACCATCGAGGACCTCGAAGGTTCGATCGAGGTGATGATGTTCTCCTCGGCGTACCAGCTGCACGCGCACCTGCTCAGCAACGACGCGATCATCCTGATGAAGGGCCGGATCCGCCGCCGTGAGGACCGCGTCGAGCTGAGCGGTGACGAGGTGGTGGTCCCCGACCTCACCGAAGGCCCCAGCGGCCCGGTCGTCATCACCATGCCCGTCACCCGCTGCACCCAGCCCGTCGTCGACCAGCTCCGCGACATCCTGCACGCCCACCCCGGTATGACGGAGGTCCAGCTCCGCCTGCAAGCCCGCCAGAAAACCACCGTCATGCGCATCGGCGACCGCTTCCGCGTCACCCCCACCGCATCCCTGATGGCCGACCTGAAAGCCCTCCTAGGCCCCTCCTGCCTGGCTGGGTAGGAGTGATGCGGCACACTGTCGAGGTGAGTGATTCCTTGCCCCCGAGGCCTGTCTACGGGCAGCCGATGCAGTATCTCGCGCCGCCTACGACGAATCCGTTCGGGACGCCGCCGGCGCCTGAGCCGGAGATGCCGTGGGCGAAGGCGATTCTGGTGACGGTGGTGGTGTTCCTGGTGGCGGGTGTCGTCGGGGGCTGGGCGTGGCAGCAGTTCTCGCCGCTCGCGCAGTACACGGTGGACGAGCAGGGCGGGGCGCTGGGCGAGGAGCAGATGACCCGGGTGTTCGGGCCGGACGGCACGTTCACCTCGATCGGGTTCGTGGCTGCCTTCCTGCTCGGCGGTGCACTGTTCTGGTGGCTGCGGAACTACGGTCCGTGGTCGGTGGCGATCGTCGGCCTCGGCGCGTGCCTGGGGTCCGGAGTGGCGTGGGGCGTCGGCATGCTGCTCGGGCACGATTCGCTGACCGATCGGCTGCAGGCTGCGAAGCCTGGTGACCTGGTCGCGGCGCCGCTCGAATTGCACACCTGGACGCCCGCGGCTGCCTGGCTGGTGGGTGCGGCGCTGGCCGCTGCGGTGATCGCAGCGATCACCTGGCGGGCCGAACCGGTTGCAACCGGTTCGAAACCTGTTGCGTCAGAGGGCAACCCCCCGGTGCACTAGGGTGTCCTGGTCCGGTGGGTGAGGCCACCGGTCCGTACGAGGGGGAAGTTGATGTCTGACCAGAACACTCCGCCCGGCCCGCAGTTCCCGGGTCAGGGTGGTCCGCAGTACCCAGGTGCCGGGGGGCCGCAGTTCCAGCCGCAGCAGGCGCCGTACCAGAACCAGCCGCAGGGCCAGCCGTACCAGCAGCAGGGCCCGCCGCCGAATGCTCCCTATGAGCAGATGCAGATGGGCGGCGAGTGGCAGCCGGAGCCGCCGAAGAAGAAGCGCGGCAAGCTGATCCCGATCGTCGCGGCGCTCGCGATGGTCGTGGTCGTCGCCGGCGGCGGAATCTTTGCCTACGGCAAGCTCAACGGCGGCGGGCAACCCGACGCCGTGCTGCCCGGTACGGCGATCGGCTACCTGCGCGTGGACCTGAACCCGTCGGCCGGCCAGAAGCTGGCCGCGCTCCGGTTCCTGATGAAGTTCCCGTCCGCCAAGGACAAGCTCAAGCTGACCGGCGACAAGGACGACCTGCGCCAGAAGCTGTTCGAGGCCCTCAAGTCGAACGACGACAGTGGTGACCTCAAGAACATCGACTACGCGAAGGACGTCGAGCCGTGGATGGGCGACCGGGTCGGCATCGCCGTCGTACCGGCAGCCGATGCCAAGAAGGACCCGAGCATCGTCTTCGCCGTCCAGTCGAAGGACGACGAGGCGGCCGGCAAGGCGCTCGACAAGGGCAGCAAGCCGAACGAGAAGGTCGGCCGCGCGTTCACCGACGGGTACATGATCGTCAGTGAGACCCAGGCCGAGGTCGACGCCGCGGTGACGGCCACCAAGAGCGCCCCGCTCGCGGACAACGCCAAGTACAAGGCGGATCTCGAGAAGCTCGGTGAGCCGGGCTTCGCGACGCTGTGGGCCGACTTCGCGGGCATCGCCAAGCTCGCCGGTGACAAGGCTCCGGTCAAGCTGGGCCCGATCGGCGAGGGCAGCATGGCGGCGGCGCTGCGGTTCGACGCGCAGTACGTCGAGCTGAAGGGCATCGTCCGCTCCGACCAGGAGATCGTGGCGAAGGCCACCGACGCGAGCGAGCTGGTCACCAAGCTGCCGGACACCACGGCCGCGGCGATCAGCGTGTCGGGGGTCGACTCGTCGATCGACAACGTCTGGAAGACGCTCGAGAAGAGCGGCGAGATGGGCGAGCTCGTGCAGGGCTTCGCGGAGCAGACCGGCCTCAAGTTGCCGGACGACCTGAAGAACCTGCTCGGCAAGAACCTGTCCGTGGTCGTCGACAAGGACTCCGCGGCCGGCCCGAAGATCGCGGCCCGGCTCGAGACCGACCCGGCCAAGGCCGAGCCGGTGCTCGAGAAGCTGACCACGCTGCTGCAGCAGCGGTCGCCGGTCCAGGTGCCGCTCGAGACCGCGAAGGACGGTGACACCTTGGTCGTCTCGACGGACAAGGAGTACGCCGCCAAGGTCCTCCAGGGCGGCAACCTCGGCGCGTCGGAGAGCTTCAAGCTGGCGCTTCCGGACGTGTCGGGTGCCACCGGCATCGCGTACGTCGACTTCGACGGTGCGAACGGCATCATGGAGTCGCTGGGCCAGAAGTCCAGTGCCGACATCAAGGCGCTGCGCTCGGCCGGCATGGTCGCTCGCAACACCGGCAACTTCGAGGGCGAGTTCACCCTCCGGGTCGTCGCGAAGTAGTTCTACCGAAGAAGGCCCGGATGGCAGCAGCACAGCCGTCCGGGCCTTCTCGCGTGCCGACGGCTCGATGGATCCAGTGCCCGGTGCCGTCGAAGACGACCAGTTCGGTGCCGGGCGATCGCCGTACCATCTCGGCGGCGAGCTCCGGACCGAGCAGGAAGCTGTTGTTTGCCCGCAGCAACAACATCGGGCAGCGCACCGCCTCCCAGTCGGTCCACCAGACGCCGCGGTTGCCTTCCTGGACCCGCATCATCGTGGCCAGGTCGAAGAGCAGTTCGCCGTCGACGACGCTCTCGAGGAAGTACTCCGGCGCCGGGGTCGCCGCGAAGAACTCGACAGCCTCCGCCTGACTCGCGAAGCGACGCGGCCAGCCCGTGACGTCGAGCACCGGCTCCGGCACCGCGCTCTCGTCGGTGACTGCGCCCACATCCTCCACGACCACCGCCCGTACCAACTCAGGTCGCCGGGCTGCGAGCTGGTACGCCGTCACGCCACCGAGTGAATGCCCATACAGCAGAACGGGCGCCAGATTGAGCGCCTCGACGAAGTGGGCCGCGTCCTCCACGAACGCTTCCCGGCCGAAGTCGCCGCGAGCTCTGGTCAGGCCATGGCCGCGCAGGTCGGGGGCGAGCACGCGGTAGTCCGGCAGCAGCCGCTCCGCGAGCGCGGCGAAGGTCCGGCCGCGGCCGAAGGTGCCATGCAGGGCTAGGACTGGCAGCCCGCTGCCGCCGGCGTCTTCGTAGTGGAATCGGCCGTGGGGGAGGTCGACGGTAGGCATTGCTTCCTTCCAAGGATTGCGGGCAAGGCGATGACGACCGCGGACACGATCATGCAGACCTTGAACCCAAGTGGAGCCAGTACGGCGGGAGCCGCCGCGCTGCCGAGTTGCCGGATCGCGTTCAGCAGCCCGGCGCCGAATCCGCTGCGGGCGGGCGGCAGGCCGTTGAGCATCAGCGTGGTCGTGGTCGGCGCGATCAGCCCACCACCAGCACCGGCCGGGAGTAGCCAGAGCGCCAGCTGCCACACCGGGGCGTTGCGGTCGGCGAAGATCAGGCCGGCCAGGCCGATCACCATCAGGAGCTGACCGAGCAGCAGCGTCCGGCGGACACCGATGCGAGCGGTCAGCCGGCCGGTCAGCAGGTTCGCCGGGATGATGAGCAGGGTCATCGGGATGAACACCAGCCCGCTCACCCACGCGGACTGGCCGCGGCTCTGCTGCAGATACAGCGTCACCACGAAGATCATGCCGTACGTCGCGAAGTTCAGCGCGAATCCGGTGACCGAGCTGAGCACGACCGCCGGCGCCGTGACCACCTGCCGGTACGACGTCCGTCGTAGCGGGGGCTGCCCTGGTGTGGCAGGAACGCGGAGCGCCACGACCAGCGCGAGCACGGTCGGCGGAACGGTGAGCCAGAAGGTGCCCTGCCAGCCGATCGCCGACGTGATCGCACCGCCGAGCGGGGAGCCGATGACGAGCGCGATCGCACCGGCCGCACTCCATCGCCCGATGGCATGAGCGCGTTCGGACGGTTCGGGGTACGCCGCGTTGAGCATCGACAGGCCGGACGGGAGGATGACTGCGGCCGCGATCCCTTGCACAGCACGCGCCGCGAGCAGGACGGTGAGGTCGAGCGCGAGCGCGCAGACCACGGAGGTCGCCGCGAACAGGGCGAGGCCGGCCACGAACGCTCGGCGCGCACCGATCCGGTCAGCCCACGCTCCGGCCGGAAGCAGACAGAGCGCGAAGACTAACGAATAGCCGGTGAGGACCCAGGCCAGACCGGCGTGCGCGTTGAGGTCGCGGCCGATGACCGGTAGCGCCGTGGTCACCGTGGAGGCGTTGAGCGTGATCAGGAAGAACGACAGTGCGGCGGCAGTGGTAGCGGAACGTCGAATGGGCACAACTACTACCGTGGACCCTGGTACGGACGGACAAAAGGTTGCTGGGTGCACCTGGCAGGGACACCCAGGGTAGGGAGCGCGAAGTGCGATCGGGACGGCGGCGAGAGCTGGGCGAGTTCCTGCGGGAGCGCTGCGGCCGCCTGACTCCACCGGTCGCCGACGAACCACGCCGTACGCCGGGTCTGCGGCGGGCCGAGCTCGCGGGCCTGGCCGGGGTGAGCGTCGGCTACTACACGCGGCTCGAGCAGGGCCGTGCTCCGCATCCGTCGGACAGCGTGCTGGACGCCCTGATCCGCGCCCTCGGTCTGACCGAGGACGAGTCGAACCATCTCAGAGCGCTGGCCGCCTCAACCGACGTACCGGCGGTTGAGGTGGAGGCGGTGTCCGAGTCGGCGCTCCGGACGATGAACTTCCTGATCGTGCCTACGGCCGCAGTCGTGCTCGGCCGGATCGGGGAGGTGCTGGCCTGGAACGACGCGGCCGACTTCCTCTTCCCCGGCCGCTTCCCGGAGCCGGGGGAGCAGTTGGAGCGGCGACCGCACAACGCGCGCTACGCCTTCAGCCCCGCGGCCCGCGAGCTCTACCTGGGCTGGGACGAGGTGGCGGACGACGTCGTCGCCCATCTCCGCGCTGCGGCTGGGCATCTGGTCGACGACCCGGAGTACGGCGTACTGGTCGAGGAGCTGCTCGCGATTCCGGAGTTCGCCGAGCGGTGGCCGCGACGGGACGTGAAGCGGCATGTGTCGGGGGAGCGGCGCCTCAAACACCCGGTGCTCGGCGAGCTGACCGTCCGGCACGAGGTGCTCGCCGTACTGGACACGCCTGATCAGTACCTCGTTCTGTACGGGCTCGAAAATCCTTTGCCCGCGGATGTCGAAATCTCCGGCGCGGTCTCTACCTCTGATTGAACGCACCCTTACAGAGGAGAAGATCATGAACCACTTCACGAGTGTGCACACCGTTGGCATCCCGGTCACCGACCAGGACCGGGCGCTGGAGTTCTACACCAGGACCCTCGGCTTCACCCTGGTGATGGACGCGCCGCTGCCGCAGCTCGGCGGCCGCTGGATCGTCGTCGCGGCGCCCGGCGGAGCCAGCCTCGCTCTCACTCCCGCGACCGAGGCCGGCACCGACACCGGCATCCGCCTAGGCACCGCAGACGCCGCAGCCGTGCACGAGTACCTCAACAACGAGCACGTCAGCACCAGCGGACTGCTGAGCTGGCCGGGGGTGCCGCCGATGTTCACCTTCCAGGACGTCGACGGCAACACCTTGTACGTCGCTCAGGACTAAACCAGCACGTTGCCGCCGCCGACGGTGACGATGGAGCCGGTGGCGTACTGCTGGTTCATCAGGAAGACGTAGGCCTCGGCGATGTCCTCGGGCTCGCCGATCCGGCCGACCGGGATGGTTGCGAGGGCGGCGTCGTAGTCGAAGTCCTCGGGCCACAACGGGGTTCGGACGATGCCGGGTTTGACGGCGTTGATCCGGATCGGCGCGAGCTCGACGGCGAGTGCGCGGACGAGGGCGTCGGCGGCGCCGCAGATGCTGGCCGCGACGGACCAGCCCGGTCCGGGGCGGTCGGCCGCCGTACCGCTGGTGAGAACGACGGAGCCGCCGGGCCGGAGCTTCGGGACGGCGGCGTGGACCGCGCTGAGGGCGCCGAAGTAGCGGAGCTCGAAGGCCTTCCGGGCGCGGGCGAGGTCCATCATCCGGATGTCGAGCAGGCTGAGGGCTTCGCCGGCGGTGTAGACGAGGTGGTCGATCGGGTCGAGTTCGCCGAAGAACGCTTCGACGGCCGCGGCGTCGGTCAGGTCGACCGCCGTACCGGAGGCGGTGGCCGGCAGCTCGGAGAGCGCTCGCTTGACCGAGGTCGGGTTGCTCGAGGCAACGATCACGGTGGCGCCCTGGTCGGCGGCGAGCCGGGCGGTGGCCAGCCCGATGCCCGACGTACCGCCGAGGAGGACGACGCGCTGGTCGTGCAGGGTCATGAGAGTTCGCCTTTCGTGGTGGGGATTCCCTGCCACGATGCGCCCGCGCGGTGCTCGCGGTCCAAGACCTGTTCGGCCGTCTGTAATACCCTGAAGGTATGACGGACGTCGATCTCCGCAAGCTCCGGTACTTCGTCGCGGTCGCCGAGGAACTGCATTTCGGCCGCGCGGCCGAGCGGCTGCACATCGCCCAGCCGGTGCTCTCCCGGCAGATCCGGGCCCTCGAACACGAGCTCGGCGTGCAGGTCTTCGCCCGTACCAAACGCTCCACCGAGCTGACGCCGGCCGGTCGGCAGCTCCTCGACGACGCCCGTCCGCTGCTCAGTTCGGCCGAGGCGCTCCGGCGCCGGGCCGTCCAGGCGGCCCGCGGCCCGAAGACGTTCACGATCGGCTTCATGCCGGGCATCACCGTGACGCAGGCCGTGCGGGCGTTCGAGGCGCTCCGCCCCGACATCGACGTCGAGGTGCTCCGCGTCACGACACTCGATCAGGTCCAGGTCCTGTACGACGGTCGCGCCGACGTGAGCGTGGTGCGCCTGCCGATCGACCAGCGTGGGCTGAGTATCCGGCCCCTCTTCGAAGAACCGCGGCTGGCCATGCTGCCCGCCGATCACCGGCTCGCGGACAAGCCCGCGCTCGACCTGGCCGATCTCGCCGACGAGCACCTCCTGCAGCACGCCGACCAGGTGCCGGAGTGGCGCGACATCGCGATCGAGCTCCGCTCCGGCCGCCCCCGCCCGCTGCCCGACCTCAACAGCGTGGAGGAGAAGCTGGAACACGTCGCCAGCGGCCGCGGCATCTCCATCCTCCCGCTCTCGGTCGCGGCCTACTACCAACGCCCCGACGTCAACGCCGTACCGGTCAACGACCTCAGCCCCAACAAGGTCTGCCTGGCCTGGCTAGCCTCCCGCCGCTCCCGCACAATCCAAGACTTCGCCACCGTCGCCGACAACGTCGACTGGACGCGCCCCCGCTGAGTGGGATCTCAGCGACCGTTGCTTAGCTGACGATGCGGTAGCGGAGGTGGGTGGCGGCTGGGGTGTCGATGACGCGCGCCACCTCTAGCTCGATGCGTTGCGGCAGTACGTCGAACAGCCGGCGGCCCTGGCCGAGCAGGACCGGGATCTGGTCGATCTGCAGCTCGTCCAGCACGCCCGCCTCCAGTGCGGCCCGGGCTGCCTCGGCGCCGTGCACCAACACATCCCGGTCACCAGCCGCGGCCTTGGCCTGCGCCATCCCCTCGGCGACGTCGGTCACGAAGTGGACCTGCGGAAACAGCGGGTCGGGCGCGCGGCGGGTCAGCACGAACAGCGGTACGCCGTGGTGTGTCCCGCCGTAGTAGTCGACCTGCTCCGCCGTCCGCCGGCCGACGAACACCGCCCCACTGCTGTGAACCTCGTCCCAGACCTCACCAGCCGGCCCCACCGGCCGACCGAAGCTCCCATCAGCCTGCTGGTACCAGTCGTGCAACCGCATGAACCCGTCCCCACCCGGATTCCCGGGCACATCATTCGGACCCGCGATAAACCCATCGAGCGACATCGACATCAACAACACCGAAGCGGACATGGTGCGTGCTCCTTTCCGAGCGTTCGACTACTCGTCGAACAGCAGCACGCGGAATCGACACCTACTCCTCGGCGAGGGCTTCGAGGACTCCTTCGCCGTACTTGGCGAGCTTGTTTTCGCCGATGCCGCTGATGGTGCCGAGGGCGGACAGGGAGGTCGGGAGGTCGATGGCGATCTGGCGGAGGGTGGCGTCGTGGAAGATGACGTAGGCGGGGACGCCTTGCTCCTTGGCGACGGCGGCGCGCCAGCTGCGGAGGCGCTCGAAGACGGGGACCAGCTCGGTGGGGAGGTCGGCGGCGGGGGACTTCTTGCCGCTGCTGGAGCGGGACTTCGACTTGGTGCGCTCGGGCTCGCGGCGCATCATCACGTCGCGGCGGCGGGCGAGGACGTCGGCGCTGTCCTCGGTGAGGACGAGGGTGCCGTAGTCGCCTTCGACGGTGAGTAGGCGCAGGGCGAGCAGCTGGCGGATGACGCCGCGCCACTCGGTGTCCTTGAGCTCCGTGCCGATGCCGAAGACGGAGAGCTGCTCGTGGCGGAACTGTTTGACCTTCTCGGTCTCCTTGCCGAGCAGGATGTCGACCAGCTGGCCGGCGCCGAACTTCTGGCCGCGCTCGTGCTGGAGCCGGTAGACCGTCGAGAGCAGCTTCTGCGCGGGGATCGTGCCGTCCCAC
This sequence comes from Kribbella sp. NBC_01505, assembly GCF_045040285.1. Classification (NCBI taxonomy): domain Bacteria; kingdom Bacillati; phylum Actinomycetota; class Actinomycetes; order Propionibacteriales; family Kribbellaceae; genus Kribbella; species Kribbella sp. NBC_01505. The sequence goes on from NZ_CP109425.1 coordinate 7,433,922, forward strand.
GCCTCCGGCGGGGTGTTGCAGGTGTCGCAGTTGCCGCAGGCCTCACCGTGCTGACCGAAGTACGCGAGGAGTTGGGAACGCCGGCACTCCACGGTCTCGCACAGCGCGAGCATTGCGTCGAGATGGGCGCTGAGGCGGCGCCGGTGGGCCAGGTCGCCCTCGGAGGTGTCGATCATCTTGCGCTGCTGGACGACGTCCTGCAGACCGTAGGCCAGCCAGGCGGTCGACGGCAGCCCGTCACGCCCGGCGCGACCGGTCTCCTGGTAGTAACCCTCGACCGACTTGGGCAGATCGAGATGGGCGACGAACCGGACGTCCGGCTTGTCGATCCCCATCCCGAACGCGATCGTCGCGACCACGACCAGCCCGTCCTCGCGCAGGAACCGCGACTGATTGCGCGCGCGGACCCGGCTGTCCAGACCTGCGTGGTACGGAACGGCCTCGATCCCGTTCTGCGTCAGGAAGGCCGCGGTCTTCTCGACGCTGTTGCGGGACAGGCAGTAGACGATGCCCGCGTCGCCAGGGTGCTCGGTCCGGAGCAGATCGAGGAGCTGACGCTGTGGGTTGTCCTTCGGCACGATCCGGTAGTGGATGTTCGGCCGGTCGAAGCTCGCGACGAAGTGTTTGGCGTCCGTCAGATTCAGCCGGGTGGCGATCTCCTGGTGGGTCGCCGCGGTCGCGGTGGCGGTCAGCGCGATCCGCGGCACCTCCGGCCACCGCTCGTGCAGCTCCGACAGCATCAGGTAGTCGGGCCGGAAGTCGTGGCCCCACTGGGACACACAGTGCGCCTCGTCGATCGCGAACAGCGCGATCTTGCCCTGGTCGAGCAACCGCACGGTCGCCTCGACCCGCAACCGCTCCGGCGCGAGGTAGAGCAGATCCAGCTCACCGGCCAGGAACGCCTGCTCGACCTCACGCCGCTGCTCGAAGTCCTGCGTCGAGTTCAGGAAGCCGGCCCGGACGCCGAGCGCCGTCAACGCGTCGACCTGGTCCTGCATCAGCGCGATCAGCGGCGAGATCACCACCCCGACCCCCGATCGCACCAGCGACGGAATCTGGTAGCACAGCGACTTCCCGCCACCGGTCGGCATCAGCACCAGCGCGTCGCCGCCACCGATCACCGTGTCGATGATGTCGCCCTGCTCGCCACGAAAAGCGTCGTACCCGAAGACACGGCGCAGGACATCGAGTCCCTCACTGGGCAAGGACTCGTCGGACACGGGCGGCACAGGTGTTTCTGTCACCCAGCGATTCTAGGCAGCTCCCCGACCCCGAATCGCCCAAAACCCGCAACCTGTGGACTACCTGCCCTTCTGACCGTTCGGCAGCAGCCACCGCGCGTGCAGTTGGTGGGGGTTTGGACAGGAAACGGGGGCTGTGAACAAGTCATAACTTGTTCAAGGCCCCGCAGGGGGTGCGCACCCACAGGACGTGGTCGGTGGAATGACCGGCGCGGACAGCTGCACCCGCCGGTCTGCCAACGCGCGAAGCCGGGTTACTCACCCGCATACGTTCCGATACTCCACAGATTTCCCTCCGGATCGCGCACGGTGAAGCCACGGGAGCCGTAGTCACTGTCCTGCAGACCCCGTACGACGATCGCTCCGGCTCCGATCGCTCGCCCGATCAAGGCGTCGGGGTCGTCGTGGACGAGGTACACCGACTGTGCCTGGTCGGCGAGCAGTGTGAACTCGTTCGGCTCGGACTGCGCGTCGGTCGAGCTCACCATGACGCCACCACCGGACGGCCACAGCAACTCGGCGTGGGCAACCGATCCTTCGGCCGAACCCGCGTACGAGGTGACGAGCTCGAAGCCGAGCCCGTTGGTGAGGAACTGCAGTGCTGCCTGGCCGTCGAGGTACACCAGGGTCGGCCAGACGCCGACTGTCTTCGTCAGGGATGTCATACCCCTGAGTGTGCGATCTCCAGGGCCGATGGGTCTTGAACGTTTGGGAGCTCCTCGGCGATCCACTGCCGCGGCGAGCAGCCCGCGAGCGCCTGCCACTCCCGCGTCAGATGCGCCTGATCGGCGTACCCGAGATCAGCAGCCAGATCCGCGAGCCGGATCGTGGGCTGACGTCGCAACCGCGCGACGGCCTGCTCGAAGCGCAACACCCGCCCGGCCACCTTGGGCGCGAGCCCGAACTCGGCCGTGAACCGATCCGTCAGATGCCGCCGGCTCCAGCCGACCTCACCCGCCAGCTCCTGCACTCCGACCGCGCCATGCGCGGACCGCAACCGCTGCCAAGCCCAATCAACCTCAGCCCGTACGGCGGCTGCCGGGGGAGCGGTCCATCGCCGCAGCAACGCGGCCTCCAGCAGCTCGAACCGCGACGCCCAGCTGCCGGCATCGCGCATTTGGTCCACCAATCGGTGCGCCGACGGCCCGAAGAACTCGTCGAGCTCAATCACCCGCCAGGCCAGCTCACCGGGCGGTAGACCGAGCAGCGCGCGAGACCCGGCGGGGGTGAGCGCCAGCTGAACGCCGGCCCGGCTGGGCGAGCCGCCGACGTGGACCGCACGGGAGTGCAGTCCGCCGACTCCCGCGTCGTACTTGCCGGCAGGTCCGTCCGGCCAGGCGATCCCGAGCGGCTCGTCCATCGTGATGACAAGCGTCAGGTACTGCGACGGCAGACCGCGATGCAGCGCCGGCGGCTCACCGTCGTACGCATAGCCGCTCAGATCACCGACGAAGGGACGCAGGGCAGGGTGGACCGCACGATGAACGTGCGTGAACCCTGCCATGCCCCCAATCTAGACAGGCCTACGGACAAGAACCATGCGTCCGAAGTCGGTCTGCGCGACCCGGACCAGTTCGAACCCGACCGCGACGGCTTCGTCGGTCAGTTCCTCGGCGGTCCGCCCGAACGGCACACCCCACCCTTGAGCGACCAGGCGCCGCAGCGTGTACGACGGCCGCCCGGCCTCGTCCGGGAGCGGCTCCATCTCCTGCACGAACAGGATGCCGCCCGGTCGGAGCGCCCGCAGGATCATCTCCAGCGTCGCCTGCCGGGTCGACGCGGGGAAGAACGGCTGCGCCCAGAAGGCCGAGCCGAACGCATCCTTCTCGTCGAAGTCGCGCGCGTCCATGACGCGAACGTCAACCCGGTCGCCCACGCCCAACGCCTCGATCCGGCGCCGCGTCTCCGCAGCGACCGTCGGGATCAGTTCGATCGCCGTCCCGCGCAGCTCCGGGAACAGCCCGGCCAGAGTGGTCGACGCGCCCGCGACTCCGCACCCGACGTCCAGGAATCGATCGGTGTGGATCAGCTCGGCCAGCTCGGGGATCTGGGGGAGGAAGAGCTTGGCGTACAGCGCCTCGGTGACCGCACTGGCCTTCCCGCCGGTGGCCCGCGCCGTGACGAGCGCATCTGCCTCGGACAGGGGCAGCGGACCGGGGTCCTCGGCCGCCGTCCGCACCATGCGGGTCAGCAACTCGGCCTGGTCGAGTGCATCGTTCAGACCGATGTAGGCGTCGTCAGCCACGAGTGCCGCGAACGCATCCGTCAGCTGGACGGTCTCGCCGTACGTGACCACGCCGTTCGCCTCAAGGGCGCTCACGAGGTCGGCGACGCGCTCCGGCGGCAGACCGGAGAACGTGGTCAGCGCCTCGAGTGTGCGCGGTTCGGTCAGGTACGTCGTCCAGCCCTTGTCGCGCAGCGCGGTCACCAGCGCCAGCACCTGGGCACCATCGACCCAGGCCTTGACCACGTCACGCGCCTGACCGGCGAGGGCGAATCGGGCGAGTTGCTCGTCTTGGTTGCTCACGGTGACAGGATGCGGGAGCGGGCCTGAAGTTCGCTGGATTGACAGTGACCTGAGTCACTCAGGCGGGGATCGACTGCTCGACCCGCTGCGGGTGGAACAGCCGCAGGTCCCGCAGCCGCCCGTCCTGCAGACGCTGCACCCACACCACCTTCGGTGGGCAGTGCGACGGGTCCTCCGGTGGGCTGAAGAGCTCGATCTCGCTGACCGCCAGCTCCCCGCTGGCCAGGACATTGGTGACCCGGCCACGGACACCGTCTGCGATGTCCTGGTACATCGCCCGGAGGAAGCCGCTGGTGTCGCCGCGGCCGCCCCACCAGCTGTAGCCGGCGTCGCGCGACCAGTGCGCGGCCAGCACCTCAGCCAGCGTCCCCCGCTCGGCCGCAACGAGCGTGTCCTCGACCTCGCGACGCCGTACGGCGGCTAGTGCGTTCACATCGCTATGGGCGTCGTCAGCCGTGGCCAGCAGGCTGGTGCTCAGCTGACCGCGCGCTTTGGCCAGACGGCTGCGGACTGTGCCCACCGGGATGCCACAGGCATCAGCAATGTCCTGGTACGCCGTGACGCCGCTGAAGTGCCGCAGCATCATCACCAGGCGCAGCGGTGGGGACAGGTCTTCCAGCGCTCGCCAGACCCAGTCCCGAGTGGCGTGCCGCTCCAGCAGCTCGGCCGGATCGGGCTCGGTCGACGGAAGGACGGCATGCAGTTGGTCGTCGAGGGGGAGTGGCCGCCGGGCACGCAGTTGCGTGAGGCAAGCATTGCGAACCACCTGGCGGAGCCACGGTCCGACCGCGGCCGGATCCCGTACGTCGCCGATCCGGGCGAGCGCGACAGCCATCGCCTCCTGGACGGCGTCATCGGCGTCCGGTCCTGCGCCGAGGATCGAGACCGCGACGGCCGTCATACCAGGCCGGTGCCGGGCGAGCAGGATGCCGAGCGCCCCGATCTCCCCGGAGCAAGCCGCCCGCACCAGCTCGGAGTCGTCCATGAACTCCACGATAGCCGGGCCTGTCCACCCCGCTCAGGAGCGTCGGGCATCCGTCATGCGGGACCGGTGTTTCGGCATTCGGACTGCGAGTGGCACCATGGACGGAGTCGTCCAGCCCTAGTTCTTGGAGATTGACGTGCCTGATCTGAGGTCCCGTACCGTCACCCACGGCCGCAACATGGCGGGCGCCCGCGCCCTCATGATGGCCTCCGGCGTAGACCGTGGGGACTTCGGGAAGCCGATTGTCGCGGTGGCGAACAGCTTCACCGAGTTCGTGCCCGGGCACACGCATCTGGCGCCGGTCGGCCGGATCGTGTCCGAGGCGATCCACGCGGCCGGTGGGATCGCGCGCGAGTTCAACACGATCGCCGTCGACGACGGGATCGCGATGGGGCACGGCGGGATGCTGTACAGCCTGCCGTCGCGCGACCTGATCGCGGACTCCGTCGAGTACATGGTCGAGGCGCACTGCGCGGACGCGCTGATCTGCATCTCGAACTGCGACAAGATCACCCCGGGCATGCTGATGGCCGCGCTGCGGCTGAACATCCCGACCGTGTTCGTCTCCGGTGGCCCGATGGAGGCCGGCCGGGCGACGCTGGTCGACGGGACCGTGCGCAAGCTGGACCTGATCGACGCGATGTCCGAGGCCGTCAACGAGAACGTCTCCGACGAGGACATCCGGCGGATCGAGGAGAACGCCTGCCCGACCTGCGGTTCGTGCTCGGGCATGTTCACGGCGAACTCGATGAACTGCCTGGTCGAGGCGATCGGCCTCGCGCTGCCGGGCAACGGTTCGGTGCTGGCCACGCACACCGCCCGCAAGGCCCTGTACGAGAACGCCGGCCGCACGGTCGTCGAGATCACCAAGCGGTACTACGACACCGACGACGCGACCGTGCTGCCGCGGACCGTGGCCTCGCGCGCCGCGTTCGAGAACGCGATGGCGCTCGACATCGCGATGGGCGGCTCGACGAACACGATCCTGCACCTGCTGGCCGCGGCCCAGGAGGCCGAGGTCGACTTCGACCTGGACGACATCAACGCGGTCTCGCGCCGCGTCCCCTGCCTGGCGAAGGTCGCGCCGAACGTCGCTCCCGGCGGCACCTACTACATGGAAGACGTGCACCGCGCCGGTGGCATCCCGGCCATCCTGGGTGAGCTCTACCGGGCCGGCCTGCTGAACGAGGACATCCACACCGTGCACAGCGCCTCGATCGGTGACTGGCTGAAGAACTGGGATGTGCGCAGCGGCTCGCCGTCGGCCGAGGCCGTTGAGCTGTGGCACGCGGCGCCGGGGTGCAAGCGGTCCGCGACCGCGTTCTCGCAGTCGGAGCGCTGGGACACGCTGGACACGGACGCGGCCGGTGGCTGCATCCGCGATCTGGAGCATGCCTACTCTGCCGATGGTGGGCTGGCGGTACTCAAGGGCAACCTGGCCGTCGACGGCTGTGTCGTGAAGACGGCCGGCGTGGACGAGTCGATCTGGACGTTCCAGGGTCCTGCGGTGGTGTGCGAGTCGCAGGAGGAAGCGGTCGAGAAGATCCTGGCCAAGAAGGTGCAGCCGGGTGACGTCGTGGTGATCCGCTACGAAGGCCCGAAGGGCGGGCCGGGCATGCAGGAGATGCTCTACCCGACGTCGTTCCTGAAGGGCCGCGGCCTGGGCAAGGTCTGTGCGCTGGTCACGGATGGCCGGTTCTCCGGCGGTACGTCGGGCCTGTCGATCGGGCACGCCTCCCCGGAAGCCGCCTCCGGTGGCACGATCGCGCTCGTCCAGGACGGCGACCAGATCCGCATCGACATCCCGAACCGCTCGATCGACCTGCTGGTCGACGACGCCGAGCTGGAAACCCGCCGTACCGCGCTGGGTGGGGTCTATGCCCCGAAGGCCCGGGAGCGGAAGGTGTCGCAGGCGCTGCGCGCGTACGCCGCGATGGCGACCAGCGCGGACAAGGGCGCCGTACGGGACGTCACCAAGCTCGGCTAGATCTCCAAGTCGAAGGCAAGACTGATCGCCTCGGCCAGAGCTGGTTCCTGGTCGGGGTGCAGGTAGCCGATCAGGCGGCCGAGGTGTGCCTTCGGGATGGTCTGGATGTTGTCGCAGGAGATGGCACTCGCGTGGTCGAGCCCGTTCTGCGGGCCGACGAGCACCTCGGTGGAGAGTCCACGGATGGTGCTGGTGATCGGTGCCACCGTCACGTTGGTCAGGCGCGGCCGGATCAGCTCGCGCGTGAGCACGACAACAGGCCGCGGCTTGTCCAGCCGGGCGATGTGCAGCGGACGCATCTCAGTCCAGATCGCTCAACGCGGTCCCGGCCGCCGCCGGCGCCATCCCCTCGAACTCCGGATAGTCGCCGTACTCGGCCAGAATCGCCAGATCGCGGGCCGCCAGCTCCCGCCGCCGCTCCCGCTCCATCGCCCGGGCCACCACCGAAGCCCGGCTCGTCGCCTTGTCCGTCGCCACCAGCTGGTCCATGAACTCCACCAACTCGTCCGGCAACCGCACCGTGATCTGCTTGCTCATACCAAAACCATACCGCCCCGGGATTCACTTCGGTAGCGTGACGGCATGCAGATCGTGCCGATCGCCCACACCAGCACCCAGGTGCAGTTCACGAGTGACGCCGGCTCGGCGATCGCCCGATGGATGGGCGCCGGTCCGCCGGAGCTCGGTGTCCCGGTCGATGTCGAGCTCGACCTCGCGTCGCCGTACCGGTGGGACGAGGTTGAGGTCCTGGCCGAGGCGACCCCTGGGCTGTCGATCGGACCCGACGGCACCGTGCTGTGCGCCCAGCTCGTGCAGGTCGAGGGGGACGGCGTGGTCACGCTTGGCCTGCCGCGCGTCGAGTTCCCGGCCGAGTCCGTGGGCGAGGCGCCGCCGCCCGGGGTATTCGTGCGGTTCGCGGTAGAGCTTGCCCTCTGGCCGACCGGCCTCTGACTCAGCCGCGGCCTTGAGCACGGTTCGACCATTTCTGGGGTGCTCGCATGGTTGGTGGGTGCTCAAGGCGTGTGTGGCGGCTTTGGGTGCGGGTCGACCATTCTGCGGGTGTGGGAATGGTTGGGGGTGAGCTCAGTTGGGGGACATGGAGGACCAGCTGAGGTCGGTGGCGGGGAGGGAGGGGAGGGCGGTGATGGCGGAGAGTTCGGCGTCGAGGAGGCCGACCAGTTGGGTCAGGCGGTCGGTGGTGTCGGTGGCTTCGAGGAGTTTCTGGCGGTCGGGGGTGAGGAGCGTCATCGCGGCCGACATCAGGTACGAGAGGGTGCTGGGGTCGTCGGGGAGGTCGCCGAGGTGGAGGCCGGGGCGGCTGATGGCGGAGACGGCCTCGGCGTAGCGGCGGAAGCGGCCGACGGCGATGGTGGCGGCGCCGAGGGGGTCCTCGCCGAGCTCCTCGTCGAGCCATTCGACGTCGGCGACCAGGTAGTCGCCGCCGCCGTCGAGCTCGGCGACCTTGAAGCGGTGGCTGCCGGTGAGGGTGATCTCGACCGGGCCGTCGTCGTCGGCGTCCAGGCGGATCTCGGAGATAGTGGCCGAGCAGCCGGTGCCGTAGAGGGAGCGGAAGACCCGCTCGCCGAGCTCGTAGCCGTCGCGGACCGCGAGGGCGCCGCACATCATCTCGCCACCGTTCTCGACCAGGTCGCGGATCACCGCGCGGCCCTGGACATCGGTGACCGGAATCGGGAGCACCAGCCCAGGGAAGATCACCGTGTCGACAGTGAGCAACGGCAGGCGGGAGTCCATACAAGGAGCGTAGTGGACAACTCATCTCAGTACGTGGCGTGACGGGGCGTGACGTTCGAACCCTGACTGTGCTCGATCTCTGGATAGGCCGGTCAGGACTGTCCGCCGTCGCCACTAGACTGAGCGCATGATTCGCCGCGTCGACCTGCGGGGCCGAGTGGCGGCCGGTGAGGTGTCCGACCTCCAAGCCGAAGTGAACGCCCTCGTCCCCCGAGCCGTGTTCGACGTCGAGAAGGCTCTCGACGTCGTCCGACCCCTGTGTCTGGACGTCCGCCATCGCGGACTGGCAGCCATTCGGGAGTACGGCGAGAAGTTCGACCATGTGAGCGTGGACGACCTCCGGGTCCCGGAGTCGGCGCTGAAGACCGCGCTGGAGGAGCTCGACCCGACCGTGCGGTCGGCCTTCGAGGAGTCGATCCGGCGCGTCCGCGAGGTCAGCCAGGACGAGCTGACCGCCGACATCGTCTCGGAGCCCGCGCCGGGTGGCCGGGTCACGCAGCGGTTCGTGCCGGTCCAGCGCGTCGGCCTCTACGTCCCGGGCGGCCGTGCGCCGCTGGCGTCGAGTGTCGTGATGAATGTCGTCCCGGCTCAGGTTGCCGGGGTGCCTTCGCTTGCGGTCGCATCCCCGCCCCAGAAGGATTTCGGCGGCCTGCCGCACCCGACGGTGCTCGCCGTCTGCGCGATGCTCGGCATCACCGAGGTCTACGCGATGGGCGGCGCGCAAGCGATCGCCGGCTTCGCGTACGGCTTCGACGGCTGCCGCAAGGTCAACCTGGTCACGGGCCCCGGCAACATCTACGTGGTTGCCGCCAAGCGGTTCCTGCAGAGTGAGGTCGGTATCGATTCCGAGGCCGGCCCGACCGAGATCGCGATCCTCGCCGACGACACCGCCAACGCGCAGCACGTCGCGGCCGACCTGATCAGCCAGGCCGAGCACGACCCGATGGCAGCATCGGTCCTGGTCACGCCGAGCGAGACGCTCGCCGCGGCTGTCGAGGCAGAGCTGCCGATCCAGGTCGCGCAGACCAAGCACCACGAGCGCGTGACCGAGGCGCTCAACGGCCAGCAGTCGGCCGTCGTACTGGTCGATGATCTCGACCAGGGCACCGCGCTCGTCAATGCGTATGCCGCCGAGCACCTCGAGATCCAGACCGTCGACGCCGAGGAGCGCGCGGCCCAGATCACCAACGCCGGCGCGATCTTCGTCGGTGGCTGGTCGCCGGTCTCGCTCGGCGACTACTGCGCCGGGTCGAACCACGTCCTGCCGACCGCGGGCTGCGCCTGCCACTCGTCCGGCCTGTCCGTGCGCAGCTTCCGGAAGGCCGTGCACGTCATCAACTACTCGCGGGACGCCCTCGAAGAGGTCGCCGGCCATGTCGTTGCCCTGGCCAACGCCGAGGATCTGCCCGCCCACGGCGCCGCGGTGTCCGTCCGTTTCCCCGGAGCTGCAACATGAGCCCCAATGATTCGCACTGGGACGGCCTCCCTCTGCGCGAAGAGCTGAAGGGCTTCGAGCCGTACGGCGCTCCGCAGCTCGACGTACCGATCCTGCTCAACGTCAACGAGAACCCGTACCCGCCGAGCGAGGAGACCGTCGCCGATATCGCGGCCTCGGTGACGGCGGCCGCGCGCGGCCTGAACCGCTACCCGGACCGCGAGTTCCTCGACCTGCGGGCAGATCTCGCCGCCTACCTCGGCCGGGAGTCCGGTGCGCAGCTGACCGCCGAGCAGGTTTGGGCGGCAAACGGTTCCAACGAGGTCATGCTGCACATCCTGCAGGCCTTCGGCGGTCCCGGCCGTACGGCGCTTTCGTTCGCGCCGACCTACTCGATGTATCCGGAGTACGCGCGGAACACCAACACCGCCTGGGTCACCGGCCGCCGCGCCGAGGACTTCACCCTCGACCAGAGCAAGGCGCTCGCCGCGATCTCGCGGTACCGGCCGTCGATCGTCCTGCTCGCCTCACCGAACAACCCGACGGGTACGGCGCTCCCGATCCAGGTCGTCGAGGCGATTGCCGCTCGCACGGCCGCGACCGGGGCGGTCCTGGTCGTGGACGAGGCGTACGGCGAATTCCGGCGTACCGGGACACCGAGTGCGCTCTCGTTGCTCCCGGCGTACCCGAATCTCGCTGTCGCCCGGACGATGTCGAAGGCGTTCGCGCTGGCCGGTGGGCGGGTCGGATACCTTGCCGCGAGCAACCAATTGGTCGACGCACTGCGGATCGTGCGGCTGCCGTACCACCTGTCAGCCGTGACGCAGGCGGTCGCCCGGGCCGCGCTGCGGCACTCCGACGAGCTGCTCGGACGGGTCCAGCAGTTGCGGACCGAGCGCGACGAGACGGTGAACTGGCTGCGCGCCCAAGGTCTGCGCGCGGTCGACTCGGACGCGAACTTCGTCCTCTTCGGCCTCTTCGCCGACCGGCACGCGGTCTGGCAGACACTGCTGGACGACGGCATCCTGATCCGCGAGACCGGCCCGAACGGCTGGCTGCGGGTCTCGATCGGCACCGGCGAGGAGATGGCCGCGTTCCGCTCGTCGCTGGAGCGCATCCTCAAGACAGACACGGGAAGGCTGACATGAGTCGGACAGCGCGGATCGATCGCGAGACGAGTGAGTCCAAGGTTCTCATCGAGCTGGACCTCGACGGGACCGGACGGGCGGACATCTCGACCGGGGTCGGTTTCTACGACCACATGCTCAACGCGCTGGCCAAGCACGCGCTGCTCGACCTGCACGTGAACACGGTCGGCGACCTCGAGATCGATGCGCACCACACGGTCGAGGACACCGCGATCGGCATCGGCCAAGCCTTGAAGGAGGCGCTGGGCGACAAGAAGGGCATCCGTCGCTTCGGTGACGCGACCGTGCCGCTGGACGAGGCGCTCGTGCACTGCACGGTCGACCTGTCCGGTCGGCCGTACTGCGTGCACACCGGTGAGCCCGACGGTCAGGTCTACGCGATCATCGGCGGTGACTACGCGGGTTCGCTGACCCAGCATGTCTTCGAGACGCTCGCCTTCAATGCCGCGATCTGCATCCACATCCGGGTGCTGTCCGGCCGCGACCCGCACCACATCGTCGAGGCGCAGTTCAAGGCGTTCGCCCGTGCGCTGCGTGCGGCCGCCGAGCTCGACCCAAGGCAGCCGGGGATCCCGTCCACCAAGGGCGCCCTGTGAGCAAGAAGGTCGTCCTCCTCGACTACGGATCGGGCAACATCCGATCCGGCGAGCGTGCGCTGCAACGGGTCGGCGCCGACGTCACCGTCACTTCGGACTTCGACGAAGCGCTGAACGCCGACGGCCTCCTGGTCCCCGGCGTCGGCGCCTTCGCCGCCTGCATGGCCGGCCTGAAGTCGGTCCGCGGTGACGCCATCGTCGACCGCCGGCTGACCGGGAGCCGTCCGGTCCTCGGCATCTGTGTCGGCATGCAGATCCTGTTCGCCCGCGGCATCGAGCACGGCGTCGAGACCGACGGTTGCGAGCAGTGGCCGGGCACGGTCGAACGCCTCCAGCCCACGGATGGACAGCCGGTTCCGCACATGGGCTGGAACACGATCGACGTACCGGCCGGCACTCGTCTTTTCGAGGGTGTCGACAAGGAACGCTTCTACTTCGTCCACTCGTACGGCGTGCGCTCGTGGGAGCTCAACGACGCCCGCGCATCGGTCGCGCCGCTGGTGACGTGGACGACGTACGGCGAGGACGCGTTCGTGGCCGCGGTCGAGAACGGCCCGCTGACCGCCACCCAGTTCCACCCGGAGAAGTCCGGCGACGCGGGTGCGACAGTCCTGGAGAACTGGGTCCGCTCGCTGTAGCTCGTAGGGTTGGCGCATGCGCGAACTCGTCTACTTGTCGCAGGCCAAGCTCCAGCAGTTCCGCAAGCCCGCGAACAAGCGCGACGGCCTGAGCGGCGGGCTCAAGGTGACAACCGGCACCGGCCTCCCAAGCGCCGAGGTCGGACTCACGTACGACGCCGCGCAGGCCGCGGTCGCGACCACGGCGACTCTGGACGAGGCCGAGAAGTTCATCCGCGCCAAGTGGCCGGTCCGGTACTGGACCGAGGAGCTGGAGCCGGGGGAGTGGATCCAGTTCGAGGCGCGCCTGGCGTACGGCGTACTGGAGACTGACTCGCCGGGCCGGCGGCAGTTGCTGCTCTTCAGGGGCCGAGACGATCCGCAGGACGCCGCCTCGCCGCAACTGGTGCTGCATGGCTCGCCGCAGCATCTCCTCCCGGCGTACGCCGACGCGGCGCCCACGGAACTGGTCTCGATGTCGCGGGTGTCCGCGTTGATCAACTTCCTCCAAGCCACCGACGACGGCGAGAACGCCGAGTCGTCCCCGTCGCTGCAGTCGATGCTGCCCCGGGTGATCCGCCAGCTGCGGCTCATCGCGCCCGACCTGACCGCCGGCTGGCTGAGTGGAATGGCCCGGACCAGCTTCGAGGTCAGCGCGAACGGGCGACGGATCGTCGTGGCCAGTCCCTTGTTCGTGGAGCACATTCCGGCGCCGAAGTGAGGTCACCCTTAGTCATCCGCTACCGCCAGGTAGTGACTCTGTTCCCTTGAAGTTTGTTATGTGTTTACCGTACGTTCACTGGCGACCACTGCTTGTCCCTGCATCCAGGAGGCCGCCCCATGTCCGAGTTGTCCAGGCGTCAGTTCGTCGGTACCGCCGCCGCGGCCGGAGTCGCCGTCACGGTGGCCGGGTCGGTCGAGGCGCTGTACACCGCACAGCCGGCGCTCGGTACGTCCGGCCCCAAGATCGGCTACGGCCCGCTGATCCCGGACCCGGACGGCATGCTCGACCTGCCGCACGGCTTCCGGTACGACGTCCTGTCGCGCGAAGGCACGATCCGCAAGGACGGGCTCAAGACCCCGAGCCGCTTCGACGGAATGGGGACGTTCCCGGATCGCGACGGCGGTTCCCGGCTGGTCCGCAACCATGAGTGCAGCCCGACCTCGACGATCAAGGTCGTCGCCCCGCCGGAGCGCACCTACGACCCAGGCGGCGCCGGCGGCACCAGCACCCTGGCGGTGAACCGGCATCTCCGGACCACCAAGGAGCACGTCAGCCTCGGCGGTACGGCGATCAACTGTTCCGGCGGCATCACCCCGTGGCGCACCTGGCTGACCTGCGAGGAGACCGAACTCAAGGCCGGTCAGAGCGGCTACACCAAGGACCACGGCTTCATCTTCGAGGTCGACCCGTACGACGACCGCCGCAACCTGAACCCGCATCCGCTGACGGCGATGGGCCGCTTCCAGCACGAGGCAGTGGCGATCGACCCGGCGACCGGGATCGTCTACGAGACCGAGGACGCGTTCGTCGCACCGCTCGGTGGCTTCTACCGATTCCTCCCGAACCGTCCGCGCGGCGGCTGGGGTTCGCTCCGGGCCGGCGGCGAACTGCAGGCCATGCACATCCCAGGTCTGCTGGACATGTCCACCGTCCAGGAAGCCGGCACGGTCTTCCACGGCGTGCAGTGGGTGAAGGTTCCGGACCCGCTGGCCAAGACCGAGTCGGTCCGCGCGCAGGCCTACGCCAAGCCGATCACCGGCGGCTACAAGCTCGAGGGCTGCTGGTGGGGGACCCGGGATCGCTGTGTGTACTTCGTTTCCTCGTTCGCCCGCACCGAACTCGGCCCGAAGATCGACCACGACGGTCAGGTCTGGCGCTACGACCCGCGCAAGCACACCCTCCGGCTCGAAGTGATCTTCAAGCGCGACAAGCCCGGCTCGGACAACCCCGAGTTCGATGCCCCCGACAACATCACGATGTCGCCGTACGGCGGACTGATGATGTGCGAGGACGGCATCGGCGACCAGCACATCCTCGGCACCACCGAGGACGGCAAGGTCTTCAAGTTCGCCAAGAACACGGTGAACATCGGCACCCCGACAGACCCCGAGTACGGCGAACTGACCGGCGTCGGCTTCTCCGCCGACGGCCGCACCATGTTCTTCAACGTCTACAACCCCGGCATCACCTACGCCATCACCGGCCCCTGGCGCCGCCGCCGCTAACCCTCCCGGCTGTGGCTTGGGCGGTCTTGCCCACCCGGGCCCGGCGGGTGGTGAGCCGCCGCGGGCAACTGACCGTCGGCCACGTGGGGACCTGGGAGATCAGGAACCCCGCCGCCCCGAAGGTGCTCGTCCCGTCCGGCCGCTCGGATTCGGCCGGTGAGGTAGGCGCTGGCTGGTCGCCGCTGCGGCCGGTTTTACTGAGGCGGGTGGCTGAGGTCGCTGGTGGCTGGCCCCGGATGGCGAGGCCGGCGACCGAGGTTCCCCGTCGCCTACGGTTGACGGGCTCTGGTTGCGGCCGCCGGTTCCGAGGCCTGGCAGCTGATCCGCCGCGGCGCTTCCGTCCGGTCGCATTGCAGCGAGCGAAAGCTCGGGTTTGCGGGGATCTACTGCCTCCCAGCGACAGCAGCTCCCCGCAAAGGCGCATCGGCGGCCCGGCGAACGAGATCCACGGAGTTCTACTGCCACGGAGCGGCAGTGATCATCCGTGAACCGGCCACAACCGAGCAACCGCACGTAACGTCCGAAGGAACCGTAGGGTCCGTCTCCGATCCTTCGGACGTTGTGGGGGAGCGGTGGCTAACGTCCGAAGGAACCGTAGGGTCCGTCTCCGGTCCTTCGGACGTTGGGGCGATGGGTGGTCGGTTGCTCGGCTTGGGAACCCACGGGCGGGGAATATCGCTCGCGCCACGACGGGGGCACGGGTGGGGGAAGGTGGTTAGCCGAGGGAGGTGCTGGCGGCTCGGAGTTCGTTGAGGGCTGCTAGGGCGTACGGCGCGAACTCGTCTTCGGCGCGAGCGCTTTCGGACCAGGCTTGGTAGCCGCGTTTGAAGGCTAGGGCGCCGAGTTCGGCGGCCAGGGCGGCGACCGGGTCGGGGATGCCGCGGGTGACGAGGGCGTCGACCATGGCGGCGGTCAGGCCGACTGTTTTGAGGGCGTCGCGTTGCTGGAGTTCGGTGCTCGCGGCGATGGCTGCCTTGAGGCGGGGGGCCAGCTCGCGGTTCATCGGGCCCATCACGGTTGCGGCCCGCGCCAGGCCGGCGGCGACAGCCTCGAGTGGGGTGGCGTCGGAGGGGGCCTCGGTGACGCCTTCGGTGAGGAGCTGGCTGAGGGCTTCCTGGCCGGCGGAGAGGAGTTCGCGTTTGTCGGGGAAGTGGCGGAAGAAGGTGCTCTTGGTGACGCCGGCGCGTTCGGCGATCTGCGCGACGGTGGTCGCGTCGTAGCCCTGCTCGGTGAACAGGTCGACGGCGGCCAGCACGAGGCGTTCGCGCGCTCCCGGTTCCCAGCGACTCATGGCACCATCATAGGTGATGGGACTTTTGTCCCATCGCGGCGTAGAGTGATGGGACAAAGGTCTCATCACTTCCTGGAGGACACTCATGAAGGTCTTCATCACCGGCGGCACCGGTCTGGTCGGTTCCGCCGTCGTCGCCGAACTGCTCAGTCACGGCCACACCGTGCTCGCCCTCGCTCGCTCCGACGCTTCGGCCCAGGCCGTCGTACAGGCTGGGGCCGAAGCGATCCGCGGCACGCTCGCCGACCTGGACGTGCTCCGGGCCGGCGCAGCGAAGGCCGACGGCGTCATCCACCTTGCCTTTGGCAACGACTTCAGCAGCGCCGAGTCGGTGGCGGCGAACGTGGTGGAGGAGACGGCCGCGCTGCAGGCTCTGGGTGACGAGCTGATCGGCACCGACAAGCCGTTCGTCACAGTCTCCGGTACGCCGTTCGCGCCGGGCCGGCCGTCTACCGAGGCCGACGAGCTGTCGTCGGAAGGCTTGGTCGGTGGCCGTAGCCGAGCAGTCGCAGCCGTCGTCGCACTGGCCGCCCAGGGCGTCCGCAGCTCGGCCGTGCGGTTGCCGCGCACCGTGCACAACCAGGGCGACGGCGGATTCGCCGGCCTGCTCACCCAGATGGCACGCGCCACGGGAGTCGTCACCTACCCAGGCGACGGCACCCAGCGCTGGCCCGCCGTACACGCACTGGACGCAGCCGTCCTCTTCCGCCTAGCCCTGGAGAACGCCGCCCCCGGCACCTACTGGCACGCCGTAGCCGAAGAAGGCGACCGCGTCAGCGACATCGCCGCCGTCATCGGCCGCCGCCTCAACCTCCCCGTGAAGCCCGTCTCCATCGAAGACTTCGGTCCCATCGGCCAGATCTTCGCCACCGACCAACCGTCCTCCAGCACCCGAACCCGCGCGCTCCTCAGCTGGACCCCCACCCACCCCAGCCTCCTCGCCGACCTGGAAAACCTCCAGCCCAACACCATTTGATGGGTTCCCCCATGAGCTTGTGGCTTCTGGACCCGTATGCGGTGGGGGAACCCACAACCCGATGGGTCCACCCCAAGGCCGGTTAGTTAAGAGGGTCGGGGTGGTGTCAAGGGCGTGTTGAACATGGAGCAGCGGAGCTCCCCGGGTAGACAGATTTGTCCTCGCGAGACAATCAGCTACCTGAGGGGCTCCGCTGTCTGTTCAGTCTGTCATTACTCGCACGATCAAGGTGGCTGAGGGTGCTTTCGCGCCTGGTCATCTGGGCGAGTTGACCCAGCATGTTCCGTTCGAGATGGTCGATGCGGTTCTCACCGAGACCGGTAAGACCCAGGTCAGGGTGCGGGATCTGCCGTCCCGGGTCGTGGTCTACCTGTTGCTGGCCGGGTGCTTGTTCAACGATCGTGGCTATGGCCAGGTGTGGCACCGGATGGTCGCCGGGCTGCACGGCCTGGCCGTGGCTGCACCGACCGCGGCCGCGTTGACCCAGGCCCGGGTGCGGCTCGGGGCGGCGCCGTTGAAGGCGTTGTTCGACCTGGTCCGCGGCCCGGCGGCAACCAGCACCAGGGGCTGGGTGTGCTGGCGGGGGCTACTGGTCACCGCGATCGATGGCACCACCTTGTCGGTGCCCGACACGGCCACAAACCTGGCCGTGTTCACCAAAAAGGCCAGCGGCAACACCGGGTCGTATCCACATCTACGGCTCCTGGCTGTGGTCTGCTGCGGCACCCGCACCGTCATCGACGCCGTCTTCGGCCCGTCCGGCATCGGTGAAACCAGCTACGCCCCCGCGCTACTGACCCGTGCCCTGCGCGCCGGCATGATCGTGCTGGCCGACCGGGGCTTCGCCACCAACGACATCATCACCGCGATCACCAGCACCGGCGCCGACCTGCTGATCCGCTGCAAAACCAACCGGAAACTCCCCGCCGTGGACCGCCTGGCCGACGGCTCCTACCTGTCGCACTGGATGGGAACCCCGGTCCGCGTCATCGAAGCCGAGATCACCATCGCGACCCGCGACGGCAGACGCACCGGCAGCTACCGGCTCGTCACCACCCTGCTCGACCCCCACACCTACCCCGCGTTCGATCTGGTCACGCTCTACCACCAGCGCTGGGAAATCGAGACCGCCTACCTCGAACTCAAATCCACCATCCTCGGCGGACACATCCTCCGAGCCCGCACTCCCGAAGGCATCACCCAAGAGGTCTACGCCCTCCTGACCACCTACCAGATCCTGCGCCAAGCCATCACCAACGCCACCGACACCCGGCCCGGCACCGATCCCGACCGAGCCAGCTTCACCATCACCCTCAACGCCGCCCGCGACCAACTCGTCCAAGCCGCAGGCATCATCGCCGACACCGTCACCGACCTCGTCGGCCACATCGGCCGACTCGTCCTGGCCAACCTCCTCCCCAAACGCCGAACCCGCCTCAGCCCCCGCGCCGTCAAACGAGCCACATCCAGATACCCCGCCAAAGGACTCAACATCAACCGCACCACCTACAAAGCCACCATCACCATCAACATCACCGCCTTGACACCACCCCCACCCCCCTAACTAACCGGCCTTGGGGTCCACCCATCAGATGCAGCTGGGCTGGGCCGCGTGGTTAGCGGACGGGGTTTAGGTAGGTCCATTGGCCGTGTTCGCGGGTGAAGGCGCTGTTCTCTTGCTGGGCTCCACCCTTGTACGACGCGCGGAACTCGACGGTGCCTTCGGTGTGGAAGGGGGTGCCGTCGGTGGTGTGCAGGATCTCCAGGCCGGTCCAGCGGATGTTCGGGGACAGCTCGAGCTGCGGTGGTCGGGTGCTGGAGTGCCAGGTGCGGAGCAGGTACGCCGTGTCGCCGACCACGAAGGCGGTGTAGCGGGACCGCATCAGCTGCTCGGCAGTCGCCGCCGTACGGGTGCCGTCGTGCAGACCGCCGCAGCAGTCGGCGTAGGTGGCGGGGAGACCGCACGGGCAGGGAGCAGACGGGCTTGGCATGTCGCGATTGTAGGCCCGGGCGGTTGGTGGTCCGCCCGGACCGACGCACACGGATCAGGGGGTCTCGATGATGATTTCGGCCTCCATCTCCAGCACCCGCTGGTAGTCCTCGTCCAGGGTTTGGGGGTCGCTGTGGATCAGGATCACCCAGGCGAGGCAGGTGAGCAGATCCACGGTGGCCGGGACGACGGCTTCGTCGTCGTGCAGGATCTTCATCCAGTGGAACGACTTGAGGTCCTCGATTCCGTCGAAGACCTCGCGGTTGCGGAAGTACCCTTCGCGCGGCGCGATGATGAAGATGCCGCGCAGATGCTGGACCAGGTCGAAGCCGTCCCGCACCTCACCGCGGACGCGATGCGCGACGGTTCGCTTGATGTGGTTGTCACCGGTGGCCAGTTCGCTGACCATCTGGTGACCGCCACCGGACGGCCGGGCCGCGACCTCGATCAGTCGCGGGCCGTCGGCCGTCATCATCACCTCGGCGTGCCCGCAGCCGATCCGGATGCCGACCGCGTCGAGGACGTCCCGTGTGTAGGGCCAGAGCGCCTGCACCTCCGGGGCGTCCTCGGCGAGGAAGTCGATCCGGCGGTAGATCCCGATCTTGTCGCCGCGGTGGACCTTCGTGTAGCGGCAGACGTCGACGAGCGCGTGGACGCCGTCCACGCTGTAGGTGTCGACCAGATACTCGGTCCCCTCGGCGTACTCCTGGATGAGCACGGCGTTGTTGACCAGCCCCAGCTTGTTCGTCCGGCCGAGCACGCGGTGGAAGCGCTCATGCCAGTCGCCGTCCTCGAAGACGACGTACACCTCGTCACCCGCCACGCTCTTCGGCGGCTTGATCACCAGCCGCTTGCCGAGCAGGTCGTTCGCGCGCAACCACTCCTCGGCCTCGGCCGGATCCGCGGTGAGGATCTGCCGCAGTCGAGGTACGCCGGTCGCGGACAGAGCCTGGGCCATATCCCACTTGTCACGCCGCGCCGATGCCAACTCGGGCACGTTGCCGGTCCCGGGCAGCAGGCTCTCGATGAGCTGATCGCACAACTCGACCCCGCTCTCAGCGCCAGGCAGCAGATACGAAGGCTCGTACTGCCGCAGCTCCTCAGCCAGCGCCGCCACATCTCCGGTGAAGTAGTGGATGTGCTCGAAGTCCTCCGGATGCCAGGTGGCCGTGTACGCCGGTGGCGGCTCCAACCCGCTCAGTACGGCGACCGGCTGCCGCCCCGCAGCCCGGAACGCGGCCGGGTACTCCTGCCCCGTCGACAACGGATCCACGATGATCGTGTACTCAGTCATGCCTTTGCCCCTTCCACGACTTCGGCCGTTTCCTCAACACGAGCAGGCGCCATCCCGAAGTACGCGAGCACCAACCCGACCGCGCCGAGAACGCCACACCACAACCACACCTGGGCCCCCGCGCTGTTCCACACCCAGACCCCCAGGAACGGGCCGAGGGCGGAGCCCAGCCCGAACATCGCGTGCGCGCCACCGACGTACCGGCCGAGCAACGGCTTCGGCGCGGCCATGCCGGGATAGGCGAACATGGTCGGCCCGCCGACGATCTCGGCCAGCGTCCACAGCAGGGTGCCGATCACGAAGATCGCCAGGCCGCCGGGGAGTGCGTAGAACGCGAGCCCGCCACCGAGCAGCACGAAGCCGAGCATCGCGACCGTCCGGGCCGGTTTGTGCTGGACGACCTTCGTCACCAGCAACTCGCAGGTGATCACGATGAACCCGTTCAGCGCGACCATCGCGCTGTACCACCAGGTCGAGAACCCGTCCGCCGTCATGTGCAGCGGCAGCACCGCGAGGTACTGCATGTAGATCGCCGCGTTGATGAACATGCACAGCAGGAACAGCACGTACTTGTGATCCTTCAGTACGGCGAGGTAGCTGCCCGACGACTGCGGTTCCGCTGCCTCGGTCTGCACCGCCTTCTTCCGCCCAGGCAGGGCGACGATGGCGACTGCGGCGTAGGCAAGGGCGGCGATCGCTTCACCGATGAACAGCAGGTTCCACGACACCGCGACCAGCGCGGCCCCGATGAGCGGCGCGGCCGTCGTACCGAGGTTCATTGCCAGCCGGTAGATCGCGAACGTCATCACCTGACGGTTCTGTGGCGTCAGCTCGGTCAGCAACGCGGCCGAGGCCGGGCGGTAGAACTGACCGACCGCGCCGGCCAGCGCGACCACGACCACCACTGCCAGATAGCTCGGCACGTACGCGATCGCCAGCACGAAACCGGCCATCCCGAACATGCTGATCATCACCGCGGCGCGCGGCCCGATCCGGTCCGTCAACGAGCCGCCGATGATCAGACCGATCACCGAGCCGCCGCCGTACACGCCCAACGCCGTACCGGCTTGGACTGGGGTGAAGCCTCGCGAGGTGGTCAGGAACAGCACCAGGAAGACCTGCAGGAACCAGCCGAGCTTGTTCACGAAGACGCCGACCAGCAACGCCTTCACCGGTGCCGGCGCCTCCCGGATGGTCTGCCAGATGCCTGTGCTTTCCGCAGAGTCCGTCATGAGACCGGCTCCTGCGGGTGCCCGGTCCAGCGCAGCGCCCGCTCGGCCGCATCCAGACCGACTCGGCTCTCCGCGATCGAGTCGGTGACCGTGGTCGCGTACGCGATCCGGCCCCACAACGTGCCGGCCGGCGGGGGACTGGTCGTCTGCCCGGGCTCCATCAGTACGACGAGTTGGTCGATCCCAGGCGCGTCAATCGGATCGAAGCTGACCGAGTCGAGCACAGTGTCGTTCTCGTCGACGTAGAAGAACCGCACCCCACCGACCAACGTCCGATCCGGGTCCAGCGCGGGCTGACGTCCACAGGCCACCGCCGCGGCCGCCAGGCCGGGATCGACCCCGGTCGCCTGCAATCCGAGGTACGGGATCAGGTCGCCGCCGATCCGTGCGTTGATCTCGATGATCTTCGGGCCGTAGGCCGTCATCATGATCTCGGTGTGGGTGATGCCGTCGGTGAACGCGATCGCCTTGTGCGCATCGACCAGCACCTGCTGCAGCTGGTCGTCGGCGAGCAGCGGGTCCGTCGCGTCGACGAGGTGCCCGATCTCCTCCGCGTACGGCGGATAGCCGATCTCCTTACGAGCAAGGCAGAACGGCGTCACCTGGCCGTGGAAGATCGCCGAGTCGATACTGATCTCGTAGCCGTCGGCAAACTCCTCGACCAGCACGTTCACGTCGTAGTGCGGCGCCTCCGGCACAGTCGTGTCGTGCGCGAAGGCCCAACTGTCGCGAAGCTCGGCAGCGTCCTGCACCTTGATCACGCCCAGGCTTGCGGCCAACGCTCGCGGCTTGAGGATGATCGGGTAGCCGATTTCACCGGCCGTCGTCAGCGCCTCGTCCACCGAGTTCACCAGCACCGACTGAGGCTGCGGTACGCCGTGCTCGGCCAATGCCGACCTGGTCAGGTGCTTGTCGCGGCACCGGTTGATCATCGCGACGTCGCCGCCCGGCAGACCGAGTGCTTCGGCGACGTGCGCGGTCTGCAGGATCCGCGCCTCGTCCCAGCAGAGCACGCCGTCGATCGGATCGGTGCCGTGCAGCTCAACAGCCGCCGCGACCAGCGTCTCGGCAACCAGTGTGGTCTCCAGCACCGTCCAGTCGTCCAGGTACTCCTTCTCCCAGGTCGGTTCGGAGTGCAGGAACATGTGCAACCGGTACTGCGGCGCGATCGACCGCAGAAGGTATTCACGGAACAACCGCATGCCGGTGGCAACCACCAGCAGATGAGGTTTGCCGGTCATGAGGCCCCCTTGATCGGGCCGGGGATCTGCCGGATCCGGCTCACGCCGTGGGATCCGTCAGCTCGCTCGAAGTGGTCCGAGATCACGATGTTGCCCTGGGCATCGAACTCGGGAACGCTGTGGCAGCTGCCGTTGATCAGCTCGCCGGTCTCGGCCAGCAGGCAGTACGACGCGTCGAACGAACCGTCCGCCCGCAGCCGCCCGACCAGCCGGCCGCTCCGCAACGTGCCACCGGCGTAGAACTCCGCCCAGACGAGGTCGTCCTCCCGGTGATACTGCCCGTACGGCGCCGGGTCGTCGCTCTCCAGCTGGAACCACACCCCGTCGACATCCGGTACGGCGGGATCGTGCGCGGCGGCCGTCACCAGTGCACCGCGCAGACGTCGTCGGAGATCGGGTAGATCTCGCGCTCGAACATCGAGTTCAGCACGATCGCGGCCCGGACCGGCAGCTGCGTCAGCCCGGCGTTCGTCAGACCGTGGCTGTACCGGCTCGCGTTGAACGTGTAGATCTTGTGCCCGTTCATCCCCTTCCAGCGCACCGAGTAGTCCGACTCGACCAGCGCGTGCCCGTCCTCGTCGGTCTCGATCCGCTCCCGCAACTCGTCGTCCAGCGGCGCTTTCACGTGCTCACGACCTGCTGCCACGATCAGTTGCCGGACGACGTGCTCCTCCGGCAACGCGGTCGTCGAGCAGCACAACCGGATGTTCCCGTCGGACAGCAGGTCCGACGTACGGACATCGCGGCCGGGCAGCAAGGTGATGGGGAACTGGCCGAGTGAGAGGAAGCCGTCGTAATTGGCCTGGTAGAGCGCGCGCAGTCCGCCTGGCGTGATGGCGTCGCCGCTGTAGCGTGAGTCGTCGATCAGCTGGCGCCGCATCCCGCGGTTCAGCCCTTGCAGGTATTGGATGTGCGACGGCCGGTAGAGCTCGTTGGCCATCGGGGAGTCGTCGATGCTGCGGAACCACTGGTTCCGGCCGATCCACCGCAGGTCGGTGAAGCCCGCGCCCAGCAGACGCAGTACAGACTCCAGACCGGTCTGGCCGCCACCGACGACCGCGGTCGGTGCGGTCCGGTCGAGCGTGGCCAGCCGCTGACCGAGGTCGTCGGCGATGAAGGCCCGCTCGGCCGGCAGTCCACCCAGGTACGCCGGACGCACGGCGCGCGTGCCGAGTCCGAGGACCAGGTGCTCCGAGAGAGCGGCCGGGATGCCGTCGACGCTGATCTGGAAGCCGTCGTCGGTGATCGAGATCGAGTCCACCTGGGTGCCGAAGTTCACCACGCCGAGGCGTTCGGTGGCCCAGGTCAGGTAGCGCTCGTACTCGATCCGGGGGAGCGAGTCGAACTGGGAGTTGATCAGCGCGTAGAGCCTCCCCGACGTGACCAGGTAGTTCAGGAAGGTCAGTTCGTGGCGGGGATCGACGAGCGAGACGAGGTCCTTCATCCAGCCGGTCTGCATCCGCACCCCGGGGTAGAGGAGTGGGGTGTGCCAGCCGGAGCCCGGTCGGGAGTCGAACAGGGCGAGCCGTTCACTGGTGACGTTCTTGTAGAGCGCCGCCAACGACAGGTTGGAGGGTCCGGCCCCGATACCCACGGTGTGGTAGCGGGGCGTGGTTCGTATTTCGTGATGGATGCCTCGTTCGGTGATCGTCATGCGCTGGTTCTCCGTCCGCGAAGTGGAGGTACTGGTCCCGCCGGTGGCGAGCAGTTCGCTCGCGGCGGCCCGGCTTGCGGCCAGCGCGGTCTTCACGCTGCCCCCGGACCCACCGGTGAAGGTGTAGAGCCGATGAGTTCCACCAGGGACCGGCCAGAGGGTCAGAACCGGTGGATCGGCGTAACAGTCGGCCGTGCTGACCAGGTGGTCAGGCGCCGACAACTCGAGGTGTGGCAGCCGCTCGGCCGCGATCCGGGCGGCCTGGGCGGCCAGGTCCGGGACGGGGGCACTACTGCCGGGTGGAACGGACCAGCGCTGGGTGTCGACCCCGAGGAGCAGCCGGCCGTCTGCTGTGGGCCGTCCGAACAGGTCGCTGGTCTCGTCGACGAACATGGTCGGCAATGCACCGGCCACTCGATAGACGGCAAGCTGGATGGCCTTGGTCTTGCTGTGGTCGATCAGGTGGTTCGCGGCCAGGAACGCCGGGGTCCACGCACCCGCAGCGACCACGACGGCGTCGTACTGCTCGGTGCGACCCGGGAGGCGGCACGCGACCGAGCCGTCGGGGTGGGGCAGCAGTCGCAGGACTGGTCCGGTCAGGACTCGGCTGGTCCGGCCGCTGGCGAGTCGCCGTACGACGGTCTGCCGCAGCTGGTCGGGATTGATGAAGCCGGCCTGCCGTTCGCAGATGCCGACTGTGCCTGCGGGAAGACCGCGCCAGCCGCGACGGCGCAGTTCAGTGCGGTCGACGACCGTGGTCGAGCCTGGCAGTGCCTGCTCGACCTCGGCCACCGCCGCCGCCAGGCCGTCGTACGCCGGAAGCAGGTAGGTGCAACCAGTCTCCGTGTACGACGCTTGGTCGTGCAGCGTGCCGAGGAGCTCGGTGAGACTGTCGATCGCCAACCTGCGCTGGAGGGGATGCGTCTCGAACCCGCGCACCCCGCCGCCCGAGGCTGCGGTCGCGTCACTGCCCGGTGTGCCGGTGATGAGGTCGACGGTGGCCTGGCTGCTCAGCCGCCAGGCCAGCAGCGTTCCGGCGATCCCGGCGCCGATGACGCCGATACGCATCTGGCTCACCCCAGCCCGGTCAGCGCGGCGCGCAGGGATCCGGTGTCGTGGACGCCGCCGGCCAGCAGGGTGAGCAGGCAGCGAGCCGCGAGCGGCGGGTCGAAGCCGCTCGGCCGGAGGGCGGCCTCGCCGCGGGCCAGCTCGATCGCCGCCAGCGCCGGATCGAGCGGTTCGGTGACTGTCCGGACGCCGGCGAGCAGCGGTTCGGCGTACTCGGTGAAAGCTTTTAATGAATTGTTCTGGAAATCGCTCTGATAGCGGTCGGGCCGGTCCCAGGCCAGAAACAAACGAACGATTGACGGGTCATTGCAACGGAGTAATTCCGTCGCCGTCATTCCGTGTTTTCGGCTGGTCGAGAATTTCGCGCCGCCGGAGGTGTAGAACTCGTTGACGACTAGTCCGGAAAGGGGTGACCGGTCGACCCCGGCGGCGGCCCAGACGGCCGGCCAGTAGACGGCGTACCAGAATGCGTTGTCAAGACCGAGGAAATGCCAGAGGTTGCCGATGCGGCCGATCGCGGCCAGGTAGCCGTCGACGTCGGCGGCGCTCGGGTCGACCGCTTGGGCGATGCCGTAGAGGTCCGTGAGGGCGACCTCCGTGTACGGGCCGATCCGGAGGCCGGTCAGTGGTCCGTCGCCTTCGATTCCCCAGTTGGTCGGGTAGGCGAGTGGGATCTCGGGCAGGCTGGTGCGCAGCATGCGGTCGACGAGTTCGCGGACCGCCGGTGGCAGTTCGGCGCGGATCCAGGTCTCGATGAGCGCAGCGCGGTGGTCCTCCATCCGTAGTACCGGCACGGTCGCCAGGAACGGACGGGGTTCACCGCCGCAGCGGCCGCAGGCCGGGTCGACCATCGTCTCGACCTGGGTGAACGTGCCGCACGCCTCGCACGCGCCACCGGCCGCGGGCTCCTTGCACTCACCGCACAGCCCACTCAGGTAGGACTCGTGCAGTGTGCGGCCGCAATCGCTGCAGGCGTGCAAGGTGAGCTCTCGCAGCGGTGCGGCGCCGGAGGCGACCAGGTGGTTCATCAGCTGCCGGATCACCGGCGCGTGGCCGTCGCTGAGTGGATCGGTGAAGCGGTCGTAGCCGATCCGGGCCAGCTCGTAGGTGTCGAGGATGTCGTCGCGGAACGCGGCCGTCATCGCGTGCGGATCCAGGCCTTCGTTCTCGGCGCGGGTCAGCACATAGTTCTGGTGTACGTCGAGGCCGCTGGTGACGAGGACCTGTTCGCCACGGGCACGTGCGGCACGGGCAGCGAGATCGGCGGCCAGGTACGGGCCGGACAGGTGCCCGACATGCAGCGGCCCGTTGACGGTCGGCTGCGGGAACGTGAAGACGCTGAGCTCAGCCATCGAGAGGCATCCAGTACGCGCTGAACACGGTCAGCTCGACCGAGTCCGATCGGTTCTGTACGACGTGCTGCTCGGTGCTGGCGAGCAGAAACGCGTTGCCCTGCTGGATTTCGTACGTCGTGCCACCGGTCCGGACATGGGCCGTGCCGGCGACGACGAGCGAGAGTTCGAGCTCGGGATGCTGGTCGAGCGGGCTCTCCGAACCGGGTGGAACGGAGTACCACATCGCCTGGAACGGGACTTCCCGATCCAGTGCGTATTGCTCCCAGCGGACCACTCGCAGGTCTTTCACGAACAGGTCTTCGCCGGTACGCAGGTCGAATGTACGCATGCTTCGCCACCCTCCATGATCACGCCGCGAGCGGGACCGAAGAAGTTGAAATGAACATACGGAACAAGGCGCAGTTGAAACGCGCCGAAACATCGGCAGCAGGAACACTGCGATGCACGCGACCTGCGCCACCAACGCGGTCGTCGTGAAACCCGGTGACCCCCCAGTCTCCGTGGCCGAAAATATAGGGAAGGTCGCGCTGCGAGTAAAGGGGAATACGCTATGAATTTCCGGTCGAGGCGTAACTCGGCCGGAATTCCTTCGTTAGCGCCGGTATTCGGCGGCGGACCGTGTCCGCGCGGTCACCGTGCGGGTTTAGACGGCGCCCGGGAGGGCGACCGGTGCGCCACCCCACGCGACCTGCGACGCGGCGGTCGCCAGCAGCGCGTCGATCGCCAGCTGGCGGACCGGCGGCTGCTCGGCCGCCTCGACCAGATCGCCGTACACAGCGGCGAGGCGCTGCTCGATGCCCAGGATCAACGCGCTCGCGCTGACCGCGTTGGTGACCGGCTGCGGCAGGTCGTACGCCGGTTCGGCGGCGACCGGGGTCTCACCGGCCGCCGTGATCAGTCCGGCCAGATTGTCGCGGTTGTCGCGGTGCCGCTCGAAGGTCTCGGTCGCCGACTGGAACTTGGCGCCGGTCAACTTCCCGCCGGCCACACCGATGCCGTACAGGGCGGCATGCTCGCCGGCCAGCGCGGCCTGAAGGGCTTCCAGTTGGTTCATGAGGAAGCCGCCTTCTTGGTCGGGAGCAGAGTCGAACCGATCTGGACCTCGGACGCCGCGATCATCGCGAGCAGCCGGGCCGCCGGTCCGGACGCCTTGGCCGCCGCGGCCGCGTGCGCGATCGACGCGGCCTTCTCCTGCTTGGCCAGCAGCGCCAAGGCAGCGGCCGACTGGGGCGGCACGGTCGGTGCGGTGGCTGCCTTGGGCACGGTCACTCCGGCCGTCTCCTGGAGCTTGGCCAAGTGACCGGTGTGGAACTTGAGAGCGGCCGCGAGCTTGGGCTTCAGCGCCGGGAACTTCGTGCCGACCAGCGTGTACTGGGCGGCCAGCGAACTCACCACTCCGGCCGCGGTCGTCAGAGCCGCCACCACCGCGGGATCCACGGTCGGCGTGTTCCCCGGCACCGTCTTGCCGGTCCCCGGGTCCACGGCTCCCGGCGTACCGGAACCGGCCTGGTCGTCCTTGCAGCCGGCAAGCAGCAGCACGCTGGAAGTCAGGGCTGCGGACTGCAGGGCGACGCGGCGCGACAGTCGGAGGGGTTCGATCGGCACCCCGGAACCTTACCCGGTGACGGGTCGGTGACTGGCCTGACCTGACCGGGGCGGAGGGGTGGAGAAGGGAATGACACGATCCGGTGACCTGAGCACTGTCCGCGGCCGGATAAGGTGGGCTACTGCCCTCGGCCGCACTGCCGAGTGGTGGGACGGGCGCACAACTGCAGAGAGGCAGGTCTACCTGTGAGCCGAAGGACTGACCACACGGACACCACGAGCCTCGAGAAGTTCCTCCAGCCGATCGTCGCGCAGTTCGGCTGCGACCTGGAGGAGACCGACATCGTGCCGGTCGGCAAGCGCCGGTTGCTCCGGGTCCTGATCGACCGCGACGGCGGGATCAACCTGGACGACGTCGCCGACGTCACCCGCGCCATCTCCAAGGCGCTCGACGAGAACGACAAGCTGATGGGCGCGAGCGCCTACACGCTGGAGGTCTCCAGCCCCGGCGTCGACCGGCCGCTCACGCTGCCCCGGCACTGGCGCCGCAACACCACCCGCCTGGTCGCGGTCACGCTGACCAACGGCCAGAAGCTGACCGGCCGCATCAAGACCGCCTCCGACGAGGCGGCCGAACTGGACGTCAAGGGCAAGCTCCGCTCGGTCGCCTACGGCGACGTGGAGAAGGCCAAGGTCCAGATCGAGTTCAACCGGCCCGCCGGCAACGACGAAGAAGAATCATCTGTCGACGGCGAAGACTCCGCCGACGACACGGTGGAGGAGAACTGACATGGACATCGACATGGCCGTCCTGCGGTCGCTGGAACGGGAGAAGGACATCTCCCTGGAGGTCGTTGCCGAAGCGATCGAGGCAGCGCTGCTGGTGGCCTACCACCGCACCGAGGGCGCGCAGCAGCACGCCCGCGCCGAGCTGGACCGCAAGACCGGGCACGTGAGCGTGATGGCGCGTGAGGTCGACGAGGACGGCACGCTGCTCCGCGAGTTCGACGACACCCCGAGCGACTTCGGCCGGATCGCCGCGACGACGGCCAAGCAGATCATCCTGCAGCGGCTGCGCGACGCCGAGGACGACGTCCGGTACGGCGAGTTCGCGGGCAAGGAGGGCGACATCGTCTCCGGCATCGTCCAGCAGGGCCGTGACCCGCGCTCGGTGATGGTCGACCTCGGCAAGATCGAGGCCGTGCTGCCGGCGCCGGAGCAGGTGCCGGGGGAGAAGTACGACCACGGCTCCCGGCTGCGGGTCTACGTGGTCGGCGTCCGCAAGGGCTTCAAGGGCCCGCAGATCACGGTCAGCCGGACGCACCCGAACCTGGTCAAGAAGCTGTTCGCGCTGGAGGTCCCGGAGGTCGCCGACGGCACCGTCGAGATCACCGCGATCGCCCGCGAGGCCGGTCACCGGACCAAGATCGCGGTCCGGACCCTGAACCCGTCGGTGAACGGGAAGGGCGCCTGCATCGGCCCGATGGGCCAGCGGGTGCGCAACATCATGCACGAGCTGCACGGTGAGAAGATCGACATCATCGACCACAGCGACGACCCGGCCACCTTCGTGGGGAACGCGTTGTCCCCGGCGCAGGTCACGTCGGTCGAGGTCGTCGACGCCGCGGCACGCGCCGCGCGGGTCGTCGTACCGGATTATCAGCTGTCCCTCGCCATCGGCAAGGAGGGGCAGAACGCGCGCCTCGCGGCCCGGCTCACAGGCTGGCGGATCGACATCCGGCCGGATACCGATGTGACTGGTGAGGACAAGAAGGTAGACTGATCTCTCGGTCGGTCGACTGAGTCGTCACCACACCCTGAGGAACTGTGACAAAAACTGCAGACGCGCGCCCTGAGAAGGTTCGGGAGCGCACCTGTATCGGGTGCCGGAAACGATCCAGCCCGACCGAACTGCTGCGGATGACGGTGTCCGGAGGACTTGTCCTCCCGGATCCCGGGCGTCGGGCACCTGGCCGAGGGGCGCACCTGCACCCCACGATCGAGTGCTTCGAGCTCGCCGTCCGGCGCAAGGCGTTCCCGCGGGCCTTCAAGGTCCCGGGGCCGCTGGAGGCGACCGGGCTGCGCGAGCACATCAGCGGAGAGTGATAATCAACAAGTACACGTGGCGGCCGGCAGGCCGTCCGCGGCGGTCCGACCGGACCGTCGTGACCGACATGAAGGCGGGTCATCGACTCATGACCACTCGATGAGTGTCCAAAAGTGATGGATACACAGCGATGAGTGCAATGCGATGAGCATGTACGTCAGCTAACGGTCCGCGGCCCCAGGCTCGGACCAGAGGGAGAGTAGTGGCAAAGGTCCGAGTCTACGAGCTCGCGAAAGAGCTCGGAGTTACCAGCAAGGTCGTTCTGACCAGGCTGAACGACATGGGTGAGTTCGTTCGATCGGCATCCTCGACCATCGAGGCGCCGGTTGTCCGGCGGTTGGCGGAGGAGTTCGAGAAGAACCCGCCGAAGAAGCGCGCGGCCAACAAGGCCGCTGCCAGCACGTCTGCCGCGCCGCAGGCGACCGCTCCGGTCGTCCCTGCCGAGCCGGTTCAGAAGCAGTCCGAGCCGGCCGCCCCCGCGGCGCCGGCTGCCGAGCGTCCGGCGCCTGTCGCCGAGTCGGCGCCTGTCGCCGAGTCGGCGCCCGCTCCGGTGGCGCAGGCCCCGGTGGCCGAGTCGGCTCCGGCCGCCCCGGCAGCACCCGCTGCACGGAATCCTTTGGATTCCAAGGCAACGCCGGGCATCAAGCCGGGCCCGCGTCCGGGCCCGAAGCCGGGTCCGCGCGCCGAGACCCCGGCCGCACCGGTCGAGACCCCCGCTCCGGCAGCTCCGGTCGAGACTCCGGTCGCTCCGGTCGAGGCCCCCGCAGCGAAGGTCGAGGCCTCCCCGGCCACGCCGTCGTTCGAGGCTCCGGCCGCCAAGGCGGCTCCGGCCCCCGAGGCCGCTGCGGCGGCCGCTCCGGCCGCGCCGCGTCCGGCTGCCGACCGTCCCGCCTCCGACCGTCCCGCCTCCGACCGTCCGGCCCCGCGGCCGGGTGGCCAGAGCTCCGGTGGCCAGGGTGGCCAGGGTGCTGCGCCGCGTCCGGGTTCGGCTCCGCGTCCGGGTGGCTCCGCGCCGCGTCCGGGTGCACCGCGCCCCGGTGGCAACCAGCGTCCGGGTGGTCAGGGTGGTGGCCCGCGTCCGGGTGCACCGCGTCCGGGCAACAACCCGTTCAGCTCCACGCAAGGCATGCAGCGCGGCGGCGCACGTCCGGGCCCCGGTGGCCAGGGCGGCGGTCAGGGTGGTCAGGGCGCTCCGAGCCCGGCCGGAATGGCTCCGCGTCCGCCGGCGGCTCGCGACGGTGGTCGTGACGACCGTCGTGGCGGCGGCGACCGTCCGCCGCGTCCGGGCGGCGTACCGGGTGCACCGCGCCCGAACCCGGCGATGATGCCGAAGTCCTCGGCCGGTACGTTCACCGGTCGTCCGTCCGGCCCCGGTGGGGGCGGCGGCGGTGGTGGCGCCGGTGGTCGTGGTCGTCCGGGTGGCGGCGGTCCGGGTGGACCGGGTGCCGGTGCACGTCCGGGTGGCGGCGGTGGCGGCGGCGGTTTCCGTCCCGGCGGCGGTGGCGGCCCGAGCGGTCCTCCCGGTGGTGGCGGCGGTGGCCGTCCCGGTCCGGGCAACCGGGGTCGTGGCGGAACGCAGGGTGCCTTCGGGCGTCCGGGCGGTCCGGCGCGTCGTGGACGCAAGTCGAAGCGCGCCAAGCGCCAGGAATTCGACAACATGCAGGCTCCCGCGGTCGGCGGCGTTCGCGTCCGGCACGGTGACGGCGAGGTCGTCAAGCTTGCCCGTGGTGCTTCGCTGACGGACTTCGCCGAGAAGGTCGGAGTCGACCCGGCGTCGCTGGTGCAGGTGCTGTTCCACCTCGGTGAGATGGTCACTGCCACCCAGTCGGTCAACGAAGAGGTCCTGCAGCTGCTGGGCACCGAGTTGAACTACGACGTCCAGGTCGTGTCCCCGGAAGACGAGGACCGCGAGCTGCTGCAGTCGTTCGACATCGACTTCGGCACCGACGAGGGCGGCGAGGAGCAGCTGGTCAAGCGGCCGCCGGTCGTCACCGTCATGGGTCACGTCGACCACGGTAAGACGAAGCTTCTGGACGCGGTCCGCGAAGCGAACGTCGTCGCCAAGGAAGCCGGTGGCATCACCCAGCACATCGGTGCCTACCAGGTGACCACCACGGTGGACGGCGTCGAGCGCGCCATCACCTTCGTCGACACCCCCGGTCACGAGGCGTTCACCGCCATGCGTGCCCGTGGTGCGCAGGCCACCGACATCGTCATCCTGGTGGTCGCGGCCGACGACGGCGTGATGCCGCAGACGATCGAGGCGCTGAACCATGCCCGCGCGGCCGGTGTGCCGATCGTGGTCGCGGTGAACAAGATCGACGTACCGAACGCGGACCCGACCAAGGTGCGCGGTCAGCTGACCGAGTACGGCCTGGTCCCCGAGGAGTACGGCGGCGACACGATGTTCGTCGACGTCTCGGCGAAGGCCCGGATCAACATCGACGGGCTGCTCGAGGGTGTCGTCCTGACCGCGGACGCGGCGCTGGACCTGCGGGCCAACCCGAACATGCCGGCCCAGGGCATCGCGATCGAGGCCAACCTCGACAAGGGCCGTGGTCCGGTGGCGACCGTGCTGGTTCAGCGCGGAACGCTGCGGGTCGGCGACTCGATGGTCGCGGGACCGGCGTACGGCCGGGTCCGGGCCATGCTCGACGAGCACGGCGACGCGGTCGAAGAGGCCACGCCGTCGCGTCCGGTCCTGGTGCTCGGTCTGACCGCCGTACCGGGTGCGGGCGACAAGTTCCTGGTGGTGGACGACGACCGGATGGCCCGGCAGATCGCTGAGAAGCGTGAAGCCCGGGCTCGTGCGGCCGCCAACGCCAAGCGTCGTGCGCGCCGGACCCTCGAGGACTTCATGGCCTCGATGGAGAAGGGCGAGACGCAGGAGCTGCTGCTCATCCTCAAGGGCGACGTGTCCGGTTCGGTCGAGGCGCTGGAAGACGCGCTGGTCCGGATCGAGGTCGGCGACGAGGTCAACCTGCGGATCATCGACCGTGGTGTCGGTGCGATCAACGAGAACGACGTCAACCTGGCCATCGCGTCGAACGCCGTCATCATCGGCTTCAACGTGCGGCCGGCGGGCAAGGCCGGGGACGTGGCCGAGCGCGAGGGCGTCGACATCAGGCACTACTCGGTGATCTACGCCGCGATCGACGACATCGAGGCGGCCCTGAAGGGCATGCTCAAGCCGATCTACGAAGAGGTCGTGCTGGGCCAGGCGGAGATCCGCGAGATCTTCCGCTCGTCGAAGGTCGGAAACATCGCCGGTTGCTGGGTCACCAGCGGCCTGATCCGCCGCAACGCCAAGATCCGGTTGATCCGGGACGGCGCGGTCGTGGTGGAGAACGGCGAGCTGTCGTCGCTGAAGAGGTTCAAGGACGACGCGTCCGAGGTCCGCGAGGGCTTCGAGTGCGGTCTGACCGTGAACAACTACAACGACATCAAGATCGGCGACGTCGTGGAGTCGTTCGAGCTCCGCGAGAAGGCACGCAGCTGAATCAGGTGATGACCCGCTGAGGGTCGTCGAGGAGTAGCGTCCGGAGAGGCGGTTACCGTCTCTCCGGACGTTCTTCATGAATGAGGGAGTGAGCCCCGATGGGCGAAGCAAGGGCCAAGCAGCTGGCCGACCGGATCCAGGTCCTGGTCGCCGAGCTGCTCGAGCGACGGGTCAAGGACCCGCGGCTCGGATTCATCACTGTGACGGACGCGAAGCTGACCGCTGATCTCGGCGAGGCCAGCGTCTTCTACACGGTGTACGGCAACGAGCAGGACCGCGCCTCCACGGCGGCGGCGCTGGAGTCGGCCCGCGGGCTGATCCGCAGCGAGGTCGGCAAGGCGCTCGGGCTGCGGCGCGCACCGAGTCTCGCGTTCTTCCTGGACGCGATCCCGGAGACCGCGGGCCAGATCGAAGAACTGCTGCAGAAGGCACGCCGGGCCGACGCCGAGGTGGCCAAGGCCGCCGCCGGTGCCAAGCCGGCCGGTGACGCCGACCCGTACAAGCACAAGGACGACGAGGACGAGCAGGACGACTGAGAGTGCCTGACTTCACGCCGTCCTCGGACGGCATCGTCGTGGTCGACAAACCCGCGGGGATGACCTCGCACTCGGTCGTCGCGAGGGTCCGGCGGCTGGCGGGCACCCGCAAGGTGGGGCACGCCGGCACGCTGGACCCGATGGCCACCGGCGTCCTGGTGGCCGGCCTCAACCGGGCCACCCGGCTGCTCGGCCACCTGCAGTTGGCAGACAAGTCGTACGACGCGACCCTGCGCCTGGGCGCGGTCACGACGACCGATGACGCCGAGGGCGAGGTCGTGTCGACGGCGGCTGTCGACGGCGTGACCGCTTCGGCGATCACGGCGACCGTCGCGGCGTACCGGGGTGTGATCTCCCAGGTGCCGTCGGCGGTCTCCGCGATCAAGGTCGACGGCAAGCGCGCCTATGAGCGTGTTCGCGCCGGTGAAGAGGTGGTCCTCAAGTCCCGCACGGTCACCGTGTCGCGCTACGACATCCTCGACATCCGCGTCACGGAAACCTGGATCGACATCGACATCTCCGTCGACTGCTCCAGCGGCACCTACATCCGGGCATTGGCCCGGGACCTCGGTGCGGACCTCGGAGTCGGCGGCCACCTGACGGCACTTCGCCGTACCAGGGTTGGCTCTTTCGACCTGACCGCGGCCCACACCCTGGAATCCCTCGCCGAAGACTTCGTCTGGCTCCCCATCGCAGACGTTGCCGCCGGCACCTTCCCCCGGTACGACGCCGACGTGGAGCAGGCCGCCGCCATCCGCACCGGCCGCCCCCTCCCCGGCCTCAACCTCCCGGTCGGCCAAACCGCGATGTTCGACCCGTCAGGCACCTTCCTGGCGCTGTACGAACCCCACGGCCCCCTAGCCAAACCCACCGCAGTCTTCGTCGCCTAAGCGGACCCCCACCACCCACCAACCCCCTCACCAGCCCAGCCCCCACGCTCACCGCCCCCTCGCGCACGGCCCGGCCGACGAGTTACTGGGTGATGCACGTCCGCAGCTGCACGAGCTCGGCTGGCTCGCGGGCTCCGCGTTGCCCGGATGCGGCCCGTGAGGTACGCGGTGGTTGCTCGCCGCTGCGGCCGTTGCAGCGACAGGGTGGTTGGCCGATCCGGTGGCTGGGGTGGGCGGCGAGGTCGGCGGCCAGAGGTGAACGCTGCCTGAGCTTCCGGGCTACGGTTGCCGCCGCCAAGCAGGTGGTCTACCAGTCGCCCGCCGCTGTGGTTGCTGTCAGTGACGGGGAGGCCTACTTGGTGACCCAGAGCAGTGGCTGCTGGCTCGCGGGAGTTTGGTAGCGGTCGTTTCGCTGGTTTGCGGGGAGCTGCTGTCTCTGAGAGGCAGTAGATCCCCGCAGATCTCGGTGTCGACGGTTTGCGGGGACTTACTGCCGGCGAGTGGCGGCAGATCTCGCGTGATCTGGTGGTTCACGGATGTCTACCGTCACCGAGTGCCTGTTGCGATTTGGCGGGTGATCGGTCGCGGTGGTTGAGGTCTCCGGCTGGTCAGTAGCCCCGCCTCCCCGAAGTGCTCGTCCCATCCGACCGCTCAGATTCGGCCGGTGGGGCAGGCGGTGGCTGGTCGCCGCCGCGGCCGGTTCTACTGAGACGGGTGGCTGGGCCGGTCTTCGGCTGGCCCGGATGGTGCGGTCGGCGACCGACGTTCCCCGTCGCCTATGGCTCACGGGCTCTGGTTGCCCCCAACGATCAGGACCCTTCGCAGCTGACCCATCGCTGTGGTTGCTCGCAATGATCAGGACCCTTCGCGGCTGACCCGTGGCTGTGGTTGCTCCCGACGATCAGGACTCTTTGCGGCTTGAGCCACCGCGTACGTGTCCGGCCTCTCCGGTGCGGCGCGATTTGGAGGGATAGCGGGGATGCTGAATTCGGTGAGGGCGGCGGAAGCTCAGGCACCGGGCAACCTGGGAGGCGACCGGGACTCGTTGAGCGCAACGAAAGCTCGGACGGCGGGCATGTGGTCGCTGACCTCGCCATCCCCTCAGCCTAGACGCGGCTACCCGACACCGACGGTTCCGGCCTGAACGCAGCGATGGGAAGCATGGTTGCGGGCCCTTGTTGCCACGGGTGGGGCCTAACCTGGTTGGGGTGAGGGACGGGGTGTTGCGGGTCGGGGCGGTGGTGGTGTTTGCGTATGGGACTGCTGTGCACGCGTATGACCTGGTGCGGGGCGGGCTTGATGTGTACGGCGGCTATCCGGGGTGGCTCGGCGCGTTCTACACCGGGTTGATCGTGCTGGATGCGGCGAGCGCCGTACTGATCGGGGTGAAGCGCCGGGCGGGACTCGTGCTGGGGAGTGCGGTGCTGGTTGCCGACGCGTTGGCCAATGGGTATGCGGTGTACGTGTTCGCGCCGGTGCCGGGGTTCACCCTGGGAAACGTCGGGCAGGCGGTAATCACCGGTCTAGCGGTTGGGATGCTGGTGGTTAGCCACAGGTTGTGGCGGTCGTTTCACTAGGGATCTGGCCGGAATCGGACGCTTTGCCGCTCGTGGTCAGCGGGGCGTCGGAGGCTGAGGCATCCGCCCCGACCTTCGAGAGGTGATTTCTGTGCGTTCCCTGAAACTGCTGCTTGCTGCTGCCTTGGCTGCCGGGCTTGGCTTGGCTGGTGTTCAGACCGCGTCCGCGGCCGGCGTTCAACGGATGTACGACGACAACGTGTGCCGGGGGAACGGTGACTACTTCCGCGTGTTCAGCGACGACCATCCCTCGGCCCCGCTGTGCTTCACCGGGCACGGGTCGCTCGACGTGTCGATCTATCGGGTGACGAAGGTCGAGTCCGGCGCCTACCGCGCGGACATCAATGCCGACGGCCCCCAACTCGTCACCTTCGAACCTCGCACCCAGTTCACCACCTGGTCCAACGGCCGCGGCAAGGTCACTCGCGTCACGCTCATCGCCTCCCTCGTCTGCCCCCGAGGCTGCTGATACCTGTCAGCAGTGGTGGATCACACCGGTGATGCCGTTGAGGGTGAGGGGAGTGCCTTCGGGGATGGTGAGGGCGTTCGGTACGGCGAGGATCGCGGGGATGCGGTGTTCGCGGGCGAGGATGGCGGCGTGGGAGAGGCGGCCGCCGGTCTCGGTGATGATGCCGGCGATGACTCGGAAGAGTGGGGTCCAGGCGGGGTCGGTGTAGCGGCAGATGAGGATGTCGCCAGGGCGGACGCGGGGGAAGTCGGTGGGGGTGTGGACCGGGCGAGCCGGGCCGCTGGCGGTACCGGGGCTGCCGGTGGTGCCGTGCAGTGGGACGGTGATGGGGCGGGCTTGGAGCAGCCAGAGGTGTTCACCCGCGAAGGCGAATTCGAGGTCCTGGGGTGCACCTAGGAGCTGTTCGACGGCTTCGCCGAGCTGCCAGAGGTCGCGGAGTTGCGAGTCGGTCAGGCAGTAGCGGGCGCGGTCAGCGGGGGAGGCCGGGGTCGTGGTGGTGCCGTCGACGCGAGTGGCCTTGTCACCGAGGCGCCGCTCGAGAACGTTGCCATCAGCAAGTGTGTAGGTGTCCGGAGTGACGCGGCCGCTGACGACGCTCTCGCCGAGTCCCCACGAGGCCTCGATGTGGGTAGGCGATCCGGTGAAGAGCACGCCGGACACGTCCGCGTCGACCTGGCGCTGCACGATCACTGCCATTCGAGCATCGGTACGGCGGTACTCAGCCGCCCGCTCGGACCCCAGCGAGGCCCGAGTTGCGGCGATCCGATCGGCGAGCTGGGCGTGGTGAACCCCGAGGAACGACTCGTACACACCGGCCGCGGACCGAGCCGCCGTGTCTTCGGTCGAGGCGGACGAGCGAACGGCGTACGGGCCGTCTGCCAACGAGGTCAGGTCGACCGAGGCACCGTGCGGGATGACGATGCCCGGCGGCACCGGGAAGCCCGCGCGCAGCAGCAGGCCGAGCGTCGCGGCCTTGCCACCTACCGAGGGACCCGCTTCCGCGAGACTGATCACCCCGACCAACCTTTCAATGTTTTGTTGACAACATTCCGTTGATCATGCACTGTTCGAGCATGCAACGCAACGACGACCACGCGCAGGCCGAGCGGGAGGCGGACGCCCGTCGCGAGCTGCTTGATCTGGGTGCCGATCAGCTCGAGCGCCGCCCCTGGCAACCCGCGCCGGTGCCGCCGTCGGCCGTCGATCTCGTCCACTTCTTCCTGGCCTCGAACAGCGACAACCCAGCCGCCGCGCGCGCCGCCCTGCAACTGCTCCCAGCAGCAAGAGCAGAGCTCGACCAGCTGGAGACCGGTCTGATGTTCGCCGCCCGTGGTCTCGGGCTGACCTGGGCCGAGATGGCTCGCGCGCTCGGCCT
The DNA here is from genome assembly GCF_045040285.1 of Kribbella sp. NBC_01505. Taxonomy (NCBI): domain Bacteria; kingdom Bacillati; phylum Actinomycetota; class Actinomycetes; order Propionibacteriales; family Kribbellaceae; genus Kribbella; species Kribbella sp. NBC_01505. The sequence goes on from NZ_CP109425.1 coordinate 7,472,538, forward strand.
CAACTCGCCGCAGGCCTGTCAGCAGCGCCTCGACCGACTGACCGCCCGCTCGTGAGCCGCCGATCCACGCCAGAGCTGCTCACTCTGCACGCCGTCCGCCTCCTCGGCGTCGGGGACGACCAGGCGATCGCAGACCGGTTCGCGCTCGACCCGGCGACGACCAAAGAGCTCATTCTCGACCAGCAAGCGTTCGGCTGGGTCACCTGGAGCGAGTTCGCGGACGTCGGCGGCTGGTCGCTCACCGACGCCGGCCGGGCGGAGAATGAACGTACCCTCCAGGCAGAGCTAGGTCCCGACGACGACACCGTCCGAACGACTTACGCGGCCTTCCTGCCGCTCAACGCGCGCCTCCAGGCCGCCTGCACCCAGTGGCAGCTCAAGCCCACCGCAGACGACCCCCTGGCCTTCAACGATCACAGCGACCCCGCCTGGGACCAGGCCGTCCACGACGAGCTCGCAGCGATCGGCGGCGACCTCGCCCCGCTCAACGCCGACCTCACCAGCCTTCTGGCCCGCTTCGAGGGCTACGACACCCGCTTCATGGCGGCAAACGACGTTGAGGCCCGCCATCGAGTGTGGTTCGAGCTGCACGAAGACCTGATCGCCACCCTCGGCGTGCGCCGGTAAGTACTCTGGAGTCGTGCGCTCCCGTCCAACCCTTCAATGGGCCCCCGGCCCCGACGTCCTCGCGCTCGAGCCCGGTACGACGGACATCGCGCCGCTGGCCGAGATCATCAGCAGCCGCAACACCGTCGTACTGAGTGGCGCCGGCCTGTCCACCGAGTCCGGCATCCCCGACTACCGCGGCGAGACCGGCAGCCTGCGGACGCACACCCCGATGACGTACGACGACTTCGCGAGCAGCGAGTCCGGCCGCCAGCGCTACTGGGCGCGCAGCCACCTCGGCTGGCGCACGATCGCCCGCGCCCACCCGAACGACGGCCACCGCGCCGTCGCCGCGCTCCAGGCCCGCGGCTACCTGAGCGGTGTCATCACCCAGAACGTCGATGGTCTGCACACCGCCGCCGGCACCAGAGATGTGATCGAGCTGCACGGCAATCTCGACCGCGTCATCTGCCTGGACTGCGGTGCGACGTCTCCCCGCGAGACCCTCGACGCGCGACTGCGCGAGGCCAACAAGACCTTCGAGGCGGAGGCGACCCGGATCAACCCCGACGGCGACGTGGACCTGCCCGACGACGTCGTCCAGAGCTTCACCGTCGTCCCGTGCACGGTCTGCGGCGGACGGCTCAAGCCGGACGTGGTCTTCTTCGGCGAGAACGTCCCCAAGCCCCGCGTCGAGCGCTGCTACGACCTGATCGACGCAGCCAACGCCGTACTGGTCCTGGGCTCGTCCCTGACCGTCATGTCAGGTTTCCGCTTCGTCCGCCACGCCGCCAAGGCCGGTAGGCCGGTCCTGATCGTCAACCAGGGGATCACTCGTGGCGACCCGTACGCGCTGCACCGCATCAACCTTCCGCTCGGCCAAGCGCTCACTGAGCTGACCGCGCGCCTGCGCTGACACGGCGTACCAGACACAGGCCAGTGCTCTGGACGTCGGATGCCAGCGGTCCGGTCGAAGCTGAGGCCATGAACATCACAATCATCGGCGCCGGCCTGGCCGGCTTGACTCTTGCCCGCGTCCTGCACGTCCACGGAATCCCGGCTGTCGTCCACGAGGCCGAGCCGTCCGCGGGGGCCCGCGCTCAGGGCGGCATGCTCGACATCCACGACTACAACGGTCAGCTGGCCGTCAAGGCCGCCGGGTTGACGGACGAGTTCCGCGACCTCGCCCTGGAGGGCCGGCAAGCTTTGCGCATCCTGGATCGGGACGGAACGGTCCGCTTCGAGAAGGGCGACGACGGGACCGGTGGACGCCCCGAGGTGCAGCGCGGCGAACTCCGCGAGCTGCTGATCAACTCCCTCCCGGCCGGCACCGTCCAGTGGGGCCACAAGGTCGACACTGCCGTTGCCCTCAGCAACGGCCAGCACGAGGTGACCTTCACTGACGGCACCAGCCTCCGCACGGACCTGCTCGTCGGCGCCGACGGCGCGTGGTCCCGCGTCCGGCCGCTGCTCTCCGACGCTGTCCCCGAATACGCCGGTACGTCGTTCGTCGAGACCTACCTGTACGACGCCGACGAGCGTCACCCGGCCACCGCGCAGGCGGTCGGTGGTGGGTCGATGTTCGTTCCCGCACAGGGCGGAATGCTCAACGCGCACCGGGAGCGCGGCGCGACCCTGCACACCTATGTGGTCCTGGACAAGCCGGAGGACTGGTTCGCCCAGTTCGACTTCGCCGACTCGGATGCCACCGCGGCCCGGCTCGTCCGCGAGTTCGACGGGTGGGCGCCGGAGCTCACCGCGCTGATCACCGACAGCGACACCCCGCTCCTCCACCGGCCGCACTTCACGCTGCCGATCGGGCACCGCTGGGACCGGGTCGCGGGGGTCACCCTGATCGGGGATGCCGCCCATCTTCAGGCTCCCGACGGCGAGGGTGCCAACAACGCGATGCTCGACGGCGCCGAGCTCGGCCAGGCTCTCGCGGCGCGCCCGGACGATCCGGAAGGAGCCTTGGCCGAGTACGAGCAGGGGATGTTCGCCCGGATGGCCGTACCCAGCGACGGCGCCGAGTTCATGGCGGAGATCTTCGGCGGTGCCCCGCCGGAGAGCCTCACCGACCTGTTGGGCTGACAGACACCACCGGGCCGAGCCACGCGTGATGTGGCCCGGCCTGGGGTCCGGCGTACGGATTGGAAAGGGTCAGCGTTGCGCGCTGGTCCGTACGCGGTCATTGGCGGCCTTCACGGCCGGGGAGGTTGCTGCTTCCTTGGTCAGCTCGCGGCCCTTCGCGGCCCACGACGCCTGCTCGGACGCGGTGACTGTGGCCGACTTGCCGGTGAGCTTCTTGAAGGTCAGCGACGCGACGCCGGCCTGACCCTCGTAGCGCGGGTGGTAGTTGGCCGCGCGCAGCAGGTTGAGGTCCTTGCCCTGGATCCAGGCCTGCCCGTCCGGCGCGCAGGCGTCGTGACCGGTCGACGGTCCGAACGTGTCGACGTACGTCGCTCCGGTGGCGGCGGCCGCGTTCGACACGGCCGCGTTGAGCGCCTGCTCGATCGAGTACAGGTAGGCGTAGTCGCCGTCCGCGAACGGCAGGATGTCCGGGCAGGTCCCGTGCTGCGGTGCGATCTGCGGGTAGCCGACCAGCACGATCGTTGCCTTTGGCGACCGTTGTTTGATGCCCTGGACAACGGTGGTGATCCGCGTCTGGGTCTGCGCGAGCTTCGCCTTCAGTGTGTCGACGCCGTCGACGGTGAAGTGGGCCTTGCAGGGCGCGCCGCCCGGGTCCGAGGCACGCAGCCCCGGGCAGGTGCCGACGATCGAGCCGAAGACGCCGAAGTCGTTCCCGCCGATGCCGACCGTGACGAGGTCGGTCCGCGGGGTCAGCGCGTCGAACTGCGGCGCCGCCGTACCGATGACGGTGCTCTGCGGGCTCAGCATGTGCGTGGTGTCCGCGCCGCCGCAGCTGACGTCGGTGAAGTGGTAGACGCCGAGCGCGGCCGCGACCATCTTCGGGTAGTTGCTGTATGAGCGGGCGCACCCGAGCGACAGCAGATCCGGGATCGGCACGAACGGGGCCGAGGTGTAGGAGTCACCGAGCGCGACGTACTCGCGGTAGTGCGGGCGTCCCGCATCAGCTGATGCGGTCGCTGCGACGGTCAATGCCGTCGTCATCAGCAACCCGGTGACCGCCGCGATCGCACGGTGGAACTTCACTTGGCCTCCCCAAGGCTCGGCAACGCCGCCCACACTAAGTTGAGTGACGCGCCGATTACAAGGGGTGATCAAACTCAAAGATAGAGAATCGCGGTGAGCACCATTCCGCCCAGTCCGACCAGCCAGGTGAACGGCAGCGTCGACAGCATCGACCGCTCGGGCCGCACCCCGGCGTACTGAGCCGCCCACACGGTCTGGGTGCTCGTCGGGTCGGAGACGCCGAAGACCTGGTTGTACGACGCCATCAGCCCGACGACTGCGGCGAGCGGGTAGATGCCGCCGGTGACCAGCACGCCCGCGACCCCGGCGCCGAGTCCGAACACGTTGAGCGGACCACGGAACAGGCACAGCGGGACCAGCGCGGCGAAGACGACGACGAACCAGATCGGGGCCGACGGACTGATCGCCGCCACGATCGGTGTCAGCGCGGTCTTGGCCCCTGGCAGCTTCACGGCCGCCAGCAGCATTCCGATCGCGACGAACAGAGCGATCGGCGGTGCCGCGACCTCAAATCCCTTGTACAGCGAGCGAAGCGCGCGCTCGTTGAGATCGCCCCACTTGGTCGTCGTCGCCAGTGCGTAGACGACGCCGGCGAGCAGCGACGGCACGATCGGCACGGTGAATCCGAGGGCGAGCACGATCGGCACCAGCGGGGTGGCCAGGGCGTACCAGGGGGCGTCGCCGCGCCGTACGCGTGCCTTCGGCCGCTCCAGCTGCACCGCCCACGCGTGCCGGGCGCCGCGGCGGGTCTGGACGAGGACGTAGGCGATCCCGACGACCAGTGCGATCGGGAACAGCCGGATCATGACCGTTCGCACCTCGGAGACCGGTGCGCCGAGCGCGTCCGACATGAACTGCCACACCGGCAGCTCCAACGGCGATCCGGCCGAGATCCCCATCAGAACGGTACCGGCGGCCGCGACTGGGCGCAGTCCGACCGCGATCATCGCCGGGATGCCGACCACGCCCGCGAGCATCGCCGCCGGGGCTGAGCCGGTGATGCTGCCGCACAGGATCGACACCGCGAAGACGCCGAGCGCGACGACCGCCGGCCGCTCACCGCCGAACTCGACGATCTTGCGGACGAGCGTGCCGCCGATGCCGGTCTGGTCGAGCAGCGTGCCGAGCCAGGACCCGAGCAGTACGGCGATCATCGTGGACGCGAGCGTGATCGCGCCGTTCTGCAGCACGCCGGTCAGGATGCTGTCCTTCGCGCCGGTCAGAGGTGCACCCGAGATCAGCGCGATGCCCAGCGCGAGCAGCGCTAGCGCGAAGGCGGTCGGTAGGACGCGGGTGAGCATCAGCAGGACGCCGACGGCCATCAGGACCAGGATTGCGATCCCCATGATCAGTTCCTTCCCGCGAGTGCGGCGGTGAGCAGTAGCGGGCTGACGGCCAGGCCACTGCGTCGATGGGCGAAGCGGTGCGCGGCGATCTCGTCCGCACCGGCCACGTGGCCGCGGATCCGGAATGGCCCGAGTCGCGCTGCGGTGTGGCCGAGCCGCCGGTTCAGTTCGCGCACATCGAGCCGGTGGTGCGCCACCTCGTGTGCGATGGCTGCTCGACGCAGAGTCTCGCGAGTGATCGGCCAGCCGCGTTCGCGCGCCAGTTCTTCGGTACGGCGCAACGCATCCGTGTACACGACGACCGTGCCGCGCTGGTGTTCCGCCAGCAGCAGTTCGCCTTTCCGGACGCCGCCCTCGCGCTCCACCACGTGGATCTCGACCGGTGTATCGGTGTCGGCCAGTTCGTCGCCGTATTCGAGAGCCGTGCGGGCCCATGACTGCAGTTGCTCGTCGGTCCGGTTCTCGTGGGTGGGTGTGTCCCGCAGCAGGCCGACTGCCAGGTCCAGATCGTTCATCCGCGGTCCTCCAGGATCAGGACGACCGGCTCGTCGTCTGCTCGGGTCTTCAGTTCCGCGCCGGCCAGGGCGAGCAGTTGGTCGCCGTCGAGCACTCCGGACAGGTCGGCGATCTTCGGGCCGACGAGCAGCCAGACCGCTGGGATGCGCGCACCACCGTCGCCGTACCGGGTGTGCTGATCCGCCAAGGCAGCCAGCCGGGCGGGCGCCGTACCGGCGTCGGCGGTCTCGACGACCACGCTCTTGCTGTGCAGGCGGATCACGCCCTCACCGTCGACCACTCGCAGGTGCATGACCGACCTGCCGAAGCGGCGGCGTTTCGAGGCGCCGAACACGTCGTACTGCGGAGTGGTCGCCAGCTCGCGCACCTCGGCCGGACTGACGCCGATGCTGCGGGCCACGGCAGCGTGCACCGCACAAGCATCAAGACTGGCGGCGCGGTCCTTCGTACGGAGTTCGGTGGCGCCTGTCGCGACTGCGCGAATCAGATTGCGCTGCGGGTCGACGGTGACGTCCACCTCGACACCGGCCGGGTCGGCGCCCTGCGCGACCACAGCGGCCTCGGCCTGGGCACGGGTAGCCAGAATGTCCGCGTTGGACGGGCTGGGCACGATTCGCTCGACCGATTCGCGCACTAGGGCCAGTGCGGCGCCGAGCGGGCTGATGACCTCCGCATGCGCGGCGATCCGCCAGTCATGGCCGGTCTCGGCGCCCAGGAACGGCGTGACCGCAGCTGCGCCACCTCCACCGCCCACCAGCGTCGGATGGTCGAGCCGGTACTCCTGGACCAGCTGGTCGACCACTGCCCGCACCGGCTTCACCGCTTGGCGCAGTACGGCCCGCGCTGCTTCCTGCACCGACAGGCCGAGAGCTGTGGCGAGCGGCTGCAGGGCGGCTTGCGACGACTCCTCGTTGGCATAGGCATAGCTGTCCGCCGGTACGACGCCGAGCGCGTTGGCAGCGCAGGTGAGGGTGAGGGCGTAGCGGGTGCCGTCTGCGGTCTCGATCGCCACGTAGTCCGCCGGGTCACCAGGCCGCGGCGAAATGGTGATCAGCTTGGCTCCGGACCAGACTGCTGCCGGTGCGAAGCAGGCATACGGCAGTCCGGCGATGTGCGCACTCCGCGGACCGACCTCGGTGATCGCTCGGCCGGAGAACCTGATGAGTGACCCACCGCCGATGCCGACCGTGCGCACGTCGAGGGCCGGCAGGTAGGTCTCGTGCCCGCCGAGGTGTGCATGCCGGACCAGCACCCGGCCGCGCCGTACGACGCTGATGTCGGTGGACGTGCCACCGGTCTCCAGGAACACGCCTTCGCTGAGGCGCTCCGCCATCAACGCCCCGGCCACGCCAGCGGCCGGGCCGGACAGTGCCGTCAGCAACGGCCGGCGGCGCATCTCCGCCAACGACATCACCCCGCCATCGCCGCGGACGACCATCAGCGCTGCGGTGATGCCTGCCCGTCGGACACTGCTCTCGACCAGATCTGCGGTCGAGACCATCCGCGGCATGATCCCGGCGTTCAGGACCGCCGTACGAGCTCGTTTGGTCAGTCCGTAGAGGCCAGTGATCTCGTGGGTCGCAGTGGCGAGCACGCCACGCTCTCGGGCGGCTGCGGCGACCGCGTCCTCACCGCCGGGATCGTCCACGCTGAAGGGTTCGACGGCGACGACCACCTCGGCGCCGGCCCGGACGAGCTCGTCGACTGCGGCTCCCGCCCGCGCCGGATCTCGGACGGCGACGAAGCGGACGGGCAGTTTGCGCCCAGGGGCCAGCTCCATCTTGCCGAAGGCGCGCAGCCGCTTGGTCGCGAAGGCGTCGTACCCGGTGCCGACTCCGGCGATGCCGACGGTCGCGACATCGCCCTCCAGCAACGCATTGGTGGCCTGGGTGGTGCCGTGGGCGAGGAACGAGACGTCGTCCGCACTGAGACCGAGGTCGGCGCGCAGCTTCTCCAGCGCCTCCAGAATGCCGTGGGCGACGCCGTCGGTGTGGTCATGGCTGGTCGGCACCTTGACCTGGCCGAGCAGTTCGAACGTGCGCGCGTCGACGGCGACCGCGTCGGTGAACGTGCCACCGACGTCGATCCCGACCCGCACCGCACCTGGCTGGAACGTCATGATCCGCACCTCCAAGGGGGGAAACTCAGTACCCGCGGACCTCGGGCCACCGGCGCTCGACACCGGCGCGGTCGAGCAACCGGGCGAACTCTTCGAACACCGCGGGGTCCTCGCCCACGTGGTGCGGTTCGGTGCCACCGCGCAGGGCGAACCCGGCCAGGTGTCCGGCGACCTCGCCGATGTTCCACTCGACGGGATGTAGCCGATGGCAACCATTCGTGATGTGCGTGGTGCCGATGTTCTTGCCGGCCGGCAACAGGTTCCGCATCCGCCGCGGCAGCAACGCGCCCAGCGGTAGCTCGAACGGCACACTCGGTACGTCGACATAGTTGTCGCCCGCGGTCGAGGGGTGCAGGTCGAGCCGGTAGCTGCCGATGCCGACCGCGTCGTCGCGGCGCTTGCGGCCGGTCGGGCCGAGGATGTCGAGCGACACGTCCTGCTCGACGATCGTGGTCACTGCGCGGATCCGGCGGCCCTCCCGCACATAGGCGGACTTCGCCAGACCGTCCTTCGTGCCGACCACATCGTGCCGCAGTCGCAAGCCAGGGAAGCCAGTGCCGCCGTCGAGTCGGGGTGCCTCGGTCTGCAGCCAGTAGAGGACGGACAGGGACAGCTGCTTGGCCTCGTGGTGTGCCTGCGCCACGTCGGTGGCAGTGGTCACACCGTCGATCTCGAGCGCGGGCCGCAGCCAGTAGTCGTTGAGCGGCCAGTTGACCAGTGTGATGTCGGAGTCGAACGCGCCCGGCTGATGCAGTTTGCGGGCCAGGATCCGCCGGAACCCCCACAGCTCCTTGTCGCCGGCGTCGGCGCTCTGGTCCGCACTGATCGCCAGCGGATCGGTGTCCGGGTTGGGATCGAAGGTGCGGGGGACAGGCTCCAGCGATCGCGGATCCGGGGCAACGAACCCGAGCAGCGGGCCGGGCCAGAAGTCCGGCGTGTAGTCCCGCCAGATTCCGTACATGTGCGGCCGGTCGATGGTGTGGTCCTGGCCGGCGTGATGCGAGAGTGCGAAGCAGTAGGTGATGCCCTGCAGGTTCGCCGGGTTCGCCTGCTCCGGTGCGTGCGGTTCGCCGTACTCGGCCTGCGCTTCGGCACCCACTGCGAACTCGGTCCCAGTCAGCGGTAGCAGGTCGCCGTTCTCCGTCGCATCGAGCACATAGCTCGCATGGACCGTGACGCTGTCGCCATCCGGACCTTCAAGGGTGATGGCGTCGACGCGGTCACCGGAGACCTCAGCTGCGACCGGCCTGTGCTGCAGCAACACAGTCAGGCGTCCAGCCGACCGGTGCGGTGCCAGCATCGCCTCCAGCACTGCGAGTGCTACCCGTGGCTCGTGGCACAGCTTGCTGACGCGCCCAGCGCCTGGATTCAGGTCGGCCAGCGCAGCAGCCTCCGCACGCAACGGGTAGTGGCGCCGGTAGTAGTCACGCACACCCTCACGGAACAGCCGGTACGTCGCAGTGCTGCCGAACTGCTCGATCCACGGGTTCTCGTCCGGTGGTACGGCCTGGGCGGTGAACTGACCGCCTACCCAGTCGGTCTCCTCGGTCAGCACGACGCGGTGTCCTGCCGACGCGGCGGCCAGGGCGGCGGCGACGCCACCGACCCCGCCACCGACGACGAGGATCTCGGTGCCGAGCTCAGTCATTCCGTACTCCTTGGCGGTCCGACCTCACGGCCGGCTACTGGTGGGCACCACAGCAGCTGCTGCGGCGCGGTGGCCTGGTCGGTGATCAGCTCGATGAGCAGCCGGACCGCATGCCGTCCCATCTCCTGCATCGGAACCTCGAACCCGCTGACTCCAGGCGGTCCGCCCAGCACCGCCAGCGACAGGTCATCCGGCACGGACAACCCGGCTGCGTCGACAGCCGCGCGCACCGCCCGGTACGCCGTACCGGTGTCGGTGCCTTCGACGACCAGTGCTGTGACGCCGTCGGCCAGCCAGGAGCGCACCTCGTCGGCGGACAGCTCCGGTCCGTCGAGCCGGACGACCTCGGTCTGTGGTGCAGCCTGCAGAACGCCTCGCATCCGGTCCTCGGACGACGGGGCTTCGTCAGGCTCCCGGACGTACCGGATGTTGCGGTGTCCCAGGCCGATCAGCCGCTCCAGCACTTCTGCCGACGCCGCGACGTAGTCCGCGCCCACGTAGGGGATGCGGCCAGCTAGCTCGGGTCGGCGGCCGATGTAGACGAGCGGGAAGCCCGCGTCGACCAGCCGGGCAACGGGGGCTTCCGGGACCTGCCGGCCGAAGAACAGGCAGCCGTCGGCCATCCGGGTACGGCGGATGGCCGCCTCCTGCCGGGCCTCCGGACCGCTGGTGCCGGTGAAGAGGATCAGGTCCTGCCCGAGCGAGGCGGCCTCGGCCTCAACGCCGGACAGGATCGGGTGGTAGATGTCCGCCTCGTTGGTCGGGAACGCGGTCCGGAACGTATACAGGCCGAGCAGGTTCGACCGGGAATGCGCGAGCCGCTTGGCGACCGGGTGCGGGACGTACCCCAGCTCCTCGGCGACCTCCAGGATCCGGGCCCGGGTCTCGTCGGCCATCCGGATCGTCTGTTTGCCGCCGAGCACGACCGAGACGGCGGCCTGCGACACCCCCGCGATCCGGGCGATGTCCGCCTGCCGCGGCATCCGGCGTTCTGTCGTCATTCGGCTCTCCTGGCTGGCTAATGCGCTTTAGGTGAGCATCAAGGGGATTTCCGGCGAAGTCAAGACTTGCATCGAATGGTGCTGAATCGCTTAGAACGGTGACTAATACGGATTAGCGTCTTGACAGTCGTTGAAGACCCCGCCCAGAGTCGAGGCACCAACCCCGCCCCGAGGATGTGGTCGTATGACGCAGATTTCCCGCCGTACCGTGCTTCGTGGAACCGCCGGAGCCGGGCTCGGCCTCGCCGGTCTGCCGTTGCTCGGCGCCGCTCCCGCGAGTGCCGCGCCCGCGGGCTTTCCGACGTACCGGTATGTGCGGAACGCGTTCGACAAGTCCAAGCTCAAGTACGAGCCGGCGCGAAAAGAGGTGATCTTCCCGTGCATCCGCGGAACGATCGGACGGATCGCGAACCCGCTCGGCCGGTACTACCTCTACTACGCGCCGCACGAGGCGCCGGGCGGCATCTGCCTGAGCTACAGCGACAGCCTCGAGGGACCCTTCATCGAGTACCCGAACAACCCGATCGTGGCGAACAACTGGAGCCCGCACTACAGCGTCAGTCATGTCTCGTCGCCGTTCGTGCTCTGGAACGAGTCCGCACAGGAGATGTGGCTGTACTTCCACGGCGAGAACACCACCACCCGGCTCGCCCGATCCAAGGACGGCATCCACTTCACCTACGACAAGGTGGTGCTGTCGACCTCGATGATGCCCGCGGGGACGACGGAGACGTCGTACGCGAAGGTGTTCGAGCACGAACTACCGGCCAAGGGATCGAAGTACGTGATGGTCTTCATGATCAACACCACCGCGAACCACCGGTCGATCGGCTGGGGCCGGTCGGTGGACGGACGGACCTGGGTCTTCTCACCCAACTCGCTGATCCGCCCCGAAGAGGTCGGCTCGCAGGACATCGGCGCGCCCTCGGTGGTGCACCGCAACAACTCGACGTACGTGATCTACCACCAGGACAAGGCGTCCGGCGGCCGGATGCTGATCACCGAGGTGGGCAACGACTTCACCAAGCGCAACCACCTCGGCGTCTTCCACAACCCGCTGGCCGGCGGGCCCGACAACGGCCGCTCCGCCGCCGCGTCGTTCGGCACCATGGACGGCAAGGAGTACATGTTCTACGAGGCGGGGGAGCGGCTGGCCGGAGCCATCGCGATCGCCCGCGCGGTCTGATTGTGGGCCGGTGCGCTGAGGGTCCGCCAGACATGGAATCCTGGGCTTATGCAGGTCTGGCACGGTTTGGACGAGGTGGGCGCTGACTTCGGCCCGTCGGTCGTCACCATCGGCAACTTCGACGGGGTGCACCGGGGACACCAGGAGGTGCTCGCGCATGCGAAGGCGCGGGCGGCCGAGCTGGGTGGTCTGCCGGTGGTCGCGCTCACCTTCGACCCGCACCCGATGCGGGTGCTGCGGCCGGACCACGCGCCGCTGATGCTCAGTGAGCCGGGTCAGCGGGCGGACCTGCTCGGCGCGCACGGCGCCGACGCCGTACTGATCCTCCCGTTCGACAAGGACGTGGCGAGCTGGCCGCCGGAGGAGTTCATCGAGCGGGTCCTGGTCGGCACGCTGCACGCCAAGGCGGTGGTGGTCGGGGAGAACTTCCGGTTCGGCCACCGCGCCGCCGGGCACGTGGACACGCTGGTCGCGGCCGGTACGACGTACGGGTTCCAGGTAGAAGGTCTGAGCCTGGCCGGCGAGGCTCAGCCGTGGTCGTCGACCTACGTCCGGCAGGAGCTGGCCGACGGGCACGTGGAGGCTGCCGCCGAAGCGCTCGGACGGCCGCTGCGGGTGACCGGTGTGGTCATCGAGGGGGACAAGCGCGGTCGCGAGCTCGGGTACCCGACCGCGAACATCCCGGCGGATCCGACTGCCGCCGTACCGCAGGACGGGGTGTACGCGGGGTGGCTGACCGTGCTGACCCCGGCCGAGGGCGGGCCGGCGACAGTATCGATCGGATTTGGCGAGCCGATGCCGGCGGCGATCAGCGTCGGCAGCAACCCCACCTTCGACGGCGTGGACCGGCGGGTGGAGTCGTATGTGCTGGATCGCGACGACCTGGAGCTCTACGGCGCCCGGGTCGCGATCGACTTCGTGGCGCGGCTGCGGGGGAGCCAGATTCGCTTCGAAACCATCGACGACCTGCTGGTTCAGATGAAGGCGGACGTCGACGGGGCGCGAGGGATCCTCACGCAGAATTAGGGTGGCGCGTCCACGGACTGATACTCTGGCCGCTGCCGTCTGACGGCCGCGGATCGAGAGTGCTCGGGTGACGAAGCCCCGGTGCGCCGCGCAACGGAAATCGAGAGGAACTTCTGTGTCAGCTGTTGATGCTGCAACGAAGAAGAAGATCATGGGCGAGTACGCCCTGACCGAGGGCGACACGGGTTCTCCCGAGGTCCAGGTTGCGCTACTGACGTTCCGGATCGCGCACCTGACGGAGCACCTGAAGGAGCACAAGCACGACCACCACAGCCGTCGTGGCCTGCTGCTGCTCGTCGGTCAGCGCCGCCGGCTGCTGAACTACCTGGCGAAGAAGGACATCAGCCGTTACCGGTCCCTGATCGAGCGGCTCGGCCTCCGCCGATGACGTCGTGAGGAGCGGCCCCCGGGTTCGGGTGGCCGCTCCTCGCGTATCCACGCCCAGGGTGGGCGCGGATGAACAACTGAATACGACGATGGCGACGCGCAGCGCGTGGCGGGAGGACGACCGGTCCTCGGTAGTGACCTTCGGATCCCAGGCTCTGTTTGATTCAAAACGGGACCAGGGATCCGCGGGCCTCGATCGAAGACCGGCACCCCGATAGCTCGCGCCCCGCAGTCGTCAACACTGTGACGAGAGGGGTATCCCGTGTCGGGATCCACCAACGCGCCGATGGACGGCGCACAATTTTCTGAGGCCGTTGTCGACAACGGCAGTTTCGGTACCCGCACCATCCGCTTCGAGACGGGCCGTCTGGCCCAGCAGGCCGCCGGCTCCGCCGCCGCCTACCTCGACGGCGACACGATGGTGCTCTCGGCCACCACGGCGAGCAAGAAGCCCAAGGACCAGTTCGACTTCTTCCCGCTGACGGTGGACGTCGAGGAGCGGATGTACGCCGCCGGCCGGATCCCGGGCTCGTTCTTCCGCCGGGAGGGCCGTCCTTCCGAGGAGGCCATCCTGACCTGCCGGCTGATCGACCGCCCGCTGCGGCCGTCGTTCGTCTCCGGCCTGCGTAACGAGATCCAGGTCGTCATCACGGTCCTGGCGCTCAACCCGGACAAGCTGTACGACGTGCTCGCGATCAACGCGGCGTCGATGTCCACCCAGATCGCCGGGCTGCCGTTCTCGGGCCCGATCGGCGCCGTCCGCGTCGCCCTGATCGGCAACCAGTGGGTCGCGTTCCCGACCCACACCGAGCTCGCCGACGCCGTCTTCGACATGGTGGTCGCGGGTCGCGTCACCGATGCCGGTGACGTCGCGATCATGATGGTCGAGGCCGAGTCCACCTCGACCACCTTCGACAAGGTTGCCGGTGGCGCCCAGGCGCCGACCGAAGAGATCGTTGCCGAGGGCCTCGAAGCCGCCAAGGGCTTCATCAAGACCCTGGTCGACGCGCAGTCCGAGCTGGCCGCCCTGGCGTCCAAGCCGACCGGCGAGTTCCCGGTCTTCCCGGACTACCTCGAGGACGCGTTCGCCGCCGTCGAGAAGGCCGCGACCGAGGAGCTGGTCGAGGCGCTCGCGATCACCGGCAAGCACGACCGCGACGACGCCACCGACGCCGTCAAGGCCGCCGTGGTGGCGAAGCTGGCCGCTGACTTCGAGGGCCGTGAGAAGGAGCTGTCCGCAGCCTTCCGCTCGCTGACCAAGAAGCTCGTCCGCAACCGCGTCCTCAAGGACAAGATCCGGATGGACGGCCGCGGGCTGGCCGACATCCGGCCGCTGAAGGCGCAGATCGGCGTCCTGCCGCGCGTCCACGGTTCGGCCATCTTCGAGCGCGGCGAGACCCAGATCATGGGTGTCACCACGCTGAACATGCTCCGGATGGAGCAGCAGCTCGACACGCTCTCCCCGGAGACGCGTAAGCGCTACATGCACAACTACAACTTCCCGCCGTACTCGACCGGCGAGACCGGCCGGGTCGGTTCGCCGAAGCGCCGCGAGATCGGTCATGGCGCGCTGGCCGAGCGGGCCCTCGTGCCCGTCCTGCCGTCGCGTGAGGACTTCCCGTACGCGCTGCGTCAGGTGTCCGAGGCCCTCGGGTCCAACGGCTCCACCTCGATGGGTTCGGTCTGCGCCTCGACCCTGTCGCTGCTGAACGCCGGTGTGCCGCTGAAGGCCCCCGTCGCCGGTATCGCGATGGGCCTCATCTCCGGTGAGGTCAAGGGCAAGACCGAGTACGTCGCGCTGACCGACATCCTCGGTGCCGAGGACGCGTTCGGCGACATGGACTTCAAGGTCGCCGGTACCAAGGACTTCGTCACGGCCCTCCAGCTGGACACGAAGCTCGACGGCATCCCGGCGAGCGTGCTCGCCGGCGCGCTGACCCAGGCCAAGGAAGCCCGCCTGACGATCCTGGACGTGATGGCCAAGGCCATCGACGCGCCGGGTGAGATGAGCGAGTTCGCGCCGCGGGTCATCTCGGTCAAGGTCCCTGTGGACAAGATCGGAGAGGTCATCGGCCCGAAGGGCAAGATGATCAACCAGATCACCGACGAGACCGGCGCCGACATCTCCATCGAGGACGACGGCACGGTGTACATCGGTGCGACGGACGGCCCCTCGGCCGACGCGGCGCGCGCGATGATCAACGCGATCGCCAACCCGACGATGCCGGAGAAGGGTGAGCGCTACCTGGGCACGGTCGTGAAGACGACCAACTTCGGTGCGTTCATCAGCCTGCTCCCGGGCAAGGACGGCCTGCTGCACATCAGCAAGCTGCGTGGCCTGGCCGGTGGCAAGCGCGTCGAGGCCGTCGAGGATGTCCTCTCGGTCGGTCAGAAGCTCCAGGTCGAGATCGCCGAGATCGACGACCGCGGCAAGCTTTCGCTGATCCCGGTGGTCGAGGGTGAAGCCGGCGAGAAGTCCGACGACGACAAGGGTGCTGACTCCGCCGAGTGAGTAGGGCCATCACCAGCACGTTGCTGAGCCCGGAGGCGGGCGGTCCGATCAAACGGACCGTCCTGCCCTCCGGGCTTCGTGTGCTGTCCCAGTCCGTACCGGGCTTCCGCTCGGTCACCTTCGGCGTGTGGGTCGGTGTCGGCTCGCGTGACGAGCCGGAGCAGCTGAACGGCGCCACCCACTTCCTCGAGCACCTGCTGTTCAAGGGCACCGAGCGCCGCGACGCGCTGGAGATCTCCGCGGAGATCGACGCGGTGGGCGGCGAGATGAACGCGTTCACCGGCAAGGAGTACACCTGCTACTACGCGCGGGTGCTGGACTCCGATCTGCCGCTCGCGGTCGACGTCATCTGCGACATGATCACCTCGGCGACGCTCACCAGCGAGGACGTCGAGAGCGAACGCGACGTCATCGACGAAGAGATCGCGATGCACGCCGACGAGACGTCGGACCACATCCACGACCTGTTCGCCGAGCAGCTGTGGGGCACGTCCCCGCTCGGCCGCTCGATCACCGGTACGCCGGAGTCGGTCGCCGCGCTGACCCGTCAGCAGGTCGCCGGTTGGTATCGCCGTCGCTACAAGCCCGCCAACATCGTCGTCTCGGTCGCCGGCAACGTCGAGCACGGTGACGTCGTTCGCCTTGTCCGTAAGGCGTTCGAGCGCCACTGGGTCACCACCGACGCCGAACCAGCGCCGGTACGACGCCCGTCCGGTCGCCGCATCCCGACGTACAGCGGGAGTCGTGTTCACCACCGCGACGTCGAGCAGGCGCACCTGGTGTTCGGCCTGCCGGGACTGGTGCGGAACGACCCGCGCCGGTACGCCGCCGGTGTGCTGAACGGAATTGTCGGCGGCGGCATGTCGTCCCGGCTGTTCCAGGAGGTCCGCGAGAAGCGCGGCCTGGCCTACTCGGTCTTCACCTTCGGTTCGGCGTACGTCGATTCCGGCATGGTCGGCGTCTACGCCGGCTGCCTCCCGAAGAAGGCGCCCGAGGTCCTGGACGTCGTCCGCGCCGAGCTCGAGTCGATCGCCTCCGGCACCATCACCCCCGACGAACTCCTCCGCGGCAAGGGCCAGATGCGCGGCTCCGTCGTGATGGGCCTCGAGGACACCGGCGCCAAGATGACCCGGATCGCCAAAGCCGAACTCGTCTACGGCGAGCTCCCCACGGTCGACCAGATCCTGCACCACATCGACACCGTCACCCTCGACGACGTCACCGCCCTAGCCGCCGAGCTCTACGCCGGCACCCCAACTCTGACGGTTATGGGCCCCTACGACGAAGACACAACCGCCTTCACGTTGTAGCCTCGGTTGCAACGTCACACGTGATCTGCCGCTGGATCGCACTCTGAACGCGATCGCATGCACTTGACGGCCGACGGTATCCGCGCTGTTTTCGCAGTGCGGCTCCGGCCTGTCTTCTGCGAGGATCACCATGCTCGACGCGTTCCGTACCGCCCGTGAATCTCTTGTCGACGCCGCCCGAGTTTCGCCCGGCTGGCTCGCGTTCTGCTCGTTGTTGGTGCTGGCTCAGGCGGCGCTGCCCGGCGTACAGGTGGTGCTGATCGGGGAGTTGGTGGATCGGCTCACCGCTGGGGACCGGCCGTGGGGGTTGCTGATCGGGCTGACGGCTGTCGTCGGGTCGATGTATCCGTTGAGCGCGATGGCGCGGGATGCTGGGCAGCGGCTGATGTTGCGGCTCCGGCTGCACTACCGCTCCGAACTCCTGCATGCCTCCGCCCGACTGAGTCCGAGCCGGCTGGCTGACCCCGCGGTGGCCACGGAGCTTGAGGGGAGTCAGGCCGCGATCGACCCGATGAGTACCGTCGCGAACCAGCCTGTTCAGGTACTCGGCGCCGGGGTGACCGCGGTGGTGCTCTGTGTCGCGATCGGGGCCATCAACCTCCTGTCCGGCGTGCTGGTCCTGGTCGCGTTGGTGCCGACCGTGCTCGCGTTCACCGCCATTGCCCGGATGGAGGGCCGCTGTTGGCCTGAGGTCGCGGCGAACGATCGGCGCGCGGTGTACGCGACTGAGCAACTTCTCCAGCAGCGCTCCGGCACGGAACTGGCCGTCCTCGGCTCCGGCGCCAAGGTTGCCGACCTGGCGATCGGGTACCGCGCGACCGCGACCCGCGCCCTGGATCGGATGATCCGTACGGCGATGTCCTTCGAGCTGCTGGCCGCCCTCGCGACCGTGGTGCTGTTCGGCGCGGCCCTGGTGGCGCTGGTGGTCGGTGGTGCCGGCGGGGGAGCAGCGGCCGCCGCGATCGCGGGCACGATCTCCGGGCTGAACGCGATCCGGTTGTGCGGCTATGCCTTCGGACTCATCGTCACCGCCGCGCCGCGGGCGACGACGTACCGGGGCTTCGTCGGCAGCGTGCCGGTCGCGGAGCCGCAGACCGTCGTACCAGTGGTCGAATCAGTTGCCCTCGACAACGTCAGCTTTGGCTACCCCGGAGCCGGTACGGCGGCGCTGCGCGACGCGACGATCACCGCCTGCCGGGGCGAGCTGGTTGCCCTGGTCGGCGTCAACGGCGCGGGCAAGTCGACCATCGTCAATCTGCTGGTCGGTGCCCTGCGTCCCGACCGTGGGCAGGTACTGATCGACGGCAAGGATGCTGCCGAGCTGACCGAGGCTGAGCGGCTCGGTCACTTCGGCGTACTGGTGCAGGAGTTCGGCCGGTTCGAGTTCACCCTGCGCGACGCCGTCGCTCTCGGATCTCCGCAGGCCGTGCCGGACGCCGCGGTTCGGGCCGCACTGGCCGGCACCTTCGCGGCCGAGCTCCCGCTGGACACCCAGCTCGGTCAGCAGTGGGGTGGCACCGGGATCTCCGGCGGCCAGTGGCAACGCGTCGCGCTGGCCCGGATCCACCTGCGCGGAGCCGGGATCTGGATCCTCGACGAGCCCACCTCCGCCATCGACGCCGAGGCGGAACGCGAGATCTTCGCGGACCTCCGCCGTACCAAAGCCACCCGCATCACCCTCGTCGTCTCGCACCGGGCCTCGACCCTGACCGAGATGGACCGCATCTACGTCATCGACGAGGGCACCGTCGTCCAGCAAGGCACCTACCACGACCTGATCGCCGCCCCCTCCGGCCGCTTCGCCCGCCTCTTCGTCACCCAGCAAGACTGACCCACCCACCCACCCCGATCCCAACCCCACCGCCCGCCCACGGAGCCGCCTCCCCAACCGTTTCGCCGCGTCGCCCCACGGAAACCCCCGCAGGCACCCCTCCCCGAACTGGTTTGGGGAGGGGGGTGTACCGAGATCTGCGGGTAAGTCTCCCCGAACTGGTTTGGGGAGGGGGGTGTACCGAGATCTGCGGGTAAGTCTCCCCGAACTGGTTTGGGGAGGGGGGTGCACCGGAATCTGCGGGTAAGTCTCCCCGAACTGGTTTGGGGAGGGGGGTGTACCGAGAACGGCGGGTAAGTCTCCCCGAACTGGTTTGGGGAGGGGGGTGCACCGGAATCTGCGGGTAAGTCTCCCCGAACTGGTTTGGGGAGGGGGGTGCACCGGAATCTGCGGGTAAGTCTCCCCGAACTGGTTTGGGGAGGGGGGTGCACCGGAATCTGCGGGTAAGTCTCCCCGAACTGGTTTGGGGAGGGGGGCTGGAGGGTGCGCGCGAGTGGCGGTTGCGCGTTTGTGTGCACAAACTGATTTGTCAGGAATCTGGTGTGACATCTGATGACTTCGGGCGTTGGGGCGATTAAGGTGGATCGGTTAGGCGCGTCGCGGCTCGGGTCATCTGAGGTCTTGGAGAGGTAACGCCTGTGTTACTTGGCGCCTTTTGCGGGCTGACAACGTTGACATGCGCAGTTTCGACCAGCGAGCATGGCGCTTGATCCGCCCGCTGAACGGCGCTTTGCCGAGGAAGTTGGTTCGACCGTGCGACGTCTGACTGGGGTTGTGGGGGTGGCACTCGGGCTTTCGCTGGTGCTCGCCTCGTGTGGAGGCAAGTCGGGTGGGGACGGCAGCTCGGGGGGTGGGGCCAAGAGCGAGGTGATCGCGATCGCGGCCGACCCGCTGGACTACATCAACCCGCTGAACGAGAACGGCAGCGCGGGGATCCAGATCGCGATGGCGATGTTCGCGCCGCTGGTGACGACCGATCCGAACAGCGGCAAGCTGCTGAACGTGATGGCCGACTCGGTCACGCCGGACAAGACCAGCCAGACCTGGACGATCAAGCTGCGCCCGGGCAACACCTTCCAGAACGGTCAGGCGCTGACCGCCAAGGACTACGTCGACAGCTGGAACATGACCGCCCAGGGCTCGAACGCCTGGAAGAACAACGGCTTCTTCTCCAAGGTCGAGGGCTACGAGGCGCTGAACCCGGAGACCCCGGAGGGCGCGACGCCGAAGCCGACGTCGGTGAAGGCGCTCAGCGGTCTCAAGCAGGTCGACGACCTGACCTTCACGGTCAAGCTCAAGGTGCCGTTCTCGCAGTTCGGGCTGACCCTGCAGTACCTCGGTCTCGCGCCGCTGCCGGAGGAGGTCCGCAAGGACCCGGACGCCTACAAGCGCAAGCCGATCGGCAACGGCCCGTACAAGCTGGCCGCCGCCTGGAACGCCGGTGACGACATCAAGCTGGCCAAGTGGGACGGCTACAAGGGTCCGCTGGTGCCGGAGGCCGAGTCGATCACCTACCGCTACATCCCGAACGCGGACACGGCGTACAACGAGTTCCTGGCCGGCAACGTCGACTTCGTCGATGTCCCGCCGACCAAGACCAAGACGTTCAAGCAGGACGCTCCCGACGGCTGGGTGACGAGCATCAGCTCCGGCGCGAACTACCTGACGATGCCGGACTGGGACCCGCGGTTCAAGAACCCGAAGCTGCGGCACGCGTTCTCGATGGCGATCGACCGGAAGGCCTTCGCCGACCTGGTCGGGCTGTCCGAGCCGGCCAAGAGCCTGGTCGCGCCGGACATGGACGGCTACCGCGCCGACGCCTGCAAGTACTGCGACTTCGACGCCACCAAGGCCAAGCAGCTGCTCGCCGAGGCCGGCGGTTTCTCCGACACGCTCTTCATCAACTACAACACGTCGTCCGCGACCGGCCAGATCTTCGCCGAGGCGATCGGCAACATGCTCCGGCAGAACCTCGGCCTCCAGGTGAAGTACGCCGGCAAGGCCGCCTCCGAGATCACCACGCTGGCCGACCAGCGCAAGCTCGACGGCCTGCGGTTCAGCGGCTGGGGCCACGACTACCCGTCGATCGAGGACTACCTGACCCCGATGTTCAAGTCCACCGGTGACGCGAACTTCGCCCACTACGCCAACCCGGCGCTGGACGCCGTACTGGCCAAGGGCGACGCGGAGCCGAACCCGGAGAAGGCGATCGCGTTCTACCAGCAGGCCGAGGACATCGCGCTCGAGGACATGCCGCTGGTCCCGCTCTACACCAAGTCCAACGCCTACCTGCACTCGGCCAAGATCGAGCCCCGCGTCTCCAAGTACGTCGGTGTCTCGGCCCTGTGGGCGACGTTCAAGTAGATGATCCGGTACATCCTTCGCCGCATCCTCGCGGCGATCCCGATCGGCCTGATCGTCACGCTGGGGGTCTTCGCGCTCGTCTTCGCGATGCCTGGGGACCCCCTGCGGGAACTGGCCGGCGACAAGCCGATCCCGGCCGCCGTGATGGCGGCCAAGCGGGCGCAGTTCCACCTCGACGATCCCTTCATCGTGCAGTACCTGCTGAGCATGAAGGACATCCTCACCGGCAACTTCGGTACGACGTTCGCCGGTGCCGACATCGCCGACCAGCTGCGGCTGCGGATCCCGGTCACCGTCAAGCTGGCGACGATGAGCCTGGCGTTCCAGTGGATCCTCGGCCTGCTGTTCGGCCTGTACGCCGGGTTCCGGCGCAACGGCATCGTCGACCGGGTGTTGCTGCTGGCAACGTTGGTCGTGCTGGCCGTGCCCGGACTGGTGCTGTACTTCACCGGGCAGTACCTGTTCGGCGTCGAGCTGAAGTGGTTGCCGGTCTCCGGCGTCCGTGACGGCTGGCCGCTGGCTTATCTGCTGCCGGCGCTGTGTATCGGTGTCGCGGGTTTCGCCGGCCTGGCCCGGCTGACCCGGACGTCGATCGTCGACACGACCAACTCCGACTTCGTGAAGACCGCACGCGCCAAGGGGCTCGGTGAGCAGCGGATCCTCTGGCGGCACGTGCTGCCGAACGCCCTGCTGCCGATGGTCACGTTGATGGGCATCGACTTCGCCGGCATCTTCGGCGGCGCGGTGCTGGCGGAGAGCATCTTCAACCTGCCCGGGCTCGGCCAGTTCATGTTCCAGGCGATCAAGCTGAAGGAGGGCGGAGTGGTGGTGCTGCTGTCCACGCTCGCGTTCCTGATGTTCATCGTGATCAACCTGGTGGTCGACATCATCTACGGCGCGATCGATCCGAGGGTGCGCAATGTCTGAGACCCAGCAGGTCTTCGGGGCCGAGACGCAGGACCTCGAAGGCCGGACCCTGTCGAACCGCGAGCTGCTGCGGGCGTTGCTGCGCAAACCGCAGTTCGACATCTGCCTCGTCCTGGTGCTGCTCTTTTTCGTGATGGCCGCGGTCCCAAGCCTGTTCACCTCGGTGGATCCGCGGTTCTGCGAGCTCGGCAAGAGCACGCACAGCCGCGAGCCCGGGCATCCGTTCGGCTTCGACATCCAGGGCTGCGACTACTTCGCGAACGTCATCTACGGCGCCCGGCCGTCGGTCATGGTCAGCATCGTCGCCGGCCTCGGCGGCTTCCTCGTCGCGGGTCTGCTCGGCCTGCTGGCCGGCTACTTCCCAGGCCTGGTGGACAACGTGATCTCGCGCGTCGCCGACGTCCTGTTCTCCTTGCCGGGGCTGATCGCGCTGATCGTGGTCCTGAACTCGGTCCCGAACCGGAGCATCTGGATCATCGTCGCGATCATCCTCGTCACCACCTGGCCGCAGGGCATGCGGATCATGCGGTCCTCGGTCTTCTCGGTGCGCAACCGCGAGTACGTGCTGGCCGCCCGATCGGTCGGCGTACCGCCGCTGCGGATCCTGCGCAAACACGTCTTCCCGAACGCGATGGCGCCCCTGCTCGCCATGACCACGCTCGGGATCGGCGGCCTGATCGGCCTCGAGGCGGTGCTCACCTTCCTCGGTGTCGGCCTGCAACCGCCATCGATCTCGTGGGGCTCACAGTTCGGCGTCGCGGCGTCGTACCGGGAGTCGCCGCACCTGTTCATCTGGCCGGCCCTGTTCATCTCCACCATGACGATCTCGTTCATGATCATCGGCGATTCCATCAGGGACGCCCTCGACCCGAAGCTGCTGCGATGACTATTGGCGAAGTACTGCTCAAGGTCGAGAACCTGACCGTCGAGTTCGACACTCCGCACGGTTCGGTGCGGGCGGTCGACGGGGTGTCGTGGCAGGTGCGGGCGGGGGAGACGCTGGCGATCCTGGGGGAGTCGGGGTCGGGCAAGAGCGTGTCGACGCAGGCGCTGACCGGGATCCTGGAGATGCCGCCGGGGCGGATCGTGTCCGGTACGGCGGAGTACCGCGGCGCCGACCTCATCGCGATGACCACGAAGGAACGCCGCAAGATCGTCGGGGACCGGATCACCATGGTGTTCCAGGACTCGCTATCGGCGCTGAACCCGGTGCAGTCGGTCGGGACGCAGATCGCCGAGTGCTACCGGGTGCACCGCGGGATGTCGAAGAAGGACGCGCTGAAGCGGGCGGCCGAGATGCTCGACCAGGTGCGGATCCCGGCCGCGGCGAAGCGGGTGAACGACTATCCGCACGAGTTCTCCGGCGGCATGCGGCAGCGCGTGATGCTGGCGATGGCGCTCGCGCTCGATCCCGACGTACTGATCGCCGATGAGCCGACGACCGCGCTCGACGTCACCGTGCAGGCGCAGATCCTCGAGCTGATCGCGGACCTTCAGGCCGAGCGCGACATGGGCGTCGTACTGATCACGCACGACCTCGGTGTCGTCAGTGACGTCGCCGACAACGTGGTGGTGATGTACGCCGGTCACGTGGTCGAGCGCGCGTCGACGGCCGCGGCGCTCGATCATCCCGTGCACCCCTACACCGAGGGGCTGCTCGGCTCGATGCCGTCGGCCGATCTCAAGGGGCAGGAGCTGCCGACCATCCCCGGTACGCCGCCGTCGTTGCGGGCGATCCCGTCCGGCTGCGCGTTCCGGCCGCGGTGCCCGATCGCGATCGAGGACTGCGCGCACGACGTACCGCCGTTGCTGACGGTGGCTCCCGGCCGCGATGCCGCGTGCATCCGGCGGACGACGCTCGCCGAGAAGGAGGCCGTCTGATGGCCGAAGAGTTGCTGGTGGCAACGGATCTGGTGAAGCACTACGACATCAGCCCGGCGCTGCACTTCGGGTCGAAGGTGCTGGTCCGCGCGGTCGAGGGCGTGAACCTGACGCTGCGCAAGGGCGAGTCGCTCGGCATCGTCGGCGAATCCGGGTGCGGCAAGTCGACGCTCGTCCGGCTGCTCGCCGCGCTGGAGAAGCCGACCTCCGGCGCGATCGAGTACGGCGGGGTCGACGTCAGCAAACTGCGTGGTCGCGAACTGCGGAAGTGGCGGCAGAACGTCCAGGTCGTCTTCCAGGACCCGTACTCCAGCCTGAACCCGCGGATGCGCGTCGGCGAGATCATCGCCGAACCGCTCGAGGTGCACCCGGACGTCTCCAAGGGGATGGACATCCGCAAGCGCGTCCGCGAACTGCTGGAGCTGGTCGGTCTGCGGGCCGAGGACGAGAGCAAGTTCCCGCACCAGTTCTCCGGTGGGCAGCGGCAGCGGATCGGGATCGCGCGGGCGATCGCGCTCAACCCCGACGTGCTGCTGTGCGACGAGCCGGTCTCCGCGCTCGACCTGTCCGTCCAGGCGCAGGTGGTGAACCTGCTGATGCGGCTCCAGCGGGAGCTCGGGCTGAGCATCATCTTCGTCGCGCACGATCTCTCCGTCGTGCGGCACGTCTCCGACCGGGTCGCCGTCATGTACCTCGGCCGGATCGCGGAGCTGGGTGAGCATCAGAACGTGTACGACGTACCGGCGCATCCGTACACGCAGGCGCTGCTGTCCGCCGAGCCCGGCCTGGCCCGGCAAGGCCGCAAGCGCATCGTCCTGGCCGGCGACCCGCCGTCCCCCGTCTCGCCGCCCTCGGGCTGCCGCTTCCACACCCGCTGCCTGCGCGCCGAGTCCCGCTGCAGGACCGAAGAACCCCAGCTCCGCCCCATCCCCAGCGGCCAAACCGTAGCCTGCCACTTCGCCGAAGACGCCCAATCCACCTACACCCCCGCCTGAACCAACCCGCCTTGAGCCCCCATCAACCATTTCCGCGCCGTGGAGATGGTCGAACCGTGCCCAAGGCCGCGCCTTGAGCACCCATCGACCACTTTCCCGCCGCGGAAATGGCTGAACGGTGCTCAAGGGGCTTTGGGCACCCATCGACCACTTTTGTGCCGTGGAGATGGTTGAACGGTGCTCAAGGGTGGGCTTTGAGTACGCATCGACCACTTTTGGGCGGTGGAAGTGGCTGGGCGGTGCTCAAGGGAGGCCGGGGTGGATGAGATCCTTGGGGGGTTGTCGGGATCGGTGAGAGGGCGCGGATGATCAAGGTTGCGGTGCTGGGGGCCAAGGGCAAGATGGGCGCTCAGACGTGTCTGGCGGTTGATGAGGCCACGGATATGGACCTGGTCGCCCAGCTGGACCACGGGGACGATCTGGCCGAGCTCTCCAAGGCGGGCGCCCAGGTCGTGGTGGACTTCACCCGGCCCGAGGTGGTGATGGAGAACCTCGAGTGGTGCATCGGCAACGGGACGAACGCGGTCGTCGGGACGACTGGCTGGGACGAGGAGCGGCTGGCGAAGCTGCAGTCCTGGCTGGATGCGGCGCCGGGCGTCGGGGTGCTGATCGCGCCGAACTTCTCCATCGGCGCGGTGCTGATGATGCAGTTCGCCGCCAAGGCCGCGCAGTACTACGAGTCGGTGGAGATCATCGAGCTGCACCACCCGGACAAGGTGGACGCACCTTCCGGGACAGCACGCCGTACGGCGGAGCTGATCGCGGCTGCTCGCCGGGCGGCCGGTTCGGGGCCGATCCCGGATGCGACGACGACCACTGTCGACGGCGCTCGTGGTGCCGACTTCGAGGGGATCCGGGTGCACGGCGTCCGGCTGCGTGGGCTGATCGCGCACCAGGAGGTGCTGTTCGGCGACGAGGGCGAGACGCTGACCATCCGGCACGACTCGATGGCTCGGGTGTCGTTCATGGCAGGTGTGTTGCTGGGTGTCCGCACCATCGTCACGACGCCAGGGCTGACCGTTGGGCTCGAGCACTTCATGGATCTTGCCTGACCGGGGTGGTGGGGTGGGGAAGGATTGGTGCTGACCGTGAAGGCTAAGACCGCGGCGATCGTTCTGGCGGTCGTGTTCGTCGCGTACGCCGTTTTGCTCGGCTGGCGCGGGGTGTTGCTGATCGGCACCGGCGACCCGATCGCGGTCGGGCTCGGCATCGCCGTACTGGTGATTCCGGTCCTCGGCGCCTACCTGGTCTGGCGGGAGCTGCGGTTCGGCTCCCAGACCGAGGGACTCGCCCGGGAGCTGGAGGCGGCGGGCGGGCTGCCGGTCGACGACCTGCCGCGGCGGCCGTCCGGGCGGATCGACCGGGCCGCGGCCGATGCGGCCTTCGAGCAGTACCGAACCGAAGCGGAGGCTTCGCCCGACGATTGGCGGGTATGGTTCCGGCTGTCGACGGCGTACGACGCCGCCGGGGACCGTAAGCGCGCACGGGCGACCATGCGCCACGCGATCGCCCGGCACGACGCTGCCGACGCGCTCTGAGCAGCACCGAATTCGTACCGAACCGGCCTGGGCACTTTCTGTGAGTTCGCTGGGAACCACCCGCGACAAACTGACAAGGCGGGCCGGAAAAGATACTTTCGTGGGAAACGTACGTGGCAACCGCCACGT
Organism: Kribbella sp. NBC_01505; assembly: GCF_045040285.1. Taxonomy (NCBI): domain Bacteria; kingdom Bacillati; phylum Actinomycetota; class Actinomycetes; order Propionibacteriales; family Kribbellaceae; genus Kribbella; species Kribbella sp. NBC_01505. The sequence continues at coordinate 7,499,034 of NZ_CP109425.1, forward strand.
CGAGGCCGGAAACTGGGTGGAGCCGTCCTGTGTCGTCCGACGGATCTCGCCGCGGTTCGGACGACGTGCAGGGAGCTGGGTTCGGCGGCCTGTTGCGCCGGCATCGGCGAGACGCCGGGCTGTCGCAGGAGGGCCTGGCGGAGCTGGCCGGTCTGAGCGTCGACGCGATCGCGGCGTTGGAGCGGGGACGTCGACGTGCGCCCAGAGCGCACACTCTGCGACTGCTCGCGGACGCACTGCGGCTGAACAGCGCAGAGCGCACTCAGCTCACCACCTCCGCCCGCAACGACACCGAGTCGCCACAGCCGGTGCTGCGGCGTCCGCCCGCTCCGCCGAACGAGTTGATCGGCCGGACTGTCGAGCTGACTGCGACCAAGCGGCTCCTGAGCCAGCGCATCACCAGACTGCTCACGCTGACCGGTCCGGGTGGGGTCGGTAAGACCCGGCTCGCCATGGCGGTCGCAGCCGAGCTCTCCGACGACTTCCCCGACAGTGTCTGCTGGGTGCCGCTCGCGTCCCTCACCAACGCGGAGAGGGTCGCTCCCGCGGTCGCTGCGTCGATCGGCCTGCACCCGATGGACAGCACTCGGCTGATAGAGGAGATCGCCGAGCAGATCGGCCAGCGAACCCTGCTGCTCGTGTTCGACAACTGCTCGCACGTGGTCTCGTCCGTCGGGCAGGTCTGTGCAGCGCTGCTGGAGTCCTGTCCGAACCTGTCTATCCTCGCCGCCAGTCGCGAGCTGCTGCGAGTCCCCGGCGAGAACGTGTACGTCGTACCGCCGCTCGCACTGCCGCCGGAGGCGGACGAGCCTGAGGTGTCTGCCGCGGTCCGACTGTTCGTGGATCGGGCGAGTGCGCGTGGTTACGACCCGGCCGGGCAGCTGGAGCAGGTCGCCCGGGTGGTTCGCCGGCTGGAGGGTATGCCGCTCGCGATCGAGCTGGCAGCCGCCCGGACGAACGTGATGACGATCGAAGAGCTGGCCGGTGAGCTGGAGACCTCGTTCGGCATCCTGGCCGGAGGCGACCGTACGGCGTCGCCGCGGCAGCAGTCGATGCGCGGCGCGATCGAGTGGAGCCACGACCTGCTCACCCCGGCCGAGCGCGATGTCTTTGCGCAGCTGTCAGTCTTCGTCGGTGGCTGGACGCTGGGCGCCGCCGCGATGGTGATGTCGGGGGACGCCGCTCCCGGACCGGTCGCCCGGGCCGAGGCGCTCGACCTGACCGGACGGCTGGTGGACAAGTCGCTCATCCGGGTCACTCGGCACCGCGGCGTCGCGCGGTACTACATGCTCGCCGTCATCCGTGAGTTCGCGGCAGACCGGTTGCAGACCACGTCGAGCGTGGACGAGGCGGTCCGCCGGCATGCGCACTTCTACATCGGGCTGGCTGAGCAGGCGGAGCGTGAGCTGCGCGGCGCCAACCAGGAGGAGTGGCTCGAACGGTTGCAGAGCGAGCTGGACAACCTGCGAGCAGCCATGGCGTGGGCGCTGCAGACCAGGTCGGCCGGCGAGGCGCTGCGGCTCTCCGGTGCGCTCTGGCTGTTCTGCTACCTGCGCGGTCACTACGCCGAGGGCAGTCAGTGGCTGGAGCGTTCGCTCGCACTGCTGCCTGCAGCTGACGAAGCGGCTCCTGCACTGGCCAAGGCGAATCTCGGTGCCGGCATGCTCGCGTTCCTGCAGTGCGAGTACGACGTGGCGACGACTCGGCTCCAGACCGCGCTCACGCAGTACAAGGAGCTCAAGGACTCTGCCGGTACGGCGTTGGTGCTGCAGCGACTGGGGGGAGTGGCGCGAGAGCGTGGCGACTATGCGACCGCCGAAACCCTGAACTGTCAGAGCTACGACCTGTTCGAGGAGGTCGGCGACCAGTCCGGCATGTCCTGGGCGCACAACCACCTCGGCTTCGCAGCGTGGTTGCGTGGCGACCTGGATGTCGCTGCGCGTCGCTGCGGCCGAGCGCGGGACAGCTTCCGCGTACTGGGTGATGGCGAAGGTCTCGCCTGGTCGCTGATCAGCCTCGGTGCGATCGCGCAGTACAAGGGTGAGCTGGTCGAGGCGGAGGGGCTGCTGCAGGAGAGCCTCACGCTGTCGCAGCGACTCGGCTACCGCGAGGGCGTGGCCTGGTCGCTCAACCAGCTCGGCATTGTGGAGCGGCGTCGCGGTCTGACCGAGCGTGCGGTGCACCTGCTCGACGAGAGCCTGGCTGAGCACCGGGACCTGGGAGACCGCTGGCGATCGGCCAGTGTGCTGGAAGAGCTCGCGGCTGTCGCTCAGCACCGAGGCCGCAGCGAGTATGCGGCATTCCTGCTGGGTGCGGCGGACGGCGTACGGGAAGTGATCCAGGCGCCGGTGCCGGAGGTCGAGAAGCCCGACTACCTGGCGACGCGGAGCGCGGTCGAGGAGTCCCTCGAACGGCGTGCCTTCCGGACTGCCTGGTCAGCCGGGCGCTCGGCGCCACTTGCTGCGGTCGCCGACGGCTACCCGTTCCCGAGTCCGGATCCGGATCGCTCCCGGCGGCTCTGACCGGCCCGGCCGATCAGCAGTCCACCAGAGCTGCTGATCGTCGGGGGCACGGGGTGGTACATGCCTCGCGGAGCATCACGACCTGGGGGATCGACGATGCCCCGCGAGGGATCTGGGTGCGGCGGGACGCATGGATCCGTGGTCCCGGCCGGCTGCGCCTCTGTCTGACCCCCCAGGCAGTCCCCCCACCTTGCAGCCGGCCGAAGCCACGTCCAGCGGTCGAGCCTTTCGTCGAGCCCTCCCGGTCGACGCCCGGCTCTCCCGCGCTGACACAAGGTTGCCGAAGTCACGCTGCGTCGCACAGGGACGGAACCCTGACATAGCCCTGACAAATATGTCCTGACAACGAAAGCTTCACAACGATTTGGCCGACCGTGATCGCGGCCTGTCCGTCGGTAATTCCGGACCGGTCGGAATTACCGGTCCGGAAGGTGGTTCAAGCGTTTGGCCGGGACCGATTCATGATCATTCAGTGCGTTATGTTTTCAGTGCAGGTAGCCGGAAATAGCGGCGGTGAATCCGGCAGCCCGGCGCAGTGGTGATCCGGCCTTGGCGCCACCCTCGTCCGCCTCGGGTCCGACGGGCTCCGGGGTGGATGGCGCGGGGATGCCTTCACCCGGGCAACTGACGTCGGCGGCCGGGGTCTTGCCGGTGGTGAGGAAGGTGTTGACGATCCGGTCCGCGCACTTGTTCACGCCGCCGTAGACGCCGTGGTCTCCTTCGCCCGTGATGGTCAGCAACCGCGATCCGGCGTACCGCTGATGGGCCGTGGCGGCCAGCGCATAGTTGGTGGCTGGGTCGTGCTGGCTCTGCACCATCAGGGTTGTGGGCAGTCCGGCGCCGGTCGGCTGTGGCAGAGAGACGTTTGGGCGGTCCCAGTAGAAGCACGGGTTCTCGTTCATGCTCCAGCCGATCAGCGGGTGCCGCGGGCCGAGCCGGCCGGCGAGTTCGTCGGCGGCTTCGCGGCCCTGCGGCCAGGCCGTGTCGTTGCAGGTGATCGCGCTGAAGGTCGCGTCCGCGTAGTCGTCGCCGAGAGCGGAGCGGCCGAGCGCGGGGAGGCCGACCAGGTTGCGGTGGGCCCGCCGTACCAGCTCTTGCTGACGGGCCGGGGAGAGTGCGTCGACCGTGCGTTGTGCGGCCCGCGCACCGCCTTTTGTCTGGGCCGCGGAAAGGTCGCGGAGAAATGCGAGATCGATGGCGAGCGAGTAGAAGTCGAGTTTTGTATACAAATCCCCGGCGACCAGGTCGTCGAGCGCGTTCTGGTCGTAGGTGATCCGGACCGAGGCTTCCAGGAACTCCTCGACCGCGGGCTGCTTCTTCAGCGCCGCTCGTAACTTTTCGTAGTTGCGAACCACCTGGCGGGACGTCGTACCGAGGTGCAGTTTGTCGTCGTACTTCGCCGCCCAGACCGCGAAGTCCTGCTCGAACCGGCGCTCGAACGCGGCCGGCTGGGCCTCGAACGTGCTGATCCAGGGGTTGGTGAAGTCGGTGTTCGAGTCGAGCACGAAGCGGCCGACGTGCTGCGGGAAGTAGGTCTGGTAGTACGCGCCCATCCAGGTGCCGGCGGAGTAGCCGACGAAGTCGATCTTGTCGAAGCCGAGCAGCTGGCGGATCAGGTCCATGTCCTGGACGGTCTGCCCGGTGGTGATGTAGGGGAGCAGGCCGCGGGACTGCCCGTCGCAGTACGGCTGGGCGAGTTCGGAGGCCCGCGAGATCAGGTCCAGGTTCCACGGGTCGCGGTCGCGGGCGTCCATCGAGTAGCCCGGCGCGCCCTGGCAGGTGACGTTGGTGCTGTCGCCGGTACCGCGGGGGTCGAAGCCGACCGCGAGGTGGTTCTTCGCCAGCGGGGCCTGACTCGCCAGGTACGGCGCCATCCCGAGCCCGGCGCCACCGGGGCCGCCCGGATTGCCGAACACCACGCGGGTCGGCTTGCCGTGCTCCGGGGCGACCTTGCTGATCGCGAGCTCGATGTCGGTCCCGGCGTACTGATGGGACCAGTCGCGCGGCGCGGCGATCTTCGCGCAGAACGTCCGCAGTTGCTCGTCACCGCAGCGCCGCCAGCTGAGTTTCTGCTGCAGGTACTTGTTCGCCACCGGCCGCGCCTTGTCGACGATCACCCCAGTCTGCATCGAGGCGGTCGCTCCCGAGCCGGGAACAACGAGGACGGCGGCGGCGGACAGCCCCAGGCCGACGGCCAGGGAGACGAGCTTCATACAGACTCCAACGGCAAAGCGTGATCGGACCGTCGCAATCTGTCATGTCAGGCGTGCGTGGTCGAGCACCACCCCCGGCTAGTCGCTAGCTTTCGGCGGCAAGAAGTAGGCGAGCATCCGCACCCGCCGTGCGTCCGGCGTCGGCTCCTTGCGTTGCAGGTAAGGCATCAGCAGGACCTCCAGATCTTCCTGCACCTTGCGCAACTCCTCGGCGGTGAGCCACATCCCCGCGTTGAAGAGGCCCGCCGACCGAGCCCAGTCGAGCTCGAGCTCCGCCTCCGTCCCCTCGACCCACTGGCGCGGCAGGTGCTCGTAGCTCAGCAGCATCGCGCTGCTCAACGCCCGTGCCGCCTGCTGAACCTCAACGTCCCCGTCCTCGGGAATCTCGAAGAAGATCCCGCGCCCACAGGCCTCCCAGCTGTCCCCGTCCCGCCGGACCAGGCCCACCTCGGCCAGCCGCTCCGCATGCGTCGCCGCGTCCTCGTCGCTGATGCCGACCGCCTCGGCCAGTTCGCCGGTCGTCGCCACCCCGTGCCGCGTCAACCGATCGGTGATCGCCAACCGCACCGGCTCGGCCAGTACCCGCATCGCCTCGGCGCCCGTAAGCACCATGTCCCCGACCTCGTTTACCCGCACCTCGCTCATGGCGGTAAGACTGTCACCCTCAAGGGCGAGTGGAGGAGTGACGTGACGGCGTTCGAGCTGCATATCGTGTTCGACTGCGCGGATCCGGACCGGGTGGCGCGGTTCTGGATGGCGGCGTTGGGTGGTTACGACTTCCCCGTGCCGGTGCCGGACGGGTTCGCCGGCTGGGAAGAGTGGGCGGACGCGCAGGGGATCCCGGTCGAGCAGCGGCCGACCGCGCGGACCTTGGTGGACAAGGTGCGGGACCGGCCGGACATCTTCTTCCTCCAGGTACCGGAGCCGAAGGTGGTCAAGAACCGCCTGCACCTGGACATCAAGGTGGCACTCGGGCTGTCCGGAGATGACCGCCGTACGGCGATCGACGCCGAGGTGGAGCGGTTGACCGGGCTCGGAGCAACCGTCGTACGGCGTGCGGACGAGCCGGACGGCTACCTCGTGGTGATGGGTGACCCCGAGTCGAACGAGTTCTGCGTCAACTGACTCAGGCTTCGGCTTCGGCGGCCGGGTCGGTGTGGAGGCGGATCTGCTTGATGCGGACCGAGCCGTCGCCGTACAGGTCGAGCTCGCGGTGCGCGGTGTCGGGAGCCCAGCCGGCCTCGGTGTAGAAGGCGCGGGAGACGTCATCGGTGGAGTTGATCCAGACGGTGACCCGGCGGAAGCCGTCGGCGCGGACGGTGTCGACGACCGCGTTCAGGAGGCGGGAGCCGTGGCCGGCGCGGGTGGCGTCCGGCTGGACCGCGAGTTCGGCGATCAGGGCGTCGTGCTGGCCGTCGGCGTCCGGGTCGTCCGACACGGTGATGGCGGCGAACCCGACCAGCGTGCGGCCGGCCAGTGCGACCATCACCCGGTTGCGGGCCTCGCCGGGCGCGAGCAGGGCGGCGCGCCACTGGGCCGCGAACTGCGCCGGGTTCAGGTCGGCCAGGACGTCCGGGGGCAGCAGGCCGGCGTACGACGCGCGCCAGGCCGCGACCTGGACCTCGCCGATCGCGTTCGCCTCGGCGGGCAACGCGAGCCGCACGCTCGTCTCGGCCACCGGCGGCTCACCGGACAGGTCGGACAGATTCGCAGGCTCGGGTACGCCGAAGTCTTCACTCACACCGTGCATCCTCCCAAACCGCCGGACCCCGGCCGCCTCCGGGGCGGTCGGGGTGGCCGGGACAGTGGAGTTAGTAGACGAGGCGGCGGAGCAGGGTTTCGGCGGGACCGCGGTAGGAACGGCGGCTCATCGTGTAGGCGCCGATCACCGAGACCAGCCAGACGCCGACAGCTACTGCGAGGGCCGTGTACGCCGTACTGCCGAAGCGGTGTCCGAGGTCCAGCGTGAACGGGGCCAGCAGCGCCATCCACGCGACGGACTGGAACAAGTAGCCGGACATCGACCGCTGGCCGAGTGAAGAGATCGCCCGGACCGGCAGCGACACCGTGGTGATCCGCGAGACCAGCAGGCCGAACAGAGCGATGTAGCCGGGACCACCGAACATCCCGCTGACGTGGGACAGCATGCTCAGCGCATCAACCGCGGCCTCGTCGACGTGCAGCCAGCCGGCTCCGACCAGTGCGTACGGCAGACCGCCCAGGATGGTGATGCTCATGCTGACGACGGCGACGCGGGTGAGCAGAGTGCGGTGGGCGGCCGGGTTCTCCAGGATCTGCTTGCGGGCGGCCCAGATGCCGAGCCAGACGACCATGATGAACGGGATCACGCTCGCGGTGTGCAGCGGGTACTCGTGCAGCCGGTCCAGCAGACTCGCGCCGTACGACGATGCCGCGAGTGACGGGTTCGGCTCGTTGATGATGGCGTGCGCCGGGCCGGAGCTGGCGAGTGTCGTGACGACGGCTTGGATGCCGACCCAGGCGACGTACAGGATCTCGAAGGCCCAGATGCCGATGACGATCCGGTGGAACTTGTCACCGCGGTTGAGGAGCAGCAGCGTGCAGATGATGCCGACGATGCCGTACGCCCCGAGGAAGTCGCCGAAGTACAGCAGGGTGGCGTGGACCGCGCCGAAGGCGATCAGCCAGGCGTTCCGCTTCAGCAGGATCCGCCGGACCGCGCCCGGCGTGGCGCCGGAGGAGCGCTGCCGCCGGGCCAGCTGGACCAGGCCGTAGCCGAACATCACCGCGAAGACCGGGTAGGCCCGGGCGTCGACGAAGGTGAGCTTGAGGAAGTTCAGGACGCGCTCGAGCCCGTGCGGCGCGGTCTCGACACCGGGCTGGCCGGCGAACGCGAAGTTGGAGCTGTTGGCCAGGCCGATCAGGAGCAGCATCGCGCCGCGGATCAGGTCGGGGGCGAGTGCCCGCTCCTTGCCGGTGACCGGACCGCGGTGGTCGGCCGGGAGGGTTTGCTGGATCGTCACGGGAGGGTCCTTCCGAACTGTTTAGCCCTTGAACTGTTGTGACGATCCTCCCGCCGCGACCATGGTCCGCTCCAGTGCGCTGAACCCCCTTCTCCGGGTAGGTCCAGCACCACCCTTGTGACACCTTTCGTCGATCTGGAGAAAAAGTGTCACATCTGGGCTATGCTCCGGGTATGGACAGCTTCCAGGCGACCATCGACGCCGACGGCCGGATCGAGCCGCGGGACGCCATGCCCGACGGCTACCGCAAGACCCTGATTCGGCAGATCGCGCAGCACGCGCACTCGGAGATCATCGGCATGCAGCCGGAGGGCAACTGGATCAGCCGGGCGCCGTCGCTGCGCCGCAAGGCGATCCTGATGGCCAAGGTCCAGGACGAGGCCGGTCACGGCCTCTACCTGTACGCCGCGGCCGAGACGCTCGGCGTGGACCGGGCCGACCTGCTCGACCTGCTGCACACCGGCCGGCAGAAGTACTCCAGCATCTTCAACTACCCGACCCTCACCTGGGCCGACATCGGCGCGATCGGCTGGCTGGTCGACGGCGCCGCGATCGTGAACCAGGTGCCGCTGTGCCGCTGCTCCTACGGGCCGTATGCGCGAGCCATGGTCCGGGTCTGCAAGGAGGAGTCGTTCCACCAGCGGCAGGGCTTCGAGATCCTGCACACGCTGTCCACTGGTACTCCGGGGCAGCAGGCGATGGCGCAGGACGCGCTGGACCGCTGGTGGTGGCCGTCGCTGATGATGTTCGGTCCGCCGGACGCCGCGTCGACGCACTCCGAGCAGTCGATGGCGTGGGGGATCAAGCGGCACAGCAACGACGAGCTGCGGCAGCGCTTCGTCGACATGACCGTTCCGCAGGCTGATGTGCTCGGGCTGCGTGTCCCTGACGACGGACTGGTGTACGACGAGGCCAGTGGTCACTACAGCTTCACCGAGCCTGACTACACCGAGCTGTACGAGGTGGTGAAGGGCAACGGGCCGTGCAACGAGACGCGGCTCGCCAACCGGGTCAAGGCTCATGAGGACGGCGCCTGGGTGCGCGAGGCAGCTGCGGCGTACGCGGCGAAGCAGTTGGAGCGTGCAGCGTGACGGTTGAGCCACTGTGGGAGGTCTTCGTGCGTTCGCGGCGTGGGCTGTCGCACACGCATGTCGGGTCGCTGCACGCGCCCGACGCGACCATGGCGTTGCGGAACGCGCGTGACGTGTACACCCGTCGTCAGGAGGGTGTGTCGATCTGGGTGGTGCCGGCGACCGACATCACCGCCTCCAGCCCGGATGAGAAGGACGAGTTCTTCGATCCGGCGGGTGACAAGGTCTACCGGCACCCGACGTTCTACGACGTTCCGGAAGGTGTCGACCACCTGTGAGCGACCTCTTCGTCTATGCGCTGCGGCTCGGTGACGACGCGCTGATCGCGGCGCAGCGGACCGCCGAGTGGATCGCGGCCGCCCCGCAGCTCGAGGAGGATGTTGCCCTCGGCAACATCGGGCTCGACCAGCTGGGCCAGGCCCGGTCGCTGCTGCAGTACGCCGGTTCGATGGACGGCCGCACCGAGGACGACCTGGCGTACTTCCGCGAGGAGCGTGAGTTCGTCAACCTGCAGCTGTGCGAGCTGCCGAACGGCGACTTCGCACACGCGATGGCCCGCCTGCTGTACTTCGCGACGTACCAGCACCTCCTGTACGACGAGCTCCGCGCGAGCGCCGACGAGACGCTGGCCGGGGTGGCGGGGAAGGCCGTCAAGGAGGTCGCGTACCACGTCGACCACGCGACCCAGTGGGTCGTGCGGCTGGGCGACGGTACTGAGGAGAGCCACCGCCGGATGCAGGCCGCGCTGGACGAGCTCTGGCCGTACACCGCGGAGATCTTCGAGTCCGACGAGCTTGTACGGCGTCTACCGGTCGCTGTGGATCCGGCCGGTTTACGGGATGAGTGGGAGCGCCGGGTGCTCGCGGTCATCGACGAGTCCACGTGCAGTCGGCCGGAAGCGTCGTACCAGCACAAGGGCGGCCGGAGTGGTCGGCACACGGAGCACATGGGGTACCTGCTGGCAGAGCTGCAGCATGTGGCGCGCTCACACCCGGGTGCGACATGGTGACCGACGCTGCGATCCTCGACGCGGTAGGTGAGGTCGCTGACCCAGAGGTGCCGGTGCTGACGATCGCAGACCTCGGAGTGCTGCGCGGTGTGCGGCATGAGGGTGATGAGGTCGTCGTGACGATCACACCGACGTACTCGGGCTGTCCTGCGATGGATCTGATCCGGCACGAGGTTGAGCTGACTCTGAACCACCTTGGTGTCGACGGTCATGTTGAGACCGTGCTGTCGCCGGCGTGGACGACGGACTGGATGAGTGAGGCGGGTAAGGCGAAGCTGACCGAGTACGGGATCGCACCGCCCACTGGGCGTCGTGCGGTCGGCGGTCCGGTGATGCTGTCGCTGACGATCCGCTGTCCGTTGTGTGGCTCGCCTGACACCTCGGAGCTGAGCCGGTTCGGGTCCACGTCCTGTAAGTCGCTCTGGCGCTGCAACATCTGCCGCGAGCCCTTCGATCACTTCAAAGACCTTTGAACATCCAACTCAGCAAGGCGATCTGATGACTACTACAACTAGTCCAGTGGCTGCTCGGCGCCGTGCGACCTTTCATGCGTTGAAGGTGGCGGCGATCGAGGCGCTGACCGATGACTCGGTGGCGATCACCTTCGCCGTACCGGTGGAGCTTGCGGGGGAGTACGACTTCGCAGCGGGCCAGCACCTGACGGTCCGCCGTACCGGCGACGACACCCGGCGCAGCTACTCGATCTGCTCGCGCGCTGGTTCCGGTGTGCTGCGGATCGGGGTGAAGCGGATCCCCGGTGGCACCTTCTCGGCGTACGCGGCGCATGAGCTCAAGGTGGGCGACGAGCTCGAGGTGATGACCCCGCTCGGCCGCTTCGGTACGACGCTCGACCCGGCCAACGCCAAGCACTACGCCTTCGTGGCTGCGGGGAGCGGCATCACCCCGGTGCTCTCGCTCGTCGCGACCACCCTGTCGGTCGAACCGTCCAGCCGCGTCACCCTGCTCTACGGCAACCGCACTGCGGGCTCGGTGATGTTCGCCGACGAGCTGGCCGACCTCAAGGACGTGTACGCCGAGCGTCTGCACCTCGTGCACGTGCTGTCGCGGGAGTCCACCGAGGTGGAGCTGTTCAGTGGCCGCATCGACGCGGAGCGATTGCAGCGCATGTTCGCAACCATCCTGCCGATCGCAGGTGTCGACGAGTGGTTCCTCTGCGGCCCGTACGCGATGGTCGTCGGTGCGCAGGAGCTACTGCTCGCCGAAGGCGTCGACCGCGCCCGCGTGCACGCCGAGCTGTTCCACGTCGGCGACGAGGCCCCCAAGGCGCCGGTCGAGGAGACCACCTCCGACGCGGACGCCGCACAGGTCACCGTCATCCTCGACGGCCGCCGCTCCACCTTCCCCCTCGGTGAGAACGCCAGGCCGATCCTCGACGCCACCCTCGCGGTCCGCTCCGACGCCCCCTTCGCCTGCAAGGGCGGCGTCTGCGGCACCTGCCGCGCCAAGGTCCTCGACGGCGAGGTCCGGATGGATACCAACTGGGCCCTCGAACCCGACGAGATCCGCGCCGGCTACGTCCTCACCTGCCAGTCCCACCCGACCACGTCGGCCGTGACCGTAGATTTCGACGCCTGACCCCCTTGCAGCGCTAGTAGTGCAGGTATGCGCATCTCTTTGTCTGCAGGAGAGTTCGAGTACGCCGACACCGGCGACCCGGCGGCTCCGCCGGTCGTCCTCCTGCACGGTCTCAGCGGCAACTCGAGTCGCTGGGACCTGGTTGCTCCCGAACTCGCCAAGCATCGCCGGGTGCTCGCCCTCGACCAACGCGGCCACGGCGCGAGCGTCCGGGCAGCGTCGTACTCGTTCGAGGCGATGCGCGACGACCTCCTGGAGTTCGTCGACGCTCTCGGCCTGCAAACGTTCCTCCTGGTCGGCCACTCCATGGGCGGCACGGTCGCCGCGCTCTTCGCTGAGCACCACTCCGACCGCCTCACCGGCCTAGTCCTCGTCGACGCGCCACCGCCAGACGGCGATGGCGACTGGACCATCCCGCCGCGCCCCACCGAAGACCCCGGCTTCGACTGGAACTGCCTACCCGCGATCTTCGCCCAGCTGACAGCCCCGGACCCGTCCTACCTCTCCGACCTCCGCAACATCGCCGTACCCACCCTGATCCTCGGCGGCGGCTCCACCAGCCCAGTCCCACAACAAAAACTCGCCGACGCGGCGGCCCTTATCCCCGACTGCACCCTCACCACCATCGAAGGCGCCGGCCACAACATCCACCAAACCCGCCCCATCGAACTCCTCGCCGCCCTCGCCCTCCGCTTCCCCCTCTGACCCCTCGCCTCGACCTGCTCAACCAACTGCGACCGGTGACCGGGGCCCGGTTGCTTGAGCTTCCGGGCTTTGGTTGCTCGCGACGATCACGTGGACTTGTGGCTGATCGAATGCGGTGGCTGGGGTCTTTGGCTGGCCAGTAACCCCGCCTCCCCGAATGTGCTCGTCCCGTCCGATCGCTGTGATGCGGCCGGCGGGGTAGGCGGTGGCTGGTCGTCGCTACGGCCGGTATGACTGAGGCGGGTGGCTGAGCGGTTCTACGGCTGAGGGGGATGGCGAGGCCGGTGACCGAGGTTCCGGTTGTTTGAGGTTCCGGGCTACGGCTGAGGCCGGCGGGTGACGGTAGCCGGGCAAGTTTCGGTTGCTTTCCCGAGAAAAAAGTACGGCCAACGAATCGGGTAGGTGGTTGGTCTCGCGCCACGACTGGTGGCGTGAGACACCTTGTGACGGGTGGAGACCTGTTGCCATAGGTCTCCGGCCCCAATTTGTTGTCTCCGGCCCCGGCTTGTTGTCTCCGGCCGCCAGTGGTGGCGCGGGCCGGCGGCGTCGGCGGGGGTCTGGGGAGTTCTGCTGGTCGTTTTCGGGAGGTTAGGTTCCCCAGTCCGCCGTGACTGCCCCCGGCGGGTGGCGCCACCGTGCGATCAGCTCCCGAGTGGGGGGACCGTGCCGCCGGATATCGATTTCCAGCGACCTACTCCTCACACTCGACGCCCCACTCCTCACACTCGTACGATGGCTTCACTCGCGGGCAGTACGGGGGCTTCACTCGGGCAGCGCGGAGGGTTCGCTGGCGGCTGGCACTGGGGTTCACTCGCCGACGGGATCACCTCGGCCAACTGTTTGCTGGCAGCAACCACCGCGACGGGTCAGCCACCAAGCCTCCGCACCGACCGCACCAAGCAAAGTGCTCAGCCACCGCGGCGGGTCAGTGAATAAGCCTCGTCAACAGCGGCCTCAGCCATAGCCCGTCAGCCGAAGGCAACGGGGAACCGCGGTCACCGACCGAACCATCCGGGCCAGCCGAAGACCACCTCAGCCACCCGCTTCAGGCAAACCGGCCGCAGCGGCGACCAGCCACCGCCTACGCCGCCGGCCCGGAGTCGCCCCGGCCACAATCAGGGGGTCTGCACACCCGGCGGGGGCCGTGAACAAGTCATTCCTTGTTCACGCCCACCAGTTCTTGTTCACGGCCCCGAGTAGTGCCGCGGGGACCGGCTCGGCGGGGTGGCGACGACGCGCGGGTGGCGACGGGGTCGTGCCGTACTACCCACCGGGTGGCGCGACGGCGAACAGCCCGGCTCTCTCCACCTGAAGAGGGCCGGGCTGTTGGGTACGGCGGGTCAGTCGGTGCCGGATTCCATGGCGGCGCGGTCGAGGAGGAGGTCCTCTTCGGAGGCTTCGCCGCGGGAGGCGATGGCCTGGGCGCCGCCGGTCGGCATCGGGCCGATCAGGTCGGTGGACGCGGCCAGCGCCGGGTTCGACGTACCGAACAGGCCCAGGCCGGCGTACTGCTCGAGCTTGGCGCGGGAGTCGGCGATGTCGAGGTTCCGCATGGTGAGCTGGCCGATCCGGTCGACCGGGCCGAAGGCGGAGTCCTCGGTGCGCTCCATCGAGAGCTTGTCCGGGTGGTAGCTGAAGGCCGGGCCGGTGGTGTTGATGATCGAGTAGTCGTCGCCCCGCCGTAGCCGCAGGGTGACCTCGCCGGTGATCGCCGAGCCGACCCACCGCTGCAGCGACTCGCGGATCATCAGCGCCTGCGGGTCCAGCCAACGGCCTTCGTACATCAACCGGCCGAGCTTGCGGCCTTCGTTGTGGTACGCCGCAAGCGTGTCCTCGTTGTGGATGGCGTTGACCAGCCGCTCGTACGCAGCGTGCAGCAGCGCCATCCCCGGCGCCTCGTAGATGCCGCGGCTCTTGGCCTCGATGATCCGGTTCTCGATCTGGTCCGACATCCCGAGCCCGTGCCGGCCGCCGACCGCGTTGGCCTCCAGGACCAGGTCGACCGCGGAGCCGAACTCCTTGCCGTTGATCGTGACCGGCCGGCCCTGGACGAAGCCGACGCTGACGTCCTCAGTCGCGATCTCGACCGAGGGGTCCCAGAATTTCACGCCCATGATCGGGTCGACGGTCTCGATCCCGGTGTCCAGGTGCTCCAGCGTCTTGGCCTCGTGCGTCGCGCCCCAGATGTTCGCGTCGGTCGAGTACGCCTTCTCGGTGCTGTCGCGATACGGCAGGTCGTGCGCGACCAGCCACTCGCTCATCTCCTTGCGGCCACCGAGCTCGGTGACGAAGTCGGCGTCCAGCCACGGCTTGTAGATCCGCAGATTCGGGTTGGTCAGCAGGCCGTAGCGGTAGAACCGCTCGATGTCGTTGCCCTTGAAGGTCGAGCCGTCGCCCCAGATCTGGACGTCGTCGGCGAGCATCGCCCGGACCAGCAGCGTGCCGGTCACGGCCCGCCCGATCGGCGTGGTGTTGAAGTAGGTCCGCCCGCCGGACCGGATGTGGAAGGCGCCGCACGTGAGCGCGGCCAGCCCCTCCTCGACCATCGCCGCGCGGCAGTCCACCAGTCGCGTGAGCTCGGCGCCGTACGCCGTCGCCCGCCCGGGGACCGACGCGATGTCAGGCTCGTCGGCCTGACCCAGATCGGCGGTGTAGGTACAGGGCACCGCTCCCTTGTCGCGCATCCACGCGACCGCGACCGACGTGTCGAGACCTCCCGAGAACGCGATCCCGACCCGCTCACCAACCGGCAACGACGTAAGCACCTTGGACATAGGAAGAGTATGCATGCCTCTGAATGATTATGCAAAACGTCGGTGACGGGAGTGGCTACTGTGACTGCTGAGACGGAATTGAGAAGATGGCCGTCTGCTGGAGGGGAGTGAGGCGCACCATGATGGGGCGGTCGCATGCGTTGTCGGGGTGGGTCGTGGGGCTGGCGGTGGCGCCGATGGTCGGACTGACCTCGGTGGCCGAGGTGGTGCCGTTCGCGGCGGCGACCGCGGGCTACGCGTTGGTGCCGGATCTGGATCATCCAGGCGGGAGTGCGTCGCGTCTGCTCGGGCCGGTCACCGGTCTGATCTCCAGCGCGATCCGGACGTTCTCCGGCGTGCTCTACAACCTGACCAAGGGTCCACGCGACGAAGACAGCACGGGCAAGCATCGCCACGCCACGCACACCCTCGCCGCAGCGATCGGCCTCGGCATGCTGGCCGCCAGCTTGGGTGACCGTGGCAAGTGGGCAGTCCTGGCCGTCGCAGCAACCGGACTACTCCTGGCAGCCCACGTGTTAGGCGACTGGATCCTGATCGCCGTGCTCGGCGCCACCGCCTACTCCGTCCTCGGTACGGCGCTCCCCGGTACGACGCCCGCTGACGCGCTCCAGGCGGGCCTGTCGGGCATCGGGGGCTGGATCGGGGTGGCGGTAGGCCTCGGCATGTTCACGCACTGCCTGGGCGACAGTCTGACGCGTTCCGGGTGCCCGTGGCTCTGGCCGCTCCCGATCCGCGGCGAGACCTGGTACGAGATCCGTCTGCCCCGGATGCTCCGCTTCAGCACGAACAGCTGGGTCGAGCGACTCGTCGTCGTACCGGTGTTACTGGCCGGCGGTGTCCTGCTCCTGCCCGGGGCACTCGAAATCGTTGAACAACTCTTCAACAGCACCTCGATCTGGCTCGCAGATCACTGATTTATCGACAGAGAGCTACGGAGACGCTACTTATCGTGTTCAGAGAATTTTTTCCAGACTTTTTTCGGGGAACCTGTAACGACTCCCCAGGCTCACCCGATAGGACGAGTGAGCCTGGTAGCTGCCCGGACCCCCGAGCGGACAGCTACCAGGCCTACTCATTTCTTCAGGCGTCGGGGCGGTAATCTGAACCCCATGTCCTCGCCAGCTACGAACGCCGCTCCGGTGCTGCCTTTCGGCCGCCTGACGACGGCCATGGTCACACCCTTCACGCCGGACGGATCCCTGGATCTCGCCGCGGCGCAGAAGGTGGCCACGCATCTCACCGACGGCGGGAACGACGCCCTCATCCTGAACGGGACGACCGGCGAGTCCCCGACCACCACGGACCAGGAGAAGGCGGAGCTGATCCGCGCCGTCCGCGAGGCCGTGGGGGACCGGGCCAAGCTCGTGGCCGGCGTCGGGACGAACGACACCGCCCACACCGTCGAGCTCGCCCGGCAGGCCGAGGCCGCCGGCGCCGACGGGCTGCTGGTCGTGACGCCGTACTACAACAAGCCTCCGCAGGAAGGTCTGCGTCAGCACTTCACCAAGGTCGCCGACGCGACCGGCCTGCCGAACCTGCTGTACGACATCCCCGGCCGCGCCGGGGTGGAGATCGCGACCGAGACCTTGATCGCGCTCGCCGAGCACCCGCGGATCGTCGCGGTGAAGGACGCCAAGGGCGACCTGGCCGCGACCACCAAGGTGCTCGCGAACACGGATCTGTTCTACTACTGCGGGGCCGACGAGCTGAACCTCGCCATGCTGGCGATCGGTGCGGTCGGCATCGCGAGTGTCGTCGGACACGTCGCAAGCCCGGAGTACCGGCAGCTGATCGACGCCGTGGTGGCCGGCGACCTCGCCACCGCCCAAGAGATTGATCGACGGTTGGTGCCCGCCGTCGAAGCGATTATGACCATTACCCAGGGCGCCATCATGGTGAAGGCCGCACTGAAGCTGGCCGGCGTCATCGACCACGCGACCCTCCGGTCGCCGTTGGTCGAGGCGACGCCCGCGCAAGTGGACCGGCTCACCACCGACTTGAAAACGGCAGGACTGATTGCATGAGCCATCCCCATCCACATCTCGACGCGCCCGGACCGCTGGCTCCGGGCGCTTTGCGGGTCATCCCGCTCGGCGGCCTCGGTGAAGTAGGCCGCAACATGACCGTGTTCGAGTACGACGGCAAGCTGCTGATCGTCGACTGCGGCGTACTGTTCCCGGACGAGAACCAGCCCGGCGTGGACCTGATCCTGCCGGACTTCCAGCCGATCCGGGACCGGCTGAACGACGTGGTCGCGGTCGTTCTGACACACGGCCACGAGGACCACATCGGCGGGTTGCCCTACCTGCTGCGGGAGCGCGGCGACATCCCGGTGATCGGGTCTCAGCTCACGCTCGCGTTCCTCGAGGGCAAGCTGAAGGAGCACCGGCACCGCAATGTGCCGCAGCAGACCGTGGTCGAGGGCGAGAAGCTCCAGATCGGCCCGTTCGTCTGCGAGTTCGTCGCGGTCAACCACTCCATCCCCGATGCGCTCGCGGTCGCGATCCGCACCCCGGCCGGCATGGTGCTGCACACCGGCGACTTCAAGATGGACCAGCTGCCGCTGGACGGCCGGATCACCGACCTGAACGCGTTCGCGCGGCTCGGCGAGGAAGGGGTCGACCTGTTCCTGGTCGACTCCACCAACTCCGAGGTCCCCGGCTTCACCACCCACGAGCGCGACATCGCCCCGGTGCTGGACGGCGTCTTCACCAAGGCGAAGAACCAGCGCATCATCGTGGCCTGTTTCGCCTCGCACGTGCACCGCGTCCAGCAGATCATGGACGCCGCCGTGAAGCACCGCCGCAAGGTCGCGTACGTCGGCCGGTCGATGGTCCGCAACATGGCCGTCGCCCGGGACCTGGGCTTCCTGAACGTGCCCGGGGACACGCTGATCGACATGCGCGAGCTGGAGAACTACCCGCCCGAGCAGGTCGTGCTGGTCTCGACCGGGTCCCAGGGCGAGCCGATGTCGGCGCTGTCGCGGATCGCGGCCAACGACCACCACGTCGTCCAGATCCAGCCGGGTGACACCGTCGTACTGGCGTCCTCGCTGATCCCGGGCAACGAGAACTCGGTCTACCGGGTGATCAACGGCCTGACCCGGCACGGCGCGAACGTGATCCACAAGGGCAACGCCCTGGTGCACGTCTCCGGTCACGCGAGTGCCGGCGAGCTGCTCTACTGCTACAACATCGTGAAGCCGCGCAACGTGATGCCGGTGCACGGCGAGATCCGGCACCTGCACGCGAACGCCGAGCTGGCGATCCAGACCGGCGTACCGCGGGAGAACGTGGTCGTCGTCGAGGACGGCGTGGTGGTCGACCTGATCGACCGGAAGGCCGTCATCGCGGGCAAGGTCGAGTGCGGCTACGTTTTCGTGGACGGCTCGACGGTCGGCGACATCACCGAGACCTCGCTGAAGGACCGGCGGATTCTGGGCGACGAGGGTTTCATTTCGGTGATCGCCGTGATGGACTCCGTCACCGGGAAGCTGACCGCCGGACCGGAGATCCAGGCCCGCGGATTCGCCGAGGACGACACTGTCTTCGACGACCTGAAGCCGAAGATCGAGGCGGAGATGGCGAAGGCGATCGGCGGCGGGGTGGACGACATCTACCAGTTGCAGCAGATCATCCGCCGGGTGGTCGGCAAGTGGGTCAGCGACACCCACCGCCGGCGCCCGATGATCATCCCGATCGTCGTCCAGAGCTGACAACAACGATGAGAGTGGGCCGGCGATGAGCATCAACGGTGTGAACGGCACGGGCCAGCGCCGGCCCACGATGAAGGAGGTCGCAGCCCGGGCCGGGGTGGCACTCAAGACGGTGTCACGCGTGGTCAACGAGGAGCCGAACGTCAGCCCCGAGCTGACCGCGAAGGTCCAGGCGGCGATCAAGGAACTGAACTACACGCCGAACGAGTCGGCCCGGATGCTGCGGCGCGGCAAGACCGGCACGATCGCGGTCGTCATCCGCGACATCGGCGACCCGTTCTTCGCCTCGCTCGGCCGCGCGGTCGAGCTGTGGGCCCGCTCGTCGGGCTCGGTGGTGATGATCGGTCTGACCGACGAGGACCCGGAGCGCGAGCGGGACGTCTGTCTCGAGTTCGTCGCCCGCCGGCCGGACGCGCTGATCATGGCGCCGATCGGGGAGACCCAGGACTATCTGGCTCCGCATGTCGACGCGGGGATGGCGGTCGTCACGATCGACCGTCCGGCGCACGGCATCGAGGCGGACGCGGTGCTGGCCGACAACGCGGGCGGTATCGACCAGGCGATCGACCACCTGGTTCGGCAGGGGCACCGGCGGATCGCCTACCTCGGCGACGACGAGCGGATCTTCACCGCGCGCGAGCGCGTGGTCGCCTACCGGGCCGCGATGGCCCGGCACCGCATCGACGTCGACGAAGACCTCGTGCACCTGTCCGAGCCGACCACGGAGGGCATCGGCATCACGCTCTCCGCCGTGCTCGATCGTCCGGAGCCTGCGACGGCGTTGCTGTCGGCCAACAACATGACAACCGCCGAGGTACTGCGGGGTCTGGCGGGCCGGCGTGACCAGGTCGCGCTCGTCTCGTTCGACGACCTGGCTCTCGGCGACCTGCTCAAGCCCGGTCTGACCGCGGTGGCGCAGTCGGCCGACGTGATGGCCCGGACCGCGATTCAGCTGATGACCGAGCGTCTCCCCGAGCCGCACCGGCCGGGCCGCACCGTGCGGGTCCCGGTCAAACTGACGATTCGTGGCTCGGGGGAGATTCCGCCAGCTTCGTAGCCGGCGGTTCACCGAAACGAGCCAGTACGACGGCGGCGGCGACCGCGATGAGGAAGCCGCCGACCGCGATCGCGCCGAAGCCCGGCCGGGAGTGATCGCCGAGCGCCAGCAGCCCGACCAAGGCCGGGAACACGGTCTCGCCGACCACCAGCATGGCCGTGGCCATCGTGACACCGCCGCGCTGGAGTGCTGAGGCGTAGAAGAACATCGCCAGCGCACCGCTCACCACAGCGGTGTAGAGGGCCGGGTCGGCGAGCAGCTTCAACGGGTGGAAGTCGGAGATGATCCGGCCCGAGATGGCAACCAGCCCGAACGCCAGTCCGGCGACGAGCCCGAGCAGCGGAGCCCGCAGTCGCTGCGGAGCGCGTTGCGTCGCGAGACCCGCGAGCCCGAGTGCGATCGTTGCCCCGATCAACCACATCCGGAATCCGTGGCTGACCGCCGTACCGCCTTCGCTGCCGGCTGAGATCCCCAGCAGGGCAAGCCCACCGCAGACCGCTGCGACAGCGGTCCACTCCTTCGCGCCCAGCCGCAGGCCCAGGATCCGCGAGACTACCGCGGTCACTGCCAGGCTCGCGGCCAGTGCGGCCTGCACCACGAACAGCGGCAGCGACTGCAAGGCGACCATCTGCAGCCCGAAGCCCAGCAGATCCATCCCGATGCCGACCAGGAACCGCCACTGCCCGACGATGCGGACCACTCCGCGCGCACTGACATCAGGACTGGTCCGCGCTGCCGCAGCCTGCAGCACCGACGCCAATCCGTAGGCAACGGCCGCAGCCAACGCACACACCAACCCCAGCACCATGCCCGCCACCCTACTTGCGGTAGGTCGCCACCAAGGGGCACTGGAACGGGTCGCGGGCCTTGAGCCCGACGTTGTTGAGGTAGTCGATGACGATCTGGTACGACCGGAACAGTCCGACCTCGGTGTAGTCGATGCCGTGCAGTTCGCAGTACTCGCGGACGATCGGGCGGACGCGGCGCAGGGTCGGCCGGGGCATGCTGGGGAAGAGGTGGTGCTCGATCTGGTAGTTGAGCCCGCCCATGGCGAAGTCGGTCAGGATGCCGCCCCGGATGTTGCGTGAGGTGAGCACCTGGCGGCGGAGGAAGTCGAGCTTCATCCCGGCCGGTACCAGCGGCATGCCCTTGTGGTTCGGGGCGAACGCAGCACCCAGGAACAGTCCGAAGACGGCGAGCTGCAGTCCCAGGAAGGCGGTGGCCTTCCCCGGCGGCAGCAGTACGTAGAGCGCGGCGACGTACAGGCTGAGACGGGACGCTACGACTGCTAGCTCGACCCGCTCCAGCTTGCTCGCGTCACGACGGCACAGGTGCCGCAGGCTCGACGCATGCAGGCCGAGACCCTCCAGCGTGAGCAGAGGGAAGAAGAGCCAGCCCTGTCGCGCTGCGATCCACCGCCCGAGCGGTCCGCGGCTCAGGACCGCATCTGGTGTGAAGGCGACCGCCTTGAGCTGTACGTCGGGGTCCTTGTCCACCTGGTTCGGTGCGGCGTGGTGTCGGGAGTGTTTGTTCCGCCACCACGTCACACTCATGCCGGCGACCGCACCGGCGAGCACTCGCGCGGTCCAGTCGTTCCGCGCGGCCGACTCGAAGATCTGCCGGTGGGCGCTGTCATGGCTCAGAAACGCGACCTGAACCAGCACCAGCGCCAGTACGACGGCCAGCACCAATTGGTACCAGGAATCACCCAGCAGGACGACGCCGACCGCGACACCGATCAGTGCAGCGGCTACCGCACCCATCCGGGTGAAGTAGTACCCCTGCCGTCGACGCAGCAGCCCGAGCTCCTGCACGGTCCGGAGCAGGTCTGTGTACAGGCTGGCGTACCGCTGCTGTGGGCGCACACTCTCAGGATTGACATCTCTCATGACACTCCGTGTGCGCTCAGGTGGACCAGCAAGGTCGGATGGGCAAAGGACTAACTCCGGTAAGCGGTGACGAGGGGGCACTGGAACGGGTCGCGCGCCCGCAGCCCGACGTTGTTCAGATAGTCCACGATGACCTTGTACGCCGCCGGCAGCGACATCTCGGTGTAGGCCACGCCGTGCCGTTCACAGTACTCGCGGACGATCGGCTGGACCGCCTTGAGCGTCGGCCGCGGCATGCTCGGGAACAGGTGGTGCTCGATCTGGTAGTTGAGCCCGCCCATCACGAAGTCGATGAACAGACCGCCCCGGATGTTGCGCGACATCAGCACCTGGCGGCGGAGGAAGTCCACCTTCATCGTCGCGGGCACCAACGGCATGCCGGTGTGGTTCGGTGCGAACGATCCGCCGAGGCAGACGCCGAAGACGGCGAGCTGCAGACCGAGGAAGGCGAAGGCCTTGCCGGGCGGGAGCAGGAAGAACAGCAGCCCCAGGTAGGCGCTGATCCGGGTCAGCACGAGTGCGCCCTCGACCCGCTCGATCTTGCTCGCGCCGCGGCGGAAGACGTGACCGACGCTGGACACGTACAGGCTCAGGCCTTCGAGTGTCAGCAGCGGGAAGAACAGCCAGCCCTGGCGAGCGGTCAGCCAGGCTTGGAAGCCCGTCCGGCTGGCGGCGTGCTCCGGGGTGAAGGCGACCACGCCGATGTCGATGTCGGGATCGTGCTGCAACTGGTTCGGTGCCATGTGATGGCGGCTGTGCTTCGACTTCCACCACGCCGAGCTGATCCCGATCAGGCCGCCGGCGAGCAGCCGCGCGGTCCAGTCGTTCCAGCGCGCGGACTTGAAGATCTGCCGATGGGAGCTGTCGTGGCTGAGGAACGCGACCTGGGTCAGCACGAGCGCGAAGGCACCGGCCATCAGGAGCTGGAACCACGAATTGCCGAGCAGGCCGACACCCACCCAGACCCCGGCGAAGGCGGCGAGCACCAGGCCGATCCGGGTCC
The DNA here is from genome assembly GCF_045040285.1 of Kribbella sp. NBC_01505. Lineage (NCBI taxonomy): Bacteria > Bacillati > Actinomycetota > Actinomycetes > Propionibacteriales > Kribbellaceae > Kribbella > Kribbella sp. NBC_01505. The sequence goes on from NZ_CP109425.1 coordinate 7,521,610, forward strand.
AGTAGTAGCCGGGGCGCCGCCGCAGCAGACCGAGCTCGCGGATGGTGCGCGCGAGATCGGTGTAGAGGTTCGTGAAGCGCTGTTGCGGATTACTGTCCGCGACGAGCTGTGACAAGTGGGAAACACCCCGGTCCGGTGGTACATCGCGTCGATGCGCCACCGGGGTCCCGGGCAGCGCCACAACTGTGGCTGGTGCCCCCAACGGAACCACGTAAGGCAACCCTTCGCAAGGTGCGCCATCCCGTGCCAAGCGATCATCGGTCGTTCACTCGGACGCCATCCGGGCGGATCAGGCTTGCGGTATGAAATTGAGTCGCCGCCAACTCTTGGCTGCATCCACCGTCGCCGGTGCCTCCCTGGCTGTGCCAGGGGTCGCCGCTGCGGCCCCCAACGTCGTACGCCGGGACCGGCCCGCACTGCCGTCCGGGATCATGTCGGGCGACGTGTCATCGAACTCTGCCGTCGTCTGGTCGCGCACCGACCGCAAGGCGCGGATGGTGGTCGACCTGACCAGCCATGGCCGCTTCGACCGGGCAGTCCGGCTCTGCGGACCGGTCACCGGGCCGGACCAGGACTTCACCGCGCAGGTGCCGCTGAAGGGACTGCGCCCCGGCCAGCGCTACGACTACCGGATCGCGTTCGAGGACGCGTACGGCCGCCGCGGCGAGTCCCGGGAGGGATCCTTCAGTACGCCGGGCCGCAACCGCGGACTGTCCTTCGTCTGGACCGGGGACACCGCCGGCCAGGGGTACGGCATCAACCCCGACCTCGGCGGCATGATCGCGTACAAGGCGATGCACGACACCCGGCCGGACTTCTTCCTGCACTCCGGGGACAACATCTACGCCGACGGCCCGATCGCGGCCACAGTAGCCATCCCGGACGGCACGGTCTGGAAGAACGTGGTCACCGAAGAGGTCTCCAAGGTCGCCGAGACGCTGGCGGAGTACCGCGGCCGCTACAAGTACAACCTGCTCGACCACAACGTCCGCGACCTGTACGCCGACGTACCGATCGTCAGCCAGTGGGACGACCACGAGACGCTGAACAACTGGTACCCCGGCGAGATCCTCGTCGACGACAACCGGTACACCGAGAAGCGGGTCGACGTCCTGGCGGCCCGAGCTCGGCAAGCCTTCCTCGAGTACCTCCCGATGGTGCACACCGCCGGCCGGAACCGCATCTACCGCAAGGTGAGCTACGGTCCGCTGCTCGACGTCTTCTGCCTCGACATGCGCACCTACCGCGGCGCCAACCCGACCCCGGCGACGGCCGGACCGGTAGCGATGCTCAGCACCGAGCAGGCGGAGTGGCTGGTCCGTGAGGCGGCCGCGTCCAAGGCCACCTGGAAGGTGATCGCCAGCGACATGCCGCTCGGACTGCTGGTGCCGGACGGCCCCCTGATCGAGGCGGTCGCCAATGGCGTCGGCGGTGCGCCGGGTGGCCGGGAGCACGAGATCGCGTGGGTGCTGAGCCAGTTCAAGAAGCGCAAGGTACGTAACGCGGTCTGGCTGACTGCGGACGTGCACTACTGCGCCGCACACCACTACGACCCGTCGCGGGCGGCCTTCACCGACTTCGACCCGTTCTGGGAGCTGGTGGCCGGTCCGGTGAACGCAGGCACGTTCGGCCCGAACACGCTGGACCCGACGTTCGGACCGAAGGCGGAGTTCGTCAAGGCGGCCGACTTCCCGAACCAGCCGCCGAGTGGTGGCAACCAGTTCTTCGGCCACGTGGAGATCGATCCGCGCACGGGTGTGTTCACCGCGTCACTGCGTGACCTGTTCGGCAAGGTCCTCTGGACCAAGGACATCAATCCGGCCCGCAGGTAGGGCACCGTCGTACTCACCGGCCTCCGGCGCCTGTGCGGGATGCCGCCCACCGGAGGCGGTGAGTACGACGTAGGTTTGTCACATGACTGCTCCGGACACCCGCCGCGACGATGTGGTCGAAACCCTGCATGGGCACGCGATCGCCGACCCCTACCGCTGGCTGGAAGACCCTGACTCCGTCGAGACCCAGGACTGGGTCAACCGGCAGAACGTGTACACCCAGGCCGAGCTGGCGGGCTATCCGGAGCGAGAGTGGTTCCAGACCACGCTCTCCGCGATCCTGGCCCGACCACGCGCCGGAGTGCCCGCCAGGAAGAGCGGCTGGTACTTCGTCGGCCGCAACGACGGCACCCAGGCCCAGGACGTCGTGTACGTCGCGGAGTCCCTCGAGGAACTGCTGGACAGCGGCCGGGTGCTGATCGACCCGAACAAGCTGTCCGAGGACGGCACCGACTCCCTCGGCTCGTTCACCGTCAGTCCTGACGGCAAGTACTTCGCCTACGGCATCAACGAGAGCGGTAGCGACTGGACGACGTTCCGGCTGCTCGACATCGCCACCGGTGATCCCGTGAACGACGTGGTGACCGAGGCCAAGTTCTGCGAGGCCACCTGGCTTCCGGACAGTTCGGCGTACCTGTATCTGCACTACCCGTCGAGTGGGCGCAGTGAGGGCACGGAGACGAAGACTCTGTCCGGTGGGCAGCTGAAGCTGCACCGAGTGGGCACCCTGCAGTCGGATGACGAGCTGGTCCTGCACTTCCCCGAGGACGACCGGCTGTTCATCGCCCCGGAGGTGTCCGAGGACGACAGGTACGTCATCGTGCACATCAACGCGGGCACTGACCCCGCGTCCCGCCTGTGGGTCTACCCGATCACCTCCGACGGTTTCGGCGAGCCGATCAAGGTGGTGGACGAGCTCGCCGACGAGATCTTCTTCATCCGGATGTCCGGTGACCAGCTGGTGCTGCAGACCGACCGTGACGCGTCCCTCGGCCGCGTGGTGCTCGCGGACCTCGATGGCACCTTCACCGACCTCATCCCCGAAGGACCGCACGCCCTGCAGGCCGTTCGCGGTACGGCGTCCGGTCTGGCCACCGTCACGCTGGTCGATGCTCAGCCCGTGCTGACGCTCTACGACCTGGACGGTTCCCGGGAGCGCGTAGTCGACGTACAGGGTGGTGGTGTGCTCGCACTGAACGCCAGCACCAAGCACGACGAGCTCTTCATTGGACTGTCCACCACAACTGACCCCACCGTCTCGTACGTCGTTTCGGCGTCGACCACGCAGGCGCGTGCGTTGCCCGAGCTGGTCCGGGGAGTCAGCGGCTACACGTCACCCGAGGTACTGGTTACTCGGAAGACGGCCGGCGACGTTCCGTACTTCCTGATCACCCGTGCCGACCTGGACTTCGCCAGCCCACGCCCGACGCTGCTCTACGGGTACGGCGGCTTCCGCATCTCGATCCTGGCCGACTACAAGCCGGGCTGGCCGGCGTGGCTCGCTGCCGGGGGAGTGCTGGCGATCGCCAACCTCCGGGGCGGCGGTGAGTACGGGAGCGAGTGGCACGACGCCGGACGGCTCAAGAACAAGCAGCAGGTGTTCGACGACTTCATCGCGGTCGCTGAGCACCTGCGGGACAAGGGAGTGACCACTCCGGAGCAGCTGGCCATTCACGGCCGCAGCAACGGCGGACTGCTCGTCGGAGCAGCCATGACGCAGCGCCCAGACCTGTTCAAGGTCGCGCTGCCGGGCGTCGGCGTACTGGACATGCTGCGGTTCCACCTCTTCACAGTGGGTGCCGCGTGGGCGTCCGACTTCGGGCATCCGGACAACCCGGAGCAGTTCGAGGATCTGCTGGCCTACTCACCGCTGCACCGAGTGCAGGACGGTACGGCGTACCCGGCCACGCTGGTGGTCACCGGTGACCACGATGACCGGGTAGTCCCGTTGCACAGTCACAAGTTCATCGCTGCGTTGCAGCATGCCCAGTCCGCGGCCGAACCTGTCTTGACCCGAGTGGAGGTCAACACCGGTCACGGCTTCGGCAAACCCGCCGCCATGATCGCGGCGGAGTGGGCGGACCTACTGGCGTTCGCTGCTCACCATGTAGGTCTAAGTGCTCTGAGTTAGATCTGCGACGGCACTGGAGGCGCCCAGGCACGCACCTCGCGGCGTTGGAGGGGCGTCCACGATGAACCCCGCATCGAGGACGCCCCTCCGCCTTGCGATGCACGCACCTGGACACCTCCAGCACTCGCCGCAGATCTAACTCAGAGCACTCGACTCCTGAGCAGTAGGAGCGTTTCAGGACTGCGTCACCAGATGCGGGGCGCGTGGAGGTCACGAGGGTCATCGGTCGGCTGACAGCCGTGGTCGGTGTCCTCGTACTCCCCGCGCAGCCCGTTGGTGGCCAGGGAGCGCACCGCGCTGACGAGCCGGTCCACGTGCTCACGGGTCGTGCCGAGACCGAGGCTGGCGCGGACCGCCGTACCGTGCTCCGGTGCGTCGGCGAGCAGGTGGCCGACCAGCGGGTGCGCGCAGAACTTGCCGTCGCGGACGCCGATGCCGTACTCCGCGCTGAGCGCCGCGGAGACCAGGGTCGAGCTCAGACCGTTGATGGTGAAGCAGACCGTGCCGACGCGGTCGGCCTCGGCCCCGAAGATCGAGTACGTCGTGACGTCGGCGATCTGCGCGAGACCGGTGCGGAGCCGGGCGAGCAGGCTGCGCTCGTGCTGCTCGATCGCGTCCCGGTTCCGGCTGATGGTGGCGCAGGCGGAGGCCAGCGCGATCGCACCGATGACGTTGGGGGAGCCGCCCTCGTGCCGCGACGGTCCGGTCGCCCACACGACGCCGTCGCCGGTGACCGAGGTGGTCGCGCCGCCGCCGTACAGGTAGGGGTCGGCCGCGTCGAGCCAGTCCGCGCGACCGATCAGCGCACCGGCGCCGTACGGCGCGTAGAGCTTGTGGCCGGACAGCGCGACCCAGTCGACGTCCAGGTCGGCGATGTCGACGACCCGGTGCGGCGCGAGCTGCGCAGCGTCCAGGCAGATCCGCGCACCGTGCGCCTTGGCGACGGCGGCGAGCTCGGCGATCGGGAAGATCTCGCCGGTCACGTTGGAGGCGCCGGTGACGACGACGAGGCGCGGTCCCTCCGGAGCGGTCCGCAGCGCGTCGGCGACGGCCGTCACAGCCTCACCGGCCGAAGCGGGCGCGGCCAGGCGGACAGTGCGCTCCTCGCCCCACGGCAGCAGCGCAGCGTGGTGCTCCGACTCGAAGACGATCACCGTCGCGTCGGCCGGGACAGCGTGGGCCAGCAGGTTCAGCGCGTCGGTGGTCTGCCGGGTGAAGATGACCTGGTCGTCCGCACGGGCGCCGACGAAGCTGTGCACCTCGGCGCGGGCCCGCTCGTACCACTGGGTGGTGATGCGGGAGGCGTAGCCGTTGCCGCGGTGGACCGACGCGTACGACGGCAGGGCCGCCTCGACGCTGGCGCGCACCGACTCCAGACAGGGGGCGCTCGCACCGTGGTCGAAGTTCGCGTAGTCCGTCACACGCCCGTCGGCCAGCGGGACCAGCAGGTCCGAGCCGACGGTGGCGGGGATGGTGCCGTTGGTGAGCCGGGTGACCGCCGCACGCGGGGTGCTCGTGGTGGCCGGCTCGAGGATTGAGAGGATCGACATGGCTTCGCTCCCGGGAAGTCCGCACTTGCCGAACGGGGTATCCGCACGGCCTGGTCTTCACCCGGGGCACCCCGCCGCGGAGGAGGGTTGCCGGCCAGCGAGCCGGGGCTTGACGCTGGCGCTCATGACCTGCCGAGAACGGTAACGAACGGGCCACGAAGACGCCAGCCCCTATCTCGCTTTATGAGATAACCGAACAGATGCTGAGATGAAGTGAGGAACGTATGACCTGGCACGCCCCCGAGGCCGAGCGGCCGGACGGCTCGCTGACCGCCCCGGAAACCGAGCTCCTGCGCGGTTATCTGGACTTCTACCGGAGCACCTTGCTGCACAAGTGCGCCGGCCTGACCGCGGAACAGCTCGCCGCCCGGCCGTCGCCGCCGTCGAACCTCTCGTTGCTCGGCCTGATCCGGCATCTGACCAAGGTCGAGCGGATCTGGTTCCGGATCCACTTCGCTTCCGGGACTCCGGCCGAGCCGCTGTTCGCACCGGAGCTGGGCAAGGATGCCGACTTCGAACTCATCGACCCGGCCGAGGCGGAGGCGGCGTACGACGGTCTGATCGCCGAGTGGAAGCTGTCCGACGAGGCGGCGGCCGGACGGTCGTTCGACGAGCGGTTCGAGTTCGGCGGCACCGAGTCGACGCTGCGGATGATCTACATCCACCTGGTGGGGGAGTACGCGCGGCACTGCGGTCACGCCGATCTGCTGCGGGAACAGCTCGACGGCGTCACCGGAGCCTGATCGATCTGGTAACAAGCCTTCCGATGGCCCGGTCGCTGTGGTCAACTTCCTGCCATGAAGCGTCCGGCCGCCTTCGTCGCGCTTGTGTTCGCGGTGCTCACCGCGTTCCTGGTGGCGCCTGCGAGTGCGGCGTACGGCGTCCGGATCGAGGTGCTGTCGAGTCCACGGCCCGACTTCGTCAGTGACGGGGACGCGCTGGTCGGGATCACCGGCCAGAACCTCGAGAACGTCGTCGTCCGGCTCAACGGCCGCGACATCACCCCCGTGTTCACCCGGACCGCGGACCGGCTGATCGGCCTGGTCCGCGGACTGGAGATCGGCCGGAACACGGTCACGGCCGGCGAGGCCCGGCTCGGGATCACCAACTTCCCGCGCTCCGGGCCGATGCTCGCCGGTCCGCACGAGGCGCCGTACATCTGCGGGACCGCCGCCTTCACCACCCTGGCGAAGGTCGAGCTCGGTCCGGCGACCGGGCCGAACTGCTTTGTGAAGACCCGCGTCGACTACCTGTACCGCTCGAAGGCCGACCGGTCGCTGAAGGTGCTTCCGGCAACGAAACCCGCCGACCTGGCCACGACGACCACGTCGGACGGCCGGCGGGTGCCGTACATCGTCCGGGTCGAGACCGGCGTGATCAACCGGTCCATCTACGAGTACGCCGTACTGCACGACCGCGCCGAAGGTTCACCGAGCGTGCGCCGGCCGCCGTCGGGCTGGAACGGCCGGCTGGTCTACACGTTCGGCGGCGGTTGCCCGGGCGGGTGGTACCACCAGGGGAGCACCACCGGCGGCATCAACGACGACGTCCTGCTGGGTCGCGGGTACGCCGTTGCCTCCTCGACCCTGAACGTGTTCGGGGTGAACTGCAACGGGGTGCTCGCCGCCGAGACGATGTCGATGACCCGCGAGCACATCGCCGAGACGATCGGCGTACCGCGGAAAACGATCGGCTGGGGCTGCTCGGGCGGTTCGTACCAGGTCTTCCAGATCGCCGACAACTATCCCGGACTGCTCGACGGGATCATGGCGTCGTGCGTGTTCCCCGAGGTCGGCTTCGCCACCCTGCACACGATCACCGACGCGCTGCTGCTCGATCACTACTTCCGGTCGGCAACCGGCTGGTCCGATGCCGCGAAGCAGGCGGTGGCCGGGTTCGGCAAGGTCGGGGCGATCGCCAACCTGGCCGGTGCCGGCCGCCGGATCGACCCGCGGGTTTATTGCCCTGCGCAACTACCCGTGGCGCGGCGCTACCACCCGGTGACGAATCCGGGCGGCGCGCGCTGCGATGTCTACGACCACCAGGTCAACATCTGGGGCAAGGACGCGGCGGGTGTGCTGCGCCGCCCGCTCGACAACGTGGGGATCCAGTACGGCCTGGCAGCGCTGAAGGCTGGCAAGATCACCGCTGCGCAGTTCGTCGACCTGAATCGAGCGGTCGGCGGCTTCGACGCCGACGCCAACTTCGTCCCCGGTCGCACGATGGCCGATGCGGATGCGATCGGTACGGCGTACCGGACCGGGCAGTTGATCAACGGCGGCGGGGGACTGGCGAGCACGCCGATCATCGACTACCGGCAATACCTCGACGAACAGCCCGACGGGGACATCCACCTGATGTTCCACTCGTTCTCACTACGGGAGCGGCTGGTCAAGGCGAACGGAGACGCGGACAACCACGTGATGCTGGTGCAGTCCGGTGACTCGACCGCCGGGTTCACCACCGGCAATCCGGTCGTGCTGTCCGCGCTGAAGGCGCTGGATCAGTGGATGGACGCTGTCGACGCTGACACCGGCTCTGGCTCGGCGCACGCTCGGCTGATCCGCAACAGGCCGTCTTCACTCGTCGAGGCGTGCTGGACGCCGCAGGGTACGAAGATCGTCGAGAAGCAGGTCAACGGCATCCGTACGACCCGGTGCAACACGCTCTACCCCGTCTGGCCGGCACCGCGACAGGTCGCGGGGGCATCCGTTGCCAACGACGTCATCAAGTGCACCCTGCGCCCACTGTCACCGTCTGACTACCGGACCGGCTTCACAGCGGAGCAGTGGACGGCCCTCCAGCAGGCCTTCCCACAGGGGGTTTGTGACTGGACGGCACCGGGCGCGGGGCAGCAGCGTCCCACTGGGACGTGGCCCACCTTCTGAGCCGTGACGCTACGGATGGGGCAGCGTGATCGGCGTGTGACACGAGGGACTCGAGTGGTATTGGAGGTAGCCTGCTAGATATGGCGACCCGCACGTCTTCCCCGGCGCGGGCGCAGAAGGCGGCAGCGAAACGGCCGAGTACGGCCCGGACCGCTGCCGGCGGACGCACCCGTTCGTCAGGCGCCCAGAAGCGTGGGCAGAGCGCAAAGCGCGGTGGTACCACCGCTGCGCGGACCAGCACACCCAAAAACAGCGGACCGGGGCCCTTCGCGGCCGCCATGCTCGCGATCGGCCGCGGCATCATCAAGCTCTGGATCGGCGTCGCGCACCTGATCGGCAAGATGGTCCGCGGCATCGGCAACGGTGCCCGTGACCTCGATCCGGAGCACCGCCGCGACGGCGCCGGCCTGTTCCTGATCGGGCTGGCGATCGTGGTCGCCGCCTCGATCTGGTGGCACATGCCCAGCGCGGTCGGCAAGGGCATCCGGACCGTCGTCGGCGAGAGCGTCGGCATGATCGGTTGGGCGGTCCCGCTGCTGCTGCTGGCGATGGCCATGCGCACCCTGCGGAATCCGGAACGCAACGGCCCGGCCGGTCGCCAGGTCATCGGCTGGACGCTGCTGTCCTTCGGCGTGCTCGGTCTGGTGCACATCGCCAACGGCATCCCGCGGCCCAGTAACCCTTCCGACGCTCCGCTGCACGACGCCGGCGGCGCGATCGGCTACGTCATCTCCGCAGCGCTCTCGGACCTCCTCAGTCAGTACGTCGCGGCTCCGCTGCTCGTGCTGCTCTCGATCTTCGGTCTGCTGATCATCACCGGTACGGCGATCTACGCGATCCCGCTCCGGGTGCGGGCAGCGTTCGACGTACTGATGGGCCGGACCGAACTGCCGGAGGAGGCCGCGCCCGCGACCGAGGCGCCCACCGACGACACCGTCCGGCTGACCCGCAAGGAGCGCCGCGCCAAGGCCGCGCTCGAGGACGACGGCGACCCGACGATCAAGCCCTACGACTCGCCGGTGCTGGAGGGTCGCGAGATCTCCAAGCGCGGCCGCAAGCCCAAGGCCGCGCCGGTCCCGGACGAGGAAGACGCGTACGACGTCGACTCCGAGGCCGCAGCTGCCCCGGCACCCGCCAAGCCGACCTTCAAGGTGAACGACGCGCCGCCGCCGGAGCCGCCGCCGCACACCCCGCTGCCGCAGCGCGTCGAGCAGCTGAGCCTGTCCGGCGACATCACCTACACGCTGCCCGACGGGCAGATCCTCAAGCCGGGTTCGGTGCACAAGGCCCGCACCAAGGCGTCCGACCAGGTCGTCGACCGGCTCACCGAGGTGTTCGACCAGTTCGGCATCGACGCCCAGATCACCGGCTACACCCGCGGCCCGACAGTGACGCGGTACGAGGTCGAGCTCGGTTCGGCGGTGAAGGTCGAGAAGGTCACCGCGCTGTCGAAGAACATCGCGTACGCCGTCGCCTCGGCCGACGTCCGGATCCTGTCCCCGATCCCGGGCAAGTCCGCGATCGGCATCGAGATCCCGAACACCGACAAGGAGATCGTCAGCCTCGGCGACGTGATCCGCTCGGCGACCGCCCGCAACGACCACCACCCGATGGTGGCCGGCCTGGGCAAGGACGTCGAGGGCGGCTTCGTGGTCGCGAACATGGCGAAGATGCCGCACCTGCTGGTCGCCGGTGCGACCGGATCGGGCAAGTCGGTCTTCATCAACTCGCTGATCACCTCGGTCCTGATGCGGGCCACGCCCGACGAGGTGCGGATGATCCTGGTCGACCCCAAGCGGGTCGAGCTGAACAGCTACGAGGGCATCCCGCACCTGATCACGCCGATCATCACCAACGCCAAGAAGGCGGCCGAGGCGCTGCAGTGGGTCGTCCGCGAGATGGACATGCGGTACGACGACCTCGCGGCGTTCGGCTTCCGGCACGTGGACGACTTCAACAAGGCGGTCCGCGGTGGCAAGGTGAAGCCGCCACCGGGGTCCGAGCGCGTGCTCACGCCGTACCCGTATCTGCTCGTGATCGTCGACGAGCTGGCCGACCTGATGATGGTCGCGCCGCGGGACGTCGAGGACTCGATCGTCCGCATCACCCAGCTCGCCCGGGCCGCCGGTATCCACCTGGTGCTGGCCACCCAGCGGCCGTCGGTCGATGTCGTCACCGGTCTGATCAAGGCGAACGTCCCGTCGCGGCTCGCGTTCGCGACCTCGTCGCTGGCCGACAGCCGGGTCATCCTGGACCAGCCCGGCGCGGAGAAGCTGGTCGGTCAGGGTGACGGGCTGTTCCTGCCGATGGGCGCGAGCAAGCCGATGCGGATCCAGGGCGCCTGGGTGACCGAGTCAGAGATCAACGCGGTCGTCGAGCACACCAAGACGCAGCTGGAGCCGACGTACCGCGAGGACGTCACCGCTGTCGCCGCTCCGAGCAAGGAGATCGACGACGAGATCGGCGACGACATGGACCTCGTGGTCCAGGCCGCCGAGCTGATCGTCTCGACCCAGTTCGGCTCGACGTCGATGCTGCAACGCAAGCTCCGGGTCGGCTTCGCCAAGGCCGGCCGGTTGATGGACATCCTGGAGAGCCGGGGCGTGGTCGGTCCCAGCGAGGGGTCCAAGGCACGCGACGTCCTGGTGAAGCCGGACGACCTGGAAGACTTCATCACCACCCTCCGAGGAGAGTGACCGTGACCGAAGCGAGCGCATTGCCCCGTAATCAGGCACGTCAGGACGGTTTCGACGTCGACGGCAAACCCGTTCCGTTCACGATCCGCGCCTCCCAGAAGGTGCACGGCGGGCTCGCCCTCGGCGCCGGCCTGGTGGCCGTCGGTTTCGCCGCGTCCGCATCGGGTACCCCGACCGGTGTACTGCGCTGGCTCGCGGCGGCAGCGTTCGCCGTACTGGCTGTGGTGTGTGCCCGGGCGCTGACTGTCGGGGACATGCTGGTGGCCGACGACGTCGGGATCCGGTTGCGAATCCGCAACGAATGGATCGGAACCCGGTGGCAGGAGATCGAGGAGGTGACGGTGCTGAAACGCCGGCATCCGCTCGACGACGGCCGGATCGCCGTGCATCTGCTGGATCCGGGGCCGACCTTGGCGGCGATGCCGGCGGCGACGCGCAAGACCACAGATGCCAACCGTCGCCTGACCGGGTCCTCACTCGCGGTACCGTTCGGGTTGACGGCGCGGCCGTCGAACGGGGAAGTGGTACAGGCTTTGCATATGCTCGCGGACGCCAGATGTCCGGTGCGCGAGCAACTCTGACTTGGCCGTGACCCCATCGGGCGACGACCGTTGACTTGGTGTCGGCGGTCCGGCTGCCGGCATCGATGACTTTGGATGCTGATGGCCCGCACTTCGGATCGGGCGACGGAGAGGACGGTGACCACGTGAGCATCGGTAGCGAGCTCACGGCGGCCCGTGTACGGGCCGACATGACGATCGAGCAGCTGAGTGCCGCCACCCGGATCAGAACCGGGCTGCTCACCGCCATGGAGGCCGACGACTTCTCCCGCTGTGGCGGCAACTTCTACGCGCGTGGGCACATCCGGTCGATCGCCCGCGTGGTCAAGGCCGACCCGGCGCCACTGGTCGCCTCCTTCGACGCCGAACACGCCGCGGAGGAGGAGAAGTCCCGCCGCGAGGAGCGTGCCGCCGTCAAGGGCCCGACTCTGCATCCGGCCCGCCCGCGCTGGGGCATCGTGCTCGGCGCGATCCTGGTCGGGCTGCTGGGCTGGGGGATGGTTCGGCTGTTCACGCTGCCGAGCGACGTCGAGGCCAACGCCTCCAAGACCACCGCCACCACGACGATCACCACCCAGCCGTCGAAGCCGGCCCCGAAGCCGACGGCTGCCCCGACCAAGCGGAAGACCACTCCGCCGCCGGTCGTCCCGACCAGGACCACGCTCATGCTCACCGCGAAGAACAACGGTTCGTACGTCACGCTTCGCGACAAGTCGGGCACGCGTCTCTTCCAGGGACTGGTCGGTCCGGGGTCGGTGCAGACCGTGACCGCGGTAGGCGATATCCGTGTCTCCGCCGGTGCCCCGGGCAACCTCGTGATCAAGGTGAACGGCAAAGCCCAGGCCACCAAGCTCTACCGGTTCGTTGCCCATCCCGACGGAACGCTGGCCAAGAAGTAGCCCGACGCGGTTAGGTGTGAGGCTGGCCCGCGCGTCATACTCGTTGTGATGACTACGCCACCCGTCACTGTTGCCCTGGTCACGCTGGGCTGTGCCCGCAACGACGTCGACTCCGAGGAGCTCGCCGGCCGTCTCGAGGCCGGCGGCTTCCGCCTCGTCGACGACGCCGCCGACGCCGACACCGTGGTGGTGAACACCTGCGGTTTCGTCGAGGCCGCCAAGAAGGACTCCGTCGACACGCTGCTCGCGGCCGCCGACTACAAGGAGTCAGGCCGCACCCAGGCCGTCGTCGCCGTCGGCTGCCTCGCCGAGCGCTACGGCGACCAGCTCGCCGAGGCCCTCCCGGAGACCGACGCGATCCTCAGCTTCGACGACTACGCGGACATCTCCGACCGCCTCCGCTCCATCCTCTCGGGCACCAAGCACCACCCGCACACTCCCCGCGACCGTCGCAAGCTCCTGCCGCTCTCGCCGGCAGCCCGGCAGTCCGCGCCTTCCGTAGCCACACCCGGCCACGGCGATCACGGCACCGACCACATCCCCTCGGCGCTCAAGCCGCTCGGTGCCACCGGCACGCCGGAGACCACCTCCGGCATGGGCGGCCAGCCGCTGAAGGGCCGCATGGTCGGCCCGTCGGGTGCCCGGGACGAGCTGAAGATCGACGCGCCCGACCTGATGTCCGCCCCGGCCAGCGGACCGCGCGTCGTCCGGCGTCGTCTCGACGGTGGACCGATGGCTCCGCTGAAGCTGGCGTCGGGTTGCGACCGCCGGTGTGCGTTCTGTGCGATTCCGATGTTCCGTGGCGCGTTCATCTCCCGTCGCCCCACCGAGGTGCTCGGCGAAGCCCACTGGCTCGCGGAGAACGGTGTCCGCGAACTCTTCCTCGTCTCCGAGAACTCGACCTCCTACGGCAAGGACCTCGGCGACCTCCGTCTGCTGGAGACCCTCGTCGCCGACATCGCCGAGGTCCCCGGCATCACCCGCGTCCGCGTCTCGTACCTGCAGCCCGCCGAGATGCGCCCGACGCTGCTCGCCGCGATGACCTCGACCCCCGGAGTCGTCCCGTACTTCGATCTCTCCTTCCAGCACGCCTCCGGCCCGCTCCTGCGGCGGATGCGCCGCTTCGGTGACTCCGAGCGCTTCCTCGAGCTGATCGCCCAGGTCCGCGCCGCGGCCCCCGCCGCCGGGGTCCGCAGCAACGTCATCGTCGGCTTCCCCGGTGAGACCGAGGAAGACGTCGACATCCTCTGCGACTTCCTGTCCCAGGCCGGCCTCGACGCCATCGGCGTCTTCGGCTACTCCGACGAGGACGGCACCGAGGCCGAGACCTACGACGGCAAACTCGACGAGGACACCATCGCGGCCCGCCTCGACCGCGTCACCCGGCTCGCCGAGGATCTGACCTCCGCCCGCGCCGAGTCCCGCATCGGCGAGCTCGTCGAGGTCCTCGTGGAGTCCCTCGGCACGCCCGAGGCCGACTCCCAGGACGAGTCTCCGGGGGACGCACCGGCGGTCGGTCAGACGGGCGAGGGGCGCGCTGCGCACCAAGGGCCTGAGGTGGACGGTTCGACGACATTGATCGGCCTTCCTGAGGGTGTCCGGATCGGTGATCTGGTCTCCGCGAAGGTGGTCGGCAGCGACGGTGTCGACCTGATCGCGGAGTTCGCCGCGGTGGTGAGTCCCCAGGACGACCGTTCGGCCGCTAACCTGACCGCGTGACCAACCCGCCGAACCCGGTTCCGCAGGCCGGGCGGATCCACGCGCCCAGCGCCTGGAACGTCCCCAACGCGCTCACCGTGCTGCGGCTCGCCCTGGTCCCGCTCTTCGTCTGGCTGCTGCTGCGGCACGACGGCCTCGACACCGGCACCCGCCTGCTCGCGACCGCCGCCTTCGTCGTCGCGATCGTCACCGACCGCTTCGACGGCGACATCGCCCGCCGCTGGAACCTGGTCACGAACTTCGGCAAGATCGCCGACCCGATCGCCGACAAGGCCCTCACCGGAGCCGCCTTCATCGGCCTCTCCCTTCTCCACGAACTCCCGTGGTGGGTCACTGTCGTCGTCCTGGTCCGCGAGTGGGGAGTCACGGCACTCCGCTTCTGGGTGATCCGCCACGGCGTCATGCCCGCCAGCCGCGGTGGCAAGCTCAAAACCGTCCTCCAGGCGATCGCCCTGGGTCTCTACCTCCTCCCGTGGCAGTCCTTCGGGCTGCTGCACTGGAGCGCCATCATCGTCATGACCGCGGCTGTGGCCGTCACCCTCATCACCGGCGGCGATTACCTGGTCCGCGCCCTCCGCCTCCGCGCCGCCGCCAAACACCCCCTCCCGTAGCCCCGCACCACCCGCGGGAATGGGGTGGAATAGGGCAATGGAGAGCACCGGGTCGGGCAGCGTCGAGTGGTTGGTCGGAGTTTTGAAGGCGCGGGGCGAGACTTTGGCTACCGCTGAGTCGTTGACCGGGGGGATGGTCGGTGCGGCTCTGACCGACGTGCCGGGGGTGTCTGCGGTCTACCGGGGAGGTGTGGTGGTCTACGCGACTGACCTGAAGGCCAAGCTTGCGGGCGTTCCGCAGGACCTTTTGGACGCTGTGGGGCCGGTGCACCCCGACACTGCGGCAGCATTGGCCAGCGGCGTCCGGGAGCGTCTGGAGGCCACCTACGGGCTTGCCACGACCGGTGTGGCCGGACCTGACCCCCAAGCCGGGGTCGAGGCGGGCACCGTGTACGTCGCGGCGGCCGGACCGGAGTCTGTGCAGGTGCGGAAGCTACAGCTGAGCGGTGACCGCGCTGCGGTGCGGCAGGCGACCGTGGAGGCCGCATTGGAGCTTGTGGCGACACTTGTGACGGAAGAACTCGAATGAACGGGGTGTTGAGACCAGCATGGCGACAGGTAGGGCAGACTGGCACGGCGCACCGAAGGTGGACATTGCGAGGAGTAGTGACCCGGCAACGGGTACCGTTGGTTCCCACGGTCGGGCTACGGTGCGAGTAGAGACGACCGGACAGGCGGAAGGGAGAAACCTCATGGTGCTGGTTCGTGGCCTGCTGGGCGACGTCCTGCGGCGTAAGCGGCTGCGCCAGGGGCGCACTCTTCGCGAGGTGTCCGCCGACGCGCGCGTCAGTCTCGGCTATCTGTCCGAGGTCGAGCGCGGCCAGAAGGAGGCCTCCAGCGAGCTGCTGGCGGCGATCTGCATGGCCCTCGAGGTGCCGCTGTCGGCCGTGTTCGCCGAGGTGAGTGAAGACCTGGCCCGTGAAGAGGCCCTGGTCCTGGCACATCCGACGACCATCGAGGCGGAGGTCGTGGCCTCCGCGGCCTGACCGTTGTCCACAGGTCAGTCTGTGCGGGAGTCCGCCGCGGGCTGGCAGACCGGGCACCAGTAGCTGACCCGATCCCGCGGTGGCGCACCGATCATCGCCGTACTGATCGTGGTCCGGCAGCGGCGGCAGGGTTGCCCGGCCCGCTCGAACACCCAGGTGCGTTGCCCGGGCCGGTCGACGCCGGTGCTGACCTGGGTGCCGTTGCGCAGGTTGGCCTTCAGCAGCCGGCGGCTCAGATCTACGGCTGCCGTGAGGTTGACCGCGGAGACCGGCAGCCACGGATGCAGGCCGAGCAGGAAGCAGACCTCGGTGCGGTAGAAGTTGCCGATCCCGGCCAGATTGCGCTGATCGAGCAACGCCTCGCTGATCGTGCGCTCCGGGTCGGCCTGGAGATTCGCGATCGCTTGCGCCCGATCGAAGCCGGGGGACAGCAGATCCGGCCCGAGGTGGCCGACGACGGTGTCCTCAGCCTCTGTCGCGAGCAGCTCGAGCACCGGCAGCCGATACCCCACCGCCGTCCAGGACGTCGTCTCAAGCACCGCACGCACCTGATGCGCCGGTCCGCCCCGCCACTGCTCGCCGGGCCGATACAGGTGCCAACTCCCGTCCATCCGGAAGTGGCTGTGGATCGTCACGCCGCCGGACACGCGCATCAGCAGATGCTTGCCTCGTGCAACGACCTCCAGCATCGTCCGGCCGCTGAGGTCGGTCGTCGCGAGGGCCGGGACCCGAAAGTCCGTCAGCACCAGTTCGTGCCCGCCGAGCGCCTGGTGGAGACGCTTGCAGGCTCGCCAGACGGTGTCGCCTTCAGGCACGGAGCCGCAGCCCGCGAGGAGTGGCGTGGAAGCCTGCCTTGGCCAGCGCATCCCCGAACGCCGTATGCCGAACCTGCTCGCCGTCCGCGGTCTCGACGCTGAGCTTCCCCAGCTGACCGTCCCGGATCGACAACGCCAGCGCGTCAACCGCGGGCTGCAGCAGCTCGACATCCTCGGTGAAGCTCAGCACGGTCCGCCCGCCGCGCTCGACGTACACGATGAGGCGACCGTCGACCATGACGACCAGCGCGCCCGCCTTGCGCCCTGGCCGATGCCCACTGGCACCGTCACGCTCGGGCCAGGGGAGCGCGGCACCATACGGGTTCGCCGGATCGGAGGCCGCCAGTACGACGGCCCGCGTGGCCGGCTCCTCGTCGCGTCGCCCACGCCCGGTCGGTGCACCGGTCAACGATCCAGGCAGCTCAGCCAGCGCGCGAAGCCGATCGACCGCGCCGGGTAGCGCGAACTGCGCAGCGCCAAGCCCAGCCACGAAGTAGCCACGACGGCATCGGCCGGAGTCCTCGAACGCACTCAGCACCTTGTACACGGCCGCGAACCCGCCCGGAGTCCGCTCGGTCATCACCGAACCGCGCGTGACGATCCCGTACCGGTCGAGCAACGTCTCGGCCGCCGCGTGCGCTCTGCGGGTCGGGTCCTCGTTCCGGGCCGGAAGCAACGACCAACGCCCGCCGGCCGTCGGCGGTCCGCTGCGCGCGGGCATTGCCGGTCGGCCTGGCCGCAGCGGGCGTCCAGGCCGCGCACGCGGGGTTGCCCGCCGTGTCCGATGGCTGCCTCGGCCACCGCCGACCAACGCCCGGACAGGCGTCAGAGTGTCGTTGGTGAGCTGCCCGGCCCAGACCAGATCCCACAGCACGCTCACCATGGTCTCGTCGTCGACCGCTCCAGTCGCAGCGCCCACCGCGTCGCTCAGTTGCCGGAAGAAGAACGCACCGCCGGTGGCCAAGGCGTCGAGCACGGCTTGGTGAGTTTCGCCGATCTCGAATGCCGGGTCTGGATCAGGCAGAGTCAGATCGCAGTTGTCGGCCAGATGCAACGACACCCAGCCGTCGGTCCCCGGCAGCGACCCGGCTCCGGCCCACACCACTTCACCCGTCGCCGTCAGCTCGTCCAGCATCGACGGCTGATAGCCGGGAACCCGCGACGGCAGCACGATCGACTCGAGCGCCGACGCCGGCACGGCGCATCCGGCCAGCTGCTCGACGGCTCCGAGCAATACGTCGTACCCACGGCCGCGACTGCTCGTGATGCCCTGCCATGCCGGCAGGAAGCGGGCGAGCGCCGACGGATCGACCGGCTCGACCTCCTTGCGCAGCGCGGCCAGCGAACGGCGGCGGAGCAGCCGCAGGATCTCGCTGTCGCACCACTCCATCGCGATGCCACCGGGCAGGAACTCACCCTCGACGACTCGGCCGGCCGCAGCCAGCCTGCGCAGCGCGTCGTTGACAACGGCAACGCCGATCCCGAGTTGGGTCGCCAGATCGATCGCGCGGAACGGGCAGTGCGTGCGGGCATACCGGGAGACGAGATCACCGAGCGGATCCGCGACCGGCTCGGCGTGCGCCTCCGCGATCCCGGGCGGCAGCGGCACACCAAGCGCGTCGCGCAGCCGGGCCACATCCTCGACCACCGCCCAGCGATGCTCACCGGCGATCCGGACTCGCACCACGCGGCGCGCTGCGGCCAGATCCGTCAACCAGGACTCGGCATCCGCGTCCTCGACACAGCGTTGCGACGCCTCGGAGACCGAGAGCGGGCCGACCAGACGCAGCACGTCGAACAGGCCTTCCGCGTCCCGTGCCCGTCGATCCTCGGCGAGGCGCTGCAGCTCGGCCTCGGTCCGCAGCACGACCTCGGCGTCGAGAAGCTCACGCAGCTCGGTCCGCCCGAGCAGCTCCGACAGCAGGCTCTGGTCCAGCGACAGAGCTGCCGCCCGCTTCTCGGCCAGCGGTGTGTCGCCCTCGTACATGAAGGCGCCCACGTAGCCGAACAGCAGTGACTTGGCGAACGGCGAGGCCTCCGAGGTCTCCACCTCGACGACTGAGACCCGGCGCTCACTGATGCCGGTCAGCAGATCCTTCAACGCAGGCAGGTCGTAGACGTCCTGCAGCACCTCACGCAGGGTCTCGAGCACGATCGGGAACGAACCGTACTTACTGGCGACACTCAGCAGCTGCGCGGATCGCTGCCGCTGCTGCCACAGTGGCGACCGGCGTCCCGGATTCCGCCGGGGGAGCAGCAGAGCTCGGGCGGCACACTCGCGGAACCGCGCGGCGAACAGCGCCGATCCACCGACCTCCGTGGTGATCAGATCCTCGATCTCGGCCGGATCGAACAGCACCAGGTCGGCACCCGGCGGCGCCTCATCGGTCTCCGGCAGCCGCAGGACGATCCCGTCGTCGCCGGACACCGACTGGGCATCCATCCCATACCGCTCGCGTAGCCGCGCTGCGATCGCCAGGGCCCACGGTCCGTGCACCTGGCCGCCATACGGCGAGTGGATGCAGACTCGCCAGTCGCCGAGCTCGTCGCGGAAACGCTCCACGAGGATCGTCACGTCATCGGGCACCCGGCCGGTGGCCTCGCGCTGCTCGGCCAGGTAGGAGACCAGGTTGTTCGCCGCATACTCGTCGAGGCCGGCGGCGCGCGCCCGCTCGATCGCCTTGGCGGCCGGCAGCGAGGCCATCTTCCGGACGAACGCTCCCGTCGCGGCGCCCAGCTCGGCCGGGCGGCCGACCGCGTCACCCTTCCAGAACGGCAGCCGCCCCGGCTGGCCCGGCGCGGGGGAGACCAGCACCCGGTCGTGGGTGATGTCCTCGATCCGCCAACTCGACGCGCCAAGGGTGAAGACGTCGCCGACCCGCGACTCGTACACCATCTCCTCGTCGAGCTCACCGACGCGGTGGTTGGTCGATTCGCCAACCAGGAAGACGCCGAACAGCCCGCGATCAGGAATCGTGCCGCCGCTGGTCACCGCTAGTCGTTGGGCGCCCGGTCGGCCGTTGATCTCGCCGCTGACCCGGTCGAACACGATCCGCGGCCGCAACTCGGCGAACTCGTCCGACGGGTAGCGGCCGGACAACATGTCGAGCACCCCGTCGTACGCCGAGCGGGGCAGCGTCGCGAACGGGGCACAGCGACGTACCAGACTGAACAGCTCGTCGACGTCGACGGTGTCCAGCGCGACGATCGAGACGATCTGCTGGGCCAGCACGTCGAGCGGATTGGCCGGGATGTGCAGGCTCTCGATCAGCCCGTCCCGCATCCGCTGCACGACGACCGCGGTGTCGATCAGGTCGCCGCGGAACTTCGGGAACAGCACGCCGCGCGACACGGCACCCACCTGGTGACCGGCGCGCCCGACCCGCTGCAGCCCGCTCGCGACCGATGGCGGGGCCTCGACCTGCACGACGAGGTCGACCGCGCCCATGTCGATACCGAGCTCGAGGCTGCTGGTGGCCACCACGCACGGCAGCCGGCCGGACTTCAGATCTGCCTCGATCAGCGCGCGTTGCTCCTTGCTGACCGAACCGTGGTGCGCTTTGGCGATCAAGGGCGGCGCCGCCAGCGACGCACCGGACTGCGCCATCACCTGTGCCGGCGATCCCTCCTCCGGCAGCGCGAGCTCGGCACGCTCGGCGGCGATCTCGTTGAGCCGGGCGGTCAGGCGCTCGGCGAGGCGGCGCGAATTCGCGAAGACGATGGTCGAGCGATGCTGCTCGATCAGGTTGAAGACCTGCTCCTCGACGTGCGGCCAGATCGAGGCATGCTGCGGCGGCCCGGCCGCGGAGCCGGACGTCTCCAGCTCCGTGCTCGCCAGCTCGGCCATGTCCTCGACCGGCACCACGACGCTGAGATCCCACTGCTTGGTGAACTTGGGTTGGACCACGGTCACCGGCCGCTCACCGCCGAGGAACCGCGCGACCTCCTCGACCGGTCGCACCGTCGCCGACAGCCCGATGCGTTGCGCGGGCTTCGGCAGCAGCGAGTCGAGCCGCTCGAGAGTGAGCGCCAGATGCGCGCCGCGCTTCGTCCCGGCGACCGCGTGCACCTCGTCGACGATGATCGTGTCGACGCCGCGCAAGGACTCGCGCGCCTGCGAGGTGAGCAGCAGGAACAGCGACTCCGGCGTCGTGATCAGGATGTCGGAGGGCCGGGTCGCGAAACGCCGCCGGTCGGCCGCCGGGGTGTCGCCGGAACGCACCGCGACCTCGACGTCGATCGGCGCGTCGCCGAGCCGCCGCGCGGTCTCCCGGATCCCGATCAGGGGCGCGCGCAGGTTGCGCTCGACGTCGACGGCCAGCGCCTTCAGCGGTGACACGTACAGCACGCGGCAGCGCAGCTTCGGATCCTCCGGCGGCGGGGTCGTCGCGAGCCGGTCGAGCGCCCACAGGAAGGCGGCCAGCGTCTTGCCCGAGCCGGTCGGGGCGACCACCAGCGCGTCCCGGCCCGCGGTGATCGCGTCCCACGCCTCGAGCTGGGCCGGGGTGGCCGCCTCGAAGACGTCGCCGAACCACGCCCGGGTCGCGGGCGAGAACCGGCTCAACGCGCTGGTCTTCTTCACGACCACCATCTTGCCGGGTGCCTCCGACAGTTTCGAGCACGATGATTTCGTCACTGTCCGATGTGAAGGTTGTCGGAACGGTCTGGGATGATCGCAGACATGATGAAACGCGTCCGTGCCGCGATCGTCGTGGCCTGTCTGCTGGCCCTGACCGGGTGTGGGAAGTTCGACGGCGACCTGAAGGTCGGCTCGGACGAGACCGTCTCGGGGACGATGCAGATCGGCATCGACAAGCAGTTGCTCGAGGCCAGCGGCCAGTCCCTGGACAAGATCCGTGAGCGCGTCGACAGCAGCATCAAGGAGCTGACGACGGACGGCATCGCCTGCGACCCGTTCGACGACTCCCAGTACGTCGGTTCGAAGTGCACCTTCGACAGCGTGCCGTTCGAGAAGATGGGCCAGTCGACCGGGGACGGCGTCGCCTTCCGCAAGGCGGACGGCAAGGTCACCGTGACGGTGAAGGCCCCCGACCTCAGCGCGCTCGCGGGCGGTGGTCAGCAGCCGCAGGTGAACTTCAAGATCACCATGCCGGGCACGATTCTCGAGCACGACAACGGCGCGAAGGTCGACGGCCGGACGGCGACGTACGACAGCCTCGACAAGCTGGGCAGCATCTCGCTGACCTCCAAGGCCGGTGGCGGGTTCCCGATCTGGGCGATCGTGCTCATCGTGGTGCTGTTGCTGCTGGCGGGCGGCGGCGCCTTCTTCGTGCTGCGCGGGCGCAAGGCCAAGGCCCAGCAGGGCTACGGGCAGTATCCGGGGCAACCGCAGCCAGGTCAGTGGGGCCCGCAGTACGGCGGCCAGCCGGGCTACGGCCCCGGCCAGCAGTACCCGCCGCAGGGCCCGGGGCCATACGGTCAACCAGGTCAGTACGGCGGTCAGCCGGGGCAGGGTCAGCCAGGTCAGTACGGCGGTCAGCCGGGGCAGGGCCAGCCCGGGCCGTACGGTGGCCAGCCGGGCGGACCGGCGCCGTACCCGGGGCCGCAGCCGGGACAGCCGCAGCCGGGTCAGCAACAGCCCGGACAACCGCAGTACCCGGGCCAGCCGCAGCCGGGGCAGTGGGGGCCACCGCCTCCTCAAGGCCCGCAGTACGGGCAGCAGCCGCCTCAGCACGGTGGATGGAGCCAGCAGCCTCCGAAGGACAACGACGGGCCCGCATGAGACTGACAGAATTCTGGTCGCGGATGGACCACCATCTCGGTCCTGCGTATGCACGCACCTGGGCCGAGACCCAGGTGGTCGAGCAGTTGGAGGGCCGCACAGTCATCGAGGCACTGGCCGACGGTGAGGCCGCCAAGACGGTCTGGCGGGCCGTCTGGGCCCACCTGCGCCTACCACCCAGCGAGCGCTGAGCGCATCGAAGGTCAGGCGGTCCAGCCGGTGCGGTCGGCCCACTCCTCGGCGGGGAGATAGATCAGGTCGCAGACCGGATCCTTCAGCTCCGCGTAGTCGCCGACGTTGTCGAACGGCAAGGCGGCCGCGCGGCGCTTGAACTCGCCGTACGCCTGAGCTGTCGCCGGGTGGCTGCGCAGGTAGTCGCGGAACAGCAGCGCGTAGCGCTGGTTGGCACGGCCGGCCACGCGGATGTGGAGATTCACCCGACGGCGGTACATGGGCTCGACCACCAGGCGTTTGACCCACTGCTGCTCGTCCTCGGGCAACCCTGGCACCTGGTGGTCGCGCTGGGCCTTCGGGCGGAAGTCCCAGCTCGCGGCCGTCATCCGCTCGACCGCCTCGTCCAGCTCGGACTCCGCGGACACGGTGACCTGCATGTCGAGGATGTCCTTGGCCGGCAGTCCGGGCACCGAGGTCGAACCGATGTGGTCGACGCGCTGGGCCAGCTCGCCCAGGACTTCCCGGACCACCTGCGCGGTCTTCTCGAACTGGGCCGGCCAGGTCTCGTCGGGTCGCACGACGGTGATCGCGTTCATGGGGTGATCATTCCAGCCTTGCAGGCTCGGGTCGATCAGATCGGCTTGACCCGGAAGGTGCCGGTGGTGAGCAGATCCGCCGCCTTGTACGCCGCCCTGCGGATCCCCTTGCGTTCGTCGAAGAACCCGCCGACCACGCCGATGGCGGGCAGCTGGCCGATGAACCGTGCGCCGAGACTGCCGCGTGGACGATCCTCGAACACGTCCCCGAGCCCGACAAGCAGCTTGCTGATCCGCCAGACCAGCCGGACGCCCTTGCGCAGTCCCGCCTCTTCGGAGTCGTCGCCGAAGCCCAGTTGCTTGGCGACGTCCTGGCCCGCGGCGGTCGGGTCGTCGTACCGGAGGACGTCGTCCGGGGTGATCGGGCGGTTGGTGAGGACGCGGGCGATGACCGCGGTCCGGTCGGCGTGCGCTTCGACGCCGTACTCGCGGCAGACCGCACCGATCACCATCGCCTGGACGGACGCGCCCAGCGTGTCCTTGATCGGCAGCCGGTCGGCCGCGGCGCCGCTGATCCGGGGCAGGCCCGCGATCACAGCGGCGAACCCGCCGAGCCGCTCGACCCACCAGTCGCAGCGATCGGCCAGCGGCAGCGTCGGCCACTCGGCATGACCGGGGACCTTCATCCGCAGCAACCGGTCGATCGCGAGGATCAGGCCCTTCTCGGCCAGGTTGGGGCGCTCCTGCTCGGAGTACTCGGTGAGCAGGCTGCGGATGCCGAACGGATCCTGGGTCCGGAGCGCGTCCAGGACGGAGTCGATGCCGAACTCGACCCGGCTCAAGGCGAGGACGACGGCGGAATCGGGGACGTCCGGACGGTCGGTCACGCCCGCAAGAGTAGGGACCGGGCGGGCCAGTTCGGTTGCCTCGCCGGACTTCGGCGTGTCAGTTTGTGATTCGAACAGGTGTTCGGGATAGTTTGTGCTTCCGGGAAGGGCGGCGGACGGTCTGGTTGTCCACAGATTCGTACAGATTCGTGATGACGGCGAAAACTGTCCGTGGCGCCGAATATCTTCTCTGGCGACATAGAAATCCTCCGGGCGGCCAGGAAGTTCGCCCGATTACCAGATGGGTCAGGTGGCAGTCAGATGGCTGGTGCAACAGCAAGCGCGGAGCGCAAGGAAGCGGATCGCGAGAAGGCGCTTGCGACTGCGCTGACGCAGATCGAGCGGGCCTGCGGCAAGGGCTCGGTGATGCGTCTGGGTGAGCAGAACCGGCCGCCGATCGAGGTCATCCCGACCGGTTCGATCGCGCTCGACATCGCGCTCGGGATCGGTGGTCTGCCGCGCGGTCGCGTGGTGGAGATCTACGGCCCGGAATCCTCCGGTAAGACGACGGTCGCCCTGCACGCGGTGGCGAACGCCCAGCGCGCCGGCGGGATCGCGGCCTTCATCGACGCCGAGCACGCGCTCGACCCGGACTACGCGAAGAAGCTGGGCGTCGACACCGACGCGCTGCTGGTCTCGCAGCCCGACTCGGGTGAGCAGGCGCTGGAGATCGCCGACATGCTGGTCCGCTCCGGCGCGATCGACATCGTCGTGATCGACTCGGTGGCCGCGCTGGTGCCGCGCGCCGAGATCGAGGGCGAGATGGGTGACAGCCACGTCGGTCTGCAGGCCCGGCTGATGAGCCAGGCGCTGCGGAAGATGACCGGTGCGGTCAGCGGGACGAACACCACCGCGATCTTCATCAACCAGCTGCGCGAGAAGATCGGCGTGATGTTCGGCTCCCCGGAGACCACGACCGGTGGTAAGGCGCTGAAGTTCTACGCCTCGGTGCGACTGGACGTGCGCCGGATCGAGTCGCTGAAGGACGGCACCGACGTGGTCGGTAACCGCACCCGCGTCAAGGTCGTGAAGAACAAGGTCGCCCCGCCGTTCAAGCAGGCCGAGTTCGACATCATCTACGGCCAGGGCATCAGCCGTGAGGGCAGCCTGCTCGACCTCGGTGTCGACCAGGGCTTCGTCCGCAAGGCCGGTGCGTGGTTCACCTACGAGAGCGACCAGCTCGGTCAGGGCCGGGAGAACGCGCGGAACTTCCTGCGCGACAACCCCGATCTGGCCAACGAGCTGGAGAAGAAGATCAAGGAGAAGATGGGCATCGGTCCGACCCTGGACCAGCCGGCCGACGACAAGGCCAAGGCCACGGCCGAGGTCGATGTCGACTTCTGATCGACCCACCGTGGGCGGCAGCGCTCCTCGGCACTCACCCGCCGATGAGCCTGCCCCCGCGGCTCTGTCCCTACCCCATGAAGAGCGCCTCGCCCTCGCCCGCCAACTGCTGGCCCGCGGCGCGGCGGCCCTCGATGACGTGGGCGGCCAGTCGGCCGGCAAGACGAAGCGAGCAGCCAGGCCGACGGAAGCCGGTTCGGCGAGCCCAGGTGGTGCGCGAGCAGCGAGCGGACGTCGTACGACGGCTGACGGGTCTGCGGAGGAGTCCGGCCGAGCGCGTGATGCGGTCGGCCGTGGTCGGCAGACGAGGGTGTCGGACGAACAGCTCGGCGAAGGCGATACTCCTGGAGCTGAAGCTGGCCAGCGGGCGGCTGAGTCGCGTCCGGTGCCAGCACGGAAGGGTGGCCGCCAGACGGGTGGCGAGATGGTTGATCCCTGGGGCGAGCTGGATGAGGAGTTTGCCGGGGACGACCCGGGGAGTGTGCGGCGGGCCAGTACGGGGATTCGCCGGAGTGTGGCTGCTGACTACTGGGCTGAGGCTCAGGCGTTTGCCGGAGGCGACGAGTCCGGTGGCGACGGTGCCGCACCGTCGGTCGAGGGTGCTGCCGGGAGCTTTGATCCGTGGAGTGATGATGCTCCTGTCCCTAGCCCCAAGCCGAAGCGGCGTGTCAGAGATGATGCCGCCGGCGTGTGGGGGCCCGAGGTAGCTGAAGCTGCTGCTGCGAGCACAGCCGACGCCGAGATAGATGTGTCCGCTCGTGAGGCAGCCGTGGAGCCTGAGGTTCCAGCGGTACCCCGCAGGCGGGATGCCGTGGTGGACGGCGAGGCTGAGGTTGTTGAGCCGGAGCGGCGTAGCTGGCTTACTGCGCGTCAGAGCGGTGACGATGTGGAGGCTCGCGGATCGGCCAAGGCTTCGAAGGGCGGTCGTGGTTCGCGTGGAGCTGGTCGGTCAGAGGGGACTGGCGGGGGTTGGGGTGCTGGTTCCGGGGAGCGGACTAAGAAGCGCGGGCTGGCGTCTCGGGGGCCAATAGGGAGTGGGCGCCGGCGGCGGGATGCGGCGGACGAGTCGGCGGAGTCTGCGGTGGCGGACGGGTCGGATCCGGCGCAGCTGGCCCGAACGATCTTGCTGGACAAGTTGTCGGGGCAACCGCGGACGCGGGCGGAGCTGGCGGATGTGCTGGCGGAGCGCGGCATTCCGGATGAGGTGGCCGATGAGGTGCTGGATCGGTTCACCGAGGTCGGGCTGATCGACGACGCGGCGTTCGCGACGGCATGGGTGGAGTCGCGGCATCGTGGGCGGGGGCTCGGCAAGCGGGCGCTGGCGCAGGAGCTGCGGCGGCGTGGCGTGGACGACGAGCTGTCGCGGGACGCGCTGGAGGAGCTTGATCCTGGGCAGGAGGAGGAGACGGCTCGGGTCCTGGTGCGGAAGAAGCTGCGGTCGATGCGTTCGCTCGACCGACAGGTCGCGATGCGGCGGCTGCTCGGGATGCTGGCGCGCAAGGGGTATCCGGGCGGGATGGCGATGAGCATCATCAAGCAGGAGCTCGACGCTTCCCACGAAGAGTTTCCGTTGCTGGATTCATCGGGAATCGAGGTCGAGTGATGGCGAGCCTGGACGACGTGGAGCGGCTGGTCGCGGAGCTGCCGGGGACCGAGGAGACGACGCGGCACGGCTATCGCACCTGGGTGGTCGAAGGTAAGGCGTATGCCTGGGAACGTCCGTTCAGCAAGGCGGATCTGAAACGGTTCGGTGACGAGACACCGCCGGAGGGACCGATTCTCGCGGTCCGGCTCGAGGACCTGGGCGAGAGAGAAGCGGTCCTGACGGCACGGTCGGGAGACGGGTTCTTCACGATCCAGCATTTCGACAACTACCCCGCCGTGCTCATCGAGCTGGACCAGGTCCCGGAGCAGGTGTTGCGAGACGCGTTGCTCGACGGCTGGCTGGTGTTCGCTCCGGCAGCCTCGGCTCAGGAAATGCTCGCGTCGCGGAGACGCCGAGCGAAGGACTGAAAGCCCGCGAGAAACTCCGGCGGCGCCTGTACGATGCGGTAGTCGGCATCGAGAAAAGCCAGCGGCAGAAGGAGCCAGTGCCAGCTGTCCAGTGCAACAGCGATCTCGGTGCGGCTCGCATCAATCGCTTGGATCTCTGCGTCCTGGTATTTGAACGCATCAATGACGGACTCGGCCGAAGCGTCGATGACGAGCCGAATCGGATGCTTCGCCTTCTGTAGTCCCGCGCGCAGATAGTCCGTCGCGGAGTCCGCGGGAAGCGGGCGCGCGGTGTAGCGCGTCGTACTGCGACGTAGATCGTCGATGCGGTCGACGCGGAACACGCGCCAGTCGTCGCGATCGAGGTCCCAGGCCAGCAGGTACCAGCGCAGCAGGTGGTGGATCTGCCGGTACGGCTCGACGCGGCGAGTCGTCTCCGGGCCGCGAGCGGTGCGGTAGGCGAACGAGATGCGTTCCTGGCGGCCGATGGCTTCCGCGAGTTCGCCGAGCTGGCCTGCGGGGACGCTCGGCGCCTCCTGATGACTGGTCTCGACACTCGCCCGGACCGCGACGGCCCGGGATCGGAGCCGTGCCGGCAGGAACTGGTCGACCTTCCCGTACGCGCGGGTGGCAGCATCGTCGATCCCGCCCTCCGCCGAGGATCCGATCGAGCCGAGCGAGGCCAAGGCAAGCAGGGTCGCGACCGCCTCGTCGTCGTCCAGGACGAGCGGAGGCATCGACCGCCCGGCCGTCAGCCGGTAGTAGCCGCCGGGGCCGGGCTGGGTCTCCACCGGGTACCCGTAGCCGCGCAGCCGGTCGACATCCCGGCGCAGGGTGCGCGGGCTGACGCCGAGCCGCTGCACCAGCTCGTCGCCGGTGAACGAGCGCCCGGTCTGCAGCGTCGACAGCAGCGCGAGCATTCGTGCGGTGACGTCGGCCATCTCCCCATGATGGCAAAAGATGTGGCCAGAATCAGGCCACATCTGCTCATAGCGTCGCTCTCATGAACGAACAAGCCATGAACGAACGAGCCATCACCCTGCGCCAGGCCCGGACGAACAATCTCGCCGGGATCGACCTCGTCGTACCGCGGAATCAGCTGGTCGTGTTCGTGGGGCGCTCGGGGTCGGGCAAGTCGTCGCTGGTGTTCGACACGATCGCCGCCGAGGCGGGATTCCAGCTGAACGAGACGTTTCCGCCGTTCGCGCGGAACCGGTTGCCGAAGTGGGCGCGGCCGGAGGTCGAGCACATCGACGGGCTGACGCCGGTGATCGTGATCGACCAGCGCCGGATCGGCGGCAACGCGCGGTCGACGGTCGGGACCGTCACGGACGCGTGGACGTACGTGCGGCTGATGTTCTCGCGACTGAGCGAGCCGCAGGTCGGTGAGTCGAACCGGTTCTCGTTCAACGACCCGACGGGGATGTGCCCGGTGTGTTCGGGGCTGGGGGAGGTCGTGGTGAGCGCGGTCGATCGGTTCCTGGATCTCGACAAGTCGCTGGTGGAGGGGGCGATCCGGCTGCCTGGCTTCGGGCCGGGCAAGTACTGGTACTCGCAGTACGCCGACATCGGTTCGTTCGACGTCGACACTCCGTTGCGCGAGTGGTCGGACGGTGAGCGAGAGGCGTTGCTGTACGGCGGGAGCGCGGCGGCTGAGCTCGGACGCAAACTGCCGAAGGATTATGAGGGTGTCGTCGAACGGTTCGAGCGTGTCTACCTGCACACCGCGGACAACCTCTCGGAGCGGAAGCAGGCGGCGATCCAGCGGTTCACGCGTTCGGGCGTTTGCCCGGAGTGCGATGGGGATCGGCTCGCGAAGGATGCGCGTACGGCGACTGTGGGTGGCCGGACGATTGGTGAGCTTGCTCAGTGGGAGGTCACTGAGCTGCTGGAGTTCGTGCGGGGGATCGAGGAGCCGGCCGTTGCACCGGTGGTGTCGGCGTTGTCCGTGCGGCTGCAGGCGATGGTCACCATCGGGCTCGGGTATCTGGCGCTCGCGCGGGCGACGACGAGTTTGTCGGGTGGTGAGTCGCAGCGGATCAAGACGGTGAAGCAACTCGGGTCGAGCCTGACCGAACTCACGTACGTCGTCGATGAGCCGACCGTCGGTCTGCATCCGACCGACGTGGATTCGATGATCGCGTTGCTGGAGCAACTGCGGGACAGCGGAAACAGCGTGCTCGTGGTCGAACACGACCCGGCGGTGATGCGGCACGCGGATCAGATCATCGAGGTCGGCCCGGGTGCCGGCGCCGCCGGTGGGCGCATCGTCTTCCAGGGCACGTACGCCGAACTCCTGAAAGCACAAACCCCAACCGCCCGCGCCCTACAACGCCAAGCGAAGCAAGGCGGTTGGGCTGCGGACTCGGACGGGCGGGCAGCGCGGAAGGCGGGAGCGGACGGCCGTGTGGGGCGTGAGGTGGGGGTGGTTGCGAGGGGTGTTGGGCAGGCGGGTGAGGAGGCCCGTGGTGAGCGGCAGGAGGGGCCGGGTGGGTGGCTGGTGGTGGCTGGGGCTGGGCGGAACAACTTGCGGGATGTGACGGTGCGGGTTCCGGGTGGGGTGATGACTGTGCTGACGGGGGTGGCGGGGTCGGGGAAGTCGAGTTTGGCGGCTGAGTTGGTGGCGCAGTGCTCGGCGGTGGTGATCGACCAGAAGGCGGTCGGGACGAGCCGGCGTTCGACGCCGCTCACGTACACCGGGATCGCGCCGGCCGTGCGCAAGCTTTTTGCCGAGCGCAACCGGGTGCCGGTGGCGATGTTCAGTGCGAATTCGGCGGGGGCGTGTCCGGAGTGCCGGGGACTTGGTGTGCTGCACACGGATCTGGCATTCATGGAAGGGCAGGAGGTTGTTTGCCCGGCGTGTGACGGGCGGCGTTTTTCGCCGGAATCCCTTACCTACCTGGTGAACGGGTATTCGATCGCCGACGTCGACGAGTTGACGATCGAGCAGGCGATCACCGAGTTGCCCGATGCCGGGATCGCGCGCGGGCTGCGGCAGTTGGCGGCGGTCGGGTTGGGATATTTGCGGTTGGGACAGTCGCTGAACACGCTTTCCGGTGGTGAATGCCAGCGGGTGAAAATCGCGAAGGAACTACGGGTCGCGCGGGAGCGGACGACGTACGTGCTGGACGAACCGACGACCGGGCTGCACCTGGACGACGTCGAGACGCTGCAGGGCGTGCTGGACCGGCTGGTCGAGCACGGACACAGCGTGGTCGTGGTCGAGCACAATCTGGAGGTGATCCGGCGGGCCGACTGGCTGATCGACCTCGGTCCCGGCCCGGGGCGGCACGGTGGAAGGGTGCTGTTCGAGGGGCGGCCGGCGGACTATTTGGGCCACGAGACGCCGACGAGCCGGGCGCTGGCAGGCTCCGGCGGGTGAATCCGTGGCGCTGTCGGCGGCGAGGGGCGTTGACGGGTCGGTTGCGACGGTGTGTTATCCGAAGAGGGCTCAGTATTTGGCTGAGTCCGTACGCTGGGGATTTTCCGTCGATCCGCCCCTGACACACCGCGGAGGGTGCAATGAACGAATTCCAGGAACAGGCTAAGAACTGGCTCCGGAACGTCGTCAAGCAGAACCCGGACAAGATCAAGGACGGCGTAGCGAAGGCCGGCGATCTGATCGACAAGCAGACCGGTGGGAAGTACGCGGCCAAGGTCGACGCGGTACAGGAAAAAGTCGGCACTTTCGTCGACAAGCAGACCGGTGAATCCACCGAAACGCCCCAAACCGCGCCTGAGAGCACCCCAGAAGCCGCCGCTGATGCTCCCGAGAGCCGGACGGTCGGTGGCGAGACTCCCGAGCCGTCCGACGCGGCCTCGGCCGGCTCGTCCGCCGAAGGTGCGGAGACCGGCGGTACGGCGACCGGCCTGCCCGGCCCGCGCGAGTAATCGCTGCGGAGAGTAATCGGTAGGTAGCGTTGTGGGCGGCGCCGCGACCGCGGCGCGCGCCCGTCATCGATGGACCAGTGGAGCCCCTGGTCTGTTCCTGCGATCGGGTCGCGGATGTGGTGGGTCCCCGGGGGAGTGTCCGTCTTGACCGGGTGATGGGGCACGCCTAGCCTCGGGAATACGAAGGGATCACTCCACCTCACGGTGGCGGTTATAGCGAGCTGGCAGTTCTCACGAGCTGAACGGGACGACGGCGACTTGTACTGCCGTCGGATCGACGGTGCTCAGGCGGCCTTGGTGACGATGCCCCCGTTGCCTGGAGGCCGAGCCGTCGCAGCCGGACCGGTTGCCGACGGAAATCGCCGTACCTGGTGACACAGAGTGACCCCTCCGACCGATTGACACAGTCCCGCCTGGTGCGTGACTCGACGAGGGGAGAGGCCGATGGCACTCGTGGCATTGGCGAGCTCCGCCGGGCCGACCGTGATCGGCCTGTCTGTGGTCGGCCTGGTGATCGCCGGCCTGCTGGCCTGGATCGGCTTCACGCTGTCGCGCCGCAAGGCCGCCGACAACACCGCGGCCGCGGCGACCGCCACCTTGGAGGCCTCGACGATCACGTCCGGCGCCAAGTCCCAGGCCGAGCTGATCAAGCGCCAGGCCGAGGAGGAGGCCGCCGTACTGCGGGTCCGGGCCGAGACCTCGGAGCAGCGCGCCGAGGAGATCCGCCGGGCCGCGGAGGACCGCGCCTCGGAGGTGCGGCGTGATGCCGAGCAGCGGGCGTCGGAGGTACGGCGGGAGGTCGAGGCGGAGGCGCAGTCGATCCGCGACGACCTGCGCGAGCAGCGGCTGGAGATGGAGCGGCGCGATCACCGGCTGACCGAGCGCGAGGAGCGGCTCGACGAGCAGCACCGGCAGGGCGAGGAGCGGCAGCTCGAGCTGACCGCCCAGCTGGCCGAGCTCGACCAGCGCAAGGCGGAGATCAAGGACCTCGAGGACGAACGCCGCCGGATCCTGGAAGGCGTCGCGAATCTGACCACCGAGCAGGCCCGCGCCGAGCTGGTCGCCGCCATCGAGGCCGAGGCGAAGCGGCACGCGCACACGATCGTCCGCGACATCGAGCGGCAGGCGCTCGACGAGGGTGAGACGAAGGCGCGCAAGATCATCACTGGTGCGGTCCAGCGGCTGGCGAGTGAGCAGACGAGCGAGTCCGTCGTGTCGGTGGTGCATCTGCCCAGCGACGACATGAAGGGCCGGATCATCGGTCGCGAGGGGCGCAACATCCGCTCCTTCGAGCAGACCACCGGCGTGAACCTGATCATCGACGACACCCCCGAGGCCGTGCTCCTGTCCTGCTTCGACCCGGTACGCCGGGAGACCGCGCGGCTGACGCTGGATTCGCTGGTGCTGGACGGGCGGATCCACCCCAGCCGGATCGAGGAGATCTACGAGCGCAGCAAGGGCGAGGTCGCCGAGCTGTGTGAGCGGGCCGCCGAGGACGCGATGGCCGAGGTGGGGATCACCGACCTGCACCCGGAGCTGATCCGGACGATGGGTCTGCTGCGCTACCGGACGTCGTACGGGCAGAACGTGCTCAAGCACCTGATCGAGTCCGCGCACCTCGCCGGGATGATGGCGGCCGAGCTCGGGCTGGATCCGAAGCTGTGCAAGCGTGGCGCGTTCCTGCACGACATCGGTAAGGCGCTCACCCACGAGTCCGAGGGCAGCCACGCGATCGTCGGTGCCGAGCTGGCCCGCAAATGGGGCGAGAACGACGATGTCGTGCACTGCATCGAGGCGCACCACAACGAGGTCGAGGTGCGGACGGTCGAGGCCGTGCTCACCCAGGCCGCGGACGCGGTCAGCGGTGGCCGGCCGGGCGCCCGCCGCGAATCGCTGGAGGCCTACGTGCAGCGCCTCGAGCGACTCGAGGAGATCGCGATGCACCACGACGGCGTGGAGAAGGTCTTCGCGATGCAGGCCGGTCGCGAGATCCGCGTGATGGTGCTGCCGGACGCCGTCGACGACATCGCGGCCCAGGTGATGGCCCGCGACATCGCCAAGCAGGTCGAGGAAGAGCTCACCTACCCGGGCCAGATCCGCGTCACCGTCGTACGGGAGTCGCGGGCGACCGAGGTCGCTAAGTAGCAGTTGGTCCGGCGTCAGCAACTACCGCGTCGGGTCACCCACCAAGCCTCCTGATCGTCGGGACCAACCACAGCCCGGAAGCCCAAGCAACCGCAACCTCGGCGACCGGCCGCACCATCCCGCCCAGCCACCGATCCACGGACGTCTTTGCGGGGACCTGCTGCCGCTGGGTGGCAGCAGACCCCCGCAAACCACGTTTCCGCGCGTCGCGATGCGGCCGGCGGCGTACCCGGTGGTTGTCCGCCGCCGTGGCCGGTGTCAACGAGCAGGGTGGCTGGCCGATCCTGTGGCTGAGGTGGATGGCGAGGTCGGCGCCCGGGTGCCCGTCGCCTGAGCTTCCGGGCTTCGGTTGCCGTCCAGAAAACGAGGGGATCTCCCCGCAAGTTGACCCTTCTCCCCTCAAAATTTGAGCAGAGAACGGTCAATCTCAACGGATAGCCAGCCAAATGCCACAGGCCGGCAGACGACGCACAACTCCGTGAATCGCCACCTCGGCGCAACTCACGGCAGCGGCCGGAACTCTTGCGATTGGTCGACGCCCGCCGGTCCCACGGCGCTTGAGTTCGGCGGCCCAAGAGCAACGTGCCAGAGCAGCTCGTAGCCGCCGTGCTCGGCCCGGTCGGCAGCGTGGTCGAGCAGCTCTGAGCGCCAGTCCAGACTCTTGCCGTCGCGCCACTCCCGCTCCGCGCCGTACAGCATGGTGAGCTGCGACGGGTACCGCGCGACAGCCTCCACCTTCTGTTGCAGGTGCGCCCGCGTCACGTCGGGCACGCACGCAGGCTGGCCAACTGCAGCGTGCGCCTGCCCGGCCGCGTAGGGGAAGTCCTCCCACAACACCAGCTTCAGGTTGTGCTCGTGCGCCAGCCGGGCCACCGCATCCCGGGTGATCCGATGATCGACATGGTCGCCGAAGGCCGCACAGGTCCACAGCTCGGCCGGCCACTCGTCGCCGAAGGCTTTGTGGATGGCCTGAGCGATCTCTTCGACCAGTGCGTCGTCGGTCCGGCGTTCGAACAAGGAATCAAACGACTCCACGATCCAGCCGGTCTCGTCCTGCCGATAGACCGCGTCCAGGAACGGCAGGTGCAGTGACCGGACCCCGAGGATCTCTGTGGCCTCACGGTCCTCCTGACGTCGCTGCGCCACCGCATCGTCGCCCAGCCCGCTGATGCTGTGGAGCTCGCGGGCGAACTCCGAGAACGGCGGCGTCGGTTCACCGGCGAACACAGTGCAGACGGTGACGTCGCGGCCCTGCGCGGTCAGCGCAGCCAAGCTCGCACCGACGCTTAGTACAGCGTCGTCGAGATGAGGTGAAATCACCATGATCGGTCTATCGGCGTGCATCGATGCCTCCGGCAACTGGAAGGTTTCTTTCCAGTTGATCCGGTGGCAGTGCCTGAACCCGGTCCGCAGCGAAGAGATCACCCGGACGCCGCGCCAACGATGCCCCATCGGCCGATCCGCGGTGGCCCATCAGCGCATCCAGCCTTGAAACTCGGCTGCGCCCGCCGCCGGTACGTCGTACGGTCGGGTGATGGAGATCGGGCCGGCTACACGTGGAGACGTCGACCAGCTGATCGGGTCGATGGACTCGCCGGCTGCGCAGCATCATGTGCTGGGCCGCTGGGAGGTGCAGCGGGCCGGGGACGGTGCCTACCTGCTGGCGCGGCGTGCAGGCGTGATCGTCGGGCAGACGGTGGTCCTGAAGCGTTCGAAGTACGCCGAACTGCAGGCCGCCGAGGACCCCGCCGAGATCAACGGGCTGGACGCGTTCGTGCGCAACGAGGGGATCGGTACGGCGCTCGTCCGCGCCGCCGAGGTGTTGGCGCGGGACTGGGGGCGGGCGTGGATCGGCCTAGGCGTCGGACCGGAGAACGACGGCGCCCGCCGGCTGTACGAGCGGCTGGGCTACCACCTGTGGTCCGGGCCGCGAGTGATCGACCGCTGGACCGAGCAGGCTGCGGACGGGTCCGTCGTACGGTCACATGCGGATGAGTGTGACTACTTGCTCAAGCCGTTGTGACCTTCGCGGAGGTGCGTCGGGGTCACGTCGATCACGGTCTCGGCGACCTTCTCGTGCGGCGCGACGCTGTACTGCTTCTCGACCTCCGGCTTGAGCATCGTGGCCTCGTCGCGGCTGCGCGGGTTCGCCAGCCGGTACGACAACCAGATGCCGACGGCGCCGGCGAGCATGATGATGATCCCGAGCGCGTGCAGATTCAGGCTGTCCGAGGTGTCCCGGACAGCGAACGCGATGATGGCCCCGACCGTGACGAGCGCGATTCCGACTCCGATACGCATGCCTGACTCCTCTCGGAACTCCTGGCCCCGTGACGTGGAGTAATGGGATTTCACTCCCAGTACCCATCGCGTCACCCCCGCATGCGTAGTGCGTCGTGGCTTCTCGGTCGACTGCGGGTTCTGCGAGCATGCGGTCAGCGGAAGGCGTTCTGGCCGGTGAGGGCTTGGCCGATGACCAGTTGGTGGATCTCCGAGGTGCCCTCGTAGGTGAGGACGGACTCGAGGTTGTTGGCGTGCCGCATGATCGGGTACTCGCCGCTGATGCCGTTGGCGGCCAGGATGGTCCGGCACTCGCGGGCGATCGCGATGGCTTCGCGGGTGTTGTTCAGCTTGCCGACACTGACCTGCTCGGGGCGGAGCGTGCCCTTCTCCTTCAGCCGGCCGAGGTGGACGGCGAGCAGGATGCCCTTGTTGAGCTCGACGGCCATGTCGGCGATCTTCGCCTGCGTGAGCTGGTAGCCGGACAACGGCTTGTCGAAGACGGTCCGCTCACCGGCGTACGCGATTGCTGTCTCCAGACAGTCGCGGGCCGCACCCATGGCGCCGAAGATGATGCCGAAGCGCGCCTCGTTCAAACAGCCCAAGGGGCCTGACAGTCCACGTGCCTCAGGCAGCACAGCCGAAGCAGGCAGCCGGACGTCTTCCAGCACGAGCTCCGAGGTGACGGACGCGCGCAGCGACATCTTCACCTTGATCTCCGGGGCAGAGAAGCCCGGCGTCGACGTCGGTACGACGAAGCCGCGCACGCCGTCGTCAGTCCGCGCCCACACCACCGCCACGTCGGCGACCGACCCGTTGGTGATCCACATCTTCGAGCCGTTCAGCACCCAGTCGTCACCGTCGCGCCGCGCGTTGGTGCGCATCCCGCCGGGGTTGGAGCCGAAGTCGGGTTCGGTCAGCCCGAAGCACCCGATCGCCTCACCCGCGGACATCCGGGGCAGCCACTCTTCCTTCTGCTCAGCACTGCCGTACTTCCAGATCGCATACATCGCCAGCGACCCCTGCACCGACACGAGCGACCGCATCCCCGAGTCGGCAGCCTCGATCTCCAGGCAGGCCAGCCCGTAAGCCACCGGCCCGAGCCCCGCGCACCCGTACCCAGTCAGGTGCATCCCCAGGAACCCGAGCGCCCCCAGCTCCTTGGCCAGCTCCCGCGCCGGAATACTCGCGCTCTCGAACCACTCCGGCAACGAAGGCCGCAACCGCTCGTCCGCGAACCGCCGCGCAGCCGCCCGCACGTCGACCTCCTCAGCGGTCAGCAACGAGTCGACGTCCACCAGATCCAACGAAACGGTCATGCGCTCACGGTATCGGCAACCAGACCACCGCGAACGAGGTTTAGATCACTTGCGGTACCAGGGCCACCACCAGTGGCGTTTGCGGGGGTGGCGGACGGTCAGGGAGCTGTAGCGGGCGCCGCCCTTCACGATGAGGTGTACGGCGTTGGGTCCGGCGCCGACTGTCTTGTTGCTGGCTGAACCGCCGTGCAGCTCGACGTCGTCGAGGGTGACCGACCAGCCGACCGGGACGATCATCGTCATCGAGCTGTGGGTGAGGTTGGCGGTGACGGTCACCTCGGGCCAGTGCACCGCGGCGTCGGTGAAGTCGAGGCGGGCCGAGGAGTGCACCAGTTCGGCGGCGACGCGCTCCGGGACATGCCAGGCGCCTTCGCGTTTCTGCGAACTGTGGGTGGCCCGGATCATCACCTCGGCCGGCTTGCTGGTGTCCCGGACCGGGACCAGGTCGGCGGTCGCGTCGCGCAGCTCGATCTGGGTCTTGGCCGCGTAGACCTGGGTGAGCCGCTCGTCCAGTTCCTGGAAGTCGAGGCGGCCGTCGGTGTGGGCTTCCTGGAGCACGCTCGCCGCGCGTTCCCGGTCGTTGTCAGAGGCCCGTTGACCGGGCGGCGGCTGCTCCAGACTCATGCAGGCCACGGTACGCCGTACGGGGGTGCCGGCGGAGAGTTCAATAGTCCGGGGTCGTCACTTACACCGGGGTCGTCACCTCGGGGCGGCACCTGGGATGATGGCGGTGTGAACCCGCGTACCGTCGTCATCCTCGGCTCGACCGGTTCGATCGGCACCCAGGCGCTCGAGCTGATCGGGCGCAACCGCGACCGGTTCCGCGTGCTGGGGCTGTCGGCCGGTGGCGACAACGTCGGGCTGCTGGCCGAGCAGGCGCTGGAGTTCGGCGTCGAGGTGGTCGCGGTGGCGAAGGCCACAGTGGCGCAGGATCTGCAGCTCGCGTTCTACGCCGAGGCGCAGCGCCACGGGTACGCGCAGGGCGAGTTCCGCATTCCGAAGATCGTCACCGGTCCGGATGCGTCGAGCGAGCTGGCCGCGACCCCGTGCGACGTCGTACTGAACGGCATCACCGGCTCGGTCGGTCTGCGGCCGACACTCGCCGCGCTGGACGCGGGCAACACGCTGGCTCTGGCGAACAAGGAGTCCCTCGTCATCGGCGGCCCCGTCGTCACCCGGCGGGCGAAGCCCGGTCAGATCGTGCCGGTCGACTCCGAGCACAGTGCGATCGCGCAGTGCCTGCGAGGCGGCGCCCCCGATGAGGTACGACGCTTGCTCCTGACCGCGAGCGGTGGCCCGTTCCTCGGG
Organism: Kribbella sp. NBC_01505; assembly: GCF_045040285.1. Taxonomy (NCBI): domain Bacteria; kingdom Bacillati; phylum Actinomycetota; class Actinomycetes; order Propionibacteriales; family Kribbellaceae; genus Kribbella; species Kribbella sp. NBC_01505. Next base: position 7,559,916 of record NZ_CP109425.1, read on the forward strand.
CGGAAGCGGTCCGAGCTCGCGGACGTCACCGTGGAGCAAGCGCTTGCCCACCCGAACTTCGCGATGGGCCCGGTCGTCACGATCAACTCGGCCACCCTGGTCAACAAGGGGCTCGAGCTGATCGAGGCGCACCTGCTCTTCGGGATCCCGATGGACCGGGTGGACGTCGTGGTGCACCCGCAGCAGGCGGTGCACTCGATGGTCGAGTTCCACGACGGCTCGACGATCGCGCAGGTCTCACCGCCGACCATGACGCTTCCGATCGCGCTCGGCCTGGGCTGGCCCGACCGGATAACGGACGCGTCGCCGCCCTGGGACTGGGCCAAGGCGAGCAACTGGCAGTTCCTCCCGCTGGACGGCGAGGCGTTCCCGGCCGTCGGCCTGGCCCGCGAGGCCGGCACCCGCGGCGGCACCGCGCCCGCGGTCTTCAATGCGGCCAACGAGGTCTGCGTGCAGGCGTTCCGGGACGGCCGGCTGCCGTTCCTGGCGATCGTCGACACAGTCGCTCAGGTGCTGACCGAGCACGACGTACCCTCGTACGAGGAGCTGTCCGTCGACGACGTACTCGCGGCGGATGCCTGGGCGCGGACCCGGGCGCGCGAGATCACCGGAGTACAGGAGACCACGAACGCATGACCGTACTGCTCACCACCCTCGGCATCGTCGTGTTCGCCCTCGGCATCATCGTGTCGGTGGCCCTGCACGAGGTCGGTCACATGCTTCCGGCCAAGGCCTTCGGGATGAAGGTGACCCAGTTCTTCGTCGGGTTCGGCCGGACCGTCTGGTCGGTCAAGCGCGGCGAGACGGAGTACGGCTTCAAATCGATTCCGGCCGGTGGCTTCGTCCGCATCATCGGCATGCTGCCGCCCGCCAAGGGCGAGGATCCGGGCAAGGTCCGCAAGGCCAGCACCGGCCCGATCCAGTCGATCGCCGAGAACGCGCGCAACGCGGAGTACGAGACGATCGACCCCGCCGACAACGGCCGGCTGTTCTACCAGAAGGTGTGGTGGAAGAAGCTGATCGTGATGGCGTCCGGCCCGCTGGTCAACGTCGCGATCGCGTTCCTCCTGTTCGGCGGTCTCTTCATGCTGTACGGCGCCAATGTCGCGCAGACGACCGTGTCCACGGTCACCGACTGCGTGATCCCGGCCAGCCAGGCCACCGCGGACCGCAAGTGCACCGATCAGGACGCGGTGTCGCCGGCCAAGACCGCGGGCTTCCAGATCGGCGACCGGATCGTCTCCTTCAACGGCACCCAGATCTCCAGCTGGGACCAGCTCACCCCGCTGATCCGCGCGAACACCGACAAGCCCGCCACGATCGTTGTCGAGCGCAAGGGTGCGCAGCAGACCCTGCGGACCAACACGATCCTGAACCAGGTTCCCAAGGAGGCCGGGTCGGACAAGTTCGTCTCGGTCGGGTTCCTCGGCGTCTCCCCGGAGATGAAGCTCGAGCGGCAGGGCCCGGCGTTCGTGGTGGACAAGATGGGCGAGCTGACCGTCGCCACCGTGAAGGCGATCGGCAACTTCCCGGCCAAGCTCGTCGGGGTGGCGAAGTCGATCGTCGGCGGTGAGCGCGACGAGAACAGCCCGATGAGTGTCGTCGGCGCCAGCCGGGTGGCCGGCGAGATCGCGTCGAACCAGGAGCTGACCGGTGGCGAGCGGATCGCCTTCCTGGTCTCACTGCTTGCCTCGCTCAACCTCTTCCTTGCCCTGTTCAACTTCATCCCGCTGCTGCCGCTCGACGGCGGTCACATGATCGGCGCGATCTGGGAAGGCGTCCGGAGCGGCTTCGCGAGGCTGTTCGGCCGCCCCGACCCCGGGTACGTCGACGTCGCCAAACTGCTCCCGATCGCGTACGTGATGGCGAGTGTGATCACGGTGATGGGTGTGCTGCTCGTCATCGCCGACATCGTGAACCCGATCCGTCTGTTCAACGGCTGACCCTCTCACCCAACGAGTAAGGAATCATGAGCATCTCCCTGGGCATGCCCGCGCTGCCGCCGCCAGTCCTGGCCCCGCGCCGGAAGACCCGCCAGATCAAGGTGGGCAAGGTGCTGGTCGGTGGCGACGCGCCGGTCTCGGTGCAGTCGATGACCACGACGCTGACCTCCGACGTCAACACCACCCTGCAGCAGATCGCGGAGCTGACCGCGGCCGGCTGTGACATCGTCCGGGTCGCCTGCCCGTCGCAGGACGACGCCGACGCGCTGGCCGAGATCGCGCAGCACTCACAGCTCCCGGTGATCGCCGACATCCACTTCCAGCCGAAGTACGTGTTCGCAGCGATCGAGGCCGGCTGTGCGGCGGTCCGGGTGAACCCGGGCAACATCCGCAAGTTCGACGACCAGATCAAGGAGATCGCGGCCGCCGCCAAGGACCACGGCACCTCGATCCGGATCGGCGTCAACGCCGGTTCGCTGGACCCGCGGCTGCTGAAGAAGTACGGCAAGGCCACGCCCGAGGCGCTGGTCGAGTCCGCGGTCTGGGAGGCCTCGCTGTTCGAGGAGCACGACTTCCACGACTTCAAGATCTCCGTCAAGCACAACGACCCCGTCATCATGGTCCGCGCCTACGAGCTGCTCTCCGAGCGCGGCGACTGGCCGCTGCACCTCGGCGTCACCGAGGCCGGCCCGGCGTTCCAGGGCACGATCAAGTCCGCGACCGCCTTCGGCGCCCTGCTGTCCAAGGGCATCGGCGACACCATCCGGGTCTCGCTGTCCGCCCCGCCGGTCGAGGAGGTCAAGGTCGGCCTGCAGATCCTGCAGTCGCTGAACCTGCGCGAGCGCAAGCTCGAGATCGTCTCCTGCCCGTCCTGCGGCCGCGCCCAGGTGGACGTCTACACCCTGGCCGAGCAGGTCACCGCCGGCCTCGAGGGCATGGAGGTCCCGCTCCGCGTCGCCGTCATGGGCTGTGTCGTGAACGGTCCCGGCGAGGCCCGCGAGGCCGACCTCGGCGTTGCCTCCGGCAACGGCAAGGGCCAGATCTTCGTCAAGGGCGAGGTCATCAAGACCGTCCCCGAGTCCAAGATCGTCGAGACCCTGATCGAGGAGGCGATGCGGATCGCCGAGGAGATGGGCGAGACCACCGCCACCGGCGAGCCCACGGTCACCGTCGGCTGACGGTAGCCTTTCCCCGTGACCGACTACGTCGTGGCGAGTGCTGTTCGCGGGGAAGCTCGATATGTGCCGGAGGGGTTGCCGGTCCTGATCACCGGGGTCGGCAAGACGCAGGCCGCAGTGTCCATGGCCCGGTGGTTGGCTGGGCGGGACACGTCGGATCTGGTGGTTCTCAACGCCGGTACGACGGGGGCGTTGCGCGACGGGTTGTCGGGGATCTATCTGCCGAGCAGCGTGATCAACCACGACCTGAACGCCGATGCGATCCGGGCGATCGGGCTCGACCCGCAGGAGGAGTTGCCGGTCGACGGTGGTGACGGGACGGTGCTGGCTTCCGGCGACGTGTTCGTGGCCGACCCCGCCGTACGGGATCGGCTGGCTGAGCGGGCGCATCTGGTCGACATGGAGGCCTACGGCGTCGTCTACGCCTGCCGTGAGTTCGGCGTACCGGTCAAGGTCATCAAGCACGTGTCGGATGCAGCTGACGGCGCTGCCTTCGACTGGCCGACCATGGTCGATACGAGCGCGAAGGCGCTGGGGGAGTGGCTCACGGAGTTCGTGCGTCAAGCCAGCTGAGTACGGCGGTTTCCCGCACCAGCCAGCGCATCACGCCGACACCACTCGCCAGTACGGCGCGGTTGGCCGCCAACGCCTCCGCCATGGTCACCCACTGCGGCACGAGCTGTAGGTCAGCCTCGTATCCCTCCAGTTGCTGCGCGCCCAGGGCGGCACCGCCGGTGCAGGCGAAGTAGTACGACGTCATCCCGAACACGTCGTACGCCGCTTCCTCGGCCGCTACCTCTTCCCGGGTCGTGCCCAGTTCCGCGCCGACCACGACATCGCCGTACCCGCACTCTTCCTGGAACTCGCGCACCAGGGCCTCGGTGAACGACTCGCCTGCCTCGACTCCACCGCCCGGGAACTTGAAGTCACCGTGCCTCGAACTCAGCAGCAACAGCCGAGGCCCGTCGAACAGCACGCCACGCACCGCCGTCCGTTCGACGACGCGGCCGTCGGTCGGGAGGCCTGGTGCGGTGAAGGTGCCGAGATGTGCGCTCAGCTGTCCTCCTGGATCTGGACGTGATTGCTCGGTGCGACGGAGAATGCCTGATGGCCCAACTTCAGGCAAGCCGGCCGGTCTTGTGCCGCCTGCGCTTCCACCGTCCCGAGGTCAAGTGGAAGGTCGCCGCCGACTCTCCCTGCCGGCAGATCCAGCACTGCCGCGCCTGTGGCCAGGAACTGGACTCGTCGATCTGGCACAACTGGGGAGAGCCGCAAGGAATCGGCGAGAGTCCCCATCCGTGCGGGGCGCGGGTGACCTGTCTGGACTGCGGTGATCAGAAGGTGGTCATGGCGCACGACACCGTCAGCTACTCAGGTGACAAGCTGCCGCGGCCACGCAGTTCGAACGAGGATTTCGAGCGCACCAGTTGCTACACCGTCGACCTCTGCACGCGCTGCGACTACGTCTGGTCGGATCGCCCGCACCACGACATCGGTCGCGGCGACCGCTGTACGCGCTGCGGCTATCTCGATCCGGGAGACGGCGAAGCCTAGGCTTGACCTTGACCCTGGGGGCAGGGTTTAGCGTCTAGGCAAGGAGGCAGGATGCGGATCGGGGATCTGGCGGCAGCGGCCGGTGTGACGGTGAAGGCGGTTCGGTACTACGAGTCGCAGGGGCTGTTGAAGCCGCATCGCGAGCCGAACGGGTACCGCGCGTACGACGCCGAAGACGTGCTGATCGTGCGCGAGGTGAAGGCGTTGCTGAGCCTCGGGCTGACCGCCGAGCAGACGTACCCGTTCATCGAGTGCCTGCGGGCCGGCAACGACCGGGCCGACGTGTGCCCGGCCTCGCTGACGGCGTACCGGATCCGGATCGCCGAGGTGGATCAGCGGATCGCTGAGCTCACCGCGCTGCGAAGCCGGTTGTCCGGCCTCCTGACCGATGCCGAGAGCTGGAGGACGAGACAATGATGAGTGACCTGCAAGTGGTCGACGAGACCACCTTCGAGGAACTGGTACTGCGCGCGGACAAGCCGGTGCTGGTGGACTTCTGGGCCCAGTGGTGCGGGCCCTGCCACCAGATCCTGCCGATCCTGGAGCAGATCGGCGCCGAGCGCCACGATCGGCTGACTGTGGTAAAGCTCAACGCCGACGAGAACCCCGCAATCTCCGCCGCCTACCGCGTGATGGCGTTGCCGACCCTGATGCTCTTCCATCACGGTCAGCCGATCTGGGCTGTCGTCGGCGCTCGCCCGAAGGCCAAGCTCGTCAAGGAGCTGGACGACGCGCTACTCGCCGCCGTCTAGTCCCTGCACCACGGCAGTCATGACCTGCTCCCAGTGAACTCGCTGGCGTTCGCGCTCGTCGGCGTTCGCCAGCCGTTCCTGGTGGAAGCGCAGTACCGTCTTGTTGCCCGACGCGGAGACCGCGACCTGCACCGTGCTCTCATGCGCCCAATCCGCCGGCTGCCAGGTCAACCGGACCCGGTTGTTGTCATGCAGACTGCGCACCTCACCGACAGTCCCGTCATCAGTCTCGTACGGCGCTCCGTCGGCCAGCGTGGCACCGCCGCCGAGCCAGAGAGCGACGCCGGCCGGGCTGAGTAGGAACGTCCAGACGTCGCTGACGTCGTACTCCAAGGTCTTCGAGACGCCGATGTTCCAGCCGGCGTCCTTCGTCTGCCCGGTCGGCATCAGAGGGCCGTCTGCTGGTGGAAGATGACGCGCCACTCGCCGGAGCCGTTGTTCCAGACCGTGCTCGCGTACGACGGGAACTGCGCCTCCTGCCCGTCCAGCAGCACCGTCACCTCGACGCGGTAGGTGACGATCGCCGTGTTGTCGTCGACGATGATCACCTTCTCGTCGGTGCGCGGCGTCTTCAGGTACGGATTGTGGTTGGCCTGGATGCCCGGCACGGCGGTCGCCTTGTCGATGATCCCGTACTTGCTGACCGCGAGCGCGTCGTCGCGGAGCCACTGCGCGTAGAAGGAGCCGTCGCCTTCCCGGTTCGCGCGCCACATCTGGTCCTCGAGCTCGAGCAGGGTCTCCGTGACGGTCATGACATCTCCTCAGCGTGTAACCGGTTATATCGGTGTGCAACACCGACTATAGTGGTTACATGAAGCCAGGCGCAAGACGTTTGCGGACGCGTGACGGGGTCACGCACACGTTCGATCCGGGCAGCTTCGCCCTCGAGCTGATCCTCAGCGGCGGACCGCCACCCTGGGATCGCTACGAGCAGCTGGAGACCCCGGACGACGCGGCTGCCTGGCTGGCCGAGTCCTACCTGGCCGCGGAGCTGCCGTTCGCCGCCGAGGACGTCCGGATCAGCAAGGCGGAGCTGGCCCGGCTGAAGGAATTCCGCACGATGCTGTGGCACGTCGTACCGGGTCTGATCGCCGACGCCAAGGAGGTCCCCGGCATCGCTGCGCGGCAGCTGACGTCGGCGGACCGTGAGTACCTGAACGCCACTGTGGGGGAGACCCCGCGCCCGGAGCTCGACGAGAACGGCGCGATCCGCTGGCAGACACCGATCACGACCCGACAGGTCCTGGGCGCGGCCGCCCAGGACCTGGTCGAGATCATCGGGAGCGGCCGGGTCTCCCGCCTGCGCATGTGCGAGGGCGGCAACTGCGCCCTGATGTTCTACGACACCTCACGCCCCGGCAACCGCCGCTGGTGCTCGATGCAGCGATGCGGCAACCGCCACAAGGTTGGCAACTACCGCACCCGCCACACCGACTAGCGGATGGTGAACTCCGCCGCAGGTGTGCTGGCCGGGCCGATCCGGAGTTGGCCGTCGGCGGTGTGCTGGATGGTGTTCGTGGGGTAGTTGTGGGCGCGGAAGGTGCGGCCATCGGGGTGGAAGGTGGCGTCGGCGCGGTAGAGCGGTTGGTTGCTGTAGGCATCCAATCGGAGGAGGCCGTCGGCGTGCCGGAGATAGCTGCCGGGGTAGTTGACGGACTGGAAGCTGATCGCGTCGCGGTCAGCGAGGCCGGCGACGACGCGAAAGTCGAAGTCGGCGTCGGGCTGGCCCGGCAGGTCGATGCGGGCCAGGCTGTTGCGGTGCCGCCAGAACTTGCCCGGGTCGTCGACCGACTCGAGACGCCGGGTGTCGTTGGCGCCGAACGCCTGGATCTCGGCGAGCCCGTTGTTGAGACCTTTGCCTCCTACGGTCTCGAAGACGACCGAGGTCGTGGTGCGGGCCGGGAAGTTGACGACCAGGCCGGTGCCGGAGTTGTCGATGCCGGACACGGCGACCTTGCTGCCGTCGCTGAAGGTGAGAGTGCCGCCGCGCGCTTGGTCTTCGAGGTTGCTGCGGTCGAACAGGATGACCTGGCTGACGCGTTGCGCGACCGGCCAGCTCAGCGTGAGCTTCGGATTGAGCTCCCCGTTGGATGCCCACTCGCCCGCGAACCACTGGTTGACCACACCGTCAGTCGCGGCCGGCGCGGCGTACGCGGGATCATTCCGGTACGTCGATGAGCCGGCGACCGCGGCGCTCGACGCGAGGTTCGGGGCCGAGAGGGTGCGCAGCTGCGACAGGCCGACGTTGCCGCCGGAGCCGGTCGCCGTGAACTTGGCCCAGGTCACGGATTTGGCCGGGAAGGCCACCATCTTGGCCGAGCCGTCGGCCGGGATGCCGGTGACTGCGAGGCGCGTGCCGTCGCTGAAGGTCAGCGTGCCGCCGGTGATGTTGCTGGCCGGGTCGGGGCGGTCGTTGAGCACGATGCGGTCGAGTTGGTGCGTGTTGACCCAGTCGATCCGCACCCACGGGTTGGTTTCGGTCGACACCCACTCCGAGCTCGGTCGGCTGTCGATTGCGTTGTACGGCGAGCCGCTGCTGGCCGTGATGGTGCCTTCCCGGGCCGCGTCAGCGCCGTCGTACACCTGGATCTCGGACAGACCGACGTTCAGGCCGGCGCCGACGAGCTCGACCCGGACGGACGTCGTACTGCGGGGTGCGAACGTGATGTCCTTCGCCAAGCCGCCGTTCGGCAGCTCGGGGATCGGGACGATGCTGCCATCGCTGAAGACGAGCCGGCCGGAGCGCACCAGGTCTGTCGGGTTCGCGCGGTCGAACAGGACGACGCGGCCGACGGTCTGGGCGGTCGGCCAGGTCAGCGTGACGTTCGGGCTCAGCTGCTTATCGGAGGCCCACTCGCCGACCGCGTGAACGCCGACGGTCCCGTCGATCACGTTGGCCGCGACCAGACCCGGGTCGTCCTTGCTGACCGTCGAGGCGGTGGCCGTCGCGGTCCGGGCGAGGTTGTTGCCCAGGGCATTGGTTCCGAGCCGGACGCCACTGACCGAGTACGGCGGGACGCTCAGCGCGACGCGGGTCGCGCCGCCCGCGACGGTCACGGGGATCGAGGACTTCGGTGTCACCGGGTTCTGGTTCGGACTCGCCTCGAAGAGGTTCGCGACCGTCGCGCCGTTCGTGGCCAGGCCGGTGAGCCGCAGGTCGACCTCGAGCGGCTGCGCGGTGTCGTTGACAACCCAACTGACGTTGTCGCCACTGGCAGTGGTGGCAGCCCCGAAGCCGGTGGAGGGGTTCGGGGGAGCGGAGACCTGGCGGAGCTTGCTGACGCCGTCGCCGAGGCCGAGGTCGCGGGATAACAACTGGTACGCACGGGCTCGCGCGGGCAGCATGCCGTTGCTGTGGACACCGAAGAAGTTCGGCTCGATCGCCTCGTCGTTGTCGGCGAAGACGTTCGCACCGGCCGCGCGCTGCTTGTAGAGGTTCGTCATCCGCAGCGCCGAGTAACTGAGGTTGCGGGCGTCGCTCGCGTTCATCGGGACCTGCGCGTAGGCGGCGGAGTAGTTCCACTCGGTCACGTAGACCGGCATGTTCGGCCGGCCCGCCGCGGCCGCGTGCTGCCGCAGGGTCTCGACGGACTCGTCGCGGTACTGCGTGTACTGGTTGTAGTCGTGGTAGCTGACGAAGTCGAACTTGTCCTTCAGGGCCGGATCCGCCAGCAGCTGATCGACCCATTGCGCCCCGATACTCGGGTTGGAGGCGACCGGCCCACCGATCGGGATGTCCTTGTCGATACTGCGGATCGCGCCGTACGCGGACAGGTAGATCTTGCTGTACGCCCTGGCCCGGTCCCGCTGGTCGTCGTGGTTGTACGGCGATCCCCGCAGATCCAGGAAGCCGCCGAGATCGGGCTCGTTCCAGACCTCGACCAGGTCGACCTTGCCGCGGAACCGCTGGTAGATCTTCTTGATCACGTCCTCGTAGACGCGGAAGCCGGCCTCGCCGTTCGGCATGCTGTAGTCGCTGCCGTTGTAGCCGAGCCAGTCGATCAGGTAGCTCAGGATCAGGACCGTCTTCGTGCCGCGCTGGTGGTGTTCGTCGACCCAGGCGTACTTGCTCCAGTCCCAGGTGTCCGGATCGGCGACGCTGCCGACGGTGCCGATCCCCTTCAGGTACGTGTCGATCGTGATGTTGCGCGGCAGGATCTGCTGCAGGTAGGCGTCACCGCGGATGAACCGGGTGCCGGCCTGGTGCAGGGTGTCGATCTTCGCGGTGTCGGTGAGCGCGGGAACGTTGATCCCGGAGCCGAACACCTCGGCGTACCCGGATCCCTTGTCGACCGAGAAGTCGGCGGTCAGGCTTGCGGCGGTGGTTGCCGTGGTACTTCTCGGGACGGCGTCTGCGGTCGTTTGCAGTCCGGTGGCCGCCAGCACGGCGGCCAATGCGGTGGTCAGGGCGGCGGCGAGCAGGCGGGTCGGTCGCATGGACTCTCCTTGGGCCAGGGCGGTGGTCTCGAGAGCACCGTAGGATTTAGTGCATTAACACGGCAAACGATTCGAGGGTGGTGCAATGATCGAGCCCGGGCTGCCGCGGTACGAGCAGGTCAAACGGGAGCTGCTCGCCCTGATCGCCCAAGGCGGTCACGCTCCGGACCAGCCGTTCATCACCCAGCGTGAGGTCTGCGAGCGGTACGGCGTCAGTACGACGACTGCGATCCGCGCACTGAACGATCTGGTCGCGGACGGGGTGCTTATCCGGCAGCAGGGGCGAGGCACCTTCGTCGCCGAGCGGACTGCAGTCCAGCCAGCCTCTGAGCCGGTACGGCGGCGCGCGGTCGCGCTGGTGATTCACGGGCAGGGGCCGGTGAAGGAAGGTGTGATCACCGGGGTGGAATCGCGGTGCGAGGAACTGGGGTTCGAGCTAGTGCTCTACGACAGCAAGGGCTCGCTGGAACTGCAGGAGCGCGCACTGCGGCGAGCCGTGGCCGGTGGGGTGAGCGGGATCGCGCTGTACCCGGTGGAGGGCTCGTCACAGGTGCTCCGGGAGCTCACGCTGCCGGTGGTGCTGATTGACCGGTACCAGCCGGATGTGCCGACCGATGCGGTCGTGGCTGACCAATTCGCGGTCGGGTACGAGCTCACGGCGTACCTGATCGGTCTCGGGCACCGGCGGATGGCGACGCTGTGGGGAGAGGTCGACTGCACGAGTGTGCGCGACCGGCTCAGCGGTCACCAGCAAGCACTCCGCGCTCACGGCCTCTCGAGCCGGCCCGAGCTGACTGCGCTCACCACGCACCAGTTCCTGACGCCTGAGGCCCGCAAGGCTCGCCTGACTGCGCTGCTGAATCACTCCGAGCCGCCGACAGTCCTCCTCTGCTCAGACGGCTTCATCGTCACCACAGCCGCCCGTGAACTCGCGCACCTCGGCTATGAGGTCCCCGGTGACATCGAGCTGGCCGGAATGGACGACGCCGGCCCCGCCAGCATCCTCCCGCTCACAGTGGCCGCGGCGTCCCTCCCAGTCCACGACATGGGCCGGGCGGCGGTCGACCTGCTCGCCACGCCCGGCGCCCCGCGCAACGTCGTACTCCCGATCACCCTGCACAAGCGCAACAGCACCTACTTGCGTGTCGTCCATTCGTAGAGCTCCACCAGCACACCGTGCGGCCCGGCGACATACGCCGACGTCGTGCCCCAATCGGTGTCCAGCGGCTCGACCGTGATCTTCCCGCCGCGCCCTCGGATCTCTTCGACATCAGCCCGTACGTCGTCACTCCGGAACTGCAGGAGGGTGCCGCCGTGGGCACCGAAGTCGTCGACCATCGCCCCGGTGTGCAGGGCGATCGTGATCGCGCCCGCCTTCACTTCGGCGTACCCCTGACTGGCGTCGCCGTCGATCTCCAGACCGAGGACGCCGGCAAAGAAATCGGCCAGGTCCTGGTTCTTCGCGGCCGTGTCGCTGAGCAGGCCGAGGTGGTCGAAGCTGAGGTTCATCGTCGCACTCCTGTTGACTGGTAGCTCTCTAGAATGCTAGCAATATAGCCATGAGTGGTGACGGTGACAAGAAGGTGCAGTTCAACGTGTACCTGCCGCCGGGAGTGGTGCGGCGGGTGAAGCACAAGGCGATCGACGAAGCGGCGAGTCTGTCGGCGCTGGTCGAGCAGGCCCTGACCGAATACCTGGACAAGCATGGGGAGGCGCGAGGATGAGTGGCGTGGTGGTGCGGCCGTTGCGGTTCACAGACCGGGTGGCTGAGATGCGGGCCCTGCTGGAGTCCCTCGGGCTGAAGGCGCGGATCGAGTCCCCGGGCGGCGGCTGGGTGGACATGCTCGCCGGGAGCGGGATGGTCGCGCTGCACAGTGCGGCGACCAGTTCGACCGGTGGGAAGCCTGGGCAGACCAGACTCTCGTTCGAGGCCGAGGACATCGACCGGCTGAAGGAGGTGCTGGAGAGTGCCGGCTATCCCGACGTAGCGATCTGGGACGAGGCGTACGGGCGAGTGCTGCGGGTGACCGGACCTGGTGGCGAGGACCTCTGGATCGACGAGCGCAGTGACGACCTGTACGGCTACAAGCTGAACGACGCCCGTCCGGATGGGCGCGTGCTGCTCACGCCGTTGCTGGACGCGGCGAACCAAGCAGCGTGGCAGGAACTGCTGGCCAAGCTCGGTGTGGCCGAGGTCTTCCGGTTCGGTACGCCGGGCGACGAGGTGCGGCTGGAGTTCACGACTACTGAAGCGCTGGAGGACGTGCAAGCGCGTCTGGTCGCTTCGGGGCACCAGGTCACGCTCGTCGGCGACAGTCTCGAGATCGTCGACCCCGATGGCCAGGCAGTCGTGGTGCGCACGTGATCGCCGTACGGCGGGCTGTGGTTGCGGACATCGATGCGGTCCGGCAGATCGGGCTGACCACCTGGCCGGTCGCGTACGGCGGACTGGCGTCGCCCGAGTGGATTGCCGACGGTCTGGCGGAGTGGTGGTCGCCTGCGGCCGTCGAGCGCAGTATCCGGACCGGTATCACCTTGGTGGCGGTCGAGGACGACGTACTGATCGGCATGGCTGGCCTCGGGCAGGAGGCGGACTTCTGGGTGCTGTGGAAGCTGTATGTGCTGCCCGACCACCAAGGAAAGGGCGCGGGCAAGGCACTGCTCGACGCGGCGGTCGATGCGCTGCCACCTGGTACGCCGGAGCTGCTGCTCGACGTACATGTCGACAACGCGCAGGCGATCGGGTTCTACCGCTCGTACGGGTTCGGGGAGCCGGTCGCGACGCCAGATCGGGATCTGGGCGACGAGCTGTGCTGGATGGGGCTCGGACTACAGAGTGCAGGACATCACTGACCCGTTGCGTGCCGCAGGGCCGTTCATCCGCTAGGTTCTGCGCGTGGGCGTACGGGTTCTCGGTCCTCGTGACCTCGCGGCGGCGCGCGCGGTGATCGCCCGTGACCCGGTCGTCAACGTGTTCGTCGACAGTCTCGTGCAAGCGTCCGGGCTCGATCCGCGGCGCGGCGCCGAGGTCTGGGGGTACGTCGACAAGGGCGAACTCGAGGCGCTGTGTCATGCCGGCGGGAACATGGTTCCGGTCGGCGCCGACGACGCCGCACTGCGCGCTTTCGCGGCCTACGCGTTGCGCCGCGGCCGGAACTGCTTCCAGATCCTCGGCCCGGCCCGTGCGGTCGACCAGCTCTGGACCGCACTCGAACCACACTGGGGTCCGGCCCGCGAGGTGCGCGGCGAGCAGCCCTTCATGGTGATCGAAGGTACGCCGGTGGTCGAGCCGGATCCGCTCGTCCGTGCGGTCGAACCGGTCGAGCTGCCGATCCTCTACCCGGCCTGCGTGGCCATGTACACCGAAGAGGTCGGCGTACCGCCGCAGACCGGTCCCGACGGGACCTTCTACCGGTCCCGGGTGGCCGAGCTGATCCGGGCCGGGCGGGCGTTCGCGCGAATCGAGGACGGCCGGGTCGTGTTCAAGGCCGAGGTCGGATCGGTGGGCACCGGGGTCTGTCAGATCCAGGGGGTCTGGGTGGATCCGGAGTACCGCGGGCAGGGGATCGCGGCGCCCGGGATGGCCGCGGTGGTCGAGCTCGCGCGCCGGATCGCGCCCGTGGTGACGCTGTACGTCAACGCGTTCAACACTCCCGCGCGGCGTTCGTACGAGCGGGTCGGCTTCCGCACCGTCGAGACATTTGCCACGATCCTGTTCTGATCACGCCTCCGATCACTCCTCTGATTACTCCGGAGTAAGGTGACTCGCATGGCGTCCCGAAGCAAGACCACCACGGCTCTGGCAGTTCTGTTCGGCGTCTCCGGCGTTCTGCACTTCGTCCGGCCCACGCCGTACGAGAAGATGGTGCCGAAGGCGTTGCCGCGGAAGAAGGAACTGGTCTACGCGTCAGGTGTCGCGGAGCTGGTGTGCGCGGCCGGGTTGCTGAACCCGCGGACGCGGCGGCTGGCCGGCCTGGCCAGCGCGGGCCTGCTGGTGGCGGTCTTCCCGGCCAACGTGCAGATGGCGACCGACCTGCAGCGCAAGGGAACCCCGCAGGCCAAAGCCATCGGCTGGGCCCGGCTGCCGTTGCAGATGCCGCTGATCAAATGGGCCCTGAAAGCCTCCCGCGAAACGAAATGAGGCCTCGGTCCCGGCGGCCTGCGGTGCGGCTCGAAGATGTGGCCTGGGGATAACTGGTCCGGTGGCCTTCGCGGGACGGATATCCTCTAGGTCGTCCTTTTGTTTCATCCCTTTGGAGTTCCCGTGATTCTGCGTATGTCGTCGCTGTTCCTCCGCACCCTTCGCGAGGATCCGGCGGACGCGGAGGTCCCGAGCCACAAGCTGCTCGTCCGCGCCGGCTACATCCGCCGTACGGCGCCTGGTGTCTACACCTGGCTGCCGCTCGGTCTGCGAGTGCTGCGCAAGGTCGAGCGGGTCGTCCGCGAGGAGATGGACGCGATCGGCGCGCAGGAGCTGGTCTTCCCGGCGATCCTGCCCCGCGAGCCGTACGAGGCGACCGGCCGCTGGACCGAGTACGGGCCGAACCTGTTCCGGCTCAAGGACCGCAAGGGCGCGGACATGCTGCTCGGCCCGACGCACGAGGAGATGTTCACCCTGGTGGTGAAGGACCTCTACTCGTCGTACAAGGACCTGCCGCTGTCGATCTACCAGATCCAGAACAAGTACCGCGACGAGGCCCGGCCGCGGGCCGGCGTGCTGCGCGGGCGTGAGTTCGTGATGAAGGACTCGTACTCGTTCGACATCGACGACGCCGGCCTGGCCGCGTCGTACGAGGCGCACCGCGGGGCGTACATCAAGATCTTCGACCGGCTCGGGTTCGACTACGTGATCGTGCAGGCGATGTCCGGCGCGATGGGCGGTTCGCGGTCCGAGGAGTTCCTGGCGATCGCGGAGAACGGCGAGGACACCTTCGTCCGCTCCGCCGGTGGTTACGCCGCGAACGTCGAGGCCGTCGTGGTCGCGCAGTCCGCGCCGGTCGACGCGTCCGCCGTGCCGGCCGCCGAGGTCGTCGACACCCCGGACACCCCGACCATCGACACCCTGGTCGACGCGCTGAACGCGAAGCACCCGCGGACCGACGGTCGCGACTGGACGGCTTCGGACACCCTCAAGAACGTGCTGGTGATGCTGGTGAACCCGGACGGCTCCCGCGAGCCGCTGGCCATCGGCGTACCGGGGGACCGGGCGATCGACGAGAAGCGGCTGGGTGCGCAGGTCGAGCCGGCCGAGGTCGTCGCGTTCGAGGAGTCCGACTTCGAGAAGAACCCCTCGCTGGCCAAGGGCTACATCGGTCCGGGCGTGCTGGGCGCGGAGAACGCGTCGAAGATCCGCTACCTGCTGGACCCGCGGGTCGGCGAGGGCTCGGCCTGGGTGACGGGTGCCGACAAGGCCGGCTTCCACGTGATCAACCTGGTGCACGGCCGCGACTTCACCGCCGACGGCACGATCCAGGCCGCCGAGGTGCGCGACGGTGACGACGCGCCGGACGGTTCCGGTCCGCTGGAGTCCGCGCGCGGGATCGAGATGGGTCACATCTTCCAGCTCGGCCGCAAGTACGCCGACGCCCTCGACCTGAAGGTGCTCGACCAGAACGGCAAGCTCGTCACGGTCACCATGGGGTCCTACGGTGTCGGCGTCACCCGCGCGGTGGCCGCGATCGCCGAGGGCAACCACGACGAGCTCGGCCTGGTCTGGCCGCGCGAGATCGCACCCGCCGACGTGCACCTCGTTGCCACTGGCAAGGATCCCGAGCTGTTCGCGAAGGCCGCCGAGATCGCGGCCGAGCTGGAGTCCCGCGGGCTGACCGTGCTGTACGACGACCGTCAGAAGGTCAGCCCGGGCGTCAAGTTCAAGGACGCCGAGCTGATCGGCGTCCCGACCATCGCCGTTGTGGGCAAGGGTCTCGTCGACGGCACGATCGAGGTCAAGGACCGCCGGAGCGGCGAGCGCGCCGACGTCCCCGTGGCCGAGGTCGTCGAGCACCTCGTCAAGACGGTTCGCAGCTGAGGTAGCCGGCCCCGTGGACTGCGTCTTCTGCAGCATCATCGCGGGGCAACTCCCTGCCCGGTTCGTCCACCAGGACGACCGGGCAGTGGCGTTCCTGGACATCAACCCGCTCCGCCGAGGGCACACTCTCGTCGTACCGCGGCTGCACGTCGTAGACCTGACATCCGACGGCGCCGCCGAGGCGGTCGCGTCTTTGGCTCCTGCGCTGCAGGCGGTCTCCCGACTCCTGATCGAGCGGCTGCCCGCGGACGGTATCAGCCTCCTGCAGGCCAATCGGGCTGCGGGCGGCCAAGAGGTCTTCCATCTGCACTTTCACCTGGTACCGCGGTGGAGCGGCGACCGGCCCCTGAACGACTGGACCAAAGATCCCGAAGCCGGAACCGCGCTGGACGCGATCCACCTTCAGCTGAGCGGCGGGACCAGCTGAATCCAGTCTGATCACCATTCCTTCAATTGCCATGGCCCCGACCATCGACCGGTAACTGCGACTAAACCCAGAAGGACTCTTCGCGAAGAACTCTTCTGGGTTAGGCTGTGTCTCATGAGTGATCAGACGCCGCCGGACGACGTCGTTTTGGATGTGGCCGCTTTGCGGGTGCTTGCACACCCGATGCGGCTGACTTTGCTGGAACACCTGCGGCAGCGTGGTCCTGCGACTGCGCGACAGCTTGCGGAGCAGTACGAGATCGACTCTGGTGCGGCGAGCTACCACCTGCGCCAGTTGGCAAACGGGGGTCTGATCGAAGAAGACACCCAGCGTGGCACCAGGCGCGACCGCTGGTGGCAGGCTCGGCATCGGTCATCGGTGCACGATCCTGCAAGCAGTAGTCCTGAGGAGCGAGAAGACAGTCGCGGTTACCTGCATGCGGTGTTGCTCGCGTACAGCGAGCAGCTGCGACGGTTGGCGTACACGGCACCGTTGCTGCCCGACGAGTGGTATGAGGTGTCAACCTTCAGCAACTACACGCTGCGATTGGCCCCGGCCGAACTCAACGAACTGAAGTCAGAGCTCGCCGCGGTCGTCAAGAAGTACAGCCACCTCGACGACGAGGCCGCAACGCCAGTAGCGCTCCAGCTTCACGGGTTTCCACTGCTTGAGCCGGATGATGACGCATAGCGGTACAAGCCCTACGGCCGCCTACAGGGACGGCAATGTCCTGCGCTGGGCGACGGCGTACACCGCGTCAGCCAGCGGCGACGTCGTCTTCTTCTTGACCCTTTCCTGGGCGGTGACCCGGGTTGCCGGGCCGGCGCAGGTCGGCGCGGTGCTGGCCGTCGGAGCCATTCCCCGGGCGGTGTTGATGCTGTTCGGCGGAGTGATCGCTGACCGATACGGACCGCGCCGAGTAGTGATTGGCAGCGACTTCGCCCGGTGCGTGATCATCGCCTGCGCTGCCGCGCTGATGCAGTTCGCCGGCGCCGGACTGCCCACGCTGTACGTCGTCGCGCTGGTCTTCGGCGTGATCGACGCGCTGTTCATGCCTGCCGTGGGGGCGCTGTCAGGTCGGCTCACTGATGCGGGACAACTCGGCCGGGTGCAGGGACTGCGTGTGCTCGCGGTTCGGGTCAGCAACGCGGTCGGTCCACTGATGGCCGCGATCGTGTTGACTGCCGCCGGAGCCGCCGCAGGCTTCGGTCTAGCCGGGCTGCTGTTCAGCCTGTCCTTCGGTCTCCTTCTTGCCGTCCGCCTGAACTGGGGACAGACCGCCGAGCGTTCGACCCGCTCACCGTTGGGCGATCTCCGGGATGGGCTGCGGTACCTACGGGGAAATCGGCAGCTGGCCCGCCTTGTCGTAGTGGTCGGGCTGAGCGAGCTGTGCTTCAGCGGTCCGGTAGGAATTGGTCTGGTCCTACTGACCGCCGAACGGCAGTGGAGTCCGGCGATCCTCGGCTGGGCCCTGAGCGTGTTCAGCATCGGAGGTGCAGCCACCGGAATTCTGCTCACCGTTCTGGCTCGCGTTCCGCGCGCCGGGTTCGCGCTCGTGGGTGCTCTGACAGTTACCGCCGTACTGGTGGGCGGCCTGGGCCAGGTCGCCACGGCCGGCGCCTTGATTGTCGGTTCCGCCGTGCTCGGAGCGATCAGTGGTGCGGCGATGGCTATCGGCAATGCCTTACTCCAACGCACGACCGAACCTCGGTATCTCGGCAGGGTCGGCTCGGTAACCTCCCTGTGCACCCTCGGCCTAAGCCCCCTGCTCTACCCGGCCACCGCCCTGGTCGCGGCGGCCTGGGGAACAGGCGTCTTCTTCGCCGGATGCGCCTTGGTGTGTCTGCTGGCCGCGGTCGCCGCCGCGACAGCCAAAGCACTACGCGACGCCGATCTCTGATGCCGCCGCCCGAGCCTTAGGGATCCGGTGGGTGGCGGGGGAGCCGGTGGGTACCGGCCGGGTCGACGCGGACCACGAATCCGTGCGGTGTGGTCCATTCGAGAGTGTGGGCGTCGATGCGGCGGACGCTCCAGCCGGCGGCGAGCGTCTTCACCCGGTGGCCGTAGCGGCTCAGCGGTACGAGATTCTCGGTGCTGGTTTGGCCTGGTGGACCCTCCGGGTCCCATGGCTCGATGTGGTCATGGTCGATGCTGTTGGTGGTCTCGCGGGTTCCGTAGGGGAACTGCTCGGCGGGGTAGACGAGCTTGATGTGCTCGCGGATCTGGTTCGTGGCCTCGTAGGCATCGGAACTCTTGGTCTTGTTGAGGTCGATGACAGGCTTCACCACATACGGCCCGAATCCGACAACCTCCGCGAGCTGCGATGCGAGCAGGGGACCGGCTTCTTCGACGCGCAGCACGCCGTCTCCGCCGGCGGCGGTGCACGCGAGGGTTTCGGCGGTTATGTGCACATAGATCTCGGTTTTGCCCGGGCGCGCTTGGGCTGAACGATCGGTCGGAGAATCACCGTGCCGGTTGCGCTGGCTGTCACTGTGCCGCGCATAGGCATCTTGCTTGATCTGCGCAAGGCGTGCGGCCAGGGCGCGCTGGTCCGCGTACGTCATCGCCTGCCCGTCGCAGTCCTTGCCGTCGGCGTCGGCGTCGGCTCCGTCTCCGAGCCTGTCGGACGGGATGCGGGTCGAGAGGTCGAACGGTTCGTCGAGGGGATCAGGCAGGTCGCTGAAGCTGGGATGGGGAGCCTCGCGATCGGCTTCGTCGTCGGCGTCAGGTTCGAACCAGGTGTCGCCCCAGTCGCCTTCGTCGTCGTTCGACTCGGAGAACATGGTTCCCCGAGTTGTCGCGCCGGGGCCGGAGTGCCCGGATGCAGGTGGGTGCGTGGATCCAGTACCGCGCCCGGCCGCGGGCTCGTGCGCTGGACCAGGATCCGACGTGGAACCGCACGTGCTCGCGGACACCTCGGCGGACGCAGACGCGGAAGCCGGTGCAGCGGGAGGAGCCACGACAGCAGAGGGACCGAGAGCCTGGGCCAGAGCGGGAGCCGCAGCGGCCACGCGAGCCGGAGCGGGAGCGGCGGCGGCAGCCTGGGGCGGAGCGGAAGCGGAAGCGGGAGCAGGAGCCGGAGCGGGAGCGGCGGCGGCAGCCTGGGGCGGAGCGGAAGCGGAAGCGGGAGCAGGAGCCGGAGCGGGAGCGGGAGCGGCGGCGGCAGCCTGGGGCGGAGCGGAAGCGGGAGCAGGAGCCGGAGCGGGAGCGGCGGCGGCAGCCTGGGGCGGAGCGGAAGCGGAAGCGGAAGCGGGAGCCGGAGCGGGAGCGGCGGCGGCAGCCTGGGGCGGAGCGGAAGCGGAAGCGGAAGCGGAAGCGGAAGCGGAAGCGGAAGCGGAAGCGGAAGCGGAAGCGGAAGCGGAAGCGGGAGCCGGAGCAGGAGCGGCAGCGGCAGCGTGCGCCGGCGTGGAAGCGTCAGTGGGAGCTGGGCCGGAAGTAGGAGCCTGGTCCGGAGTGGAAGCGGAATCGGTGGCGGCAGTTTGGGCCGAAGCGGACGCTGGATCCGGAGCGGGCGTAGGCGGAGGAGTAGGCGCGCCGGTGGGAGCCGGAGGGCGAGGAGAGGTGGGGGCGCGTTCTGGGGTTGGAGTGGGGGCGGGGGTGCCGTGGCCGTGGGCCGTGCCGTGGGCTCGGGCTCGGGCTCGGGCTCGGGCGAGGAGCTCTTCGGCGTAGCGGTGGTCGGGCATGATGCCGACGGCGGTCGCGCGCCGGGCGTCGATGTCGCGCTTGTCGCCTTGGGCCAACAGGGCGTCGGCGATCGCGTTGACGCCCGCGTAGTGGCGTCTCACATCGGCGGAGCTGGCCTTGATGACCGCGGTCTTGGTGCCGTGCTCGTCGGTGTGGCTGACCCAGACGCCTCGCTCCTTGGCCTTCTTGTCCGCTTCGGCCTTGGCCCGCGCGGGATCGGCGCGGATCTTCGCGGCCTTGATGATCTTGGCCAGCCGGGTCGGTGAGATCGTGTCGAGGATGGGCGCGACCTCGCGGTCGACAGCCAACGCGGCTTCGAGCGAAAGGTCCTGGCAGTCCCGGGCCAGGTTGCGGGCTTTCCAGGGGGTCGCGCTACGGTCCAGGAGCCGGGCCCAGATGAACGGGAACCGCGACCGCAACGCCAATGCGGTGGCGATCCGATCCCGAGCGACGCCGGGAGAAACTCCCAGCACCACCCCGAACTCGGAAACGCAGAACTCCAGCACCGGCGGGCACCCCTCCCCACCCAGCACAACCGCACGTTCACGACCACCTGACCCGCGACGTGCCCGGCGCTCGAGACGCATCGCGCAGTCCGCGCGGTCGCTGACCGAATCGGGGTGGAAACGGTCTGCGTACTCCACTGCATGTTCGAGCTGCCGCGCGGCGGCTTCGTGCTCGGCCGCGTGGGTATCGGCACACGACTCCAGCAAGTCGCGTGTCGACAGCGTCGTCAGATCTCCCTCGAACATGTCTTCGAATGTACGCCCATCGCCGCTCTCACTCAAATCGCCGGAGGAGCCGAATCGGCTTATCCACAAGGGGAAACATCACATCTCCAAGATGCCGAAACCGGGTATGCATCGCCTTGACGGGAGAGCGGGAGAGCGGGAGAGCGGGAGAGCGGGAGAGCGGGAGAGCGGGAGAGCGGGAGAGCGGGAGAGCGGGAGAGCGGGAGAGCGGGAGAAGGGGCCGTGGCCGGCGGTGGTCAAGTTCTCCGATTCCTCCTGGTCCAGTTCGCAATGAATCTTGCACAAGAGATCGTGTCTAATGCCTGGGTGGCGCGGTCGGCCCAGGGAATACCAATGCCGGGCCGCGAGGGGATGGGGATCGAGGAGAGTGAGACCTCCGATGAAGCCACGACGTCGAGCGAACCAAGCAATCGGAGATTTCGGGCACTCGGAAACGACGACCGAGACGACCAAGACGACCAAGACGACCGAGACGACCAAGACGACCAAGACGACCAAGACGACCAAGACGACAGGGAGGGCTGCTTGCTGGCACGATCAACTCATGCGATCTGAACTCGAAGGCGTCCAACAGCAACTGAGCATCTTCGAAGGACTCCTGATCGCGCTCGACCACCGTGACGAAATGCTCGCCATCGTCGCCCGTTCGACCACGGTCGACGCCGCCGCGCGGGAGCTGTCACTTCAGCTAGGCCTGACCGACATCCAGGTGCAAGCCGTGCTGGATGTTCAGGTTCGCAGATTCGCAGCGGAAGAGCGCACCAAGATCGCCGTCCGCGTCGAAGAGCTCAGAGACCACCTTGCCCAGCTCGGCTCATCCAGCTGACAACGCCGGAATCGGTTCAGCGTCCCGGCCTGCAGGGGCTCAAGGATGCAGTCGAATCAGTCCCGAGCAGCGGTGGGTGGCCGAGGGGATCTCGTCGTCCTGTACGGCGTTCGCGCGGCGAAATGGAAGGGGGTCGAGTTCCGCGGGGGAGATGTCGGTCGAGATGGGCGCACATGTTCCGGATCGAGGGCCGTCGGATCTCCGAGTGCTGGGCCGTCCGCGATGACCTCGGGATGGTGCAGCGGCCAGGCGCTATCCAGTCCGAGGTGGCCGGCGAGTAGCGCCAACTGATTCGCCTAGTGGGTGATCGCGGATCGGTCTGGCGGCGGTGCTGGACGCCGTACTGGCGCGCTGAGGTGGGATGGGTCACGTAAAGGTTGTTTAGAACAATGGCCTTACCTGATCATGGAGCGTGTGCCTGATATCTCCACCTGGACCCTGATCTTCCTGATCCTCGCCGCGTTCGCGGCCGGCTGGATCGACGCCGTGGTCGGCGGTGGTGGGCTGTTGCAACTCCCCGCGATGCTGCTCGGCCTGCCGAACGCTTCACCCGCGCAGATCCTGTCGACCAACAAGATCTCGTCGCTGTTCGGTACGACGACCAGCGCGGTCACGTTCGGCGTCAAGGTGCGGCCGGACAAGCGGACCGTGATCCCGCTGGCGATTCTGGCTGGGCTCGGATCAGCCGCAGGAGCGTTGGTGGCGACGCAGATCCCGATGTCGTGGTTCAAGCCGATCGTGCTGGTGCTGCTGATCGGAGTCGCCATCTACACCGCGATGAAGCCGTCGCTGGGAGCGCGGACGGCACTGCGCTTCGACGGCAAGGAGCACTATCTCGCCGCCTGTGGAGTCGGGGTGGTGATCGGTTTCTACGACGGCGCGGTCGGCCCGGGGACAGGTTCGTTCCTGATCTTCGCGCTGGTCGGATTGCTCGGCTACAACTTCCTCCAGGCCAGTGCGAAGGCCAAGATCGCCAACGTGGCCACGAATCTGGGTGCGATCGGCATCTTCGCCCTGCATGGCGCGCCGCTGTGGAAGCTCGGCCTGATCATGGGTGCGGCCAACATGGTCGGCGGTCTGCTCGGTGCGCGGACCGCGGTCGCCCGCGGGAGCAAGTTCGTCCGTGTGGTCTTCCTGGTGGTCGTCTCCGGCCTGATCCTGCGGCTCGGGTACGACGTGTTCTTCGCCTGAGGCAAACCGGTTGCTGAGGGCCACGGTCTGCCGCCACACTGAACAGGCACGGTCAGGTCTGCAGCGGATGCCGGTGTACCGGAGTCCGTTCTGCGCGTCGTCCTGATGCGGTGCACTCCGCTTGCAACGGACAAGCCCTCGCAACGATTCGCCCCGGCACACAGGCTTTCCCGGAGCGCGGCCAGCAGGCCCGGCAGTCAGTACGGTGCCGGAACCTCCGCCGCCGTACCGGGTGTGTGCCGGGGCGGATCTCATTTCGGGGAAGGATCAGGGAGGACGAGCAGTGGCGAAGGTTGTTGTGCAGGCGCACGAGCGGATGCTGGTGTATCGCGACGGTGTGTTCGAGGCGATGCTGGAGCCGGGGCGGCACTCGCTGCGCAAGATCTGGAGGGTACGGCGGGAGAGCGTCGACCTGCGGGTACGCCAGCTGACCGTGTCCGGGCAGGAGATCTTCACCGCCGACGGTGTGACGGTGCGGGTGACCGCTGTCGTTCGTTGGCAGGTCAGCGATCCGCGCGCGTTCGTCGAGTACGCCGAGGCGCCGCTCGACCTCCTGCACGTCGCACTGCAGCTCGCGGTCCGCGAGGCCGTTGGCCGGCGTGAGCTCGAGGAACTGCTTCGGCCGGAGGTCCGGTCCGCGGTCAGCGCCGAGCTGCCTGAGCCGGTCCGCACCGAGGTGGCCGGGCTGGGGATCACCGTCGAGGATGCGTCGATTCGGGACCTCGCACTGGTCGGTGAGCTGCGGTCTGCGCTGGCCGAGACCGCACTGGAGCGTCAGCGCGGCCGGGCTGCGCTGGAGCGGGCCCGGGGTGAGGCGGCGGCGCTGCGTTCGCTGGCCAACTCCGCCAAGCTCCTCGACGACCACCCGGCGCTGGCGGCGCTTCGCATGGTCCAGGCGGCCGGTGAGTCCGGAGCAACCGTCGTACTGACCCGGGACGGCCTCATTCCTCCCATGCCACGTTGAGCGCCGGCACCTTGCGGAACACGAGTCCGCTGGGTGCCGGTGATCCGGGGAGCAGGTGCAGCCCCGGCAACTCCAGTACGGCGGCCACCGCGGTCTGCGTCTCGAGCCGGGTGAGGTGCATGCCGAGGCAGATGTGCGGTCCGCTGGCGAAGGCGAGGTGGCGGCGCGCGTTGGATCGCCGTACGTCGAAGGTGTCGGGGTTCGGGAAGATCTCGGGGTCGCGGCCCGCGCCGGCGAGTGACACCACCACGAGGTCGCCGCGGCGAATCTGCGCGCCGGCCAGCGAGACGTCGCGGGTCGCGTAACGGTCGACGACTGCCGCTGCTGGTTCCAGTCGCAGCGACTCTTCCAGGGCATTGGGGAGGAGCGAGGGGTCGGCCTGCACCAACTCCAATTGCTCCCGGTGTGTGAGCAGGTGCCAGAGGGCGTTCGTGATCATGCCTTCGGTGGTCTCGATCCCACCGAACATCAGTACGGCGGCGTTCGCCACGACCTCGTCGACGCTCAGCCGCTGGGCCGCCGCACCGAGCAGTCCTTCCGAATCGATGCCCGAGGCAACGTGTTTGTGCAGCTCGGCGAAGGCGGCCGCGCCCTCGGCGGTGACTTCACGCCCAGCGGCTACCCCGGTGACCGAGGCGGAGATCGCGGTGTACCAGTCGAGGACGGTGGCGGCGGATGCCTGCGGGAGGCCGAGGGAGTAGGCGACGACCGCGACCGAGAGTGGTCCGGCCAGCGCCGTCCGCAGGTCGGCGGACCCCAGGCGGCTGGGAAGGGCGGAGATCAGGTCGGCGACGGTGTCCGTCACCGGTTGGGTGAAGCGGCGGCGGGTCTCGGCGAGGGTGAAGGGGGAGTCGAAGGGGCCTCGGTGGGCGGCGTGGGCGGGGCCGTCCAGGGAGAGCATCGAGGGGCCGACGACCTGGGCTGTGGAGAAGCGGGGGTCGTCGACGGTGAAGGTGTCGGGGTCGCGCAGCACGGCGATCGCCAGGGACCGGCCCGTGACCACCCAGCCGCCCAGCGGCTCGACCCAGCCGATGGGACGGATCGCGGCCAGCGCCGGGTGCGGGTCGCGCGAGAGCTCCTCCAGAGTCACCATTTGCCCAGCGTAATCAGGTAGACCACTTGACCTACTGGTATTGCTGAGACAGATTGATTCTGAGTGATTCAGCAGGGCATCTGGTTACAAATCAGCCATCAACGCCCTCTAGGGTGTGGGCCATGTCTGTGTCTGGTTCCTCCCCCACCCCACCACCCCGGTCTGGCAACTTGGTGCTGCTGCCTGCCGTCGATGTGGCGGACGGTCAGGCGGTTCGGCTGGTGCAGGGTGCGGCCGGGAGTGAGACGTCGTACGGCGATCCGCTGGCGGCTGCGCTGGCCTGGCAGGAGGCCGGGGCGGAGTGGATCCACCTGGTCGACCTGGACGCGGCGTTCGGGCGCGGGAGCAACCGTGAGCTGCTGGCCGAGGTGACCGGCAAGCTGGACGTGCAGGTCGAGTTGTCGGGCGGGATCCGCGACGACGACTCCCTGGAGGCGGCGCTGGCGACCGGTGCGCGCCGGGTGAACATCGGCACGGCCGCGCTAGAGGACCCGGAATGGTGCGACCGGATCATCCAGCAGTACGGCGACCGGGTCGCGATCGGGCTGGACGTGCGCGGCCGGACGCTGGCGGCGCGGGGCTGGACGAAGGAAGGTGGTGACCTGTACGAGGTGCTCGAGCGGCTGGAGACTGCCGGTTGTGAGCGCTACGTGGTCACCGATGTGACGAAGGACGGCATGCTCCAGGGGCCCAACCTGGACCTGTACCGCGATCTGTGCGCGCGCACGGCGAAGCCGATCATCGCCTCCGGTGGCGTCTCCAGCCTCGACGACCTGTCAGCGCTGAGCACGCTGGTCGCCGACGGTGTCGAGGGCGTCATCGTGGGCAAGGCCCTGTACGCCGGCGCGTTCACCCTGACCGAGGCACTCGAACTCACGCGTGGAGGCGACAAGTGAGTCTGGCCGACAAGCTGCAGGACAAGAAGGTCCTCGTTACCGGGATCACCGGTTTCGTCGGTGAGGCCCTGCTGCACCGGATGATCGGCGACCTGCCCGGCACGACCGTGGTGGCGATCATCCGCCCCAAGGGCTCGCTGACCGGCGCGATGCGGATGGCGCAGCTGCTGAAGAAGGACATCTTCAAGCCGTTCTACGGCGAGGGCACCCCGTACGCCGACGCCGAGGCCCTGACCGCCGCCCGGATCGAGGTGGTCGAGGGCGACCTGTCCGACGTACCGGCGCTGCCGAACGATCTCGACATCGTCGTGCACTGTGCGGGTGACGTCAGCTTCGACCCGCCGATCCACGAGGCGTTCACGACCAACGTGCTCGGCACGAAGAGCCTGCTGGAACGGATCGACGAGAGCCGGCAGGGCACGGATCGCTCGATCCACTACGTGCACATCTCGACCGCCTACACGGCCGGCCGCCGGCGCGGCGCGATCCCGGAGGCGTCGGTCGATCACACCGCCGACTGGCGGGTCGAGGCCGAGGCCGGGATGGCCATGAAGTCGCGGATCGAGGAGCAGTCGCGGTCCGCGCCGATGCTGGCCAAGTTCCGCAAGGCGGCCGAGAAGGTACACCGTCGCGCCGGTCACCTGACCGCCGCCGCCGACACCGAGCGACGCCGTACCGAGTGGGTCGCCAAGCGGCTCGTCGACACCGGGACCGAGCGCGCCCGCAGCCTCGGCTGGACCGACTGCTACACGTTCACCAAGGCGCTCGGCGAGCGCGTGGTGGAGGAGTTCGCGGCGAAGTTCCCGACCTCGATCGTGCGCCCCGCCATCATCGAGTCCGCGCTGGTCAGCCCGCACCCGGGCTGGATCGAGGGCTTCAAGATGGCCGAGCCGCTGATCCTGGCCTACGGCCGCGGTGAGCTGCCGGAGTTCCCGGCCAGCCCGGACGCGACCATCGACATCATCCCGGTCGACCACGTGGTCGGCGCGATCTGCGCGGTGATGGCGACCGAGCCCGAGCTGAGCAAGCCGGAGTACTACCACATCGGTTCCGGTGCCCGGAACCCGTTGACCTTCCACCAGGTCTACGCCGAGATCCACGCCTACTTCTCCAAGCACCCGTTCGATCTGGGCGAGCGCGGCGCGGTCCGGCTGCCGGTCTGGAAGTTCCCCGGCGGCGACTCGGTCGAGACGATGCTGCGGTACGGCGAGCGCGCGCACAAGCTGGCCGACGCGGTCATCACCCGGGTGCCGCGCGGTGAGCGCACCCGCAAGTACGCCCGCGAGCTGGACGTGCAGAAGCGCCGCATCGACTTCCTGCGCCGCTACCTGGACCTGTACGCCGAGTACGCGCACGCCGAGCTGAACTTCATCGACGACAACGTGCTCGCGCTGCACAACGCGCTCGAAGGCGACGACCAGGTGAAGTTCGCCTGCGACACCTCGGTCGTCGACTGGCAGTACTACCTGCAGGACGTGCACTGCCCGAGCGTCACCGAGTCGATGCGCCGCCTCGACGTGGTCCGCAAGAAGCGGAACAAGGGACTGGCCGAGACGGCCGGCAAGCTCAAGCAGCTCACCGGCCCGGTCGACGGCGACGGCGAGATCATCGCGGCGTTCGACATGGACGGCACGCTGCTGTCGTCGAACGTGATCGAGACCTATCTGTGGATGCGGCTGCCCGAGCTGGACGGTCCGCAGCGGGCCGGTGAGATCGGGCAGATGCTGCGGCGGCTGCCGAAGCTGATCTCGGCCGAGCGCAAGGACCGCGGCGCGTTCCTGCGCACGATCTACCGCCGGTACGCCGGCGCCGACCTGGAAGAGCTCAACCGGATCGTCGACGAGATCCTCGCCGAGCACGTGCTCGAGCGCCTGAGCGGTGCCGCTGTACGGCGGATCCG
Organism: Kribbella sp. NBC_01505; assembly: GCF_045040285.1. NCBI lineage: Bacteria > Bacillati > Actinomycetota > Actinomycetes > Propionibacteriales > Kribbellaceae > Kribbella > Kribbella sp. NBC_01505. Next base: position 7,587,541 of record NZ_CP109425.1, read on the forward strand.
GGAGCACCGGGCCGCCGGCCACAAGACGATCCTGATCACCGGTGCCGTGCGACCGCTGACCCGGCCGCTGGAGCCGTTGTTCGACGAGATCGTCGCGGCCGAACTGTCCGTCGACGACCGCGGCCGCTGCACCGGCTACCTGTCCGGGCCGCCGCTGGTCGGGGAGTCCCGGGCGGCGTGGATCAAGCACCGGGCCCGGCAGGGCAACATCGATCTGTCGAAGTCCTTCGCGTACGCCGACAGCCACTCGGACCTGCCGATGCTGACGACCGTGGGCAACCCGGTCGCGGTCTCGCCCGATGTGTCGCTGTACCGGGCCGCCCGGGCCGGGCGCTGGCAGATCGTCGACTGGAAGACCCCGACCACCTCGTCCCGTCTGGAGCTCCCGGGGGTACAGCGTTCTGGAGGTTTGGCACGATGATGCTGGCTCTGGAGATGTACCGCTCGCCGGCGAAGTATCTGGCGGCCAAGGCGGTCGGTGGCCGGATCCCCGGCATGCTGACCGGTCCGGCGGCGCCGCTGCGCCTCGTCACGATCAACGAGCCGAAGGCCGACCGGGAGGGCTGGGCGCGGATCCGGCCGCTCCTGTCGGGGATCTGCGGTTCGGATCTCGGCATGGTGTTCGGCTCGACCAAGATGTACTTCTCGGCCGTGGTGTCGCTGCCGTTCGTTCCCGGCCACGAGGTCGTCGGTGAGCTGCTGGACGACTGCGAGGACCTGCCGAAGGGCACCCGAGTGGTGATGGACAGCGTCCTGACCTGCGCCACCCGCGGTGTCGAGCTGTGCGAGGGCTGCGTCTCCGGCCACACCAACCGGTGTGACCGGATCACGGTCGGCCACCTGAAGCCGGGTCTGCAGACCGGGTTCTGCCAGGACACCGGCGGTGGCTGGGGCAACGTCATGGTCGCCCACCGCAGCCAGCTGTACGCCGTACCGGAGGGGCTGAGCGATGAGCGCGCTGTGCTCGTCGAGCCGCTGGCCGGTGCGGTTCACGCGGCGCTGCGGGCCAACGTCCAGGCAGGGCAGTCGGTTCTGATCAGTGGCGCCGGGGCAGTCGGACTGTTCGCCACGCTCGCGATCCGGGAGCTGACGCAGGCGGGCCGGATCACCGTGGTCGCGAAGCACGCCAAGCAGCGTGAGCTCGCCCGGGCGTTCGGGGCCAGCGATGTCGTCGCACCCGACGAGGTTTTCCGCGGGGTGCGCCGGGCGACCGGTGCGTTCCGGCTCAAGCCGGAGCTCGGTGCCAAGGAGTTCCTGCTCGGCGGGGTCGACGTCGCCGTCGACGCGGTCGGCAGCAAGGACTCGATCGACACCGTACTGCGGGTCACCAAGGCCGGTGGCCGGGTCGTCCTGTCCGGGATGCCCGGGACCGGCGTCGACCTGTCCCCGGTGTGGTTCCGGGAGCTGGAGGTGGCCGGCACCTACGCGTCCTCGACGTCGGAGCCGAACGGCCGCCCGGCCTTCGAGACCGCGCTCGACCTGGCCGCGAAGGCTCCGCTGGACGGGGTCGTCGGGGCGAAGTACCCGCTGTACCGCTGGCGTGAGGCACTCGACCACGCGCATTCGGCCGGCCGCCTCGGCACGGTCAAGGTTGCTTTCGATGTGAGGGCCTCATGAGGGCGCCCGCCGTACGACGAGAGGGTTTCTGACATGTCCCGGCCAGGTTTTGTGCTTGAGGTTGACGACCGCACGCCGCCGCTCATCGTGCACAACGGTGAGGGATTCCTGCTGGAGCGGTTCCCGCTCGGCACCCGCGTGGTCTACCCGCCGGAGGCACTGCCCGCGGTGCGCGATGTGGAGGAGGCGATCCAGAACGCGTTGCTGAACCCGATCGAGTCCGAGCCGCTGCCGGAGCTCCTGCACGCGGGCATGCGGCTGACGATCGCGTTCGACGACATCTCGCTGCCGCTGCCCCCGATGAAGAAGCCGGACATCCGGCAGCGTGTCATCGAGGCCGTGCTGGAGCTGGCCGCGCAGGCCGGGGTCGACGACGTCGAGATCATCTCGGCCAACGCGCTGCACCGGCGGCTGACGCCGAACGAGCTGCGCGACATCGTCGGCGAGCGCGTCTTCCGGTCGTTCTTCCCCGAGGGCAAGCTCTACAACTTCGACGCCGAGGACGCCGACAACCTCACCCACCTGGGCCAGACCCGGCACGGCGAGGACGTCGAGATCTCCAAGCGGGCGGCCGAGTCCGACCTGCTGGTCTACGTGAACGTGAACCTGGTGGCGATGGACGGTGGCCACAAGTCCACGTCGATCGGACTGGCGTCGTACAAGTCGCTGAAGCACCACCACAACAGCCACACGATGATCCACTCGCGGTCCTTCATGGACCACAAGGCCTCGAAGATGCACCACTCGGCCTGGCGGATGGGTGAGGTGCTGACCGAGCACGTCAAGGTCTTCCAGATCGAGACCACCCTGAACAACGATCTGTTCTCCGGCGGCCTGTCGTTCCTGCAGAAGCGCGAGTGGGAGTGGTCGCTCAAGGACCAGGCCTCGATGCTCGGCGCCAAGCGCGGCCTCGCGGCGGCGGGCAGCAAGATCCGGCACAAGATCTACACCGACGTCCGGTCGCCGTACGGGCTGACCGGTATCAACGCCGGCAAGATCGAGCCGGTGCACGAGAAGACCATCGAGATGGTGCACCGCCAGCACATGGTCGAGGTGCAGGGCCAGGCCGACGTCGGCGTCATCGGCGTGCCGTACCTGAGCCCCTACAACGTGAACTCGGTGATGAACCCGATCCTCGCCGCGGTGATGGGGATGGGCTACCACTTCAACTCGTACCGGGGGAACCCGATCGTCCGCAAGGACGGCGCGCTGATCCTCTACCACCCGGTGCCGTACGAGTTCAGCCAGCTGCACCACCCGTCGTACGTCGACTTCTTCGAGGAGGTGCTGTCGGAGTCGACCGACCCGGCCACCATCGAGGCGAAGTTCGAGAAGCAGTACGCCGAGGACCCGTGGTACATCCACCTGTACCGGACGTCGTACGCGTACCACGGCGTGCACCCGTTCTACATGTGGTACTGGATCAGCCACGCGCTGGACCACTGCGGCGACATCGTCTGGGTCGGCGCGAACCGCAAGACGGTCGAGCGGATGGGCTTCCGGTCCGCCTCGACGCTGCAGGACGCGCTCGAGATGGTGAGCCACTCGGTCGGCCGGTCGCCGTCGATCACCTACCTGCACAACCCGCCGCACCTGATCGCGGACGTGCACTGATGGGCAACAGCTTGGTGAAGTACGGGCGCGAGACCGCGCGCGACGTCAAGCTGGTCGCGCGCGGCTGGCGCTGGGGCCGGCGGGCGCAGGTGCCGCGTTCGGCCGAGCCGTACGTCGTACCGAAGGAGACCTCGGTCTTCCCGACCAAGTGGGCCCGGACACCGGCCGCGATGGCGGTCCGTGACGTGCTGCAGAAGGGTCCGCTGAACGCGATCGTCAACGGCACCGTCAAGCCTGAGGTGAGCGGGCTGGACTCGCTGCTCAAGCTCGACGGTCCGGCGCTGATCGTGGCGAACCACTCGTCGCACCTGGACACGCCGCTGTTGCTGCTCTCGCTGCCGGACGCGATGCGTCGCCGTACGGCGATGGCCGCGGCCGCGGACTATTTCTTCGACACGTGGTGGCGTGCGGCCGGTTCGGCGATCGTGTTCAACACGTTCCCGATCGAGCGTCGTAGCGGCAAGCTGAGCGCGACCCCGGGCGATCTGCTCGCGGACGGCTGGAACGTTGTGGTGTTCCCCGAGGGCACTCGTTCACCTGACGGCTGGTTGCAGCGGTTCCGGATGGGCGCGGCGTACCTGGCGGTCGAGCACAACGTGCCGGTGATCCCGGTCGGCATCAAGGGCTCGTTCGCCGCGATGCCGCGCGGCCGCGGCTGGCCGGTTCCCGGTCGCCCGACGGTCGCCGTCCGGTACGGCGATCCGCTCCGCCCCGCGGAGGGGGAGAGCCCGCGCGACTTCGCACCGCGCATCGCGGCCGCGGTTGCCGCGCTGCTCGACGAGGAGTCGACCACCTGGTACGAGTCGCGCCGACGGGTGGCGTCCGGTACGTCGCCTGCGCAGACCGGACCGGACACCTCGGCCCGCTGGCGTCGCGTCTGGGAGTCCACCCGCCCGGTCAAGGCAGCCGACAGCCGCCGCAAAGCCTGGAAGTAGTTCACCCGGAAGGGGGCTGACGGCAACCGTCGGTCCCCTTTCGGATGCTGTACCAAACGGAATGCGCTATCCACGATGGGATCGTTTCCAGGCCATTGTGGGAGCGCTTTCATGGGCCTACCATCGACGCGTTCGACGTCCGCCCCCTGTCGACCGAAGGTAGATCACCCATGCCCAGATCCCGGCTGCTGACGGCCGCCGTGACAACCCTCGCGATCACCGCCGCCTCACTGGTGATGACGACCGGAGTTGCCTCCGCCAACGAGTACTACAACAGCATCGAGAGCGCCTCGGCCTCGAATGTCGACTGGATGAGCCGTGTCCCCGGCGACACCACCCTCGACAAACTCTCCGTCCCCGGCACCCATGACAGCCTCGCGCTCTGCGGCTACTCCGGGACCGGCGGCGACAGTTGTGACCCGATCACCACCAGCATCACCAAGACCCAGGAGAACCACGGGTACAGCGGGCAGACGCTGACCACCCAGTTCGACGCCGGGATCCGCGCCATCGACATCCGGGTCCGCGTGGACAAGGGCGATGCCGGGATGAGCTTCACCGTCCACCACGGCACGTACTACCAGTGGGCGAACTTCGCCGACGTGCTGACGAAGGCGCGGGACTTCCTCGCCGCGCATCCGCGCGAGACGATCCTGCTGCACCTCAAGGCCGAGTGCACCGGTGAGACCGGTTCCTGCAACGACGCCGGCGGCTACGACAACGACGAGTGGCGGCTGAAGACGCTGCGGTCGTACCTGGAAGGCAAGGCGTACACCGGCGACGGTGACGACTCGAATCCGGCGACCAACTGGAGCAGCCTGTTCTGGACGCCGTCGGTGACCGGGACCGACCAGGCCGACACCCCGACGCTCGCCGAGACCCGCGGCAAGATCGTGCTGACGACGTTCCGCGGCGTCCGCGGCGGGATCTACGGCGGCTACGGGCTGAAGATCCCGTACCCCGGTGGTGGGTCGAACGACGAGTGGGTCCAGGACGACTACCAGGTCGACGACGTCAGCGACATCAACGACAAGTGGGAGAAGGTCCGCACCCACATGCGCCGGACGAACGGCGTCTGGGACCTGAGCCGGCCTGGTGAGAAGGAGCACGTCTACCAGCCGAGCTCGATGTACGTGAACTACACCAGCGGCTCGGGATCCGGCGCGCACCCGTTCACCGTGGCCGGCGGCACGCCGACCGCCAACGGGGTGAACGAGTTCCTGATCCAGTGTCTGCACAACACCGACGGCCGGTGTCCGGAGTTCTATCCCGGCCGTGATGACAAGTTCGGCGGTGAGCCGTCGATGTCGCGGACCGGCGTGATCATGATGGACTTCCCGGGCGGTGGGCTGATCGACGAGATCGTCGAGCGCAACCGCACCGGACCCGACCCCGTCGACGACAACGGGGGAGTGGGCGACCCGATGGAGCAGCACCCGGGCGGTGACGACGGCGGTCCGCGGCCGCTGGCACCGGCGGCCGACGATTGCCGGCCGGATGGTCTGGCGACCACGCCGGGCGTGGCGACGCCGTACTGCAAGATCTATCAGGCCGACGGCCGGGAGTGGCTCGGTCAGGGTCGTGACCGCCGGGTCGTTGCCTACTTCAACGGTGGGCGGACGGGCAAAGACGGCACGCCGCACTATCTGGTGAAGAACATCCCGTGGTCGAGGGTTACGCATATCAACTACGCCTTCGCGTCGGTGAACAACAACCGCATCTCTGTCGACGACGCGGCGACCACGATGGAGTGGCCCGGTCAAACGGGTGCCGAGATGGATCCGTCGTTGCCGTACAAGGGTCATTTCAACCTGCTGACGAAGTACAAGAAGCTGCATCCGCGGGTGAAGACGCTGATCTCCGTCGGTGGTTGGGCGGGGTCGGGTGGGTTCTACGCGATGACCACGAACGCTGATGGTTCGGTCAACCAGGGTGGGATCGACACGTTCGCCAGCTCGGCTGTGGACTTCGTGCGGACCTATGGGTTCGACGGGGTGGACATCGACTTCGAGTATCCGACAGTCCTGGACGACACCGGCAACCCCAACGACTGGGGTACGGCGAATCCGCGGCGGAAGGGGCTGCCCACGTCGTACGCGGCGTTGATGAAGACGCTGCGCGACTCGCTGAACCGCGCATCGGCGGCCGACAACAAGTACTACCAGCTCACGTCGGCGTCGTCGGCCTCCGGCTATCTCGTGCGGGGCATGGCGAACCAGACCGCGCTGGACTACCAGGACTTCACGAACCTGATGGCGTACGACTACCACGGCACCTGGAACGACGTGGTCGGTCCGAACGCCGCGCTCTTCGACGACGGCAAGGACCCGGAGCTGGCCGATCAGTACTCCACCCCGGAGTACGGCGGGATCGGGTACTTCAACACGAGCTGGGCGATGAAGTACCTGCGTGGCGCGATGCAGGCCGGCCGGGTGAACATCGGGATCCCGTATTACACCCGTGGCTGGAAGAACGTGACCGGTGGGGTGAACGGTCTCTGGGGTAACTCGCAGAAGACCGGTTGCGAGCCCGGGACCGGCGTACGGCGTCCCTGTGGTGACGGTGCGATCGGCATCGACAACATCTGGCACGACGAGACGTCCAACGGCGGTGAGCTCGGATCGGGGACGAACCCGTTGTGGCACACGAAGAACCTGGAGAAGAACATCTTCCCCAGATACGCGCCGAACGTCGGTCTGGACCCGAACGAGGCCGCCGACAAGCTGAGCGGTCAGTACTCGCGGCACTGGGACGACACGACCAAGACGTCGTGGCTGTGGAACAACGACAAGAAGGTGTTCCTGTCCACGGAAGACGAACAAGGTATCGACGCGGTCACCAATCTTGTGAAGTCGACCGGCGCCGGCGGCGTGATGATGTGGGAGCTCGGCGGCGACTTCGCCTGTCCGGACACCGTTGACGCCCAGCATCCCTGCGGCATGGGCTACACCCTGACCACCCGGCTGAACGAGAAGCTGGGCAATTCAGGGGCCTATGACAACAATCTCCGCAGCGGCAGTTCTGGTACGGCGCCTGCGGTGACGGCGAACCTCAGTGTGGACATGGTGAACTACCCGACCGCGACGGCGAACTTGTGGCCGCTGCAGCCGACAGTCCGGATCATCAACAACACCGGGCGCACGCTCGGCGGTGGTAAGGACACCAAGCTGTCGTTCGACATTCCCGCGTCGACGTCTCCGCTGGTGAAGGACGTCAACTGGCAGACCGGTGATCAGGGCGGGCAGTGGAAGCTGACTTCCGGCTCGACCTTCCATCGGGTCAGCACGACGCTGGACTACTGCCAGATCATCCCGGCCGGGAAGACGCTCGATCTGCCGATCATCTACTTCCTCCCGATCACCGGCCCGGTGAACACCAGCCTGTCGATCGGCGGGACGGCGTACGCGCCGGTGACCGACAACCTCAAGGGACTCGGTACGGCGACGCCGCCGGCCGGTGGCTGTAGCGCGGGGAACTGGGACTCGGCCAAGGTCTACGACCCGACGACCCAAGCCGTCGAGCAGGTCACGGTGAAGTACAACAACAAGGTCTGGAAAGCCAAGTGGTGGACCCAGAACAACGCCCCGGGAACCGGTCCGGATCCCGACCACGAGCCGTGGAAGCTGATCGGCCCGGCTAGCTGACCACCCGCCTGCGCGGCCGCCACAGGGGACAGCCGCGCAGGCCCGGGTCAGACGACCATCAGCGGTATCGCGATCCCCGCGGCATCGGCGAGCTTGCTGATGTCGCCGGGATCGGAGGTGAGCACTGCTCCACCGTGACTGAGCGCGGCCACCACGACGGCCGCGTCGACGACATCTGCGGTACCTGACACTGCGAGAAGCCGGCCGACTGCCTCGGCTGTGTCGTCGGTGAAGGGGATGGTCTTGCAGATCCGGCGCAGCGTGGCGATCGGCGCCTGTCGTGGGCTCGCTCGCCACACCTGCGCCAGTACGACCGTAGGTATCCGCGCATGAGTTCCGCTGTCCAGGGCATCGCGGCACAGGCCGTACACCCGCCCCCGTGGCTTGTTCTCGACGTGGATCAGTGCGCCCGCGTCCAGGATCAAGACGGTCATCCCAGCCGCTTTTCTTCGGGCAGTCCGAGCAGACGCGCCAATGCCGCCGTACGGCCGGCCGCGTACTCCGGCGTCTCGGCCGCGCCGATGATGACACCGACCTCCGCCAGTTGCGCGCGGCCGGCCTGCAGTTCCTGCGGATCGGGCTCGCCGAAGGTCGCCTCGTACTCTTCGGCGGCCTGATGCGCATCAGCCAGATCCGCCGCGGTCTCGGCGGCCTCGGCCAGCCAGGTGGACAAGGGGAGACCGGCCCGTTCGGCCGCCCGCCGGGCTCGGGCGGCAACGGTGTCCGGAAGAGAGACGCTCAGCTTTTCAACAGCCATGATCTGACGGTACTACCCTGGTAGCACCGCTGTCGATCCGGGGGTCAGCCTTCGTAGCGGTCGCGTTGGACGTTGGTGGTGCGGAGGGCCTTCGCGGTCGGCGGGGTGATGGTCCAGTCGGGGTGGTTCGGCATCGGGGGTTCCTTGGTGCCGTAGAGCCAGTCCTCGAGGAACGGGCGGACTGTCGGGTCGCCGGAGACTCTGGTGGCCAGGGCGATGTAGTCCTCGGTGGTGGCGGAGCGGTTCTTGAAGGTGCGGAGGTAGGCGAGCTGGATCTGGTCGAACTTCTCCACACCGATCTTTTCCGAGAGGGCGAAGAGGGTCAGCGTTCCGCCGGTGTAGCGGATGTCGTCGAACAGGTTCGCGGCGTTCGGCTTGGCGACCGGACCCGACCTGGCGCGCCAGATGTCGCCGTTGCCGTAGGTCTCCTTCATCCGGTCGAGCATGTTCGTCTTGCCGTGGGTGTCCGTCCACCCGCGCTCGTACTGGTAGAGGAACGAGTAGTAGTTGGCGTTCCCCTCGTTCAGCCAGAGGCTGCCCCAGTCGGCCGGGGAGACGCTGTTGCCGAACCAGCTGTGGGTGACCTCGTGCACCATGTGGGTGCCGATCTGGTTCTCCGGCCGCTTCAGGTAGTTCGGTTTGTAGAGCGTCAGGGTCTGTGTCTCGAGCCCGGTGAAGTCGAACGCGTCGGCCGCGTCGGAGTTCGCCGGCAGCAGGCCGTAGGCCTCGAACGGATACGGGCCCAGCCGCTCCTCGACCCAGCCGAGCTGCCCCTTGGTCAGTCCGAGTGCGGGCTCCAGATCTGCCGCCCGAGCCTTCGGTACGACGTCACGCAGTCGCGCGCCGCCTGGCGTCGTACCGCGGTCGATCACCTGGAAGTCGCCGACCGAGATCTGCACGAGCTCGGTCGGCAGCGGATCACGTGACACGTACGTGTACGTCGTACTGCCGTCGGCGTTGGCCGTCTCGTCGGTCTTCGAACCGGTGGCAACTCCGATCGTGCCCTGCGGCGCGGTCACCTTGAACGTGTACTTCGCCTTGTCCGACGGATGGTCGTTGCTCGGGAAGATGGTGTGCGCGACATCGGGTTGCGGCGCCGTACTGAATCCGTCGGGTGTCGCGACGAACCCGCCGAGTGGCGGCTTCAACCGGCGCGGGTCGGCCTGGTAGTGCACCTTGACCGTGAAGCGCGATCCGATCAGGCTTCCGGGGGTGACGACCAGTTCGTGCCCGTCCTGGACGTACTGCGCGGCCACGCCGTCGACCTCGACGGATTCGATGTCCAGCCCGTACGAGTCGAGGTTGAAACCGGACAGGTGCTGGGTGGCGTGGGCGCTCATCGTCATGGTGGCGTCGATCAGCTTGGTCGCGGCGTCGTACTTCATCTCGATCAGGTAGTGCTCGGCCTCGTACCCGCCGTTGCCGAGATTCGGGAACACGCTGTCCCCGACACCCGGTGCGCCCGGCGACCCGACTCCTTCGGCGGTGGCCGAACCGATCACACTCGTCGACAGCAGGGCCAGACTCGCGGCCCCCACCGCCAGCCGGCGGAATGATCGCTGCATGAGCAATTACCTCCCAGGTCGGAACACTTTTCGTCACCTGCACGACGTGCCGGCCGGGAGACAAGTTGCCATCGGTGGACTATTAAGCCGTGGTCGAATGCCTGCCCGGATATCCTGGCCGCGTGACTCTCGCCGTGCGTGTGATTCCCTGCCTGGATGTCGATGCCGGGCGGGTGGTCAAGGGTGTGAACTTCACCGGGCTGCGCGACGCCGGCGATCCGGTCGAGATGGCCCAGGTGTACGACGCGGAGGGGGCCGACGAGCTCACCTTCCTCGACATCACCGCCTCCTCGGGTTCGCGGGAGACGACGTACGACGTGGTGGGGCGGACGGCGGAGCAGGTGTTCATTCCGCTGACTGTCGGCGGGGGAGTGCGGGAGGCGGCCGACGTCGACCGGCTGTTGCGGGCCGGCGCGGACAAGGTGGGGATCAACACTGGTGCGATCGCGCGGCCTGATGTGATCAAGGAGATCGCGCACCGGTTCGGCAATCAGGTGCTGGTGCTCTCCCTCGACGTACGGCGTTCCTCTGATCAGCCGAGTGGTTTCGAGGTGACGACGCACGGTGGTCGCCGGTCGGCGGGGCTGGACGCGATCGAGTGGGCGCGACGCGGGTGTGAGCTGGGTGCGGGCGAGATCCTGCTGAACTCGATGGATGCCGACGGCACCAAAAGGGGTTTCGACCTCGAGCTGATCAAGGCTGTTCGCGACGTCGTCGACGTGCCACTGATCGCGAGTGGGGGAGCGGGTTCGCCCGAGCACTTCCCGCCGGCGGTCGAGGCGGGGGCGGACGCCGTACTGGCGGCGAGTGTCTTCCACTTCGGCGACTTCCGGATCGCCGACGTCAAGAAGGCGCTGCGCGACGCCGGGATCGTGGTCCGATGACCGAGACCTCCCCGGAGATCGAGCGTGCCACCGAGCCGCTGGTCGCGGATATCGAGCAGCAACTGTCGGCCCTGTTCCGGCGGGCCCGCTCGGCCTCGATGATGATGGCCCGTCGCGTGCACCCGGATCTGGACGCGGCCGGCTACGCGCTGATCTCGCAGGTCGAGTTCATGGGCGGTGCCGGCGTCGGCGTCCGCGCCTCGGACGTGGCCCTCGCCCTCGGCCTGGACAAGTCGACCGTCAGCCGCGGGATCACCCAGCTCGAAGGCCTCGGCCTCCTGGAGCGCGTCGGCGACCCGGACGACGGCCGCGCCCGCCTGCTCAAACTCACCGCCCTCGGTGCCGAGCGCTTCAGCGCCTTCCGTGCGCAGCGCCAGACGGAGTTCCGCGCCATCTTCAGCCGCTGGAACCCCGAGGACCTCTCCGACCTCGGCCGCCTCCTCGGCCACCTCAACTCCGACCTCAGCTGATTGCACGCTCCGTAGTCGAGCAGCAGCGGTTCGCACATATGGTTGCAGAAACCAACTAATAATGTATAGTTGAGTTATGCAACTAGCTCAGCAACCCCTTGTCCCGGGGGTAGAGCGGGACGCGTCGGCCCAGGAGCTGATGGAAGGTGTCAGCGCCTTGATCCGGGCCGTGCGCTGTATTGAGCACAAGCACCTGATGCCGGGGACCAGCAATCTGCGTCGAGCTGACGCGAGTGTCCTCAAGGTGCTGATGACGGACGGCGAGCAGCGTGGCAAGGAGATTGCCGCGAAGCTCGGCGTCGACGCCTCTGTGGTCAGCCGGCAACTGACCGCCCTGGAGGCCGACGGACTGGTGAGCCGTCGGCCGGACCCGGCAGATGCCCGGGTGGGGCTGGTCCGGGTGTCCGACGACGGCAAGGCCCGGCTGGAGGCCATGTACTCCGCCTATACCAAGCAACTGCGCTCCGCCTTGGCGGACTTCGACGACGACGCACTGGGTGAGGCTGCCGGTGTCCTGAAGCGGCTGGCCCGCGCCGTCACCGAAGCCGCCGACTCCGTGAGGCGTTCACACACAACGGGAGACTGATGACTGTCACCGAGACCCGGAGCCAACTGCCCAGTGCTCCGGAACTCACTCACCGCGAGATCCTCGAGATCCTGATCGGCCTGCTGGCCGCGCTGTTCACAGCGATGCTCAGCTCGACGATCGTCAGCAATGCGTTGCCGACGATCATCGCCGACCTCCAGGGTTCCCAGACGCAGTACACCTGGGTGCTGACGGCGAGCCTGCTGGCCACCACGGTGTCCACGCCGATCTGGGGCAAGCTGTCCGACCTGATGAGCAAGAAGCTGCTCGTGCAGCTGGCGATCTCGCTCTTCGTGGTCGGTTCCGCGCTGGCGGGCACGGCGCACAACATGCCGTTCCTGATCGGCGCCCGGGTGCTGCAGGGTCTCGCGATGGGCGGCCTGATGGCGCTGGCCCAGTCGATCATCGGTGCGGCGATCCCGCCCCGCAACCGCGGCCGGTACTCCGGCTACATGGGTGCCGTGATGGCGGTCGCCACCGTGTCCGGTCCGCTCATCGGTGGCGTCATCGTCGACACCTCGTGGCTCGGCTGGCGCTGGTGCTTCTACGTCTGCGTGCCGCTGGCCGTGATCAGCCTGATCATTCTGCAGAAGTACCTGCACCTGCCGCTGCTCAAGCGCAAGGTCAAGGTCGACTACCTCGGCGCGATCCTGATCAGCATCGCGGCCAGCCTGCCGCTGCTCTGGGTCACCTTCGCCGGTCACGACTTCGCCTGGATGTCCTGGCAGTCAGCGCTCTTCGTCGGCGGCACCCTGCTCTTCGGTGCACTGGCCGTCCTGGTCGAGAGCAAGGTCTCCGAGCCGCTGGTTCCGCTCAAGGTCGTCCGGGAGCGGACCACCGCGCTGGCGATCGTGGCCAGCCTCGCGGTCGGCGTCGCGATGTTCGGCAGCGCGCTGTTCCTCGGGCAGTACTTCCAGATCGCCCGCGGCTACAGCCCGACCGAGGCCGGTCTGCTCACGATCCCGATGATGCTCGGCTCGTTCATCGGCTCCGTCGGATCCGGTCAGCTGATCACCCGCTTCGGCAAGTGGAAGCGCTACTTGGTCATCGGCGGCATCCTGCTCGTGATCGGCCTGCTGATCCTCGGCAGCATCGACCACACCACGCCGTACTGGTTCGTCGGTCTCGGCATGCTGTCGATGGGCATCGGCATGGGCATGATGATGCAGAACCTGGTGCTCGCCGTACAGAACACGGTCGACGTCAGCCAGATCGGTGCCTCCAGTGCGACGGTCTCGTTCTTCCGCAGCCTCGGCGGTGCGGTCGGCGTCGCGGCCCTCGGTGCCGTGCTGGCCTCCCGGGTCAAGGATTTGATCCTCGCCGGTCTGCCGCCGAGCGCCCGCGACCAGGCCTCCGGTGGCGGCCAGAGCCTGCTCGACGTCAACCACCTCCCGCCGCAACTGGCCGAGCTCGTGCGCCACGCGTACGGCGACGCCACCGGCCGGATCTTCCTGATCGCCGCCGCCTGCGCGGCCGTCAGCCTGATCGCCGTCCTCTTCATCAAGGAGGTCCCGCTCCGGACCACCGTGACGAAGGTCGACGACATCGAGGATCTGGCCGACAGGGCAGTGCACGACTGATTCCTGAACCGGTCAGTGGTTAGCTTTCGCGGTACAGACCACTGACCGGAGCGGGCGTTATGAGCTCGGGGTGGTGCATCAACGCCTTTCTACTCGGGCTTCTCCGACATCGACAAGAGCTGAGTGTCCGGTGGTCGCAGGCCGTTGAGATCGCGCGTGCCCAGGACCGGTGAGCGGATCAGCCACAGTACGGCGAACAGGCCGCCGGCCGCGGAGACGAGCAAGGTCTCGCGGACCCCGATCCAGGTCCCGAGGAACCCGCCGACGACCGCGCCGAGCGGCCTGATCCCGTAGTTGATGCTGCTGTAGGCGCCCGAGACCCGGCTGCGCATCCGCTCGTCGGTGACCGCGGCCTGCAGCGAGTTGTTCGGGATGTCGTAACACATCACAGCGAAACCGCCGACGAACTGGGCCGACGCGAGCGCCGCTGCCTTGACCCAGGTCGGCCCGTCGGCGAGCGCAGCGATCGCGATCGCGCCCGGGAAGACGATGGCACCGACGGCGATCAACGGACCGATCCCGATCAGCCGGCTGACTGGTGCCGCCGCCACCGCGCCGACCAGTGCGCCGGTCGAGCCGATGCCGAACGCCACCCCGATCGTGCCGGCCGACAGGTGCAGGTCGCGGCTGGCGAACAGGACCAGCAGTGCGGAACCGATCAGATTGAAGAAGTTGATCGTGGTCGAGCAGGCCAGGGTATGGCGCAGATACCGATGCCGGAGCAGATAGCCCATGCCCGCCCGCGCCCGGCGCAGCAGCGGTTCGGTCGTCGCCTCAGGCGGGGCGGGGGTGACCTTCGTCCGGGTAAGTTGGAGGGCCGAGAACGCGAAGGTGAGCGCGTCCACAACGAGCGCGACCGGCGCGGTCAGCCACTGGACCAGGACGCCACCAGCGGCCGGTCCGGCCATGAACGAGATCGACCGGGTCGTGGAGAGCTTGCTGTTCGCCTCGAGGAAGTGGTCGCGATCCACCAGCCGGACGAAGAACGCGGAGTACGCCGTGTTGAACACGACCCGCGCGCCTCCGGTGAGGACTGCGATCAGATAGAGCTGGCCGAGCGTGAGGAAGCCCAGCCAGTACGCCGCGGGGAGGCTGAGCAGCAGGATCGTCCGGGACAGGTCGGCAGCGATCATCAACGGCCGCTTGTCCGGCCGATGGTCGACCCAGGTACCGATGAACAGCGACAGCAGATTCGGTAGCCAGACCGCCGCGGTGAGCAGGCCGACCTCGCCGGGGGAGGCGTCGAGCAGGGTGACCGCGATCAGCGGCAGCGCGAGTTCGGTGATGCGGTCGCCGAACTCGGAGACCGACTGCGCGGACCAGAACCTCCGGAACCGGATGTCGCGCCACAGGCTGGTAGCGGCCACCGCTCTCACGGCCGGTCCGTATCCGTTGCTTCAGGCAACAGCATGCGCAGGTGGGCGACCGAGCCCGAGCCCTCGGGTGACTCCCCGGCGTTCCGGCGCTGGACGTACGGCGCGAGCAGCTCCTCGATGGCGGACTCGATCGTCTCGAGCTCCTCGGGGGTGACCTCCAGCCGGGTCTTGCTCGCGCCGGCCGCCCGGCTCCAGCGGGGCTCGAGCCGAGGTGCGGTCTCGGTCAGCCACTGCTGCGCCGTACCGAGGGCCTGGTTCATGAGTTCGGTGCGTAGCAGGGCGCCGGCCTCGGCACCTTCCGGCGTGGCCGGCATGTCGTACCGGAAGCCGCGGGCGACCGCGCGCCACCAGCGCTGCCGTTTGTCCGTGCCGGTCGGTGGCGGACCGTCGACGACCAGGCCGAAGTTCGCCAGGTGCCGGAGGTGCCAGCTCGTCACCGAGGGGGAGGCGCCGACGTGCTCGGAGAGCTGGGTCGCCGTCGCCGGTCCGTGGCGCTGCAGCCAGCTGAGCGCCGCCAGCCGGACGGGGTGCGCGAGCGCCCGCATCGCCTGGGGGTCGGTGATCTCGAAATCGCCGTACGGATTTCTGAGAGACATATTTCGAGAGTAATCTCTCAGATCTCTTCTCGACAAGTTTCGGATGTGGTGGAACCTGGTGGTGGGGTAGCGCGTGTTATCACCAGGAGCGCAGGGGAGGGTAACTCGGTGGATCGGGATCTGGTGCCGGATGTGGCCGTGCTGTATCGGCGGAGCTGGCCGCGGCTGATCGGCCTGCTGGTGTCGATCGGCGGGTCCCGGCCGGACGCCGAGGAGGTGGCTCAGGACGCTTACGTGAAGCTGCTGGGCCGGTGGGAGTCGATCAGCAAGTACGAGGATCCGGAGGCTTGGGTCCGGTCGGTGGCGGTGCGGACGTTGATCAGCCGACTGCGGCGGCAGCAGGTGGCGGCCAAGGCGTTGACGCGGTTGACGGGGCGCCGGGCCGAGGTGGTGGCGCCGCCGGATGGTGCCGCGCTGGATGTGGAGTCGGCGCTGGCTACGCTGCCGGCCGCCCAGCGGGCGGTGGTGGTGCTGCATCACGTGATGGATCTGCCGCTGGACCAGATCGCTGAGGAGCTGCAGGTGCCGGTCGGCACGGTGAAGTCCCGGCTGGCCCGGGCGCGGCAGGCGCTGCAACCGCTGCTGGAGGTCAAGGAGGTGCCTGAGAATGCGTGAGCTACTGACCCGGTACGTCAACGAGCAGACGCCGGAGGAGGCACCGCCCTTCGAGTACGTCGAACGCGCTGCCCGCAGCCGGAAGACCCGCAACCGGCTGGTCACTGCGCTGGTTGCCACTGCTGTGATCGCAGGTGGCGCCACGCTGGCTGTCGTCGACCGCCCGCGGGCCGATCCAGCACCGGCGGCACCGGCGGCACCGGAGCAGGCGGTCATCACGATGGATGTGCAGACCGGGGAAGTGAAGACCGGTCTGCTGGATGACGGCCCGCCACCGGATTCCTTCAAGTACGGCAAGACGGTGATGCTGCTGGTCGGCGAGATCCGGATCACCTCGGTGACAGCGGCGAAGGATCAGCCCGGCGTGCTGCTGGTCGGCGTACCGCCGAACTCGGCCTCGTCGTGGGACTGCCTGCCCGACACCGTGGTCCGGATCCTCCAGCAGGACGACAACTCGGTCAGGGTCGCTGCTTACCGCTATTCGCTCGCGCCGGACCCGACCGAGTCTCCGCAGTGCAACCCCTTGGGGACCGACAACCACCCGTCGGTGATCCAGCTCAACCTGCGTCGGCCGGTCGACGGCAGGACCGTCTACGCCGGCGTCGGCGGAAAGCGCGCCGTACTGAACTGACGGCTAGCCGGAGTGGACCGCGACCATTCCGGCTGGCCGTCCCCTCAGACGGTGACTGTGCAGCGCACGGAGTCGATGACGAGGGACTCCGTCATGCCGACCGACAGGTACAGGCCCAGGGCCGGTGTCGGGTTGTTCGTGTCGACGTGGAGGAGCGTACCGGTGCGTCCGGCGGCAGCGTCCAGGGCGAACTGGTCGCGGAGCAGGAACTTGGCCAGTCCCTTGCCGCGGGCCTCCTCGAGTACGCCCAGGCGGCCGATGTAGTTGCAGTTCTCGTCCTCGATGAAGGCGTCGGTGCACTCGCGCATCGCGACCGCCTTGCCGTCCAGCTCGAGCAGTGTCATGCCGGACCAGTCGAACGTCGACTGGGCCTCGTGGGACGCGCGCCACTCCTCGAACGAGCGCACCTCGAAGCCGTACTGCCCGGTGAACGCGTCGATGAGCAGGCGGTGGGCGATGCGCTGCGACTCTTCGTCCGGAGTGCCTCGGCGGACGACTACTCCGGCGGGTACCTCGGGCGTCGGCACCGGCCCGGTGTGGTCGATCCGCATCCGGTGGAACGTCGTACCGCGGAGGTAGCCCAGCGCCTCGAGACGTTCGCGGCGGCCGGTGTCCAGGCGGTAGACGCCCGTGTCGAGCTGCACGGAGGTGTGACCGTGGGCGGCGGCCAGTTCGCGGCCGCGCCGGGCGATCTGCTCGAGCAGGTAGGCCTCGACGACCGGGTCGCTGGTCACGGCGTCCATGTCGAGGACGTTGAACTCGCCCTTGCCGAAGACCGAGCCGTAGCCGACCAGGTGATCGCCGTCGAAGACGAGCCAGCCGTCGGTGACCGGGTCGAACCCGGGCTCGGTCAGCTCGTCGACGGCGTCGTCGAGGGTGTAGTCGGCGAACCCGACCACGGAGTTGTTGTACTCGGCGACGAGGTCGAAGACGGCTTGCGCGTCGGCTTCGGACGGTGGTCGCACGGTGAAGGTGTCTGGCAGTACGGCAGTCATGTCCACAGAGTGGAGAACGACCGCCGTACTGTCGACAGGTTTAACTGGGCTTGACCCACTCCGACTCGGAGGCCGGCTGCGTGCTCCGCTTGTTGTCCGGGGCAACGGCTGCGGCCGGGGGAGTCTGGTCGCTCCAGGAGGCGAGCAGCGCTCCCACCTGGTCCTCCACGGGGCGCGGGGAGGTGATGTAGTTGTTGCTCAGCATCGAGAAGACCAGCTTGCGGCCGTCCTTGTCGGTCACGTAGCCGGACAGCGCGGTCGCTCCGGTCAGCGAACCGGTCTTACCGTGCAGGTTGTTGGCGGCCGGAGTGTTGCGCATTCGGGCACTCAATGTGCCCCCGATGAACCGGTCCGGGTTGCCCGCGATCGGCAGGGCGTCGTACCACTGCTGGAACCAGGGCTCCTGCTGCGCGGCGATCAGCAGCGTGGTGATCGAGTTCGCGGTCACGTTCACCTTGCGGGCCAGTCCGGAGCCGTCGCTGAGCCGGATGGTGCTGGTGTCCACGCCCTTGCTCTTCACGTACTCGTTGACGACGGCCAGACCGGCCGCCCAGGTGCCCTGGCCCTTCTTGACCGCGCCCATGGTCTTCACCAGGTGCTCTGCGTGCATGTTGTTCGACAGTTTCAGGAACGGATTCATCAGCTCACCGACGGTCATCGACTCGTCCTTGGCGAGCACAGTGGCGCCGGCCGGCGTGGTGGCGTTCTTGATCCGGCCGTCGACCTTGATGCCCTCGGCAGCCAGCGCCCGGCGGAACACGTCGGCCGCGTAGAGCTCCGGCTCCCAGACGCTCACCCACTTGCTGGCCTTGGCCGCGCCGAGCGGTACCGAGCCGCTGACCCGGATGGTGTTGGTGCCGTGCTCACGCTCCATGGCCAGCGTGTTCGTCGAGCCGGTCGCACCGGTGGTCGCGGTGCTGACGATCTTCAGTACGCCGTTCGCCGGAACCATGGTGAGCTGAGCCGGGTCGCCGGCAGCCGCTCCGGGCAGGCTCTGGACGATCACCGTGCCGGAGTCGTAGTCGGTGTTCGGTGCCAGCGTCAGTGCCGAGATCTGGGCGGAGTAGTACGAGGACTCGTCGTCACCGGCCCAGCCGTCGCCGAGGCGGACGTGGTCGAAGTAGGAGTCGTCGGCCACCAGGTCGCCGTCGACGCGTCGGACGCCGCTTGCGCTGAGCTTCTTGGCCAGGGCGATGTAGTCGGCTTCCAGCGTGGTCGGGTCGCCGTAGCCCTTGAGGTACAGGTCGCCGCGCAGCTTGCCGTTCTTGGTCGGAGCGCTCGCCAGTACGTCGGTGTGGAAACGGAACGACGGGCCGAGGACACCCATCGCGGCGGCCGAGGAGAAGAACTTGGTGTTCGACGCCGGCATCAGCCGGTTGCCGCCGTTGCGGTTGTACAGCGTGTCGCCGGTGGTGGCGTCGCGGACGACCAGGTCGACCTGTGACCCGGTGTAGGCGGGGTTGGCCAGCAGTTGGTCCAGCTGAGCCTGCAGCGGGGTGTCGTCAGCCGATGCCGTGGAGCCGACGGACTGCGAGACCAGCGCTCCCGCGGCTACGGCGAGTACTGCGCCGGCCGCGATCAGCTTGCGCCTTGAAACCCACGGTGAATAGCTCACTCGACACTCCTTGACCAGGCAGAATCCGACAGGCTCGAGTCAACACCCTCGAGGGGTCTTGCACAGCCTGTACGCAGACCGGGCGGTGCTCAGATCTCGCATGCCAGGTGAATCGATGTAAAACTGCAGATTCCGCCCCCACTCCAAGGAGTGCAGAATGCTTCGACAGCTACTTGTGATCGGACTGGCCGCCGTCCTGGGAGGGCCGGTGCAGGCCGCCGTACCGGAGGTTGCCGGTGCGGTCTTCCCGGCCGACATCATCGCCCGGGACTTCCCGGATCCGGATGTCTTCCAGCAGAACGGCACCTGGTACGCCTACTCGACCAACAACGACCTCGGGCATGTGCCGGTGGCTACAGCGCCGAGTGCGGCCGGGCCGTGGTCGACCCGCGGTGACGCCATGCCCGGCGGTCCGTCGGCAGACTGGGCCAAGCCCGGCCGCACCTGGGCGCCGGACGTGTACCCGAACCCGGACGGCACCTACACGCTGACCTACACCGCCTGGCACAAGACCTCTGGCCGGCAGTGCATCG
The DNA here is from genome assembly GCF_045040285.1 of Kribbella sp. NBC_01505. Lineage (NCBI taxonomy): Bacteria > Bacillati > Actinomycetota > Actinomycetes > Propionibacteriales > Kribbellaceae > Kribbella > Kribbella sp. NBC_01505. Next base: position 7,607,554 of record NZ_CP109425.1, read on the forward strand.
GCGTCGCGACCGCCACCTCGGCGCGCGGCCCGTTCACCCCGGTCGGTACCGAACCGCTGATCTGCCCGCTCGACCTCGGTGGGGCGATCGACGCGAACACCTTTGTGGACCGCGACGGCAGCCGCTACCTGGTCTGGAAGAACGACGGCAACGCGATCGGTAAGCCCTCGACCCTGTGGCTCACCAAGACCACCGACAACGGCAAGACGCTGGTCGGCGGCAACAGTGCGCTGCTGAGCTCCAACGGGATCGCCGAGGCGCCCGATCTGGTTCAGCGCGACGGCCGGTACCTGCTGTTCTTCTCGACCAACGGCTACAACGACTGCAACTACCAGTCGACGTACGCGACGGCGACCAGCCTGGCCGGACCGTGGACGGTCCAGCAGCGGCCGCTGATGACGACGCAGGCCTTCGACGGACACGTCTGCGGACCGGGCGGTGCCGACTTCGTCGGCGACAAGGTGTTCCTGCACGGCTGGGCGAACGGCTCCCGGCACCTGTACGTCGCGGACGTCGGCTGGCCGAACGACTGGCCGGTCGTTCGCGGCAGCAGAGTCCGGACCGAGGCCGAGAGCGGCGTACTGAACCACTGCCTGCTGCGGGAGAACTCGGCGGGTGCATCTGGTGGCAAGGCTGTCGGCTACATCGACTTCGAGGACTCCTGGGTGGAGAACCGCGTCTTCGCTCCGGTCGCCGGCGGCTACACACTGCACGTCGGGTACGCCAACGGATCGCAGGGCACAGCCAGTCACGGTCTGGTCATCAACGGCAACAGCCAGGGCTCGGTGAGCTATCCGTTCACCGGTTGGAACCAGTGGCACGAGTCGTCGGTCCCGGTGACGCTGCAGGCCGGCTGGAACACCGTCCGGCTCACCAAGGGCACGCTCTACACCGAGGTGGACTACCTGGAACTGCAGTAGCAGCCATGCTTCCGGGTCAGGGACCTACCGGGCGAGACCCCGGCCCTGACCCGGGAACAGCCCGTCCGGTGCGTGGCGCGATGGCACTGGACCGGACGTCGCCTCGTACGCTCGGTACTGCACGAGAGTGACACGACGGGGAACGGGCGGACGGGGAGTACAGGCAGGACATGGCGAAACCACCGGAACAGGTCTCCGGCGACCGGCGCGGACGGCGTCCGGTCTGGCTGGACCTGCGGCGTACCGGCCGCGGCCTGCAGGCGATGCTGGTCGGCGGGATGCTGTCGCTGATCTCCCTGATCATCACGTTCTGGACGTTGCCCCAGATCAGTAGTGACGGCCGGATGCCGATCCTGCGGCTCGTGGTGCTGCTGGCGGTCTTCAGCGTGCTGGTGCGCTGGGTGCTGGCCGGAGTCGCGGTCCTGATCGGCTCGATCGGCGTACTGGTCGGTGGACTGCTGTCCCAGTTCGGAGTGGTGTACCTCGGCGTCACCGTCGACCCCGGCGTCAACCTGCACGGTGGACCCGAGGCAGTGCTCGTGGTGTCGATCGTGATGTCCTCGGTCAGCGCCTTCGTCGGCTGGTTCGCCTACGCCGGGAGTGACGACGCGTACGTCGCCGAGGTGATGCGGGTGGTACGCCGTCGGGCCCGCAAGATGACCGCCGCCCCCAAGACCGGGATGCTGATCATCCAGCTCGACGGTCTGTCGGCACCACTGCTCAACTGGATGGTGATGTCCGGCAACCTGCCGCATCTGGGTGGCTGGATCCGCGACGGCAAGCACTCGATGGTGGAGTGGCACACTGGCGTACCGGCGACCACTCCGGCCAGTCAGGCCGGCATCCTGCATGGCGGCTCCGGTCAGATCCCCGCGTTCCGGTGGTACGAGAAGGAAACCGGCCGGGTGATGGTGACGAACCGGGGCCGGGACGCCGCCGAGATCGAGGCCCGGATGTCGACCGGCCGCGGTCTGCTCGCCGATGGTGGCGTGAGCATCAGCAACAACTGGTCCGGGGACGCCGAGCACTGCGAGCTCGTATTCAGCCGGGCCGCGCTGCCGAACAGCCGCAGCGGCGGGTACGTCCGGTTCTTCACCAGTCCGCAGGGCGGTGCCCGCGGACTGGTGCTCTGCGTGGCCGAGATGGTGAAGGAGCTGTTCCAGGCCCGCAGACAGAACCGACGCAACCTGATACCGCGAGTGAAGCGTGGCGGCAGTTACATCTTCCTGCGGGCGATCACCAACGTGCTCCTGCGCGATCTGAACGTCTCGCTGATCACAGACGAGCTGGTGAAGGGCACACCGGTCATCTACTGCGACTTCGTCGACTACGACGAGGTCGCGCACCACGCCGGTCCGACGCGGCCGGAGTCCCTGCAGGCACTGGAGGGTCTGGACCGGGTGCTCGGTGCGCTCAAGCGGATCATCGACATCCTCCCGCACTCGTACGAGATCGTCGTACTGTCCGATCACGGTCAGAGCCAGGGCTCGACGTTCCTGCAGCGGTACGGGCGGACGCTGACCGAGGTGGTCGACGAGCTGGTCGACACGACCTCTGAGCCGGTCTCCGCGGTTGGGAAGTCCGAGGGCTGGGGACCGGTGAACGCGTTCCTCACCGAGCTGTCGTTGCGCCGCAGCGTGGCCGGGACGGTGACCCGGAAGGCGCTGCACGGCAAGGCTGCCCGCGGCGAGGTGGAGCTGGGTCCCAAGGACTGTGAGCCGGCGGTCAACTCCGACGAGCAGATGGTGGTGACCGCCTCGGGCAACCTCGCACTGATCTACCTGGCCACTACGCCGGGTCGGGTGCCGCTGGAGGAGCTCGAGCTGTTGCACCCCAAGCTGATCCCCGGACTGGCGACGCATCCGGGTGTCGGGTTCGTGGTGGTCGACTCGCTGGCCGAGGGGCCGATTGCGATCGGCCGGGCCGGGGTGCGGGTACTCAAGACCGGTCGGATCGAAGGCGAGGACCCACTGGCGCAGTACGGCCCGTTCGCGCCGGCCTCGATCCTGAGGCAGGCCGAGCTACCGCACAACGGCGATGTGGTGGTGGTCAGCCGGCTCGACGAGTACACGCATGAGGTGGCCGCGTTCGAGGAGCTCGTCGGCTGCCACGGCGGTATCGGTGGCTGGCAGACGCAGGCGGTGCTGGTGCACCCGAGCCGCTGGGAGCTGAAGGAGCCTCCCGTAGGCTCCGACGAGGTCCATACGTTGCTGATCGATTGGCTTGAGAAGCTTGGGCAGCGCAAGGACGTCGAGGAGCCGGTCGAGTCGAAGGTAGAGGCCTGAAGCGTGCGGATCACCTGGTGGGGGCATGCGACCACCACCATCGAGGCGGACGGTACGCGGCTGCTGACCGACCCAGTGCTGACCTCGCGCATCGCGCACCTGCGACGCCGCCGAGGTCCGGCGCCTACACCCGAGGCTGGGCAGTGCGACGCAGTGCTCGTCTCACACATGCACGCCGACCACCTGCACCTCACCTCGCTACCGCTGATCGCTCCGGAGGCAGCACTCGTCGTACCGCGCGGTGCGGCTCGGCTGATCCACCATGACTATGGCGCTGCCTTCTCAGACCGCTGTGTCGAGGTGGCACCTGGTCATCAGATCCGGATCGGCTCACTCGACATCACCGTGATCACCGCGCACCACGACGGCCGCCGGCTGCCCTGGTCGTCGTACAGCGGTCCGGCGGTCGGGTATCGCGTGGACAGCGCACCGAGCGTCTGGTTCGCCGGAGACACTGACCTGTACGACGATCTGGCGGCCGAGGCCGGTCCGGTCGACCTGGCGCTCGTTCCGGTGGGTGGATGGGGGCCGTCGCTCGGCCCTGGGCATTTGAACCCGTCGCGGGCGGCTGAGGCAGTCCAGCGGGTCGGGGCGAGTGTGGCGATCCCGGTGCACTTCGGGACGTTCTGGCCGATCGGATTCGAGCGGGTACGACCGGAGCTGTTCTTGCCGCCGGGGGAGCAGTTCCGTGTCGCCATGGCTGAGCTGGATCCTGCGGTAGAGGTAGATGTGTTGGTACCGGGAGAGTCGACCGAGGTGACCGGATGACAGGTGGCGCAGACTTCGACCTCTGGTACCTGTTCGCACTCGCGGGCGCGGTGCTGATCGGTGCCATCCTGCCGGTGCTACCGACCGGTGCGGCCGTCTCTGCGGGCGCAGTGCTCGCCTCACACAGCAATCCGATCGGACTGGTCGGAGTGCTCATCGCTGGTGCGGCCGGCGCCTATGTCGGTGACCTGATCGTGTACGCCGGGTGCAGGTTCGGCGGTGAGCGGTTGGCGAAGCGGGTTGGGTGGCTGCGCGACAACCAGCGGCTGGACGCGCTCAGGGACCGCCTGAGCGAGCACGAGATCGGCGTACTGCTCACGTCTCGGCTCGTGCCTGGTGGACGGGTGCCGGTGCTGCTGGCGGCCGGTCTGGCCGGCTACCGCTGGGAGCGGTTCGCACTGGTCGACCTGGCCGCCTCGTCGCTGTGGTCGGCGGTCTACATGGCGATCGGACTGCTCGGCTACGCGCTCTTTCCGGAGCCGTGGCAGGGTGTCGTGGCGGCGATCGCGCTGGTGCTGCTGACCACGGTGGTCAGCAGCCTGGTGCAGAAGCTCCGGCACAAGCGCGCCGCTGCTGCTTCAGAAGCCTCAGGAGCTTCAGGAGCTTCAGAAGCCGAATGAGGTCGCCTTCAGCTCGTCGATGACCGCTGCGTCGCCCTCGAGCTGAACATCGGCGACTGCCTGCCGCCCGAAGCAGAAGAGCACCAGCTCAACCGGCTCACCGATCACAGTGACCGTGCGGCCGTTCACGGGGTGCTTCGCGACCGTCGACTTGCCGTCGGGGAGCTGCAGCACGATGCCGGCGGTCGCCTTGCGGGTCATCGTGCGGCCCGCGACTCGGAGGCCCTTCCACAGACCGGCTTGCTGGTCGGCAGGCAGCGTGCGCACGGTGAACGACGGCTGGGCGCGGCGGACATCCTCGTGGTGCACGAGGTACTCGGTCGTGTTCAGCTGGTGCCCGATCAGCGGCAGCCCGTAGATCGAGGCGCGCGGCGGTCCGTTGCGGACCTTGCCGACCACCCCGGTGAAGCCGTACTTCGCCTTGGCCCGCTCCATCCGCTTCTCGGTGGTGTCGGCGAGCGCCGAGATCATGATCCCCGGACCCGCCATCGGATCGGACTCCCGGACGTACAGGTGCACGGCCAGGTCGTACGTCGTCCAGCCGTCGCACAGCGTCGGCTGGTCCGGTCCCAGCTGCTCGAAGAGGTCACACAGAGCAAGTCGTTCCACCCGGCTGTAGTCAGTCACGTTGTACAGCCTAGTAACGGGATCGAAGTTGTCGGTGGGGAATGGCAGAATGTCGATCGTTGTCATGTTTGTGACTGCTGTTCGCACCTGACCGTCCTGGAGTGACTCTTGCCCGTGCCGAAAGTCCCTGACAAGGGGAGCGCGACCCGGCGTGGGTTCGCGGTCCTGCGGGTCGCCGTCTGGGAGGAGCCGTGGGTCTTCGCGCTCTCCGTGGCCGCCAGCATGCTGTACGGCGCGATGACGGTGGCCGACGGCTGGGCGCTGGGCTGGGCCACCGACCACGTGATCCGGCCGGCCCTCGAGCGCGGTGACACCACCTTCGGTGCGCTGGCCGCGCTGGTCTCGCTGTTCCTCGGGATCGCGATCCTGCGCGCTATCGGAGTCGTCGGGCGACGCGTCGGGGCGGGCGTGATGCAGTTCCGGCTGCAAGCGACGTACCGGCGCCGTGTCACCCGGCAGTACCAGAAGCTGCCGTTGGAGTGGCACCACCAGCACCCGACCGGCCAGCTGCTCTCCAATGCGAATGCCGATGTGGAGTCGATCTGGTTCGTGATCGCTCCGCTGCCGATGGCGATCGGTGTGCTCGCGATGCTGGCCTTCGCGACCGCGGCGATGTTCATGGCCGACGTGTGGCTCGCTCTGGTCGGCTGTCTGGTCTTCCCACTGGTCTTCGTGGCCAACGTGATCTTCCAGCGCGTCCTGCAGCCACTGGCCACGCGCGCGCAGCAGTTGCGCGCTGACGTGTCCGAGGTGGCGCACGAGTCGTTCGACGGCGCGCTGGTGGTGAAGACGCTCGGCCGCGAGGCTGCGGAGACCGAGCGCTTCCGGACCCCGACGTACGCGCTGCGGGACGCGAACATCGCGGTGAACAAGGCCCGCGGCATGTTCGACCCGGTGATTGACGCACTGCCGCGGATCGGCGTGCTGATCGTGCTGCTGGTCGGCGTCGGGCGGGTCCGCTCGGGCGCTGCGGACGCGGGTGACGTGGTGCAGGTCGCGTTCCTGTTCACCCTGATCGCCTTCCCGATCCGGGCGCTGGGCTGGGTGCTCGGTGAGCTGCCGCGGTCCGTGGTCGGTTGGGACCGCGTGCAGCGCGTGCTGACCGCAGAGGGCGGCATGGAGTACGGCGAGGACCGGCTGACGTCGCGGACGGCGGCCCGGCTCGACGTGTCCGGGCTGCGATTCGGGTACCTGCCGGATCGCGACGTACTGAGCGGGATGGACTTCACTGTCGAGCCCGGCCGGACAGTCGCAGTGGTGGGGCCGACTGGTGCGGGGAAGTCGACGATGACCACGCTGCTGACCAGACTGGTCGATCCCGAAGAGGGCGCGGTCAAGGTCGACGGCACCGACCTGCGTGCGCTGGCGCAGGGCGAGCTGGCGGACTCCGTCGCGCTGGTGGCGCAGACGGCGTTCCTGTTCGACGACACCATCCGCGGCAACATCACTCTGGGCGGTGACTACAGCGACGAGGACATCTGGGACTCGCTGCGGATCGCACAGGGCGACGGGTTCGTGAAGACGCTCTCGGACGGACTGGACACCAAGGTCGGTGAACGCGGTACGACGCTGTCCGGTGGACAGCGGCAGCGGATCGCGCTGGCCCGCGCACTGGTGCGGCGGCCGCGGCTGCTGATCCTGGACGACGCGACCAGTGCGGTCGACCCGCAGGTCGAGGCGCGCATCCTGGCCGGACTGCGATCCGTGGTGCAGGCGGACGCGACCGCTGCGACCACTGTGCTCGTGATCGCGTACCGGAAGGCGACCATCTCGCTCGCCGACGAGGTGCTGTTCCTGGACGAGGGCCGGATCACCGCGCAGGGTACGCACACCGAGCTGCAGGAGACGTCGGCGGCGTACCGGGATCTTGTCGACGCGTACGAGAAGGACGCCGAGCGCAGGCTGGAAGAAGCCGAGCTGGACGAAGAGCTTGATGATCTTGATGGGGTGAAGGCATGAGCTCGGCGGAGGCCACGCGGCTCGACCATGGCGATGACGCCGGTGGTCTGGAGACGCTGCGACAGGGGCTGCGGATCTCACCCGAGCTGGCTCAGGGCTGGTGGGTCACTGCGCTGCTCGCGCTGACCATGACGGCCGGGAAGATCGTCATCCCGATCGCTGTCCAGCAGACCATCGACAAGGGCCTGTCCGGTCCCGGTGGGCCGGACATGTCGTTCGTGGTCTGGATGGTCGCCATCTGCGTGGTCGGCCTGCTGGTGACCGCCGTAGCGTCGTACCTGACGACTGTGCGGCTCGCGATCAACTCCGAGCGCGGACTGGCCACCATGCGGATCAAGGCCTTCCGGCACGTGCACGATCTGCCGGTGCTGACCCAGAGCACCGAGCGCCGGGGCGCACTGGTCAGCCGGGTGACGTCCGACGTCGACACGGTCTCGCAGTTCCTGCAGTTCGGTGGGTTCATCTTCCTGGTCAGCCTCGGGCAGATGGTGCTCGCGACCGTGGTGATGTTCTTCTACTCGTGGCAGCTGGCTCTGGTGGTGCTGGTCTGCTTCATCCCGCTCTTCGCGAGCCTCAAAGCGTTGCAGCGCCGGATGTCGGCCGCGTACGGCGTGGTCCGGGCCAAGGTCGGCGAGATGCTGTCCGCGGTCGCGGAGCCGGTGGTCGGTGCGCAGGTGGTGCGCGCGTACGCGATCGAGCAGCGGACGCAGGCCCGGATCGACTCGACGGTCGACGACTACCGCCGTACGGCGACCAGTGCCCAGACGCTGACCGGAATCACCTTCTCCATCGGTGGTCTGGCGGCCGGTCTGGCCAACGCCGGTGTGCTGACGGCCGGTGTGCTGCTCGGAGTGGACGGTAACGCGACGCTGGGGGAGATCCTCGCGTTCATGTTCCTGGTTGCGCTGTTCTCGGACCCGGTGCAGATCGCTACGCAGGTGCTGACCGATGCGCAGAGCGCGTTCGCCGGCTGGCGGCGGGTGCTCGGTGTCATCAACACTCCGGCCGATGTGGTTGACCCGGGGGAGTCGGGAGTGAAGCAGGCCCGTGGACCGATCACGGTCGAGTTCGCGGACGTGAACTTCGCTTATCCCGAAGGCGAGCTGGTGCTGCGCGATGTCGACGTCCGGCTGCAGCCGCATCGGCGGGTGGCCGTTGTGGGGGAGACGGGCTCCGGTAAGACGACGTTCGCGAAGCTGCTCACGCGGTTGATGGATCCGACCTCGGGTGCGGTCCTGCTCGACGGCGTGGACGCGCGGGAGATCTCGTTCGAGTCGCTGCGGGAGCGTGTGGTGATGGTGCCGCAGGACGGGTACCTGTTCGACGCGTCGCTGGCCGACAACGTCCGGTTCGGACGGCCTGAGGTGACGGATGCCGAGTTACTGGTGGCGTTCGAGTCACTCGGGCTGACGGACTGGCTGGAGTCGCTGCCGGACGGGCTGCAGTCGCCGGTGGGGCAGCGTGGTGAGTCCTTGTCCGCAGGGGAACGTCAGCTGGTCGCACTGGTGCGCGCGAACATCGCGGATCCGGATCTGCTCGTCCTCGACGAGGCGACGTCCGCGGTTGACCCGGGGACTGAGGTTCGGGTCAATGCGGCACTGGAGCGGTTGATGACTGGCCGTACGTCGGTCACCATCGCGCACCGGCTGTCCACGGCCGAGGCGGCGGACGAGGTGCTGGTCTTCGACAATGGCGAGGTCGTCGAACGCGGACCGCATGCGGAGCTGGTCAACGCAGGCGGCGTGTACTCACACCTGCACGAGAGCTGGATCGCTCAACGGAGTGCTCTCTAAAGAGTGCTTTGAAGGGGCACCCCGGGGAGCGGCCGGTCCCTGGGAGGGTCGAACCGGCCGCGCCCGGATCAGGTACGCCGCGGCACCACAGTCAGGTTGGTGCCGCCGTCGTACCTGGGATCAGTGCACCTTCTTAGGGTGTCGGCGCAGCACCGTTCTCCCGGCCGGCACCAGGCTGCGGCACCAGCAGGAACTCGACACCGCCCTTGTCGTCCACGGCCGCGTCCAGGATCTTGTCGTCCAGCGTGCTGGCCGCGTTCTCCTCGAGGAACACCCGTGCCCCGGCCTCTTCGACCACCTGGTCACCGGGTAGCGGCGACTCGGTCGTCGTCACCGCCAGCGCCGGATCCGCCGGATTCTCCTGCGAGATCCGCACACCGGCACCTTCCGGCGCGCCCTCGACCCCCGTGATGCTCTTGATCACCAGAGTCGCGTTCTCAGTCAGGGTAAGCACAACAGCTCCAACCTCTAGACATCACTGAACCCACCCCGTGCCCGACCACCCACACCCCAAACCCCCACTTTGTGAACCCACCAACCAGATTGCCGTGCCGAAGATGGTTGGTGGCTACCCAAAGCCGCGGCTAGGCGGCGAGCTGGGTGTAGGCGGGCGCGACGCGCCAGACAGGGTCGGTGCCGGGGCGGGCGCGGCCGCGGTCGAATGCGGCGCACAGGCGGGAGATGAGATCCGATCGCGGGTCGACGGAGTCCTCCCAGCCGAAGTGGACGAGCTCGATCCCTCGATCACTGAGCCGTTGGTCACGTCGATGTGCCAGGCGCAGCAGATGGCGGCGTTCCTCGGCGGTCGCCGCCTCGTACTTCGCGAGGCCGTCGGCCTCCGCGGCAGTGCGGAACTCCGGCCACCACAGGTCGACCCGCTCCGGCATCCAGTTGAATCCGTCGAAGAACTGGACCTGAAGCTCCGGGGCCGGGAGACCTCCGGTCGCGCATCTGATCCGGGTGATCGACTCCAAAGGCGACTCCGCCCGCGCATCACCGAACGCGATCGTGGCCCGAGCCCGCCGTACCCCAGGCCACTGCTCCTGGCGCTCGAGGACCGCCGTCAGCTCAGCCGACGTCGTACCGGCTCGCAAGGCATCGTCGACGGTGACGATCGCCTCGCGGGTCGGCAGCTCCCGGGCGAGATCCACTACGGTTCGGGCGGCGCTGGTGACCGGCAGCCAGCCGTGCCGTGAGAGGTCCGCAGGTGGCAGGCCGGCCCGTCGTACGACGATGTTCGGGCGCCGCTGGTTTCGCTGCGACCCTGGCGGCCGGGTCAGCCAGGCGGCGTCGTCCGGCGGGGCCGCACTGCGTGCGCGGTCGACCCAAGTGCTGAGACCTGTAAGCCGTGCGGCACTGAAGTGGCCCACGACCGAGCCCGGATGCGCAGCCTGAGCACACGCGCTGATCGCGCGATCCGCGGCGACGGCGCCGTCGAGGTAGTGCCCGTGGTGATGCTGGAATTCTCCCCGCCGTACAAGCCGTCGCAGGTCGGCGTCACTCAGCCCGATCGCCAGCAACACCTCCCGCCGCTGCGGTAGCCGAACAATCTCAAGTCCTTCCATGCCGCCACCCTCCACCACCCCGCGCCCCCGCCGCCACCCCGCTCTCCGCCCCTGTGGATAACTCCCACCCCGCCCCCAAAGGTGGGCCGCCTTCTCTTTGTGCACGCCGCGCATCTTTGTGCACCCACCAACCGTTTCCGAGGCGTCCCGGTGGTCGGTGGGTTCCTAAAGTCGCCGCTGGTGCCCAAAGTCGTGCTTTGTGCCCAAGGGTGGGTTGGCGTGTCTTTGGGCAGATACGGCGTCTTTGTGCGCGCGCCGCATCTTTGTGCACCCACCAACCGTTTCCGAGGCGTCCCGGTGGTTGGTGGGTTCCCAAAGTTGCCGCTGGTGCCCAAGGTCGTGCTTTGTGCCCAAGGGTGGGTTGGCGTGTCTTTGGGTAGGTACGGCGTCTTTGTGCGCGCGCCGCATCTTTGTGCACCCACCAACCGTTTCCGAGGCGTCCCGGTGGTTGGTGGGTTCCCAAAGTTGCCGCTGGTGCCCAAAGTCGTGCTTCGTGCCCAAGGGTGGGCTGGCGTGTCTTTGGGTAGGTACGGCGTCTTTGTGCGCGCGCCGCATCTTTGAGAACCCATCAACCGTTTCCGGGGCGTTGCAGTGGTTGGTGGGTTCCCAAAGATGCGCGGCGTGCACAAAGAGAAGGCGGCCCACCTTTGGGCGGCGGGAGGCGGGCGCCGGGGCGGCTTTGGGGGTGCGCCTGTGCGGGGGCGGGGAGGGGATGGTGTGGGATTGGGGGATGGCGATTGAGATGGGTACGGCGACGGTGGGTGGGTTGGGCGATGTGGTGGGGGCCTTGCGGGAGTGGCAGGGGGATGCGACTCCGCATCAGTTGCATCCGGGGGACGTGGGTTGGTACTGGCGGTTCGGGGCGGAGCGGACGGCGGCGGCGATTCGGACGTGGACGCGGGACGGGCGGATCGTTGCGCTGGGGTTGCTGGATGAGGTTGATCTGGTGCGGATCGCGTTTGATCCGGCGGAGTTGGAGGACGTGGAGCTGGCTGAGCGGGTGGCTGCGGATGTGGCTGACCCGGAGCGCGGCGTACTGATTGAGGGCAAGGTGTTTGTGGAGGCGCCGCCGGGGGCGTTGGTGAAGGACGTGTTGTTCAAGGCGGGGTGGCAGCTGGATGAGCCGTGGGTGCCGTTGCGGCGGGATCTGAGTGTGCCGGTGCCTGTGCCGGAGCTGCGGGTGGACGTGATCGGGTCCGAGGAGGCGCATGAGCGCGTCACTGTGCAGCGGGAGTCGTTCGAGGGGTCGACGTTCACCAATGAGCGGTGGTTCACGATGGCGGACGGCATCCCGTACGCCGATGCGCGGTGTCTGGTGGGTCGTAACCAGCTAGGGGAGTCGGTGGCGGCCGTGACGGTGTGGTCGGCGGGCGCGGGCAAGCCGGGGTATCTGGAGCCGATGGGCGTGCACCGGATGCACCGCGGCCGGGGCTACGGCGAGGCGATCACCGTCGCAGCGGCGTACCACCTGCAGCAGATGGGCGCGTCGACCGCGTACACGTACACGCCGGCCTTCAACGTCGGCGCGGTCGCCACCTACGAGGCAGCCGGCTTCGTCCGCGGCGAAGACCTCCGAGACCTCCGCCGCGACGCCTAGCCCCGCTGCCTAGCCGGCGATGTCGTCGGAGGCGCGGAGGACGCGGAGGATGTTGCCTCCGGCAAGCTTTGTGAGGTCCTGGTCGCTCCAGTTGCGGTCGGCCAGGGCCTCGAAGAGTCGCGGGTACGACGAGACGTCCGGCAGGTCCACGGGGGTCTCGGGGACGCCGTCGTAGTCGCCGCCGATCCCGACGTGGTCGATCCCGGCGACCTCGCGGACGTGCTCGACGTGCTTGACCACATCGGCCAGTGAGGCGAGCGGCTTCGGCTTGTCGTAGGCGGCGAGGACCTGGTCGCGCTGCGCCGGGTCGTCCTTGTCCAGACCGAGTGACTCCGCGGTGGCGAGCAGGCCGGCCACCCAGTCGACGTACTCCTGGGAGACGAAGTACGGGACGAAGGTGACCATGCACACGCCGTCGTTTCCGGCGAGCGTCTCCAGTACGTCGTCGGGCGCGTTCCGCGGTACGTCGCAGACCGCGCGGGCCGAGGAGTGGCTGAAGATCACCGGGGCGCTGGTGATGCGCAGCGCGTGCCGCATCGTGTCGGCCGAGACGTGCGACAGGTCGACCAGCATGCCGATCCGGTTCATCTCCCGGACGACCTGCTCGCCGAACTCGTTCAGTCCACCCAGCACCGGCTTGTCCGTCGCGGAGTCCGCCCAGGAGATGTTGTTGTTGTGCGTGAGCGTCATGTAGCGCACACCCAGTGTGCGCATCGTGCGCAGGACCCCGAGCGACTCACCGATCGAGTAGCCGCCCTCCATGCCCATCAGCGACGCGACCCGGCCGGCCTTGATCGCCGCATCCACGTCATCGGCCGTGGTCGCGAGCTGCAGGTCGTCGGGGAACCGTGCGACGAGCTGGTGGACGAAGTCGAGCTGCTCGAAGGTCCGCCGTACGGCGTGCTCGTCGTGCGGCACCCACAGCGACCAGAACTGCGCACCGACGTGGCCGCTGCGCAGCCGCGGCAGATCGGTGTGCAACTGCGGCACCGACCCACTCAGGTCATGCGCGTCCAGGTCGTACTCGCACAGCTCGTAGAACGCGATCGGCAGATCGTTGTGCCCGTCGATCACCGGAGACTCGCTGAGCAGCCCCTGGACTCGTGCCTCACTCGTCGTCATTCCGACATCCTGCCAGCTGAGTGGGACGCAGTACGGCGTCCGGGTTCGGAGGCCTGGTCAAAGCTGTCGGTGCCATCGGTGACAATAGGTGAGTGAGTATCGACGAGCTGACCTTCGACGCGGCCGGGCTGATCCCGGCTGTCGTGCAGCAGTACGACACGCGCGAAGTGCTGATGGTGGGCTGGATGAACGCCGAGGCCGTTCGCCGGACGGCGGAGACGGGCCGGAGCACGTTCTGGTCGCGCAGCCGCCAGGAGTACTGGGTGAAGGGCGAGACCAGTGGTCACCGCCAGCACGTGAAGGAGATTCTCGTCGACTGTGACGCCGACACCCTGCTGGTCCTGGTGGATCAGGAAGGCCCGGCCTGTCACACCGGAACGCGCAGCTGCTTCGAGCACGGGACGATCAAGGTGACGGCATGAACACCCCCGATCTGGACACCTTCCGCGACTACGCCAAGGACCGCCGGGTGATCCCGGTGACGCGCCGGCTGCTGGCCGACGCCGAGACGCCGATCGGCGTCTACGGCAAGCTGGCCGCCGAGCGCGAGGGCACCTTCCTGCTCGAGTCCGCGGAGAACGGCGGCGTCTGGTCGCGGTATTCGTTCATCGGCGTCCGTTCGGCCGCGACGCTGACCGAGCGGGACGGTCAGGCGGTGTGGACCGGCAACCCGCCGGTCGGCCTGCCGCAGACCGGCGACCCGCTGGCCGCGTTGCGCGAGACCGTCGAGATCCTGCACACGCCCCGCCTGCCGGGCCTGCCGCCGCTCACCGGCGGCATGGTCGGCTTCCTCGGGTACGACGCCGTCCGCCGGCTGGAGAGGTTGCCGGACACAACGACCGACGACCTCGGACTGCCCGAGCTGACCTTCCTGTTCGCCACTGACCTGGCCGCGCTCGACCACGAGACCGGTGAGATCTGGCTGATCGCGAATGCGATCAACTGGGACGACACCGACGAGCGGGTCGACGACGCGTACGCCGATGCCGTGCGCCGCCTGGACGCGATGGAGGCCGACCTGGCCCGGCCGACCCCGTCGTACGTCGTCCGCGCGGACCGCGACGCCCAGCCCGACCCGCACCGGCAGCGTTCGAGCGCGGAGTACCGGGAGGCTGTCGAGACGGCCAAGGAAGAGATCCGGGCCGGTGAGGCGTTCCAGATCGTCGTCTCCCAGCGCTTCGAGCTGCAGACGACCGCGTCCGCGCTCGACATCTACCGGGTGCTGCGCCGTTCGAACCCGAGCCCCTACATGTATCTGGTCCGTCTGGACGGTTTCGACATCGTCGGCTCCAGCCCGGAGGCGCTGGTGAAGGTCACCGACAACAAGGTGATCCTGCACCCGATCGCCGGCACCCGCCGCCGCGGTGCGACGCCGGAGGAGGATCACGCGCTCGAAGAGGAGCTGCGGGCCGACGCCAAGGAGCGCGCCGAGCATCTGATGCTGGTCGACCTCGGCCGCAACGATGTCGGCAAGGTCTGCGCACCTGGCACGGTCGAGGTCGTCGACTTCATGGACGTGCGGCGCTACAGCCACGTGATGCACCTGGAGTCGACCGTCACCGGTCAGCTCGCCGCGGGCAAGACCGCGTTCGACGCACTCACCGCCGCCTTCCCGGCCGGTACGTTGTCGGGCGCCCCGAAGCCGCGTGCGATGGAGATCATCGACAAGCTCGAGGTGACGCGCCGCGGGGTGTACGGCGGTGTCGTCGGCTACCTCGACTTCGCCGGTGACGCGGATACCGCGATCGCGATCCGGACGGCGGTGCTGCGCGGCTCGACGGCGTACGTGCAGGCCGGTGCGGGCATCGTGGCCGACTCCGACCCGGCCTCCGAGGACGCGGAGTGCCGGACCAAGGCAGCAGCGGTCCTGAACGCGATCGCGGTCGCGGGAACGTTCAGCGAGATCTGATGAAGCCACAGCGACTGGTCGACCTGCTGACGCTGATCGCGTTGGCGCTGCTGGTGCTGTCTGCCAATCTGACGTGGGCAACGGCCGATCCGGGCAGTGGGCGGCAGGCGGTTACCTTCAACGGCTACAGCGTCACCAGAGCGCCAGTCACACTGGCTCTGGCTGCAGTGGTCGCGGTAGTAGTCACCAAACTCGCCGGTACGGCGCTTCGCCGCATCATCGGCGTACTGGTCGCGCTGCTGGGTGTCGCGGCGATCGCGGTTGCGCTGCAGGTGCGGCCGGACGTAGACGAGCTCAGCCGGCTACGTCCCGAGCTGAGCCAGGCAGTGACCGACAGCGTGGTGCTGAGCACCGGAGCGGCACCGTGGCCGGCTCTGGCCGGGGGAGTGGCGCTGCTGCTCGCCGGTCTGTTCACCGTGCTCACCGCACACCGCTGGAAGCGTCCTACCGATCGGTATGAGCGTGAACCGGCAGCGGCGACCGTCGGCAAGCAATCCGGCGGCACCTCTGATCACGGGGCCGATCAGTGGAAGGCGATCGACGCGGGAGAGGACCCGACTCTCTGATCGCGGCGGGCTACCGCCACAATAGGACAGGACGACGACGAGGAATGGCGGCAACCATGGACAATACGACTGCCGATCAAGGAGCGACCCGGGTGAGCGACGAGGCTCACCACGACGCGCACGGCAACAGCACCGCGGCCTGGACCGCGGTGGCCATCATCCTGGTGGGCTTCACCGTCGGTGCCATCGCGATGGTGCTCGGCCCGAACTGGCTGCTGTTCTGGATCTCGGTCGGGATCGTGGCGCTGGGTGCGCTGGCCGGCAAGGTGTTGCAGCTGCTGGGCTTCGGCGTCCCCGCCGACGACCACTGAAGGGCGGACAGACCATGACTGTGCTTGACGACATTCTCGCCGGGGTTCGCGAGGACCTCGCGGAGCGCCAGGCCCTAGTCAGCCTGGACGACCTCAAGCTGGAGGCGCAGCGCAAGCCCGACGCCAAGGACCCGATGCCGGTGTTCCGCGGCGACGGGATCGCGGTGATCGCCGAGGTGAAGCGGTCCAGCCCGTCCAAGGGTGAGCTGGCCGAGATCACCGACCCGGCGGCCCTGTCCGGCGAGTACGAGGCCGGCGGCGCGTCCGCGATCTCCGTGCTGACCGAACAGCGCCGGTTCAACGGCAGCCTGGACGATCTGCGCGCGGTCCGCGGCCGGGTCGACGTACCGGTGCTCTGCAAGGACTTCATCGTCTCGTCGTACCAGCTCTGGGAGGCCCGCGCGGCCGGCGCCGACATGGCGCTGCTGATTGTCGCGGCGCTGGAGCAGGAGGCGCTGGTCTCGCTGATCGAGCGCGCCCACTCCATCGGCCTGTGCCCGCTGGTCGAGGTCCACGACGAGGAGGAGACGCGGCGTGCGGTGGACGCCGGCGCCCAGCTCATCGGCGTGAACAACCGGAACCTGAAGACCCTCGAGGTCGACCGGGACACGTTCGCGCGGGTCGCGCCGACGATCCCGACCGAGCTGGTCCGGGTGGCGGAGTCCGGTGTCCGGGGCCCGCATGATGTAATCGAGTTCGCGCGCGCCGGGGCCGATGTCGTCCTCGTCGGTGAAACTCTGGTGACCGGCCGCGATCCCCGTGCCTCGGTCGCCGACCTCGTCGCCGCCGGATCGCACCCAGCCATCCAGCAGCGGCACTAGCCCTTCCCTGCCGGTCCAAACGGCACGGGACAGCATCTCTCCCGTGCCCTGGGCCGGGATTGGAAGGTTTGTCGGATGAGTACTGTGCTGCCCGACCAGCTCGGGCACTTCGGCCGTTTCGGCGGCAGGTTCATGCCGGAGGCGCTGATCGCGCCCCTCGACGAGCTCACGCAGGCCTGGCAGGGCGCCATGGCCGACCCGGTGTTCACCGGTGAGTTCGACCGGATGCTGCGCGAGTGGGCCGGCGTCCCGAGCCTCCTGTACGACGCGACCCGGCTGTCCGAGGTGGCCGGGGCGCGCATCCTGCTCAAGCGCGAGGACCTCAACCACACCGGTGCGCACAAGGTCCGCAACGCGCTCGGCCAGGCGTTGCTGACCAAGCGGATGGGCAAGCCGCGAGTGATCGCCGAGACCGGCGCCGGCCAGCACGGCGTCGCGACCGCGACCGCCTGCGCCTACCTGGATCTCGAGTGCGTGGTCTACATGGGCGAGGTCGACACCCAGCGCCAGGCCTTGAACGTGGCCCGGATGAAGCTGCTCGGCGCCGAGGTCATCCCGGTGACGAGCGGCAGCCGGACGCTGAAGGACGCCATCAACGAGGCGCTGCGCGACTGGGTCGCCAGCGTCGACAAGACCCACTACCTGCTCGGTACGGCGGCCGGCGCGCACCCGTTCCCCGCGATGGTGCGCGACTTCGTCCGGGGGATCGGTGACGAGGCTCGGGCCCAGTCGCTCGAACTGCTCGGCAAGCTCCCCGACGCGGCGGTCGCCGCGGTCGGCGGTGGTTCGAACGCGATCGGCCTGTTCGCCGCGTTCATCCCCGACGCGGACGTGAAGCTGTACGGCATCGAGCCCGGCGGTGACGGCTTCGAGACCGGTCGGCACGCAGCCACGATCACGGCCGGACAGGTCGGCGTACTGCATGGTGCGCGGTCGTTCCTGCTGCAGGACGAAGACGGTCAGACGATCGAGTCGCACTCGATCTCGGCCGGGCTGGACTACCCCGGCGTCGGCCCCGAGCACTCGTGGCTCGCGGAGACGAAGCGGGCGACGTACCGGCCGGTGACGGATGCCGACGCGATGGAGGCCTTCAAGCTGCTGTCGCGGACCGAAGGCATCATCCCGGCGATCGAGTCGGCGCACGCCGTCGCGGGTGCGCTGGAGATCGCGAAGGAGCTCGGCCCGGACGCCACCATCCTGGTGAACCTGTCCGGTCGCGGCGACAAGGACATGGACACGGCCAGCACGTGGTTCGGGCTGATCGATGGGGAGGCCGGTCATGAGTGAAGTAGTTGCCCTGGGCAAGGCCGGAACCGCGATCCGGAAGGCCAACGGCGAAGGCCGCGCCGGCCTGGTCGGGTACCTGCCGGCGGGTTACCCGTCGTACGACGGCGGCGTGGACGCGATCAAGGCGCTGGTCGACGGTGGTTGCGACGTGCTCGAGATCGGCCTGCCGTACAGCGATCCGGTGATGGACGGCCCGGCGATCCAGCGGGCCGCCGAGGCCGCGCTGGCCGGTGGCTTCCGGGTGAAGGACCTGCTCCGCACGGTCGAGGCTGTCGCGGCGTACACCGATGTCCCGGTGCTCGTGATGACGTATTGGAATCCGATCGAGCGGTACGGCGTGGACCAGTGGGCCGCGGACTTCGCCGGTGTCGGGGGAGCGGGTCTCATCACGCCCGACCTGATTCCCGAAGAAGGCGCGGAGTGGATCGCGGCCGCGGACAAGCACGAGCTGGACAAGGTGTTCCTGGTCGCGCCGTCCTCGACCGACGCGCGGATCCGTTCGACCACGGCTGCCTGCCGCGGGTTCGTGTACGCGACCGCGGTGATGGGCGTGACCGGCATCCGGTCGGCGGCCTCGGATCTGGCTGAGCCGTTGGTGGCCCGGACCAAGGCCACGACCGACCTACCGATCGGGGTCGGGATCGGCGTCTCGAACGCGGAGCAGGCGGCGGCGATCGGCGCCTTCACCGATGCGGTCATCGTCGGCTCGGCCTTCGTGAAGCGGTTGCTCGACGGCGAAGGCCCGGCCGGTGTGCGCTCGCTCACGGAGAGCCTGGCCGAAGGCGTCCGCCGGGAACCGTCAGCGGCGGCCGGACGTTGAACCTGCCGTGAGTCGAACCAGGAACGCGGCGCTTCTGCTGACCGTGGGGGCTCTCCTTGCCCTCACGGGCTGCAGTGGCGGCAAGGCAGAGAAACCCGACAACCCCGGCGGCGCGATCATCCGCACCAGCCAGGACCCGAACGGGATGCGGGGTGCCACCCTCGACCAGCCGTACAAGTTGCCGGCGGCCACGCTGACCGACACCGGCGGGAACCAGTTCAACCTGGTCACCTCGACCAAGAAGCCGGTCACGCTGATCTTCTTCGGGTACACGAACTGCCCGGACGTGTGTCCGACGGTGATGGCCGATGTGGCCTCGGCGCTGACCAAGCTGGACGAGTCGGTCCGCAAGCAGGTGCAGGTGCTGTTCATCACCACCGACCCGGCGCGTGACACCGGGCCGGTGATCCACAAGTACCTGGACCGGTTCGACCCGTCGTTCGTCGGCCTGACCGGCTCGCTGGAGTCGATCAAGAACATCGCCCAGGCCGTCGGCGTACCGGTCGAAGGGATGAAGAAGCTGCCCTCGGGCGGCTACGAGGTCGGTCACGGTGCGCAGGTGCTCGGCTTCGGCAAGAACGACCAGGCCACCGTGCTCTGGATGTCGAACGCCGCGATCGGCGACATGGCCCACGACTTCGGGAAGCTGGTAGAGGCGAACCAGTGAAACCTTGGGGGGCCTGGGTTTCACTGGGGGCACGCTTGATTCTCGGCGGCGTCATGCTCGTCGCCGGAGCACTGAAGGTCTCCGATCCGGAGACCGCCGCGCAGGCTGTCCGGGCCTACGAGATCCTTCCGGACGGCTTGGCCGACCCGGTCGGCTGGGGTCTGCCGTTCCTGGAGATCGCGATCGGATTGCTGTTGATCCTCGGTTTCGGTGTCCGGCACTCGGCCGCCGCCGCAGCTGTTTTCATGGTGGTGTTCATCGCCGCCGTGGGCTCGGCCTGGGCGCGGGGGCTGGCGATCGACTGCGGCTGCTTCGGCGGCGGCGGACGGGTCGATCCCGGCCAGACGAAGTACCTCGAGGAGATCTTGCGTGATGTCGGTCTGCTCGTGCTGGCGTTGTGGCTCTGCGTGAAGCCGGCCAGCAAGTTCGCCCTTGAATCCGATCAGGACCCCTCGACAGGAGCACCGTGAGCACCACCAATGTGAACCCGCTGCAGCAGCAGAAGAAGCGGGTCCCACCCGGCGTCGTCGTGGTGATCGTCCTGGTGCTGGCCCTCGCGGCCGGCGTCGGCTTCCAGTACCTGCGAGGTCACTCCAAGGTCGAGGCCGGCAACACGAACCAGACCGAGCCTGCGGTCATCACGGGTCCGGGGCAGTCCGGTCAGGGTGTCACGGTCGGCCAGGCCGGCGCGAAGGCGCAGATCGACCTGTACCTCGACTTCCGCTGCCCGCACTGCGCGGAGTTCGAGGAGATGACCGGATCGACGGTCGACAAACTCGTCCAGGACGGTACGGCGAAGCTGACGTACTGGCCGCTGGCCTTCGTGAACCCGGACGCCTCGCCCCGGCTGGCCAACGCCTTCGCCGCCGCGGCCGCCAACGGCAAGGCGCTGACCTACGCCGACGAGATGTACGGCGACTTCAGCAAGTCCTGGACGAACGACCAGCTGATCGAGCTCGGCAAGCAGCTCGGGATCGGCGACGCGAAGTTCCAGCAGGCGATCCAGACCAACAGCTACGGCGGCTGGGTCGAGTCGGTCGGCAAGGCCGCGGACAGCCGCGGCGTCACCGGCACCCCGACGGTCTTCGTCAACGGCAAGAAGCTGGAGACCAAGCAGCTCAGCCCGGAAGGCCTGCAGAAGGCCGTCGACGACGCAGTGAAGTCGGCGAGCTGACTTGTTGCCTCACGCACTGAGTCCCCATCGTGACCCTGGGTTCCTGGCCGCTGCCCGGGGCGGTCGAGTAGCGTTCCCGATGCCATGTCTAGTCTGATCCCCGCCGTGATCGTGCCGGCGTTCATTCCCAGTCCCAGCCAGGGTGTCTGGCATGTCCTCGGCCTGCCGATCCGTGCCTACGCGTTGTGCATCCTGGCCGGGATCTTCGCCGGCTACTGGCTGACCCGCCGTCGCTGGGTCGCCCGCGGCGGTTCGCCGACGGTGCTGTCCGACGTGATGTTCTGGGCGATCCCGTTCGGTCTGGTCGGCGCGCGGATCTACCACGTCGCCACCGACGCCGAGCTGTACTTCGGCGAGGGCAGGCACCCGATCGACGCGCTGAAGATCTGGCACGGCGGCCTCGGCATCTGGGGCGCGGTCGGCTTCGGCTGCCTCGGCGCCTACCTGGCCTGCCGCCGCGCGAAGGTCCCGTTCCTGGGCTTCCTCGACGCGGTCGCCCCCGGTATCGCGCTGGCCCAGATCTTCGGCCGCTTCGGCAACTACTTCAACCAGGAACTCTTCGGCAAGCCCACCACCCGCCCGTGGGGCCTCGAGATCGACCCGGCCCACCGCCCCGACGGCTTCGCCGACTTCGCCACCTTCCACCCCACCTTCCTGTACGAAGCGATCTGGAACCTGGGCGTGATGGCGCTGATCCTGCTCGCCGGCCGCCGCTTCACCCTCGGCCACGGCCGCGCCTTCTTCCTCTATGTCGCCGCCTACACCGCCGGCCGCGCATGGATCGAGAACATGCGCATCGACACCGTCAACCACTTCCTGGGCCTGCGCCTCAACGTCTGGACGTCGATCATCCTCTTCGTCCTGGCCGTAGCCGCCCTGATCATCAGCGCCCGAACCAAACCCGGCCAGGAAGACCTCTCCACCGGCCCCGCCGCCGGCGACCCCGCCGAAGCCAGCGACGCCGACACGCCGACCGACGCCGACGCGACCGATGCCGGTGACACGACGGATGCCGGTACGACGTCGCCCGCGACCGACGGACCGCCCGTGACCACGGAGCCGGCCCCCGCCGGGTCAACCGCGGGTGAAGCAACCACCGCCGGAGCAACCACCGCCGCGTCAACCGCAGGCGGAGCGACCCTCGTAGCCGAGTCCACCGAACCAGGTGCCGATGGAGCCCGCGGCGCCGAGCCCGAGCCCACGGATGCTGTTTCGGAGGCCGCCGCCGACCAGGCGAGCGGGGCCGGCTCCGACGAAGCAACCTCGGCCACGGTGAGCGGCGCTTCGGATTCGGCCTCCTCTGAGCTCGACTTGACGGGTGGGAGTGGGCCGGACGAGGCGACTTCGCCTAGTGCGGTGGCGGCGGGGGCTGAGGCGGTTGGGGTCGAGAACGCGGACCCGGCGAGCGACGTACCGGCTGCTGGTGGGGAGTTGACCAGCACGGAGGCCGGCAAGAACGAGGCTCGTGACTGAGAAGCAGGTCTCGGCTGAGCATCACGGCGACCACCGGCACCGTGATGTGAACGGCGGCTGGCTCCGGCCGGCCGTCTTCGGGGCGATGGACGGGCTCGTCTCGAACTTCGCGCTGATCGCCGGTATGGACGGCGGCACCCAGTCCGGCTCGAAGTTCATCGTCCTGGCCGGACTGGCAGGCCTCGCAGCAGGCGCCTTCTCGATGGCCGCCGGCGAGTACACCTCGGTCGCCTCCCAGCGCGAACTCGCCCGCGCCGAGATCGAGGTCGAGCGCCAGGAGATTGCCCGGCACCCCCTCGACGAGGAGATCGAACTCGCCGAGACCTACCGCGCCAAGGGTCTCGACCCCGACCTCGCCGACAAGGTCGCCAAGCAGTTCCACACCAATCCCGAGCAAGCGCTCGACGAGCACGTCCGCGAAGAGCTCGGCATCGACCCGAAAGACCTCCCGCGCCCGCTCATCGCCGCCGGATCGTCCTTCGTCTGCTTCGCCGTCGGAGCCTTCATCCCGCTCCTGCCGTACCTGCTCGGCGCGACCACCGTCGTACCGGCCCTGATCATGAGCCTCACCGCCTTGTTCGCAGCCGGCGCGGTCGTCAGCAGAGTCACCAGCCGCTCCTGGTGGTACTCCGGCCTCCGCCAACTGATCCTCGGCGGCGCGGCAGCGGCCCTCACCTACTTCGTCGGCTCCCTCGTCGGCCCCGGAATCGGCTGACCCCGGACCGCCCCCACTCACCAACTCCCGCCGGCCCGCCCACCCCACGCTCAGCATGACCCCGCCAACCCCGCCCACGCAGGGTTAGTGAGTGGCACAGGTCCGCCCCGAAGATCGTCGGTTAATGTCAGCGGGTGTTTCCCGCGAAGATCGACGAGCAGCCAGATACCTACCTGAAGAGCATCGGCGAGGTGTTCGCCGAGTTCGGCGAGCACACCCAGGACTCCGGCAACATCTCGTACGGCGTCACGATCGACGGCCACCGGTATTTCGTCAAAACCCCGGGCATCCCGGACGACCCCAAGCCGTTCGCCCCAGCGCCTCGCAGGCAGGAAGCGGTTCGCCGTTATGGTCGCTTGGCCGCGGAGATCGAGCACGACACGCTCCCGGCGTACCACGGCCTGATCGAAACCCCGTGGGGCCCGGCGCTCGTCTTCGACTGGCGCGAGGGTGACCACCTCGGCACCCACCTCGACCGCTTCCGCGCCCTGGCGGCCGAGGAGATCAGCGAAGCCCTCGACCAGTTGTACGACCTCCACGACGTGCTGACCTCGTCCGGCTGGATCGAAGGCGACTTCTACGACGGCGCCATGCTCTACGACTTCGACACCCAGCAGCTGACCGTGATGGACCTCGACGACTACCGCCCAGGTGTCTACCGCAACGACATGGGCCGCATGTTCGGCTCCACCCGCTTCATGGCCCCCGAACAGCTCACCCTGGACGCCGTCATCGACGACAGCACCACGGCGTTCGTGATGGCCCGGACGGCCCTGGTCCTGCTCGCCGACGGCACCCTCGACCGGTCGGCGTTCCGCGGCACCGACGCCCAGTACGCCGTACTCGAGCAAGCGACCACCACGCGCTTCGACAGCTTCCAAGCCTTTTACAGCGCCTGGCTCGAAGCCTCCTCGATGACATAAGCCAGCGTCTGCAGTCGCTCCAGGTGATCAGCGGGGGAGGGCTGCCCAAGCGACCACGCCGCCCGCGACACAGCCGTCAACGCGGCAGTCAGTACGGCGCCACGCCGTACGACGCCATCGACCGCCAGCAGGTCTTCCCCGTGATCCGGCAGCGCGACCACCAGATACCCAAGGTCGAAGCCAATCGGCCCGAGCCCGAACTGCTCCCAGTCGAGCGCGACTATGTTCTCCCCGTCCCACCCGCTCAGATTCCCCGGGTGGGCATCGCCATGCGTGGGAACTCGCGGCAGTGCGTCCAGTTCCGTGAGCACGGCCGCTCGCCGTTCCCAGAGACGCCACACCGCGTCGTCGACGCGGCCGCGCAACACCTCCCACCCACCTCGCGCCTCGACCGTCGCCATCCGATCCCGCAGAACGTCGCGCGCGCCCCACGCCGGTTCGTCGACCTCAGCCTCCGCGAACCGCCGAAGCGCAGCAGCAAGTCGCCCAGCATCCACCGAGGCAGGCTCGACGTACTCCGACAGCACCGTGATCCCGTCCGCATCCCGCCGTACGTCGACATACCGCGGCGACCGCAGTCCCGGCGTACCGGCCACGATCCCGGTCTCGGCGACCAGGGCCTGCCGCTCCCAGTAGGCGTGATGCCGGGGCGCGGTCACGCCGGGGACGAGACGTTTGGCGACCAGGCCGTCCGGGGTGAGCCAGACGCCGCCGTTGGACTGGCCGGTGCCGGATTCGAGCGCTGTCATCCCCCAGATTTAACCCGATGGTGTCACGATGGGTAGACGAAGTAGTGAGCGCTTGCTTACAAGGCGTGACTGTTGAGTGTGAACGACGTTCTGGCGGTGGAATGTCTGTCCACCTGTCGGTCGTCATGAGGTAGTCTCGGGACACCCGGCTTGGGCCAATGTTGTCCCGCGGCCAGTTGTTGACCGTAGGACGACGGGAGCCCCTGAATGTTTGGTCGTGCCCCCAAAGGAATCCAGCACCGTCCGAGTGAGGGTCTGTACGACGGACGCCACGAGCACGATGCGTGTGGTGTCGCTTTCGTCGCGACCCTGACTGGAATTCCCAGCCACGACATCGTGGCGAAGGCTTTGACCGCCCTGCGCAACCTCGAGCACCGTGGTGCCTCCGGCGCGGAACCGGACTCCGGCGATGGCGCCGGCATCCTGATCCAGGTCCCGGACGCGTACTACCGCAAGGTGTGCGACTTCGAGCTGCCGGTCGCGCGTGCGTACGCGACCGGGATCGCGTTCCTCCCGTCCGATCCGGACGACGCCGCGAAGGCGATCGCAAGGATCGAGGAGCTCGCGGCCGAGGAGAAGCTGACCGTGCTGGGCTGGCGCGACGTGCCGACCACGCCGGAGCTGCTCGGCAACACGGCGCGATCGGTGATGCCGACCTTCAAGCAACTGTTCGTGGCCGCGCGGGCCGGCCGGGTGCTGGGTCTCGCGCTGGAGCGGATGGCGTTCCGGCTGCGGAAGCGGGCCGAGAAGGACACCGAGACGTACTTCCCGTCGCTGTCCGGCCGGACCATCACCTACAAGGGGATGCTGACCACCGACCAGCTGGACAAGTTCTTCCCCGAGCTGACCGACCCCGACCTCGCCTCGGCGATCGGCGTCGTGCACAGCCGGTTCTCCACCAACACGTTCCCGTCCTGGCCGCTGGCCCACCCGTACCGGTACATCGCCCACAACGGTGAGATCAACACCGTCCAGGGCAACCGGAACTGGATGCGCGCCCGCGAGGCCCTGCTCGCCAGCGACCTGATCCCGGGCGACCTCGAGCAGCTCTACCCGATCTGTACGCCGGGTGCTTCGGACTCGGCGTCGTTCGACGAGGTGCTGGAGTTGCTGCACCTCGGCGGCCGCTCGCTGCCGCACGCGATGCTGATGATGATCCCGGAGGCGTGGGAGAACGCCGCCACGATGGATCCGAAGCAGCGTGCGTTCTACGAGTTCCACTCCACCGTGATGGAGCCCTGGGACGGGCCGGCCTCGGTCGTCTTCTCGGACGGCTCCAAGGTCGGCGCGGTCCTGGACCGCAACGGCCTGCGCCCCTCGCGCTACTGGGTGACCGAGGACGGCCTCGTCGTCCTGGCTTCCGAGGCCGGTGTCCTGGACATCGACCCGGCGACCGTGATCGAGAAGGGCCGGCTCGAGCCGGGCCGGATCTTCCTCGTCGACGTCGAGGCGCACCGGATCGTCACCGACGCCGAGGTGAAGAACGCGCTCGCCGACGAGAACCCGTACGACGAATGGCTGCACGGCGGGCTGATCCGTTTCGAGGACCTGCACGAGCGTGAGCACGTCGTGCACAGCCACGCGTCGGTGACGCGCCGCCAGCAGGTCTTCGGGTACACCGAGGAAGAGCTGCGGATCATCCTCACCCCGATGGCCCGGGCCGGCACCGAGCCGATCGGCTCGATGGGCACGGACACGCCGATGGCGATGCTGAGCGACCGGTCGCGGCCGCTGTTCGACTACTTCGCGCAGCTGTTCGCCCAGGTCACCAACCCGCCGCTGGACGCGATCCGCGAGGAGCTCGTCACCTCGCTGTCGTCGAGCCTCGGACCGGAGTCCAATCTGCTGAACCCAGGCCCGTCGTCGTGCCGCCAGGTGGTGCTCCCGTTCCCGGTGATCACCAACGACGAGCTCGCCAAGATCCGGCACATCAACCTCGACGGCGATATGCCGGGCCTGGCCACCACGGTCCTGCGCGGCGTGTACGACGTCGAGGGTGGCGGCGAGGCGCTGAAGACCCGCCTGGACGAGATCTGCGCCGAGGCCGACGCGGCGATCCGGGAGGGCGCGCGCATCGTCGTACTGTCCGACCGGCACTCGAACGCCGACAGCGCGCCGATCCCGTCGCTGTTGCTGACCGCCGCGGTGCACCACCACCTGGTTCGCGAGAAGACCCGCACCCAGGTCGGTCTGGTCGTCGAGGCCGGTGACGTCCGCGAGGTCCACCACGTCGCGCTCCTGATGGGGTACGGCGCGGCCGGCATCAACCCGTACCTCGCGCTGGAGTCGGTCGAGGACCTCTGCCGTCGCGGCACGTACCTGCCGGGCATCGAGCCCGACCAGGCCGTCCGCAACGTGGTGAAGTCGCTCGGCAAGGGCGTGCTCAAGGTGATGTCGAAGATGGGTGTGTCGACGGTCGCGTCGTACACGGGTGCCCAGATCTTCGAGGCCAACGGCCTGTCGCCGGAGCTCGTCGAGCAGTACTTCACCGGTACGTCGTCCAAGCTCGGCGGGATCGGCCTGGCCGAGATCGCCGAGGACGTCCGCCAGCGGCACCTGCGCGCCTACCCGGCCGACGGGATCCTGACCGCGCACCGCAAGCTCGAGGTCGGCGGCGAGTACCAGTGGCGGCGTGAGGGTGAGCCGCACCTGTTCGACCCCGAGACCGTGTTCCGGTTGCAGCACAGCACCCGCAGCGGGCGGTACGACATCTTCAAGCAGTACACGGCCCGCGTGGACGAGCAGTCCGAGCGGCTGATGACGCTGCGCGGCCTCTTCGCCTTCAAGGATCAGAACA
Organism: Kribbella sp. NBC_01505; assembly: GCF_045040285.1. Lineage (NCBI taxonomy): Bacteria > Bacillati > Actinomycetota > Actinomycetes > Propionibacteriales > Kribbellaceae > Kribbella > Kribbella sp. NBC_01505. Next base: position 7,635,022 of record NZ_CP109425.1, read on the forward strand.
GCGCGGAAGGCCGCGAGCCGATCTCGATCGACGAGGTCGAGCCGGTCAGCGAGATCGTCAAGCGGTTCTCCACCGGCGCGATGAGCTACGGCTCGATCAGCGCCGAGGCGCACACGACACTCGCGATCGCGATGAACCAGCTCGGCGCCAAGTCGAACACCGGCGAAGGTGGCGAGGACTCCGAGCGTCTGCACGATCCGGCCCGGCGCAGCTCGATCAAGCAGGTCGCCTCGGGACGGTTCGGGGTCACGTCGGAGTACCTGACGAACTCCGACGACATCCAGATCAAGATGGCGCAGGGCGCCAAGCCCGGTGAGGGTGGTCAGCTCCCCGGTAACAAGGTCTACCCGTGGGTCGCGAGCACCCGCCACTCGACGCCTGGCGTCGGGCTGATCTCGCCGCCGCCGCACCACGACATCTACTCGATCGAGGATCTCGCCCAGCTGATCCACGACCTGAAGAACGCCAACCCGCAGGCCCGCATCCACGTGAAGCTGGTCTCCGAGGTCGGCGTCGGCACGATCGCCGCAGGCGTGTCCAAGGCGCACGCGGACGTCGTACTGATCTCTGGGCACGACGGTGGCACCGGCGCGGCGCCACTGACCTCGCTCAAGCACGCCGGTGGTCCGTGGGAGCTCGGTCTGGCCGAGACCCAGCAGACGCTGCTGCTCAACGGCCTGCGCGACCGGATCGTCGTACAGACCGACGGTCAGCTGAAGACCGGTCGGGACGTCGTGATCGCGGCTCTGCTGGGTGCGGAGGAGTTCGGGTTCGCCAGCGCACCGCTGGTGGTGTCGGGCTGCATCATGATGCGCGTCTGCCACCTGGACACCTGCCCGGTCGGCGTCGCGACCCAGAACCCGGTACTGCGGGAGCGCTTCTCGGGCAAGCCGGAGTTCGTGGTGAACTTCTTCGAGTTCATCGCCGAGGAGGTCCGCGAGTACCTGGCGGAGCTCGGTTTCCGGACCCTCGAGGAGGCGGTCGGTCACGCCGAGGTGCTGGACATCAAGCGCGCGGTCGACCACTGGAAGGCCGACGGCCTCGACCTGACGCCGATCCTGCACGTGCCGTCGCTGCCGGAAGGCGCGTCGCGGCACCAGGTGATCACCCAGGACCACGGCCTCGACAAGGCCCTCGACAACGAGCTGATCCGGATCTGCCGGCCGGCGATCGAGAACGGCGAACCGGTCCGGGCCCAGCTCGCGATCCGCAACGTCAACCGGACCGTCGGCACCATGCTCGGCCACGAGATCACCAAGCGGTACCGCGCGGCCGGGCTGGCCGACGGCACCATCGACCTCACCTTCACCGGATCGGCCGGGAACTCGTTCGCCGCCTTCGTCCCGCGCGGGGTCACCCTGCGCCTCGAAGGCGACGCCAACGACTACGTCGGCAAGGGACTGTCCGGCGGCCGCGTGGTCATCCGCCCGGACCGGCATGCCCGGTTCGACGCGGCCGACCAGATCATCGCCGGCAACGTCATCGCGTACGGCGCGACGTCCGGCGAACTGTTCATCAACGGTGGCGCCGGGCAACGGTTCTGTGTGCGGAACTCCGGAGCCACCGCGGTCGTCGAAGCGGTCGGCGACCACGCCTGCGAATACATGACCGGTGGGCGCGTCGTCGTACTGGGCGCCGTCGGACGGAACTTCGCAGCGGGCATGTCGGGCGGCGTGGCCCATGTGCTCGACCTGGACCGCGCGTTGGTGAACAAGGAGCTGGTCGACCTGCTCCCGCTCACCGAGGCCGAGTCCGACCTGTTGCAGGACCTGGTCCGGCGTCATCACGAGGAGACCGGTTCGGAGCGGGCAGCCAAGCTGCTCAGCGACTGGCTGGCGGCAGGTTCGCGGTTTACAACAGTGATGCCCCGCGACTACGCCCGGGTGCTGGCAGCCAAGGCGGCTGCCGAGCGCGACGGGCTGGACGAGGACGCCACCACGCGAGCGATGATGGAGGCCATCTGATGGCTGACCCCAAGGGTTTTCTCACCACTGGTCGTGAGGTCGCCGAGCGGCGTCCGGTCACCGAGCGGTTGCAGGACTGGAAAGAGGTCTACCCCGGTGGACCCGGCAAGGCGCTGCTGCCGATCATCACCAAGCAGGCCGGCCGCTGCATGGACTGCGGGATCCCGTTCTGCCACAGCGGCTGCCCGCTGGGCAACCTGATCCCGGAGTGGAACGACCTGGTCTGGCGTGACGACTGGTCCTCGGCGATCGAGCGGCTGCACGCCACGAACAACTTCCCCGAGTTCACCGGGCGGCTCTGCCCGGCACCGTGCGAGACCTCGTGCGTACTCGGCATCAACCAGGACCCGGTCACGATCAAGAACGTCGAGGTCGCGATCATCGACAAGGCCTGGGAGACCGGGCACGTCCGGCCGCAGCCGCCCGAATGGCTGACCGGGAAGACGATCGCTGTGGTCGGTTCCGGCCCGGCCGGTCTGTCCGTCGCGCAGCAGCTGACACGCGCCGGCCACACGGTCGCGGTCTACGAGCGCGCCGAGGCACCGGGCGGGTTGCTCCGGTTCGGCATTCCTGAGTTCAAGATGGAGAAGGAACAGGTCGACCGCCGGATCCAGCAGATGAAGGAAGAGGGCACGGTCTTCCGCTCCGGCGTCAACGTCGGCGTGGACGTCACGGGCACCCAACTCAAGCAGCGGTACGACGCCGTCGTGATCGCGACCGGTGCCACCGCGGCCCGCGATCTGCCGGTACCGGGTCGTGAGTTCGGCGGCATCCACCAGGCGATGGAGTTCCTGCCGCAGGCCAACCGGGTCGCCCTCGGCCAGACGATCGAGGACCAGATCGTTGCCACTGGCAAGGACGTCGTGATCATCGGCGGCGGTGACACCGGGGCCGACTGCCTCGGTACCGCGCACCGGCAGGGCGCGCGTTCGGTCACCCAGCTCGAGATCATGCCCCGGCCCGGCGACGATCGGCCGGCCGGTCAGCCGTGGCCGACGTACCCGATGATCTACCGGGTCGCCTCGGCGCACGAGGAGGGCGGCGACCGCGTGTACGCCGTCTCCACGGTGAACTTCGAGGCCGATGCCGACGGCAACGTGTCCGGGCTGAACCTGGTCGAGGTGAAGTTCGAGGGCGGCAGGTTCAACCCCGTCGAAGGCTCCGAGCGGACCATCCCGACGCAGCTCGTGCTGCTCGCGATGGGCTTCCTCGGACCGGAGCGCGAAGGCTTCCTCGAGCAGCTCGGCGTCGAGCTCGACGAGCGCGGCAACGTCAAACGGGACAAGAGCTACCACACCTCGGTCGAAGGCGTCTTCGCCTGCGGCGACGCCGGCCGCGGCCAGTCCCTGATCGTCTGGGCCATCGCCGAAGGCCGCTCCTGCGCCAACGGCGTAGACACCCACCTGACGGGTTCCTCCACCCTCCACACCCCCATCCCCCCCACAGCCCGCCCCCTGGCGGTCTAACGCCGTACCCGCCGCATCTTTGGGCCCCCACCAACCACTTTCCCGCGCGAAATCTGGTTGGTGGCCACCCAAAGTCGCGTCTCGCGCCCAAAGAGCAGCCCGCTTCTCTTTGGGCGCATCGGTCGACTTTGGGACTCCACCAACCACTTTTCGCTCGCCGAAGTGGTTGGTGGCTACCCAAAGTCGCGTCTCGCGCCCAAAGTCGGGCCTCGCGCCCAAAGTCGGGCCTCGCGCCCAAAGAGCAGCCCGCTTCTCTTTGGGCGCATCGGTCAACTTTGGGACTCCACCAACCACCTTTCGCTCGCCGAAGTGGTTGGTGGCTACCCAAAGTCGGGCCTCGCGCCCAAAGTCGGGCCTCGCGCCCAAAGAGCAGCGCGCTTCTCTTTGGGCGCATCGGTCGACTTTGGGACTCCACCAACCACTTTTCGCTCGCCGAAGTGGTCGGTGGGTACTCAAAGTTGCGGCTCGTGCGCAAAGAGCGGTGGGCTGCTCTTTGGGCGGGCTGGTACGGCGGGGGTGGGAGCGGCCGGTGGGATTGGGGGGCCGGGGAGTTGGTCCGTGCTCGAGGTGGTGTTGCTCGATAGGTTGGTGCTGTGGGTCGGCGGTTGGTGACGAGGCAGCGGGTCCGGGCGGTGGCGCCTTGGGCCGGGCTGGTGGTGCTTTGGGCGGCTACCGCGCTGGTGGTCGGGGCGCTGGGGTTCGCCAACGACTCCGAGCGGGTCACCATCGGGGCTCACGCGGCGACCATCTCACCGACGTTCGACGGGCATGCGACGCTCGATCTGGGCGCGGTGCTGCCGCGGCTGCGGATCGCTACCGAGACGCCGGGCGGGATCGGGGTGAACGTCGACGTCCAGGAGACCGACGCCGACAACCTCACCGAGCTGCTCAACCGCGACGCCCTGATCGCCTCGCAACCCGACGGTGAGATCGCCCGGATCCAGCAGGTCATCCAGGAGATGGCAGTCGACAACTTGGTCGCCGGTGCCGGTTCCGGGCTGCTGGTGGTCGTGGTGGTCACGACGCTGTGGACGTCCCTCGGCCGTCGGCGGCGCCGCGAGTTGTGGGACCTCGTGCACCGGCACGAACGGCGGTTCGAGCACCGGGCGGTCGTCGTACTGGTCGCGATGCTGATCACGATCGCGTCCATCTTCGGACCAGGACGGATGCGTACGGCGGAGGTCGCGCCGACCGAATGGCGGCCACTGTCCGCGCTCCTGCCGCAACTGTCGCTCGATCCGCGGCTGAAGCGCGTCGAGGTCGCGTCCGGGTTCTCCACCACCGGCGGGATCGGGGTGATCAAGACCGCGGTCGAGACGTACGAGCGGTCCACCGCGTTCTACGGGCGGCTGCGCGACCAGGTCGACAAGGTCGGCGGGCGGATCCACCAGGCGACCGAGAACGAGACCGTCGCGCTGCTGGTCTCGGACCGGCACGACAACATCGGGATGGACCCGGTCGCGGGCGAGGTCGCGAAGGTGGCCGGCGCGAAGGTGCTGATCGACGCCGGGGACGACTCGTCGTCCGGACAGTCGTGGGAGGTGTTCAGCATCCACTCGCTGCGGCAGCACTTCAAGGACCTCAAGGTGGTCGCGGTGGCCGGCAACCACGACGCCGGCGGCCACATCGAGGACGCGATGCGGAAGAACGGCTTCACCGTCCTCGACAGCAAGCCGGTCGAGGTCGAGGGGATCCGGTTCCTCGGCGACAGCGACCCGACCAAGACCGGCCTCGGCAGCGCGGACAGCCCCGGCGACGAGACGATCGCCGAGCAGTCCAAGCGGCTCGCCGACGTCGCCTGCGAGCAGCCCGACGACAAGCGGATCTCGACGATGGTCGTCCACGACCCGTCCTCGTTCGCCGACACGGCCGCCCGGGGCTGCGCGACCCTGCTGCTGTCCGGACATCTGCACCGGCAGGTCGGCCCCGAGACGAAGGTCGTCGAGGATCGCCCGGTGACGACGTACACGAACGGCACGACCGGGGGAGCGGCGTACGCGTTCGCGCTCGGCTACACGCTGCGGCGGCCGGGGGAGATGACGCTCGTCACCTATACCGACGGGAAGCCGATCGGCCTGCAGACCGTCACCGCCGGGCTGGCCGGCGAGATCACCGTCGGGCCCTACACCCCCTTGCCTTCCTGACCTTTCAGGCTTTGCGGCGGCTCGTCACGAGGTGTTAACCCACCAGTAATGGGGGTGGACCAGCAGCACAGTGGTCTTGTAGGAGTAGGGTTTTGTGACGTGCGTCGCGCAAAAATCGTTTGTACGCTCGGCCCGGCTACTGCCGCCCCCGAGCGCATCCTGGAACTCGTCCAAGCCGGTATGGACGTGGCTCGTCTCAACCTGAGCCACGGTGCCCATGCCGAGCACGAGCGGATCTATCAGCGGATCCGCACCGCCGCCGCGGAGACCGGCAAGAACGTCGGCATCCTCGTCGACCTGCAGGGTCCCAAGATCCGGCTGGCCGAGTTCGCCGAGGGCAAGGTCACGCTGACCTACGGCGAGCGCTTCACCATCACCACCCGGGAGGTGCCCGGTGACGTCACGATCTGCGGTACGACGTACGACGGCCTGCCCGGCGACGTGAAGCCCGGTGACCAGCTGCTCATCGACGACGGCCGGATCGGGCTCGTCGCCGAGGAGGTGACCGCGACCGACGTGATCTGCCGCGTCACCGTCGGCGGGCCGGTCTCGAACCACAAGGGCATCAACCTGCCCGGCGTCGCGGTGAGCGTGCCGGCGATGTCGGAGAAGGACGTCGAGGACCTGCGGTGGGCGCTGCACCTGCCCGCCGACATGATCGCGCTGTCCTTCGTCCGGGACGCCGCCGACATCTCCCTGGTGCACAAGATCATGGACGAGGAGGGGCTGCGGCTCCCGGTCATCGCCAAGATCGAGAAGCCCCAGGCGGTCGCCAACCTCGACGAGATCATCGAGGCCTTCGACGGCTTCATGGTCGCCCGCGGTGACCTCGGCGTCGAGCTCCCGCTCGAAGAGGTGCCGCTGGTCCAGAAGCTGATCATCGACCAGGCCCGGCTGAACGCGAAGCCGGTGATCGTCGCCACCCAGATGCTGGAGTCGATGATCTCCGCCCCGCGCCCGACCCGGGCCGAGGCCTCCGACGTCGCCAATGCCGTCCTCGACGGCGCCGACGCGGTGATGCTGTCCGGTGAGACCAGCGTCGGCCGGTTCCCGATCGAGACCGTCAATACGATGGCCCGGATCGTCGAGTCGACCGAGAAGCACGGTCTGTCGCGGATCAAGGAGATGGAGTGGGAGCCGCGCACCAAGGGCGGTGTCATCGCCCGCGCCGCGGCCGACGTGGCCGAGCGCCTCGACGCCAAGCTCCTGGTCGCCTTCACCCAGTCCGGTGACACGGCCCTGCGCCTGGCCCGCTACCGCACGGAGATCCCGGTGCTGGCCTTCACGCCGGTGCCGTCGGTCAGCTCGTGGCTGAGCGTCGTCTGGGGTATCGAGACCCACATCGTGCCCACGGTCGACCACACCGACGAGATGGTTCGCCAGGTCGACCAGCGCCTGCTGGAGCTGGGCAAGCTGAAGAAGGGCGACCTGGTCGTCATCGTCGCCGGCTCCCCGCCGTCGATCCCGGGCTCCACCAACGCGCTCCGGGTACACCGGATCGGCGATGCCATCGAGGGCATCGCACCGGCGTACCGGACGCCCAACCCGTAAGACAACCTGCAGCGAGGCGGACAGCTCATCAGCTGTCCGCCTCGTTTCTTATTGGTCGACGGTGGTTGGTGTGGTCGTGCCGTAGTGCTTGGCGTAGCCGTTCTCCACGCCGACCAGGATCTCGACGATGTCGAAGTAGTGATCCCAGAACGGGGTCTCGCGGAGCGCCTCGACGACCAGCTGGAAGGACTCGTGGTCGCGGGCCTCCCAGACCCAGATGTCGGTGACCCGGGCGGAGTAGAACTCGGTGTCGTAGAAGCGTGAGCGGACGTTGCTCACCCGGTCGCGCACGGTGGGCAGCACGGCGGTTTCGAAGGCGGTGATGCGTTCGGGGACGGTCAGGTCCAGCCATTCCCGGCGGGTCTTGACCAGGATGAACGCCGTCAGACCGGCTTCGAAGGTCGTTTCGGACATGGGGTGGTCTCCGGTCAGTTGGTGTAGGCGCCGCTGAGGATGTCGTCGATCAGGCCGGGTCCGGTCGGCTTCCAGCCGAGCAGGTCGCGGGTGAGGTCGGACTTGGCGGTCATCGTGGCGGCGAAGAAGTGGCCGACGATCCCGAAGTGTTCGCCGGCGTCGGCCGGGTCGATCGAGGTGACCGGCAGATTCAGCGCCGTACCGAGTGCTTCGGCGATCTCCTTGGTGGTGATGCTCTCCTCGGCGACGGCGTGCAGGCGTGATCCGGGTGGCGCTTGTTCGATCGCCAGCCGGATGAGCTGGGCCGCGTCGCTGCGGTGGACGGCTGACCAGGTGGTCGAACCGTCGCCGATGTAGCCGGATACGCCTTGCTTGCGGGCGGCGTCGGCGAGGAAGGTGACGAAGCCCCAGTCCCCGCGCCCGTGGACGGAGGGGGCGAATCGAACGACAGCCGACCGCACTCGCCGTACGGCGGAGTCCAGCGCGAGGTTCTCGCTCCCGCCTCGGTCGGATTCGGGGCCGACGGCCGGGGAGGGGTCGGTCTCGAGCACCGAACGGCCCTCGAGGATGCCGGACAACCCGTTGGCGATGACGAACGGACGATCGGTGCCGGCCAGGGCGTCGAGCATGGTCTCGACCGCGGCGCGCTCGGCCCGGTCGGACTCCGCGGGGTTGCCCCAGTCGTGCTTGTTGGCCAGGTGGACGACGGCGTCCGAGTCGGCGACGCCGGCGCGCAGGGAGTCGAGGTCGTCGAGATCACCTCGATGGGCCTCAGCACCCTTCGCGGCGACCGCCGCGGCTGAACTGTCCGAGCGGACCAAGCCAACCACCTCGTGGCCGGCGGTGAGCAGCTCGTCGACGGTGGCGGAACCGATCCAGCCCGATGCTCCAGTAACGAAGACACGCATGTCGTGTCCCTCTCTTCCTATTTCGGTGCACTGTGTCCAGTAATCTAGCAATATCGAGTCACGGTGTCCAGGTATAGTGCTGGCATGGACACGGAGCACGGCAAGGTCGGCCGCCCCCGCAGCGAACGCGCCCGAGAAGCCGTCCTGCACGCCGTCGACGACCTGCTCGTCGAGACCGGCTACGCGGCGATGACGATGAAAGGCATCGCCGAACGCGCCGGCGTCTCCCGTCAGACCGTCTACCGCTGGTGGTCGACCAAGGCCGAGATCCTGCTCGAAGCCAGCGCCGCCGACGCCGAGGGCGAGCTCGCCGTAGCCCCCACCGGCGACGCCCTGGGCGACCTGACCGCCTACCTGGAAGCCCTCGTCAACTTCCTCGCCAACTCCCCGGCAGGCGCCGCCTACCGAGCCCTCCTGGGCGAAGCCCAGCACGACCCCGAAGTGGCCAAACTCCTAGCCACCAAAGACGTCCTGGGCGACAGCGCCCGCCAGGTCCTCACCCAAGCCCTCCCACCCAACAGCACGCCCCACACCCTGGAGCTCGCCACCACCCGCCTGATCGGCCCCGTCTTCTTCACCCTCATGACCGCCCGAGACCCCGCCCACCTCAACCCAACAGACCTGGCCCGAACCTTCCTCGCCACCCGCGAAAGCTGAGGCCTCGGCCCCTCGTGCAGTGCTCCGGCATCGATCGGAGAGTCGATTTTCGGAACCGCAGATCGAGCGGCTACAGTACTCTTGCAGGATCCTGCCGGGTTGGCGGAACGGCATACGCGATGGTCTCAAACACCATTGCCCGCAAGGGCTTGTGGGTTCGAATCCCACACTCGGCACCATCGGATCTCTTCGTAGATCTGCCAAGAGCTGAGCCCACCGATGGTGGGCTCAGCTCTTCTGTTTGCGCGGATCCCGAGTGCCGATTTTGTCGGTGCCCTTCGAGAGCATGTGGCATGGGGCACATCAGGTCGCAGGAGACGGTTGATTCCGCGTTGCGGATGGCGGAGAACGGCATCAGTGATCGGGTGAACGCCGAGATACACGGTGTTGCACTGAAGACGATCAAGCGGTGGCGCCGACACTATGTCGAACTTGGGCTGCCACGGGGGACTGGGTTTCAGCCGACGCCTTGCCCGCGGTGTGACGGGGCCGAGCTGGATGAGGAGGCATACGCGTTGCTCTTGGGGTGGTATCTGGGGGACGGGTCCATCGCCAAGGCCCGGCGAGGTGTGTTCACGTTGCAGATCGCCAACGACGCCCGGTACATGGATCTCAATCGGGAGATCGCCGAGACGATCATCCGGGTGAAGCCGACTGCGAGTCCGGTTCCGCGGCGCAGACCAGGTGCGGTGATGACGGAGGCTCGGTGGAAGCACTGGCCGTGCTTGTTTCCGCAGCATGGACCGGGACGGAAGCACTTACGGAAGATCGAATTGGTGGACTGGCAGTTGGAGATCGTTGCCAAGTACCCCGAGCAGCTGTTGAGAGGGCTGTTCCACTCGGACGGGAGCCGGTTCGTCAACTGGACGAGCAAGGCCGACGGGCGACGGTACTACTACATCCGGTACTGGTTCTCGAACGAGTCCGAGGACATCCGGAAGATCCTTACCAACACGTTGGACGTGCTCGGTATTCCGTGGCGGCAGCCGCGGGTGAACGGGATCGCGGTGAGTCGGCGGGAGGGGGTGGAGAGGCTCGACACGTTTGTGGGGGCGAAGTCGTGACGGCGGGGTCGATACAGTGTGGGGCGTGACTGCTAAGCGTGTGGTGATCGCTGAGGACGAGGCGTTGATCCGGATGGATCTGGCCGAGATGCTGGCCGAGGAGGGGTACGACGTCGTCGGGCAGGCGGGGGACGGCGAGGAGGCCATTCGGCTGGCTGTGGAGCATCGGCCGGATCTGGTGATCCTGGACGTGAAGATGCCGAAGCTGGACGGGCTGAGCGCGGCGGAGAAGATCGCGGGGGAGCGGATCGCGCCGGTGCTGATGCTGACGGCGTTCTCGCAGCGCGAGCTGGTGGAGCGGGCGCGGGACGCGGGCGCGATGGCGTATCTGGTGAAGCCGTTCTCGAAGGCGGACCTGTTGCCGGCGATCGAGATCGCGGCGTCGCGGTACGTCGAGCTCGCGGAGCTGGAGCGTGAGGTCGCGGACCTGGCGGAGCGGCTGGAGACCCGGAAGCTGGTGGACCGGGCGAAGTCGGTGCTGCAGACGAAGTTCGGGCTGTCGGAGCCGGATTCGTTCCGGTGGATCCAGAAGACCGCGATGGACAAGCGGGTGTCGATGCGCCAGGTGGCCGAGCTCGTCGTCGACGAGGCAGGCTCCTAGACACCGAAGGCAGCGGGACGGCAGGCAGACGGCAGGACGCCCTTCCAGACTGTGACCAGTTGCTCAACGCAACGTAGTCACAGTCATCGGGAGGGCTTTCTCATGATCAAGAAAATCGCCGTCGGAATCGCTGCTGTAGGCGCCGTTGTGGCCGCTGCGGCCACCGCGCTGCCGGCCCACGCCGAGAACGGCGAGGCGAAGAAGGCCGGGCAGGTCATCAGCCTGCGCGACAACGGGTACGGCGGCTGCCAGAAGCCGGGCAGCACCTGGGGTGTCAACGGCGCGCTGGCCGTGCTGACGATCACGGACAAGGTCACCTGGCCGGAGAAGCAGACGATTCGGGTCTCCTCGAGCGACAGCGACGCGGTGAACACCGGCTGCCTGAACGGCTACCCGTACAGCGGCGGCACCAAGCGTCTGCAGAGCACCTGGACCGTCAACGGCCAGGGCATCCAGACCTGCACCATCGGCATGGGTGGCGGGTGCACCGTGTCCGACACCCGGGTCTCCGACGGGTACGACACCGGAACCAAGGCGAACAACGACGGCACCTACTCGATCTCGTCGGGCGGTGGCAGCGTCTCGGCCAAGGGAACCGCCGGTGGCCGGATCAACAACTACACCCACGCGTCGAGCGCCACGTTCGCGGCCGCGAGCAAGGTGACGATCGGCAAGGCCAGCAACTACGCCTACCGCAGCTTCTGATCACTCGAGGGGTGCGGCTTCCGGCCGCACCCCTCTCAGGTCGTGGAGGGTTCTCATGAGGCGCAAACACCTGGTGCCGGCGGTTGCCGGTCTCCTGCTCGTCGCCGGTTGCGGTGGACCGGCCGGACAGACCGCAGTGAGCGAGCCGCCTTCGCAGCTCGCTGCCTGGCGCGCGACAACCGGTACGACGGTCAGCCGGCTTCTCGTCAAGCAGGGGGACGGTGCCGTCATCGGGCAGCCTTCGGGCCTACCCAGTACGACGGACACGTTCGCCGCCGCGATCACGTTGCAGCTGGCCGATCGGCCCGGGGTCACCGTCGATGCGCCGTGGGGCAAGAACGGCCTGGTGGACAAAGAAGGTGCGGATTCGCTCTTCGTCACCTGGCTGGCCGCGCGGGCGTCGACCAGCAAGCTGCCGCGTGAGACGGTCGAGCGAGCCGTGCAGCAGCGGATGGCCGGCCTGAGCAAGGACCTGGCCAAGGGCAGCCTCGAGGCAGCTGGCGCGTACCTGTCAGGTGGCGATCTACTGCGGCTTCTGAAGCTGGCCGTACCCGCACCCCTGCCGGTTCCTGGGGCCTGCGCCCAAGCGACCAAAGCTCTCGCCGAGCAAGACCTGATCGCGGCATCGACCTGGTCCGAGCTGGCGGCGGCACGCCAGCCGTGCGCGGCCAAGACGGTCGACGCCCTGGCCGCGCTGGCCAAGACTCGCCTCGCCGCCCGGGACGGAGACATCGGCCCGTACACGGCAGCCGAGCTCTGGGCGGGCCAGCGGGCGCTGGTCCTCGCGAAGCAGAGCCCCGTCGTACCGGCTGTTTGTCCGGCGCTCTTGTCCGAGAAGCGGAGCATCCGGGTCAGCCGGGACACCATGACGTACCTCGCTTGTGCGGACGCGGTGACTTCGACAGGCGCCAGACCAGCGCTGTCGGACGATGTCGCCGGCTGGATGCGGCTCGTTGTCGAGACCGACGGCAAGCTGGCGGAGCAGCAGACGCTGGACGGCATGGGCAAGCTCTACGAGACGCAGACACTCCGTGCGCTCGGATTCTCGTCGGATGTTCTGACGGCCGTCCGAACGAATCGAGCCACGGATAGTGCCGGCAGCGTCGAGGGTGATGCGTTGCGCGCCTTCACCGAGGGCCGCCTGCCAGCTCCGGAGCTACCGAAGCAGGCGAGTGAGGCAGCCGTCCTGCTGGCGTCCGCGAGCGTGCTCGGTGGCGCGAAGTGCCCGGCCACCGCGCCCCGCGACTTCACGGCCAAGAAGGCCGGGGCCGGGTCGGATTCCGATGCCCTCTTCCGGGAGGCAGTGGCTGCCAAGGCGCTGGAGCGGTGTGGTGGCGACAGCGCGGCCTGGGCGGCCTCGGTGCTGAAGCGGCTGCCGGCGGCTGAAGGGGCCTTGGGCAACGATTTGATCGGTTGGTGGAAGGCCGAGGAGGCGCGCTGCGTACTGGGCGTGCGTCCGAGCCTCACCGAGCAGAGCGCGCTGCGGCTGCTGCCGGACTACTCGCTCGGCAATCCGAAGTTCGACCTGTCGCTCGACACCCTGTACGCCGCGGTTCGGCTGAGCGAGATCGCGGACAGTGGGTGTGCACGGCCGTTCTGGGACGTCAGCAAGGGCTAGGTCAGACAGTGAGGAAGGCTTCCAGCGCGGTGTCGACGGGCGCGGTGAGCTGGGCGAAGAGCTCGGCCGAGCGAGCCTGAGACTGGTTCGCGGCGGGTGCTTGGCCGAGTTCGGACAGGATGCGGGCGAGCTGGCGTTGCCCGGCCGCCTCACCGTAGTCGTTGGCCACCGTGCGGCTGATAGCGAGTGACTGGGTGACGGCGGCCTGCGCAGCGGGGAGGTCGCCGGTACGGCGCAGGAGCTCGGCGCGGACGAGGAGCGCACACCACTCGTCCTCCCGGTTGCCGATGTCGCGGCAGGTCTCGATGCCGGCGTCGAGCGCGGTGAACGCCAAGTCGTAAGAGCCTTGATGGGCATAGAGCCGGCCGAGCGCGACGAGGGTGAGGGCGGTGCCGTTGGCGTCGTCGCACTGGCGGCGGATCCGCAGGCTGCGCTCGAGGCATTCTTGGGCGCGGGAGTAGTCGGCCGCTTCGGCCAGGGCTTCGCCCATGTTGTGCAGCACGGAGCCGCGCCAGGCGGGCTCGGTTTCGTCGTAGACGAGTTCGAGGCTGCGCTCGTAGTGCTCGATCGCCTCGGGCAGGCGCCCGGTCCGCTGGTAGAACCAGGCGAGGTTGTGGAGTCCGCGGCCGATCAGGACCGAATCTCCCAAGGACTGGCGGATGCTGTAGGAGTCCTGGAGGTTCTGCTCGGCTTCGGCGAAGCGGCGGGCCCGCCAGTTGCAGGCCGACAGGTTCGCCAGCATCATCGCCTCGGCGCGCCGGTCACCGATCTGGGCGGCGGCCGGGATCGCGAGCCGGATCAGGGTCTCGATCTCGCGCCAGCGGCCGCGCTTCTGGAACTGCTGGGCGATCATCGGCACGAGCCGGCAGAGCGGTTCGCGGAAGGACCTCGGGAGTTGCTGGGCCAGGGCCGAGACGTTCGGCAGTTCGAGATCCAGCCACGCGGTGGCGTCGAGCGTGGTGGACAGATCGAGGATCGAATCCGTCGTACGGCTCAGGTGTTCCCACCGGTTCCCGTTGAGCGCGCGGCTGACCTCGGCGATCGCGGTCACGTACCACTCGAAGGCACGCTTCAGCGCGAGCTCACGGTCCTCGTGCGAGTCGTGCTCGCGGGAGAGGTCGCGGCTGTAGAGGCGGAGCAGGTCGTGCATGCGGAAGCGGGCCGGCGCACCGGCGGCTTCGATCAGATGCAGCTCCGCCAACTGCTCCAGCGTCGCCACGCTCTCGGGGATCGGGACGTCCAGGAGCGCACCGAGCACGGGAGCGGTGATCTCGGGCGCCTGCAGCAGACCGATCATCCGGAAGCCCTCGGCGGCCCGGTGCCGATCCCCGTCCGGTTGCCGGGCGCGGTCGGCCAGATCGAGGTAGCTGACCTCGAGCGACGAACGCACCGAGTCGGCCTCGATACCGAAGTCCCGCCAGTGACCGGCCTTGAGCCGCTGCGCGGTGTGCCGGATCGCCAGCTCGGGGGAGGCGGCGAGCCGGGCGGCCACGATCCGCAGTGAGAGCGGGTTGTGGCCGCAGTACTGGATCAGTTCCAGCGCGGAATCATGCTCACCGGCGACCCGATCCGCGCTCAGGATCGCGGTCAGCAGATCGAGTGCCTCCGGCGTAGAGAGCGGTGCCGCGCGGAACTCGGTCGCGGCCACACTCGGCACCGGCTGCCGGCTGGTGATCAGGACGGCACATCCCGCCCCGGCAGGGAGAAGCGACGCGAGCTCGGGCCCGTGCTCGGCGTTGTCGAGCAGGAACAGGATCCGGCGGCTCGTGGTCTCGGTCCGCAGCATGGCGGCCAGCTCACTCGCGTCGGTCGGCAGGATGACGTTCTGGCCGGCGATCGCGCGGAGGAACCGGCAGATCGCCTCGTCGGTGGCGACCTTCTCCAGGCCGGGCGTCGCGCCCTGCAGATCGATGTAGATCTGGCCGTCGGGGTAGTTGTCGGCGACGGCATGCGCGGCTCGAACGGCCAGCGCCGACTTCCCGACACCGCCAGGACCGTGTACGGCGACCACCAGCGGGCCGGCGAGCTCGGGGCGCCGACGTAGCGCGGCGACCAGCGCGTCGATCTCGCTGCTGCGGCCGATGAATCTGGTGTCGATCGCCGGAAGCTGTTGTGGCACGTGGGCCGGAGCCTCCGGAACGGCGACCGGTGCGGGATCGCCGGGCAGCACCAGCTCACGGCCGTGCAGGATCGTCTCGTGCAGGTCGCGGAGTTCCTGCCCGGGGGAGACGCCTAGTTCCTCGTTCATCAGCCGGCTGACTGCCTGGTACGACTCGAGCGCCTCGCCCTGCCTGCCGGTCCGGTACAGGGCCGCGATCAGCTGGTACCAGAAGGGTTCGCGGAGCGGGTTCTCGACGGTCAGCGTCCGCAGCTCCGCGATGACCTCGTGTTCCCGGGCCAGTTGCAGGTCGACGGCGATCCGGCGTTCGACCGTCTGCAGGAACCGCTCGGACAGCCGGGACGCCTCGGCGAGTTGCAGGGCATCGGACGGTACGTCGGACAGCGGCGTACCGCGCCAGAGTTCGGTTGCCTGCCGCAACAGGCAGGACTCGGCCACAAGGTTGCCTTGGGCACCGTGTTCACGGCCGCGGCGGACGAGTTCGTCGAATTCGTTCAGATCGACCTGGTCCGGCGGTAACTCGATCACGTAGGCGTCCGGGACGGTCCGGATCAGCTCGGGCTCGCCGAGGCACTGGCGCAACCGCATCACGTACTGATGGACCGTGGCGCGCGCGGTCCGGACCGGGACCTCGGACCAGAGGTTCTCGGTCAGCTGGTCGATCGAGACGGTTTTGTTGGCCTGCAGCAACAAACTGGCCAGGACGACGCGCTGTTTACCGGCCCGGACGGGAAGTCTGCCGGCCGGACTGTGCACCTGGAGCGGACCGAGCAGACCGAACCGAAGCGCAGACACCATTTTGTTGCCCCCGTCCCCTATCCGGCACTGGTTTCAGACTAACTGCGCGCTGCGGCGTCGGGACCCTTCGTGACGATGTCAAAACCGGCAACTGTGCCCGGCTGCGCGTTGGGGCGGGCCGGCGGCCGGCGTTCGGGCCGGGTTCGGCGGCCACCGGCGTCCTCATGGGCACGGATTGTCACCTGAAGGTGATGGGTGGTGAGAATTTGTCACGGATTGTGCAGAGCGGTGCGGTGATCGGGACCGCCATCCTCACTCCCCATGAGTGCGCGGTGACCCTTGGTGACCGGTTTCCCGCTGGGTCAGTATCCAGCATGCAAGACGGCCCTTACAGCGGTAACGACCTCACAACACAGGCAGTGCACTGTTCGCTTGGGAGCATCCGGCGGTCTAACCTGCGGATGCTCGCGGCAAACGTGAGAGTCCGGGGATCGGCCGGACTATCCAGACATGGGAGGAACAGTGCACCAGCGTTCCGTAGTAAGGGTCGGCGCGTCGCTGATCGTTGCGTCGTTGGCCCTGACTGCTTGCGGTTCACGCAGCGGCGACACCACCGGCGGGGGATCCAGCGGTGGTACCAAAACCGCCAAGATCGGCGTGATCGCGCCCTTGTCGGGAAACCTGTCCGAGCTGGGTCTCGGCATCAAGCACTCGGTCGAGCTGGCCGTCAAGCAGGCCAACGACGCCGGCGCCATTCCGGGCTGGAAGCTCGAGGTCGCGGCGCAGGACGACGAAGGCAAGGCCGACGTCGGTAAGAACGCGGCCACCTCGCTCGCGTCGGACGCCGACGTGATCGGTGTCGTCGGCACGCTGAACACCGACGTCGCGCAGCAGGTTCAGCCGATTCTGGCGCCGAAGCAGATCGTCCAGGTGTCGCCGGCCAACACCGGCCCGGGCCTGACCCAGGGCGCCGACTGGCTGACCTCGCCGAAGCGTCCGTACCCGACGTACTTCCGGACCTGCACGACGGACGCCGTCCAGGGTCCGTTCGCGGCGCGGTACCTGTACGAGACCGCGAAGATCACCAAGGTCGCGACCATCCACGACAAGCGGGCCTACGGCCAGGGCCTGGTCGGCACCTTCACCGCGGAGTTCACCAAGCTCGGCGGTCAGGTCGTCGCCGCGGAGACCATCTCCGAGGACGAGACCAACTACAGCGCGGTCATCTCGGCCATCAAGCCGTCGGCCCCGCAGGCGCTGTACTACGGCGGTCAGTACCCGGAGGCCGGTCCGCTCTCGCAGCAGATGAAGGCCGCCGGCCTGAACATCCCGCTGATGGGTGGCGACGGCATCTTCGACGCCAAGTTCATCACGCTGGCCGGTAAGACCAGCAACAACGACGTCGCGACCTCGGTCGGTGCGCCGGTCGACGCGCTGCCGTCGGCGAAGAAGTTCGTCGCCGACTACGCCGCGCAGAACTACAAGGAGCCGTACGCCGCCTACGGTGGCTACTCCTACGACGCCGCGAACGCGATCATCAACGCGCTCAAGGTCTCGCTGAAGGACGCCAAGGACGTGCAGTCGGCGCGTCAGGCAACGGTCGACGCCGTCGCCAAGGTCACGTTCGACGGGGTCACCGGCAAGGTGGCCTTCGACCAGTACGGCGACACCACCTCCAAGGTGCTGACCGTCTACAAGGTCCAGGACGGCAAGTGGGCCACGGTCCAGACCAAGGAATTCGAAACCAAGTAGGCAAGTCGACCTCATGTCACAGGGGCGGGAGTGATCCTCTCGCCCCTGCGGCATGCTGGAACTGAGGTAGTTGGGAGGTCGACGTGGACCAGTTCTTCCAGCAGCTCGTGAACGGGCTGACGCTGGGATCGCTGTACGCCCTGATCGCCGTCGGGTACACCGTCGTCTACGGGATCGTGCAGCTCATCAACTTCGCCCACGGCGAGGTGTTCATGATCGGTGCGTTCGGCGCACTGACCACATATCTGTTGTTCTTCGACGGCAAGACGTCGGTCTGGATCCTGCCGGTGATGATCGTCGGCGCCATGATCGCGTCGGTCGGCACCGCGGTGCTGATGGAGCGTGTCGCGTACCGTCCCCTGCGGAACGCGCCACGCCTGGCACCACTGATCACCGCGATCGGGATCTCGGTGTTCCTCCAGGAGTTCATCCGGCTGTTCTACAACCAGCCGGTGTGGACGATCGTGGTGTTCGCCGGGCTGGCTGTCGCCGTCGGGTACTTCGGCGCGCGGCGCCAGGGCAAGCTGCACCTCGATCACCCGGTGTCGAAGTGGTACGACCGGGCCCCGCTGCTCGGTGCCGCTGTCGGCGCCGTGCTGCTGTGGGCGATCGCCCGCGTGGTCGAGCCCGAGCTGAGCATCGTGCTCGTTCCCGGCGTCATCGTCGTCGGTGCCGCGGTCGGCACCTTGGTCGGCTGGCTGGCGACGACCGCGGTCCGCAAGCAGACACGGGTCGAGGTGGGGATCCAATCGATCGTCACCGCGGCGCTGTCGGCTGTCGCGGCCGCCGAGATCGGCTGGGTGTTCTACCGGCTGCTGATCCGGCATGTGGACTGGCCCAGCGCGAAGCAGCGCATCCCGTTCCCGCAGCTCGATGTCGTCTCCGGCGATCCGCTGCAGGCCGGCGGTGTGGCGATCCAGCGCTCGGCGGTCTTCACCGTCGCGGCTCTGATCGTCTGTGCCGCGTTGCTGTGGTTCTTCATCAACCGGACGAAGATCGGCCGCGGTATGCAGGCGGTCTCGCAGGATCCGGACACCGCGCGGCTGATGGGCATCAACGTCGACCGGATCATCGTCGTCGCGTTCGCGCTCGGCGCGGTCCTGGCGGCGGTGGCAGGTGTGGCGCAAGGACTGCAGAACAACCTCATCGACTACCGGATGGGCTTCCTGGCCGGTCTGAAGGCGTTCACCGCCGCGGTGCTGGGCGGTATCGGCAACATCCAGGGCGCAGTCCTCGGTGGCCTGGTCCTGGGAGTCGTCGAGACGCTCGCCACGCAGTACGTTCCGGGTCAGTTCGGTGGCGGTTCCTGGAAGGACGTCTGGGCCTTCGTGATCCTGATCCTGGTTCTGGTCTTCCGGCCACAAGGTTTGCTCGGAGCAAGGGTGGTGGACCGCGCATGAGCGCTACGACGGAAGCTCCCGTCACGACGGGCACGCAGACTCCCGCCAAGTCGGGCGGGTGGCTGGTCTCGCTGATCGGCGCCGTGCTCGTGATCCTCGGCTCGATGCTGTCCTGGAGCTACGACGGCACGATCCTGGACAACCTCTCGCTCAACTTCAACCCGGCGCCGCTCCAGCGACTCACGATCATCCTCGCACTGGTCGCCGTACTGCTGCTGATCACGGCACGGACCCGCAAGCTCGGGCAATGGCTGGACGCAGCGCTCGGCGTGCGAGCACTCGGCCTGATGCTGACAGTCTTCATGCTGCTCACGCTCGTCGCCATCACGCTCGAGTCCGACGGACTCATCAACGTGAATCCGGGCGGCTACGTGACGTTGGTCGGGGCGGTCGCGCTGCTGGTCGGTTCCCGGCTGCTGCCGCTGGTCCAGCTCCGCGACCTCGGTGCGGCGAAGCTGCCGGGCTGGTTCGAGATTCTCTCGATCGCGGCCCTGATGGCGGCCGCGCTGTTCGGTGCGGCCTACGCACTGGGTCTGACGGACGTCTGGAACTTCGTGCTCTGCCTGGCGTTCATCACCGCGGTCGTGCTGGTGCTTTTCCGCACCGGCGTGATGACCTGGTTCGGGCACGTGTCTCGGCGGCACAAGAAGGTGCTCACGCTGGCCTCCTTCGCCGTCGCGTTCTTCTTCCCGTTCACCCAGAACGGGTCGGACGCGAACATGTCGATCGCGACCCAGGTGCTGATCTTCGCCGCGACGGCGATGGGCCTGAACATCGTGGTCGGCCTGGCCGGCCTGCTCGACCTCGGGTACATCGCGTTCCTGGGGTCCGGCGCCTACGTCGCGGCGATGCTGTCCGAGTCGGCGTTCGCGACGATCGACTGGCACCCGCCGTTCATCGTCGTGGTGCTGCTCGGTGCCTGTGTGTCGGCGGTGCTGGGCCTCATCATCGGTTCCCCGACCCTGCGGGTCTCGGGCGACTACCTGGCCATCGTGACGCTGGGATTCGGTGAGATCTTCCGGCTCGCGATGTTCAACCTGGACGGGACGAACGGTCCGCAGCTGACCAACGGTCCGAACGGTATTCCCGGCATCCCGGACCTGCGGCTCGGGAGCTTCGACTTCGGTCAGTCGCACCACATCGGCTCGCTGGAGCTCGGCAGGTTCTCGAACTACTACTTCCTGCTGCTGATCCTGATCGGGTTCATCATCCTGGTCTTCGCCCGGCTGAACGACAGCCGGATCGGGCGCGGCTGGGTGGCGATCCGTGAGGACGAGAAGGCCGCCGAGGCGATGGGCGTGAACGTCTTCGGGCTGAAGCTGCTCGCCTTCGCGGTCGGCGCGTTCCTGGCCGGTCTGGCCGGCACCGTCAAGGCGCACCAGGACGTGGCGGTGAGTCCGGGGCAGTACATCTTCCTGGAGTCGGCGTTCCTGCTCGCCGCGATCGTGCTCGGCGGTATGGGCACCATCGCCGGTGTGTTGCTGGGAGCAACGATCCTGAAGCTGCTGCCGGAGAAGCTGCGGTTCTTCTCGGAGTACCGGCTGTTGCTGTTCGGTGCCACGCTGGTGCTGATGATGCGCTTCCGGCCCGAGGGCCTGGTGGCGAGCAGACGGCGTCAGCTCGAGTTCCACGAAGAGGACGAGCATCTGGCCGAAGTGGTCGAGAACCAGCTCGTCGAGGAGGCCAAATGACCGTCACGGATGCCCGTCCGGCCGCTCCGGCGGTCGGCGGGCCGGTACTCGAAGCCTCCGGCGTCACCATGCGGTTCGGTGGTCTGCTGGCGGTCAACAACGTCAACCTGACCGTCCGCGAGGGCGAGATCGTCGGTCTGATCGGCCCGAACGGCGCCGGCAAGACGACGTTCTTCAACTGCCTCACCGGGCTGTACAAGCCGACCAGCGGTCAGGTCCGGTTCGCCGGCGTACCGCGGAAGGCGCCGAAGCCGCCGAGGCGGACGAAGGGGCAGCCGGTCGCGCCCGCCGTACAGACGCCGTCGTTACCGGCGCTGTCACCGTTGCCGCCGAAGCCGCGGGCCGTGGTCCGTGCGGGGATGGCCCGGACGTTCCAGAACATCCGGCTGTTCGCGAACATGACCGCGCTGGAGAACGTGATGGTCGGCCGCTACAGCCGGACCAGCGCGGGCGCGCTCACCTCGGTGCTGCGCGGGCCGAAGTTCCGGCGCGAGGAGGCGGCCACCCGGGTCCGGGCCCAGGAGCTGCTGAACTTCGTCGGTCTGGCCCGGTCGACCGAGCACCTGGCCCGGAACATGCCGTACGGCGACCAGCGCCGGCTCGAGATCGCGCGGGCACTGGCCACCGACCCGAAGCTCATCCTGCTGGACGAGCCGACGGCGGGCATGAACCCGCAGGAGACCAAGCAGGCGATGGATCTGATCTTCAAGATCCGGGACTCCGGCCTGTCGGTCGTGGTGATCGAGCACGACATGCGGTTCATCTTCAACCTCTGCGACCGGGTGCTCTGCCTGGTCCGCGGTGAGACCCTGATCGAGGGGACACCGGGCGAGGTGCAGTCCGACCCGCGCGTCATCGAGGCCTACATCGGCACCGGTGAGGACGACGACGAGGACGACGAAGACGGCGATGACGGCCGGCCGCAGGACGTCGTCGAGGAGGCGAAGCCATGACGGACAGCACTGAGGACAAGCCGCTCACGGCGATGCTCGAGGTCCGGAACCTGGAAGTTGCCTACGGCAAGATCGTCGCGGTGAAGCAGATCAGCTTCAGCGTCGAGCAGGGGCAGGTGGTGTCGCTGATCGGCACCAACGGCGCCGGTAAGACGACCACGCTGCGGACGATCTCGGGTCTGCTCCGGCCGACCCACGGCGAGATCTGGTTCCAGGGCGAGCGGATCGACAGTGTCGCGGCCCATGACATCGTCACCCGCGGTCTGGCGCACTCGCCGGAGGGCCGGCGGATCTTCCCGCGGCTGACCGTCGAGGAGAACCTGCTGCTCGGTGCGTTCGCGCGCAAGGACCCGGCCGGGATCCGCACCGACCTGGACTCGGCGTACGACCTGTTCCCGATCCTGGGGGAGCGGCGCAAGCAGCCGGCCGGGACGTTCTCCGGTGGTGAGCAGCAGATGCTGGCGATGGGCCGGGCGATGATGAGCCGGCCGAAGCTGATGATGCTGGACGAGCCGTCGATGGGGCTGTCGCCGATCATGATGAAGCGGATCATGTCGACGGTGACCGAGCTGCAGAAGCAGGGCACGACGATCCTGCTGGTCGAGCAGAACGCCCAGGCCGCCCTGAAGCGGGCGGACTACGGCTACGTGCTCGAGGTCGGCCAGATCAAGCTCTCCGGCACCGGCCGCGAGCTCCTGGTCAACGACGACGTCCGCAAGGCCTACCTCGGCGAGGACTAGTCGTTCAGCAAGCCTCTGAGCCCCCGGTCCTGTTCGGACCGGGGGCTCACTTGCGAAGGACCACCAGTAGTTGCACGAGCAGCGGGGCGACGATCAACGCCGGGAGCATGTCGGCTACGGCGATCTGCTTGATCTTGAGCAGCCGCAGTGCGACGCCGATCAGCATCACGCCGCCGGTGGCGCCCAGGGCGGTCACATGAGCCTCCGGCAGTACGTCGCCCAGTACGGCGCCGACCGCGGTCATCAGACCTTGGATGACCAGTACGACGAGCGCGGACGCCATCACGCCCCAGCCGAGCGACGCGGCGAACGCGATCGAGGCGAAGCCGTCCAGCACGGCCTTGAGGAACAACTGGTCCGCGCCACGTCCCAGCCCGTCGGACAGCGCGCCCAAGAAGGTCAGCGGCCCGACGCAGAAGACCATTGACGCGGTAACAAAACCTTCCACGAAGGTGCTCTCGCCGTCAGCACGGCGGAACCGGTGCTGCAGCCACGCGCCGAAGCCCTCCAGCCGCTGCTCGATCCGGAGCAGCGAGCCGGTGATGCCGCCGATCAGCATCGCTCCGAGCACGATCAGTACCGGTGCGCTGTCACCGACCGCGTCGCTGAGTGCTTTATCGCCCACGGTGAGTGCCGACGTGATCGCGATCAGCAGCGTGACCAGGCCGAGCGCGTCGGTGACCAGATCGCGGGTCCGGTGACTCAGCCGATGCCCTACGAGCACACCGAGTGTCGACCCGGCCAGAACCGTTGCGACGTTGACGACAGTGCCGATTCCGATGAACAAACCAGGTCTCCACTCACACTCCAGGGCGCAGCTTTGCAAGTGACCCTGGAGGGCCTACTGTTGCGCGAGGACGAGCGTATCGGGCCCGTCCCGTTCACCTCGGGGGTGGACCAGACCAGGAGGTCGCCGTGGCTGCTGCCATCGCGGTGAGGGACGCCCAGCGGGGTGATGCCGCCGCTTTGGTCGCGCTGTGGCGTGAGTTGAGCACGACCGGTGCCGGTCACCATCCGTCCCGGCTCCCCGGGATCCCGACGGTCGCCGCCGTCGAGGTTGCCGTCGGCAAGCATTTGGCCGACCCGTGGGGCCGGCTGGTGGTCGGTGAGCTGGACGGCGAGGTGCACGCGATGGCCTACCTGCGGCGCGCCGCGGTCAGCCCGCTGCACGACGACACCACGCTCACGGTGGAGTATCTGCATGTCAGCGACGGCGCCCGCCGGCACGGGCTCGGCAAGGCGATGATCGCCGAGGCGGTCGCCTGGGCCGAGCACGAGAGCTGCCCGCACCTGGCCGTGGTCGCTCCGGCGATCGCCCGGGAGGCGAACCGGTTCCTGGCCAGACTCGGGCTGGGGCAGGCCGGCGTACTGAGATTTGCGAACACGCACACGGTGGCCCGCCGGCTCGCGGCCGAGCACGCGCCGAATCTGCTGGCGCTGCTGTCGTCGCGGCGGTCGGTGCTCGCCCGTCGCGCCCAGCTCGCGCGCCCGGCGCTGGCCGAGCCGGTCAGCTACCCGCCGGAGCCTGGATCAGCTGGCAGGTGATCCGCGCCGTGCAGACCCGCTTGTCGCGGTCGTCGGTGACGACGATCTCGTACGTCGTGGTGGTCCGGCCGAGGTAGATCGGGGTCGCGACGCCGGTGACCACGCCGTCGCGGACCGCGCGGTGGTGGGTCGCGTTGATGTCGACCCCGACCGCGACCTTCCCGTACGCCGCGGCGTGCAGCGCGGAACCGATCGAGCCGAGGCTCTCGGCGAGCACGCAGGACGCGCCGCCGTGCAGCAACCCGTAGGGCTGGGTGTTGCCCTTCACCGGCATGGTCGCGACGACCCGCTCCGGCGCGGCTTCGCTGATCACGATGCCCATCAGCTGCAGCAGGCTGCCTTCGACGTCCATGCCGGGCGGGAGCGCATTGATATCTGTCACCGCAGCAGACTAACTCCCACGTCGGCTCCCACGTCGGAAACTGTCCCAGGGAACCACTAGAGTCGGTGTGTGGCTCCAGATACCGACACTTCTACGACGACGACCAAGGATGCTGCGGCGGCAGGCACCACCCGCCCGCGGGTCCTGCTGCTGGACGGGCACTCGCTGGCCTACCGCGCGTTCTACGCGTTGCCCGTGGAGAACTTCTCCACCTCGACCGGGCAGCACACCAACGCGGTGTACGGGTTCACCTCGATGCTGATCAACATGCTCCGCGACGAGCAGCCGACGCACATCTGCGTCGCGTTCGACGTGTCCCGCAAGACCTTCCGCTCCGAGCAGTACACGGAGTACAAGGCCGGCCGGACGAAGTCGCCGGACGAGTTCAAGGGACAGGTGTCGCTGGTCAAGGAGGTCCTGGACGCGCTCCGGATCCCGACCACGGAGATCGACGGCTGGGAGGCCGACGACATCATCGCCACGCTCGCGACCCAGGCCTCCGACCAGGGGTTCGAGGTGCTGATCAGCTCCGGCGACCGCGACGCGTTCCAGCTCGTCAACGAGAACGTCACAGTGCTCTACCCGAAGCGCGGCGTCTCCGAGATCGCCCGGATGGACCCGGCCGCGGTCGAGGCGAAGTACGGTGTGCCTCCGCGGCTGTATCCGGACCTGGCCGCGCTGGTGGGGGAGAAGAGCGACAACCTGCCCGGCGTGCCGGGCGTGGGCGACAAGACCGCCGCCAAATGGCTGAACCAGTTCGGCTCGCTGAACGACGTGATCGAC
This sequence comes from Kribbella sp. NBC_01505, assembly GCF_045040285.1. NCBI lineage: Bacteria > Bacillati > Actinomycetota > Actinomycetes > Propionibacteriales > Kribbellaceae > Kribbella > Kribbella sp. NBC_01505. The sequence continues at coordinate 7,660,217 of NZ_CP109425.1, forward strand.
CGGGTCAACGAGATCAAGGGCAAGGCCGGTGAGTCGCTGCGCGAGCACCTCTCCGACGTGATCCGGAACCGGCAGATCAACGAGCTGATCCGCGACCTGACACTGGATGTCACCGTCGACGACCTGGCCCGCGTGCCGTGGGACCGCGAGCAGGTGCACACGCTGTTCGACAGCCTCGAGTTCCGGGTGCTGCGCGAGCGGCTGGTCGCGGAGCACGAAGAGGTCGACGCGACGGTCGAGCAGGGCTTCGAGCTGGACGGCGTTCAGCTCAAGCCGGGTGAGGTCGCGGCCTGGTTGCAGAAGCACGTGAGCTCCGGCGAGCGGGTCGGTGTCGCGGTGCAGGGCAGCTGGGGACGTGGCACCGGTGAGATCACCGGGCTGGCGCTGGCCAACACGGCAGGCGCGGCGGCCTGGTTCGACCCGACCGTGCTGACGCCGGAGGACGAGACCGCCTGGCAGGCGTGGCTCGCGGATCCGAAGCAGCCGAAGGCGTTGCACGACGCGAAGGGCCCGCTGCTCGGATTCCTGGAGCGCGGCTGGACGCTGGCCGGGCTGAGCTCGGACACTCAACTGAGTGCGTATCTGGCCCGTCCGGATCAGCGGTCCTACGACCTGGCCGACCTGACCGTGCGGTATCTGAAGCGTGAGCTCCGGACCGAAGAGGTCGAGAACGGTCAGCTCAGCTTCGACGACATCGAGGGCGGCCCGGCGGCCGACCACACGATGCTGCGGGCGCGCGCGATCGCCGACCTGGCCGACACGCTCGACGCCGAGCTGGAGAAGCAGGCCGGTACGGCGCTGCTCGCGGAGGTCGAGCTGCCGCTGATCGACGTCATCGCCGGGCTCGAGCGGGACGGGATCGCGGTCGACCGGCCGTATCTCGAGGAGCTGGAGGAGCGGTTCGCGACCGGTGTGCGCGAGGCCGCGACGGCGGCGTACGAGGTGATCGGCAAGGAGATCAACCTCGGCTCGCCCAAGCAGTTGCAGGTGGTGCTGTTCGACGAGCTGCAGATGCCGAAGACGAAGCGGACCAAGACCGGGTACACCACGGACGCGGATTCGCTGCAGGCGCTGTTCGAGAAGACCGAGCACCCGTTCCTGGCGTATCTGCTCGCGCACCGCGACGCGACCCGGCTGCGGCAGACGGTCGAGGGGCTGCTGAAGACGATCAGCCCGCGCGACGCGCGCATCCACACGACGTTCAACCAGACGATCGCGGCGACCGGGCGGCTCAGCTCCACCGACCCGAACCTGCAGAACATCCCGATCCGGACCGAGGAGGGCCGCCGGATCCGGCAGGCGTTCGTGGTCGGCGAGGGCTACGAGTCGCTGATGTCGGCCGACTACAGCCAGATCGAGATGCGGATCATGGCGCACGTCTCCAAGGACGAGGGCCTGATCGCGGCGTTCAACTCCGGGATGGACTTCCACTCGGTGACCGCGTCGCGGGTCTTCTCGGTCGAGCCGGCCGAGGTGACCCAGGAGCAGCGCGCCAAGATCAAGGCGATGAACTACGGCCTCGCCTACGGCCTGTCGGCGTACGGGCTGAGTCAGCAGCTGAAGATCGGCGTCGACGAGGCCAAGGGCCTGATGGACGAGTACTTCGAGGGCTTCGGCGGCGTCCGCGACTACCTGCGCAGCATCGTCCTCGATGCCGGCAAGAGCGGCTACACCGAAACCATCCTCGGCCGCCGCCGCTACCTGCCCGACCTCACCAGCGACAACCGCCAGCGCCGCGAGATGGCCGAGCGGATGGCCCTGAACGCCCCCATCCAGGGCTCGGCCGCCGACGTCATCAAGATGGCCATGCTCAAGGTCGACACCTCCCTGAAGTCCTCCGGCCTGAAGTCCCGGATGCTCCTCCAGGTCCACGACGAACTGGTCTTCGAAGTAGCCCCCGGCGAACGCGACCAACTCGAAGAGCTTGTCCGCCGAGACATGGGCGCCGCCGTCGAGATGGACGTCCCCCTGGACGTCTCAGTAGGCGTAGGCCGCACCTGGCACGAAGCCGCCCACTAGTCGCATGGAACCGATCCGGCCGTTTCGCTGGGACCTGATCCGGCCGGATCAGCTCGGCTCCCTCCTCGACGGGGTCGAGGCCGGGGAGCTGTTCTTCCTGGACGAGCTGATCCGTTGCGCGGCCCGGGTGCTGAGTCAGTCCGGCAACGGTGACCTGTACTTCGTCGGCCGGTCGGTGGACAGTCTGTTCGATCTCCTGAGTGGCGCACTGTCCGAGACCGACTGGGCGTCGCGTCTGCACCCGTTGCCGCTGTCCTTGTTCCACGGCGACGGCCGGGACTTCACCGATGCGGAACGACGCCAGCTACGCACCAACCTGGCGGCTGAGGGCCTTGCGCCGACCGAGTTGATGCGCGGTCGGCCGACCGTGTTCGTGGACCTGGTGGCGCAGGGGTCGACGTTCGGGAATCTCTACACCGTGTTGCGCCGGTGGACCGAGGAGGACGGCGCGCAGTGGGACGTGATCCGGCGCCAGCTGAGGTTCGTCGGAATCACTCGACGGCGGAAAACCAGTCCCAACACCTGGCGCTGGCAGCAGGAGGCGGAGTTCGCCGGCGAGCTCCCGGCGTCGGCGATCCGCAACGTATCGATGGATCATGGGGTCTGGTCGTACTTCGGTGACCACCAGCAGAAGACAGCTCAGTCGTTCCGGCGGACCAGGTGGGCGGATCCGGAGGTGGCTGTGCCGCGGAGGGACGAGAAGGGCCGGATGGCGTTGGCCGAGGCTGTGCAGGTGGTGTCGGCGGGGCGCACGCCAGAGGTGCGGCGGAAGGTGGCTGAGCTGCTGACCCACGAGCCGGCGATCAAGGAACGCTGGCTGCGGGACCTGCAACTCAGCCTGCGGAAGTGAAGGAGCACCGCCTGGTTGGGCGGTGAGCCTTCTTGTGGGTCAGAGGAAGTGCAGGACCAGTTCGGCTTTGAGGTTGGGGACGTGTTGGGCTACGGCCTTGAGGCGCACTACGCCGGTTGCGCCGGGGGTGGTGCGGCTGACCTTGATGGGCATTGATCTGGGGCCGAGGCCGGGGATGTTCGCCGTTGGGGGGACCTTGGCCGGGGTGGGCTTGTCGGTTTTCAGGTCGAGGTCTACGCCGATCAGTGGGGCCGGGGCGGAGAGAAGCAGGAACAGGGTGACTTCGTCCACGCCCTTGGGGACGCGCAGGACGGGTCCGCCGTGGAACCACAGGTTCGCTGCCCGCACCTCGACCTGGAGTCGCTCCTTGATGCGGCCGATGGGAGCGACGTACCCGTGGGTGAAGTCCAGGCTCGCGCCGATCAGAAGCCCGATCACCTGGTTCAAGGGGCCGACGACGACCGAGCCAGAATCACCCTGCTCGGCGAAGTTCCCCTTGAGCGCGCCGATCTCGATCAGGCCCTTGAGCTCGTACTCCTGGCCGCCGATGGTGACCGTCTTGGTCACGTCGGTATCGATGACCCTGCCCTGTGTGACTCCGGTCTGCGAGCCGCGCTTTCTGACGGTCAGCTTCCCGTGGTCCTTGTCGGTCACCTCGTAGTCGCCGAGCACCGCTCCCAGCCCGATGATCTCAGCCCGGAAGGCGTCCTCGTGCGCCTCGAGGTCGCAGATCGCGAAGTCGCCGTACGGGTCGTCACGGAAGTCGACGGCGAGCTGCACCGCGCCGATCTTGTCGCCGACGACGTCGGCCGGCTGGCAGACCTCCGTCCCGACCCCGCCGATGACATGCTCGGCGGACAGCGCGTAAGTGCCGCGGTGGATCAGATCCGGGTTGTCCCCATCCGGCCCGCCGTTGGGTCCGGTGTACGTCACGGCGCAACCGAGAGTTCCGAAGACCACGCCCAAGCCGGCGAGTCGTTCGGTGTAACAGCCGCCCTGCAGGGGGCGGATCCTGTCCTTGTCGTAGTAGGCGTCCACCGCGACGACGTCCTCGATCATCTCTGCCATGCCGGGCTCCTTCGTTTCGATGTGAAATCGCGGAAGGTGATGCACTGCACATGGACGGTGACTCACTGTAGTTGCCCCGGATGGCCCGCGGAAGTGGCGTCCCAGAACGACCCCGGCTGATTCAGGTGATGTAGTACGGCGTTTCGTCGGGGGAGAGGGCTCGCTCGATGAAACGGAGCTCTTCGTCGCGCAGCGGTGGGAGGTTGTCGAGGGGCCACCAGCGGACGTCGGTGCATTCGTCGTCGTTGACGCGGGCCTCGCCGCGCAGGGGGCGGCAGCGGAAGGCGATGTCGAGGACCTGGATCTGGTCGCCGTTGGGGTAGGCGGCCGGTGGGAAGGACTCGATGCCGAGGAGGCGTTCGACCTCGGCCTCGACGGCGGTCTCTTCGTGGATCTCGCGGACCATGGCGACGGCGGGCTGTTCGCCGGGCTCGAGGATGCCGGCGACCAGTGACCAGCGGCCGTTGTCGGCGCGCTGTACGAGCAGGACCTGGTTGTGGTCGTCGAGGACGACGGCGCTCAGGCCGGGGATCCACAGCAGGTCGTGACCGATCTTCTCGCGCAGCTCGAGGATGAACTTCGGGGTCGTCATCCCCAGACCCTAGGTGACGGCCGGGGCAACTTTCTTTCCGCAGGAAAGTTGTAGGCGGCGCCCACTCACCCCTTTCGAAGAGGTCCGATCTCTGCCATCCTCACGGGCATCCGATCGTAGATCCTATCGGATATCTCACACACCGTAGCGGGAGGCGAGATGCGCAGAGACGTGAGGCGCCGGACGTTCGTCGGCGGAGCTCTAGGGATCGCCGCGGCCGGCGGGAGCGGGTTGCTGAGTGGTTGCGGCTCCGGTACGGCGGACGTCGGCGCGGCGCCGGAAAGCCTGACCCAGCCGGTGGCGGAGCTCGGTCCGGTGAAGTCCGGGATCAACTATCCGCCGGGCTACATCGGCCCGAAGGCACGGCGGCAGCAGACGATCGTGACCGAGCCGGCGACGTTCACCGTGGTGGTGCCGCAGAGCCTCACCGTCGGGGACTGGAGCAAGAACGAGTTCACCCGCTGGATGGAGCAGCAGACCGGCATCCGGATCCAGTGGCGGCAGGTGGCCGGCAAGGGCAACGACCCGGAGACGATGACGAAGGTCAACGCGATGATGGCGGCGGGGGACATCCCGGACGCGTTCCTCGGCATCACGTTCACGCGCTCGCAGCTCTACCTGTACGGCGCGCAGAACCTCTTCGTCGACCTGAATCCGTACCTCGAGCGGTACGCGCCCAACCTCCAGTTGGCGATGAAGGACTACCCCGAGACGCCCAAGCTGCTGAAGTCACCGGACAAAGGCGTCTACAGCTTCCCCGACATCAACGACTGCTACCACTGCCGCGCCTCCAACGGCCGCGCGCTGCTCAACACCGAGTGGCTGCGCAAGGTGGGGCTGGCGATGCCGAAGACGACCGACGAATTCCGTGAGGTGCTGACCGCGTTCAAGAAGGCGGACCTCGCCGGTGGCGGGAAGACGATCCCGTTCGGCGGCTACAAGGACGCGCCGCTGGACACGTTCTTCATGAACTCGTTCCTCTACAACGCCGGCGATCCGTGGCTGGCCGTCAACGACGGCAAGGTCGAGGCGAACTACGTCAAGGACGAATGGCGCGAAGGTCTCAAGTACCTGCGCGGTCTGTACGCCGACGGTCTGCTGGCGAAGGACATCTTCACCGCGAACGAGGACCAGATCAAACGGTACGGCGACAACCCCGGCGGGCCGATCATGGGCGGTGCGCGGGTCTACTACTGGGGCACGTTGATGACGCTGGACCTCGTCGATCCGAACGCCCGGTGGCACCAGTACGAAACGATGGACCCGCTGAAGGGACCGAACGGCGTACAGATCGCGCCGTGGGACTACCTCAAGGTCGGCCTCGAGGTGTCGACCCTGGTCGTGACCCGCAAGTGCAAGCGGCCCGACCTGCTCGTCCGGTGGGCCGACTACCAGCTCGATCTCGAGGTCGTGCTGCGTTCGTACGCCGGCCCGGGCTTCCGCTGGTCGGCCAAGGGCGACAAGGGGATCAACGGCAAGCAGTCGATCTACGGCTACGACTCGTGGAATACCGACGAGACCAAGGGCAAGACCTGGGACCAGTACGGCGTGATGTACCGGTCCGGCGATTTCCGGTTGGCCGAGCGGGTGGACCCGAAGAAGCCGACCTTCGAATCGCCGCTGTACGAGCAGACTCGGGACCACCTGTTCCCGCACCGGCAGCGGATGGAGCAGCAGTTCCCGCCGGTCACGTTGGAGGCCGATCAGGCCGCACTGGACGCGGAGATCGGGCTGAACCTCAAGTCCGAGGTGACCGGCTCGATGGCCAAGTTCGTCACCGGCCGGCTCGACCCGGCCGACGACGGGCAGTGGAACGACTACAAGAGCCGCATCAGCCAGATCGGCCTGCAGCCCTATCTCGAGATCCAGCAGGCCGCCTACGAGACCTACCAGGGGTGATGAGCGTGGCAACGGAAACTGCGAGCGCACCCGCCCCGGTGCAGGAGACGCGGTCCGACCGGATCGTGATGATCTGCAACTACACGGCGCTCGGCCTGTTCACGCTGGCCGTCCTGTACCCGTTGGTCTATGTGCTCAGCGCCTCGCTGAGCGATCCGAAGAACGTTGTCTCCGGCAAGGTCTGGCTCTGGCCGGTCGGGCTGAGCCTCGAGTCCTTCAAGGCCGTCTTCGACTACGACTCGATCGTCAGCGGCTTCTCGAACTCAGTCGTGTACGCCGTCGGCGGGGCGCTGGTCGCGACCGCCCTGACCCTGCTCGCGGCGTACCCGTTGTCGCGCAAAGGCCTTCCGGGCAAGGGCCTCATCATGGCGCTGTTCGTGTTCACGATGATGTTCAGCGGCGGCCTGATCCCGTCGTACCTGGTGGTGGACCGGCTCGGCCTGCTGAACACCCGCTGGGCGATCATCCTGCCGGCCGCGCTCGCGGTCTGGAACATGATCATCACCCGGACGTTCTTCCAGTCCACGATCCCCGAAGAGCTGGCCGAGGCCGCGAAGGTCGACGGCTGCACGGACTTCGGTTTCTTCTGGCGGGTCGTGCTGCCGCTGAGCAAACCGATCATCGCGGTCAACCTGCTCTTCTACGCGGTCGCGCAGTGGAACTCGTGGTTCAGCGCGCTGATCTACCTGACCAACGAGCACCTGTTCCCGCTGCAGCTCGTGCTGCGCCAGATCCTGCTGCAGAACCAGTTCGACCCGTCCCAGGTCCGCGACACCGCCGAGCTGATCCGGATGAAGGAGCTGCAGGAGCAGCTCAAGTTCTCGCTGATCGTGATCGCCACCATCCCACCCCTGCTGATCTACCCCTTTGTGCAGAAGCACTTCGTCAAGGGGGCCATGGTCGGCTCGCTGAAGGGCTGACGCGCCATGGCTACTGACACTTTGGTACGACGTACGCCCGCGCGCCCCGGAGTCCGCAAAGCCAAGCAGGCGGTCGGACTGGGCACCCGGATGCGGCGGAACTGGCAGCTGTACGCGATGCTCGCCGTACCGCTGGTCTGGCTGGCGATCTTCGCCTACTGGCCGATGTACGGCGCGATCATCGCGTTCAAGGACTACAACGTGGTCGACGGGATCCTGGGCAGCCGGTGGGTCGGGCTGAAGCACTTCGAGCGGTTCGTCGAGTCGTACCAGTTCGGGCGGCTGATCAAGAACACGCTCCTGCTGCAGATCTACGAACTGTTCGCGACGTTCTGGCCGCCGATCCTGCTGGCCCTCGGCCTGAACATGGCCCGGCGGAAGTGGTACCGCCGCTCGGTGCAGCTGATCACGTACGCCCCGCACTTCATCTCCACGGTGGTCGTGGTCGGCATCATCGTGGTCCTCGTCGACCCGAACACCGGCGTACTGACCCAGCTGCTGGGCCTGTTCGGGGCGGGGCCGATCGACGTACTGAACAACCCGGACTACTTCCGGCACCTCTACGTCTGGTCGAGCTCGTGGCAGACGATGGGCTTCTCGGCGATCATCTATCTGGCCGCGCTGACCAGCGTCTCGCCGGAGCTGCACGAAGCCGCGATCGTGGACGGTGCCTCGCGGCTCCGCCGGGTCTGGCACATCGACCTGCCGGCGATCCGCCCGGTCGCGGTGATCCTGATGATCCTCAACATCGGCACGATCATGACCGCCGGCTTCGAGAAGGTCCTGCTGCTGCAGAACACGCTGAACCTGCAGACCTCCGAGGTGCTCGACACCTACGTCTACAAGCTCGGCTTCGCCTCCCAGGTGCCGCAGTTCAGCTATGCCGCGGCGATCGGGCTCTTCCGCTCCGTCGTCGGCCTGGTGCTGCTTGTCCTGGCCAACACGCTGGCCCGCAAGTTCGCGAAGTCCAGCCTCTGGTGACGACTACGAAGTGGCGCGGCCGGCCTGCCGACGCAGACCGGCCGCGAGCGCACCGGAGAGCAGCAGGGCACAGGCGCTGGTCAGGGCGACCAGAGTCTTGACGCCGGTCATGCCGGAGACGACATCGGTGCCGAGCAGGCTGCCGGCCGTGACGGCCAGGACGATCAGGCCGGCCCAGATCACCAGTGCCGCGCGCTTCTCCTGCTGCGCGATCGCGGCGTACACGACCATCTGCAGTACGGCGTACGCAGAGCCGGCGATCGCGAACATCCAGGTGTAGGGGCCGAGCGATCCGTATTTCTCGGGGCCGCCGATGACCTTGACGACGAGATCCGGCAGGACGAGCGTGCCCACGACTGTGCAGACGCCGAGGCCCGCCACCGCGAGGATGGCGCGGCGGAGTTTGGCGGTGTCGCCGGGGGAGTTGGCCAGTGCCGGGAACACGATCACGATGACGAACTGCGGCAGGAACAGACAGGCCTTCGCCACGATCACTCCGGCGGCGTAGTACCCACTGTGCTGGCCGTCGAGCAGTCCGCGCGCCAGGAGCACGTCGGCGTTCGCGATCACGAAAAACGCGAGCAGCGTGTGGGTGCCGTGCGCAGTCTCTCGCAGCACGTCCTTGACCAGCGCGGGCGTCCCACCGGCCGCACCGCGCAGCAGAACACTGCCCAGTACGGCGGGTACGGCGGCGCCGAGCGCGAGCCCGATCATTGCCGAGTCCAGCGACGGGTGGATCAGTAGTGCCCCACCACCGAGCACCAGCCGGCCAATGCCCACGGAGGTGTACACGGCGGCCAGCTCGGTCCAGCGCTGGGTGCCCTGGAGGACTCCGAGCTGTGAGCCCATCAGAGTCAGTCCGGCGAGCGTTGGCGCCAGCAAGAGCACTGCGACGATCGAGTCGATGTGCAGCAGCCACATCAGTAGTGGTGTGGCCAGCAGGCAGACCACAGTGAGAGCTGCCGCGGTACGGCGGCCCGCCTGCAGCATTGCGTGGGCCAGCGAGCCGTCGTCGGCCTGAGTGGCCAGGCGACGCGCACCGGTGGCCTGCAGCCCGAGGGAGGCGACGTTTCCGATCAGCAGTAGGCCGAGCAGCGCGGTGATCGCGCCGAACTGCTCCGGGATCAGCCGGTGCGTGCCGATCAGGGTGAAGCCGTACGCGGCGACGTTCATGATCGCCATGCCGACTGCGACCACGGTGGCACTCCTGAGGAAGCTGAGCCTCGGCTCTGTGACGGAATTCATCGCCCCTCACCGTAAGCCGCTGGGAGTTCGATATCACTATGGCCACGCCCAGCGATTGAGCGCTCCTGATCCGTTAGGGTCCGCCTGTGCTGAAGGCAGGAACGTCCGAGCAGGTGGTCTGGCGAGCGAGGCTCGTGCTGGGCTGTCTGTTGCTGTCGGCACTCTGTTTTCACCGCGCTCCAGGCCCGGTCGCGCCAGGGTCGCGGATCGACGACCCGACCGCGCTTCTGCGTGGTGCGTTGCACCTGTGGAACCCGGACAGTGCACTCGGCCAGTTGCAGAGTCAGTCCTTTGGCTATCTGCTGCCGATCGGTCCGTTCCAGTGGCTGATGCACGCGCTGACGATGCCGGACTGGATTGGTCAGCGGCTCTGGTGGTGCGTGGTGCTGTGCGTCGCGTTCCTCGGCGTGTGGAAGCTGGCCAACGCCTGGCGGTACGGCGTGCCCTGGACGAGGTTCGCCGTGGCCCTGCTGTACGCCCTGAGCCCACTGCTTCTCAGCGGCATGTCGATCACCTCGGCGGAGGTGTGGCCGCTGGCCATGGCTCCCTGGGTGCTGCTGCCGTTGGTGACCCCGCGAGCCCGCTCCGGCTGGTGGCGCGTCGGCTGGTCGGCCATGGCGTTCGCACTGATCGGTGGAGCCGACCCGGTCGCGGCTGCGCTCACCCTGGTGCTCCCGATCGTCTGGCTGCTCACCCGGCGTCGCGACCGCTGGACGCTCAAGATGGCAGTGGGCTGGCTCGGCTGTGTGCTCGCCGTCTCGGTCTGGTGGCTGGTCCCGCTACTCCTGGTCGCGCAGTACGGCACCCCAGCGGACCGCGCCGCTGCGTTGACCCAGCCGCGGAGCGACACGGACGAGGTCGACTCCGCCCAGTGGCGCTCGTGGGTCGACAAGCAGAACACCAGCGGCAACGTGCTCGTCGTACCCGCGGCCAACCCGCAGTGGCTGGATGACGAGCTGGAACGCCGCCTCGCTTCGGGCGTTGGCGACCAGGCCCTTCAACAAACACTGGTCCACGCCGGCGTCCGGTACGTCGTCATCCGCAACGACCAGGCCGCCGGAGTGCCACCGGCCGCGGCCGTGCACGAGACCCTGGACGAGGCGGGTCTGAAGCGGGTCGCCCATTTCGGTACGCAGGTCGGGGTCTACCCCGGTGTGGAGATCTACGACGTCGGTACGGCGAATGTCGGCCGGCTGATCCCGGAGTCGCGGCTCGTCGAGGTGCAGGGGACCACCAGCGACGTACCGGCGGTTTTGTCGGCGCTGGGTGGTGACCGGGAGGCGATCACCAACGCTGACGTGAGTGGTTCGCAGGGTGTGCTGCCGTTGATCCAGACTGACGGGTTGGACCGCCGCTCACGAGTCGGGGACCAGCCGGCGGGTAGTCGGGCTGAGCGGGTCGATGTGCACGCGGCCAGTCGGCAGCCGAGCGCACTGGTGCTCCGGAACCCGCAGATCGGGCGGTCCGCCTGTCTGCACGTGGAAAGCCGGTCGCTGTGTCAGCCGGGCTCAGCACGCGATGCTGACGAGCCGGGCGGGCTGCTGCGAACGGTGGACCTTCCGCAGACCGCGTCGTACGGGCTGAAGGGGACGGCGCTGCCTGAGGACGGGCCTGCGCTCGAGCGTCTGCTGTCCGGCCCGATCGGGGTTTCTGCGTCCTCTCGTGCGGTCGCTGCGCCGGAAGGGCGGCCGGGGACGGTCGTCGATCAGGACATCACGACCAGCTGGGTCGCGGACGCCGCTGACCGGCAACCGACGCTGACCCTGAGCTTGCCGTCGGCAAGGAAGCTGAGCGGTCTGCAGTTCCGCACTGACCTGGCGCTCTCGTCAGCTGCGCCGACCGAAGTCACGCTGAGCTTCGACGGTGGGCCGGCCACGCCGCACAAGCTGGATGCGGACGGCTATGTGCGCTTCGAGGAGCAGACAGCCCGGATCGTCGAGATGCGGTTCGCTGCGATGACCAAGCCGGTCGCTGTCTCGGAGATCCGCGTAGTGGGTGCGGACGAGCTTCGGCAGGCGCTGCAGCTCGACGCGCGGGTGGGGGAGTCGTGTGGGTCCGGACCGGTCGTGCGGGTGGACGGCAAGCCGACCGTGACGCGGCTGACCGCGACAGTGCGAGACCTCTTGCAGCGGCGTCCGGTCGCGTTCAGCACCTGTGACTCGGGACCCCTCGTACTGCAGGCTGGCCGGCACGAGGTGGATGTGCTGACGAACGGCGGCCTGGTTCCGACCGAGGTCGTGCTGACCAAGGCCGGGTTCGGCGATGTAGCCGTCACCCCGGTGACCGGTCTGAACGTCTGGCGGCCGAACCCAGCCAGTCTGACCCTCGAGGTCCCCGCATCGAGCAAGCAGTCGGTGCTGACCGTCGCACAGAACTACAACAAGGGCTGGATCGCGTACGACGGCAGTGGGCACAAGCTGACGCCGATCCGGGTCGCCGGCTGGCAGCAGGGCTGGCTACTGCCCGCGGGCGAAGAGCAGTTGGTCAACGCACGGTTCATGCCGGACCGGGCGTACCGGGCCGGTCTGCTGGTCGGCTCGCTTGCAGTGCTCGCGGTGATGGCGATGGCGGTTTTCTACCGCCGCCGGACCCGTTCCGGACACCAGCTAAAGGCCGCTCCATGGTGTAGTAGCTGGCTGCGGCGAGCCCGACAGACGCCAGGAGCGTCGTAACGAACAGGAAGACGAACTGGGTGCTGATGCGCGCGAGCAGAGTCAGCGCGATCACCTGGTAGGCGAACACGCCGTACGTGAGGTTGCTGGCCAGCCGTGCCGGTCTGCCGCCGAGGTAGTGGACGGTGCGCCCGGTCGGGGCCAAGGCCGGGAACAACACACAGGCCGCGATGCCGGTGTAGAGGATGCTCTTCACCGCCGACTGACCGGGTGTGGCGGCGGACAGGTCGTACGGACCGGCGAGCGGGGTGGCTGCGAGCAGCAGGAGTGCGGCCGCGACGCCCCAGACAGTCCCGGGGATCGTGGTGAGGACGTCGAGAGCTGACGAGCCGAGGCGACCGGTGCTGCGGGCCACCTGCCAGAGGGCCAAGCCCATCCCGAGCGCGAACCAGCCGATGTACCCGGGCAGCCAGAGTCCGGCGTTCGGGTGATGCGTTGCGCTCATGACTGTCAGCCAGACCGGACCGACCACAGTCAGCCCCGCCAGCACGCTGAGCCGCCAACGGACGCTGCGCCGCGTCGGACGCTCGTAGCCGGTCAGAAGCTTGGCCAGCGCCGGAAGGATCACGTAGAACGCTGCGATCGCCGCCAGACTCCACAGCTGCGTGAGCCCCTCAGCTGGTGGGCCCTCGAAATAGACCTGGGTGAGGGTGGCGTGCTGCAGGTACGTCGACCAGTCGGCGGAGTGCAGTAGTAGAGCAGCCAGTAGTACAGCGACCCAGAGCACGGGCAGAATCCGCACGGCCCGATTTCGCAGGTACGGAAGCGTCAGCGGCGGCAGCGTGCCTTCGAACCACGCCTCTACATGTGGCCGGTAGAGCAGGAAGCCGGAGATCGCGCAGAACACCGCGGCACCGACGTCCAGCCGGGAGAGCAGGCCAGTGAGTGGTCCGGCATCGCTGTGCAGCGTGACCTGCGCGGTCAGCATCGCCAGCGCGGCCAGCACGCGCAGACCGTCGAATGCCGGGAACCTGCGCGGCGTCATCCGGTGACCTCCTTGCGGGCCGACCAGATCGCCGTACCGGGCACGTAGGCGCCGCGGTGCGGTCCCCAACCGCCCCAGATGAGCGTGTGGCCGGCCGGCCACTCCGGCTCGAGCAGATCGTCGATGGCGAACCCGGACTCGGTCAGCGCGCGGATCCAGTCGCCGATGGTCCGGTGGTGTTCGACGTAGACCGGCGTACCGGCGTCGTCGACCTCCACGTACGGCGTGCGGTCGAAGTAGGACTTGTCGATCCGCATCCCGCCCGCATAGGGGTCGTCCGGCATCGACCAGCGGATCGGATGCGTCACCGAGAACACCAGCAGCCCGCCGGGCTTCAGGGTGCGAGCGATCTCGCGCAGTGCGGTGGTCACGTCGGCTACGAAGGGCAGTGCGCCGAAGGCTGAGCAGACGATGTCGAACGTGCTGTCGGCGTAAGGCAGTGCGGTCGCATCGGCCGCGACAGTCCGTACGGCGGTCCCGGTGCGCGCGTCGAGCTGCTGCGCGATCCGCAGCTGCTCCATCGAGATGTCGAAGGCAACGACATCGGCACCCTGCCCGACCAGCCACCGCGCGCACTGCGCAGCACCACAGCCCACTTCGAGGATCCGCTTGCCGCGCACCGGCCCGAGCAGTTGAGCCGACTCCTCGTCGACGCCTTCCGGGCCCCAGATGAACCGGTCGTCGCCGAGGAAGCCGCCGTGATCCTCGAGGTACTGAGCGGCGGCGGAGTTCCAGTAGGTCCGGCTGGCTTGCGAGCTCTCGGCCTCGGTCAGCTCGATACGTTGCGGCACAACCACGCGGTCACATTAGCGAGCTTCGGCGGCCCGCGTCGCGATCGCCTGGTTCATCGCGCGGAACTGTGGCTCGATCGTGTCGCGCAGCATGCCGGCGGTGAACGGCACGGCGGCGCCGCGGAAGATCTCCTCCTGGATCAGCTTCGACCGCCCGTCCGGCAGCGCCTCGATCCGGAAGGCGTGCTCGCCGTCGAAGATCCCGCCGAACCCGATCCGGCCGATCCAGCGCAGCTCCCGGCCGGGCTGCACGGCCAGCAGCTTCGGTGTGAAGGTCGTCTCCGCACCTTTGGTGTCGCGAAGGATGTTGGTGATCGTTCCGCCGACGGTCAGGTCACCGGTCGAGGAGACGATGAACGGGTTCCAGGCCGGGTAGTGCTCGCGGTCGGCGAGGACCTTCCAGACCTGGTCGGGTGACGCGTCGATCTCGACCTCGGTGCGCAGGACGGTCGGCCGGACGATCGTGTAGGTGGTGTAGCCGATCAGCAGCAGGACGAAAACGCCCAGGCCTACCAGCAGGCGACGCTTCATGGGGACTCCTCGGGTCCGAGGACGCTGAGCACCAGCGTCCGGGCGTAATCAGGGGTGAGTGGCTCGCCGGTGACGAGGAGCCGGTAGTACAGCGGGCCGACGAGTTGGTCGACCAGTACGGCGGGCGCGACGTGGGCGAGCACGATCCCGGCCTGCTGCGCCTTCGCGACCACGTCGGTGACGGCTCGGTGCCGGTCGGCCCAGAGCGCGTGGACGCTCTCGCCGACGCGGGGATCGCGGGCCGCCGCGGCGGCCAGGTCGGCGATCAGGCTGGTCGGCGTCGCGGTGAGATTGGCGGCGATCGTGGTGACCAGGGTGGTCAGGTCGGCGCGTGGATCGTCGGACGGCTCGAACGGGACCTCCTCGCGCATGGTGGTGATCAGCGCGACGACGAGCTCGGCCTTCGACGCCCAGCGCCGGTACAGCGTGGTCTTCGCGACGCCGGCCCGCTCGGCGACCCGGTCGATCGACAGCCCGTCGTACCCGCCGTGCCGCAGCTCCGCCGCCGCGGCGGCGAGCAGCCTGCCCTCGATCGCCGTGTCCCGTGGCCGTCCGCGTGTCATGGCTTTACGCTACTGCAGTATCGTAAATAATCCAAGAGGCGGCGAGGTCTTGCCGAGAAGCTGAATGTTCTTCATGCTGAGCCGCACCTGAGCAGTTACCGGCTAGTCACTTAACATCAAAGGCGGCGGGTATGAAGAGATCAGTACGTGCGCGGATGGTCGCGGCAGTGTCGGCGGCGGGCTTGCTGGTCGGCGGCCTGGTGCCACTCCAAGCGGCCGCGGCGCCGCCGCTGGTGTACGTGGCGATGGGGGACTCGTTCGCCGCCGGGTCGCTCGTGTTGCCGGCCAAGGAGGTGCTCACCTGTGCGCGGTCGGCGGTCAACTATGCGTCGCTGGTCGCCAAGCAGTTGCAGCCCGCGAAGTTCCGCGACGTGACCTGTGGTGCCGCGACGACGAAGCACTTCGCGAGCCCGCAGCCCGGCATCATCGCGGGCACAGCGGCTCCGCAGTACGACGCTCTGAGCGCGGACACCACGCTGGTGTCGGTCGGGATCGGTGGGAACGACATCGGGCTGGTCGGCCTCGCGGTCTCCTGTGTGAACCTGCTACCCGAGGGCATCGGGACGTCCTGCAAGGCGACCAACACCGCCGGCGGCGTGGACAAGCTGGCGCAGAAGATCGACGCCTTCGCCGCGACCTACGGGACCGTGATCGAGGAGATCCGGCAGCGGGCGCCGCAGGCGAAGATCCTGATGGTCGGCTACCCGACCGGCATCCGTAAGAGCGGCTGCTGGCCGGTCGTCCCGGTGTGGGCCAAGGACGCCGACTACCTGCAGGCGGCGCTGACCCGGCTGAACGTTCGGATGGCTGAGCAGGCGAGCGCCCACGGTGCGACGTACGTCGATCTCGCGACGCCGAGTGTCGGTCACGACATGTGTAAGGCGGCCGGGACGCGGTGGATCGAGGGACTGATCCCGAGCGTGACCACGAACGGCCTGGTGCCGCTGCACCCGAACGCGGCCGGACTGCGGAACGCCGTACCGACCGTCCTGGCGGCGATGGGAACTGTCTCCAAGGCCTGACAGGATCGGGCGGGTGGATGGACTAGAGACGCTCGCCGCCAGTGCGGTCCCGTTGACCGGTGGCTACCAGGGACAGACCTTCGCGGTGACCGCAGGCGGCGAGGACGCCGTCCTGAAGCTGTATGTGAAGGATCCGGAGCGCGCGGTCGTGGACGCGGCGCTGCTGCAGCTGGTGCGCGGGCTGCTGCCGGTGCCCCGGATCCTCGACCTGAAGCGCGAGGGCTCCTGGGAGGACCCGCCGTACCTGCTGATGGAGCGGCTACCCGGAGTGAACCTGCAGGTCTATCTGGAGACGGCCGGTCCGGAGGAGCGCCGGAAGGTCGGCACGCAGCTGGGGGAGTTGCTGGTCCGGCTCAGCGGGATGCCGTTCCTGACCGCCGGCATGTTCCGCGGTGGCGACCTGACGATCGAGCCGCTCGGCAGCGCCGATCTGGAGGAGTACGCCGCCGGTCTCGGTGTCACGCGGGACGGGCTGCCCCAGGTCTTCGCGCAGGCGGAAGAGCTGCTGGACAGCGCCGGGAGCCGGTTCTGCCTCGTCCACAGCGATTTCAACCCCAAGAACCTGCTGGTCGACCCGGACACCGCCCGGATCACCGGTCTGATCGACTGGGAGTTCGCGTACGCCGGTTCGCCGTACGCCGATCTCGGCAACCTGCTGCGGTTCGAGACCGACCAGGTCCTCGCGGGAGCGGTGCTGAGCGCCGTACGGGGGAGTGGGCTGGGGCTGCCGGAACCGCTCGTCGAGCTCGGCCGGGCTGCTGATCTGTGGGCGCTGCTGGAGCTGGCCTCGCGGGCGGTGGAGAACCCGGTCGCGGCGGTAGCGGCGGCCCTGATCGCCCGAATGGCGGGCACTCAGGAGTTGTCCGGAGACCGTCCTGACCTGGAGGCCATATAGTCGACTCAGTCATTGAGCGGAGCGACACGTCGGGATGCCTCGGCGGGCAGCCGGTGCCGACCGGGTGCCCCAGGTTGTGTTGCCTCCGTCAAGACCGGTATTCTGTGATTTGCGCTATGAGCCTGTGCGACCTCGGACGGAGCAGGCTCGTGCTCGCAGCTTGTCGGTGGTGAATCTGTGCTTTTCGTGCAGTCCAGCGGTGTGGTGCGATCCAACGGCTCATACGCAACATGACTAGCCACCAGTCCACGGAGCAACCCACCACATGACGGCCAGCATCGAGGCACCTCTCGACCCCGCAGTTCGCAGCACCCCGCAGGTAGCGGTCAATGACATCGGGTCGGAGGAAGACTTCCTCGCGGCGATCGATCTGACCATCAAGTACTTCAACGACGGCGACATCGTTGAGGGCACCATCGTCAAGGTCGACCGGGACGAGGTCCTCCTCGACATCGGTTACAAGACCGAAGGCGTGATTCCCTCCCGCGAGCTGTCGATCAAGCACGACGTCGACCCGAACGAGGTCGTCAACGTCGGCGACCACGTCGAGGCCCTGGTTCTCCAGAAGGAGGACAAAGAAGGCCGCCTGATCCTCTCGAAGAAGCGCGCCCAGTACGAGAAGGCCTGGGGCACGATCGAGAAGATCAAGGAAGAGGACGGCGTCGTCACCGGTACCGTCATCGAGGTCGTCAAGGGTGGACTCATCCTGGACATCGGCCTCCGTGGCTTCCTGCCGGCCTCGCTCGTCGAGATGCGTCGTGTCCGCGACCTCCAGCCGTACGTCGGCCAGGAGATCGAGGCCAAGATCATCGAGCTCGACAAGAACCGCAACAACGTGGTTCTGTCGCGTCGCGCGTGGCTGGAGCAGACGCAGTCCGAGGTGCGGATGAACTTCCTCACCCAGCTGCAGAAGGGCCAGATCCGCAAGGGTGTCGTCTCCTCGATCGTCAACTTCGGTGCGTTCGTGGACCTCGGCGGCGTCGACGGTCTGGTGCACGTCTCGGAGCTGTCCTGGAAGCACATCGACCACCCGACCGAGGTTGTCGAGGTCGGCCAGGAAGTCACCGTCGAGGTGCTGGACGTCGACATGGACCGCGAGCGCGTCTCGCTGTCGCTGAAGGCGACCCAGGAAGACCCGTGGCAGCAGTTCGCCCGGACCCACCAGATGGGCCAGATCGTGCCCGGCAAGGTCACCAAGCTGGTTCCGTTCGGTGCGTTCGTCCGCGTGGAGGAGGGCATCGAGGGTCTGGTGCACATCTCCGAGCTGGCCGAGCGTCACGTCGAGATCCCGGAGCAGGTCGTTCAGGTGAACGACGACGTGATGGTCAAGATCATCGACATCGACCTCGAGCGTCGCCGGATCTCGTTGTCGCTGAAGCAGGCCAACGAGGGTGTCGACACCGTGTCGGACGACTTCGACCCCACGCTCTACGGCATGGCGGCGACGTACGACAAGGAAGGCAACTACATCTACCCCGACGGCTTCGACCCGGAGACGGGCGAGTGGCTGGAGGGCTTCGATGCTCAGCGTGAGGAGTGGGAGCGGCAGTACGCCGAGGCCCACCTGCGCTGGGAGGCCCACAAGAAGCAGATCGAGGACGCCAAGACGGCGGACGTCGAGGCCGGCGAGGCCTCCACGTACTCCTCGGCCACTGGCGGCGGCAGTGCGGCTCCGGCCGACGACGCGCCCGCCGAGGGTGCGCTCGCTTCGGACGAGGCGCTGCAGGCGCTGCGTGAGAAGCTGACCGGCCAGGGCTGATCGGTTCTCCGTAGTAGGTAGTTTCTGCCGGAACCCCCGCATCCTTCTGGGTGCGGGGGTTCCGCATGTCTTAGGGCCGGCGTCGTTTGGGGTCGGGGAAGTCGTTGCCCCAGTGGCCGCCGCCCTCACCCTTCATCCGGGTCTTGAGCTCGATCACCTCGGCGCGGGCGGTGCTGGAGGCGAAGAAGCCGATCCGGTACGGCTCGTTCGGTGACCCGGCCTCCCAGGCCGGCACCTGCTGCTCGCCGTACCGGACCATCCGCACCGGCGGGTCCTCTCCGGCCTTGATCCGCGCGGCGTCCTGCGCACAGGCCGGCACCTTCCGGGTGGGGCCGCTGCGCGGCGTCCACACCACATCCATGCTCGCCGGTCCGTGCTGCGGGTTGAAGAAGCACGGTGTACGGCGCTCCGGCAGCGGCAAGCCGTCGACCCGGGCCCGCGCGCAGGCGAACGCGAAGCGGCCGGCCGAGAGTGTGTCGACGACCGCACTGATCGACTCGACACTGTCGAGCTTGTCGACGAGCCGCTTCGCGGTCTCGTAGGCGTCGAGCGCGGTCTGATAATCGTGCCGCGTCTCGGCATCAAGGCCGTCCGCGTCCCCGAACCGCGTCAGCTCCTCGCCGAACACGATTGTGTCCTCTTCGGCCATCAGCCGGACATGCTCCAGCTCGCGCCCGTCCCGCCGTTTCCTGAACCACCCCATACGCCATGCTAAGTCCATGCTCGACGTTGCGGTGGTCGGCGGAAGCTCGGCCGGTTTGCAGGCGGCGTTGACGTTGCGACGAGCTTCTCGCGATCGGGCGCTGTTCGCGATCGGCGCCGCCGGGCACGCGAGTACGACGGCCGTCGCGCTGCACGCGGACCTGCTCGACCGGGACTTGGTCCAGTAGGGTGCTTGCGTGCTACGAGTTGGACTGACCGGAGGAATCGGCGCCGGTAAGAGTGCGGTGTCGTCGCGACTGGCGGCGCGCGGTGCGATCGTGATCGATTCCGATCTGCTGGCGCGCGAAGTGGTGGCCAAGGGGACCGACGGGCTGGCCGAAGTGGTGGCCGCGTTCGGGTCCGAGGTGCTGACCGCCGAAGGTGAGATGGATCGGCCCGCGGTCGGGCGGATCGTGTTCGGGGACGCCGATGCGCGGCGCCGGCTCGAGGCGGTCGTCCATCCGCGGGTGCGGGCCCGGGCCGCGGAGATCGAGGCGGCCGCGCCCGACGATGCGATCGTCGTGCACGACATCCCGTTGCTGGTCGAGACCGGTCAGTCCGATCGCTTCGACGTGGTGCTGGTGGTCGACGTACCGCCGGAGGTTCAGCTGGAAAGGCTGACGCAGCAACGAAGTATGGCGCTTTCCGAGGCCGAGCAGCGAATCGCCAGCCAGGCAACGCGTGCGCAGCGCCTCGCGGTCGCGGACGTGGTGGTGGACAACTCCGGCACGCTCGCCGAGCTGGACGCGCGGCTCGATGAGGTGTGGGACACGTTGATCGAGTGCGCAGAGCACGGTCCGGACACGAAAAGATGACCCCTGCGCGGTAAATGATGAATCCGGGAACGGGTGTACGAGAATCTGTCCCGACCTGGATCGGCTGATGCCGTTCCGTTGGCCCGAGCTAGGGAGGATGGCGTGGTGTGTCCGCGCTGTAACTCCGACGTCCCCGAGGTCTCGCGGTATTGCCACCATTGTGGCAACGACCTGCGGTCCGGGGACACGGAGCGGAAGAACGCGTATGCGGCGCGGCCGGATGAATCGGTCGCGTCGTTCAAGCTGGTCTCCACGATCATGCCGCAGGGCTCGGGTAAACAGCCCTACACCTACAAGGTCGCCCTCGGGATCGCGCTGCTGCTGACGGTCGTCACGGCCGCGCTCGGTGCCCTGCCGGTCGCGATCATGGTGGCTGCGTTCTCGATCCCGATCGTCTACATCCTCTACTTGTACGACGTGAACCTGTGGGAGGACGAGCCGATCCCGGTGGTCGCGGCAGCCTTCGTGCTGACCGGCGTACTGGCGGCGGTCTTCACCTGGTTGTGGTCGGACAAGATCTCGCTGTCCACCATCACGATCGGCGCGAACGACGGCGGCCCGTCCGGACGCGACCTGCTGATCCTGCTTCTGCTGGTGCCGGTCGTCTCGGAGCTGATCCGTCAGATCGGCCCGCTCTACCTGGCCTCGCGGCCGCGGTACGACGACCTGATGGACGGCTTCACCTTCGGTGTCGTGGCCGGCGTCGGGTATGCCTGCTTCGAGACGCTCGTCCTGCACTGGGGCTGGATCAGCGGCGGTTTCGCCGGTCCGGGCAGCAGCGCCGGGACGTGGATCTCGATCGTGGTCCTGCACGGATTCATCAAGCCGCTGATCTACGGCTCGGCGACCGGTCTGGCGGGTGCGGAGTTCTCCGGACTCGGCGCCGGGTACGACGGCTTCACGCCGCGCTGGGTGATCGCGCTGGTGCAGGCCATCGCGGTGAACGTGCTGTTCCAGGGCGGTATCTACCTGCTCGGGTTCGTCGGCGGTCACGGTTCGACCATCGGCGCCGTACTGGGTGTCGTCTGGGGCCTGTTGCTGCTGGGCGCGCTGATCATCCGGGTCCGGACCGTGCTGCACAAGGGCCTGCTCGAGGCCGCGCTGGAGTCGGCCGCTCGCGGCGGTTCCAACCACGCCTCCGGCGACCAGGCCTTCTGCTCGCGCTGTGAGATGCCGCTGCTGCCGCACTCGGACTTCTGCTCCGCCTGTGGCAACTCCGTCCGCTCGGTGCCGAAGTCGGCCCGTGGTGTGACGGCATCGGCGCCGGCCGGTGGGTACGACGTGACGACTGGGGAGACGCAGGCATGAGCAACCAGCAACCTCCGTACGGCGGTCAGCCGCCGCAGGGTCAGCCGCCTCAGGGGCAGCCGCCGCAAGGCCGGCCGCCGCAGGGGCCGCCGCCTGGGTACGGTCCGCCTCCGCAGCAGGGTCAGCCGCCGCAGGGGCCCCCGCCTGGATATGGTCCGCCCCCGCAAGGGCCGCCGCCTGGGTACGGTCAGCCCCCGCAGGGTCAGCCGCCGCAGGGGCCGCCGCCTGGTTACGGGCAGCCTCCGCAGGGTCAGCCGGGATACGGTCAGCAGCCTGGGCAACCGCCGTACGGGCAACCCCCGCAGGGACCGCCGCCTGGCTACGGCCAGCAGCAGTACCCGCAGCAGGGGTACCCCGGGCAGCAGCAGTTCCCGCAGCAGGGCTACCCCGGCCAGCCGCAGTACGGCGGCCAAGCCCCGCGGGGCAAGGGCAGCAACAAGATCCTCTACCTGGCCGGTGGCGGTCTGGTCGTGGTCGCGGTCATCGGCATCGTGCTCGCCCTGATCTTCGGGGGCGGTGACGACAAGCAGGTCTCGCCGCCGCCGAACCCGAACCCGACCCCGACGGGCAACGGCGACAACAACCAGCCGACCGGAACCGACGAGGGGCTCGAGGTCGGTGAAGGCGTCTACGTGAAGCCGGCGCTGGGCTACACCCGCAAGGAGCTGAAGGACTTCAAGGGCGTCTTCCTGCTCAAGCAGGGCGAGGGCTCCTTCATGGTCCAGGTGTTCAAGGCGGCTCCTGGCGAGACCGCGGAGTCGGTGCTGCCGAAGCTGCTCGCGGCCGAGACCAAGGGGCTGACCGCGGTGAAGACCAAGGAGCCGGTCAAGTACACGCCCGGTGCCGACGAGAAGACCACGATCAAGACCGCGTACACGCAGAACTACTCCGGGACCTCGACCAGTCAGTCCGGCTCGTTCGAGGCGGTCGGGTTGGTCGGCGTGATCGAGCGTAGTGACGGCGTGATCACGCTGACCCGGACCTACGGTCGCAGGGACAAGTTGGCGACGCTCCAGCCGGACAGCTCCGCGATGCTGCAGTCGGTGCTCAAGAGCCAGTGACCGGAAAACGCGACCAAGGGGCCGGGGACAGCAACCCGTGGGTGAGCAAGCCCGGCCCCGACGACCCCGCGGCAGCGCCTGCACCGGCGCTGCCGCCGTCGCCGTGGAATCTCGAGGTTCCACCGACGCCGGCCGGTCCGGGGTCGCCCTGGTCCGGTACGCAGGCGCCGGAGTCCGGGGCAGCTGCCAAAGCCGGTCCGGTTGCTGGTCCTGATCCGGCGACCGGACCGCCGTCCGGGTGGGGTGAGAAGATCGCGCCGCCGTCGCTGCGGCGTCCGCCGCCGCCGGTGAAGAAGCGTCGGCGGATCCCACCGCTGCTGCTGCCGATCGGCGCCGGTCTGCTCGTGGTCGTGCTGGTCGCACTGGTGCTCGTGCTGGTCTCCGGCGGGGACGACACCGCCGACCCGGTCCCCGGACCGTCGACGACACCGACGCCGAGTGTGCCCAGTACGTCGTACTCGCCGCCGGCCGGGGCGATTCCGGTCGGGTTCGGGGTGTCCGTCGTACCGGTGCCGACCTGGAGTGTGCTGGAGACCGAGAAGCAGGGCAAGGAGCTTGTCACCTACGCGCCGAACGGTGAGGCGCGGGCGTTCTTCTGGGTCCGCCAGAAGCAGAACGTGACGGCGCACGCCTATCTGCTCGCGATCATCGAGGGCGAGACCGAGAACGAGATCGCCAAACTCGAGAAGGAACGGATCCTGCCCTGCCCCAAGAACGTCCTGGAGGAGTGCGTCGCGATGAGCTACACCTCCACCGCCAAGGACAAGGCGGGCCAGGACGTCCAGGTGCGGGGCTATGTGGAGGTCTACCTGCGCAAGGACAAGGTGGCCACCGCGGTGGACTTCCGGACCCGCGTCGACTTCGCGCCGAAGGCCGAGGCGGACGCCGCCGAGATGAAGACGTCGGTTCTCAACAGCTTGTGACGAACCCCCGACACCACGAGGAACAGCTATGAGTCAGCAGTACGGACCACCTCCGGGCCCGCCGCCGGCCGCCGCACCTGGTGGCTGGGGAGCAGGCCAAGGCGGCGCGGGACCCGCGGGGCCCGGCGGCTGGGGCTCTGGACCTGGCCGGCCGCCGGGTCCGCCGGCCAAGTCGAGACGGTCGCAGCTGATCGTCATCGGCGGCGCGGCGCTGGCCGTCGTCCTGGTCGCGGTCGGTGTCGTGCTGCTGGTCACCGGCGGTGGTGAGGACAACAACAACAAGCAGCCGGCCGCGGTGCAGACGCCGGACGCGCCGGGCACGCTCTACACCCCGCCGGCCGGCTCGAAGCCGAACGACACCAAGCAGGCGAACGACATCGGGGTCGAGGTCGGCCACGGGATCTGGTTCACCCCGGCCAAGGGCTGGCGGAAGAGCCCGAGGGCCGCGACCGGGCAGAACTACATTCTGCAGCAGTTCAACGTGCGCGGGCTGATCGACGGGTACTTCTGGGTCCGGCAGACCACGCTGTACGACGCGAAGGGTTTCGCCGAGCACCTGGTCGACATCGAGTCGAACGGGATGCAGAACGTGGTGATCGGCAAGGGCACGGAGTGCAAGCCGGCCAACCCGGCGATCAAGACCTGTTACGCGCTGACCTACACCGCGAAGATCAAGACCGCCAAGAACGGGCTGATCGACTACCAGGGCTTCGTGACGGCGTACTCGGACAAGTGGGACCGGGTCACGGCCACCGACGCGGGGCTCGAGAAGCGGGTCTACGAGCGTCGCAAGGACAACCTCAAGGTGATGAACGACAGCGTCGAAAAGAGCTTCTGACCTGCGGTTTCAGGTTTTGTCGGTGGGGGCACGTACCTTTGGTGCCATGAGACAGGTCACGGATCTCCAGCGTATGGTCGCGCCGCTCAACGTGGTGTCCGACTTCGATCCGGCCGGTGACCAGCCGGCCGCGATCGCGGAGCTCGAGCGGCGGATCAACGCCGGCGAGCAGGATGTCGTTCTGCTCGGTGCCACCGGTACCGGCAAGACGGCGACGATGGCCTGGCTGGCGGAGAAGATCCAGCGCCCGATGCTGATCCTGCAGCCGAACAAGACGCTGGCCGCCCAGTTCGCCACCGAGCTGCGGCACTTCTTCCCGGAGAACGCGGTCGAGTACTTCGTCTCGTACTACGACTACTACCAGCCCGAGGCGTATGTCCCGCAGACGGACACCTACATCGAGAAGGACTCCTCGATCAACGAGGAGGTCGAGCGGCTGCGGCACTCGGCGACCTGGTCGCTGCTGACCCGGCGGGACGTGGTCGTGGTCGCGACCGTCTCCTGTATCTACGGCCTGGGCTCCGCGGACGAGTACCTGAACCGGATGATCCACGTGAAGGTCGGCGACGAGATGGACCGCGACGGTCTGCTCCGCAAGCTGGTCGGCGTGCAGTACGCGCGCAACGACCTGGCCGGCACCCGTGGCACCTTCCGGGTCCGCGGCGACACGCTCGAGGTCTTCCCGGTGTACCAGGAGCTCGCGGTCCGGGTGGAGTTCTTCGGCGACGAGATCGAGCGGGTGATGACGCTGCACCCGCTGACCGGCGAGGTGCTGAGCGAGGAGACCGAGCTCTACATCGGCGCCGCGACGCACTACGTGACCGCGCCCGAGAAGATGGAGCGCGCGATCACCTCGATCGAGGCGGAGCTGGCCGACCGGCTGGCCGAGCTCGAGCGCGGCGGTCAGTTGCTGGAGGCCCAGCGGCTGCGGATGCGGACGACGTACGACATCGAGATGATGCGCCAGATCGGCACCTGCTCCGGGATCGAGAACTACTCCCGGCACACCGACGGCCGCGAGGCCGGGACGGCGCCGCACTGTCTGCTGGACTACTTCCCCGAGGACTTCCTGCTCGTCATCGACGAGTCGCACGTGACCGTCCCGCAGATCGGCGGGATGTACGAGGGCGACATGTCGCGGAAGCGGACGCTGGTCGAGCACGGGTTCCGGCTGCCGTCGGCGATGGACAACCGGCCGCTGCGCTGGGAGGAGTTCCTGGAGCGGATCGGCCAGACGGTCTACCTGTCCGCGACCCCGGGGCAGTACGAGCAGGACAAGTCCGACGGGTTCGTCGAGCAGATCATCCGGCCGACCGGCCTGATCGACCCCGAGGTGATCGTCAAGCCGACCAAGGGCCAGATCGACGACCTGATCCACGAGATCCGGATCCGGACCGAGCGCAACGAGCGGGTGCTGGTCACCACGCTGACCAAGAAGATGTCGGAGGATCTGACCGACTACCTGCTGGAGATGGGGATCCGGACCAGGTATCTGCACAGCGAGGTGGACACGCTGCGCCGCGTCGAACTGCTCCGCGAACTGCGCATGGGTGAGTACGACGTACTGGTCGGCATCAACCTGCTCCGGGAGGGTCTCGACCTGCCGGAGGTGTCGCTGGTCGCGATCCTGGACGCGGACAAGGAAGGCTTCCTGCGTTCCGGCCGGTCCCTGATCCAGACGATCGGTCGCGCGGCCCGCAACGTGTCCGGTGCGGTGTTCATGTACGCGGACAAGATCACGCCGTCGATGGAGATGGCGATCGACGAGACCAACCGGCGGCGCGCCAAACAGGTCGCGTACAACACCGAGCACGGTGTCGACCCGCAGCCGCTGCGGAAGAAGATCGCCGACATCACCGACATGCTCGCCCGCGAGGACGCGGACACCGCCGAGCTGCTCGGCAGCGGCCGCAACCAGAGCCGCGGCAAGGCGCCGACACCAGGCGGTCTCAAGGGCAAGGTGGGGGAGAAGGCGAAGGAGCTCGCCGGCGGCATGCCGTCGTCGGACCTCGCAGACCTGATCCAGCAGCTCACCGACCAGATGCACAACGCGGCCGCGGAGCTCCAGTTCGAGGTGGCCGCGCGCTACCGCGACGAGATCTCCGAGCTGAAGAAGGAGCTCCGCCAAATGACGAACGCCGGGGCTCAGTAGCTGGTTGGGTTTTAGCTTCGGCGGGTCTCGTCGACGGTGAGGGTGAAGATGTCGGGGCGGCTGTAGTGGCCGACCGGGTCGAAGTCGAAGACGGCTCGGTCGCGGTCGGCCAGGTCGAGTTCGGCGAAGAGGACGGTCTCGCCCTCGCGGGCGGGGCCGGCCAGGATCTCGCCGAGCGGATTGATGATCGTGCTGCCGCCGTTGATGAGCACGGTGCCGTTGGCGTCGGTCAGGTACTGGTTGGCGCTGATCACGAAGCAGCGGCCTTCGAGAGCGACGTGCCGCATGGTCGCCTGCCACTGCTCACGGTCATCCACCGTCGGTGCACACCAGATCTCGACCCCCTTCGCGTACATGCTCTGCCGGAACAACGGCATGTAGTTCTCCCAGCAGATCGCCGCGCCGAGCACGCCGTACGAGGTCGGTACGGCGGGCATCGTGGAGCCGTCGCCCTGTCCCCACAGGTACCGCTCGGCCGCGGTCGGCATCAGCTTGCGGTGCTTGGCCACCAGCCCAGGCGTGAAGAACAACGCCGTGCAGTAGAGCGTCCCGCCATCCCGCTCGATGACGCCCACCACCAGCTCAACCTTCAACTCAGCAGCCAACTCGGCCAGCCGCCCAGTCTCGGGCCCCGGCACCGCAACCGCCGCCTCCCGATACCGCCGGAACAGCTCCCGCCCCTCCGCCGACCGCGACCCCACCGTCACCCCGAAGTCCATCCCCTTCGGATACCCACCCAAGAACGCCTCCGGCAAGACCACCAACCGAGCCCCACCCGCCGCAGCCTCCCGGACGAATCGCTCCGCCTTGGCCAACGTCCCCGCCCCATCGAACAACACCGACCCCGCCTGAACCGCCGCCACCACCACTGAGCCCATACCAAGAACCCTAGATCCCCCGCCCCCGATCGCCGCTGTCGCTTCACTGCAGACCTGCTCAAACGCATCCCGGCCCTGCGCCGACAACCCAACCCGTCGCGACGAACGCCACCGACCAGCAGCCCTCGCCGTACAACCACGAGCCCACCGACCCAGCAGACGGTCACCGACGCTAACGTCCGAAGGAACTGCAGGCGGGGCTCTCCGGTCCTTCGGACGTTAGCGAGGGGTGCTGGTTAACGTCCGAAGGAACTGCGGGTGGGGCTCTCCGGTCCTTCGGACGTTAGATGAAGTCGGATCAGGCCGGGACCGGGGCTTGGTGGTCAACGGGAGGCGGCCGACGCGGGGCGCGGTGGTTGGTCGGCGCTGCGGCCGGTTTACTGAGACGGGTGGCTGGGCGGGTCTGTGGCTGAGGAGGGATGGTGCGGTCGGTGACCGCGTGCCCGTTGCTTGTGGTTAACGGGTTGTGGTTGCCCCCGACGATGAGGAGGCCCGTTGGCTGACCCGTCGCGGTGGTTGCTCTCAATGATGAGGAGGCCTGTCAGGTGACCCGCCGCCGCGGTTGCCCACTGCGGTTCGGGTCGCCTGCCTCGCCTGCGGAATTTCGCTGGATATCCGTTCAAATGGGCCCTTCTCTGCTCAAATATTGAGGGGAGAACCAGCAACTTGCGGGGAGATCCCCTCGTTTTCTGGACCGCAACCGAAGCCCGGAAGCTCAGGCAACCGCAACGGTGGTCGCCGGCCTCGCCATCCCCGTCAGCCCCAGGCGACGCCGCCTAGCGCTTCAGTAAATCGGCCGCCGCGGCGACCATCCACCGCATACGTGTCCGGCCTGTCCGGTGCGGCGCGAATCGGGGGCACACCAACCACCTCTGCGGGGATCTACTGCCTCTCAGCGACAGCAGCTCCCCGCAAACACGCACAAACCCCGCCCAGCCGCAGGTTCACGGAGACCTACTGCCAAATACCGGCAGCAATCATCCGTGAACCGGCCCCGACCGTGCCCGCGGTGGTTGACGTCCGAAGAAACGCCGACCACGCCCTCGGATCGGACGTTAGCCTCGGCGACCGCCTGAGTGGCCGCGAATCGCGGTCCTTCGCAACCGGCAATGGCGTGAACGCCGCACTACGGACAGGTGGTGGTGGCGTGGGGTGCGGCCGGGCGGCGGTTTGTTGGCCGGTTGCTGTCGTTGGTGGTGGGGCGGGTTGGTGGGGGATTAGGGTGCGGCTCCACGGATGGGGAGGAATGATGGCGCGGTACGTGGGGCCGATCATCGATGTGCATGCGCATCTCGAGCTCGAGGCGGGGGCCGGGATGGCGGGCTTGATGCCGCATCGCGCGGAGGACTACTGGGCTGCGGTGGACGGGCTGGAGGTTCAGGCCGCGGGTGCGCTGGTGATGGCGCCGTTCGGGCAGCCGGACGAGGTTCGGAAGCGGAACGATCAGGTGCTCACGCTTGCTGCGAACGACCCGCGGTGGTTGCCGTTGTGTTCGGTGCATCCGTACGACGGTGACTTCGCGGTCGAGGAGATCGGGCGCGTGGTCGCGGCCGGGGCGGCTGGGTTCAAGCTGCATCCGAACACGCAGGCGTTCGACCTCGGCGACGACCGGGTGACGGCGACCGTCGAGGAGATCGGCCGGCACGGGTTACCGGTGCTGTTCGACGGCTACTCGCCGTTCGATCCGTACCAGCCGGGCAAGTTCGTGCAGCTCAGCATGAGTGTGCCGGATGCCCGCATCATCATCGCCCACGCTCTCGGGCCGCGGTTCGGAGAGCTCGTGGTCTATGACGTGCTGGCCGCGTTCCCCGGGATGTGGAACCGCAACGTCTGGGTCGACCTGTCCTACATGGGTGCCTTGTACGCCGACTCTCCGCACCGCGAGCAGTATGCGTGGAGCCTGCGCAAGCTCGGCGTGGACAGACTCCTGCTCGGCTCCGACTACCCGCTGGGCGACCTCCGGTCGGCGGTCGACGCTTTGGACACCCTCGGTTTCTCCGCCGACGAGCAACACCAGATCGCCCACGCGAACGCAGCCGCCCTGTTCAACTTGTCCTAGTCGTCCTCGTGGGGGTTGATTAGGTTGGGTGGGAGAAGGAGGACTCGATGGGTGGATTGGGTCGGGATGAGGTGCTGGGGTACTGCTTGGGGAAGGCGGGGGCTTGGCGTGATGAGCCGTGGGACGGGGATGTGGTGGCGAAGGTCGCGGAGAAGATCTTTGCCTTCCTCGGGACGGACAGTCTCGGGTTGAAGTGTGGGGCGAACCGGGACGAGGCGGACGAGTTGGTGGCGGCTTACCCGGACGACGTGTCGAAGATGCCGTACCTCGGGCGGTCGGGGTGGAACACGGTGCGGTTCGGCGGAGGGGTGCCGGATGACGAGGTGTTCGAGCTGATCGACGCGTCGTACGAGGCTGTTGTCGCGAAGTTGCCGAGGAGCCGTCGGCCAAACCTCAATGTCGGTGGGGGTGGTTAGGGTCCTGGGCATGTTCGATCATGTTTCGCTTCAGTGCGATGACCTTGCCGCGTCCCGTCGGTTCTACGAGACGGTGTTCGCGTCGCTCGAGATCAGTGTGAGCATCGACTTCGGGGTGGTTATCGCGTTCTCGGGTCCGGACGGTGCACCGAAGTTCTGGTTGGGGGAGACGGCGACCGACAGTCCCCAGCGCGAGGTCCACCTGGCGTTCGCCGCGCCTGATCGCGATACCGTGCACGCTATTCATGCCGCGGCGCAGGAGTTCGGTGCCGAGGTTCTGCATGAGCCGAAGGAGTGGCCGCAGTATCAGCCCGGCTACTACGCCGTGTTCCTGCGCGACCCCGACGGAAACAACGTCGAGGCAGTGCATCGCGTCTCCTGAGCAGTTTGCCGGCAGCCGACGGCGAGTCGGGGCGGCGGACGGGCGGCGACCCTAGCCTCGGGGCATGACTGAGCTGTGGGGGAAGAAGGCGCTCGTAACGGGGGCCACGTCGGGGATCGGGCGGGCGATCGCGCGGAGTTTCGCGGCGGCCGGGGCCGAGGTCGTGGTGACTGGACGGCGAGCCGAGCAAGGCGCCGAGACGGTCGAGCTGATCACCGGCGCCGGGGGCAAAGCGACGTACCTGCAGGCTGATCTCGGTGAGATGGCCGAGGTCGAGCACCTGGCGCAGCTGGTGGGTGACGTCGACATCCTGATCAACAATGCCGGGTTCTATCCGATGGTCCCGACGCCGGCCGTCTCCCCGGACGAGTTCCAGCGCATCTACGACGTGAACCTGCGCAGCGCCTACTTCCTGACGGCCGCCATCGCACCGCGGATGGCGGCCACCGGCGGCGGGACGATCGTCAACACGTCGTCGATCGGCGCCAAGATCGGCCTGCCCGTCGCGGCCGCCTACAGCGGCACCAAGGCCGCCTTGGAGTCGATGACCCGGTCGTGGGCGGTCGAGTTCGGGCCGTCGGGCGTGCGGGTCAACGCCGTCTGTCTCGGAGCGGTCCGCACTGACACCCTGCTGTCGATCGTGCCGGAAGAGGTCCTGCGGGAGACCAGCGCTCAAGGACCCATGGGACGCGTCGGTACGCCGGAGGAGATCGCCGAGGTGGTCTTGTTCCTCGCCTCCCCGCGCTCGAGCTTCGTCACCGGTGCGGTGCTCGTCGCGGATGGCGGATTCAGCGTTCCCTAGGTCTGGAGTGTTCTATTCTCGACACTCGTGACCCCAGATCCGTTCGATGAGCTGGACCGCGGCCTCCTTCATGCGTTGCAGCTCGACGCGCGGGCGCCGTTCCGCCGGCTCGCCGAGGTGCTGGGCGTCTCGGACCAGACCGTCGCGCGCCGCTATGCACGGCTCCGGGAGCGCAGCGCGCTGCGGGTCATCGCGCTCAGCCACCCGAGCCGCACCCGCGAAGTCCAGTGGCTGCTCCGGGTCCGCGCCGTACCGAGTGCGGCCGGTGAGGTGGCCGAGGCGCTGGCCCGCCGGACCGACACCAGTTGGGTGACCCTCTGCGCGGGTGGCACCGAGATCGAGTGCACCGTGTACGGCGAGGATGTCGGGCCGCTGCTTCTCGAAGCGCTGCCGCGTACCCGGCAGGTGATCGACGTCGAGGCGTTCGAGGTTCTGCACGTGTTCTACGGGGGAGCGGGTTTCCCGTATGCCAAGCGTGGTTCGCTCCGCCCGGACCAGGTGGCCGAGCTCCGCCGTCACGTTCCAGAACCCGAGCCCGGCGACAAGCCGGTCACCCTCGACGCGGCCGATCGTCGGCTGCTGGAGGAGCTCCGGACCGACGGTCGCGCGCCGATCGAGTACCTCGCCGCCACCTGCGAGCTCTCCACACCGACTGTTCGCCGACGGCTGCGCAGCCTCCTGCACACCGGCGCGATCAGCTTCGACGTCGATGCGGACCCGATGCTCCTCGACCTGCCCGCCCGCGCGATGCTCCGGCTCGCCGTGACGCCGTCGGAACTGGACGCGGCGGGTCGAGCCCTGGCCGACCATGCCGAGGTCGCGTTCGTGGCGGCCACCACCGGATCGACGTCCCTGTTCGCCGCAATCGGCAGCGACTCGCTCGCCGGCCTCTACCGCTATCTGACGACCGACATCGCCAGCCTGTCCGGCGTCACCGCGGTCAACCTCGCGCCGACCCTCCGCACGATCAAGGCCGCGACCACCCACTACCGCGTCGGATAGCGCAATCAAGGCGGCAGCGCTTGTCGGATTCCAGAAGCTTCGCGGCGATCTCGTTCGCACCCGACGAGCCCTGGCCAAGGCTTACCCCATGACCACTCTCGTGATCGGCGCTCGTGGCGCCATCGGCCGGTACGTCGTCGATGGCCTGCGCGCAGCCGATCTCCCCGTCCGTGCCTCCGTCCGCGACCTCGCCAAGGCCGACTTCGCCCCCGAGGTGGAGGTCGTCCAGGCCGACCTGACCAGGCCGGACACCCTCGACCGCGCCCTCGACGGCATCGCCCAAGTCTTCCTGTACGCCGATCCCGGCAGCGCGACCGATTTCGGCAAGGCCGCCGTGGCCGCCGGCGTGGAACGGGTCGTGCTGCTCTCCTCCGGCAGTGTTCTGTTGCCGTGGGCAACGTCCAATCCGATTGCCGTCGATCATCGGGTGACCGAGGGCCTGCTCACCGACGCCGGTCTGAACCTCGTCCCGATCCGCCCCCTCGTACTGGCGAACAACGCGCTGAACTGGGCCCCGTCGATCCGCGAGCGCCGTACCGTCGAACTGGTCCACCCCGGATCGCTCGCCGCGCCGATCCACGAACGCGACATCGCCGCGGTCGCCGTCGCAGCCCTGCGGGG
The DNA here is from genome assembly GCF_045040285.1 of Kribbella sp. NBC_01505. Taxonomy (NCBI): domain Bacteria; kingdom Bacillati; phylum Actinomycetota; class Actinomycetes; order Propionibacteriales; family Kribbellaceae; genus Kribbella; species Kribbella sp. NBC_01505. The sequence continues at coordinate 7,692,968 of NZ_CP109425.1, forward strand.
CGCGGACCCGGCAGTGGTGTCGGCCCTGCTGACCGGCGCTGAACCCGTGACGCTGCGCGATCAGGTCGACCGGATCGCCGAGGTGATCGGTGAGCCGATCCGGATCGAGGAGCTCGACGAGTGTCAGGCCCGGGACACGTTCGGGGCCGGCGAGGCACCCGAGACCGTCGACGCGATCCTGCATTTCATGCGTCGGGGGACCGAGCCCGACGGCTGGGCGATGACCCCGGTAGCCGAGCAGATCCTCGGCCGGAAACCGGTGCCGTTCGCCTCCTGGGCCCGTGATCACGAAGCCGATTTCCGGTGATCGGACACGGTCCGTGACTATTCCCGAACCGGCCTGTGATGATTTCGACAGGCGGACACGGTGTCCTGGATTTGGAGTCTGGGTCCGCGACCCGTCAGACTGGGGGTGAAGAAGGGGAGTATTCCTTCGCGGCGGCATCGTCATCACGGCCGTGAGTTCACGCTCATGCCCGGTGCCCCCGGTCGGCCACGTGGTCGGCGGAAGAGACCTTCGGAGTCCTGTTTCGTCTGCGCTCCGGAGGTTCCTGTGCACGTTGCTGACTACGTTTGGTACATCACGGTCGGCGTGCTGCTCGCGCTGCTGGCCTTCGACGTCTTCATCATCGGCCGTCGCCCGCACGAGCCCACGACCCGTGAGTCGGCGACCGCGATCGCGTTCTACGTCGGTCTCGCGGTGGTCTTCGGGCTCGGCGTCTGGTTCTTCTCGGGCGGGGAGTACGCCGGTCAGTTCTTCGCCGGCTGGCTCACCGAGTACAGCCTGAGCGTCGACAACCTCTTCATCTTCCTGATCATCATGTCCAGGTTCGCGGTGCCGAGGAAGTACCAGCAGACCGCGTTGCTGGTCGGCATCATCCTGGCGCTGGTCTTCCGCGGCGTCTTCATCGCCGTCGGCGCCGCCGCGATCAACGAGTTCTCGTGGGTCTTCTACATCTTCGGCGCGTTCCTGGTCTACACCGCGATCCACCTGGCCTCGCAGGGTGAGAACGACGACGAGGACTACAAGGAAAACGCGGTCATCCGGTTCGCGAAGAAGCGGCTGAACGCGACCGACGAGTACAACGGAGTCAAGCTGACCGTGATCAAGAACGGCAAGCGGCTCGTCACCCCGATGGCGATCGTGATCATCGCGCTCGGCACCACCGACCTGCTGTTCGCGCTCGACTCGATCCCGGCGATCTACGGCCTGACCCAGGAGCCCTTCCTGGTCTTCACCGCGAACGTCTTCGCCCTGATGGGTCTGCGGCAGCTGTACTTCCTGCTCGGTGACCTGCTGAAGCGCCTGGTCTACCTGTCGATCGGTCTCTCGGTCGTGCTCGCGTTCATCGGTGTGAAGCTGGTCCTGCACGCCATGCACGTGAACGAGTTGCCGTTCATCAACGGCGGTCACCACATCGAGTGGGCTCCCGAGATCCCGATCTGGTTCTCGCTCGGCTTCATCATCGTCACGCTCGGCATCACCACGGTCCTGAGCCTGCGCAAGTCCCGCGGGTTGCCGGCCGAGCCGGTCCAGGGCGAGGTCACCGCGGACGAGCCGGCGCCCGAGTCCTCGGACGCCAAGAACGCCTGAGCGTCAGAAGCGAGCGGCGGCGACCAACGTCGTACGCCGCTCGTCGGGAAGCGGCGCGTCTTCGATCTGCTTCCCGGTCTCGGAGGCGTGCAGCATCCCGGTGGGGGAGACGAACCCGACGTGGTGCACCGGCTTGTCCGGGCGTGCGAAGAAGTACAGGTCGCCCGGCCGGGCCTCGTCGATCGGGATGTTCTCCAACGTGTCGGCCTGGTCGTGGGCGTCGCGCGGGATCCGCAGACCGAGCACGCGACTCACGCTGTGCGTCAGCCCGGAGCAGTCCAGCCCGTACGCCGAGGTGCCGCCCCACAGGTATTCCAGCCCGAGGAACTGCGCGCTGAGCCGCAGCCGGTCCTCCGGTATCGACGGCTCCGCCACAGAGCGCAGTACGTCGTTCGCCAGCCAGCCTGAGCCACCATCCGGAGTGGCGACCCGCGTGTACCCATCGGTCCGCTCGACCGAGGCCAGCACCGTGCCGAACGACAGGGTCATCACCGGCGTACCAGCCACCGGCTCTGCAAGCAGGGGCGCGGTGGGCACCGTGATGGCCACCGGATCGGTCGCACTGCTCGGCAGCTCACCCAGATGGCTCGACGGCACCCAGCCCGGGTAGCCGAGTGGGTCACCGGACGAGGGCTGCCAGGGTGCGAGGACCTCTGACCAGCCATCGCGCTCGGAGCGGACCAGCACGGGCTCTGCGAACAGCAGCTGGGACAGAGTCCGGCCGTGCAGGCCCAGACGGCTCTCTCTGTCCATCGACTTCGCCCAGGCAGCCACATCGGGCTGCGTGGCAGTGGCGGGCGCGTCGACCTCACGGGGCGCGTCCGGTCCGGTCCACACCGTGCTGATCGGGACCTTGGCAGCGACAAGCTTCATACGGACAAGCCTGTCACGCCGAGACCAGGCTCAAACGGAAGGTGGATCAGCGAGCCTTCGTACCGGATGCCGCCGATCACCGGTGCGTCACGTAGCCACCACGCCGCGTCGAGATCGTTGACCGCGGAGGTCGGATAGGCCGCGACCAGAGCGGCGGCCGCGCCGATTCCGACGTGACTTTCCATCATCGAACCGACCGCCGTACCGAGGCCGTGTTCCCGGGCGAGCTCCAGCAGGGTCCGGGCCTGCGCCAGCCCGCCGCACTTGGCGAGCTTCACGTTGACCATGTCGGCGGCGCCGTGCCGGATCACGTTGACGAGGTCGCGGACGCCGTACACGGACTCGTCGGCGAGGATCGGTGTGTTCACCCGGTCGGTGACCCACGCCATCCCTTCGAGATCGCCGGCCGCGACCGGCTGCTCGACCAACTCGAGGTCGCAGTCCTCCAACGCGCGGATGGCGGTGACCGCGTCGCGGCGGGACCAGCCCTGGTTCGCGTCGAGCCGCAGCCGCGGTCCCGGCCCGATCGCGTCCCGCACGCGGCGGACCCGCTCCACATCACCGGCCGCGTCGGTGCCGACCTTCACCTTCAGTACGTCGAACCCGTCCGCGATCCGCGCCTTCGCGGCGGTCGCGAGCGCGTCGGCATCGCCAACCGAGAGCGTCACGTCGGTCCGCACGGTGCCGACCGTCGAACCGAGGAACGCCTGCAGGCTGATGCCGAGTCGCCGGGCGGCAAGATCGTGCAGCGCGACGTCGACCGCGGCCTTCGCGCCGAAGTTTCCGGCGGCAGCGTTCTGGACGCGGCGCAGGGCCTCGGTCAGATCGTCCGGCCCGAGGCCGTTCAGCGCGGTGGAGATCGGTCCTTCGACACAGGCCTGGGCGCCGGCGAGCGACTCGCCGGTGACCTTCCAGACCTGCGGCGCCTCACCCCAACCGCTGAGCGAGCCGTCGCTGAGCTCGACCAGGAGCGAGTCGGCGTGCGTCGCCGTCCGCAGAGCGGTGATGAACGGGGTGTGCAGCGGGACGGAGATCAGGTGGGTGGTGAGCTTCATCGGATCGCTCCCAGGTCGTGCCGGTGGTTCCACGCCTCCAGCGCGATGTCCGCGATCAGTTGCTGCGCTCGCACGTCCGGGAGGTCGGACGTCGTACAGACGACCAGAACGAACGGGTCCGCGTCCGGGGGCCGGACGATGCCGCCGTCGTGCCGGATCCGGACGTCCCACCCGTTCTTGTGCTCGACCCGGGTGCCGGGCGGGAGCTGCGCGGGGATCTCGCCGTTCCACTGGTTGCCCGCGAGCAGGTCGAGCAGATACTGGTTGTCCACGGCAACGAGTACGCCGGCCAGTCCGGCCGGGCTCATCTCGTTGCTGATCCCGGCCGCCTGGGCCGCGCGGTCGTCGATGCCACGGCGGATCGCGCTGGCGCCGTCGCCGTACTCGGCGAGGACCGCGTTGGACGCCTCGAGGCCGACCTGTTCCAGGACGAGATCGGTGGCCAGGTTGCTGGACAGCGTGATCATCTCGGTCGCGAGCCAGCCGAGCGGGACCTTGGCACCGAGTTTGGTCCAGGTCGCCGGCGCCTCGTCCTCGTCCGGGTTCACGCCGAACCGCCCGCCGGCCGCGGAGGCGAAGTCGTTGTGCACGGCCACCGGCTGGTCGAGCGTGAGCTCACCGGCCTCGATCTTGCGCAGCATCGCCATCGCGACCGGCAGCTTCATCGTGCTGGCCGAGTAGTGCGTCCGCCCGGACCGGTGCTCGAACACCGCCGTCCCGTCGGCCCGCCCCAGCCACACCCCGAACTCGCCGCTCCCATCAACCGCCCGGAGCAGTTCACCAATCGACATACCAGTCAGCCTCGCACATTTCTTTCCTGGCAAACTTGCCAGGGTGTCCACAACTTTCGGGCTGTTGCTCGGCTTCGTGGCGGACCGTGTTCTGGGCGATCCGCGGCGTTTCCATCCGGTCGCCGGGTTCGGGCAGACGGCGGCCCGGCTCGAGTCTCGCCTGTACGCCGACTCGCGGGCGGCCGGTGCGGCGTACACAACTGCACTGGTCGGTACGACGGCGCTGGCCGGGCTCGCGGCTGAGCGGCTGACGCGGGGGCGGCCGGTTGCGCACACGCTCGTCACTGCGGTCGCCACGTGGACAGTGCTCGGTGCACGCAGTCTGGAGCGTGAGGCTGAGACCATGGCTGCGCTGCTGGAGGAGAAGGACATTCCGGCGGCCCGGGACCGGCTCAGCCACCTGTGTGCGCGGGACGCCACGTATCTGGAAGCTGACGAGCTTGCGCGGGCAACGGTGGAGTCGATCGCGGAGAACACCTCAGATGCATGCGTGGCACCGCTCCTATGGGGCGGAGTGCTCGGAGTACCCGGCCTGCTGGCGTACCGGGCCATCAACACGCTGGATGCGATGGTCGGGTACCGCTCGCCGAAGTACGCGAACTTCGGCTGGGCATCCGCGCGGTTGGACGATCTGGTGAACCTCCTGCCCGCGCGGGCGTGCGCCGTACTGACTGGGGTTGTTGCCAACCGCTATGGCGAGGCACGGCGGGTGTGGAAACGGGATGCGCCGCAACACCCGAGTCCGAACGCCGGTCCGGTCGAGGCGGCCTTCGCCGGCGCACTCGGGCTGTCGCTGGGCGGTACGAACAACTACGGGTCCTATACCGAGGACCGTGGCACGCTGGGAGACGGGCCCACGCCGACTGTCGCTGACGTTCGGCGTACGGCGAAGCTGGCGCGGCGAGTCGGTGTCGCCGCAGCCGGTACGGCGGCGATCCTGGCAGCGGTGAAGGGACGGTCATGGGGCTGAGCAAGCGGCCGATGCGGATCGTGCTGATGCGGCACGGCGAGTCCGAGGCGAATCTGGACAAGTCGATCTACGAGCGGGTCCCGGACCACTCGGTTGCCCTGACCGCACACGGCTGGGAGCAGGCGGCGAAGACGGGGCACGAGCTGCGGGAGCTGTTCGAGGACGAGCCGATCCGGGTCTATGTGTCGCCGTACCTGCGCACGCTGCAGACGCTCAAGGGGCTCGGGCTGGACGACCTGATCGGAGTCGCCCGCGAGGAGCCGCGGCTGCGCGAGCAGGACTGGGCGAACTTCCAGGACACCGAGGACATCGAGCGGCAGGAAGCACTGCGCGACTCCTACGGGCACTTCTTCTACCGGTTCACCCATGGCGAGTCGGGGTCGGACGTGTACGACCGGGTGTCGAGTTTTCTGGAGACGATGCACCGCGACTTCGAGCAGGCCGACGCACCACGCAACGTGCTGCTGGTGTCACACGGACTGACCATGCGGCTGTTCTGCATGCGGTGGTTCCACTGGTCGGTCAAGTACTTCGAGACCCTGCGGAACCCGGCGAACGCCGAAACACGCGTGCTGCTGCGGCAGCCGGACTATCGGTACAAGCTGGACCGGCCGTTCGAACGCTGGACGACGACGTACGAACCCAAGGACGAGGAGCGCGCGGCGTGGTTGTAGAGCAGATCCAGAAAGCGGCCATCCACCTGCTGGAGAGTCTGCGTCCGGCGCAGCGGAGTCTGATCCAGGCGCCGTTCGACACTCCGGACCACCAGGAGTGGACCTATCTGCCTGGGCATCGGCCCGGCCTGCCGTTGTCAGCGCTCACTCCGGAGCAGCAGCAGCTGGCGCACCAGCTGATCGCGGCCAGCTGCAGTGAGCGTGGACTGGCCGACTCACTCGCCGTACTGGACGCGGAAGTGATCCTGCGCGGGCATCCGGTCCCAGCATCGACGGACTGGCAGGACTCGCTGGCCACGCCTGGCTACTTCCTGCGCATCCTGGGGGACCCCGCGAGTTTCGAGCCGTGGGCCTGGCGGCTGAACGGTCACCACCTGGCGATCCATGTGACGTTGGTCGACGGTGCGATCTCGTTCACTCCGTCGTTCATCGGCTCCAACCCGGCCGAGGCACCGTCTGGCCGCCGCTTCCTGGCCGCCGAGCACGACCTAGGCTTCCAGCTCCTGCAGGCGCTCGACGACAGCCAGCGCGCGGTCGCCGTCGTCTCATCGGACGCTCCCGACGACATGCTCACCCGCCACGACCCAGTGGCCGATCCGGCGCTGCTGCACCGCGGCCTCGCGTACGGCGACATGACCGCCGAGCAGCGTCAACTGCTCAGCCTGCTGGTCGGCCAGTACGTCAGTCGCGCGGCCGGTCCGATCGGTCTGCTCACCTGGCAGGACCTGACCGAGCAAGGCATTGAGAACCTGACATTCGCCTGGGCCGGGGAAACCACCCCGGGGATCGGCCACCGCCACTACTACTCCCTGGCCGCCCCTACCTTCCTGGCCGAGTACGACAACACGCAGGACAACGCCAACCACATCCACTCCGTCTGGCGGTCCCACCGCTCCGACTGGGGCACTGACCTCCTCGCCGCCCATTACGCCGAGCACCGCTGAGATAGGGTTCAGGCGTCAAGCGACAGCTGTGCAGGAACCCGGTGTGAGTCCGGGGCGGTCCCGCCACTGTGACCCGCGGCCGACCAGTGCCGCGGGGAGTCAGGAACTGCTGCTGTCGCACCTCCGGCCGGGGCGTGGATACCCCCAGGAAGGACCGGTTCAGCGTGCCCGCGAACCTGTTGCTGTTGTCGACTGCCGACACCGATCTACTGGCCGCGGCGGAGGCGGCGGCCGGCTGGAAGGTCGCGAACCCGGCGCGCCTGGAGTTGTCCGAGCTCACTCCGCTGCTGGAGTCCGCCCAGATCGTCGTGGTGCGGCTGCTGGGCGGCAAGCGAGCCTGGGAGGACGGGCTGGAGGCAGTGCTCGCGTCCGGGAAGCCCGCAGTGGTGGTCAGCGGTGAGTCGGCACCCGATGCGGAGCTGATGTCGCTGTCGACCGTGCCCGCGGGTGCGGTGACCGAGGCGCTGGCCTACCTGCGCGAGGGCGGCGCCGACAACCTGCGGAACCTGGCCGGCTTCCTGAGCGACACCATCCTGCTCACCGGCGACGAATTCGACCCGCCTGCCGCGCTCCCGACGTACGGGGTGCGCGGGACGTTCGTCGACGACGACCGGCCAGTGGTCGGGATCGTCTACTACCGGGCGCACGAGATCGCGGGTAACACCGCGTTCGTCGACACGCTCGCTGCGGCGGTTGAGGCTGCCGGTGCGCAACCGCTGGCCGTGTACTGCGGCACGCTGCGCGGACTCGATGCGACGAGCGACGAGAACGCCGGACTGTTCGAGCTGCTGCGCAAGTGCGACGTACTGGTCACCACACTGCTCGCGGCCGGTGGGTCCGTCGCGGCCAACGCCAGCGCGGGCGGTGCCGATGACGCGTGGGACGCAGGGGCGCTGGCTTCGCTCGACATCCCGCTGATCCAGGGGCTGGCGCTGACGTCGACCCGCGAGCAGTGGCTGGCCAGCGACGCGGCGATCAGCCCGCTGGACGCGGCCACGCAGGTCGCGATCCCTGAGTTCGACGGCCGGATCATCACCATCCCGTTCTCCTTCAAGGCGTACGACGCCGACGGGCTGGCTCGGTATGCGCCGGATCCCGAGCGGTGCACCCGGCTGGCCGGGATCGCGGTGGCGCACGCCCGCCTGCGGCATGTCCCGGTGGCCGAGAAGAAGCTCGCGCTCGTGCTCTCGTCGTACCCGACCAAGCACGCCCGGATCGGGAACGCGGTCGGTCTGGATACCCCGGCGTCGGCGGTGCAGTTGCTCGGCAAGCTCGACGAGGCCGGGTACGACCTGGGCGGGCTCGACCTTTCGGAGTTGCAGGGGGCCGACGGCGCGGACGGGCTCATCCACCGGCTGATCGCGACCGGCGGGCACGATGTCGACTGGCTGACCGATGACCAGCTCGAGAACGCGGTGGCCAAGGTGCCGCTCTCGACGTACGCGAAGTGGTTCGGCCGGGTGCCGGAAACGTTGCAGGCGGCAATGACCGAGGCGTGGGGCGAGGCGCCGGGTTCCCTGTACGTCGACACGTCCGGACCCGAGACGGCGATCGCGCTGGCCGCGCTCCGATTCGGCAACGTCGTACTGATGATCCAGCCGCCGCGCGGCTTCGGCGAGAACCCGGTCGCGATCTACCACGATCCCGATATGGCGCCGTCGCACCACTATCTGGCGGCGTACCGGTGGTTGGAGAACGCTCCGGCCGACGGTGGTTTCGGTGCGCATGCCGTCGTCCACCTGGGGAAGCACGGGACGCTGGAATGGCTTCCTGGCAAGGGGATCGGGATGGCGGCCGACTGCGCGCCGGACGCCGTGCTCGGGAACCTGCCGATGGTCTACCCGTTCATCGTCAACGACCCGGGCGAGGGGACGCAGGCCAAGCGGCGCGCCCACGCGGTCGTCGTCGACCACCTGGTGCCGCCGATGGCGCGGGCAGAGACGTACGGCGACATGGCGAAGCTCGAGTACCTGCTGGACGAGTACGCGACCGTGCAGGCGCTCGACCCGGAGAAGGTGCCGACGCTGCGGGCACAGATCTGGACGCTGATCCAGGCGGCGCAGCTGCACCACGATCTGCACACCGACGAGAAGCCGGACGACGAGGCTTTCGACGAATTCGTTCTGCATCTGGACGGGTACCTGTGCGAGATCAAGGACGTTCAGATCCGTGACGGTCTGCACATCCTTGGCGGAGTGCCGGCTGACGAGGCGCGGATCAACCTGGTGCTCGCCGTCCTGCGGGCGCGGCAGCTCTGGGGCGGCTCGTACTCGATCCCCGGTCTGCGAACCGCGCTGGGGGAGACCTTCGGGGTCGACGAGGCCGAGCTGCTCGCGAACCCCGGTCTCGCCGCCAACTTGACCGAGCTGGCGACACTGGCCGACCTGCCGGCGGTGAGCGGTGCGGACGGGGTCGACATCCTGGAGGCGGTCGCGCGCAAGCTGGTGGTCGCGATGGAGACGCTGAACTGGGACGCGGCGAAGGTGCCGGTCCTCGTCACCGAGGTGATCGGCCGGTCCTCGGTCGGCGTCGAGTCCTCGCTGACCTTCGCGGCCCAGGAGGTCGTGCCGCGCCTGAACCGCACGGACGACGAGCTCACCAACGTCTTGCGTGCGCTGGACGGCCGCTTCGTCGAGGCCGGCCCGTCGGGTTCGCCGACCCGCGGTCTGGTCAACGTGCTGCCGACCGGCCGGAACTTCTACGCCGTCGACCCGAAGGCGATCCCGAGCCGGAACGCCTGGGATGTCGGCGTCGCGCTGGCCGACTCGCTGCTGGCCCGGCACCAGGCCGAGACCGGCGAGTGGCCGCGCTCGGTCGGCCTCACGGTCTGGGGTACGTCGGCGATGCGGACCCAGGGCGACGACCTGGCCGAGGTGCTGTGGCTGCTCGGCTGCCGCCCGGTCTGGGACGAGGCCTCGCGGCGCGTCACCGGGTTCGAGGTCGTTGAGCTCTCCGAGCTCGGCCGACCGCGGATCGACGTGACGATCCGGATCTCGGGCTTCTTCCGGGATGCCTTCCCGCACGTCGTCCAGCTGCTCGACGAAGCGGTCCGGACGGTCGCGGCGCTGGACGAGGATGCCGCCGACAACTATCTACGGGCCCATGTCAACGATGACGTTGCTGCGGGCAACGACGTACGGTCGGCGACGGCTCGGGTCTTCGGCTCGAAGCCCGGCTCGTACGGCGCGGGCCTGCTCCCGCTCGTGGACGCGCGGAACTGGCGCACCGACGCCGAGCTGGCCGAGGTGTACGCCGTCTGGGGTGGGTACGCCTACGGCAAGGATCTCGACGGCGCCGAGGCGCGCGGGTCGATGGAGCGGGCCTACGCGCGGATCCAGGTCGCGGCCAAGAACGCGGACACCCGTGAGCACGACATCATGGATTCCGACGACTACTTCCAGTACCACGGCGGCATGATCGCGATGGTCCGGCACCTGACCGGTTCCAACCCGAAGGCCTATGTGGGCGACTCCGCCGTACCGGCTCAGGTGAAGACGCGAACCCTTGAAGAGGAGACGAAGCGGGTCTTCCGGGCCCGCGTGGTGAACCCGCGGTGGATGGCCGCGATGCGCCGGCACGGGTACAAGGGCGCGTTCGAGATGGCGGCGACCGTCGACTACCTCTTCGGGTACGACGCGACCGCGGGCGTGGTGGACGACTGGATGTACGAGACGCTCACCACCGAGTACGTCGCGGATCCGGAGATGGCCGAGTTCTTCCGCAAGTCCAACCCCTGGGCGCGGCACGGGATCGCCGAGCGGCTGCTCGAGGCCGCCCAGCGCGGTCTGTGGTCCTCGCCCAGCGACGAGGCTCTGGAAACTCTGCGCAACGCAGTCCTTGAGACGGAGGGTGACATCGAGGACCGCGGCTGATTGGGTGGACGTATGGCGCGGATTCTGATCACCAACGACGACGGTTTCCAGGCACCCGGGATCCGCGCACTCGCTCCGGCGATCGCGGAGCTCGGGCACGAAGTGGTCGTGGTCGCGCCGCTGGACGATCAGAGCGGCGTTGGGTCCGCACGGACCGGGACGGTCAACCGGCCGATCCAGACAGTTGTCGAAGAAGAGGGCGGCATCATCTACCGCGGGGTCGCCGGGACACCGGCGCTCGCGGTGACGCTGGCCACGATCGGGGCGTTCGGGCCGGCACCGGATCTGGTGCTGTCGGGGATCAACCGCGGCCACAACATCGGCGTACCGATCTTCCACTCCGGCACCGTGGCTGCGGCGCTGACCGCAGCTGGGCAGGGGATCTCCGGGGTTGCGATCAGCCTCCAGGGCACCGCGCCGAGGCATTGGGCGACCGCGGCGACGATGGCCGGCGAGGCGCTCGCCTGGATCGCGTCCGAGCCGGCCGGGACCATGCTCAGTCTGAACGTGCCGGACCTGGCGCTCGATCAGTTGGCGGGGGTGCGGCACGCGACGCTGACCCCGATCACCCGCGCACGTCTGGTCGCGACCACCGCCCCGACCGGTGAGCCGATGATCACCATCGCACCGCCCCAGCCCAATCCGCCGGCCGACTCCGACGAGGCGTTTTTGCGCGCGGGCTTCGTCACGGTGAGCCCGCTGGTCGGCATCCGCGTGCTGCCCGACGAGGATGCAGCAAACGCATTGGCGAAGCGACTGACGTCGTACCGATGAAGGTCAACGGCACCAACCTGTACGTCGCGTCGTACGGCTCGGTGGAGTCGCCGCCGCTGCTGTTCATCCACGGCCACGGCGGTGGTTACCACTGGACGCAGTGTCAGGGGGAGCGGCTCGGCTCGCAGTTGCGGGTGATCGCTCCTGACCAACGGGGTGTGCTGCGTTCCGATCCCGCGGACGTCGAGATCCGGATGGACGTCCTGATCGACGACTTCGAGGAGCTGCGTCGTCAGCTGGGCATCGAGCGGTGGGCGATCCTCGGTCATTCGGCGGGTGGCAACTACGCGGTCGAATACGCGATCCGTCATCCTGACTCGGTCTCCGCGGTTGTCTTCGACTGTCCCTGCTGGGACTTCGACGCCAATGACCGCTACCGGTTGCCCGTCTTCGCGGACCTCTACGAACAGGCCGGCGACTCTGCGTCCGCCGCCCGCTGCCGCGCGCTGGCCGCCCAGCCTCAGCGCCTCACCCCCGAAGACAAGACCTACGAACTGGCCTTCGGCCTCGGCGACGCCTTCCAGGACCTCTCCTGGTACGACCCCTCCCGCCGCCCCGCCTTCGAACAACTAGGCGCCACCGCCGGCCTCACCGACGACCAGTGGTCCCGCGGCTACAGCCACCTCTCCACCCTCGCCGACCTCTACACCTCCAAACTCGATCGCCTCGCCGAGATCCCCCAACCCACCCTCCTCATCGAAGGCATCAAAGACCCCGCCACCGACCCCCTCTCCGTCGATGCCTACCGCACCACCGGCGCCCCCTCAGCCACCTTCACCCACTCCGGCCACTTCCCCCACTACGAAGAACCGGACCGCTACGCGGCGACTGTGGTGACCTTCCTAACGACAGGACATGTGCCCTCATCCTGACCGCCGCTGCGCAAGCGGCAGGCGCGGGTGGCTGGGTAGTAGACGTATATGTCCTGTCCGTAGAGCGATCGCCTGCCGGATGGTGGCGACGACCCAGGCCGGATCGTCGAGCACCTGGCTGTAGGTGAACCGCAGCACCAGCCAGCCCGCTGCGACCAGGTCGTCGTACCGGCGGCAGTCGGCGGCGAACGCGATCCTGTCACCGTGGAAGTCGTACCCCTCGGCCTCGAGGGCGATGCGGAGGACGCGATGGCCGAGATCGATCCGCATCCAGGTCCCGTCGTGCTCGATCCGGACCTGCGGCTCGAAGCCGTCGATACCGGCCTCCAGGAGGAGGCTCCGGAGGATGGATTCGAGGAAGCTCTCGGCCAGTCCGGTGGCCGCGGCGGCGATCCGCAGCGCCATCGGGCACCCGCGGCCGCGCATCCGGGTCGCCGCGGCGTTGAGCTCGGCCGAGCTCAGCTTCCCCGATCGGAGGGCTGCATCGGCGACGGCGAGCGCCTCTCCGAAGGGCAGGACGCGGGTGCAGTCGACGACAGTACGGTCCAGACCGGTGACTCGGTGCCGTCGTTCGTCGGGCGTGACCTCGGCCCAATGCAGGACCGCCGGGCGGCCGGCTCGTGGTCGGCGCTTCACCGGCACGATGATGTGCGGCTTCTCCAGCTTGTGCAGAAGAGGCAGTTGCCAGGCTGCCGCAGCGCTCAGGTATCCGACCACACCGTCATACGCGAGTGCCGCCAGCCGCGCCGGCCCCAGGCTCAGTAGGCCGTAGACCCCGCGGGCGACGCGCTCGACCTCACCACGCTCGACCGCTGCGTTCAGCTGGTGCCTGGTGGTCGCCCGGAGGAGCTGGGCAGACGTCGCCCAGCCACCCGACCGGGCCAGAATCTCGGGGACGGAGTCCATCCGTCGATGGTGGCTGAAATCCACCCGGCGGGTCCGAAGTCATCCACAGGTCTCCTACCGACAGGACATATACCTCCACTGCGGTCGGCCGGGCGCTGACGTGCGCCGGGGGAGGCCGGGTAGTGGGCGTATATGTCCTGTTGTTCGGAAGGTGAACCTGGTCGCGGTTGGGGGTGGTGGGGTGTGCCAGGATGGGCGGGACAGGTGTGGAGGAACGCCGGTGACCGGGAGACCGGGAGTCCGGGGCGGTCCCGCCACTGTGACCGGGAGACCGGGAGCCAGGACATCCGCGCTCTGTCCGCCGCGGGTGCCGTGGCGTACCAGTTGCGCGGGCGTGGACACCCGCTGACGAAGGGACTCCCCGCTGATGCGGCCTGCGCCACCCTCGACCGGCTTTCCGTTCACCGCGGTGGTCGGGATGGAAGACCTTCAGCTCGCGCTGATCCTCGCGACGATCTCGCCGGCGATCGGCGGGGTGCTGATCCGGGGCGAGAAGGGGACGGCGAAGTCGACCGCGGTGCGGGCGCTGACCGAGATCCTGCCGCCGGTGGACGTGGTGCTGGGGTGCCGGTTCTCGTGTGATCCGGCGGCTCCGGCGGCGGACTGTCCTGATGGGCCGCATGATGCGCCGGAGGCGGTGAGCCGGGCCGCTCGGTTGGTCGAGTTGCCGGTGGGGGCGACCGAGGACCGGGTGCTGGGGTCGTTGCATCTGGAGAAGGCGCTGGCCGAGGGAATCACGGCGTACGAGCCGGGGTTGCTGGCGGCCGCGCATCGCGGACTGCTGTACGTCGACGAGGTCAACCTGCTGCACGACCACCTGGTGGATGTGTTGCTGGACGCGGCGGCGATGGGTCGCGCGACCGTCGAGCGGGACGGGGTGTCGGTGACGCACCCGGCGCGGTTCGTGCTGGTCGGCACGATGAACCCGGAGGAGGGCGAGCTGCGGCCGCAGCTGCTCGATCGATTCGGGCTGACGGTTGATGTGGTTGCCAGCCGGGATCCCGCGGTTCGGGTCGAGGTGATGCGCGCGCGGCTGTCCTATGAGGCTGATCCGGTCGCGTTCGTCACCCGGTACGACGGTCCGCAGCGAGAGCTCGCGGAGCGGATCGTGAAGGCGCGCGACCTGCTGAGCGAAGTCATCCTGACCGACTCGGCGTTGCGGCAGATCGCCGAGATCTGCGCGTCGTTCGACGTGGACGGGATGCGTGCTGACCTGGTCACTGCCCGGACCGCGGTCGCGCACGCCGCGTGGTCGGGGCGAACGGTCGTCGAGGTGGAGGACGTGCGCGCGGCTGCCAAGCTCGCGCTCCCGCACCGCCGTCGCCGCAACCCGTTCGACGCGCCCGGGATGGACGAGGACCAGCTCGAGCAGGCGATCCAGAACAGCACCCCGCCACCCCAGGACCCCGACGACGACCCCGACGGCGGCGGAAGCACAGACCCCGACACCCCACCCCCCACCAACGGCTCTGATGACAGCACCGAAAGCTCGAACGAGCCCACCGATCGCGCCGACGACTCCCACGACCCGGGGCCGGACCCTCCCCGGAACTCCGCCGACCAGAACCCGGCCGACAGCAACCCGGCCGAGCAGCCCGGACGACCAACCCCGGTAGGCGAGGTCGCCGGCAGCTCCGAGCCGTACAAAGCACGCCTGCTGAGCGTGCAAGCAGCCGGCGAGGGCGTAGCCGGCCGCCGTTCGCGCGCAATCACCGAGGTAGGCCGCGTAGTGGGCGACCGCCCGCGCGTAGGACGTGAGTCAGGCCGCCCCCACCTGCTCGCCACCATCCGCGCCGCCGCCCCCCACCAACACGCCCGCGGCCGGATCAGTGGGCTGGTGGTTCGGGGGAGTGATGTGCGGCTTTCTGTTCGGGAGGGGCGGGAGGGGAACCTGGTGCTGTTTTGTGTTGACGCTTCTGGGTCGATGGGGACCAAGAAGCGGATGGGGGAGGTGAAGACGGCGATTGTTTCGTTGTTGCTGGATGCTTATCAGCGGCGGGACAAGGTTGGGCTGGTGACGTTCGCTGGGGGTGAGGCGACGGTGGCGTTGCCGCCGACGGGGAGTGTGGAGGCGGCGGTACGGCGGCTTGAGTCGTTGCCGACGGGTGGTCGGACGCCACTGGCTGAGGGGTTGCTGCAGGCGGCGGAGGTGCTGCGGATCGCGGCGATCCGGGATCCGCGCAGGAGGCCGTTGCTGGTACTGGTCACTGATGGCCGGGCGACCCATGGGGACAAGGCGTTCGCTCGGGCGAAGCAGGCGGCGGGCTGGCTTGCGCAGCGCGGGATCGCGACCGTCGTGGTCGACTGTGAGCCGCGACGCGGGGTACGGCTGGGGCTGGCGGGTGAGCTCGCGGGCGACCTCGGAGCGGAGTACCTCGACCTCGGTGATGTTGCCGCCGGCAACCTCGTGCGCGCGGTCACCGAGCGGAAGGCGGCCTGAAGTGCCGAAGGGACAGCCGGACGTCGTACCGCAGGACGGCCTGACCACGCGCCAGCGCCGGAACCGGCCGCTGCTGATGGTCCACACCGGTGAGATGAAGGGCAAGTCGACCGCCGCCTTCGGGATGGCGCTGCGCGGCTGGAACCAGGGCTGGAACATCGGCGTCTTCCAGTTCGTGAAGAGCGCGAAGTGGAAGGTCGGCGAGGAAGGTGCCTTCAAGGCGCTCGGTCAGTTGCACGAGGCAACGGGGCAGGGCGGGCCGGTCGAGTGGCACAAGATGGGTGAGGGCTGGAGCTGGTCCCGCAAGGCCGGTACCGAAGAGGACCACGCCGCCGACGCCGTCGAGGGCTGGCGCGAGATCCAGCGCCGGCTCGCCGCCGAGACCCACGACCTCTACGTGCTCGACGAGTTCACCTACCCGATGAAGTGGGGCTGGGTCGACGTCGACGAGGTCGTCGACACGCTCGTGAACCGCCCCGGTCACCAGTACGTCGTGATCACTGGCCGCAACGCCGACCAGCGCCTGATCGACGCCGCCGACCTCGTCACCGAGATGACAAAGCTCAAGCACCCGATGGACGCCGGCCAGAAGGGCCAGAAGGGCATCGAGTGGTGATTCCGCGGGTTGTGGTGGCGGCGCCTTCGTCAGGAGCCGGGAAGACGACGGTTGCCGTCGGGCTGATGGCAGCGCTGCGGCGCGCCGGGCACACGGTCGCTGGCTTCAAGGTTGGCCCCGACTACATCGACCCCGGCTTCCACGCGGTCGCGACCGGACGCCCCGGCCGCAACCTCGACGCGATGCTGAGCGGTGAGGAGCGCGTGGCCCCGCTGTACGCGCATGGTGCGCAGGGTGCCGACATCGCCGTGATCGAAGGCGTGATGGGCCTGTACGACGGAGCGCTGGGCACCGAGGGATTCTCGTCGACCGCACACGTGGCGAAGTTGCTGAAGGCACCGGTCGTGCTCGTGGTGGACGCATCAGCAGCCGGCCGAAGCGTCGGAGCGGTCGTCCAGGGATTCGTTGCCTTCGACACCGAGGTGCGGATCGTCGGAGTGATCCTGAACAAGGTCGGATCCGACCGGCACGAGACCGAGGTCCGGGCCGGGGTGGCGCCGACCGGCGTGCCGGTGCTGGGCGTGCTGCGACGCGATACCCGCCTGACCGTGCCGAGCCGACACCTTGGCTTGGTGCCGGCCGACGAGCAGCGCGAACAGGCCGAGATAGCAGTCGACGCCGCCGCTGAACTGGTGCGCGCCGGAGTGGACCTGGAAGCCTTCGTGGCGGCCGCCCGAGCGGCGTCCGACCTGGACACCGAGACCTGGGACCCGACGGCTGAAGTGACGCCGGCGGAGGAAGGTCGCCCGGTGGTCGCCGTGGCTGCCGGCCCGGTCTTCTCCTTCCACTACACCGAAACGACCGAGTTGCTGACCGCCGCCGGTGCTGACGTGGTGCGCTTCGACCCCCTCCGCGATCCGTTGCCAGAGGCAACCGCTGCGCTGTACCTCGGCGGCGGCTTCCCCGAGCTGCACGCCGAGGCGCTCTCGGCCAACGAGGAACTGAGACGTCAGGTCGCAACCGAGATCGCCGCCGGTCTGCCGGTGATCGCCGAGTGCGCCGGCTTGCTGTACCTCTGCCGCGAGCTCGACGGCCACCCCATGACCGGCGTCCTCCCCGCGACCGCGAAGATGACGAGCAGCCTGACCCTCGGCTACCGGACTGCGATCGCGGCCTCGACCACGGCCTTCTTCGACGAGGGCCGTCGGGTCCGCGGGCACGAGTTCCACCGGACCGCGGTCGAATTCGACAGTGAGGTCGCCCCGGCCTGGTACCTGCCAGGTGCGGTCGAGGGGATCACCCAGCCGCGGCTGCACGCGTCGTACCTGCATCTGCATTGGACCGCCAGCCCGGACGTGCCTGCGCGGCTGGTCGCGGCGGCCCGGGTGCACGCTGGGCTGGAGAAATGAACCTGGTCGTCGGCGTCGGGCTGCGCGCCGGTACGTCGTACCGCGAGCTGCGCGCGCTTGTCGGGGAAGCCGTGGCCGAGGCGGGCGGTGGCAAGGTCCGGATCCTGATCACGGTCGACGGCCGCGAGAGCGAGCCCGGCCTGCAGCGACTGGCGGCGTACCTCGGTGCAGAACTGCAGACGGTCGCCCCGGCTGAGCTGAAGCGTCAGGGCGTGCCGAGCCCGAGTGCTGAGGTCGAGCGTCTCGCCGGTACGCCGAGCGTCGCGGAGGCCGCCGTACTGAGCACTGGTGCTGAGCTCGTGATCGACAAACGCAAGTCCGCCCAGGCGACTGCTGCGGTCGGGCGGCTCGCCTCCGCTCCCGGTTATGCGCCGGGAGAGCGGCACGTGGTGCATCGCGTCCTAGCCGAGCGACGCGACGTACGGCGCGGGTTCGTGGACCGGCCGATTCCGGATGACGTGCTGATGCGGGTGCTGGAGTCTGCACATCGCGCGCCGAGCGTCGGGCTCAGCCAGCCGTGGGACTTCCTGCTGATCCGCGAGGTCGGAACCCGGCGGAAGATCCATGATCTGGCGAGTGCGCAGCGGGACGCGTTCGCAGCGTCGTTGCCGGTCGAGCGGCGGAAACAGTTCGACGGGTTGAAGATCGAGGCGATCCTCGACACCCCGCTGAACATCGCGGTCACCTGTGACGCCGGGCGCGGTGGACGGCATGTCCTCGGCCGGCACGCGGATCCGCGGACGACGTGGTTCTCGGCGGCGATCGCGATCCAGAACCTGTGGCTGGCCGCGCGAGCCGAAGGACTCGGCGTCGGCTGGGTCTCGTTCTTCAAGCCCGGTGAGGTCGCCGCGGTGCTCGACCTGCCCGCGCACATCGAGCTGGTGGGCTACCTCTGTGTCGGATACGTCGAGGAGTTCGCTCCGACCCCGGAGTTGGTGCGGAGCGGGTGGGCGTCGCGTCGGCCGTTGAGCTGGGCGGTGCACCACGAGTCGTGGGGCAGGCGCGGTCTGCCGGGCGCCGAGCCGACCTCGATCGCCGCGGACGCGGAGCGAGCCGAGCAGACCACCGCGCAGACCATCGCGAGGGCCGAGCTGCCGAGACAGGTGGTTCGGGTGGTGATCGGTGGGGATCCGGCGGACTACCTCGCGCGGGCCGACACCCTCGTCGTACAGATCGGTGATCAGCCGGCGGCGGACTTCGGGGTGCTGTGGCGGCCGGCCCGGGATGCGGCCGAGGGCGTCGAGACCGGCGTGGAGCTGGTGCGGGATCTGATGCTGCAAGGAGCGACCGAGCTCGTCGTACAAGTGGTTGCTGACAGCGACGTTGCCGAGGCGGTGGCGCGGGGACTGCGAGTGGGTGCGCGCGCCTGCGGGATCGGATTGCGGGATGAACCGGTGGAGCTGCCACACTCCTCGGCATGACAGTGCCACCCAGTGGGGGATCCATGCACGTGCCCGCCTTCTCGATGAAGCAGCGGATCACGTTGATGGCCAACAAGTACGAACTGATCACGACCAACCCGGACGGATCCGACGGGCCTCTGCTGGCGTTCGCGCAGCAGAAGCGGATGGCGTTCAAGGAAGAAGTCACGTTCTACACCGACGACACCAAGTCCCAGGTGGTGTTCTCGTTCAAGGCGCGCAAGCGGATCGACCTCGGTTCGGGGTACGACGTCTTCGACGCGAGCGGCCAGCAGATCGGCTGGTTCAAGAAGGAGTTCGGCAAGAGCCTGCTGCGGTCGAGCTGGCAGCTGACCGGCGCCGGCTTCGAGTCGTCGGGCACCGAGCGGAGCGCCGGGATCGCGATCCTGCGCCGGGTCTGGGACTTCGTCCCGATCGTCGGCGACATCCCGCTGCCGTTCATCTTCCACTTCGACTTCACCGACAACGCGAACCAGCAGCCGATCCTGTCGGTCGAGCGGAAGATGTCGATCCGGGACCGGTACCGGATCTCGGTCCATGACGAGCGGGTCGACTTCCGGGTCGCGGCCGCGATGACGGTCGCCCTGGACGCGCTCCAGAGCCGCTGATCGAACAGGTCACGAGCCTGCCGTACGCCCCGCTGTACTACCGGGGTCGTACGGCGGGCTCACTCTTTCGGGTGAACTAACCCCGAAGACCCTTGGCTGGGCTTGCTGCCGGTGCGAGTCTTGAGGACATGGGTGCAGCGCAGCGCAGTCGACGGTGGTTGGTTCCGGTTACAGCGGTGGCCGTGGTGGCCGGAGTGGGGACGCTCGGGCCGGTGGTCGCGGACGCCTCTCCGAAGTTGCCGGGCATCTCCGCTCAGGAGTTGCTCGCGAAGGTGCAGACCGCGAAGGTCGACGGACTGAGTGGCACGGTGCACTCGTCCGCGGATCTCGGTCTGCCGGCACTACCTGGAGTCATGGGCCCTGACAGCGAGTCGGCAAGCGGCGAGGTGACCGAGATGCTGACCGGTGACCACACCGCCCGGGTCGCGTTCGCGACGCCGGACAAGGCGCGGGTCTCGGTGCTCGACAACATGGCCGAGCGGGTCTGGACGACGGACGGCAAGTCCGCCTGGGCCTACGACTCGGCCAAGCGCGAGGCGGTCAAGCTGCAGATCCCGGCGCATCCGGCAGGCAAGCCGGAGCAGAAGGCTCCGCAGTCGTACGACCCGCAGGCCGTGGCCAAGCAGTTCCTGGACGCGATCGACCCGACCACGAAGGTCGACGTCAGCGGGACCGAGAAGGTGGCCGGCCGGGATGCCTACAAGCTCCGGCTGACCCCGAAGACGGACAAGACGACGGTCGGCTCGGTGACGCTGGCGGTGGACTCCAAGACCTACGTCCCGCTGCAGGTGACCGTGCTGCCGAAGACGGGCAAGGACCCGGCGGTCGAGATCGGCTTCACGCAGGTCGACTTCGCCGTACCGGCGGCGAGCACGTTCGCGTTCACCCCGCCGAAGGGCGTCGAGGTGACGCAGCCGAAGGTGCCGACGACCCGTCCGGACCACCCGGTCAAGCCGGGCGACCCGAAGGCCGTTCCGGGCAAGCCGGAGGCCAAGAAGCCTGGTACGCCGAGCAGCGAGCCGACTGTGTTGGGCGAGGGCTGGGACGCCGTGGTGATGGTCCGCGGCGTGAAGCTGACCGGTGACGGTGGTCCGGTCGACCAGTTCCTGGCCGGTGCCAAGTCGGTCGAGGGTTCGTGGGGCAAGGGCAAGATCGTGACCAGCAAGATGGTGAACGCGCTGATCACCGACGACGGCCGCGTCTTCGCCGGCCTGGTCACCGCCCAGACCCTCCAGGACGCCGCAGCCAAGGCCCCGCGCTGACCGTGACAGAGACGCAGGAGTTGTCGTCCGAGGGGAGTGGGGCTTCAAGCACCCCCTCGGACACCCGGCCCCCGCCGGCCACGCCGACCGGCGGGAGCCCGCTCGTCACCCGTGGACTCACCAAGCGGTTTCGCGGCGGGCAGATCGCGGTGGATGCCGTTGACCTCGAGGTTCCGGCGGGAAGTGTTTTCGGGTTCCTCGGGCCGAACGGGTCCGGGAAGACCACGACGATCCGGATGGTGCTCGGGTTGATCGCGCCGACCTCCGGCGAGGTGCAGTTGCTCGGGCAGCCGATGCCCAAGGCGTCGCTGCGGGTGTTGCCGCATGTGGGCGCGCTGGTGGAGGGCCCGGCGTTCTATCCGTTCTGGAGCGGCCAGGCGAATCTGCTCCGCTTCGACGCCGCCGACCGGACGGCGGACCCGCGGACTCGCAAGGCCCGGGCCGGTGAGGCCCTCGAGCGGGTCGGCCTGTCGAACGCGGCCGGCAAGAAGGTGCGCGCGTATTCACTCGGCATGAAGCAGCGGCTGGCGATCGCGGTCGCGCTGATGCAGCGCCGCGAGCTGCTGGTGCTCGACGAGCCGACCAACGGTCTCGACCCGCAGGGCACCCGCGAGGTGCGCAACCTGATCCGCGAGCTGGCGAGTGACGGCACCACGATCTTCACCTCGACCCACCTGCTGGCCGAGGTCGAGCAGGTCTGCACGCATGCCGCGGTGATGAGCCGTGGCCGCCTGATTCGCCAGTCGAGTATGGCGGAGCTGCGGTCCGAGCTCCGGCCGCGGCTGGTCGTCCGGACGCCGGATGTCACCGCGGCGGCCGAGACCCTGCAGCGGCTCGGCGTGACCGATCTGCGCACCGCCGACGAGACCGTCGAGGGTGACGCGGGCGATCTCCCGATCGAGAAGTTTGCCGCGGGGCTGGTCGCCGCGGATGTCCGTATCCATGGCTTCGGCCTGGAGCGTCCCAGCCTCGAAGAAGCCTTCGTCGCGCTTACCGGGGAGGGTTTCGATGTCGCCGAGTAGCGCGGTCGTCGACGTTCAGGTCGCACGACCGAGTGCGGGTCGGCACACGCTGGCGTTGTTCAAGTCGGAGCTGCAGCTGGTGTTCGGCCGGGTCCGCACCTGGGTGCTGCTGGCCGTGCTGGCCGCCGTGCCGCTGCTGATCGGCGTCGCGATCAAGCTCTCCGGTGCCGAAGGCGGCGCGGAGGGATTCCTCGGTCAGGTCGCGGGCAACGGGCTGTTCCTGATCGTGGCCAGCCTCGGGCTCTCGCTGCCGTTCTTCCTGCCGACCGCGGTGACCGTGATCTCGGGGGAGTCGCTGGCCGGTGAATCCAGCCTCGGCACCCTGCGCAACCTGCTCACCGCACCGGCCGGCCGATCCCGGCTGCTGGCCGCGAAGATGGTCGCGCTGGCGATCTTCTGCCTGGCCGCGACCTTCACGATCTGGGTCGCCGGGCTGATCGTCGGCTTCATCCTCTTCCCGGTCGGTGACGTCCTGCTGCTGTCCGGTTCGACGATCTCGCTCGGTGCGGGACTGCTGCGTGCGCTCGCCATCGCGGTGCTGATCGCGCTGTCGCTGTTCGGCCTGGCCGGCATCGGGCTGTTCGTGTCGTCGCTGACCTCGACACCGCTCGCGGCGATGGCGGCCACCTTCGGCACGTTCATCGTGCTCGGCATCCTGTCCGCGATCCCGCAGATCGACGTGATCCATCCCTGGCTGCTGATGTACGGCTGGACGTCGTTCGCCGACCTGCTCCGCGACCCGCCGTACTGGGATGCGATCGTCCGCAACCTGCTGCTGCAGGCCGGCTATCTGGCCGTCTTCTACTGCGCGGCGTGGGCCCGGATCACCAGTCGCGACATCGTCTGACCGACAATAGGCGGGTGGATCCCGACCTGGTCGCCGTACTGCGCTGTCCGGTCTGTGCCGATGCGTTGGCGCTGACCGACCGGACGGCGCGGTGTGCGCAGGGGCATGCGTACGACCTGGCGAAGCAGGGGTACCTCAACCTGTTGCCCTCGGCATCGAACGGGATCGAGGGCGATTCGGCCGGGATGATCGGTGCCCGGACGGTCTTCCTCGGCGGCGGTCACTACGCGCCGATCCGGGACGCGTTGATCCTGCGCGCGGCCGAATACCTCCAGCCGGACAGCGACGAGCTGGTCGTCGAGGTCGGCGCGGGAACTGGCTACTACCTGGCGGGCGTCACTGGTGCGTCGCGACGCGGTCTCGCGCTCGACGTCTCCCGGTACGCCGCTCGCCGGGCCGCCAAGGTGGATCCGCGGATCGGTTCGGTCGTGTGTGATGCCTGGCGCGAACTGCCCGTGGTGGACGGCGCAGCGCAGGTGGTGCTGAACGTGTTCGCGCCGCGAAACGCTGCGGAGATGGCCCGGATCCTGCGGCCGGGCGGCGCGCTGCTGGTGGTGACTCCGAATCCGGAGCACCTGGCCGAGCTGGTCGGCGTACTGGGCCTGGTGTCGGTCGACGAGGACAAGGAGCGGCGCCTGCAGGACGCGCTCGGTGGGACCTTCGCCGAGACCGGCCGCGAACTGATCGAGGAGCCGATGCGGCTCGATCGGGTCGCGGTGGAGCAGTTGGTGCTGATGACGCCGAGCGCGCGGCACATCCATCCGCACGAGCTCGCGGACCGGATCGCGGTCCTGCCCGAGCCGGCGCTCGTCACGCTCTCGGTCACACTGACTACCTGGCAACTGCTCTGATCCGACGCCGGCTAGCACGGCATCGCATCAGGAGCTGAGGTCAGGCGGCGTTGGCGACGAGTTCCTTCGCGACCCCGACGCCGTGCTCCTCGGCCGCGACATGGGCCTCGGACTCGGAGACCTTGGACAGTTCGATCAGGTCTGCCATCGCCGGGGTGACCGGAGCCAGGGTGAGCTCGGCCTCGGCCTTCCGGATCTTCATGCCGAGGACGTCACCGAAGATGCGCTCCAGGTACGGCGTGGAGTGGTCCCAGCCGTGCTTCGGCGTACCGGGCTGGTAGCCGCCGCCGCGGGCGAGGGTGAAGATGATCGGGCGGCCGATCAGCGGGTTCACCCCGCGCAGGTAGGGCTCGTCGGTGAGCAGTAGGTCGATCCAGACCTTCACGTGCTGCGGGATCCCGTAGTTGTACAGCGGTACGGCGAGCAGGATCGCGTCGGCGTTCTTGACCTCCGAACTGATCTCGTCGACCAGTGCGAGGGCCTCGGCCAACTGGTCGCGCTCGGTGTCGGTGGCCGGCTGCTCGCCGACCGCCATCCGGGCGATGGCCGGCCAGGCCGTGGCGGGCAGCGGGTTGCGGCCGAGGTCGCGCCGGATCACCACGCCGTCCGGGTGCTCGGCCTGCCAGGCCGCTTGGGCGCTGTCGGCCAGCGCACGGCTCACCGATCCGTTCAGCCGGACACTGGCGTCGACGCGGAGCAAGGTGGTCATAGGTCGTTCTCTCCTTGGAGGCTGTGAGGCTGCGCATTCGCGCTGTTCTGAAGATAGTCTGTCTTACAGAACATATTCAAGCCAGATCGTATTCCGAGTGGCGCAGACCACGTAGACTGGGCTCGTGACCAGCACTCCGGCGGATGTCGAGACCAAGACGGCCCGTGGCGTAGCGCCGCGGACGGCTAGTGGTGCGTCGGTCGAGACCGATCTCGGCTGGGCGCTCGGCGTCGTCTTCCGCCGGTATGCGAAGGCCTCCGGTGCCGCGCTCGACGACGTACCGGGTGGGCCGCGCGGGTATCAGGTGCTGGCCACGGTGAACGCCGAAGGCCCGCGGCGGCAGCTCGACCTGGCTGCCCAGCTCGGCGTCGATCGCACGGTGATGACATATCTGCTCGACGATCTGGAGAAGGCCGGGCTGGTGCAGCGCCAGCCGGATCCGGCCGACCGCCGGGCCCGCCTGATCGTGCCGACCGATCAGGGCAAGGAAACGCTCTGTGACCTCGAGCGGCGGCTGACGGCCACCGAGGACGAGGTGCTCGGCAGCCTGGATGACGACGAGCGGCTCAGCTTCCGCCGGCTGCTCCGGCGGGTCGCCCTCAAGGCGGATGCGATCGATCCGCTGCACAACGCCTGTGCGTTGGCCGACGAGAACGTCGACCCCGCTACTACTTAGTGCAGGGGCACGAAGCCTGACTCGTAGGCCTTGATGACCGCTTGGGTGCGGTCACGGGAATTCAGTTTGGCGAGCACGTTCGCCACGTGGGTCTTGACCGTCTGCAGTCCGAGGATCAGCTCGCTCGCGATCTCCGCGTTCGACAGGCCGCGCGCCATCAGCCGCAGGACTTCCTGTTCGCGGTCGGTCAGCTGGTACTCGTCGAGCCCGGTCGGCCGCGCCGGTTGGGCGCCGACGTGCGCCAGCGCGAGCGCCCGGATCGCCTCCGGGAACAGCAGCGACTCACTGCCCGCGACGGTGCGGATCGCGGCGATGATGTCGTCCGGCGGAGTCCGCTTCAGCAGGAAGCCGGACGCGCCCGCCCGCAGCGCGTCGTACACGTAGTCGTCGTTCTCGAAGGTGGTCACCACCAGGACGCGCGGTGCCGGGTCGAGGCTGTCGATCAGCAGCCGGGTGGCCTGGATGCCGTCGACGGCGGGCATCCGCACATCCATCAGCACGACGTCCGGCTTCGTACGGCGGACCACCGGCAGGACCTCGGCGCCGTCTGCTGCCTCGCCGACGACGTTGAGATCGGGCTCGGCGTTGATGATCGCGCGCAGCCCACTGCGGATCAGCGGCTCGTCGTCGACCACCACCACGGACAGAGTCATGCCTGTCATCCCTTCGTCGTCACCGCGATCGGCAGCGATACCGTCAGCCGCCAGTCCTCGTCGTCCGGACCGGCAGCGACCGCGCCACGCAGTACGGCGACTCTTTCACGGATGCCGGCCAGTCCTCGGCCACCACCGGTGTGATTGGAGGCGCCGCTGACCGGATTGGTCACGGTCAGCCGGAGGCCGGACGGATCCAGCCGGATGTCGATCGCCACGGTGAGCTGGTCGTCCGGGTGCCCGGCGTGCCGGATCGCGTTGGTGAGTCCCTCTTGGAGGATCCGGTAGGCCTCGCGAGAGACCGCGGATGGTAGGCGGTCGAGGGCACCGAAGCGTTCGACCGTGACCGTGATGCCGCCGGCCCGTGTGGATTGAACCAGTCGGTCCAGGTCGTCGAGAGTCGCCTGCGGTGCGGTCGCGGAACCCGCGCGCCGGTCGTCGCGCAAGAGTCCGAGCACGTGGTCGAGATCGGCCAGCGCCGACCGCGCCGAGGTCTCGATCGCCTCTAAGGCGGTCTCGGCGAATTCCGGGTCGCTGGCCAGCACCCGGCGGGCGGCCGCCGCCTGGATCGTCACCAGGCTGAGTGCGTGACCGACGCTGTCGTGCAGTTCGCGGGCGAGACGGTTGCGTTCGGCAAGCGTCGCCGTACGGCGTTCGAGCAGTTCGATCCGCTCGGCTGCCGTCGGGCCGAGGATGCGTGGAGCCAGGTGGGCGAGCAGTGCGCCGACGGCGGACGAGACCAGGAACAGTGCGGCCAGGGCGGCCAGCACGACAAGCGGCATCCACAGGTCCGTCCAGGACCCGGTGACGTCGTACGAGATGCCTGGCGCGAAGTTGTGCCGACCTTGTGCGCGGAACGGGGCCGCGAGGAACACCGGTCCGGCCCCGAAGACGATAGTGCTGAGTATTCCGACCAGGCCGCCGGCCACCAGGTGCAGGGTCAGCCAGGCGGACGTACGGCGGCGCTGCGCCCAGGTCCGCGCCGGGCCGAGTGGTCGCTCGTCGAACTTCACGCCGAGCAGCGACGAGACCGCGATGCCTTCCACCTCGCGCACCGCGGGCAGGAGACCGATCGCGAGCGGTGGCGCAACGCCGAGCAGGATCAGGATCACGGCGCTGGCGGGACCGGGCAGGTTCAGGTCGTGCGTCAGTGCGCCGACCGCGCTGCCGACCAGCAGAACGGCCAGGACCAGGGCGGCGCCGATCAGTAGATAGATCCAGCGCAGGTACGTCGACGCCCGGCCGAGGGACCTGATTGCGTTGACCACTCCCACATGGTGTCAAACCGTGGGGGTCCGGGCCTCCCTCGCCGGAGTGACCGGGCTCAGTCGGCCGGGGGAGTGCCCGGAAAGTGCTCGGAATCACAAGAGGTTGAGGGTTTACGTAAATTTGATGCCGAAGTCCCGGATCGGCACCTCGGGGGCGTCGCGATCTGCTGTCCGGGCGGGTACGGTCTGTGGTCGGGGCGGGAGGAATGACCGGGAAGGGTCAGTCCGAGGGGAACGGCTCCAGGACGGGTGGCACCAGCGGGACCTGCGGGGAGCACAGTGCGCAACGGGCAGGTAAAGTCACTGTGAAGTCGCCGTGGGCCGATTGACCACCCTTTCATATTTGATGTTTGATCAAATATCGGATGAGAGAGGTCGATATGAGGTTGAGGCGTTCCGTCGTCGCACTGACGGCGGTCCTGGGGCTCGCCCTGGTCAGCGCGTGTAACAGCGGTGGGGACAAGACCGCGGACACGAGCTTGAAGAAGGTCAGCTATCTGACCTCGTTCGGTCAGTTCGGTCGTGAGGCCTACGCGTACGTCGCGCTCGAGAAGAACTACTTCAAGGATGCCGGGTTCGACGTCAAGATCAGCCCCGGCAGCGGCACCGTCGACGTGATGAAGCAGGTGGCCGGGGGGCAGGCCGACTACGGCATCGGGGACTTCACCGCGATCGCGATCACCCTGGGCAAGCAGAAGCTGCCGGTGACCACGGTCGGGATGATCCAGCAGAAGTCGATGGCCGCGATCGTCTCCCTCGAGGGACTCGGCATCAAGACGCCCAAGGACCTGGAGAACAAGAACATCGGCGACCAGCCGGGATCGACCAACCAGGTCACGTTCCCGGTCTACGCCCAGCGCGTCGGCGTCAACGACAAGCTGGTCAACTTCGTCGGCGCGCCGCCGCCGACCCTGCCGCAGCTGCTCTCGTCGGGCAAGGTGCAGGGCATCGGCCAGTTCGTGGTCGGCGTCCCGCTGGTCGAGAAGGCCGACGACAAGCACCGCAAGGCCGTCGTGCTGCCGTACGGCGACCAGCTGCCGGAGCTGTACGGGAACGCGATCCTGACCCGGACCGACCTGGCCAAGGAGAACCCGGACCAGGTGAAGAAGTTCACCGGCGCCCTGCTCAAGGGACTGGACGACGCCATCAAGGACCCGGCCGGGGCCGCGCAGATCCTGAAGAAGTACGTGCCGACCACCGATGTCACGGTGGCGACCGAGGAACTGAAGCTGATGACGCCGTACTCGCAGCCGAGCAAGGACGTCCAGCTCGGTGCGGTGGATCCCGAACGGGTGCAGAAGGTCCTCGACATCCTGAGCAACGCCAAGGCGATCCAGCCGGCCGGCGCGGTCAAGCCGTCCGACGTGGTGACGGTCGACCTGGCTCCGAAGGGCTAGTCACGGATGATCCGGCTGGACGGTGTAGGGCAGGTCTTCGACGGACGCGAGGGCCCGATCACGGCCCTCGAGAAGATCGACCTGCACGTCCGCGCCGGTGAGTTCGTCACGCTGATCGGCCGGTCCGGGTGTGGCAAGTCCACCCTGCTCCGGCTGATCGCGGGACTGCTGTCTCCGACCTCCGGCACGGTTCAGGTGGCGGGTAAGCCCGTCACCGGACCGAGCCCGGATGTCGCCTTCATGTTCCAGCGCCCCGCGCTGCTGGCCTGGCGGTCGGTGCTGTCCAATGTGCTGCTGCCGGTGGAACTGGACCGAACGATCCGCGACCGTACGGCGTACAAGAACCGCGCGCATGAGCTGCTCGAGCTGGTCGGGTTACAAGGCTTCGAGCGGCGGTTACCGCACGAGCTGTCCGGCGGCATGCAGCAGCGGGTGTCGCTGTGCCGGTCGCTGATCCGCGATCCGCAGGTGATGCTGATGGACGAGCCGTTCTCCGCGCTCGACGCACTCACCCGGACCGAGCTGTCCGAAGAGCTGCAGCGGATCAAGATGGAGCTGTCGACCACGATCGTGTTCGTCACGCACTCGATCGAGGAAGCCGTCGTACTGGCCGATCGGGCTGTGGTGCTGTCGCCGCGGCCGGGCCGGATGCGTGACGTCGTCGAGATCGGGATTCCGCGCCCGCGCAGTCTCGGTCAGAACGGGCACGCGGAAGACGTGGCCCGGATCAGTGCCCGGTTGCACGCGTTGCTCGCGGACAAGACCCCGCCGATCGCCGAGCGGCTGGTCGACGAGGTGTGGCCGCGATGACGAGACGTTCCTGGTGGACCGACTCGCCCGCTTCCGCCGTCCTGCTGCCGATCGCCGGCCTGGTCGCGGCGATCGGGTTGTGGTGGCTGGCCACGGTCGTCTTCACGATCCCGACGTACCTGGTGCCTAGTCCGCCCGATGTGCTGGCCCGGTTCGTCAAGGACCCGGTGATGCTGATGAGCGCCACCTGGACCTCGCTGCTGGAGACGATCGAGGGGTTCGCGCTCGCGATCGTGACCGGTATCCCGATCGCCCTGCTGATCGTCCGGTCGGCGATTCTCGAGCGGCTCGTCTATCCGTTGCTGCTGATGGTGAACGCGATCCCGAAGCTCGCGATCGCGCCGTTGCTGGTGGTGTGGATGGGGTTCGGGCAGGCGCCGAAGGTCCTGATGGTGCTGCTGATGTGTTTCTTCCCGATCGTGATCTCGACCGCGCAGGGGATGAAGTCGACCCCGGCCGAGCTGGTCGAGCTGCTCCGGTCGCTGAACGCGAGCCGGGCCCAGGAGTTCTTCAAGCTCCGGATCTGGCACGCGATGCCGCAGATCTTCACCGGGCTCAAGGTCGCGATCTCGCTGGCCGTGATCGGTTCGGTGATCGGTGAGTTCGTCGGCTCGACCGCGGGGCTGGGCTATCTGATCCAGCAGTCCGGTGCGGCCGCGGACACCGCGCTGGCGTTCGCCTCGATCACCCTGCTCAGCATCATGAGCATCGTCTTGTTCTACGGGCTGGTACTGCTCGAGCATCTGCTCCTGCCGTGGGCGCAGGAACGCCGGTGACGACCCAGGCTTCCGACGCCGACCGCCGGGTGCTGGTCAGGCCGTCGTGGCTGGAGGCAACAGTCTCGGCCGTCTTCAGTGCGGTCGGTTTCGAGCCGGACGACGCCGCGTCGATCGCGATCGCGCTGGTCGAGGCCGACCTGCGCGGGGTCAGCTCGCACGGCGTCATGCTGGTCCCGATGTACGTCGATCGCCTGAACGCCGGCGGGGTTACCCGGGAGCGCGAGCTCGACGTGGTGTCCGATGCCGGTGCGGCGCTGGTCGTGGATGCGCGCGGTGGGATGGGTCAGCTGTCCAGCCCGCAGGCGATGGGGCAGGCGATCGAGCGCGCCGGGCGGTACGGCATCGGTCTGGTGTCGGTCCGGAACGCGCATCACTTCGGCGCGGCCAGTCGGTGGGCCATGCAGGCCGCGCAGGCCGGGTGTATCGGTATCGCGATGTCGAACACGACACCGTTGATGCCGGCGCCGGGTGGGGCCGAGCGGCTGGTCGGCAACAACCCGCTGGCGATCGCCGTACCGACTGCTTCTGGTGCTGAGATCGTGCTGGACATGGCGTTGTCGGCTGTTGCCCTGGGCAAGATTCGGCTGGCGGCCTCGGCCGGGCGGCCGATCCCGGACACCTGGGCCACCGATCCGTCCGGTACGCCGACGACGGATCCGGAGGAGGCCGTGCTCGGCATGCTGCTGCCGGCTGCCGGCCACAAGGGCTTCGGGCTGGCGCTGATGATCGACGTACTGACCGGGGTGCTGAGCGGTGGCGGCTGGGGCGATCAGGTGCGCCCGCTGTATCGCGAGCCGGACCGGCCGAACGACTGTGCGCATCTGTTTCTTGCGATCGATCCGGAGCTGCTCGGCGGCGCCGAGAACTTCCGCCGCCGCTCGTCCGGGCTCGCCGCCCGGGTCCGCGGCAGCGCGACCGCGCCGGGGGTCGAGCGGCTCTACCTGCCGGGCGAGATCGAGGCGGAGCGCGCGGCGCACCAGCGACGTAACGGCGTACTGATCGAGAGGTCGGGACTGGACGGACTTTTGGCGGCCGCTCGCGCGGTCGGCGCCGTCATCCCGGCCGGAGGGGTGCTCAACTGATGGCGAAGATGCAGATCTCGACAACCGAACTGCACAGCCCGAACGGCGTGTTCTCGCAGGCGACCACGGTCGCGGCGAGCGGACGGATGGTGTTCGTCTCCGGGATGACCGCGCGGCGTCCGGACGGCAGCATCGCCGGCGTCGGCGACATCCGCGAGCAGACGCGGCAGGTGTGCGAGAACGTCTCCACCGCGGTCCGCGCGGCCGGCGGGACCCTGGCGGACGTGTGCCGGGTGGATGTGTACGTGCGCAACATGGAGGACTTCGCGAAGATCCACGAGGTCCGCGCGCAGTACTTCAGCGAACCGCTGCCGGCCTCGACGATGGTCGAGGTCAGCAAGCTGGCGCATCCGGATTATCTGATCGAGATCAGTGCGATCGCTGTGATCGCTCCATCTGGAGGTGATTCCATGCGCGGAGTTGAGTGGACCTGAGATGCGGTACGTGATGGTTTCGTACGACGGGGTGGAACGGCCCGGCGTACTCGAGGGAGACTCGGTTCTGTTGCTGGTGGCAACAGATTTGATCGAGGTGATTGCTTCGGGCGCCGAGTTCTCGGGCGAGCGGATCCCTTATGCTGCAGGCATTTTGCGGCCTCCGTTGCGGCGGTTCCGGCGGGACATCCTGTGTACGGGGTGGAACTACTGGGACCACTTCGAGGAGAGCAAGGGCAAGCGCGAGGGCCAGGACGTCGAGCGGCCGTTGCATCCGACGTTCTTCACCAAGGGACCGGATGTGGTGATCGGCCCGTACGACGACATCGCGTGGGACCCGGCGATCTCGTCGAAATGGGACTACGAGGCCGAGGTGGCGCTGGTGATCGGCAAGACCGGCCGGAACATCTCGGTCGCCGACGCACGGTCCTACGTGTGGGGCTACACGCTGGCCAACGATGTGTCGCAGCGGGATCTGCAGCGCGCCCATGGTGGTCAATGGCTGAAGGGCAAGAGCATCGACAACACCATGCCGCTCGGGCCGTGGATCGTGACGGCCGATGAGTTGGTAGACCCGCAGGACATCCAGTTGCAGTGCCTGGTGAACGGTGAGGTGCGGCAGGACGCATCGACGCGGCAGATGGCGTTCGACGTGGCGACGCTGATCAGTGAGCTGTCGTTCGGGATGACGTTGCGGCCGGGCGACCTGCTGCTGACCGGGACGCCGGCCGGGATCGGCAACGCCCGGGACCCGCAGGTGTTCTTGCAGGACGGCGATGTAGTGGTCACTCGCGCCGACAAGCTCGGTGAACTTCGGAATCGGGTGGTGCGCGTATGAATGGACCTTTGGAGCTGTTGTCTGGTGGCGGTCGGGGTGGGCGCCGGACGCTGGCTGAGCATGCGGCCGCTGAGCTGCACCAGCTGATCCTGTCCGGTGAGCTGCCCAGCGGTACGCCGTTGCGGCTCGTGGAGCTAGCCAACCGGCTCGAGATGAGCCAGATGCCGGTCCGGGAGGGACTGCGGCGGCTGGAGGCGCTCGGACTGGTCGAGATCATCCCGCACCGCGGTGCCTGGGTGCGTGACCTGTCTCTGGAGGACCTGCGGGACACGCACGAGACGCGGCTGGCGCTGGAGTCGCTGGCTGTCCGTGCGGCGGCGGAGCGGTTCACCGAGGCCGACGCTGAGAAGGCGGCGGCTGCGCTGGCCGATCACCTGCGGCTGTCGCAGGCCCAGGACCTCGCTGGTGCTCGGGACGCGCATGCGGAGTTCCACTTCGCCATCTACCGGGCCAGCGGGTCGCAGTGGTTGCCGCGAGCCATCGAGCCGGTCTGGCAGAACTCTGAGCGCTACCGGTTCGGTAGTCGGCTCACCGCGGCGATGATCGAGCAGAACCGGCGCGAGCACCAGGCGATCCTCGATGCCTGCGCTGCGCGGGACGTAGCTGGTGCTGAGGCGGCCCTGCACGATCACCTGGCTGGTGCGTTCCAGCGGATCACCGACACCATGACCAGGCGGACCGAGTCTGCTCAGGAGCCCTCGTGAGAGCGAGCTTCGACGCGACGGGAGCCGTGGTGGTGATCACCGGTGGCGCTCAGGGCATCGGTGCGGCGCTGGCGGCAGCGATCACGTCGTACGGCGGGACTGCTGTGGTGTTCGATGTGGTTCCGCCGGCTGATCCGGCTGTCGGGTTTGTGCGGGTGGACGTGGCAGACCGCGCGGCTGTGGATCGTGCGGTCGCTGGAGTGGTCGCGCAGTACGGGCGGATCGACGGTCTGGTCGCCGGTGCGGCCGTGCAGCCGCGTTCCGCCGTACTGGACCTGGATCCGGCGGAGTGGACGCGCACGCTGCAGGTGAACCTGGACGGTGTCGTGTGGGTGTGTCAGGCCGTCGTACCGCAGATGGTGGCGCAGCGGTCCGGTTCGGTCGTGGTGTTCACCTCGGGGATGGCGTCGACCGGGTATCCGGGCGCGGCGGCGTACGCGACGAGCAAGGCCGGGCTGGTCGCCTTTGCGAAGACACTGGCGGCCGAAGTGGCTGCGGACCGGGTGCGGGTGAACGTGGTGGCGCCGGGGGTGATCGACACCGAGCAGTTCCGCAGTGCGAACCAGGGTGTGGACCGGGACCACTGGCGGGAGACGATAGGGATCGGCGACCCCGAGGACGTGGTCGGCCCGTTGCTGTTCCTGCTGTCCGATGCGGCCACGATGACCGGGTCGACGCTGACCCGCGAGCGTGCCTTCTCGAGGGGTGACTCTTGACTGCTGACCAGCTGCCCGTTGTCGTCGTCGGTGCCGGACCGATCGGTCTGACCACCGCACTCGGTCTCGCGCATTACGGCGTACCGTTCCTGCTCCTGGAGGAGGACGCGACGCTGTCGTCCGACACCAAGGCCGGTACGACGCTGAGCCGGACCCTGGAGATCTGGAACCGGTACGGCGCGGTCGAGGAGATCCTGAACGCGGCTGTCCGGATCGACGAGATCGGTGACATCGACCGGGCCACCAACACGCCGCGGGCGTCGGTGCGGCTGGCCGAGCTGATGAACGACACGCAGTTCCCGTTCGTGATCAACCTGCCGCAGCAGCGGATGGAGCCGATCCTCGCGGCCGCGCTGGAGCGCGCTGGGCACAGTGTCCGGCTACAGCACCGCGTGACGTCGTTCGAGGTGCTGGACGATCGCGTCGTGCTGCAGGTGGAGACACCGGACGGTCCGCAGACGCTGGAGGCCGCGCAACTGCTGGCATGCGACGGTGGCCGGAGCAAGATCCGTGATGCGCTCGGTGTGCCGGTGGTGGGCGAGACGCTGCCCGAGCGGTACATGCTGATCGACGTTGCGGTGGACCTGGACGTCGACAACGCCCGCGACTACCCGTACCTCGCGTACTTCGCGGACCGGACCGAGTGGATGGTGCTGATCCGCCAGCCGGACAACTGGCGGTTCCTGTTCCCGCTCGCGCCGGGGGCGGAGACACCGGGTGACGAAGACCTGCTGGTGAAGGTGAAGCAGTTCATCGGTGAAGTCGACCGGATCGAGCTGCTCGGCACGGTCATCTACAACGTGCACCATCGGGTCGCCGACAAGTGGACGGTCGATCGCAAGGTGTTCCTGATGGGTGATGCCGCGCACCTGATCACTCCGATGTGGGCGCTCGGTCTGAACACCGGTGCGCTCGATGCGTCCAACCTGCCCTGGCGGTTGGCCTGGGTGCTGCGTGGCTGGGCGGACCCGTCGTTGCTGGACGGCTACGAGCAGGAGCAGCGGCCGGTCGCGGTCAACGGGTCCGGCGAGATGGCCGAGGCGGCCCGGAAGTACATGTCCCACCAGCTCGGCGCGGTGACCGCTGACACGAGCGACTGGGCGACGGCGTACACGAGGACTTTGCTCAGTGTGCGATTGGACGTGGACGGTGTGGGGGACTGGTCGATGGTGGCCACGACCGCCGAGCCGCCCGCCGTCCGGGCTGGTGACCGTGCGCCTGACTTGGCCCTGCAGGGGCCGGCCGGGCGGGTGACTGTGCACGACCTGGTGCGGGACTCGTTCGTCGCGCTGTACTTCACGGACGTGCGTCGGCGGCCGGACATCCCGGTCAACGACTCACCCGCGCTGCAGCACTACGCGGTGTCTCGCTGGGACGCGCCGCACGACTCGGGGCTGCGGGACCGGTCGCTGTTCGATCCGGGAAGCGTTGTGACGAACAGGTACGGCGTACCGGCGGACAGCGTCGTACTGCTGCGGCCGGACGGGCATGTGGCCGCTGTAGCGCCGCTGCGGCCTGGTGTGGCTGCCGAGCTCTACACCCGGGTGACCGGTCGGCCTGTGCCTCGGGAGGAGGGCTGATGACCTTCGACGAGCCGCTGCGTGAGCTATTGCTGCAGACCGAGGACCTCGACTGGGTCGAGAAGTCTCTGTGCGGGCTGTCGCACAAGATGCTCTGGCGTGACCCGGAGACCGAGGCGTCGATCGCGTTGGTGCGTTTCGAGAAGGGCTCGGGGATCCCGTCCGAGCACAAGCATGCGTCGAACCAGTTCATGTTCTGCCTGAGCGGGCGGTACGTGTATGTGCCGACCGGTGTGACGCTGACCAAGGGCAGCTTCTACTGGAACCCCAGGGGTTCTGTGCACGGGCCGACGATGGCTGAAGAGACCTCGGTGTTGCTGGAGGTGTACGACGGCCCGCACTATCCGGAGCGGCCTTCGTTCTACGACAACGACGAGGATGCGCGCTGACATGGCGGGCTGGGACGTTCACACGCACCTGATTCCGCCGACTGTGCTCACGGCGGCGTACCGGGGTGAGTTCGGGCTGGCCGTCGACAGCGGCTCGCTGGTGGTCGACGGTCACCGGCTGCCGCTCAAACGACTCGCAGACCCGGCCGCACTGCTGCAGTGGATCGCGGACCAGGAGCTAGCGGGCGCAGTGGTCTCAGTACCGCCGGCTCTGTTCAGATACGACGCAGGTGTCGAGTGGGCCGAGCTTTTGAACCAGGGGCTGCGTGAGCTCGCCACACCGCAGCTGCGGGTGCTTGGTCACCTGCCGCTGCTCGATCCGGCGGCTCCTGCTGTGGCTGCCGCCCTTGCTCGCGAGGGCGTGTTCAGCGGGTTCGCACTTGGTACGCCGGACTACGCGGGGCTGGATGCGGTCTGGAAGGTGCTGAACGAGCTGGAAGCCTTCACGCTGATTCATCCAGGACACAGTGACGACAAGCGGCTCCACTCGTTCTACTTGTCGAACCTGTTGGGGAATCCGTACGAGACCGGGCTGGCCGCGGCGTCACTGGTCTTCGCGGATGTGCCGGGCCGGTTCCCGGGGATCCGGTTCTGTTTGTGTCATGGGGGAGGGGTGACCGCGGCGGTGGCTGGACGGTGGCAGCGCGGGGTGGAGACCGGCCGGCCGGGGATCGACGAGCTCTCGATGCCGGTGGCGGAGGCGGTTCGCAGCTTCTACGTCGACGACCTGGTGCATGACGAGGCCATGCTGCAGTTGCTCGTGAAGACCTTCGGTGCCGCTCATGTGCTGGCCGGGAGCGACTGGCCGTTCCCGATGGGCAGCGATGCGGTGGTGGGCGAGCGTGCGGCGACAGCTGGGGAGCTGACCGTGCCGCTGGCCAAGGAGGTCTCCGCCCCGTGAGGTGGCGGTTTCCGTCGGATGTTGTCGTGATCAGATATCAAATGGGGGACAGATGAGGTCACAAGCGGGGACCGTGCTGCGGAGTCACGGGCCCGGACCGGAGCTGGCGGTCGAGGCGATCGAGCTGACCGCCGGGCCGGGGGAGACGCTGGTCGAGATGCAGCTCGCTGCGGTGACATCGCAGGATCGGGCGGTGCTCGGCGGCAACCAGCCGGATGCGCCATTTACTCCGGGTTCCGAGGGGTTCGGAGTGGTGGTCAGTTCGGCGGTCGCCGAGGCTGGCGCCGGTGTGGTGCTGCGTGGTGAAGGCATCGGCGTGACCAGATCTGGGCTGTGGGGCCGGTACGCCGTTGTGCCCGACGCTGCTGTGCATCCGGTGCCGGCGTCCATGGAGCCCGCGACCGCCCTGACGTTGCTGACACCAGCGTTGACGGCGCACACCGCCGTACGGCGAGTTGGTCAGGTGCTCGCTGGTGAGACGGTCGTCGTCACCGGTATCACCGGACTGGTCGCGCGACTGTGCGCAGCGGTCGCCCGGTCGGCAGGTGCGGCGCGAGTGATCGGACTGGCCGGAGTGTCCGAGTCGGTGGGGCTGGTTGGTGATCTGGTCGACCAGATCGTGCGTGTGGACGAACTGGGTCAGGTTGGTCGCGACCTGCCGTGGTGTGACCTTGCGATCGACACTCTGGGCGGTCCGGTGACCAGTGGGGTGCTCGGACACATCACACCGGGCGGGCGAATCGCCCTACTGGGTTACAAGACTGGTGAGTTCACAACACTCGACCTGCATCAGCTGATCGGTCGTGACCTGCGAGTGCTGCCGGTCAACGTGCAGCGGACGACACTCGAGCCCGGTGCGGTCGGACAGGCCCTGGCGGACATCGCACCGGCGCGGCTGCGGTCGGAAGTCGAGCTGTTGCCGGCCAGCCGGATCAGTGACGTTCTGGACCGATCCGCTTCCGGTGAACGGTTTTTGCTGGATCTGACCGCGCTCGGCTGAAGCCGGAGCTGAGCAATCTGTCGGCGAAGGCGCGGTGACGGCCCGGCCTGCCGTACGGTTACCTCCCAGAGCTGTTCTGTGTGGAGGAGAGAGGCAGCCCGCACCCAATGACCCGACGACTCGAGCTCACGCCTGGGGGACCGACCGGCCGTCGTACTCTCGCCGAGGAAGCAGCCGCCGAACTGCACGAGCTCATCCTGTCCGGTGAACTGCCCAGCGGTACGGCGCTCCGGCTCGAGGAGCTCGCCAAACGGCTGGACATGAGCCAGATGCCGATCCGTGAGGGACTGCGCCGGATGGCCGCGCTCGGACTGGTCGAGATCGTGCCCCACAAGGGCGCCTGGGTCCGCGAGCTGTCGGTCGAAGACCTCCGCGACACCCACCAGACCCGCCTGTCGCTGGAGTCCCTCGCCGTCCGCGCCGCCGCCACCCGCTTCACCGACGCCGACGCGGCCGCCGCCCGCACCGCGCTGGCCGAGCACGTCCGCCTCTCCAAACTCGGCGACAACATCGCCTCCCGCCAGGCGCACACCGAGTTCCACTTCGCGATCTACCGCGCCGGCGGCTCCCGCTGGCTGCCGCGCGCCATCGAGCCCGTCTGGCAGAACAGCGAGCGCTACCGCTTCGGCTCCCGCCAGACCAAGGCCCGCATCGAGCAGACCCGCCGCGAACACCAGGCCATCCTCGACGCCTGCATGGCCCACGACGAGCCCGGCGCCGAGACCGCCCTCCGCGACCACCTCGAAGGCGCGATGAAGCGCATCACCGAAACCATGGAACGCCGTACCCGAACCTGAATCCTCAGGCGCCAGGGCAGAGCACTTCGAAGCGGTCGTACTGCCAGCCGGTGGCGTCGAAGACCGCACGGAGCAGCAGCCCGTCGCTGCGACTGTTGTGGGTGCGCACCAGCTCGGCGAGTGGCCCGGTGCCGAGCCGGTCGTAGTACTGGTCGAGCGCCTGTCGCCTGCTGTCCTCCGAGGCGCCCTCGACCAGCTCCAGCTCGGTGCCCTCGGGACAACCGACGACTCTGCCTGAGCCGATCTGCGCGTCGGGGAGGAGCTGCTTTAGGAGGTCCTGGCCGGCTCGGACATCCTGTGCGCGGAGACGGGCGCCCAAGGTGCGACGGGGCTCCTGCCGGACGGCCAGCTGAACTGCTCGCGAGACGGCGATGTGGTCCGGGTGACCGGTCAGACCGTCGCTGCCCACCGTGAGGACCAGGTCAGGCGTTCGTCCGCGGATGGCCTTGACCACCTCCGCTGCGATCGCACTCGGGTCGGCCGCCGCCACAGTTCGCGGTCCGCCCTGGCCGCCGTCGTCGATCCAGCGGTCGGAGCCGCCGAGCCAGTCCCACTCGTGGATCCCCAGCAGCTCGCAGGAGCCGGGGAGCCGGTTGGCCGCCGTACCGACTCCGGCGGTGGCGACGCGGAGCGCGACCTGCCAGCCCTCGGAGCTGAGGACACTGGTGGCAGCGCCGGTGGCGAAGACCTCGTCGTCCGGATGGGCGTGAATCACCAGCGCTGTCGGCATCGGCAGTTGGTCTCAGGCGGTCTCGGGCGGTCTCAGTCGGCGAGGTGAGCGGGGAAGCCGCCGGTGGCCAGCGGGCTCCAGCGGGTGGGCGTGATGCGGATGAGGCACTTGCCCTGGGCACGCATGGCCTCGCGGTACTCGTCCCAGTCGGGGTGCTCGCCGGAGATGGAGCGGTAGTAGTCCACGAGCGGCTCCACCGCGTCCGGCAGCTGGATGACCTCGCCCTCGCCGTCCACCTGCACCCACGCGCCGTTCCACTCATCAGAGAGCACCACAACACTGGTCTGCGGGTTCCGCTCGACGTTGGTGCTCTTGGCGCGCTCCGGGTACGACGAGATGACGATCCGCCCCTGCTCGTCGACACCACCCGACACCGGCGAGGCCTGCGGCGTACCGTTCGCGCGGGTCGTGATCAGCAGCATGTGATGACGCGGCCGCACAAACTCCAGCAACCCCTCGAGATCAACCTTGGTATTAGTAGCAATCGTCTTCGC
Organism: Kribbella sp. NBC_01505; assembly: GCF_045040285.1. Taxonomy (NCBI): domain Bacteria; kingdom Bacillati; phylum Actinomycetota; class Actinomycetes; order Propionibacteriales; family Kribbellaceae; genus Kribbella; species Kribbella sp. NBC_01505. Next base: position 7,732,666 of record NZ_CP109425.1, read on the forward strand.
CATGCCACCACCCTAGGTCCCGCCCCCGCCGCACTTTGAGCACCCACCAACCATTTTCGGCGCGCGGAAGTGACTGAGCCGTGCTCAAGGCCGCGGCCGGGTTGCACCTTGAGCATCCATCAACCACTTTTGGCGCGCGGAAATGACTGAACCGTGCTCAAAGGTCAGAGGTCTTCGTCGCAGGGGATCAGCTGTTCGAGTTGGTCGTCGGTGAGTTTGTTGATGCGGTCCTTGGCGCGCTGGGCCTGTGGGGTGGTGGGGATCTTGCCGGCCAGGAGCATGGGCAGGACGATCTCGTAGCCGGTGCGGGCGCGCGGGGTGTAGCGGTGGCGGGTGCGAGCGACGGCCGAGGACACCCGGAGTGCGTGCTCGTTGCGGGACATCGCGTCCGGGCGGTCGGTCTCCCGGGCGGCGAAGCGGAAGCCGTTCGCGAGGTCGCAGGCGGTGCATCCGAGTGGGCCGGCGCCTAGGCCGGAACCGCACTCGGTGCAGGTCAGCTGCTTGAGCGCACCGTCCACGACTCGCCAGCCGAACTCGGAGGTGTCCTGCAGGACGATCTGAGCGAGCTCCTGGGCTTCCGGCGTACCGGGTGTGACGCCGGAGTCGGCGCAGAGCGTGTTCCAGGCGGTGTCGATGCTGTCCTCGATCTCCTGCAGTGCGCTGCGGAAGCGGGGGTCGTTGATCCGCAGGTTGCCCATCAGAGGACGCCGAAGAAGGGGGCGGGGTCGATCAGCTGCTCCAGCTCGTCGTCGGTGAGCTGGTTGATCAGGTCTTTCGCCCGCTGAAACTGCGCGGTGGTGGGTAGCTTGCTTTCGAGCAGCCCGGGCAGCAGTAGCTCGTAGCTGGTGCGGGCGCGTGGGGTGTAGCGGGTGCGCGTGCGGGCGACCGCGGAGGAGACGCGGATGGTGTGCTCGTTGCCCACCTCCTGGGCGGCGAAGCGTAAGCCGTTCGCGAGGTCGCAGGCGGTGCATCCGAGGGGGCCGGTGCCCAGTCCGGAGCCGCACTCGGTGCAGGTCAGCTGCTTGAGCGCACCGTCCACGACTCGCCAGCCGAACTCGGAGGTGTCCTGCAGGACGATCTGAGCGAGCTCCTGGGCTTCCGGCGTACCGGGTGTGACGCCGGAGTCGGCGCAGAGCGTGTTCCAGGCGGTGTCGATGCTGTCCTCGATCTCCTGGAGCGCGCTGCGGAAGCGGGGATGATCGACGCGGAGCATGCCCGGACCCTAGCGCGGCCACTGGCTCACCCGGCCTTGAGCACGGTTCAGTCACTCTCGCCCCCGCGAACGTGGTTGACGGGCGCTCAAAGCGGGCCGCTCGTACGACGTTGAGCACCGCTCGACCATTTGCCGGGCGTCAAAGTGGTTGAGGGGTGCTCAAGGCGGCCGGATTGACACGATCGAACAGGTGTTCGAACATGGGGTCATGACGGGGATCACGGCGCTCGACGAGGCTCGTGCCTTCCTGTCCAAGACGCGGGTGGCGAAGGCGCGGGCGTCTGAGGCGAAGGTGCAGCAGGCGCTGGACACGGCGACGGTGGACCGCGGGCTGCCGACGTCGCCGGTGGTCTCCGAGTTGCTGGCGGGGGCGCCGCTGCGGGGTGGCGCGGTGTATTCGGTGCAGGGGTCGACCGCGTTGCTGATGGCGTTGATGGCAGGGCCGTCGGCAGAGGGGGCCTGGTGCGGGGTGGTCGGGCTGCCCTCGTTCGGTGCGGAGGCGGCGCGGGCGCTCGGGGTCGACCTCGAGCGGCTGGTGCTGGTGCCGGATCCCGGGAACGAATGGCTCAGCGTGGTGGCTGCGCTGGTTGATGCGCTGACGGTTGTGGTGGTTCGCCCGCCCGGGGAGGTGACGCCCGGGGAGGCGTCCCGGCTGGCGGCCCGCTTGCGGACCCGCGGTGCACTCCTGATCGCCTATGGCTCCTGGCCGGGCAGCGAGGCCCGGCTCGAGATCGAAAGCAACACCTGGACCGGCCTGGGCGACGGCGAAGGTCTCCTCACCGCCCGCCAAGCCACCGTCGCCGTAACCACCCGCCGAGCCGGCACCACCCCCCGCCGCCACAACCTCTGGCTCCCCGCCCCCGACGGCACCCTCCGCGTCCTCACGCCTCCGACTCTCACCACGGCCCCCACCTGGCAGGAAGAAGCAGTCGGGTGAGGCGGGTGATGGTGGTTTGGGTGCCGGATTGGCCTGTGGTGGTGGCGGCGGGGGTGGGGGAGGGGGCTGTTGCGGTGTTGGAGAAGGGGCGGGTGCTGGCTACTTCGGTGGCGGCTCGGCGGGAGGGGGTGCGGCGGGGGCAGCGGGCTCGGGAGGCGCAGGCTCGGTGTCCGGAGCTGGTAGTGGTGAAGTACGACCAGGTGACGGATGCGCGGGCGTTCGAGCCGGTGGTCGAGTGTTTGGAGGCGCTGACGCCGGGGGTGCAGGTGATCCGGCCGGGGATGTGTGCGGTGCGGGCGCGGGGGCCGGAGCGGTTCTACGGGAGTGAGTCGGCGGCTGCGGAGAAGTTGCTCGACCGGTTGGAGACGTTCGAGGTGCCGGGTGGCCGGATCGGGGTCGCGGACGGGCCGTTCGCGGCTGAGCAGGCGGCTCGGGCGAGTTCGGAGCGGAGTCGGGTGCTGGTGGTGCCGCCGGGCGATTCGCCGGGATTCCTCGCGCCGCTGAGCGTCGACGTACTGGAGCAGCCGACGCTCACCGGTCTGCTGCGGCGGCTCGGGTTGCGGTCGCTGGGGGCGTTCGCGCAGTTGTCTCCGACCGAGGTGCTGACCAGGTTCGGCCCGGACGGTGCTTTCGCGCATCAGCTCGCCCGCGGAGCGGACGACCGGCCGGTGGTGGCTCGGGAGGTGCCGCCGGAGCTCACCCGCAGTCTCGATTTCGAGCCGCCGGTGGACCGGGTCGACCAGGTGGCGTTCGCGGTCCGGTCGGTGGCCGACGAGCTGGTCGCCCGGCTGACCGAGCTGGGCGGGGTGTGTACGACCCTGCGCGTCGAGGTCGGCACGGAGTCCGGCCGGATCCACGAGCGGGAGTGGTTGCACCCGCGCTGGTTCACCGCCGCGGATGTGGTCGACCGGGTCCGCTGGCAACTCCAAGGCAGCGGTACGGCGACCAGTGGGCTGACGTCACCGGTCACCCGGATCCGGCTCATCCCGGAGCAGGTGGACCCGGTCGGTGCCCAGGCCGACGGCCTGTGGGGCGGCGGTCCGGACGAGCGGATCCACCGCGCGCTGTCCCGGGTCCAGAGCATGCTCGGTCACGGCGCTGTCGTGTCAGTGGTGGTCGGCGGTGGCCGCGGCTTCGCGGAGCGCCAGACCCAGGTCCCCTGGGGTGACCGCCCGGTCCCGGCCCACGCACCCGACCAGCCCTGGCCCGGCGCGATCACAGCGCTCGCCCCGACCACCGTCTTCCCCGACCCGCTCCCGGCCCAGGTCTACGGCGCCAACGGTGCTCAGGTCTCCGTCACCGCCCGCGGCGACCTCTCCGCCGCCCCCACCGCCTTCCGCCTCGCCCCCGGCCGTCGAGTTGCCGACAGCAACAAACTCCACCCGATCACCGCCTGGGCCGGCCCCTGGACCACCGACGAACGCTGGTGGGACCCCGCCGCCACCTCCCGCCAGGCCCGCTTCCAGTTCGTCACCGCCGACACCCGAGCCTGGCTCTTCAGCCTCCACCAGAACACCTGGCACCTCCAGGCCACCTACGACTGACTCTCGCCGTACGGAGTGTCACGGGCGCAGCATTGTGTTACTTTTATCTGGTCAGATAAATTTTGATCTGATTGGATAAGACGATGAGCATCGCAGGAACAGTCGCCGTCGGCGGCGTGGTCATGACACTGCTGACGGGAGTCCAGCCGGTCCCCAGCACGGAGTCTGTCGTCCGGACGGCGTCGGGTGCCGTGCGTGGCCAGGTGCACGCTGGGTACCGCTCGTTCGAGGGGATCCCGTACGCGGCGCCACCGGTCGGGACGCTGCGGTGGCAAGCCCCGCAGCCGGTGCGGCCATGGTCCGGGGTTCGGGCGGCGGTGCAACCGGGCAACCGGTGCGCCCAGGTCGCGAGTCCGTCGGCAGGGACGCCGGGATCGACCAGTGAGGACTGTCTGTATCTCAATGTCACGGCACCAGCCGGTGCCGACCGGAATCTCCCGGTGCTCGTCTACGTGCATGGTGGCGGTCTGAGTAGCGGCGCCGGCAGCGACCTGGTGCCTCGGCGGCTGGCGGTCGGGGGCCATGCGGTGGTGGTGACGCTGAACTACCGTCTGGGCGTCTTCGGATTCTTCGGTGCGCCCGGCCTCACCGGTTCGGGAACGTTCGGGCTCCAGGACCAGCAGGCGGCGCTGCGCTGGGTTCAGCAGAACATCGCGGCCTTCGGTGGCGACCCGCGCCGTACGACGTTGTTCGGAGAGTCCGGCGGTGGGGACAGCGTCTGCGGCCAGTTCGTGTCACCGGCCGCCCGTGGCCTGTTCAGCCGGGTGATGATCCAGACCGGCACCTGCAGTACGGCGAACCCGGTCGATGCGCTGATTCCGGGCGCGGGCGCCAAGGTCGCGAGCTGGCAGCCGGTCGCGACGGTGCAGCGGGCCGGTCAGGACGTGGCGGCCAAGTTCGGCTGTACAACCGCGGTCCTCGACTGTCTGCGCACTCTGCCGACCACTCGGTTGCTGACCGACCCGGCGGTTGCCGTGGCGTATTGGGGCCCGGCGTACGGCACGCCCACGTTGCCCGAACACCCTGCGACGGCGATCGAGCACGGCCGCTATCCGCGGATCCCGGTGCTGATCGGAACGACCAAGGACGAGGGGACGATTCTGGTGGCGCTCGCCGATCAGGCGAAGGACATCACGGCGTACCGCGACCTGCTGCACCGAGCCTTCGGCGACCGCGCCGGCGAGGTGGAGCGGGCCTATCCGGTCCGTCCGGGCGTCAGCCCGGCAGCGGCCTGGTCGGCGATCGTCGGCGATCGCGCCTACGTCTGCCCGAACCAGGAGACCGAGCGAACGCTCGCGCGCCGGGTGCCGACGTACGCCTACGAGTTCGCCGACCAGAACGCCCCGGTGATCTTCCACATCGACGCGGACTTCGCGCTCGGCGCCTACCACGGCTCCGATGTTCCGTACCTGTGGGACGACCCGGCGGGAGCGGCGACGTTCACCTTGTCTGCACCGCAGCAGCGCCTGTCCCGGACGATGATCGACTACGTGGCCCGGTTCGCCGCGACTGGAGATCCCAACGGCGTCAGTACGCCGTACTGGCCGCGGACCGGCTGGTTCGCACCGGGACCGCAGGTGCTCGAACCCGGACGGGTCCGGCCGGCCGACACCGCGACCACGCATCACTGCGAGCTGTGGAGTGCACTGCGATGACTGAGCAGCAGCGATCCGTCACCAACGTGGCCCGGCGGGCGCAGATCGTGCGGGCCGCGATCGAAGTGCTGGCCGAGTCCGGATATGCCGGTGCGTCGTTCGCCCGGATCACCAAGCACGCCGGACTGAGCAGCCCACGGATGGTGTCGTACCACTTCCGCGACAAGGACGACCTGGTCCAGCAGGTGCTGATCGAGGTGTTCACCGCCGGCGCCCAGGCGATCCTGGAGCGGATGGCGCAGGAGACGACCCTGCGCGGCAAACTCGTCGGCTATCTGGAGGCGAACCTGCGGTTCGTCCACGACCATCCGCAAGATGTCGCGGCGCTGACCGCGATCGGGCCGTACGTGCGCAAACCCGACGGTGAGCACTACGACCAGCAGTCGTCGCGAGAGGTCAGCGTGCACGGGCTCGAAGGTCTGCTGGCCGAGGGGCAGCGGTCCGGCGACTTCCAGGACTTCGACATCCGCTCGATGGCGGTCGCCATCCGGGGCGCCGTCGACGCCGCGCCGGCGCAGTTCCACGGCACGCCGGCACTTGATCTGGACACCTACACCCGCGAGCTGGTCGCCCTGTTCACGGCCAGGATCGTTGCCTCAGGCATCGAGGAGGACCAATGACGAACACACCCTGGTGGCGGCGGCCGCTGATCCTCGAGCTCGGTCTTCCGCTGGTCGCGTTCTACGGCCTGCGCTGGGCGGGAGCGAGCCAGTTCGTCGCGCTCCTGGCCGGTGCGGTGCTGACGGGAGCGGCCGCCGTCGTGCACGGGATCCGCGAACGTCGGGTGACCGGGATCCAGGTCTTCGTGCTCGGCACGATGCTGCTCAGCATCGGCATCTCACTGGTCAGCGGCAACCCGCGGGTGCTCCTGATCCGGAACGGCTGGGGGACAGCAGCCCTCGGGCTGTGGTGCCTGCTCACGCTGCTCGCGCGCAAACCCTTCCTGTACGAGGCAGGACGTCTGGTCCTCCCACCGGAAAAGGCCGAACAGTGGGCACACAACTGGGACAGCTCCGAGGTGTTCCAGCGCCTGCTCCGCACCTGTACCGCGTTCTGGGGCGCAGCGTTCCTTGTCGACGCTGCCGTCCGGGTGCTGTTCGCCGCGACCCTGCCGATCGACCTGGTGCCGCTCCTCGACGACATCCTCCTGGTCGTCACCCTGGCAGCCCTCGTCCTCTTCCAACGCACCTACGCCCGCGCCAGCCTCCGCCGCCACGGCCTCCGCCTCGACGGCACCCGCCTCGTCACAGCGCCCGACTGACCTGCATCTACTGTGGGTGATCCGGTGCGCAGCGCCCGGGCACACTCGGCTGTTTGGGGGACCGGATGACTGATCTGGCGGGGACGTTCCAGCATCAGGCGGTGGCGGAGGCTTACCAGCATCGGCCGCCGTACCCGGACGAGGTCTTCGACAGGCTCGAAGCGCTGATCACCGACGAGCCGCGACGCGTGCTCGACATCGGTGCCGGCGAGGGAGCGATCGCGCGTCCGCTCGCGCCGAGGGTCGAAGCCGTCGACGCGATCGACATCGCCCCGGCGATGATCGCGGCGGGGAAGCAGCGGCCCGGCGGCGACCACCCGGCCATCCACTGGCAGGTGAGCGGCATCGAGACCGCTGAGCTGACCGGGCCGTACGCGCTCGTCACCGCCGGCGCCAGCATCCACTGGATGCCGTGGGAGGAGACCTTCGCCCAGATCGTCCCGCACCTGACACCCAACGCGCAGCTGGTCGTGATCGAGCACGGGCCGGTGGACACGCCCTGGCGGGACGCCGTGAGGGCCCTGATCAAGCTGCACTCGCGCAAGCAGGACTTCAACCCGAAGTTCAAGGTCGTCGACGCCATCCAGGAACGTGGCCTGCTCGACCTGAGCGGTACGGCGCGGACCGCGCCGATCACGTACCACCAGCGTGTCGCCGACTACGTGGAGCAGTTTCACTCGACCTCGAGTCTGGCCCGGGAGTTGATGCCGGCCGAGGAGGCCGCGGCGTTCGACGCCGGCGTCGAGAGCGCCGTGCGTCCCTACGCCCGGGACGGTGTCCTGGAGTTGCGGATCGAGGCCGAGCTGAGCTGGGGCCGGCCCCTGCCGCCGAGAACGGTGGCAGCTACCGGCCATTGACCCCCGGGCGCGGGGTCGGCGTCGCTAGCTTGCCCGGATGGGCCTAGAGGTGAGGGATCTCGTACCGGCGTTCCTGGCCTTCTGGGACAACGCACCGGACGGCTGGGACGAGTATGTCGGGCAGCACCCGGAGGTGCTGGACGACCTGACCAACACCGGCCGCACGCTGACCTCGGAACGGCGTGAGCGCGCGTTGGCGACGTACCGGGAGCAGGAAGAGCGGATCTGGGTCAACGCGCCGCATGGGGTTCGCTGGATCGAGGAGGCGGCGGCGCGCGTTGTGCCGTTGTTGGAGGCTGAGCATGTCGACCTTCAGGGGGTCGCGATGGTTGGACTCGGTACGTCGAACGGGTGGGTGTCCGGTGGGAAGCTCTATCTGGCCGTCGAGCAGATCCTCGATGAGCGGTCCGCTCGCATTCTCGCCACCCACGAGATTGCCCACGCACTGCAGTTGCCGTTGCCGGCAGAGCCCTGGCCTTCCGACACCACTCTCGGGTGCACGGTCTATGCCGAGGGCTTCGCGACTGCACTGACCGCCGAGCTCTTCCCGGAGTACACGCTGGCCGAACACCTCTGGTTCGGTCCCGGGTACGACGATTGGCTCGCCGACTGCGAGCAGCAACAGGATGCGGCCGCGGCGGCCATCCTCCGGGACCTCGACGCCGAGGACGGCGACACGCTCGGCCGCTACCTCGCGTTCGGCGGCGAGCGCGAGTTCCCGACCCGGATCGGCTACTTCATCGGCACCCGCCTGATCCAGGCGCTACGCCGCGACCACACCTGGCCGGAGCTCGCCCGCTGGTCCACTACCCGAGCCATGGACGCGGTCCGGACCCAGCTAGTCGTCCAGTAGGGCGTCGGCTCGGGACTGTAGGTAGTGGTGTTCGGGAGTGCTTTGGGTGAGCCGCGCGGCCTCGAGGTAGGACTCTCGGGCAGCGGCGGTGTTGCCGGCTAGCTCGTGGAGGTGAGCCCGTACGGCGGCCAGCCGGTGGTGGTCGGTGAGGGCCGGGTCGACGGTATCCAGGAGAGCGAGCGCCGGAGTGGGGCCGTGGACCATGGCTACGGCGACTGTGCGGTTGAGGGTGACCATGGGCCCGGGAGCCGTGGCTTCCAGGAGTTCGTAGAGCATCAGGATCTGGCGCCAGTCAGTGGCGTCCGCATCGGCGGCCTGATCGTGTACGGCGGCGATGGCGGCCTGCAGCTGGTACGGGCCGACCGGAGCGGTCGCCAAGGTAGTGGTGATCAGCTCGATGCCTTCAGCAATGGCCAGCGGGTCCCAGCGGGAGCGGTCCTGCTCGGGCAGCCGTACGAGGTGCCCCTCGGGAGTGGTCCGGGCAGGCCGGCGGGCATCGGTGAGCAGCATCAGCGCGAGCAGACCCGCGACCTCACCCTCGTCCGGCAGCTGCGCACGGAGTTGCCGAGTGAGCCGGATGGCTTCCGCGCTGAGCTCGACGCGGTGCAGTGACTCACCGGATGACGCCGTGTAGCCCTCGTTGAAGATCAGATACAGCACATGCAGTACGGCGGTCAGCCGGGCCGCCAGCTCGTCCTCCGGTGGCAGGGCGAACCGGGCACCCTGCAGCTTCGCCTTCGCCCGGCTGATCCGCTGGCCGATGGTTGCCTCCGGCACCAGAAAGGCCCGGGCGATCTCGCCGGTGGTCAACCCGCCGACCGCTCGCAGCGTGAGCGCGACCTGGGACGGGGGAGTGAGCTCCGGATGACAGCACAGCATCAGCAGCGTCAGCGAGTCGTCGACCGACGACACCGAGGCAGGCTCCGACGGCTCGGCCGCCGACTCACGCCGTACCCGGGCCGCCTCACTACGCAGCACCTCGATCCGCCGCCGGGACGCGACCGTGATCAGCCAGCTCCGCGGATTCTCCGGTACGCCGTCGCTCGGCCACTGCATCGATGCTGCGAGCAACGCCTCCTGGACCGCATCCTCGCAGGCGGCGAAATCGCCGTACCGGCGTGCCAGCGCACTCAGCACGGCAGGTGCCTGCGCACGCAGCACCTCCTCGACCGCCATCACGTGTACGCCGACAGGTCGCGCACCGGACGCACCTCCACCACGCTGTACGGCGCCTCCGGGATCAGGGCAACGATCTCGGCCGCACGCTCCATCGACTCGCAGTCGAGAAGGTAGAAGCCCGCCAGCTGCTCTTTCACCTCGGCGAACGGGCCGTCCGTGGTGAGTGGCCTGCCGTCACGCACCAGGACCTGTTTGGTCGCCGACGGCTCGGCCAGAGACTCGGAGGCGAGCAGCTCGTCACGTTCGGCCAAGGCCTCGTGCAGAGCGGCGTACCCTGCCATCCCTTCACGCTTCTGTTCGTCGGTGAGGCCGTCCCACACTGCCCGGGACTGCGGATTGCCGTAGATGAGTACCAGGAACTTGGACACGGTCCAGTATCGATCGGATCACCGGTTCATAGCACCCATAGCGGGTGACCCGCGGACGCGTTCAGGTGTAGTGGGCCCTGCCCGCGTGGCCGGGCATGGCCCGGGCCAGGGGCCCAAGTACAGTTACGACCGAATATCCAGGGGTTGAGAGAGGAGGGGGCGCGTGCCGGACTTGGAAGTGTCCGACCGGGTGCTCACGATCCCGAACGCGCTCAGCTTCCTCAGGTTGCTGGGTGTGCCGCTGTTCCTGTGGCTGATCCTCGGGCCGCACGAGGACGGCTGGGCGTTGCTCGTGCTGGCGATCTCCGGTTTCACGGACTGGGCCGACGGCCAGATCGCGCGCCGGATGAACCAGACCACCCGGCTCGGGCAGATGCTCGACCCGGTGGCCGACCGGCTCTACATCTTCGCCACCGTGCTCGGCCTGGCGTTGCGCGACATCATCCCGTGGTGGCTGGCGATCGCGCTGCCGCTGCGTGACCTGTTGCTCACGTTCACGTTGCCGGCGCTGCACCGCCGCGGCTTCAACGCGCTGCCGGTGCACTTCCTCGGCAAGTCGGCGACCTTCTGTCTGCTCTACGCGTTCCCGTTGCTGCTGCTCGGTGACGGCGACAGCACGCTGAACCTGCTGGCCCGCGTCGTCGGCTGGGCGTTCGCGATCTGGGGCACAGCGCTCTACTACTGGGCCGGAGTGCTCTACTTCGAGCAGTTGCGGCACCTGATCCAGACAGTGAAACCGATCGACAAGGCCCGGTAGTCCCAGTGACCGAGCCCGCGACCAAACCGGCGCCGCCGCCGCGCCGCGTCGACGCGTCGATGTCGCTGCTGAACAACCTGGTGGCGCACCCGATCGACGAGGGGTACGCCGTTGCCGCCCGGAGCCGGCCGGAGCAGGGTGGCAAGCCGGCCCGGGTGCGGCACCGGGCGATGCTGACGGTCGCGGCGCTGGTGCTCGGGTTCCTGATCGCGGTCGCGGCGTCGCAGAACTACCGCAGTGCGCCGGAGGCGGAGAAGCAGCGCAAGGAGCTGATCACCCGCATCAACCAGGCCGACAACCGGCTCAAGGGGTTGCGCACCGATCAGATCCGGCTGGCCGACGAGGTCCGCCGGCTGCAGGCCGAGGGACTGAGCAACACCAGCGACGGTACGGCGTTGCAGCAGCAGGTGGACGACCTGGAGCTGCAGACCGGGGCAGTCGCGGTGACCGGGCCGGGTGTCAAAGCTGTGGTCGACGACGCCAAGGACGCGGACAAGGAAGGCCGGCTGCTCGACGTCGACCTCCAGCAGCTCGTCAACGGGCTGTGGACGGCCGGTGCGGAGGCGATCTCGGTGAACGGTCACCGGCTGACCGCGATGACCGCGATCCGTGGGGCGGGGAGCGCGATCACGGTCGACTACACGTCGCTGACCCCGCCGTACACGGTGCTGGCGATCGGTGACACCGGGACGCTGCCGGCCCGGTTCGCGCAGAGCTCGGGTGGCCAGTGGGTGCAGTACCTGGTCAGCAACTTCGATGTCCGGATGACGATCACGACGGAGGATTCCTTGCTGGTGCCGGCGGATGCGACCATCGCGCTGCGATACGCGAAGGTGATCGAGAAATGATCGCCGTACTCGGACTGGTCATCGGTGTGGTGGTCGGCCTGCTGGTCGCACCGGACGTGCCGGAGTGGGCGCAGCCGTACCTGCCGATCGCGGTGGTCGCGGCGCTGGACGCGGTGTTCGGCGCGCTGCGCGCGTTCCTGGACGGGATCTTCAACGACAAGGTGTTCGTGGTGTCGTTCGTGTCCAACGTGCTGATCGCGGCGCTGATCGTGTACCTGGGCGACCAGCTCGGCGTCGGCTCGCAGCTGTCCACCGGCGTGGTCGTCGTCCTGGGCATCCGGATCTTCACCAACATGGCCGCGATCCGCCGGCACATCTTCCGGGCCTGATCATGAGCGACGAGAAGCCGGACACCCCGGACCCGGAGAAGCCAGCACCGGAGCAGACAGCACCGGAGCAGACAGGCCCGGAGCAGAGCACGCCCGAGCAGTCGGCTCCCGAGCCGACCGCGGCGGACGATCAGCCGACGGTCATCGCGAGCTGGTGGGGTGCCGACGGCAAGCCCGCCGGGCCGGACGCCGAGGCCGAGCCGGACGTGCAGGACGAGCTCCCGCGCCGCCCGAAGTCGGAGCACGCCAAGCCCCCGCGCTTCCCCACCCCGGACCCCGAACCAACTCGTCCCGAAGCGACCCGGCCCGAGCCACCAACCCGGCCCGAGCCCGCGCAGCCGGTACGGCGTGAGCCCGCGCAGCCGGTACGGCGTGAGCCCGAGCCGACGGTACGACGTGAGCCTGAGCCGACGGTACGACGTGAGCCTGAGCCGCCGGTTCGGCGTGAGCCCGAGCCGGAGTCGGTCGAGCAGGCGCATCCGGTGGAGCCGACGCCGATGCCGGTCGCGAAGAAGCCGCGGACGCCGAACCTCGCCGTCCGCCGCCTGAAGGCCGGCTTCAAGCCGTCCCGCGGCCAGGCGATCGTGGCGGTCGTGCTCGCGCTGGTCGCCTGTACGGCGGTCGTCCAGGTCCGGGTGAACCGGGCCGACGACGGCTATCAGAACGCCCGCCGCGAGGACCTGATCGCGATCCTCGACGGCCTCGGCCAGAACACCCGGCGGCTGGAGAGCGAGATCGCGGAGCTGGAGGAGCGCAAGAACACGCTGTCCTCCAGCGCGAACAAGGCGAAGACCGCCCAGGAGCAGGCCGACGCCCAGATCCGCACGCTCGGCATCCTGGCCGGCACACTGCCTGCCCGCGGCCCCGGTGTCCGGATCACGCTGAACGATCCGCAGAGCAAGATGACGTCGAGCAACCTGCTGGACGCGATCGAGGAGCTGCGCGACGCCGGCGCCGAGGCGATCCAGATCAACGGCCTGGCCCGGGTGGTGGCCAGTACCGACTTCGTCGACGACGCCCCCGGCATCCTGATCGACGGCAAGAAGGTGAACTCGCCGTACGTGATCGAGGCGATCGGCGACTCGCACAGCCTGGCCGAGGCCTCCAACTTTCCCGGCGGTCTGGTCAGTGAGGTGACCGGTCCCCAGATCGGCGGGACGGCGGACGTGAACGAGGAGACCAGCGTCGCCATCACCGCCTTGCACGCGCAGGAGGAGCATCGCTACGCTCGCCCGGCGCCCAGCCCGACCAAGTAATTCCTTCGAGAAAGAGGAACGACGGTGTACCCCGAAGACCTGAAGTACACGGCCGAGCACGAATGGGTGAAGGCCAACGAGGAAGCCCCGGTGCGGGTCGGCATCACCGACTTCGCGCAGGACGCCCTCGGCGACATCGTCTACGTGCAGCTCCCCGAGGTCGGCAGCGCGGTGCGCGCCGGTGACTCCTGCGGCGAGCTCGAGTCGACCAAGAGCGTCAGCGACCTGTTCGCACCCGTCAACGGCACGGTCCGCGCGGTGAACGAGGCGCTGGCCGACCAGCCCGACCTGGTCAACACCGACCCGTACGGCGAGGGCTGGCTGCTCGACATCGAGGTCGACGACATCGCCGAGGTCGAGGCCCTGATGGACGCCGAGACCTACAAGGGCCAGCTCGACCCGAGCTGACACCGTCCTGGTAGGTTTACCGGACCTCAACCGCTGGTAGAGGGTTGGGGCCCGGGTCCACACTTGTCATCACGGGGTCTACGAACAACAACGTCGCCGGACCGCCGGCGATCGGGAGGATCACAGCATGCCGTTCTGCAACCAGTGCGGGCACGAGAACTCCGAGGGCAGCCGCTTCTGCTCGCAGTGCGGAGCGATGCTCCCTGGGGCGGACCGACCGGCCGCCGCGACGCCGACGCCGGGTGTGACGGACACCGCGATGCTGACGCCGATCAGCGCCGAGCCCGAGACCGAGCGCTTCGACCAGGGCGAGCCGCTGTCGGCCGACGACCAGGCCGCCGTCGGTGCGCTGCCGGCCGGGTCGGCACTGCTGATCGTCCAGCGCGGCCCGAACGCGGGCAGCCGGTTCCTGCTCGACGTCGACGTGGTCACCGCGGGCCGGCACCCGGACAGCGACATCTTCCTCGACGACGTGACGGTCTCCCGCCGGCACGCCGAGTTCCGTCGCGACGCGTACGGCGTCAAGGTCCGCGACGTCGGCAGCCTGAACGGCACCTACGTGAACCGGGACCGCATCGACGAGGTCCAGCTGAGCAACGGCGACGAGGTGCAGATCGGCAAGTACCGGCTGGTCTACTACGCCAGTGGCCAAGCCTGAGCTCTCGATCGGCGAGGTCCTGCAGCTGCTGCAGGCCGAGTTCACCGATGTCACCATCTCCAAGATCCGTTTCCTGGAGGCCGAGGGGCTGGTGACACCGGCGCGGACCGCGTCGGGCTACCGCAAGTTCAGCGCCGCCGACGTGGAGCGGCTGCGCTACGTGCTGACCGCCCAGCGCGACCAGTACCTGCCGTTGAAGGTCATCAAGGAGCACCTCGGTGCCCTCGACCGTGGCCTGCGCCCAGCGGCAGGTGGTCCGCCGATCGCCCCCAGTACGCCGGCCGCCGGGCCGGCCGCTGACGACTTCGGTGCCACCGGCACCGACCTGCGACTGACCAAGGCGGAGCTGTGCGCGGCCGCCGGAGTCGGTACGGCGTTGCTCGCCGAGCTGGAGAGCCACGGCCTGATCGTGGCCGAGGGCAAGCATTACGGGGGCGACGCGATCGTGGTCGCGCAGGTGGCCGCGGAGCTCGCGACGTACGGGATCGAGCCGCGGCACCTGCGGCCGTTCCGGACCGCCGCCGACCGCGAGGTGGGGCTGATCGAGCAGGTCACGGGCCCGCGCCGTACCGACCGGACGCAGGAGCTGGCGGCGCTCACCGTTCGGTTGCACACGGCACTGGTGAGATCCCGGCTGCCGCACTGAGCGGCGCGGAGTAGGCTGAAGGTGTGCGCGAAGTCGACGTAGTCGGAGTCCGGGTCGAGATGCCCTCGAGTCAGCCCATCGTGCTGCTCCGGGAGGTCGGCGGTGAGCGGTACCTGCCGATCTGGATCGGTGCGGCCGAAGCGAGTGCGATCGCGTTCGCCCAGCAGGGGATGGAGCCGCCCCGGCCGCTGACCCACGACCTGTTCGCGGAGACGATCCGCGTGCTCGGGCACACGCTCAGTCAGGTGCGGATCGTGAACCTGACCGACGGCGTCTTCGAGGCGATCCTGGTCTTCGACGACAAGACCGAGATCTCGGCCCGCCCGTCGGACTCGATCGCGATCGCGCTGCGGACCGGGACACCGGTGTTCTGCACCGAGGAGATCCTGGCCGAGGCCGGGATCCCGGTTCCGGAGAGTGAGAACGAGGCCGACGAGGTGCAGGAGGAAGAGGAGGTCGAGCGGTTCCGCGAGTTCCTCGACCAGGTCACTCCGGAAGACTTCGACAAGAGCTGAGCCCGCTTCGGAGGCCTGAACCGGGCAAGGCCGGGTAGGTAACGATTCGTATGGGAGTCGCGACACGCTAACGGCTCGGAGCGGTTGTCGTTGACCCTCTCAGGTCGGCGGCTTACCGTGAAGGAGTCGTGGGGCACCGTTACTCCACGGAGATGACTCGTTCCAGTAGGTATTCAGGGAGGCTCAGGCGTGACACGCACCGGCGACACGGATCTGACGGCGCAGTCGACGTCCGAAGCACGCGCCGAGGCGGCGATCACCGCCGGCGTTCAGGGCCTGCTCTTCGAGGACGACCTGCGGCCGATGCCGGCTGATGTCGGGTTCCGTGGACCGACGGCTTGTGCCGCGGCGGGTATCACCTACCGTCAGCTCGACTACTGGGCGCGGACCGGTCTGGTCTCGCCGTCGGTGCGTCCGGCGACGGGTTCGGGCACGCAGCGCCTCTACGGTTTCCGTGACGTTCTGTTGCTGAAGGTGATCAAGCGGCTGCTCGACGCCGGGATCTCACTGCAGCAGATCCGGACCGCGATCGCCCACCTGAGCAAGCGCGGGATCGACGACCTGACCCAGATCACCTTGATGAGTGACGGCGCGTCGGTCTACATGTGCACCTCGCCGGACGAGGTCATCGACCTGCTGGCCGGTGGCCAGGGAGTCTTCGGCATCGCCCTCGGCGGTGTCTGGCGTGAGGTCGAGGGCTCGCTGTCCGAGCTGCCGACCGAGCGTGCCGACGGTCACGGCGACGGTGGTGAGGGCGACAGCCACGCCAGCGACGAGCTGGCCGCCCGCCGCCGGGCCCGCATGACGGGCTGAGGTACTCTTTCTGCTAGCCGTACACCGCACTTGGGAGAGACCCGTTCAACCGGGCGCCGAAGGGGCAATTCCTCCCCGGAACCTCTCAGGCCCATGGACCGAGTGCGCCAGGCGACTCTGAAGCGTGCGGTCATGGCGTGACAGAGGGGGAGGCCCCCGGAAGCTACAGCCAGCAACGGAGCCTCTTTGATGACGGAAATTTCAGCAATCTTCGCCGACCGGCACATCGGGCCCCGCCCCGACGAGGTCGCGCGGATGGTCGAACTCCTCGGATACGCCGATGTCGACGCGCTGGCGGATGCCGCCGTACCGGCCTCGATCCGGTCGACCGAGCCGCTGCGGCTCCCGGAGCCGGCCTCCGAGGTCGACGCGCTCACCGAGCTGCGCCAGCTGGCGGCCCGCAACAACGTCGCCACCTCGATGATCGGCCAGGGCTACTTCGGCACCTTCACGCCGTCGGTGATCGTCCGCCGTCTCGTCGAGAACCCGGCCTGGTACACGGCCTACACGCCGTACCAGCCGGAGATCTCGCAGGGCCGGCTCGAGGCACTGCTGAACTTCCAGACCGTCGTCTCCGACCTGACCGGTCTGCCGACCGCGAACGCGTCGCTGCTCGACGAGGGCACCGCGGCCGCCGAGGCGATGACGCTGGCGCACCGCTCGAATCGCAAGAGCAAGTCGAACCGTTTCCTGGTCGACGCCGACACCTTCGCGCAGACGATCGCCGTGGTGCAGACCCGCGCCGAGGCGCTCGATATCGAGGTCGTCGTCGCCGACACCACCGACGGTCTGCCCGCGGGCGACTTCTTCGGTTTCCTGGTGCAGTACCCGGGCTCCGGCGGTGCCGTCCGTGACCTGAAGCCGCTGATCGCCGCCGCGCACGAGCGCGAGACGCTGGTTGCGGTCGCCTCCGACCTGCTCGCGCTGACATTGCTCGAGGCGCCGGGCGAGGCCGGGGCCGACATCGTGATCGGCTCCTCGCAGCGCTTCGGCGTCCCGCTCTTCTACGGCGGTCCGCACGCCGGCTTCATGTCGGTCCGCGCCGGTCTCGAGCGGTCGCTCCCCGGCCGGTTGGTCGGAGTCTCGGTCGACGCCGACGGCGCCCCGGCGTACCGGCTCGCGCTGCAGACCCGTGAGCAGCACATCCGTCGCGAGAAGGCGACCTCCAACATCTGTACGGCGCAGGTCCTGCTCGCCGTCGTTGCCTCCATGTACGCCGTTTACCACGGTCCCGAGGGCCTGAAGGCGATCGCCGGCCGCGTGCACGACTACGCGGGCAAGCTGGCCGCGTCGCTGCGCGCCGGTGGGGTCGAGGTCGTGCACAGCGACTTCTTCGACACCGTGCTCGCCCGCGTCCCCGGTGCCGCCGCGGACGTCGTCGACGCCGCCCGGCAGAACGGCATCTGGCTGCGTCAGGTCGACGCCGACCACGTCGGCATCTCGTGTGACGAGAAGACCGACGCCGCCGCGCTGACCCGGGTCTGCCAGTCCTTCGGCGTCCAGTACGACGACACGCAGGCCGCGCCCGAGGTCGCCGTACCGCGGACCTCGGAGTACATGACGCACCCCGTCTTCAACACGCACCGGTCCGAGACGTCGATGCTGCGGTACCTGCGCAAGCTGTCCGACAAGGACTACGCGCTCGACCGCGGCATGATCCCGCTCGGCTCCTGCACGATGAAGCTGAACGCGACCACCGAGATGGAAGCGGTCACCTGGCCCGAGTTCGCCGACATGCACCCGCTGGCGCCGATCGAGGACGCCGCCGGCTACGTGAAGCTGATCAGTCAGCTGGAGCGCTGGCTGGCCGAGGTGACCGGCTACGCGAAGGTGTCCATCCAGCCGAACGCCGGCTCCCAGGGCGAGCTCGCCGGGCTGCTCGCGATCCGCGGCTACCACCGGGCCCAAGGCAACGAGGACCGCAACGTCTGCCTGATCCCTTCCAGCGCGCACGGGACCAACGCCGCCTCGGCCGTGATGGCCGGCATGAAGGTTGTCGTTGTCAAGGGCAACGACGACGGCACGATCGACCTGGACGACCTGCGCGCCAAGACCACCGAGCACGCGGACAAGCTGGCCGCGATCATGATCACCTACCCGTCCACCCACGGGGTGTACGAGGAGAGCGTGACCGAGGTCTGCCAGATCGTTCACGACCACGGCGGTCAGGTGTACGTCGACGGCGCCAACCTGAACGCGTTGCTCGGGCTCGCGAAGCCGGGGGAGTTCGGCGGCGACGTCAGCCACCTCAACCTGCACAAGACCTTCTGCATCCCGCACGGCGGTGGCGGTCCGGGTGTCGGTCCGGTCGCGGTCGCCGCGCACCTGGCGCCGTACCTGCCGAACCACCCGCTGCTCGACCAGGCCGGCCCCGAGTCCGGCGTCGGCCCGATCAGCGCGGCTCCGTTCGGCTCGGCCGGTGTGCTGGCGATCTCGTGGGCCTACATCCGGATGATGGGTGGCGAGGGCCTGACCGCCGCCACGAAGAACGCGGTGCTCACCGCGAACTACGTGGCCAAGCGGCTCGAGAACGCCTTCCCGGTCCTCTACACCGGTGAGAACGGCCTGGTCGCGCACGAGTGCATCCTCGACCTGCGCCCGATGACGAAGGAGACGGGCATCACCGTCGACGACGTCGCGAAGCGGCTGGTCGACTACGGCTTCCACGCCCCGACGATGTCCTTCCCGGTGGCCGGCACCCTGATGGTCGAGCCGACGGAATCTGAAGATCTAGGGGAACTCGACCGCTTCTGCGACGCCATGATCGCCATCAAGCACGAGATCGACCGCGTCGCGGCGGGGGAGTGGCCGGCCGACGACAACCCGCTGGTCAACGCCCCGCACACCGCCGCCTCGGTGATCAACGACAAGTGGGAGCACGCCTACACCCGCGAAGAGGCCGCCTTCCCGCAGTCGGTCGACCGCGCGTCGAAGTACTGGCCGCCGGTCCGCCGCATCGACGGCGCCTACGGCGACCGCAACCTGATCTGCTCCTGCCCTGCGCCGGAGGCGTTCGAGTAGGGAGCACTTCCCGGGTCTTCCCGGTCCATCGGCCGGCCAACAGCCGGTCCCGTGTCAACGGGGCCGGCTGTTGCCCGTTCGAGCAGTCCCGGCACGACCGGGAGATCGTCCCGCCTGTTCCCGGGACCCGCCCCTGTTTTCCCGCCTTCGGCGCGACGCACGCTGGTCCGACGCCGACCGAGAGGGAAGAACATGCCTACGGCAACTATTGACGAGTTCGATCTCGACATCCGGGTCCGGGCCGTCGTGCCGGTCGAGAACTACTGGCCGATCACCGCGATCGGTCCGTGCCACACCCAGGACACGACCTGCGCGGCCACCCTCTGCATCCGCTGAGCGGGGGCCTCCTCGTCCTGCCCGGGTGGATTTCCCGGGCCTTCCCGGCCGGCGTCTCTGTCGTCCTGGGACCTGCCGAACGCAGGGTGATTGACATCCACACGCACCAGGAGGAGACATCATGACCACTGCGACACTCGACGACTTCGACCTCGACATCCAGCTCGGGGTCCTCGATCCGCACCGGATCGCCACGCCGGAGATGCTGACGACACGGAGCAACCCGCACTCGGAGCCGTGCTGCACCGACTGGAACTGCCCGACCGACGTCTGCCCGTCATGACGACCGCGATCAGGGACGAGTTCGACCTCGACATCCGGGTCGGATCGCTCGACCCGCACAGCGTCCCCGTGGTCGCCGCCTCGTCGCGGACGAGTAGTCCGTGGACGGAATTCAACTGCTGTACCGACGCCTGCTGCAACTGAGCCGGCGCCGGCACCTTCCGAGCAACAGGAGGGCAACATGGCGACCGCTTTGATCGACGACTTCGACCTGGACATCCGGGTCGGGGCCATCGACCCGCTCCGGGTCTCCACTCCGCTGATGGGCACGAGCAACCCGCACTCCGAGCCGTGCTGCAGCGACTGGACGTGCCCGATCGACTGTAAGCCGACTGTCGACTGCTGACGGCCCGCGCGGCAGCCGGCCCCGGGATCTCGGTGGCCGGCTGCCGCCCGATCGAGAGGAACAAGATGCCCACGGCAACTATTGACGAGTTCGACCTCGACATCCGGCTGGGAACCCGGGCACCGGACCGGAGCTCCGGACCGATGATGATCACCGGTTCGGGCTGGACCGACGTGTGCTGCACCGACGTGACCTGCTCCGACTGCCGCGCCGAATGACCGAGCCGAGGAGCAGGCCCGCGGTGCCTGATGCCGGCTGGCGGCCGATCCTGACCGGACAGCTCGCTCTGGCTGCCACCGAGCGCGCTCTCGAGGTCGCCGGCCGGTTGCGCGGCCGCAACGACGCCGAGCCGGGGCTCGACGGTTCCGCCGGGAAGGCGGTCCTGTTCGGGCAGCTGGACCGGATCGCTCCCGGCGAGGGGTGGGACCGGCACGCGCACGTGGCGCTGACCGACGCGGTCCGAGCCATCGAAGACACCGGGCGGAATCATCCCGGCCTGTTCGTCGGGCACACCGGCGTCGCGGCCGCGGGTGCTTACCTGTCCCGGGGAGGCACCCGGTACGGCGGCCTGCTGGCGACTCTCGACGAGCAGATCGCGGTGGCCGCCGCTGGGCTGTCCGAGGTGTTCGTCGAGACGCCGGCACACCAGTCGTTCGAAGCGTTCGACCTCATCTACGGTCTCGCCGGCACGAACCGCTATCTCCTGGCCCGTGGCCGCCCGGACCTGGCCGGCTTGGTTGCCCTGTGCGACTCCGGTCCGGACGAGCCGAACTGGTTCACGCCGCCGGAGGCGATCCGCGAGGACACCGCCATCGCCCAGTGGTACGACGGTGGCGTCTACAACTGCGGTTTGGCCCACGGCATCCCGGGACCCCTGGCCACGCTGTCGATCGCGCTTAGCCACGGGTACGTCGTACCTCGGCAGGCGGAGGCCATTGCGCGCGTCGCCGAGTGGCTGACCGCCCAACGGGCCGACGACGAGTGGGGCGCGAACTGGACCTCATGTGTGACACCCAATGGCCCGCCGGAGGTTCCTGCCCACAGCGCCTGGTGTTACGGCAGTCCAGGCGTGGCGCACACGTTGTGGCTGGCCGGTACGGCGATCGATGACGCCAAGCTGCGGGAGTTGGCGATCGAGGCGATGGCAGCGGTATACCGCCGACCATGGTCAGTGCGGAATATCGGGGACTCGCCCGGACTCTGTCACGGCGTGGCCGGCCTGCTGCAGATCACACTGCGATTCGCGAACGCCACTGGCGAGCCTCTGTTCACCGAAGCGGTCAACGAGCTGACCGAGCACTTGCTCGGGCTGTACCGGCCAGAGCTGTCCACCGGCTACTTCTCACGCAACGGATCGAACGGTGTGATCCGCGAGCACCCAGGACTGCTGGACGGCGCAGCCGGCGTGGCGTTGGCGCTGCTGGCCGCGAGTACCCCGACCGAGCCGGTCTGGGATCACGTATTGCTGCTGAGCTGAAGGGGAGCGGTATGTATCGGCCGTTGGACTGGGTCATGGTGCGGACGCCGTTGCTGCCGGTCGAGGCGTTTCTCGATCCGCCGACGGCCATCGCGCCGGGTACTGAGCTGCCCGCTGATCCGCGCATCCAGCGTGCGCTGGCGGTCGGCGCCGGTGACCTGGCTCGCGCCCTGGCCAAACCACCCGGCACCGGCAAGCCCCAGTCCGAGAAGGCACTGCGCCGGATGCGCAGCAGCCTGCAGCGCTATCTGATCCGGATGGCGACGCGGCCGACGCCGTACGGGACGTTCGCCGGAGTCGCGGTGGCGCAATGGGGTGAGACGACCGACCTGGCGATGACTGCCGAGCCGGTGCGGATCCGGACGCGTCCGGACATGGGCTGGCTGATCGAGCTGATCGCCGAACTCGAGCAGCGCCCGGAGGTGCGTGCCGAGCTGCGGTGGTACACCAACCCGGCCGCCAGCCTGCATGCGGACCGGTTGTTTCTGACCGAGCGCGCGGTCCTGACCGATCCGGGTGAGGCCGCCCGGGGTGTGAACCTCCGAGCCACTCCGGTCGTGCGCGCTGCGCTGGAAGCCGCTCGGACACCCGTGCGGTACGAGGAACTGCTCGGATCGCTTGCCGCCGGCGGAGCCCCGCGGGACAAGGTAGCGGGCCTGCTCCAGCAGCTTTGGGAGCAGACCGTTCTGCTGACCGACCTACGCCCACCGATCACGATCGAGGACCCGGCCCGGTACGTCGCGGACCGGCTGACCGCGATCCCGGCTGCGCGCGCCGAGGCGGTCGCACTCACCGAGCTGCTCGACGAGATCGCCGATTGGGACCGGCTGGACGTCGGCCACGCGGCTGCGGAGTACCCGAAGCTCGTTGCCAAGGCCAAGACCTTGCGGGACACCGCCACGCAGTTCCAGACAGACATGGCGATCCCGCTCGAGGGCGGGATCACGCGTGAGGTGGCGGCGGAGTCCGCCAGGCTCGCCGAGCTGTTGCTGCGGCTGTCTCCGACAGCGCCTGGCACGTCGTACCTGGACGGGTACCGGCAGGCCTTCCAGGAGCGGTACGGCCGGGAGCGTGAGGTGCCGCTGCTCGAGCTCCTCGATCCGGAGCTTGGCCTCGGCGTCCCGCAGCCATTGGAGCGCCGCGAGGAGCCGACCGATGCGAAGATGCTTCGGGACCGGACCTTGGTCGACCTTGCCCTCAGCGCGATCAAGGACGGGCAGACGGTCGTCGAGCTGGACGACGCCATGGTCGGCAAACTGTCACTCGGTGCGGGGCGGCCGTCCGACTCGCTGGACCTGTCGGTCTTCGTCGTGGCAGCCTCGGCCGCAGCCGTGGACGCCGGCGACTTCCGGCTGATGATCGGACCGAACCTTGGTGGCGGCGCGGCCGGCCGGGTGCTCGGCCGGTTCGCCGATCTGGTCGGGGTGGAGCCGCTACGCGCAGCGGCCGCTGCCGAGGCCGAGCGGAATCCAGGCCTGCTGCGGGCCGAGGTGAGCTATCTCGCGCGTCACGTCCGGGCGGCCAACGTGACCATCCGGCCACTGGTTCGCGAACGCGAGATCGCGCTGACGACCACCCCTGGCGACGACCAGCTGCCTCCCGATGAGCTGTTGGTAGGCCTCAGCGGCGACCGATTCGTGCTGCGCTGGGCGGTCGACGGCCGTGAGGTGGTGCCCTGCGCGGGCCACATGCTCAACACGAACGGCGCGCCGGAGCTCGTCAGCTTCCTGGAGCACGTGTACCACGACGGCCGGATGTCGAATGTCGGCTTCAGTTGGGGGCCGGCGGCCGGCTTCCCGTTCCTGCCGCGGGTCCAGCGCGGACGCCTCGTACTGGCACCGGCCAGCTGGCGGTTGGAGCCGACCGACCTCGGCGCGTTCCCGGTCTGGCGGGAGCGCTGGCAGGTCCCGCGGTACGTGTACATGGCCGACAAGGACAACCGCCTGCTGCTCGATCTCGACAATCCCGAACACGTCGACCAGCTGCGCGCCAAGGTTCGCGATCGAACCGTCCTGCAGGAGGCACTGCCCTCGCCCGACGATGCCTGGGTGAGCGGGCCCGAGGGGAACTACCTCAGCGAACTGGTGGTGCCCCTGGTGCTCGACGAACCCGTGTCGCAGCCGACGAGGCGCTCGGCGGCCGTACGTCGTACCGACACCTCGCGACGGCTGCGGCCGCCGGGCAGCGATTGGCTGTACGCCAAGCTGTACGACGTCCCGGCGTACGAGGACGACCTGATCGCGCACCCGATCCGCGAGTTCGGTGCGCAAGCGATCGCTGACGGTACGGCGGACTCGTGGTTCTTCATGCGGTACGTCGATCCTGATCCGCATCTGCGCATCCGCTGGCACGGGGATCCCGCGGTACTGACTGAGAAGCTCGCACCGCGGTTGCTGAGCTGGGGCGCCGAGCTGGTGAACGCCGGGTACTGCAAGAGCTTCGGGCTCGATACCTACGACCAGGAGGTCGAGCGGTACGGCGGTGCGGCCGGGATCGAGTTGGCCGAGCAGCTGTTCCATACGGACAGCGAGTTGGTGGCCGAGTTGCTGCGGCAGCGACGCAGCCTCGACATGTTGCTGCTCGGCGTCTACACGGTCGACACACTGCTCGGGGCACTCGGCTACGACCCGGCCGAGCGCGAGTCGCTGGCCCGCATCGGCGTTCAGGACCGCAAGGCGACCGCAGATGAGTTCCGGAAGGAACAGGTCGCGCTGCGGGGTGTCCTGGGCGACCCGTCCTGGCTACCGGTGTCGGCACAGCCTGCAGTGTCGATGTGGTCCAAGCGCATTGCGGAGATCGCCAAGGGGCTGACCGAGGCTGAGCTAGACAAGGATGAGCTGACGCAGAGCTATGTGCACATGCACTGCAATCGGCTGCTGGGATGCGGTCATCCGCCGGAGCAGCGGGTGCGTGGGTTGTTGGTGCGGACACGGGAGAGCCTGGCGCGCGCGCCCTGGCGGCCACGGTGACCAAGCCATTGGTCGGTGTCGATGAGGTAGAAGCGCCGGACTGGTTACAGATCGGCCAGCAAGCGGCGGGGAGCGGACTGCGTACTGCACTGCGGTCGCTGCCGGGTGCCGTCAAGCTGGTGGCGTCACTGGCGTGGCAGGCATCGCGCCGGCTGACGGTGGCTGTACTGCTGCTCCAGTTGGCGTCCGGGTGTGTGGCGGCCTTCGGGTTGCTCGCGACGGCCGACGTACTCACCGCCCTGCTGGCGGGTGGCCCGACTCCTGGGCGGCTGACCGCTGCGCTCCCTGCGATCGTCCAGCTGGTCGCACTGCTTTCGGGGCGGGCCGTCATCGACGCACTGGCCTCGGCCGCCCAGGCAGCGTTACGGCCGCGGATCGAGCAGGCTGCGCAGCAGGAGCTGCACCGGGCCGTTGCTGACGTCGCACTGATCGCCTTTGAGGACAGTGAATACGTGGACCTGCTTCGGCAGGGGCAGGAGCGCGGTATCCGCAGTATCGAGATCAGCGTGCGCGGTGTCGCCGATCTGACCAAGTCGTTGATCCAGCTGGTAGCAGCAGTCGCGACGGCTGGTCTCCTGCATCCGCTACTGGCGCCGTTGGTCCTGTTCGCCGTCGTACCGGAGGTGCTCGCGTCCGCGCGTGCGGTGCAATTGCAGTACCACTCGTACCTCCGCATGGTGTCGCTGCGTCGTCGCCAGTCGATCGCCAGCGGTCTGCTCACTGGGCGGCCGACGGCTGCCGAGATGCGGGCGTGCACAGCTGGTCCCGCTCTCCTGACCGAGTATCTCCGGATCAGCACGAAGCTCACCGCGGAGGCGCAACGCGTCGAGATGGCCAAGTCCGGGGTCAACCTGATCGGACGGTCGGTCGCTGGTCTCGGTACGGCGATCGGGTTCGGCGTCCTCGGCCTGATGCTGTACGCCGGTTGGCTGCCGCTCGCCCTCGCCGGAACTGCTGTGATGGCCATGCGGCTTGCCGGGACCGCATTGTCGAACTCGATGGCCGGTGTCACCCAGATCTACGAGAACTCGTTGTACATCGAGCTGTACAGCACCTTGCTGGAGCAGACCCGCCAGCACACCGCTCCGGTGACCGGCGCCGCTGCACCCCGAGATCCGCGCCGGATCAGTCTGGAGGCGGTGAGCTTCACCTACCCCGGCCAGGCCGAACCAGCACTCCAGGATCTCAACCTGAGCATCCGCAAAGGCCAGACCGTCGCGCTGGTTGGCGAGAACGGCTCCGGGAAGACGACGCTGGCCAAACTGCTCACCGGGCTCTATGCGCCGACAGCGGGGCAGGTGCGTTGGGACGGCGTCGACCTCGCCACTGTCGACGCGCACACTGTGCACGACCGGATCGCCATCGTGGCGCAAGAACCGGCTCGCTGGCCGATGTCGGCGTACGACAATGTCCGGATCGGTCGCCTGGAAGGCGGTGGCGATCTGGCGGAGGCGCTCGCGGGTTCGGGGGCCGACGCGGTGATCGCCGAGTTGCCTGCCGGTGGAGACACTGTCCTGTCCCGGGAGTTCAAGAGCGGTCGTGACCTGTCCGGTGGCCAGTGGCAACGGATCGGACTGGCGCGCGGTCTGTATCGGGACGCACCCATCCTGGTGGCAGACGAGCCGACGGCAGCCATGGACGCTCGCGCCGAGCAGGCCGCCTTCGAGTCGCTGCGACGGATCGGCTCCGGACGGACCAAGATCCTGATCACGCACCGGCTCGTCAACGTCCGGTACGCCGACGTGATCGTCGTACTGGAGCACGGCCGGATCGTGGAGCAGGGGAGTCACACCGAGCTGCTGGCGCGTGGTGGTGTCTACGCCGGGCTCTACGAACTGCAGGCGTCGGCGTACCTCAGCGTAGGCCCTCACGGCGAGCCCGAACGGCGGCTTCGGCCCGCGAACTGACGCCCAGCTTGGCGAAGATCGCGGACAGGTGGTTGCTGATCGTCTTCGGGGCCAGGCCGAGGCGCTGCGCGATGGCAGAGTTCGGCAGGTTCTCCGCGACCAGAGTCAGTACGTCGCGCTCGCGGCTGGTGAGGCCGCCGACCTGACCGGCGTCGGGTACGACGCGTCCGACCAGCTCGCCGAGCCGGCGGGCGACGGTCGGACCTAGGACTGCCTCACCGGCCGCGACACCGCGGATAGCTCGGAGGATGCTGTCGTGTGGTGCGTCCTTGAGCACATAGCCCAGTGCGCCGGCCCGCAACGCCGCGACGATGGACTCGTCCTCATCCGTCATCGTGAAGATCAGCACCCGGGTGTGGGGAGCGGAGCGGAGGATCTCGGTGACCGTGCGGCGGCCGAGGTCCAGATCCAGGACGACCACGTCGGGGCGGTACATCAGTACGGCTCGCACGGTCTCGCCGAAGGACTCCGCCTCGGCTGCGACGTCGACGTCCGGGATGGCTTGGAGGACGGCACGGAGGCCGCTGCGGATCACCGGATGGGCGTCGGCGAGCACCACGCGTAGTCCGTCCGGGGCAACTTGCTGTGCGGCCACCTGGCGTTCACCTCCTCGACGAGTAAAGCCGACGGCGCAGTGCGATGACCCCGTCACCGGGTCAGGCCTGGGCGCACATTCTGCAACCCCAACGGGCATACTCGTCCGGGTGACTGACGTACGCCCCGACACTGCCGCCGCGCTGCTCAGCCGGATTGCGATGGCCCAGAGCGAGACCAGGCTGCCTTCGGTGACCGCCGGTCTGGTGCGCGACGGTGAGCTGGTGTGGACCGGTGCGCGCGGCCGGTTCGCCAACGCGTCCGGACTGGCGCCGGGGCCGAACGTGCAGTACCGGATCGGCTCGATCACCAAGACGCTGACCGCGGTCCTGGTGCTGCAGTGCCGCGACGACGGCTTGCTCCAGCTGAATGATGCCGTCGGCAAGCATCTGCCCGGGATCGCGTTCGGCGACCGGACCGTGCGGCACCTGCTCGCGCACAGCGGCGGGATGAACGCGGAGCCCGAGGGCCCTTGGTGGGAACGCAATCCGGGCGTCTCGTTCGACGAGCTGGTCGCGGCGATGGACGATTCGCACGCCGTCGGTCCGGCCGATCGGCGCCACCACTACTCCAACCTCGGCTACGCGTTGCTGGCCGAGATCGTGGCGCGGGTGCGCGGGGAGTCCTGGCTGGAGCTGGTGCAGCGGCGCATCCTCGATCCGCTGGAGATGGGGCGTACGTCGTACTTCCCGTTCGGCGCGGCCGCCCAGGGGTATTCGGTGCACCCGTTCAGCGGTCAGCTGGTGGAGGAGCCGGCGTACGACTCGGGGGCGATGGCACCGGCCGGGCAGTTGTGGAGCACGGTCGAGGATCTGGCGAAGTACGCGAGCTTCTGGATCGATCCGGTCAGCGAGGTGCTCAGCCGCGACACCGTGGACGAGATGGCTGCACCGGCGGCTGCGGATCCACGTGAGGCGCTGACCGCGTCGTACGGGCTCGGACTGCGGCTGATCGCTGAGGACCCCTATCTGCTGATCGGCCACACCGGTTCGATGCCGGGCTTCCTGGCCGGACTGTTCGTCGACCGGGCTCGCCGGATCGGTGCGGTCACGTTGGGGAATTCGACGTACGGCCAGGTCGCGTCCCTGGCTCCGGAGCTGATCATCATGGTGGCCGACCGCGAGCCGGCGCTGGCGCCGGAGTGGCTGCCGGAACCACAGCTGGAGCAGGGGAGCGAGCTGCTCGGGCACTGGTACTGGGGCAACACTCCGCTGACCATGGTGGTCAGCAACGGTGTCCTGCAGTTGTCGGGGGCGATGAGCTGCCGCTTCACACCGCTGGGGCCGGACCTCTATCAGGGGCGGGACGGGTACTTCGCGGGGGAGCGGCTCCGCGTGATCCGGAACGGCGGCGCTGTCGACCATCTGAATCTGGCGACGTTCGTGCTCACCAGGACGCCGTACGGGGAGTAGGAGTGAGGATGGCCACGTGTAGTTGGGTGGTCACCGAGCTCATTTGAAGTTAGGCTCACCTAAGTAAGCGTTGCCTTACTTCAGGAGAGCCAAACTTCAGGAGTGCGAGCTGTGACTTCGACCGAGACGGCCGTAGCGGCGCATCTCAACGCGATTCTGCGGTGCTACACGCGTGAGGCCGCAGTGCCGGTGACAGCCGGGGTATTGCGGTTGGCCGTCGGCGCGAAGACGGTCACCGCGCGGGTCGAGCACGCGTCCCGGAGCGGCTGGCACCAGTTCACCGAGATCCTGGTGGACGGCGTACCGCCCGCACCGGAGGAGCTTGTGCGGCTGCTGTCGACCGAGGCCGACCCGGCCGAGATCGACGACCTGGTGGCGCGCACGGCCGAGTCGGTCCGCAATGTCGCGTACTTCGTCGACGCGGGCGGAGCCGACCGTGGCCCTGGACGCTTCCTGGAGATCGAGCAGGCGTTGCTGTTCGGTCAACCTAACCACCCGGCGCCGAAGAGCCGGGACGGATTGAGCGGTGCCGAGCTGGCGAGGTACTCGCCGGAGCTCGGTGGCCGTTTCGCGGTGCACTGGTTCGAGGCCGACACCGAGTTGGTGTCCTCGGACCAGGTGGCCGGCGCGCCCTCGCTGCAGGGACTGGACGCTGTGCAGCTGATGGGCGCGCTGGCCGGTATCACTCCGTCGGCGGGCCGGGTGCTGATCCCGGCTCACCCCTGGCAGGCGGCGGCGCTGCGGCAACGGCCGCGGGTCGCCAAGCTGCTGGAGGAAGGCCGCGTGAAAGAACTCGGCCCGCACGGCGCGCAGTGGTACCCGACATCGAGCATGCGCACGCTCTACCACCCTGACCTGCCAGTGATGCTCAAGCTGTCACTAGGCCTGCGGATCACCAACTCACGGCGTGAGTCCACTCCGACCGAGCTCCGGCGCGGTCTGGAGGTCTACCGGCTGCTCGACGCCGCCTACAACGCCGGTACGGCGACCGCGCATCCACGCTTCACGATCGTCCGGGACCCGGCCTGGATCGCACTGGACGAGGGCGGACCGGCCTTGACTGGTCTGGACGTCGCAGTCCGCGAGGTGCCCAATGACGTGAACAGCTACGCCTGTCTGGCCGGACTGGTCGCTCCACGCCCGGACCGCCTCAGCCGCCTCAGTGAGTTCGCCGCTGACGACCCCGCGGCCTGGGTGGCGTCGTACCTGGACAGTGTCCTGATCCCGATGCTGCACCTGTACGCCGAGACCGGCATCGGCCTCGAAGCCCACCAGCAGAACACGCTGATCCGGCTGGACGGCCTCGGCCGCATCAAGGGCGGTGCCTACCGTGACAACCAGGGCTACTACCTGGCTTCGTCCTACCTCCGCGGCCTGCTCGCAGTCACCGGCCTCCGCGACTCCGCACTGGCAGTGGTCGACGACGCTACCGTCGACGACCGCCTCACCGGCAACCTGCTCTACAACCAGGCCCTGGCCGTAGTGGGCTGCCTGGCGGCCGACGGAGTTGCCGACGAAGCCGAACTGCTCGACGTAGTCCGCGACCGCCTCATCCTCGCCCTGCCGCTTCTGCAAGCCGCAGGGCCCGACGGCGACCGCCTGGCCCGCCGCTGGCTGACCGCAGACACCCTGCCCTGCCAAGCAAACCTCTCAACCGTCTACCTGAACATCCCCAACCCACTCACGGCGTGACGGGCGGTCCGTGCCGCCAGAGCTGAAGCTCCTCGTCGATGAGGATGCCGAGGCCGACCAGCTCCGCCTCACGTTCCGGCAGACCGGCCAGGGACAGTCCGGCCGGTAGTCCGCGGTTGTCGAAGCCGGCCGGCACACTGAGCGCCGGGAAGTCGGCAATCGACCAAGGGACCGACAGACGGATCCGCGGGCCTTTCGGCGGCCTGGTGGGGTCGATCAGCGGCGGGGCGGCGTCAATGGTCGGGTGAGCGATCGCATCCAGCCGGAGCGTCATCATGATCGCCCGCCAGTCCGCCGCCCATTGCGTGCGGAGCCGGAGTGCCTCGGCGTACCGCTCCGGACTGATCTGCTCGCCTTTGCGGACCCGCTCGCGTACCTGCGGCGTGTACAGGTGACTGTGGGGGACCAGCGCGTCGTGGATCTGGTGGGCTTCGCTTTCGTTGACGGTGTCGAACACGCCAGTGGACTTCTCCAGCACCACGTCGGTGTTCGGCGGGTGGTCGATGTCGACCAGCACAGCGCCGCGAGCAACCAGTACGCCGAGGGCTTCGCGGCAGACCCTGGCAATCCGGTCGTCGACCAGACTCCAGGACATCGCAGTGGGCAGTCCGATCCGCACTCCGGTCAGATCGCGGGGTGGTTCGAGCGGGTACGCCGGTATCGGCTCGTCCCGTGATGCCGGATCCCGGGGGTCCGGGCCGGCCAGGACTCGCATCAGGATCGAGATGTCGAGCATCCGGCGTGCCATCGGCCCGGCCACGTCGAACGTGGGGCTGAGCGGGATCACGCCGTACCGGGAGATCCGGCCGTGCGCACTGCGGAGCGTGCTGACGCCACAGGCCGCGGCGGGGATGCGCAGCGAACCGCCAGTGTCGGTACCGGTCGCGGCCGGCACCATCCGGCTGGCCAGCGCGGCCGCGGACCCACCGGACGAGCCGCCCGGCGTACGACGCAGGTCCCACGGGTTGGCGGTCGGGGAGGACGCCGTACCGTAGGCGAACTCGTGTGTCGTGGTCTTGCCGAGCATGCCGGCGCCCGCAGCCGCCAGCCGCTCCCACACGGCCGCGTCCTCCGCAGGCACGTAGCTGGCCAGCACCTGGCTACCAGCGGTCGTCAGCACACCCTTGGTCAGAAACACGTCCTTCAACGCCACCGGTACGCCGGCCAGCGCCCCGACCGGCTCACCCGTGGCCCGGGCCTCGTCGGCGCGCCGGGCGGCCTCCTCGGCCAGCTCAGGCGTGTGAGTGATGAACGCCCGCACGGTCGGTTCTGCCCGGTCGATCCGGCGCAGACAATCGGCGAGGAGTTCACGCGCGGAGAGTTTGCGGCCGGTCAGTAAATGCAGCAGTTCGGTCAGGCTGAGATCGGCGGCGGAATCACTCACAGGTGTGAGCCTACGAAAAATACCCGCCCGGGGAATCCCGGGCGGGTGTCGAGGTGCGGGCGGTCTGCTGGTGGGCCAGGAAGTGTGCTAGTGGCCCATCGCGGTGGCTACGTTGTAGAGACCGAAGCAGAAGACGGTCACCACTCCGAAGAGCAGGATGAACAGGATCTGTTTCCAGAAGGAAATCAGGAGGACCGCGCTGGCGAGTACCACGACGGTCGCGACAAATTCGTTCGGAGACATGGTGATCCCTCTTTTCTGTGGTTCACTTCCTTCGGAGCCGCTGTTGGTTACGCTTTCAGTGAACGCCACGGCAAACGGTTGTCAATCCATTTCATTTGGCACCGCTTTCTTTGTTCGGACATGATTTTGGCAAGCCCCTTGCGATACCAGCGGACGCTGCTGCGTATCAGTGGCGCCAATTGGCACCCGGGCCCTGCCAAATGGCAGGCCGGCCCGCGACGCGCCGCCAAAACTGGTGGGTTTGGAATGTTGTGGCGCCAGTAGGTCGGTCCGCTAGCATGCGGCTGTGGTGATGAATGCCGCGCGACCGGGCCCGTGCCCGGCCCGGCCGCGGCCAACAGGTCCCGTCATGTCGGTCCCGCAGTCACCGGGAACCGGGCTCCCGCCCGCGTCCGGGCGACTTTCGCTGGATGATTGCCGAAGGCATGCTCCGGAGTTCGAGGCGCTGCTGGCCGCCGCCGCGCGGCGCTACGACGTCCCGGACCGGGCTCTCATGGTGCGCACCCTGCTCCATCTTCCGCGCCTCGCGCGGTCGAACGGAATGGTTGGTAAATCCCAGCTGACCGCCGAACTGCAACGCAACGCGGAGCGGTTGCGCAGCGACCAGCAGCAGGTCCAGGGGCTGGTTTCCAAGAATGAGTTCGCGCTTTCCGATCTGCGTTTCGTGCGTTTCGGGAATGCCGAGGCGGACCAGATCTTCAGTCGCCTGCATTACCTGCGCAGTGCCCGCGCGGGCTCGTTGAACTTCGCCTTGGTCGATCCGGTGCACCACCTGCCGGTGACCTTGTGCAGCGTTACCCCGCTGGAATGGATACGGGTCGGCCGGCAACTCGAGCTCCAGTTCGGCGTGCCGATGGAGGCGGCCTGGGACGTGTCCCGGGTGTATTCGTTCGACGTGGCCCCGGTGAATGCGATCTCGTACCTGCTGGCGCGGGTCCGGCAGACGGTCCGCCGGGAGCTGCCCTCGGCCCAGGTGCTGACCACGGCGGTCGACCCGAATCTCGGGTTCGTCGGCTCCAGCTACCGCGCCGCGAACTGGCAGCAGTGGATGTCGATCCAGGCGCGCCCGTACCTGTACGTCGACGGGCTCTACGCGACCCCGCGGCAACTCCGGACCCGCTTCGGGGGCGCCAACCTGGCGGCCCTGCGGGCGAGCAATCCCCGCGGCCGGTTCGAGCAGAGCCGCGCGTCGCTGGTCGACTCGCTGATCTTCTGCTGCCGGGTGCGCGGCGAGACCGAGGCCGTCCCCGAGGCCGATCAGCGCCGGCTGCGTCGCTGAGCCGGACCCCCTACAGGTGTTGGCCGTCGACGCTGAACGGCGACCGGGCCAGCAGGGTCTCGATCCGCTGCCGGTCGGGCATCGAGTTCGACAGTGGGAAGTCGGCGGCCGCGCACGACATCGCCGCGGCCGCCCACAGCGCGACCTGCGCGGAGAAGCTCCGGTCGTTGTCGAGGAGCCGGGCCGCGAGCGCCGCGCAGAACGCGTCCCGGGAGGCCGAAGACTCCTTGTAGATCGAGGGAATCGTCGGCACGCTCAGTACGTCGTGGGCCGGACCCGAGTAGATCGTGCAGCCGCCGTTCACCAGCAGGCACAGGGTTTCCACGCCGACGGCGAGCAGGTTCCGCGCGACCGGATCGGGGTCGAAAGGCCCGGCGCCGTGGGCGACGAAGTGGCCGATCTCCCACGGGTGCGCCACCAGGTAGTCGATCCGTGGGAAGGAGTCCCGCGAGATGCGTTCGTCGACGTACGGCTGGCCCGGGGTGACGATCACGAGCGGCCGGTCGGCCGGGTCGCGGTGGGCCAGCGCGAGCGTGTGCTGCATGGTCTCGCGCGGGACCTCGAAGGTCATCAGCAGCGCGTCGCAGCCGGCGATCTCGTCGGCGCGTTCGTCCATGTCCTCGGGCGAGACGTAGACCTCGCCCTGGTTGCGCCAGTTGACGGCGATGCTGTCGCCGAGCTCCTTCTCGAAGACGCCGGTGAACGGCGTCCGCCGGCCGCGGATCCGCTTGATCAGCGACGTGCCGATGCCTTCGTTGCGCAGGTACTGCAGGATCTCGTCGCCGAACCGGTCGTCGGTGACAGCGGCGATCAGCGAGGTCTGCAGGCCGAGCCGGGCGCACGCGACGGCCTGGGTGACGGCCTTGCCGCCGGGGGACAGGTCGAAGCCGTACGCCTCGCTCGACGTCTCCGGGCCGGGCACCGTCTTGATCCGGAAGGTCGCGTCCATCACCGCGCCGCCGACCACGATCACTCGTCCGGCGGACGGTGCCTCGGGTGCCGGCTCGGCGCCGTCCAGCAGCACCACGGCCTCCCTCGTCACGGCACGGGAGCCGACCGAGTAGATGTCGCGGCGGACCAGCTGGTTCGCCAGTTCGCGCAGTACGGCGGGCTCCGTCGTACCGCGGAGTGCGCGGTCGCTCGGGGCTTCGCCGGGCGGGTGGCCGAGGGCCTCGTGCAGGCGGTGCCAGTTGTTCAGCAGGGTTTCGCGACGGCGGCCGAGTGAGGTGCTGTAGAGACCGCGGGTGATGCGGTCGTCGAGGCCGGCCCGGCTATGGGCGCCGGCATACAGACCCAGGGCCAGGATCGCGTCGGCGACCAGCTGCTGGCTGCCGTGCAGGTCGTCGCGGACGCAGCCGGCCACCAGATCGAAGGCTGCCGCCGAAGGGTCGACATCGTGCACGCTGGCGAATCGTCGGGTCGCTGCGAGCTCCAGCAACGGAGCGGCGATCCCTTGGCGGCCGGCGGTGAGCCGGGCGACGGTGAGGCCGTCGTGGGTGCGCAGCTTCTCCAGCACGCTCGCGAGCAGCAGCACGTCAGCCGGCTGCTTGTCGCTGCGGTTCGTCATGCGGCCCCCGGGTCGTGAAGTTTCTCCGATCCAAGTATGGCGGGCGGCAGGGGATTTCCGCACTGTAGGCTGGCGCGGTCTGCCGATCGTCCAGACCGGCGTGACGACCACGGGGAGCAACATGAACACTGGACACGTCGAGCTCGCACGGGCTCAGCAGGAACGGTGGGAGTCCGCTTACGCGCGGCAGCCGCAACTGCACGGAGCGGAGCCGTCGGCGGCGGCGCGGTGGGCGGCGGGGGCTTTCGGTGCCGCGGGCATCGATGACGTTCTCGAGCTGGGCTCCGGGCACGGGCGGGACGCGCTTTTCCTGGCCCGGCAGGGATTCAGCGTGCACGCCACCGACTTCAGCGAGACCGCGCTCGACCAGCTGCGGCAGCAGGCACAGCGCGAAGGGCTCGACGACCGGGTCACGGCCGCGCTGCACGATGTCCGCGATCCACTGCCACCGGCTGATGCCACGGTGAACGCGGTCTTCGCGAATCTGTTGCTGAACATGGCCTTCACGCCCGGTGAGCTGCGCTCCCTGGTCGGCGAGGTCCACCGGGTGCTCCGGCCAGGTGGTCTCTTCGTGTACGCCGTGTGGTCCGGCGCGGCGCCGTGCGCCGACGACTGGCAGGAGTTCGGCGGGTTCGTCGGCCGGCTGTTCGACCAGGGCCTGGTCGACGAGTTGTCCACAGGCTGGCAGCCCTTGGGGATAACGGCCTACACCGAAGGTCACGAGCCGCACACGATGTGGCGGGTCTCGGTCGCGAAAAGGTGAAGTTCGCTCGAAGTACGGCGCGCCATGTTGCAGTGTGATCACTGAACGGCGACCGTGCATTGACGACGCCGGGCAGGTCCGACAGGCTCTGTCCTCGCCTCACCTTCTCACTATCGGAGAGCAGCAATGCACTGGTTCACAGATGTGATCACCAAGCGGTACGCGCAGTTCAGTGGTCGCGCTCGCCGCAAAGAGTTCTGGATGTTCATCCTCTTCAGCTTCGTGATCTCGATCATCCTCGGGATCCTGGACCGGATCCTCGGCCTCGACTTCGAGACCAACGGCCGGACCAGCGGTGGATGGCTCCAGACGATCTACGGTCTGGCCGTCCTGATCCCGACCATCGCGATCTCCGTCCGGCGGATGCACGACCGGGACCGCAGTGGCTGGTGGGTCCTGATCTGGCTGATTCCGTGTATCGGCCAGATCTGGTTCATCGTCTGGCAGGCCCTCGACGGCACGCCGAGCGACAACCGGTTCGGCCCGGACCCGAAGGCGGCCGAGCGTGGCCCGGGCTTCGGTCCTGGTGGCGCCGGTCCGGCCGAGCCTGGCTACCCGACGGTCTGATCTACCGCAACAGAACGCCCCGCGAACCTTTCGAGGTTCGCGGGGCGTTGTCGTTCACCAAGTGTTTTCAGCTGGCCTGGCTGACGCTGGACATGTTGAAGTCCGGGATCAGCAACGGCGGTGTCGCCGTCCGGGAGAAGTCGTCGCCCCACTCGCGGGAGAACGACGGCACGGTCGCACCGGCCGCACCGATCCGGCCGAGCAGGTCGACCGGGCTTTCGTTGAAGCGGAAGTTGTTGACGGCCCCGGTGACCTCGCCGTTCTCGACCAGGTAGACGCCGTCCCGGGTCAGCCCGGTGAGCAGGGATGTCTGCGGGTCGACCATCCGGATGTACCAGAGGCAGGTCAGCAGCAGCCCGTTCTCGAGGCCGGCCACCAGGTCATCCGTCGTACCGGTGGCTCCGTCGACCGACAGCGCGTAGTTGTCGATCGCCGGTGCGGCGGCGGATGCGCCGATCAGGTCGGCCGTATGGCGGCTCGTCATCAGCGTCTCGAGCTTGCCGTCGCGGATCCAGTCGGTCGCGGACAGCGTGAGGCCGTTGTCGAACACGCTCGAGGAACCACCCGACGAGCGCGCGACCGCGAACGGGAAGGTCTCCAGCCCGGGCAGCGCCGGGTCCGAGCGGAGCTGGACAGGCTTGCTCGACAGGGTTTCGCCGATCCGCGTGCCACCCGACGGCTTCGCGAACACGTTGCGGCCCTCGAAGGCCTCCCGGCCGTCCAACTGCCAGAACAGGTACGTCGTCAGGTCGGCGACCGCAGTGGGCGGCAGCACGGTCGCGTGCCGACCGGGGTCGACGGAGACCGTCCGCGCGGCCCAACCCAGTCGCCGGGTCAGCTCGGCGTCGAAGGCGTGCGCATCGATGTCGGTGAAGTCCCGGGTGGCGGCACCGGCCCACGCGGACTGGCTCAGATCGCCGGACTTACCGGTCATCGTGACGAAACCGCGGGGCAGGGCCTGACGAAGCCGGAGCCCGGCCGAGGAACCGACGTACAGGGTGACGACCTCGTGGTCGGCGAAACCGTAGAGCCAGCGGCCCTCGCTGGTGGCGCGCTGCAGGGTCTCGCCGAGTGCCGGGGCGAACTTCTCGTAGACGGTGACCGAGGTTTCGGCCGCCTCCTCGTCCCAGTCCGCGCTGGTGGTGCCGTCGATCAGCGGACGGGCGTCGTCTGCCGGTGCGGCGGCCTTGGCGGTCGCGACCGCGGCGGACACCTGCTCACGCAACGAGTCGTCGGTGACCGCGGACCGGCTGATCACACCGGTCGCTGTCCCCTCACCGGCGCCGACGGTGGCGATCACGGTGACGTGCGAGCCGCGCATCGCGCCGTTCGTGGTCAGGGTGTTGTTGGCCCAGCGCAGGTTGGCGCTGGAGGTCTCGGCGACGAGGACCACGCAGCCGTCGGCCCCCTCGGCCTTGGCCAGCGCGAGCCCGCGCTCGACGGTGTCCTGCGGGGTGAACTGAATGGCGGTCACCGACCGGCCTCCTGCGTGGTGTTGAGAATGCGGACGCCCCGGAACAGGGCGGACGGGCAACCGTGGCTGACGGCACCGGACTGCGCGGGCTGGGCCTTGCCGCAGTTCAGCGCGCCGTGCAGGACGTAGGTCTCCGGGCCGCCGACGGCCTCCATCGAGCCCCAGAAGTCGGTCGTGGTCGCCTGGTAGGCGATGTCGCGGAGCTGACCGTCCAGCTTGCCGTTGGTGATCTTGTAGAACCGTTGCCCGGTGAACTGGAAGTTGTACCGCTGCATGTCGATCGACCACGACTTGTCGCCGACGATGTAGATCCCGTTCTCGACCCGGCTGATCAGCTCCTCGGTGGAGGGGCCGTCGGCCGCGGGCTGCAGGGAGACGTTGGCCATCCGCTGGATCGGGATGTGGCCGGACGAGTCGGCGTACGCGCAGCCGTTGGAGCGGTCGGTGCCGAGGAGCTCCTCGTTCACCTTGGCCATCCGGCGGTCGACCTGGTACCCGACCAGTACGCCGTCCTTGACCAGATCCCACTGCTGACCGGCGACACCCTCGTCGTCGTACCCGACTGTGGACAGGCCATGCTCGGCGGTCCGGTCACCGGTGACGTGCATGACCGGCGAGCCGTACTTGAGGTTGCCGAGCTTGTCGGTGGTCGCGAAGCTCGTGCCGGCGTAGTTCGCCTCGTAGCCGAGCGCGCGGTCCAGCTCGGTGGCGTGGCCGATCGACTCGTGGATCGTCAGCCACAGGTTCGTCGGGTCGATGACCAGGTCGTACACCCCGGCCTCGACGCTCGGTGCGGCCATCTTCTCGGCCAGCCAGCCCGGGACCTGCGCGAGCTCGTCGTTCCAGTCCCAGCCGGTACCCGTCATGTACTCCCAGCCACGGCCGGCCGGCGGCGCGAGGGTGGTCATCGAGTCGAACCGGCCGGTCTCGGCATCCACCGCGAAGGCGGTGATCTCCGGACCGATCCGCACCCGCTGCTGCGTGTACGACGTGCCCTCGGTGTTGGCGTAGTACTTGCACTCGTGCACCGACGCGACGTGCACGCTCACGTGGGAGACACCGTCCGCCTTGAGCAGCCGGTCGCTGTAGTCGGTCAGCAGCGCGACCTTCTCGCTGCGCGGCACGCTGAACGGGTCGATCTCGTACGCCGAGACCCAGGTGACGTCGTCGTACGTCGGCTCGTCGGCGAGCTCGATCGGCTCGGCGTTGATCGGCCGCGACACCTGCGCCATGTGCACCGCCGCCTCGGCGACCTGCACCGCCGCATCGGTGGTCAGCGCGACTCCGGCCGCGAAACCCCACGTCCCGTCGTGGACGACGCGGACCGCGAGGCCGAGGTCCTCACCGTCGCTCGCGCTCTCCAGCGTGCTGTCGCGGAGCGCGATCGACTCCGACCGGATCCTCTCCAGCCGGAACTCCGCGAAGGTGGCCCCGAGGTCCCGGGCCCGCTGCAGCGCGGCCTCCGCGAGCTCATGCCGGGGCAGGGCAAGGAACGATTCATCGATGTCTGGCACGATCCCGACCCTATACACACGACGGTCGACCTGCTCAGACTTTGAGGTAGGCAAGCACCGCCAGAACACGCCGGTTGGCGGAGTCGTCGGTCTGGATGCCGAGCTTGTCGAAGGTCGTGGTCGTGTACTTGCTGATGGCACTGTCGCTGAGGAACAGGCGCTGGGCGATCGCACTGTTCGACAACCCCTCCGCCATCAGGGCGAGGACGGACCGCTCGCGCTCGGTCAGCTGGGCCAGGTGCGGCTCGGTGGCCGGGCGCGCGAGCAGCTTGCTGACGACGAGCGGATTGAGCGCGGTCCCGCCGGCGGCGACCCGCTCGAGCGCGTCCATGAACTGGTCGGCGTCGAACACGCTGTCCTTGAGCAGGTATCCGACACCGCCGGCCTGGTCGGCGATCAGCTCGCGGGCATACAGCTGCTCGACGTGCTGGGACAGGATCAGCACCGGCAGCCCGGGGACCTCCCGGCGGGCTTCGAGCGCGGCGGTCAGCCCTTCGTCGGTGTTGGTGGGCGGCATCCGGACGTCGACGATCGCGACGTCCGGCCGGTGCGTCAGGAGCGCCTGCAGCGTCTCCGGACCGGTGGCCGCGGTCGCCACCACCTCGTGCCCGAAGGTCTCGAGCAGGCGGACGAGGCCGTCACGCAGCAGGTAGAGGTCTTCGGCGACGACTATCCGCATGGGATCTCCATCCGTGCCAGGGTCGGCCCGCCGGGCGGGCTGTCCAGTGCCAGGGTGCCGTCGAACGCGCTCAGTCGCCGGTTGATCCCGTCCAGCCCACCACCCGGTACGGCGATGGCGCCGCCGGGACCGTTGTCGACCACGAGCACGCTGAGCGTCGTACCGGATCGGCGGACGTCCACCTGCACGGTGGAGGCCGCGGCGTACTTGGTGGCGTTCGCGAGCAGCTCGGCCACGCTGAAGTAGGCGGCGGCCTCGATCGGGGCGTCGAGCCGTTGTCCCAGCTCGGAGGTGACGGTGACTTCGAGCGGGCTGTCGAGGGCGAGCGCACGGATCGCATCGACCAGGCCGCGCTCGGCGAGCACCGGTGGATGGACGCCGCGGACCAGGTCGCGCAGCTGGGCCAGCGAGGTGGACGTGCCTTCCCGCGCCTCGCGGAGCAGGGCCTTCGCACGCTCGGGGTCGGTGTCGAGCAGTCGTTCGGCCGTGACCAGGGATAGCCCGACCGCGACCAGCCGGGCCTGCGCACCGTCGTGGAGGTCGCGCTCGATCCGCCGGATCTCAGCCGCTTGGGACCTGGTCAGATCCGCACGCTGGAGCTCGAGTTCCCGCACCCGATCGGCGCTGTCCGGCACCCTCAGCCAGCGCCCCGCGAGCGGTCCGAGGACACGCCAGGCGAACGGTGCGGTCAGTGCCGCGACCAGAACGAGTCCGATGCCGAGGGCAACTGTCGACCGATTCGTGCAGGCGACCACAGCCGCGGCGAGTGCGGCCGGTGGTACAGCGCAGACCGGAGCGAGGGTGACGGCTGAGAGGAGGACCCACCGCACGTCCCGCCAGTACGCCGGATCGCCGATTCCGCGCCGCCATCGGGCATCCAGCTCGGCGTCCCGGCGGGTGCGCTCGTACGAATGGCCGTTCCACCAGTGTCCGGTCGACAGCTGAACCGGCTCCGGTCCGGGCGGCCGGTACCCGCTCGCGAGCTGCAGACCGCACCAGCTGTTCGCGAGCCGCCGTACGAGCGTGGCTATCGGCCGGGCCAAAGCGAGCGTGAAGGCAGCGAGGAAGAGCAGCCAGCCGATCCAGGTCCAGGGGTTCGTGAGCGACCATGGCCGCCCGGTCAGAGCGCCCAGCAGGGCCGGGGCGGCCGACAGCACCGGGACCGCCGTTGCCAGGACCAGCAGCACGACTGCGCGGGCGAATCCTTGCCCTGCCGCTGTCAGTCGTCGCATGCCGTCCTCGTCTCTGCCACCGTCCGCCGACGCATCATGACGGCCACTGCGATCAGAGGGAGCGCCGACGCTGCCTGCAACGCGGCAAACCATACCGGGCAGACACCGGGGATCAGGTCAACCACGACGATCGCGATCGGCAGCACCGTGGCCACGGTGCGGAGGCGCTGCGGGTCCCTGGCGGCGAGCCGGTAGAGCAGCGGCGTCACTGCCAGCAGAAGCACCGATCGCACCCACATGAACGTGCTGACCGAGCCCTGGGTCGCAGCGTTCGCGATCACCACACTCAGCACCACCGCACTGGCCACGCCGTACAGGCCGAGGCACTTCCGTACTGTCTCGAACATCTCGTTGTTCTTCATACCCACGACGTTAGAAATCTCCGACGCCGTCCAGTACGGGTCCAGCCACACACCTGGGTGGGTCTAGCCACACTGTCGACCCGGGAACCGGAACCGGTCCATCATCGGCGGTGTAGTGACAGTGTCCGAGAGGTGTCGAGGAGGTCCGGATCAGCGACGGCGAGGCGGAGATTCTGGCTCGGGTGCGTGGCGGGGATTCCGCCGCGTACGGCGAGCTGGTGCTGCTGCATGCGCCGATCGCTCAGCGGACGGCGGTGTTCCTCGGGGCCGGTGCGGATGCGGACGACGTGGTGCAGGAGTCGTTCGTGAAGGCTTACCGGGCGCTCGGTGGGTTTCGTGGCGGGTCGGCGTTCCGGCCGTGGCTGCTGCGGATCGTCGCCAACGAGACGCGGAACGCCATCCGGTCGCGGAGCCGGCGCAGTCGCCGGGAAGAGCGTGCTGCGCCGCTGGACGTCGTACTGGACCCGGCGGAGGAGACGGTGTCGCTGGAACGGCGGGCTGAGCTGCTGCGCGCCGTACAGGCTCTGCCGGAGCCGCAGCGGCTGGTGGTGACGTGCCGGTATCTGCTGGAGCTGGATGAGCAGGAGACGGCGGTCGTGCTCGGTTGGCCGCGTGGGACGGTCAAGTCCCGGCTGCACCGGGCGTTGGGACGGTTGCGGGAGTCGCTGCGGGAGGAGGTGCTGCCATGAACTTGGACGATGAGCTGCGTGCGCTGGGACGGTCGGCTGTTCCGCCTCCGGTGAGTCCTGAGCTGACTGCGGCGGTGCTGACCCGGGTGGCCGGCGTACCGGTCCGGCGGCGGCTGCGGGACCGGTGGCGGGCGTTGCTGGCTGGGCTGTGTGTGCTGCTCGCCGGTCTGGCGCTCACACCGCCGGTACGGGCGACAGTCGCGGAGTGGCTGCGGATCGGGGGAGTGGAGGCCCGGCCGGTCGGCACTGGCCCCAGTACGGCGCCTCCTGTGCCTGCGGTCCCCGGGCAGCTGTCGCTGGCGGAGGCTGCGCGGATTGCGGGCTTCACACCGGCGCGTCCGGCGCTACTGGGTGCACCGAGTGGTGTCTCGGCGTCTAAGGGGTTCGTGGCGATGAGCTGGGACGGCGTACGGCTGGAGCAGTTCCAGTCGGGGGTGGATCCGATGTACTGGAAGAAGAACTACACCAAGCTCGAGTACGTGCCTGCTGTCGACGGCTACTGGTTCAGCACACCGCACGAGTTGGTGCTGGTCGACCAGCGCGTCGTCCGCATCGCCGGTCCGACGCTGGTGTGGGAGCGCAGCGGCATCACCTACCGGCTCGAAGTCGCGGACAAGGCCCGTGCGGTCCAGTTGGCGACGGGAACCTCCTGAACCGCGGCGGTGTATCCGGGTATGGTCCGACGCGTTCTAGCTCTGCTCGCCACGCTGCTCGTCGTGGCTGTGGCTGTCCTCACCACGACTCCCGCTGCGGCGGGTGGTCCCACCAGCGTGCTGCTCAGCGCACCTCCACACGTGGTCGCCTTCGGGTACGACGATCCGCAGTACCGCCAGCTGCAGACACTGACGCAGGTGGCGACACCGCGGGAGCCCCGCGACCTGTCACATGAATCCGGACCGTTCGTCCGGGCCACCTGGCTGATCCACGACATGGATGTCTGGCGGATCGACATCATCTATCCCGAAGCCCCCGGCGGCCCGTGGATCGCCACCAGTGAATCTCTCGACGGGACGGTCCCGCTGGGCAAGCCGGTCTGGCACACCGGGACTGATTCTGTCGCGCTGACGAAGCTCCTGAGCTCTCTCAAGCTGCTGACGGGCCTCCGCAACGGTGAGCAATTCGTGGGCGGTCCCACCACCCTGGACCGATCAGCGCCCGAACCTGTACAAGAGGCGCAGCCCCAACCGCAGGCGATTGCGACCAGCACCTTCACCGGCTGGCGCTGGCTTCTTCCGGGCGCCCTTCTTGGCGCGCTGCT
Source organism: Kribbella sp. NBC_01505 (assembly GCF_045040285.1). NCBI lineage: Bacteria > Bacillati > Actinomycetota > Actinomycetes > Propionibacteriales > Kribbellaceae > Kribbella > Kribbella sp. NBC_01505. The sequence continues at coordinate 7,775,810 of NZ_CP109425.1, forward strand.
CACCTGGGCGGCGACCCGCTTCCTTCGCCAACGCCGCTGGGACCTCATCGAGCCTGACTGAGCGTCGCGTGTCGTCGGTCACGAGCTTCCTGTTCACAGCCAGATTCAACGGGTCCATCGCGGCACGCTCCTGCTCGGGACACCCGCTCCCGGGGTGTCTTCACAGGTACGTCGGATCAGACCGGCGATTCTCGACATGACGAGGCCGCCGTACCCCGTCAGGAGGTACGGCGGCCGCGGTGCGTCAGTTGGCGAGCTCGATGGAGCGGCTGGAGTTGAGCAGAACCGCGCCGAGGTACTTGTAGTCCTTCGGTGCGCCGGCGACGGCGATCTCGACCTCGGCGGAGTTGCCGCCCTCGACGCCGATGAAGCGGTCGGCGACCCAGCGGGTGGTCTTGCCGCTGCGGTAGGTGTAGACCACGGTGCTGACGGTCAGCGGGCCCTGGCCGGAGGTGGACTTCATCGAGGCGGTCGAGGTGCTGACCACGTGCAGGCCGCGCAGGTGCTTGAGGGCGGCGACCTTGCGCTTCATCGCCCGGGTGGTGCTGATGTTGGCGTTGTACGCGGTGTTGAAGCGGACCAGGCGGTTGTGCTTGGCGTCGGAGAACTTGTCCTGCCAGGCGCCGAGCGTCTGGTGCTTCCAGGTCTTCGGCACGTACGCGGCGGCGTGGTAGTCACCGGCGCTGCCGGCGAAGTACCTCTTCGCGTACGCCGACGACGCCAGCTGGCTGTTGCTGGAGGCAACTGCCGCGGTGCTGGGCAGCGCGCCGCCGATCAGCACGGCTCCCATGGTCGCCACGGCCGCGATACCGGTCAGAACCCCGAACTTCTTCATCTTTCTGTGTCCCCTCGAGTCTTGGCGCGGTCACCTTGGCCGCACACGACCAGAGATGACGGCAGCGATCGCGAAGGTTGAGAGGTCCGGAAAGAATTTTTCGGGGAGCTATTCGTCGGTGGTTCTACGCTGCCCGTGCAGGGACCCGGCATGCGCGGTGACGGTCGGGTCGTTGCGGGTCTTGAGCAGGCTGGCGACCACCACGATCACCAGGATGCCGATGATCACGGCGAGGCTGACCGGGGTGGAGACCTCGGGGATGCTCTTGTTGATGTCCACGTGAGCCCAGTGCAGGATCAGCTTGACGCCGATGAAGGCGAGGATGATCGCCAGCCCCGCGGACAGGTAGACGAGCCGATCGAGCAGCCCCTTCACCAGGAAGAACAACGCGCGCAGCCCGAGCAGCGCGAAGGCGTTGGCGGCGAAGACGATGTAGGCCTCGTCGGTGACCCCGAACACGGCCGGGATCGAGTCCAGCGCGAACAGCAGGTCGACACCGCCGATCGCGACCAGCACGACGAACAGCGGCGTGACGACCTTCCGCCCGTCGATGCGAGCGGTGAGCTTGCCGCCGACGTACTCCTCGCTGACCGGCAGGACGCGGCGCGCGGTCTTCACGATCACGTTGTTCTCGACGTCGGGATCCTCGTCGCGGTGCCGGAACAGCTGGACCGCGGTGTAGAGCAGCAGCAGCCCGAAGATCAGGAACATGAACGAGAACAGTGAAAGCAGCGTCGCCCCGAGCGCGATGAACAGCGCCCGCATGATCAGCGCCAGCACGATGCCGAACGTGAGCACCTTGTGCTGGTGCTCCTCCGGCACCGCGAACGTGGTCATGATGATGACGAACACGAAGAGGTTGTCGACCGACAGACTCTTCTCCACGATGTAGCCGGCGAAGTACTGCGCCCCGAAGTCACCGCCGTACTGGCTCATGAACCACAGCCCGAAGCCGATCGCGACCAGCACGTAGAACACCGACCAGGCAGCCGCCTCCTTGAACCCCACCCGATGCGGCCGCAGCGCCGCGAGCAAGAGGTCCACGGCCAGCAGAACGACGATCAACCCGATGGTGATCGCCCAGGTCGACGTACTGAGCTCGAGCATGCTTCCTCCGTCATCGTGCGGCGGCTGGTCCTGTGAGCCTACAGAGTCGCACCAGCCCCGTTCGTTGCGCCGCGCAACCATTCCAGAATTCGCCGGTACGCCGCGGACGGCGGCACGTGGGCGCCGACGTACTGGATGGACTCGGCGGCCGGGAGCGCTTCGATCAGGAAGCCGGCCTGTTTGCCGGCGCGTTCGTCGGCGGTGCCGTGCCAGATGCTGGTCGGGACCCGGACATCGGCGAGGTCGAAGCCCCAGGGCTTGGCGAAGGCCGCCATGTCGTCGAGCACCCCGTCCATGCTGGTGACGAAGGTGGCGGTGAGTCGTGCCATCGCCTCCGGGTCGTCGCGGGCGGGTGGCGCGGGCGGCGCGGGGTCGTGCGGGTCCGGCGGGAACTCCGGGCCACCGGCTTCGACAGCGGCCATCACCTGGGCGAAGCTCGCTTCGAGCTCGGACCGGAGGACGGTCACGTCCCGGGCGGCCTGCCAGGCGTGCCGGTCGCGGCGCGGGTCGGCGAGCTCCTCGGCCTCGGTGGGCTCGGGGTCGTGGGTCAGCGGCGGGGCGAGGCCGCCGACGACGGCGCAGCGGACGACTCGATCGGGCAGCAGCGCCGCGCAGGCGAGGGCATGCGGGCCGCCGCCGGAACCGCCGGTCAGGGCGAAAGTCGCCCAGCCGAGGTGGTCGGCCAGGAGGGCGACGTCACGGGCCGCGTCGGCGACCGAACGACCGGGCTGACGGGTGGAGCCGCCGTACCCGGGCCGGTCGGGAACGACCATCAGCAGACCGGAATTCGCGATGGCTTCGACCACCGATGGACGCTTCCAGCGGGTGCTCGGCGTGCCGCCGAGCGAGACCACCGGAAAACCGTCGGTGGGACCGTAGAGGGTGTACTTCAGGAGCCTGGGACCGAGCCTCACTTCGCCATCCATGCGCGGAGAGTAGCCGGTCGGACAGGGGTAAACGAATCCGGAGTTATCGAGTCGAGATTCTCAGGATTCAAGATGTGGCGGGCGTGGTGGGAGGATGCGGCCTAGCTTGTGTCGGCTGTTCGAAAACAACTGTCGGGAGTGCTTGTGAGTTCGTCGGTTGCCGGGGCCGTCTCGCCTACCCGGCAGGCGCTGCATCGGGTACGACGGGACCGGAGTGCGCGGGTCGGTCTGGTGCTGGTCGGTGTGCTGATCGTGGTCGCGGCGGTGTCGCCGTTGCTGGTGAAGCTGTCGGGGCAGGACCCGTTCACGTACCACATCGATCTGCTCGATCCGGCTCGCGGGAACGCGCCGCGGGGTTCCTTCGGCGGCGTCAGTGCCGACCACTGGTTCGGGGTCGAGCCGCTGACCGGGCGGGACCTGTTCTCGATCGTGGTGCTCGGGCTGCGGACGTCGCTGGTGATCGCGATCGTGGTCACCGCCGTGACGACCGTGATCGGCACGCTGCTCGGCATCACCGCGGCGTATGTCGGCGGCTGGTTCGACGCGGTGCTGTCCCGCCTGCTGGACTTCCTGTTCGGCTTCCCGCAGCTCGTCTTCATGATTGCCCTCGGCATCATCGTGCCGGCCAAGGTGCCGCGGCCGCTGCTGCTGATCGGCGTGCTGAGCTTCTTCGGCTGGGCCGGCCTGGCGCGGCTGATCCGGGCGCAGGCGCGCTCGCTGGTCACCCGTGAGTTCGTCGAGGCGGCCCGCAGCGTCGGCTCGACCGGCTGGTGGGTGATCACCCGCGAACTCCTGCCGAACCTGCTCGGCCCCGTGCTGGTGATCGCGACCCTGGCGATCCCGGGCTACATCGGCGCCGAGGCCGCCCTGTCCTTCCTGGGCGTCGGCGTACCACCACCGACACCGAGCCTCGGCCGCTCGATCTCCGACTCGATCGTCTGGGTCTACACCGGCACCGACCCGTGGTTCATGGTCTTCCCCGGCATCGCCCTGTTCGTGGCGGTCCTCGGGTTCACACTCCTCGGAGACGGTGTCCGGGACGCGTTCGACGTACGGCTGCGGAGGACGCACTGAGATGCCCGACATCGTGTGGTTCATCATCCGCCGGTTGTTCGCCGCGACGCTCGTCATGCTCGCGCTGAGCCTGGCCGTCTACTTCGTCTTCTACGCGATCCCGACCGACCCGGCGCTGCTGTCCTGCGGCAAGCCCTGTACGCCGGACCGGCTCGAGCAGGCGCGTCATTTCATGCAGCTCGACCAGAGCACCATCCAGCAGTATCTGAACTTCCTGAAGGGGATCTTCGCCGGCCGGACCTACGGCGAGGGCGCGGCCGCGCTGCACTGCGACGCGCCCTGCTTCGGGTACTCGTTCCCGCTGGCCCGGCCGGTGACCACGTTGATCACGGACCGCTTCCCCGTGACCGCCTCGATCGCCCTGGGCGCCGCCGTACTGTGGCTGATCATCGGCGTCTCGCTCGGCGTGATCGCGGCGCTGAACCGCGGCCGCCTGCTCGACCGGCTGGCCGTCGGGTTCGCGCTGATCGGTGTCTCCACCCCGTCGTTCCTGCTCGGCCTGCTGGCGATCCTGGTCTTCGGATTCTGGCTGAACATGGTCCCGGTGAGCGGGTATGTGCCGCTGACCGAGAGCCCGGTCGACTGGGCCTGGCACCTGGTCACGCCCTGGCTGGTGCTCGCGGTGCTGTCGGCGTCGTCGTACATCCGGCTGACCAGGGCGCAGATGCTCGAGGAGCTCAACCTCGACCACATCACCACCGCGCGGGCGAAGGGCGCCGGTGAACGACGGGTCGTGGTCACGCACGGTCTGCGGGGTGCGCTGGTCCCGATCGTGACGCTGTTCGGGCTGGACCTCGGTGGTCTGCTCGGCGGCGCGATCCTGACCGAGAAGGTGTTCAGCATGCAGGGGCTCGGCGACCTGCTGATCGACGCGGTCGGCAGCCTGGATGTGGCCGTGGTGGTCGGCGTGACCCTGTTCGCCGCGTTCCTCGTCATCCTCGCGAATATGGTGGTGGACATAGTGCACGGCGCGCTCGACCCGAGGGTGACTCATGGCTGACCCGGTCCTGGAGGTTCACGACCTGCGGGTCACCTTCGACACCGAGGGCGGCCTGGTCCCGGCCGTCGACGGCATCGACTTCGCCGTCGCGCCCGGCAAGACGCTGGCGATCGTCGGCGAGTCCGGCTCCGGCAAGAGCGTCAGCGCGGCGGCCGTGATGGGCATCCTGCCGTCGAACGCGGAGATCAAGGGCGAGGTCCTGCTGAACGGCCGCGAGCTGGTCGGCCTGCCCGCAGACGAGCTGCGCAAGATCCGCGGCAACGACATCGCGCTGGTCTTCCAGGACGCGCTGTCCGCCCTGAATCCGTACTACACGGTCGGCTGGCAGGTCGCCGAGGCGTACCGGCTGCACCACGACGTCACGAAGAAGGTCGCGTTCCGGCGAGCGGTCGAGATGCTCGACAAGGTCGGCATCCCGGACGCGGCCCGGCGGGCGCGGAGCTACCCGCACGAGTTCTCCGGGGGAATGCGGCAGCGGGTCGTGATTGCTATGGCTCTGGTGAACGACCCGCGCGTGCTGATCGCCGACGAGCCGACGACGGCGCTCGACGTCACCGTGCAGGCCCAGATCATGCAGTTGCTGGCCGACGTCCAGGAAGAGTTCGGTACGGCGCTCGTCCTGATCTCGCACGATCTCGGGGTGGTCGCGGAGGTGGCGGACGACGTGCTCGTGATGTACGCCGGTCGTGCGGCCGAGCGCGGTACGGTCCGGGACCTGTTCTACCGGGCCGCCCACCCGTACTCGCTGGGACTGCTCGGCGCGATGCCGCGGATCGACGTGGCGCCGAAGCCGCGGCTGACCACGATTCCGGGGTCACCGCCATCGCCGGGGTCGATCAAGACCGGGTGCCCGTTCCAGCCGCGCTGCGCGTACACGGATCAGGTGGGCGAGCGGTGCATCACCGAGCGGCCCGAGCTCACGCCGCGGCCCGGTGAGGGCGATCACGAAGCCGCCTGCCATCTCGGCCGCCGTCCGGAGGTGGTCGTATGAGCGAGCGCCCGCAAGATGCTGTGGACGAGTTGTTACGGCTCGACGGGGTGCGTAAGTACTTCGGGCTGCGGGGCGCGCCGTGGCGCGAGGGCCAGACGGTGAAGGCCGTCGACGGAGTCAGCCTGGTGGTCCGCAAGGGCGAGACGGTCGGGCTGGTCGGCGAGTCCGGTTCGGGGAAGTCCACGCTGGCACGGGTCGCGACCCGGCTGCTCGATCCCACCTCGGGCCGGGTCGAGATCGGCGGCAAGGACGTCACCCGGTGGCGCGGTCGGCGGTTGCGCCCAGTTCGCCGTACCGTCCAGATGGTCTTCCAGGACCCGCAGGCATCGCTGAACCCGCGCCAGTCCGTCGGCACCATCATCAGTACGCCGTTCCGCGCGCAAGGGACGCGGCCGACGCGGGCGCAGCTGATCGAGCTGCTGCAGAAGGTCGGCCTGTCCGCGGAGCATCTGGAGCGGTATCCGCACGAGTTCTCCGGCGGCCAGCGGCAGCGGATCGGGATCGCCCGGGCGCTCGCGGTCAGCCCCGACCTGCTGATCTGCGACGAGCCCGTCTCGGCGCTCGACGTGTCGGTCCAGGCCCAGGTGCTCAACCTGCTCGCCGACCTGCGGGACGAGCTCGGCCTCTCGTACGTCGTGGTCGCGCACGACCTCGCCGTCGTACGGCAGGTGGCGAGCCGGGTCGCGGTCATGTACCTCGGCACGATCGTCGAGGAAGGGCCCGCGGACCAGGTCTACGCGTCGCCGGCCCACCCGTACACGAAGGCGCTGCTGTCCGCGGTGCCCGTGCCGGAGCCCGGGGTGACGCGCGAACGCATCGTGCTGACCGGCGACGTACCGACCCCGATCTCACCGCCGTCGGGCTGCCCGTTCCGGACCCGCTGTTACAAGGCCGAAGACATCTGTGCCACCGATCGACCTGTGCTCGAGGTCGTCGAGGGACAGACTGAGCATCGAGCTGCGTGCTACTTCCCCGAGCCCCCCACACCTCTTGAGAGGACACGATGAAACACATCACCCGAGCGGTCGCGGTCGCGGCCGCGCTGGCGTTGGCGGCCACCGCCTGCAACGCCAACGACAAGTCAGGTTCGAGTGACGGCGGCTCGGCGGTCGCCGTCCAAGGCGGCACGCTGCAGTTCCTGAGCACCAGCAAGGAGATCAACTTCGACCCGGCCAAGAGCCAGAACCTCGGGACGAGTGCGATCCACCTGATCCTGCGCGGCCTGACGGCGTGGAAGACCTCGCCGGGCAAGGACACCGAGCTGGTCCCGGACCTGGCCACCGACACCGGTCAGGTCAGCGACGGCGGCAAGACCTGGACGTACAAGCTCAAGCCGGGCCTGAAGTACGCCGACGGCTCGACGATCGTTGCCGCCGACATCAAGTACGGCATCGAGCGCTCGTTCGCGCCGGAGCTGTCCGGGGGACTGGGCTACCACAAGTCGCTGCTGCTCGCGGCCGGCCAGAAGTACGAGGGCCCGTACAAGGGTGCGCACCTGGCCTCGGTCGAGACGCCGGACGAGACCACCATCATCTTCAAGCTGAACAAGGCGTTCGGCGACTGGCCGTGGATCGCCAGCATGCCGGCGTTCTCGCCGGTGCCGCAGAAGGCAGACACCGACCCGGCCCACTACGGCGAGAAGCCGGTGGCCAGTGGCCCGTACCAGGTGAAGTCCTACCAGCCGGGCTCGAAGCTCGAGCTGGAGCGCAACCCGAACTGGGACAAGGCCAGTGACCCGGCGCGGACCGGTCTGCCGGACGCGTTCGTGTGGCAGATGGGCCTGGAGCCCAACTCGGTCAACCAGCGGCTGATCCAGGACTCGGGCGACGACAAGTTCGCGGCCGCGACGGGTGTCAACATCCCGGCCGCCCTGATCCCGAACGTCACCGGCGACCCGGCGATCAAGGCCCGCGTGGCGACGTCGCCGTCCGGCGCGTTGATGTACCTGGCGATGAACACCAAGCGCCCGGGGCTGTCGAATCCCGAGGTCCGCAAGGCGATCCAGTACGCCGTCGACAAGCAGGCGGTCCAGGTCGCGCGCGGTGGTCCGGAGTTCGGCGGTGAGATCGCGAGCACGCTGATCACCCCCGGCATCGAGGGCTACACGAAGTACAACACCTACGAGGCGCAGCCGCAGGGTGACCCGGACAAGGCGAAGCAGTTGCTCGCCGCGGCGGGAGTGAGCGATCTGAAGCTGACCCTGGTGGCCGACGACACCACCGGCATACCGGTCGCCGAGGCGATCCAGCAGGGCCTGAAGCGGGCGGGGATCACGGCGACCATCAAGCCGTTGCCGACCGAGCAGCTGCGGGAACTGGTGACCGGGAACAAGCCCGACTTCGACCTGAACGTGTCGAGCTGGCTGCCGGACTTCCCGAGCGCGATCGGCAACATCCAGCCGCTCTTCGCCACCTCGGAGATCGGTAACGGCGGGTACAACCTGTCCCGCTACTCCAACCCGGCCGTCGACACCGCGATCGAAGCGGCCACGGCCGAGCCGGACCGGGCCAAGGCGGCGACTGCTTGGGCCGCACTGGACAAGCAGATCATGAACGACGCCCCGATCGTCCCGCTGCTGTACGCGCGCAACGCGTTCCTGCACGGTTCGAAGGTGGCCGAGTTCTACCTGCCGGCGTACCCGCCGTACCCGAACACGCTGGTGATGGGCCTGACCAAGTAGCCCTCGTGCAGTAGCTGCGGTCTTAAGTGCGGCCCTCTTTCTCCTGGGCCTCGAAGAGGGTCGGCTGGGTCTCGGCATCGAGTCCCCAGTCGGCCCTCAGCACTGAGTAGCCGGCCTTCTCCGCGACCGCGCACACCTTCACGTCGTCGTCGACCAGGACAGCGACGGGTTTGTCCTCGGACAGCTTGCGGAGCCGGTCGATCTTCATCTGGGCGCCGGGGCGGCGGTCGGTGTTGCGGCGCATGTAGACCGTGCCCTCGGGGAAGCCGTTGTCCTTCAGCCACTTGAGCGTGTCCCGGCGCAGGCGCTCCGGGCGGCCGGTCAGGTAGACGATCTCGTGATCCGCCGCGAGCGTGGTCGCGACCGCGAGGCCCTCGTCCAGGACGGCGTCGTTCTTGGCCTCGGCGAAGAACGAGTCCCAGTCCTTCGGCTTGCGGTCCAGGAAGTGGATCCGCTTGCTCGTGTCGGACAGGGTGGCGTCGATGTCGAGGACGGCGTACGGGCGAGGTTCGTCAGGCACGACGCCCAGCTTCCCAGGTACGCCGGTCGATCGCGTACTCGACCTCGCCGAACTCGGTCCCCGGCAACGGCTCGTCGAAGTGCTCGTGCCACAACCGCGCGAACCGCATCCCGCTGCGCCGCATGACCGCCCGCGACCGATGATTCACCGCCATCGTGTCGGCCACCACCCGCTCCATGCCGAGCTCCGTGAACGCGTACTCGATCAGCATCCGCGTCCCCTCGGTCGCATACCCCTTCCCCCACGACTTCCGGTTCAGCCGGTACCCGACATCCACGGTCGTGGCATCGTCCGTCGGCTGCAGCCCGAACCACCCCACGAACGCCCCACCGTCCTTCTCCTCAGCCGCGAAAGTCCCCAGCCCCGGATGCTCGTCGTACACCCGAAGCATCCCCGGCAACACCACCCCCACAACCTCCTCACGAGACGTCACCCGCCCCGTCAGAAACCGCATCACCTCCACATCCGAGTCCAGCCCCACCAACAACCCCACATCCGCCCCCGTAAACCGCCGCAACCCCAACCGCCCACTCTCCACCCCCCAACCCTCCCACCCAAAGTCGCCCCTCCCACCCAAAGACGCCCAGCCCGCCCAAAGGCGCGCCGCCTGCTCTTTGAGCACGCCGTCCATCTTTGTGCCCCCACCAACCATTTCCCGAGCCCATTCGTGACTGGTGCGTGCACAAAGTCGCCTCGCCCGCCCAAAGATGTTCCGACCGCCCAAAGATGGCCTGCCCGCCCAAGGGTGCGCGGGCTGCTCTTTGGGCGCGCCGTCCATCTTTGTGCCCCCATCAACCGTTTCCGGGGCTCGATCGTGACTGGTGGGTGCACAAAGATGCGCCGTCCGCCCAAAGATGTTCCGACCGCCCAAAGATGGCCTGCCCGCCCAAGGGTGCGCGGGCTGCTCTTTGGGCGCGCCGTCCATCTTTGTGCCCCCATCAACCGTTTCCGGGGCTCGATCGTGACTGGTGGGTGCACAAAGATGCGCCGTCCGCCCAAAGATGTTCCGACCGCCCAAAGATGGCCTGCCCGCCCAAGGGTGCGCGGGCTGCTCTTTGGGCGCGCCATCCATCTTTGTGCCCCCACCAACCATTTCCCGAGCCCGATCGTGACTGGTGGGTGCACAAAGACGCGCCGCCCGCCCAAAGATGTTCCGACCGCCCAAAGATGGCCTGCCCGCCCAAGGGTGCGCGGGCTGCTCTTTGGGCGCGCCATCCATCTTTGTGCCCCCACCAACCATTTCCCGAGCCCGATCGTGACTGGTGGGTGCACAAAGACGCGCCGCCCGCCCAAAGACGTTCCGCCCGCCCAAAGATGTTCCGCCCGCCCAAAGATGTTCCGCCCGCCCAAAGATGTTCCGACCGCCCAAAGATGTTCCGACCGCCCAAAGATGGCCTGCCCGCCCAAGGGTGCGCGGGCTGCTCTTTGGGCGCGGGGTCCATCTTTGTGCCCCCACCAACCATTTCCCGAGCCCGTTCGTGACTGGTGGGTGCACAAAGTCGCGCCGTCCGCCCAAAGATGTTCCGACCGCCCAAAGATGGCCTGCCCGCCCAAGGGTGCGCGGGCTGCTCTTTGGGCGCGGGGTCCATCTTTGTGTCCCCACCAACCATTTCCCGAGCCCGTTCGTGACTGGTGGGTGCACAAAGACGCGCCGCCCGCCCAAAGATGTTCCGACCGCCCAAAGATGGCCTGCCCGCCCAAAGACGTGCCGCGTGCTCAAGGAGCAGGCGGCGCACCTTTGGGCGCGGAGGTGGAGGGGCGGTGTCGGGAAGGGCAGGGGGTGGGGGTTTGGCTCGGCGAGTTGGATGCTCGGCGGGGTGCTCGAGCGGCCTCGGTGAGCGGCTACTACGTGTCCTTCGCAACATCCGCCTGGTCGGGGTCCTGCTTGTGCTCGCATCAACCGTTTCGGGGCGCCGATCGTGGCTGGTGGGTGCCCAAAGTCGTGCAGCGTGGTTGTGGAGTGGGGGATGGGTGTCCGGAGTGTGGGCGGTTGGGGGGTTGGGGTGTGTTGGGTTGGGTGGATTTCGGGTGCTCGGGTTAGCGTTCTGACCGCAATGGACGACTCGATCACGTTTCTGCACAGTTCGGACTGGCAGCTGGGAATGCTGCGCCGGTTCCTGGGGCCGGACGGTCAGGCCCGATGGGGGCAGGCCCGGCTCGATGCTGTCGCGCGGATCGGCGACGTCGCCGAGCGGACCGGGGCCGCGTTCGTGGTGGTGACCGGGGATGTGTTCGAGCACAACCAGGTGGAGCGGCAGACGATTCTGCGGGCCTGTGAGGCGCTGAAGCGGATCGAGGTGCCGGTGGTGCTGCTGCCGGGGAACCACGACGCGCTCGAGCCGGGTTCGTTGTGGACGTCGAGTCAGTGGCAGGCCCACGCGCCGAAGCATGTGCACGTGCTGACGGATACGACGCCGGTGGAGATCGTGCCGGGCGTCGAGGTGGTCGGAGCGCCGTGGCGGTCGCGCCGGCCCACGTCCGACCCGGCCGCGGCCGCCTACGCGGACCTCGAAGCAGCACCAGCCGGTACGACGCGAGTCCTGCTCGTGCACGGTCAGCTCACCAGCCTCAGCGGCGGCATGTCCGAAGTGCCGCCGATCGACCAGACGGCCCTCGAGGCCGCGGTGGCCGCCAACAAGGTCCAGTACGTCGGCCTCGGCGACCGGCACTCGACCACGCGGGTGACCGACCGGATCTGGTTCTCCGGGACGCAGGAGGTCACGACTCCGGAGGAGAACGACCCGGGCAACGTGCTGAAGGTGACCGTCAGCCAGAGCGTGATCGAGGTCGAGCCGATCCGGGTCGGCGCCTGGCACATGGTCGACCACCGCGTGGAGCTGTTCGACGAGGAGTCGCTCAACGCGCTCGAGGACTGGTTCGCCGAGCTGCCCGACAAGGAGCGCACGTACGTGCGGCTGGCGGGAGACGGTTCGCTGAGCCTGCCGCTGCTCAGCCGCCTCGACACGATCATCGACGTACAGGGTGAGGCGTTCGCCAGCGTCGAGAAGTGGACGAAGTTCTGGACGGTGCGACCGGCTCCGGACGCGGCGGATCTGGATGCGTTGCAGCTGAGCGGTCCGGCCCGGGCGGCGATGGAGGAGTTGCGGCAGGCGCTGGCCGGCGGCGACGAGGGCGCGGGCGCTGCGTTGTCGCTGATGCACCGATTGGCGCGGGACGCGGGATGAGGCTGCACTCTCTGACGCTGCGGGATTTCCGCGGCGTCAAGGACCGTACCGTTCGCCTGCCCGCCCTCGGCACGACCGTCGTGGTCGGTGACAACGAGGTCGGCAAGTCCAGCCTGGTCGAGGCGTTCGGGCTGATCTTCGACCTGCCTGACGACTCCAAGTCGACCCGGATCCGCGACATCCAGCCGGTCGGTCAGGACGTCGGTCCGGAGGTGACCGCCGAGCTGACCCTGGGCGGTCGCGAGCTGACCTACACCAAGCGCTGGCTGAAGAACCGGTCGACCGAGCTCGCCGTGGTCGAGCCCGACGGCCGCCGTACTGCGTGGACCGGGCGCGAGGCGCACAACGAGGCCGAGCGGCTCTTCCACGAGTACGTCGACCCGGTGCTCTGGCAGACGCTCATGGTCAGCCAGGGGCAGTCGCTGATCCTGCCGACCCCGGCCGACGCCGAGCCGCTGATCACCGCCGTCACCGCCGAGTCCGGTACGCCGGTCGACGGCGCCTCGATGCCGTTGGTGAGTGCGGTCGAGCACGAGTATCTGCGCTACTGGACGCGCGGTGGACGAGCGACCGGGGACTACGCGAGGTCGGAGAAGGCTGTCGCGGCGGCCGAGTTGCAGGCGGCGCAGGCGCTGAAGGCGATGGATGAGGTCCAGCAGGACATCCGCCGGGCCGAGCGGTTGACCCTCGACCTGGCCGATGTCGACGGTCGTCTGGGCGATCACCTGGGCACGGTCGAGGAGGTTCGCGAGCGTAAGCAGGCGACCGACGAAATCCTGCTGCGCCGCGACTCGATCCGGTCCCGGGCCGAGACTGCGCGCGCTCGCCTGGTGAACCACACCCGCACCCGGGACGAGCGGGAACGCCTGCTCGACGAGGTCGAGCGGTTCACGAAGGCCGACGCCGAGCTGGCCGAGCGCCGGACCGACGCGGACACGGTCGCGAAGGCTGCGGCCGAGACCGTGCAGGCCGCTGAAGCCGCGCTGGCCGAGGTGATCGAGCTCAAGGACCTCCGCCGGACCGACGTGCAGGAAGCCGAGCGGCGGGTCAGCCAACTGGTCGACCAGGCCGAGCTCGAGCGGCTGGTCGGACAGCAGACCGAGCTGATCGACGTACGCGCGCGGATCGTGGCGGCCGCGGCGATCCTCGACAAGATCAAGGTCGACGATCGGCTGTTCGAGGCGCTCGAGGACGCGCGCGGTGCGGTTGTCGAGGCGCGCGCCGCGCTGGCCGCCGGCGTTCCGGAGGTCGTCGTACGGCGGCTTGGCGCGGAGCCCGTCGAGTTGTCGGGCAAGGGCGTTGAGGCTGGCTCGGGGCGGATGCCGAAGGAGCTCGGGTTCGACGAGACGGCTGAGCTGCTGGTCTCCGGTGAGCTGGTCGTCGGCGTACCGGGGCACGTCGAGGTCACCGTGCGCGCGGGCGGTGAGGCGGCGATGCTGCGGTCGCGGGTCGACGACGCCGTACGGCGTGAGAAGGAGCTGCTGAAGCAGGCCGGCGTGAAGGATGTCGCGGCCGCGCGGGAGCAGTTGCGGCGGGCCGATACGACGTCGGCGGAGCTGCAGGAGGCTCGGCGGACCGAGCGGTCGCTGACGTCCGCCGGGGATCCCGGGGAGCGGATCGCGGTGCTGACCGCGCGCCTCGGGCTCGGCGACGACGACGCTGAGCAGAGTGGCGGGAAGCCGGCAGCCGTCGAGGGTGTGCCAGGGCAGATGTCGTTGTTCGAGGAGTTCAGCTCACCGCTCGACACGCTGTTCGACGACTTCGAGCTGCCAGAGCTCCCGGTGGACGATCTGGCTGCGGCGCAGCGGGTGTTGGATGACGCGCGCGCTGAGCTGGCCGGGGTCGAGCGACTGCTGACGGATGCCGAGTTCGCCGCCGCGCAGGCTCGGAAGGCGGCCGACGAGGACCGCTCCGAAGCTCAGCAGGCGCGGGCCCGGTCGGAGATCGCGGGGGAGCGGTTGGCCGCGGCCGTCGACGCGCTTGGAGCCGCGCGGAAGCTGCTCGACGACGAGGCGGTGAGCGCGGCCGAGACGGACGCCACGGCTGAGGTCGAGGCGGTGCTTGAGGAGCTGACCACGGTCCAGGAGCAGGCCGATGCGGCCGGTGCCGACCAGGTTGCTGGTGAGCTCGCGGATGCGTTGGTGGTTGCGACCCGGATGCAGGGGGAGCGGGACACGCTTCGCGATGCGCTGCGGACGACCGAGGGCCGGTTGGAGCAGTCCGGCCGCGATGGGTTGGCCACTCGGCGCGATGTTGCTGACCTGGAGTTGGCCGCCGTACGGAATGAGCACGAGAGCCTGCAGCGGCGGGCCGAGGCGGCGCGGCGGGTCTACGAGACGCTGGGCCGGCATCGGGCCGAGGCACAGACGAAGTACTCCGAGCCGTTGCAGACCCGGATCGAGGCGCTCGGGCGCAGTGTCTACGGGCCGTCGTTCAAGGTCTGGCTCGATGACGACCTCGCGGTCGCCGAGCGCGAGATGGACGGGATCCGGCTGCCGATCGAGGCGTTGTCGACCGGCGCGCAGGAGCAGCTCGCGATCATCACCCGGCTCGCGATCAGTCACCTCGTCAGCACCGGCGACGGCAGCGTGCCGGTCATCTTCGACGACGCGCTCGGCTGGTCCGACAAGGCCCGGCTGCGCGACATGGGCGCACTGCTCGGCCGCGCCGGGGACCACGGGCAGGTCATCATCCTGACCTGTATGCCGGACCGCTACGAGTACGTCCCGAAGGCGACGTTCATCAAGCTGGACGGATGATCCGCTCCGGGTAGCTGTAGACCACGCAGCGCTCACCGCGCATGAACCCGGCGATCGTCACGCCGAATTTCCGCGCGAGATCGACAGCCAGACTCGACGGTGCGCCGACGGCGACGATCATCCCGAGACCGGCCGCGACAGCCTTCTGGACGATCTCGTAACCGACGCGACCGCTCACCGCGAGCACCAGTCCCTTCCGGGCGTGCTGGTTGAGCACAGTCCAACCGACGACCTTGTCGACGGCGTTGTGCCGGCCGACGTCCTCGCGGACCACGATCTTGCGGCCGTCGGTCGTGAAGAGGCCGGCCGCGTGCAGACCACCGGTGCGCGAGAACGTGGGCTGGGCTTCGCGGAGCAGATCCGGGAGGCGCCGTACGACGTCGATCGGCACCTCGACCGGATCGACCGGGTCGTAGTCGCGCTCGGCGAGTTCGTCGAGGGACTGCTGGCCGCAGACCCCGCAGGCTGCGGACGTGACGCCGTACCGCTGGGGTGGTTCGCGGTCGGGCGGGCCGTCGAAGGTGACGGTGACGGTGTTGAACTGCTGGTCACGGGTGAGCTTGTTGTCGGTGCAGTACGCGACCGTGGAGATCGCGCCCGGCCGGACCGCGAACCCTTCGCCGAGGCAGAAGCCGGCGGCGAGCTCGAAGTCCGAACCGGGGGTGCGCATGGTGACGACGAGCGGCTCCGGCGGCCGGCCCGGCCACTCGAGTCGGAGCTCGAGCGGCTCCTCGGTCACGACGACATCTTCACGCCGCGAGGTGCGCTCACCGTCGAGCACCTCGACCTTGAACCGGCTGGTCGGAGCTTTGGTCATGACTCCACGTTAGGCGGTCCATCCACGTCTTGTAGCCAGCCAGTCCAGGAACGTCCATGCGTAGAGACGTTGATGCTCGCGGATGGCCGGCGTACAGCCCGGTGGCGGGGGCTTGTCCGGGTTCTTCAGCATGTACGCCGCGATCAGCGCCACGAAGCAGTCGAGGTGCTCAGCCGGTACGTCGGCAGTCAGGCGACTGCTGCGGATCGCGGCGCCGGTGTCGATGCCGTGGTGCTGCGCCATCGGCAGCAGACCGACCCAGTCCATCCAGCGGGGGCCGAGCGCGAGCCAGTTCCAATCGACTGTCCAGCACTCGCCGCGCGTGTCGATCAGGAGGTTGTCCGGTCGGAGGTCGCTGTGGGTTGCCGCGGTTCCTTGCAGCGCCTCGGGTGCCAGCTCGACGAGATCGGAGAGCTCCGGCAGGATCCGCCATACCCATGGTTGGAGGCGTTGCGGCAGCTCGCGGTCTCCGGCCAGGATCTGCTTCGGCACCAGCAGCGCGGACTCGCCGCTCTCGAGATCCATCAGAAACGTGTCCAGGCCGGCGATCGGGCTGGGCGTCATCGCCTCCGCGAGCGCCTCGCACCGTGCGGTCACCACGGCGAAGTCCTCGGCCGTCCACGGCGCGCCCGGCATCCGCCCCGGCACCCACTCGGAAACCACCGCGAACCAGTTGTCGGTCCGGGCGGTGGTGACGATGGCCGGCGCGTGCGCCTCGGCCGGCAGTTGCGGGACGACCTCGGCCTCGCGCTGGTAGGCGCCGTACGAGTGGATGGTGTCGTCCGACGCCTTGATGAAGACCCGGCGGCCGTCCGCGAGCTCGGCTGGAGCCGCGAACCCACCGGTGAACCCGGAGCGGACCGACGACCCCACCGACGCGATTTCGGTGCCTAGGGCAACTTCCAGCGCGTGCTTGAGCGCATCCGGGAGGCTGCCCCAGGCGGGACGCGCGGAGGTAGCTCGGTAGTCGACGTCGGGTGGACCGCTCATGTCCACAGACGATAGAGCGCGGGCGCCGCTTCCGCGCGGGGTTTATCCGGACAGGTTGAAACCCAGATCGAAAGGTCGAGCGGGACCGGCCCGTCGCCCCTTACCATCGCAGCGAAATTTCTCGTTCGAGCTGCTCCGAAGGGTTGGGACATATGCATCAGGGACGAATGATCGGCATCACGCTGGCGGCGCTGGGGATGGCGCTGGCCGGTGGGTCGTTGCAGGCCGCGGCGAAGGAAGCTCCGGCGGTCGTCGCGAAGCCCGCCGTGGCGTTGGCCGGTACGCCGGGGATGTCGCCGGCGCCGGAACGCGCCACCTACGTCGGCCGGAACGACTTCTACGACTACAACTGCCGGTCCGGCCGGGCCTGCCTGGCCGTGTGGAACGAGCCGGGTGGCAACTGGCGGGTCTTCGACATGTACGCGTGCACGACCTACCGCCTGTCGAACGCGTTCGGCCAGGGAGGGCTCAAGAACAACCAGACCGGTGGCGCGCTGGTCAGCATGTACGGCTCCAGCGGCAACCACCTTTACTCCTTCGGGACTGCGGGGCAGGAGCCGCACGAGGTCAGAGACCTGAGCCCGGTGTACACCGTTCGCCCCTGCTGAGTTAGCGGGCGCCGTTCCCCGATGCCGCGTGGGATCGGGGGACCGGCGCTCCGGTGGATTAGCGTGCTGCTGTGGCTCTGCACGTGCTGGACCTGATCGGGATCTTCGTGTTCGGGATCACCGGCGCTCTGGTCGGGGTTCGCAAGCAGCTGGATGTGTTCGGGATCCAGGTGCTGGCGCTGGTGACCGGGCTCGGCGGTGGGTTCATCCGCGACGTACTGATCGGCGCGACGCCGCCGGCCGCGCTGAAGGACTGGCGCTATCTGGTGGTGCCGATCGTCGCCGGGCTGATCACGTTCTTCCTGCATCCGGGGATCGAGCGCCTCGAACGGCTGGTGAACATCTTCGATGCGGCCGGCCTCGGCCTGTTCTGCGTGACGGGTGCGCTGAAGGCCGTGTCGTACGGCCTGTCGCCGCTGTCGGCTGCCTTGCTCGGCACGATCTCCGGCATCGGCGGCGGCGTGATCCGCGACCTGCTCAGCGGCCGCGTCCCCGTCGTACTCCGGCGGGAGATCTACGCCACCCCGGCCTTTCTGGGCGCCACCATCGTGGTCGTCGCCTCGGCCCTCGACTACAACGCCCTCTGGGTCTCGTACGTCGCCGTCCTCACCTGCTTCGCCATCCGCCTCCTAGCCATCCGCCGAGGCTGGAACGCGCCGCTACCTCGCACCCACTAGCCGTACCGGCGGACGGGTAGTAGTCCGGTTGGCGTGGCGGCCGGGAGCGTGGGCGACGCCGTGACACTGCCCGGATCGGCGACCGCTACCCGTTCTTCGGTACGGCGGTGCCGTGGGCGGAGGTGGTTCGGGGCGGTGGCCAGGCGGTTTGGTCGGTGATCCGTCGCGGTGGTTGGTCGCCGCTGCGGCCGGTTTGACTGAGACGGGTGGCTGGGGAGGTCTTTGGCTGAGGGGGATGGTTCGGTTGGTTACCGCGGTTCCCGTTGCCTGTGGTTGACGTGCTGTGGTTCCGCCGACGATCAGGAGGCTCGATAGCTGGCCCGTCGCGGTGGTTGCTGCCGGCAAGAGCAGTTGGCCGGGGGATGCCGTTGGTGGGTGAACCCTCTGTGCTGCCCGCGAGCGAAGCCACCGTGCCGCCGCGAGTGAAGCCACCGTGCGAGTGTGCGTGCTGGGTTGTCGAGTGTGAGGAGTGTGCCGCAGATATCGATTTCCGGCGGCACGGTCCGCACAGTCGGAGGCTGTTCGCACGGTGGCGCCACTCGCGGGGCGGTGACTGGCCGGTCCGGGGAGCGGAATCCACCTGAAGACGATGGGTAATGCTCCCCGGTGGCACGGTCGGGGGCTGTTGGTGTGGTGGTGTCGGTTGCGGGGCTGTGGTTGGTCGGGTTGGGGAGCGGAATCGACCCGAAGATGACGGGTAACGCTCCCCGGCACCCCGCACCCTGGGTCACCCAGCACGCAACGGGACACCGGCGAACCCAGGATCCAAGCTCACCGCGAACCCAGGATCCAAGCTCACCGCGGGCAGAGGATCCAAGCTCACCGCGGGCAGATGGCTTGGTCGGTGCTTTTTCTCGAATAGCGACCCGAAGTTACCGACTACCGTCACCCTGCCCACCCCAGCCGTAGCCCGGAAGCTCAAGCAACCGCAACCTCGGTCACCGACCGCACCACCCGGCCCAGCCCGAGACCACCTCAGCCACCCGTCTCAGTCAATCCGGCCGCAGCGGCGACCAGCCACCGCCGACCGTGTCCGGCCGAATCCGAGCGGCGGGATGGGACGAGCACATTCAGGAAGGAGGGGCTACTGACCAACCCAAGACCTCAGCCACCGCCACCACCCCAACCGAGGAGATCCACGGATACCTGCTGCCAAATACCGGCAGTAATCCCCTGTGAACCGGGCAATCGCCGTACCGGCGCTGGTCAGTTGTGGGCGAAGGTGGTTCTGGGGCGGGCGAAGGTGGTGGAGGCGGCGGCTATGAAGGCGCAGGCGATGCCTACGCCGAAGGGGACCCAGTAGGCGTCCGAGGGGCCCCAGAGGTCTACTGCGTGGCCGGCGGCGGCGTTGCCGGGGGCGACGCCTAGGAGGATGCCGGTGACGGTCCAGGTGATGGCTTCGGTAAGGCGCTCGGGCGGGACCCACTCCTCGACGCAGGCGGTGACCGCGACCATGGTCGGGGCGATCGTCATGCCGCAGCAGAAGAGGACGACGCCGAGCATCCAGACGCTGTCGACCCAGGGGAGGGGGGCCAGGGTGATGGCTAGCAGGATCGTTCCGATCAGCAGCCTGCGTTCGACTGGAGCGCGCCAGTGCACCGAGCCGTACCAGAGTCCGGCCAAGAGGCTGCCGAACGCCCAGACGGCCAGTACGACGCCAGCCATGCTCGCCTGGCCCTTGAGGGTGGCGAAGGCGACCGTGATCACCTCGGCCCCGCCGAGCGTCGCGCCTAGGCCCAGGCCGATCAGGCTGAGCAGGGCGATCGACACCCACGGCATCGGCGCCTGCTCGTTGCCGTTGGCCTTGCCGCGACCGGGCGGGTCGGAGGCGCGCAGGAACGCGAGCCACAGACCACCGAGCAGGCCGAGTGCGGCGGCCGTGGCGAGCCCGGCGTACGGGCTGATCTCGGTCGCGAGGAAGGTGACCACGACCGGACCGATGATGAAGACGACCTCGTCGCCGACCGCCTCCAGCGCGAACGCCGTCTGCAGCGCCCGGCCGCGGCCGAGGAGGTGGGTCCAGCGGGCCCGGACGAACGAGCCGACCTGCGGACGGGTGCCACCGGCAACGAATGCGAGCACGTCGAGGGCCCAGGTCGGCGCATCGGCCTTGACCGCGATCAGCAGCGCCGACAGTCCGACCGTGCAGAGCACCGAGCCGACGATCAGCAGCATCCGCTGCCCGAAGCGATCGACCAGCCGACCTTGGATCGGACCGGTCAGCGCGCCCGCGACGACGGCGACTCCGGAGACCGCGCCGGCCAGGCCGTACGAACCGCTCTCGCGGGCGATCAGGATCACGACACCGAGCCCGGTCATCGAGATCGGCATCCGGCCGAGCACCCCGGCACTGAAGAACGCGCCGGCGCCGGGACGGCGCATCAGGTGCAGGTAAGGCTTCAGCATGGCAGTTGCACCTTAGCCCCTCGGGCACTAGGTCCTGACATCGACCTGCGGCCCCGCGCACCATCGTTTCGGTCCGGCTGAGAGACTGGAACCATGTCCGTCGGTACCACAGATGCTGCCCCGTACGACGCCGTCCTCCTGCTGTCCTTCGGAGGACCCGAGAAGCCCGAAGACGTGCTGCCGTTCCTGCAGAACGTCACCCGGGGCCGGGGGATCCCGGACGAGCGGCTGAAGGAAGTCGGCGAG
This sequence comes from Kribbella sp. NBC_01505, assembly GCF_045040285.1. Taxonomy (NCBI): domain Bacteria; kingdom Bacillati; phylum Actinomycetota; class Actinomycetes; order Propionibacteriales; family Kribbellaceae; genus Kribbella; species Kribbella sp. NBC_01505. Next base: position 7,796,631 of record NZ_CP109425.1, read on the forward strand.
CACTACTACTCGTTCGGCGGCAAGAGCCCGATCAACGACCAGAACCGCGCGCTGCTGGCCGCGCTGCGGGAGTCGTTCGCCGAGGCCGGCCTGGAGCTCCCGATCTACTGGGGCAACCGGAACTGGGCGCCGTACCTGACCGACACCCTGCGCGAGATGGCTGCCGACGGCATCCAGCGCGCGGTGGTGATCGTCACCGCGGCCTACCCGTCGTACTCGGGCTGCCGGCAGTACCGCGAGAACCTCGAGGACGCGGCCAGCCAGGTGCCGAACGCGCCCCGGCTCGACAAGCTGCGCCACTACGCCAACCACCCGGGCTTCGTCAGCTCGTTCACCGAGGCGACCGCCGACGCGCTCAGCACGCTCCCCGCGGGCAGTGCGGTCGCGTACGTCACGCACTCGATCCCGAACGCGATGAACGACACCAGCGGTCCGGACGGCAACGGGTACGTCGACTGGCACCTGGACGTCGCTGCGGAGATCGGCGCGGAGCTGGAGCGCCGGACCGGACAGACCCGGCGTACCGATCTCGTCTACTGCTCGCGCTCCGGCCCGCCGCAGATGCCGTGGCTCGAGCCGGACGTGAACGACCACCTCGAGGCTCTGGCGGCCGACGGGGTGCCCGGAGTGGCCGTCGTACCGATCGGGTTCGTGAGCGACCACATGGAGGTCATCTACGACCTCGACACCGAGGCGGCCAAGACGGCCGCGAAGCTCGGACTGCCGATGGCCCGCGCGGCGACGCCCGGGACCGATGAGCGGTTCGTCACGATGTTGCGCGACCTGGTCGTCGAGCGCGCCGCCGCCGAGCGCGGCGAGCAGCCGCAGCGGCCCTGCGTCGGCAAGCTCGGCCCGGCCTGGGACGACTGCCGGCACGACTGCTGCCCGGCCCTGCGCCGACCGACTCGACCCACTGTGAAGGAACCTGTATGAACCCCCAAGACCTCCTCAAGCTCGCCGTGACGGTCGCCGAAGAAGCCGCGGCCCTGATCGTCGAGCGGCGCCGGGGGACCATCACGGTCGCCGACACCAAGAGCACGATCACCGACGTGGTCACCGCGGTCGACCGGGAGTCCGAGGAGCTGATCCGCGCCCGCGTGCTGCAGGCCCGGCCGGACGACTCGTTCCTCGGCGAGGAGGGTGACGACGTGGTTGGCACCAGCGGGGTGCGCTGGGTCGTCGACCCGATCGACGGCACGGTCAACTACCTCTACGACCACCCGACGTACGCCGTCTCGATCGCTGTCGAGGTCGACGGTACGACGGTCGCCGGGGTGGTCGTGGACGCGCCGAAGGGCGAGGTGTTCACGGCGACTCTCGGGGGCGGCGCGTTCCTGGACGGCAAGCCGATCCGGGCCTCGGACTGCACCGAGCTGGCGAAGGCCCTGGTCGGCACCGGCTTCGGTTACGACCCGGCCCGGCGCCAGGTCCAGGCCGAGGTGATCACGCACCTGATCGCCGAGGTCCGCGACATCCGCCGGATCGGGGTCGGCGCGATCGACCTGTGCTACGTCGCCTGCGGCCGGCTGGACGCGGTCTACGAGCGCGGCCTGAATCCGTGGGACTACGGCGCCGGCGCCCTGATCGCCTCCGAGGCCGGGGCGAAGGTCGGCGGCCTGCACGGAGCGCCCGTATCGCCGGAGATGTCGATCGCGGCCGCGCCGGAGCTTTTCGGACCGTTCCACGACCTGCTGGCCGCGGCCGACCCCCTGCACGCTTAGTTGCAGTTTTGTGTTCATTTCTGCTCGAACTGGGCGGTAATGAGCATTCAATTGTTCGGTCCTGACAATTGTTGCGACACGCGGGTCACAAGTTGGACCCCGGCGCGCGCGAAGGGCCTTCGATAGGGCACAATCCCGTCCTCGGGAGCGGAAGTTGCCGCTCTCGGCCTGGCTGTCAAGGGTTTCGGGGGACGAAACGTTCGGCGCGGTGCTTCAGCGCGGAATTTCTCGGCCACTCCACCCGTTCAAGGGCTCAGCAAGGCAACACCACGGGTACGAAGAGGGCAGGGAACACCATGGCGACTGATTACGACGCCCCGCGCAAGACGGACGAAGACGCTTCCGAAGAGTCGATCGAGGAACTGAAGACTCGCCGTCACGACAAGAACTCCGGCAAGGTCGACGAGGACGAGGCGGAGGCGGCCGAGAGCTTCGAGCTGCCCGGTGCCGACCTGAGTCACGAAGAGCTGGCAGTGCGGGTGCTGCCACGCCAGGCCGACGAGTTCACGTGTTCGAGCTGCTTCCTGGTTCACCACCGCAGCCAGCTCGCCGAGACGAAGAAGGGCCAGCTGATCTGCCGCGACTGCGCGGCCTGACCCAGAGCCCTCTTCTTCGCACGACAAGCGACGAACGGGACTGTCCTCGAGCGAGGACGGTCCCGTTCGTCGTGTCTGAATCAGTCCTTGTCGATGCTCTTCACGAGCCCGCTGGCCACCGTGCCGTCCTGCTCCCAGCCGGGAGGGGCGTGTCCGGTGGACCGCAGGTAGTACGACGCTGCCTGGCGCTCGGCGAACACCGTCGCGACGGCTGCGGCAGCAGCGCTGGCAGCTGCCCAGGCGGCGACCTCCAGATACCCGCCTTGGCCCTTCTTCGGCGGCTTGCCGCCCGAGCCGAGCTTCCAGGCCGCGCCGACCGCCTTACTGGCCGCGATACCGACTGCGACCGAGAATGCGGTCTGCACCAACTTCCAGCCGATCTTGGCTCCGACCACGACATACCCTCCTCAGCGAATTGCCTGACAGTCAGGATCTTGTCACGCTGTGCCCGCTCAGAGCGGCTGCCAACCGTTCCGGGTTCCGCGTGGCGAGCACCCAGTACGGTGTGGGGTCGCCCGGATCGGTGATCGCGACCCGGACCGCGCCGGGGGCGTAGCTGCGCAGCAGCAGGTAGGCCTTGGGGTCACAGTCGCGGCCGAAGGCGTTCCGGGCAGCTTCGCCGGTCAGTGCCTCGACAGGGCCCAGATGGGCGCGCTCGATGACGGCTCGGCCGGCCCGGAGGCGATCGGCATCGACCTCGACGCGGGCGCCGCCGTACCGGATCAGGATGGTGAGCAGGACGGCCAGCGTGATGCCGCCGACGATGATCCCGGCCGGCAGCCCGGCCGGGACGGCAGTGATGCCGAACAGCGTCACGACAGCGGCGGCGGAGATGATCCACCAGGACAACGGCACGCTCAGTTTTTCGCGGTAGACACCCACAGGGCCAGCCTGGCATGCGACGTCTCGGAGCGCGTCGGTAGGGTCGCCTCTCGTGACTGAGGTTCTCATCCAGCGACTCGACCCCGACCTGCCGATTCCGGCGTACGCACATCCCGGCGACGCCGGTGCGGACCTGGTGGCGGTCTCCGACATCACCCTGAAGCCCGGCGAGCGCGGCCTGGTCGGTACGGGCATCGCGATCGCCTTGCAGGACGGGTACGTCGCCCTCGTGCACCCGCGGTCCGGACTGGCCGCCAAACACGGGGTGTCGATCGTGAACGCGCCGGGCACCGTGGATGCGGGCTACCGGGGTGAGATCAAGGTCTGCCTGATCAATCTCGACCCGCACGCCGAGGTGACACTGAAGCGCGGCGACCGGATCGCGCAGCTGGTGATCCAGCAGGTCGAGAAGGCCAAGTTCGTCGAGGTGACCACGCTGCCCGGCTCCGACCGCGGCGAGGGCGGGTACGGCTCGACGGGTGGCTTCGGGAATGTGACACGCTGAACAGGTGCGACGGGTGACACCTTTGATGCGGGAGACTACCGCCGCCAAATCAATACAACGCAGTGGAATCGACTTGGGAAGTAGGCAAGAGCTGTGATCTTCCGTCGGAAGAGCAAGAACGAAGACCTCGAGACCGCGACCGACGAGGCGGCCACCGGTACGGCGGAGCCGCGTGCCGAGGGCCCGTTCGACTCGACCGAGGTGGACCCGGAGCTGCTCGAGGCGGAGGACCGGATCGACCTCGGCGCCCTCGTGATCAGCGGGCTCCCGGGCATGGAGCTGCGGCTGCAGGTCGACGAGCAGTCCGGCGACGTGCAGGCGATCCTGCTCGTCGTCGAGGACTCCGCGCTGGAGCTGCGCGCCTTCGCGGCGCCGAAGCGCACCGGCATCTGGGACGAGGTTCGCCAGGAGATCGCCGGCGAGGCGACCCGGATGGGCGGCACCGCGACCGAGTCCGAGACGGGCTTCGGCACCGAGCTGGTGCTGGTCGTCCCGGTCGAGGACCCGGACGGCAAGATCTACAGCCAGACCTCGCGCGTCGTCGGTGTCGACGGTCCGCGCTGGCTGCTGCGCGCCACCATCCTCGGCCGCGCCGCGGTCGACCCGGAGGCCGCGCCGCCGCTCGAGGAGACGCTGCGTCAGGTGATCGTCGTCCGCGGTGACGAGCCGATGGCTGTGCGTGAGTCCCTGCCGCTGCGGCTGCCCGAGGGCGCCCAGCCGGTGGAAGAGGCTCCGGAAGCGTAGCCGGACTACAATCACAGCTATGGGTAGCGACAAACCCGCCGGCCTGTTCCGGCGGGCCTTCCGCGGGCTGGCCGGCGACCGGGACCAGCAGGACGCAGAGGTCCTTCGGGACTACGCGCACGACTGTGGCGCGCGGTCCATCACCGGCTGCCGCGACCGCGAGGTCGTCACGCTGTACGGCACGTTGCGGACCATCACGTTCAGCCCGCGCGGCGGCGTACCAGCGTTGGAGGGTGAGTTGTACGACGGCACCGGCACGGTGAAGCTGGTCTGGCTGGGACGGCGCAAGATCGCCGGCATCCACCCGGGCTCGGAGCTGACCGCCTCCGGACGGATCGGGGTCGTCGACGGCGACCGGGTGATGTTCAACCCGCGCTACGAGCTCCGTCCGACGGCTGCGCATGGCTGACACCGAGGTCACCCCGCCGAAGAGCACCACCAAGCAGGTCCTGGGCTGGGTCGGCATGCTGGTCGACATCGGCCTGCCGTGGATCGCGTTCACCGTGGTCTACGCGTTCAGCGACCACGACCTGAAGCTGGCCCTGATCGTCGCGATCTCGGCGGCCGCTCTGGTCGGCGTCATCCGCCTGATCCAGCGCAAGCCGATCGCGAACGTGATCGGCGGCTTCGTCGGCGTCGGCATCTCCGCCTTCACTGCGTCCCGCACGGGTCAGGCCGAGGATGTCTTCCTCCCCGGCATCATCCTGAACGCGAGCTTCTTCGTCGTCTACGCGATCACGCTGATCACCCGCTACCCGCTCTTCGGCCTCCTGTACGGCGCCATCACCCAGACCTGGCTGGCCTGGCGCCAGGACGAGGTCCTCTACCGGGCCCTCAACCGCGTCACCATGGTCTTCACCGCCCAGGTAGGCATCCGCCTGGCCATCATGCTGCCCCTGTACCTCACCGACAGCGTGAACGCCCTGGGCGTAGCCAAGATCGCCCTCGGCCTCCCCTTCTACGCCCTCACCCTCTGGGCCGCGTACGCCGTCCTCCGGAGCTCCATGCCCGAAGACAAGTGGGACGAAGTCAAAGAGAACTTCACCCACCTCCTCAAGGGCACCCAGCCGCCACCACCCGAGGACAAGAAGACCGAAGAGCCTGCTCGCGAATCCTGAGCAGGCCTCCGGTCACTCTCCATCGATCCCGCGAGCCCTTGGCCGTCTCGTCGTCAGGACCGGCAGAAGCAGTATTGCGACAGCTGCTCCGCCCCAGAGCACGCGGCTGGTCTGCCAGTCGCCCGTGCTGGTGTAGGGGAAGATCGGCACGTGGCGAGCGCCCGGCCGGGCCAGCGAGACCGCCAGCGCGACGCCGACGATGGCTGCTGAGGCTGCTCGGGCCGGGCCGGTCGAACCGCGGGAGCGGGTCCAGGTCATGAAACCGATCGCGCAGATCATCGCGGCGCCACCCTGCCAGGCGATGTCCCAGGTGTGCCCGAAGTACGCCGTACTGGTCCATCGCAGCGCCAGCAACCAAACGACCAGCAGAAGGAGGGGGCCCGTCGACCGGGCTGTGGTCCGCCAGCGCAGTCCTCGGGGCAACGTGTCGATCAATGAGGCTGCTGGCTCGCGGTAGCACCAGACCGCGATGCCGGCGAGCAGGCCGACTGCTGTCCCCTGCAGGGGCCACAAAACGTACGGACTGCGCTCGACCAGTCTGAGCAATCCGATCAGAAGGGCCGCGCCCACCCCGAGGAGTCCCCAGGGCACGGCGCGGTGGCTGTAGGTGATCATCAGTGCGAGGGGATCGGGTTGACCATCATTTCCTGGACGCCACCGGTGATAGCGAGGCCGCAGGTGACGACGGCGATCACCACGACCACGCCCAGTACGGCGTACAGCTTGTTGCGCGGCTGTTCGCGATCGTGCAGGAGCGCGAGTACGACTCCCAGACAGCAGAGCGCGAGGAGATAGCCGCAGTACCACTGTGGTGAGCCCGTCATGATTCCGACGCGCTCGTTGTCACCCGGTACCCCCATCTGGCCGGTGAAGTAGGTCCACGGCGCGATCAGCCGCGGATAGCGCAACGGCTCGAAGAGGCCTTGCATCACGATGGTCTCCGCGACCAGCAGCACGGCGAAGATCGGCGCGGCGCCACGTCGATGGACCCACCGGCCGAGCACGAGACCCAGGATCGGGCCGCCGAGTGACGGGATCAGCCCGAGGGCGACCAGGTTCGCATACGCCCAGCCGTCACTGACCCCGCCGAAGGGCGCACCGTTCGGTTCCGACGGCCAGTAGCTGTAGGCCCAGACCGCCCAGACGAGCCAGGCCAGACCGACGGTGAACGGGACCACCAGTGCGCCGACCAGTGCAAGGGTCCGGGTGCGTTCACCGACCACCACGGCACCGGCCGCATCGGCAATCTGGTCGGAACTGCGGGTCAGCGAGGCCATCACCAGCAGGCCGATGACACCGAGTCCGGCGGCCGGGCCGATCACGTTGTCGAGGGAGGAGCTCCGGGTGTTCGCGCCGCTCGACGTCAGGGCGACCAGGACGACCCCGATCAGGAACAGTGGGTGACGGGCGTACCGGACAATCTCTTTGCGGGTCAGCTCAGCCAGCATGGACTCACCTGCCAGAGCATCGAGTGGGACGGTGGTGGCGCTCATCGGGCCTCTCCGATCTTGGCGTCGCTGCGGACGAGGAGGTAGGCGTCCTCGACGGCGGGATCCGCTCGCCGGCTGCCTGCGGCCGGCGCACCGCCGAGTGATCGGACCTCGCCGTTGCCGGTCCGCCAGGACGACAAGGCCCCAGTGTTGGACTCGGCTCCGACCCAGACCTGCCCTTCGGCCAGACCGACAAGCTCGGGCACGGTTCCGTCGAAGCGGATCCGTCCGGCATCGAGAATGATCACCCGGTCGCAGAGTGCCGAGACGTCCTCGGTCTGATGGGTGGACAGCAGCACAGAGCCGCGGGTCGCGTACAACGAGAGGATGCCGCGGAGCGAGGCGCGTTGTTCCGGATCCAGGCCGGTGGTTGGTTCGTCGAGGATGACCAGGTCGGGATCACCCATCAGCGCCTGAGCGAGGGCGAGCCGGCGACGCTGGCCGCCGGACAGGGCAGAGACCCGCTTCGTCCGGGACTCCTCCAGATTGACCAGCCCGAGCACCCGCAGTACTTCGCGGTGCCGAGCCTCGCGGTCCTTCCATTCCTTCAGTACGGCGATGTAGTCGAGGAAGCCGAAGCTGGTCATCCGGCGCGGGATCCCGACCTCCTGGGGCAGGTAGCTCAGTCTGCGCCGCGCGGCGGTCCGGTCCGCGATCCCGCCGGTGGCCAGATGCCCACCGACGACGATCCGGCCGGCCGTCGGCGGCATCGCGGTCGCGAGCAACCGGAGCATGGTGGACTTGCCGGCGCCGTTCGGGCCGAGCAGGCCGATCACCCCGGGGCCGAATACGAGATCGGTCGGATGCAGTGCCTCCGTCCCGCCGTAGGACTTGGCGACGCCGTCGAGGACGGCGATCTGGACGCTCATGCGTAGCCTCCTGGTGCGTGATAACTGCTGAGTCGGACGGTGAGGACGGCCAGTGCCAGGAGGGCTGCGGCGGCGAAGGCCAGTTGAGCGACGAGGGTGTCGACAGCAGAGACCTGGTCGACGGCGCGGAGGGTCGCAACGACGAGCAGCCAGATCACGGCGACGGTGCCGCCGGCCGTGGCGGCGTTCCACCAGGTCAGCAAAGCGAGAGCAAGAAGAGTCAGGGTCAGTGCCGGTAGCAACCAAGTGAACGCGTCGGCTCCCACGAAGGGCAGGACCAGACCACCAACCAGTACCAACGGGAGTGCGACCGCCACCGCGAAAGCAGTTCGCAGCAAGGCGATCCGGAGTTTGCTGTACGGCGTACCGGCGGCGAGCTCGCGGATCGGGTCGGTCGAGTCATAGGCCGCCGCCACAATGATTGCCGGGAGCAGCGGTGCGACCAGGAGATAGAAGGCACGCTGCTCCACAGCCGGCAACATGGTGCCTGCGACTCCCAGGACGAACGCTCCGACCAGCGACAGCAACCACGGCCGGTACAGCGAGCTGGACGCTCGCAGGATGACCGCGTCGGTTTCGCCGAGCCCGAGTCGCTGGAGAACGCGGAGGAGCCACGATGTCTTGGGTGCAGCGGTGGCGATCAGCACGCCGGTCCAGACGTCCTGCAGGACGTCCTTCGGAGCGATCGCCGAGGCCAGCGCCAGGCAGTCGGAGCAGCCGACGATGTGAACCTCAACTGCGGCCTGCGGTCCGAGATCGAGAGTGCCGGCGGCATATCTGCCCAGCAACTCGGGACCGAGGTGCCATTCGCCTGCCATCAGATTCTCCCGTCCCTGATCGGCAGCAGCCGTTCGCGCAGCCTGACCTTGGCCACCCGGAGGCGGCTCTTGACCGTGCCCTGCGGGATGCCGAGCAGACTGGCCGCTTCCTTGGTGGTGAGCCCGTCGATCACGGTGGCCTGGACGATCTCCCGCAACTCGGGCGGCAGCGATCGCAACGCCCGGCCGACGTCGCCGTACTCGACACCGAGGAGCAACTCGTCCTCGGCGCTCTGCACCAGGTCGGTGGCGGCATCGACGATCTCCTCGCCGAGTGGATCGATCGCGGGCCGGCCGCGGAGGGCGGAGACGAGGCGGCGGACCGAGATCCCCCAGAGCCAGGCCGCCACCTCGCCCTCACCCCGCCAGCGTCCCGCTGACTGCCAAACGGCGACGAAGGTGTCCTGCAACGCGCCGGCCACCAGTTCTGCGTTGCCGCAGCGCCGGTTCAGCCGGAGCAGCAGCCAGCCCGCGTGCCGTTCGTACAAGAGCCGCAGCGCAGCCTCGTCTCCGGCGGCGATCCGCCGCAGGAGGTCCGAGTCGGTCGACGTGCTCATACCCTGACTGTCGCAGGGAACGACCCCAGCGGATCGACCTTTTTTTCAAGCCTGCAGGACGGGGGCGGGGTCGGCCGTTACTGGGGGCGGCCGGGGCGGTGGTGGTGGGGGGAGAGCATGTCTTCCAGCTGCTCTTCGGTTTCGTCGGCGGCTACGAAGAGGAGCTCGTCGTTGAGCTCGAGGGTGCCGTCGGGTTCCGGGCGGAGGACTCGGCCTTCGCGGAGGATGACCACCAGGGCGGTGTCCAGGGGCCAGTCGATGTCGCCGACCCGGCGGCCGATCATGGGGGAGTCCTCGGGGAGGGTGAGCTCTACGAGGTTGGCGTCGCCTTGGCGGAAGGTGAAGAGGCGGACGAGATCACCCACGGAGACTGCTTCTTCTACCAGGGCGGACATGATGCGCGGGGTGGAGACGGAGACGTCTACGCCCCAGGCCTCGTTGAACATCCACTCGTTGCGCGGGTGATTGACCCGGGCAACGGTCCGGGGGACGCCGAACTCGGTCTTGGCGAGCAGGGAGACGACGAGGTTGACCTTGTCGTCGCCGGTGCTGGCGATCGCCACCTGGCAGCGCTGCAACGCGGCCTCTTCCAGGGACGACAGCTCGCAGGCGTCGGCGAGCAGCCACTCGGCGCGCGGTACCGACTCGGCCTTGATCGCTCGGGGGTCCTTGTCGATCAGCAGGACCTCGTGGCCGTTGTCCAGCAGTTCGCTGGCGATCGACCGGCCGACCTGTCCGGCCCCGGCGATGGCTACCCGCATCACAGCTCCTCAGGCTTGGTGCCGAGCTGGGACTCGATCGCGGCGGCGTCCCGCTCCAGCATCACGACGTGGACCAGGTCGCCCTCCTGGATGACCGTGTCGGCCCTGGGCAGGAAGCCCTCGCCGAGCCGGGTCAGGAATGCGACACGCGTCCCGGTGGCCTTCTCGATGTCCAGGGCGAGCCGGCCGACCCAGTCCGAGTGCACGTGCACCTCGGCGAGCCGGATGGTGGCCGATGGATCGCGCCACTCCGGCTCCGAGCCCTCGGGCAGCAGCCGGCGGATCATCTGGTCGACCGTCCAGCGGACCGTGCCGACCGTGGGGATACCGAGCCGCTGGTAGACCTCGGCGCGGCCCGGGTCGTAGATGCGCGCCACCACGTTGCCGATCCCGAAGTTCTCGCGGGCCACCCGGGCGGCCAGGATGTTCGAGTTGTCGCCGTTGGAGACCGCGGCGAACGCCTCGGCCTCCTCGATCCCGGCCTCGATCAGCACCTCGCGGTCGAACCCCATCCCGGTGACCGTGCGGCCGGTGAAGTTCGGGCTCAGGCGGCGGAACGAGTCCGCGGACTGGTCGATGATCGCGACCGTGTGGCCACGCTTCTCCAGAGTTCTGGCCAGCGTCGAACCGACGCGGCCGCACCCCATGATGACGACGTGCACTCGCTGATCACTCCTTGCCCCAACGGGGGCACAATGGTCGGTTCGGCAGGGATAGACGCTACAGGAGACTCGGGGGCCCTCTAACATCTCCCGTGTGACTCCCGCTCTCGGCGATATCGGTAAACGGCTGCTGCTCGGTCGCAAACTGCGCAGCACCCAGCTGGGTGAGACGCTTTTGCCCAAGCGGCTCGCCCTTCCGGTGTTCGCCAGTGACGCACTGTCCTCGGTCGCCTACGCACCTGACGAGATCTTCCTGACCCTGTCCATCAGCGGCCTGGCCGCCTACAGCTTCTCCTGGAAGATCGGCCTGCTGGTCGCGTTCGTGATGCTCGTCGTGGTCGCGTCGTACCGGCAGAACGTGCACGCCTACCCCTCCGGTGGCGGTGACTACGAGGTCGCCACGGTCAACATCGGCCCGACGGCCGGCCTGACCGTGGCCAGTGCGCTGATGGTCGACTACGTGCTCACGGTGGCCGTGTCGATCTCCTCGGGCGTGCAGAACGCGAAGTCCGCGCTGCCGTTCCTGGCCGGCCACGAGGTGCCGATCGGGGTCGGGCTCGTGCTGCTGCTGACCGCGATGAACCTGCGCGGCGTCCGGGAGTCCGGTGCCTTCTTCGCGATCCCGACGTACGTGTTCATGGCCGCGGTGATCGGGATGTCACTGTGGGGAGTCGTCCGCTACGCGTTCGGTGACCTGCCGATGGCCGAGAGCTCGCACTTCGAGGTCCGGCCCGAGCCGGGACACGAGGTGTTCAACGGACTCGCGGCGGTCTTCCTGCTGGCCAGAGCCTTCTCCTCAGGATGCGCTGCGCTGACCGGTGTCGAAGCGATCAGCAACGGCGTACCGGCGTTCCGGAAGCCGAAGAGCAAGAACGCGGCGACCACGCTGCTGCTGCTCGGCACGATCGCGGTCACGATGCTGATGAGCATCCTGTTCCTGGCCGACAAGATCCGGCTCCGGTTCGCCGAGGACCCCGCGACCCAGCTGACCCAGAACGGCGAGCCGGTCGGCCCGGGCTACGCCCAGAAGACCGTGATCGCCCAGATCGCGGACTCGGTCTTCTCGAACTTCCCGCCCGGGTTCTACCTGGTGATCGGCGCGACCATGCTGATCCTGGTGCTGGCCGCGAACACGGCGTTCAACGGCTTCCCGGTGCTCGGCTCGATCCTGGCCCGGGACGGCTTCCTGCCGCGGCAGCTGCACACCCGCGGCGACCGGCTTGCCTACAGCAACGGAATCATCCTGCTGGCGCTGTGCGCGATCGGCCTGATCATCGCCTTCGACGCCGAGGTCACCAAGCTGATCCAGCTCTACATCGTCGGGGTGTTCGTCAGCTTCACGCTCAGCCAGTTCGGCATGATCCGGCACTGGACGCGGCACCTGAAGAGCGAGACCGACGGCGGCAAGCGCCGGCAGATGATGCGGTCCCGGGTGATCAACACGGTCGGCCTGACCATGACCGGCATCGTGCTGGTGATCGTGCTGCTGACCAAGTTCACCCACGGCGCCTACATCGCGATCATCGCGATGGCCGCGCTGTTCCTGCTGATGAAGGGCATCCGCCGGCACTACGACACGGTCGGTAAGCAGACGGCCGTGGACGGTGACGAGACGCTGATGCTGCCGTCCCGCGTGCACGCCATCGTGCTGGTCTCCAAGCTGCACAAGCCGACCCTGCGCGCGCTGGCCTTCGCCAAGGCGGCCCGGCCGTACACAGTCGAGGCGGTCACGGTGGACGTCGACCGGGACGAGTCCGACGTACTGCAGTCGGAGTGGGACCGGATGGGGATCCCGATCCCGCTGAAGCGCCTCGCGTCGCCGTACCGGGAGATCACCCGGCCGATCCTGCAGTACGTGCGGGACATCCGCAGGCAGTCGCCGCGGGACGTGGTGATGGTCTACATCCCCGAATACGTGGTCGGACACTGGTGGGAACACGTGCTGCACAACCAGAGCGCACTGCGGCTCAAGGGGCGGCTCTTGTTCACACCTGGTGTGATGGTTACGTCCGTTCCTTACCAGCTGATCTCGTCCCAGGTCGCTGAGGAGCGGCAGGACCGGGAAGAACGGGTCGCCGGACAGGTACGTCGCGGGCCCCGCAAGTCGTCAGGAGATCGGTGACAGCCGAGAACACAGCCGAGAACATCGTCGGGACGGTAGTTGAGGTCGAAGTAGGACCAGTGGCGCACGGTGGCCACTGTGTGGCCCGGTACGAGGGCCAGGTCGTCTTCGTCCGGCACGCGCTACCAGGCGAGCTGGTGCACGCCCGCATCACCGAGCAGACAGCCAAGTACCTGCGGGCCGACGCCGTCCAGGTGCTCACACCGTCGCCACAGCGGATCGAGCCGCCGTGCCCGCACGCGGGTCCGGGGCTTTGTGGTGGATGCGACTTCCAGCACGCCAACATCGTCGAGCAGCGCCGGCTGAAAGCCACCGTCGTCTCCGACACGCTGCGGCGGATCGGTGGGATCGAGCGGACCGTGGTGATGGAGTCACCCGGGGACGACGGCCTGGGCTGGCGCACACGACAGCGGTACGCCGTAGTCGACGGCCGACCGGGGATGCGTGCGCACCGGTCCCATGACCTGATCCCGATCGACAAGTGCCTGATCGCTCACCCAGCGACTCCGGATGTGCTGTCGCAGCGGTGGCCTGACGTGGCGTCTGTTCAGGCTGTGGTGTCGTCTGAGGGCAAGACTGCGGTGGTCACGGACTCTGCGTCGGCTGGTCGAGTTGTAGAGGTTGTGCGGAACCGACGGTTCCGGGTCGAGGCCAACGGGTTCTGGCAGGTGCATCCGGCCGCTCCGGAGACGCTGGTGGACGCTGTGATGAGCGGACTCGAGCCTGCGGCGGGGGAGACCGCTCTGGACCTCTACTCCGGTGTGGGGCTCTTCGCGGCGTTCCTGGCCGAGGCTGGGTGCACTGTGCTCGCGGTGGAGGGCGACAAGGACGCGGTGAAGAACGCACGCCGCAATCTGCACGATCTGCCGGGTGTGACGCTCGAGGCAGGTGATGTGGACCGGGTGCTGAACACAGCGATCCGCCAGGGGCTCGAGCACGTCGACCTGGTCGTGCTGGATCCGCCGCGGACAGGTGCCGGGAAGGACGTCGTACGGCGAATTGCGGCGCTGGCGCCGCGACGGATCGCCTACGTAGCGTGCGACCCGGCCGCGTTGGCGCGGGATCTGAAGACGTTCGGGCGGCTCGGTTACGGGATCGCGTCGCTGCGGGCCTTCGATCTGTTCGGGATGACACACCACATCGAGTGCGTCGCCGTGTTGCAGCCTGTGGACAACTGACCTGTGGACAGCTGAGTGGTGGGTGTCCGGAGCCTCGGGTAGCGTGCTGGGTCTGGATTCCAATGCGCTGGAGACCTGAATGCCGCTCGTTGATCTCGACGACCCGGAGGAGTTGCGCGCTCGCTGGAGCGCCCTCGCCGCCGTGGCCCACGCCACCGGTTTCGACCGGCGGTGGTACGCCGACGACGGCGGTTACTACCACCAGGACGAGACCGGATCCATCCTGCGCCTGCAGCGCCTCGGTGACGGCCGGGCCGTGCTGTTCGGCTACCAGACGCAGCACAGCCAGACGGCCGGGTCGGATCTGCTCGCTGGCTCGCCGGAGTGGATCGGCCTGCCCGAGGTGCGGCAGCGGCTCGCGGCGGGGGAGCTGGGGTTCGTCTACGGCGCCTTCAACGGGACGTGGGCGCGCGCGGCGTACCAGGGCGACCCGTGGGAGCCGATTCCGGACGGCTTCCTGCAGATCGGCGGCTGGATCACCTCCGAGGAGGACTCCGCTCGCGAAATGATCGAGTGGGTCGCGGAGTGGGCCGACTACCTGGGCGGACTGGACGAGCTGCTTCCGTATGGCGTTGCGCTCATCCGCACGGGCGGAGCCATCACGGCGGAGGCGCTCGCCGCGTTCTTCGCACCGTTCAACATCGACCCGCGGTCGCCGGTGCAGCCGGACCTTCCCGCGGGGGCGGGGGCGGCGCGGGCTTTTGCCGCTGGGGGTGCGGCGCCGGCTGTTGACGAGTTCGACGACACACCGCCGACCGGGGTGCCGGTGTACAGCCCGCCGGTGGTCGGCGTACCGCCGAATCTTGCGGTCCCGGAAAAGTTTCCGTCCGAGCCTGACGTGACCGTGGGTTCGGTCGTTGAGCCTGACGTGACTGGAGCACCTGACGGCCGGCCGGGGTACGACGACGAGGAATCCTTCGTCGTCCCGCCCGGTATCAGCCCGTTCACCGGCCAGCCGATCGCCACCGACACCGGTAGTACGCCGATCGAGACCGGCCAGCCCGCGGCGTACCAGCAGGTCCCGTTCGGTCGTGACGAGGCACCGCAGGACGATCAGTACGGCGTGGTCGGCAAGAAGCAGGGTTGGCTCCGCCGGCGGAAGCCCGAGGAAGCCCCCGCGCCGGCGCCCGCCGCGCCGCCTGCCGCGGCTCCGGGCCTGGGGTCCTACGTTCCGGTCGATGTGCCCGACAACGGCCTCCCGTACAACCGCCTGCCCTCTTCCGAGCCTCCACGCGTAGGCGACGGCCGCCACGAGGGCGACGACTTCTACGCCAGCCTCTTCGCCGACGCTCCCGCCAGCGCCACCCCGACCCCCGACCAAGACTGGGAAACCGCCGAACAGCCGTCCTGGTCCGCCCCCGTAGACCAAGACGCAACCGCCGCCTACACCCCGTTCGCTCCCGCGGGCTCTGACGCGGATGCGACTGCTGAGCGCCCGGCGGTCCCTCCGGTCTCGGCTGATCCGAATGCAACCGCCGCCTACTCCCCGTTTGCGCCGGCACCGGCTGACCCGGATGCGACCGCGGCTCACTCGCCGTTCGCCGCCGTACCGTCTGACGCAGACGCGACTGCTGAGCGCCCGGCGGTCTCGGCCGATCCGAATGCGACCGCCGCCTACTCACCGTTCGCTCCCGCAGGCGCGGACGCGACTGCCGAGCGTTCGCCGTTTGCGCCTGTGCCGTCTGACCCGGGCACGACCGCTGCCGACTCGCCGTTTGCTCCCGCTCCGGCTGACCCGGATGCGACTGCGGCTCACTCGCCGTTCGCCGCCGTACCGTCCGACGCCGCTGCCGAGCGCCCGGCGGTCCCGGCCGATCCGGAGGCGACCGCTGCCTATTCGCCGTTCGCGCCGACCGACAGCTCCGCCGACACGAACGAGAACTGGGACGGACCTGCGTGGATCAACGGCGAGTGGGTCGAAGGCCCACGCTCCACCGCCGACGCCCCGGTAGCCAACTCTGCAGAGTCGGCCAGTACGTCGTCCGCCGAGCACCCGATCGCATCGCCCGCCTCGTTCGTCGACGACGACGAAGCCCCCACCGCCGAGATCGCCGCTGTCCCCGATGCCCCGGCCTCCTTCGCTGGCCCGTCCCCCTTCGCCCCGCAACCGGGCTCCCCGGCCGAGTCCGACGCGTTCACGTCTGACCCAGCTGCGACACAGCCCAGCAGCCCGTACGCCGCACAGTCGGCTGGGCTCGCGGGTTCAGCTGAGCAGCCGGACAACCCCTTCGCGCCTCAGCCGAGTACGCGGACCGAGTCCGGTGCGTTGCCGTCCGACCCGTCCGCCGAGCAGCCGAGCAGCCCGTTCGCCGGACAGCCGGAGGGGCTCGCGGGATCAGCAGAGCAGTTCGACAGTCCCTTCGCACCTCAGCCGAGTGCGCCGGCCGAATCCGGCGCGTTCACGCCCGAGGCGCAGGAGCCGGGTACGCCGTTCCCCGCAGGCAGGTTCGGCGGCCAGCCGGCGGATGCAGCAAGCTCGGATCAGGGCACCGCCGCTCGTTCGATCGAGGACGGCCGGACAGACGCGCGAGCCCTGCCGGGGGAGTCCGCCGGGAGCCGTGACCTCGCCGCGGGCAGCCCGTTCGCGCCGGAGGCTGGTGCGCAGGACGACCTGCTGGATGACGAGACCGCCGAGATCCCGGTCTTCGTCGAGCCCTCGACCGAGCAGCACCCTGAAGCTCAGGTCGACCCTCACCCCCAGCCGCAGCCGTGGCCGCAGCCCCAGCCTGGGCCCTGGCCGCAGCCGACCCCGCACCCTTCGCCGGACCCACGCCCCACGCCCGGTCCGGATCCCTACCCGGCCCCTGGCCCCACACCCAGCCCGGATCCGTACCCGGTACCTGGCCCTAACCCCACGCCTGGCCCGGATCCGTACCCCACGCCGGATCCGTACCCGACGCCTGGTCCCGAGCCGCGGCCGACACCTGAGCCGACGCCAGACCCGTACCCGACGCCAGACCCGTACCCGGCGCCTGAGCCGCATCCGATTCCGGATCCGTATCCCGCGCCGAACCCGAACCCGGGCCCAGGGCCTGACCCGTATCCGACGCCGGATCCGTATCCGACGCCCGACCCGCACCCGGTGCCTGGTCCGGAGCCGCGGCCGACGCCTGTGCCGGGGCCGTATCCGGGGCCTGAGCCGGAGCCTGCACCTCAGCCGGATCCGGTGCCGCCGGCAGAGCCGGAGCCTGCGCCTGAACCCGCTCCGGTGCCGCCGCCTGAGCCGGCGCCCGCTCCGGATCCGTCGCCTACGCCTGGTGATCCGTCGCCTTGGCCGGATGCGGAGCCGAGCCAGCCTGCCTACCAGACGGCCGAGTTTGCGGATGACGAGCCGACTGGCGTGATTCAGGCGGTGGATGCGGCACTCGCTACGGGTGAGGTGGGCGCTGACCTTCAGGGCGCCTGGCAGCCGACGGGTGCTTCGGATGCGTTGACTCGCACGCAGCAGGAGCCCGAACTAGCGGTCAATCGGGCACAGGCCGAGCCGCCGGCGCCGAACGGCGAGCTGCACGAGCGTGGCCAGTACGACGAGTGGCCGGAGGAGGCGGATGAGGCGACCGGGGTGATCCCGGTGGTGTTCGCAGATGAGGACGGCACGCAGCAGCAGCCTGGCGACACGTTCGCGGACGAGCAGGCAGTCGACGAGAGCGCGGCGTACGGGCAGACGGTCGACGACGGCGCGGCGTACGGGCAGACCGTCGACGACGGCGCGGCGTACGGGCAGACGGTCGACGACGGAGCGGCGTACGGGCAGGCGGTCGATGAGGGCGCGGCGTACGAGCAGCGACCACCTGGCCCGGCCTACGACGAGCAGCGACCACCTGGCCCGGCGTACGACGAGCGGGAGGAGTACGGCGAGGCCCGGCAGGCGCCGGCCGCGAAGCTTGGCGTGATGTCGATTCCGGGGCTCGGGCTGGTGGGCGCCGGTGGTCCTGGGGTTGAGCTGATACCGGGCTCGCTCGAGGAAGCGATGCGGGCCGAGGTTGAGCGGGTCCGCCCGCGGCCCGGCGGGTCCTCGGCGTTCGACGCGCTGCACGCTTGGTGCCGAGCCCGGACGGCGATCGTGCCCTCGGGGTTCACCATCCAGGTGCAGGTGCTCGATCCCCACGCCCCGTCGTACCGGTTCGATCTGGAGCCGCCCGAGGTCGACGGCGAGGAGTTCGCGGCCGACAAGCTCAGCGGGTTGCTCGGCGACCTGTGGCTGACCGAGGCTCGGGAGCAGGGCGGTTGGTTGTTCGCCAGGCTCGACGCGGCCGGCCGGACGCTCCGGATCGACCGCTGGTACGACCAGGTGCCCGAGTGGTGGGACACCCCGGTCGAGTCGCGGCTGGACATCGGCAACCTGGCCCGCCGCCTGACTGCACGTGATCCGCGGTGGCAGCCGTCGTACGTGGAGAGGTTGTTCTCGAACGCGAGATAGCGTTATCCGCATGCTTCTCAGGATCTTCACCGAACCCCAGCAAGGCGCCACGTACGACGAGCTCCTGGCCGTCGCCCAGCGGACCGAGGAGAACGGCTTCGACGCGTTCTTCCGGTCCGACCACTACCTCGCGATGGGCGACGGCGGCGGTCTGCCGGGCCCGACCGACGCCTGGATCACGCTCGCCGGCCTGGCCCGTGAGACCAAGCGCATCAAGCTCGGCACGCTCGTCAGCCCGGTCACGTTCCGGCACCCCGGCGTGCTCGCGATCACGGTCGCCCAGGTCGACCAGATGAGCGGCGGCCGCGCGGAACTCGGGCTCGGCGCAGGCTGGTTCGAGGCGGAGCACGCGGCGTACGGGCTCGACTTCCCGGACACGCCGGGCCGCTTCGACCTGCTCGAGGAGCAGCTCGAGGTGATCACCGGGCTGTGGGACACGCCGGTGGGGGAGAAGTACCAGTTCGACGGCAAGCAGTACCAGCTGAAGGACTCCCCGGCGCTGCCCAAGCCGGTCCAGCAGCCGCACCCGCCGGTCATCATCGGCGGTGCCGGCAAGAAGCGCACGCCGGAGCTGACCGCGAAGTACGCGACCGAGTTCAACGCCGGCTTCAAGTCGCTCGAGGAGACGAAGACGCTGTTCGACCGCGCCCAAGCAGCCTGTACGGCGATCGGCCGCGCCTCGAGCACGCTGGCCCTGTCCACCGCGCACACCGTGGTCGTGGGGAAGGACGACGCGGAGGTGAAGCGGCGGGCCGACGCGATCGGGCGCGATGTGGACGAGCTCCGCAAGGGTGCGATCGCGGGGACGCCGGCCGAGGTCGTCGATCGGCTCGGTCAGTTCGCCGCGGTGGGTTCGCAGTGCGAATACGTGCAGATCATGGACCTGGGCGACCTGGACCACCTCGATCTGATCGCGTCCGAAGTTCTTCCCCAGCTCTCCTGACGAGCTTCGGCAGCGTCACCTCGAAAATATGACTCGATGTCGTGTATCTTGATGTCGAGAGACTTCCTCGCTCCGAAGTTAGGTTTACCTGACCTCGGGGCGAGACGCGGGGCCCGGGAGGATGGGCCCCAGCGGAACTGGACCGGATAGAGGAGCAGGTTGATGGCGAGCGTCGACAGCTTCGGTGCCCAGGGGGCACTCGAGGTCAACGGACAGTCGTACGAGATCTTCAGGTTGGCGGGTATCGAGGGTGCGGAGACGCTGCCCTACTCCCTCAAGGTGCTGCTGGAGAACCTGCTGCGCACCGAGGACGGCGCGAACATCACCGCCGACCACATCCGCAAGCTGGGCAACTGGGATCAGAACGCGGCTCCGGACACGGAGATCCAGTTCACCCCGGCCCGGGTGATCATGCAGGACTTCACCGGGGTGCCGTGTGTGGTCGACCTGGCCACCATGCGCGAGGCGGTGGCCGAGCTCGGGGGCGACCCGACCAAGATCAACCCGCTGGCGCCGGCCGAGCTGGTCATCGACCACTCGGTCATCATCGACGTCTTCGGTACGCCGGACGCCTTCGAGCGCAACGTCGAGTTCGAGTACGGGCGCAACCGTGAGCGCTACCAGTTCCTGCGCTGGGGCCAGACCGCGTTCGACGAGTTCAAGGTCGTCCCGCCGGGTACCGGCATCGTGCACCAGGTCAACATCGAGCACCTCGCCCGGACGGTGATGGTCCGCAACGGCCAGGCCTACCCGGACACCTGCGTCGGCACCGACAGCCACACCACGATGGTCAACGGCCTCGGGGTGCTGGGCTGGGGCGTCGGCGGTATCGAGGCCGAGGCCGCGATGCTCGGCCAGCCGGTCAGCATGCTGATCCCGAAGGTGGTCGGCTTCAAGCTGACCGGTTCGGTTCCGGCCGGCGCGACCGCGACCGACGTCGTGCTGACGATCACCCAGATGCTGCGCAAGCACGGTGTGGTCGGCAAGTTCGTCGAGTTCTACGGCGAAGGTGTGACCGCGGTGCCGCTGGCCAACCGCGCCACCATCGGCAACATGAGCCCGGAGTTCGGCTCGACCTGTGCGATCTTCCCGATCGACGACATCACGCTGGAGTATCTGCGGCTGACCGGTCGCGGTGACGACGAGGTCGCGCTGGTCGAGGCCTACGCCAAGGAGCAGGGCCTCTGGCACAACCCGGCCGTCGAGCCGCGCTTCTCGGAGTACCTCGAGCTGGATCTGTCGACGGTCGTTCCGTCGATCGCCGGCCCGAAGCGTCCGCAGGACCGGATCGAGGTCACCAAGGCCAAGGAGTCGTTCCGCGGCGTCCTCGGTGACTACGCCACCGAGGAGCTCGACGTCGACCCGTCGGAGACCGGGAGCTTCCCGGCCAGCGACGCGCCGAACGGGCACGGTCACGTCGACGACAACCCGCACAACTCGCCGCAGAAGGCGGACCGGCCGACCAAGAAGACCACGGTCACGCTGGACGGCCAGGAGATCGAGCTCGACCACGGCCACGTCGTGATCGCCTCCATCACCTCCTGCACCAACACGTCGAACCCGTCGGTCATGATGGCCGCCGCGCTGCTGGCCAAGAACGCGGTCGACAAGGGCCTCGCCTCGAAGCCGTGGGTGAAGACCTCACTCGCGCCCGGGTCGAAGGTCGTCACCGACTACTACGAGAAGGCGGGCGTCACGCCGTACCTGGAGAAGCTCGGCTTCCACCTGGTCGGTTACGGCTGCACCACCTGCATCGGGAACTCCGGCCCGCTCCCGGAGGCCGTCTCGGCCGGCGTCCAGGCGGCCGATCTGGCAGTGGTGTCGGTGCTGTCGGGCAACCGCAACTTCGAGGGCCGGATCAACCCGGACGTGAAGATGAACTACCTGGCGAGCCCGCCGCTGGTGATCGCGTACGCGCTGGCCGGCACCATGGACTTCGACTTCGAGACCGACGCCCTGGGCCAGGACACCGACGGGAACGACGTCTTCCTGCGCGACATCTGGCCGGTCGCGGCCGACGTCGAGGCCGTGATCGCGAGCTCGATCACCAAGGAGATGTTCACCAAGGACTACGCCGACGTGTTCGCCGGTGACGAGCGCTGGCAGTCGCTGCCGACGCCGGAGGGCAAGACCTTCGCGTGGGACCCCGAGTCGACGTACGTGCGCAAGCCTCCGTACTTCGACGGCATGGCGCACGAGCCGTCGCCGGTGACCGACATCGCCGGGGCGCGCGTGCTGGCCAAGCTCGGCGACTCGGTGACGACCGACCACATCTCGCCGGCCGGTGCGATCAAGGCCGACAGCCCGGCGGGCAAGTACCTGGCCGACCACAACATCGACCGTAAGGACTTCAACTCCTACGGTTCGCGGCGTGGCAACCACGAGGTGATGATCCGCGGCACCTTCGCGAACATCCGCCTGCGCAACCAGATCGCACCGGGCACCGAGGGCGGCTTCACGCGCGACTTCACCAAGGACGACGCGCCCGTGACGAGCATCTACGAAGCCTCCGAGGCGTACGCCGAGGCCGGCATCCCGCTCGTCATCCTGGCCGGCAAGGAGTACGGCTCGGGTTCGTCGCGCGACTGGGCAGCCAAGGGTACGGCGCTGCTCGGCGCCCGCGCGGTGATCACGGAGTCGTTCGAGCGCATCCACCGGTCGAACCTGATCGGCATGGGCGTGCTCCCGCTGCAGTATCCGGAGGGTGAGAACGCGGAGTCGCTCGGTCTGACCGGCGAGGAGACCTTCGACATCAGCGGCGTCACCGTGCTGAACGACGGCTCGGTCCCGCGCACCGTCCACGTCACCGCGACCTCGCCGGCCGGTGAGGTCAAGGAGTTCGAGGCGGTCGTCCGCATCGACACCCCCGGTGAGGCGGACTACTACCGCAACGGCGGCATCCTCCAGTACGTCCTCCGCTCCCTGATCGCCAACTAACCACCGCAGAAGGGCCGACCGGTGCACCCCGGTCGGCCCTTTCTCGTAACGTCCGAAAGAACCGGAGGCGGTGTACTCCGATCCTTCGGACGTTAGTGATCAGTGGCAGCCGAGGCCTTCCTGGTAGCCGTCGGCGGGCTTGCCGCTCTTGGACTCCGGCTTGACCTTGCCGGCGATCTCGTCGGCGTACGTCCAGATGCTGTCGGGGTAGTCGCCCTCGGCCTGCATCTCCTTCAGGATCTTCCAGGACTTGCTGCCCTGCATGGCCTTCACGGCCTCGGCCGCCTTCGCCTTGTCACCGGACTCTGTCGCAGCAGTCCACTGGTCGAGCCAGGCGCAGGACGCCGCGCCGGCGACCCGGACACCGAGGTGGTAGCGCGCGATCACCGTCTCCTTGTACAGCGGCGCCTTGTTGAAGCCCTTCGGGACCGTGACCTCGGCCAGGATGCCGTCCACCGCCGCGCGCACCTTCTCCGGCTTCACGACCGACTCGGGCATCGCGCCGAGCCAGGTGTTGACGTCGACCTTCTTCAGCTTGCCGAGCACCTCCCGGTAGGCCTCCTCGGAACCGAGGTCGGCGCGGGTCTCGACGAAGCTCGGGCCCTTCGACGGCAGCATGAACGCGAAGTCGAAGTTCTCGTTGGCATAGCGGAACAGCGTCCCCCTCTGACCGAGCACCTGCACCTCGGCGTGCCCGACCGAGCCATCGGTCCGGTCCTTGAAGTAGGACTGGTAGTCGCTCGCGGGATACCAGGTGACCTGGAACTTCTTGTCCCCGTTGCTGAACGTCATGTCACCCGAGTCCTTGGTGAACTCGTCGACCTGCGAGATCTTCCAGGCCGGGTCGTCGATCAGGATGCGCTCGTTCGCCTCGGCAACCGCGACGAGCTCTGCCGCGTACGCCGGCTGCGGTGCCACGAGCGGCGCGACCGGACTGTCCTTCGGCAGTACGGCGCCCACGACGCCGACGGCGGCTGCCACGGCGACCGCGGCCGCGGCGCCAATGACCACTCGATGATTGCGCAGTCGACGGCGGCGGCTCGGCCGTAACCGGGTGGCGGGTTCGGTGGTGGTCAAGATGTCCTCCAGCAGATCGGACTCGGCGCCCGCGGTCGGCAGTTGCCGGACCGTCTCGTCGCCGTACGGGTTGGCCCGCGCGATCAGCTGGTCGAGTTCGCGCTCGTTCATCGCTCCTCCTGAGCTGGTCGCAGGGTTCGTTCATCCCGTTCATGTCCGTGATCGCCGAAGGCGTCTCCCAACTGTTTCCGCAGCCGGCCACGCGCCCGGTGCAGCCGGGTCCGAACCACCCGCGCCGGTACGTCGAGGACCACCGCCGCTTCCTGCGGTTCCAGGTTCTCCCAGGTGGTGAGCATGATCAGCTCGCGGTCGGGCTCACCCAACCCGGCCAACGCCGCCACCAGTACGGCGTTCGCCTCGACCCCGTCGGCATGATCCGGTACGACGTCCTGCAGCTCCACGCGCAGTCGTTCGCCGAGGCGGTCCCGCCGCTGGACCCCGCGCCGGTGATTCGCGAGCACGCGGCGGGCGACGCCGTACAGCCAGAGTCGTGCGGTGCCGTCGGTGGGCACCTGGTCGAACCGTCGCCAGGCGACCAGCATCGTGTCGGCCACGACATCAGCCGCGTCGTCAGGGGAGCCGCACCGGCGCAGCGCGTAGCCGAGCAGTTCCCGGAAGTTCCGCTCGAAAAGCTCTCGGAACGCGTCTTGCGGACTCGGCGGCGGCCTCATACCTGGTCCATGTCCGGCAGTATGCGCGGCGTCTCAGGTCAATTGTCGGTGGGACGGGATTTACTGACCTCATGACTCGAGACCATCCGCGCGAAGTGGTGCAGGCCGCCTGCGCCGCGTACGGCGAGGACACGGTGATCGACTGGGCGATCGCCTTCCTGACCGGCGAGATCTCCGGCGACGCGGCGTACGGCGCGGACCTGCCGAAGCTGGTCGCGCTCACCGGCTCGCCGAATCCGGGCGGCTGGAAGCCGCCGGTCGACCCGGTGAACTACTACTGGATCCGGGTCTGGGCCGCGCGCGTCCTGCTCTATGTCTGGCGGGACGACGCGGTGGACGCCTTGCTGGCCGTGGCGGACGATCCGGCCTGGCGCGTCCGTGAGCACGTCGCCCGGATCACCGCCCAGCGGGAGCTCGGTCAGCTGGTCGATTCGCTGCTGCCGATGCTGGAGCACGAGCTGCCGAGGGTGCGGGCGGCCGCCGTCCGGGCGATCGGTGCCGCGGGGGAGTTCGAGCACGCAGCCGCGGTGGAGGAGCTGGCCGACGACCCGGACCACACTGTCCGGGCCGCGGTCGAGCGTGCCTTGGAGCGACTGACCGAGCGGCTGGACCGACCGCTCTAGAGCACAGCTCGCAGTCGCTCGGCGTAGTCCGCCGCTTCGGCATCGTCGGCGTACTTGGTCCGCGGCCAGAAGAAGCCGCGCAGTCCGTCCCCTTTCGTCCGCGGCACGACGTGCACGTGGAGATGGGGGACGGACTGCGACACAACGTTGTTCACGGCAACGAACGACCCCTGCGCCTCGTACGCCGTCCGCACCGCGGCCGCGACCGAACGAGCGGCCCCGAACAGCGGCACGGTCAGCTCGTCCGGCAGCTCGACCATCGTCGGCACGTGTTCGCGCGGCACGATCAGCGTGTGGCCCTTGAACACCGGCCGGATGTCGAGGAAGCCGAGCACCTCCGGCGTGTCCAGGACGATGTGCGCCGGCGTCGTACCGGCGATGATCGAGCAGAACAGACAGGCCGCCATCAGCCGAGCTTCTCGTCCACGAAGCACCAGCGCCAGTTCTCACCGGGCTCGAAACTGCGCATCACCGGGTGCTTGGTCTCGTCGTAGTGCTTGCTCGCGTGCTTCATCTCCGACGAGTCGCAGCAACCGACGTGACCGCAGCCCAGACACAATCGCAGGTGCACCCAGGTGCCACCCTCGGCCAGACATTCCTCACAGCCCGAGGGCGTGTTCGGGGTGACCACCGCGGGCGCCTCGCGGAGGTGCTCGCAGCCGCCACTCGCCGAGGCCGGTGGACGCAGGTCCTCCGAGCGGCCGCCGACATCGTCGTCCTCGTTGCGATCCAGGATCGACTCCTCGATGTCGAGCACTGACTGCGCCCGCTGCAGGACCTCGTCGGCGACCAGACCGGCGTCGCGAACCTCGAGGATGTGCGACCGCTCGGCCTCCAGCATGGCCATCCGCAGCCGCCGGTACGCCTCGCTCGGCGTCTCGTACTCCGTCTCCGGCCGCCCCAACCGCTCCCACGCGGCCAGAGCACGCGACTCACCGCGTTGCCGGAGAACCGCGAGTACCGCCTCGGGATCGTCCGGAGTCGTGATCTCGTCCAGCTTCTCGAGCGCGGCCCGATGCGCCCCTTGCAGTACGGCGGCCTCCTGCAGCGCGTCCTCTGCGGGATCCGGCCCGGGCAGGCGCAACCGCCGTACCAGCCAGGGCAGGGTCGAGCCGTTGAGCAGCAGCGTGCCACCGGTGACCGCGAGCGCCATGAAGACGAGCACCTCGCGGTGCGGCGTGTTCTCCGGCAGGGTGAAGACGGCGGCGAGTGTGACCACGCCGCGCATCCCGGCCCAGCTCACGACGATCACCGCCCCGAAGGAGACCGGCCCCGGACGGGACCGGCCGAGGATGCGCCGGGACAGGTAGGTGGTCGGGATGACCCAGATCGGCCGGAGCAGAACCGTGGCCAGGAAGACGGCGATCGTCGCGACCGCGATCAGCCAGCCCGGCAGCGGGCTCTCGGCGAGGTCGTCGAGGATCCACCGCGTCTGCAGGCCGATCAGCAGGAAGACCGTGTTCTCCAGCAGGAACTGGAAGGTGCGCCAGTTCGTGCTCTCCGAGATGCGCGACTTGGCGGACTGGAGGATCGGCGCCTTGTGACCGAGGATCAGGCCGCAGACGACCACCGCCAGTACGCCGGACGCGTGGATCGTGTGGTTCTCGGCGGCGACGTACGCGATGAAGGGCGCGGTCAGGCTCAGCGTGGTGTCCAGCACCGGATCGGTGAACCGCTTGCGGACCTTGGCCAGCAGGATCGCCACCACCAGGCCGATCACGATTCCGCCACCGGCCGCTCGGAGGAAGTCGAGGCCCACGTGGAGGACGGTCGGCGTGACCAGGGCCGCGCCGATCGCGGTCCGAAGGAGCACCAGCGCGGTCGCGTCGTTCACCAGGCTCTCGCCCTCGAGAATCGTCACCACGCGCCGGGGGAGACCCACCCGCCGCGCGATCGCGGTCGCCGCTACGGCGTCCGGGGGCGCGACGACCGCGCCGATCGCGAACGCCGCCCACAGCGGCAGCGGCTTGTAGCCCTGCGACTCGGCCACCACATTGAGCAGCCAGTACGCCGTCAGGCCGACACCGACCGTGGTGAAGGCGACCAGGCCGATCGACAGCAGGCCGATCGACCGGCGATGTTTGGTGAAGTCGACCAGGCTGGTCTTGATCGCCGCGGAGTACAGCAGCGGCGGCAGGAAGCCGATCAGGACCACTTCGGGTTCCAGCTCGACCCGGGGGACGAACGGCAGATAGGACGCGGCGACCCCGATCACCACGAGCAGCAGGGGAGCCGACAGCCCGATCCGCCGAGCCAGCGCGGCCCCGCCCGCCACCACGGCGACGAGGGCGACGATCTCGATCGCGATATGCACGGTGCACAGTGTCGCAGCTCCTCACGGCGATCTGTGCCGAGGCTGGCGCTGGTAACGACGCTCACCGTCGTCTAGCGTGTGCGGAGCGAGATCCGTCCACCACGGGGAGTGATCACATGCGGCGTGCGCTTTCTGCCCTCTCAGCCCTCCTGTTCTTCGGTGCAGCGCTTGTCCCAGCGCCGGCCGCCGCTGCCGTTCCAGCCGAGGACACGGTCACCACCGGCTGCGTCCTCTCAGTCCCCGAGCCGGGGACCAAAGTGCCGGTGAAGATCTGCTACACACTTTTCAAACCCGCCGTGGCCTCGGCGACCCACACCGTGCCGCTGATCTTCAGCAGCCACGGCTGGGGCGGCTCGCGGACCACCGACATCCGGCAGTTCCGGGCCCACCTCGACGCGGGCTTCGGCATCCTCAGCTTCGACCAGCGCAGCTGGGGCGAGAGCACCGGCGTCGCGCACGTGATGAACCCGGACTACGAGGGCCGCGACGTCGTGAAGCTGATCGACTTCGTCGCGAGCCTGGATTGGGTGACCAAGCAACGACCCGGTGACCCGCTGATCGGCGCGATCGGAGGCTCGTACGGCGGCGGCTACCAGCTCGCCGGTGCCTTCACCGAGATCCGCGACCACGGCCGGACCCGCTTCGACGCGCTCGCCCCCGAGATCACCTGGTGGGATCTCAAGCGCTCCCTCGCCCCGTCCGAGACCGCGCGGACGATCTGGCTCGGAATCCTCTACTCCAGCGGCGGCAAGAACCTGCCGCCCGCGATCGGCAAGTCCTGGGCGACCCTGATCGCCACCGGCGCCTGGCCGACCGGCAAGGCCGGCCGGGACCTCACCGCCTTCTTCGCGAAGAACGGTCCCGCCTGGCACGTCGCGCACGGCCGCAAACTCGACATACCGGTCCTGTTCGAGCAGGGCGTCACCGACAACCTCTTCAACCTCAACGAAGGCCTGTCCAACTTCGACCGCGCCCTCACCCCGCGCGCCCGGTCTCGCTCGATGCTCGTCGGCTACAACGGCGGCCACGCCCTACCCGCCGTCGTACCGCCGGGCTACGGCACCTCCGGCGACCCGTGCTCGATCGCCCTCGGTTCCCCGAACTTCGCCAACCTGGCGCTCCGCTTCCTGCGGCTCAACCTGCTGGGGCAGTCCACCGGTCTGACCGGCTTCGGGCAGTACCACCTCTCCACCGCCGATGGCCGTTGCCTGACGCAACGAACCCTCGCATCCAACACCACGCGCTCCCTGGGCAAGATCGCCACTCCGACCGGCGCCGGCCTCCCGGTCAACGTGAAGATCGCCGCCGGCCCGCTCACCGTCGCCGGCACCCCGCACGTCTCCGCGAACGTCTACACGATCGTCCCGCGCACCCCGGCGTTCCTCGCCCTGAGCGTTGGCACCAGCCCGCTGACCGCCCGCGTCATCCAGAACAACACCATGCCGCTGCGCGAAGAACGAGCAGCCCACGGCGTCCGCCGTACCATCGAGCTCCCGGCCATCGCCGTCGACGTACCGGCCGGCCAGAACCTCTACCTCACGGTCTCCCCAATAGCCGACATGTTCGCCGGCCAACGCGCCCCGCTTCCCGGCGCGCTCCTGCTCAAGAACACAACCGTCAGCTACCGCACCATATCCAGGTAGGTCTTGTAGACGGTGGTGAACGGCTCGTCGTTCGCCACCGCCTTCACCAGCCAGTCGCACGAAGCCTGCGCCCGCTCGATGATCTCGGCCGGATATCCGTACTTCACCTGGTGCTCGGCGAACTCGTCCTCGTCATCCACCAGCACGGTCCCGTCGCGCCGCTTGATCACGTCCAGATCCAGATCGATCATCGTCACGCGATCCTCGGAGAACTCGACCGGCGTGGTGATGTCGCAGTAGATCTCCGTCATCCGCGGCGCGTCGTTGAAGATCGCCGTGAACCACTTGTCCCGCGGAAACAGCTGCACATGCGCTTCCTCCGCGGTGAGCTTCAGCCCCTCACCGCGCTGCGACACAGCTCCGACCCGCCCACCCAGCCAGACCCCGTGCTCATCCTCCCCAAGCCACTCCAGCCACTGATGCCAGTGCAGACTCTCGTCGAACTTCCGATAAACCACCCGCACATCCCGTCCCATATCCGCAATCTATCCTGCCGAGGGATTAGAACTTGGTGAGTTGCCAGCGCCGGCAGGGGCCGTTCCAGTAGTTCCAGACGATGACCCGGTCGGTGGTGGAGCCGACGCTGTAGCCCGCGTCACAGAGGCCCATCCGAACTGGATGGGCCTTTGTACGGGTTGTACCTGGTCCTGGGCGGGCTGCACGGTTGAAAGTTGGCCCCTCGGGATGTGTGAACGAACAGGTGGGGTGGGGAACGTGTGGGGATCTCGTGCTGCTTTGGCGCGCCTTGATGGCGGTCGAGGCACAGTTGCGGTGCTGGTTGCCCTGGCCGTGCTGACGACCGGACTGCACGCCGTACCGGCTGTTGCGGCGCCACCTCCGATCCCGAAAGTGGGCCGGGACCAGGCGGAGGCCATGAAGTTCGCGGCCGCCGGCGGTGCCCGGGTCGAGATCGCCGACCGGACCACGGAGCTGTCGCAGACCTTCGCCAACCCGGACGGCTCGCTGACCAGCAAGGTCTCGAACGGCCCGGTGCGCGTGAAGCGCGACGGCGTCTGGAACGCGATCGACACCACCCTCGAGTTCCGCCCGGACGGCACCGTCGGGCCGAAGAACGCCCTGTCCGACATCGCCCTGTCGGGCGGCGGCAGCGGCCCGGTCGGCAAGGTCGGCCTGAAGGAGGGCACCTTCGAGCTCAAGTCGCCCTGGACTCTCCCGCGACCATCACTCTCGGGCTCCACCGCGACGTACGGCGAAGTCCTCCAGGGCGTCGACCTCGTCGTCGACTCAACCTCCGAAGGCCTCAGCTACAACCTGGTCGTGAAGAGCCGCGAAGCCGCCTCGAACCCGGCACTCCGCTCGATCAAGTTCCCGGTCACGACCGCCGGCCTGTCCCTGCGCGCGAACCGCCCCGGCGGCCCCGCCTACGTCGACAAGACCGGCCGCCTCATCATGTCCGCCGGCGACGCCATCATGTGGGACGCCGCCCAGACCGGCGCCCAATCCGCTGCCCAATCCGGTGCCCAAGGCAAGCAAGCGGCCGCTGCCCGTAGCTCGGCCGAGCTCGTCAGCGACGGCCCGGCCGGGACGCACTCAACAGCCATGCAACTCCGCGGCGACCCGACCGGCCTCACCATGGTCCCCGACGCCAAGCTGCTGACGAACCCGACCACGGTCTACCCGGTCGTCCTGGACCCGGTCCTGAAAACGGTCACCCGCGCCTCCTGGGCAGCCGCCTGGCAGCTCTACCCGACCACCTCGTTCTACAAGACCACCCACAGCCTCGGCGTCGGCTTCGAGGACTTCGAGCAGCACAAGATCGTCCGCTCCTTCTGGCAGTTCGACACCACCCTCTTCCGCGGCAAGACCGTCCTCAGCGCGAACTTCCGGACGTACGAGACCCATTCGGCGAACTGCACGGCGCACTCGGTCACCGTGACCCGCACCGCGCCGATCACGACCGCGACGACCTGGAACAAGCAGCCCGCGGTCCAGCTCGCGGCCGGTAGCAAGAGCTTCGCGCACGGGTACAACACGTCCTGCCCGGACGCGTACGAGGAGATCCCGGTCACCAACTCGATGATCGACACGGCGACCAAGGGCTACACCACCTCGACCTTCCGGATGACCGCGACGAGCGAGACCGACGGACTGGCCTGGAAGCAGTTCAGCTCCTTCGGTGAGCTCGAGGTCAACTACGTGACCCCTCCGGACGTACCCCGCCGGCTCGGCCTGACCGACCCGGCCGTCGGCTGTGACGACGCGAGCTCGCCGGTGAACGTCGGCTCGAACAACATCCAGTTCGGCGTCACCCCCGTCCTCAAGGGCAACGTTAACGAGGGCCTCAAGGTCTACACCGAGATCTACCTGTACAGCACCACCGGCAACTCGTTCCGGATGCTGCGGACCGGGCTCGTCGCGCCTGGCATCCCGCAGACGGTGACGATCCCGAGTACGGATATCCCGGACGGGCAACTGGTGCACTTCCGGGCCCGGACCATCTATCCGTACTCGTCCACCGGCTCGCTCGCCTCGGCGTTCACGATCTACTGCTACTTCAAGGTCGACCGATCGGCGCCGCCGGCGCCGATCGTGACGGCGAAGTACGGCAGCACGGACGTGCCGAACTGCGTCGGCGCGACGCGTTGCGACGAGATCGTCCCGCTCGGGGACGCGCTCTCGGTGACGATCAAGGGCGGTGCACCTGACGTCGTCCGGCACGAGTACTGGTTCCAGGGCCAGACTGCGCGTGGTGCGGCGAGCGGCCTCAACGTCGTGAAGAGTCTGGTGCCACCACAAGAGGGCTACAACATGCTGCACGTGGTCAGCTATGACGGCGCGTCCCATGCGAGCAAGCCCCGGGACTACCTGATCAACGTCAAGAGCGCGTCGCCACCCGTGGCTTCGTGGTCGTTCGACGACGGCCAAGGGACGACCGCGGCCGACTCGGCCAGCCCGGCGCATCCCTTGACGCTGAGCGGCGGCGCGGCATTCGACGACGCCGGCCGGGACGGCGGATCGTTGAAGGTCGACGGAGTCGACGACTTCGCGCAGACCGCGGTGACTCCGGTCGACACCTCGAAGAGCTTCACGGTCTCCGCGTGGGCCCGAGTGACGTCGGCGAAGGAAGCGGTGGTCGTCGGCGCGGCCGGCAACATCGGCAGTGCCTTCGAGCTCTACTACTCGCTGTCGCTGAACCGCTGGGTCTTCCTCCGCATGAAGACCGATGCGATGTCACCCGTCAATGTGAAGGCGACCTCCGACGAGCCGGCCGTTCTCGGCGCCTGGACCCACCTGGTCGGCGTTTACGACCAGGGTCTCGGCCGCATGCAGCTCTACGTCAACGGCCGGCTGCAGACCGCCGGAAACGTTGCCTACCCGGACTCGGCCTGGAAGGCGACCGGTCCGCTGTCTGTGGGGCAAGGTCAGTACAACGACGTCTTCACCAACCGGTTCCCGGGCTCGGTGGACTCCGTCAACCTGTGGCAACGAGCTTTGGACGCCAAGGTGATCATGGGGTTGACCGACCTTCGCAAGGACGGCTCGGTCGTCGTTCGCCAGGCTGCTCGCTGGCCGCTGGACACCGCGACGCTGGGTACGGACAACGTCTGGCGGACTCCGGAGACCGTCTTCGGCGCCAACATGATCATGTCCGGATTCGGTGGCGCCGGCGCGGATCAGGCGGCTGCCTTCGTCGAGGACGACGACCGCGGCAAGGTGCTGCAGTTCACCGGTGCCGCCAGCGAGGCACTGTCGTTGCCGCGACCGGTGGTCGACGCCGGTACGACGTTCTCGGCGGCCGTCTGGGTCAAGCTGAGCGATGCGAGCAAGCCGGCGGTCGTTGCCCGGCAGGCCGGCGCCGATCGCGATGCGTGGCGCCTGGCCTGGGAGCCGTTGGACTCGCTCGGAGGCCAGTGGGTCTTCACCCGAGCACGTGCCGATGGGACCGGGGAGAACCGGGCCGTCTTCCCGGAGGACAACGACGCAGCAACCAGCGACTGGCGGCTGTTGGTCGGCACGTACGACGCCAACGCCACCGGCGCGACGAACCAGGACCCGCTGGGTGACATCGAGCTGACCGTCGACAAGACCCCGGTGGAGGGCGGTACGGACGCGTACACGTCGCCGTACCGGCTGGGTAGCACGGTCGTCGGTAAGGGCCGCGCGACCGGGAGCGAGTTCGCCGGTCTCGTCGACGACTTCCGGCTGTACGTCGGCCCGCTGGTGGACAACGCGGTTTGTGTCGAATTCCCCGAACTGGGCGACGGCGTCTGCCCGCCGCCGGCCGGCTGACAGGAGAGCAGCAGCATGTCGAAACGACTCGGTGGTCTCGTCACGCTCGTCGCCGCGAGCGCGATTCTGGCCAGCAGCCTCGTCAGCCAAGGTTCAACCTCGGCTACGGCCGCCCCGTCCAAGATGCCACCGCTTCCGGCCAGGCATGATGCGAAGGTCGGTGCGGTCGATCCGGCCGCGGCGCTGAAGGCGGACGCGGAGCGGGCGGCAGCGATGCGGCCCGCACCGGCGCCGAGCCCGGCCACCTTGCCGGCGCCGGGGGAGCAGGTTGTGTCTCTGGCCGGCGCAAGCCTCGCGACCAAGACCGCTCCGGCCTCGACGGACAGCGCGGTTCGCTTGACCGCTCGGCCCGGACGGGCGAAGTCCGGTGCTGCTGCACCCTCGTCGGCGCGCCTGCGGATTCTGGATCCTGCGCAGGCGCAGGCCGCCGACGTTTCGGGTTTCCTGCTGACAGTCAGTCGCGCCGATGGCAAGACCGGCGACGCACCGGCCGAGCTGACCGTCGACTACTCGCGCTTCGCCGAAGCCGGAGGTGGCAACTGGGCCTCTCGTCTGGAGCTTGTCAGCCTGCCGAAGTGTGCGTTGACGACACCGAGGAAGGCGGGCTGCCTGACGCCGACCCCGGTCGGTTCGGTCAACAATCAGGAGAAGCAGACGCTGACCGCTCCGGTCGCCATTGGCTCTGAAGAGCGGGTCATGGCGGTCACCGCGGCGACCGGTTCGAGTGGCGGCGACTATGCGGCCACTGGGCTCTCTCCGGCCGCGTCCTGGTCAGCGGGTCGCAACAGCGGCGACTTCACCTGGAACTACCCGCTCCGGGTACCGCCGACCACGGCCGGTCCGGCACCGAACCTGTCGATCGACTACTCGGCGCAGTCCGTCGACGGCAAGACCGCGGTCGCGAACAACCAGTCGTCGTGGGTCGGCGAAGGGTTCGACCTCGGCGGTTCGTACATCGAGCGGAAGTACGGGTCGTGCGGGGACGACGGCCAGACCGGCAAGTACGACCTGTGCTGGAAGTACGACAACGCCACCCTGGTCCTGAACGGTCAGGGTGGGGAGCTCGTCAAGGACGGGACCGGCTGGCGGCTGAAGAACGACGACGGCTCGAAGATCGAGAAGGTCACCAACCCGACCGACAACGGCGACAACGACCGCGAGGCCTGGAAGGTCACCACCCTCGACGGCACCCAGTACTACTTCGGCCGCGAGCACGTCCTGCCGGGCGCGAGCGACCCGGTCACGAACTCGGTCTGGACGGTGCCGGTCGCAGGCGACGACACCGGCGAGCCCTGCCACGACACGACGTTCGCGACGTCCTTCTGTGACAACCAGGCCTGGCGCTGGAACCTGGACCTCGTCGTCGATCCGCACGCCAATGCCATGTCGCTCTGGTATGCCAACGAGACCAACTACTACGCGAAGAACGGTGCCACCACCGCGACCAAGATCTACGACCGCGGTGGCTACCTGACGAAGATCCTGTACGGCCAGCGGTCGGACGCGATGTCCGCCACCGCGCCGATGCAGGTCACCTTCACGACTCAGGAACGTTGCCTGACGAACTGCACTTCGCTGACGGCGGCCACCAAGGCCAGTTGGCCGGACGTACCGTTCGACCAGATCTGTGCCGCTGGTGCGACCTGTATGAAGCCCGGACCGTCGTTCTTCTCGCGGCGCCGGCTCGACCAGGTCACCACGCAGGTCATGAAGGGCAGCACTCCTCAGCTCGTCGACCGCTGGCAGCTCACCCCGGACTTCCCGTCGCCCGGCGACAACATGTCCGGCCGCTCGCTGTGGCTGAAGTCGATCACGCACACCGGAGTGGCAGGCGGCGCGGCCGCGGCACCGCTGACCGTGAGCTTCGAAGGCACCAGCATGCCGAACCGCGTCGACTCGAGCAGAGACGGCATCTCGCCGATGAACAAGCTGCGGGTCGGCACGATCTGGACCGAGACCGGCGCCAAGGTCAGCGTGAACTACGCCGCCCCGGAGTGCGTCGCCCCGGACGACGGCGTACCGGGCAACATGCCGGCTTCGGCAGCGACCAACACTATGCGCTGTTACCCAGTGCACTGGCAGCCGGCTGATTCCGCGGAGCGCGACGACTGGTTCCACCGGCATGTCGTTGCGGAGATCCGCGTCAACGACGTCACCGGCGGTGCCGACGCAGTCGTCACCAACTACTCGTACGGCGGCGGTGCTGCCTGGCACTATGCAGAGAACCCGCTGGTTCCGGCCAAGGAGCGGACCTGGTCGGAGTGGCGCGGCTTCCGCACCGTCACCACCAGCTCGGGTGATCCATTCCAGCCCGGTCCGAGATCCCGCACGGTGACGTCGTACTTCCGTGGCATGAACGGCGACCGCACGAGCACTTCCGGCGTTCTCAAGTCCGTGACCCTGCCCGACACGCTGGGCGGTTCCCGCGTCGACGCACCGGCGCTGGCGGGCCTGGTCCGGGAAGCGATCACGTACGCCGCTATCGACAGCAACACCGAGGTCACCGGGAACCTGACCGACTACTGGGTCCAGGAGACCGCCGCGCAGACGGTCGAGACCGGCATCATCCGGCGAGCGAACCTCGTCAAGCCGTCCGCGGCTGCGTCGAGGATCACCCGGGACGGCGGGCGAGCCGATCTCGTGCACGTCGGGTCGACGACGTACGACCCGGACACCGGTCTGCCGGTCACCTCCGAGGACCTGGGCAACCCGGGCACGGCAGATGACATCTGCACGGTGACGTCGTACGCGAAGAACGCGGCCACCGGTCTGCGGAGTTCCATTTCGCGGGTCGTGTCGTCCCAGGGGGAGTGCGACGCGGCCTCGGCGAATCCGCCGCAGGCCAGGTACATCTCCGACGTGCGGACCATCTACGACGGCGGCTCGTTCGGATCCGCGCCGACGAAGGGTGATGTCACCTCGTCCCAGCGGCTCTCGAGCTATTCGACGGCCGGTGTTCCGTCTTATTCGACAACCGGATCGTCGACGTACGACGAACTCGGCCGGCCGAAGACGCACACGGATGCCCTCGGTCGGACGTCGTCGACCGTCTACACCCCGGCCGGTCCGGGCGCGCTGCAGCAGACAGTCTCGAAGTCGCCGCCGATCACCCCCGGCGACGCGGCCAGTAAGACGCTCTCCACCACGACCACCTATCGGCCGGAGTGGGGCATGGCGGCACGGACCGTCGATCCGAACGGCAAGATCACCGATCAGGACTACGACTCGCTCGGCCGGATGACCGCGGTGTGGTTGCCGAACCAGTCCAAGGCCGCCAACGAGCTGGCGAACATGAAGTTCACCTACAACCTGTCGAGGACAGCGCCGTCGTACGTGCGCACCGACGACCTCAACCTGAGCGCGAACGGTTATCTGTCCGGCTACGCGATCTACGACTCCCTGCTGCGCAGCCGGCAGACCCAGTCGGTGGCACCGAACGGCGGCCGCCTGATCAACGAGACGAAGTACAACTCGCGGGGCCTCCCGATCATTCAGAACAACGACCTGTGGAACTCGGCGGCACCGTCGGGCGCGCTCGCAGCCGTGTTCGACGCCGAGGTTCCGAACGAGACACTGCTGACGTACGACGGTGTCGGCCGGGTGACCGAGGCGGCGTTCCAGAGCTCGGCACAGCGGAAATGGTCGACCCGCACCGTGTACGGCGGGGACACAGTCACCGTCCTGCCGCCGAACGGCACACCGGCCTCGTCAACGATCTCGGACGCGCGGGGTCGCGTGGTCGAGAGCCGTGAGTACGACGGTGCAACGGTGACCGCCGGCTTCATTCCCACGAAGTACACCTACGACGTCGGCGGGCGGCTGACGCAGCTCACCACGGGCGGCTCGACGTGGACATACGGCTACGACATCCTCGGCCGCCGGACCAGCACGACGGATCCCGATGCCGGGACGATGACGTACGAGTACGACGTGGTGGACCGGCCCGTCTCGGTGACGAGTGCGAACCAGAAGAAGCTGATCACCAGCTACGACAACCTGGATCGCAAGACCACGGTGCACGAAGGCTCCAAGACCGACGCGAACCTCCGGCTGGACTGGGACTACGACGCCACCGGCCTGCTCGGCCAGCTGTACCAGAGCGTCCGGTATCCCACCGGCCTGGCAGGCCCGGCGTACAAGTCGAAGATCACCGCACGCAACGTGCTCTACAAGCCGACGGCCACCAGCTTGGTCATCCCGGACTCCGAAGGACCTGAGCTGGCCGGGACGTACCAGACGACGATCGCCTACCTGCCGGACAACGAGTCGGTCGACTGGACCTACGTGCCGGGCGGCGGGAACGTCGGTTCGGAGAAGCTCAACTACACCTACAACAACCTCGGCCAGCCGGTCTCGATGAAGAGCGGCGACGCCGTGTACGCGAACGACGTCAAGTACACCGCGGTGGGTGATCCCGAGCGGTACGAGCTCGGTGACCAGCACAACATGGACATCGTCAACACGTTCGAGCCGGGGACCCGGCGACTGCTGACGAGTACCTCCGGCGATGTCGAGATGGTCGCCAACCACGAGTACGCGTACGACCAGGCCGGCAATCTGCTCAAGGACGACAACAAGGTCGGCGGCGACGCGCAGTGCTACAAGTACGACACGCATGCTCGGATGACCGATGCGTGGTCCCCGGCGGGTGCCAACTGCGGTGCGGCTCCCTCGGTGGCTGGGCTGGGCGGACCGGCGCCGTACTGGCAGTCATGGACCTACACACCCAGCGGCTTGCGGAAGACCCAGGTCGACCACGCGCCGGTGGGCGACACCACCGAGACCTATGCGTACGACGCCGCGCAGCAGCACACGCTGAAGTCGGTCACCACGACCGGCGCCGCGCCCACGCCGGTGGCCAACTACACCTACGACGACGCGGGTAACACGACGCAACGGCCGGACCCGGACGGTGGTGTCGAGGCGCTGACCTGGAACGCCGAGAACAAGCTGACCAAGCTCGGCAGCCCGACGGGCGACACGTCGTACGTGTACGACGCCGATGGCGGTCTGATCCTGCGCAAGGGTCCTGACGAGACGGTCCTGTTCATCGGATCGCTCGAACTGACACTCGACAACGACAAGAAAACCGTCGAGTCCAAGCGCACGTATTCGATGAACGGTCAGGACATCGCGGTCAGGGCGACCGTCACCGACCTGAAGTGGCTGGTCCCCGATCACCACGGCACGTCGAGTGTCGCCGTCGACTCCAAGACGCTGGCCACCACCAAGCGGTACACAACACCGTTCGGCGAGGCCCGGGGAGCTGACGTCGCCTGGCCGGACAACCACGGATTCCTCGGCAAACCGGAGGACAAAGCCACCGGTCTGACCACCGTCGGAGCCCGCGAGTACGACCCTTCGATCGGGCGCTTCATCAGCGTCGACCCGATGATGGACACGACCGACCCGCACCAGATGCTCGGCTACACCTACGGCAACAACAACCCCACCACGATCTCCGACCCGACCGGGCTGATCAACGCCTGCGAGTGCGGCGGTGGCGGTGGCGGTGGTGGCGGCGGTGGGGGAACGACCACCACCACGAGCGGCGGGACCCAGACCGGCAGCGGCAACTCGGGCGGCACGAACCAGAACTCCGGCGGTGACGACCAGAACGGCAACAACGGCGGCAGCGGCTCCGACAACAACAACGACGGCGGCGGTGGAGTTGGCGGCTGGCTGAAGCGCGTCGGTCACCACGTGGAGAAGAAGCTCGACCGCCCCGAAAACCCCTGGGGCCAGGTGGCACTCGGCATCGGCGCCGGCGCCGTCGACACAGTCAAGGGCGCCGGCCAGATGGTCTGGCAGACCAGCCAATGCCACATGGGCCAGCAAGCCGCCTGCGACTCCCAGGCCCAAGCCCTCTCGCTGATCGTCCGCGACCCCCTCGGCGTCGCCAAGGCGATGGTCGAACCCATCCAGCAGGACTTCGCGGCCGGCAACCCCAACAAAGCCGCCGGCCGTGTCGCAGAAATGTTCGCCGAAGTCCTGGCCGGCACCCACGGCGCCGGCCCCGCCGCCTCAGCAGCCTCCAAAGCCGAAGCAGCAACCGCCGCAGCCGCCCGACAAGCCGCCGAAACAGCAGCCCGAGAATCCGCCGCCGCCAGAGCAGCAAAACTGCTGGAGCAGCAGGCCAAGAACTACTGCAGCTTCGCAGGTGCCACCGACGTCCTGATGGCCGACGGCACCTACAAACCCATCCAGGAAATCAAACCCGGCGACAAAGTCATCGCCACCGATCCCGAAACGGGTGAGAGAGCCGCAAAGACAGTCCTGCAGGTCTGGGTGCACAGCGACACGCTCACGGACCTGGTCGTCGACGGCGGCAAGGTCACCACCACCGAAGACCACCCGTTCTGGTCGGTCACCAACGGTCGCTTCGAGCGTGCCGACGAGCTGGCCCGAGGCGAAAAGATCCTGAGCGCCACCGGAGGCGTGGCCCTGGTGGCCGGCCTGGTGGCGAAGACGGCTCATCGGGCGCCCGCTTACAACCTGACCGTTGCCGACATCCACACCTACTATGTAAGGGCAGGCAGCACGCCGGTCCTCGTTCACAACGGAGGCGGCGATGGTGGTCCGTCCGGCACGGTGTTCCGCGACGGCAAGTATGTGTTCCAGATCTACTCGAACGATCACGAGCCGCCTCATGGCCACCTGAAGGGCGATGGCTACGATATTCAGGTCGGCCAGAACGGTAAGCCAATTCATGACTATGAAGAGCTGACTTCGGGACAGCGCAAGATTGTCGGTCGGCACCTGTCCGAGATCCGGGGGCAGCTGAAGAGCAAGATGGCCGAGTACAACCGGAACTTCCCCAAGGATCCTGTGACGGGGAAGCGACCCAGAGGCTGCTAGATGAATGCGGAACTCGTGGCGTTGATCAACTCCATCGCGGATTTGGTAGGCATGGAAGTCGCTGATGTGCGGGACGAGCATGAGCGGTGGAAGGTCTACGTCCCCGCGACAGACTCGGATGAATCGTCGGAACTGTTGTTACGCGCGGTGCGGCTTGAGCCTGATCCCAACGTGGCGTTGAGTATCGTGCTGAGAAAACTCGAGTGGATTTCAGATTCGGATCGGCAATCATGGATCGACCAGCTGGTAACCGATAAGCAGCGAGATTATGCGACCCGCCGCGCGCGGGATCTGAAAGTGCTCGAGACACGGCCGCTGGCGCCTGCGCTGCATCAGGGAATCGACGAGTCCTGGTCGGACTGGCTGCAGGTACGGCTCGCTGAGTTTTCTCCTGAGCCCGAAGTCGCGTGCTGGTTGAGCCAGCACGGAAGAACCAAGCGGATCCGACGGCTGGCGCTGGAGAGGACGAAGAAGCTGTGACGGCTGGGAGTGGATAGAGATGCTTCCCACTCTGTGACGCTCGCAACGCCCGCTGGGCGTTGCAACGTAGTGCAATTTCGTGGACACGCTCGGTCCCAGGCGCGGGGAGGTCAGGATCATGAACCGTAGTGGTAGACGGGAAACTTGGGAGCATGTGGCCAAGCCGTCGGACACGCAAGGGATCCGGGTGTACTGCACATGACTCGATCGCTGCCCGAGCGCTTGGTGGTGTGGAGAAACTTCGAGGAGTGTCTGGTCTACGACGTGCGGCCGACAGTCTTCGGCTACGGTCTCGACCTCGTCATGAACTACGTCTGGTCCGACGGGCGTGTGCGCGAGGACATTCTGGACGCTCCGCAACTCGTTACCCTGCGAATGCTCGGCGTCGATCAAATCATCTTTGCCGGTGGTCTGACGCAGGCGGTGAAGGACGATCCAGAGGCGATCAACTGGGGACTGACGGAGGTAGTTCGAGTGGTGTCGATCGCGGCACCCCCCGCGCAGCCTGGAGTTCGCTGTTGCCCATATTCACACGTACTTCGTTGCCGCAGGCAATGCACTGGTGCTGGTGCACAATGCCGACGCCGGCACGACTTGGCTTGCGATCGACAACTGGAACGATTTGGTGGAACTTGTGGGTGACGCGGCAGAACGGGCGCAGCTCGCGCGATGGAATTGGAAAGCGAAGCAAGCCAGGGCTGAGCTTTCGCAGCTCTTTGCTGACCGCGAACTCCGGTCACCGGACAAGTGGTGCGACTTCGAGACGTCCCAGCGAATGACCGAGGAAGTCGAGGTGCTGGGCAGGTCGCGGGAGAGGGTTATCCAACGATGGACTGCCAAGGACAAGTTCCTGGACGCGGCGTCGTCGTTCGACTTCAGCAGCCTTCAAGCAGATGGCCTACTGGCTTCGGTCATGGACGCTCCGGACGCGGCGTGGTTCGAGGCTTCGGCTGAGACCATCCACTCCGCTCTGATTCCAGCTGCCGCACAGTGGATGAGTGACGGGTTTATCATCTACTCCCCGAAGACATCGTCGTTGTTCAGTGTCGATGTAGAACAACATGACAACTCGGTGATCGACACCACCTTGATAGGCGAAGGGGTGAATGATCTGCGCAATCATTTGACTCTGAATGGGCCTCTTGTTATGTCGACCTGACCAATGGCTGGCATGTGTTCCGCGGATCTCGTCTCCAGGAAAGTAGAGGGTGGATGACCAACTTGTCGGAGCTGCCCTGTTGCTCGGCTGCTGATGTGTTCATAGTGGCTGAACGACCGCTGGAGCCTCGGCCGTATGGGTAACGCCGGTGCCGTGCGCATGGTGGAGAGCTTGGTGGCGAGGTTCCCGGAGTACACAGGCGCCTTCGAGGCTCACGTTTTCAACGAGGGCGGGGTGCTGCCTCATCTCTTCTTCGGCGAGGTTGAAGAGGCGGTGCTGGAGGCCTTCGTGGTGGATGATCCGGAGGGGTTGGACTGGCGAGGGGTTCTGGGGTTCTTGGACGAACAGTGGCGCGGAGGACTCCCTGATGTGAGGGGAGTTGTCTCAGCGTCGTTTCTGTGGGGTCTACCGCACCCGGGACGGCGGGGATACGGGATCGTTGATCAGTTGCCTGCCGCTCTGGCGCAGGAGTACCGGAGAATTCGTCCTGGCGGTTAGTGGCGAGCGTGTGATGGAGGGGACTCCGCATGAGGCGCTTGCCCGACTGACGACGCATTTCTGGCGGCCGGTGAGCGAGAAGGCCTCGAGGCAGGTCGTAGAGGGAGGGGTCTATCGGGATGGCGGATGAGGTCGAGTGGGTGACGGGTCGTCCTGCGAGTGGGGCCGCCGCTGAGGTCCTCTTGGGGCTTCGAAATACATTTTCGGACCTTCGAGTGGAGCGTCTGCGGGTGAAGTGGCCGAGGGACGATGACGAGCTCTGGTATGTGAAGCGGTCGTCGAGGTCGTTCGGAGTCCAGTTCGAGTCGCGGGTGGATGGGAAGCCGCCGTTCCTTCTGGAGGCGGATGGCGACGTCTCGCGCACTGTCGGCGATGTTGGCGGGGCGCTGCGGGTGCTGGCGTTCTGGCTGCGGACCGAGAGAGCCGTGACGAGTGACGTGCGGCTCGTTCAGGATCTTGTGACGAGGTTCCCGGTTTTTCACGAGGCGTACTACGGTCACGCGTTCGACCCCGGCGAGGTTCTGCCTCACGTCATCTTTTGGGATGTTGCGCAGACAGTGGTGAAGGCTTTCGTGGCGGATGACGTGGATGGCCTCGACTGGCGTGCTGTCCTTGAGTTCCTGGAGCGGCAGGTCTGTGAAGGCGACCGTGAGGTGACGACGGTGATCGTCACCTCATTTCTCTACTACCTGCCTCATCCGGACAAGGTTGGGCACGACATCATTGAGCATCTGGGATCTGCCATGGCGCAGCTCTTCCGGGGAATTCGTCCAAGCGGGTAGCGGCATTGAGGTAGGAGCGAGCGGCGTGGGGCTTGTTGAGCATCTGGAGGGGCAGCTCGGGGCGATTCGGCGGGGGTGGGGGACGGATCCGGATGGGGGCGCGGTGCCGTTTCAGGTTGTGGAGTTGGCGGGTGGGTCTGGGTCTGGTGCTGGGTCGGTGGCGTTTGGGACTTTAGGGTTGGGGCGGCATCGGCTGGATGGGCCGTCTGGGGGTGGGATGTTCCAGGAGTTGCTGGTGCTGGTGACGGAGGAGTTTGCTGGGGCGCCGGTGCCGGCTGTCGTGCAGCAGGTGGCGATGGCGTGTTTGAAGGAGCATCGGGGGTTGCTTCGGGGGGAGGTGCTGGGGCCGGCTGGGGTGCTGGTTGACGGGACCCGGATGGAGGCGTTGTTCGTGGCTAGTCCGGTGTACTTCCCGGACGAGTTTGCGACGGTGGTTGAGGACGGGCGGGAGATTCGGATCGTTTGGCTGGTGCCGATCACTGGGAGCGAGGCCGCGTTCGTTCGGGAGCGTGGGAGTGATGCGTTCGAGGACCTGCTGATGGAGGCGGATCCGAATCTGATGGATCTGTCGCGGAAGGCTGTTGTGTAGGGCATGTTCATTACGTCGGCGAGCGTCGATGACAACGAGACTTACGTTGAGCGCGAGTTCGCGGCTGGGGAGCTGTGCGACGAGCTGGTTGTCGAGTTGGTGCGGTCGTTGGACGGACGGCGGCACACGTTGGTCACTTTGAGCCCGGGTGGTGAGGCGCATCTGGCTATTGGCGGGAGTGCTCGCGATGGCCTTGTCGGCTATGTGACTGAGGACAATGCGGTCTTTTACAACCTGAGGTCCAGGGCGGCGAAGGCGCAGGGGCGTGTCACGGTCGTGGCTGGAGGTCAGCCGGGAGAGTACGACGGTGCGGCCGTGGTGAGTCTGGAGGAGGCTTTTGCGGCCGCGGTTCATTACGCGCAGACCGGTGGCCGGGCAGAGGAACTGGCCTGGGAGGTTGCGACGTGAGTGAGTGGGTTCCGCTGGTCTATCGGAGCGATAGTGCCTGGATTGGCGTGATGCCCGACGGTCAGATCGGCTCCGGAGTGGAAGGCGAGGGGCGCGCCTCGTTGAAGCAGTCGAACTTCATCGCGATGTGGCCTTTTATGGAGCGCGACCTGTCTGAATGTCTCGACAGGTTCACGAAGGTCTGGGCACAGTTCGGCGGTGTCGACGTACCCACCCCGCAGAAGCTGGCTGAGCTGACGGTCGAAACTGCTTGGGGTTCTGGCCGGCAGTACTGGATGCGGTGCGCGGCGGGCTGGGTTCTTCAGATGGCCGAGAGGATGGACTTCGAGCCCCATGACGTTCGCCGTACGGCGGGTCAGATGTTGCGCTCGCAGGTTCTGGCGACCGAGTTGCGACGGGAGCTGCGGCGCGTTGTGCAGCGGGATGAGGGAGGCGGCGGAGATCCGAGCTGGAACGGTCCCCGGGGCGCGGTGGAGGAGCTTGAATGATCACTGATTCTGGCCGAGCTGATAGATGGGAGAAGGCGTTCGATCGCGCCTGGAAGGACCCGTCGAAAGCGGCGCGGATGAGTTGTCCGAGCTGCGGAGAGGCGGCGTTGAATCTCGTCTACGTCATGCTCGATCCGCAGTCGATTCGCGGCATGTATGCATTTTGGTGTGGTGCCTGCCTGATTGGCCTCGCCCCAGGGATGGGTTCTGTTCCCGAAGGAGCGTTCCGCGTCCGGCGTGGTGAGGAACAGGTCCCGAACTATCGGACTGAGCGCTGAACGAGCTCAAGGCCGTGTTCCGGGGGAGTGTGACGCCGTTGCAGGAAGGTGCAATCTTGCTGTGAGGGGTGGATTGGGTACGGGGTGTGGTTGAGGATGGGTGGGTCGCGTTCCGAGAGGGCGCGGGTTGATCGGCCCTTGTCGGCTCAGGGGGGCTCCTAGCCGGCGGGGGCCGGTTGCTGTCTGGCCCCGGTTCGCCGCGGATCAGGCGGACGTGCATCACTCACCAACTCGTTGCTGGGCCGTCCGGGCAG
This sequence comes from Kribbella sp. NBC_01505, assembly GCF_045040285.1. Taxonomy (NCBI): domain Bacteria; kingdom Bacillati; phylum Actinomycetota; class Actinomycetes; order Propionibacteriales; family Kribbellaceae; genus Kribbella; species Kribbella sp. NBC_01505. The sequence goes on from NZ_CP109425.1 coordinate 7,841,327, forward strand.
GACGCGCTGAGCGTGAACCGAGCGGGCCACGCTCTGTTAGTGAGTGGTGGCGGTCCGCCGACCGCTTGCCACCGGCAGGGCGGCCACGCTCGCCGCCGCACTGGCCGACCACGGCCTGAAGGCCAGGCCACGGCCGGCGCGGGGTGTGATGGCCTGGCGGGGCGGCTAGGTGGAGAGGGCTTTTACGGCGGCCAGGTAGGGCTTGTAGGCGGAGCGGAAGGGCTCGGCTACAGCGATGTTGGCCCGGAGCCAGGTGCAGGTGGCTTGGGCGGTGGCTACTACCTGGGGCGGATACCCGAATTTGAGCCGGTGGGCTTCGAACTCGTCTTCGTCCATGACCCGTACGGCGCCGCTGCGCATCAGGCGGATGTCGAGGTCCAGGTCCACGAGGGTGACGGTGTCCACGCCGAACTCGGGGGGCATGGTCACGTCGCAGTAGATGTGGGTGGAGTGCGGGGTGTCGTTGAAGAGGGCGGACCACCATTGGCCGCGGGGGAAGAGGCGGACGCGGTGGTGGTCGACGGTGATCCAGGTTCCGTCGGCGCGGCGGGCGCGTTGGCCGGGGCGGGAGCCTACCCAGAGGCCGTGTTCGTCTTCACCTAGGTGGACGGCTTCCATCAGGCGGTGCGGGGTGCCGTCGTACTTGGTGAACAGGGTGGTCACCTGTTGCATGCGGTCACTGTAGGGGAGACCCCGAACTAATCACTGTTAGTAAGCGTCTCAGACGGTGAGATTCACAGCACGTACCCGTCGGGTTCGGAATCGCGGGGGCACATGCATAGACTCAAGCGTTCGAGGACGACCTGCGGAAGGGGCTCGATGCGCGTGCTGGAGACGGTCGGAGGGCCGGCGGACCTCAAGAGGCTGACCGATCAGCAGCTCACCGATCTCGCGGTGGAGATCCGCGACGTACTGGTGGAGACCGTGTCGCGGACGGGTGGCCACCTCGGGCCCAATCTGGGCATGGTGGAGATCACACTGGCCATGCATCGGGTGTTCGACTCGCCCAAGGACCGGCTGGTCTACGACACCGGGCACCAGACGTATGTGCACAAGCTGCTGACCGGCCGGGCGCCGAAGTTCGACAGCTTGCGGCAGGAGGGCGGCCTGAGCGGCTACCCGAGCCAGGCCGAGTCCGAGCACGACATTGTCGAGAACAGCCACGCGAGCACGAGCCTCTCGTACGCCGATGGCCTGGCCAAGGCGTACCGGATCCGCAAGGAGGACCGGCATGTCGTCGCGCTGATCGGCGACGGCGGCCTGACCGGCGGCATGGCGTGGGAAGCGCTGAACAACATCGCTGCCGAGAAGGACCTCAAGCTCGTCATCATCGTCAACGACAACGGCCGGTCGTACAGCCCGACCGTCGGTGGCCTGGCGACGCATCTGACCGCGCTGCGCACCAACCCGCGGTACGAGAAGATCCTCGACCTGATCAAGAAGAACCTGGGCCGTACGCCGTATGTCGGCCCGCCGATGTACGAGGTGCTGCACGGCGTGAAGAAGGGGCTGAAGGACATGCTCGCCCCCCAGGGCATGTTCGAGGACCTCGGCCTCAAGTACGTCGGTCCCGTCGACGGTCACGACCGTCAGGCGATGGAGGACGCGCTGCGCAAGGCGAAGGCGTTCGGCGGCCCGGTGATCGTGCACGCGGTCACCCAGAAGGGCTTCGGGTACGCCGCTGCCGAGCAGGACGAGGAGGACAACTTCCACCAGATGCGCCCGGCCAACAAGCCGCGCGGCTGGACGGATGTGTTCGCCGAGGAGCTGGTCCGGATCGGTCACCGCCGGCCGGACGTGGTCGCGATCACGGCCGCGATGATGAATCCGACCGGCCTGAACCAGTTCGCGCAGGTCTTCCCCGACCGGACGTTCGACGTCGGCATCGCCGAGCAGCACGCGGTCACCAGCGCCGCAGGTCTCGCGATGGGCGGCATGCACCCGGTCGTCGGCCTGTACGCGACGTTCCTCAACCGGGCGTTCGACCAGCTGCTGCTGGATGTCGCGCTGCACAAGTGCGGCGTCACGTTCGTGCTCGACCGCGCCGGGGTGACCGGTGAGGACGGCCCGAGCCACAACGGCATGTGGGACATGTCGATCGTCCAGGTCGTCCCCGGTCTCAGGCTGGCCGCGCCGCGCGACAGCACCCGGCTGGTGGAGCTGCTCAACGAGGCCGTCGACGTGAGCGACGCCCCGACCGTGCTGCGCTATGCCAAGGGCGAGGTCTTCCCGGACATCGACCCGATCGACAAGGTCGGCTCGATGGACGTGCTGCACCGCTCGGGCACCGACGTACTGCTGGTCGGCATCGGTTCGATGGCCGCGACCGCGATGGACGTGGCGGACAGGCTGCAGGCGCAGGGCATCGGCGTCACTGTGGTCGACCCGCGCTGGGTGAAGCCGGTCGATCCGAAGCTGGTCGAGCTGGCGCCGAAGTTCAAGCTGGTCGTCACGGTCGAGGACAACGGCCGCGCCGGTGGGTGCGGCACGATGATCGCCCAGGCCCTGCGCGATGCGGGTGTGAGCACGCCGGTGCGTGACTTCGGCATCCCACAGCAGTTCTTGGAGCATGCGAAGCGTCCGGCGGTGTTGCAGCAGATCGGCCTCACCGGCCAGCAGATCGCACGCGACGTCATCGAGGCCATCGCCCAGAACCAGGGAGCTCAGAACCAGGGAGCTCAAAACCAGGGAGCTCAGAACCAGGGCGAGTCGATCCATGAGCCGGCGACCGGTCGGCCAGCCGGAGCCTGAGCAGGCGGCCTGAGTGGGCCGCCACGCAGCGCCGGCGCGGCGACGGGCAGCAGGACGAGCCCGTACGCCGCTATGGCCGTTCCTGCTGTCGTTCGTGCTGGTCGGGGCGGCGATCGCCGGCGGCCTGGCGCTGCACCAATCCAGCACCGAGGCCGACGAGCCCGCGAAGTCCGCGCAGAAGACCCCGGACATCGATCTGGCTGCCCGCTCCGCGGCCGTCGACAAGGTCCTCAAGCGCCGTGCCCAGGCCGTACTCCAGGACGACCAGGCGGCCTTCCTCGCCGATGTCGACCCCGCCAACCTGAGCCTGATCGAGCGCCAGCGCACGCTCTTCACCAACCTCAAGCAGTTCGGCTTCGCCAAACTCGCGTACGAGCAGCTCTCCCAGCAGTACGACGAGACCGTGACCAGCAAGTACGGCCCCTCGACGTACCTGGTGGCCGTGGCGATGACCTACCAGATCCGCGGCATCGACAGCGTCCCCGTCCGTTCCATGCTCGGCTACACCTTCACCGAGCGCACGGCCGGCCGGCTGACGCTCGTCTCCGACCAGGACCTCGACAAACGCCTCCCACGCGGTTCGCACGAGGAGGCCTGGGACATGGGCGAGGTCCTCGTCAAACGCGCCGCACGCGTGCTTGTGGTCGTCGAGAAGGGCCAGCAGCAGTTGGCGACCAAGCTCACCGGGCTCGCGACCAGCGCAGTGAAGGCGGTCAGCAAGAACTGGCCCGGCGGTTGGACCGGCTCCGGTGTCGTGATCGCCCTCGACGACAAGATCGTCCGCGGCGCCGACTACACCGTCCCGAAGAACGCCGAGGACGCCCTCGCGATGGCGACCTGGGTCTATCGCACGCTCCCCGGCGAGGTCAGCGGTTCCGGCGAACGCGCCGATTCGTACGTCGTGATCAACCCGCACAACCGCACCAGGATCGACGCCCGGACCCTCGCGCACGAGTTCACCCACGTAGCCACCGCCCCGTACGGCGCCCTGGCCCCGCGCTGGCTGGTCGAGGGCGCCGCGACGTACGTCGAGTTCCTGCCGATGGACGGGGCCGCGGATCTGGCCCTCGGCAAGTACCGGCAGGAGGTCCGGACGAAGTATCTGGCGAAGGCGAAGAGCTTGCCGGCCGATGGTGTCTTCTTCCAGCAGCCCGACAGTTCGTACCCGCTGTCCTGGCTCGCTGTCGACTATCTCTTCGAGCGCTTCGGTGGCACAGAAGTCGTCACTCTGTATCAGGAGCTGGCCGCGCTGGGGTCCAGCCAGGCGGAGCGGGACCGGATCATGACCGAACACGTCGGCCTGACCGAGGCTGCTCTCTTCCGGGCATTGAAGACCGCCGCCGCATCGTGACCAGCGCGTTGCTGGCGGATCGCGGCGAACCGAGTATGGTTGCCGGGCTGTAGACAGACGGGCCCTCGGAGGAACGACCCGACGTGAGTGCGACCATCCCTAGCGCCCCACCGCCAGGCGCTCCGGCTGGCCCCCGCCGATGGCTGGGGCTGCTGCTGGCGGTAGCGCTCGCGTCCGGCGGTGTTGTGTACGCCGTCGGCGAGCGGTCCGAGGACGCCCGGACGCGGCTCGCCGCGACACCGAAGCCGGCCCCGGCCAGTACGCCGAGATCGCCGTCCAAGGCATCGCTGGCGGCGACTGCCCGCCGGGTGGCCATCGACACGATTCTGATCCGCCGCGCCCGTGCGGTGCAGAACGGCAACCTGGCGCTCTTCCTGAAGGACGTCGACCCGTCGAACACGAAGCTGATCGCCCAGCAGAAGATCCTCTTCGCGAACCTGGTCGACATGGACTTCACCGAGCTCGGCTACAGCCAGGCCGAGGAGCGCTTCGACCCGTCGGTCGCGAAGGCCCGCGGGCGGGTGACGTACCTGGTCCGGATCCTGATGCGCTACCAGATCCCGAAGGTCGACGTCGCCCCGGTGACGACCGAGCTGGGCTACACGTTCATCAACCGGGCCGGCCGCTGGGTGCTGACCGATGACGACGACCTCGACAAGGACCTCGGTCCGGGCGCGCACCGCGAGGCCTGGGACCTGGGCCGGATCGAGGTGGTGCGGGGACCCCGCGTCCTGGTCGTGGTCGAGAAGGGGGACCGGGCCCGCGGCCGCAAGATCCTGACCGAGGCGGCCGAGGGGCTGGTCGAGGTCCGCGACTACTGGCCGCGCCGCTGGCGTGGGTCGGCCCTCATCATCGCGCTCGACGACACCGACGTACGGGACGCGCGTTTCGCCGACGAGGACATCGAGTCGGCGGCGAGCGCGGGTTCGACGTTCTCGTCGCTGCCCGGTCAGGACACCGCCGACGGCACCGTGGCCGGCGCCTACATCGTGGTGAACCCGAACCAGCGCGACCAGGTCGACGAGATCCTGCTGTCGCACGAGCTCACCCACGTGGCCACGGCCGATCTCGGTGGGTACGAACCGTTGTGGCTGGCCGAGGGCGCGGCGGAGTATGTCTCCTGGAGCGGCATCGAAGCGATCGGCGGATCGAGCGAGGTGAGCAAGTGGGAGCAGGAGGTCATCGACGACGCGCTGCCGACCTTGCACGCACTGCCGACCGATGCCGGCTTCTACGAGAGTTCTGCCGACGTGTACGGCGTCAGCTGGCTGGCCGTCCGCTACCTGGTGCAGCGGATCGGTCTGGACGCCGTCGAGGACCTGTACGAGGACATGGCTGCCCACGGCACCAATCAGGTGTCGCGCGACCGCATCCTGCTCAGCCGCAGCGGTCTCACCGAGGTCACGTTATGGACATCTTTACGGACATACCGGCCGCGACGCTGAGTGCCGAATTGACCTCGCGCTGTCAGAGAGGCAGGCTCGGAGGGTTCCGTCCTGTCCTGAGAAGGACGCAGTCGAGGAGGCGCAGATGAGTCTTGTGCGGAAGAAGACGATCGAGCAGTCGATCGCCGACACCGACGAGCCGGAGTACCAGCTCAAGAAACGCCTGACGGCCTTGGACCTCACGGTCTTCGGCATCGGCGTGATCATCGGTGCCGGTATCTTCACGCTCACTGGCCGTGCCGCCAAGGCCTATGCCGGCCCTGGTATCGCTTTGTCCTTCGTGCTGGCCGCGTTCTGCTGCGCGCTGGCCGCCCTGTGTTACGCCGAGTTCTCCTCCACCGTCCCGGTGTCGGGTTCGGCGTACACGTTCTCGTACTTCTCCCTCGGTGAGATCTTCGCGTGGATCATCGGCTGGGACCTGCTGCTCGAGCTGATGCTCGGGGCAAGCGTTGTCGCGCAGGGCTGGTCGACGTACGCCGCGCTGTTCCTGGAACAGATCGGATTGGGCTGGCCCGCTTCGATCGGGCCGGACAGCCACGTGAACGTGCTGGCGATGCTGCTGGTGCTGGTCCTTGCAACCCTCGCGACGATCGGTATCAAGGAGTCGCTGCGGGTCAACCTGGTCCTGGTCGCGATCAAGCTCTTCGTGGTGCTGTTCGTGATCGTCGCCGGCCTGTTCTACATCAAGGGCTCGAACCTGACCCCGTTCATCCCGCCGAGCGTTCCGGCCCCGAGCGGCGACGTGACGATCACGACGCCGTTGTTCCAGGCCCTGTTCGGCTTCACGCCCTCGTCGTTCGGTGTGATGGGTCTGGTCTCCGGCGCCTCGCTGGTGTTCTTCGCGTTCATCGGGTTCGACGTGGTCGCGACCACCGCCGAAGAGGCGAAGAACCCGCAGCGCGACCTGCCGCGCGGCATCATCGGTTCGCTCGCGATCTGCACCGTCCTGTACGTCGCGGTCTGCATCGTGATCACCGGCATGGTCAAGTACACCGACATCAGCGGTGAGGCGGCGCTCGCCGAGGCGTTCCGCTCGGTCGGTCGTGGCGGGTTCGCGACGCTGATCTCCGCGGGTGCTGTGGCCGGTCTGACCACGGTCGTGCTGACACTGATGATCGGTGCCGCGCGCGTCGTGTTCGCGATGAGCCGCGACCACCTGATGCCGCGCCAGCTCGGCAAGACGCACCCGAAGTGGGGCACGCCGTACCGCCTCACGATCGGTATCGGCATCGTGGTCGCGATCGTGGCCGGCGTGACGCCGATCGGCAAGCTGGAGGAGATGGTGAACATCGGCACGCTGGCCGCGTTCACCCTGGTCTCGATCGCGGTGCCGTTGCTGCGCAAGAGCCGCCCGGACATCAAGCGCTCCTTCACAGTGCCGTGGAACCCGGTGATCCCGATCGTCGCCGCGCTGATCTGCGTCTACCTGATGCTGAACCTGTCGCTGGAGACCTGGCTGCGGTTCGCCATCTGGATGGTGCTCGGCTTCATCATCTACGCGGTCTACGGCTACCGCCGCAGCCGTGTCGGCATCGAGCAGAAGACCGGCGAGCAGGTCAAGGCCTGAGCCCAGCTCCGGTGGTCGGCTGAGGATAGGATCAGCCGACCATCGGAGGGGGAGCACGTAGATGAAGCACCCGAGGCGCCTGGTCGCCGGGGTTGTCGCACTGGCGATCGCCGGAGCGGTGGCAGTGGTCGGCGTCCGGCTCCAGCAGGGCGCTGCGGCGCCGGGCAACAGTGCGGCAGCGGTCAAAGCGGTGCCGTCCGGCCGGCTCACGCCGGATCAGACCGCGGCTCGCAAGCAGGAGATCAACACCCTGCTGAGCGCGCGGGCCGCCGCGGTCCGCAAAGGTGATGTGAAGGCGTTCCTCGCCGCGGTGAACCCCAAGGACGCCAAGCTGCTCGCCCGGCAGCGGACGTTGTTCGCCAACCTGCGGCAGTTCGGGTTCGTCAAGCTCGAGTACTTCCTGGCCAACGAGCACCAGGTCCCGCGGATGACCGACAAGTACGGCCCGACGGCCTTCTCGTCCCGGCTGATGATGCGTTACCAGCTGTCCGGTCTGGACAAGAAGCCGGTGCAGACCGACCTCGCCTACACCTTCGTACGGCGGGGGAGCGGCTGGCTGCTCGTCGAGGACAACGTGATCGACGAGGTGCTCAGCTACGCCGGCCACCGCCAGCCGTGGGACTACCAACCCATCACGGTCGTCCGCCGCGGCAAGGTCGCCGTGGTCGTCGCCCAGCGCGAGGCCGCCCTCGGCGCCAAGATCGCCGCGACCGCGCAGCAGGCCGTCAGCGGAGTGCAGCGGCACTGGCCGCAGCCGTGGGACGGCTCGGTGATGGTCGTCGCGATGCCTGAGCCGCAGGTGCTGTCGATCTTCTGGACCTCCGGAGCCCAGGGCTGGACGATCGCGGCCAAGGACCTCCCCGTGTACGACGGAGATCCGCACGGCCGGCGGACCACGCCGGTGGGCTCCCGGATCGTGGTCAACCCGGAGCTCCGCAAGAAGCTCGACAAGGACCTGCTGGCGCACGAGATGACGCATGCCGCCGCGGTCCTGCTCGGAGATCGGGCGCCGATGTGGATGGTCGAGGGCTACGCGGAGTACATCCGGTGTGCCGTGATCGAGGACGACCCGCAGTGGACGGTCGACCCGTACCGCAAGTCGGTCCGCAAGACCCTGCCGTCGATGAAGGCGCTGCCGGGCCCGGCGGAGTTCAGTGCGAACGGCGACCGCTCGTACGGGCAAGCCTGGTGGGTCATCGAGTATCTGATCGATCGGTTCAGCGAGAAGAAGGTCGCTGCGCTCTACGCCGACCTGGCCGCTCACGAGAGCGGAGCCGACGCCATCCTGAAGAAGCACACCAAGATGACGTCGGCCCAGCTGCTCGCGGCGGTCAAGGCCTTCAGAGGCTAGCGAGACCCCGCGGAAGGAACCTGCTGCCGTTGACCTTCTCGGCGATGCCGGACCGGTCCAGGTACGGCGTGATGCCGCCCAGGTGGAACGGCCAGCCGGCGCCGAGCAGCAGGCACAGGTCGATGTCCTGCGCTTCGGCCACGACACCCTCGTCGAGCATGATCTTGATCTCCTCGGCGAGTGCGGTGAGCACGCGCGTGCGGAGCTCGTCGGCCGACGACGGCTTGTCGCCGACGGTCACGAGACGCTCGATCTCCGGGTCGACGACCGGCTTGCCCTCGGGCCAGACGTAGAACGAAGGCTTGCCCGCGGCAACGACCTTGGCGAGGTTCGCCGAGACCTGGAAGCGGTCCGGGTAGGCACGGGTCATGGTCTCCGCGACGTGCAGGGCGACCGGCAGACCGACCAGCTGCAGCAGCACGAACGGCGGCATCGGCAGGCCGAGCGCCGACAGCGCCTTGTCCGCCTCGGGAATCGGGGTGCCCTCGTCGACGGCCGCGCTGACCTCACCGAGGAAGCGCGTCAGCAGCCGGTTCACCACGAACGCCGGTGCGTCCTTGACCAGCACGCAGGACTTCTTCAGCTTCTTGCCCACCGCGAAGGCAGTGGCCAGCGTCGCGTCGTCGGTCTGCGCGGCGCGGATGATCTCCAGCAGCGGCAGCACCGCGACCGGGTTGAAGAAGTGGAACCCGACGACCCGCTCCGGGTGCTCCAGGTCGGCGGCCATGTCGGTGATCGACAGCGACGACGTGTTGGTCGCGAGGATCGCGTCCGGCCGGACGATCTTCTCCAGGTCGGCGAAGATCGTCTTCTTCAGCTGCAGCTCCTCGAAGACCGCCTCGATCACGAAGTCGGCGTCGGCGAAGACCGTGCGGTCCACGGAACCGGTGACGAGCGCCTTCAGCTGGTTGGCCTTGTCCGGACGGATCCGGCCCTTGCCGAGCAGCTTGTCGATCTCACCGTGCACGTAACCGACACCGCGGTCGACCCGCTCCTGGTCGAGGTCGGTCAGCACGAGCGGCACCTCGAGGCGCCGTACGAACAGCAGGGCCAGCTGGCCGGCCATCAGACCCGCGCCGACGACGCCGACCTTGTTGACCGGGCGCGCCAGCGACTTGTCCGGCGCACCGGCCGGCCGCTTGGCCCGCTTGTTCACCAGGTCGAAGGCGTAGAGGCCGCTGCGCAGCTCCTCGCTCATGATCAGGTCGGCGAGCGCCTCGTCCTCGGCCGCGAACCCACGGTCGCGGTCGTTGTCCTTGGCCGCCGCGATCAGATCCAGGGCCCGGTACGGCGCGGGCGCCGCGCCGCTGACCTTGACGTCGGCAAATCCCTTGCCTCGGGCAACGGCTGCGTCCCACGCGTCGCCGCGGTCGATCTCGGCGCGCTCGACCGTGATCTCGCCGGTCAGTACCTTCGAGGCCCAGATCAGCGACTGCTCGAGGAAGTCGGCCGAGTCCAGCAGGACGTCGCCGATCCCGAGCTTGACCGCCTCCGGACCACTGAGCATCTTGTTCTGGTTCAGCGCGTTCTCGACGACGACCTTGACGGCCTTGTCGGCGCCGATCAGGTTCGGCAGCAGGAAGTTGCCGCCCCAGCCCGGCAGCAGGCCGAGGAAGACCTCGGGCGTCGACAGCATCCCGGCCGCGACCGAGACCGTCCGGTACGTCGCGTGCAGGGCGACCTCGAGGCCGCCGCCGAGCGCGACACCGTTCACGAAGGCGAACGACGGCTTGCCGCCGTCGACCAGCTTGCGCAGTACGCCGTGGCCGATCTTGCCGAGCGCCAGCGCCTGCTCGCGGTCGACCAGCTTCGGTACGCCGGTCAGGTCGGCGCCGGCCGCGAGGATGAACGGCTTACCGGTGACGCCGATCGCGACGACGTCTTCGCGGGCGAGTGCCGCGTCGATCGCCGCGTTCAGCGAGCCCAGGCCCTTGGGGCCGAAGGTGTTCGGCTTGGTGTGGTCGTGCCCGTTGTCCAGCGTGATCAGCGCGAGGGTGCCCGCCTTGTTGGGCAGTACGACGTCCCGCGAGTGCGCGAGCGTGACGACCTCGTCGGTCGAGAGGGCCGAAGCCGAATCAATCAGTTCTTGCAGGCTCATGCGGCCGCGTTCCCTTCCCAGTTCGGGTTCTCCCAGATGACCGTTCCACCCATGCCGAGGCCGACGCACATCGTCGTCAGGCCGTAGCGGACCTCGGGCTTGAGCTCGAACTGCTTGGCGAGCTGAGTCATCAGCCGGATGCCGGACGAGGCCAGCGGGTGACCGTAGGCGATCGCACCGCCGTACGGGTTGACCCGCTCGTCGTCGTCGGCGATGCCGTAGTGCTCCAGGAACGCCAGCACCTGGACGGCGAACGCCTCGTTGACCTCGAAGGCCTGGATGTCGTCGATGGTCAGCCCGGCCAGCTTCAGCGCCTTCTCGGTCGCCGGCACCGGACCGAAGCCCATCACCTCGGGCTCGACGCCGACGAAGCCGTACGAGACCAGCTTCATCTTCGGCTTCAGGCCCAGCTCCTCGGCCGCCTCGGCCGACGTGATCAGCGCGGCGGTAGCGCCGTCGTTGATGCCGGCCGAGTTGCCCGCGGTGACCCGGCCGTGCGGCCGGAACGGGGTCTTCAGCTTGGCCAGGTCCTCCATCGTGGTGCCCGGACGCATCGGCTCGTCGGTGCTCGCCAGCCCCCAGCCGAGCTCGGCCGAGCGGGTCGCGATCGGCACCAGATCCGGCTGGATCAGGTCGTTGGCGTAGGCCTTGGCAGCCCGCTCCTGCGACCGGACGGCGAACGCGTCGGTCCGCTCCTTGGTGATCGACGGGTACCGGTCGTGCAGGTTCTCCGCGGTCGACCCCATCACCAGGGCGCTGGTGTCGACGAGCTTCTCGGAGATGATCCGCGGGTTCGGGTCGACGCCTTCACCCATCGGGTGCCGGCCCATGTGCTCGACCCCGCCGGCCACGACCACGTCGTACGCGCCGAAGGCGATGCCCGAGGCGAGCGTGGTGACGGCCGTCATGGCGCCGGCGCACATCCGGTCGATCGCGTAGCCGGGCGTGGTGTTCGGCAGACCGGCCAGCAGCGCCGCCGTACGGCCGATGGTCAGGCCCTGGTCACCGATCTGGGTGGTGGCCGCGATCGCGACCTCCTCGACCTTCTCCGGAGGCAGCGACGGGTTGCGTCGCAGGATCTCGCGGATGCACTTGATCACCAGATCATCGGCGCGGGTTTCGGCGTACTGGCCCTTGGCCTTGCCGAACGGGGTGCGAACGCCGTCGACGAACACGACATCGCGGATCTCACGGGGCACGAGGAAGCTCCTCTGGGGGTCGGGAAAGCTACCTGAATGCTACCCGCCGGTAACAGAACCTCCAAAGCACCCCGCGGTGTGCGGCTCGTCACGGTGCCGGCCGGTCCGTGCCATCTCGGCCTGCAGCGCCGAGGCCGGCGCTACGCTGCCGCGAGCATTCACCGATCAGGGGAGGATCACCATGGCCGAGGCCCTACCAGCGACAGCGGTTGTCCGGGTGTCCCGTGGGACCTTTGACCCGGGCCGGTTCGCCGAGGTCGACGCCGTGACCGCGAAGACGGCGGAGTACCTGGTCCCGGCCATCAAGGCGCTCCCGGGTCTGATCCACTACTACGCGGCCGTCTCGCCGGAGGGCTCGGTCGTGCACGTCAGCGTCTGGGATTCGGCGGATCATGCGGCGCAGATGAGCGGGCTGCGGGAGATGGCCGTCGTTGCGCGCGGGGAGATGGAGGCGATCGGTGTGACGTTCACCCCGATCGTCAACTATCCGGTCAGCTGGACCATCTGACGCCAGTTCAGCCAAGCCGTGGCGTCCGGCCGGGAATCGGCGCATGCTGAGACGACAGGTACTCATCGGGAGCTGTTCTATGAACAACTTTGAGCTGTCAGTCCCCGTTCTCAGCCGGGGGAAGCACCGCAATCCGCGCAAGGGTGCGTGCTTCATGGAGTTCGCCTCGTATCTGGCCGGCGAACCGTGGTCCGACCATCCGGGGTGTACGCACGCCTTGCTGGCGGGGGTGGCTCGCGACGTCAACGACTGCACGTCGGACGCCGGGCGGACTCGCCTGGCGCCGCTCATCCCGTCGGTGATCGGGCTGACGCCGGATGACCCACACGTCGTACCGCGGGTGACCGCGCGGTGCATTCAGCATGCGCTGCCGGTGGTTTCACAGGAACGGCAGTACATCCTGGCCGTCGCGTTGCTGGTGGGGGAGCGGCAGCTGGCCCTGCTGGACGGGCGGCCGCTGGACGACCTCGAGCCGGCCTCGCGCGACGTACTGGAGTCAGTCCCCTCCGCCACGAAGTGGGCGCGGTCCTTCACCGCGCGGGCCCATCGCGGTACGCCGGACTTCGCGCGCCGGACCGCTCCGCGCGCGGTGTCCTGTGCCGTGGAGGGCATCTCGCAGGCCTGCGTGCCGAATCCGGACGAGCGGTTGTTCGACCTGTTGACGGCGGCGATCGAGGAGACTGCGAGCTGGGTCCCCGGACCCGTGGAGCAGCCGGTTCGGCGGGAGGTCGTACCCTTCAACGTGTGACTTTGGAGATCGACACAGGTTCAGGTTTGATGCCAGTGCACGAGTGGGGGGACGCTGATTCGAGCGCGCCCGGAATCCTGCTCCTGCAGGAGATCTTCGGGGTCTCGCCGTACATCGAGCAGCGTGCCGCGGAGCTGTCCGCGCTCGGGTACTACGTGATCGCGCCCGAGGTCTACTGGCGCCTCGACGGCGTCGACCTGGACGACGAGGACGCTCCCGATCTGCTCGAACGCGCGATCGGCACGATGCAGCGGCTCGACTGGGACCAGGCGGTCACGGACTGCGTTTCCGCCCTGGAGTACCTGCGCGGCCGCGATCGCCGTACCGGGCTGATCGGCTTCTGCTTCGGCGGTGGACTGGCCTTCAACGTGGCCGCGGTCTCGTCGCCGGATGCGCTCGTGAGCTACTACGGCTCTGCTCTGCCGAACCTTCTGCACCTCGCGCCCGACGTGACCGCGCCGAGCCTGCACCACTTCGGCGACGCCGACGACTACGTCCCGGTGGACGTAGTCGTGCCCGCGCTGGTCGGCGCGGAGGTCCACCGCTACCCGGGCGCCGGTCACGCGTTCGACAACCCCATGCCCGCGTTCCACGACATCGACGCCTCGGCGCTGTCGTGGGAGCGCACGGTCGAATTCCTCTCTCGTAACCTGCAAGGAGCCGCATGAGTCTGTATGACATCCCGCTGACCACTCTGTCCGGTGCGCCGACGTCGCTCGGTGAGTACAAGGGCAAGGCCGTCCTCGTGGTGAACGTCGCGTCCAAGTGCGGCCTGACCCCGCAGTACGAAGGCCTGGAGAACCTGCAGAAGACCTACGAGTCGCGCGGCTTCACCGTCCTCGGTGCGCCCTGCAACCAGTTCGGTGGCCAGGAGCCCGGCTCCGCCGAAGAGATCGACACCTTCTGCTCCACCACGTATGGGGTCACCTTCCCGATGCTCGACAAGCTCGAGGTGAACGGCGACGACCGCCACCCGCTGTACGCCGAACTCACCCAGACCACCGACGCCGCCGGCGAGGCAGGTGACATCCAGTGGAACTTCGAGAAGTTCCTGATCAGCCCCGAGGGCACGGTCGCTGCCCGCTTCCGCCCGCAGACCACGCCGGAGTCGGAAGAGGTCGTCTCGGCGATCGAGGCTCAGCTTTCGCGGTAATTTTTTCAAAGAAGTAGGGGTCACAAGCTGTCCTGTTCTGCTCCTAGCGTGGTGAGTACCAACCATGAAGGAGCAGGACATGACTGTGAAGTGCATCCCCGACGGCTACCACTCGGTGACCCCGTGGATCATCGGCCGTGACACCGCCGGCCTGATGGACTTCCTCGCCGCCGCCTTCGGCGCCGAGGACCTCGGCGGCCGCGTCGTCGACGACGAGGGACGCATCGGTCACGCCGAGATGCGCATCGGGGACTCTGTCGTGATGATGTTCGACAAGCCCAACTGGACGCCGACCCCCGCGTTCCTCCGGCTCTACGTTCCCGACGTCGAGCTCACCCTGAGGAACGCCGTCGCCGCCGGTGGCACGGTCGTCACCGAACCCACCCACATGCTCTGGGGCGACGTCGTCGCGCGCGTCAGCGACCCCTTCGGCAACCTCTACTGGCTCCACACCCGCATCGAGCTCGTAGACCCCGACGAGATGACCCGCCGCCTGACCGACCCCAAGTTCGTAGCCGCCATGGCCTACGTCCAAAGCGCCATCTTCGACCCAGCCACCTCATAGTGCGCCGGTCGGGATGCTCCACCACTGTCACTCCCGCTATCCGGTGGAAAATCGTCACGGAGCACCCAAAATCCACCGGATAACGCGACACCCTAGCCCCACAACCACCGCGCCAGCCAGCCCATTGCTGCCGGTATTTGGCAGTAGGTATCGGTGAACCTGTGGCTGGGCGGGGTTTGTGGGTGTTTGCGGGGATCTGCTGTCTCTGGGAGGCAGTAGTTCCCCGCTAAGCCGGGATTTGGCCTGGTGGGGGGCGGCCGGGGAGGTTCCCGCGGTGGTTGAGGTCTTTGTCTAGCCAGTAACCTCCTTCCCGAATGTGCTCGTCCCGTCCGTCCGCTCGGATCCGGCCGGCGGGGTGGGCGGTGGCTGGTCGCCGCTGCGGCCGATGTGCTGAGACGGGTGGCCGGGGCCGGTGCGTGGTTGAGGGGGTTGGCGAGGCCGGTGACCACGGTTGCGGTTGCTTGAGCTTCCGGGCTATGGCTGGGCTGGGCGAGGGCGACGCTAGTGGGTAACTTCAGGTCACTGTTTGGGAAAGTGGCCCGGCGAGTGGCGTCAGTGTGCGATCGGCACTCGAGTGTGGGGTCCGTGTCGCTGGATTTCGATTTCCGGCGACACGCTCCTCACACTCGACGACCCAGCCTTCACGCTTACTCTCAGCCAGCTGACCGGGCGGCGCCAACCACCGCGGCGGGTCAGTTACCAAGCCTCCTGATCCTCGGCGGCAACCACAACCCGTTAACCACAGGCAACCGGGGACCGCGGTCACCGACCGAACCATCCCCCTCAACCACGCACCCGCTCAGCCACCCGTCTGAGTAACACCGGCCGCAGCGGCGACCAGCCACCGCCTAGCCCGCCGGCCGAATCCGAGCGGTCGGATGGGACGAGCACCTTCGGGAAGGAGGGGTTCCTGGTCAGACAAGACCCCAGCCACCGCGGCGCCCAGCCACGCTGTCTTTCAGATCGGCCGGTCGCAGCGAGCAACCACAAGCCCACGGCCCCCGGCCGAGGACTTTCGGCCCGCACCCAACAGCGCAGCGGACCTGTGCCACTGACCAACATGCTCCGCAGGCGGTTTCGGGCTGCGGTTGAGCGTGCCGAGGTGGACCAAGCAGAGGTTGATCAGTGGGGGCGGTCCGCGACAGCCCACCCGACCCAGAGCCGGAAACCCCCGGCGACGCGCAGTTCGACCGTGGCCTCGCCATCTACCTCTGCCACCACGGCGGCTAGCCGTGCTGTCTGGTCGACGCGTGAGGGAGGTGGCTTCGCTCGACGGCCGCCGGTGCGCGGTTGGGCGTTCGGTGGGTGAGCCGGGTTAGTCGAGGTTGGTGGCTGGTTCGGTGGCTATGGCGTCGGTGAGGACGGGGGCGGTGAGGGCGATCTGCCAGTCTCGGGCGTGGTGGTCGCGGAGGAAGGTGGAGACGGCGGTGAGGTCGGCGTCCGCGGGTGGGGTCCAGGCGAGGCGGCGGATGGTGTCGGGGGAGAGCAGGTTCTCCGTGGGGAGGCGGTGGGCCTCGGCGATCTCGGAGACCGCGGTGCGCGCGGCGGAGAGGCGTGCGGCGGCGTCGGGGTCGCGGTCGGCCCAGGCGCGAGCCGGGGGCGGGCCGTCGTACCGGGGGCCCTGCTTGGGGAGTTCGGTGTCGGGGAGGCGGCGGGCGTGATCGATCGCCTCCCACCAGGTGCGCATGTGGCGGTGTGCGCCGCGCCCCTTGAAGGCGGTGAGCTTTTGGAGCGTGTCGCGGTCGGTCGGCATCGCGGCCGCGGCCTCGACGATCGCGGCGTCGGGAAGGATTCGCCCGGGGGAGATGTCGGCGGACGACGCGATCTGGTCGCGGGCCTCCCAGAGCGCCCGTACGACGGCCAGGCTCCGGCGATTGCGAACCCGGTGCATGCCCGAGGTCCGGCGCCAGGGATCCGGCTTCGGCTCGCGCGGGGGTGCGGACAGGATGGCCGCGAACTCCTGCTCGGCCCACTCCCACTTGCCTTCGCGGCGCAGTTCGGCCTCGATGGCATCGCGGAGCTCGATCAGCATCTCGACGTCCAGAGCGGCATACACGAGCCAGGGCGCGGGAAGCGGACGGGTGGACCAGTCGGCGGCCGAGTGCTCCTTGCGCATCCGGTAGCCGAGGACCTCGCTGACCAGTGAGGCCAGGCCGACCTTCGGGTAGCCGAGGAGGCGGCCGGCGAGCTCGGTGTCGAAAACCTTGCGCGGGACCATGCCGACCTCGGCGAGGCAGGCCAGGTCCTGGTTCGCGGCGTGGATGATCCACTCCGCATCGACGATCGCGTCACCGAGAGCAGACAGGTCGCCGAACGGGATCGGGTCGACCAGCGCGGAGCCGGAGCCCTCGCGGCGCAGCTGGACCAGGTAGGCCCGGTGCGAGTAGCGGTAGCCGGACGCGCGCTCGGCGTCGACGGCAACCGAACCGGTGCCGGCTCGGAAGGCTTCGATGACTTCGGTCAGCGCCGGGTCGGTGTCGACGACCTCGGAAAGGCCGTCGCGTAGCTCGAGGAGCGGCAGTTCCACGACCGGCCCGTCCTGGACCGGCTCAGCTTCAACTGGCGGCTGCTGCTGGGGGTCGGCCTGGCTCATCGGCCCCGCTGTCCACGCCGGGTCGGCATCGCGACCACCCCCGGCGGCACCGGCGGCAGTCCGGCCGCCGTACACAGTGTTTCGCCCCACGCCTCGGCGTGCTTGGTCACGTCGACCAGTCCGCCGGGGCCGGGCACGGGGCTCCAGGACGCGCGGATCTCGATCTCCGCCGTCGCGTCGTCGTCGGCCATGCCGCCGAAGCTCTCCGAAACCACGCGGGTGACGGTACCGCTCGGGGCCAGATACTCCGCACCCCGATCGGCGAGCGCCTCCATCAGCCAGGTCCAGCCCACGCCACCGAGCAGCGCGTCCGTCACCATCTCCGGCTCGACGGCAGCGCGCACATACGCGACACAGCGGAAGGTCGACTGCCAGGCGTCGTTCCCGGCCGGGTCGTAGAGGACGACGAGCCGACCGGTGGCGACATCGTCGCCGTCGATCGTCACATCGGCGCTGACCGCGGCCGCGTGCGGAGCGATCCGCTGCGGTGCCGGCATCTCCTCGACGAATACTTCGGGCCGGAACCGGGCACCGCGCAACTGCGTCACGGCCTCGGCAAACTCCGCGGGTGGCGCGTCGACCTGCTTGCGGGCACCCATGCTTCGCAGCCTACGACTGATTACGCACCGACGCTGCTCTCGACGCGCCGGTAACCAAGCGCGAGCGTCGTCAGAACCGGCACCGGTCAGGCCCGGAATAGCTGTTCGGTGGAGCGTGGGATCATTTCCGTGTGCCTTCGACGCCTGCCAGTTCCCCTTTCCTGCTCGCCGCTCGCGGAGAGCCCGGTCCGCACACTCCGGTGTGGTTCATGCGCCAGGCCGGCCGGTCACTGCCCGAGTACCGCGCGGTCCGGGAGGGGACCACGATGCTCGAGTCCTGTCTGCGGCCCGACCTCGTCGTCGAGATAACGCTGCAGCCGGTACGCCGTTACGGCGTCGACGCGGCGATCTTCTACTCGGACATCGTGACGCCGCTGAAGTCGACCGGCTTCGGGGTGGAGATCAAGCCCGGAGTCGGCCCGGTCGTCGCGGACCCGATCCGCGACCTCGCCGGGGTGGAGGCGATCCGCCCGGTGACGCCGGCCGACGTGCCGTACATCACCGAGTCGGTGCAGGAGCTGGTCGCGCAGCTGGGCGAGACCCCGCTGATCGGATTCGCGGGCGCGCCGTTCACGGTGGCGTCGTACCTGGTCGAGGGCGGGCCGAGCAAGGACCACGCGAAGACCAAGGCGCTGATGCACAGCGACCCGAAGCTGTGGCACGCGCTGGCCGACCGGCTGGCCGAGGTAGCGATCGCCTATCTGACGGTCCAGGTCGAGGCGGGGGCGTCGGCGATTCAGCTGTTCGACTCGTGGGCCGGTGGACTGTCGCCGCGCGACTACGAGCGGTTCGTGCAGCCGCACTCGGCGAAGGTCTTCGCCGCGCTCTCGGCGTACGACGTACCGAAGATCCACTTCGGGGTGAACACGGGTGAGCTGCTCGGTCTGATGAGCGACGCGGGCGCCGACGTGGTCGGGGCCGACTGGCGCGTGCCGCTGGACGAGGCGGCTCGCCGGATCGGCGGCACCAAGCCGGTCCAGGGCAACCTCGATCCGGCGCTGCTGCACGCCGGCTGGGAGGTGCTGGAGGCCGAGATCGACCGCATCCTCGTGGAGGGTCAGGCCGCGCCCGGTCACATCTTCAACCTCGGCCATGGCGTCCCGCCGGATGCCGACCCCGAGGTCCTCGGCCGCATCGTGAAGTACGTCCAGACGAAGTCTGCACGTGCTGCTCTCTGAGTACGGCGTCACCCTCGAACGACCGACCGCGGACCACGCAGACGAGCTGCTCGCCTTCGAACGCGACAACCGTCAGTACTTCGCGGCCTCGATCGCCGACCAGCCCCAGGAGGCGAGCAGCCGGGCGTACGGTCGGTGAGAGACCGCAGGTGGCGTACGTGTTGAGCTTGGAGGGCTAGTGAGCCGGGTTGTTGTGGTGGGCGGCGGCATCAGTGGACTGGCTGCTGCGCACGCGTTGGCGAGTGGGCCTAATCCGCCGCGGATCACGGTGCTCGAAGGGTCGCCGCGGTTGGGCGGGAAGCTGGCCGGTGCCGAGGTCGAGGGCGTGCCGGTCGACCTCGGCGCGGAGTCGGTGCTGGCTCGGCGGCCGGAGGCAGTCGACCTGATCAAGGCGGTCGGCCTCGCGGACCAATTGGTGCATCCGGCAACGACCTCGGCGGGGCTGTGGGTCGGCGATCGGATCCGGGCGATTCCGCCGACGGTGATGGGCGTTCCGGTCGACCCGGCCGCCGCGGCCGACGTACTGGGGACTGCCGCTGCTGAGCAGGTCGCGCGTGAGGCCGAGCTGCCGCCGCCTGCGTTGACCGAGGACGTTGCGATCGGGCGGTTCGTTGCCGAGCGGATGGGATCGGCGGTCACCGAGAAGCTGATCGATCCGCTGCTCGGCGGCGTGTACGCGGGCAAGGCGGACGAGATCTCGCTGGCCGCCGCCGTACCGGATCTGTACGCGAAGTTGCGGACAGCCCCGAGTCTGCTCGCCGCCACCGCCGAGCTGCGCGAGCTCGGTCAGAAGCGCGCCGGTCAACCCGTGTTCGCCGGCCTCGTCGGCGGCATCAACACGCTGATCGCGGCGTTGGAGAAGGACCTGCTCGCCCGCGGCGTGGTCATTCAACGACAACTCGCCGTACGGCGGATCACCCGCACCCCGGACGGCTACACGCTGGAAGCCGGCCCGGTGCCGGCCCCGACGTACCTGACCGCCGATGCCGTGATCGTCGCCACCCCGGCCGCCCCAGCCGGCCGGATGCTGGCCGAACTGGTGCCGACGGCATCGACCGAGCTGGCCGCGATCGAGTACGCGAGTATGGCGATCGTCACGCTCGCGGTCCGCAAGAGCGACTGGCCCGAGGCCGCCACCGGATCGGGATTCCTGGTCCCGTCGGTGGAGCAGCGCACGATCAAGGCCGCCACCTACTCACACGCCAAGTGGCAGTGGTCGAGTGACGCCGGGGGAGACCTCGCCGTACTGCGGACCTCGGTCGGCCGCCTCGGCGAGGAGTACATCGTGCAGCGTTCCGACGACGAGCTCGTCCGCCTGGCCGCGGCCGATCTGAACCGCGCCGTCGGCCTCCAGGGACCGATCATCGGCTCCCTCGTCAGCCGCTGGGGTGGCGGACTTCCCCAGTACGCCGTCGGCCACCTCGACCGCGTCGATCGAGTGGAAGCGGCCGTGGCCGAGGTCCCCGGTCTCGAGGTCGCAGGCGCGGCGTACCGGGGTGTCGGGATCGCGGCCTGTGTGGCCTCGGGTGTGAAAGCGGCCACCCGGGTGCGTGGTTTCACCGATTCATTGGAGAGAATGGCTCCGTGACCGAGAAGCCGAAGGCGCGCGAGCTGAACAATGTGATCCGCTACACCATGTGGTCGGTCTTCAAGGTGGAGACCCGGCTCGGTGACGTGGACCGCGACGAACTCACCGCCGAGCTGAACGAACTGGTCGGCAAGCTGGCGGCCGATGACGTCGTCATCCGCGGCTTCTACGACGTCGAGGGCCTCCGTGCCGACGCCGACTTCCTGGTCTGGTGGCACGCGCCGACCTCGGACGCGCTGCAGAAGGCGTACCACGCGCTGCGCCGGTCGCGGCTCGGTCGGCACCTCGCGCCGGTCTGGTCGCAGCTCGCGCTGCACCGGCCGGCCGAGTTCAACAAGAGCCACATCCCGGCGTTCCTGGCCGACGAGGAGCCGCGCGCGTACGTCTGCGTGTACCCGTTCGTCCGCTCCTACGAGTGGTACCTGCTCCCTGACGAGGAGCGCCGGTTCATGCTCGCCGAGCACGGCAAGATGGCCCGCAGCTACCCGGACGTGCGGGCGAACACGGTCGCCTCGTTCGCGCTCGGCGACTACGAGTGGATGCTGGCGTTCGAGGCCGACGAGCTGCACCGGATGGTCGACCTGATGCGCGACCTGCGCGCGTCCACCGCCCGCCGGCACGTCCGTGAAGAGGTGCCGTTCTACACCGGCAAGCGGACCGAGCTGGGCGAGCTGATCGCCAACCTGGCGTGATACACCGCAAGGCGTTCCCGGTGCTCTACGTGAGCAACGTGCGCCGCTCGGTCGAGTTCTACGCGCTGCTCGGCTACGAGATGACATATCAGTTCCCGCTCGAGGGCGACCCGCACTACGTCGGTCTCGAGCGCGGCGACTCCTCGTTGGGGATCGCCGACTCCAACTGGCCGGAGGCCCAGCTCGGCATCACCGTCGGTACGGCGCCGCGCTTCGAGCTCTTCGTGTACGTCGACGACGTCGAGGCCGAGGTGGAAGTGTTCCGGAAGGCCGGCCACCCGGTACTGCAGGAGCCGGCCACCATGCCGTGGGGCGAACGCCAGGCCTACCTGGCCGACCCCGAAGGCAACCCGGTAGCCCTGGCCACGCCGATTTAGGCTTCCGGCTCCAGCACCAGGCTCACGCTGTTGATGCAGTAGCGCTGGTCGGTCGGCGTACCGTAGCCCTCGCCCTCGAACACGTGGCCCAGGTGGGAGCCGCAGTTCGCGCAGCGGACCTCGACCCGCTTCATGCCGAGGGTGGTGTCGGTGATGTATTCGACCCGCTCCTCGGCCAGCGGCGCGAAGAACGACGGCCAGCCGCAGTGCGAGTCGAACTTGGTCTCGCTCCGGAACAACTCCGCGTCACAGGCTCGGCACTTGTAGACACCGACGGTCTTGGTATCGGTGTACTCACCGGTGAAGGGCCGCTCGGTACCGGCCTTGCGCAGCACCTGGAACTCCGCGGGGGACAGCTGCACCTTCCACTCCGCGTCAGACTTCTGTACGGCGTACTGCTTGGTGGAATCAGTCACAAGCCCAGTATCGGTGGTCAGGGCAAGAAAACCCCGTCCTGACCACCGACGTAAGGCTCACGAAATCAGTGGATCCATGACGGCAGTGGAATGACGCGCACCACCTGCGGGTCGTGGTCACTGATCTGGTCGGGGAACTCGGCGTTCATGTGCACGACGTCGTACGTCGAGGCCGGCTGCAGGTTCTTCGAGATCAGGATCTGGTCGAGGATCTGGCTGTTGCCCTCGAACACGTAGCTGTAACGCTCCTTCAGCGGCAGCGTCCGGGGCATGTCGATCAGCGCGGTCTTGCCCGAGCCGACCAGGATGTCGGTGGTCTCGGAGAAGTCGAAGTCGTTCAGGTCACCGAGCACGATCACGTTCGCGCCCTTGTCCTTGGCGAAGATCCCGTCCACGAAGGACCGGACCGCCTGCGCCTGCTCGTGCCGCTTGGGAGCCGACGACTGGACCGGCGGCTGCGTCCGGCCCCAGAGCGGGTTGTCGCCGCCCTTGGAGCTGAAGTGGTTGACCACCACGAACAGGCTCTGGCCGAGCCAGGTGAACTCGCCGGCCAGCGGCACGCGGGTGGCGGCCCAGGCCGGGTTGGCCGGGTCGACGCGGCCGGGCGAGGCGCTCAGGTGCGGGCGGCCGAAGCGGTCGGTGGTGACCGTCGTCGCGACCGCCGAACCGCCGCCGGCCCGGTCGACGAACTTGACCGGCTTGTCGGTGCGGTACAGGAACGCGACCCGGATGTTGCCACCCGGCTCGCCACCCTCGGCGTTGTTGACCGGGTCGATCTGGCGGTAGGCGTACTTCGGTCCGCCCGCCTTCACGATCGCCGCGGTGAGCAGGTCGAGCGTGACGTTGGCGGCCGTCGTACCGGAGTTCGTCGCACCGTCGTTGTCCTGGACCTCTTCGAGCCCGATGATGTCCGGCGCGGCGAGGTTCTTGACCACGGCCTGGGCGAGCCCGTCGAACTTGGCGTCACCGTCGGACGGGTCGAGGTTCTCCACGTTGAAGGTCGCGACCGACACCTGCAGCAGCGACGAGGCCTTGGTCGCCTCGCGCTTCACGCCACCGTCGATGACGGTCGGGGTGGTGGTCGGCAGCAGCTTGAAGTTGCCGAACGCGTAGTCGACGACACCGGCGACCGTGCCGGCCAGCTTGTCACCGGTCTTGGCGTCCGGGATCGGTACGAGCAGGTCGTCCAGCAGGATCCGCTCGGGGTTGCTGTCGGTCTTCTGCAGCACGATGCCCCCGCGGACGGTCCGCACGCCGGCGCCGGCCGGTACGACGGACAGCTCGCGGAAGGAGCTCGTCGGGCCGGTCACCTCCGGCTTGTTGATGCCGGTCCACATGCCCTCGAGCGACTCCCAGAAGTCCAGGCCGTCCTGCGCGGGGTCGAACGTGCCGGTGGTCTCGACATCACCGGACGAGTCGTTGTCGATCACCGTCGACGGCGGCACCCGGCCACCCGGACCGACGATGGTCGGAGCCGGTACGGCGGCCGTGCCGGTCACCGTGATCTTCGCCTGCGTGAGCTCGGTCGTGGTGAGGTTCGTGACCCCGCCCGCACCGCCGGGCCGGAACTCGGCCACGGTGCCCTGCACGGTCACCGCGTCACCCACGGAGACGGTCGGAGCGGAGCTGGTGAAGACGAACAGGCCCTCGCTGGTCGCCGGGTTGTCGTCCGGCTGCGGGTCCTGGAACCAGAAGCCGTTACCGCTCTTCGCGATGACCACACCCGTCACGTTGCCGACGACCTTGCCGGCCAGCGGCGACAGGTGCGCGGCGCCCTGGACGTCGTGGATCTTGGCGTCGATCGGGTCCGGGTCCGGCGGCGTCGAGGTGAGCGCCTTCGGCGTCGGCGCACCCTCGGCGAACTCGGTGCCGTTGTTGTCGGCGTCGGTGGTCGGCACCTTGCGGGTGTCCGACGTGGTGTTCGACGTCCCCGGGGCAGCGCTCGTCTCGAAGTCGTTGGCCGCGCCGTACCCGACGAAGTCGATCACGCCGGGCGCGGTGGCGCAGCCGGTCGCGCAGCTCAGGCTGGTGGTTGAGGAGACCAGTGCGACCTTGCCGGAGGCGGCGGACATGTTCACGCTGCCGGTGGCGTCAGGCGTCGGCAGCGGCTGCCCGTTGGCGCCGCCGGACGCGCCCTGGGCGAGGTAGACCCCGCCGGGTGCGATCGATCCGGTCAGAGTGATCTTGTTGGTCCACGAGGTGCCGGCCGCGGAGGCGTACTGAATCGTCCATCCGGTCAGGTCGACCGGGGCGGAGCTGTTGTTGGTCAGCTCGACGAAGTCGTTCGTGTACGGCGCCCCGCTGTTGCCGCCACCGCCGTACACCTCGGTGATGACCACCGAAGTGGACGCGGCGCCCGCCGGTACGGCGCTGACGACAGCCGCTCCGGAGGCGATAAGTGTGGAAGTGATGACCAGAGCGCCCAGGCGGCGTCGTGGTCGGATTTGGGCAGACATGTCGCGCAGTCTCACACCCGGACAGGTCCCCGCCAAGGTCCAATACGTGAACACCTGGTTGTTGCCCACGAGGGCACGGGGGATCATTCGCCGGTCCTGCCCGCCCCAGTGGGACAGGACCGGCGAAATCACCTGTTTAGTTGACGCTGACCGCGGTCCAGGCGGCGGCGACGGCGGCACGCTCGGGGCTGCTCGCGCCGTACAGGTCGGTGGCCGCGTTCAGCGTCGCGGTCCGGGCCTGGGCGTAGTTGGTGCTGGTCGTCATGTAGACGGTCAGCGCGCGGTACCAGATCTTGCCGAGCTTGTCGTGACCGATGCCCTGCAGCGTGGAGTTGTTGCAGGTGGTGCCGTTGTGCGGCAGGTTGCCGATGGTCTTGGGACCGGTGCCCTCGGCGAGCAGGTAAGCGAAGTGGTTCGCGACCCCCGAGGAGTAGTGGACGTCGAGGTTGCCGACACCGGACGACCAGCAGTCTGCGGACTTGCCGTCCTTGCTGGGCTGGTCCAGGAAGCGCAGCGCCGGGCGGTCCTTCATGATCCGCTCGCCGATGTAGTAGTCACCCGGGTCGGCGGCCTTGTTCGAGTAGAACTCGACCAGGGTGCCGAAGATGTCGCTGGTGGCCTCGTTCAGGCCGCCGGACTCACCGGAGTAGGTGAGGTTGGCGGTCGCCGAGGTGACGCCGTGGGACATCTCGTGGCCGGCCACGTCGATCGAGACCAGCGGGCCCGCGACGACGTTGTCGCCGTCGCCGTACGTCATCTGCTTGCCGTCCCAGAAGGCGTTGACGTAGTTCGAGCCGTAGTGCACGCGGCTCGGGACGCCCTTGCCGTCGTTGAAGATGCCGTTCCGGCCGTGGGTGTTCTTGTAGTAGTCGAACGTCGTCGCGGCGCCGTAGTGGGCGTCGACAGCGGCGCTGGCGCGGTCGGCGGTGGTGCCGGTGCCCCAGTGGTTGTCGGCGTCGGTGTACTTGGTCGGGACGATGCAGCCGATGCCGAGCAGCTGGCACAGGATCGACTCGGTCTTGTTGTTCGCGTCGCCGGTGAAGCCGTTGCCGCGGGCCGGGTCGGTCAGCGTGAAGCCGCCGGTCGCCGGCGTGGTGTCGAGCGGCACGGTGCCGGAGTACAGGCTCTGGCCGTCACCGGTCGCGGTCTCGATGTGCTGCTCGCTGATCAGCTTCGCGCCGGTCAGCGCGTCCACCGTGGTCGTGATGTGGCTCGGCGTGCCGTCGGCCTGGGTGCCGGTCGTGGTCACCAGGTAGGCCAGGCGCGGCGTGCCCTTGCGGGCCTCGATCACCAGCGCGGGCTTGCCTTCGGCCTGCTGGCCCTTGGCGAGCGCCTTGGTGGTGGCACTGGCGACGCTGACCTTCGGCGTCCGGTCGACGTTCGCGCTCTTGGTCAGGGTCACGCTGGCCCCCTGCCACACGCCTTCGTCGCTCTGGTGGACGACGACGTCGCCACCGAGGACCTTCAGCCCACCGATCGTCCGGTCCATCCGCACGTGGGTGGCGCCGCTCTTGTCGACGATCACATCGCGTACGGCGAACGCGTCGGCCGGGGTGGCCTTCAGCGCGGCGAGGTTGTCCCCGATCGCGGCCTTGGCCTGGGCGACGGCGGCCGCGGGACTGGGGACGGGGGCTGCCGTTGGCGCACCGGTGGCGGTGGTGGCCGACGTCAGCCCGAGGGCGGTGGTGGTCGCAACTGCGGTGGCAGCGGCGAACAGGGCGGATCTGTTCATCCTCGCGCTCCTTGTCGAAGCGTCCCGGGGGCCTCACGCCCCAGGAACGAAGTGCGTGTACGTTACCGCCCAGTTACCGGACGTGGCCAGGGTTGACGAAAAGTTGCCTTTCCGGTGTTTTCCCGAGGTTTGTCGGCGCCGCGCGGTAGCGTCACCGCATGGCGGCGACCAAGGCGATCGAGCTCGAGATCGGCGGGCGGCAGGTCCGGGTGAGCAACCCGGACAAGCCGTACTTCGCGGAGCGCGGGCTGACCAAACTCGACATCGTGAACTACTTCGTCGCGGTCGGCGACGGCATCCTGGGCGCGCTCCGGGACCGGCCGACCACGCTCGAGCGCTGGCCGGGCGGCTGGTTCGAGGGGGCCAAACTCTCGACCCGGGCGGACAACCGCGGCGACGCGTTCTACCAGAAGCGGGTGGCCAAGGGCGCGCCCGAGTGGGTGGAGACCGCGACCATCAAGTTCCCCAGCGGCCGGCCCGCCGACGAGGTCTGCCCGACCGAGCTGGCGGTGGTCGCCTGGGCGGCCAACCTGGGCACGCTGACCTTCCACCCCTGGCCGGTGCGGCGGCCGAACGTCGATCACCCGGATCAGCTGCGGATCGACCTCGACCCCCAGCCGGGGACGGATTTCAAGAGCGCGGTCGCGGTCGCGCCGGCGCTGCGCGAACTGCTCGCCGAGCACGGCCTGGAGGGCTTCCCGAAGACCTCAGGTGGCCGCGGTCTGCATGTCTACGTGCCGATCGAGCCGCGCTGGGACTTCATCCAGGCCCGCCGTGCGGTGATCGCGCTCGGCCGCGAGCTGTCCAAGCGGCTCCCCGACCAGGTCACGGTGAACTGGTGGAAGGAGGAGCGCGGCGAGCGGATCTTCATCGACTACAACCAGATGGCCCGGGACCGCACCATCGCCTCGGCCTACTCGGTCCGTCCGAACGCGCGCGCCCGGGTGTCCGCGCCGCTGCGCTGGGAGGAGCTGGACGACGTCGTACCGGACGACTTCGATGTGCTCACGATGCCGGCCCGGTTCGCCGAGGTCGGTGACCTGCACGCCGCGGTCGGCGAGCAGGCCTTCTCGCTGGAGTCACTGCTGGAGCTGTCGGCCAAGCACGAACGCGACCACGGCGAGGCCGACCTGCCCTACCCGCCGGAGTATCCGAAGATGCCCGGCGAGCCCAAGCGCGTCCAGCCTTCCAAGGACAAGGACCGCCCGAAGGACGACCAGCCCGATTGACGAGTCGTCCCATCCCACGCCAGCACCACACCACTCCCTCACAGCTCGCTGCAAGCTCCTACCCAACAGCATCCGCCCGCTGGGGTGCTCGAATCCGCAGCAACTGCGTGCTCTGCGCGGATCTACTGCCGCTGGGAGGCAGCAGATCCCCGCAAACCCACGTTCCGCGCGCTGGCATGCGGCCGGCAGCGCACGCGGTAGTTTGCCCGCCGCCGCGGCCGGCGCCAACGAGCGGGTGGCGGGCCAATCCTGTGGCTGAGGCGGATGGCGAGGTCGGCGACCGGGTGCCGGTCGCCTAAGCTTCCGGGCTTCGGTTGCGGTGCAGAAAAGCGAGGGGATCTCCCCGCAAGTTGACCCTTCTCTGCTCAATATTTGGGCAGAGAAGGGTCAACCTGAACGGATATCCACTGAAATTCCGCAAGGGGGAACCTCGACCGCCGACCTTGCCATCCCGCCCAGTTACGGGCGGGGTTTGGGTAGGCGGGGGAAGCGGCGTCGGGAGGGTGGGGGTGGGAGGGCGCCGGTGGCTGCGTCGGTCAGGAGGGAGTTGATGGTTTGTTTGGCGCAGGTGCGGTTGGTGCCGATGCCGCCGGAAGGCCCGCGTTTGATCCAGCCGACGGCTAGGCGGTGCCGTCCTTGTACACCGGGTGGTAGTCGGTGCTGCCGTTGACCTTCACGACCCAGACGCGGACCTTGGTTCCCTCCGGAATGTCGCCGCTGGCCCAGCCCGAGCAGTAGTCGGCGGGGTGACCGCGGGTGCTGACCTTGCGGTCGATGTCGCCGTCGCGGCCGATGTCCAGGCGGACCTCGATTCCCCACCCGTCCGCCTTCATGTCGCACGCCTCGATCGAGTCCCCGGGTGCGCCGTCGCCCGGGTCCTGCTGCCAGGACCCCCAGCCGCCGCCCTCGTAGGCACCGTAGCTGAACGACGCGGCGTTCGCTACGCCGCTCGTGGTGACCACCAACGCAAGGGCGCCGAGCAGGACGCCGGCCGTCCGGATCTTGGTTCGTCGCATGGATCAGTTCCTCCCAGGGGGCGAATGAGGCTGTTAGAAGATAACAGCGCCCCTGTGATCTATGCGAGTAATTACCAGGAACTGGTGGGAAGATCCCATCCCTCCGGGGGAATGCGGTCTAGAACGTGCGGAGGGCGCCACCGTCGATCGGGATGATCGCGCCGGTCAGGTAGGAGGCGGCGGGGGAGAGGACGAACGCGGCGACCCGGCCGAACTCGTCGGGATCGCCGTACCGGCGCAGGGGGATGGTCCGCTCGGCGCTGCGGCGGGCCACCTCGGGGTCGCCGCCCTTGCCGTCCAGCTCCTTGAGCCGGTCGGTCGCGATCCGGCCGGGCAGCAGGCCGTTGACGCGGACGCCGTTCGGTCCGAGCTCGTCGGCCAGGGTCTTGGCGACCATGGCCAGGCCGGGGCGCAGTCCGTTCGAGATGGCGAGGCCCGGGATCGGGGACTTGACCGACGAGGAGAGCACGAAGGCGATCGACGTCCCGTCCGAACCAGCTCGGGCGACCGCCTTGGCGATCCGCAGCCCGCCGAGGAAGACACTGTTGAAGGCGGCCTGCCAGTCGGCCTCGTCGGAGTCCAGCGCCGTGCCGGGCTTCGGCCCGCCGACGCTGATCAGAGCACCGTGCAAGGCACCCCACTTGGCGATCGCGGTGGCGGCCAGCCGCTCGGCGCTCTCCGGGTCCGCGTTGTCGACGGGGATGCCGACCACGTTCTCCCCGAGCTCGGCGGCGGCCCGGGTGATGTTCTCCTCGCTCCGGCTGGAGATGACGAGCCGGGCTCCGTCGGCGGCCAGGGCCTTCGCGGTGGCGAAGCCGAGGCCGGTGCTGGCACCGGTCACGATGTAGATGCGGTCGCGCAGTCCAAGGTCCACGGCACCATCCTGCCTCACCACCGCAAGCTCCGCACCTCGACGGTTCGTGGCCGACGGCAAGCGTTCGGGGCTCAGTCCGGCGTACCGGCGGGTTCTGGTACGTCGTTGCGCTCGGCAACAACTTCGCCGGCCGCGTTGGTGGCCGGACGGCGGGTGAAGTAGATCAGTCCGCCGACCGCGAGGATCGCGAACAGGAACCATTGCAGCGCGTAGAAGAAGTGCGGTCCGCTGTCGATCTCCGGCCCGGGGAACTTCCCGAACGAAGGGTCGTTGGCCGGCACCTGGCTGTTCACGGTCAGATAACCGTCATACAGGTCCAGACCAAGCGCTTTCGCGTACTCCGGCCCGTTGATCAGCCGCGCGGTCCCGTTGTCCGGCGTACCGCCGTTGGTGTGCCCACCACGCTCACTGCGCTGCAGACGCCCGGTGACCGTCACTTCACCAGCCGGTACGGCGGGGATGGCGGTCGGGGCCAGCTCGGCCGCCTGGCGGGGCAGGAAGCCACGGTCGACGAGAACTGCTTTGCCGTCCGGAAGGACGAGCGGGGTGACGATTTCGAACCCGGGCCGGTCGCTGACATTTCGATAGCGGAGAACTATCTGCTTCGAGGCGTCGAAGTGGCCGGTGACGACCGCGGTCCGCCAGGCGTGCTGGTCGCCGATGACGGCCTGTGGGCCGACGATCTGGTCGAGTGGCGCCGGTGGCGCGGCGAGATTGGAGCGCGTCACGCCGTTGCGTTCCTCGCGGTCGTGCAACCGATGCAGTTGCCAGCGGCCGAGCTGAACACACACCCCGGCGAGAACCAGAATTGTCAGCGCGGCGCCGAGCCAGCGGACGTTCATCAATCGACGCACATCTCGAACTTAAGCCATCGCCCCCAACCGCTGATCGTCGGCACGTACTCTGGCCTGGTGACGGCGACTGAAGAGGTGACACAGGTAGGCCTGGCCGACACCTATGGCCGGGTCGCCACGGATCTCCGGGTGTCGTTGACGGATCGCTGCAACCTGCGCTGCACGTACTGCATGCCGGAGGAGGGGCTCGACTGGCTGGCCAAGCCCGAGCTGCTCACGGACGACGAGATCGTCCGCCTGGTAGGGATCGCGGTCACCCAGCTCGGTGTCCGGGAGATCCGGTTCACCGGTGGTGAGCCGTTGCTGCGCCGCGGTCTGGTCGGCATCGTCGACCGTACGACGAACCTCGCGCCGCGGCCCGAGGTCTCGCTGACCACCAACGGGATCGGGCTGGCCCGGCAGGCAGTGGCGCTCAAGGCGGCCGGTCTGGATCGGGTGAATGTGAGCCTCGACACCATCCGGCCCGATACTTTCGCCGAACTGACCCGGCGGGACCGCCTGAAGGACGTGCTGGCCGGCATGGCGGCGGCTCAGGAAGCCGGACTGTCGCCGGTGAAGGTCAACGCGGTGCTGATGCGCGGGATCAACGACACGCACGCTTCGGAGCTGCTGGAGTTCTGTCTGGAGCACGGCTACGAGCTGCGGTTCATCGAGCAGATGCCGCTGGACGCGCAGCACGGCTGGGACCGGGCCACGATGGTGACCGCGGACGAGATCCTCGCGCAGCTGGGCGAGCCGTTCGGCCTGGAGCCGACCGACGCGGCGACCCGGGGGAGCGCGCCGGCCGAGATCTTCCGGGTCCGCGGTGGGGACCAGACGGTCGGGATCATCGCGTCGGTGACGCGGCCGTTCTGCGGCGACTGCGACCGGGTCCGGCTGACCGCGGACGGTCAGGTGCGGGATTGTCTGTTCGCCCGGACCGAATCCGACCTGCGCGGTGCACTAAGAGCGGGCGCCGACGATACGGAACTCGCGGATCGCTGGCGGCGGGCGATGTGGAAGAAACTCCCCGGGCACGGGATCAATGATCCCGAGTTCCTGCAACCGGTGCGCCCGATGTCCGCCATCGGCGGTTAAAGCGGCCGGACGACAATCCGGAAATATGCTTTTTCGCTAAGTCGCCGGTGCGTTGAAAGGTTCGACGTCGCGAAGGAATCCGCGGCGGTCGAGGAAGTCCGACAGGGTCGCCTTGTGCTCGTCGCACGCGAGCCAGGTCTTGCGCCGGTCGGGCGTGTGGATCTTGGGGTTGTTCCACAGCACCGCCCAGGTGGCGGCGTTGCCGCACCCCTTGGACGAGCAGATCTCGGGTAGGTCCATTACTGATTCCTCAATAATCAATAGCCTGGGGTAAATGATCGGCCCCGGCACAAATGAAGCGACGTCGGACAGCCACGGGGGGAGCCGTCCGACGCCGCATCAAGTGTCTGAATTCCAACAGTGAACTTCAGAGCACGCGGGAGATTCTGACACGGAACCCGGCGAACTTTCCAGTCCCGGCACAGATCACTTTTCGGTGTCGGTCTGTCGCACCCCATCGGGGTGTTCGGTTTCGTCGGGTTCGGCACGGATCACCGGGCCCGAAGATGCCTCCAGGGAAGGGCGCTCCGGCGCGACGTACGGGGTGCCGCCGTCCTGCGTCGCGGTCTTCGCGACGTTCGCCAGCACGACCGCGAAGTACGGCAGGAAGATCGCGCCGGCGACGAACATCCAGCGCCACGGCGACGGGGTGAACACGGCCAGCACGAAACAGACCACCCGCAGTCCCATCATCGCGGCGTACCGGATGATGCGGCTGTCCAGGTCCTCGGAACGGCCGGGTTGCGCACTCGTCACCGAAATGACCGTTTCGCCGGACCGTTCACGACGTTTGGACATCTATCCTCCTCACCAACAACCACGGTACGCCGCGCCTCCAGCCCGGGCGCAGGCAGGACAGAAAGGGCAGCGCTGATGACCGATCGCACCTACCGGGTCACCGAGCTCGTCGGTACGTCGAAAGAGGGGGTCGACGAGGCGATCACGAACGCCATCGGCCGGGCCGGCGAGACCCTGCGGCACCTCGACTGGTTCGAGGTGACCCAGATCCGCGGGCACATCGTCGACAACCAGATCGACCACTACCAGGTCGGACTGAAGGTCGGTTTCCGGCTCGAAGACTCCTGAGGATAGCGTTCGGCTACGACTGGCGACGGGTGAGGAGTTCTTGTGGGTAGGTCTGTGTTGGTGACCGGTGGCAACCGGGGGATCGGGCTGGCGATCGCGACCGCGTTCAAGGAAGCCGGCGACCAGGTCGCCGTCACCTACAACAGCAGTCCGCCGCCGGACGGCTTCCTCGGGGTGAAGTGCGACATCACCAACCAGGAAGAGGTCGACGCGGCGTTCGAGACCATCCAGGAGCAGCACGGTCCGGTCGAGGTGCTGGTGGCCAACGCCGGCATCACCCGCGACACG
Source organism: Kribbella sp. NBC_01505 (assembly GCF_045040285.1). Classification (NCBI taxonomy): domain Bacteria; kingdom Bacillati; phylum Actinomycetota; class Actinomycetes; order Propionibacteriales; family Kribbellaceae; genus Kribbella; species Kribbella sp. NBC_01505. Next base: position 7,874,118 of record NZ_CP109425.1, read on the forward strand.
CTGCTGCTGCGGATGTCGGACGACGACTGGGACTCGGTCATCGACACCAACCTGACCGGCTCGTTCCGGGTCGCGCGGCGTGCGGCCAAGGGCATGCTGCGGCTGCGCAAGGGCCGGATCGTCTTCATCTCCTCGGTGGTCGGGCTGCTCGGCCAGGCCGGGCAGGTCAACTACGCGGCCAGCAAGTCCGGCCTGGTCGGGATGGCGCGCTCGATCGCGCGCGAGCTCGGCAGCCGCGGCATCACCGCGAACGTGGTCGCCCCGGGATTCGTCGAGACCGACATGACCGCCGTACTGCCCGAGGACACAGCCAAGCAGTATCTCGGCCAGATCCCGCTCGGCCGGTTCGGCCTGACCGAGGAGATCGCGCACGCGGTCCGCTGGCTCGCCTCCGAGGAGGCCGGGTACATCACCGGCGCGGTGATCCCGGTCGACGGCGGCATCGGTATGGGCAACTAGTCAACTCACTCTCGTGAAAGGGGGAAGCCGGTGGGCATCCTCGACGGCAAACGGATCCTGGTCGCCGGGGTCACACTGGACTCCTCGATCGGCTTCGCCACGGCCAAGGTCGCGCAGGAACAAGGCGCCACCGTGCTGATCTCGAACTTCGGCCGCGCGCTGAGCATCACCAAGCGGATCGCGAAGCGCCTGCCGACCGAGCCGCCGGTGCTCGAGCTCGACGTGACGAACGCCGACCACCTCGCCGCGCTGCCGGACGCCGTCCGGGAGCATGTCGACGGTCTCGACGGCGTCGTGCACTCGATCGCGTACGGGAACCCGGAGACGATCCTCGGCGGCAAGTTCCTCGAGGGTCCCTGGGAGGACGTGGCGCAGGCCGTGCACGTCTCGGCGTACTCGCTGAAGTCGCTCGCGACCACCTGCGCACCGCTGATGCCGCGCGGCAGCAGCGTGGTCGGGATGACCTTCGACGCGACCGTGGCGTGGCCCGGCTACGACTGGATGGGCGTGGCCAAGGCTGCCCTGGAGTCGACCAGTCGCTACCTTGCCCGCGACCTCGGCGCGCAGGGCATCCGCTGCAACCTGGTCTCGGCCGGCCCGCTCAAGACGCTGGCCGCAAAGGCGATCCCGGGCTTCGAGAAATTCGAAGAGCCCTGGCTCGAGCGCGCCCCGCTCGGCTGGGACCCGACCGACCTCGAACCCACCGGCAAGACCATCGTCGCCCTGCTCAGTGACTTCTTCCCCTCCACCACCGGCGAGATCATCCACGTCGACGGCGGCTACCACGCGATGGGAGCGTAGGAGATGTCCCCCAATCCCATGCGTGCTGCGCTGCACTCGGCGGCGCACCTCGCCGCACTGGGGCAAAAGCCACGATGGACCACATCGAGGCCTTCACCCCAGCACGCCGAGCTACACCACCGAGCACATGCTCGCGACTGCATGAGATCGGGGGACATCTCCTAGTGCCCACGACCTCTTTGGTTGAGCTCCGTGTCCTGGACGGCGCCAACCTCTACTTCAGCCGCGCGGCGGTCAAGCTGACGCTGGATGTGACTGCACTGGTCGACGCTCCGGCGCCGGCCGCGAAGGCTTATGCGCAGGCCGTAGGCCTGGGCGCCACCCGGCCGGGCCGGATCGGCTCCGGGTTCCGGCAGCGGTTCGCGATCCGGGTCACCGGTCACGTCGTACGGCGGATCGCCCGCGAGGCAGGGATCGGCCGGATCGGTGTCCGGGTCCGGCCCGAGTCGGACAACCATCGGCTGGTCGTGGCCTTCCCCTGGGCCCACGAACAGCGGGCGCGGGCGCTCGCGGCGGCGATCGTCGAGGTGCTGGACGCGTTCGGCGCCGAGCACCTGCCCGAGCTGATGGCGACCGTCGGCGAGCGGGTGCACAACGAGCCGCCCGGCAACGTGCCGCCGACCATCCGGCCGAAGGTGCCGGTCGTCGCGGTCACCGGGACCAACGGCAAGACCACGACCTCCCGGATGATCGCGCACATCGGCCGCGCGGCTGGGCTGCACGTCGGCTGGTCGAGCACCGACGGCGTCTACTTCGACGGCGAGCTCGTCAAGTACGGCGACTTCTCCGGCCCGAGCGGCGCCGGCCAGGTGCTGTCCCAGCCGGGCATCCAGCTGGCCGTCACCGAGACCGCCCGCGGCGGCATCCTGCGCCGCGGTGTGGGCGTCGTCTCGAACGACGTCTCCGTCGTCACCAACGTCACCGCGGACCACCTCGGCCTGGGCGGCATCGACACCGTCGACCAGCTCGCCGAGGTGAAGGCCGTCATCACCCACATCACCCGCCCGCGCGGCTGGTGCGTGGTGAACGGGGACGACCCGCGGACGTTCGCGATGCGGCTCGGCTCGCCGGCCAAGTGCTGGGTGTTCTCCCGCGATCCCGACTCGCCGTCGATCCGCGCCGTACTCGACGAAGGCGGCCGGGCCACTACCGTCCTCGACGGCTTCATCACGGTGCTCGACCAGGCGACCGACGCGGAACCGCTGCTGAAGGTCGTCGACGTACCGATGACGCTGTCCGGCCTGTCGCACTACAACGTGGAGAACGCGCTGGCGGCCGCCTCGGCGGCGCTCGGGCTCGGGCTGCCGCGGGCCGCGGTGATCGAAGGCCTGAGCACGTTCGCGCCGAACGAGAACAACCCCGGCCGGATGAACATGTACTCGCTGCGCGGCTTCACCGTCGTGATCGACCTCGCGCACAACGAGGCCGGCCTGGAAGCCCTGCTGGAGATCATGAACGGCGTACGCCACGAAGGTGGTCGTCTGCTGCTGGCGCTCGGTTCCCCGGGCGACCGGGCCGACGACATGGTCTCCGCGCTGGGTGCGATCGGTGCACGTGGCGCCGACCAGGTCGCGATCGGGCACAAGAGCGAGTACCTGCGCGGCCGGCCGCCGTCCGAGCTGGAGGCGGTGTTCCGCGAGGGGGCCGCGTCGGTCGGCGTCGACGACGTACCGGCGTTCCCGACCGAGCTCGAAGCGGCGCAGGCCTTGGTCGCTCAGGCAGTGCCGGGTGACGTGGTCGCCGTGATGTCTCTGCAGGATCGGGCGAGTCTTGACGGCTGGTTGCGGTCCGAGGGAGCTACCGTCGACACTGCGGAAGACTTGAAGACTAAGGTCGAGAGAGCCCAGCACTAACCCCCGTCCGCCTCGGTTGGGGGTGGGAACGGGGATGTGGAATGCGCTACCTGTGGTCGATCCCGGCTGCTGTCGTCGCCTGGTTCGTGGGTGGCTTCTCCGCGGCATACCTGAAGGGCCTGCCCGGCGGTACGACGATGTTCGTGCCGCCGCGGCTGGATCTCCTGCTCCTGGGCGGATTCGCCGGGGGAGTGCTCGCCGGTCTGCTGATCGCGCGGGTCCGCGCGACGGTGCCGCTCGTGGTGATCGTTGCCGCAGGCGCCTGGTGGCTGACCGGAAACCCATGGGACGAGCGGGGTCTGCTGATCTCGTTGCTGGTGGCAAGTGCTGTCGGCGGCATCTTCGGTGCCGTGGGCACCAGAAGCTCGGTGGTCGCCGCGTTCGCGCTTGCGCTTCCGCTCGCCTGGTACGCGCTGCGTCCCGCCGCTCAGCTGACTGACTTCCGCTGGCTCTGGCAGCTCAGCGGGCTGCTGGTCGGCGTGGGTCTGGCACTCGCCCTGTACGTCGCCTGCTGGTTGCGCGGGTGGCGTTCGGCGTACTACTGGATTCCGCTGACCGCTTGGTACCTCGCCTCCTTCGGCGTCGTCGCTGCGGTGCAGTCGATCGACCGAGCGCCTGGTGGTCAGTCGTTCAATGCGACTGTCGATGGCGCGATGGATGCGTTCTTCAACTCCTTCGAGCCGCTCCTGCGCGAGTACGGCGCTTGGCTCGTGGTGGCCGTCCTGCTCGCGATCCCGATGGTCGCGCTGAAGCTGCGCGCACTCCCGCCGGTCCCGCCGCCGCCCGACCCGTACGCCGAGCGGACGAACGACGCCGTACTGGGTGATGACCTCGACTGGATCGACCGCGAAGAGCCGCGCCGCCGGCTGCTTTCCCGCCGCAACACGCCGGAAAGCGCTCTCTAGGTGAAGGTTCAACCATAGGCTCGTCGGTGCACAGAGAAATCGCCCCCTCTTTCACCGGGAGTTCTTGTGAACCGTCGCATCCTCGTCGGCGCTGCTGCCACCACCCTCCTGCTCGGCGGCGCCACCGCCACCTCGGCCTCGGCGTACTCGGAGAGCACTGCTTGCGAGCCAGGCCTGGCCTGCTTCTACGAAACCACCAGCTTCGGCGGCAAGGCCGTCATCTACAAGGACGTCCCCACCGCCTGCACCCAGCTGACCTTCGCCCCCGGTGCCCTCTTCAACTGGTCCACCGAGGACGTCCTCCTCTACCGCACCCCCGACTGCACCGGCCAGGCCTCACTCGAGCCGGCCAACAACTTCCACAGCTACCCCAGCACGAAGTTCCTCAGCTTCCGCGCTAGCTGACCGGCTTGCCTTTCGCGTCGTAGGCCTGGAACTTCGGCTTGCCGAAGTCGACTCCGGGCAGGCCGAAGGCGTAGAAGAGCGTGGTCTTGGACGCGATCGTGGGGACCGGTTTCACCAGGTAGACCCGGTCACCGGACGTGATGCGGACGACTGCGGCCTTCGTGGAGGTGCTTCCGGCGAAGACCGTGAAACCGCCGTGCGCCGACCGGAACGGACGTGCCACGCCGGTCTGGTGTGGCACACAAGGTTTCATCGGATCGACCATCGGATCGGTGACCGCCTTGTGAAAGAGGCTCAGGCAGGCGTCGCGTCCGTGGATGAAGGCTTCCCAGATCTCGCCGTCGATGGTTCTGCTGGCTACCTGGTAGAGGTTCTCGGTTCGGTTCGGCTGTGGCGCCCAGCGAACGGAGTCGACGGTTTGAGTGCCATGCCCGGTCGGTGCACCGGCGACCTCGGGTGCACCGCCACGGAGCGCTCCGGCGAGCGGCGCCGCGGTGAGGGCGATCGCGGTGACGACTGCCGCACCGGCAAGGGAGATCCCGGTACGGCGCCGGCGGCGGCTGCGCGTGATTCCGGAGCGGACGAGTACTGCGGGGTCGGCGGGTTCGGGCCGGTCGTCGGTCAGTGTGGCGAACTTGTCGGCCAGGTCGTAGGTCATGCGATTCCCCTCCCGGCCAGGACGGCCAGCTCATCGGGTGTCGTGAAGTGGAGTTCGGCCCGGAGCACGTCGAGTCCGCGGCGCGTGTGTTTGTTTGACCGAGCCGACCGAACAGCCGAGCAGGTCGGCGACAGCGCGTTCGGGCAGGTCTTCGGCGTACCGGAGATAGACGGCGGCTCGTTGCCGCGGGCTCAGTTGCGCCATCGCCCGACGGAGTGCGAGCCGTTCGTCGATCTGGCCGGTGGCCGCGGCCACGGCGACGTCGGGTGGGCTGTCGGTCGGCTGCTCACCGAACCAGCGGCGGCGCCCGGCGGACAGGAAGGTGGTGGTCACGATCCGGCGCAGATAGCCCTCCGGACTTCCGCTACTGGCCTTGCCCCAGTGGAACCACAGCTTCGTGAACGACTCCTGCGCCAGATCCTCGGCGCGTTGATGGTCCAGGGTCAGCGCATAGGCCAGGCGGGCGGTCGCGCTCCAGCGTGCTCGTACGAAGTCGTCGAAGTCCGCCTCGGTCGGTCGGTCTCTCATCGGCATCGCCTCCTCACCCCCTAGAACGCTCTACCGAGCGTGCCAGGGTGACAGGTCAGCCGAAGAGCTTCTGGAAGGCGGGCGGATGGCGAAGGTGGCGGGCCGCGTCCGATCGTCGGCGCGTTGGCAGCCCGGCGGGAGGCGGGGGCGTGAACAAGAACTGGTGGGCGTGAACAAGTTATGACCTGTTCCCGGCCACCACGAGGGCTGCGCGCCCACGGGTTCTGGTGGGGTTGCGTGGCGGATCCGGGGAAGGCGAGCTGTCAGCTGAAGAGTTTTTGGCCGATCCAGCCGCCGGGGTGGAGGCCGGGTGGGATGGTGAAGGTGGCGGAGCCGATGGTGGTGGTCCATTCGTTGAGGGCGTCGGCTGCGTCGAGGCGGGCCAGGAGGGGGAAGAACTGGCTGGTGATGTCGGCCTGGTAGCTGAGGAAGATGAGGCCGGACTCGCGGGTGGTGCCGGTGTCGTGGACGTAGTTGAGGCCTTTGCGGAAGATGCGGCGGCCGTCGTTCTCGGAGTGGTGGGCCAGGCGGGCGTGGGCGTTCGCGGCGATCAGTGGGCGGCCGTCGGGGTCGCGGGCGTCGAGGTCGAGTTCGTCGTGTTCGGCGGTGCCGGTCAGGGGTGCGCCGGTGCTGAGTTTGCGGCCGACGGCGCGTTCCTGTTCGGAGCGGGTGAGTTCGTCCCAGGTGTCGAGGTTGAGTTCGACGCGCCGTACGACGAGGGTCGTGCCACCGTCGGCGGACCAGACGGTCGCGTCGAACTCCGGCGTACCGACGGCTGGGTTGCCGGTGCCGTCGACCTGGCCGAACAGGTTGCGGCCGGTGATCGCTCCACCGTCGGGGCCGGTGCTGTTCCAGAATCCGGTCTGCCGCCAGGCCGGTACTGCGAACGGCTTCGCGTCCGCGACCAGCCGCCGTACGGCGTGCACGACGCTCAGCTCGTCATCCGCGCCGACGACGATGAGCAGGTCGCCACCCGACCACGCGTTCTGCAAGCGGTCGTGCCGCATCACCGGCAGATCGTCCGGACCGGCCGCCTTCTGTCCCGCCAGCTCGAACACCCGCGGGCCGAACCCGACCGTCGTCGTCAACGCGACCCCAGAGGTGGCCAACTCCGGCGCGGTGTCCCCAGGCGCCGGTCGCCCGTTGCCTAGCGCAACAATGTCCGCGCTCCACAACCGCATCAACCGCGCGAGCGCGGCCTTGTCGGTCCCGGGCAGGAGCTTGAAGGCCACCAACTCCGCATGACGAGGAGAGGTGGCAGCGACACCGGGCTGGTGATCGCCGTACGGATCAATCAACCGGCTGGCCGGTGGCGGCGGCACAGGCTGATCGAGGGCAACGACGGCGCCACCCGTGACCGCAGCACCCGCGGCCGCGGCTCCGGCGTACCCGAACAGCTGTCGCCGTGACGGCTTCACTTGGTGGAAGGCGTTGGGTGGTAGTGCTCTTCTTCCTCGGTGAAGGCCTTGACCGGGACGGTGAGGTCGTGGGTCGTGTTGTCGGAGAACTTCAGCGTCAGCGGGACCTCGTCACCGGGCTTCAGCGGCTTCTTCAGGCCCATCAGCATGATGTGGTCGCCGCCGGGGGACAGATGCGCGTGCGAGGTGGCGGGGACGTTCACACCACCGGCCTTCTCCTGCATCACCATCTTGCCGTCCTTCATCGCCATCTCGTGCAACTGCACCATGCCCGCGACCGGAGAGGTTGCCGAGATCAACTTGATGTCGGCGTTGCCCGGGTTGGTCAGCGCCATGAACGCCGCCGTCATCGTGGTGTCCTTGGTGCCGACGGTCGCGCGGACCCATGCGTCCTCTACGAGCACGCTCGGCGTCTGCACCGCAGCAGCGGCGGGCTTCGGGGCCTCCGCCGTACCGCAGGAGGACAGCAGGACCGGGACAGCGACGGCGATCGTGGCCGCCAGCAACTTCATCTTCACGCAACGGCCAACGACGCTGACCCTTAGCGAGTTCCGTCGATCCCCAGCGTGTCGCGAATCACCTCGAGAAACGCGGTCCCGTGGGTCGTGTCCGGCAGCAGATAGGAACCCTCGGTCCATTCGTTCCACGCGTTCACGGTGATGATCGGGTGCCGCGGTTTCCGCCGTACGACGAAGTCTCGCGCCTGCCGCAGCCCCTCGGCGAACGCCGCCGGCCCGGGATCCCAGACCGACGTCCACGGATACGACCCGGCGGCATACGGGTGACTCTGATCGGTCCGCGGGGACGGATCCCAGCCGACCGTCACGTTCGGATGGAAGTCCACGTCGAGCAGGTCGGCGTAGCGCTCGTACTCCGCGAAGGCCGACTCGCGCATCGCCTCGATCGGAGCCTCCGGGAACGGCGAGCCGCCGACATCGTGGTGATGCACCCACACGTACGACGTACCGGAATCGAACCCGAGCTCGCGCACCCAATCCACCACCAACGGAGACTCGCTCGACGTAGGAAGCACCGCCGAACTCCACAGCACCGCATCCAGGTGCAGCCCCGGAAACCCAGCCGCGACCGTCTCCGCGCGGAACCAGTCCAGCGCATCGCGAGCAGCCGCGACCCCGCCCAGCCCATCGATGAAGTTCGCCAGGTCGTAGACCGTGAACCACGGCCGGCCGTCCATCGTCAGGTAGTTCGGTTCGGAGAAGTACCGCGAGATGACGTGCCGCGCCATCTCCTCGAACGCCGTCCGGTCCAGCGCACCGTTCTTCAGCAACCCCGGTACGCCGGTGCGCCGGTCCGGGAAGATGTCGACGAGCTGATGATTCGCCCACATGAGCGCGAACTTCACCTGTGAACGGTTCTCCGCCCGCAGGAACCCGTTGCTGAGGGCCCCCTCCAGATACGGACCGTCGTCGTACCAGTAGTAGTCGAACAGAAACCCGTCCACCCCATGCGCCGCAGCCAAAGCGATGTCGGCGAAAGCGCAAGCCGGATCCGCCTCATCGCGATACCCGAGTGCCGGCACCCGCGGCTGCCGATGCCCCGGGAACCGCGGCCGCGCCGCCTGCAGCAACGACCACTCGGTCCACCCGGCGCCGAACCACGCCGCGTTGCGTGGATCGGCATGCCAGTCAGGGAAGTAGTACGCCAGCACAGTCGGGCGCATGCCCTACTCCTCCGGTACGTCGGTCTCCTCGGGCTTCACGAAGTCCGGATCGCCACCCTCGTCCCCGGAGCGCGCGCCCGCCTGGGCGAGATGCGACACGGACTCGAGCTCGCTCAGCACGGTCTGGTGCTGGTCGACGCACATGACGACGAGGTCGCCCCGGTTCGACCGGGCCAGCGCGTGCCGGATCGCGGTCAGCTCGTCGATCACGATCTCGACCTGACGGCACCGGGCCCCGGCCTCCATCGCCCGCCGGACGCCGACCGCGATCAGCTCGGCCAGCTCGCCGCGCTGCCGACCGCGCAGCCGCGCGTCCTCACGGACGATCAGTACGTCGAAGTGCTGGGCCGCGACCTCGCCCAGCTCGAGGATGTCCTCGTCGCGCCGGTCGCCCGCAGTCGCGATCACGCCGATCCGGGACGGTCGCCCGAGCTCGGACGACGCGATCAGGCTCTCGCCGAGCCGGTCGACGAAGTCGCCGAGCATCCGCATCGCGGGCGCGTTGTGGCAGTAGTCGACGATAACCGTCCGGCCGTCGACATCGATCTCGTTCAGCCGGCCGGGGGACAGGTAGTACGAAGTGTTGAACGTCCGCAGGCCCTGGCGGATGTCGTGCAGCGGCGCACCGGCCGCGAACGCGGCCGCAGCGGCCGCCATCGCGTTCTGCACGTTCATCATCGCCCGGCCGCCAAACGTTGCCGGGAGCAAGTGTGTCCAGGCCAGCTGCATCGACCGGCGGCCGTGCTTGACCACGATCATGTCGCCGAGCTCGGAGCGCTCGAGCACCACCGCGCGACCACCGCGACGGCAGTGCCCCTCGATGTACTCGCGGACCTCGCTGCCAGGCTCGGCCATGCTGAACCACACGACCTGCCCCGAACACTTCCGCCGCATCTTGCGAACCAGCGGGTCGTCGGCGTTCAGCACGGCGTACCCAGTCCGCGGCACGGCCTCGACGAGCACACCCTTCACATCGGCGAGCTGCTCGAGCGTGTCGATCCCGCGCAGCCCGAGGTGATCCGGCTGCACATTCAGTACGACGGCGATGTCGTTCCGCTCGTAGCCGAGGCCCTCGCGCAGGATGCCGCCGCGGGCGACCTCGAACACGGCGAAGTCGACGCGCGGGTTCTGCAGGACCATCCGGGCCGACTTCGGGCCGGAGGCGTCGGACCGGATCACCAGCCGCTCGTCGATCACGATGCCGTCGGTCGACGTCATACCGACCTTGCGGCCCATGCCCTTGAAGACGTGGCTGATCATCCGCGAGGTGGTGGTCTTGCCGTTCGTGCCGGTCACGGCGACGATCGGGATCCGGCTGGTCGCGCCCGGCGGGAACAGCATGTCGACGACCGGCTTGGCGATGTACTGCGGCTCGCCGATCGTCGGGTTGGTGTGCATCCGGAAGCCCGGTGCGGCGTTGACCTCGCAGATCGCGCCGCCGGTCTCGCGCACCGGCTGGGTGATGTCGGGGCAGATGAAGTCGATGCCGGCGATGTCGAGCCCGATCATCCGGGCCGCCTCCTCGGCGATCTCGACGTTCTCCGGGTGCGCCTCCCAGGTCCGGTCGATCGAGATACCACCGGTGGACATGTTGCCGGTGAGCGTGAGCTTCACCGTCACGTCCTCGGGCGGTACGTCGTCCAGCTCGAACCCCTGCGTGCGAACCAGCTCGCGGGCGGCCGCGTTCACGGTGATCCGGGTCAGGATCTTCTCGTGCCCGACCCCGCGGCGCGGGTCGGCGTTGGTGATGTCGACCAGCTCGGCCACCGTGTGCACGCCGTCGCCGACCACATGCGCGGGGACGCGCTCGGCGATGGCCTCCATCCGGCCGTTGATGATCAGGCAGCGGTAGTCCTTGCCGACCACCATGTTCTCGACGATCACCCAGCCGCGGCGGGACTGCTCGGCCGCGATCGGGAAGGCCTCGCGGACGGCGTCGGCGTCCTGCAGGTTCAGGCAGACGCCACGGCCGTGGTTGCCGTCGAGCGGCTTGCAGACGACCGGGTAGCCGAGCTTGTTCGCGACCGAGACGGCCTCGTCGACCGTGCGGATCGACTCCGACCGCGGCACCGGCAGACCGGCCGAGGCGAGCAGCCGCGTCGTCAGGTCCTTGTCACTGGCAACGTCGACCGCGATCGACCCGGTCTCGGACGTCATCGTCGCGCGGATGCGCTTCGCGTGCACACCCTGGCCGAGCTGGACCAGGCTGGCCTTGTTCAGCCGGATCCACGGGATGTCGCGGGAGACGGCCTCGTCCACGATCGCCTGGGTCGACGGACCGAACGCCGTCCGCTCCGCCTGCTTGATGAACTTCTCCAGCTCGACTGTGAAGTCGAACTCCGGGTCCGTCTGGACGAGGTTGTTCACGAACCGGACGGCCAGCTCACCGGCTGCCAGCCCGACCGCCTCATCGGCGTACGCGTAGACGATGTTGTAGCGCCCCGGGTGGCCCTTGACCTGGCGGGTCTTGCCGCGCCGCATGTCGTGGCCGGCCTCCTGCTGCAGCTGCAGGGCGACGTGCTCGGCGATGTGGCCGAGCCAGGTGCCCTCGTTCAGCCGCTCGATGAAGCCGCCACGGCGGCCGCGCGAGCAGTGGTGCTGGTCGAGCCGCGGCAGGTGCTCGAGAAGCTTCTCGGTGAAGCCGGGGATCGTGTTCGACGGGAAGCTCTCCAGCGACCCGAGGTCGACGACCAGGTGGATCGCGGGCTCGTAGCTCCACACGTTCGCCCCGCGGTAGACGCGGGTCTCGATGATCTTGAGGTCGGGGCTCGGAGTCCCGGCGGTGGCGGTCGTATCGGTCATGCGGTCCCACTGTCTGGCTCGAAGCGGTCGGGGGTGTCGAGGTCGGCGCCGGCCGTGATCGGCTCGGTCGCCCCCGGTCTGGACTCCCCGGCAGCCGCTGGGCGCGCAGCCTTGGCCGTCCGGCGGCCTGCGCGCTTCTTGCGGTCCGCGTAGTACTTCGGTGAGACGCCCTCGGCCGCGATCTCCTTGGCCAGCTTCCGCAGGTCGGCCTCGGCCGCCTCCAGTCCGGCGATCTCCTCGGCCGCCGGCTGCGGCCCGTACGACAACAGCACCCGCGCCTGCAGATCGAACGTCGCCGTCGCCGGCAGCACATGCAGCACGACGCCCGACGCGAGCAGCGGCTCCGACCGGCTCGCGTTGTGCGCGTTGGAGTTGATCCGGCTGCCGTCGAAGATCGTCACCGCGCCGCGGCCGACAACCTCCAGATGAGTTCCCCGTACGACGGCCGCCGTGTCCTCGTCGACGCCGATCCCCAGGAGCCCGGGGGACTGCGCGACCAGCGACAGCAGCCGCCCGTACCGGTTCCGCTGGGCGAAGTGCTGGTCGACGATCGCGCCCTGCACCAGGCCGAGCCCGTTCGACAGCTGGCTCATCCGCTGCCGCGGTGTCGCCCCGGACCGGCCGAAGGCGATCATGTGCTCGGCCAGGATGCTCGCACCGGCCGACGTCCCACCGACCGCCGCCCCGCGCGCGTGAGCCGCGGTGACGGCCCGGCCGAACGCCGTACCGGTGACCACTCCGGCGAGCTTCAACTGGTTGCCGCCGGTCATGAAGATGCCGGTGGCGTCGTGCAGGGGCGCGATGAACGCCGGGTCGTCGGCGTCCTCCCGGTTCTCCGGGCGGACTCCGACGACGCTCTGTGCTCCCAGGGCCGCGAACAGCGCGTGGTAGACATCCACCACGTCCTGCCCGAGCGCCGATGCGGTGGGCACCACCACGATCCGCGCCTTCGACCCACCGGCAGCCTCGACGAACTCCTGCAGCACCGTGCGCTTCTTCAGCTTGTCCTCGGCACCGCCGATCGCGAAGAGAGCTCCCGGTCCACCCTGCAGTTCAGACATAGGCGAAGGATAAAGGTTCAGGCCCGCAGGCCGTGCATTGCAACAAGGTGCAAAAAGGTGCCCGAATCGTCACTCCGCGTGGAACCCTCCGACAGTGAAGAAGATGGTGATGCCGATCCTGGCCGCCGGAGCCCTCGTGCTGCTGGCCGCCTGCGGCGGTTCCGGCGACCCGGGCGCGGTCCTGACCCAGGCCGACTTCGCCGCCAAGGTGCGGGCGGCGATGCAGGCGAAGGGCAGCTTCCGATCCGTTGCCGTGAACATCGATGCGGAAGGGGTCACGAGGTTCACCACCGACGTCAAGCTGTCCGGCGCCCGCGCCGACGTGTCCGGGACCACGTCCGACGACGGTGAGGTCAGCAGCGTCGTCCGGGTCGGCGGCGAGCTCTACGCGCGGGACAAGGCCCTGAGCACCGACCCGGCCAAGCCGTGGGTGAAGTTCGACCCGAAGGGCACGACCCTGAATGCAACGCTGATCCAGCTGCTCGCCACCCGGACCGAGACCTACGAGCTGATCGGCGGCGCGGCGTACGCGACCAGCTTCAGCTCGGCACCGGCCGGGGAGTCGACGGTCTACTCGATGACGATCGACCTGCCGAAGGCCACCGCGGCGAAGGCGCTCGGCGACTACATCAGCGCCGGGATGGTTGCCGAGCTGAAGCTGCACGAGGTCCCCGTGAGGGCGACGGTGGGCAAGGACATGCTGCTGACGAAGCTCGAGTTCGAGCTCGACGGCACCAAGGTGGTCGCCGATTTCGGCAACTACGGGGCCCCGGTGACGATCGCCGTACCGGGGCCCGCCGAGATCCTGTAGTGCTCAGTGGCCGAAGGTGAACCAGTTGACGTTGACGAAGTCGGCCGGCTGGCCGCTGCTGAAGGTCAGATAGACGTCGTGTACGCCGGTGACCGCGGAGATGTTCGCCGGGACCGAGCGCCACGACTGCCAGCCGCCGGTGTTGCCGACCGCGAAGCTGCCGATCGGGGCGTTGCTGCGACTGTCCAGGCGGACTTCGACCAGACCGCTGACTCCACCGCCTGCGCCGGAGGCCACGCGCGCTGTGAACTGGTGCGCGGCTGAGCTGCTGAAGTCGATGGCTCGGTAGAGCGCCCAGTCGCCGTTGCCGACCTGCATCAGGTTCTGGCCGCCGCCGGTGTCGCTCGTGGTCTCGATTCCGGTGCCGCTCTGCTGCTGGGAGGACTCGGCCTGGATGGTGCTGTAGGCGTTGCCGCCACCACCTGGTGGGGGAGAGGTCGGCGGAGGCGTGCTGCCGCCACCCTTCTGCGTCACGGCGACGTAGTCGACGACCATCGGCCGGTCCGGCACGGTTTCAGCGCGTGGGGTCGGTCCGTTGAGTGCATCCGGGAACGCCCCGCCGATCGCCAGGTTCAGCAGGATGAAGTAGCCGGCGTGCGAGGTCATGTTCGTCCAAGTGTCGGCCGGGAGCTGACCCTGACTGATCGAGTGGAACTGCTGGCCGTCGACGTACCAACGGAACTGCTGGGGCGAGATGCTCGTGTCCCACTCGAAGCGGTAGGTGTGGAAGCCGGACTGGCAGGTCGAGCCGGGGCAGGCGCGGTTGGCGCCGAGGCCGGTCGTCTCGTTGCACGGGCCGCCGGGGTTCACGCCACAGTGCAGGACACCCCAGACCGAGTTGATCCCGTTGACGTTCTCCATGATGTCGAACTCGCCGATGCCGGGCCAGTTCCAGTAGTTGCCCCGGTACGGCGAACCCAGCGCCCAGAACGCCGGCCAGTATCCGAGCGCGGCGTTGCCGGTGACGTTCGGCATCTGGATGCGGCTCTCCATCGCGAGCACCCCGCCGGCCGGCGGCTTGAAGTTGCTGCGCTGGGTCTCGATCCGGCCGGAGGTCCAGTTGCCGGCGCCGTCGCGGCGCGGCGTGATCTTCAGGTTGCCGGTGCCGTCGAGGGCGATGTTGTTGGTGCTGTTGGTGTAGTTCTGGACCTCGCCGGTACCCCAGTTGCCGGGGCCGCCGGGGTAGCCGTGGCCGGTGTCGATGATCCAGTTCGCGCCGGACGGGAGCGTGTTCGCCGGTCCGTCGAAGTCGTCGACCCAGACGGTCGACCACCCGGCCGGTGGCGGTGGGGCGCTCGCCTGCGCGACGACAGTCAGCGAGGCGGCGATGAGCAGCGGTGCGGCGAGAGACGCCACGAAGAGCGGACGAGAACGCACAGAGACCTCCAGGGGCGGGTTGAGGTTCTGCCCAATGTGAGCGCTCTCACGCTGCGGTGTCAACAGTTCAGAGCATCAGCCGATACACGGTCGTGCTGCGCCGAACCCGCAGGCCGAGGTGCTCGTACATCGCCAGCGCACCGGTGCCCGAGTGCGTCCAGAGGATCAGGTTGTCCCGACCCATCCGCCGGAATTCCGCGGCCGTCCGGTCCAGCATCGCCCGGGCGATCCCGCGGTTGCGGTGGCCGGTTTCAACGGCGAGCTGTTCGACGTACCCCTCCTCGCCGTCGAGCGCGATCACCACACCGACGATGGCGTCGCCGTCGTACGCGAGGGTCGATGCCTCCGGTAGGAAGCTGCTGCGGGCGACCGTGAGCTCGGCCCACTCGTCGAACGACTTCCGCCGAGCCCCGAAAGCAGCAAACGCGTCCTCGATCACGTCGTGCACCTCAGCCGCGCGATCCGGGTCGTAGCCGGCCAGCCGAATGCCGGTCGGCACCTCACCAGTCGGCGCGTCGCCGAGCGGTCGCTCGAGGAGCCAGTTGGTTGCCAGTACGTCGTACTGGCGTTGCTGCAGTAGTTCGGTCCCGGCCTTGTCGGCGTCATCGACCGTCTGCGCGATCCACTCGCTACCGACCTCCCGCGAGCGCGCCTCCGCCCAGTCGAGCAGCCGAGCCCCAAGCCCAAGTCCCCGGTACGACGGATGCACGTCCACCTGCGCCCGCTTGCCGCCGTGATTCCACGCCCACGCGACCAGCTCACCGTCCGGCGCCTCCAGGACGAGCGTGTCGAGGTCCAGGTCGATCAACGGCCGCCGCAGATCCGCGCCCACCCGATCCGGCACCACCTCGGCCGCTCCGTGCCACCCCACCTCACCCGCCGCGATCACCCCATAGATCGCCTGCGCGTCCTCAACCCCCGCCGCCCGGCTCCTGAACTCCATAACCCCCGATCGTATCCGCGCCCCTGCCTGCCGCGCCCCAAATGGCGAGGGGCGTGGGTTCGCCCACCATCGGTGGGT
Source organism: Kribbella sp. NBC_01505 (assembly GCF_045040285.1). Lineage (NCBI taxonomy): Bacteria > Bacillati > Actinomycetota > Actinomycetes > Propionibacteriales > Kribbellaceae > Kribbella > Kribbella sp. NBC_01505. The sequence continues at coordinate 7,889,898 of NZ_CP109425.1, forward strand.
GGGTCCAGGAAATGGCGAGGGGTGGGGGTTACCTGGGTTGGTCGGCGTCGGCGGTTTCTACTTCCTCGCGGCTGATGCCCAGGAGGTAGAGGATCGTGTCGAGGTAGGGGACGCTGACGTGGGTGTCGGCGGCGGCCTGTACGACGGGCTTGGCGTTGAAGGCGACGCCCAGACCCGCAGCAGCCAGCATGTCCAGGTCGTTGGCACCGTCGCCGATCGCGACTGTCTGCGACAGCGGCGTCTTGGAACGCTCGGCGAACTGACGCAGCGCGGTCGCCTTGCCGGCGCGGTCGACGATCTCGCCGATCACGCGGCCGGTGAGTCTGCCGTCGATGATCTCGAGCTCGTTCGCCTTCGCGTAGTCGATGCCGAGCTCCGCGGCGAGCTTGTCGGTGATCTGGCTGAAGCCGCCACTGACGATCGCGAACTGGTACCCGAGCCGCTTCAGCGTCCGCACGAGCGTCCGGGCCCCCGGCGCGAACTGGATCGCGTCGTACACCTCGTCAAGGGCCGACGCCGGAAGCCCGGCCAGCGCCTTGACCCGGTGCTCGAGCGACTGGGCGAAGTCGAGCTCACCGCGCATCGCCTGATCGGTGACCCGGGCAACCTCCTCGAGCCGGCCCGCGTGCCCGGCGAGCATCTCGATCACCTCGCCCTGGATCAGCGTGGAGTCGACGTCCATCACGATCAGCCGCTTGGCGCGCCGGTACAACCCACCATCCTGTACGGCGACATCCAGCCCCTGGCGAACGCCTTCCTGCGCGAGCACCGTCCGCAACGTCTCGGGCTGCGCACCCGACACCGCGATCTCCATCGCCGTCACCGGGTACCGCGCCATCCGGCTGATCCGGTCGATGTTCGCCCCGGTGTCCGCGATCCGCCCGGCGATCGCCGCCAGCCCGACCGCCGACAACGGATGCCCGATCACGGTCACCTGGCTGCGGCCCTTGCGCCGGGGCTCGTTGTCACCGACACCCTTCTTCACCGAGATGTCGATGTCGAGCGCGGTGGCGAGCGCCTTCAGCTCTTCCTTCAGGTTCTTGTGGTCCCGCGGCGCGGACAGCAGTACGCCCAGGATCAGCCGCCCCCGCAGCACGACCTGCTCGGCGTCGATCACCTCCAGCCCGCGCGTCGCCAGCGTCGACAGCACAGCGGACGTCAGCCCCGGCCGGTCCGTCCCGGTCAACGTGACCAGCAACGTCGGCCGCTCAGCCGAATTCATCTCAACCTCAGCCTCTGCAGTCATCTCACCCCGAACGCTACCCACAACACCTGTCGCCCAGTGGTCCGGTCCACATCCCAAACGTGAACACCCGCCCCCAGCCGCCGCCCCCAACCGCCGTTGCCCCTCGAAGCGAGGGGTTGCCCACTCGTTCCCAGTGGGCAACCCCCCACTTCGACCGGCAACCCCCCACTTCGACCGGCAACCCCCCACTTGAGGGGATGCCCGCCGAGATGGGGGGTTGCCCGTCGGGAATACGAGTGGGCAACCCCCCACTTGAGGGGGTGACCATTGGGTTGGGGGGTTGCCGGTCGGGAGTACGAGTGGGCAACCCCCCACATGAGTGGGCAACCCCCCACTGGAGGGGTTGACCGTCGGGGTGGGGGCCGCCGGGGTGGGTCAGGTGGGGAGGGGTGGGGCGCAGGCGGCTACCAGGGCTCGGCGGGCGGCGGCGGCTAGTTTGGTGAGGGTGCGGCGGCGGGCGTCGGCGTCGGTGGTGGAGATGGCGGCGCCGTCGTCTTCGAGGGCCGCGTCGGCGATCGCCAGCAGGCGGCGGGCGGTGGCGGCGGACTTGACGGCCCGGGAGGGGTAGCCGGGGGCGAGGTCGTCGCCGCGGCCGGTGCCGATGCGGCGGATGTCGATCAGGGCGTCGGCCACCTCGGGCTTCCAGCGGGCGACATCCAGGGCGGCCAACGAGTCGGCGGCGTCGATCAGCGCGAGCCGGAGCGCGCGGTCGGCCTCGCCGAAGTCGGCCGGCAGCGGACTGCTGGCGGGCAGCGCGGTCCATTGGACGGCAGGACCGACGTACGCCGGAACCAGGCCGAGCTCAGGTCCCGTGAAGACGACGGCTTCACCGGACTCGAGGGCTACCTCGTTGAAGGCAGGCGGCCCGGCCAGGCCGATCGGATCGCCGGGAATCGGCAGCGCGAGATGTGCCTGCTTGGCGCCGGCCGCGCGCAGCAGGTTCAGCGCGACGGGCAGCGTCGCGGGCGCAGGGTGGCCCGGCAGTCCGGCGACGTGGTGCCCGACGTCCTCGCCGAGGATTTTCTGCGCGGCGGTGTCGGGATCGCAGGCCCCGGTCAGCATCGCGTTCGTCCACACGGTGAACCGGACCGAGGCGGAGGTGGTCAGCACGCAGGTCAGTGTCTCACCCGGCGTACGTCGCCCGCCGGGGACCACGTAGGTTTGCCCGCATGACTGCTGTGGTGGAGCTGGCAGATGTCTCGATCGTGCGCGGTGAGGCACGCCTGCTGGACGGTGTCGACTGGTCGGTCGACGAAGCCGATCGCTGGGTCGTGATCGGCCCGAACGGCGCGGGCAAGACCACCCTGCTGCAGATCCTGGCCGCGCAGATCCACCCGACCTCGGGCGTCGTCGGCCTGCTCGGCGAGGTGCTCGGCGCGATCGACGTCTTCGAGCTCCGCCCGCGGATCGGCCTGACGAGCGCCGCCCTCGCCGACCGGCTGCCGAAGAGCGAGCGCGTCTCCGACGTCGTCGTCTCCGCCTCGTACGCCGTCCTCGGTCGCTGGCGTGAGGAGTACGACGAACTCGACCACCAGCGCGCCAAGGAACTGCTCAACGAGCTCGGCATCGCGCACCTCAGCGACCGCACCTTCGGCACCCTGTCCGAGGGCGAGCGCAAGCGCGTCCAGATCGCCCGGGCGCTGATGACCGACCCCGAGCTGATGCTGATGGACGAGCCGGCCGCCGGCCTTGACCTGACCGGCCGCGAACAGCTCGTCCGTTCGCTCAGCTCGATCGCCACCGCCGTCGGCGCCCCCGCGATGATCCTCGTCACCCACCACGTCGAAGAGATCCCGCCCGGCTTCACCCACGCCCTGCTCCTCAAGCAAGGCAAGGTCGTCACCGCCGGCCCGATCGCCCAGGCCCTCACCGCCGAAACCCTCAGCGACACCTTCGACATCGCCCTCTCCCTCACCCACGAGGACGGCCGCTACACCGCCCGCGCCCTCTGACCGCCGTACCGCCATCTGCTGGGTTGACCTACGAGGTTGCGGGTTCTGGACCCTCATGCGGGTCAAGAACCCACAACCTGATGGGGGAACCCACGAGATGGGGGCGCCACGATCGGGCGGGCAGGGACTGGTACGGCGGGAGCCGGATCGGTAACGGGTGCGTCCAAGGGCCTACCGAATACCCGGAACGTGGATAGGGTTGGTAGATGGACTGGTTGCGCGAGAATCTGTGGGTCGCCTGGCTGTCGATCGCCGGCGTCCTGGCCCTGGCCGAGCTGGCCTCGCTCGACTTCACGTTGCTGATGCTGGCGGCCGGTGCGTTCACGGCGGCCGGCGTGGCCGCGGTCTTCCCGGGGCTGCTCTGGCTGCAGATCGTCGTCGGGCTGCTGACGGCCGGCGCGATGCTGGCCGCGATCCGGCCGATGATCGTCCGCAAGATCCATGACGGCAAGGAGCTGAAGACCGGTTCGGCCCACGTCATCGGCCGCACCGGCACGGTGGTGAAGGCGATCCATCCGGACGGCGGCGGCTCGATCCGGCTCGGCGGTGAGCTGTGGACGGCCCGCCCGTACGACGAGGTGTCGACGATCCTGCCCGGGACCCGGGTCGAGGTGATGTCGATCGACGGCGCGACCGCGGTCGTCTATCCCGTCCCCGAGCCGGTGCGCCACGAGCTCGACACGCACCCCGGCCTGAACGACCCCGAGCCCGGCCCGCAGAGCGCTCCCGGAGACCCGCAGTAGGCTCGAACCACAGGACGTCGAGCAAACTGCTCGAACAGGCACCGACGCGCCGGGGAACCGGACCGCCACTTGCCCCGTCGATAGGAAAGACTGTCCGTCCTGAGGGTTCTGTCGAGTGGAGGGTCCAGTGATCGGCTTCCTTGTGGTGCTGGCGATCGTCGCCATTCTGGTGATCGTCACCCTGGCCAAGTCCGTAAGGGTGGTGCAACAGCAGACCGTCGGGATCGTCGAGCGGTTCGGCAAGTACAAGACCGGCCTGCAGCCGGGCCTGAACCTGCTGACCCCGTTCGTCGACAAGGTCCGCTACACCATCGACATGCGCGAGCAGGTCGTCTCGTTCCCGCCGCAAGGCGTGATCACCGAGGACAACCTGATGGTGTCGATCGACTCCGTCATCTACTTCCAGGTCAACGACCCGGTCCGGGCGACGTACGAGATCTCGAACTACATCCAGGCCATCGAGCAGCTGACCATGACCACGCTGCGGAACATCATCGGCGGCATGGACCTCGAGCAGACGCTGACCTCGCGTGAAGAGATCAACGAGAAGCTCCGCTACGTGCTGGACGAGGCCACCGGCAAGTGGGGCATCCGGGTGAACCGCGTCGAGCTGCGCTCGATCGACCCGCCGCCCTCGATCCAGGACTCGATGGAGAAGCAGATGCGCGCGGACCGCGACAAGCGCGCCGCGATCCTGACCGCCGAGGGTATGCGCCAGTCGGCCGTCCTCTCGGCCGAGGGCCAGAAGCAGTCCGCGATCCTGACCGCCCAGGGTGACAAGGAGTCCCGCATCCTGCGCGCGCAGGCCGAGCGGGAGGCCCGGATCCTGAAGGCGCAGGGTGAGGCGCAGGCCATCACCACGGTCTTCAACGCGATCCACGCCGGCAAGCCGGACCAGGGTCTGCTCGCGTACCAGTACCTGCAGATGCTGCCGTCGATCGCCCAGGGCGACTCGAACAAGCTCTGGATCATCCCGAGCGAGATCGGCAAGGCGATGGAGGGTCTCGGCAGCGCCGTCGGCCAGATCGCCGGGATCCCGCAGAAGGCCGAAGGCAACTGGCAGGCGCCGGAGATCACCGACGCCGAGGCCACGCCCGAGGTCGAGAGCGGTGTCCAGGACAAGGCGGTCGCCGAGGCCGACAACGCCGTACAGGAAGCCATCGCGGCCGCGCAGAACGCCGCGGTCAGCGGCCGGACCACCGCGGCGCCGGCGCCGTCGACCAGCCCGGAGCACACGCTGCCCGAGGCATAACTGCCACTTGAACAGGGCCGTCCGGGTTCTCCCGGGCGGCCCTGTTGTTCGTTCACCTTCCGGACCACCGCACCGGCAGGACCGCGCGGCCCCGTAGAGTCGGGCAACGATGACATGGTTCGAGGCGCTGTTCGTCCTGGTGGCGGGAATGGGCGCGGGCACGATCAACGCCGTGGTGGGATCGGGCACGTTGCTGACCTTCCCGGCCCTGCTCGCTGTCGGCATCCCGCCGGTCCTGGCGAACGTGACCAACAGCGTCGGTCTCTCACCCGGTACGGCGGCCGGCGCGATCGGCTACCGGCGTGAGCTGGAAGGCCAGCGCGGCCGGATGATCCGGTTGGTGCCGGCCTCACTGGTCGGCGGAGTCGTCGGGGGAGTGCTGCTACTCACCACCCCGGAGTCCGCGTTCCACGCCGTCGTACCGGTCCTGATCCTCCTCGGTTGTGTCCTGGTCGCCTTCCAGCCGTTGCTGTCGAAGTGGATCAGCGTCCCGTCGCATACCCACCGCGGCGCCTGGTGGGTGATCCCCGCGGTCTTCGCCACCGGCGTGTACGGCGGCTACTTCGGTGCTGCTCAGGGTGTCCTGCTGATGGCGATCCTCGGCCTCGGCCTGGATCCGAACCTCCAGCGGATGAACGGCTTGAAGAACGTGCTGGCCACGGTCGTCAACACGGTCGCCGCGATCCTGTTCATCATCGTCGCCGATGTCGATTGGCTGGCCGCGGGCCTGATCGCCGTGGGCTCCACCATCGGCGGATTCCTCGGTGCTCGCTACGGCCGTCGGCTGCCTCCGATCGCGTTGCGCGGTCTGATCGTCTGCATCGGCATCCTGGCCATCGTCACGATGGTGTTCTAGCCGTCAGCCCAGCGAGCAGCAGGTCGAGCCCGTAGTCGAACTGCTTGTCGCCACCGGTCGTCCGGGCCAGCTCCGGCGCCAGCTCGATCACTGTCGGGAAGTCCCGCGACGACAGCGACTCCATCGAAGCGCGCAGCCGTCGCAGCGCGTCCGGGTCGCTCTGCTCCTGCGCCATCTGGATCTCCCAGGTGGTTGCCCCGAGCACGTAGGTGAACAGTGTGGTGTGTGTGCGAGCGGCGATCTCGGGCTCGAACCCGGCCGACCGCAACACGCTCAGCAGTCCCTCGGCGACCCGCGCGGTCTCGTGCCCGCTCAACGGCCGGCTCGCGAGTAGTTGCGCAAGGCAAGGATGCTGGAGCATCAGGATCCGCAGGTCGCGGCAGACCGATCGGACCTGGTCCGGCCAGTCCAGCCCGTCCGGCGCCGGTGGCATCAACCCCATCAGATGATCGCGGATGGCGTCGTACAGATCGTCCTTGTTCCGGAAGTAGGTGTAGAGGGCCATCGGCCCGACCCCGAGCTCGGCCGCGACCCCGCGCAGGCTGAAGCCGTCGGCGCCCTTGGCCTCCATCACCGCCAGGGCGGTCCGCACGACCAGCTCCGAACTGAGCGTGTTCCGCGGCGTCCGCGCCATGTGACCCACCTCCCTTTGAAGTCCCTAACGTACAGTGTATAGTACAACGTATGCGAGCCATTGAGATCACTGAATTCGGTGGACCTGAGGTCCTCAAGGTCGGCGACGTTCCGGATCCGGTCGCGGGTGACGGCCAGGTGCTGATCACCGTCGATCACGCCGGTATCAACTACGCCGACACCCACCAGGTGGAGAACAGCTACCTGCAGGCGGCCAAGCTGCCGATGATTCCCGGCGGTGAGGTGGTCGGTCACACGGCCGATGGCCGCCGCGTCGTCGCGCTGGTCGGCTCGGGTGGGTATGCCGAGAAGGCTGTCGCCGCCGCGCCGTACGCGTGGGATGTTCCGGAGGGTGTCTCCGACGGAGACGCACTCGCGCTGGTGCTGCAGGGCACGACCGCCTGGCACCTGCTCAAGACCTCGACCCACTTCCAGCCCGGTGAGTCCGTGCTGGTGCACGCCGGCGCCGGTGGCGTCGGATCCCTCGCCATCCAGCTGGCCAAGCACTGGGGCGCCGGCCGCGTGATCGCGACCGCGTCGTCGGAGGAGAAGCGCAAGCAGGCCCTCGAGCTCGGCGCCGACGCCGCCATCGACGGTACGCCGGAAGGCCTGAAGGACCGCATCATCGAGGCGAACGGCGGCAAGCCCGTCGACATCGTGCTCGAGATGGTCGGTGGACCGACGTTCGACGAGTCGTTCGCCGCGCTGGCCAAGTTCGGCCGCCTCGTCACCTTCGGTGCGGCCTCCCGCCAGTCCGCCGCCGCGATCGACCCGAGCCGGTTGATGAAGGGCTCGAAGACGATCGTCGGATTCTGGCTGGCAGACTGCTTCGGGGACCCGAGCCTGCTCGGTGACCCGCTGACCGAGCTGTTCGGTCTGGTTGCCGATGGCACCCTGCGCCCGATCGTCGGCGGCGAGTACGCGCTGTCCGAGGTCGCCAACGCTCACGAAGACATGCGGGCCCGCCGGACCGTCGGCAAGCTCGTGCTCGACCCCACTCGCTGAAAACTTCCAGGAGACAAACCATGACCACACCGGTCGAGAAGGTTCTGTACACCGCCAAGGCCACCGCTGAAGGCGGCCGCGACGGCAAGGTCGCGAGCAGCGACGGCAAGCTCGAGGTCATCGTGGCACCGCCGGCCGAGCTGGGCGGTACCGGGAACGGCACCAACCCCGAGCAGCTCTTCGCCGCCGGCTACGCCGCCTGCTTCCAGAGCGCGATGCTGACGGTCGCCCGCCGGATGCGCGTCGAGGTCACCGGCTCGACGGTCACCGCGGAGGTCGGCCTCGGCGCGATCGCCGGTGGCGCCTTCGGTCTCCAGGTCGCCCTGGTCGTCAGCCTGCCGGGTCTGGAGCAGGACGTCGCCCAGGACCTGGTCGAGAAGGCCCACCAGGTCTGCCCGTACTCCAACGCCACCCGCGGCAACATCGTCGTGGACCTGAAGCTGGCCTGAATGCAACTGAACTGATCCCGTCCGATCAGTCCAGCCGCGCGAGGGCCTCTTTCAGGAGGCCCTCGGTCGCGGAGACGGGTGCCGCCGCGATCGTGAGCCCCTCCATGATCGCGGCGTACTCGTCGACCTCCTCGAGCTTGTCGAGGTAGAGCGCGCTCGCCGCGTGCTCGATGTAGACGATGTCCGGCAGGTCCCCGTCGGGGAACCGCAGGATGCTGAACGCCCCACCCGCGCCCGGGTAGCCGACACTGCTGAACGGCATGATCTGCAAGGTGATGTTGGGCTGGTGCGCACACATCATCAGGTACTCGAGCTGCTCCCGCAGGACCTTCTCACCACCGACCGGCCGGTGCAGCGCCGACTCGTCGATGACCACCCACAGCCGCGCCGGGGTCGACCGGGTGAGGATCTGCTGCCGGGTCACCCGCAGCGCCACCCGCTGATCAACCTCTTCGTTCGGCAGGTAGGACTTGCCTAGCTGGACGACGGCTCGCGCGTAGTCCTCGGTCTGCAACAGACCGGGGACGAACATCACCTCGTAGGTCCGGATCAGCGTCGCCGCGACCTCGAGCCCCACGTAGTTCGTGAACCAGCTGGGCATCACGTCGCCGTACCGGGACCACCAGCCGGGGTTGTTCGCGGCGCGCGCCAGCTCCATCAACCGGAAGCGCTCGTCGTCGTCGCGCATCCCGTAGAGGTCGAGCAGGTCGCTGACGTCGCGCTCCTTGAAGCCGACCCGGCCGAGCTCCATCCGGCTGACCTTCGACTCCGAGGCGCGGATCTGCCAGCCCGCGTCGGCGCGACTGATCCCGGCCAGCTCCCGCATCCGCCGGAGCTGCCCGCCCAGCATGATTCGCAGCGCTGTCGGCCCGCCATCTCCGCCGCCGCCGGCCGCTGTCACTGACTCACCTGCCACACCTGTCCACGCACCCATTTCAGCCCGGGAGCCTACTCCGTGTCCACGGCCTACGGCCGGTCGCCGCTCCGAAGCGTGAGATCACCTTTGCGCAAGGGCCAGTACGGTCGCGCTCGGTAGCTTGGCCAGCTCGGCGCCGTCGATCAGCATCTTGGACGCGCGGATCCCGCTGCCGATCACCACCGGCCCGGCCTGTACGACGGCCTCGTCGACCAGCACCGGCCACTCGGCGGGCAGCCCGATCGGCGTGATGCCGCCGTACTCCATGCCGGTCGAGGCGACCGCGTCGTCCTGCGCCGCGAACGAGATCTTCCGGACGCCGAGGTGCTTGCGGATCACCCCGTTCACATCGGCGCGGTCGTCGGCGAGCACCAGCACGGCGGCGTACGAGGACTCACCGCCACGCTTGCCGAGGACGATCACACAGTTCGCCGAGGCAGCCATCGGTACGTCGTACTCCGCGCAGAACGCGGCCGTGTCGGCCAGCTCCGGATCGATCGCCACCGCGTACGCCGGAAGGTCGCCGACCGCATCACGGGTCGGCGCGGCCAGCAACTCCGGTACGGCGGCCACCGGCTGCCACTCGAGTTTGCCGAGCACCGGCGCGGTCACCCGGCCACCAGGTCGGCGTACTCGGTGTGCTTGGTCAGGTAGTCCTGGTAGTACGGGCAGGCGGGCTTGACCCGCAGGCCGAGCGCGCGGGCGTCGTCGAGCGACTTCACCGCGATCCGTCCGGCCACGCCGCGGCCGCGGAAGTCCGGCAGCGTCTCCGCGTGCAGGAAGGTAATGACGCCGGGGTGCAGCGCGTAGTCCACGAAGCCCATCAGGTTGCCGTCGGCGTCGATCGCCTCGTACCGGCTCCGCTCCTTGGCATCCACGACGCTGATCTCGTTCTCCATACCGGCAACTGTAGGTCGTCAGGTTTGGAGTCCGGCGCGCGCGGGGTACGGGCCCTCGTGGGCGTGTCCCAGCCGGGGACGCCGGGCTCGGGAGGAGCAGGGATGAGCAACGAGCACGCACTTGTGGAGGGCAAGCCGATACCCAGCCTCGTGCCGGCCCGGATGGACCGATTGCCGTGGACAAAGTTCCACTGGATGATCGTCGTCGGCCTCGGTGTCTCCTGGATTCTGGACGGCCTCGAGATCCAGCTGGTCTCGCTGGTCGGCAACACCCTGAAAGAGGGCGCCACCCTCGGTCTGAGTACGGCGGAGGTCGGGCTGCTCGCCTCGATCTACCTGGGCGGTGAGGTGGTCGGCGCGCTCGTCTTCGGCCGGCTGACCGACAAGTGGGGCCGGCGGAGCCTGTTCATCATCACGCTGATGGTCTACCTGATCGCTTCCGGTGCGGCAGGTCTGACCTGGGACTTCTGGTCGCTGGCGCTCTGCCGGTTCGTGGCCGGGATGGGTATCGGCGGTGAGTACGCCGCGATCAACTCCGCGATCGACGAGCTGATCCCGTCGAAGTACCGCGGCCGCGTCGACATCGGCGTCAACGGCACCTACTGGGCCGGTGCGCTGATCGGATCCGCGGTCGGCCTGGTCTTCCTGGACCCGGACTTCCTCCCGATCGAGTGGGGCTGGCGGCTGTGCTTCCTGGTCGGTCCGGTGATGGGTCTGATGATCATCTACTTGCGCCGGCACATCCCGGAGAGCCCGCGCTGGCTGATGACGCACGGCAAGGTCGAGGAGGCCGAGCGCACCGTCGACCGGATCGAGGAGACCGTACGGCGTCAGGGCGGCGAACTGCGCGAGGTGAGCGACGACGAGGCGATCACCGTCGTCGACTACCCGCCGGTGACGTACCGCGAGATCGCCCGGGTGATGTTGCGCGACTACCGCAGCCGATCCTTCCTCGGCTTCTCGATGATGGTCACCCAGGCCTTCCTCTACAACGCCATCTTCTTCACCTACGCGCTGGTGCTCAAGTCGTACTTCGGGCTCAGCGACTCCGGGGTCGCGCTGTACTTCTTCCCGTTCGCGATCGGCAACCTGGCCGGGCCGCTGCTGCTGGGGCACTGGTTCGACACGATCGGCCGGCGGAAGATGATCTTCGCGACGTACTCGATCGCGGCCGTCGTGCTGTTCATCACCGCGCTGCTGTTCAACGCCGGTTCGCTGACGGCGACCACGTTGACGCTGATGTGGTGCGTGACGTTCTTCTTCGCCTCGGCCGGCGCGTCCTCGGCGTACCTGACGGTGAGTGAGATCTTCCCGATCGAGCTCCGCGGCCAGGCGATCTCGTTCTTCTTCGCGATCTCGCAGCTCACTGGTGGAGTTGTGGCCCCGTTCCTGTTCGCGTCGCTGATCGGCGAGGGCGAGCACCCGGCCCGCGGTCCGCTCGCCATCGGCTACATCATCGGTGCGGTGATCATGCTGGCCGGAGGCATCATCGCGTGGTTCTTCGGCGTCGATGCCGAGGGCCAGTCGCTGGAGAACATCGCCAAGCCGCTGTCTGCTCGCGACGGGGGTGGCGCACGCTTCCAGGGACCGGCCCCGCGGCTACCCAGTACCGATGCTCAGGGCCGCCGGATCACTCCGGTCAAACCCGAGGCCGAACAAGGCAAGGACGAACCTCCCGTCAGTTGAGCGCGCGGCGGATGGCGCCGATCGCATCGGCCGCCATCCGCTTGCTCACCTCGGCAGTCGCCACCATGGCCGAGCCGTGGAAGGTGCCGCGGTAGTGGTGCAGCTCGGTGCTGACACCGGCCTCCAGAAGCCGCTGCGCGTAGATGATTCCCTCGTCGCGCAGCGGGTCGAACTCGCACACTGACACGAACGCGGGTGGGAGGCCGGGCAGATCCTCGGCACGCGACGGAGCGGCGTACTGGAGCCCTAGGGTCTCCGGTGCGCCAGACAGGTAGTACTTCCAGCTGTACTCCGCCTTCGGCCGGCTCCACATCGGGGTGTCGACGAACTCCCGCATGGACGGGGTCTCCAACCGGTCGTCGAGCTCGGGGATCTCGAGGAGCTGGAAGCAGATCGCAGGGCCTTGCCGGTCGCGGGCGAGCAGTGCGACGGCCGCGGACAGGCCGCCGCCCGCGCTGGCACCACCGACTGCGATCCGGTCCGGATCGACGCCGAGGTCGGCCGCGTTGGCGGCCAGCCACTCGAGGGTGGCGTAGCAGTCCTCGAGCCCGGCGGGGAAGGGGTGCTCGGGTGCGAGCCGGTACTCCGGGGAGACCACGATGGCGCCGGCGCCGGCGGCGATGTCGACCGCGCTCTGCTCCATGATGTCGATGTCACCCGAGACGAACCCGCCGCCGTGGATGTTCACGAACCCGGGCCGCAGCCCGTCGACCTCCCCGGCCGGCGTGTAGACCTTGGCGCGGATGGCGTAGCCGTCGCGGCCGCGGATCGTGATCTCGCGGATGTCGAGCCCGTCCGGTACGACGACCGGCGGGATCAGGTTCTTCATCTCGGGCATGCGCTTGCGCAGCGCGGCCATGTCGCTCAGATCCGTCTCCGGGATCATCGCCAGCCAGGGCAGGAGCTCCGGGTCGATCGCGTACTGGGTCATCGTGATGCCTCTCTGTTCGCCGACCCTTCGAGCATCCTTCGCCAGCCTGCCACGGCGCAGCCGCCGGGTGGCGGAGATCCAGGCCGTCCTGTCCGCCACCCGGCGTAACCTCTGCGTAGTCTTTGGACATGAAGGGCTTGTTGCTGCGACTCTCCTCGCTGGACTCCGACGCGGAGAGCGCCGTCCGCGTGATCGGCTTCTTCGACGCCCTGATGACGGACCGCGCCGAGCTCGCGACCTTGCTCCGCAGTACGGCGGCCCTGGCGGAATGCCCGGTCGGCGTCGACGCGCCCGGTCGCGGTCTCGTCCTGCGCGCCGATCCGGACGGCACCATCGACCTCGGCGGACCGCCGTCGGTCGCCGACCTCCGCGAGTACGGCGACGCCCGCTTCTGGCTCGCCCGTCGCGGCGACCCGCTGCCCTTGGACGAGATCGTCCTGGAACGCTTCGCCCTAGCCGGCTCCCTGCTGCTCGACCGCACCGTCAGCAACCTCCCGGCGGTCGGCGACCCAGCCCTGGTCGAGCTGGTCGTCTCCGCCACTGCGGGCATCGCCGAACGCTCCCGAGCACTCCACCTCCTCGGCATCACTCCCACCGCCACCCTCCGCGTTGCTGTCTCCACTCCGTGCCCGCCCGCCGCGGGATCGGCCCCGGTAGCCTGCCCACCCGCCGTCGCACCTGATGCCCGCGTGGTCTCGGGCCCGGTCGGAGCCCTCATGGTGTCGCTGTGGACGGCATCGGAGCAGCCGCCGCCCTCCGATGGGCTTCGGACCGGGATCGGTCCGATGGTGCCGGCCATCCGGGCTGCCGACTCCTGGCGGGATGCGTGCACGGCGCTCCGACTCACCTCGCCCCAGGACCCCGTCGTACGGGCTGATGACCTTGGCGGTCTGCTGGTGGTGGTGGAGCGACTGCGGCCGTCGGACCTCGCCGCGTCGCCTGATGTCGCGGCCCTGGACCGAATTGCCGCCGAGCCCGGCGGTGACGACCTGCTCGCGATCTTGCGCGCGTTCTCCGTCACCGACTCGGTCCGCAAAGCCGCCGCGCTCGTCTACCGGCACCACAGCACGGTGGCCTATCGGCTCGAGCAGGCGGAGGCCGTCCTTGGCTTCCCGTTCGGCAGCGCCGGCGGTCGGTTCCGCCTGCATCTGGCGCTGACGATGCGGGCTCTAGGATCGACCTCGTGGCAGGACTCCTGATCGCTGGTACGACCTCCGACGCCGGCAAGACGACCGTGGTCACCGGCTTGTGCCGCTGGCTCGCGCGCCAGGGTGTGCGGGTGGCGCCGTACAAGGCCCAGAACATGTCGAACAACTCGATGGTCTGCGCCGACGGCACCGAGATCGGCCGCGCCCAATGGATCCAGGCGATCGCGGCCGGCGCCGAGCCCGAGGCAGCGATGAACCCGGTGCTGCTCAAACCCGGCAGCGACCGCCGCAGCCACGTCGTCCTGATGGGCCAGCCGTGGGGAGAGCTCTCTGCCCGCGGCTTCCTGACCGAACGCGCCGAGCTGGCCAAGGCTGCCTTCGCCGCGTACGACGACCTGGCGAGCCGCTACGACGTGGTCATCGCCGAGGGCGCGGGCAGCCCGACCGAGATCAACCTGCGGCAGTCCGACTACGTGAACATGGGCCTCGCCCAGCACATCAAGTCACCGGTGGTCGTGGTCGGTGACATCGACCGCGGGGGAGTGTTCGCCTCGATGTTCGGCACGGTCGCACTGCTCGACGCGGCCGACCAGGCGTTGATCAGCGGCTTCCTGATCAACAAGTTCCGCGGCGATGTCTCGCTCCTCCAGCCCGGCATCGACATGCTCGGCTCGGTGACCGGGCGCCCGACGTACGGGATCCTGCCGTGGCTTCCCGAGCTCTGGCTGGACTCGGAGGACGCGCTCGACATCCCGGTACGACGTACTGCCGCGAGCGCGGACGTGCTGTCGATCGCGGTCGTTCGCTTCCCCCGGATCAGCAACTTCACCGACCTCGACGCGCTCGCCGCCGAACCGACCAACACCGTCTTCTTCACCACCAGCCCCGCCGAGGTCCGCGACGCCGACCTCGTCGTCCTGCCCGGCTCCCGCGCCACCGTCTCCGATCTGGCCTGGATGCGTTCCCTCGGCCTCGACGAAGCGGTCGCCGCCCGGGCTGCGAAGGGCAGGCCGATCCTCGGAATCTGCGGCGGCTACCAACTCCTCGGCGGCCCGATCACCGACCCGGACGGCGTCGAAGGCGGCGGTACCCACACCGGGCTGAACTTGTTGCCAGTAGCAACCGAGTTCGCCCGCGCGAAAACCCTCGCCCGGCCCACCCCCACCGCCTACGAGATCCACCACGGCACGGTCACCGTCACCGGCGACGCCGACTCTTTCCCGGGCGGCTGCCGCACCCCGACCACCTGGGGAACCATCTACCACGGCCTCCTCGACGACGACCCCACCCGGCACGCCTTCCTCGCCGAGGTAGCAGCCCTGACCGGCAAACCGGCCCCCGACGGCACCACTTCCTTCAGCGCCCTCCGCGAATCCCGCCTCAACCGTCTCGCCGACGCCATCGACACCCACGTCAACACCGACGCCCTCCTCCACCTGATCCACCAAGGCGCGCCGCCCGCCCCCTTCATCCCCCCAGGCGCCCCACCCACAACCCCCACCCCCAACACGAACGACTGCAAGTAGTCCCACCCGCCCCCTCCGCGCCCCACCCCACGCCCAGCCGCCCACCGCGCCGACCCCGCACACCCGCACCAAGCACCGCCGTACCTGCAGTCCGTAGTGCATCTCCAACCCGCCCGCCGGCCGCCCGCTATCTGGTACCGGCCCAGCCCCGCCTTCCCCCTGAGACCGCCGAGCACGAAGGACTGCAGGTTGTCCCGCCCGCCTGCTCCGGCCCGGTCCACGCGGGGCCAATCAGCGCGGTGAACGGGTGTACCTGCACCCCGCACCGCCGTACCTGCAGTCCGTAGTGCAGCCGCAGCCCGCCCGGCGGCCGTCCGGTATCTGGTGCCGGGTCGGCTTGTCCGGCTGGCCCGGCACTGGGGTTGGCGAGCATGAAGGACTGCAGGTGGGTCGGCCCGCCCGCTCGGCGGGCCGGGCCGCGCGGGACGAATCAGCGTGGTGAAAGGGTGTGCCTGCGGCACGGATCGGCGTACGTGCAGTCCTTAGTGCAGTTGCTGGCTGGCTGGCGGCCGTTGGCTGGTTGGTGCCGGGCTGGCTTGTCCGGCTGGCCTTGCACTGGGGTTGGCGAGCATGAAGGACTGCAGGTGGGGCCGCTCGCCCGGTCCGCGGGCCGGGCCGCGCGGGGCCAATCAGCGCGGTGAACGGGTGTACCTGCACCCCGCACCGCCGTACCTGCAGTCCGTAGTGCAGCCGCAGCCCACCCGACGGCCGTTGGCTGGTTGGTGCCGGCCCAGCTCCTCCGCCTGGCGTTCCCCTGAGATCGCCGAGCACGAAGGACTGCAGGTAGTCCCAGTCCCCGGTGTTTCGGCCACCGGCGTATGGCCGAGCCAGCGCGCGGACCCGGCATACCCGCACCAAGCACCGCCGTACCTGCAGTCCGTAGTGCAGCTGCAGGCCGGCCGTCGTCGGCCGTCGGCCGTCGGCCGTCGGCTGGTAGGTGTCGGGGTCTCCGGCTGGCCTTCCACCGGGGTTGCCGAGCACGAAGGACTGCAGGTAGGTCCGCTCGCCCGGTCCGCGGGCCGGGCCGCGCGGCACGAATCAGCGCGGTGAACGGGTGTACCTGCGGCACGGATCGGCGTACGTGCAGTCCTTAGTGCGGTTGCAGGCCAGCGGCGGTCGGCTGGTTGGTGTCGGGCCGGCTTGTTCGGCTGGCCTTGCCTGGGGTTGGCGAGCATGAAGGACTGCAGGTGGTCCCAGTTCTGGGTGGTTCGGCTACTGGGTTACGGGCGAGCCACGGCGGAGGAACGGCGTACCTGCAGTCCGTCGTGCGGTTGGGTGGAGGGTGGTGGTTAGGCGGCGCGGTCGGCTGGGGTGGTTGTCAGCGACTTGAGCGGTGCGAGCGTCGTACTGGCTGTTCTCAGGGCCAGGGTGGTGCGTACCCGGTCGATGACCCAGGCGGGTTCTTGGGTGATCTGCTGGTAGGTGAAGCGGAGGACCAGCCAGCCGGCGGCGATCAGATTGTTGTAGCGGCGGCAGTCGGCGGCGAAGGCGGGCGCCGAGCTGTGGTACCCGTAGCCCTCGGCCTCCAGCGCGAGCCGGGCCGCTCGATGCCCGAGATCCACCCGGCCGATGAATCCGCCGGCGTCGCGGACCACGACCTGGGGCTCGAACTCGGTGAATCCGGCGCAGATCAGCAGGCCGCGCAGGATGGACTCCAGGAAGCTTTCCGCCAGTGCCGTCGCGGCGGTCGCGACGCGGAGTGCTGTCGGTCGCCCGGGGCCGTGCATGGCGATCGTTGCGTTCTTGAGTTCGTACCGACTCAGATTGCCGGTGCGCAGGGCCGCGTCGGCGAGGGCGAGTGCCTCGCCGAACGGGAGGATCCGCGTGCAGTCGACGACCGTTCGGAGCAATGAGGTCATCCGGTTCTGGCGTTCGTCGAGAGTGACCGGCGCCCAGTGCAGGACTGCTGGGCGGACAGACCGCGGATGACGCCGGGGCGGGAGGATGACGTGTGGTTCAGGTGGTGGATTCAGCAGTGGCAGACCCCAGAGGTGAGCCGCACTGAGGTGCGACGCCACCCCGTCGTACGCCAGCGCGGTCAAGCGCTCCGGCCCCAGGTCCGGTACGGCGTAGACGCCGCGGGTGACCCGCTCCACGTCTCCGCGCGATACGGCCTGCTCCAGCGCCGATCGAGTGACCAACTGGCGCAACTGGGCAGACGTCGCCCAACCACCCAGCTGGGCCACAATCTCGTCGACAGGTTGCATTCCATCAGGGTGCCAAAGTCGGCCGGATCGCGGCGCGAGTTATCCACAGGCAGCATCAACGACTGCAGGTGGTGGGGTCCGGCCCGCTCGCCGGCAGGGTTGGGCAGGGCGGCGGGGGGAGTACCTGCAGTCGGTCGTGCGGCTGGGATTGTCCGGGGGCTCGGTTAGCGTGCTGGGTATGAAGACGGTGTTGCATGACTATCTGCGGAGTACGCGGGCGTTGTTGCTGGCGAAGGTGGAGGGGGTGAGTGAGTACGACCGGCGGCGGCCGTTGGTGCCGTCGGGGACGAACTTGCTGGGGTTGGTGAAGCACCTGGCGGGGATCGAGTACGTGTATCTCGGGACGAGTGTCGGGCGGCCGCCGGCTGAGCAGTTGCCGTGGGAGGCGGACTTTTCGGTGTGGGACGGGGCGGACATGTGGACGCAGCCGAGTGAGAGCACCGAGTACATCACCGGGCTTTACCGGGCGGCCTGTGCACACAGCGATGAGTCGATTGCGCGGTTCGAGCTGGATGCGCCGGCCGAGGTTCCGCATTGGGCGGAGGACAAGCGGCGGACGACGTTCGGCGCGTTGCTGGTTCGGGTGGTCGACGAGACCGCGCATCACGCGGGTCACGCCGACATCATCCGGGAGTTGATCGACGGCCAGGGTGGCTCCGACGCCGGCCTGCTGGACGAGGCCGGCTGGTCGGAGTACTACACCACCATTCAGCGGGCGGCCGAGACGTTCAAATAGCTCACCAGCCCAGCGGCGTGATCTCGGCGGCGCTTGTCCACGGGCCTCGGTTGCCGGCCTCACTCAGTGCGCGCAAGCGGATGTAGCGGGCGGTCGTTGGCCAGCAGCGGACGGTCTTGGCGGCAGCGGTGTCGGCGAACCGTCCGGTCGCGTGTGCCGTGCCCCAGTTGGTGCCGTCGGTGCTGAGATACACCTCGTACTGGCCGATGCGCCCGTTGGCGTTGCCGTCCTGCCGCGGCAGGTAGGTCAACCCCGTGACGGTACGCGCGGTGCCCAGATCGAGCTGGATCTCGTGCGGCAGGGGAGCGGCCGGATCACTCCAGCGCGAGTGCCAGTACGTCGCCGAGTTGCCGTCCACTACTGCAGAAGCGGGCTCGGAGCCCTCCTGGCTGTCGAAGCTCCGGACCGAAGCGCCGAGCCGGCCGGATGCCATCACCGGATCGCTGATTCCGCCGGTGCCCTTCTCGAGTCGACCGGCGAACCGGCGGCTGAAGCCGTCGGTGGTGTCGGCAGTCGCGGTCAGGTCGTACCAGCCGTCCGCACCGTTCGCCGTACTCCACCAGTCTTCAACCGATGCGCCTGCCCCGACGCTGTATGTCCAAGGACCGCCGGCCCGGTTGTTGGTCTGGATCGTGATCACACAGGCCTTGGCCCCGGAGTTCGTCATCTTCAGCCAGACCAGGCTGTCGGCCGGCGCGTATCGCAGGGTGACCTCGGGGTTGGCGTTCCCGTTGCTGGTCGCCGTGGTCCGGTTGCCGACGAAGCGGCGTACAAAGCCATTCGGTCCCACGACCGACAGATCGTAGGCCCCACTCGGCGTACCGGCCTGCCAGTAGTCGGAAACGTTGCTCCCGGCACCGACTGTGTAGCGCCACGGTCCATCGGTGCGGAAGGCGTTCGCATAGACATAGAAGTGCGCACCCGCGGCGCCGGTGTTGCTGAAGTCGATCCAGAAGTTGTCCGCGGCAACTCGACCGGAGGCGGTGAGCGTGTAGGGCAGCGGCCGCGACGTACGCGCTCCGGCTTCCTGCTGAGGCAGTGCCTGGTTGGCAGGCGGCGCCGGGTACGTCGTCTCCCAGCCAGGCGTCGGGGGAGTCGAGGGCAGCGACGGGTAGCTGGGGTTCGGCGTCGTCAGATCGAGCGCGGAGGTGAGGTCACCACAGACCGCGCGCCGCCACGGCGAGATATTTGGCTCGGCGATCCCGGACCATTTCTCCAGGAACTGCAGGGCTGAGGTGTGGTCGAAGACCTGCGAGCAGACGTTGCCGCCGCGGCTCCACGGCGACACGACGAGCATCGGAACCCTGTTCCCGAGACCGATCGGCTCCCCGTTCACCATTTCGTCGGCGATCCCGGGCGTCGACTGTCCCTGGTCCGCGTTCACCGGCGGAACCGGCGGCGGCACATGGTCGAAGAACCCGTCGTTCTCGTCGTACGTGATGAGCACGAGCGTCTTGTTCCACACCGACGGGTTCGACGCGAGTTTGTCGAGGATCTCCTTGGTGAAGTTGGCGCCCTCGGCCGGACCCCAGGCGGGGTGCTCGCACTTCGGCTCCGGAGCCACGATCCACGACACCGCAGGCAGTCGCCCCGCGGCGACATCGGCGCCGAAGGCGGGCACGAGCTGGTCGGCGGCGACCCGCGCCAGGCCGCGATCGTAGAGCCGGCGCTCGGCCGCGGTCAGCGTGGCGACGCCATCCGCGAGCTGCTGCAGGAGAGTCGCCCGCTGCGAAGCGTTCCCCGGCCGGACACCTTGGTCGTAGAAGAACTCGAGCTTCTGGTACGACGTCCTGGCGAGCGCCTTCCGCCCGATGTCGAGGAACTTCTTGAAGTAGTCCAGGGAGTTGTCCCCGTAGTTGTCCCACTCCTGGTAGACCTTCCAGGTCTTGTTCGCCGCCTCGAGCCGTTCGGCGTACGTCGTCCACGTGTAGCCGGTGTGGCCCGGGTTCTGCCAGGAGTCGTTGCCGATCGCGCGATTCGACGTACCGGGTTCATATCCGAGCATGCCGGTGAACAGGTAGAACCGGTTCGGATTGGTGGGCCCGAGTTCGGAGCAGTGGTAGGCGTCGCAGAGTGTGAACGCGTCCGCGAGGGCGTAGTAGAACGGCAGCTCGGAACGCAGATGCGTCGCCATCGAGTACTTCGTCTTCTGCGGAATCCATTGATCGTTGCGACCGCCGTTCCAGGCGCCGTGGCTCGAGCCCCAGTCGTGCGGAGTCCCGGTCATGTACTGACTCGCCACCGGATAAGGCAGCACATAGCTGCTGCCGCTCGGCTGATGAAACACCGACCGGCCGGTCGGCAGCGTTCTGGCGAGCGGATCGTTGAACCCGCGCACCCCGCGCAGCGTGCCGAAGTAGTGATCGAAGGAACGGTTCTCCTGCATCAGGATCACCACGTGCTCGATCATCTCCAGCCCGCCGGTCGGGGCGGGGGCAGCGAGGGCCTGCTGCAGGCTCGCGGGCAGCGCGGCGAACACACCCGCGGTCAGGCCGGCGGTCTTGAGGAAGTCTCTCCGGTCCAGCGTCATCGTTTCACCTGTTCTGTCGGGGCGGCGGCAGGGAACGGTCGGTAACGGTGTAAACGGCGGCACTGGCCCGGTCAAGATCCGGGACGGATTGTTGCCCGGATAGCCATCTTGCTCTGGACACAGCCTGGTCTTCCCGCTAGGGGCGGTGCTAGCGTCGCAGGTGAGCGCCCCAGACCCCGGCGACAGTCCGACGTCGAGCAGGTCCAGGGGTGCTTTGATGACCATCTCCGCGGTGCGCCGATGCGCTCTCGCGCGCCTGCAGGTTCTTCCCGTCCAGGATTGTGGGCCGAGGCACCCCTTCGCTGCGTGCCGCCGCCGATCCGGCGGCGGCCCGGCACCTCGGCTCCCGGTCGTTCGGGCGCCTCGGCGGAGCTCATCCCTCCGCCGATGCTGCTGTGGACGCTGTTCGGCACCTCCACTGCTGAACAGCGCCGGCCACCGGATTCCCCCCGTCGTCCGCAGGGCCCGAACCTGCCGGCGGCACCTCACCCGTTGCTGTGCCGACTGATCGGCCGCGTCCGATGACTTGACGACTGTGACAGTGGAACTGTCACAATGGTGGCATGGGACCCCTGGAAGGCGTGAAGGTCGTCGAGCTGGCCGGTCTCGGCCCGGCGCCGTTCGCCTGCATGATGCTGGCCGAGCTCGGCGCCGACGTGCTCCGGATCGAGCGGCCGGGCGGTGGGCTGGCGATGGGTCCGCCCGAGCTGGAGCTCGTCAACCGCGGTCGCCGCAGCGTCGCGCTCGACCTGAAGAACCCGGCCGCGATCGACGTCGTACGGTGCCTGGTCGCGGAGGCCGACGTACTGGTCGAGGGGTTTCGGCCGGGGGTCGCGGAGCGGCTCGGGGTCGGGCCGGAGGATTGCGCGGCGATCAACCCGCGGCTGGTCTACGGCCGGATGACCGGCTGGGGCCAGGACGGGCCGCTGGCGCAGTCGGCCGGGCACGACATCGACTACCTGGCGCTGTCCGGTGCGCTGCATCTGATCGGCCGGGCCGGGGGACCGCCGCAGGTTCCGGCGAACGTGCTCGGTGACTTCGCGGGCGGCTCGCTCTATCTGGTCGTCGGCGTACTGGCTGCGCTGCACAACGCGCAGCGGACTGGCGAGGGGCAGGTGGTCGACGCCGCGATCGTGGACGGTTCCGCGCACCTGACGACCATGCTGCTCGGCGCGCTCGCCGGCGGATCCTGGAAGCAGGACCGGGGGACGAATCTGCTCGACACCGGGGCGCCGTTCTATGACGTGTACGAGACGGCCGACGGCAAGCATGTCGCGGTCGGTGCGATCGAGCCGCAGTTCTATGCCGAGCTGATCGACAAGCTCGGGATCGAGGCGCCGGACCGGTACGACCCGGCCAACTGGCCCGAGCTGCACAAGGTGCTGGCCGAGACCTTCCGGCAGCGGCCGCAGGCCGAGTGGACCGAGCTCTTCGACGGCTCCGACGCATGCGTTGCCCCGGTCCTCCCGCTCGCCGGGGACCACCCGCATCTGGAAGCCCGCGGCACCTTCGTCGACAAGGACGGCGTCCGCCAGGCCGCGCCCGCACCGCGCTTCTCCCGTACGCCGACCTCGCTCGACCGGCCGCCCGCCCGGGCAGGTCAGCACACCCGCGAGGCCTTGGCCGACTGGGGCATCACCGACATCGACGGTCTGCTTCAGGCCGGCGCCGCCCATCAGAATTAAGCACCGCCAGGACTGAAGGGAAACCGCCCGTGGAACGTCAGCTCTTCGACGCCGATCACGATGCCTTCCGGGAGACCGTCCGGGCCTTCTGTGACAAGGAGATCGTCCCGCATCACGCCAGCTGGGAGGAGGCGGGGATCGTGCCGCGGGAGCTGTGGACCGCGGCTGGTGAGACCGGTCTGCTCGGCTTCATGGTCCCGGAGGAGTACGGCGGCGGCGGGGTGCGCGACTTCCGGTTCAACGCGGTCCTGCTCGAGGAGACCGCCCGGGCTCATGCCAGCGGGGTCGGGTTCTCGCTGCACACCGACATCGTTTCGGCGTACCTGCTCGACTATGCCAACGACGAGCAGAAGGCTCGCTGGCTGCCCGGCTTCAGCTCGGGCGAGACCATCACCGGGATCGCGATGAGCGAGCCCGGCGCGGGCAGCGACCTGCAGGGCATCCAGACCACCGCCCGCCGCGACGGCGACCACTACGTGCTGAACGGCCAGAAGACGTTCATCTCCAACGGCATCCTCGCCGACCTGGTGATCGTGGTCGCCAAGACCGATCCGGACGCCGGCGCCCAGGGCATCTCGCTGATCGTCGTCGAGCGCGGGATGCCCGGATTCGAACGCGGCCGCAACCTGGACAAGATCGGCCTGAAGGCGCAGGACACCGCCGAACTCTTCTTCGACGACGTCCGCGTCCCGGTCGCCAACCTGCTCGGCGAAGAGGGCCAGGGCTTCGTCTACCTGATGCAGAAGCTCCCCCAGGAGCGCCTCGCGATCGCCGTCATCGCCGTCGCCGCCTGCGAGAACGTCCTCGACGAAACCCTGCGCTACGTCAAGGAACGCACCGCCTTCGGCCGCCCGATCGGCTCCTTCCAGAACAGCCGCTTCGTGCTCGCCGAACTCGCCACCGAGATCCAGATCGCCCGCGTCTTCGTCGACCGCTGCATCACCGAACTCAACGCCGGCACCCTCACCGTCGCCGAGGCCGCGATGGCCAAGTGGTGGACCACCGAACTCCAGAAGAAGGTCGTCGACCGCTGCCTCCAGCTCTACGGCGGCTACGGCTTCATGACCGAATACCCGATCGCCAAGGCCTACCTCGACACCCGCGTCCAGACCATCTACGGCGGCACCACCGAAATCATGAAGGAAATCATCGGCAGAACAATGGGCATCTGAGAGACGGAGATGGTTGACTGCCCTCAGGTATTCCTGAGGGAGGTCAGCCATGGGGATCGTGTCGCCGGGGTTCACCGGTCGTCGGCGGAGTGGGACGGAGCTTCCGCCGGGGCAGTATCTGACGCATGACTTTCCGGTGCTGTCGGCCGGGCCGACGCCGCAGGTGCGGACGGAGCACTGGGAATTCACCGTGACCACGGAGTCCGGCGAGAAGCACAAGTGGGACTGGGCTTCGCTGTTGGCGCTGCCGTCCGAGGAGATCACCAAGGACATCCACTGCGTGACGCGGTGGTCGAAGCTGCAGACCGAATGGCAGGGAGTTTCGCTCGACACGCTGCTCGCCGATGTCGAGACGTCGGCCGATTTCGCGCTCGTCAGCAGCTACGGCGGCTACACGACCAATCTGCCGCTCGATGATCTGCTTGACGGTCAGGCCTGGATCGCCTACGAGTACGACGGTGAGCCGATCGATCCCGAGCACGGCGGCCCGGCGCGGCTGCTGGTGCCGCATCTGTACTTCTGGAAGAGCGCCAAGTGGGTCCGCGGCCTGCAGCTGTCCGACAGCGAGGACCTCGGTTTCTGGGAGACGGCCGGCTATCACGAGTACGGAGACCCATGGAAAGAACAGCGATACGCCGGCGACTGAGCTGGCAGGTCGGCACTGTCACCGAGGTACGCCGGGAGACGGACACGGCCCGCACGATCGTGCTCGACGTTCCGGACTGGCCCGGTCACCTGGCTGGGCAGCACCTCGATGTCCGGCTCACCGCGGACGACGGCTACCGCGCGTCCCGGTCCTACTCGATCGCGTCGGCCTGGACCGGTACGACGATTGAGCTGACCGTCGAGGAGGTTCCGGACGGCGAAGTCTCGCCGTACCTGGTGGACGTGTTGAAGCCCGGCGACCCGCTGGAGCTGCGCGGCCCGGTCGGCGGTTGGTTCGTCTGGAAGCCCGAGCAGGAGGGGCCCGTGCAACTCATCGGTGGCGGCTCCGGCGTCGTGCCGCTGCGAGCGATGCTGCAGGCGCACACCGACAGTACGACGCCTGTGCGGCTCCTGTACTCCGTCCGCCGCCCGACCTCGGTGATCTACGTGGACGACCTCAAGCAGCTCGCCGCGGATGACAACATCCACGTCAGCCTCGTCTACACCCGGGAAGCACCGGCGGGGGAGGCGAGAGTCGGCCGGATCGATGCCGATGTGATCGAGCGGCTCGCGTTCACCCCGGCCGACGCGCCGACGACGTACGTCTGCGGCCCGACCCCGTTCGTGGAGACCGTGGCCGACCTTTTGGTTGCCGCCGGCCACGATCCTGCCCGCATCAGAACCGAACGCTTCGGACCGACAGGAGGCTGAGTGATGACCGACTACCTGGACGGCAACGCCGCCGCCGGCGCACTGAGCGAGGTGTTCGCGGTCGATGTGACGGCCGCGATCACCCGTTGCGACGGCTGTGGCCAGACCGGCGTCTTCGCCGACACCCGCCTCTACCTGAACGCACCGGGCATGGTGGCCCGGTGCGCGGGCTGTGACCACGTGCTCCTGCGCGTGGTCACCACACCCACCGAGACGTACGTCGACCTGCGCGGCCTGACCTACCTCCGGCTGCCCACGCCCTGATCCACCTTCACGTCGACCGCGAACGGCCGCACGGCACCCGTCAGCAACGGCATCCCGCTGCGGTCGTTCAGCAGGTAGCGCCGGAAGAACGCCGACGTGTACGCCGTCGCGACCGAACGCTGCTGCGGTTCGGTCATCCGCGGCCCCTCGCAGTCCGCGGGCGCGTCGTCGTACGCGCCGATCTGACCGCTCGACGGTGACCACTGGGTGTTGAAGAAGTCGTGATTGGCGCCGCGCACGGTCCACTCGTAGAGCGGCTGCTTGTTGTTGGCCTGCAGGTAGTCGTAGACGTTGCCGCGGACCGCGCCGTCACAGGTGCCGATGAAGGCGCCGACCGGAATGTTCGTGATCCGGTAGGCGTCGAGTTCGGGGTTGTTCGGGTCGTCGTCAGGGGAGTAGGGCTCGGCAGCGGCCAGCGGGACGACCGCCTTGATCCGGACACCGGCCGGCCAGTTCTTCTGGTTCTGATCGGCGGCGTAGGCCAGCGTGCCGCGACCACCGCGCGAGTGTCCCATCAGGCCGACGTTCGTCAGATCGACGTGGCCCTTGAAGCTCACCGGGAGCTTCCCGGCCAGCGGTCCGCCGCCGGTGCTCGACAGTTGCTGCCACATCTTCAGGTGCTGGTTGATCAGGGCGGCTCGGGCCTGGTCCTGCTCCTGGCCCATCCGGGCCTTCGACCCGTTCGCGCTGATCGAGATCACGATCATGCCCTGTGCGGCGAGCGTCGTACCGAGGTAGTCGTAGCCGCGGTAGTTCGGAATCTCCGGCGTGCCTTTCGCGCACGGCCAGGCGTCCAGCTTCACCCAGTCCTGGTCCTTCCACGCCTGCTTGTCCGCACAACTGATCCATAGCCCGTGCGAGATCAGTACGACGGGGTAGCGGTGCCCGGCGAGGTCCTTCGGGTAGTGCACGACGGCCGTGAGCTCGCCCTTGGCGGGCGTCCCGTCGGCTGCTGGTGGGAGCTCGAACACCGAGTCCCCCAGGGAATAGGTGGCGATACCGACCTGGTGCGTCGTGGATGCGGTTGCTGTGGGCAACCAGACCACGGAGAGCAGGAGGGCGGCTGCTGCGATCAGGATCTTCTTCACCGAAGCTCGACGCGCGGGCAGCCGATCCGGTTGTCACAGGCAGCGATCTCCGTGCGGCCCTCGCACCTCCGGCTGCCCACACCCTGATCCGGGCCGCGGATCAGCTGAACAGCCCTCGGATGTCGTCGGCATTCAGCCCGGCGCCGAAGGCGTTGCCCTCATCCATCACGCTGGCGAACAGGGCTGCCTTGCGCTCCTTCAGCTCCATCACCTTCTGCTCGATGGTGTCCTTGGCGATCAAGCGGTAGACCATCACCGTCCGCTGCTGCCCGATCCGGTGGATCCGGTCGATCGCCTGCGCTTCGGTCGCCGGATTCCACCAAGGATCGAGCAGGAAGCAGTAGTCGGCTTCGGTCAGGTTCAGCCCGACCCCACCGGCCTTGAGACTGATCAGGAACAGTGGGGCCTCGCCGTCCTTGAACTTCTGCAGTACGGCCGGCCGGTTGCGGGTGCTCCCGTCGAGATAGCAGTACTCGATGCCGTCCGCATCCAGTCGCTGCCGCACCAGGTCCAGGAACCCTGTGAACTGACTGAAGACCACTGCGCGGTGCCCGCTGCCGATGATGTCGGGGAGCTGGCCCAGCAGCGCCTCGATCTTCGCGCTGGGCAGGCTGCTGTGGGTCTCGTCGACCAGCCCGGCGTGCAGGCTCAGCTGCCGCAGGAGGGTGAGCGACCGGAAGATCGTGAACCGGTTCTTGTCGAGGTCGCCGACCAGTCCGAGGATCTTCTGTCGTTCGCGCTGCAGGTGGGTCTGGTAGAGCTTGCGGTGCCGCGGCTGAAGCTCCACCTCGATCACCTGTTGCTGCTTGGCGGGGAGATCGGCTGCCACCTGCTCCTTGGTCCGGCGCATCACCAGCGGCTTGATCCGTCGGCGCAGCTGGGCCAGCCGGTCGGAAGCACCCTGCTTCTCGATCGGGCGGGCGTAGTACTCGGCGAAGCGGGTCGGGCTGGGGAAGAGACCAGGTGCGGTGATCGACAGCAGCGACCACAGCTCCATCAAGTTGTTCTCCATCGGCGTGCCGGTGATGGCCAGCTTGAACGGTGTCGGCAGGCGTCGGCAGGCCTGGTAGAGCTTGGACTGATGGTTCTTGGCGAACTGCGCTTCGTCCAGGATCAGCCCTGACCACGATCGATCCGCATAGGCGTCGATATCGAGACGAAGCAGCGTGTAGGAGGTCACCACGGCGTCGGCATCGCCGATCGCCTCGGCGAGCGTCTGGCCGCGGCGACGCAGTGTGTCGGCGATCGGCACGACCTTCAGGCCGGGCGCGAACCGGGCGGCTTCGGACGGCCAGTTCGACACGACGCTGGTGGGGGCGACGATCAGGAACGGAGCAGGAGCGGTTTCGGTCGCCTTGACGTGGGCGATCAAGGCCAGCGTTTGCAGAGTTTTGCCGAGTCCCATGTCGTCGGCCAGAATGCCTCCCAGACCGAACTGCCACAGGAACGCCAGCCAGCGGAATCCGTCGAGCTGATAGGGCCGCAGCGAGGCTTGGATCGTGGCGGGCAGCTCTGTGCGGACGGCCGGGTCGACGGATCGCAGTGCGGTCAACTGCTGTTTCCAGGCCTTCGCCTGGCGGCCGACCACGCCGAGCGCCTCCAGCTCGTCCCACAGACTGACCTGGAACCGGCTGATCTTCAGGTTGCCGCTGGGGGAGTCCTGGAGTGCTTTGGCCTCCTCGACCAGGGCCCGCAGCGTCTGTAGCTCCGGCTTGTCCAGGCTGAAGTAGGCGCCACTGAGGAGGAGAAGGTAGGACTGTCCGGCGGTCAGGGCACGGAGGACGTCGACAAAGGGGATCTTCTGCCCCTCGACCGTGATCGAGATCCCGAGGTCGAACCAGTCCGTCTCACCGGCCGGCGCCGAGGTCGAGACACCGATGGTCAACGAATCGCCTGCTTCGCGATAGTCGACCGGCGCGCCGGTCACCACCACGTCCACCTCTGGCTGCGCGGCCAGACGGGGCAGCACCTCGGTGCTGAACTGCAAGGTCTCGAGCCCCCGGAGGGTGGAGTCGGAGCGTAGCTCCTCGGGCAGGTCGAGATCGGTTAGGATCTCGAGCTCCTTGGCCGGATCACGGTAGAGGTCGCTCTCCGACGGGCCCGATCCCAGCGGCAGGCGGATGTGCGCGTCGTCGACCTGATAGAGCCAGCTCCAGCTGAGATCCAGTACATGGAAGTCGCCGTACCCGGCCTGCAGACTGAGCTGCGGGCCGGAGATCGCCGGCGGCGAGAACGATCCGTCCGACGAAACGACCGCTGCCACCTTCCGAAGGTGCGGGTAGTACTCCGCGCGGAAGCGGGCGGTCTCGGTCGACGGGATCCGCACGCTCTGCCCGGCCAGCACAGTCTGCTGGAGTCCTGGCGGCACCGATCGGGAAAGCCTGGCCAACCGGAATCGCACCTCGGCCGGATCCTGCGCGGCCGCGAGCTCGGTCCGGTCGGCCCAGATCAGCCCGTGCCCCTCGACGCCGATGAATGCGATGGGTACCAGATCTCGCGCCGGACCATCTCCATCAGACGCGACCCGAATGACCGGTCGCACCACCAGCGAGCCGTCCGAGGCGTCCTGCGTGACGTCCAGACTGAACTCGGCGTCGTCGTACGGGTCGAGGTCGCCCTGGCGTTTCTTGCTGTAGACCAACCGCACACCGACCGACAGGGCCTGGTCCAGGAGCGTCCAGAGCTGTCGGCTGTTGAAGTCGGACAGGGCGATGAGCTTGTCATCGCTGTAGTAGCTGAAGTCAGCTCTGCGCGAGTTGTAGGAGGCATAGAGCTCCCGGAGCACCTGCGCATGCACAGCGATCAGCTCGCCGTAGGAGTTGCTCAGCCTGCCCCAGCTCAGGTTTCCCCGCACCCAGCCGGTCCGGCCCGCCTTCACCACGCGTCCCATCAGCTGCGGTCGAGCTGATGTCGACCGCTCCGCGCCGTACGGCGAAGGTCTCGTTGACAAGGTCAGCTCGATCGCGAGCGGCGCTGCGTGGCCGGGGTCGTTCGCCGCGGCCTTCGCACCGAGGATCAGGCCGAGGGAATCCTCCCAGGTCGGTGGCCGTACCACTACTGCCGGTCGAGCGGGCTTCCGCGCAGGCGTCGGTTGGAGACTTGGCAAGGACGGCTGTGAGACGGCGGGTGCCACTGCGGCGGACGCGATCGCCTCCAGAACCAATGCGGCGGCATGTTTGCAGTCGAACATGACCGGGCAGCTGCAATCGCCTTGGACGTACTCCGCGCGACCATAGCCAGGAGACGAGAGCTGGACAGTCGTCTCGTAGAACTCTTCCAGCCGCCCACGCACCCGACCGTGAAGCACACTCCCCTCGGAGTCCCACCACATCGACCTGACCGCTCGGCTTCGGGCGTAGTCCAGCCCTTTGGAGTAGGTCGTCGCACCGACGGCTCTCTTCACCTCGGCAGGACTCAGATCACGCACACTCACCGACTTCATGCGCGCACGCTATCCGCCGGTCCCGACAGATTCGGCAGAAAACCCTTCGCGGGCCCTACCGAAATTCTGCGAACTTCCTAGCGCTTGCCGCGCTTGCTCTGGGTACGGCGGATCGTCTCGCGCTGGGTCTCGCCGACTGCGCGCTCGTACGCGATCACGAGCCCCTGGATGGTGACCGGCTTGAAGCGTTCGACGAGCTGCTGGATGTGCTCCGGCGCGCCGCCCGAATCCCGGTAGTGCGGCCAGACCATGGTCCGGAACACCTCGGTCAGCTCCTCGGCGATCGCCCGTCCGTGGTCGGCGAAGACCCGGGTCACCGCGAGCACCGCGTCGACGGGTAGATCCAGGTCGAGCAGCTCGGCGCCGAGCCCGAGATGGGCGGTCGCGACGTGGAAGACGTCTTCGTCCGGGGTCGGCTCGACCACACCCAGCGCGACCAACGCGACGATGTCGTCATCGCTCAGTTCACGGCCGGTACGTCGTACCAGCGCGGCCCGATCGAGAGTCTCGGGCAGATCGCGCATCCACGGCGTCAGCAGCGTGCGGTGCAGCGCGATGTCCTCCGGCGTCGCATCCGCCGGGATCCGCTCCAGATAGCCCTCGATCGCGGACAGGGTGAAGCCGTGCGCCTGCAGCTCCCGGACGAGATCGAGCCGCGCGATGTGCTCGGCGCCGTAGTACCCGACCCGGCCGCGGCGGATCGGCGGCGGGATCAGGCCGCGCCCGGCGTAGAACCGCAGCGTGCGGACGGTCATCCCCACCCGCGTCGACAGTTCGTCGACCGTGAGCGTGGCGTCGTCCGGACCCTCCGGCTTGCCGGTCGTGGACACAGTAGGCATGGCGGAGATCATAAACCGGGCCCCTTGACGACCGTGACACCAACACTGTCACAATGCGAGGGACGACTCGACCGACGGGAACATCATGAGTGAAGCCTTCCTGTACGACGCGATCCGCACACCGCGGGGTAAGGGCAAGCCGACCGGCGCCCTGCACGAGGTGAAACCGATCCAGCTGATCACCGGGCTGCTGGAGGAGTACCGGACCCGGAACCCGCAGCTCGATCCGGCCGTGATCGACGACGTGGTGCTCGGCGTGGTGACTCCGATCGGCGACCAGGGCATGGACATCGCCCGGACCGCCGTGCTGATGGCCGGCTACCCGAACACGACCGGTGGCGTCCAGCTCAACCGGTTCTGCGCCTCCGGTCTGGAGGCCGTCAACCAGGCCGCGCAGCGGATCCGCTCCGGCTGGGAGGACCTGATCCTGGCCGGCGGCGTCGAGTCGATGTCCCGGGTGAAGATGGGCTCGGACGGCGGTGCCTGGGCGATGGACCCGGAGACCGCGCTGGCCACCGGCTTCATCCCGCAGGGCATCAGCGCCGACCTGATCGCGACCATGGACGGCTTCTCCAGGACCGACGTCGACGCGTACGCCGCCGAGTCGCACGCGCGGGCGGCCAAGGCCTGGGCGAACGGCTACTTCGCGCGATCCGTCGTACCGGTGGTTGACCGCAACGGCCTGCAGATCCTCGATCACGACGAGCTGGTCCGGCCGGGTACGACGGTGGAGACGCTGGCCGGTCTGCCCGCGTCGTTCGCGGCGATCGGTGAGCACGGTGGCTTCGACGCGGTCGCGCTGGAGGAGTACGTGCGCGTCGAGCGGATCGAGCACGTCCACCACGCCGGCAACTCGTCCGGCATCGTCGACGGCGCTGCCCTGGTGGCGGTCGGCAGTGAGAAGGCCGGCGAGGCGCTTGGCCAGGCTCCGCGCGGCCGTGTGGTGTCCGTGGGCGTGAGCGGCGCGGACCCGACGATCATGCTGACCGGTCCGGCACCTGCTGCCCGGAAGGCGTTGGCCAAGGCCGGGCTCGAGGCGTCCGACATCGACCTGTACGAGATGAACGAGGCGTTCGCCGCGGCTGTCCTGCACTTCATGAACGACCTCGGCGTACCGCACGAGAAGGTGAACGTGAACGGCGGCGCGATCGCGCTCGGGCACCCGCTCGGCGCCACCGGCGCGATGCAGATCGGAACCCTGCTGGACGAGCTGGAGCGGCGCGAGCTCCGCTACGGCCTGGCCACCCTGTGCGTCGGCGGCGGCATGGGCGTCGCGACGATCATCGAAAGGCTTGCGGCTTGACGTCCTCCCCACACCCATGGTGTGAGGATTCCAAAGACTACCCGGAGGCAGCGCGTTGAGGTTCACGCTTCGGTGGGACCCGTGGGGGCACCCCTCGGCGTGCACTGACAGCCCGTCCGGCTGCGATATTCACTGCCGCGTTGACGTCCGCGTTCGCCTGGTATCCGCAGGCTGCGCACCGGAAGACCGCTTGGCTCTCGCGGTTGTCCGGTGCGCGATGCCCGCAGACGCTACAGGTCTGCGACGTGTACGCGGGGTTGACCTTCTCGACCCGCCCAGGGGCTTTCTGCTCAAGTCGACCAACCAGAGCGGCCCAAGCGTTGGCGAGGATACCGCGATTGAGTCCGGCCTTGGCGCGTCGACGGTTCGGCAGGTACCTACCTGGTCTTTCGGGGTCAGGCTTCGGCCGAGGTCGCCTCGTCATCTGGGCAACACGCAGGTCTTCCACTCGGATGACGTCGAATCGCTGCGCGAGGTCTGTGCTGCACTTCTCGATCCAGTCCTTGCGGCGATCCGCCGCCCGGGCGTGAAGTTTCGCGAGGGCAGTTCTTACTCGCCCATGCCGATTCGAACCGCGGCGGCAGCGCCTCAGCCGGCGTTCCAAGCGGATGAGTCGTTCGTGCTCGCGGTGAGAGAAGCGCGGGCACGACAGAAGCTCGCCGGTCGACAATGCGGCAGAGACAGCAATTCCGCGGTCCACGCCTACCACCTCGCCCGATCCCGGCGCAGGGATTGGTTGTGGCACGGCGGCGAACGCAAGATGCCAGCGGCCCGCCCGATCACGGGTGATTCTGTACGACTTCGCGTCGGGAATGGCGCGGGACAGCCGGAATCTCACCCAGCCGACCTTCGGCACCAGTGCCTGTGCCCACTTGCGGCTCAGCCTTACGATCCGAGACGCTTGAGCACCGACGATCCGAAAGCCCTCGTTCAGCCCGGCTTTGCGCCAAGTCGGCCGCCGGTGGGTGCCGGAGTAGTAGTTTCTGGCTGCCTGGTTGAAGTCCCGCAGGGCCTGTTGCTGCACGGTCTGGGCTCCCGCACGGAGCCAGGCGGACGCGGCTCGTGCTTCAGTCAACTGGCGAGCCTGCTCGCAATACCCGGGTGTCGGGCCCTTGTCACGAGACCACATCGACCACTGCTCAATTGCCAGATTCCATACATAGCGGGCCTGCCTGCACTGCTCCAGCAACGCGACCTCCTGCGGAGGAGCTGGATACAGCCGGAACCGAGACATGTCAGAGATCCAATCAGACGGGACCGACAGTCCCCGATCCGCGAAGGGGGGAAGTCGCGGTACCTCCCTGCTCAGCTTGGCGGGACGCCTCCGCGACCAATCCGATGATCGAGTGGAAGAACGATGACGGCGTCGTCACGCTGACGATGAACGACCCGGATGCGTCGGCGAACACGATGAACGACGCGTACGTCGCCGCGATGGGGGCCACGGTCGAGCGGCTGCAAGCCTCGCGCGAGACGCTCAAGGGCGTCATCGTGACCAGCGCGAAGTCGACGTTCTTCGCCGGTGGCAACCTCGAGGTGCTGTCGCAGATCCAGCCTGAGAACGCGCAGCAGGTCTTCGAGATGATCGAGGAGATCAAGCGGCAGCTCCGGGTGCTCGAGACGCTCGGCGTCCCGGTCGTTGCCGCGATCAACGGTACGGCGCTCGGCGGCGGGCTGGAGATCGCGCTCGCCACGCACCACCGCATCGTTGCCGATGACAACCGGATCGAGCTCGGCGTACCGGAGGTGACGCTCGGTCTGCTGCCGGGTGGTGGCGGCATCACGCGAACGGTCCGGATGCTCGGGCTGCAGGACGCGTTGATGAAGGTGCTGCTGCAGGGGCAGCGGATGAAGCCCGCGCACGCGCTATCGGTCGGCATCATCGACGAGATCGTGCCGGCCGACCAGTTGCTGGCGACGGCGTACAAGTGGATCGAAGAGTACGACGGGGATGCCAAGCAGCCGTGGGACCGCGACGGGTACAAGATCGCGGGCGGTACGCCGTCCTCGCCGAAGCTGGCCGCGTTCCTGCCGGCCTTCCCGGCGAACCTGCGCAAGCAGCTGAAGGGTGCGCCGTACCCGGCGCCGCGGGCGATCATGAGCGCCGCGATCGAGGGCGCGCAGGTCGACTTCGCCACCGCGTCCCGGATCGAGTCGCGGTACTTCGTCTCGCTCGCGACCGGCCAGATCTCGAAGAACATGATCAAGGCGTTCTTCTTCGACCTGCAGGCGATCAACGCCGGAGCCTCGCGGCCGGACGGCGTACCGGCGTACAAGGCGCGCAAGGTCGGCGTGCTCGGCGCGGGCATGATGGGCGCCGGGATCGCGTACGAGTGCGCGAAGGCGGGGATGGAGGTCGTGCTCAAGGACGTCTCGCTGGAGGCGGCCGAGAAGGGCAAGGCCTACTCCGAGAAGCTGCTGGCCAAGCAACTGCAGAAGGGCCGGACCACCGTGGCGAAGGTCGAGGAGTTCCTGAGCCGGATCACGCCCAGCGCAGACCCGAACGACTTGGCCGGGGCCGACCTGGTGATCGAGGCGGTCTTCGAGAGCGAGGAGCTCAAGCAGAAGGTCTTCGCCGAGATCGCCGGTGTGATCGAGCCCGACGCGCTGCTCTGCTCGAACACGTCGACGCTGCCGATCACCTCGCTCGCCGACGGCATCGACCGGCCGGACGACTTCGTCGGGATGCACTTCTTCTCGCCGGTCGACCGGATGCCCGCGGTCGAGCTGATCGTGGGGGAGAAGACATCCGACCGGACCCTGGCCAAGGCGTACGACGTCGTCCGGCAGATCAAGAAGACGCCGATCGTGGTCAACGACAGCCGTGGCTTCTTCACCTCGCGCGTCTTCGGCACGCTGGTGATGGAGGGTGCCGCGATGGTCGGCGAGGGCGTCGATCCGGTGATGATCGAGCGCGCCGCGTCGCTGGCCGGCTTCCCGGCGCCGCCGCTGGCGATGATCGACGAGGTCACGCTGACGCTGCCGCAGAAGATCCGCGACGCGGCCCGCGCGGCCGGCGGCAGCGCGGGTGCCTTCGACGACCACGCCGGGATGGCGGTCACCGATCGGATGGTCAACGAGTTCGACCGGCGCGGCAAGGCGGCCGGCGCCGGCTTCTACGACTACCCGGCCGATGGGCCGAAGCGGTTGTGGCCCGGTCTGCGTGAGCACTTCACCGGTACGTCGGACGCCACTGTGGTCGACCTCCAGGACCGGTTCACGTTCATCATGTCGCTGGAGACGATGCGCTGCCTCGACGAGGGCGTACTGCGTTCGGTGGCGGACGCGAACATCGGTTCCATCTTCGGAATCGGGTTCCCGCCGCTGCTCGGGGGTGCGCTCCAGGCGATCAACTCGTACGGCGTACCGGAGTTCGTTGAAAGAGCAACGGAATTGGCCGCGAAGTACGGCGAGCGTTTTGCGCCAACGGAGTCGTTGATCCGGTTGGCGGCGGACGGGAAAACGCTTAACTGATCACGGGTCGGTACCGTACGCGCAACATTCCACACAATCGAACACAGAACAGCGCGCCCGGTCTTGCGCCGGGCGCGCTTTTGGTTCAGTGTGCCTGGTAATTCTTCAACGATTCACCTAGTAACGTTCCCTGGGTGGAGGCTGTTGCGATGTTCGATTTAGTTGTACTGTGTGCGAAATCGGAGATGCTTAACCCCGTTAAGTAACTCGGAACTCACTGAGCGCCTCTACCCCTGCGGCGCTGCTCTTCGGGAGGTGGAATTCATGCCTGCTCATGTTCCGAACGCCGGTCTGAACCGGCGGGATCTGCTCAAGCGGGCCGGTGGACTGGCCGCGATCGCGGCCTTCGCCGCGTCCTGCGGCGGAAACACCGGCCGGCCGTCGACCGGAGGTGGTGGCGGCGGGGCGAAGGTCAATCTCTCGCAGTGGTACCACCAGTACGGCGAGAACGGGACCAAGGAGGCGGCGCTCAAGTACGCCAAGGCCTACACCGACGCAGGAGTCGCGGTGGAGTGGACGCCGGGCGACTACGCCAGCAAGCTCGCTTCCGGCCTGCTGTCGAACAAGGGCCCGGACATCTTCGAGA
The DNA here is from genome assembly GCF_045040285.1 of Kribbella sp. NBC_01505. Taxonomy (NCBI): domain Bacteria; kingdom Bacillati; phylum Actinomycetota; class Actinomycetes; order Propionibacteriales; family Kribbellaceae; genus Kribbella; species Kribbella sp. NBC_01505. The sequence goes on from NZ_CP109425.1 coordinate 7,925,822, forward strand.
GCCAGCTGAACCTCAGCATGGTGAAGAGCAACCAGGTCGTTGCCCTCGACGACATCCTCGCCGACGTCAAGGACGACTTCAGCCCTGCCGACCTCGCGACCAACACGGTCGACGGCAAGGTCTACGGCATCCGGATGATCGTCGACCCGCAGGTGATCTACTACCGCAAGTCGCTGCTCGACAAGGCCGGCATCAAGCCGCCGGAGACGATCGACGACCTGATCGCCGCCGCCAAGGGGCTGACGACCGACAAGGTCAAGGGCATCTTCGTCGGCAACGACGGCGGCCTCGCGCTCGGTGCACCGGCGCTCTGGTCGTCCGGCGGCGACCGCCTGACGACCGATCACAAGGCGGGCTTCGCCAACGAGCGCGCGGCCAAGGCGTTCGGCAAGCTGCACGAGCTGTACGCGAGCAAGAGCGTGCTGCTCGGTGCGCCGACCGACTGGACCGACCCGGGCGCGCTGGTCCAGGGGCTGGTGGCGATGCAGTGGATCGGCATGTGGGCACTGCCGGGACTGCAGAAGGCACTCGGCGACGACCTCGGCGTCATCCCGTTCCCGAAGCTCGATGCCGAGGGCAAGCAGGCGGTCTACTCCGGCGGCTGGACGCAGTTCGTCAACGCGAAGAGCGCGAACGTCGACGCGGCGAAGAAGTTCGTCAAGTGGCTGTGGATCGACCAGCAGGAGTTCCAGGAGGACTGGTGCCTGAACTACGGCTTCCACATCCCGCCGCGCAAGTCGCTGGCCGCGAAGGCCGCCAAGCTGCAGAGCGGCGTCGCCGCCGAGACGGTCCGGCTGACCGGCGAGTTCGGGCACACCGATGATCCCGCCTGGACCCCGAAGATGAACACCGCGTTCAACGACATGCTCACCAACATCATCCGGAAGGGATCGGACCCGGCAGGGGAGATCTCCAAGGCCGAGAAGACGGTGAACGACGAGCTGTCGCGGCTGTTCGGATGAGCCGCAGTTCGACCGACGTCCGTCGTACCGAGCCCGCCGTGTCTGGTAAGCGGCGGGACCGGGGACGGCGTCAGAAGGGTATCGCCGGCAGCACGCTGTCGTTCTGGCTGTTCGTCGGCCCGTTCGTGCTCGGCCTGCTGGTCTTCTCGTACCTGCCGATCATCTGGAGCCTGGTCCTCAGCTTCTTCGACGCGTACAACACGGTCACGCCATCGAAGTTCGTCGGTCTGCAGAACTACATCGACATGCTGACCGACCACAACTTCCTCTCGAGTCTCGGCACGTTCACGATCTTCGCGATCTTCATCGTGCCGCTGACCTTCGTGATGTCGCTGGCGCTCGCGCTGCTGGTCAACCAGGTGAAGGTCGCGAAGGCCTTCTTCCGCTCGGTGTTCTTCCTGCCGACGGCCTGCTCGTACGTCGTCGCGTCGCTGATCTGGAAGTTGTCGATCTTCAACGGCGTCCGGTTCGGTCTGGCCAACACCGTGCTCGGCTGGTTCGGTATCGACAACATCGCCTGGCTGTCCACGCTGGATCCGCCGTGGTACTGGATTCCGATCATCACGGTGCGGCTCTGGCTGCAGCTCGGCTTCTACATGATCCTGTTCATCGCGGGCCTGCAGCGGATCAACCCGTCGCTGTACGAGGCGGCGTACGTGGACGGAGCCAAGCCCGGGTGGCAGGTGTTCCGCTACATCACGCTCCCGCAGCTGCGCGCCACCTCGGTGTCGGTGCTGCTGCTGAACCTGATCGCGGCGTACCAGGCGTTCGACGAGTTCTACAACCTGCTCGGCAGCGCGCAGAACTTCGCGCGGCCGCCGCTGATGTACCTGTACAGCATCTCGCTCGGTTCGATCCAGGACCTCGGCCACGGTTCGGCCGGCGCCCTGCTGCTGGCCGTGATCATCATGATCGTCACCCTGCTGCAGACCCGGATCTTCGGCTTCGGAAAGGCTGGCGACTGATGGCCACCGCGGAACGCACCACCGGAACTCTGGAGCCGATCGGCTTCAAGCGGAGCCCGATCGCGCTGGTACTGCGCTGGATCGCGCTGCTGATCGCGGTCGTGTTGTTCGTGCTGCCGTTCTACCTGATCCTGCGCAACGCACTGTCGACGGAAGCCGACATCACCGCGCCGGACTGGCAGCTGTTCCCCAAGGACATCCAATGGGGCAACATCGGTGAGCTGTTCAACGACAACCAGGTGCCGATGGCGCGGGCGATGTACAACTCGGCCGTCGTCGGAATCCTTGGCACCGGCGGCCAGCTGCTGCTGGCCTCGATGGCGGGCTACGGCCTGGCGCGGATCCCGTACAAGCACGCCGACAAGATCTTCTACGCCATCGTGGCGACCTTGATGATCCCCGGCGCGGTCACCTTCATCCCGAGCTTCATCGTGGTCTCGTCGCTCGGCTGGGTCAGCACCCTGCGCGGCCTGATCATCCCGACGCTGTTCAGTGGATTCGCGGCCTTCCTCTTCCGACAGTATTTTCTGAATTTTCCCAAGGAACTCGAAGAAGCGGCCCGCGTCGACGGAGCCGGCTATTTCGGCGTCTTCTGGCGCATCGTCGTACCGAACTCACTGCCCTTCTTCGCTGCCATCGCCGCCATCACCTTCATCGGCAACTGGAACTCCTTCCTCTGGCCCTTGGTGATCGGTCAGGACTCGTCGTCCTGGACCATCCAAGTCGCGATGTCCACCTTCGTCACCGCCCAAACCATCAACATCCACGAACTGTTCATGGCGGTGGCAGTCTCGATCCTGCCGCTCGTCCTGATCTTCGCCTTCCTCCAGCGCTACCTGATCCAAGGTGTCACCCAATCCGGCATCAAGGACTAGTCGGTACGGACCTATAGAGGTCGACCGCCGGCCCCAGCGGCACGCTCAGCTGGGGTGCGGGCGGCCGAAATTGCCTCGCCACCTCATGTCCTTGGCGACAGGATGGCGGGATGGCGTTTCCTACGGCGGCGATGTTGGGCGATCCGGAGTTCCAGCCACTGACGCGGAGCGGGATCGCGCGGGGCGTGCGGGAGTTGGGCGTGCGTGCGGGCGACGTGTTGATGGTGCACGCGCGGCTGTCGGCGCTCGGGTGGGTGGTCGGCGGGATCGACACCGTGCTGCTTGCGCTCCGGGACGCCCTCGGACCTGACGGAACTTTGGTGGCTTTCTGTGGCTGGGACGACAGTCCGTACCACCTGAAGTTCTGGCCGGAGGCGTGGCGGCGGGCGTACGACGAGATGCCGGCGTTCGATCCGGCGGTGTCGTCGGCTCGACGCGACTTCGGGCGATTCCCGGAGCGGGTCCGAACCTGGCCGGGTGCGTTACGCAGTTCGCATCCCGAGGTGAGTTTCGCTGCGCTCGGACCGCGGGCGCCCGAGTTGATCACTGATGCGGACGACCCGTGGGGACCCGACGGGACGCTCGGCCGGCTGCTCGAGCTCGACGGCCGCGTGCTGCTGCTCGGCGCGCCACTGAAGACGCTGACCGTGTGCCACCACGCGGAAGCGATCGCCGAGGTCGAGGGCAAGCGCTACCACGAATACCGCATGCCGACCCTCAGCGGGTGGCGGGATTACCGCACCATCGACACCTTCTACGGCTCACTCCCGTACGGCGAGCACGGCATCACGCACGAGGTCGCCGTACTGGCTGATCAGGCTGTCCGCGCAGGTGCAGGCACGCAAGGCTCGGTCGGCCCGGCCGAAAGCTGGCTGTTCGAGGCCCGCGCCACGGTGGCCGCGGGCGTCGAGTGGATCGAGCGGACGTTTACTCCGCGGTCTGGTACGTCGGCGTGAGGATGGCGCGGGCCAGCGTGTGGAAGGCCAGGTTGAACGACACGACGGCGGGAGTGGCCTCGTCGTCGACGTCGAGGGCTTCGACGTCGATCGCGTGCACGACGAAGTAGTAGCGGTGGTTCTGGTCGCCCGCGGGGGGAGCGGCGCCACCGAAGTTCTTGGTGCCGAAGTCGTTGCGGACGTGGAACGCGCCGTTGGCGAGGCGGTCGGTGGCGCCGGCGCCGGTCTCCAGCTCGGTGACGTCGGCGGGGAGGTTGACCAGGACCCAGTGCCAGAAGCCGGACACGATCGGGGCGTCGGGGTCGAAGCAGGTGACGACGAAGCCCTTGGTCTCGGCCGGGAAGCCGGACCAGCTGAGCTGCGGCGACGTGTTGCCCGCGGCAAACACCTGGGCGTCGGGAAGCTTCTCACCCTCGGTCACGTCGGTGCTGGTGAGAGTGAAGCTGCCCACCTCGGGGAGCAGCTTGTACGGGTCCGGTGTGACAGGACGATCGAGCGACATCTGGGGTCCTCCGCGATCTGCGACGTGTGGTGAATCCGACATTACTGTCCACCGGATCGCATGCCGTCCGAGGGGAGCCGCCTGAGGATGCGAAGATCGATGCACGAGTGGGCATCGAACAGTGGAGGGCAAGCGGTGGAGGAGTACCTGGCGCGGATCGCGCCCGCGGACGAGGTGGCGATGCGGGCGGCTGCGGAGCGTCAAGGGCAGCTCACGAAGCCGCCGGGCTCGCTGGGCGTGCTCGAGGATCTGTCGGTCCGAGTCGCCGGTATGACGGGAGTCTGCCCGCCCGCGGTGCCGACACCGGCTGTCGTGACGGTGTTCGCGGCCGATCACGGCGTCCATGCGCAGGGTGTGTCCCCGTGGCCGCAGGAGGTGACCGCGGGCATGCTGGCGAACTTCGTCGCCGGTGGCGCCGCGGTGAACGCCTTCGCCGCCAACAACCGGGTCGATGTCCGGGTTGTCGATGTGGGGGTGGCCGCGCCGATCGACGAGCTCGACGTCGTGCACGCGAAGGTCCGGCCCGGGACCCGCGACCTGTCGGTCGAAGCCGCCCTGACGTACGACGAGGTCTGCGCAGCCATCACCGTCGGCTTCGATCTGGCCGAGACGCTGGTCAAGGACGGGTACCGCTGCCTGCTCACCGGCGACATGGGCATCGCGAACACGACCGCCTCGGCCGCTCTGATCGCCACCTTCACCGGTTCGACCGCCGAGGTGGTGACGGGCCGGGGGACGGGCATCGACGACGCCACCCTCGCGCGCAAGACCGCGATTGTGCAGTCCGCGTTGGCGAAGCACGCCGTACCGGCTTCTGATCCGCTTGGGGCGCTGCAGGCCTTCGGCGGTCTCGAGCATGCGGCACTGGCTGGGTACATCCTCGGCGGTGCCGCCAACCGGGTGCCGGTCATCCTGGACGGCGTGATCGCGGGTGCGGCCGCTCTGGTCGCTCAGGCGCTCGCGCCACACTCGGTCGACTACTGCGTGGCCGGGCATCGTTCGGCCGAGCCGGGGCATGCGGTCGCGCTGAAGACGCTCGGCCTGGTCCCGCTTGTTGACCTGGATCTGCGGCTCGGTGAAGGTACGGGCGCTGTTCTCGCTTACCCGATCCTCGCCTGTGCGGTCCGGGCGCTCGGCGAGATGGCGACCTTCGAGTCCGCGGGGATCGACTCGTGACCGACCAGTACCTCTCCGGCCTCGTCCTCACCGGACGCCGCGTCGTCGTGGTCGGCGGTGGCGGCGTCGCCCAGCGCCGGCTGCCGCGGCTGCTCGAGTCCGGCGCGGTCATCGACGTCATCTCCCCGTCGATCACCCCGACCATCGAAGGCCTGCTCGCCAACCCGTCGCTGACCTGGATCTCGCGCGGCTATCAGTCCGGTGACCTCGCCGATGCCTGGTACGTCGTGGTTGCCACCGATGACGTGGCCGTGAACGACGAGGTGTCCCGCGAGGCCGAGGAACGCCGGATCTTCTGCGTCCGCTCCGACGACCGCTCCCGGGCAACTGCCTGGACCCCGGCCTCCGGTCAGCACGACAACGTCACCATCGGGGTGCTCGGTGGTGGCGATCACCGTCGTTCGGCCGCCGTCCGGGACGCGATCCTGGAAGGCCTCCGCACCGGCGAGCTCGGTGCCCGCGCTGCGGCCGGCAACCGGCCTGGCGTGTACTTGGTCGGCGGGGGACCGGGCGACCCGGACCTGATCACCGTGCGCGGACGGCGGCTGCTGGCCGAGGCTGAGGTGGTCGTCGCCGATCGGCTTGCCCCGCAGCAGTTGCTGGACGAGCTGTCACCCGACGTAGAGCTGTTCGACGCGGCCAAGCTGCCGCGTGGACGAGCTGCTCAGCAGGAGGAGATCAACCGGATCCTGGTCGAACGTGGTCGCGCCGGGAAGGTCGTCGTACGGCTCAAGGGCGGCGATCCGTACGTCTTCGGCCGTGGCTTCGAGGAGGCGCTCGCCTGCGCCGAGGCCGGTGTCCCGTGGACCGTCGTACCGGGAATCACGAGCTCCATCTCGGTCCCGGCCGTCGCCGGTATCCCCGTCACACACCGCGGCGTCACCCACGAGTTCACCGTCGTCTCGGGCCACATCCCGCCGTCCCACCCGGACTCCCTGGTCAACTGGGACGCCCTCGCCCAACTCAGCGGCACCCTGGTTCTCCTGATGGCAGTCGAGAACCTCCCCGCCATCACCGAACGCCTGATCGCCGCCGGCCGCCCCGCCACCACCCCCGCCGCAGCCATCGCCGACGGCACCCTCCCCAGCCAGCACCGAGTCACCGCCACCCTCGCCACCATTGCCACCACCATGCGCGAAGCCGGCGTAGGCGCCCCCGCCATCGTCGTCATAGGCAACGTAGTCGAGGTGGCCGCCACCGCCCGCCCCACCTAACACCCCCACCCCGCAGATCTCTGCCCGCCCCACCTGACAGAACCCCCGCCCCGTTCCACCGCCGGCCCGCAGGCTCCCGCCCGCCCCTCAGCCGCCGCAAGCCCGCCGGCGCCACGCTCCGCCGCAGCCCCGCCCACCCCAATCGCCCAAGGGGTCTCCCCAAACCAGTTTGGGGAGTTCGGCAGGCTGTTTCGGGTGGGCAGTGCTCCCCGGTCGGGGGGCCGGGGTGTTGCGCTCCCCGAAGCGGTTTGGGGAGTTTGGCGGGCTGTTTCGGGTGGGGAGTGCTCCCCGGTCGAGGGTGTGGGCCGGGGTGTTGCGCTCCCCGAAGCGGTTTGGGGAGTTTGGCGGGCTGTTTCGGGTGGGGAGTGCTCCCCGGTCGAGGGTGTGGGTCGGGGGTGTTGCGCTCCCCGAAGCGGTTTGGGGAGTTTGGCGGGCTGTTTCGGGTAGGGAGTGCTCCCCGGTCGGGGGGTGGTCGGGGGTGTTGCGCTCCCCGAAGCGGTTTGGGGAGTTTGGCGGGCTGTTTCGGGTAGGGAGTGCTCCCCGGTCGGGGGGTGGTCGGGGGTGTTGCGCTCCCCGAAGCGGTTTGGGGAGTTTGGCGGGCTGTTTCGGGTAGGCAGTGCTCCCCTGTCGGGGGGCCGGGGTGCTGAGCTCCCCAAAGCGGTTTGGGGCTGCTCCCTCGTGCACGAGGCCGATCTTTGGGAGCCTGCCGATCGTTTCGGTGCGGAAGCGGTTGGTGGGTGCTCAAGGTGGGGGTTGGTGCACAAAGAGCCGACGGCTGCTCTTTGGGCGCGGGGTGGATCTTTGGGCGCCCACCAGTCACTTTTCTGGCCGGGAAATGGTTGGTGGGTGCTCAAGGTGGGGGTGTGGGGTTGGGAGTGGGGGAGGCGGGGTGGTGGGATGGGTGGGTGACTGGGCGGATGGTTGAGGTTGGTGAGGCGGGGGATCCGCGGTTGGCGGATTATGTGCAGCTGCGGGAGGTGACTCTTCGGCGGTTGCTGGAGGAGGAGCACGGGCTGTTCATTGCCGAGGGCGACAAAGTCATCCGGCGGGCGGCTGAGGGTGGGTTCGAGCCGCGGTCGTTCCTGCTCGCGCCGCGATGGCTCGATTCGCTCGAGGACGTGCTCGCCAAGTGGCCGGAGACTCCGGTTTATGTGGTGTCCGAGGAGCTGGCGGAGCAGGTCACCGGGTTCCACGTGCACCGGGGTGCGCTGGCGTCGTACCGGCGGACGGCGGCTCGACCGCTCGAGGAGTTGTTGACCCCGGCCGTACGGCGGATCGCGATCTTCGACGACATCGTGGATCACACGAATGTGGGGGCCGGGTTCCGGGCGGCGGCTGCGATGGGTGTGGATCTGGTGCTGGTGACGCCGACCTGTGCGGACCCGTTGTACCGGCGGTCGATCAAGGTGTCGATGGGCACGGTCTTCCAGGTGCCGTGGACCCGGCTGGAGGAGTGGCCGGGCGCGCTCACCGTGCTGCGGGAGCAAGGGTTCGTCTCCGCGGCGCTGGCGCTCACCGACGACTCGATCACGCTCGATGAGCTGGCCGCTCGCAAGGACGAGCGGCTCGCGCTGATCTTCGGGACCGAGGGGCACGGCCTGAAGCCGCATGTTCTCGAGCAGGCCGACCTGACGGTGAAGATCCCGATGGCCGGAGGAGTGGACTCGCTGAACGTCGCCAGCTCGGCGGCGGTCACCTTCTACGCGACGCGACCTCAGTAGCCGCCGATCTCAGTAGCCGACAGCCTCGATCCGAGCCGCCAAAGGCTCCAGGTCTGCCGTGAACTGGGCGAGCTCCTCAGCAGTCAGCCCGGCATAAGCAGGAGCGGCGGCCGCATCGGTCTGCTCCTCGATGCGGTCCTTGAGCTCCCGGCCGGCCGCAGTGAACCCATCAGCGGAGTCGACCAGCCCGCGATCCCGCAGACCAGCAACGACGGCCTCCAGCTGAGCATCCGACAGCGGGTCAAGCCGGCCGTACTGGCGCGGAGTCATCCCACCGTCCAGCGCGGCGAACACGTGCGCCTCCTGACCGCCGAGACCAGCAGCAACAAGCGCAGCGTTGTGCCCGTCGCCCCGGTGTTCGCGCAGCAGCGTGGCCGCGTGCCAGAGCCGGGCGGGCGGTTCGGTCGGTACGGCGATCGTCCGCAACCCGGCGTACAGGGGACGACCCTCGACCGGTGCAGAGAGCGCGATCCGCAGCGCTAGATCGGCGGCGCGGGCGACGGCGGGGGAGTCGGCCAGCGGACCGAGGACGCGGCGGAGGGCTGCGACGCTGCCGGCCTCCCGCGCGGCGAGCGCCTCCGAAGGGGTGGTGATCTCCCAGACGCCCGTGTAGAACTCCTCGGCCATGCCCGGCGCGAAGTTGTAGAAGATCGCGTCCACGACCGCGGCCGGGACCTGACCCAGCGGAGCGGCCCGGCCGGCGAAGTAGAGCGGCCAGTACTGGCCGTCGTCGAAGCCGATGGCCGCCATCGCCTCGTTGGGCTCGTCGCACATGTAGGTCACCAGGTGCAGCGGCTCCAGCAGCTTCTGCCCGAGGAAGCGGGCGACGGTCGTGGTGGTGGCGGTGCTGGTCATCCTGACCTCCGGTGCTCGGACCGACCCGTTGCCGATCCTTCACCCTGGCTACGAAGGCCGCCGGCCCACTTCGACACCGAGCAGAAAACTTTCTCGGAGACCGACCCTTGACCAGAACCTGGGAATGCGTAATCCTGCGGGGAAAGCGCATTCCCGAGTGGTGACATCTCCACCGAAGTGAAGGGTGAGGCGAATGCAGGAGTACGAGGCACAGGTGTGGATCGACGGCTGGGCGGAAGCGCCCGCGTCGGACTGGTCACCGGTCCTGGACAAGGCAGCCGGTACGGCGTTCGCGCGCTACGGCACGGCCTCCGCGGAGCAGGTCGACCGGGCCGTCCGCAGCGCCCGGCGGGCGCAGCCGGGCTGGGCCGAGGCGGACGCGAACACCAAGTGCGAGATCCTGCGGGCCTTCGCCCGCGAGCTGGAGAACCGGCGCGACGAGCTGCTCACGCTGATCATCCGCGAGACCGGCGGGACGAAGGAGAAGGCCGAGGAGGAGCTCGGCCAGTCGATCAACCAGCTGCTGAACTCGGCCACCCAGCTGACCGAGAACGCCGGCGCGATCCTGCCGCCGTACAAGAACGGCAAGATCTCGCTCTCCCGGGCGGTCCCGCTCGGCGTGATCGGGCTGATCGTGCCGTGGAACTACCCGATGAGCCTCGCCATGCGCGCGCTCGCGCCCGGCCTGGCCTACGGCAACGCCGTCGTGCTGAAGCCGGCCGAGCTGACGCCGATCGCGGGCGGTCAGGTGCTGGCCGAGGCGGCGAAGGCGGCCGGGGTCCCCGCGGGTGTGTTCAACGTGGTCCCGGGAGACGGCCCGGAAACCGGGAGAACGCTCTCTGAGCATCCCGATCTCGATCTCATCCACTTCACCGGCTCGTTCGAGGTCGGCCAGCAGATCTCGTCGTTCGCCGGGAAGAACTTCCGGGCGGCGGCGACCGAGCTCGGCGGCGACAACGCGTTCGTCGTACTGGACGACGCCGACATCGACCAGGCCGCGAGCTGCGCGCTGTGGACCTCGCTCTGGTACCAGGGGCAGACCTGTATCACCGCCGGCCGGCACATCGTGCTGCGGTCGGTCGCCGACGAGTTCACGGCAGCTGTCGTTGATCGGGTCGCGAAGCTGCGCGTCGGGGATCCGTTGCGGGACAGCGTCGACCTCGGCCCGATCATCACCGAGCAACAGCTGAAGCGCTTTCACGAGGGTCTCGTCGAGCCGTCGCTCGCGGCCGGCGCAAAGCTCGCGACGGGCGGCACGTACGACGGCTTGTTCTACCAGCCGGCCGTGCTGACCGGAGTGACCCCGGACATGCCGTTGTTCACCGAGGAGATCTTCGGACCGGTGATGCCGATCACCGTCGTCGACACCGAGGCGGAGGCGCTCGACCTGGTGAACCGCCACCGCACGTTGATGAACTCGGTCTTCACCAAGGACCCGATGCGCGGCCTCGCCTTCGCGCAGAAGGTGAAGAGCAACGAGGTGCATGTGAACGACGGCTATGCCCGGCACGGCGGCGAAGGCCAGCTGGCCGGTTACACCCACCGGCAGTGGATCGGGATCCAGACCACGCCGACCGAGTACCCAGCTTGGGCATCTAAGTGAGGACCACCATGTACGTACGCATAGGCGCCGGCGTTCTGGCCGCTGCGCTGGCACTGACCGCTTGCTCAGGCAGCGACACCAAGACCAGCGACACGAAGACCACTGCCAGCGGACCCATCGAGTTGACCTACGTCAACTGGGACGGCGGGATGGACAAGGTCGTCGACGACTGGAACAAGCTGAACCCGAACATCCAGGTGAAGCTGACCAAGCCGTCCGGCACCGGGTACACGCTCTACAACAAGCTGATCACCAACAACAAGGCCGGTACGAACCCCGACATCACCGAGGTCGAGTACCAGGCGCTGCCCGCGCTGATCGCGAACCAGGTCGTGGTCCCGATCGACGACTACGTGAAGGGTCTGGACACCAAGTACGACAAGCCTTCGTTGTCCCAGGTGCAGTTCGAGGGCAAGACCTACGGTGTACCGCAGAACGTCTGCCCGATGGTCTTCTTCTACCGCAAGGACATCTTCGACAAGCTCGGTCTGAAGGCGCCGGCCACCTGGGCCGAGTACGCGACGACGGCCGCGGCGATCAAGAAGGCGGAGCCGAAGAAGTACATCGGCAACTTCACCGCCGCCGACCCGGGCTGGTTCGCCGGGCTCGCGCAGCAGGCCGGGGCCAACTGGTGGAAGGCCGACGGCGACACGTGGACCGTGAAGATCAACGACGACGCCAGCAAGAAGGTCGCCGACTTCTGGAACGACCTGATCACGCAGGGCCTCGTCAGCCCGCAGCCGAACTGGTCGGCGCAGTGGAACACCGACATGAACAACGGCACCCTGATCGGCTGGGTCGGCGCGCAGTGGGGCCCGAACCAGTTGCCCTCGATCGCCAAGGACACCGCCGGGAAGTGGGCCGCCGCGCCGCTGCCGGCCTGGACCGCCGGTGACGCAACCGTCGGTATCTGGGGCGGCGAGACCGAGGCCGTCACCGCCAACTCCAAGCACCCGGCCGAGGCGGCCAAGTTCGTCGAGTGGATGAACTCGTCCGAGGCAGGGATGGCGTCCCTGATCAAGAACGTGCAAGCGTTCCCCGCGTCCCCGGCCGGTCAGCAACTGCCGGAGCTGAAGTCGCCGCCGCCGTTCATGTCCAACCAGCCGGACTACAACACGCTGATGGCGACCGCAGCCAAGGGTGTGCGCACGTTCGACATCTGGGGCCCGAACGCGAACGTGACGTTCGACTCCTACTCGAACGCGTTCGGAGGTGCGTTGCAGAAGAAGGCACCGCTCTCCGGCGCGCTCGATGCCATGCAGGACGCGACCGTGAACGACATGAAGAAGCTCGGCTTCCAGGTCGCCGGCTGAGATGCGCCGAACCAACCGACGGAGTCACCAGTACGGCGGGTTCCTGCCCGCCGCACTGGTCACCCCGGCCGTCGTCCTCCTGGTGCTGTTCACGGTCGCCCCGGCGATCTACGCGATCTTCCTCAGCTTCCGCCGGCTCAAGGTCGGCCGCGGTCTCCTCGGTGGCGGCAAACCCACCGAGGTATGGACCGGTCTGGCCAACTACACGGCCGCTCTGAGCGATCACGAGTTCTGGGCGAGCCTCGGCCGGATGCTGCTGATCGCCGCCTTCGGAGTCCCGGCAACCGTCGTACTGGCGACTGTCTTCGCGCTCTGCCTGGATGCCAAGCGCGCCCGGCTGACCGGGTTCGCCCGGCTGGCGATCTTTCTCCCGTACGCCGTTCCCGGCGTCGTGGCGAGTTTGTTGTGGGGATTCATGTACCTGCCCGCGACCAGCCCGATCGGCGGCGGCGCGATCGACTACTTCGGGACCAAGGGCATCTTCTTCAGCGTCGCGAATGTCGCGGTCTGGGGTGTCGTCGGATTCAACATGGTGATCCTCTACACCACCGTTCGCAGCCTGCCGCGGGAGTTGTTCGAGGCGGCCGAGCTCGACGGCGCCACGGAGTTCCAGATCGCGACCCGGATCAAGCTGCCGCTGATGGCACCCGCGGTCGCGATGGTCGCGCTGTTCAGCGTGATCGGCGCCCTGCAACTGTTCAACGAGCCGACCACGCTGAAGCCGTTGGCGAATGCGATCTCGTCGACCTGGGTGCCGCTCATGCGCGCGTATACGGACGCGTTCGTGGACAACAGCATCTACGAGGGTGCCGCGACATCGTTCCTGCTGATCCTGATGACGGTCGCCGCGACCGTGGTCGTGTCGGCGATCGGCCGCCGGGTCGGGAGGAGCCGATGAGACAGCGGACCCGCTGGGTGCCGACGCTGATCCTGTTGATCGGTGCCCTGTACTGCGTCTTGCCGGTGCTGTGGATCGTGATCGCCGCGACCAAGACGAACGACGAACTGTTCTCGACCGCTCCGTTCGTGCCTGTCTTCAATGGAGGCTTCTGGTCGAACCTGGATGCCTTGTTCAGCTACAACCACGGCATCTTCGGACGCTGGGTGCTGAACTCGGTCATCTACGCGGTCGGCGGCGGATTGTTGTCCACGGCAATCGCCGGCGCGGCCGGGTATGCGCTCGGCAAGTATCGGTTCACCGGCAGCGTCGTCCTGTTCCGGGCGATCGTGGCCGCGGTTCTGCTGCCGCAGATCCTGCTCGCGGTGCCGCAGTTCCTGCTGCTGGCCAAGGTCGGGATGACCAACAACTATGCCGCGGTGTTGCTGCCGCAGCTGGTCAGCCCGTTCGCGATCTACCTCTGCAAGATCTACTCCGAGGCGTCGGTCCCGGACGAGATCATGGAGGCGGCGCGGATCGACGGTGGCAGCGAATGGCGGATCTTCCGGTTGGTCGGCGCGCCCTTGATGCTGCCGGCGCTGGTGACCGTGTTCCTGCTGCAGTTCATCGGGATCTGGAACAACTTCCTGCTCCCGTTCGTGATGATCAACGACGACCACCTGTATCCGCTCACCCTCGGGCTCTACGGGCTGATGATCATCACTGGCGGCCAGGCGGCGCAGTACTCGATCGTGATCGCCGGCGTGCTGGTGTCGATCGTGCCGCTCGCGATCCTGTTCCTGAGCCTGCAGCGCTACTGGAAGCTCGACCTGATCAGCGGCGGCGTGAAGCTGTGACCGCCGGCGTGCTGGCGCGCAGGACCGGGTACGCCGGGACGGTCCGGCGCACGAGCTCGGTATCGGTGGTGGTCGCGCGGTAGACGGCCTCCTGCGCGACGGCGTTCAGAGCGACATGCACGGTGGTCAGCTTCGGTACGACGTCGCGCAGGGTGCTGATGTCGTCGAACCCGGCGACGCCGATGTCCTCGGGAACTCGCAGCCCCCGCTCGCGCAGCCCGGCCAGCGCGCCGAGCGCCATGTCGTCGGTCACCGCGAACACGAGATCGAGCTCGGCCGCCTCGGCGTCACTGAGCCCGAGCACGAACTCGCGGGCAGCGACCCAGCTGAATCCAGGCTGGTGGACCTGCGTCCGGCCGGACTCGTTGAATCCGGCAACGAACCCTTCGACCCGCTGCCGCATCGACAGCAGGGGAGTCGCGCTGCCGAGGACCAGGCAGTTCCGGTAGCCGAGCGCTGCCAGCTCGCGGGCCAGCTGGCAGGAACCGTCGTGGTTATCGAAGTCGACGGTCTCGAACGGCAGATCGGACCGGCTGATCAGTACGACGCGGCCGCCGGTCTCCTCGTACCGCTGCAGCTCGTCGATCAACGCCTGCTCCGACGGCGGATCGACGTACCCGGTGCCGGCCAGGATGATCGCGCGCGGCTGTTGACCGCGCAGCTCCCGGATCAGGTCGAGCTCGCGCTCGGCCTGCCGCTCGGTGACCGCGATCGAGACGTGCAGCCCGATCGTCTCGGCCTGCTTCATGATCTCGGCGGCCATCGCGGAGAAGTACGGGTCGGAGATCAGGCTGATCACCAGCGCGATCGTGCGCGAAGTGCCCCGGGCCATTGCCTGGGCGGGCAGATTCGGGGTGTAGCCGAGCGTCTGGGCCGCGATCAGCACCCGCTCGCGGTAGCTTGGAGCGACTCGTCGCGAGCTGCCGTTCAGGACCCGGGAAGCGGTCGGCTGCGACACCCCGGCGGCCCGCGCGACGTCGTCGAGCGTGACAGGACGCTTCTGCGCGCCTGGACCGTTCAACTGAGCCCCCGGATCGTTCATCGTTGCAGTTTATCGACAGGGGAGACGATGCGTACGACTGAACGCCTGATACTGAGGCCGTTTCAGGACACCGACCTGGACGCGTGGGCCGCGCTGAACAGCGATCCGGATGTGATGCGCTACATCGGCGGGCCGCTGACCCGGGCGGAATCGGACCGCGAGGCGGCCGGGATCAACGCGGGCTGGGAGGCCGAGCGCTTCGGATTCCTGGCCATCGAGCGTGCCGCCGACGGCGCGTTCCTCGGCGCGGGCGGCCTGTCCCGCGAGGTCTGGTACCCGGACACGCTCGAGGTCGGCTGGCGGTTGGCCCGCGAGTACTGGGGCCACGGCTACGCGTCCGAGGCGGCCGCGCACTGGCTCGCCTATGGCTTCACCGAGCTGAAGCTGCCCCGGATCAACTCGGTCACCGACACGCCGAACGAACGCAGCATCGCGGTGATGCGCCGCCTCGGGATGACGTTCGACCACACCGCCGACCTCGACTTCGACGGCGAGTCGTTCAACGCGACGATTTATTCGATGACGGCCGAGGCCTTCCACGTGATCTGATACCTGCATGCAAAAGGTCGTGCTGGTCACCGGATTACAAGCGTCGGGGAAGTCCACGGTCGCGCCGCTCCTGGCGTCCCGCCTGGGACCGCCGGCCGCGACGCTGGACGGCGACGTCTTCTACAACGGAGTGGTCGCCGGTGCCGAGGTGATGACCCCGGACCCGTCCGCGGAGGCGGTGCGACAGCTGGAACTCCGGTACGCCGCAACTGCGCTCGTGGCGCAGCATTACGCGGACAACGGCTTCGACTTCGTGGCCAGCGACATCGTGCTCGGCGATCACGTCGAAGGCTGGTTCGCAAGGCTCGAAGGAGTCGACACCTACCTCGTGGTGCTCACCCCGAGCGTCGAGTCGATCGTCGAGCGCGAGCTCGGCCGCGGCGGGAACAACTCCTACCGCGACTGGCAGGAAGACGGCGAGTCGCTGGCCGACGGCGTACGGGCGTTGCAGGCCGGGCTGGACGAGATCCCGCGCCGGGGACTGTGGGTGGACACCACCGGTCAGACCCCGGAGCAGACGGTCGACATCGTCCTCGCCGATCTGGAGAAGGCGCGCTGGTAGTGCGCCAGATCAGGTCGCGGGGACTTCCTCGTCCTCTTCCTCGTGCTGGACCATCGGGCTGATCGGCCAGTCCTCGGGGTAGTCCGGCGCGAACTCCTCGGCCTCGGCGTACAGGCGCTTGCGGTACTTGCGGGAGAGCCGGTCGCCGAAGACCGTGCCCTGGGTGTGGTCGGTCTCGTGCTGGAGACAGCGGGCCAGCAGGCCGGTGCCCTCGTAGCTGACGGGCTCGCCGTGCTCGTCGACGCCGGTGACCTTGGCGAAGTCGGGGCGCGCGCACTTGGTGAAGGCACCGGGCAGCGACAGGCAGCCCTCGTCACCCTCGTCGAGACGGCGGTCCTTGCCCTCGGGCAGCTCGATCACCGGGTTGCAGACGACGCCCTCGACCCGGTTCCCGTCCTTGTCGGGGCAGTCGAAGATGAAGACCTGCAGGTCGACCCCGACCTGGTTGGCGGCCAGGCCGACGCCTTCGGCCGCGTCCATCGTCGAGAACATGTCGGCGACCAGCGTCTGCAGCTCGGGACCGAAGTCCGTCACCGGCTGGTTGAGGTGGTGCATCACTTCGGTGCCCCAGCGGGTCATCGGCCGGACGGAACCACGCGCGTACTTCGAAACCATGCGAGAAATTCTATCCGCCCGCCGGGGCCCGGCTCGACCGGGTGACGTCTTCCGACGGCCACCCGGTCGTGCGGATTACTTGGCGTTGACCTCGTCGCGCCACGCGACCCAGTCGCGCAACTGGCCGAGGTCGTAGTCCGGGCCGCTGGCCGACACGGTGAACAGCCGGGTGCCGACGTCGAGCAGCCCCTTGCCGACATCCTCCGGCGACTTGTCGCCGACCGCGGTCGACCGCTCGATCTCGCCCGGGTCGCGGCCGATCGTCTTGCAGTGCTCGTCCAGTACGGCGTGCTTGTGCGCGATCGTCTCGGCGTCACCGAAGCCGTGCCAGATGTTGGCGTGCTGGGCGACGAGCTTGAGCGTCTTCTTCTCGCCGCCGCCGCCGATCAGCACCGGGATGTCGCGGGTCGGCTTCGGGTTCAGCTTGGCCCAGCGGGCCTCGATCCGCGGCAGCGCCTCACCGAGGGCGTTCAGGCGGCCACCCGCCGTACCGAACTCGTAGCCGTACTCGTCGTAGTCGCGCTCGAACCAGCCCGAGCCGATGCCGAGGATGAGCCGGCCCTCGCTGATGTGGTCGACGGTGCGGGCCATGTCGGCCAGCAGGTCGGCGTTGCGGTAGGAGTTGCAGGTGACCAGGGCGCCGATCTCGACCCGCTCGGTCGCCTCGGCCCAGGCGGCCAGCATGGTCCAGCACTCGAAGTGCAGGCCGTCCGGCTCACCGGACAGCGGGTAGAAGTGATCCCAGTTGAAGGCGATGTCGACGCCGATCTCCTCCGCCTGGGCGACGGTACGCCGGATGGCGGCGTACTCGGCGTGCTGCGGCTGGATCTGGAAACCGATCCGGACGGGGTAGGCGCCGTACGGACGGTCGGTGGACTCGGAATCTGTCATGGTGGAGATCCTATCCGGCGTTTCGGAGGGCCCTCCGGATCGGGTCGGGGGACGGACAGCTGAAGGGTTACCGATGCCGGACGAGATCGACGAGTTCGCCAGGTTGTTCACCGGGTTCCTGGAGCGGATGCAGAGCCATCGCCCGGCCGGGATCAACCGGACCGGGCTGCGCGACAAGCTGATGGAGCACCTGGGCGCCGAGCCCGAGCAGGTGCCGGTGGTGTCGTCGACCTTCGCGCCGTACGACCTGCCGAACGTGCAGCGCGCGATCGAGGCCTGGTTCGACTCCTTCGAGCTCGTCGGCCTGGCCGGCTCGGGCCGTGGGCACCACTCGCTCAGCGAGGTCCTGGAGATGGCCGTCTACGACCGCTTCGGGATCGGCGCCGTCGACTACGTCCGCGTCCCGGTCGATCTCGACGAGGACATGGACTGCGTCGCCTTCGGCTTCTACCTCGGCGTCCAGGGCGAGGACCGGTACGCCGCCCTGTTGCGGGCACCGAACCAGCAGTACGGGCGATCGACCGTGGATCTCGAGGTGCTGACCGTCGGCAAGGAGGCGGGGGACCGCTTCCTGAAGGCGTTGCCGGAGCTGATCCGCACGCACAACGTGTTCCGCGGCAAGGTGGTCTCGTTCGAGGGCAGCGAGTTCGGTCAGGGCATCGGCCCGTTCCGGCTGCACCCGCGAGCCGACATCACCCGCGACGACGTCGTGATGCCGGAGGGCGTCCTGGAGCGGGTCGAGCGGGAGGTGATCGGGATCGCCGAACACCGCGAGACGATGCTCGAAGCCGGCCAGCACCTGCGCCGCGGCGTCCTGCTCTACGGCCCGCCGGGCACCGGCAAGACCCACACGGTTCGCTACCTGCTGTCCCGCCTGCCCGACTTCACCGTCGTGCTGCTGGCCGGCACCAGCATCCACTTCATCTCCCAGGCCTGCTCACTGGCGCGGATGCTGCAGCCCGCGCTCGTCGTACTGGAGGATTGCGACCTGGTCGCCGAGGCCCGCGACTACTCCCGCGGTGGCGAGAACCCACTGCTCTTCCAGGTCCTCAACGAGATGGACGGCCTCGCTCAGGACGCGGACGTAGCCTTCCTCCTCACCACCAACCGCGCCGATCTCCTGGAACCGGCCCTCTCCCAGCGCCCCGGCCGCGTAGACATGGCCGTCGAGGTCCCCCTCCCTGACGCGGACGGCCGAGCCCGCCTGCTCCGCCTCTACGGCCCCGCCCTCGACCTCCCCACCGACATCGTCGACGAACTGGTAGCCCGCACCGAAGGCACCACAGCCTCCTTCATGAAGGAACTGGTCCGCCGCACCGTCCTCCTGGCCGCCCAAGCCGGCACCCCACCCGCCCCCGACCACCTCCGCACCGCAGCCGACGAACTCCTCTCCTCCCGAGACGCCCTAACCCGCCGCCTCCTAGGCGCCACCCCCGAACCCCCCACCCCAGCCCCCGCCCCCGGCCTGGCCCCACCCGGCACCACCGGCACCTACACCTCCACCCTCCACCTCGGCTACGACACCTGAGTCTTTGTGGAGCCTCGCGGGCAACTGACGCCCACCGGAGTCCACAAAGGCGCTACCGAACAGGGCAGTCTGGGCTGCAGGGGCGCGCGGTGAGGGCGGGGTTGGTGCGGCGGAGGATTTGGAGGGCCTGTACGGCGGCCTCGCACGGCCGGTTCGTGATGTCGAACCAGCCGTAGCGCAGCGTGGCTTCGGCTCTGAGCGTGGCACGGTTGTCCCGATCGAGGTCCCGCCACCGCTGGCGCGGAACGAGGTGCAAGCGGCCGTCCAGCTCGACCAGCAGGTTGAACCCGTCGTAGAAGACATCGGTGAACTCGTCGTCCACAGCGCGTTGCCGAGTCCCGGTCGGCAGCCCGTGACGACGTTCCACATCGCGCAGGTACCGCAGCTCGAGGAGCGAATGCGAGCCCGCGGCGACGTCGGTGAGGATCGGAAGAAGCACCTGGCGATGACGTAGGCGTTGGTGATCGGTTAGTGCGGTCACGAGTTGTGCTGGGCTTACCCGACCGGTCTGGCAGGCTTGGGCGATCACCGCTGCGGCCTGGTCGGCGGTGGGGGAGATGCCGACGATGTCCAGTACGGCGTTGGCCGGCGTACGGCGGGGTGGGACGACTGTGGCGAGCCGGCGGTGCCAGTGTTCGTCGCGGTGAATGACGAGGTGGGGCCGGGGCCGGAGTCGACGCCGCTTCGGGATGGTTAGGTAGATGGGGCGGCTGCTGTCGGGTCTGAGCAGGCCGAGTTGTTCGGCGGCGGTGTAGTGACTCCACGCGGCCTCGGGCCCGGCGTACAGGAGCGCGGCGAGGCGACGATCGTCGTACCCGATGGGTCCGGTGTGTGTTGCGTAGACCGCCGGGTAGACGGTTTGCCAGCGCCTGCTGCGTAGCCTGCGCCGAATCTGGTCGCCGGACCAGCCGGCGTCCTGGAGTTGCACCCGCGAAACGATCCGGTTCTGGTCGTGGATCAGCGCGTCGATCCCGCCGCCCGCCAACTGCTGCCGCCACCACCAATCCATCCCCCAAGCCTGACGGATTCCGCGCAGCGCTGCCGAACCCCCTGTGGATAACCGCCTTTGTGGATCCTCAGGGGCGCCTGGTGGCCTCAGCGATCCACAAAGATCAGACGTCGGCTGCTTCTTGGGCAGCTAGTACGGCGTCGGCGTGGCGGTTGGCCCAGTCGCCGAGGGCATTGATCGGGATGAGGAGGTCCTGGCCGGCGGTTGTCAGCGAGTACTCGACGCGGGGCGGGGCTTCGGCGTACCGGTGGCGTTGGACGAGGCCGTTGGACTCGAGTCGGCGGAGGGTCTCGGTGAGGACCTTCTGGCTGATGCCGCCGATGCGTCGACGGAGCTCTACCGGGCGGGCGGGTCCGTGGCTGAGGGCGTAGAGGACAACCATGGGCCAGCGGCCGCTGATGAGTTCTACGGCGACTCGGGCCTGACAGTCTGAGAAGAACACGGGTCCATTGTGCGCGCTTGTTGGGCACCGGATGGTTCCTATCGGTCCGGCTAGCGTCCTCGGCATGCGGATCGGAACTGTGGGGAACGGCGGGATGGCGGCGGCGCTCGGGCGGCATTGGGTGCGGGCGGGGCACGAGCTGATGATCGGCGGGCGGGAGCTGAGTCGAGCGGCGGCGACGGCGGAACGGATCGGGGCAAGGTCCGGTTCGTTGCGGGAGGCAACGGCGTACGGCGAGGTGGTGCTGCTGGCCGTTCCTGCCGAGGTGGTGCTGGAAACTCTTGTGGAGTTGGAGTTTGCGCCGGGGACGGTCCTGATCGACTGCACGAACGCGCTCGATCAACGGGACCATTCGCTCGCCGAGGCGGCCATGGCGGAGGCGATCAGCAGTGCCGTTCCGCACGCCCACGTCGTGAAGGCGTTCAACCTGGCCGCTGACACGGTGTGGCGCGACGCACCGCACCGTTTTGAGGGCCGGCCACTCGGCGTGCCGCTGTGCGGGGACGATCGGGCGGCTCTGGAGCGCGTGGCCGGGCTGGTTCGGGATCTGGGCTGCGAGCCGGTGCCGGCGGGCGGGCTGGCGCGAGCGCGCCTTCTCGAGGCGACCGCAGCGTTGGCGATCGGGACTTGGGTGCGCGGCGGTGACGTCCGAGCACTCTTCCCGCCGCTGAGCGCGGCCTAGGGGCTCGCCTATTCGGTTGCGAAGTGTTAGAAGGTGAACACACTTCGTGAGGAAGGTGGGCGCTGTGGAGACCACTGATGCGCGGGTTCGGCAGGAGTTGGAGCTGGCGTTGCGGAACGGGCCGTTTCCGGCGGCGCTGCATCTGGCGATCGAGGTCCGCGGGCTGACGCTCGAGGAGATCCGGGACTGGCTGGGGGAGCGTGGGGCGCAGCTGAGCATCGCGACGCTGAGCTACTGGCGGCGGGGGCGGAGCCGGCCGGAGCGGGTGGCTTCGCTGGCGGCTGTGCGGTTGCTGGAGGAGCTGTTGGAGGTGCCGCCCAATGCGTTGATGTCGTTGCTCGGGCCGCGGCGGATCCGGGGGCGCTGGATCGGGCATGTGCCGGGCAGCATGGCGCCGAAGTTCCTGTTCGACGATGGTCGGCCCGAGGCGCTGTTGCAGACGATCGGGGTTCCGCAGCGGGGTCGGCTCCGGCGGGTCAGCGTGCAGGTGACGGTCGAGTTGGGTGCGGACCGGATGGTCCAGCGGATCCGGGTCCGCGAGCTGGTGCGGGCAGCAACGGACCGGGTCTCCCGGCTGGGCGTGCTCTACTTCGCCGAGGAGCGGCCGGACCAGCCGCCCGAGCTCGCCGCAGTGGCGAACGCGCGGATCGGGCAGGTTGAGGTGGATCGTTCGGTCGGCCTGGTGGTGGCCGAGCTGATCCTTGATCGGGTGCTCGACGTCGGCCAGCCGGCCTTGCTCGAGTACGAGTGGCGGTTCGCGCCGGGCACGCTGATGGTCAACTACGAGCACCGCTTCGTCGAACCGATCCGCGAGTACGTGCTGCAGACGCGGTTCGCGGCAGGCGTCGTACCGGCGCACTGTCAGCGGTACGACCGCCGCACGGTCGCCGCGCCGGAGGGCAACCTCGCCGAGCTGTGGATCGGTGGTGCGGACTCGGCGCTGCTCGCGGAGACCGACGTACCGGCCGGGATCGTCGGCATGCGGTGGACGTGGTCTCAACAGAATTGCGAACGGGTGTGAAACCCCGGTCTTAACAGAGGTGTCCGGGCCCGCCGCCCGCTGCCTACCTTCAGTGCGTTCCCATCGCACAGGAGGAAACATGAGCAGAGCAGTACGGCGCGCGGCCGCCTCGGTCGTCGCGATCACGGCCGGCCTCGCCGTGATCTCGACCACCCCCGCCGCGTCGGCTCAGGACCCGTCCCCGCCCCGGACGGTCGTCAATCACGCGAGCCACCCCGTCCCGGGTTCGTACGTCGTCACCCTCGCCCCGCAACGCGGTGCCGCCGGAATCGCCGGTACGGCGGCCGCGTTGATCGACCGCTACGGCGGCGAGCTGAAAAGCGTGCTGACGGCAACGATGCAGGGCTACGTCGTCAAGAACCTCAACGCGGGCCAGGCGAAGAAGCTCGCGAACGACCCGGCGGTGGCCGAGGTCCGGCAGAGTGGTCGGGCGTCGATCGGTGGTCCGGGCGGCACCCAGAGCAGTCCGGTCAACTGGGGCCTGGACCGCATCGACCAACGGGACCGGCCGCTCGACCGCAAGTACACCTATCCCAACGACGGAGCGGGAGCGACGATCTACATCGTCGACACCGGCATCCGCTACACCCATCAGGAGTTCGAGGGCCGGGCGAAGTTCGGCGCCGACTTCCACGCGACCCCCAACCAGGGCAACGACTGCCACAACCACGGTTCGCATGTTGCCGGTATCGCGGCCGGCAAGACGCGCGGCGTGGCCAAGAAGGCGAACCTGGTCTCGGTCCGCATCCTCGGCTGTGACGGTTTCGGCGAGGACGCCGACCTGATCACGGCCGCCGAATGGATCACGCAGAACGCGGTGAAGCCCGCGGTCGTCAACCTGAGCGTCTACACGGACGACAAGGACATCGCGGTGAACGCGATCAAGGCGTCCATCGACTCGGGCGTGCAGTGGTCGCTGATCACGGGTAACAACGGCGGCAACGCCTGCAACTACGGGCCCGGCGGTCAGACACCGTCCGCGTTGCAGGTGGCGAACGCGACCAGCAGCGACACTCGTGCCGGCGACTCCAACGCCGGCAGCTGCATGGACCTGTTCGCTCCGGGGTCCGGAATCGACTCTGCCTTCAAGGGCAGCGATACGTCGTACGGACAACTCAGCGGTACGTCGATGGCCGCGCCGCATGTGGCCGGAGCGATGGCACTGCGGTTGTCCGAGGCACCGAACAGCACGCCGGCCGACCTCCAGAAATGGATCCTGGACAACGCGAGCACCGGCAAGATGTCCGGCCTGTCTTCGGACACCCCGAACAAGCTCCTCTACATCCCAAACGGTCCGACCACGCCGCCGCCGGGCTGCGACACCAACGCCCACCCCAACGTCATCGGCGGTACGCCGACCACCGTCTGCAAGTACCCGTTCATCATCTCGCAGCACCGGACCGGGGGAGCCCGGCCGACCGAGCAGTCCTGCACCGGCACCGTCGTGGCGAAGCGGGTCGTCCTGATCGCGGCGCACTGCAAGTTCGCGCAGGGCGACAAGTACCTCGTCTACGGGCGTGACGACCTGAGCGACACGACGAAGGGCACGCGGATCGAGATCCAGGAGTACCGGACGCACCCGAACTACAACGCCAACGACGGCTGGCGGACCGGCTGGGACGTCGCGGTCATCCTGACCAAGACCGACATCCCGACCCCGGCCGGCATGGCCTACCCGTCGATCGCCAAGTCCTCGGACTCGCTGCCGGTCGGCACCCGCGGCACGGCGATCGGCTACGGCAAGACCGACGCGAACGACAACCAGCGGAACACGAAACTGTACGAAGCGGTCCTGCCGACGGTCGACAAGCAGAACTGCGCGAGCATCAATCAGCAGTACGACGACCGCTACATGATGTGCAGCGGGTACGGCGACGGAAGCCTCGGCCTGTGCCAAGGTGACAGCGGCGGCCCGTACTACTACCAGGGCAAGGTGTACGGCGTCTTCTCGTGGCTCCGGACCGACTGCGCGTCGTACAACGCGCACGGCAAGCTCTGGGGCGTGATGGGCGACTGGGCCAACGAGCAGCTCGGCGACACCCCGCCGCCCGGTGGATCGGCCCCGACCGCGAGCTTCGCGGTGAACTGCTCGAGCAGCCTCAACTGCGCGCTCGACGGCTCGGCCTCCAGCGACTCGGACGGCACGATCGCGTCGTACGCGTGGAACTTCGGCGACGGTACGACGGGGAGCGGGGTGCGGACGACGCATGCCTTCCCCGGCAAGAGTGCGACGTACACGGTGAAGCTGACCGTCACGGACAACGCCGGCAAGACCGGTTCGAGTGAGAAGCAGGTGCAGTGTTGGTCCTTCGGGAGCGGGCAAGGCTTCTGCTTCTGACCCAACGCAAAGCTCCCCGATCCCTTCGTATCAAGGGATCCGGGAGCTTCGTGTTCAGTCCTGGGTTTCAGTTGCCCCGCAATTCTGTTGAACGGGCGAAGAGCTCGTTGAGCTCGCCCTGCGGGATCTGATCCTGGGCGAAGGTGATCGTGCCGTGGGTGGCCAGCTCCTCGGCGCTGCGACGGATGAAGCCGAGCGCGGCGCGGGCGATGCTGCCGCCGAGGCTGATCCGCTGCACGCCGGCCGCTTGGAGCGCTGGGACAGTCAGAGTGGAGGCGCCCAAGCCGATGACGACGTTCACCGGGCCCGCGACCTCGCGGACGATCGTGGCGATGGTGTCGAGGTCGTTGACGCCGGGGATGTAGAGGCAGTCGGCGCCGGCGGTGTGGAAGCGGTTGGCGCGATCGATCGAGTCGGCCAGTGACGTGGGTGTCTTCAGGAGCCGGCCGTCGGTGCGTGCCGTCAGCACGAAGTCAGGCCCCGCCGCCTCACGTGCTGCCGCTATTCGCTCGACGGCGAGCTCCACGTCGTACAACTCGTGGCCGTCGTAGTCCTCGATGTTGCCTCCGGCAAGCCCGGCCGCCCGCGCCAGCCGGATCGTGTCGGCGACCTGCTCCGGGGCAGCGCCCCACCCGTCCTCGAGATCACCACTCACCGGTATGTCGACCGCCGCAGCGATCTGCTGGATGCGCTCGAACATGTCCTCCCGGGACACGCCCGGCGCCCCATCGGGCAGCGTGTGATCACCCTTGGCCAGCGAGAACGCGATCCCCGCACTGGTCGTCGCGATCGCCGGAAACCCTGCTGTGGCAAGGAGAACCGCGCTCCCGGCATCCCAAGCATTAGGCATCACGAACCCGGTCGGCGCCTCGTGAAGAGCACGAAATCCAGTCATATCGTCATCCTGCCACCGCCCACGGACACTTCCTGAGATGCCCGTGAAATGCCCGGCCTCCAACATCGATCCGTCACCGATACGTTCAAGGAGTACGGAAAATGAAGATCCTCGCCGGTACGGCGGCCGCCGCCGCGCTGCTGCTCACTCTCGCCGCCTGCGGCGCGGACCACCCCGCGCCGACCGCCAACTCGCACCAGCAAACGGATCAGAGCGATCAGTCGGACGACGGCGACGACCAGCCGGTCAACAACTTCAAGTCCTGCCAGTACCTCGCCAAGGCCGACGTCGAATCCGTGCTGGGCGAGCCGGTCAAGGACGGTGTCGACGAGATCGGCGCCTCCGACGGCGAGAAGGTCCTGTCGGCGACCTGCAACTACTCGGCGGTGGCCGACAACGGCAACAACATCCAGCTGTCGGTGGGCTCGGAGGCGATCATCCGGCCGTCCATCGGCGAAGGCGGGAAGCCGATCGCCGACCTCGGCGACGAGGCCCGCGGCGCCAACGGCATCATCTACTTCCGCAAGGGCGACAAGTCGTTCCTGATCACCGAGGTCAAGAACCGCCACGACGAGTCCCAGCTCGACCCCGCCACCTTCATCCCCCTCGCCCAGCAAGCCCTCACCAAAGCCTGAGCCCGAGCCTGCCTTGAGCACGGCTCGACCATTTCCGCGGGCGCGGAGTGGTTGATGCGTGCTCAAGGCGTGCGGCGCCAGCGGCTTTGAGCACGGTTCGACCGTTTTCCTGCGGCGGAAATGGTTGAGGGGTGCTCAAAGCGGGGGGAGGCATGCGTCGGCCCCGGGTGGGGGCCCGGGGCCGGAGGGGTGGGTGGTTACTGGATTTGGGAGGCGGCTTCTTCGTCTAGGAGCCAGAGGGTGCGGTTGCGGCCCTTGGGGGCGGAGGCCGGGAGGGTGCTGCCCTCCTTGAGGGCTTCGGCTACTGCTTCGGCCTTGTCGGCTCCGGCGACGACGAACCACACCTCGCGGGACCGGTTCAGGGCCGGGACCGTGAGGGAGATTCGGGTGGGCGGCGGCTTCGGGGAGTCGTGGACGGCGACTGCCGAGGCGTCCGTGACCGCCAGTTGCGGGTAGCCGGGGAAGAGCGAGGCCACGTGGCCGTCCGGGCCGACGCCGAGCATCAGGACGTCGAAGGCCGGTACGGCGCGGCCCTTGACGTCGCTGAGTGCCGAGATCGTCGCGGCGAGCTCGGTCGCGTAGGTCTCGGCGGCGTCCTCGGGGGACTGGCCGGTGTCCGCGGGCATCGGGTGCACGCGGGCCGGATCGATCTCCACCTGCGACAGCAGAGCGTCGCGCGCCTGGGTCTCGTTGCGCTCGGGGTCGCCGGGCGGCAGGAACCGCTCGTCACCCCACCAGAACTCGACCCGCTGCCAGTCGATCGTCGCACTGGCGGGCGACTCCGCGACGGCCTTGTACACGGCCGATGCGACGCGACCGCCGGTCAGCACCACCTGCGCGACCCGGCCGTTGCTCTGGGCATCGACCAGCGCGGTGACGAATCGAGCCGCCACCGCATGCGCCAGCGCCGTCGAATCCCGGTGGATCAACAGCTCGGACTCGACCTCGCGCTCGGGCCCGGTCATGAGCGGCCCGCCACGCGCTTGCTCGCGGTCTTCTTGGCAGGAGCCTTCTTGGCCGTGCTCTTGCCTGCGGCCGCCTTCTTGGCCGTCGACCGGCTACCGGTCGACCGAGCAGCCGACGAGGACTTCGCCGTACGCTTCGCAGCCGTCTTCTTGGCTGTCGCCTTCGGGACTCCTGGCTTGCGCGCTGCCGCGTTCTTCGCGACCGCGGCCTTCTTCGCCGGGCTGGCCTTCTTGCCGTCCGCGTGCGCCGCGAGCTCGGCCGATGCGGCCCTCCCCGTGACCCCAGCGGTCTTCGCCGCCGCCTTGCTCACGGCGGCCTGGGTCGACCGACGGTCCGCGTCGCTGACCGTCTTCGCCGAGGCGGGCATCTTCTCCCGCTCCACCATGCAGGCCAGCGTCTTCGCGTACACGTCGTCCGGGTCGAGTCGCCGCAATTCCTCGCTCAACAGCTCAGACGGCGTACGACGCTTGAGCGCGACCGGCCGATCCGGAGCACCCGGGATCGTGAACGTCGCGACCGACCCATCCGGACGGGTCAACGCGATCGGCCCCGACGCCGTGAACATCCGTACGGCGGTGATGCCCGGGCCGCGCGAGTTCTTGTGCTCGACCGGAACGCCCAGCCGGCACTGCAGCCACGCAGCCATCAGGTCCGCCGAAGGGTTGCCCTTCGCCGACACGACCTCAGCCGCGAGCACCTTGGTCGGGTACTGATCCAGCGCAGCCGCCATCAGCGCACGCCACGGCGTGAGCCGCGTCCACGCGAAGTCGGTGTCGCCAGGCGCGTAGCCCTCGGCGCGCCCAGTGAAGTCGACGGTCGCCCGACGACTGGACGCGGCGTCGGTGACCCGACGGCGAGCCAGCTTGCCCAGCGGGTCCTCGGCCGGAACCTTCGGTCCGCCACCCGGCCACCAGACGACGACGGGGGAGTCCGGCAGCAGCAGCGGCGTGATGACCGACTCCGGAACCCGGGCCAGCTCACCGTGCAGCCGCAGCAACACGGCCTCGCCCGGAACGCCTTCGCCGACCCGAACCTCGGCGTCCAGACCCGCAGCGCCACGTCCCGGCCGCAGGATCGCGACCAGCACCCGCGACGGGTGCTCGCGGCCGGCTTCGTTCGCGGCCTTCATCGCGTCGTGGTGCGACGCCTCGTCGACGACGACCACGATCGTGCCGACCATGCCCATGGCCGGCGAGCCCGCGCTCCGGCGGGCCTTCAGCAACGCCGACGCGATCTCGCTCGACGTCGTGTTGGTGAGGTCGATGATCATGGCCGCCTCCAGCTGCGCCCGTCGCGGGCCAGCATCTCGTGGGCCGAATCGGGACCCCAGTCACCGGAGGCGTACTGCTCCGGCTTGCCGTGCTCGGCCCAGTAGTTGATCACCGGGTCGAGGATCTTCCAGCCCAGCTCCACCTCGGTGTGCTGCGGGAACAACGGCGGGTCGCCGAGCAGCACGTCCAGGATCAGCCGCTCGTAGGCCTCGGGCGAGGACTCGGTGAACGAACCGCCGTACTGGAAGTCCATGTTCACGTCGCGGATCTCCATCGACGTCCCGGGCACCTTGGCGCCGAAGCGCATCGTGATGCCCTCGTCCGGCTGGATCCGCAGGACCAGGGCGTTCTGGCCCAGCTCCTCGGTCTCGGTCTTCGTGAACGGCAGGTGCGGGGCGCGCTTGAACATCACCGCGACCTCGGTCACGCGACGCCCGAGGCGCTTGCCGGTGCGCAGGTAGAACGGGACGCCGGCCCAGCGCCGGGTGTCCACGTCGACCCGCATCGCCGCGAAGGTCTCGGTCGCGGAGTGCTTCGGGATGCCGTCCTCTTGCAGGTAGCCCTTCACCTTCGAGCCACCGGCCCAGCCGGCCGCGTACTGACCGCGGGCGGTGTGCAGGTCGAGGCGCTCGGGCAGCTTGACCGCCGCGAGCACCTTCTTCTTCTCCTGCCGCAGCGACCACGCGTCGAAGCTGACCGGCTCCTCCATCGCGACCAGCGCGAGCAGCTGGAGGAGGTGGTTCTGGATCACGTCACGGGCCGCGCCGATGCCGTCGTAGTACCCGGCCCGGCCGCCGATGCCGATGTCCTCGGCCATCGTGATCTGGACGTGGTCGACGTAATGGCTGTTCCAGACCGGCTCGAACATCGCGTTCGCGAACCGGAGCGCCAGCATGTTCTGGACGGTTTCCTTGCCCAGGTAGTGGTCGATCCGGAAGACCGCCTCGGGCGGAAAGACCGACTCGACCACGCGGTTCAGCTCACGAGCGCTCTTCAGGTCGTGCCCGAACGGCTTCTCGATCACGACCCGCCGCCACGAGCCCGGCTTCTCCTCGGTGAGGCCGTGCTCGGACAGCTGCTGCACGACCTGCGGGAACAGGCCCGGAGGGATGGACAGGTAGAACGCGTGGTTGCCACCTGTCCCACGGCTGACGTCCAGCTCGTCCACGGTCTCGCGCAGCCGCTTGAACGCCTCGTCGTCGGTGAGATCACCGGGCACGAAGCGGAAGCCCTCGGCAAGCTGCTGCCAGACCTCCTCGCGGAACGGCGTCCGCGCGTGCTCCTTGACCGAGTCGTGCACGATCTGCGCGAAATCCTGGTTGGTGAAGTCGCGCCGGGCGAACCCGACCAGGGCGAAACCCGGGGGCAGCAGCCCCCGGTTCGCCAGGTCGTAGACCGCCGGCATCAGCTTCTTCCGCGCCAGGTCCCCGGTGACACCGAAGATGACCAGGCTGCACGGCCCGGCGATCCGCGGCAGCCGCCGATCCTGCGGATCGCGCAGCGGGTTCACCGGGCCGACCGGCCCTTCGTCAAGCTCAGCGGTCATCAGCCGCAATCCTCCTGGTTACTTACTTCGTGAACAGAGAAAGCAATTGCTGTACGCCGCTCGCCGGATCGGTGAGGTGGAGTCGCAGCACCGGACGGTTGCGGTCGGCAAGCACATTCGCGTCGCCCGCGGCCTGCGCCGAGATCAACGTACCGAAGGTGAACGGGCGATCCGGGATCTCCACGTCCGCCGGGTGTGCCGCGGTGATCTGCAGGAACACGCCCTCCGGGTGACCGCCCTTGTGGTACTGGCCGGTCGAGTGCAGGAACCGCGGTCCCCACCCGAACGTGACCGGGCGACCGGTCTTGGCCGCCAGCGCCGGCCGAACGCCGATCAGCGAAGCGTCCCGCTCGGAGTCGAGATAGGCCATGACCGCCACGTACCCAACTTCGTCGAGCTGACCCAGCAGCGCGTCGACCGCGCCCTGAAGCGAGTCGACACCGTCGAGCAGACCCGTGGAACCGCGCACCTCGACGACACCGTCGGTGAAGGCAGCGGCCTCCGGCTCCGGCTGCGCGTCGAGCAGACCGCGAGTGGCCTGCTTGGCGCTCTCGACGTCCGGCTGGTTGAACGGGTCGATGCCCAGCAGGTAGCCGGCCACCGCCGTCGCGACCTCCCAGAGCAGGAACTGCCCACCAAGCGAACCTGACGTGAGTGCCGTCGGCACGCTGCTGGTCGGCTTGCTGGCCAGCAGTGCGTTGGTCAGGTCAGCAGCTTCACTCGTGAGCTCAGGCGCGCCCAACTCGACCGCGACCGGCAGTACGCCGGTCCCGAGCTTTCCGGTGCTCTCGGCAATCAACTGCTCGGCCCAGTCCGGGAAGCCGACGATGTCGGACCCGTCGGCCGTGATGATCGCCTTGTCCCGGCCCTCAGAAGCGGCCAGTACGGCGCCCAGCCACAGCGCGGGGTTGTCCGTCGAGTCGGCCTGCAACGCCGGAGCCGCCTCGGCAGCCTGGTCGAGCAGATCGGCGATGTCCGCACCGGCGAGACCGGACGGCACCAGGCCGAACGCGGTCAGCGCGCTGTAGCGACCGCCGACGTTCGGGTCGGCGAGGAACGTCTTGCGGTAGCCCTCGTCGGCCGACAGCTTCTCGAACGGCGAACCCGGGTCGGTGACGACCACGATCCGCGACGCCGCGTCGATCCCGGCGTCGGTGAACGCCTTCACGAACGTGCGACGGTGGCTGTCGGTCTCGACCGTGCCACCGGACTTGCTGGACACGACGACGGCCGTCTTCGACAGGTCACCCGCCAGCGCCCGGGCAACGACACTCGGGTCGGTCGAATCGAGCACGACCAGCTCGACCCCCGCCGTACGGGTGATGACCTCGGGGGCCAGCGACGAGCCGCCCATGCCGGACAGGACGATGCGGGTCACGCCTTCGGCGCGGAAGGCGGCCTGCAGGGCCTCGATCTCGACGAGCAGCGGCCGCGAGGTCTCGTGCAGGTCCACCCAGCCGAGCCGGATGCCGGCCTCGTGCTCGGCGTCCGGTCCCCAGATCGTCGCGTCCTTCGCGGCGATCCGGGACGCGATCTTCTCTTCGACCAGCTTGTTGACGACCTCGGTCCAGTCGCCGTTGTGAGTCGTTACACCAGTCACTTGGCCGCACCCTTCAGGGCTGCGGTGACGGTGTCCTGAAGCTCCGACCAGGACGCGTCGAACTTCGCGACACCCTCGTCCTCGAGGATCTGGACGACCTCGTCGTACGAGATGCCCAGCTTCTCCAGGTCGTCGATCACCTTGCGGTCCCCCGCGTAGTCGCCGCGGACGCTGTCCCCGGTGACCTCGCTGTGCTCCTCGACCGCCTTGATGGTTGCCTCGGGCATCGTGTTGACCACGCCCTGGGTGACCAGCTGGTCGACGTACAGGGTGGGGGAGTAGGTCGGGTCCTTGACGCCGGTCGAGGCCCACAGCGGGCGCTGCGGCTTGGCGCCGACGGTCTCGATCTCGCGCCAGCGGTCGGTGTCGAAGATCTCCTCGTACGCCTCGAAGGCGAGCCGCGCGTTCGCGACCGCGGCCTTGCCCTTGAGCGCCTTGGCTGTGTCTTCGAGGTCGGTGCCCATCAATGAGTCGAGCCGCTTGTCGATCTCCGTGTCGACCCGGCTGACGAAGAACGACGCCACGCTGGCCAGCTTGGTCACGTCGTGGCCGTTCTCGATCGCCTGCTCGAGGCCGGACAGGAACGCGTCCGCGACGGCCTGGTAGCGCTCGAGGGAGAAGATCAGCGTCACGTTCACGCTGATCCCGGCGGCCAGCGTCGCGGTGATCGCGGGCAGGCCCTCCTTGGTGGCGGGGATCTTCACGAAGACGTTCTCGCGGCCGACGATCTCCCACAGCAGCTTGGCCTGCTCGATCGTGCCCGCGGTGTCGTGCGCCAGCGTCGGCTCGACCTCGATCGAGACCCGGCCGTCCTGGCCGTCGGTGTCGTCGTAGATCGGCTTGAACAGGTCCGCGGCGTCGCGGACGTCGGTGGTGGTGATCACCCGGATCGCCTCGTCGGTCGAGACGCCCTGGGCGGCCAGCTTGCCGACGGTCTCGGCGTACGCGTCCGCGTCGGAGATGGCCTTGGCGAAGATGGTCGGGTTCGTCGTCACACCGACGACGTGCTTGTCCTCGATGAGCGTCCGCAGGCTGCCGCTGTTCAGGCGCTCGCGGGACAGGTCGTCGAGCCAGATGGAGACACCCGCGTCGGCGAGTGCTTTCAAGCGATCGTTCATGTCCGATGCCTTCTTCCGGAATCTTCTGTTGTGAGGTGTCAGTTGGAGACGTCGGCCGGTCCGACCGGGCCGGCCGCGGCGCGCTTCGGCGGTACGCCGGGACCGGAGATGCCGGCCGCCGTCGCGATGCTGTCCTTGGCCGCCTGGACGACGGCGGCGGTCGTGATGCCGAACTCGTCGTACAGCTTCTTGTAGTCGGCCGAGGCGCCGTAGTGCTCGAGGCTGACGCTGCGGCCGGCGTCACCGACGACGGCGTTCCAGCTCTGCGCGATCCCGGCCTCGACCGAGACGCGGGCCCGCACGTCGGCCGGGATGACGCTCTCGCGGTAGGCGTCGTCCTGCTCGTCGAACCACTCGCGCGACGGCATCGACACGACGCGGGCCTTGATGCCCTCGTCGGCCAGCTCGGCGCGAGCCTCGACGGCCAGTTGCAGCTCCGAACCGGTGCCGATCAGCACGACGTCCGGCGTACCGTCGGTGTCGAGGAGCGTGTAGGCGCCCTTCTTCACGTTCTCGGTGGTCGCGTAGCCGTCGACACCGCGCGGGAAGGTCGGCACGTTCTGGCGGGTCAGCGCCAGTGCGGCCGGGCGGTCGTTGTTCTCCAGTACGGCGGCCCAGGCGGCGGCCGTCTCGTTCGCGTCGCCGGGGCGGATGACGTCCAGACCCGGGATCGCGCGCAGTGCCGAGACGTGCTCGATCGGCTGGTGGGTCGGACCGTCCTCGCCGAGGCCGATCGAGTCGTGCGTCCAGACGTAGGTGACCGGCAGCTTCATCAGCGCGGCCAGCCGGACCGACGGGCGCATGTAGTCCGAGAAGACCAGGAAGGTGCCGCCGTACGGGCGGGTTCCGCCGTGCAGGGCGATGCCGTTCAGGATCGAGCCCATGCCGTGCTCGCGGATGCCGAAGTGCAGGACGCGGCCGTACTCGTCGCCCTGGAAGGCTTCGGTGGAGTGCTCGGCCGGGATGAACGACGGCTGACCCTTCGGGGTCGTGTTGTTCGAGCCGGCGAGGTCGGCCGAACCGCCCCACAGCTCGGGCAGCTCCGGCGCGAGCTTGGTCAGCACGTCACCGGAGGCCGCGCGGGTCGCAACGCCCTTGGCGTCGGCGTCCCAGCTCGGCAGGGCGTCCTTCCAGCCCGCCGGAAGCTCACGCTTGCTGAGCCGGTCGAACAGCTCGGCGCGCTCCGGGGAGGCGGCCTGCCACTTCGCGAAGCCGGCGTTCCAGGCGTCCTGGAGGGCCTGACCGCGCTCGATGGCCTGGCGGGTGTGTGCGACGACCTCGTCGGCGACCTGGAAGTTCTGCGCCGGGTCCCAGCCCAGGATCTCCTTGGTCGCGGCAACCTCTTCGGCGCCGAGCGCGTTGCCGTGCACCTTGCCGGTGCCCTTCTTGGTGGCCGACGGCCAGCCGATGATCGTGCGCAGCTGGATGAACGTCGGCTTGTTCGTGACCGCGTTCCCGGCCTCGATCGCGTCGTACAGGGCCTGGACGTCCTCGTCGTACCCGGTGCCGCCGTTGGTCCAGTCGACCTTGTGGACATCCCACCCGTACGCCGCGTAGCGGGCCGAGACGTCCTCGGAGAACGCGATGTTGGTGTCGTCCTCGATGGAGATCTTGTTGTCGTCCCAGATCACCGTCAGGTTGCCGAGCTGCTGGTGGCCGGCGAGCGAGGAGGCCTCGGACGAGACACCCTCCTCCAGGTCACCGTCGGAGGCGATCACGTAGACGTGGTGGTCGAACAGGCTCTCGCCCTTGGCGGTCTCGGGGTCGAAGAGGCCGCGCTCACGGCGGGCCGCCATCGCCATCCCGACCGCGTTGCCGACACCCTGGCCGAGCGGGCCCGTGGTGGTCTCGACACCCTTGGTGTGCCGGTACTCCGGGTGGCCCGGGGTGGCGCTGCCCCAGGTGCGCAGCGCCTTCAGGTCGTCGAGCTCCAGGCCGAAGCCGGCCAGGTAGAGCTGGATGTAGAGGGTCAGGCTGGAGTGCCCGGCCGACAGTACGAAGCGGTCGCGGCCGGCCCAGTGCGAGTCGGCAGGGTTGTGCCGCATCACCTTCTGGAACAGCAGGTACGCCGCCGGCGCCAGGCTCATCGCCGTACCGGGGTGGCCGTTGCCGACCTTCTCCACGGCGTCCATCGCGAGGACCCGCACGGTGTTCACCGCGCGCTCGTCGAGCTCGGTCCAATCAAGCTTGGGGCTGGTCTTCTCCGTCACGCCGGCGGCGCTCCTCTCGATGGCTGTGAACACCCGTGCCGGTGCTCGCTCAGGAGCCTACTCGCCAGCACGTTTCAGGCGTCTCACAGATGAGCAACTCAGACGTGAACGTCGTTGTTCCCGGACTCGCGGTGACGTTGACGAGGGGGGTGGTCAGTTCCTCCTACGAGGCGTCGTAGACTGTCGAATCGTCAGCGCCGGTCACCGGCGTCAACCCACTGTTTTCGAGGTGTTCGTGACGGCCGTCGACCCGCGTCCAGCCGCGACGACGTCGTACCCGGCGCCGCTGCCGGACCCATCTGTTGTGGTGAGTCCGTCGGTGCGCGACGTGGTGAAGGCGTACGTCGGCCTGACCAAGCCGCGCATCATCGAGTTGCTGCTGATCACCACGGTGCCGGTGATGTTCCTGGCCGCCGGGGGAGTCCCGGGCCTGGGCGTCGTCGCCTGGACCCTGATCGGCGGCATCCTCGCCTCCGGCAGCGCGAACACGATCAACTGCGTGCTGGACCGCGACATCGACGAGCAGATGCGGCGGACCCGCCGGCGGCCGTTGCCGCGGCACGCGGTCAGCCCGCGCTCGGCGACCGTCTTCGGCATCGTCCTGGGCGTGCTCGCCACGCTGGAGCTCGGCTTCTTCGTGAACTGGCTGTCCTCGGGCCTGGCGCTCGCGGCGAACCTGTTCTACGTCTTCGGCTACACGATGCTGCTGAAGCGCCGGACGGTGCAGAACATCGTCTGGGGCGGCATCGCGGGCTGTTTCCCGACCCTGATCGGCTGGACCTCGGTCACGAACGACCTGGCCTGGACCCCGATCGTCCTGTTCGGCGTCGTCTTCTTCTGGACGCCGCCGCACACCTGGTCGCTGGCCATGCGCTACCGCGAGGACTACGCCTCGGTCGACGTACCGATGCTCCCCGTGGTCGCCACCCCGGTCGCCACCGCCCGCCAGATCATGGCCTACTCGGTCGTGATGGTCGTCACCTCGCTGGCCCTCTGGCCGGTCGGCGACACCGGCTTCGTCTACCCGGTAGCGGCCGTCGTACTGGGCGTGGTCTTCCTGCGTGAGGCCCGCAACCTCCTCCGCCGGGCCCACACCGGCGCCGAGGGCGCGGCCCTGCGGCCGATGCGCCTCTTCCACTTCTCCAACATCTACCTGGCCCTGCTTTTCATTGCCGCGGCCATCGATCCGCTGCTGCGCTGAAGGCCTTCGCCTCCGACAGCGAGCAGTTGGCTGCACAGAGTTCTGCCCTTGTGGGCCTTGACCGAGGCCGTGTGCGGTGTTGCGATGTTGACGTCTGTGGAGTGACTCCGCGGCTGGGGAGACACAGATCTCAGGGGGCAACACTGTGGGGGTACGAACACGCATAGCTGCGATCGCAGCGCTCGCGTTGACCGGCTCGATGCTGGTCGCGGGACAAGC
Organism: Kribbella sp. NBC_01505; assembly: GCF_045040285.1. Classification (NCBI taxonomy): domain Bacteria; kingdom Bacillati; phylum Actinomycetota; class Actinomycetes; order Propionibacteriales; family Kribbellaceae; genus Kribbella; species Kribbella sp. NBC_01505. The sequence goes on from NZ_CP109425.1 coordinate 7,962,038, forward strand.
AGCCGCTGGTGGCGGTGTGCTGAAGCCGGTTGCCACGGGACTGAACGGTCCGCGGGGTGTGGCGACGTACGGCGACAAGGTTGTGTACAGCGTGACCGACGGCTCGGTGTACGCCACGAACGGTCACAAGACCTGGAAGCTGGGGCAGGTCCCGGGCGGGTTCCCGCCGGCGATCGACAGCACCAGCTGGGGTACGACGTACGCGCTGACCGGCGCGGGCGGTGAGCCGGGTCAGCCGCTCCCGCCAGGTGGGGCGACCCTGTTCCGGCTGCGGCCCGGGAAGTCGCCGGTGGCGGTCGCGGACATCGCGAAGTACCAGTCCAAGGACCCGGATCCGTACAACCTGGCCGACTCGCCGACCGAGTCGAACCCGTACGGCGTCGCGGCGCTCAAGGACGGCACCGTCCTGGTGGCCGATGCCGCCGGCAACGACCTGCTCCGGGTCTGGCCGAACGGCAAGATCAAGACGGTCGCCCGCCTCAAGCCGCGGGTCGTGAAGACGCCCGCCGGCCTCGGTCCGGACGCACCGCCGGCCGGTACGCCGATCCCCAGCGAGGCGGTCGCCACCTCGGTGACGGTCGGCTCCGACGGCTACTGGTACGTCGGCGAGCTGCGAGGCTTCCCGGCAACCCCGGGTACGTCGCAGATCTGGCGGATCAAGCCCGGCTCGGTGAACGCGGTCTGCGATCCGGTCAAACCGCGGAAGGGCAGTTGCACCCGCGCCGCCGACGGCTACACGTCGATCGTCGACCTGGCCGGGGGCCCGCACGGCAAGCTCGCCGTGACCCAGCTCGCCCGCGACAGCTGGCTGAAGTTCGAGATGGGCGGTTCACCGATCGGCTCGCTGATCGTCCAGGACAAGTGGGGCCACCGCAAGGAACTTGCCCGCGGCAAGCTCAACCTGCCCGGCGGCGTCGCCTACAACCGCTGGGGTGACCTCTTCGTCTCCACCCCGGTCTTCGGCCCCGGATCCGTCTACCGAGTCCGATAACCCAAGCTTTGCGGGGCTCTGCAGCCCCTGCGAGCCTGTTGCGGTATCGCTCCCCAAATCAGTTTGGGGAGCGGCCGGGCCCGGGGGTCCGCCTACCCGGTGGAGGGTGTGAACAGGTAATTCCTTGTTCAAGCCCACCGGTTCTTGTTCACGCCCACGGGTTGTGGCGGCTGTCCGGCCGCTCGGGGCCGGATGGCGGAGCCCGGGAGTTCAAGCGGATGGCGGAGTCTCGGTTTGCGGGGATCTGCTGCCACCCAGAGGCAGCAGATCACCATGAACCGGGTTAGGTGGCCGGGGTGCCTCGTTCGCCGTAGACGGCTGTCACGAGGGCGATCAGCAGGGCGGCGAAGAACATGTGGATGAGGACCAGGACCCAGGGCAGGTGGGTGAAGTACTGGGTGAAGCCGACCACGCCCTGCAGGAGCTCGGCGGCCAGGAGCCAGGCGGCCAGTTTGCGGAGGGTGCGGGAGGTGGCCGTGACTCGGGTGGCGATGACCAGGGCGATCGTGATGCCGAGGAGGCCGAAGACCACGTCCGCGTGCAGCTGGCTGATGAGTTCTTCGTCGAAGCCGTTGCGCCCGGTATCCGGGTCACCTGAGTGCGGCCCCGCGCCGGTCACCAGGGTGCCGATGGCAACGGTCAGCCAGACGGCCACCACGGAGGCCGTGGCGAGCGCGCGGACCACCGGGGGAGTGTGGGGATAAGGGCTCGTCCGGGAGCGGCGCATCATCGACACGGTCAGCGTGATGATGATCGGGGAGACCAGGAAGTGCGCGGAGACGATCCACGGGTTCAGGCCCGTGAGGACGCTCACACCGCCGATGACGGCCTGCAGCGGTACGCCGAGCGCAGCCGCGGTCGCCAAACGCCGCAGGTCGCGGCGGATCGGGCGGTACCGCATGACGGCCAGCCACGTCCCGATTGCGACCAGAGCGACCACGAACCCGAGCATCCGGTTGCCGAACTCGATCGCGCCGTGCATTCCGAGCGCGGCGTGCGGCACGTACGACGTGTCCGTGCACGACGGCCAGGTCGGGCAGCCGAGTCCGGAGCCGGTGAGCCGGACCAGTCCACCGGTGACGACGATGCCGATGTTGACGAACACCGAGACCCAGCCCCAGCGCCGGACCGCGTCAAGGCTGGGCTCGGGCACCAGGCGCCAGAACCGGCCGACTGGTTCAGTCTGTTGGGGCGGAAGTTCGGTCGTCATCACCGGCACACTCTAAAGGTCAGTCCCATCGGAAGGTTCGGGAGACCAGGTAGCCCAGGACTCCGGCCCACAGTGCCAGCGACAGCGCCGCCGCCCACGGGATGATCCCGTCGACCGTCGAGTGCGACAGTCCGCTCGCCAGCGCCGCGCTCGGCAGCAGCCGGACGACGCCCTGCATGGCCTCCGGGTACTCGTCGACCGGCGTCATCACCGCACCACCGGCCAGCAGCAGCAGATACAGCAGGTTGGCCGCGGCCAGCGTCGCCTCAGCCCGCAGTACGCCGGCCATCAGCAGACCGAGCGACGCGAACGCCGCCGTACCGCAGAGGACGGTCAAAAGGACCCCGACCACCGCATCTGCTCCACCAGCCGGCTTCCAGCCAAGTGCGAAGCCAGTCGCGATCAGTACGGCGAACTGGATCACCTGCACGATCAGAACCGCACCGATCTTCCCGGCGAGCAGTCCGGTGCGCGAGAGTGGCGAAGCCCCGAGCCGCTTGATCACGCCGTACCGACGTTCAAAACCGGTCGCGATCGCCAACGAGGTGAACGACGAGGACAACACCGCAAGCGCAAGCACCCGCGGTACGGCGTCATCGATCGGCCGGCCGTCGCCGAGCGGCAGGCGATTACCCAGCCCGGTCCCACCCAGCAGAAGCAGCAGACCGAGCGGGATGACGAGCGCCAGCAACAGCTGCTCGCCGTTCCGGATCAGCAGCCGGAACTCCATCGCGGTGTGGGCGAGCACCTTGCGCCGCCACGGCGCACTGCCCGGCTGCGGCGTGAACGTGGCGGTGTCGCTGCTCATCTCTTCTCCCGTGCGGGCGGCGCGGTGAGCGCCAGATAGACGTCCTCCAGCGACTTGGTGCCGTGCTCCGTCAGCGTGTCCGGCGTACCAGAGGCGATCAGCTTCCCCGCGGCCATCACGTGGACCTGGTCGGACAACTGCTCTGCCTCGTCCATCGCGTGCGTCGTCAGTACGACGGTCACTCCGTCATCGCGCAGATCGCGGATCAGCTGCCAGATCTCGCGCCGACCGTGCGGATCGAGCCCAGTGGTCGGCTCATCGAGGAACGCGATCTCCGGCCGGCCGACGATCGCCAGGGCCAGCGACAGCCGCTGCTTCTGACCACCCGACAAGCGCCGGTACGGCGTTTTGCCGCAGGTACCGAGGTCGAGCCGATCCACGAGCGTGCTGATCTCCAGCGGATGCGAGTGCAGGGAAGCGACGTACCGCAGCATCTCCAGCGCGCGAACCCCGGACCACGCGCCACCCTCTTGGAGCATCACGCCGATCCGTGGCATCAGCTCGTCGTGGTCGGCGATCGGGTCCAGCCCGAGCACCCGGACACTGCCGGAGTCCGGTCGCCGGAACCCCTCGCAGGTCTCCACGGTCGTGGTCTTGCCCGCCCCGTTGGGGCCGAGCACGGACGTGACGGCGCCGACGGCTACGGTGAGAGTGAGCCCGTCGACCGCGGCCTTCTCGCCGTACCGCACGACGAGGTTGTCGATCTCCACCGCGACTGGCACAAACCGCAGCATAGAGAACCCCCGGACGTGACCTCGCTCACGCCCACCCGTTTCCCTCAGCGGAGTCGCGTGAACCGGTTAGGGGAGCCTTATTTGAAGGGCTCCGCTATTTACGCGACACTGATGTTGTGAAAACTTCCGCGACTCCTGAGAAGGGGACTGCCGCGGCGCCTGCCGGCACCGGCAGCGCGCGGGACGAGTCCACTCGCGACCGGGTTGCCCGGTCGATCCTGACCAACGGCCCGTCCAGCGCGGCTGTGCTGGCCGAGCGCCTCGAGCTGACCCCTGCTGCCGTCCGTCGGCACCTGGACCACCTGCTCGAGGAGGGCCTGGTCGAGGCCCGCGAGGAGCGCGTCTACGGCCCCCGTGGCCGCGGTCGCCCCGCGAAGGTCTTCGTGCTGACCGACACCGGCCGGCACGCGTTCCACCAGGCGTACGACGCCCTGGCCGCCACCGCGCTGCAGTTCATCGCGGAGGCCGGCGGGGACGAGGCGGTCGCGGAGTTCGCGCGCCGTCGCGCCGCCGAGGTAGGACAGCGCTACGGAGTGCTGGTCGACGCGGCTCCGGACGGTTCCAAGGTGGAGGCTCTGGCCCAGGCGCTCACAGCCGACGGCTATGCCGCCTCCACCCAACAGGCTGGCCAGGGCGCTCAGCTCTGCCAGCACCACTGCCCGGTCGCCCATGTGGCCGAGCAGTTCCCCCAGCTGTGTGAGGCCGAGACCGAGGAGTTCTCCCGGTTGCTCGGCCGGCACGTCCAGCGGCTGGCCACCATCGCCCACGGCGACGGTGTCTGTACGACGCACATCCCCGGCCAGGTAGTCACAGAGCCGGTTTCTCCTGTATCCGACGGCGAATCTGCGAGGACTGCACGATGACGCAAACCGCTCACCCGGAGCTCGACGGGCTCGGTACGTACAAGTTCGGCTGGTCCGACAGTGACGCTGCCGGCTCGGTCGCCAAGCGCGGCATCAGCGCCGAGGTGGTGCAAGGCATCTCGACGCTGAAGAGCGAGCCCGAGTGGATGCTGGACCTGCGGATGAAGGGCCTGAAGCTCTTCGACCGCAAGCCGATGCCGTCGTGGGGTGCCGACCTGTCCGGCATCGACTTCGACAACATCAAGTACTTCGTCCGGTCGACGGAGAAGCAGGCCACCAGCTGGGAAGACCTGCCCGAGGACATCAAGAACACCTACGACCGGCTCGGCATCCCCGAGGCGGAGAAGCAGCGCCTCGTGGCCGGCGTCGCCGCGCAGTACGAGTCGGAGGTCGTCTACCACCAGATCCGCGAGGACCTGGAGGAGCAGGGTGTCATCTTCCTGGACACCGACACCGGCCTGAAGGAGCACCCGGAGCTGTTCAAGGAGTACTTCGGCTCCGTGATCCCGGTCGGCGACAACAAGTTCGCCGCGCTGAACACGGCGGTCTGGTCCGGCGGCTCGTTCATCTACGTGCCCAAGGGCGTCAAGGTGGACATCCCGCTGCAGGCCTACTTCCGGATCAACACCGAGAACATGGGCCAGTTCGAGCGGACGCTGATCATCGTCGACGAGGGTGCCTACGTGCACTACGTCGAGGGCTGCACCGCGCCGATCTACAAGTCGGACTCGCTGCACTCCGCGGTCGTCGAGATCATCGTGAAGAAGGGCGCCCGCTGCCGCTACACGACGATCCAGAACTGGTCGAACAACGTCTACAACCTGGTCACCAAGCGCGCCACCTGCGAAGAGGGCGCGACCATGGAGTGGATCGACGGCAACATCGGCTCCAAGGTGACGATGAAGTACCCGGCCGTCTACCTGATGGGCGAGCACGCCAAGGGTGAGACGCTGTCGATCGCGTTCGCCGGCGAGGGCCAGCACCAGGACGCCGGCTCGAAGATGGTGCACAACGCGCCGTACACGTCGAGCTCGATCATCTCGAAGTCCGTCGCCCGCGGTGGCGGCCGGACGTCGTACCGGGGTCTGGTCGAGGTCGCGCCGGGCAGCCACCACAGCAAGTCCACGGTCCGTTGTGACGCCCTGCTGATCGACTCGATCAGCCGGTCCGACACCTACCCGTACGTCGACGTCCGCGAGGACGACGTCGCGATGGGGCACGAGGCGACCGTCTCCAAGGTCAGCGACGACCAGCTCTTCTACCTGATGAGCCGGGGGATGGCCGAGGACGAGGCGATGGCGATGATCGTCCGCGGCTTCATCGAGCCGATCGCCCGCGAGCTCCCGATGGAGTACGCGCTGGAACTCAACCGGCTCATCGAGCTGCAGATGGAAGGGGCCGTCGGCTGATGCCGCAAACGGTTGACAGCGTCGAAACTCTGGTTGCCACTGGCAACAAGGCGCATTCGCACGGGCCGGGCTCCCCGGTCCCGCTGCAGGCCCGGAGCGAGCGGCCCACGTCGTACGACGTCGACGTCTTCCCGGTGCCGAACGGGCGCGAGGAGGAGTGGCGCTTCACCCCGATCAAGGTGCTGAAGGCGCTGTTCGAGGACTCCGAAGGCACCGAGACGCCGAAGATCGACGCCTCGGGCCCGGAGCGGGTCGAGATCGAGACCGTCGTCGCCGACGCGCTCAAGGTCCTGACTCCGCAGGACCGTCCGTCCGCGATCGCGTGGAAGCAGTCCCCGTCCGCGCTGGCCGTCCGGATCCCGAACGAGGCCGAGCTGACCGAGCCGGTGCACGTGAACGTGGCCAGCCTCGGCGGCCGCGGGTACACGCACCTGATCATCGAGGCCGGCCGGCACAGCCGAGGTCTCGTGATCATCGATCACACCGGTGCCGGCGAGCTGAGCACCAACGTGGAGATCAAGGTCGGCGACGGCTCCGAGCTGCGGGTGGTGAGCATCCAGCAGGGTGACCACGACTCGCTGCACCTCGCCCAGCACGACTCGCTGATCGGCCGCGACGCCAAGCTCAAGCACGTCGTCGTGACGCTCGGTGGCAAGGTCGTCCGGATCAACGCCAACGTCCGGTACGCCGGTCCTGGTGGCGACGCCGAGTTCCTCGGGGTGTACTTCGCCGAGTCGGGCCAGCACCACGAGCACCGGCTCTTCGTCGACCACGAGGCGACGAACTGCAAGAGCAACGTGCACTACAAGGGCGCGCTGGCCGGTGACAACGCTCGCTCGGTCTGGATCGGCGACGTGCTGATCCGCGCGGCGGCCGAGGGCACCGACACCTACGAGCTGAACCGCAACCTGGTCCTGACCGAGGGCGCCCGCGCCGACTCGGTGCCGAACCTGGAGATCGAGACCGGCGAGATCGAGGGCGCGGGACACGCGTCCGCGACCGGCCGGTTCGACGACGAGCAGCTGTTCTACCTGCAGGCCCGCGGTATCCCCGAGGACGCCGCCCGCCGGCTGGTCGTGTCCGGCTTCTTCAACGACATCATCGGCAAGATCGGTGTCCCCGAGGTCGTCGACCACCTGCACGAGGTGATCGAAACCAAGCTGGCCCGCACCGCCGAGCTGAGCCTGTCGGCCAAGGCGGCTCTCGGCCAGTGAGCGACAGTTTTGAGCGCGCCTGCGCCGCCACCGACGTACCCGACGAAGGAGTCGTCGCGGTGGAGATCGGTGGCGTCGAGGTCGCGGTCGTGAAGAGCGAAGGACAGTACTTCGCGGTGCGGGACGAATGTTCGCACGCGCAGATCCAGCTGTCCGAGGGTGACGTCGGCAACTGCGAGATCGAGTGCTGGTTGCACGGATCCCGCTTCGACCTGCGCACCGGCGAGCCGCTCAGCCTGCCGGCGTACGACCCGGTCCCGGTCTACCCGGTTCGCCTCGACGGTGCCGACGTACTGGTCGACGTCAAGAACCCCCTAAATCAGAAGTCCCTGTAGAGCAGACGGAGATAGAGAAAACCTCATGGCGACACTCGAGATTCGCGACCTGCACGTGTCGGTCGACACCGAGAACGGCCCGAAGGAGATCCTGCGCGGCGTCGACCTGACCATCGCCGGTGGTCAGACGCACGCGATCATGGGCCCGAACGGTTCCGGCAAGTCCACGCTGGCGTACTCGATCGCCGGTCACCCGAAGTACAACGTCACCGGCGGCACCGTGACGCTGGACGGCGAGGACGTGCTCGACATGACTGTCGACGAGCGCGCCCGGGCCGGCCTGTTCCTGGCCATGCAGTACCCGGTCGAGGTCCCCGGTGTGTCGGTGTCGAACTTCCTGCGCACCGCGAAGACCGCCATCGACGGCGAGGCCCCGAAGCTGCGCACCTGGGTCAAGGACGTCAACAAGGCGCTCGCCGACCTGGACATGGACGCCGACTTCGGCACCCGGAACGTGAACGAGGGCTTCTCCGGTGGTGAGAAGAAGCGCCACGAGATCGTCCAGCTGGAGCTGCTCGACCCGAAGATCGCGATCCTCGACGAGACCGACTCCGGCCTCGACATCGACGCGCTGAAGATCGTCTCCACCGGCGTCAACCGGTTCGCGGAGAAGGGTGACAAGGGCGTTCTGCTGATCACCCACTACACGCGGATCCTGCGCTACATCACGCCGGACTTCGTGCACGTGTTCGTCGACGGCAAGGTCGCCGAAGAGGGTGGCGCCGAGCTGGCCGACGAGCTCGAGGCGAACGGCTACGAGCGCTTCCTGAAGGCGACTGCCAAGTGACCGACGCCCGGACGTTCAGCAGTCCCCTGGACCTGCAATCGGTCCGGGCGGACTTCCCCATCCTGAGCCGTGAGCTCGCGGGTGGGCTCCCCTTGGTCTACCTGGACTCGGCGAACACTTCGCAGAAGCCGACCCAGATGGTCCAGGCGATCTCCGATCACTACCTGAAGCACAACGCCAACGTCGCCCGCGCCATGCACCAGCTCGGCGCGGAGGCCACGGCGGCGTACGAGGGTGGCCGGGACAAGGTGGCGGCGTTCATCGGCGCCACCAACCGCGACGAGATCGTCTTCACCAAGAACGCCTCCGAGGGGCTCAATCTGGCCGCGCACACGCTCGGCGCGTCACTGAAGCCGGGCGATGTCGTGGTGATCTCCGAGATGGAGCACCACAGCAACATCGTCCCGTGGCAGCTGGCGTGTGAGCGCACCGGTGCGACGCTGAAGTGGTTCGGCGTCACCGAGGACGGCCGGCTCGACCTGTCGAACATCGACGAGCTGCTGACCGAGCAGACGAAGGTTGTCTCGCTCACCTGGGTCTCGAACGCGCTCGGCACGATCAACCCGATCGCCGACGTGGCGGCCAAGGCGCACGCGGTCGGCGCGACGGTGGTCGTCGACGCGTCGCAGGCCGTGCCGCAGTTCCCGGTCGACGTGTCCACGCTCGGGGCGGACATGCTCGTCTTCACCGGGCACAAGGTCGTCGGCCCGACCGGTATCGGCGTGCTCTGGGGCCGGTACGACCTGCTCGCTTCGCTGCCGCCGTTCCTGGGTGGCGGCGAGATGATCGAGATCGTCCGGATGACGGGTTCGACCTACGCACCGCCGCCGGCCCGGTTCGAGGCCGGTACGCCGCCGATCGCGCAGGCGGTCGGTCTGGGTGCCGCGCTGGACTACCTGTCCGGCATCGGCATGGACAAGATCGCCGCGCACGAGCACGCGATCGTCGAGTACGCGCTCGAGGGACTGAAGACGGTGCCCGGGCTGAAGCTGCTCGGTCCGACCGACGCCGTCGACCACGGTGGTGCGATCAGCTTCGAGCTGGCCGGCGTCCACCCGCACGACGTGTCGACCGTGCTGGACACGCGCGGCATCGCCGTCCGGGCCGGACACCACTGTGCGCGTCCGGTGCACGAGCGGTTCGGAATGCAATCGTCGACCAGAGCGTCTTTCTACCTGTACACGACTCCCGAGGAGATCGACGCGCTCGTCGACGGCCTCGGATTCGTCCGTAGCTTCTTCAAGCTTGCTTGACATTAGATAGAGCAAGGTGGACTGATCAATGCAGCTCGACAGCCTGTACCAGGAGATCATCCTGGATCACTATCGGACCCCGCACCACGCGGGGCTCGCGGACCCGTACGACGTGGAGGTGCACCACGTGAACCCGTCCTGCGGGGACGAGGTCACGCTCCGCGTCGAGCTCGACGGTGACACCGTGAAGGGTGTCACCCACCACAGCGTCGGCTGCTCGATCAGCCAGGCGGCGACGTCGGTGATGTCGGACCTGGTGATCGGCAAGCCGGTCGCCGAGGGCATGGCGACGTACGAGAAGTTCCTCGAGCTCATGCAGAGCCGCGGGACCATCGAGCCGGACGAAGAGGTTCTGGAGGACGGCGTCGCCTTCGCGGGCGTCGCCCAGTTCCCCGCCCGCGTGAAGTGCGCACTGCTGGGCTGGTCGGCCTGGCGCGACGCCACCGCCCAAGCGCTGGCTGCCAAAGAAGGAGTGAAGAATGCCTGACCAGACCGACGAGAAGATCGAGCTGCCCGAGGTCGACCTCGAAGCAGCCGCCGCGGCCCAGGCCGGCACCGGCAGCACGCCGCCCCCGGTCGAGGACGTGCTGGAGGCGCTCAAGGACGTCGTCGACCCCGAGCTCGGCATCAACGTCGTCGACCTCGGCCTGATCTACGGCGTCACCGTCGACGACACCAGCACCGCGATCATCGACATGACCCTGACGTCCGCGGCCTGCCCGCTGACCGACGTCATCGAGGACCAGACCCGGATGTCGCTCGAAGGCCTCGTCAACGACTTCCGGATCAACTGGGTCTGGATGCCGCCGTGGGGCCCCGAGAAGATCACCGACGACGGCCGCGACCAGCTCCGCGCCCTCGGCTTCAACGTGTGACCGAGAGTCCCCTCGACCTCAACCTGCTAGCATTGACAGCAAGCAGGGGAATTCAGGAAGGGGCGGCTCATGGCCACACTGACACTCCGCAATGTGCCGGAGGCGACCCGTCGCGCGCTGAAGAAGCGGGCAGCCAAGCACAATCGTTCAATGGAGGCGGAAGCGCGGGCGATCCTGGATTCGGCTGTGCGGACTCCCGCGAATTTCATCGACGACTGGCTGAATACGGCTGAAGATCTCCGCGGCGACGAGCTTGAGTTGCCGGAGCGGTCCGCATCACGCGAGGTCGACCTCGCGTGATTGTCGCGGACACGAACGTCCTTTCCGAGCCCCTGAGGAAAGCTCCGAGTGCGGCGGTGCTGGCTTGGCTGGCAGACAACGGGCCTGAGCTTGCCATCACCACGGTCACGGTGTCGGAGCTGCTGTACGGCGTGCGGCGACTCCCGGAAGGACGCAGACGCACTAACCTCACCGAGGCTGTCGAGCGACTGATCAGGGCAGCGCAAGATCGGCTGCTGGACTATGACGAAGAAGCAGCCAGGGCGCATGCCTCGATCCGTGTCGCCCGCGCGGCCGCAGGACGGGCGACGTCGGTCGAGGACGGGATGATCGCTGCCATTGCGGCCTCACAAGGAGCGGTGGTTGCGACGAGAAATGTCGCTGATTTCGCAGGTTTCGGCGTTGAGGTCGTCAATCCCTGGGACGAACCGGCCTCGGCCGAATGAGCCGAGTCGTTTCAGTCTCGCCGGAGCGCTTGGACAGGTGGCTGAGCGGATTCGGTGAACGCCATGGCGACGTCTCGTTCGCTGTAGCACCGCATCAGGTGACGGTGTCTGCGGCGGACGGGGCGGTGGCCGTGGTGGATGTGCCCTTCCAGCCTCTCGTGGACTTGAGTCGCGAGGGGCTGGTTGCGCATGTGGTGGGGGAGCACCGGCTCGGACTCCTGCTGGTACGGCGCGGTGGGTATGGCGCGGGGGTTTTCGTGGGACCGCGGCTGGTGGACTCGAAGGTCGGGTCCCGGCATGTGCAGGGGACGACGAAGGCCGGTGGATGGTCGCAGCAGCGGTTCGCGCGGCGGCGTGACAACCAGGCGCGGGAGGCGTTCGCGGCGGCCACGGAGGTCGCCGTACGGATCCTGGCCGGGGCTCGGTTGGATGCGCTGGTGTGTGGGGGAGACCGGCGGGCGATCGAGACGGTGCTGGAGGACCCGCGGCTGAAGAAGATCGCCGCGCTGGTCCGGCCGCCGTTCCTGGGGGTGGCGGATCCGAAGCAGAAGGTGCTGGAGGCGGCCGGCGCGGATGCGCGGTCGATCCGGATCGAGCTGACGGAGCCCGAACCCTCGTAGTACTGAAGGCTCGTTGCCTGCGGCATCTTGGTGGGCAGACACGCCGCTGCGCAAAGTACGCCGGCGAACTTCCGGTGACTCACCAGGTGCTCGAAGCGGCCGTTCGGTGAACGATTCACGTCTTGTGCGGTGCACCTACCTAGACCAGTTCTGGGTCAGGGCGGGCACCTTCACCGCCCTTTTGACCTCGGAAGCGCGCGGCCTGGTCGCGAGCCGGTAACAAGCACACGCCGAGTGGCAGGCATGCCATTACGGTGGGCCCGTGAGTCTCTCGTCGTCCGCGCGTACTCCCGCCCCGAACGCCCGCCGTACCGGTCGATCGGGCGGCAGTGGTACGAACCGCCTCCCCAACAACCGAGAGCGCCGCCCTGCTCTGGCCGCCCTCGCCGTCATCCTGATCCTGCTCGGCGCCGCCGGTTCCGCCCTCATCGCCCTGAACAGCGGCAATCGCCAGGACTACGTGGCCGTTGGGCTGGATTCGATTCCACCGGGTCATCTGATGACCGACAAGGACCTGGCCAAAGGCGATCTGGCGGGTGCGACCGATGCCCTGATCAAGTGGTCGGACCGCAACACGGTGCTGGGCAGGTACACGACCGGCTGGGTGTACAGGGACCAGTTCCTGACCAAGGGCAATCTGACCGGCGACATCCCGATCCCGCCTTCGGGCGCGAAGGTCGGCGTGGTGCTCGACGCCGGCCGGGCACCGTCCGACGGGCTGAGCCCGGGCGACCTCGTTCAGGTGATCCGAGTGCCGACCGCGAACCAGGACACGGTCGGTCCGGCGTCACTGGTCGGAGCGGCGCTGGTGATGGACGCCAAGGGTGGAGTCGTCGCAGACAAGGGATCCACGGTCAACACGCTGAACGTGAGCATCCTCGTGCCGGCTGGGAAGGCTGCGGCCGTAGCTGCCGCCGCGTCCTCGAAGACGCTGGTGCTCGTGAAGCTGAACCCCGGGACCAGGACCGACGTCGCGCGCACCAGCGGGGGCGGCTGATGGCTCTCGTCGCACTTGCGAGCGCCAAGGGTTCTCCAGGCGTCACCACCGCCAGTCTGGTGCTGGGAGCACTCTGGCCGCGGCAGGTGCTGCTGGCCGAGTGTGACCCGTCCGGGAGCGACGTAGCGATCCGGATGACCGCACCTGGCGGTACGCCGCTGAACTCGGATCGCGGACTGGTCAGTCTGGCGGCCGCAAGCCGCAAGGGCCTCGGTGACGAGGTCATCCTCGCGCACGGCCAGCAGCTCGACGGCGGTCTCGACGTACTGCTCGGTGTGCGCTCACCTGAGCAGGTCGGCGGCATGGGCGGTCTGTGGCATCCACTGGGCCTGACGTTCAACCAGATGCAGTTCGGCGACGTACTGGCTGACTGCGGTCGGATCAGCACGACCTCGCCGCAGCTGCCGATCGTCTACTCCGCGCGCCTGATCGTGTTGGTGTGCTCGGCAACTGGTTCGTCTGTAGCGCACCTGCGGGAGCGGCTGGCCGCACTGGCCAGCCAGGTCGACGCACAACTCGGAGTGGTCGTCGTGGCCGATCCGAAGCAGCGTGACGCGGTCAAGCAGGTCTGGTCCGTGCTGGACGCGATGTCCGTGCCGGTGCGACACCGGTGGCATCTGGCCTTCGACCCGGTCGGTGCGGCGTTCTTCGAAGGACGCGGCCACGGCCGGCTCGCGAAGACCCAGCTGATCCGGTCCGCGACCGACATCACCGCGGAGATGGCCGCACTGGTCGCGTCACCGCAGGACTTGGACATGGCCGAGGCCGCGTTCCCCCTGGGCGAGCGATGAGCGCCGACCAGGAGCTGGTACGCCGGCTGCGTTCCCAGGTCGCCGACCGGCTGAACGAACAACGCCGTCGCGACCAGGTGAACGGCGTACCGCCGATGAGCGCCGAGGACGAGCGCGAGTACGCGCGATCGCTGATCGTCCAGGTGCTGGAGGACCACGCGCGCTACGAGCTGGCCGAGGGCCGCACGCCGCCGACTCCGGACGACGACGCGCAGATCGCCGGCGCGATCCACTCCGCGCTGTTCGGCGTCGGGCGGCTGCAGCCGCTGATCGATGATCCCGACGTCGAGAACATCGACATCAACGGCTTCGACGAGGTCTTCGTCCAGTACGGCGACGGTCGTGAGGAGACGCCTGGTCCGGTCGCCGAGAGCGACGAGGAACTGGTCGAGCTGATCCAGGTGCTGGCGGCCCACGCCGGTCTGACGAGTCGCCCGTTCGACTCCGCGAACCCACAGCTCGACCTGCGGCTCCCGGACGGCTCGCGGCTCTCGGCAGTCATGGGTGTGACTTCGCGCCCCTCGGTCTCGATCCGGCGGGCGCGGCTCGGCCGGGTCTTCCTCCGCGATTTGGTTGCCAATGGCACCTTCTCGCCGGAGGTCGCCTCCTTCCTGACCGCCGCCGTCCGGGCGCGGAAGAACATCATGATCGCCGGCGCGACGAACTCCGGGAAGACGACCCTGCTGCGCGCGCTGGCGAACGAGATCGACCGGCACGAGCGACTGATCACGGTGGAGCGCTCGCTGGAGCTGGGCCTCGGTGAGTTCAAGGACCTGCACCCGAACGTCGTCGCCTTCGAGGAACGCCTGCCGAACTCGGAGGGCATGGGCGCGGTGCACATGGCCGACCTGGTCCGCCGATCGCTGCGGATGAACCCGTCGCGGGTGATCGTCGGTGAGGTACTGGGCGACGAGATCGTCACCATGCTGAACGCGATGAGCCAGGGCAACGACGGCTCACTGTCGACGATCCATTCGAACAGCTCGGTCGAGGTGTTCAACCGGATCAGCACCTACGCCATCCAGGCGAGCGAACGGCTGCCGATGGAGGCGACCCAGATGCTGATCGCGGGCGCCCTCGACTTCGTGGTCTTCGTCCGCAAGCACAACGACTACCAGCACGGCGGCGGCCTGAGCCGGTACGTCGAGAGCATCCGCGAAGTCACCGGATGGGACGGGCGGGTGTTGTCGGGCGAGGTGTTCGCGCCCGGGCCGGACGGTCGTGCCGCGGCCCACGCGCCGATCGCCTGCATGGACGAGCTCGAGCACTTCGGGTACGCGCCGCTGGTGCACGGATCGTGGGCGTGACGAGATGAGCAATCAGACCCTCCTTGCCCTGCTGTGCGGAGCTGTCGTCGGCGGTGCCGTCCTGCTGCTGATCATCGCGATCCGCGGCACCGAACCGCGGGACGCGACGCCGTCGATGTTCCGTCGCGGCGGCGGTGCCGAGAACCGCAAGAACCTGATCCGGCTCGGCGTCGGCATCGGCGTCGGCCTCGTCGTACTGGTCGTGACGCAGTGGCTGGTGCTCGCCGCGGCGCTCGGTCTGCTGGCCGCGCTGGCCGACCGCTTCTTCGGCGGTACCGGTGAAGAACGACGGTCGATCGAGCGGCTGGAGGCGTTGGCCACCTGGACCGAGGCGCTGCGCGACACGATCGCCGGTGCGGTCGGCCTCGAGCAGGCCATCCCGGCGACCGCGGTGAACGCGGCCCCGGCGATCAAGCCCGGCCTGAACCTGCTGGTCGACCGGTTGCGGATCCGCGAACCGTTGCCCTCGGCACTCATGCGGTTCGCCGACGACCTCGACGATCCTTCCGCCGATCTGATCGTGGCCGCGCTCGTCCTGAACGCCCGGCTGCGTGGCCCCGGTCTGCGCGAAGTCCTGACCGCGCTGGCCGATTCGGCGCGCGAGGAGCTCGACGTACGGCGAAAGGTCGCGGCCGAACGGAGGTCCACCCGGCGATCGGTCCAGGTGGTCGTCGCGATCACGCTGCTCGTCGCGGCCGCGCTGGTGCTGTTCAACCCGGCCTACGTCGCGCCGTACACGAGTTTCATCGGGCAGTTCGTGCTCTTCATCGTGATCGGGCTCTACGCGATCGGTCTGGTCTGGCTGCGCAAGCTCGCCAAGATCGAGGTCCCCGAGCGGTTCCTGATCGGTGGTAGCCACAAGCGGGCCAGTGACGAGCGGATGGAGGTGGTGGGCGGATGATGTGGGCTTTCCTGACCGGCGCTCTGGTCGGGCTCGGTGTGTACCTGCTGGTGCGGATGCTGATCCGGCCGCGCGCCAACGTGCTCTCGACCATCGCCCGGATCGACGCCGGCCGCGGTGGTGGCGCGACGACGAGCGCTGCCGGTGAGCGTGTGCTCGGCGGGATCGACCGGGCGCGGCACACGCTCGGTCAGCGGCTCGAGGCCGAGGCGAACGCGCGCGGGTGGGCCTTCGGCAAGCTGCGCCGCGACCTCGCGGTGATGAACCAGCCCTTCGCGGCGATGCTGGCGACCAAGGTGCTCTTCGCCCTCGGCGCGATGATTTTCATCCCGGTGGTGCTGTTCCTGTTCGGCGCGCTCGGCCTGTCCGCTCCGGGGGCGACCCCGGCCGTCGTGACGCTGGGCGCGATGGCCTTCGCGTTCTTCCTTCCTGACCTGGCACTACGGCAGGAGGCTGAGGCGCGACGGCGGGACTTCCGGCATGTGGTCGGCAGCTTCCTGGACCTGGTCGCGATGAACCTGGCCGGCGGCCGTGGTCTGCCCGAGGCGCTGATGACGGCGTCCACGATCGGTGACCACTGGGCGATGGCGAGGATCCGGCAGGCCCTCGCGAATGCACGGCTGATCGGCATCACGCCGTGGGACGCGATGGCCCGGCTCGGCGAGGACCTCGGGGTCGAGGAGCTCCGCGACCTGGCTTCGGCGCTCGCATTGGCCGGTGACGAAGGCGCGAAGATCCGCGCCTCGCTGCTGGCCCGGGCAGCATCCCTGCGTCGCAAGGAATTGGCCGATGTCGAGGGCAAGGCCGGCGAGCGTTCACAGTCGATGCTGGTCGCTCAGTTGGTGATGTGCGCGGCGTTCATGTTGTTCCTCGGATTCCCGGCCGGAATCGCGATCCTGGGCAAGTGACCTGATTCGGTTCGACTGGATCTGTCCGTCGTACAAGGCATACTGAGGCTGCTTCGGGCCTCATGATCGGAAGGCATTCGGATGAACTCGGAACTGCAGTTCTGGCGGGCGATGGCCGGCTACGCGGTGGCACGGGCGCACGCCCAGCGCGCCCGCTCGCGCCGCGGCCACACGCAGGCCGGCGCCTCCGCGCTCGAGTGGGCCATCATCTCGGCGATCCTGGTCGCGGCCGCGCTGGCCATCGGCCTGGTGGTGCGGCGCGTGATCGACAAGCGCACCGGCGAGATCGAGAACGGCTGATCCACCGTGCTGGTCCGCCCCCCGACCGTCTCGCCCGACCGCACCCCCGGCCTTGGCCGCCGGCGCCGGTCCGAGCGTGGTGCGAGCGCCCTCGAGCTGTCGATCCTCGCGCCGACGATCATGGCGCTGATCTTCGTCTCGATCCAGACGGCGCTCTTCCTGTACGGCCGGTCCGTCGCGCTGAACGCAGCCGAGGAAGGCGTTTCCCGCCTCCGGCTGGTGCAGCCGCCGGTGTACACCCAGGCGGTGGGGGAGCAGGTGCGGATCGACATCGAGTCGTACGCCAACCAACTGGGCGGGACGACTCTGCAGCATGCAGTCGTGGCAGCACCGGCGTACAACAATCCGGCGGGCATGGTTTCGTTCACCGTCAGCGGTGACACGGTTTCGCTGGTCCCTGGGCTCAAGCTGCATGTGGAGCGGACGGCGACCGGCCCGATCGAGCAGTTCGACGCGGACGACAAATGAAGCGGCCTCGACTGCGCGGTGACGAGCGCGGCACGATGGCGCTGGAGATGGCGGTGCTGGCGCCGATTCTGCTGGTCCTGTTCATGTTCCTGCTCGCCTGTGGCCGCTACTTCCAGACCTCGTCACTGCTGGAGGGCGCGGCCCGTGACGGCGCCCGCGCCGCGAGCATGTCCCGCTCCCAGACCGACGCCCAGGCGCGCGTCGACGCCGCCGTCACCCGGGCGGTCGGCCAAGCGGTCAAGTCCTGCAAGGAAAGCGCTTCCGGCGTGGTCACCACCCCGCTCGCAGCCGGCGCCGCGATGACCGTCGAGGTCACCTGCACCATCGACTACCGCGACCTGAGCCTGCTCGGCATCGGTGGCGACACCACGATCACCAAGACCTTCACCGCCTCGGTCGACCCGTATCGCGGGGTGCGCGATGGCTCCTGAGACGCAGCGGTCCCGCATCGTCGAGTTCTTCCGCATCGATGCCCCCGGCAACCACCGGGTCTTCCCCCGCGGCGCGCTGAGTCCTGCAGTAGCCATTCTCGCGGTGATGATCTTCACCCTCGCCGGTTTGGTCATCGACGGCGGCCGCCAGTTGGGCGCCCGCTCGAGAGCGGTCGGCTACGCCCAGGAGGCCGCCCGGGTAGGCGCCGCCACCATCGAGCTGAACACGGCTGAAGCGACGATCGACACCACCAAGGCCGCCACCGCGATCGCGGACTTCTGCGCCCAGGTCTCTTCCAACGATCCTGCGGTGATTTCTTGTGCGCCCACCAAGCTGACCACCGACCAGGTGGACATCGCGGTCGGAATCGCCAACAAGACAACGTTCCTCGGCCTGATCGGCAAGACCTCCCTGAAGTCCACCGGCACCGGCACTGCCCACGCCGAGCAAGGCGTCCTGGAGAGCGACGACAGCCCCACCATCCCGCCGATCTTCGTCACGCAACAGTCCGGTGGCCCGGGCTGGACAATCTCCAGTACGGCGGTCCCGCCGACGGTCGATGTCCCGTGTCCGGAGTGGACGGTGGGATCGCCGACGCCGATCTGGACGCTCGAGCCGATCCCGTTCCCGGCCAGCTGTACACCGAGCATCACACCCAGCCCGAGCCCGACCGATGGCGAGCAGAGCTCGAAGCCACCGACTGGTGCCACCAAGACTCCGCCCACGTCGGCGCCCACCAGCCGGCGGTGAGCCCGATGATCCGAAGGAAGTCCACCGTGCGAACACTTGCGTTGCCGACCGCCGTGCTGGCTGGTGCTGTGCTGCTTGCCGGGTGCGGCGGCGGCAGCGATGGCGGCCGCCCGGTGCCGGTGGGCGGCGATTCGAGTAGCTCGACAACGTCCGATACGCCGTCGGCTACCGCCGCCACGTCGCCGAGCGCGCCCGCCGAGTCGGCGCAGACCACCGGTGCCTCGCCGAAGAAGGCCCAGGTCGTCGTGGTGCCGGGGAGCTTCGGCTCGAATCAAGCGGTGCAAGGGCTCGTGCAGAGCTATCCGCTGTATTTCCAGGCGCTGGTCAGCAAGGACGACACCATCCTGCGGACGAAGTTCCCTTCGTTCTTCTACTCGGATGTCTCGCAGGAGATCGTCGACGCGCGGACGCAGGGCTGGGAGATGAAGCCTCCGGGCAGCGTGGTGGTTCGCGGCGTGATAACCCAGCCGAACAACGTGATCCGGTTGACCCTGTGCCGTTCGCAGACCACGCAGTACTGGAATCCGCGGACGAAGCAGTGGGTCGTGGCGGCGCCGCAGGGCTCACCGCAGGTGATCGACATGATCAAGACCGGGCTCGGCTGGCGGCCGTACAGGCTGGCGCCGACGAAGGGCGTGACGTGTGCGGGGGTGCGTTATCCGGCCTAGATCGGAACGAGCGAATTCACATATCGAACAGGTGACGGCATACCGGACAACGGTCACTCCGCGCCTGGATCTGGATAATCTGCGATGAGACTAGCCTGGGGAGTGAGGATGCGTAACCGAGTGTGTCGCGGGCTGGTCGCGTTGGGCGGAGTGTTCGCCCTGCTGCTGGCCTTTCCCGCCTCGACCGCGACCGCTGACACCATTCAGACGGGCAACAACGTCTGCAGCATGTACGTGAACTCGTTCGGTTTCGGCGCGTTCTGCAGCTCCGGTGAGGCGTATTACCCGGCGACTCCGGGCGTGCCGCCGCCGACCTGGCGCGAGAAACTGAACGGGCAGGTCTTCATTCCGTGCCGGGACTTCGAGGTCCCGCAGGGGATCAAGCTGCCCAAGGCGCCCCGGGGGAAGAAGTTCGTGCTGCGGCTGTCGATCGCCGACTACGACCTCGACACGGTGAACGGCGGCGACAAGGCGCACCTGACGCGCGCCATCGTCCCGGTCAGTCCCGATGAAGAAGAGCAGTGCCAGGAACGCGACTACATGAAAGAGTTCTGGTGGCAGTTCGGCGACAGCTACCCGGCACCGATTCTGCAGGTCAAGCCGACGTACACGCCGCGGGTCAACGTGCCGGCGTACTTCACGCTGACACCTGACAGCGCGATCGTGCAGAAGACCGACCCGAAGAAGGTCGACCCCGCCGAGATCAACGGCGGCCTGTACGACGAGACCCACAACCTGATCATGCGTGGGCTGGTCGTCGAGATGACGGTGGATCCGGGCGACGGCTCGAAGCCGTTCACCTGCCCGATGGGTGTGACCCCGCTCGACGACCCGGACGGGTACGACGACAACAGCGACCCGTTCACCCAGTTGAGCACCTGTAAGCACGTGTACAAGCGGTCGAGCGCGAACCAGCCCGACGGCATGTACACCGTGAAGCTGGACATCACGTGGGAAGTCTCCTACTGGATCAACTCGGGCTCGCAGTGGCAGCCGATCGGCCGCGCGCACGTCCAGGCTGTGCAGCGGTTGCCTGTGCAGGAAGTGCAGGCCATCGGTGGCTGACGTGGTGGGGACGGGGATGGAGGAGCGAGCATGGTGAGAACCGGTGAGCCGGTGCGGCCGGCTCGGTTGCCGCAGCAGCGGTCGTCGAGTCCGGGCGCGGATCGGCTGAAGGGGTTCGTGGCGCTGCTGGCGATCGTGGCGGTCGTCGCCGGGGTGCCGTACGTGCTGTGGCACTTCTTCGGTACGCCGTGGCCGGACCAGATGCCGAGGTGGAACGTCCTGCTCGACGAGCTCGACATCCGTTCGGTGCTCGGGATCATCGCCTTCTTCATCTGGGTGGCATGGCTGCATTTCGTGATCTGCCTGATCGCCGAGGCGGTCGGCGAGATCCGCGGTCATGGATTGTCACCGCGGATCCCACTTGGTGGCGGTTCGCAGACTCTGGCGCGCAGGCTGATCTCCGCCGTCGTACTGATCGCTGGTGCCGCAGGCGTCGGTGTGCCGGTCGCGAGCGCTCTCACCACCAGCCCTGGCACGGTTCCGACCTCGGTGTCGGCTGTCCAGGGCGGTGAGCACGAGTCTGCTTCGTCGTTCCGGCAGACCGAGCAGCGGAGCAGTGTGCTGTCCGGTGCGGTGCAGACCGGGGCGAAGACGCCTGCCGGCGTCCGGACGGACAACGGCCACCAGAGTCACGTCGTCAAGTACACCGAGGTTCGTCCGCCGCACGGCCGCAACTACGACTGCCTGTGGGACATCGCCGAGCGGTATCTGGGGGAGGGCCGCCGCTACAAGGAGATCTACGACCTCAACCACAACAAGCTGCAGCCCGATGGCCGCCGTCTGATCAACCCGGATCTGATCCTGCCGGGCTGGCAGGTGCGGCTGCCGGCCGATGCCAAGGGCGCGGGGGTGCACACGGTCCAGGTCAACGTCGGTGGCGCCAAGCCGACGGTGCAGGCCCCAGCCAAGACGACGGTGAGCAAGCCGACGAAGGCCGCGACGCCTGAGCACAGCTCGCGCTGGGCCGACCAGGGCGTCGAGTCCGGTTCGTCGGTCGTTGTCGGTGGCGTCGCGGGGGACCCGCAGGCTGCTGAGTCCCAGGTGGTTGCGGGTGATGACCTCAATCGGGCCGGGATCTACGGTTCCGGCGGGGCGTTGCTCGCCGCCGGTCTCGCGCTGGCGCTGAAGCGCCGCCGCGGCTGGGCGCAGGGCCCGGGTTCGCAGGCCGCCGGGCACCGCCAGACCGAGATCAGCCTGCGCCTCGCATCAGACATTCCGACCGCCCAGTTCGTCGACTCCGCGCTGCGTCAACTCGGTGCGGACATGGCGAAGACCGAGCGCCCGATGCCGAAGGTGGTCGCCGCGCTGGTGACCGACACCGCGCTCACGCTGGTCCTCGACCCGTACGAGGCGCAGTCCGCTCCGCCCGGCCCGTGGCAGGTCATTGCCGAGGGCACCCGTTGGACGCTGCGCCGCGGCCTCGGCCCGATCGGCGAGGTGAGCGCGCCGGCGCCGTACCCGACGCTGGTGACGATTGGTGAGAACGCCGACGGCGCGACTGTGCTGGTCGACCTCGACACGGCGAACGGCATCGTCAGCTTCGGCGGCATCACGGACGCTTCCCGCGATGTGGTCGGTTCGCTGGCCGTCGAGCTCGCGACGAACCTGTGGTCCGAGGGTGCGCATGTGAGCATGGTCGGGTTCGGCGATGACCTGTCGTCGGTGGCTCCCGGCCGGCTGAGCTACTGGGTTCGGTTGGACGCTGCGCTGTCCGAGGTGACCCGCCGTACGGACGCGCAGGTCCAGGCGTGCGAACGGCGGACCCTTGCGTCGGTCGCCGAGGCCCGGACAACCGACCCGGATCCGACGCTGTGGAACGCGGAGATCGTCTTCGTGTCCGCGCCGCCGTCGCCGGAGGAGCAGGACCAGCTGAACCGGCTTGCCGAGGACCAGAAGCGTGGCATTGCGGTTGTCGTGGTCGGCGACGTGATCAGTTCGCCGTGGCGCTTCGTCGTCGACGAGAAGAACCGGGCCGTCTGCCGCCTGCTCGGCCTCGAGGTCGAGGCACACAGCGTCACGCCGGAGCAGGTCACCGAGCTGGTCGGCCTGTTCGACGCGGCGGAGTCCGATGCGCTGGACAAGCGCCGTACCGAGCAGAACATGCCGGCGTACGAGTTCGCGACGACCGACCTTTCGCTTCCCGCGCCGGTCGAGGTCGACCTGCTCGGCCCGGTCGAGGTGGACGCCCGCGGCGCCATCGACGACGGCCGGATCGCGCTCTCCACCGAGATCATCGCGTTCCTGGCCTGCCAGGACTACGGCGTACACCCGAACGTGCTCGCGGGCGCCGTCTGGCCGCGCGGCATCAGCGACGAACTGCGTGACGCCGCCCTGGAGCACACCCGGCGCTGGGTCGGCAAGGACGCCATGTACGCCGATGAGTCCGGCCGCTGGATGCTGAACCGCAGCGTGGTCCGCGTCGACTGGGACGTGTTCCGCACGCTGGCGAAGCAGTCCACCATGCAAGAGGATCCGCGAACCGCCCTGTCGAAGGCGCTCGCCCTCGTCCACGGCACCGCCTGGGCCAACCTCCCGGCCGGCCGCTACTCATGGCTGGCATCCTCCGGCATCGAACGCCGCATGGCCGAAGCAGTCGTCGACGCGGCCCTCAAGCTGGCCGACGCCTCCCTGACCCACAACGACGGCCAAACGGCTCGCACAGCCCTCCAGACCGGCCTCAGCTTCTCCCCGGCCTCAGAGGAGCTCTGGCGAGCCACCCTCCGCCTGGCCGCCCACTTCGGCACCTCCCAAGACGTGACGAACGTAGCCACCCAGCTCTACACAGCCCTGGCCAAGCACGGCGCCCCCCGGGGCGCCGAACCCGAAACAGACGCCCTAGTAGACGAACTCCTCCCCGGCCACCACCGCCCCGCCCAAGTAGCCTGACCCGCCCCGCCGGTTCGGCTTGCCTTTGTGGAGCGTTGCGGTCACTGGGCGCCCGTTTGGTTCCACAAAGGCGCGTTTCGCCCGGAGCGGGGAGCGGGCGGGTTTACAGGGGGTTGGCGGACCAGGTGTCGCAGGCGTTCATGTCGCCGGAGTCGAGGCCGGTCTTGAACCAGTGCATGCGTTGGTCGGCGGTGCCGTGGGAGAAGGACTCGGGGTCGACCTGGCCCTGGGTCTTGGACTGGATGCGGTCGTCGCCCACCGAGGCGGCGGCGTCGAGGCCGCGGGCGATGTCGTCGTCGGTGAGGTCGAGGATGAAGGGCTTGCCGTTCTTGCTGGGGACCGTGGTGGCGTGGTTGGTCCAGATTCCGGCGAAGCAGTCGGCCTGGAGCTCGGAGCGGACGGAGTCCGAGGTCGGGCCCGAGCGGGTCTTGATACGGCCGAGGATGCCGTAGAGGTTCTGGATGTGGTGCCCGTACTCGTGGGCGATCACGTAGGCCTCGGCGAAGTCGCCACCTTGGGCGCCCAGGTCCTGCTGCAGGGTCTCGAAGAACCCGAGCTCGAGGTAGACGCGCTTGTCCGGCGGGCAGTAGAACGGCCCGACCGCGCTGGTGGCGGGCCCACACCCGGTGCTGACCTGGCCGTCGAAGACGCGCATCGGGGCCGGAACGTACTTCTTGCCACGGCGGGGGAGCTCAGCGGACCAGAAGCCCTGGATCGAGTTCTGATCGGCCACGAAGCGGCAGTCCTTGCTCGTGGTGACGTTCTTGCACGCGTTGAGGCTGCCGGGGCCGGTGTTCTGGCTCGTCGGCTCCTCGGCGCCGTCACTGCCGAGGCCCGGGATGCCGCCGTTCAGCAGCACGATGACGACCAGCAGGATGATGCCGCCGATGCCGCCGCCGACCGGAATCATGCCTCCGGGAAGCCCGCCGCTCCGTCCGCCACCGCTGCCGCGGGTGTCCTCGATACCACTGGTGTCGAGATCCGCGTCGGGATTGAATTTCACAGCCACTAGACTAGACCTCAGAGCGAGGGATGTAGGCGTGTCGTGACACCGCACTGCCGACCCGCCACCCCTGTACGCCCCCCAAGCCTGAGGACACCTGCGACCGCGATGATTACTGCTTCCAATCTCGAGGTGCGTGTCGGCGCTCGGCAGCTGCTGTCGCCGGCGTCTTTCCGGGTCGGCCCGGGGGACAAGGTCGGGCTGGTCGGGCGGAACGGCGCCGGCAAGACGACGCTGACGAAGATTCTGGCCGGGGAGGGGCTGCCGGCGAGTGGGTCGGTGACCAAGTCGGGCGAGATCGGGTATCTGCCGCAGGACCCGCGGACGGGTGACCTCGACGTACTGGCTCGGGACCGGATCCTGTCCGCTCGTGGGCTGGACGAGGTCGTGCACCGGATGCGGGCCGCGGAGAAGTCGATGGCCAGCGCGGACGAGAAGACCCGCGCGAAGGGCATGCGACGGTACGAGCGGGCCGAGGCGGAGCTGCATGCCGCCGGCGGGTACGCCGCTGAGTCGGAGGCCGCTCGGATCGCGGCGAACCTGGGCCTGCCGGATCGTGTGCTGGGCCAGCCGCTGGGCACACTGTCCGGTGGTCAGCGCCGTCGGGTCGAGCTGGCGCGGATCCTGTTCGCGCAGGCCGAGACGCTGCTGCTCGACGAGCCGACCAACCACCTGGACGCGGACTCGATCGTCTGGCTGCGCGACTTCCTCAAGTCGTACGCCGGTGGCGTGATCATGATCAGCCACGATGTGAACCTGCTGCAGGAGACGGTCACCCGGGTCTTCCACCTGGATGCGAACCGGGCCGAGATCGACGTCTACAACGTCGGCTGGAAGGTCTACCTGACGCAGCGCGAGCAGGACGAGCGCCGCCGCAAGCGCGAGCGTTCGAACGCCGAGAAGAAGGCGACCCAGCTCGTCGACCAGGCGAACAAGATGCGCGCCAAGGCGACCAAGGCGACCGCGGCGCAGCAGATGCTGAAGCGTGCGGAGCAGTTGATGTCGGGGCTCGAGGACGAGCGTCGTACCGACCGCGTCGCGAAGATCTCGTTCCCGTCGCCGGCTCCGTGCGGCAAGACGCCGTTGATGGCGAAGGAGCTGTCCAAGTCGTACGGCTCGCTGGAGATCTTCACCGACGTCGACCTGGCGATCGACCGCGGCTCGCGCGTCGTCGTACTGGGACTGAACGGTGCCGGGAAGACCACGCTGCTGCGGGTGCTGTCCGGGATCGAGAAGTCCGACACCGGTGAGGTGATCGACGGTCACGGCCTCAAGCTCGGGTACTACGCCCAGGAGCACGAGACCCTGGACGTGAACCGGACGGTCATCGAGAACATGAAGACCGCCGCCCCGGATCTGAACGAGACCCAGGCGCGCAGCGTGCTCGGTGCGTTCCTGTTCTCCGGGGACGACGCGGACAAGCCCGCCCGGGTCCTGTCCGGTGGGGAGAAGACCCGGCTGGCGCTGGCCACGCTGGTGGTCTCGGCGGCCAACGTCCTGCTCCTCGACGAGCCCACCAACAACCTGGACCCCGCTTCGCGTGAAGAGGTGCTGAACGCGATCCGCTCGTACAAGGGCGCGATCGTGCTGGTCACCCACGACGAGGGTGCGGTGCAGGCGCTCGAGCCGGAGCGTGTCCTGCTGCTCCCCGACGGCGTCGAGGACCTCTGGACCAACGACTACGCCGACCTGGTCTCGCTCGCCTGACGCTCGTAGCTACTCTCGGGTAATGTACGCCGCATGACTGATCTCGGACTGCGGTTCTCGGTGGATGGCCCGGTGGCGCGCGTCGTACTGGACCGGCCGGAGGTGCGCAACGCGCAGACCCCGGCGATGTGGCGGGCACTGGCCGACTTCGGCCGGTCGCTGCCGGACGACGTCCGGGTGGTCGTGCTGTCGGGGGAGGGCCCGTCGTTCTCGGCGGGCCTGGACCGGCGGCTCATCATGGGTGAGAACGACCAGGGCGAGGAGCCGCTGCTCAGCCTCGGCGCGAAGCCGACCGAAGAGGTCTACGACATCGTCGCCGAGTTCCAGGCGGGCTTCTCCTGGCTGCGGAACCCGAACATCATCAGCATCGCGGCCGTCCAGGGGCACGCGGTCGGCGCCGGCTTCCAGCTCGCGCTTGCCTGCGACCTGCGCGTCCTGACCCCGGATGCCCGCTTCAGCATGCGGGAGCCCGCGCTCGGCCTGGTCCCGGATCTTGGTGGGACCCAGCCGCTGGTCCAGCTCGTCGGCTACTCGAGGGCCCTCGAGATTTGCGCGACCACCCGCTGGGTCGAGGCCGCGGAGGCGAAGGAGATCGGCCTCGCGAACATCGTCGTACCGGCTGAAGAGCTCGCCGGGACCGTGAAGGACCTGACCGACGCCGTACTGACGCCGCTGGCCGGTGCCGTCCGGGAGACGAAGGCGCTGCTGCTCGGTGCCGCCGATCGCTCGTACGCCGACCAACTCAAAGCGGAAGGTGCAGCGCAGGAGCGCCGGCTGAAGGAGCTCCTGGCCGCCTTCGGCTGACCCCGGGGGAGTATTCGCGTGACCTGAACAGTTCTTCCGGTTCACGGGGAGAACGGTTCGGGGGCGCCGGACCAGATTCGGCCAGTGCCGAAATGGAGTCCGGTGACCGCCCGAAGGCACGGAAAACGGCCTGATCGGGATATTCTCGGGCGCGAAAGGCGGCCTGGACCACTATGCAACCCTGCGGGTGGTTTGATACGTCTTTCCTTCGATCGCCGAACCGGACCAGGTGGCGGTACGACGACCGATTCCGAGGGTGTGGAGATCGTAATTGTGAGTAAGGCGATGCCGGTGCCGCCCGCGGTACCCAACCGGTTGCTGATCGGCCCGGCGAACTTCGCCGGCCAAGGGGATCTGTGGGCGCGGGCGATCGAGGCCCAGGCACCGGACACGAGCGTGACGTCGTACGCCTGGACCAACGGGGTGCTCGACTTCCCGGCGGACTACCAGATCCCGCTGGCCACCTACGGCGACAAGCAGTGGCAGACGGAGTTCTACGAGCACGTCCTGGCGAACTACACCCACGCGCTGATCGAGGCGAACCGGCCGTTGTTCGGCGTCCTGCACGCCAACGACGGCTCCGGCGACCTGCTCAAGCTGCTGGCCAAGGGGCTGCGAGTGGGCCTGATGGCGCACGGCAGCGACGTCCGGATCCCGAGCCGGCACGTGGTGTCGGAACAATGGTCGCCGTTCCCGTACATGGAGGACCGGACCGTCGAGCTGCTCGAGGCCAACACGACCCGCTCGGTCAAGCTGTTCAACTCCTACCCCGGCCCGACGTACGCCTCCACACCCGACCTGCTCGACTTCGTCCCGAACGCCACCTGGTGCCCGGTCGTGATCGAGCCGGAGCGCTGGCGCAGTGACACTCCCGTGCTCGAGCGCAAGCGCCCGGTGGTCGCGCACGCACCGAGCAAGGCCGCGATGAAGGGCTCCGACCTGGTCGACCCGATCATGGCCGAGCTGGACCGCCGCGGCCTGATCGAGTACCGCCGGGTGGAGGGGGTCGGTCCCGACCAGATGCCGTCGGTCTACCGCGACGCCGACATCGTCGTGGACCAGTTCAGGATCGGCAGCTACGGCGTCGCCGCGTGCGAGGCGATGGCCGCCGGCCGGCTCGTGGTCTCGCACGTGTCCCAGAGCGTCCGGGACCACGTCACCGCCGCCACCGGCCTCGAGCTGCCGATCGTCCAGGCGACCGGCGACGACCTCGAAGCCGTCCTGCTCGACGTCATCGCGAACCCGGAGCGCAGCCGCGAGTACGCCGCGCGCGGCCCGGCCTTCGTCGCGGAGGTGCACGACGGCCGTCGTTCGGGCCGGCTGCTGGCCGGACTGGTCGAGGGCCCGCCCGACGTCCTGGCCGACTGGCAGCCGCCACCCAAGCGCAAGATCGTGATGATGGCCGACAACTCGATCATCGGCGACTCCCGCGTGCTGAAGTACGCGCAGACCGCCGCGAAGTGGGACCTCGACGTCACCTGTATCGGCGTCTCCAGTTCGCAGTTCAGCCGCGTCTACGGCAGTGTGCACGTCTTCTGCCCGCAGGTGCCGTCGAGGGCGAGCCTGACGGGCTGGCGCAAGCGGCTCGACGGCCTGCGGCCGTGGTTCAGCGACGAGGACGAGTACGAGGTCGCCAAGGGCCGCTGGCAGTACGCGACCCGGGAGCTCCGTGGTGACCGCGGCCGCGACGTCCGCGGTCCCGGCGGATCCGGTTCCGAGTCCGCCGGCAGCTCGAAGTCGCTCGGCAGCCGCCTCCAGCGCGCCGCGCGCTGGCGGGCACTGATCCTGCAGCGCGCCGTCCTCGAGGCCCGGGCCTTCCCGGCCCGCCGCGCGGACCGTGCCACCGACCTCGGTATCGGCAAGCGGCGCGAGCGGATGATCGCCCTGCACCGCTCGCTCCCCTCCGGCCGCTGGCGCCGTCAGATGCCCGAGGTGATCGACCACGAGCTCACGCTCGGTCCACTCCTCGACCAGCTCGAGCCCGAGTTGATCCACGTGCACGACGTGTTCATGCTCGGTATCGCCGCCCGCGCGACCCACCGCGCCGCCCTCGCCGGACGCAAGATCAAACTCATCTACGACGCGCACGAGTACATCCCCGGTACGCCGGTCGTCCCGCCGCTGCAGGTCGCCGCGTACAGCGATCTCGAGCGTGAGTTCCTCCCCGACGCCGACCGCGTGATCACCATCTCGGAGCCACTGGCGCACTGGCTCCAGCGTGATCACAAGCTGCGGGTGCTGCCCGACGTCGTACTGAACGCACCGATCGAGCGACTGCCCGACGCCGAGGCCGACGACCTCCGCGACGTCCTGAGCCTGGCCGCCGACGTACCCCTGCTCGTGTACTCCGGGGGCGTCGACCGCGCCCGCGGCATCGCCACGGTCGTCGACTCCCTGCCCCAGCTCCCCGGCGTACACCTGGCCATCGTGGCGAATCCCAACAAGGTCATCGCCGAGCTCAAGGCCCGAGCCACCGAGCTCGGCGTCGCCGATCGCGTGCACCTGGCCCCCTTCGTCCGGTCCGACGAGGTCCCCCGCTACATCCGCCGCGCGACCATCGGCATCAGCCCGATGCTGCACGCGCCGAACCACGACATCGCCGTCACCAACAAGTTCTGCGAGTACCTGGCCGCCGACCTCCCCATCATCACCAGCGACACCCCTGCCCAGGCCGAGCTCGTCACCTCACTCGATCTGGGCGCCGTCTACCCGGCCGGCAACGTGGACGCCTTCGTAGCCGCCACTCGCACCGTACTGGCCGACCGCGACCGCATCAGCGAGCGCATCGCCAACGACCCGAAGCTCAAGCGCCGCTTCTCCTGGTCCGCCCAGGCCGAAGTCATCCGCTCCATCTACGAGGACGTCCTGGGCAACCTCCCCGCCGACGCGTGGGAGTCCGACGCCACCACGATCCACAAGATCCTCCCCAGCAAGAACGAACGCCCCCCGTCCCGCTGGTCCACCTACCGTCGCCTCAGCCACAAGCCCTGACCCCGGGAACAAGGCTCAGTGCCAGTTGCTGACGCGGACGTCGTGCGGCGCGGGCTCGCCGGTGCCGGTCTCGACGAGCTTCTTCAGGCTCATCAGGAACGTCGCCCACTTCGTGCTGCAGTGGTACATGAACGGCACCTGCTCCTGCCAGCCCTCGTGCCGGAACATGACGATCGCGAAGTCGTCCTCCTGGCTGAGGTCGAACCGGACGTGGGTGCCGATCCACTCCTCGGGCCCGTCGACGACCTCCCAGTGCACGAGGTTGCCGGGCTCGCTCTCGAGCACCTTCATGTCGAAGCCGCCCTCGGCGAAGCGGAACTTCAGGACGCCGTCGACAGCCGCGTCGCCTTCGGTGTCCTCGGTCCACCAGGCGGCCAGGCCGTCGACGGTTCCGAGGGTCTTGTAGACGTCGTCGACCGAAGCCTGGACGCCGATGCGGTGCAAAATGTCTACCATGATGCTTACCTCTTCCTCGTGTTCTGGATGGCTTCTGCCATCCGCTTGATGCGTTGCAGGCGGCCGTCCCAGGCATCGCGGACGGTCGAGAGTTGTGCCACCGCGCGGGCGAGCTGGTCCT
Organism: Kribbella sp. NBC_01505; assembly: GCF_045040285.1. NCBI lineage: Bacteria > Bacillati > Actinomycetota > Actinomycetes > Propionibacteriales > Kribbellaceae > Kribbella > Kribbella sp. NBC_01505. The sequence continues at coordinate 7,992,417 of NZ_CP109425.1, forward strand.
CGTCGACGGTGTAGACGCGTTCGCGGCCCGAGGTCGTGGCGTGCACGAGCCCGATCCGTTCCAGTACGCCGAGATGCTTGGCGACTGCCTGCCGGGTGACGGGCAACCGCTCGCTGAGCGAGGTCGCCGTACCGCCGCCGGAGGCCAGCAGGAGGTCGAGCATCTCCCGCCGGGTCGGGTCGCCGATCGCCGACCAGAGCTCGTTGTCGACCGTCATTACGCGCCGGCAACCTGCGCTGCGTACGGCGTGAGCCGGGGCAGGAAGTAGTCCCAGCCGGTCGTGTGGTCGTTGAACTCGTCATCGGAGCGACCGGCCTCGTCGAACCCGGTCTCGGCGAAGCGCAGCAACGTGCCGTCCCCGTCCGGGATCAGGTCGAAGGTCGCCAGCAGCGAGTTGGCCGGGCCGGCGGCCTCGTCCGCGGGGTGCGCCCAGCGGAAGGAGAAGCGCCGCGGCGGGTCGGCCTCGACGACGGTCAGCGCGACGGTGTTGTCCGGGCCGAACGAGACCGATCCGATCGAGCCGGGGGAGGCCTTGACGTCCGCCTCGTCGGGCCACCACTCGCGCAGGTGTTCCGGCGTACTGATCACTTCGTAGACGACCTCGGGCGAGGCGTCGATCCTGAGCTCCCGTGCGATGCTTCGAGTCATCGGAGTCACTGTTCCTTTCGCAACCTTTTGTTGCGCATGACTCTAGCCGTCCCGCGGGCAATGCGCAACCAATGGTTGCAGGACGGAAGATCGGTGCGACCTGAAGTGTTGTGAAGGTTCACGCGAGGTGGGCAGAGAGGGCAGTGCATGTCGGGAATGGGTGGCGGGATGCCGATGGGCGCCGCGAACTGGCGGCGGATGGATTCGTCGGTCAAGGACCAGAAGCTGGCCAAGGGGACGTTGCGGCGGATCGCGGCGTTCGCGAAGCCGTACAAGTTGCAGATCACGGTGTTCCTGCTGCTCGTGATCGTGTCGGCGTTCCTGGTGATCGCGTCGCCGCTGCTGTTCAAGAAGATCGTCGACGACGGCATCATCAAGGGGAACGGCGGTCTGGTCACCGCGCTCGCGCTGGTGGTCGCGGGGCTGGCCCTGGTCGAGGCGGTGCTCGGGCTGATGCAGCGCTGGTTCTCCGCGCGGATCGGTGAAGGTCTGATCTTCGACCTGCGGACCAAGGTGTTCTCGCACGTCCAGCAGATGCCGGTCGCCTTCTTCACCCGCACCCAGACCGGCGCGCTCGTCTCCCGGCTGAACAACGACGTGATCGGCGCGCAGCAGGCCTTCACCTCGACGCTGTCCGGCGTGGTCTCGAACGTGATCAGCCTGATCCTCGTCGTCGGCGCGATGCTGGTGCTGAGCTGGCAGCTCACCCTGGTCGCGATCCTGATGCTCCCGGTCTTCCTGATCCCGGCCCGGATCCTCGGCCGCCGGCTGGCCTCGATGACCCGCGACCAGATGAACCTGAACGCCGGCATGTCGACCTCGATGACCGAGCGGTTCAGCGTCGGCGGAGCGCTCCTGGTGACGCTCTTCGGCCGGCCCGCGATCGAGGACCGCGAGTTCGGTCAGCGCGCCGGCGAGGTCCGTGATCTGGGGATTCGGATCGCGATGCTCGGCCGGGTGTTCTTCACCGCGCTCACGCTCGTCGCCGCGCTCGCAACAGCCCTCGTGTACGGCGTCGGCGGCAACCTCGCCGTTCGCCAGGCCCTGACCGTCGGGACACTGCTCGCCCTCGTGGCGCTGCTCGGTCGGCTCTACGGTCCGCTGACCGCGCTGTCCAACGTTCGCGTCGATGTGATGACGGCGCTGGTGTCGTTCGAGCGAGTCTTCGAGGTGCTCGATCTGCAGCCGATGATCCGCAATGCGGCCGATGCGAAGGACCTGCCCAAGGACGCGGCGAGTGTCGAGTTCGACCACGTCGCGTTCGCATATCCGACCGCTGAGCAGGTCTCGCTCGCCAGCCTGGAGTCGGTCGCGGTGCTCGACAAGCGCGTCTCCGCGCCGGTCCTGGAGGACGTGAACTTCGTCGTCCAGCCCGGTCAGATGGTCGCACTCGTCGGCCCGTCCGGCGCAGGCAAGACCACGATCACGAACCTGGTCGCCCGCCTGTACGACGTCAGCGGGGGAGCCGTGCGGATCGGTGGAGCCGACGTACGGGATGTCACGCTGCAGTCGCTGCATGACCGGATCGGGTACGTCACGCAGGACGCGCACATGTTCCACGACACGATCCGGGCGAACCTGATCTACGCGAAGCCGGATGCGACCGAGGACGAGATGATCGAGGCACTGCGGTCGGCGCAGGTCTGGGAGCTGGTGGATTCGTTGCCGGATCGCCTCGACACGGTCGTCGGGGATCGCGGTCACCGGCTGTCCGGTGGCGAGCGGCAGCGGCTCGCGATTGCCCGGTTGTTGCTGAAGGCACCGCAGATCGTCGTGCTGGATGAGGCGACGGCACACCTGGACTCGGAGTCCGAGGTGCATGTCCAGCAGGCGCTGGACACCGCGCTGGAGGGTCGGACGTCGCTGGTGATCGCGCACCGGTTGTCGACGGTTCGCAACGCCGACCTGATCCTGGTGGTTGACCACGGCAACATCGTCGAGCGCGGCACGCATGAACAGCTGCTCGCGCGCAATGGTGAGTACGCCGATCTCTATCACACCCAGTTCGCGGAGACCGCGCTACCGTTGAACTGAGCCGTCCGTCCGGAGGAGGGGGACCCCGCGTGATCAAGCTGGCGCTGGTCCTCGTCGCGGGGTACGCGGGCTACAAGGTCGCGTACCACTCCGAGGACGGGCAGCACTACGGCAAGGTCGGCGACCGCGTGCTGCGGACGTCGCTCTCCCTGCTGATCGGCGCCTTGGCCGCGGGCGTCACCTACGTGGCGCTGCTAAGCCACTAGGGCGTCGGTTCCTTCTGCGCGTCCTGCTCGAGCAGATGCAGGACCGGGACCTTGAGATGCCGGCGGGCCGAGTTCGTCCAGTCCAGGTGGAAGAACTCCGCGACGACATGCGGCCGGGTCAGGATCACGACCTCCTGCCCCTTCGACGCGTCCACCGTCGCGATCAGCGCGTCGATCGGCCGCTCATGGGTGATCCCACCCTCGGCCGTCTGCCCCAGGTCCCGCAGCCGCTGCACACTCCGGCCGCTGCACCCCTTGGCCTCGCCGTCGATCGCCTTCTGCGCCTCGGCCAGGTCCTGCCGCTGAGTAGCCAGTCCGGGTCCGTACAGATCCGCCGTACCCAGCGCACTGATCGAAGCCTCCACCCCGGCCTCCGCGTTGTGGCACGGCACCAGCACGTGGTACTTCACCTCATCCGGCATGTCCTCGTGCAGCTCGACCACCCGCTTCGCGTCGGGTTCGGACAGTTCCTGCTCCACGAGCAGAACGACGTCGTACATCGCGCACCTCCGCTGCTACCAGTCGGTATGCACCCATAGTGCCCCCACTCGGCCATCACATGTGCGACTGGATCGTTCCAGTGATTCGGCGATCTCTGGTGACACCAAGGTGCGTTAGCCTTCGTTCGTGCCAATGGCTTGCTTGTCCTAGCTCGGACACCAGTTTCCCGGGGAGAACTGTGTCCTAGAGCTACTACGGAGCGTAGTCATATGTCTGCATCAACCACCCTTCGCCGCAACCGCGACTTCAAACTCCTGCTCAGCGGGCAGGTGGTGTCCTTCGTCGGTGATCAGGCGCAGGACATCGCCCTGCCGCTGCTGGTCCTCGGCCTGACCGGATCCAGTGTGCAAGCCGGTCTGGTCCTCGGGCTGAACACCGCCTCGTACCTGGTCTTCGGCCTGCTGGCCGGCGCCTTGGTCGATCGCTGGGACCGCAAGACCACGATGATCTGGTGCGAGATCGGCCGGGCCCTGCTGACCGTCAGCGTGATTGTCGCCCTGGCCTTCGGCCACCTGACCATGCCGCACCTGTACGTGATGGCCGGGCTGACCGGGATCCTGACCACGCTGTTCCAGGTCGCCAACACGGCAGCGCTGCCCAGCGTGGTGGGAACCACGCAATTGCCGGCCGCGCTCGGATACACCCAGTCTGCGCTGAACACCGTCCGCATCTTCGGAGCGTCGCTCGCGGGGATTCTCTATTCCGCGGGCAGGACCGTTCCCTTCCTGGTCAACGCGGTCTCCTTCACGGTGTCCGCCGCATCGCTCCGGCTGATGCGCGCCGACTTCCAGGAAGAACGCCGGATCGGATCGGCCCGGCTGCGGACCGACGTGCGTGAAGGTCTCAGCTGGTTGTGGGGACAGCCGGTGATCCGCTTCCTGACCCTGGCATCGGCAGCCGACAACCTCCGGTACGGCGCGGGGTACTTGATCATCATCACGCTCGCCCAGGGAGTCTCGGCCAGTCCGCTGGAGATCGGCCTGATCTTCAGTGCGGCCGCGGTGGGCGCGATGCTCGGCTCGCTGGTGTCACACCGCGCGATCCGGCGGTTCCGGCTCGGCCGGATCGCGGTGGTGATGCTCTGGATCGAGGCGCTGACCTTCCCCCTCTACGCACTTGCCCCCAACCCGCTGCTGCTAGGAGTCGTCGCGGCCGCGGAGTCCCTGATCGCGCCGATCTACGCAGTTGCCATCAGCACGCATCGCCTGACCAGTACGCCGGATCGCCTGCGCGGCCGAACGGCGAGCGCGGCCGGCACGCTCACCACCGGCGCCCTGGCGGTCGGCGCGATGCTGGGCGGCGTACTGATCGCGTCGCTGGGTCCGAAGAGCACGGTATTGATCTGTGCAGCGTGGCTCGCCGCACTCGCGATCCTGACCACAGCCAACCGTGCGGTCCGCCAGGCCCCTGTCGTGAGGTAGCTGACCAACTGCTGTCAGCGGGTGGAGTCTGCTTTGCGGCGGCCGTAGGTTCGGAGGGCTCGGAGGAGGTCTACTTCGCGGAAGGCGGGCCAGTAGAGGTCGCAGAACTCGATGTCGGAGCGGGTGGCCTGCCAGAGCAGGAAGTCGGACATGCGGAGCTCGCCGCTGGTGCGGATGACCAGGTCGGCGTCGGGGAGACCGGGGACGTAGAGGTGCCGGCTGATGTCGTCCTCGGTGAGCGCGGCGGCTACGTCCGTGAGGTCGCGGCCGGAGGCGGCGGCTTCGTCCAGTACGCCGCGGACGGCGTCGACGACTTCGAGTCTGCCGCTGTAGCCGATGGCAATGGTCAGGTCACCGGCGTCGGCGCGATCCCGAGTGGCCTCGACGGCCTCCTTCAGGGCGCGGGCGGTCGAGTCCGGGAGCAGGTCCAGCTGGCCGGCGACGTGCAGTCGCCAGCGGTGGTCGCGTCGTACATGGTCGGCGAGGACGGTCTCGGCCAGCTGCATGAGGTAGTCGACCTCGGCCGAGTCCCGCCGCCGGATGTTGTCGGCGGACGCGACCCACGCGGTAACGCATCGCACGCCCGAGCCGGCACACCAGCTCAGGAACTGCTCCAGATGCTGGGCTCCGAAGCGATGACCGAGCCGTACGTCGCCGAGCCCGGCCTGGCGCGCCCAGCGGCGGTTGCCGTCCATCACGATCGCGACGTGCTGCGGCTGGGGGAGCTTCGCGAGTTGACGGCGGAGCATCCGCTTGTAGATGCCGTAGATCATCAGCTGGTCGCGCTCGTCAGTACGTCGGCCAGGTCGAACTTCACCGGCTCCTCCAGTTGCTCGTACGTGCAGGACTCGGGAGTGCGATCCGGACGCCACCGCACGAACTGGGCCGTGTGCCGGAAGCGCACGCCTTCCATGTGATCGTAACGAACCTCCACGACCCGCTCAGGCCGCAGCGGCGTGAAGGACAGATCCTTGCCCGCCTGCCAGCGGCTGCCTTCCGCGTTGCGCGGCGTCCGGGTGCCTTCCTCCTGCTTGGCCCAGGCCCACGGATGGTCGTCGAACGTGGTGACCAGCTCCTGCATCTCCTCGAACAGCTCCATCCGCCGCTCCATCGGGAAGGCGCCGATCACACCGACACTCGCGAGCGTGCCGTCGGAGTTGTAGAGACCGAGCAGCAGCGAACCGATCCGGTCGGGTCCGCTCTTGTGCAGGCGATAGCCCGCGACCACGCAGTCCGCCGTACGCTCCGGCTTCACCTTGAACATCGTCCGCTTGTCCGGGATGTAGAGCCCGTCGAGCGGCTTCGCGATCAGCCCGTCCAGCCCGGCGCCCTCGAACTGCTCGAACCACTGCCCGGCCGTCTCGTGGTCGGTCGTGGCCGGCGTGATGTGGATCGGCGGCTTCGCATCGGCCAGCGCTCCGATCAGCGCCGTACGGCGTTCGCTGAAGGGCCGCTCGGTGAAGTCCTCGTCACCAAGGGCCAGCAGGTCGAAGGCGACGAACCGGGCCGGCGTCTTCTCCGACAGCATGGTCACCCGGCTCGCGGCCGGGTGGATGCGCTGCTGCAGCACCTCGAAGTCGAGGCGGTCGCCGGACTCGCCGATCACGATGATCTCGCCGTCGATCGCGCAGCGCTCCGGCAGGTTGGCCTTGATCGCCTCGACCAGCTCCGGGAAGTACCGCGTCATCGGCTTCTCGTTGCGGCTGCCGATCTCCACCTCGTCACCGTCGCGGAAGATGATCGAGCGGAACCCGTCCCACTTGGGTTCGTAGCTCAGGTCCCCGTGCGGGATCCCCTTCACGGGCTTGGCGAGCATCGGCTTGACCGGTGGCATCACAGGCAGGTCCATGTGGTCATTCTCACTCACCCTCAACTCCATCGCGATCCGATGCGTCCTACGGGGTGAACGCAAGTTGACCAACTCGGGAGGTTGATCATGCGAATCAACGGTCAGAAGAAACTCCTTGGTACGGCTGCCGCACTCGCTGTGACCGTGCCGGTCGTGCTCGGTGGCGCCGCTCCGGCGACAGCCGCGACGGCCGCCGCGTCCTGCGGGAAGTCCGTCGCGGACGTCAGCGCCGTGACGTACGCCGATCGGCTCGTCCGCGCCTGGGGCAGCGGTGAACAGGCCGCCACCTCTTGCTACGCCAGTACGGCGACCGCCCGCGCACTGAACGCGCAGGCGACCCCCGGTGGTATCCACTGGCGCCGGGTCGGTACCGAAGGGGCCGCCGGGACCATCTACGTGACCTACCACGACGATGCGCGCGGCGGGAACCTCACTGTCGGCGTACAGAACGTCGGTCTGCGGGGCTCCGGTGGTTGGCACGCGGCGACGAGCGCGAAGTTCGTCGGCGAGCCGAAGGCGTGGGGTGCGGTGGACTGGTCGGACAACCTGATCCGCGCCTGGGGTCGTGGTGACACCAAGTGGATGGCGTACTACGCGACGCCGGACGTGACGAAGTCGCTCACCAAGATCTCGAAGACCGGCGGCTCGTCCTGGCGCCGGATCGGGGCCGACGCGGGTGCCGGTTCGACCTACGTGACCTATCGGAACAACGCCACCGGGCACCAGCTGATTGTCGGAGTCTCGAACGTCGGGCTGGTCCAAGGTGACGCGCACGTGGCCGATCGGGTTCAGTACAAGTAGGGCCCGACCCGCGAGGTCTGTGGACAGTGAGCCGGTCTGCGCCGACAATTTCGTTCATGGGTCCGCTCTCGCTGACGAACGCGCGTCCGTCCGACGCCGAGCGCGATCGTGTGCTCGCCGTCCTGCGGGAAGGCGCCGGCTCGGGCCGGTTGTCGCACGACACGTTCATCCGCCGCATGAACTTCGTGCTGAACGCGCAGAGCCGCGGTGAGCTCGACTCGGTCCTGACCGACCTGCCCCGCCCCGAACCTCGCATCGCCGGCTGGGTGCGCACCACGCGCACCCGGCTGGCGCGCGTCGACCTCTGGCGCCGCCTCGAAGACCTTCTCGGTATCCCGCTCGCCCGCCGCGAACTCATCGTCGTACCGGCCGCCCAGCTCGCCCTACCGCCGTCCGGTTCGGCCACCGTCCGGATCGGCCGCGGCGACGGCGCCACCCTCCGCCTCGGCGATATCTCCGTCTCCCGCCACCACGCCGAGCTCCGCCACGTCGGCGACGGCTGGATGGTCCGCGACCTCGGCTCCATGAACGGCACCCAGCACAACGGCCGCCGCATCACCACCCCCGTCCGCGTCCGCCCCGGCGATCACCTCAGCTTCGGCGCCGTGGCCTTCACCCTCACCTGGACCGACGAGCCCGGCTAGTTGCCCCCGTACCGAGGCACCCTGAATCTCGTCCTCACCGCCGATGGCTACGACTCGGTCGATGCGCTCGCCGACCAGTTGGAGCCTGCCTGAACGTCGTACGGTCGATCGCCTAGGCGCCTAGGCGTTCGTCGCAACCTTGCAGCCGGTCCAACCGGGTCTGTCTACCTGATGGGCAGGGTGCCGCAGACGTTGCCGCCCTTCTGGGTGAAGCTACCGTTCGCGTTCTTCGCCCAGAACTGCACGCAGATCAGGTCGCCCGTGCTGAAGCTCTGGTTGATCGGGAAGCTGTGCTTGAGTTCGCCCGTCAGCGTGGGGCCGGTCCTCTTGAAGCCGTGCGGACCGATGACCTGGAAGAACCCCGTGTTCCCCAGCCTGGCATAGCGTTCTCCGAGCACGGAGTCGACCTTCAGTGCCTTTCCGTACATGGTGTTGCACAGCGACAGATCGCCGTTACAGCTCCCGCTGGGGGGCGCAGCAGATGCCGGCACGGCCAGCGCCACGGCGATCGCTGCGGCGACGCTCACTGCTGCCACACCGCGAGAGACCGCGTGTCGAACATGCTTCATGTTTCCTCCGCTCGGCGGCTCCCGGCCGTTCCGGGACCCGCATCGGACATTACGTCGAATATCGCTGGACGAACCGTTGAAGGGATTGCAACAAAGTGCAAGTTCCGGGAACTCAACCTTCTTGGTCCTTCAGCGCATCCAGGGAGTGCGGTCCGGAATCGGGCGGCGTCTGGGGATGCGTGGAGGACGAGATGAAGCAGCGCTGGTTGGCGGTCGCCGTAGCGGTGGCCGTTGCGGGGGCGACAGTCGGAGTCGTGGTATCCGGGAGCGGTGCGGACGCCGCTCAAGAGACCGGTACGGCGGACCTGGCCCGACCGATCGGGCCGAAGGATCGCGTGGTGACGCTGATCACCGGCGACAAGGTCGTACTGCTCGGCGGTGACGAGCACAAGGTCCGGATCGACCGCGGTCCCGGCCGGGAGCACGTGACGTTCTCGACCCAGCGCAGCGAGGGCAAGCTGACCGTGATGCCGAGCGACGCCGGCGCGCAGGTGGCGGAAGGCAAGCTCGACCGCCGGCTCTTCGAGGTCTCCACGCTGCTGAAGTTCGGCTACGAGGACGCGAAGACCACGGCGACACCGCTGATCATCCAGTACGGCGCTTCCCGCGCACGGTCGTTGCAGGCGGCAACTGTTCGCCAGAACCTGCCGGCGATCAACGGGGCGGCGGTGTCCGCGCCCAAGACCGGCAACTTCCTCCAGCAGTTCAGCGCGCAGACGCGCTCGACCAGTGCGATCGCGAAGGTCTGGCTCGACGGTAAGCGGCACATCGCGCTCGACCAGAGCGTTCCGCAGATCGGTGCCCCGGCGGCCTGGAAGGCGGGCTTCACCGGTAAGGGCATGTCAGTCGCGGTCCTGGACACCGGCATCGACGCCACCCACCCGGACCTCCAGGGCAAGATCACCGCCGAGAAGAACTTCACCACCGACAACGCAGGCGACAACATCGGCCACGGCACCCACGTCGCCTCGACGATCGCGGGCACGGGCGCCGCGTCGAACGGCAAGTACAAGGGCGTCGCGCCGGACGCGAAGCTGCTCGACGGCAAGGTCTGCTCGGGCGACGACTGCCCGGAGTCCCAGATGCTGGCCGGGATGCAGTGGGCCGCGGTCGACCAGAAGGCCAAGATCATCAACATGAGCATCGGTGGCCAGGACACTCCGGACGTCGATCCGCTGGAAGAGGCCGTCAACCGGCTCTCTGCCCAGACCGGCGCCCTGTTCGTCATCTGCGCGGGCAACGAGGGCGAGGACGGCGGCAAGGTCGACTCACCAGGCAGCGCCGACGCGGCGCTCACGGTCGGCGCCGTGGACAAGAAGGATCAGTACGCGCCGTTCTCCAACCCTGGTCCGCGCGTCGGGGACGGCGGGCTCAAGCCGGACATCACCGCACCGGGCGTCGACATCGTGGCCGCGAAGTCCAAGGACTCGACCATCGGCGACCCGGTCGGCAAGTACTACCTCAAGATGAGCGGTACGTCGATGGCCACGCCGCACGTGGCAGCGTCGGCCGCGCTGATGCTGCAGCAGCACCCGGGATGGACCGGGCCGGAGCTCAAGTCGGCGCTGATGGGTACGGCGAAGGTGCTGCCGAAGCAGACCGTATTCCAGCAGGGTGCCGGCCGGGTCGATGTCGCGAAGGCGATCACGCAGTCGGTGGTCGCCGTACCGGGCAGCCTGTCGTTCGGTACGCAGTTCTGGCCGCACACCGACGACAAGCCGTTGGTGAAGGATCTCGAATACCGCAACCTCGGCACCAAGCCCGTCACGCTGACTCTGACCAGCACTGCGACCAAGGCGTTCTCGTTCAGCCCGACAACCCTGACCATCCCGGCCGGGGGCACCGGCGCGGTCAAGGTCACGGCCGACACCCGTCAGATGCCGATCGGCATGTACACCGGCCGCGTCACGGCGACCGGGGACGGGCAGACGGTCGGGACGCCGTTCGCGATCGAGAAGGAGCAGGAGAACTACGACGTCACGATCAAGCACCTGCTGCCGAACGGTCAGCCGACCGACAACTACGTGACCGGGATCGTCAACCTCGCCGACGGCAAGATCACCGAGGTCTTCCACACCGGCCAGGGCATCGCGAAGGTGCGGCTACCGCGGGGCCGGTACGTCGTCGACGCCACCATCACCGGCGATGCCGAGAAGCAGTACAACCTGGTCTGGCCGATGATCGACCTCCGGCAGAACACGGTTCTCACCGCCGATGCGAAGCTGGCCAAGCCGTTCGGGATCACGGTGCCGAAGAAGGACGCGAAGCTGACCGAGATGTCGGTCGGCTACTCGATGACCTCGACGGGCGACGTGTTCGAGAGGTCCACCGAGACTTCCGATCTGAGCAAGGTGTTCGTGGCCTCGCTCGGCGGCCCGGCTCCGGCCAAGAACTTGGTGTCCTACGTCTACTCGCGCTGGGGTGTGCCGGGCAAGGACGGTCAGTACATCGACTCGCCGTACGCCTACAACCTGATGCAAGGAACGCGTGGGCGCTTCCAGACCGGCTATCAGCGGATCGTCGACCAGAAGACGCTGGCCACGGTGACCTCGCAGTACGCCGCGGATCAGCCCGGCGGTATCGCGACCGATCTGCGGCTGGGAGGCTTCCCCGGGATGCAGACGCCGGGCAGCATCATCTCCTACTACCACCGCCTGCCGAGCAAGAGCGTGCAGTACTTCGACGCCGGCCCGCTCTGGACGGCCAACATCGGTCAGAACCGGATCGTCAAGGGTGAACTGGAGCCCCTCGCGGGCTGGACGTCGGACACGACCTACCGCAGTGGCAAGAGCTACCAGGAGCGATGGGGCGCGGCTGTCGCGGGCCCGGCCCTCGATGGTCGATCGACCCGGACCGGGAGCTCGATGCACGTCGAGCTGCAGCCGAACAGCGACCAGGACGGGCACCCCGGCGAAGCGGCGAGCTGGGACGGAGGCCTACGGCTGTTCCGGAACGGGAAGCTGGTCGCGTCGGCCGAGGCCGACGAACTGGACGCCGACAAGCTGCCGACGGCGAAGTCGCCGTACCGGCTGGAGCACACCCAGAAGAGCGCGGGCGTGCAGCTCGCCACTGAGCTGAGCAACGTCTGGACGTTCGCCTCGGCGGGCACCGGCATGAAGACGGTTCCGCTTCCGTTGTGGGGCACGCAGTTCAAGCCCGGTGTCGACCTGAACAACTCGGTGCAGCGGACGGCGACCACCAACCTGCCGTTCGTGGTCAAGTACCAGCCGAAGGCTCCGGTCGGTCGGCTGAAGAGTGTCCAGGTGTGGATCTCCGGTGACGGTGGCAAGACATGGACCAAGGCAACCGTCGTACCGAAGCGGCACGGCAACTACCTCGCCGTCTTCAAGACACCGGCCAAGGCGAAGCTGATCTCGCTGAAGTCGGTCGTCACCGACAGGTCCGGCAACACAGCGACCCAGACCGTTCTCAACGCCTACCGGGTGCGGAACTGATGAAGCGATGGCTAGCGGTTGCCACCGCAGTTGCCGTGGCAGCAGGTACCGCAGGACTGATGAAGGCCGGCGGAGATGCGGACGCCGCACAGGACGCCGGTACGGCGACGCTCGCGCGGACCGTGAGTTCGAAGGACAAGGTGGTCACGCTGATCACGGGGGACCGGGTGATCCTGCTCGGTGGTGATCAGAACAAGGTGCGGATCGAACGTGGACCGGGCCGGGAGAGCGTTCTCTTCCGGATCCGGCGTGCGGGCGGTCACCTCACGGTGCTGCCGGACGATGCCGACGCGAAGGTGCGCTCGGGCAAGCTCGATCCGCGGTTGTTCGACGTGACGACGCTGCTGGCGTTCGGGTACGACGACGCGAACTCGAAGAGCATCCCGCTGATCGTCGAGGGTGCACAACCGAAGTCATTGCGGATGGCAACCGTTCGGCGGCAGCTGTCGGGTGCGGTGGCGTTGTCGGTTCCGAAGAGCGGTGCCTTCCTCCAGCAGGCCGGAGCGCAGAAGATCTGGCTGGACGGCAAGCGGCACGTGACGCTGGACCAGAGCGTTCCGCAGATCGGCGCACCGGCCGCCTGGAAAGCGGGCTTCACCGGTAAGGGCGTCAAGGTGGCCGTGCTCGACACCGGCATCGATGCCACCCATCCGGACTTCAAGGGGCAGATCGTCGGGGCGAAGAACTTCACCGCCGACCCGGCCGGTGACGACTTCGGGCACGGCACGCACGTCGCCTCGACGATCGCGGGTACGGCGGCCGCGTCGAACGGCAGGTACAAGGGCGTCGCGCCGGACGCCAAGCTGCTGGACGGCAAGGTCTGCGGCAGCGATGGCGGATGCGACGAGTCCGCGATGCTGGCCGGGATGGAATGGGCCGCCGTGGACCAGAAGGCCAAGATCATCAACTTCAGCATCGGCGGTCCGGACTCACCCGGGATCGACCCGCTGGAAGCGGCCGTGAACCGGCTCACCGCACAGACCGGCGCGCTCTTCGTGATTGCCTCCGGCAACGAAGGTGAGGACGGCGGCAAGGTCGATTCGCCGGGGAGCGCCGACGCCGCGCTCACCGTCGGCGCGGTCGACAAGCAGGACCAGTTCGCGCCGTTCTCGAACAGCGGACCGCGGGTCGGTGACGGTGCGCTCAAGCCCGATGTCACCGCGCCGGGCGTGAACATCGTCGCCGCGAAGGCGAAGAACTCGCAGATCGGCACTCCCGTCGGCACGCAGTACCTCGCCCTGGACGGTACGTCGATGGCCACGCCGCACGTGGCCGGCGCAGCCGCACTCCTGCTCCAGCAGCACCCGACCTGGACAGCCGGTGAGCTCAAGTCAGCCCTGATGGGTACGGCGAAGGTGCTCCCCAAGCAGACGGTCTTCCAGCAGGGCGCGGGCCGCATCGACGTCGCGAAGGCGATCACGGACACGGTGGTCGCGGATCCCGGCAGCCTCTCGTTCGGCAAGGCGCTGTGGCCGGAGCACAAGCCGTCCACCAAGCAGCTCACCTACCGCAACCTGGGCACGAAGGCGGTCACGCTGACGGTCTCCGCGAGCGACCCGGTCGTGACGGTGAGTCCGACGACCCTGACGATTCCGGCCGGCGGAACTGCCTCGACCTCGGTCACGGCGGACACGCGGCACGTCCCCGACGGCCAGTACGCCGGTCGCTTGCTGGCGACCGGCGACGGACAGACGATCGGTACGCCGTTCGCGGTGGAGCGCGAGGTGGAGAGCTACGACGTGACGGTCAAGCACCTGCTGCCGAACGGCCAGGGTGCTACGCAGACGGTTTCGGGGATCCTGGACGTCGGCACCGGCATCACCACACCGCTGGTCAGTGACTCGCAGGGCGTCGCGAAGGTCCGGCTGCCGAAGGGTCAGTACTTCATCGACGCCTCAATGACCGACGGCACCAAGACGTACCAGCTGGTCTGGCCGGCGCTCACGCTCAGCCAGACGACGGTGCTGGTCGCCGATGCGAAGCTCGCCAAGTCGTTCCGGATGACGCTGCCGAACAAGGACGCGAAACTCGACAGCGTGGAGGTCGGGTACGTCCGGGCCGGGGTCAACGGGCCCTACACGAACGCGGTCTTCGCTTCCGACCTCGACCAGCTCTTCGTCGGCACGCTCGGCGCGCCGATCCCGGCGAAGGACATGACGTCGTACATCTATTCGCGCTGGGGCGTGCCGGGCAAGGACGGGAACTTCACCGACTCGCCGTACAGCTATGACCTCATGCAAGGCGTCCGTGGACGGTACTTCACCGGCTACCACCGCGTTGTCACCGTGAAGGATGTCGCAACCGTGGCATCGCAGCACGCGGCCGACCACGCGGGCACCTATGTGACCGACGTCCGGATGGGAACCCTGCCCGGCATGACGGCGAGCTCGCTGTCGCAGAACTTCTACTACCACCTGCCAGTCCGGACCGTGCACTACTTCGACGCCGGGGCGACCTGGGACTCCGATCTGAAGGAGTCGCAGCTCGCCAAGGGTGCCGAGGATCCGCTCGTGGATCGGGGCTCGCAGACGGTCTACCAGCGCGGTAGGAGCTATCAGGAGCGGTGGGGTTCGTCCGTCGCCGGCCCTGCACTCAACGGCTGGTCGACCAGGACCGGGAACTCGATCAACACCCAGCTGAACCCCAACTCCGACCAGGACGGGAATCCGGGGATCGCGGTCTCGTCGAGCGGCGTTTACAGCACCCGCCTGTTCCGCAACGGCAAGCTGGTAGGCGCGGAGACGGTGCCCAGCCAGATCGACGTCGACAACCTGCCCGCGGGCAAATCGACGTACCGGCTGGAGTCGACGCAGACGGTGCCGAACATGCAGCTCTCGACTCAGCTGAGCGCGGTCTGGACGTTCAGCTCGGCGAACACCGGGAAGAAGTCGGTGCCGTTGCCGCTGTGGGGAGCGCGGTTCAAGCCGGGCGTCGATCTGAACAACTCGGTGAAGCGGACGGCGGTCACGAACCTGCCGTTCGTGGTGACCTACCAGCCGAAGGCGCCGGTGGGCGCGGTCAAGTCGGTGCAGGTGTGGGTCTCGGGTGACGCCGGGAAGCACTGGACGAAGGCGACCGTCGTGGCGAAGCGGAAGGGCAACTACGTGGCGACCTTCAAGACGCCGGCGAAGACGATCGCGCTGAAGTCGGTCGTCACCGACAGGGCCGGCAACACCGCCACGCAGACGGTCACCAACGCCTACCGGCTGCGTTAACCGTTAACCGTTGACCGCTACTCCGGGTCGATGACGGTGGGGTGCGCCTCGGGATGCGCACTCCACCAGTCGCGGGCGGCCGCGTTCTCCGCGATGGTTTCGCGGTAGGTGTCGATGAAGGCCTGGTGGACGAGATCGACCGTTTCCTGGCTCACGTTGTCGACGCGCCAGCGCAGCGTCCGCCGCCACGACAAAGGCTGGCCGGCCAGCGGCTTCACGACGGTCCGGGGGAGCTCCCGGACCGTCGGTGCGCACAGGCAGATGCCGCGCCCGGCGCCGATCAGCTGCTCGATCTCGGTCGTGTCGAGGTTCCCGTACCGGAACTGCGGGGAGAAACCGGCGTCCTCGCAGACCTCGCGCAGGTAGGCCAGCTCACCGTCCTCCTTGCCGGCCGGTGGGCAGATCCAGACATCGTCGGCCAGCTCGGCGAGCTTGACCTCGTCGACGCCGGCCAGGTGGTGATCGGCGGGAAGCGCGATCGAGAACGGCTCGGGAAAGACCATCGTCTGCTCCCGGATGCCCTGCGGGCACGGCGGTGCGTAGGCGTCCTCGGCGCGGCCGATCATCGCGATGTCGAGGACATCGGCGGCCAGCAGCTCGGTCAGTACGGCGCTCGACGAGTCCACCTGGGTGGCGATCTCGCTGCCGGCGAACGCTCTCTCGAGCCGCGACAGCCAGGCCCCGAACATGACCGTGCGCGAGGACCCGAGCCGCAGCGTGCCGGATCCGGAGGTATAACGCCGGCTCGATCCGATCAGCTCGTCCATGTCCGCGAGCATCGCCCGCGACCTGTTCAGGACGTGCTTGCCCAACGGTGTCGGTACGACGCCGGTCGAGCCGCGGTCGAACAGCGAACCACCGACCGCCTCCTCGATGCGGTGCAGCTGGGCGGTCAGGGACGGTTGTGAGACGCCTAGTGCCGCGGCGGCCTTGGAGACGCTGCCGGTGTCCGCAAGGCGGCAGACCACGCGGAGATGGCGAAGTTCGAGCTCCATAGCGGCGAGGTTATGCCCTGCTGGGATATCACAGCCATCACGTGGAGGTGTCAATCTCAACCAACAGAGGACCCCGGATGTTTACCTGCCTGCCCTGCCGGAGCCGGCGTCCTCTGCATCCGCCACCGGCCGGCCCGGACTGCAGCCCCAGCGGCCGGTGGCGGGGTCCCCGCCCCCATCTAGTGAGGACGTGTCCCAGTGAAACGCACTGCCCTGCGTACAGCGACGGTCGGAGGCGTGCTCAGTCTCGCGCTTCTGGCCACCGCTGTTGTCACCACCAAGCTCCCGTCGGCCGACGCCGACGCGAGCGCCGCGGCGAAGCCTGGTCCTACTGATCAGCAACAGTCACGGGCCGCCGCCATCCGCACCGCCGACCGCCTGGTGAACGGCCGGGCCGCTGAGCTGAAGGCCGGTTCTGGGGACCGGTTCATCCGCCAGCAGGACATCAGCACCCCGTGGGGTCTGCAGTACGTCGCCTACCAGCGCACGTACAACGACCTCGCGGTGATCGGCGGCGACTTCGTCGTCACCACCGACGCCGCCGGAAACGCCAAGGGCATCACCGTCGCCCAGCAGCAGCCGATCTCCGTCGACCGCACACCCACGGTCACGAAGGCAGCTGCCCAGAAGGCAGCACTGAAGACGATCGAGAAGGCCGACCCGGTTCCTGGTGAGCCGACGCTGGTCGTGTACGCCGGTGGCGCCAAGCCGGTGCTCGCCTGGGAGGCCCGCGTCCAGGGCCGCGACCACGGTGAGGCGACCCGCCAGAAGGTGTACGTCGACGCGCGTACCGGCAAGGTCGTGCACACGACCGAGGAGAGCGCGGCCGGGACCGGTACCGGCATCTGGAACGGCTCCAACCTGACCATCGGTACGACGAAGTCCGGATCGTCGTACACGATGACCGACCCGGCTCGTCCCTCGCTGCGCTGCGGCGACTCGGCGAACGGCCAGACGTACTCCGGCTCCGACGACACCTGGGGCAGCACGTCCAAGACCGACAAGGAAGCCGGCTGCACGGACGTCATGTACGTCGCCGCCGGTGAATGGGATCTGCTGAAGAACTGGTACGGCCGCAACGGCCTGGACAACCAGGGCAAGTGGGCCGACGCGCTCGTCGGTCTCGGCGACGTGAACGCCTACTGGGGTTCGCAGTACAACTCCGACGGCGTGATCTTCGGCTACAACAACGCCCGCCAGTGGATCACCGCCACCGATGTGGTCGCGCACGAGTACGGCCACGGTCTGGACGCGTACACCCCCGGTGGCATCTCCGGCTACCCGTCGCAGGAGGCGGTCGCCGACATCTGGGGAGCGCTCACCGAGGCGTACCTGAACAACCCGAACGACGCCCCCGACTACGAGGTCGGCGAGAAGATCGACCTGACCGGCGACGGCCCGATCCGGGTGATGTACAAGCCGTCGAACGTCTCCGGGCACCCGGACTGCAACTCGAGCAGCCTGCCGAACGAGATCCATGCCTCGGCCGGCCCGATGAACCACTGGTTCTACTTGCTTGCCGAGGGCACCAACCCCGGCAACGGCAAGCCGAACAGCCCGACGTGTAACAACACGACGCTGACCGGGATCGGTATCAAGGAGGCCGGCAAGCTCTTCTACAACGCGATGCTGGCCAAGACCTCGAACATGTCCTACGGCAAGTGGCGTTCGACCACGCTGACCGCGGCCAAGAACCTGGACAGCAGCTGTGCCCTGTACGGCAAGGTCAAGGCTGCTTGGGACGCCGTCACGGTCCCGGCCCAGTCCGGCGAGGCCACCTGCACGGCGACCGGCAACGACTTCACCATGTCGGTCTCCCCGGCGAGCGGTTCGGCGAAGCCCGGAGAGAGCGTTTCCGCGACCGTGAACACGGTGATCGGCAGCGGTTCGGCGCAGTCGGTCCAGCTGACCGCGACCGGTCTGCCGTCCGGCGCGACCGCGTCGTTCGACCCGGCCTCGATCCAGTCCGGCAACTCGTCGACGCTGAAGATCACCACCTCCTCCAGTACGCCGGAAGGTGCGTACGACGTCCGGATCACCGGCGACGGTGCCGACGTCGACCGGACCGCGACGTACCGGCTGACCGTCGGCGGCTCCGCCCCGCCCGCCGGCGTACCGAACATCGACGTCGAGAAGGTGAAGGCACACCTGCAGGCGCTGCAGACGGCGGCCGACAACAACGGTGGCAACCGGCGGGCCGGGAGCGCGGGCCACACCGCGTCGGTCAGTTACATCGAGCAGAAGCTCCGCGACGCCGGGTACACGGTGGCCAAGCAGCGGTGCACGAACTGCCAGTACCCCTCGGACAACCTGATCGCCGACTTCCCCGGTGGGGACGCGAACCAGGTGATCATGCTCGGCGCGCACCTGGACAGCGTGAGCGCCGGTCCGGGCAGCAACGACAACGGCTCGGGGTCGGCGACGATCCTCGAGGTCGCGCTCGCCCTGGCACAGGCCAAGCCGACGCTGGCCAAGCATGTCCGGTTCGCGTGGTGGACCGACGAGGAGCAGGGCCTGAACGGCTCGAAGTTCTACGTCGCCCAGCTGCCGGCGGCCGACAAGTCGAAGATCAAGGCCTACCTGAACTTCGACATGGTCGCCTCCACGAACGCCGGGTACTTCGTCAACAACATCACCACCGACACCGGCAAGGTGCTGAAGGCGTTCTACGACGGGCTGAACCTGGCGCCGGAGGAGAACACCGAAGGTGCGGGACGTTCGGACGACGCGTCCTTCAAGAATGCCGGGATCCCGACCAGCGGTGTCGCCGCCGGGGCAAGTGCCCGCAAGACCAGCGCGCAGGCACAGAAATGGGGCGGCACCGCTGGCTCGGGTTACGACCCCTGCTACCACGCGGCGTGTGACAAGTACCCGTCGAACATCGCGGCGACGGTGCTCGACCGCAGTGCCGACGCGGCGGCGTACGGGCTCTGGAAGCTGGCCGTCGGCGAGCAGCCGCCGGCCGGGAACGACTTCAGCCTGAGCCTCGACCCGGCCAGTGGTTCGGTTGCCCCGGGCAACTCGGTGCAGACGACCGTGAAGACGGTCACCACCAGTGGTGACGCGCAGTCGGTGCAACTCGCCGCCAGCGGGCTGCCGACCGGGGTGACCGCGACGTTCGCGCCGACCAGCGTGACGTCGGGCTCGTCGTCGACGTTGACGATCGCCGCCGCCGCTTCCACCGCTGCCGGTTCGTACGACATCGTGGTGAAGGGGACCGGTGCGGTCAGCCACGAGTCGACGTACCGGCTCACCGTGACCGGAACGCAGACCGGCACCGTGACGGTCGAGAACCCGGGGAGCCAGTTCGGGTTCGTCGGCTGGCAGGCCTTCCCGCTGCAGTTGCGGGGTACGTCGAGCGCCGGCCTGCCGATCACCTTCACCGCCACCGGCCTGCCGCCCGGCCTGACGATCAGCTCGTCAGGCTCGGTCACCGGGATGCCGTCCACCCGTGGCACCTACTCCGTGACCGTCACCGGGAAGGACTCCGGCGGCGCCTCGGGCAAGGCGACCTTCAGCTACACGATCTACTGATGAGCAGGGTCGCGGAGGAACCCACCAGGTCCTCCGCGGCCCGTCCCCGCACCGCGGCCTTCTCCTGTTGAGGTGGGAGAAGGCCGCGGTGTGCGCGGGGACCAGGCCCAGCGTCCGAGCGCGGTTCTTCGGACGTCAGGGAAGGAGGACGAATTCGCGGAGCCGCGCGCGGACGTCGCCCAGGGCTTCGGTGACGGTGACCCTGCGGGTGGACAGATCAGGGGAGTCCACCGGCAGCGGATCACCGCCCGACCACCCGAAGGTCAGCACCCGCCCGCCGTCCGCGACACCTAAAACCTCAACCAACCTTGAGGTCAACCCTCGCAACGTCCGAAAGAACCGCACACCCCGCCCTCCGATCGTTCGGACGTTAGGAGCTGTTGGCGGCGGCTGCGGAGGGGGCAGAGGGGGTCGCTTAGGGTTGGGGGCATGGTGATTCGGCTGAGTGAGCGGTGGCCGGAGGTCAGTTCGGATCGGCTGCTCTCCGAGTGTGTGCCGCCGCCACGGTTCGCGGACGCGCGGTTCGCGACGTACCGGCCGAATGCGGAGGAGCCCTCGCAGGCCGAGGCACTGGCGGTGCTGAGCGAGCGGGCCGAGCAGTTGGCTCAGCCGCGGCAGGCACCATCCCTGTGGTCGCGGTTGCGTGGGCGAGCGCCGGAAGCGGGCAAGCCGGGTGTCTATCTGGACGGTGGGTTCGGCGTCGGCAAGACCCATCTGCTCGCGTCGCTCTGGCACGAGGCGGCCGGTCCGAAGATGTATTGCACGTTCGTCGAGCTCACCAACCTGGTCGGCGCGCTCGGGCTGCGCGCCGCGGTCGAGGCGCTCTCGCCGTACCGGCTGATCTGTATCGACGAGTTCGAGCTCGACGACCCCGGCGACACCATGCTGATCAGCCGGCTGCTCGGCCAGCTCGTCGCGGCCGGTGTCCAGCTCGCCGCGACATCGAACACGTTGCCCGACAAACTGGGGGAGGGGCGTTTCCAGGCGATCGACTTCCTCCGTGAGATCCAGGCGCTGGCCGCCAACTTCGACGTCCGGCGGATCGACGGCCCGGACTACCGCCATCGCGGGCTCCCGGAAGCGCCCGAGCCGTGGACCGATGCGCGGGTCGAGCAGACCGCGGCCGAGCGGCCCGCGACCTCGTGCGATCACTTCGTCGACCTGCATCACCACCTGGCCCAACTACATCCGAGCCGGTACGGCGCTCTGCTCGACGGCGTGCAGGCGGTCGCGATCACCGACATCCGTCCGCTCGACGACGAGAACGTGGCGCTGCGGATGGTCGTGCTGGCCGACCGCATGTACGACCGCGATCTGCCGTTGCTGGCGAGCGGCGTACCGCTGGATCAGCTGTTCTCCGCGGCCATGCTCAAGGGCGGCTACCGGAAGAAGTACTTAAGGGCTTTGTCTCGATTGATCGCATTGTCGCGCACGTCCTGAGCGGCTGAACCTCTCGACGTGCTTCGCTGAAGGCATGCTCAAGAACCGAGGGCTCATCGCCTCCGCACTCCTGGTGGTCGGCCTCGTGCTGCTGGCCGTCGGTGGCTTCGTCCAGTTCCACGACTTCACCGGTCACGGCTCCGAGGAATGGAACCTGCCGCTCGGGTTCGTCGCGGCCGTGCTCGGGATCGCGGCGGTCGTCATCGCCTGGCCGTTGCCGAAGGCCCGCATCTGGCTCGGCGCCGAACTGGCCGTGCTGAGCGTGCTCCTGATCGTGCTGGGGGTCGCCAACACCGGGTTCCGGTTCGTCTGGGCCCGCGACGAGTTCGAGCTGGCCGCCTTCGAGTTCCTGCTCCTGCTGCTCGCCGTCGTCCTGATCGGTACGGCGCTCTCCGTGCGACTGAGCGCGGGCTGGCCGCTGCGGGTCGTCGCCTACGTGCTCGGCACCGCGTTGCTGAGCTATCTCGCGGTGCGAGTCGGTACGGCGTACTACGACCGGACCATGTGCACGGGCGACGACACCACCGACTGCTTGGCCCTGCTCGGCGGGCTGTTCTGGGGTGTCGGCGCGTTCGTGGTCTGCCTGGTCGCGATCGTCGTGACTGAGATCGTGCTGTGGCGTCGGCGCCGTACCTCCGCGATGTCGGTCGCGCGATAAGGCAGGATGGGCTGATGGCGAAGCAGAAGAAGCAGAAGGCGGAAGAGGCCGGGGGGCTGCTCGAGCAGTTGCGAGTCCCCGAGGGACCGGTGGATCTGACGACCTACGATCCGCGGGCGACGACGGGGTTCGGTGGCGCCAAGGACGACGGCAAGGCCGCGCTGGAGACTCTCGGGGCGGAGGTGTCGGACTGGCAGGAGCGGTTGTTCGCCGAGGGCCGCAAGGGCGGCGAGCGCAGTGTGCTGCTGGTGCTGCAGGGGATGGACACGTCGGGCAAGGGTGGCGTGATCCGCCACGGCGCCGGACTGATGGACCCGCAGGGCTTGAAGATCACCTCGTTCAAGGCGCCGACGCCGGCCGAGAAGCGTCGCGGCTTCCTCTGGCGGATCCGGCAGGCCGTCCCGGGGCACGGGATGATCGGGATCTTCGACCGCTCGCACTACGAGGACGTGCTGATCGCGCGCGTCCGCAACCTGGTCGCGCCGAACGTTTGGGACCGGCGCTACGACCAGATCAACGACTTCGAGGCCGAGCTGGCCGAGAGCGGTGTGACGGTGCTGAAGTGCTACCTGCACATCTCGCCGGAGGAGCAGCGGGTCCGGCTCGAGGAGCGTCTCGACAACCCGACCAAGCACTGGAAGTACAACCCGGGTGATGTCGACGAGCGCCAGCTCTGGCCGGACTACATGGACGCCTACCACGCGGCGATCGAGCGCTGTAACACCGATCAGGCCCCGTGGTTCGTGATCCCCAGCGACCGCAAGTGGTACCGCAACTGGGCCGTCACCACGCTGCTGCTCGAGACCCTGAAGGGCCTCGACCCGCAGTGGCCGGCCGCGGACTTCGATGTGGCCAAGGAGAAGAAGCGGCTCGCCGCGACCTGAGCTCAGCTCTCCGGATCGATCTCGTGCTTGCGGAGCAGGTCGCGCAACCTGGCGACCTGCTCGTGCAGCCGCTCGTTCTCGTCGAGGACGGCGTTCAGCTCGGCGAGCAGGTGATGCCGCCGCCCGTACGTCGTCCAGTCCGGATCGCCGGCCACCATCGCCTCGACCGCGGTCCGTGACCGCCGGCGGCGATCGATCCGTTGCTCGGCCTGGCTGCGCAGATTGTGCAGGTCCACGCCGAGCCGGGCCAGCACCTGGGCGGCGACACCGTCGGTGTCCTTGATCAGCGCGAGCAGCAGATGCTCGGTGTCGATCTCGTCGGAACCGAGGCGGCGCATCTCGAGGAAGGCATCCTCGAGAGTCGCCTTGGCCCGCGGCGTGAACGGGATGGCCCCGTGGGGTGCGCGTTTGCCGCGACCGACGATCTCGACCACGAGCTCACGCACCTCCCGCGAGCTGACCGTGGGCACCAGCTTCGCGGAGGCCGTCTCAGGGTCGTGGATCAGGCCGAGCAGCACGTGCTCGGTGCCGATGTAGCTGTGGTCGAGCTGCCGCGCCTCTTCCTGCGCGAGGACGACCACCCGCCGCGCGGTTTCCGTGAACCGTTCGTACATACCGACTCGCCTCCACATCCAGTCGTCGATCTCATGGTCGAGCCCGGACCGGAGCTCGTCGACCGCAGCCTCGAGCGTCAGGCCGAGCCGCTCCTCGAGCGTGACTCCGATCAGCCGGTCGCGAAGGAAGTCGGCCACGTCGCTGGCGTCGCCGGCCGTGATCCGGTCCAGGAGCTCGTCGAACTCCTCGACGGGCTCGAGCCGCAGGTCGGCGTGGTTCAGCCCGGTGAACTGCAGCACGACGGCCACCGCCACCACGCGGTTCGCGCCGCCGAACGGCCGTGCCCGGACCAGCCCGTCGAGCAGCACCGCGGTCGCCTCGGCCAATTCCTCGGCACCACGCACCTCCGCCAGCACCCGCTCGACCGAGTCGAGGTCAGTCCGGCGTACTGCCTCCTCGGACGTGCAACGCAGCACGCGAGCGGCGACCGCCAGGACGTCGTACAGGTCGAGGTAGTGCATCAGCCATCACCGCGGAGGCGGCGCAGGGACTCCTCATGGCGGCTCAGGTTTGCCTCCAGCAGCCGGCTGAAGCTGCTGTCGGCACGGCGGCGCTCAACCAGCTCGGCAATCGCTTCACGCGCGACCTCCGACACTGACCGCCCCTCGACGGCCGCCACGGTCTGCAGCCGCTCCGCGAGCTCAGGGTCGAGTCGGAGCAGGATGTTCTTGGTCGCCTCTTTCGCCATAGCTAGCAAGATATCACGATATCCACGACGAGTCTGTTGCAGCTTGGTGCAATCACCGCCTTGTGCCCCCGCCACGCCTCCCCGGTCCTGCGAGGATGTCCGCGACATACGACTTGGGGACGGGGCTTCGATGCGTGGCGCGGACAGCAAACGGCGGATCATCTTCACTGCCATCGGCACCGGAGTCGTGCTGATCGTGACCGCCGGCGTCGTCTTCGGCCGACCGCTGTGGGCCGACCGGTGCGCGGCAAGTTTCCCGAAGGTCCCGGGCGGGGACCTCGCGAACTTCCATGCGGTGCCGCTCGACCAGGTCAAGGTCGACGACTTCCCCCAGGAGTATCGGGAAAACGCCCGCAACTTCCTAGAGGTCGCGCAACACCCGCTCGCTCCGCTGGGAACGGCCCGCAACGCCGTCGTCGTACCCCACCTCAACGAGAACGCAGCGGTCCTGGCCAACTCGAGCGACGGGAATGTCCGGTTCGAGGTCGGCGGCGAAGGCCTCATCGGGAAGACGACGTACGCCGCCATCGTGCAGCTCGACGGCGCGACCGGGAAGCCGGTCTGGGGCCGGCGGCAGGTCGGCTACAACGCCAGCGGCGGAGACCCGGCCGACCGCATGGTGCTGACGTACAACCCCACGGACAAGGCATTGCGTGTCGCGGCGGTGGACACGGGCAACGGCTCCCTGGCCTGGTGCGGCAAGGTCGGTGCGGACCGGGAGAGCGACTCGGTTCCTGCCTCCGACTGGGTGACGTCCGGGGACGAGATGTTCGTCGTCCGCCAGTCTGCTCCGGATGAGGACGTGCG
Organism: Kribbella sp. NBC_01505; assembly: GCF_045040285.1. Classification (NCBI taxonomy): domain Bacteria; kingdom Bacillati; phylum Actinomycetota; class Actinomycetes; order Propionibacteriales; family Kribbellaceae; genus Kribbella; species Kribbella sp. NBC_01505. Next base: position 8,017,381 of record NZ_CP109425.1, read on the forward strand.
GTTGTCCCGCCTGGACACCCGGTCCGGCAAGGTCGACTGGGAGACGCCCGTTGCGGGTCTGACGGAGGCCGGTTCCGTGCGGGTGCTGAACGATCAGCTCCTGCTGAGCCCGTTCGGCGGTGCCATGAACGCGAGCCGTCGGTCGCGGATCCTCGATCCGAAGTACTCCTCGCAGCCGGTCGGTGACCGCGGCGCTGTGGTGGCCCGCTCGGTCGCGGACGGTAGCGCGACCTGGTCCTACCGCGGACCCGATGAGCGAGGCTGGATCAGCAACGTCGTTGCCACCGGCAAGGACGTGGCGGTCGTGATGTCGCGCGGCGCGTCCTCCGAAGGCTGGTTGGCCGGTATCGATCGGACCGGCAAGCAGCTGTGGAAGCAGGAGTTCAAGAACCCGTTCGACGACCTCCTCGGCGGCCCCGTCAAGGTGGCTGGTGACGTGGTCCTCTCCCACGAGAAGGGGACCAGCAAAGGCAGCTCGTCCCTGGTCGCCCGGAATCTTGCCGACGGCACCGAACGCTGGCGGACCCAGCTCACCACCACCGGCTCGCCGTTGCGGTCCGGTGCCTCCGAGGTCCTCGGCAACACCCTCGTCGCGAACACCTACGACGATGGCTTGATCGCCATCGACCTCACGTCAGGAGCCGTGACCAACCCCCTCCCGGGCAAGAAGATCGGCCCCGTCGACCGCATCGTCAGCGACAACCGCACCGTGACGATCGACGCCAACGGCCTCTTCATCACCTTCAACCGACAGACAGCAGGCTGAGAACGTGGAAGAGCACCAGCCCGACAAGTTCAGGCCGATGGACTACCGCCTGATGAGCTTCGCCGTCGCGATCGCACAACTCGTCGTCCTCGCCCCGACCTGGATGACCGTCAGCGACGGGGGAGACCTCGACGTGTACAGCGGACTGGGCTGGTTCACCAGCGAGGGGACCGAGTCGCCGATGACCTTCCTGCGGCTGTTGTCGCTGGTCGTCTACATCGGCCTGGTGCTGGTCGCGTTGGTCAGTTCGCGGACAACCGCCGCCGTGCTCGTCTGCGCACCGCTGGGGCTTGGGGTCACCATCGTCATGCTGTTCCTGAAACCGGACCCGTCGGGATCCGACGCTCACTGGACCGGAGCGCCAATCATCGCGCTGCTGCTGTGGATGGTCGCCATAGTCGTCGCCGAGCACGGCTGGTCAGAATCCGGCCGCGTCCGCCCGGACTAGCCGCCGCGGCCGGAGTGGTGGCCGGAGACAGTCAACGGTTGCCGGAGACCCCGCACCACAGGTCTCCGGCCCTGAGAACCTGTCTCCGCCGCCAGCCGTCGGGGGCGTCCACACCGCAGGGCGGGCTTGAACAAGTTATGACCTGTCCACCCCCACCAGTTCCTGTTCAAACCCCCGGCTCTCGCCACGACTAGGGTGGGTTGGCAGGCATCAAGCTTGTAGACACGCCGTAGCGCCCGGACGCGCCGGGGGCTCACTGGTTCCGTCGTCTGGCGGCTTGTTGCTGCGGGAGGCGATCCGGGTTTGTCGTCAACCGACAGACATCAGGCTAGGAGATATGGACGGATCTGCGATGAGTCAGCCCGGCGACAACGAGGCATCCGAGCAGTTCAGACCGATGGACTACCGGCTGATGAGCTTCGCCGTCGCGATCGCGCAGTTGGTCGTGCTGGCGCCCAGCTGGCTGACCGTCGGCTCCGACGTTCACAGTGGGATCGGCATGTTCTGGATCGAGGATGTCAGCTCGCCGTGGGTCGCCATCCGCTTGTGGATGCTGCTGTTCGTCTACATCCTGCTGGCCGTAGTTGCCCTGTTCCAGCCGCCGACAACCGGTCTCGCGTTCGCCTGCGCCGTCGCTGGCCTTGCGGTCACCATCCTGCTGGTCCTGAGCAGACCCTCCAAGTTGGCGGGAACAGAGACGCATTGGACTGGCGCACCAGTCATCGCAGTTGCCATGTGGGTGATCGCTATCGCGTTGGCCGAAGCAGGCTGGTCGCGAACCCGCCGCGCGCGAGCGCAATAGTCGCAGTGCGTCAGTTGTGGTCGAGGGTGATGACGAGGCTCTCGGTGGTGAAGGTGATCGACTTGTCGTCGCCGACGACGGTGTCGATCCTGCCTTCCGGTATGACGGTTGCTTCCTTGCCGGTGCGGAGGTCGAGGGACCGGATCCCGAAGTCGGGTCCGTAGGCGGCGGCCACCAGGTGGTGGTCGACGACGGCGGACTTTTCGAGATGCAGATTGGGCGTCCGGGCGCCGCCGCCCAGTCGGCTCCAGAGGACCTTGCCGGTGGCGGTGTCATGCGCCACGAGACGGATCGGATCCCGTTCGGCGGCGCGCTCCTCGGTGAGAACGACGTCACCGGCAACCTTTGCCTCGTCGGTGAGGTTGAAAGCGAGGGCGCTGCCCAGGTCCTGACGCCAGCGTTCCTTGCCGGTCGTGTCGAGTGCGATCAGCCAGCTCCGCACGGGCTCCGCGCCTTTGGCTGGGCTCGTGTCCGCCTGACGAGCCGCCACGATGACGGTGTCGTCGCGGAATCCGATCAAGTCGACCGCCCAGTTCGAGTCGTCCGGGCCGGCGTAGGTCCAGGTCGGGGCACCGGTTGCCGCCGAGTGGGCGATGAGGGCACCGCGGTTCGGCTTCCTGGGGCGGTCCTCGGTGTTCCAGTCGGCGGCGTACTGGTCCGGTGACACTTGGCTGAACAGGATCTGATCGCCGAAGGTCTTGATCGAGCTCACGTAGTCGTGACCTTGGATCGGCTGCTCCCAGGTGATCTTGCCGGTCGTCGTGTCGACCCGCGCCAGCTGGAGATCCTTGCGGTCGCGCTCATCACCCAGCCTGCGGACGACATACAGCTGATCGCCCTGCACGGTGGTAGCGGATTCGAAGACGGCGCTGCTGTCGTAGATCGGGTCCTTGCCGAGGGAGGTGCACCACTGTCGCTTCCCGTCGGCCATGGCGAACGATGTTGCCATCGGCCGGGGAGTCAGCTTCAGCATCATCAGCTGGTCGGGAGTCCGGCGCGCGTGTACGCCGGTGCCGGAGTACTGGCGACCCCATCGGGCCACGCCGGTCTTCCGATCGAATGCGACAAGTGATCCGCGCAGGCCCGTCCCGAACCAGGAGGGCGGACCGACCGCGAGGATCGGATCGCCGTTGACGGTGCCGATCGGGTTCACCGAGTCGGCCCCGCGGCCACCGGCGGCAGTGACGATGACACGAGTAGCCGGCCGGAAGCCACCGCCGGGTTTGCTGACAGCGGCCAGCATGGCGCGGGCGCGCTCCGAGCGATAAGTGATATCCGGTGCGATGTTTGCTGGACTGAGATCGACCCCGGCCACCGGGTCGGCCTGGATGGTCCGGAGCACCTCGGCCGGCGTCGCTTCGAATTGTGCAGAGCAGCGGTCTGCCCAGCGGTTCAAGCCGTCGTGGCTGAGCGGTACGGCGTATGTCACTGCGACCGCGATCGCGACGCCGAGTGCAATTCGTCGTTTCGAGGTGTTCGGAATGCCGTCGCGGCGGCGCTGTTTGAATCTGGTGACAGCGGTGACCACGAAGTTCGTCAGCCATAGTGCGGCCGCGAGCTTCGGGCCGAGTATCCATCCGCTCGTTGAATAGTCGTCCGGCGAGGAGTTCCACATGGCCAGCGGATACCAGACGGTCGTCAGAGCTCCGGCGAGGCTGCCGAGCACTGCGATGGCAGTGCCGGGCAGCAGCATGCAGAGCACAGCCAGGAACAGGCAGATCAGTGCCCACAGAGTGGCGCCCTTCGTGACGACGGACGCTACGTCGAGAAGCTGGAATCCACGGTAGAACTCCTGCTCTTCGTTGGTGCTTCCCTGATCGACCACTAGCCAAGGAAGGAAGGCCAGCGTCAGGATCACCAGCAACGGGAGCAGACGGTTCGCGAATCTGACGCTGAGTAGTCGCCGGTGCATGGGCGCCATGCTATGCCGCCGACGAGTCGCACCAAGCCACCGACTGAGTCAGTTGCACGTTCCTGCAAAAGCATCCGGGCCAGGGATCGGATGTGGCCCGGATGCTTTACAGGTCAGGCAGATTGCACCAGGACTGGGCGGGGGGCTGGTGGGGCGAGGGTTAGTAGGTCTAGACCGGCTACGCCGTAGCGGAGCAGGACCAGGCGGGCTACTTCGGCGCTGACGCCGAGGGGGCGGGAGACGGCTACGGCGCCGGCCTTGCGGGACATGGCTTCTGCTCGGTCCGGGAGGATGCCGGGGGCCAGGAAGAGGGAGCCTACTGCTACGTGGCGGCGGCCTTCTAGGCGCCATTGGAGGACGGCCTCGGCTGGGGACGGGGTGGCGGCGCAGACGAAGGCGGCCGTCACGGGCAGCTTGTGGCGCTGGCCCCAGAGGCGGGCCAGGCGGGTCACGCTGGCGTTGGCCTGGGCGTCGCTGGATCCGGCGGCGGCGAGGACGAGGGCGTCGAGCTCACGCACCCGGCCGTCCTTGAGCTCGGCGCGCATCCGCCGGTCCAGCACGTCCAGCAGCGAGTCGTCGTACCCGAGCACGTCGGAGGCGATGATCTGCAGGTTCGGGAAGCGGCTGCGCGACTCGTCGATGACGGCCGGTACGTCGATCCGGGCGTGGAAGGCGGACGACATCAGCAGCGGCAGGACGACGATCTCTTCCACGCCCTCGGCGGCGAGCTTGCCGATCACCTGGTACGGCGTGGGCGGGCAGTGGTCGAGGAAGGAGGCTTCGATCCGCAGGTCGTCACGCATCTCGCGCAGGCACGTCACGAGAGAGTGGACGGTGGCAGCCGACCGCGGGTCGCGGCTGCCGTGGGCGAGGATCACGAGAGCTGGAGCAGTCACAGCAGTTCCCCTTCTTCGTCGTCGATCATGCCTGCCGCCAGCGTCCACCCGTCGTGGGCGTCGATCAGCAGGAAGGATCCAGTGATGTTGTTACTGGAGTACGGGTCGGCGGCCAGCGGTGCGGCGATTTTGAGCTGCACCTTGCCGATGTCGTTCAGATCCAGTCCGGCGGCGTCGATGACACCGAGTGAATCGAGATCGAGCACCCCGGAGATCTTGGTGACGATCGCCTGGGCCGTTGTGGTGGTGTGTTTGATCAGCAGCCGGGCGCCCACGGTCAGCGGACGTTCCGACAGCCAAGCCACAGTTGCGGAGAGTTCCCGGCGGGTGCCGGGGGAGGAGTCGGCCGCGACGATGACCGAGCCGCGGGCGACGTCGAGGTTGTCGGCGAGCCGGACGGTCACCGCCTCACCGGCGACCGCGGACGGCCGCTCGGCCACCGCGGTCGCTGTCGCGGACACGATCGCGCGGTCGATGCCGGAGACCGTCGTACGGCGGCCTGCCGGCAGCACGATCACGTCGTCGCCGACCGAGACGGTGCCGGAGGCAACGGTCCCGGAGTAGCCGCGGTAGTCGCGGTACTCGTCGTCGGTCTGCGGGCGGATCACGTACTGGACCGGGAACCGCAGCGCGCGGCCCGAGATGTCGGACCGGCCGGTCGCGTTCTCGAGGACCTCGAGCAGCGCCGGACCGTCGTACCAGGGGGTGTTCTCGGAGTGGGCGACGATGTTGTCGCCGACCAGCGCCGAGACCGGGATGGTCTTGAGGTCCGCGATCTCGAGCTGCTCGGCGAGCTGCTCGACGTCCTTGGTGATCCCGGTGTAGACGGCCTCGTCGTAGTTGACCAGGTCGATCTTGTTCACCGCGAGCACCACGTGCGGGACGCGGAGCAGGCCCGCGACGGCGAGGTGCCGCCGGGTCTGTTCCAGTACGCCGTGCCGCGCGTCGACGAGGATGATCACGACATCGGCGGTCGAGGCGCCGGTGACCGTGTTGCGGGTGTACTGCACGTGCCCGGGGCAGTCGGCCAGGATGAACGAGCGCTTGTCGGTCGCGAAGTACCGGTAGGCGACGTCGATCGTGATGCCTTGTTCACGTTCGGCGCGCAGGCCGTCGGTGAGCAGGGCGAAGTCGAAGTCACCGCCGCGGGCCTCGGAGACCGTCTTCACATGCGCGATCTGGTCGGCGAGGATCGCCTTGCAGTCGTGCAGCAACCGTCCGACCAGCGTGGACTTGCCGTCGTCGACCGAACCGGCCGTGGCAAGCCGGAGCAGTTGCCGGTTGAGGGGAGTGCTCATCAGAAGTACCCCTCTCGCTTGCGGTCTTCCATGGCGGCCTCGCTGGCCCGGTCGTCGGCGCGGGTCGCGCCGCGCTCGGTGATGGTGCTCGCGGCAACCTCGACGACGACCTCGGCGGCGGTCGCCGCGGCGGACGCGACGGCGCCGGTGCAGGACATGTCGCCGACGGTGCGGTAGCGAACGGTGCGCGGGGCAACGGTCTCGCCGTCACGAGGCTGCGAGTAGGGGCCGACGGCAAGCAACATGCCGTCGCGCTCGAACACGTCCCGCTGGTGCGCGTAGTAGATCGAAGGCAGCGGGATCTGCTCGCGCTCGATGTAGTTCCAGATGTCCAGCTCGGTCCAGTTGGACAGCGGGAACACCCGCACGTGCTCGCCCGGCTTGTGCTTGCCGTTGTAGAGCGACCAGAGTTCGGGGCGCTGGTTGCGCGGGTCCCACTGGCCGAACTCGTCGCGCAGACTGAAGATGCGCTCCTTGGCCCGGGCGCGCTCCTCGTCGCGGCGGCCGCCGCCGAAGACCGCGTCGAAGCGGTGCTCGTTGATTGCGTCGAGCAACGGTACGGTCTGCAGCTGGTTCCGGGTGCCGTCCGAGCGCTCCCGCAGCCGGCCGTCGGCGATGTAGTCCTCGACGCTCGCGACCTCGAGCCGCAGGCCCAGCTGGGCCACGGTCGTGTCGCGGTAGTCGAGCACCTCGGTGAAGTTGTGCCCGGTGTCGACGTGCAGCAACGTGAAGGGCACCCCGGCCGGCGCGAACGCCTTGCGGGCCAGGTGCAGCATCACGATCGAGTCCTTGCCGCCGGAGAACAGGATCACCGGCCGCTCGAACTCGGCAGCCACCTCACGGAAGACGAAGATCGACTCACTTTCGAGGGCGTCGAGCTCGGTCACCGTGTGTGTAGTCAGGGGAGTCTCCAATGTGACGGTCATGTGTGGAGCCCGCATTCGACCTTGCCGGTGCCCGACCAGCGGCCGGAACGAGGGTCCTCGCCGGGTGCGACGCGCTGGGTGCAGGGCTCGCAGCCGATCGAGGGGTAGCCGTCGTACTGGAGCAGGTTGACCAGTACGCCGTTGTCGCTGATGTAGGAGTCCAGGTCGTCCTGGGTCCACGGGGCGATCGGGTTCAGCTTCACCATGTCGCGCTTCTCGTCGTACTCGACCAGCGGCGTGTTCGCGCGGGTCGGTGCTTCCTCGCGGCGGATGCCGGTGACCCAGGCCTTGTAGTGCGACAGGTGCCGGTTGAGCGGCTCGACCTTGCGGAGCGCGCAGCACTGATCCGGGCGACGCTCGTACAGCTTCTCGCCGTACTCGGCGTCCTGCTCCGCGACGGTCTGCAGCGGCGTGCCGTTGATCAGGTTGATCGGCAGCATCGACGCGACCGCGTCACGGGTGCCGATCGTCTCGACGAAGTGGTAGCCGGTGTCGAGGAACAACACGTCGACACCAGGAGCCGCCTCGGCCGCCAGGTGCGGGAGCGCACCGTCGGCCATCGAGGCGGTGACCACGAGGTCGTCCCCGAAGGTCTCCCGCGCCCACGCCAGCACCTCCTGCGGCGAGGCATCCGCTAATCGTTCGTTCGCCTCCTCGGCGAGCGACTTCAGATCTGTACTCATTCGACGTTCACCCGCAACCCGATCATCTTGAGCGAAAACACCCGTGCACACGGCCGGCACTCCCACGCGCCATGCCCTTCCTCCGATGGCCGGAGGTCCTCATCCCCGCAGTACGGGCAATAAAGCGGTGCAGCACGCTCGCTCATGTCAGTGCCTCCTGGTCAGCTCGGGTGGCCCACTGGGCGAATCGCTCGCCCTCGTTGCGCTCCTTCAGGTAGTTCTGGGTGACGCGCTCGACGTAGTCGGTCAGGTCGTCGGACGTGACCTTGTGACCGCGCAGCTTGCGACCGAAGCCGGCGTCGAGGCCGAGCCCGCCGCCGAGGTGCACTTGGTAGCCCGGTACTTGGTTGCCGTTGGCATCCAGGACCAGCTGGCCCTTGAGGCCGATGTCGGCGACCTGGATCCGGGCGCAGGAGTTCGGGCAGCCGTTCACGTTCACAGTGATCGGTACGTCGAGGTCGGGGATCCGCTCCTCGAGTTCGTCGATGAGCTGGGCCGCGCGGGCCTTGGTCTCGACGATCGCCAGCTTGCAGAACTCGATGCCGGTGCAGGCCATCGTGTTCCGCCGCCAGGCCGACGGCCGGGCCTGGAAGCCGAGCGCGGCCAGTTCGGTGACGAGCGACTCGACCTTCGACTCCTCGACGTCCAGCACGATCAGCTTCTGCTGGGCGGTGGTCCGGATCCGGTCCGAGCCGTGCGCGGCGACGACGTCCGCGACCTGGGCGAGCTTCTCGCCGGACACGCGACCGACGACCGGCGCGACGCCGACGAAGTACTTGCCGTCCTTCTGCTTGTGGACGCCGACGTGGTCGCCCTGGACGGCGGGGATCTCCGGTGCCGGGCCGTCGATCAGCTTCCGCTTGAGGTACTTCTCCTCGAGAACCTCACGGAACTTCTCGATACCCCAGTCCGCGACCAGGAACTTGATCCGCGCCCGGGTCCGCAGCCGGCGGTAGCCGTAGTCGCGGTAGATGCTGCAGATGCCCCACCAGGCCTCGTGGACCTCGTCGAGCGGCACCCACGCGCCGAGCCGCTGGGCGAGCATCGGGTTCGTGGACAGGCCGCCGCCGACCCAGACGTCGAAGCCCGGGCCGTGCTCGGGGTGCACGACCCCGACGAACGCGATGTCGTTCACCTCCGGTACGACGTCGTGCGACGGGTGGCCGGTCATCGCGGTCTTGAACTTGCGCGGCAGGTTCGAGAACTCCGTCGTACCGATGTATTTCTCGACGATGTCGTCGATGGCCGGCGTCGGGTCGATGATCTCGTCGGCCGCGATCCCGGCGACGGGGGAGGAGATGATCACGCGCGGCACGTCGCCGCAGGCTTCGGTGGTGTAGAGGCCGACCGCTTCGAGCTTGTTCCAGATGGCCGGGATGTCCTCGACCCGGATCCAGTGCAGCTGGATGTTCTGCCGGTCGGTGATGTCCGCGGTGTCGCGGGCGTAGGTGGTGGAGATCTCGGCGATCACGCGGAGCTGCTCGGTGCTGAGCTGGCCGCCCTCGATCCGGACCCGGAGCATGAAGTACTTGTCGTCCAGCTCTTCGGGCTCCAGCGTCGCCGTCTTGCCGCCGTCGATGCCGGGCTTGCGCTGGGTGTACAGCCCCCACCAGCGGAAGCGCCCGCGCAGGTCGGCGGGGTCGATCGAGTCGAAGCCGCGGTGCGCGTAGACGTTCTCGATCCGGGCCCGGACGTTCAGGCCGTCGTCGTTCTTCTTGTTCTCCTCGTTCTTGTTCAGCGGCTCGCGGTAGCCGAGCGCCCACTGGCCTTCGCCCTTGCCCTTACGGGGGCGAGGCGTCTTGGCGGCAGGAGCAGAAGGTGCGCCAGTCATCCGGCAGGTGTCCTTGTCCTTGTGACAGGTGCGTCCGCCGCAGGGGGGATCGAAACGTCGTCGGTTCGATGCGTCTGCGCGGTGCGCACCCAGCGGTGATCGGGGAGATCAGGGGGCCTCGAGCGGGCCCGGCGGGGTGGCTGTCAGAAGATCGAAGGACAACAGATGGCGCTGCGCATCCGCCCGAGGTCGACATGAATCCGACCTACGAGGTGAGTGGAGCGGGCAGCGAGCATGTTCACAAGAGTCAGCGTGAACGGCTGACAAATCAACCCATCATCCTGCATCGCGAGATGCAATCTCACGATGTGGCTATCCCAACCAGTCTGGTGGGAATTGTTTCCCGCCTGAAACACGCTGGGCAATGAAGCTTGTACAAGAGATCTTGTCTAACTACCATGGACTCATGTCGCCGAAAAAGACCCGCTCGCCCGGAGCTTCCCGGGTTCAGGCCGTGGATCATCCGTTACGACGCCGGCTGCTGGACATCCTCGCAGTCGACGGGCCGTCCACCGTCTCGGTGCTCGCTGCGCGGACAGGGGAGATGGTCGGCAACATCAGCCACCACCTCAAGGTGCTGGCCACCGCGGGCGTGATCGAGGAGGTTCCCGAGCTCGCCAAGGATCGCCGCGAGAGATGGTGGAAGAGTGCCTGGTCGTCGTACTCGTGGCGCGTCGACGACAGTGAGCCCGGCGCCGAGCTGATCGGCGGGGTCGCCGAGGAGAGCAACGTCACGTACCGCGCCGGCAAGATCCGCGACTGGGTCGCCAAGCGTCCGGAGTACGGCGCGGCGTGGGGTGAGGCCGAGTTGTCGATCGATGTCTGGCTGAAGCTCACGCCGGAGCGGTTGGTCGAGCTGCGCGGGCGGATCCAGGACGTGCTGGAGGACTACGTCGACCATCCGTCGACCGAGCCGGAGGCGGAGCCGGTCTATGTCTTCGCTCAAGGAGTGCCGTCCCAGCCCTGACCCCTGTACTTTTCGTCGAATGAACAGGAAACTTTCCTAACTGTTCTCTGTTTTGTGATGGGCGACGGGAGGCTGCGGTGAAGGCGATACGCCGGGTGGGGTCTGTGGTGGTGGCGGCAGGACTGGTGCTGGGACTGGTCGGTCCGGTCGAGGCGGCCACGGGAGGTGCGGTCCGGGTCAACCAGCTCGGGTACGGCGCCTTCGACGGCAAATCGGCGTACGTGCTGAGCCAAGGGTCGGTGACCGGGAAGTCGTTCCAGGTCACCGACAGTCGTGGCCGGCGGGTTCTGACCGGGCGGGTCGGTGCCGGGCTGGGGGAGTGGAACGCGAAGTACAAGCACGTCGCTGCCGTGGACCTGTCCCGGCTGCGGGTGCCGGGGACGTATCGGGTCGAGGTGTCCGGGGTTGCCTCGTCGCCTGCGTTCGTGGTCCGGGCCGACGGGGATGCGTTGGCCACCTCGGCGAAGGACAAGGCGGTCACGTTCTTCACCGAGCAGCGGGACGGCGCGAACGTCGTACCGGGGTCGCTCGGGCGTAAGCCTGCGCACCTGACGGATCGGGCCGCGCAGGTCTACGAGACGCCGACGTTCGTGGATCCGGACACGGATCAGACGGTGGGGGAGCTGCAGCGGGTCGGTGGTCCGGTGGATGTCGAGGGCGGCTGGTACGACGCCGGCGACTACCTGAAGTTCACGCACATCGCGGCCTACTCGGAATCGTTGCTGTGGGCATCGGCCCGGGACGCCCGGCGGCCGGATCGTCAAGTGACGAACGAAGCTCGGCACGGCCTGAAGTGGCTGGACAAGATGTGGGACGAGAAGTCGAAGACGCTCTACATCCAGGTCGGCGTCGGGACCGGGAACGCCGAGGGCACGTTCATCGGCGACCACGACATCTGGCGGCTGCCCGAGGCGGACGACCAGCTGACTGCACCTGCCGAACGTCATCTGCGCAACCGTCCGGTGTTCCGGGCGGCGGCGCCTGGGAAGCCGATCAGCCCGAACCTGGCCGGTCGGACCGCGGCGGCGTTTGCGCTGGCGGCGCAGGTCGAGGCGCGGACGGATCGCAAGCTGGCTCGCAAGCACCTGGAGACCGCGGCGCAGATCTTCGCGCAGGCGAAGACCACTGGGGTTGGCCAGCTGACGACGTCGCTGCCGTTCGCCTTCTATCCGGAGTCGGCTTGGCGCGACGACATGGAGCTGGGTGCTGTTGAGCTCGCGTTGGCGGCGCAGCGGCTTGGCGATCGGCGGGCATCCGGTTGGGTGCGACAGGCGTCGTACTGGGCTGGTCAGTATCTCCAGCACGAGGCCGGCGGCGACACGCTGAACCTGTACGACGTCTCGGCGCTGGCGCATGCGGATCTGATCCGGGCGTCGCGATCGGACCGGGCGTTGGTTGCCAAGCTCACTGGTGATCTGCGGGCGCAGCTTGCGATCGGGACCAAGCGGGCGGCTTCGGATCCGTTCCGGGCGGGGGCGCAGTACAACAACTTTGACGCCGTACCGCACACCTTCGGACTGGCTGCGACGGCGCGTCTCTACCGGCAGGTCACCGGGGACCGGGCGTACGACACCTTCGGTGCGCAGCAGCTGGACTGGGCGTTCGGGGCCAACGCCTGGGGTGTCTCGTTCATGGTCGGTGTCGGCTCCAACGCTGGGCGCTGCCCGCATCACCAGATCGGCAACATCCTCGGTCGCCAGGTCGTCGGCGCGGTCGTCAACGGCCCGAACTCGGCCGGCCTCTTCGACGAAGGACTCGGCGACCACGTCGACGGTATGAAGGCTTGCCCGGCGAACGGCGTCGACCAGTACGCCGAGTTCACCGGCCGCGGCTCGCGCTACGTCGACGACGTCCGATCCTGGCAGGCGTCCGAACCCGCCGACGACTTCGCCGCGATCGCCGTCTACGCCCTCACCCGCTGACCCACCAGACTGGCTCCATGCCAGCGCAAACCCTCACCCTCCTCCAACCGCGCTTCACCATCACCCACGTCGCCGACGGCATCCCCGCCGTGCCGTCCGGCGACTGGTGGGCGCTCTCCCACACTCCCGAAGGCACCACTCTCATCGCCGAGGGCGACTCGACCGAACCCTGGCGAGCCTTCTACAACCAAGAACCCCACGCCCTGGACCAACCCGGCATGCTCGCCTCGATAGTCCACCCGCTCGCAGCCGCCGGCCTCTCCGTCTGCGCCGCCTCCACCTACCAAGCCGACCTGGTCCTAGTAACCGAAGCCGACCTCCCCACAGCCATCACCACCCTCCAATCCGCCGGCCACACCATCACCGACGACACGGCGTAGCCAACGACATGAGGTGGTGCTGCGGTTGACCACCTGCCGGGCTGGTTCAGGCGGTCGGTCGACTGCGCCGGCCGACTACTACGTATCCTTCGCGACGCTGTTGCCGCAAGGGCGGGGTTTGGAGGTGGATAGGGTTGGGGCGTGCTGAGTGCGGGGGAGATTGCGGCGGGGGTTCGGGCTGGGCGGTTGACGGCTGCTGAGGTGGTGGGGGAGGCGTTGGGGGCGGCTCGGCGGTTGGATCCGGTGTTGCATTTCGTGGATGAGCTGGATGGTGACCGAGCGCTTCGGCTGGCTCGGGAGGTGGATCCGGACGGGGTGCTGGCGGGGGTGCCGTTCTTGGTGAAGGCGCGCACGCCACCGGGGTCGCCGATCATCGAGCGGTTGCTGGCGGCGGGGGCGATTCCGATCGGTACGGCGACGCGCGCGCGACCGGGGCCCGGTTCGCAGACGTATGGGTGGAACGGGAGCGACTACACCCGCAATCCGTGGGACGTCACCCGTTCGCCAGGTGGGTCGACGGCTGGGGGAGCGGCGGCGGTTGCGGCCGGCGTCGTACCGCTCACAACAGGTGGTGACAGTGGTGGGTCGCTGCGGATCCCCGCATCGTTCTGCGGGTTGGTGGGGTTCAAGGGCACGCTCGGCCGGGTGCCGCGCGCGGTGGGCCGCGCGTTGGGCGGGCTCACCACCGCCGGAGTGATCGGCGCGAACCTCGACGACGTCATGCTGGCAACGAGTGTGGTGAGCGGACCGCACCGACTCGATCCCACAGCACTACCGTTCTGGCCGGTGCCGGTGCTCGCCGACAAGCCGTGGAAGGTCGCCTACCTGTCCACGCTCAGTCAGTACGCCGTAGACGCCGGCGTGGACGCGATCGTGCGCGACCGGCTGACAGTCGTCGAGGTGATCGACGTACCGCTCGACCTGTTGCCCACCGACGACGCATGGCAGGTCCTGTCCGACCTGGACGCCGGCTGCGGCACCGAGGCGACGGCTTCAATCAGAGCTCGCGAGGTGCGGGACCGCAACAACACCGCGCTCGCCGATCTGTTCGACGTGGTCGACGCGCTCGTCACCCCGACCACGCTAACTGTTGCCCACGGCTACGACCAGTACAACGAGAACATCATCGTCGGCGACCCCTGCTGGGCGTTCAACGTCACCGGTCACCCCGCCGTCAGCGTGCCGGCCGGGCTGCTCGACGGCCTGCCGGTGGGCCTGCAAGTGGTCACCCCGCACGGCGATGACGCGACCGCCCTGGCCGTCGCGAAGCAGCTGATGGTCGAGCTGCCCAGACCCTAGCGCGGGTGCTTGTTGTGCCAGTCCTTCATGGTCTGCACGAGATCGGCATGCACGAAGGTAAAAAAGTCCGCGGCCTCGGCGAGCCGACGGCCGACGGTCGTATCCGCGCCGAAGAGGTTGGCCCCGTAGCTGCTGCTGGCGGCCCATTCGGTCAGCGCCTGGTTGCGGCGTTCGAGGATCGCGGCGAACACGTCCTCGCGGATCCGGTAGTGATCCTTGCGCGAACCAGGCATCCGCTCCCGCGAGATGAACGACATCTGGATCAGCTGCCGGACCGCGCCCGAGACCGCAGGCTGGCTGATCTTCAGGGTGTCGGCCAGCTCGGCCGCGGTCATCGTCCCGTCGGGGCTGACCAGCATCCGGCCCATCACCCGCGCCGACATCGTCGGTACGCCGCTGTTCGCCATCACACCGGCGAAGCGTTCGACGTACTGACTGATCTCTTCCGGGGTGGGCGTCATGATTGAACCTTACATTAATTAGAAGATTCTGATTGTTGCCGAAAGCAAGAAGCCGGCGCCGTTCCGCGGTGGGAACGGCGCCGGCCGGGATGATCAGCTGAGCACGAGGCCCGGGTAGAGCGGGTGCTTGTCGAGGATCTCGGCGGAGGCCGCGCGGGTCTTGTCGGCAACCCCGTCGGCCAGCACGTACTTGGCCTTCGACGGCGCACCGGCGGCGGTCGTGGTCGGCGTCACCGAGGACAGCACGTCGACGATCAGCTCGGCCACCTTGTCGAACTCGTCGGCGCCGAAGCCGCGGGTGGTCAGGGCCGGCGTACCGATCCGGACGCCCGAGGTGTACCAGGCGCCGTTCGGGTCGCGGGGGACCGCGTTGCGGTTGGTGACGATGCCAGCGTCGAGCAGCGCCGACTCGGCCTGCCGGCCGGTGATCCCGTACGCCGAGACGTCCAGCAGGACCAGGTGGTTCTCCGTACCGTCCGTGACGAGCTTGACGCCACGCTTCATCAGACCCTCGGCGAGGGTGACCGCGTTGTCGGCGACGGCCTGCGCGTAGGTCTGGAAGGACGGCTGCCGGGCCTCTGCCAGCGCGACCGCCTTGGCGGCCATCGTCTGGCTGAGCGGACCGCCCAGGACCATCGGGCAACCGCGGTCGACGGACTCGGCGTACTCCGGCTGGCACAGCACCATGCCGCCGCGCGGGCCGCGCAGCGACTTGTGCGTGGTGGTCGTGGTGACGTGCGCGTGCGGCACCGGGTCGAAGTCGCCGGTGAAGACCTTGCCCGCGACCAGACCGGCGAAGTGCGCCATGTCGACCATCAGGGTGGCGCCGACCTCGTCGGCGATCTCGCGCATCTTCGCGAAGTCGACCTTGCGTGGGTACGCCGAGTAACCCGCGATCAGGATCAGCGGCTTGAACTCACGGGCCTTGCGGGCGACCTCGTCGTAGTCCAGCAGGCCGGTCTCGGGGTTGGTGCCGTAGGAGTGCTGGTTGAACATCTTGCCGGAGATGTTCGGGCGGAAGCCGTGCGTCAGGTGACCGCCGGCGTCCAGTGACATGCCGAGCATCCGCTGGTCGCCGAGCGCCTTGCGGAGCTTGCTCCAGTCCTCGTCGGACAGGTCGTTGACGTGCTTGGCCCCGGCCTCGGCCAGGGTCGGGGACTCGATCCGCTGGGCCAGGATCGCCCAGAAGGCGACCAGGTTGGCGTCGATGCCGGAGTGCGGCTGGACGTAGGCGTGCGGGGCGTTGAACAGCGCCTTGGCGTGCTCGGCCGCGGCCGTCTCGACGGTGTCCACGTTCTGGCAGCCGGCGTAGAAGCGGTGCCCGACGGTGCCCTCGGCGTACTTGTCGGACAGCCAGTTGCCCATCGTCAGCAAGGTGGCCGGGGAGGCGTAGTTCTCACTCGCGATCAGCTTCAGCGAGGAGCGCTGGTCTTCCAGCTCGGCCTTGATCGCTCCGGCGATCGTCGGCTCGACGGCGGCGATCACCTGCAGGGCGTTGTTGTACGCGGCCGACGCTGCGGCAGCGTCGAAGGGTTGATGAGTCATCGATGTCTCTCCTGCGGTTTGCAGTGGGTCGAAGGCACCCAGGCGCACGGTGCCGACGGTTTTCGCTCCCCGGTGGTTCTCCACCTCAGCGCGCCAGTCGCGACCCTGGTCACCCTATCGTGCGTGCGCCGTACTCAGGACCTGCGGGCGTACCGGTAGGCCAGCCAGTTGTCGGCGGCACGTTGCGCCTGCTGCGGGGTGAACTCGGACAGACAGGCGTCGTCGCTGTAGTCCATGAAGTTGTGCACCGGCGCGAGGCTCGAACCGTCGCAGGCCAGCTTGCCGGTCGGGCAGCCGTCGGTCGGGCTCGCCTCGGCCGGGGTGTCTGCCACGTAGTCACCTTGGGTGGTGCAGCCGTTCTGGAAGACGTGATAGAGCCCGAGCCAGTGCCCGGTCTCGTGCAGGGCCTGCTTGCCTTCGTTGAAGTGCGTGCTCGCGCCGCCGGGCAACGTCGTGTATTTGATCATCACGCCGTCCCGGACCGGGTCGTCGGCGCGCGTCCACGGGAACGTGGCGATGCCGATCAGCCCGCTGAGCGATCCGTCGTTCGGGTCCTGGTACTGCGGCTCGTTCAGGTAGAGGTTGAGATCGCCCGGCCCGCCCTTGTGGAGTGCGGTCTTCATCGCCGCCTCGTCCGGCAGGGTCGGACCTTCGTCGGAGGTGTGAACGGTGTGCCAGGTCTTGTTGTCGGTGTAGTCCAAGCCGACGAGTGTGAAGGCGAACATGTTCGCGGACGTGGCCGCGAAGTTGCGGTTCAGCGCCTGGAGCTGCTTGACGACGTCGGTGGGTGAAACCTTGCCGGTCGCGCCGTCGTGGACCACGTGCACGTAGACCTGGATCCGCGCCTGACCTTTGCCGACCTTGGCGTGCACGGTGCCGTCCGGGTCCTTGGTCAGCAGGCGCCGGGGGAGTGCGCCGGACGCGTACGCGTCGCGGAGGATCTGCGGCGCGCGGCTGCCGTCGGGGAGGACGTCGTCCTGAGCGGCCCGCTGCCCGCCGATCAGGTCGCGCGGTCGGTCGGTGTGAGCTTGCTGCGGCGTGAGGCAGTCCACCGGAGTGGTTGCACTGGCCACGGGGGCTACGAGCGCCGAGCCGACCAGTGCGGCCGCGAACACGAACTGACGGGCTTTGAGCATGAGGTCGACGATAGGTCGGCTGTGGGTCAGTCGATCGTGCGCTCGACGATCTCCTGGAACGGCGTCGTACGCGGCAGGGTCCCGAACACTCCACCCCAGTCCCCGGCCAGGCGCGACGCCACGAACGCGTCCGCCACCGCAGGCGTCGAGTGGCGCACTAGCAGCGACGCCTGCAGGCACAACGCCATCCGCGCCGCCAGCCGCCGAGCCCCGGCCTCAGCGCCGTCGATGTCTGACAGAGCCTGCAGTACGTCGTGCACTGCCGCATCCAACCGATGGTCCGCACCCTGTGCCGCGCCAACCTCCAGCAGCCAGGCATCCAGAGACTCCGGTCGCCGCAAGGCGCGTAGTACGTCGAGTGCGTTCACGTTCCCGGAGCCTTCCCAGATCGAGTTCAGCGGCGACTCCCGGAAGAGCAGCGGCAACCCCGACTCCTCCACGAACCCGTTCCCGCCCAAACACTCCAGCGCCTCCGCCACCATGAACGAAGTCCGCTTGCAGACCCAGAACTTTGCCAACGGCAACGCAATCCGCCGGAAGGCTCCGGCCGGGTCGTCGCCGGAGGCTGAGGCATCCACGGCGGCGGCCAGCCGCATCGCGAGAGCGGTTGCTGCTTCGCTCTCGATTGCGAGGTCGGCCAGGACGTTCTGCATGGCGGGCTTGTCGGCGAGCAGGCCGCCGAAGGCTGAGCGGTGTTTGGTGTGCCAGACGGCTTCGACCAGGGCTTTTCGCTGGAGGGAGGCGGAGCCCAGGACGCAGTCGAGGCGGGTGGCGGCGACCATCTCGATGATGGTGCGGACGCCGGCGCCTTCGTCGCCCAGGCGGTAGCCGACGGTGCTGTGGAACTCGACCTCGCTGGACGCGTTGGAGCGGTTGCCGAGTTTGTCCTTCAGACGCTGCAGCGCGAACGTGTTCCGGTTGCCGTCAGCAAGCACCCGGGGGACGACGAAACAGCTCAGTCCGTCCGACGCCTGGGCGAGCACCAGGAACACGTCGACCTGAGGCGCCGAGCAGAACCACTTGTGCCCGTCCAGCAGATACTCCCCATCCCCGCCTGCCGGAGTCGCCGTGGTCAGGTTTGCCCGGACGTCCGAACCACCCTGCTTCTCGGTCATCCCCATCCCCGCCAGCACGCCACGCTTCGCTGCCCCGGGCAACCGCCGTACGTCGTACTCGGTGGAAGCCAGTTGCGGAACCCACTCGGCCGCGAGCCGCTCGTCGGTCCGCAAAGCCGGTACGGCGGCATACGTCATCGAGATCGGGCACCCGTGGCCGGGCTCGACCTGCGACCAGACGTAGAACCCGGCCGCCCGGGTCAGATGTGGGGAGGGCTGGGAACTCGTCCACGGCGCGGCCTGGAGCCCGAAGCCGACGGCCTGCTCCATCAGCCAGTGCCACGACGGGTGGAACTCGACCTCGTCGATCCGGTTCCCGTAGCGGTCGTGGGTGCGCAGGACCGGGGGATTCTGGTTCGCCGGGAGCGCGTGGGAGAGCGCTTCCTCGGATCCCGCGACCTCTCCGATCCGGACCAGACCGGGATCCTTCACGAGGTCCGCGTACGGCCGCAGAGCGTCACCGAGGGCAGCGTCGGAGGTAAAGAAGTTCACCCCGTGCAGTGGGGGAGCCTGATTCGTTGCAGCGTTTGGGTCCGCCATGTCAGTACGGTAAGCGGTATGGCACGTTCAGGGGCAGGGCCCGCGAGTGGGAGCTCGGTCTCCTTGGCATGGGTCCGCAAGATCCCCTCGACGATCTGGAAGCTGCTCACCCAGACGGTCGGGGAGTGTCTGCGCTACCGGGTCACCGGGCTGGCCGCCGAGGGCGCGTTCTTCGCGATCCTCTCGCTGCCGCCGCTGATCTTCGGGCTGGCCGGCAGCCTCGGCTACATCGCCGACCGCTGGCTGAACGTCGTACAGATCGCCCAGATCAAGCTCGAGATCGCGGCGCTCGCCGCGAGAGCGCTCACCGACGACTCCGTGAACAGCGTCATCGTGCCGACCCTGGACAAGGTGCTGAACGGCGGCCGGCCGGACGTCATCTCGATCGGTTTCGTGCTGGCCCTGTGGTCGGGCAGCCGCGCGCTGAACGTGTTCGTCGACACGATCACGATCATGTACGGGATGGGCGGCAAGCGCGGCATCGTCCGGACCCGCGCGCTCTCCTTCAGCCTGTACAGCATCGCTCTGGTGATCGGCGTGATCGTGCTGCCGCTGGTGCTGGCCGGTCCGGACGCCGTCGACCACCTCCTCCCGCCCCGCCTGGACTTCCTGAACCAGCTGTACTGGCCGGTCGTCACGATCCTCTCGGCGGGCTTCCTGAACACGCTCTACCACGTCTCCGTGCCGGTCCGGACGCCCTGGGTCTCGGACCTGCCGGGTGCGTTCCTGGCGCTGTCGATCTGGATCCTCGGCAGCTTCGTGCTCCGCTGGATCCTGCAGAGCACAGTCGGCGGTACGTCGATCTACGGTCCGCTCGCGGCGCCGATCGCCGTACTGATGTGGCTGTACATGACGACGATCGCCGTACTGATCGGTGCCGCCCTGAACGCGGTCGTGAACCGGCTCTGGCCGCCCACACTGCGGGAGTCGAAGGTGCGTGAGCCCGCACTGCCGAAGCTCGAGGACGACGATGAGGTCGAGCCGGTGATGAAGGCCGAGCCTGATCCCCACCACGAGGCGGAGCACTCGGACGACGAGCCCGACCCCGCGCTGACCCCGGTCGGTCACGAGCGGCCGGAGCTGCAGCTCGCCCGCAAGATCGAGAGGCTGGCCGAACCTAAGCCCACGCCGCCCAAGGCCGAACCGGAACCTGAGCCAGAGGTTGAACCAGAGCCTGAGCCGGAGCCGGAAGCGGCCCCGGAACAGACGGTGACCGAAAACCCGGTGCGCACGACGAATCGGACGACATAGGCTGGTCGCGTCGCGATCACCGGTCCTCGATCAGGACCCGCAGGAACTGGAAGGGAGGCACCCCGCCATGAGCCACTACGAGGCCCACAGCCGGGCCGTTGTCTCCCGTTTCGTCCGTCCGCTGAGCTGAGCTCGCGGCCGGACCTTCCGAAAGGTTCGTCATGTCCGTGACACTGCAGGCTCTGGGACTGGACAGTCTCACGGCCGACTATCTAGCTTCCGTTCCGGCCGAGCTCGTGCCGGGACGCGTCGCCCGGGTCGACAAAGGCCTGGCGACAGTTCTCACCGAGGACGGGCCGGTCCGCGCGACCTGGTCCGGTGCACTCCTCGGAGCGATCGCCGGCGACACCCACGCAGCGCCCTGCACAGGGGACTGGGCGTTGCTCCGCCATTGGCCCGACGACCGCATCACCGTCGAGTCGCTGGCTCCACGCCGTACGGCGATCGTCCGCGCCGAGGTCAGCGGTACGTCGAAAGGCCAGCTGCTCGCCGCGAACGTCGACGTGATCGCGATCGTGGTCGGTCTGCATCCCGAGCCGAACATCGGCCGGATCGAACGCTTCCTCGCGCTGGCGTGGGAGAGCGGTGCCCGGCCGGTCGTCGTACTGACGAAGGCGGACCTGGTCGGCGACGCGGATGCCGTGGCCGAGGATGTCGCGGCGGCTGCGCCCGGGGCCGACGTACTGGTGTGTAGTACTGCGACCGGTGAAGGCATGGACGCTGTGCACGAGTTGGTGGCCGGCGACGCGACGCTGGCGCTGCTCGGGTCAAGTGGTGCAGGCAAGTCCTCGCTGGTGAACGCGCTGGCCGGTGTGGAGTTGCTGGACGTGCAGGCGATCCGCGAGGACGGCAAGGGCCGGCACACGTCGGTACGGCGTGAGCTCGTGGTGCTGCCGAGCGGTGGCGTGGTGATCGACACTCCGGGGCTGCGGGGGATCGGTCTGCAGGAGTCTGGCGAGGGGCTGGCTGCGGCGTTCCCGGATGTCACGGCGCTGGCGGAGAGCTGCCGTTTCAAGGACTGTTCGCACGACGGTGAGCCCGGGTGCGCCGTGAAGGCCGGGCTGGTGGACGGGACGTTGTCGTATCGCCGGTACGAGAGCTGGGTGCAGCTGCGCAAGGAGGCGGCGTACATGGCGCGGCGGTCCGATGCGCGGGCGCGGCAGCTGGCGAAGAAGGAGTGGGTGCGGGCGAGCAAGTCCTACCGGCGGGACATCAAGCCGCGATAAGTGACCGGGGTGGTGGGGCGGGGAAGGTATCGGTACCGCGATGATCTGAGTATGGATCGTGCCGTCTTGATCACCGGTGCCTCGCGTGGCATCGGTGCCGCCACTGCCCACGCCTTCGCCGCCGACGGTGACCGGGTCGCCGTCCACTACAGCTCGTCCCGTTCGGCAGCCTCGGAAGTCCTGGCCGCGCTCCCCGGTAGTGGACATGTACTCGTCCACGCCGACTTGGCGGACCCAGACGCCGTACAGAGCATGGTCGATGAAGCTGCTGGGGCGTTGGGCCGCATCGACGTGCTGGTCAACAACGCCGGCGTCTACCACCCGCACCGCATCCGCGAGACGACGTACGTCGAATGGCAACAGGCGTGGGCCGACACCCTCGCCGTCAACCTGATCGGCCCCGCGAACGCGACCTGGTGCGCAGTCCGCCACATGCCCCGCGGCGGCCGCATCATCAACGTCTCCTCCCGCGGCGCCTTCCGCGGCGAACCCAACCAGCCCGCGTACGGCGCCTCCAAAGCCGCCATCGTCTCGTTCACCCAGTCCCTCGCCCGAGCCCTGGGCCCCGACGGCATCGCCGTCACCGCCATCGCCCCCGGCTGGACCACCACCGACATGGCCGCCGAAAACCTAGCCGGCGAAGGCCTGACCCGCCGAAGCCAAGAAAGCCCCCTCAACCGAGTAGCCGCCCCCACCGAAGTAGCAGCCGCCATCCTCTACCTGGCCAGCCCCGCCGCCGAGTTCGCCACCGGCACCATCCTCGACTTCAACGGCGCCTCCCACCTACGCCTCTAACAACCCCCGCTGCCATCACCCAGCGCGCACGCCGACCCTGCACCACCCAGCACCACCCCCGCCCGGCCAGGGTCGTTCACCGGCGCTCGCCGGACCTCCGTCACCCAGTAACCCCCGCCGGACCTGCATCACCTGGCACCCGCCGCCCGACTGGGATCGTTCACCGGCGCTCGCCGGACCTGCACCACCCAGTAACCCCCGCCGGCCCACTGTTCTGCCCGCCCGCTGAGCGTGCCGCCACTCCCGCCCGCCGCCTTAATGGGTGCTGCCGGTCCGCCGACCGCCCCGCGCCGCCGCCTCAATGGGCGCTGCAGGCCCGCCCAGCCGCCCGCTCCACGCTCGCGACCCTGCCCCCACCCCTTGCCCAGCCAGCTGTTAGCGACCCAGGGTGCGTCGGCAGCTCTTTGTGCGCGCGCCGCATCTTTGGGCACCCACCAGTCGTTTCCGAGGCTCGCGAATGGTTGGTGGGTGCTCAAAGCCGAGATCCGTGCCCAAGGTCATGGCTCGCGCCCAAAGGTGGGCCGGCGGCTCTTTGTGCACGTGCCGCATCTTTGTGCACCCATCAGTCGTTTTCGAGGCTGGCGGATGGCTGGTGGGTGCTCAAGGTTGAGGTTCGCGCCCAAAGGTGGGTCGGCGGTTCTTTGTGCACGCGGCGGGCGGTCGGTCGCGCGGGCGGGCGGGCGGGGATGAGACGGTGGGGCGTCGTTGTGCTCGGTTTGCGTGGATTTGCTGCCGCTATGTGGCAGTAGGTCTCCGTTGAGGTGGTTGGTGTGTCCCCGATTCGCGCCGTACCGGACAGGCCGGACACGTAGCCGGTGGTTGGTCGTCGCGGCGGCCGATTTGCTGAAGTGCTAGGTGGGCGTGGCCTGTGGTTGAGGGGGATGGCGAGGTCGGTGACCGAGTTTCGGTTGCTTGAGCTTCCGGGCTATGGCTGGGGTGGGCGAGGTGGGTCGTCTTTGAGGTGACCGTCGTTTGTGGTTGCTCGCGTCAGAACCGCCGCTGCGGGAGGTCCGGGGGGAGTCCGGGTGTTGTTTGTGGAGTCTCGTGGCCGCCATTTGGCAGTAGCACTCCACAGATCGGCCAGCCCGCGCCCTCGCGTACAGCACCAGCACCCATCCCGACCCGCAAGAGCGTGCCAGCCCAGGACGGGCAACCGCGCCAGCCCGACCGAGACACCAGTAGCAGACCACCCACCGCGGCATCGCACGAGCGCACCACATCCGCAGCCGGGAACGGTAAGGCCAACCCCAAGCCGTAGCAGGCAATCTCTCAGCGGACCGTGCCATAGCAGGAACTGCTTGAGCAGACCCGGGCCGTAGCGGGGAACTGTAGAGCAGACCCGAGCCGTGGCCGGAACTGTTCGAGCAGAGCCCAGCCGGAGCGGGGGACCGTTTGAGCAGACGCGAGCCGAAGCCGGCAACTGTTCAGCGGACGCGAGCCGTAGCCGGAACTGTTTGACCGGACGCGAGCCGGAGCGGGGACCTGTAGAGCAGACCCGAGCGGGAGCGGGGAACCGTTCAGCGGATCCAAGCCGGAGCGGGGAACTGTTGAGCGGACCCGAGCGGTCGCCGCCGATGCGAAGCGAGGCGAAGGGGGTGCGGGTGGCGAAGCCCCCGCCCGCGCCGAGCGAAGCGAAGGCGCACAAATGACGAAGGCGAGGCGGCGAGCGCTGTTAAGCGCCGCACACCTCGCCTATCGACTTCGTGGACGATACTGGGATCGAACCAGTGACCTCTTCCGTGTCAGGGAAGCGCGCTACCGCTGCGCCAATCGTCCATGCACTGCAAACCATTCGAGGTGGAGACGGGATTCGAACCCGTGTGGACGGCTTTGCAGGCCGCTGCCTAACCTCTCGGCCACTCCACCAGGCGTAAAGCCTGGCTCGTACAGCCATCTACGAGCGGACGACCGGGCTCGAACCGGCGACCTTAACCTTGGCAAGGTTACGCTCTACCAACTGAGCTACGTCCGCACTACGACCGGTTTGGTGTTCCCCGGCGCGAGCAGAACAGTAGCGCACTTTCGGCGTCTTCCAAAACTGGGTTTTCACGCCTGAAAACGGCCTCATTCGTCACACGCGCACCACATGTTCTGTCCACTCAACACGCCGTTCGGAACCGCCGGATTTCGTCTCATGTATCCGTCGCCTCCGCCGACGCGACTAACCTGCATACGGTGTCAGAACACCCCTTGGCTTTCCGTGAGACAGAGAGCCCATGGCGCCCGACCGAGGTCGTCGAGGAACTCAACGCACACCTCCACCTCCAACTGGAACTCGTCGGCCTCGACGACCTGGTCGGCGGCACCAGCGGAGCTGCTTACCTGCAAGGCCCCGACGGCAGGCAGTTCGTGCTCACCCGCACGAGCGCCGACGCGGACCTGATGCGATTGACGGCGGAGATCATCGCTCTGGCCAAACAACACGGCTTCCCAGTGCCGTCCCATGAGGCCGTCCTGCCTCTGCGAGACGGCCACACGGCTGTTCTGCAAGAGCGCCTCCCCGGCAGCCGCCCGACGACCGTCACCGCGGACCGCGTGGCAGCCATGGTCACGATGAACGAGCAGGTTCGCGAACCTGCTGGCCGATCGCCCAGACGTCCCACCGCCACCCGCACTCGCCACCAGCACCCGTCTTGAGGCCTGGACCAAAACCCTGGGTCGTTACAACCCCCGCACCCAGCGCCTCCTCACCGAGCTGGCAACCCTGGCCGCCGCCCAACCACCTTCGGCAGGCTCCGACCTGGTCCACACCGACTACACCCTCGGCAACATCCTGTACGACGCTGACGGGCAGATCTCAGCGGTCGTCGACTGGAACCGTGGCGCCGCCCGAGGCGACCGCCGCTTCGCCTTGATCGCCACCCGTCACAACCTGCAAGAGGAAGGCGCCCAGTACGGCGTCCAGCCGGCAGCGATCACCAAACTCGACGAGATCATCCAGTCGACGATCGGCCCACTGCTGCTGAGGACCTTCAACGCCTTCTGGGCAGCGCACAACCTCCACACCGCCATCAGCCACAACTTCCAGCCCAGCAGAATCGACCAGGACCTCCGCCACGCCGAATCAGCTCTCACAACCTGATCCAGAACCCGGCTCCGCTCCCACCCCGTGAAACGCTGTCCAGATGACCGAGTCCGCCCTCCCCAGGCCCCTCGCCACCCGCAAACAAGACACCCTCCACCGCCTGACCCACGACATCGACGCCTGGGTAGCCACAGCCTCACCAAACGGCACGCCGTACCTGATGCCCCTGTCCTTCCTCTGGACCGGCGCCCACCTCTACCTAGCCACCTCAGCCACCAACCCCACAGCAAAGAACCTCCACCAAAACCCCCACCTACAACTCACGATCGGCACCCTCCGCGACGTAGTCCACATCACCGCCACCACCGACCCCACCCAACCAACCCCCGAGGAAGCCGAAGCCTTCGCCACCAAAGCCGGCTTCGACCCCCGCCCCCTCCCCAACTACCCCTTCATCCGAGCCACCCCCACCAAAATCCAAGCCTGGCGAGAATCCAACGAAACAAAAGGCCGCCTACTAATGAAAGCCGGCACCTGGCTCCCCTAACTCCCAGCCTCAGCCAGACCACCCGGGCGGCCCCTGCCGACGATAAGCAGTTGCGCACCATCCGCTCGCGCCAGGAAGCTGCGTCCCGGGCTGTCCCTCGCGACCACCTGCTCGACGGCCAACCACGGGGTGCTCTCTCCGCTCAACCGGCGATCGTGTCCGCCAGTACCTGCCGCCCGGCGGCCTCGACGCTGATCATGCGCTGCGCCGCCGGCGCGCCGAGCGCCGCGCCCGCGAGGCTTCGCCGGTCAGTGGGATCCGCCGGTCGGGCGACTCGGGCAGGGCCGCGAGCTTGCCGAGCAGCTCGTGCAGCTGGTCGCGGTCGTGCGGATCGAGCCCCACGAACAGGCTCTCCTGCAGGCTCGCGGCGGTCGCGTCCGCGACAGAGAGCCGCGTTCGGCCCTCGTCTGTGACCTGCACCAGGTAGGCGCGGCGATCGCGTGGATTGCGTTCGCGGACGATCAAGCCCTGCTCTTCGAGGTGGTCGATGAGATCGACGATCGTGCTCGGGTCGACGTAGAGCCGGCCGGCGACGTCCTGCTGCGTGACTGGCCCGCACGCGGCGAGCACGCGCAGCACCGCGTGATGGCTTCCGCGCAGCCCGTGCGCGGCGAACGTGTCGTCGGCCAGGCGCTTCAGCGTCTCCGAGACCTTGCACAGCAGGTAGTCGGTGCGGTCCTGCAACTCGGCCGGTACCAGGGATCGGGAGGCCGTGGTGATCGACGGCTCGCGTGGCGTCACTCATGCAGCATAAACCGAGCGGTCAACGATTGCACCAACTATAGTTGGGCACCCAATGATTGTCAGGAACATGATCGCTTGCGTTCGCGCGGGCGCGAAGGAAGATGAGGTGTGCCATGAACCTGATGTCACATGCCGCGCATGACGCGTCGGAAAGCCTCGGAGCACGGGTGAACATCGTCCGGCCGGGTCGCACCCTGGCCATCGTCTGCATCGGGTTCGCGATGGTGATCGTCGACACAACGATCGTGAACGTCGCACTTCCGGCGGTACGCGACAGCCTCGGCTCGGACCTGTCGACGCTTCAGTGGGTCGTCGACGGCTATGTCCTGGTCCTGGCCAGCCTGCTGCTCTCCGGTGGTGGGCTTGTCGACCGGTTCGGCAGCGCCCGGGTGTTCCGGCTTGCCGTGGCGCTGTTCACCTTGGCCTCCGTGGCGTGTGGGCTGGCCCCGAACAGCGCCGTACTGGTCGGGGCGCGGCTGGTCCAGGGCGTCGCAGCGGCGATGCTGATGCCCGCCGCCATGGCATTGATCTCCAAGGCCTACCCGGACCCGGCCGCGAAGGCCAAGGCCGTCGCCCTGTTCACGACGGCCGCCGGCAGTCCCCAAGCATTCGGTCCCGTGCTCGGTGGGGTGTTGGTCACCACGATCGGTTGGCGGAGCATCTTCTTCATCAACGTCCCGATCGGACTCTTGACGCTTGCCCTCGCCGCCCGAGGCGGCCTGCCCTCCGCCGAGCCGGACCGCGGCACGCGGTCCGACGTCGTCGGCCAGGCGCTGGTCGTCGTCGGGCTCGCTTGCCTCACCGGCGCGCTCATCGAGGGTGGATCGCTCGGGTGGTCGTCGCCCCTTGTGGTCGTCGCAGCCGCCGTCGCTCTGGTTGCGGCAGCCGCGTTCGTCGTGCGGGAGCGCCGTGCCGCCGCTCCGATGCTCCCGGCCGCACTCGTGGGTGCACCGCGGCTGATGCCCTTCGTTGCGATCGGTCTGCTGTTGTTCACCGCCTACTACGGCCTGCTGTTCGCCTTGAGCCTCTTCCTTCAGCAGGTTCACCAGCTCGACGCCCTACAGACCGGGCTCCAGTTCCTCCCGTCGGCGCTTCCGGTGTTTCTGCTGCCGGTACTCGCCGGGCGCCTCTCGGTCAGGTTCGGTGTCCACCGCGTCACCTTGTGTGGCCTAGCGGTGGCTGCAGTCGGTGCTTCCGCGCTGCTCGTGGTGAGCACTACGAACGGTGCTCTGCCGTTGACGGTCGCGCTGTTCGTCCTGGGTTGCGGCGTCGGCCTGACGGTCGGTCCGCAGATCGCACTCGTCGTTGGCGCCGCACCTGACGGCACAGCGGGCACCGCAAGCGGACTGCTCAATGCCGGCCGGCAGACGGGCAGCGTCTTGGGCGTCGCCGTCCTCGGCGCGATCGCCGGGGTCGGCGTGACCGCCCAGGATCGGGTCTCGGGCCTGCACATCGCCGCTGGAGTGGCGGGTGTACTGCTGGTGGTGGCCGTTGGTCTCGCGGCGCGCCGGCCGGCGCGCGAGCGAACGACGGCCCGGTCGTGAGCGACGAGAACGAGTTGTTCACGACAAGGGCCCCAGCCGCTCGCGCTGCCTTCTTGCTGACCGAAGAAAAGTGAAACGAGAAGAGCGGGGACCTGACATCTGCCGGGTTCCCGCTCTGACCTACGTGTTCTTGCTGTGGGCGATACTGGGTTCGAACCAGTGACCTCTTCGGTGTGAACGAAGCGCGCTACCACTGCGCCAATCGCCCAGGCGTGGTGCGTGTTGCTGGTGTTGCCTGGTGGGGTCTTGCGGGTGAAACCTTAGCGCATGATTCGGCGACGTTCTAATCGGGGCGGGCTACTCTTGGGCCAGGACGGAGACCCCGTCACGTTGGAGACGTGATTGTGACTTTCTCGCACGACACCGAGCAGGCGCTCGGCACGCTGGTCCGGCTGGTGAACACGTTGCCCGGGCCGAACAGCCAGGTCGACACGATGGGGACCTTGGAGGAGCTGGAGAAGTTCGTCCAGGAGCGGGAGTTCAGTGCGGTCGGGATATTGACGGACAAGGACCTGGCCGATGTGCAGGAGCTGCGGCCGTTGTTCTCGCCGGTGTTCACGACGGAGTCGGACGCGACGGCGGCGGCGATGATCAACGCGATCATCGCGCGCGGTACGTCGACGCCGCGGCTGACGAACCACGACGGGCACCCGTGGCACATCCACTACTCGCGGGACGGTTCGTCGCTGGCGTGCCGGATCACCGTGGAGTGTGGGATCGCGCTGGCGCAGGTGATTTCGGCGGGGGAGCGGGAGCGGCTTCGCCGGTGTGAGGCGCCGGATTGTGACGACGCCTTGATCGACCTGTCGCGAAACCGCTCGAAGCGCTACTGCGACGCCCGCACCTGCGGGAATCGCTTGCACGTGGCCGCCTACCGCGAGCGCCGTAAGGCGTCGGGGGAGTAGTTACTTCTTCTCGCGCAGGGCGGTCACGGTTTCACCGGTGAGACCCAGTCGGGTCCCTAAGGTGTCGACGGCTGCCGTGAGAGCGGCGAACTCCTGTTTGCTGAGTGAATCGACGAAGGCGCTCCGGACCAGTGCGATGTGGTCCGGGGCGCTTTCGCGCAGTTTGGCCCAGCCGGCTTCGGTGAGGGCCGCGATGATGCCGCGGTCGTCGGTGGCGGAGGGACGGCGCTGGACGAGGCCGGCCTTCTCGAGCTGGGTGACCTGGTAGCTGAGGCCGCTCTTCGACGTCAGCGCGACGCTGGCGAGCTCCGTCATGCGCAGTTCGCCGTCGGATGCGTTGGACAGCCGCGCGTTCGGCGATGTCATCCGGATCGCGCTCGCGGAGGTGTCCCGCGAATTCACCTACGACCTGTGGAACGAGACGCGGAAGGCCGTCGCCGCGACGCCGTCCGCCCAGTTCTTCGGGCAGGTCGAACCCGGCAACAACTGGGCAGCGTTCAAGCTTTGGTACGACGCGGTCGCCGGCAAGGTCGAGCCCGTCATCTACCGCAAGTGGCTGCACCGCCTGGCCGGCGTCGACGTCTTCACCCGCGAGAACATCGTCACCGTCGCGACCTCGCAGATGCTCGACGCCCCGAAGGACCTCTAGGGGTTGAGGTCTTCCAGCGAACGATCCGCGAAGATCTTCATCGCCTGCGCGGTGATCGAACCCGGCGCGGACAGTTCGCGGTCGTTCACCTTGTGGATTCCCTGAACGTCGCGCGTGGTCGATGTGAGGAAGATCTCGTCGGCCTCGAACAGCTGCTCCAGCGGTACGTCGCGCTCGCTCGCACCGAACCACTCGATCACGAGCGCGCGGGTCACGCCGGCGAGTGCGCCCGACTCCAAAGTCGGTGTCACGAGCTCACCGTCGTATACGCAGAAGATGTTCGAACCGGTGCCTTCGCAGAGAGCGCCGGTCGTGTTCGCGAAGATCGCTTCGCTGCCGCCACGCTCCTTGGCATAAGCCAGCGCGCGGACATTCTCGGCGTACGACGTGGTCTTCAGGCCGGCGACAGCGCTGCGCTCGTTGCGGGTCCAGGGGACCGTGACGGTCGCGGACGTCGGCGCGGGCGGCTCGATCGCCTGGGCGGCGATCACGACCGTCGGACCGGTCGTCCCACGGTCCGACGAGAGCGGCGAGACGCCACCGGTGAACGTGATCCGCAACCGGCCGAACGCGATCCCCGGATCCGCCGCGACCACCTCGGCGATTCCGCTCTCGATCGCGGCCACATCCGGCGCCGGCAGGCCGAGGCCGGTCGCGGAGCGGACCAGTCGCTCCATATGACGCCGTACCGCGAACGGCCGTCCGTCGACGATCTTGATCGTCTCGAACACCCCGTCACCCGTCGTCAACCCGTGATCGAGCGCCGGAACCGTCGCCAGTTCGCCGCCCAACTCGCCGTTCACCCAGATCCGCATGTGCCACTCCTTCCACCGAACACCTTAGTGCTAAGGCGAATCGCGGCCCCTTGGTGACCAGGAGGTGACGGTACGTCGTCCAGCGAGGGACCCCGATTTTTGAACTGGGCCCAGGATGGGCTAATGTTCTTCTCGCGCCGGGGAACACCAAACCGGTCGTAGTGCGGACGTAGCTCAGTTGGTAGAGCGTAACCTTGCCAAGGTTAAGGTCGCCGGTTCGAGCCCGGTCGTCCGCTCGGAGATGGTTTAACTCGGGTCGGTTGTGGTGGGCCAAGCTCTACGCTTGGTGGAGTGGCCGAGAGGCGAGGCAACGGCCTGCAAAGCCGTGTACACGGGTTCGAATCCCGTCTCCACCTCGAAGAACTTCAGGTTCTTTGCCTGGACGATTGGCGCAGCGGTAGCGCGCTTCCCTGACACGGAAGAGGTCACTGGTTCGATCCCAGTATCGTCCACGAAGTCGATAGG
This sequence comes from Kribbella sp. NBC_01505, assembly GCF_045040285.1. Classification (NCBI taxonomy): domain Bacteria; kingdom Bacillati; phylum Actinomycetota; class Actinomycetes; order Propionibacteriales; family Kribbellaceae; genus Kribbella; species Kribbella sp. NBC_01505. The sequence continues at coordinate 8,048,274 of NZ_CP109425.1, forward strand.
CGAGGTGTGCGGCGCTTAACAGCGCTCGCCGCCTCGCCTTCGTCATTTGTGCGCCTTCGCTTCGCTCGGCGCGTTGCGGGGGCTTCGCCACCCGCACCCCCTTCGCCTCGCTTCGCATCGGCGGCGACCGCTCGGGTCCGCTCAACAGTTCCCCGCTCCGGCTTGGGTCCGCTGAACGGTTCCCCGCTTCGGCTTGGGGCTTGCTCAAACAGTTCCGGCTACGGCTGGGGTCTGCTCTACAGTTCCCCGCTCCGGCTTGGGTCTGCTCAAACGGTTCCGGCTAGGGCTTGGGGCTGGCCTTACCGTTCCCGGCTACGGATGTGGTGCGCTCGTATGATGCCCGCGGTGGCTGGTCTGCTGCTGGGTTCTCGGTCGGGGCTGGCGCGGTTGCCCGGTCCTGGGCTGGCACGCTCTTGCGGGTCGGGATGGGTGCTGGTGCTGTACGCGAGGGCGCTGGCGCGGGCTGGCCGATCTGTGGAGTGCTACTGCCAAATGGCGGCCGCAGGACTCCACAAACAACACCCGGACTCCCCCCGGACCTCCTGCAGCGTCGGTTCTGACGCGAGCAACCACAAACGACGGTCACCTCAAAGACGACCCACCTCGCCCACCCCAGCCATAGCCCGGAAGCTCAAGCAACCGAAACTCGGTCACCGACCTCGCCATCCCCCTCAACCACAGGCCACGCCCACCTAGCACTTCAGCAAATCGGCCGCCGCGACGACCAACCACCGGCTACGTGTCCGGCCTGTCCGGTACGGCGCGAATCGGGGACACACCAACCACCTCAACGGAGACCTACTGCCACATAGCGGCAGCAAATCCACGCAAACCGAGCACAACGAAGCCGACGACAACGCGACCACCACCTCAGGAACCGCCCGCCCGCACGACCACCCACCCGCGCGCACAAAGAACCGCCGACCCACCCTTGGGCGCGAACCTCAACCTTGAGCACCCACCAGCCATCCGCCAGCCTCGAAAACGACTGGTAGGTGCACAAAGATGCCGCACGTGCACAAAGAGCCGCCGGCCCACCTTTGGGCGCGAGCCATGACCTTGGGCACGGATCTCGACCTTGAGCACCCACCAACCATCCGCGAGCCTCCGAAACGACTGGTGGGTGCCCAAAGATGCGGCACGTGCACAAAGAGCCGCCGGCGCATCTTTGGGCGCGAGTCTTGGCCTTGGGCGCGGATCTCGGCTTTGGGCACGCACCAGTCATTCGCCAGCCTCGGAAACGACTGATAGGTGCACAAAGATGCGGCACGTGCACAAAGAGCCGCCGGCCCACCTTTGGGCGCGAGTCTTGGCCTTGGGCACGGATCTCGGCTTTGGGCGCGCACCAGTCGTTCGCGAGTCTCGGAAACGACTGGTGGGTGCACAAAGATGCGGCACGCGCACAAAGGAGCCGTCGGCCCACCTTTCTCCACTGGACCGGCTTCTGAGCCATGCAACGGGTCTGGGGAGTTTGCCCTGTGGTGACTTACAGCCCAGGGGTTGCCCACCGCTGTAGGGGGTTGCCCCTTGGTGCGTCGAGTGGGCAACCCCCCCAGTTCGGAGGGCAACCCATGGGGTGGTGGGCGCGCTTGCAGAAGTCGAGGCACCGCCCTCGCATCGAGTGCCCAGCCGCTGCTGGCGGCACTGTGCAAACGCTCTGGCTAGCTGCTAGCCGCCTCGCCTACGTCGGAGCCGCCACCTTGATCAACGTCGTACCGCTTGCTGCCGGGTCGCCTGGGTGGAGTGTTGTTGGCAATGCGGCTTGTACAAGAGGTCTTGTCTAATCGCGAGGAACGACGTGAGCTGGGGCGGGAAGGCCAAAGAGTCAGTAGTAGCGGCGGAGTTGGGGCCAGAGGGTGGGCCAGGGGGTGGTGGGGGTGTCGCAGCGGACCAGGGCGGCGCCGTTTTCCTCGTTGTGGGTGGGGGTGGTGAGGGTTGTTAGTTGGCGGCAGTTGGGGAAGTGGGATTCGAGGGCCGGGTTTCGTTCCAGCTCGATGAGGAGGACCGGGCCCGCGGCGGTGGGTTGTTCCCAGTCGGCGAAACTCATGTGGGGGGAGTAGGCGAGGGGGAGGCCGGCGGCGGGGCCGTAGCGGCGGAGGGCGCCGGCTTCGCCGTAGTTGCTGGCGATGATCGTGGTGGTGCTGCGTTCGGCCAGGGGGATGTTGTCGGCGACGGTTTGGGTGAGGGCTTGCCAGCCGATTTGCTCGCCTTGTTCCACGTTGACGGGGATGACGAGGTTGACGGCGGAGACCGGCAGGACCGGGAGCGTGAAGACGGCTGAGGTCACGGCGGTGAAGGTCAGGGCGACCGCGGCCAGGGGGCGGTGTCTGGTGATCCAGGCGTAGGTCGGCTCGGCGCCGGCCGCGACGAAGACGTACAGGAGTGGGAGGGCGTAGTAGGACTTGCCGCCCGCGGCCAGTACGACGACGCAGAGGATCGGGAAGGCGAGAGCCACTGAGCGCGGCCACTGCAGCTTCCACAGTCTGCGAAAGCCGGCTATCCAGACCGGGAGGAGAAGTGGCGAGAGCTGGAGGATCTGCAGAGGGATGAACATGATCCGGTTCTTGGTGCCGTCGGCGTCGCTGATACCGCCGGCCACCGTGAGCTGCGGCCAGTCGTGCTGGAACTGCCAGATGACGTTCGGCAGGGCGATGAGCGCCGCGATCGCGACACCAGCAAGCAGCCACCACGAGCGCAGTAGCCGGCGTGGTCCGGTGATCAGCAGCGCCACAAGGAGCGCCGCGAGCGGCAACACGACCAGGTACTTGTTCTCAAGGGCTATGCCGACAGTCAACCCGAGGGCCAGCCACCAGCGGGTGTCTTCGGTGCGCAGGAGTTTCACCACGAACAGCGCTACGAGCATCCACGCGAGCAGGTCGTAGGTAGCTGTGGACGCCAGATGGCCGACAGCTGGCAGGAACCCAGAGACTGCAGCGCAGATCGCGGCAACGACCTGCCCCGAGCGCCCACTGCCGAATTCGCGAGCCAGCAACGCGATCACAATCACGCTCACAACGCTGGCGAGAGTGGAGATGACGCGGAGACCCATCGGGGTGTTGCCGAAGAGTTCGGTGGAGATGCGTGTGATGAACGGCGTCAGCGGCGGCTGGTCGACGTACCCCCACGCGAGCTTTTGCCCGGCAACCAGGAAGTACAGCTCGTCGCGGTGGTAGCCGTAGCGACCGGACAGCGCAGTCAGTACGGCGGCCAGCAGGCCGGCGACCGCCAGCACGGGTCCTGAGGCGAAGCGGGCAGGGCGAGTGGCGTCCATGCGCGCATGTTGGCAGGCCGTCAGGTCAAGACCAGGGCGCGCTCCGCTGCGGGATGATTGGATATGCCAACCGGACAGGTGCGGGCCGGGGTGAGGGAGGTCGGTCGGGTGCTGCTGTACGAGGAGATCTGTGCGCGGGTGCTCGAGCAGATCCGGCGCGGGGCGCTGGGGCCGGGCGACCGGGTGGCGTCGGAGATGGAGCTGGCGGTCGAGTTCAACGTCAGCCGGATCACGTCGAAGCGGGCGCTCGAGGTGCTGCGCGAGGCCGGGCTGGTGGAGCGGGTCCGGGGCAAGGGCACGTTCGTGGTGCAGCAGCTCCCGGATCTGTCCGAGGTCACGATGCCGCTCCGGGGCCGGGTCGCGGCTCCACGACGCGAGGCGCGGACGATCGCGCTCGTCGTACCGGATGTGTCGGACTCGTACGGCCTGGAGCTCATGTGCGCGATCGAGGAGCGATGCGCGGAGCACGAGACGCACTTGATCGTCCGGCGCACGCACGGGCAGCAGGCCGATGAGGAGAAGGCCGTCGATTCGCTGGTCGCGACCGGTGAGGTCGACGGGCTGATCGTGTTCCCGGTCCACGGAGACTTCTACAACGCGAGTCTCCTGCGGCAGGTGCTGGACGGTTTCCCGATCGTGCTGGTCGACCGGCGTCTGTCCGGGATACCGGTGTCCGCGGTCCAGACCGACAACGTCGCGGCCGCGCGAGCGCTCGCTACCCAGCTCCTCGACCAGGGGCACGAGCACATCGCGTTCGTCTCGCCGCCGCCGGTCAACACGTCGTCGATCGAGGATCGGCTCGAGGGTTTCCGGTCGGCGTTCCAGGCCCGCGGTCGGGCCCATGAGCTGACCGAGCTGCGCAGCACACTCCCCGGCTCGATGGAGAGTGTGCAGGGCGACATCGAGGCGATCCGCACGTTCCGGGACCGCAATCCGGAGGTGACGGCGTACTTCGCGTGTGAGTACAACCTGGCCCGGATGACCGACCGGGCGCTCGGCGGCAATCGCGTGGTCGCCTGTTTCGACTCACCGGGTGACTCGATCGGCGGTCCGCCGTACCTGCATGTGCGGCAGAACCAGACCGCGATGGGGCAGACCGCCGTCGACCTGCTGGTCGCGCGGCTGCGCGGTGAGACGGTGCCCAATCTGACCTACGTACCGTTCGAGATCGTCGAGGCCGCGGAAGATCAGTGACTTTCGGCAGTACTGCGTGGGTCCGGCGGCTGTGTAGCGTCGGCGCCATGAACTGGCGGCGCTGGGGCGATGCCGGCCTGTGGGCCGCGCTGAGCCTTCCCGTTCTCGCGGAGAGCGGTGCCCGGGATGATCCCTGGTGGATCCAGCTGCCCTGCGTCCTGGTCCTGGGCGCGGCGGTCTTGGTACGGCGGGTCCGCCCGCTGCTCGCCTTGGCGCTCGTCGCCTGGGCGGAGAGCGCGATCTTGGCGTTCTCGATGGGGACCCGGCACGGCGTTCCGATCGCACTGGTGATCGCGATCATCGTCATGAGCTACCTGGCCGGCCGCCGCGAGACGCAGCTCCGGCACTTCGTGATGCTGTGTAGCTGGACCTTGCTCGGGCTGCTGGCTCTGGAGCTGGTGGTTCGGCCAGAGGTGCCGGAGACCGAGGCCGTGCTGACGTGGCTGGTCATGCTGTTGCTGGCTCTGTTGCTCGTTGTGTTGCCGTGGCTGATCGGCCGGTACCGCGCACAGCAGGTGCTGCTGGCATCGGCCGGCTGGGAGCGGGCCGAGCGGATCGAGCGTGAGCAGCGGATGGCGGTGGCGCAAGAACGCCTCAGAGAGCGCTCTCGGATCGCTCAGGACATGCACGACTCGGTCGGGCACGAGCTGAGCCTGATCGCCTTGCGGGCAGCGGCTCTCGAGCTCGATCCGGCGTTGGGGGTTGAGCAGCGGCAGGCCGCGACCTCGCTGCGGGAAGCGGCCGCGATGGCGACCGAGCGGCTAGGCGACATCATCGGCGTACTGCGGGATGCCGAGGCGACCACGGTTCCGCAGGACGAGTCGGTGGCGGCCTTGGTGGAACGCGCGGCCGCGTCGGGCCTGGCGGTTGAGCTGGTCGAGGAAGGCCCCGCCGAGTTGTCGCCGATGGTCGACCGGGCCGTGCATCGGGTCGTGCAGGAGTCGCTGACGAACGCGAGCAAGCACGCACCCGGGGGAGCGGTCTCCGTGCGCATCGCAGTCGAGGTCAGCGACGTGACGGTGACGGTGCTGGACACGGGACCGCAGCGACCGGTTCCCGAGGCCATACCCTCGAGCGGCCGCGGTCTAGACGGGCTCCGCGAGCGGGTGCGGCTGGTCGGCGGGAGCCTGTACGCCGGCCCGCGGGCGACCGGCGGTTTCGAAGTGCGAGCGCGCATCCCGCAAACCGGCGGACGCCCCGAGCCCGAGCCCGAGCTAGATGGCGCAGCGGTGGAACGGGCCCAAGTCCGGCGAACCGCGCGGCGCGGCCTGGTCACGGCCGTGGTCGCACCACTGATCCTCGGCGCAGTGATCGGGATCGTTGCTCTGGGCTACTACCTGGTCACGGGTTACAGCTCGATCCTGCGACCCGCCGAGTACGACGGATTGGCGATCGGGCAGGCGGAGAGCGACGTACGGAGAGCGCTCCCGGCGATGGAGATGATCGATCCGCCGTCGGAGTCGTTCGTGCCGCCGAGCGGATGGTCGTGCCGGTACTACCGGCCGGCCGAGCCGTTCTCGACGAACTACGTGTACCGGTTGTGCTTCTCAGGCGGGGTGCTGGTGGGCAAGGCGATTGTGCAGAGCGGTTCGGTTCAGCCAACTCCGGAGAGCGCGAGATGACGATCAGGGTTCTGCTGGCCGACGACGAGCTGATGGTGCGTGCCGGGGTGCGCGCGATCCTCGGCACCGATGCGGCGATCGAGGTGGTCGCCGAGGCCGCCGACGGTCTGGAGGCAGTCGAACTCACCCGCAAGCACCGGCCCGACGTCGCCGTACTGGATATCCGGATGCCGCGGATGGACGGGCTCGAGGCGGGCGCGGAGATCCGCCGGCAGGTCCCGGAGACGGCGGTCGTGATGCTGACGACGTTCTCCGAGGACGCCTACATCGCGCGGGCGCTGGGCGACGGGGCGAGTGGGTTCCTGTTGAAGTCGGGTGATCCGCGCGAGCTGATCGCCGGGCTGAAGGCTGTCGCGGAGGGTGCCGCTTACCTGTCGCCGCGGGTGGCCCAACGGGTGATCGCCGAGCTGAGCGGCGGCTCGATGGCTCGGGCCGCGGCGGCCAAGGAGCAGGTCGACGTACTGAGTCCGCGGGAGCGGGAGGTGCTCGGTCTGGTCGGCGCCGGGATGTCGAACGCCGAGATCGCCAAGCGGCTGTACCTCGTCGAGGGGACCGTGAAGGCCTATGTGAGTGCGATCCTGCTGCGACTGGCGGTGAAGAACCGGGTTCAGGCCGCGATTGTTGCCTATGAAGCGGGTTTGGTAGCCGGTTGACGGTTACAGGTGGCAGGAACCTGCGACCCTCCGGGTCGTGACGTGGTGTGGACACCCCCGCATGGGATAGTGGTACACCCGGGGACCTCACCTCCGGATCGACATAGCAGCTGTGGGGCGCACCGCCGCCCCTTCTCACAGAAATCGGGGACCCAGGTCGTGACCGACTCGCACAACTCCGGACAGCACAAGGACCGGGAAGCGGCGGCGGCCGAGGTCCGGAGAATGTGGCAACCGACGCCTTCCTGGACCCAGCCGGACCCGAACTCCGACCCGGCCGCCGAGGCGGCCGCGGCCAAGGAGGAGAGCTCGGACGAACTGTCCGAGGACTTCCCGGGTGACTCGTGGTCCCGTCCGGCCACAGGCCAAGCAGCGCCTTGGGAGAAGCCGACGCCCCCAAGCGAGCCGCAGACCCCAGCTGCCGACGAAGCCGCGAGCCCGGCTCCGTCGCCCAGCCCGTCCTGGACACAGCCGGCCACCGAGCCGACGAGCTCCTGGACGCAACCTGCCGCGGACAAGTCGGACGACGCCGCTGCTGACGACGTCGCAGACGAGACCCCGGCCGTCGAGCAGCCGACCACTCCGGTGTTCGGAGGTCAGTCGTTCAACGTCACTGGCCCGCCTTTCGGTCAGGGCCCGACCGGCGGTGGTCTGGGCGGCGGCCACACGCCACCCGCCCCGCAGCAGCAGCCGAGCCAGCAGCAGCCGAGCCAGCAAGGTGGACAGCAGCTGTCCCCGGCCGCACAGCACTTCTTCCCGCAGGGCATCCCGGGCCAGAACGTCCCGCAGCAGCGCGATGTCTCGTACCGGACCGACGAGCTGATGCAGGCGCTGCCGTTGCCGCGGGAGGCTCCGGCCGAGCGCGGTGTGCGGAGCGTGCTGCGACTGCGCCCGGGCACCACCGAGCGCACGGAGCGGATCGCGCGGGCAACCGCGGCGACCGCGTTCCGGCGCCCGGTCACGATCGTGGTGGCCAACCCGAAGGGTGGCTCGGGCAAGACCCCGACCACGCTGCTGCTGGCCGGTGCGCTCGGTCAGGCGCGTGGTGGCGGTGTCGTGGCCTGGGACAACAACGAGCTGCGCGGCAACATGCACCTGCGTACGCACGACACGAACACGCGGTCCACGGTCACGGACATGCTGCAGGCGATGGCGATGCTGACCCAGCCGGATGCGCGCCTGGGCGACGTCGCGGCATACCTGCGGCACCAGGTCTCGGGTCAGTACGACGTGCTGACGTCCGCGGTCACGACGTACGCGCAGATCGAGGCGAAGGACTTCGACCAGATCCACCGTCTGCTGAGCCGGTTCTACAAGGTGCTCGTGATCGACACCGGGAACAACGAGGGTTCCAGCAACTGGCGCGAGGCGATGAAGGCGGCCGACGCCCTCGTCATCCCGATCAAGTGGAAGAGCCTGTCCTGTGCGGCCGCCGTGCAGATGCTGGAGGAGCTGGACAACCAGGGTCCCGAGGCGCAGCGCCTGATCCGCCGTGCGGTGATCGCGGTCTCCAACGGTCCGGGTGACGTGAACCGCGAGGTCGAGAAGCAGCTCCGGCCGTACTTCGAGTCCCGCGCGGCCGCGGTCGTTGACATCCCCACCGACCAGCACATCGCCGCCGAGGGTCCGCTGGACCACTCGGCCCTCCAGCCGGCCACCCGTCGCGCCGGCCTGGAGCTCGCCGCCAAGGTCTCCGAGCAGATCACGATCGCGCTCAACGTTCCGCGGTAGCACCAGCACCTGACAGCGCCCCGGCTTCCACGAAGCCGGGGCGCTGTCGTGTGTCTTCAGCGCTCGGCCAGGCTGCTCTGCGCCTCGACGAGGACCTCAGGCTCGACCTCAGGTTGAGGGCGGCGCTTGTGGAGGTAGTGGCGGACGAGCTCGACTATCAAGGTGACGCCGAGGGCCAGGCCGATGCCGAGGACGACGCCCTTGAGGGGGTTGTCCTCGAAGGCTTTGCCGCCGATGTAGCCGACGAGGGTGCAGTAGAGACCCCAGCTGATGGCGGCCAGTGCCGCGTACGGCGTGAATCGGCGGAGGGGATAGCGGACGCTGCCCATGGTGAGGGTGACGGCGGTGCGGCCGCCCGGGATGTAGCGCGCGACGATGAGGACCAGGCCGCCGCGGTCGGCGAGCGCTCGGCGCGCCCACATGATGGCGGTATGGCGTTTGGTCCCGGGCTTGACGCGGTCGAGCATCCGGCCACCCGCGCCGCGGCCCAGCCAGTAGGAAAGGTGGTCGCCGACGAAGGCACCGAGGGCGGCCACCACGATCACGACGTACAGGTTGGGACTGCCGATCGAGGCGGCGAAGACGCCGGCGGTGACGACCAGGGTCTCGCTGGGGACGGCCGGGAAGAAGCCGTCGAGCGCGGCGAACCCCCAGACCGCGAGGTAGATCCACCACGAAGACATCAGTTCTTCCGCGAAGTGCAGCAGGGCATCGGCCATGAACCGACGGTATGAAGGACTGACCCCTGCCCACATCGGACGAGAGACCTGACCGACCCCCTACTTTCGTCAGGGGTGCCCGTCATCCGGGGCAACCGTGTCGCCGATACCATTCGTGCGGGACCGGCAGTGGGCCGGTCGTAGTGGAGGAGTGCACCGTGTCGGAAGTCAAGGTCCATCTGGTCGGCGTCGAGGGCGAGGCTGAGCGGAGTGTGACCGAGACGACGACGATCGGGGAGCTGTTCGCCGAGATCTTCGGTCAGGACCGCTCCGCCATCGCCGCTCGCGTCAACGGTGAGCTGCGCGATCTGTCCAAGGTGATCGCGGACGGCGACGAGATCGAGCCGGTCAAGGCGGGCTCGGACGACGGCCGCGCGATCATCCGGCACTCGACCGCGCATGTGCTCGCGCAGGCGGTGCAGGAGCTGTTCCCGGACGCCAAGCTCGGCATCGGCCCGCCCGTCGAGAACGGTTTCTACTACGACTTCGACGTCGAGACTCCGTTCACCCCGGACGACCTCGGCAAGCTCGAGAAGAAGATGCAGCAGATCATCAAGGAGCGGCAGCGTTTCAGCCGCCGGGTGGTCAGCGACGACGACGCGCGCAAGGAACTCAAGGCCGAGCCGTACAAGCTCGAGCTGATCGGCATCAAGGGTTCCGCGGCCGACGCTGCCGAGGGCGCGAGCGTCGAGGTGGGCAGCGGCGAGCTGACGATCTACGACAACATCCGGCGCGACGACTCGGTCGCCTGGAAGGACCTGTGCCGCGGTCCGCACGTGCCGGCCACCGGGTACCTGGGCAACTTCAAGCTGATGCGGACGGCAGCGGCGTACTGGCGGGGTAGTGAGAAGAACCCGCAGCTGCAGCGCATCTACGGCACCGCCTGGGAGAGCCGGGACGAGCTCAAGGCGTACCTGACCCGCTTGGAGGAGGCCGCCAAGCGCGACCACCGCAAGCTGGGCAACGAGCTGGACCTGTTCAGCTTCCCCGACGAGATCGGCTCCGGCCTCGCGGTCTTCCACCCCAAGGGCGGCGTGCTGCGCAAGGTGATGGAGGACTACTCCCGCCAGCGCCACGTCGAGGACGGCTACGAGTTCGTCTACTCGCCGCACATCACCAAGGGCCAGCTGTTCGAGACCTCGGGCCACCTGGACTGGTACGCCGACGGCATGTACCCGCCCATGCACCTCGACGAGGAGCGTGGCGCGGACGGGCAGATCCGCAAGCAGGGCCAGGACTACTACCTGAAGCCGATGAACTGCCCGATGCACAACCTGATCTTCGCCGCGCGCGGTCGCTCGTACCGCGAGCTGCCGCTGCGGCTGTTCGAGTTCGGCACGGTCTACCGGCTGGAGAAGTCCGGCGTCATCCACGGCATGACGCGCGCCCGCGGCTTCACCCAGGACGACGCGCACATCTACTGCACGCGTGAGCAGATGCGCGACGAGCTGAAGAACCTGCTCACCTTCGTGCTGGGCCTGCTCGCCGACTACGGCCTGGACGACTTCTACCTGGAGCTGTCCACGAAGAACCCGGAGAAGTTCGTCGGGTCCGACGAGGTCTGGGAAGAGGCGACCAATACGCTGCGCGAGGTCGCGGAGGGTTCCGGCCTGGAGCTGGTCCCGGACCCGGGCGGCGCCGCGTTCTACGGCCCGAAGATCTCCGTGCAGGCCCGCGACGCGATCGGCCGGACCTGGCAGATGTCGACGATCCAGCTGGACTTCAACCTGCCGGAGCGGTTCGAGCTGGAGTACACCGCGCCCGACGGTTCGCGGCAGCGGCCGGTGATGATCCACCGCGCGCTGTTCGGTTCGATCGAGCGGTTCGTCGCGGTCCTGGTCGAGCACTACGCCGGCGTCTTCCCGCCGTGGCTCGCGCCGGTCCAGGTGACCGGGATCCCGATCACCGACGGACACGTCGACTACCTGTACGACGTCGCCCAGCAACTGAAGGCGCAGGGGATCCGGATCGAGGTCGACTCCTCCGACGACCGGATGCAGAAGAAGATCCGGAACGCGCAGAAGGCCAAGGTCCCCTTCATGCTCATCGCCGGCGACGAGGACATGGCCGCCGGGTCGGTGTCCTTCCGCTACCGCGACGGCACCCAGAAGAACGGCGTACCGCTCGCGGACGCGGTCGCCGAGATCGTCGAGGCCGTGCAGAAGCGCGCCCAGGTTTGACATCCACCCGGCGTAAGCCGGGTTCAGCCACTGACCGGGGAGGTCGAGCGGTGAGGTTCGCGGTTCGCAGGCCGGCCCAACGGCTGGCCTCCCCGCGCAGTCACGGCATGCCCTGCCGCGATGTTCTTGGCAGCATTCACATCGGCGTGATCAGTGTGTCCGCAGGTCACACAGCGAAAGGCCGCTTGGCTCTTGCGGTTCTCTCTCGCAGTGTGGCCGCAACGGTGACAACGTTGCGAAGTAAAAGCTGCCCTGACGAACTCAACCCGTCCAGCCGCTTTGTCTCGGAGCCGCTGGGCGATCATCCCCCATGCGCTGTCGCGGACCCGGCGATTCAGCTGGGACTTGCGACGCACTCCGACCCCAGGGTGTTCCCTGGTTCGTCGGGCCGAGCGGGTCATCTGCCCGACCCGCAGGTCTTCGAGCTTGATGACATCGAAGCGCCCGGCGAGCATTGTCGTCTGCTTCTCGATCCAATCCCTGCGCCGATCGCGCTGGCGGGCCAGCAGGCGGGCGACCGCGAGTTTGATGCGTCCTCGCCTTGTGGATCCCGGCTGAGCTCGGCTCAGTTTGCGAGCGAGATGCTCGAAACGGCGCTGCTCGGCTGGGCGAAGCTGCGGAGCAATGAGCAGCTCTCCGGTCGAGAGAGCGATCGTGACGGCGACTCCGCGATCGATGCCAACGACCTCCTCGCGTCCCGGCGCTTTGATCTCCGGGGGGATCGCTGCGAACGCGATGTGCCATCGGCCGGATCGGTCGAGTGTCACCCGGTAGGACTTCGCGGCTGGGGGGAGTCGGCTCCATCGGAATTTGGTCCAGCCCACTTTGGGGATTCGAACCGCGCCGACATTCTTGCTCAGGCGACGAAGATGCGCAGGCTTGAACGCGACCATGCGGAATCCTTCGTTGACTCCGGCCTTCCGCCAGGTAGGTGGCCGATGCGTTCCGTTGAAGAATGCACACATCGCCTGGCTGAAGTCGCGCAACGCCTGCTGCTGAACGGTCTGAGAACCATCCCGGAGCCACTCGAACTCCCTGCGAGCCTCGGTGAGCTGTCGAGACTGCTCGAGGTAGCCGGGTGCCGATCTGCGGTCGGGAGTCCAGAAGGAGTGTTGCTCGACCGCGAGATTCCAGACAAATCGGGCATGCCTGCAATGAAGCAGCAAGGCGTCGGCCTGCTGGGGTGTCGGTTGCAGACGGTATCTGGACATGAATCAAGCGTTGCATCGACCACCGACAGATTTCGGGACGGATGAGCCATGGGCGACGAGACAGATCCGGACTCGCCGTATGTTCCTGAGGAGCTGGTGCGGCAGGACGGGGTCGGGGTGGCCGATCCGTTCCTGCGGCTGTGGACGCCGCATCGGATGGCCTATATCGAGGGTGAGAACAAGCCCACGAGCAAGGACGCCGGGTCGGGCTGCCCGTTCTGCCGGTTGCCCGGCGAACCGGATGCCGATGCGCTGATCGTGCACCGGGCCGAGGCGGCGTACGCCGTACTGAATCTGTATCCGTACAACCCGGGGCACCTGATGTTGGTGCCGTACCGGCATGTGGCCGACTACACCGAGCTGACGGCGGCTGAGGTCTCTGACATTGCTGCGCTGACTCAGCAGGCGATGCTGGCGGTGCGTTCGGTGTCGGATGCGCACGGGTTCAACATCGGCATGAATCAGGGCGAGATCGCCGGTGCGGGGATCGCCGGGCACCTGCACCAGCACGTCGTACCGCGCTGGGAAGGCGACGCGAACTTCATGCCCGTAATCGGCCAAACCAAGGTGCTGCCGCAGCTCCTCGCGGACACCCGCGCCCTACTCGCCAAGTCCTGGCCAACCACCTGACACCGCCCGCTCAGTGTCCGCACCGCCGCGCGAGGTGTCGTTGCGTCCGAAGGTTCGCGGTACGTGGTCGGCTGTTGAGTCTCGTCAGATAGTTCACGGTGTGTCGCGGGACATTGGTGACACTTTGAGCGGTTCGCAGGCTTGAGTTCTGGTTCATGGCCGGGGGTCGCGGCTGCGGCCGATTTGCTGCACGGGAAGGTTGAGGGGATCTCCGCTCAAGTTGCTGGTTCTCCCCTCGTTTTTTGACCAGAGAAGGGTCAACTTGAACGGATAACCCACCAAAATTTGCTGAGGCCCAGGCAACGGGAAGCTCGGCCGCCAACGGGCACCGACCCATCGGCGCGCCTTTGTGTGGATCTACTGCCACCCAGCGGCAGCAGAACTCCGCTGATCGACAACTCCCGCAGATCCCGAGCCGGCGCCGCACTCCCCAACAGGCTCACAACCACAGCCCAACGCCGCCAGACCGGCTCGACCGCAGCCATAACTGCCACCTATCTTCGGAGACAGCAACTAGTACCGATGTCCCGAGACATGACAGCGGTACGTGGTCGGCGTGTTTTCGGACGTTGTGATCGATCCGCGGGCAGAGCGTGGACCAGGCGGGCCGCGCAGAGTTGGTGGCTGATGGCGGTCCGCTACCCACCCATCGCCACGGTGGCTTCACTCGACGCGCCACGACCGGCAGCCCGCCTCGAGTGTGGCGCGGCTGGTTACCTGGCGCTGCGGCGGACCAGCAGATAGGCGAGGGCGCTCATCGCTGTTGCGACGCTCGCCCAAGTGACGTTGTCGTGCAGCACGACTGCGAGGCTGGTCACGAGGCCGGCGATGGACTGCGCCGCGAATCCGCACAGAGCCACCGCGTAGGCTCCGTTGCCCTGCACGCTGGTCACCGCGACGGCCATGCCACTGGGAAACAGTGCTGCTTGGCCGAAGGTCGTGACGCAGTACAACGCGATGAAGGTGACCATCGCTGCGGTGAGCGGAAGGCCGGGAAGGATCCACAAACCGACCAGCAGGACGCCCGAGCCCGTCATGACGAGCGCACCGCCGCGCATCAGCTTCGCCGAGCCGATCGAAGCCGACCATCGGTTCACCACCAGCGCACCGGAGAAGTAGGACAAGCCGAACAGGAGTCCGACATTGCCGTAGGCATCGACGCTCAGGCCGAAGTCCCGCTGAAAGACGAACGGCGCCACCTCCTGCAGGAGGACGATGGTGGCGAAGCCGAGACCGGCGGCGACGGTCGGGCGCAAGAATGCCGGGGTGGTGAGAATCTGGAGGTACAGCCGGGTCGCGCCGGACTGTCGGCCTCGTCCCTGCTTGGGCTCCAGCGTCAGAGTTGTTGTCGCGAGCGCGCCGATCGATCCGACGACCGCCAGTACGACGAACCCCGTCTGCCAGTGCGAGTACTTGCCGATCAGACCGCCGAGGAACTGACCTCCCCCGAGTGCGGCCACGAATGCGATCGACAGCACCGATAGCCGGCGCGCGAGTACTTCGCCGTCACCGAGGTCCCGCACGATGATCCGAGCAAGGATCGCGGCGCCACCGGCGCCGACGCCCTGCAGCGAGCGCAGGACCAGCAACCCGGGCGCGGAGGTGTTCAGCGCCAACAGCACACTGGCGACGACGAAGAGGGCAAGCGCGGCGAGCACCGCTGCGCGGCGGCCGTACCGTTCCGCCGCGCGTCCCCATAGCAGGACCGGCAAAGCCGCGGCGATGACGAACAACGACACCGACAAGGCCGCGAAGCTCCGCGAGATCCCGAACTGCCGCTCGACCGCCGGAAGCGACGGCAAGTAGATCGTCGTCGCCATCTGAGTCATGAACACGAGCAGACAAGACACCAGCACCGTCCGCCGCTCCGGCCTCGCAGCTGCATCCGGCACGAACCACACAGTACTAGCGGACCGGATCAGTGCACCCAGATCGCGCCGTTGTCATATTCGACGCACTCAGCGTGCGCGCATTCGCGGCGCCGGCCCCGGCCCGTGTCGATCCACTCGACCTCGTGCGCATGCACTGCCAGCAAGTCCGTGATGGAGGTCCACTGCGACGTTCCCACTGGACGGCCGGGCCAGTGCACGGCGACCTGCCCGCTGGACCAAAGGATGCCCTCAGCAACAATTCCGGCCTCGTCCTGCACGAGCCAGAACCGCCGCGGAGGAGCTGTTGGGTTCGACATAGGTGGTGCCCCCGTAGGTGTGGACGGCGAGTGGAACGGCCAGGGCGACAGGGCAGGGGAGACGGCGCACCGCCCTGCGCGCTCGGGGCTCACCTGCCGCCCTGACCTCACCCCAAACTCTGCTGCCAATCACGCACCGGAACCACCGAGGCAACCGGTGATCATTCCCGGCACACCTCCCCGCCAGACAGGGACTTTTCGTGGCACCATGGTCACTGTGAGTACCAATCCAGCACTCCGGCCCAGCGCGGGCGGGAGCATGCGCCAGGAGCGACGGCAATGGGCAGCCGAGTTGCGTGGCCAGGGCTCCACCTGGGTCGAGATAGCAGATGCCTTCGCTGACCGGTTCGGCGTCAATCGCCGGGTCGCCTTCCGGCTGGCTCGCGATTGGAGCCAGCGCGATGCAGCGGACCGATGGAACGAGCAGTGGCCGGAAGACCCGAAGACTTTCAAGAACTTTTCATACTGGGAGCAGTGGCCGGCTGCGACTGGTTATGCGCCGTCGTTGGATGTGCTGGCCAGGTTGGCAGAGTTGTATCAGTGCTCGGTGGCAGATCTCGTCGCCGACCTGGCGGACTTCCGAGGAGCCGACCTCGCGGACGTCACCGATGGAACGCTGGCCGGGTTGTGGCTCTCCCGCTACAGCTACTACTCATCTGGCCGAGACAAGGGGCTCCATGGCGAGCACACGGTGCGACTGCGTCATGCAGGTCGCCGGATAGTCGGTACCAACGATCCAGCAGAGGGCGAGTCGAGGCTCAAGTTGGAACTGTCGCTGAAGGGAGCGATCGCCACCGGGACCTGGGCGGAGCGGACATCGTCGGATGGCTATTACCGGGGTGCCGGTTACCACGGAACCATCCAGCTCGTCGTCAGCCCGCAGGGGCGGTCGATGAGCGGCCAGTGGCTTGGATTCGGCAAGGAGTTCACGGTGAACTCGGGCGAGTGGCGACTTGAGTGGCTGGAGGACTGAGCTCACAACCCAGGGATCTCTCCGGATCCGCAGAGGAGTGCGACGATCGTCGTACCGCGGGCGAACGTTCCGCGTGCGACCTGGTCGAACACTGCGTGCATCATCTTCGCCTCGTACACCCAGTCGAGTCGGAGTCCGTGCTTCAAGTGAAAGTCCTCGATGAAGTCGTCCAGCTCGGGTGTTCGCTTCGCGTAGCCACCGAAGTGATAGCCGCATTCGAGATGCCAGGTGCCGACGCGTTCGCCGTACAAGCGCTGCTGCATCTCAACAATCTCGTCCTCGAGGAAGGCTCCGCCCTTCAGAACCGGGACACCAATCGCCATCTGGCGAGTGGTCAGCCCTGCCGCGACCCCGGCCAGCGTTCCGCCGGTGCCGACCGCGCAGAACAACACGTCGAACGGCACTGCAAGCTCTGCTGGGACCTCTGCACATCCCCGGAGAGCGTCGCTGTTACTGCCGCCTTCGGGCAGCAGATAGAAATCACCGAATTCCCTGTGCAGGCTGCCGATCACTTCAGGCGAGGTCTTTGCACGGTAAGTGGTTCGATCCAGATAGCTGAGCCGCATGCCGCGGGCCACCGCATATGCGAGGGACGGGTTCAACGGCAAATGTTCTTCGCCACGAATCACGCCGATGGTCTTGAACCCGCCGTAGGAGCCAACCGCGGCAGTCGCCCGGATGTGGTTGGAGTACGCACCCCCGAACGTCAGGAGGGTGTCGCAGGCGAGCGTACGCGCCGTGGAGATGTTGTATTTCAGCTTGCGCCACTTGTTGCCTGGGATCTCGGGGTGGATCAGGTCGTCGCGCTTGAGAAGCACCCGCACGCCGGCTGCAGCCAGACGGCCGTCAACGAGTTCTGACACCGGCGACGGCAGCTGAAGATCGACCGACCCAAGCTCGCCCACCACCCCAGGATCGCACGGGTCGAGCGGCTTACCTCAGGAAGAGGGGCATCATTTGGTCGACGATGTCGGTCAGCGCTTCGAGGGGGACTGCGCGGGGTGGGGTGGTTAGGGCGGTGACGCGGACTACGCGGCGGCCTAGTTGGAAGACTAGTTCGGCGTTTTCGGGGAGGTAGTAGCCGGGGCTGCCGATGGGGGCGTTGTGGGGTGGGGGTGTGCGTTGGGACTCGGGGATGGCGGTTTGGTCGAAGGCCTCGACGATGGCGACCGTTGCGGTGGGGGTGCCCCAGATGCAGGTCAGGGCGCCGTGGACGCGGTAGTCGCGGCGTAGCTGGGCCGCGGCGCCGATGAACTTCTCGGCCGCCGAGTTCGAGATCTGACACGTCGAGTCGGTCTGGCGAGCAGTTCGAAGCACACGAGGTACGGCGTCCCTCGCGGCCAGCGCGATCGTCACGGCCTTGGCGCGGTCGAGGCCGTCGGCGCGGCCCTGGTCGATGCCGCCGGCGGGAGTGATGCGGATGGCGTGATCGGCGGTGATGAAGACGATCCGGGACTCGGTGATCTGAGCTTCCGGCCCGAGTTCGGTCAGGGGCGCGATGTGGCCGGCGCCGGTGAGGAGGCGGCCGAGAGAATCCGGTTGCCTTGGGAGAGCGCTCACTCCGACCGTGACCGAGCGACCTTCGACGAGCAGGGTGCACAGGTCGAGGGCGGGCAGACCGCCGTCGTTCCAGGCGCCTGCGTGGGCGACGACGGGCACGCTCAGGCGACCGGTCAGTTCACCGGCGATCGCCGTACAGACCTGTGGGCCGGGTGCACCGGACCGGCCGTCGAGGCCCTGGGCCTGTGGGGGAGCGATGACAGTGGGGATGCCGGGCGGTGGGGCTGGGATGGACGGGTCGACCCGATTGGCGTTTCGGGCGACCGAACATCCAGGCAGAACCAGCGCGATCAGCACGGCGAACAGGGCGATTCGCATGCCTCACCTCCCAGCGTGTTGTATCCAGGATCACTCCCAGCAGGGTGGCTGTCATCCGATAGTGATCCGGAGCGACTACGATCGCGGTCGCCATGCTTAACAGATTCCGGAAGTTCTGGACCGCGGTGATCCGACCGATCGCCAACCTCCTCCTGAAGCTCGGCGTCAGCGCCGACATGGTCACGCTGGTCGGCACCGTCGGGGTGTCGGCCGGGGCGCTGATCTTCTTCCCCCGCGGCCACCTCTGGGTGGGCGCGCTGGTGATCACCTGTTTCGTCTTCTCCGACCTGATCGACGGCTACATGGCCCGTACGTCGGGGACCGCGTCGAAGTGGGGTTCGTACCTGGACTCGACGCTGGACCGGATCGCCGACGGCGCGATCTTCGGCGGCCTGGTGCTGTTCTACGCGAACTCCAACGCCGGCGACTCGACCCTGATGGCGTCGGTGACGCTGTGGGCGCTGGTGATGGGTGCGGTGACGTCGTACGCGCGGGCCAAGGCCGAGAGCCTCGGGCTGAAGGCGAGCGGCGGCCTGGCCGAGCGCGCCGACCGCCTGGTCTTCACGCTGGTCGTCGCGTTCTTCTCCGACCTGTTCAACCTGCCGATCCTGCTGGAGATCGTGATCTGGTACATCGCGGCGGCGAGCACGATCACCGTGATCCAGCGGTCGCTGTCGGTCCGCAAGCAGGTGCTGGCCGACCCGGCCAACGCCGGTCTCGACACCCCGCCGCCGCCCGCGCCACCTGCGCCGCCCGCCAAGGACTGACGTGGAGGCGCTCCGCCAGCGGGTTGTCGACCTAGCCTTCGCGCTCGCCTGGACCGTCGTACGACGCCTGCCGGAACGAACCGTCACCTGGTTGTTCCAGCGGGCGGCGGATCGGACCTACCGCGGGAACGGCCGCGGGGTGCAGCGGCTGCGGAGCAATCTCGCGGTCGTCCGCCCCGACGCCACCCCGGCGGAGCTCGATGCGCTGACGCAGGCCGGGATGCGCTCCTACCTGCGCTACTGGCAGGAGGCGTTCCGGCTGCCGGACTGGACCGATGAGCAGATCGTCGGCCGGGTCCGGACGGTGAACGAGAAGCTGCTCCGCGACGCCCATGCCGCGGGGAAGGGCGTCATCTGCGGGCTCCCGCACCTGGCGAACTACGACCACGCGGGCGCCTGGGCCGGGCGCACAGGGATGCCGGTCTGGACGGTGGCGGAGCGGCTGAAGCCCGAGTCGCTGTTCGACCGATTCATTGCCTACCGCAAGCAGTTGGGCATGGAGGTGCTCCCGCTCACCGGTGGTGACGAGGACGTCACCGCGGTTCTCGCGGAGCAGTTGCAGGCCGGGCAGTTCGTCTGCCTGGTCGCCGATCGCGATCTGTCCGAGCGCGGCGTACCGGTGACGTTCTTCGGACGTCCGTCGCGGATGCCGGTCGGCCCGGCGGCACTGAGCCTGAAGACCGGCGCCCCGCTGATCCCGGCCACGCTGCACTTCGACGGGCCGGATCTGGTGATCACCTTCCACGACCCGGTCGGCACCGAGGGCGGTGCCGCGGCGATGACCCAGCGCTGCGCCGACGCCTATGCCCGCGGGATCGCCGCGCACCCCGAGGACTGGCACATGCTGCAGCGGATCTTCCTCGAGGACTAGCGCACGTGGAGCCCGAAGCCGCTTCGGCCGGTGGGCTCCAATCCATCCTTCAGCTGTAGCGACGGGATCTCGTAGTCGCCGTAGTTCTGCCGCCGGAACGCGATGGGTGCGGTCGAGTCCAAGGTGAGCAGCCGATCCGTCCAGGCCTTGGCGACATCCGGGTACTCCTCGTCGCTCAGCCGATCGGTCCCGTAGAGCACGAATGGCGGGAGCACCTCGAGACCGGGGTAGTAGAGGATCCCGTGGTGGATCGGGAACAGCAGATCGTCGATCGGTCCGTTGATCCCACGCTCGGCGTAATGCGATTCCGGGCCGCCGGTGGTCACCGACAGCATCGCCCTGCGCCCGGCCAGCGTGCCTTCCCCGAAGCGTTCGCCGTACCGGGTGTCGCTGTGCTCACCGACGCCGTACGCGAAATGGAAGCTGAACACGCGATCGACCCAGCCCTTGAGGATGGCCGGCATCGAGTACCACCAGAGCGGGAACTGGAAGATGACCGTGTCCGCCCAGAGCAGCTTCTCCTGCTCGGCGCGGACGTCCGGAGTCAGCGTGCCGGCGTCGAAGGCCTGGCCGGAGGCGCGGGGGATCCGCAGCGGGTCGCACGGGCCGAAGTCCGCGGCGTCGATGGCGGCCTTCCAGTTCATCGCGTACAGGTCGCTCACCAGTACGTCGTGCCCCGCGCCCTCCAGCGTGGACACCGCGAGGTCCTTCAGCGAACCGTTCAGCGAACGAGGCTCGGGGTGGGCGTAGACGATCAGAGTCTTCATGGCTCGAGTCTGGGCACCGCGGCGCCCGGTGTTCAGGGGCGCGACTTCCGTCGGACCGGACTTCCTGGTGTTGGCAGGACCACCCTTGTACGCCGCCTCGAGGCGATACTGGAGGCATGGACGATCTCGCGGGGTTCCTGCGGACCCGGCGCTCCCGGGTCGTTCCGGCCACCGTCGGCATCCCTACCGACAGCCGTCGCCGGGTCGAAGGGCTGCGCCGCGAGGAGGTCGCCCACCTGTCCGGCGTGAGCGTCGACTACTACGTCCGCCTGGAGCAGGGCCGCGCCACCCAGCCCTCCGAGCAGGTCCTGGACGCGCTGGCTCGCGTACTCGGCCTGGACGAGACCGAACGCGGCCACCTCGACCGCCTCGCGCGCCAGCGCCGCCGCCGCGCGAAGGCGCCGGCGAGCAAGATCCGGCCCGAGCTGCAGCGGGTCCTCGACCTGATCGCCGCCCCCGCGCTGATCATGGACCACCGCCTGGAGGCGCTCGCCGGGAACCGTCTGGCCGAGCTGCTGTTCGCCCGGTCGATGCCGGGCCTCAACATCGCCCGGCACATCTTCCTCGAGGAGGACGAGCGCGGCCTGTACGCCGACTGGGACGACTGCACAGTCGACGTGGTCGGCCATCTGCGCCTGTCAGCCGGGCAGTACCCGGACGACCGGCGCCTCGCCGAGCTGATCGGTGAGCTGGCGATGCACAGCGACCGCTTCCGCCGCCTCTGGGCCCGCGCCGAGGTCCGCGCCCGCACGCATGGGCGCAAGGCGTACCGGCATCCCCTGGTCGGACTGCTCGAACTGCACCAGGAGAACTTCGCGCTGCCCGACGACTCCGGCATGGAGCTCGTCACACTCTCCGCTGCGCCCGGCACTCCGGCCGCGGACGGGCTGCGGTTGCTTACCGGCCTCGGGTGACAATTGGTCCGTGAGGATCGGCGTGGTGTGCCCGTACTCGCTGGGCATGCCCGGCGGTGTGCAGAACCATGTCCGCGACCTGGCCGAGGCCCTGCTCGACGTCGGCCACGAAGTCTCGGTGCTCGCCCCGGTCGACGACAACGAGGTCCCGCCGTACGTCGTCTCGTCCGGACGAGCCGTCGGAGTTCCGTACAACGGCTCGGTGGCCCGGGTCACCTTCGGACCGCGGACCGCGGCGCGGGTGAAGAGCTGGCTGGCCGAGGGTGACTTCGACGTGGTCCACGTGCACGAGCCGACGACACCGAGTGCCTCGATCATCGCGCTCTGGTCGGCGGGCGGCCCGTTCGTGGCGACGTTCCACACCTGGCAGGTCCGGTCGCGCGCGATGAGCGCGGCGTCCAGCCTGCTGCGCCCGGCGCTGGAGAAGATCGACGCCCGGATCGCCGTCTCGGAGAACGCGCGCTCGATGATGGTCCAGCACGTCGGCGGCGAGGCCGTGGTGATCCCGAACGGCCTGTACACCGCACGCTTCAAAGGCAGCCCGCGCCAGGAGTGGCAGGGGACCGACGGGACGATCAGCTTCCTCGGCCGCCTCGACGAGCCACGCAAGGGCCTCGGCGTCCTGCTCAAGGCCGTGCCCGCGCTCGTCACCGCCCGGCCCGGCCTGAAGGTCCTGGTGGCCGGGGCCGGCCAGGCTGATGAGGCGTGGCGCTCGTTGCCGTTCTGGTGCCGCGACAACGTGCTGTTCCTCGGCATGGTCGACGACGAAGCCCGCGCCGACATGCTCGCCGGTTCAGACGTGTACGTCGCTCCGCACCTGGGCGGCGAGAGTTTCGGCATCGTCCTCCTCGAGGCAATGGCCGCGGGTGCCCCAGTCCTGGCGAGCGACCTCCCTGCCTTCCGCCAGGTCCTTGAGGGCGGCCGCCTGGGCGACCTGTTCGAGCCGGGCAACGTGGACCTGCTCGCCCACCGCGTCCTCAACCTGCTCGCCGCGCCCACAGACCGCGAGCGCCTACGCTCCGCCGGACTGACCGCCGTACAGGCCTATGACTGGTCAGTCCTGCTCCCCGAACTCCTCGCCGTCTACGACCTGGTGGCTCGCCGCTAGCTGCGGTGGTCGCGCCGCCAGCGAGCCGGAGGTACGCCGTACTCGCGCTGGAAGGCCCGCTCGAACGTGCGTGCTTCGGCGAGTCCCGCGCTGGCGGACGGAGATCGCGTGGTGCCGCGAGTGTCTCGCCCGTGAGATCCAGGTCGCCGGCGTGTTCGCGGACGTAGTCGCTGAGGACTCGCAGCCGGACGCCGTCCTGGGCGTTCGGTGTCGCCGGTCCCGACATCACGCAGCGCCATCATCAGCAGATCGACTGCCGAGCATCCGACCCGGGCGCCAGGACGGTCTGGCGATCCCGCTGCCGCAGGAGCCCCTTGCCGGTCACCTGCAGCCGGAAGACCAGGTAGTCGTACTCGCGATGCGCGCCGCTCGCGATCGTCAGCGGCGCGATCCGGGAGTTCGTGACGGAGATACCGCCGCCGAGTTCGTGGATCGTGAGCCGACCGCGGAACCCGTCGTCCGTTCGCGCGCGGGACGGCCGGCGAAGCTCCGCGGCAGCCAGTTCATGGCTCTGCGGAGGCAGAGTTGCCCCGTACAGCTCCAGGGCGCGAGCGGCGTACGCCGCAGTGGACAGCTGCCGGATGATCGGCTGGACCTCGGCGGGCATGTTGGCGACGATCAGGTCGACGAGGTCGGGGAAGCCCTCGTACAGCATCATCCCGAATCCCAATCAGAGACCAATGGTCCCGAGGATGCCGGCGCCTCAGGGTTGGTTGGCTCGGAGTTTTCTGCCGCTGGTGAGGGCTGCTGTTAAGCAGGCAGCGTAGATGGCTGTCAGGGCGATGGCGAGTTGTGTCCAGGGGATGCCGAGCGACCAGTCCGGAATGATGGCGGCGGCTAACAGCACTGGTGGCGTCGCGATAGTCAGGCCGATGGCTGTCGCGCAGCTCAAGAGGATTGCTTGCTGGCCGAGCAGTATCCGGCGGGTCCATTTGACGGGGATGCCGAGCGCAATGAGGTGTGCCAGGTATCCGCGTAGCGCGGTGGTCTGACTCGCGGCGACCGTTGAGGCTACACCAAGGGCTATGACGAACAGGCCTATCGCGGTTGCGGTGAGCGCGAGCGGCGGGATCGGGGCGGGCGGGGTCTCGAAGATGCGGGCGACGCGGGGGTCGATGGAGGCGTCAGCGAGCGCGGAACGCACTTGTTCTGCTTGCGCGGCTGACAGGCCGGTGTACATCTTCGCGCCGGCAGTGACTGGTAGTTGGAGTCGTTGTGCTGTCGCGGTGAGTACGGCGCCGGCGATCCGGGTGTTCCAGGTAGTGGGTGCGACGTCGAGGTGGGCGGCGGGCAGGGAGGTTGCCAGGCGAGCTGGCTTGGCGTTGCCCTGAATGCGGAGGTCCACTCGGTCCCGCGCCGGTTCTGCTTGTTCCCAGATAGTTATTCCGCCGGTCTGCAAGGTCTGCGTGGCGGTGTCAGGCAGGGTTCTTCCGAGGAGGCGGGTGAGGTCGTCTGCGGAGTCGACGGCGAGGATGGCTCCGTTGAATCCCGCAGCGCGGACAACGGCTTGGTCGCCGTCGAGGGCGAGCAGAAAGCGCATCGTCACGGGGGTTTGCTGCTGGATCGCTGCGACGGAGGCGAGGGCGTCTTGTGTTGCGGGTGGGGCAGGTAGGACGTCAGAGCCGGGTTCGGCCAGTTCGATTTGTCCGGGTAGCACGTCGGGATGGGTCTGGTCGGATGCGGTGCGCACCATCGTGTCGAGCAGGGTGATGAAGCCGATCGCGGTGCCGATGAGGACGCTCAAAATGGTCACGGCGGCGACCACACGGTGGGTGTCTGCGAGCAATTGCCGAAGACTCAGCCGGGTGCGTAGCTTGCGGGCCGGGACGAGTTGCAGGGCGCGCGGAACGATGTCGGGTGCAAGAAGTACGAGTCCGGCTGCGATGGTCGCGGCGATGAACATCGCCCCGGTGCCGCTGTCCAGTCGGCCGACCTGCACGATCACACCGCACCCGGCCGCGACGGCGGCGAGTCGGCGCATTGACTGGGGCCACGTCCGGTCCTGCCGCTGTCCCGCGGCGTGAGCGATGTGCTCGCCTGCTGGTGGGGTTTCGAGCTGCTGTGTCAGTTGCCGGCGCAGCAGTGCAGCTCCGAGGAAGCATCCGATGGCGGTGACGATGAACAGGCTGGTGGCTGCGCTCCATACGTGCGGGATCCCTGGGTCGGGGTCGCTCAGTTTGCGTGCCATGACCCACGCGGCCGCGAAACCTCCGAGTGTGCCGATGACAGCGCCGCTGGTTGCGGCGATGACGCATCCGACCGTGACCGCGAGCGACCCGGCCCGCACGGCCACCGATCGGCGCACCCCGATCGAGATCATTACCGCGGCCCGGCCGGCGAGCAGGCGAAGGCACAGCGCGAAGGCGAGCAAGGTGCCGAACAGTGGTAGCAGGATCGAGGGGACAAGGTAGCCGGCGGGTGATTTCAGCAGCCAGGACTGGCCACTGTTGGATTCCACCTGGGCGCGCGTCCGGTAGGAGTCGGCGACTAGTTGCGGCAGGTCGTCGCTAGGCTCTAAGGGATGGTTGGCGTGGTATATGTCCACGATGCCTGCTAGTACGGCGTCGGCGTTCTGACCGTTCCAGTAGGCGACCGGCTGGATACTTAAGGGGTTGTCGCTGGTCCCGAGCCGGGGGTCGAGCCGCTGCCAGGAACCCCAGCCGCCGAGCAGTGACGGATCGCGGGCGAACACGTCATCGACCGTGCCGACAACCTGAAGACTCAGCCGTTCGCCGTAACCGCGCAACGTTGTGCCTGGGCCAGTCGCTGACTCAGGGGCCGGATTGACGACGGCGACTTCTCCGGGACTGGTGGGCCAGCGTCCGGTCAGCAGCCGGAATCGGCGTGGGAAGGGGTTGGTGTCCCATCGCATCTCGAAGTAGGTGACTGGCTTGGACGACAACGCCGGAATGGAGACATCGACGGCGGTAAGCGCGATCGCGGAGGCAGCAGAGGTAGTGGCTGCAACGCGGGATTCGAGCTGTTGACCGACCGGGCTGCCAGCAGGAAAGGCGGCTGCGAAACCGGCGTAGGCATCGAATCGCCCGAGGTCGCGGTCGGCGGTTTCTGGCCCGGTCAGCGTCTGCGCATCCAAGACGACGTACATCGCCATCGTCGCGATGGAGGCCACGAACAGTGTCAGTGCCGACAATTTCACCCGGCGGTTGCGCAGCAAGCGGCGGCTGAGCTTGCGGGCAGTCGCCCAGTCGCTCTGACTGCTACTCCGACCGTCTCCATGGCCTTTCATCGCTTGGTCGTGCACCGAAGCCGCCCGTCGTTCATCTCGTAGGCTGTGGTCGCATACTCCAGGCAGAGCGGGTCGTGTGAACAGACGATCACAAGAGCGCCTTGGTCGCACAGGTTTCGCATCAACTGAAAAATGTCTGTGGAGGCTTTACGATCCAGCGCACCAGTCGGCTCGTCGGCCACCAGGATCTCGCGGTCGCCCGCCAATGCGCGCGCGATGCCCACGCGTTGCCGCTGACCGCCGCTGAGCTGGGCAGGCCGCCGATCCGCCAGGCGCTCCAGGCCGACCCGATCCAGCAGTTCGCCGGCTTCTGCCAAAGCGTCGTCGGTCGCCATCCCACGGGCTTCGAGCGGCAGGGCAACGTTTTCCGCGGCCGAGAACTCTTCGAGCAGCGCGTCATTCTGGAAGGCGACACCGATCGTGGTGAGCCGAAGCTCGCCACGACCGGCCTCGTCAAGGCCCACCAGGGAACGGCCGGCGACCGTAATCTCCCCTGAATCCGGGCGGTCAAGACCAGTGATCAACCGCACCAGCGTGGACTTCCCTGACCCGCTGGGGCCGTAGATGCACACGAACTCGCCGGCCGACGCGCGCAGGTTCAGACCGCGAACCGCCCACACCACTTCGGCCGGCGTCCGGAACGACCGACTGACCTCGTCCAGTTCAACTGATACCGCTTGGCTCATACGTTCACTGTCGCAGAAGGCGTCCGGCGCACCGGTGTCTGGTCGCGGCGTGTCAGCCGCAGCCGTACCGGGTGCGCCACGACGACACCTCGTCGGAGTTCAACGGCGAAACGTTGTCGTCGCTGCTGGTCGCGTTCATCGTCTGCTTGTCGCCGCCTCCGTTGGCATTGGTGTACATGCAGCCGCCGTACACCGCCGAACGGTTCGCCCACGAATCCATCTTGTTGTCACCAGAAGGACCCAGATTGGTGATCGTTGAACTGCCGTGCCCACGCTCGCCGATCAGGCGACCGAAATTGTTGTTGTCCCACATGCACATGTTGTTGTTGTCGCACTCATCAAGACTGGCCGTCGCATGACTCGCCATTGTCAAGCCAGTCAGCGCGATCAGACTGGCCGCAGCAATCGGAAACACCCTCATCGAACAGATCCCTCCCCAGGAAAATCCTTACCAAGATGGAGGTAGCGACCGTACGGCGGTGCCGAGACCGTGTCAACGGGTTGTACAGGTCCGTGCACTCGTAGTTGACAGTCGCCTGTCGCGCTCGTCGCGATGGGTGTGCAGCAGCCCGCCCTTTTGCAGCTTCTGGCAACAACCGAGCCCTTGACGAGGTCTCGCAGTCAGGGCAAGCCTTGCAGCGATGAACCACCGTCCCAATTCACAACGACGACGCTTCGTCGACCTGGAACAGGCGGAACAACCCCTACCTTTATCTGTACGACAAAACCATTCAGGACCCAATGGCCGGAACGGCCTGTGTGCCATGGGATCTCCTCGATGGCCATCACAGCCGTTGTCTGCGATCCGGAAGTCGTGACCGTGCTCTGGGCATACAAGGGATTCTGAACCCGTTGCGGCGCGTCTCTGTTGCACTGACTTTGCTGGTCGTGGTCATCGTGTTTATGAGTTCGGGGAGTGACGTGGCGAGTTCTGGCCAAGCGAATGTCGATCCGTACGCCTCGGAGTTGGCTGGAGACGTCCTGTCGGACGAAGAAGTATGCGCCAACGAATGCTTGGGCTCGTACGGCATTCGGATCGACCGAAGCAACGCAAGCTTCGAGCTCCGCGGGAACATCCTTGCGCTGCAAAACGCATACCTCGACCGCGAGTGCCGAGCCAAGATCGCGGTCGGGGTTGCCGAAAAATCCGGCTCTTCCAGTTGGGCATCCGCAGTGCCGACCGGCCCTCGAAGCCGTCGATGCCCTCGATCACCGCGAGCCAGGTCTCCTGCACCACCTCGGCCGCGGACTCCTCGGTCGACACGAACGAGCGCGCCACCCTCAGCATCCCGCCCGACCAGCGGTCCAGCAGTACGGCGACCATGTCCTCGTCGCCGGCACGCAACCGCGCTATGAGTACGTCGTCGGCGGGCAGCGCTGCCATCGGCTCATCGTAGTGCGGTGCGGTGTGCATTCCGCTGTACCCAGATCAGTGCGAGTCCGGCCACCGCGACTGCGCCAGTGATCATCCAGCCGGAGGTGTAGACGCCGACCCGCTTGGTGAGTGCACCGAACACGAGGGCGAACGGTGTGAAGACCACCCAGGAGAGTGCGCTGACTCCGGAGGCGACTCCGGTGCGGATCGAGGACGGTACGGCGTCGTGGAGGAGCTGGCTGAGGTGGATGCCGATGACAACCAGGAGGAAGGCGAGAGCCACCATGGCAGCGGTGAGCAGCGTCAGGTTGTGGCTCGTGGTCATCACCAGGCAGGCGGCCACCATGGTGACCACGACCAGGACTACCGCGACCAGCCGGTCGAGCCGGAGGCGGTGTGCCAGCAGGCCGCCGATTCCGAGGGTGCCGACGAGCAGCGCCCAGAACGGGCCGTAATAGACCGCGGACGCCTTGAGCTCGACCAGCCAGAGCGGGCCGAACTCGAACATCGCCTGCAGGATCATCGCCCCCATCAAGGTGGCGGCAGCGATCGGGATGAGCCGGCCGCCGTCGGTGATGGCGCGATAGGTGACCGTCAGGTGGCTGCGCAGAGTGGTGCGGACTTCGGTGCGGTGCAGGGTCGGCTCGCGGAAGCGGGTGAGCACGATCAGGTAGAGGGCTGCGAACGGCAGCGTCAGCAGGTACGTCGCGCGCGGGGTCAGCGCGGAGGCGATCCAGCCGCCGATGAGCGCGCTGCTGACCAAGGCGATGCTCTCGATCAGTCGGACCCGGCCGATCTGCCGTTCGTACGCCGCGCTGTCCCCGGTCTCCTCCAGGACGACGTCGTACACGATCGCCTCGACGGTTCCGGAGTACATCGCGAAGTAGATGCCAAGGATGAGTGCCGCCACGATGTAGGTGACGACGTTGTGGCTCAGGGCCCCCACCGCCACGCTCGTCAGCAGTGCCACCCCGGCCACCATCAGTACGCCGCGCCGCGACCACCGGTCGGCCAGCACCCCCGAGATCACCTCGGCGACCGGGACCAGAGCGGCGTACGCGGCTGCCATGACGCCGACGGTCGCCGCGTCGAACCCGATCTCGGCCATGAACAGCTTCTCCACCGGCACCCAGAAGCCGACCGCCTGCAGGAAGGTCGCCGCCCAGAGCGGCAGCAACCGTCGCCGCAGGCGCGCCGGTACGACGTTCTGTTCGGCAGGTACTGCGGTGAGCGTCATGCCCCCTCAGTGTCACGAGGGGGCGAAAGCGTTACACCAGCTTCGTGCCGACGGCCTTGATGTCGTCCAGGTCGCCGGCGTGGGGTTGCCAGGGGAGGACGAGGGGGTCGTTCGGGTAGCGGGGGATGACGTGCAGGTGGGTGTGGAAGACGGTCTGCCAGGCGTCGGGGCCGATGCAGCTCAGGAGGTTGGCTCCGGTGGCTCCGTCGAGGCGCTCGATGACGCGGCTGATCAGGGACTGGGCCAGGAGGGTGACCGCGGTCAGGTCTTCGGGGGCGGTCTCGCGCAGGTCGGTGGAGTGGGCACGCGGGATCACCAGGAGGTGACCGGGCGTGGCCGGGGCGATGTCCATGAAGGCGATCGCTCGGTCGTTCTCGCCGACGTGGGTGGAGGGGATCGTGCCGGCCACGATCCCGCAGAAGAGGCAGTTCTCGCTCATCGGGCCACAGTATCGAGTGGCCTGATCCTTGTGATGTCAGAATGACCGCATCACCCACGATGTTGAGGAGTCCGATGCCGGACGAGGTACTGCGCCCGAGCGCGGGGACGGAGGTGGACCCGTCCGAGGCGCCGTGGTCGCCGCTGCGATTCGCGTACATCGCGGTGCTGGGTGGTGTCCTGCCGATCACCTGGCTGGCGTTCGTCAACAGTGGGCGGCTGGCGGTCCCCGACGCCAAGCGCGGGCTGATCGTGGTGGTCGGGCTGGCCGCCGTGGTGGCCGAGTTCTTCGCGGCGGGTCTGCTGCTGCCGGGCGGTGGGGAGTGGTGGCAGGCGCTGCTGCCGATGCGGGTTGTCGCGGCGCTCTGTTACTACGTGCAGTACCGGATCCAGCGCCGCAGTGATCGGCTGTTCCAGCTGAGCGGTCGCGAGTACGTCGTTCCGTTCGGGGCCGGGAATCTGGCGATGGTGGCGATCGGCGTGTTCACCGAGCTGGCCATCGCAGTGGTGGCCAGCACATGAGCCATGACGACCTGCTGCGGCCGACGATCGGCGAGCGTGTGGATCCGAAAGTGCGGCCGTGGCGACTGAACTCGCAGGCGTACGTCGCCTTCTTCGGCGGAGTGATCGCCGCGACCATCATCGCCTGGCTGAACAGCGGACGGCTCGGCGTCGACCGCGGCAAGCGCTGGCTGATCGTGGGCACCGGCGTGCTCGGGTTGGTCGCCGTCATGGTGATCTACGCACGTCTGAACGACGAGGGTGACAGCGAGCAGACGCAGACTGTGCAGATCGTCATACGCCTGGTGGCGGTGCTGTGCATCCTTGTGCAGATGCGCTGGCAGCGGCCGATGGACCGCGCGTTCCAGCTGCGCGGGGCCGACTACCACTCGATGTGGGTGCTCGGACCGATCCTGGTTGTCGTGTGCGCAATCCTTGAAGCACTCCTTCTCGCCTTGGTGGTGACGCTGTGAATGAGCCGACCGAGGCCCGCCTGCAGATGGCTGGTCACTGGCTGCAGATCGGTCACCCTGAGCGGACCCTGGACGAGCTCCAGGGTTTGTGGGGTGACGCGGCTGTCGACTTCCGCGCGTACCTGTTCCGCGGGGCCGCGCTGCACCAACTCGACCGGCACGCGGAGGCGATCGACGTACTGAAGGACGGCCTGGCGTTGCATGGGCCGTTCCTGCCGCTGTTGCAGGTGCTCGGGTCGGCGTTGCGGTCCGAAGGGCGGCTGCCCGAGGCGGAGGCGGTGTACCTGCAGGGTCTGAGCCTGGATCCGAACAATCCCGACCTGCTGATCGGCTATGCCCGGGTCTGCCTGTCGGCCGGTCAGGCCGAGAAGGCGAGCGCACTGGTCGAGCGCGCCGCGTCGCAGGCGCCGGAGAGTGCGGTCGTCTCGTCGGCGCGGGCCGAGGTCGCCTTCGCGCTCGGCAAGGACCGGGACATGCGCCACCACAGCACCGAAGCGTTGGCGCACGATCCCGAGGATCCGCACGCCCGAGCACTGCACGGTACGGCGTCGATGCTGACCGGTGACGCACGTTCGGGGTACAACTCGCTCGCCTCGGCCGCCGCTTCCCAGCCGGCCGACCAGGATCTGCGCGCGGCCGCCCGCGAGGCCAAGCTGATCAACCATCCGTTGATGCTGCCGCTGCGACCGTTCGCGCGGTTCAACCCGCTGATCGTCTGGATCGGCGCGGTCGCGATCATCTACGGCCTGCGCCTGGCCGGCCTCGCGCCGCTGTCCTTCGCCTTCGCCATGATCTGGCTGGCGTTCTGTGTCTACTCCTGGGTGGTGCCGTCCCTGCTCCGCCGCTGGCTCAACCGAAAGTGGGGATCGTGAAGGAGCGTATCGACGCGTTGCGGAAGGCGGTCGACGCGAATCCGGACGACGTGCTGCTGCGGCTGGTTCTGGCCGAGTCGCTGGCTTCGGCCGAGCATGTCGAAGAGGCCCTCGATCAGTACGTCGTTCTGCTCGACAAGGACGGTCTGCCCGAGGACCAGTTCGTGCCGGTGGGTGAGCTGGCCGCGACCAACGGGCGGCTCGCGCTGCTCCGGAGCCTGCTGGAGTCGGCGCGGCAGAAGGGCGTGGTCGAGGGGACCGGGCGGTTGCAGCAGCTCGTCGACACGATGATCTCCGAGCGCAGCGGCGTGAAGATCAAGGTCGGTCCGGAGGCGGAGGAGACGCCGTTCGCGGCCGACACCCTCAAGGAGACGACGACCTTCGACCAGGTCGGCGGCATGGAGGAGATCAAGCGGGTCATCCACCGGATGGTCATCCTGCCGCTCAGCCGCCCCGAGCTCTACGAGAAGTACGGCCGTAAGTCCGGCGGCGGTGTGCTGCTCTACGGCCCGCCCGGATGCGGCAAGACGCTGCTGGCCCGGGCGACCGCGGGGGAGTGTGGCCTGCCGTTCATCAACGTCCGCATCGAGGACGTGATGGACCCCTACCTCGGTGTCTCCGAACGCAACCTGCACGCCGCCTTCGAGCGCGCCCGTGCGAATGCACCGTGTGTGTTGTTCCTCGACGAGCTGGACGCGCTCGCCTTCGCTCGGCACAAGCACGGCGGTTCCGAGGCGCGGCGCCTGGTCGACGTCCTGCTCCAGGAGCTGGACGCGATCGGCTCCGAGAACGACGGCCTCTTGGTGCTAGCGGCAACCAATGCGCCCTGGGACGTGGACGAGGCCATGCTTCGGCCCGGCCGCTTCGACCGGGTGATCTTCGTCCCGCCGCCGGACGAGCCCGCCCGCGCCGACATCCTGTCCGTGCTGGTCAAGGACGTGCCGGCCAACGGACTCGACCTGAAGGCGATCGCCGGTCAGACGCCGATGTTCAGCGGTGCCGACCTGCGCGCGCTGATCGAGCGCGGCGTGGACCGTGTCATCGACGAGGCCCTGGCGAACGGCGGCGAACCGCCACTGGCCATGCACCACCTCACCGACGTACTCAACGCGGTGAAGCCGTCCACGCTGGACTGGCTGCACCGAGTCCGTTCCTACATCGAGTTCGCGAACCAGAGCGAGCGGTACGACGACGTCGCGGCGTACCTGAAGTCCCGCGACGTCCGCCGCCGCCTCAACCGCGACACCAAAAGCTAGGCCCCTCAATTCAGACGCAGCACCTTGGAGGCGGCGGAGTCGGGCATGGGTTCGTAGCGGGCGAACTGGCGGCTGAAGCTGGCCGCGCCGTGGGACAGGGAGCGGAGGTCGATGGTGTAGCGGGTGATCTCCACCTGCGGCACCTCGGCCTTCACCAGCGTCCGGTCGTCGCCGACCTTGTCGGTCCCGAGCAGTCGCCCGCGCCGCCCGGACAGGTCGCTCATCACCGAGCCGACCAGCTCGTCCGGCACCAGCACCGACACCAGGTCGACCGGCTCTAGCAGGTCGACCTTCGTGGCCGCCGCGGCCTCCCGCAACGCGAGCCCGCCGGCCATCTGGAACGCCATGTCCGACGAGTCGACGCTGTGCGCCTTCCCGTCCAGCAGCGTGACCCGGATGTTGACCATCGGGAACCCGGCCGCGCAGCCCTTCTCCATCTGCGCGCGCACGCCCTTCTCGACGCTTGGGATGAACTGCCGCGGTACGGCGCCGCCCACGACCTTGTCCACGAACTCGAACTCGGACCCGCCCGGCAGTGGTTCCACCTCGATGTGACACACGGCGTACTGGCCATGGCCGCCCGACTGCTTCACATGCCGCCCGTGCCCCTTGGCCTTGCCGCCGAACGTCTCGCGCAGCGGTACCCGCAACTCCACGGTGTTCACAGTCACGCCGTACCGGTTGGAGAGGGCATCCAGTACGACGTCCGAGTGCGCCTCGCCCATGCACCACAGCACGATCTGATGCGTCTCGGGGTTCTGCTCGATCCGCAGGGTCGGATCCTCGGCGGCCAGCCGCTGCAGACCGGCACCCAGCTTGTCCTCGTCGGTCTTCGCGTGCGCCTGGATCGCGATCGGCAGCAACGGCTCTGGCATCGTCCACGGCTTCAGCAGCAGCGGGTCGGCCTTGTCGGACAGCGTGTCACCGGTCTCGGCCCGCGTCAGCCGCCCGATCGCACACAGGTCGCCTGCGATCACCGTCCCTGCCGGGCGCTGCTGTTTGCCCTGCGGGAACGACAGCGTGCCGATCCGCTCGTCCTCGTCGTGGTCCTGATGCGAGCTGCCGTCCCCGAAGAAGGACGTGAAATGGCCCGACACGTGAACCGTCGTGTCGGGCCTGATGGTGCCGGAGAACACCCGCACCAGGCTGACCCTGCCGACGTACGGGTCCGAGGTCGTCTTCACCACCTCGGCGAGCAGCGGACCGCTCGGATCGCAGGCCAGGCCCTTGCGCGGGACGCCGTGCGGCGTGAACACCTCGGGCAGCCGGTGCTCGGGCGGCGACGGGAATCCGCTGGTCGCGACCTCGAGCAACTCGTGCGTGCCGACCCCGGAACCACTGCAGACCGGCAGGACCGGGAAGAACGACCCGCGGGCGACCGCACGTTCGAGATCGTCGATCAGCACCTTCTGATCGATCTCCTCGCCCTCGAGATACCGCTCCATCAGCGACTCGTCCTCGGACTCCTCGATGATCCCCTCGATCAGCGTGGCACGCACTTCCTCGTACGACGGGTCCGGGGTCGACAGCAATCCGACCAGGCCGTCGTCGGTCGGCAGGTAGAGCGGCAGCACCTTGTCGCCGAACGCCTCCTGGGCCGCGGCCAGCGCGTTGGCGAAGTTCGCCCGGGCGTGGTCGAGTTTGGTGATCACCACGGCCCGCGGCATCCCGACCTGGGCGCACTCCTGCCAGACCGTCCGGGTCGGCTCGTCGACGCCTTCGTTGGCCGCGATCACGAACAGTGCGCAGTCGGCCGCGCGGAGCCCGGCCCGCAGTTCGCCGACGAAATCGGCGTACCCGGGGGTGTCGATGAGGTTCACCTTGACGCCGTTGTACGGCAGCGAGGCCAGCGCGAGCCCGACCGACCGCTGCTGGCGGGCCTCGGCGTCGTCGAAGTCGCAGACCGTCGTTCCGTCCAGGACGGTGCCGGGTCTGGTCAGGACACCGGAGGCCACCAGCAAGGCCTCGACGAGCGTGGTCTTGCCGGACCCTGACGGTCCGACGAGCACCACGTTGCGAAGGGCGGCCGGGCTGTCCACAGAGGGCGCGGCTCCGGCACCCGGAGCGGTATTGGATTTATTAGGATGCGTCTTGTCTGCCATGACGACCTCCTGGGGTCATCCACAATTCCCCTTCAGGCTCCTTTGCACAAGCCCATCGGGCGGCCTCCCACGCGCGGACCCCGGTGGTCGATAGTGTCGCGGGCATGCGTAGGGCACTCGGGGTCGTCATCAGTCTGCTGGTCACCACGCTCGCGATGGCCGGCTTCGCGCTGCCCGCGTCGGCGGCGTCCGGGGATCAGGTGCGGGCCTTCACCATCAACCACACGGTCCGGCCCGACGGCGTGCTGCAGGTGCAGGAGACGATCGCCTACCACTTCGGCAGCACCGGCCGGCACGGGATCTACCGCGATCTGATCGTCCGCGAGCCCTACGTCACCGATCGGTCGAAGGACCAGAAGTACGACGTCTCGAACATCAAGGTCAGTAGCCCGACGAACGCCCCGGCCACGTTCGACACCGAGACCGAGAAGCTGCACGGCGACCGCGATCAGATCCTCCGGATCAAGATCGGCGACGAGGACGAGACTGTGCCCGGCGTCGAGGCGACGTACGTGATCACGTACGACGTGCGCGGTGCGCTCCGGCACTTCGCCGACCACAGCGAGCTGTACTGGGACGCAACCGGCTCGGCCTGGGAAGCGCCGATCAAGCAGGTCACCGCCAACGTCACGGTCCCGCAAGGCGTGCAGCAGGTGGAGTGCTTCACCGGCCGGCAGGGATCCACGAACAACTGCGCGGGCAAGTCGGTCGTCGCCGGGAAGGGCGTCTTCACGGCCGCCGACCTCGCACAAGGCCAGCAACTGACCATCGTGGCCGGGATCAAGGCCGGAGTCGTGCAGAACGACGCCCCGATCGTGGTCGACCCGCCGAACTGGCTGCAGCGCAACGGCGTGAACATCCCGGCTCTGATCGGCTCCGGCCTGGTGAGTCTGTTAGCGCTGATCGTCGCCGGGATCTACGCGGCCACCGGCAACAAGGACCAGCGGTTCGCCGGGATGCCGCCGGGGACCTTCCCGCCGGACGGCATCGCCGCCGTACCGGAGAAGAACGACCTGGACGACGACCAGATCCCGGTCGCCTTCGCGCCGCCGCGGATCCCGGTCGCCGAGGCCGGTCTGCTGATCGACGCCAAGGCGAACACCACCGAGGTCGCCGCGACGCTCATCGACATGGCTGTTCGCGGCGGCGTCCGGATCGAGAACGGCGGCGAAGAACGCCACGCCGTCCTCCTCGACCCGAGCGTGGCGACCGCACCGCACGAGCAGGCGCTGCTGCAGGGCATGTTCCCCGGCCTGGTGCCTGGTGCTTCGGTCACGCTCGAACGGCGTCCGGTCGGCGACAACTCGATGGCGACGACGGCCGTGGCGATGCTGAACGCGCTGCGCGATCAGGTCGCCGCACGCGAGTGGTACACCCGGCTGCCGTCCAAGATCGGCACCCGCGGCGGCTCGGTCTTCAAGTCGGGCACCGGCTGCGCCTGTATGGCGATGATCGCGATCTGGATCGTCGGCGGCGGCATCATCGGTACGGCGACCGCCGCATCGACCGGTGGATTCGGTCGCGCGGTGGTGATCGCCGTACCGGTTGTGGCCGTGATCATCGCGGTCGCCACCTGGGCACGGATCCGCGGCCGCGGCCAGCGCACGCCGGCCGGGCGCGCTGTCACCGACCAGGTGATCGGCTTCCGCAAGTACCTCGCGACCGCCGAGGCGGACCAGCTCCGCTTCGAGGAGGGCGAGGACATCTTCAGCAAGTACCTGCCCTGGGCGATCGCCTTCGACCTGGCCGACCGGTGGCAGAAGGTGTGCCAGAAGCTCGTCGACGCCGGCCGCCTGACGCCGGATCCCTACTGGTACGTCGGTCCGTCGTACTACAGCTCGGGTTGGACGGCCGGTGCGGTGAGCTCGACCGTCGCGCAGACGTTCCAGCCGCCGCCCACGCCCTCCAGCAGCGGTGGTGGCGGCGGTAGCTCGTCCGGGTTCAGCGGTGGTTCGTCAGGTGGTGGTGGCGGTGGTGGCGGCGGCGGTTCCTGGTAGGCGACCATGCGTCGAGCACTCGGGATTCTCGCCTGCACACTCCTGTCCGTGGTCGGCTTCGCGGCACCCGCCGCGGCCGTACCCGGTGACTGGGTCACGCGGTTCGCGATCGACTACACGGTCCGGCCCGACGGCGTCCTGCAGGTGCAGGAGACGATCGCCTACCACTTCGCCGACACCGGCCGGCACGGGATCTACCGCGACCTGGTGATCCGCGAGCCCTTTGGCCCGGACAAGGACCAGCGGTACGACGTCTCGAACATTCAGGTGTCGGAGAAGTTCACCACCTCGACGACGACGTCGAACGGTGAGCGCGACGAGGTGCTGCGGATCAAGATCGGCTCGTCCGGGAAGACGCTCACCACGCAGGACGCGACGTACCGGATCAGCTATGAGGTCCGCGGCGCGCTGCGGCACTTCGCCGACCACAGCGAGCTGTACTGGGACGCGACCGGATCCCGCTGGGACGCCGTACTGAATCAGGTCGCCATCACCGCGACGGTCCCGCAAGGTGTGCAGCAGGTGCGGTGCCTCACTGGGCCCACCGGATCGACGCAGCCGTGTGAGACCGCGCGGATCACCGCAGGCAAGGCCGTGTACGCCGAGACCGGCATCGGACGCGGTGACCAGGTGACGGTCGTGGCCGGTATTCGCGCGGGCGCAGTCACGAACGACAGTCCGATCGTGGTCGACGCACCGGGCTTCCTGGACCGCAACGGCCTCAGCGTGCCGGCGGTCATCGTGGCCGCGCTCATCACGATCGCGGCCTTCGTCACTCGCAAGCTCTATCTCTTGCGTGGCGGTCGCGATCTCCGGTACGCCGGGCTGCCGCCAGGCACGCTGCCACCCTCAGGCGAGACCGGCCAGCAGGTGAAAGACACGCTGACCGAAGACCAGATCCCGGTCGCGTTCTCGCCACCGCGGATCCCGGTCGCCGAAGGCGGCCTGCTGCTCGACGCGAAGTCCGACTCGACCGAGATCGCCGCGACTCTGATCGACCTGGCCGTGCGTGGCGCGCTGCGGATCGACAACAGCGGCAAGAAGCGCAAAGCCGTCCTGGTCGATCCCGGCATCGCCACCACCCCGCACGAACAGCGTCTGCTGAAGGGGTTGTTCCCGTCGCTGAAGCCGGGCAAGGAGAGTCGCCTGGAGCGGCGCGATGCCGGTGACAGTTCGCTCGCGTACGCCGCGAACGGGACCGTCGACCTCATCCGCACGCAGGTCACCGAGCGCGGCTGGTACACGCGGATGCCGGCCCCTTCGAAGCTGGGCGGACCTGCAGTCGGCGCCTGGCTGGTCACGGCCTTCTGCGCGATCATCGGCTTGGTCATCCTGATCATCGCGCTGGTGAAGCACGGGCTGCCGTCGTGGACCGGTCCGGTTCTGGCCGTCGGCGTACCGGCGATCGCGCTCCTCAGCCTCGGCATCACGCTGATCCGCAAACGCCGCAGAGGCCAACGTTCTGCCGCCGGCCGCGCGGTCACCGATCAGGTGATCGGCTTCCGGAAGTACCTGGCGACCGCCGAGGCGGACCAGCTGCGGTTCGAGGAGGGCGAGGACATCTTCAGCAAGTACTTGCCCTGGGCCATCATCTTCGGCCTTGCCGACCGCTGGCAGCAGGTCTGCAAGCAGCTCGTCGACGCCGGCCGCCTCATCCCGGACCCGGTCTGGTACGTCGGCCCGGCGTACTACGACTCGGGCTGGTCGGCGAACCTGGTCACCAACACCGTGACCAGCACGTTCAGCGATCCGCCGAGCCCGTCGACGAGCAGCGGCGACGGGGGCGGATCGTCCTCGGGCTTCTCCAGCAGCAGTTCGTCGGGTGGTGGCGGTGGGGGTGGCGGCGGCGGGTCCTGGTAGCGGTCAGGACTCCTCGGCGACCCGGCGCAGCCACTCACGAACGAGCCCGCCGAACAGCTCGGGCTGCTCGATCTGCAGGTTGTGCCCGGCCACATCCAGTACGGCGAACGTCGCCCGCGGGTAGTGGGGGAGCAGCGCGTACTGATCCTCGAACCCGACCACCGCGTCCTGCCGTCCACAAATCAGCAACGTCGGACGTTCGTACGGCGGTCCGGCCTCGGGGTCGACGGACAGCTCGCGCTTCTTCAGGATCCGCTCGAGCGCCGTGATGTCGGCGAGCATCAGCCCAGGCGCGACGTCCCGGCGGTAGGCCTCCAGTACGGACGCGGTCTCCACCACGGCGAGCTCGGTGAAGTCCTCGTCCGGGCCGAGCGACTCGCGCACACCGGGTTCGGAACGCAGCACGACGTGTTCCGGGACATGACGATCCGCGTTGTCGACGATCGTCCCGATCGGGCAGATCATTGCCAGACCGGTCACCTGCTGGGGCCGGGCGCGGGCGATCGCGCGGGCGAGGTAGCCGCCGTACGACTCACCGATCAGCAGGAACGGCTGGTCGCCGAGTTGATCGTCGATGAAGGTCTGAACCGCGGCGAGGATCCCGTCGGAGCTGTTGATGCCGACGGCCGGGCTCTGTCCCATCCCGGGCAGGTCCGGGTAGAGCCGGCGGTAGCCGGGCAGGTCGGCGAACAACGGCTCCAGGCAGCCGGTCATCAACCGGTGGTCGGGAGTCCAGCCGTGCAGCGCGAGCACCGGGGTGCCTTGGCCGTGCGTGACGTAGTGCAGCGTCATGGAGGGTTCACCTTCTGTCGGAGGTCCATGCCTATAGTCGCCTCATGTCGAGTCACGCGCCTGCTTCCGATGCTGTTGTGTTGCGTTCCCGCCTCGAGCGAGCCCGTACGGCGGCCGCCGGCACCGGACTGTTGATTGCCCCAGGCTCCGACCTGCGGTACCTGATTGGTCAGGGTGGCGGGTCGCTCGAGCGGCTGACCACTCTCGTGATCCCGGCCGACGGCGTACCGGCGTTGGTCGTGCCGAAGCTCGAGGCGCCCGGGTATGCCGGCGTGCCGCTGGATGAGCTGGGTATCGAGGTCATCACGTGGGTGGACGGCGACGACCCGTATGCGCTGGCCGCCGCACGACTGTCGAGCGCCGAGCGGGTCGCGGTCAGCGACTTCACACCGGCCCTGCACGTGCTCGCTCTGCGCGCGGCGCTGCCGAAGGCCGACCAGGTGCTCGCCGGGCCCATCATCCGCGAGCTCCGGATGCGCAAAGATGCGGCTGAGCTGGACGCACTGCGCAAGGCCGGTGCTGCGATCGATCGAGTGCATGCCCGAGTCGGCGAGTGGCTGCGTCCGGGGCGGACCGAGGCGGAGGTCGGTGCGGATATCGCGGCCGCGATCGTCGAGGAGGGCCATACGGCGGCCGACTTCGTCATCGTCGGCAGCGGCCCGAACGGCGCGAGCCCGCACCACGACGTCTCCGACCGGGTGATCGAGTCCGGTGACGTCGTGGTGGTGGACATCGGTGGCCCGATCGCGGAGGGGTACTTCTCCGACTCGACCCGGACTTACGCCGTCGGGACTCCCCGCGATGCCGACGTTGCCGCGACTTACGCCGTACTGCAGGACGCACAGCAAGCCGCCGTTGATGCCGTGCGACCCGGGGTGACCGCTGAGTCGATCGACGCCGCGGCTCGCGAGGTGATCGCGGCGGCTGGGTTTGGCGAGTTCTTCATCCACCGCACGGGCCATGGGATCGGCCTCGACGTCCACGAGGAGCCCTACATCGTTGCCGGTAACAAGCTGACGCTCGAGCCGGGGATGGCCTTCAGTATCGAGCCGGGTATCTACCAGCCCGGTCGCTGGGGCGCCCGGATCGAGGACATCGTCATAGTCACCGCAGACGGCGTCGAGCCGATGAACCGCCGCCCCCACGAGCTGGTCGTGCTCTAGCCGGCCCGGAACGTTTTGCGGTAGGCGAGCGGCGAGACGCCGAGCTCTGAGCGTAGATGATGCCGCATCGAGGCCGCCGTCCCGAGACCAGCGGCCTCGGCGACTCGATCCACGGACAAGTCGGTGGTCTCCAACAGATGGCAGGCGTGCCGTACGCGCTGCTGCAGCAACCAGGTGCCCGGCGACTGGCCGGCCTCGGCCTTGAATCGACGGCTGAACGTGCGCACACTCATCCGCGCATGGTCGGCCAGGGTCTGCAGGCTCAGCTCCTGGTCGAGGTGCTGCAGCGCCCAGGCCCGCGTCGGCGCCGTACCGTCGGAGCCTTCATCCGGTACGACGTGCTCGATGTACTGCGATTGCCCACCGTCTCGCCAAGGCGGGACCACGCAGCTACGTGCGGCCCGGTTGGCGATATCGCTGCCGAAATCACGGCGGATCAGATGCAGGCACATGTCCACGCCGGCTGCGAGACCGGCCGAGGTGACGATGTCGCCGTCATCGATGAACAGTTGCTCCTCCCGCAGATCGACCTGCGGGTAGAGCTCGCGGAACAGGTCGACGCGCTTCCAATGCGTCGTCGCCGGCCGCCCGTCCAGATAGCCGGCCGCGGCCAGCACGAAGGCGCCCGTACAGATCGAGGCGATCCGCGTGCCTGGCCGGATCGTCGCCAAGGCTTCGGCCAGCGCCTTCGGCAGCGTGCCTTCGTGCCGCGGCTGCGGGATGTAGGTGCCGGGGATGATCACCGTGTCCGCGTCGGCCAGCGCCTCGGGACCGTGGTCGGGGATCATCTGGAAGCCGGCGCTGACCCGGATCGGTTCGCGATCCAGTCCGCAGACGCGAACGTCGTACAGCTCGGTGCCGTCGGCCCGAGTGGCCGCGCCGAGGACCGTCGACGGGATCGTCATGTCGAACCCGACCACCGGCTCGAGCGCGAGGACAGCGACCTTGTGCGGTCTGACAGCAGCTAGGTGACGGGGCATGGCCATATCTTGACACATGCTGGCGTTCCGGCCACTGGTACGGCGACCGCCGGGACGGCAAGGTTGTCGCGTGACGCAGACTGTGGAGACGAAGAAGCCTGCCCGGGTGCACCTGGCCTGGGCAGTCGCTGCGGTGGGGTTCGTGACGTTGATCGGTGCGGCCGGGTTCCGGTCCGTGCCGAGTGTGCTGCTGGATCCGCTGCACGAGGAGTTCGGTTGGTCGCACGCGACGATCTCGTCGGCGGTCTCGATCAACCTGATGCTGTACGGCCTGATCTCGCCGTTCGCGGCCGCGCTGATGGACCGGCTCGGCCTGCGCCGCGTGGTCAGCGGCGCGCTGGTGCTGATCGCGCTGGGCAGCGGTCTGACGATCTTCATGAACTCGTCCTGGCAGCTGCTGCTCTGCTGGGGTCTGCTGGTCGGGGTCGGCACCGGCGCGATGTCGATGACCTTCGTAGCGACGATCACCGGCCGCTGGTTCGTCGAGCGCCGTGGTCTGGTCACCGGCCTGCTCACTGCGGCCGGCGCGACCGGTCAGCTGGTCTTTCTGCCGCTGATCGCCCACCTTGCCGCCGCTTACGGCTGGCGGACGCCCGCCCTGGTCGCCGCCGGTACGGCGTTGGCCGTCGTACCGCTGGTGCTGATCTTCCTGCGTGACTACCCGAGCGATGTCGGTCTGCGCGCGTACGGCGCTCCCGAGGGCAGCCTGGCTGGGCAGCGGGTGGCGACAACCGGCAGCAGCGCGCTGCGAGCCCTGACCGCGCTGCGGACGGCCGCACGGCGACCGGCGTTCTGGATGCTGGCGGGCGGGTTCGCGATCTGCGGCGCCTCGACGAACGGGCTGATCGGTACCCACTTCGTCACCGCCGCCCACGACCACGGGATGCCGATCACCACCGCGGCCTCGCTGCTCGCGCTGGTCGGGGTCTTCGACGTCGGCGGCACCATCCTGTCCGGCTGGCTCACCGACCGCTGGGACCCGCGCTACCTGCTGATCGCCTACTACTCGCTGCGCGGCCTGTCCCTGCTGGTCCTGCCGTCGCTGCTCGGGCCGACGGCTCAGCCGAGTGTCTGGGTGTTCATCATCTTCTACGGCCTGGACTGGGTCGCGACCGTGCCGCCGACCGTGGCGCTGTGCCGCGAATGGTTCGGTGTCGACGGACCGATCGTGTTCGGCTGGGTTTTCGCCTCCCACCAGATCGGCGCGGCCCTCGCCGCGTTCGGTGCCGGGGCCATCCGGGACGCGCAAGGCAGCTACAACCTGGCCTGGTACCTGGCCGGTGGATTGTGTGCGGCCGCGGCGTTGATGTCGGCCGGCATCGGCCGGAAGTTGGTGGCCTCTGATGCCGCGATCGCTTGACCAATAATCGGTCGGCGCGAGGGCGGCGGAACGACCGACACCGTGCCTCTGGTCGGGTACGACGCGGGGGAGTCGTTCAAGTCCACCCACGACCCCCACACCGGCCGCACCTGCACTGTGCTGTCGAACACCTCACCGGGAGCCTGGCCGATCGCTCGCGCCATCGTCAGCTAGCCTCGATCTAGGTTGAGGTTGGAGGGCAGAGCAATGGGTGGAGTAGTCGACGTTCAGCCAGGA
This sequence comes from Kribbella sp. NBC_01505, assembly GCF_045040285.1. NCBI lineage: Bacteria > Bacillati > Actinomycetota > Actinomycetes > Propionibacteriales > Kribbellaceae > Kribbella > Kribbella sp. NBC_01505. The sequence continues at coordinate 8,091,527 of NZ_CP109425.1, forward strand.
GAGCTGACGGTCGGACAACTGGCACAACGCAGCGGCGTGGCGATCTCGGCGCTGCACTTCTACGAACGCCAGAGTCTGATCATCAGCCGCCGGACCGCGGGCAACCAGCGCCGCTACAAGCGCGACACCCTTCGCCGGGTCGCGATGATCAGGATCGCCCAGCGTGTCGGCATCCCGCTGTCCGAGGTGGCTGCGATCCTCGCCCTCCTCCCCGAGAACCGCACTCCCAACCGCCAGGACTGGGAACGCATCTCCGAATGCTGGCAGGCCGAGCTCGACCGCCGGATCCTGCACCTCGAACAACTCCGTGACGACTTCAAGGACTGCGTAGGCTGCGGCTGCCTCTCCCTGGACCGCTGCGCCCTGGCCAACCCCTACGACACCCTCGCCACCCAAGGCCCCGGCCCCCAACGCCTCCTCTCCGAAGCCGGCGAACCCTGCCACCCCACCCACTGCGCCTGACCCACCAGAGCCCGCTCACCAGCCTGCCAGCCTGCGGTATTTCGCTGGCAATCTGCGGGGAGATCCCCTCGTTTCTGTACCGCAGCCGAAGCGCGGAAGGTCAAGGGACCGGGCTCGGTCGGGCGGGCGAGTCAGCTCGCCGGCTGACCACTACCCGTCCGTCGGTACATCACCCATCAAGGACGGCCCGGTGGCGCGCGATCTTGGGGTGGGGTCAGTTGCGGAGTTGTTCGTTCATGATGAGGAATGCGCCCAGCCCGTGGAAGTCGTTCGTGGCGCGGGCCCGGTCGACGTAGTACTGGTAGTTGCCGACGTTGGTCCCGACGCTGATGTCGTTGAGGTTCGTGCGTCCGTCGTTGCCGAGGGAGATCGTGGCCAGGACTCCCCGGTAGCCGCGGTCGGCAGTTGCCTGGTACGACGCGTCGACGTACCCGCGCTGGACAGCCCGGTCGATCGTGAAGGTGTACATCGACGAGCAGGACGTCTCGGTCCAGTTGTCGGTGCGGTTGCCTTTGTCAACGACCTGGAACCAGCGGCCGGTCTTCGGATCCTGGTGCTGCGCGTAGCCGGCCACGAGCTTGCGCAGTACGGCGATCAGCTCGGCCCGCCGGGGCTGGTTGGCCGGTACTGCTTCGAGCACGTCGATGACCGCCATGCCGTACCAGCCCTCGGCCCGGCACCAGACCTCGGGCGCGAGCCCAGTGTTCGGATCGGCCCAGCTCTGCGCACGAGCCTCGTCGTACGCATGCCGCAGGAGACCGTTGGGCAACTGCAAGTGCTTGGCGTAGGTCAGTAGCTGATCGACGGTCTCTCTACCCGTGTACGTCGAGTCGCCGAACTCGCGCCCATACTCGGCGAGGAAGGGGTCGACCATGAACACCCCGTCACCCCACAACTGGTGCTGGCGGTAGGTAGCGGCATGCCAGAAGCCGCCGTCGGCCGTGCGCGGGTACGTGTTCAGCCTGGTGCGGATCTTGCCAGCGGCAACCTTATAGCGGTTGTCGCCGGTCTCGTGATGAAGCAGAACCAGCAGCCGGCCGGACAGCATGCTGTCGAGGTCATTGAAGCTGTTGTTGATGTTCCCCGACGAGTCCACGAACCTGTCCACCCAGGACTTGATGTAAGTCAGGTTCTTGGCGTCATGCGTCCGCTGATAAACCAGGTACTGCCCGTAAAGGTAGAGCCCGACCGGATATGACCAACCGCCAACTGTAGCTGGCGTGTAGCGCGCCATGGTCGAGTCAACCATCGCTGTCGACCAGTCCGTCGGAGCCGGTGTGACGTCGAGGTAGTCCAGATTCGCGGTGCCCTCAGCAGTAGTTGCCGTGACGCGGATGGTATTCGCACCCGCGTTGAGATTCGCAGTCGTGACGCGCGTCTTCCACACCGACCAGCCGCCCGTGGACGCATATGGAACGCCCTTGGCAACCACAGTCCCGTTGACCGTAACGTCCACAGCGCGGATCGCGCTGCCCCCGTTGGCATGCCCGAAGCTGAGCGCGGCAGCTCCAGCCTGCGCCCGGCCAACCGTCCACTGCACATAGCTACCAACAGCATTCCCCGTGTTAACGAACCCCGTACCAGAGAACCCGGTGTGGTTGCTCTCCACCGCGCTACCGCTCGAGTACGCCGCAGACTCCGCCTCATACCGAGTCGCCGTACCGGCGGGCGCGTTGGCCGTGGCAGTCGAAGCGGGGATGAGTGCGGAAAGGGACAGGAGGGCCGCCAGGGCGCAGTGCAGTGTTCGTACACGCATGTTGAGCTCCAAAACCGGGGGCGGTCAGAGTTGGCGCCTCGACTGTGACCGGGTCGGCCATGCCGAGTCAAGACGCTAATGCGTATTACTCAAGCCGTCTGCCCGCCACCCCCAGCCACCGCGGCCCAGCCGTACTGTCTTTCAGCTCGCCCGAATGTGGCGATCGACCACAAGCCCACCTCGACCGCCGGGGGCGGTCGACTGATGCCACACGGCGTGCCCAGTAGATGGCTGAGGGGGATGGCGAGCCCGGTGACCGCGATCCCGTTGCCTGGGGCTGATGGGCTACGGCTGAGGTGTGTGATGTGCAGTAGTCGGTAAGTTTTGGTCGCTATATAAGAAAAAATCACCGACCAACGCACCACACCGGCCCATGCCTCGCGGGTGAACGTGAGTCCAGCTGCCGATCGCCTCTTCCCGAACAGCACCCAGAGCCCGTCAGTCCCAAGCCACGGAAACGCGGTCACCGGCCATCCCTCCCGAACCGCACCCGGAAGCCCGGAAGCCCAGGCGACGGGAAGTTGGTCACCGGCCCGCCTTGCCGGACCGCAACCCAAGCCCGTCAGCCCCAAGCAGCGGGGAACCTCTGGCCGCCGGCCTCGCCATCCACCTCAGCCACCGCGGCGGCCCGCCATGCTGTCTTTCAGATCGGCCGGACGCGGCGAGCAACCACCAACCCACGCCCCCGGCCGAGACCATTTCGGTCTGCACCCCGCCCGGCCGCCAAGGCCAGCCAACTGAAACGCACAGCGAGTAGAGCGCATGGCTGAGCCGGATGGCCAGCCCAGCGACCGCGATCCCGTTGCCTGGAGCTGACGGGCTACGGCTTAGGTACGTGATGTGGTCGGTTGGTCGGAAACTCTTCGGCGCCATATGACGAAAGGTTCCGATCAACACGACCACCGCCGCCTGAATTTGGCTGAGATCAGGTGTGGGCTGTTTTGTGGACATCAGCCCACACCAAACAGCCCACACTTTCTTTGTATATAAGGGGTTCTGGCCTCGAAAACTGTCGGTGGCCATGGCTATGCTGATGGGTATGGAGATCATGGCGATGCCACCGGTGTACACGCAGAGCGGCAGCGAACTGCTGTCGACTCTCGACACCCTGATGGCTACCGGCGCCCTGGTCGAAACCCTGAAACTGCAAGTCATGGGCCGCCTCGACGAAATGGGCACCGCCCAAGACCTCGGCGCCCGCGACACCACCGAACTGGTATCGCAGCGCTACCGGCTCGTCCCCGCCGATGTCCGCAAAGACCTCGCCTTCGCCGGTAACCTGCCCAAGTATTCAGCGGTGGGGGAAGCGTTGCCGGCTCTCGTGGACCCGTCAGACCCCTCTGAGCCGGCGGAGTCGGCGGTCCTGGCACCCGACCAGGCGAAGGTCATCGTGTCGACACTGGAGAAAGCACCCTCGACGGTCCCGGTCGAAGTCCTGGACGTCGCCGAACGGGAGATGATCCGGGCTGCCGAGCACACCAACACCCGCGAACTCACCAAATTCGGCCGCGACGTCCTCGCCCGCCTCGACACCGACGGCCCAGAACCCGCCGAAGACCAAGCCCACAAGCAGCGCTCACTACGGCTACGCGACGTCGACGGCGGGGTGAAGATCACCGGGTTCCTGCCCGCCGCCATGGGCGAACAAGTCAAGACCCAGATCCACACCCTCGCCAAACCCCACAAAACGATCGACGGTGAACGTGACCCGCGCACCCTGGAACAGCGCCAAGCCGACGCACTGATCGGGATCTCGGATGCTGCGGCAGGCAACCCCGACTACCCCGGCGTTCCGCATCTGACCGTCACCATCGACTTCAACGACCTCAAGAACTCTCTCGCGAACATCCCAGACGCCTTCAACAGCGCGGCCGGCGCGAACGGTGGAACCGGTGCGAGCGGTGCCACGGGTGGGATGGGTGAGTTGGTGTTCGGTGGGAACCTGTCCGCCGGTGCGGTCCGGCTGCTGGCCTGTGATGCCGCGATTTTGCCGATTGTGCTCGGTGGGGATTCGCAGCCGCTGGATGTCGGCACTGAACAGCGGTTCGTGAACCGGTATATCCGGCGGGCGCTGAACAAGCGAGACAAGGGCTGTGTGGTGTGTAAGGCACCGCCGTGGATGTGTCACGCCCATCACGTGATCCACTGGGCCGACGGAGGACCGACCAGGCTGCGCAACCTTGCCCTGGTGTGCGCTGCCCACCACCGCGCAGTCCACAAGAACCAATGGACCATCACCATCACCCGCGGCGTCGTGAAAGTCACCCGCCCGTCCTGGGCAGATCCACCACCACCCGACCCTGTCGCGCTTGCAGCCATGGCCGCGTGGGTCACCCCTGCCCACAACACCACCACCGCGACGACCGCGACGACCGCGACGACCGCGACCAGCGCCAGCGCCAGCGGCGCTCGTGCCAGCGTCCGCGAGTCCAGCACGCCTAGTGCCAGCACGAGCAGGGACGACCGAGCCAATGCAAGCGCGGGCCAGGTCAGCGGGGCCCGGTTCTCCTGGGGCGACGCCGAGAGCGGCCCGACATACCAACAGCCCACCAGGCTCCCCACAGCCAGCACCCAGCCCAACCCCGCACTCGTCGCAGCCCGCGAAGCCTTCCGCGAACGACTCAGGTCGCTCGCGCCCGGCTTCACCGACCCCTGGGCCACCGACGACACCCCAGCAGTCGGACCATAACCCCGACTAGCTGTGCCGCTGGCTCGCGGCACAGGTCGCCTCGACCGGGGCTCGAAACGGCAGTAGGCGCTCGTGGATCGCCAAGCAACCACGGCCCAGTTGCTCACCTGTTGGATCGCTCAGCGTCACAGCCATCAAAATCCCGCGAAGGCACCGGCCTTAAGCGACCGGTACGGCGGGGGGTTGGGCGTGGGTGAAAAGGCGGTCGAAGACTTGGGCTCGGTCGAACTGTAGGGCGTGGGCGCGGGCTCGCTCGGCGGCGGCTGTTCGTTGGTCGGGGGTCCAGTCGCAGACGACCTCGTCGAGGGTGGTGCGGAGGGTGTCTGGGTCTCGGGGTGGGACTAGTTGGGCGGTGTCGCCGACTGCTTCAGGGACGCCGCCGGTGGCGCAGGTGATGATGGGGCCGCCGCCGGCGAGGGCCTTCTCGACCAGGGCGATTCCGAAGGTCTCGACGAACTCGGGCTGCTCGCGGGTCGGCAGGACGAAGGCCGCGCTGCCGGCCATCAGGGCGGGCTTCTCGGCGTCGTCGACGTCGGTCAACACGTGCACGCGGTCGCTCAGTCCGGATGCGGCGACGCGGGCCAGCACTGCGGCTTCCTGCGGTCCGCGGCCGGCTAGAACCAGTTGGACGCGCGAGGCCGAACGGGAGCCGACGTACGCGTCGATCAGATCGTCGACACCTTTGGCCGACGCGATTCGCGAGAGGAAGAGGACGTAGCCGTCCCGCGAAAGGCCGCGCCTGGTGAGGGTTTCGGCGATGTTGTCGTCGGTGAGGGACAGGTACGGCCAGGAGTCAACCGCCGGATACGAGATCGCGATCCGCTCCCGGCATCGCTGGGCGAACGTCGTACCGTGCATGGCATCGAGCGTTGCCGCCGACGCGACAATCAGATCCTTGGTGTACGACGACACGGCCACGCAGTGGTCGGCCGCCAGATAGACGGACAGGATGTGCGCGGCTGCCCCGAACCGTCCCGTGTTCACGCACTCGCGCACGACGTTGGTGATGTCGGAGCCCACCGCCTCAGCCACTGTCATGATCTGCGCAGGCCCAATCGCGCGCGCAACCTGGACAGCCTCCTGTACGGCGATCGCGTGCGGGCTCAGGTAGAGGGACATCGCGACCGTCGGTACGCCCTCGCTGAACAGCTCGACCAGCCGCCCGATCAGCCCGGAGAGGTAGCGCCCGTCCGGAACCCGGTAGTCGCCAACAGGATCGGGCCGCTCCACGGTGATGCCCGGGCTGTACGGCAGCACGCCGTCGAGCGGTTTCATCGGCAGACCGGCCGCCTCCAGCGCATCGAGCGGCCAAGTCACGATCCGTACGTCGTCGAACCCACGGGTGAGCGCCACCTCGGCGAGGCACCGTGCTTCGCCCGAATGCCCGCAGATCACCGGGTCGGCGCGGACGACAAGGACCAGTCGGCGGTTGGGTTTCATGCCTCACCTCCAGCGGTGTCGGATGTGGATGGTGGCCTGACTCGCGTGCCCCAGCTGGAGGGCCGCGGGCCGAGCTCGATGTGCAGGTTGCGGATGTGCCGCAGCTCCCGGCCGGACAGCCAAGGGCGCTCGATTGTCTTGCCGTTCACCGCGATCGACTGAACGTAGGAGACCGGTCCGCCGGCCTCGACGGGCTCGAATCCGCGCGTGGTGATCGACAGGTCGCCGGTCGGCAGCTGGATCGTGGACTCCGCCACGGCCGGCGCGCTGACCAGGAACAGGTTCTGCCCAGCCACCGGGAACAGCCCGAGCGTCGCCCACACATACCAAGCAGACAGCCCGCCGGAGTCGTCGTTCCCCGGCAACCCGCCCCGACCGGTGCCGAACTGGTTGGCAACGGCGGCATGCACGATCTCTGCGGTTCGATCCGGCCGGCCCGCGTAGTGATACGACCACGGCGCCTCGTAGTCCGGTTCGTTGTTCAGTCCCTCGAACCGGCACAGCTCATACCCGGCGTCCATCTCGGCCACGCTCGGCGCCACTCCCGGTTGAGTCACCGGTACGGCGTCGTACCCGAAGAACCGGTCGAGCAGATCCACGAACGCGTCGTCGCCACCGGCCAGCGCGATCCGAGCGCGCATGTCGTGCAGCAGGCGGAACGAGTAGTTCCAGCGACCGCCCTCATAGAAGGTCGAGTCGCGCAGCAGACCAGTACCTGGGTCGTACGCTGCCCGCCAGCCCTGCGCGTGGTCACGCAGCTGCTGCGCCAGCGGCCGGTCGCGCAGCTTCCGGGCGATCGACGCGGTGCAGTGATAGGCGTAGGCCAGGTCGAGCGTGTGGCTGATCGGATGCGCGACGCCGTGCACCAGGTAGTCCTCGCCGTACGTGCGGCGCAGGTCCATCTCGAGGTGCACCATGGCCCAGTCCCAGTCGATACCGGGCAGATCCAGTTGGCACAGATCGGCGAGGAAAGTGTGCGCGAGCGCACTGCCTTGCCGGGAGAACCGGTCGGCGCCCTTGGCCATCCGGTAGCCGATCGGGAGGTTGCCCTCCTGCTCACAGATCGACAGCAGCGAGTTCGCCAGCGCGACCGAACGCTGCGGGAACAACGTGGTCATCAGCGGGAGCTGAGTGCGGTAGATGTCCCACATCGTGCAGATGTCGAACGCGTACGGGCCTGCGGTGGTCGTCGACGGACTCTCGTCCGGGGCGAAGCACGGCTTGACCAGCGAGTGGTAGAGCGCCGTACCGAAGATGGTTGCCTGGTCGTCGGACTCGGCCTTGATGTCAACCTTGCCGAGGTGCTCGCGCCAACTGCGTGTCGTCTCCTCGCGCCGCCCGGCAAAGGTTGCCTGGCTCCGGCCGACGTCCGTGTACAGGTTGTCGCGGGCCGCCTCACACCCGCGCAAGGAGAACCCGAGCCGCACCTCGACGGTCTGCTCAGCGCGGGAGGGGCCCATGAACATCAGCCCGAACGGCCGCAGCGTGGTCGGCCGGATGTAGTCGAAGTCGAGGCGGGTGCCGCCGGGCATCAGACGCCGGTCGTACCAGAGCAGCTGCCGCCACCCTGGCGCGTCGACTTCCAGATGCACGGCCAGCGGCACGCCCTCGACATGGATCTCGCCCTGAGCGACCCCTGGCTCCAGCATCGCGAGATGCGCTTTGAGCGGCACGGTCTGGCTGTGCGGGATGGCGAGGCCACCGGTCGAGGCGTCGATCACGATCCGCGCCGCGTCGTTCGCGGGGAAGGTGTATCGGTGCACGGCGGACTTCGGACCGACCGTGACCTCGCAGCGGATGCCGGAGCTCAGCGTCGCCGCGTAGTACCCGGGCTCGGCCACCTCGTCCAGCAGATCCCACGTGGTGCCCAAATCATCGAGCGGACCGAGCATCGGTGTGACTCGGAAGTAGTTGTAGTACTTGCGGATCGCGCCCGTGCCGGACTGCTGGAAGTGCGTGAACCCGGAAGCGACCGGCCGGTCGTACAACTGAGCCGGCACACCCTCGGTGTTGAAGTCGTACAGCCCGTACCCGGTCGGGTAGGCCCCTGAATACGGGCAAGCCGACACCATCCCGAACGGATGCAGAGCACCCGGATGGGTATTGCCGACCTGCGGCTTGGGCCACCACCAGTTCGCGGCCAGCCCCTTAGGAGCGGCCAGGTCAGTGGCGCCGGTCCCGATAAACGGATCAACGTGCTCGTACATGAAGCTCACCGCCTCGCGGCCGACGTGGGCTCTCAAGGTAAGAAGCACATGTTTCCTCCACGTTGACCACAAGCGACGCCCAGGTTACGAGCGTCCGGTCCGTCGGGACACAGGTGTAACGCGCGGGGGCGGTTGGGAGATAGAACGGGTGAGACCCGCGGGGTTTCAGGGTGCGCCGGGAAGTCTGGTCGGCAACGGACTTGTCGATCCCGGAAGGTGCCCATGAACTCGTCAGCGGAGTCCGGCAGGCATCGGCGTAACGTTCGTGGCGACGACGGGCCGTGGCTGGAGCGGATGGTCATGTCGACGCCGGCGGCGCAGTGGTCGGTGTTCAGTTTGGTGTGGATGCTGGGGATGTCGGGCCTCTCGATGGCTTTCGCGTACGACGATCTGGCGCTCAATCAGCGGGCCGAGATCGTCCCGGCCCAGGTGATCCGCACCAATTACGATCAGCGCGGCAAGTCGTTCAACGCTGAGCTGCGGGCGCCGTACCAAGGGGTGCGCGTGATCGTGGAGGACCTGCATCGGCTACCCGCGACCGGCGATGTCGTGCGGCTCGCGGTCGATCCGCACAAGCCGACCCGGGTGCGGCAGTCGGAGGCCCCGCGGTGGCGCTGGATGGACTTCGGCTTCATCGTGCTCGTCCCGGTCGGGCTGGTCGTCGTCTGGGGCCGAGCGAGCAGAAAGCTACGTCGCAAACCGCCCGGTAGTGTGGCTTGATGTCCAGCCTTCGCGTCGATGTTGCTGACGCCGCCGATCTCGATGACCTGGTGCGGCTCGAGACGAGCCTTTTCGCCGAGGACGCCGGTGCACACGACGCACTGGTCGACGTCGGTTGGCCCGAGCAACATGCGCGAGCGGACTTCATCCGCCTGATGAAGAACGAGGCGGCCCTCGTGCTGGTTGCCCGGTACGACGGGAGCGCCGCCGGCCATCTGGTCGGGTACGTCGGGGCTCCGTCGCCGACCCGATTCGGCCGCCGTACCGCCGAGATCCGAAGCCTGTACGTCGACGAACCCGTTCGCTCCAGCGGCATCGGACAGCTCCTGGTCCGTGACTTCATCACCTGGGCCCGAACCCAGTCAGCAGTCGCCATCGCAGTCACCGCCTACACCGCCAACCGGTCTGCGCGCGCCTTCTACGAGAAACTCGGCTTCACCGAACAAAGCGTCGTACTCCACGCCGCCCTCGAGCCCGGCAACCGGACGCAAAATGTCCGGAATGGTGGGTAGCGTGCCGATATGACTATCGCGATGTATCCCAGTTTTGTGATCGATTGCCCGGACCCGGCCGCGCTCGCGAAGTTCTACGGCGAGCTGCTCGGGTGGACGGTCAAGGCGGACGACACGTGGGGGGAGATCCGCCCGGAGGACGGCAGCAGCTGCATCTGCTTCCAAGGCGTGCAGGACTTCAAGGCCCCGGCCTGGCCCGGCCAGGACGCCCCGCAGCAGATGCACCTCGACGTCATGGTCCAGGACCTCGACACCGCCGAGGCCGAGGTCCTCCAGATCGGTGCCACCAAGCCCGAACACCAACCCGGTACGACGTTCCGCGTGTTCCTGGATCCGGCCGGGCATCCGTTCTGTCTCTGCGTCAGCTGAAGGCCCAGGCTGCCATTAGGGGGAACTCCTCGCGCCAGAAGGGGTCGCCGTGGTTGCCGGGGCGTTGGGTGGTGCGGACGTCGGCGTTGGCTTCGGTGAGGGCGGTGGCCCAGCGGGCGGCGTTTTCGGCGAACCAGGGTTCTTCGGTGCCTGCGGTGAAGTAGGCGCGGGGGAGCGTGGGCTGCATGTCGCCCGGCGGTTGGTAGCCGCCACCGGGCGATGCGCAGAGGATCGTGCCGTAGATGTCGGGGTGCCGTAGGCCGAGTGCCAACGCGAGCTCGCCGCTGGCCGAGACGCCGTAGATGGCCGTGCGGTCGGCCGGAAGCGTGATGCCGAAGTGGGCGCGGATGTCCTCGACGAAGAACTTCTCGTGTGCCGCGAAGCGCTCGCCGTCGAAGCCCGGCGAGTACTCGTGCAGACGCTCCATCTCGTCGTCCAGCCGATGCGCGGCCACCAGCATCGTGGGCGGTACGTCGGGCGATTCGTTCAGGAGCGCACCCCACTGGGAGATCAGCTGGCCGTCACCCGCGTAGATGATCGCCTGGGGTGGCTCGTCCGGGATGTACGCCGTGACGTCCCGGCCGCCGTCGTACGCGAAGGTCTCGGTGATGGTTGCCATAACGGCACGCTATTTGAGTACGGCGGTTCGCGCGACAATCGTGCGATGAGCATCTTGGAGAAGTTCTCGCTGGCTGGGCGGACGGCGCTGGTCACTGGTGGGTACCGCGGTCTGGGCAGGGCCTTCGCGACGGGGCTGGCTGAGGCCGGGGCGGATGTGGTGATCGGGGCGCGGGACGAGGCGGCGTCGAAGGTGGCGGCCGAGGAACTGTCGGAGGCGACCGGGCGGACGGTGGTCGGCGTCCAGCTCGATGTGAACGATCGGGAGTCGGGCCAGGCTGCGGTTGGTGCTGCCCTCGAGGCGACTGGGCGGTTCGACATCCTGGTCAACAACGCGGGTGCTTGCTTCCATCGGCCGGCGCTCGACGTACCGGATGACGAGTGGGACGAAGTGTTCGCGACCAATGTGAGTGGGTTGTGGAAGTTGAGTCAGTCCGCGGCCGCGCACTTCAAGACCGTCGGCGGCGGGACGATCGTCAACGTGGGTTCGATCTCGGCGCAGATCGTCAATCGGCCGCAGTGGCAGCCGGCGTACAACGCGTCGAAGGCGGCGGTGCATCAGCTGACGAAGTCGCTGGCGGCGGAGTGGGCGCCGTTGAACATCCGGGTGAACGCGGTGGCGCCCGGCTACACGAAGACCGAGATGGCGTCGGTGGACGAGCCGCGGTTCAAGGCGCGCTGGATCGATGACGCGCCGATGCAGCGGTACGCCGTACCGGAGGAGATCGCGCCGGCCGTGCTGTTCCTGGCCTCGGACGCGTCGAGCTTCATGACCGGGTCCGTCGTCGTGATCGACGGCGGCTACACCCTGCACTGACTGAGCGGTGACTGAGCGGTGTCAGGGCCGTGTCAGCGCGGTTCGGAATTGTTCTCGGCATGGACATCACAGTGAACGGTCACGTTGCGGACGGTTGGGGCAAGGTCGCGGATGCGTTCCGGGCGAACTTCGAGGGCCATCCCGGAGAGTCGGGCGCGTCCTGCGCCGTGTACGCCGGCGGCCGGCCGGTCGTGGATTTGTGGGGCGGCTTCGCCGACACCGAGGCGCAGCGGCCCTGGGAGCAGAACACGATCGCGCAGGTCGCCTCGACGACGAAGGGCGCGACCGCGATCTGCGCGCATCTGCTCGCGCAGCGCGGTCTGCTCGATCTCGACGCACCGGTGGTCAAGTACTGGCCGGAGTTCGGTGCCGAGGGCAAGGATCAGATCCCGGTCCGCTGGCTCTTGTCGCACCAGGTCGGTCTGCCGCTGATCGACGGCCCGCTGACGCTCGAGGAGGCCTACGCCTGGGACCCGGTCATCCACGCGCTGGAGGCGCAGAAGCCGCTGTGGAAGCCGGGCACCGAGCACGTCTATCACGCGATGACGTTCGGCTACCTGGTCGGTGAGGTCGTACGGCGGATCTCGGGCAAGTCGCTCGGCACCTTCTTCGCCGAAGAGATCGCGCGGCCGCTCGGCCTGCGGGCGTGGATCGGACTGCCTGCGGAGGAGGAAGAGAATGTGGCGACGATCGAGTACGCCGCGCCGTTCACACTGGAGGAGATGACCGAGGGCATCCTTGAGACGACCGGGCTGGACGCGGACACGGTCAACGCCTGGATGAGCTCGGTGTGGGGTGAGGGATCGGTGCAGGCCAAGGCGGGTGTCCTTGGTGGTGCCTTCGACCCGACCTCGGACTACTTCACCAAGCGGGCGTGGCGTGCGGCCGAAGTACCGGCCGCGAACATGACCGCCGACGCCCACTCGATCGCCCGCATGTACGCCGCCACCGTCAGCGATGTGGACGGCATTCGCCTCCTCGAACCGGCGACGGTCGACCGGATGATCGAGGTGCAGACCGACAAGACCCGGATGAATGGCCTGCCGCCCGGGCTCGACCTTCCGGCGGACCGGTCCTTCTACATGTCGTTGGGATTCTGGCGTTCCTGCCCGCCGCAGCCGATGCTCGGTCCGCGGGCCTTCGGTCACCCCGGCTCCGGCGGTTCGATCGGGTTTGCGGACCCGGATGCCGGGGTCGGTTTCGGCTACGTGATGAACCGCTGGTCGTTCCGGGTCGGCGAACCGCGCGCGTCGAGCCTGTCGGCCGCGGTCAAGGCGTGCCTCGGCTGACGGTCGCCGTACGGCGGTAGCGACCCGGCGTCTGACCGGTCGCGGCCTGGAAGGTCCGGGTGAAGGCGGACTCGGAGTGGTAGCCGACCCGGGCCGCGACCGAAGCCACGGTGTGGCTCGGGTCGGTGAGGAGGTCGGTGGCGATCATCATCCGCAGCTGCGTGATGAAGGTCGCCACCGGCGTCGCCGTGTGCCGGGTGAAGTGCCGGATGAACGTTGCCCTGGACATCGATGCGCTCTCCGCCAGCCGGTCGACCGTCCACTGCGCGCCAGGATCATCGAGTACGGCGTTCAGCGCGGCAGCGATCCGGTCGTCGGTGACCGCGGTCCACGGGGCCGGTGTGCCGCTGTGCCGGAGCATCAGCGCGAGGAGCGCCGTACAGAGGGCGTTGAGGATCGCGGCGCTGCCGGAGGACTCGGAACGAGCCTCGGTACGGAGCAAGGCGGCGAGGCTGCGGACTGCCTCGTTGGCAGCGCCGAACGAGACGACCAGGGGATCGGGCAGCGAACGGAGCAGCAGGTCGCCGGCGCCGGATGCCATCGTGAAGTGCCCGCAGAAGATGTCGGTACCGACCTCGCCCGACGGGCTGCGGACCGTGTCGAACGTCGAACCGGGCGTCTCGAACGACGGCCGGTACGGCGCGGGGCCCGCCGTACGGATGGTGTGTGGGGGACTGGTCGGGAGCAGGACGGCGTCGCCCGGACCGAGGTGGAGCGTCCGGCCGGGGAGGTCGACGGTGCACTCGCCCTCGAGAACGAAGTGGAAGGCCGCCTCGCGTTCGCCGTACCGGCCGACCCGCATCTCGGTCGCCGGGGCGAACAGGCAGCGCTTGTCGACCGTCCCGGCGGCTCGCGCGAGGTCGATCACGTAGCTGGTGAGATCCATGATACGTATGAGCATATATCTGACCCAAAGCAAGCTGTTGCGGATCATCTGTGCGCATCAGACTGGGCAGCATGACCAACACGCTGCAGGCAGATGTCGCTGTGATCGGGTTCGGGAAGGGCGGCAAGGTCGCCGCGGCGGCGCTGGGGCGGGCCGGCCGCCGGGTGATCCTGATCGAACGCTCGGACAGCATGTACGGCGGGACCTGCCCGAACGTCGGCTGCGTACCGACGAAGATGCTGGTCCACCACTCGGGCAAGCGCCGGCCGGACGACTCGCCGCAGGAGTGGTTCGAGCACGCGATCGGCGAAGTGCAGCAGCTGACCTCGACGTTCCGCGCGGGCAACTACGACGCGCTGAACAACGCCGACACGATCACCGTCCTGACCGGTTCGGCGACCTTCGTCGACGAGCACACGATTGCCGTGGGCAACGTTCAGGTGGTGGCGGAGACGATCCTGATCAACACCGGGTCCGAGCCGGTGATCCCGGACATCCCGGGGCTGCGGGACAGCCCGCGGACGGTGACGAACGTCGACCTGGTGCACGGCAAGGAGCTGCCCGGGCGGCTGGCGGTGATCGGTGGTGGGTATCTCGGCATCGAGTTCGCGTCGATCTACCGCCGGTTCGGATCGCAGGTGACCGTGTTCGAGGCGTCGCCGCGCATCCTCGGTCAGGAGGACGAGGACATCGCGGCCTCCGCGGCGGACATCCTGACCGGCGAGGGCGTCGAGATCGTGACCGGCGCCCGGATCGTGGAGATCCGCGGCGAGGACACCGTCGTGTACGAGAAGAACGGCCGGGAGCACACGCTCACCGTCGACACGATCCTCGCGGCGACCGGTCGGGCGCCGGCCGTCGCGGAGCTGGGCTTGGAGAGCGCTGGGGTGAAGTTGACCGACCGTGGCGCGGTCGCGGTCGACGAGCACCTGCGGACGAGCCGGTCGCACATCTTCGCGCTCGGCGACGTGAACGGCGGACCGCAGTTCACCTACATCTCGCTGGACGACAGCCGGATCGTCCTGGACCAACTGCTCGGCACCGGCAAGCGGTCGACCGCCGACCGGGTCGCCGTACCGAAGACTCTCTTCATGTCGCCGCCGCTGGCCACCATCGGCCTGACCGAGACCGCGGCCCGCGCCGACGGACGCCGCATCCGGGTCGCGAAGCAGAACGTGGCAGACATCATCGCGATGCCGCGGGCGTACATCGTCGAGGAGACGCGCGGGATGATGAAGTTCGTCATCGACGCCGACACCGACGAGATCCTCGGCGCGGCCCTGCTCAGCGTCGACGCGCAAGAACTCATCAACACCGTCGCCCTCGCCATGCGCCACCACATCACCGCCACCGAGCTCCGAGAATCCATCTACACCCACCCCTCCTCAACCGAAGCCTTCAACGACGTCCTCGCCAACTAGAGCGTGTCTCTGAAGCTCAACACGTCATCAACATGCCCTAGTTGTGGCCGGAGACAGGCAGGCAGGGCTGGAGACCCATGGCTCGAGGTCTCCAGCCACCACTCCCTGTCCCCAGCCACCAGTCCCTGTCTCTCCCCGTCATTTCCTGTCTCCGGCCACCAGTGATGGCCCGGGACAGGTAGTCGGGGCTGGAGACCTGTGGTGCGGGTTCCCTGGCCACCGTTACCTGTCTCCGGCCACCGCCACCGGCTCCTCAACCACCGCATCACCGAGCCGACAGTCGGGGGTTTGAACAGGAACTGGTGGGGGTGGACAGGTCATAACTTGTTCAAGCCCACCCTGCGGTGTCGACGCCCCCGACGGCTGGCGGCGGAGACAGGTTCTCAGGGCCGGAGACCTGTGGTGCGGGGTCTCCGGCAACCGTTGCCTGTCTCCGGCCACCACTCCGGCCACGACGGTTAGTCACATCTGAGCGGTTGGCGTGGTCTTACCTTCAGGAGCACCTGAAGGAGACCGGGATGGGCAGCAGCGAGACGGAGATGCGGGTACGGGCGGCCGGATGGATCTTGTCCGCCGCCTGCCAGGACGAGGACCCCGAGCTGTTCTTTCCCATCGGCACGACCGGCCCCTCGCTCCTGCAGACCGAAGCCGCCAAACGCATCTGCGCCCAGTGCCCAGTTCGAGCCGAGTGCCTGGCCTGGGCGCTTGAATCCGGTCAGGACGCAGGCATCTGGGGCGGTCTGACCGAAGTCGAACGCAGGCACCTCAGGCAGGCGGACCGCCAACACTCACCAACGACCTCCAACGGCACTTCCAGCCGGGCGGCTAACCGGGGCGGTACCGCCGCCGCGGAGGTTGGTGAGTGGGGGCGGTCCGCCAACCCACGCTAATTCCCGCGCACCGCCCGCCGCCCCCAACTAGCCTGACGCCATGAGCATGCAGCCGTTGGTGGCGGTTGAGGTGGGCGGCTCGTCGGTGCAGACGGCGACGTTGATCGACGGCACGATCGCCTTCGCAGACGGGGTGGTGCAACCGGAGACGACGTACCGGTATGGATTGGCAGCGCCCGGCTGGGTGGTGGACGGTCGTGTGCGGGGCGCGCACCACCTGGGGTGGATGGATGTCGAGGCGTGGGAGGAGCTCGGGTTCCCGCGACGCCCGGAGGTGTCGCTGAACGACGCTGAGGCGGGCGCGCTGGGGGAGTGGCTGCTGCGGGACGGCACGCCGATGGAGCTGCTGTACGTCGTGATCGGGACCGGCGTGGGTGCGGTTCGGCTGTCGGCGGGGGAACTCGTCGAGGTGGAGTTCGGGCATCAGGTGGGGTTCGGCGACGCGGTCTGTGGCGGTTGTGGCCGGCGCGGGTGTCTTGACGCGGCGATTGGTGGGCACGCGCTGCCGACACCACTGCCGACGGACGACCAGGCACGGGTGATCGAGTCGCTGGCCCGCGCCGTGCGGATGGCGGAGATCCCCGCCGGGGCAACGGTGGTGTTCGCGGGCGGCCTGGTGCGATCGCATCCAGGTCTGCTGCCCGCGTTGCAGGATTCGCTGAGCGAGCTGCGCGTCGAGGGGTCGTTGGCGCCACGGGGTGCGAAGTCGGCGGCGTATGTCGGCGTGCTCGATCTACTGGCGAGGAGTCTCGCGTGAAGCTGGAGGTGCCGGGCTATCCCGAAGCTGAGCAGATCGCGCTCGGGATGCAGGGGGCTGTGTTTCGGTTGGGCGGAGGGAAGGTTGCGAAGGTCTGGTTCCATGCGGGTACGGCGGAGCTCAGGCGGTTGGCGGACTTCTACGCGGGACTGGCGGGGGCGGGGCTCTCGATCCGTACGCCGGAGATCCTCGAGGTGCACGAAGGTTCGCCGTACCGGGTGACGGTTGAGGTTGAGCTGCCGGGAGCACCGTTGTACACCTTGGAGCCTGAGCTGGGGATGGGGCTGGAATGCGTGCTTGAGGTGCTGGGGGAGTTGGCGTCGGTCCGGCTGCGGACGCAGTTGGCGGTGCTGGATGAGAGTGAGCCGATGCGGGCGCCGGGGCAGAGTTGGCCGGAGGCCTTGGCGGAGCTGACCGCGCGGCGGGTTGAACGGTTCCGGGGCAAGCTTGGGTCAGCGATCGACGATCTCGAAGGGAAGGTCGAGCGGTTGCTTGCGGAGGTGCGGTCGTTGCCGGACAACACGACCGGGCTGGTCCATGGGGACGTGACCGCGGGGAACATCATGGTCGACGCGGACTGCCGGCCCCTCGCGGTGCTGGACTTCGGCTTGATGACGATGGCCGGTGATCCGGCGTACGACGCGGCGAGTGCGGGGACGATGTACGCGCTCTGGTCCCCGGAGATCCGCGAGATCGAGGCGGCGTTCGACGCGGCAGTCGTGAGTCGCTTCGGCTACGAACCTGAGCGACTGCGCCTCTACCGCGCCATCCACCTACTCCTCATCGCCAACGCCCACGACGCCGACCCCTACGGTCGCGACAACGCAGTCCGACTGGCCGCCGCCCTACTCAACTGAGGGTCAGTGCTCGTGGACGTGGTCGCCGTGCTGGAAGTGGCGGTGGCCGTCGTGGAGGTGATCCTGGTGGTCGCCGTGCTGGACGGTCTCGCAGCCGTCGCTGTCGCTGTGGGGGTCGGCGTGGCCGGCGTGGACCAGCGCCTCGGGGTGACGTTCGCCGCCGTGGACGTGGTCGACGTGGTCCTCGTGATCGACCGTCTCGCAGCCGTCGTTCGGCAGGTGCTCGTGGTCGGTGACGTCGATGTGCGCAGTGCTCATGCCGGTTCCCCTTCGGTACACGTTCGGGGGCGGAACGGTCCCTAGCTTGCTCCCGCGCCGTACCGGAGCACAATCACCGTCGTGTGTCGGATAGGTGTCACCCTGCGGCGGGCGAGGGCAGTTCGCCCGCCGCAGGGAGGTTTCAGGAGAGGGTGATCAGCCGCGACCCATGCGCCGGTACGGCGGTCGCGGTCCAGGACTTGTTCGCGCGGCCAAGGTTGTCATGGGCAACGAGATCGCGGACGTGCTTGCTGCCGTGGATGCCGAGCTGCTGCCAGCTCACGCGGATGTCGGCGGTCTCGGAGCCGAGGTTGTAGACGGCGACCGCCAGCTTGCCGCCGGGCAGGCGCTTCTTCCAGATCTGCAAGGTGCCATCGGTGACGCGGGTCGGGATGACGCCGGCCTGGTCTACCGCGATCACCTCGCGGTTGGTGAGGATCGCGACGGCCAACTTGTCGATGTTCTGCAAGTCGCCACCCACGTAGAGCGGTGACGACGCCATCGACCAGAACGTCATGACGGACTGGCGTTCGGTCTCGTTGATGCCGTCCTGGATACCGACGCCGGAGTTGTTGTTGATCGGCATCGAGTCGAGGTCCGGCCAGTAGTTCGGCCGGACGACGTCCAGCCACTTCGGCAGGTCTTCCCAGCGGTTGTCGACGGAGCTGGTCCAGGTCGACACGGTGTTGCAGTAGCACTCGACGTCGGTGTTGACGCGGACGCTGTTCGCCCACGGCTGCAGACCTTCACCGGCTTCGCGCGGGATCGGCCAGGCGCTCGCGGTCAGCCACATCTTGCGGCCGCTCTGGTCGATCGCCTTCGACCAGGCCTTGATGTCCGGGATGTTCTCCACCAGCACGCCGTCGACCTTGAGGAAGTCGATGCCCCAGGAGGCGAACCGCTTCGTGATCGAGTTGAAGTACGCCTGCGCGCACGGCTTGGTGAAGTCGATCTTCCAGTCGCCGCCCCACATGTTCGTCTTCACCAGCGGGTAGACGGTGATGTCCTGCGTGGTGCAGTTCGTGCCGAGGATTGGGGCGTTCTTGTCGTAGATCGCCGTCTGCAGCCCGGCGCCGCCGTACAGGCCGATCTTCAGGCCCTTGCTGTGCACGTACCGGGCGAGGCTGGCGATCCCGTTCGGGAAGCGCTCCGGATCGGCCTCGGGGATGCCGTTGGCGTCGGTGCGGAACTCCCAGTTCCAGTTGGCGTTCCAGCCGGCGTCCAGGTTGATGTTCACGTACCCGGACGACCGCAGGTTCTTCGCCATCGAGTCCGCGGCGGACTTCACGTTCGCCTCGGTCAGCCACTTGGTGCCGTAGGCGGGGTTGTTCGACGACTGCACACTCCAGCTGCTCCAGCCCATGAACGGCTTGACGCTGAAGTCACTCTTCGCCTGAGCGGGCGTGATCGCCGCGGCGAGCAGGACCGGTACGGCGGTCGCCAGCGCGACTGCGCGGCGGAGGAAACGGGACACGGGACGCCTTTCGTCACAGGGACAGCATCCCCGGTACCGTACGAGTGTTAATTCACCACGTCAAGAATGTAACGACCTGATGTTCGATCCGGTTCGCGCATGGATGGGTGACGCGTGGGCACCGGAGGGCTCTAGCGGAAACGCGGAGGAGTGATCATGAGCGTCGGAGACAAGCTGAAGAACGCTGCTGAAGCGGCCAAGGGCAAGGTCAAGGAGATGACCGGGGACGCGACCGATGATCGTGACCTGCAGGCCGAGGGCGAGATGGACCAGACGAAGGCCGACCTGAAGCAGGCCGGCGAGAAGGCCAAGGACGCCTTCAAGCACTGACGTGACAGAACGGCGCCGGTCCCACGTGGGGCCGGCGCAGTTCTATGCCTGCGCGGGGAGTTTGCCGGTGATGAGGCGCCAGGCGGTGATCGGCCAGCCGTAGAGGAACGAGGCGGCCAGTACGACGTAGCACGCGACTGTGAACCAGGACAGCGCGTGCAGTTCAGTGTGCTTGGTGAGGTTGGTCAGGCCGGTGACGATTGTGCCCCACGAGAAGGGGATTCCCCACCAGGCCATCGAGAACTTGAGCCCCTGGCTGAAGGCCCAGCCGAGCAGCACCAAGCAGATCGCACCCCAGAGCAGCGTGAACCCCATGAGCGGTACGCCGCCGACGACGGCCAGTGCCTGCAGGCCTTCGGCGTATGGCGTGGGGAGGCCGGAGTGGATGGCCTGATCGCCAAGGTTGCCGAGGGCATTGACCCCCTGGCCGAATGGTGCGATCACCATGAACAGCGCCGGCGTCGCCTGGACCGGCAGCGGGCCGTGCACGAATAGCCGGTGCAGGACGAGCGGTAGAACCACGATCGTCATCAACAGGTCGAGGCCGAACATCGCGTACAGGGTGACGACCAGCAATGCCTTGCCCTGACCGGGATCCAGGTGTTCGAGGAGCGGTTTGGCGAAGGCGGCCGAGACCATCGTGCCGGTCGGTGGCAGCAGCCAGGCCGGGCCGGCAGCCAGGATCTTCAGGTCGTGCTTGACGATCATCAGCACGGTCAGGCCGACCGCGCAGACGATGCCGATGACGGTTCCGATCGTCCACAGGACCGCGCTCAGCGTGATCGCGAGTCCATCCGGCAGGAACGTGTGGCCGACCGTGTAGGAGATCAGGCCGACCGCGAGGAACGCCAGCGAGACGCAGGCGTAGAACGGCGCGACGGCCGGGTCGAGCAGGCCGGCCCGGGCTTGATCGGTGTGCGCGAACCAATGGATGCCTCGGGCAACCACCAGGGCAAGCAACTCAAGGAACGCCAGTACGGCGACGACCCGCCAGACGTGAATGGCGCCCGGGAACTGATGGGGGAGCGCGATCCCGGCTCCCGGGATGATCGCGGTCCCCATCACCACGGCGTACCAGTTGGGGCCGAAGTTGCTGAACCGAGCCAGCCGCGGATTGCTCACCCGACCACCATAGGCAGTTGTGTACCCGAGGGTCAAATATCCAGGGCGGCGTCCAGAATGTGGCCGAGGTGCGCCGGAGTAGTGCCGGCTTTGGCCAGTACGGCGGTCCCGATCGCGGCAGCGAGCAGCGCCCCCGCAGCGGCGGCCGGGGTCCGGGTGGCGGCGATCTCGCCGGTCCCCTGGCCGCGCTCGATCGCGGAACGGAAGATCTCCTGCATCCGATCGAAGAGCTCGGTAGCGATCTCGGCAACGGCCTCGTCCGTCATGCCGACCTCGGCAACCGCGTTCACCGTCAGGCAGCCAAGCTGATGCTCGCCGACCCCAGCCAGCGTGGCGAGCGCATCACGCAACCGGGGTTTCAGGGGTCCAGGCCCTTCGAGGCTCGCGGCCAGCTCGGTCATCCGCTGCCGGCTGTAGTGCCGCAGCGCCAGCGTGAAGAGGTGGTGCTTGCTCTTGAAGGTGTTGTAGAGGCTGCCCTTGCCGATCCCGAGCTCGTCGACCAGGTTCTGCGGTGTCGTCGCGGCGAAACCCTGCCGCCAGAAGATCCCCACCGCCTGGTCGACCACCACGTCGGCATCAAAGGTCATCGGCCTGCCCATGGCGCCCAGTCTATGTCTATTCTGTACTCCGAGGTCGAGAAAGGGTGGAGTGTTGTTGATCGGCACGCACGTCGCTGTCGGTGGCGGTCTGGTGAAGGTCGGCCTGGCCGAAGCGATCGAGGTCGGCGCCGAGATCATCCAGCTGTTCGGCGGCAACCCGCGCAGCTGGGCGCCCCGAGCGGCCGATCCCGCCGCCGACGAGGCCTTCCGCGCGGCCTGCGCCGACCTGAAGCTCCCGGTCGTCGTGCACGCCCCGCACCTGATGAACCTCTGCTCACCTTCCGACCAGGTACGGCGTCGCTCCGTGGCCGGCCTCGAGACCACGATGGACCGCGCGGTCGCGATCGGCGCGCGGTCGGTCGTGCTGCACGCAGGTTCAGTCGTGGACGGCGCTCGTCGTACCGAGGTCTTGGCCGGACTGCATGACGTCGTCGCGCCGATCATCGACCGGGACGACGTCCAGCTCTTGATCGAGCCGACGGCAGGCGGTGGGCAGGCGGCGGCCGCCACGATCGACTCGACGATCGAGTACATGCTCGCGGTGAAGGACGAGCGAGTCGGACTGTGCTTCGACACCTGTCACCTGCACGCCGCCGGCGAGGACCTCTCCGATCCGCGCCTGCTCGACCGCGTCACTGTAGCCCTGGGCCCGGACCGGATCGCGCTCGTGCACGTCAACGACAGTCGGGACGCGGTCGGGTCACACCGCGACCGGCACGAGTCGTTAGGGAATGGCGCGATCGGTCTGCCCGCCCTGGAAACCTTCCTGGCGAGCTCCGCGCTCGCAGGCGTCCCGATGCTGGTCGAGACGCCGACCCACGCCCGCGATGTTGCCCTGCTCAAGGACTTCAGACAAAGGCGGAGTGCCCGGTGATCGACTTGCCGACGATCAGTGTGTTCATCTCCCGCGTGCCTTCATACGAGTAGATCGCCTCGGCGTCGGCGACGTACCGGGCGACGTTGTGTTCGAGCAGGATGCCGTTGCCGCCAAGGAGTTCGCGGGCATAGCCGACGGTCTCGCGCATCCGGACCGTGCAGAACGCCTTCGCGAGCGAGGCATGTTCGTCATCCGCACGACCTGCGTCCTGCAGCTGGGACAGCCGCGCGCACAGTGTTGCCGACGCGGTCGTGTTGGCGAGCATCCGGACCAGCAGATCCTGGACAAGCTGGAACGACGCGATCGGCCGCCCGAACTGTTCCCGCTGACCCGCATAAGCGAGCGCATGCCGATACGCACCCCGCGCGCAACCGACCGCCATCCACGCGACCCCGGCGCGGGTCATCAGCAGCACCTTCGCGGTGTCCCGGAACGAGTTGGCGCCGGCCAGCCGATTGGCTTCCGGAACCCGGACCCCCTCCAGCGTGATCTGCGCGTTCTGCACGACCCGCAGCGCCATCTTGTCTTCCATCTTGGTGGCGGTGAACCCAGGCGTGTCCTTCTCGACCACGAAGCCCTTCACCTGCCCGTCCTCGACGTCGCGCGCCCAGATCACGGTCAGATCGGCGAACGTCGCGTTGCCGATCCACTTCTTCGAACCGTCCAGTACCCAGTCGTCCCCGTCGCGCCGGGCAGTCGTCTTCAGTCCGCGAGAGGCCCCGGACCCGACGTCCGGCTCGGTCAGCCCGAACGCGCCGATCAACTCGAGCCGGGACATGGCCGGCAGCCAGCGCCCCTTCTGCTCGTCGGACCCGCACAGGTAGATCGACCCCATCGCCAGCCCACTGTGTACGCCGAAGAACGTGGCGATCGACGGATCCGCCGTACTGAGCTCCATCGCGATCAGCCCGTCCATCAGGAAGCTCCGGCCCGGGCAGTTGTACCCCTGGTACGGCGTACCGACGACGCCGAGCTCCTGCATCGCCGGAATCAGCTCGAACGGGAACTCGGCCCGGTTCCAGTACTCGTTGATGATCGGGGTGACCTGCTTGTCGCCGAAGTCCCGGACCCGGTGCAGCAGCGCCCGGTCCGCGTCGTCGAGCAGGTACTCCAGGCCGTAGAAGTCGATCGGGTCGGTGGTCATGGATCCCCTGTGCCCTTTCGGGTAACATTTCGTCAACTGGTTAACAGTATTGCTGAGGAGATGGATGGGACGGGACGTGGTGCAGGGATTGTGGGCGGACGCCCGGCCCGATCTGGACACCTCGGCGATGGAGGTGATCGGCCCGCTGAAGCGCATCCAGCGGCTCCTGGAAGAGGCGATGGAGCCGCTCTACGTGGATGCTCCGCTGACCAGCGCCGAGCTCGACATCTGCATCCGGCTCCGGCACGACACCAACCCGATGATCGCGCGTCAGCTGGCCGACCAGATGCGTCATTCGCGGGCGGCGATCAGCAAGACCTTGAATAGGCTCGAGGCACGCGGGTTCATCCGGCGTGAGCCGAGTCCGAACGACAAGCGTGCGGCGTTGATCCGGCTCACCGCGGAAGGGGAGGCCGTGACGGATCGGTTGTTCCCGCGGCAGCTGGCGCTCGAGGTCGAGCTGCTCGAAGGACTAGGTGCCGACCGTGAGCGCGTCGTCGAGGCGCTGAACCTGGTGGCGGAGTTGCTCGCCCGCGAGCGGTGACGCCGCGCACAGCTACACGTGAGCGTTGGTGACGGCGTGGTAAGCATGACGCGTGGACACGATCGTGGTGACTTCGGGCGGACAGGTCAAAGGCCGGACGGACGGCGAGGTGACCGCCTTCCTCGGGATTCCGTACGCGGCGGCGCCGGTGGGGGAGAAGGCCTTTCAGGCCCCCGAGCCGGTCAGCTGGGAAGGCGTCCGGGACGCGACCACGCTGGGCGCGACTGTGCCGCAGCCCGGCTACGAGCCGCCGTACGACGCCCTGCTGGCGAACCCGGTGATCGCCGGGCCCGACGTGCTCAACGTGAACGTGTGGACGCCCGGCGGTAGCGGTCTGCCGGTGCTGGTCTGGATTCACGGTGGCGCGTTCCGCAATGGTTCCAACGCCGTGCCTGAGTACGACGGGACGGCGTTCGCGCGCGACGGCGTGATCCTGGTCAGCGTGAACTACCGGCTGGGCATCCAGGGCTTCGGCGTGATTCCCGGTACGCCGAGCAACCGCGGACTGCTCGACCAGGTGGCGGCGCTGCGCTGGGTGCAGGAGAACATCGCGGCCTTCGGTGGCGACCCTGCACGGGTGACGATCGCCGGTGAATCGGCGGGGGCGATGAGTGTCGCGACGCTGATGTCGATCCCGGCCGCGAAGGGGCTGTTCCGGCGGGCGATCGTGCAGAGCGGTTCGGCCGGCGTGGCCGCGATCGAAGCCGATGTCGCCTCGGTGGCTCGCGAGATCGCCCGTCGGCTCGGCGTGGAGTACTCGGCTGCGGGTCTCGCGTCGGTGAGTCTCGAGGAGCTGCTGGCTGCGCAACGGGTGGTCGCGATGGAGATGCGTGCGAAGCCAGATCCGGCGCGTTGGGGCGAGAGCACGATCGCGGTCGGCGGCGGGATCATGCCGGTGATGCCGGTGATCGACAACGAACTGATCTTCGAGGTACCGGTCGATGCCATCGCGGCCGGTTCCGCGCAGGGGATCGACGTACTGGCTGGATTCACCTCCGACGAGTTCAGCTTCTTCACCGTGCCGTCGGGGTTGGCTGCGGCCGTGACTGCCGAGATGCTGCCGGTCGCGCTTGCGGGGATGGGCGTTCCGCCGGCGGTCACCGCGGCGTACGTGGCTGGGCGTTCGTCGCAGTCGCCTGGTGAGATTCTCTCGGCGGTCGTCACGGACTCGACCTTCACCGTTCCGACGATGCGGCTCGCAGCGGCGCAGGCCCCGCACGGAACGCCGTACCTGTATGAGTTCGCGTGGAAGTCGCCGCTCGAAGGGCTCGGTGCGTGTCACTCGTTGGAGCTTGCGTTCATGTTCGACAACCTCGCCACCGCGAAGTCACCCTTGTACGGCGGCGTCGCGCCGCAGGAGTTGGCCGACGACATGCACCGGGTCTGGGTCACATTCGCCACGACCGGCGACCCGGGCTGGCCGGCGTACGAGGCCTCGACCCGTGCGGTGATGACCTTCGATCATCCGACCTCCGGTGTGAAGTCGGCGCCGCGGGCGGCCGAGCTTGCGGCCTGGGGTGTCTGAGATGTCTTTGGAGACAGCCGATTGGCGGCGGCGGGTGTTCGCGCTGTACGAAACCGTGCGCGCACAGGAGGATCCGGCACAGGCGCACAAGGTCTGGCAGACCGGCCGGGACGAGCTGCTGAAGACGCATGCTGCTTCGCCGGTTGAGGAGCGCGCGACGTACGACGGTCCGGAGATCGGTGCCTACCGCCCCGAACTGCGGTTCGACGTCGCCATCGACACCTCGGTGGAGCCTGTGCGCTGGGAGGTGCCTTCGGCAACGGACGGCGTGATCCCGTTCAGCCGGCTGGGCGTTGTGCACCTGCCGGAGGTCGGCGATCTCGACGTGTGGTGGCTCGAGTCGTACGGCGGCGGTCTGTTCGTACCGGTGAAGGACGCGCTCGCCGGCACCCGCACGTACGGCGGCGGCCGCTACCTGATCGACACGGTCAAAGGCGCCGACCTCGGGGGCGACTTCCGCGCCGGCCGACTGGTCATCGACCTGAACTTCGCCTACAACCCGTCCTGCGCCTACAGCCCGCGCTGGACCTGCCCGCTCGCGCCGAAGACCAACACCGTCGCCGTCGGCCTACCGGTCGGCGAGCTCACACCTCAGCTCTAGAACGCGGCACCCGGACCTTCGTGAACTGCAGATTCCCGGCGGGCATCATCCACGTCATCACCGACACCGCCAGCCGGCCGGCCAGTACGGCGGGATCACGCTCGGCGTGCGCCCGCGCCGTACCGGCGTCCACCGACCAGATCGAGAAGCCGCGGTACTGCGGGTCGTCTTGATCCATGAACGGGCCACGCGCCAGGATGATCCCCTGCTCCTGCAGGTCGGCGCCGTGGGCAAGATGCCGATCCTGAAGCTCACCGGCCTCGTCCTCGCTCATCACCGGGGCGTCCGGCCGCAGCATCAGCATCGTCACCGTGTACCGGTCGAAGTCCATTCGCCGACGGTACGCCGTACTGGTGGGCGAATGGGAGTGGGTACTACGGAAGCAGCGGAAGCAGGAGCCGGCTGGGGCGGCTCGCTTGGTGAGGAGTGGTGCGAGTGAGTCAGCCACAGGTTGTGCGAACTGTGAACAAGCCGGTCGGAGTGACCGGATCATTTGTCTGTGCGTGGTCAGCGGTTGGTGGCTGTGTGGTGGTGAAGGTCGCGGGCGCGGTCGACGCCGCGACAGCACCCGCGTTCGCCGAAGAGTTGCGGCGCGTGATCACCACGAAGGCGTCGACAGTCGTCGTTGACGTCCGGCGGTTGCGCGAGCTGGATGCCGCAGGCGTCGGCGTACTGGCCGCAGCCGAGGCGCTGGCCCGAGAGCACGACGGCTGGCTACGAGTAGCAGGCAGCCAACCCTGGCTGACCGACCTACTCGAGCCACACGCAATCCCGTCCTACACCGAACTGAAACAAGCCCTCCCCACCTACCGTCCAGCCCCCTGAGCGACCCACCCACACCTGCGAGCCGATCGTCTGCCTTGCCCACGCGGTCCGAGGCCCGCTGCCGGCCGCCGGGCAGGAATCGCCAGGCAACCAACCCGGCCACCGGTTTGGGCGGCGCAAAGGTCTCAGTCGGCCGCCGTGGTCGAGTTCGTGGTGGCAGTAGGGCGCGACTCGGCCGGTGACGTCCGCTGTTGCTGAGCGCGGCTGCGGCCCTGAATCCGATGGCCGGGGCTTGCCGGCCCGGGATCGTGTGCGCGCGTGGCTGATCCGGCGCTGTGGTTGGTGATTCACAAGCGCCGGCTGCCGTTTCGAGGTGGGTTGTGGCGGTCGGGGCCGCGAACCACCAGCCGGTCGGGGTCTACGGCCCTGCTGCTGGGGTGTCGTCCGTACCCCAGGGATCGGTGTAGCCCGGCGTCAGCGAGAGAAGCCGTTCGCGGAAGGCTTCGCGGCGGGCGATGAGTGCGGGGTTGGGCTGGGTGCTGGCGGCGGGAAGCCGGGTCGGCCGTTCGTATGTCGGGTTGCTCCCGATATCGCCCCAGCTGAACCGAGCCCCGCTGACCTCGTCCACGTCGACACGAGCCCCGTTAGCAGCGGCAGTGCTGGCACTGCCCTCGTCGGCACGAGCCCTGCTGGCACCGCTGGCACCGCTGGCACCGGTTGAACCGGTACCGGCGTCGTCGGCGTGAGCTCTGCTGACGTCGTCCACGCGGGCACCGGCCCCGCCTGTAGTGGTCGCGCTGGCAGTAGGCGTGCTGGCCCCACCGGTGTGGCCGCTGGTACTAGCGGTCGCGTCGGTGTTGTGGGCAGGGGTGACCCACGCGGCCATGGCAGCAAGCGCAGCGGGATCTGGCGGTGGCGGATCGGCCCAGCTCGGCCTGGTGACGTGGACGACACCGCCGGTGATGGTGATGGTCCATTGGTTCTTATGTACCGCGCGGTGGTGCGCAGAGCACACCAGGGCGAGGTTGTTCAGGCTGGTGGGGCCGCCGTCGACCCAGTGGATGACGTGGTGGGCGTGACACATCCACGGTGGCGCTTTACACACCACGCAGCCTTTGTCGCGTTTGTTCAATGCCCGCCGGATGTAGCGGTTGACGAACCGTTGCTCGGTGCCGACATCCAGCGGCTGCGAATCCCCACCGAGCACGATCGGCAGGATCGCCGCGTCACAGGCCAGCAGCCGGACGGCGCCGGCGGACAGGTTGCCACCGAACACCAACTCACCCACCCCACCCGATCCCGTGGCGCCCGATCCGCCCGTGGCACCGCTCGCATCGGTTCCACCGTTCGCACCGGCCGCGCTGCTGTTGAAGGCGTCTGGGATGTTGGAGAGGGCGTTCTTGAGGTCGTTGAAGTCGATCGTGACAGTCAGGTGCGGAACGCCGGGGTAGTCGGGGTTGCCTGCAGCAGCATCCGAGATCCCCATCAACGCATCAGCTTGGCGCTGTTCCAGGGTCCGCGGGTCACGTTCACCGTCGATCGTTTTGTGGGGTTTGGCAAGGCTGTGGATCTGGGTCTTGACTTGTTCGCCCATGGCGCCGGGCAGGAACCCGGTGATCTTCACCCCGCCCTCGACATCTCGTAGCCGTAGTGAGCGTTGCTTGTGGGCTTCGTCTTCGGCGGGTTCGGGGCCGTCGGTGTCGAGGCGGGCGAGGACGTCGCGGCCGAACTTGGTGAGCTCACGGGTGTTGGTGTGCTCGGCAGCCCGGATCATCTCTCGTTCGGCGACGTCCAGGACCTCAACCGGCACGGTGGAGGGTGCCTTCTCCAGCGTGGACACGATGACCTTCGCCTGGTCCGGCGCCAGGACCGCCGACTCAGAGGCCTCCGCCGACTCCGACTGACCGGCAGGATCCGGCAACGCGTCCGACACGGCAGAGTACTTGGGCAGGGCCTTGGCGAAGGTGAGGTCTTTGCGGACATCAGCAGGGACGAGCCGGTAGCGCTCCGCGATCAGTTCGACGGTGTCGCGGGCGCCGAGTTCTTGGGCGGTGCCGATTTCGTCGAGGCGGCCCATGACTTGCAGTTCGAGGGTCTGGATCAGGGATTTCATGGCGTGCAGGGTGTCCAGGTTCGACAGCAGTTCACCGCCGCTCTGCATGTACACCGGGGGCATCGCCAAGATCTCCATACCCCAAAGCATAGACATGCCCACCGACAGTTTTCGAGCTTAGAACCCCTTATATACAAAGGAAGTGTGGGCTGTTTGGTGTGGGCTGGTTGCCCGCTCAACTTGCCCACACCCAACCGCAGCTAAGTCAGGTGTCGGTGGTCGTGGTGGTCGGACCTTTTCGTCACCTGTCGCCGAAGAGTTTCCGACCGGCCGCCACTTCACGGGCCCAAGCCACAGCCCGTCAGGCCGTCAGGCCGTCAGCTCCAGGCAACGGGGATCGCGGTCGCGGGGCTCGCCATCTGGCTCAGCCATCCGTTCTGCTCGCTGTGCGTTTCCATTGGCTGGTCTTGGTGGTCGGGCGGGGTGCAGACCGAAAGGACTCGGCCGGTGTCGTGGGTTTGTGGTTGTTCTCCGCGTCCGGCCGATCTGAAAGACAGCATGGCTGGCCGCCGCGGCGGCTGGGGTGGAGGGCGAGGCCGCGACCGAGGTTCCGGTTGCTTGCGGCTGACGGGCTTTGGTTGCGGTCGGGCAAGGGGAGGCCGGTGACCAACTTCCCAGTTGCCTGGGCTTCGGGCTTCTGGGCTTTGGTTGCGGTTCGGGAGGGAGGGTCGGTGACCGCGTTTCCGTCACTTGGCGTTGACGGGCTTTGGTTTCGGTTCAATCGGTGCGCCGGTCAGTAGTTGAGCCGTCCCACCGGGCGGTACCGCTCGCGACGTTCGTTAGCCGGTCGATTTTCGTCACGGGGTCCCCAAAATCCACCGGATAGCGGAGTACCTCAGCCGTCTGCTCTGCTCGCCCTGCGCCGCAGTCGGCCGGCTAGGAAAGGGCGCCGGCCGGCTTTCGTTAGGCGGCAGTTTTTCGTCACCTGGACCCGAAAGTTCCGATCAACGCTCAACAGAACAGCACCTACGGACGACTGCCCGGAACTCGACAACCGGTGGCGTTCGGCCATCGCCTTTGCAATTAACGTCCGAATGATCCGTACACGTGGCCCGCGGTTCTTTCGGACGTTGCGGAGTGATTCGAGGTGCCCACGATTGGTCGGCCGGCCGCGAAGGTTGAGCTGGACGAGCGGCCCCGGATGACGAGGTCCACGGATGATTGCTGCCGGTATTTGGCAGCAGGTCTCCGTGGACCTGTGGCTGGTCGGGGTTTCCACGGGTTTGCGGGGATCTGCTGCCGCTGAGCGGCAGTAGATCCCCGCAAAGCGTGGTTGGTGTGCCCCCGATTCGCGCCGCACCGGACAGGCCGGGCACGTCGACGGTGGCTGGTCGCCGCGGCGGCCGATTTACTGAAGCGCTAGGCGGGCGTCGCCTGGGGCTGAGGGGGATGGCGAGGCCGGTGACCACGGTCGCGGTTGCTTGAGCTTCCGGGCTATGGCTGGGCTAGGCAGGGTTGCGGTAGTCGGTAAGTTTTGGTCGCTATATAAGAAAAAGTACCGGCGAACGAACCCGCCCACCCGATCCGCCCACCAGCAACCCACCGCGGCGGATCACCTACCCGGCCTCCTCACCGCCAGCCCAGCCACAGCCCGCCAACCACAAGCAACCGAAACCGCGGTCACCGACCGCACCACCCTCCTCAGCCGAAGACCACCCCAGCCACACTGCTTCAGTAAATCCGGCCGCAGCGGCGACCAGCCACCGCGTACGCCACCGGCCGAATCCGAGCGGCCGGACGGGACGAGCACATCCGGGGAGGAGGGGTTCCTGTCCAGCCGAAGTCCTCAGCCACCGCGACCGATACCAGCTGCTCGAGTAGGCGACCCGACCGGACACGGCGGCTCGATCAGCAAGCGCGCACCGAGCATCCGGCGCACCTGCCGCGATATCGCAACAGTCACGGGGTCCCCAAAATCCACCGGATAGCGCGTCGCCACTCCGCCCGCATCGGCGCGGCCAGCCGAGACGACGCGTCGTGGGCCTGGTCTGCCTCTCTCGCGGACCGCCACCACTGACCAACCTCCGCGGCATCCACCTCGCCACGCTCAACCGCCGCCCGAAAGCCTTTGCTGGAGTGAGTTGGTCAGTGGCGCAGGTCCGCGCTCGCCATCCAATTCAGCCACCGGCCTGGCTCGCCGCGACCGGCCGATCTGAAAGAGGGCACGGCCGGGCGCCGCGGTGGCCGAGGTGGATCGCGATGCCGCCGACGGACGGGTCGGCGTACTGGGGCTCGGTTGTTGAGGTTCGGAACAGCGTTTGGTCGGCAACTTTCGACTGAGAAGAAGGTTGCCGACCAGGCGCTACGACAGGGCGTCCGTCAGAAGCGAGACCAGGGCTTCGAGCTGGACGTCGGCGGAGGAGCCGGTCTCCTCGTCGGAGCCGTCGAGGGCGATGGCGGCCAGGCCGGCTTTGGAGTCGATCAGGTCGGCGATGCGGGTGTCGATGGTCTGCGCGGCGATGATGCGCCACGCGGTGACCGGCATCTCCTGGCCGATCCGGTGCACTCGGTCGATCGCCTGGGTCTGCTCGGCGTTCGTCCAGGAGAGCTCGGCCAGCACGACGTTGGACGCGACCTGCAGGTTGAGGCCGACGCCGGCCGCGAGCAGGGAGCAGACCGCGATCGAGACGTCCGGGTCGTTGGTGAACGCGTCGATGTTCTTCTGGCGCTTGGTCGACGTCTGGTCACCGCGGATCGACGCGAACTTGATGCCGCGTTCGGCGAACAGCTCTTCGGCGGTGTCCATGGCCTCGATGTGGCGGGCGAAGAAGACGACCTTGCCGACGCTCTGGGCGAGCTGTGCGGCGTAGTCGGCGGCCAGGCCGGCCTTCGCCAGACCGATCCGGCGAACCAGTGAGAACACGTTCTCGCCGGTCTTCTTGTTATCCATCTCCTGGCGTTCCCAGCCGGCCACGCGGCGGACGAGCTCGTGGTCGATGCCCTCGACGGTGACGCCGGAGGTCCGGGTCTCGAGCGCGGTGTGGTACCTGGCGACCAGGCGCTCGGCCAGCTCCCGCTCGGCCGCGTGGATGGAACGTCCGACCGCGCCGTCGAGCTCGACGGGCAGGTCGGCGATCCGGCGGGCCGGAATGTCGGCGGCGACGTCGACCTTGCGGCGGCGGACGATGCCCATGTTGATCACGGCCGACCGGGCGGCGGCGTAGAAGCCGGGGTCGGCGGGGACGAGCTCGGTGTCCTCGAGCGACTCCATCAGGTCCGCGCGCGGACCCTTCTCGTCGATCCAGCCGAGGAACTGCCAGATCGCGGTGAAGTCCTCGATCGAGTTGATCAGCGGCGTTCCGGTCAGGGCCATCAGCAGCGGCCGGGTGCTGCGGGTGCGGATCCGCTCCGACAGCTCCAGGACGTTGCGGGAGCGCTGGGACTTCTTGTTCTTGATGAAGTGCGCCTCGTCGACGACCATGCCGCGGAAGCCGAGGTCGCCGAGCCAGCCGACGTGCCGGTCGAGCACCTCGTAGTTGACCACGACGATGTCGGCGAAGCCGTCGATCGAGTCGCCGTCACCGTGGATGACGGTCGCCTTCTTCTGCGGCGTCCACAGCTCGGCCTCGCGGGCCCAGTTGGTCTTGACGACGTTCGGTACGACGACGAGCAGCGGGTAGGCGTCGGCAGCCTTGGCCGCGAGCAGGGCCTGGGCGGTCTTGCCGAGACCGGGCTCGTCGGCCAGCAGGAAGCTGCGGTGACCGGCGGACGCCGAGGCGATCAGGCGGGCCTGGTGCGGCATCAGCTCCTGACCGGCGGCGATCCGCAGGTCGGCGGGCTCGGGCAACGGCATGCTCGCGGAAGGAGCGGCATACTCGAAGGAGCGGAGCAGGGGAGTGATGAGCTCCCACCCGGCGAGGCGGCGGGCGCGGACCGGCCGGGAGACCGGGGCGGCGCTGAAGTCAGGGGCCAGGAACGGGTTGGCCAGCTGCCGGGCGACGACGGTCTGCGGTACGACGCGGCGCGCGGCGGGCTCGGTCGTCGTCTCGGGCTCCGGGGCCGGCGGCTCCTCGGGAGCCTCCATCCCGGCCGCGGTCAGCATCTCGCGGCGCAGCGTGGCGGCGGACTCGGAAATGACGGTGTCCTCGGCCAGCAGCTGGAGCAGCGCGGGCTCTCGGGCGGCGGTCTTGGCCAGAATTGTGGCCACCCCGTCCAGTCGGCGCAGCTGCTCGGCCCGATACGCGTCGGTAGCCGAAGCGTCGGTGTTCACCCGAGCGCGCTCATCGCGGACGAGCAGGGCGACGACCTGGAACTTGGTCCGCGTCGACGGCTTGATCGCGGCCCGCTCGACGGCACCCTCGACCTCACGGACGGCCTTCGCCAGGACCGGGATCAGACCCTCGGCGTCCTTGGCCGGGCGGCGCTTGCGGCTGGCCGCCGTGCCACCGGACCCTCCGCTCGAGGCACCTCGGCCGCCGGAAGCTTGCTTCCGGGCGTCACCGGACTGCCGGCGGGTATCGCCGGCGTCGCGCCGGGTGTCGCCGGATTGCCGGCGGCCGGAGCCGCTGCTGGCAGCCCCGGACTGGCGCTGACCTCGTCGGGCCAAGGGTCCTCCTCTGTCGTGCCACGGACCACTGTCCACGGCGAACGCGGCACCGCGCGTCACTACGCCGGCGCGACACGTCGCACAGCGGCCCGGTGCGGGCCACCCCCAGGAGCGCGGAACCGGCGCTCCGGCCAGCGATCGAGATCGTGGATTCCGGCGGAACTGACGGCGCTGCGCCCATCACGCAGGCCGATCACCGTGCGGTTCGGCCACAGTCCGGCCGGCGACGGTAACGATCGGCCCAGACAGGCGATGCCGATGTTCGGTGTTGCCAGAATACTACGCTCGGCACCCGGTCAGGTCACCCACCCGGCCCGGGAACCTGCGCGGCGATTTCAGCTCGTCATGGATTTGAGCGATCTGGTGAGCCGGTCGGTCAGCCAGTCGAGCTCGTCCGGGGTGATCGTCAGCGGCGGCGAGAGGCGGATCGTCGAGCCGTGGGTGTCCTTGGCCAGTACGCCGTTGGCCGCCAGCTTCTCGCAGAGATCGCGGCCGGTGCCGAGGCTCGGGTCGAGGTCGAGGCCCGCCCACAGGCCGTGGACACGGAGGCCGACCAGACCGTGGGCCCGGAGCGGCTCGAGGCGGTCGCGCAGCTCCTGTTCCATCGCCAGCGCATGGGCCTGCAGGTCGCCGGGCTCGAGGAGCTTCACGACGGCCCGGCCGATGGCGGCGGCGAGCGGGTTGCCGCCGAAGGTGCTGCCGTGGGTGCCCGGCGTGATGACATCCATCACTGCACGGTCAGTGACGACGGCGGACAGCGGCATGATGCCGCCGCCGAGTGCCTTCCCGAGGATGTAGACGTCCGGTACGACGCCCGCGCGGCCGCTCGCGAAGGTCGCGCCGGCCCGGCCGAGGCCGGACTGGATCTCGTCGGCAACCATCAGCACGTTGTGCTTCGTGCAGAGGTCGCGGACCGCGGGCAGGTACTCCGCGGGCGGGACGATCACCCCGGCCTCACCTTGGACCGGCTCGATCAGTACGGCGACCGTGGTCTCGTCGATGGCCGCCTCCAGCGCGGCTGCGTCGCCGTACGGGACGGAGCGGAAGCCGGGGGTGTAGGGGCCGTAGCTGTCGTGCGCCTCGTGGTCGCCGGAGAAGCTGATGATGCTGATCGTGCGGCCGTGGAAGTTGCCGTCCGCAACGATGATGGTGGCCTCGCCGTCCGGCACACCCTTGACCAGGTAACCCCAGCGGCGCGCGAGTTTGAGCGCGGTCTCCACGGCTTCGGCGCCGGAATTCATCGGCAGGACTGCTTCTTTGCCGGCCAGTGTGGCGAGCTCGGCGACGAACGGTCCGAGCTGGTCGTGGTGGAAGGCGCGCGAGGTGAGCGTGACCCGACCGAGCTGCTCGGTGGCGGCGGCGATCAGGGCCGGGTGCCGGTGACCGAAGTTCAGGGCCGAGTAGCCGGCCAGGCAGTCGAGGTAGCGGTTGCCCTCGGTATCGGTGACCCAGACGCCCTCGGCGGTCGCGATCGTCACGGGCAGCGGGTGGTAGTTGTGCGCGCCGTACTGGTTCTCGAGGTCCATGGGATTCGTCATGTGTGGGCCTTTCGGGTCAGACCAGCAGGCTGCGGTCGAGGGGAGCGGAGGAGTCGGCGCCGAAGTCGAGGCCGGACGGCTTGGCGTCGGAGCGCACGACCAGGTCGCCGATGGCGGCGATCATCGCGCCGTTGTCGGTACAGAGTCTGGGGGCGGGAACACGGAGCGTGACACCGGCCGCTCGGCAGCGGGTCTCGGCCACCGAACGGAGGCGGGCGTTCGCCGCGACGCCGCCGACGATCAGTAGGGTGTCGATGTCATGGTCGCGGCACGCCGCGACCGCTTTGGTGACCAGAACGTCGACCACCGCCTCCTGGAACGACGCCGCAACGTCCTCCGCCCGTACCGGCGCGCCTGTGCGCTGCGCGAGCTGGACGTGCCGGGCGACCGCGGACTTGAGGCCCGAGAAGGAGAACGCG
This sequence comes from Kribbella sp. NBC_01505, assembly GCF_045040285.1. Classification (NCBI taxonomy): domain Bacteria; kingdom Bacillati; phylum Actinomycetota; class Actinomycetes; order Propionibacteriales; family Kribbellaceae; genus Kribbella; species Kribbella sp. NBC_01505. The sequence goes on from NZ_CP109425.1 coordinate 8,127,072, forward strand.
TACCGATGGCGCTCGCTCACCTTGCCCAGCAACGGCCTCGGCAGGTCCACCGCTCGGGGGTCGCCGGACTCTGCGGCCCGCTGGATCGAGGGGCCGCCCGGGTAGGGCAGGCCCAGCAGTCTGGCCACCTTGTCGAACGCCTCACCGGCCGCGTCGTCGAGCGTGTCGCCGAGGTGCACGATCGGATCGGTGGCGAGGTCGCCGAGCATCAGCAGGGACGAGTGGCCGCCGGAGACGATCAGCGCGATCGAGCGCTCGGGCAGTGGGCCGTGTTCCAGGGTGTCCGCGGCGACATGGCCGGCCACGTGATGGACGGCGTACAGGGGTTTGTTGAGCGCCAGCGCCCAGGCCTTGGCGGCGGAGACGCCGACGTGCAGCGAGCTGGCCAGGCCGGGGCCCGAGGTGACCGCGATCGCGTCGATCTGGTCGAGGCTCAGGTCGGCGTCGGTGAGGGCCTGGCGCAGGACGCCGGTGACCGACTCCAGGTGCGCGCGGGCAGCGACCTCCGGTACGACGCCGCCGTACCGGACGTGTTCGTCCATGCTCGAGGCGAGGGCCTGGCCGAGGAGGACTCCGTCGGCCACGATGCCGACGCCCGTCTCGTCGCAGGACGTCTCGAGTCCGAGGGTGATGCTCATGCCCGCAGACTATGTGACCAGGATGCTTCCTTCTGCGATCGGGTCGCAGGTAAGGTCGACGCCGATGAGCGCTGAGGTCACTCCCCAACCCGCCCCTGTCCCGAAGCGTCAACCCGCCTGGCTGGAGTCGCGGCTGGGCGGTCTGCTGCGGATCGTGATCCAGCGCGGTGTGCTGAAGCCGTTGGTGCGCTCTTTGATCCGGGTCGAGGTGGTCGGCCGTCCGGCGGTCGCCGGGCCGATGGTCGTGGTGGCGAACCACTCCAGTCACCTCGACGCCCCGCTGATGGTGACCTTCCTCCCACTCGCGCTGACCCGGCGGCTGGCGGTCGGCGCAGCTGCCGACTACTTCTTCGACAGCAAGAAGCGGGCGATTCTGACCGGTCTGGTCTTCAATGCCTTCCCGATCGACCGCGGCAAGGACCGCCCGATGCGCGGTACGTCGGGCCGGCTGCTGGACGACGGTTTCAGCCTGCTCGTGTTCCCGGAGGGAACGCGCTCCCGCGACGGCCTGATGGGTGGGTTCCAGCCCGGAGCGGCCGCGCTGTGCGTGAGCAAAGGGGTGCCCTGTCTCCCGATCGGCATCACCGGCGCATACGATGCGATGCCGCGGGGGCGGAACTGGCCGCGTCCAGGACGGCTCCCGGTCCGGTTCGCGATCGGCGCCCCGCTGACTCCCCGGCCAGGGGAGTCCGTTGCCGCGTTCGCCGCCCGGATGCAGGCTGCAGTGACCGCTCTTCACGATCAAGGAGTTCGCGATGCCGGCTGACAAGCCGTTCCGTTTCACGGTGCAGTGTTCCTCGCCGTCCGAGGTGACCGCGGCCTCGTGGACCGCGCTGGCCCGCAAGGTCGAGGACCTCGGCTACTACAGCCTGACCGTGTCCGACCACCTGGACGAGCAGATCGCGCCGATCGCCGCCCTGATGGCCGCCGCGAACGCGACCACCACGCTGCGGATCGGGTCGATGCTGTTCTGCAACGACTACCGGCACCCGGTCGTGCTCGCCAAGGAGGCGGCCACGCTGGACGCGCTCTCCGGTGGGCGGTTCGACCTCGGGCTCGGTGCGGGCTGGCTGCACACCGACTACGAGCGGGCCGGGATCCAGCTGGACCCGCCGGGCGTCCGGATCGACCGGCTCGAGGAGGCGCTCGCCGTACTGAAGGGGTTGTTCGCGGACGAGCCGTGCCACTTCGAGGGCAAGCACTACCAGGTGCGCGGTCTCCAGGGGACGCCGAAGCCGCTGCAGCGGCCCTACCCGCCGATCGTCATCGGCGGCGGGGGCAAGCGGGTGCTCTCGCTGGCCGGGCGCGAGGCCGACGTGGTCGCGATCAACATGAACATGCAGAAGGGCGTGATCGACTCGTCGGTCGGCCCGAACGCGACCATCGACGCGACCCACCAGAAGATCGCCTGGATCCGCGAGGCCGCGGGGGAGCGCTTCCCCGACCTGATCCTGCAGTCCCGGATCCACCTCGCGCTGCCCGGTTCCGACCGGACCGAGATGGCGAACAACCTCGCCGCCGGTTTCGGGCTCACGCCCGAGCAAGCACTCGGTACGCCGCACGCCCTGTTCGGCTCGGTCGACGAGATCGTCGAAGACCTGCTGGTACGGCGTGAACTGTTCGGCATCTCGTCGATCGGTATCGCGGTGGACGCGCTGGACTCGATGGCCCCTGTCGTCGCCAAACTCGCCGGCTCCTGACTGTTCTGAGAGGACTTGACCATGACTGTGCAGCACATGAAGTGGTGGGGCTGGGGCGTCGACGGCGTCGCGTTCTCGCACGACGACAAGCCGGGACTCGCGCCGTTCGTCCAGAAGGTCATCGATGTCGACCTGAACGCGCCGGCCGTGGCGCCACTGGCCTTCGAGGATCTCGAGGTTCCGGCTTCGCAGCTTTCGGAAGATCTCGAGAAAGCGCTCTCTGGCGTTCTCGGCGCCGAGAACGTTGTTCGTACCGACCTCGACCGGGTGGTGCACGCGTTCGGTAAGAGCCTGCGCGACCTGGTCCGGATCCGCGCCAGCGATCTGCGCCGGATCCCCGATGTCGTGGTCTACCCGGCCGACGAGGAGCAGATCGTCGCCGTACTGGACGCGGTCGTGGCGGCCGACGCCGTACTGATCCCGTTCGGTGGCGGTAGCAACATCGCCGGCAGCCTCGAGGCGCCGTCCGACGAGACGCGCCAGGTGGTCTCGCTCGACATGGGCCGGATGAACAAGGTGCTCTCGATCGACGAGGAGTCGGGGCTGGCGCAGATCCAGGCCGGTGCCCTCGGTCCCGATCTCGAGAAGCAGCTCGGCGAGCGCGGCTGGACGATGGGCCACTTCCCGGACAGCTTCACGCACAGCTCGCTCGGAGGCTGGATCGCGACCCGCTCGTCGGGCATGCAGTCCGACAAGTACGGCGACATCGCGGACATCACCAAGGCGCTGCGCGTCGTACAGCCGGGCCGGACGCTGGCGACCCGCGCAGTCCCGGTCACGTCGACCGGTCCGAGCGTGCGGGAGATGATCCTGGGCAGCGAAGGCCGCCTCGGCATCATCACCGAGGCCACCGTGCAGGTGCACCGCAAGCCGGTCAAGCGCGTCGTCATCGGCTACTTCTTCCCGGACTGGAAGCGCGGCGTGGCCGCGATGCGAGCGATCTCCGCGAGTGACGCGACACCGTCGATCACCCGGATCTCGGACGCACGCGAGACCTCGTTCTCGTTCGCGACTCGCAAGTCCAGCAAGGGTTTCTCGAAGCTCATGAGCTCGGCGCTGGTCGCCGTACTCAAGAAGCGGGGCTGGGACCTGGAGCAGATGTGCCTGTCGTTCATCGGCTACGAAGGCAGCGAGGAGCACGTCGCCCGGCAGCGCAAGCTGGTCAAGAAGATCGTCTCCGACCACGGCGGCATCGGCGTCGGAGAGGGCCCGGGAGCGCTCTACGACCAGAAGAAGTTCGATACGCCGTACATCCGGGACTTCCTGCTCGACCGCGGCGCGCTCGCGGACGTGTCCGAGACCTCGGCCGCGTGGTCGAAGCTGATGCCGCTCTACGACACGACGGTCGAGCGGGTGAACAAGGCGTTCGCGCAGCTCGGGGTCAAGGGCTTCGTGATGTGCCACCTGTCGCACTCCTACCACAGCGGCGCCTGCCTGTACTTCACCTTCGCGTTCAAGGCCGCCGAGGGCGACCCGATCGCACAGTACGACGTGGTGAAGTCGGCCGTGCAGCAGTCGTTCATCGACTCGGCCGGCACGCTGTCGCACCACCACGCGGTCGGCACGGAGCACTCGCGCTGGATGGGCGACGACATCTCCGAGGCCGGCGTACAGATGGTGAGCGGTATCTTCAGCGTCGTCGACCCGGGCCGCAACCTGAACCCGGGCAAGATCGTCGACTGAGCTGCGGACCGCCCCCACTCACCAACCCGCGCGCTGCGCCCGGCCGAGCCCCCGGCTGAGCGTGGGCCGGCGGGCGCTGGCAGAGTTGATGAGTGGTGGCGGTCCGGTCTACCGGGCTGAGGCGGTCGCGAGCAGGAACCAGGCGGTGTGCGGGATCCACTGCTCGGCCCAGCGCCACTCGTCGCCGTCGGGTGCATCGGGCGGGAGGAACGCGACGTCCTGCTCGTCGGTCCAGCCGGCCGTGATGCCGTTGACGATGCCGCCGGGGAAGTTCGGGAAGTCCGAGGCGTAGTCGGGGTTGTTCCGGCCGCGTCCTTGCAGCATGCAGACGTCGAACGGGTTCCGCCCGGTGACCCAGGCCAGCTGATCATCGGCGAAGGTGGTCAGCCTCTCTCGGTCGGCCGGGTTCTTGGCGCTTCGCGCGCACGCGCTGGCCGCGGTGGAGAGGGATGCGATCGCGGCGTTCTCGCCCTGCCACCAGTAGCCTGTCTCGTTCGCGTGCGGGAAGAAGAAGGATTCGCGCGGTTCCGCGTCGAGCGGCTGGACGAGCGCGCGTGGGTAGCCGAACGGATTCGGCACCGAGTCGGTGCGCTGGACGATGTCGAGCATCGCCCGGAGAGCGATCTCTCGTGCTCTCTCCGCTTCGGGCGCATCGGGGAGAGCATCGGCGAAGCGCAGTAGCGCGAGGATCGGTAGACCTGGTTCGGCCGCGTGGAAGTAGGGCCGTCCGGCTTCATCCGCCCGGAACCACCCGGGCCCGGTGTCAGGCACGACGTACCGGGCGATGAGCGAGGCCGCCCGGCGGCGCGCGGCCTCCACTGCGTTGACTCCGGCGATGACCAGCTCGGTAGCGGCCAAGAGAGCGGTGTAGTCGTCGAGCACCGACTCGGTGCCGTCGAACAGATACTCCAGATTGTGCTTCTCGAGGTGCTCTAACCCTGCTTGTGCCGCTTCCAAGTACTGCGCTCGGCTGAACTCGCCGTCGGCGTCCACCGTCGACGCTCGGGCCAGCGCGGCGATCGCGAGTCCACCACCTTGCCGGTAGCCCGCCTGGTACCGGCTCGTCCGCACGCTGTTCTGGAGCGGTGCGGTGATCACGCGTTCTTCCAGGTTCTTGGTCAGCGCATCGAAGATGCCGGTGTAGAAGTAGCCCTCCGGCGACCGGAACCGCATCAGGAAGTCCGCGCCCCAGAGCGCCTCGTCCCGCAGCCGCGCGCTCAACATTCTTTCCAGGCTCGGGTGGATCTCATCGCGGGCGGCGAGCATTGCCCAAGCACACAAGGGAATCTGCTGCGGACTCATCGTCGAGGTGTACGTCAGATGGGACAGGAACTTGCTCGTGTCCCCGCTCGCATCCAGCCAACCACCGCGCGCATCGACCGTCGCCCCGGACTCGTCGCCCCAGAACTTCGCGGCCCGGTCCTTGCGGTCGATCTCACCGCTCGACCGCATCGCTTTGAAATACGCCAGTACGTCGGACATCGTCTGCCGCTGAACCCGCTGCGGCCCGATCACGAACGGGGCCGAGCTGAACTCGCCTTGCTCTGTCCTGGCCTCGACAACGTAGGTGCCCTCGGCAACGTCCAGCGGGAGTGGGATGCGCACATACGGCCCGCCGGACCAGCCGGGGACTCGCTCAATCCCGCCCGGCTCGAGGGCGATCGCCGTACCGGGGCCTCCTACGAGCGTGGCGGACAGCACCTCGGAGGGCGCGACGGCCACGACGGCCTTACTCGCCGCAGTGCCGTAGCCGAGGTGCGACACCAGTATCTGCGGACTCGTTCCATCCCACGCCAGCACCACACCACTCCCTCACGGATCGCTGCAGGGCTCTATCCAACAGCATCCGCCTTCTGGTTGCGGCCGGCGGCGTACCAGGCGGTGTCGTCGGTGAAGACCTCGGCCTGATCGCGCGGTCCGAAGAAGACCGCCTTCGCGCTGATCGCCGGTGAGCCAGTACCGGAACCACGCCGGACCGACGCCGATCAGGTGCGAGTAGCGGGCCCGCACGTACAGCGAGGGGACGATGTAGTCGAGCTGACCGGCGACGAACAGACTCGGACCACGCAGAGCAGGAACCGAACCCTGCGGCCCCGGCTGGACCGGCATGCTCACCTTGACCATCGGATCGGCCCCCGCCGCGATCGTTCCGCCCCCACCCAGCGAGTGACCGGCCGCGCCGATGTTCTGGACGTCGATGCGCTGGTGAAAGACGCTCCCGGTACGCGCGTTCTCCGCAATCAAGTATTTGCCACCAGCAAGTATCTCCCGCCCGGTGCCGAACTGCCCGGTGTTCGCCGCAGCCACCACGAACCCCCACGAGGCGAGGTGCCGAAGGAACACGTCGTACTGATCAACCGACGCGCCAGTCCCGTTCCCCCAGAGCACGACCGGATGCTTGCTGTTCGTCGTCGCAAGGTCGGTCGGGTAGTAGAGCGTGTGGTCAGGACCGCCCGCAGCCTTCGTCACCTGATGCGGCCCAGCCTGTTCGTAATACCGCTCCGCCGTAGCCCGAGTCGCCACGGCCGGCTGGACCGCAACAAGCGCGATAAGCGTGGCCAGGTCCGTCCGGCGCGGGTTCACGGATGATTGCTGCCGGTATTTGGCAGTAGGTATCCGTGGATCTGTGGCTGGGCGGGGTTTGTGCGTGTTTGCGGGGAGCTGCTGTCGCTGGGGGGGCAGTAGTTCCCCGCTAAGCCGGGATTGGCCTGGTGGGGGTGCGGCCGTGGGTGTTGTGCGGTGGTTGGGGTCTTCGTCTGGCCAGTGACCCCTCCTTCCTGAATGTGCTCGTCCCGTCCGGCCGCTCGGATTCGGCCGGCGGTGTAGGCGATGGCTGGTCGCCGCTGCGGCCGGATTTACTGAGACGGGTGGCTGAGCAGGTGCCTGGCTGAGGGGGATGGCGAGGTCGGTGACCGCGTGTCCGTCGCTTGGGCTTCCGGGCTACGGCTGGGGCTGGCGAGGATGGCGGTAGTCGGTAACTTCAGGTCGCTGTTCGGGAAGAAGTGCCCGGCGAGCGGTGCCAGTGTGTGATCGGCACTCGAGTGTAAGAACCGTGTTGCTGGATTTCGATTTCCGGCGACGCGCTCCTCACACTCGGTGCCCAGGAACTCACATTCGCACGGTGGCTTCGCTCGCGGGGAGCATCACCTTCAACCGGCTCGCACTCGGCGACCCAGGCCTCACGTTCACCTTCCGCCAGCTGATCTGGCGGCACCAACTACCGCGACGGGGTGGCTAGTAAAACCTGCTGATCGTCGGGAGCGACCACCGCGACGGGTCAGCTGCAGAGGGTCCTGGTCGTTGGGAGCAACCACAGCCCGTTAGCCACAGGCGGCGGGAACCTCGGTCACCGAGCGAACCATCCGGGCCAGCCGAAGACCGCCCCAGCCACCCGTCTCAGTAAGACCGGCCGCAGCGGCGACCAGCCACCCTGGACGCTGCCGGCCGAATCTGAGCGGCGGGGCGGGACGAGCGCCTTCGGGGAGGAGGGGTTCCTGGCCAGCCGAAGTGCCCAGCCACCGCAAACCCGCCTGAATCCGAGCGCCGCGACCGGCGAGGCGCCACAACCCATGGGCGTGAACAAGAACTGGTGGGCTTGAACAAGGTATGACTTGTTCACGGCCCCCACGAGGTATGCGGACCCGCTGGACGTGGCGGGATCGGGAGGGGCAGTGATCATCCGCAAAGCGGGCCCGCGGGCGGCGGGCGGCCGGGAGGGCGCTGTGGCTAGGGGCGGCGTTTGGTGGTTAGACGGAGAAGGCGGCGGAAGGAGTTCGGCGGGGGTGGGAGGGCGCCGGTGGCTGCGTCGGTTAGGAGGGAGTTGATGGTTTCTTTGGCGCAGGTGCGGTTCGTGCCGATGCCGCCGGTGGGGCCGCGTTTGATCCAGCCGACTACGTAGGTGCCGGGACGGTCGAGGACGCGGCCGGCGTTGTGGGGGATTACGCCGGCTTCCTCATCGAACGGAAGGCCCGGGACGGCCGTGCCCCGGTAGCCGACTGAGCGGATGAAGAGTTCGGTGTCGAGTTCGAGGCCGTTGGTGGTGCGGACCGCGCGGACTCGGTCGTCGCCGGTGAGTTCCGCCGCGGAGGTGTAGAACCGCAGCACGATCCGGCGGCCGGGCTTCGGGTCGGCGGCCCAATCGATCGCCTCGAACGCCGTGTCGCGCAAGGCGGCGGCCTTCGCCGCGCCGAGCGCCGTACGAGCCGACCGGCCGTTGACGGCGTCGGTGACCGCGGCGCGGATGCGGGGGTCGTGGTCGTCGACGACCAGGTCGACGCCGGCTAGGTGCTGCAGTTCGAAGAGTTCGGACAGGCTGTACGCCGCCTCGGCCGGACCGCGGCGCGCAAACAGTACGACCTCGCGGTTCTCGTGATTCTCCAGCGCGGAGAGCGCTCTCGGAGCGATCTCGGTGTTTCTCAGCGCGGCAGGATCAGTAGTGAGAATGCGTGCGACATCCAGCGCCACATTGCCCGTACCCGCGATGACGACTCGGCCGGTCGGTAGCTGGATATCAGAGATCTCGGGGTGGCCGTTGTACCAGTTGACCAAGCGGCGGGCGGGGATGCTGCCGGGCAGATCCTCGCCGGGGATGCCGAGAGCGCGGTCGGTCGCGCTGCCGACGGCGTAGATGACCGCGTTGTGCTCGCGGAGGAGATCCTCGTGAGTGAGGTCCCGGCCGACCTCGACGCCGACCACCGTTCGGGTGCGCGGGTGGTCGTGGAAGCGGGCGAAGCGGTCGGCGACCTTGCGGGTGGCCAGATGGTCCGGGGCGACGCCGTACCGGAGGAGGCCGCCGGGGGAGGGGAGGCGGTCGATCAGGGTGACCTCGGCGTCGGTGTGCAGGAGGAGGTCTTCAGCGGCGTACATGCCGGCTGGTCCGGTGCCGACGATTGCCACTCGCAACGGCATCCGCGTGGAGGGAACGGGGCGTGGCGGTTCTGGCTGTTCCCAGGGGTGGAAGTTCGGCGCTGGGTCGTCGGTGACCGGCGGGATGTCGTCGAAGTACGCGGCGTTGATGGCGGCGTACTGCTGCATCGGGCCGGTGAGGGTTTCGATCGGGTGGATCGCGTCTGCTGGGCAGGTGTCCGTGCAAGCACCGCAGGAGATGCAGGTGTTCGGGTCGACGTACAGCATCTCGGTGCTGCCGAAAGCGCGCTCTTGCGGCGTGGGGTGGATGCAGTTGACCGGGCAGACCGACACACAGCTCGCGTCGCTGCAGCACGACTGCGTGATCGCGTAGGGCATCGGTGCCTCAGATCAGGTGCGCGCGACGGTAGATGGCGACCGCCGGGCGGGTGAGTAGGCCGACCGAGGACAGGAACTCCATCAGCCCGGCGCAGCTCGAACGCAGCATGGACTTGTAGTGCTCGTTGGCCCGGGCCTCGCGGAGAGAGCGCTCTACGTCGAGTCCGGCGGCGGCGTACACGTCCGCATTCACCATGCTCTTGATGATGAAATAGGCAGCGGCCGCGACGATGACGCTGCTCTTCAGTCGCCGCGCCCGGCCGGCTTGGGCGAGCTGCTCGCGTACTTCTTCGCGGGCGAACTTCATGTGCCGGGATTCCTCGACCACGTGGATGTTGCTGATCGTCCGGACGAACGGGACGATCCGCTCGTCGCGCATCCAGTCGCGCTGCATCACGTCGGTGACCTCTTCGGCCACCAGGATCGCGGCGTACGCCGTCTCGGCCGAGGCGAGGGTCTTGAACGCGCGACCGAGTTCGATCACGTGGCGGCGCGGGCGGTAGGCGGGGGCCTCGAGCTTGGCGGCACCGCGGGCGAACATGATCGAGTGCCGGCACTCGTCGGCGATCTCGGTCAGCGCCCACTGGAAGTCGGGATCGGTCGGGTCCTTCGCGTAGAAGTCGCGCAGCATCATCTGCTGCAGGATCATCTCGAACCAGATCCCGGTGCTCGCGACCGACGCGGTCTCCTGCCGGGTGAGCGCTCTCTGCCGGTCTTCGCCCATCTCGTGCCAGTACGTCGTGCCGTAGAGGGTGCTCCACTCCGGGCTCATGCCGTGCAGCCCGGTGTTGAGCGGGGTGTCCCAGTCGACCTCGACGAGCGGGTCGTACGAGACGGCGTCCGCCGACCGCAGGAGCTGCGCGGTGACGCGCTGGTCGGTGCCATGTTGGTCAATGCCGGCGGAGTCCGTCGCAGTCATGGTCGTCTCCGTTCGATTCGGATGTGCCATCTTTGATGTTACATCGCCGATGGCGAATGTCTAGAGGGGGTGGCGTGGCGGGAACGGCTACCGTTGCCGGGTGGGTAAGCGTTGGTGGTTGGTCGTCGCCGGGGTCCTCGTTGTCGGCGTCTGGAGCGCTCAGCGCGATGACAAGCCGGCCGTCCCGGAAGCCGCGGTCTCGACCGCACCGTCCGCGAAGCCCAAACCCAACCCGGAGCGCACGGCCAAGCCTGAGACCAAGCCGACCGCGCCGGTTCAGCCGACGGCGGGAAACTGGTACGACAACTACGATCCGGCCCACTTCGCCGTACAGGTCCGGAAGTCCGCCAAGAAGGCCGGCGTGAACCCGCAGTTGCTGATGGCGATCCTCTACAACGAGGACTACAAACCACACACGCCGGAGCTCGAACGCTCCTGGCAGCGCATCAAGCCGGACGCGTCCTTCGGCATCGCGAACATGCACCGCGCGGCCTTCAACGAGACCAAGCGCGGCCGCTTCCCCAAACGCCAGTGGGAAGAGCTCCCCGACCACCCCGACCTCGCGATCGAAGCCGCCGCCTGGCACCTCCACGACCTCGCGAACCGAGTCCCCGCCCAACGCACCTCAAAGCTCACCACCGACGAACTAGTTGCCCTCGGCTACAACGCCGGCGCCGGCAACATGCGGGCCTTCGCCCGCGGCGCCGAACCCGGCTCCCTGGCCCAGACCTACCTCGACCGCCTCCACGCCAACTGGCCCAAATCAGCCAAAGCCCTCAGCTAGGCCTGAGAGCCGCTAGGCGGATGGCTGCTCAAGGGTGGTGGTCCGACCAGTCGGATCGATGAGGATCATCGTGCCGTCCGGGATGGCGAGTAGGTGATGGTCAGGGAACGCGTTCAGCCACGGAGTGTGGTCGTAGGCTCCGAAGTGCGGGGCCACGAGAGTGCGGGTGAGCCAGCTCCAGGTGTGCAGGACTTGTTTGCCGTCGATCATTCCGGCGCCGAGGACGGCGGCGCCTGCGCTGCAGGCGGCGATCACGGTGCCGTTGTCGTGGGCAGTCCGCAGTACGTCGAGGGCTGGGGTTCCGAGCGTGACCTCGCAGAGGCGGGTTGGCGAGCCGCCGGAGATCAGGACGAGGTCGGCAGCCCTGAGGCGGTCCAGTACGTCGGGCGCTGAGGCGTCGGCGCGGGAGTCCAGGCCGGAGTCGACGAGGGTGACGGGGACAGGCGTCGTACAGAAGTGGTCACACAACTGGTCGAGATCATCAGCGGTCGGGCTGTCCTGGGCAGCGCGAAGGGCTACCGCGCTGACCGGACGGCGGCGTACCGACGCCAGGATCTGCGACTCGTGAGGCGACGGCGACGTGCTGTAGAGGAAGAGCGCTCCTCGGGTCATGTGGTGGGGAGGAGGTGGGTGGGGTCGCCGGGGCGGGTGAGGGTCAGGAGGGCTCGCTGGATTTCGGGGCGGGCGTTGAGGGCGTCTTCGATGGTGTTGAGGCGGGCGGCTACGTCGGATTCGGGGGCGTTGCCGGTGAGGTCTACGGCGGCGACGAGGAAGATTCGGTCGGCGCCTACCCATTCCATGTGGAGGAAGCTGACGGCTTCGATCTCGGTGTGTTCGAGGAGGGCGTGCAGGGCTCGGTCGTGGGCGGTGGGGCTGACGGCTTCGCCGGTGAGGAAGTCCATGTTGCGGCTGATCAGGAAGAGGGCGACGAAGCCCAGGAGCAGGCCGACGATGATGGAGCCGATGGCGTCCCAGGCGGCGTTGCCGGTGAGTTGGTGGAGACCGATACCCAGGGCCGCGACGACGATGCCGATCAGGGCGACCAGGTCTTCGACGAACACGGCGCGCAGGATCGGGTTCGAGGTCGCCTTCACGTACTGCAGCGGGTGGACGTGCCGCAGGGATGCGGCTGACCGCGTCTGGCGCAGGGCTTGCAGGAACGAGATGCTTTCGAGGACGAACGAGATCCCCAGTACGGCGTACGCCCAGGTGTAGGACGACTCGGCCGCCTCGCCCTCGCGGAGCGCCTGGATGCCGTGCCAGACCGAGACCGCCGCGCCGACGGTGAACAGGCCGAAGGCGGCGAACATCGACCAGATGTAGCCGACCCGGCCGTAGCCGAGGGGGTGGCTGGCGTCGGCGGGTTTGGCGGCTCGGCGTTCGCCGATCAGGAGGAAGACCTCGTTACCGGCGTCCGCCCAGGAGTGGGCCGCTTCGGCGACCATCGAGGCGGAGCCGGTGATCACCGCGACCACGCTCTTGGCGAGCGCGATCAGGATGTTCGCGGTCAGGGCGACGATCACGGTGAGAAGACTCTCTCCGCCGTTCGTCTCGGGGCTGTCTGCCTGCGTGCTGCTCACGGGTCGACAGTAGACCGGACACGCCGCGCGGCACCGCCCGACGCGGCGGCACTTCCTAGACTCAGGAGTTCTCGGGAGGTGCCGATGACCGCAGAACCACGTCTCTCCGACGATCGCTCCGAGGTGGCGCGCATCCTGTTCGAGCTCGCCGTACCGGGGCTGCTGCAGCACGCGGCCGAGCCTGCCGAGGACCGACGGATCGAGTACCGCGAGGAAGCGGTTGCTCGCGTTCTCGGCGGTCAGTTGAGCGTGGCCCAGCTCGAGTACGTGACTCGGTCCATGTCCCCGTGCCCGCCGTACCTGGTCACCTCGGCCACCCACCGGATCACGTGGCGGGACAGTCGCGGCATCGTCAACGTCGCGCCTACCGGCCTGCTCGGCGCGGTCGTTCCGATCGTCGCTCGGGAGGCGACGCTCGAGCTGTGGGCGCGGCTCGACGCCGACACCGAGTTGAGTCGCCGTACGGCGGAACTCCCGGAGAGCGCGATCAAGTTGCTAGCAGCAACCACCACCGACCGGACCCCGGTCGAGGTGTTCCGGACCGGCATCGACGCGGCTGGCAGGACCCTTGTGCAGCACGCCTTCCTCGCTGCCCAGACGCCGTACGGCGATGCCGCGGAGCTCGCCCGGGGCCTCGGAGAGAGCGGTATCTTCGACGCGGTCGCGACCACCTGGTACTGGGGCCTCCAGGCCTCGACCTACCGGCGCGGGATGATCCCGGCCTCGTTCGTCACGTTCGCCGGTCGGGTGCGCTACTCCGTCGACACCGTCGTCGCACTGCGCGCGATGAAGGACGCCCAGCTCGCTCACGCGCAGGACGAATCCCTCGAGCCGCTGCCGAGCTCCGCGCAGTACAGCAAGCTCGCGCCCGGTCAACGCCCGCGCTGCCTGGCGCGCACGCCCCAGCTGTATGACGACGGCCGGACCAGCGTGCTCACCCTGGTCGCCGAGACCTTCGTGGAAACCTTCATCCGCCTGCTCGACCACATCGAGGTCGCGACCGCCGTCGTCGAGCATGCACAGCCGGCCCCGATCACCTCGGCGGAAGTGTTCGAAGTACCGGACATGACCTGCAGTCACTGCACGAGGACCATCACCAAGGTGCTCGGCGAACTCGGAGTCGCACCGCCCGAGTTCGACCTGATTACCAAGAAGGTCGTGGCGGTGTTCCCGTCGGAGGAGGTCCGAGAGCGCGGGTTCGAAGCGATCCGAGCCCGCGGCTACACCGTCGTACCACTCCAGGACTAGGGCGTGTCTCTTAAGTCCCCGCCTACTGCGCGGACTCAAGAGACACGCCCTAGACGCTGCGCAGCACCGAGACAACCACGCCGAGGATCGCCGCGTTGTCGCCGTCGATGACCTCGTAGGCGGGGTTGCGCGGCTCCAGGAAGACATGACCGTTGCGGCGCTTGTAGACCTTGACGGTCGCCTCTTCGTCGATCATCGCGGCGACGATCTGGCCGGAGTGTGCCTCGTGCTGCTGACGGACCACGACGATGTCGCCGTCGCAGATCGCGGCGTCGATCATCGACTCGCCGCGGACCCGCAGGCCGAAGACGTTGCCGCGGCCGGTGAGCTCGCGGGGGAGCTGCATCACGTCGTCCACGTGCTCGATCGCGGAGATCGGCGTACCGGCCGCGATGTCACCGACGACCGCCACCGAGACGTTCGTGCCGTCGTCCTCGCGGGCGGCCGACTCGGGCAGGAACATCCGTACGTCGATCGGGCGCGAGACCGACGGGCTGCGACGCAGGAAGCCCTTGTCCTCGAGGCTGGTCAGGTGCTTGGAGACCGAGGACGAGGACCGCAGGCCGACCGCGTCACCGATCTGCCGGCTGCTCGGCGAGTACCCGTGCCGCTGCACCCAGTCCCGGATCACCACCAGGATCCGTTGCTGGCGCTCGGGCAGGGCGTTCGCGTCGAGGTCGCCGAACAGATCGAGATCAGTCACCGCGGAAGCTTAGGCCGGATCACCCGGCCGATCGCCGACCGACCCACCCCTGGGCCCGAAGCAAACGTCTCACTGACTGCCCGAAAGCTTCTTGCGGCGGCCAGGGGTTCGGCTGAAAAGATGTAACCCATGACGGGATCGGGGGATCACCGGCTGGATCTGCACGTACTGGGACCGGTGGGGTTCAAGGTAGGGGACAAGCCGCTCGAGATCGGGCGGCGGATGGAGCGGACCCTGGCGGTCCGGCTCGCGTTGGCGCGTGGACGCGTGGTGCCTGATGAGGCAATCGCGCGCGATCTCTGGGAGGACGAAGACCTCGAGCCCGACCGTGTCGCCGAGCGCCTGCGCGTCCTGAGCCACCGGTTGCGGCGCGCGTTGGGCGAGCACGGTTCCGCCGTACGGCGTGATGGTGGCGGATACGCGCTGGATGTCGCGATACCGGACGCGGACGCGCTCGACGAGGCGATGACGCGCACGGCCGCACTCCGTCGTACCGGCGAACCCAAGCGCGCGCTGGCGGTGATCACCGAGGCGTTGGCCACGTGGCGCGGACCAGCGCTCGCCGACCTGCGCGAGATCCCGTTCGCCGCGCTGGAAGCAGCCAAGTACGACGAGTTGCACCGCGAACTGCTTGTGCAACGCGTGGAACTGGAGCTGGATCTCGGCATCGATGTCACCGCGGATGTCGAGCGGCTGGTGATCCACTATCCGCTCGACGAGCGGCTGACCGGGCTCGCCGTGATCGCCCTCTACCGGGCCGGTCGCCAGGCCGACGCCCTGGACCGCATCCAGCGACTGCGCACTCGCCTCGCCGACGAACTAGGCGTCGACCCCTCGGCGGCAACGACGGAGCTGGAGCTGCAGATCCTTCGCCAGGACCCGCTGCTGCAGGCGCGCGAAGCAGCCCGGCCGAGCCGCCTGCCCGAGCTCAACTGGCTGACCCCGCGCGACACCTTCCTCGGCCGCGACGACGACGTACACGCGCTGGTCGACGAGCTCGACCGGCCAGGGCTGGTATCGATCGTCGGTGGCCCCGGCGCGGGGAAGACCGTGCTGGCCCGCGAGGTCGCAATCGCCGTACGGCGAGCGAACCGGCCGATCGCTTGGTGCGATCTGGCCGCCTTGACCGGTGACGCGGCGGTCGCTCCAGCGCTCGCCGCCGCCGTTGGGGTCGATCCAGGTCTCGGGGATCCGCTGCCCGAATGCACCGAGCGGCTCGGCGGCGCGCTGCTCGTCCTCGACAACGCCGAGCACCTCGTTGAGGGGGTTGCCGAGCTGGTCCGGACGCTGCAGTGGCAGGCGGAACGACTCTCGATTCTGGTCACCTCGCAACGGCCGTTGCGGCTGCGAGCCGAACAAACGCATCAACTGGAGGCGCTGCACCCGGAGGCCGCGGCCGAGTTGTTCCGCCGCCGCTGCCGATCCGAGGACCTCATGCCGGGCGACCGGCGCGTGGCCGCGATCTGCGCCGCTGTCGACCACCTTCCGCTCGGCATCGAGCTTGCCGCCGGGCTGATCCGGACCCTCACTCTTGACCAACTGGCCGCTCGCATTCACCAGCGGACGCGTCTCCTGGTCGCAGGCAATCGCGATTCCGGTGCGCGCCACTCGAGCCTGCGCGCGGCCATCGACTGGAGCCACGCGCTGCTCGATCCGCCTGCGCGCACGGTGCTCAACCGGCTGGCCGTGTTCGCCGGTGGGTGCACCCTGGAGGCAGCCGAACAAGTTGCTGGCGGCAACGGAATCAACAGCGCCGACATCCCGGTGATCCTGGCCGACCTGCACGAGCGGTCCCTGCTCACGGTCTCCCTCGGCGAAGGCGGGCGGCGGTACCGGCTGCTGGAGTCGATTCGCGACTACGCGCTCGAGCGCCTCGACGACGATACGGACGGGGACGCCGTACGGCGGGCGCATGCGCGCTGGTGTGCCGACCTGGCCGGACGAACCGAGCGGTACGGCGGTGCCGACCACGCGGAACTGGATCGCGAACTCCGGTTGGAGGAAGCGAACCTCCGGGCGGCGATCGACTTCGCTCTCGACGACGATCCGCCGCTGGCGTTGCAGATCGTCACGCCGACCTGGTGGTACTGGTGGAGCCACGGCGCGATCGACACCGGCCGGGACTGGCTGCGGCGCGCGCTCGCCGCGTCGGACGGTGAGCCGACCCTCGAACGGGCCGGGTCGTTGCGGGTGATGGCGTCGCTGACCCGCAACAGTGGTCAGTTCCGGGAAGGACGCGCGATCGGCGAGCAGTCGCTGCAGATGTTCAGCGACCTCGGCGACGAGCGCGGTCGCGGTGCCGCGCTGGTCGGGCTGGGGATCACCAGCCTGTCGGTCCGCGACTACGGGCGGGCGTTGGAGGAGTCGGGCGAGGCCTCCGCGATCTTCCGGGCGTTGGACAACCAGCGGCTGCTCGGCACCTCGGAGAACGTGGTCGGCGCCGCGCTGCGCGGACTCGGCCGGCCCCAGGAGGCCGATGACCTGTTCGTGGAGGTCTGCGAGATCTGGCGGGCGCAGGACGACCTGCGCGGGTTGGCTGGGACGCTCTGCAACCTGGCGCTGGCCCGGCACCAGCTCAAGCAGTACGGCGACGCCCGCGAGTTCGCGTTGCAGGCTCTGCGGATCTACCGCGACATCAATCTGGCCGAAGGCATGATCGACGCGATCGACCTGATCGGCGGCGTGGAACTGGCCGAGGGCAACCCCGCCATCGCCCTGCGGCTGTTGACCGTGGGTGGGTTGGAGCGGATCCGGCTCGGTGCGCCGCAGATCATCCCGGACGAGCTCGATGCCCGGGAGGGCGCCGAGGCCGAGGCCCGACGGCGGCTCGGGATCGCCGCGTCGGCGGTCGTCGCCGAGGCTCGCGGCGTACCGCTCGACGTGATCGTCCACGAGCTGATCGTTGCCACTTAGTGCAATCGCGGCGTGGCGGTCCTCATCGGCGGATAGTCTCCAAGCCTTGTCTGCAAGCTGTGAGGAGCTGTTGTGAGGTTGTTCAGACCAGGGGTGGTCGCACTTGCCCTCGGACTGGTCGGTGGCATCGCCGCCGCCGGCCCAGCCGCCGCGGAGGAGACCCGCACGGTCTCGTACCGCGGCTACCAGGTGACCGTCCCGTCCGACTGGGCCGTGGTCGACTTGGCCGCCGACCCGACCGCATGTGTCCGGTTCGACCGGCCCGCTGTGTATCTCGGCCGCAGTACGGCGCAGGCCAGCTGCCCGGCGCATGTCGTCGGCCGCAGCCAGGGCCTGGTGCTCGAGCCGCTGACCACCGCGACCCCGTCCACGCCGGGGTTGCTGCGTCGCGTCGTCCAGGACGCCGGCGTACTGGCCACTGCGTATTACGAACCAGGTGCGGAGCGCTCGGCGGCGGAGGTCCTCGCCACCGGTCGGGTCGTTTCGAAGTCTCGCGCGATTCAGGCGGCCCAGCCGGCCGCGGTCGCGCCGTCGGTCGTTGCTACCGGCAACCTGGTCGGGGATGCGTTCGACGTCTGTACGGCGCCGACCCAAGAGACCATGGACGCCTGGCAGTCGTCGTACAAGGCGGTCGGTGTCTACATCAGCGGCGGCGTCCGCGCGTGTGACCAGCCGAACCTGACCCCCGACTGGGTGACGGCCAATGCCTCCAAGGGCTGGCAGTTCCTGCTGATCGACGTCGGTCTGCAGGCGCCCTGCTCGGCCTTCGACCCCGAGGACAAGATGTCTGCTGACGCGGCGACCGCGTTCGGGCAAGGCAAGACGGCTGCTGCCAACGCGGTCACGGCCGCTGCCGCGCTCGGCTTCGCCCAGCGGAGTGCGATCTACAGCGACATCGAGCACTACACGTCGACGGCCGCGTGCAAGGCTGCGGTCCTGTCCTACCTGAGTGGTTGGACGCGGGAGTTGCACGCCCGCGGCTATCAGAGCGGCGCCTACTCGTCGGCCAGCTCCGGCGGTGCGGATCTCGCTAGTGCGTTCACCAGCACGGCGTACACGCGGCCCGACAACCTGTGGTTCGCGCACTGGGGCTCGACGCCGATCGGGACCAGCCGCTTCATCCCGGCGACCACGTGGACCAACCATGAGCGCGTGCACCAGTACGCCGGTGACGTCTCCGAGACCCATGGCGGCGTGACGCTCGCCAAGATCGATCGGAACCGTGTTGATCTGACCGCGCCTCCGCTGCCGGTCGCGAACTTCTCGGCCACCGGTGGTGCCACGACCGCGAAGCTGCGGTGGACGCAGCCGGCCGCGAGCACGATCATCATCCGCTCGGCAGTCGGCTCGGCGCCGCCGCCGCTGATCACCGACGGTACGGCGGTGTACAGCGGGACCGTGAGTCCGTTCACGGTGACCAAGCTGGCGAACTCGGGCAGCTACACGTTCCGCGCCTGGGTGAAGGACAGCACCGGCAAGGTCAGCCCGGGCGCCGACACACCGCTCCTCGGCACGAAGGCCACCGCGACGGCGAGCGGTGCGTCGATCACGTACGGCGGCTCGGTCACCGTGTCGTCGACCGTCACCAAGCTCGATGGCAGCCCGTTGGCCGGTGAGCCGGTCGTGCTCTACGCGAAGGCGAAGAACGTCGCCGCGTACCAGGCGATTGCCACGGTGACCTCGGGAGCGAACGGGGCCGTGACATCGGTGCAGAAGCCGGGCGTTTCCACGGATTATCAGTGGGGATACAACGGTAGGTCTGGAGTCCTCGGGACGCGTAGCCCGGCCGTGCGGGTCGAGGTTCAGCCCGGCATCTCGGCGTACCTGAAGCCGCCTACGGTCAAGCTGGGTGCCACGAGCAGCTTCTACGGCTACCTGTCGCCGGCCCACCAGGGCACCAAGGCCTACCTGCAGCGGAAGTCGGGTTCGACGTGGCAGGCGGCCGGCGAGAGTGTGCTGACGGCCAACGGGAAGTACTCGTTCGCCATCAAGCCGACCGCCGTGGGGACGCGGACGTATCGCGTCGTCTGGCTGGCGGACGCGGACCACCAGGGCACGCAGACGCAGTCCCAGACGCTGACCGCCAACTGAGCGCAGTCGTTGGTATCGCGGGAAGCGATTGACTCCATCGGAAACAATCGCTTTTCGTGATGCCGAATCCCCTCTAGCGTCGTACTCATGACGACAGAGAAGCTGTTCCAGGTCAACGGGGTCGAGCTGTGCGCCGAGACGTTCGGCGATCCGGCGGACCCCGCGGTGCTGCTGATCCATGGCGCCTCGGCGTCGATGCTGTGGTGGGAGACCGCGTTCTGCACGAAGCTCGCCGGTCAGGGTCGCTATGTGATCCGCTACGACCAGCGCGACACCGGCCGCTCGACCACCTACCCGGTGGGCGAGCCGCCGTACGCGATGAGTGATCTGGCCGCGGACGCGGTCGGCCTGCTCGACGCGCTCGGGATCGAGCGGGCGGATGTGGTCGCGCAGTCGATGTCCGGTGGTACTGGTCTGATCGTCGGCGTCGACTACCCGTCGCGCGTCGCTTCGCTGACCTTCGTCTCGACGACGACCGGAGCCGACGACCTGCCGCCGCCCTCCGACGACCTCCCGAGTTTCGGTACGCCGGACTTCGGCGACCCGGAGGCGGTCGAGGAGTACGTGGTCCGGGCGATGGAGGCGGAGTCGGCGGGGATCTTCGACGAGAAGGCCGCGCGGGCGTTGGTGCGGGCGGACATGGCGCGCGCGACGAACTTCGAAGCGTCGCTGACGAACCACTACGCGATGAAGTTCGACGGGCCGCAGGGTGGTGGGTTCGGCGACCTGACGATGCCGGTGCTGGTGGTGCATGGCGATCACGACCCGTACTTTTCGCTGCCACATGCGGAGGCGATCCGCGACGCCGTACCGGCTGGGAAGCTGGTGGTGGTGAAGGGTGCCGGGCATGGAATCCCGGAGCCGCTGTGGGGCGAATTCATCGTCGCGCTTGCCGAGCAGACCGGGCAGCGCTGATGCGCGCCGCGGTGTGGTTGCCGTTGTTCGACGAGTTGGCTGACCCGTTGGCGGTTGCGCGGCTGGCAGCGTCGGCGGAGGAGGCCGGCTGGGACGGACTGTTCGTGTGGGATCAGCTGTGGTGGCGCGAGCCGATCGAGGCGGTGGCGGATCCGTGGATCACGCTCGCCGCGGTGGCCTGTGCGACCGAGCGGCTGCGGATCGGGCCGATGGTGACGCCGGTCGCGCGTCGGCGTCCGGTGAAGCTCGTGAAGGAGACGGCGACGCTGGATCTGTTGAGTCGTGGGCGGCTGACGTTGGGGGTCGGGCTGGGGAGCGATCGGTTCGCGGGGGAGTACTCGCGGACTGGTGAGGCTGTTGAGGATCGGCTCCGCGCTGAACAGCTCGATGAGTCGCTGGCGATCCTCCGAGCCGGCTGGAGCGGTGAGCCGGTGGTGCATGACGGTCAGCACTATCGGGTCGACGACGTCCGGCTGCTGCCGCGGCCGGCGCAGGGGCAGGTGCCGATCTGGGTGGCCGGCTTCCCGGGCAATCGGAAGCCGATCCAGCGAGCGGCACAGTACGACGGCTTCTTCCCGGTGAACCTGTCGACGGCGGACGAGCTGGCCGTGGCGACCGACCGGTTGCGGGAGTCGTTCGATCAGCAGGTCTTGCCGGAGGCGTACGACGTCGTGGTGGCGCTGGAACCTGACCTGGACCCAGGTCCCTTCGAGCAGGCCGGCGCGACCTGGGGGCTGACCGACCTCGATCCAGCGACGATGCGGCTGGCCGACGTACAGGCGCTCGTTGCCGCCGGCCCTCAATGGTGAGCTCAATGGTGTGCCAGCCGATCGAGCAGGGCAGCCAGGTTGGCATCCGTCTGTTGCGGCGAGGGAGCACTGGCCGCGAGGTGATCGAGGATCTGGGTGTAGGTCTCGACGTCGTCGCGCTTGTCCAGGTAGATCGCGCTCGTCAGATGCTCCAGGTAGACGACATCCGGTAGGTCGCGCTGCGGGAATCGCATCAGGCTGAACGCCCCACCGGTCGCGGCATGGCCCGGACCACTGAGCGGGATGATCTGCAGGGTGATATTCGGCTGCCGGACCGCCTCGCGCAAGGCGGTCAGCTGTTGGCGCAGCACGGCGGCACCACCGATCGGGCGATGCAGTGCCGCCTCCTCGACCACTGCCCAGAGTTTCAGTGGGGGCTCGCGATCAAGCACCCGCTGCCGGCGGCTGCGCAGGGCAACGACCCGCTCGGTCTCCTCAGGACTGCGCGGAGCTCCGGCCGTCAGCTGGGCGACCGCCCGCGCATACTCCGCGGTCTGCAGCAGGCCCGGCACGAACTGGATCTCATAGGTCCGGATCAACTCCGCCGCAGCCTCCAGCCCGAGGTAGGCGTCGAACCAGTCCGGCGTGACATCGCCGTACCGATGCCACCAGCCGCGATTGTTCGCCTCGCGGGCGAGCTCGAGCAGACGGTCTCGCTCGTGCGCCTCACTCACGCCGTACAGACTCAGGAGGTCCTCGACGTCACGCTCCTTGAAGCCGACGCGGCCGAGCTCCAGCCTGCTGATCTTCGACTCCGACGCCCGAATCGCCCAGCCGGCGTCGGTCCGGCTGACTCCCGCCCGCTCACGCAACCGCCGCAGATGACTTCCCAGCATCATCCGCAAAGCCGTCGGCCCCACCACACCTTGCCCCGCCATGCGGCCACTCTACAGGACTATCGAACATATGTTCTAGTCCGTGAGATCCAGTCGAACGTGACGTGGAGCGATCTATCTACTTGATGGGCATTGTCCCGCAGACGTTGCCCTCCTTCTGGGTGAAGCTGCCGTCCTTGTTCTTCGCCCAGAACTGCAAGCAGATCAGGTCGCCGACGGCGAAGTCCTTGTTGACCTCGAAGCGGTGCTCGACTTCGTCCTTCACCGTGTCACCGGTCCGCTTGAATCCGTGCGGACCGAAGACCTGAAAGAACCCTTCTTTGGCGAGACCGTCGTAACGCACTCCGAGCACGGATTCGACGTGCAGGTTCTTGCCGTACATGGTGATGCACAGCTTCTTATCCTCGCTGCAGGCCCCGCCGCGGCCGGCAGACGCGGGCACGGCCATTGCTACGGCAATCGCTGCGGTGACGACGACTGTTGCCACACCGCGATAGGCCACCTGTCGGACAAGACTCATGTATTCCTCCACTCAGCGGCTCCCGGCCGGTCCGGGACCCATCGTGGACCTTACGTCGAATAGCACCGGCTGAACGATGAAAGTGCTTGCAGCAAAGTGCAAATTTCGCGGGACTCCGCCTCGTTGCGCGCGGCAACCATCAGTCCGGCTCGATGACGGTGGGACGCGCGGCCGGGCGGTCGGCGAAACGTCACCGAGGTCCTGACACATCAACTGTCACCGAGGTCCTGATGCAGAACCGTCACGCATGTCCTGAGACGTAACAGCTGAACGCTCCCGGTCGACAGGAAGAAGGGGGCGGGGACGGGCGGTCGCCGGAGGCTTCGGAGCCGGTGGAGTGCCATGCAGGTTGCCACCGCGCGCCAGGACCATCAGCCACTCGTCGCCCCGACGGATGACCGCGTTGTCGAAGAAGCCCTCGTTCGGTCCGGCGAAGGTGGTCGGCTTCGACCAGTCGACGCCGTTCGCACTCTCGGCGTACCGCAGTTCGTTGTCCGGAAGGTCGCCGGGACCGATCTCGTGCGGGTTCGCCTGGTACCACATTCGGTAGCGCCCGTTGGCGTACACAACGACTGGCTCCAGGACACTCGGCCGATGCTCGTCCCCGGTGATGATCGGCGCATCCCGCCGTACCCAGGCATCTCCCTGACGTTCCAGTACGCCGATCGAGTAGCGACTGCGTGGGCCGAACTGACGGGCGGTCGCCCGGCCGGTGTAATACATCCGCTCAGGCTCGGCGCCTGCGGGGAGCGTGGCCCGGTAGAGGCGGTTTCGCAGGGTGCTGGAGAAGCCGCCGAGGTACATGATCCAGCGGCCGTTGACGTGATGAACGTCCGGATCGCCGACGCCGAGCAGCCCCCGCGGCATCGGGCCGTCGACCATGTCCCAGAGCTTGCGAGCGCTTCCCGGAACTGCAGTGAACGTGCTCACCGTGACCTCCCGAATCAATCCACGCGACTGCGTGGTGACTCCCCTGGGGATCAGGTAGGTCTGTCATTCCAACGTAACACGGGGTTCCTGGCCGGCTGGATCGGGCAAGGCGGCGAGGATGGTCGCCAGTCGGTGTGGGTCGCGGCGAGCGATGTTGTGACCGACGGCGATCTCGTGAACCTGCCAGCCCGGGTCGTCGCGCAGCCGCTCGGTCAGTTCGAGGAACGGGCTCCCCGGCCAGACGCCACCACTGATGTAGGTCCGGCGGTACGGCGGGCTCGGGTTGCCCTGCAGGCTGATCGACTGGACGAAGCTCGGCAACGGATGTGGTCGTGCCCGCGGATCGAGCCCGTCGGGAACCGCCACCCAGCGGCCGTCGGCACGCGAGCCGGCGATGAACATTTCGCGGAAGGCATCGCTGGTCAGGGACCAGCACGAATCTCCGTCGTCCGGGACGTAGGCGTCGATGAAGACGACGTGATCGAGGCGGTCGCCGAGTCGGTCCGCGACGCCGGCGATCACCAGGCCGGCGTAGCTGTGCCCGCACAGCGCGACCGAGGTCTCCTCGCTGTGCTCGATGAGCTCGGCGACCTGGTCGATGTGAGTGTCGAGGTTCGGTGGGCGATCGGGATCGGCCGGATCGTCCGGCCCCAGGCCGGCCAGCGTCACCGCTTCGACAGCGTGGCCTGCGCTGCGTAGCTCCGCGGCGACCTCGTCGAAGACCCACCCACCTTGCCAACCACCCGGAACCAGGACGAACTCCACGCCTCCATGCTAGGCCGCTCGGGTCTCGGCCAGGGTGAGCCAGTAGTCGACGTCGGCGGGGGAGAAGTGGCGGATCGCCCAGTCGGTCATCCGCAGACTCATGTGCGCCCAGAGCGGCCGGAGCTCGTCCGGCGGGATGTCGTCGAGGATCGCATCGAGCTGCGCGATCACCGACGGGTCCGGCTTTCTGCCGTGCAGGCCGAAGCGCAGGGTGACCAGGTCGAGCCGGTGGTCGCCACGACCGGCGCCGTCCCAGTCGATGATGCCGGTCAGCTTGCCGTCGACCGCGAGCAGGTTGCCGGGATGGAAGTCGACGTGGACCGCGTCATCCCCGGCAAGCAGTTCCGGATGGGTGGCTCCGACCGCGACGATCCAGTCGTCGAGTCGCGCCGTACGGCGATCGTGCGACCTCAAGGGACCGTGGAGACAGAACCCCGGCCCGTCGAAGCTCAGGTAGAGGTCGAGACTCGGGACCTCGGGATGATGGGCGAGCAGCCGCCGAAGCCTCTGGTTGACGTCGAGAGCCTGGCCGAGGAGACCTTCGTCGAGAGCCGCGATCGGTGCCCCAGGCAACATTTCCTGGACGGTCGCGATCGCGTCCCCGAGCTGCAGGGCGAGCTCGGTCCGCGGTACCGGCAGCCCGGCCAGCCGGGCTGCCTCGGACACAGCCAAGGGACCGGCCTGGTACGCCGCGAGCTCGATCCCTGGCCGCCATTTCATCACCCCGTGTCCGCCCTCCCAACGCACATAGGCCGCGCCGACCTCCCCACCGGAACACAAGCCCTCGACCTCGAGCAGCACTCCGCTCCGATCCGCGACCTCCCGTACCACTCGCTCGACATCAAGCCGAGCGACCCGGCTCCACGTAGAAGTCATCCGCCGACGCTACAAGAATTGCTTCAGGACCCCGCGGATCCTTGGCACGTAGTCGTCCACCGGCCCGAAATGGGCGACGACGCTGAGCAGCTCGCGGAGATTCAGAAGCTCCATGCGCTCGCGCCAGCCTGGTTCGGGCGGTCGGAGCTCGTGGTAGGCGGCGAAGAAGCTCTCCGGTATGCCTCCGGTGCAGTAGGCCATGCTGAGATCGGCCTCGGCCCACGTCCAGCTCATGGCCGGGTCGATGAAGGCCGGGTCGCCGTCCGTGGTCGACAGCACGTTGCCGCGCCACAGGTCACCGTGATTGAGGACGGCCGGAGCGGCCGGAACCAGCTCGCCGAGGCGGTCACACAATCGCTCAAGCCCGGCGATGTCCGCGGCAGTCAGTGCCTGGATGGCTTTCGGCTCGTCCAGGTAGCGGAGGATTCGCTGGGTGGCGAAGAACCTGTGCCCGTCGTCGTCCCAGGCGTTCCGCTGCGGGAGCCGCCCGAGCCAGCCGTCGTGATCCCAGCCGAATCGGGGCGAGGTCACCTCGTGCAGCCGCGCCAGCATCCGGCCGGCCTGCTCCCAGAAGTCATCGACATCCGGCAGCTCGGAGGAGAGAGCCTCCAGCGTCAGACTGCGCGGGCTCACAGCCAGCACCGCGGGTGTGTGGACGCCGTTGTCGCTCATCAGCTCCAGGCCCGCCGCCTCCTCGGCGAAGAGACCAGGCGGAGCCGTGCGCGATGTCTTGACGACGACGGTCCTGTTGTCGGCGAGGGTGGCCAGCCAGGTGCTGTTCGCGAAGCCGCCAGTCAGCCGCTCCGCCGCGGTCACGACCAACCCAGCTGGAGCGAAGTCGTCGCTCCAGCTCTCGTCCGATTCAGTCACGCAGGAACTCGGCGCGCCAGCGTTTGCTGGTGGGGTCGGTGGGGCTGGGGGATGCCTCCAGCTCGATCAGGCGGAGATCCGGGGCGGAGGCGAAGGATTCGAGGGTTGCTCTGGTGAGCGGCCACGGGGGACCCTCGACCTCAGCGTCAGGTTGACCTTCGGCTCGGGATGAGGCGATGACGACGAGGGTGCCGCCGGGCGCGACGAGGTCGCCGACCTTCTGTACGGCGCTGGGCTGCAGGGGGATGGGCAAGGCCTGCACGGTGTAGATCTCGACGACGAGGTCGAACGCGTGGTGCCACTCCGCCGGTTGGTCGAGCAGGTCGGCGACGACGTACTGGACCTGTGAGTCGGGGTGGTTGCGTTGCGCGGTCTCGACGGCGGTGGGGGAGATGTCGAAGGCGGTCGTCTGATAGCCGCGGTCGGCGACCAGCTCGGCGTCCCAGCCGGTGCCCGCGCCGATGACCACCGCGGCCCTGCCGGTGCCGTTCGGCTCGGAGGCCTCGAACCACTCGCTGAGTAGCGGGTTCGCGGAGCCGCGGTCCCAAGGGATGACAGCCTCACCGCCGGCCGCGGCGGAGTACAGGTCCTCGAACCACCCGGTCGGGTCGTCGCGCTCCAGCGCCGCCCGCGCGAATCGTCGTGGCTCCCGCGTCGGATCATCACTCATCCAGCTCACCCTCCCCATCGGTGGCGCCTTCGTGGATCGCGCGCACTGCCTGCACCGTATCGACATCGTCCGGCCGTTTGTCCTCGCGATAGCGCAGCACGCGTGCGAATCGCAGCGCCATCCCGGCCGGATAGCGCGGCGAGGTCTGAACGCCGTCGAACGCGATCTCGACCACGATCTCGGGCCGGATGTAGACGGTGTAGGAGTCCTGCCGCTCGGCCAGCTCCTGGAAGCGCTCGGTCTGCCAGCGCAGCAGCTCGTCCGTCAGACCTTTGAAGGTCTTGCCGAGCATGACGAACTCGCCGGTGGTCTCGTCCCGCGCGCCGAGGTGCAGGTTCGACAGCCAGCCGGTCCGGCGGCCGTGACCCCACTCCGCGGCCAGCACGAGTAGGTCGAGGGTGTGGGTCTGTTTGACCTTCACCCAGCCGGAGCCGCGACGACCAGCCTCATACGGCACCGTCAGCGACTTGACCATCACGCCTTCGTGCCCGCGTCGTACGGCGTCTTGGAAGAACTGCTGGCCTTCCTCTGGATCGTCCGTCACGAGCCGGGGGATGCGGCGCTCCGCGGGGATGAGCTTGCTGAGCCAGGCATGCCGCTCGGCACCATCGAGACCGAGGAGGTCCTGCCCGTCCTGATGCAGGATGTCGAAGAAGTACGGCGTCAGCGGCACCGACTCCGGACCCGTGGCGGCGCGCGTCGCTGTGCGGGAGCCGGTGACTTGGAATGCCTCTGGCCGTCCGTCTGGGCGCAGCGCGATCAGCTCGCCGTCCAGCACGACCTGTTGCGCAGGTAGCTCCAGCACAGCGGTCACCACCTCGGGCACCCGCGCAGTGATGTCGTCGAGCGTCCGCGTGTAGACCACGACGTCGTCACCGTTGCGGTGGACCTGAATCCGGATCCCGTCCAGCTTCCACTCGAGCGCGGCCGGCGCACCGGTCTTGGCGAAAGCCTCGGCAACGGTGGTCGCGGACTGAGCGAGCATCGGTTGCACACCCTGCCCGACCTGCAGACCGAACTGCGCGAGCCCGGCCTCGCCTTCGGTCAGCACGGCGACTGCGACCGGAGCCGCTGATCCGCGGAGCATGGTCGCGGCTCGGATCTTGTCCAGTGGAATCCCGGTCGCCCGTGCGACGGCGTCCGCCATCACCCCGTCCAGCGCGCCCTGGCGTAGCTCGCCACCGACCAGCAGGCGCAGGAACGTTTGCTCGGCCTCCGTCGCTTGCCCGAAGAGCGCGTCGACGGCCTCGCGGCGCCGGGCCTGGGAACCGGCACCGGACATCTCTGCTAGCTCGGCGAACGCCTGATCGACCGCCTCAACCGTCAGTGACGGCTCTGCCGCTGGGCTCGGCGCATCTGCCAACGTCCGCCAGCCCACCCCGGTCCGCCGCTGGCGCAGCTCGCCGGACAGGTACGTCACGACGATCGCGGTCTCCACCGGATCGGTGGCCTGCGCGAGCAGCGCGGCAATGAACTCGGCCTTCTTCAGCCGCGACCTAGTCCCGGCCAAGGCGGCCGAGGTCCGAACCACCTCGCTGAGCAACATGCCTCCAGTCTCACCTACGCCACCGACATTTTCCGGGCACTGAACCCACTTCGCCTCCGACCATGCGATTCACGGAGGATCACTGCCGGTATTTGGCAGCAGGTCTCCGTGGATCTTCCGTTTTGAGCGTGGTCAGCCGGTACGGCGTACGCGGGTGGCTGGGCACTTTGGCTGGTCAGTAACCCCGCCTCCCCGAATGTGCTGTCCCGTCCGGCCGCTCGGATTCGGCCGATGGGTAAGCGGTGGCTGGTCGCCGCTGCGGCCGGTTTGACTGAGACGGGTGGCTGGGGCGGTCTACGGCTGAGGGGGATGGTTCGGTCGGCTACCGCGGTTCCCCGTTGCCTGTGGTTGACGGGCTGTGGTTCCGCCGATGATCAGGAGGCTTTGTAGCTGGCCCGCCTCGGTGGTTGCTGCCGGCATAAGCAGTTGGCCGGGGGATGTCGTCGGCGGGTGAATTCTCTGTGCTGCCCGCGAGCGAAGCCACCGTGCGGTCGGCGAGTGAAGCCTCCATGCTGCCCGAGCGCCACCGTGCCGGGCGCGAGTGAAGCCACCGTGCGAGTGTGAGGAGTGGGGCGTCGAGTGTGAGGAGTAGGTCGTCGGAAATCGATATCCGGCGGCACGGTCCTCACACTGGGGTGCTGGTTGCACGGTGGCTTCACTCGCGGGGGGTGGTGATGGTCGGACTGGGGAGCCTGACCTGCCGAAACGGCCGGTAGAACTCCCCAGACCCCGCTGGCCCGCTGGATCCGCGCCGCCACCGGCGGCCGGAGACATCAAGCGGGGGCCGGAGACAACAAGTCGTGGCCGGAGGCCTGTGGCAACAGGTCTCTAGCCGTCACAAGGTGTCTCACGCCACCACTGGTGGCGCGAGACCGCCCGTCCGCTTTGCTGGCCGGTACTTTTTCTGGGGATAGCGACCGGAACTTGCCGACTACCGTCACCCGCCGACCTCAGCCGTAGCCCGGAAGCTCAGGCAACGGGAACCTCGGTCACCGGCTTCGCCATCCCCCTCAGCCGTAGAACTGCATCAGCCACCCGCCTCAGTAATACCGGCCGCAGCGGCGACCAGTCACCGCAGGACCTACCTGGCCGCGGTGGCTGGGCATGGTGGGGGAGATCAGGGGGCTGGTGGCAGGTCGTCCAGGAAGTCGCCGGTGGGGGTGAAGAAGTTGGTGCCGGTGACGGCGGTGGAGAAGTCGAGGATGCGGTCGTGGTTGCCTTCGGGTTCGCCGATGAACATGCGGCGGAGCATGAGTTCGGTGATCGCGGGGGACTTGGCGTAGCCGATGAAGTAGGTGCCGAACTCCTCGGTGCCGATCTGGCCGAAGGGCATGTTGTCGCGGAGGATCTGCAATTCGTTGCCGTCGGCATCTTCGATGACGTTGAGGACGATGTGGGCGTTGGACGGCTTGGCGTCGTCGTCCAGCTCGATGTCGTCGAGTTTGGTGCGGCCGATCGCGAGCTCCTGCTGCTCGGTGGTCAGCGTGTTCCACGCTTTCATGTCGTGCATGTACTTCTGCACGATCACATAACTGCCACCCGCGAAGTCGGGGTCCTCGGCACCGATCAGTACGGCGTCCTTCGCCTCGTCACCGGCCGGGTTCTCGGTTCCGTCGACGAAGCCGAGCAGGTCGCGCATCTCGAAGTACTTGAAGCCGTGCACCTCGTCGACGACGGTGGCGGCGGTTCCGAGTACGTTCATGATCTGGCGGGCGAGCTCGAAGCACTGGTCGAGGTGGCCGGCACGGATGTGGAAGAGGAGGTCGCCGGGCGTCGAGACCGCGTGGTGTGTCTTGCCCTGCAGCTCGATGAACGGGTGCAGCTCAGCCGGCCGCGGTCCGCTGAACAGCCGGTCCCAGGCGTCGGATCCGATGCTCGTCACGCACGACAGGCCGCCGGACGGTACCCGGAAGCCCACCGACCGCGTGAGACCGCTGACCCGTTCGAGCAGATCGCGGGCGGTCTCCTCACCGCCGTCCTCGATCCGTACGACGAGGAAGATGGCCGACCCGGTCAACGGCGTCAGCACCGACTGCGGCAGCGCCCGCGTCGTTGCCGCCGGTCCTGGGGTTGGATCAGTCACCACAGCGCTCTCCTCAGACCTGACCTCGACAGTCCGCCCATCCTCGCAGCCGCGCGCCGAAGCCGAGGAACCGGACTACTCCTCTTGGGCCGATCTTCTAGAGTCCTTGCATGGACCCGCAATCAGGCGAGCCGCGCCCCGACGATTCCCCCCACCCCCCGCCGGCGCCAAACCCCCCGCCCCCGGGCCACCAGACACCCCCGCAAGCAACCCCGCCTTCGCCGGGCAACCCGCCGCCGGGATACCAACCCCAGCCGGGATACGCGCCGCCGCCTGGCTCCAACCCGGGACCGGGCTATCCGCCCGCCCAAAGTTACCCACCGGCTCAGAACTACCCTTCGCCGCAGAGCTATCCGCCCGCGCAGGGTTATCCGCCGCCGCATGGCTACCCACCGGCGCAGGCGTATCCGCCTGCTCAGGGCTATCCGCCGGTCCAGGGTTACTCGCCTCAGCCGGGATACCAGCAAGCGCCGGGGTACCAGCAAGCGCCGGGGTACCAGCCTCAGCCCGGGTACCCGCAGCCTCCGGGGTACCAGCAGCCGGCTGGGTATCCGGCGTACCAGGGTGGGCAGCAGGCGTGGCCGCCGCCGCAGCAGCAGTGGTACGGGCGGCCGAAGGAGCCTCGGGTTGTTCCGGCTCCGCCTGGTACGCCGTTTCATCGGCTGGCGCGGACGGCGAAGCATGAGTGGTGGCGTCCGGTTGCGGGTTCGTTCTCGCTCCTGCTCGCCGTGCTTGTCGTGTCGGTCGCACTCCTGACGATCTGGACGATCGCCCACGCGATCATCACCGGCGACGCGCCTTCGTTCGAGGGCTCCGGCACCGAGATCTTCGGCAACCCGGCTGAGGATCTCGCGATGAACCTCGTGCTGCTGGGCGTCCTGACGCCGTTCGTCCCGCTGACCGCCTGGCTGCTGCAGCGCCGTCCGGCGTGGAGCGTGGCGTCGGTGCTCAACCGCATCCGCTGGCGCTGGCTCGCGTGGTGCTGTCTGCCGGCCTTCGGCTACATCGTTCTGAGCTTCGGCCTCGGGCAACTGGTCGATCAGCTCATCCCGGCCGAGGACACGACGGCAGGCGACGACGGTTCCTGGATCGGGTTCGCGAAGTTCGTCGTACCGCTTCTGATCGTCGTCTTCCTGGTGCCGTTCCAGGCGACCGCCGAGGAGTTCGTGTTCCGCGGCTGGCTGATCCAGGCGATCGGGGCCTACGGTCCGGACAGTGTGGAGGGCCGCGCCCGCTGGGTGCGCGTGCTCTTCCGCTCGCCGTGGCCGGGGATCGTGATCGCCGGTGGAGCCTTCGTATCGGCGCACGGCTACACCGGCTGGGCGATGCTCGACATCTTCCTGTTCGCGGTCCTGGCCGGCTGGCTGACGGTGCGCACCGGGGGACTGGAGGCAGCGATCGCGCTGCACGTGCTCAACAACCTGTACGCCTTCTTGCTGCCGGCCGCGTTCGGCGGTCTGGACGGTTGGTCGGAGCAAGGTGGTGCGCCGTGGACGATCCTCCTGTCGGACATCCCGAGCCTCGCGTTCGTGCTGTTCACCGTGACCTGGCTGGCGAAACGGCAGCGGATCGCTCGCGTCAGCTGAACCAGAGGCGGAATGTCGGAGGCATCTGACAGGGTTGCCGGCGTGACCAAGATTGAAGCTGTTCTGTTCGACTGGGGTGGCACGCTGGCGACCTGGCACGACGTCGACCTGTCCGCGTTGTGGCGGTCGGTGGCGGTGCTGATCGACGAGGAGCGTGCCGACGAGCTGGCGAAGCGTCTGGTGGACGCGGAGCACTCGATCTGGATGCGGTCCCGTGATCAGCATCTGAGCAGCACGCTGGAGGAGGTGTGCCTGCTCGCCGAGGTGGAGCTCACCGAGGCCGCCCACGCGGAGTATGAGCGCGGCTGGCACCCGCACACCATCCTCGAGCCGGACGCGATCGAGACGCTGCACGGCCTGCGGGAGCGTGGCCTGAAGATCGGCGTCCTGTCGAACACGATCTGGTCGCGGCGGCGACACGAGGAGATCTTCGCGCGGGACGGCGTCCTGGAGCTGCTGGACGGCGCCGTGTACACGAGCGAGATCCCGTACACGAAGCCGCACGAGGAGGCGTTCCTGGCGGCCATGAATGCAGTCGGGGTCACAGAGCCGGCCGCGTGCCTGTTCGTCGGCGACCGGCTGTTCGACGACGTCTGGGGCGCGCAGAACGTCGGGATGCGTGCCGCGCACATCCCGCACAGTGCGATTCCGGCCAACCAGATCGGTCACACCGTCGGTACGCCGGATGCCACCGTGCACCGATTGGCCGAGCTGCTCCCGTTGATCGACAGCTGGAACTGACCCTCCGGAACTAGAAGGACCCCTGGGCCGGGAGGGCGGCTCAGGGGTCCTTCGGAGGGGTTTCGGGGTGTTTGTTACGCGGCCAGCGTCGGGTCGGCCATCAGGCGCAGCCGTCCCAGCGCCTCGCGCTCGATCTGGCGGACGCGCTCGGCGGAGATGCCGTGCACGGCGCCGATGTCGGCGAGTTTGGCCTGCCGGCCGTCATGCAGCCCGTAGCGGCGCCGGATCACGTCGGCCGACCGCGGGTCGAGCTGATCGACCAGGCTGAACAGCCCGGAGCGGTCAGACGCGTCCGCGACCAGCTGGTCCGGACCCGGCGCGGTCTCGGCCGCGATCAGGTCACCCAGCGAGGTCTCACCCTCGTCGTCGATCGGGTTGTCCAGGCTGATGTGGTCCCGGCCGATGCGGATGAGCTCCGTCACCCGCTCCTCGTCCAGGTCCAGCTCCGCCGCGATCTCTTCGATCTCCGGCTCGCGGCCGAGCTTGCGCTCCAGCGTCCGCCGGGCCGACCCGATCTGGTTCAGCTGCTCCACCACGTGCACCGGCAGCCGGACCACACGGGCCTGCTGCGCGATACCGCGGGTGATGGCCTGCCGCACCCACCAGGTCGCGTACGTCGAGAACTTGAATCCTTTTCGGTAGTCGAACTTCTCCACCGCGCGGATCAGTCCCGTGTTGCCTTCCTGGACCAGGTCCAGCAGCGGCATCTGGGAACGTCCGTACCGGCGAGCGATGGACACCACCAGGCGCAGGTTCGCGGTCACGAACCGCTGCTGGGCACGCTGGCCTTCCTCCGCCAGCCACTCCAGCTCCTCCGCCGTGGCATATTTGGGCGCTCCGCCCTTCTTACGTCCAACCCGCCCCTCGGCCAGCAGTTGCTCCGCGAGGAGTCCTGCTTCGACCGTCTCAGCGAGCTCGACCTCTTCTTCAGCCGTCAGCAGCGGGGTGCGGGCGATCTCTTCGAGATACAGACCAACACTGTCCTTGCCGTCGATACCGTCGTCCGTGCTGCGAACGCGAGTCATGCGAGCCACCGAAACTCCCTTCGTCGTTACATGGAGAGCAACGCTCGAGTGAGGTTCAAGATTCCACGGCAGTGTGTAAACTCCCTGAACTTTCCCTGAGAGTTCCCGGCGCGGGGATCTCCGCAATCCGGTACCCAACCGCACGCTCTTACGCGGGAACAGACGCAATCACAGGCATTCACCGGCAACTGTCCACCGGCTCGCCGCCCAGAAGTCTGAGAATCCGTACAGAAAAAGCCTGGTTCGAGTGTTTGTACTGTGTCGCACAACACATCGAACCAGGCAGTTATTCCTGCAACAGCGCTCAGTTCCCGGCAAGTCCGAGGGTGTCGAGCTCCCAGGCGAAGGCGAACGCGAGCTCCCGCCAGGCGTCGTACCGGCCGCTGCGGCCGCCGTGCCCGGCCTCCATCTCGGTCTTCAGCAGGACGTCGACGTCACCGGCGGCGGTCGCCCGGAGCCGCGCCACCCACTTGGCCGGCTCGACGAAGAACACCCGGGTGTCGTTCAGGCTGGTGATCGCCAGGATCGGCGGATATTGCTGAGCTGTCACGTTCTCGTACGGCGAATAGGACTTCATGTACGCGTAGACCTCAGGGTCCTCGAGCGGGTTTCCCCACTCTTCCCATTCGATCACCGTCAGTGGCAGCGACGGGTCGAGAATGGTGGTCAGCGCGTCCACGAACGGAACCACGGCGATGATTCCGCCGAACGCCTGCGGGGCCAGGTTCGCCACCGCGCCCATCAGCAGGCCGCCGGCGCTGCCGCCCTGTGCGACGATCCGCTCGGGCTTCGTCCAGCCCTCCTTGACCAGGTGCTCGGCGGCCGCGACGAAGTCGGTGAACGTGTTCCGCTTGGTCAGCGTCTTGCCGTTGTCGTACCAGTGCCGGCCCATCTCGCCGCCGCCGCGCACGTGCGCGATCGCGAAGACGACGCCGCGGTCGAGCAGTGAGAGTCGCGGGATCGAGAACCACGGGTCCGTCGAGCTCTCGTACGAGCCGTAGCCGTAGAGCTCGACCGGCGCGTTCCCGTCCTTGGCGACATCCTTGCGCGCCACCATCGAGATCGGCACCAGCGTGCCGTCCGGTGCGGTCGCCCACTCCCGGTACTGCGTGTAGTCGTCGAGGTTCACCCCGCCCAGCACGGGCTGCTGCTTCAGCAGACGCCGCTCCCCGGTGGCGACATCCACGTCGTACGTCGTTCCCGGCGTCACGAGCGAGGTGTAGCCGAACCGGTACCGGGTGTCGTTCCACTCGTCGTTGCGGCCGGGGGAGACCGTGTAGATCGGCTCGTCGAACTCGAGCGCCTCGGGAGCCCCGAAGCCTTCCGCGGTACGGCGCATGATCGCGAGCTCGGTGAGCGCGTCCCGACGGCGGTAGACGATGACGTGGTCCGCGAACGCGTCGGCGCCGAGCAGACGGCTGGTGTCGTCGCCCTCGAGGATCGTCGTCCACTCACCCGGTGCGTCCAGCGCGGCCGTGGCCAGCGAGAAGTTCGCCGCGTCGGCGTTGTGCGTGATCAGCAGTTGATCGCCCGCGTGCTCGACGTCGTACTCGACGCCTTCGCGGCGCGCCGCGACCAGGACCAGCTCACCGGTCGGGTCGTTGGCGTCGAGCAGGTAGACCTCGCTGGTGAGCTTGCTGCCGAGCGCGATCATGATCGCCTGCTCGTTGCGGGTCAGGTCGACGCCGACCCAGAACCGCTCGTCCGGCTCCTCGAGCACCAGTACGTCGTCCGCCGTACCGAGAGCGTGCCGCCAGATCTGGTGCGGGCGCCAGGCGTCGTCGACCTTGGTGTAGAAGATCGTCGAACCGTCGGCGGACCACGCCGAGCCGTAGTGCACCTCCGGCAGCTCGTCGGCGAGCAGCTCGCCGGTGCTCAGGTCCTTGATGCGCAGGGTGAAACGCTCGTCACCCTTGAGGTCGACGGAGTAGGCGAGCAGCTGGCCGTTGGGGGAGACGTCGACGGTGCCGAGCGAGAAGAACTCCGAGTCGCCCGCGACCAGGTTGCCGTCGAGCAGCACCTCTTCACCGGCGATCTCCGCGTCGAGCGCCGGCGGCTCGTCGCCGCTGACCTTCACCCGGCAGTGGATGCCGTACTGCTCGCCCTCGACCGTGCGCGCGTAGTACCAGTACTCGCCGCGCCGGGCCGGCACACTCAGGTCGGTCTGCAGGGTGCGGTCCGAGATCTCGGTGAAGATTGCCTCACGCAACGATTCGAGGTGCGCCGTACGAGCCTCGGTGTATTCGTTCTCGGCCCGGAGGTACCCGAGTACCTCGTCGTCGGTCTTGTCCCGCAGCCACTCGTAGTCGTCGACGAACGTGTCGCCGTGGTGGGTGCGTTCGACGGGCTTCTTGGCGGCAAGCGGCGGCTGTGCTGCAGTGTTCAACTCGGACATGCGGGCGAGACTACCCGCCCGGGAGCCGGCGCGCTGCGGTTAGATCTCGTACCTTGCGACGACAGGTGCGTGGTCGCTCCAGCGCTCGGCGTACGTCGGGGCGCGGTGGATCACGCAGTCGGTGGCGACGTCGGCCAGGCCGGGGGAGGCGATCTGGTAGTCGATGCGCCAGCCGGCGTCGTTGTCGAAGGCCTTGCCGCGCCACGACCACCAGGAATACGGGCCGGGACCGTCACCGCCGAAGCGCCGGCCGAGGTCGACCCAGCCGGCCTCGAACAAACGATCCATCCAGGCCCGCTCTTCCGGGAGAAAACCGCTCTTCTTCCGGTTCGCCTTCCAGGCCTTGAGGTCTTCTTCGCGGTGGGCGATGTTGAGGTCGCCGCACATGAGCACGTGTCGGCCGTCGGCGCGGAGTTCGGTGAGGCGGGCGGTGATCGCGTCGAGGAACGCGTACTTCTCTTCTTGGCGTGGCGGTGTTTCGAACTCGCCGGTGAAGACATAGGTGCTTATCGCGGTTAGCAGCGATCCGTCGTCCAGTACGACGTCCGCCTCGACCCAGCGCCCGGTATCGGCGAACCGGACCGGGCCGATGTCTATGCGTACGTCTTTGATCGGTCGGCGACTGGCGATGGCGACTCCGGCGCGGCCCTTGTGGCCGTCGATCGCGGGCTCGGCGTGGGCGATGTTCCAGTCGCCGCCGAGGTGATCGCGGAGTACTTCGTCGGTGGCTCGTACTTCCTGCATGAGGAGGAGGTCGGGGTCGGTGTCCTGTAGCCAGGGCGCCATGCCTCGCCGGTAGGCAGCCCTGATCCCGTTCACATTCACCGTAGCGACCGTCAGCACGGAGGAACCCTAGCCTGAGGTTTCCCGCTGGTCGTTTTCGGCACGCGATGCCGCTCGGATCCCGCCACATTCCGGGGGGCCGCATACCCGGCGGGGGCTGTGAACAGGTCATACCTTGTTCAAGGCCACCGGTTCTTGTTCAGGCCCAGGGGTTGTGGCGGCTGGGCGGTGGCTGAGCACTTTGCTTGGTCAGTAGCCCCTCCTTCCCGAATGCGCTCGTCCCGTCCCGCCGCTCGGATTCGGCCGGACGCGGTCGGCGGTGGCTGGTCGCCGCTGCGGCCGGTTTGACTGAGACGGGTGGCTGAGCAGGTCTCTGGCTGAGGGGGATGGTTCGGTCGGTGACCGAGGTTGCGGTTGCTTGGGCTTCTGGGCTGTGGTTGCTCCCGACGATCAGGAGGCCTGTCAGCTGACTCACCGCCGTGGTTGACCGCTGTGGTTGGGGTTGTCTGCTGGCTGGCGGAATATGGCTGGTTATCCGTTGAGATCGGCCAGCAACTTGCGGGGAGATCCTCTCGTTTTCCTGTACCGCAACCGAAGCACGGAAGCTCAGGCGACGGGTACGCGGTCGCCGGCCGAACCATCCCCCTCAGCCACGCACCTGCTCAGCCACCCGTCTCAATAAAATCGGCCGCCCCGGCAACCAACCACCGCATACGTGCCCGGCCTGTCCGGTGCGGCGCGAATCGGAGGCACCGACCACCTTTGCGGGGACCTCCTGCCGCTCAGCGGCAGTAGATCCCCGCAAACAGGCACTAACCGCCACCAGCCACAGATCCATGGGGAGCTGGTGCCACCCAGCGGCAGTAGGTCTCCGCAAACACGCGCCAACCGCTGCCAGCAACAGATCCACGGATAGCTACTGCCAAATACCGGCAGCAATCATCCGTGAACCCGCGCCCGGAAGGACCTGCCCCGCTAATCGGTAATAAAGCGGCGCCCGGTGACGAAAAGTTGCCGGCTAGTGGGGTTGGGTGTGGGTGGTGGAGAGGATGGCGTCCAGGGAGTGTTCGCAGAGGTGTTCCAGGTCGGTGGGGGAGATGGTGGCGTTCTCGATCCAGAGCAGGAGGGTTTGTTCTACGTAGCCTTGCCAGCCGTGGCAGGCGAGTTCTACGACCGGGGTGATGTCGGTGCCGGTTTCGCGGACTGCGCCGATGACCCAGGTACTGAAGACGCCTCGGAGCTCTGAGTGCAGTTTGCGGACTTCGGGGTCGCCGGCGGCTGACATCAGGAGGGTGGCTCGGTAGAGCTGGGGGGCCTCCAGGACCGCGCGGACGAAGGCGCGGATTCCGGCGCGGAGTTGTTCGGCCGGGGGGAGGGACTGGTCGGGGGCGGTGCGGAGGAGGATCTCGGCGGCGGCTTCCTCGATGACGGCGTACTGGAATTTCTTCTTGGAGCCGAAGTAGTGGAAGAGGAGGGCGGGGGAGACCTTTGCCTCGGCGGCGACCAGTTCGACGGTGAGCTCGCGGTGCGGGTCGGCGAGCAGGACCCGGCGGGCGGCTTCGAGGATCTGGGCTCGCCGCTCGTCCGGGCGCAACCGGGCGGATGAGGTCTGGGTCATACGGTCCAGTCTATTGAGTCTTGGGTCAATAAGCACTTACTGTTGAGTATCCACTCAACAGCTAGAGCCGGAGGAACACAGATGCGACCGCTGCCTGGACAGGTTGTCCTCATCACCGGAGCGTCTCGAGGAATCGGCGCCGCGGTGGCCCGGAGCCTCGCGAAGGACGGTGCCAAGCTCGCGCTGATCGGTCTCGAGCCGGACGAGTTGAAGCAGGTCGCCGAGGACTGCGGTCCGGACGCGGGGTGGTGGGAGGCAGATGTCACCGACACCGACTCGCTCCGTACGGCGATCGAGTCCGTGCACGCGCGCTACGGCCGGATCGACGTGGTGATGGCGAACGCCGGTATCGCCGCGCCTGGCTTCACGCGCAGCATGGACCCGGCAGTCTGGGAGCGCGTGCTCGACGTCGACCTGTACGGCGTTTGGCGCACAGTGCACCTGACGCTGCCGTACCTGTTGGAGAGCAAGGGCTACCTGCTCCTGGTGTCTTCGCTGGCAGCCGTCGTGCACATCCCGGGGCTCGCGTCGTACAACGTTGCGAAGGCCGGCGTCGAGGCGATGGGTGACACGCTGCGGCCTGAGCTGAAGCACCTCGGTGTGCGGGTGGGCGTGGCACACATGACTTTCGTGGACACCGACATGGTGCGGGGAGTGGACGACCACCCGGTGTTCGGCAAGGTGCGGACCGGGATCCCGCTGGCGAGCAAGGTGTACCCGTTGGAGTTCGCGGTGCAGAAGTTCACCGACGGCATCAAGCGCCGCAAGCGGACCGTGCATGTGCCCGAGTGGATCGGCGTACTGAAGGTGTTCCGCTGGCTGATCCCGCATGTGATCGAGGCCGGCTCGCGGTTCAGCGTGCCGAAGGCCGACCGGGCCGCGCTGGCCGACATCGAGGCACGTGGTGCGTCGGTGTCGTCGCGGGCCTCGGGCGCCGGCGGCAAGGCTGACACCGAGAAGGCCACCGGCCGATGAGTGGTCAGTACGACGTAGTCCTGCTCGGTGCGAGTGGCTTCACGGGAGCGCTCACCGCGGAGTATCTGCAGAAGAACGCTCCCGCAGATCTGAAGTGGGCCGTGGCCGGGCGGAACCGGGCGAAGCTGGAGCCGTTCGGCAAGGACGTGCTGATCGCGGACGTGACCGACCCCGCCTCGCTCAAGGCGCTCGCGGAGTCGACACGGCTCGTGGTGACGACCGTCGGGCCCTACATTCACTACGGCGAGCCGCTTGTCGCGGCCTGTGCCGAGGCGGGCACGGACTACCTCGATCTGACCGGTGAGCCGGAGTTCGTGGACCGGATGTACGTGAAGTATCACGAACGCGCTCTCCAGACCGGCGCCCGGATCATCCACGCGTGCGGGTTCGACTCGATCCCGTACGACCTTGGTGTGCAGTTCACGGTCGAGCAGCTGCCGGAGCGAGTGCCGATCACGGTCGACGGCCTACTAAGGGCCGGCGGCAAGCCGTCGGGCGGCACCTTCCATACCGCGATCACGGCATTCTCTCGGCCGAAGCAGAACCTCGAGGCCCACAACGCGCGCAAGAAGGCCGAGGCACGCCCGGTCGGTCGCAGCGCTCGCGCGACCGCCGGGCGGATCCACCGGCAGCAGGGTTTCTGGGCGGTACCGCTGCCGACGGTCGATCCGCAGATCGTCGCGTACTCGGGCCGCCTGCTGGAAAGCTACGGTCCCGACTTCCGCTACTCGCACTACGCGGCGCTGAAGAACCTGCCGATGGTTGCCGGAGGCATCGGTGGTGTCGCGTTGCTCGCGACCGCCGCTCAGATCCCGCCGGCCCGGAAGGCATTGCTCGCACGCCTGCAGCCCGGCGACGGCCCGAGCCCGGAGACGCGCGCGAAGTCGTGGTTCAAGGTGCGCTTCGTCGGCCGTGGCGGCGGCAAGCAGGTGATCACCGAGGTCGCCGGTGGCGACCCTGGGTACGACGAGACCGCCAAGATGCTCGGGGAGAGCGCTCTCTGTCTCTCTCTGGACGATCTCCCGGAGACGGCCGGCCAGACCACCACCGCCGCGGCGATGGGTCCGGCACTGCGCGAACGCCTGGTGAAAGCAGGGATGACCTTTGCCACCCTCAGCACAAGCGATTACTAGCCACGACGGGACCCGGATAGCGCTCTACGACTACGCTCCCGGCTCCGACCTGCCCGTGCTCGTCTGCGTGCACGGGTACCCGGACAACGCCCGGTTGTGGGAGCCCGTCGCTCAACAGCTGTCCGGAGACTTCCGAGTCATCACGTACGACGTCCGCGGCGCCGGCGAATCCGACCAGCCGCGGGAGCGATCGGCGTACCGGCTGGAGCGGCTCGAGGACGACTTCATCGCCGTCCTCGATGCGGTCTCGCCCGACCGGCCGGTGCATCTGCTCGCTCACGACTGGGGCTCGATCCAGTCGTGGCACTTCGTCACGAGTGAGCGGTTGCGCGGCCGGATCACGTCGTTCGTGTCGATCTCGGGACCGTCGCTGGATCACGCGGGCTACTTCATCCGCAACCACCGACCCATCGGCGAAGTGATCCGGCAGCTGGCGCACTCCTGGTACATCTACTACTTCCACCTGCCGTGGCTCCCGGAGCACGGTTGGCGGCAGGGATGGGCGCACAAGGTCTTCAGCCGCCTCGAGCGGTCGGCCGATGGTCTGCCGTCAGAAACGGGAGAGCGCTCCGTGGGCGATCACGTGAACGGGCTGAACCTGTACCGCGCGAACGTCTTCCAGCGGATGCTGCGACCCGAGGAACGGCATACCGACGTACCGGTGCTCGCGGTATCGCCCGACGGCGACGCGTTCGTGACCACGCCGCTGCAGACCGATATCGCCCGCTGGGCCCCGAACCTCACGGTCCGGGTGGTCAGGGGTGGCCACTGGATGCCCCGGAACGATCCCGGACTTGTCGCGCGGCTGGTACTGGAACACACCCG
Organism: Kribbella sp. NBC_01505; assembly: GCF_045040285.1. Classification (NCBI taxonomy): domain Bacteria; kingdom Bacillati; phylum Actinomycetota; class Actinomycetes; order Propionibacteriales; family Kribbellaceae; genus Kribbella; species Kribbella sp. NBC_01505. Next base: position 8,168,476 of record NZ_CP109425.1, read on the forward strand.
GGAGCTGGCACGCTGAAGGTATGAGAACGCTTCTCAACCTGATCTGGCTGGTGCTCGCCGGCTTCTGGCTGGCGGTCGGTTACGCGATCGCCGGCATCATCTGCTGCGTGCTGATCGTGACGATCCCGTTCGGCATCGCGTCGTTCCGGATCGCCGGGTACACGTTGTGGCCGTTCGGCCGGACCATCGTCGACAAGCGCAGTGCGGGTGCCGGCGCGGTCCTCGGCAACATCATCTGGGTGATCGTCGCCGGCTGGTGGCTGGCCCTCGGCCACCTGGTCACGGGGATCGCTCTCTGCGTCTCGATCATCGGCATCCCGCTCGGCGTCGCGAACTTCAAGCTGATCCCGATCTCCCTGCTCCCGCTGGGCAAGGACATCGTCCCCACCGACCGGCTGTTCGGAGGACGGTGAGAACACTCACCGTCCTCGGCTCCTGTGGCGCGTGGCCCGAGCCAGGCTCCGACCGGTCGGTCTCCGTCGCCGAGGCACGCGCCGAGTTCGGTGGCGAAGTGATCGCCGCAACCGAGGGGCTCACGCTCCGGCTGTGATCAGCCGGCCTTCTGGACGAGCTTGCGAACGTTGGCGATGTCGCCGCAGCCCGACTTGATCAACCGGGCCCGCTCGTGGGCGAAGGTGCTGCCGAGATTGTGGCGCGTCTCCTCGGAGACGTCGGTGCGCGCCGGGTTGAGCACGTCCCGCTCCTCCTCGTCGAGGTGGTGCGTGAGGGCCTCGGACAGCTCATGCAGCTTCTTGCTGAAGTCGTCGCTGTCGGTGTCCTCGACCTCCATCAGGTCGAGCAGCGCCTCGTTGCCCTCGTCGTGCTCATGCTCGGAGTGCTCGACCTCGTCCGCGTCGATGGCGTCCTTGCTGCGCAGCACCGGATAGACCTTCGACTCCTCGGCCTCCGCGTGAGCGATCAGGACAGTGGCCAGGTCGGCCAGTACGGCGGCCCGGTCGCTCTGCACGTCACGCAATTCGCGCAACGCCTCCTCGAACCAGCGGTGGTCGGCGAGGATGACCTCGACGACGTCACCACCCGAGGCCGGCAGGATCTTCGGCATCAGCTTCCTCCTTCGTACGTGTTGGGCGCCCGGTACCCCGGCTAACCTGCAGTCATGCCAACCGCGCTGGTCCGCCGCCCGAGTCCCCGCCTGGCCGAGGGCGTGGTCACTCATCTCGAACGGACGCCGGTCGACGCTGCGCTCGCCGTACGGCAATGGCAGCAGTACGTCGACGCGCTGGCGCAGTACGGGTGGACGCCGGTCGAGGTGCCACCGATCGATGCCTGTCCGGACGGCGTCTTCGTCGAGGACACGATGGTCGTGTACGGCGACTTGGCCGTGATCGCCCGCGCCGGTGCGGACTCACGACGCCCCGAGGCCGCCGCGGCCGAGCAGTCCGTTCGCGAACAGGGCTACCGGATCGCCCACGTCACCGACCCGGGCACCTTCGACGGCGGCGACATCCTGAAGGTCGGCAAGACCGTGTACGTCGGCCTCGGCGGCCGCACGAACGCGGAAGGCGTCCGGCAGTTGCATGAGGCCCTGACCCCGCTCGGCGCTGACGTCCGGGCAGTCCCGGTGCAGAAGGTGCTGCACCTGAAGTCGGCCGTGACCGCCTTGCCCGATGGGACAGTCATCGGCTACGAACCGCTGGTCGACGACCCAACCGCCTTCGACGCGTTCCGCGCCGTACCCGAGGATGCCGGTGCGCACGTCGTACTGCTGGGGGAGGAGCGGCTGTTGATGGCGGCGTCCGCGCCGAAGTCGGCCGCGCTGTTCGCTGAGCTCGGCTACACGCCCGTGGTCGTGGACATCAGTGAGTTCGAGAAGCTCGAAGGCTGTGTCACGTGTCTGTCGGTGCGCCTGCGTCGGTGAGCAGCCGTCGCGCCGCCTCGATGCCCGGTACGTCGCGCTTCCGCCCCCGCGCCGTACCGACTCCGCACGCGTCCCGGAGCGCGGCCCGGTAGACGGCAGTGTCCGGATGATCAGCGCCCAGCGCTGCCGTGGCAGCCTCGACCGTTGAAGTCAGCGCTTCAAGCGATTGAGTGATCTCGCCGCCGGCAAGCAGCGCACGTCCGAGCGCGGCCCGGTCCCGAATCAGCTGCGGGTCCTGCGCATCCAGCTCACTGGTGTCGACGGCAACGATGTCGGAGAGCAGGCTGGCCTCGGACCGCGGCCCGCCGATCATCAACCGAGCACCGGTCGCGGCCTCGTTCGCAGCGCGGGTCAGCTCGTGCTGCGCGCCGAAGACGCGAGTCAGCTGAGGCGTCACCAACTCGAACCACGCAATCGCGCGCCCGTAGTTCCCCGTCGCGAGCAAGCCCTGCGCGACCCGCAGCCGCACCCGCAACGTCGCCGGGTCATCGGCCGCCAGCACGGACTCCCGCTGCGTCAACGCAGACTGGTAGAACGGCAGCGCCTGCCCGGGCTCCTTGGCATCCCAGTACGACTCGGCCTGCCGGTACGACGGGTCGCGCTCGAGCTCGGGATGATCGGCGACCGCCGACACCGGCTCACCCGGTACGGCGAGTGCCGGGGCAGTGACCACCTTGCGCGCGACGTACGAGCGGCCGCCGGTCGGGATGATCCGGAACCGGCCGGCCTTGGCGAGCGGGATCCAGCAGAAGGTCGTGTAGAGGGTGCGGACCGATGAACCGCAGTTCTCGCAGATGTCCTGGTGGCCGTAGAAGCGGTTGACGACACACGGAACACCCGTTGGGCCGTTGACCCGCCACGCGACCGATGACGCCGTACAGCTGGCGCAGAACGGGTAGACCCCCCGCCGTTCCTCATTCATTCGGCCCATTGTGTCGATTTTCTTCGTCGGCGTCTTGTTCCGACGCGGCAGGTGCCGGTTTTGTCAGCAGCGGATCGTCCACGGCGAAGGTTCGGACCGGACCGGGCGGCGTCTCCGCGGTCTCGAACCGGACCGTGACGCGGCCGCGCCCGGACCCCCACACCCAGCCGAGCCCGTGCTCGGGATGGTGGACGTCCTGGCCGGTGAAATACCCGCCCTGGTCGCGCGACCGCCGGTCGGGGATCTCGATCGCCACTTCCTCCTCAGGCGAGGCCGAAGCAGCCGCTGCGGCCTCTGCCGCCTCGCTGTCGGTGAAGAGGTCGTCCTGGATCCAGTCGGCGAGCGACGAGACACCGACACCGAGCAACCGGATGCCGCCGGCCAGGTCGGACTCGTCGAGCAGGCGTCGAGCGACCCGGGCGATCACGCGCGGGTCGTCGGTCGGACCGGCCAGCGTGGACGATCGGGTGTGCGTCGTGAAGTCGTGCATCCGCGTCTTCAGCGTCACCGTCCGCCCGGACAGCTGCGCCTTCTGCAGGCGCTCGGAGACGCGGTGCGCCATCCGCTCGGCGATCGCGGTGAGCAGCGGGCGCTCGATGATGTCGGTCTCGAAGGTGTCCTCGACACTCACCGACTTCGTCTCCCGGTCACTGACGACCGGCCGGTCGTCAGCGGCGATCGCGAGCCGATACAGGCTCGCTCCGTGCGCCGAACCGACCTGGCGGACGATCTCGTCCTCGTCGAGCTGCTGCAGGTCCGCGACCGTGCGGACCCCGGCCATGCTCAACCGTTGCGCGGTTGCCGGACCGACACCGGGGATGACGGTCACCTGCATCGGCGCCAGGAACGTCGCCTCGGTCCCGGCCGGCACGACGACCACGCCGTCCGGCTTGTCGAGGTCGCTGGCGATCTTCGCGATCAGCTTCGACGTGCCCGCGCCGACCGAGGCGGTCAGCCCGCCACTCGCCGCCCGGATCGAGTCCTTCAGGTCCTCGGCGATCGCACGTACGTCGTCGTCGGTGAGCCCGGTCAGCCCCGCCGCGGCCAGATCGATGAACGCCTCGTCGAGCGACAGCGGCTCGACCAGCGGCGACAGCGCGCGCATCTCGGCCATCACCGCCTGGCTGGTCGTCCGGTACGCCTCGAAGCGCGGCCACAGGTATGCCGCGTGCGGGCACCGCGAACGCGCCTCTGCGGTCGACATCGCGGAGCGAACGCCGTACTTGCGGGCCTCGTACGACGCGGTGGACACGACTCCGCGGAGTCCGATGCCGCCGACGACCACCGGTTTGCCGCGCAGCGAGGGCTTGTCGCGCTGCTCGACGGCCGCGAAGAACGCGTCGAGATCGACATGCAGCACCGACGCTTCCTTTCGCACCTGACCATCCTGCCCGCTACCACCGACATTCTCGGTATGGACCATGAGGTGTACCGCTACGACGACCGCACCGTGATCATCCGGCAAGGGCTGCACACAAACTTCGAGGCCCCGTTCCTGTACCTGCTGCTCGGCTCCGAGCGCGCGCTGCTGCTCGACACGGGCACCGGTCACGTTCTCCTCCGACCGCTGATCGACAGCCTGCTCGACGGACGGCAACTGGTCGTCGCCCACACTCACGCCCACGGCGATCACATCGGCGGCGACGGCGAGTTCGACGAGGTGGTCGGGCTGACACCGGCCGAGGTGGCGGCGTACTTCGGTCTCAACGACTGGCCGGAGGGTGTCGCCCAGTTCGATCTGGGGGACCGAGTGCTCGACATCCTCCCGATCCCGGGTCATCACGCCAGCCACATCGCCGTGTACGACGGGGAGACCCGGCTGCTGTTCACCGGGGACTCGCTCTACCCGGGGCGGCTGTATGTGCAGGACTGGAACGCCTTTCGTGCGAGTGTGTCGCGGCTGGCGGCGTTCGTTGCCGCTGGCAATCCGGTCGAGTGGATGCTCGGTGCGCATATCGAGCTGACGGACCGGCCGGGGGAGGACTACCCGATGGGGGCGACCGTGCACCCCGACGAGCACGAGCTGCGGCTGGCACCCGCCGTACTGGCTGAGCTGCACGCCGTGCTGGGACCCGAACCGGCGCGGATCGTGCGCGATCACTTCATCGTCTACCCGGTCTGACGGTGCTGATTACTTGGCACCACGCGAGTGGAACCCCCACGAACGGGCACCTTCAGGCACACTGATCCGAAGAGCCAGGTAGGGGAGGCCACATGGGTGAGGAAGTCGACCGGGTCGAATTCACCCGGGCGGACCGGACGGCGTTCCGCGACCAGGTGCATCGCAACCTGGACGCCTTCGCGCGGATGCTGCGCGAGGACCGGTTCGCGCCCGACCGGCCGATGACCGGGATCGAGATCGAGCTGAACCTGGTCGACGAGCAGTGCGATCCGGCGTTCAAGAACTCCGAGGTGCTGAGCGCGATCGAGGACGACGCGTTCCAGACCGAGCTCGGTCAGTTCAACATCGAGATCAACGTGCCGCCCGGGCAGATCGACGGGATCGGGCTGGACACGATGGAGTCCAACATCCGCGACAGCCTGAACGCGGCCGAGGAGAAGGCCTCCCGGACGGGTTCGTCGATGGTGGTGGTCGGCATCCTGCCGACGTTGCTCACCGAGCACATCCACCGCGAGGCGCTCAGCACGAATCCACGTTATGCCTTGCTGAACGATCAGATCTTCGCCGCCCGCGGTGAGGACGTGCAGATCTCCATCGACGGCATCGAGCGGTTGCAGGTGACCGCGGACAGCATCGTGCCCGAAGCCGCCTGTACGTCGACACAGTTCCATCTGCAGGTGACACCGGAGGCGTTCCCGCGGTACTGGAACGCCGCGCAGGCGATCTCGGGTGTGCAGCTCGCGATCGGTGCCAACTCGCCGTTCCTGTTCGGCAAGGAGTTGTTGCGCGAGACCCGGATCGCGTTGTTCGAGCAGGCCGCCGACACCCGCACGCACGAGTTGAAGACGCAGGGTGTGCGACCGCGGGTCTGGTTCGGTGAACGATGGATCACCTCGATCTTCGATCTGTTCGAGGAGAACTCGCGGTACTACCCGGCACTGCTCCCGGTGACGTCGGACGAGGATCCGATCGCCGTACTGGATCGTGGTGACACGCCGGCCCTTTCGGAGCTTCGGCTGCACAACGGAACTATTTATCGATGGAACCGGCCCGTGTACGACGTTGTCCGGGAGAAGCCGCATCTGCGCGTAGAGAATCGTGTCCTGCCGGCCGGTCCGACCGTCGTCGATACAATCGCCAACGGGGCTTTCTATTTCGGGCTCGTCCGGGCGCTGGCCGACGACGAACGGCCGATCTGGTCGCAGATGTCGTTCAGTGCCGCTGAAGAAAACTTTCACGAGGCGGCGAAGAGCGGTATCGACGCCGAGGTGTTCTGGCCGGGAGTCGGTACGGCGCGGGCCACCGAGCTGGTGCTGAGACGCCTGCTCCCACTCGCTTCCTCGGGCCTCGAGGCCTGGGGAGTGGACAGCGCTGTCCGGGATCGCCTGCTGGGCATCATCGAGCAACGCTGCCTGACCAATCGCAACGGCGCTTCGTGGCAGGTCGAGGAGTTTCATCGACTGTATACAAAGGGATCGCACAGCCGGAAGGACGCGTTGCGGGGCATGCTGCGCCGCTATCGCGACCACATGCACGAGAACATCCCGGTGCACGAATGGCCGGTCGACTGAAGCGGTTCGCCATCCGGTCGGGGCGGTGGGGTGGGGGAGGAATTCAAGCCAGACAACGGTGGACAGGACGCTCGGGGGAGCGCGGAACCACGGTCAGCCGGGCGGAACCCGGCGATCTTGCCCAGGGCAACTGGGTGGACGAGTTCGATAACGACCCGGCCTACAGGGGTGGCGCGTTGGGTGACAGCCCTGCAAAGGTGTGGCAACCGGAAGGTTAGAGCGTCCCGCCGCGGGTAGTACTCGGGCACCGGTGTAGCAGTCGTCAGACAGCTGCTCCGCTGGTGGAGTACTACCCGTTCGACGATCGGCCGACCGCGACACACCAGTTGGCGAGTGCGACACCAATTGGTGTTATGGCAGCGGATGCCGACTCAGGCCGGGAGCAGTATCGTTCGGAACGGGTCGACATGACACCCGGAGGTGAGGCAGGGCGATGACGACCATCGTCGTGGGATATGTGCCGAAGGCCGAGGGCCGTGCCGCCCTCAGGCGAGCGGCCGAAGAGGCGACGCTGCGCGACGCCAAGCTGGTGGTGGTGAACTCGCACCGCGGTGGCCGGAGCTTCGACAGCGACGAGGCCGCGGCGAGTGATGCCGCCTTGACGGAGGTTCGGGAGCAGCTCGACTCGACCGGTGTGCCGTACGAGGTGCGGCAGCTGGTGCGTGGACTCGACCCGGCGGAGGACCTGGTGGCCGTCGCCGAGCAGGTGCACGCGGAGTTCATCGTGATCGGCCTGCGACGCCGGTCGCCGGTCGGCAAGCTCATCCTCGGCAGCAACGCCCAGCGGGTCCTTCTGGACGCTCCGTGTCCGGTGCTGGCGGTCAAGGCTGAGGTAGGGGAGGAGGACTGAGGTGACTTCGACACGCAGCAAGAAGCTGTGCCTCGCACAGCAGCCCGACGCCGACGAGATGCTGAGCAGAGACCCGTTCGCACTGCTGGTGGGGATGTTGCTGGATCAGCAGATCCCGATGGAGCGTGCGTTCGCCGGACCGGTCGCGATCGCGAAGCGGATGGCCGGCCCGTTCGACCCGACCACGGTCGCGCACTACGATCCCGACGCGTTCGTCGAGATCGTCGCCGGTCCGCCGGCGGTGCACCGGTTCCCGACCGCGATGGCGGCCCGGATCCAGACCCTGGCCAAACACCTCGACGAGGAGTACGGCGGCAACGCCTCGGGCCTGTGGTCGGACGTCAAGTCCGGCGACGACCTGCTGGCCAGGCTGTCGGCCCTGCCGGGCTTCGGCGCGCAGAAGGCGAAGATCTTCGTCGCGCTGCTCGGCAAGCAGCTGAAGGTCCGTCCGCGGGGGTGGCGGGAAGCTTCGGAGCCGTACGGCGAGGACGGCGCGTACAAGTCGGTCGCGGACGTGATCGACGTGGCGTCGCTGGTGAAGGTCCGGCAGTTCAAGCAGGAGCAGCAGGTCGGCCGGCAGCGAGTGGTCGCCCGCCCGCTGCGGCAGACCCGGAACGGTTAGCGCGCGACAACTGAACGTACGCACTCAGGCCTCCACCGGCGCGGACACGCGCTTCGGTGGAGGCCTGAGGACGTCGTTCGGGGGGTCGCGGAACGCCTTGGCTTGGTCTGCGGATTACAATGGAGTGTTGTCGCCGCCTGACCAGCGAGCCGCCGCACACAGTCGTATCCAAAAGCATGTTGCACCAGCACCAGAACGTCGTACAAACCCTGCGTCAGACGAGAGGTATTTCGTGTCGTCCAGCTCGTCCGAGAATGTTCCCGCCGAGTCAGCCCGGGCAGTGGTCGCCGCCACCGCCCGCAGTGCCGCTCCGAGGACCAGCGCCCGAGTGACCGACCCCGCCGCGAAGAAGGCGGCGGCCGCGAAGAAGACTACTGCGGTCAAGGCCGCCGACACCTTGGAGGACGGTATCCCCGCCGCGAAGAAGACTGCCGCCAAGAAGGCGCCGGCGAAGAAGGCAGTGTCCGAGGCCGGTCTGGCGATCGACCCCAAGACGGGTAAGCCGCGCGCTCTCGACGAGGTCGACGACGCCGACTTCAAGCCCGATACGGTGAAGGTCCTCGAGAAGGAGATCACCGAGGACCAGGGCTTCATCGTGTCCGAGGCCGACGAGACCGACGAGCCCGAGCAGCAGGTGATGGTCGCGGGCGCCACGGCGGACCCGGTCAAGGACTACCTGAAGCAGATCGGCAAGGTCCCGCTGCTGAACGCGGAGCAGGAGGTCGAGCTCGCGAAGCGGATCGAGGCCGGCCTGTTCGCGGAGGAGCAGAGCGGCGACGAGTCGAACAAGCTCAAGGAGAAGGTCCGCGACGAGTACGAGTGGATCTCCGAGGACGGCCGCCGCGCCAAGAACCACCTGCTCGAGGCCAACCTGCGCCTGGTGGTGTCGCTGGCCAAGCGCTACACCGGCCGCGGCATGCTGTTCCTGGACCTGATCCAGGAGGGCAACCTCGGTCTGATCCGCGCGGTCGAGAAGTTCGACTACACCAAGGGCTACAAGTTCTCGACGTACGCCACCTGGTGGATCCGGCAGGCGATCACCCGCGCGATGGCCGACCAGGCCCGGACGATCCGTATTCCGGTCCACATGGTCGAGGTCATCAACAAGCTGGCCCGCGTGCAGCGCCAGATGCTGCAGGACCTCGGGCGCGAGCCCACTCCGGAGGAGCTCGCCAAGGAGCTCGACATGACCCCGGAGAAGGTCATCGAGGTGCAGAAGTACGGCCGTGAGCCGATCTCGCTGCACACCCCGCTCGGTGAGGACGGCGACTCCGAGTTCGGCGACCTGATCGAGGACTCCGAGGCGATCGTGCCGGCCGAGGCCGTCTCGTTCACACTGCTCCAGGAGCAGCTGCACGCGGTCCTCGACACGCTGTCCGAGCGCGAGGCCGGCGTGGTCTCGATGCGGTTCGGTCTGACGGATGGTCAGCCGAAGACGCTGGACGAGATCGGCAAGGTCTACGGCGTGACCCGCGAGCGGATCCGTCAGATCGAGTCCAAGACGATGTCGAAGCTTCGGCACCCGTCGCGGTCGCAGGTCTTGCGCGACTATCTAGACTGACCGGATGGGACAGATGATCGCCGGCGTGCTCGCGCTGGTGGTCCCTGTCCTCGATACGGCATCTCTGGCCGCCGCTGTGTTCACAGCGGCGGCTTTGCTGTTGGCGGTGCTGCTGGTAGCCCGCCAGTCGGCACCGACCCCGGCACCGCTGCTCGCCCGCGCGGCCTCGGTCCGCGACCGCGCCGAGCGCACTGCGTTCCTCCGGCTCCGTGATCCGGACGCCGCCGGCAGACCCAGGCCCAGAGCTCCAGGACGGTAGCCCGCTCGTTCGGGTTACCCATTCCTTCACACCTTCCTGGAGTTTGCTGTGCCTTCCTTTCTGGAGGCGCCGGTTTCCGGTGCCTATCACCTGCTCACGTCCCTCGTCACCGCGCTGCAGCCGCTCGCCGGCCCGTGGGCCGCGGTCATCGCGATCGTCGCCTGCACACTGCTCGTCCGCCTCTGCCTGCTCCCGCTCAGCCTGCGCGCCCATCGCGGTCTGCGCGCGCGTGCGGAGCTGATGCCGCACCTGAAGAAGCTCACCGACCGGCACCGGGACAACCCGGAGCGTCTGCAGCGTGAGCTGGCCAAACTGCAATCCGAGCACGGTACGTCGATGTTCGCCGGCATGATGCCGATGCTCGCGCAGCTGCCGTTCTTCTGGCTGATGTACACGCTCTTCTCGCGCGCACTCGTCGGCGGGGAGACCAACCAGCTGATCAGCGGCACGCTGCTGGGCGCGCCGCTCGGTCTGCATTGGCCGGTCTTCGCGGCCACGCCCGGCTTCCTGGTGCTCGCCGTACTGCTCGTGGTGGTGGCATGGTTCTCGGCGCGCGTCGCGCTCCGGCAGCTGGACGAGTCCGCCAGCCCGTTGTCGCGTCGGCTCGCCCGTTGGTTGCCGTACGGCACGCTGGTGACCGCCGCGTTCGTACCGTTGGCCGCCGGCCTCTACGTGCTGACGACCACGGCCTGGACCGTCGCCGAGCGGACCGTGCTGCAACGTTGATTGTCGCTGGCAACCAACAGAGTGGTTGCTGCTGGCAACTGGTCTAGCGGAGTCGCGATTCGAGGCCGTCGAGGACACAGGCGAGTCCGTAGTCGAACACCTCGTCGTCCTGGTCGGCCGCGGCCTCGGCGGAGTACTCGTCGTACAGGGCCGTCAGGCGCGGGTGCGCCTCGGCGGCCTGCTGGGCGACGGGCCAGACCTTGGCCATCCAGTCCTCCGCCGACAGGCCGCTGCGTCTGACCTTGCTGACCGTGGCGGCCTCGGTGGAGGCGAGGCCGACCACATAACTGATCACCGCGGTCGAGGCGTGGTTGGCTTCGCGAAGGGTGAAGCCGGCGGTCTCGTAGATGGCGAGCATCCGGTCGGACAGGTGCATCATGTTCGGCCCGAGCAGGGTCAGGCCGACGTCGGCGAGGGTGGCGCCCATCCAGGGGTGGCGCAGGATCATGCCGCGGAAGTCTCCGGCCAGCCGGGTCGCGGCGGCGCGCCACTCGGCCTGCTCGGTCACCTCCGGTACGTCGATCTCGGCGTACACGTGGTCGACCACGAGCTCGATCAGCTCGTCCTTGTTGGCGACGTGCCAGTAGACGGCGGTCGCCACCGCGCCGAGCTCGACACCGAGCTTGCGCATCGTCAGCGCCTCCAGGCCGTCGGCGTCGAGGAGCTTGATCGCCGCGCCGACGATCTGCTCCTGGCTGAGCGCGGGCTGCTCACGCCGCCGGTTGCGCTTGGGCCGGGTCCAGACCGATGTGTACTCCTCGCTCGCCATACCGGCACTCTACCGGATGACTTGAACACTGTGCATGAGTTGACCGCTGTGCAATTCAACCCGCACACCGTTCAAAGAACAATCTGAGGAGGTGTGTGATCACCGCTCGTCATCCGCGTCGGTGGCTGGTTCTGATCGTGCTCTGCCTGAGCACGCTGGTGCTGATGCTGGACATCGGTGTGCTGAACGTGGCCATCCGGGTCCTCTCTCCACAATGCGCTTTGTACAAGAGGTCTTGTCTAATCGCCAAGGAGTTGCACCTCCCTAGCAGGAAACCGAACAGCAGCAGAGCGGGAGTCGCCGAGCGCCGGCTGGGCGATCCGGTGGCTGAGGTAGGTGGCGAGCCTGGCGACCGGATGCCCGTTGGCTGAGCTCCCGGGCTCCGATTGCAGCCCGCGCATCGGGTCGCGCTCCAGGGGTTGCCCACTGAAGCGAGGGGTTGCCCACTTGTATTTCGAATGGGCAACCCCCCAGACGGTGGGATATCCACCGAACTGGAGGGTACGCAGTGGTCGGTCGCCGCGGCGGCGGTGGCAACGGCGGGACGGCCGGGCGATCCGGCGGCTGAGGTGAGTGGCGAGGCCGGCGACCGTGTACCCGTTGGCTGAGCTTCCGGGCTATGGCTGGCGTCCTGAAACGCGCTAGTCGGAAGCTTTTCGTCACCAGGCACCGCTTTACTACCGATTAGCGAGACGTAGTCGCATCCGCCGCAGGTTCACGGAAGATTGCTGCCTCTATTTGGCAGTAGATCCCCGTGAACCTGCGGCTGGGCGGGGTTTCCACGGGTTTGCGGGGAGCTGCTGCCGCTGGGAGACAGCAGATCCCCGCAAAGGTGGTCGGTGTGCCCCCGATTCGCGCCGCACCGGACAGGCCGGGCACGTAGACGGTGGCTGGTCGCCGCGGCGGCCGATCTACTGAAGCGCTAGGCGGGCGTGGTCTGTGGTTGAGGGGGATGGCGAGGCCGGTGACCGCGTGCTCGGTCGCCTGAGCGTCCGGGCTTGGGTTGCGGTCCCGGAAAACGAGGGGATCTCCCCGCAAGTTGACCCTTCTCCCCTCAATATTTGAGCAGAGAAGGGCCCATTTGAACGGATATCCAGCGAAATTCCGCAGCCAGGCAGCGACCCGAACCGCAGTGGTCAACCGCGGCGGCGAGTCAGCTGACAGGCCTCCTGATCGTCGGAAGCAACCGCGGCGGCGGGTCAGCTGACAGGCCTCGTGATCGTTGGGAGCAACCACAGCCCGGAAGCTCAAGCAACCGCAACCGTGGTCACCGACCGCACCATCCCCCTCAGCCGAAGACCACCCCAGCCACCCGTCTCAGTAAAACCGGCCGCAGCGGCGACCAGCCACCGACCACCCCACCGGCCGAATCCGAGCGGAGGGACGGGACGAGCACATTCAGGGAGGCGGGGTTCCTGCCCAGCCGAAGTGCCCAGCCACCGCCTACCCCCGCCGCCCGATTCCAAGCCGCCGGGACAACCGGCGAGGCGCCACAACCCATGGGCGTGAACAAGAACCGGTGGGCTTGAACAAGGTATTACCTGTTCACAGCCCCCATGGCGTATGCGGACCCACGGCCCGAGACCACCGGTCGTCGGTTGGCGAGCTTGCGAGGCAGGGGCGAGCGGAGCGAGGGAGTTGGCGAGCGGAGCGAGGGAGTTGGCGAGCGGAGCGAGGGGGTTGGCGAGCGTCGCGAGCGCGAAAGGGTGGTGGGGCGGACTGCGTAGTCGTCCGCGGGGGCCGGTTCTAGGCGAGGAGGGCGGTGGCGATGGTGTCGGCGTTTTTGGCTAGCCAGTGTTGGCGGTTGGTAATGACGTTGCCTACACCTTCGGACCACATGCGGGCCCAGCCGCCGCCTAGGGTTTCGGCTCGGTGCTTCATGGTGTGCCAGGCTCGTTCGTTGAGGGCTTCGGCCAGGGGCATGAGGCGGTGGCGGTCCGGTTCGGACAGGCCGTAGGCGTCGGCGATGAGGCGGCAGCGGCGGGGGCTGTCGAGGTTGCGGAGCAGGGGGTCGAGGTCTTCTTCGGCGCCGAAGGGGCCCCACCAGAGCATGAGGTTGACGAGTTCGCGGGCGCGGCTGACCGGGCGGGCCAGGTCGAAGTCGATCAGGGCGTACGCGCGGCCGTCGCGGAAGACGAGGTTCTCCGGGGTGATGTCCTGGTGGCCGACGAGTTCGGGTGGGTCGTCCAGGTCGGGGAGGCCGGCCGGTTCGATCGGGGCGGGCAGGTTGTCGGGGATGCCGAAACCGACGACGGCGTCGTGGTACGCGCGGACCAGGTGGGCGACCGAGAGCATCCGGTCCTCGTCGGCGATCCAGGCCGGGCGTGGGCGGCCGGCGACCTCGCCCTCGATGTAGGTGAGGACCTCGCGGCCGGCGGAGTCGACACCCAGGTAGCGCGGGGCGCCGGTGAAGCCGACGGACTCGAGATGGCGCAGGAGGTCGCGGACCATCTCGGCGCGTTCCGCGGGCGGTCGCCGTACGGTGCGGCCGACCCGGACCAGGCCCACCGTCACATCGCCGCCGAGCAGCGGGATCTCCTCGGCATCGTCGTCGAACACAGAAAAGGCCCTCATTCCGCTGGGTGAAACGTTTGTCAGCACTTGGTCGGCGCGCGCGATAACGTGCGACGATCCGCACGCAGATCGGAGCACACAGTGACCGCCACCTCTGTGAAGGCACCACCGGGCGCGACGCGTAGGCGCTATCTGATCCTAGGACTCGCCTTCATCGGGCTGTCACTGAATTATCTGGATCGGGCCAATCTGAGTGTCGCGCTGCCGTTCATCCAGGAGGACCTGCACCTCGACCTGTCGAACGCGGAGAAGGGGCTGATCCTTGGCGCGTTCTTCTGGGCGTACGACGGTGCGATGCTCGCGGCCGGCTGGTTGGCGGACCGAGTAGGGTCGCGCAAGGCGTTCACCTTCGCGGCGCTGTGGTGGAGCGTGGTCACCGCGTTGACGCCGTTGGCGCGCGGGTTCTGGTCGCTGTTCGCGTTCCGGTTCGCGCTCGGCGCGGGTGAGGCACCGGCGTACCCGAGTGCGACCAAGGCGGCGTCGCGGTGGTTCCCGCGGCACGAGCGGGCGTTCGCGACCGCGGTGATCGACTCGGGGTCGCGGGTTGGGACGGTGTTGTCGCTGCCGGTCGTGACAGCGCTGATCGCCTTGGTGAGTTGGCATTTCTCGTTCGTCGTACTGGGTGTGCTCGGCGTGATGTGGGCCGCGGTCTGGTACTGGTACTACCGCGATCCACGCGAGCACTCCGGCGCGAACGACCTCGAGCGCGAGTACATCGCCGCGAACGGCGCCCGGCTGGAGGAGAACGACGACGAGTCGGCGACCCAGGTTCGCTGGCGGGATCTGTTCCGGTACCGGACGATCCGCGGCATGATGCTCGGCTTCTTCTGCCTGAACTTCGTCATCTACTTCTTCCTCACCTGGTTCCCGTCGTACCTGAAGGACGCACGACACCTCGACCTGGCCGAGCTCGGCACGCTCGGGACCCTGCCCGGTATCACCGCGATCGCGGGCGGCTGGATCGCCGGGATCGTCGCCGACCGGCGGATCCGCGCCGGCGCCGATGTGACGCGGGTGCGGAAGACGGTGATGGTCGGCGGTCTGCTCGGTGGGGCGGCGATCGTTTTCGCGGCGCCGGCCAAGTCCGTGTACGTCGCTCTGCTGTTCCTGGCGATCTCGTACGCGAGCCTGGCGATCGCGGCCACGGGGATCTGGTCGCTGCCGGGTGATGTCGCACCGAGCTCCCGGCATGTTGCGTCGATCGGCGGCATCCAGAACTTCGCCTCCAACATCGCCGGCATCATCAGCCCGTTCGTCTTCGGCCTTCTGCTCGACGTGTACGACGGCAACTACCTACCGTCGTTCCTGGTCGCCGGTGTGGTCGCGGTGATCGGAGCGCTCACGTACGCGTTCATCGTCGGTCGGGCCGAGCCGCTCCCTGTGCTCGACCGCTGACCTGTTCACCTGGAAGTCATCCGGCCAGCCGACGCTGTGCTCATGAACACCCCTGACTTGGTTCAAGAGCTCGGCTTCCGCGTTCTCGACGAGGAGGACGACGATCCTGTCCTGCTGCGCGCCGACGGTACGCCGGTCGACACCTGGCGCGAGGGGTATCCGTACAGCGAGCGGCTGGCGCGGGAGGTCTACGACCGGGACAAGCGGCTGCTGCAGATCGAGCTGCTCAAACTGCAGTACTGGGTGAAGCGGTCGAAGCAGAAGCTGGTGATCGTGTTCGAGGGTCGCGACGCGGCCGGCAAGGGCGGCACGATCAAGCGGTTCATGGAGCACCTGAACCCGCGCGGCGCCCGGATCGTCGCGCTGGAGAAGCCGTCCGAGCGTGAGCAGACGCAGTGGTACTTCCAGCGGTACGTCGAGCACCTGCCCGCGGCCGGTGAGATGGTCCTGTTCGACCGGTCCTGGTACAACCGTGCGTGCGTCGAGCGGGTGATGGGGTACTGCTCGGACGATCAGTACGAGGAGTTCATGCGGCAGGCGCCGGAGTTCGAGCGGATGCTCGTCCGGTCGGACACGCTGCTGGTGAAGCTGTGGTTTTCGGTGTCGCAGGCCGAGCAGCAGACCCGGTTCACGATCCGTCAGATCGACCCGGTGCGGCAGTGGAAGCTGTCGCCGACCGACCTGGCCTCGCTGGACAAGTGGGGCGACTACACCGAGGCGAAGGAGGCGATGTTCCACTACACCGACACGTCGCATGCGCCGTGGACTGTGGTGAAGAGCAACGACAAGAAGCGCGCCCGCCTCGAGGCCATGCGCCACGTTCTCAGTCTGTATGAGTACACGAACAAGGACCACGAGTTGGTTGCCGGCCCGGACCCGAAGATCCTCGGCCCGGCCAGTGAGGTGCTGGAGCACGGTGAGACGGCGGACCGCCCCTTCCCGGTCCTCTAATCCTTTACGGTGCAGCCATGGCGAACTTCGTACTGGTTGCAGGTGCCCGGCTCGGTGCGTGGGCGTGGGACGACGTAGTCCCGCAGTTGCGTGCGGCCGGGCACGGTGTCTACCCGTTGACCCTGTCCGGTCTCGCCGACAAGCAGGGTCTGCCGGCCGGACAGCAGACGCATGTCCAGGACATCGTCGACGAGGTTGTACGTCGGGACCTGCATGAGGTCGTGCTGGTGGGTCACAGCTATGCCGGTGTCCCGGTTGGTCAGGCTGCGGGTCGGATCGGGGACCGGCTGCAGCGTGTGGTCTTCGTGGACTCCAGTGTCCCGGCGGACGGCGTGCCGTTCAGTGCTGTGTTCCCGGATGGCGGTGTCGGGCTGAAGACGACGCTCGGGGAGAACGGTGGGTTCTGGCCAGTCGCACCGGCGGCCCACTTCGACGGACACGGTCTGACCGCGGAGCAGATCGGGCGAATCGTGGCTGGTGCGACGCCGCACCCAGGTGCGACGTTGACCGAACCCGCTGAGCTGGTACGGCGGCTCGCGGAGCTGCCCGCGACGTACATCCTGTGTGTGCTGGGTGGAGCTGAGCCCAGTGAGGACGTAGCTGCACTGCTGGTCAGTGAGCACTGGCGACGGGCTGAGCTGGAGACTGGGCATTGGCCGATGTTTTCGCAGCCAGACGAGCTCGCACGGCTGCTCCTTGGTGAAGTAGGGCAGTGAAGAGCGCCAGTCCGATCGCTGAGCTTGTCAGCCACACACCCGTTCGCCCGGCGTGCTCCAGCAGCGCCGTACCGAGTAGTGGTCCGAGTATGGCGCCGACGCTCCAGGTGGTGGAGGCGATCCCCATGTATCGGCCACGGAGGTCAGCCGGAGCGAGTCCGGCGAAGGTGGCGCCGAACAGGACTGAGACGCCGATCTGGCCGAGCGTCCACAGCAGGATCGCTGCTGCGTAAGCGGCGGTGCCGTGGACCACAGCGGTGAGTCCGCCGCCGACACCGGCGAGCAGCATCGAGACAGCCAGTGCGGAGACGGTGTCGCGTCCCTTGAGTACGCGGACCGCAAGCGGCTGGACGGTGATGATCAGTATTCCGTTCAGTGCGAGTACGGCGGCGTACGTGCCGGGGCCGATGCCGTCGCCGGTCATGATGAGGGGGAGCGTCGAGTACACCTGCAGGAACATGGCGAAGTAGACGACGTGGATCCCGGTCATCATCAGCATCACCGGATCGCGCAGCAGGACCGGCAGCAGCGCCCGCCGGACGGTGGCGGACTGCGTTGGCCGGGTCTCGGGGACCCAGCGCCAGACGATGAGTGCTGCGAGCACCGCGGCCGAGGCATTGATCCAGAACAACAGGCCGTATCCCTGCCGGACGAGCACTCCTGCAGCGATCGTGGCGATGGTGGAGCCGACGTTGGCCGCCCAGAAGAGCCGGCCGAAGGCTGACAATCGTTCCTGGGGAGGCAAATCGGCCAATGCGGCCGACCCCACCGGGCGGAAGAGCTCCGCCATCAGTCCCACACCCAGGGCTGAGACGCAGATCGTCGGCAGCGTGGTCGCCGAGCCGAGCGCGATCAAGGCGACAGCCGAGCCCAGGAAGCCGATCAGCATCGTGTTCCGGCGTCCGATCCGGTCGCTCAGCCAGCCGCCGAGCAGCTGGGATCCGATGTCGCCGGCGCCGACCGCCGCGATCACCGCCCCTGCGGTCGCCGGTGCGAGCCCGCGTTCGTGGGTCAGGTAGAGCATCAGGAACGCCCTCGCCACTCCGCCGGTCCGGGTCACGAAGTGCGTTGCCATCAATCCGTTGACCAACTTGGCTGTCATGTCCCTGGCTGTCATGTGTACGACGGTAGATTCGGCAGGGCATCGTGAAAAGCGATTGTTTCCGATCAAGACGATCGGCATCAGCTATATTCAGGCCCATGGTGGATGTGGAGCTGCGGCACCTGGTGACGATGGCGACCATCGTCGAGGAGGGCACGTTCGGGCGGGCGGCGGTGCGGCTCGGCTACACCCAGTCGACGATCAGCCAGCAGATCGCCGGGCTGGAGAAGTCGGTCGGGGGAGCGGTCTTCGAACGGCCGGGCGGTCCGCGACCAGTGCGTCTCACCCCGCTGGGCACGGTGGTCCTCGACCATGGGCGCGAGTTACTGGCGAAGGCCGAGTCGTTGTCCGAGGCGGTCGATCGGTTCAAGGCCGGTGGCGGCCGCATCGACATCGGCACGTTCCAGAGCGTGTCGCACGTGATCCTGCCGGCGCTCATCGGCCGGCTGCGTCAGGAGCAGCCCGGCTGCGAGATCAGGCTGACAGACATGCCGGCCGAGGCTCCACAGATCGGGGAGCTGGACCTGCTCTTCTACGATCGCGCGATCGATGGCGATGTCGAGCAGCTCAGGCTGATCGACGACCCGCACCTGCTGGTGACACGTCCAGGGGATCTTCCGGACGGCCCGGTCACCTTGGCGGCACTCGATGGCCGACCCATTGTGGGTTGCCACGA
This sequence comes from Kribbella sp. NBC_01505, assembly GCF_045040285.1. Taxonomy (NCBI): domain Bacteria; kingdom Bacillati; phylum Actinomycetota; class Actinomycetes; order Propionibacteriales; family Kribbellaceae; genus Kribbella; species Kribbella sp. NBC_01505. The sequence goes on from NZ_CP109425.1 coordinate 8,187,171, forward strand.
GGCCTGTGACCAGATCTGGATGGGGCCTGCGACTGATGCGGGTGCCCGACCGGAGGTTGTGTTCCGTACGCCGGGCAACGAGACGATCCTGTCGATGGTGCGAGCCGGACTGGGCTGGGCTGTGCTGCCATGGCTCGCGGTGTACGGCGCTGATGCCCGCTCCGACAAGCGGCTCGCTGTCCATCAGTTGCAGCCGGCGCCGACCCGCGGGATCTACCTGCACTGGCCGGCGACGGCGGCGCAGTCGCCACTGGCTGTGCGGGCGATCGAGATCGCCCGCGAGATTGCCACTGAGATCGTCGCCGGGCTCGGCCAGTTCGGTAGGAGCTAGTTCGGTAGGGGCAGCAGCACGGTGAAGGTTGCGCCGTGGGGGTCGGTGTCGGTGACGACCACCCGGCCCGCGTGAGCGGCGACCAACGCGGCGACGATCGAGAGACCTAGCCCGGAGCCTCCCGTCGTACGGGTCCGGGCCGAGTCCGCTCGGTAGAAGCGTTCGAACACGCGAGCCTTCTGCTCCTGGGTGAGTCCGGGACCTGAGTCGCTGACTTCGAGTACGGCGTCGCGTCCGCGGGTCCCGACCGATACGAGGATCGGCGCGTCGACGGGGGTGTGATGGAGCGCGTTGCTGATCAGGTTGCCCAGGACCTGGCGCAGGCGGGCCTCGTCGCCTTGAACGACGGGAGCTTCGGAGTCGGGGAGGATCTTCAGTGAGATGTTGCGCTCGGGCTGCATGGCCTGGGCGTTGTGCAGGGCGTCCGCGGCGACCGGCAGCAGGTCGACTGCCTCCATCCGGAGCGGGCGTTGCTGGTCGAGGCGGGCGAGCAGGAGCAGGTCGTCGACGAGCAGGCCCATCCGCTTGGCTTCGTCCTCGATCCGCTTCATCACGTCCGGCTCGACGACACCGCGTTGCCGGCTGAGCTCGGCGAACCCGCGGATGGAGGTCAGGGGAGTGCGGAGTTCGTGGGAGGCGTCGGCGACGAACCGCCGCATCCGGTCCTCGGACTGCTTCGCGTCTTCCTCGGAGCGGCGAGCGGTGTCCTCGGACACCCGGGCGGCGAACTCGGATGCGGTGCGTTGGGCGAAGGCGTTCTCGATCTGACCGAGCATCTGGTTCAGCGCCTGCGAAAGCCGGCCGACCTCGGTGCGGGGGTCGCGCTCCGGAATGCGCCGGCTGAGGTCACCGCCCGCGATCGCCACGGCGGTGTGTTCGACATCCTCCAGTCCGCGCAGACTTCGCCGTACGACGAAGGTGCCCACACCGGCGAGCAGCACGAGCAGGATGAACCCAGCCGCAGCCTGCACCCCCACCAGCCGCTGCAAGGTGCGCGACATGTCGTGCAGGCTCTGGGCAACCATGACCGAACCAGAGCCGTTGTCGGTTGGCACAGCGATCACACGCCAGGTGGTCCCGCCAGACACGGCACTCACGTTGAAGGCCTGACCAGCACGGTCTCGCACCTGGTTGAGGTCGAGCGTCGGGAGGTTCGGGAGCGGCTCTCCATCGACGAGCTGCGCGCCGAAGGCACCGGGGCTGTTGCCGCTGGAGTCGCTGATCTTGAGGACGAACTGGCTGGGTAGCTGTCGTCGCCCAGGCCCCGTACCGGGCGGACGGGGCCGCCGTTCGGCGTCGATGTGGGCGATCTGGTCCGCGGTCTCCCCGAGTTGCTGGTCGATCTTGTCGACCAGGTAGCCGCGCATGATGGTGGTGGCTACTACGCCGGAGGCCACGAGCGCGAGCGCCACCAGCGTCAGCAGGACTACGACGATGGTGACGCGGAGGGGGTAGCGGTCGGTGAAGCGCCGGTGGTTGAGCATCAGCTGGGGCCTCGCGGGGTGCGTAGGACGTAGCCGACCCCGCGGACGGTGTGGAGCAGCTTCTGGTCGCCGGTGTCGACCTTACGGCGCAGGTACGACATGTAGGACTCGACCACGCCGGCGTCCCCGGCGAAGTCGTAGTTCCAGACCGCGGACAGGATCTGGCCCTTCGACATGACGCGTTCGGCGTTCTCGAGCAGGCAGCGCAGCAGCTTGAACTCGGTCAGCGACAGCTGGACGGCCTCGCCGGACTTGAAGACCTCGTAGCTGTCCTCGTTGAGCTCGAGGTCGGCATAGCGCAGTACGGCGGCTTCGGTCGTCGTCTGCTCGCGGTGACCGGAGCGGCGCAGCAGGGCGCGGACGCGGGCGACCAGCTCGTCCAGGCTGAACGGCTTGGTCACGTAGTCGTCGCCGCCGGTCTGCAGGCCGAGGACCTTGTCCTCGACGGCGTCGCGGGCGGTGAGGAACAACACCGGCACATGCCGATCCTCACCTCGCAACCGCCGGACCACCTCGAATCCGTCCAGGCCGGGCATCATCACGTCGAGGACGACCAGGTCGGGCTGGACCTCACGCGCCTTGCGGAGCGCTTCGGTGCCGTGGCTGGCGGTGGAGACGTCGTACCCTGCGAAGCGCAGGCTCGCGGACAGCAGTTCGACGATGTTCGGCTCGTCGTCGACCACCAGAAGATGCGGGCTCATGCGCACAGTCTGCCGCTGTTACCCATGGTGACCCTGGCATCTTGCTGGCAATCAGCTGTGAGTCGTGGTCATCGGGCTCCGCGGTGGAAGCCCCACTTCTCCCCGGCGGCCTTGCGGACGGTGCCGTCGCTGAGGCTGGTCGCGGTGGCCTTGCCGTCGGCGACCACAGCGGAGACATTGACCGTGTTTCCGGTCTTCACGTCGCCGATTCCGTCACGGGCGGCGTTCACCAGGGTGTCTGCGGTGAGGGTGTAGGTGCGGCTGTAGCCGTCCTCGCTCTTGACCGTGATGGAGTCCTTGCTGACCGCGGTGACCTCGCCGCGCTGGGTGGCCACGGTCTGGTAGCCGCCGCCGTCCTTCTTGACGACGAACTCACCGTGCAGCGCGCCGCCCTGGCCGAGGACCTTGCCGGGTCCGCCGCCCGGGCCTCGGTCGGGACCGGCCGGGGGACGTGCCGGGTCGGCCGGCTTGGACGGTGACGCGGAGGGTGCGGGGGTGGGGTCGGCGTTGGTTGCGGCCCAGGCGACACCGCCGGCCGTGGTGGTGACGGCGACCGCGGCGATGGTGCCCGCGATCCGCCAGCGTTTCTCTGAGAGATTTCTGAACAATGCCATGCGGTCCACACTCGCTCGTGGTTCTGAGACGAGGCTCCGGTGCGCCTGAGAAAAGCCTGGCAATCGCTCAGACGACGAACAGTACGGCGATCAGCCAGACGGCCGCGGCGAGCGACGTACCGATGAACTCGATCAGGATGGACAGCCCGGTGGCGCGCAGTGCGTGCTTGGTGGAGGTCCAGGCGGCCGTGTGGGTCTTCAGCCGCTGCCGCTCGGACAGGTAGACGCCGAGCGGGAAGCCGACGAACATGCCGACGACCGGGATCACGAAGAAGCCCACGATGCCCAGCAGGACGCCGATGAGCATCGAGCGGCGTGGTACGCCGGACTCGCGGAGCCGGCGTTCGGGAACGGTGTACTTGACCACCTGGCTGGCACCGATGAGCACCACGGCGGCCGCGAGCACGATCCAGCCGGTGGTGCTGCGTTCGACCAGAGCCCAGACCAGGATGGCGGCCAGGCTCAGGATGGCGCCAGGCAGCACAGGGATCACGATGCCCAGGATGCCGACGAAGATCGCCACCCCGATGAGGACGGTTAGTGCAGTGTTCACACGGACACTCTGCCGTACAACGGGCGCGTTTAGGGTGGAAGCATGTCCCAGCTGCACGAATTGGTCACTGCACTGGCCGCTCCCTGGGTGGTCCTCTCGCCGCGCTCCGGTCAGCTGACCGGCTCCGGTGTTGAGGGTGTCTATGCGCGGGACATACGGCTGCTGTCCAAGTTGGTGGTCACGGTTGACGGTGCCGAGCCCATTCCGCTTCAGGTGGACGAGCGGAGTGCCTCCACCCACGTGTACGTCGCGAAGGTGGATCGTGAGGAGACCGTCCTGCTGTACCGGCGGCGTGAGCTGACTCGCGACGGAATGACCGAGCACCTCACGCTGGTGAACAACTCCCGGGAGGCTGTGACCTGTCAGCTGGAAGTTGCCCTGGGCACCGACCTGGCCGGGATCGTTCAGGTGCGGAACCACAGCGCCGTGACACTGCCCACTCTAGAGCCTCAGTACGACGGTCCTGGCCGTCTTTACTGGGAGAATGAGGGCACGCGGGTGACTGCGGAGCTGGACCTCGGATTGACTGCGACACCGCAGTTGGAGCCGGGGGAGGAGTTCACGATGATCACTAAAGTGATCGCTTCCGGTCCACGCTCGCTCAGCGGCTTCGATATCAACCCACCGGTGAACACTATTCTGTACACCGCGAGTGTTCACTGTAGTGATCACCGGGTCGAGTGCTGGTTCGAACGTTCCCTGGAAGACGTTCAGGCGCTACAACTTGCCGTCGGCAACGACCGCTACCTCGGGGCCGGCCCACCCTGGTACCTGACACTGTTCGGCCGGGACTCGCTGATCTCCGCCGGAATGCTGATTCCGGTCGACCCTGAGCTGGCCGCAGGCACGCTTCGCGTGCTCGCTGGCTGGCAAGGCACGAAGGTCGATATCGGCACCGCTGAGCAGCCCGGGAAGATCCCGCACGAGCTCCGCGCGGAGGCCGCCGCCCACGGGGACGACTTTGTGCTGCCGCCGGTGTACTACGGAACGCACGACGCGACGCAGCTCTGGATCACCACACTGCACAAGGCCTGGCGCTGGGGTATGCCATCCGACGAGGTGCGTGACTTGCTGCCGAACTTGCGGCGGGCGCTGGAATGGATGCGGGACTATGCCGACCCGGACGGTGACGGCTTCCTCGAGTACATCGACGAGTCCGGCCACGGCCTGGCGAATCAAGGCTGGAAGGACTCGAACGATTCGGTGCAATGGCCGAACGGCGAGCTGGCCACCGCGCCCATCGCTCTGTGCGAGGTGCAGGGCTACGCCTATGCGGCCGCTGTGCGTGGTGCCGAGCTTCTGGAGGCGTTCGGGGAGTCAGGTGACGAGTGGCGTGTGTGGGCAGCTGCGCTGCAGGAGCGTTTCCGCAGCGCGTTCTGGGTGCACGGCTACCCGGCGATCGCTCTCGATGGCGCCAAGAACGCGGTAGCCGGCCGAGCCTCGAACATGGGCCACCTGCTCGGCACCGGCCTGCTGGACGCTGACGAAGAACAGCTCGTCGCGGACCTGCTAGGCGAGGACGACCTGGACAGCGGCTTCGGCCTGCGGACCCTGTCGACCGCGATGTCCCGGTTCAACCCGATCGGCTACCACACCGGCAGCATCTGGCCGCACGACACCGCGATGGCCGTCCAGGGCCTCTACGCCACCGGCCACGCCGACGTCGCTTCGTCGTACGTCGCAGGTCTGGTCCGGGCGGCCGAGAGTTTCGACTACCGGCTTCCCGAGCTGTACGGCGGCCGCGGGTCGACCGCGGAGACGCGACCGACGCCGTACCCGGGATCCTGTCGGCCGCAGGCCTGGGCGGCGGCCTCCGCGATCGCCGTCCTCATTGCCGCGCTGGGTATCGAACCGGATGTCCCGGGCGGCACCTTGACGATCAACCCGGCTCCGTCGCTGCCGTGGTCCGAGCTGAGGCTCAACGGGCTGACGCTGGCCGGTGCGCCGCTCACCGTCGAGTGGCGGAACGGAGAGACAGCAGTGCTGGAGGCCCCGAAGGACCTCCAGCACCTTGTCAGCTGACATTGCGTCCAGGAACGCAAGGATGGCGGTCGCCCTTTGGGGGACCGCCATCGGCTCTGTAGGACTTTGGCGCCGCCGTTGGCGCGTTTATGAGACCTGGCTTACCGTTCGTCCTCCGCAGCAGCGACGGCGGCGGGAGCGGCTTCGAGCCGGCCCGTCTCGTCGTGAATGGTGACGGCGATGTTGCGCAGCTTGTCCGAGTGCTCCCGGCCGTGGTGGGCGCAGAACAGAAGCTCCCCACCGCTGGTCAAGGTGACACGGACGTAGGCCTGCGCACCGCAGCGGTCACAACGATCCGCGGCCGACAGGGCCGAACTCGGGGCGAGTGCTGTAGTCACTTGAGGCCTCATCTCATCTAGTTCCGTTCTCACCAGATACCAACATCCTGACATGCGGATCGCTTCCCGGTGGGGTCAACGTGTCCGAATGTGAGACGAAGCACCTGCTCCCTTATGACGCATGCTGACGCGGAATCGTTTCTGTTTCGAGCGATTTAGGCGGTTCCCGCCGTGTCGGGCGTGTCTTATCTCACTCTGCGCCATGTTCTGGTCACCGGTTGCTGATCTTCGGTGTGTCGTGGGGCACGCCCGATCGAGTCCGGATCGATATCTGAGATAGCACCTTTCTCGTTGTCCTGTCAGGTTCCCCGAGTGTCGGAGCCGCTAACAGGTTTTGGGGGTGCGGCCGCATAGGCTGTCCCTCGTAGTGAGTTGGTGAACCAGTGAAGGAGCCCTGTGGCCGCCCCGACGCCTCGTAGTACCGAGCTCGACCCGACGTACAACGCCCGCAACCTGCTCGTCCTCGAAGGACTCGAGGCGGTCCGGAAGCGCCCCGGTATGTACATCGGGTCCACCGACAGTCGCGGCCTGATGCACTGTCTGTGGGAGATCATCGACAACGCCGTCGACGAGGCCCTGGCCGGTCACGGCGACCGGATCGACGTCGTCCTGCACAAGGACGGCTCGGTCGAGGTGCGCGACCGCGCCCGCGGCATCCCGGTGGACATCGAGCCGAAGACCAAGCTCAGCGGTGTCGAGGTGGTGTTCACCAAACTGCACGCCGGCGGCAAGTTCGGCGGCGGGTCGTACAACGCCTCCGGTGGTCTGCACGGTGTCGGTGCCTCGGTCGTGAACGCGCTGTCGGCGCGGCTCGATGTCGAGGTCGACCGCGGTGGAGTGGTCTGGACCACGTCGTTCCGGCGGGGTGTCGCCGGTGAGTTCGACGCCGAGGGCGCCACGGCCGGTTTCACCGCGGCGAAGGGCCTGCGTAAGGCCGGCCGCGCGAAGAAGGGCATGACCGGCACCCGGATCAGGTACTGGGCGGATCGGCAGATCTTCACCCGCGACGCGAGCTTCAACTACGACGAGCTGGTCACCCGGGCGCGGCAGACGTCGTTCCTGGTGCCCGGCCTGGAGTTGGTGATCCGCGACGAGCGCGGTGACGAGGCGACCGAGGAGCACTTCAAGCACGACGGCGGGATCAGCGAGTTCTGCGAGTTCCTGGCCACCGACCAGAAGGTCACCGAGGTCGTCCGGCTGACCGGGACCGGTCACTTCACCGAGACCGTCCCGATGCTCGACGACGCCGGCCACATGACGCCGACCGATGTCGAGCGTGATCTCGAGGTGGACATCGCGGTGCGCTGGGGCGACGGCTACGAGACCGAGCTCCGCTCGTTCGTGAACATCGTGGCCACCACCAAGGGCGGCACCCACGTCTCCGGCTTCGAGCGGGCGCTGGCCAAGAGCTTCACCAACGCGATGGAGGGCACTCGTCTGCTGAAGAGCGGCGAGGAGCTGATCAAGGACGACGTCCTCGAGGGCATGACCTCGATCGTGACGGTCCGGCTGGCGGAGCCGCAGTTCGACGGCCAGACCAAAGAGGTGCTGGGTACGCCGGCCGCTTCGCGGATCGTCTCGAAGGTCGTGCAGACCGAGCTCGAGGCCTTCCTGACCTCGACCAAGCGTGAGCACAAGGCTCAGGCCCGGGCGGTGCTGGAGAAGGTCGTGGCGGCGTCCCGGACGCGCGTGGCGGCCCGTCAGCACCGCGAGCTGCAGCGCCGCAAGACCGCGCTGGAGTCGTCGGCGCTGCCGGCCAAGCTGGCCGACTGCCGAAGTAACGATGTCGACAAATCGGAGCTGTTCATCGTCGAGGGTGATTCTGCTCTCGGTACGGCGAAGGTGGCGCGCAACTCGGAGTTCCAGGCGCTGCTGCCGATCCGGGGCAAGATCCTGAACGTGCAGAAGGCGTCCGTCGCCGACATGCTGAAGAACGTCGAGTGCGCCTCGATCATCCAGGTGGTCGGCGCCGGTTCCGGCCGCAGCTTCGACCTGGAGCAGGTCCGCTACGGCAAGATCATCTTCATGGCCGACGCCGACTCCGACGGCGCGCACATCCGCTGCCTGCTGGCCACGCTGTTCTTCCGCTACATGCGGCCGCTGGTCGACGCCGGTCGCGTCTACACCGCCGTGCCGCCGCTGCACCGCTTCGAGCTGACCAACCCGAAGAAGGGTCAGGACAAGTACATCTACACCTACAGCGACGCGGAGTATCAGCGGAAGTCGGCCGAGCTGATGAAGAAGGGCGTCAAGTGGAAAGAGCCCCCGCAGCGCTACAAGGGTCTCGGTGAGATGGATGCCGACCAGCTGGCCGAAACCACCGTCGACCCCCGCCACCGGACCCTGCGGCGGATGACCGTCGACGACGGTGAGGCCGCGGCCCAGGTGTTCGACCTGCTGATGGGTAACGACGTGGCTCCCCGCAAGGAGTTCATCGTCCAGGGCGCCTACGAGCTCGACGAGAGTCGCATCGACGTCTGAGCGGAGTCGGCGAGGTTCCGGGATCGCGGCCCAGTTCGACGGGACGTCGGCCGTTTTGTCGCCGGCGTGGCGCAGAATGTGCGCCGTACCGGCTCCGTCACCGCCGGCCTGCTCTGACCTGTCTCATCAACCTCCCAAGCGGCGCAAGGCGGCGGTCACCGGGGTGTTGCTGTGGTTGCGGATGTAGTCGTAGGGGGCCCATTCGCTGGTGCCGGCGGGACGCCATTCGATGAACTCGAGGTTGTCGAGGTCGACCGTGTCCATCACCGAGTCGCCTCGGACTCCTGCGGAGAGCAGCACCATGTTGGCGCCCTTGCCGAGGTCGGCCGGTGAGATGTCGAAGGAGATCTCGTGCCAGGCGCCGTCGGACGGGACCGACGCGGTGTGGTCGACGTCGAGCAGGAGCCGCGAGTCCGGGTCCTCGGTCGGGTCGCTGTCGTCGAAGTGGTACGACGTGACCCGCAGCAGGGGCGTCGCGCCGGTGGACGCGCGAACCTTGGCACGAACGGTGTAGGTGACCGGGTCCGGATGGCGGGGCAGTGCGATGCGGGCGACCGGGCGCACGAGTTTCCCGCTGCCGTTGCCGCTGAGCTGCAGGTAGCCGGCGTCGCCGAGGGCGCCGCCGCCGATGAGCGGTCCGGTGTTCGGTGGCCAGTGCGTTGCCGCGTCCGGGTGGTTGTCGGCGGTGTCGTCCTCGAAACGACCCCAACCGAACAGCTCGCTGCCCAGAGACAGACTGGACCGGCCTGATCGAGCGTCGAGCCGGGTCAGGCCACCGGGCGGGACGGCGGCGTCGCTGTGTGGCGCGACGGTGACCGGCGCGGGGTGTTCCAGCGGGGCGTTGGCGACGACACGGGCCGTGCCGTGTTCGAAGAGGAACTGGGCCGGACGTGAGTCCCGGTCGCGGACCAACGAGATCGTCGAGACGCTCTGGTCGGGCTCCCGCTGGGCCTGGGCATCGCGAAGGCTGTTGGCCCACATGCCGTTCAGCGTGCGTCGCGCCGCGGCGCCGGTGGCGACCGCCGGGCGGTAGCCGTCGATCTCGACCGGCACGAGCCGCGCTTCGACGAGCTGCCGGCCCTCCCAGACCGTGCGCAGGAACGCGCTGGCGAAGCTGGCCAGGAAGTTCTGGTCGAACACGAAGTTGCCCATGCTGTAGGCGATCAGATGGCCCTTGTACCACTCCATGCCCTGCAGGACGTGGGGATGATGGGCGATGACGATGTCGGCGCCCGCGTCGATCGCGGCCCGTGCCATCGCGCGGGTGCTCTTGGCGGAGGCAGTCTGGAACTGGAAGCCGGAATGCAGCTGGACGATCGTGAGGCCGCCCTTCCGCCGAGATGTGCCGCCTTTCGCGGCGGAGATCTCGGCCGGCGAGGTCCTGGGGTTCCACCGGGCCGCGCCGCTGTGCCCCCGGCGGGCGACCCAGTCCTGGAGTTCCGGGTAGACCTGCGTGATCGAGGTCCACATCGCGGCGGACTCGGGCGGGGAGAGCTTCGGTTCGAGCCGGTTGAAGACCTGCCAGGCCTTGCCGATGGTCCTGGCCGCGTCGCGTACCCGGGAGCCGAAGTGCCAGCGGCGTGGTTCGTTCTGCCACGCTTCGCCTCCGTGCGAGAGCGCGTAGCTGTCGTTGACGAAATCGCCGTCGACGCTGGTGTAGGCCAGCATCGTGACCGCGTTGCCGCGGATGTTCGTGTGGTACGCCGGTTGTGGCTGGTCGCTGGCGGACAACCCGACGATCGGGAACCCGGCCGCGGACAGGGCCTTCGTCGTGTCGGCCAGCCCGGCATCCTGGAAGTCACGCGTGTGGTTGTTGGCCAGCGAAGGTACGTCGACACCGAGTTTCTTGAGACCCTGGATCGTGGCCGGCGGCGACTGCAGGATGAACCGCTTGCTGGCGTAGGCGGTTTTCGGGGGCGCGGTGCTGAGCACGGTTTCAAGGTTGACCGTGCTCAGGTCGGCCAGGCGGAACGCGGGTGCGACCGCGTCGACGACCGCTTCGGCGCCACTGGCCGCGTCGGCGCGGGGAATCAGGGGCTGCGAGGCGGTCTGATACCGGCGGCCGAACATGACGTCGCCCGCGGAGTGCACGACATAACGCTTTCCGCCGTGGTCGGACAGCAGGCGCACTGGGACGGTCCGGCCCGCGTCCTCCAGGCCGAGCGGCACCGGTTCGGCGAGGTAGCCCGGTGCGGACACGGTCGCGAGCACAGGGCCTGAGCGCAACTGCACCTGGGCGATTCCCTGGGTGGACACCGGTTTCGGACCGGCACCGGTGTCCACTGTGGCCGCCACCGGAGCGCCGGCCTCGTCAACGACCGACACCGACACCACGGGCGCGCCGAGGGTAGCCGTGACATCGCTGTGGGGAACCGGCCGTGCCACGACAGCGGTCACGGTGACCGTGACGACAGCCAGCGCGCCGAGCGTCAGTGCGTACCGTTTCTTCATGAACTTCGCCTCCTGCTAGGCGCTACGCGTGGATCAGCGCCCGGACGAGGTCCGCCCGCCGCCCGGGTGAGTCCCGCACTGTTCGGCTCATCTCGACGTGCAGGAACTCTGTCCCGGCCGCCGCGGCCAGCTCGCCCTGCACATTGGTCCTGCCCTCTAGTCCGTCGCAACGCTCGGTCCAGGCGTGACACACGGCGAATCCCCCTGCTGTGAGTCGGTCGGCCGTCTGCCGCGCCAAGTCGCCCGCGAGGGCCGCCCCGGACGAAAGTACGACGTCCGTCGCGGGCAGGTTCCGGTCGTCGAACCCGTGCAACTGCACCTGGGCCAGCCCCCGTCGTGCCAGGACGGTCGCGACGGTGTGGAATACCGAGGCGGGTTCGTGGGCGACGTCCGCCGCCCTCCGATGCGCGCCCGCGACCAGCAGCACCGCGCCGGGTTCGTGCCGGAACAGGTCGACGCCGACGAGTTCGGTGTGCAGGTCTGAGACTGGATGCGGGACCTCGACGGCGACCGACAGCGCCGCCGAGCGATCGATGACATACATTCCCCAGGCCCGCTCGCTCACCGCGATCGTGTAGGCCCGCCCGGTCGCGGAGTCGACGCCGTCGCGCACCGTGAAGCCGAGGTCGGTGAACTCCGCCGCCTTCCGGTGGTCGAGCGCCGCGCTGAAGCCGGCCGCGGTCGCGGCGAGTTCGCCGGGGTTCGGCTGCTGGTACTCCTGGTTCGCGGACAAGCCTGCGGTGAAGTCGGTGACCACTGTGCCCAGGTCGGTCCCGGGCGTCGCGCGCTCGGCGACGAGCAGCACGGTGATCACAACGACGACTGCCAGCACCCGGAGCACCTTGCTGGTCACAGGCGCTTCGCCGACCGGAACGTCTGGGCGTAGTCGTTGCCTCTGTCCAGCAGCGACGGGCCTCCGTTGTCGGGAGAGTCGCCCAGCACGCGGGGGCGACCGGTGCCGTCCAGGCCGAAGTAGATGCCGACTCGGGTCACGCCGTCGGTGCCGGGTGCCTTGGTGAAGAACATCAGGTCTCCCGGCTGCAGGCGCGAGTAGTCGGTGGCCTGCTGGCCGGTGTCCGGCACGATGGGGGTGCCAGGACCGGCTCCCGCCATCGCGGCCGCCGTTCGCGGCAGCACGGATGCGTCGCCCTGTAACGGATATCCGGCGCGGTAGCCGTACACCAGCCGGACGAACCCGGCGCTGTCGATCGCGCCTGTGCGGAGGTACTCGTCGTAGTCCGCGTCTCGGCCGAACGTCGCCTGGCCCGCGATGCGCGTGCCAGTTCGGGCGCGCACCGTCGGAGCGCCCTTGAGGTACTGCGTCCCGATCGCGAGCAGGTCGGGAGTGGCGTCGCGTGTAGCGGCCGCCAGCCACGGCTTGAACCATGGCGCTCGCTCGGCGTCCGCCGACCAGGGGTGCGGCGCGAGCCGGACCCAGGCCGTGGTCGTCAACGTGGCCTGGGTGGACCCTGGTTCCGCGAAGGTCCGCGCCGGTCCGTTCAGCGTGACCGTGCGGGAGCCGTCGGTCAGCGTCGCCACCACCGCGCCGCCCGCACTGGTGACGACCGTCCGCGCCGGGTCGGTAAGCCGGGTGAACCGCTCGCCGACGCGCGGTGCCGGCGCTGCGGTGGCCGACGCGAGCTTGATGCCGTCCGGGCCCTGGCTCGCGTAGTGCACCGCAGCCGCGCCGGACACCGCCAGTACCGTCACGAGCACGAGCACTTTGGCACGCATGGGATTCCCTTTCACAGTGATGGGACGAGTCCGACGAGGACACCGCTGATGAGCGTGGCGTAGGTGATGAGGCTGACGGCGCCGGTCGCCAGCAGCGTCGCGCCCGGTGGCTGGCGGACCAGCTGATAGGCGATGAGGCCCGGCACGACGAATCCGAGCGTCTGGTGCAGGAACAGCAGCGGCAGGTCGGCCTGGAGGAAGATCAGCAAGGTCGTCTGCAGTACGACGCCGAGCAGGACGACCGCGGCGAAGAGGCGCTTGCCGTAGAGGATCACCAGGCGCTGCAACAGTTTGGTACCGGCGTAGGTCAGCGCCGTCATGAACACGATGATCGCCGCGCGGCGGTAGTCCTCGAAGAGGGTGAGCGCGATCCAGCCGGGCGTGATCATGCCGCCGGGGGACAGGTTGGTGGTCAGATAACAGACGAGGGAGAGCAGCAGCCCGATGGCCAGGCCGATGGTCGCGACCTCCGGGGCGAGCTCGGAGGCGTTCACCGGCGCTGCTCGGCTGACGCGGCCGGAAGCTTGGCGAGCTCCTCGATCAGCAGTTCGCCCTGGCCATGGATGTTGCCGACGGCAACCACCGACAACTCGTCGTACTGGCCGTCGAGCAGGTCGCGAACCAGGTCCGCGGCGGGACGCCTGCCGCCGAGGTCGAGGATGCGGTCCTGCCACTCGGCGGGGACGGCGGTGCGGGCGCTGCGGGTCGGCTCGCCGATGAGCACCACCCGGTCCGGTGCGATCCGGGGGACGAGCGCACCCATCTGGCCGTTGCGCTCGATCCGGTCCGGCCTGCAGTTGATCACCATGTGCAGTGGGTCGCCGATCGCGCCCTGGCCGCGCAGCTGGTCGATATTCATCAGTGTCGACTCCGGGTCGTTGGCGGCGAAGACGTTCGCGAACCGCAGCCGGGTGCGCCCGGCCTGATAGCGGTGGACCTGCAGGACACCGGGGTCCGGTGGTGCCTGCCACATGCCCTCGAGCGCGAGCTGCCGGTTGACGTTGAGCAGGTCGGCGACGGCGAGCGCGATCGCGACGTTCTCCTTGAAGGTGATCCAGCCGAAGCCGCGCATCTCCTCGTCGGTGACGGACTCGGGGTCGACGGCGATCAGCCGGCAGTCACGCTTGACCGCTTCCGCCTGCAGGATGTCCAGTCGCTCCCGCTCGGCAGTGACGCAGATTCCGCCCTCGGGCATCGAACGGGACAGCGACCGCGCGACGTCGTCGAGCGTCGGGCCCATCTCGGTGAGATGGTCCTCACGGACGTTGCACAGCACGCCGATGGTCGAGTGGATGAGCTTGCTCTGGTTGATCTCCTGCAGGTCCGGCAGCACGGCCATGCACTCCATCACCAGCGCGTCCGGACGGTAGGCGGCGGCGCGGCGGACCACGCCGATCTGCTCGACGATGTTGGCGATGCCGAACTTGCGGTAGACCGGTTCCTCATGGGCGTCGGGGTGGATGAACCGGGCGGCGGTGCCGGTGGTCTTCGCGGTGGTGACGAGTCCGCCCCCGCGCAGCGCGCCCGCGCAGAGTCGGGTGATCGACGACTTGCCGCGAATGCCGTTGACCAGCACGCGGATCGGGATGGCATGCAGCCGGGCGTAGTGCCGACGCTGTTCGAGGATCCCGCCGGCGAGCAGGCCACCCGCGCCCACCATGAGCAGGCCGTAGAGGAAGAGCATCTCAGGACCTGCTTCCGGTGAGCAGCTCTTCAGGCACTGGCTCGTGCCGGCGGACGCCGAGTTCCTGGCGACAGATGTCCAGGCAGGACGCGACGGTGCCGATCTCGTCCTGACGTTGGGGATAGACGGTTTCGGTGAGGTCGCCGGCCGCGACCCGTTCGGCCGCCGCGGCGACCCGGCGCAGCGGGCGGATCACCACGAGCTCGTGCCAGCCGGCCAGGACGACTGCGAGCACCGCCGTGAACAGGGCAGCGGCCCTGGCGCGGTCGCGAAGGGAGCCGTCGGCGACGCCGAGCGCGCCGATGGGCTGTTCCGCCACCACGACCCAGTGCAGGGTGGACGCGGGGCCACGGGACGCGATCCAGCGGGCGGCGAGGACGGTGTCGCCGGTCACCTGCGCCGATGAGTGGCCGGTGCGCGCGGCGGCGGTCGCCTTCCGGAGTGCCGGCTCGGCCAGCTGGGCGAAGGCGAGGTAGCCGTGGGTGTCGATGATTGTGCGGTCGGCGTCATCGACCACGCGTACTCGTGCGCCCGCCGGCAGGAGTGGCTGGGGGAGCCGGGTGACGTCGAACTCGCCGACGAGTGTCCGTCCGTCGCTGAGCCGGACGTGGGCGTACACCACGGGCAGGCGGCCGCTGGTGTTGTGCTGCTGCAGGCCTTCGGCCGACGTACCGGCGGGCAGCGGGCCCTCGCGCAGGGGCGCCTTGCCACTGCGCTGCGATACCGCACCCGTCTGGTCGACGACGTACACACTGCGGAACGCCGGGTCGTCGACGGTGAGCTTGCCGGTGTTCAGTCGAGCGACTGCGCGCAGTTCGCCGAGGCCGCTGGTGACGGCGGAGCGGAGCGCGTCCGCGGAGCGGGCCAGCCGCAGTTCCTGTGCTGTCACCAGTGATGGCGAGACCTGCGCCGAGTGCTGACCCAGCGTCCAGAACATCGCCGCGGACCAGGCCAGCATGGACACTGTCATGACGCCGACCACCAGCCGCGCGGGCACGCCCCGAGTTGATCGGGGTTTGCGACCGCCCGGCCGACATCGTTCCAGCGCTGCGGCGATCCGGAACACCTCGACCGTCCACGCCCGGCGTACCGGACTGTTCGCCGTACCGGAGACCACTTTGAGTGCGTCGTCCCGCAGCCGACGGATCGGTGTGACCAGGCCGCGGCGTACCAGCATGGTGCCGCCGATGGCGATCGCCAAGAGCGCCACCGCAGGGACGAGTCCCGGCCAGCGCGCCGGCGCGGTGTCGGCGGGCAACCAGGTTGCGGTGACGACAGCGAGTCCGAGTGTGCCGGCGTCGGTGGTGACCGGGGCATAGGCGACTACGGGCGCGAGCGGGGCCGGTCCCGGGCTCACTGCGCCGGTGAGAACGCCGGAACCGGCGCGGGCCGCGCTCGCCGCGATGCCGAGCATGTCGCGTGTTGCCGGGTCGGCGTCGGCTCCGACACTGCCGAGAACGGTGCCGTCGTCGGCGACGAGGCGAAGGTGCTGACGCAGTGCTCCGCCCGGCGGTGGCAGCGCGATCCGCAGCGCGGTCGACGCCACCAGGACCCGTCCGTCGGGCAGCGGGACCGTGCTAAGCAGCAGTGGCACACCGCCGGGCGGCATGTACGGGCGCACGGTGGGGCGGCCGAGGTCGGCCCCGGCGAGCGCGTCGACCTGGACCGGTTCGCCGTGGGCGGCGATCAGCGTGCGGGAGGCGGCGTCGAGCAGCACGATGCCGCGCCATGAGTGGTGACCGGCGCCTAGTTTGCTCAGTGCGTGGCCGATGTCGGGGTTGTCGAACGCCTGCGAGTCCGCGACGACCTGCAGGCTGTGCGCGGCGGAAGCGGCGGAGACGCCGATGGACTTGGCGAACGCCTCCGCGTCCCGGCGTTGCGCCGCGGTGACTCCGGACGGCACGGCAGGTGCGGGGCCACTGAACAATGCGGCGACCGGGCTGGCCGTGAGGCCGAGCACGCAGAAGACGGCTATCAGGATCAGCAGGACGAGCCCGGCCGCCGAGGCGACACCTGCGCCGCCGGGAAAGCCGGACTCAGGCAGTTGGGGCCGGAGCCGTTCGGTCCGGCCGCCGGACCTGGCCATGGATCTGTCCACACCGGACCTGCCCACACCGGAAGTGGGCCACGGGGAAGACGGTTCGGCGCAGGTGGGCATGCAGGCTCCTAGAGCGGGCGGCCTGTCGGCCGTCCACGGGGCGGGGGAGGAGACAGAAAGCACGGCTGGCCAGGCCCTGGCGTTGTGGGCCGGGAGCCGACGGTCAGACACCGGTCTTAATTGGAAACTTTCTTTACTGTTGGCCCCAGGATGGTCCCGTCCCGGTGAGCATGTCAACCCTCTCGGTAGTCACTGTTCCGATGTCTTCCGAAACGCCAATACTTCTGCCCTGAAACATAGAAGCCCTTATTTCTGGCCGTTACCGCGATGCGTTCGCCGGTCGCACGTCCCGTCGGCGGGACCACGTGACCCGGATAAACTCGGGCAGGTGGCGATACCGCGGCTGGTCTGTTTCGACCTGGACAACACCCTGATCGACCGCGATGCGGCGTTCCTCGCGTGGGCGCGCTGGTGGTGCGCCGCGGCCGGGGTGGATGCCGTCGACTGGTTAGTTGCCCATGACAACGGTGGCTTCACGCCGCGGGGCGAGTTGTTCGATCGGTTGAAGGCGGAATTCGGTACGGCGCCATCGGTGCACAGCTATGACCGCGAGCATCCGTTGTTCACGGCGGCCGAGGACGCCGTACTGGAAGGCGTTTCTGACCTGCGAGCGGCCGGGTGGCGGGTCGCGGTGGTGACCAACGGGACGATTGTGCAGCAGAGCTTGAAGCTTGAGCACACGGGGATCGCGGCGGCCGTCGACTTCTGCTGCATCTCCGAGGCTGTTGGTGTGCGCAAGCCGGATGCGCGGATCTTCGCGATCGCGGCGGAGGGTGCGGGCGCCGCGTTGGAGGGATGGATGGTGGGCGATCATCCGGCGTACGACATCGCGGGCGGACGGAATGCCGGCCTGCGCACGATCCTGGTCGGGGATCGTAGCGGTGAGCCGGCAGCCGAATATTCTGTTCAGTCGGTGCTGGATGCGTTCAGAATTATTGCCGGCTGATCAGAAAAGTGATCAGAGTGCTTGGCGGAGGACGGCGTGGGCGCCGCGGATGATGGCTTCGCGGTTGGCCTCGTAGGTGGGATCGGTGATGGTCGTCTTGTTGACGGCGTCGAAGGACAGCACGGGGACGTGCAGGTGGCCGGCAGGCATCGACGGATCCTTCAGGTCGCGCTGGAGAGTGTTGCGATAGGCAACCTCGTTGGACAGGTAGCCGCCGCCTGCGCCTTCGGAGGCGATGGATCCGGCGGTCGGGCCGAGCAGTTGGCGGACCGGGGCGGTCTGGCCGGCTGGGATCTCCAGGATCGACGTGTTCACACGAGTGCGGAACGGCGTCACGTCGGCCTGGGACATGCGGGCCAGCGGGAGGCTGGAGGTGATGAACTCCGGGCCGATCGGCATGCTGGGCGAGACGACTGGCGCCGTAGCACTACCGCCGCCCCAGAGGTTGTTGTTGTCGCCGATGGAGCTGGTTGAGCGCCTGCGGCCGTTGAAGACCTCCAGATCGAAGATGCCCACCCGCCCCTGGCTGGCGGTCATCACGAGGTCGGCGTGCTGCGGTCCACCGCGGTAGTGCGGTGCGAGCGCGTCCTCGACCATGTTCTGGTCGAAGTCGGTGTACCGGACCGGGAAGACCACCGTCTGGATCTCGTACGTCGTCCCGTTGACCGTCCAGCGCTGTCCGTCGAGGGTGAGTGCGTTCGCGCCGGACGGGTTGCCGATGCGGATATCCGCATCGAGCGTGAACGGGTCGAATCCGGTCACCAGGATCTTCTTGACGCCGGGGGAGAACCGGGTGCTGGTGATTCCGCGGGACGCATACTCGAGGGACTTCATCAGTTCGGCGCGTTCCGTCGTACCGACTGTGAAGCGCGGTTGCCATTGGCGAACGGCGAGCGCCATCGAGATGCGTGCCCAGTACAGACCGCGGTCGTCGGTGGACGGCAGGGCGTCGGTGCCGGTGACTGGGTGCTGGGCGCGGTGCACCGCGGTCCGCCAGAGGGCCTCGCCCTGGGCTCGGACGAGCAGCTTGGCAGCCTCGCGGCTCGGCATCGCGCAGAGCAGCCGGTTGAACAGCGCCACCTGCTTGTCGAATCCGGTCCGGCGCAGGATCTCGGCCGGAACCGAAGGACCGCCGGCGATGCCGCGACCGAGCCGCTGCTCCTCGACCGTCCCGGTGACCGAGGCATCGAGACAGCCGGTGGTGACCGGGGCCGCGTGGACGATCGGGGCGCCGGACAGCACGCTCGTCAGGGCCAGTGCGCCGACGAGGAGGGTCCGGGGAAATGAGCTTGGGCGGAGTCTCATAAGGGGTATCTATCAGATCTCGGCGAGGAAGCCGAGAGATCTGCACAAAGACCGGGTATTGCAGACAGTATGCAATGCGCTACCTTCGGAACGCGGCGTCCGCCCCGCCGCCACTTTCCTGAGGAGCGCCCCGTGAGCACCACCACCAGCAGCCGCCGCCGTTTTCTGACCACCGCCCTGACCACCGGGCTCGCCGTGGGCGCGGGAAGCGCCGTACTGACCGCCTGTTCGGACGCTACGCCGACCGGTACGCCGGTTGTGGGAGCTCCGGCACCCGGCGGTTCGAACCCGCCGACCGGAGCTCCGGTCGGGAACGGGCAGGAGGCACTCGACCGCCTGATCGCCGGGAACGCCCGCTTCGTCGCCGACCGGGATGAGCGTCTGGACGAGGGCCTGGCGCGGCGAGTGGCCGTGAGTCAGGGGCAGCATCCGTTCGCGACTGTGCTCGGGTGCGTGGACTCGCGGGTGCCAATCGAGCTCGTCTTCGACCAGGGCCTCGGTGATCTGGTGGTCGTGCGTAGTGCCGGTGAGGCGCTCGACCACTCGGTGACCGGCAGCCTGGAGTTCGGGGTCGCAGAACTGCACACTCCGCTGCTGATGGTTCTGGGGCACCAGCGCTGTGGTGCGCTCGATGCCACGATCAAGGCGCTCGATGCTAACCAGCGCACCTCCGAGGCGGGTCAGATCGGCTACCTGGTCGAAACCCTGGCCCCCGCCGTACGCAAGGTGGCCAACCAGCCCGGCGACCGCCTCACCAACGCCATCCACGCCAACGTCGACCTCGTCCTCGCCAAACTCCGCCAGTCCCCAGTCATCGCCCCGCTGGAACAGTCCGGCAAACTCAAACTAGTTGCCGCCTACTACGAACTCGACACCGGCCGCGTAGTAATCACCTAGCCGCCGGACCGCCCCCACTGTCCAACCCCAAGCTCGCGGTCATCGCCACGCCCGGCCGAGCGTGGGACGAGCAGTCCGGCCGGCGTTGATCAGTGGCGCAGATCCGGACGCCCAGTCCATCACAACCGCCCGCCAAGCAGCACCGCGGCACTGTCGACGTCGGCGAGCTGGACCACTTTGTGATGGCCTGGCGGTCTGCTGTTCGCGTGCCCGCGGTCTGAGGTTCCGGGCTTTGGTTGCGGTGCAAGAAACGAGGGGACCTCCCCGCAAGTTGCTGGTTCTCCCCTCGATATTTGAGCAGAGAAGGGGCAGTTTGAACGGATATCCAGCGAAGTTCCGCAGGCTGGCAGACCCCGCCGCACCCGAAGGTCCAGTGGCCGCCGGAGGCCGGCGAAATCCTCCTGGCCCGACTACTGCGCGAATACCGGTCTGCGGGGATCTACAGTCACCCAGCGGCAGCAGGTCCACGCAAACCTCAGGAACACTCGCAGCGGATCCTCCCCTGGAGTGTGGAACTGGGGGCTTAGCCAATGGGGGGCGCGTGCTGGGTCAGGGGGTTGGGGTGGCTGTTTGGATGTAGCCGTCGGGGCGGATGGTTAGTTGGGTGGTGGGGTCGGTGGGGGGTGTGATGGTTAGGGGGCGGCCGGGGCGTAGGGCTTGTAGGACGGTGGTGCCGTTGGGGAGGTCTAGGTCGGGCATGCGGTGGCCTACTAGGGGGTGGTCGCCGGGGGCGTAGGCGATGCCTAGGCCGGAGATCAGGCCGGCTAGGTGGTGGTTGGCTTCGGGGAGGTGGAGGAGGTCGGCGAAGGTGTCGCGGAGGCAGGCGACGTCGTCGTCGGGGACGGTGAGGACGCCTTGGGCGCGGGTGTTGGCCAGGACGGCGGCACCGACTGGGTGGCGCTCGGTGTGGTAGCTGTCGAGGAGGGGTTCGGGGGCATCGCCGCGGATGACGGCTCCGAGTTTCCAGCCGAGGTTGAAGGCGTCCTGGAGTCCCAGGTTCATGCCTTGGCCGCCGGTGGGTGAGTGGATGTGCGCTGCGTCGCCGGCCACGAAGACTCGGCCCTCGCGGTACCTGTCCGCCTGTCGCACCGCATCGGTGAAACGAGAGCCGTAGCGAAGCTCCTGCAGTACGACGCCCTCGCCGTACCAGCCGGTCAACGCTGCAGCGACCTCCTCGTGGGTGACCGGATGATCCTTCGGCAGGCCCTGCTGGGCAGGTCCGCTGAACAGGACCCGCTGAACCCGTCCGCTCAACGGGAGCATGGTCAGCACTGCGCCTTCGCGTGTCTCCAGTGTCGGCAGCAGCCAGTCCTCCTGGATACCGTCGACCACGACATCGGCGACGACCGCGCTGAACCTGCCGTCCCGTCCGGGGAACTCGATACCGCTCAGCTGTCGCACCGCGCTCCGAGCACCGTCGCACCCGACCACCCAGTCCGCGCGGATCGACGTACCGTCCGCAAACGTGGCCGTCACACCGGTGGAGTCCTGCACGAGTGCGCTCAGTTCCAGACCACGCCGTACGACGAGGTTGTGTTTGACGAGGTGATCTTCGAGGTGCTGCTCGATCCGCAGCTGCGGGATCCCGAGCTGGTACGGGAATCGTGTGTCCAGGGTGCTGTAGTCCAACGGCAGGCCAGCGAAGTGACCACCCGGCAGTTCACGAGCCTCGGCCAGCAGCGGCTCGAGCAGACCGCGCGAATGCAGCACCTCAACAGACCGAGGCTGCAACGACAGGGCCTTCGACTGACCCGACCGTTCGAGCCGCTTGTCCACCAGTACGACGGATGCTCCCGCCAGCAGGAGCTCCGACGCCAGCAGCATCCCCGTGGGGCCTGCGCCGACCACCAGTACGTCGGTCATGCGAGCAGGTCGTTCTTGCGCGAGTACCCGAACATGAACGCGTAGAGCAGCACGAACACCACGAACCACTGCACTGTCGTCACCCCTGGTACGGCGTCCAGTGGCAGCGCGAAGGCGATTACGACTCGCACCACCGCGTCCAGCACCAAGCCGACGCCCCACACCGTGGTGATCAGCCGAAGCCCGTGCCGGAACCGCGGCTCGGAGTCCCAGCGCCGGGCCCACACCTCGCCACCGCCCTTGCCACGCTTGGCTTCCGCGATGCCACGCCCGATGGAGAGCAGTAGCGGCTTGCCGAGCAGAACCGTTGCCAGCAGCCACAACCCACACATCGCAGTGATCACACCGTCCTTGGCGAGCAGCATCCGCGGACTGTGCATGGCCAGTGCGGCGATCGTGCCGATGACCAGGGCGACGATCATGAACACGGCCATCCAGTCGACCTTCCGCCGGATCACGCCGTACGCGACTCGCACGACCGGGATCACCGAACCGGCGATGGTGGCACCGACCACGCCGACGCCCGCTTGGCGGAAGCCGTAGAAAATCAGCAGCGGGATCACCAGATCGACGATCACCGGTGCGAGAACCGCGCCCCAGCGGGCCTTCGGCTTGCTCTCAGTTGCGGCAGACATCAAGAGTCCTTTCGTGTTGCGCGGTCGAAGATTTCGGCTAGTTCTTGGGCGCAGGTCGCCGGGTCGGCTCCCGCGATGACTCGGCCGGCGGCAGCGTCGAGCGCGGCGCGCAGTGTGACTGCCATCAGCAGGGTGTCGAACTTCCGGAAGGCACCCGTCCGCTGACCGTCGTCGAACAGTGCCACCAGTCGCGTCACCGCGCCGTCGGCCTCCTCGCTCGGCACCTCGGCGGCGCCGACCACGATCTGCTGCACGGCCCGGACGTGGTTCGGCCTCGCGGCGACGAACGCGACGTTCGACCGGATGTAGGCGGCCAGCTTCCCGCCCGGCCCGTCGGCGTTGTCGATCGCGGGCCGCATCAGCACGGTCGCGTCGGCGGTCACCCGGTGCAGGACCTCGGCGAGCAGTTCGTCCTTGGTCTTGAAGTGGTACGAGATCAGCCGCTTGCTGCTCAGTCCGGCCTCGGCGCAGATCGCGTCGTACGTCGTCGCCGCGAAACCGCGGTCAGCCAGTACGGCGATGGTCGCGGCGACGATCTGGTCGCGGCGTGCCGCCGTGCTTCCGGCGCGGTCGAGCGCATCGTCATGTTTTATCCCCATGGATAAAACTTATCCGACTGGGTAAAACGATGTCAAGTAAAAAGCGCCGGCAACTTGGCCGGCGCTTGTCGCAGGGGAGCTAGACGTGCTGGGTGAGCAGTCCGGTGTCCACGTCGTACATGAAGCCACCGACGAGGATCTCCTCGCCGATCAGCGGGTGCTCGCGGACCGCCGCGACGTCGTGGCGGAGGGCTTCGAGCTGGTCGGGGATGACGTTGATCGGCAGGTAGCCCGCGGGCTTGCCGGCGGCCTTCTCGACCTTGCCGCGCAGCTCGTCCTCGGACATCGCGGCCATCGCGCAGCGGGTGTGCGGGATGACCATGATCCGGCGGATGCCGAGCAGGTTGACGCCGAGCACGAGCCCGGTGAGCGTGATCTCGGTGACCCGGCCACCGGCGCTGCGCAGCACCTTGGCGTCACCCGGCTTGAGGCCGAGCAGCTCCAGCGGCGGGATCCGCGAATCCATGCAGGTGACCACGCCGACCCCGGCATGGGCGATTCCGTCGAAACCGCCGTAGTGGAAGTCGGCGGCGTACTCGGCGTTGGCGGCAAGCAGGTCTTCGAAACCGGGGGTGCTCATCGGGCGGCACCTACTACGGCGACCGGGGTTCCGGCCTTCAGGATCGACATCGCGAACGGCTCCTTTCCACAGGACTCCGGACGAGGCGGATCGGCGGGTGCACTGGTCACCGGCACGGTCCAGGACCGCCCGTCGCGATGCCACACTGTCACGGATTCGAGATCTTCGCCCGCGACAGTGAGGGCGTCCAGCGAGAGCTCACCAGTCTGGTGGCGTACGGCGATTTCCGCGGCCTGACCGCGTTTCGTCCACGTGGTGCGGCCACGCAGCCCGGTCAGGAGGGTTTCGCCGCGGTCTGATGCTGCCAGGACGTCGAGGGCGGTCTTGGCGTTGAGGTGGCCGTGCATCGTGCCCTCCGGCAGCAGCACGGCGGTGGGGGAGAAGCGATGGCCGCCGAGGTGGCTGGCCTCCCAGACCCGGCCCGGTGCGGCCGTGGCGAGGGCGTTCACCAGCGGGCGGCCGAGGATCGCGCAGCACTCGTCGCGCTTGCCGTTGGTGCAGACCAGCATGACCGACTCCTCGACCGGCACCAGACCGGGCAGGGAGGCGTCGACGGCTTCGCGGTCGCCCCGGGCGATCGCGCTGAGGTCGAGGCTGCTGAGCTGCTCCGGGTCTTCCAGGTGCGCGCTGAGCAGGAAGGTCTTGCCGGGCGCGGTGGAGGCGATGTACACCTGCTGGGCGTGGCCGGCGGGGAACGAATGCCGCCCCGGCGTCCGGA
The DNA here is from genome assembly GCF_045040285.1 of Kribbella sp. NBC_01505. Lineage (NCBI taxonomy): Bacteria > Bacillati > Actinomycetota > Actinomycetes > Propionibacteriales > Kribbellaceae > Kribbella > Kribbella sp. NBC_01505. Next base: position 8,211,265 of record NZ_CP109425.1, read on the forward strand.
TCAGGCCGAAGCGAACGTCGGCTTTCTTGCACTCGGCATCGAACCGGCCACCGAACACCGGGTCCAGATGACTGTTGACGACGGCATCGGCACCCCAGGGGCCCGGCTGCTCCAGAACGACCCAGCCACTCGCCACAATGGCGGATCCCTCGAGCGGCTCGAGGAACTGACGGCAGAAGGTCGAGCACAGACCTGGCCGACCGGTCGCGTCGGGTGGAACTCTCACGGCACCACTGTAGGTTAGGTTGCCCTCAGTTCCGCACTAGGACCATCACCTGACCATTAAGTGTGTATTAAGCCACGTCGGCCGAGCAGCGCGACCGCCAGGATCGCGGCCAGGAAGGCGCACACCGCGGCCCCGGCGAAGATCGCGTGCGTTTGGGAGATCGCCGCGTCCCGGAGCGCGTCGATGAAGGGGCGGCACGAGGCGGGCGCGGTCGGGCAGAGCTCGTTCGGTGACGGTACGTCGTCGACGATGGCGAAGTACCGGCGGAGCCCGATCGCGGTCAGCGCAGACACGCCGACGAGCATGCCGACCATCCGCGCGACGACCACGAGCGCGCTGACCAGGCCGTGGTGCGGTGGGGGAGTCGCGCCGAGAATCGCCGTGTTCACCGGTGACAGCGCCAGCCCGAAGCCGAAGCCACACAGCAGCAGTACGACGCTCGCCCAGAAGCTGTCGAGTGCGTGGCGACTCCAGAACGCCATCAGCACGAACATGGCACCGGCCAGCGCGAGCCCGGCGCCGGTGATCAGCCCGAGCCCGTAGCGCCTGGTGAGCCATCCACCGACCACAGCGCCCACCGGCAACGCGATCAGGAACCGCACGAGCACCAGCGCCGCAGCGAGTTGCCCGCCGCCCTGCGTGGTCCGAGCAAACACCGGTACGTCGACCAGTGCGGCAATCAGCGCGCACCCGACCAGGAAGCTGACCACCAGCGAACCCCACGCGGGGCGCGCTGCGAGCAGACCGGCCGGGACGATCGCCCGCGGAGCCCGACGCTGCCAAGCGATGAAGGCGACCGCGAAGACCGCGGCGCCGGCCAGGAGCCAGGGACCGGCCGGAGACATCAGCTCGCGCTCCGGGTCGGCGGTGGCGAAGGCCAGCACGACGCCGGACAGCGCGAGCGCGAGTAGCAGCGCCCCTGGTAGGTCGACCTGTTTGAGGAGATCGACCACCTGGGTCCGGCGGAGGGCAAGGACCGCCCAGAGCAACCCCAGTACGAGAGCCGCGACCCCGATCGGAGTCAGAAGTCTCGACGTACCGGTGAAGGGCACGAATGGCAGTCCCAGCGTCACATCGGTCGCGAGACGTCGTGGTGCGGTCAGGGTGAGGCCGAGTGCGACCGCAGCAAGCAGTCCGACGGCTGCTGACAGAGGTGGTCGTCGGACTCCGCGCAGGAGCACGGCGAGCACGACTGCGACCACGAGGTTGAGCCAGAAGATGTACCGCCAGTCGGCCACAGCCAGTACGGCGGCGCCCAGCAGCGGACCGAGGACCGAGCCAAGCTCCTGGACCGCGCCGACCACTCCGAGAGGGAGACCGCGTCGCTCAGCCGGCCACAGGTCTGCGACCAACGCGAGCGTCGCCGGGACGAGCCCGCCACCTCCTACGCCCTGAAGAAACCGACCGGTTACCGCTGACGGCAGGTCGTACGCCGCCGCCGTGATCAGCGAGCCGACAGCGAACAGCATCAGCGCGCCGACCAGTACCGGCGTGCGGCCGGCGACATCCGCGATCCGGCCGATCAGCGGCAGCACCGCGATGTAGCCGAGCAGGAACCCGGAGATGATCGGAGCGGCCCGCTGGAGCTCGTCCGCGGACAGCCCGACCCCGGACATCAGGTCGGGCAGCGCGAGGACGACGACATACGTGTCGGCGGCCGCGAAGGCGACCGCGATCGACGCGAGCGTGAGCTGGGCTCTCGGCCGGGCGGCCACCGCTGTGCTCACTGTGGGCTCACTACGGCTTGGTGATCGAGACTTGCTCGCCGTACTTGTCGAAGGTGACGTCGTAGCTGCTGGTGGCGCCGTCGTAGAACGGGCCGGAGATCGTCGCCGAGACCAGCTGCTTGGAGTCCTTGTCGAGCTTGAAGCTGCTCTGGAACTCCTGGCCGGCCGGAGCCTTCGGGAAGATCCCCTGCAGCGTCGTGCCGTCGACCGAACCGGTGATCTCGGTCAGCACCTTGGCGCCGTCGCGGGTGTCACCCTTGACCACCGGGTTCTTCAGCGCGGGCAGCACCGAGGTGAGGCCCTTGGCCGGGTCCAGCAGGACGGCCGGGTCCGGCGCGCCGAAACCGGTCAGTTGGTCGGGCGTGAGCTCGACGAACTTCCCGGTGAACGGCAGCTTCGCGTAGACCTTCTTGTCGACCGCGACGACCTCGGAGTCGATCGGCGCACCACCGGTGCGGATCGTGAGCTTGCCTTTGAACGCCGGTGCGTGGGTGGCCACGCCGTCGCCGCTGGCCAGCGTCTGCGCGCTGTCCGGCAGGTCGCGGCCGGTCAGCACGATGTGGACGCTGGAAGCATCGTCGATCGCCTTCTTCGCGGCCGTGAGCTGGGTGACGGCGTCGTTCGACTGCCCGGCGCCACCGCCGGAATCCTTCTTGTCACTGCAGCCGGCCAGTGCCACCACAAGCACCGCGCCCAGCGCGACGAGTCTCTTCATGGGGGTCAGCCTGCCAGGTCGGCAGCCAAAGCTGCGATCGGTTGGGCAACCGGCACGCCGGAGCCGTCGCGGCGCGGGTCGATCGGCGGCAGGTCCACCGGTGCGCCGCTGTTCGCACTGGCCTTGACGGGGGCCACTCCGATGAAGGCGAGCAGCAGCCCGTCCTCACCCTTGAGCAGCCGCTGGCAACGGACGCCGCCGGTGCCGCGGCCCTTGCCCGGATACTCGCTGAACGGCGTCACCTTGACCGCGCCGACCTCTGTCCCCGGCAGGGCCGAGTTCGAGCCGGCGATCGTGACGACCTGCGCTTCGCGGCCAGGCTCGATGGCGCCGAAGAAGACCACCTTCGCGCCGCTGGTGAGCCGGACCCCGGCCATACCGCCGGCCGTGCGTCCCTGCGGACGGACCGCGGAGGCTGGGAAGTGCAGCAGCTGCGCATCCGAGGTGACGAAGCACAGCTCCTCTTCGCCCGTGGTGAGCTCGACCGCGCCGACCACCTCGTCGCCGTCGTTGAGCCGGACGATCTCCCACGCGTCGCGGTTGCTCAGGTGGTCCGGCACGACGCGCTTGACCACGCCGGTCGCCGTACCGAGCGCGACACCGATCGACTCGGGATCCATGGTGGTCAGCGCGAGCGCCTTCTCACCCGGCTCCAGCGAGACGAACTCGGCGATCGGTGCGCCACCTTGCAGATTCGGCGCGGCGGCCGTCGTCGGTACGGCGGGGAGGTCCAGCGAGTCCAATCGGATCAGCCTGCCTGCGCTGGTGATCAATCCGTACTGGCCGCGTGCGGTGCTCTTGATCACGGAGACGATCGCGTCGTGCTTGGCCCGGCCGTCCGTCGCACCGAACGGCTCGACCCCGTTGGTGCGGGCGAGCAGGCCGGTCGAGCTCATCAGGATCCAGCACGGGTCGTCGGTGACCTCGAGCGGCACGGCCGCGGTCTTGGTCGCCCCCGACGACTCCAGCAGCACCGTCCGGCGCGGGGTTCCGTAGGTCTTGGCAACCTCGGCCAGCTCGTCGCCGACCGTCTTCTTCAGCAGCGCCTCGTCCTCGAGGATCGCGGTCAGCCGCTCGATCTCGCGCTCCAGCTCGGCCTTCTCGGTGTCCAGCTCGAGCTTGGAGAACTTCGTCAGGCGGCGCAGCGGCATGTCCAGGATGTAGTTGGCCTGGATCTCGGACAGGTCGTAGATGTCGATCAGCCGGCTCCGGGCCGCGGCCGCGTCGTCGCTGCTGCGGATGATCTGGATGACCTCGTCGATGTCGAGGATCGCGATCAGCAGACCGTCGACGATGTGCAGCCGGTCCTGCGCCTTCTTACGGCGGAACTCGCTGCGCCGCCGGACGACGTCGTACCGGTGCTGCAGGTAGACCTCGAGCAGCGTCTTCAGCCCGAGCGTGCGGGGCTGGCCGTCGACCAGGCAGACCGCGTTGATCGAGAACGAGTCCTCGAGCGGGGTCATCTTGTAGAGCTGCTCCAGCAGCGCCTCGGGGACGAAGCCGTTCTTGACCTCGATCACCAGCTGCGTGCCGTGCGTGCGGTCGGTCAGGTCCTTGACGTCCGCGATGCCCTGCAGCTTCTTGGCCTGGACCAGCGTCTTGATCTTCTCGATCACCTTCTCCGGGCCGACCGTGTACGGCAGCTCGGTGACCACGATGCCCTTGCGGCGCGGGGTGACGTTCTCGATCCGGGCGGTGGCACGCATCTTGAAGCTGCCGCGGCCCGCCGCGTAGGCGTCCTTGATGCCTTCCAGGCCGACGATCTTGCCGCCGGTCGGCAGGTCCGGGCCGGGCACGAACCGCATCAGGTCGTCGAGGTCGGCGTTCGGGGACTTGATCAGGTGCCGCAGCGCCTGGATGACCTCGACCAGGTTGTGCGGGGCCATGTTGGTGGCCATACCGACCGCGATGCCGGCTGCGCCGTTGACCAGCAGGTTCGGGAACGCCGCGGGCAGCACCGACGGCTCTTCCTCGCGGCCGTCGTAGTTCGCCCGGAACTCGACGACGTTCTCGTCCAGGCCGTTCGTCATCGCGACCGCGGACGGCGCCATCCGGCACTCGGTGTAACGCATCGCCGCCGGACCATCGTCCAGAGATCCGAAGTTTCCGTGGCCGTCGATCAGCGGCAGCCGCATCGACCACGGCTGCGCGGTCCGGACCAGGGCGTCGTAGATCGCGCCGTCGCCGTGCGGGTGGTACTTACCCATGACCTCACCGACGACGCGGGCCGACTTCACATGGCCGCGGTCGGGGCGGATGTTGTTCTCCGCCATCGAGAACAGGATCCGCCGCTGGACCGGTTTGAGCCCGTCCCGCGCGTCCGGCAGCGCCCGGGAGTAGATCACCGAGTAGGCGTACTCCAGGAAGCTGGTGCGCATCTCGTCGGAGACATCGACGTCGAGGATGCGCTCCTCGAAGTCCTCGGGCTCGGCGGTGGTACTGGAACGGCGTGCCATACGGGTGAACTGCTCCTCGGTCGAACGGTGGCCCTCATTGTCGCTGGTGAACGACAGTTCTGTGCATATTGCCACGCTCCGCGCGGCGGCCCACGACCCGCAGGATGTATGCGGTCGGAGCCAAGGCGGACCCTACCGCGAGGGTCAGACAGAGTCCGCCGATCCCCAGCAGGATGCCCCACGGGACAGTCACCGGTACGTCGGGAACACCGGCCGTCATGGCGTGCCGGATCAGGATGCCGACCGTGCCGGTGATCGCCGTACCGAGGCTCAGCGCGACCATCCCGACCAGCGAGGACTCCCACAGGACCATCCGGCGGATCTGGTTCGGGGTGGCGCCGAGGAGCCGTGAGGTGACGAACTCCTGGCGCCGTTGCAGACTGCCCATCAGCAGCGTGTTGGCGATCGCGATCGCGCTGTAGAAGGCCGCCGGCCCGAGCAGCAGGATCAGTCCGAGCTGGTTGCCCTTGCGAACACCCGCGCCCTGATCAGCCTCCCAAGCGGTGGCCAGTACGGCGTGGTCGATGCGGGTCACGAGCTCCGCCGGATCGACGCCTGGCGCGGGTTGCACGAACAGCTGAGCGGGCTCGGCGGTCGGCGCGTGCTGCCGGACGAGGTCGAGCGGAAGCAGGAAGTTCGGGTTCACCCCTTGCCCGTTCGGGAGGATCGCGACGACCCGCAGTTTGACGGCGACCTTGTCCAGGAAGGTCGCCGGGACGTCGTCGCCGACCTTGTAGTGCTCGAGGCCGGCCGTCTCCTTGCTGACCGCGACGGTGTTCCCGATGAGCTGACTGAGGTCGCCGGACAGCGGTGTGAGGTTCCGGGTCTGAGACGCGATCGCGGGATCGATTCCCTCGGCATCCTCCAGCTGAGCGTCCTCGGCGCCCGCCCGAACGAACTGCACCGGAAGGCCAGCATCCACCACGCCGACACCTGGAACCGCAGGCATGCTCGGAGCGGTCACCACGATCGTCGCGTGCAGTGTGTCGCGGATCGTGGCGACCGCGCTGTCGGCGGCGAAGCTGAGGCTGAGCACCATCGAGCCCGCGATCGCGGAGATCGCGAGGATCGGTGCGGCCAGGGACGCGCTTCGCCGCGGCGTCGCGGTCACGTTGCTGCGGGCGAGTCGGCCGCTCACGCTGGTCCAGGCGACCAGCGGGATCGCCCACAACCGCCCGAGCAGCGGTACGACGAGCGGTGCCAGCAGCGTCAACGCGATCACCAGCACCATCGGGGTGAACATCGCCAGCGGTACGACGCCCTCCCCGGTCGACGGCCGGATCAGCGTCAGCATGGTGATCGCCCCGCCGAGGAACAGCAGCCCGAAGAGCACTCGGACCGGCCCGATCCGCGCTGACTCCAGTGACGCCTCCCGCAGCGCATCGATCGGACCGACCCGACCGGCGCGCCGAGCCGCGGATCGCGCGCCGAGCATCGCGACCACCAGCCCGATGCCGACCGCGATCGCCAGCGGCACCCACGGCGACGCCGGCTCCAGCTTGACCGGTGCAAGCTCCGTGTACGACGCCTGGCTCAGCAGCAGGGGAGTAGCGAGCTGAGCCAGGACCGCACCGGTCAGCGAGGCCGCAAGCGCGACGACGAGCGCCTCACCGAGGATCATCCGGCGAACCTGCCGCGGCGTCGCACCGATCAACCGCAGCAACCCGATCTCCCGCCGCCGCGAGGCGACGGCGAACGCGAAGGTGCTGGCGATGACGAAGATCGTGATGAACCCGCTGATCGTGCCGACCAGGCTGAGCACGACCTGCAGCCCGGACACGTCCGCACCAGGAAGGGGCACCTTCACCGGCCGCGGGGTCGCATCTGCGTCGCCGAGCGTCGTGACGGTGATGCTCGCGAGGTTGCCTGTGCCGTGGGCGACGGTCGCGGCTGTCGCAGTCGCTGCCAGGCCGAGCAGGAACACGCCGACCGCGAGCGCCACGAACGAACCGGCGTACAGGTGTCGGTGGCGTCCTACCGTCTGCCTGCTGAGGAAGAACATCAGCGCTCCAGGTCACTCATGGCAGCGGCGATCTGGCCCGGTGTGCCGCGGTCGAGGTGACCGGCGATCAGGCCGTCGGAGAGGAAGACCACGCGCTCGGCGTACGCCGCGGCCACCGGGTCGTGGGTGACCATGACCACCGTCTGCCCGGCACGATCAGTTGCCTCGCGCAACAAGGCGAGCACCTGCCGGCTGCTGTTGCTGTCGAGGGCCCCGGTCGGTTCGTCGGCGAAGAAGACCGACGGCCGGGTGATCAGGGCACGCGCGATCGCGACCCGCTGCTGCTGGCCGCCGGACAGCTCGGCCGGCCGGCGCTTGACCTTGTCGCCGAGCCCGACCTGCTCCAGTACGGCGTGAATCTCGGCACGCTGCGGGCGCTTCCCGGTCAGCCGGAGTGGCAGGGCGACGTTGTCATAGACGGTGAGAGACGGCAGCAGGTTGTACGCCTGGAAGACGAACCCCATCTCCTCGCGTCGCAGCTTCGTCAGCGCTACCTCGTTCAGCCCGTTCAGCGGGACGCCGCCGAGGATCACCGTGCCGGTCGTCGGCTGGTCGAGTCCGGCCGCGCACTGCAACAGCGTCGACTTACCGGAGCCAGAGGCTCCCATCACCGCAGTGAACGAGGCACGCGGGAAGTGGTAGGTGACGCCGCGCAGGGCGTCGACCCCACCGGCCTTGGAGCGGTACGTCTTGGTGATCCCGTCGAGCACCAGCGCAGGTGCGGACTCCGGTACGACGCTGTGGTGCGAGGGAGCAGTTGCGGTCATGGAACCAGCCAACAGGTGAATAGTCCCGGGCACGCTGGCCTACGGTGTAGGACCGGAGTAGCGCGCAAGCTACCGCGTTCCGGCCTGCCCCGGACCTAGGGTTGGCGGGGTGGAGAGACCAATGACGGGCTGGCAAGCGCTGGCGAACCCGCGCTTCCTGATCTCGTCGTGGCCGTGGCGTGCGTACGTCTACCTGTTCACGTCGGTGCCGGTCGGGTCGGTGACGATCTGCGTACTGATCGGTGCGGCGGCGACCAGCGCGGTGCTCAGTCCGATCGTGATCGGCATCCTGTTACTGCCGTTGTTCCCGATGCTGGGCGTGGCGATCGGCTGGGCCGAGCGGTGGCGCGCGGGACTCATGCTGCTCGGCGGCATCAAGAGCCCGCACGCCGCAATGCCACTGTCGCTGTCGCTGCGGGACAAGCTCAAGTTCCGCCGGCGTGAGCAGGCGTCGATGCGGGAGCTGGGCTACGGCTTCGTGCTCGGCGTGTTCGTCTGGCCGTTCAGTGCGCTCCTGGCCGGGATCAGCGCCACCGTGCTCGGGGTGACGATCCTGGCGCCGATCATTGCCGACGGCGACGAGATGGGCATGGGCCCTTGGACGCTCGACACCGCGGGCGAGGGTCTGCTCTTCGCGGTCACGTTCGGGCCGGTGTTCTACGTGGTGAGCTCCTACCTGCTCGGCGTACTGGCTGCCGCGGAGGCGTCGCTGGCCAAGGTGATGCTGGGGCCTCGGCAGGAGGAGCTGCAGCGGAACGTGGCCGAGCTGCGCCGCTCCCGGCTGGACCTGGTCGACGCGTTCGAGACCGAGCGGGCGCGGATCGAGCGGCATCTGCACGACGGCGTACAGCAGCGGCTCGTGGGGCTGACCATGACGCTTGGCCTGGCTGAGCTGGACCTGCCCGAAGGAGAGGGCAAGCGGCTGGTCGTCAAGGCGCACTCGGAGGCTGAGGCTGCGCTCGCCGATCTGCGGGAGGCCGTCCGCGGTATTCATCCGCGGGTGCTGATCGACCTCGGACTCGAGGCCGCGATCCGCGAGGTGGCCGACCGCAGCCCGATGCCGGTCACAGTCTCGGTGGTGTTGGAGTCCCGGCTGCCGCCGCCGATCGAGGCCGCGGCGTACTTCGTGGTCAGTGAAGCCCTGTCGAACGTCGCCAAGCACGCGCAGGCGAACACCTGTGACGTGGCGGGCTGGCGGGAGGGTCGACAGCTCGTCATCACCATCACCGACGACGGGATCGGCGGTGCGACGGTCGGTGCGGGCAGCGGACTGACCGGCCTGGTGACCAGGTTGGACGCCTTGGGCGGCACACTCGTCGTCGACAGCCCACCCGGTGGGCCGACCCGACTGCGAATGGAGTGCCCGTGCCAACTCGGCGACTGAGCATTGTGCTGGCCGAAGACTCGTTGCTGCTGCGCGAGGGACTGGCCAGCATTCTGGATCGCGCCGGGCACGAGGTCCGCGACAGTGTGGGCGACGGGGACACGCTGCTCGCCGTGGTCCGCAAGGCGCCGCCGGACCTCGTCATCACCGACGTCCGGATGCCGCCCGGACACAGCGACGAGGGACTGCGCGCGGCCGCCGCGATCCGGGCCGAGTTCCCGGCGATCGGGATCCTGGTGCTCTCGCAGTACGTCGCCGACGCGTATCTGTCGTCGTTGCTCGAATCAACGACCGGCGGTATCGGGTATCTGCTGAAGGACCGGGTCGGTCATGTCGCCGAGTTCCTCGAGTCACTCGACCGAGTCGCCTCGGGCGGCACGGTGGTTGATCCGGAAGTGGTCCGGCAGCTGCTCGCTCGGCGCCGCAACGATGGACCGCTGGCCGCGTTGACTCCGCGGGAGCTGGAAGTGCTGGCGTTGATGGCCGAGGGCCGGGTCAACGGGGCGATCGCTGAACAGCTTGTGGTGAGCGAGGCCGCCGTACGGAAGCATGTCGGCAACATCTTCGCCAAGCTCCAGCTGGACGACGGCCTCGACCGCCGAGTCTCCGCCGTACTGACGTATTTGCGTGGGTAAGGATCATTGGCCTGACCGGGGCGGTGGGGTGGGGAAGGAATTGAGTATGGACGCGGATATTCGGAAGATCCTGGCGGACTGCGACACCTGGGCCGTGGTCGGGTTGTCGAACAACACCGACCGAGCGGCGTACGGCGTGGCTCGCTTCCTGCAGGCGCGAGGCAAGCGGATCGTGCCGGTGCACCCGTCCGCCGAGACCGTGCACGGCGAGCAGGGGTACGCGAGTCTGGCCGAGATTCCGTTCCCGGTGGACTGCGTGGACGTGTTCGTGCGGTCCGACCTGTCGGGTGAGATCGCGGACCAGGCAGTGGGAATCAATGCGCGGGCGGTGTGGTTTCAGCTGGGTGTAACGGACCAGGACGCCTACACCCGTACGACGGCCGCTGGACTCACCATGGTGATGGACCACTGCCCGATGATCGAGTGGCCGCATCTCGGTCCTTCGTGACGACCTGAGGGGTAGCTCTTGTTCTCGATCGACACGTCCACGGACTTCGGCAAGCGCATCGCGCGGCAGCTGGACGACGAGCTGGTGATCTGGCTGACCACGGTCGGCAAGTCGGGCACCCCGGCGCCGAACCCGGTCTGGTTCCTCTGGCACGACGGCGCCGTCCTGATCGCCAGCCAGCGCCACAAGGCCAAGCTGCACAACATCACCGCCCACCCGCAGGTCGCGGTCAACTTCAACGCGACCCACTCCGGCGGTGACGTCGGCGTCATCTCCGGCACGGCGAGCATCGACACCGAGCCGCTGGCCGCGGAGGTCGCAGCCCTCTACAACGCCAAGTACGGCGACCCCATCGTCGGCCTGGGCATGACCACCGAGCAATTCCACGCGGAGTACTCGGTGGTCATCCGCATCACCCCGGAAAAGCTCCGAGGCTTCTAACCCTGCTTCGGCTGGGCAGGAACCCCGCCGTCCCGAAGGTGCTCGTCCCGTCCGTCCGCTCGGATTCGGCCGGCGGCGTACGCGGTGGCTGGTCGCCGCTGCGGCCGGATCTACTGAGACGGGTGGCTGGTGTGGTCTACGGCTGAGGGGATGGTGCGGTCGGCGATCGCGTGACCGTTGTCTGCGGTGGTTATTGCCGGTTTGCGGGGATCTACTGTCTCTGAGCGGCAGCAGTTCCCCGCAGAGGCGTGATGTGCGGGCGTGTCTGTCGGTTCACGGAGTTCTACTGTCAGGGAGCGGCAGTAGGCATCCGTGAATCTCGCAACCGGCACCTTCCAGACGACCTCAACTCGCTGACCGCGTCCGAACCGGGCGGAAGCTCGCCTTTGTGGAGTGCTACTGCCACCCAGCGGCAGTAGCACTCCACAAAGATGCAACGAGGCGGCCGGTCGCGGTTAGTGCGTGTTCGCGGGGTGTTGGTGTGCCCCGATTCGCGCCGTACCGGACAGGCCGGACACGTCGACGGTGGTTGGCCGCCGCGGCGGCCGATTTACTGAAGTGCTAGGTGGGCGTGGTCTGTGGTTGAGGGGGATGGCGAGGCCGGTGACCACAGTTGCGGTTGCCTGAGCTTCCGGGCTTGGGTTGCGGTCCCGGAAAACGAGGGGATCTCCCCGCAAGTTGCTGGTTCTCCCCTCAAATTTTGAGCAGAGAAGGGTCAACTTGAACGGATATCCAGCCAAATTTCCGCAGCCGAGGCAGCCGAGGCAGGCGACCCGAACCGCAGTGGTCAACCACGGCGGCGGGTCAGCTGACAGGCCTCCTGATCGTCGGGAGCAACCACAGCCCGGAAGCTCAAGCAACCGCAACCGCGGTCACCGGCCGAACCATCCGGCCCAGCCACAGACCCGCCCAGCCACCCGTCTCAGTAAAACCGGCCGCAGCGGCGACCACCCCACCGGCCGAATCCGAGCGGACGGACGGGACGAGCACATCCGGGACGGCGGGGTTCCTGCCCAGACAAAGTGCTCAGCCACCGCGGCCGATCACCTGCCGCGATCTCGCTCCCCAAACCAGTTTGGGGAGCAGCAGCCGCCAAATCGCAACAGGCTCTGAGCGGCAGCAGTTCCCCGCACACCCGTATCGGTGAGGCGACTCGCCCGCCTGTGGCGGCCACACGCCTCGGCTGGATCACGCCGCGACCCAACAACGTCCGAAAACGCGCCGACCACGTACGGCCGACCACGTACTGCGGGTCTTCGGACGTTAGCTGTTGAAACAGCCCGCTGCCGGGGTTAGTTGAGGTAGCCCTCGACGGTGGAGGCGGGGCGGGCCTCGGCGGTCTCGGGGTCGTCGCCGAACTCGCGCTTGGCGCGGCGCTGGCGGAGCAGGTCCCAGCACTGGTCGAGCTCGACCTCGAGGGCCTTCAGTCGGTCGTGCTCCTCGCCGTCCCCGATCTCGCCGGCCGCGTGCTTGGTGCGGAGGTCGTGCTCCTCGGCCACCAGGGCGTCGATCTTGGTGAAGATGTTGTTGTCGGTCATGAGGAAACGGTACGCCCGTCGGGAAGCTGTGAGCGGGAGAGCAACTCCGTGATGGTGAGGATGGCGATGGTTTCGGCGGCCATGAGCCCGATCAGTACGACGAGTTGGAGTGCTGCCGCCGCTGCGGGGGAAGCGCCGCCGAGGACCATGCCGACGAAGGCGCCGGGCAGCGAGACCAGGCCGACCGTGCGGGTCTGATCGAGGGCGGGAAGCAGAGCGTCGCCGGCGACCGGGCCGACGACGAGCTTGAATGCGTCACGGGGGAGCAGACCGATCGACAGGCCCGCCTCGAACTCGCCGAAGCGGGTGCCGTACTCGCTCAGCACGCGGCGGCCGGCGAGGGTGGTCGCGGTCATCGCGCCGCCGACGATGATGCCGCCCATCGGCAGGATGGTGGCCGGGTTCCTGGGGACGACGCCGGGCAGGATGAGGATCAGCAGCACGCCCAAGGCGCCGGCTCCGATCGCGGCACCACAGTAGAGCCACTGATGCGGGACGACCGCGGTCTGATGCAGCCGCCGGGTGCTGGTGAAGGTCGCGACACCGAACATCAGTACGACGAACGCGATCGCCCCGAGCGTGTGCTGCAGCGCGAACCCGACCACCAGACCGACCGCGGCCAGCTGCACGACCGCCCGCAGCGCCGCCGTGACGATCCCCTTGTCGTGCCGGAGTCCGGCGTACCGGGAACCGGCGACGCCGATCACGATCAGCAGCGGCAACACCGCGACCGCCGTGAGGCCGAGCCCGGTATGGAATGACATCTGCCTATTTGACCACCACAGGATCTGTTCGAAGGTCTATGGGAGCGCTCTCAAGACATCTAGGCTGACCGCCAGAAAAATAACGCAGCCAATTCGGTCCGCTCACCGATGTGGAGGCTTCACCGTGCAACCGCCCCGCACCTTCCGGCGTTCAGGCGCCGTCGTACTGGCGTCCCTGACGCTTGCCGCGCTCATCCAGCCGATCTCCAGCCAGGCCGCACCCGACCCCGTCCCGAAGACCGGGATCGGGAAGCAGGTCACCCTGATCACCGGCGATCGCATCACCGTGCTGCCCGGCCAGCAGCAGCCGCTGATCGATCCCGGCCCCGGCCGCGACCGGTTCAGCTTCAGCAGCCGCACGATCGGCAACCACCTGTACGTCGTACCGTCCGATGTCGCGCAGCGCGTGGCCGATGAGTCGCTGGACCGGCGGCTGTTCGACGTGACCGGTCTGATCGACGCGGGCTACGACGATGCGTCGACCCCGCAGATCCCGCTGCTCGTCGAGTCGACCGGCAGCTCCCGATTCGCCACGTCTGGTGCGACGGTGACTCGGGAGCTGTCCCACGCGACCGCTCTGAAGGTCGCGAAGACCAATGCGAGCCGCTTCCTGCCGGCGATCCCGTCGGGCAAGGTCTGGCTGGACGGCAAGCGGAAGCTCTCGCTCGACGTCTCGGTCCCGCAGATCGGCGCCCCGGCTGCGTGGGCGGCGGGCTACACCGGGAAGGGCGTCGCGGTCGCCGTACTGGACTCCGGCATCGACGCGACGCACGCCGACCTCGCCGCGCAGATTGCCGGCGCGAAGAACTTCACCACCGAAACGCCGGACGACCTCGTTGGTCATGGCACGCACGTCGCCTCGACCATCGCCGGTACGGCCGCCGCCTCGAACGGAAAGTACAAGGGCGTCGCCCCGGACGCTCGCCTGTACGACGGCAAGATCTGCGAACTGAGCGGCTGCTACGACTCCGACATCCTGGCCGGGATGGAGTGGGCCGCGACCGAGGTGAAGGCCAAGGTCATCAACATGAGCCTCGGCGGCACCGACCAGCCGGGGATCGACCCGCTCGAGGAGGCCGTGAACCGGCTGACCGCCGAGACCGGGACGCTGTTCGTGATCGCAGCAGGGAACGAGGGATCGGGCGAGAGCACGGTCGGCTCACCCGGGAGCGCCGATGCCGCACTGACGGTGGGAGCGGTCGACAAGCAGGACAAGCTGGCCGACTTCTCCAGTCGCGGCCCGCGGGTCGGCGACCACGCGATCAAGCCGGACGTGACCGCGCCGGGCGTCGGGATCGTTGCGGCCCGAGCGCACGGCACGAACGTCGGTACGCCGATCGACGACAACTACACGCGGCTCAGCGGTACGTCGATGGCGACGCCGCATGTCGCCGGAGCCGCCGCGTTGCTTTCCCAGGAACACCCCACGTGGTCGGCAGCTGAGCTGAAGGCGGTGCTGATGGGCTCGGCCAAGGTCGCGGCCGATCAGACCGTGTTCCAGCAGGGAGCAGGCCGGATCGACGTCGCGAAGGCGATCACGCAGCAGGTGATCGCGGAGCCGGGCAGCCTGTCGTTCGGCCTGGCCACTTGGCCGCACACCGACGACACTCCGGTGACCAAGACGCTGACCTACCGCAACCTCGGCGACCAGCCGGTGACGCTGCGCCTGACTGGGACGATGACGGCGAGCAACGGCTCATCGGCACCGGCCGGCGCACTTCGCCTCAGCAGCGGCGAACTGACCGTGCCCGCGGGTGGGACCGCCTCGGTCGAGGTCACCTCCGCGACGAACCACTCCGGTCCCGAGGGCAGCTACTCCGGTCGCGTCACCGCGACGGCTCCGGGCCTTTCGCTCGACACCCCGCTCGCGGTCGACAAGGAGCGCGAGAGCTACAACCTCACGGTCAAGCACTTCGACGCGGCAGGCGATCCCTTCGACGGTCTGACCTACATCGTCGGCTTCGCCGACTCCTCGTGGATGCAGTCGTCCGGTACGGCGACCCTGCGGCTTCCGCGGGGTGAGTACCTGGTCGAGGGCGACCAGTTCAAGGAGGTCCCCGGCAGCTACGCGATCGACACCCGGTACTTCGTCCAGCCGAAGCTCGACCTGACCGCGGACACGACGATCGTGATGGATGCCCGGCAGACCAAGCCGGTGCAGATCGCCGTACCGCGGGCCGACGCAGCGCTGACTGTCGGCGGGATCGGCTATGACCGGCACACGACCGGCGGCGGTTACACGGGTGCGGTGATGCGTATCAGCGATACGGAACACCTGTTCACGGCCGGGCTCGGAGAGTCGCTCCTGGCTGACCAGTTCACCGCGCATCTCAGTACGCAGTGGGCGCGCGAGAACGCGGACGGCTCGTACACGGACTCGCCGTACCTGTATGGGCTGTTGGATGTGTTCCCCGGCAAGCTGCCGGACGGCTTTCAGCGGACTGTTCGCGATGACTCGCTGGCGAAGGTCGAGACCGCGGTCAATGCGACCAGCGACCGTCGCTCGTTCGTCGGCTTCACGGGCGCGGCGCCGAACGTACCGAACCCGCTGGGCGGCGGCATCCCGTACACGCTGCCGACGGTCGTCCACGGCTATCTCGACGCGACGCCGGCAACCTGGAAGCGGTTCGCGATCGACTTCTCCGTCGGCACCGGCATCCCGATCCCGACCCTGTACGGCCAGCTGATCTCGGCGCCGAAGCCGTACCGGGCCGGCCGGACCTACCGCGAACAACTCAGTACGGCGGTCTTCACCCCGCAACCAACCGCTGCGACGCGGGAAGGGGACAAACTGTCCATCGCGGTCGCCCCGGTCTCCGATGCCGAAGGCAGCCAAGGCGTCAGCGTGACGTCGTCGACCCGGACCAGACTGTTCGCGAACGGGCGGCAGGTGGTCGACACCACCGGCTTCGGCGAGCTGACCATCGTCAACCTGCCCGCGGAGAAGACGACGTACCGGATCGACGCGACGCAGACCCGGTCCGCGTTCTACCCGATGAGCACGCGGACCGACCTGAGCTGGACGTTCACCTCAGCAGCCGGTACCGCGAAACTCCCACTGGTCGGTGTCCGCTTCAAGCCTGAGGTGGACGCGACCAACGCCGTACGACGCACTCCGGTCACAGCGCTGCCCATCGTGGTCGATCCGCAGCCGGGCGCGGCACTCCCGAACCTGCGGACCGTCGGCCTGCAGGTATCCGGTGACGACGGCACCACCTGGCATCCCGCAAAGGTCGTTCGAACTGGCGACGGTCGCTATCTGGCGATCTTCGAGACCCCGAAAGATGCCAAGGGCATCTCGCTCAAGACGAACGTCGTGGACAACGCGGGCACGACCACTGACCTGACAGTGATCAACGCCTACCTGCTGCAGTGAAACGCCCGGGTGTGGCTGCCGCCCGCAGCCACACCCGAGGTCAGACCTCGCGGAAATCGGCCTCGTCGTACGAGTGCTCATTGCTTTCGCCGGCCGAGACCTTCGTCGCCTCGTCGGTGCGGAGTTCGACCCGGCGGATCTTGCCGGAGATCGTCTTCGGCAGGTCGGCGAACTCGATCCGCCGGATCCGCTTGTACGGCGCGAGGTGGTCGCGGCAGAACTGCAGGATCTCTGCGGCCAGTTCGCGCGTCGGCTCGTGCCCGGCAGCCAGTACGACGTACGCCTTCGGCACCGCCAACCGGACCGGATCCGGCGACGGGACGACCGCGGCTTCGGCGACGGCCGGGTGCTCGATCAGCACCGACTCCAGCTCGAACGGTGAGATCCGGTAGTCGCTCGCCTTGAACACGTCGTCCGAGCGGCCGACGTACGTGATGTAGCCGTCCTCATCCCGGCTCGCGACGTCGCCGGTGTGGTAGAAACCGCCACGGGTGGCCTCGGCTGTCAGTTCCTCGGCGTCGCGGTAGCCGCGCATCAGCGGGACCGGCGGGGGAGCGAGCTCGATGCAGATCTCGCCGTCGTCGCCGATCTCGTCGGTGCTCGGGTCGATCAGTGCGATCGCGTAGCCGGGCAGCGGCCGGCCCATCGAACCGAGCTTCACCGGCTGACCGGGCGGGTTGCCGATCTGCGCGGTCGTCTCGGTCTGCCCGTAGCCGTCGCGGATCGTGATGCCCCACGCGTTGCGGACCTGCTCGATCACCTCGGGGTTGAGCGGCTCCCCGGCCGAGATGCACTCGCGGATCGCGACCTCGACCGCGGACAGGTCAGCCTGGATGAGCATCCGCCAGACCGTCGGCGGCGCGCAGAACGTGGTCACGCCGTACGTCTGAAGAACCCGCAGCATCTTCTCGGCGTCGAAACGTGCGTAGTTGTAGAGGAAGACGGTCGCACCGGCATTCCAGGGGGCGAAGACGTTGCTCCACGAATGCTTGGCCCAGCCGGGGGAGGAGACGTTCAGGTGCACGTCGCCGGGCTGGAGGCCGATCCAGTACATGGTCGAGAGGTGGCCGACCGGGTAGCTGACCTGCGTGTGCTCGACCAGCTTCGGCTGGCTGGTCGTGCCGGAGGTGAAGTACAGCAGCAGCGAGTCGTCGGCAGCGGTGTCCACCTCGGGCACGGGTCCGTCGTACTGCTCATGGTCGTCGTAGTGCAGCCAGCCGTCGACCGGCTCACCGACCGCGACCCGGAGGCAGTCGTCCGCGATCCCGGCGTACCGGCTGGTCTCGGCACTCGCGGTGACGACCGCGCGAACGTTGCCTCGGGCAATCCGGTCGGCCAGGTCGGCATCGGTGAGCAGAGTGGTGGCCGGGATCATCACGGCGCCCGCGCGGATGCAGGCGAGCATGATCTCCCACAGCGGTACGACGTTGCCGAGCACGATCAGCACCCGGTCGCCCGGCTTCAGCCCGGCCTCGGTGAGCCAGCCGGCGATCTTCCGCGAGTGCTCGGCGATCTCGGCGTACGTGCGTGAGTTGACCTCGCCGTCCTCCTCGACGATCGTCAGCGCCGCCACCTCGGCCTGCTCGACCGCGAGCGCGTCGAACCAGTCCCGCGCCCAGTTGAACCGCTCGAACTCCGGCCACCTGAAGTCCCGGTACGCCGTCTCGTAGTCCTCCCGGTGCGCGACCAGGAAGTCCCGCGCGGTCCGGAACTCGCGTGTCACATCCGCCGTGCTCTGCTCGGTGCTCTCGACATCGCTCATGTCCGCATGATTGCCCACCCACTACCGATCGGTAAACGCCGGTGTGACCTTCCCGACCGGTAGAACGCCTGCATGAGCGCTGCAGCACCCGTGCCGCCCCGTCGCCGGTCACGGCTCCCGTTCGTCGTCCTGATCCTCGTCGGCGTCTTCGGACTCCTGATCGTCGGCGGGTTCGTCGGGGTGTACATCTGGGCGAAGAACAACCTCGAGCGCGATGTCACCTACGAGGTCACCGGCACGGTCAAGCAGGCAGGACTGGTCTACACGACCGAGGACAACCCGGGGTGGGGAAAGCAAGGTCCCGTCGCCGTCCCGTGGTCGACCAGTTTCCACACCTGGATGACGCGGTCGGCGCGAGTCTCGGCGGTCGTCGTGGAGGGGGAGAAGGGCACGGTCACCTGCACCGTGCGGATCGACGGCGAGGTCGTGGCGACGCAGACCGATGACGAGGTCGTCGTCTGCCTGGAGCCCGGACGCTAGAGCGCCAGCACCGCTCCCGTGATCACCAGCGGGGTGAGGATCAGGCCGCGCCACAGGAACGACCACCAGGTGATGGTCACGCCGGCGGACTTGCAGCGCGCCCGCCACAGCAGGGTGGCCAACGAGCCCCACAGCGTGAGCAGACAGCCGGTGTTCACACCGATCAGCAGCGCGCCCATCCGGTGCGGGTCGGCCGCCGCGACCGGCTCCATGGCCAGGTAGGCCGGGAGGTTGTCGAACAGGTTGGCGCCGAGCGCCGCGGTGGCACTGAGCCGCAGGTCGGAGCTGGTCCCGGCGACCTGGCGCAGGATCTCCTCCAGACCGTGATCGGTGAGGAAGGCAACGACCGCGAACAGGATCACGACGCCGACCACCAGCTTCGCCGGGACGAGCCGCCAGTGCAGCTCACTGCGGCGGCGGACGGCGAACAGCACGACCAGGATCAGCGCACCGATGCTGGCCGGCCACGCGACCTCGATACCGGAGACGAACGCCGGTCCGAGCGCTACGCAGACCCCGGTCGACGTCCAGAACAGCACCTTGTCCTCAACCGCGGGCGCCGCCGGTACGTCGTACGAACGGCCGAGGTCTTTGTGGAACAGGACCGCGAGCACGACCACCGTGATCACGATCGCCGCGATCGCCGGTCGCCAGCTCACCGACAGGTACGACGCGTCCAGCAGCCGGAACTGGTGGAGCGCGAGCAGGTTCGTCAGGTTCGACACCGGCAGCAGCAGGGACGCCGTACCGGCCAGCCAGACCGTGGTGAACGCGAACAGCTTCGGCGGGATGTCGAGCTGCCGGGCCATCGCGAGGACGACCGGGGTCAGCAGCACCGCGCAGGTGTCGAGCGAGAGCACGATCGTGAGGCCGGTCGCGAGCACGACCACCAGCAGCCAGAGCCGCCAGACGCGCCCACGGGCCAGGTGCGCGGCCTCGCGGGCCGCCACGTCGAACACCTTGGCCTTGTCGGCCAGTTCGGCGATGACGGTCACTGCGATCAGAAACACCAGTACTGGTGCGATCCGCTCGACCAAAATCGCCGCCTCCTGTCAGATGTGTTGAGTACGCTGGCTGGGTGACCTCGCCGGACGACACGTCAGCTGGACAGCTTGCACAGTATGACGTGCAGGCCCCGGCCGATTACCCGGTGGACTTCGAGGCGGACGTCGTCCTCCGCGACGGGGCGACAGCGCGCCTGCGGCCGATCACGCCGAGCGACGCCGAGCTGCTGGTCGAGTTCTACGCACGGGTGTCCGAGCAGTCGAAGTACTACCGGTTCTTCGCGCCCTACCCGCAGCTGTCCGATCGGGATGTGGCGCGTTTCACGCAGGTGGACTACCACGACCGGCTCGCGCTGATCGTTACCGTCGCCAACGAGATGATCGGCGTCGGCCGGTACGAACGGACAGGCCGCCGTACGGCGGAGGTCGCGTTCCTGATCGAGGACGCGCACCAGGGCCGGGGCCTCGGGCAACTGCTGCTGGAGCACCTGGCGCAGGCGGCCCGGGAGAACGGCATCACCCGGTTCGTCGCCGAGGTGCTGCCGGACAACCGCAAGATGATCACCGTCTTCACCGAGGCCGGCTACAAGGTCGCCCGGGAGTTCGAGGACGGCGTGATCATGGTCGAGTTCGACATCGCGCCGACCGACACGTCGTTCGGGGTGATGCAGGCGCGGGAGCAGCGCTCCGAGGCGCTGTCGATCGCCCGGCTGCTGACCCCGTCGAGCGTCGCGGTGATCGGGGCGAGCCGCCGCGAGGGCACGATCGGCAACGCGCTGATGCGCAACCTGCGGGACAGCGGTTTTCCTGGTCGGATGTACGCCGTCAACGCGGACACATCGGCCGTTGAGATCGAGGGTGTGCCGGCGTACGCGACGATTCGTGATGTGCCGGACACGGTCGATCTGGTCATCGTCGCGGTCAAGGCTGAGATGGTGTCGGACGTCGTGCTGGACTGCGCCGCCAAGGGCGTGCGCGGGCTGGTCGTGGTGTCGAGCGGGTTCGCGGAGATCGGTGACGAGGGGCGGCGGCGGCAACGGCAGCTGGTCGGGCTCGCGCGCTCGTACGGGATGCGCGTGATCGGACCGAACGCACTCGGGTTGATCAATACCGCGGCCGGTGTCTCGCTCAACGCGACGCTGTCACCGGCGATGCCGAGCCGCGGGCGGGTCGCGTTCTTCTGCCAGTCCGGTGCGCTCGGCGTCTCGATCCTCGCCGACATGGCCACGCGTGGTGTCGGGCTGTCCAGTTTCGTCTCGGCCGGCAACCGGGCCGATGTCTCCGGCAACGACCTGATGCAGTACTGGTACTCCGACGAGGCGACCGAGGTCGTGCTGCTCTACCTGGAGTCGCTGGGCAACCCGCGCAAGTTCAGCCGGGTCGCGCGCCGGCTCGCCGGGCGCAAGCCGGTGGTCGCGCTGAAGTCCGGCCGCGCCACGCAGGGTGTGCCGGTCGGGCAGCTGGTCCGGAAGAGCAAGTTGCCGCCTGCAACGATCGAGTCGATGTTCCGGCAGAGCGGCCTGATCGGGGTCGACACCACGGGCGAGCTCTTCGACGTCGCCCAGCTGCTCGCGCACCAGCCGCTGCCGAAGGGCCGTCGGGTCGCGATCGTCAGCAACTCCGACGCGCTCACGCTGCTCGCGCTGGACACGATGGCCGGGGTCGGGCTGAAGGTGGCCGGTGATCCCCGCAATCTGAGTGCGGACGCGTCGGCGGCGGACTTCGGCGAGGCGCTGAGCGAGGTGTTCGCGGACGATCGGGTGCACTCGGTCGTGGTGATCTACACGCCGCCGGTCCAGTCGAGCGGAGCCGAGGTGGCCGCCGTACTGGCTGCTGCCGCGGCGGGCTCGGACAAGCCAGTGGTCTCGACGTTCCTGGCTTCCCGGAGCGTGCCGAAGGAGCTGCAGGTCCCCGACGAGGACGGTGGCGCGGCGCGCGGGTCGATTCCGTCGTTCCTCAATCCGCAGTACGCCGTGGGCGCGCTGGCCAAGGCGACCCAGTACGCCGAATGGCGGCGGCGGTCGGACAGCGGCGTACCGGAGTTGCCTGAGGTGAACACCGCGGGTGCCGAGGACTTCGTCGCGGAGTATCTGCAGCGGCATCCGAAGGGTGCTGATCTGGACGACTCGGATCGGCAGCTGTTGTTGAGCTTCTACGGGATCTCGGTGCTGCCTGCGTTCCCGGTGCTGAGCGCGGATGAGGCGGTCGCGCGCGCGGCCGACCTGGGCTTCGAGGTGATCCTGAAGGCGACCGCCGAGCAGTGGCGGATGCGGCCCGACCTCGCAGACATCTGGCGGCACATCCACGACGAGGAAGACATGCGGGCGGCGTGGGCCGAGATGACCCACACGTTCGGGGTGGCCGCGGACCCGGCGCGCGCGCAATTCGTCGTACAGAAGATGGCGCCGCCCGGCGTACCGGTGGTGATCTCCGCGCTGGAGGACGTCTCCTTCGGCCCGGTCGTCACCTTCGGCCTGTCCGGCGTCGCCACCGACCTACTCGGCGACCGCTCCTACCGGATGCCACCCCTGACCACCCGCGACGCCGCCGAAATGGTCCGCGAGGTCCGCGCCGCACCCCTCCTCTACGGCTACCGAGGCACCGACCCGGCCGACATCGCCGCCATCGAAAACCTCCTGCACCGAGTCTCCCGCCTCACCCTCGACCTCGAGGAAGTCGTCAAACTCGACCTCCGCTCAGTCCTCGTCGCCATCCAAGGCGCCACAGTCCTGGACGCCGCCATCCGCATAGCCCCCAACGAAAAACCCCGCCAAGACACCCCAGTACGCCGCCTCACCTGACCAGCCCAGCGTCTCAACCCCACCCGTGGCCGTGGTTGGGAGACCGGTGTCCTTCCCCCACCCGTGCCCGTAGTTGGTGGTCTGGGTGCTCGGGACGCCACAGGAAGAACGTGGCCCAGGGCGAGAGGTTGGGGCGGATGTATAGGCCCCACCCGTGGACGTGGTTCGACGGCAGGTCGATTCCCCGCCCGTGCCTGTGGTCGGCGGGCGAATGTAGTCCGCCCGCGAGCAGGACGTGGTGGCGCCCCTCTGGGGCGCGCTATTCCCGTGTCATTCTCCCCGGCGGGATAAATGCAGGCGCGAAGGGAATCCGAGCGGAGGTCTGGACAGGACTCGGACCTGCGACCAACGGATTAGAAGTCGCGACCGTCGGCCCTGGTCATCTGAGGACAGCAACTGTCACCTGACCTGGGCCTTCGCGCCGTCTCAACCACCCTCGGCTTCGTCGCCCATCAGGCCGATTCACCACCAATAAGCCCCATCACCGGTAACTCCCGGGTGTGCAGTCATCCGCATAATCATTCAGGGTTGTGCAGTCACCGTGACATGCGGGACGGTGGCAAGCAGAGTATCGCGCCCTGCCCAGGATGCTACCTACGGAATTCATTCGCCAAGATCCTCTGACATCGTGTAGTACGTCTCCATGGGCACTCCGCCGCGTGAGGTTGAACTCACCGAGCACGATATCGATCTTGTGACCGTTGTTGCCGAGGATCTCCGGTACATCGCCCGGCCGGCGCACGAGCAAGTGACTCGCACCGATGTGCGGTTGATTGCAACGGTTCTCAGGAGACTGCTCCTGCACGGCGATTACGGTCGGGCATGGAGGCTGATGGGAAACCTCGGCGAGCCCAGCCTGCGGGCAATGGACCCTGAGCCCTCGGTCAGCGACGTACCAAATCCGATGTGGATCCACTATGCCTATGCCGGCGGGTCTAGCCCAAGCAGAGCGCGTTATGCGGGGCTTGCGATGGTCGTCGTTCCAGGCGCCGAGCATAAAGGGCGCGAGGCATTCGGCGCTGCTATCCAGGGCGATTTCGGCCAGAGGCACAGTGTCAGGCGAACGTACAAGCTCACTGCTTATCTGCGCTCGACGTGTATCCAGATCGCGGCGAACAAGATCAACCGAGGCGATTTGCTCCACTACGTCACGAACAAGCTCGGGGGTGCGCACCTAGATCGGAAGCGCACAACCGGGAGAGATCAGAGACTATCTGACCTTCTAGACTGCGGGCATTTGGTGGTCGCAGGTCTGCCCGGTCCGTACTTCGAGGTGCTGACGATGGCCTCAGACCTTGCGAGTTCTGACGACGCACGCAGCTTTGTCGACGCCGTTATGCAGCGCTACCCACCTGAGATGGATGAGCCAGACCGCCTCTACCTTCGGGAGGGGGTTGACGGCCCGTGGACTTGGATGCCTCTCGGTGCGGAACCGGCGACGGGTAGCCGGAACACATAACGCGGTGCGATGGTCTGCTGGGCGCGCCTACCATGACCATCATGGCGACAGTGCATCGCGGAGCAGGGACCACAAACCTCGACATCGTGCAGAGGTAGCGGAATGTATCCCGACGAGCAGATTCTGATGGAGGTCGGGCGGATCGCAGTCGCGGCCGGTCGCCTGGATGCGGATTTGGGAATGCGCTGGTGGCAACTTGCTCGCGATGACGTCGACCAGCTGAAGGCCCGCAAGGCGTCGGCGGGGCAAGTTCGCGAGAAGATCAAGGAATTCGCCGCCAACCGTCTGGAGACGGCATATCGCAATGAGGTCGTCGCGTTTGCGGGCGTGGTAGAGGCGATCCAGAAGGATCGCAACGCGGTGATGCATTCGCAATGGTTGCTCCGAGACTCCGACGCGATGCGTCCAGCCGACGAGTTCCTTGCCTTGAGTGAGGAGCAGCGCCGGGCATACATCGAACAATGGGAGCGCGAAGCTCGCGCATTCGACGGTTGGCGGCGACAGGCGAACGATAGTTTGGAGTTGGGCGAGCCCTACCTGCTTGAAGAGCTGGTTGCGATAGAACGTCGGCTTGCGGATGCCAGTCACGTCGCACAACGATGGAACTTCCAGATCGCCAGCATGCGAGTGTCCGGCCATCCATCGGGCTGGCTGGGCCGACTAACGTAAGGTCTGGCTTACCGGATTGACCCTGGGCCGCCGGGCGTAGCGGCTCTGGCAATCAGGCTCTGTTGCGTCGGCGGGGAGTGCTCTACAAGCAGGGGGAACTGATCTGGCAGTCGCCCCGTCCTAGGCTCGACGTTGGCCTGTGGGTTCACGAGGTGGCCGATCAGACAGACCGCGCCAAGATAAGTGACGGCGACCCTCGGCGTTGCCCGGATGGGAACTGGTTGTCGTACGGCGACCATCGTTCAGTTCGACGTTGAGCAGTAAGGGGAGAGCATGTTCCACCGCCGGAAGGCACACGCGGCCAGTTACTACGGAGGCGGCGTCTTCTACACGTTCTCATTCTCACTGCCGCTCGGCACCAACATTCACAAACTTGCCGACCGGCTCCTGTCTTCTGGGATAGCCACCGCAGCCGGTATCGCAGGCTCCGATACGCCACTCCTCGGCAGGAACTACTCAAAGGTGGTGAAGGCGCGCAAACTCATGGAAGACATCATTGCTCTCCATGAGGCATGCAATGCAAAGTCCTCACTGCGACCGTGGATAAGAACCCACCCTCGATCAGCCTTTCATCTCAGGCGGCTATTCTTCAGAGCGCTCGTAAAGCGTGATCGCGCAGAGCTCCTCGAGAATATTGATGTCGAGGAAATGCGAGCAATGACGAACACTCTCGATCTAGAAGTGCTTGACATCACTGAGATAGTCGGCGGAATGGGCGCTGTCGACCGTTCCCTATTCTCTCCGCTTTATCTTCGGGGTGAACCATTCATCAGACTCGACCTGAAGCCGTTCTATACGACCTACCACGGGTTTGAGGATGCCGAGATTCTGGCGTTCCTATTGTTGCACAGATCAGGAACTGCTCTACTGAGCTTCGCGACGCTCCCCGGCGACAATAAAACCACTGATGATCTCTTGGACATATCTAATCCTCACGGCCCCGAGTTCGACACAATTACAAGCTTCGGAGGACTTTTCAATGAGAGCAGCGAAGGCGTCGAGAAGGTTCTCGATAGCTATTCCCGCAACGAAGAGGGCCGCGCCGGTTACACAACCTTAAATCTCAGTAGTCCGATCGACATCGTCGATGTGTACTCTGCCTATTCGGACGCCATCCGCAGTTTCGTACGGAAGCAGCGGCAGAATCTCGGATACTTCTGCTATACCACGGTCTTTGTCGGAGGCTTGGGTTGCTGCCGCTCACGCAAGCGATGGATGACCAACCACGCTGCCGAACTAGCGGGCCTAGCGTTGCGGCATGAGGCGTACGGCCGCCTCGACAAGGCCACCATTGAAGGCGTCATCGACTCTGCCCGTGCGCTACACGCCGACGAGTCGAGATTTCATTTTGGCGGGAACTCACTCCTCGTTGAGTGGAAGTTCGATCGCGACGATTTCTCCCCAGGCCTGACGCAGAACTACATGGCAATCGCGGTCATAGAAAACGCGGTGCTTCAACATTGGCAATTGCATAGCCTCCAAGAGATGGTTGATTCCAGTAGCGAAGACAGGAAGTCCATCCCTGCAATCGAGCGCGAGCTGATCAGTGGCTTAACCGAGGTGGGGAGAACAACGCTGTCCCATGGGACCGCGCAGGATATATCAGCAGATATTCTCCGCCAGCTACACACCTCAGAAATCTATGCGCGCGTCACTGAGAAGCTCTCCCTACTCCGCCAATTGGCGGAGTCCAACAGTTCAAGATCGAGTGACCGGCGAAATATTCTAGCCGCGACGCTCGGCGCTGTGGCTGCCATCGTCTTCGGAATCCCAGCCGTTCGCGACTCTCTCGGGGTTATTTCGCAGGCAAAATTCACTGGTCGCACGGGGCAGATTCTCACCCCCGTCCAGCAATGGGCAGCCCGAGGGCCGAACGCAGTCCTCGTGACCTATCTCTGCATCGTGGCAATCTTCTTGATCGCTGCAATGATCACACTGCTGCTACTCCGCCGGCGTCGGAAAGGTCGCGCGAAGGTAGATCGCGTAGGCATCGAGTGGGGCCCGAAACCAGTCACCTGGGAGGGCGTCCCGCGCCGTTACCGCCTTGGCATCCCGGTTGAGAAGGACCGCGAGACCGAGGCACGGTCGTGACCGATCATCTCGCACTGACTTGCCAGGAAGCGCCCTGCCTCCTTGATCACCGCCACGACCGAACTCATAGGTCGGCGATTCGCAGATTCGTTCCACGACCTAGGCGTAGCCGGATGTGATCGCCTTCCACGCCGACAAAAGCGTCCAGCGGAGCTGGCGGGGCAGTCTGCGGGCCATAGACGACCAGGGTGTTGACGGTGGTTCCCGCCATGGCCACCGCCTGCGCAGCCGCATCGGCTTCTCTCGCATCCGAGTATCCGGCGCTTACGCCGCCCGCACCGATGATGTTGTAGCCCACAACATATGCCTGGTAGTGGCCCGGGTTACCGAAGTAGTACGACTGGACATACCCAACTCGACGGTTGCCCTCGGCGTAAGCCGAGTCCGGTGCTGTGCCGCGAGGATCGATGTCGGAGAAAGTGGACCGGCCAAGCCGAATGGGCAGGTTGCCGACAGTCAACCGCGAAGCGTCGTACCACATCCTCGATGACCGAATCGTCACTGAGAATGAGGCCACTACCTCGTTTGCCTCGGTCACTTGCACCCATGCGCCGGGTAGCTCGTATGTGCGCGTATCGCCCTCGGCTACGACCGCAAATCCGAGCCAAGTCTCGACTCGTGTTATCGGCTCACCGCAAGCCAACTGGTCGAGTAGGCGCGCCTGGGCACGGCGTCGTCCGAAGGTACTTCGCCGCCACATCCTTGCGACATTTTTCGCCGCGATCGGCGGCACACCAAGAATGACGATCAGCGCCGCCGTTCCCTCGAGGATGTCCTTGACCTGCATCCAGGGCACATCTATCAACAGTCTCACGGGTGCTCCGGCTCAGCTCGGGTCGGCGAAAGCGTCCCAGCCCTCGATCGGTTCTGGCTCGCCATTGATCGGTATCTCGAACACCCTCCAAGACACGCAGGTCGGACGCCGACCGGTCGCCAGGAACTCCCTGGCTGCCTCCCTGGCTGGCTCGACCTCGATGGCGCTGCCACTTGACATCGAGGTGGGTACGGTGCCGTAGTCGAACTCGGCGTCCTGGGGATGATCGAGCGTCCCTGCTGAGTCGTACCGCTCGCCGTCGTTGCCCGGTTCGTGAAAGACCAAGGAGCTGAAGGATGCTCCGAGACCGATCCACATCACGGTCGATGCGAACGGTGCGTCGGATTCGCCTCGAATCACCAGCTCCAGCCAGATAGGTCGGCCGTGGGCGGCAGCCCTGTCCACCAGCGCGTCTAGCTGCCCGTGTGACTCGACTGTCTCGCGTACATCCGCGTCGCCAAACTGATAGTTCGCTTTCACAAACTCGTTCACTCGGGCTCGTCCTCTTCTCCGATGTAGATCTTGTGGCCACCGGGCCAGTAGACGGTCAGCTTGGATCCAGGTGGAAGCTGATACTTGAGAGTCCCATCGCAGCCTAGTGGCTGGTCTTCGTCGTCCAGGCCGCACGGCTTGTTGTTCAGGTAAAGGGTCGCCTCTCGCGGTGCTCCCGCGCGACGCATTAACGCCGCCGCATGACCCTCGACGTGGTCCCTCGCGACACCCAGCCGGGCAAGCCAGCCAGTAAGACCGGGGCTCTGGCCGCCCGGCCCCTTGGAACCGCTCACCAGATGGATTGGTCCACGTCCATCCGTCCGAGTCAGGATGCCGCGCGTCGGCCCCGAGTTGTTCGGACGATCAGGAAGCCTGCGAAAGATCTCGTTGATGAAGGGCGCTGGGGCTGGACGGTCTGGTACCTCAACCGCAAAGGCCGGCGGTTGGCCACCGCCGTCGCTGGCTCCCGGCCCTCGGGGGCGGCCCTTGTCCCCAGCAGGGTCCGGCCTCCTATTACCGCCACGCCCGTCCAGGTCCCTCTTGCTCGGACCAGGTCCATTCGAGATCAGTGGGTTGCGCTCGCCCAACCCGATGTCAGGTCGCCCTGTCTCGCCAGGCGGCGCACCAGTCAGGCGCTCCGCCCAGCCCCTGGCTTTGGGCGGAGCCATCCCCAGATAGTGCGCAGCGGCCTCACAAGCCCGGGCGGCCGCGTCGAGTTGTTGCGCCGCCGTAGACGCCCCGAGCTGAGCAGCTATTGCGGCGTTCTCTCGGCACCGCCCCGCGGTCCGGTGCAAACGCTCGAGAACCCGAGGAACCTCGTCGAGGCAATCGACCAGCCCCTGCGCTACCCGCTGAAGATCGGAAGGCACGCCGGCCCTAGATCTGGTCGGCGTAGCTCTTGCATCCGGCCGAGGCGATCTCCAGGGCCTGGGTCGCCTGCTCGACGGCTTTGCCGGCCGCGTCCAGGATCTCGGAGATGTCTCGGTCAACGCCGGTCGCCGTGCCGGAGATCAGGCTCTCGACCTGTTGACTGTGCTGGGTGAAGCGCAGCTTGAACCCGGCCAGCCCACCTGCCGCCTGCTTGGCTTCCATCGACACTTGGAACAGTTGCTCTTTCAAGCGCTGCACGTCAGACATGACGGGTTCCTCACTTCGGGGCGGTTGGTGAGCTTCGGCTCAACAGGGTGTGCATCCACTGCATGAACACCTTGTCCATGTCTCCCTCGTCTGCCTTCAGGAAGAAGGTGCTGAACATGGTGCCGAGAACGTCGGCTGTCAGGTCGTCGTCGTCCTCTCGCTTGTCTTCTAGGGAAGGGCTGGCGCGGCTATACCTACAAGAACGCGGGCGACGGCTGGGTTGCCGCGCAGGTAGCCGCAGCCGTACCAGTAGGCGCGGTCCTTGTCGATCGCTTCTGGGGTTTCGAGGGTGATGCGTTCGTCGACCGTCGTTGGGTTGGTTTGCATGGTTTCTCTCGGTTGTTGATTGAAGTTGGCGGCCCCAAAGGTGAGGTCACCTCGGGGGCCGCCTCTGGTTGTGTCCGAGACAGGGGAGGCCCCGACACAAACACTTTGGTGTGGCTTGGAATCGGCGGAGCGGGCGCGGTTCTCTTTCCCGCGGTGAGGTGTGGGATGGTCACGCCGCGCTCCGCTCCGCCGCGCCAGGATGGTCGGGCAACAGCAAGCCGTCCTCGCGCATCGCGCACCAACCAACCTGGCGGGTCGTTCACTCCTCGCCGGTCCGGTTCTCTGGGCGCTGGGAGTTGTCTCGTACAGTCAGTACTCTGATCCCGCGGCTCTCTAGATCGCGACGCACTTCCAGCGGATTGTTGAACCCGGCGAAGTGCAGGAGGCTCGGAACAATCAGGTAGGCCTCATCTGCGTCGAGCAGAGCGTCAATGCAGGCCACGAGCTCGACCGAGTTTCGATCGAGTTCTTCTTCGTAGATTGCGTCCACCTCGACGCCGTTGGACTCGGCGCACGCCACGATCTGCCGACGAAGTATCGCGAGTTCCGTAACCGTCGTCAGAAACCCCTTTCTGATGTACCCGCTAGCAGTACGTGTTCCCATTGCGTCCCCGTCTGGATGGTCTGAGTCTTTGAGCTTGGATGAGTAGACGCTGCTAGCGCGGCGAGGAATCACTGACAGTGGAGTCGTCTGGGATCGACTCGTTCGTGACCCGCAGGCTCTGGAAGCGACGGCGCATAGCATCTGCGTAGCGGTCAGCGACTGCCTGTTCGTTGATGAACTCGGCAATCGCGTGCTCACCGAACCAGACCTTCACTCGACGCCTCTGGGGCAGTACATCCGGTGTCACGGGCTTCCTCCCTGCGATACAACCGCTCACTCGATGCAACCACCGTCACACCCGGAGTAGCCTGCTGGCACCTGATTGGCGGAGCGATCACAGACGGATTCCTGGGCATGTTCCCGCCCGCTTGCCCATCTGAATGGGTAGAGTTGGTGCACAGAGCCGCCTGAGGTTGAAGGGTCAGTCAGTTCTATGAGTCCGTCGAGGTCGTCACAAGCGTCCGCGCAGAGCCCGCAGAAGCGCGGTCGGGAGCTTGCGTCTCAAGGCAAAAAGCTGTGGGCTGAGAAAGGATCGGTCAAGGGCGCGGCGCTGGAGCTCATGGCGCAATACCCCGAGGTTCCCAGCCTGCAGGCCTACCGATACGCCGCCGGACTGTCACAGGATCAAGCGGCGGCGCGCTACAACGAGGTCGCCGGGAGTCAAACCAGTCTTGGCGGTACTTCCATCAATGCCTGGGAGTCCTGGGCGCGACAGCGTGGAAGCGGGTCACCACCTTCGATCTCCAGCCTGTTAATCCTGTGTTCGGCGTACGGCAGAGGTCCGATGGGCGTAGCGGATGAAGACATCACGCCGGCAGACCTTATCGCCGAGTCTTACGAACGCCTTCCAATCGAGGATCAGCTCGCGCTGAAGTCTTACAAGAAGACGGCTGAATCAATCAGTTCATCCTCCACCGGTTCCTTCGAAAACGGCCGGAAAGTAAGCTCTCCTGCGCCGAGCTCGAAATATGACCAGATTGGCAGTGAATTTATCCTGTCGGCTCCAACCATCGAGTACGGGAACTCGGAGCTCGACGTCCTCACGCTCCCAAACCCAAATCCTGGACGCCTGCTCGATCTGACGTGGGCAACCTTCGGGTACGGAGTCGAACGACTGTCGCGGCAGATCAAGAACCTCGGCAATCGACTAGATGTTGACGCCTGCTTTGGAATCAACGAGGCCGGGCTCGTCATGGCTACGTTTCTCTCATCGTCGAGGTTTTCGCGATGCCCTATCGGGTACCTCAGGTGCAACAAGGTTCGCGATGGGATCGAGTTGGATGCTGCGTCCCACTTCCCGGACACCAAAGAGGCGCCGACCATCGTCATCTGTGACTTTGAGGTCAAGCATGCCGATGTGATTGGCTACCTCGCGCGCGAGTTGCGCACCCGCTACCCGAAGGCGGAGCTCTACTTCGCAGTGTTTGGGGCGATGACGAAGGGCGCGACTCTGGAGGTCGAGAGTTTCGATGACCTGACCGGCGCCCAGATCATGCGGGCCGCGGACTTCGAAGCAGTGTTCATTGCTGCAACGATGAGTCCGCCAGGAATAGAGCCTC
Organism: Kribbella sp. NBC_01505; assembly: GCF_045040285.1. Classification (NCBI taxonomy): domain Bacteria; kingdom Bacillati; phylum Actinomycetota; class Actinomycetes; order Propionibacteriales; family Kribbellaceae; genus Kribbella; species Kribbella sp. NBC_01505. The sequence goes on from NZ_CP109425.1 coordinate 8,242,943, forward strand.
CGCTAGAGTTGAGATAATCAAGATGAAGGTGGGCAAAAGTGTCTGTGAGTGAAATTCCTGAGCTGGCGCAGAATGTGGTCAGCATGGTTCGCTCTATGCTCGATGATCTGCGTCCTAAGCTCTTGAATGCGGCCCTCACGGGTCGTCGTGCCGAGAATGAGAATCGTCGCCACGAGGACAACTTCCTGTCCGACTACGACCTTCTGATGCATGACCTCTACAAGCAGCGATTCGCCGAATTTGAACCGTCGTTCATCTACGCCTCCGAGGAGTCGGACCCGCAGGTAATTGGCTCGGACGAGGAGCCGGATCTGTGCGTCCTTGTGGATCCTCTGGATACCAGCGAGCTAGCGGTTCGCGCGCTGCAAGGCTATACGCACATCATGGTCTACTCGATATCCTTGAAGCGGCCCGTCATCTCTGTCATTGGTGACATCTTCCACCACGTCCAGTTGTATGTAGCTGCTCTCGGGGAAGATGGAGTCGATCGCGCCTTCGCGGTCACCAGGGATGACGAGTGGCACGCACTGACGCGTCGCCCGCGGGTCCCCTTGTCAGAGGCGCTGGTGACCAACTACCTGATGCGTCCCGAGGAGAGGTTTCTGCCGCTTGCTCGACAAGACGGCTTCCTCAAGGCACTCGGCGAAGAAGGCCCGGACGGCAAGCGTAAGGGCCGGATCGGCGTTGGCCACGGTTCTGTCTGCCTCTGCCACGTTGCCGCAGGTTTCACCGATGCCACGATCGAAATTCAGAAGGGGTTCGCGGCGTGGGACTTCCTGCCAGGGCACTACGTCCTGCATGCCGCGGGCGGAACAGCCATCGATCTTGAGGGCGAGCCGATCTCCCTGGACTACGGGTTCAACAGTCTTGGCGATATCAGCCAAGCCATGGAGGGCAAGCAAAAGTTCGTTGCGACGAGCGACCCTGCCCTCGCCGAAGAGATTCGCAACACCTTCAGCTTCTAGATCGTCATGGCGTTCATCGCGACCAAGCGGTACTGGTCCTCGGTCCTACAACGCAAGAAGTGCCCGCACCCCAGGCAGGCCGCAGGCGTCATCTCTTGCCACGAGAGATCGACGACTCACCGCCGTTGAGGTGGGCAACGATCTTGCCGACGCCCGTGTAGAGGCGGACGAGATCCGAGGTTGCGAGGTCCCTTGGGGTGTGATGGAAGCCGCGGGCCAAGATCTCCGACTTCCAGGTCTGGTACTCCAAACCCTGGAGGGGCCGGTACGACTGAGCAGTCGTACTGGCCCAGCGGTCAGGCTGAGGCGAGGCCGGCGACGATGGAGTCGATGTTGCTGAGCAGCGACAGGTGACCCTCGCCCGGTACGAGTTGGGTGGTGGCTCCGGGGACGTGTTCGTCGAGCCAGCGGCCGTGGTCGCGGGGCACCATCCGGTCCTGATCGCCCTGCCAGATCGAGACGGGGACCCGGATGCTCGCCAGGTCGAAGCCCCCAGTCGACGAGGAACGCGAGGTCGTCGTCGCGCCAGCCGTCGGACCCGCGGGACACGGCGGCCCGGAACGAAGCGGCCAAGTAGTCGGCCATGCCGCCGCGCAGGGCAGCCTGATCGACCGCGGACAGCAGATCACCGAAGGTGGGCGATGATGTCGCGAGGCAGGATGTCCTTGAACTCGGCGCTCGGCTCGGCAAGGAAGCCTCGAGCGCGTCCTTGCCGGTCGCGGCTCCGAACTCGGTGACGTTCTCGTCGCCCATTCCCGCCAGCCAGCCCAGCCCTTCGGCGTCGTACGGTGCAACGCCCGCGATGACCGCCGCGGCCCGGCACCGGTCCGGCAGCAAGGCGGCGCAGGCAAGTGCGGTCCGCCACCCGACCATCCAAGGGTGACGAAATCGTCCGCTCCGAGTGCGTCGAGCAGCGCGGTGACATCGTCCGCGACGTCGGCCACCCGTCGGCCCGGCTGGGAGGTGCTGTCGCTGTAGCCCGGTCGGCTGTGAGTGACGAATCGCAGACCATGCCGCGCCGCCGACCGCGCCGAACGGTCCGCCGTGACTCTAGGTGAGGGGTGGTTGAAGGCGCAATCGTCGGGTTGATAGGCAACTTTCCTGTTGATTCCACGATGTGGAGTGAACGATTCAGTCGAGCCTTAATAAATATTAGTCGGCGAGATTTCTGTGTCGGAGGTCACTCGGATCGAGTTGCTCCAGGCAATGATCTCCGTGAAAGACCAGTCCCGCCGTACAAACGACGACCCTCCGGTCGAGCAGACTGCGTCGGTGTGAACGAGGGGTGAATGACGACAGCTTCCGACGCTTGCCTCCGGCAACAGCGCGAACTTGAGACGAACCGTTAACGACCTTTCCTATTAATCAGCAGTTGCGCGTTCAACAACAGATCACTTAGGGTTACCTCGACGGCGCCGGGAATAACCAGGCGCACCGAGACATCGGGGAAACCATGCAATTCATGGGCAATCAAGCAACCAGCCGGATGAACAGGCGAGTTGTCGCCGGCGCCGCTGTTGTGGCCGTAGTGCTTGGTTCGGCGGTGGCTGCCACCGGCACTGCGAGCGCGGCGAAGACGCGGGTGAACTGTGACAACAACAGTTCCTACATGGTCACGTACTCCGACGGAAATTCCCGTTGCTACGCGCAGAACTTCCTCTACGTCGGCAAGGCGAAGCGGGTCGATCTGATGCTTGGTGCCGCTGGCAACTACAACGTTCAGATCGTCCTCCCCGGTGGAGGCTGCACGAGCCTTCAGACCGGTATCAGGGGTCTCAAGGAGAAGCAGTTCTACGCGCCGGGTCACACCTTTGCCGCCAACATCTATGTAGGCACTTGGGAACCCGCGTCGTGGAGCACCGGCCCCGGTCACCTGACCGTGGACTGCTGACCCATGCGTAGGCGAATTGTTGCCGGCGCGACCGCGTTGGTGGTCGGTCTGGGGTCGGCCGTCATGGGAACCAGCACTGCTGACGCTGCCAGGTACCTCGTGAACTGTGACGCCAACAGTTCCTACCTGGTGACCTTCTCCACCGGAAGTTCGCGGTGCTACGCCCAGAACTTCCACTACGTCGGCAGTGCCGTGCGAATCGATCTCGCGCGAGGTGCGGCCGGCAAGTACAACGTGCAAATCGTCATACCCACCGGCGGCTGCACAAGCCTCCAGCAGGGTATTCAGGGACTGAACGACATCATTTCCTACAAGCCAGGTCACAGGTTCGCGGCCAGGATCTACGTGGGCACCTGGATGCGCTCGGAATGGACCGGCGTCCCCGGTGAGCTCTCCGTCGACTGCGTCAACCGCAGATAAATCCGGACTCCGACGCAGTCGTCTCCAGGCTCGCGGCAGGCGGGTGAATCTTCCCCGGCCCGCTGTCCTGCCCGGTACCTATCAGAGCGCCGGTATTTGCCGTGCGCACCAAAGAAGGAAGAGGAAACATGCAATTCCGGAGCAAACGAGCAAGCACCCGAATCGGCAAGCGAGTTGTCACCGGCGCCGCCGTGATGGCCGTCGTCCTTGGCTCGACCGTGGCGGCCGCCGGCACCGCGAGTGCCGCCAAGACTCGGGTGAACTGTGACAACAAGAGTTTCTACCTGGTCACCTACTCCAACGGAAACTCCCGGTGCTTCCGCCAGAACTCCCTCTACGTCAGCAGCGCCAAACGCGTTGATCTCATGCCCGGAGCGATGGGAGCGGGGGACGACGGCAACTTCAACGTGCAGATCAACTATGGCCGGGACGCCTGCACGAGCCTCCAGCACAGTGTTCGCGGACTCAAGAACAACTTGACCTTCGCGCCAGGTCGCAACTTCTCCGCCACGATCTACTCGGGCACCTGGACGCCGTCGTCGGTGAGCGAGGGCCCCGGTCACTTCGAGGCCCCCTGCGGGCTCAGCGTCTAACGGACCGGCGGCAAGCCTCCCGGTAGCGAATCGCCGCTCGCACCGCTCCGCGACGTCGCCATCCCGGCAGGCGCGCTCGGTTCAGTTGGGCAATGCTCGGCGCACCTGGTCGTGGACCGTCAGTAGGCGGTCGACGGCTGGTGGGGCGAGGGCGGTGTGGGCTGCGTTTGAGGTGAAGAGCAGGGCGAGCATGACGGCGGTGTCGAGGCGGTAGAGCCAGAACGCGGGGGAGTCGAGGTCGATCGCTTCTCCGTAGCCGGTCAGCACTTGGTCGTAGTCGACTCCGTTGTCGGGCACGAGGGCGTACTCGGCCAGACGGGCCAGCTCCATGGCGGGGTCGCCGACCAGGGCGTTCGACCAGTCGAGTACGCCGAGGATGTGGCCGTCGGCGGACCGTAGGTTCGACGCGCGCACGTCCAGGTGCAGGAGCCGCCCGCTCGGCTGCGCCGCCAGGACGTCGATCACCTGCTCGAGCGGTGGTCCGGGCGGCACGGTCACGCCGTACTGGGCCAAGGCGGTGAGGCGCTCGGTCATCCGCTGGGCCAGCAAGTGAGCGGGTGGGAGACCCTGCGCGGCGACGGGAGCCATCGGTGGGAGCGGTGCGTGGTGCAGTTTGCGGAGCAGCGCGCCGAGTGCGATCTGATCGGCGCCGCGGCCGTCGTCGGAAGAAACTCGGACACGAGTACGTCGGCCTCGCCGAGGCACAGCTCGTGCGGCGTGGCGACCGGGAAGCCGAGTTGCCCCAGGTGTCGGGTGACGGCGTACTCCCAGCGCAGCAGTGACCTGGTGTCGACGTGTCCGTCGTTGAGGTCGAACTGGAACCGGCCCTGGACCGGAGTGCGGAGCACGACCGTGGTCCCGTCCGAGGCTTCGGCTGCGAACACCTGAAACTCCACGCCGTCGCCGGCGGGCCGCAATCCGGTGAAGCCGCGATGGGAGACGAGCTGTCGGATGTGAACAGGCGCGTCGACCATCCAGACGCTCCTCTCGCGTGGGTCCGTTACAGGTTATTGGTCTGCAGCCAGGTGCGGATGGCTTGGATGTGTTCGGCTTTGCGTTCCAGCGGAAGCCAGTGGCCGGCCGGTAGAGAGGTCTCGGTGAGATCGGTGCAGCTGGCGCGCATCGGGTCGCCTTGGCGGTTTCCGGTGATGGTGCAGATGACGTCCCAGTCACCGTTGATGAACAGTACGGGCTGGGAGAGGCAGCCGTCGTTGGGCGCCGTACGGGCGTAGGCGATGTTGGCGTCGTCGTTGGTGTACCAGGCGCAGGTGGGACGGAAGCCCTGGGTCTTGAAAGCGCGCACCAACTGGTCGAAGTCGGCCGGCGGCCACAGGGCCGGGTCGGGCTCGGTCGGCGGGGCGTGGTGCGCGTCGCCGAAGCGTCCGCCGTTGCGGGTGACCAGAGCGGCCGGGGCAACGTCGTTCATGACGTCGGGGTTGCCGGGCTGGTAGATCGAGGCGAGGGTCGCGGCGGGATCGGCGTCGAGGTCGTCGACGGCTTCCTCGAAATGGGTTGTGTAGTAGCGGTAGTAGTCCCACTGGCCGTCCGGATAGTCGTCGACCGGGTAAATCGCCCGATCGACCAGTGGAACGAGCGTCGCGAGACTGTTCGCCTCGGGAAAGTAGGCCCAGGAGGTCAGTACGGCGCCCCGGCAGCGATCGGGCTCGTGCGCTGCCAATGCTCCGACCACGGCGCTGCCCCAGTCGTGGCCGACCCAGATCGCGCTCGCGCCGCCCAGGTGGTCGTGGAGCTCGATCAGGTCCGCTACGACCTCTTCGATGCCGTACGCCGTGGTGGTGGCTGGGGCCGAAGATCCGCCGTACCCGCGCAGATCAGGTGCGATGCAGCGCCAGCCGTCGGCTGCGAAGGTCTCCAGCTGGGCGTGCCAGAACAGACCGATCGCCGGCCAGCCGTGAAGGAAGAACATCAGCGGTCCGTCGGCCGGTCCGCATTCGAGGTAGTGCGTCGACTGCCGAGGCGAGTCGAAACGCTGTGAGGTCGGCGCCGGGGTCGGCGTCGCTCGGCGCTTCGCTGCGAGCATCGCGATTAGCACGAGCACGATTTCGAGGCCGCCGTACGCGAGTGCGGTGGGCTTGAGTCCGAACTGTTCGACGGCAAGGCCTGCCACCAGCGCCGGCACGCTGAACGCGAGGTAGCTGGCGATGTACATGGTCGAGAACACCTGCCCGCGTTCGGCGTCCGGCGCCACGTCGCCGAGGGCATGGACGGCGAAGCGGAACGCAGCGCCGAAGCCGAGCCCCGCGATCACCGACCCGACGAGGTACGGCAGCGAGGCGCCTAGCGCCGTCGCGACGATGGTGACCAGTACGCCGACGACGAGTGCTCCGTAGCCGAACCATTCGCGATGCTTCGGAGCCAGGGTGGTGGAAACGACGCTGCCTGCTGCTCCAGCGAGGAAGAACGCCCCGAGGACGAGGCCGACGACGAAGTGACTGTGCAGATCGACAACGGTGGTGAGCACGGATGAGCCGAGCGACAGGTACAGACCGGCGAGCGCCCAGGTCGCGCAGATCGAAGGCAGTAGGCCGAAGAACACCGGCCGAACGGCGGCGGGAAGCCCGACACGCGGCAGCAGCGACCGCCAGATCGATTCCCGCGGCGTCGAGGGGGCGTGAACGCGCTCGGGGACGAGCCACACGAGTCCGGCCAGGAGCAAGAACACCAGAGTGAGGATCCAGAAGACGAGTTGGCGGGGCAGAGGCGCGAACTCCACGAGTACGCCGGCCAGGACCGCGCCGATCGTGATTCCCAGTGCTGGAACTGCGCTGCTGACGATCGAGCCGAGGCGCGGGTTCGGCGCGGAGTCCGTGATCATGGCCGTGGTGGTGCTGGTTGCGGCGCCGACGGCAAGACCCTGCACGATGCGCGCAATGATCAGCCCCTCGGTGCCATCGGCGAGCGCGAACAGCACCATGCCAAGCGCGAGCACCACCAGCGCCACCGAGGCGACCGGCCGCCGCCCGACCCGATCGGACAGTGATCCGACGGTGAGCAACGCGGCGAGCAGTGCGAAGACATAGACCGCGAAGATGAGGGTCAGAACGAACGCCGAGAACCCCCACAGGTGCTGGTAGACGGGGTAGAGCGGCGACGGCGCCGAGGCTGCCGTCAGCGTCGCGGCACCTGCAGCCCCTGCGATGACGAATGAGGCACGGCGGCCAAGCATGGAACACCTCCACTAAAAGCAAGAATCTTTGCTCTAACGACAGTAGGGAGCTGCCTTGCTAAAAGCAAATATCTTTGCGTAGCCTGGGGAGGTGTCTGAGAACAAGGCCGGTATCCGGCGCGGCGGGCGCAGTAGCCGGGTGCTGACCGCCATCCACACCGCCGTCGGCGAACTCGTGGGGGAGGGATCCGACAAGATCACCTTTCCCGTCATCGCCGAGCGGGCGGGCGTGAACCCGACCACGCTCTATCGGCGCTGGGACGACGTCGCAGCGCTTCTCGAGGAAGTCGCGGTCGCGGCCCTGACGCAGGACGGCGAATCGCTGCCCGACACCGGATCGATCGAGCAGGACCTGACTGAGTGGGCGGACATCATCGCGCGCGACATCACCCGCCCCCAGCGAGTCCGCTACCTCCGCGCGATGGTCGCGGCCCGCGTCGCCTTGGTCGCGAACTGCCCGATCACCCAGACCCGGTGTGAGCAGGCGTCGGAGATGGTGGACCGTGCTCGCGGCCGTGGTGAGACAACCCCGACCGTGGAGCAGATCCTCGACCACGTCATCGCCCCGCTCTACCACCACGTCGTCTTCGCCTTGGAGGTCGACGACGAGTACCCCCGCCGCCTGGTGCGCGACGTACTGGCCATGGCCCGCTGAGCCTGCGACCGGTTAGAGTCGTCTTGAATTTTCGTTGGAGAGGCTGCTCATGACAGATGGCGTCTGGGGTCGGGTGCATCGCCACCTGCCCGGCCGGCGTGCCTACCGCTGACACGGTAGGCACTGACACTGCCCCTCGGGGGCATCCTTGACCTGCCGTGTCGCAGAAGCCCATTGCTAGCTGCGACCAACGAAGGTGTCATGTACCCCAACGAACCGAAGTGCCGCATTGTCGTGACCGGGATGGCTGGATCCGGGAAGTCCACGTTCTCCCGCGCACTTGCCGGCAAGTCCGGCCTGCCGCTCATTCATCTGGACCTCCACTTCTGGAAAGCGGGCTGGGTCGAGCCGTCCGAGGACGAGTGGCGCGAGAAACAACGTGCCGTCCTTGCCGGCGACGCGTGGATTGCCGATGGCAACTACACCGAAACGCTCGATCTCCGGCTGGAACGCGCCGACACCGTGGTGGTCCTCGCCACGCCATGGTGGCGGTGTGCGGGACGCGCGTTGCTGCGCGGCTGCCGAATGCCGGACGCGCTGCCTGAAGGATGTGAATACTCGGCCTGGCAACGGTTGCGCGATGAATGGCGCCTCGTCCCACGCATCTGGCGGGGCCGGCGCACGGAACTCGAACGCGAACTGGCGATCATCGCGCGGCACGGGCAACACGCGACCCAGCACGTGCTCAAGTCCAAACGGGCGATCGGGGAATTCCTCGACGCTGCGGAGAGGGGGTATGGAGATGGAAACCACTGAGGTACGGCGTGCGGTGGCCGCGGCGATGTCGGTCGCCTCAGAGCTCGACTTGGCTGTTGATGATGCGATCGTTCTGAGCGACTCCAATCGACTCGTCGTCCGGTTGATGCCGTGCGACACCGTCGCTCGGGTCGCGCCGATGACGCATTTCGCGAGTGCGGAGCAAGAAGTTGAGCTCGTCAGACAGCTAGCGCAGACGGACAGCCCGGTTGCCCCGCTCGAGTCTCGGGTCGAATCGCGCGTGTTCGTGCATGACGGCTTCAAGGTCACTCTGTGGGCTTCCTTCGAAGCTGTGCAGTCTCCGATGCTTCCGCCGGAGGAGTATGCGCAGGCGCTCGCAGATCTTCACGCCGGCCTGCGGGAGATCGAGGTCACGACGCCACACTTCATGGATCGAGTGGCTGAGATTCAACGAGACGTGGCCAGCCGTGACGTCACTCCCGATCTCGCGGATGCGGACCGGGCGCTCCTCGCCAACACGCTGCACGACTTGGGGCGATCAATCGTCAACCGGCACGGCGCCGTACAACTGCTGCACGGCGAGCCGCACCCGATGAACATCCTCACCACGAAGAACGGGCCGCTCTTCATCGACTTCGAGAACACCGCCCGCGGGCCAGTCGAGTACGACCTGGCCTGGGTGCCCAACGAGGTCAGCCAGCACTACCCCGACGCCGACCAAGTCTTGGTCGGCGACTGCCGCGGTCTCGTCCTCGCGATCGTTGCAGCGCACCGCTGGAGCCTCAACGACCAACACCCCAGCGGCAGACAATCAGGAGTGGCGTTCCTTCACGTTCTCCGGCAAGGCCCGCCCTGGCCGGCACTCGACGACGTCACCTGGTAGGGCTCGCAGGCCGCCATCAACTACAGCAGCTCGATTGCTTGGTGGCGGCGCTGCCGATCACGGTGAGGTTCGATGAGCAGACGCCGGTCTCGGGGAGATCGAGCTGTACGTCGCGGGCAGCCGTCCAGTCACCGGCCAGAGCGGCGACGACTGAGCGGGCCTGCTCGTAGCCGGTGGCGAGGAGGAAGGTGGGAGCTCGGCCGTAGGACTTTGCGCCGATCGCGTAGTAGCCGGGCTCGGGGTGGGTGAGTTCGTCGACGCCGTGCGGGGGCACGGTGCCGCACGAGTGCTCGTTCGGGTCGATGAGCGGTGCGAGGGCGCGGGTCGAGCCAAGGATCGGATCGAGGTCGAGGCGTAGTTCGCTGACCATGTCGTGGTCGGGGCGGAAGCCGGTCGAGTTCACGACCGTGTCCACGACGATGCGCTGATCGCCGGCGATGAGCTCCACCTGGCCGTCGGCGGTCGGCGCCAACTCCTCTGTCCGGAAGCCGCTCACCAGCGTCACCTGACCCGACCGCACCAGCTTCTTCAGGCGCGTACCCAGAGCACCCCGGGCGGGAAGTTCGTCGGCCTCGCCGCCGCCGTAGGTGCGTGCCTGATCAGCACCACGTACAACCCACAACACCTCAGTCCCGGGTACGTCGCCGGCCAGCTCACCCAGCTCCAGCAAGGTCGTCGACGCCGAGTGCCCAGCCCCGAGCACCGCCGTACGGCGTCCGGCGAAGCGCTCGCGGTCTCGACCCAGTACGTCGGGCAGCGCGTGGGCAATGTTGCCCGCGGCAACCGCTTCGCCCCGGGCGGGGATGCCGGAGCCGCCCAGCACGTTCGGGTGGCGCCAGGTTCCGGCTGCGTCGATCACCGCGGAGGCGAGCAGTTCGGTGCCATCGGCAAGGCGGATCAGGAACGGCGCGCGCTCGCGGCCGTCGGTGCGGATCCGGTCGAATCCGACCCGCGTGATCGCTACGACCTCGGCGCCGTACCGGATCCGTCCTGATAGCGCAGGGGTCTTGGTGAGCGGTTCGAGATAGCTGTCGATCAGCTCGCCGCCGGTCGGCAGGGTGCCTAGCTCGGGTTCGGTCCAGCCGCCGGCTTGTTCCAGCAGTCGCCGCGCCGCGGAGTCAAGGTCGTAGCGCCATGGGCTGAACAGCTTCACGTGCCGCCATTCCTGGATCGCCGCCGCGACTCCAGATCCCGATTCCAGCACCAGGAAGTCGATCCCGCGTTCGGCCAGGTGTGCAGCGGCGGCCAGGCCGACCGGTCCCGCGCCGATGACAACAACCGGGCCTGCCAGGTTCTGCTCGCTCATGATCGCTATCCCTATCTAGAAGTTCATCTAATCAGCGAGTCCACCTTGCAAGTTGATTAGACAGAAGTCAAGATAGACGCATGTCGAAACAAGCGTCCGGCCATGGGTGCTGCACGCCGATCTCGGTGGCTCCGCTGGACGAGACGGCAGCGACCGAGGGGGCCGCGGCCTTCAAGGCGCTGGCCGATCCGATCCGGTTGAGACTGATGTCGATCATCGCCTCGGCGGGTCAGGAAGTCTGCGTCTGCGACATCACGCCGCACTTCAACGTCTCCGGCCCGACGATCTCCCATCACCTCCGCGTCCTGCGCGAAGCCGGGCTCGTCGACTGCGAACGCCGCGGCACCTGGGTCTACTACTGGCCCATCCCCGCCCGGCTGGAATGGATCTCGCGGCTGCTGTCCGTCCCGGAAGCGTCCCTGAGCAACTAGCTCTACAGGAGATTTCGTCATGCCCGACATCCCCGAGGTCTTGTTCGTCTGCGTCCACAACGCCGGTCGCTCGCAGATGGCGGCAGCACTCCTCGACCACCATGGCGCCGGCCGCGTCGTCGTACGCTCCGCTGGTTCTCAGCCGGCGAGCCAGCTGAACCCGGCTGTGGTTGAAGCCATGGCTGAGGTTGGCCTGGATATCTCCAAGGAGTTCCCCAAGCCGCTGACCGAGGATGCCGTCAAAGCTTCCGATGTCGTCATCACCATGGGCTGTGGTGACGAGTGCCCGTACTTCCCGGGTAAGCGCTACCTCGACTGGCAACTCGAGGACCCCGCCGGGCAGGGTCTGGACGCCGTACGGCCGATCCGCGATGAGATCGACCAGCGGGTCCGGGCGCTCCTCGCTGAACTCGCTGGCGGATAGTCTCGCAGCAGTCGACAGGAGACGACCGTGGATGACGAAGCAGCTGTTGGTGCTGTGCTGGTCGCGACTCAGCTGAAGCGGTTTCGGGACCTGTGCGAGGTCGACGGGCCGATCGAACCGCGGTTCACCGGAGCCACGAAGCATGTGCTGCTGGCTGATGATCGCGCCTTTCTGTTTCCTCGTAACCACACGATCGTCGGGCAGCTCACGCGCGAATGCGACGTCTACGCAACAGTCGACCAGCCGCTGGTGCCGAGGCTGCTCGGCCGCTGGGACGAGCCGGGGATCTCGCCGTACCCATTCTTTGCCGTGACTCGGCTCCGGGGGACCGAGCCTGCCGACCTGTCGCCCGAGCGTCTGCAACTGTTGGCGGAGCAGCTCGGCACCGCGCTGGCCGCGTGCCATCACATCAGTCCTGCGACTGTCCCACCGTCCCTCTGGGCGAACCCGTGGTCGGAACCGCCGCCGGCGCCCCCGACGGCGGCTGACTGCTACACCCCGCTTCGTGAGCTGGGCGGTGCAGAACACCTGGCCGACGAGGTCGCATCGCTCATCGGTCCGGCGGCGCGAGCGAGGCTGCTTGAAGCCCTCCAAGCTGTCGACGCGATGGACCCGGTCCTTGCCCACGGCGACCTTTATGAGAGCCACCTGCTGCTCAACGAATCCGGGACCCTGACCGGCATTCTCGACTGGGGTTTCGGAGGTGTGCTGTCCCCGCTCGTCGACTTCACCTGCAGCCAGTGGGACAGCACGAGCTGGGCCGCCGAACGCTCGTACGGCGATCTCCGGCGGCACCTCTGGACGACGTACGCCGAATGTCGTTCCGTGCCGCTGCCGAGCTGGGAGCAGGTCCACCTCGCGCTGACCACGTTCGACATTGCCGCCCTCGCCCCGGAGACCGAGACCCACTACTACTGGCAGAAAAGCCCCGAATGGCAAGCCGCCCGCCGCGCCGCAGCCCAAGACAGCCTGCAGGCACAGCTCAAGTAGCCGGCCGCTCGGCTACTGGGTTCGTGGTTGGGCGAGATCGAGGGTGGTTCGGCCGGAGGCGGGGCCGTAGTACCAGACGGTTCCTGCTGGCGGGGGCGGCAGGACGCCTCGGATGAGCTGAGCCAGCGCGTGGCCCAGCTCGGCGGCAGGTGCCGTCTGCTGTGGTTCTTCGCCTCGGAAGATGACCGGGATGCCGTCGAGAACGGGCCACCCGGCGGCCTCGTCGGCAGTGAAGACCCCACGCGCTCGCACAACTTCGGCAGCCTGGTCGAACAGCTGTGCCAGCTGTTCGCGCTCGATGTCGTTCAGCCCGAGATCGAGGTCGAAATAGACGTCGGGAACCACGGTCTGCTCGCGGAGCTTCCGCTCGACGCGCGTCCACCAAGCTGGACGCCGATCGGGCGAACTCTCCTCGGCCAGGCGCACGGTCTGGGCGAGGACGAGCGACAAACTCGCGTCGTACGCCCACATCCAGACATCGCGCAACCCCACTGATTTCGTTCTGCTCACCCTGCCGATGATGCCACCGGTGCCGGCCGGCGATCCATCGGGTTTCTCAGGGTGCGGGTTACGGGCGGCGGTAGATGCTGTTGGTGCGGGTGAGAAGGCGGGCGTCGACCAGCTGGCGACGGAGGGCGGCGTGGTCGGGGTGCCAGTGGTTGAGGAGCTCGTTGGTCTCGGGCTCGGGGTAGTCGCGGCCGGGCTCGAACGACGTGACGATGTGCTCCAGGACCACCTGCATCTTCTCCGGGTACGTCGGGAAGTGGGTGAGCCGGCCGTCGCGGATGAAGGCCCTGAGTACGGCGTCCCGTTCCGGATCCGGATCGAGTGGCGTCCAGGTGGGGCGCTGGTCGCGGACGGCGTTCTTGAAGGCTTCCTCGTCGGCGCGCAGGGCGGGGGAGGCGGTGACGAGTCCGGCTTTGATCAGCTTCTGCAGGGCCTTGCCGACGGTGGCGCTGGGGAGGCCGGCGGTGGTGGCGACCTGGTCGGGGGTGGTGGCGCCGAGGACGACGGCGGAGTAGGTGCGCAGTCGGGAGGGCTCGGCCAGCAGACCACAGAGCTGATCGGTGTTCATGCCTACCAAGCTAATGTCGGGAGCAACAGATTTTCTGCGTGAGGAGCGAGGATGCAGCCGGGTCCGCACAACGCGATCACCGACGTTCCTGGGGTGCTGGTCGGACAGGTCGAACGCGTCGACGCTCCCTACCTGACCGGTACGACGGTCGTCTACGTACCGGCGACTGCCGTGGCCGGTGTGGATGTGCGCGGAGGTGCCCCGGGCACTCGCGAGACCGACCTGCTCGACCCGGTGAACTCGAACCCGGGCGTCAATGCGATCGTCCTCACCGGCGGCAGCGCCTACGGCCTGGATACGGCCGGCGGCGTGATGCGCTGGCTCGAGGACCGGGGCGAAGGGGTCCGCGTCGGGCTCGGTGCCAACGACGTCGTACCGATCGTCTCCGCGGCGGTGATCTTCGACCTCGGCCGCGGTGGTGGGTTCCAGGCCCGGCCCGATGCGTCGTGGGGGAGCGAGGCGATCGCGGCCGCCTCCGACGGACCGGTTGCCTTGGGCAACCATGGCGCCGGGGCCGGTGCCCGGGCTCGGTCGCTGAAGGGCGGCGTCGGTTCGGCGAGCGTCCGGCTGGACGACGGCAGCACCGTCGGCGCACTGGTGATCGTGAACGCGGCCGGTTCAGCCGTTGACGCGGACGGTGTCCTGCACGGAGCGCGGTACGGCCTCGGCGACGAGTTCGCCCAGCTGAAGACCCCGACCGAGCCGCCACCACCAGCCGCGCCCGGCCGCAACCTCATCCCCGGTCCCGCGATGAATACGGTGATCGCGGTCGTCGCCACCGACGTACCGCTGGACAAGGCCGCGACCAAGCGGATGGCGATGATCGCCCACGACGGCCTGGCCCGCGCGGTCGACCCGATCCACACCCTGGTCGACGGCGACAGCATCTTTGCTCTGTCCACCCGCACCGACGAAGCGGCCGCTCGCCTGTCCGTCACCGACCCGACCGCCCTGGCCCAACTCGAGACGGTCTACACAGCGGCCGCACGCACTCTCACCCGCGCGGTAGTCCACGGCATGCTCAACGCCGAGACAGTGGAAACCCCGACCGGCACGATGCCGAGCTACCGCGACGCCTACCCATCGGCCTTCCGAAACTAGTAGGCGCTCAGCCAGGCAGACGTGCCATCATCCAGCGCATGACCATCCGCTATCCACGCCCGCTCCAGCCCGGTGACCGCGTCGGCGTCACCTCGCCGTCAAGCGGCGTACCGGAGGAGCTGAAGGCGCGTCTTGCGGTCGCTGTTCGCGCTGTAGAAGCCCGCGGCTACGAGGTGGTTGTCGGCAAGTGCATGGACGGCGCAGGCCACGTGAGTGCTCCGGCCGCCGACCGCGCCGCCGAGCTGATGTCGATGCTGACCGATCCCGGCATCCGCGCCGTGGTGCCGCCGTGGGGTGGCGAGACGGCGATCGACCTGCTCCCGCTGCTCGACTGGGACCGGCTGCGGGCGGCCGAGCCGACCTGGCTGGTCGGGTTCTCCGACCTGGCGACGATCATGACGCCGCTGACCCTCCTGACGGGGACGGCGACGATTCACGGCAACAACCTGATGGACACGCCGTACCGGGTGCCTGACGGGCTGCTGTCCTGGCTCGACATCGCGGCCGCGCCTCTGGGCCACCGGTTCAGCCAGACGCCGTCGGACCGGCACCGCGTCGGCACCTGGGACGACTTCGCCGCCGAGCCCGAGGTCAGCGAGTACCGGCTCGATGCGACCGGCAGTTGGGTCAGGCTGGACGCCGACGGAGACGTGGACATCGAGGGCCGCCTGATCGGCGGCTGTATCGAGACCCTCTGCAACCTGGCGGGTACGGCGTACCTCGACACCACTGCCTTCGCGCGCGCCGAGGCTCCGAACGGTCTGCTCGTCTACGTTGAGGCGGCCGGCGACGAGGCGTTCACCATCTGCCGGAACTTGCACGGGATGCGGCTGGCGGGCTTCTTCGACGCGGCCAACGCGATTCTGGTCGGCCGGACGTCGGCCCGCGACGCCGGCTCACTCACTCAGCACGAGGCGGTGCTCGACGCGCTGGGCTCGTTGAACGTCCCGATCATCGCTGATGTCGAGTGCGGGCACGTTCCGCCGTTCATGCCGATCGTGAACGGCGCGCTCGGCCGGGTCGTGCACACCGCGGACCGCAGCGAGCTGACCCAGACGCTCGACGCTTAGGTACAACGGCGACGTACGACTCTAGTACTACGCCGGTGGGCCGAAGGGGGCCGGAAGGTGATCTGAAGACCGGTCTGTGGGCCGACGAATCCGGGGTCGGTTCGCGGGAAGGTCGTCAGTATGAGCTTCCAGAGTCCCCAACCCGCACCGCAGGTCGTCCTGAGTGGACATGGCCTGGTCAAGTACTACGGAGATGTCGTCGGCCTGGCGGGAGTCGATGTCGGCGTCCGGTCCGGTGAGGCGCTGGCCGTGATGGGCCCGAGCGGCAACGGCAAGACGACGCTGCTGCATGTGCTGGCCGGCATTCTGACGCCGGACCAGGGGGAGGTGTGGCTGGGCGGCGAGCGCGTCGACCAGCTGAACGACGCCGCTCGGACCGTGCTGCGGCGCCGCCGCCTCGGGTTCGTGTTCCAGGACAACCAGCTGCTCGCCGAGCTGCCGGCCGACGAGAATGTCGCGCTGCCGCTGATGGTCGACGGCGTCAGTCGCCGCGACGCGATCGGCCGGGCGCGGAACATGCTGGCGCAGGTCGGCCTGGTCAGCGAGGCCGGTCGTCGGCCCGGTGAACTGTCGGGTGGTCAGGCGCAGCGGGTCGCGATTGCGCGCGCGCTGGTCGGCGAGCCTCAGGTGGTGTTCGCCGATGAGCCGACCGGTGCGCTCGACGCGACCACTGGTTCCCAGGTCATCGACCTGCTGATCGGTGCGGCAACCTACCGTGGTGCCGCGGTCGTCGTGGTGACTCACGACAACTCGGTCGCCGCTCGCTGCCACCGCACCCTGACGATCGTCGACGGCCGCGTCCACGAGTCGCTGGGAGCCACCCGATGAATCCGATGAGCGATTTGGGTCTCCGCTTTGTACGGCGCCCTGGACCGGGCGGCCGGTCCGCCAACCTTGCCGCGGTCGGCGCGACCGCGATCGTGGCGCTGCTGGTCACCTTCCTGATCGCCGGCTCACTCGGCATCTCGCACCGCTCGGACCGGATCGGCTGGCGGGGTGCCGACCAGGCCGAGGCCAGTACGGCGATCGGCGCGACGCACGAGGTCCGTGAGCAGAAGCTCAACGGGCAGCACCTGCTGCAGATCGACCTGACCACTCTGAAGCCGAACAACGCTGCACCGCCGCCGGGACTCGACCACACGCCCAAGCCGGGCGAGGTGTTCGTCTCGCCGGAGGTCGCGAAGCAGTGGTCGGGCCTCAGCGCGAAGTTCGGCCTCGAGAAGCCGACCGGCATCATCACCGACAAGGGCCTGTCCTCACCCGAGGAACTGGTCGTCATTCACGGTGTGGACAAGCTGGACACCAAATACCCCAACTACGTCGACAGCTGGCAGACCAAGCAGATGGACAGCCGCCTGTTCGGCCTGCTCATCGCAGTCGCGTTCGGCATCGTGCTGGTGCTGTTCCCACTCCTCAGTCTGGTCGGCCAAGCCGCAGGTGTGGCAGCGAAGCGTCGTGAGCACCGACTGGCCGCACTGCGGCTTGCAGGTGCCACTCGGAGCCAGGTGCTCTGGCTGAGCGCAGTCGAACAAGCAGTGCTCGGTCTAGCCGGCGCAGTGGCCGGACTGGTCGGGTACGCCATTCTGACCCCACTCATCGCGCGGATCCCGCTCGGTGGCGGACGCTGGTACGTCGCAGACATCGCACCGAACTGGTGGACCGTGCTGATCGTGCTGGCCGCCGTACCGGTGCTGTCGGTCATCAGCGCGCTGATCGGGCTCGGCCGGGTCAGCATCACGCCGCTGGGCGTCGTACGGGGGCAGACGCGTAAGGCGACCAGCTGGCTGCGGCTGGGGTTCCTGGCCATCGGTCCGATCATGCTGGCCACGCTGGGCATGGGGGCCGCGATCGTGCCGCTGCTGATTGCAGTTGGGTTCGGTGCGCTCGCCGTACGGATCATCGGGCCCTTCGCGGTCCAGGTGATCGGTAAGACCATGGCGAACCTCGCCAACGGACCGGTCGCCCTGCTTGCCGGACGCCGGCTCGCGGATGACCCGAAGGCAGCCTTCCGGCCGGTCGCGGCGCTGGTGCTGAGTGGTTTCGTCACCGGCTTCATCTCGGTGTTCATGCCGGGCGGCGACGATGACCCGACCTGGCAGGACATGCGGATCGGCGTCGCGCTGCTGATGGGCCTGGTCTTCCTGACCGCGGCCGCCTCCACCGCAGCCGGTGCGGTCGGTACGGCGCTGGACCAGGCCGGACCGGCCAAGGCGCTGCGCCGGTCGGGCGTGCCGCTGACGGTGATCGAGCGCTCGGCCCGGCTCGCAGCCCTCACACCGGTCGTCGGAGTCGGTCTGCCAGTGGTCGGATTCGGAGCCCTGTGCGGTCTGGCGCTGAGTGGCGGACAGATCTTCACCCAGGGGAATTCCGGGGTCCTGCTGCTGATCGGGCAGCTCGTGGTCGGCCTTGTGCTGGTCGCGGCGGCCGGGATGGCGGGCGCACCGGTACTGCGGAAGGCAAGTGCGAACTGATCGCGGTTGTCCACAAGGCGCGACCACAGTTGTCCACAAGCGCCATCCGGAGGCGGCGGCGGTCGTGCAAGGATGAGGGTATGCGTGACCTGAATACACCGGAGCTCGTGGACGCCTCCCCGGAGCTGCGCGCGGCGATCGACCACTGTGGCTACTACCCCGACGTGGTGACGGACTCGCTCGCGATCGCGATCGCGGACGAGCCGATCCGGGCCTTCGTCCTGCAGCACGAACCGACGTTCGACCGCGACGAGGTCCGGCGGCACATCACGATCCTGGCGCTCACCCCGACCCGGCTGATCGTCGGGCACACCGACGAGCACGCGGCCGACGACCTGATCCGCGCGCCGTACGCGTCCACCTCCACCGAGGCGATCCCGCTGTCGCGGGTGAACGCGGTGGTGGTGAACCGCGTCGTACCGAATCCGGCCGGCTATGCCTCGGGCAAGTCCGACCCGGCGGTGTCCGGCGGCGGCGAGGTCGTGCTGACGATCGGCTGGGGCATGGTGAACCGGATCGACCTCGAGCCCGCCGTCTGCGCCGACCCGAACTGCGAGGCCGACCACGGCTACACCGGTTCGGTCGCGGCCGACGACATCTCACTGCGGATCAGTGCCGCTGCCGACGGTCCGGCCGGCATCCAGCAGGTGCTCGACTTCGCCCGCGCACTGTCGTTCGCGACGACCAAGTAGTGCCGTGATCACGCCGGTCAGCCCGCAGTACGGCGGTGGCGCACTCGCCGACGTGCTGCCGTCGGTGGCCGGCGCGCTGTCCGTCCCTGACTTCACCAACACGCTCCACCTGCCACCAGCCGCCCGGTACGCCGTTCTGCTGTTCGACGGCCTCGGGTGGAATCTGCTCCAGCGCTACGCGGAGTCCGCGCCGTACCTGTCGTCGCTGCTGGCCACTGGCCGGAGTCTGACGGCTGGAGTGCCATCGACGACTGCGGTGAGTCTGACGAGCCTCGGGACCGGACTGCCGCCGGGTGCGCACGGGATGGTCGGCTACACGTCGATCGTGCCGGAGACCGGCGCACTGCTGAACGCGCTGCAGTGGGACGCACCGGTCGACCCGTGGAAGTGGCAGCCGCACACGACGATCTTCGATCGGGTGGCTGCGGCTGGGATCGTGACGCGCAACGTGAGCAAGGCCCGCTTCGAGAAGTCCGGGCTGACTCGGGCGGCGTTCCGGGGGAGCATCCATCGGGGTGCGGACACCATCGAGGACCGGCTGGACGCGACCCGGTTCGCGAGCCGCGAGGGCAAGTCGTCGCTGACCTACGTCTACGACTCCCAGCTGGACTACACCGGCCACGGGCAGGGCTGCGACTCGTGGCAGTGGCGCAAGGAGCTGGTGGCCGCGGACGCGTTCGCTGCCCAGATCCGCTCTGCGTTGCCACGCGACGCCGTACTGGTCGTCGTGGCCGATCACGGGATGATCGACGTGCCGCCGCAGGACCGGGTCGATCTGGACAACGAGCCGGAGCTCACCGACGGGGTGCGGCTGGTCGGTGGCGAGTCCCGCTTCCGGCACCTGTACTGCGTCGATGGCGCGCAGGACGACGTACTGGCGACGTACCGGGCGCGGCTCGGGGATCGGGCGCTGGTGCTCAGCCGCGAGGATGCGGTCGCGCGCGGGTGGTTCGGTGCGGTCGAGGATCGGGTCGCGCCGCGGCTGGGTGATGTCGTGGTCGCCGCGCTCGGATCGCTGTCGGTGGTCGCGAGCCGCCGCTTCCCGCAGGAGGCCGGGCTGATCGGGCTGCACGGCTCGCTCACGGCCGACGAGATGGAGATCCCGCTACTCGTCGACCCCGGCTACTAGAAACTCCAAACGTCCCAGAAGAAGCTCGTGGTCGCCGTCTTCGCGTCCCCGTCGCGGGCGATGACAGTGACCTTGTAGCGGCCCGCGCCCGGAGTCAGCACGCCGGTGATCCAGCCCCGCACGGGGTCGATCTCCAGGCCCGGCGGCAGGCCGGTCGCGGAGTAGCTGATGTCGCCGGAACCGCCCATGCCCTTGATCAGCAGCGGCAGCGCCGGGATGCCACCGAAGCCGAGCTGCTCGCCCGGCTTGGTCACCGAGATCGCACCCTTCGGCTGGGCCGCCGCCGCTCCGACCGCTTCGGCGGCGTCGACGAGACCTTCACCGAAGTAGGAGTTCTTGGTCGCGCTGCCGATGCAGCCGGCTGAGGATCCGGTCGGGCATGCGAGGTCGTTGGCCTGCTGATCGAGCTTGGCGCGAACCTGCTCGGGCGTCAGCTTCGGGTTCGCACTGCGCAGCAACGCGACGACTCCGGCCACATGCGGCGAGGCCATCGACGTACCGCTCATGGCTGCATAGCCACCACCGGGAACGGTCGAGTACACGTTCTCGCCGGGGGCCGCGACGTTGATCTTGTTCTCGCCGAAGTTCGAGAACCGCGACTTCCCGCCGGAGGTGTCGACGGAGGACACGACCACGACGTTCGGCAGCTCGGTCGGCAGGCTCAGGCAGTCGTTGGTGACCGTGCGCGGTGCCGGGGTGGTGTCGTTGGGGCTCGAGTCGTCGTCGGACTTGTTGGCCAGGTCGTAGTTGTCGTTGCCGGCCGCGGCGACGTTCACCACGCCCTTGGAATCGGCGTAGGCGACCGAGCGGCGGACCGCTTCGGCGATCGCGTCCTGGTCCTGGTTCGACGGGCAGAGGAACAGCCACGGGTCGACGTAGTAGCTGTTGTTGGTGACCGAGACACCCTTGTCGGCGGCGAACATGAACGCGCACACCGTGTTCTCCGGGAAGAACAGATCGCTGCCACCCTCGGCGACCCGGATCGACGAGACCTTCACGCCCGGCGCGACGCCGATCATGCCAACGCCGTTCTTGGCGGCCGCGATCGTGCCGGCCACATGCGTCCCGTGATCGGCGACCGGCCGCCACGCACCGGGCCGGGTGTCGGCCTTCCCATAGGCACACGACGCCGACTTGGCCGCGTCGAAGTTCGCCTTCAGATCCGCGTGCTGGTCGTCGACGCCGGTGTCGAGCACCCCGACCGTCACGGTCTTCGCGCCGAGCGTCTTGATCCAGGCCTGGTCCGCACCGATCTGCGTCATGTCGCCGCGGTCGGTCTCAGGCGTCGTACTGGCCGTCTCGGTAATGTCCGGCGGCATCGGGGGACTGGCGACATCGGCGGGCAGATCCCCGGTACGCGTCGCGCCGACCTTCTGCACCCCGGCGGTACCCCGGACCTTCGACGCGAAATCGGCGTTGCTCGAGTGCGCGACGACCACCCCGATCGCGTCGTACGCCGCATAAACCGTGCCGCCGTTCTGCGTGATGGCCGCAGCGGCCTGCGTGGTCTTGGACGGTTCGGTGATCACGAAGTACGCCCGAAGCCCGGCGGCCGGCGCCGCCATCGCCGGTGTCACGGCGGAGGACACGACCGTCAGAACGATCGCAAGCAGAACCAGCAGACCTTTGCGCACAGTCCATTCAAGCGTCCCAGCCCCCATTCCCCAAGCCGGGTAGGCAACTTCTGGCCACTCCGTGAGATCAGCCCCGCCCATATGGTTTGCCTGAGCTCCGTGGCAGGGACCTCCAAGCTCCACAAGCGGACCCGGAGCTAGGTCGACACACCCCCGGCGTGCGGGGTGAGCGGTTGACTTGGCAGGATGATCGCCCGTGGCTGAACTGCTCTACTTCACCGGGACCATGGACTGCGGTAAGTCCACGCTGGCGCTGCAGATGGATCACAACCACAAGGCGCGTGGGCGCCGGGGGCGGATCTTCACCAGCAACGACCGGGCGGGGGAGTCGGTGCTGTCGTCGCGGCTCGGGCTTGTCGCCGACGCGATCGAGGTGCGCCCCGAGTTCGACTTCTGGGACCACGTGGTCAACGAGCTCACGCAGGGTGGCCGGATCGACTACGCGGTGTGCGACGAGGCGCAGTTCTACAGCGCGCTGCAGATCGAGCAGCTCGCGCGGTTGGTCGACGAGTTGCAGATCGACGTGTTCTGCTTCGGCATCCTGACCGACTTCCGGGCGACGCTGTTCCCCGGGTCCGCGCGGCTGGTCGAGCTCGCGGACCGGATGGAACTGCTCCAGGTCGAGGCGCTGTGCTGGTGCGGCGAGAGGGCCACCCACAACGCCCGTACGATCGGTGGCGAGATGGTGACCGAGGGCGAGCAACTGGCAGTAGGCGACATCGAGAGTAACGCGGCCCAGATGGCGTACGAGGTGCTCTGCCGTCGCCACCACCGCCGTCGGCTCACTCAGGCCCGAGCCCGCGCCACCCTGTCACCCGAAGTCCTACCGTTCGGAGGAGCCCCGCTGTGACCAGCCCTTTGATCACCGTCGACGAACTGCGCACGCTGGAGCCCGTGCTCCTCGACGTCACCTGGAACCTGGCCGGTCCGCCCGGTCGGGCTGCGTACGACGCCGGTCACCTCCCCGGCGCGTACTTCGTGGATCTCGACACCGAGCTCGCCGGACCGCCCGGGCCCGGCCGGCACCCGTTGCCGGACGCAACCACAGTCACCGCGCTGGTACGCCGTACCGGGGTGTCGGCGGAGACGCCGGTCGTCGTGTACGACGCGGCGAACTCACTGGCCGCGGCACGTGCCTGGTGGATCCTGCGCTACTTCGGCGTCTCCGACGTCCGCGTGCTCGACGGCGGTCTCGCCGCGTGGCGGGCCGCCGGGGGACAGCTCAGCACCGACGTCCCGGCCGACGGCGACAGCGACTTCACCGCGACCCTCGGCCACCTGCCACTCGTCGACGCCGAAGGCGCCGCCAAGGTCGCCGAGTCCGGCGTCCTTCTCGACGCCCGCGCCCCCGAGCGCTTCGCCGGCGAGGTCGAGCCGATGGACAAGGTCGCCGGCCACATCCCCGGCGCCGTCAACACCCCCATGGCCGCCCTCCTCACCCCCGACGGCCACTTCAAACCCACCGAAGACCTGGCCACCTACTTCGCCGACCACGGCGTAACCCCCACCACCGACCTGGCCACCTACTGCGGCTCCGGCGTGACCGCCACCCACACCGCCCTGGCCCTGGAAGCAGTCGGCATCCAAACCCCCGTCTACATCGGCTCCTGGTCAGACTGGATCACCGACCCCACCCGCCCCATCGCCACCGGCAGCGACTAGCGGTATCGCGGTGGCTGAGGGCTTTGGTTGGCCAGGAACTCCACCTTCCCGGATGTGCTCGTCCCGTCCGAGCGCTCGGATTCGGCCGGTGAGGTAGGCGGTGGCTGGTCGTCGCTGCGGCTGGTCTTACTGAAGCGGGTGGCTTGGGTGGTCTGTGGCTGGGCCGGATGGTGCGGTGGGTGACCGCGGTTCCCCGTTGCTTGTGGCTGACGGGTTGCGGTTGCTCTCGACGATCAGGAGGCCTGCCAGGTGACCCGCCGCCGCGGTTGATCACTGTGGTTCGGGTTGGGGGCCTTTCAGCGGGCCGAATGTGGGCTTTGCGGTGATCTACTGCCACCCAGCGGCAGCAGATCCCCGCAAAGACGCGATGAGCAGCCGCGCCGATTCCGCAAGAGGTTCTGGGTGGCAGCAGGACGCGTCCGCTGCTTGACTTCCGGGCTTCGGTTGCGGTGCAGAAAACGAGGGGATCTCCCCGCAAGTTGCCGGTTCTCCCCTCAAAATATGAGCAGAGAAGGGCCAATCTCAACGGATAACCAGCCAAATTCCGCAGGCCGGCAGACAACCAGCCACCGCGTCCGCCGCCGGCCGAATCCGAGCGGCCGGACGGGCCGAGCACCTTCGGGGAGGCGGGGCTACTGGCCAACCGAGGTGCCCAGCCCCCGCGACCGATCACCTGCCGCGCCATCGCTCCCCAAACCGGTTCGGGGAACAGGAGCCGCCAAATCGCAACAGGCACATACCGGCAGCAATCATCCGTGAATCCGCGCCGGAAGGACTTGAGGGTTGACTTCGGGGGGTGCGTCTTGGAGGGTGGCGGGAGAAATCGATTGCCCGTCCGCCCTCATGACCTGGGAGTCAGTCGATGGAGCTTTCTCGGAGAACATTGCTGAGTGCAGTGGCAGGTGTTGGTGTCGCGAGCGCGCTGCCTGGTACGGCGTTGGCTGGGGTGCAGGCGATCAGCACCAGCAAGGTGAAGGATTTGACTGGGCCGGGGCTGACCGACCGGTTCCGGATGGCGGCTACTGATCTGGGGATTCCGGCGCGGGCGCCGGATGGGCGGATGGTGTTCGTGTTCGGGGACACGTTCGAGGAGGCTCGGGTCGGCGGTGGGTGGTGGCGGTCGCCGGTGGCGTTGTGGTCGGGTACGACGGACCTCGCCGGGGGAGTGACGTGGTCGGGGGCCGTGGGTGGGGCGGCGGCTCAGCAGTTGTGGGACTACCCGCACGACAATCCGACGTTCTCGACCGTGTTGCCGTCGGACGTGATCACGATCGGCGGGTCGATGTACTTGCACGTGATGGTGAACAAGGGTCTCGGGAACGTGGTGTGGACCGAGATCTGGCGCAGCGACAACTCGGGCGCGAACTGGTACCACACCGGCGCGAAGTTCGATCCGAACATCGACGGTGGTCTGTTCCAGTGCATCACCTGGGGTGAGGGCAACGACGGCTACGTGTACGTGTACTCGACCGGCTTCCAGCGCGACAAGCCGATCATCCTCAAGCGCGTCCGCAGCAACCAGATCGCGAACCCGGCCGCCTACGAGCCGTGGGGCTTCCGCGACAACGCCTGGGGCTGGGGCAAGCCGGCCACCCCGATCCTGAACGGCAGCTTCGGCGAACTGTGCCTGCGGCCGCTCGGCGGCAAGTGGGTCCTGACCTGGTTCAACGCCGGCGACTACCGCATCGACGGCCTGATCATGGATACCCCGACCTCGAACCTCTACACGGCCTACCGCCAGACCCTGATCTACGGCGGCGCGTGGGGTCAGGAGAACGACAACCACGTCGCCCAGTTGTACGGCGGCTACATCATCCCCGGCTCCACCCTGAGCGACCTGCACCTGTCGGTCAGCCAGTGGAAGACCGACGCGGGCTGGCCCTACCGAGCCATGCAGTTCCGGGTCCGCGGCTTCGGCTAGAGCTCCAGCACCATCGTGTCCGACGTCTGCACAACGCCCACCTTCCGGAACCCGACGGTCGCGTAGAGCCCAGCCGCCGGATTGTTCGGGTCGACGCTCAACGACAGCCGCTGGTACGACGCCGCTCGCGCGGTGTCGGCCAGCGCGGTCAGCAACGCCCGCGCGATTCCGCGCCGCCGAAACGACGGCGAGACCCCGAGGGTCAGCTCGGGCACGTCGTCCGCGACGTACCCGTATCCGCCTGCCACCAACCTCGCCCAGCAAGCCCCGGCCGGTACGCCGTCGATCTCCGCGACCACCCCGAAATCACCGGCCAGCGGCCAGCCCTCGACGTACCGCCAGACCTTGTCGTCGGCGCGCGCCTTCTCCAGGGTGAACCATGCCTCTCCGGTCCAGTTGCAGGCCTCCAGCATCATCGCGGCCAGGAAGTCGAAGTCGTCGGCGGTCGCCGGTCGGAGCAGCATCCCGCCATCCTCGGCGACCGCCGGACCATCCGGCGAATCTATTTCGGGCCGGCCAGCCCAATCAGGTTCCCTTCGGGGTCGGTGAACTGAGCGACCACGAAGACGCCCGGTGTCCCGTCGGGCCCGAAGGTCCGGTGTCCGCCCAGCTCCTCGGCCCGGCTCAGCGCGGCGGCGACATCGTCGACGCCGACGTAGAACACGACCTTAGGGGCGAGGGTCGGTCCACCGGCGACGCCGCCGTTCAGGCCGGCGTTGGTCGCGAAGCCGTACTGCCCCGGCTCCGAGACGGCGGGGGAGGACGCGTCCCCGACGTCGTACGACCAACCGAACAGGTCGCTGTAGTAGCGGCGGAGCGCGACTGGGTCGGTCCCGATGATCTCGAAGTGCACAACGTGGTCTGCCATGGGTCCTCCTGAGGTGAGTGTTCAGCCGGTACGTCGGAGACCGCCGGACGCGCTCGACATCGGGGGTGGTTGGCAACGATTCGGACCAGTGGGTGGGCAGGTCTTGAATTAGTAACACGCTTGGTTTAACTTACTCAAGAATTTCGCCGGTGTGGCTCAGAGCACATCGGTGCATCCGGAAACCTGAGGAGTTCCGATGACGAGAGTGAACAGGTTGGGCGCCGGGCTGGGCGTGGCGGGACTGGTGTTCGGCCTGGCGGCGTGTGCCGACGGAACCACGCCCGCGGACAGCGCCGGTGCGATCGACCAGAACGCGCCGGTCACGATCACGGTCGGGGACCGCCCCACCCCCGACAAGCCGAACGACTTGAAGACGTTCGAGCAGAAGGTCAAGGACTTCACGGCGAAGTACCCCAACATCACCGTGAAGACGACCGAGACCAGCTGGCAGGCACAGACCTTCCAGGCCCAGGTGGCCGGCGGCACGCTGCCGACGGTGATGGCGATCAGCTTCACCGAGCCGGCCAACATGATCCCGAACAAGCAGCTCCCGGACATCACCGACGAGCTGAAGCTGGTCGATCTGACCAAGGACCTGAACCCGAACGTGCTGAAGATCGTCCAGGACGACAAGGGCCGCATCTACGGCGTACCGACCGACGTGTTCTCGGTCGGCCTGGCCTACAACCGGGCACTGTTCAAGCAGGCCGGGCTCGACCCGGACAAGCCGCCGACGACCTGGGACGAGGTCCGGCAGTACTCCAAGCAGATCGCGGACAAGACCGGTAAGGCCGGCTACGCGCAGCTCACCACAAACAACACCGGTGGCTGGATGCTGACCACGATGACCTACAGCATGGGCGGCACCGTCCAGAGCCAGGACGGCAAGAAGAGCACCTTCAACGACGCGCCGACCAAGAAGGCGCTGCAGCTGCTCAAGGACATGCGCTGGACCGACAACTCGATGGGCAGCCGGTTCCTCTACAACCAGGAGGAGGTCCGCCAGGACTTCGCGGCCGGCAAGATCGGCATGGTCATGCAGGCGCCGGACGCCTACGACATGAGCGTGAAGCAGTTCGCGATGAAGCCCGCCGACTTCGGCGAGGGCGCGCTCCCGCAGGCCGGTGGCCCGTTCGGCACGCTGACCGGTGGCTCGCTGAAGATGATCAGCCCGAAGGCGACCAAGAACGAGATCGTCGCGGGTCTGAAGTGGATCAAGTTCGACCAGTTCGAGAAGTACACGTCGGAGGCCGTCGCGGTCGCCGACGCCAAGAACTCGATCGCCGACAAGGGGTTCGTCGGCCGGCCGGCCATCACCCCGCTGAGCCAGCAGACGTTCGACCAGTACAACAAGTGGCGTGAGCCGTACGTGAACGTGCCGATCAAGCAGTTCCAGAGCTACATCGACTCGACCACCTCGCTGAAGCTGCTGCCCGAGCCGGGCAACAAGGGCCAGGAGGTCTACTCGCTGCTCGACCCGGTCGTCCAGCAGGTTCTCACCAAGCAGGACGCGGACATCGACAAGCTGCTGAGCGACACCGCCACGAAGATCGACGCCCGCCTCGCGCGGTAAGCCCATGTTCCAATCGACTAAGCAGAGCCAGGGTGGTACCAGGTCGATCGTGACCTGGTACCGCTCCGGCGGCGTCAGCGCCATCCTGTTCGCGATCCCCTTGGTGCTGACCTTCCTCTACTTCTCCTGGGGCCCGATCGTCCGCGGTCTGGTGCTCAGCTTCCAGAAGAACAACCTGGTCACGCCCCCGGAGTGGGTCGGGATGGGCAACTTCAGCTACGTGCTGTCCGACCCGCAACTCCCGCAGGCCGCGTTGAACACCCTGTACTTCGCCGCGCTGGCACTGGTCTTCGGATTCCCGGTGCCGTTGTTCCTGGCCGTGTTCGTCAGCGAGCTGCGCAAGACCGGCTGGCTCTACAACCTGCTGTCGTACCTGCCGGCCGTCGTCCCGCCGGTGGTCGCGATCCTGCTCTGGACGTTCTTCTACGACCCGAGCACCTCGGGTGTGTTCAACACGGTCCTCGGCTGGTTCGGGATCGGGCCGTTCGCGTGGCTGAACTCGCAGGACCTGGCGATGCCGGCGATCGTCCTCGAGGCGACCTGGGCCGGCGCGGGAGCCACGTCGATCATCTACCTGGCGGCGCTGACCGGTGTCCGCACGGAGCTGTACGAGGCGGCCGAGCTCGACGGCGCCGGGATCTGGAGCCGGATCTGGCACGTCACGCTGCCGCAGATCCGCGGAATCATCTTCATCATGATGCTGCTGCAGCTGATCGGGACGTTCCAGGTCTTCACCGAACCGTTCCTGTTCACCGGCGGCGGCCCGAACAACGCCACCACGACGATCCTGCTGCTGATCTACCGGTACGCGTTCGTCAACGGCGACTTCGGCGCCGCGACCGCGCTCAGCGTGCTGCTCGCCGCGGTCCTGTGCCTGCTCTCGATCGTCTACCACTTCGTCACTCGTCGCTGGAGCACACCATGAGCCACGAGCGCGGAATCATCTCACCGAAGGACCGGCGCCGTACGGCGGTCCGCTACGGCCTGCCGACGATCCAGGTCCTGCTGTTCATCGGCGTACTGGTCGCCGGCGTCGGACCGCTGCTGTGGCTGCTCAAGTCCGGCCTGTCCACCAGTCAGGACATCGTCAGCGGACCGATGCAGTTGTGGCCGTCCGGCATCCAGTGGAAGAACATCCCCGATGCCTGGAACCGCGTCCAGATCGGCGCCTACCTCGGCAACACGGCGTTCATCGCGATCGGCTCGATGATCTCGACCTTGTTCGTCTGTACGACGGGAGCCTTCGTCCTGAGCGTGCTGCGGCCGAAGTGGGGCCCGATCGTTACGGGCGCCGTACTGGCCACGCTCTTCCTGCCCGGTGTCATCTCGCTGGTCCCGCTCTACATGACCATCCTGAAGATGCCCGTGCTCGGGATCAGCCTGCAGAACACGTTCTGGGCGGTCTGGCTGCCGTCGGCGGCCGGGGCGTTCAACGTGCTGGTGATGAAGCGGTACTTCGACTCGATCCCGCGCGAGCTGATCGAGGCCGCCCGGATCGACGGCGCGAGCAACCTGCGGATGTTCACCTCGCTGATCCTGCCGCTGTCCAAGCCGATCGTCGGTGTGGTCGCGCTGCTGACCGTGATCGGTTCCTGGAAGGACTACCTCTGGCCGCTGCTCGTCCTGCCGGACCCGAAGCTGCAGCCGATCTCGGTCGCCCTCCCGCGGGTGGCGAAGACCACTGAGATCTCCCTGCAGATGAGCGCGTTGTTCCTGGCGGTGCTGATCCCGGTCGTGCTGTTCTTGGTCTTCCAGAAGCAGTTCCTCAGAGGTGTCGGTATGAGCGGGGGGATCAAGGAGTGACGTCTGCACTCAACGGCCGACGGGTGCTGGTGACCGGTGCCAGCGGCCGGATCGGTCTGGTCGCTGTGCAACGGCTGAACGACCTCGGCGCACTGGTGACGACCTTGTCGAACAACGTGCATCCCGATCTGAAGGCGGATCGGGTGCTCGTGGGTGACACGCGCTCGGAGGCCGATGTCGCCGACGCGCTCGAGGGTGCCGAGTTCGTGGTGCATCTCGCCGCGTTGGCCCATCCGGCCGCCGGTACGCCGTACGACGTGTACAGCATCAATGTCGTGTCGACGTTCAACGTGCTGGCGCAGGCCGGTGCCCGCGGCATCGAACGCGCGGTGGTGGCGAGCAGCATCAACGCGACCGGGCTGGTGTTCAACCCGCACGAGGTGAGCCCGGCGTACTACCCGCTGGATGAGCGGATCCCGACCGACATCGCGGACCCCTACTCGTTGTCCAAGCAGAACGACGAGAACACCGCGCGGATGGCATGGCGGCGGTGGGGGATCGACGTGGTCTCGCTGCGCTTCCCGCACACCAACTCGGCCGAGGTCCTGCTGTCCCAGGCCGAGGGGATGCGGGCCGATCCGTCCGGCGGACTGCGCGAGGTCTGGAGCTATCTCGACAGCCGGGACGCGGCGTACGCGATCGAGCTGGGCCTGACCGCGTCGCTGTCAGGTGCCCACACCTTCTTCGTCGCGGCCGGTACGACGAACGCGCCGTACCCGACCGAGTCCCTGCTGGATGTGCTCGCGCCGGAGGTGCCGCGGCTGCGGCGGTTCGTCGGGCGTGAGGTGCCGATCGACCTGAACGCGGTGCGTACCGTGCTCGGCTTCCAGGCCCAGCACGAACTCGACCTTCCGACCCTGGAGCTGTGAATGCCCTCGAACTTCGACCAGCCGTGGCCGGTCCGGGACGACGTCCGGATCCGGTCGGTCCAGGCGATCGTCACCGCGCCACAGGGCATCCCGCTGGTGGTGGTGAAGATCGACACCACCGAGCCCGGGCTGTACGGGCTCGGTTGCGCGACGTTCACCCAGCGCTGGAAGGCCGTGCAGACGTTCGTCGACGAGCACCTGGCCCGGCTGATCATCGGCCGCTACCCCGGTGACATCGGCGACCTGACCCGGCTGGCCGGTTTCAGCGGCTACTGGCGCGGCGGCCCGGTGACCAACAACGCCATCTCCGGGATCGATCAGGCGCTGTGGGACATCGCCGGCAAGCGCGCCGGCATGCCGGTCTACGAGCTGCTCGGCGGCAAGGTGCGAGCAGCCGCTGACACGTATCTGCATGCCAGCGGGCGAACGATCGAGGACGCGCTCGACCACGCGCAGAAGCTGGTATCGCAGGGGCAGCGCCACATTCGCCTGCAGATTTCGACTCCTGGCGGCGGCGGGTACGGCGCTCCCGCCGTACCGACGCTCTACCCGGACGCGCCGTACCGCAACGGTTGGTCGGCACGTGACTACCTGCGGGCGACGCCGGAGCTGTTCGCGGAGGCGCGGCATGTGCTGCCGGACAACATCGAGCTGTTGCATGACGTGCACTCGCGGCTGACGCCGAAGGAGGCCGTGCTGCTGGCGCGGTCGCTGGAGGAGTACGGGCTGTTCTTCCTCGAGGACGTGCTGCCGCCGGAGCACTGGGATCGGTTGCCCGAGGTGCGGGCCGCTTCGCCGGTGCCGCTG
Organism: Kribbella sp. NBC_01505; assembly: GCF_045040285.1. Lineage (NCBI taxonomy): Bacteria > Bacillati > Actinomycetota > Actinomycetes > Propionibacteriales > Kribbellaceae > Kribbella > Kribbella sp. NBC_01505. Next base: position 8,274,080 of record NZ_CP109425.1, read on the forward strand.
GCGGTGGGTGAGCTGACGACCTCGATGGGCGACGCCGTTCGCCTGGTCCGGGACGGTGGCGTCGACTTCATCCGCTCGCACGTCTCCGACATCGGCGGGCTCACTCCGGCCCGCAAACTCGCCGACCTTGCCGAGCTGTGCGGCGTACGGACTGCTTGGCACGGCCCGGGCGACACCTCACCGATCGGCGCCGCCGCGAACGTGGCGCTCGACGTCAGTTCTGTTGCCTTCGGCATCCAAGAGGGCCATCTGTACGACGACGCCGTGCACGAGGTCTTCCCCGGCACGCTCCGGATCGAGGACGGCTGGCTGACCCCGAACGACGCGCCGGGCTGGGGGATCGACCTCGATCCCGAGGCCGCGGCCCGTTATCCGGCGCAGTTGTCCGGGCACGACGAGTGGGCGGCGGGTGTGCGCCGGATCGACGGTGCTCTCGAAGCACCGTGACCTCGGTGTTCTCGCAGTACGATCACGGCTGACATGACGGGGAGGTGGACGATGGGCACGGCCGACGACGGGTTCGAGGAACCAGGACGCGCAGGGGCGAACCAGTACGACCTGGGGTCCTTCAACGAGGCTGTGATCATCGAGACGATCCGGCTGTCCGGCATCATCAGCCGGACCGAGATCTCCCGGCGGACAGGGCTCACGCAGCAGTCGGTCTCGCGGATCCTGCGGATCCTGTTGCAGCAGGGACTGCTGGTCGAGGAAGCTCAGGAGCGCGCGGAGCGGCTTGGTAAGCCGCGCACGCCGGTCCGGCTGCGCTCGAACGCCGCGCACGCGGTCGGCATCCATCTCGATCCGGAGCTGCTGACGGTTGCGGTGGTCGACCTGGACGGCACGATCGTGCGCCGCGAGACCGTCGACCTGGCCGACGATCTACCGACCGACAGGCTCATCGACCTGACCGCGGCGACCGTGACCGCGGCGCTCAGCATCAGCCAGGTCGACCCGAAGTCCATGCTGGGCGTGGGCGTCGCCGTACCGGGGCCGATCGACGCCGACGGGTCGTTGCTGGCGCTGCCGTTGCAGCCGGCCTGGCGGGGGTTGAAGATCCGCCAGTTGCTGCAGGAGAAGCTGAATCACCCGGTGCTTGTTGAGAAGGACGGCACGGCGGCCGCGATCGGCGAGCGCTGGATCGGCCGCTCGGCGCGGGCGCGCGACTTCGCCTACCTCTATCTCGGGACCGGGGTGGGGAGCGGACTGATCCTGAACGGGTCGATCTACCGCGGCGGTACGGCGAATGCCGGCGAGTTCGGGCAGGTCGCCGCGCTGCGGATGGGGGAGTGGGACGTCGAGTCCGGCCCGCAGATGGTGCCCGAGTGCAACCCGACCGCCTCGCTGCCGGTGATCGCCGCGTCGTACGGGTATGTCGAGACGGATCTCGACGCGACCGACGAGGCCAAGCGGTACAAGGCGGTCTGCCGGGCCGCGGCCGCAGGCGATGAGGCTGCGCGGCGGGCGGCGACCCGGATCGGTCAGGTGATCGGGCAAGGCGCGGTCGGGCTGGTTGACCTGCTCGACATCGACCTCGTGGTGGTCGGAGGACCGGCGTACGCGCCGGAGATCTCGGCCATCCTGCTGACCGAGATCGGCCGGGCGGTGAACCTGCATCCGGTCGCGCGCGAGATCCGGCCGGTGGTCGTCGAGGAGTCGATGCTGCAGACCGACGCGGCCGCGGTCGGTGCGGCCTCGACGATCTTCCACGACGCCTTCACCCCGCGGGTCAGCGGCTCGAGTCAGGCTCGTAGGCTTCCGAAGTGATCAAGCCCCGCCAACTCACACCGGCTGTCGAACTCCGTCTGGCCGCTCTCGACGATGCCGCCGCGCTGGCCGATGCCTACACCCGCAGCTGGGATCACCTGCAGCGCTGGGAGCCGGCTCGCCCCGCGGACTGGTTCACTGCGGAAGGCCAGCGGGCACGGCTGACGTCAATACTGGAGGGCTTCAACCGCGGTACGGCGGTGCCGTTGTTGCTCGCCGAGGACGACCGGATCGTTGGCGCGGTCACCTTGAGCGACATCGTGCCGGGCCCGTTCCGCAACGCCCACCTCGGCTACTGGCTCGCCGCCGAAGCGGTCGGCCGCGGGTTGATGACGATGGCGGTGGACGCCACCGCTGAGCTCGCGGATACCGAGTTGAAGCTGCACCGGCTCCAAGCCAGTGTGTTCGTGCACAACGCGGCATCGCACGCCGTACTCGAACGCACTGGCTTCACCCAGATCGGCTTCGCTCCGAACTACCTCTATATCGGCGGCCGCTGGCAGGACTCCAACCTCTTCCAGCGCATCCTGAACGACCGCCCACCCGGCGCCTAGGCCGGGGGCAGGCCAATGCCGCGGGAGACGTCTACGTCGTCGTAGCGGCCCTCGAGCACGTCGATGAACTTCACCGGGCGCTGCAGGGTGGAGGCGATGTAGACGGCCTTGACCGTGGCCAGGGCGTCGATCGCGTGGTGGACGGTGATGCCGGGCTGCTCGCCGTTCGCGATCGCGGCCAGGATGTCGTCGTACTGCGCCTTGTGGCCACCGGGCGGACCGGCGTCGACGGGCTGGTCCTCCTTGATGCCGTCGGCGTTGAACCGGGCAAGCAGATCGTCCTCGAGCTCGGCGCCGCCCTCCGTGCCGTGGACGGCGACCCGCGTCCGGCCGCCGGGGAAGGCCGCGGTGGTCGCGTGCAGCGTGCCGACGGAACCGTTCTCGAAGGTGATCGTGGCGACGACGGTGTCTTCGACCTCGATCGCCTGGTGCGCCGCGCGGATCGCCTGGGCGTAGATGCTGACCGGCCGGCCCATGAACCACAGCAGCAGGTCGACGGTGTGCACGCCCTGGTTCATCAGCGCACCACCACCGTCCTGCGCCCACGTCCCGCGCCAGCCGGCGGACGCGTAGTACTCGTCGCTCCGCCACCAGGCGACCGTCGCGACGGCTGACGTGAGCTGACCGAACCGGCCGGCGTTGATCGCCTGCTTCACCTGCGCACTACCGGCATCGAACCGGTGCTGGCTGATCACGGACGCGACCACGCCGTGGTTGGCCGCCCGGTTCGCCGCTGCGCCGAGCCGGCGGGCCCGGCTCAGCTCGACGTCGAGCGGCTTCTCGATCACCACATGCTTCTTCTCGTCCAGCGCCTGCTCGGCCAGCGCGGCGTGCGTGCCACTCGGCGTACAGATCGCCACCAGCGTCACCTCGGACCCGGCCAGCGCTCCGGCCAGGTCGTCGTACACCTGAGGCTCCGGCTGTCCGGCCTCCTTCAGCCGGGCAGCCAGCGCGGCACGGGCGTCGGCGTCGTTGTCGACGAGCGCCGTGACGGTCGCGTCCGGTCGTGCTGCGATGGTGTCCGCGTGGGTGCGGCCGATGATGCCGCATCCCACGATCGCGACGCGCTGGTCTGTGTCAGCCATCTCGCTCCTACTTGCCGGTGGGGTTCTACTTGGGGGTGCTGTGCTACTTAGGGGTAAAGGTCGCGGCCAGCACCTGGTCCGCGGTCACGGTGAACGTGTACGACGGGTCGGTCGAGACGGGGATCCCGGCCACGGTCCAGTTCTGGAAAACGCTATCCGATGTTGGCGTCGCCGTCACGGTCACCTGCGCGCCCGGTTCGTACTTCCCGGGCTCGGACTCGTTTCCGGCGATCCGGACCGAACCGTTCCCGCTCGCCGCGACGCTCACACTCCGCTGGACCATGTTGATCGCCATCACGTTGCGCAAAACCGCCGGGCCCTGGAGCGTCGCGCCGTTGTAGCGGGCGATGTTCGTGACCGCGACGTCGCCCTCCGCGACCTTCACGGTGAAGCCGCCGTCGCCCAGGTTGTCGGTGCCGAGGTTGATCGCGTCCACCTGGCCGCTGTTCACGACCAGGCCGTCGTGGAATCCGTAGGCGAACACATTGAGCAGGGTGACGCCGGTGGTGCCGTCGACGGTGACGATCTTGGCGGTCTTGCGCATGTACTTGTCGATGACGAGCTCGAAGATCCGGCCCTCGTCCATCCAGTACGGCTGCTGGTAGCCCGTCCGGGTGACCGCGTTCCCGTTCGAGAGCACGCCCTCGATCCGGGCGTCCCGACCGGCGCCGAGGTGGATGGCGTGGTCGAAGAACGCCCCGGCGACCTTCCGGACGACGGTGTGGTCGCCGCGCAGGTCGATGCCGTTCCAGGTGTTCGGGAAGCCGGCGTTGATGACGTAGTTCCCGCCTGCGTAGCCGCGGACGGCGTACGGGTAGGGGACGACGCCGTCGGCACTGCCCGGGTTGTTCTCCGGATAGAAGACGCGCAGCCCGCGGAGTCCGGCGTCCTTGCCGAGCGTGACGAGCGGAGTGCCATCGGGGGTGTTGCGACCCTCGAAGGCGTGCAGGACGGTTCCGTAGCTGGCACCACCCTGGTCCCGGTTCGGTACGGCGGATGCGCCGCGCAGCTCGACCTTGGCCGGGACGCGGAGGTGCGTGCTGATCCGGTACCAGCCTGCCGGCAGGTAGACGATGCCGCCGCCGTGCCGCCCGGCGGAGTCGAGGACCTTCTGTACGGCGCTGGTCGCGTCGGCGGCGGGCAGATACCCGATCCCGTGCGGCGCGTCCACGACGTACAGGCGTTGGGTGGGTTTGGGGAGCGCTCTCTGGGTGTAGCTCGGCGCCTTGCCACTCATTCGGTGCACGACGCCCTCGACGGGCCCGGTCACCGCGACATCGGTGAGTTTCACGTAGCCCTGCGAGTTGTTCTCGATCGCCTTGACGCTGCCCTCGATGCGTCCGCCGGCGATCTGCCAGCCCCAACGGCTGTCCATCTCGTCGACCAGCACCCCGGTGTCGGTACGGCGGATGTCCAGCCCCAGGAAGCTGCCGGTGAACTGGGCGCGCTGACCGGTGACCACGTGGATCCCGGTCTTGTAGTCGGCGAGCGAGATCCGGTTGAACTGATCCCACTCGAGGTCGCCGAGCGCGAGACCCGTTCCGTTCGCCCGGGTCCAGGCGTCCAGGGCAGCTCTCGTCGGTGGCCGGTAGGCCGCGGGCGCGGTCGCCCAGTAAGAGTTGCTGAAGGCAACGTTCTCCCAGGTGCCGACGTCGGCGCCGTTGTAGGCGCGGGCACCCTCGAAGAGAGCGGTTCCCCGGATGTTCCGGATCGTCGTGGACTCGTGCACCTGGCCGGAGCTCGGCGCGTTGCCGCGGTCGTTCGGCATCGTGCTGATCCCGATCCCGCGGTACGAGTTCAGCATGGTGATGTCGGCGACCGTCGACATCATGTAATTCTCGTTGCCGATCCAGGCGCCGCCCGGGACCTCGAAGGTGTAGTTGTACGGGACCGGGGCGGTCGCGTTCTGGTTCGGGTAGTAGGTCGTGACGCCGAGGACCCCGGCGCTGCCACCGATCCGGAACAGGCTGGGCCCGTCGTCACCGGACTTCAGATCGGCGATCACGAGTGTTCCGTAGTCGCCGCGGCCCTTGTCGGGATCGCGACGGTCACCGCGCAGCGTGCAGAACGCGTGCACCTCGATCGTGTCGGTCACCTGGTAGCGGCCGGCCGGCAGCCAGACGGTGCCACCGCCTGCGTCCTGGCAGGCGTAGATCGCGGCCTGGATCGCCTTGGTCGAATCCTTCCGTCCGCTGCGATCGGCGCCGTACGCGGTGGCATCGAAGTCGGCGATCACGCCGTCCTCGGTCGGGTTCACCGTGCTCACCAGCCGGGGTTTCGGGGTGGCGACCGGTGAGACCCGCAGTTGCAGTTCGCGGACGATGTACGACTCGGAGCCGGTCATCACGACCCGGACGTACCGGGCGCTGGTCGTCGCGAACCGCGTGCGGCTGAACTGGTTGGCACCCGGCGAGCCGGTCCGGCCGACCGTGGTGAACTTCTGGCCGTCCTTCGAGACCTGGACGGTGTAGTCGGGGGAGTAGGACTGCGCCCACTCGACCCGTACGTCGTTGACCGGCCGGGTCTTGCCGAGGTCGAGCTGCAACCAGGAGTCGCCCGGTCCACTCGTCCACGCGCTCTGGTGATCACCGTCGTTGACATTCGCAGCCCCGGTGCCGCCGCTGGCGGACGCCGGACCGGTATTGGCGAAGTTGGTGTCGACCGGCTTGAAGGCGTCGAGCCTGGCCTGCAGTGCCCGGAGCGCCTGCTTCACCTGTACGTCGGTCGCACCCGGAGTGCTCGCCACTGTGCGCGCATCGTCGATTGCCTGGCGCAGGGTGGCGCGGCTTCCGGCGGGATACTGGCCGTCGCGGGTGCCTTCACGGGCTGCCTTCTCGACGCGCGCCGCCGTACCGATGAGATCGAGCAGGCCCTCGGTGACGTTCAGCGTGGTCGCGACCTTGGCCACGCGTACCGCCGCGACCTTCAGATCGACCGCACCGTCACCGTTGTGGATGCGGAAGTCGCCGCCGTTCGAGCGGTTCGTCAGGACGGCGTCCGGGAGTGCGAACGTGTAGGTCTTCCAGGTCTTGGAGTCGCCGTAGCGAATGACCTCGGAGTTCTTGAACATCTCCGGGATCGTCGACCCGGGGGAGTCGTAGTGCAGACCGAACTGGCCGTTGCCCGCATCGAAGTAGTCGATGCTCACGAGCACCAGGTTGCGGTTGTTGTACAGGTAGGTGTCCGAGACGTTCATGTAGAAGAAGTTCGTGCCCGGCGCCGGAGCAGTCCGGTCGGTCTGCCAGTACGGACGCCCATCCTGTACGCCGGTCACCAGGCCCTCGGCGCGGTCACCTGCGCGCGGGCTGATGCCGGACTGGATCGGCGATGCCCCGAGCTGGACCGACGCACCCGCCGTACTGATCCGCAGCCCGGCGACGGTGATGTCGGCGCTGCCGAACAGCCGGATGTCGGCGTCCCCGAGGCGGTTCGTGAAACCGATCCCGGTCAGCTCGAAGATCCCGGTCTTCCACTGGCCGCTGTCGGTCAGCTGGACGTCGGTCGCATCGGCCTGCGGGTTGGCGGCGGCGTCGTACTGGAGCTCGAGGCTGCCGGTCCCACGGTCGAGATAGGTCACCGTCACCAGGACACCGTCGGTGCCGATCTCGTCTACGTAGTCCCGGTCGACGTCGAACTCCAGATAGCCGGTGCCGGCCGCCTGGTTGGTCTCCCAATAGCCACGCCCCTGCTCGGTCCCGGTACGCAACCCAGCCGGGTCGTCACCGGCCGCCGGTTTCACGCCGAGCGTGGTCGGCGCCGGCCCGAGATCGGCACCGACCCCACTGGGATACATGCTCGCCGCGTGCGCCTGCTGCGGCACAGCTATCGCACCGGCGAGAAGTAGGGCGGGTAGGAACCGGGCAAACAGACGTCTGGTCATGCAGGTCTCCAGGTGGCGGTCCGGAAGCTCACGAGGTCAGGCGCCGATAAGTTAAACCAAGCGTGTTACTAATTCAAGAGCCCACCATCCGGTCACCCAAACCTCCCGACCCCCGCCGCATCTGCTGGGTCGACCCATCCGGTTGTGGGCTTTGGACTCGCATGCGGGTCCAAAACCGACAAGCTGGTGGGGGAACCCACGAGGTGGCGCTAGCAACGGGACCGGTCGAGGCGGTCGGCCGGGGCGGCCGGGGCGTCGTGCGGTGGCTGAGCGCTCGGTCTGGCCAGTAACCCCGCCTTCCTGAATGTGCTCGTCCCATCCGACCGCTCGGATTCGGCCGGCGAGGTGGGCGGTGGTTGGTCGCCGCTGCGGCCGGTATTACTGAGGCGGGTGGCTGAGCGGTTCTGTGGCTGAGGGGGATGGCGGGGCCGGTGACCACGGTTGCGGTTGCTTGAGCTTCCGGGCTACGGCTGAGGTCGGCGGGGTGACGGTAGTCGGTAAGTTCTGGTCGCCATCCCCAGAAAAAAGTACCGGCCAGCAAAGCGGACGGGCGGTCTCGCGCCACCAGTGGTGGCGTGAGACACCTTGTGACGGCTGGAGACCTGTTGCCATAGGTCTCCGGCTACGACTTGTTGTCTCCGGCCCCAACGTGTTGTCTCCGGCCGCTGGTGGTGGCGCGGGGCATCGGGACTGGGGAGCGTTACTGGTCGTTTTCGGGAGGTTAGGTTCCCCAGTCCGCCGTCACTGCCCCCGGCCAGTGGGGCCACCGTGCGATCAGCGACCGAGTGGGGGGACCGTGCCGCCGGATATCGATTTCCGGCGAGATTCTCCTCACACTCGGCGCCCACTTCTCACACTCGCACGTGGCTTCACTCGCGGCCGGCACGGTGGCTTCGGTCGGGCAGCACAGAGGAGTCACTCGCCGACCGCACGGTGGCTTCACTCGCGGGCAGCACAGAGGGTTCACTCGCCGACGGCATCGCCCGGCCAACTGGTTTTGCCGGCAGCAACCACCGCGGCGGGTCACTTACCAAGCCTCCTGATCGTCGGCGGCAACCACGGCCCGTTAGCCACAGGCACCGGCAACCGCGGTCACCGACCGCACCATCCGGCCCAGCCGTAGACCGCCCCAGCCACCCGTCTCCGTAAAACCGGCCGCAGCGGCGACCAGCCACCGCCGATCCAGCCGGCCGAATCCGAGCGGCGGGATGGGACGAGCACATTCGGGAAGGAGGGGCTACTGGTCAAGCAAAGTGCTCAGCCACCCGTCATCTACCAATCGACCGCAGCGGCGAGCAACCACCGCGTTCGTCCCGGGCCGAGGCAGCGGGTCAGGCTACGCCGACGAGTTCGCGGGCGGGGGTGTGGAGGTCTTCGAGGAGGGTGAAGAAGTGGGTGGCGGCGTCGGTGAGGCGGAGGAGGCCTGCTTCGTGGTGCTGCCAGCCGAAGAGGAGTTCGCCGTCGATGGTGCGCTCGTCGGTCGGTACGGCGTACCGGCTGAGGGTGACGCGGGCCGGGCCGGTCTGCGGGTGGTGGTCGCCGCAGCCGCACTCGGCGGCGATGGTGACGGCGGTCAGCGCGTCGGCGGGGTAGTGCTGGAGCTGCAGCGTGGTGCCGCGGGCGGTGAAGCGGGCGATCGTGGCGTCAGGCAGCTGGACGAGCAGCTCGACCGGCACGGCGTGGGAGCCGGGCAGCAGGCGGAGGCCGCGGGACGCGAGAAGATCGGCAAAGGCCGGAAGATTCATGGGTGCAAGATCCTGTGGGTGCTGGTGTCGGCGGGCGGGCCTGGGAAAGGGCAGGGCCTCGTGCGCCGGAGACGGCGCGCGTCAGCGACAACAACAGCAACAACACAGCAGGTTCTGCATGCCGATGATCATGGCAGAGCCCGCGCGCATCGACAACACCACCCACGACGCTGTCCGCGATCTGGGACAACTGTCCGTAGATACGACAAAACCCGCACCGAAGAATCGATGCGGGTCCGCTGATGCCGTCAGTTCAGTCGGCCTTCTTGCCGAACATGATCTCGTCCCAGCTCGGCACACTGGCACGCTTCGAGCCGCGCTTGGCCGGCTTCTTCTTCGGCTCCTCCGTGGGGGCGGCCTCGGCGGCCGGCTCCTCGGGCAGCTGCTCCTGCGCGGGCGCCCGGGTCTCCTCGACGGGACGCGTCGGCGCGACCGGCTGCTGCGGCCGAAGCTCGGTCGGCCGGGGCGCAGTCGGCTGCGGCGTCACCGGACGTGATTCAGTCGGACGCGGGTCGGCTGGGCGCGATTCAGCCGGCCGGGGCTCGGCCTGGCGGGGGTCAGCCGGGCGTGATTCGTTCTGGCGCTGCTCGACCGGGCGGACGGGGGCCGCAGGAGTTGTCGCGGCAGGACGCTCGTACGGCGGCTGCGCGGGCGGACGCGTCGGCTCGGCCTCTGGGCGTCCGCGCTCGACCGACCCCGGCGGCGGACCAGCTGGCCGCTCCGGCGCGTTCCGCGACTCCTGGAACGGAGCCGGATCGCGCCGCTCGGTGAACGGGTTCGAAGGCGGTGCCGCACGCTCTTCCGGCGGCGCGAATGCTGCGGTCTCGGCCGGCGGCTGGGACGGACGCTCGACCGCGCGAACCGTCGGGTGCAACGCCGGCGGCTGCTCGATCGGTACGTCGATCAGCGTCGGCTCTTCATCCGGATTCGGCACCGAGTGCACGCGCCGCGGACCGCGCTCCGCATCCCGGGAAACCGGCTGGTTTCCGGGGTTGTTGCGGCGCGGCAGGCTGATCGTGTCCTCGAAGCCGGCCTCGTACGAGTCGGCGCCGTGATCGGGCGCGACCGAAAGATCGATATCGGCGACGGCGGTCAATCGCCGCTCACCGGGCTGGTGGATCGGCTGCGCCGGGGGAGGCAGCACCTGCGCCTGCTCGCCGACCAGCCAGCGCGCTTCGTCGTCGTCCGGGACCGCGTAACGCCCGGGAGCGTCGTACGCGAAGAGGGCGATCTTCTCTTCCTTGCGCTCCGGGTCGGAGACGTCCTCGGCCTCGACGAAGTACGAGACCCGGACCTGCCAGCGGCCGTCGTCGCGGCGCCAGGCGTCCCAGTCGGCCGAGGCCGGATCGACGTGCCTGGTCCGGAGCCGCTCGGTCACCCACGCACCGAGATTGCGGGTCGGCGCGTCGGCACCACCGCGACGCCGTACTGAGGCACGCTGGGCGAGGTTCGCGATGTGGTCGCGCTCGGCCAGGACCGGCCCGGCGAACGCCATCACGCGCTCCATCGGCATCTGGGCAACGGCCGCGACCGCCTCGGGACTCTCCCCGGCACGAATCCGAGCCTGGATGTCTCGTGGGCGCAGCGCGCTCTCCATTTGAATCTCCAGCTGGCCGAGTCGGGCACGGTCGCCGCGCAGGGCCGCACGCAACCGGTCGTCGACCGGGACGGCGAACTCCTCACCCGTCTCGGACATCGCCAGGATCAGCTTGGTGCCATCCTGACTCAGACCGACGAGCCTCGCCTCGCGCATTGCCTTTGTTCTCCTGTGCGGTTCTCGACAGTCTCTCCCGGGACGGGGGCCTGACCAAGACCGGCACGCCGTACCGGCCGGTCATTGTGGAGGTTACGTCACGAAATCACGTTCACGCTGCTCACCAAGGCCCTTCACGTCACACCAGTCACAGTAGTCACAACCCGCCGTGACTGCGAGACGAAAGGGCCCTGCTGACCGTCACAAATTCAAATTGGCACAAGTCAGACCTTGTACGCCGCCCGAACAGCGAGCGCACGCTTCAGATCGTCGGTGCGGTCGCCCACCGAACGGCGGATACCGCCCGCGACGGATTCGTCCGCGATCAGATCGGTGGCACGCGCCACGACCCGCTCATCGACCGCGAAGCGCGGGAAGGCCAGCAGGGCCGTTGCGGCCACGATCCATCCGGAGCGCAGCTTCTCGGTGCTGGGAATCTCGGCGAAGAACCGGTCCAGGTACGGCGCGGTCAGCTCGGCCTGCATCGGGTGCCAGAACCCCTCGGACGCGGCGTCCAGCTCGTAGTTCGGCACGTCGGCGTCGGTCATGATGGTCGCCCACGCACGCTCCTTGGCCTCCGCCAGCGGGAGTGCCGCGCGGCAGCGGGTGGCGTGCACCTTGCCCTCGGACGACGAGTCGCGCTCGAACTCGGCGTCGATCTCCGCCTCGCCGATCGCCCCGATCTGGGCGAGCCGCAGCATGATGACCCAGCGCAGGTCGGCGTCCATCGTGACGCCTTCCGGAACGCCGTCGCCGGCGAGCCAGCCCTGCAGCTGGGCGGTGTCGGCACTGAACCGCCCGCACGCGCGGACGACGGCGAGCTGCAAGCTGCTGCCGGCCGGAAGACTGGACAGCCGCTCGGCGAGCACCTGGTGGAGCCGGACCCGGTTCTCCTCGTAGGGCAGGTAGACGCCGAGGAGATGGGTGGAGGCCCAGTGGACCATCGTGCTGACACCGACGTCGGTGGTCTCGGAGGCCAGCATGCCGAGCAGGATGTCGAACCCCAGCCGCGGGTCGAGCTCGGCGTCGGCCGCGGAGTCGCGCACGCTGTTCAGTACGACGGCCCGCGTCACGCCGTCGGTGATCTTCGGCAGCACCACGGTCAGGTTCGCCAGGCTGTCGGCGTCGAGCCGGATCTTCGCCCAGGTGTCGTCGCCGGTGTCCGGGATGACGACCAGGGTCGCCGGGTCCAGCGGTACGTCGACCTCGTCGCCGTCGATGACCACGTCGACGATCGTGGCGGTGCCGTCGGCGTCGTACCCGCCGACGGTCAGCTTGTGCGGCCGTTGCGCCGGGAACTCGGCGGGCGCGGTCCGGCGGAGCTTGATCCCGTCCGCGGTCCGGACCGCGGTGATGGTGTCGACACCCGGCGTACGGAGCCAGTTCTGTGCCCAGCTGTCGATGTCTTCCGCGCCGGCCTCGGTCCACTTGGCGAGCAGGTCGCCGAAGGTCGCGTTGCCGAACTCGTTGGCGCGGATGTGCGCGTTCACCCCGGCCAGGAAGATGTCGTCACCGAGGTAGTTGGCCAGCTGCTTGAGCACCGCCGCGCCCTTGGCGTAGGAGATGCCGTCGAAGTCGTCCAGCGACGAGATCGCGTCCTTGACCGGGTCGGCCGCGACCGGGTGCGTCGAGGAGCGCTGGTCGGCCTGCAGGCCCCACCACTTGCGGACGTAGGAGAACTCGACCCAGTTGTCCGTGTAGTCGGTCGACGTGGAGGAGACCCGGTGCGCCATGTACTCGGCGAACGACTCGTTCAGCCACAGGTCGTTCCACCACTTCATCGTGACCGTGTCACCGAACCACTGGTGGGCCATCTCGTGGACGATCGTGTTGGCGCGGACGCCGCGCTGCTGGTCGGTCGCGGTGGACCGGAACACCATCGGGTCGCGGAACGTCACGCAGCCCGGGTTCTCCATCGCGCCGGCGTTGAACTCCGGCACGAACGCCTGGTGGTACTCACCGAACGGGTACCGGTAGCCGAACATCTGGTGGTAGGCGTCGAAGGACTGCTTGGTGACGCGGAAGATGTCCGCGGCCTCGCGGTCCAGCGCCTCCTTCAGCGCCTGCCGCGCGACCACGCTGAGCGGGATCCCGTCGTGCTCGTCGGTGATCTGGTAGTAGGGCCCGGCCACGATCGTGACGAAGTACGTCGAGAGCGGCTTCGTCTCGGCCAGCTCCCAGCGACCGGGGGAGACCTGCGTCGCCGCGCCGTTGCCCAGCACCAGCCACTCGGTCGGCGCGGTCACCTTCACCCGGTACGGCGCTTTGAGGTCCGGCTGGTCGAAACAGGCGAAGATCCGCGGCGCCGCGTCCAGGAACGACATCGCGTACGTGTAGGTCAGACCGTCGGCGGCGTCGACCGCGCGGTGGATGCCCTCGCCGTCGTGTGTGTACGCCATCGTGGCGACCGCGACGAGCTCGTTCTCCGCCTGCAGCCCGGTCAGCTCGAGCCGCCCGTCGGTCAGCCCGGTCACGTCGACCGGCTCCCCGTTCAGCGTCACCGACAACAGTTCGTCGGGCTTCACATCCAGCCAGCTGCCCGGCTCAGACGCGCTGAACCTGATCACGGTGGTGGATCCGAACGTTCGCTCGCCCTGAGTAAGGTCGAGATCGACGTCGTACGACTGGACGGAGAGTGCGGCGGCCCGGGTACGGGCGCCGTCGACGGAGAGACTCGGCATGACCGCAACTCTATGCGGTAGCTAGTCTCTAGGCATGAGCACGATGGCGTACCGGCAACTGGGTGACTCCGGCCTCACGGTGAGTGTGGTCGGGCTGGGCTGTAACAACTTCGGCGGACGCCTCGACGGGGCCCGGGCCGACGCGGTGGTCAACGCCGCTGTCGACGCGGGGATCACCCTGTTCGACACTGCCGACGTTTACCGCGGTGAGCTCGGTTTCAGCGAGGAGCTGCTGGGCAAGGCGCTCGGTGCGCGCCGCGACGAGGTGGTCATCGCGACGAAGTTCGGCGGCGACATGCACGGCGAGAACGGGCCGGACTGGGGCGTGCGCGGTTCGCGCCGCTACATCCGCCGCGCGGTCGAGTCGAGTCTGCGCCGGCTCGGGACGGACTGGATCGACCTCTACCAGCTGCACGTGCCGGACCCGGTCACCCCGATCGAGGAGACCCTCGCTGCGCTCAGCGAGCTAGTTGCCGAGGGCAAGGTTCGGTACCTGGGCAGCTCGCAGTTCGCCGGCTGGCAGGTGGTGGACGCCGACTGGGCCGCCCGGACCGGCGGTCACGAGCACTTCATCAGCGCCCAGAACCAGTACTCCCTGCTCGAGCGTGACGTCGAGGACGAGCTCGTTCCCGCCTGCGAGCATCTCGGGATCGGCATCCTGCCCTATTTCCCGCTGGCGGCCGGTCTGCTCACGGGCAAGTACAAGCGCGGCGAGGAGGCACCCGAGGGCACCCGGCTGGCCGGGCAGCCGCAGCGCCTGGCCCGCGCCGACTTCGACAAGATCGAGGCGCTCGAGACCTTCGCCGCCGAGCGCGACCTGACCATGATCGACGTCGCGATCGGCGGACTGGCCGCACAGCCTGCGGTCGCCTCGGTGATCGCCGGCGCGACGACTCCGGAGCAGATCGCGCAGAACGTCGCGGCCGGCACCTGGGAGCCGACCCTCGACGACCTCGCCGTCCTGGACGACCTCACGTGACTCTGATCCTGCTGCCCCCGTCCGAGGGCAAGACTGGCCGGTCCCGCGGTCGCGCCGTCGACTTCGGCTCCCTGTCGTTCCCCGAGCTCAACCCCGTTCGCGAGCAGGTCCTGGAGACGCTGGCCAAGGTGTCCGCCTCGGAAGACGCGTACGGCGTGCTCGGGGTCGGCGCTTCCCTGCAAGCCGAGGTCGATCGCAACACACGCTGGCGCACCGAACCCGCCGTACCGGTCTCCGAGCTCTACTCCGGTGTCCTGTACGACGCTCTCGGCTACTCCACGTTCTCCGCCGGCACCAAACGCCGTGCAGCGAACCGCCTCCTGGTCGTCTCCGCCGCCTGGGGCGCACTACGCCCAGCCGACCGCGTACCGCCGTACCGGCTCTCCATGGGTACGACGCTCCCCGGCCACGGCCCGCTAGCCGGCGTCTGGCGCGAGCCCCTGGCCGCAGCCCTAGCCGAGGCCGACGGCGTAATCGTCGACTGCCGCTCCTCCACCTACGTAGCCGCCTGGCGCCCAACCGCCCACCGAGCCACCAAGTGGGTCTCGGTCAACGTCGTCCGCGAGCGCAACGGCATACGAACCGTCGTCTCCCACATGGCCAAACACACCCGCGGCCTAGTAGCCCGCCACCTCCTCGAGTCAGGCAAAGACCCCGGCACCCCCAAAGCCCTCCACAAACTAGTAACCGACCGCTGGAACGCCGAGCTACAGCCCGCCGCCTCCGGCTGGACCCTCACCGTGGTCGAGCGCGACTGACCACACCCAGTAGTGGATCGGCTGCAGGCTACGATCTCCTCCGGTAAGTCGAATCTGGGGGAGACGATGACTGGGGACATTCCGAATCCGTACAAACACGCGGTCAGCGAGGCCTTGCCCAAAGTGCGCCAGGACGTCCACGGCGCGACCATAGCCTTGAATGCAGCCAAGGCAGCCTTCGCCTCCGGCGCCTGGACCGGCGGCACCTCAGCCGCCTTCGGCACCGACCTGCAAGGCCGCGACAAATCCGTCAAGAACGCGGCCCAAGCCTGCCTCACCGAGGTCGAAGCCATCCACCGCGCCGAACCCGACAAGGTCGAGCCAACGGCCTGGCAACTGCACTGGCGGCAGCGAGGACGCATCCAGTGACCCTCGCAACCATCGACCTGGTCGCCATGGCCGACCTCATCCGACGCATGACAGACGCCGCCGGAGCGCTGGAAGCCACAGGCCGCCGCATCAAAAGCACCAGCAGCGGAATCCTCGCCTCCGCCCAAGAAGCCGCCGTCATCACCCAGACGGCCGACTGGGCCACGCAACAACTTCCAGGCCTACGCCGTCGCCTCTCCCTGGCGCAACAGATCGAGAACCAATCCATCAACCTCGGCCGCCACTATCAGGGAAACAGGGGGAGCGTCCGGATTGACGAGTCTCTGCTCTCCACCCTCACGCCGGACCAGGCTCGCGCCCTCGGCAAGGACATCGCCACAAAGATCAACGCGGATCCAGGCCATCTGAGCCCCGAACTGGTCGCCGTACTCGCCAAGAACCAGAGCGACCCGTACTTCGCTCTCGGCTTCGCCGGCACCACGGACCTGAAGCAACTCTCCTGGGCGCTCCGATTCGCTTCCCGCGAGCGCGAAAGCATCCTCACCGAGCACGGCAAGAAGTCCCCGGAACTGGCAGCCTGGACGAGGCAATACACCACCCTCGTCTCAGCTCTGGGTACCACGCTCGCCACCGCGACCCGAGACGTCGAGGGCGTAGGCCTGCCAGCCGGTTTCGCAGAGAAATACGCCGACGCGATCACCGAAGGCAAGAGCCAAAGCTCGACTCCCTCCGAAGTCATGTACGGGCAGGGCCAGTCCCTCTCGATGCTCCTCCGCTACGGCCGCTTCTCCACCAGATTCCTGGACACGGTCAGCAGCAAGGTCTACGACTACGAATACGCCCACAAGGACAACCCCGTCTGGGCACCGCGCAGCTTCTGGGAGCCGAACCGCGTCTTCGCCGGCGCCTACCAACCTGACGGCCGAATCATGCCGGACGTGATGGCCAACGTCTTGGAGTCCCTGTCCCGCAACCCCGAGGCAGCCCAAAACTTCTTCGACGTCTCCAACCCCCACGCCGCCACCACGGACATCGAGGTCAACGGCCAGAAGGTCGCCGTCAACTCCCGCCTCAAATACCTCATCCAAGACCGCGCCTGGCCGGACTTCCCCGACAAATACCCCGACCTCCCCGGTACCTGGCCCGGCGACGCCGGCGACGCCCTCGGCAACGCCCTCCAATCCGCCACCACCACCTGGCGAGACCGCACCCCCGAAGGCCGAACCTCAGCCACCATAGCCAGCCAGACGTTCGCCCTCATCGGCGATCACATCGGTCAAGGCAAAGTTGTTGGGTCTTATAAGGGCTACAACGATCACCAAGGATGGAAGCCCGGTACAGCCATGCGGGACAGCCTGGCTCGCATGCTCGCAAGCTACAGTCCGGACCTGATCCGGGTCGCGGGCCTTGGGAATGGTGTCAAGGACAAGCAAAGTGCAGGCTGGCTGGCCGAGGCGCCGACAGGCTTCCCGCCGGGAGGCCCGTTCGGCGCTGCGGTCAGTCCCGCTGCGCTGGGGCATATCATCGGCATCTTGGCTGAAGACCCGAACCACCTCAAGGTCGTCGCGGCCGGCGTTGGAGCAGCCGGACAGTTGATGTACAGCTATGCGTTCGCGAAGGATCTGAAGGGTGATCCTCACGTGCCTGTGGACATGATCAACGGGGTGGGCAAGTCGCCGGCAGTCTTTGGCGTGGCGACTCAGTTGAGCTCCACGATGGGCTTCCTCATCATGAATGGCATCAAGGGCAAGAAGAGCGACGAAGACTTTGACAAGGTGCGCGCTCAGAACGTTTCGAACGCCATTGGTCTGGCGCTGAAGCTGCCGTTCATTCCGATGCCGACCGGAAAGTGGACCGGCCTGATCCTCGACCAGGTGACGGATGCGAGTCTCGCCGCAATAGCCAACGCGCCGAGCAATCAGCCGACTGCCGACTACGAATCCGAGAAGTCGGCGATCCTGGAGAATCTGAAAGAACTCGCGGTGAGCAACATGCTGCGGGCTGGGTACTTCGATCAGAAATACTACGACCTGGCCAACGGGCCGAGGCCAGGCAGGCGACTGCCGCCTCCTTCGAACGCTTTTGTGCTGGGCCCGGACGGTAAACCGGTCAGTCCACCCGCGTTCGACTTCGCGAGCGCCGGCTTTCACGACTGGTATACCCGCAGTGGAATGGGTCCCAGTGACTGGGTG
Organism: Kribbella sp. NBC_01505; assembly: GCF_045040285.1. Taxonomy (NCBI): domain Bacteria; kingdom Bacillati; phylum Actinomycetota; class Actinomycetes; order Propionibacteriales; family Kribbellaceae; genus Kribbella; species Kribbella sp. NBC_01505. The sequence goes on from NZ_CP109425.1 coordinate 8,291,801, forward strand.
CAGAACAGCGTTGTCGATCCGTACGGCACTGTGCTGACACTGCTCAGTGCCCATGGAGGTGCACAATGACGACGAGGTCGTCCGGGTGGCTGGTGACGGTGTCCTTGGCCTTGACGTTGCTGGCCGGATGCGGTGACAAAGAAGACTCGACACCGCTGCCGTCCGCTCCTGCCAGCAAAGTCTTGTGCGGCTTCGTTTCGGCTGACAGTGTCGCTGAGGCGTTGGGGACAACTGAATTCGAGGCGGTCGGCAGCATGCCGGAGTTGAGTGGTACTCGGAATCCGGATGGGTCCCGACTGAATCTGGCTGACTGCACAATTAATGACGATCGGACTACCTACGCATTGCGGGTGGACGTACAGCGGTTGGGAATTTTTCCGGTTCAGGACCAGGCTGTGGTGACCGAGCTCGCACGTCGGAAGCCGTCCTTCGTCTTTTCGCCTTCTGACGGGCAGGGCTACGCGGAGGAAGACGTCTCGAACGAGATCGCCGGCGTCGCACACCTCATTCGGGGCGATTGGCGGTACCGCGTGTACGTGAAGAATCACACGCCAGGGCGGGACTCGGTTTCGGATGTCGCGGCCATCACGCGGCAGGTTGTGGCTCAACTAGATCTACCAAAGACCGGCGTTTTGCCGCGACCGACGGCGTCGCCGAGTAGGTGAGTGAGCTGAGTTGGAGAGTGGCTGTCGGTCTCGCGGTGTTGACGGGCCGTTCTGGTCCGTCTGTGCCTGAGGATCGGGGCCGGCCGGTGTGTGGGTTCGTGTCGCAGGAGAGCGTTTCGATCGCGCTGGGCACCACCGACTTCACTGCGACGGGATCGAAGGTCGATGTGGGGGGCAATCCGGATGGATCGAGTCTGGCGCAGGCCATCTGCGACGTGTACTCAGATGCTGTCAAGGGCGACCGAGCACTCGTTGTCGCGGTTCAGCCGATCGGGTCTGCGGCGAGGGCCGACGCAATCGTTCCAAGGATTCTTGCTGCTCGCGACGCTCGGTATGTCTTTCCTGCGTCGGGCGGGCAAGGTTTCGCCACGTCCGACCAGGTCGTCTACAGCGGTGCCGGCGTTTCACATCTGCTTCGTGGAGATTGGCACTACACGGTGGCTATCCAGAAGGTGGCCAGCGGTCGAAATGCGGTCGATGACGCGGTCGCCATCACGCGGCAACTGGTGGCCACGCTGAATCTGCCGAAGCTGGGCAAGTTGCCGCGGCCGACCGTGACGCCGAGCAGGTGATCCCGGTCAGAGGGCTTGTGTTACTGGTCCTGCCTTTGATGTTCAGCATGGCCGGGTGTTCCGACTCTTCCAAGGATGCGGACCTGCGGCCGCTGCCGACAGTTGCTGCGTCAGGCGAGTTGCTGTGCGGCTTCGTGTCGAAGGACAGTCTTGCGATCGTCCTGGGTACTACGGATTTGCGGGGAGCCGGATCGAAGGTGGGCTCGCCGGGATCCGGCCAGGACCCCGGCGAGCCGTCCCTGCAAGAAGCTCAATGTCGGATCTCTACTGTTAAGGCCAGCGGAGTTGGCGACGTCACTGTCGTCGTTGAGCCACTTGGCGTCAGTCCGGTCGACGATGCGATAGTCCCGAGCACACTTGCATCGGGGCGGTCGGAATATGTCTTTCCAGACACCGAAGGTATGGGCTACGCGGCCTCGGGTAAGACGTTTGCGACTGGCGACGCGGTCTCGAATCTGATCGTTGGTGACTGGACCTACGGCGTGATGATCGACAAGTCGTTGAAGGGTCGCAACGCGGTCGACGATGTGGTCGCGCTGACCCGGCAGGTCGTGGCTACGCTCAATCTGCCAAAGGTGGGCAAACTGCCGCGGCCAACGGCGACGCCTACCAAATGATGCTGGCTCGCGGGGTGGCAATCGTGGCTGTACCGATGGCGCTGGTTCGGTGTGTCGCGCGGCCAATGGGCCACAAGAACCGACCTGTTGGCTCGGGCGTACACGCTCGGTGAGTGTGAGATGTGACGGTCGAGTGTGGCCAGCGTGCTGTTGTACATCGTTTACCGGCGGCAATCTCCCCACAGTCGAGGCGGGGCTTCCTGTTGGTGGCGCATCGAGTGAAGCCACCGTGCCGATGGGTGATCCGACGCGGTGGCAGGCGGACCGCCATCACCCACCAACTCCGTGCGGCGCGCCCGGTTCACGCTCAGCGTGGCCTGCCCGGACGGCTCGAGTCCGGTTTAGACGGTGGCCCAGGTCCACCCCACCCCCGCCCAGCATGCGTTGTGCCCGCGCAGATTGATCACAACGTCCGAAAAGAACGCCGACCATCGCCGCCAGTCTGACCGGACGATAGGTAGAGGGGGCCGGGCGTAGGACGGGGGTCTCCGCTGGGCGCGGTCGCGGGTACTGGGGAGCAAAACCGCCCGGTTCAGAGGGGCAGGGCTCCCCGAACCGGTTTAGGGACAGCGATCGGGGCCGACCCGGACGCTCCCTAAACCGTTTTGGGGAGCGCAACCAACCGATTCCGGTTCACTACCCTCCCCACACCAGACACGCCCTCCGGGCGTTCGGGCGTGAGGACACCCTGCTCGCCGTCTCCCCGGGACCGAACCTACATCTGCCGGCACAACAGCGGTATCCGATCTCCTTAGTGCCTGAAATAGCCCGTTCGGACAGGCATCGTCGCAGGCCAGCGCCATGCGGTGCATCCAGTCCGGCGAGGCTGACCGAAGTCAGGTTGTGGAGGGGGACTAGGCAGTCAGCAGGCGGGCGCGGAGAGCGTGGAGCTCCTTCTCGCACAGGCCGTTGTTGAGGAGGAAGGCGGGCATTGCCAACAAGTCGATGGTTGAGGCGAGCGATGCTTGCACGGTGGTGCCGTGGGCGGCGACGATCTCGGTCACCGCGGTGAGCTGATCACGAACGCCCAGCTCGTCGAACCGGGGCTTCATGCGCTCGTAGGTGAGGAGGTAGTCCGCGATGATCTCCTGCGCGTCGGCGCCCGCCAAGGTGAGGAGCGCCAGTGAAAGGAGACCGGTGCGGTCCTTGCCGCTGGCGCAGTGGATCACCACTCCGCCCGGAGCGGCGTTCGCGATCGCCCGAGCCGCGGCGACGACGACCTCCGGGTACTCCGCCAGCAGTGCGGGGAAGTAGAGCGGCGAAGCCAAGCTGTCCAGCTGCGACCAGTGCTTGTAGAACGGGGTGTCGGTCGCCGGGTCCTGTGGTACCTGTACGACGGTCATTCCCGCCGGCCGCGGCACCTGATCCGGAGGGCCTTCGTTCACGTGGCGCAGGTCGACGATCGTGCGGATCCCGTACGCCCAGGCGGCAGCCCAGCCGTCCGCACTGAGGCGCGTCGGCGCCTCCATCCGCACGATCGCGCCCGTTCGCATGCTTCCGAGGCCGCCTAGGTCCCGGGCGTTGATGCTGCCGTCCCACTGGAGATCTCTCATGGCCGTGTGACGCCGTACGAGTAATGCAGGTTCGGCCGAGCGTTCATCGGCCTTTCACCACTGAGTGGTTTCCGGGGTGAGGCGGTCGGGGAAGGCTTGAGGGCAGCACGTCAGGGGGGATCCGCCCTTCGGAAGGCCTGACTGATGCGACGTTTGACCGCCCTCATGATCTCGGCGACCGCGGTGTGGGTGCTCACTTCGAGCCCGGCGCTGGCAGCTCCGCCGACGCCACCTGCAGCTAGTACGTCGACCACCTACCTGAACGCCCTGACGGTGAAGGCCGAGGGATCGACGAGTGGGTATTCGCGGGACAAGTTCCCGCATTGGCACACGGTGTCGGGCACGTGCGACACCCGGGACCAGGTCCTCAAGCGGGATGGGACCGGCGTGACTGTGGACAGTCAGTGCGAGCCGACTGCCGGGCGCTGGTACAGCTCGTACGACGCGACGTGGGTGACTGATGATTCGGCGATCGACATCGACCACATCGTGCCGCTCGCGGAGGCGTGGAAGTCCGGCGCGAGTGGATGGACGACCGCGAAGCGCGAGGAGTTCGCGAACAATTTGAGCATCGCGCAGCTGATCGCAGTCACCGCCTCCAGCAACCGGTCCAAGGGCGACTCGGACCCGTCGGAATGGAAGCCGACCAACTCGGCGGTGCACTGCGTTTACGCGCGCGAGTGGATCTGGGTGAAGCACACCTACGGCTTGTCGCTGCAGGCCGCCGAGAAGACCGCCCTCCAAACCATGCTCGCAACCTGCTGATCAGCGCTTGACTTGTTCCGACGTACGCCAGACCAGTCGTTGGACGAGGAGCGTGAGCACGCCGGCGACTGTCATGCCGGCCAGGTTTATGCCTAGCTGCGCGGCCGCGCCGCCGATGTGGCCGGGAGCCCAGAGCGCGAGCGACAGGGCGAGGTCGCCGGCGGCGGGCACGGTGGTGACTGAGATGAAGACGCCGACCAGGGCGTTCGAGCGCCCGGCGGTCTGGGAGAGGACTCCGGCACATCCAGCCAGTACGGCGACCACCGCCGACCACTTGTCCGGTCGCCAGATGAATCCCGTCAGAGGGCGCGCCGCGGTGATCGACTCGGTGTCGACCCAGCCCACGGCCCGGGCGACCAGGGCGGCGAGAGCGGTCAGCACGATCGCGAGTGCGAAACCGCGGACGAGGAGCAGGATCGATCGCCAGGTCAGACCGCGGTTGCGCAGAGCCAGCCCGACCGCGAGAGCTGCGACCACACCGAACTCGGGTCCGACGACCATCGCGCCCACCACGAGAATGGACGAGTCGGTGACCACTGCGACCGCGGCGATCATCGTGGCGAGCGTGAGGAACGTGTAGTAGCTCCACGAGCCGCTTGTCTCGTTGTAGGCCTGGTCGACCACCGCGTCCCAGATCACCGCGTCATCTGGTGCGCCAGGTGCCGCCTTCTCGGTGGCGCGGGCGTTCCGCGACGGCGCCGACTCGACAACGGCGACCGCTACCGAGCCGTCGTCGTACAGTCCCTGATCCTTCAGGTAGTCGAGGATGTCCGAGGTCGCCTCCCTGGTGACATCGCACTCGATGACGTCACCGGCCGGCCGCTGTGCTGCTCCCGGCAGGCACACCACGCTGGTCACGCGGGGATCGTCGACGAGTGTGTCCCGGACGCGGCCGCTGCGATCCGGTGGGACGATGAGACGAAGGTGCATCACAGGCCACATGCTCGCAGTCGGAGCCGGTCACCTTCCGGCCACACACCGCAGCGTGGGCCGTGGCGATTGCACCCTTGGATATGGTCCACTGACGCACCGAATCCAGGGAGGCACAATGAGCGACACCTCAGGCGCCACCGTCGCGCCGGCGACCGGTGACCGGCCCGAGCTGAAACGGGTGATGGGCCCGGGTCTGTTGCTGCTGTTCGTGGTCGGCGACATTCTCGGGACCGGCGTGTACGCGCTGACCGGGAAGGTGGCCGGGCAGGTCGGGGGCGCGGTCTGGCTGCCGTTCCTGTGCGCGTTCGTGGTCGCGTTGCTGACCGCGACCGCCTACCTCGAGCTCGTCACGAAGTACCCGAAGGCCGGTGGCGCCGCGGTCTACACGCACAAGGCGTTCGGCATCCATTTCCTGACCTTCCTGCTCACCTTCGCGGTGATGTGTTCCGGGCTCACCTCGGCCTCCAGCGCCTCGAAGGCGTTCGCGGCGAACTTCTTCACCGCGGTCGGGATCGACAAGGGTCACGGCTCGGTGCTGATGATCACCGCGCTCGCGTTCATGGCGCTGATCGCGATCGTGAACCTGCGCGGTGTCGGTGAGAGCGTGAAGGCGAACGTCGTGCTGACGATCATCGAGCTGACCGGTCTGCTGATCGTGATCGGGGTCGGCGCCTGGGCGCTGATCGGCGGCGAGGGTGACACCTCGCGGCTGACCCAGTTCAACGTGCCGGACGGCGAGTCGCCGTTCAGCGCGGTCACCGCGGCGACCGCGCTGGCGTTCTTCGCGATGGTCGGTTTCGAGGACTCGGTGAACATGGCCGAGGAGACCAAGGACCCGGTCAAGATCTTCCCGAAGATGATGCTGCTCGGCCTGAGTATCACCGGTGTCATCTACGTGGCCGTCGCCATCTCCGCGATCGCGCTGGTGCCGCCGGACAAGCTGAGCGAGGGCGACGCGCCGCTGCTCGAGGTGATCAAGGCCGGTGCGCCTGGCTTCCCGCTCGAGATCTTCGCCTGGATCACCATGTTCGCGGTCGCCAACTCGGCGCTGATCAACATGCTGATGGCCAGCCGCCTGCTCTACGGCATGTCGCACGAGAAGGTGCTGCCGGGTCCGCTCGGCCGCGTCCTGCACAAGCGCCGGACGCCGTACATCGCGATCTTCTTCACCACCGCGCTGGCCTTCGTCCTGATCGGGTACGCCGACCTGACGGCACTCGGCGGTACGACGGCGTTCCTGCTGCTGTGCGTGTTCGCGATCGTGAACGTCGCCGTACTGGTGCTGCGCCGGGACAAGGTCGAGCACAAGCACTTCCACGCGCCGACCGCGTTGCCGGTGATCGGTGCCGTCCTGTGTGTCTACCTGGCCAGCCCGCTGTCCGGCCGGGCGACGAAGGACTACAAGATCGCGGGCTACCTGATGGTCGTCGGTGTCGCGCTGTGGGCGCTGACCTGGGTCCTGAACAAGTACGTGTTCAAGCGGAAGGCAGACTTCGATCCGTCGCACCTCGACCCGAGTGGTCCGGTGAACTGACCGGCAGGTAGGCGGCCACCACGACCGTCGCGAGGGCCGTGAGCCCGGTGCCGACCGCGATCCAGCCGAGGGAGCTGTACCCCGCTCCCGCGGTGATCGCGATCCCACCGAGCCACGGCCCGAGCGTGATGCCGATGTTGAACGACGAGAAGTTCGTCGCGGTCGCCAGGGTCGGCGCGTTGCCGGCCAGGCTGAAGACCCGCGCGTTCAGCGCCGGGTTGACGGCGAAGCCGAAGCCGCCGAGCAGGAAGATCGCCGCGACCGTCACGATCGGGCTGCCCGCGGTCAGCGCGAGCACGGCCGACAGCACGATCAGGCCGCTGATCCCGGTGAACAGGGTGTGGAACGGCAGCGCGTCCGCGGTCCGGCCGCCGATCGCGATCCCGATGAACGACCCCAGCCCGTAGAGGGCCAGCACCCCCGGCACCGCGCCGGCGGGCAGCCCAGTGGTCTGGATGAGCAGCGGCGCGAGGTAGCTGAACACGACCAGGATCGACGCCGTCACGAGCGCGGTCGTCGCGAACGCGAGCCACAGCCGGGGGCTCCGGAGAGCCCTCAGCTCCTCGCGCAGCCGCGGTGCGGCCGCCGGATCCGGCTTGCCCCCTGGAATGGTCCGTACGACGCCGATCATCGCGAGCACGCACAACCCGGCGACCGTCCAGAACGCGGCCCGCCAGCCGAGGTGCTGACCGAGCACGGTCCCGATCGGCAGCCCGACGATCGTGGCGATCGTGAGACCGCCGGTGACGATGCTCATCGCGCGCGCCCGGCGATTGGTCGGGACGAGCGCCACGACTGTGACAGCGGCGACCGACCAGAACCCGGCGTACACGAAAGCGCCGACGACGCGGGTCGCGAGCAGGACCGTGTAGTTCGGAGTCAGCGCGCCCGCGATGTGGGTCAGGGTGAAGATGCCGAGGAACAGCAGCAGCGCCGTCCGCCTGGACCACTTCAGGGTCAGTACGGCGAGGATCGGGGCTCCGAGGAGCATGCCGAGGGCGAAGGCCGAGATCAGCAGACCGGCGGCCGGGATCGACACGCCGAGGTCCTCGGACATCTCAGGGAGCAGTCCGGCGAGCATCAGCTCGGACGTTCCTTGCGCGAAGATGCTCAGCCCGAGCACGTAGACAGCGATCGGCATCGTGTAGCCCCCAAGCCCCACTCGACAGCAACCTTGAGTATCCCAGAGATCACGCAGCGCTGTCGCCGCGCTCGCCGCGTCCTGAGACTTGGTCCAGTACGGCATTGTTGTGGCATGAGTTTCCAGACACCGGCTAAGCGGACCGGACGGGCGGTGGACACGTCCCGGATCGGGAGTGGGCTGAAGCTGCTCGCCGCGCTGATCGGGCTGATGTGGCTCAGCGAGATCGTCGACACGGCCCTCAACGGCCGCCTCGACCAGTACGGGATCATCGCCCGTGACCCGGAGGGCCTGGTCGGCATCGTCACGTCGCCGTTCCTGCACCTCGGCTTCGGTCACCTGATCTCGAACACGCTGCCCCTGGTCACCCTCGGCGCGCTGATCGCGCTCGGCGGCGCCGCCCGGCTGGCCTCGGTCACCGCGGTCGTCGCAGTGATCGGCGGCTTCGGCACCTGGCTCATCTCCCCGCCGAACACGATCACCATCGGCGCCAGCGGCGTCGTGTTCGGCTACGCCGCCTACCTGGTCGCCCGCGGCATCTTCAACCGCCGCCTCACCCAGGTCCTGGTCGGCATCCTCGTCATCGTCGTCTGGGGCAGCGCCCTGCTAGGCGGCCTGCTGCCCCAAGACGGCATCTCCTGGCAGGGTCACCTCTTCGGCGCCATCGCCGGCATCATCGCGGCCTGGCTCCTGGCCGACGACAAGCCCAAACAACCCCGCTCTACCTGAGGCTCGCGGGGTCGGTGTTGGCTCCGCAGACCAGTACGACGACGTGCTCGCCCTCGGCAGGCTGGTAGACGCCCGAGTCCAAGGCCGCGTAGGCGGTGGCGGCACCGTGTTCGACGGCGAGGTGGTAGTCGTGCCAGAGCTTGTGGCGCGCGCCGATGATCGCTTCCTCCTCGACCAGGAGCGAGCCGATGCCCTCCTTCTGAGCGACGGCGAACGCGATGTCGCCGAGCCGGCGCGAGCCGAGTGAGTCGGCCGCGACCCCGCCGACCGGACCGTCGACCGGCTGACCGGCCTCCAGCGCGCGGTGCAGGTCCGGGGCCTGGATCGGCTCGACGCCGATGACCTTGGCCTGGTTGCCGATGGCGGTGGCGATCCCCGCGACAAGCCCGCCACCGCCGACTGCGACCAGCACGGTGTCGAAGGCGCCGACCTGCTCGAGCAGCTCGAGCCCGATCGTGCCCTGGCCGGCCACGATCTCCGGCTGGTCGAACGCATGGACGAGCAGCGCGTCGGTCTCGTCGCGCGCGATCACGGCCGCGGCGAAGGCTTCGGCGTACTCGTTCCCGACCTGTACGACGTCTGCCCCGAGCGTCCGCAGTTTCGCGACCTTCGGTGCCGGTGCGTTGACCGGGACGAAGATCCGCGCCGGTACGCCGAGCTCGCGAGCAGCGTAGGCCGCAGCCAGGCCCGCGTTACCGCCGGAGGCCGCGACGACACCCTGACCGGTCAGTTCGCCGGTCTCCTTCGCGAGCAGCAGGCGGTTGAACGCCCCGCGCGGTTTGAACGAGCCGGTGTGTTGCAGCAGTTCGAGCTTGAATGTGAGCCCGGGGGAGACCTCGATCACCGGGGTCCGCCGTACCCGTCCGGAGATTCGTTCTGCCGCGGCCCGCACGTCTTCGACATTTACCGTCATGCGTCAACCCTGCCACGATGCTGGCATGGGTGCGTATGAGGACAGTTACCGGCAGAGCCTGGACGACCCGGAAGGGTTCTGGCTGGAGGCCGCCAGGGCGATCTCGTGGACGACGCCACCGACCCGTGCGCTCGACGACTCGGCGGCACCGCTCTATCGCTGGTTCCCCGGCGCGGAGCTCAACACGTCGTACAACTGTCTGGACCGGCACATCGAGGCCGGCCACGGCGACCGGGTCGCGCTGATCCACGACTCGCCGGTGACCAGCAGTTCGCGGTCCTTCACGTACGCCGAGTTGCGTGACGAGGTGGCCCGCTTCGCCGGGGCGCTCGCCGGGCTGGGCGTTGGCAAGGGCGATCGGGTGATCGTCTACATGCCGATGATCCCCGAGGCGGTCATTGCGATGCTGGCGTGCGCACGGCTGGGGGCGATCCATTCGGTGGTGTTCGGCGGCTTTGCCCCCAAGGAGCTCGCCGCCCGGATCGACGACGCGACCCCGCGGGTGATCGTGTCCGCCTCCTGCGGGATCGAGCCTGCCCGGGTGGTCGAGTACAAGCCGATCATCGACGAGGCCCTGACACTCAGCACGCATCAGCCCGAACACACGATCGTGCTGCAGCGTCCCGCCGTACAGGCTGAGCTTGGAGAGCGCGATCTCGACTGGGCCACGCTCACTGCTGAGCCCGCGGCGCCGGTCCCGGTCGCGGCGACCGATCCGCTCTACATCCTCTACACGTCAGGCACGACCGGGAAGCCGAAGGGCGTCGTCCGCGACAACGGTGGGCACGCGGTCGCGCTGGCGTGGTCGATGCGCGCGATCTACGACATCGGCCCGGGCGACGTGTGGTGGACCGCGTCCGATGTCGGCTGGGTGGTCGGCCACTCGTACATCGTCTACGCGCCGCTCCTGGTCGGCGCGACCACCGTCCTCTACGAAGGAAAGCCGGTCGGTACGCCGGACGCAGGCGCGTTCTGGCGGGTCATCGCCGAGCACGGAGTGAGCGCTCTCTTCACCGCTCCGACCGCGATCCGGGCGATCAAGAAGGTCGACCCCGAGGCGAAGCTGACCGCCGGCCACGACCTGAGCAGCCTGCGAACACTCTTCCTCGCTGGTGAACGCCTCGACCCCGAGACCTACCACTGGGCGCACGAGCATCTCGGCGTACCGGTCGTCGACCACTGGTGGCAGACCGAGACCGGCTGGCCGATCGCCGCGAACCTGCGCGGTCTGGAGCCGCTGCCGACCAAACCGGGGTCGGCGACCGTTTCGGTTCCCGGCTGGGACATCCAGATCCTCGACGCCGCCGGCGAGCGCGTTCCCGCGGGGGACGAAGGCGCGATCGCCATCAAGCTCCCGCTGCCACCCGGCGCACTGCCGACGCTCTGGGGTGATGATCAGCGTTATGTCGACAATTACCTCAGCCGGTACGACGGCTACTACCTGACCGGCGACTCCGGCTACGTCGACGCGGACGGCTACGTCTTCGTGATGGGCCGCACCGACGACGTCATCAACGTCGCCGGCCACCGCCTCTCCACCGGCGCCATGGAAGCCGTCCTCGCCGCCCACCCCGCCGTCGCCGAGTGCGCGGTCATCGGCGTCCACGACGCCCTGAAAGGCCAACTGCCACGCGGTCTCGTTGTCCTCAAAGCGGGAGCCGACATCGACCCTGACGTACTGCAGGCCGAACTGGTCGCCGCCGTCCGCCGCGAGATCGGCCCGGTCGCCGCCTTCCGCGACGTCTCCGTCGTCGAAGGCCTCCCCAAGACCCGTTCCGGCAAGATCCTCCGCAAAACCATGCGAGGCATCGCCGACGGCCGCACCGAACCCGTCCCCTCGACGATCGAGGACCCCGCCGTCCTAGAAGCCCTCCGCCCCATCCTCCGACGCCAGCCCTAGCCCCCGCGCACGAACGACTGCACATACACACCCCGTCCCACCGCTGGCCCAAGCCCCTGCTCGCCCGAATCCGCACCACCTGCAGTCCTTCGTGCAGCGCGGCGGGGCCGCTCCACCGAGGCAGGCCGCCGCAACCCCGCACCGGCGCGAACGCGCGCGGCTCGGCACGAACGACTGCACGTACTCGGCCCCGCCCGGCCCGCCCCACCGCTGACCGAAGCCTCATCCGCCCGATCCGCCCCTACCTGCAGTCCTTCGTGCAGCGCGGCGGGGCCGCCCCACCGAGGCAGGCCGCCGCAACCCCGCACCGGCGCGAACGCGCGCGGCTCGGCACGAACGACTGCACGTACTCGGCCCCGCCCGGCCCGTCCCACCGCTGGCCCAAGCCCCTGCTCGCCCGAATCCGCACCACTTGCAGTCCTTCGTGCTGCACAAGTCGACGCCCACCGGGGCAGATCGCCGGAGCTGCGCGCGTGTCACTCGACACGAAGGACATGTGGTGGTCGGCTCCGGCCAGCCTGTGGGGATGCGGCGCGACCGGTGGGCCCCTCCGGACCTGCAGTTGTTCGTGCGGAGGAGGGCTATGGGTGGGTGAGGAAGGACAGGACGAGCGGGCTCGCGACTGCCTGGAACTCGTGGAAGTAGGCGTGGCGGGCGCCTTGGATGATCTCGGCGCGGGAGTCGGGGATGCGGTCGGCGAGGATCTTGGCATTGGCGACCGGGCTGAAGACGTCCTCGGAGCCGTGCAGGATCAGCGTGCGGGCGGTGATGTCGGGCAGCCGGTCCCAGGCCTCGTGCTTGTTGCTCGCGACCAAATGCCGGCCCTTCGCGTACGGCGGCATGTCGCGGTCACCGAGGACCGGGTACGGACCGGGGTTCGTGGCGCGCCACTGCGGCGTGTACATGAGGTCGACCAGCACCCGGCCACCACGAACGGGGTCGGCGAGGGCCCGGCGGAGCTCCTGGCTGCGCTCATACCCGTGCGCCGGGCCGGGCGACGTACAGCCGAGCACCAGTTTGTCGACGCGGTCCGGGTGGTTGATCGCGACCCACTGCGCGACACGCCCGCCCATCGAGGTGCCGTAGATGTGCGCCGAGGCGAGGCCCAGCGCGTCGAGGACCGCGACGACGTCGTCGGCGAAGCCGGGCGTGCTGTAGACCTCGTCCGGTTTGTCGCTGATCCCGGTACCGCGCCAGTCGAGCGTGATCGTCCGGTACGCCGCCTCGAAGTCGGCGCGGACCGGGTCCCACCAGGTGTGATTGTTGGATTGACCGGCGAGCAGGAGCAGCGGTTGCCCTTCGCCACTGACCTGGTATCCGATCCGGACACCATCAAGTGCTGTTGCATACGGCACCCACCCAGTCTGCCCGATGCGAGCGCACGCCCCACATCGGAGGTTCTTTGGCGCTTGCGGCGCAATCGCTCAAACAACCTCCGACGTGGGGCGTAGCCTGGGTGCATGCGAGTCGTGATTGCGGGTGGACACGGGCAGATCGCTCTCCGGCTGACCAAGCTGCTGAGCGATGACGGGCACGAGGTGGTCGGGCTGGTACGCAACCCCGATCACGAGACGGATGTCGCCGCGGCGGGCGGCCAGGTCGCCGTACTGGATCTGGAGCAGGCCGACGCCGACGCGGTCGCCGAGGTGCTGGCGCAGGCGGATGTGGCGATCTTCGCGGCCGGCGCCGGAGCAGGCAGCGGGAACGATCGCAAGGACACCGTGGACCGGGGTGCGGCGGCGTTGTTCGCGGACGCCTCCGTGCAAGCCGGCGTACGGCGGCACATCCAGGTCAGCTCGATGGGCGCGGACCGGGCCGAGACGCTGACCGACGACGAGTCGTTCACGATCTACCTGCGCGCGAAGAAGGCGGCCGAGGACGACCTGCGCAGCCGCGACCTGGACTGGACGATCCTGCGGCCCGGGCACCTGACCAACGACGCCGGGACCGGTGAGATCCTGATCGCCGACAAGACCGGCAACGGCAGCATCAGCCGGGACGACGTCGCGCTGGTGCTCGCCGGGCTGTGCACCACGACGGCTTCGATCGGCCGCATCCTGGAGCTGATCTCCGGGGACACGCCGGTCAAGAAGGCACTCGCGAACCTCTGACGTTGCCGCGGGCAACAGATTGTGACGGTTATGGGCGACTCTCTGCGTCAGGTCGATTTCGAACGCCTGGCGAACAGCAGCTACCGGGTGACCAACGCGCGCGGCGGCAGCATCACCGTCGGCTCGGGTGGCACCGACGACACCGACTTCACGCCGGTCGAGCTGCTGCTGGCCGCGATCGGGACGTGTTCGGCGATCGACGTCGACATCGTGGTCAGCCGGCGGGCCGAGCCGACCGAGTTCCGCGCGGTGGTGCGTGGTGACAAGGTCCGCGACGCCGAGGAGGGCAACCGGATGGAGAACCTCGCGGTCGAGTTCACGATCCGGTTCCCCGAGGGCGAGGACGGCGACAAGGCCCGCGAGGCGCTGCCGCGCGCGGTGAAGATGTCGCACGACCGGCTCTGCACGGTCAGCCGCACCGTCGAGCTCGGTACGCCGGTCACGACCGAGGCGGTCTGAGGAATTCCCGCACCGGACGCAGCCTGGTCTTCAGCATCAGCTGCGTCCGCGTGCTGTCGAGCCGGATGTGCGAGACCGGTCCCGGGCTCGACGGCAGGGACTCCGGATCGAGCCCGTCCCGGATCGCGATGAGCTGCCCGAGCTCCAGCCTGCTCACGGCTTCGGGCCCGCCGACGTGTGCGACACCGCGGTGATCCGAGGTGGTCAGTTCGAGCAGCGCCAGCGCCAGATCGGTGACATCGACGGGACAACGAATGTTCTCCGTGAACAATGCTCCCGGCGCGCCACCGGCCAGGTCATGCGTCAGTTGCTCTGACTCCGAGATCCCCGCGCTCCCGACGATCAGCGAGGTCCGGGCGATCACCGCGTTCGGATGAAACGCCCGCACCGCAGTCTCCGCAGCCGCCTTCGCCGCGCCGTACGGCGTGATCGGGCTCGGCGGCGCATCCTCGTCGTACGGCGTTGGCCCGCCATCGAACAGCGCGTCGGTCGACACGAACACGAACCGGGTATCGCGCGCGGCGATCGCGAGGTTGGCCGGACCATCGGCCGTGGTGACCCAGTCGCTCTGCTTGAACGCGGTGTGGATGATCGCATCCGGGCGCACCCGCTGGATCACCGCGTCGACCTCGGCGCGACCACGGACATCGAGGCGCACCCCACCGTCGACCGGCGCCGAGTGATAGGTCGGTACGACGTCGTGGTCGGCCAGGCGGACGAGCTCGCTCCCGAGCAGCCCGGCCGCGCCGGTGATCATCAGCCTCATCCGGTCACCCTATGGCGGGACAGCCGCCAGCCTGCGGTCCGCGAGGCCCGCCGTACCTCCGCGACCGTCCGGATCTTGCGCGGGAGCTTCCACGACTGCCCGGGCTTGTGGAGCATCAAGCCATTGCCGATGGTGATCGCGGCGTGCTGCACGCGTTCGTTCCGCCAGACGAACACGGTGCCGGGCTCGTCGTCGCGGCCGCCTGGAACGGTGTGTTCGGCGAGCCACTCCTCGAAGGGCTCACACATCATCCAGACGGTGTCCGCGCCTTCGACGCCGCAGGCTGCCATCACGGTGCCGAAGCAGTTCGGGCCGCTGCCGTCAGGGAAGGTGCCGGCCAGCTCCTGGACCCGGGGGAGTGCTGCGGGCCAATGAGTCACCTCAGCGTGCCGGCTCGCGCCGAGGTCCTCGCTGACGATCACCGGCAGAATCTCGGCCGCGTGCTCCACGAGCAGAGATTTCCACCAGACGAACCGATGTCCGTCGGCCTGCGCTCTGAGCTCAGGGCCGAGCAACCCCTGCCACTTGCGAACCGTCGGCACCGAGCCGCGGTCGTGACGGACCTGCGCCCGGACGAGCTGAGCGCGGAGCGGCTTGTCGAGCGCGGCGAACTGCGCCTCGGTCAGCCAGACGATCACGGTCGCGGTCGAGTCGACGGCGTACGTGTGGAAGGTGTCGCGGTCCTCGGGGTTCGGTTCGCGGCCGTTGTCCTCGAAACCCCAGTCGGCAGCCTGTTGCGGGGTGAGGAAGAAGGGCTGCTCGTCAGGAGCGAGCCAATCGACCCACTTGTCGAGCAATGCCGGCGGGACGTCGATTCCGAGGACGGTCAGAGTCACGCGGTCACCCTGCCACAGCGACGGCCTGCGGGGCCCGGCATTTTCGGCCGGGCCCCGTCAGGTCACTTCGCGCCGAGACAGAGCGTGTAGCGGGTGTAACGCTCCTGCACCGTGTACGACGCCTCGTACCCGGGGAACTGCTCACACCGGCTGTCGTCGGTGGTGTTGTCCAGCTTGCCGACGATCCGGTACTGCGCCTTGGAGCTGCTGCAGTCGACGACATCCACGTCGGGGTTGGAGTCGGAGCCACCGTTGACCACACACTGGCCGACAGCGGCCTCGTTGGTCGACGTGGTGGTGATGTTGCCGATCACGATCGCCGCGATGATCGCGATCGGGACGAGCAGCACGAAGACCTGCGGACGCTTGAACAGAGGCTTGCCCGGATCCATCGGCTGGCGCTGACCGGGCTGCGGCTCCGGCAGCTGCTTGAACTTCTGGGCCGGACCGATGTTCGACAGCATGACGAACGGTGTGACGATGGCCGAGCCGATACCCCACCAGCCCTGCACCATGGTCTTCGCGGTCATGTCGCGGACGGACGCCGTACCGCAGGTCTTGCAGAACGGGCCGGTCAGCTTCAGCCAGCGCATCACGATGACCATGCCCTGGTGGCCGCGCACGGTCGCGTCGACCGCCGGGTAGCCACCACAGAACCGGCAGGTGCCCGGCTGGTACTGCGCCTGCTGCGGGAACTGCCCCTGCTGCGGGACCTGTCCACCCGGCTGGGCGTACTGCTGCTCGTAAGGACCCGGCTGTTGCTGTCCGTACGGCGCCTGTGGCTGTCCGTACTGACCCTGGTCCTGAGGCTGCCCGTACTGCGGCTGCTGCGGCTGGGTGTACTGCGGGAACTGCTCCGGCGGGGGACCGTAGTTGCCGGGCTGGCCGCCGTACGGGTTCTGGGGCGGCTGCGGTGGTGTTGTGGTCACGGGAACTTCCTGGGACTAGAAGCCTGAAAGACGAACTCCCGAACCTTACTCACCTTCGGAGTCAACGACCGCTCTCGGTTAGCCTTTTGTACCGGACGACCTCCTTCCGGAACAGGATGCTGATGGCACACGACGTGAGCCCCACCGCGCGGACGCTGACGGTGCTCGAGCTGATCCAGAACCGGCCCGGTATCACCGCCGAGCAGCTGGGTGACAAGCTCGGCGTCTCCGAGCGCGCCGCCCGCCGGTACGTCGCGATCCTGCGCGAGGCGGAGATCCCGATCGAGTCCGTCCGCGGCCCGTACGGCGGCTACCGCGTCGGCCGCGGTCTCCGGCTGCCCCCGCTGATGTTCAGCACCACCGAGGCGCTCGGCCTGGTGATGGCCGTGCTCGAGGGACCCCGTGGCGCCGACGACCCGGTGGAGAGCGCGCTCGGCAAGATCATCCGTGTTCTCCCCGAGCCGATCGCCCGCTCCACCGACGCCGTCCGCAAGGTCAGCGCCCGCGCGGCCGATCCCGGGATCCGCACTCCGGAGCCGGCGATCACCGCCGCCCTGGTGTCGGCCAGCACCGAGCGCCGCCGGATCGTCATCGACTACGGCCTCGCCCCGGACCGGGTCCGGGCGATGGAGGTCGACCCCTGGGCGGTCGTCGTACGGCGCGGGCGGTGGTATCTGCTGTGCTGGTCGCACGCCAAGGAAGCGCAGCGGGTGCTCCGGGCCGACCGGGTGAAAGGTGTCGAGGAGACGGGTGCCGAGTTCTGCGCACCCGCCGATCTCGATCCGCTCGCGGTGGTCGAGGAGCATCTCGCGATGGGCTGGAAGTATCCGGTCGAGATCATCATCGACGCGCCGGTCGACCAGGTCCGGCGGTGTATCTCGAGCAGCATGGGCCGGCTGGAGGTGCTGTCCGAGGATCAGACCCGGCTGGTGGCCAGCACCAGCGAACCACTCTGGTACATCGGCAAGCTGGCCGAGCTGCAGGCGCCGTACCGGATCCTCGGCTCCCCGGAGATGCAGGACGCGGCCCGGGAGCTGGGGCGGAAGCTGTTGGAGGCGAGCAACGGTGCGTGAGCTGGAGTTCACCGGCGAGATCTGGTTCTGGCGCGGCCCCGCGCCGTGGTACTTCATCACCGTCCCGGACGAGGAGTGCGCCTACCTCGAGGCCGAGTCGGCCTTCGTCAGCTACGGCTGGGGCATGATCCCCGTGCACGCCGAGATCGGCACCAGCGCCTGGGAGACCTCGCTCTTCCCCAAGGACGGCAACTACATCGTCCCGATCAAGGCCGCCGTCCGCCGCACCGAGGACCTCGACGACGGCGACACTCCCACCGTCCGGCTCCGCCTCCGCACGTGAGCCTCACAGAAACTGTCTGAGGCGCCCGCTAGGTTCGCAGCACGGTTGTTCCCGAAGGAGGACTCACGTGACTACGCTGCCTGACCGGCCCAACACGGCTCTGCTGGTGATCGACGTCCAGAACGGCGTCGTCTCCGGTGCTCACGAGCGCGACCAGATCATCGCGAACATCAACACGGCGATCGGTGCCGCCCGCGCGGCGGCGGTTCCGGTGATCTTCGTCCAGCACTCCAACGACAACCTCGTGATCGACAGCGAGGAGTGGCAGATCGTCGCCGAGCTCGAACGCGACCCCTCCGACCGGATCGTCCGGAAGACCTACCCGGACTCCTTCGACGACACCGAGCTCGAGGCCGTGCTTGCCGACGGTGGCATCGGCCGGGTCTTCATCACCGGCGCGCAGACCGACGAGTGCGTCCGCGGCACGCTGCACGGCGCGATCACGCGTGGCTACGACGTCACCCTCGTCGCCGACGGCCACACGACTGAGGATCTGTCCGAGTGGGGCGCTCCGACGCCGGACAAGGTGATCGCTCACACCAACCTGTACTGGCATTATCACCGGGCTCCGGGCCGGACGGCGGCGGTCCAACCCGCGGCCGAGCTGACCTTCACCAGCTGAGTTCGTCCAGGCTGGCAATCCGTCGTACGCCGACGTCTGCGTGCTGGCCGTCTCTGGCCAGCAGCACGGCTCCCATGCCGACGGCGAGCGCACCGTGGATGTCGTTGGTGAGCGAGTCGCCGACCATGAGTGCCTGATCGGATTCCACCCCGGTCAGGGCCAGGGCCTCACGGAAGGCGCGGGGGTCGGGCTTGCCCGCGGGTAGCTGTTCGGATGAGATCAGGGCGTCGATCTCGGCGGTCAGTCCGAAGCGGTCGAGCTTCTGCTGCTGGTGGGCGGTGTTCCCGTTGCTGAAGACCACGACCCGCAGACCGGCCGCCCGAGCCCGCCGTACGGCGGGGATCGCATCGTCGAACAGTGTCCAGCCGGCTTCGTAGCGCCACAGGTAGCCGTCGAAGATCGCGTCGGCCTCGGTGTCGTCGACCTCGAGACCGAGGAACTCGCGGACCCGCGCACGCCGTTGCGCGGCGAAGCTGAGCTCGCGCCGCTGGTAGCCGCGGTAATGCCGGTCGGAGATCGCTGCCCAGCGGGCGGCGACCTCCGGATCGGTGATGCCGTACTGCGCGGCCCACTCGACGACCGCCCGGGCCGCCGCGTGCTCCTGTTCGACCAATGTGCCGTCGAGATCGAACAGAACAACCTTGAGCACGCGGCGACCTCCGGATCGGTTAGTCAGACGGTATGGCGTTCAGCGTATCGATGTCGCTGGGTGAGAGATGGATGAATTCGGCGGTCAGGTTGTCGCTCAGGTGCTGGACGCTGCTGGTGCCTGGGATGGCGAGCATGTGCTCACCCTTGCTGAGCGTCCACGCGAGCCGGATCTGGGCCGGCGTTGCCTGATGGGCGTCGGCGAGTTGCTGGACGATGTCGGAGTCGGCGACCCCACCGGTTTCGCGGGAGGCACCGGCCAAGGCGAAGTACGGGACGTAGGCGATGCCCTGCTCACCGCAGAGCCGGACGAGCTCGTCGTTCACCCGCCCGAAGCCCACGCCGTACCGGTTCTGGACAGCGACGACGGGGGCGACCTCTTGCGCCTGGGCTAGGTGATGGAGACGGATGTTGGAGAGACCGAGGCCTCGGATCAGGCCCTTTTCCTGGAGTTGAGCAAGTGCGCCGAAGTGCTCGGCCACGGATTCCAGTCCTTGCTGGCGTAGGTAGACGAGGTCGATGGTGTCGCGGCCGAGATCGCGCAGGTCGCGCTCCAGCAGTCCTTGCAGCTCGTCCGGCCGGGCCATCGGACCGTCCAGGGCACCGATCTTGGTAGCGATGACCACCTTGTCTGTCGGCGTCAATGCCTCGCGGACCGCTTCGTTCGCCCAGCGTAAGGAATCCATCTCCCACACGTTGTCGGAGGGCGACGTGGTCGGGTAGAACGCAGCCGTGTCCAGGTGGTTGACCCCGAGCTCCACCGCCCGCCGGATCAGCGCGACGGCCTTCTCCCGCGCATCGGTCCCACCACTTGCTCCCGCCAGCCGCTTCGTGCCGAACCCGACCCGCCGCACTCCCCGCCAGAACTCCATGGGCTTGCACCTCGCAATTTCTGATGATATGTTTCTTAGTAGGAATGCATTTACATTCCAATTGGGCATTCGCTCATAATAAAACAAGAATTACTTCGGGTCCACCCTTTCCAGGGTGGATTTTTTGTTGTTCGGGGCTGCGCTGCCCCGACCGGATCCCCAGGCCACGTGTGACTTTTCCGTAGCTCGCAACGTCTCTCCAGGTAGAGGCGACCGCTGGGGAGGCACCGTGAGGACCGAGGTACGGACGCGTTCGGAGCTACTGGAAATCGGAGCAATCGCTCCGTCGGAATACCACGCACAGGCCGATCTGTACGGCGGCCGGAGCTTTCTTCAGGTGGCTTCCTGGGCGGCGGTGAAAACGGAGTGGAGCTCTGAATTACTGGCCTGGCGCGACACCGACGGAGAAGTTGTCGGGACCACGCTCGTGCTCTACCGCCGGCTGCCGGGCGTCTCCCGCTGGTATGCCTATCTTCCGGAGGGACCCGACATCGACTGGGCCGATCCGCGGCTCGAGCGGTGGCTGGATCCACTGCTCGCGCACCTGGATCGCAAGCAGGTGTTCGCCGTTCGGCTCGGCCCGCCCACGGTGCTCAAACGCTGGCAGGCAACGACCCTGAAGGGCTCGGTACGACGAGGGCGCCGAGTGGACGACGTACTTCCGGATGTTGTCGAGCCGGTGGGGGCGTCGGTCGCCGAGCGGTTACGTGATCTCGGCTGGAGCCGGGGCGGCGAGGAGGGTGCTGGGAGCGACGCACAGCCGCGGTACCTGTTCCAGGTTCCGGTCGGTGGGCGGACGAACGCCGAGCTGTGGAGCGGGCTCAGCAAGGAGTGGCGGCGCAACATCCAGAAGGCGGAGAAGTCCGGGATCGAGATCCGGCAGGGCATGGAGAGCGATCTCCCGGCGTTCTTCCAGTTGCTGGAGGCGACCGAGCGCCGCAACGGCTTCCGGCTCGGGCGCAGCTTGGCCTACTACCAGCGCCAGTACCGCGTAATGAACGCCGAGCGGCACGGCCAGATGCGCCTCTACCTATCGACCTGGAACGGCGAGGTGCTCGCGGCGCACACGATGAACGTGGTCGGCCGCCGGGTCTGGTACCAATCCGGTGCCTCGGCCAACCATCACCGCGAGGTGCGCCCGAGCCACATCCTGCAGTGGAAGATGATGACCGAGGCTCAGACGTTGGGCGCCGATCGCTACGACATGCGTGGGGTGTCGGATTCACTCGATCCCGAGGATCGCGCGTTCGGTCTGCTGCGCTGGAAGCTCGGCACCGGCGGCGAGCTCGTCCAATCCGTCGGCGAGTGGGAACGCGCTCTGCCCGGCGCCGTCAACCAGCTGCTCCTCAAGGCGATGACGCGCTACCGCTCGCGCTGAAGAACCCAGCTGCCTCCGCGGCGCGGACCACAGCCGCGGCCCGCTCCTCGGCAGACAGCGCTGCCGAATCCAGCCGCAGGTCGAACTCACCGTCGAGCCCCAGACCGAGATGCCCGCGGGCGTTCCCGAGATGCCGACCGTGGTTGCGTTCCAGTTCGCGCGCCTCGATCACCTCGATCGGCGCCTCGACCGAGACCCAATAGACCGCTCTCCCAGCCAGCGCCTGCCGCCAGGCCGGCACGATCGACTCGTCCACCGGCATGTCGTCGAGGATGACGTGATTGCCCGCATCGAGCAGCGCCAGCACCGCGGCCCGCATCCCCGCGAACATCCGCTGACCGGCCTCGCCGTAGTGCGTGACGATCCGCGGCTTGCCGTCCGGATCGGTCAACGTCTCCTGCCAGAACCCAGGGCCCGGCCCACGCCGGTGGCCGCCCCAGTCCTGGGGGAACATGTCGTAGAAATGATCGAGACCGACCAGCAGGTAGGGCTCGGGCAGGATGAGCTGCAGTTGCTGCGCGGTGGACGATTTCCCCGAACTCGACGTACCGATCAGCGCGATCAACCGGCCGCTCGCCACTCCGTCGTACGTCGTCACGCCGTTGTCCTCCGGAAATGCGTTGCGGGCCTCTGGGGGTCCTGTCATCTTCTAACAGATGACTCCTACCACTGAGCAAGCACTCCGGACCGCGCTCACGAGAGAGCGCTATCCCCGCAGCTCCGGCTACGACCCGGCGTGGATCGTCGAGCGGCCGATGGGCCCGCATCCGCTCTGGTGCGCCGAGTCCCTGATGGAGGTCATGACGCTCGAGCCGGGGATGCGCGTGCTGGATCTGGGCTGTGGGGCCGCGGTTTCGTCGGTCTTCCTGGCCCGCGAGTACGGCGTGGAGGTGTGGGCCGCCGATCTCTGGACCGACCCGACCGAGAACTGGGAACGAATCCGGACGTGGGACGTCGCCGATCGCGTGCACCCGATCCGGGCCGAGGCGCGCGAGTTGCCGTTCGCGCGCGGCTTCTTCGACGCGGTGGTCAGCATCGGCGCGTATCACTACTTCGGCACCGAATCCCGGTACCTCGCGTATCTCCTGGAGTTCCTGAAACCGCACGGCACGGTCGGCGTCGCCGGACCGGGGCTGCACCACGATCCCGGGCTGACATTGCCGCCGTACCTGGCGGAGCGCTGGACGCCGGACTTCTTCACCTGGATGAGCCCCGGCTGGTGGCACACCCACTGGCAGCGCACCGGCCTCGTCGACGTCACCACCACCGAGATGATCCCGGGCGGCTGGGACGACTGGCTGCAATGGCTCCGCGCCTGCGAGCTCGTGGACCGCGGCTACGCGCCCGATGCCGACATGCTCGAGGCCGATCAGGGTGAGCTGCTGGGCCTGATCCGCTTGGTCGCCCAGCGCCGGTGATCACGCTCCAGTTCCATCCGGACTGGCCGTACCAGACCGGCACGGTGATCGACTCGATGGTTGCCGACGGCATCTACCGCTCCCAGTTCAGCACCGGCAGTTCCAACGGCGGTCTGACCGCCCACGCCGGCGGCGACCGCTGGCGCTGGGAATCCCGCCTCTTCGCCGGCCGGTACGACGACGCTCCCGCCTCGGAACGTCCGGTCTACGGCGCGTGGAACCGGCGTGGCGATCTGCACGGGGGAGCGGTCCGGTTCGGATCGTCGTATGTGCGGTTGCGCCCGGAGGTCGTTGATCGCGCGACGTTCTGCTTCCCGGATTCGGTCTACGAGCCGACCGACTTCGGAGACCGGAGAGCGCTCCCTCGGCTCTGCGCGTTGGCTGACGAATCAGACTTGGGCGATCTCGACGACGCCGTCGAGGCGCACGTCCATGGCCCGGTCCGCTTCGGCACCGACGCCGAGGCCGTCGTACTGGATCCGTCCTTCGCCGGCACTCCCATCGCGGCCGCGGCCGAACGCCTCGGCTGCCCGGTCGAGTACCACCCGGGCTTCCGGATCCACGCCGAGGCCATCGATCCGTCGTACCGAGGCCCGCACATCGTCGTACTGGCGAAGTCCCTCGGCCCGCTGCTCACCCCTGCCGTCATCGGCACCGCAGCCCGAGCCGGAACCCACCCACCCCAAACCCTCAAACACCTCTGGCACTCCCTAGCCCACCACGGCCGCCTTTAGATCTCTGCGCGCATGACCCAGCGCCACTTGGCGATCTTGCGGTCACGCACAAACCCGAACTGCTCGTAGAGCTCCTCCGGCCCGGTGTGCAGGTAGGCGCCGCGTTGTTCCGCGCGGTCGACGGTCTGCTCCGGGTAGGCCTCCACCACTCCGCCGCCCGCAGCCCGGATCGCATCCAGCGCGCCACTGACAGCCGCCCGGGCCACGCCACGACCACGGTGTTTGCTGCTGGTGAAGATGCAGCCGATCCGCCAGTCGGGAAGCTCTGAGAGTCCAGCGGCGTATTTGGCCGGGTTCTTGATATTGGGCAGCTCCGCCGGCGGTCCGTACTGGCACCAACCCAGGCAAGTGCCGTCCGCGTCGTAGACCAGGATCTGGTGCGCGGTGCCTTCCTCGACGTGGGCGCGCTTCGCGTCGCGGTTGCGTTGAGCGCTGTGCGGCTTCTCGCCGAACCCTTCGACATGAAGGCCGATACACCAGCAGCCACCCCACACCCCGTTGTTGGCTTCCACCAACCCAGCGAAGTCGTCCCACGTCTCCGGCGACAACGCCCTCGTCGTATACGTCTCCGTCACCAGCGCCTCCACAGTCGATCGAACGGACTATAGGTGCCTTGGGGACACCCGCCGGCCCGTTGCAGGTTCCTGCCATCATGCTCGGTTCGTTCCGTGATTCTCGGTAGGTTCAGGCATGGCAGCTTTCACCGAGTCCGATGACCTGCAGGCGGCGACGTTCACGGATGTGAATCTCAGCGGGGCGCGCTTCGTTCGCTGCAACCTGTCCGGCGTGGTCCTGCGGGCGGCCGAGGTGGCCGGCGTCGACATCGACGCGCCCTGGCTGCTGGCGGGCGACAACTCGCTGCTCGTCAACGGCGTGAACGTCGCCCCGTATGTCGACGCGGAGCTGAACCGTCGCTTCCCCGGCCGCGAGCTGCGCCTCGCCGAAGACCCAGACGGCCTTCGTACGGCGTGGGCCGCGCTCGAACGCGCCTGGGCGCCCCTCATCGAGGAGGTCTCCCCGGAGAAGGCGGACGTCTCGGTCGACGGCGAGTGGTCCTTCGCCCAGACGCTGCGCCACCTCGTGATGGCTACCAACACGTGGCTCGGCCGAGCGATCCTCGGCGACGAGCAGCCGTTCCACCCCATCGGCCAGCCGCACGCCGAGTACGAGACCGACGGCCTCGACATGTCCGTGTTCAGCACCACCAAACCGCCGTACGAGGAAGTGCTGGCCGTCCGCGCCGACCACGTCGCCCAGGTCCGCACATACCTGGCAACCGTCACCGCGGCCGATCTCGCAGGCATCCGGAAGAACCCCTGGGCCCCCGACTACCCCGAGACCGTGCTCTCCTGCCTCCACACCATCCTCGAAGAGGAATGGGAACACCACCGCTACGCCACCCGGGACCTCGCCCGACTGGCCCCCTGATATGGAACGGTGCCAGGTGTGCTGACCTCGGGACCTCTGCAACCGATCGATCGGGATGTCTGGCAGCAACTCTTCGCCGGGTACAACGAGTTCTACGGCCGATCGACGATGCCGGACGGCTTCTACGATCAGGCGTGGACAAGGTTTCAGAACGACGAGGAGCTCCACGCACTCGGCGCTCGCCTCGACGGCCGGTTGGTCGGCATCGCCCATTTCCTGACCCACGCCAGTACGACCACGGCCGACTCCTGCTACCTGCAGGACCTCTTCACCGCACCCGAGGCCCGCGGCCAAGGCGCCGCCCGCGCCCTCATCGCCGCCGTGACCACCTGGGCCACGGAGCACGGCTGCAGCCGTGTCTACTGGTCGACGCACGAATCCAACGAGGCCGCGCGCCGCCTCTACGACCAGGTCGCCGACAACCGCGGCTTCATCCTCTACTCCATCCCGATCGACCGAGCCTGATCGCTCGGGCCTGATCGCTTGGCCGGAGGTTGTCAGCTGAGTTGCTCGGCCAGGCCGACGATGACTCCTTCGGGGCCCCGGACGTAGCAGAGGAGATAGCTGTCTTCGTAGCGGGCGATCTCGCCGACTGGTTCGGCGCCGTGGCGGGCCAGGCGGGTGACTACGTCCTCGAGGTTGTCGACGGCGAACATGACTCGGTGCATGCCTACCGTGTTGTGCGGCTGCTTGGGTGGGCCGGGGATCACGGTGGGTGTCACGTAGCTGGTGAGCTCTAGGCGGCTGAGGCCGTCGGGGGTCCGGAGCATCGCGATGTCACAGCGGACACCCTCGAGGCCAGTGCACTGGTCGGCGACCTTGCCCTCGATCTGCGTCCTTCCTTCCACCTCCAGACCGAGCTCGACGAAGAAGGCGACCGCCGCCTCCAGGTCCGAGAAAACGATCCCGACGTTGTCCATCCGTCGTACAGTCACGTCCTGCTCCTCTTCCATCGCGTCAACTTGTACCCCTAGGACGAAGCCGTCCGGCGGTCCTCGACATCACGACGCGGAACGGCGCAAATGCCGGGGAACCGCGCGCATGACGCGGCCGAGGTCGTCGGTGATGGCGGAGACGCGTTCGGCGCGGCCGTCGTCGTCGATGTAGATCATCACGGTGCGGACGTCGGCGTGGCCGGAGAGCTCCTGGATGTCTTCGGCGTTGAGGCCGCGGCGCTTCTGGTCGGTGATCGCGGTGGCGCGCAGGGAGTGTGGGGTGACCTTCTCGGGGCGGGGGATGCCGGCGGTCTTGGCCAGGCGGCGGAGCAGGCGGGTGACGTCGTGGCGATCGAGTCGCCGGCCGGCCGCGTCGGCTACCAGGGGCGCCCGGCCGGAGCCGGTCCACTTCGGGCGGATGGCGACGTACAGGTCGAGGAGCTCGGCGACCGTGGTCTCGAGCGGCACTCGGACGCTGGCGCCGCCTTTGCGGGTGATGACCAGCCAGGTACGGCGGCCTTCGTCCTGGCGGTCTGCGTCGTCGGCGGCGCACAGCTCGGAGACGCGGAGCGCGCCGGTGAACAGCAGGCCGACCACGAGCGCGTCACGGACATCGGTGGCGGCCGCGAGGATCGCGGAGATGTCGTCCGCCTGGAGCACCCGGGCCGACGTCGCGCGCCGGCCGCGGTGGAACTTCGGGCGGTGGTCGTCGTCGGAGATGGGGGAGACCACCTGCAGGCCCCAGCTCGCGGCGTACCGATAGAGGCTGGACAGGGTCGACAGCCGGCGCGCGAGCGAGGACTCACTCGCGCCTGCATCTTGCTGCTGCGACAACCACATCGTCACCTCGGCCCGGTGCAGATCGAGCGCGAAGCGGTCCCGGCCTAGCTCCCGGCGGGCCCATTCGGCCCACAGCAGCAGGTCGTCGGCGTACGCGATCCGGGTCTGGGTGCTCGCTCGGCGCGTCCCACCGAGCCACAGCACGGCCAGCGCGGTCAGCTCCGGTGTCAGTGCGCTCGCCAGCAGATCCAGCCGGTCGACGGGTTCTGCCGAGCGCGGGGCTCCTACTGGCCGGCGGGCTCCGAGTGCGCGTCGTACGGCGGCTTCGGTCGCGCGATCCGGCAGGGGCTCTTTTTCGGCCAGCTCGAACCGTCGTTCCAGGGCGTCTCCGCGCTCATCGTCCACAGCGCAGATCCTAGCGCATAACGGGGATTATGCGCTCTCTCCAGTCTTGATTAAGTTCTCATAGTTACGTTTGAGTTGACGTAACTAAACTAACGTAATCACGAACTCAATGACGGAATCGTGATAGGATGACGATCATGACGGCGACCGAAACTGAAGTGACTTCGCAGGCGCGGGCCGGCCTGTGTGAGTTCCCTGGCGTGAACTGCCCGAATCCGAAGCAGGCAGACGCCGGCGCATCGGGCCGACCGCCGAAGTACTGCGGCCTGGAAGGCCCTGGGATCGACGGGAAGCTGGTCGTGCACAACAAGGCGACCGCCTGGTCGGCTAAGAAAGCCGCTGAGCGACGTCCTGCGCCCGTTGCTGGGGGATCCGCAGTGCCGCAGCCGCCCGCGGGCCCGGTGACGACCGCCAGGACAACCCTGGAGAACCAGATGCTGGAGCTTCCGCGGCGGCTGGATCAGCTGCAGGAGTTCCTGACCGGGATCACCGCAGCGGTGCGGGCGTACGGCGACGCTGAAGCCGTGGCTGCTGAGGTGGAGCAGCTACAGGCTTCCTCGCGCGCTCAGGTGGCTGAGGTCGAGCGCCAGCGTGGCGAGGAAGAGCACCGCCGCCGCCAGGCCGAGCAGCAGGCCGCTGACGCGGAAGATGCCCGCGAGGAGGCCGATGCGGCTGCCCAGGACGCCATCGAGGAGCTGGAATCGGCCCGAGCTGAAGCGCTGGCCGCTCTCACGGCAGCTGAGAAGTCCCGCCAGGATGCCGCGGATGCCCGCGAGGCTGCGACCGCCGAAGTGGAGCAGGCTCACCGTGAGGTCGCCGCCGCTCAGGAGGCCGCTGCCGCTCAAGCCGAAGAGCGGCAGCGAGACACCGAGCGGCGGATCGCCGAGATCCAGGCCGCCGCTGAGCTACAGATCCAGCAGGCTCGCACCGAGCTCGAGGTCGCCCGGATCGCTCAGGCCACCGCGGAGTCCGAGCGGCAAACCACCCAGCTCGGCGCGGACCAACTCCGCGCCGAGCTCCGCGAGCTGCGCGATCAGCACCGGGCCGAGCTCGAGAGCCTCCGGGCCGAGCACCGGGCCGACCGTGACCAACTTCGGACAGACCATCAGGCCCAGCTGGCCGACATCAGGCAGGCGGCTGCCGATCGGGTCACCGCGGCCACAGCTGCTCAGCGCGCCGCCGAGCAGACCGCCGAGGCACTTCGTGAGCAACTCGCCGCGCGTCCCGCACCGCTTGCCGTGCCGGACGAAACCGATGCTTGACCAGGTGCCGTAGCTGGGCTGATCATGAGCGTACCCGTCATGTGATCGGTCGATTACGAACGGTGACACCTGACCACAAGAATGCGCGTCGGTTCGTCAATCATTGACGAATTGGCGCGCATTCTTGCTGTTTTCCGGGCATTGCGCAAAAGTAAAAACGACCTAACATTTTCGCACCTTGACACACCTTGTCCAACTTTGTCAGGCTCAGCGATGAGAGCGCGACCACGGCCTCGCTCTACCGCCCACACAGCAGTGCCCGAAGTGAGGTTGAGCCGACGTATGAGCAACGAACTGGGGAATATCTCGGCCATATCCTGGAAAAGTTTGCGAATCGGTCAGGAACGGGAGGGAACGGTACGCCGCGCACTCGGCGTGCTCCAGCACACGGAATGTTTCGAATCACCCTGGCAGCTCTGGAGCGCGCTCTACGCGCTCATTTGTGCGGGTGAGCTGCGCCGGGCCGACCAGCACTGTCTCTGGCTGGCCACGCATCCGAGGACCTCGCCGGAGATCCTCGCGGGCATCAGGCTCTTCCAGGCCCGGATCCGCCAACTCAGAGGTCAGGTCACCCACGCCCTCGAGACCTACTCGGAGCCCGCCGCGCCTGACGATCGGCTGATCGCGATGCGCACGGCCTGGACGGTCGAGGCGATGCTCGATCTGGGGGAGGCGAGGTCAGCGCTGCCGGTGCTGCACGCCCGCCGGCTGGACGGCGTCATCGCGCTCGACCTGCCCGGCCGCGGACCCCTGCTGACCGCCCGGGGGCAGCTCTACCTCGCCCTCGGCACATCACCAAGGGCGATCGCCGACTTCGTCGACAGCAGCCGGCCACCCACCGACGGCCCGATCGACAATCCGGCGATCTCCAGCTGGCGTTCGCGCGCCGCGCTGGCGCTTGCGAAAGAACGCCCACCGCTGGCCGCACGCCTGGCCGAGGAGGAGTTGATGCTGGCGATGCGCTGGGGTGCTCCCCGCCAGATCGGCTGGGCGCTGCACGCGCATGCGGTGGTCCGTGACGACCAGCAGACCGCGGCTCTGCTCAGTGAGGCGATCGACTTGCTGGAGGTCGCCGACGCCCGCAACGAGCTGGTGCCGGTTCTGTTCGCGACGGCAGGTCACCTGGCCGCGAAGGGCGATTCGCTGGCTGCCCGGAAGCGCCTCACCCGTGCGTCCGAGCTGGCCCGGCTGGACAGCCGGATGCATTGGGCCAAGCGGATCGACTCGGCCCTGCATCGGCTGCAAGGCCGGCGTCCGCATCCCATGTTGACCAGGCAGCAGCTCCGGGTGACCAGTCTGGCCCGGGCCGGTTCCACGAACCGGCACATCGCTTCCCAGCTCAACCTGTCCGTGCGGGCGGTCGAGTTCCACCTCTCCGCGGCGTACCGGCGGCTCGGGATCTCGGGGCGCGCGGAGCTTTACCAGATGATGGGCTGAAGGCGTGTACGCCGGCCTTCCTGGGTCAGCAGGATGGCCGGCTGCAGCTCGCGTCGCCCAGCGATCCCGAGCTTGCGGTAGACCGACGACAGGTGGAATTCGATTGTCCGGACTGTCAGGCACAGGTGTTCGGCGATCTGCCGATTCGTCCGGCCTGGCACCACCTCCCGCGCTACAGCGAGCTCCTGCGGGGTCAGCCGCGCCGGTCCGGGTGCTCCTTCGAGCTGGTCGATCGCAGAGGCGATCCGGCCGCGCCACAGGTCGTTTCCGATCTCGTTGGCCAGCACACGCGCCGTACCGAGTAGGTCCAGGGCGACTGCGTCATCGCTGCGCTCGGCTCGTAGTACGGCGAGGTCGTACTTGACCCTGACCTGTTCGAGCAGCGCACCGCTTCCGTCGAGCTCGGCGTCCGCGTGCTCCAGCAGTCTCATCCGCGCCTGCTCATCAGGGGCGAGACGAGCCGACATCTGCAGTGCGATGCCGATGGTGCGCCGTCCGCCCCAGCCGCGGGTCGCAACTACCTCGTCACTGGCCAGCGTCCTGGCCAACCAGTTCCGTCGGGTCATGTGAGCGCACAGAGCAGCGTACGCGCGCCAGTTGGCCACAGCGGGGTTGACCACTGCCCAGCCGGTCAGCTCATGTCCACAGGCCGAGTAGTCGTCGTACGCGAGCCCGAAGTGCCCCTCGGCCAGGTGCAGCGCACCGCGGGCAGCCAGCAGCTCAGCCCGGTCCCGTACGTCGGCCAGCTCGTGGTCGAAGCCGTGGAGTCGCAGGACCTCGTGCGCCTGCTCAAGGTCGCCGAGATCCACGAGCGCGGAGACTCGCCAGGCCACAGCCGCCACCAGCAGGTCCGAACGCAGCTCACCAGCCAGGAGAGCGCCGAGCAACGCGGACGCCTCCCGGCTACGGCCCTGGCAGGCGACGACCCGGGCCAGCAGCATCCCGAACGCCGCACAGCTCTCCCCGGCGGCCAGTAGCGCGCGGAGCCGACGCTCGGCCTCGGCGAACTCCTCGGCGTACAGCAACACCAGGAGCGCTCGCAGGGTTGTGGCCAGTCCTGGCGCCGGTCCGTCCAGTGCCGCGACGGCTGCGGCGACTGCGGGCTCGCGGTCGCGCTTCTGGTTGACCGCGAACAGCACGCGCAACAGCGGCGCGCTGGACGGCGCCGCCAGCGCCGGGTCGTCCATCGTCCCGCCCACGGCGTACACCAGCGGTTCCAGCTCGTCGGCGCGCAGACGCTGTGGGTCCGCGCCGGCGGCCGCGATCGCATCGTGCCGCCGGTTACTGTCCGTCAGATGATCCATCCCCAGGCCCCCGTCACTCCTCGAACGCGTCGAGTGCACTTCGACCGTAAGTCGTTCCACCTCGAGATGCGCAGTCCAGGTGTGCCGATTGTCGCCCGCAGGTCGCGGGCGGTCGCTACGGTGCAACCACAGAGTCCGGCACCGGGACCCCGGCGTACTCCTCGAGCCGGCTGATCAGACCGTCCTCGAACCCGACGTACACGGCCGCGTCGAGGCGAAACGTCTGCCCGTCCTTCGTTTCGACGTGTACGGCGTGCTGCTGCAGCACACCGTCTTCAGCGGCGAACTGCCGTACGACGTCGTACCGCATCGACTCGATGCCGCCGATCTGTGCCTGCATGCCGCTGATGTTCTCGTCGATCGACGAGTCGCCCTTGCCGTCGTTGTGCCAGACGGTCGCCTTCTCGGTGCACATCGCGCGGGCCTTGTCCCATTCACGGTTCTCGAGGTGACGTAGGTACGCGATCGCTTTGCCCTTGCGGGAGACGTCCTCGGAGAACACGAGGGAGCGCTCTCCGGCCTCGATCCGCAGCGGGAGGTGGTTGCCGTCCGGGGCGAGTGGGCAGGTGAAGACGGTCGGCGACAGGTGGTGGTGGGAGAGCGTTACCTGGTTGAAGTCGATCGTCAGCCTGCTCCCCGGCTCCAGCACCGGAAGGACCAGCCAGCGACCGATCTCCGGCGTACCGTCGCCGTTGGTCTCGTCGGTGAACACGACCAGCCGCTGACCTGGGAAGTCTTCAATCACGGCCAGCACGTACTCGGTCCCGTCGATGGTGACCGCGAGGTCGACCGGCGCGGCGACCTGCTGGGTCGTGGGCGGCTCGGTCAACCGGCCGACCTCGACCAGCCGACCGTCAGGGACAGCCCGGTACTCGCCTTCGAACACCCAGGCGGGGTCATACGGGTAGGTGTCGATCCCGGTGAGACCTGACTTCTCGACCGCATCGGGATCGAGCGTGACTGCGCCGGTGGCCTTGTCGGCGCTGACGACCTTCACCTTGCCGTTGGGGCCGGCGATCTCGTCCCACCGCGCCGCCCGCCAGGCGTCGTACTCGGCGGGGTGACTATTTGCCTTCGTCATGAGCATTCCCTCTCGTAGTGGCTCTGTCGCCAACGTACGAGTGGATTGCGCTAGAGGCGTGCCTCATTGCCTACAACGCAAGATCTCTCAGCTGAGCTTGCGCAGCGCGTCGTCCGCTGCGCTGCCGGGCTCCGGGAAGTACACGTACAGGACGTGGCCCTCGGGTCCGGTGAGCGCGAAGGTCTCGAACTTGAGGGTCAGAATACCGACGCCGTCGACGCGCAACAGCTTGTCGCCCATCGTGCGCTCGTAGACGTCGTGGGAGTCCCACAGCGCCCGGAAGGTTTCGCTGCGCTCACGGAGGTCCGCCACGAAGGCGTCCAGTTCGCCGCGGCGCGCGACGGCCGTGGCGCGCAGTCCGGCGACTGCTTGCAGAGCGATCTCGTTCCAGGCGGGGTACACCGTGTGGGCCCGCGGATCGAGGAAGGTGAACTCGAGCAGGTTGTGCCCCGGACTCCACGCCGGATTGACTCGCGCTGCGAGCGCCGTACCGGCCAGGACGTCACGGCTGGGGCCGACGATGAACGCCGGCAGATCAGCCCACCGCTCCAGAAGTTGCAGGACCCCGGGCCGTACGACGACGCCGGCGGGCGTGGGGTCAGCCGGGGCGAGCGCGGGTGTTGCCAGGGACGACAGGTAGGTCCGCTCGGTGTCGTCGAGGCGCAGCACGCCGGCGAGCGCCTGCAGAATCTCGCGTGACGGGTGCCGGTCACGGCCCTGTTCGAGCCGGGTGTAGTAGGACGGGCTCAGCCCGGCGAGCAGCGCCAGCTCCTCGCGGCGCAGCCCCTTCACCCGTCGCCGGGTGTTGTCGACGACGCCGGCCGAAGCAGCGTCGATCTTCTCCCGGCGGCTGCGCAGGAAGTCCCCGAGTTGGTTGTCGTCAGGTGCCATCACCCAGAACGCTACCGCCCTCGCGAGCCTGTCCCTGGCAGGGCCACCCTCAAGGGGGAGTGGTACGTCCGCGGCTTCAGCAGTGAGATGGAGACATGAACGACAGCAAAGAATCAAAGGTATGGCTCATCACCGGATGCTCCACCGGTCTCGGCCGCGCCCTCGCCACCCACGCCCTCGAGCGCGGTGACCGCGTCGCCGTCACCGCCCGCAACCGCGCGGCCGTGACCGATCTCGCCGCCGCGTACGGCGCTCGCGCGCTCGCACTGCAGCTCGATGTCACCGACCCCGCGTCGGTGACCGCGGCCGTCAAGGAATGCGAGGCAACCTTCGGACGCATCGACGTGCTGGTGAACAACGCCGGCTACGGCTACCTCGCCGCGATCGAAGAGGGTGAAGACTCCGCGGTCCGGGCGCTCTACGAGACCAACGTGCACGGTGTGGTGACGGTCCTGAAGGCCGTCCTGCCTGGCATGCGGGAGCGCCGCTTCGGGCGCATCGTCAACATCTCCTCCTTCGGAGGGCTGGCCGCCTTCGCTGCGACCGGCTACTACCACGCAACGAAGTTCGCGCTCGAGGGTCTGTCCGAGTCGCTCGCCGCGGAGGTCGCACCGCTCGGTATCGCGGTCACCATCGCCGAACCAGGCGGCCTGCGCACCGAATGGGCGGGCGGATCGATGCAGCAGTCGCCGATCCGGCTGGACGACTACGAGCAGACCGCGGGCAAGCGCCGTACCAGCACGTTGGCCGTCTCCGGCAACCAGCCGGGCGACCCGGCTCGCGCCGCTGCGGCCATTGCCGCGACGGTGGACGAGGAACTGCCTCCGCTCCGGCTGCTTCTCGGCTCCGACGCGCTCGGCGGTGCACGCGCTCGTCTGGATCGGCTGCGCGGCGAGATCGATGCCAACGAGGCTCTCACCACGAGCGTGGATCTGGTGAACCTCAGCGTCGCTTGATGATGAACACGGGAATGACGCGACCGGACTTCTTCTCGAAGCTCCCGAAGGCCGGTTTGGTCTCGACGGCCTGCGCGTACAGCCGGGCCCGCTCGTCCGGGTCATCGACCGGTACGGCGATGCCGGGGTACTTGTCGGTTCCCCGTTCGACCTCGACCTCGGGGTGCGCGCGCAGGTTGTAGGTCCACGACGGCGTGGTGGCGCTTCCCCCTGCCGAGCCCACGACGAAGAGGTCGTCACCGAGGCTGAAGTACACCAGCGGGATCACGTACTTCTTGCCGGTCCTGGCACCTGTGGTGCCGATCAGGACGACATCCATCCCTGCCAGCTCGGGGCGGACGGCGGCTGAGATCTTGCCGCCGTTGGCGCGAAAGTTCGCGATGACTGCCGGGTTGTGCTCCCACATGACGCCTTTGTACCTCACCTCTCCGGCGGTTCGTCGGTCAGGTGGCCGCGGCGGGCGTCGCGGTCGAAGATGCCGAGGATGTCGCACGGTCCGCCCTCCGCGCCGAGCGCGTGCGGCATCATCGTCGGGAACTCGGCCGACTGGTTCGTCTCCACCCGGAACCGCCGGTTGCCGAGCATCAGGATCGCGGTCCCGGACAGTACGACGAGCCACTCCCGGCCAGGGTGGGCCCGCATCCGGGCCGGGTTGTCCGGCGGCGGATCGGTCAGGCGCCGCCGCATCACGGTCATCCCGGGATCGGATCTGACCGGCCAGCGCATCACCCCGTGGGCGCCGTCGAGCATGGGGTTGGAGATCACGTCGTCCGACGCCGTCTCGACGAGCTGGTCCAGTGACGTGTCGAGGGCCCTGGCGAGCGTGACGAGCTGGTCGAGAGCGAGCCGGCGCTGACCGTTCTCGATCCGGCTCAGCGAGGACGCACTCAGCCGCGCCCGGGTGGCCAGCTCGTCCAGCGACCAGCCCTGCGCGACCCGGAGTGCGCGGATGCGCTTGCGCACCAGGCTGTCCATCTCACCATCATCTTGCGGCATAGGCACGATCCTATGCCTGCGCCGCAACAGCCGCCTACGGTCGAGATGTCCCGCCGCCAGGCAGGCGTTCGTTGAGGGGTGGCAGACGTCGATGTGGGCGGGCGTGATTCTGATGGGTCTGGTGGCCGTGTTCGTGGTGGCTCGCGGCCCGCGAAAAGGCTCGGTTTCTGTCGGTGCCGACCGATAGTCTTCTCTCTCGGTACTGGGGATGTAGGGGGAGAACATTGAGCACTGTGGATCCTATTGCGGCGCGCCGGGCGAAGCGGCTGCAGCGAGCGGGGCGACCGGGCTTCCTGGTCGGCGGGATCATCGCCGGGGTCGTCCAGGTCGCTGCGGCGCTCTGTCTCGGTCTCGGTATCGCCGCCATGGTCGGCGACCTCCGGATCGGCGTCATCAACAGTATTTTCGTGGACTCCGACCCGGGCGCTGAGGGGCTGCTGGGGCTCGCGTCGATCCCGGTCTTCTTCATGGGTGGCTTGATCGGTGTGCTCGCGGCAGCCGGCACCGGCCACTACCTGATGCAGGTCTACAGCGGCGGCGAGAAGCAACCGGCCCGATACAGTGTGGTAGCTCTCTGGGCCGCTGCGGCCGGCCTCTTCCTGGGCGGTCTCACCTGGAGTGCCCCGCTGACCGTCGGCACGAGGACCGACCCGGTCTTCCAGCACGACAAGCCCTGGGGTGCTGGCTCCTGGTTGATGTACCGGGCCGACATCTGGCTCCCGGCGATCGGGATCGTCATCGCGGTAGCCGGCACCTTGTACGCCATCAAGTACAACCGTCGTCTGCGTCTGCAGCTCGCGACCAGGAAGCGGCTGCTGACCGAGGGGCGCAAGGTCACCGGGGAGATCACGAACGTGGCGGTCCGGACCTCGCAGAACGATCAAGGCAATCGGTCGGTCGTCGGCGCCGAGGTGATCGTCAAGTTCACCGACCTGCAGGGCACCGACCGCTGGGTCACCCGCCAGGCGCAGGGCCGGTCGGCGATCCCGACCGTGGAGACGGCCGTGGTTCTGTTCGACCCGCTGCATCCCGAGGTGGACGACTCGATCTTCGTCACCTTCGTGTCCGACCCGCTGCCCGGCGACTGGATCGGGACGATCGTCTAGAGCGTGTCTCTAACGCTCACCACGTCTCACCCCATCACCGAGCCGACAGCCGGGGGCTTGAACAGGAACTGGTGGGCGTGGACAGGTCATAACTTGTTCAAGCCCACCCTGCGGTGTCGACGCCCCCGACGGCTGGCGACGGTGTACGACCCCTCCCGCCGGCGGTCGGCGGGAGGGGTCGCTGGTGGCTGGGGGATCAGCCGAGGGTGAGGGTCACGCCGTAGTACTGGGCCGCGTCGACGACCGGCTGGTAGAAGGAGTACGAGCCGGTGGCGTTGCCGCCCTGGTTGAAGCCGCAGTCGTGGCCGTCGCTCGGGCCGCCGGACGTCATGCCCTGCGCGACGGTGCCGGAGATGTAGGCGCCACCCGAGTCGCCGCCCTCGGTGCAGACGGTCGAGCGAGCCAGACCGCTGGTGCGGGTGACGCTGCCGCCGGCGCCGCCGTAGTTGACGGTCAGGTTGTACTGCGTGATCGTGCCGCAGGTCCAGCCGGTGGTGTTGCCGGCCTTGCAGATCGTCGAGCCGACCGGAGCCTTCGACGAGCCGGTGACGCGCGTGGTCTGGCCGTTGCGGTTGTCGATGTAGCCGCGGCCGACGTTGCTGGAGTCGATGTCCATCAACCCCATGTCGACGCTCGGCGAACCGGTGCGGAAGCGGCTGGCCACCCCGGCACCGAGCCGGACACCGGACCGGTTCTGCACCATCGGGTTGCCTTCGACGCAGTGGCCCGCGCTGAGCATCACGTTGTCGCCGCCGTTGCGGGTACCGGAGAAGCCGAGCGAGCAGTTCGTGCCCGGCACCAGGTCCATGATCTGACCGCCGATCACGTCGGCCGTCATCGCCAGCGTGGTGTCGTTCGTGCTCACCTCGACACCCGGGACCGCCTTCAACTGCTTGACCAGGGCAACAGTGTTCGCGGACTGCTTACCCGGCTGCAGCACCACCTGCAGCTTGTCGGTCGGCAGATCGGCGCCGATCGACTGCACCTGCAGCGAGCCGGACTTGTCGGCCAGCGCCTGCACCTGACGCTGCAGCTTCGCGAGCGCCTTCTCACCACGCGCCACGGTCCGCGGCGACAGACCGTGCTCACGAGCAACCTGAGCAGCCTTGGCGGAATGCACATTCACCACGAGCTGCTGGTCAGAGTTGAAGAAGCCACCGTCGAGCTCTGACTTGGCAGTCTCGAACGCAGCAGCCTTGGCGTGCTCACCATCGAGCCGCACCTTCGCCTCGGCCGGGCTGACACCCCAGCTCCAGCCGAGTACGTCGTACACACCGTCAACAGGGGAGGGAGCAGGAACTGGGGCACTCGTCGCGGTCTGCATCGGCGCCAGAGCGGCAGCAGCGAGTCCAAGAGCGAGCACAGCACCAACGAGAGACTTCCGGGGGCGGGGCGGGAAGCGCATAGTTCACATCCGATTCCTCTGGGGGTGGCCTGCCTCAAGGCCACCGATTTTGGGAATCGTTGTCGGTAACAGAACGTCCTTACAAGTCCGAACCCAGTCCCGCAGGGTCGCACAAGGGCAAACCTTCGGTTCACGCTCCGTCAACCACCTCTCGACCGAGGGTGAACATCTGTTGAACAACGCAGCCGAAGGATTCCCGCACGGTCTGACCTTTCCGGACTAGTACGCTCCGCAGGTGATGATGATCGCTGAAGACGAGGACTACCTGTGGTGAAGAACGTCGTCCGGCCCCTCCTGGTGCTGGCCGCGAGTGCAGTGCTGCTCGCCGGCTGTGGCGACAAGGAGGCCAATACCGCCGCGCCCGCCGCGTCATCGTCCGGCGGGCCGTCGATAGCCGACTCGTTGGCTCCGGACTCAGCGCCGACGCCTACGACGTCGAGCCCACCGTCCTCGGAGAAGATCGATGCCTGCACGCTGATCAAGGGCGCCGACTACGCCAAGTACGGGAAGTTCCTACCGGTGAGCAGATCCACGACCGGCAGCGCTCGCTCCTGCAACTACGTCCGTAACGCCAGCAACGGCAACGGGCCCATGCTCGACATCTTGTCGTTCGGCGTCGGCGTCCGGGACAAGCAGGGCATCGACACCATGAACGACAACGGCGGCGGCCTGAAGCCAGGCACAGTGAACGGCCGCCGAAGCGTCGAGGCCGCGACCCCGGGCTACTCCTGCGCCATCGGCCTCGAGCTCGGCCCGACCTCCCGCGTCGACGTCGTCGTCATCAGCCCCGGCCCAGGCACAGCCTGCAAGCTCGCGCAGCAATCCGCGCAACTGGTCGAACCCAGAATCCCCAAGTAGCCGCCCGACCTACGCCTCCGCAATCAGCTGGATGCCCTGAAAGGTGTTCGGTCATGCGGTGTGCCAGGTTTGCCAGAGGCGGCCGTACACACCATCGGCGGTGACTAGTTGTTGGTGGGTGCCTAGTTCTACTAGTCGGCCGGCTTCCATGACGGCTATGCGGTCGGCGTCGTGGGCTGTTTGGAGACGGTGGGCGATGGCGATGACGGTGCGGCCTCTGAGCACGGCGGCCAGGGACTGTTCGGTTTGGCGGGCTGTTTTGGGGTCCAGGAGTGCAGTGGCCTCGTCGAGGATCAGGGTGTGCGGGTCGGCGAGGACTACTCGGGCCAGGGAGAGTTGCTGAGCGTTGGCGTCGGCCAGGTCGGTGTCTACGCCGAGGACGGTGTCGAGTCCGTCCGGTAGGTCGTCCAGCCAGGTCACTCCGACAGCCGACAGAGCAGCGTGCAGGTCAGCGTCGGTGGCGTCCGGTTTGGCGATGAGCAGGTTGTCGCGGAGGGTGTCGTGGAAGACGTGGTGGTCCTGAGTGATCAGTACGACGTGTTCGCGGAGCTGATCAGCCGGCAGCTCGGCCACCGGCGTACCGCCGATCGTGACCGAGCCAGTGTGCGGACGGTCCAGCCCGGCCAGTAGCCGGGCGAGCGTGGACTTCCCGGCCCCCGACGTACCGACGATCGCCAGCCGCTCACCCGGCTGCACCAGCAGATCGACTCCGCGCAGTACGTCGCGTGCGCCGGTGTAGCTGAAGTGTGCGTTCTCGACGCGGATGCGATCGCCATCCGCGTTCTGCACCAGGCGCGCGTGCGCCTCCGCCGTGGGGACGTCCGCCAGGCCCTCGACCCGGGCGTACGACGCTCCAGCGCCCTGCAGCTGCTCGATCCACAGCATCAACGTGTCGAGCGGGCCGACGAGCTGGCGGAGGTAGACGGTCGCGGTGACCACGACTCCGAGGCTGACCAGCTCATTGGCATACAGCAGGCCGCCGATCAGCAGCACCCCAACCACCGGCAGCGCCAGCGCGATCTCCGCCCACGGGAACAGGACCGAGCGCAACCACAGCGCCCCGAGCCGCGCCGTACGGGACTCTGCAATGCCGGCTTCGCCCACCTCGGTACGGCGATCCTCCAGCCCGAGCAGCTCGATCGTCCGAGCGCCCTTGGCGTTGCTGGCGATGACTCCGGCCAGCTCAGCGCCCGTTGCGGCGACTGCCAAGTACACCGGTCGCGCGCGCCGCACGTACCAACGCACCGCCCCGCCGACACCGAGCAAGCACACCAGCCCGCACACGCCGAGCCGCAGATCCAGAACCAGTACGGCGACGATCAGGAACAGCGCGTGCACAACCGCCACCAGTACCTCAGGCAACGCGGACCGCAAAGTGAGCGCGACCAGCGACGCGTCAGTGCTGCCGCGAGCGATCAGATCACCCGCCGGCAGATGATCGGCGACCCGCGGCGGCAGCGCCAGGGTCCGCTGCAGGAACCGCTCTCGCACCCGCGCCGCCGTACGTTCCCCGAACCGGTAACCGATCTTGAGCGCCCACCACGCCAGCACAGTCTGTACGACGGTGAACAGCAGCGCGCCGAACGCCAGCTTGTCCACCGCGCTCAGCACGTTCCCCGAACCGGTCTGAATCGTGTCGATGATCCGGCCGAGCAACCACGGCCCGACCAGACCCGCCGCAGCCGCAAGACCGTTGACCACGACGACCCCAGCAACCGCCCACCGGTCCGCGCCGAGATCCCGGATCGCCGCGGCGCGGACAGCAGCCGGGTTGGCGATCGGCAGTTGGCTGCTCATCGACCCTCCTGAGCGCGCGACACCAGTTCGCGATAGTCGGGATCGCTGTGCAGAAGATCGGTGTGCGTTCCGACGGCCGACACCTTCCCGTTGACCAGGACGATGACCTCGTCAGCACGATCCAGCACGAGCGGCGAAGACGTCGTGATCACCGTCGTCGTATCGCGCCGGGCCGCGCGGATCCGGTCGATCATCGCCGCCTCGGTATTCGCATCCACCGCCGAGGTCGGGTCGACCGCGAGCAGAACATCAGGAGCGGCGTACAGGGCACGAGCGAGCCGAATGCGCTGCCGCTGCCCACCGGACAGATCACTCCCGCCCGCGGCGATCGCTCCGTCCAAACCACCGGGCAACGCCTCCACGACATCCTCGGCCACCGCGGCACGAAGAGCTGCGTGGATCCGGTCGTCGTCAGCCTCCATGCGCCCGGCAACCACCTCACGCATCGTCCCCGCGAAAAGTTCGGCATCGTTGTCCGCGACAACCAACCGCTGCCTGAGCTCGGCGCGCGCGACCTCGTTCACACTCGTCCCAGCCCATGTCACGCCGGGATCGTGGGTGAGCTGCCCGAGCCGCTCGACCACCGTGAGCGCCTCCGCCGGCCGCGCGGTCACCAGCGCGGTCAACAGACCGGGCCGAATGATCACCCCCGACTCGAGATCGACCAACGGACCGCTGCCGCGGGGGAGTGGGGCGTCGCCTTCATCGGGAGTGACCGGCAGGTTGAGCAGGTCGATGATCCGCTGGCCGGCCACCCGCGCCCGGGCGATGTCGCCACCGCCTTCGATGAAGTTCGACACGGGAACCACCAGTACGGCGACGTACCCGTAGACGGCGACGACATCGCCGATCGTGATCGTCCCGACCGCGGCCATCCGTGCTGCCAACCACACGACCGCGGCCAGGAAGAGCGCCGGCAATCCCGTCGCGAGCGCGCCGACCCAGCTGGCCGGCCCCGCGACCCGGTAGCCGCGTCGCACCAGTCGCTGCGACTGTTCGCCGTACCGGTCGGCCATGAACGCCTTCCCGCCGAGACCGTTGAGCACCCGAAGCCCAGCCAGTACGTCGACCAACCGGGTCGTCAACCGTCCCTGGTGCACCCGGTACTCGCCGCCGGTGCGCTCGATGCGATGCAGGAACGGGCCGACCGCAACCACCAGGACCGGTACGCCGGCGAGGACTACCGCGGCTAGCAGCGGTGAGATCGCGAACAGGATGACCGCGACAACGGCGTACGCGACGACTGCGCCAACGCCCGGCCCGGTGACGGTCAGGGCCATGGCAACCGTGTGTACGTCGGCGATCCCAACGGTCACGATCTCGCCGGCACTCACCCGCCGCGACAAGGACGCGCCGAGCCGGGAGGTGTGCCAGACCGTGGCCCGGATCGCGCGGAACGACGCGTCCATCCGGATCTTCGTCATCGTGCGATGCCGGGCGATCGCCAGCAACGCGATCACCACACTCGTCGCCAGCAGAACCAACGCCCACTTGACCAGCGCACCCGTATCGCGCCCGACCAGCCCTTCATCAACCGCCCGCGACAGCACCCACGGCGGCACCGCCAGGCCGACCATCCACGTGATGCCGAGCGACGCCCCCAACGCAACCCGCTTGGCCTGCGACCGCGTCAACCAGAACAGCAGCCGAAACGGCCCGGCCGTATCGCGCGCACGCGGGGGACTCCACGACTCGCTCGTCCTATCCAGCCACTCGCGAACCGACGCCATACCCCAGATCCTCCCAGCACCCCCAGACCACGAGATCGGCCGCCCTTCAGTCTCGTATCCCATGACGGAGGCAGCGCAGATTCGCGACGCGGTACCCGGGGACAGCGACGCGCTGGCGGAACTGCATGCCCGCTCACGGTCCGTGTATCACCGGGCCGGCGGCCACGAGGTGCCACCTGACTTCGGTCAGCCTCGCCGGACTGGAAGCACCGCGCGGCGCTGACCTGCGACGATGCCTGTCCGAG
The DNA here is from genome assembly GCF_045040285.1 of Kribbella sp. NBC_01505. NCBI lineage: Bacteria > Bacillati > Actinomycetota > Actinomycetes > Propionibacteriales > Kribbellaceae > Kribbella > Kribbella sp. NBC_01505. Next base: position 8,333,868 of record NZ_CP109425.1, read on the forward strand.
CGGGCGAGTTCAGGCACTGACGAGATCGGATAGCGCTGTTGTGCCGGCAGACGTAAGTCCGGTCCCGGGGAAACGGCGAGCAGCCGCGCGGGGTGTCGTAACGCCCGAACGATCGGAGGGCGTGCTTGGTTTGGGGAAGGTAGTGAACCGGAATCGGTGGGTTGTGCTCCCCAAAGCGGTTTAGGGAGTGTCCGGGTCGGACCCGATCGCTGTCCCTAAACCGGTTCGGGGAGTCGTGCCCCCCTGAACCGGACGGCTTTGCTCCCCAGCACCCGCGACCGTGCCGAGCTACCTCGGCTACATCCACCTGCCGGGACACCTGTCCTATCGCACCACTGGGAAGACGAGGTGAGTGACGCAGTCGCCCGGGATGCAGACTGTTGGGTTGCCGAGCAGGACGTCGCCAGCGGAGAGCTCGCCGAAGAAGGGGCGGTTGCCCGCGCCCATCACGACCGGGACGAGGTCGACCGCCACCTCGTCGAGTAGGCCCAGCTCCAGGCACTGCTTGGCGATCATGCCGCCGGTAACTGTGACGACGCGATCACCGGCGAGCTTCTGCGCCTCAGCGACGGCGGCCTCAACACCCTCGGTCACGAACGTGAACGGCGCATCGGGGTGCGCCTCGACCCAGTCGGTAGGAACCTCGTGCGTCACGACGACAACGGGAACGTCCAACGTATGCCGTCCCTGCCACCCGTGCGCCACCTCGAACAGCGTCCGGCCGCAAACCAGTGCGCCGAGTGAAGACACCCACCTCTGCATATGCTCCGAGCTCGACGGACTCAGGTGCAGAGTGAGGTCCCCAGCGGGAGTCGGGAACTCGACCGCACCGTTCTGCAGCCAGTCGAACAACCGCCCGATGCTGTTGTCCTGCTTGGCGACGTACCCGTCCAGAGACATGTTCGCCTGCGCAACTACCTTGCCCATGGTTCTCGCTCCGCTGCCTTGTGCCGTTGATGCCTCAACCCTCGGCGCCGACGCGGATCCACGTCGTCACCAGAACTGGTGACTTCATCAAGGACGGCTGAGGTCAGGCCAGCCAGGAGGCGTAGAAGATTCCGAGGCCGACTGCGACGCAGATGCCGCCGATGATCCAGAAGCGGATCACCACGGTGACCTCTTCCCAGCCCAGGTGCTCGAAGTGGTGGTGGATGGGAGTGATCCGGAAGATGCGGCGGCCCGTGCCAGCCAGTCGCCTGGTCAGTTTGAAGTAGGTCATCTGCAGCAGGACGGACAGCGTCTCGAGGACGAAGAGTCCGCCGATGATCGCCATCAGGAGCTCGGTACGCGACATGATCGCCAGCCCGGCCAACGCGCCACCGATGGCGAGCGAGCCGACGTCGCCCATGATGATCCGGGCCGGCTTGGCGTTCCACCACAGGAAGCCGACACACGCCGCGGCGATGGCGGAGGAGAACACCGCGAGATCGAGCGGATCGCGCACCTGGTAGCACTGCGACACCACCACGCTCGACCGCGCGGAGCCACACAACTGGTTGTTCTGCCAGACGTTCACGATCGTGTAGGCGCCGAAGATCAACACCGACGAGCCGGCGAGCAGCCCGTCGGCTCCATCGGTGAGGTTGGCGCCGTTGGAGGCCGCGGCGACGATGAACCAGATCAGTAGCAGCACGACGACCAAGGGAAGCTTGATGCCCCAGTCGTGGGTGAAGGAGATGTACGACGACCCCGGCCGGACGCCGCGCTCGTCGGCGAAGAAGCTCGTGGCCAGGATGCCGAAGGCGAGCGCGGCCAGCGTCTGCCCGGCCATCTTGGCCCGGCTGCTCAGACCCTGGTTGTTCTGCGTGTAGACCTTGATGAAGTCGTCGAGGAACCCGACGACCCCGCAGCCGAAGAACAGCAACATCAGCAACCAAGCGCTCGCACTGGGCCGTCCGCCGGTCAGATAGGTCGCTGCCAGATAGGCCGCAGCGGCGCTCAGCAGGATCATGACCCCGCCCATGGTCGGCGTACCGCGCTTGACCAGATGGGTGGTCGGCCCGTCGACCCTGATCGGCTGCCCGAAGCCGTGCCGGGTGAACCAGCCGATCGCGAATCGGGTTCCCACCAATGAAAAAACTGTAGCGAGTACTCCGCTCAGGAGTAGTGCCCGCATGAAGGTTCAGCCCCTCTCGGCCATCCGGCCGCCCATTCTGGGTCAAGATGATCGTCACGTCGACCAGGCCGCACCGGCATCGGCAGACCTGATAGTGGCTGACTCACTTATAGGCCGTCACCTGAGCAGCGCTTCAAGCTCCGGAAGTCGGCCGAACAAATCAGGCAGACCGCGCAATCCGTTGCGCACCGTCTCGTGCGACAAAGCGAGGTCAGGACCGGTACTCGCCTCGACACCCGCCAGACAACGCAGGACGTTCGACCGCGTGTGCCCCAGCCAGCCGCCGACCATGTAGACGAACCAACCCGCACCCGCCGGCGGCAACGTTCCGCCGGCCGCGACGTACCCGTCTAGAAGTGCACGGAAGATCGTCGGCTCGATGTGGTCGAAGCCAGGTCCCTTCGCGAGACTCAACGCGGTCGAGCCGAGCTCACCGGACAAGTCGACCAGCCCGGACAGCTCCCAGTCGAGCACGACCGGTCGGCCGTCTCTGGCCAGCAGGTTCCACGGCTGGATGTCGCGGTGCGTCAGTACGACGGGGCCCGGCCGCTCGCAGGTGTCGACGTACTCGGCGATCGCAAGCAACGTCGCCACGTGGCTGGCGAGCTCGTCCGCCCACGGCTGACCGGTCGCCGCCGCCTGCGCCGCCAGCTCGGGCCAGTCCCGCGCCGCCGGGTCCTCGGTCGACGGACCGGACCACTCGACGTCGAGGGCGTGGAGGCGGGCGAGGATGTCTCCGACTTCGAACGCGTACGCCGGCGGCACCGGCTCTTCGGGTACCTTCTCGCCCTCGACCCACCGATGCACCAGCATGCCGTCGCCCGCCGAGATCGGCTCCGGCATCGGAATCCCCGCACTGAAGGCCGCTCGCTCGAACCTCAGTACGTCGTCGACGGGGTAGGTCCGGCGACGGTCGACGAGGTTCAGCTCCTTCACCGCGAACGACCCCTGATCGGTGTCGAGCCGCCACATCCGATTGGCGAACCCGCCATGGACGCGAACCATCGGCCCGACAGGCACGCCAAGATGCGAAAGATCCACGCCCCGCAATCTATGCCCCGAGGGGACGACTATCGTCTGTCCCGTGACGATCTCAGACGACGCACAGACCCCGGACGAGCTGGCGGAGTCAAGCCGGCCGTGGCTGGACCTCGCCCCGGACTACGAGCGCGCCCGAACCAAGGAAGACTCGCTGGACCGGCTCGTCGAGTGGCCCGCGCAGCGAGGCGTGCTGGGCGATGTCACTGGCCGGTCGGTGCTCGATCTCGGCTGCGGCAACGGCGGCAAGGTCGCCGAGCTGGTGCAAGAGGGTGCGGCAGCGTCCGTGGGTGTCGACATCAGTGGCAACTTCCTCAGTACGCCGCCGCCCGGCGTGGAGCTCATCCGCGGCGATCTGTCCGACCTGGATGCGGTGCCTGGGCTCGCGGGTCGCACCTTCGACCGGATCCTGTTCCTGCAGTCTTTCGGGTACGCCCAGGATCCGGTCCGCACCCTCAAAGCAGCGCGCGCGATGCTGGCCGACGACGGGTTCATCCTGCTGACCAGGACGAACCCGATCCGGTTCGCTGTCGAGCGGTCCGAACAGAACGGGACGTCGCTGGGGGAGGAGTACTTCTCCACCGCCGAGTTCTCCTACGCCCACAGTTGGAACGAGAACATCACCCTCACCAAACGCGCCTACACGATGTCCGACCTGCTCAACGACTTCAGTGCCGCGGGGCTGTGGATCGAGTCCGCGCTGGAGCCGCAACTACCTGAGGATGCCCGACGCCGCTACCCGCACAAGCAGGAGTGGATGAACAAGCACCTCGGCATCTTCATCTTCAAGCTCCGCCCCCGTTAGGTAAACGCACAGCCCCTACGGGTGGGCGGCCCAGAACGACTCGAGCTCGTCGTTCAGCGGCTTGCCGGCCTGCATGGGCAGCGAGTGCGTCGTCTTCGGCCACACTTTGACCCGCACGTCCGGGATCAGCTTCGCCTTGTCGGCCGCGCCGCCGCCCGCCAGCGACTTGTCGGGGGCCAAGGCCACGTAGACCGGCATCGGCAACGCCTTCAGCTGAGCGTCGGTCAACGGCGTCGGCATCGGCAGGCTTCCCGACGAGTAGTGCTCGGCACCCGCCGTGATCATCCGGGCCACCGGGTCGTTCGGATCGACTTCGTCGTCCTCGACCCCGCCGATCTTGTTCAGCGCGTGGTCACGCCACGACTTCGGGATCCCCGGAAGGGAGGCGAGCGCGGTCCAGCCGAAGGCCCAGGCCGGGACCCTTCCCAGCGTCATGATCGGCTCCAGTACGGTGAGGCTGGCGAGATGTTCGGGATACCGCACGGCCACGGCTGTCGCGAGCCCGCCGCCTTGCGAGTGCCCGACCAGGTGCACCTTGTCGAGCTTCAGCGCGGTCAGCGTCTCGTCGACCCAGCGCGTGTTGTCGTCCATGTCGCGCAAGGGGAGCGTCTGCTGCGACAGCCCACTGTCGCCGATCGCGTCGAACGCGTACACCGTGCGATGCGCGGCGAAGTCGGGCAGGTTGACGCTCCACATCGGCACTCCGCTGGCCCGACCGGGCAGCAGCACGACCGGGACGTCGTCGACCGCGTTCTCGTTGCCCCAGACGTAGGTGCGCACCGTCCCGAAGGTCGTCGTGACGTCGCGCGTAGCCGTGGGCGCCGGCATCGTCTTCATCGCCGCGTCGTAGGCCGAGACATAGGCCGCACGCCCCTCAGGAGTGCGGAAGTACCCGAGCGCGGGTCCGCTCATGAACAACATCGCCACCAATCCGCTCGTGGACAGCACCGCGACGACGACCAGAAGAACGATGGGCCAACGACGCCGCTTCTTACTCTTCTTCTTTGTTTCGGCCGGCGCGTCCTTCGTCTCGGCCCGCGAAGTGTCCGTAGTCATGTCTGTCATCCCGTCCAAGACATCTTTGCAATACGTTTATACTGTATCAGGTTGCAGTATGACCATACCGGATAGGCTCACACCATGCCCAAGATCGTCGATCACGAGCTGCGCCGTACCGAGATCGTCCGCGCGCTGTGGCAGGTGATCGCCCTGCACGGCATCGAAGGGGTCAGCCTGCGCGTGGTCGCGCAGGCCGCGGGCGTGTCGATCGGCCGGATCCAGCACTACTTCGACAGCCGGGAGGCGCTCGTGCTGGCCGGTCTCGACCGGCTTGTCGCGCAGGCCGTCGCCGCGTACGACAACACGGTCGACGCCCCCGCGCGCGACCGGCTGCTGCACGTGCTGATCCAGCAGGTGCCGCGCACCGAAGCGGGGCGGATCGGGGTGGCGGTCTGGTACGCGTACCTCGCCTCCGCGATCACCGACGCCCGGAGCCGCGAGGTCCTCGCCGAGGCGCTCCGCGTCGGCGAGGCCGAGTGCGCCGCGCACGTACGGGCGATGCGCGACATCAGCGAAGCGGACGCCCTCGTCGCCGCGCGACGCTTGCTAGCCCTATCCGACGGCCTCACCCTCCGGGTGCTGGTAGGCGGCCTCGACGCCGACCACGCGATCGCCGTCCTACACGCCGAAGTAGACGCCATCCAATAGCAACGGAAGCATCCCCCTCTTCAAGCGCCTCCCCCCGCTAGGTGGATGCGAGCACCTCGCTGACGGCGCGGCGCGGGTAGTTTGCCATCTCTGGGTTGGTGTCCTTGTGGTGCGACCACACGATCAGGGCCTGGGACAGCACGCGGCCGCGGCCGCGGAGCCATGTCGCGTCGTCCACGCGCAGCGCCGTACGGAACTCGTCGCGGGCCTTCGCGGGCAGTAAGTACCACGCCGGAAACAGGTCGCACGCTGGATCGCCTACGCCGCAGGTCTCGAAGTCGAGCACCGCAGTGAGCCGGCCCTCCGCCGACACGAGCAGGTTGTTCGGCGTCAGGTCCGAGTGCACCCACACCTCGCGCCCGTCGTACGGCGCCGCGAGCGACTCCTCCCACGACGCCAGCGCCGCGTGAGTGTCGATCAGGCCGACCAGATCGCCGATCGCCTTCCGCGTCGCGGAGTCCATCGAGATCATCGAAGCGCGTGTACGGCGCTCGCCCGGGTACGCCGGCGGCCGGTCCGGAAGGTCGATCCGCCGGAACTCGTCGACGAACGCGGCGAGGTCCATCGCCAGTCCGCGTGGATCAACGAGCTCGCCGGGGGAGGGCGTCGTACCGGTGAGCCAGCGGTGAACGGACCACTCGCCCGGATACGCGTCGGTGGGTGCGCCGATCGCCTCGACGGCAGGGATGGCCATCGACAGATACGGCGCGAGTGCCGCGAGCTTCGCCTGCTCCCGTTGCACCATGTCGGTGATCGCGGGCCGGAGCGGCAGGCGTACGGACAGGTCGGAACCGAGGCGGTAGATCGCGTTCACCAAGCCGCCGGAGTCAATCGGCTCCAGCGGCTTGGCTGCCCACTGCGGGAACTGAACCGCCACCAGCTCGCGAACGAGCGGTGTGTCGATCTCGACCTGGTCAGCGTAGATCTTGCGGGAACTCACCAGCCCCATCCGAAGGGTCGGCCCCGCCCGCTGTCAACCCGGTTTCGGGCTAGGACGCGTCGGTCGCGGGCCCGGCGAACAGGACGAGGTTGCCGTCCGGATCCCGGACGATGAAGGTCCGCGCACCCCATGGTTCCTTGCGCAGCGTCTGGTGAAACTCCACGCCTGCTGCTTCGTACTCAAGGTAGAGCTGACGCGTCTCGGCGCTGCTGCCGAGGTTGATCGAGGCCGACAGCAGATGGTCACGTTCACGGATGTCGCCGACGAAGACCGGCTCGTCGACATGCCTCAGGTTCAGTCCTACCTCGTCGCGTCTGACCTGACCGTAGAACGCCGGCTCCCCATACGTGAAGGCGAGTGCGAAGCCGAGCTTCGCGACATAGAACTCGCAGGCCACGTCGAGGTCGGCCACGAACAGCTGGGCCTCAACCGCTCCCAGCACAGTGGCCGGGGGAGTAGATGTGTTGTTGACGGTCGTCACGTGCACTCCTGTCCGGAGCGCCGGCCAACTCTCGAATCCGTGCTCGCGCGCGACCAGCTCCTGGGCGTCGCTCAGCTTGAACGACCCCTCGAGCACCTGACGATCGGTCAGATGCTCGAAGCGCGGCAACGTGGCCCTGATCTGAGCGGCCACGGGGTGGTAGCCCGCACGATGCCAGCGCACATACAGCTTCGCCTGCTTGCGGAGATTCTCGAGATTCGACACCGGTGCACCTAATTGTTCTGGATACGGAACATAGGTGGGCATAGCCCTTCGGCGGTCGGCCGATGCTTCCTACTGCATCGCAACCATCATCAACGGTGGACCTGGACCATGTCAACGCTGTCCGGTGTCCGGCGCTGTCCGGAGTCCGCGGCCCCGCGCGGGCGGGCCGAGCGTGAATCTGTCCGGATCCGCTCACCCGCACCCACCGATCGCGAAACGCTTCTCCTGTCCGAAAGACTCGCAACTTATTGGGGGAAGTACATGATGAGGAAGATCTCCGCCGCACTCCTGATGTTCGCCAGCGTCCTGTCGACAGCGCTGCTCGCCGGTACCGCGCCGGCGAGCGCGGCAGGCGTGAAGACGTACTACGTCACCGTTTACACCGCGAACGTGTCCGGTGCGGGCACCGACGCCAACATCGACCTGACGATTCTGGGCGACACCGGCACGTTCGGGCCCAAGAGGCTCGACGACAAGTTCGACAACTTCGAGGCCGGTCGGACCGACACGTTCGGGCCGTTCAATGCGCAGGACCTCGGGCACATCGGAGGTATCTGGCTCCGCAAGGACGGCAGTGGTTCGGCGTGGCTCCCGGCCTTCGTCGACATCTACAACGCGAGCGACAACGAGCACACGCACTGCGAGGTCAACGGGTGGTACCCCAACGGTCCCGCGAACCGGTACTGGGACTGCGTGAACGCCTGATCACACGGACCGAGGCCCGGGCGGGTTACACCGTCCGGGCCTCGGCCCATGCTTCCTCAATGACCAGGGGCTCGAGCGGAGACTCGCGATAGGTGGCCGCGCGGGCAGCCAGCACCGCCAAGGCGAGCGGCAGGCCTGCACACCTCTCCACGATCCGACCGACCGCTACCGGCTCGGCGTCGACACGTTCGGTCCCGAGCCGCAGGGCCAGGAACGTGCGCGCCTCGTCGGCGCTGAACGGATCCAGCAGGACCGGATGCACGCCATCTCTCGCGATCAGGCCCAGCAGCTGGTCGCGACTCGTCATCAGCACCTGACAGGTCGACGTACCAGGCAGCAACGGCCGCACTTGAGCGGCGTCGCGGACGTTGTCGAGAACGATCAGCATCCGCTTGCCCGCGAGCAGGCTCCGGAACAGCGCCGCTTGATTGTCCAAGCCGTCCGGCACCCGGTCGCCCGGAACGTCCAATGCGCCGAGGAACCCACGGAGGACTTCGGCAGCGCTCAACCCGCGCAGGTTCACATACAACTGTCCGTCCGGGAAGTCGCTGGCGACCCGATGCGCCCACTGCACAGCCAAGGTGGTCTTGCCGACACCCGCCGGCCCGGTCAGCAGCAGGGGAGACCCCGTCCGAGCTGCCTGGTCCAGAGCATCCAGTTCGGACTCGCGGCAGACGAAGTACGGCGCCGCCGACGGCAACTGGCGCGGCACCAGCACCGCAGCGGCCGGCGGGACGGTGAAAGCAGTGCTGTAGACGTGCTCCACCACCGCATGACGTGGCCGCCAATACTGGTCGACGCCTGCGGTCAACGACAGCAGATGAGAGCGATCGTGCAGGGAGGCGTGCTGGTAGCAGGCCTCCACGATGGCCCGCAGTACCTCCCAGTCCAGCGGTCGGCGAACCTGCCCACCGAAGATGGCCGCCAGCTGACTCTTTCCGAGCCGCACCTGCACCGACAACGCCCGCAGACTCGGGCCACCTGCTTGCTCACGCAGCACCCGAAGATCACGGCACAACTGACCCAGCAGATCCCCACCTGCGCTGGCTCCTCTGACAGACATCTCCCCACCCCCAGGGCAGCGAAGCTCCCACAACTAGGTCGCAGCTCTCTTGGAACCCGCTCACAACAGGCTCCAAGACCGAGTCAGCTGATGGGGGAGCGGTAGGTTGCCTGCATGTCCACGATCAGCAACTCAGAGGCGATCGCAGCGTGGTCGGCGATGCCGGTCGACGCGATTGAGTCGTACGACGATCAAGGCGACTTTCCCAAGCGCCACTTGATGAACGGGAACCTGCTCCGGATGCTGGGGACCGTCGATGGTCGCAAAGTCCTCGATGCGGGCAGTGGCGAAGGCTATCTGAGCCGACTGCTGGCCGAAGGCGGCGCTGAGGTGGTTGGTGTGGAGCCGGCTACCGCACTGCTGGCGCGCGCTCAGAAAATCGAGGGGGAGCGGAGCCAAGGGATCAGGTACGTGCAGGCTGACCTCTCGGTGTTGCCGGAGGTTGGTCAGCCGTTCGACGCGGTGGTCTGCAGCATGGTGCTGCTCGCCATACCCGACTGGCAGTCGGCGATGGCAGCGTGCGTCGGCGCCCTGAAGCCGGGCGGCCGGTTCGTGTTCTCGATTACTCATCCGGCGTTCGAGAATCTCTACCCGACATGGCGGGAGCACGGTCATTACCAACTTGATCGGTACCTGGACGAGTACGAGATGCCAGAGGGCCACGCGCCCGACTTCCACCGCCCGCTGTCGGCCTACATCAACGAGGTCGTCGGTCTCGGCTGCCGCCTGACCGAACTGTGCGAACCGAGACTTGATCCACAGGTCGCACGAGACAGCGGAATCGACGCGATCGAGTCGTACGTCGCACTGCCGAACTTCCTGATCGTCAGCGCCGAACGCGACGGCTGAGGTTGTGTCCGGGGGAGAGGTGTCCTTGCGAAAATCATTGGTGCCCGGCTCGCTACGCTGATGGACTGACGTCTCACCGTGAGTCTGCCGCGTGACGGAGGTAGTGGTTGTGACGGACTACGACGTGCTCGCCGATGTGTACGAATGGCTCATCTCGGATGCAAAGTTGCCTCCGGCCCAGTTCGCTGCGTCGTTCGATGACGTCCTCGGTCTCCTGCCGCCGAACGCTCACGTCCTGGACTGTTCGTGCGGAACCGGACAGCTGGCGGTCGGCCTCGCCGGTCGTGGCATACAGGTTGTCGCAACCGACGCCAGCGAAGCGATGGTTCGACGTACTGCAGAGCTGTCTGAAGAGTTCGGGGCCTCCGTCCGGACCCTGCGGGCGAACTGGGAAGAGTTGCCCGACCATTTCGAGGACGACACGTTCGACATGGTGTTCTGCGTCGGCAACTCGCTTCACCATGCCGCGGGCGCGACAGGCAGGGCCGCTGCTCTGGAGTCGATGTCACGGCTCCTGCGCCCGGGCGGGCGCTTGGTTCTCACGTCCCGCACCTGGGAACTCGTGCGGGCCAGAGGTTCCCGGCTCGACATCAGTGACCGACTCGTCCGCCGGAACGGTCGCGACGCCGTTGTGGTCTACCGCTGGGACATCGCGCCGCAGTGGGAGGACGAGCACCACATCGAGATTGCGATCGCTCAAGTTGATCCGACTGGGTCGGTTCTGACCCGCTCGGAACTGTTGTCCTGCTGGCCCTACCGCTACGAGCAACTCGAAGCCGACCTGCACCGGGTCGGACTGCGCACGGAAGTGAGCACGTTCGACCTCGAAGCCGAGAACTACAAGGTGGTCGCGCGCAAGGTGTAGAGGGGGCTCTCAGGCTACTAGTTGACATAATGTCGCTTATCGGCGCTTCTTCACGAGCGTAGAAGCGACTCGGATCCAGCAAGGAGGGTGCGCCTCATGAGCGAGCAGTTCTACTCGGACGCGAGGTTGTACGACCGGTTGTTCCCAGGAGGCGAACAGGCCGTCGACTTCTACAGGGCCCAGGCCGATCGGCAAGGCGGGTCGGTCTTGGAACTCGGCAGTGGTACCGGACACAAGCTGATCCCGATCGCATCCGACGGGCATCCGTGCACGGGCCTGGAGCTCTCGCCGGACATGCTCGCCGAGGCTCAGCGCAAGGCAGACGAGCGTGGCGTGGAGGTGCAGTGGGTGCAGGGCGACATGCGCGAGTTCGACTTGGGGAAAACGTTCGATCTCGTGTTCATCGCCGCCAATTCACTGCTCCATCTACATAAAGCTGAGGACTTGGTGGACTGCTTCCGGTCGGTGCGAAAACACCTGGCGCCCGGAGCACGGCTCATCTTCGACGTGTTCAACCCGAGCGTGCGCATGCTTGCCCAGGCCGACGGCGTTCGACGCAGGCGCGACGCATTGTCGTTCGTGGATCCCAATCGTGGCGTAGTCCATGTCGACGTCGCGGAGACCTACGACGCGGCCGCGCAGGTGAGTCGCGGCAGGTGGTACTTCTCGACCGATTCCGAGGCCGACTTCAGCGTCACGCCGCTCGAGATCAGGAGCATCTTCCCCCAGGAGTTGCCGCTGCTGCTCACGCTTGGCGGCCTTCGGGTTGTTGAACGCTTCGGCGACTGGTCCCGTGCGCCATTCACCGCAGATGCGCCACTCCAACTCTACGTCTGCACTCCGGACTGAACGGCCTCAGCAGGGAACGATCGACCAGATCGGGTTCCAGTTGTAGGGATTGCCTGAATCCGGAGCTGAGCTGCCTTCGTAGAGGACGTCGTACTGATTCAGGAAAAACCCTCTGGTGCCCGGCGTCTGGTTGTTGAGATACGAACCGTTGTTGACCCAGCCCGGCAGCTTGTATTTACCGCATCGGTACATGGCAATGTAGGAACCGGTGTAGTTCACGTTCTTGTATGCGCAGAAATAGCCGTAAGGTGCCGTGGAGTTGCTGCACGCGGCTGCGGCGGTGCCGAACGTGCGAGGCTGCTGCTCACCTGGGAGCGCGATGTTCACCACCGCGCCCTCGAGCTGGATCCGGTTCGGCGCGATCTGTGTACCGCCGGTGCGAGCCATGGTGCGGTCGACCTCTGACTGGAGCCATGTGGCCTGGGCCGAGGTCAGGCCGGCTGCCACCGCCTGGCCGGTGAAGCTCGGTGCCTTCTCGGCCGCGGCCGCGCCGCCGGGCAGGACCATGAAGCCGCCGATCGCTGTCGCGACCAGGCCGCTCGCAAAAGTCTTTGCAACTGATAGAGCTTTCATGCGAACTCCCCCAGATGTGTTGTTTCCTGAATCCAGAAAGACGATGACAGGCGGCGATGAAATCTCAATGAAACTGCAGTGACCACATAAGCAGTCAGGAGCTGGCAGTGAAGGCCAGTCTGAGAGCGATGACCAGACCCCGCTCCCCCGGCGATCCGGCTTCTTGTTGGCGAGGCGAGAGGTCTAGGCCAACTGTTTGGCGGGTGTGATCGCGCGAACCTACGCTCACGAGACCGGTGCTGCGGGGGCACAGCCAAGCCGGGCCTGGGAGGGGTGGTGTGGTGCTGCGCGACGAGTCCGCGTTCTCGGAGTCAGTTCACAGCCGACTGCTCGCCATGACCGATTCGCTGCCGGTGGAGCTGCGCGCGCTCGTGCAGGGACTGGCTTCTCGGCCCGGGAAGGGCATTCGGCACCGGGTGATGTTCGCGTGTGCCGAACTGGGTGCGCCGGCTCCGCATCGGCTCGCGCAGGTCGGTGCCGTGGTGGAGGCGATCCATCTTGCGTCGCTCATGCACGATGACGTGATCGATCGTTCATCGGTCCGTCGCGGGCTGGCTACCGCGCAGGTGACCGCGGGTGTCGAGCTGGCGCTACTGGCTGGGTTGGCGTGTATCGCGGCGGCAGGAGAAGCGGCGGCAGATCTCGGCATCCAGCTCCCGGTGAGCGAAAGCTTCGCCGAGTTGACGTACGGCGAGATGCTCGATGTCGAGCGTGCCTTCGATGTCGGCTATCTGCCGGAGGACTACACGGAACTCGTACGCCGCAAAACCGGCGAGTTGTTCCGTTTGTCGTGCGTCCTCGGTGCGACCGAAGCGGGCTTGTCCGCGGAGATCGTCGAGGGACTGGCTTCGTTCGGCATGGAGTTCGGCGTGGCGTTCCAGGTCCGCGACGACTGCCTTGATCTCGACCTGGTGCAACAGCAGAAGCCGGCCGGCAGCGACCTGCTGCTCGGGCTGTTCGGAGCTCCGGTGCTCCACGCGTTGCGGATGGACGGCGGTGGTGACCTGGCCCGGATGCTCCTCGACCCGGAGCTGGGTGCGGGCGACCTGCCGCGGATCGCCCATCGGGTCGACGCGAGTGGTGGGCTGCGGATCGCACGGGAGGCTGCCGACCAGGTGTACGCCGATGCCGTGTCCAGCGTCTCCTGGATCCCGGGAGTCACGCGGGTCACGGCCTTGACCGACGACCTTTGGCGGAGTCTTCCGTGACGGTCGAGATCGTGGGCGCCGGACCGGCCGGCTGCGCGACTGCTCTGGCGCTGGCCGGCAGCGGGATCGATGCGGTCCTGGTCACCGGAGATCGCAAGCCGGCCGACCATGACGTGTACGTCGCGGCACCGACGGCCGAGGAGATCACTCGATCGCTTCCGCGCTGGAGCCTGTCCGGGCTGAGGTTCAGATTCGGTACCGGGCCGGATGACACGCTGTCCGAGTTCACCGGATTCAGTTGTGATCGCTCCACGCTGGAACAGTCATTGCTGCGGCAGTGCGAGGCCGCGGGTGTCCGCATCGTCCATCGGCCGACCGGCGCAGCGATCCACACGGTGCTGGCCACCGGTCCACAGGCTGGGGAGGGCACGATCTGGGCGCAACGACTGGAACTGCCGGTTCAGTCCTGGCTTGATGTGACGTTCGATCCGCCCGACCTGACCGGCACCGGCAACCTACGCGCTGTTGTCATGATCCCTTCGGCACGAGACCGGTGCACGATGCTCGTCCTGACCCGGGGTGCGCCGCCCACCAGTCCCCCGCGACTTCCGGCCGGGGCCCGGCCTCTGGGCCGACCCGCCCTAGGTCTGCTGGGCACGGCCTTCGACCCGCGGCACGTGGTTCGCGATGGCGCACTCCTCGTCGGGTCCGCCGCCGGATTGACCAATCCGTTCACCGGCGAAGGTCTCAGCTACGCATTCCAGAGCGGACACCTTGCCGCCGCCGCCATCCAGGCATTTCCGGATGATCCGAAACTCGCCGGTGCGGCCTACCAGCGTGGCGCCGCCCGCGAGTTTCTCGGCTACTTCGGCGCGGCGAGGCATGCGGCCCGCCGCTATCACCTCACGTGGCGCGCGTTCGCGGCCACGGCGCAGAGCAAGAACGGGTTCTTCGTCAAGGGGCGCCGGGCGCTCCTGCTGCCGGCCGGGTTGCCTGCCGTCAGTTCCGGTCTCCGGGTTGCGCTGAGCGACGCCGACGCGTTGCGGGTCCGGCCCTTTCTGGCGGCCTGCGACGAGGTCGAGGTAGCCACGGTTCGGGAGAAGTGGCCGTTCGTCGCACGGTTGCTGGCCTCCGGCGATGGCCCGACGAGCGCGGATGTCCGTCCTGCGCTGCTGTTGCTGGCCTCCTCGGCGGCCGACGGTGGCCCGCCGGACACCTCGTTGATCCCCGTCGCGGCAGCGATCGAGCTTGCCGTCCTCGGCTCGCTCGCCTTCCTTCGTCCGCCGGCTACAGACCCGGCACGCGGCGTGGACTGGGCGACCACGACTGCCGTCCTGGCCGGTGACTTCCTGCTCAGTGCGGCCGCTCGGCTGGTGGCACAGTACGCGCCGGATGCTTCCTGGTCGTTCGCGCAGTGGCTCGGCGACATCGCCGCACATCGCTCCGCGCTGATCAGTGGCCATGGCTCCGCCGCGGCCATGTTCGGAACATTGTTCGAGTTCGCGGCGCGCATCGGTGCGAGCAGGTCCGACTCCGCTGTCGGCCCGTGCCGGACGGCCGGATATCACGCCGGAGAAGCGTTCATCCATGTCGAGCACTTCCTCGGACTGGCTGATGCGCCGACCCGGCTCGGTTCACCACTCAGCGAACTCCGAGCAGCAAAAGTCCTACCGGACCTGGACTCAGCGGTGAGCGGGTCGCAGGCGCAGAGCCAGGCGTTGCAGTCGGCTCTTGACGCCGCCGCGAAGGCCCGACGTGCCGCGTCCCAGGTTCCCGCTGCGACGGCCCGTCGCCTACTCGAATCATTCATCGACGCGATCGTCGATGTGGACACCAACGACAGACGTCGTACGGCCGATCAGGAAGGACGATGCCCATGACCATCAGTCGTCGCCGATTGCTCTACGCGGCCGGTGCCGTGGTCAGTACCCAGTTCGTTGTGGCAGGCACCTCGGCGTACGCCACCTTGGGAAGCAGTCTGTCCCAGAGCGAGCTGGCCGTGCTGATTCGCGTCGCGAAACTCGGCGCGGTCTTTCCGCGCCCGTTCCCCCAGATCGAGGGCGTCGCGGCACCCGCCGCACGCATCAGGACGGCCGCCCAGATCGTCACCACTTTGCCGGCCGAGCGACTGTCCGCGGTTCGCCGCGGTGCCTGGCTTCTCGGGCCGCAAGTGGGTGCGACCGATCAGGAACTGCTGGCCGCCCTCGTGAGTGGTGCCGATCCTGTCTCGATCACGGCGCTCGTCGCGCTGGCCGCTCATCTCGTCTACGAACCCGCGGATCCTCGCCGCGACGACGGTGCCCAGGTGTGGCTGGCAGCTGTGAAGAGGCTTCGCGGTACGGCGATCGGGGCCACACGATGATCCAGGAGGAGTTCGACAGCCTGCACCGGCAGGTCTTGGGTCAGGGACGCGATCAGTTGCTGCGCGAGTTCGGGGCCGACCGCAACGTGACCGGAGCCGGGGTCGGCTACCGCTACCGAGGGGGCGAGGCGACCGATGAACCGGTCGTCATCGCCACGGTGGCGAAGAAGCGCCGTGCGGCGTACGTGCCTGGCCATCGCCTCCTGCCGACCAGCATCGAGATCAACGGCATTCGGTACGGCGTTGACGTCGTCGAGGCCGGCCCCTTCTACGCAGGCGAGCCACCGAGTGACGAACAACCCAAGGTCTTGCAGAGCGACGGCTGGAAGGCGCCGGAGCCGATCTCGCAGAAACTGAGGCCGGTGATGCAAGGAGCCGGGATCGCCAACATCGACGGATTGGGGACCGGCACACTGGGTGCCGTGGTCCGGGACCGGACCGACGGCTCGATCTGCGTTCTCTCCAACAACCATGTGCTGGCGAATGTCAACGCCGGCCAGGTGGGGCAACTGATCACCCAGCCCGGCTTCGACGGAGGCGGGACCAAGCCGGAGAACGCGATCGCGAAACTCAAACGCTTCGTCCCACTCAGTTTCAACCCGGCACAACCTGGCCGGGTCGATGCCGCGATCGCGCAGGTGATCAACCCGGACCTGATGAGCAAGAACGTCGCCTACGGACTGATGAAGCCGCTGTCGTCGACCCATCCAGCGGTGGGGCTGCTGTTCGCCGGCGACACGGCCGCCAACATCTACATCTGTGACATCGGAACGACGCTTGATCTGTTGAACGTGGAGTTCCTGCACCAGAACGCCGTCCGTAAGGCAGAGCTCGGAATGAAGGTCGACAAGGTCGGCCGCACGACGCGGTACACCGCAGCGGTGGTGACGGGCCTCGACCATACGATCCAGGTGGAGGTCCGGCCCGGCACGTCGTACTGGATCACAGGCGTCCACCAGGTCAACTCTTTCGGCTGGGCGGGCGACTCCGGATCGCTGGTGTGTGCCGGTGGGAACGCGGATCACCCGGTCTGGGTCGTGAAGAACGGCTGCTTCGTCTTTCCGGTCATCCCCGACATGCTCGACCTCCCTGACACCGAGGGGGACCCGGCCCTGGCCGACCGGGTCCGTGACGAGTTCCTCTCGATGTCCGTGGTCGGGCGAAGATTCGTCGAACTGCTGTACCTGAATTCGGAGCAGATCGTCGACCGAGCGTCGAACGCGGTGGTTTCACAGGACGAGAAGATAAGCGCGCGGCAGTTCTATTACAATTACCGAGAAGGTGTCGAGAAGTATCTCAACGATTATGTATTGACCATATCGGAAAAGATCCTGAGCGATGCCGAATCGGCAATGTATTCGTTCTCCCTCCATGCCACTGGCCCGGAGGCCGAGGCCGCCGAAAACATTTTTCGAAATATCATCAGCAGAACGAAAGGAATGGATCACTACGCGCTTATGCAATTCCTGAACAATGTCGGTGTGTACCAGGAGATCGAGGCCGAGGTGGCCAAGGTGCCCACCTTGATTCAGCACAGCTCGGTCGGCGTCAGATGGCCGAAGTAGAAAGGCGGAGTGCTGTGCGGAGTCTCAAGCTGATGTCAGCGATGCTGCTGGTGTTCGGAGGTCTGGTGTTCGCACCGGCCCGAAGCCAGGCGGCACCTGCCCCGCCACCCTGCACCGGCTATCTGGTGGTGCACGCCCGGGGAAGTGGCGAGGTCTACGGGAGCAACACCACGTTGCAGTACGCGCAAGCGGCCAAGAGGTCGCTCTCGCCCAGCTCCATTTACGAGGTCGACTATCCGGCGGCGCCGCCGGTGAATCGAGACATTCCGTGGGCGAACTGGTACGAATTCAAAAGCTCGGTTGCGCTCGGTGTCGACAGGCTCCGTGGCTTCCTGGAACAACGAGTCGTGACCTGTCCGAACGAGCAGATCGGCCTCATCGGATACTCCCAGGGCGCGATGGTCGTACACGAGGCCGTGAGTGAGTTGTCCGATGCGGCGACTGCTCGGATAGGGGCGGTGCTGGTCTTCGGTAATCCGTTCAGTTGGGGACCTTCGTGGTACAACACCACTCTGGATCCGAGGACGGGGCAACTCGTCCCTGAACACGGCAAGGGACTGCTGATGTCGGACGAGGAATTCTCTCGGCCGCTGCAGACGCGAACCATTGAGTTGTGCCTCAAGGGAGACAAGTACTGCGACGCGCCCCGGTCGTTCTTCGAGCCTCCCTGGGAGACGGTCGGGGACGTGCTGAACGACGCGCACGTAGATGAGTTGGTGGGACTGCTCAACAACCCCATCCACGGGCAGTACCGGACGGCCGCTGGAGCAATTCCGCTGGTCTACCAGTACGGCACCGCATTCGCCAAGATGCTGCTTGCCCAGCCCTGTGGCGCGAAGAACACCAGGCCGATGCCGATCCCCGATGCGAACGACGCGGGACCGGTCACGAGAGAGAGCACCAACGAGGTCTTCAAGTGCACGCGGCCGGCGGCGCTCAAGACAACGAAGGTCGGCGTCAGCATCGTCCATCCGTTCATCGGTGACCTCAGGATCGTCCTCCGTGGACCGGACGGAGTCCGCAAGACCCTCAAGGAGCCGGACGACAGTGACGGCCGGATCCGGCTGGACACCACCTTCGAAGTCGATGCCTCGAGCATGCCGGCGGCCGGAATCTGGGCCCTCGAGATCACCGACACCTCCGTCCTCGACAGCGGTACCCTGATGAACTGGTGGGTCCGGCCCTGACAGGAATCGATCGTCTGGAGTCTCGTCATGGTTGCGCGAATTCCGATCTCGGTCGCTCTCCTGGTCCGTGACGGTCTCGTGCTGCTGGTGCATCGGCATCCGGCGCGGCGGTGGTATCCCGATTCCTGGAGCTTCTCGGCGGGCGGACATGTTGAGGCAGGCGAGTTGCCGCACGAGGCCGTTGTCCGGGAATGCTTCGAGGAACTCGGGGTTCGTGTGCACGACGCCGTACGGGTCCCGATGACGATCAGCGATCCGACACTCGACGTACAGGCGTTCCTCGTCACGCGCTGGGACGGCGAACCTGTGAACGCCGCGCCGGAGGAGCATGACGACCTCCGCTGGTTCCGGCCCGGCGAGCTCGCTGGCCTGAAGCTGGCCCACCCAGAGAGCCTGCCGAACCTCCTGGACGCCATCAACCGTGGGTATTTGACTCCCCCAGTCATTTAAACCCTGCGTGGTAAGGGATCTGGGCCACCAGCGTCACCTAGCGCATGCTTGGGCCACTCCCCCAGCTGGACGCTCCTATCCGGACGGGGACTGTCCGGAATGGGCGTTATGGTGCCGGGTATGACACGGATCGGCGCGGACTGGCGAGTGGTCGATGGGGTTGCGACGGCGTGGTTCGAGGCGCCTTCGCTGATCGAGGGGGCGGCGCTGGCTGGACGCATCGTGGAGCTGGCGGATGCGGTCGAGCTTCGGGCGACAGGGCTGCGGGTGCGTCTCGAGTCGGACGAGCACGCCGAAACGATCTCGGCGGCCGCGCGGGAGCTCGGGCTGGCCGCGGATCCGGCGGTGCTGCAGCACCTGAGTGTCGTGTTCGAATCGGAGAAGCCAGCCGACGTCAGTCAGTTCTGGCAGCCTGTGCTCGGCTACGCGCCCGGGGAGAACGGCGGTCTGACGGATTCGTTGCGGCGTGATCCTGCGCTGCGGATTCGGGAGTCGGCTGAGCTGCGGCCGTTGCGGAACCGCATTCATCTCGACGTCGTGCGGCCGGCAGCGGCGGTTGAGCAGGCGAGTCCTGGTGAAGCATCGGGACCGTTCGGGGTGCGTCATGCCGATCCCGATGGAAACGAGGTCGACTTCCTGCCGGGCGGGACGCCGGGCGAAGGGGTCGGGACGGGTGACTGGCAGGAGGTGTGGAGTGCGATGGCGTGCTACCGCGTCACCTCGCCGAAGCAGCAGGGCGACCTGACCGCAGCGGTGGCGACGCTGGCCGACGACGCCGGCTTCCCACTGCTGGTAGACCTGCGCCCCGGACTCGTGATCCTCGACAGCGGTAAGGATCAGTGGGGCGACGAAGCCCACGGCCTCGAACTCGACTTCACCAACCTCGCCGCAACCATCCAGACTGCCGCCCGCAAGCTCGGGGCCACAGTGGATCCGGCACTCCCCCGTTTCGTCCAGCTCTTCCTCGACGCCGCCGATGTCGACGCCGTCCGCGCGTTCTGGGTCGCCGCACTCGGATACATCGAAGACCGGCGAGCCGGGATCAGCGACATCCACGACCCGCGACGGTTGAACCCAGAGCTGGTGTTCCAGCAACTCGACGTTTCCGAGACCGAGCGCCTCCGGCAGCGCAACCGCATCCACCTCGAACTCGCCGTACCGGCCGATCTCGCCCAGTCCCGCCTCGCCCGAATCACCGCAGCCGGCGGCCGCCTCCTCGACGAGTCGGACCACCACTGGCGCATCGCCGACCCCGAAGGCAACGAACTACTCCTCACCAGCCAGTAGCACGCGCGCGCCCAGCCCGGGCACGCCTCCCCCGTCGGCCGAACAACTCGCCCGTACGGCGTTGAGCCCGTGTCGGGGTGCGCGCAACAACAGGACGTATAGGTCTACTGCGGGTCGGCGGCACGCTCAGCGTTGGCGGCTGGGTGCGGCGGCGGGCGGATATGTCCTGTTCTTCGGAGGATCTGGCAAGCCTGACTGCTCTCCTTATCAGTGATAAGGTGGGGTGTGACGGAGCGAGGTGGGGCTCGGTTGGACCGGGCGGTGATCGTGCGGGCGGCGCTTGAGTTGCTGGATGAGGTGGGGTTGGACAAGTTGTCGACCCGGCGGCTGGCTGAGCGGCTCGGGGTGCAGTCGCCCGCGTTGTACTGGCATTTCCGGGACAAGCCGGAGCTGCTCGACCTGATGGCTCAGGAGCTGCTGCGACCAGCGATGCCGCAAGCCGCCGTACCGCTTGACGGTGACTTGCGGGCAGCGTGGCGGGAGCAGGCCTTGGTGATGGCGCGCGAACGTCGGCGGTTGCTGTTGTCGCGGCGGGACGGGGCTCGGCTGATTGCGGGCACCCGGCCTGGACCGGATGCGGCTGATGCTGCCGAGGCCGGTCTGACTGAGCTGGTCCGGGCGGGCATGGATCCGGCGACCGCGCTGCATTCGCTGATCGCGATCAGCCATTTCGTCACCGGCTTCGTCCTGGAGGAACAGGCCGCGGCCACCCGCGAGGTCGTCGTACGGAACGACAGCCCCGGGACCGAACACCCGTTGCTGTTCGCGGCGCTCGCGACCGGCGGTCCGCCCGAGAGCGATCGCGCGTTCGAGTACGGCGTACAGGCGTTGATCGATGGACTGGCTCGGCAGGTACCGGGCTCAACTTCAGAAGGGAAAACATGACCCAGCCAACAGTGCTTGTGATCGGATTCGACCCGTACCAGGTGCCCGTGTCCGACCAGGACGCGGTCGCCGCCGCGCTCGACCGTGGGCAGGCGCGGTTCGCCGAGTTCGACCTCGAGGCCGAGAACTGCCTGCTCGGACTGAATGATCAGATCGAGTCGGACGCGACAGCGGCCCTGAAGACGCGTCCCTGGGACTGCGTAGTCATCGGTGGCGGCATCCGCAAGCCACCGGAGGCGCTTGAGCTGTTCGAGCTCATGGTGAACCTGGTCCGCAAGTACGCCCCGCAAGCCGCCATTGCCTTCAACACCAGCCCTGAAGACAGCGCGAACGCCGCAGCGCGCGCACTGGCCGCGTAAATCTGTCCTGGGCCTGGGGCATGCTCGGTACATGAAGCGTGTGCTGAACATGTCAGCTGACCAGCTCGCCGCGGAACGTCCCGGAGGAGCAGGATTCGTGGACGTGCATTTCACGCGAGCCTTCGTGCGCGAAATCGTCGAGCAGTACTCGTCGGCAGGCGACGTCGTACTGGATCCCTTCGCCGGCTACGGGACGACACTGCTCGTGAGCCAGGAACTCGGAAGGACGCCGATCGGCGTCGAGTTGCTCCCTGAGCGCACGGCGCTGATCAGGGAGCGGCTCGGCCCGAGCGCACGGGTTGTCGAGGGGGATGCGCGCGAACTCGATCGGTTCGAGATCAGGCCGGTGGATCTCTGCCTGACGTCGCCGCCCTACATGACCGCGGTCGACCATCCACAGAACCCGATGACCGCCTATGCCACCTTGGACGGTGACTACTCCACCTACCTGGAGGATCTTGTGAAGGTGTTCCTGGCCGTCAAACGATGCCTGCGCGAGGGTGGTCATCTGGTGGTCAACGCTGCGAATCTTCGAACAGGTGAGGTCGTGACTCCGCTGGCGTGGGACATCGCGCGGGTGCTGCTCCCCCACTTCGCTTCCGCGGCGAGATCTATCTGCAGTGGGATCGCATGCCCGACATCATGAGCGGTGACTACTGCCTGGTCTTCCAGAAGGTCGGCCGGTGAGTTCTCGATCGGCGCGGGTCAGCTCGGAGCGACCGTTCTACGACCTCCATGCGGACGCGTACGACGCTTTGATCGTTGATCCCGTCGAACCTTGGGTCGACCGGATCGACCAGCATCTGCGAGGCGCGGGCTTTGAGTCTGCTTCGATTCTGGATGCAGGTTGTGGGACTGGGCGGCATGCGGCGGCTCTGATCGATCGCGGGCATCAGGTCACCCTGCTGGATGCCGCTCCGGGACTTCTTGCGATTGCAGCCGACCGCTGTCCGGGTTCGCGGGCGGTTCGCGCGGACATCTGCGCACCGGCTCTTGCGGAGACGTTCGACGCGATCACTTGTCGCGGGGTTCTGAATGATCTCGTCGAGGATGCGGAGCGCGACCAGGCCCTCTCGTTCTTCGGAGAGCTCACCCGGGATGGTGGCGTCGTGGTTCTTGACGTACGCGAGGCCGGCGGATCGCGAGCGCGCGCCGACGGCATCTGGCGGTCGAACGATGTGGAGCTCGCCGATGGCACCCGGCTGAGGTTTTCGAGCCGGCCGACGTGGCAGGCGGGACGGATCGTTGTCGACGAGCGCTACCAACTGACCGACGTACGCGGTCTGGCGGCACCGCCTCTCGAGTACACGTTCCACATGCGTCCATGGACGACCGCTGAGCTGGAGGATCGGCTGCGACGCGCGGGATTCCGGTCCATCGTGATCCAGCCCGGCGTCGGCAGACGGACCACCGACAGACTTCTGGTAACCGCCAGCCGGACTTGAGGTCAGGCGTTTGCGTCTTTGCGGGGATCTGCTGCCGCTGGGCGCCCGTCGCGACAGGTGGTATCGGTCGCGGGGGCTGAGGGCTTTGTCTGGGCAGGAACCCCTCCGCCCCGAAGGCGCTCGTCCCGTCCGGCCGCGTACGCGGTGGCTGGTCGTCGCTGCGGCCGGATTTACTGAAGCAGTGTGGCTGGGGTGGCCTCTGGCTGAGGGAATGGTGCGGTCGGTGATCGAGTGCCCGTTGCTTGAGCTTCTGGGCTTCGGTTGCCCCCGGCGATCAGGAGGCCTGTTGAGTGGCCCGTTCGCGGTGGTTTTTGGCGGTCTGCGGGGATCTGCTGCCTCTGAGCGGCAGTAGATCCCCGCAGAGGCGCGAGGAACGGGCCTATCAGCAGGTTCACGGAGTTCTACTGCCACGGAGAGCCTGTCGCGATTTGGCGGCGGGTGGCTGGGCGGGTCTGTGGCTGGGCCGGATGTTGCGGCCGGTGACCGCGGTTCCCCGCCGCCTGTGGCCGACGGGCTGTGGTTGCTCCCGACGGCGAGGAGGCCTGTCAGCTGACTCGCCGCCGCGGTTGACCACTGGGGTTCGGCTGTCTGCCTGGCCTGCGGAAATTTGGCTGGATATCCGTTCAAGTTGACCCTTCTCTGCTCAAAATTTGAGGGGAGAACCAGCAACTTGCGGGGAGATCCCCTCGTTTTCCGGGACCGCAACCGAAGCCCGGAAGCTCAGGCGACCGGCACGCGCACCAACCCCCGTTCCGGTGCCCGCCATCGCCTCTTTGTGGAGTCCTACTGCCGCCGGGTGGCAGTAGCACTCCACAAAGGCGGGCTTCTGCCCTTGTCGTCCGGAATTGTCGGGGGCTTGTGGGAGTGTGGCGGGGTGTTGACGGTGGATGAGTTGCAGGTGTTGCTGCGGGCGGCTTGGGGGGCGGATACGTGTTATCCGGAGTCGAGTGCTGAGTGGCGGGCGGAGGATCCGGCGCGGGATCAGTGTGGGATGACGGCGTTGGTGGTTCAGGACTTGCTGGGTGGTGAGTTGGTTCTGGGTGAGGTGCAGGTTGCCGGGAGCAAGGTTGGCAATCACTACTGGAATCGGCTGCCGGACGGCAGTGAGGTCGATCTGACGGCTGAGCAGTTCCGGCCGGGTGAGGTGATCGCCAACGGTCGGGTGGTTGTTCGGCCGCCGGATGCGCCTCGGCGTCATCGGGAGCAGTACGAGCTTCTCCGCGACCGGGTGTTTCGCGGGGTGGAAACTAGTGGAGGTCTTGGATGACGGTGTCGTACCAGCTGGTGATCGACTGCAGGTCGCCTGAGCCGCTGGCTCATTTCTGGGCTGCGGCTTTGCAGTACGTCGTTGAGCCGCCGCCGGCCGGCTTCGAGACGTGGGACGACTTCTACCGGTCGATCGGCGTGCCTGAGGACGAGCTCGGCATCGGTGCCGACAGCATCTCCGATCCGAAGGGTGAGGGGCCGCGGATCTGGTTCCAGGTCGTGCCTGACGAGAAGACGATCAAGAACCGGATCCACATCGACGTCAACGCGAGCGGCGGCCGCAGTTCGTCCCTCGAGGTCAGGCGCGAACGTATCGAGGCCGAGGCCGAGCGGCTCGTCGCGCTCGGCGCCACGCGGCTGAACACGATGTCCCAAGAGGGGCTGGATCACTACGCGGTCGCGATGCTCGATCCGGAGGGAAACGAGTTCGACATCAACTAGGACCAGGTGTTTCGATGACGCACATGGCGTTGACGACTCCGACTCTGCACACCGATCGCCTTCGGCTACGTCCCTTCGAGGACGCGGATGCGAAGGAGCTGTACGCGCTGCAGAGCAATGCCGACGTACTGCGTTATTGGGATTCGCCACCGTGGACCGAGCCGGCGCGCGCCGAGCGTTTCATCGCGGCCTGCCGGCAGATGGCGGAGGAACGTACCGGGGCGCGGCTAGCTGTAGATCGGGACGGTGTGTTCCTTGGGTGGTGCAGTCTGACTCAGTGGAATCCCGAGTTCCGCAGTGCGTCGCTGGGGTACTGCTACAACGCTGCGGCCTGGGGGCACGGTTATGCGACCGAGGCTGCGCGCGCGTTGCTCGGGTGGGCGTACGAGACGCTGGATCTGAACCGCGTCCAGGCCGAGGCTGACACCCGCAACGCAGCATCTGGTCGGGTCCTCGAGAAGCTCGGGTTCGTGCGCGAAGGCACGCTCCGCGAAGACTGCATCGTCAACGGCGACGTCTCCGACTCGTGGGTCTACGGACTCCTGAGGCGCGAGTGGGACCCGCGCCCGGAGGCCCGGTAGGTCAGCGCGACTTCGGTTGTGGCTTGAAGCGCCTGACCTCGTGCGGCCAGCCGCAGGCGTTGGCCACTTTGCCTGCCCAGAGCTTCGCGGTCTCGTCGTCCGGAACGTTCACCAGCGCGAAGCCGCCCAGGAACTCCTTGGTCTCGATGTACGGCCCGTCGGTGATCAGCACCTCGCCGCTGGTCGGATCGGCGCTGTAGATCGGGCCGTCTTCCTCTTCCAGCCCGCCCGCGAAGACGTACACGCCGGCCTCCTTCATCTCCTCAGTGACCGCTCTCGCGAGCGGCCCGCGCCCACGAAACCACTCCTCGGTGTGGTCGCCCACCCACTGCTGGTTGAAGTAGATGAGGTACTCAGGCATGTCCGCTCCTTCACCGTGAGCGGACCGACTGTCCGCCTCTACCCACGCTACGAACGACATCCGCCAAATCCGACAGGCTCACCGGCAGAGTCATAATCCTCAGGTGGAGGTTCACATAGTCCGCCCCAAGAGCTGGAGCGATCTGGTCGAGCTTTTCGAGCGCAAAGGTCCCCGAGCCGGTGTCCACGCCGTCACGTGCTTCTACGTGGACCGCGAGGCCCGCGGCACCGGCGACGCCAGGACGCTGATGCGGCTCACGTTCTAGGAGATCACCCGGTAGTCGACCAGCAGGTGCCCGCTGGGGGTTGTCGTGCTGGTGAGGGTTTCGAGGCGGAAGGGCGGAAGGTTGTCGAGGAGGCGGCGGCCGGTGGTGACGACTGTGGGAATGATGACCAGTCGGAGTTCGTCGAGGAGGCCGGCCGCGAGGAGGGTCTGGGTGACGGAGATGCTGCCGTGTACGCCGATGTCGCCGCCGGGCTGAGTCTTCAGCTCGCGGACGAACTCGGCCAGTCCCCCGATGATTGCCTGCGAGTTGTTCCAGGGCAGTTCGAGCGGCGTCGACGTGGCGACGTACTTAGGGGCGGCATTGACGAAGCCGGTGAAGGGCTGGATGTCGCTGGTGGGCCAGAAGCCGGCGAACTCGTCGTAGGTGCGGCGGCCGAGGATCACAGTGTCCTGGGTCTCGATGAGCCGGGCGCCCGCGGCGTCGGTCTCGTCGTCCCAGCCGGTGAGGAACTTGTCGGCACCCTCGGCGACGCCGTCGAGGGACAGGAAGTAGGCGGCAACGACCTTACGGGACATGGCGATTTCTCCTTCTGAAGGTGACTGTTCACCCCAGCGTCGAACTCACCCCCCGGAAATCGACACCCGTTGATTCAGCTTCCTGCCAGAGTCCAGATCTGGACGTGGAGGAACCAGTTGCGGGGGCGCGCGAGTCGGTAGCGTCCGAGTTCCCGCCCTGAGGAGCTGACGTATGACGCCGCCCATCAGCCGTCGCGCGTTTACTGCCGGACTCGCCGCCGGAGCTATCACGTCCGCCGTTCCAATCACCGCAGCGGCGGCCCTGCCGGCGAGAGCAGCTGAGGCCGCGACACCGTTCTTCGCCGAGACCATCTTGTGGGACAACACCGTCGGCACGCTGGCCAGCTACCACGTTCATGGGCTGGCGGTGCTGCCCGACGACACGATCCTCGCGTGTACCGAGGGCAGGCACGAGGTCTGTGACGCCGGCCCGCACGACCTGCTCATTCGGCGCAGCACCGACGGCGGCACGACCTGGCAGCCGTCCGATGCCGTCGTACCGTCCGTCAACGGCCAGAGCTGGGCCAATCCGGCGTTCGTCGTCGACCAGCAGACTGGTGAGGTGTTCCTGTTCCACGGCCTCTGCGTGCGGCTGCCGGAGAACACCAGTTGCTCCTCGGACTCCAGCACGCTCCACGTCATCTCCAGCACGGACAGCGGTGCGACCTGGGGCGAGCGGCGCGATCTGACCGCACTGTTCGCCCACTTCCCGCACAACTGGGCGATGCATGGACCTGGCCCCGGTCACGGCATCCAGCTTGCCTCCGGCCGCCTGCTGCTGACCGTTGGCCACCGGACTGTCATCACCGGCGTGCCGACGGCCGAACGCCGGTACGGCGTCTCCACCATCTACAGCGATGATCACGGCCGCACGTGGCAGTCAGGCGGTGATGTCCCCCTGGGCCCGGGTCTGCCGGCTATGGGCGAGGCCCGGGTGGTGCAGCGCGTCGACGGCAGCATCATCATCCTGAACAGCCGCCCAGGCTCGGGCAACGATTGGCCGCGGGGTGTGGCAGTCAGTACCGACGACGGCCTGAGCTGGTCGCGCCCAGGGCTCGACTTCGGCGCCGGCTTGTTCAACGGCGTCGACACGGGCTTGATCAGCTACCCCGGAGACCGGGTCCTCTTCAGCCGCCCGGACGCCCCGATGCGCCGGAACATGACGGTGGCGGTCAGCTACGACGAGGGCGACTCGTTCCGCTACAGCCGCGTCGTCAACCCGGGCCGCAGCTACTACTCGGACCTCGGCCGGCTTTCCGACGGCACGATAGTTCTCCTGTACGGGCGGGATGGCGATCTGGATGGATTCCCGCGCAATGTGGCCGTGGCCCGCTTCAACCTCGAGTGGCTCACCCAAGGCCGCGACTCCCTCGCCACCGGACCCGCACTGACGACCCAGACCTTCCCACTCGGCCCTCCCCCGACGGGCACTATCGAATACCCGTTCATGGTCACTCGTGACGACCAGTACGAGCTCTGGCTCCGCTACTACCGCACTGCCGACGGCGCTCTGGTCACGCTCGCCGTCGACGGCCAGACGCCGCGCACCTCCGCCATCGACCTCACCGCGTTCCGTGGCGACGGGTACGACGTCGTACTGGTGGACACGCGACGTCTCGCCCCCGGTCGGCACACGCTCCGGGTGACGCTCGCCGGGGCCGGCCGAGGCGGCGGCAAGGCCGTCTCCCTCGACAAGCTCAGCCTGATCACGGCACCAGCGAAGCCTGATCTCCGTGAAGAGGTCACTGTGGACAACGACGGGCTCGGCTTCGAGGTGGTCGGCGAGTGGAACAGCGCCCGCAGCATCGCCGGGTACTACGGCTTCAACTACCTCACGCATCCCAAGGGCACCGGCACCAGCCTGGCCCGGTTCCGGCCCGCATTGCCGGCCGACGGCCGGTACGAGGTACTCGTCTCCTACACGGCCGATCCGAACCGGGCGAGCAACGCGAAGTACGCGGTCCATCACGCCACCGGCACGAGCACGATCACTGTCAATCAGCGCGTTCGTGCCACCCCCGACAACCGCACGGGCGAATGGAAGTCGCTCGGGATCTTCACCTTCAAGGCCGGGATCGCCGGATACGTTCAGCTGAGCGACGCGGCCGACGGGTTCGTGATCGCCGATGCGGTGCGGTTTCGCCGGCAGCCTTAGGCTCGCCGTCACCTCTGGTGATCGGGTGGTCACAAAGCCTACCCTTACTGAACAGTAGTGCATCTTTGTGAGGGAGATGGCTCGATGGGTGACAACAGTGTGAGCCGGCGCAGCGTGCTGGCCGTGGGTGGTGGGGTCGCGGCCGGTACGGCGTTGGGCGCGTTCGGACCGCGGCAAGCCTCAGCCGCAGCGAGCGCCGATGCCGACGTGATCGTGGTCGGTGCCGGGCTGGCCGGCCTGGTGGCGACGTCGGAGCTGGTCGCGGCCGGGCGAAAAGTGATTCTGCTCGACCAGGAACCCGCGGCCAGTCTCGGCGGTCAGGCGTTCTGGTCGCTCGGCGGACTGTTCTTCATCAACTCCCCCGAGCAACGCCTCGCCGGTATCCGGGACTCGATCGACCTCGCCCGCAACGACTGGTTCAGTACGGCGGGTTTCGACCGCGGGATCAACGATCCGCTCGGCCAGGACTACTGGGGATCGCGCTGGGCCGAGGCGTATCTGCAGTTCGCGGCCGGTGAGAAGCGTTCGTGGCTGGCGAGCCTCGGGCTCACCTGGGTCCCGATCGTCGGCTGGGCCGAACGCGGCGGGCAGCTCGCGGACGGCCCCGGCAACTCGGTACCGCGCTTCCACCTGACGCTCGGGACCGGCCCTGGCGTGATGGAGCCGTTCGAGAAGAAGGTCCGGGCCGCGGCCGCCGAGGGCAAGGTGACGTTCCGGTTCCGGCATCAGGTCGATGGGCTGATCAGCAGCAACGGCGCGGCGACCGGCGTACAGGGCAGTGTTCTGGAAGCGAGCAGTGCCGCCCGCGGTACGCCGAGTTCGCGGGTGAAGGTCGGCGACTTCGCCCTGCACGCGCCGATGGTGATCGTCACCTCCGGCGGTATCGGCGGCAACCTGGATCTCGTCCGCGCGAATTGGCCGGCCCGCCTCGGTACGCCGCCCGCCCGGCTCATGACCGGCGTACCGGCTCATGTCGACGGGCGCATGCTCGCCATCAGCACCCAGGCCGGCGCGCGGCTGGTCAACCCCGACCGGATGTGGCACTACACGGAGGGCATGGTCAACCACAGCCCGATCTGGCCTGGTCACGGGATCCGTGTGCTGGCCGCGCCGTCGTCGATGTGGTTCGACGCGACCGGTCGCCGCTTCGCCAACCCGGGCGTGCCCAGCTACGACACTCTCGGCACGCTGGAGCTGATCGGGAAGTCCGGCCACGGCTATTCGTGGTTCGTGCTGAACAAGAAGATCATCGACAAGGAGTTCGTCCTGTCGGGGTCCGAGCAGAACCCGGAGCTGACCCGCAAGGACCTGGTCGCGTACCTCGCCAGCCGCCTGCTGAACAGTACGCCGCCGCCCGTGAAGGCGTTCATGGATCGCGGCGAGGACTTCGTCATCGCGAACACGCTGCCCGACCTGGTCACGGGCATGAATCAGCTCACCGGGACGAACCTGATCAACTACGACGACCTGCGCCGGCAGATCGTCGTACGGGATCAGCAGGTCGACAACCCGTTCACCAAGGACAGCCAGGTGATGGGCATCCGCAACTCGCTCGCCTACAGCGGCGACAGCTTGGCCCGCACCGCCTCCCTGCACAAACTCCTCGACCCGTCGGCCGGCCCGCTGATCGCGATCCGGATGAACGTGCTGACCCGGAAGACGCTCGGCGGCCTCCAGACCGACCTCTCCGGTCGCGTGCTCGGCGCCAACGGTCAGCCGGTGCCCGGCCTCTATGCAGCAGGCGAGGTGGCCGGCTTCGGTGGCGGTGGTGTCCACGGCTACCGCGCCTTGGAAGGCACCTTCCTCGGCGGCTGCCTCTTCACCGGCCGCCAGACCGGCCGCGCCGCCGCAGCCGAGAGCGCATAGTTTGGCTGCGTGGACAACCAATTGCGTGCCGACGTACTTGACAGGGCAGGCGCCGACAGTGCCGCTGTCGGCGCCTTCCTGGCGGACGCCGAGACCTACGACATCCGGCCCGAGACGGAGTCCGAGGTCCCGTGGCCCTACTACCTGTTGGAGCTAGCCGACGCACCCGAGCTGGTACGGCGGGTTGTGGCGGTCGTGCACGACAACGTCCACTGGCTGCGCGGCGTGCTCGATGAGCGTGGCTGGCCCGGAAGGTCAGTGATCGGCGAGGACGGTGCGGACGCGATCTGGCTGCTCCTGCAGCACGCCGGATCGGGGGTCCCCACCATCGGTACGCCGGAGAATCTGACCTTCCAGGCCAACTGCATCCCGCTGCTACAGGACGCCGTACGGGCCGGTGAGATGCATCCGCGGCACCTGGCCCATGTGGTCGACAACCAGCGCATGCGCACGAACCAGCCACCCGACTTCGCCGTACTGGCGACCGCCTTCGAGCGTCACGACGAGCTCGTACTCCGGTCCACGCTGGACGCGGATGTCATCGACAGGAATCGTGCAGAGATCGGGTTGCTACCGCTCGCCGTGGATCTCGAACGGCGTCGCGCGGGCAATCCGCCGGATGCGACGGACGGGACCCGGCCCGAGCCCTGGTGAGCGTCACCAGTCCCAGTAGCGGTTCATGCGACCGCCGTGGCCTCGACCTCCACGAGCAGGTTGGGTATCGCGAGGCGCGTCACGCCCAGCATCGTGGTTGCCGGAGCGACTCCGGCAGCGCCCAGGCGCCCGGCGAGTACGCCGTACTCCTGGAACAGCACGTCGACGTCGGTGGTGTAGACGTTGAGGCGGACCAGGTTCGCGAGGGACATGCCGGCTTCGGCGAGGACTGCCTCCAGGTTGTCGAGGCTCAGCGCGAGCTGCGCGCCCATGTCACCGGCGTGCTCGGGCTTGCCCTCGGCGTTCATGGCTGTCTGGCCGGCGCAGTACAAGGTCCGGGTCTGCCCGCTGACGAGCTCGCCCTGGTTGTACCCCAACGCCCCCGACCAGGCCCACGGATTGACCGCCGTTCGTGCAACTACCACATCAGTCCCCTTCGGCTTGTTTTCTGTTACTGGCAAGCCTTCCAGGCAATCACGACACCCTCTGTCGTGTATGCCGTAGGGTTTTCGTATGCGTGCTGACCGGCTGGTTTCGCTTGTGCTGTTGCTGCGGCAGCACGGCCGGTTGTCTGCGGTCCGGCTGGCGCGTGAGCTGGAGGTCTCGACCCGCACGGTCCTGCGTGACATCGAGGCGCTGTCCGCGGCCGGCGTGCCGGTCTATGCAGAGCGCGGCCGGTACGGCGGGTTCGCGCTGCTGCCCGGATTCCAGACGGAGCTGACCGGTCTCAACCACGACGAGGCGCTCGCGCTCGTGGTCGCGGGATCACGTCGCGGGGCCCAAGCCTTCGGCCTCGGCTCAGCACTCGCCTCGGCGATGCTGAAGGTCATCGACGCCCTCCCGGAGAGCTACCGAGACACCGCTGCCGGAGCCTCCCAACGGCTGCTCATCGACCCGGCCGCCGACCTGCTCGCCCGCCCGGTCCTCACCGACGAGTTACCCGACACCGTCGCCGCCGAGGTGCTACGCGCCGTACTGTCCGGCCACAAACTGCGCATCGAGTACGCCGCCTTCAACAAGCCACCGGAGTGGCGCGAGGTCGACCCGATCGGCGTAGTCACCGTCCGCGACCAGGGCTACCTCCTCGCTACCCGCGACGGCTCCGACCGCACCTACCGCCTGTCCCGAATCAAAGCCGCCGAAGCCCTCGCCGAACCAGCCGAACGCCCATCCCGCGTAGACCTCGACCAGGCCTGGCAGGACCGCACCACCCAGTTCCGCACCGGCGGCGACCAAGTCACCGTCCAGGCCCGAGTCCACCCCACGCGCCGCGACGAACTGGCCCGCACCGCCCTGACCATCCGCACCGAAGCCACCGAGCCCGACGGCTGGCTCCGCCTCGAAGTCACCTTCCAAGACAAACGCCACGCCGAATGGGCCCTCTGGCAACTAGCCACCAACGCCGAAGCCCTCTCCCCCGACTGGCTCCGAACCACCCTCCACACCAAAGCCACCCAACTAACCACCCGCTACTCGTGATGCACTACCCCCTGACGCCTCAGCGGCGTACCGCCGTACTGGACGGGTTGGAGCGTGCCTGTGGACAACGGCCGACGGTCGTCGAGGCCGAGCAGGTCGGGCACGAGTGGGCGCCGGTCACGCGGCTGGTCTTCGACCGTGACCTGCCCGGTATCGGCCGATCGGCGATCGTCAAGACCCGCCGAGTAGACGGCGAGGGGCACGGCGGACCTGCCTACCTACGCCGGGAGGTCGCAGGCCTGCGCACGGCCGCGTCCACCGGAGTCACCGCCCAAGTGATCCTCTCGGACGACCAAGCCGGTGTCGTCGTCCAGACCGACCTCGGCGCCTGGCCGACGCTCGAGCAGGTACTGCACGGCGACGACCCCGACCGAGCCGCAGCCGCGATGCGGGACTTCGCGCAGACAGTCGGGCGTCTCCACGCGGGCACGATGGGCCGCCGTACCGAACACGATCAGGCCCTAGCGGAGTTCGGCTCCGCAGACGTGACCACTGGCACCAGAGTCCTACGTTGGCAGGTCGTCGAGGAAGCTTGCCGCGACCTGGGCTTCCCGGATGCCGGCATTGCCCGCGACGACATCGCGCTGATCCGCGCCCACCTGGAAAACCCCGGCCAGTACGCCGCTCTGGTGCACAACGATCTCAACCCGACGAACGCGTTGATCACCGACGAAGGCGTCCGGCTGGTCGACTTCGAGGGCTCCGATTTCGGGCACATCGGCTTCGACGCCTCGTTCCTGCACTACCCATTCCCCCACCACAGCGCGAACTGGTCGGTCCTCCCAGCGGACATCACCCAAGCAGCAGACGATGCCTACCGCAACGAACTCCCGCGAATCCCCGGGTACGACACCATGCTCGCCATCGGAGCAGCCGTCGCCTTCACCACCAGAGTGACTCGCCTCCCCGTGCTGGCCAGCTCCGATCAGTCCCCCAAGGACAGTTGGCGCCGCCGCGCCCAGCTCGTCCAGCAGATCGCCGTACTCAACCAACTCATCAGCCGAACGCAGATCCTGCCCGATGTCGCGCGCTGGTCCCAGGACCTGTCCGATGCGATGGTCCACCGTTGGCCCGAGTCCGCCAATCCGCCGCCCAAACTGTTCACCGCGTTCGCCTGACAACAGCTGCCGAATGACAGCACGTAGTCGTCTACGTAGACCCGTCTGCACGCCTGCGCCGACTAGAGGTGCCACGATCGCGGCAACTACCTGCTGTCGTTCATGCTGTCGAGCTCGGGCCCGAATCATCCATCGCTGCTCAAGGCGCAGGCTGCGATCGCTCGAGCTACGTCGTCGCTGGTTGTCTGCCAGTTGACGACTGAGATCCGCATCGCGCGCATCCCTTTCCAGGTGGTCCCACCGAACCAGGTCTCGCCGGTGGCCTGGACGCGGGCGATCACCTCGTCGGTACGGCGGTCGTGGTCGCCGTCGGCGGCCAGGAATCGGACGAGCCCCTGGTTGATGACCGGTTCGACGAGTACCTCGGCGCCGGGGAGCGAGCCGATGCCGCGGACCAGGTCGCGGGCGTGGTCGCAGCAGCGCTCGATCATCGCGCGGATTCCGTCCCGGCCGAGTTCGCGGATCGCGGCGTACACGGGGATGGCGCGGGCACGGCGGGACCATTCGGGAGTCCAGTCGAGCTGGTCGCGCGCCGTGCCGCCGGTGATCAGGTAGCTCGCCGACATCGTCATCGCGGCCCGGTGCGCCGCGGCGTCCCGCACGAAGGCGAACCCGGAGTCGAACGGCACGTTCAGCCACTTGTGCCCATCCGTGGTCCACGAGTCGGCCAGCTCAAGCCCCCGCACCAGCTCGGCGTACCGCGGGCTGACGGCCGCCCACAGCCCGAACGCACCGTCGACATGCACCCAGGCACCATGCCGGTGCGCCAGCTCGCACGCCTCCGCGAACGCATCGAACCCACCGGTGTTGATCTCGCCGGCCTGCAGACAGAGCACAGTCGGTACGTCGGCCTCCAGCTCGAGCCGTGTCAGGTCGATGCGGCTGTCGGGGCCGGTGCCTACCGCGATCAGCGCGTCCGTCCCGAGGCCGAGCATCCGGACGGCGCGATCGATCGAGGCGTGCTGCTCACCGCCACACAGCACCCGCATCGGCGGTGCCTGGAACAGCCCTTGCCGCTCAACGTCCCAGCCGCGGTCCGCCAACAGCCGATGCCGCGCGGCGGCCAGCGCGGTGACATGAGCCATCTGCGCGCCGGTGGTGAACGCGAACGACGCCGAGGCCGGCAATCCGAGCAGCTCCTTGAGCCAGACCCCGGTGATCTCCTCGATGACTGCCGCGGCCGGACCACAGGCATACATCGCCGCGTTCTGATCCCACGTCGCCGTCAGCCAGTCCGCCGCGAGGGCCGCAGGCACCGCGCCGCCGATCACCCACCCGAAGAACCGGCCCCCACCACTCCCGAGCAGACCCCCGTCCACATCGCGCACCAGCTCATCGATCACGTCCTCCGCAGCCATCCCCGACTCCGGAAGCGACCGCCCGAGAGCCTGCCGCAACTCCTCCAGACCCGCAGTTGGCGTTACCGGCTCGGTGGCCAGCCCTTCCAGATAGTCCCCAGCATGAGCGGCGGTCCGCGCGAGCAGCGATCGACGTGTCATACCCCTACAACGCGACACCCCCGATATCTGTGAGGCCCGGCATCCGGTCCGCTAGGTTCTCGGGGTGTTCGATCTCGACGTACCGACCTGGCTGGATGCTCTCGTCGGGATGCAGGTAGGCGTGGGGCTGGTGCTCGGAGGCATCTTCCTCGTCGGCTGGCTGATCACGCGACTGGCCGGCCCGTCGCTCGATCGGGAAGCGGCTGAGCTGAAGCGACTCCAAGCTGGTGCCGAACGCTACGGGTGGGTCCCCGCGGATGACGCCGACGGCAGGCTGGCCGCGGCCGGGAGCCGGTGCTTCGGCGAGGACGGCACGCTGCGCAACCTGCTCGTGGGTGAGTACGAGGGCCGCCGGATCCGGATGGCCGAGTTCCTCACGGTCAGCTCGGGCCGGATCCCGACCACGACCGTCAACAACCTCGTCGCCATCGAGCTCCCTACAGCTCTCCCCGAACTCCGCATCAGCAGCGACCGCGTCGCCGACCCCGCGCTGCCGCCACTGGAACCCGTCCTGCAGACGAGCGACACCGAGAGCGACGCCTTCAACCAGCGGTACTTCGCCGCCAGCCTCGACCCGCGCTACACCTCCGCGATCCTGCACCCCCGGATGATCGAGTGGCTCCTGGCCCACCCGCCTCAGGACCTCCGGTTGGTCGGCGACCTGCTGATCGCCTACACCCCCAAGCCGTGGACCGTCCCACACACCCTCGCGACCGTCCCGCTGCTCAGCGGATTCATCGACCGATTCCCGCCCTTCGTCCTAAAGGATTTTGCCCAATAAGCAGCATCCCGGTCCGGAAGGCAAACTCGGCCAGTTCGGCTACCCGCGCACGTAGAGCCTGGAGCGCGCGCCTGGCCGGAAGCCGATGGATTGATAGAGCGCGCGAGCCTGCGGGTAGGCGTTGTCGCCGCGTGGGCAGACCATTGCCTCGGTGGCGCCTGCGTCGCGGACGGCGTGCAGGGCGGCGAGGTTGACTGCTTGAGCCAGGCCTTGGCGCCGGTACGACGGGTCGCAGCCGACGGGCTCGACCAGGCCGACGCCGTGGATCTTGTCGTGCCAGATCAGCGCGCTGGCCACGAACTTGCCACTCGGGGCTTCGACAACCCAGTCGAGCTCGGGTTCGTACGGCCAGGTGGACATCACCGCAGCCAGGTCCTCGTCGGTCACCTTCGACGGTCCCCAGTCGGACCAGGCTGCCCGGTGAACCGCGGCACGTTCCTTCACCTCGTCGGCCCGCACATGCCGGAGCGTGAATCCTTCCGGGACGACCGGCGTACGGAGGTCGCTCAGCGAGATGCGGTGATGGGTGAAGAACGGAGCCTCGTCGTCCGAGTGATAGCCGGCCTTCTCGAGCGCCTCGATCAGGTGCGTCTCGGCCTCGAGCACACTCACCACGCCATCTGGCTCACGCTCTTGAAACCACCCCAGTACGTCGCCCGCGACCTCCGCCCATTCCGGATCGACGACGAGTGACAGGTGATCGGGTTCCGCCCAGCCCCACGCAACCACCTGGTCGCCTTCGTCCCAGACCGCCGTACGCCAGGTGTCCCCACTCCGACCGAGGTTCACGGCCCGCTCCCAGGCCACATCACCGATGTGCAGGCGCGACCGCGGACTCCAGGTCCGCTGCACCAATTCCTGCATCAGTTCCAGGCCGCCGGAGCCCTCGAAATCACGTCGCCGCACCACAGCCTCCAGCCGTCGATCCCAGCATCTCCCGCCCCCGCCACCGCCTCAACCGGTTTTCGGCCAGCACCGAAGCGCGCGGGATTGACCCGCCCGGGATGATGCAATGCCAGGGGTCGAATGATCCGGGGTCGAGACGATATGGGGTGGATGAGTTGGGGTCGCACGTGTTCAGCGAGCAGGATCTTGCCGAGGCAGCGGTGTTGCTCGGTCAGGTGCTGGAGGCATTCGACGAGGAAGCGGACGGTACGCCGAGCCTGGGCGAACTGCTCGAGATCCTCGGGTCGTCCGTGCCGACCGGCAACAGCCTGATGGGAGACACGCCGTTCCCGCTGACGCTCCGGGCGAAGGTCGGCGGAACCCGCTGGTACAAGCCGAAGGCGTCCGACCGGGTCGACGACCTGAACGACACCACCTTCAACGAAGCGGCCGAGCTGCTCGGGTTCCTGGTCGAGCGCGCCGGCGCCGCCACCGGCAAAGAATCCTCGCCTGCCGACCTGGCCGACTACATTCACCAGTTACTGCGGTCGGCCGCGGTCCCGCTCGCCGACGTGGACAGCGCCGCGGTATCAACAGTCGGAGTCGTTGCGCCCAAACGTCTCAAGGCGGCCGTAGGAGACGTGGTGGCGATTCCGTTGAAGGATTCGGGCTATCGCCTGGCGGTGCTTCTGAACCAGGCTCGTGGGGAGATCGCGATCGGGCTCCTGGCCGGGGAGTTCCCTGAGGCGCAGTTGGGCGATGTCCAGCAGCATCGACCCGCGTACATCCCCATCATCTCGGACGGCGACCGGATCGCGGACAAGACCTGGCCGATCATCGACCACCGCGAGGAATTGCTGGATCTGTTCCCCGAGCCCGCAGTGAAGTATCTGCGGCCGCTCGACAACAGCGACAGGCATGGGAAGTTCGGCGCCGCGTTCGACCACTTCCCGGTCGAGGGCAAGGCGAAATTCCGGCTCGTCGGCAAGGCTGAGGCTGAGGCGTTCGGACTACTGGACCCCATGGAAGCCCCCACCACCTACCGCCAGTCCGTCGGTTCGGACTATCTGCCGACCTTGCTCAGCACCGGGCACTTCGACAACGGCCCGGTCCCAGGATTCTGGCACTAGCGGGTGGGCGCACCTGAGCTCCACCTGCCGACCGGCTCGGGACGATTCGACTCCGCCGCGCTGACCATCATCACCGCGGCCTTCGACCGAGCCGTTGAGCTGACCGTCCCCCTGATCGGGTTGAGCGATCTCGATGTCGCGGCAATCGACGCGCCGGACGAGACCATCCCGGGTTGGGGCTGCGGCGGCTACACCTACGGTCCGCACTCAGTCCTGCTCGCGCTGGACCCCGCCGTACCGGCGCAGCCCGACCGTCTCCTGGCCACCTTGGTACACGAGTTCCATCACGTGATCCGAGAGCGCGGTCCCGGCTGCGGCTCGAGCCTGCGGGAACGCATCGTCAGCGAGGGCCTGGCCATGCTCTTCGAGGAAGAGGTACTCGGGGTCGCCTCCGAGTTTGCCCACCAGCCGATCGAGCCCAGCCACCTCACCCTCGCCATCGAGGCCTTGGACCAGGACCCGGCCGACGACGGCCGCTGGTTCTTCCACTCCGCCGAGATCCCGCTGTGGTTCGGCTACACCGCCGGCTACCAGTGGGCGCGAAGCTACGCGACCGCCAACGTCACGACCGCGTCCCAGCTCGTGCACACCCCCGCCGATGTCATCACCGCTCCGATTGAAGCGCGCTGACAACCTCTAGGTGACGCTCGACCAGAGCTGCCGCCGGATGACCAGCACCGAGCTTCGCCAGTACGTCGGCCAGCGCGGCGCCGATGCCGTTCTCGATCGGCGCACCGAGCATGGTGGCGATCGATCCGGCGGTCTCAAGGTTGCCCCGGGCAAGGTGCTTCGCCGCCAGCGGCAGCATGGCCAGCGCGAACAGCTCTGGGGCCGGAGGCGTTCCCGGCTCACCTCGGCCGAGCTGATCAAGAGTCCCGCCGAGATCGAGAGCACCACGCTCTCCCGTGCCGGTCAGCAACCGAGCTTCCCGAGGGATGACCGCGTCTCGCGGCCACAGGTACCAGTCGACCCACAGCGGTAGGCCGGCGACGTCGTACAAGGCGCCGAGGTAGCCACCACCGGCCGGGCCGTTGGCCGGCATCTCGATGGTCAGCAGGCTTCCGGCGAGTTGTGGTGAGCCGTCGACCACGAGCAGGTCGACATCGCTCCACTCATCCCCGGCGTCCGCAGCGAGTGAGCCGACCAGCCAAACAGCCGCGGCCTGGAGGGTCGCGACCGTGCTCGCGAGCCACTCGCCGCGGCCGGTTGCGTACGCCGCCAAGCGGGCGCGGGCTTCGTCTGGTGTCACCCCGAGGACGCTACCGGAAATGCTCGAATCGCGGGACACCCCTTGGAAAGCCCTCTCCGAGACTCTAGGGTGCTGATTCCCGGACCATTGGGACCGGGAATCGAGGACGGCGCCCCCCCGCCACGATCGCAAGGAGACAAATAATGGTGGAAAACACTGCCCGGGAAGCCTGGATCGCCCCGGATTTCACCGAGTTCGAGACTCCCACCGAGGTCACCGGATACGCCGGCCGAGTGAACTGATCACCACCCGTATCCCCTGTACAGCAAAGTGATCATAGAACTTCCGCCCCTAGTTCAGTGATCACCCTGTTCCGGCCCGCGGCACCGTGCCGCGGACCGGAACAGCGAGCGCGTAATTCCCCTGAGTTCCACCCTGTGGGCGAAGCCTGGAAATTGTTCCATGAATCGCAGGTGACTCGGGAGGTTTCTATGCATCCGATGAGCGCGGACGAATTCACCGCGGCACTCCGCGGCCTTTCTCATCGCTACTGGGGAACGCATCCGTTCCACCACCGGATGCACGCCGGTGAGCTGTCCCAGCCGGAGCTCCAGGTCTGGGCCGCCAACCGCTGGTACTACCAGAGCGCGATCCCCCGCAAGGACGCCGCGATCATCAGCAACTGTCCCCTCCCCGAGGTACGGCGCCAATGGCTGCCCCGCATCGTCTACCACGACGGCACCGCACCCGGTGAGGGCGGAATGGAACGCTGGCTCCGCCTCTGCGAAGCCGTCGGGCTCAACCGCGAAGAGGTCCTCGACGAACGGCACGTCGCCCCCGGCGCCCGCTTCGCCGTCGACGCGTACGTCGGATTCGCGCGCACCAAACCGTGGGTCGAGGCGGTCGCGTCCGGGCTGACCGAGATGTTCTCCGGCCACCTGATGAAGGCCCGGGTCGCCGACATGCTCGCGCAGTACGACTGGATCCGGCCCGACGACCTCGCCTACTTCACGAACCGGATCGACGCCGTCGCCGGCGAAGGCCAAGCCACCCTCGACCTGGTCGTCGAACACTGCCGCACGCGTGCCCAGCAGGACGCCGCCGTCGCCGCGCTCTCCTTCAAGTGCGACGTGCTCTGGTCGTTGCTCGACGCAATCGATCACGCCGCGAGCAAGAAATGACCGCGGAACCCGAGGGAGCGCTCTCCGGTACGGCGACCCCGCAGATCCGGCCGCGGATCCGCCGCGGCGTCCGCCTGAGCCACGACTCGGTGCGGAACACCCCGGTCGTCCTGCATCCCGAAGGCGTCCTGATCCTGAACGCCACCGCGACCGCCGTCCTGGAGCTGTGCGACGGGGAGCGCTCTCTCACCGAGATCACGAGCCTGCTGGCCGACCGGTACGACGAGGTCCGGCCCGAACAGATCCGCAGCCTGCTGGACCGGCTCGCCGACAAACAGGTGGTGGAGTGGACATGACCAACCCGACCCCCGAGGGCGTCGTACCGCCGTTGAGCCTGACCGCGGAACTCACGCACCGCTGCCCACTGCATTGCCCGTATTGCTCCAACCCGCTCGAACTCCTCGGCCGCGACAGCGAGCTCACCACCTCCGACTGGCGCGACATCCTCACCCAGGCGCACGCACTCGGCGTACTGCAGGTGCACTTCTCCGGCGGGGAGCCACTCGGCCGCAAGGACCTGGCCGAGCTGATCGAGCACACCGCCGGGCTCGGCGCGTACGTCAATCTCGTCACCAGCGGTCTCGGTCTCACCGAGGCCCGCCTGCAGAGTCTGGTCGACGCCGGCCTCAACCACGTTCAGCTGTCTGTCCAGGGCGCGGACGCGGCAACGGGTGATCGGATCGCCGGTACCCGAGCACACCATCACAAGCTCATCGCTGCCGAACTCGTCCGCCGTACCGGCCTGCCGTTGAGCGTGAACGTCGTCCTGCATCGGGAGAACCACGATCAGCTCGCAGCGCTCATCGACTTCGCCGAAGAGCTCGGCGCCGACCGGCTCGAACTCGCCAACACGCAGTACTACGGCTGGGCGCTGCGCAACCGCTCTCAGCTGATGCCGACCGCGGAGCAGCTCGCCGCGGCCGAACCGATCGTCCAGGACGCGCTGGTCCGGCTCAAGGGCAAGATGCAGATCGTCTACGTGATCGCCGACTACCCGGAGAAGTACCCCAAGCCCTGTACGTACGGCTGGGGCGCTCGCCAGATCACCGTCGCACCGGACGGCACGGTCCTGCCGTGCCCAGCGGCCGGCGCGATCAGCACGCTGCAACTCGAGAACGTCAGGGAGCGCTCTCTGGCAGAGATCTGGTACGAGTCCAGCTCGTTCAACGCCTACCGCGGTGAGGACTGGATGAGCGACACCTGCCGCAGTTGCGAGCACCGCGCGCGAGACTTCGGTGGTTGTCGCTGCCAGGCCTTCCTGCTGACTGGTGACGCGGCGGCCACCGACCCGGTCTGCCACAAGTCGCCGGACCGCGGCGTCGTCGACATGATCCTGGCCGAACCCCGGCGTACCGGTTTCGTGATGCGGAGCCAGACCCGATGAAGGTGATCGTGCTCGGTACGGCGGCCGGCGGCGGCTTCCCGCAGTGGAACTGTGCCTGCCCGACCTGCCGCAACCCCGACCTCGAACCGCGGACCCAGGACGGCCTCGCGATCAGTGCCGACGGCAACAACTGGTACCTGGTGAACGCTTCCCCCGATCTCCGCGCCCAGATCCTCGCGACCCCGGAACTCCGCGCCGGCCCCGGTCTCCGGGACACCCCGATCCGTGGCGTTCTGCTGACCGACGCCGAGCTCGATCACACGCTCGGCCTACTCCTGCTGCGCGAAGCGGAGACGCTGGCCGTGCACGCTCCGCCAGCGGTGCTGAACGCGCTCTCCCGTTTCCGCGACATCACCGATCGCTATCACGCCTGGACCTGGTCCCCGGTGCCGGCTGAGCTGGACGGGATCACGATCAAGACCCTGGCGGTCAGTGACAAGCGACCCCGGTACGCCGACGATCCCGCTCCCGGACCGTGGGTGATCGCGTACCGCTTCGAGCACCACGGCCGCTCGTTCGTCTACGCGCCCTGCGTCGCGCAACTTCCCGACGGCTTCGAACAGTTCGCCGACGGCGCGACGTACGTGCTGCTCGACGGAACGTTCCACAGCGCCGACGAGATGCCCGGTCAAACCGTCATGGGCCATCTCCCGATCACCACGACCATCGAGCAGCTCGACGTACCGCTGGCCTTCACCCACCTCAACAACACCAACCCGGTGCTCGACCCCGACTCACCAGAACGCAGCGCCGTCGAGAAGGCCGGCCACCTCATCCCCGACGACGGCGCCCGCTGGGAGATCTAACCCGCTGAAACCCCATGCTTCGCCAGGAGCTCG
This sequence comes from Kribbella sp. NBC_01505, assembly GCF_045040285.1. Taxonomy (NCBI): domain Bacteria; kingdom Bacillati; phylum Actinomycetota; class Actinomycetes; order Propionibacteriales; family Kribbellaceae; genus Kribbella; species Kribbella sp. NBC_01505. The sequence goes on from NZ_CP109425.1 coordinate 8,376,382, forward strand.
ACCAACACGTCGTGCCCCTGCGTGAGATCCCACTGCTCAGCCAGCATCCCGGCCGCCCGCGCGCCTTCGACATTCCGAGCCGTGTCATCGACGAACAGCACAGTCTGTACGTCGGCCCCGATCCGCCGAGCCGCCTCGGTGAAGAACCCCGGATCAGGCTTCGCCACCCCGAGGTCGTGCGAATAACAGCTCACGTCGAACAACTCGTCGTACCCGAGCGCACTCCGCATGTGCCCGCCGCGGTACGCCTCCTGGTTGGTCCCCAGGTGCACCCCGTACCCGTTCCGCCGCAGCCGCCGGACAACCTCGAGCGATTCCTCGACGACCACGATGTTCTTCCACACCGCGTCGTACACCTCACCGACCGGCACCTCCACGCCGAACTCGCGCAACGTGGCCGCCAGCACCGGCAGGTAGTCCCCCTGCCCAGCCAGCATCGGCAGCTCGTCCTTCCACGTCCGATGCAGAAACTCCCGAGAGCGCTCTCCCAGATACGGCTCCATCGCCAGATACCACCCACCCGGCAACTCCTGCAGCACCCCATCCGCATCCAGCAGAACATGCCGAATCGGTGAGGCCGCTACAGCGCGCTTCGACCCAGGTGAGGACGGCGCCATGACGACTCCTTCGGGCAGCGGTGTCTGCTCACCGCGCTGGTACGGCACGACGCCGACCTGAAACTCGTCCTCGTAGACGATCGTGCCCGGGTCGCTGGACGTGACTCGCTGATGCGCGACGCCGTACGCGGTCAGGATGCCGCTCACCTCGTCGACCAGGCGCTCCATCTCGGGACGGATCGGCAGCTTGAACCAGGTGACCGCTCCGATGCTGTTGCCGTCGGCATAGAAATCCGGATTGGGCAGGTTCGCGAGGAACCAGTCGTCGAGGTCAAGCCAGCGGGCTTCATGTTCGGCCGACAGCCGGCCTTCGCGACGCAGATGGTCGACGGCGACGAACAGCCCGACCTCGACGCCGAGGCGTCCGCGGTACTCGACCTGGATCCGAACATACGGTTCGTCGCTCACCGGCCCGATGATGCCCCACCCCGGTCGGTTCGCGCACCGCCATTAGACGTTGTCACAAACAGCGACGGCGCTCGGTCTACCCCAGTGACAACCAATGACGGAGGACTACATGAGTGAGCAGCTACCGCCCGGGGTCGAGGTCATCTCGACGGTTCCTGGGACGGCGTTCGCGATTCCGGCTGGGGCGGAGGCCCGCACGATTCGGATCACGCTGGCTCCGGGCGACCCGGGGGCGCCGCCGCACCGGCATCCGGGCCCGGTGTTCGGGTATGTGATTCAGGGTGAGGTGCTGTTCGAGCTGGAGGGGCAGGCGCCGCGGATCCTCCGGGCCGGTGACGCCCTGGCCGAGCCGGGCGGTGACGTCATCCATCTGCAGGGTGCGAACAACCTCAGCGACACCGAGACGCAGTTCGTGGTGACCATGCTCGCGCCGCCGGGAACGCCGATCCTCACAGTGGTCAGCGCCGAGGAGCTTGCCGAGCGGAAGCATCTCCGCGTGTCCCAGTAGTCGAACAAACTGCCCGCCCTGGTGCGATATTCGGGTGCTCCGGGGCGGGAGCCGGTCTAAGGTGCTCGTGTCGAACCGGCTACGAGTTGGGATGTGGGTACCGATGGGCGTTCGTCTGCAGGAACTGACCTACGCAGCGAAGGACCCTGCCAAGCTGGCGCGCTTCTGGGCCGGATTCTTCGGCTTCGAGCTGTCCGACGACGTCGTCGTCGCACCTGCCGACGACCGGGCCTTCAAGTTGCGGTTCGTCGCCAGCGACGCCCCCAAGCTCGGCCCGAACCAGATGCACTTCGACGTGACCAGTACGTCGCCCGACGACCAGCAGCAGCAGGTCGACCGCGCTCTCGAACTCGGTGGCCAGCACCTCGACATCGGACAGCTGCCGGACATCCCGCACGTCGTACTGGCTGATCCGGAAGGCAACGAGTTCTGTGTGATCGAGCCGACCAACAACTTCCTCGCCAACACCGCCCTGATCGGCGCGCTCTCCTCGGACGGCAGCCAGGCCGTCGGCTACTTCTGGAGCAAGGCGCTCGACTGGCCGCTCGTCTGGGACGAGGACGAGGAGACCGCGATCCAAGCGCCGTACGGCGGGACCAAGATCGCCTGGGGCGGCCCGCCCGTGAACCCCAAACTCGGCGTGAACCGCCTGCAGTTCACGCTGGTTGCCGACGGCAACCGTCAGGAAGAGGTCGACCGTCTCGTCGAACTCGGCGCGACGCCCGGCGAGGGAAACACCCTGACCGACCCCGACGGCAACGAGTTCGTCGTCCTAGCCGGCTGACTTCGGCGAGACGATCTGCACCAGGTTCCCGCAGGTGTCGTCGAGGACAGCCATCATCACCGTGCCCGCATCGGTCGGCGGCTGCGTGAACACAACCCCGAGCCCGGTCAGCCGAGCGTGCTCGGCCTCGACGTCATCCACGGCGAACTGCACCAGCGGAATCCCGTCCTCGACGAGCGCATCGCGGTACGGCTTGACCGCCGGGTGACCCGCAGGCTCCAGCAACAGCTCCGCACCGTCCGGCGCCTCCGGTGAAACGACGGTCAGCCACGAGGCCTCGCCGAGCGGGATGTCGTGCTTCTTCGTGAAGCCGAGCACATCGGTGTAGAACGCCAGCGCCGCCCGCTGATCGTCCACGAACACACTCACCATGTTGATTCTCATTCGGCGGTCCTCTCTCCGACCGGCCACCGGCGCGCGATCTCCGCGAGTGGCGCGGGATTGAAATAGTGGAACTTCGAGCGTCCACGCTTCTCCGTCACGACCAGCCCGGCCGCCTCCAGCACCCCCAGATGCTGCGAGATCGCCTGCCGGGTCGACGCCAGCCCATGCCGCGTCGACAGCGTCGAGCAGATCTCGAACAACGTCTGGCCGTCACGCGCCGCCAGCTCGTCGAGAATCACCCGCCGCGTCTCGTCGTCCAACGCCCGGAACACCGTGACCACGCCCCCACTATAGGCAAGTAACCACTTGCCTATCAACTCCCCGGTCGCACAACGCGTCCAAGCAGAGATGAACCCTCTCCGTACGACGACCTGGGGCGAAGGCGACCGCATCGCCGTACTGCTGCACGGGATGATGGGCTCGGCCCAGCAGTACCACCGCGTCGGACCGGCCCTCGCCGACCGCGGCTACCGAGCCATCGGCGTCGACCTCCCCGGCCACGGCAACTCCCCCACCGCCGAGTCCGACCTCGCCACCTGGGCCGTTGCCGTCGCCGCATCAGTCCCCGCCAACCCGGCACTGGCGATCGGTCAGTCGCTGGGCGGCGTCGTACTGGCCGCAGCCCTCCCCGCCCTGCAACCAGCCAGAGCCGTCTACGTAGACATCCCACTCACCGCACCCGCCAGCTCACCCCAGACCGCAGCAGACCTGACCGCGAAGTTCGCCGCAGCCCGAGCCGGCCGGACAGTCGAAGCCCTCCGCAGAACGAAGCCGACCTGGTCAGACACCGACCGTGAAGTCGAAGCAGCAGCCGCCAAGCAGTTCGACATCCCCACCGCAGTCGCCCTAGAGCTGGCCTACACCGAACACCCGCCGTTCACCCCCGACGTCCTGATCCACGCCGCCCCCAGCCGCTACGTCACCCCCACCCGAGCCGCCGAACTCCGCACCCTCGGCTTCGACGTCCGCGCGATCCCCGACGCCGACCACACCATCTGGTACTCCCAGTTCGCCGAATTCCTGTCCGCCCTCGACGAAGTCGTCGCCAACGACACGTAGAAGTCCAGAAGCCGGCGACCCGCCACGCTCAGCACCGTCGCCCGGCAGCCCGAAAAAAAACCCCACTCCATGTCGCTACCGACGCCGTACTGTGTCCGCATGGATGTGGAACTGCTGGTTGCGGCGTCGGCCGAGTTCGAGCGCGTGGTGCAGGAGCTGCCTGACGAAAGCTGGCACCTCCCGACACCATGCGAGGTGGACGTGCACGAGCTTGTCGAGCACGTCGTGGGCGGCAACCGGTTCGCCGTAGCGGCCCTGTCGGGGGTGAGCGCGGCGGAGGCTTGGGAGATCACCCGTGCCCAGGGATTCGGGCCGGAGCTCAAGGTGGTGCAGGAGTCGGCGGCCGCGCAGCTGGCGGCGTTCGAGGCCGCGGCTGAGGACCAGGTTGTCCATCACCCCAACGGAGACATTCCGGCGGAAGCGTTTCTGCGCTACCGGCTGGTCGATCTCGTCGTGCACGCGTGGGACCTGTTGTGGACCGCGCGGCTGGACGAGACAGTGGACGCCCGACTCACCGAGGCGGTCTGGCGAGTTATCGAACCAAAGCTGCCCGAGATGCTTGCCTTCGGCTCGTACGGCGACGGCCCGAGCGGCAAGGTCCCCTCCGACGCCCCCGCCCAGCTGAAGCTACTCGACGCCTTCGGCCGCCGACCCGTCTAACGGCCGCCACGTCTGGCGCGGCGCGTGGCCCGACCGACGCAACCAGTGGTCGGTATAGAGGATCCGCGAAGGCGTGATCACCGTGAGCGGATCGGTCGGCGCCTCATCCAGCGCCCGCCCGCGTTCGGCGTACTCGGACTGCCACCGAAACGCCTCCCAGTACGCACCCGCATCATCCGGCGCCAACGTCCGCGCGGTCCCGAACAGCTGAGCGCCTCGGCTCGACGCCAGGCCGACATACGGTACGACGATGCCCGCCGACACCCGTGGATCGCGGCGCAGGTTGCGCGACTTCACCGAGCTGTCCCACGAGGTGTAGAAGATCTCGAAGCCGAGGCTGTAGTACCGCACCGGTGTGGCCGACGGGGAACCATCCCGGTTCACCGTGGCCACAACCGCGAGGTTCTGCGTCGACAGCAGGTTGAGGATCCGCTCCTCCAACGACTCCCGCGGCAGCTCACCCGACGGAGTCGGGCCGTTCAGCCAGGGATTAGTGAGTGGCAACGTACTCCTTCAGATGCTTTCCGGTCAGTGTCTTGGCAGCCTTCACCAGCGCCGCCGGGGTGCCCTCGAAGACGACCTTACCGCCGTCATGACCAGCCCCAGGACCCAGATCGATGATCCAGTCCGCATGCGCCATCACGGCCTGGTGATGCTCGATCACGATCACCGACTTCCCCGAGTCGACCAGCCGGTCGAGCAGCCCGAGCAGGTTGTCGACGTCGGCCAGGTGCAGCCCGGTCGTCGGCTCGTCGAGGATGTAGACCTCGCCCTTGTCGGCCATCTGCGTGGCCAGCTTCAGCCGCTGCCGCTCACCACCGGACAGCGTCGTCAGCGGCTGCCCCAGCTTCAGATACCCCAGCCCGACATCCGCCAGCCGATCCAGGATCTTGTGCGCGGCCGGCACCTTGGCCGCACCCTCGGCGAAGAGCACGACGGCCTCGGCCACCGACATCCCCAGCACCTCGGAGATGTTCCGCCCGCCGAGCGTGTACTCGAGCACGGCCGCCTGGAACCGCTTCCCGCCGCACTCCTCACACGTCGCCTCGAAGGTCGCCATCACCCCGAGGTCGGTGTAGATCACGCCGGCCCCGTTGCACGCCGGGCAGGCGCCCTCGGAGTTCGCGCTGAACAGCGCCGGCTTGACGCCGTTCTCCTTCGCGAACGCCTTCCGGATCGGCTCGAGCATCCCCGTGTACGTCGCCGGGTTGCTCCGCCGGGAGCCCTTGATCGCGCTCTGGTCGACCGTCACCACACCCTCGCGATCCGCGATCGACCCATGGATCAGCGAGCTCTTCCCCGACCCGGCCACTCCGGTCACCACCGCGAGCACCCCGAGCGGTACGTCGACGTCGACCTTCTGCAGGTTGTTCGCGTCCGCGCCCCGAACCTCCAGTACGCCGTTCGCCGTCCGCAGCTCGCTCTTGAGCTTGGCGCGGTCGTCGAGGTGTCGCCCGGTCAACGTGTCGCTGGCGCGCAGTTTGTCGACCGTGCCCTCGAACACCACCTCGCCGCCCTCGCTACCGGCGCGCGGGCCGAGATCGATGACGTGGTCGGCGATCGCGATCATCTCCGGCTTGTGCTCGACCACCAGCACGGTGTTGCCCTTGTTGCGCAGCTGCAGGAGCAGCTCGTTCATCCGCTGGATGTCGTGCGGGTGCAGGCCGATCGACGGCTCGTCAAAGACATAGGTGACATCGGTCAGCGACGACCCGAGGTGCCTGATCATCTTGGTCCGCTGCGCCTCACCACCGGACAACGTGCCGGCCGGCCGGTCCAGCGACAGGTATCCGAGACCGATCGACACGAACGAGTCGAGCGTGTCCCCCAACGCGTTCAGCAGCGGAGCCACCGACGGCGCCTTCAGCTTGCGGATCCAGTCGGCCAGGTCGCTGATCTGCATGGAGCACAGGTCGGCGATGTTCTTGCCGCTGATCTTCGATCCCAGCGCCTCCTGGCTGAGCCGCGTACCACCGCAGTCCGGGCAGGTCGTGAACGTCACCGCCCGCTCCACGAACGCGCGGATGTGCGGCTGCATCGCCTCGACGTCCTTGCTCAGGAACGACTTCTGGATCTGCGGGATGATCCCGCTGTAGGTGAGGTTGATGCCCTCGACCTTGATCTTGGTCGGCTCCCGGTGCAGCAGGTCGTGCAGTTCCTTCTTGGTGAACTTCCTGATCGGCTTGTCCGGGTTGAAGTAGCCGGAGCCACGGAAGATCCGCCCGTACCAGCCCTCCATGCTGTAGCCCGGGATGGTCAGCGCGCCCTCGTTCAGGGACTTGCTGTCGTCGTACAGGGCGGTCAGGTCGAAGTCGGTGACCGCGCCCATCCCCTCACACCGCGCGCACATGCCGCCGGCGTACACGGCCTCGCGGACGACCTGCTTCACCCCGGCGCCCTTGTCGGCGACCATCGAGCCGGTCGCGACCCGCCGCGGCACGTTGAACGAGTACGCCGTCGGCGGCCCCGCGGGCGGTTTCGCGATCCGGCTGAACAGGATCCGGAGCATCGCGTTCGCGTCGGTCGCCGTACCGACCGTGGAGCGCGGGTTCGCGCCCATCCGCTCCTGGTCGACGATGATCGCGGTGGTCAGCCCGTCCAGTACGTCGACGTCCGGGCGGGACTGGTTGGCCATGAACCCTTGCAGGAACGCGCTGTACGTCTCGTTGATCAGGCGCTGCGACTCCGCGGCGATCGTGCTGAAGACCAGCGAGCTCTTGCCCGAGCCCGACACCCCGGTGAACACCGTCAGCCGGCGCTTCGGGATCTCGACGCTGATGTCCTTCAGGTTGTTCTCGCGGGCGCCGACGACCCGGATCAGATCGTGGCTGTCGGCAACATGCTCGGTCATTCGCGGTTCTCCAGGTCAGTGCCGTCTCAGGCGGGGGCGTGTGTCGGGGTCAGGCCTGCTGATTGATGCGGATGTGGTTGCCCGCCGGGTCACGGAACGCGGCATCGCGCACGCCGTACGGCTGGTCGGTCGGCTCCTGGATCACTTCGGCGCCACCGGCAACCATCTTCTCGAAGACCTCGTCCAGGTTCGGGCTCGACAGCACCAGCGTCGCGTAGGTGCCCTTGGCCATCATCTCGGTGATGGTCCTGCGCTCGTCCTCGGTGATGCCCGGGTCCGCGAACGGCGGGGTCAGCACGACCGCGGTGTCCGGCTGACCGGCCGGCCCCACGGTGATCCACCGCATCGTGCCGCCGCCGACGTCCATCCGCACCTCGAACCCGAGCAGGTCCCGGAAGAAGGCCACGGAGGCGTCCGGATCGGTGTGCGGAAGGAAGCTGCTCTGAATCTTGATGTCTGCTGTGCTCATGACCATCACAGTAGGTGGGTCGCGGCCTGATCTGCTTCTTGATTCCTGATCGGTCTGGTCACGCGTTTGGCGACACACGACGGCAACCCGGCCGCGGCCTGGCTCACCTCCCGCTTGTACACACTCGGCGACATCCCCACCAGCTCGGTGAACCGCGTACTGAACGTGCCGAGCGACGAACCGCCCACCGCGAAGCACACGTCGGTCACGCTCATCTCCCCGTGCCGCAGCAGGGCCATCGCCCGCTCCACCCGCCGCGTCATCAAGTAGCTGTACGGCGACTCCCCGTAGGCCCGCTTGAACTCGCGGCTCAGGTGCCCCGAGGACATGCCCGCACCCCGAGCCAGGGCGTCGACATCGAGCGGCTGCGCGTACTCCCGGTCGATCCGGTCCCGCACCCGCCGCAACCGGACCAGATCCTCCAGCCGCTGCTCCTCAGCACTTTTCCCCGCCATACCCAAGATCCTTACACGGACGTGAGCAGACCGTCGAGAGCGGTATCGCGACAGGTGGTCGGTCGTGGTCGCTGGGGTCTTCGGCCGGTGGGGTAGGCGGTGGCTGGTCGCCGCTGCGGCCCTGCGGAATTTCGGCGGATATCCGTTCAGGTTGACCGTTCTCTGCTCATATTTTGAGGGGAGAACCAGCAACTTGCGGGGAGATCCCCTCGTTTCTTGCATCGCAACCGGAGCCCGGGAGCTCAAGCGGCGGGTACGCGGTCACCGAGCTCGCCATCCCCCTCAGCCCAAGACCTGGCCGGCCACCCGCCTCTGTAAATCGGCCGCAGCGGCGAGCAACCACCGCCCACGACACCGGCCGCGCCTGGCTCAGGTTTCCAGGGGGCCGCGGAACTCGAAGATTCTGTTGGCCTCGGCGGTCAGTACTTCGGCCTCGCTGGCCGAGTCGTAGTCCCAGCATGATTCGAGTTGGCATCTCGAGGGCTGGTCGGCGTCGCCGAAGTGGAGCTTGTCGGCGGACCTGAGGAAGTCGTGTACGTGGGCGGGCGTGCAGGGGTACTTCAGCTTGCCCGGTTGGTTCGCGGCCAGGCCCTCGGCGAGGCGCAGGCGGGCGGTCGCGGCGTAGCCCAGGCGCTCGCGTGCGGTGATGAGGCGGTCGTCCCCACCGATGCTCAAGGAGACCGGCGCCTCGGCCGAGAGTGCGGTCAACGCGCTGACACCGCCGCCGAGCTCCGCGCCGTACAGGGCCCAGAGCGCCGCCCGCGAACACCCGATGGCCTGGGTCATGACGATGCCGCCGGAACCCCGACCAGCCGAGTAGAGCTTCGCCTGCGTCATCAGAATCTGGCCGTAGGCGATCCGGGGCGCGGGGTCGTCCAGGTCGGTGTGGATGATCCGGAACAACGCGCCCGCCGCTTTCGAGGCCTGCCGCATGAAGCGCGTGAAGAGGACCGGGCGCCGCGTACTCAGGCCGGTGGTGGGCGTCGCGATGATGTCGGAGTACGTCGCCCAGACCTTCTCGGTCAGCGCACTGGCCTTGTCTCGAGCCCTGACATCCATTCCAGCAGCCTAGGAATCCACACCCGCTCACACCGCCAGCTGTCCGGAACCTGCCGCCCCTACAGATTTGCGAGGATGGAGGAATGGGCGACGAGAGCGGCTATCCACAGCGGATGCACACCGCAGTTGATGCGTTGGACGCGCGAAAGCTGGCCGAGTTCTATCGGCAGCTCCTCGGCTTGCGGTACCGGCCAGGCGACGAACCACCCACCGACGGTACGCCGGACGAAGCGGACTGGCTGGTGCTGGTTGACGACGACGGTCGCCGGCAGCTCGCCGTTCAGGAGGTGCAGGTCCTGGCGCGGCCGACCTGGCCGTCGCCTGAGGTGCCGATGCAGATGCACATGGACTTCGCCGTACCGACGGTCGAGGAACTGCACCTGCATCGGCGGCGGGCAGAGGAGCTCGGAGCTCAGGTTCTGCTGGACCGGACCGGGGCAGAGTCCGAACCTCTGTATGTCCTGGCCGACCCGGCCGGGCATCCGTTCTGTCTACTGGTGGGGGTGCCGTGAGCAAGACAATCGACCTGCCGCTGCGCCTCACGGCGTTCACCTGCACGGTGGATTCGCGCGGGCGGATCCTGATGGTCCGGCATGAACGACTGGGCGTGGTCCGCTGGGAGGTCCCCGGCGGCCACGTCGAACCCGGGGAAACGGCCGCCGAGGCGGCAGCTCGCGAGACCGCCGAGGAGACAGGCGTGCTGGTCACACCGGGCCGGATCGTCGCCGACTGCCGGCACCGCTGGCGCGGCCGCAGGGTCGACATCCTGTACTACGAGGCGACGCCGCAGTCAGCTGTCGAGTTGCGCACGACCGAGGCGCGGATCAGCGAGGTCGCCTGGATGGACCCGGCCGACATGACCGCCGAAGACACGTCGCCCCTCGGCTGGCCGGTCGTCCAACATGTTGCTGCACGCAACGAAGCCGTCCTGCACCTGACCGCGTCACACCACCGTACGGCGGCCGGCTGGGAACCCCTGATCACCGAGAGCCGCCTGTGCGTTGAATGGACTCGGGCGTTGAATAGGCTCGGGCGTTGAGTAGGGTCGAGCCATGTTTCGTGAGGCTGAGGCCACGGACTTTGCCGGCGTGATGCGGCTCTACGAGCAACTGCATCCCAACGACCCGATCGTCCCGCAGGACCGCGCAGCGGCGACGTACGACGAGATCCTGCGCACCCCGGGCATGCACCTGTTCGTCCTCGAGGACGAAGGCGCGGTGATCGCTTCCACCTACCTCAACCTGATGCCGAACCTCAGTCGCGGAGCCGCGCCGTACGGGGTAGTCGAGAACGTGATCGTCGACTCGGCACGCCGTGGGACCGGGATCGGCAAGGCGATCATGGCCGGCACCCTCCAGGCAGCCTGGGACGCCGGTTGCTACAAGGTGATGCTCCTGACCGGGTCGAAACGCGAGTCGACCCACGCGTACTACCGGGCCTGCGGCTTCGACATGGGTGAGAAGACAGGGTTCGTCGCGCATCCGCCGTCCTGACAGGATCGTGCAAATGATGGCGAGCAATGGTCTACGGAAACCCCTGTCCCACAATGTTCACTGGAGAGGTAACCAACCATGACGTTGTAGGAGATAGGCGCGATCATGCAAATTGCTGTCATCACCGGCGGAAGCTCCGGAATCGGCCAGGCCACGGCCGTCGAGGTCGCGAAGCGCGGCATCGGCGTCATCCTCACCTACCACGGCAGCGCCGAGCGCGGGCTGGAGACGGCCCAGCAGATCGAGGAAGACGGCGGTACGGCGGTCGCCCTGCGGCTCGACGTGAGCAGCCAGGGAGCGCTCTCCGGTTTCCGGGACGCGGTCTCGGAGGCGCTGCGGGAGCGCTGGGGGCGGGACACGTTCGACTTCCTGGTGAACAACGCCGGGGTCGGGCAGCAGCCGGTGCCGTTCGAGGAGACCACCGAAGAACTGTTCGACCAGATGATCGGCGTCCACTTCAAAGGCCCGTACTTCCTCACCCAGACCCTGCTGCCCTTGATCGCCGACGGCGGGGCCGTGGTGTTCACGACCAGCACGTCGGGCCTGCTGAGCTCGCGGCCCTCGAACGGCTACTCGGTGTACGGCAGCGTGAAGGGCGCCCAGGTCGTCCTCACCCGCTACCTCGCCAAGGAGCTGAGCGCCCGCAGCATCCGGGTGAACGCCGTCGCTCCCGGCGTCACCCGGACCCGCCTCGGCGGCGACGCGTTCGCGCAGTACCCGGAGTTGATTCCGCCGATCGCCGACAACACCGCACTCGGTCGTATCGGCGAATCCGAAGACGTCGCAGCCGTGATCACGTTCCTCCTCTCCCCCGAGGCTCGCTGGGTGACCGCCCAGACCCTCGAGGCCTCAGGCGGCTACGACCTCTGAACCAGCCAGGCTCCCCCCTTGCTCGGCGGCCGTCTGCCCACCACAACGTCCGAAGATCCGGAGACCAGGCGTGCAGGTTCGTCGGACGTTAGCCGTGAGCGGTGGTTAACGTCCGACGATGCGGAGACCAGGCCGGCGCGTCTTTCGGACGTTGTGGGTACGGCGGTTTGTCGCTGGGCTAGGCGAGCTGTAGTCGTCGGATCGGGGTTGTTGTGGGGTTGGGGAGTTCTACCGGTCGTTTTCGGGAGGTAATGCTCCCCAGTGCCGCCGGAGGGCAGGAGAGTCTCGTTAGCGGCCTTCGATTGTGCAGATGCAGGCGCGGTTGCCCTGGGCGTCGGAGAGCACGGTGAAGGACGGATCCGAGTCGTCGGTGACCGTGCCGCCAGCGGCGACGGCGGCTTTGATCCGGGCGGGAGCCAGCGCGATCGGCATCCAGAGGTCGAAGTGGAAGCGCTGCCGCGGTGCCTCGTGGGCCGAGGTCTTCTGGAACCACAGACTCGGCGCACGGCCGGTGGGATCGACGACCTCGGGATGGTCGTAGTTGGCCGCGTCCCCAGTGAGCAACGCCGCCCAGAACGGGCCGATCTCCGCCGCATCGGCGGTGTCGAGGCCCAGCTCAGCCTCGAAGTTGCCTTCCTGGTCAGCTTGCAGACCACGCGCTGCGGCCAACGCACTGATCTCGCGAGCGAGGTCGATGTCGAGTTGCGTGACGGAGGACCAAATTCGGTCGGGCCGACCCTCCTGCCGATACACCGAGCCTGGAGTGAGCAGCCTGAGGTCGACGAACGTCGCCGTCATCCGAACCTCAGGATCGTGACCGGCCGAGATCTCCGCCACCTCCTGCGCGAACGCGACTGCCTCCGCGAACGACCCGACCAGGAACCGCGCGTGCAGCGCCGTGCCGAGTTTGCTCCAGTCGGTCAGCCCGGCGTCCTGGATCGCCTGCACCGTCAATACGTCCATGCGAGGAGGCTAGACGCAGGCTCCGACAGTTTCGAGTGATATAAGACCAGCACCGCCAATCGCAAGGAACGGAGCAGCATGTACCGACGGCTCGTGCTCAAGTTGTCCGGCCAGGCAATCGCCGGAGGTGACGAGTTCGGGTTCGCCAGCGACCGGCTCACCCACCTGGCCACCGAGGTGATCGCGCTGCGCGCCACCGGTGTCCAGGTCGCGGTGATCGTCGGCGGCGGGAACGTGTTCCGCGGCAACCGCGCCGAGGACTGGGGCATCGACCGGGTCGAGGCCGACAACATCGGCATGCTCGGCACCGTCATCAACGCGGTCCTGCTGCGCGGCCGGCTCGCCGCGCTCGGTGCGCACGGGGTCCGGCTGATGACAGCGGTCCCGATCAACAACATCGCCGAGCCGTACATCCGGATGCGGGCGCTGCGGCACCTGGAGAAGGGCTCGATCGTGGTCCTTGCCGGAGGCAACGGTCAGCCGTTCACCACGACCGACTACCCGGCCGTGCAGCGCGCCGTCGAGCTCGAGGCCGACGCCCTGCTGGTCGCCAAGAACGGCGCCGACGGCGTGTACGACGCCGACCCGAACAAGCACGCCGACGCGACCCGCTTCGACCACCTCAGCTACGAAGAGGTCATCGATCGTGGTCTCGGCGTGATGGACCAGGCGGCATTCATCCTGGCCCGCGACCACCGTCTGCCGCTGCACGTCTTCGACATCGACCGCCCGGCGGCGGCCGCATCGATCAGCAGCGGCAAACACATCGGCACCCTGATCAGCTGAGCAGTTCGGCCGCGATCCGCCGTACATGGGGGTCGAACCAGTCGCCGCCAGCCGCATGCTCGGCGTGCAATGCAGCTAGCGACCAGAGGATGCGATAACGAGAGAGTGTTCTCTGCAGGCTCTCAGTCGGCGTCAGGCCGTAGGCGCCGAGCACGATCGACGGGTCGGCAGTGATCGTGAGGCGGGCGAGGTCGTAGAGCGGATCCCCGTAGCAGGCGTCGCCCCAGTCGAGGATCGCGGTCAGTTTGCCGTCGACGGCGTACAGGTGCCGAGTGTGTACGTCGCCGTGCAGCAACGCCGGCCGAACGTCGGCGACCTCCGCGATGAACGGCGGCATGGTCGCGCGGAGGCGGTCGGCCAGCTCGTCCGGGATAACGCTCTCGAGCTTTTCCAACTCGTCGATCAGCGGAGTCAGCGTTCCGGCCCAGTCGGCCTCGGCGTTGTGGAGTCCGTGCAGGCGGCGGAGCGCTTGCACCGCCTGGACCAGGACATCGGGATCGTCCGACGGCGTGCCCGCGACCTCGGCCAGGATCAGGTACGGCGGAGTGCCGAGGCTGGTCGTAAGAATCTCCGGGACGGCTACGCCGACCGTGGCGGCCTGCTCGATCGCGTGTGACTCGGCGGCGATCGTGGCGCCGGTCTTCAGATAGGCGACCGTGCCGTCGACGGCACGGAGGCGGAACGTCTGGTTGCCGACGAATCCCTGCACGGGCTCGACGGATTCGATCGGTCCGAGGACGGCGGCGGCGTACTCGCTGGCTTCAGCTGTCTGCATAGGGCTCCTTTAGCCGGGGGCTAAAACGTTTGGACGGACTTCACTGTCATTGATCTACTCGAGGTGTTCGGAACCCTAGTCAAGGAGTACATCGTGCGAACTCGCTTCATGTCTGTCGTGGAAGGAATGGACATCTGCTCTGAGGACATGAGGCCGCGTGAAAGTACTGAATCTAGGGATCCTGGCGCATGTCGACGCCGGTAAGACCAGTCTGACCGAGCGGCTGCTGTACGCCGCCGGAGTCATCGACGAGGTCGGTAGCGTCGACAACGGTAGTACCCAGACCGACTCACTCGCGCTGGAACGGCAGCGCGGGATCACGATCAAGTCGGCGGTCGTGTCGTTCACGATCGGCGACGTCGACCCGGTGACGGTCAATCTGATCGACACTCCCGGCCACCCGGACTTCATCGCCGAGGTCGAGCGGGCGCTGAGCGTGCTCGACGGCGCGGTGCTCGTGGTGTCCGCCGTCGAAGGCGTGCAGGCGCAGACGCGGGTGCTGATGCGGACCCTGCAGCGGTTGCGGATCCCGACGCTGATCTTCGTCAACAAGATCGACCGCCGAGGCGCGCAGTACGACGGCGTGCTGAAAGCGATCACCGACAAGCTCTCGCCGGCCGTCGTACCGATGGGAACGGTCGCCGGCCTCGGCACGCGCACTGCAACCTTCACCACCGCCGACCCGTACGGCGCTCTGATCGAGGTCCTCACCGAGAACGACGACGACCTGCTCAGAACCTTCGTGGAGAACGAGAAAGCGCTCTCTCGTGATCTTCTCCGGAGCGCGCTCGCCCGGCAGACCGCAGACGCCCTGGTGCATCCCGTCTACTTCGGCTCCGCGATCACCGGGACCGGCACGGACGCCCTGATCGACGGCATCCGCGAGCTGCTGCCGTACGCGAGAACGGACGGGAGAGCGCTCCACGGCGCGATCTTCAAGGTCGAGCGCGGCGCAGCCGGCGAGAAGATCGCTTACGTCCGGATGTTCTCCGGAGCCCTGCGGATTCGGGATCGCATCCAGTACGGCGACCGCGAGGCGAAGGTCACCGGACTGCGCGTGTTCGCGAACGGCACGGCCGTGCTCACGGATGAGGTCGTGGCCGGACAGATCGCGCAGGCCTGGGGACTGCCCGACGTACAGATCGGTGATCGCGTCTTCAACGGCACCGAGGTTCCCGCCAAGTCATCGACCAACGGCTTCTTCGCTCCCCCGACGCTCGAGACCGTCGTGACGCCGACCCGGCAAAGCGATCAGGGAAAGCTGCGGGAAGCGCTCTCGCAACTGGCCGAACAGGATCCGCTGATCAACGTCCGCCAGGACGACCTGCGCCAGGAGATCGCGGTCTCCCTGTACGGCGAGGTGCAGAAGGAGGTCATCCAGACCACGCTCGCGGCCGAGTTCGGCATCGATGTCGGCTTCCGGGAGACCACGACGATCTGCATAGAGCGGTTGCGCGGCACCGGAGCGGCGTACGAGCTCAACAAGAAGGACGGCAACCCGTTCCTGGCCACGATCGGCCTGCGGATCGAGCCGGCGCCGGTCGACGAGGGCGTCGCGTTCGAGCTGGAGGTCGAGCTCGGCTCGATGCCGTACGCGTTCATGAAGGCGATCGAGGAGACCGTCCGGGAAACGCTCTCGCAAGGGCTGCACGGTTGGGCGATCCCGGATGCCCGAGTGTTCCTGACGCATTCCGGATACTCACCACGGCAGAGCCACTCCCACGCTGTCTTCGACAAGAGCATGTCGAGCACTGCCGGCGACTTCCGCAACCTCACTCCCCTGGTCCTGATGACCGCGCTCCAACAAGCCGCCACGACGGTCCACGAGCCGATGCACCAATTCCAGCTAGAAGTCCCGACCGAGTCCGTCAGCGCAGTCCTCGCCGCGCTCGCCCGCCTCCGCGCGATCCCCCAAGCACCCGCTCTCGCCGCAACGATCTCCGTCCTCGAAGGCACCATCCCCGCAGCCGCCATCTATCAACTCGAACAGCAACTCCCCAGCCTCACCCGCGGCGAAGGCGTCCTCGAATCCGCCTTCTCCCACTACCACCCCGTCCACGGCACCCCGCCCGACCGTCCGCGCACCGATCACAACCCCCTCAGCCGCCCCGACTACCTCCTCCACGTCCAGCGCCGCCTGTAGATTCAGGACCCGAGAGAAAGGTGACCGATGGTCGACGGATTCATCGCGGGGCTGCCCAAGGCCGAGCTGCATGTCCATCTGGAAGGCACGCTCGAGCCGGAGATGCTGTTCATGCTTGCCGCGCGCAACGAGATCGAGCTGCCCTGGTCGGATCTCGACGAGTTGCGAGCGGCGTACCGCTTCACCGGGCTCGAACACTTCCTGCCGCTGCTGTTCAAGGGCGCCTCGGCGCTGCGCCGGAGTCAGGACTTCTACGACCTCACCCACGCCTACCTGACCCGCGCGGCCGCCGACGGTGTGCGTCGGACCGAGATGTCGCTCGGCGTCCAGTCGTTCCTCGACTCCGGCATACCGATCGGCGACCAGATCGACAGCGCCCTCGCCGCGATCGCCGACGCCCGCCGCGATCTCCGCATCGACGGCGCGCTGATGGTCACCAGCCAGCGACACCGCTCACAAGCCGCCGCCCTCGAAGTACTGGATCTGATCGCGCCATGGAGCGACCAGATCATCGGCATCGGTCTCGGCGCGGCTGAGCGCGGCAACCCGCCGGGAAAGTTCGCCGAGTACTACGAGACTGCGCGCGCCCGCGGTTATCGGACCACGATCCACGCCGGCGAGGACGGACCGGCCGACTACGTCCGCGAAGCCCTGGACGTCTGCCGCCCCAACCGCATCGATCACGGCGTCGCCGCGGCGACCGACCCGGCTCTGATGACCCGCCTCCGCGACGAAGGGATACCGCTCACCGTCTGCCCGCTGTCGAATGTGGCCCTGCAAGTCGTGCCATCCATGGCCGAGCACCCGTTGCGGATGCTGCACGAGGCAGGCGTCGTGGTCACCGTGAACTCCGACGACCCGCCCTACTTCGGCGGCTACATCAACGACAACTACGAAGCGATCCACGAACACCTCGGCCTCGACCAGGCAACGCTCGCCGAGCTCGCCCGAGCCAGCTTCCGAGCGTCCTTCGACGACCCGGCGCGCATCGCCGAACACCTCGCCGCCATCGACGAGTACGTCGCTCAGTCCGAGAAGTAGGCCTCCACGGCGTCGGCGGCTCGAACCGGGCCGCCGGCTGCCTCGAGGTGCGTGTACATGTCGGCAAGGGCCGCACGGATAGCGGGATCGGCCGCGATCTCGTCGACCGTCGATCGGAGTGACTCAGGCGCCAGGTCAGCGAGCTGCCGACCCAGGTTGAGCTCCGCGACCCGACCGGCGTTCGCCTGCTGTTCCGCAGTCTGCGGGAAAGTAGCCATCGGCACCCGATTGAGCAGCGACTCCATCACCGAGTTCATGCCCGCATGCGTGAGGAAGGCGCTGGCGTGCGCGAGCACCTCGGGCTGCGGGAAGTACGGCCGGACGTCGAAGTTCGGCGGGAGCTCACCGAGCTCGGCGAGGTCGACCTGGTCGCCGATGGCCATCGCCACCTGCCACTGCGTACCGGCGAAGGCCTTGGTGCAGGCTGCGAAGAAGTCGGGCCGATGGTTGACCGCCGTACCGAGGGAGATGAACAACAGCGGCGCCCCATCCGACGGCGGCTCCCAGCCGGAGGTCGGCACCCGGGCGCCGATCGCAGGACCGACGAAGTGGAACCTCTCGTCGAACGTCTCCCCCGCGATCTGGAACTCGCGCGGGATGAACACCAGGTTGAGCGGCGCGACCGCACCCGCCGCCGCGACCTTGTCCACCGGTACGTCGAAGTCCGCCGCGAACGCCGCCCGCTCAGCCAGGAACTCCTGGAACGCCGGATGCGACGGATCGAAGTCCGCCGGCACGAACATCGCGCTGGTGTCGTAGTGCTCGTTCGTCGCGAGGTTCGCCACCGTGGTCGCCGCCCGCAGGCCGAGCCGGTCCGCGACCATCGAGCCGGTGAAGGTCAGCATGTCGTAGCAGAACAGATCCGGCCGGTCGTCGCGCAACGCCTGCTCGATGATCGCCATCACCGGGCGCGAGGCGCGCACGGATCCGGTCAGCATCGCGCTGAGATCAGCCGTCGTCTGTCCGCCCGGAGACACCTTCCACTGCTTAGGAACCCAGCCGAGATCGATCAGCGTGGCCCCGGCCGCCTCGACGGCACTCCGGTACGTCGGTCCGGTCGCGTAGCTGACGCGGTGACCGCGCCGGACAAGCTCGGCGACCAGCGGCAGAGTCGGATTGATGTGGCCCGCGGCGGGGATGGTGAGGAACGCGATGTGTTTACCCATAACCCATCCATCATCTCGATCCGGCGGCAGGCTACGCGACCGGATTTGCCCCTACGGGCAGATAGATGCCGTGGACAACGTTCGCGCCGAGCTCCTCGTCGACTGTGAGGTCGGCGGTCAGGCCGTATTCGGTGAACACGGCCTGAGCCACCGGTGCCTGATGGTCGCTGACCTCGACGAACAGATGCCCACCCGGCGCGAGCCAGTCGGTGGCACCCGCCGCGACTCGCCGGAGCGTGCTCAACCCGTCCGGTCCGCCGTCGAGCGTCACCCGCGGCTCGTACAGCCGGGCCTCTGGTGGGAGCAGGCGGATCTCGTCGGTCGGTACGTAGGGCACGTTCGCCAGCAGTACGTCGATCCGCCCGCGGATCTGGGCGGGCAGCGCGTCGTACAGATCTCCTTGAGAGAGCGCTCCCTGCCACGGCGCGAGGTTGCGCTCGGCACACCGCACGGCGGCCGGCTCGATGTCCGCGGCGTACAGCGACACCTCTCGCTCGGAAGCGACGGCCGCTCCGAGCGCCCCCGCGCCGCAGCACAGGTCGACGACAACGGCACCCGGCGCGGTCACCCGCAGCGCCTCCGCGACCAAGAACTCGGTCCGCCGACGTGGGATGAACACGCCAGGATCGACCGCGATCCGCAGCCCGCGGAACCACGCCCAGCCGACCACGTACTCCAGCGGTACGCCGGAGACCCGGCGTACCGTCATCGCCTCGAGCTCGGTGGCGTCGCGCGCGGTCTCGGTGATCAGCGCGGCCTCGTCCTCGGCGAACACACATCCGGCCGCGCGTAGGCGGCTGACGAGGTCGGCGGACGAAGTGGGAACAGACACTCCGTCGGAGACTACCGGAACGCGTTCTCTCCGGTCAGCTCCGCCGAGATCGTCCACAACCGCGCCGCCGAGGCCGGGTCAACGGCATACGGACGGACACCCGGGCTGTCGTCGGTGGAGAGTTCCGCGATCTCGCAGTCCTCGCAGAACAGTCCGCCGAGCCCTTCGAGCTTCGGCGAGGTCGCCGCCCAGACCTGCGTCGCGGCGCCCTGCTCGGGTGACTTGAAGCCCGGGTTCAGCGGGTTGCCCTCGGCATCGATCCAGCCGAACCCGACCATCTCCTCGCGTTCCAGGTGCCGCTGCAGCGGGGTCAGGATGCCGCCCGGGTGCAGCGCGAACGTGCGCACGCCGGAATCCTTGCCGAGGGCATCGAGCTGCACCGCGAAGAGCGCGTTCGCGGTCTTCGCCTGGCCGTAGGCCGCCCACTTCTCGTAGCCCTGCTCGAACTGCAGGTCGTCCCAGCGGATGTCCGAACGCCGGTGCCCGCTCGACGACACCGACACCACCCGCGCGCCGCCGTCAGCGACGATCGCCGGCCAGAGCCGGTTCACGAGCGTGAAGTGGCCGAGGTGGTTGGTCGCGAACTGCGCCTCCCAGCCGGGCCCGACCCGGGTCTCCGGCGCGGCCATGATCGCCGCGTTGTCGATCATCAGATCGATACTGCGACCCGACGCGAGGAACCGGTCCGCGAAGGCCCGAACACTGTCCAGATCGCCGAGATCCAGCTCGTCGATCTCTACACCGGAGATTCCAGAGAGAGCCTCCTTGGCTGCGTCCGGTCGGCGAGCCGGGACCACTACGTGCGCGCCGGCCTTCGCCAGGGCGCGGGTGGTCTCGAGGCCGAGGCCGGAGTATCCCCCGGTGACGACCGCGAGCTTGCCGGTCAGATCGATGCCGTCGAGAACCTCGTCCGCGGTGCTGTCGTGCCCGAATCCCGAGCCGATCGCGTGCTGTCCAGTCATGCTGCGAGCCTACGAGCTAGAGCGCGCTCGAAGTCAAGCTTGCCGTCAGCCGTTGCAGTGCCGGATTCGGATTGTCCGGACTCCAGCAGGCGTGCAGCGTCACCGAGTGCGCGTCCGCCGCATCCAGCTCACGGTAGCTGACACCTTCCACGCGCATCGCCATGATCGATCGCGGGATCAGCGCGCACCCCAACCCGGCCCGCACCAACGCCAGCATCGTCGGTACCTGCGAGGCCAGTTGGCTGACGGCGTACCGGTCCATGCCGATCATCGCCGCACAGATGTCATGCAGGTACTGCGAGCCCTCCGGGCTGTACCCGATGTACTCCTCGGTGACATCGGCCAGCGTCACCGT
Source organism: Kribbella sp. NBC_01505 (assembly GCF_045040285.1). NCBI lineage: Bacteria > Bacillati > Actinomycetota > Actinomycetes > Propionibacteriales > Kribbellaceae > Kribbella > Kribbella sp. NBC_01505. The sequence continues at coordinate 8,397,022 of NZ_CP109425.1, forward strand.
CGAATCGCCGACCGCCAGCGGATGCGAAGCCGGTACGGCGAGCACCAGGTCCTCGGAGTGGACGAGTACCGAGGTGAACTGAGCCGGGATCGGCGGCCGCACGAGGCCGATGTCGATCTTCAGATCTGCCAGAGCCTCGAACTGATCCGGACTGACCAGCTCAGTCAGCTCCGCCGTCACAGCCGGCGCGTGCTTGGCGACCGTGGTCAGGAAGTCAGCCAGTACGGCGTACGCGCCGATCGCAGTGAATGCGATGCGCAGTGTGCCGGTGTGACCGTCCGCGGCCCGGCGCGCGGCCTCGGGAGCGACCTCGAGGAGCGCGAGGACCCGGCGGGCGTGATCCAGGAACGCATCGCCGGCCGCGGTGAGCCGGACTCCGCGCCCGGTTCGATCGAAGAGCCGGACATCGAGAGAGCGCTCCAGGCCCTGGATCTGCCGGGTGAGCGGGGGCTGGGTGAGGTTCAGGCGCTGGGCGGCGCGACCGTAGTGCATTTCCTCGGCCACTGCGACAAACCCACGGAGCTGCTGGAGCGAGAGATCCATACCGGCACGGTATCGGTTCATGCGAAATCGGGCTTGGACCTGCATAACGGAAAGCGCCTACCGTCGTCGTACCGACGAACTTTGAGGGAGTGCCTCCTGTGCTGAGACTTGCTGCGCTGATGTCACCCGCGCGGGCCGCCGATGTGGTGGACGCGGCGACGCGGCGCCTGCTCGACGAGCGGTTCGAGGTGGTTTGGGCCACCGAGCAGCACCTGGCCGGTCCGGACGACGCGGCCAAGCCGGCCGCACTCGACCCGGCCGCCGTACCGGACCTCGTAGCCGGAGCGGACGTCGTACTGACCAGCTGGGGTACGCCGTCGCTCAGCAAGGAACTGTGGTCCGACGGGACCGGACCGAAGGTGGTCGCGCACGCAGCCGGAACCGTCAAGAACCTCATCGACCCGGCGATCTTGGATCAGGGCGTCACCGTGTTCTCGGCGGGACCGCGGATCGCATGGTCGGTCGGCGAGTACTGTCTCGCGGCGATGCTGACGCTGGCTCGGCGGCTCCCCCGATTCGACGGCGCGATCCGGACCGGCGGCTGGAAGCAGACCGGCTTCCGCGGACACGAACTGGCCGGCGCCAAGGTCGGCATCGTCGGGGCGAGCAGCACCGCCCGCGCGCTGATCACCCTGCTCAAGCCCTTCGGCTGCGACATCGTCGTCTACGACCCCTACCTGAATGCCGAGCGCGCTGCCCAGCTCGGCGTGCGCACGGCCGAACTCGGAGAGACCGTAGAGAGCGCTTTCTTGACGATCCACGTCCCGAACGTGCCGGAGACCAAGGGCATGATCACCCGCGAGCTGATCAGCCGGATCCCGGACGGCTCAGTCGTGGTCAACTCCTCGCGCGGACCCGCGATCGACCAGAACGCTCTCCTCGACCACGTCCTCGACGGCCGCCTGTACGCGGCACTGGACGTCTACGACCCCGAGCCACCGAGCTTCACAGAGAGCGTTCTCCAGGCCCGGAACCTGTTGCTCAGCCCGCACATCGCAGGCGACACCGCCGAAGGCCACCTCGCCCTGGCGGGCTACGTGCTCAAGGACGCGCTCAACTGGCTTGACCACGGCACGCGAGGCCCAAGCTTCGTCGACCCGGCCACCTGGTCGATCGCGGCGTAAGGGGAAACGCGATGAGCAACCAACAGCCGAGTCCGGCTCGGATCGGGTCCGGGGCGCGCATCCGGTCGGTCGAGGTCTTCCCCGTCGCCGTTCCCTTCGCGCGGAAGTTCGTGCTGGGTAGTGGCGCGGTCGGGGCGCCGGGAGCCAAGCCGGATCAGTCGACCGCGGTGATCTTCGTGAAGCTGACCACCGAGGACGGCGTGGTCGGCTGGGGAGAGCAGAGAGCGCTCCCCAGCTGGAGCTACGAGACCGCAGAGACCATGGCGGTGATCATCCGCCGCCATCTCACGCCGATCCTGCTCGACCTCACCCCTTTCGACGTCGAGCTCTTCCACCAACGCGCGGCCAAGCGGCTGAGCCCCGCGGTCTCCAACGGCTTCCCCTTCGCCCGGGCCGCCATCGACGTGGCCATGCATGACGCGGCCGGCAAACTCGCGGGCATCCCAGTACACGCTCTCCTCGGCGGCAAGCTCCACGACGAGATCCCCCTCTGCTCCGCGATCGGCGTCGGCGACCAGGACACGGTTCGCGACCATGCCATCCAGTCCTCCGACTACGCGGCGTACAAGGTGAAGATCGGCGGCGACCTGGACGCCGACGCGGCAGCGATCCGGACCGTGGCCGAGGTCGCCGGCGGCAAACCGCTCTGGCTGGACGCCAACCAGTCCTACCGCCCGAGCGCCCTCAAACAACTCCTCGACCGCACCCGCGACATCCGCACCATCCACTGCGTCGAGCAACCGGTCCCCAGCACCGACACCCTCGCCATGCAGCGCCTGCGAACCATGATCGATCTCCCGGTCGCGATCGACGAAGGCAGCTTCTCCGCCCAGGACCTGGCCCGCGCGATCCGGCTGGAGGCGGCCGACCTCGTCGTGATCAAGGTCTGCAAGTCCGGCGGCCTGCGCAATGCCCTCAAGACCGCTCAGACAGCGCTCTCCGGCGGTCTCGAGATCCTCGCCAGCGGGCTCACCGACTGCGGGATCGCGTTCGCTGCCGCGCTGCACGTCTTCAGCCAGCTCGAGCTCGCGCTCCCCGCGGAACTCAACGGGCCGGAGCTGCTCTCCGACCTGTATGTCGAAGGACTCACGATCACCGACTGGGGCGGTGGGGCGGGGAAGGTATTCAAAGGAGTCGTCGCAACGGTCCCGACCGCCCCAGGCCTGGGCATACAGGTCGACGAAGAGCGCATCCGCGCCGAGTCCATCGACCTCGCCTTCAACTGAAGAACCGCAAAATCGAGAGGAGAGCCATGCCGGCCAAGCTGTCCCGCCGCAGCTTTCTCGAACTCACCGGACTGGCCGGCCTGGGGGCGGCCGTCACCGGATGCTCAACCGGTCCGCCCAGCGGCGCCGCGACCTGGGCGATGTGGTCGAGCAGCGCCGCGGAGAAGAAGGTCTGGGAAGACTTCAGCCAGTACGTCGAGCAGCAGCTCGGCGTGAAGTCGGTCCCGACTCTGACACCGTCGAGCGGCTACCCGACCAAACTCGACCTGCAACTCGTCAGCGGCACCGCGAGCCTGGTCACCGCGATCAACGGCACCCTGATCCCGACGTACGCGGCCCGTGGAGCGCACCGACCGCTCGACGACCTGATCAAGGCGGATCCGGACTTCGACCTCGACGACTTCTACCCGACCAGCCAACGGATCTCGAGCTTCAACGGCAAGACCTACGCGATCGGCTTCGACGTCGCCCCGACCGTCCTCTACTACAACAAGACCCTGCTGCAGAAACAGGGAATCGCTCTCCCGTCCCGGACCGAGCCGATGCCCTGGGCAACGTTCCGGGACCTGGCGAAGGAGCTGACCGGCAAGGACCAGTACGGCTTCACCTGCGCGCCGGCGATCGACGATCTCGTCTCCTGGATCTACTGCGCCGGCGGCAACGTGATGAACGACGCCGCCGACCGGAGCACGCTCAACGCACCGGAGGCGATGCAGGCGATCCAGTTCGTGATCGACCTGTTCGTCAAGGACAAGGTCACGCCACCGATCAAGAACCTGGTCACCGAGAGCTCGCTGTCCAACTTCATCCAGGGCAACGTCGCCTTCATGCAGAACGGCCCGTGGCAGGTCGTCAACGTGCGCAAGGCGAAGTTCGACTGGGACGTGATCCCGTTCCCGGCCGGCGCTGCCGGGAGCACGCCGCGAGTCTCCGGATCCAGCTTCGGAATTCCATCGGGGGTGCGCGAAGGAGCGGAGCTCGACCTCGCGTGGAAGCTGCTCAAGACGCTCACCAGCACCGGTGCCCTGGACATCTACGCGAAGGCGGGCCGCAACAACCCGGCCCGGCTCAGCGCAGGCAGCGCGTTCCAGAAGCCACCGGACAACCTCGGCATCGTCCAGGACATCCTGGCCGGCAAGCTCGCCGGCGGGCACTCGTTCGACGTCACCACGAACTGGAACCAGGTCAAGCAACTCCTCGGCCAGGATCTCCCCCGCACGTTCCTCGGTCAGGTGAGCGTCACCGACGCGATCGCCGGCCTCACCCCACGCCTCGACATCCTGATGCGTCAGCACCAGGACACCGTCCGCCAATCCGCCGCCCGGAAGGGGTGAACGATGGCCGTCGACACCGCCTCGCCCGCGGCCCCACCGCGAACGACGACCCCGACCGGGACGAAACCGACCCCGCGCTGGCGCAACCGCGAGTCACTCACGGCCTGGCTGTTCATCCTGCCCAGCCTGATCGGCTTCCTGATCTTCACCGCCGGCCCCGTGGTCGCGGCCGGAGTCATCTCGCTCCTCGACTGGAACCTGTTCAGTCCCCCGAAGTGGGCCGGTCTGCGCAACTTCGCCCGGCTCGGGCCCGATCCGACGTTCTGGTCCGCGCTCGGCAACACGGCGTACTTCACGTTCGTCAGCGTCCCGCTGACCATCGCGGTCAGCCTCGTCCTGGCCCTGCTGCTCAACCAGGGCCTGAAACGGATCTCGGTCTTCCGATCCCTGCTCCTGTTGCCGTACGCAACGATCACGGTGGCGGTCGCGTTCGTCTGGATCTGGCTCTACATCCCGCACGACGGCCTGGTGAACGCCGTGCTCGGGTGGTTCGGGATCGACGGGCCGCAGTGGCTGATCTCGGACAACTGGGCGATGCCCGCGCTGATCCTGATGAGTGTCTGGAAGAGCTTCGGCTTCGGCATGGTCGTCTTCCTGGCCGGTCTGCAGGCGATCCCGCAGCAGCTCTACGAAGCGGCCCGCGTGGACGGTACGTCGACCTGGCAGAGCTTCCGTAACATCACCCTGCCGATGCTGTCGCCGGCGCTGTTCTTCGTGATCGTGACGTCGATCATCGGTTCGTTCCAGGTCTTCGACCAGGCGCTGATCATGACGAACGGCGGTCCGGGCACCCGCACGACCACGCTGGTCATGTACATCTACCGGACCGGCTTCGAGAACTACGACCAGGGGTACGCCGCCGCGCAGTCGCTGGTGCTCTTCGTCTTCATCGTGCTGATCACGGTGACACAGTTCCTGTTTCAGCGGAGGTTGGTGCACTATGACAACTGAGCTGCGGCGCCGGTTGGTCGTCTTCGTCTGCTTTCTCGCGACCGCCTTCACGCTGGTTCCGGTCGTGATGATGGTGCTGGTCGCGTTCCAGTCCGATGCCGAGTCGATGGCGGCCAAGCCGTCGTTCTGGCCGAGCAGCTGGCACCCGGAGAACCTGACCCGCGCCTTCGAACTCGTGCCACTCGGCAAGTATCTGCTGAACACCGTCTACTTCGCCGCCGGCACCACCCTGCTCGAGACCGTGACCGCGGCCCTGGCGGCGTACGCGTTCGCGCGGCTGAACTTCCCCGGTCGCAGCTGGCTGTTCGGCATCTACCTGGCGACCCTGATGATCCCGTCGCAGGTGACGCTGATCCCGCAGTTCGTGCTGGTGGCGAAGCTGCACGGGATCGACACCTGGCCGGGAATGATCCTGCCGCACGCGTTCACCGCGATCGGCGTGTTCCTGCTGCGTCAGTTCTTCCTCGGCATCCCGCGCGACTACGAGGAGGCCGCTCGTCTGGACGGCGCGAACCGCTGGCAAGCATTCGTCCGGGTGATCGTGCCCCTGGCCGTCCCCGCGATCGCGACACTGGCGGTCTTCAAGTTCATCGGGCAGTGGAACAACCTGCTCTGGCCGTTGGTGATCTCGAACAGCGACGCGACCCGTACGGCGTCGGTCGGGCTGCAGGTGTTCCAGGACACCAACGGTACGCAGTGGAATCTGCTCCTGATGGCCGCGACCGTCACCACCGTCCCGCTGATCGTGTTGTTCTTCCTGACACAGCGCTGGTTTGTCCGAGGTATCACCATGAGTGGGCTGGGAGGCCGCTGAAATGACCTATCTCTGGTCCGTCTTCACCAAGCCTTGGGCAGGACTGCCCGGCGCCGAACTCGGTCGGCTGATCGCCGGGCTGGGATTCGCCGGTGCCGAGATCCCGGTCCGGGACACGGCGTACGTGACGACGGCGACCGTCGAAGCGGAGCTGCCGGCGTTCACCAAGCAGCTCCGCGACGAGGGCATCGAGCCGATCAGCGTAGCCTCGGACCTGACCGAGCCGGTGTTCGCGGCCTGTGCCGAGGCCGGCGTACCGATGATCCGGATCATGGCGCCACTGGGCGACGACAGCTACGCGGCGGCGGTACGCCGGAATCGCGCGCTGCTGGAGGAGGCCGTCGTACTGGCTGAGCGGTATGGCGTCCAGGTCGGCGTCCAGCCGCATCACGGGCGGTTCATCACGTCGACACTCGGTGTCCTGCAGCTGCTGGAAGCGCTTCCTGATCGCTTCAGGCTGGTGTGGGATGCGGCTCACGACGCGCTGGCCGGGGATGATCCGGCCGTCACGATCGAGCTCGGCGCCGACCGGCTCGGCATCGTCAACCTCAAGAACGCCAAGTACGTCGAGACCGCCGACGGCTGGAAGACCCACTTCGGGCAGGCCGACGAGGGTTTGTCCGACTGGAACGCGGTTCACGCGGCGTTGGTCCGAGCGCAGTACGACGGCCCGATCTGTCTGACCGGTCAGTATTCGGACCTGTCCGTATCTGTCGAGGAACGCGTCCGAAAAGATCTTCAGACCGCTGTCACATCCTGGGTCCGGAATCCGTCGAGGGAGTGAAGACACCCCAACGGAAACCAGGAGTACCTCCCATGACCGCTCGTATGTCCAACCCGACCGCGCTCCTGCCGGATGCCATGAAGGGCATCCAGAACATCTTCAAGGCCGTCCACCAAGGCGGAGCGCCCGGTCCGGTACTGGAGCTCGTCCACCTGCGGGCCAGCCAGATCAACGGCTGCTCCGCCTGCGTGTACGGCGGGATCAAGTCGGCGCAGAAGAACGGCGAGACCGACGAACGCCTGCACCAGGTCGCCGCCTGGCGCGAATCCGACCTCTTCACCGACGCCGAACGCGCCGCCCTCGCCCTCACCGAGGAGGCAACCCGCATCGCCGACCGCCCCGAGGCAGTCTCCGACGCGACCTGGTCGGCCGCCGCCAACCACTACGACGAGCCCCAGCTGGCCGCCATCACCTTGATGATCGGCCTGACCAATATGTTCAACCGCTTCAACACCATCACCAAAGCCCCTGCCGGCCCAACCTGGTAACTCCACCACCCCCCCGACCCTCCCCAAACGAGTTCGGGGAGCTCAACAGACCACTTCGGGTAGGCAGCGCACCCCAAACCAGTTCGGGGAGTCCGGCAGGCCGATTCGGGCAGGCAGCGCACCCCAAACCAGTTCGGGGAGTCCGGCAGGCCGATTCGGGCAGGCAGCGCACCCCAAAACGGTTTGGGGAGTCCGGCACGCCGATTCGGGCAGGCAGCGCACCCCAAACCAGTTCGGGGAGTCCGGCACGCCGATTCGGGCAGGCAGCGCACCCCAAACCAGTTCGGGGAGTCCGGCACGCCGATTCGGGCAGGCAGCGCACCCCAAACCAGTTCGGGGAGCTCAACAGACCGATTCGGGCAGGCAGCGCACCCCAAACCAGTTCGGGGAGTTCGGCAGGTCGGTTCGGGGTAGGTAGGGCTCCCCAGTGCGCCTTGGTGGACGCGGGTGAGGGACCAGTTGAGCGACTGGTCTGGGAAATCGTTACTGGACAGGCCTTTGGGCCTCGGCAGGGACTTGCCGGCCTCAGCTCGGCGTTGGGACCTGAGACCGGCGAGTCACTGATTCAGCCCAGTGGTCTGGACTTGTGTGTTCAGCTGGGTGATGCCGACGCGAGGATGACCCCACCTGAGGCAGGCTGATCGCCCATCCCCCGGCCTCCCCGGACGAACACTGTCGCGCCTCGCTCCGGCGCAACCGCGCCTTCGTCGAGTCGCAGCGTGGTGGTCAGGCCGCTACTCAGCCTGAGTACCGCCACGCGTCGCGGCTTCACCGACGGGATCGACGAGTTCACCTCGTGGATGCCGGTGCAGACCGCCGGTTGGATCGAAGCCCGGCCGAGTCCTTCGTTGCCGTGACTCCTCACATCACGGCACTGATCGGCGAGCCTTGTCATCGCTGACACGCGTCCCCCTTCTTGTCGTTACTACCCCCGAGTGGCGGATGGCGCGGCGCGTGTCTCCACGCGACCGCACACTCCCCCGTCCTGTCCGCTCCCGGATACGACGCGGAAGTGATCCGTGAAGCCTTGCTGAGAGTGACGAGCTTTTCAAGGGATGAGTTCAGGAATCCCGGGTTCCGGAACCGTTGTCCAGGTTTCGTACGGACGTTGTCCTGTCATGCAAACCTTGCGCAACTCGTTACTGGCCACCGAATCCGGTGGTGGCGATGCCCTTGATGATCTGGCGCTGGAAGAACAGGAAGACCACCACGAGCGGTAACGCCGCGAGGATCGCCGAGGCCATGTTCTGGGCGTACTGCAGGCCGTACGCGCTCTTCACCGTCTGCAGACCGACCGGCAGCGTCATCAGATCCGCGTCGGTGGTCACGATGAACGGCCACAGGAAGTTGTTCCACGCACCGATGAACACGAAGATCGCGACCGCGGCCAGGATCGGGCGTGACAAGGGCAACACGATCGACCAGAACACCCGCAATCGGTTCGCACCGTCGACCCGCGCGGCGTCCTCGAGCTCGACCGGGATCTGGTCGAAGAAACGTTTGAGGATCAGCACCATCGCCGGTGCGAACGCCTGCGGCAGGATGATGCCCCAGTAGGTGTCGACCAGGTTGAAGGCCAGCATCTGCCGGAACAGCGGCACGATCAGCAACTGCGGTGGAATGATGATCGCCGCGATGATCGCGGCGTACAGCCAGCGCCTGCCACGGAAGGCGACCCGCGAGAACGCATAGCCCGCCAACGCCGAGGTGGCGACGGTGATCAACGTGATCGCGACCGAGGTCAGCAGGCTGTTCCACGCCCAGGCCGGGATGTCGCCGGCCGCGAGAACCTTTCGATACGCGTCGAAACCCAACCCGTCCGGCGGATTCACACTGATCGATGAGGCACCGGCGTCCGCCTCACTCTTCAGTGAGGTCAGCACGGACCAAGCGAACGGGACCAGCCAGGTCGCGGCCAGAAAGGCCAGCACCAGCAGGGCAACCATCCGCGACACACTCCACGGGTTCTCCCCAGGCTTGTGCCCCTGCTTGATCCCTCGCGACAACGTATGCGTACTCATACGGCACTCCTGCGGTTGATCAGTTTGTACTGCGCCAGCGAGGCCAGCACGATGATCGCGAAGAACAGGTACGAGATCGCTGACGAGAAACCGAACCGGTAGCCGGTGAAGCCGGACTCGTAGATGTACTGCACGATCGAGCGGGTCGAACCGGCCGGGCCGCCGTTGGTCAGCATGTAGATCTGGTCGAAGACCTTCAGCGACGCGAGCACCTGCAAGGTCAGGATCAACGTCGTAGTCGGCGCCAGCTGCGGGATCACGATCGAGAACAGCTGCCGCCACTTCCCGGCACCGTCGATCGCGGCCGCCTCGAACTGCTGCTCCGGAATGTTCTGCAACGCGGCCAGGTAGAGCAGGAAGTTGAAGCCGATCGTCCACCACAACGTGGTCACCACGACCGAGATCATCGCGACCTTCGGATCCTGCAGCCACGCCACCGGCCCGATCCCGAACTCGGCCAGTACGCCGTTGATCAGGCCCAGCTTGGGGTTGTACATCCAGGACCAGAACATCACCACGACCGTCGAGGCGAGCAGGTACGGCAGGAAGAACGACAGCCGCCACAGCCAACGACCTGGCAGGCCGAGGTTCACCAGCAACGCGAACGCCAAGGACAGCACGACCAGCGGGATCGTGCTCAGGACCGTGAACCACAAGGTGTTGCCGAGCGATCGCCACATGTCCGGATCGGTCAGCGCCTCGGCATAGTTCGCGAAGCCGAGTAGTTCACCACCGGAACCGGTCAGCGTCTCCCCCGTGAAGCTCAGGTAGAGGCCGTAGATCGCGGGCACCACGAGGAAGAGGGCGAACAGGACGGCGAACGGCGCCGCGAACGCCCAGCCGGTGAGGCTCTCCCCACGGCGGGTCGACATCTTCCCCTCTCCCTTCACAGCCGCTGCCCCTTTCACAGCGGCTGCGGACGGTCGAGCAGCACGTTCAGCCGCTTCACGAAACCTTCGAACCCGGCCGCGGGATCCCCGCTGCCGAGATAGACGTTCTGGACGTTCTCGGCGAAGTACCGGTGGAAGTCACTGCCCGCACCGCCGAACCACGCGTCCGGGTCGTAGTTCACGTACGCCGGGATCCCCGCGTAGTTCGACTGCGGCTTCAGCTCCTGATACTCCGAGGACTGAATCACTGGCTGGTACGCCGGGATGTGGCCGGCGCCGGCCCACTTCACCGAGCGCTTGAGGATCTCGGCGACCAGCTGGTACGTGTGCCGACGCCGTTCCGGATCGACCTTCGACTGCCGCGGCAGCACGAACGTGTGCGAGTCCGCGTATGCCGCGTCGGTGCCGAACAACGTTGGAATGGGGATCGCGTCGAACGGCAGCTTCGCATCCTTGATCGGAGGCAGCTCCCAGACACCACCGAACAGCATCCCGCTCTCACCGTGCAGGAACTCGCTGGTCGCCGTACCGCCGTCTCCGGCTTTCGTGGCGATGGTGTCGTCGAGCAACGACTGCACGAACTTGAGCGCCTTGACCGCGGCGGCCTCGTCGACCTGCGCCTTCTGACCGGGCACGAGCTTCATCTCGGCGTTCTGCTGGCGGTAGAACGTGTAGAACAGCCGCCACATCTGCGAGCCGTCGCCGAGGTAGCCGTACGAGAGGCCGTGCTTGCCGGTGACCTTCTGGAGCTTGCGCGCGACCTCGGTGAATTCCTCGGTGGACTTCAGCGTGTGCAGGTCGTCGGTGACACCGGCCTTCTCGGCGTGCTCGGTGTTGTAGTAGAGCACGAACGGGTGGGTGTCGAGCGCGATCGAGTAGAGCTTCCCGTCGTACAGGCCCTTCTGCCAGACCAGCGGCGGGAAGTCCCGCTCGTGCAGCCCGACCTCGGCGAGCAGGTCGAGGTCCCAGGGCTCCAGCAGCCCGCCGGGCGCGTAGCCGGCGATCCGGGACGCGTGCATGATCGCGAGATCCGGGGCGCGGCCGCCGGCCGAGGCCATCGCCAGCTTGGTGTAGTACGGCGGGCCCCAGGCCAGTACCGTCTGGGTCGCATGGAAGCCGAGGTTCTGGGCATTGACGGCGTCCACCAGGCCGGCCATCACGATCCCGTCTCCACCGGTCATCAGGTGCCAGTAGCTGAGGTCGGCGGCCGACCGGGACGCTCCGGGTGAGCATCCCAGCAGCACGCCGCCACCGGCGATCGCTGCCGCCGTCCCGAGCAACCGGCGCCGGGAGAAATGCTGGTCCAACGCACTCATTCAGGTCTCCTTCACAGGGCACCTGGATGATTACATCGTTGGAATCCGTTGACAAGTGTTTGTGTTTGTTTCTGCCGGAAAGTGTCCGAATCAGCCGGTGGTGGTACTCGCGCGCTCGATGATCCGGTGCGGGACGATCACCCGGCGCGGCGCGGAGTTCCGGTCCGCCATCCGCTCCTCGAGGAGCTCGAGCGCCGCGTCGACGAAAGCCCGGCGGTCGAAGTCGACCGTGGTCAGCGGCGGGATCGTGAACTGGCTGTCCAGCACGTTGTCGAACCCGGCGACCAGCGTCTGAGCCGGTACGACGATGCCCGCGGTCCAGAGCGCGGAGAGCGCGCCCGAGGCGAGGGTGTCGGTGAAGCAGAAGAACGCGTCGGGCAGTTCGTGGTGGGCCAGATACTTGCCGACCACCGTGGCCGCGCCCTCGGGCCGCCACCGGTCCAGGCCGATCTCCAGGGCCGGATCGATCGGGATACCCGCTTCTTCGAGCGCCTGGCGATATCCGGCGGTCCGCAGCCGCGAGGCCGCCGTACCGGGTGCTTGGGCGACGCCACCCAGCACGCCCGCGCCACTGGATCCGCGCGGGATCTCCGGCGTACCGACCGCGGCGATCCGGCGGCAGCCCTTGTCGATCAGGTGCCGGGTCATGTCGCGAGCGGCGGCCACGTTGTCGATCGCGACCTGGCTGACCAGATCCTGGTCCACGTCACCGATCAGGACCAGCGGCGGCAACGGGCCGGCCGAGAGGACGGCGCTGTCGTCGAGGTTCACCGGGTTCAGGATCAGGCCGTCGACCAGGTACGCGCGGGCCTTCGACAGCAGCTCGAACTCACGCTTGGGCTCGGCCGCGGTCTGCTCGATCTGCACGCCCCAGCCGCGCTCGTGGGCGAGCTCGACGACGAGGTGGACGATCTCGGCCGAGTACGGCCGGAGCAGGTCGGGCAGCGCGAGGGCGATCATCCCGGTCCGGCCGTTGCGCAGCCCGCGGGCGCTCATGTTCGGCACGTAGTCGAGCTCGCTCAGCGCCTGCTCCACCCGGGCCCGGGTCTCCGGGCGGACGAACACCACACCGTTGATGACATTGGAGACCGTCTTCGGGGACACCCCGGCCAGTTTCGCGACGTCTTTCACGGTGGCTCGCATGCCGGACATTGTCACATCCTTCACGTCGTGTCGAAACTTCTCGCACCGGTTGAGCGAGGGCGTCGGCGGCAAAGTCTTCAACGGCGGTTCAATGGGAGGATTGAAGGATGCCTGCCACCGAATCGACCGCCCCAGCCGGTCACCCGGCCGCCGACAGCCACGACCTGATCGAGGTCCGCGGGGCCCGCGAGAACAACCTCGCCGGCGTCTCGCTCGACATCCCCAAACGCCGTCTGACCGTGTTCACCGGAGTCTCCGGGTCCGGGAAGTCGTCGCTCGTCTTCGACACCATCGCCGCCGAGTCCCAGCGACTCATCAACGAGACCTACACCGCGTTCGTCCAGAACTTCATGCCGAGTGTCGCCCGCCCGGACGTGGACGCACTCCGCAACCTGTCCGCTGCCATTGTCGTCGATCAGGAGCGGATCGGGGCCAACTCGCGCTCCACGGTCGGCACCGCGACCGACGCCCACACGATGCTGCGGGTCCTCTTCAGCCGCGCCGGTACGCCGTCCATCGGCGGCGCCGGCGCCTTCAGCTTCAACCTCGCCGAGGGGATGTGCCCGGCCTGCGAAGGCCTCGGCCGGACCACCGAACTCGTGGTGGACGAGCTCGTCGACCGCTCGCTCAGCCTGAACCAGGGTGCGATCACGGCACCCGGGTACGGCGTCGAGACCTGGTGGTGGATGGGCTACGCGAGGACCGGGTTGTTCGATCCCGACCTTCCGCTGCGCGACTACTCCCCCGAGGACTGGCAGCGGTTCCTGTACCAGGAGCCGACGAAGGTGAAGGTCGAGAAGCACAGCATGACCTTCGAGGGCCTCGCTGCGAAGATCCGGCGCCAGTACATCGGCAAGGACATCGACGCCATGCAGAGCCAGGCCCGCGCCTTCGCGGAGCGGGCGGTCAGGCAGGACGTCTGCGCCGAATGCGGTGGCGTCCGACTGAACGAGGCCGCCCGCAAGGTCACCGTGGAGGGGCGCACGATCGGTGAGTGCTCGTCGATGCAGATCAGCGACCTGGCCAAGTTCGTGGCCGGGATCGAGCATCCGGGTGTTGGCCCGATGCTCGACGGGTTGCGGCAGACCCTCGACTCGATGGTCACTATCGGGCTGGGCTATCTGAGCCTTGACCGCGAGTCCGGCACGCTCTCCGGTGGCGAGGCGCAGCGGGTGAAGCTCGTCCGGCACCTCGGTTCCAGCCTGAGTGATGTCACCTACGTCTTCGACGAACCGACCGTCGGGCTGCATCCGCACGACATTCAGCGGATGAACGATCTGTTGATCCAGCTCCGCGACAAGGGCAACACCGTTCTGGTCGTCGAGCACAAGCCGGAGACCATCCGGATCGCCGACCATGTGGTCGACCTCGGTCCGGGCGCTGGTCTGTCGGGCGGTCGGCTCTGCTACGCGGGCGATCTCGAGGGGCTGAAGCGGTCCGGCACGTTGACCGGTCGCTATCTCGACCATCGGGTCGCCGTGCGAGACGACGTACGGCGTCCGACCGGGCAGCTCGTCATCGAGAACGCGAACCTGCACAACCTGCGTGACGTCAGTGTCGAGGTCCCGCTGGGCGTGCTGACCGTGGTCACGGGTGTGGCCGGGTCTGGCAAGAGCTCGCTGATCCACGGCTCATTGGCCGGTCGGCCGGGCGTGATCGTGGCGGGACAGGAGCCGATTCGAGGATCCAAGCGGAGCAACCCAGCGACGTACACAGGTCTGCTGGATCCCATCCGGGCCGAGTTCGCGAAGGCGAACGGCGTGAAGCCGGGACTGTTCAGCGCGAACTCGGTTGGCGCCTGCCCGTCCTGCAAGGGCATCGGGCTGGTCTACACCGATCTCGCGATGATGGGCGAGGTCGGTTCGATCTGCGAGGTCTGCAACGGCGCGCGGTTCACCGAGGAGGTGCTCGCGTACAAGCTGCGCGCGAAGAGCATCAGCGAGGTACTGCGGATGACGGTGACCGAGGCCCGGGAGTTCTTCGTGAAGGGACCGGCCCGCAACATCCTGGACCGGCTGTCTACTGTCGGCCTGGGTTACATCGGGCTCGGGCAGCCGCTGACCACGCTATCCGGTGGTGAACGGCAGCGGCTGAAGCTGGCCATCAACATGGGCAAGAGCGGCTCGATCTACATCCTCGACGAGCCGACGACCGGACTGCACCTGGCCGACGTCGACCAACTGCTGTCCATGCTCGACAAGCTGGTCGAGGACGGCAACACGGTGATCGTCATCGAGCATCACCAAGCGGTGATGGCGCACGCCGACTGGCTGATCGACATCGGCCCCGGCGCCGGCCACGACGGCGGTCAGGTCGTCTTCACCGGTACGCCGGCCGACCTCGTCGAAAGCAGCCCGACCCTCACCGCCGAACACCTCCGCGAGTACGTCACGACCGAGTAGGCCAGCTCGACGGTCGTACTGGCTGCCTTTTTGATCAGAGGAAGACGCGGGCGACGTCGAGCCACTGCTCCGCGTCCTCGCCGACCGCCTTCAGGTCGGTCTCACTGCGGGAGCGTCGGAGGGTGACGCGCAGCGCAAAGTCGAGGGCACTCCCCTCGACCCGCTGCTCGGCATCCTCCGGCCCCCAGGTGCCCGCACCCGGACCAGTCAGCTCAACCCGGACCGCCTCGGTCGGGACGGGCAGCCCGCCGGCAACGAACCCGAGCGCCCGCCCAGCCACGCCAAGCGCAGCCACATGCCGCAACGCATCGCTCGGCGGGTGCTCCACGCCGAGCGTGTCGTAGATGTCCTGCCCGTGCGCCCAGGTCTCCATCACCCGCATCGGCGCCATCATCGGAGCAGTCAGATCCGAGCCATACCAGGGAAACGCGTAATCAGCCGGCAGATCCTTCAACACTCCAGCCAGCTCATCCCGCCCCGCCCGCCACTGCTCCAGCAGTGTGTCCCGCGGCAGCGCAGCCCCCGCCTCAGCATCCAGATCCGCCGACCGCCCGATGACCTCAGAGAACCTCTCCGGCGACTTCACCGCCAGCAACGTGTTCCGATCGGCCGCCGCCAGGTGCGCGATCTGATGGGCGACAGTCCACCCCGCCGCCGGCGTCAACTGATCCCAGTCCGCCTCCCCCGCAACCACCTCATCCAGTGCCGCCCCCTCAGCAACCAGATCCCACACCGCCTCATCCCGCTCAGTACCCGTCAACTCAAGCCCGTAATTCAACATCCGTCTCCACCCTCCGCAACACCCGTCCCAAGTCCACGCCCACCCACCCCAAAACGGTTCACCCAGGCGCATTCCGCCCGATTCACGGACGCCCACTGCCGCTCTGTGGCAGCAGAAGTCCGTGAACCGGCAAGCGCGCCCGTTTGCTGCGCCTTTGCGCGGATCTACTGTCACGGAGCGGCAGCAGATCCCCGCACATCTCGCAACCCGCACTTTCAGGCGACCTCAACTCACCGACCGCAACCGAAGCCCGGAAGCTCAGACAACGGACACGCGATCGCCGACCGCACCATCCCCCTCAGCCGGCGCGGCGCCCGCTTGGCGCTTCAGTGAAACGGCCGCCGCGGCGGCCAGCCACCGCGTTCGTGTCCGGCCTGTCCGGTGCGGCGGGAATCGGGGGCACGTTCACTCGCTCCACCGGGGATCTACTGGCACGTAGTTGCTTGTTGCGGTTTGGGGGAGCGGGATCGCGGCAGGTGATCGGTCGTGGCAGGTGATCGGCTGCCGGCCGCATGCCAGCGCGCAGAAACGCGGGTTTGCGGGGATCTGCTGCCACCCAGCGGCAGTAGATCCCCGTGGATCTCGCGATCGGCGTCGTTCAAGCGCCCGCAGCAGCCAAAGGCCGGAGGCTCAGGGCGGCCGAGTCGGCCGCATGCGATCGGCGGGGAACCGGCGCCGTCGTACCGGGAGGTTATTTGAGGGCGGGGGCTACCAGGTTGGCGTATTGGGCTTGGCCGGTGGTGTTGGGGTGGTAGGACTCGCTGACGGGGTTGGAGAGGCCGTTGATCCATTCGGGGTTGCCGCAGACGGAGTGGCCGGTGAAGGCGGCGGTGGGGTTCACGAAGGAGAAGCCGGCGGCGCCGGCGGCGGTGGAGATCTTGGAGTTGAGGAGGTCGGCGGTGGCGTTGAGGCGGGTCATTTCGGCGGGGCTGAAGAAGGTGCCGGCGTTGCAGTCGGTGCCGTTGAAGAGGCGCGGGTAGCCGACGACGATCACTTTGGCCGAGGCGGCGCGGCTGCGGATCGAGCTGTAGAGGCCGTTCAGGCGGCCTGGGATCGCGTTGTTGATGGTGGCTTGGGCGTTGTTGATCGCGGTGTCGCAGTCGCCGAGCCAGGCGGGTTTGGCGCATTCGGTGATCACCGAGGAGAAGCCGGCGTCGTTTCCGCCGACCTGGACGGTGATGCGGTTGGCCGCGCTCGTCACCGCGCTGAGTTGGTTGGCGGTGACGTCGGCGACGCGGGCGCCGGAGCAGGCGACGAATTTCAGGGAGGCGCCGAGCCGGGCGGCGTCGAGGTACGGGTAGGCCTTGGTGGAGCGCTGGCAGTTGCCGCTGTCAGCCATGTAGGTGCGGGTACCGACTCCGGAGGCGTAGGAGTCACCGAGGGCGACGTAGTTGACTGCGGCGTGGGCGATGCCGGGGCTGAGTAGCGTCACGGCGCCGAGGGCCGCGGCGGACAGAACACTGGCGATGGTCTTCATGGGCGGACCGCCTTGTGTGCGAGGGGTGGCGACTGCAGTACTCAAAGTCACGATGGCCGACTCGCGGGTAACAGACAAGGTCTTGGTAAGAAACTGACGGCATATTTCTGGAGTAGGTCAGCGGCCTTCCGGTCCGGGGACCGACAGCGGGTCGAACCCGTACGGCAGCTCCAGCCGGTGCGCGCTCATCAGGTCCGCATCGCCGAGCAGGTCCCGGGTCCGGCCGTCCGCGACGATCCGGCCGCTGTCCATCAGCAGGCTGCGCTCGCACAGCTGCAGCGCGTACGGCAGATCGTGGGTGATCATCAGCAGCGTGACGTCGAGTCCGGTAAGGATGTCGGCGAGCTCACGCCGGCTGGCCGGGTCGAGGTTGCTCGACGGCTCGTCCAGGACCAGTACTTCGGGTCGCATCGCGAGCACGGTCGCGACGGCAACCCGACGCCGTTGCCCGTACGAGAGGTGATGCGGCGCGAGGTCCGCGTGATCCTGCATGCCGACCTGGACCAGGGCTTCGCGCACCCGGTCCTCCAGCTCGGCGCCGCGCAGCCCGAGATTGGCCGGGCCGAAGGCGACGTCGTCGCGCACGGTCGGCATGAACAGCTGGTCATCGGGATCCTGGAAGACCAGCCCGACCTTGCGCCGAATCACCGGCAGATGCTCGCGATGCAGACCGGTCCCGCCGACCTCGATCCGCCCGCTCCCGGAACCGCCCGCGACCGAACCAAGAATCCCGTTCAGATGCAGAACGAGCGTGGTCTTGCCCGCCCCGTTCGGCCCGAGCAACGCGACTCGCTCGCCACGCTCGACGGTGAAGTCCACGCCGTACAGGGCCTGCCGTCCGTCCGGGTACGCGAAGACGAGACGTTCGACATGGATCGCTGGTCCGCTCACAAGCCGACAACCCTAGCGGCCACCGCGACGGCCACCGCAGCCAGGGAGATCGTCAGCCCCTCGACCCACTGGGAGCGACTCGCGCCGACCTCGCTCAGCAGCGGCATCCGGCCGTTGTAACCGCGCGACCGCATGGCGAGGTGCACCCGCTCACCGCGCTCGAAGCTGCGGACGAACAGCGCACCCACTCCCCCGGCGATCGCCTTCAGATGCCCGGCTCGGCCGCCGACGTACCCGCGAGACTCGCGTGCGATCCGCATCCGGTGCAGGTCGTCGGACACGACGTTCAGATAGCGCACCATGAACGACAGAATCGCCACCAACGTCGACGGCAACCGCAGACGCTCAAGCCCGGCAAGCAGTTCGCGCGGCCCGGTAGTAGCCGAGAGCAAGATCGCGGCAATCACCCCGAGCGTGCCTTTGGCCAGCACGTTCCAAGCACCCAGTACGCCGGACTCCGACAACTGCACGCCGAGTACGTCGACGGTCGGCCCGGTCGCGACGAACGGGAGCAGCAGCGCGAATACGATGAACGGCGTCTCCACCGCCAGCCGCCGGGAAACCACCGGCAGTGGCAGCCGAGCCACGATGACCGCGCCGACCAGCAGAGCGGCGTACAGGGCGAAGGCCCAGAAGTGCGCGGCCGGGGTGGAGACGACGGCCAAGACGAAGACGAACAGGGCGACGATCTTGACCTGGGCCGGTATCCGGTGGACCTTGCTGTCCACCGCGACGAGCAGGCCGTCGCCGCTCACGAGGCCTTGCGCAGCGAGGCGAGCTTGGCGATCGCGAGGCCGAGAGCGATCGTGACCAGTACGCCGATGATCCCAGCGAGCGCACCGGACACCTGAGCGTTGCCGATCCCGCTCACGCCGTAATCGGCCAGCGGGCTCCCGGCGACCGCGGAGCCCTTGGCCGCCGACTCGAACCCGAGCTTGGCGCCGACGAACTCGAGCCCATCCGGATGCGCGCTCGCGAACAGACTGACGCCACCGGCAACGACGAGCGTGACGGCGACGGCGATCCCGAGTGAACGACCGGCGGGCTTGGCCGCGATCGGCTTGTCCGGGGACACCGTGGATGTGTTGCCGTCGGCATCGACCAGGACGAGATCCTGCTGCAGGTGCCGAGCGGCGTACACGAGGTCGGGCCGGGTCGCGACGACCGCACCGAGCACGGCGGCCGTGATGACCGCCTCACCGATGCCGACCAGGATGTGCCAGCCGACCATCGCGGTGGCGAGCTTGCCGAGCGGGATGTCGACCGCGCCGCCGATCGCGTACAGGCCGGTGAAGCACAGCGCCGCAACCGGCACCGAGACGAGGGCACCAACGGTGGCCGCCGGTACGACGCTGCCCGTCCGGCGCGGCAGCACCTGCAGCAGCGCGCGAGTGATGAAGTACCCGACCAGGACCGTGACGAGGCCCATCAGCGTGATGTTCGTACCGATCGCGGTCAGCCCGCCGTCCGCGAAGAGCAACCCCTGGACGAGCAGCACCGTCGACATCACCAGTACGGCGGTCCACGGGCCGACGAGCGCGGCTGCCAGCGCACCGCCGAGCAGGTGGCCGCTGGTCCCGGCGCCGACCGGGAAGTTCACCATCTGTACGGCGAACACGAAGGCCGCCGTCAGCCCGGCCAGCGCGGGACCCGTCTCACGGATCTCCCGGTTCGCGCGCTGGAGGCTGAAGCCGACCGCACCGGCCGCGATCAGGCCGGTGGCGATGGACGTCGGGGCGTCGAAGAAGCCATCAGGAACATGCACGCGGACATTCTTGATCCTGTTGCGACCGGATCGCAACAGCGCCCGTCACAATTGACTCAGAACAAATCTTTGAGCGCATCACCGATCGCCCGGTGGAACGTCGGGTATGCGTAGATGACCTGTTGCAGAGAGTGCACAGGTACGGCGGCGTGCACCGCGATCGCGAGGGCGCTCAGCACCTCACCACCGGTCGGCCCAGCGCTCGTCGCACCGACCAGTACGCCGCGATCCGTGTCGACGACGAGCTTGATGAAGCCCTCGTTGCCGGCCTTGTGGATCCAGCCGCGCGACGAGGACGGGATCTGCGTCACGCCGGTCGCGATGTTCAGACCGTGCTCCCGGGCCTGCTTCTCGGTCAGCCCGACCGCACCGATCTCCGGATCGGTGAAGGTGACCCGCGGCATCGCGTGGTACCGCGCCAGCGGCGCGTCCTGCGTGCCCAGGATGTCGTGTACGGCGATGTTCGCCTGGTACATGGCCGTGTGGGTGAACGCACCGACCCCGGTCACGTCACCGACCGCCCAGACGCCGTCGGCGGCCCGGACGTGCTCGTCCACCTCGATCCGGCGGGCATCCGCGTCGAGCCCGACCTGGTCAAGCCCGAGGCCCTTGATGTCGACCCGACGACCGGTTGCCACCAGCAACTTCTCTGCCGAGACCGAACGGCCGTCATCCAGCGTGACGGTGAAGCTGTTGCCGTCGTGCGCGACCTTCGACGCGTGCACGCCGGTGTTGACGGTCACGCCGTCCCGCTCGAGCGCCTCGCGGGCCAGGTCGCCGGACTCCGGCTCCTCCATCGACAGGATCCGCTCCGCGCCCTCGACCACGGTCACCGCGACACCGAAGCGCGCGAAAACCTGGGTGAGCTCGACACCGATCGCGCCGCCGCCGAGCACGATCAGCGACGCCGGCAGCGTCTCGACCCGGACCGCGTCCTGGTTCGTCCAGAACGGCGTACCCGCGAGGCCGTCGATCGGCGGCACCAGCGGCACCGTGCCGGTCGCGACGATGATGCCCTTCGACGCCTCGAACTCTCGGTCGCCCGCCTTCACGCTGCGCGGCCCGGTGATCGTCGCGTGCTCGCGGACGAACGTGACGCCCTTCTTGACCAGCCGGTCGACCGCTACCTGGTCGTTCCAGTTGTCGGTCGCCTCGTCGCGGATGCGCTTGGCCACGGGCGCCCAGTCCGGCTGCACCGTCGCCGTACCGGCCATGCCGTCGACCCGGCGGGTCTCGGCGATCAGGTTCGCGGCGCGGATCATCATCTTGCTCGGGATGCACCCGTAGTACGGGCACTCACCGCCGACGAGCCGCGGCTCGATCCCCACCACGTTCAGCCCCGCCTCGGCCAGCCGCCCGGCGGCCTCCTCGCCGCCCACACCCAGCCCGATCACGACCACGTCAACCTGTTCAGCCATGGCGCCAATCTCTCAGACCCCATCCCCCCGACCAAGCCCCACCCCGGCGCGTCATCAGCCGGTAAGGCGTCGGCGACGGTACTCCCCCGGAGCCACGCCGTACGCACGCTTGAACGCCTTCGCCAGCGCGAACTCGGTCCCGTATCCGGTCCGCGCCGCGATCGCGCGCAGCGGCGCATCGGAATCGTGCAACCGGCGAGCCGCCAGCGTCATCCGCCACCAGGTCAGGTAGCCCAGCGGCGTCCGCCCAACCGCGCTGTTGAACCGCTTGGCGAAGGTCGCGCGCGACATCCCGGACAGCCCAGCAAGCTCGGCGACGGTCCACGGGTGCTCAGGCGTGCCGTGGATGCCGTGGAGTGCGGCCATCAGCCCCGGGTCTGCCAGCACGGTCGCCCAGCCTTGGGTGGATCGCTCGTCGTCGAACCAGGCGCGCAGCACGAACAGCAAGAGCATGTCGACCAGCCCGGACAAGATCGCGGACGTACCCGCGCGCGGATCGCTGAGCTCTGCGGCCAGCAGCTCGATCGCCGCGGCCAGAGCCGGTTGCCGGCCGGACAGATGCACAACGTCGGGCAGCTCCTCGAGCAGCGGGTGACTGCTCGACCGGTCGAAGTAGTAGGCCGCGCACAGCAGCTGGATCGGCGCGTCCTGATCCGTGACCGCGTCGGCCGGTACGGCGGTGTCGAACCGGAACTCGGTCAGCGGACTGTCCGGATGATCGGCCAACGCGTAGCCCGCGCCGTGCGGGACGAACACCACATCACCCACGCTCAGCCGGATCGGCTCGCCGCGCGCGGGAAGCAGCCAGCAGGAGCCCTTGAGCAGCACATGGCACCCGGCTCCAGCACCCGCCGGAAAGCGAATCCCCCACGGCGCCTGCTCCTGGGTGTGCGAAGCGTGCGGACGGCCGGTGCGGAGGGCAGTCAGTACGTCGCTGAGTACGTCCACCACGCCAGCATGCCAGACGCTCGGACATGGTGCCGAGCGTCGCGGCCATGTCCCAGAGCGCTGCCGTCTTCGTAGGTTCGAGTTCCAACAACCTTTCGGGAGATGCAGATGACCTTCTCTGCCGTGGTCGGCGCCGGAGCAACCGGCCTGGCCTTGGCCCGGCTGCTCGCGGACAGCGGCGAGCGCGTCCGGCTCATCACGCGCAGCGGCTCCGGACCCGAGCACGCCGGGATCGAACGGGTCGCCGCCGATGCCACCGTTCTCGACCGGCTCAGCGAGCTGGTTCAAGGCGCGACCACGCTCTACAACTGCGCGATGCCGCCGTACAACCGCTGGCCCACCGACTGGCCACCGCTCGCGGCCGCCCTGCTCGGCGCGGCTGAACGCACTGGCACGGACTACGTGATGCTCGGGAATGTCTACGGCTATGGACCGGTCGACGGACCGATGACCGAGGATCACCCGTTGGCGCCGACCACGGTGAAGGGCTCGGTCCGGGCGCAGATGTGGCTGGACGCGTCGGCGAGCGGCGTCCGGGTCACCGAGGTTCGGGCCAGCGACTTCCTCGGCGCGGGCGCGATGTCGGCGTACAACCTGCTGGTCCCGCCTGCCGTCCTGGCGGGGTTCGCGGCTGCCTATCCCGGCGATCTCGACGTCGAACACAGTTGGACGTACGTCGTCGATGCCGCGCGCACGATGATCGCGGCCGCTCGGCATCCTGGTGCGTGGGGACGCGGGTGGCACGTCCCGTCCACCTCGACGCTCCCGGTCCGCGCGCTGACCACGGCATTGGCCGCGGCCGCTCGGGCGCCGTACCCGCAACTCGCTGCGATGCCGGTGGCAGAGCTGGAGCGGGACCCCATCATGGCGGAGCTGATCGAGATGCAGTACCTCACCCGGCGGCCGCTGCTACTCGACTCCACTCACACCTCAGACGTCCTCGGCGTCACCGCAACGCCCCTCGAGGCGGTGCTCACCGAGACGGTCACCGGACGGTAAGCGGGCGTTCACCGCGACGGACTAGCGTCCTGCACTCATCGAAGTGGGGGCACGTTGTTCGACTTCTCTGGTTTCGCGTCCGTCAATCTCGAAACCGTCATCGCTGCCATCGCCCTGATCGGTACGGCGGTCGCCTGGCTGGTCGACCGCTACCTGCTCCGCCGCAAGCGTCTCGTCTACCGCGTCCAGGTCGACGCGCGGATCGGCGTCTACCCGCGGGCCGACCAGACCCAGCGGATGGTGGACGTCGAGGTCCGCCACCAGGGCGCGGTGGTACCCGATCCGAGCATCGTGCTGCTCCGGCTGGACAACGCCGGCGGGATGGACATCGATCCGCACGACATGCACGAGAAGGTCGCCTTCGCGTTCCCCGATCGCAAGATCGTCGGGCTGAAGGTGACCGAGGCCTACCCGCAGTCGCTGGGCGAGATGCTCGAACGGCGGCTGGCACCGGCGAACTTCGTCGACACCAGCAAACTCGTCCTGCCGCGGATCGCGATCAACCGCGGCGACCACTTCAAGTTCCTGCTCGTGCTGTCCGGTACCGGAACCGGCGTCAGCCACTCGGGCTACCTGGCCGGCGGCTCGACCGGTGGCGGGGTCTATCACGAACCACGCCCGCGCGGCCCGGGTCGTCGTACGTTGCTGTTCGGCGCGCTGTCGCTCGTCCTGGTCGGAGCACTGGTCGCGTTCTTCCTCGTCGACGTGCTGAAGCCGCCGGACGACTGCTCGTCGGGCCAGCTCCGGGTGATCGGCTCGACCGCAGTGGAGCCGACCATGCGCGAACTGCGGACCGCGTACGCGACCGAGTGCACCAGCGCCGACGTCGTGATCGCCGCGAACGGAAGCCGCAGCGGCGTCCGTGCGCTGGCCGAGCTCGGGCCCAAGGACGCTGCCCAGGCGGCCAAGCAGATCGCCATGTCGGACGGTCCCGCCGAGGGCGCACCCGAGCTCGTCGGTACGCCGGTCGCGGTGGTCGTGTTCGCGGTGACCGTGAACCGGGCGGCCGACGTCAACGCGCTGACCACGACGCAACTGCGCGACATCTACAGCGGCAGGTCGACCAACTGGAAACAGGTCGGCGGCAGCGATCTCCCGATCCGGATGGTCAGCCGGGTCGGACCCGACTCCGGTTCGCGCCGGGTGTTCCGCGAGAAGGTACTCGCCGGTGACCAGGAGCTCGGTATCTCCTCCGACAACTGCGCCCGCGACGACGACGCGGTGGCGAAGTACCACCGCTGCGAGGTCGGTACGACGGAGGAGCTGCTCACCCGCGTCAACGAGATCGACGGCGCGATCGGGTACGCCGAGCTCGGGAGCGCGCGGAGGTTCGCGCAGGTCTCGACCGTGACGATCGACAAGGTCGCCCCGGACACCGCGAGGGTGGCGGACCGGTCGTACCGGTTCTGGGAGGTCGAGCACGCCTACACCTACAAGGCTCCCGAGCCCAAGTCGCTCACATCGGCCTTCCTCGACTACCTCGGGTCGGCCAAGGCCCGGCCGGTCCTCGAACGCGGCGGTCTCGTCCCCTGCGGCGATCTGCCGACGGGGTTCTGCGGTTAGTGTCTTGCGATGATCGTCATCGCACACCTGAGCGACCCTCATCTGGACGGCACCGACGTTGCCCGTGACCGCTTGCGGCGCATCACGTCGTACCTGAAGGCGTTCCGTACGCCGGTGGACGTCGTACTGGTCAGTGGGGATCTGACTGACCATGGTCTCGCGGCCGAGTACGACGAGCTGGCGGCTGAGCTGCCGGCCGACGTACCGGTGCTGGTGATTCCCGGCAACCACGACGTGAGCGCACCGCTGCGGGCGGGGCTCGCGGACTTCCTGGACTCCCCCGGCGAGGCGCACCCGATCCATCAGGTGCGTGAGGTTGCCGGTGCGCGGTTCGTGCTGCTCGACACGAGCGTGCCTGGTGAGGACTACGGGCTGCTCACGGGCGGGACGCTGACCTGGCTGCACGGCGTACTGCAACAGCCGTTCGACGGGCCGGTGTTCGTGGCGATGCACCATCCGCCGCTCGACATGCACCACCCGGTCATGGACCAGTGGCCGCTGCGCGCTCAGGAGGCGCTCGCGGCCGTGCTGACCGGCAAACCCATCACCGCGATCCTGACCGGGCATGTGCACAACGCGATCGTCACGTCCTTTGCCGGTCATCAGGTGCTGGGCGCTCCCGGCATTCGCTCGACCATCCCGCTCCCGTTCGAGCCGCCTGTCCCCAACAGGGGCATGCTCGATCCCAAGGCCGGCCCTGGCCTGGCTCTGCACATCCACTACCCCAGCGAGCCCTTGCAGACGCTCTACCGCTTCCCCTGAGGCCTCAGTGCGGCTGGGCGACGGCTTGCAACTGCGGCAGCAGGAGGGCCGCCTGCTTCGCGCGGGCGGAGGTACCGAACAGCTCACGCGCCAGCATGACCAGCGAGATCGGGAACAGGACGATCGCCACCAGGATCACGAAGACGGCGGCGAGGCTGTCCAGAGGCGAGTCGTTGCTGCGGGCGTCGCCGCTGCTCGGCGAGGAGAAGTTCAGGCTGTCGCGCTTGCCCGTCTCGAGGAGACAGCGAAACTTCTCCTTGTACGGACGCACCGTCGTCTTGGTCCCGTCGGCGAACCGGAGCCTGATGCGGCTGCGGATGAAGGCGCCACGGGACACCTTCGTCACCGCGGGCAGTTGACGCCATGGACGATCGGGGCGCTCGAGGACCGCGACGCCCGACTGGTTCACGTGCAGTCCGGTGACGGTTTTGTTCATCAGGACCATCGTCACGCCCGGCGGGAGGGGAGCCTCGCACGCGGCGCGGATCTCGTCGACCGTGTGTTGCGGCAAGGGCTCGGCTTGTTTCTTCGCCACGCTGTCCCTCCGAGGCTGAGAACGGAAGGTCAGCGTAGTGGTCACGCCGTCATGAGAACAGCCGCCGCAGACCCAGGGTCCACGGCGGCTGCAGGGGTGCGATCAGAAGTTGATCATGTGGCCTTCGAGGCCGTGGAAGGCTTCCTGGAGGGCCTCGGACAGGGTCGGGTGGGCGTGCACGTTGCGGGCCAGTTCCTTGGTGGTGAGGTCCCACTTCTGGGCGAGGGTGAGCTCGGGGAGGAGCTCGGTGACCTCGGGGCCGATCAGGTGCGCGCCGAGCAGCTCGCCGTACTTGGCGTCGCTGATGACCTTCACGAAGCCGTTCGGGTCGTTGAGGCCGTGGGCCTTGCCGTTGGCGGTGAAGGGGAACTTGGCGACCTTCACCTCGTGGCCGAGCTTCTTCGCCTCTTCCTCGGTGTAGCCGAAGCTGGCGATCTGCGGCTGGCAGAAGGTGGCCCGCGGGATCATGGCGTAGTCGAGCTCCATGGTCTCGTGGCCGGCGATCGTTTCGGCCGCGATCACGCCCATCGCCTCGGCGGCGTGCGCGAGCATCAGCTTCGCGGTGACGTCACCGATGGCGAAGATGTTCGGCACGTTGGTCTTGCACAGACCGTCGATGGCGATCGCGCCGCGCTCGGTGAGCTGGACGCCGGTCTTGTCCAGGCCGTAGCCGTCGACGCGCGGCTGGAAGCCGATCGCCTGCATGACCTTGTCGGCCTCGATGACCTTGGACGCGCCGTCCTTGCCGGTCACCGTCACCTTGACCGTGGAGCCGGACTCGTCGATCGAGTCGACCCTGGTGCCGGTGAGGACGTCGACGCCGAGCTTCTTGTAGGCGCGGGCGAGCTCCTTGGAGACGTCCGGGTCCTCGAGCGGGACCATCCGGTCCAGGAACTCGACGATGGTGACCTTCACGCCGTAGTTGGCCAGCACATAGGCGAACTCGACACCGATCGCGCCGGCGCCGGCGATGACGATCGAGCCGGGCAGCTCCTCGGTGAGGATCTGCTCCTCGTAGGTGACCACGCGGTCGGACAGCTGGGTGCCCGGCAGCAGCTTGGTGGTGGCTCCGGTGGCGATGATGCAGCTGCCGAAGGTGACGGTCTCCGACGAGCCGTCGTTCAGCGTCACGTCGAGGGTGTTCGCGTCGGTGAACGCGCCCCACCCGTCGAACTCGGTGATGCTGTTCTTCTTCATCAGGAAGTGGACGCCCTTGACCCGGCCGTCGGCGACCTTGCGGCTGCGCTGGACGGCGGTCGGGAAGTCGAAGCTGACCTCGCCGCTGATGCCGAAGGTCTTCGCCTCCGTCCGGAAGATGTGCGCGAGCTCCGCGTTCCGCAGCAGCGCCTTGGACGGGATACAGCCCACGTTCAGGCAGACACCGCCCCAGTACTTCTTCTCGATGATGGCGGTCTTGAGCCCGAGCTGAGCCGCGCGGATCGCCGCGACATACCCACCCGGACCTGCGCCGAGGACAACAACGTCAAAGTGCGAGGCCATACTCCAGACTTTAGTCGGTGACGCCCGTCACGTGACGATCGGGCAGCTTTCTTCCGTCCGGACCGTTCCCGGCCTACGCTGGGGGCGCGCGGGGGCACGTCCTGCTTGCGCGCGTGAGGCAAGACGACAATGGGGAGCCTGATGGTTCTGGGGAACCGTCGGGGGCTGCGGTTCGCGGCGCTCGGCACGGTGCTGGCAGTGATGGCCCTGCCCGCGTACGCCGGCACGCCCACTCCACCGCCTCCCGCCTCGGTCACGGACGTGAAGCGGTCGCTCGAGCAGCTCCAGGCCGAGGCCGCCGTACTGCAGGCCGACTTCGCCAAGGCGACCATCGCCTACACCAACGCGCTCAAGAGCGCCGAGACCGCCGAGGCCGCCGCCAAGAAGGCCGAGACCTCGGCGAGCACCGTCACCGCCTCGGCCGACGAGGAACGGCGCAAGCTCGGCGTGATCACCGCGCAGGCCTACCAGATGGGCATCCCGACCCAGCTGGGCGCCGAGTCGATCCTGTGGTCACTGGCCCCGGTCGCGGAGAACCTGCAGGAGATCGCCGACCGCCAGACCGCGATCCAGCAGCTCGGCACCACGCAGACCGCGCAGTACAACAAGGCAATGAACGCCGGAGCCGTGGCCGACAAGGCCAAGACGGAGGCGGACGCCAAGCGCGCGGCGGCCAAGGCAGCCGCAGCGCGTGCGCAGCAGCTCGGCAACGAGGTGAAGCAGAAGGCCGCCGACGCGGCGTCCCGCGCGATCGACCAGCTTCCGGAGCTCGACGGTGCCTCGGAGCTGTCCAAGCAGCTCCAGCTCGCGCGCAACCAGCAGGCGCTGCTGCGCTGGCAGGCCTACCTCACCGAGCTGACCACGGCGAAGGTGACGCTGCCGCCTGCCGCGACGATCAAGAACCCCGCTGCCCTCCCGGCCGGCCTCGGCCAGCTCGTCGCCGGTGGTCAGCCGGTGCCCGGTGCGGCCACGGTGACGGTCGCCGGCAAGACCCTTCGGGTGCTCTCGGCCGAGACGATCCGCGCGGTCAACCAGGCGTTCAATCTGGTCGGCCGCGCGTACGCGATCGACGCCACCGGCCCGGATCAGTACGGCTGCCTCGGCGCCACCACCGCCGCGTGGGCGCCGTACGCGAAACTTCCGAACACGATCAGCAAGGTCTACCCCGGCTACCAGCAGGTCCCGCCGGACCAGATCCAGCCCGGCGACATCATGCTGATGGGCAGCCGGTCGCTCGGCCTGGTCCACATCGGCGTCGCTCTCGACAACGACGAGATGATCGCGTCCGACGAGGCGAAGGGTTCGGTTGTCGTCACGCCGGTCCCGGACAACCTCTGGGCCGCGCTCCGCCCGACTCTCGGCGCTCCCACCAAGGCCCAGGTCTCCCCGACGGCAGGCTCCGGCGCGGTCAACTTCCGCTGCGGCAACACCGGAGTCTCGTCGTACAACGTCGGCACCGGCGCCTGGACGTGGCCGCTGGCCGACGGCACCTACGAGATCGGTACGCCGTTCGGCCAGTCCGGCTCGATGTGGTCGACCGGGTTCCACACCGGCCAGGACTTCCCGGCCGCCATCGGTACGCCGGTCCGCGCGGTCACGGCGGGCACGGTCCGGGTCGAACACCCGAGCTGGGCCGGCAACCTGATCCGGATCGATCACGGCAACGGCTTCGAAACCCTCTACGCGCACCTGAGCCAGGTGAACGTGACCGACGGCCAGCAGGTCGTCGCCGGGCAGCGCATCGGCGCGGTCGGCACCGAAGGCAACTCGACCGGCCCGCACCTGCACTTCGAGGTCCGGATCGGCGGCGACCCGGTCAACCCGATGCCGTTCCTGGCCACCGGGTCCGCGACCACCGGCTGGGGCGGCTACAGCAACGGCATGATCCCGTCCAGCAAGCTGTGTGCGATCGGCAGCGGTCACATGCTGCGCTGCGACGCGGCGGCGGCCTATCTCCAGCTCGCGGGCTCCTTCAAGAAGGCCTTCGGCAAGAACCTCTGCATCACCGACTCCTACCGCTCCTACCAGGCACAGGTCAGCCTGTACTCGCGGAAGCCGTCCCTGGCTGCCCTTCCGGGCACGTCGAACCACGGCTGGGGTGTCGCGGTCGACCTGTGCGGCGGCATCGACAAGTACAACACCGCGCAGTACAGCTGGATGAAGTCGCACGCGCCCGCGTTCGGCTGGATCCACCCGGACTGGGCCGAGCAGGGCAGCAACCGCGAAGAGCCCTGGCACTGGGAGTTCGGCCGCGCCAACCGCTCCTGATTCGTCAGGTGTATTTCCGGGATTTCGGCCGGGGCAGGACGTAGGGTGGTGCCGTGGCCGAGCACGATAGTCCCGACCGCACTGATCACAACATCACCTTGGACGCTGAAGACGACCGGTGGGAGTGGCGGCGCCGGATCCGGGCGAATCCGAAGAAGCACCTGATCTATCGCATCGTGGTCGGCGTGGTGGGTGGTGTGCTGATCATCGCGGCGCCGCTGACCGGCTGGCTGCCGGGCCCTGGCGGCATCCCGTTGTTCATCGCGGGTCTCGCCGTCCTGGCCAGCGAGTTCGAGTGGGCGCAACGCCTGCTCTACAAGGTCAAGGACTGGGTCAAGCAGCTGACGGCCTGGACGGGCAAGCAGCCCGCCTGGCTGAAGACGCTCGGCACGATCGCGCTGTTCTGCTGCGTGCTGATCGCGATCTGGCTCTACATGGCCGTGCTCGGCGTCCCCGGCTGGCTGCCCGATTCCTGGGAGTCATTCCTGCACAAGCTGCCCCTCCTGCACTGAGTAGTCCGGCAGGTCGACCAGCGTGCTCATCTTCTGCGCCAGCTTGAGCATCATGCCCAGGCCGACCCGGTTGCCAAGCATCAGTTTCCGTACGGCGAGGCCGAACCTGCTCGGCGGCGCCATGAACCGGCCGGCC
Organism: Kribbella sp. NBC_01505; assembly: GCF_045040285.1. Classification (NCBI taxonomy): domain Bacteria; kingdom Bacillati; phylum Actinomycetota; class Actinomycetes; order Propionibacteriales; family Kribbellaceae; genus Kribbella; species Kribbella sp. NBC_01505. Next base: position 8,427,613 of record NZ_CP109425.1, read on the forward strand.
TGGCTGCCGTCCTGCGTCGTCGAGACCGCCTTCCGCATCACCGACTCGTACCGTTCGAACGCAGTCCCGTAGTCGCTGCCGGCCCGGCCCAACTCCCCCGCCAGCACGTACGCGCCGACCACGGCCGACCCGGTGCCGAGCGCTCCGAAGGTTGCGCCGTACCCGGCGTCACCGAGGAGCACGATCCGGCCGGTCGACCACCGGTCCACGTGCACGCGGCTGATCGAGTCGAAGTACAACTCCGTTGCCGACGGCAACTCTTTGAGCAGTTCGGGCACCCGCCAGCCGAGACCGCTGAACTGATCGCGGATGATCGCCTTCTGCTCGTCGAGGTCGCGCCGGTTGTAGGTCAGCACAGGTGACTTGAAGACGAACAGAGTCGACGCCAGCGCCGGGTCCCGCTGGTCGACGCTGACGCTGGCCAGCTTCCCGGGCACGTTGTAGAGCAGTGTGTCCTCGACGGCACCCAGCGTGTTCGGGACCTCCCAGCCGGCCACGTAGTAGTCGAGATGGCGCTCGGTCACCCGTTCGGCCGACCACGCGAGCCGGCGCACCACCGAATGCATGCCATCGGCACCGATCACCAGGTCGTACGTCTCCGCGACACCGCTCTCGAAGGTCACATCCACCCCGGTCGCCGTCTCCTGCAGGCTCGCGATCGAGTCACCGAACCGGTACGTCGCCGCGCCCCGACCGTGGTCGTACAGCACCTGGGACAGGTCGGAGCGCAGCACCTCCAGCTCGCCGCCCGCGAACTCCGCGGGCAGCCGCATCACGGGCTTGCCCGACGCGTTGACGAACTGCCACGCATTACCGCCGGTCTGCCGTGCCCGCAGATCGGCGAGCACCCCCATCCGCTCCAGCACGGTCAGGAACACCTCACCCCGGAAGTCCACGGCGTACCCGCCCTGGCGTAGTCCCGGCGCGATCTCCACCACCGTCACCTCGTGTCCCGCGCGACCCAGCCACAGCGCCACCGACGGCCCCGCCACGCTTGCCCCCGACACCAGAATCTTCATCGCTCCCGCTCCTCACCCTTAACTGTGTCCGGCGGACACAATAATGTGTATGGTAGACACAGATCAACCGATCAGGGAAGTCATATGACCGAATTGCTGTGGGGCTCGGCCCAGCCGCCGAGCCGTGGGCCGAAGCCGGCCGTCACGCTCGCCGGGATCGCCGAGGCCGCGATCCGGATCGCCGATGCCGAAGGGCTCGAGGCGGTGTCGATGCAGCGGGTCGCCGACGACCTGCCGGTCACCAAGATGGCGCTTTACCGGTACGTTCCTGGCAAGGCCGAGCTGGTCGCGGTGATGAGCGATCTCGCCATGGGTGAGCCGCCGGAACGCGGCGAGCTCCCCTGGCGGGAAGCCCTCTACGCCTGGTCGATGGACCTCCATGAGGGGTTCGCCCGGCATCCGTGGCTGCTGCTGTCGACGCTCGGCCGCCGCCCGATCGGTCCGAACGAGCTCACCTGGCTGGATCGCGGCGTCCGCGCCCTGACCGACTCAGGCCTCGACGGCAGCGAGAAGTTCGACGCCATCGTGGTGCTGGTCGGCCACGTCCGGACGCTCGCCTTGCAGACGACCTCAGTGCCCGGCGGCAGGCAAGGCCTCACCGAGGAGGCGTTCCTCAGTGACTTCGCCGCGATCCTCACCACGCATGCCGACCGCTTCCCCAGCCTGGCCGCCGCGATGCAGTCGGCCGGCCAGGACAACCAGGGCCTCGAGTTCGGCCTTCAGCGCATCCTCGACGGGCTGGAGTTGCTCATCACGAGCCGGAAGGCGTGAGCTTCGGCGTATTGAAACGTTGCCGATACGTGCTGGCGCTCAGGCCGAAGTGCGACTTGAAGCGGCGGGCGAAGTAGTTCTGGTCCGGCCAGCCGACCGACTCGCCGATCCGGCTCACCGGCAGGTCCGTGTGCAGCAACTGAACGGCCGCCAGCTCGACGCGATGCCGGGACAGATAGGCCATCGGCGGCAGGCCGGTCGCCGACTTGAACAGCCGCACCAGATATCCCGGCGCCAGGTGCAGGGACTGCGCGAGGTCGGTCAGCGTCCACGGCCGCGCCGGGTCAGCCTCCAATAACCGCATCGCATCCAGTACGGCGGGATGCGTGCGCGCGCGGAGATCGTCACGCTCGGCGACCGCCCGGGCCAGGCAGCTGAGGTAGAGCGACAACCAGCCGATCAGGTCACCACGATGCTGCCCGATCGGCCGATCCTTCAGCGACCGGAGTTGGTCCAGATGCCGACGCGCTTCGGCGAAGGTTTCGGCGTCGAGATGTGTGCTCAACACCCCACGGCGCTGGGCGGAGAACGGTCCGGTCCACAACAGATATCCGAGCAGCGGATCTTCCCGGGTCCACGCCAGTTCGCGCCGTACCAGGTCGGCGGAGAAGCAGCAGTTGTAGACCTCGAGGTCGTCGCACTGCTCGTACTCGTGCCACACGCCCGGCCGCAGCAGGATCGCGTCACCGGACTGCAGACGCTGCCGGCCGGCCTGGCTGTGATGGACGCCGGTGCCGCCGATCACCAGCGCGATCTCGAAGAAACTGTGCGTGTGCAGCGGGTGCGAATCCACGTGCACATGGGGTCCGGCGTGCAGGATCGCGCCGTCGACGAAGTGCAGCAAAGTGCCTTGCGTCCGTACCGGCTCGTCGACCATGCCTCACGATAGGGGCCGAGGTTCATTTCGTGCTAGGACTCGTGCACTCCGGACTATTTCTGAGGGGGTACTCGTCGCAAGCTGGCCCTGAATCGTTTCATTCGCACCGGTTGGAGCCTCATGCCGAATCTCGCCGCACCGAGCAGCATCCGCTTCGAACACCGCACCGACACCAGCGCTTCCGGTCCCGTCCTCGGACTGGGTACCGCCACACCCCGCCTGTCCTGGCAGCTCGCCACCGCACCCGCCGACTACGTCCAAGCGGCGTACGAGGTCGAGATCACCGGTACGACGACGCAGTCGTACACCGTGGAATCCACCGAGCAGGTGCTGGTCCCGTGGCCTGGTGAGCCACTGGCCTCGCGCCAGCAGGTGGCAGTGCGGGTCCGCGTCCGAGGCGATGGCGACTGGAGTGCGTGGAGTGAGCCGGCGGTGGTCGAGGCCGGGCTACTTGGTCCGGACGACTGGACCGCCCGTTTCATCAGCCCTCAGGACGGCCCGCTCGGCTCGCCCGCTCCCCTGCTCAGCTCCACGCTCGATCTACCGGGTGACATCACCAGGGCCCGGCTTTATGTCACGGCCCACGGCATCTACGTTCCCGAGCTCAACGGGAGCCGGGTCGGCGAGGACGAACTCGCGCCCGGCTGGACGGCGTACCAGCATCGACTCCGCTATCAGACGTATGACGTGACCGAACTCGTTCTCGCCGGCGACAACCAGCTCGAGTTCCTGGTCGGCAACGGCTGGTATCGCGGCCGGCTCGGCTTCCGCGACCAGGACCAGGTCTACGGCACCCGGCTCGCGGTTCTCGCCCAGCTGGAGGTGGCGACCGGCGACGGCAAGCTCCACACGTTCGGCACCGACGACACGTGGAACGCGCGAGAGAGCGCGATCTTGGCCGACGATCTGTACGACGGTCAGCGCACCGACCTGCGCCGTACGCCGGGATCCGCCGCCCCGGTCGACGTTCTCGACGCCGACCTCGGCCTCCTCGTCGCACCGGACGGCCCGCCGGTCCGGATCACCGAGAAACTCCCGGCGAGAGCGCTCTCTACTTCTCCGAGCGGTAAGACCCTGATCGACTTCGGCCAGAACCTCGTCGGCCGCGTCCAGCTCACCGTCCGCGGCGGCACGGCCGGGGACGAGATCGTGATCCGCCATGCCGAGGTGCTCGAGAACGGCGAGCTGGGCGTCCGTCCGCTCCGGACCGCCAAGGCGACCGACTCCTACGTGCTCGCGGGCCCGGACGAGGTGCTGCTCGACTCCCCACTCACGTTCCACGGCTTCCGGTACGCCGAGGTGACCGGCGTACCGGATCTGCGCCTCGAAGATCTGACCGCGGTTGTCGTTGGCAGCGATCTGCGGCGGACCGGTTGGTTCGACTCGTCGCACGAGCTGCTGAACAGGTTCCACGAGAACGTCGTCTGGGGGATGCGCGGTAACTTCGTCGACGTCCCCACCGACTGCCCGCAGCGCGACGAGCGGCTCGGATGGACCGGCGACATCCAGGTCTTCTCCCCCACTGCGAGCTTTCTGTTCGACACTGCCGGTTTCCTCGGCAGCTGGCTGGCCGACCTGGCCGCCGAGCAGTACAAGGACGGTTCGGTCCCGTTCGTGATTCCCGACGTACTGCGTAACGCCGAGCCGGCCACGGCCGCTTGGGGCGACGCGGCAACGATCGTGCCGTGGGTGCTCTACCACCGGACCGGTGATGCCGGGCTACTCGCTCGGCAACTGCCGAGCATGCGCGCCTGGGTGGACAAGATGGCTGCCTTGGCCGGGGACGATCTGCTGTGGGCCGGCGGATTCCAGTTCGGCGACTGGCTCGACCCGACCGCTCCCCCGGAGAACGCGGCCAAGGCGCAGGCCAACCCGGACGTGATCGCCACCGCGCATTTCGCCCGCTCCGCCGAGGTCGTAGCCCAGGCCGCCGAGATCGTCGGAGAGCGCGATCTCGCGACCGACTACCGCGATCTGGCCGCGCAGGTCCGGCGGGCGTTCGCCTCCGAGTACGTCACCGCGGGCGGCCGGGTGCTCAGCGACGCACCGACGGCGTACGCGCTGGCTCTGCAGTGGGCATTGCTCCCCGACGACGGCCAGCGGGCGCGTGCCGGTGAGCGCCTCGCTGACCTCGTTCGCTCGGCGGCCTTCCGGATCAGCACGGGCTTCGTCGGTACGCCGCTGATCGCGGACGCGCTCTCAGATGCCGGGCACCCGGACATCGCCTACCGCCTTCTCCTGCAGACGCACTGCCCGTCCTGGCTGTATGCCGTGACGATGGGCGCGACGACAGTCTGGGAGCGCTACGACAGCATGCTGCCCGACGGCAGCATCAACCCCGGCGAGATGACGTCGTTCAACCACTACGCCCTCGGCGCGGTCGCCGACTGGATGCATCGTCGGGTCGCCGGCCTCGCTCCGGGCGAACCGGGATACCGCTCTCTCGTGATCCGCCCACTCCTCACCGGCAGCCTCACCCACGCCTCCGCCAAACACCTCACCCCGTACGGCGAGGCCGCGGTCGCGTGGAGCCGTCGTGACGGCGAGATCGCGCTCTCCGTGACCGTTCCGGTCGGCAGCCGCGCGCAGGTCGCCGTACCGGGGACTGCCGAGATGGTCGAGGTCGGTCACGGCACGCACGAGTGGACGGCTGCCGACGTCGAGACTGCGCCGCTCGCCTCCGCACCGACCGTGCGGCAACTCATCGACCACGAGCCGAGCTGGAACGCGATCGTCGCAGGAGCACGAGAGAGCGCTTTCGCGACCGACGACGCCGCGCTCGCCGCCCGGCTCGCGCCTTACCTCGACCAGCCCGCCGCCCGGCTCAAGGAGGTGGCAGGCGACTCCGGCGCGCTCCGATCCGCTCTCGAAGCCCTCCTCAATCACTGATCACGCACCCATCCCCTAGGAGGTCATGATGACGTTCCGCCCAGGCATGCGAGCTGCCGTCGTACTTGCAGTCGGCTCCCTCGCCCTGACGGCCTGCAGCGCAGGCAGTCTCGGTTCCAGCGACGATTCGGGTGGGGGTTCGGTCACGATCACCTATTTGATCGGCAATCAGGATCAGGACATCAAGACGGCCGATCAGCTCGTGAAGGACTTCACCGCGAAGAACGCCGGGATCACGGTCAAGACCGAGACGCGGCCGGCGGGTACCGAGGGCGACAACCTGGTCAAGACGCGGTTGTCGACCGGCGACATGCCGGACGTGTTCGGCTACAACACCGGGTCGCTGTTCCAGGCGATCGCGCCGCAGAAGAACCTGGTCCCGCTCGGCGACCAGCCGTACGTGAAGGACCTGGACGCGAACTTCGCCAAGACCGTCACCGCCGACGGCCAGGTGTACGGCGTACCGGGCGGCGGCTTCATGGGCGGCGGCGTGCTCTACAGCCTGCCGGTCTACGAGAAGCTCGGACTGAAGATCCCGACCACCTGGGCCGAGTTCATGGCCAACAACGCCAAGATCAAGGCTGCTGGTGGGGTCGCACCGGTGATCCAGACGTACGGCGAGACCTGGACCTCGCAGTTGTTCGTGCTCGGCGACTTCCACAACGTGGCCGCCGCCGAGCCCGACTTCGCCGACCGCTACACCAAGAACCAGGCGAAGTACGCGAGCTCTCCCGCGGCGGTGAAGGGGTTCGAGCACACGCAGGCTGTTCACGACGCCGGTTACGAGAACACCGACTTCGCCTCGGCCAAGCTCCCGGACGGCCTCCGGATGCTTGCCCAGGGCAAGGGTGCGCACTACCCGATGCTGTCCGGCGTGATCGCGAACCTGATCGCGACCTACCCGGACGCGGCCAAGAACGTCGGACTGTTCGCGTTGCCTGGTGACGACGCGAGCAAGAACGGCCTGACCGTCTGGACGCCCGGCGCCAACTACATCCCGAAGACCACGACCGGCGACAAGCTGGACGCGGCCAAGAAGTTCCTCGCCTTCATCGCGAGCCCCGACGGCTGCGCGTCGATGACCAGGGCCGGTGCCCCGACCGGGCCGTACGCGGTCAAGGGCTGCACGCTCCCGGCCGACGTACCGCAGGCAATCAAGGACATGCAGCCGTACCTGGACAAGCCCGGTGGGTCCAGCCTCGCGCTGGAATTCCTGTCACCGGTCAAGGGCCCGTCGCTGGAGCAGATCACCGTCGAGGTCGGCTCCGGAATCCGGAAGGCCAAGGACGGCGCCGCCCGGTACGACGAAGATGTGAAGAAGCAGGCGCAGCAGTTGGGGCTGGCGGGATGGTGAGGGTGTACCGCCCCTACTCGAACTGGTTCTACCTGCCGACCGCACTGATCTACGGCGTACTGTTCCTGGTCCCGACCTTCGCCTCGCTCTACTTCAGCCTGACCCGGTGGAGCCTGTTCGAGTCGAAGTTCATCGGGCTCGACAACTTCAAGCTGTTCTTCCAGGAACCGGCCCTGATCAAGGGCTTCACCAACACGCTGATCTACGCGTTCGTCACCTCCGGCTCGAAGGTCGTCCTCGGCCTGCTGCTCGCGGTCCTGCTCACCTCGCAGATCGTTGCCCGCGGCTACCTTCGCTCGGTGGTGTTCTTCCCGGTCCTGGTCTCGACGATCGGCGTCGGACTGACCTTCACGGTGCTGATGAACCCCGAACGCGGGCTGATCAACGGCGCGTTGAGCGTGATCGGCATCGACGGCCCGGGCTGGCTGACCGACCCGAAGTGGGCGTTGCTGTCGGTGGCCGCGGTCGACGTCTGGAAGGGCGTCGGCCTGGCCACCCTGATCTACATCGCCGGGATCGTCTCGATACCGCGCGAGTACGTCGAGGCTGCGCGCGTCGACGGGGCTGGTTCGTGGGAGACGTTCCGGCGGATCGTGCTACCGCTGTCCCGGCCGGCCACGGTGACGGTGATCATCTTGTCGCTGATCGGTGGGTTGCGTTCGTTCGACCTGATCTGGGCCATGACGCGCGGCGGGCCTGGTTTCACCTCGGACGTGATCGCGTCGGTGATCTACAAGCAGTACCAGGCCGGCTTCTACGGCCTGTCGACCGCGGGCAACGTCGTACTGTTCGTGGTCGTCACCGCGATCATCCTGCCGCTGTCCTGGTTCCTGAACCGGCGGGAGGTGGAGCTGTGAGTACGGCGGAGTTGGTCAACCACCGGCCGGGCCGCAAGCTCGCGCTGAGTGCGGTCGCGATCGTCGCGTCCGTGGTCGTGTTCCTGGTGCCGTTCGTGTTCATCGTGCTGACCGCGGTCAAGGACCGGCAGCAGTCCGCGTTGCTGGACTTCTCCTGGCCGCATCAGTTCCGGTTCGTGCAGAACTTCATCGAGGTGGTCGAGGCCCGCGACTACATGCTGGTGATCGCGTTCATCAACTCGACCATCCTCACCGTGGCCAGCGTGACCGGGATGGTCGTGCTGGCGGCGATGGCCGGGTTCGTGCTGCAGCGCCGGAAGAGCCGGTGGAACGGTTTCATCAACTTCCTGGTGCTGGCCGGACTCATCATCCCGCCGGCCGTCGTACCGACGATCTGGGTCCTGCAGCAGTTCGGCCTCTTCCGGACGATGCCCGGTCTGATCCTGATCGAGATCGCCTATGGGTTGTCGTTCTGCATCCTGCTGTTCCGCGCATTTGTGGCGACCATCCCGCGGGAGCTCGACGAGGCCGCGATCATCGACGGCGCCGGCCCGCTGCGGCTGTTCTTCGGGGTGATCTTCCCGCTGCTGCGGTCGGTCGTCGTGACGGTCGTGGTGGTGCAGTCGGTGGCCGTGTTCAACGACTTCGTGAACCCGCTCTACTTCCTGCCCGGCGACAAGAACGCCACCGTCCAGCTGACCCTCTACAACTTCTCCAGCCAGTACTCGACGCAGTACAACCTGCTCTTCATGAACATTCTGCTGATCACGATTCCACCGCTGATCATGTTCCTCTTCTTCAACCGTCAGATCGTCGCCGGGATGACGTCCGGAGCCGTCAAAGGCTGAGTGATTTGCGGACCAGCGCGTAGGCCTGGGGTTGCTTCTCGCCCCACTCCGGGGCATGCGTGAGCGTGGCGACCTCCTCGAAACCAGCATCAGCAAGCAGCGTCGCCACGTCCGCCGGTTCCTGCAGAAAGACGTCGAGATCGACATCGTGCCCATACGCGGTGGCGAGGTGGTATGTCCCAGCGCCGGTCGCTGCCGCCTTGTAGCCGTAGATGAGGTGGCCGCCGGGCTGGAGGACGCGGAACACCTCGGCGAACGCGGCGGGGAGTTGCTCGCGCGGGGTGTGGACCAGCGAGTACCACAGGAGCGCACCCGCGAGCTCGCCGTCCTTCAGGTCCAGCTCGAAGATCGAGCCGACCTCGAACCGCAGATCCGGGTACGCCTCGCGTGCGACCTCGACCATGCCAGGGCTGAGATCGATGCCGAACACATCGAGCCCGTCCTGAGCCAGGTGCGACGTCACCCGCCCGGTGCCGCAACCGAGGTCTGCGATCGGCCCAGGCGAGACCGTCTCGCTGAAGTACTTCAGCATCATCCGCTCGGCCACGCCCTTGGCGACGAGGTCTTTGAGCATGTCGTGATAGTCAGCCGCAGCCGCGTTGTAAGAGCCCTGGATGTCGTTCATGCCAGGACTTTAGGGAGGCCCTCCGACAGTTTCTGATAGCACTGCGGAGTGTTGTACGCATGCGCCGACAACCGCAGGTACGACCGACCCTCGAACCCCGTGAGCGTGACCTCGATCTGCAGTTCTTGCGACACGTGCTGCTTGAAGACCTCGGCGTCCGCCACCACCATCGGCAGTTCGACCAGCCGCAGAGTCGGCGCCGGATTCGCCACCTCGCCGATCGACGTACCGAGCGCCTTGGCCACCAGCCGCGCGCCCTCTTCCAACATCGCGGTGATCTGCGGCCGCCGTACCGACCACTCGAGCTCGGCCAGCACCTGCAGCGACTCCGGCGCCGCGATCCACGGGGCGTAGTCCTGCGTGCCCTGCATGTCGAACCGCTCCGGCAGCCGCTCGTCGTACTCCGACCACGACGTGATCAGCGGGTACGACGCAGCCCGCCACTTCTCGGCCACCACCAGCCCGGCGGTCGCGCGCGGAGCGGCCGGCCACTTGTGGAAGTTGCCGGTCCAGAAGTCGGCCCCGTCACCGGTAGGCGCATCGATGAGCGCAGGAGCGTGCGCACCATCCACGATCACCGGTACGTCGCGGCTGTGCGCCAGCTCGACCAGTCGGGCGATCGGCAGGATCGTGCCGGTCGCGGCGCTGACGTGGTCGACGAGCAGCACCGACCCCGCATCCAGAGCGGGCTCGATCAGCGCGACCACCGTGTCGTCGTCGGCCTGCATCGGCAGATCCACCACGAACAGTTCCGCTCCACGGGCCCGCGCGACGCGCTCGGCGGCGTACCGGGAGGCGCCGTACACGTGATTGGTGGTGACGATGCGGCTACCACTGCGGATCGGGACGGTGGCGAAGGCGGCGGTGATGCCGGCGCTCGCGTTCGGGACCAGGGCGAAGCCGGCCGGATCGGCCTCCAGGAACGCGGCCAGCTCGAGCCGCGCGGCGCTCAGGCGCTCGGGCACGGAGCGGAACCACACCATCGGATTCGCCTCGGCCTCGGCCCGCAGCCCGGCCAAGACTTCCTGGGTACGGCGTGGGACGGCGCCCCACGAGCCGTGGTTCAGATGCACCACGGCGGGGTCGAGGGTCCACAGGTCTGGGCGGGGGCTGAGTACCGTCACCAGCCAAACGGTACATAATTCCTGACGTGTACCCCTACCTCGACCACGACGGTCCGATCGCGATGGCGCACCGCGGCGGCGCCAAGCACCCGGACCTGATCGGCTACGAGAACTCGCTGCACGCCTTCGAGCACGCGGTCGGCCTCGGCTACCGCTACCTCGAGACCGACCTGCACGCGACCAGCGACGGGGTCGTGATCGCGTTCCACGACGACGTGCTGGACCGCGTCACCGACCGGACCGGCAGGATCGCCGACCTGCCCTGGTCGGAGGTGAGCAAGGCCAAGATCAACGGCCACGAGCCGATCCCCCGGCTCGACGAACTGCTCGAGCACTTCCCCGAGATCCGGTTCAACCTCGACATCAAGGCGGAGAACGGCCTCGCCCCGGCGGCCGACGTACTGCGGGCCGCGAACGCGATCGACCGGATCTGCGTCTCGTCGTTCTCGCAGTCGCGCGTCCGCCGGATCCGCAAACTCCTCGGGCCCAGCCTCTGCACCGGGTACGGCGAACTCGAGATCGTGCTGCTGCGGTTCCTGCCGATCGCGCTGCCGTCGAAGGGCGCCTGCCTGCAGATCCCGGAGAAGTACAAGGCGCTCCGGGTCCTCACCCCAGGCCTGATCGACCGCGCCCAGTCCGCCGGCAAACAGATCCACGTCTGGACCGTGGACGACCCCACCACCATGCGCCGCCTCCTAGACGCCGGCGTCAACGGCCTCATCACCGACCGCACCGACCTCCTCCGCGAAGTCCTCCTCGAACGCAACCAATGGCCCTAACGTCCGAAGAACCCGCACACCCCGTCTCCGGATCCTCGGACGTTGTATCCGCCTCCTCGCTAACGTCCGAAGAACCCGCACACCCCGTCTCCGGATCCTCGGACGTTGTATCCGCCTCCTCGCTAATGTCCGAAGAACCCGCACACCCCGTCTCCGGATCCTCGGACGTTGTATCCGCCTCCTCCCTAACGTCCGAAGAACCCGCACACCCCGTCTCCGGATCCTCGGACGTTGTGAAAACGGGGGCGGGAGGCTGGGGTGGTGCGTAGGGTTCGGCGGTATGACGCTGGACGAGGTGGACGCGTTGTTGGGGGCTGAGGCGGATCACCGCGATGCGGAGCGGGCGTTTCTCGCGCAGGGGTGGACGGCGTGTGGGGTGGGCGACTGGGCTTGGGCGTTCCGCTCGCCGGACGGGGAGTTCGCAGTACGGATCAGTCCGTTCGATCCAGCCGGTCCGTATGTCGCGGAGGTCTATCGGGAGGCCGCGCACACTCGACAGGTCCCACGGTTGTTCGCACACCGCCGGCTGACTGGCGGCGGCGATCTCCAGGTCATGGAGTGGCTCGACGCCGTGCCTGAGCCGGAAGCGATCGCGTTCCACCAGGCGATTGCGCAGCGTGCGCCCGAGGTTGCTGAGCTGGCCGACATCACCAGCCGGGTCCACCGGCGTGCTGACGCCGAGCTGCCGTGGTGTGGACCGCTCGACGTCAACCCGGACAACGTGATGCGCAGCGTGGGCGGGCGGCTGGTGATCGCCGACCTGTTCTCGGCCGCGGGCCCGGAGCTGTACCGGCTGGCGGCCGAACAGCCGGAGCTCGTGGTCGCTCGGATCCCCTCGCCCGAACGCCGGTTCATGGCCGACATTCCGTTGACTTCCTCGGGTCCGTGGGAGCCGGGAGCGCAGGAGAAGCTGATGGCCGGGCTTGCCGCGGCCGACGCGGCACAGTCAGCTTCCTGACAGACCACCCTTTGGTCCCTCGGAGCTGCCACACTCTGCGCATGGGAATTCTCTCCGCCCCCGCCGGAGTCGACAAGCGGGAGTACTGGGGCTTCAGCCTCTACGACTGGGCCAACTCCGGCTACGTCACGACGGTCGGCACGGTGCTCTTCGCGCCGTACCTGACGTCGGTCGCCGAAACCGCAGCCTGCGGTTACTCCGGTACGACGGACAGGCCCTGTCACACGAACCTCGACGTACTGGGGCTCGGCATCTCCCCCGGCTCGCTCGCCTTCTACGTGGTCACGATCGCGACGCTGTTCTCGGCGTTCTTCCTGCCGATCGTCGGCGCGATCGCGGACCGGCTCGAACGCAAGAAGCTGCTGATGTGCGGCTTCGCGTGGGCCGGTGCGCTCGCCGCGTCCTGCATGGTGTTCGTGGAGGGCGGGAACTGGCAGCTCGGCGCGCTGCTGCTGTTCATCGGCAACCTGTGTCTCGGGTCGTCGCTGGTCGTGTACGACTCGATCCTGATCGACATCGCACCGCCGGACGCCCGCGACGACGTCTCGTCGCGCGCGTGGGCCTTCGGGTATCTCGGCGGCTTCATCCTGCTGGCCGTCAACCTCGGCGTCGTCACCGCGCACGAGGCCCTCGGCCTGAGCCAGGGCACGGCCGTCCGCCTCAGTCTGCTGAGCGCCGGTCTGTGGTGGGGCGCGTTCACGTTCGTCCCGTTCATCAGGCTCCGCAACCGGCCGCCGACGAACGTCGTACAGGTTCGTGAAGGCAACATCATCCGGCAGAGCTTCGGGCAGTTGGCGGCGACCCTGACCCACATCCGCGCCTACCCGGTGACGCTGCTCTTCCTGGTCGCGTACCTGTTCTTCAACGACGGGATCCAGACCGTCATCTCGGTCTCCTCGACGTACGGCGAGAAGCAGCTCGGGTTCGAGACCCAGGTGCTGATCATGACCATCCTGCTGGTCCAGTTCATCGCGTTCTTCGGAGCGCTCGCCTTCGGCCGGTTCGCGCGGCGGTTCGGTACCCAGCGCACGATCATGGGCGGGCTCGTCGTCTGGATGCTGATCGTGATCGCCGGCTTCCTGCTCCCGGCCGGCCAGATCCTCCCGTTCCTCGCGATGGGCGCCGCGATCGGCATCGTCCTCGGCGGCACCCAGGCACTGTCCCGCTCCGCCTTCAGCCAGCTCATCCCGAAGGGCCGCGAGGCCGAGTACTTCTCCCTCTACCAAGCCGGCGAACGCGGCACCTCCTGGCTGGGCACCCTCGTCTTCGGCCTGGTCCACCAGATCACCGGCTCCTACCGCCCAGCCATCGTCGCCCTGGGCATCTTCTTCCTGATCGGCCTCATCCTCCTCAGCCGCGTCAACATGCGCCAAGGAATCACCGAAGCCGGCAACACCCAGCCCACCCTCGTCTAACGCTCGCCTGAAGTGCCGCTTTGAGCACCCCTCGACCATTCCCCGGCCGCCGATCTGGTCAACGGGTGCACAAGGCGGCGCCGGTAGCTGGCCCTTGAGCACGGTTCGACCATTTTCGTGCCCGCGAAGTGGTTGGTGCGTGCTCAAGGCAGTTCCCCGTACGGCGGCGCTGCCCCGCGCGCATGTGGTTGACGGCCTACCGCACGGTGGTTGCGCGCCGCTCCGAATGCGGCCGGCCCGGTCGGCGCTGGTCGCTCGCCGCGGCGGCTCAGCTTTGCGGGGATCTACGGCCACCCAGAGCCTGTTGCAGAATCGGCATGGGCGTTGGTGACTGCAATCCGGTGACTGGGCGGGGTTGGTGGGTGTTTATGGGGATCTGCTGTCTCTGGGAGGCAGTAGATCCCCGCAAAGGTGGTTGGTGTGCCCCCGATTCGCGCCGCACCGGACAGGCCGGACACGTACCCGGTGGCTGGTCGCCGCGGCGGCCGATTTACTGAAGCGCTAGGCGGGCGTGGTCTACGGCTGAGGGGGATGGCGGGGCCGGTGACCACAGTTGCGGCTGCTTGAGCTTCCGGGCTATGGCTGAGCTAGGCGAGGTGACGGTAGTCGGTACGTTCAGGTCGCTTTTGGAACAAAGTGCCCTCCGCGAGGGAAGCCACCGTGCAATCAGCACTCGAGTGTGAGGGCCGTGTCGCTGGATATCGATTTCCGGTGACATTCTCCTCACACTCGACGGTCCAGCCCTCATACCCGCACGGTGGCTTCACTCGCGGGGAGGCCCCGCCCTCGCCGATTGCCTGGCTAACCAGTCGCACTGGGAGTTATGCACTCAGAATCAGAGTGCATAACCCCCAAGCTCGGTACCTAGCCAGCGAAATCGGGCAGGACGAAGCCATCAACCACCGCGACGGGTCAGCAAGCAAGCCTCCTGATCGTCGGCGGCAACCACTACCCGTCAACCACAAGACAACGGGGAACCTCGGTCACCAACCGCACCATTCCCCTCAACCGAAGGCCACCCCAGCCACCCGTCTCAATAAAACCGGCCGCAGCGGCGACCAGCCACCGCCTACCCCAACCGGCCGAATCCGAGCGGACGGACGGGACGAGCACCTTCGGGAAGGAGGAGTTCCTGGCCAGCCAAAGTGCCCAGCCACCCCGACCGGTTACCTGTCGCGATACCGCAACAGGCACCTGGAGGCAGCAAGTCCCCAAAGATGCCATGCCCACGGATCGGACGTCTGAAGGTCCGCCGCAAAGGTGGGTCGGCTGCTCTTTGTGCGCGAGGCCCGGCTTTGTGCACGCACCAACCGTTTTTCGTGCCTGCGAGTGGTTGGTGGGTGCACAAAGATGCGGCTAGGTGGCGTTCGGGCCGACGTCGGCGGAGGTCAGGGGGCGGCGGACGGGGGTGGCGGTCGAGTACTCGTCCGCGCCTACGTCGTACGGCGCGGTGCGGGCGTGCCCGTCGAGGTCGTCGGTGACGCGGCTGGCGTGGTTCGCGGTGGTGGCGTTGATGGCGGCGCTGCCGGTGGTGAGGCGGTAGACGCTGTCGGTGCCGGCGGCAAGCCGCGGGTCGGCTCGGGTGAAGCCGGCTGATGGGATGGTGCCGTTGGAGGCGGAGCCCCAGAGGATGTTGCCGGAGAAGGTGATTCCGGACTGGTAGGGCAGGTCGGTGAGATTGCCGGTGGTACCGACCAGGAGGTTGTCGCGGATCTGGCAGGACAGCGGCTGGACGGTGCGGTTGCTTTCGCCGGCGATGCCCTTGTCGTTGTTGCGCAGGGTGTTGAGGACGATGACGACGCGGTCGGGGGCGTCGTTGCCGCGACGGCTGTCTTCCGACTCGCCGGGGGTGTGGTCGCGCTCGCTGCCGCTGCCGAGGACGATGCCCGCGCTGGTGCTGCCGTCGGCGCCGTGGACGCCGTCGACGTAGTTGTTCACGATCAGGTGGTCGTTGCCGTAGATCCGGATGCCGTTCTCGCCGCCGAGGATGTAGTTGCCTTCGACGCGGTTGCCGTTGCCGTGCCGCAGGACGATGCCGCCGAGGGACGAGCGGATCGTGTTGTAGCGGATCGTGCTCCCGGAAGACTTCACCGAGATGGCCTCGGGATCACCATTCACCCGCTCGAACAGGTTGTACTCGACCGTCGCGTCAGCATCGGCGAGCGCACGGCCGCTGACGCCGAGCCGGATCGGCTCACCGCCGTTGTCTCCGCTGAAGCTGTGGTCGCGGAAGTGGTTGCGCAGGATGTAGGTGCGCTGGGCGATCGTCTCGTGCTGCGGATCGTTGTTGGCCGGACCGTCGATCACCAGGTAACACCCGACGGTGGACTTGTCCCGGAACAGGTTCCGGTCGATCTTCACATCATCACCCCGTACGACGACCGAGTGGCTGGCCGCCGATCCGAGCGCGAACTCGTTGCGGGTCAACCGGATCCGGTTCGACCCGGCCGCGAGATCCAGCGACGAAGTCTGCTTGAACACGAACCCGCTGATCGTGATGTTCGACGAGTTCGAGAACACGAAGCTCTTCGCCCCGGTCAGCGTCACCCCGCCACGCGTCTCGGCCTGGATGGTGATCGGCGAGCTGGTGGTCCCGTTGCGGCCGGTGATCGTGATCCCGCTGGACCCGACGGCGTACGAGCCGTTGGCCAGGGTGATCGTCGTACCGGCGGTGGCGGAGTTGATCGCGGACTGGAGCTGGGCCAGCGACGTCACCGGGGCGGCGAACGCGGGCCTGATCTGGAAGACGGCGGCCGTGACCCCAACGGTGCCGGCCAGGAAGGTACGACGTTTCATGCGAGTCTCCTCAACTGCGTGGGCGGTACAGCTTTCGGTACTCACTCGGGGTGACCGAGCTGACTTGACGGAAGACCTTGGAGAAGTACGACTGGTCCATCCCGACGGCGGCGGCGATCTCCTCCATCGGGCGGTTCGTGGTGGTGAGCTCGCGCTGGGCCCATTCGATCCGGGTGCGCTTGATGTACTGCTTCGGCGACAGCCCGAACTCGGTCCGGAACCGCCGCACGAAGGTGGCGAGGTCCTGACCGAAGTGCGCGGCCAGTACGTCGACCGTCAGCGCATTGCCGAGGTTTTCCTGGATGTACTGCACGACGCTGGTCTCGCTCGTCGCCTGCTGCGCGAGCCGAACCGAGCCGGCCGGCGCACTGTCCAGGTAGTGCGCGAACAGCGCGGTCAGCGCCGAGCGCACCCGCAGCGGCGTCGCGAGACCGGGCGGGTCCCGGTCGGCCGCGCCGACCTGCTCGAACAGCAACGCGGCCTCGTCCGGTGACTTGCTCGGCACGATGTACGGCAGCGTCAGCACCTCGCCGATGTCCCGGTCACCGATCTGGGCCGAGAAGTGCAGCCAGTGCTTGCGGAACACATTCTCGCTGATCGTCTCGTACGAGACCGGTACGTCGGCCGGCAGATACACCAGCTCCCCCGGCTGCGGGAACAGCTCCTGCTCCCCCACCACGAGCCGCCCCTCGCCCTCGAGGATCAGGTACAGCCGCGAGAACGGATCCGGCAGCAACGCCCGCGACCACTCCCGGTGCACCTTGGTGATCCGGGCCGCGACCACGAGGTCGAGCCGAAGCCGGTCCAGTTGCGCCCGGATCAGCTCCTGCTGCTGCGACGCAAGCGCCGTAGTCATGACGCGTGCGGCCCGACGTCGCCGGCTGTCAACGGCCGCCGGCAGTGCGGACGCCGCGAGTACTCGTCGGCGCCGACGTCGGCCCGCCCGGTACGGCGATCGCCGTCGAGGTCGGTGTCGATATCGGGGTAGCTGCGCGTGGCGGCGTTGATCGCCGGGCTGCCCGCGGTGAGCCGGCGAATGCCGTCCGGGCCCGCGACCAGCCGCGGATCGGCCCGCCGGAACCCGCCCGCCGGGGCGTTCCCATCGGTCGCCGCTCCCCAGTGCAGGTTGCCCGACCAGGTGATGCCGTCCTGGAACGGCATGTTCATCAGTTGCCCTCGATCACCCATCAGAAGATTGTCCGTGATCGTGCAACCGAGCGGTGGGAGGGTCCGGTGACTCTCCCCGGCGACCGCGTTGTCGCAGTCCACGATCGTGTTCAGCGCGATCTGAACGCCGTCCGGCGCGTCGTTCCCGGTCCGCGACGTCGGCGGCTCACCCGGGAAGTGGTCGCGGACGTTGCCGCTGCCCAGCACGACGCCCGTACCGGCGATCTCCGACACGTAGTTGTTCACGATCTGGTGGTCGTTGCCGTAGATCCGGATCCCGTTGCGACCGGCAAGGATGTAGTTGCCCTCGACCCGGTTGTCGTTCCCGTGCCGCAGCACGATGCCACCGAGCGAGGAACGGATGGTGTTGTGCCGGATCAGGTTGCCGGACGACTTCACCGAGATCGCCTCCGGGTCGCCGTTCGCCCGCTCGAACAGGTTGGACTCGATCAGCGCTCCCGCCGTCGAGAGCGCGCGCGGACTAACTCCCAGCCGAATCGGCTCACCGCCATTGTCACCAGGAAAGCTGTGGTCGCTGAAATGATTGCGGTAGACATGCACTCCCTGCGCCATCTGGTCGGTCCCGGCGCCCTCGATGCCGAGATAGATCCCGAGCGTCGTCTTCCCGTGGAAGGCGTTGTGGTCGAGCGTCGTGTGGTCGGCCCGGATCATCACCCAGTGCACCCCGGCGATGTCGGCCAGCTGGAAGTCGTTGCGGGTGAGCCGGATCCGGCGGCAGTCCGGCGGCAGCTCGAACGTCGTACTCTGCCGGAACGCGAAGCCCTGCAGCGTGATGTCCGACGACCCGGTGAGCACGAAGCTCTGCTCCCCGGTCAGGACGACGCCACCCGTCGATTCCGCGCGGATGACGATCGGCCGGTGCGGGCGGCCGCGCAGGCCGGTGATCGCGATCGGCTGCCCGGCCGGTACGGCGTAGATGGCGTCGGCAACCGTGATCACCGTGCCCGGCGCCGCCGTACCGATGGCGCGGCGTAGTTCGTCGAGCGTCCGGACGTGCCGCCGGTCCAGAGTCGATGCTGCGGCAGGGCGGACGGCAGCAGTGGTCAAGGCAACTCCCGCGGTGGCGGTCGTGAGAAACGTACGGCGGTTCATGAACCTCACCCTTTCAACGCGCCCGCGGTCAGTCCGCGGGCGAAGGAACGCTGGAAGAACAGGAAGACCGTCACCGACGGCAGCAGGGCCAGCAGCGAGGCCGCCATCACCACGCCCGGCGTGACGACCGGGTCGATCCGCAACGTGCGCAGTGCCAGCGGCAGCGTGTACGAGTCGGAGTTCGTTGCCACCAGCAACGGCAACAGGTACTGGTCCCAGATCATCGTGAAGCCGAAGACCCCGATCACGCCGAGGGCCGGCTTGCACAGCGGAAGGATGATCTGCGCGAAGATCCGGAACTCGCCGGCCCCGTCGATCCGGGCCGCCTCCTCCAGCTCGCGCGGCACGTCCTTCATGAACTCGGTCATCACCAGGATCGAGAACGCCCACGCGCCGAGCGGCACGATCATCCCGGCGAGCGTGCCCATCAGGTTGAGGTGCACCAGCGGGACGTCGGCCAGCACCAGGGTGAGCGGCAGAGCAAGGATCTCCTCGGGCAGCATCATCGTGGCCAGGATCGCGACCATCACCAGGGTCATCCCGGGGAAGATCTTGCGGGCCAGCGCGTAGCCGGCGAGCACCGAGACGGCGACCTGGAGCAGCAGCCCGAAGCCGACCACGAAGAACGAGTTCGCCAGATACTTCAGTACGCCGTGATCGAACGCGACCTTGAAGTTGTCCAGCGTCGGGCTCTTCGGGAGCACGCTCAGCTGCGTCGGATCGGACACGTGGTTGAACGAGCTGACCAGCAGCGCGAGCAGCGGACCCGCGAAGACGATGAACAGCAGGCTGTAGATCACCGTCTTGGCGATCCGGGCGCCGAGTCCCGTGCTCTCGGTGAGCCCCAGCGCGGTGTCGGTGGCGGCGGTCATGCGATCTTCTTTCGTCGGAGCAGCTGGACGCAGACCGTGAGGACGAGCGTCGCCAAGAACAGCAGTACGGCGCCTGCGGACGCGATGCCGAGCCGGTTCTGCTCGAACCCGAGCTTGTAGATCAGCGTCATCAAGACCTCGGTCGAGCCGTTCGGCCCGCCGTTCGTCAGCAGGAACACCTCGGTGAACGCCCGGAACCCGCGCACCGCGGCGAGCACGAACAAGATCGCGAACACCGGCCGCAACCCCGGCAGCGTGACGTGCAGGATTCGCTGCCTGGTCGAGGCCCCGTCGACGACCGCGGCCTCATAGAGTCCGCGGTCGATCCCGGCCAGCCCGGCAAGGAAGATCATCATGTCGTACGGCGCCCCGCGCCAGATGCCCGTCACCGCGATCGAGGCGAGCGACGTGTCGGGGTCGTTGATGAATCCTGACGGCCCGAGCCCGACCAGACCGAGGATCTGGTTGAGCAGTCCGTCGCCGGTCGGGTGGTACATGATCCGCCACAGCTCGGCGACCACGGCGATCGGGACGACCACCGGCAGGAACGCCGCCGACCGGATGAACGTGAGCTTGCGAGTTTGGCCCTCCACCAGAAGCGCCAGTACGAACCCGAGGATCAACGAGCCGGCCGTCTGCCCGACGGCCAGCACGATCGTGTTCCAGGTCGCCGACCGGAACCCTTCCGACGACAGGATCCCGCTGTAGTTCGCCGACCCGACCCACAGGTTGCCGAGATAGGGCCGGACCTCCTGCACCGACATCGAGATGGCCTGCGCCATCGGGATGAACTTGAAGTACAGGAACAGAATCAGCGCCGGGGCCAGGAACAGCCACGGGACCCACCAGGAACCCGGGCTGCGCCGGTTGCGGCCGAGGCGCCGCGACGGCGTCCGCCGCGGCACCCCTGCTGCCGCTTGCGGCTCCCGCCCCGCCGGTCGGGCTTCCGCCTCACGGACACTCACTGTGCGCCGATGCCCTGCTGCTTGAGCGACTCGGCGAGCTTGCCGTCCAGCTTCGTCAGCTCGGCGCCGACGTCGAGACCGCAGTCGGCGATCAGCGCGTTGACCGTGTCGGCGCTGGCCTGGCGGATCGGCGTCCAGTTCGGGATGTTCGGCGCGTACCGGCTGTGGTCGCGGTACACATCCGAGTACACCTTCCACCGCGGGTCCTTGCGCACCGACGTGACATCGACGGTCTTGTTCACCGGCAGCTGCACGTTGAAGGCCTTCTCGCCCGCCATCCCGAGCTTCTGCGCGTCCGGCGAGATGATGTACGACGCCCAGGCGTTCTGCCCGGACTCGTTCTTCGACCCGGCCATCAGGTAGGCGCTGCCGCCCTCGGCGAGGACCGTCGAGTCCTTCACGCCCTTCGGCACCGGGACGACCTCGTACTTGTCCTTGCCGAGCGTTCCGTCGAAGCGCGGCATCAGGTACGGGCCGACGACGTACATGCCGGCCTTGCCGGATTCGAACGTCTCGTTGGTCGGTGGCGTGTCCATCGTCGCGGCACCGGGCTGGATGACCTTGTCGGTGCAGGCCAGGTCGCGGAACCACTTGGTCGCTGCCACCGACTCCGGCGTGGACATGGCCGGCTTGTACTTGCCGTCGGCCCCCTTCGCGATGAAGTCGCCGCCGGCGCCCCACAGGAAGTTCGAGAAGTACCACGACGCGTAGCCGCGCTTGGTCGACCCCGGTACGGCGAGGCCGGCGGTGTCGTTCTTGCCGTTCCCGTCGGGGTCCTTCGTGGTGAACGCCTTCGCCAGCGCGGCGAACTGGGTCAGATCGGTCGGCACCGGCAGCCCGACCTTCTGCCGCCAGTCCTTGCGGATCAGCAGCGCGGACGCCTGAGCCGAGTACGGAACGCCGTACATCTTGCCGTCGCCGGACTTGGCCGCGGCGAGTGCCGAGTCGAGCAGCTGGTCGCTGCCCTTGACCGCGGCCGGGTCGACCTCGCGGACGATGCCCTGCGTGACCATCGTCCCGAGCTGGGACGAGTCGTTCATGACGATGTCCGGCAGGTCCTTCTGCGCCGCGCGCTGGGACAGCTTGGTCTCGAAGTCGTCGAAGATCGCGGTCACCTCGATCTTCTGGCCGGTCGCCTGCTCGAAGGCGGCGGCCAGCTTCTTCATCCCCTTCTCGC
Organism: Kribbella sp. NBC_01505; assembly: GCF_045040285.1. Classification (NCBI taxonomy): domain Bacteria; kingdom Bacillati; phylum Actinomycetota; class Actinomycetes; order Propionibacteriales; family Kribbellaceae; genus Kribbella; species Kribbella sp. NBC_01505. The sequence goes on from NZ_CP109425.1 coordinate 8,449,219, forward strand.
CGTCGCCACCTGGCGTCGTCCGCGTCCACAGCTCCAGCGGAGCCTTCGGGTCCTGCGCGACGTTCTGCGCGCCCGACGTACCGCATCCCCCGACAACCAGGGCTGCCCCAAGCCCGGCCGCAACCCACTTCAATGTCCTCGACATCCCGCCCACTCCACTCAACGAGGAGGCGAATTTGTACTTTTTGCGCCTCATTTCGTCGGAAGATAGCGCTTTCCGAGCGAGAAGGTCAATGAGTCATCGGATCTCTGTTGCCGGGCCGTGACATGGGTGAGCGCCCGGCCGGGGTGCTGGCCGGGCGCTCAGATCGGGGTCAGCGCGAGGGGGTCGCGCCTGGGCTGCGGCCGCCGCCGCCCGGGAAAGTGCCGCCCTGACGGACACTATTGGCGGTCACCGAACCGTCGGTGTTCTGCCCGGTGACCACCACCTGCTGCCCGGCCTTGAGGTCTGTGGCCTTGCCCGCGGCAGTGATCTCGATGTCGGTCTCGCCGGTGAGCTTCACCGTGACATCGCCGGTCTGCGTCTTCACGACCAGCTGGGAGTCGGTCGCGGAGACAACGGTGCCGACCGTGGCCGCTCCCCCGGCGCCGCCCGCGCCAGGCGCCTGACCGCCCTGTCCACGGAAACCGCCGTACCCGCCTGCTCCGGCTCCGCGCCCGGGCGTTGCCGCTGCCGGGGTGCTGTCCGACGCGAAGGCAGCGTGCAGCCCGGCGCCACCGGCCAGGCCGATCGCCAGGACGACCACCCCAGCCAGTACGGCGGTCGCCGCCGGCAGGTTGAGGGTCTTCTTCGGCTTCAGCGCCTCCTGGACCTCTTCGTCGGACCCGATCTGGGCGAACTCATCGGGGGTCTGGTTCGACATGGGTGTTGCCTCTCACTCGTGACGTAGTGCGTCGATGGGACGAAGACCGGCGGCTCGGTGCGCCGGCATGCTGCCGAAGAACAGGCCGACCGCGGCGGACACCCCGAGGGCGAGCGCGATCGACGACGGGACCAGTACCGGCACCACACCGGCCAGCTGGAACTGGGTGAGGATCAGCGCGGCGCCGACTCCGACGGCACCGCCGATCAGGCTGAGCAGGGTCGCCTCGATCAGGAACTGGCCGAGGATCGTCCGCCGCCGCGCCCCGAGCGCCTTCCGGATCCCGATCTCCCGGGTCCGCTCGGTGACCGTGACGAGCATGATGTTGGTGACCCCGATGCCCCCGACCACGAGGCTGATCGCCGCGACCGTGGCCAGCAGCGCGGTGAACGTCGCCGCGGTGTCCTGGCTGGTCTGCAGGATCTGCGCCGAGTTCGTGATCCGGAACGGCGAGGTCGTGGTGGCCGGCACCTGGTGCCGCGCGGTCAGCAACTGGGTGACCTCGGCCTGGGCCAGGTCGACCCGGTCCTTGTCGGCCGCCTGGACGACGATCTGGCTCAGCGCGCCGTACCCGGCCTGGGTGGCGCGGAGCGTGCTGATCGGGACGATCGCGGTCGCGTTCGGGTCGTTGAACCCGGTGCTGTCCTTGCTCGCGAGGACTCCGCGAACCACGAAGTCGACCGCGCCGAGTTTGACCGTCTGACCGATCGCAGCCTGGGCGCGGCCGAACAGTTCGGTCGCGGTGGTCTGGCCGAGCACGATCACCCGCTCGGCGCCGTCGACGTCCTGCTGGGTGAACGAGTTGCCGGTTCCGACCGGGGTGTTGGTCGCCGGCAGGTACGTCGGCGTCGTACCGATCACCTGGTTGATCGTGTAGCTGGTGTCGCCGTTGGTCGCCGTACCGGAGCTCGTCATCACCGGGGCCACCGCGGCCACATCCGGAGCGAGCCGGCGGTCACCGAGAGCGGTGACGTCGTCGAGGGTGAGGGCGTACTGCTGAGCCGCCGGACCGGCCTGGCCGCGGGCGAATCCGCCACCTCCGCCGGTGGTCGAGACCGTCAGCAGGTTCGTACCCATCGCCTCCAGTCGGCTCTGCACGGCCTTGCCGGAACCGTTGCCCACCGCAACCAGCACGATGACCGCGCCGACCCCGATCGAGACGCCGAGCACGGTCAGCAGCGACCGGAGTTTGTTGGCGCTCAGGCCGCGTAGGGCGGCTCCGAACAGATCGCGAGGTGTCATCAGCGGGTCACCTCGTCGACGACGATCCGGCCGTCGGACACCTGGATCAGCCGCCGGGCGCGCGCGGCGACGTCGTTCTCGTGGGTGATCACCACGACGGTCCGGCCCTCGGCGTTCAACTCGTCGAACATGCCGAGCACCTCGTCGGTCGAGTGCGCGTCCAGGTTGCCGGTCGGCTCGTCGGCGAGCAGGATCCGCGGGCCCGTGGCCAGCGCGCGGGCGATCGCGACGCGCTGCTGCTGGCCGCCGGACAGCTGGTTCGGCCGGTGGCCGGCCCGGTCGGACAGTCCGACCAGCTCCAGCGCTCGGTTCGCCCGGGCGCGTCGTTCGCTGCGCCGAAGGTGGGCGTACGTCAGCGGGAGCTCGACGTTGGCCAGCGCGCTCGTGCGTGGGATCAGGTTGAAGGACTGGAAGATGAAGCCGATCTTGCGGCCGCGGACCAGGGCCTGCTGGTCCTCGCTGAGCCCGGCGACGTCACTGCCGTCCAGGAAGTACTCACCACGCGTCGGTACGTCGAGGCAGCCGAGAATGTTCATCAGCGTCGACTTGCCCGAACCGGACGAGCCCATCACGGCGACGTACTCGCCGGCCTCGACCCGCAACGAGACACCCCGCAGCGCGTGTACGGCGGTTTCGCCGGCGCCGTACGTCTTGGTCACACCGCGGATGTCGATCAGAGCGTCTGTGCTCACCGGGTGCCACCGGCGTTGCGCTGCTGCACGCCACCGGCCGGGAACTGGCCGCCACCACCGGGGAACTGTCCGCCACCCGGCGCCTGCCCGGTGCGGCCCTGGCCGGTCTGACCGGTACCGCCGCCGATCGCGCCCTGGAGCAGCTCGACCTGGTCGCCCTCGTTCAGGCCGGTCTTGATCTGGGTGAAGCTGCCGCCCTTGATCCCGATCCCGACCTCGCGGCTGGTGCCGTCGGCCATCGTCACGGTGTTCGTCGTACCGCTGGTGACGATCGCCGTACTGGGCACGAAGAGGACGTTGGCCGCCTTGGCGGTCTGGACGGTGACGTTCGCGGTCTGGCCGATCCGGGCGTTGGTGGGGAGCTTGGCCAGCGAGAAGGTGGCCGAGTACGCGACCACGCCGTTGGTGGTGGTCGGGGTCGGCGAGACCGAGGCGAGGGTCGCGGTCAGGTTGTTGCCGGGGTCGGCGTTGAGCGTGACGGTCGCGGACTGGCCGGCCTTGATCTTGATCGCGTCGGCCTCCGGGAAGGCGGCCGAGACCTGGAGGGCCTTGAGGTCGGAGATGTCGGCGAAGCCCGTCCCGGCGGCGGACGTCGTACTGGTGGAGGTTGAACCTTGACCTGAGGTCGAGCCCGAACCGCCCGTGGCCCCGGAGCCTGAACTGCTGCTCGACCCACCGGCGACCGAGCCGACCGAGCCGTTGATCGCGGTGATGGTGCCGGCGATCGGCGCCTTCAGCGTGGTCGCGGCGACGGCGGCCTTGGCTGCCTCGACGTCCTGGTCGGCCTGCTCCTTGTCTGCCTTCGCCCTGGCCAGCGACGCCTCGGCGTTGCTGACGGCAACCTCCGGGTTCTGGCTCTGGGTCTGACCCTGTGCCTGAGCTTGACCTGTCGGCGTGGGTGAGGCCGACGCCTCGTCGGCCGCCTCCTTGGCGTCCTCGGCGTCGTCCAGCGACTCCTCGGCCGCCGTCACCGAGTTCGCCGCGGCGATCTGGTTCTGGTCGGCGATCCGGGACTGGCGGTCGGCCGCGGCCGGGTCGACCTTGGCGATCGCGGCGCCCTTGGCGACGACCTGACCGACCTTGACCAGGATCTGGGTCACCGTGCCGGAGGTCTCGAACTGTGGCGAGGCCGTCTGCGAGCTGGCCAGGGTGCCGCTGGAGCTGACGCTCGCGACCACGTCGCCGCGGGTCACCGCCACGCTCGGACGGGTGGCCGCCGCCGACGGTTCGTCACCGCGGAAGAAGAGGAAGTACGCCGTGACGGCGATCGCGGCGACGACTGCCACCAGGGTGACATTGAGCAGACTGAGGCCACGGAGTTTGTGGCGGGGTAGCACCATGGGACCTGAAGCTAGAGTTGGTTGCTGAGGAAGTGGTCCTTGATTCCTGGCAACTGACTGTGAACTTCGCGCGTCAGTAACTGTTTCTCTTTTTTTGGGTAGGCCCGCGACACACCGTGATCTGTGTACGCCTGATGACAGGGCGTCATGACGGTGCTGTCAGGTGCGTACATAGCGCTCGGGCATGCCAAAATGGGAATGATCCGGGCCGACCGACCGTTGGCACGGATGACGATCTCGGAGGTTTGACATGTCTAATCGCGTACTGCGTGGTTCGGGGCTGGGTGGGGTCAGCTTCGAGGATGACCGTGGTGTCGAGTTTGCGCCGCGCCAGATGATCACGTACGACTGCCCCCGCGGTCACGTGGTCGAGGTGACGATGGCGCACGACGCCGAGGTGCCCGCAATCTGGGAGTGCCCGCACTGCGGCAGCGAGGCCGCTCGCTCGACCGGTGAGAAGCCGGAGCCGAAGCAGGAGAAGCCGGCCCGGACGCACTGGGACATGCTGCGGGAGCGCCGGAGCATCTCGGAGCTGGAGGAGCTGCTCGCCGAGCGGCTGGATCTGCTCCGCAAGGGCCAGATCGGCCCGGCCCACCTGCACCGCACCAAGCGCACCGCCTGACGTAGTGCTGAGCAGCCCGGATCGCAATGGCGCGATCCGGGCTTCTTCGTGGATACATTTGCCTAATACTTTTAGGTATGCACATAATGAGTTATGGCACGAGCAGGATTGACCGCGGATCGGCTGGCCCAGGCCGGCGCCGAGCTCGCTGACGAGATCGGCTTCGACCAGGTCAGCCCCTCGGCGCTCGCCCGGCATTTCGGCGTACAGGTCGCAAGTCTGTATTCGCATGTCCGCAATGCCCACGACCTCAAGACCCGGATCGCGCAGGTCGCCCTCGACGACATGGCCGACCGCGCTGTCGCCGCGCTCGCCGGCCGCGCCGGGCGGGACGCTCTCGTGGCCCTGGCCACGGTCTACCGCGACTACGCCCGTGAGCACCCCGGCCGGTACGCCGCCGTGCAGTACCGGGTGGATCCGGGCAGCGAGGCGGTGGACGCGGGCCGGCGACACTCCGAGCTGTCCCGGGCGGTCCTGCGCGGCTACGACCTGGACGAGCCCGCTCAGACCGATGCCGTCCGGCTGATCGGCAGCACAGTCAACGGCTACATCAGCCTGGAGAGCGCGGGCGCGTTCGCCCACAGCTCCCCCACCAGCGACGAGAGCTGGCCACGCATCCTGGACGCTCTCGACTCTCTCCTTCGCAACTGGCCCGAGAGGTAATAGTCATGATCACCACCCCCATCACCACTGACATCCTGCGCGGCGCGCTGGAGCTCGAGCAGACCGAGCGCGGCATCCTGCCGCACCGCCTGCCCGCCTGGGCCCGTCGCCAGTACGACGACCAGCACCTTGCGATGGCCGAGGCCCAGTCCTCCGGAGTCCGGTTCGTCTTCCGGACCGAGGCCACCGTCGTCGAGCTGGAGACGATTCCGACCAAGCGGAACTACACCGGCATGGACGCACGGCCGGACGGCCGGTACGACGTACTCGTCGACGGCACGCTGGTCACGCAGTCGATCGCAACCGGCGGTGACGTCCTCACGCTGGACATGGCGGCCGGCACCTCCGACCTGACCCGCGGCGAGCCGGCGGTCCTGCGCTTCGACGGTCTGGCCGACGGTTCGAAGCTCGTGGAGATCTGGCTGCCGCACGACGAGACGACCGAGCTCGTTGCCTTGCGCACCGATTCCCCCATCGAGCCGGCCACGGCCGACGGCCCGGTCTGGGTCCACCACGGCAGCTCGATCAGCCACGGATCCAACGCGACCCACCCGACAGCCACCTGGCCGGCGCTGGTCGCCAAGCAGGCAGGCGTCGAGCTGATCAACCTTGGTTTCGGCGGCAGCTCCCGCCTGCAGCCGTTCATCGCGCGCACGATCCGGGACATCCCGGCCGACTTCATCAGCCTGAAGTTCGGCATCAACATCGTGAACGCCGACGTCATGCGGCTGGGCGCCCTCGGCCCGGCGTTGCACGGTTTCCTGGACACCATCCGGGACGGCCATCCCACGACGCCGCTCCTGGTGATCTCGGCCCTGCTGGCTCCGATCCACGAGGACACACCCGGCCCGACCGGCCCGGACCTTGCCGCCTTCGCCGAAGGCAGGCTCAACTTCGTCGCCCACGGCGACGCCGACGAGGTCGCGGACGGCAAGCTCAGCCTCAACGCCATCCGCACCGAGCTGGCCCACGTCGTCGCCCAGCGCGCGGCCGACGACCCCAACCTGCACTACCTGGACGGCCGCGAGCTCTACGGCGAGGCCGACACCCCGTCGCACCCGCTGCCCGACAACCTGCACCCCGACGAGGAAACCCACGCCCTGATCGCCGGCCGGTTCGCAACCCTCGCCTTCACCGGAAAGGGCCCCTTCGCGGCACCGTCCCAGGTACGCTGAAGTCGGTAGCGCTGATTCGAGGGAGGTACGCCATGGCAGTCGACATGGTCGCTCCGGCCTGGATGCACAGCCAGATCACCGCCGAGCAGTACGACTCGTGGACCCCCGAGCAGTGCGCCGGCATCGAGATCGTCGACGGGATAGTCGCTGTGGCACCGAGTGCCTCCAAACGTCACAACCGCATCGCGCGCCTCCTGGCAAACGCCCTCGACCAGGCCGCAGGCCCCGAGTGGAACGCCGACACCGACTTCGACGTACGGCTCAATGACACCCCCCTGACGAACCGCCGTCCGGATGTCGTGGTCTACCGAGCCGACACCATCGACATCTCCCCCACCCGCCCCGAGCACGTGCTGCTCGTCGTCGAGGTCGTCTCCCCCGGCTCCGAAACCACCGACCGCATCGTCAAGGTCGACCAGTACGCAAAAGCCGGCATCGGCTTCTACTGGCGCATCGAGCAAGCCGCCACCGGCCTCCCGATCGTGTACACCTACGTCCTGGACCCAGCCAGCCAGACCTACCGAGACACCGAAGTCTTCGCCGGCGAAGTCAAAGCCGCCGTCCCCTTCCACGTATCCGTAGACCTAGCCACCCTCTAACGACCGCCGAAGCGGCCCAACCGCTCGAAGGGGGCTGGCGAGGTGGTGCGGGGGGCTCGCCGCTGCGCCGATTTACAGAGACGGGCGGCTGAGCGGTCCGTGACTGAGGGGGTTGGCGAGCCCGGCGACCACGTGCCCGCCGCTTGAGCTTCCGGACTCTGGCTGGGGCCCCGAACCCCACTAGTCGGAAGCTTTTGCCCCGCTTTCTTACCGATTAGCGAGGGCAGGCCCTTCCGGCGCGGGTTCACGGATGATTACTGCCGGTATTTGGCAGTAGGTATCTGTGGATCTGTGGCTGGTGGGGGTTTGTGCGTGTTTGCGGGGATCTGCTGTCGCTGGGTGGCAGTAGTTCCCCGCTAAGCCGGGATTGGCCTGGTGGGGGTGCGGCCGGGGAGGTTCTGCGGTGGTTGAGGTCTTCGTCTAGCCAGTAACCCCTCCTCCCTGAATGTGCTCGTCCCATCCGACCGCTCGGATTCGGCCGACGGGGTAGGCAGTGGTTGGTCGCCGCTGCGGCCGGATTTACTGAGACGGGTGGCTGAGCGGTTCTCTGGCTGAGGGGGATGGCGAGGCCGGCGACCGAGGTTCCCGTTGTCTGAGGTTCTGGGCTACGGCTGAGGTCGGCGGGGTGACGGCAGTAGGTAAGTTCTGGTCGCTATCCCCAGAAAAGCACCGGCCAGCGAACCGGGCAGGCGGCCGGTCCCGCGCCACCAGTGGTGGCGTGAGACACCTTGTGGTTGCTGGGGACCTGTTGCCATACGTCTCCCGCCCCCGTTTGGTGTCTCCGGCCCCCGCTTAGTGTCTCCGGCCGCCGGTGGTGGCGCGGGGTCCAGCGGGCCAGCGGGGTCTGGGGAGTTCTACTGGCCGTTTCGGCAGGTCAGGCTCCCCAATCCGACCATCACCGCCCCCGCGAGTGGCGCCACCGTGCAATCAGCACCCGAGTGTGAGGACCATGCCGCCGGATATCGATTGCCGGCGAGATTCTCCTCACACTCGGCGCCCCACTCCTCACACTCGCACGGTGGCTTCACTCGCGGCCGGCACGGAGGCTTCACTCGGCGACCGCACGGTGGCTTCACTCGCGGGAACCATCACCCCAGCCAGCTCACGCTCGGCGACCCAGTCCTCACACTCGCACGGTGGCTTTCACTCGCGGGCAGCACGGTGGCTTCACTCGGGCAGCACGGCGGGGCTTACTGGCGGCCGGCACCGACGGGATCACCTCGGCCCACTGTTTTGGCGGCAGCAACCACCGCGACGGGTCAGCTATCAAGCCTCCTGATCGTCGGCGGAAAGCACAGCACATCAGCCACAGGCAACGGGGAACCTCGGTCACCGACCGAACCATCCGGCCCAGCCGAACACCACCCCAGCCACACGTCTCAGTCAAACCGGCCGCAGCGGCGACCAGCCACCGCCTACCCAGCCGGCCGAATCCGAGCGGCCGGATGGGACGAGCACATTCAGGAAGGAGGGGCTACTGCCCAGCCGAAGTGCCCAGCCACTGCGCCCGCCCCCACCTGTCGCGATCGCTCCCGGCGGGCCACATTCGGGCTCCCGGGTGTGGCGCATCTGATGGGTCCACCCCAAGGCCGGTTAGTTAAGAGGGTCGGGGTGGTGTCAAGGGCGTGTTGAACATGGAGCAGCGGAGCTCCCCGGGTAGACAGATTTGTCCTCGCGAGACAATCAGCTACCTGAGGGGCTCCGCTGTCTGTTCAGTCTGTCATTACTCGCACGATCAAGGTGGCTGAGGGTGCTTTCGCGCCTGGTCATCTGGGCGAGTTGACCCAGCATGTTCCGTTCGAGATGGTCGATGCGGTTCTCACCGAGACCGGTAAGACCCAGGTCAGGGTGCGGGATCTGCCGTCCCGGGTCGTGGTCTACCTGTTGCTGGCCGGGTGCTTGTTCAACGATCGTGGCTATGGCCAGGTGTGGCACCGGATGGTCGCCGGGCTGCACGGCCTGGCCGTGGCTGCACCGACCGCGGCCGCGTTGACCCAGGCCCGGGTGCGGCTCGGGGCGGCGCCGTTGAAGGCGTTGTTCGACCTGGTCCGCGGCCCGGCGGCAACCAGCACCAGGGGCTGGGTGTGCTGGCGGGGGCTACTGGTCACCGCGATCGATGGCACCACCTTGTCGGTGCCCGACACGGCCACAAACCTGGCCGTGTTCACCAAAAAGGCCAGCGGCAACACCGGGTCGTATCCACATCTACGGCTCCTGGCTGTGGTCTGCTGCGGCACCCGCACCGTCATCGACGCCGTCTTCGGCCCGTCCGGCATCGGTGAAACCAGCTACGCCCCCGCGCTACTGACCCGTGCCCTGCGCGCCGGCATGATCGTGCTGGCCGACCGGGGCTTCGCCACCAACGACATCATCACCGCGATCACCAGCACCGGCGCCGACCTGCTGATCCGCTGCAAAACCAACCGGAAACTCCCCGCCGTGGACCGCCTGGCCGACGGCTCCTACCTGTCGCACTGGATGGGAACCCCGGTCCGCGTCATCGAAGCCGAGATCACCATCGCGACCCGCGACGGCAGACGCACCGGCAGCTACCGGCTCGTCACCACCCTGCTCGACCCCCACACCTACCCCGCGTTCGATCTGGTCACGCTCTACCACCAGCGCTGGGAAATCGAGACCGCCTACCTCGAACTCAAATCCACCATCCTCGGCGGACACATCCTCCGAGCCCGCACTCCCGAAGGCATCACCCAAGAGGTCTACGCCCTCCTGACCACCTACCAGATCCTGCGCCAAGCCATCACCAACGCCACCGACACCCGGCCCGGCACCGATCCCGACCGAGCCAGCTTCACCATCACCCTCAACGCCGCCCGCGACCAACTCGTCCAAGCCGCAGGCATCATCGCCGACACCGTCACCGACCTCGTCGGCCACATCGGCCGACTCGTCCTGGCCAACCTCCTCCCCAAACGCCGAACCCGCCTCAGCCCCCGCGCCGTCAAACGAGCCACATCCAGATACCCCGCCAAAGGACTCAACATCAACCGCACCACCTACAAAGCCACCATCACCATCAACATCACCGCCTTGACACCACCCCCACCCCCCTAACTAACCGGCCTTGGGGTCCACCCATGAGGTTGTGGCTTATGGACCCGCATGGCGATTTCTAGGGGTGGTTGCAACGCTGTGTGGGTTTCTAGGTAGTGAGTAGATCACGTAGGCGTTCGGCTGGGGTGTCCCAGTCGAGTGTTTTGCGTGGTCGGGCGTTGAGTTGCTGGGCGACGTGTTCGAGGTCGGCTGGTCCGTGGACGGATAGGTCGGTGCCTTTGGGGAAGTACTGGCGCAGGAGCCCGTTGGTGTTCTCGTTGGTGCCGCGCTGCCAGGGTGAGTGGGGGTCGCAGAAGTAGACGGCCATGTCGGTCGCGATCGTGAACTGTTTGTGGCGGGCCATTTCGCAGCCCTGGTCCCAGGTCAGCGAGCCGCGTAGGTGTTCGGGCAGGGTCTGCATCGCTTTGATGAGTCCGTCACGGACGGGTTCGGCTTCGTGGCTGCCGGGCAGGTGGACCAGCATCGTGTAGCGGGTGGTGCGCTCGACCAGGGTCGCGATCGCGGACTGGTTGCCCGCGCCCATGATCAGGTCACCTTCCCAGTGGCCTGGGACTGCGCGGTCTTCGACGTCTGCGGGGCGCTCGGAGATCATGAGCATGTCGTCGATGAACCGGGACTGGCGCTGTTCGGGGTCGCGGTGGGGTTTGCGGCGGGTCCTTCCGGTGCGCAGTGCTTCGGCGACTTTGCGTTTGAGGCCGCCGCGGGCCTGGAAGTAGAGCGCTTGGTAGATCGTTTCTGGGCTCACGCGCATGCTCTCGTCATCGGGGAAGTCTTTGACGAGCCTGTGACAGATCTGCTCCGGAGACAACTTCAGCTCCAGCCACTCTTCGACCTGGGCCCGCAGGACGGGATCGGTGACCAGCTTGGAGGTCTTGGGCCGGGCCCGGCTCGCCGCGGCGTCGCGGTGGGCCTGGTGGGGCAGGTAGATCCCCTCGACGCTGTGCGCAGCCACCTCACGCGACACCGTGGACTTGTTCTTCCCGATACCTTCAGCGATCACGGTGAAAGTGCGCTTGTTCACCAGCCCGTCAGCGACCGCCAGCCGATCATCCAAGGACAGGTAACGGTCACTGATCACGGCCTCGCCAGATGGGGACATAGACCTGCAGTATCGGGTCGCGGTGGCAGTAGCGGCGCCCACGACCCGCCCGTCGGGATAGACCCGCGCGCCGTCGACGGTGCGGACCCCGTGATGCCAGTCCCAGCCGGTGCGCCGATCCACCCCCACCTCACGCGACGCAGCCGTGATCGACCAGCCCGACCCCATCAGCTCGCTGAACCGGGCCTGGGCCTGCGCGTTGTGCTTCACCGCCCGCACCGCGGGAACCAGCCCCGCCACGGCCAGGATCCGCCGGGCAGTGTCATGCCGCAGCCCGCACGACCTACCAGCACCCGTGATGTTCCCCGAGTCCTTGAACTCCGCGATCACCCGCTCACGCAACACATCAGTGATCACCGTCCGCCGGCCAGCCCCACTCCGGCCAAGAGCCCGCAACACCTCATAGCCACGATCAGCCCTGATCCCCAACGACTCACACGCCACCGAGACCAGAACCCCACCATCAACCAACCGCAACAACACACCACCATGACGCTCAACATCCACAGCCAACGACACAGACATTGCAACTCCTCCAGATCAAGGCGTTGCAACGACCACGAGAACCCGCCCATGCGAGTACAGAACCCACAACCTGATGGGGGAACCCACGAGATTGCCGTCGACCAGCACCGGCGCCGCTGGCTCCGGGGCTGCATTTGATTGGCTGACCCACCAAATGGGGTCGGCGGGGGCTACTTGTCGGGGTCGATTACTTCGCCTTGTACGACGTTGTCCGCGGGGGAACGTGGCCCGGGGGTGTCGTTGGGGCGGGGGCCCGAGGTGGGACCGAAGGTGGGGCCGCCCAAGCCGCCCAGGTTGCCGCCGAGGCCGCCTAGGCCGTTGGTGGACAGGTGGGTTACCCGGCGGCCCAGGAAGGCGGTCAGGGCTCGTCGGGCGAGCGGCCGGGTGAAGGGCAGGACGAAGAAGAAGCCGAAGATGTCGGTGACGAAGCCTGGGGTGAGCAGGAGGGTGCCGCCGATCAGGACCAGGGCGCCGTCGGCGAGTTCGCGGCCGGGCATCTTGCCGGTCTCGAAGGAGGCTTGGAGGGCGGCCCAGGCGCGGCGGCCTTCCCGTTTGATGAGCCACGCGCCGAGCGCGCTCTCCACGATCAGCAAGGCGACCGTGGGCCAGCCGCCGATCACCTGGCCGACCTGGATGATCACGTAGATCTCCACGATCGGCACCAAGAGCAGCGCGAGCGCCACCAACCAGCCCATGTCCTACCCCTCTCCTGCTTCAGCCCAGGATACGGAGTCCCACCAAGCTCTAGACCGGAACCTTCTGCCGCGCCGGCTTCGCGGCCGGCGGCTCCTGCGGGCGCTTCGGGGTCGACCGCGACGCGAGCGCGAGAACGATGCCGAGCAGGCCGAGCCCGGTGAGGATCCACTGCGGCCACGCCCCCAGCCGGATGGCCAGTGTCTTGCCGTCGCGCACCGGCACCTTCGCGACGTACACGTCGGAGACGAACTGGCCCGACTTGTGCTCGACCTTGCCGTTCGGCTGGATGACGCCGGAGATGCCGCTGGTGGAGGCGATGAGCACGGTCCGGCCGGTCTCGATCGCGCGCATCCGGGTGATCGCGAACTGCTGCTCCGGCTGCCCGGTCCCGCCGTACGTCGCGTTGTTGGTCTGCACGATCAGGACCTGGGCGCCGCCGTTCATCACATCGGCGATGACGTTGTCGTAGGCGAGCTCGAAGCAGATCACGTCGCCGTACGTCACGCCGCGGATCGGCACGATGCCGGGGACCGTGCCGGGCGCGGTCTGCCGGCCGATCATCTCGAGCCGCTTGATGTAGGGCAGCAGCTGGTCGCGGAACGGGATGTACTCACCGAACGGCACCGGGTGCCGCTTCGCGTAGACCTGGCCGGGGCCGGTCTGCGGGTCCCAGACGACGCCGGTGGTCTGGCGCTCGTTCGGGCCCGGGCCTTCGAGGACGGCACCGACCAGGACCGGTACGCCGACGGCCTTGACCGCTTCTTCGATGTCCGCGCGGGTCTCGTCGTCCTTGAACGGGTCGATGTCGGTCGAGTTCTCCGGCCAGATCACCACGTCCGGCTTCGCCTCGGTACCGGCCTCGACACGCTTCTGCAGGTCGAGCGTCGCGGCCAGGTGGTTCTTGGTCACCGTCCGGGCGCGGCCGAGAAACTCCAGCCCCTTCCCCGGGACATTGCCCTGGACCATCGCGGCCGTCACGGTCTTGCCGTTGCCGTCGGTGGACAGGTTGATCAGCGCGCTGCCCCCGAAGATCGCCACGCCGGCGATCACGGCAAGCACCCGCACCCGGAACTTCGACGCCTGCCGGAACACGACGTACACAAGCACACCCAGTACGGCGATCACGAAGCTCAGCCCCGGGATTCCCACGTACGCCGCAAGTCTGCCCAAGGGGGAATCGGAGAAGGCCCAGGCGAGCCGCCCCCATGGGAAGCCGCCGAAGGGCACCGACGCGGTCGCGAACTCGGTCGCCACCCACAGGCACGGGATCCACAGCGCCCACAGCTTGTGCCGGAACACGCGGACGGCGAAGGCGCCGAAGACCGCATAGAAGAGCCCCTCGAGGATCGCCAGCGCGATCGCGGCGTCTCCCCCGATCACGCTCAGCCAGGGCACGAGGGTCGCGTAGTACGCGATCCCGAACCCGGCGCCGATCAGGAACCCGGCCTTCGAGGAGAGCTGGGGACCGTTCAGTGCGGCGAAGAACAGCGGAACGGCGATCACCGTCAACCACGGATGGGTGTGCGGCTCGAAGGCGAACCCGAGCGCGATGCCCGCCGCCACAGCCACCACGATGCGCGGCAGTAACCGCCCCAGAGCCTTCAACCGGTCCACGCCGTCTCCCTAAGTCCTCACCACCGGCACCACCGGCGAGACAACTCTATCGGGGAGAAAAACGGAAAGGGGCTCGGCGCCCTTCGGACCAACCGGCGGATCGCTGGATGCGAACCGGACAGCTGTTGTCTACTGGGCGCCGAGCCTCTTCCACCTCTGCCCCGCGGGGGGCTAACCACCGGCGATCTCAGCCCCCGTCGACTCAAGCCTGGCACTGGCCTGGTCAGCGTCGCGGGATCATCCGGTGGCCGAACTCCGTGTGACCAACAGTCCAACGGGGTCTGACGACTCCCAAAACGATGCTCGCTGCCGACGACGGTGTCAACCTCTCCATCGGCCTCTTAGGGCCGTTGTAACACTTTCGTCTGCCCTACAAGAAGTTACACCTGTGTCACTCCACGTGACTGTTACCTAGGGCAACTATTCGTCACCCAACCGGTACTACGACGGTGCCCTTCGCGCGCGTGATCACAAGGGGCTCGGCGAGCACGTCGGCGGCCGATGCGGACCGGTCCGGCCGGCCGCGGCAGACGACGTACGCGCTGAAGTCGAGTTCGCGGCTGCGGTTGCCGACCCGGGTGATCGTTGCCTTGACCTCCACAACGTCGCCGGCCCGCAGCGGCTGCAGGAACTGCACGTCGGAGTACGACGCGAACAGGCCCTCGTCACCGTCGGCCTGGATGCAGACCTCGGTCGCCACGTCCCCGAACAGCGCCAGCACGTAGGCCCCGTCGACCAGGTTCCCCGCATAGTGCGCGTGACTGTACGGCACATACCGCCGGTGCGTGACCGACAAGCCAATAGTTGCCTTTGACATCCTTATGCACCCATCTTTTCAAGTACGCCGGGCCTAACCGGTTGACGTCTGGTGACAAGCGCATCGACCAGGTAGCTGGCGACCTCGCCCGGCGTGGTCCCACGGCCGAAGACCCGGTCGACGCCGAGCTCCCCGGCCATCTGCTCGGTGAAACGGGGGCCACCGGCAACCAATACCGGCCGCGCGTTCTCGGTGTACGCCTCCCGGAAGGCCGCGGACATCTCCTTGGTGTTCAGTACGTGCGCCTCGCGCTGGGTGACCACCTGGGAGACCAGGATCGCGTCGGCCTTCTCGGCCTTGGCCCGCCGGACCAGCTCCGGTACGGCGACCTGGGCGCCGAGGTTGACCACCTTCAGCTCCCGGTAGTACTCCAGGCCCTTCTCGCCGGCGAACCCCTTGATGTTCATGATCGCGTCGATGCCGACCGTGTGCGCGTCGGTCCCGATACAGGCGCCAACAATGGTGAGCCGCCGGCGCAGGTTCTTGCGGACCGACAGGTTCACCTCCTTCGGAGAGAGCAGCGGGTAGTCGCGCTCGATCACCTCAACCTTGTCGGTGTCGACCAGATGGTTCACGGGCCCGTAAACCACGAAGAACGTGAAGTCCGGTCCCATCGGCTTCGCATGTACGACGAGCGCCGGATCCATGCCCATCTTGTTCGCAAGCTGAACCGCCGCACCCTCGGCCCGCTTGTCGTGCGCGATCGGCAAGGTGAACGACATCTGCACCATGCCGTCCCCGGTGGTGTCGCCGTACGGCCGGATGATGCTCACTCTGCCTCCTCGAGCAATTCGATCGCTGGGTTGTAGTACTCGCTCGATCGGCGCGCGACGCCCTCCAGGCCGCGACCGGCGTCCTGCGGCCGTTTCATCAGGCCGAAGGTGCCGTCGCCGATCGCGTTCAGCAGACCGTCGTCGACGATCTTCTCCAGCAGTTCGACCGACTCCCCCAGCACCTGCCGCGCGCGCTGGGCGATGAACCCGTTCGGCGCCGGATGGAAGTCCTCGTGAAGGTTGCCCGCGGCACCCAATACGTAGCGGACGTTCTGCAGGGCCAGGTCGCGGTCCGAGATCCACGGCGTGACCACCGCTTCGGTCATCATCCCGACCAGCAGAATCCCCTGACCGGTCAGCGCGCCGACCAGGTTGAAGAAGCCGTCCAGCAGGTAGCCGCGGAACACGTCACCGGTCATGTGCCGGGTGGGTGGCATCCATTTCAGTGGCGCGTCCGGGAACAGCTGCCGGGCGAGCATCGCGTGCGCGAGCTCCATCCGGAAGGAGTCCGGGATCTCCGGGGTGATCTCGAAGGCGTGCCCCAGACCGAGCTGCCAGTCCTCGAGCCCGGCTTCCTTGGCGAAGTACTCGTTCAGCAACTGCGACACCGTCACGGTGTGCGCGGCGTCGACCGCGTCGGCCGTCGTCAGGTAGTTGTCCTCACCGGTGTTGATGATGATCCCGGCGCGGGCGTGGATCTGGCGGCTGAAGCGCTGGTCGACGAAGGTGCGGATCGGGTTGATGTCGCGGAACAGGATCCCGTACATGGAGTCGTTCAGCATCATGTCGAGCCGCTGCAGCCCGGCCAGTGTCGCGATCTCCGGCATGCAGAGTCCGGAGGCGTAGTTGGTCAGCCGGATGTAGCGGCCGAGCTCGCGCGACGACTCGTCGAGGGCGGCGCGCATCAGCCGGAAGTTCTCCTGGGTCGCATACGTGCCCGCGAAGCCTTCACGGGTCGCACCCTCGGGAACGTAGTCGAGCAGCGACTGCCCGGTCGACCGGATCACCGCGATGATGTCCGCGCCCGCCCGGGCCGCGGCCTGGGCTTGCGGGATGTCCTCGTAGATGTCGCCGGTGGCAACGATCAGGTAGATCCACGGCCGCTGCTCGGGATCACCATGCTTCTTGATCAGCCGGTCGCGCTCGCGCCGCCTGCCGTCGATCAGCTTCAAACCGCCCGCCGCGGCCTTGCGAGCCGCCGTACGGGCGCGCACCGCATCCCGGCCTTCCGGCAGCCGGAAGGTGACCGAGCCGGAAGCGGCCTTCTGCGCCAGCACGTTCAGGTCCTCGGCCTCGCCGCGCAGCAGCGCGTCCCACACCGGCAGCGCGAACCCGTGCTCCAGCCCGACGTCGGCCCGGACGGTGTCCGCGAGCCGGTTCACCCACGGGATGCCTTCGGAGTCGGCGCCCGCCAGCCCGGCCAGTCGCAGTACGGCGCGCTCGACGGAGACCGTCGTGTGCTGCTTGGCCAGGTTGACGATCGGCCGCCCGGCCTTGCGAGCCAGGCTGCGCGCCTTCCGGACGGTGACCGGGTCGAGGTCGAGCTTCTTCACGGCACGCGTCATTGCGCCCATCCTTCTGAGTCGTACACGATGCGACCGCCAACCGCGGTCCGCAAGCAAGTGGGCACCGGCGAACCCTCGGACAGATCCGGCAGCACCGGTACGCCGGCGCGCGGGTCGGTCGACCAGGCCGCGACCCGCTGATCCGGGGTCTGGACGACGAGCTCGGCCTCGCTCTGCCAGATCGCGTACGTCGCCGGCATGTTCGGCGCGAGCACGCCCGCGTCATCGATGCCCGCGGCCCGCCAGCCACCCCGGGTGTGCGCCTGGAACGCGGCCCGAACGGTGATCCGCTCATCCGGGTTGTGATGGAATGCCGCCGCCCGCACGGCCTCCCACGGGCCGAGCTCGGTCACCGGTGAGTCCGAACCGAACGCCAGTACGACGCCCGCGCGGGCCAGCGACGCGAACGGGTTCATCCCGCGCCAACGCTCGCCCAGACGCTCGGCGTACATGTCGTCCGGGCCACCCCACAGTCCGTCGAACATCGGCTGCACGCTCGCAGCGACGCCGTACCGGGCGAAGGTCGCGACTGCCTCCGGGCTCGGCATCTCCACGTGCTCCAGCCGGTGCCGTACGGCGACGAGCGCCTGGGCACCGACCTTCTCGGCCGCCAGCTCGAAGCCGCGGGCGATGTTGTCGAGCGCCTGGTCGCCGATGCAGTGGAAGCCGGCCTGCACGTCGCGCTCGGTGCACGCGATCACGTGCTCGGCGATCTGCTCAGCCGTCAGGTAAGCGTGCCCACGGTGATCGGTCTGATCCGCATACGCCTCACGAAGCGCCGCAGTGCGGGACCCCAGGGCACCGTCAGCGTTGAGGTCACCGGCCAGGCCGACGACGCCGTACTCGTCGAGCACCTCGAAGACGCCCGGCTCGCCCCAGTAGAGAGTCGCGTGCAGACCGGCCTCTTCGGCCGCCTGACGCACCAGCGGAAGCTCCCAGCGCGGACCGATGTGCGGCGCCGCCATCTCATGGAACGCGCCGATCCCCCGCGCCGCCATCGCCCGGACGGCAGTACGGGCGTCCTCGAGCGCACGGCTCTGCGCATCCGCACCACCGAGGGACTCCTCAGACAGCGCGTCCCGCACCGCGTGGTTGGCAGCCCGCTCCACGCGGCCGCTCGCGTCGAAACCCTCACTGCCAGCAAGACCCGGTACGGCGGCGATCAGCGCTGACGACACCACACCTGAGTGACCGTCGACCCGGGACAGGTAGACCGGCCGGCCGCCAGCAGCCCGGTCGAGCTCAGCCGCCGTCGGCGGGCGGTGCTCCGGCCAGCGGGTCTCGTCCCAGTTCGATCCCTCGATGACCGCGTCCGCCGCCAGCCCGGCCGCGTGAGCCGCGAGCCGGTCGAGCGCCTCGGTCAATGACCGCGTCCCTGTCAGGTCGAGGCCGTTCAGCAGGAAGCCGGTCCCGACCGCGTGGACGTGGGCGTCGACGAAGGCCGGGGTGACGAGCTTGCCGTCGAGGTCGATCACCTCGTCCGCGCCGTCGGCGTACGAGGTAGCTCCGATCTCGTCGCCGAGCCACGTCACCACCCCGTCGTCGAAGGCGATCGCGGTCGCATGCGGGTCGGCGGGCGAGTAGACGGAACCGTTGGTCAGAAGTGTGCGCACGGGCTAATCCTCCGCCAGCCTGCTCTCGAACAGACCTCGGACACCCGGCTCGTTCCGCAACAGCTGCATCGCGTACTCCGCGTGACCGGGCACGTACCCGTTCCCGACCAGCATCGTGACGTCGGCGGCCAGCCCTTCGGCGCCGAGCGCGGCGGCCGAGAACGAGGTCGCCATCGAGAAGAAGATCACCGTGCCACCGGCGGCAGTGGACAGTACGGCGCCGTGCTCGCACCCGGGGACGTCGACGCAGACGACCGTGATGTCGGCCGGTCCCCCGGCCTCCTCGACCGCCGCGTTCAACGCGACCGGATCCCGGGCATCGGCGAGCGCGACGACATCGGCCAGACCGGCCGCACCCAGTACGTCGGCCTCGCGCTGAACCGGGACGATGCCGATCGTCCGGGCCGCACCCGCGTCGCGCGCGGCGGCGAGGGACAGGGAGCCGGACTTACCTGCGCCGCCAATGACTGACACGACAGGCTTAATTCCTTTGTCGACATACGAGCGGACGACGCGGGCGGTCAGCGCGGGCGCTCCGCACACGTCCATCACGGCCAGCGACAGCTCGGGCCGCAGGTCGTCCGGCAGCTTCGCGACGATCGAGCGCGCGAAAAGGATCGCGTGCCCCGAAGCCGGAACCTGCTCCCCCTGGCCGTCCCACCGCTGCAGTTCGTCGGTGATCTGCAGTGGCGTGAGCGTCAGCGAAACCAGCGTCGCGACCCGATCACCCGCTACGAGACCGAGCGGCGACTCCGGCCCGACCTCGTCGACGACGCCGACCAGCATCCCACCGGAACCGGTCACCGGGTTCTGCATCTTGCCGCGACTCCGGATGATCTCCAGCACCGCCGTACGGACAGCGGCGCCGTCACCGCCGTGCGCGCCGGCCAGCTGCCGGTACGACGCGGCGTCCAGATTCAGCCGTTCGACGGCGATCCGGACCTCGTCCGGCCAGATCTCGGCGCGGGCGTCCAGCCGCTCCGCCGCCTGCGGCAACACGCCCGACGGCGTGATCACGCGGTGTAGTCCTACCGGGCTCGACGGCACCTGTCCTCCTCTGAACGGTCAGGCAAAATACTACCGAAAGACGTGTGTGACGAGAATTCTTGCGGCGTACTGTTGCTTTGAGGCTACTTTCTATCGCTATCCTCACATCTGACCACATCGTCTGAAAGCCCCGGAGGACTTCGTGACCGACCTGATCAGCCCGGCTGACCTGATCGACCCCGCTAGTGCTGCGGGTCAGCCGTACGCCTATCGGCGCGCCGAGCTCGTGGAGCCGGACTGGACCCGGCTGCCCGGCTGGAAGGACGTGACGGCCGAGGAATGGCGGTCGGTCCAGTGGCAGCGTTCGCACTGCGTCAAGAACGTCAAGCAGCTGCGTGACGTGATGGGTGACCTGGTCGAGGAGCGCTTCTACGAGGACCTCACCCGGGACCAGGCCGAGCGCGCGACGATGTCGATGCTGCTGCCGCCGCAGATGCTGAACACGATCGTCCCGCACGGCCCAGAAGCTTTCTCAGGCGACTACACCGAGGCCTTCTACGCCGACCCGGTACGCCGCTACATGCTGCCGGTGTTCACCGACCGCCGCAGCGACTGGCCGTCGCACCCGCACGCGACGCGCGACTCGCTGCACGAGCACGAGATGTGGGCCACGGAGGGGTTGACCCACCGCTATCCGACCAAGGTGCTGGCCGAGCTGCTGCCGACCTGTCCGCAGTACTGCGGTCACTGCACCCGGATGGACCTGGTCGGGAACTCTACGCCGGTCATCGACAAGCTGAAGTTCGTCACCAAGCCGGGGCAGCGGGTCGACGACATGCTCGACTACCTGCGCCGCAATCCCGGCGTCCGCGACGTCGTGGTCTCCGGTGGCGATGTGGCGAACATGCCTTGGCCGCGGCTGGAGTCGTTCCTGACCAGCCTGCTCGAGATCGAGAACATCCGCGACATCCGGCTGGCCACCAAGGCGTTGATGGGGATGCCGCAGCACTGGCTGTCCGACGACGTGCGGGCCGGCGTCGAGCGGGTCGCCCAGCTCGGTCGTCAGCGTGGCGTGATGATCGCGATGCACACGCACGTGAACGCGGCCCAGTCGGTCACGCCGCTGGTGGCCGAGGCGACCAAGGCGATGTTCGAGGCCGGTCTGCGCGACGTCCGCAACCAGGGCGTGCTGATGCGCGGTGTGAACGACTCGATCCCGGAGCTGCTGGACCTCTGTTTCGCACTGCTCGACGGCGCGACCATCACGCCGTACTACTTCTACATGTGCGACATGATCCCGTTCTCCGAGCACTGGCGGGTCTCGGTCAAGGAAGCCCAGCACCTGCAGCACGGCATCCTCGGCTACCTCCCCGGTTTCGCCACCCCGCGCATCGTCTGCGACGTCCCGTACGTCGGCAAGCGCTGGGTGCACCAGCTCTCGGAGTACGACGAGGTTCGCGGCGTCTCGTACTGGAAGAAGAACTACCGCACCGGGATCGAGCAGCAGGACCCGGAGGCCTTGAACCGCACCTACGAGTACTACGACCCGATCGACTCCCTGCCCGCCGAGGGCCAGGCCTGGTGGACCCAGCACGCCCCCACGTCGCTGGCCGACGCCGAAGCCCGTGCCGCCGCGTCCCGCGAAGCAGCCGAAGCCCAGAAGCTACTCCCGCTGATCTAGCCACCCCCCAAGCTGCCTTCGGTGCCATCAATGCAGGGGATGGCACCGAAGGCACTATGATCACGCCCTCTTGGTTCTCATGGGGGTTGTGGTGCGGGTTCTTCGTGGTGTCCTCGGCGCTCTGCTCGCCGTGCTCGGTCTGCTCGTGGCCGCTGTCGGCGCAGGAGCAGCCTTCTGGCTGATCGGTCCTGACGACACGGTCTACTCCGGTGAGCAGCACCTCGCTGTTCAAGGGCGGACCCTGGTCACGAGCCCGACGCTGATCAACCAGCACGGCCCGACGTTGCATGTTCGCGCTCAGTCGGTCGACGGCATGCCGGTATTCATCGGTGTCGGTCGCAACTTCGACGTCGTGAGCTATGCCGAGGCCGCTGCTTATACGTCGCTGGTGCAGATCAAGTATCCGGTTGCCTTCAGCACCGAGGAGCACATCGGCGCGACCAGCCCCTTGACCGCGCCGGCCACGCTCGACTGGTGGTTGGCCAAGGCGACCGGACCTGCGAAGCAGGAGCTCGTCTGGCCGATCCAGGACGGCCCCTATCAGGTCGTCGTGATGCCTGCGCGCGGCGATGCACCGGTGGATGTGCAGCTGGAGTTCGGCCTCGAGATCCCCCACGCGTTCCTGGCAGCACTCGCCGTACTGCTCATCGGTCTGGTGCTTCTCTTCCTTGCCTGGCGCACATTCCGCCGCAAGCCCAAGGCCAAACCGACCACCGCGCCGGTAGCGCAGGAGGAGCCGGTCGCGAAGAAGCCGGCAGCGCTCCGTACGGCGCTATCCGTCACAGCTGTGCTCACGCTCACCGCTGGGTGCGCAGGTCTTCCCGAGGCCAATACAGTCACCGCTCTCAGCCGCCCTGCGGTAACCGCCGACAGCGCCCGCGCGATCCTCACCCGGTACGACGAGGTCGCGGCGAAGGCGGCTCGCACGCGCGACCTCAAGGCGATCAGCACCGTCGAGGCCGACGAACAGTTGGAGCGCACCCAAACGACGTACCAGCTGGCCGGCCTGCGAAAAGGCCCGGCCAAGCCACCGACTCCCCTCGCCCAGGCAGCAGTCGCGGCTCCCGAGTACAGCAGCTACCCGATGCGGTTCGCGACGCAGACCGGCGACCGGCAGTTTGGCGTCTGGGTGCGCCCGACGGCGGGTGCCCCGTGGCGGCGCAGTTTCGCCGCCACCGCGGACGCCGCCGCGAAGGTGCCGTCGATCACCGGCGCCCGGGAGATCTCGTCGGACCGGACGGCACCTGCGGCGGAAGACTTTGCGCGATTCTTGGAGAAGAGCGGCACCTCGCCGGCGGCGAGCGGTAGCGCGCCGGACAGCAAGGCCTTCACGCTCAACCCTGGGGTCGACGCGCTCCTGAAGATCCAGCAGGCCCGCCGGTCCCAGACCAAGATCCACGGCGCCGCCATCCGGTCGACCACCGACAAGTTCGCCCTCGCCTCGCACCCGGTCACCCTGTTGACCCCGTCCGGGGAGTCGCTGACGTTCTTCACCCTGACCGAGAAGCTGATCGTCGCCACCGACGGCAGCCATCCGATCAACTGGGCCGACGGCGACGAATCCGTCCTCAGTACACGCGACTACGAGGACGGCCTGAACGCCGTCTACTCGCACTCGGTGGTGCTGGCCTTCCCGGCCAAGGGCGATCCGCGAGTGGTTGCCTTCAGCACCCAGGTCCTCAAGGCCGACGGCTACTGAGCTCGCCCCGCCTTTGCAGCTTCGTGCAATCTGCCGGTTTTCGGGGGTTGCGGACCGTAGTTGGCCGCTAGCATCTGGAGCCTCTTGACGAGACACTAACTCGGGGAGTTCTGCGTGCGGGTCGTTCGGGTGTTACTTGGTGTTGTGCTGGCTCTGGTCGGCCTGATTCTCACGCTGGGCGGAGGTGCGGCGGCCTTCTGGGTGATCGGGCCGGACGACACCGTTCAGTCCGGCGAGCAACATCTGACCAGCAAGGGCCTGGGGATCGCCAGTGCGCCGGAGCTGCTGGACCGGCATGGCCCGATCCTGCATGTCGAGGCGCGAGCGACCAATGGCAAGCCGGTCTTCGTGGGTGTCGCCCGGGACTTCGATGTGGCGAGCTACTTCAAGAACGTTGCGCACACAGAGCTTGTGCAGCTGTCGTATCCGATCGCCTTGACCCCGCAGGAGCTGAAGGGCGCGACCGATCCGCTGGCG
This sequence comes from Kribbella sp. NBC_01505, assembly GCF_045040285.1. Taxonomy (NCBI): domain Bacteria; kingdom Bacillati; phylum Actinomycetota; class Actinomycetes; order Propionibacteriales; family Kribbellaceae; genus Kribbella; species Kribbella sp. NBC_01505. The sequence continues at coordinate 8,473,036 of NZ_CP109425.1, forward strand.
GCTCCGGCCGGGCTGGACTGGTGGGTGGCGAAGGCGTCCGGTGCCGGGAGCCAGTCGCTGCGCTGGCCGATCGCCGACGGGCCGTACGACGTGGTCATCATGTCGGCCGACGGCAAGACCGCCCCGGACGTCCAGGTCCGGTTCGGCATCGAGATCCCGAACGCCTTCACGATCGCCCTGGTGATCTTCATCGGCGGTCTGCTGATCCTTGCCCTCGGCATCGTTCTGATCGTCGTCCGGCGCCGCCCGACCCCCGCCGTACCGCAGCCGCAATCTCAACCTCAGCCGCAACCTCAGCCGCAGGCACCGGCCGGTACGACGGCGTACCGGGTGGTCGCGGGCGCCGCCGTACTGGGGCTGCTCACCGGATGCTCGGTCGTGCCTGAACGCGACACGATCACCACGATCACCCGGCCCGCGATCGGCGACGAGGCCGGGCAGGCTGTCCTCAAGCGGTACACCGAAGTCAGCACCGCCGCCGGGAGCAAGCGCGACGAGGGACAGATCGGGCAGGTCGAGGGCGGCGAGCTCGTCAAGCAGACCCGCGCCGCGTACGCGATCGGCCGGAAGCTCAAGCGCCCGATCCCCAAGCCCGCGGCGCCCGCCAAGCCCGTCTTCGCAGCACCGGAGTACGGCGGCTATCCGATGCGGTTCGTCAGCACCGCGGGCTCGACCGTGAGCCTGTGGCAGCGCGCGAGCGCCGGAAGCCCCTGGCTGCAGACGCACAACAGCACCCTGCAGAAGTCGGCCAAGCTGCCCGACCTCACCGGGATGCGGCCGGCGACCGCCGCCGACGACAAGGATCTGAAGCTGGCGCCGGAGGCCGCCGTCACGGCGCTCAGTCAGTGGCTGACCGCGGAAGGCAAGTCCCCGAACGGCGCCTCGTTCGCCGTCCTTCCGCAGTTCGACGCGGACTTCAAGCAGATCGCGGGATGGCGCGCGGACTGGAAGAAGACGCCCGGAGCCGTGGCCTCCATCGGCCGCGCCTACAGCCAGGCCGCGCCGCCCGCCGCCTTCATCACGAAGAGCGGCGAGGCGGTCGTGCTGGCCACCATCAACCAGAAAGTACGAATTGGTGGTGGGGAACGGCGGCTACACCTTCTACTGGGGCGAGGGCGAGGAGACCACGTTCAGCCTCCCGGCCACCCAGTACAGCAGCGGTCTGACCTCCACCCGCCTCGACGACGTGGTCCTGGTCATTCCCCGCAAGGGCAAGGACAAGATCCGCATCGTGGCGTACGACCAGCAGCTCGTCGACGCCGGCGGCTACTAGTGGGTGATCTTCACCTCTGATCCGGTGGACGCGGACTCGTAGATGGCCGTCAGCATGCGGGCCATCTCGAGACCGTGTTCGGCCGGGGCGTCGGCGGGGATCTCACCGCGGCAGATCCGCAGGAAGTTCTCGATCTGGTTGGCGAAGCCGACGGTGAAGTCGAAGCCGAGCGAGTCGATCTGCGGCTCGATGTGCAGCAGGGTGTCGTGGCGTTCGGTGACCATGTGCAGGGCCGGCTCGATCTCCACGCCGCCCTTCTCACCGAACAGCTGGACCGCGGTCTCGTTGCGGGTGTGCAGCGAGTACGACACGTCGACGTTCAGTACGGCGCCGCCGTCGAAGCGGATCTGCGCGGTCGCGTAGTCCTCGACGTTGTTGACCAGCGTCGGTGACGCGGCCCGGTAGCGGGACAGGTTCTGGATGTTGTCCCGGGCACCGATCGGGTCGAAGGTCGCTCCCGAGACCGACACCGCGGTCGGCTGACCCATCAGGTACCAGCAGAGGTCGACGACGTGCACGCCCAGGTCGATGAGCGGTCCGCCGCCGGCCACGTCCTTGTCGCCGAACCAGCCGCCGGGGTTACCGGCGTTGCGCAGGATCGTCGTCCGGGCCGCGTAGATCCGGCCGAACTCGTCCTCGTCCAGGAACCGCTTCGCGACCAGCGCGTTCGGCGCATACCGCCGTACGTAGCCGATCTGCAGTGACTTCCCGGTCTCCTTGGTGGCCTTGACCAGCGCCTCGGCCTCGGCGACCGACACGCTCATCGGCTTCTCGAGCAGCACGTTCTTGCCGGCCCGCAGCGCGTCCTCGGCGATCTCGGCGTGCTTGTTGTTCGGGACACAGATGCTGACGGCGTCGATCTCGGAGTCGGACAGGATCTCGGCGCGGTCGCCGGTCACCCGCTGGACGCCGAACTGCTCGCCGCGCTGCTTGACCCGCTCGATGTCGATGTCGCAGAGCGCCACCACCTCGGCGCCCGGGTTCGACTGGTACGCCTTGATGTGTTCCTGGGCGATCGTGCCCACGCCGATCACGGCGATCTTGGTGGTCATTGTCAGGCTCCCTGGGCCAGCGCGACGACGTTCTTCAGGCCGAGCTCGACCGCGCCGGGAGCCGCCTCCAGACCCTCGAACTCCAGCGTCACGGGCAGGTCGGGCTTGGTCTGGACGAGCGCGAGCAGCGCCCGCAGGTCGAGGTCGCCGTGACCGGGGATGGTCCCGACCAGGTACTCCCCCGCCAGCGTCTTCAGCCAGCCGGCACCCGGGACGGAACGCCGTACATGGAAGTCCTTGACGTGGGCGGCGGCCGCGACGTCGAGCAGACCGGAGACCGTGCGGCCGGGGACCTCACCGACGCACAGGCCGTTGCCGAGGTCGAGGGTGACGCGGAAGTTCTCCCGGTCGACGGCGTGCACGAGCCGGGCGACCCGCTCGTACCCGTTCATCGACATGCCGTGGTTCTCGACCGTCGTGGTGATGCCGAGGCCGGCGGCGTGGTCGGCGAGCGCCTGGGCACCGGCGACCAGGTCCGGGAAGACCTGCTCGAACTCGCCCTGGTTCGCCTCGCGCCAGCCCCACGGCAGGACGTCGTGGCGGAACAGTCGGGCGCCGAGGCGGTGCCCGACGTCGATGTGGCGGCGGACGCGGTCGAGCTCCTTGGGGTCGCCGCCGCGCAGGTCGGCGCCGATCAGGTAGTTCAGGATCGGTACGCCGCGATCGCCCGCGGCCTTGACCACGGTCTCGACGAGCTTGTCGTCTTCGAGCAGGTCGTCACCGAGGGCGGCGATCTCCAGGTGCTCGGCGGGTGAGTCGGCCACCCAGTCGATGACCCCGACCAGGTCCATCTCGCCGCTGGCAATGAGCTTTTGGAAGCTGTACGAACTGACGCCCAGTTTCACTGGTAGTTCCTCTCTAGGTAACGGTTGACGCAGTGTCATGCGTGAGCTTGTTCCACGGACTTGGGTAGCTCTGGACGCCGTAGATGTCGGTGCCGAACCGGTCGAACGCATGACCGGCGGCTCCGAGCACCGCTGCCTCACGGCCCAAGGCGGCGGCGACGAACGGGGGTCGCTCCGGAACGACGAGTTCCTTCGCGACGGCTGCCTCCAGGGGGCGGAGCAGCGTCGTACTCTCGGCGGCGCCGCCGCAGCGCACGACGACGACATCGGGGTCGACGACCAGGAGTACGGTCGCGATCCGTCCCGCGATCTGGTGGCAGAAATCCTCGAGTTCGGCCTGGGCGTCCGCGTCGCCGTCGGCGGCCGCTTGGAGCACGGCCTCTCCGGTCGGCCGCGATGTCCAGACGAGTTGGCCGCGTTCGGCGTTGCGGGTCCAGCGCATGCCGCGCTGGGCGCCGAGCTCGCCGGCCAGCCGGTGGCTGCCTTGCCGGATCTCCTCGTCGAGGACGATCGACAGCGACAGCCGGTTGCCGACCTGCAGGTAGAGAACGTCGGTGTGGCCGCGGCCGGCGCCACCACGCTGCTCGGCGAGAGCGGCGAGTTTGATGTCGTTGTCCACGGTCACCAGGCAGCCGAGCTTCGCCGAGGCTGTTTCCGCGATCGGCTCGCCGACCACCTCGGGCAGCACCAGGCTCGCGCGGAGCCGGCCGCTCTCCTCGACCACACCGGGCAGCGCGACGCCGACTGCCCGCAGCCGCTCGAGATCGGTCCCGGCCTCCTTGGCGGCCGCCTCGACCGCGGCGATCACCGTGGCGTCGACACCACGGCCGGCGCGGCCCAGTTCGGCGTACCCGAGTCGCTCGCCGGCCAGATCGCAGAGCACCGCCCGCGCGCCGCGGGGACCGATGTCGACCCCGGCGACGAGCCCGGCCTCCCGGACGAAGCGGAACGACCGCGCGGGCCGCCCCGGCCCGGCCGACGCGGCGTTGCTGGGCTCGACGAGCCCGGCCGCGACCAGATCGTCCAGTACGGCGTGCACCGTGGGACGCGACAGCCCGGTCTCGGCGCTGATCACGCCGACCGTCTGGGCAACTCCCGCATCGGCCAGGAAGCGTAGGCACGCGACCTGGTTCGCGGACCGCTCCGCATGAGCAGCCCCTGGTGCAGTCTCCATCGACCCCAACCAATTATCCAACCGGCTTTAATAAACACGCTAGTCGACGAGCTCTGGTCCTGACAAGCATCACGGCGAGGTCGCGAAAAGCTCACGGAGAGCGACCTCTCGTGCACCACGCCGAACACTCGTGGGCCAATTCGGCAAGGCACGCAACCTCATGGTGTGCTGATCGCATTTACTGGGTGCGATGACATCTCGGTCATCGCCGAAACTAGGAGATCGTCCACGATGCAGGTCCGGCGCTACTGGCCAGCCCCGATCGCGGGAGCGGCCGCGTCCGCCACGTTCGTGGTCAGCGGGATCATCCGCGGCACCTACCCGTTCGGCGATCTGACCCGCAGCACCAACGACCTCGGGCAGCAGTTCATCCCGATGGCCGCGCACCTGCGCGACGTCGGCACCGGCCAGGCCGCCGGCGACCTGATCTTCAACTGGCAGAGCGGCTTCGGGGTCCCGTTCATCGGCGACTTCATGGCCTACGTCGGGTCGACGCTGTCCTGGATCTCCTTCCTGCTGCCGCGCGACAGGATCGACCTGGCCCTGTTCCTGATCGCGGTGACCGCGATCGGCCTCGGCGCCGGCGCGATGACGGCGTACCTGCGGATGATCCGTCCGGCCGGGCCGGTCTGGATCGCCGTCGCGGCCGGAGCCTCGTACGGCGCCTGCGCGTGGGCGGTGGACGACGGCGCCTACATGACCATCTGGCTGAGCGGGATGGTCGCGTTCCCGGTGATCTGTCTGCTCTGCGAGTGGATCCTGCAGAAACGCTCGCTCACCGCGACGATCGTGGCGCCGATCGTCATCGCGCTGCTGTGGACCTCGCACTTCTACACCGTCTACATGGCGACGATCGGGGCCGGCCTGATCACCCTGGCCCGGCTCCTGACGTCCGACCCGGCCGAGTCCTGGCGACACCGGCTGAGCGGCGGCCTGCGCTGCGTCGTCGCGGTGGCCCTCGGCATCGGTCTCACCGCGCCGCTGCTGGCTCCGACGTTCGGCTTGGTGGAGGCCGCGACCCCGAGTCCGCCCGCCGCCTTCGTGCGGACCGGCACGCGAGACTTCCTGTCCCGGTTCCTGTCCGGCAGCGAGGGCGTCGGCAGCAGCCCGGGGTTCGCCATCGGCACGCTGATGCTGCTGCTCGCGCTGAGCTTTCCGTTCAACCGGTCGATCGCGGTGCGGCAGCGACTGGTCTGGACGCTCACGGTGGGCCTGACTGTGGCCAGCATGCAGATCACGTGGACGCACATGGCCTGGCACGGCTTCGACACACCCCAAGGCAGTGCCTACCGCCAGGCCTTCGTGATCGCCGGCATGTTCGTGATCATCGGCTGGATGTCGGCGAGCGCGGGAGTGCGCTCGCTGCTCGCCGTGATCGCGCCGATCGTGCTGGTGACCGGGCTGTACGTGTGGACGTGGGACGTGCAGTACGTCACGTCGACCGCGCGCATCGTCGTACCGGCGTTGATGGCGGTCGCGCTGCTTGTCTGGCTGCTGACTCGCGATCGGGCACCGCAGTGGTTGCGCCGGGGCGCGGTCGCGGTGCTGGTCTGCGCCGTGCTGGGCGAGATCACGGCGTCCTCGGTGGCCATCGACAAGAGGCGGTTCCCGAACATCTCGAACACGGCGTACTGGGGATCCGACCACGAGCAGGCGCGCGCGCTCGTGCAGTCGATGGACGACTGGCCCACGCATCGGACCGCGCCGGGACAACTCGTCACGTTCAACGATCCGATGCTGATGGGTGGGCAGGGACCGCAGTACTACTCGAGCACCATCCCCAACACCACGTCGCAGGCGCTGATCGCGATGGGGTTCGGCTACACGTCGTACGGGCGCGCCACCTACGATCCGCAGAACCCCGTCGTCGATGCCGTGTTCGCGATCCGCGGGCGCGTGACCCGCGACAGTGAGTTCGAGAATCCGAAGCTGGAGCGCAACGATGTCGTCGCGCCCCTGGTCACCGTCCGCCCGGCCACGCCGTTCCGGTCGACCGACTCGGGCGTGTACGGCTTTCAGGAGAATCTGCTCGGCGCCGACGTCTACACCGTGCCCAAGCACCGCCCGCTGCGCATCCCGGCCGACGGCAGCCGCACCCTGGCCGTCCGCTGCCCCGTGGGGTCCGAGGTCTACTTCTCCGATCCGGCCTTCCTCGGCTCGCTCCAGATCGACGGCATCTGGGAGCCGACCCTGCACGACCGCCGTCCGGGCATCTACAGCGGTTCGCCCCTGATCCGGGTCGGCACCACCGATGCCAGCGGCCTGTTCGGCCTGGGAATCCGTGCGGACCGCGACAGCAGGATCGCGGACGACTCGATCGGCTGTCTGGACCGCACCCGGCTGGCCACCGCCGTCCAAAGGCTCACCGCGTCCGCTCCGGCGGCGGTCAAGGTCAGCGGCCACTCCATCACCATCCACCGCAGGCCCGGCCGCGCCGCCACCGTATCCATCGCCGTTCTCAACCTCGACGGCTGGAGCTGCAAGGTCGACGGAGCCGCAACGGCACCCCTCGCCCAGAGCACGCTACTCACCGTCCCGGTCAGCGCCGCCGCGAAAATGGTCTCCTGTGGCTATCTGCCGCCCAACACCCGCCTCGGCCTGGAAGCCGGAGCCGCCTCACTCATCCTCCTGCTCCTGTTCACAGCCGGTCTAGCCATCACAAGGCGCAGACGGAGCTAGTCGAGCAGGGCTAGTCGAGCAGGCCCGGCAGCTCGGCGAAGGTGTTGACGGTGTCGCCGGGCCAGGCGGGGTGGCTGTTGGAGTGCTCCAGGGTGCGGATGGCGTGCATGCCGAGGGCGGCTGCGGCGGGGAGTTCGTTGTCGCGGCCGTCGCCGATGTAGACGCACTCGGCCGGCGTGACTCCGAGGGCGCTGCATGCGGCCAGGTAGATGGCGGCCTCAGGCTTGGCCGCGCCCAGCTCGGACGAGAAGGCGGTCGTGTCGAAGTACGGCGCGAGCGGGCTGTTGCGCCACTGGAGCTGGGTCTCGCTGGTGATGTTGCTGACCAGCCCGATCCGCCAACCGTCGGCGCGCAGCTTGGCGAGCGTCCCGAGGGTGGCCGCGGGCGCGCCCTGCATCAGCCTCCGAGTGAGTGCACGGCGCAGGTTTGTTGCCTCCAGCACCTGTTCGTCGCTCGGCGCGCCGCCGGCCCGCTCGGCGATCAGCCGCACGGTGGTCTCGAGGTCGCCGTACACGCCGGTGAAGCGCTCGTACGCCGCTGCGTCGAACTCCCGGATGAACCGGGCCGTGTCGACCTCCAGCAACCGCGCCATCGCCTCGTTCAACACCCCCCGCTCAGCATCCCCACCCGGAATCAACGTGCTGAACAGGTCACTCAGAAGCACTCGCCGCATCCCCAGACCCTACGTCACGCGCGGGATAACCTCGCTCTGTGAAGTGGTTAGCAGACGGTTCCCCCGAGGCCGTTGCCGCGGCGCTGCAGCAGGTCGCTCCCGAGGTTGGGACCCTGCCGCTAGCATTCCGAGCCGGCCGGGTTGAGGACGATCCCACGTGGTGGTCGGCGAGCGCGATGCTGGGCGAACGGTTCGTGGTGAAGTTCGCTTGGTCGGAGCCGGCCGCACTCCGGCTGGCCCATGAGATCGCCGTACTGGAGTCGCTAGACCTTCCCTACCTGCCCGAGGTGGTTGCCAGCAGCACCAGCCCGGTCCTGCTGGTCACCAGACGAGCACCAGGCCAGGCGCTCTTCGACGTCGTCGACTCCCTGAACCGCGACGAGGTGGGACGGCAGCTCGCCCACTTCCTCAGCGCGTTGCACGATCCGGCGACCCGCAGCCGCGTCGAGTCCGCAATCGGCGAGCTCCCACCAGCGTCCCTACAGCCGGCCTCGACCGACCTCCTGCGCGACCGCTTCCCCAGCTGGATCCGCCCCGACCAGCGTGCTGCCGTACTGCGGTGGTGTGACTGGGCGGACGACGTACTGGCGCCCCCGCGCCCACCCGTCCTCGTGCACGGCGACCTGCACGGCGGCAACCAGGTCTGGTCCGACGGCCGGCTCAGCATCGTCGTCGACTTCGAGACCGCCGGCCTCGCGGACCCCGAATACGACCTCCGCCTCTTCCCCAGCACCGGCGCTCCGAAGCAGGCGTCCCCCTCCCCGACCACCGAACCCCCGGAGCCTGGGTGACCGACCTCGCCGACCGCTTCACTGCCCTGGGCAGGTGATCAGGACCTCCAGGGCGCGGCCGACCGATTCGAGCGAGGTGCGGTCGCGGGTGGCCAGGGCGACCACGAAGGCACCTTGGATCAGGGCGAGTACGACGTCGGCCAGCTCGGCGGCGGACTGGTCGGTGCGGACGTCACCGCGCTGCCGGCCCCGCTCGAACACGTCCCGCAGGCGCGCCTTCCAGACCTCGAGATCCAGGCTCAGCTGGTCGCGGAACTGGTCGTTGCTGACGGCAACCTCCGTGGCGAGCTTGCCGATCAGGCAGGACCGCCGGTACTCGGAGTCGACGAGCATGCCGGTCAGTTCACCGAAGTACCCGGCGAGGACCTGCGCCGTACTGAGACCGGGGGTCGCGCTCCACCGGTCGATCCGCTCGAGCTGACGCTCGGTGTAGCCGCGCAGCAGCTCGGCCGCGAACGCCTCCTTCGATCCGAAGTGGTGGTAGAAGGACCCCTTCGGTACGCCGGAGCTCGCGAGGATCCCGTCCACGGTGGTGCCGTGGAAGCCGCGGGCGTAGAGCTGCACCATCCCCTCGCGCAGCAGCCGGTCCCGGTGCGTCTCGACGCGCGTCGTCATCGCTCCCCCTCAGCTTCGGTGGCGATCATCACATCACCCTAAAGACGCTTGACGAAACCGTCTAGACGATGTCGTCTAATAACACTGAGCTACCGAACCACCACACAGAGCCTCTGAGGGGATTTCACCGATGCCGACCGTGCCCGCTGCCCGTACCGACCGCCAGGACCAGCTGCTCGCCGCGCTGTACGCCGACGACGCGGCGATCGGCGCGGCGCGCCCGCTCCCGGAGATCACCGAGCTCGTCCATCGGCCGGACCTGCCGCTGGTCGACTTGGTGCGGACACTGATGACGGCGTACGCGGATCGGCCCGCCCTCGCCGAACGTCCCCGGACAGCTTCCGAGCTGCAGCCCCACTACGAGACGATCACCTACCGCGACCTGTGGGAACGCGCCGGCGCACTCGCCGCCGAGTGGCATGCCCATGAGGTCGCGGCCGGCGACTTCATCGGGGTCATCGGTGCCGGCAGCATCGACTTCACCGTCGTCGACCTGGCGATCCTGCGCCTGGGCGCGGTATCCGTACCCCTGCAGGCCGGTGCCACGGTCGCCAACCTGACGCCGATCATCGCCGAGACCGAGCAACGCGTCCTCGCCACCAGCGCAGCCATGCTCGACACCGCGGTGGAGTGCGCGCTGGCCAGCACCACAATCCGCCGCGTGATCGTCTTCGACCACCACTCCGCGACGGATCTCGAAAGTGCGCGCACTCGACTCGCAGCCGCCGGCATCGCGCTCGAAACCCTGACCGACCTGCTCGAACGCGGACGCAACACCCCGCCCGCGCCGGACTTCAGCGCCCCGATCCAGGACAACCACACCGCGCTGCTGCTCTACACCTCCGGCAGCACCGGCACCCCCAAGGGAGCGATCTACACCGACCGGATGGTCGTGAACGCCTGGCTCGACGTTCTTCCGCGTTACCCCGATCTCCCCCGGATCACCTTCAACTACCTGCCGCTCAGCCACATGATGGGCCGCCTCGGTCTGTACACGACTTTCTCGGCCGGAGGCACGGCGTACTTCACGGCGTCGACCGACATGTCCACGTTCTTCGAGGATCTCGCGCTGGCCCGGCCGACCGAGCTGATCCTGGTTCCGCGGGTCTGCGACACCTTGTTCCAGAACTACGCGAACGGCGACCTGGCCGACGTCCGCGAGCACGTGCTCGGTGGTCGGGTGGTGTGGGCCAGCACCGGGTCCGCCCCGATGAGCGCTGAGTTGGCCGAGTTCATGGAGTCCCTGCTCGCGGTTCCGTTCCACGACGTGTACGGATCCACCGAGGCCGGCTGCGTTTTCCAGGACGGTGAGGTCGTTCGGCCGTGGGTGCACGACGTACAGCTCGAAGACGTTCCGGAGCTCGGGTACTTCACCACCGACACTCCGCATCCCCGCGGCGAGTTGCTGGTCAAGGCCGCGAACCTCTTCCCCGGCTACTACCAGCGTCCCGACGTCACCGCCGAGGTGATCGACGCGGACGGCTACTACCACACCGGCGACATCATGGCCCGGGTCGGCGAGGACCGCTATGTGTACGTCGATCGCCGCTCGAACGTCCTCAAGCTGGCCCAGGGGGAATTCGTCGCCGTGTCCCGCCTCGAGGCCCTGTTCGTCGCCAGTCCGCTGATCCGGCAGATCTTTGTCTACGGCAACAGTTCACGCTCGTACCTGCTGGCAGTCGTCGTCCCGACGTCCGACGTACCGGATCTGCAGACCGCGCTGCGGGCCGAGATCCGCCGCCTCGCCGACGAAGCCGGCCTGAACGCCTACGAGATCCCCCGCGACTTCGTCATCGAGACCGAGCCGTTCAGCACGGACAACGGTCTGCTCAGCGGCGTCCGCAAACTGGTCCGCCCCCAACTCAAGGCCCGGTACGGCGACCAACTGGAGCGCCTGTACGCCGAACTCGCGGCCCTGGAAACGGGCGAACTGCAGTCCCTGCGGGCGGCCGGTCCGGATCAGCCGCCCCTGGAGGCGGTGCAGCGCGCGGTCCGCGCCGCACTGAATCTCACCGGTTCCGTCGCACCGGACGAGCGCTTCGCCGACATCGGCGGCGACTCGCTGTCCGCCCTCACGCTCTCCAGCCTGCTGCAGGAGATCTTCGAGGTCGACGTCCCGGTCAACCTGGTGGTGAGTCCGGTGACAACTCTCCGCGGCCTGGCCGAGCACATCGAGAAGACCCAACGATTCGGCGCAGCCCGCCCAACCGCCGCGACAGTCCACGGCATCGGCGCCACGGTCGTCCGCGCGACCGACCTGAAGCTGGACACCTTCATCGACGCCACCGTCCTCGACGCCGACCGCCAGCAGCCGTCCGACACTGCACGCACGGTGCTACTGACCGGCGCGAACGGCTACCTCGGCCGCTTCCTGTGCCTGGGCTGGCTGGAGCGATTGGCCGAACGCGACGGCACCCTGATCTGCGTGGTCCGCGGCCGGGACGCCGACGCCGCGCGGGCCCGCCTGACCGAGGCCTTCGACAGCGGTGACCCCGAGCTCCTGCGCCGCTTCCACGAGCTGGCTGCCGACCATCTCGAAGTACTGGCCGGTGACCTCGGCGAGCCTGCCTTCGGCCTCGACCAGCAGACCTGGGAGCGACTCACGAGCACTGTCGACCTGGTGGTGCATCCGGCCGCACTGGTCAACCATGTCCTGCCGTACGACCAGCTGTTCGGTCCCAATGTCGTCGGCACCGCCGAGGTGATCCGGCTGGCACTGACCGACCGGGTCAAGCCAGTCACGTTCCTGTCGACGATCGCCGTCCTGTTCGCCGACGTCAGCACCGCGGCCGAGGACGCCGACATCAGGGTCAGCAGTCCGGAGCGGCATCTGGATGACAGCTATGCCAACGGGTACGGCGCGAGCAAGTGGGCCGCCGAGGTCCTGCTGCGCGAGGCCAGCGAGCACTACGGCCTACCGGTCGCGGTCTTCCGCTCCGACCTGATCCTCGCGCACAGCCGGTACGCCGGACAGGTCAACGTGCCCGACATGTTCACCCGGCTGCTGTTCAGCCTGGCCGTCACCGGAATCGCACCCGCCTCGTTCTACGAGTCGAACCCGGAACGCGCGCACTACGACGGCCTCCCCGTCGACTTCACCGCCGAGGCCATCACCACCATCGGCGAACAGACCGGATCAGGCCTGCACACCTACAACACCCTCAACCCGCACGACGACGGCATCTCCCTGGACACCATCGTCGGCTGGCTGAGCCAAGCCGGCGTACCGATCACCCGGGTCCCCGACTACCGCGACTGGTTCACCCGGTTCGAAGCCAAGCTCCGCACGTTGCCCGACGACCAGAAGCAACACTCGGTGTTCCCCCTGCTGCACGCCTTCAAGGACCCGGCTCCCGCGATCCCCGGCGGCGGCGTACCAGCCACCGAGTTCGAAACCGCCGTACGCGACGCAAAACTCGAGCTCCCGCACCTGTCGGCGGAACTGATCGCGAAGTACCTCGCCGACCTCCGGCTGCTCAACCTGCTCGGCTAGGCGCCCTCAGAGCGCGGGCGGACGGTGCTCGTACGGCGTACTCAGCACGATGGTCGTCGTCGTGGACACGTTCGCCCGGGCACGGATGACCGCCAGCAGGTTCTCCAAGGCGTGTGGAGAAGCGACCCGGACGATCAGGATGTAGCTGGAGTCGCCGGCCACCGAGTAGCAGGACTCGATCTCCCGGACCTCGCGCAGACGTTCGGGAGAGTCGTCCGGCTGGGAGGGGTCGATCGGGCGGATCGAGATCAGCGCGGACAGCGGCAGGTCCAGAGCGGTGTGGTCGATCAGCGCCGCGTACCCCTGGATGATGCCGCGCTGCTCGAGTCGCTTCACCCGCTGGTGCACCGCCGAGGTGGACAGGCCAGTGGCCTTGCCCAGGTCGGTGAAACTCATCCTGCCGTCGCCCGCGAGCAGGCCGACGATCTTGCGGTCCAGGTCCTCCATCCTGGAGACCCTACTGCCGTGGGACCCCGGCATGAAAGCATCCCCTCATGGCTGAGATGGATCCTGGGACAGGACAGCGGCTGATGCTGCTCGACACCGCGTCGTTGTACTTCCGTGCGTTCTTCGGCGTGCCGGACACGATGAAGGCCGCCGACGGTACGCCGACGAATGCGATCCGCGGGCTGCTGGACTTCATCGCCCGCCTGGTCGACAACCACCGGCCGACCCATCTGGTCGCCTGCTGGGACGACAACTGGCGGCCGTCCTGGCGGGTCGCACTGATCCCGTCGTACAAGGCCCAGCGCGTCGAGTACGTGTCGCCGAAGGGCGAGCAGGTCGAGGAGGTGCCGGACCGCCTCGAGGTGCAGGTGCCCTACATCCGCGCCTGCCTGGACGCGCTCGGTATCGCGATCGTCGGCGCGGCCGACCACGAGGCCGACGACGTGATCGGGACCCTGTCGCACCAGGCGACGATGCCGGTCGACGTCGTCACCGGTGACCGGGACCTGTTCCAGCTGATCGACGACAGCCGCGGCGTCCGGGTCATCTACACCGCGGCCAAGGGTGTCGGGCGGGCCGACGTGTACGACGAGAAGGCGCTGCTCGACAAGTACGAGATCCCCGCGAACCGGTACGCCGACTTCGCGACGCTGCGCGGTGACGCCTCCGACGGGCTGCCCGGTGTGAAGGGGGTCGGCGAGAAGACCGCCGCGTCCCTGATCACGGCGTACGGGGATCTCGACAGCATCCGCGCGGCGGCCGCCGACGCCAGTACGCCGATGTCGGCGTCGGTGAAGCGCAAGATCCTCGACGCGGCCGACTACCTGGATGTCGCACCGAAGGTGGTCGCGGTCGCCAAGGACGCACCGGTCACCGTGGCCAACTTCCAGATGCCGCAGCAGGTGCACGACCCCGAACGCTGGCTCGAACTGATCGAGCTGCTCGAGCTCCGCACCAGCGCTCAGCGCGTCATGAGCGCCCTCAACCTGGGACCCCGCTCATGACGGCCACCCAGGACCTCGCCCGGACCTTCGCCGACGAGATCATCACGCTGCGCCGTGCGCTGCATCAGGTGCCCGAGTACGACCTCGACCTGCCCAAGTCCCAGCAGCTCATCCTCGACGCGCTCGCCGGTCTGCCGCTGGAGATCACGCTCGGCAAGGAGCTTTCCTCGGTCACCGCCGTACTGCGCGGAGGCGCCGGGCCCGGACCGGCCGTCCTGCTCCGCGGTGACATGGACGCGCTGCCGGTGACCGAGCGCGTCGACGTACCGTATGCGTCGCAGCACCCCGGCCTGATGCATGCCTGCGGCCACGATCTGCATGTGGCCGGCCTGGTCGGCGCCGCGAAGGTGCTGTCGGCGTTGCAGCCCTCGTTGGCCGGTGACGTGGTCTTCATGTTCCAGCCCGGTGAGGAGACCACCGGCGGCGCGCCGATCATGATCCGCGAGGGCGTGCTCGACGCCGCGGGACGCCGGGCGGACGCCGCCTACGGTCTGCACGTCGGCTCCGCCGTACAGCCGCTGGGGATGTGGAGCAGCAGGCCCGGCTCCTTCATGGCCGCGGCCGACCAGCTCTCGGTCCGCGTCGTCGGAGCCGGCACGCACGGCTCGACGCCGTACCGCGGCAAGGACCCGATCCCGGTCGCCTGCGAGATGGTGACCGCGCTGCAGACGATGATCACCCGGCAGTTCGACGTGTTCGACCCGGTCGTGCTCACCGTCGGCCGGATCGCGGGCGGCACGAAGGAGAACATCATCCCGGACGACGCGTTCTTCGACGCGACCGTCCGTACGTTCTCCGAGGAGGCCCGCGCCAAGATCCAGCAGACGTCCGTGCAGCTGGTCGAAGGCATGGCGGCCGCGCATGGCCTGGTCGCGGAGGCGGAGTACCGCATCGGCTACCCCGTCACCGTCAACAACCCGGACGAGTTCGCCTTCGCCCGGGACACCATCGTCGACCTCTTCGGCGCCGACCGGTTCCGCGAACGTGCCAACCCGCGCTGCGGCTCCGAGGACATGTCGTACATCCTCAACGAGGTCCCCGGCGTCTACCTCAACCTCAGCGCCTGCCGCGCCGCCGACCCCGAGCAGGCGGCCGACAACCACTCACCGCTGGCCGACTTCGACGACTCGGTCCTCCCCGACGCCGCCGCCCTGCTGGCCGAGCTCGCCGTACGGCGGCTCAAACGCGGCTAGGCGCTACGGCACGGTCCCGGCGGAGGGCCAGGATCGTGAAGCCGATGCCGAGCAGCGTGGTGAGCGCAGCCGCAACGTAGACCGCGGGGAGTCCGGGGCCTGCGATCACGCGTCCACCCAGCCAGCCCGCACCGGCGGCCGCGAGCTGGTACGCCGAGGCGTTCACCGCGATCGCCAATGTCGGAGCGGCGGTCGCCGTACTGAGCACTCGCGTCTGTAGCCCAGGAATGATCGACGATCCGACGGCACCGGCCACCAGGACAAGCAGTCCGGTGGTCAGTGCGGTCGGGCTCACCCACAGAGCGAGCAGCACGACCACCAACAAGGTCAGCGCCCCGAGCTGGGACGGCAGGAGGGCGCGGTCAGCGAGCCGGCCACCGACCAAGGTGCCGATCGTCGCACCGACGCCGTACACCAGGAGCATCGGCGCGACCGCCGACGCGGCGAACCCACCAGGCCCGGTCAGCAGCGGCGCGAGGTAGGTGAAGACCATGAGCAGGCCGAGGTTCGCGACGGCCGTCGTGACGATCGCCAGGATCAGGTTGCGGTCCCGGAAGACGGCGAACTCACCGAGCGCACGGCCGCTCGTCCCGGGCTGATCGGCCGGCACCAGCCCGACGACGAGGAGCAGGCCGACAACACAGCAGGCGGCGATCGCGCCGAAGGTCGCCCGCCAACCGGCCGAGTCACCGATCCAGGTGCCCAGCGGTGCGCCCAGAATCATTGCGAGGTTCATCCCGAAGACGAGCCTGGCCACCGTCGAGGCCTGCTTGCCGGGCGGGGCGCCGGTCGTCGCGATCACGATCGCCGTCGCGAAGAAGGTGGCCGTGACGAGGGCCGTGACCACGCGGGCCGCGAACAGGACGCCGTACCCGGGAGCCAGCGCCGAGACCACGTTGCCGCCGACGGCCACCAGCAGCAGGACGACGATCAGCCGTTTGCGGGGACGTCCCGCGGTGATTGCCGTCAGCAACGGACCGCCGACGATCATGCCCAGCGCGTAGGCCGTGACCAGAAGTCCCGCGGCCGGGATCGAGACCTCCAGATCACCGGCGACCGCCGGCAGGATACCGGCCAGGACGAACTCGCCGGTGGTGATACCGAAGACGCAGACCATCAGCGCCGCCACAGTGCCCTTCATTTCACCTCACGGTTAGATTGCGGATTATCCGTGAGACACGGTAGCTACTTCTCACGGATAATTGCAACCGCTACCATGAGAACCGTGATCGAAGAGCCTCCTTTGCCACCGGCGCCCGGCGCTGCGGACTCGCTGGCGCTCGACTTCGTCAACACCGCGATCGCCCTGCCGGGCAACCAGTACGCCGATCTCCTCGGGAGCCCCGCGGCCGTGAACCACTGGCTGACCAGCTGGGGGCTGGCCGCCGCGGGCGCCGGCGTCGAGGAGATGTGCGCCGCGCAGCTTCGCGCCCTCCGTGAGCACCTGCGATCCTTGTTCGCCGCCCGGGTGGACGGCCTGGCCGCGTTGCCGTCGGCGCTGTCCGCTGTCAACGACGCCCTGACCCGGGTGCCGACCGCGTCCTTGCTCCGCTGGGACGCCCGGTCCGGGCCGTACCGCGAGGCGAGCTGCCCTCCGACCGAGATCCTCGACCGCGCATTGGCGACGATCGCCGGCAGTGCCGCCGATCTCCTCACCAGCCCCGAAGGCGATGCACTCGCCCTGTGCGCCTCCCCGCCCTGCAACCGCTACCTGCTGCGCCATGGCCGCCGGCACTGGTGCTCGACGCGGTGCGGCGACCGCGCCCGGGCAGCCCGGGCCTACGCGCGCCGCACACAGTCCGCCTAGGGAGAATTCCCGATGCGCGCAGGCCCCGCCGAGCGGGAAACTCCGGGGCATGCGCGGACACTATGTCGACGTACCTGACGGGTACCTGTACTACGAGCAGCACGGCGACTGCGGTCCCGATGTCGTCCTCCTGAACGGCGGCCTCGCCGATACCCGGATGTGGGACTCGACGATCGCCTGGCTGGCGAAGTCCGCGCGAGTCACCACCTGGGACTATCGCGACAACGGTCTCTCGTCGGCATCCTTCGCCCCGTACGACGAGATCGCGGATCTGCTCGCCGTACTGGACGCGGCCGAGGTCTCGCGGGCCGTCCTGGTCGGATCGTCCGACGGTGGCCGCCGCGCGCTCGCCTTCGCCCACCGGCACCCCGAACGCGTGGCGAAGGTCTGTGCCCTGGGGCCGTCGTTCGGTGAGTTCCCCGAGCCTTCACCGGCCGAAGAGACGGCCCGGGTCGTCATGCGAAACCACTTCGCCGAGATCACCGACCTCCTCGAGACCGAAGGCGTCCCCGCGGCGGCCGCCCACGACATTGACGGCTGGTGCCCGCAAGTCACCGAAGCCGACCGTCGCCTACTCACCGGGCTCGCCGTGGCCAACTCCCGCATCCTGGTGATGGAAGAGGCCCACGGCCAAGAACTCGATCCGCCGATCAAGGCCCGCTTCGCCGAACTCGCCGTACCGGTGCATGTCCTCGTCGGCAAACACGACTTCCAAGGCACCCAGCTCTGGGCGCAGCGCCTAGCTGCCCAGGCCCCCAACGCGACGCTCTCGATCCTCCCGCACGCCGATCACATGCCCATGTACTCGGCGCCTGCCGCGTTCCGCGAATGGATAACCCACCACGCAAGCTAGGGCTGGTCCTTCTTCCAAGGACTGACGACGACCTTGCCCGTGCTGCCCAGGTCGAACTCAGGGGTCAACATGACCGGTGCGGCGCCAGGCTCGGCCCAGACCCTCGCATAGGGACTGTTCACATTGGTGCGGCCGGCCTCGAGAGTGTTGCGCCAGTTCAGAGTGGCAGTGGCACGCTCACCGCGCTTCAGAACCAGCCGCTGCGCCTTACCGTCCGTTGTGATCGCCACACCGCTGACAGGTCGGTGGCTCTCGTCGAGGAGCTGCACCTTCGGCGGGCTGACGACGGTGACAGTTCGCGTACCGCAGTTCACCCAGTGGATCCCCAGGGTGCGCTCTCCCATGGTCGCGTCGGCGTCTTCATCTGCGTACAGGCGCACCCCCGAGCTCGGGCACTTGCCGCCTTTGGAGGGCGCTTCGGCGGTAGGGATGCTCCGCACCTTGAGGATCTTCACCCGCAACTGAACCCCGCGAGAGTCATCTGCGGTGACTGAGTCCTTCGCGGACCGGCCCGGTTTCACACCTGCCACCGTCCGCGCCGGGTTCACCACTGCCTCGCCGGCGCCCGTCTGGAAAGCGAAGGTGACCGTGTAGTCAGCAGCCTCCTTGCCGGAGTTGGTGACCTCGAACTGCGCGCAGTACGGCGCTACCCGGCTCACCCCGGTGATCCGAACTCCGGACTTCGGAACGGCTGCGTCCCCACCAGGCGGCGTCTCGCAGGACGAATCGACCGGCACCTCTCGCGCGGGCGCCGGCTGAGTTCCACAGCTTGCGAGCAACAGGGCACTGATCAGGACGGCGAAAAGTTTGCGAGGCACGCTGCGCAGTGAATCAGATCAGAGAGCTACTGCGGGCCTCTCGCCGTCCATGACTCCGGTTGGAAGTCATGAACGGCGAGAACACCTCAGCTCCGTCGAGTCGGCGGACCGGCCGGAACCGCTTCGGCATCGACATCAGCGACCGCGCCGCTGAACTGCGCGTTGTAGAGGTTCGCGTAAGCACCATCGATCGCGAGAAGCTCGCGGTGGTTGCCCTGCTCGACGATCGCGCCGTTCTCCATGACCAGGATCAGGTTGGCATCGCGGATCGTGGACAACCGGTGCGCGATGACGAAGCTGGTCCGGTCCGACCGCAGCGCAGCCATGGCCCGCTGGACCAGGACCTCCGTGCGGGTGTCGACCGAGCTGGTGGCCTCGTCCAGGATCAGCAACTGCGGGTCGGCCAGGAACGCCCGAGCGATCGTGAGGAGCTGCTTCTCACCGGCGCTGACGTTGCTGCCTTCCTCGTCGATGACCGTGTCGTACCCGTCGGGCAGGCTGTGCACGAAGCGATCGACGTACGTCGCCTTGGCCGCGGCCAGCATGTCCTCCTCGGTCGCGTCCAGGTTCCCGTACAGGATGTTGTCCCGGATCGTGCCGCCGAACAGCCACGTGTCCTGCAGCACCATGCCGATCCGCGACCGCAGATCGTGCCGGGTCAGCTCGGTGATGTCCACACCGTCGAGCGTGATCCGGCCGCCGTTCAACTCGTAGAAGCGCATGATCAGGTTGACCAGCGTCGTCTTGCCCGCGCCGGTCGGGCCGACGATCGCGACCGTCATCCCGGGCTCCGCGACCAGACTCAGGTCGGTGATCAACGGCTTGTCCGGGTTGTACGAGAACGACACGTGCTCGAACTCGACCCGGCCCCGAGCCTGCGTGACCGTCTCCGGCGTCGCGTCCTCCGGCACCTGCTCCTCGGCGTCCAGGACCTCGAAGACCCGCTCGGCCGACGCGACACCCGACTGCAGCAGGTTCGCCATCGAGGCGACCTGGGTGAGCGGCTGGGTGAACTGCCGCGAGTACTGGATGAACGCCTGCACGTCACCCAGCGACAGCTGACCCGAAGCGACCCGCAGACCGCCGACGACCGCGATCACCACGTAGTTCAGGTTCCCGACGAACATCATCAGCGGCATGATCAGACCGGAGATGAACTGGGCCCCGAACGCGGCCTGGTACAGCTCGTCGTTCTTCTTCGCGAACGACGCCTCGATCTCCTTCTGCCGGCCGAACACCTTCACCAGCTCGTGCCCGGTGAACGCCTCCTCGATCTGGCCGTTCAGCGCCCCCGTGTGCCGCCACTGCGCGACGAACCTCGCCTGCGACCGCTTCGCGATCAGCGCGGTGACAATCATCGAGATCGGGATCGACACCAGCGCGATCAACGCCAGTACCGGCGAAACGATGAACATCATCGCCAGTACGCCGACCACCGTCAGCAGCGACGTGAGCAACTGGCTCAGCGTCTGCTGGAGGCTGGTCGAGATGTTGTCGATGTCGTTGGTGACCCGGCTCAGCAGCTCACCGCGCGGTGCACCGTCGAAGTAGCTGAGCGGCAGCCGGTTCAGCTTGTCCTCGACCTCGGACCGCAGGTCGTACACGGTTCGCTGGACGACGCCGTTCAGGATGTAGCCCTGCATCCAGGACAGGAAGAAGGCACCGACGTACAAGGCCAGCACCATCATCAAGACGTTGCGCAGGGCATCGAAGTCGATCCCCACGCCGGGGATCAGGTCGACGCCTTGCAGCAGGTCCGCGAGCCGGCCGTTGCCGGCGGCGCGGGTCTGGTCGATGACCTGCTCCTTGGTCACCCCACTCGGGAACCTCTTGCCGATGTAGCCGGCGAAGATGATGTCCGTCGCCCGACCGAGGATCTTCGGCCCCAGCACCGACAGACCGACGCTGAAGATCGCCAGCACGACGACCCCGGACACCTGCACCCGGTGCGGACGCAGCCGCTTCAGCAACCGCTTGGCCGACGGACCGAAGTTCATCGACTTGTCCCCCGGGATACCTCCCGGAGGGCCGAACGCCCGACCCGTGGTCGGCCGGTCGGTCGCCTTCACCGTCTGCTCCCCCTCAGGGGCAGCGTTTTCCTCACTCATGCTGCCTCCTCCGCGGAACGCTGGGACTCGACGATCTCGACGTACGTCGGACAACTGTCCAGCAGCTCGTCGTGCCGGCCCTTGCCGACGATCGCGCCGTCCTCGATCACGATGATCTGATCGGCGTCGATGATCGTCGAGACACGTTGCGCCACGATCACCACACACGCCTCCCGCGTCACCGGCCGCAACGCCGCCCGCAGGCGGGCATCGGTGGCCAGGTCCAGCGCCGAGAACGAGTCGTCGAACAGGTAGATCTCCGGTTTACGGACCAGCGCCCGCGCGATCGCCAGCCGCTGCCGCTGACCACCGGACACGTTGGTCCCGCCCTGGGCGATCGGGGACTCCAGCCCCTGCGGCATCGACTCCACGAAGTCCTTGCCCTGGGCAATCTCCAACGCCGTCCAGAGCTCCTCGTCCGTCGCCTCCGGATTGCCGTAGCGCAGGTTGCTCGCGACGGTCCCGGAGAACAGGTACGGACGCTGCGGAACCAGACCGATGCGCTCCCAGAGCGCCTCCGGCTCGATATCCCGTACGTCGATGCCGTCGACCAGCACGCGGCCGTCGGTCGCGTCCATCAGGCGCGGCACCAAGGACAGCAGCGTCGTCTTACCGGCGCCGGTGCTCCCGATGATCGCCGTCGTCTGCCCCGGTGACGCCACGAAGTTGATGTCCCGCAGTACCGGCTCGGCCGCTCCCGGGAACTTGAACGACGCGTGCTCCAGGCTCAGCTGACCGCGCCCCGTGAAGGACTTGATCGGCGTGGCCGGCGGCTGCACCGACGAGTCGGTGTACAGCACCTCGGTGATCCGGTCCGCGCAGACCGCGGCACGCGGCACCATGATCATCACGAAGGTCGCCATCATCACCGAGAACAGGATCTGGATCAGGTAGCTCAGGAAGGCAGTCAGCTCGCCGACCTCCATCGCTCCGCTCTCCACCCGGGAGGCGCCGAACCACAGCACCGCGATGCTCGACACGTTCAGGATCAGCATCACCACCGGGAAGACCAGCGCCATCAACCGGCCGGCCCGCGTCGCGGAATCGGTCAGGTCGGCGTTGGCCGTCGCGAAACGCTTGGTCTCGTGCGGCTCGCGGACGAACGCCCGGACCACCCGGATACCGGTGATCTGCTCACGCAGCACCCGGTTCACGCCGTCGACGTACTTCTGCATCCGCTGGAACTGCGGCACCATCCGGCCCGCGATCAGCCCGATCGCCGCGGCCAGCAGCGGCACCGCGACAGCGACCAGCCAAGCCAGGCCGGCCTCCTCACGGATCGCCATGAACAAGCCGCCGACCATCGTGATCGGCGCGGCGACCAGCATCGTGCAGGTGGTGACGACAAGCATCTGCACCTGGGTCACGTCGTTCGTGCTGCGCGAGATCAGTGTCGGCGCGCCGAACTGGTTCACCTCACGGGCGGAGAACGCACCGACCTGGTGGAACACCGCGGCCCGGACGTCACGCCCGAACAGCGCAGCCGTCTTGGCCCCGAAGTACACCGCGACGACCGTGCAGAGAATCTGGATCAGGCTGACGCCCAGCATCCAGCCACCGGTGCTCATGATGTAACCCGTGTCGCCCTTGGCCACACCGTTGTCGATGATGTCGGCGTTCAGGCTGGGCAAGTAGAGGGAGGCGATCGTCCCGACCAGTTGCAGGACGACCACCAGGGACAGGTATCCCGCGTACGGACGCAGGTGCGTACGCAAGAGTCGTACTAACATCGATCATCCCCTGAATGGTGTGGCTGGAGATCACCGAGCGCGAACTCGGCGACCTCCGTGGCGACCGGTGCCTGACCGCTGTCGTGCCGGAGCAGACCGCCGAACGCGAAGTCGACGATCTCCTCGGCGGTCAGCACCTGGCCACCGGAAATCATTGGGTGGGTTCCCGAGAACGTGACCATCTGGAGCCGGCGCACGGCCTCCTCGGGCGAGAAGCGCAACTGATCCGCGTCGGGACGCAGCAGATCGGCGTACGCGAGGTTGACCAGATCGGACTGGCGCTTGCGCCTGGCCTCTTCCATCGGAGTCGACTTCAACTCCGGCGGGCGGGCGACCCGCATCGCGAACATCAGCTTGAACACGTCCCGCAGCCGTTGCTGGCCGATGTCGACGGCGGCGACCACCCGCTCGCGCAGCGACTGCGCGCTGTCGATCTCGCTGAGCGCCGTCAGCAGGTCACTGATGTCGAAGGCCTTGGCCAGCGCGGCGTCGATGAGCGCGTCCTTGCTGCCGAACGCGCGGAAGATCGTCCCCTCGGCGATCCCCGCGGCCTCGGCGATCTGCTTCGTACTCACGTCCGGGCCGAACTCCTGGAGCAACGGCAGCGCCGCCGCGACGATGGCGGCGCGGCGTTCCTCGGGGGGCAGTGGTGCGGCTCGTGGTGACACGCGAACGAGGGTAACTGAGTGAGTACTCACTCACAACTGTATTTACGGGCGATCCTTGTTGCGGTCCAGGACCAGTTTCGCGACCCCGTCGAGCAGCCGGGCCAGGCCGTACTCGAAGCCGTGATCGGAGTCGTACGGCGCGTCGAACTCGTCCCCGACCGTACTCCCCACCCGGCTCGCCAGCGGGTAACTGTCGGCGTCGGCGATCCGGTCCAGGTGCGGCACATGAGCCAGCCACCACTCCTTGTCGGTCATCCCCGAGTGCTGGATCACCTGCCGCGCCTCCACCGCCGCCCGGACCGCGCCATGCACGTAGCCGTTCACCAGCGTGACCGTCGCATCCATCTCGACATCGGTCAGCCCGATCCCCTCGATCGCGGCCAGCTCGTACTCGTACTTCGCCATCACCTGCGGACCCAGCGGCGGACGACTCACCGCCACATGCAGCATCCAGGGGTGCTGCAGATACAGCTCCCGGTTCTCCCGGGCGACCTCGTCGAGCTTGACCCGCCAATCCCCCGGTACGACGCGCTTCGGCAACTCGCCGTACACAGTGTCGAGCATGACGTCGAGGAGCTCACCCTTGCCGGGGACATAGCGGTACAGCGTCATCGCGCCCGCACCGAGCTCGTCCGCGACCCGGCGCATCGACATCGCCGCGATCCCCTCGGTGTCGGCGACCCGCAGGGCGGCCTCGACGATACCCTCGACCGTCAGCGCCGGCTTCGGGCCACGCGTCGGCTGCTTCTGCTTGCGCCAGAGCAGCTCGAGGCTCTTCGCCGGGTCTCCACTGCCGCTGTACTCCTGGGTCATGTGCGCGATTCTGCCGGATCGGATATTCTTCGTACACTGTACCCAGTTCGATCGTCGCTTGACCTCAAGTTTCATTGAGGTCTTACGGTCGGAAATTGTCGGTGAGATACGGAATCATCGACACACCCGATCGACCGACGCCGTGGAGCCCGCTGTGAGTATGGAAATGACCGCGTGGAACTCGCTGTACCACGCGATGCACGCACAGGACGACAGACGCCCGTTCTCCAAGGAGACACTGCTGCGGATCCTCGCCTTCGCGCGCCCGCACAAGAAACAGCTGATCTCGTTCCTCGTGCTGAGCGTCGCCGCGGCCGTGCTCGCCGTGGCCACCCCGGTGCTCGCCGGCCAGGTGGTCGACGCGATCGTCGACAGCAAACCGTTCGAGATCGTGCTCCGCCTCGCGCTGCTGATCGCGGTCATCGCCGTCGCCGAGGCCGGGATCAGCATGCTCACCCGATGGCTCTCGTCCCGGATCGGCGAAGGCCTGATCCTCGACCTGCGCACCGCGGTCTTCGACCACATCCAGCGGATGCCGATCGCCTTCTTCACCCGCACCCGGACGGGCGCCCTCGTCTCCCGGCTCAACAACGACGTGATCGGCGCGCAGCGCGCGTTCAGCGACACCCTCTCCGGCGTGGTGAGCAACCTCGTGATGCTCGCGCTGACCCTGGTAGTGATGCTGCGCGTCTCCTGGCAGATCACCCTCTTGGCGCTGGTCATCCTGCCGATCTTCGTCATTCCGGCCCGCCGGGTCGGTGGCCGCCTCGCCGCCCTCGAACGCGAAGCGGCAAACTACAACGCAACCATGAGCACCCAGATGACCGAGCGCTTCTCCGCTCCCGGCGCCACCTTGGTCAAGCTCTTCGGCCGCCCGGCACGGGAGTCGGCCGAGTTCGCCTCCCGGGCCCGGCGAGTGCGCGACATCGGCGTCCGGACCGCGATGGTCCAGTGGATCTTCGTCACCTCACTGACCCTCGTATCCGCGCTCGCGCTCGCAGTCGTCTACGGCCTCGGCGGGTTCTACGCACTCCGCGACCAACTCGACGCCGGCGCGGTCGTCTCGATGGCACTCCTCCTGACCCGGCTCTACGCCCCACTGACCGCGCTCGCGAGCGCGCGCCTCGAGGTGATGACAGCACTGGTCAGCTTCGAGCGCGTCTTCGAGGTCCTCGACCTCAAGCCGCTCATCGAGGACAAGCTGGACGCCGGCACGGTCCCCGACGGCCCGGTCTCGGTCGAGTTCACCAACGTGCGCTTCGCCTACCCCTCCGCCGACAAGGTCTCACTCGCCTCCCTCGAGGAGGTCGCCAAGCTCGACACCCGCGGCGGCGTCGAGGTCCTGCACGACATGACCTTCCGGGCCGAGCCTGGCCAGATGGTCGCCCTGGTCGGATCCTCCGGGGCCGGCAAGTCCACCATCGCCCAACTCATCCCCCGCCTGTACGACGTTGACTCGGGCTCGGTCCGGCTCGCGGGCGTCGACGTACGGGATGTGTCGGCCGAGTCGCTGCGGGCCACGCTCGGCATGGTCACCCAGGACGGACACCTCTTCCACGACTCCATCCGGGAGAACCTGCTCCTCGCCCGGCCCGAAGCAACCGAAGACGACCTGTGGGACTCACTGCGGCGAGCCCGACTCGAAGACCTCATCCGATCCCTGCCTGATGACCTCGACACCGTGGTCGGCGAGCGCGGCTACCGCCTCTCCGGCGGCGAGCGCCAGCGCCTCACCATCGCTCGGCTCTTGCTGGCTCAGCCGCGCGTCGTCATTCTCGACGAAGCAACGGCTGCGCTCGACTCCACGAACGAGGCCGCCGTCCAGGCCGCGCTCACCGAAGCACTCGCCGGCCGGACCGCCGTCGTGATCGCCCACCGGCTCTCGACCATCCGCGCCGCCGACCAGATCCTCGTGATCGAAGACGGCCGTATCGTCGAGCAGGGCACCCACACCAGCCTCCTGGCCGCCGAGGGACGCTACTCAGAGCTCTACAGAACTCAGTTCGACCAGCCCGGTGCTGGCCAGACCGACGCGGAGGTCCTCACGGTCTAAGGCAGTTGAGGCGGCGTCGGGTCTTGATCGGTCGGAATGTTGGGAGTGCGGTTGTCTGCTCTGTCGGGGTGTGTGGTCGGGTTCGAGCCTGCGGATCCAC
Source organism: Kribbella sp. NBC_01505 (assembly GCF_045040285.1). NCBI lineage: Bacteria > Bacillati > Actinomycetota > Actinomycetes > Propionibacteriales > Kribbellaceae > Kribbella > Kribbella sp. NBC_01505. The sequence continues at coordinate 8,499,225 of NZ_CP109425.1, forward strand.
CACGGGACGGTCGAGTGCTGTTCTGGGATCCGGAGGGTGGCGAGCTCCCACTCGGAATCGGTGAGCAGGTGCGGCTCGACGACTCTTCGCGCGCAATCAGCGTGAGCGTCGCCGACGCCGTACCGATGCTCGGCCGGATGCGGCGCGAACCGGGTGCCCACCCGTCAGCCGCCTTCTGGGGTGCCGTGGCAGTCGCCGCCCTCCAGTTGGTTGCCCGAGGCAAGCTGTTGCCCGGCGTCTCGCCCGACGGCTACGACGCCTGGCGGATGGGCCCGCTGGATCCCGACGACATCACCCGCCTGGTCGCGCTCGCCGAGGCGATGCCGCTGACCGCACTGCCCGGCGACCTCGCCGCTGAAGGACTGGTCCGAGCCTTCTGGGACGCGGTCGCCGATGGAATGCCACGCTCCCCCGCCGCAGCCAAGGCCCAAGGCAGCTTGTTCGCCGCCAAGGCACCACAGCCAGCCGGCGGCTTGCGACGCTGGGCCGACGAGGTATCAGTCGGACTCGACAGCGGAGTCCGCGTCTCCCTGCGCATCGAGATGTCGGAGTCGCAGGCGTTCCAGGCGATCGTCCAACTCCACAGCCTCAAAGACCCAACCCTCGTGCGAGACGCAGACGACGTCTGGGCCGCCGAGGTGCCGGGCTTCGGACCGCGCGCCCGGATCGACGCAACCCTCGCGATCCGCCGGGCCGGGCGCGTCTGGCCCGCGCTGGCCCGGTTGCTGGACTCCGCCGTGCCGGACCGGTTGGAGCTGGCCGACGAAGAGGTCGCCGATCTACTCGCCGGATCCGGTCAGCGTTTGGCTGCCGCCGGCGTCGATCTGCACTGGCCGCGCAGCCTCGGCCGCGACCTCAAAGCACGCGCCGCGATCACCGCACCGCAGCGCCGACCAAGCGACCTGCCGAGCTTCTTCGGTGGCGACGCGACCCTCGACTTCCGCTGGCAGGTCGCGCTCGGCGACGACCCACTGACCGAGGACGAGCTCGACCAGCTGGCCGAGGCAACCCGGCCGGTCGTCAAGCTGCGCGACCAGTGGATGCTGATCGATCCCGAGCTGGCCCGCAAGGCGCGCGACCGCATCCTCAAACCGGTCACTCCGATCGACGCCCTGAGCGCCGCACTGACCGGGACCACCGAGGTGGACGGCCGCCAGATCAAGGTCGAGCCCACCGCCTGGTTGTCCGAGCTGCGCACTCGCATCGCCGATCCCGAACGCGCCGACGAGCTCATCGACGTACCGGCTGCTCTGCAAGCGACCCTGCGCGACTACCAACTGCGCGGCCTCCGATGGCTTGCCCGGATGACCTCGCTCGGCCTCGGCGGCTGCCTCGCCGACGACATGGGTCTCGGCAAGACGATCACCCTGATCTCCCTGCATCTGCACCGCCAAGAGTCCGCCGGGACCACCGGCCCGACCCTCGTCGTCTGCCCCGCCTCCCTCCTCGGAAACTGGGAACGCGAGGTCAACCGCTTCGCCCCCGGCACCCCGGTGCGCCGCTTCCACGGATCTTCTCGGTCGCTGGACGGCGCCGAGGACGGCTTCGTGCTGACGACGTACGGGACCCTGCGACGCGACGCCGCCCGGCTAGGCGCCCAACGCTGGGGTCTCGTCGTCGCCGATGAGGCGCAGCACGTGAAGAACCCCTCATCCGGTACGGCGAAGGCGCTCCGGACCGTGCCCTCGCAGGCGCGAGTCGCCCTGACGGGTACACCGGTCGAGAACAATCTCTCCGAGCTCTGGGCAATCCTCGACTGGACGACGCCGGGATTGCTCGGCCGGCTCAGCACATTCCGGACTCAATGGGCGACACCGATCGAGGCCGACAAGGACGAAGAGGTCGCGGACCGGCTGGCGAAGCTGGTGCGACCGTTCCTGCTCCGACGGAAGAAGTCCGACCCCGGCATCGCGCCGGAGCTGCCACCGAAGACCGAGACGGATCAGAGCGTCTCACTGACCCGCGAGCAGGCCGCGCTCTACGAAGCGACCGTTCGCGAGCTGATGGCCGCAGTCACCGCCAGCGACCGGATGGCGCGCCGCGGCGCGATCGTCAAACTGCTCACCGGGCTCAAGCAGATCTGCAACCACCCAGCGCAGTACCTGAAGGAAGGCGAGGACGCCCGCCTGACCGGCCGCTCCGGCAAGCTCGAACTCCTCGACGAACTGCTCGAAACGATCGTCGCCGAGGACGGCGCTGTCCTGGTATTCACCCAGTACGTCGCGATGGCGCGCCTGCTCGAGCGTCACCTCGCCGCCCGCGGAATCGCGACCCAGTTGCTGCACGGCGGGACCCCGGTGCGGAAGCGCGAGGAGATGGTCGAGCGGTTCCAGGCGGGCGACGTACCGGTGTTCTTGCTGTCCCTGAAGGCCGCCGGCACCGGGCTCAACCTGACCCGCGCGGACCATGTCGTGCACTACGACCGCTGGTGGAATCCGGCCGTCGAGGACCAGGCGACCGACCGGGCGTACCGGATCGGTCAGACCAAGCCGGTCCAAGTGCACCGATTAATTGCCGAGGGCACCATCGAGGACCGGATCGCGGCGATGCTCGCCGCCAAGCGGGAGCTCGCCGACGCCGTCCTGGCCGGTGGCGAAGCGGCACTCACCGAGCTCTCGAACGACGAGCTCGCCGATCTGGTCGAGCTGCGGGGAGGTCTGCGATGAGCATGGCTCAGGGATATCCGGCGTTCCCGGCCCAGCAGCGCAGTACGCGCGGCCACTCCTGGTGGGCCCGCGCGTGGGTGCAGGCCCTGGAGGACACCTCGCTGGACGCGACCCAACTGAAGAAGGGCCGCCGGTACGCGAACTCCGGGCACGTCGGCACGATCACGATCAGCCCCGGCCGGATCGGCGCGACGGTCTACTCGCCCGACGACACCTACGAGGTCGTCGTCCGGGTCGACGAGCTGACCGAGGCCGAGTGGGAACAGTTCCTGGATCAGGTCGCGGCGCGGGCCGGGCACATTGCAGCTCTACTTGACGGTGAGATGCCGCACGACCTGATCGAGGCAGCCGAAGCGGCCGGAGTCGCGTTCCTGCCCGGGATCGGCGACCTCGACCCGAGCTGCACCTGCGACGACTGGGAACTCCCCTGCCAGCACGCCGCCGGCCTGTCCTACCAAGTCGCCTGGCTGCTCGACTCCGATCCCTTCGTCCTGCTCCACCTCCGCGGCCGCTCCCGCGAGCTCCTGCTCGACCAGCTCGTCGCCCGGTCCACGGGTCAAGCTGAGGTTGAGGATGAGGTTCTCGGCGCGCCTGCTGACGTACCTCCGGCCATCCGCGAGCTGCCTCCGCTGCCCGTCGTACCGCGCAAGGTCCTCCTCGAAGAACTGGCGGTAAGCGGGATCGAACCGCCCTCGCCGATCGCCACCGGTGTACTCCCGATGCTCGTCCTCGACGCATCCCGACGAGCCCGCTCCTTGCTCATCGCCCTGCTCAACGGGACACCCGAACCACAACCGCTCGACGAATGGCAGGACGCCGTCCGCCTAGCAGCCGACTTCCCCGAACTGCTCACCCCTCTAGCCGAGGCCACTGGCCGAGCGACCGAGCTGGGGCTAGGCGTCCAGGCCTGGCGGTACGGCGGCGTAGCCGGCCTCGACGTACTCGAGCACCCCTGGCAACCGACCCCCGCAGAACTGGCCCGAGCCCGCACCGACCTCCTCGCGGAAGAGGTCGAGGACATCGAGGTCACCGGCAACCGAGTGACCGTCCGCCCCGACACCCAACTGCGACTCGACCACCACGGCAACTGGCACGCCTACCGCCTAAACGAACAGACCTGGACCCCAGCCGCCCCCGCATCCCCCGACCCCCTAATAGCCTTAACCCTCGACTGGTGACCCCACCCGCTTAAGGCCGTTGCCTTCCCTCCTGAGACGCGCAGCGCCCTAGCGATTAGACAAGAGCTCTTGTACAAAGACCATTGTGAACCTCGCTCTAGGCGACCGAGCCTTCCGAGCGACTCCCTGGTCCGACCGCGGCAGCACCGGTGGGCAGCCGCCACTGGGATCCGTCCGCGGCGATGGATCCCAGCCCGAACCGAACCGAATCCCAGGCGTACCCCCTGCAGCCAAAGCCCACAGGACCTGACCGACGCCGCGCCCGCACCCGGGCGCCGAACGACACTCAAGAACCGGAGGTCTACGGAGTCCTACTGTCACGGACCGGCAGCAAACATCCGTAGATCAGTTCAGCAGGTACTCCGGCTCACTCCAGTTCGGCATCAGCATCGCGAGTTGCACTTTGTCCAACCACAGCCCGAAATATCAGGGAGCGTTCGTCCGCCCCACCACCAGGACCTCGTCCATATCTGGCCCGGCCGGATCACCTCAGAACTCCAGAAGCACACACGTGCCTCCAGTGGCGCATCCCCGGCCACCGATACCGCTGAAGCACACTGGAGTCGGTTCGTCCGGACTCCGCAACCACGAACTCGACGCAGGCCCCGCGCTCTCGCCGCGCGGCGGATGATGAACGCCGGCAACTCCGTCTGGGGCCGCCTTCGTCAAATACGCCGCGTCCCAGACCGGAATCGCAGCACCGCCGTACCGGTCCCCGGCGATCAGCCGGCCGAGTTCGGCGCCCCGACCCGCCTTGAGCTCGCGACCAACCGTCAACGCCTGGCTGACCGCGAAGACCGTGACCACTGGCATGGCGGGCCCGCGGCTCCCCCGCCTCCCCGCTTCGCCGGCCTCTGCTCTCCCATCCCACACTCCTCGTCTGTCCCCTCTCGTCCCCCGCCTCCTCGTCCGTCACCCCCGCATCCCCCGCATCCTCGTTGACACCCCTCCCCCAGGCGCCGTTCCCCCCATCCCCTCGCCACCTTCTTGGCGCCCATCCCGGCTTTCTCGTTGACACCCATCCGCCTGCCCCACAGGCCTGGACTCCTCCCTCGGCACCTCATCCGCTGCCCTCACTTCTCACCCGTCGCTCCTCGACCTTCGCCCCCATGACCCCTCATCCGTCAAGGGCGGCCGCCTGGCGGCTAGGTGGCCCCGCGCCGCCCGCCTCGCTCCCCGCAACCCGTCACTGCTTGACCTTCGCCCCCTCACCCATGACCTGGCAGCGCCCGCCTTCGTACCCATCACCCGGCACCGTCCGCCTTCGTGCCCATGACCCCTCGCCCACCGCTGCTTGGCCCATCACTCCCCCGGCCTCCCACCTCTCACCCTTCGCCCCCTCACCTCTCACCCCGTGGTGCGTCGTCCCTGTTCCCCTGCCTCCTGGTGACAGGCTTGGTGGGGTCCTTCGGCATTCGGTGGGTGCCGGTGGGGTCGATGCGGAAGATGAAGCCGTGGGGTGTTGTCCATTCGATGGTTTTGGCGTCGATGCGGTGGACTGTCCAGCCGGAGGCGTGGGTTTTGACGCGGTGGGCGTAGCGGCTGAGGGGGATGAGGTTGTCGGTGTTGGTTTGGCCGGGTGGGCCGTCGGGGTCGTAGGCCTCGAGGTGGTCTTGGTCGATGTGGTTGGTGGTTTCGCGGGTGCCGTAGGGGAAGAGTTCGGCGGGGTGGGTGAGCTTGACGTGTTCGCGGATCTGGCCGGTGCTCTCGTAGGCATCTGAGCTGACGGCTTTGTTGAGGTCGATGACGGGCTTGACGATGTAGGGGCCGTAGCCGGTGAGTTCGGTGAACTGGCTGAGTAGGAGCGGCCCGATCTCTTCTGTGCGCAGGACTCCGTCACCGCTGGCGAGGGTGTAGTCGGTGAGATGCACGTACACCTCGGTCTTCCCTGGCCGTGGCGGGGCAGGACGTTCACCCTGTGGGCGGGCATGGGCGTCTCGTTTGACCTGGGCGAGCCGGGCGGCGAGGGCACGTAGTTCGTCGGGGGTCATCGACTCGCCCGCCTCAGAATCGTCGCCGCCGCCGACCGCCTCGAACGGCTCGGTCGCCCAGCCATCGCATTGATCGAGCGGATCAGGCAGATCGCTGGTACTGGGATGGGGCGCGTCACGGTCGGCCTCATCATCCAGTCCAGGCTCGCCATCCGTCCCGAGCTCTTCGCGGAGCCAAGGTTCACCATCAACTCTGAGCTCACCATGCAGCCCAGATTCACCACGGAGCCCGAGCTCGTCACCCATCCCGAGCCCTCCACCCGTCCCGAGCTCTTCGTCGAGCCAAGGTTCACCATCAACCTTGAGCTCACCATGGAGCCTGGGCTCGTCATCTACACCGAGCAGATCGTTCCGGCTGCGCTCGGCGCCCCGAATCGGTTCGCCCTGGCAACCCAGATCGGCGCTCGCGTCGTCTACCCACTCAGCCCGCGGGTCGTTGCCTGTAGCAACATCATCGGTTGCTGGATCTCGACCGGAGGCGGCAGCAGGCGCGGGGGCGGAGACCGAGGCGGGTTCGGGATCAAGCAAGGAAGCGGGTTCGGGATCAGGCAGGGAGGCGGAGGCGCCTGCTCGCTCTAGACCGGGGCACGACGTGGGAGCTGGTCCGTCTGCGCCCACCCGACCGGGCCCAACCATGGGCGCGGCGCCGTCGGCACGCCTTGGCGCGAAGTCCTGCGCTGACGCGAGATCCGAGGCAGGAGTCAGGTTCGGCGCGGCGACTAGACCCGTCGTGGGCGCAGGACCAAGCACGGGAGTGACGCCGACTACGGCAGTGGCACCCATCACGGGAGCGAGGCCGGACATGGAGGCGGCAGTTCGCGCGTAAGCCAGATCAAGCGCGGGAGCGCAGATACGCGCCGGAGTTGGGTTCGGTCCCGTAGCGACGTCCAACATGCGCATGCCCGACGCAGCGGCTGAGCCGGCGATCGATGTGCGATCAGACACTGGAGCGGCGCCCGATACGGCAGCGACGCCCGCCACGCAGGCGGAACCCAGCACGGAAGCGGGATCCGATGGAGCGGCGGAGTCCAGCGCCTGGGCGAGATCCGGCGACGGCGTGATACCCGACATAGGAGTTCTGCCCAACGCGCGGGCTTGGCCGACGGCGAGCGCGGGACCCGGCACGGGAGCGGTGCCCGACGCGGGAGCGGGATCAAGCACGGGAGCGGCGCCTGACGCAGGAGCGAGATCCGATAGAGAGGCGGAGTTCCGCGCGTGGGCGAGATCCGGCAGAGCGGTGGGGTTCGGGCTGGGAGTGATGGCCGACCGGCCCGAGCCATCCGATGCGGGGGTGAAGCGGGCCGGAGGTGCGGGAACAGGCGCAGAGTCGGCGCCTGACGTTGGCCCGGAGTCGGACGTAGAAGCAGGATCAGGCGCAGGGGCAGGACCCGCAGTAGGCGCGGGCGCCGTCGCGGTAGCGGGCGCGGATGCTGGGGTGGGCGCGGGAGCGGGGGTGGAAGTTGTGCGTTGGTGTTCTCGGGCTTGGGCCAGGAGTTCGTTGGTGAAGACGGGGTCGGGCATGATGCCGACCGCCTCCGCGCGGCGGGCCTGGACACTGCGCTTATCACCTTGGACCAGCAGGGCCTCGGCGATCTCATCGATCTTCGCCTTGTGCCGCCGCACCGCCGCCGAACCCGCCTTGATCACACAAGTCTTCGTACCGTGCTCATCCGACTGACCCACCCAGACACCACGCTCCGCAGCCTTCTCGTCAGCCTCGGACTTCGCCAAACCCGGATCGGCATACATCTTCGCGGCCTTGATGATCTTGGCCAGCCTCGTCGGCGAAATCGTGTCCAGCAGATGCGCGACCCTCTTATCCACATACAGCGCCGCCTCCAACGACAACTTCTCGCACTCACGCGCCAGATTGCGCGCCTTCCACGCCGTCACCTCCTCAGCCAGCACCCGCACCCACAGAAGCGGGAACCGATGCCGCAACCCCAACGCATCCGCCAAATACTGACGCCCCACACCCGGCGACACCCCCACCACAGCCGCATACTCCGCAACACAGAACTCCAGCACCAGCGGACACCCCTCACCACCCAGCACCACCGCACGCTCCCGACCATCACCCACCCGACGACCCGAACGCCCCGGATGCACATCAGGATGGAAACGATCCGCATACACCACCGCATACACCAGAGACCGCGCCGCCGACCGATACTCGGCCGCACGCTCCCCGGCAGCCGACTCCAGCAAGTCGGCCGTCGACAGCGACGCAATCTCTGCTTCGAACATGTGTTCTAATATAGTCAGAGAAAAGTAACGCGGCAAATCCCCAGCCCCACAAGGGAATCCAGGCGTCAGTCAGGGTCGGTGACCGCGTACCAGCCAATAAGGAGGTGGACCGGAATGCCAGTTGGATCGTCGTCTTCGAGGGCGTCGAACTCGGCCTGCAGCGCGACCAAGCGCCGGCGGAATTCGGCCGCGCGAGTCGGGCTCACCCTGGCCACCATGCCGCGGCCGAGCACCAGGCCGAGCGGCGTCTCCGCCGCTGTGCCGACGGGGACTCGGCCTGCCCGCAGACCCGAGAGCAGATCGGTGCGGAACTCACTGAAGAGGGCCGTGAGGGTGTCGGCGAACTCGGCCGAGCCTCCGTTGGTGACGAGGTCGCGGCTGATACTGAAGTCGAGCTGGGCGGTTCGGTATCGCTGCTCCTGGATGCCGGAGACCAGCCGGGTCTCCCCCACCTCGATCAGGTTGAGTGCTTCGAGTTGCTTGAGGTGCCGGTACAGCTTGGTCTGCGGTTCGCCGAGCGCGGCCGCGAGCTCCTTGGCCGACATTACCGGCGGCGCGCTCCGATCGCCGCTCATCAGTAGCCGCAAGATGGCGACCCGGGTCGGATCCGACAGCGCGCGCATCGTCTCGACATCGGTGATGACCCGAACCGGCCGGGGCTCGTCCGGTCCATGCATGGCAACTCCTTCGCGAGAATGTCTTGTGCGATGTTCACACATCTGCCAATGTTCACGCCAGCGTGAATACCTAAAACTACCTCTAGGGGCTGGGATGAAGGAAGAACTGCTGGAGCGATTCGCCGATCTGGTCGTCCAGGTCGGAGTGAACGTGCAACCCGGGCAGGGCGTGGTGATCAACGCCGACCTCGCGCAGGCAGAGGTCGCCCGGGCGGTGGTCGAGCGCGCCTACGTGGCCGGAGCGGGCTGGGTGGAGGTGCTCTGGGCCGACGGAGTCAGCCATCGGTCCGACCTCGTGCACAGCGATCTCGCGGCACTGACCGCCGATCGGCCCTGGGCGTTGGAACGCACGCGCGCTTGGGCCGAGGAAGGCATTGCGTCGATCGCGTTGGTCGGTACGCCGGATCCGAACCTGTACGCCAGCATCGACCCCGCGCGGGTAGCCGCCGTACGGACGCAGGAACGGATCGCCCGGCAGCAGGCGGTGATGAGTGGGCGATGGCGGTGGACGGTGGTGGCCGCGCCGAACGAAGGCTGGGCGACCCAGGTGTACGGCGAACCCGACGTCGACCGATTGTGGGACGTCGTTGCGCGGGCGATGCGGCTGGACGAAGCCGATCCGGTCAGTGCGTGGCGGGACCGATCGGCGGCCCTCGCTGGGCGGTGTGCCACATTGAACGCCTTGCAGATGAGCGAGCTCCGGTACGTCGGTGAAGGCACCGACCTGACTATCGGCCTGCTGCCTGACTGTCGTTGGACCGGCGGGTCGGTGGCCGATCCGGCCGGCATCCCGTTCCTGCCGAACATCCCGACCGAGGAGGTCTTCACCAGCCCTGACCGGCACCGGGCGGATGGCGTCGCCCGGCTGACCAAGCCGGTGGTGATCGCTGGCCAGTTGGTGGAGGGTCTGGAGCTCACGTTCGCAGGCGGCCGGATCACCGAGGTCTCGGCCACCAGCGGAGCCGACCTGGTCCGGGCCCAACTCGACAGCGACAGCGGCGCTCGCAGCCTCGGCGAGGTCGCCCTGGTCGACCAGGAGTCCCGGGTCGCGCAGGCGGACCTCGTCTTCCACAACACCTTGTTCGACGAGAACGCGGGCTGCCACATCGCCTGGGGCCAGAGCTTCCCCTTCGCGCTCGAGGGCGGCGTCGATCTGACAGCCGACGAGCGCTACGCCCGCGGGCTGAACAACTCCTCCGTCCACACCGACGTCGTCCTGGGCGGCGAAGGCCTCACCGTCACCGCGACCACACCGACCGGCCCAGTCGACCTGCTGAAGGCCGACGCCTGGCAACTGGGCGGGTAATGGCGGTCCAACGGCAGGCCGGCTCGTGGGCACCTCCCCCTCCGGCCTGCCGTCGGAGGCTGACCACGATTGGCAAAGGTTTGAAACAAACTCGCCCAATCCCTTGCGCAGGTCGCTTGTATACATGAAACAGTCTGGGAACCGCCTACACAGGGAGCATGTGATGACTCCTCGACTTCCGCTCGTCCTCGCGACAGCCACCGCGAAAGCGAGAGCGACTGCGAGAGCGACCGCGACAGCCGCCGCGACCGTGATCGCCCTCGTCGCGGTCGGCTGCTCGCCGGTGCAGCCCTCCGGTGACACGCCCGGCGCCACCAGCTCGGCCGGCCAGGACGTCTTCGGCGACCCGGCGGACCCGAGCCAGGTCAAGCCCGGCGGGACGTTGACGGTCGCGCTCTCGGCCGATCCCGACAAGCTGGATCCGACGCTGTCGCGCAGCCTGTACTCGCGGTACGTCTTCCACACGATGTGCGAGAAGCTGTACGACCTCGGCCCGGACGCGAAGGTCGTGCCGCAGCTGGCGATCGCGCTGCCTACTGTCGCGCCGGACGGGCTCAGTCTGACCATCCCGCTGCGGCAGGGCGTGAAGTTCGCCGATGGCGGCACCTTCGACTCCGCCGCAGTGAAGACGACGCTCGAGCGCGGTCTGACGCTGGCGGGTTCGGCCCGCAAGAGTGAGCTCGGCCCGATCAGCGCGGTCGAGGCCCCGGACCCGAACACCGTGGTGATCAAGCTGTCGAAGCCGTTCGCGCCGCTGACCGCCGCGCTCGCCGACCGGGCCGGCATGGTGCTGAGCCCGGCCGCGATCACCAAGCTCGGCGCGAACTTCTCCACCGCCCCGGCCTGCGTCGGCCCGTTCAAGTTCGCCAACCGCGTCGCGCAGAACTCGATCAAGGTCGTCAAAGACCCCCTGTACTACGACGCCGCCAAGGTGCACCTGGACGCGATCGAGTACCGGATCATCACCGACTCCAGCATCCGCTCGGCCAACCTGAAGGCCGGGGACGCGCAGGTCGCGGATTCGCTCTCGAGCCAGGACGCGCCTGCGCTGCAGAAGGACAGCACGGTCAGCGTCCTGCAGTCGCAGTCGCTCGGCTACCAGGGAGTCACGATCAACATCGCCAACGCGAACGGCGTCGGCAACCCCCTCAAGCAGCTCGACACCCCGATCGCGAAGGATCCGCGCGTCCGGCAGGCGTTCGACCTGTCCATCGACCGGGCCGCGCTGGTCAAGTCGATCTTCAACGGGCTCAACACGGTCGCCTGCTCACCGGTCTCACCGAAGAGCGAGTTCACGTCCGACGCTGCTCAGGTCTGCCCCGCGCATGACCCGGCGAAGGCCAAGGAACTACTCACCGCGGCTGGCGTCAGTATGCCGTACAAAGTCTCGATGATCACTTCGAACAACCCCGACAGCCTGCGGCTCGCGCAGGCATTGCAGGCGATGGTGAAGGACGGTGGATTCGAGCTGGTGATCAAGCCGGTCGAGTATGCGTCACTTCTCGACCAGCAGGACCGCGGGGACTTCGAGATCCTGCAGCTCGGCTGGTCCGGGCGGGTCGACCCCGATGCGAACATCTTCAACTTCGTCGGCAGCACCGGCAGCCAGAACGTGGCCGGTTACAGCAGTCCCGAGGTCGACAAGCTGCTCACCGACGCGCGGCAGGCCACCGACAAGGCCCAGCGCGTCAAGCTGTACGGCGATGTCGTCACCAAGCTGCAGCAGGACGAGCCGCTGATCTACTTGTACCGGCAGCGCAACCTGACCGGGGTCTCGAAGAAGCTGCTCGGTGTGAAGACCTACCCGGACGGGGTGATCCGTACGGCGTTCGCCGGGTTCGCGAAATGAGCCGCTACCTACTGCACCGGCTGTGGCAGTCGGCGGTCACGCTGGTGCTCGCGACGATCGTGGTGTTCGCCGGGGTTCGCGCGCTGCCGGGTGATCCGGCGCTGGCCCTGGCCGGCGAGGATCGCGACCCGGAGTCGCTGCGGGCCATCCGCGAGCAGTACGGGCTCGACGATTCCTGGCTGGTGCAGTTCTGGCAGTTCATCAGTCACGCGGCGCGGGGTGACCTCGGCCAGTCGATCCGGACCGGTGAGCCGGTCGGCGGCATGATCGCCGGTGCGTTGCCGGTCACGATCGAGTTGTCGGTTCTCGCGCTGCTGGTGGCCGGGCTGATCGGCGTCGGCGCGGGCGTGATTGCCGCCGTACGGCGAGGTCGGCCGGCCGAATGGGCGGCGAACGCGCTCGCCCTGCTCGGGTTGTCGGTGCCGAACTTCTGGCTCGGCCTGATGGCGATCCTTTACCTGTCCGTTGCCCTCGGCCTCTTTCCGGCATCCGGATTCGTCCCGTTCTTCACCAACCCGGCGGCCAATCTGCACCACCTCGTCCTCCCCGCACTGATCCTCGGCACCGGGCTGGCCGCGGTGATCATGCGGCAGACCCGCTCGTCGATGCTGGATGCGCTCTCCGCCGACTACATCCGCACCGCGGAGGCCAAGGGGTTGCCACCGCGCGCGGTGATCGGCCGGCATGCGCTGCGCAACAGCCTGATCGTCGTGGTCACGATCGTCGGTCTGCAGCTGGGCGCGCTGATCTCGGGCGCGGTCGTGACCGAGCGGATCTTCGCGCTCCCCGGCTTCGGGAAGCTCACCGTCGACGCGGTCTTCCAGCGCGACTATCCAGTCATCCAGGCGGTCGTGCTGGTCACGGCGACGGCGTACATCCTGATCAATCTGCTGGTGGACCTGCTGTACTCCGTCATCGATCCGCGGATCCGGGTTCGGGGTGAGGCGTGATGGCCACCATCGCGGTCCCGATCCGCAGCAACCGGCGCAAGGTGGTGCGCCGGATCCTCCGCAATCCGCTCGCGATCACCGGCCTCGCCGTACTGGTCCTCGCGATCATCTTCGCCGTCTTCGCGAACGTGCTCGCGCCGCACGAGCCGACCCAGACACAGCTCGACCAAGCCTTCGCACCACCCGGTACGGCGGGGCACCTGCTCGGGACCGATGATCTCGGCCGGGACGTGGTGTCGCGGATCATGTTCGGGCTGCGGGCCTCGCTGCATGTCGGGCTGCTCGCGGTCGCCACCTCACTGGTCATCGGCGTGCCGCTCGGGCTGATGGCTGGGTACTTCCGGGCGATCGACGCACTGATCTCCCGCCTGACCGACCTCGTCCTGGCGTTCCCGTTCCTGATCCTCGCGGTCGGGCTGGCTGCGATCCGGGGCGCGAGTCTGGGCAACGCCGCGATCGCGATCGGGATCGCGCAGATTCCTGGGGTGATCCGGATCGTTCGGTCGGAGACGCTCAGGCTCAAGTCGCTGGACTTCGTCGCGGCCGCGATCGTGGAAGGGGCGAGTGATGCCTGGGTGCTCGGGCGGCACATCCTGCCGAACGCGGCCTCGGTGATCATCGTTCAGGCAACGGTTGCGATCCCGGCCGCGATTCTGGGCGAGGCCGTGCTGTCGTTCCTCGGGCTGGGGATCCAGCCACCGGCTCCGAGTCTGGGGACGATGCTCTCCGATGCGCAGCAGTTCGCGGCGCGGGCTCCGTGGGCCGCGGTGATGCCGGGCCTGGCGATCATGCTGCTGACGCTGGCCTTCAACATCGTCGGCGACAGTCTGCGGGACGCTCTCGATCCGAAGGCGAGCCGCCGATGAGCGCCGTACTGGAGGTGCGCGATCTATCGGTGTCGTTCCGGACCGAGGACGGTCTGCTGTCGGCAGTTGACCGGGTCGGGCTCGAGGTCGGGGAGGCCGAGGTGCTCGCGATCGTCGGTGAGTCGGGGTGCGGGAAGAGCGTCACCGCGATGAGTCTGGCCGGGCTACTCCCCCGGTCCGCGCGGGTCGAGGGTTCGGTCCGGCTGGACGGCGTCGAGCTGATCGGGGCGGACAAACGCACGCTGCGCTCGATCCGCGGCCGCGAGCTCGCGTACATCTTCCAGGAGCCGATGACCTCGCTGAATCCGGTCTTCACGGTCGGCACGCAGATCGGCGAGGTCCTGCGAACGCACCTGGGATCGAGCCGGAACGCAGCCCGCGCACGGTCGATCGAGCTGCTGAAGCTGGTCGGGATTCCGTCGGCCGAACGCCGGATCGACGACTACCCGCATCAGCTGTCCGGCGGGATGCGGCAGCGGGTGATGATCGCGATGGCCGTCGCGTGCGATCCGAAGGTCCTGATCGCCGACGAGCCGACCACCGCGCTCGACGTGACCATCCAGGCCGGCATCCTCGACGTACTGCGTGGTCTGCGCGAACGGCTCGGGACAAGCGTCGTGCTGATCACCCATGACCTCGGAGTGGTCGCCGACCTCGCCGATCGGGTCGCAGTGATGTACGCCGGTCGCGTAGTCGAGACTGCGGAGGTGCACGAGCTGTTCGCGCACCCACAGCACCCGTACACGACCGGTCTGCTCGGTGCCTCGCCCGCTGCTGGCCGGCATGCGGATACGCACCGTCTGGATGAGATTCCGGGACTGGTGCCGGTGCTGTCCGAGCAGCCGGACGCGTGCACCTTTGCTGACCGCTGCGGCCAAGCTGTCGACACTTGTACGACGTCTCAGCCGCATCTGACGAGCACCAAGCACGGACTGGCGTGCTGGAACCCGGTGGGAGTCTCATGAACGCACTAGAGGTCGAAGACCTGGTCATGCATTTCGGACCGGTCCGGGCAGTCGACGGTGTGACGCTGCGGATCCGTGAAGGCTCAGTCGTCGCGCTGGTAGGTGAGAGCGGCTCTGGGAAGTCCACAGTCGGCCGCTGCATCGTCAGACTGCTCGAGCCGACCGGAGGCACGGTCAGACTTGCCGGTGCGGACATCACGCACCTCAGTCGGCGCCAGCTCCGACCACACCGGCGGGACGTCTCGATCGTCTTCCAGGATCCGGCAGGATCGCTCGACCCGCGGCTGTCGGTCGGCGACATCGTTGGTGAGCCGCTGCGGTTGATGCGTCGCAAAGACATCGCCGTACAGGTCTCTGAGGCGCTGCGACGCGTGGGGCTCCGGCCTGAGGTCGCACAGCGCGCTCCGCATGAGCTTTCAGGCGGCCAGCGGCAGCGGGTCAGCATTGCTCGGGCGCTCATCTCCGAGCCACGGCTGCTGGTGGCCGATGAGCCGACTAGTGCGCTTGATGTTTCGGTGCAGGCCGCCGTACTGAATCTGCTGGCCGATCTGCAGCGGGACCTCGGGTTCGCGTGTCTGTTCATCACGCATGACCTGTCCGCGGTCGAGTATCTGGCTGACGAGGTCGCAGTGATGTATCTGGGTCAGCTGGTCGAGCAGGGGCCGCGAGCGCGGATCTTCGGTGCGCCGGCTCATCCGTACACGCAGGCGCTGTTGTCGGCCGCGCCGGTTCCGACCCGGTGGCGCAGCGGCTGAAGAAGCCCGTGCTGCTCGGTGATGACCTGCCGTCAGCACTTGATCCGCCGCCCGGGTGCCGCTTCCATACCCGATGTCCGGTGGCGGTCGACCGCTGCCGGACTGTTGTGCCAGAGACTCGTGTGATCGGATCTGGTGGACATCAGGTCGCCTGCCATCTGGTCGAGGCGGACGGTAGCGGTCCCGACGTTCGGACAATCGAAGGAGTCGCTCGATGAGCTTCACGACCCGGCCCACCCTGCGAGGCACGTTCGGCATGGTCTCGTCGACGCATTGGCTCGCGTCACAGTCGGCGATGCGGATGCTCGAGCTCGGCGGGAACGCGTTCGACGCAGCGGCCGCCGCCGGGTTCGTGCTGCACGTGGTCGAGCCGCATCTGAACGGGCCTGGCGGTGAGGTACCGGCGATCATCGCGACGGCGAACGATCCGACGCCGCGGGTGTTGTGTGGTCAGGGAGTCGCGCCGGCTGGGGCGACGATCGCGCACTACCGGTCGCTGGGGCTCGATCTCGTACCAGGGTCTGGGCCACTGGCCGCGACTGTGCCGGGTGCGGTCGACGCGTGGTTGCTGCTGCTCCGCGATCACGGCACGCTGCCGCTCCGCGTCGTACTGGAGCCTGCGATCGGCTACGCGCGCAACGGGCATCCGCTGGTGCCGCGGGTGACCGACACGGTGGCGACGGTGCACGAGTTGTTCGCGTCGCATTGGCCGACGTCGGCGGCGCTGTGGTTGGTCGACGGGCGGCCGCCGAGCGGGATGTTCCGCAATGAGGCGTACGCCGCGACGCTGGAGCGGCTCGTGGCTGAGGGCGAGGCAGCTGGGGCGGACCGGATCGAGCAGATCTCAGCAGCTCGGCTGGCCTGGCGGGAAGGGTTTGTCGCCGAGGCGATCGATGGGTTCTCGCGGCTGCCGCATCGTGATTCGAGCGGCTCCAGTCACGGAGGCTTGATCACCGGCGCTGACATGGCGGCCTTCGAGGCGAGCTGGGAGGAGCCGGCGACGTACGACTGGAATGGACACACCGTCGCGAAGACCGGCGCCTGGGGTCAGGGGCCGGCGTTGCTGCAATCGCTGGCGGTGCTGGCTGAGCTTGGCGACGTCGATCTGGCTGGTGCAGAGGGTGTGCACACGACGGTCGAGGTCATGAAGCTGTCGTATGCGGACCGTGAGGCCTGGTACGGCGACGTCGACGTGCCGCTGAAGTCGTTGCTCTCCCCCGCGTACGCCGCTGAGCGGGCGCGACTGGTCAGCGGGGAGGCGACGTTCGAGCTACGGCCCGGCTCGCCGGACGGACGCGCGCCGCGGATGCCGGCTGTTGCTGCGGGCAACCATCAGGTCGATGCGAGCGTCGGGGAGCCGACGGTTGCGCGGGACGGGGTGACGCGGGGCGACACGTGCCACGTGGATGTGGTGGATCGGTGGGGCAACATCATCTCGGCGACGCCGAGTGGTGGCTGGCTGCAGTCTTCGCCGACGATTCCTGAGCTGGGGTTCTGCCTGGGGAGCCGGGCGCAGATGTTCTGGCTGGAGGAAGGCCTGCCCGCATCCCTTACGCCGGGCAAGCGTCCAAGGACCACGCTGACACCGACGCTCGTGCTGCGCGATGGCCGACCGGTGCTGGCGTGTGGTTCGCCCGGCGGAGATCAGCAGGACCAGTGGCAACTGCTCTTCCTGCTGCGGCATCTCGGCGGTGGGATGGATCTGCAGGAGGCGATCGATGCGCCGGCCTGGCACACCACCGGGTTCCCGTCATCGTTCTACCCGCGCGCGAACGAGCCCGGCGGGCTGGTCATGGAGAGCCGGCTGGGCGCCGCCGTACGGGATGATCTGGTACGCCGGGGGCACGTGGTGACCGAGTCTGATCCGTGGAGCCTCGGCCGATTGTGCGCCGTACGGCGGGATGCCGACGGTCTGCTGTCCGCAGCCGCCAACCCGCGCGGCATGCAGGGCTACGCCGTCGGCCGCTGACCCAGCGCTGCCTTGGCTGCCGCTTCTACGTGGAGGCGGGCGGCCTCGGTGGCTGCGGGGGCGTCGCCGGCGGCGATGGCGTCGACCAGGCGGACGTGCTCTTCGGAGGAGTGCGGGGCGCGTTGGGCGGCGCCGACGCGGAAGACCCAGTGGACGTGGTGGTACATGGCGGCCGAGATCGAGTGCAGCCAGCGGTTACCGCTGACCTCGATCACGGCGCGGTGGAATTCGCTGTTCAGCTCGGCGACTCGGCCGAAGTCCTTCGCGTCGGTCGCTACCCGCGCTTCGTCGCACAGCGTGCGCAGCCGGGTGATGTCCTCCTGGCTCGCGCGCTCGGCGGCCAGACCGGCAGCCAGAGTCTCGAGCTGCTCGCGGACCGAGAACAGATCGCGGACCGCGGTCTCGTCGAGAGTGGCGACCATCGCACCGCGCCGGGGCAGGATCTGCACGAAGCCTTCGGCCTCGACCACGCGGAGCGCCTCGCGGACCGGGTTACGAGAGACACCGAAGTCGTCGGCCAGCCGCGTCTCGGTCAACCGCTCGCCCTGGGCGTAGTCGCCGTCAACGATCCGGCGACGCAGTTCCGACAGCACCTGCTCGCGTAAGGCGATGTGATCGGCACCGATCGTCCGGATCGCGTCAACCGCCAGCTCGTCCACCACGTGCTCTCCCACCCGCTCGACCCCGTCAGCTCCGCAGCACCGTAGCCGATCCACCGTGTCAGAGCACGTGGCCCACTCACACACTAGTGTTCTGAGTCAGAAGTTCGGCGAGTGCTGGAGGTGTCCAGGTGCGTGCATCGCAAGGCGGCGGAGCGTCCTCGATGCGGGGTTCATCGTGGGCGTTTCGCCAACGCCGCGAGGTGCGTGCCTGGGCTCCTCCAGTGCCGTCGAAGTTTTGACTCAGAACACTGAGGTGCTGGTTTGAGCATCAGACTGACTCCCCTGACTGATCCGGACTTCCGGCCGTTCAGTCACCGCCTCGCCTGGCTCGCCTCGGATGCCGACGGCAACCCGGTCGGCTCAGCGTTCCTCCGGCTGCACAACCGCGACTCGATCGCACATCTGGCCGATCTCGAGATCACCGTGCACCCAGCCGAACGCCGACGCGGCGTCGGCACCGAACTCCTGTACGCCGCCGCCGCTGCCGCCCGCGATCGGAACGTGCAGCACGTGCTGGCCGAGGTCGGGGCGGACACACCGGCGTACAGGTTCCTCGTGCGGCACGGGTTCACAGTCGGGCTGACGCTGATCTACAGCCGGCTCGATCTCGCCGCCAGGCTGGTGGCGGTGGCGCCGCCACGCGGCTATCGGCTGGCGACCTGGACAGGCGTCGTACCGGATGAGCTGTTGCAGACGTTCACCGACGCTCGGACCGCTATGGACGACACTCCGACCGGCGCGATCAGCTATGGCTCCGAGCCGTGGGACACCGACCGCACGCGGAAAGCCGCTGCGCTGATCGAACAGCGCGGCGAGCACCTGATGACCGTGGCCGCGATCGACCAGCTCACCGGTCAGATCGTCGCGTTCACCGAGCTCGTCGTACCGGGCGACGGCAAAGGCGACGCCCAGAACTACGGCACCGCCGTCCTGCCGGGCCACCGCGGCCAAGGCCTGGCCCGCTGCCTCAAGACCAAACAGATCCGCTGGGCCCAGTCCCGCTTCCCCGACCTGGCCGGCCTCCTGACCGACACAGTCGACACCAACACCCCGATGCGCCACACAAACAACGCCCTCGGCTACACCCCCACCCACACCAACCACCGCTGCCTACTGGACCTCAGTCACTGACCGAGGATTTTTTGGACTGCGGCGGTGGTGATGGGGTGGTAGCCGGGGCGGGCTTTGGCGAAGACTTCGGAGGCGAAGGCTCGGTCGCTGCCGGCTAGGGCTCGGTAGACGGGGAGGACGAGCTTCATGCGGCCTACTTCGGTGAGGAAGGCGGCCAGCTCGGCGTAGGCGGCTTCGTAGCTGCTGGCGGCGACGATCTGGTACCAGCGGCGAGCGATCTCGCCGTTTGCGGTGCCGGACAGGCCGAAGGCTCGGTCGAGCTGCAGGAGCTGCTCGGGGCTGAGCATGTCGGGGGCGGCGTCGAGGAAGCGGAGCCACTCCTGGGTGGTCCAGTTGCCAGCGCCAGCAGGAAGCTCGCCGGAGGTCAGCCACTGGGTGCGGGCCGCGTCGACGACCTGGAAGCGCGCGGAGGCGGCGCGCTCGGCGAAGGCCGGGATGCCGGGCTCCTCGAGCCAGGCGGCCAGCTCGGCGTCGGTGACGACACCGGGGTGTACGTCGAGGAGGTGCTCCTGCATGTGGCCGACAAAGTCGTCGGTGTTGATGCTGCGGAACGCGAACCGGTCGAAGTAGCCGCGGATGAATGGGTCGAACACGTCCCGCGAGAACCGCTCCTCCAGCCACGCCAAGAACCACGTGCCCTTCAGCGGACCGAGCGCCGTGGTGCCGTGGTACTCGGACCGGTGGTTCAGCCCGGGCAGCTCGACCGCGAGCTCGGCCGGGGTCAGCGGGTCGAGCTTCACCACGGTCGCGTGCTGCTTGATCGCCGTCTCCATCACCGCGAACTCGGTCCCGTAGACCGCCTCGACGATCCGGTTCTCGACGTACGCGGTGAAGCCTTCGTTCAGCCAGATGTCGTCCCAGCTGTCCTGGGTGACCAGGTTGCCGGACCAGCTGTGCGCGAGCTCGTGCGCGACCAGGCTGACGAGCGACTTGTCCCCGATCACCACGGTGGGCGTCGCGAACGTCATCCGCGGGTTCTCCATCCCGCCGTACGGGAAGGACGGCGGCAGCACGAGGATGTCGTAGCGGCCCCAGCGGTACGGGCCGAAGAGCGCCTCGGTGACGCGCATCATCTCTTCGGTGTCGGCGAACTCCTGCGCCGCCCGCCCGGCCATCGCCGGCTCGGCCCAGATGCCGGACCGCTCACCGATCGGCTCGAAAACGAGGTCACCCGCTGCGATCGCCAGCAAGTACGACGGGATCGGCTCGGGCATCACGACGTCGTACGACCCGGTACGGCGGGAGGCCGTGCCGTTGTCGGCGCCCATCAGCACCATCAGCTCGGGCGGCGCGGTCACGTGTGCGGCATAGCTGAACCGCACGCCAGGGGTGTCCTGGAGCGGTACCCAGCTGCGCGCGTGGATCGCCTGGGACTGGCTGAACATGAACGGCATCACGCCACCGGCCGTCATCGACGGCTCCAGCCACTGCAGCCCGGTCGCGGTCGGCGCCGTCCGGTAGCTGATCCGGACCCGCTCCTGCCGCGTGGTCCGGATCGACAGCGCGGATCCGAGCTCCTTGTCCGGCACCGCGAGGCTGTACTCCAGCGGTTCCCAGCCGTCGGCGGACTCGCCCTCGACCGCCAGGACGGTCAGGTCCCGCGTATCCAGCACAAGCCGATCACCGGACCCCGCCCAGTTGAGCGTGTGCGTGGCGGTGCCGGTGAGCACCTTCGCGGTGAAATCCAGCTCGAGGTCTAGCTCGAGATGGGTGGTCCGAACCTGCAGCGGTTCGGCGTAAGAGTGGCGATCGTGCGTCACGGAAAGCTCCCGAGTGAGTGCGTCCGGGGAACATTACCCACGGGCAAGGTGTCTCAGGCGGCCGATCTGGGCCACCCGCACCACCGTGCCAAATACAAGGTGTCATCACGCCTCAACGGCGGGGGTATTGCACGAAGCTGCAGTCGCCGGAGCAGACTGTGAGCATGACATCGCACGGGGATGCCGAACTGGTCCTGAAACGGCGGCCGTTCGGTTCCTGGCTGCTCGGGCCGGTCGATCAGAGCACCCGGATGCTGCGGATCCGGCTTCGGGTGCTGATGACAACGTTCTCGATCGGCACCAACCTGATCGGCGCGGCCGTGGTCTTCGCGCTGGCCGTGTTCGTCCTGCCCGGTCCCCCGCTGACCGATGAGCTGCAGCGGTTCGAGGCGATCTTCGTCCCGTCGTACCTGCTGCTCGCGATGCTGGTGGGCTGCGTGTGGAGCACGCGCGTGACGGTACGGCGTACTGCGTGGGTGGACGAGGATCGCCCGGCCACGCGGCGTGAGCAGATCTCGACACTCCGGCTGCCGTTGCGCCTGACCCTGATCGAGGTCGTGCTGTGGATGATCGCCGCGATCGGTTTCACCGCGGTCACGATCGCCCTCCAGCCGGAGAACGCGCTGCGGATCGCGGTGACGATCTTCGACGGCATGATCGTCACCTGCGCGGTTTCTTACCTACTGACCGAGTTCGCACTCCGGCCGGTGGCCGCGCGGGCGCTGGCCGACTCGGCGCCGCCGCGCCGGCTGCTTGCCTTCGGCCTCAAAGCGCGCACGCTGGTGTTCTGGGCGGCCGGCTCGGCGACGCCGGTGGCCGGCCTGATGTTCGCCGCGGTACTGGCCCTGATCGACGGCGAGGTCTCGGCGACCCGGTTGTCGGTGATGATCCTTGCCCTCGGCCTCGTTGTCCTCGGCAACGGTGGGCTGCTGATCCTGCTGTCCGCGCGCTCGGTGGTCGCGCCGGTCCGCTCGGTGCGCGACGCGCTCACGCTGATCGGCGAGGGCGAGCTGAACATCCGGATCCCAGTCTTCGACGGGACCGAGCTCGGCTCGCTGCAGGCCGGGTTCAACCGGATGGCGGCCGGGCTGCGGGAGCGCGAGCGGATCCGGGACGTCTTCGGCAAGTACGTCGGCCCCGAGGTCGTCCGCGAGGCGTTGACCAGTGACCGGCTCGGCGGCGAGGAGCGGTTCGTCGCCGTACTGTTCGTCGATCTGGTCGGGTCGACGAAGCTCGCGGCGGACCGGCCGCCGACCGAGGTGGTGCAGCTGCTGAACCGCTTCTTCGCGATCGTGGTCGACGAGGTGGTCCGCGAGGGCGGCTTCGTGAACAAGTTCGCCGGTGACGCGTCGCTGGCGATCTTCGGGGCTCCGGCCGAGCTGATCGATCCGGCCGGTGCCGCGTTGCGCGCGGGGCGGGCGCTGAGCAAGCGGCTGAGCGAGGAGTTGCCGGAGGCAACGGCCGGGATCGGGGTGACGGCCGGGATCGTGGTGGCCGGCACGGTTGGCGACGTACGGCGGCTTGAGTACACGGTGATCGGTGATCCGGTGAACGAGGCGGCGCGGCTGAGCGAGCTGGCGAAGAACACGCCGGACCGCTTGATCGCGTCGATGTCGACGGTTGCTGACGCGGGCCCGACCGAAGGCGCGCATTGGCGGCCCGGTGATCGAGTGACGGTCAGAGGGCGGTCGGAACCGACTCAGCTGGCCGTTCCGCAGTAGCGCGCTGCTCTTCGACCAGTTGGTGTAGCAGGCCGGCGCCGTACAGCATCGCTTTGGTGATGCGGTCGTGTGCGGCTCGGCGTTCGGCGATCGCGTCGCGCAGGGCGTCGGTGCTGCCGGTTTTGCGCAGGCCGTCGAGAACTGGGCGGATCTGGTCGAAGGAGTAGCGGCCCTGGCGGAGCATGTGGATGATGCGGGCGTCGCGGATCTGCTCTGGCTCGTAGCGGCGGTACTTGGTGATTCGCTCGCGGGTCGGCATCAGTAGGCCGGCCGCCTCCCACACGCGCAGCGCAGACGTGCGGACGCCGAGGCGGTGAGCCAGCTCGCCTACCAGCAGCGCGGGGCCGGTCGGTGCGGGCTCGTCCTTGAACTCGGCCGCGGCTGCGCCGAGTGCCTCGCTGGCAGCGTCGGTGGCGAGGCGTTGCTCGTAGAGCCCGGTATGCGCCCGGTCCACCAGCCGGTACGCCGATTCCTCGTCGCCGGCGTGGACCGCCTGCATGATCATCCGCGCGGTCTCGGCGCCGAACCCCGGCGCGAGGGCGCGGTACGTGAGCAGCGCGGACACGTGTTCCTCGCCGTACTGGCGGTAGCCGCTGTCCGTGCGGGGCGCCGGCGGCAGGATGCCGTCCGCCTCGTAGTTGCGGATGAGTTGGGTCGAGACGCCCGCGCGTCGCGCCAAGTCGACCGGCCGGAGGCCCATCGTCAGCGGCCGCCGGACACGTCGATCGTGGTACCGGTCATGTATGACGAGCGACTGGAGGCGAGGAACGCGATCAGCTCGGCCACCTCTTCCGGCTTGCCCGGCCGGCCGAGCGGCGGCGTCGTACCGAGGCGATCGAGGCGGCCTGGCTCGTGGATGTCGGTCTCGATCAGGCCGGGGCGGACGCCGAGCACGCGGATGCCTTCCTTGGCCACCTCGTTCGCGAGGCCGATCGTGAGGGCGTCGACGGCGGCCTTGCTGGCGGCATAGTCCACGTACTCCCCGGCTGAACCGAGGACGGCCGCGCGGGAGGACACGTTGACGATGACGCCGCCGTCCGCGCCGTACTTGGTGGACATCCGGCGGACGGCGGCGCCGGCGACCAGGAAGGCACTGATCGCGTTGGTCCGGAAGACGGTGTCGAGCCTCTCGGCGTCGTACTCGTCGACGCGACCGGACGGCGAGACGATGCCGGCGTTGTTGATCACAGCTTTGAGCGGGCCCAGGGCTTCGGTCACCTCGGTGAAGAGGCGCTCGATGTCTTCGGGTTCAGTGACGTCGCCCTGGACAGCGACCGCGCGCCGGCCCTGGTCTTCGACGGCCTTGGCCACCTTCGCTGCCTCGTCCTTCCGAGAGCGATAGCCGATGCCGACATCCCAACCGTCGGCCGCGAGTGCGACCGCCGCCGCGGCGCCGATCCCGCGGCTCCCACCTGTCACCAGTACGACCGTCATGGGACCACCTTAGGAGGCGGGCGGGATCGACATCCCCAACTGGGTCTCCGAGTCGCTGAACCCGAGGGCACGATAGATCCGGATCGCCAGATAGTCCGGGTCGGCGACCATCACCAGCGTCTCCGCGCCATGCTCGAACCCGTACGTCGACGCGTGGTGCACGAGCGTGCTCGCGATCCCCTGGTTCCGGTCGTCCGGATGCGTCTGCACATTCTGGAACCTGGCCAGGCCCTGGCGGTCGAACATCAACCCGAGCGACGCCTGCAGCCGGTCCCCGTCGAACGCACCGAACCACACGCCATGCCCGGCCTCGACGCGGGCCCGATCGCTCGCCACCCGGCGCTGCAGGAACTCCCGATACCCGTCGTCGACCGTCATCGTCGCGGTCGCCAGGCCGATCGTGTAGACCTGCTCCCAGTCGTCGCCCGACAGCATCCGGTACGTCGAGGTCGTGTTCGGCCGGGCCGGCGCGACGACCGTGTTCGCGGCCATCACCGTGCTGAACTCGATCGTGGCACCTCGTTCGGCCAGCTCCTCCTTGATGCCGTCCGCTCCGACTGTGCCGTCGGTGGTGTCGACGCCGATCGCTACGTGCTCCGCATCTGGGAACTGCGTGTGGAACTCAGCCAGCCGCCGCTCCACGTCACCGGCCGCGAAGGGCGTGCGGTAGAGCAGGAAGTTCCCCCACCAGAACGTCGGGTTCGCCGGTGTCCGCACGACGACGTACTCCCCCGTGTCGTGCACCTCGCTGCCGCCGAGGCCGAGCAGGAACAGGTCGGTTCGGTAGCCGAGGCTCTTGATCTCCACCCGTCCATCGTCCTGGGCCCGTCAACGACATTCTTGACAGGCTGCCTATTTGGAACGGAGCGGGATGGACGACGAGGTGTTCCGGGCACTGGCCGATCCCAGCCGGCGGCAACTGCTCGACGCGCTCAACGCGCAGGACGGGCAGACGCTGCGGGAGCTGTGCGCGGGGCTGTCGATGGCCCGGCAGTCGGTCAGCAAGCACCTCGCGGTGCTGGAGGCCGAAACCATGAGCGACAACGACTTCGTCCACACGACCATGGCCGGTCCGGGGCAGGTCGGTCCGCGAGATGATCTGCGAGGGCTGGCCGGCGCTGCTCGCCGACCTCAAGTCCTTCGTCGAGACCTCCCCGGCACTCGTGAGCTGATCACGGGCGTTTGTGGAGGAGTAGTGGCAGTACGGCGCCTGCTCCGGATTCGCGAAGTTTGGCGGCCGCGACGGTGACCGGCCATTGTGAGGAGCTCGCGTCGACGAGGAGCAGGACCGTGCGGCCGGCGACGGTCTGCGCGGTGGTGGGGTCGACCTGGAGGCCGTCGCGCCAGACTCGGGCCTCATCGGCTGAGGACAGGTCGTCGGTGTAACCGTGGCGATCGACGGTCAGGTCAGCTCGGTCCAGGCGGCCGACTGCGGCGATGCGATCCGCCACTGCGGCGGTAACCGCGGTGTGGCCGGCTGCGGCGAGCGGGACGACTATCTCGGGACGACTGGACCACGTGCTGCGCCAGCGGGACAGGGCCGCGACCGCACCGGCTTGAAGGGCCTCGATCGCGTCGGCGGGCGGTTCGCCGCCGGAGAAGGCGGCGGCGAGGACCTCACGCCATTCGGGGGCATCCGCGTAGATGAGGGAACGGCCGGGGTCGGCCATCAGGTTGGCGGGGATCTTGCCGCGCGGCCCGAACGAACCACCGGGCCACATCTTGCGCGGTTCGAGCACATGCACCTCGCCGCGCAGCAGTCCGGTGACCGTGGCGACCGTATTCGCGTCGGGGGCTGCGGACAGCGGCTCGGGAAGAGCGCCCAGGCACACAGAGCAGCGCCCGCACGGCTCCGCGGAGGCGTCGTCCAGCGACTCCTGAAGCAGTTGCATCAGGCAACGTTCACCGCGGGTGTAGGCGCGCATGATGTCGGCCTCGCGCCGCCGTACCGCCACAATCCCGTCGTAGTGGGCCGCATCGAACGTCCAGTCCTTACCGGTCCGGATCCAGCCGCGTTCGAGCCGCTCGGTGACTCCGTCGACAGCGAGCTGCTTGAGCATCAACTCGACCCGCGTCCGCCGCAGGCCGGTCTCGGCCTCGAGCGCGGGCACGCTGGCCGGCTGATCCGGTCCGTACGCCGACATCGCGTGGAGCAGGCGGTTCACATTTTCCGGGACCGGGATCGTAGCGGTGGCGAAGTAGTCCCAGATGCCGGAGTCTGCATCCGAGGGCAGCAAGGCCACGATGGCGTGGTCGATGCCACGGCCTGCACGACCGACCTGCTGGTAGTACGACACCGGCGACGGCGGCGAGCCGACGTGAACGACGAACCCGAGGTCGGGTTTGTCGTAGCCCATACCCAGCGCGGACGTCGCGATCAGGGCCTTCAACCGGTTCTCGCGGAGTGCGTCCTCGAGGCTCTCCCGCTCCCCCGCCTCCAGACCACCCGTGTACGCCGCGACCGGTACGTCGCGGCCGTGGATCTCCTGGATCGTCGCTGCCAGGCGTTGAGCATCTGCCACGGTCAACGCGTAGACGATGCCCGACCCGGGAAGCTTCGGCAGGTGATCGACCACCCAAGCGAACCTCTGCAGGGGCGACAACCTGTCCACCACCGCGAGCTGCAGACTCGACCTAGCCAGCGGACCACGCAGTACAAGCGTTGACTCGCCCAACTGGTGGGCGACGTCCTCGGTGACGCGTTCGTTCGCGGTGGCTGTGGTGGCGAGGACCGGTGTCTTCGGGTTCAGGTGCTGCAGCACGTCTGACACCCGGCGGTAGTCCGGTCGGAAGTCATGTCCCCAGTCGGAGACCGCGTGCGCCTCGTCGATCACCAGCAGCCCAACCTCGCCCGCGAGGCTGTCGAGCACCCGCCGACCAAAGCCGGGGTTGGCCAGTCGCTCAGGCGATACCAGCAGCACGTCGATCGCGCCGGAGCGCAGCTCCTGCTCGATCCCCGACCACTCGTCCACGTTGTTCGAGTTCAGCGTCGCTGCCCGCAACCCTGCTCGCCCCGCGGCACCGACCTGGTCCCGCATCAGCGAAAGCAATGGCGAAACCAC
Organism: Kribbella sp. NBC_01505; assembly: GCF_045040285.1. Lineage (NCBI taxonomy): Bacteria > Bacillati > Actinomycetota > Actinomycetes > Propionibacteriales > Kribbellaceae > Kribbella > Kribbella sp. NBC_01505. Next base: position 8,526,414 of record NZ_CP109425.1, read on the forward strand.
GAGCGTCGGCCCCGCTCCCTCGGCCCGCCGGATCGCGGTCGCCGCCCAGTAGACCGCCGACTTGCCCCACCCGGTCGCCTGCACCACCAGCACCCGCGCCGCGGGCTCACACAGAGCAGCAACCGCAGTCTCCTGGTCGGCCCGCAACCGCGCGCTCTCCCCCGCGATCGCCTGGATCACGCCACCCGCAATCCCGGCGCGCTCCTCGGTCAGAGTCAAAGTCCCGTCAGCCATGCCAAGACCCTAGACGCCCCCACCCCCATTCCCCACCTCCCCTCAACCCGCCTGTGGATAACTCCCAATCCCCTCTCGCTCAGCCATGGACGCGGTCCGCGGCCCTTGCGGTTCAGACGACCGGAGCCTGCGAGCCGCCACTGTGTACGCCGCCACGCAGCATGCCAACCGAGCAAGGCTCACCTTCGCGGGGATCTACTGTCACCCAGCGACAGCAGATCCTCGCAAACAGACGCCATGGCCTCGGTCGCGCCACATTTGGCTGGTAGGCCGCTGCTCGATGAGGGGGCCGGAGCTAACCCAGCCGATGGAACGGTCTCCGACTGGTTCTTCCGGTCGGTACACGACTGAATCGCGTCCGCACCGCAGCCACCGAGCAGCCCATGATCTCCGCGATGTCGCCGTCCGGCAGCTCCGCGTAGTACCGCAGCACGACCATGGCCCGCGTACGACGCGACAGGGACTGCAGCAGTTCGTCGCCCACGTACGGCGGCCGCCACCACCTCAGGCTCGCCCGCACCAGCGCGACCTGGGCAGCGCGCTCCCAACCCGCACTCCGACGGACCTTGGCAAAGGCGGCGTACACAAGCTTCTCGGCCACCCGCCAGTCGCCCGTGAGCAGATAGCCGAGGCGCTGGAAATCGGTGAACCGCCCATCGACGAAGGCCGCAAACTCCTGCTCCATCGCGACTCAGCCCAGCAGCCGGTCGGTCAGCGAGCGAACAGCCGCCGAGATCTCGGGCGTCAGATACTTCACCAGGTCGTCGGACGGACGACCGTCCGGGCCCAGCACCGACCCGGTCGGCCAGTTGTACGTGGCAGCGGCCACGATCGCCGGTGCGCCGGCATCGGCCGGCCGCAGGCCATCCTGAATCTGACCCCACAGATGCCGGAACTCCGGTGGCAGCAACTCCGGCGTCATCGCCAACCCGTTGGGTGTCGCAGCCGCTGCCGGCCCGAGCGGGTCGACGACGATCACACTGACCCCGGTGCGTTCCAGTTCGCCGGCCAGTTCCAGGGAATGCGCCAGGTGCGCGAGCTTGGCCCGCCCAGTCGCCGCCATCCCGTAGTACTCGCCGTCCTCCTCGACACCCGCGTAAGTCGGTACGCCGGTCAGCGTGGTGATCGACGACGAGCTCACCTCGACGATCCGGCTTGGCGCCGCCTCTTTCAGCGAGTCGAGCAGCAGGCTGGTCAGGACGACGGGCGACAGGTAGTTCAGCGCGAAACTCGCCTCGATCCCGTCCACCGTCTCCCATCGCTTCGGATACTGACCGCCCACGTTGTTCACCAGCAGGTCCAGCGGCCCTTCCGCCGCCAACCGCGCCCCCAGTGCCCGCACCTCCGCCAGCGACGACAGATCGGCCTGCACGAACCGGCTACCCCCGCCGATGGCCCGCACCGCCTCGGCCCCACGCTCCGCATCCCGCCCCACGACCGTCACGTCGTACCCCTGACGCTGCAACTCCACCGCTGCGTAGAACCCGAATCCCGCCGTACCGCCGGTCACCACTGCCTCGCGCATCAACGCTCATCCCCCTCGTTTGTCCTCTGTATCCAGCAGACAACCAGCGAGACACCCCTGTCCAAGGCCTGCCCGTCATGGCCCCATGCCCGCAGCGCATGGCCGCAGGTGACAGACTCGTCACCATGGGGCCGGAGATCGAGTTGAGACACTTCCGCTACATCTTGGCCGTCGCCGAGGACGGCACGTTCACCGGCGCAGCCGCCCAGCTCGGCATCACCCAGCCGGCACTTTCCCGCGCCATCCGCGGCATCGAGACCACGCTCGGCACCGAGCTCTTCGTCCGCGACCACCACGGCGCCACCCTCACCCCCGCAGGCCGAGCCCTCATCGACGACGCCCGCGCCGTCGACACCGCAGCCCGTACGGCGCTCACCCGCGCGGCCGCGCGACGCGAGGAGGTCCATCAGCTGAACGTCACAGCCCGCGCCTGCGACATCGCCGCGCTCGAGAACCTGGTCGTCTCGTACAACGCGACGTACCCAGATCGCGCACCCGCCCACGCCGCCGTCGTCGACGGACCGGAGCAGGTCGAAGAGGTCCGCTCCGGCGCCACCCACGTGACGCTGCTGCGCTCACCCCTCGAGTGCCGCGGCCTGGAGAGTGAGCTCTTCCGCGCCGACCCCCGCGTCGCCCTGCTTCCCGACGCGCACCCGCTGGCCGCCAGCCGCGTCATCGAACGCTCCGACCTGGCAGGCGAAACCATCCCGACCTGGAACGGCGACACCCCAGCCGGCAACGCCTACTGGACCGCAACCGACCTAGCCGACCACAAATGGATCCAGGGCCCCCTGGTCTCCGACGCCGCGCAGTACACCGCCTCCATCCGCCTCGGCGGCGCCATCGGCTTCGTCCCCGAGTCCCTGCTCGAAGAACTCAACCTCACCGGCACCACCGCCGTACAGGTAGCAGGCCTCTCCCCCAGCGAACTACGCCTCGTCTGGTCCCCCGCCGCAACCTCCCTAGACACCGCCACCTTCATCCAACACGCGACCAACCAGATCAACGCCTAACGCAAGCGCGTCAGCCCTCGCGCATGTGATGCAGCAGCAAGAGTGCGGCGACAGTATTGGCCGCCTTGATCTCTCCCGCTCGCACAAGGTCGGGCACTCGCTTGAGCGGAACCCACTCCCGCCGGTCCGACTCGAAGTCATCCACCGGGTGACCCACGTACTCAGCACCATCAGCCCAGTAGACGTGATGCAGCACATCCGACAGCCCATTCGCCGGCTCAACAGTCATCAGAAGCTGCAGAGGCCCAGGCCGCCACCCCGTCTCCTCCAGCAACTCCCGAGCAGCGGCGTCGACGACATCCTCCCCGTCGTCAACAACCCCAGCCGGCAACTCCCAACCCCACGTTTGCGTAATGAACCGATGCCGCCACAACAGCAGCACCTCGTCCCTCTCATTGACCGCCGCCGTCAACGCAACCGCCCGCTGACGAATCACAAAGTGGTCCAGATGACGTCCATCCGGCAACTCGACATCAGCAAGATTCACCCGAAACCAAGGGTTCTCATAGACCGCTCGCTCGCCGAGATTCTTCCACTCCATCACGCGGCGCCACGGGGACCGGCTGAGTCCCAGACAGTAAATGCGCCGTCCTCCACACTCACCCGCACCGCGCCCCCGCTCCTGACCAGCACCTCTTGGTCCAACTCAAGCACCTTCAGCAACTGCTCCGCGCCCCACCCAATCGACCGCTCCTCAGCAGCAACCTCCGCAGGCAGCCCACCCGAGCCACCACAGCCCGCCCGGTCATAGGTAAAGGTCGCTGCACCCTCCGACATCAGCCCGATCGTCGTCCGCCAGGTCACCCCTGACTCACCCAGCCCAGAGATGAACACCACACACGGCCCAGCACCAGACCGGTACGAGTAGACAAGGTCCGCACCATCGACCAAGCAGCTACTGACGTCGCTCACGCCCACCTCAGATCATGTCGGAGAACCAGACTCCAGAGCCTATGCAGCATCGCCGCCCACCGTCGGGTGCTCAGCCCGCTGGCGAGTCCTTCCCAACCGCGGGCATTCCCTTCAGCGCACCCCTACGATGGGCACCGCAACCGTGAGCCTTCCCGCGGCATCGACGCGCACCCTCCAGGTGTCGGCTCGAGACCGCGGTTTCGACCAGGCGGATGGTCTGCGCGAGGACGAGCGACAGACTCGCGACGTACGTCCACATCCACACGTCTCGCAGGCCTACCGGCTTGGTCTTGCTCACCGTTCAATCGTCGCATCGGCCTTCCCGAGACCGCACGCGCAGTTCGGACGGCCGATGAGATACGGCAGACCTTCCGCTTCTGAAGTTGGCACTCCCGGCGATTGGCCGGGGTTACCCGACGACGACTTCACTAACCTGCGACATGCAGTGCAACTCGCTGACCGCAGACGAAGGGACGACCGTGGCCGACGACACCATTGACCAGGACGCCGCAGGCACTATCGCGTTCGCCTACGAGATGGGCGTCCTCAAACGCCTCCGCCGCGCCGGCTGGTGGCACGTCGGCGTCCGCGACCCCGAGTCGGTCGCCGAACACAGCCTTCGCGTCGCGCAGCTCGCGGCCCTGATCGCAGCCGAAGAAGGCGGTGACCCCGCCCGTGCCGCTTATCTAGGCATGTGGCACGACTCCCAGGAAACCCGCATCGGCGACATCCCCCACAGCGCACGCCCCTATGTCTAGGTGGCCTCGAACGAGCGCATCACCGAAGATCAGATCGCAGCTCTGCCCGACAACGCCGCCAAGAGCATCCGCGAGGCAGTGGCCGAGTACGAGGGCCAAGACAGCCTCGAAGCCCGCTGCGCCAAAGACGCCGACCGCCTCGAGTGCCTCCTGCAAGCCATCGAGTACCGCGAGTCCGGCTACACCCGCACCGACGGCTAGATCGAATCCTCCCGAGCCAATCTCCGAACCGCCTTCGCCAAACGCCTCGCCGAAGCCGCTCTAACCGTCTCACCTCTAACGTGGCGGAATCGCTAGTCACGGGGCGGTCGGTCGCGCGCGGCAGCGCGCCGACGAAGGGCGGTAGCCCGTAGGTAGGTCAGGGGTGGGCGGGGGTCCGCCCGATTGCGCGCGGAGCGTTAGGTCACCGGTGGGCGCGGAAGAATTGGGTGAGGTCACGGGCGAGCAGTTCAGGTTCTTCGTGGGCGGCGAAGTGGCCGCCGCGAGGCAGGACATGGTAGCTCGTGACGTTGTAGGTGCGTTCGCACCAACTGCGGGGTGGCTGGGACAGGTCGGCGGGGAAGAGTGCGACGGCCGTTGGCACCTCGACCCGCTCCACTCTCCTCGTCAGCTGCCGGGCGTATTCGTAGTAAGGCCGCATCGACGTCGAAATAGTCTGGGTGAACCAGTACAGCGACGCCTGGGTCAGCAGGAAGTCGTCGCTGAACCGGGAGGACAGGTCGCCGCTGCAGTCGCTCCAGGCCCGGTACTTCTCCACGATCCAGGCCAGCAGGCCGGTCGGGGAATCGGCCAGCCCGTAGCTCAATGTGAGTGGGCGCGTGCTTTGCTCGTGCTGGTAGCCGCCTTCGTCGGCGGACCACGCTGCAACGGCGTCGAGGTAGGCGCGTTCTTCGGCGGTGAGGCTGTCGGGGTCGTAGGTAACCGGGCTTGCGACGGCCATCAGGTGGATGCCCACCACCGCTTCTGGATGGGCTTCGGCGAGCCGGGACGTGATGCCGGCGCCCAGGTCTCCGCCGTGCGCTCCGTAGCGATCGAAGTTGAGTTCGTTGTGCATGAGCTGGTGCCAGATCTCGTGCGTCTGCGGCGGTTCGGTGAGCGACGGCCGCTGCGGTGAGAAGGCGAAGCCGGGAAGTGATGGGACGATGACGGTGAACGCGTCGGCCGCATCGCCGCCGTACTGAGACGGCGAGGCCAGTCGGCGCGCGAGGGTCGTCAGTTCGAGGAAGGAACTGGGCCAGCCGTTGGTCAGCACGATCGGCAGCGAATCAGGGCGTTCGCCTTCGAAGCGGAGGTAGTGCACCGGTGTTCCGTCGATGTCCGCGAAGTGGGACGGAAGCGCGTTGATGTCCGCTTGGTGGGTGCGCCAGTCGTAGTCGGTGGCCCAGTAGGACACGAGACGACGTAGTTCACCAGGGTCGGCGCCAGCCTCCCAGCCGTGCACCGGCCACGGCGTCGGCCAGCGGGTGTTGCGTAGCCGTGAGCGCAGATCGTCGAGTTCGGCGTCAGTGACGGCGAGCATCATGGAGTGCTCCTTGCGTGAGGGTTGCTGCTGACGCCGTCGATCGCGGCAGCGAGGGTCGTGAGCACAGTGGTGACGCCGATGGGTCGTGTCCGCGACGCCGAACTCGGTGATGACGTCGAGGCGGCGTCGAGGATGTGGTCCTGCGGGCGAAGTCGTACTGCCGGGGTCGAGGCACAACAACAACGTACGACAATTCCACTCAGGCGTTGTCTGTCGTCAGGGTTGCTTGAGGAACGGGCAGGTGAAGTTCACTGCCCAATGTTGGGAAGTGATCACCGGCTGAAGTGTTTGTCATCGGCAACGGCGTCCGCGTCGGCCGAGCCCGGGTCTGCCGTGAACACCACCGCCCTCAGGTCGCCGTCAGGAATGTGGATGGTGTCGCAGTCCAGGAGGATCTGCCCCAGATCCTCCTGCTGCAACAGCATCCGGCTGTCGTGCTGCCCGACGGTAGGCGTACTCGCCCAGAGCTCGGCGAACACGGCGCTGGCGCGCTGGAGGTCGGCGGTCAACGACGCCAGGTCTTCGTCCGCGGGGTAGCGGGTCGAGGCCGCATGAAGCTCGGCCACCAGCAGGCGCTGGAAGCGCGCGTCGTCACCCGGCGATCGCTGCACCCGGCGGCCTTGGCCAACGAACACCCGCCAGGGGATGTTGCCCTCGCGCGGGTGGAGCGAGGGCACCCCGCAGGCCAGCGTTTCCCAGGCCCGGTTCCAGCCGACTACCGTCCACGTGGCGTCGAGCACGCACACCGGCGTGCCCTCTATCCGGTCCACGAGCCGGCGCGCGCCGGCACTGAGCCGTCGTGGCACCCGCCCTTCCACCGGCGCGTAACCGGCCAGCGTGCACAGGTGCTCGTACTCCGTCCTGCTCAACCGGAGTGCTCGGGCCAAGGCGTTCAACACGCCGGGCGAGGGGTGCCGACGCCCCTGCTCCATGCGTTTCAGGTGATCCGCCGACACCCCGGCCAATTCGGCGAGCTCTTCCCGGCGCAGGCCGCCCGTGCGCCTGCGGCCGTAACCGACGACACCCACTTCTTCGGGTCGGGTGCGTTCACGCCGCTCCCGCAACACCGTTCCCAAAGTGCTCGCGTCCGACATGACCGAAGAATATCAGCGGCATCCGCAAGGAGGGACATCCTGGCCCCTGCTACCGCGGCCGAAACCCGGAAGAATGACCACCAGGAAAGCGGAGACAATGCGCGCGAATCTGTGGCGACACGCACTCCGCCCTCGATGTGTTACCGATTGTGGTCTCGACAAAGGAATTTCATGACTGATGTCAATCACCTCGCCGACCGGGTCGCTGTCGCCGAGACCGTGGCCCGTTTCACCTGGTCACAGGATCTCAAGGAATGGGACGGTCTGCGTGCGATCGTCGCCGACACCGTCACGATGGATGTCTCCGAGCACGTGGGCGCGCCGCCGCAAGAATTGAGTGCAGATGACTTCGTGGCCGCCTGCCGGGCGGTGCTGGAAGGGTTCCAGAGTACTCACCACTCGACCTCCAACGTCATCATCGAAGTCGCGGGGGACCACGCTACTTACCGGAGTTTCGTGGTGGCCTACCACCACGTTCCCACCGACGAGGTCGACTGGCTCGTCGCCCGTGCTTTCTGGTACGTCGACCTGCAGCGGGTCGATCATGAATGGCGGCTGAAGCGCATCCGCGTCGTACGGAAAGCCCCTTTCGCAGGCAACCCCGAGCTTTATGCGATCGCCAAGGGTTCCACCGACAAGGCGGGCGAGAAATGAGTGCATCCACCGATGAAGTCCGCGCCGTTCCGTTGCGCATGGCCGCGGCGATGTCCGCTCGTGACGTCGAAAAGCTGGTGGTTAATTACACCGAAGACTTCGACTGCGTGATGCCGTTGCACCCTGATCGCTCGTTCCGCGGCGCCGACCAGGTCCGCGCGAACTACACGAAGATCTTCGCCCGGTATTCAAACGGCCTGGACGCCCGGGTCATCGACTCCGTGGTGGACGGTGACCGGGTCTGGACGGAGTGGGAGATGATCGGCACCCGTGCCGACGGGGTCGTCGAGACCATCCGCGGCACAGTCATCATCCGGGTCGAGGACGGCCGCGCCGGAGCGGTCCGCTTCTACCTCGATCCGGTCGACGCCCCGGACGCATCGGCTCAGCTGAACATCCTCGACTGAAATCCCCCAGGAGTAGATCTTCATGCACCTCACCGTTCTCGCCGCGTCCGGCCCGACCGGACTCTCCCTCACCCGGCAGGCACTCGAACGTGGCCACATCGTCAGAGCGATCGCCCGCAATCCGGACCGGATCACCGTTCCGGACGCGCCGGGGCTGACCAAGATCGTCGCGGACGTGTTCCACACCGACGAGATCGACTCGGCGCTCGAAGGCAGTGAAGTGGTGCTGTCCGGACTGGGCGTTCCCAAGGGGACGAAGCCGGGCGTGCTGACCGCGGGCGCCCAGTCGGCGGTGGCGTCGGGTGCCCGCATCATTTGGCTGAGTGCTTACGGCACAGGCCCCTCGGCCGCGGCGGCAAGCGTGCTCAACCGCCTGGTCCTCAAGGGACTCGGTGCGGAGGTCGCCGACAAGGTCGAGTCGGACGCCGTGGTCACCGAAGCCGGCGGGACGGTCTTCCACGCCGGACCCCTGTCGAACAAACCGATCAGCCCGGACCGGCGCACCGTCGGCCTCGATGCCTCCCCCAAGAGCATCTTCCGCATCATGGTGAGCCGAGACACCGTTGCCGCCGCGATGCTTGACGAAGCGGAGAACCCGCGCTTCCCCGGCCGGATCGCAGTCCCACTCACCCGCTGACCCGAAGGCCGCTGCGCGGTGAGCGGGTCGCCGTACGCTCCCCCACTACTACTTGGGAACCGGACGACGGCCTGTACCTAGAAGAACCTCAAATGGGTCTCTGACCTGCAGAAACGTCAGCGGATGCGCATGCCGGAGATGGCTCGGGCTATGACTAGGCGCTGGATTTCTGAGGTGCCTTTGAAGATTGTGTAGATCTCCTCAAACGTCGTGGGGAGATCAGGCCGTGGTATTCAGATCCGTCCTTGACATGCGTTCTATCTCTCCATGATGAGCAACCTTGCCCGTCTGTTCGCAGCGTCGCACGGAGCTGCTGCGGAGCAGCAGGTTGCCTTGCGCAACGATTCGCCTTAGGCCGCGCCACTACTTTCCGACCGCTTCAACTGTTGCGTAGCAGGCCTACAGGGCCCAACCCTCGTGATGTAGCGCTCCAACCCGCCAGTAACGACGCGCCGCCCTCGATCAATCTGCGGTCGACCCCTTGGCAACAGAGCGTAATCAGAGCATAGTGCTCAATCGAAGCTCGCAGAGTAGCCGCTGGGGGGCCGGGGGCGGTGAGCTTCGCGAATGGGGACACAGCATGACCATGACAACTATTGGCGCGCGGTGGATTAGGGCAGCACTTCAGGTCAATCCTTACGGATACATCGGTCAGAATGCTCCGTCGGCATATTTTCCCAACGAGAAGGCCTATAACTCCGCACTGATCTCGGCACTGACGGCCAAGGACATCGGCCTCATCGCGTTGACAGATCATTGGAATGTAGAGAGCGCGACCGGACTAATCGCCGACGCGACGGCCACCGGCATCGTTGCACTGCCCGGATTTGAGGCAAACTCCGCCGAAGGTATCCATCTACTGGTCATCTTCGAAGCCGGAACAGATCAATCAAGCATTAATGCCGCGATCGGAGCGTGCGGCGCCAAGCCGGCCGCGCCAAACGGAACGACCGGTGACTCTTACAGCGAGATCCTCGAGGCCATGGCTAGCGAAGGCGCTCTTGTCATACCGGCTCATGCCAACGTAGCCAACAGTGGGATGCTGACGGGCCGGACGGGAATCCCTTTAGTGAACATGATTCATGAGGCGCAACTCCACGCAATCGCCATCTCCCCAGGCACCACGGCCGCCGCCGATCAGGAGGCGATCATCCGGGGCCTGAAGCCGTTCGATCGACTGCACCCTTTGTCGATTATCCACGCAGATGATGTTAATCGTCCGGAGTCCCTAACCAATCCTGGAACGAGCACTTGGTTCAAGGTGAGCACCCCATGCCTCGAAAGTCTCAAACTGGCTGTCCGCACACCTTCGACCAGGGTCTCCATTGTCGATCCCACTACCGTGCCGCGGGCGTTGGTCCGCGAGATCTCGTGGACCGGCGGGTTTCTTGATGGTGTGACGATTCCTTTCGCGGACGATCTCACAACGCTTATCGGAGGCAGAGGTACTGGGAAGTCGACTGTCATCGAGAGCCTACGGTTTGCCCTTGATGTCGAACCTATCAGCGACACCACACGAGCCGATCACGCAGGAATTGTGAGCAATGTTCTCCAGTCGGGGACAACTGTTCGAGTCGTGATTGACGCAGTCACCCCGTCCGAGTCCAGGTTTGTCATCGAACGCTCAGTCCCGAATCCTCCCATCGTCCGAGATTCAAGTGGTACCGCAACCGCTCAAAAGCCGCTCGATGTCGTCGGTCCTATTGAGATTTTCGGCCAGCACGAATTGGCCGAACTCGCTCAGAGCAAGTCCAGCGTTGCCGTCATGATCCAGCGATTTTCAGGAACCGTTGTGGAATTGGACGCGCCCGATGTGCGAAGGAAGCTAAAAGAGAATCGTAAACACCTAGCTCAATCTGAGTTAGATCTGACAGAGTTGGATGGCGAACTCGCAGATATCCCGCGCCTCGAGGAGCAAATCGCGCGATTCAAGGCGACAAATCTGCCAGATAGGCTAGAAGAACAAAGTCGCCTCGTCCAAGATGAGGCCATCTTCAAAGAGAGTGAAGGACGCCTGAATAGCGCCCGATCCTTTCTCCGGGATCTCGATGTCTCAAATATCTCAGCCGTCCTCTCAGCTGGTCTCGGTGGCATTGAGGGATCGACGCAAGAGCAATCTCTACGAAGAGTTGAGGCCGCAGTGCAGAGACTTGGGCGGGAGATCCATGACGCCACAGCGTCACTGACGGCCTCGCTCAGCGCGGCCGAGCATGAGATTTCCGGCGCTAAGGAGGAATGGCAATCACTGACAGATCCGCTTCGTGCCGGGCACGCAGGCGTGCGACGACAACTCGTCGCTGAAGGTCACGATCCAGATAAGTACCTCTCAAGCACAAAAGCCCTCGAAGCACTCAATAGTAGGGCCCAGCGACGCGAAGGACTGTCAAAACAGATCGAATCTCTTGCCGCTGAGCGGGTCCAACTCCTCGGCGAGTTGGCCAGCACTGAGGCGGAGCAATCAAAGGCTCTCAATGCGGCGATTCGAACCGCCAATGAAGCGACGACAGGAACGGTGGTCGTGCGGCCTATCCCATCACCAGATCGAAAAATGATTATGGGTGTCATCGACAGGCATCTGCGAGGTATTCGCACCCAGGTGAGGGACGCGGTTAAAGCGGACGGCTTCTCACCGCGCGCGTTCGCCACTGCAGCGCGAGAGGGCAGGGCGCGGCTCACGGCCAGCTACGGCATCCGAGGCGCACAGTTGGATGCAGTCCTTAGCCCAGGCGAGGCCCTCTTCCGTGAGTTGGAGGAGCTCAGCGTAGGGCAGGCTGTGGACGTCCTCCTCAACGTTGCTCAGCCAGGTGACAAGCAGATCCTACATAAGCTCGACGCCCTGTCGAAGGGGCAGCGTGCGACAGCGCTATTGCTGCTGCTATTGGGAGCATCGGCCAGCCCACTTGTGATCGATCAGCCGGAGGACGACCTAGACAACCGCTTCGTCTACGACGGCGTCGTACAGAAGCTCCGCGCCTTGAAAGGCCGACGACAGATCATCGCGAGCACTCACAACGCAAACGTTCCGGTACTTGGTGATGCCGAACTGATCATCACCCTTGAAGGCGATGGCCTCAAGGGCCGGCCTGCAAGTGATGGAGTCGGTTCGCTGGACGATCCACTTGTTCGAAGGCATGCCGAGCGCCTCCTGGAGGGCGGGAAGGACGCCTTCGATGCACGTCACCACTTGTATGGGTTCTAAGTCGCCATCGGGCCGACGCACAGCTCGGTTCGGAACCGTCACCTACTGCTGACGCGGAGAGTCCGACTAGCGCGAGCGGCGGGCATCGCCCTCAAGCTCAGGCTGACCATGAATATCCCGGACAGCGAAAGGGGTCTGTATGTCCGTCCGCGATTGCCCTGACCGCTGGGTTTCTTCTCTGCGAAGTCAGACCGTAACGTTCACCGGCAGCGTGAACGTGGACGGCAAGCACCTCCCACGTAACGAGTGCGAGCGGGAGGCTCGAGCGCAGGGTGCTTCCACTGCCTCCGATTTCTCCAGCCGCATCACACTCGTTGTCGAAGGTGAACTCCACGGCAAGGCTGTGACCGACCCATCCCGGGGATACAGCATGAAGCTTGTCGGCGCGCAGGCGTCGCGCGTGCGGGGACGGCCTCACGTGCACGTTATTGACTCTGACGGATTCGCTAATCTCCTCGATGGTCTGCCCGCCAGGTGTCGCAACCTGCGAGGCAGCGGAAGCGGGGTGCGGGTACAGCCCGAGATCGGCGAGGGCGTGCTCGGTGGACCGCTCCGTCCTCGCGCAGTCGTCACTCATGACGCCCTAGAGCTCACGACGGACATGAGCGCCTTGGACGCTGGCACGCAAGCACACGAGGCGACTGTTGCGGCCTTCGCTGCACACTTGCAGCGCGCAGGTCACATTGCCCAAGGACCGAGCCGCGGGGCTCCCCTGTTCGATATCGGCTGGCACGACGGATCGAACCTCTTCATTGGAGAGGTCAAGAGCTTGCGGGGGACCGCTGAAGACCAGCAGATCCGACTGGGCATCGGGCAACTACTGGACTACTCCCATCAGTTCGAGGCGCGCGGCCAACTTGTGGTTCCCGTTCTCATCCTTCAGTGCCAACCGACGAGCGACCGCTGGGCGGCACTGGCTGCTGCACACAGACTTCTACTTACGTACGGTCCGGCCTTTCCGAATGTCTAACCAGCACCGACCGCTGCGAGCCTCCGGATCGCTCGCAGCGTCTGGTCCTCATTCTGCCCACCTCGGACCATGTCAGCACCGGCACACGTCTGGCATCTGAGCCGTATTCAGCCAGCAGAAACGGCTGTAGCGGTTATCGGCAGCGTCGGACGTTGAGGAGGTATGGATGATCTTCGGCCGCCCTTTGGGATCGATTTGAGCGCTCGTCAGCGGGTTTGTGCGTGGTGTGCGGCCGACTACATCGCAGGGCGATCTGATCAGCGATACTGCTCGGATCCGTGTCGCCTTCAGCGATGGCGGCGTAGCAAGCGAGCGAGTGCCAAGAGTCCGGTCAGGAGCGATCGAGTGCACCAACTGACGGAGGAGGTGGCTCGTTTAGAGGGGCAGGTTGGAGCGCTTCAGGCCGCTAATGCGGAGCTCAGGCAGGCGCTTTCGCTGGCCCAGAGGGGGTTGGTTTTGAGTCAGCCTTGGCCACGATGGGGGATGGATTCACGGCGCAGGTAGATGTCGGGGGGCATGCCGAGGTAGGCGTCGGTGGGAACTCCTAGGACTGCCCGGAGGGCTTCGCGGTAGGAGGCTCCGGTGCGGCGAACGGCTCCGCGTTCGAGTCTGGCTATGTAGTGGGCGTCGAGGGCGCAGTTCAGGCGCTGGGTGTGCCAGAGCCAGGTGCAGACGGCGTGCGCCAGCTCGGCACGAGACATGGGGCGGCCGGCATCGGATGGGGGACGGTGTGAGGAGTCTTGCTTCGCGGAGTGTTGTGTTCGGGGAGGGCATTAGGGGGTCCTCGGATGGAGAGCGGGACGAACGCGGACGTGGCGTCAGCACGCCCGCCCCGCTTGCTGAGGAGGCTCGGATAGCAGGACGTTGATCTGCTGGGCCTGGAGCACCTGGCGGAACTCAAGCGGATTGCCGCTGCCTGCGAAGTGGAAGAGGTTGGGGACGATGAGGGCTCGGTCGTCCAGACCCATGACTGCTGCGAGCGCGTTGTGGAGTTCGTCAGGAGCGGTGGCGATCTCGTCGATGAAGAGGGCTACCAGCTCGCGCTGGTGGGCTTTTGCGCAGTCGACAATTCGTTGGCGGCGTGTGGCTACTTCGGCGTCTGTCATGAGGAAGTGCTTCTTGAAGTAGCCGAAGGCGAACCGCATGTCTGACCCCGTTGGTGGTGAGCTGGTGATGTGTGATCAGCGTCGGGCAGGGGGCTTTGACGGGGACATGGTTTGGTGCTGACGCAGCACTGAACTTCTACTGAACCTGACACCCGCCGTCCGGCTGGAGAGGTGCGATGCGGGGTGCCAGACTGGGCCTGTGATGGTGCAGGTCTGGTCGGGTCGTGAGGTGCGAGCTCTGCGCGAAAGCCAGCGGCTCAGCATTCGCGAGTTCGCGGCGCGGATCGGCGTGAGTGAGCGGATGGTCTCCCGCTGGGAGGCCGGTGGTGAACGGATCCGCCCCAGGCCGATCAACCAGGAGGGTCTGGATTCGCTTCTGGCCGGTGCGAGCGATGAGGCACGGACAAGGTTCGCTGCGCGGCTGGAGGCCGCCGAACAGGAAATTCCCGCGCCGACGGCTGCGGCCGCTCTGGAGCATCGGCCAGGTGCGACGCTCGCGCGTAGGCGGACTCAAGATCCGGATGTGCTCGCCATGCGCTCGTTCCGATCTGCCGATCTGCCGATCTGCAGGTCGGCGGTGGACACCTGTATGGCTCAGTCGTGAAGTACCTACGTACCGAGGTCGGTCCGCGGCTGTTCGGCGGTGACGATCCTGTCCAAGATCCCGGCGTCTTCACGGCCGCTGCCGGGCTGACGGAGATGGCTGGCTGGATGGCGCACGACGCGGGACGAGACGACCGCGCCTACAGCCACTTCCTCCGCGCTTTTCACCTGTCCAAGGCCGGCCAGGATCGTCAACTCGGGATTCATGTGCTCGCCAGCCTCAGCCATTTAGCGCATCATCGGGCCGATCCGAATGGTGCGATTCGGTTCGCCCAAGCGGGCCAAACGGCACTTGCTAAGGGACCCGCGAATCCCGAACTCCGAGCACGGCTGCTCGCCATGCAGGCGCGTGGGCGGGCGGCGCTGGGTGACGGTCACGAGACGCGAAAGCTGCTTGCCAAGGCGGAATCCGCGCTCGGAGGATCGTCATCAGATGCATCGTCCGAGTGGATCAGCCACTTCGACAGCGGGAGTCTGGCGAGCGAGGCTGCGCGTTGCATGCGACAACTTGGGCGCCCCGCGGAGACACAAGACCACGCCGAGGCGATCATTCGGTTGCGGCCGTCGAACCGGACTCGCAGTCATGCCTTTGGGCAGCTCTTCCTGACGACTGCGCTCATTGATCAGGGCGAGCCGGAACATGCCTGTCGAGTCCTGCAGAAAGTGGTGGAATCGACACAGAGCCTGGGCTCCTACCTCGTGGTTCAGCAACTCCGGGAGATCTACGAACGCCTTACGCCGTACACAGGAATCAACACCGTCAGCGAAACCAGGCAGATGCTCGCCGAGACCCTGCGGCAGCGGGCATGGCTACAGCAGTGGATCATTCCCGGCACCAGCGACGCGCAGGCTGAGCAACGATGACGGCCGAGGAACCGCTGTACAAACGCGACCCGGAGGCGTGGCGGGAGCATCTGGCCGAGGGCAACGCCAAGCAGGCGCGCAAGCGCGTGGGTGCCGACGCCATCCTCAGAGATGCGGATGGTCGAATCCTGCTCGTCGACCCCGACTACAAGCCCGACTGGGATCTCCCAGGCGGAATGGTCGAGGCTAATGAGCCACCGCTTGACGGGCTTCTACGCGAGCTGAACGAGGAGCTGAGTCTGCAGCTAGATGCCTCCGATCTGACGCTTGCTTGCGTCGACTGGGTCTCACCGCACGGCCCATGGGATGACTCGTTGATGTTCATCTTTGACGCCGGCCGTCTCTCCCCCGATCAGGTTGCGCGCCTCGAACCTGACCTCCGCGAGCTACGCCGTTACTCCTTCCTCTCCCCCGACGAGGCTCGCCACAGGCTCCGCCCGTACGTCTGGCTTCGCCTGGAAGCAGCCCTCAAGGCTGCCGAGTCACAGACTGTCGCCTACTTGCACGACGGCCGGAGCTAGCTGGCCCAAAGTTGTACGTCGTCAGCCATTGAGCCCACCGCTTGTTGCGCGTGGAACGGGCAGAGAACAATCACCAGGGAGTGAAGTAGCACCGTCGGCGAAACTACCGGTCCGCCGCTAGCACGGTGCGTGTGCGGATGACGGCGACGACGGATAGTCGGACTGGCGCGGGCAGCGCAAGGCGGGGGTAGCCCGCAGCTAGGCCAGGGGTGGGCGGGCCACGCATGGCGCGCGACGTAGGAGCGGGCGTAGCGCTGGCGGGGTGCACTACCCGGTCGGCGCGACCGCAGTTGAACTGCGGGCCACGCCGGCCACGGGCGGTCGATTGGGCGCGGTAGCGCCTAAGGGGCGGGCGGTAGCCCGCAGGAGAGCTAGGGGTGGGTGGGGCCGGTGCGTAGCACGCGACGAAGGAGCGGGCGTAGCACTGGCGGGGGTAAATGAACTACCTGATGCGCATGCCGGAGATGGCTCGGGAGATGACGAGGCGCTGGATCTCCGACGTACCTTCGAAGATGGTGTAGATCTTGGCGTCTCGGTGCATGCGTTCTACGGGGTACTCGCGGGTGTAGCCGTTGCCGCCGAGGATTTGGATGGCTTCTTCGGTGACCTTCACCGCGACCTCGCCGGCTTTCAGCTTGGCCATGGAGCCTTCGCCGTGGCGGTAGTCGGGGGTTTCGCCTCGCATCAGGGCGGCTGACATGTTGGCGGCTCGCCAGACGAGCAGGCGGGCTGCGTCGATCTCCATGGCCATGTCAGCGAGTTTGAAGGCGATGCCTTGGTTGTCGATGATGGGGCGGCCGAACTGTTCGCGGCCTTTGGCGTAGTCGAGGGCGAACTCGTAGGCGGCGCGGGCGATGCCTACGGCTTGGGCGCCGACGATGTGGCGGGTCATCTCGAAGGTGGCCATGGACGCGTTGCGGACCTTGGCCTCGCCGGCGGGAGCCGAGGCGGCGGCGCGGGCGCGGGCCAGGCGTTCGTCGAGTTTTTCCTTGCCGCCGAGGACGTTGGCGGCGGGGATGCGGACGTTGTCGAAGAAGACGTCGGCGGTATGGGAGGCGCGGAGGCCGTGTTTGCGGAGCTTGGTGCCCTGCTCAAGGCCGTGCACCTCACTCCGAGGTACGACGAACGCGGCCTGGCCCTTGGTGCCCAGGGCGGGGTCGACGGTGGCGACGACTACGTGGATGTCGGCGATGCCGCCGTTCGTGGCCCAGGCCTTCTGGCCGTTGATGACCCACTCGGAGGTCTTCTCGTCGTACGTCGCGCGCGTGCGGATCGCGGAGACGTCGGAACCGGCGCCTGGCTCGGAGGAGCAGAACGCGGCCACGCGAACGTCGTCAGGCGTGCCGTAGCAGCGGCCCATCCACTGGCTCCACTGTTCCGGGGTGCCGTTGGAGAAGATGGCTGAGGATGCGAGGCCGGTGCCCTTCAAGGACATGCCGATGCCGGCGTCGCCCCAGAACAGCTCCTCGTGGACGAGCGGCATCAGCAGGCCGGACGGGTCGACGAAGAGGTTGATGTTCATGTCGAGGCCGTAGAGGCCGATCTTGGCGGCCTCCTGGATCACCGGCCACGGGGTGGTCTCGCGCTCGTCCCACTCGGCAGCGGCGGGGCGCATCACGTCGGCGGCGAAGGTGTGGGTCCAGTCGCGGATCTCGCGCTGCTCGTCGTTCAGGGCGAACGAGAACGGGCTCCAGCCTGGCTTCGACCGCTCGGCGCCGAGTTCACCGGCCAGCGACATCACATCGGTGGAGACCGCGGGCTTGGGGTCGGTCATCGTCATCAACATCCTCCGGCGACAAACAGGGGGTACCGAGAAACCATATGTTACCGATGAGTGTAACCGTCGTTTGCACCAGGGGGTACCGGTATGGCTAAGATCGGTGCATGAGCTCCGCGCTGCTCGCGATCGGACGCCGCCGGACCACGGCGGAGCGTCGGCGTGACCGCGAGCGGGACATCATCCGGGCGACCCGGGAGCTGTTCGACGAGCGCGGCACGATCGACGCCCAGATCGACGACATCGCCAAGCGGGTCGGGATCAACAAGGCGCTGATCTACCGGCACTTCTCCGGCAAGGAGGAGCTCTTCGCGCTCACCCTGGTCGACTACCTCGGCGAGCTGGACGACCGCCTCAGTGCGGTGGACAATCCGCGGCGCGCGCCGCTCAACCGGCTCAAGGCGCTCAGCGAGGTGTTCGTCGACTTCTGCCTGGAGTTCCCGGCCTTCACCGACTGCGCGATGAGCCTGCTCCGCAGGACCGGTGAGGAGCTGTTCGGCGAGATCACCGAGCCGGTGATGATGACACTCGGTACGGCGATGGCCGCCGCCCTGGGCCGGATAGCCGTCGTACTGGAAGCGGGCCAGCGGTCCGGCGCCTTCGCCAAGGCGGACACCGCTTACCTGGCCAACCACCTGTACACGCAGACCCTCGGGTCGTTGCACATGGCAAGGGTCGGGCTGATCGTGTCGAGCGGGAAGCCGGGTCATCCGGTGGTGCATCATGCCGAGGTGGCCACGGTGCGGGCGACCGCCATCACCGCGACCTTGGCGACAGCAGTGGGGCGCTTCGCTTATGAGGTTCCCAAGAGAGCACGCAGAGCAGGAGACAAATCATGACCGAGCCCCGCAGAGTGGCCGTTGTCGCCGGCAACCGGATTCCGTTCGCGCGCCAGGACAAGACGTACCGGCACTCGTCGAACTCCGACATGCTGACCGCCGCGATCAACGGCCTGGTCGACCGGACCGGGCTCGGTGGGCAAGAGGTTGGTGAGGTCGTCGCCGGTGCGGTGCTCAAGCACGCCCGCGACTGGAACATGGTGCGCGAGGTGGTGCTCGGGTCGAAGCTCGCGGCCACGACCCCGGCGTACGACATCCAGCAGGCCTGCGGGACCGGGCTGGAGGCGGCGATCCTGGTCGGCAACAAGATCGCGCTCGGGCAGATCGACGCCGGCATCGCGGGTGGCGTCGACACCGCGTCCGACGCGCCGATCGCGGTCAACGACAAGCTGCGCAACATCCTGCTCGATCTGAACCGGGCCAAGACCTATCCGGAACGGCTGAAGGTGCTCGCCCGCGTGCGGCCGAAGGACGTCGTACCGGAGATCCCGCGGAACGCCGAGCCGCGCACGCGCAAGTCGATGGGTGACCACGCCGCGCTGACCGCGCTCGAGTGGGGCATCACCCGGGAGGCTCAGGACGAGCTCGCGTACCGCTCCCACATCAACCTGGCCGCGGCGTACGACCGCGGCTTCCAGCAGGACCTGATCACGCCGTACCTGGGGCTCGAGAAGGACCAGAACCTGCGCCCGGACACCACTGTCGAGAAGCTGGCCCGGCTGAAGCCGGCGTTCGGCAAGGGTGAGACGGCCACCATGACAGCAGGCAACTCGACCCCGTTGACCGACGGCGCGTCCGCCGTGCTGCTGAGCACGGACGAGTGGGCCGAGGAGCACGGCCTGCGGCCGCTCGCTTATCTGACCCACTCGCAGACCGCGGCGGTCGACTATGTGAAGGGCGCCGAGGGCCTGCTGATGGCGCCCGCCTATGCGGTGCCGCGGATGCTGGCACGCGCCGGGCTGACGCTGCAGGACTTCGACTACTACGAGATCCACGAGGCGTTCGCCTCCCAGGTGCTGTCGACGCTGAAGGCGTGGGAGGATCCGATCTTCTGCAAGGAACGGCTCGGTCTCGACGCGCCGCTGGGCGAGATCGACCGCGACAAGCTGAACGTGAACGGCAGCTCACTCGCCGCGGGCCACCCGTTCGCGGCGACCGGCGGGCGGATCGTCGCCGCGCTGGCCAAGCAACTCGACGAGAACGGCGGTGGCCGCGGCCTGATCTCCATCTGCGCCGCGGGCGGCCAGGGTGTCGTCGCCATCCTCGAGAAGTAGGAGCAGACCATGACGGACCGCTACCAGACCTTCACCCGGACCCCGCTCGGCCAGACCCTGGTGAAGAACCTCGGGCTGCCCGACCCGGTGCCGCTGCAGCGCTGGACCGAGGGTTCGCGCGTCATCGACGGCTCGGTGGTGTTCGGCGCGATCGGCGAGACCGATGCCGGTAAGGCGATCCAGGCGCTGCTGCGCGACATCGGCGCCTCGTTCAGTACGGCGACCGAAGGCGTGGCGTCGAGTCAGATCCGCCCGAAGGCTCTCGTCTTCGACGCGACCGGCGCCACCTCGACGGCCGATCTGACCAGCCTGCAACGCTTCTTCTCCCCCGTCATCCGCCAGCTCGCGCCGGCCGGCCGCGTGATCGTGGTCGGGCGGACGCCGGAGCTCGCGACCTCGACCGAGCAGCACATCGCGCAGCGCGCGCTCGAGGGCTTCACCCGCTCGCTCGGCAAGGAGGTCAAACGCGGCGCGACGGTCAACCTCGTGTACGTCGCTCCCGATGCGCACGAGCAGCTCGATTCGACCCTGCGCTTCTTCCTCTCCCCCAAGTCCGCGTACGTCGACGGTCAGGTGGCGCGGGTCGGGACGGGGCCGCTGGTCGGCAACGACCCGGAGCGCCCGCTGGCCGGCAAGGTCGCCCTGGTGACCGGTGCGGCCCGTGGGATCGGTGCTGCGATCGCCGACACGCTCGCCCGGGATGGCGCGACCATCCTCGGCGTCGACGTTGCGCAGAACGCGGAGCCGCTGCGCAAGGTCATGACTCGCCTCGGCGGTTCCGAGCTGCTGCTCGACGTGACCGCGGTCGACGCCGCGCAGCGGATCGCCGCGCACGCCCAGGAGCAGTACGCCGGTCTCGACATCGTCGTGCACAACGCGGGCATCACCCGGGACAAGCGGCTCGCCAACATGCGCACCGACACCTGGGACGCCGTGCTGGATGTCAATCTGCGCGCTCCGGAGCGGATCACCGAGCATCTGGTGGACTCCGGCACGCTGCGGGCCGGCGGCTCGATCATCGGGGTCGCGAGCATCGCCGGGATCGCGGGCAACAACGGGCAGACGAACTACGCCACCTCGAAGGCCGGTGTGATCGGGCTGGTCCAGGCGCTCGCGCCGAAGCTGGCCGAGAAGCAGATCCGGATCAACGCGGTCGCGCCCGGGTTCATCGAGACCGAGATGACCGCGAAGGTGCCGTTCACGATCCGCGAGGTCGGCCGCCGGATCAACTCGCTGCAGCAGGGCGGGTTGCCGATCGACGTGGCCGAGACGATCGCGTGGTTCGCCGACCCGGCCTCGGCCGGCGTCACCGGCAACGTGATCCGCGTCTGCGGCCAGAGCCTGCTGGGCGCCTGACATGCCCACTCGTCGGTACGACGACTCCCCCAGCCTGAGCGGTCTCTACGCGAAGACGGTGAAGGCGACGCTGCGGCGGGCGGACTACGAGCCGAACGAGGACGGGCTCACCCTCGAGCTCCCGCACTCGGCGATCGACCAGGACCACTTGGCGGCGTACCGGGATGTCACCGGCTTCCCGGCCGGACCGGCCCTGCCGGTGACCTACCCGCATGTCCTGGCCTTCCCGCTGCACCTCGACCTGATGTCGGATCCGTCGTTCCCCTACAAGCCGATGGGGATCGTGCACCTGTCCAACACGATCACGCAGAAGCGGCCGCTGCCGATCCACGCGGAGCCGGCGATCCGCGTGCACAGTACGCCGGAGCGCCCGCATCCGAAGGGGACGGTCTTCGACATCGTCAGCGAGGTGCTCGTTGACGGCGATGTGGTCTGGTCGGATCTGACCACGCTGCTGAGCCGCTCCAAGGGCTCCGAAGGTCATGTCGATCTGCTGCCCGATCCGGAGCTGCCGCCGCAGGCCTGGTGGGACCTTCGCGGCAACCTCGGCCGCCGGTACGCCGCCGCGTCCGGCGACCGGAACCCGATCCACCTGTTCAAGCTGACCGCGCAGGCGTTCGGGTTCCCGCGCCAGATCGCACACGGAATGTGGGCGAAGGCCGCCGCGCTCGCCTCGCTGGAGCGGGCCGGGAAGCTTCCCGAGGCGTTCACGGTCCGGGTCGACTTCCGCAAACCGCTGCTGCTCCCGTCCCGCGTCCAGTTCGGCTACAACACCGTCGGCAAGACCACCGACTTCGTCCTGTACGACGACGCGCACGAGGTGACCCACCTGATCGGCCAGCTGCAGGCAGACTGACGCTCGCCCGAGAGCGTCAGTGGCCCATTGCGATGGCCTGGGGAATCACCTCCTGCGCGATCCGGTCGAGCGCTTCGCCGATCGGTGCGGGATCGCGACGGCTGCCGTCGCGTTCGCGGATCGCGAGCAGGCCCTCGGCGGCCTCGCGGGCGCCCAGGATCGCCTGGTACGGCGCCAGCCGGTTCTCGCGGATGCGCGCTCCGAGACCACCCTCGTCGGCATGCGCGATCTCGACCCGGAGCCCACGCGACGACGCCCGCCGAGCGACCTCGACCGCGAGCTTCTCCTCGTCGTCGGAGATCGGCAGCACCACGAGCTGCACCGGCGCCAGCCAGGCGGGGAACGAGCCGCCGTGTACCTCGACCACCTGGGCAACCGCTCTCTCGATGCTCCCGACGATCGCCCGATGCACCATCACCGGCCGGTGTTTGTTGCCGTCGGCACCGATGTACTCGAGGCCGAACCGCTCCGGCTGGTTGAAATCGAGTTGGATGGTCGACAGGCTGTACTCGCGGCCGGCCGAATCGACCACCTGGACATCGATCTTCGGTCCGTAGAACGCCGCGTCACCCGGCGATTCGACGTACTCGACTCCCGCGTTGTCGAGCACCTCGCGGAGCAGTCCGGCGGCATGTGCCCAGCTCTCGGCATCCCCGACGTACTTGCTCTCCGCGCTGCCGATGACCGCATCCTCGGCCGGGAGGGCAAGGACGTAGCGGGCGGCGCTGATTCCGAGGTCGAGATACGCCTGGTTAATCAACGCCAGCGCGGCGGCGGCTTCCTCGGCGACCTGGTCGAGGCGGCAGAAGATGTGCGCGTCGTTCAGCTGCATCGCGCGGACGCGGCTCAGTCCGCCGATGACACCGGACAGCTCGGAGCGGTACTGGCCGCCGAGCTCGGACAATCGCAGCGGCAGCTCACGATAGCTGTGTGCGCGCGAGCGGTAGATCAGCGCGTGGTGCGGGCAGATGCTCGGCCGCAGGACCAGCTCCTCACCACCCATGTCCATCGGTGGATACATGTCGTCGCTGTACTTGTCCCAGTGGCCGGAGATCTCGTAGAGCGCTCTCTTCGCGAGCACGGGCGAATAGACCTGCTGGTACCCGGCTCGCCGTTCGACTTCGCCGATGTAGCTCTCCAAAGCGTGCCGTACGGCGGCGCCCGCCGGAAGCCAGTACGGAAGACCCGCGCCGATCAGCGGGTCGGAGTCGAACAGGCCGAGCTCACGGCCGAGTTTGCGGTGGTCGTACATGATCTCTTCTCCTCGTTGAGATGGGGCGCCCCCGAGATCCCACGCTGCACGAGGCAGACAAAGAAAAACCCCGGGGCAGTCGCCCCGGGGTTTTGACAGTCAGGTGTCAGCGCGCCGAGACATACTCCGGCGTCGTCGTCTCTACTGCGCGCTGCAACATGTCTCCCACGGTAGCAGAACTGCTCACTTGCTCAAGCACTGATTACTTGCTCAGGTCCAGGCCGACCGGCCGGATCAGGCCTTCCTGTGCGACCGACGCGACCAGGCGGCCGTCCTCGGTGTAGAGGCGGCCGGTTGCGAAGCCGCGGGCGCCGGAGGCGGACGGCGAGGTCTGGTCGTAGAGGAGCCACTCGTCGGCGCGGAACTCCCGGTGGAACCAGAGCGCGTGATCCAGCGAGGCCGGCTGGATCCGCCGGTCGCCGATGACGATGCCGTGTGGCAGTAGGCTCGCGCCGAGCAGCGTCAGGTCGCTTGCGTAGGCGAGCACACACGCGTGGAGCGCCGGCTCGTCGGGAAGCTTGCCGGAGGCACGGATCCAGAACTGCCGTCCGGTGACACCGGCCAGCCGGACGTTCAGCGCCGACCACTCCCGGTCCCAGTCGGCCGCCGCCCGACCCGACTGCGCTTCGAGCACGCTCGACAGCGTCGGTGCTTCCTCCGGCGGTACGACGTCCGCGGGGATCGGCTCCTGGTGATCCAGCCCGGGCTCGGGCTTCTGGAACGAGGTGGACATGTAGAAGATCGGCTTGCCGTGCTGCGATGCCACCACCCGTCGGCTCGAGAAGCTGCCGCCGTCCCGCGTGCCCTCGACCCGGTAGATGATCGGTACGGCGGTGTCGCCGCCGCGCAGGAAGTAGGCGTGCAGCGAGTGCACCGCCCGGCCGCCGTCGACCGTCTGGCTCGCCGCGGCCAGCGCCTGGCCGAGCACCTGCCCGCCGAACACCCGCTGCAGGGAGGTCTGTGGCTGCCGACCGCGATACAGGTCGACGTCGATCATCTCCAGGTCGAGCAGCTCGACCAGGTCCTCCAGCGACTCAGGCATGTCTCATCCTGACAGGTCACTCCAGCCAAGTGGGGATCCCGTCCCGCGGACGCTTTCGGTGAGCTTTCGGTCGCGATCGGTAGACTCCTGGTTGAACACTCAACCAGCAACCGTTTGATCGAAGGAGACCCTGTCGTGAAGCTGCCCCCCATTGCCCAGGATCTCGTCCTGCTGATCGCCCGCGTCGGCGTCGGCATCGTGTTCGTCGCGCACGGCTGGCAGAAGTTCCGGACCAACGGCATCGACGCGACCGCCCAGGCCTTCCAGGGAATGGGCGTCCCGTCGCCCACCATCTCGGCGTACTACGCCACCGGCGCCGAGCTCATCGCCGGTACGGCGCTCATCCTCGGAATCCTCACGCCGATCGCCGGCGTACTGCTCGCGCTCGACATGTTCGGCGCTTTCCTGTTCGTGCACATGCCGAACGGCGTCTTCGCCGGCGACGGCGGCTGGGAACTCGTCGGCGCTCTCGGCCTCTTCGCCCTGGTCGTCGCCGCGGTAGGCCCCGGCCGCTTCAGCCTCGACCGGCTGATCGTGCGCACTCCCGAACGCGAACTCGTGGCGGCATAGCCCGAGGCCGATTGCATAATCCTCTGCATGTTCTCCAACTCGGCTCCGATGGTCCTGGACGTCCTCCCGCACTGCTCTTCGGTCTCGCGGGACGGATGGCAAGGAGCTGACGACGAGCGCCCACTCAGCGACAAGGGCTTCAAGGAAGCGGCCATCCTGGCCACACTCGCGGCCGCAGGCGTGCAGGCTGTCTACACGAGTCCGGCGGCCCGCTGCCGACAGACGGTCGAGCCGCTGGCTGAGATCGTCGGAGCACCGATCACCTTGGACGACAGGCTCCGCGAGGCCAGCGGTTTCGCGGAGCCCGCAGTGTGGACCGAGGGCATCTTCGCGCCGATCGGCCAAGCACTCGGTGGCGCGTGGGTGGCCGGGCGCGGTATCGCCGTGGTCGACGAGCTCGTCTCCCGGCACAGCGGCGGCCACGCCGTGCTGTGCTCACATGGCGACCTCATCCCGGCCGTCCTCGTCCACCTCGCCGCAGCCTTCGGCTGCCCGCTTCCGCAGGTCGTCGACCGAGGCGGGTGGTACCGGCTGCAGTTCGGCACCGGCGAGCTCTCGATGACCGGGATCCACCCGGCCTGAACGAAAGCGTCGGCCCACCCCCGCCCCGGGGTGGGCCGACGCTGCTTGTGGGAACTACTTGTCGTCTTCGCGGTTCAGCTCGGCGAGGAACTGCTCGACCTCGGCACCCAGCTCCTCTGCGGAGGGCGTGGAGTCGGCGAGCAGGCTCTTGCGGCTGACCGATCCGGCGGCGGCGTCGTACTGAGTCTCCAGTGCGTTGACGACTGCGGAGGCGTCTTCGGAGCCCTCCACCTGCTCGTCGACCATGCGGCCGGTGACTGCGGCCTCGTCGAGCAGGGCCTTGCTAGGGAGCAGCAAACCGGTCGCTGCGGAGATCGCGTGCACCAGGGCAAGCGCTGCGCCCGGGAAGCGGTTCTCTGCGAGGTAGTGCGGCACGTGGACCGCGAAGCCCATCGCGTCCTTGCCGGCCTCGCCGAGGCGAACCTGCAGCATCGTCCCCGCGCTCGCCGGGAGGCGCATCTCGCCGTCCCAGATGTTCGACCGCGTGACCAGCTCGGGCCGGGTCGCGTGCGCGGTGAGGCCCAGCGGACGGGTGTGCGGGACGCCCATCGGGATGCCGTGGACGCCGATCGTGAGCGTCACGTTGTAGAGCTCGATCAGCTGCCGCACCGCGCCGGCGAACCGGTTCCAGTGGTTGTCCGGCTCCGGACCCTCGAGCAGGAGGAAGTCCACACCAGCGTCGTCGGTCAGCAGCCAGAGGTTCAGCTGCGGGGGCGTGTACTCGGTGAAGTGGTCCTCGGAGAAGGTCACCTCGGGCCGGCGCGCCCGGTAGTCGTGCAGGAGGTCGACGTCGAAGCGGGCCAGCAGGCGGTTCTCCAGGGTCTCCAGCAGGTGGTCCGCGGTCACTCGGCCGGCCTGGCCGGCGTCCATGAACCCGTCCAGGGAGTGCACCAGCACCTTGGGGGTCGCCGCCGGGCCGGTCGCCACCGACTCGTCGACGATCTCGTAGAGGTCGTCCGGTCGCAGCATCGTCGTCTCCTTCATCGTCGCCATCCGGGCGGGTAGGCGCTCTATCCCCATCCTGCCCTGTGTGGTGACAACGTCCGGACTCCGGCTCCGCATTCCGGGATCTGGAAAAAAACTCAGCGAATTTCCGCTCGCCACGCCCGGGATGCGGTACACCAGGCGACAGGCTGGGAAAGCGCTTGCTAAGTTGCTCTCGTGCGCACCGAATCCGCTCCCGCCCTGACCGTGATGCTGGCCATGAACGAGGCCAGCCGCGAACGCGTCCTGGTCCCCCATGTCCGGGCCCGCCTGGACGCGGTCGCCAAAGTGCTGCCCGTCGGCCCCGGTACGTCGTTCCTCGACGACCCGGCCATCGTGGCCGCGCTCGCGGATGTCGACGTGCTGCTCACCGGCTGGGGTTGCCCGCGGATCAGCCCCGAGGTGCTCGAGGCGGCGCCGAAGCTGCAGGCGATCCTGCACGCGGCCGGATCAGTGAAGGCGATCATCGACCCGACCGCGTTCGACCGCGGTATCCAGGTCTCGTCGGCGGCGTTCGCGAACGCGCTCCCGGTGGCCGAGTTCACGGTCGCCGCGATCGTGCTGTCGGGGAAGCGAGCCTTCCGCCTCGCCGCGCAGTACCGGATCGAGCGCCGGAAGGCGGACCCGCACGGGATGCCGGGCAGTTACGGTACGACGGTCGGCCTGCTCGGAGCGTCGCGGATCGCGCGACTGGTCGCGGAGCGGCTGAAGACCTACGACCTCGAAGTGCTGATCAGCGATCCGTACCTGAATGCGGACGAGGCTGCCGGACTGGGTGCCGAGCTGGTTTCGAACGACGACCTGTTCCGGCGCAGCGACATTCTGAGCGTGCACGCTCCGTTGCTGCCGGAGACCGTCGGGCTGGTCGACGCGCACCTGCTCGGCCTGCTCAAGGACGGGTCGGTGCTGATCAACACAGCACGCGGCAAGATCATCGACGCCGCCGCGCTCGAGGCGGAGTGCGTGTCCGGCCGGATCGACGCCGTACTGGATGTGACCGACCCGGAGCCGCTCCCGGCAGAGTCGCCGCTGCTCGACCTGCCGAACGTCTTCATCACCCCGCACGTCGCCGGTGCCGTCGGCAACGAGATCGCCCGCCTCGGCGAGCTCGCCGTCAGCGAGCTCGAGCACCTGACCGCCGGCCGCCCCCTGCAACACGCCATCAGCCCAACGGAACTCGGAAGGCTCGCATGACCCGCCTGATCCTGCCTGACACCGACCGCGTCCTCTCCCGGCAGACTGGGTGGACCCGTGCGCACTGGGAGGGGTTGGCGGACCACCTGCTCGACTCGTTGGTGCCGTACTTCTCCCCTGGGTCGGCGCTGATCGCGCTGCCGGGGCGGCCGAGTCGGTCCGGTACGGCGTCCGACCAGCTGGAGGGGTTTGCCCGGTCGTTCATGCTGGCCGCGTTCCGGATTGCCGGAGTGCAGGGCAAGGGGTGCGAGGCGCTGATCGAGCGGTATGCGCGGGGTGTCGCGAACGGCGCCAACCCGGAGCACCCGGAGTCGTGGCTCCGACTGACACCGCGCTCGCAGCAGATGGTGGAGGCCGCGGCGATCGCGGTGGCGCTGCACGAGAGTCGCGAATGGATCTGGGAGCGGCTCGACGATCGCGCGCAGCAGCATGTCGCCGAGTGGCTCGGTGGGTTCATCGGGTCCACCACGCACGACAACAACTGGCGGTTGTTCCAGGTCGTCAGCGAGCAGTTCCTGGCGTCCGTCGGCGCGCCGTTCTCCCAGGAGGACATCGACGGCGGGCTCGATCGGATCGAGGACTGGTACGTCGGCGGTGGTTGGTATTCCGACGGCGACGGGCAGGCCTTCGACAACTACATCGGCTGGGCGATGCACCTCTACCCCGGGCTGTGGGCGCGGATGGCGGCGGCCACGCCCGGAGCGGCGTACGAGGATCGGCTGACGGTCTACCGCGAGCGGCTGAGTCTGTTCCTCGAGGATGCGGTGCACCTGGTCGGGAATGACGGCGCGCCGATCTACCAGGGCCGGTCGCTGACTTATCGGATGGCCGCGGCGGCGCCGTACTGGATGGGTGCACTGCTCGACGCCACTCCCCTCTCGCCCGGTCAGACGCGGCGGCTGTGCTCCGGGATCGCGCGGCATTTCGTGCAGCACGGCGTGCCGGATGAGCGTGGGCTGCTGACGCTCGGCTGGTACGACACGTTCCTGCCGACTACGCAGTCGTACTCCGGGCCGGGATCGCCGTACTGGGCCTCGAAGGGGTTCGTCGGGCTGATCCTGCCGCCGGAGCACCCGGTGTGGGCCGATCCGGAGGACACGATTCCGCTGGACGACGCCGACCAGGTGCGGTCGATGCCGGCACCGGGGTGGCTCGTGCACGGGAGCCGTAACAGCCAGGTCGTGCAGCTGATCAACCATGGCGCGGACAAGCAGCCGCTGGCCGAGCCCGCGGGCGTGGAGCCGGAGGGCGACCCGCATTACAACCGGTTGGCCTATGCGAACCACGCCGGTCCGGAGTTGAGTGACGAGGCGCCGCGGATCGACAACCTGATCTCGCTGGTCGCCGACGGGAAGTCCAGTGCGCGCGGGCGGATCCGGCGGTTGGGGATCACTTCCCGTACGGCGTCGTCGTGGCACAACGCCTGGCTCGGGGCCGAGGGGCCGTGGCGGATCGAGACCACGTCGGTGGTGCACGGCGGGTGGGAGATCCGGTGTGCGCTGGTCGACGGACCGGCCGGTGCGATCATCCGCAGCGGCGGGTTCGCGGTCGCCGGTGATTCCTTGCCTTCGGCAACTGCCTCGTCCACCGCAGCCTCGGCGCGGAACGACGACGGACTACTCTCCGCGATCGTCGGCCTCTCCGGGTACGACGGGGCCGGCATCCACCGGGGGCTCGGGGCGAACGCCTTCGGGCCGCACTCGGCGACGCCGTACCTGACCGCTCCGCATCACGGTGAGCCGTTGGTGCTGGTCAGCGCCGTGGTGCTGACCAGGGACGCGCTCCGGCCGGAAGCGCTTGCCGAAGGCATCGAT
Source organism: Kribbella sp. NBC_01505 (assembly GCF_045040285.1). NCBI lineage: Bacteria > Bacillati > Actinomycetota > Actinomycetes > Propionibacteriales > Kribbellaceae > Kribbella > Kribbella sp. NBC_01505. The sequence continues at coordinate 8,555,973 of NZ_CP109425.1, forward strand.
GTCGTGGTGGACGGCCGGACGGTGCGGATCACGCTGCCCGGCGGGGATTCCGAGGTCGTCACGCTGGGTGGTTAGGCCAGCCAAACCAACGATGATAAATCCGCTCGGGATGGCTACATTGGCTGCATGAGCACGTACGAGAAACTTCTGCAAGAGCAGATCCGCAATGAGTTCACGGCCTCCCAGCAGTATGTGGCGGTCGCTGTCTGGTTCGACGACCAGGACCTCCCGCAACTGGCGGCGCACTTCTACAAGCAGGCCCTGGAAGAGCGCAACCACGCGATGATGATGGTCCAGTACCTGCTGGACAAGGACATCCGGCCGCACATCCCCGGCGTCGGCGAGGTGGCCTCGGACTTCAAGTCGGCCCTCGAGCCGCTGGAGCTCGCGCTGCAGCAGGAGATCACCGTCACCAAGCAGATCGAGACGCTGGCCCGGACGGCGCGCGACGAGAGCGACTACGTCGGCGAGCAGTTCATGCAGTGGTTCCTCAAGGAGCAGGTCGAGGAGGTCGCCGCGATGAACACCCTCGTGAACGTCGCGAAGCGGGCCGGCGACAACCTGTTCCACCTCGAGGACTTCATGGCGCGGGAGACCGTCGGCGACAACGGCAGCGACCCGACGGCGCCGCACGCCGCCGGTGGGACTGTCTGAAAGCTGTAGTACGACTCGTGCGGAACGCCGGGGTCTGGTGGCCGATGACCCCGGCAGCTCCGCTGTAAACCCGGTTTAACCTTTCCTCTGTCGCTGGTGACTACTTACGGGTAATGTCGCCCACATGGTGACCGCGAAGCGCCCGCCCGGATGGCCGTTGCTCGTCGCTCTGACGAACGGCCGGTCCCGGATCCCCGACGACCAGCTCGCGGCCGCTGTCCGAGATCGCGTCGTGCTGGTGACCGGCTCGTCGTACGGGATCGGTGAAGCGACTGCCCGCCGACTGGCCCGCGCCGGGGCGACGGTGCTGTTGGTGGCACGGACGGCTGATCAGCTCTCCTTGGTCGCCGCCGACATCAATGCTTCGGGCGGCAAGGCCTTCGCCTATCCCACGAACCTGGCTGAACCGGCGGCCGTCGAAGCGCTGGTTCGGAGGATCCTTGATGCGCACGGGCGGGTCGACGTACTGGTGAACAATGCCGGGAAGTCGATTCGGCGGTCGGTCGCTGATTCGTACCAGCGGTTCCACGACATCGAGCGGACGAACGCGGTCAACTACCTCGGCCCGGCCAAGCTGGTGCTCGAGCTGCTGCCGTCGATGCGGTCGCGACGTTCCGGGCACATCGTCAACGTGTCGACCGCCGGGGTGCGGACTCCCCCGATGGCGCGCTGGTCGGCGTATCTGGCGTCGAAGTCGGCTTTTGACGTGTGGTTGCGGTGTGTGGCGCAGGAGATTCGGGGTGACGGGGTGACGACGTCGACCGTCTACATGGGGCTGGTGCACACGCGGATGAGCGAGCCGACGCCGATGCTGAACAAGATGCCCGGGCTGAGTCCTGAGCAGGCCGCGGATCAGGTCTGTACGGCGATCGCCACCCGACCGAACAACATCACCCCGCCGATGGTCCGGCCGGCCGACGTACTGGGGAATCTGCTCCGGGTGCCGACCGATCGGTTGCTCGAGGCGTACTTCCGGCGATCGGATCGGCCGCGCAAACCGCGGAGCGCGGAGTGATCTCGCCTTCTTCGCTGCTGGAGCTGGGTCGGGTGCCGATCGCGGTGGCGAAGTCGGGGATCTGGCGGCCGGTGCATCCCGCGCACGTGCTCGGGATCGAGCGGTCACTGCGGCATTGGGGGCAGTCGATGGCCGCGCTCGGTGCGGTGGCCGCGGTGCGGTATCCCGATCGCGCGGCGGTGATCGACGAGAACGGTACGACGACGTACGGCGAGCTGGATCGGCGGTGTGAGCGGATCGCGGCCGGGATGCACTCGTCGTACCAGATCGTTGCCGGGAGCAAGGTTGCGGTGTTGTGCCGGAACCATCGGGGGTTCCTCGAGGCGACGCTGGCGGCTTCGCGGGTCGGGGCGGACGTGCTGTTCGTGAACACGGAGTTCGCTCCCCCGCAGCTGGCCGCCGTACTGGAACGGCATCGGCCGGATCTGCTCGTGCATGATGCCGAATTCGCCGTACCGGCTGGGATTCCGGCGGTGCTGTCCGATCTGTCGGGGCTGGTTGCTTCCGAGGCGGACGAAGCGCCGAAGCCGGAGAGCCCGGGGCACATCACGATTCTTACGTCCGGGACGACCGGTACGCCGAAGGCCGCGCCGCGGGTGCCGACCGCGCTCGGGCTGGCCGGGCTGACGGCGAGCGCGTTGAGCCGGTGTGGGCTGCGGTCCGGGGAGCCGGTGATGATCTGCCCGCCGCTGTTCCATGGGCTCGGGTTGCTGACGTCGATGCTGGCGTTGTTCCTGGGGTCGCCGCTGGTTCTGGCGCGGAAGTTCGATGCTGCGGCGGCGTTGCGGTCGGTGGAGGAACATCGGGTCGGCGTGATCGTCGCCGTACCGGTGATGTTGCGGCGGATGCTTGATCTCGGGCCTGGTGAGATCGATGTGCGTTCGTTGCGGATTGTGCTCTCGGGAGCGTCGGCGTTGGGGGCTTCGCTGGCGTCGGAGTTCATTGGGGTGTTCGGGCCGGTGTTGTGTGATGCGTATGGGTCCAGTGAGGTCGGGATCGCGACGATCGCGACGTCTGCTGACTTGCTGGCTGCGCCGGGGACGGTTGGGCGGGCTTGTCTCGGGAGTTCGGTGCGGATCCTGGATGACGACGGACGGTCGGTGCCGGTGGGCGAGACTGGGCGGATCTTTGTGAGCAGTGGGCTGGTCTTCGGTGGGTACTCCGATGGGTCGAGCAAGACGGTTGTCGATCGGCGGATGAGTACCGGGGACATGGGGCATCTCGACGGTTCCGGGCGGCTGTTCGTCGACGGGCGCGAGGACGACATGATCGTGTCCGGCGGGGAGAACGTGTATCCGGTCGAAGTGGAGGAATGCCTCGCTCGGCATCCGGCGGTCGCCGAGGCGGCGGTGGTCGGCGTACCGGATGCGGACTACGGGCAACGGCTGGTCGGGTACGTCGTACTGCGCGGCTCGGCGACGGCGGACGAACTGATCGCGCACGTCCGGGCGAACCTGGCCCGCTACAAGACACCCCGCGAGATCGTCATCGTCGACTCGTTTCCCCGCAACGCCACGGGCAAGATCCTCCGCAACAAGTTCGGCTCGTGACCGCTCAGCCTTGAGCACCCATCAGCCACCAATACGCCCCACAAATGACTGACCCGTGCACAAAGCCCTGGCCTGAGTGTCTGCCATCATCCTCGGCATGGGTCTGTTCAAGAAGAAGGTCAAGCAGGACAACCTGGCCGCGAATGCAGAGTTGGCGCAGCTGCTGCTTGAGGGCGAGGACATGCTGCAGCAGTTGCAGGTGGCGCATCTCGAGGGGTGGGGGTTGGGGTCGGCCGACAGCTGGGGGCTCGATCAGACGACCGGGCTGCTGACGTGGACCTTCCCGGACAAGGTCGCGACGGCGCCGGCGCAGATTCTCGGTAGTTACAGCCACAACTCGGGGTCGTGGATGTGGGCTTGGGCGAACCAGAGCATCCTGCCGGAGATGAGCCGGGATTCGCTGGCGGTGCGGGAGTGGGCGGAGGCCGGTGGGCACCACAGTCTGGCTGAACCGAGCCGGAAGGCTGACGATTCGCAGGTGGCGAGCTTGACGGCGATTGCCGTGCGGGTGACGCGGGCGGCGGGCTACTACCGGGGGCCGGGTGGCAGCGGGTACACCGTGATGACGTTCGGGCCGGTCACGTTGACTGCGGCGGACGGGACGACGTCCAGCTTCGCCATCGACGTGCAGTGAGCTCAACCTCTACTTGAGGTTGGGGTCAGGCTTTGGGTTCGGCCTGGAGGGTTCTGGGGGCGGGGCCGGTGTAGGTGGGGAGGATGGATTTGGGGAGGGGGCCTTTGATGCGGGTGGGGTCTTGGGACTGTTCGTGGGCGTGGGCCAGGAGGCCTACTGAGCGGGAGAGGACGAAGAGGCCTCGGGCCAGTGGGGGGTCGAAGCCTAGTTCGGCGTAGATGGTGGCGGTGGCGCCGTCTACGTTCATGGGGACGGGGGCCAGGGCCGACTCCAGGGCCAGGGCGGTTTGCAGGTGGTGGCCGGGGATGGTGCCTTCGGCAACTGCTTGGTGGGCGGCGGTGATGAGGGGGTCGCGACGGGGGTCGCGGGGGTGGAAGCGGTGGCCGAAGCCGGGGACGTAGGCCTTGCGCGATTTGTACGACGCGACTACGTCGTGCGGGTCGGCGGCGGAGTCGTGCATGGCGTAGAGGAGCTCGAGGCATTGCTGGCCGGCGCCGCCGTGGATGTCGCCGAGGAGGTTGACGCCGGTGGCAATCGCGTTGTTGAGCGGGAGGCCGCAGGAAACGGCCATCCGGGCGGCGGCGATCGAGGGGGCTTGGGGGCCGTGGTCGACGGCGGCGACGAGGGTTCGCTCCAGGAGGCGGGCCTGGCCCGGGGTCGGCAGGTCGCCGCGGACCATCAGCCAGATCATCTGCGGGAACGACACCGCATCGATCAGCTCCTCGATCGCGTACCCGTGAAAGCGGATACTCCCGGGCCCGATGTCCGAGATCCCGGTTGCCCACCAGTCGGCCGCGTCCGTCGTACCGGTCATGTGGCGCCTTCCTTTGCGAGCGAGTCGATCTCCTGTTCGGTGTAGCCGAGGGCGGTGAGGATTTGGGTGGTGTGTTCGCCTAGGCGGGGTGGGCGGGTGGCGGGGCCGATGGCTTGGCCGTTGACGTGGACGCTGCTGCCCAGGACGCGGAGAGAGCGGTCTCTGCCGTCGGGCATGGGGACCTCGTGGAAGAGTTCGCGGTCGGCCAGTTGGTCCAGGGAGAGCGCTTCCTCGACGGTGAGCACGGGGGCGACCGGTACGCCGGTGTCGGCCAGGAGGTTGTCCCAGTGCGTGGCTGAGGCGCGTTCGAGGGTCTTCTCGAGCTCGGCCTTGAGCTCGGCACGGTGGGCCTTGCGGGATTCGCGGGTGGCGAAGCGTTCGTCGGCGATCAGGTCCGGGCGGTCGAGCACGCGGCACAGTTCGACGTACTGCTCCTGTTTGTTGGCGGCGATGTTCAGCGCGCCGTCGGCGGTGCGGAAGGTGCCGGACGGGGCGGAGGTGGCGTTTTCGTTGCCCATGGCCCGTGGTACCCGGCCGCCGACCAGGTAGTCGGAGACGACCCAGCCCATCGCAGCAACCGCGGTCTCCAGCATCGACACGTCCAGGTAGCTACCAATCCCGGTGCGCGAGCGCTTCACCAGTGCGGCCGAGATCGCGAAGGCGGCCGCGTACCCGCCGAGCGTGTCGGCGATCGGGAAGCCGGTCCGCGTTGGAGCGCTCTCCGGCGTTCCCGTCACGCTCATGATCCCGGAGAGACCCTGGATGATCTGGTCGTACGCCGGCCGCCCGCGCATCGGACCGGTCTGCCCGAAGCCGGAGACCGCGCAGTACACGAGACCGGCGTTGAGGTCCTGCAGGGTCTCGACCGGAAAGCCGAGGCGGGCGAGCACACCGGGGCGGAAGTTCTCCAGCAGGACGTCGGCCTCGCGGACCAGCCGCTCGAAGACCTCGCGGCCGGCGGGGTTCTTGAGATCGAGCGTGAGAGAGCGCTTCCCGCTGTTCTGAGCCAGGAACGAGATCCCGAGACCGGCCGCGGAGAGCTCCGGGTCTCCCCCGAGGTTCCGGGCCAGGTCGCCAGTGCCGGGGACCTCCACCTTGATGACATCCGCGCCCATCAGTGCGAGCTGATATCCCGCGAACGGGCCTGCCAGCACGTTCGTCAGGTCCAGCACCCGGACCCCGGCCAACAGATCCGCATCAGGTCGCACTGAAGCCGCTCCAGTTGGTGGTGTTGATGGTGGCGGCACAGCGTCGTACGGCGTTGATGTAGGCAGGAAGGCGGTCGTCGCTGAAGCGAGTGGTTGGACCGCCGACCGCAATGGCCGCGACGACCCGACCGTCCGGACGGCGGATCGGGGCAGCGACGCCGGAGGCACCGAGTTCGCGCTCTCCATGACTGATCGCGAACCCACGAGCGGCAGCGTCGGTCGCCGCGGCCCGGAGGCGCTTGGAGAACCCCGGCGGGCGAGGTGCCTCGAGAGCGATCTCTTCGATCACCGACGGATCAACGCCCAGCACAGGCGGGTCCGTGAGCAGCACCTTCGACGCGGCACCGCTCCACAACGGCATCGACGAACCGACCGCGATCGAGTGCCGGATGCTCAGTGTCCCGAGGGCCTGCGCGAGACAGACCCGGGTGCGGCCGACGCGGATGTACAGGTTGGCGGTCTCGCCGGTATCCGCGGCGAGCCGGCCCATCGCGGCGCGAACGGCCGGCGGGATCTCCATCGTCGCGCTGCTCAGTCGCGACCAGCGCAGGAAGCCCGGACCGATCGCGTACTTCCCCGGGCCGATCGCCGCGACCAGACCGCGCTGCTCGAGCGTCGTGACCAGTCGCAGAACTGTTGTCTTCGGCAACCCACTGGCGGTGGTGAGCGCGGCGAGCGTCCAGCTAGGGTGCTCGTCATCGAAGCGTTCCAGCAGGTCGAGCGCGCGGTGCACACTGCGAACCCCGTCACCGTCAGCCATCCGAATCCCCTCTCTCGGGTGTCACTCCGACCATAGACCGACGTACCACAGAACGGAATCTCTGTACCCCCTGGTGGAATGCTGCTACGTTTCCGACAATTGGACCCCCTCGCCCCCCGGAGGCATCCCATGGCCCGTCGTAGGACGGCACAGCCCAGGACGGCGCTGATCGCCGCGGGCCTGGCCGTCAGCCTGCTGCTCAGCGGCTGCTCGGCCCTGTCGAAGACACTCGACGGCGGCAGCGTCGCCGGTGACTTCCCGAGCCGCAACGTCGAGATCATGGTGCCCGCCGCCCCTGGTGGCGGCTGGGACCTGACCGCACGGCAGTTCCAGCACGTGATCCAGGAGGACAAGCTGCTGGCCGACCGCTCCGTCTCGGTCGTGAACGTGACCGGCGCGGGTGGCGCGGTCGGGATCTCCAAGCTGGTCACCAAGAACCGCAAGGACCCGCACACGCTGATGATCACCGGCCTGGTGATGGTCGGAGCGCTGACCCTGAACCAGTCCCAGATCAAGGTCTCGGACACCACGCCGATCGCGACGATCACCGCCGAGCAGGAGGTGATCGTGGTCAAGGCCGACTCCCCGCTGAAGACGCTCAAGGATCTGGTCGACCTCTACACGTCCGACCCGGCCAAGGTCAGCTGGGGCGGCGGCACCATCGGCGGTACGGATCACATCACGGCGGGCACCCTGGTGAAGGCCGCCGGCCTGGATCCGTCGAAGGTGAAGTACATCAGCTACTCCGGTGGCGGCGAGGCGACCGCGGCGATCCTGTCCGGTGACGTCACCGTCGGCATCTCCGGGATGAGCGAGTTCGAGGAGCAGATCACCGCCGGCAAGATGCGCGTGCTCGCCACCACCGGCGCCGAGCAGCTCACCGTGGCCGGCAAGCAACTGCCGACGATGAAGTCCGAGGGGTACGACGCCGAGGTCCAGAACTGGCGGGCGATCGTGGCACCGCCGGGGATCCCGGACGCCGACCGGAAGCGGCTGGTCGAGTTCGTGACGAAGGTGAACACCTCGCCGAAGTGGGCCGAGATCCGCAAGAAGCAAGGCTGGACCGAGTTCTTCAAGACCGGTGACGACGCCAGCAGGTTCATCGCCGAGGAGACCACCCGGGTGCAGGCGCTGCTGAAGGAGCTGGGGATCGTATGAGCGCCGCCGAAGAAGTGGAAGCGCCTGAGGTCAGGGCCACCGACGTCGAGGTCGAGGCCTCCCGGCTGGTCCGGATCATCGCGGCGATCGTGCTGATCGTCCTGAGCGCGACGTTCCTGGTGGGCGTCTTCGACATCCGCAGCCCCAAGGGCTTCGACCCGGCCGGACCGCGGTTCTTTCCGTTGCTCGTGACAACGGCCTGGCTGCTCTTCTCGATCGGCTACCTGATCGAGGGGCTGCGGGCGCCGAAGGCCGCTCAGAACGACGGCGACCGGAGCTGGTTCGAGCCGGTCGCGTTGTCCGCGCTGCTCGTGCTGTACGCGCTCCTCGTCGTACCGCTCGGCTATATGGTCGCGACCGCCCTGCTGTTCTTCGCCGCGGCCCGGGTCCTCGGCAGCCGGCAGCTGGTCCGCGACATCGTCGTCGCGCTCGTCCTGGCGATCGTCGTCTACATCGCCTTCACCCGGTTCCTCGACATCTCGCTGCCGGAAGGGGTGCTCGGCCTGTGATCGCGCTCGGTGTCGGCGGCGACCTGCTGCACGGATTCGGCACTGTCCTGGATCCGATGAACCTGCTCTGGGCCGTCCTCGGCGTCACCCTCGGCATGCTCGTCGGCATCCTGCCCGGGATCGGCCCGGCGCTGACCATCGCGCTGCTGCTGCCGATCACGTTCAACTTCTCCGACCCGATCGGCGCGTTCATCATGTTCGCCGGGATCTACTACGGCGCCATGTACGGCGGGTCGACCACCTCGATCCTGATCAACACTCCCGGTGAGTCAGCCTCGGTCGCGACCGCGATCGAGGGTCACAAGATGGCGCTGAAAGGCCGCGCCCGGGCGGCGCTGGCGACGGCGGCGATCGGGTCGTTCGTGGCCGGCACCATCTCGACCGTGCTGCTGACCTTCGTCGCGAAGCCGATCGGCAGCCTGGCCAGTCACTTCCAGGCCACGGACTACTTCGCCGTCACGCTGCTCGCGATGGTCGCGGTGACCGCGCTGGTCGGTCACTCGATGGTCCGCGGCCTGTTGTCACTGACGGTCGGGCTCTTCATCGGGCTGATCGGACTGGACAGTCTGTCGGGCGCACCGCGGTACACGTTCGGTTCGCTGCGGCTGCTGGACGGGATCGACGTGGTGATCGTGATCGTCGGTCTGTTCGCGATCGGCGAGACGCTGCACGTCGCGTCGAAACTACGGTCGACTCCGGACCGGCCCGCCGTACTGGAGAAGGGCCGGCTGCGGACCGGGTATCTCACCAAGTCGGACTGGAAGCGTTCGTGGGCGCCTTGGTTGCGCGGTACGGCGCTCGGCTTCCCGTTCGGCGCGATTCCGTCCGGCGGCGCCGAGGTGCCGACGTTCTTGTCGTACTCGATCGAGCGGCGGCAGGCGCGGAAGAAGGGGCGCGACGAGTTCGGGAACGGGGCGATCGAGGGTGTGGCCGGTCCGGAGGCCGCGAACAACGCGTCGTTCTCCGGCGTGCTGGTGCCGCTGCTCACACTCGGTCTGCCGACGTCGGCGACGGCCGCGGTGATGCTGGCCGCGTTCCAGATCTTCAACGTGCAGCCCGGACCGCAGCTGTTCGAGAACAACAGCACGCTGGTCTGGACACTGATCGCGTCCCTGTACGTCGGCAACCTGATCCTGCTGATCATGAACCTGCCGCTGATCGCGATCTGGGTGCAGGTGCTGAAGGTCCCGCGGCCGCTCCTGTACTCCGGGATCCTCGTCTTCGCGTGCCTCGGGGTGTACTCGCTGTCGGGCTCGGGCTACGAGGTTCTGATGGCACTGGTGATCGGTGTGGTCGGCTTCTTCATGCGCAAACTCGACTTCCCGATCGCGCCGGTCATCCTCGGCGTCATCCTGGGGCCGACGATGGAGGAGCAGTTCCGCCGGGCGCTGGTCATCTCCAACGGGGACGGCAGCGTATTCTTCACCCGGCCGCTGAGCTTGATCATCATCGTGCTGACCGTGCTCGCGCTGTTCGTGCCGTACCTGCCGAGGATCGTGGCGCGCCTGCGCGGCACCCAGCCCGCCCACCAGCGGCTGACCTTCGGCGAGGACGACTGATCGTGATGAGCCCGCCGCCGGCGGCGGGCAATGAGAGAGTGGGCGTCGTGAAGATCCTGGTTGGTTATGTCCCCACGGCCGAAGGCGAGGCGGCGCTCGACGCCGCCGGCCGCGAAGCTTCGTTGCGCGGTGCTTCGGTGCTGCTGCTCAACACCAGCCGCGGCGACGCCTACATCGACGCCCGCTACGCCAACGAGGCCGAGCTGGAGGCGGCTTCCGCGAAGCTGCGCGAGCACGGCGTCGAGGTCACCATCCAGCAAGCCGTCTCGAACGGCGACGTGGCCGGCGAGCTCCTCAAGGCGGCCGCAGCCGAAGACGTCGGCCTGATCGTCCTCGGCCTGCGCCGCCGCTCCCCCGTCGGCAAGCTCATCCTGGGCAGCACCGCCCAACGCGTTCTCCTCGAGTCCCCGGTCCCGGTCCTCGCGGTAAAGGCCCCCTCCCCCCACGACGACTGACCGACCGCGCTTTGAGCCCCCACCAACCATTTCAGGACCTCCGCAACGACTGACCGGTGCTCAAGGCGTCGGAATCGGTACGCCGGGTTGGCGGCGGCAGCTCGAGCCTGCGCGTGCGCTCTAAACTGCGCGACCGATCCCCCCTTGAGCACGCACCAGAGGGCTCGTGGGCGGGTGTTGGGGGTGGTGGTTGGGTAAACCATGTGAGTGGGTGGGCTGGGCCGCCTAAACTTGCTGATGACATGTCTGATGCACGGACCGAGTTGTCGAGTCCTCCCCCAGCCCCCCGTCCCACCCAGGACTCCCCAACGCCTCCCCAGGCCCCAGCCGCGGACGGTGGAGGCGCTCGACCGCGACGTCGGCGTCGGTCCGGCGGCAAAGGCGGAGCACCGCGTGAGGGCGGCGCGGCACGTGAGGGTGCTGCTCCGGCCGAGGCCGGGGACGACGTTGCTGAGGTCAACCTCGGTGAGGTGGTTGGTCGGCTGGCGGAGCTGACTGTTTATGACCGTGAGCATCTTGGGCGGCGGTTGGAGCGGGTTCGGGGGACCAAGGAGGCTCGGAAGCGGGCTGACGCGCTGCAGGGTGTGATCGGGGCGATCGAGCAGGCGGAGCGGCGGGTCGAGTTCCGGCGGAGCGCCGTACCGGAGATCACGTATCCGGCGGAGTTGCCGGTCAGCCAGTTGAAGGATGAGATCGCGGCGGCGATCCAGGCGCATCAGGTCGTGATCGTGGCCGGCGAGACCGGGTCGGGGAAGACGACGCAGCTGCCGAAGATCTGTCTGGAGCTCGGGCGCGGGATCCGGGGCATGATCGGGCACACGCAGCCGCGGCGGCTGGCGGCGCGGACGGTGGCCGAGCGGATCGCTTCGGAGCTCGACACCGAGCTCGGCGAGACGATCGGTTTCGCGGTGCGGTTCACCGACAAGGTGAGCGAGCGGTCGCTGGTCAAGCTGATGACCGACGGCATCCTGCTGAACGAGTTGCAGCGCGACCGCGACCTCAGCCGGTACGACACGCTCATCATCGACGAGGCGCACGAGCGCAGCCTCAACATCGACTTCATCCTCGGCTACCTCAAGCAGCTGCTCCCCCGGCGTCCCGATCTGAAGGTGATCATCACCTCGGCGACGATCGATCCGGAGCGGTTCGCCGAACACTTTGCCGACGGCAACGGTACGCCGGCGCCGATCGTCGAGGTGTCCGGGCGGACCTATCCGGTCGAGGTGCGGTACCGGCCGATCAACGACCCCGATGACCCGAGCACGATCGATCGCGACCAGACCCAGGCGATCCTGGACGCCGTCGACGAACTCGAGTACGAGGCGGACGGCGACGTACTGGTGTTCCTCAGCGGTGAGCGGGAGATCCGCGACACCGCGGACGCGCTCAACGACAAGTACGCCGCTCAGCGCGGACGGTCCAACGCGGTCGAGGTGCTGCCGCTGTATGCGCGGTTGTCGAACGCCGAGCAGCATCGGGTCTTCCAGCCGAGCGGCAACCGCCGGATCGTGCTGGCGACGAACGTGGCCGAGACGTCGTTGACGGTGCCCGGGATCAAGTACGTGATCGACCCCGGTACGGCGCGGATCTCGCGGTACAGCCATCGGACCAAGGTGCAGCACCTTCCGATCGAGGCGGTGTCGCAGGCGAGCGCCAACCAGCGCAAGGGCCGGTGCGGGCGGACCAGCGACGGTATCTGCATCCGGCTGTACTCCGAGGAGCACTTCGAGAGTCGTGACGAGTTCACCGACCCGGAGATCCTGCGCACCAACCTCGCCTCCGTCATCCTGCAGATGACCGCGATCGGGCTCGGTGACATCGCGGCATTCCCGTTCATCGACGAGCCGGACAAGCGCAGCATCACCGACGGGCTGCAGTTGCTGACCGAGCTCGGCGCGATCGAGCCGGCCAAGACTGGTGAGCGCCACCGCAGGCTCACGCCGACCGGCAAGCAGCTCGCGCAGATCCCGCTCGACCCGCGACTCGCGCGGATGATCGTCGAGGCGGACAAGCACGCGTGTGTGCGTGAGGTGATGGTGATCGCGGCCGCGCTGTCGATCCAGGATCCGCGCGAGCGGCCGACCGAGGCGCAGGCCCAGGCTCAGCAGGCGCACGCGCGGTTCCGCGACCCGAACAGCGACTTCCTCGGCTACCTCAACCTCTGGGGCTATCTGAAGAAGCAGCAGAAGGAGCTGTCCGGCAACCAGTTCCGCCGGATGTGCCGCGGCGAGTACCTGAACTATCTGCGCGTCCGCGAGTGGCAGGACATCTTCGCGCAGCTGCGTCAGGTCGCCGCGCAGATCGGCGTCACGCTCAACAGCGGCGAGCCCGCCGATCCGCAGAGCGTGCACATCGCGCTCATGTCCGGGCTTCTTTCGCACCTCGGCATGAAGGACCCGGCGAACCAGCACCAGTACCTCGGCGCTCGGGGAACCCGCTTTGCGATCTTCCCGGGCTCGGGGCTCTTCAAGAAGCCACCGCAGTTCGTGATGGCCGCCGAGCTCGTCGAGACGTCGCGGCTGTGGGCGCGGGTGAACGCGAAGATCGAGCCCGAGTGGGCCGAGGACCTCGCACCGCACCTGATCAAGCGTTCCTACTCCGAGCCGCACTGGGAACGCAAGGCCGGCGCGGTGATGGCCTACGAGAAGGTCACCCTGTACGGCGTACCGATCGTTGCCCGGCGCAAGGTCAACTACGGGAAGGTCGATCCGGAGGCGTCCCGGGAGCTGTTCATCCGGCACGCGCTGGTCGAGGGCGACTGGGACACCCACCACAAGTTCTTCCACGAGAACCGCAAGCTGATCGCCGAGGTCGAGGAGCTCGAGGAGCGCACCCGGCGACGCGACCTGCTGGTCGACGACGAGACGCTGTTCGCGTTCTACGACGAGCGGATCGGTGCGGACGTCGTCACCGGGCGGCACTTCGACACCTGGTGGAAGACGGCGCGGCAACGCGACGCCGACCTGCTCGACTTCGAGCGGTCGCTGGTGGTCCGCGAGGGTGCGGAGGTGAAGGAGGAGGAGTTCCCGCTGCGCTGGTCGCAGAACGGGATGACCTTCGATCTCACCTACGCCTTCGAGCCTGGTACGGACGCGGACGGCGTGACTGTCCATCTGCCGCTGCTGGTGCTCAATCAGGTGACGGCGGACGGGTTCGAGTGGAGCGTGCCCGGGTTCCGCGAGGAGCTGGTCACCACACTGATCAAGTCGTTGCCGAAGGCCATCAGGCGCAACATCGTGCCGGCTCCGGATCACGCCCGGCAGATCCTGCCGTTCCTGGACCCGGCTGATGGACCGCTGACCACGGCGATGGCGAACGAGCTGCGGAACCTGCGCGAAGTGATCATCGAGGACACCGACTGGGACTGGAGCCGGGTGCCGGAGCATCTGCGGATGACGTTCCGGGTGGTCGACGACCAGGGCAAGACAGTGGCCGAAGGCAAGGATCTGGCCAAGCTCAAGGAACGGCTGAAGCCGAAGACGACTGCGGCGATCTCGAAGGTCGCGTCGAAGGCAGTCAGTGGGCTGGAGCGTGCCGGGCTGACCGACTGGACGTTCGGTGACCTGCCGCGAAGCTTCTCCGAGCATCGCAACGGGCTGACGGTCGCGGGGTATCCGGCGCTGGTGGATGAGGGCAAGACGGTCGCGATCCGGTTGCAGGAGACCGAGCGCGACCAGACCGCGGCGATGTGGAACGGCACGCGCCGGTTGCTGCTGTTGACGATGCCTTCGGTGATCGACGTCGTACAGCGTCATCTGACCAACCAGCAGAAGATGACCTTGATGGCCGGGCCGCATCGCAATGTCGGCGAGCTTCTCGACGACGCGATCGCCGCCGCGGTCGACCAGTTGATGGCGGCCGCTCATGGGCCGGCGTGGAACCTGACCGCCTTCTCGGTCCTGCGAGACGCCGTACGGTCGGATCTGGCGGATACCGTGCTCGGAATTCTGCGGCAGGTCGAGCAGGTGCTCGGTCACGCGCGGACCGTGGACAAGGCGATCTCACGGGCTTCGTCGCCGGCGTTGCTCGCGGCGCTGTCGGACGTGCGCGGTCAGCTGGAGGCGTTGATCAACCCGGGCTTCATCACGCGGACCGGGGCGGCGCGGTTGCCGGATCTGGTGCGCTACCTGCGCGGGATGGAGCAGCGGCTCGACAAGATCGGCGCGAACGCGATGCGCGACCGGTCCGGGATGGCGATCGTGCAGATGCTGACGGACGAGTACCAGAACCGGCTGCGCGCCGTACCGACCGGGAAGTACCCCTCCCCTGAGCTGCTTGAGGTGCGGTGGATGCTTGAGGAGCTGCGGATCAGCCTGTTCGCCCAGACGATCGGCACGCCGTACCCGGTCTCGGAGAAACGCATCCGCAAAGCCCTGTCCACTGCCTGACCCGGACCGCCGCCACTCACCAAACTCCACCATCGCGTGCCGTGCACGCTCAGCCGAGCGCTGGCCGGGCGGCCCGGCGAGGGTTGGTGAGTGGCGCAGGTCCGGACGCCCAGGCCGTCGCACATGGTGGGTCAGCCCATCAAATGGGTTGGGGGTTAGGCGTTGAGGAGGCGGTGGGCCAGGGCGTGGACGGCGGTTCGGAGTTCCGGTGGGTCGAGGATTTCGAAGGGCCAGGGGATGCGGGTGGTTTGGAAGGTGAGGGGGCTCAGGTCGTTGGCGGCGAAGCGGAGTTCGCAGGAGTGCGCGTCTATCGGGTCGACGATCACCTCGCTGGGTGGGAGGGCTTTGCGGGCGGTTTCGGCGTCGACCTGAACGCGGACTCGGGCTACTAGCTGCCAGGGTGCGATGTTGGTGCCCTCGGCAACCAGCGCCACCGGGTCGGGTGGGTTGTCGAAGTGGTGGCGGATCCCGGTGCGTTCGGGGTGGGTGATGCGGTCCACCCGGAACGTGCGCCAGGCGTCGCGGTCGCGGTCGCGGGCTACCAGGTACCAGCGGCGGCCGGTGTGGACGATCCGGAGGGGCTCGACGCTGCGGGCGGAGTCGGTGCCGTCGTGGGTGCGGTAGGCGAAGCGAAGGCCTTCGGTGTCGCGGCAGGCGGCCGCCAGGATGGTGAGAACCTCGCCGTCGATGGTGGGCAGCTCGCCCTGGGGTAGCGCGGTCACCTGGGCACCGATCGCGCTGACCTGCTCGCGAAGTCGGGCGGGCAGCACCTGGTTCAACTTCGCCAGCGCCGAGGCTGCTGCCTCCTCGACCCCGGAGACGGTGGCGGTCGTCGCGGCACGGAGGCCGACTGCGACGGCGACGGCCTCCTCGTCTTCCAGCAGGAGCGGGGGCAGCCGTCCACCTGGGCCGAGGCGATAGCCGCCGCCGATCCCGGCCTCCGCGTCGATCGGGTAGCCGAGAGAGCGCAATCTCGCGACATCACGCCGTACCGTCCGGGGCGTGATGTCGAGCCGGGTCGCGAGCTCGGCGCCGTCCCACTGCGGGCGCGACTGGAGCAGCGACAAGAGTCGGAGCAGCCGGGTCGCGGTATCCATGAAGCCAGTTTGCCGCAACCTGCGGACCGATCCTGTCCTCAGGTCGTTCTACGGTGGATCCATGACCACGACACTGGAGAACTTGCTGAAGCTGTCCGACTTCGCCTGGCAGCGGCTGCGGGCTCGGGTCCAGGGGCTGACAGACGAGGAGTACTTCTGGGAGCCGTTCGACGGGTGCTGGAGCATCCGGAAGACGGGCGCCGGCTTTGTCCAGGACTCGTCGGACATTCCGCCTGAGCCGTCGCCGTTCACGACTCTCGCCTGGCGGATCAGCCACATCGTCGACATCCTCCAGGAGGACCGGACCGCAACCTGGTTCGGGCATGAGGCCGACCCTGCGGACGGACAGCCCCCGGTGCCCGGATCGGCGGCCGAGGCGCTCACAGCGCTCGATCACTCGTACGACGTCTGGCGGCGGCGACTGGCAGCGCTGAGTCAGGAGGACCTGGACCGGCGGATGGGTCAGATCGCGGGACCATGGGCGAATGATGACGGTACGGCGTTCGCGCTGCACATCCTCGACGAGTTGATCCACCACGGCGCCGAGGTCGGAACCGTGCGCGACTTCTATCGGGGTACGCATCCCGAGGATCCGTTCGACGAGGCGCTCGCCGGTGAGTTGACGCCGGCTGCGCATCCGACACTGGTGGCCGACGCGGCTGCGGCCCAGCGGTGGGACGTCATCCCCCGGCTCGCGGAGCTGGGCTTCGGGCTGGATGAGATGACAACCAACGGATTCACGGCGGCGCATCTGGCCGCAGGGAACGGGGCACTCGAGACGGTGCGATTCCTGGTCGAGCATGGAGCCGACCTGGCGATCGCCGACCCGCGCTTCAACGCCGACGTCCTGGGGTGGGCGTACTGGTTCAAGCGGGCGGACGTCATCGCGTATCTCGAGGCTCAGGGCACGAAGGCCCGCTGAGAGCGGTTTCTGAAGTCGCGTGGCGAGACCTCGTGGGCGGCGGTGAAGCAGCGGGTGACGGAAAAGGCCCGCCCCGGCCGTGCTGCCCGGGGCGGGCGAGGTGTTATCAGTTGGGTGCTACTCCAAACAGATCCGGAACGGGTGTCCGGCCGGATCGGCGTAGATCCGCCAGCCGCGCGCATTGTCGGCCGGTGGTGGGTCGAGCGGGTCCAGCGGCTCCGCTCCGAGCGCGACCACAGTGGCGTGGCCGCTGGAAAGATCCTCGACGATGAGGTCGAGGTGGAGATCCTGCGCATCGGTGCCGGGCCACGTGGCCGGCAAGTACTCCTCCGTGCGCCGGAAGGCCAGGGTCGAGAACCCGAGCGACGAGCCGGGGCCGGTCAGGCTCCGCCAATCGTCGTCACCGGTCTCGTCGACGTCCAGCCCCAGCAGCGCCGAGTAGAACTGGGCGAGCTCCAGCGGGTCCGGGCAATCCAGAACCACCGAGCCGAGCCGCCCGGCAGTACTGCCCGGCTGCTCTGCCACCTGCGTCATCTGTCCTCCAGCTTCGTCTCTACGACAGCCTGCTCCTGTCGGGGCAGGACCTACGGGCCCATCTGGTCGGAAGGCCCGGCCGCCTACGATGACAGGTCGATGGGACAGTTCGCACCTTTCGACACGCCTTCCTGATCGGTCAGGGAGATTACGTCGGGTAGTTGTCTGGTGTTGACGGGGAGAGCGCCTGCCCGAACACTGACGGTCATGAAGCGACTACTCCGCCCCTGTCGTCGTCCGCTGCTCGGTCTGCTGACCGCCGCCTTCCTGGCAACTCCCCTGTTCGTCCCCTCAGCCACCGCCGCGCCCGCGGCACCCGCACTGATCCCGAAGCCTGTCTCCCAGCAGGCCCTCTCCGGCGAGACGTTCACGCTGCAGGCGTCGACGGCCGTCGGCGTCATCGCCAGCCCGGACGAACGCACAGCCGCCACCAAGGTCGCTGAGCAGCTGTCCACGCAACTGCGGCGCTCGACCGGGTTCAACGTCCCGGTTGCCGCCGACGTCGGCACGATCCGGCTCTCGACGAACGGCGCCAGCTCGCTCGGCGCCGAAGGCTATGAACTGCGCGTCGATCGCGCGGCCGTCACCGTCACCGCAGCGACGCCCGAGGGCTTGTTCCGGGGTGTCACCACGCTGCGGCAGTTGCTGCCCGCCAAGGCCGAGGCATCTGCCCCGCAGGGCGGTCCGTGGCAGATCGCCGGGACCGCGATCTCCGACTCACCCCGGTTCGCCTACCGCGGCACCATGCTCGACGTCTCCCGGCACTTCTTCTCGGTCACCGAGGTCAAGCGGTACATCGACCTCGCATCGCTCTACAAGCTCAACAAACTGCACCTGCACCTGGCCGACGACCAGGGCTGGCGGCTCCAGGTCGACAGTTGGCCGCGACTGACGACGTACGGGGGCAGTCTTGAGGTCGGCGGCACGCCGGGCGGCTACTACACCAAGGCCGACTTCGCGGAGATCGTCCGGTACGCCGGAGAGCGCTATCTCACCGTGATCCCGGAGATCGACACCCCGGGGCACACGAACGCGGCGCTGGCGTCGTACGCGGATCTGAACTGCAACGGCGTCGCCCCGCCGCTCTACACGGGCACCAACGTCGGCTTCAGCTCGCTGTGCGTCGCGAAGCCTGTCACCTACTCGTTCCTCGACGACGTGTTCCGTGAAGTCGCGGCGCAGGCCCCGGGCGACATCGTCCACCTGGGTGGCGACGAGGCGCACTCGACGCCGCACGCCGACTACGTGACGTTCCTGAACAAGGCCTCGGCCATCGTCGCCGGCAAGGGCAAGCGCGTGATGGGCTGGCACGAGATCGGAGATACCGCTCTCCCGGCCGGGAGCATCGTGCAGTACTGGGGCACCGACGACACCAAGTCCCGGGACCTCGCCCGCCTGGCCGCGACTAAGGGCGCCCAGATCGTCATGTCGCCGGCCAACCGCGCCTACCTGGACATGAAGTACAACAAGGACACCCCCTACGGCCTGTCCTGGGCCGGCCTGGTGAGCGTCGAGAAGGCCTACAGCTGGAATCCCACCACGCTGATCCCGAACCTCCCCCAGAGCGCCGTAGCGGGCGTCGAGGCGCCGCTGTGGTCGGAGACGCTCGACAACATCGACAAGGTCGAGTTCATGGCCTTCCCACGGCTGCCCGGGATCGCCGAGCTCGGCTGGTCACCGGCCTCAGCCCTCAACTGGACGACGTACAAGGACCGGCTCGCCGGTCAGGGCTCGCGCTGGGACGCTCTGAGCGTCAACTTCTACCGGGCGCCGGAGATCGCCTGGCGCTGAGCTTTCCCGCTAGCCGAGGACCCGCTCGAGCAGCCAGGCCGTGGACGCGTCCAGGTCCTGCTCGGCGACCGTATGGTGCGTCGCGGCCCCGTCCGGGGTCGCGCGCACCTCCAACCGGTAGACGTACCGATCCGGCTGTGGACGACCACTGCCGAGCTCAGCCGTCCCGAGAGCCTGTACGGCGGCCTCCAGCTGCTCGGAATCCGGCGCACTGCTGGTGTCGAGCTCGCCCTGGGCAACGAGCCCGGCGAACCCTCCGCTGCGGGTCACGGTGACGATCAAGGCACTCCTCGGGGCAGGTGGGGCACCACGATTGCGCGCGGCGCAACGAATGTCCAGAGCCGCGCGACACGCCGATAAATTCGATCATCAACGGACGCCCGTTACCCGGCGTACCGGCTCGTTTGTCTCACGTTGCCATCACCGCGACCCCGCTCCGGAGGACGAATCAGCAGGTCGGCGCGGGATTCGGCCCACCGCGGCAGGCTCGCGGCGGGCAGCCGGCGGGTGAATCCATGTGAACACGGAGCGTGGTACCCGGCGACAATCAGCGACACGTGTTCTCGATCACCCCTTCCACGCGGCCCCAGATCGGCTACAGTTATCGCGTTGCAGTTTTGGACTCCCACTGACTTTCGCTGTGCTGTACGGCCGGTTTCGTCGTCTGGGGCCTTTCGGCGACACGCGGTTCATGAGGTGTGGATCGCGTCTTGTTACAAGCCATCAAGGAGATAGACACAAATGGCTGTCGGTACTGTCAAGTGGTTCAACGCTGACAAGGGCTTCGGCTTCATCACCCCGGATGACGGTGGCGCGGACGTGTTCGCGCACTACTCGGCCATCCAGACCTCGGGCTTCCGCTCGCTGGACGAGAACCAGCGCGTCGAGTTCGAGATCACCCAGGGCCAGAAGGGCCTTCAGGCGGAGAACATCCGTCCGATCTGATCCTCGGATCAGCTCTTCTCGAAACTGAAGAAAGGGCCACACACCTTCGGGTGTGTGGTCCTTTCCCTGTCCCGAGGCACTTCGGGTAACAATGACCTGGATGACAGAGAACGCGCGCTACAGCCGGCCGGGCGAAGACGCCGGCGAGCGGCTGGACCGGCAATGGGGTGAACTCCTCCAGGAGTTGCGCCTGGCCCAGACCGGCACCCAGATCCTGTTCGCGTTCCTGCTCAGCATCGCATTCCAGAGCGCGTTCCAAAGTGCGGACGCGTTCACCCATCACGTGTACGCCGTAACGCTGATCGCGTCGGCTCTCGCGGTAGGCCTGTTCCTCGCGCCGGTGTCGTTCCACCGCATCGTCTACCGCCACAAACTGCGCGACCGGATGCTCCCGATCGCGAGCCGGATGGCGATCGCCGGCCTCGCCTTCCTGGTGGTCGCGCTGACCGGCGGTGTCCTGCTCGCGACCGACGTCGTGATGTCCCGGCCGGTCGCGATCGCGCTCACGTCGATCGTCTTCGTCTGGTTCGTGATCTTCTGGTACGCGATCCCCGAATGGGTCCGGCGCACCATGCCTAACGGAACCGGGGAATGACCTCCGCGGCGACCTGCTCGAGCACGTCCTCGCTGCCGGCGTAGATGCCTTCGGCGCGGGGCCAGTGGGTGATGACGTCGGTGAAGCCGAGGGCGGCGGCGCGGCCGACGATGTCCTCGAAGGCGGCGACGCTGGTCAGGGCGTAGAGGCTGTTGTCGATCGAGAGGTAGCGGTCGAACGGGCGATCCTGGCCGGCGGCGGCGAGGGTGTCGTCGAGGCGGTGGGTCAGGTCGGCGACCGTCTTGAACCAGCCGTCGAGGTCGTCGGCACGACCGCCGGTGGTGACCCAGCCGGCGCCGTACTTGGCGGCCAGGCGAAGGGAGCGCGGACCGTTGGCGGCCATCACGAAGGGCACGCGTGGCTGCTGGACGCAGCCGGGGAGCGTACGGCCGTTGCGGACCTCGAAGTACTCACCCTTGTAGTCGACGCCGTCGGTGGTGAGCAGCTCGTCCAGCAACTCGACGAACTCGGTGAGCCGGTCCACCTTCTCGCGCGGGCCGAGCTCCGGGCCGCCCTGGATGGTGGTGTCGATGCCGCCGCCGGCGCCGATGCCGCAGAGGAACCGGCCGCCGGAGATGTCGTCCAGGGCAAGGATCTCGCGGGTCAGCGCGAGTGGGTGCCGGAAGTTCGGTGAGGTGACGAAGGTGCCGAGCTTGATCGTCGACGTGGCCAGCGCGGCCGCGGTCAGCGTCGGCGTCGTCCCGTACCAGGGTGAGTCCTGCAGGCCTCCCCAGGTCAGATGGTCGTAGGTCCAGGCATGGTCGAACCCGAGCTCCTCCGCGCCTCGCCAGCGCCGCTCTGCTTCCTTCCACCGGTATTCCGGCAGGATCGTGATCCCGAATCGCATGCTCGCACCTTACCGACCCGGGAATAGATTGAGTGTTCAACCATGTTCTCGACTGACATGACTACCCCGGTGCTGTACCTGAGCCACGGCGCTCCCCCGCTGGCCGACGACCGCCGCTGGACCGCTGAACTGGCCGACGTCTCGGCCGGGCTCGATCGCCCGACCGCGATCCTGATCGTCTCCGCGCACTGGGAGGCAGCGCCACTCACCCTCGCGGCGACCGAGACCGTGCCGCTGCTCTACGACTTCGGCGGCTTCCCGGAGCGCTACTACCAGGTCAAGTACGCCGCACCGGGCGCACCGCAACTCGCCGACCAGGTCCGCAAGCTCCTCCACTCCCCCGGTACGCCGGTTTACGACGACCCGACCCGCGGTCTCGATCATGGGGCCTACGTGCCGCTGAAGGAGATGTACCCCGACGCGGACATCCCGGTCCTGCAGGTGTCGATGCCGACCCTCGACCCCACCGAGCTCTTCCGGATCGGCCAGAAGCTGGAGCCACTTCGCGACCAAGGCGTCCTCATCGTCGGCAGCGGCTTCACTACACACAACCTGCGCGAGATGAACTTCGCCGCCGGCTCCGACGCCCCCGCCCCGAACTGGTCGATCGAGTTCGACGACTGGACCCGCCGAGCCCTCGAGTCCCAAGACGTCGACGCCCTCATCGACTTCCTCCACAAGGCGCCCGCCGCCACCATCGCCCACCCCCGCACCGAACACTTCGCGCCGCTCTTCGTCACCCTGGGAGCAGCCGCCCACCACCTCCCCACCGCCCAAACCGTCATCAACGGCTTCTGGTACGGCCTCTCCAAGCGCTCCTGGCAAATCGGCTAACCGAGCCGCCAATCGGGGGCGTGAACAAGACCTGGTGGGCGTGGACAGGTCACAGCTTGTTCAAGCCCACCACAGGGGGTGTGCACAGCTGGTGGGTCCTCAAGGCCGGGCCGGTTCGCTTTGAGCACCCATTTTTGGGCCGGCCAGGTGACTGATCCGTGCTCAACGTCGTACCGGGGTCCGTGGGGTTACGTCGTGCTCCTCGCCGATCCGAAACGGCGGGCCCGAACGCGGTGGTTGCTCGCCGCTGCGGCCGATTGACAGTGAAGCGCGTGGCTGAGCGGGTCTCTGGCTGAGGGGGATGGTGCGCGCGCTTCCGGTCGCTGGGGAAGGTGGGGTTGGGGAGCGTTGTCGGTCGTTTTCGGGGGTGCTTCGCTCCCCGGCCCGACAATCACGGCCGCCGCGAGTGGCGCAACCGTGCAATCAGCACCCGAGTGTAAGAAGCGTGCCGCCGGACCGCGATTTCCGCCACTCCCCACACTCGACGTCCCAGCAGGTCGACCTCGTACGGCGGGTTCACTCGCGGCCGGGTCATCTCAGCCTGCTGATCCTGGCGGCAGCAACCACCGCGACGGGTCAGCTACCAAGCCTCCTGATCGTCGGCGGCAACCACAGCCCGTCAGCCACAGACAACGTCGAACCTCGGTCGCCGACCGAACCATCCCGCCCAGCCCCAGACCACCCCAGCCACACCGCTTCAGTAAAACCGGCCGCAGCGGCGACCAGCCACCGCCTACCCCACCGGCCGAATCCGAGCGGCCGGACGGGACGAGCACCTTCAGGAGCGCGGGGTTCCTGACCAGCCGAAGTGCCCAGCCACCGCGCACACCGTACTGGTTGACCACCTCGAAACGGGAGATCCACGAATACCTAATGGCTAACGTCCGAACGATCGGAGACGGGGCACCCCAGTTCATCGGACGCTACCGCAGCGCAGCATCTAACGTCCGAACGATCAGAGACAGGGCACTCCGGTTCATCGGACGTTAGGGAGGGGGTGGCTGTTAGCGGGTGGGGGTTGGGAAGGTGGCAAGGGTGGTGGTGCCGATGCTGGCTAGCCAGACTTGGCCGTTGAGTTCGCGGACGCCGGTGGGCATGCGGAAGTCGGGGTGTTTGCCGCGGAGGTCGTGGACGAGAGCGCCGGACTCGTCGTAGGCCTGGAGCTCGATGATGTCGGCGGGCTTGGGTTGGAGGGCGTCGGGGAGGGCCCAGACGAGTTTGCGGAGGATGGCTGGCTTCGGGAGAAGCAGATCCAGGAGCGCGTTGCGGGGTGAGCCGATGGTGACCCAGATGAGGCCGTCGGAGCCGCGGGAGATGTTGTCGGGCAGACCCGGGACACGGGCGAGTACGCCGGGCTGCGCGTCCGGCGTACTGAGGTCGAGTGTGTAGACCGCGTAGGTCGCGGTCTCGGCCCAGTAGAGGGTTTGGTCGTCGGCGCTGAGGGCTACGCCGTTCGGGAAGGCTCGGTCGCCGGCGAGGCGGGTGAGTGTGCCGTCGGGGGTGAGGCGGTAGACGCTGCCGGTGGCGGAGTGCTCCAGCAGGTCGCCCTTCCAGTTGTCGACGCCGAAGCGGGTGGACGAGTCGCTGAAGTAGATCGTGCCGTCAGCGGCGACGGCGGCGTTGTTGCAGAAGCGCATCGGGCGGCCCTCGATCTCGGCCAGCAGCGTTGCCACGCGCCCGTCCTTGTCGAGCGTGAGCAGGCCGCGGTTGGCGTCGCAGACCAGCACCTTGCCGTCGGGCAGATACTCCAGACCGAGGGGCCGGCCTCCAGTGTCCGCGAGCGTGCTGATCGCCGTACCGTCGGCGGAGACGCGCAGGATGCGGCCGTCCGCGACGCCGGTCAGCACGCTGCCGTCCTCGTCGATCAGGGTGTCTTCCGGCCCGTGCCCCGGCACGGCGACCGTCGTGACCTCGAGTGCCGAGGGATGGCGGACCGGGTCGGCGGGCGGCGGAGTCCAGCGGACGGGAGCGATCGAAGCCTTCATGCGCAGACTCTACAAGGAGTCAGAACCCAGGCACACAACGCGACAACCCGGACCGGCCACGTGGCCGGTCCGGGTTGCACGACGGTGGATCAGAAGATGACTTCGCCGCGGGCACGCCGCGCGCGAAGCTTCTCCAGGGCCTCTTCGAGGATCTCGGCCGCCTCCTGCTCGGAGCGCCGCTCCTTCACATAGGCCAGGTGGGTCTTGTAGGGCTCGATCTTCGTCGGCGGCGGGGGGTTGTTCACATCGGTGCTGGTCGGCAGACCGCACCGCGGACAGTCCCACGCCTCCGGGACAGCAGCCTCGACAGCGAAGACGGTCGCCGTCTCGTGCCCGTTGGCACAGAAGAAGACGACGCGCTGGCGGGGCGCGGTGTCACCGCGCTCCGCCTCGCCCATCGGGCCGGCACCGACCCGGCTGCCACGAATAGCACTACCACCACCAGCCACGGGTCCCTACCCCCTCAGCCGATTTTGTAGAGCAGGCCGAGCGCGACGATGGAGGCGAACCAGATCAGGCCGACGCCGATCGTGATGCGGTCCAGGTTCCGTTCGGCGACCGAGGAGCCGCCCAGGCTGGACGACACTCCCCCACCGAAGAGGTCGGACAGGCCGCCACCACGGCCTTTGTGCAGCAGCACGAGCAGCGTGAGGATGAGGCTGCAGATGAGCACGACGATAGAGAAAGCGAGGATCACGAGGAGTAGCCTAACTGAAGGTCCAGGTAACGGCAGATGCCGGCGAACTCGTCCACCTGGAGGCTCGCACCCCCAACAAGACAGCCGTCGACATCCGGTTGGGCCATGATGCCACCTGCGCTGGCCATCTTCACCGATCCGCCGTAAAGAATCCGTACCGAGTCGGCGACCGAGGGTGAAATCGTCTCCTCGATCCGCGCCCGGATGGCCGAGATGACCTCCTGCGCGTCCTCGGGGGTCGCCACCTCGCCGGTGCCGATCGCCCAGACCGGCTCGTAGGCGATCACGAGCTTGCGGACGTCGTCCTGCTTCAGGCCCGCCAGCCCGGCGTCGACCTGGGTCAGGCAGTGGTCCACGTGGCCGTTCGCCTTGCGGATCTCCAAGCCTTCACCGACACACACGATCGGGATCAGGCCCGCCTCGAGCGCCTTGGCGGTCTTGGCGTTGACCAGCGCGTCGTCCTCGCCGTGGTACTGCCGGCGCTCCGAGTGGCCGGTCAGCACGTAGCTGCAGCCGAGCTTGCTCAGCATCGCCGCCGAGATCTCACCGGTGTAGGCGCCGGCGTCCTTGGTCGACACGTCCTGGGCGCCGTACTTGATCTTCATCCGGTCACCGTCGACCAGCGTCTGCACGCTGCGGATGTCGGTGAACGGCGGCAGGACCGCCACCTCGACGCGCGCGAAGTCGTGCTTCTTGTCCTGCAGCGTCCACGACAGCTTCTGCAACAGGTGGACGGCCTCAACGTGGTTGAGGTTCATCTTCCAGTTGCCCGCCATCAGGGGCGTACGGGCAGCTTCTGCCATCTCGTCAGTCCTCTTCCAGTACGGCGAGTCCCGGGAGCTCCTTGCCCTCCAGGTACTCGAGGGATGCGCCGCCACCGGTCGAGATGTGGCCGAACGCATCGTCGGCGAAGCCTAGCTGTCGCACAGCGGCCGCGGAGTCACCGCCACCGACGACACTCAGGCCAGTCACCTCGGTCAACGCCTGCGCGACGGCCTTGGTTCCACCCGCGAACGCCGCCATCTCGAAGACGCCCATCGGGCCGTTCCAGAACACCGTCCTGGCCGCGGCCACCTCGGCTGCGAACGCCTTGGCCGAGTCCGGGCCGATGTCCAGGCCGAGCTGGTCGGCCGGGATCGCGTCCGCCGCGACGACGGTCGCGGGCGAGTCGGCCTTGAACTCCGGCGCCACCACGATGTCGGTCGGCAGCACGATCTTGTCGCCGGCCTCCTTCAGGTAGCCGCGGACGATGTCCAGCTGGTCCTCCTCGAGGAGGCTCTTGCCGACCTCGTGGCCCTGCGCCTTCAGGAAGGTGAAGA
The DNA here is from genome assembly GCF_045040285.1 of Kribbella sp. NBC_01505. Taxonomy (NCBI): domain Bacteria; kingdom Bacillati; phylum Actinomycetota; class Actinomycetes; order Propionibacteriales; family Kribbellaceae; genus Kribbella; species Kribbella sp. NBC_01505. The sequence goes on from NZ_CP109425.1 coordinate 8,582,243, forward strand.
CCATCCCGCCGCCGATCAGCAGCTTGTCGGCCTTGGCCAGCAGGTTGTCGATCACCGCGAGCTTGTCCGACACCTTGGCGCCGCCGAGCACGACGACGTACGGGCGGGCCGGCTCCTCGGTCAGCTTCTTCAGTACCTCGACCTCGGCCAGCACGAGGCCACCGGCGGCGTGCGGCAGCTTGCGGGCGACGTCGTACACGCTGGCCTGCTTGCGGTGCACGACTCCGAAGCCGTCGCTGACGAACACGTCGGCCAGGGCCGCGAGCTCGTCGGCCAGCTGGTCGCGCTGCGCCTCGTCCTTGCTCTCCTCGCGCGGGTCGTACCGCACGTTCTCAAGCAGCAGGACCTCACCCTCGTCCAGGTCCTGTACGGCGGTCTGGGCCGCGTCGCCGGTGACATCGGCCGCGAAGTGCACGGTGATGCCCTCGTCCTGCAGCAGCTCGCTCAGCCGCTTCGCGACCGGGGCCAGCGTGTAGGCCGGGTTCGGCTCACCCTTGGGGCGGCCGAGGTGTGCGGTCACGATCACCTTGGCGCCGGCCTTGGCCAGCTTCACCAGGGTCGGCAGTGAGGCGCGGATCCGGCCGTCGTCGCCGATCACGTCGTTCTTGATCGGTACGTTCAGGTCGGAGCGCACGAGGACGCGCAGGCCCGCGACATCTCCGAGGTCGTCAATTCGCCTCATTTAAACTCCTCAGCACGGTTCAGGGGTTCCTGTCTACGAAACAGGCATGCGCCCGAAGGAGGACACCAGGGTCACCCTCGAGCGCATGCTGGGAAGAAACGTCAGAGGGACTTGCCGACGTACGTGACGAGGTCGACGAGGCGGTTGGAGTAGCCCCACTCGTTGTCGTACCAGCCGACGACCTTGACCTGGTTGCCCAGGACCTTGGTCAGGCCGGCGTCGAAGATGCAGGAGGCCGGGTCGGTGACGATGTCGCTCGACACGATCGGGTCCTCGGTGTAGCGCAGGTAGCCCTTGAGCGCACCCTCGGCCGCGGCCTTGACGACGGCGTTGACCTCTTCGGCGGTGGTCTCACGGCCGACGTTGACGGTCAGGTCGGTGGCCGAGCCGGTCGGGATCGGGACGCGCAGCGCGTAGCCGTCGAGCTTGCCCTTGAGCTCCGGCATGACCAGGCCGATCGCCTTGGCGGCACCGGTCGAGGTCGGTACGACGTTGATCGCGGCGGCGCGGGCGCGACGCAGGTCGCTGTGCGGGCCGTCCTGCAGGTTCTGGTCCTGGGTGTAGGCGTGGACCGTGGTCATCAGGCCCTGCTGGATGACGAACTCGTCGTGGATGGCCTTGGCCATCGGGGCGAGGCAGTTCGTCGTGCAGGACGCGTTCGAGATGACGGTGTGCTTCTCGGCGTCGTACAGCTCGTGGTTGACGCCCATCACGATCGTCAGGTCCTCGTTCTTCGCCGGGGCGGAGATGATGACCTTCTTGGCGCCGTTGTCGGCGTGCGTCTTGGCCTTGGTGGCGTCGGTGAAGAAGCCGGTCGACTCGATCACGACGTCGGCGCCGACGTCCGACCACTTCAGGTTCGCCGGGTCGCGCTCGGCGAAGGCCTTGAAGGTGTGGTCGCCGACCGAGATGTCGGTGTCGGTGGCGGAGACCTCACCGGGGAAACGGCCCAGGATCGAGTCGTACTTGAGCAGGTGGGCCAGCGTCTGGTTGTCGGTCAAGTCGTTGACGGCGACGACCTCGATGTCGGCACCGGACGCCTGCACGGCGCGGAAGAAGTTACGGCCGATCCGGCCGAAGCCGTTGATACCTACGCGTACGGTCACGGGACTACGTCTCCTCGAACTAGCGTTCCAGCACTGCTCTTCACCCCGAACATTAGCCCAACCGCCCACTCGGCCAACTGGTGCTATCCACAGCAGACCACCGTCACACGGCGGTGTCCTCCGGACCAGACCAGACAACCGTGCGAACCGGCCGGGAACCCGGCCGGACCTCCGGATGAATACCAGTCGACCCCCTGGTGCCGTCGCTCAAGGGGAGAACGAGGCTGACGCCGAGGGCGATCATCCACAGGCCCCAGGCGCTGCTGCCCAGCAGGCCACCCAGATCCCAGACCGGAAAGCCCGGTACGGCTGTCGCGAGGATGTCGCCCTGGTTGGTCAGGTAGAGCACGTTGGCCAGGAAACCGGCGACGGCGAGCCGGCGGTGCCCGCGGAACAGGGCGATCGAGATGCCGATCCCCCACATGATCGCCAGGAGCTGGCCGAGGTGTTCACCAAGCAGCGCACCGCCGTACAGGTGTTGCGCGGTCCACGCGGCCGCGACGGCGGGGTCGCCTTCGGCGTACGCACGAGCTAGTGGCGGTACGACGAAAACCCAGCGCAGGAAGCCGATCAGCGACAGCAGGACCGACGCGGCACCGACCCAGGTGGCGGTCCGGACGAGTGGATCGTTGCGGCGGCCGAGCGCCTGCGGCAGCAGCAGGATGGGTACGGCGAGCAGGGCGTAGGTCCACGCGACGGCGAACCACGTCCAGATCAGGCCGGTGCCGCCTGCGGTGAAGGCCGGGAGGACGACGTCGGCGGGTTCGCGCAGGATGTCCGGCCAGTCGAAGGTCGCGGACAGGATGCTCGCGGTCGCCCCGAAGGCGAGCACGGCGAGGATGAACAAGGTGCCGGTGACGCGGCGGATCATGATGCCCCCTCAGAATTTGTACGGCGTACAGAATCTGTACGGTGTCCAAATAATGTACGGTGTCCAGTAACGAGTCAAGAGGGAGGCGACGGATGGCACCGGTGGGGAGGCGGCGGGCGTTGAACGAGGACGAGGTGCTCGATGCGGCGCTGGCACTGCTCGACGAAGGCGGGCCGGCCGCGGCTTCGATCCGTGGGATCGCCGCGAGGGTCGGCGTCGCGCCGAACGCCGTCTACACCTACTTCGCCGACAAGGCGGCCGTGAACCGGGCGCTCGTCGAGCGGTTACTGGGCGCGTCGGACCACGGGGTCTTCGCAGATCCCGCCCGCGACTGGCGGGAGCGGGTCGAGGCGCTCGCCACCGACCTCCGCACCCGGATGGTGGCGCACCCCGGCGCCGCGGCCCTGCTGATGAGCGGCCCGATGGACGGCCCACGCGCCACCGCACTCGGCGAGCAGCTCCTGGACGTGCTGCTCGCGGGCGGTCTGCAACCGGACGAGGCGGCGCGGGCGACGTACCTGCTGATCGTCTACGTGCTCGGCTCGATCGCGTTGGAGGTCGCGGACGAGCCTGAGCCCGGTCCCCTACCGTCCGAGGCCGAGCGCATCGCCGACCGCCGGCGGGTCTTCGACCAGATCCCGCCGGACGTCTTTCCCCGGTCGGCAGCGGCCGTACCGATCATGGCCGGCTACATCTCGACCGAGCAGTATCTGTGGGGGCTCAACCGTCTCCTCGACGGCGTCAGCCCCCGTCCCTAGCGACTACGCCGGGTCGAGCATCTCCGGGGTGAGGTTGGCCTCGGTGTTCGGGATGCCGAGGTCGCTGGCGCGCTTGTCGGCCATCGCCAGCAGGCGACGGATCCGGCCGGCCACCGCGTCCTTGGTCAGGGCCGGCTCGTGCAGCTGGCCGAGCTCCTCAAGGCTTGCCTGCTTGTGCTCGAGGCGCAGCTTGCCGGCGATCTGCAAGTGATCCGGTACGTCGTCGCCCAGGATCTCGAGCGCCCGCTCGACCCGCGCTCCGGCCGCGACTGCAGCGCGAGCGGAACGGCGCAGGTTCGCGTCGTCGAAGTTCGCCAGCCTGTTGGCCGTGGCGCGGACCTCGCGACGCATCCGGCGCTCTTCCCAGGCCAGCACGGACTCATGCGCGCCCAGGCGGGTCAGCAGGGCACCGATCGCGTCACCGTCGCGGATCACCACGCGGTCGACGTTGCGCACCTCGCGAGCCTTGGAACCGATGCCGAGCCGACGGGCCGCACCAACCAGCGCGAGCGCCGCCTCCGGACCCGGGCAGGTCACCTCGAGCGAGGAAGAACGTCCCGGCTCGGTCAGCGAACCGTGGGCCAGGAACGCACCACGCCACGCGGCCACCGCATCACACGAAGCACCGGACACAACCGCCGGCGGCAGGCCACGGACCGGCCGGCCACGGTTGTCGACCAGCCCGGTCTGGCGGGCCAGCGCATCCCCGTCGCGAACCACGCGAACGACGTACTTGGTCTGCTTCCGGATTCCGGACGGGGAGATGACCACGACGTCCGACGGGTGCCCGAAGATCTCGGCGATGTCCTTGCGCAGCCGGCGCGCGGCCGCTCCGCTGTCCAGCTCGGCCTCCACGACGATCCGGCCGGAGACCAGGTGCAGGCCGCCCGCGAAACGCAGTACCGACGAGACCTCGGCCTTGCGGCAACAGGGTTTCGTGACCTGGATGCTGGTCAACTCGGACTTCACCTGTGCTGTCATCGCCATAGAAGGCATCCTCCCACCGTTGTCAAAGACCCTCGCCACCGAGCCCCGCGGCAGAACGTCCAACTCCGCCCAGGCGATCCGCGTTACGGCTCCACTGCAACCCAACCCCGGATGGGTCGCGTTCCTTCCCCGACAAGTTCGCGAGGAGGGGCATGAGAGCACGAGACAAAGCCGAGTTCAGCGAGTTCGCCGCGACGATGATCCGGCCACTACGCCGTACGGCGTACTTGATGTGTGGTGACTGGCATCGCGCGGAGGATGCCGCCCAGGACGCCCTGGTCAAGCTGTACCGCAAGTGGGGCCGACTCGAACGCCGCGAAGGGATCCGCACCTACGCGCACCGGGCTGTGGTCACCTCCGTCCTGGACCAGGCCCGCAGACCGTGGCGCCGCGAACACCTGGACGACGCCGCGGAACCAGGACAGGTGCTGCCCGACATCGGCGGGCCGGTCGCCGACCGGCTGATGGTCGTCCGGGCCCTTGCGCAACTGCCGCCCAGCCAACGCGCCTGCGTCGTCCTGCGCTACTACAACGACCTCAGCGTCGAAGAGACCGCCGAAGTCCTCGGCGTCGGGCAGGGCGGCGTCAAGAGCCAGACCTCCCGCGGACTCGACCGCCTTCGCGAACTACTCGTCCAGACCGAAAGGAGCGCCTTGTGAGCAACGACATCGAACGCCTGCTGAACACCGCCGCCGATGACAGCGACCAGCCACTGCACACCGACATCGACGCCATCCTGACCCGCGGCCGCCGCTCGGTCCGCCGATCGCGGATCGCCGTCGGCTGCACCGCGGCGCTGACCACCACGGCGATCCTCGGCGGTGTCACTGCCTGGTCGAACACCTTCGACAAGCAAGGCACCGAGCCTGCGAGCAGCGCCGGCATCACCATCAAGGACGGCTTGGTGGTCGACGACGGCACCGGCCACACCCCGAAAGCCCCGCCACCGGTCAGCCGGCTGTCCGACGCCGCGGTGCTCAGCCGCTGTGCACCGATCCTCCCGGCCGAGAGCCCCCACAAACAGGAGAACCCGGTGGACAGCCGGTGGAAGGTGGTCACCAAGACCGGCGACCAGAACCGCCTGCTGGCCCTGCTCACCGACCCGGACCGTTCGGTTGTCGCCGTCTGCACTGCCAAGAAGGGGTCGGTTACGTGGCAGCGGATGAACACCAGCGGCCTGCGGGCGGACTATCCGGGCAAGGCAAGTGGCGACCAGCGAACGCCTGCCGTCGCTGGAAACGTGCAGATCCCGGCCCTAGGCGTCGCGTATGTGCTGGCGGATTTCGCGAAGGAGGCCGTCCCTCGGCAAGCACTCGTGGGCTCTGACGGGTTCTACACCTTCGGCTACCCCTATCAGAGCGACATCTACGCCTCGGCGCCGGCGATCGAGGGCATCCGGGCGTATGACGCCGGCGGCAAGCAGCTCTACAGCTGGAAGTACACCAAGCCGCAGCTGCCCAAGGACCCCGGTCCGGAGGTGAAGATCAAGGCGGCGAACGTCCCACCGGTGCAGGTCGAGGTGACCAAGGACCCCGAGACCGGCAAGCCGCTCGCCGCGACCCCACCAGTCAGCGTGGTGAGCGACGAGTCGATCCGGACCCGCTGCAAGGTGCCGGACGAGGCGTACCTCAAGAGCTCGCCCCATCTCGGAGAGGACAAACGTCCGTACGACGCCGGAAAGCTCTCGCCGGCCTGGAAGGTCGTCCTGAAGACCGGGACAGGGACCGACGTGTCCGCCCTGCTGGTGTCACCCGGCGAGAACGTCGTCGCCTGGTGCAGCCTGTCCGGCGGGACCGGCTACGACTACGGCCGCGACGCCGTACCGGCCACCGGCAAGTTCGGGGTCGACCTCAACTGGGGTCAGGTGCCGGACGGCGTGGCACAGATCGTCGTCGATCTCCCGAAGACAGGGCCGACCAAGGCCCTGATCCAGAACGGCTACTTCATCTGGGGACTGACCGGCGGCACCTCCGACATCAAGAACGTCCGGATCCGCGGCTTCGACGCCCAAGGCAAGCAGGTGTACGACGCCAAGCACGAGGTCGACGCCAGCTAGACCAGCAGTTCGCGGTAGACCTTGGTGAGTTTGTCGGGGGCGTGGTGGAGGTGCTGGTCGTCATCGGCGATGTCGGCGATGACCAGGTCGGCGCCTAGGGAGTGGGCTGTACGGCGGAGTGAGTCGGGGTCCGGGACGTGGCCTTCGTCGGCGAGGACTACGTCGATGCGTAGGTCGGGGGCGTGGGCGGCCAGGACCTCGAGGTGGGTCTCGGGTGAGAAGCCGTCGGTCTCGCCCTTCTGCTCGCCCAGATTCAGCGTCAGCAGGCGGCGGGCGCTGGTCTGCTCGAGGCCGCGGCAGAGCGCGGGGACGAGCAGGTTGGGAATGACCGAGGTGAACCATGAGCCCGGGCCGACCACGACCCAGTCGGCCTCCGCGATGGCCACCAGAGCCTCGGGACAAGCCGGCGGATCGGCCGGGTCGAGCGCGACGTCGACGACGTGACCATCAGTGGTCGCGACCTCGGCCTGGCCGCGGATCTCGGTCAGCCGCTCCGGGTGCTCCGGATCGAGACCGATCACGCGGGCGGTGATGTCGAGCGGTACGGCGGACATCGGCAGCACGCGGCCTTGGGCGCCGAGCAGCCGGCCGACCCAGTCGAGGCCTTCGACGGCCTCGCCGAGCAGCTCCCACAGCGCCACGATCAGGAGGTTGCCGACCGCGTGGTCGTGCAGCTCTCCGTTGCTGCGGAAGCGATGCTGCAGCACGTCGGCCCAGGTGCGGCCCCACTCGTCGTCACGGCACAGAGCGGCCAGCGCCATCCGCAGGTCACCCGGCGGCAGCACCCCCAGCTCGCGCCGCAGCCGGCCGGAGGAGCCGCCGTTGTCGGCGACGGTCACGATCGCGGTCAGGTGATCGGTGACATGACGAAGGGCGGACAGAGAGGCGGCCAAGCCGTGTCCTCCGCCCAGAGCGACGACCCGGGGACTTCGGGTGCCTGGCGGTCGCCCTCCCGGGTCCTCCAGCCCGCGCTCTCCGCGGGCAGGACTCTCCCAAGGATCCCTCGTCACTCCCGCCCCAGATCCCGGTGGACGACCAAGGTCGGTGAACCCTTCTCGCGCAGTCGGCGGGCGATCTCCTCGGACATCGCGACGCTGCGGTGCTTACCCCCGGTGCAGCCGATCGCGACGGTGACGAAGCGCTTGCCCTCGTTCAGGTAGCCGGTCCGCAGGGTGTCCAGCACGTCCGAGTAGTTCTGCAGGAACTGCTGGGCCAGCGGATGGCCGAGCACGAAGTCTGACACAGGCTTGTCCTGCCCCGTCATCGGGCGCAGGTCGGGCTGCCAGTACGGGTTCGGGATGAAGCGCATGTCGGCGACCACGTCGGCGTCCACCGGGATGCCGTACTTGAAGCCGAACGACACCACGGTCGCCCGCAGCTCGGCGTTCTCCTCGTCGCCGAAGGCGTTCACGATCTTCGCGGCGAGCTGGTGGACGTTCATGTTCGAGGTGTCGATGACCAGGTCGGCGCCGGCCCGGATGTCGCCGAGCAGCTCGCGCTCGCGCTGGATCCCGGTCAGCAACCGGCCCTCGCCCTGCAGCGGGTGCGGCCGGCGCACGCCTTCCTGCCGGCGGACGATGACGTCGTCCGAGGCCTCCAGGAACAGCGTCAGCGGCCGGTAGCCCTTCACCCGCAGATCGTGCAGCGCGTTACTGAGCTCGTCGAAGAACATCCCGGTCCGGACGTCGACGACGACCGCGAGCCGCGGCTGCGTCCCGGTGTCGATGGTCTGCTCGACCATGGTGGTCAGGAAGATCGGCGGCAGGTTGTCGACCACGAACCAGCCGAGGTCCTCCAGCACGTCCGCAACCGAGCTCCGCCCCGCGCCGGACATCCCGGTCACGATGATCAGGTTGCCGTTCGTGTCGTCCATCAGTTCTCAGTTCTCCCTGGATCCCCGTTGGCCGCCCCGGCCACCGGGACGTCGTCATCCAGTATCTCGCCTGTTGCCGTGTTCACCGACGGCGCCCGGCCGGTTTCGGCCGTCGTTGCGGCAGCGTTCACCGCCAGTACGACGGACTCCGCCGTACGGCGCCCGAATCCGGGCAGCTCGGCCACCTCGTCGACCGTGGCCTGCCGCAACTTCTTCAGCGACCCGAAATGCCTCAGCAGCGTCTTGCGCCGCACCTCCCCCAGCCCTGCCACGTCGTCGAGCACGCTCTCGACCATCGACTTCGATCGCCGGTTGCGGTGGTGGGTGATGGCGAACCGGTGCGCCTCGTCGCGCAGCCGCTGCAGCAGGTAGAGCCCCTCGGAGGTCCGGGAGAAGATCACCGGATCCTCTTCGTCCGGCACCCAGACCTCTTCGAGCCGCTTGGCCAGACCGCAGATCGGGATGTCGCCGAGCCCCAGCTCGTCGAGCGCCTGCCGCGCGGCCGCGACCTGCGGCGGACCGCCGTCGACCACGACCAGGCCCGGTGTGTAGGCGAACTTCTTCGCCCGCCCGGTTTCGGGATCCACCAGATACGCCGTCGGGTCCTCCCCCGCCGGAATGTCCTTGCGGTCCTCGATCATCCGCTTGAACCGCCGGGTCAGCACCTCGGCGATCGAGGCCACGTCGTTCTGCCCCTCGACCTCCTTGATGACGAACCGCCGATACTCGCTCTTGCGGGGCAGGCCGTCCTCGAACACCACCATCGAGGCGACCACCTCGGTGCCTTGCAGGTTCGAGACGTCGTAGCACTCCATCCGCAGCGGCGCCTCGGCCAGGTCGAGCCCGGCCTGGATCTCCTCCAGCGCCTGGTTGCGGGTGGTCAGATCGCTGGCCCGCTTGGTCTTGTGCATGGTGAGCGTCTGCAGCGCGTTGCGCTCGACCGTCTCCATCAGCGCCTTCTTGTCACCGCGCTGCGGCACCCGGATCGCGACCCGCGTCCCGCGCGTCTCCTCCAGCCACTCGGTCAGTGCGTCGACGTCGTCGGGGATCGTCGGAACCAGGATCTCGCGCGGGATCGCGTCGCCCGCGTCACCGGCGTACGTCTGCTGGATGAACCGGGAGACGAGGTCGCCGGTGGTCGCCGTACCGTCGGCCTTGTCGGCGATCCAGCCGCGCTCACCGCGGATGCGGCCGCCGCGGACGTAGAAGATCTGGACGGCCACCTCGAGCGGGTCCTCGCTGAGCGCGATCACGTCGGTGTCGGTGCCGTCGCCGAGGACGACCGCGTTCTTCGCCAGCGCCTTGTCGAGCGCGGCCAGGTCGTCGCGGATCTTGGCAGCCCGCTCATACTCCAGCTCGGCAGCCGCGGCCTTCATCTCCTGCTGCAGCCTCCGCACGTACGTCGCGGTCTGGCCGGACAGGAAGGCGGAGAAGTCGTCGACGATCTGGCGGTGCTCCTCCTGCGTCACCTGACCGGTGCAGGGGGCGGCGCACTTGCCGATGTAACCGAGCAGGCAGGGCCGGCCCATCTGGCGGTGCCGGTTGAACACGCCCTTGCTGCACGAGCGCATCGGGAACACCCGGAGCAGCAGGTCGACGGTCTCCCGGATCGCCCAGGCGTGACTGTAGGGGCCGAAGTACCGGATGCCCTTCTTCTTCTGGCCGCGGCCGACCATCACCCGCGGGTAGTCCTCGTCGAGGGTGATCGCGAGCCAGGGATAGGACTTGTCGTCGCGATACTTCACGTTGAAGCGCGGGTCGTACTCCTTGATCCAGGAATACTCCAGCTGCAGCGACTCGACCTCGGTGCCGACGACGGTCCACTCGACCTTCGCCGCGGTGGTCACCATCGCCTGCGTGCGCGGATGCAGGTTGACCAGGTCCTGGAAGTACGACGAGAGTCGCGCCCGCAGGTTCTTCGCCTTGCCGACGTAGATCACCCGCCCGGCGGAGTCGCTGAAGCGATAGACACCGGGCGAGTCAGGGATCGACCCAGGGGCGGGTCGGTAGGACGCTGGATCAGCCACTCGACAACCCTAGTTCGGCCCGCCGACAAAACCGGAATTCTGCCGAAGTCTCCATTGCCAGTTCAATGACAGACTTGAAGGCATGACTGTTGACGAACTCGATCGGCTGATCCGCCGGTACGACGGGGTGCGGGTGCTCGAGGCCCAGGGCGACCTGTTCCACCTCTACGACCCGGCCGCCGACCTCCCACCGGAGCGGCAGCAACCCTTCGCGACCATTGTCACCCGCGACCACTACGAGCGGGTCTCCCGGCTGGACGAACCCGGCTCCTGGCGGCTCAACCTCGGCCTGACCAAGGCGACGTACACGAGTCTCTTCGGCACACCGCCGACCGAGCGCGACGCCGACTGGGTGCTCACCTCCGGCCACGACTACGCCGCCCGCGACACCCTGATGCCGCACCCCTTCTACGCCTCCCAGCACTGGGTCGCGATCGTCAACCCGACCGCCCTCGACCCGCTCCTCCCCCTGATCACCGAGGCCTACGAGTTCGCCGCCCGCAAATACGCCAACCACCAAAGCCGCCTCCCCCAGTGACCTTGCGATTGGTCGGCGGTCGTGTTGCGGGTTCGGTCATAAGGCGAAGTTGACCCCCAGCTGGGATGCGCGCGGTGCGTAACCTGTGACACAGGGTAGATGCGCAGGTCCTTTGCGTGAGGCAACAAGGCCTTGCGTCGACTCGAGGGAGTTTCCGCCCATGTCCCTGAAGCTCATCAGACCACGCGTCGCACTGGGTGCGCTCGCCGCAGCAGCGCTCGCCGTGACCGGCATCGCCACCACCAGTACGGCGGCGCAACCGGAGCAGACCGGTGTCGCGATCCGCGGCGCGGGCAGCCCGACCGCCGTTCCCGGCAGCTACATCGTCGTGCTGGCCGGCCAGCGCAGCCAGGGCGAGACCCGCGCGACCAACCAGAGCCTGTCCAGCACGTACGACGTGAAGGTCCGTGACCAGTACGACGCGTCGATCAAGGGTTTCTCGGCGAACATGAGCGAGGAGCAGGCGAAGAAGATCGCCGGCGACAAGCGGGTCGCGTTCGTGCAGCAGAACCAGAAGTTCACGGCGAACCAGGACGACCCGCCGTGGGGTCTGGACCGGATCGACCAGCGGGACCTGCCGCTCGACAAGAAGTATGACCCGACCTCGCCCGCGGACAAGGTCAACGTCTACGTGATCGACACCGGGATCTACGCGGCCCACAAGGACTTCGGTGACCGTGCCTCGGTCGGCACCGACACCGTCGGCGACGGGCAGAACGGCGTCGACTGCATGGGCCACGGCAGCCACGTGTCCGGCACCATCGCCGGTACGACGTTCGGCGTCGCGAAGAGCGCGAAGATCTTCGGGGTCCGCGTCCTCGACTGCAAGGGCTCCGGCACGACCGAGACCGTGGTGGCCGGGATCGACTGGGTGACCAAGAACGCGAAGAAGCCCGCAGTCGCGAACATGAGCCTCGGCGGCCCGAACGACGACGCGCTGGACGCGGCGGTGAAGGCGTCGGTCGATGCCGGCATCACCTATGCCGTTGCCGCTGGCAACGAAAGCGCGGATGCCTGCACTTCGTCACCGGCGCGCGAAGCGAGCGCGATCACCGTCGGCGCGACCGACGACGAGGACCACAAGGCGTCGTTCTCGAACTGGGGCAAGTGCGTCGACCTGTTCGGTCCGGGCGTGGACGTGGTGTCGGTCGGGATCACCGGGCCGGACTCGACCGCGAAGATGAGCGGTACGTCGATGGCCACGCCGCATGTGGCTGGTGCGATCGCGCTCTACCTGGCTGACCACCCGGACGCCAAGCCTGCTGATGTGGCCACCGCACTCGTCGGTGCATCCACACCGGACAAGGTCGGCGACCCCGGCACCGGCTCGCCGAACAAGCTGCTCTTCGCCGGCAAGGTGGATCCGGCTCAGCAGTAGCAGCACTCCCCCGAAGGGGCCCGGCCGAGTGGCCGGGCCTTTCGTGGGTCAGGCCGTCTGTACGACGTTCGTGCCGCTGACCGCGACGTTGACCGCGGGCAGTGGCGTCTGCGCCGGTCCGCTGACCGGAGAGCCGTCGGTGATGCTGAAGTGGCTCTGGTGGAACGGGCAGATGATCTGACCGCCCTCCACCGAGCCGATGGGGTTGCCCTGGTGCGTGCAGACCGCGGAGAAGCCCTTGAACTGGCCCGCGGTCGGCTGTGTCACGACGACCTTGGCGTCGGCGAACACCTTGCCGCCACCGACCGGTACGTCGGACACCGCTCCAAGCACCTTGCCGCTCGGAGCGCTCGAGCTGCCGCCCGTCGTGGGTGCACTGCTGCTGGGTGCAGTGGTCGGTGCACTCGTCGGCCCGGAGCTGGAGCCGGTCGTCGGACCTGCTCCGGTGGTGCTGTCGCCGCTACCGCACGCGGCGAGGATCGGGGCGCTGGCACCCACCATCGCGGCGATCGCCGCGCAGCGGAGCACCGACCTCCGGTCGCGCAACAGGCCGTCTGGTTCCGCGCCTGGTTGCGAGGTGGGTGGTGCCATCGTGTCATCGCTCATGAATCTGGACCTCCAAGAGCTTGCCGGCAGAAATAGTTGAATGCTCTGACAAACGGGTGGGCGGTCCGGATGGTTCAATCCACTGCTCGATTGAACCGCAGTTTGAGACTTTTAGGTGGCACCGGTGACGGTCTGGACCACTCGGGCCGACAGATCCAGGACGGATCGGCGGGTCTCGTCCTGCACCTCCTCGGAGCGCAGCGGCCAGGCTTGGGCGATATGCGCGTCGTGCGGGAGGACCAGCGGCTCGAGACCGCGCTGGCGGAACGCCTCGATCAGCCAGTCGACCGTGCTTGGCTCCGCCCGCTCCACCATCGTGATCACCAGTACGCCGCGGGTCAGCAGCACGTTCTGGCCGTCCGGTGTCAGCTGGTCGAGCTGCTGGAGGCAGTAGTTCGCCAGGTGCTGCACAGACGGAACGACCAGCACGATGCAGTGCGCCGAGGAGGCCATCTCCATGCTGACCTCGTCGTACATGCTGCCTGGGCAGTCGACGACGGCGAGCCCGACATCACGTGCGCCTTGGCTCTGGGCCTCAGCGAGTGATCGACGTACTGCGTCGGCGGTGCCTTCGCTGCGGACGAGACTGACACGCTCGATCGGACCGGCGCCTACGTTGAACTCCAGGCGGCGGGACAGTTCGGCGCCGCCGGGATCCGCGTCGATGGCGACGACCCGGTCCGAGCGCTGGCTGGCCAGCATCATCGCGAGCAGGGCGCTCACAGTCGACGTACCGGAGTTGGTGACCGGGCTGAGGACGCCGACCCGGCGCATGATCGCGATCGGGCGGCGGATGGTGGCGATGTTGTCCACGTCGCGCTGCATGCGGCCCGAGGCGCCGACCAGGTACGCCGCTTCGGAGGCGAACCGCCGGAAGCGCCGGAACACCGAGTCGCCTTCCCCGGCGTTCGCCGGCGTACCGGGCTGGTCGGTCTGTGGTGGCGGGCCCCAGCCGGTGTTCGGCTGCTGCTGTGGCGGGGCCTGCTGGTACGGCGCCTGCCCCGGATGCTGCTGGTGGTACGGCGGGGGCTGCTGCTGGTACTGCGGATCCGCATAGGGCTGCTGGTACGGCTGCTGCTCCGGGTACCCCTGCTGCGGCGGATACTGCTGCGGCGGGTACGGCGGTTGCTGCTGGGCAGGCGGGTATTGCTGCGGCGGGTACTGGGCCGGGTACTCGGGCACTGGGTACGGCGGCGGCTCCACCGGCGGGACCTGCCCGTACTGCGGCGGCTGCTGGTACGGAGGCGGAGGAGGTGGCGGCGGGTACCCCTGCTGTGGGTACTGCTGCGGCGGGTACCCCGGCTGCTGGTACGGCGCCTGCTGCGGCGGGTACTGCTGCTCGGGATACGGCTGCTGGGTGTACTGCTGCTGGGCAGGCGGCGGCTGCTGGTCCGGCGTAGGCCAGGGCCACGGCGGCTGCTGCTCAGGCGGGGGCCCGGAAGCGGGCCCGGGCGCAGGCGGAGCGGGCGGCTCCTCCGCTACCGGCTGGTCGGCCGGCGGCGGAGTGTCGGGGCGGGACGGCTCTTCGGCCGGTGACTGCTCCGCCGCCATCCGGCGCAGCATGTCACCCTGCCAGTCAGATTCAGTCATTCCATCCGGTCGTCAGAATGCGTGCAGCAGGTTGGTGTAGACGCCGAACACTCCCAGCGCCAGCGGGACCGTCACGATGATCGCGCCAACCTCAAGATAGTCGAGCAGCTGCGTCAGCCGCGCACGGACATGCTCCGCCGGTGCGAAACCGAGACCGAAGGCACAGAACATCGCCACCAGCACCAGCAGCCCGAGCGCGATGAACGCACCGCCCTGACCGTTCAGCGCGGCGATCAGCACGCACCCGGACACCACAGTGAACGCCGCTGCGAACAGTACGGCGACCTCCTGCACCAGCGGGTACAACCGCGACCGCGAAGCGAGCAGGAACGCCAGCACCAGAGCCAGCGCGACCGCCCACGGGCCACCGGCCCGGAGCAGCATGATGCCCGCCACACCAGACGACACCGCGATCGGCACCGTCGCCAGCGCCAGCCCGAGGTGGGCCGCGTTCAGCGCACTCTGCACGTCACCGCGCATGATCTCCTGACCGGAGGCGCGCTTGTCGTCCAGACCGGACAGTCCGGACAGCGCGAGCGCCATCCGGGGCAGCAGACCGAGCAGCAGCACGGCGAGCAGCGCAGCGAGCGCACCGATCCGGTCCGCGGCCAGACCGGTGCCGACACCGACCATCCAGACCAGAACGAACAGCACGGACGTCGCACCCGCGACCACTCCGCCACCGGCGAGCCCGGCTGCCGAGAAGAACAACGGGCCGATCGCCAGGCACAGTGCCCCGATGCTGATGACCAGCCCGAGGTCCCAGCCCGCGTCCAGCCCCCAGAACCCGACCGCCAGCGACAGCAGCACCGTCGCCACGAAGACCAGCGGGATCGCGATCACCTTGTTGCCCGACCGCCCGAGCGCGATGCCGACGAAGGCGCCGATCGCAGCGATCACCAGCAACACCGCGGCAGTGATCGCGTTCGGCGCCGCGACCAGCAGCGAGACCGCCCCCGACACGACCGAGAACACCAGCCCGGTCCCAGCCAGCACGCGCCGGTGGGCGGGCTTGAACGTCGTACCGCGTCGTTTGAGGTCCTCGACGGCTTCTTCGGTCACGTCGTACACGGTCGGAGGCGGCGGCAACTCGCCCTCGGACGCCAGCCGCAGCACTGTCCCGTCGATGATCTGCGCGGAAGCCAGCGTCCCCTCCGGGGGCACCAGCACTCCGGTCGCAGTCGTCAGGAACCGGCGCTGCGGCGTGGGCTGCAGCGGCTCGTCCAGCATCCGGAGCAGGTCGGGCAGGAGGACGCCGAGCGGCTGGTCCGCCGGCAGCACCGCATCCAGCCGACGGCGCTGCCCGATCACCGTCACACGGCTGTAGACACTCATCGTTCCGAACTCCTGTCCTGCTCGTACTTCATCGCCGAATGGCGGCGTCGGCCGCTTGCTGGATCGGCATCATCTTCTTGACCACCGTCGCGTACCGCTCCCAGGCGGAGGGGTCGCGACCGTCGCCGACCGGGTACCAGACAGCCGGCGTGTGCACCGGACCGATCGCCTGGGCATTGATGCCCTCGACCGCCAGCATGTCCTCCAGCGACGATGCCTCGACCGCTTCGTTGCCGAAGGCGAGGCCGACCGGGCAGGTCATCCCGACGAACCGCGGCTGGTAGGTACCGTCGGACGAGCCGTTCCCGCCGAGCACCGTCGCCGAGATCAGCTCGAAGTGGTCGGCGACCTCATCGATCAGGTCGCCGATCACGCCTAGGGCGGGAAAGTCTTTTCCTGGTTGCCCGATCGCCAACGACACGGTCTCGTCCAGCCCGGATCGGCCACGTCGGGCCTCGAGCGTGCCGACGGCGGGCTTGAGCTCCTTGCCCGGCTGACCGGTCACCACGAGCCAGGTAGGCTCCGGCGCCCGGCCGCGGCAATACTCCGTCAGGGCCTCCGTGCTCCACGGCTGGGTCACCGGCTCGGAGGTCGACCAGCCCGCGGGTCCCGCTCCGGTGGTCCGGTTGAACAACAACTCCGCCACGCGGCCGAGTTCCGTCGCCGCGACCGGCTTGTGCCGAACCCGCACCGTCACCTGCAGGATTCCGTTCAGGTCCTCCATGACCACGAAATCCGGGTGGATGTCCGAAGTGCTCTCCCCCGCCGGCACGGCTGCCCGCGGCACGAACATGTCGCCGTTCCACTTGAGGCGGACGCCCGTGATGCCGTCGAAGGACTCCCCGCTGCCGGTGGTGACCACCCAGCGCGAGTACCGGCCCCGGAACAACATCGAACGGACCGGCCAGGTCAGCGTGGCCTTCGTGGAGGTCACCAGCTGCACGTCGCGATCTTCCATCTTGGCCGCGACCAAAGCATCACTCAGCCAGGCTGACATCCCGACCACCGGGCGGTCCTGCATGACCACGGCGACCTTGTCGGTGATCAGGTCCACGCCGGGGCTGTAGCTCAGTTGGTTCGGCATCTCGACTACTCCCCGTCTGCCGTGCTCGGAAGCCGCACTTCGCCGGCGCCTTCGGGGCTCCACACCCGCCCACCGAGCCGCGTCGTCAAGGTGTCCACGTACCTCTCGGCCAGCTCTCGCGCACCCTGGGTCGCGGACGCCCGGACCTCGATCCACCACACCGGCGTCTGGATCGGACCGATGCCGACGCCGAGCATCCGCTCGACCTCGCCCGGCACCTGCACAAGCTGCGGTGCCTCCATCGAAACCAGCGGATTGTTCTCCTCGTCGCACAGCTGGATCACCGCACCCTCACTGACGGCGCGCACCCCGAGGTCCTCGCCCGCGGCCATCAGTCCGGCCAGCACATCCTTGGACGACGGTCGCCCGTCCACCAAAGCCACCAAGTCGTAGGTCATACCGTTCCTCCACTGCCCTCGATCGGTAGCACGTCGGAAAGAGCCGTCTGAACGAGCTCCGGACCGTCACCCCGTCGGACGAACAAGCCACGTCCCGGCGGGTAGTCGCCCGGGGCCGCGCCCGTGAAGAGCTGCCCCTCGCTGCGCTCACCGGACAGCACCAAACCTGCGGAACCGGTCTCCAGCACGGCCGCCAGGAACGGCTCGTACATCTGCCGTGACGCCCCGGAAGCCCGTCGGGTCACAATGAAATGTAGGCCGATGTCGCGTCCGGCCGCGACATACGGGAGGAACGGCGTCATCGGCGCCTGAGCACCAGCGGTCAGCAGATCGTAGTCGTCGACGAGGATGACGATGCGCGGGCCGGTCGGCGCCGGACTGACGGCGGTGCTCGAATCGTCCGGCATCCGCTTGGCGAGCTCCTCCGAGATGCCCGCGGCAAGGCCGGCTGCTACCCGTGAGGTCGGGGCGTAGCCGCCCAGATAGCCGTCCGGGATCAGGCCGCGCAGTCCGCGCCGCGGGTCCATCACGCCGAAGACCAGCTGCTCGGACGTGTGCCGCTCCAGCAGTTGCTGAACGATCAGCTTGACCGCGTTCGTCTTGCCGGACCCGCTGTCGCCGAACACGACCAGGTTGCTGTCGCGACCGGCGAGGTCGAAGTACACCGGCCCGAGGACCCGCTCGTCCACACCGATCGGGATGACGCCCGGCTGCCGGATCTCGTCGGGGACCTCGATGCGCGGCAGCTGCAACGGCAGGATCCGGATCTGGGGTGCCGTCGGTCCCTGCCAGGTCGACCGAACGGCCACTGCCTGAGCGGCCAGTACGTCGCTGAGGTTGTCGTCGGTCGGAGTCCCATCCACCCGCGGCAGCGCGATCTGAACGAACAGCTTGCTGCCAGGCACCAGCATCCGCCCAGGTCCGGCCTTGCGCAGAACCTCCTGCAACCGGCGGTCGATGTTGGAGTCGGCGGCGTCGTTCAGTCGCAGCTCCAGCATCGTGCCGAACAGGGACTGGTTCTGCATGCGTACATCGTTCCAGCGCATCATCGAGGTAACGACGTGAATGCCGTAGCTGCTGCCGCGCTGCAGCAGGTCCGAGACCGGCTCGTCGAGCTCGTCGAAAGTGGTCCGGATCGCACCGAAGTTGTCGATCACCAAGACGATGTCGGCGGTGGCCAGCTCCGGCAGGCGCCCGGCCGCGTGTTCCTGGCGGAGTGCCTCCATGGTGTCGATACCGTTGTTGCGGAACACCCGCTCACGGTGGTCCAGCATGCCCCGGATCTCTTCGAGCGTCCGCCGGATCCGCTCCCGGTCGGTCCGCAGTGCGACACCGCCGACGTGCGGCAGGTTCTCCAGCGCCTGCATACCGCCACCGGCCAGGTCGATCGCATAGATCGCCACTTCGCGCGGTGTGTGCGTATGGGCCAGGGCCGTGACGATGGTTCGCAGGGCGGTTGTCTTGCCCGACTGCGGACCACCAACGATGCCGACGTGCCCGCCGGCCTTGGTCAGGTCCAGCCGGAAGACCTCCTGCCGCTGGTTCCGCGGGTCGTCGATCACGCCGATCGGCGGATTCATCACCGGCACCGGGACCGCGAGCTGCAGACCGCGGTCATCGAAGAAGTCCGCCCGTCCGGACACCTGGTCGAGTGTGCAGGCGGCCGGCAGCGGCGGCAACCAGATCTTCAGTACCGAGTCAGCGGCCTTGCGTACCTGGTCGACGAATACACCGAGAACCGTCGGACCGGTGGTCCGCACGGTGGCCTGCTGCTCGGCGTCGGGTGCCGCGGCTACCTCCGACTCGGGTTGCTGGTACAGCGGCAACGGGTACGGCCGAACCGCCTGATCGCCGTCATCCACCTGCAGCTCGGTCACACCGGTGTAAGGACCCGACACGTAGGCCGCCTTGAAGCGCTGGTAGACGCTGGTGTCGACCTTCAGGTACCCGAATCCGGGCAGCGGCGGCAGATGGAACGCGTCGTTCGTGTCCAGCACCGTCCGGCTCTCGTCCTCGGAGAACGTGCGCAGACCAAGCCGATAGGACAGGTACGTGTCGAGTCCACGCAGCGCACCCGATTCGATCCGCTGACTGGACAGCAACAGGTGTACGCCGATCGACCGGCCGATCCGCCCGATGGACAGGAACAGGTCGATGAAGTCCGGCCGCGCGTTCAGCAACTCGCCGAACTCGTCGATGATCACGAACAGATGAGGTAGCGGATCCATCTCCGGTCGCTGATCGCGGAGCAGCCGGTAGTCGGTGATGTTGGCGACGTTGCCGGCGTCCTTCAGGACCTGCTGGCGCCGCTGGACCTCACCGGAGAGGCTGGCATAGGCCCGCTCGATCAGTGACGCGTCGTCGGCGAGGTTGGTGATGATGCCGGCCACGTGCGGGGCGCCCTCGAACGGCGCGAACGAGGCACCGCCCTTGAAGTCGATGAGCACCAGCGCCAGATCGTCCGGGCTGTGAGTGGCGAGCAGCGCCATCACCATGGTCCGGAGCAGCTCCGACTTTCCGGATCCGGTCGCCCCGATGCACAGTCCGTGCGGGCCCATCCCCAGCTGGGCAGACTCCTTCAGGTCGATCAGCGTCGTAGCACCGGATTCGTCGATCCCGACGGGCACGCGGAGGAAGGCACGGTCGGGTCGGCGTTGCCAGAGCCGCCGGAAGTCCAGGTTGGCAGGATCTTCGATGCCGAGCAGCCCCATGAACTCGACGTCCTCGAGCTGCGCGTCCTCCTCAAGAGACTCCGCGGACAGTCTCAGCGGCGTCAGTTCGCGCGCGATGCCTTCGGCCGCGGCAGCGTCGAACTTGTCTACCTGACCGCCGGCCACCATCGGGTACGGCCCGCGCAGATCCTCGACCCGTACGTCGTCTCCGTAGACGGTGATGCGGATCGTCACCGTGCTCGGCTCCTGGACGCGGTCGGCGACCAGGTGCAGCACCGTGACGCCGAGCTCCCCCGGCACCAGCGAGTCGTCGGCCTGTGGGCGCACCTCGGAGCTGACATCGCCGTAGGTGTCGTGCAGCACCAGCAGCCGCTGGGTCAGCTTGCGGCGGTCGTTGAGGTCGACGGATCCACGGCGGGACTCGGTCGCCCATCGGACTCGTCGACCGAGGTCGTCCGACAACAGTTGGGTCAGCTCGTCCGGCGTCTCCGCGAGCCGCCGGAACGGCACCCCGCCTTGCCTGCGGTCCGGGTCCTGCACGTGCGGCAGCCAGGTCATCCACTGCCACTCGGGTGACGCGGCCGGCGGGAAACTGGCAGCCATCTCCAGGTCCTCGGGAGCATGCCATACCGCGGACTGGACGATCAGTGAACGGGCGACCCGTACGACACCTTCACGGTCGCCGACGATGCTCACGTTGCCGACATGGTCCAGCGGGACGGTCAGTGGCATGTCCGGGATCAGCGTGAATCGCCGGACCAGTGCGTTCGCCTCGGCCATCATGAACGGATCCGGCGGCTCCATCGCCGAGCCGGACCGACCGACAACGGCCGGCACCACAGGAACCCGGCCGCTACCGCACCGCGGCTGCATGAAGTCGCTGTCTGTACGGCGTCGCTCCCACAGGCGGGATACATCGGTCACGCAGTCGAGCAGCGCGTCCGGCGGCGGGTTCAGCTCGAGGGCCTGACCACGAGCCTTGCGCTCCTCGACCGAGAACTCTTCGCGCAGCCGCTCCAGATAGTCGAGGTAGCGAGTGCGCTGGTGCCGACGGTCCTTGCCCCCTTTGCCGCGGGAGGACAACGCGCCGATCAGCGACGCGAGCAGAGTCACCACGAGCAGCACGATCCCGACCATCACCATCGGGCCGGACCGGCCCATGGTCATCATCGCGACCGATCCGAGACCGCCGATCATCGGCACCAGGGACTGCACCATGCTTCCGGCACCGCCACCACCGCCGGCTCCACCGAGCGTCGGGCCGGGCTCGATGACGCGTTGTTGTTGTGCCCCCGGGCTGGGAGTGCGCCGCGCGGGGCGGTGCACGAGCCGGCTTGCCACTAAAGTTTCCTCCGCTGACCAGCCCGCTTCTCGCGGGGGACTTCTACCGATCGGATCCGCCACACACTCTAGTGGTGGCCAGAGGTCAATTGAATGACACCTACCGACCACCACGCGGCGATTCTTGACGTGCTCAGCGAACTGGCGCCGATCTGGCTGCCTGGCACCACTGTCGATCGCGAGCAGCGTACGGTCGAGGTCGGCTGGGGCCGCGGTGCCAGCCAGATGTCGGCGGTGGTCGACGTTTCGGAGATCGTCGAACGTTGCCAACAGCTACCAAGGCGGCTGTGGCCGGAGCAGATCGAGGCGTGGTTGCTGGCCGTCGTCGCCGAGGGCGAACTCGCCACCGAGGAGCACCGGTACGGCGACGTCGCCGAGCGGCAGCGGACCCTCCTGGTTCAGCGTGGCTGGTCTGCCCGGACCGCCGGGCCGGTTGCGGACGTCCTACTGCCGTTCGGGGACTACTTCGAGGTCGTGGTGTTCATCCGGACCGGAGCACAGTTGCGCCGACTGACAGTCGTCCGGCGATCGATGCTGGGGCTCGGCGATCCGGACGTGCCGTCTCCGGTGCAGTTGACCCTCGCCGAGATCACCGGCCTGACTGCTGTGGACGCCGGAAACTTCTCGTTCTTGCGACGTGCCGGCGATCCGCTGATCTCGATGGCACTGGTCGACCGCGAGACGATGTTGCCAGCAGCATCTATCGGGGCCGGTCTGCTGGTGGGCGTACCGCGGTTGAGCACAGTTGGATACTGCCCCGCGGATGCCGGACAGGAACGCGCCGACGAACTCGCGCGGTGGATCGCGCAGACCTATCGGGACGCACCGGACCAGTGCTCGCCCGATCTGTTCTGGCTGCAAGGGGACCAACTCGTCCACGTCCCTGTCACGCTGGCTTCGCCGCCGACCGCCATACTGCCGGGCGCGCTGAAGCCGCAGCCGCGACGAACGTGGCTGCGGCACCTCTTCGGACGCTGACTAGCGGCTGGGTTGCGGGCTGGCGGGACCGGTCGTCGAGCCGTTGACCGGCTGCTGCTTCTGCTGGTCCTTGGCCATCGACGTCTTGTAGTACGAGACGCCGGCACAACCCGCGCAGGCGACCGCCGCGATCACCACGCTCGCGAACACCTTGCCGGTCTGCTCGTTCAACGTGTTCCGGATCCGGTCTGCCCCGAACAGCCAGGCCTCCCGCAGCCGGCGGCGGCGAACCGCCACCGACTCGATCACCTGCGTGCCGTAACTACCCGACATCGGGCGCACCTCCTGCCAGGTGGGTCGGCGCCGCACCCTCCACGAAAGGTCCACCATAGTCGCGGACATACACGTGCCAGGTCTCCGTCTCCGGATCAAAGCGCTTGGCGGTCGGGTAGAAATCGGTGTGCGGCAGGTGCACGACCTCCTGGATGCCGATGTGCTTGTCGCGCAGGAACGTGAGGTCCTTGCCGTGCCGGCTGTCGATGTGCAGTTGCACCTTGCCCGGGTGGCTGGCCTCCAGTTGCTTGTCCGAGTGCGTGAACGCCTTCTCGCGCACAGTGCCACCGACCACGTACCGATCCAGGAAAGACTGGATCTTCGCGGGGTCCGTCCACCCGATGCCCCGGTGCACGAGCGCCTTGGTGTCCGGCAGCTTGTGCAATGCCGACATCGCGTTGCGGACGATCGGACTCGCCTCGACTGCCGGGTCGCCGTCGCGCAGACCACGGTTGATGCCCTGGTGATCCATCTGCAGCAGCTTCTCGGTCGCCTCGATGTCGACGTCGGTCAGGTCGTCGATCCCGTCACCGAGCTGATCCCGGCCACGTTCCCGATGCAGTTGCATCCGGCCCGCGTCGTACTTCGGGAACCGCTCACGGAAAGCCGCCTGGTCCGCGTCCGACGCCCGGAACTCCTTGTCACCCATCGGCCACCCGTCCGCGGCCGAGTCCGGCGTGTCCGGGTGGTTCTTGTAGAGGTCGTCGAGCTTGCGGTCCAGATCGGTCGGAACCGCGTCCGCGTCGGGATGGTTCTTGTACAGGCGCTCCAGATTGTTCTCCGCCTGGGGCTGCCGTGACTCGGGCCGGTGGGAATCGGGCTGGTGGGGATCGGGCTGGTGATTGCTCGGCGAGGCAGGCCGAGGCTGCTCCGGAGACGGCCGCGCGTGCCGCGACGCCTCACGAGGTTGTCCCGGGTCGCCTGGTTGACGGTCCGCCTTGCGGATGTCGTCACGCGGAACCCGCTGCGTCGCATCTGGATCCTCATGCGGCCGGCGCGGACTACCCTGCCCGTCCGCCTTACCGATCTCGTCACGCGGAACCCGCTGCGTCGCATCTGGATCCTCATGCGGCCGACGCGGACTACCCTGCCCGTCCGCCTTACCGATCTCGTCACGCGGAACCCGCTGCGTCGCATCTGGATCCTCATGCGGCCGGCGCCCCTCCGGCACACGGTCCAGGTCTGGGACGTGGGTGCCGTCCGGGGAACGCGTCGGATGCGGAGCTTCGGGCGTTCCGTCCAGAGTGTGCGGACTCGTGGGTTCCGGCGCGTGCCGGCCTTCTGGCACGTGTGACGCCGGAGTTGCAGGCGAGTCCGCCGGTTCGGGCCGGCGTTGCCACTCGGGACGGCGAATGCCGTCGCCCTCGGGCGACGCGGCCGGACGGCGCGGCGGCGCCTCTGGCGCGTCTTTACCCTCAAGACGAGCCTGAAGGTCACTGAGCGGGCGCTCCGGTGTTTTGGGCGACTCTCCACGCGGCGGCTGCTCGTGCGGTGGCGTCGGCGCTGCAGGCTGGTCCGGCTGCCGTCCTGAGTCGGGAGTCCGGTTCCCGGGCTCCCTGCGGCCGTCAGGAGTCTTGTCGGCATCCATGCCGTCGTGAGGCTGCCGCCCCTCAGAACCGCCTCGCGTCGGGGTCGAGGGCGGTTCCTTGCCGCCGAGACGATCCGCTATCGACGGCTTGCCGTAGTCGCCACGGTTCGGGGTCGGCTGAGTCTCCGGCGTGCGGGGCGGGCGACCTCCCTCAGGTGTGCGACCCGACGGCGTACCGGGAGTACCGCTGTGCGGAGCATCTGGTACTCCGGTGTGCGGAGTGCCCGGCGTACCAGGGTGCGGCATGCCGGGCGTCGGCAGGTAGGGCGGGCTGACGACGGCCGGATCTGCTGGCCGGGTCGCGGGTGCGGTCGGGTTGGTCTCCGGTCCATGCGGACCTTCGGGCGTTGCCGGAGGCTCAGCGGTAGGCGGCGTTTCCCGCGGCCTGCCGGGAAGATCGCCGGGGGTATGCACCTTTCCCGGAAGGTCGCTGGACGGGTGAGACGTCCCCGGAGTGTCGGGGGTATGAGGCGTTGCCGGGGGCGTCGGCCGGCCCTGGCCAGTGTCCGAGCGAGGAGGCGTGCGGCCGGGTGGGGTGCCGGGCTCGTCGCCCTTGTGCCAGTCGTCGTTCGACTTGACCGGACCGACCGGCTGCTTCAGATCAGGACCATCGGTGCGGCCGTGCCCGCCGACCTGGGGGTCGACCGGCGGATGCTGCGCAGTCGGGTGACCAGGCCCGTCGACTCTTCCGGGAGGAGACGCTGGTTCGCCGGTCCGGCCCGGTCCGGTTCCAAGTTCACCGTCCGATGCGGGCGGGTTGCCCGGCTGCCCGTGCGTACCAGGTGGCGTGGTGCCCGGTGTCGTACCGGGCGTGGTGCCCGGTGTCGTACCGGGCGTGGTGCCCGGTGTCGTACCGGGCGTGCTGCCCGGTGTCGTACCTGGTTCGGTGTGGGAAGGCGGCGTGGGCCCCGGGCCATCGCCCGGCCGCCCGTGGGCACCTGGCATACCAGGGGACGGGTTGGTCGGAGGAGGCAGCACCGGGTCCGGGTGACCGCTCGGCGTGGACGGATCCGGGTGTGATCCCGGAGTGGTCCGCGGCGTCGTCATCGGGTCCGCGTGAGCCGGCACCCCGGGGTCGGCATGAGAGCCGGGAACCGAGACCGGGTCGCTCGGATGTGGGACAGCTGACGGGTGCGTCAGCGGTGTGGACGGCGTCGCGTCGACCTTGCCCACAGGCACGTGCGCCGGGACTGTCGTAACGTCCGGGACCTTCGGCACCGCGTAGGGCTTGAAGCGGTCGCCCATGATCGGGATCTTCTGTAGACCGTCCGTGACAGCTTTCACCCCGGGAACCCTGTTGGCCAGGGCGAGTACACCGTCGTGAGCCGCGACCTTCGCGGCGGCGGCGGCGTCGGCGGCCTTGGCTACCTTCGCACCGACGGCTCCGAACTTTCCTGCCAGGGCCGCGCCCTTGACCCCGGCGCCGGCACCACCCGTACCGACCGTGGTGACGATGTTCGTCAGGACCATGCCCAGGGCTTTCGCGGGATTCTTCGACCACTCGTCCCAGGCGGAGATTCCCTTCAGCATGTTGACACCCGACTCGCCCAGTTCTTTGACGAACTGGGGACGGGTGTCCAGTCCGGTGAGCTTGTCGAAGGCCCACCACTGCAACTCGACCGCACCGAACATGATGTGCTGACCCAGTTGGCCGACGCCCTTCAACGCTTCCCAGGACTTCCCCCAGGTCGGGATGTCGTACTTGAGCTCGTTGTGCGCCCAGTCGCGCAAGGCGGGGATGCTTCCGAGCGCCGGCAGGACCGGGATCAGAGTCAGCAGGCCTTCCACGGACTCCCCGACGGTGGTCAGGATTCCCAGGCCGAACTGACCGAGCTCGTGCAGGGCGTCCATGATCCACGGCTCATCGAACTCTTCGGTGGTTCCCCAGGCCGGCGGTGGCGGGTCTCCCTCGGGAGCCGCCTGTGGCTCCTCACCTTCGCGCAGTCCGGTCTCGGAGTTCCACTGCTTGCCACCCTGCAACCCGGCGATCGCGTTGGCACAGGCGATAGCGCCTTCACGGAACTCTTTCATGATCCGCGTGACGTCGCCGACCATCCGGTTGTTCCAGTCGACCATCATATGGTCGGCCCGCCAGTCCGGGTTGGCATCCTTCTTCTTGTGCCACTCGAATCCCTGCAGGCGAATATCTTTGAGCGTCTTCAGCCGCGGGGCGATGAAGTCACGCATGTTCAGCAGGTGCTGGGCCATCGCCGGCAGACTCGGACCGAACTTGTTCAGCTCGGTCTGGACCTTCAAGGTCGACATGAACAGCTGCTCGCCCTCGGGCGCGTGGTAGACCTCGCGCAGCCCCTGGAACTTCTGGTGCACATCGTTGCCCAGGGTGGCGAACTTGGGCCCCAGATCGCGGAATTGCGGACCACAGGAGTCGAGCGTCTCCAGGACATTGGTCAGCGTCGAGATCGGGATGCCGTTCGGTTCGATCATGTCAGTTCAGTCCTCGTTCACACGGGTCGAGTTGCTGCCTGCTGCGCCGTCATATCGCCTTCGCCCCGCCACTGCCGTAGTCGGGATCACCGGGCTGGGGCGGCGTGTAGCCGGCGGCTGCCTCACGCTGAGCGTTCAGCACCATCTCGTTCTGCCCATCGATATAGGCCTTGGTCGCGTTGTAGGCCCCGGTGATCGAGGCACCGACCTGCTTCGCGGCCGATTCCAAGCTCGGGCCCCAGTGCTCGGAATACTCACCGATCGCCACCGCGATCACGCCGAACATCAAATCGTTCGTGCCGACCATCGCGTTCCGGATGTTGTCGCTGTACTGCTTGGCCAGCGGATCGAACTGCGTGGCCGCCGTCTGGGTGTCCGTCAGCACCTTCTGCACACCCTCGGGCCTGATATCCCAGTCCACTGCTACTCCTCAGACTTGCCGCCGGACCTGACCGCGTTCAGCCGCCGATGCTGTCGGCGGCGGCCTGTGCCTTCTTCATCGCGTCCCTGGCGGTGTTGTCGTTCTTGGCCATCGTGTCCTGCACAGCCTTGATGGCACCCAGCGTCGCGTCCGCCGCGGTGTTGAACTTCGCTTCCTTGGCCAGGTAGGTGTCCATGGCGCCGTCGATCTTCGCCTGCGCCGAGGCCTTGTCCACATTGCCCCGATGCTGCTCGATCAGCGCGGTGATCTGGCCCGAGAGCGCGTTGATCGCGGACTGGACCTGGGCGGAGACGCCGGTGTCGTAGCTGTTCTTGTCGCTCATTTCAGTCCTGTCCTCAGCCCTTGAATTTGGCGGCGTCGAAGCCCGAGTTCTTCTTGGCCCGGTTCGCCTCGTCAGCCATCGCAGTCTGCCCGGCGTTCAAGGCGGCATCCATGCCCTGCTGGCCCTGGGCGATACTGCCCATTCCCATGTTCAGGTCGTAGGCGATCTGGTCGACGTTGGCCTTCAGACCGTCGAAGGCGGCCTTGCCCGCACCCTCGATCTTGCCCTCGAGAGGCGCCGCCACCTCAACAAGCTTCTTCACCAGGCCACCGAGATCCTGGGTGCTGGTCGAAGTCTGCTTCGCCAGGTTCCCCAGCGCCTGATCGACGATTTCCCACTTTTGGTTCACTGTGTCTCCTCCTGAATTCGGCACGCCGCGAACGCCACCATAGACGGAGCGCCGGGTCATTCCGTTCACCTGCCCGGCCTCGTTGATACAGGCAACTATCCGGTACGCGCTCGTCGCGGGGTGAGGCCCACGCGGCCGTTCCTGGGAAGCTTTGAACCCCAGCCGCAAACCTTCTCCGACCTGCCAGCCGGGCTTCGGTCCCAGCCGAAGCCCGACGCGCTACGTCGGTGTCAGCCGGCGACGCGTTTGCGCGCCGGCGCCTTCTTGGCCGGAGCCTTCTTCGCGGCGGCCTTCGTCGCCGTAGCCTTCTTCACAGGTGCAGCCTTGGCGGCAGCCGCCTTGGTAGCCGTCGCCTTCTTGGCCGGGGCGGTCTTCTTCGCGGCTGCCTTCTTGGTCGGTAGGGCCTTGGCTTCGGCGGCCAGGACCTTCGCGCTCGGCTTCGCGGCGCGGCCCTCCAGGATCTCGCGGAGGAACTCGCCGGTGTACGACGCGGGGTTCGCCGCGATCTCCTCCGGCGTCCCCTCCCCCACCAGCGTGCCGCCGCGACGGCCGCCGTCGGGACCGAGGTCGATGATCCAGTCGGCGGTCTTGATCACGTCGAGGTTGTGCTCGATGACCAGCACCGAGTTGCCCTTGTCGACGAGCCCACCGAGAACACCGAGCAGTTTGCGGATGTCCTCGAAGTGCAGACCCGTGGTCGGCTCGTCCAGCACGTAGACCGTGCGGCCGGTCGACCGGCGCTGCAGCTCGGAGGCCAGCTTCACGCGCTGCGCCTCACCACCGGACAGGGTCGGCGCCGGCTGCCCGAGCCGGACATACCCGAGACCCACCTCGACGAGCGTGGTCAGGTGCCGGGAGATCGCCGGGATCGCCGCGAAGAACTCCGCCGCCTCCTCGATCGGCATGTCCAGGACATCGGCCACCGTCTTGCCCTTGTAGTGCACCTCGAGCGTCTCGCGGTTGTACCGCGCGCCGTGACACACCTCGCACGGGACGTAGACGTCCGGCAGGAAGTTCATCTCGATCTTCAGCGTGCCGTCGCCGGAGCAGGCCTCACAGCGACCGCCCTTGACGTTGAACGAGAACCGCCCCTGCAGATATCCGCGGACCTTCGCCTCCGGCGTCTCCGCGAACAGCTTGCGGACGTGGTCCCAGACGCCCGTGTACGTCGCCGGGTTCGACCGCGGGGTGCGGCCGATCGGTGACTGGTCGACGTGGATGACCTTGTCGACCTGGTCCATCCCGGAGATCTTGGTGTGCCGTCCGGGCACCGTGCGGGCACCGTAGATCTGCCGCGCCAGCGAGGTGTAGAGGATGTCGTTGACAAGCGTCGACTTCCCCGAGCCCGACACTCCGGTGACCGCGACGAACACCCCGAGCGGGATGGTCACGTCGATGTCCTGCAGGTTGTTCTGGCGGGCGCCGTACACCGTGAGCTCGCGGCCTTCGGTGAGTGGCCGACGAACCGCGGGGATCGGGATCTCCTTGCGGCCGGACAGGTACGCACCGGTGATGGAGTCCGGGTGGTTGCGCAGCTCCTCGACCGTGCCGGAGACGACGACCTGGCCGCCGTGCTCCCCCGCGCCCGGGCCGATGTCGACCACCCAGTCGGCGTGGTCGATGGTGTCCTCGTCGTGCTCGACCACGATGAGCGTGTTGCCCAGGTCCTTGAGCCGGACCAGGGTGTCGATCAGCCGCCGGTTGTCGCGCTGGTGCAGACCGATCGACGGCTCGTCCAGCACATACAGCACGCCGACCAGGCCGGAACCGATCTGGGTCGCGAGCCGGATCCGCTGCGCCTCACCACCGGACAGCGAGCCCGCCGGCCGGCTGAGCGCGAGGTAGTCCAGGCCGACGTCGAGCAGGAACCGCAGCCGCTCGCCGATCTCCTTCACCACCCGCTCGGCGATCTGCTTCTCGCGCGGCGACAGCTCCATCCCGCGCAGGAAGTCGTGCACCTCGTCGATCGACATCGCGCTGATCTCGGCGATGTTCTTGCCGCCCAGGGTGACCGCCAGCGAGATCGGCTTCAGCCGGGCGCCGTTGCAGGCCAGGCACGGGACCTCGCGCATGTACTCCTCGAAGCGCTCCCGGCCGGTGTCGCTGGACGCCTCGGCGTGCCGGCGCTCGACATACGGAATGACGCCTTCGAAGGTCGTGTAGTAGGACCGCTCGCGGCCGTAGCGGTTCTGGTACGACACGTGCACTTGCTTATCGTGCCCGGTGAGCAGCGACTTCTTCGCCTTCGCGGGCAGCTCGGCGAACGGGGTACTCGTCTTGATCTTCAGGTCCTTGGCCAGCGCCCCGAGCAGACGCTCGAAGTACTGCGAGACGTTCGCGCCGGACCACGGCTGGATCGCGCCCTCTTCGAGCGACTTCTCCGGGTCCGGGATCAGCAGCTCCGGGTCGACCTCCATCCGGGTCCCGAGACCCGAGCAGACCGGGCAGGCGCCGTACGGCGAGTTGAACGAGAACGACCGCGGCTCCAGCTCGTCGATCGCGAGGGGGTGGTCGTTCGGGCAGGCGAGCTTCTCGGAGAACCGGCGCTCGCGGCCCGGGTCCTGAGCGGGGAGGTCGACGAAGTCGAGCAGCAGCAGGCCACCGGCCAGATTCAGCGCGGTCTCGACCGAGTCGGTCAGGCGCTGCTTGGCCGAGCCCTTCACCGCGAGCCGGTCGACGACCACCTCGATGGTGTGCTTCTTCTGCTTGTCGAGCTTCGGCGGCTCGGTGAGCTGGATGATCTCGCCGTCCACCCGGGCCCGGGCGAAGCCCTGGCCGCTCAGCTGGCGGAAGAGATCGAGGTACTCCCCCTTGCGGCCGCGGACGACCGGGGCGAGCACCTGGAAGCGGATGCCCTCCTCCAGCTCCAGCACACGGTCGACGATCTGCTGCGGTGTCTGCCGCGCGATCGCCTCGCCGCACTCGGGACAGTGCGGCCGGCCCGCGCGGGCGAACAGCAACCGCAGGTAGTCGTAGACCTCGGTGATCGTGCCGACCGTCGAGCGCGGGTTGCGCGAGGTCGACTTCTGGTCGATGGAGACCGCCGGCGACAGACCTTCGATGAAGTCGACGTCGGGTTTGTCCATCTGACCGAGGAACTGCCGTGCGTACGCCGAGAGTGACTCGACGTAGCGCCGCTGGCCCTCGGCGAAGATCGTGTCGAAGGCCAGGCTGGACTTCCCGGAGCCGGACAGCCCGGTGAAGACGATCATCGCGTCCCGGGGCAGGTCGACCGAGACGTCCTTCAGGTTGTGCTCACGTGCTCCGCGCACGATCAGACGGTCAGACACAAGCTCACTCTCAGACGTTCTCGGGGGTTGACCGGGGCATGCCCCGTGATGCTAACGAGGCCCACCGACAAAAACTTCCGGCAGCGGATCTCAGGGCCTTCACTGGTGGATCGGTCGGCGCTGAGCGGAGCAACCGTGTTCGAAAGTATATTCGATCGGAACCGGCTTCCGCGCAAATCGGGCGGGGTGCGAGGATCGGGTACCCACCTAGAATCCAGGAGCAGGCGCATGCCGGAGTACCACGGAAACGTCGAGGTCGGCGGACCCGCACAGACCCACGAGCTGGCCAAGCTGATGATCACCAAGATCGCGGTCGGCCCGATGAACAACAACGCCTACCTGCTGCGCTGCCGGCAGACCGACGAGCAGGTGCTGATCGACGCCGCCAACGACGCGAGCACGCTGATCACCCTGATCGGCGACGGCGGCCTGGCCCGGATCGTCACCACCCACCGCCACGGCGACCACTGGCAGGCCCTCGCCGAGGTCGTCGCCGCCACCGGCGCCACCACGGTCGCCGGCCGCTTCGACGCCGAGGGCATCGACGTACCGACCGACCAGCTCGCCGACGAGGGCGACCAGATCTCCGTCGGCGACTGCCGCCTGCGCGTCGTCCACCTCGTCGGCCACACCCCCGGCTCGATCGCCCTCGTGTACGACGACCCCGACGGCGCCCCGCACGTCTTCACCGGCGACTGCCTCTTCCCCGGCGGCGTCGGCAACACCGAGAAGGACCCGAAACGCTTCGCGTCCCTCGTCGACGACGTCGACACCAAACTCTTCGGCACCCTCCCCGACGAGACCTGGGTCTACCCAGGCCACGGCGGCGACACCACCCTCGGCACCGAACGCCCCCACGTAGCCGAATGGCGCGAGCGCGGTTGGTAGCCGCACCACGGTGGGCACCACGCCCACTGACCGCTGACGAGCAGGACGTCCTCGACCTCCTGCTCTCAGCAGACTTCCCCGGAGCACCCGACCTGCGCATCCAGGCGACCAGCGCCCAGTCCGTCGGCGGCTGCGCGTGCGGCTGCCCGTCCATCGACCTACTCGTCGCGGACCAGGCAGCACCCCGGGCGCCGATGCCGGGTCGGCTGGTTCCCGCGGAACTGCAGGTCGAACCGGACGCGGACGGCGTACCAGGCTCGGTGATCCTGTTCGTCGACGACGGCCTGCTGAGCTACCTCGAGTACGTCTACTACACGGACGAGGTCCCCACCACCTGGCCGACCACAGCCCAGCTGTCCGTAAGTCTCCGGTGAACTAGCCGACCACATCGAGCACCCGGGTGATGGCGGTGATGACTGCCGTCTCCCGCCCGGGTAGGTGTCGATGGTGAGCCGGATGGCGTCGGGGTGCATCAGGATCACTTGGTCAGTGTGTCGGGTTCGGGCGTGGGGCGCCTCGGGATTTCGTGATGCGGGGCACAATCCTGACCGATCGGTTGAAAACTGGCCGATCGGTCAGGCATGCTGTGGGCATGACCACTCCGGCGCGTGAGCGCACCCGGCACGAGATCGTGCGGCAGGCGGCGGGGTTGTTCCAGGGGCGTGGGTTCAGCGCGGTGTCGTTGCAGGACATCGCGTCGGCCGCGGGGTGTTCGAAGGCGACTGTGCTCTACCACTTCAACGGCAAGGCCGCCGTACTGGCCGCGGTGCTGGAGCCGGCTGCGGCCGACCTCGCCGTGATCGTGGCGGCTGCCGGCAAGATGTCGCGCACTGACGCGCAGGAGTACACGATCGGGCAGTTCACCGATCTGGCCGTGCGCTACCGCGGGGTGATGGATGTGGTCCAGGAGCTGATACCGGTGATCGAAGAGGTGCCGGAGTTGGGGCAGCTCGTCGCGGACGGTATCCGGCTGAAGGACTACCTCGCCGGGTCGGACGATCCGCTGGAGCAGGACCTGGCGGGATTCGCCATCAACGGCCTGATGGGTGAGTGCCGCTTCCCCGGCGACCGCAACGACGAGGAGTTGCGCCGGTTCTGCGACATCGGCCTGCGCCGCCTGCTCAGACCCAGCTGATCACACCAGAGTTTTGTTCCACCGGTCTGCCGACAGTTGAGGGGCGGCCGGCTTCTGCCCGCACGTCAGAACGGATGCCTTTCCGATGGCCAACCTCCTGTACCGGCTCGGCCGGTTCTCCTACCAGCGGCGGCGCCTGGTCGCCGCGATCTGGGCGGTGATCATCGTCGCGCTCGGAGTCGGTGCGCTGACCCTCGGCGGCAAGACGACGAACACCTTCTCGATCCCGGGGACCGAGTCGCAGCGCGCGCTCGACGCCCTCAAGCACGACCTCCCGGCGGCCAGTGGCGCGTCGGCGACCGTCGTGGTCAAGGCTCCGGAAGGCAGGACGCTGGCGGACCCGAATGTGAAGGCCGCCGTCGGCGCGACCGTCGCCAAGGCCGCGAAGGTGCCGGACGTGATCGCCGCGATCGACCCCTTCACCAGCAAGGCGATCAGCCCGGACGGGCGGACCGGCCTGATCAGCATCCAGTTCGCCAAGCCCGCCGACGAGTTGTCCAAGGCAACCACCGAGGGGTACGACGGCCTGTCCGGCCTCAGCACGGGTGACCTGCAGGTGGTCCCAGGTGGTCAGGTGGTCGGCGGCGTACCGGAGATCGGCGTCACCGAGATCATCGGTGTGGTCGTCGCGGCACTCGTGCTCGTGATCACCTTCGGCTCGCTCGTCGCAGCCGGTATGACCTTGCTGACCGCGCTGCTCGGCGTACTGGCCGGCATGGCCGGGTTGTTCATCGTGACCGCGTTCACCGACGTGTCGTCGACCGGCCCGATCCTGGCGCTGATGCTCGGCCTCGCGGTCGGCATCGACTATGCGCTGTTCATCAGTTCGCGGCACCGCACCCAGCTCGCCGAGGGCCTGGACGCCGAGGAGTCAGTGGCACGGGCGACCGCGACCGCGGGTTCCGCTGTGCTGTTCGCCGGGGCGACGGTGGTGATCGCGCTGGCCGGGTTGTCGGTGGTCGGCGTACCGTTCCTCACCGCGATGGGACTCGCGGCCGCGGCGACCGTGCTGACCGCCGTACTGGTCGCACTCACGCTGGTGCCGGCCATGCTCGGCTTCATCGGTGACCGGATCCTGCCGCGCAAGATCCGCAAGGCACCGGCCGCGGTACCGGTCAAGGAAGGCTTCGGGTTCCGGTGGGGACGGTTCGTGACGCGCTTCCGCGTGCCGATCGTTGCCGTCGGCATCATTGGCTTGGGCTTGCTCGCGATCCCGGCCAAGGACATGCGGCTCGCGCTGCCCGACGGCGCCTCCGCGGCGGCCGGCAGTCACCAGCGGGTCGCCTACGACCTCACCGCCGAGGCCTTCGGCCCGGGTGCCAACGGCCCGCTCATCGTCGTGGTGAAGAGCACTGACCCGAAGGTCTCCGGCGCGATCGTCCAGCAGGTGCTCGCGAAGGCGCCGAGCCTGCCGGACGTCATCGCGGCGCAGCCCGCAGCGGCCAGCCCGGACGGTACGACGCAGTTGCTGCAGATCATCCCGAAGAGCGGACCGGCCTCCGAGGCCACCAGCGACCTGGTGAAGACCGTCCGGGACACGGTCAAACCGCTCGCCACAAACGGCGCGACGATCTCGGTGACCGGTAACACGGCCGTCGGTGTCGACGTATCCCAGAAGCTGGCCGACGCGCTGCCGATCTACCTCCTGCTGATCGTCGGGCTCTCCTTCCTGCTCCTGCTGCTGGCGTTCCGCTCGATCCTCGTCCCGCTCAAGGCGACCCTCGGGTTCGTCCTCACGATCGGCGCGACCTTCGGCATCACGGTCGCCGTCTTCCAGCAGGGCCACCTCGCGAGCCTCTTCGGCATCGACAACCCGGGCCCGATGGTGAGCTTCCTGCCGATCATCATGATGGGCATCCTGTTCGGCCTGGCGATGGACTACGAGGTCTTCATCGTCTCCCGCGTCCGCGAGGAGTTCGTGCACGGCAAGCCCGCCACCCCCGCCACCGTCGAAGGCCTCGGCCACGGCGCCCGGGTCGTCACCGCGGCCGCCCTCATCATGGCCTCGGTCTTCGCCGGCTTCATCCTCGTCCACGACCCGATCATCAAGGCCATCGGCTTCGGCCTCACGATCGGCGTCCTGATCGACGCCTTCATCGTCCGCATGACCCTCGTACCAGCCGTCCTCAGCCTCCTCGGCAAGGCCGCCTGGTGGTTCCCCAAGTGGCTCGACCGCATCACCCCGAACGTAGACATCGAAGGCGAATCCCTCCGGGTCCAAGAAAAGCCCGAACCCAAAGAACTAGCCGAAGTCCACTGAGCATGTGAGGGGGCACCGATCCGGTGCCCCCTCACCTGTCGGCGCCGAATTCGACGCGTCGCAGCGCCGGGACGAGCAGGGGCAGCAGCATCGCCACGGCCAGCAGTCCCCCACCGGTGACCGCGACAGCCGCCGTACCGAAGGCTGCGGCCAGGAACGGAACGGACAGTTGGCCGACCGGAATCGACGCGAACGACCCGAACTCGTCCCAGGCGCCGACGCGCGAGAGGAGTCGTTCGGGGATCTGCTGGTGACAGACCGTCGACCAGACGACGGTGAAGAACTCCGAGGCGACTCCGGCGGCGAATGCGGCCGCGGCCAACCACAAGACGTTCGCGCCGGTCCCGAGCAAGACCAGTGGCACGGCAGGCAGCGTCATCAGGGACAGCGCCCAGACCATCGGCCGTCGTACCGTCAGCTTCACCATCGCCAGGGTGGCCAGTAGCGCGCCGACCGCGCGGGCGCTCAGCACCAGGCCCCACCCTTGCGGGCCGATCGTGTCCGCGGCGATCACCGGACCGAGGATCTGCCAGACGCCTTGGTAGACGGCGTTCAGGACCGCGAAGGCCAGCGTCACCGACCAGATCCACGCGTTGGAGCTGAAGTAGCTCCAGCCTTCCCGCAGTTCGTCGAGCATGCTCGAGGAAGCCTCGGCGCGAGTCGGGCGGGCGGGAAGCGACATCCGGCCGAAGCAGAACGCCGCCACTACGAACGAGGCGGAGTCCGCGGCGATGGCCCAGCCGCCACCGACCGAGACCGTCAGGAATCCGGCCGCGGCCGGGCCGATCATCCTCGCGAGATTTCTGCTCGACGCCAGCAGCGAGTTCGCCACCTGGATGCCACGCCCGCCGGCGAGTTGCGGAACGATGCCGCGCATCGTCGGAGCGATCAGCGCCTGACACATGCCGTTGAGGGCCGCGAGCGGCAGCAAGAAGCCGGGGTCCTGGTGAGTCAGCAGGACGATCGCCACACCGGCCTGACTGATACCGGCACCGAGACTGGACCACCCCAGTACGACGTCGCGCCGGTAGCGATCGGCGACACCCCCGCCGAAGATCATGGCCGCGACCATCGGAACCATCGAAGCCGTCAGAACCGCGGACAGCCAGCCGACGCTGCCGGTGAGCTCCAGCACGCCGAACGCCAGCGCGACCGGCGCCATCGCACTGCCCGCGGCGGAGATCGACCACCCGGCAAAGAACCACCGGAACGGAGCCGACCGAAGCGGCCGCACATCCGGTTCAGGCACAGCCGTCAATACTGTCCGCTCCGGCACCACCCATCAAACGATTTTCACTGCAACAGGCTCGACGCATCCCCCACCCGATACGGCAGGTAGCTCTCGGCCGAGATCGAGATTCGCCCGGCCACCACCAAACTGGGGATGAGGTAGATGCTGCCGTCACCGAGCAGGATGAAGAACAGATCGATCGTGTCAGGGTCGTACGGCATCTTGCTCGCGGTCTTGTCGAGCGTATAGGGCCGGCGGCCAATGCCCACATGCCAATAGTTCTTCTTCTTGTTACGCGTAGCGCACGTCTTGACCTGAACCCGCTGAACGCCGTTGGAGGTTGTGACGAGCAAGTCGTACTCCTGCGGCTCTATCGGCAATGCGACCGCGCAGCCTCGCAGAGTGAACCAGGCCATGGCGACCGCGGAGGCCGCGTACCGCAAGGTCGTCAGCTGGACCGGGCGGTCGAAGAGCTCACCATCCGGCACCGGGTCTCGTGGACGTTCGAAATGGGTGAGGTCCAGGCCCAACCGAACCGCGTGACCCTTGACGGAAGTGCGGACCGTACCGTTGTCCAGAATCCCGAGTGCGCTGAGCAAGTCCGCCCAGCAGGTCGCCGCCGGCACGGCGGCCCGTAATTGGGCGTCGGACCACGGGCGCTGACCAGTGAAGTGAGCCGAGTCGAGACCGAGCCGCTCGGCGTGCCGCTTCAGGACCCGGATCGAGCCGGCGGATGTCCCTTTCAAACCGAGTGCTCTCGCCACGCCGCGCCAGGAGTGGCTGGTGCTGATGGCCGACCGCAGATCATCGTCGGTCCAGTTTCGTCGATCCCCCAGAGTGTTCATGAGCCCAAAACTAAAGAGGAGCACCGACAAAATCGGTGCCCCTCTTGGGGTCGGGCTGACAGGATTTGAACCTGCGCTCTTCTGGCCCCCAGCCAGACGCGTTACCAAGCTACGCCACAGCCCGCCGCTCGACTCCGAAGAAGCGAGCAGGAAGAACCTTACCCTATCCGGAGGGGTGGTTATGAACGGGGTGGGAGGGTGATGGTTCGGGACCAGATGGTGGAGGTGGTGGGCTTGTTGAGGCTCCAGTTGGCGCCTCGGTCGCCGAAGGTGAGGACGGTGGTGGGGCCGGTCTGGATGAGGGAGCCGTTGGCGGAGTTGCGGTAGTCGATGTAGGTCGGTGGGGCCCAGGTGGTGCCGTTGTCGGTGGAGACGGCGAGGGACTGGCCCGGGCGGCCGTAGTACAGGAGGACGCGGTTGTCGGGGAGGACGACGAGGCTGGGATAGACGCCGGTCATCGGTACGCCGTTGGTGGCGCGCATGACTGTAGGGGCCGTCCAGGTTTTGCCGTTGTCGGTGGAGCGCGCCTGGTACATGTTCAGGTAGGAGCCCATGCGCATGATTGCGATCAGGCTGCCGTCGGCGACCCGCGCGACGCCGGCCTCACAGAAGCCTTCGCCGTTGATGGTCCCGCTGTAGGCGATCGTGGATTGCGTCGTCCAGTTGATGCCGCCGTCGGTGGAGCGCAGCAGGAGCTGCCGGTAGCGGGTGTCGCCGTCGTAGTAGCCGTACCCCGATTGGTACAAAGTGCCGTCCGGGTCCTCGACGACGCTGTGGACGAGGACGAAGCCGCCCATCGTGCGGCCAGGCCGGCTGCTGGTCGAGCTGATCGGCTTCATCAGTACGGGAGTCGTCATCGCGCCGACGCGGACCGCGCTCCAGGTCTGGCCGCCGTCGTGAGAGACGGACGATTCGACGTCCGCGCTGCGGTTTCCGGTGCGCATGTAGGTGTGGTACGAAACCGCGAGCAGATCACCGTTGGCCAGCCGGGACAGCGCGTAGGACTGCGCGGTCGGCATCGGGTTGCGCGCGGGATCCGGTCGCCAGGTTGTGCCTTGGTCGGGTGACGTGGCGATGCGGGTGCCGTTGCTGGCGGTGACGTCCGGGTGTGCGGCGTAGGTCACCACGGCCTCAGAGCCGTTGTTGATCGCCGAATGCGGCATCTGCAGCAGATCGTTGTTCACCGAGTCGACCGTGACCGCGGGCCCGACCGCGACCGGCCCAGGCGCCGCAACATCGGGAGCCTGCAACGCTGACACATCGTCGATGAAGAGCTCGTCCCCAACCGGCGCGGTCCCATTGCTGGACACTTCGAAGGTTGTGAGGTCGGTGACCCGCCGCATCCCGATCGGCCCACCGGCCAATTGCCGGACGCCGTTCACCGACACCTGCGCCTCTTCCTGGTCTGCGGCAACCTTCACCGCGACCTGATTCCAAGCCCCGACCCGTACGGCGCCCGGCGCGCTCACGGTCGTCCAGAAGTTCCCGTCGTACCAGCGCAGGCTGCCGTCCGCACCGACCGCGATGTGGAACACGAGCCGCTGGTCGGCGAACCCTTCCATGTGACCCAGCAGCGAAATCTGAAAGCCTTGAGCGAGCGCGACCGGGTAGACCGCGAGCTTCAGGTCCACCCCGCGCTGCGGGACGACCGGGCACGAGATCACGGTCTGCTTGTCGGCGGCTCGATCGTTGAGCCGCAGCGACCGCGCTCCGGTGTTGGCGCGCAGCGTGCTGACCACCGCGGCTGCTTTGCCGGCAGGCGTGCTGCATCCGGCCGGTACGGCGTCAACCGGTTCGGACTCGAATCTGCGGCCGGCCGTGGTGCGCACGTCGTCGAAGAAGACCTTGTCGCCCTGCGGGACCGTGCCGTTGCTGGCGAACTGGTAGCTGGTCAGGTCGAGGACGGCCGCGGTTCCGGCGCGATTCGCCGTACCGACCACGGCGTCGTTCACCGTGACCTGTGCGGAGGCCGCTCCCCCGTCGATCCGGAAGGTGTTCCAGGCCCCGAGGTGAACGGTCCCAGCCGGGGCGAGCGGCGACCAGCTGGTGCCGTTGTACCACTGGATCGCGCCGTTGGACTGAACGTTCAGGTGGTAGATCACCCCGGCGGCGCCGCCTTGCCAGCGACCGAGCAGGCTGACCAGGAACCCGTTCGGAACGCTGGCCGGGTACGTCGCGAACGACAGCGACGTGCTCGGCGCAGCATCCAGCGGGCAAACGACCACCGTGTGTGACGAAGTCGACACGTCGTTGATGACGAGAGAACGAGCACTCGCGTTCACACCGCGTTCCGTGCTGACGGCAGCGGCGCCCTTCCCGGCAGGCGTCGTACAGCCGGAGGGGACGGCACCGACGGCCTCAACCTCGTACGAACGGGCGACGCCGACCACCTCGGCCGCCACCGCGGGAGCGGTGACGACCACCAGAGGTGCCGTCAGAACGGCAAGAGTGACGGCGACTTTGAGCGAGCGGAACACGGGCGGCCTCCGGAGAGCGTGTCGGACCAGACCACTCTGCCTGACAGCTCACCTACTTGCCCAGCTATTTGAGGCCGGTCCAAAGGCTGGTCAATCCAGCCCCGAAGGACCGCAGGCTCAGCGCTTCTGCTTCTTCCGGGGCCGGATCTGGACGTGCACCGGGCTTCCCACGAAGCCGAAGTCCTCGCGCAGCCGCCGCTCGATGAACCGCTGGTACGACGGCTCGATCGCGCCCGAGGTGAAGATCGCGAACGTCGGCGGCATCGTGGTCGCCTGGGTGCCGAACAGGATCTTCGGCTGCTTGCCGGAGCGGACCGGGTGCGGGTGCGCCGCGACCAGGCGGCCGAGGAAAGCGTTCAGCTGACCCGTCGGGACGCGCGTCTGCCAGCCCTCGAGCGCGGCCTCGATCGCCGGCACCAGCTTCTCCATGTGCCGCCCGGTCAGCGCGCTGATGTTCACCCGCGGCGCCCAGCGGAACTGGACCAGGTCCCGGTCGATCTCCTTCTCCAGGTAGTACCGCCGGTCCTCGTCGACCAGATCCCACTTGTTGTAGGCGATGACGAGGGCCTTGCCGGCCTCCTCCACCGAGTTCATGATCCGGATGTCCTGCTCGGTCATCGGCTCGGACGAGTCGACCACCACGACGACGACCTCGGCCCGCTCGATCGCGGCGTTGGTGCGCAGGGAGGCGTAGTACTCGTGGCCCTGGACGTTCTTCACCTTGCGGCGGATACCGGCGGTGTCGATGAACCGCCACTCCTTGCCGACCAGGGTGATCAGCTCGTCGACCGGGTCGACGGTCGTCCCGGCGATGTCGCTGACGACGACCCGGTCCTCCTTGGCGACCTTGTTCAGCAGGGAGGACTTGCCGACGTTCGGCTTGCCGACGATCGCGATCCGGCGCGGGCCACCGGTCGCGGCGTCGCGCTCCGGCGGCGCCTCGGGCAGCGCGGCCAGGACCGCGTCGAGCATGTCACCGGTCCCCCGGCCGTGCATGGCCGAGATCGGGAACGGCTCGCCGATGCCGAGCCCCCACAGCTTCATCGCCTCGGACTCGACGCGCTGG
Organism: Kribbella sp. NBC_01505; assembly: GCF_045040285.1. NCBI lineage: Bacteria > Bacillati > Actinomycetota > Actinomycetes > Propionibacteriales > Kribbellaceae > Kribbella > Kribbella sp. NBC_01505. The sequence goes on from NZ_CP109425.1 coordinate 8,623,134, forward strand.
TCGTCGACCTTGTTCGCCGCGAGCACGACCGGCTTGCCGGACTTGCGCAGGACGCGGACGACGGCCTCGTCGGAGTCGGTGATGCCCACCGTCGCGTCGACCACGAACAGCACCGCGTCGGCGGCGTTGATCGCGACCTCGGCCTGGGCCGCGACCAGGGCGGCCATGCCGACCGCGTCCGGGTCCCAGCCGCCGGTGTCGACGACGGTGAAGCTCCGGCCGGCCCAGTCGGCGTCGTACGAGACGCGGTCCCGGGTGACGCCCGGGGTGTCCTCGACGACCGCCTCGCGGCGGCCGATGATGCGGTTGACGAGCGTGGACTTGCCCACATTCGGCCGGCCGACGATGGCGAGCACGGGAAGGGGACCAGAGTCCTCTTCGTCGTGCGTCGGCTCGGCGAAGTCGTAGCCCGTGGGCAGGTCAGTCATCAGGGTCCTTCTTGTCTGGCGCACCCGGGAGCGGGTGGCCGGTGGCTGCGACGGCGGCCTTGATATGGGCACGCAGCATGTCGCCGATCTGGTCGGCAACCGCCCGTACGTCGGAGTGCCGCCTAGGAAAGGATACTCGGTCAACCGTGAACGGTTCGCCGTACACCACGTCCACGCGGCTCCCGGCGGGCGGGAACCCCTCGATGTCGCCGCCCGGCAGCCGGGTCCCGAGCAGCGCGACCGGCAGGATCGGGGCCCCGGTCACCATCGCCAGGTACGCCGTACCGAGGTGGATCCGGCCGAAGTCCCCCGCGCCGCGGGTGCCCTCCGGGTAGATGTTCAGCACCCGGCCGTCCCGCAGCACCCGGATCGACTGGCGGATCGCGCGCGGGTCGTAGGACGTCCGCTCGATCGCGATCTGCCCGACCCGGCGCAGGAACCAGCCCTGCAGGCCGCCGAAGGCCTCGATCTTGGCCAGCTGATGGAGCATCCGGGGTGCGATCGCTCCCAGCAGCGGCCCGTCGAGCAGGCTCAGGTGGTTCGGCGTCATCAGCACCGGCCCGGTCCGCGGGAAGAGCTCCTCGTGGTGCACCCGCAGGTCGTATCTCCGCGCGAAGTACCGGCCGGCGACCGCCCGGACCGGGAGCGCCAGCCGATAGGGCATCGACGAGAGATCGTCGGTGCCCGGCAGTTCCTGCCGTCTGGTGAGCTCGGCTGTCACCCTGTCGAGGCCTCCTTCGCGAGTCTGCTGATCACGTCGATGACCTCCTCCAGGGAAAGATCGGTGGAATCGATGGTGACCGCGCCGTCCGACGCGACCTGGAACTCCGCCACGGTCGAGTCGTCCGCGTCCCGGCGGACGATCTGGTCCCGCAACTGCTCCGCGCTGACCGACCCCGCGGCCAGTTCAGCACCGCGACGGGCCAACCGGGCTTCCTGGTCGGCGGTCAGCAGCACCTTCAGCTCGGCGTCGGTCGCGACCACGGTGGCGATGTCGCGGCCCTCGACGACGATCCCGCCGGTGGGCTGGGCGTCGTCGATGATCTCGCGCTGGCGTCGGATCAACTCCTTGCGAACGTCGAGATTGGTCGCGATCTTGCTGACCCGCTCACTGATCCCGGGCTCGCGGATCGCCGCGGTGATGTCGGTCCCGTCCGCGATGACGAACTGGTGCAGCGGATCGGTGCTGAGCTCGAGCCGCAGCTCGCGGGCCCGCTCGGCGACGGCCGCGGTGTCGTCCAGGTCCAGCCCGTGCTCGATCGCCGACCACGTCACCGCCCGGTACGTCGCGCCCGTGTCCAGGAACCGCAGCCCCAGCCGGTCGGCCACACCCCGAGCGGTACTCGACTTACCGGACCCGCTCGGCCCGTCCACAGCGATGATCATGCCCAGAGAATATCCGCCGCCTCGGACATCCCCTGACCAACTAGCTGCGTGTGTGAAACTGCGAGGATGGATGCCCGGCACCTCCGCTACTTCCTGGCGGTGGTCGACCACGGCACCGTGAGCCGGGCGGCCGAGGCCCTGTACGTCGCTCAGCCGTCCCTCTCGCAGGCGATCCGGGCGCTCGAGCGGGAGCTCGGGACCGCGTTGTTCCTCCGGGTCGGCCGTCGGCTGGTGCTCACCTCGGCCGGCGAAGCCCTGATCGAACCAGCTCGCCAGGTGGTCCGCGGCCTGGAGAACGCAAAAGCCCAGGTCGACTCGGTCGCCGGCCTCCAGGCCGGGCGGGTCGAGATCGCCGCGATGCCCTCCCAGTCGGTCGACCCACTCGCCGGGATGATCAGCGCCGTCACCGCGCAGTACCCGGGCCTGACCGTCTCGGTCCGCGCCTCGTTCACGGTCGACGAGATCGTCGGCCAGGTCCGGGGTGGCGAGACCGAGCTTGGCCTGCTGGCGTCCGAGGAGCCGCTGGTGGCGAGCGGCATCGAGGTGCATCAGATCGGGCACCAACGGTTCGTGCTCGTTGCCCCGCCGGACGGTCCGTTCGCCGGACAGGACGCCGTACCGGCTTCGGCTCTGGCTGGTCAGCGGGTGATCGTCGGGCAGGTCGGCAGCGGGATGCGCCGGGTCGTGGACGAGATCCAGGCAAGCGGGGTCGAGCTGACCGAGGTTGTCGAGACCGAGCACCGGGAGATGATCCTGCCGCTCGTCCTGGCCGGGGTCGGGGTGACCGTGCTGACCGAGTCCTGGGCGCCGCTGGCTCGCCGGGCCGGCGCGCGGGTCCTCGAGCTCACCCCGCCACGCCACCTGCACCTCGCGCTGATTAGCCGACCGGGCCGGACGCCGGCCGCGAGCGCCTTCCTCGAAGCCGTCCTATAGCCACATGCGATCAGCCGCAGTGAATCCAGGTCTTGGACGCCGGCCTCGCCCAGATGGTGCGATCGGACCATGACCACGCACCGCATCGCACTCATCCCCGGCGACGGCATCGGCCAAGAGGTGACCCCCGCGGCCTGCCAGGTCCTGGACGCCGTCGGCAAGCGGCACGGCATCACCTTCGGGTACGACGAGTTCGACTGGTCCTGCCGCCGGTACGTCGAACTCGGCGCGATGATGCCGGCCGACGGACTCGACCAGATCCGCGGGCACGACGCGATCTTCCTCGGCGCGGTCGGCGATCCGTCGGTCCCCGACCACGTCTCACTGTGGGGTCTGCTGATCCCGATCCGGCGCGGCTTCCGCCAGTACGTGAACCTGCGCCCGGTGAAGGTCTTCGAGGGCGTCGAGAGCCCGGTACGGCGCGCTCGGGCGGGCGAGGTCGACCTGGTCGTCGTCCGGGAGAACAACGAGGGCGAGTACGGCGAGATCGGCGGCCGGCTGAATCGCGGGTTCCCCGAGGAGCTCGCCGTACAGGAGTCGGTCTTCACCCGGACCGGGATCACCCGGATCGCGGAGTACGCGTTCACCCTGGCCGCCGGCCGCCGCCGGCACGTGACGTCGGCGACCAAGTCGAACGGGATCATCCACACGATGCCGTTCTGGGACGAGGTCGTCGCGGAGACCGCGGGCCGGCATCCATCGGTCGCCTGGAACTCGGAGCACATCGACGCGCTCTGCGCGAAGGTCGTGCTGGACCCGGGCCGGTTCGACGTCATCGTCGGGTCGAATCTGTTCGGCGACATCCTCAGCGACCTGACCGCGGCCGTTGCCGGGAGCATCGGGATCGCGCCGGCCGCGAACCTCGACCCGTCGCGCGAGTTTCCGTCGATGTTCGAGCCGGTGCACGGTTCGGCGCCGGATATCGCGGGGCGCGGGATCGCGAATCCGCTCGGTGCCATCTGGACGGCCGCGATGCTGCTCGATCACCTGGAACACCCCGAGGCCGCCGACCAGATCAGGTCCGCGATGGCCGACGTACTGGCCAGGACCCCGATCCGGACGCCGGACCTCGGCGGAACCGCGACCACCGTGGAGTTCACCCGCGCCCTCCTGGAGTTCACATGACGATCCCGCTGCCCTTCAGCTACCAGAAGATCGATGCCGACGGCATCGAGATCAACTGCGCGGTCGCGGGTTCCGGACCGCCGCTCCTGCTGCTGCACGGCTACCCGCAGACCCACCTGATCTGGCATCACGTCGCGCCGCAACTCGCGGCCGACCACACCGTCGTACTGACGGACCTCCGTGGGTACGGCGATAGTGCGAAACCCGCGCCGACTTCCGGGGACCGCGAGTACTCCAAGCGGGCGATGGCCCACGACCAACTGCTCGTGATGAAGGCGCTCGGCTTCGAGCGGTTCGCCGTGGCCGGTCACGACCGCGGCGGCCGGGTCGCCCACCGCCTCGCCCTCGACGCGCCCGAGGCGGTCTCCGCACTGGCTGTGCTCGACATCGTGCCGACCCGGCACACCTTCGAGAACGCCGACCTCGCCTTCGGCCTCGGCTATTACCACTGGTTCTTCCTGGCCGCGGGCAACGGTATTCCCGAGCGCCTGATCGGCGGCGACCCCGAATTCTGGATCACCGCCCGGCTGAACGCCCGCCACGCCGGCGGCTCCCCCTTCGACCCCGCCGCGCTGGCCGACTACATCCGTTGCTTCTCCGACCCAGCCGCCATCGCCGCCTCCTGCTCCGACTACCGCGCCGCCGCCGGCATCGACCTCACCCACGACAACACAGACACCGGCCACCGGTTGGAGATGCCTCTGCTCGCGCTCTGGGGCCAACGCGGCTTCGTCGGCACGCATTACGACGTACTGAAAGTCTGGAACGAGTACGCCGCCGACGTCCGCGGCCACGCCCTCCCCTGCGACCACTACCTCCCCGAAGAACAACCGGAGCTAGTGGTCGAAGCGCTGCGGGACTTCTTCGCCTAGCGGTGGACTACCCAGCCTCGCTCAGTGAGGGTGTCGACCAGCTGGTCGTCGGAGCCTGGTTTGACGAGGAGCTCGACCTCACCGACGGGACGGCCGGGGCTGTGGTCGATGCGGAGGTCTTCGACGTTGGCACCGGACGCGGCCGCGTCGTTGAAGAGGCGGGCCAGCTGGCCCGGGCGGTCGGGGATGGTGACCAGGACGCTGACCAGGTCCATGTGCGGGGAGCCGTGCTTGCCGGGGACGCGGATGGCGCCGGAGACGCCGCGGGCGAGCATCGAGGTGAGTTCCTCGCCGGCCTCTTCCTTGCCTAGGGCAACGAGGACGCGGTCGAGTTCGTCGCGGATCTGCTCGAGCAGGCCGGTGAGGGCGACCGAGTTCGCCGAGACGATCTGGGTCCACAGGCCGGGGTCACCGGCGGCGATCCGGGTTACATCGCGAACGCCCTGGCCGGACAGTTGCAGGTGGGAGTTCGGCGCGTCGACCAGCGTGCCGGCCGCGAGCGACGACATCAGCTGCGGCAGATGCGAGACCCGGGCAACGGCCAGGTCGTGGTCCTCGACCGACAGCTCGACCGTTCGCGCACCACACGCCTCGGCGAGGCAGCGGACGAGCTCGACGGCCTCGGGCGAGCTGGTCTCATGCGGCGTGATCGCCCAGGTCGCGCCGTCGAACAGATCGGCGCGCGCGGCCAACGGCCCGTTGCGCTCCGAGCCTGCCATCGGGTGACCGCCGACGTACCGGGTCAGGTCCGCGGACAGCAACCGCGCATCCGTCAACGGCTTCGACTTCACGCTCGCCGCGTCCGTGACGATCGCGTCGGTCTGCGCGAGCTGCTCGGCGATCACCGCTCCGACATGATCCGGCGGTACGGCGACCACGACCAGCTGCGGCTCGATCTGGACCAGCCGCGACCCGGCACCGATCCGCTCGGCCATCAGCGCGTTGTCCGGGTTCGCGTCGACCAGCTCCACGACGACACCCAACCGCGCCAGCGCGAGGCCGATCGACGTACCGATCAGGCCGGCGCCGACAACGCGGACCGGGCCACGCAATTCGGTCACTGGGCGCCTGTCAGATCGGGACGGAGCGCGGACGCGCCGTGCAGGTAGACGTGCTGGATCTTGTCGCGGGAGCGCTCGGTCTCGGTGTGCACCATCATCCGCACCACCCGCGGCAGCGCGTGCGGTACGTCGATCTCCTGCATGCACATCAGCGGTACGTCGGTCAGCCCGATCTGCCGGCCGGCCACGGCGGGGAACTCCGCGTGCAGGTCCGGCGTGACGGTGAACAGGATGCTGATCAGATCAGCGCTGTCCAGATCGTTCGCCTCCAGAACAGCCTTCACCAGCTCGGCCGACCGCTCGAGCAGATGCCCGCGCTCGTCCGCGTCCAGCTGGGTGGCTCCCCGGATCGCCCGCACCGCCACGTCACGCCTCCTCGTCAAATCACCTTCGCAACGAATACAGCCTAGGCCAGACCAACCACAGGCTGGACAGCCGTCTCGGATTGGGCCTCCGCCGCGTCGACGGTCTGCTCCAGGAGCAGCGCGATGGTCATCGGCCCGACCCCGCCCGGAACCGGCGTGATCAGGCGCGCCACCTCGGACGCCTCGCCGAAGTGCACGTCGCCGACATTGCCTTCGTTGTACCCGGCATCGACCACGACCGCGCCCGGCTTCAGCCAGTCGCCCCGGACGAAGTTCGCCTTGCCGACCGCGGCGACCACGATGTCCGCCGTACGGACGATATCCGGCAGCCCGACGGTCCGCGAATGCGTGTAGGTCACGGTCGCATCCGATGCCAGCAGCAACATCCCGGCCGGCTTGCCGAGGATCGGGCTGCGGCCGATCACCACCGCGTGCGCCCCGGAGATCGGTACGTCGTACGCCTCGAGCAGCCGCATGATCCCGCCCGGCGTACACGACCGGAACCCGGGCTCGCCGAACGCCATCGCCGCGAACCCGTGCATGGTCACACCGTCGACGTCCTTGCGCGGGTCGATCGCCTCGAACGCCGCCCGCTCGTCGATGTGGCTCGGCACCGGGTGCTGCAGCAGAATGCCGTGCACCTCGGGATCGTTCGACAGCTCGGTCAGCGCAGCGACCAGCTCGTCGGTGGTAGTCGCGGCCGGCAGCACAACGCTGCGCGAACCGATCCCGGCCTTCTTGCTGCGGTTCTGCTTCATCCGCACGTACGTCGCGGACGCCGGATCGTCACCCACCAGCACCGTCGCGAGGCACGGCTGCACGCCGACGCTCTCCCGCAACTTCTCCGCCCGAACCCCCGCCCGCGCCACCATCTCGGCCGCGAGCTCGGTCCCAACCATCAATTCAGCAGTCATGCACGCACTCCTCCAGGCATCAAGTCCTATGCCCAGGCGCGCGGCAGAGCGTTCTCGCTCTCGAGCCGGCTGATCCGGCAGGCCGCTCCCCGGTGGTACCCCACCCCAACGCCAGTCACGACCCACCCCAACCCTACCCACCGCCGCCCACCCCGCCCAAAGAGCAGCCCACCCACCCTTGTGCACCGACGCCATCTTTGTGCACCGACCAACCATCCGCGGGCCCGCAGAACGGTTGGTGGATACCCAAAGATGCACTTCGTGCCCAAAGAGCAGCCGACCCACCTTTGCGCGGATCGCGGGCTGGGCCGGGGTGATGCGGTACGGCGCGGCGGGGGCGGGGTGATGCGGCACGGCGGGGCGGGGGTGATGCGGTACGGCGGGGTGGGGGGTGGGTGGGAGATCGCGGGCCTTGAGCACCGATCAACCGTCCAGGAGGCGCGCAAATGGTTGAGGCGTGCTCAAGGCGGACGACTGCGCGTGGCTTTGGGCACCCATCGACCACTTGGACCCGGCGAAAACGGTTGGTGGGTGCTCAAGGCGGCGGGGTGCACCGGCCGCGTGGGTGGTCTGTTAGAGGAGGTTGGCGTGGTCCAGGGCTTGGTAGGCGGTGTCGGTGCCGGTGGTGGCGCCGGGGGTGCGGAGTTCGGCGCGGAAGGCGGCGACGGTGAGCTCGACGGGGACGCAGTCTTCGGCTTCGTCGAGGTTCTGGGTGCCGTTGGGGCGGCAGCCGCGGGCGATGGCCACGTATTTGCGGAAGGTCGAGGAGGTGCCGGCCCAGAGCCAGCCGACGACCTCGATGCTCTCGCAGGTGTAACCGGTCTCTTCTTCGAGCTCGCGGGCCCCGCCAACCGCGGGATCCTCGCCGGGCTCGATCAGGCCGCCGGGCAGGTTGGTGACCACGCTGTCGGGCCCGGGACGGAACATCCGGATCGTCACGATCCGGCCCTCCGGCGTGAGCGGCAGCACGGTGACACCGGCCGCGACGGCTCCCGCGGACTCCGGGCCGGTGACGTCCCAGTCGACCTCGTGACCGTTCGGCATCCGGTAGCGGCGGACCTTCACCGTCAGGAACCGCTGGTAGGCGACCTTCTCCCCCAGCAGCTCCCAGGGCTCCGGGTCGGGGGCCCGAGACGACTCAGCCGCCACGTCGGACGTGGCGGCTGAGTCCAGCGATCGGTCCGTCACAGCGGACGGGTGTCGTCGGGATCCTCCGGCGGCGCGATCGGTGCGTCGTCATCGGAAGCCGACTCCGTGACCGAAGAGGCCGACGTAGGCGAGGTGGCCGACGTGGCCGTGGTCTCCGCCGTGGTGGCGTCGGCGTGCTCGGCGGCCTCCGCGGCGGTGGCCTCCTCGATGTCGGCCGACGGCTGGGACTCGGACAGGATCCGGGCCAGCGTCTCCTCGGAGATCCGCTTGAACTTCCGGACCTGGGTGCGGGTCCGGTCCAGTACGGCGACCTCGAGCTGGTCGGAGGTCAGCTCGCGTGGCTCACTGCTGTCGTGCCCGAGCGCGTCGACGGCCAGTCGCAGCGCGCCGGCCAGCGAGATGCCCTCGCGGTAGTGCTCGCCGACATACTCCGCGACCTGCTCGGCCTGGCCGCCCATCACCGCGTACCCCCGGACGTCGGCGATCGAGCCGTCGTACGTGAGCCGGTAGATCTGGTCGTCGGCCGTGGTCGCGCCGATCTCGGCGACCAGGATCTCGACCTCGAGCGGCTTCTCGCCACCGGAGGAGAAGATCGCGCCGAGGGTCTGCGCGTACGCGTTGGCCAGCGCCCGGCCGGTGACGTCGCGCCGGTCGTAGGAGTAGCCCCGCATGTCCGCCAGCCGGACGCCGGCGATCCGCAGGTTCTCGAACTCGTTGTAGCGGCCGACCGCCGCGAACGCCATCCGGTCGTAGATCTCGGCGACCTTGTGCAACGCGGGCGAGCGGTTCTCGGCGACGAACAGGATGCCGTCGGCATACTGCAGCGCGATCGCGCTGCGGCCCTTGGCGATGCCCTTCCGGGCGAAGTCCGCCCGGTCGCGCATCAGCTGTTCTGGGGATACGTAGAACGGCGTGCTCATCGAAGGTGTCGTCCTCTATCAGTCGATGGGATCAGGTCAGGGACGCCGTGGCGGGGCCGTCGGGGCGCTCGTGGCGCTGCGCCCAGGCCGCGTCGACCAGCGTGGCGACCTCGTCCTCGGGCAGCCGCTGGTAGCCGTCGGCGGTGACCACCCCGATCACCGGGAAGATCCGCCGCAGCATGTCCGGACCACCGGTGGCTGAGTCGTCGTCGGCGGCGTCGATCAGCGACTGGATCGCCACCGTCGCGCACTCGGTCGCGGACAGGTCCTCGCGGTAGAGCTTCTTCAGCGCGCCCCGGGCGAACAGCGAGCCCGAACCGACACTGTGGAAGTGGGTCTCCTCGTAACGGCCGCCGGTGGCGTCGTAGGAGAAGATCCGCCCGCCCTTGAGGTCGTGGTCGTAGCCCGCGAACAGCGGCACCACGGCCAGCCCCTGCATCGCCATCGCCAGGTTGCCCCGGATCAGCGCGCTCAGCCGGTTGGACTTGCCGTCCAGGCTGAGCGTGGTGCCCTCGAGCTTCTCGTAGTGCTCGAGCTCGACCTGGAACAGCCGGACCATCTCGATCCCGAAACCGGCCGATCCGGCGAACGCGACCGCCGAGTACTCGTCGGCGGGGAACACCTTCTGGATGTCCCGCGACGCGATGATGTTGCCCATCGTGGCCCGCCGGTCGCCGGCCATCAGCACGCCACCCGCGAAGGTGGCCGCGACGATCGTCGTACCGTGCGGGACCTGGTCGGAGAAGTCGGCCTGCCCCAGGCTGCGCCGTCCGGGCAACAGGTCGGGCGCGTGCCCGGCCAGGAAGTCCATGAACGACGTGCCACCTGGGGTCAGGAAGGCTTCCGGCAACCGGCCGGAGGCGTCAAATGTCATCGAGCGGTTCACTCCCCACCCTTTTGCACGAACCCGCGGACGAACTCCTCGGCGTTCTCCTCGAGCACCTCGTCGATCTCGTCGAGGATCGAGTCGACGTCGTCGTCGAGCCGTTCCTTGCGCTCGGCCACGTCTTCCGACGTCTTCGCCTGCTCGACCTCTTCCTCGGTCGTCGAACGCTTCGGCTGCTTGTGCTGCTGCCCGCCGTCCTTCGCCATCGCACACACCTCCTAGAACCGCAGTGGAGAAGACGCCCAACCGCTTCTCCGTGCTTCTAGGAGCGACCCTACCCGGCGGCACCCCCAGTGATGGTGCGAACCAGGTCACTCGCGGTGTCGCACTGGTCCAGAAGGGCACCGACATGGGCCTTCGTGCCGCGTAGCGGGTCCAGGGTCGGGATCCGTTGCAGCGACTCCTTGCCCGGCAGATCGAAGATCACCGAGTCCCAGGAGGCGGCCGCGACCTGGCCCGCGTACTGCTGCATGCAGCGGCCGCGGAAGTAGGCGCGGGTGTCGGTCGGCGGGTGCGAGACCGCCATCCGGATCTCCTCGTCGGACACGATGCGCTGCATCCGGCCGGAGTTCACGAGTTTGTAGTAGAGACCCTTGTCCGGGCGCAGGTCGGCGTACTGCAGGTCGACCAGATGCAGCTTCGAGTCGTCCCACTCCAGGCCGTCGCGGTCGCGGTAGGACTGCAGGAGTTTGTACTTCGCCACCCAGTCGAGCTGGTCGGCCAGCTTCATCGGGTCGGTGGCGAGCTGGTCGAGCACCGACTCCCAGCGGTGCAGCACGTCCTTGGTCTGGCGGTCCGCGTCGTCGCCGTACTTGTCCTCGACATACTTGCGGGCCTGCTCCAAGTACTCAGTCTGCAGCTGGACGGCGGTCAGCTTGCGACCGTCCTTGAGCGTCATCAGATGCGTGCAGGTGGGGTCGTGGCTGATCTCGTGCAGCGCGGTGACCGGGCGGTCGACGCCCAGGTCGTCGGTCAGCCAGCCGTCCTCGATCATCGCCAGCACCAGCGACGTCGTCCCGACCTTCAGGTACGTCGAGATCTCGGACAGGTTCGCGTCGCCGATGATCACGTGCAGGCGGCGGTAGCGGTCCGGATTCGCGTGCGGTTCGTCGCGGGTGTTGATGATCGGCCGCTTCAGCGTCGTCTCCAGGCCGACCTCGACCTCGAAGTAGTCCGCCCGCTGACTGATCTGGAAACCGTGCGTGCCGCCGTCCTGGCCGATCCCGACCCGGCCCGCGCCGGTGACGACCTGGCGGCTCACGAAGAACGGCGTCAGGTGCCGCACGATCGACGCGAACGGCGTCGAGCGGCGCATCAGGTAGTTCTCGTGCGACCCGTACGACGCGCCTTTGTTGTCGGTGTTGTTCTTGTAGAGGTTCAGCTGCGGGGCACCGGGGATCTGCCGGGCCTGCCGCGCGCCCTCCATGATCACGAGCTCACCGGCCTTGTCCCACACCACCACGTCGCGCGGGTTGGTGCACTCGGGCGCCGAATACTCCGGGTGGGCGTGATCGACGTACAGGCGGGCGCCGTTGGTGAGGATGACGTTGGCCAGGCCGGTCTCCTCGTCGGTGAGCTGGCTGGAGTCGGCCACCTCCCGGCTCAGGTCGAAGCCGCGCGCGTCCCGCAGCGGGTGCTCCTCGTCGAAGTCCCACCGGGTCTTGCGCGCCAGTGGCTGCGTCTGGGCGTACCCGTTCACCACCTGGCTCGAGGTCAGCATCGGGTTGGCCCCCGGCTGGCCGGGCACCGAGATGCCGAACTCGGTCTCGGTTCCCATGATCCGCCGCACACTCATGCTTCCGAGCCTACGCGGTTGCGCCCCCAAATCGGGGTGCTTTGTCCACAGGCACCGTGTGAGACTGCCCGCGTGGACGAAATGGTCGCGATTCTCAGTGCCGACAACGTCGTCATCGATGCCCAGCCGCGTTCGGTGATGCGCCGCGACAACCTGCGCCACTCCGCGACCGGCGTACTCGTCCGGAATCCGGCCGGTGACATCTACGTGCACCGCCGGACCGCCACCAAGGACGTCTACCCGTCGCACTACGACTTCATGGCCGGCGGCGTCGTGGCGGCCGGTGAGGACCCGTACGACGCGGTCGTGCGCGAACTGGCCGAGGAGCTCGGCATCAGCGGCGTCGACCTGGTGAAGCTGCCCGAGGGCGACTACGCGGACGACGCCACGACGTACCACGCCTATCTCTACAGCTGTGTCTGGGACGGCCCGATCCAACACCAGCCCTCGGAGGTCGCGTGGGGCGCCTGGATGTCCCCGGCCGAACTGATCGCCAAGCTGGACGACCCCTCATGGCCAGTCATGCCCGACACCGCCGCTCTGGTCGGTCCGCTGGTGAGGTCGTTCCGCTAGCGGCGGCGGCCCCAGGAGCGGGCGAGGTTGATGCCGACCAGACCGGCCCAGCTGACGACCACGCCGAACGGGCCGATCATGTTGGCGGAGATCGCGGTGATCGGGATCGCGACGCCCATCGAGACGATCGCCAGAGCCAGGCCGCCCGGGTCCTTCTCGCGGCTCGGGTTCGCCGGCGGCGGCACCGGTACGGGAAGTGCGGTGGCCCGGCGCTGGGCGTCGAGCCGTTCGAGGAAGCCTTCGATGATCTCGGCTTCGTACTCCGGACCCAGCTCCTGCCGCGCCGCCACCGCTGCCCGCAGGTCCTTGCGCACATCATCCGTCGCCATATCGATCACGGTAGGACCGCCGGGCCTCCGGAGATATCGGGGGAAACCCCCACCCTTCCCCTGCCCCTCGGCGGCACCCCTGAGAGACTCCTCCGCGTGCGTCGAGAAATCATCAGAACCGCAGTCCGAACCGTCGCCTGGACGATCGGTGTCCTAGGAATCCTGTACGCCGTACTGAGCGCCTACTGGCTCGTCGGAGGCACCTGGCTGCTCGCCACGCTCGGCACCGACCTGGACCGGTGGTTCCGGCCTCGTGAGCTGCTCGTGCTGGCCGGGCTCTGGCTCCTCGTACTCGCCAAGGCCGGCCTCGCCACCGTCGCTCCCCTGGCCGTCGACCGCCGCTACGCCCGAACGACGAACCGCCCCGACACCCAGTAGGTGCCGAGGCGGTTCGTGAACACGTCTTACAGGTACTGACCCGTGTTGGTCGCGGTGTCGATCGACCGGCCGGGCTCGGTGCCTTGCTTGCCGGAGATGAGCGTCCGGATGTAGACGATCCGCTCGCCCTTCTTGCCGGAGATCCGGGCCCAGTCGTCGGGGTTGGTCGTGTTCGGGAGGTCTTCGTTCTCCTTGAACTCGTCGACACACGCCTGCAGCAGGTGCTGCACCCGCAGACCCTTCTGGTTCTCGTCCAGGAAGGCCTTGATCGCCATCTTCTTGGCCCGGTCGACGATGTTCTGGATCATCGCGCCCGAGTTGAAGTCCTTGAAGTACAGGACCTCCTTGTCACCGTTGGCGTAGGTGACCTCGAGGAACCGGTTCTCGTCGGCCTCGGTGTACATCCGCTCGACGGTGCGCTGGATCATCCCGTTCACACAGGACGCCCGGTCACCGCCGAACTCGCCGAGGTCGTCGGCGTGCAACGGCAGCGTGGTGGTCAGGTACTTCGAGAAGATGTCGCGGGCGGACTCGGCGTCCGGCCGCTCGATCTTGATCTTCACGTCCAGCCGGCCCGGACGCAGGATCGCCGGGTCGATCATGTCCTCACGGTTCGAGGCACCGATGACCAGGACGTTCTCCAGGCCCTCGACACCGTCGATCTCGCTCAGCAGCTGCGGGACGATGGTGTTCTCGACGTCGGAGGAGACACCGGATCCGCGGGTGCGGAACAGCGAGTCCATCTCGTCGAAGAACACGATCACCGGCATCCCCTCGGACGCCTTCTCCCGGGCACGCTGGAAGACCAGGCGGATGTGCCGCTCGGTCTCGCCGACGTACTTGTTCAGCAGCTCCGGACCCTTGATGTTGAGGAAGAACGACCTGCCCTCGACACCGGTCTTCTCGGCGACCTTCTTGGCCAGCGAGTTCGCCACCGCTTTCGCGATCAGCGTCTTGCCGCAGCCGGGCGGTCCGTACAGCAGGACACCCTTCGGCGGCTTGAGCTCGTGCTCCAGGAACAGGTCCTTGTGCAGGTACGGCATCTCGACCGCGTCCCGGATCTGCTCGATCTGGCCCGCCAGACCGCCGATCTGGGTGTAGTCGATGTCCGGCACCTCTTCGAGGACCAGCTCCTCGACCTCGGACTTCGGGATCTTCTCGTACACATAGCCGGAGCGGGGCTCCAGCAGCAGCGAGTCGCCGGTGCGCAGCGCGATGTCGAGCAGCGGCGAGGCGAGCCGGACGACCCGTTCCTCGTCGGCCTGCGCGATCACCAGTGCCCGCTCGCCGTCGGCCAGCAGTTCCTTCAGCATCACCACGTCGCCCACGACCTCGAAGTCGCAGGCCTCGACCACGTTCAGCGCCTCGTTCAGCATCAGCTCCTGGCCGAGCTTGAGCTCGTCCAGGTCGATCGACGGGCTGGCCGCCACCCGGAGCTTGCGGCCCCCGGTGAACACGTCCAGCGTGTCGTCGTCGTTGCGGCCGAGGAAGGTGCCGAATCCGGACGGCGGTTGCGCCAGCCGGTCGACCTCCTCCTTCAGGGCGATGATCTTCTCTCGCGCCTCCCGCAGCGTGTCGGCCAGCCGCTCGTTCTGAGCGGTGACACTCGCCAAGGAGGCCTGTGTTTCGGACAGCCTGCTTTCGAGCGACCGGCTGTCAGCCGGGTGCTCCAACAACCGACGCCGCAACGCTGCGACCTCGGCCTCCAGGTACCGGACCTGGTTACGCAGCTCTGCCGCGGTAGGACTCTCGTCTCCAGCCACGATCATCACCTCACCATGTGGGGCTCGACCCTATGGACCTTACCCAGAAAACCGGTCCGGGCAAGCTGAATCCCATCACGTGTCGGTTGCGGATGAACCGCTTGCATTCGACACATCTTCAACAGCGTCGTTATTTGGTTCACCGCGACGGGGGCCCGTGTAGTCGTCGCCGTACGCGCCCGGTGCCGGCCGGCGCTTCTTGCGGGGTGCCTGAACCCCGTGCGCCATCCGTCGGGCAGTGACCAAGAAGGCGGTGTGACCTTGCATCCGGTGTCCCGGACGAACCGCCAGACCCTCCACGTGCCAGTCTCGCACGAGTGACTCCCACGCGCGCGGCTCAGTGAATTCGCCGTGTGCCCGCAACGTCTCGACGAAACGGCTCAGCTGGGTCGTGGTGGCGACGTACGCGCACAGCACGCCGCCGGGGCTCAGGGCACCGGCCGCGGCCTCCACGCACTCCCAGGGGGCCAGCATGTCCAGGACGATCCGGTCGACGTCGGTCTCGTCGAGTTTCTCGACCAGGTCACCGACCTCGAGCCGCCACGCCGGGTGCTCGGCGCCGAAGAAGCCGGTCACGTTCTTCCGCGCGACCTCGGCGAAGTCCTCGCGCCGCTCGAACGAGATGACCTGGCCGTGGATGCCGACCGCCCGCAACAGCGCGGTGGTCAGCGCGCCCGAACCGGCGCCCGCCTCGACCACCTTCGCACCCGGGAAGATGTCGGCCATCGTCACGATCTGCGCGGTGTCCTTGGGATAGATCACCGCGGCGCCCCGCGGCATCGAGACCGAGTAGTCGGCCATCAACGGGCGCAGGGCGAGGTACTCGACGTTGCCCTTGGAGCGGATCACGACGGCGTCCGGGCCGTCGATCAGCTCGTCGTGCTCGATCCCGCCCTTGGTGGTGTGGAAGACCTTTCCGCGCTCCAGGAACACCGAGTGCCGGCGGCCCTTGGAGTCCTGCAGGGTGATCCACTCCCCCGCTTGCAGCGGGCCGTGATGGACCCCGGAGAACGCCTGATCGGGAAAGTCGCGCAAGTCAGCCATAAGGCGCTCACCTTAACTTTCGGTACGGCGGCGCCCGTCACTGAGGGTCGTCAGCGGCCGCGGAAGGCCCGCTCGATGTCGGCCGTCGCCAGTACGCCGTACACGCTGCCGGCCGCGTCGAGGACCAGGTACTCCGACGCCGGGTGCTCGCGCAGCGTCTTCAGGATCTCCTCGCCGGTGTCGTTCACCCCGATGATGTGGCCCGCGCCGATCCGGGTCGAAACCTCGCTCACCGTGGTCCACGGACGCTGGTTCTCGGCCACCGCGGCAACCGCGTTCTCGGAGACGAGTGCGTGCGGCTTGCCGTCGCCGTCGATGACGACGACTGCACCGGCCGACGACGCGCCGGCCATCCGCACCGCCTCGGACAACGGCGTGTTCGCATGTACGGCGATCGCGCGGCGAGCCATCGTCCGCACCTGCAGGGTGGGCAGCTTGTGCCGCAGCCGCGCGTTCATCAGCTGGG
This sequence comes from Kribbella sp. NBC_01505, assembly GCF_045040285.1. Lineage (NCBI taxonomy): Bacteria > Bacillati > Actinomycetota > Actinomycetes > Propionibacteriales > Kribbellaceae > Kribbella > Kribbella sp. NBC_01505. Next base: position 8,639,521 of record NZ_CP109425.1, read on the forward strand.
CGGTCGAGCCCATGTAGAGGAAGAACCCGACGGCGAGTGCGATCACGAAGTCGATCAGCGTCGGCTGCCGGCCCCACATCTCCTGCAGCATGACGGGCAGCGCGAGCACCAGGATCGCCATCACCCGGCCGCCCCAGGCGGCCACGATGGTGCCGGTGTGCATGTTGCCGGTGAACTTCCAGACGATCGCCCGCAGCACCCAGCCGCCGTCCAGCGGCAGGCCGGGCAGCAGGTTGGTGGCGCCGACGATCAGGTTCGCGACCGCGAGCTGCCACAGCGCGATGTACACGACTCCGCCGTCATCGACCGCACGCGAACCGACGAAGGCCAGTCCGCCGACCACGAGGGACGCGATCGGCCCGACCACGGAGACCGCGAACTCCTCGAACGGCGTCTTCCGCTCACCCTCGATGTGGGTGCCGGCCGCGAAGAACCCGAGGTTGATCTCGGACACGCCGATCCCGAACCTCAAGGCCATCAGCGCGTGCGCGAGCTCGTGCACCAGGATCGACAGCGTGAACGCGACCACGAAGGCGAACGCCGCCGCGTAGCGCCAGACGCCGATCTCGGGGAACTGCTGGCCGATCACCGCGGAGAACCCGAACGCGAGCAGCATCGCCACCGGCAACCAGGTGAACCGCATCGTGAGCCGGATCCCCCGGATACGACCGAGTACCCAGGTTCCGGGCGGCGGTGGGCCGGCCGACTGGGCGGGGCTCTGGGGCTCACGCTGTTCGGACATCACCCCAACGCTACTGGTCCAGCGGTAACAAGCTGCTACCTACCCACGTCACACGCCGACGGTGAGCCGCGCGGTGTAGCCCTTGACCGCGTCACCGGCGACCGCCGCGAGCTGGTGGACGCCGTCGTCGTCGCCGAACACGTTGTCGTCGGCAAGCGGCGTACGGCGCAGATTATCCGCGCTCCCGTCGTACCCGGTGGTGGCGTAGACCGCCGTACAGACGTTCTCGGGGAAGGCGAGTTGTGAGGTGGCGCTGATCTTTCCGGCGGCTGTGGCCTCGGTGAGGCTCGCGTAGACCTCGAAGTGGACGTGCGGCCACCGGCCCGGGTACGCGGCCGGGAAGATCGTCGTGAAGGTGATCTTGCCGTCGGCGTCGGTGGCTTGGACACCGCGCAGGTAGTTCTCGTTGGTGACGCCCTCGGAGTAGAGCGAGTAGCGGCCTTGCGCATCGCAGTGCCAGACATAAACAGCAGCACCGGTCAGGGGCGTGTCTTTGTCCGCGTCCAGGATGGTCAGCTCGACAGTCAGCGGTACGCCGGTCGCCGTACCGGACGCGGAGCCGAACGACTTGGTGATGTCGCTGCGGACGATGCCGGATTCGGTGAGGACGTTCGGGCCGTTCGAGCCGTCACCCGGGTAGGGGCCGGCCGTCTCGGCGGGGATTTCGTCAACGCCCGCGGTGGACGTGGACGGAGTGCTCGACGTCGACGGAGTGGTCGAGGTTGCGGGAGTGGCCGACGTTGCTGGAGTGGTCGAGGTTGATGGGGCCGGGTCGGGGGCGCAGCCCGCGACGGCGACCAGGCCGGCACCGGCGAACAGGCTCAGGACCTGCCGACGGCGCAGCGTGCCGAGGTCGTACTCCAGGCCGAGATCGTGTTCACGTGGCGGCTTCATATCAACAGCCTGGCAAGCCGGACCGATGGTTGACCGAAAGTCCGCTGGGAATTGTCTGGGAGCCGGGAAGCCCTTTTGGCGGAAAGTGTCCATGGCCTCGCCTAGGGTTTCGGTATGAGTGTTGCGGTCGAGGTTCCAGTGAGCGGGCATCCCCGGGGGGCGTTGTCGCCGTCCCGTGCGGCCGATTTCATGAGCTGCCCGCTGAAGTACCGCTTCCGGGTCGTCGACCGGCTGCCGGAGAAACCGTCGTCCGCGGCCGTGCGCGGCACGGTCGTGCACGGGGTGCTGGAGCGGCTGTTCGATCTTCCGCGCGGTCAGCGGACGCTGGAGCACGCTGCCGAGATGCTCGAGCCGCAGTGGCAGCAGGTGCTGGAGGCCGAGCCCGAGGTGGCCGAGCTGTTCGCCGAGGACGCCGACGGCCAGGAGCTCGCGAGCTGGTTGGCCGAAGCGCACAAACTCCTCGGGAAGTACTTCGCCCTCGAGGACCCGAATGCCTTGGAGCCCGCCGAGCGCGAGCTGTATGTCGAGACCGAGCTCGAGTCGGGCCTGGTGCTGCGCGGCTATGTCGACCGCCTCGATGTCGCGCCGACCGGCGAGATCCGGGTGGTCGACTACAAGACCGGCCGGTCGCCGTCGGAGTTCTTCGAGGCCAAGGCTTTGTTCCAGATGAAGTTCTACGCGTTGGTGCTGTGGCGGATGCGCGGCGTCGTGCCGGCGATGCTCCAGCTGGTCTACCTGGGCAACGGCGAGATCGTGCGCTACATCCCCGACGAGGCCGACCTGCGCGCCTGCGAGCGGAAGGTCACGGCTCTGTGGAAGGCGATCAGCCACGCGCTGGAGTCCGGTGACTGGCGGCCGAGCAAGGGCCCGCTCTGCGACTGGTGCGACTACAAGCCGCTGTGCCCGTCCTGGGGCGGCACCCCGCCACCCCTGCCCCGACGAAGCGTCGAAGAGGTCGCAGTCGAGTCCGCCGGCGTCGACCTGATCAGCGCCGACGGCTGACCGCAGCCCGCCAGCGGAACTTGCACTCGATACGGTTCGTCGGATGAGCGTGAATGAAGCTGCTGTGCGGGCCGTCGGCGTGACCAAGCGGTACGGCGCCGGTCAGACGCAGGTCGACGCGTTGGTGGGGCTCAGCGCGGAGTTCGGCAAGGGCCAGTTCACCGCGATCATGGGGCCGTCGGGGTCGGGCAAGTCGACGCTCCTGCATTGCCTGGCCGGTCTGGACCAGCCGACGTCCGGGCAAGTGTTCATCGGCGATGTCGAGCTGAGCGGGCTGGCCGACGATCAGCTGACTCATCTGCGCCGCGACCGGATCGGCTTCGTCTTCCAGGCGTTCAACCTGGTTCCGACGCTGACAGCGTTCGAGAACATCACGCTGCCGATCGATCTCGCCGGGCGGACGCCGGATCGCGAGTGGCTCAGAACGGTCATCGACTCGATCGGTCTGAGTGACCGGCTGAAGCACAAGCCGTCCGAGCTGTCCGGTGGCCAGCAGCAGCGCGTCGCCTGCGCCCGCGCTCTCGCGTCGCGGCCGGATGTGGTCTTCGCCGACGAGCCGACCGGCAATCTCGACTCGCAGTCGTCGGCCGATGTGCTCGGCTTCCTGCACCAGTCGGTGCGCGAGTTCGGGCAGAGCGTGGTGATGGTCACCCACGATCCGACCGCGGCGTCGTACGCGGATCGGGTGTTGTTCCTCGCCGACGGCCGGCTGCGCTCGGAGCTGCCCGACCCAACAGCCGAGGCCGTAGTCGACACGATGAAGAGTCTCGATCCGGCCATAGCCGGCTGAGATCGAAGTACTCACTGCGGTCTGGCCGTCACGCCGTGCAACCCGGTTGAACGTCCTGCGCGGCCATCGCCAGTGAGTAGCAGCCAGGCGGTGGTTTCACCGGTAGCCTGCGGGTGTGCCGGGCAGCGTGCAGTCCATCGAGCGGGCTGCGGCCGTGCTCCGCTTGCTCGCGGCCGCCCCGAACGGGCTCGGCGTCGCCGATGTCGGCAACGCACTCGGCCTGGCCAAGACAACCGTGCACGGCATCCTGCGGACGCTGCATCAGGTCGGGTTCGTCGAGCAGGACCGCAGCGGTGCGCACTATCACCTCAGCGACGCCTTCGGCCGGCTCGGCGAGAGCTACCTCGACCCGAACGAACTGCGCAGCCGCGCGATCAACTGGGCCGACTCATTGGCCGCTCGCAGCGGCGAGGTCGTGCGCGTCGGCCGGCTCGTCGAGAGCAAGGTCGTCGTCGTCCATCACGTCTTTCGCCCCGACGACAGCGACCAGGACCTCGACGTCGGTACGACGTTGCCGCCGCACGCGACCGCATTGGGTAAGGCCGTGCTCGCGTACGACGCGAGCGGTGTCGCCAAGCCCAAACGTCTCGAGGCCTTCACCACCCGGACCATCACCGACCCGGCCCGGCTCCTCGAGGAACTGGCCACGGTCCGCGGCCGCGGGTGGGCCGGCGAGTTCGAGGAGCACACCATCGAGACCGCTGGGATCGCCGCACCGATCCGCGGACTCGGCGGCCTGGTCGTCGGCGCGGTCGGCCTGACCGGCCGGATCGAACGGATCTGCGACAGCCGTCTGCGGCACCGTACCGATCTCGTCACCATGGTCCGCGCCACCGCCGAGGCCATCGCGCGCGACCTGCGGGGAGACTCCTGAAATGGCTGACCTGAATGGCTGAGCAGTACGTCGCGGCCGTCGACCAGGGCACGAACTCGACCCGCTGCATCCTGTTCGACCGGCGCGGCCGGCTCGTGTCGGTGGCGCAACGCGAGCATCGCCAAGTCTTCCCCAAACCGGGATGGGTCGAGCACGACGCCGCCGAGATCTGGCGGAACGTGACCCGAGTGGTTCCCGCCGCGCTGCGCCAGATCGGCGCGGCACCGAGTCAGATCGTTGCCATCGGCATCACCAATCAGCGCGAGACCAGCCTGCTCTGGGACCGCGCGACCGGCCTCCCGATCGGCAACGCCGTGGTCTGGCAGGACACCCGCACCGACCGTCTCGTCGCCGAGCTGGCCGGCGACGAAGGCCCGGACCGGTTCGCGGACCTGTGTGGCCTGCCGTTGAACACCTACTTCTCCGCGCCGCGTTTGAAGTGGATGCTCGACCACACCCCCGGTCTGCGGGCGCGCGCCGAACGTGGCGAGGTGCTGTTCGGCACCATGGAGACCTGGCTGATCTGGAACTTCACTGGTGGTGCGAACGGCGGCCTGCACGCGACCGACGTCACGAACGCCAGCCGGACGATGCTAATGAACATCGCCACGCTGGAATGGGACGACGAGCTGCTCGCGGCGTTCGACGTACCGCGGGCTGTCCTGCCGGAGATCCGGCCGTCGTCCGGAGTCTTCGCCACCGCCACCGAGGTGCTGCCCGGTGTCCGGATCGGCGCCGCGCTCGGCGATCAGCAGGCCGCGCTGTTCGGTCAGACCTGCTTCAGCGCGGGCGAGGCGAAGTGCACCTACGGCACGGGCTCGTTCCTGTTGCTGCACACCGGCCAGGAGATCGTCCGCTCCAAACACGGCATGCTCACCACGGTCGCCTACCAGATCGGTACCGAGCCCGCGTCGTACGCGCTCGAAGGCTCGATGGCCGTCACCGGCTCCCTCGTCCAGTGGTTCCGCGACGGCCTCGGCCTGATCCACACCGCCGCCGAGATCGAGACGCTGGCCCGCACGGTCGACGACAACGGCGGCGCCTACATCGTCCCGGCCTTCTCCGGCCTGTTCGCCCCGCACTGGCGCAGCGAGGCCCGCGGAGTCATCGCCGGACTCACCGGCTACATCACCAAAGGCCACCTGGCCCGCGCCGTGCTCGAGGCCACCGGCTTCCAGACCCTCGAAGTCGTCGACGCCATGAACGCCGACTCCGGCATCGCCCTCACCGCCCTCAAGGTCGACGGCGGCATGACCGCCAACAACCTCCTCATGCAGTTCCTCGCCGACCTCCTCGACGTCCGCGTCGTCCGCCCCATGGTCACCGAGACCGTCTCCCTCGGCGCCGCCTACGCCGCCGGCCTGGCCGTCGGCTACTGGCCCGACCTCGAAGGCCTCCGCTCCAACTGGCACCGCGCCGGCCAGTGGCTGCCCGACATGGACCCCGCCCGCCGAGCCTCCGAGTACGCCAACTGGAAAGCCGCCGTCGAACGAACCTTCAACTGGATCCGCCCCGATCAGTGAACGGACCCAGCCGAAGGTTCCGGGGTCAGTCGGCGTCGGCGTTGGTGATCAGGTTGCGGAAGTCGTTCGTGAAGTACGGGCTGTACTCCTGCGACGAGTCCGAGGTGTAGCTGAACGAGTTGACGCCGTTGATGTAGGTGTTGCCCGGGTCCTGCCGGATCCACGGTCCGCCGCTGGTCCCGCCGTACATGTCACAAGCCAGCCCGATCGTGCGCGGGTCCCGGGAGTTCTCGTACGTCGTGTCGCTGCAGGAGACCAGATACCGGCCTTGGTTCACGCTGTCGGCCGGGTAGCCGAACGTGGTGCCGGCGTACGACTTCGCCGAGTTCACCGCCCAGCCCAGGCCGCCGACCACGTCGCCGAGTTGGCGGCCGTTCTGAGCGGCGACCTCGAAGACGGCGTAGTCGTAGGCCAGATCGGGCTGCGGCTGGGCCGAGAACCGGGTGATGTGCGCCTCGGTCGCGGTCCAGGTGCCCCAGGGCCGCACGTTGTCCTCGAACTCGGGGATGAAGACCAGGTTCGTCACGAACGCGTTGTTGCTGTACACACAATGGGCCGCGGTCACCACGATGTCCCGGTCCGCGCTGTTCACCGCGCTCCCGGAGCACTGATAGTTCTGGCCGGCGGACGTGAAGTAGACCTTGCCGTTGACCCGCTTGAGGAAACCGGGTGTGGTGTAGCGCTGCACGGTGCCTTGTGTCGTGTGCGCGGAGCCTTGGTCGGCCGGCCCGTTCTGGGGCATGCCGTACTCCGCGCCACCGGCCGCAGGCGTCGACCGAACACTGCCGGCAGGCACCGGCGCCGGCCGCGCAGACGCGATCCGGTCGGCCGTCCAGTACGCCGTGGTCTGCGCGGACCGGGCCTGATAGCTGTGGTTCACCGTCGCGGGCGGCGGTGCGGCCGCGACAGCAGGTGTAGCCAGTGCCACCACTGGCACCAGCGCGGCTAGGACTCTGAGCATGACAACTCCTCGACGTGGGGCGGACAACTACTGCCCTGAGTACACGCCACGTCACTGACTGCTCGCTGACATCTCGATGATTTCCCCATCGGACGGCCGGTCAATGAGCCGGTTACTGAATCCGCAAGCCTTTCGGCGGTGTTCGAAGAGCGTCGATCGTGATGTTACTTTCAAACGCTTGATACAGGGCACGTCTAATGTCCCGGGAAATACAACGAACTCGGGAGGAAATGAAATGTCTTCGACCATGAGGGTCTTGGCGGCGGTAGCACTCGGGGTGGCTTCAGTGGGCGCGGGGCCGGTGGTGGCGCAGGCTTCCACCGACAGTACGCAGGCGTTGAAGATCACCAGGATCAAATGTCATGCGCAGGAGGACAACACCGGCGCGGACGACATTTATCTGACCGTCGACGGCACCGTGATCATGAACTCGATTCAGTTCACCAACGGCGACGACAAGGACATCGCCGACATTCCGATCGAGCAGGGCAAGGTGCTGACGGTAATGGAGGGCGACTTCCCCGACGACGACGACAACCTCGGTGCCAAGCGGATCACCGGCGCCGGGAACTACGAGTTCACCGACGACGGCGCCCACTACACCGTCAGCATCGGCTGAGCCCGTCGTTCAGACACGGCAAGGACCCCAGCCGTCGCGACGGCTGGGGTCTCTGCTCCTTTGGCTACAGGCCGCCGACCGCTCGATCACTTGATCGGAGGTCCGGCGGGAGCCAGGGATGATCCAGAACCGCTTGCCAGGCAAGGTGCCACGGGAACAGGTGAATGTATTTCGCGCCCGTCCCAGGGTCGTGCTGCTTGTAGACCCCGTCCCCCACAAGAACAGTCACGCCCCATTCAGTGAGGCTCACGATGGCTGCCTGCACGGCAGGGAAGCCGATCTGTGCCCAGTTGGAGAACGGCATCGCAACCACAGGCTGCTTCTTCCCCACCGCCTCCACGAGGAAGCCCAGCGGCAACGTATCCGAGATCCCCGCCGCCCACTTGGCAAGGCTGTTGCAGGTGATCGGCGCGACGATCATGGCGTCCGCCGGCGGCAGGATGTCGGGAGCATCGGGGTCTTTGTACGAGCTTCGCACCACGTGCCCGGTCTTCGCAGCCAGCGCGTCACAATCGATGAAGCGCCGCCCGTCCGGCGAGGCGATGACGCAAACTTCCCAACCGTCGGCCTGGGCCAGGTCGACGAGCCGGCCGATATCTCGCGCAGCGGGTGATCCTGTCACCAGGGCATACAGAACTGGCGAGCGGGTCGAGGGCATGGTCGCCGTACCTCTCTCCTCAGATGCGAATGCCGCACCAGGCGGCAAACCTCGCAAGTGAGGCGGTCGATCGCTTATCACTGACGGCGAGCGACTGTACGGTCTCATGAACCTGAGGGTGATAGCGGGTCACCTGTGGCGCGACCCGTCGCGCGGCCTCGAGGGAAGCAAGCGTCCGCTTCCTGTCACCGTGCAGCAGCCAGCCCCTCGAGAGGTCAATCCAGTAGTGTCCCGAACGGCTGGGTGCCGTGCCCTCAGGAAGCCGGATCATCGATGCCCGGCTCACCGCGGTTGTTCCGTCAGCCAATTCGACCGGCACTGCTACACGATGGATGTCGATGTTCGCCAGGCCGAACTTGCTCGGTGAGTTCGACCTCACTCGGCGGAGTACCCATGGACACGTAGTACACGACGTCACATGGATCGAGCGAGTGAATTCCGCAGGTAGCGCCCTAGGCCACGCGCGATCCCCTGCTTGCCACAGGTCGCGGTGACCGCACGGTCATGAATGATTGTGCGGAGATCTGCATGCCCGGGAGTTACCGGTGGAGTTACCGGTGATGGGGGTTATTGGTGGTGAATCGGCCTGATGGTTGATGAAGTCAAGCACCTTCGCGACGGCGTGAAAGCCCAGGTCAGGTGAGGTTTGGTGACTTAATCTGACCTGGGCTGATGGTCGCAACTTCTAATCCGTTGATCGCAGGTACGAGTCCTGCCGGCCGTAGTTCCTGCATCGAGCCCCAGCCGACCTCGGCGTGCCTGAGTCGGTCGGCGGGCGTCAGGAGCGTTCAAGCCTTCCAGCGGTAGATCTGGCGGTCGTAGGCGACCTTGAAGCCGACGCGTTCCATGTTGGCCAGGGAGGAGTTGTGCTCGCCCGGTCCGGGCTTGCCGGTTTCAGAGGCGACCCAGCGGCAGCCGGCCGCGAAGGCGTCCTCGGCCCGGCGGGCCAGGATCGCCGACTGTGCACCACGCCCTCGGTACGGCGGCAGCGTCGTACCGCTGACGCACTCGCCGACCTCGCCGGTGATGACCAGGCCGCCGGTCGCGACCAGGGTGTCGCCGTCCCAGGCGCCGTACGCGGTGACGTTGGGCGCGGAGGCGAAGGCGGTGAGCAGGTCGGTCTGGTCCTTGGGGATGCCGAAGACCTCGATCTGCAGGGCCGACCAGGTCGCAGCCTCGTCGGGCTCGATCACGCCGATCCGCAGGTCGGTCGGGACCGGGTCGACGGGGCCGGCCTCGCGGACGGCCTTCACCCAGGTGCCGCCGGCAACGATGCCGTGCTCGGCGCAGATCTCGGCCCAGTTCGCCGGGAGCACCTCGGGGGCGAGGTGGAAGTTCAGCGCGCGGGCGTCGGCGGCGCGGGCGGCGTCGAGGATCTCGCCGACCAGGGCGCCGTCGATCGGTCCGTCGAATCCGAAGCCGGAGGCGCGCGACCAGTAGTCGATCGAGTCGTTGCTCATGACAACGACGATGCCCTTGCCGATCCGCTGCCCGCTGATGCCGAGCGCCTCCCGCACTGCCGGCGGGCTCTGCGTGAGCGCCCAGATCATCTCGCCTTCGGCCCGTTCCAACCGCTCAGTCAGCTCCATAACGAATACTGTAGCCAGTTAAGAAAGGCTCCAGGTCTGCGGTGTGCGATCTGTAAGCGGTGTGAAACCCAGCCGCAGCATGTTGGCCAGCGAGGGATTGTGTCCGCCGGGCTCCGGCTTGGCCGAGCCGGTGGTGACCAGGTCACAGCCTTGCGCGAAGGCGTCCGCGATCCGTCGGGTGAGCAGCGCGGACTGGGCGCCTCTCCCCCGGTACTCCGGCCGGGTCGCTCCGCTGCGCAGCCGACCGACACCGTCCACGACGTGCAGCGAGCCGGTGCCGGCGATCGTGTCACCGTCCCAGGCGGCGTACGCCGTCATGCCCGGCCAGTCGGTGTAAGCCTCGACCATGGCGCGGAAACCGTCCTCGTGCATCTGGTACGCGTCCATCTGTACCTGCGCCCAGGCCTCGGCATGCTCCGGCCCGACCGTCTCGATGCGGAGGTCGGTGGGCGCCTGCCGGACCGGCGACGCCTCGCCGACGACCTGGACCTCGGTCGGGCCAGGGGTGATTCCGAACGCCGCCGCGATGTCGTCCCAATCCGCTGGGAGGGCACTCGGCATGATGCTCAGGCTGGCCGTCGTACAGCCGGCCGCCGTCAGATAGTCCACGACCTCACCGATCACCGCCGCAGTGACCGGCCCGTCCAGACCGAACCCGGACACGCGGGACCAGAACGACAGCGTGTCCCGCGGCGCTGCCAACGCGACGACGGAACCGAAGCGCCGCCGCGTCATGCCCAGCAGCGACGGGCCGGGGCCGGAGTCGTCGCCAAAACTCCAGACGAACTCCGCCTCGGCCCGCTCGATCCGCTCAGTCAGTTCCACACGGCCATCATGCCGGGGAGACGATGTCCGGTGCCTCGAGGCGGACCTTGTCGGCCGACTCGTCGTCGGGCTGGTCCTGCGAGGCCCGCTCGGACTCGACGCGCCGCAGGTAGAACGACACCTCGCGCTCGATCGCCTTCTCGTCCCAGCCGAGGACCGGCGCCATCAACCGGGCCGCCGCCTCCGCCGCGGCGACACCCCGGTCCCAGGCCTCGATCGAGATCCGGGTCCGCCGCGCCAGTACGTCGTCCAGGTGGCGAGCGCCCTCCGCCTTCGCACCGTAGACGACCTCGGCCTGCAGGTAGTCCTGGGTGCCGGGCAGCTGCTCACCGAGCGACGGGTCCTCCTCGACGAGCGCGAGCACCTCGTCGATCAGAGCGCCGTACCGGTTGAGCAGGTGCTCGATCCGGGCCACGTGCAGACCCGACCGCTGCGCGATCAGGTGCCGCTGGTTCCACATCGCGTGATAGCCGTCCGCACCGACCAGCGGCGTGGTCTTGGTGACCGACTTCGGCACCCGGCCGTCGAGAGCCGCCGCGGCTGCGTCGATCGCGTCCTTGGCCATCACCCGGTACGTCGTGTACTTGCCACCGGCAACCACTACCAGCCCCGGCGCGGCGTGGGCGACCACGTGTTCGCGGGACAGCTTGGACGTGCTCTCCGACTCACCGGCCAGCAGCGGCCGCAGTCCGGCGTACACGCCCTCGACGTCCTCGCGGGTCAGCGGGGTGACGAGCACGGAGTTCACGTGCTCGAGCAGGTACTCGATGTCTTTGCTGGTCGCGGCCGGGTGGGCCTTGTCCAGGTTCCAGTCGGTGTCGGTGGTGCCGATCAGCCAGTGCCGGCCCCACGGGATGATGAACAGCACGGACTTCTCGGTGCGCAGGATCATGCCGGTGCTGGACTGGATGCGGTCCTTCGGCACCACCAGGTGGATGCCCTTCGAAGCGCGCACGTGGTACTGCCCGCGCTCCCCCACCATCGCCTGCGTGTCATCGGTCCACACACCGGTCGCGTTCACGACCTGCTTGGCGCGGACCTCGAACTCACGCCCGCTCTCCAGGTCCTTCGCCTGCACCCCGGTGACGCGCTCGCCCTGGCGCAGGAAACCGGTGACCTTCACCCGGTTCGCGACATGAGCGCCGTACGACGCGGCCGTCCGCGCGAGCTCCATCGTGTGCCGCGCGTCGTCGACCTGGGCGTCGTAGTACATCAGCGCACCGACCAGCGCCGACTTCTTCAGCGACGGGACCAGCCGCATCGCGCCCCGACGCGTCAGGTGCTTGTGGATCGGCAGACCGGCGCCGAGGCCCGAGCTGATCGCCATCCCGTCGTACAGGGCGACGCCGGCGCCGGCGTAGAACCGCTCCCACCAACGGTGCTGGAGCGGGTAGAGGAACGGCACCGGCTTGACCAGGTGCGGTGCGAGGCGTTGCAGGAGCAGGCCGCGCTCCTGCAACGCCTCGTGCACCAGTCGGAAGTCGAGCATCTCCAGGTAGCGCAGACCGCCGTGGATCAGCTTGCTGGACCGGCTGGAGGTACCGCTCGCGAAATCGCGCGCCTCCAGCAGTCCGGTGGTCAGGCCCCGGGTCGCGGCATCGAGTGCCGAGCCGGTGCCGACCACCCCGCCACCGACCACCAGGACGTCCAGCTCTCGTCCGTCGGCCATCGCGTCGATCGCGTCGGCCCTTGCCTGCGGTGACAGAGCTACTACCGCCACTGTGCTGCCCTTCTTTCCGATTCCGGTACTGCTACTTAGTCGACGTCAACCCAGTCCAGCGTGCGCGAGACGGCCTTCTGCCAGCCCGCGTACCCCTTCGCCCGCTGCTCGTCGTTCCACTGCGGTTCCCACCGCTTGTCCTCGTTCCAGTTCTGGACGAGCTCTTCCTTGTTCTTCCAGAACCCGACCGCCAGGCCGGCCGCGTACGCCGCACCCAGGGCCGTGGTCTCGGCCACGACCGGCTTGCTCACCGGTACGCCGAGGATGTCGGCCTGCATCTGCATCGCCAGCTCGTTGGCCGTGACACCGCCGTCGACCTTCAGCACGTCCAGCCGCACCCCGGAGTCCTTCTCCATCGCGTCCGTCACGTCCTTGCTCTGGTAGCAGATCGCTTCCAGTGTCGCGCGCGCCAGGTGAGCGTTGGTGTTGAACCGCGACAGCCCGACGATCGCGCCGCGGGCGTCCGAGCGCCAGTACGGCGCGAACAGGCCGGAGAACGCGGGCACGAAGTACACGCCACCGTTGTCCGGGACCGTCCGGGCCAGGTTCTCGACCTCACTCGCACCGGAGATGATGCCGAGCTGGTCGCGCAGCCACTGCACGGCCGACCCGGTCACCGCGATCGAACCCTCCAGCGCGTAGACCGGAGCCTCGTCGCCGAACTTGTAGCACATCGTGCTGAGCAGACCGGCCTTCGAGCGAACCAGCTCGGTACCGGTGTTGAGCAGCATGAAGTTGCCGGTGCCGTAGGTGTTCTTGGCCTCGCCCGGGTTGAAGCAGACCTGGCCGACGGTCGCGGCCTGCTGGTCGCCGAGGTCACCGGTCAACGCGACCACGCCACCGAGCGGGCCGTTCACCAGGGTCTCGCCGTACTTGTTCGGGTCCGACGACGGCCGGATCTCGGGCAGCATCTGCCGCGGGATGTTGAAGAAGCTGATCAGCTCGTCGTCCCAGTCGAGCGTCTCGAGGTTCATCAGCATGGTCCGGCTGGCGTTGGTGACGTCGGTGATGTGCACACCGCCGTTGACCCCGCCGGTCAGGTTCCACAGCAGCCAGGTGTCGGTGTTGCCGAAGACCGCGTCCCCGGCCTCGGCAGCGGCGCGGACGCCGTCGACGTTCTCCAGGATCCACTGCACCTTGCCGGCCGAGAAGTACGTCGCCGGCGGCAGCCCGGCCTTCTGCCGGATCACGTCGCCCTTGCCCTCACGCTCGAGCGCGGAGGCGATCCGGTCGGTGCGGGTGTCCTGCCAGACGATCGCGTTGTAGTAGGGCCGGCCGGTCTTGCGGTTCCAGACCACGGCCGTCTCGCGCTGGTTGGTGATGCCGAGCGCCGCCAGGTCGCTGGCGTGCAGGCCGTTCGCGTTCAGCGCGGTCTGGATCACCGAGCTGGTGCGCTCCCAGATCTCGGTCGGGTTGTGCTCCACCCAGCCGGCCTGCGGCAGGATCTGCTCGTGCTCGAGCTGGTGCTTGCCCACCTCGTTGCCGGAGTGGTCGAAGATCATGAAGCGGGTGCTCGTGGTGCCCTGATCGACGGCACCGACGAAGTCAGCCATGGAAGATCCCTTCCTCACGAATGTGGGTCATACCGTTTTCTCCTCGGGCACGCGGCCCGGCTCCTCGTCCTCGTCCGCGATCGGCAGGTGCCGCCCGACCAGCAGGTCGTAGAGGAACGCGCCGACCAGGGCGCCGATGATCGGTGCCACGATCGGCACCCAGAAATAGACGTCCCCGAACTGATCCTTGAACGCTCCCCCGTACCCGGTGAAGAACGACGCCAACCGCGGTCCGAAGTCACGGGCCGGGTTGATCGCGTACCCGGCGTTCGTGCCCCACGCCATCCCGATGGCCACCACCAGGAGGCCCACGATGAACGGAGCGAGGTTGGCCGCCGGGGCCGTGTTGCGCAGATCGGTGATGGCCAGGATGACCATCATCAGGATCGCCGTACCGATGATCTGGTCCCGGAAGCCGCCCCACATGTGGACGCCGAGATCCATGCTGCCGTTGCCCGGGAGCGTCGAGAACACGCCCTGGGTCTTGATGGTCAGGCCCGGGTCGACCTTGTTGAGTGCCTCGGTGTAGTTCCACCGCACCACCAGCGCCGCCAGGAACGCTCCGAGGAACTGCGCCACCGCGTACGGCAGCACCTTCTTCCAGCTGAACCCGCGGAACGCCGCCAGGGCGATCGTCACGGCCGGGTTCAGGTGCGCGCCGGTCAACCGGCCCGCCACGTAGATGCCCAGCGTCACGCCGAGTCCCCACGCCCACGCGATCGAGTCGTGGTCGCCGATCCCTCCGGCCACCACCTGCGCCACCACACCGCAGCCGAACAGGATCAGGATGAACGTGCCCGCGAGCTCGGCAGAACACTCCCCCAGAAGGGTTTTCGCTTTGACCGCTTCGGTCGTAGCCATACCGGCTTGCCTCCCTTCCCTTGCAAGACAACCGTGACGACCACGGCTGGCTGGAATCTAGGAGCATGCGGCGGCCACCACAACGCCCGCCGTTCGACATTGTCGAACGGGACCACCCGGCAACTGGTCTGCGACACACGGTGACGATCCGGAAACCCAGAGCCACCTCCGGACAAGGAAAACGCCCTGTGAACGAGTCACAGGGCGCGGTGGGGAGAAACTGAGGTCGGGCGCGCTCAGATACCGAGGGCGCCGATGATGCGGGAACTCGCGTCGGCCTTGTCGTCGCCGCCGACCCCGAACACGATCTCGATGCCGAGCTCGGCACACACGTCGGCCTCGGAGATCTCGCCGGCGTTGCGGCGGTCACCGCCGTTGGCGAACAGGATCCGGTCGTCGGGGAACCGGGACCGCACCTCGGCCAGCGACTTCTGCACCGACCCGTCGGTGTCGACCGACAGCAGCACCACATCCACCGACCGGATGTTCTCGACCACTTCCACGCGGTCGTTCTCCGGAATGATGATGCGGCCCTTCTTCAGCATCTGCTGGTCGTCATTGTTGACAATGACCACAAGCTGGTCGCCCAGCTCGCGCGCCGCGCGCATCATCCGGATGTGCCCGATGTGCAACGGGTTGAAGTAGCCACTGACAATCGCGGTCGTCCGACTCATTGCGGAAGGATACCTGACCCGCAACAGGTCTGGTCCAGCCAACCTTTTCGCCCGACCGCCTCAGGTCACCTTGCCGTCCACCAGACCGTCGTACGGCCTGGGCTCGACGCCGGTGGAGCAGGTCGGGTGTCGCGAAGACAAGATGATCGAGCTGCCGACCGGTCATGACCAGACCGTAAGGCGTTTGCAATGTGCGGAGCCAACCTATGAGACCCGCTCGGCGTCTCGACTGTGGGCATCAATTGGGGACGTTCTCTTGAAAGGGCGGCTGGGGATGAATGGGGTGTCGTTGCTCGCCGGGTGGTTTCCGGTGGCGCTGGAGGTCATTGCGGCCGGTTTGCTGATCCTGGCGATCGGATGGCGCGACCGGCGCTGGCGGCTGCGGATGCTGCCGCTCGTGATCGGGATCTCCGCGGTCGGAGCGCTGCTCGCGTCGTACCCGGGAGCGCAGTTGGTCGGGATCACCGACCCGCTGCCGTTCGGGGTCTGGCTGTGGCTCGGGGTCGGGATCGCCGCGCTGGCCGTGCTGATCGCGGGCTGGAAGAGCGCAGGCTGGTGGCGCCGCGGGGCTGCGGTGCTCGCGATCGGGATGGCGACCCTCGTCGGCGCGAACCAGGTCAACCAGTTCGTCGGGTACTACCCGACGATCGACTCGGCGCTGGATGCCTGGAACAACACGCCGCTGCCCGGTCAGGTGTCGATGACCGGGCTGGCCCACGATTCCGGCGGCCCCACGCTGCCCAAGGCCGGCAAACTCGTCTCGGTCGACATCCCGGCGACGTACAGCGGGTTCGAGCACCGCGCCGAGCTCGTCTACCTGCCGCCGGTCTGGTTCCGCAGCGCGAAACACCACCCGGCGCTGCCCGTGGTGGAGGTCGTCGGCGGTGAGCGCGGCGCCCCCACGGACTGGGTGCGGCTCGGGAACGCGGTCGGCGTGGCCGACGCGTACGCCAAGCAGCACCACGGCTTCGCGCCCATACTGGTGTTCGTGGATGCGACGGCGACGTTCGACAACGACACCGAGTGCGTCGACGGCCCGCGGGGGAAGTCCGCGACCCACCTGGCCCGCGACGTCCCGGCGTACGTCGAGAACACCTTCGGCGCCTCCAAGGACCCGGCGCAATGGGGTGTGATCGGCTGGTCGATGGGCGGGACGTGCGCGATCGACCTGGTCGTCGAGCACCCGGACACGTTCCACCACTTCGTCGACATGTCCGGCGACCTGGCGCCGAACAGCGGGGACGAGCACGAGACTTTGGAGCAGTTGTACGGTGGCGACGTGGCGTCCGAACAGGCCAACGAGCCGCTGAAGGTCATGCAGGCCCACGGCCCGTACGTGGGCGTGACCGGCCAGTTCCTCACCAGCACCGCCGAGAAGACACACCAGCGAGTGGCGCACCAGCTGTCCAAGGCGGGGGCCAAGGTGGGTATCCCGTCGACGGTCCACGTCTCCGTCGGTTCGCACACCTGGCAGTTCGCCGGCCCGGCGTTCGCTCGGTCCTTCCCCTGGCTCGCAGGCCAGGTCACCCCACCGCCCCGACACCACCACAGGTCTGCGTGACGCGGCGACTCCTCTTCCTCGCGCTCACGCTCGCGCTGGTCACGCTGACCGTCGCGGCGGACGCCAGACCTGCCCCGGTCGAGGTGCCCGCCGGCAACCTCAGCGTGCTGGCGCTGGGTGACTCGGTCACCTCCGGCTACCACTGTTACTGCGACGCCTTCCCCGCCATGTACGGCGACCTCCTCGCCGCCCGCACCGGCACCCCCGTCACCGTGCACAACTTCGGTGTCGGGGGGATGGACTCCGGCGGCCTGCTCGACGAGCTCGACCGTTCCAGCTCACCGATGGCCCAGGCCGCGACCGACGCCGACTACGTCCTGCTCACCATCGGCGCCAACGACTTCGCCGGCCACGAGGACGACGTCACCAACGGCCGCTGCACGACGGAGTGTGTGACCGACGAGATCGCCGGCCTGACCCAGAATCTGCACGACATCCTCGAGCGCATCACCGAGCTCGACACCCACCGCACCCCCGACATCCTGGTCACCGGCTACTGGAACGTCTTCAAGGACGGCCAGGTCGCCCGCGACGAGTACCCGCTGCCGGGGGTGGACGCGACCCAGGCCCTGACCGCGGCGGCCAACCAGGTGATCGCCGACGCGGCCCGGGCCGCACACGCGACGTACGTCGACCTCGCCGCGCCGTTCGCGACCGCACCCGACGTCACCGACCTGCTCGCCTCCGACGGCGACCACCCGAACGCCACCGGCCACACCCTGATCGCCGATCTGTTACTCAAGGCCACTCCGTCGCAACCCAAGCTCACCGGGTGAGGTCCTTCCACGACGGTCGGTGACGAACTAGGGTCCCCTCAAACGATGTATTGTGACCCCCCGCCGCCCTGAGGGAGTGACCATGCCTCATCGCCATCTCCTGCGCACGAGCTCCCCCGTCCTCGTGGGGCGGAGCGAAGAGCTCGACGTGCTGGTGTCGACCGTGCCGCGGCGGTCGACGGTCGTGATGATCGAGGGCGAGGCCGGGATCGGGAAGACCCGGCTGGTCGACGAACTCCTCGCCCACCCTGAGCTCGCCCGGCTCAAGGTTCTCGTCGGTCACTGCCAGCCGCTGCGCGAACCCTTCCCGTACGGCGCGGTCATCGAGGCAATGCGATCTCTGGCCGGCACCAAACTCCACACGATCAGCCCGGTCGCCGGAGCGCTCCGACCGCTCCTGCCTGAGCTGGCCGACCTCCTGCCACCGCAGCCCGAGCCCATCGGCGACCCCCACGCCGAGCGGCACCGGACCCTGCGCGCGACCCGCGAGATCCTCGCCGCGATCGGGCCGACCGTGCTGGTCGTCGAAGACCTCCAGTGGGCCGACGACGGTACCCGCCAACTGCTTCGCTTCCTGATGGCCGACCCGCCACCCAACCTCTCAGTCGTGATCACGTACCGCCGCGAGGACCTGGCCGGGCATCTCCCCCTCGGTACGGCGTACCGGCCGCCTGATCATGTGGCAGGCATCCTGCTCCAACTCCGCCCGCTCGACGTCGACGCGGTCCGGGTCCTGGCCGCGTCCATCCTCGAGCACGAGGCGGTGAGCGAGGAGTTCGCCGACCGCCTGCACGAGCGGACCGCGGGGATCCCGTTCGTGGTCGAGGAGCTGCTGCGCTCACTGCACGGCACGGCCGACCGGCTCCCCGACGAGGTCGAGGTTCCCGTCCTCCTGCGCGACGCCTTCGCCGACCGCCTCTCCGGACTCCCAGAACTCGCACACCGCGTCGTCCACGCGGCCGCGGTCCTCGGCGTACCGGCCGGGGTCGAGCAGCTATCGGTCGTCGCGGCCATCGACCCCGAACACGCCGAGCTCGCGCTCATCCAGCTCGCCCGCGCCGGCGTACTGCACGAGACCCGGCCGAACCTGTACGGCTTCCGCCACCTGCTCGCCCAGCAGGCCGTCTACGACTCGCTCGAAGGACCTGCCCGCCGCCAACTCCACCTCAGCGCCATCGACGCCCTGCGCGGGACCGAACCACCACCGCTGGTCCAGCTGGCCGAACACAGTCGCCGGGCAGGCCGCCGTACCGACTGGCTCCGGTACGGCGAAGAGGCCGCGGACCGGGCCACGGAAGTCGGCGACCCCGCCGTCGCCACCGGCCTGCTGCAGCAACTGCTGGCCGAGGCCGACCTGCCAACCAGCGAGGTCGACCGGCTGGCGATCAAGCTCGGATCGGTCGCGTACGCCGGTCTCGACCAGCACGATCCGGTCGCGACCCTGGACCGGGTGCTCAGCGACCAGCGGCTGTCGACCGCGGCTCGTGGTGAGGTGCGGCTGCTGCTCGGCCGGCTGATGGTCCGCCAGAGCGGCCGGATCTCCGAGGCCCGGACAACCATCAGCCAGGCGGTCGGCGAGCTCGCGGAACGCCCCGACCAGGCCGCCCGCGGCGCCGCGCTGCTCGGCACGACGTTCATCGGCGACACCCCGGTCGCCGAACACCTGCCCTGGCTCGACCGGGTCGAGGAGTATCTGCTCGGCTGCGACAACCTCGAGGTCCGGATGTCGCTGCTCGCGAACCTGCTCGGCTCCCGCCTCGCGATCGGCGATCCCGGCGTACTCGAGGACCTGTCCGCCCTGCCCACAGTGGTCGAGTCCCCCGCCGAACGCCGCCAGCTCGCCCGCACCCGCTGCAACCTGGGCGACTCCTGTACGACGATCGGCCACTTCGCCCGGGCCCGCGAGTTCCTGACCAGCGGCGTCCAGCTGGCCTCAGCCGCCGGCAGCCCGTTCGTCGTCAGTACGGCGCGGTCCACCGAGGTCCGGCTCGACTGGTACACCGGCAAATGGTCCGGCCTCACCGAACGCGCCACCCGGCTGCTCGGCGAGTATCGCGACTTGTTGCCGGTGGCAAGCGAACTCTCACTGATCCTCGGCCTGCTCGCGATCACCCGCGGCGAATGGCCGGCCGCGGCCGAGCACCTCGGCCGGACCGGTGTCGACAGCCCGCAGGACGCGATCACCCCGATCGCGATCGGCGGGTTCGCCGGACTGGCCCGGATGTGGCTCGCGCAGGACGACCTCACCGCGGCCTCGGCCATCGTCGACCGCGGACTCCAACTGGTCCGGCGCAAAGGCGTCTGGGTCTGGGCGGCCGACCTCGTCCCGGTCGCCGTGAGCACGCTGCTCGCGACCGATCGCGTCGCTGCGGCGGGCGCGTTGACCGACGAGTTCGCGGCCGGGATCGCCGACCGGGATGCGCCACTCGCCCATGCCGCGCTGGCGGCCTGCCGCGGCGAGGTCAGTGCGGACCTCGACGATTCACAGAATCACTACCGGATGGCAGAAGCGGCCTACCGCGCGCTGGACGCGGTCTACCTCGCCGCCCAGGCCTCCGAACGGGCCGACACCCAGGACCTACCCGCGCTGGCCGACTGGTACGACGTACTGGGCGCGACTCGTGATGCCGCGCGATGTCGGCACGACCTGCGCTCACGCGGTACGCCGGCTCGCTCGCGGCGCGGACGCCGGGGCTACGGGCTGGAGCTGTCACCGCGGGAGCAGGACGTCGCCCGGCTCGTCTCGCAGGGCCTCACCAACCGCGAGATCGCCGAGGTGCTGTTCCTGTCACCCCGGACCGTCGAGCAGCACGTGGCGAAGGTGCTGCGCAAGCTCGGCGCGGTCTCCCGCGCCGAGCTCGGCCGCTGACCGGCCACTGGCTGACTACTGCGAGAAGCAGAAGCCCTGGGCCCCGACGCTCCAGCACTGGATCTGCTTGCTGACAGTGCTGCTCAGACCCGCCCTGTCGGTCACCTTCAACTCGGCCGTGTAGGTCTTCTGCGCGTTGCCGTAGGTGTTCGACGCGTTGACCCCGGAGCCGGTCTTGCCGTCACCGAAGTTCCACGCGTACGACGCGATGTCGTTGTCCGGATCGGTCGAACCGGACCCGTTAAAGCTGCACACCGCCCACTGGCACTGCACCGTGAACGACGCTTTCGGCGGCTGACCGGCCGGCGGCGCACCGGCCTGGACCTGCTTGGTGGTCGAGCCCGTCTTGCCGGCGTTGTCGGTCACCGTCAGCTTGACCGTGTACGCGCCTGCGCTGCCGTAGGTGTGCGACGGCGTAGCGCCCGTACCGGTCTGGCTGTCACCGAACTCCCACGCGTACGACGCGATCGAGCCGTCCGGGTCTGTGGACGCGGAACCGTCGAACGTGCAGTCCGGCGTCGAGGTTGAGCAGTTCGCCGTGAACGACGCGGTCGGGTTTCCGGCCGGCGGGTTGCCGCCGCCGATCTTGCTCACGTCGAGCAGCTTGTTCGGCGAACCGGCGCCCGGGTTCTGCACCTTGCCTTCTTGCGCCATGCTCACCAGCGCGTCCCGCACCTGCTGCGGGGTCGCACTCGGGTTCGCCGACAGGTACAGCGCGGCAGCCCCGGTCACGTGCGGCGCGGCCATCGACGTACCGGACATGCCCTTGCTGCCGTTGTTGTTCGAGTTGCTGGCCGACGTGATGTTGCCGCCGGGCGCGAAGATGTCCACGCAGGACCCGATGTTGGAGAAGCTCGACCGGCTGTCGTTGGAATCGGTCGACGCGACGGTGATTGCCTCCGGCACCTTGGCAGGGCTCGGCGTACAGGCACTGCCGCCGTTGTCGTTGCCAGCAGCAACCGCCCAGACGACACCGGAAGCGATCGATGCCTTGACCGCACGGTTGACGCCTTCGGGGTCGGCGTTCGCGCCGCCCGAGGTCCAGCTCGCGTTCGCCACGGCGGGCTTGACCGCGTTCTGCGTCACCCAGTCGACACCCTGGATCGAGTCCGCGTCCGGGGCGTTCCCGTCACAACCGAGCACCTTCACACCGATCACGGTCACGTCCTTGGCCACGCCGTACGTCTCGCTGCTCGACGTACCGGAGGTGTGCGTGCCGTGGCCCTGGTCGGTCGGGTTCTTGCACTCGTTGACGTTCCCGTCCTCGTCGACGAAGTCGTAGCCGGACTTCGCCCGGCCCTCGAACGCGACGTGGTCGGTGTTCAGCTCGGAGTCGGTGTTGTAGACGGTGACGCCGGTGCCGGTGTTCGGGTACTTGTAGACGCTGTCCTTCACCCCGTCGATCCGGTCCAAGCCCCACGACGGCGGGTTCGGCTGCTCACCAGCCGCCGGTACGGCGAGGCTGCGGGCGATGTTCGCCACGCTCGCACCGAAGGCGTTGGCCTTGGCATCGGCCCGGTGTACCCACAGCGACTGCTGGACGAACTCGACCTTGGGATCGGCCGCGAGCCGCCGCGCCTGCCCCTCGGACATCTTCACGGCGAACCCCCGCAGGGCCGCCGAGTACACGTTGCGGATGGTGCCGCCGTACCGGTCGGCCAGTACGTCGGCCTCGGCCCCGACTGTTGCTCTGCTGACTTTATTTGGAGCAGCTGGCGCGAGCGACGTACCGCCATGCAGGCCGACGATGTACAGCCCGGGGACCGTGTCGGGCGCGCCGAGGTTGAGGACGGTGCCGGTGGGAGCGGCCTGCACGTTGCCGGCGCCGGCAACGACGAGCGCCAGGGACGCGACGGCGATCCCAAGAGATTTTCTGCGCATGATGTTCGCCTTTCCTATGGGCCGCAGGGCGGCGCGGCCTGCAGCAACTGTCGAGGCGGGCCGCGGGGAGAACAATCCGTAGCAGGGTAGGTAGTCACCGTCCGCAATAGATCCGTAGCCCTACGGATCCGTCCTCGGATTGTTCGGCGCCCGGCGGCTCGCGATGCTGCGGTCATCCGCCCATCCCGAGGAGGCACCATGAGGCGACTGCTCGCAGCCCTCACCGCAGTCATCGCACTCACGCCGGTCGCATTCACCTCCGGCCCCGCGTACGCCGCCGAGCCCGGCGACCCGTCGTACCGGGCCGTCCCGCCGAACCAGACCGAACCCAGTGGCGGCCCGGTCACCCAGATCGTCGGCGGGCAACAGGCCAACGTCGCCGACCACCCGTTCATCATCGCCATGCTCCGCGAAGGCGGCGCCCGCCCCCAGGGCCAGACCTGTACGTCGGCGGTGGTGGCGCGCCGGGTGATCGTCACGGCCGCACACTGCAAGAACGGCGACGGCGCGAAGTCGATGCTCTACGGCTCGGACGACCTGACCAAGGCCGGCGGCACCAAACTCGCCATCAAGGAGTACCTGCAGCACCCCAATTACCAGCCGCCGAACGGCTGGCAGCAAGGCTGGGACGTCGGCATCGTGGTCACCGAGACCGACATCCCGGTCCCGGCCGGCTACAAGTACCCGCGTGTCGCCAGCTCCGCCGACGACACCCTCGACGACCCCGGCAAGAAGGCGCTGCTGCTCGGCTACGGCCGGGTCCGCGACGGCGAGAACGAGTTCGGCCACCTGAAGAAGGTCGAGAACCTCCCGCTCGTCGACGGCCGCAACACCTGCGGCTCGTTCGGCTCCTTCAACGACGCCTACATGATCTGCGGCGGCTACGCCGACGGCCACGACGGCATCTGCCAAGGCGACAGCGGCGGCCCGATGCTCGTCGACGGCGTCGTCGTCGGCGTCGCCTCCTGGGTCAAGACCGGCTGCGGCAGCTACGGCGCCTGGGGCAAACTCACCGGCGTGATGGGCGACTGGGCCAACGAAACCATCAAGAAGTACAGCGACCCGGGCGAACCCGGCGACCCCACCGCCTCCTTCACCGCCAACTGCTCGGCCACCTCCCTGTCCTGCTCCTTCGACGGCTCCGCCTCGACCGACCCCGACGGCTCGATCGCGTCGTACGCCTGGGACTTCGGCGACAGCCAGACCGGCACCGGCGCCACCCCCTCGCACACCTACGCCACCGCCGGCACCTACACCGTCAAGCTCACCGTCACCGACAACGCCGGCAAAACCGGCTCGACCACCAAGCAGATCCAAGCCGGCGCCCCGCCCACCGGCCAACCCCCGCGCGCTTCCTTCACCGTCCAATGCCAGTGGGCCGCCTGCAGCTTCAACGGCACCGGCTCAACCGACCCCGACAACGACATCGCGTCGTACACCTGGACCTTCGGCGACGGCAAAACCGGCAACGGCGCCACCACCTCCAACACCTACCCCAACACCCAGAAGACCTACACCGCCGAACTGAAAGTCACCGACCGAGCAGGCCTCACCAACACCACCACCAAACAAATCCAATGCTGGAGCGTAGGAGCCCAAGGCTTCTGCTTCTCCCAGTGAGGTAGTCCCGGGGGTCCCCGGATGGCTTGCCTCCGGGGGCCTTCTGGAGAGCTACGATCTGCGAACATGCGGCCTCGACAGATCCCGACGTCAACCGAGCGCGAGTCCCTGGACGGCTACCTGGCCAAGCGGCGTGGGTGACTCCTGGAGACTGGCCGGACAGCGACGACGCCTGGACAGTCGCCGACTTCACCCTCGCAGCCGACGACACCATCGACCACTGGCTCGATCGCCACCGCGCCGAGGTAGCCATCTCCGTCCAGCTCGTCGCCGCAGCCGACCTCGACGACTTCTGCCTGCTGCCTCGCTTCACCAGCCGCAACGTTCGATCAGTGGTGCAACACCTGATCGAGGAGTACGCACGACACTGCGGGCACGCCGACATCATCCGCGAAACAATCCTCGCGAACCGCCCCACCTCAACCAACACACCCCCGAAAGCCTGACTCCAGCTCCCCCAAAGGGCGGGGGTCAGTCCGATAGGTCGAGAGCGTCCAGCGCTTCGGAGAGCTTTCCGAGCGCGCTGACGGCTTCGGCTAGCTGATCTGCGCCCATGATGGCGGCGAGTTCGGTCGCGTGCTCGGCGTGGTGTGGGCTGATGGAGCGGATCGCCTCCCGCCCCTCTGGAGTGACAGCCACCAGCTTGGCGCGGCGGTGGGCCGGATTGTCCTGGTACTCCGCGAGACCGCGCCCGGCCAGAACGTCCGCCGTACGCTGAACCGCTTGGCGAGTGATGCCCATCTCCCGGGCAATCGCCGAAACCGACTGCGGCGAGCCGAGAACCGCGCCGAGCACCTGCCACCACGTCGCGGTCACACCAGCCGGTCGAGCCAGATGCTCGGCCAGCTCCAGGAACTGGCCGTTCAGCTTGAACGCCGTCAACGCGGCGGCGCTGAGCAGTTCCTGATCGCGTTCGTTCATCAGACAGACATTAGTTCGTAGAAGCCCGCCGGGTCCTGATCCCCGTACAGCTTGTACCAGGAGTCGAGCACCGGCGCCTTGTAGAGCTCCAGCTCCGCAAAGATCGCCCGGGCGAACTCAACCGGCGCCTGCGCCCCGGCCGTGATCAGACCCCGATCCGTCACCGCCGGCTCCTCCTTGTACAGATGCCCGCCCTGGTAGCCAAGGCCGTCCAAGAACTCCGCCGCATTACTCGTGTGCTCGCGATCGTCCAACACCCCGGCCAGCGCCAGCGCCCCCGTCGCACCACAGATCGCCGCCACCGGCACGCCGGCGTTGAGGAACTCGCGCGCCTTCTCGACGTACGGCGCATAAGCCTCAGTCGGCCACAGCTCGTTGCCAGGCAGGATCAACATGGCACTGTCCGCCGGTCGCAGCTCAGCCAACACCGAGTCCGGAAGCACCCGCAGTCCACCCATCGTCGTCACCGGCTCGCTCCCCGCACTGACAGTCCGCATCCGGAACCGCCCCGGCTCCTGATGCCAAGCCCCGTTATTGATGTGAGCAGTAACAAACCCAACCTCCCAATCAGCCAGGGAGTCGTAAACGGCGAGATGAACGGTGCGGTTCTCAGTGATCGACATGACAACATCTTGTCACTTTGACAACTTGTTGTCAATTGCCCGGAGCACGGCCGCCGCGACTGCTGCTTATGCACGCCTTCCGTACCAGATCCAAGACTCCGCAGAATTACTCAAGACCTCTTGTGCAAGATTCATTGCAGACAGCTCGTGCTGATCCGATCACCCGCGATGCCTGCGGATTTCCCCGGTTCACGGAGTTCTCCTGCCGCGGGGAGCCTGTTGCGATTTGGGGGCTGCTCTTCCCCGATCCGGTTTGGGGGAGCGGGATCGCGACGGGTGATCGGTCGCGAGGGTTGAGGACTTCGCCTGGGCAAGAACCCCGCCGTCCCGAATGTGCTCGTCCCATCCGACCGCTCGGATTCGGCCGGGCTGGGTAGGCGGTGGCTGGTCGCCGCTGCGGCCGGATTGACTGAGACGGGTGGCTGGGGTGGTCTGTGGCTGGGCCGGATGGCGAGGCCGGTGACCGAGGTTCCCCGTCGCCTGTGGCTGACGGGCTGTGGTTGCTCCCGACGATCAGGAGGCTTGCTAGCTGGCCCGTCGCGGTGGTTGCTCCCAACGATCAGGAGGCTTGGTAGCTGGCCCGTCGCGGTGGTTGCTCCCAACGATCAGGAGGCCTGTCAGCTGACCGCCGCCGCGGTTGCCCACTGCGGTTCGAGTTGTCTGCCTGGCCTGCGGAAATTTGGCTGGATATCCGTTCAAGTTGACCCTTCTCTGCCCAAAATTTGAGGGGAGAACCAGCAACTTGCGGGGAGATCCCCTCATTTTCCGGGACCGCAACCGAAGCCCGGAAGCTCAAGCGGCCGAAACTGTGGTCGCCGGCCTCGCCATCCCCCTCAACCACAGACCACGCCCACCTAGCACTTCAGCAAATCGGCCGCCGCGGCGACCAGCCACCGTCTACGTGCCCGGCCTGTCCGGTGCGGCGCGAACCGGGGCACACCCACCCCGCCAACGCGCACCAACCCCGTTCCGGTGCCCGCCATCGCCTCTTTGTGGAGTCCTACTGCCGCTGGATGACAGCAGGATTCCGTAGATCTCCCGCCGACCGGCGCAGCGCACCTTCGCGCGGATCTACTGCCGCTGAGAGGCAGTAGATCCCCGCAAACCCGCATCCGCGGAGGCCATCGCCACCTTTGTGGAACGTGGCGGTCGCTGGGCGCCCATTTGGTTCCACAAAGGCCCGATTCGCCCACCTCCGACGGCGACATCGCCGCCGGTCAGCGACCGCCCAGCAGACATCGGTCCAGTGAAGAACCACCGCGGCGGGTCACCTACCAGGCCTCCTCGCAACCGGCCGCAACCGTAGCCCGCCAGCCCCAGACAACGTGCACGTCACAACCGACCGCACCATCCCCCTCAACCAAAGACCACCTCAGCCACCCGTCTCAATAAAACCGGCCGCAGCGGCGACCAGCCACCGCCGACGCCCCCGGCCGAATCCGAGCGAACGGACGGGACGAGCACATTCGGGGAGGAGGGGTTCCTGCCCAGACAAAGCCCCCAACCCACCACGACCGAACACCGACGACGACCCCGCGACCCAACCACCCACCCCTGCCAGCCGGCCGCAGCGGCGAACAACCACGAACCGACCCCACCGGCCGCATCCCAGCGCACCCCCGCCGTACCGACCAACCCCGCAGCACAACGTCCGAAAAAACCGCCAACACCGTACTGCGATCCTTCGGACGTCAGCCGTTTGACAGCAGCCCGGACCGCCTCAATTCACCGGGCTTGCGGTCACTCGTCAGGCGGTTGGGACCGGGCCTACGTCGATGGCGTCGAGTTCGGTGTAGCAGTCGCCCTTGCTGAACCGGACGGTGTTCTGGCCGGCGACCAGCGGAACGTCGACCGCGGCCACCGCGAGCAGGTCCCAGCTGTACGACGGATACACGACCGGCGACTGCGCTCCCCCGTTGGCGGAGACCAAGTGGCTGCAGTTCGTCCCGATACCGTTCGCACCACGAGCCCGGATCCGGTACATCCCGCCGACGGGCACCTGGAAGGTGAAGGCGACCACGCTGTCGGCGAAGTCGATGTACCGCGCCTTCCCGCCGCCCGAAGCCGAGGTGATCCGCCCGGTCTGCACGTGGGTGAGGGTCGCGTTCGCCGTCTGCTCGGCTTCCAGCCTCAGCAGCGGCTGCCCGGTCAGAGCGCCGTACCAGATCCCCGCGGCCTTCGACAGCGAGCCGTAGTTGGGATGCAGGGCATCCGCCATGTCGAACGGGTTCGAGAAGGCCGGGTTCGTGTCCACGAACGTGACCTTCTTCCCCGTGGCGGACTTCGTCGCGACCATGGCGGGGATCGTCGCGTTGAACGCGTTCACGTGGGCGTCCTTGAGCTCGTCGTTGATCGGCGGAATGCTGCTCACGAACGTCTGCGTGTTCGGCGACGTCTGCGCGATCGTGTCGAGCAACGCCGACAACCGCCCCGGCGCCGCACCCGAGGTCGCGTCCTCATGCATGTCGTTGGTCCCGATCATCAACGTCACGACATCAGGCTGGTACGTCGTCAACCAGCCGACGACGTTCTCCTGGATCATCGCGATCGTCCAGCCGCCGTGCCCCTCGTTGTCCTTGTCGGCCAAGGCCGCGGACCCGGAGCTCATCGATCCGACGAAGTCCACCGGCCGCCCGTCGGCCCGCAGCAACTGCCACAGGTCGGTGCGGTACCCACCCTGCGCGGCATCGGCGCCGGCCGTGATCGAGTCCCCGATCGCCATCACCTTCGTCGGGGCCGCCCGCACCAACGGCACCGCCGCCGACGCAGCAACAGGCCCGGCGACAGGATCACCAGCCGAACTCAATCCGAACGCCAACACCGAACTGACCAGCGCGACCGGTACGGCGCGCAGCACTCCACGCATGACGATTCCTCCTCGGGGCGGGTCCGCCGATCGTCATCCACCCCGCCCGAGCCCACAATCCTTTGCACCCCAACCGAACCCTGCTGGCACAATCGGCCCGTGGATGAGACATTCGCCGCAGCACTCCGTCAAGCTCGCCAGTCCCGCGGGCTGAGCCAGGAGGCCCTCGCCGAACTGGCCGACCTCAGCACCAAGGCCGTCGGCATGCTGGAACGCGGTGCCCGGCGCTTCCCACACCTGATGACAGTGGACAAGCTGGACCGCGCCCTCGGCTTCAGCACCGAAGAGCGTGGGCGCTTCCGGCGGCTCGCCGCCCGCGGTGCAGCGAGCGTGGTGCCGAGCACGTCGGACGCCGGCCCGGTATGGGTCATCGCAGATCAGCTGCCGGCTAGCCGGGCATCGTTCACGGGGCGCACGCAACACCTCGACGACCTCCGGCACGCGCTCACGGACGGCACGGCGCCGGCAGGCTCGGCTGTGGTGATCACCGTCCGCGGCATGGCCGGTGTCGGCAAGACCGCCCTCGCCATCGAGGCCGCCGTGGCCTGCCGCGCACACTTCCCGGACGGTGTCCTGTCGGTGAACCTCCGCGGGTTCGGATCCGGTACGCCGCTCACCCCGCTCCAGGTGATCAGCCAGCTGCTCCGAGCAACCGGCGTACCGGCCGAGTCCCTGCCGGCCGACGAGACCGAAGCGACCGCGGCCCTGCGGACCAGACTGGCAAACCGGCGGGTGCTCCTGCTGCTCGACAACGCACAGGACGTCAGCCAGGTCACCGACCTCATTCCGAGCTCGAGCGGCTCAGCCGTCGTCATCACCAGTCGCAACACCCTCACCACGATCTCCGCCCGGCTCCACGTTCAGCTCGAACCGATGCCCGCCGGTGACGCCGTACAGCTCCTCACGAACGCCGCAGGTGCCGACCGGCTCGGGGAGTCCGCCGAACGCATCGCAGAGCTCTGTGGGAGCCTCCCGCTCGCCCTCTCGGTCGCTGGAGCCTGGCTGCTGCGTCACCCCGGCACGTCAGCGGCCGAACTCGTCCGGCGACTTGACGACGAAAGCCGCCGGCTGGACCTGCTCGGTGTCGACGATCTCGACGTCCGCGTCAGCCTGTCGTTGTCGGTCGACCAGCTCACGAACAGCCCGGCGACCCGCGATCGAGAAGCGGCCCGAGCCTTCGTACTGCTCGGCCTGCCGACATCCGTCGACTTCGCGTCCGAGTCCGTCGCCGCCCTGCTGGAGACGACCCCGGCCAGAGCCGGTGACCTGCTCGAACATCTCACCGACCTGCACCTGCTCGAATCACCGGTGCCCGGCCGGTATCACTTCCACGACCTGGTCCGGACCTTCGCCCACGAGCTCGCTCAGGAGCTCCCCCGGCTGGACCGCGAGGCCGCATTCGACCGGCTGCTCGGCTTCTACCTGGCCGTCGCCTGGCACTCCGCCGAGAAGGCGGAACCGCAGGCGTCACGGACGGACTGGTCCGGTACCCCGGCCGCTCCGGCGTTCCCCACCTTCACCACAGCCGAGGAGGGCCTGCGCTGGATCGACGCGGAGTCACCCAACTACCTGGCGATCATCAACCAGGCAGTCCGGCTCGGCGGACGTGACGAGACCACCGCCGGTCTGGTGATCGGCCTCTACAGCTACTTCGTCATGCGCGGTCACCTGAACGACTGGCTGTCCGCCATCGACCTGGTGGCCTCCGGACAAATCGAGGGCTGGACCTTCGCGAAGCTCCAGGCGGACGCGGCCATCGCGCAGGCCGAGCTCGCCCACTACGAGGAGTCGGTGGCCCGGTTCGGCCTGGCCCGGGATGCCTTCGAAGCCATCGGCGATCTGCGCGCCGTCGCGATCACGACGAACAACAAGGCTCGCCTCCTGGTCCGGATGCAGCGGTACACCGAGGCTCTCGTGCTCATCGAAGAGGGCCTCGTCGTGCACAAGCAGCTCGACGACCCGCGCGCACTGTCCGCCGTCTACGGCACCCTGGCCGACGTACAGAGCGAGTTGGGCAATTGGGACGCGGTCCAGGTCGCTGCCGCCGCCGGCACGGAGCTCTATGCCGCCGCGGGCGATCTGCACGGTGTCGCCAACCTGCGCGTCGAAAGTGCGTGGGCCAGGATCTGCTCCGGCCACCCCGACGGCGCGATCGACGACATGCTGCAATCGATCGCCGACCTCGAGCAGCTCGGTTCCCGCAGCTACGTGTGTGACGCGCGCTGGGTGCTGGCGGACAGCTATCGCCTGCTGGACCAATTCGAGCCGGCCGTCGAGCAGGCGGAACTGGCTCTCGACATCGCCCTCGACACCGATGATCTACGGCGCGAGGCGCAGCTCCGGCTCTGTCTCGGCGAAGCGCTGGCCGAGCTCGGCGAGTACGACGAGGGCGCCGCCAATGTCGAGTTCGCGCTTGCCTTCTACCAGGAGCACCTCCCTGCGGCGGCTGCGACGGCCGAGGCACTGCTGCAAAAGATCCGCAGCCGAGCCACCGTCTGACGGTTCCGGTCTACTCGGAGCGGGTCTGCTGGCACAATCGGGTTGTGGAGGAGACGTTCGCCCTGGTACTCCGGCGCGCCCGGCAGTCTCGTGGGCTGAGCCAGGAGGCGTTGGCGGAGCAGGCTGACCTCAGCACGAAGGCGATCGGGCTGCTCGAGCGAGGCGTGCGCCGGTTCCCGCATCTGATGACCGTCGACAAGCTGGGTCGTGCGCTTGCCCTCAGCTCCGCGGAGCGGGAGCTGTTCAAACGACTCGCGACGCGCGGTGCGGCGGCCGTCGTGGCGGATCCCGGCGCGCTGTGGATAGTGGCCGATCAGCTGCCGACCAGCCGGGCGTTGTTCACCGGGCGGAGACTGCATCTCGACGGCCTCCGCGAGGCGCTCAGCGTCGGTGCCCCGCAGGTCGGGTCGGCCGTGGTCGTGACGGTTCGTGGCATGGCCGGCGTGGGCAAGACCGCCCTCGCGGTCGAGGCCGCCGAAGCCTGCCGAGCCCGCTTCCCGGACGGCGTGCTGTCGGTGAACCTCCGCGGGTTCGGCTCCGGTACGCCGCTCACCCCGGTCCAGGTGATCAGCCACCTCCTCCGATCAACCGGCGTACCGGCTGACTCCGTGCCGACCGACCAGACCGAAGCGACTGCGGCCCTGCGGACCCGCCTGGCCAACCGGCGCGTGCTCCTGCTGCTCGACAACGCGCGAGACGTCAGCCAGGTCACCGACCTCATCCCGAGCTCGAGCGGCTCGGCCGTCGTCATCACCAGCCGCAACACGTTGACCACCCTGCCCGCCCGGCTCCACATCCAGCTCGAACCGATGCCGGTCAGCGACGCCGTGCAGCTCCTCGCGAACGCTGCCGGCCGCATCCGGCTCGACGGATCCGAGGAACGCATCGCCGACTTGTGCGGGCGGCTCCCCCTCGCGCTGTCAGTCGCCGGAGCGTGGCTCCTCCGCCACCCCGTGACCTCGGCCGCCGAGTTCGCCCGCCGGTTGGAGGACGAGACCCGCAGGCTCGATCTGCTCGGGGTCGACGATCTCGACGTACGGGCGAGCCTTTCGCTGTCGATCGATCACCTCACGACCAGCCCGCGCCGCCGCGACCACCAGGCGGTTCAGGCCTTCACCCTGCTCGGCCTGAGCGCCGTCGCAGACTTCACTTCCGAGTCTGTCGCCGCTCTCCTACCGACCACCCCGGGCAAAGCCGGGGACCTGCTCGAGCACCTGACCGACCTGCACCTGCTCGAGTCCGCGACACCGGGCCGCTATCACTTCCACGACCTGGTCCGTACGTTCGCGCAAGAGCTCGCCCAGGAACTGCCCGCGGCCGACCGCGAAGCAGCGCTCGATCGCCTGCTGACGTTCTACCTGGCGGCGGCCTGGCGCTCGGCCGACCTCGCCGACCCGAAGGCTGCCCGCACCGCTTGGCCCAGCCTGCCGCCGAAGGCAGCCTTCCCCGTCTTCGAGGCCGCCGAGCAAGCACTCAGCTGGCTCGACACCGAGCTGGCCAACTACCTGGCACTCATCGAGCAGACAGCCTCGTCAGGTGCGCGGGACGAGGCCGTGGCCGGCGTGGTCGTCGGCCTCTACAGCTACTTCACCAAGCGCGGCAGCCTCACGGACTGGCTGCCGACGATCGACAAGGTCGTCGACGGCCGGATCGACCGCTGGACCTTCGCCCAACTGCACGCGGACGCAGCCATCGCGCTGGCCGAGCTCGCCCGGTACGACGAATCCGCGACCCGGTTCGGTATCGCCCGGGAAGCGTTCGAGAGCATCGGCAACCTCCGCGGCGTCTCGCTGACCGCCAACAACACGGCCCGGCTCCTCGTCCGGATGGGCCGGTACGCCGAGGCGCTCCCGATGGCCGAGCAGGCGCTCGCCATCAACCAGCAGCTCGGCAACGCCCGAGCGATGGGCGCGGCGTACGGAACTCTGATCGAGATCCACACCGAGCTCGCCAACTGGGACGCGGCCGAGGAGGCCGCGGCGGCGGCAGTCGAGCAGTCAATCGCTGCCGGGGGCGGCGGGTTCGCCGCGAACATGAGAATCGACGGAGCCTGGGCGCGTGCTCGATCGGGTCGGCCCGAGGCGGCCATCGCCGACCTCAAGCAGTCGCTGGCGGAGCTGCAGGAGCTCGGGCTGCACAAGAACGTCTGCGACGCGCACTGGATTCTCGGCATGACCTACCTGCGGATGGACGAGTTCGAGCAAGGCATCGAACAGGCCGAGTCCGCCCTGGAGATCGCCCTCGACGTGAACGACCCCCGGCGTGAGGCCCAGATCCGGGTCCTCCTCGGTGAGCTGCTCAGCGCGATCGGCGACCGCGACGACGCGGTCGCCAACCTCGAGTTCGCCGCCGGCTTCTACCGCCAGCACCACCCGGGCAAGGCCGCGGACGCCGAAGCCCTCCTGGAGAAGGTCCAGAACGCACCCAGCGCCTGACAGAAGCCTCTATCAGGCAGCTCTGTCAGGCGCTGGTCTACGAACTACTACTTGGCTTGCGCTGTGGAGACCGGGATGGTCGACTCCCCGCCCGGCTGGTTCTCCGGGAAGTGGCACGCGGCCTGGTGGCCGGGTGCCAGCTGGAGCAGCGGCGGCTCCTGCGTCTTGCAGATGTCCTGAGCCTTCCAGCAGCGGGTGTGGAAGCGGCAGGCCGGCGGCGGGTTGATCGGGCTCGGCACATCGCCTTCGAGGCGGATGCGCTTCACGTTGCCCTTGCGCTTGGTGTCCGGCACCGGAACCGCCGACAGCAGCGCGACCGTGTAGGGGTGCATCGGCTTCTCGTAGAGGCTGACGCGGTCGGCGATCTCGACGATCTTGCCCAGGTACATCACCGCGACCCGGTCCGACACGTGACGCACGACCGACAGGTCGTGAGCGATCATCACGTAGGTCAGGTCGAACTCTTTCTGCAGGTCCTCGAGCAGGTTCACGACCTGCGCCTGGATCGACACGTCCAGGGCCGAGACCGGCTCGTCCGCGACGATCAGCTTCGGCCGGAGCGCGAGCGTCCGGGCGATGCCGATGCGCTGCCGCTGACCGCCGGAGAACTCGTGCGGATAGCGGTTGTAGTGCTCCGGGCTCAGACCCACGAGCTCGAGCAGCTCCTGCACCGCGCGCTTCACGCCGTGCTCGGTCTGCACCTTCTGCAGCCGGTACGGCGCCCCAACGATCTTGCCGACGGTGTGCCGCGGGTTCAGCGAACCGTACGGGTCCTGGAAGATCATCTGTACGTCGCGCCGCAGCGGACGCATCTTGCCTTCGCTGAGGTGGCTGATGTCGCGCCCCTCGAAGACGATCTTGCCCGCGGTCGGCTCCAGCAGCCGGGTCAGCAACCGGCCGGTCGTGGTCTTGCCACAACCGGACTCCCCCACGAGCGACAGCGTCTCGCCGCGCGTCACGTTGAACGTCAGCCCGTCGACAGCCTGTACGGCGCCGGTCTGGCGCTGCAGCAGGCCCTTCCGGATCGGGAAGTGCTTGACCAGGCCGTCGACCGACAGCAGCTCTTCGCCCAGCGCCGGCTCGACCACGCCCGGGACGGCGGTGGAATCGATCTCTTCAATACTCACAATGTCGTCCCGTTCACAGCTTCGGCTTGATGTCGGTCTCCCACGCGTGCTGGCGCTCCTTCGGGGAGAGATGGCAGGCGACCTTGTGGCCGGCGCCGATGTCGAGCAGTTCGGGCCGTTCGGTCTCGCTGGCGCCGTTGTTCAGGTGCGCGTAGTTGCAGCGCGGGTTGAAGGCGCAGCCCGACGGCACGTTGATCAGGCTCGGCGGCGTGCCCTTGATCGGGATCAGCCGCTCGGTGCGCTCCCGGTCGATCCGCGGCATCGACCCCAGCAGACCCCACGTGTACGGGTGCTGCGGGTTGTCGAAGATGTCCTCCGCGGTGCCGTACTCGATCGCGCGGCCGCCGTACATCACCTGGATGTCGTCGGCGAGCTCGGCGACCACGCCCAGGTCGTGGGTGATGATGATGACGGCCGAGTTGAACTCACGCTGCAGGTCCCGGATCAGATCCAGGATCTGCGCCTGCACGGTCACGTCGAGCGCGGTGGTCGGCTCGTCGGCGATCAGCAGGTCCGGGTCGCAGGACAGCGCCATCGCGATCATCGCGCGCTGCCGCATGCCGCCGGAGAACTGGTGCGGGTAGGCGTCCACGCGCTTGTCGGGCTGCGGGATGCCGACCCGGTCGAGCATGTCGATCGCGTGCTTGCGCGCGACCTTCTTGGTCACCTGGTTGTGCACCCGGTACGCCTCGATGATCTGCGCGCCGACCGTGTAGAAGGGGTGCATCGCCGACAGCGGGTCCTGGAAGATCATCGCCATCCGCTTGCCGCGCAGCAGCCGGACCTCTTCGGGCGTCGACGCGACCAGGTCCTGGCCGTCGAGGAAGATCTGCCCGCTGATCCGGGCGCCGCCACGGGCGTGCAGGCCCATGATCGACAGGCTGGTCACGCTCTTGCCCGAGCCGGACTCGCCCACGATGCCGAGGGTCTTGCCCCGCTCGAGCTGGAACGATATGCCGTCGACCGACTTGACGACACCGTCGTCGGTCGGGAAGTGCACTCTCAGATCACGCACGTCGAGGAAGGCCTCGCCGCGCTCGACCCGCTGGACGACGGAGTCTTGGATTTCGGTCACGAGATGCGCACCCTCGGGTCGACGACGGCGTAGAGAAGGTCAACGATCAGGTTCGCCAGCACGATGAAGAACGCCGCGATCAGGGTCACGCCGAGCACCTTCGGCAGGTCGTTGGCGCGCAGCGCGATGACGGCGTACTGGCCGATCCCCGGCAGCGAGAACGTCGTCTCGGTGAGGATCGCGCCGCCCATCAGCAGACCGAGGTCCAGACCGAAGATGGTCAGGATCGGGGTCAGCGCCGAGCGCAGCCCGTGCTTCATCACGACCGTCCGCTCGGTCAGGCCCTTGGCCCGGGCCGTCCGGACGTAGTCCTCGTTCATCGTCTCGAGCATGCCGGCCCGCGTGAGCCGGGCGTACGACGCGGCGTACAGGAAGGCCAGCGTCACCCACGGAAGGATCAGGTCGTAGGCCCACCAGATCGGGTTGGTCTCGTCGAGCGGGTTCGTCCCGCCCTGCGCTGTCCAGCCGAGACCGTAACTGAAGATCGACAGCGACAGCAGACCGGTGAAGAAGATCGGCAGCGAGACACCCGCCAGCGCCACCGACATCAAGGACCGGTCCAGGACGGACCCGCGTTTCAGCGCGGACACCACCCCGGTACCGACGCCGGTCACCAGCCAGATGAACGCCGCACCACCCGCCAGCGAGGCGGTGACCGGTATTCGCGAGACCAGGTCCGGCCACACCGGTTGCGACGTCAGGAACGAGTAGCCGAAACACGGCGCGGGGCAGTGCTCGATCCCGGCGCCGTAGTCGTAGTCCGCCCCGACAGCCAGGCCCTTCACGAAGCGCCCGTACTGCACGTACAACGGATCGGTGAAGCCGAGTTTCACGGCGGTCTCATGGATCTGCGCGGCGCCCGCGCTTTTGCCGACGTAGCGCGAGGCCATGTCGTCGGCGGACGCGCCACCGAGCCTGGGGACCAGGAAGAAGATCGAGAACGTCACGGCCGTGACGATGAAGAGCAGGATTACTGCTCCGATCACCCGGCGGACCAGATATGCGAACACCGTGCTCGGCAGGGTGGCCGGCGATCATCGCTGATCACCGGCCACCGGCAGCCTTCACCTACCTCTGCTGGCGAATTGGTTGGTTGGTCAGAACCACGACCTACTTCTGGGCTACGCCGATCGCGGCGTAGTCGTACATGTTCTGACCCTCGTTGGTGAACACGTTCGAGATCGTGTCCGGCCGGTACAGCAGGCCCTTGCCCCAGACCCCCGGCAGCGCCCCGGCCTGCTCCATGACCTTCTTGTCGACGTCGACCCAGATCTGGTTACGAGCGGTCTCGTCGGTCGTCGCCAGCGCCTTGTCGACCAGCGCGTCGACCTCGGGGATCCGGATGCCGAGGTTGGTGTTACCACCGGTCTCGCGGATGGACCGGCTGTCGACGATCTGGTACAGGAAGCCGAAGGGATCGGACCAGTCCGCGCCCCAGCTGTAGATGATCAGACCGAGGCCGTGGGACTTGGCGAAGTCCGGCTTGCCGGCGAACAGCGTGGTGTAGTCACCGGTCGGGTAGGGCTTCGTGCTCACGGTGATGCCGACCCGCTTCAGCGACTGCTGCAGCATCTCGGCGACGGCCTTCTCCTTGCCACGGTCGGCGCGGAAGGAGACGTTGGTCGCGAAGCCGTCCGGCTTGCCGCACTGCTTCAGCTCGTCCTTGGCCTTCTCGATGTTGCCGTTCTTGTCGGTCTCGAAGCCGTAGTCGTCGAACTTCTTCGCACCCGGGATGATCGGCGGCATCAGGTTGGTGGCGATGTCGCCGCCGGTCGGGCCGCCGTACGCACGCTGGTAGCCCTCGTGGTCGGACGCGTACAGCACCGCCTTACGGCAGTGGATGTTGTCCAGCGGCGGGACCTGGCTGTTCAGCACGGTGAAGTTCAGCCGCGGCGCCGGCACGGTGTCGGTGTGCGCCTTGAGCTTCGGGTCGGCCAGCACCTTGGCCTGGGTCGCCGGCAGCACGCCGGTCCCCGCGACGTCGACGTCGAGGTCACCGGCCAGCAGCCGGTTGTCGATGTCGGCGCCGTCGACGTTGAACGCGACGGTGATCTTGTCCGGCAGCGCCTTGCGGCCCGACTCCGGGTCCGTCTTCGCGTCGTACTGATCGTTGCGGATCAGCGTCAGGCCCTTGTCCGCGTTGTAGCTCTCGAACTTGTACGGGCCGGTCGAGACCGGGTGCTCCTGGTACTTCGTACCGTCGTCCTTGGCCTGCGGGACCGGAGCGGTCGAGGGCAGCTGCGCGAAGTAGTCGAAGCTCGCGAACGGCTTGTTCAGGTGGAAGACGATGGTGCTGTCGTCCGGGGTCTCGATGGCCTTGGCGACACCGGCCAGCGTCTTGTCCTTGTAGACGCTGAAACCCTTCGGCACGTCCAGCAGGAAGTCGTTGAAGTACGTCGGGCCGCTGCGCAGCGTCGCCTTGTCCAGCGAACGCGCGACGGCGTACTTGACGTCCTTCGACGTGACCTCGGTGCCGTCCTCGAACTTGACGCCCTTGCGGATCTTGTAGGTCCACGTCTTGGCGCCGTCGCTCGACACACCCGGGGCCTCGGCGAGGTCGGGCACGGGCTTGGCGCCCTCGGCGCCCGGAGCCGCCTTGAAGGTCATCAGCGGACGGACGTAGTTCCGGATGATGTTCCAGGACATGCCGTAGTAGGTGTCACCCGGGTCGGTGGAGTCCCACTTGCTGGTGACCGCCATCCGCAGCGTGCCACCCTTCTTGTCGCTCGGGTTGAACACCTTGTTCAACGCCGCGTCCGGTGCGGCGGCGGTGCCGCTGCTGGACCCTCCCGGCGTTGCCTTGGGCCCCCCACAGGCGACCAGGCCCAGCGCGACGGCCGCAGCGACGGCGGTGACCGTCGCCTTGCGATTCCATCTCTTCACTTCGTGCACCCCTTTTTTCGGTGAGAGCCCAGGCTCCCTGGTTGGAGAGAAGTTCTACCGCGACCGCGGGTCGAGCGCGTCGCGCAAGCCGTCGCCGAACAGGTTGAAGGCGAGCACGGTCAGGAAGATCGCGAGGCCCGGCGGCACCATGAACATCGGGTCCACCTGGTACCAGGTGGTTGCCGTCGACAACATGTCGCCCCAGCTCGCCGTCGGCGGCCGGACGCCGACGCCGAGGTACGACAGGCCGGCCTCGAACAGGACGTTCGTCGGGATCAGCAGCGTCGAGTAGACGAGGATCGGGGCGATCAGGTTCGGCAGCAGCTCGGTGAACAGGATGTACGGGCGGCGGGCGCCCAGGCTGCGGGCCGCGTCCACGAACTCACGCTCGCGCAGCGACAGCGTCTGGCCGCGGATGATCCGGCCGATGTAGGGCCAGCTGAAGAAGCCGATGATGAAGACGATCAGGGCGACCCGGAGCGAGTCGCCGGACAGCCCGGCGATCGAGTCCGGGACCGCGCCGACCAGGGCCAGCGCGAACAGGACCAGCGGGAAGGCCAGGAAGATGTCCATCAAGCGGCTGATCAGCGTGTCGACCCAGCCACCGAAGTAGCCGGCCACGACACCCATCACGACACCGATGACCACCGAGAGCAGGGTCGCCAGGAAGGCGATCAGCAGCGAGATCCGGGCGCCGTACACGATCCGGGCGAAGATGTCGCGGCCGTTGACCGGCTCGATCCCCAGCGGGTGGTCGGAGCTGATGCCGCCGAGCTTCCCGATCGGGGTCTGCAACGAGGCGTCGACCAGGTCCTGGTGGAAGTCGTTCGGGGTGACCCCGATGATCTTGCAGATCAGCGGCGCGAAGACCGCGACCAGGATGAGCAGGAAGACGACGACTCCACCGGCGATCGCGATCTTGTCGCGCTTCAGCCGCATCCAGGAGATCTGCCACAGTGAGCGGCCCTCGATCTTCTTGACTCCGTCGAGGACGGCCTCCGGCTGGGCCGACGAGGACCCCGGTTCGACCTCGAGTGGCGTGCTCACGCGATGCGGCTCCCCTGCGTCATTCGGTTGAACCGGAGCGAAATCCGGTATGGCTGCGGCCTTAACCTGCCGCCATTACGGTCTGGAGTCAAACGCCGAATGCGGTGCGTTGCCCGATCGTGATCGCGAGGAAATCGTCCCGTATCGTGGACGTTTCCGCAGTAAAGCACGCCCTCCTACCGAGGGTCGCGGTCACCTTGCAAACCGTTACTGTCATGGCATCTTTGTGTCACTTCTGCGAAGCAGAACATGACACCGCGCGGAGCGAGTTTTGTGTTGCTGCCGCAGTGTTATTTACGCAGGCCCGAAAGATGCATGAAAGCCAGCGGATCCAGCGCTCCGGACACGTTCTGTACGTCGGTCCCGGCGGCCACGCTGAGTCGCCCCT
The DNA here is from genome assembly GCF_045040285.1 of Kribbella sp. NBC_01505. Lineage (NCBI taxonomy): Bacteria > Bacillati > Actinomycetota > Actinomycetes > Propionibacteriales > Kribbellaceae > Kribbella > Kribbella sp. NBC_01505. Next base: position 8,679,377 of record NZ_CP109425.1, read on the forward strand.
GCCAGGTCGGCAGCACCGGCACCTCGCGGGCGAACACGTCCTGTAGCTGACCGAGCAGCGCCGCGCGCTTGATGCCGTTCTGCTCGGACCTTTCCTGCTGCAGCAGCTTCAGCGCGCCGGCCGGCCGGTACCCGTTCGGGAACGGGTCGCTGACCCCGAGGAACGGCGCCAGGTAGTTGTCCGCGTCCGGGTACTCCGGGACCCACCCAGCGAGGTACATGTCGAAGGCGCCGGACCGGACCAACTGCTGGTACGCCGGCCACTCCGCGCTCCGCAGGGTCACCTTGAACAGCCCGGACGCGTCCAGCTGCCGCTTCAGCTCGAGCGCCTCACCCTTCGAGCCGGGCCCGAACTGCGTCGGCGTCCAGCCGAGCGTCAGCGGGACCACGCCCTTCACTCCGCCTGCCTTCAGGATCGCTGCCGCCGCGGCCTTGTTCGGCTGCTTGTACTCCGACCGGTACGCATCCGTCGCGCCCCCGAAGCTCGGCGGCACCATCGAGTACAGCGGCGTGACGTGCTCGGCGTACGCCCGCTTCACCAGCGCCGGGCGGTCGATCAGCTGCGCGATCGCCCGCCGTACCGGGAGCTTCCGGGACGTCACCGACTTCAGCTGGAACGCGACGAACTGGATCACCGCGTCCTCGGACTCGACCACCTGCACCTGGCTCGAGGCCCGGAGCTTGTCGAGCTGCCCGATCGTGAACCCGCGGTACGCCACATCGGTCTTGCCGCTGATGATCGCCTTGTTCAGCGCGACCGGGTCCTTGACCAGACTCATCTGTACGCCGTCGTTCTGCGCAGCGCGCGAACCCTTGTACGCCGCGAAGCGCGCGAGCGTGACGGACTCCCCCGGCCGGTACGCCGTCAACTGGTACGGCCCACTGCCGACCGCGGTCGTGTCCAAGAGCTTGCTGCTCGGATACGACTCCTCGTCCACGATCGACGCGCCGGTCGTGGTCAGCAGATACGGCAACCGCGCATCCGGGCCCTTCAGATTGATCACCGCGGTCAGCTCGTCCGGCGTACTCACGGACGAAACCGACGAGAACAGCGGAGCCGGCCCACCGGGCGTCTTCAGCTTCAGCATCCGCTCGAAGCTGAACCGCACGTCCGACGAGGTCAGCTGGTGGCCGTTCGGGAAGGTCAGCCCTTCCTTCAAACTGCACGTGTACGTCGTCGGTGAGTCGAACTGACAGTCGGCCGCGTCCGGCACCGGCGTGGGCTTGCCCGGCAGAATCGTCAGCAACGTCTGGAACAGATTCGCCAGCACGGTCCGCGAGGCGACGTCGTACGGGCCGGCCGGATCGAGTGAGCCGATCATGTCGGTGGTCGCCACCCGCAGAAGTACCGCCTTCGGCGTCGGCGCACCCGTGTGCGGAGCATGGTCGTCCGGCTCGCCACACGCGGCCAGCCCGACACAAAGCCCACCGACTGCAGCGGTCACCGCGACCCGCCGCCACAACTCGCTCACTCTGACGTCACCTTCCCCAGCCCAACTACTACCCCAGTAACTGCCCCCGAGGGCACCTGGTGACGGTAGCGCCTCAGCGGAGCAACTCCCGCAGCGACTCCGGAGTCACGACTTCCAATGAGCCGACGACGAGGCGGCGCGGCGCCTCCGGAATCGGCACCCAGTGCGGTACCGCGACGACGTACGCGCCGGCCGCCGTACCGGACTCGGTCCCGGTCATGGAGTCCTCGATCACCGCGCACTGCGCCGGATCGACCCCGAGCTTGGCCGCGGCGGTCAGGTAGGGCTCCGGGTGCGGCTTGCCGTTGGTCACCTCGTCGCCGGCGATGATCACGTCGAACGGATCGTCCGGCAGATGGCTCAGCACCGCGTCGATCATCACCCGGTACGACGCGGACACCAGCGCGCACGGCACGTCGGCCTTGCGCAGCGCCTGCAGCAGCTCGAGCGCACCCGGCTGGAACTCGACCTCGCGGCGCAGCTCCGTGACCACCTCGTCGAAGATCCGCTCGGCCAGCTCCTCGCCGGTGATCACACCGGCCGGCAGCGCGGCCAGCCAGACCTGGACCGCGTCGCGCAGATCGCTGCCGATGAGTCCGACGCTGTCCTCCTCCGTCCAGGTCCCGCCCAGCTCGGGAAGCACCCGGTGCTGGACCTCGGCCCAGACCTTCTCCGAGTCGACCAGTGTTCCGTCCATGTCCCAGAGCACGGCCTGCAGCACGGCTCCCCCTCCACGTTGTCGGTGTTCCGGAACCATTTTCCCGTGCGCCCCACCGACACGTTCCGCCGGGGGTGCAGCGACACTTTCCGCTCCGCGTGAACGGTGGGGCACGGCGTGAGCGGAGCACGTAGGCTGGCAGTCCGGATTCCGGCAACCTCGCCGGACGGCTACAGACGACAGGGGGCCTGCGAGTGGTTGATCTCGCGAACCTGAGGGACCCGGTCGTGATCGCGGCGTTCGCGGGCTGGAACGACGCCGCCGAAGCGGCCACCGGAGCGGTCGACCACCTGATCGAGGAGTGGGGCGCCGAGCTCGTCACCGAGATCGACCCCGAGGAGTACTACGACTTCCAGGTGAACCGGCCCGAGGTCGGGTTCGACGAGAACGGCGATCGGCAGCTGACCTGGCCGACCACCCGCGTCTACGTCGCCCAGCCCGAGGACACCGACCGCGACGTGCTGCTGATCCGCGGGATCGAGCCGAACATGCGCTGGCGCGCCTTCGCCCAGGAGCTGCTCGAGGCCGTCGACGAGTCCAACGCCCAGATCGTCGTCGTGCTCGGCGCACTGCTCGCCGACTCCCCGCACACCCGGCCGATCCCCGTCTCGGCGACCTCGTCGGACGAGGCGCTGAGTGCCTCCTGGAGCCTCGAGCCGTCGACGTACGAGGGCCCGACCGGGATCACCGGCGTCTTCGGTGACCTCTGCGGCGCGCTGGGCGTGCCAGCAGTGTCGATCTGGGGAGCGATCCCGCACTACATCGCGGGCTCGCCCTGCCCGAAGGCGTCACTCGCGCTGCTCAGCAAGATCGAGGCCCTGCTCGACCTGCAGATCCCCGAGGGCGAGCTGCCCGAGATGGCCCGCGCCTGGCAGCGCGGCGCGGACGAGCTCAGCGAAGAGGACCCCGAGGTCGCGGAGTACGTGCAGTCGCTGGAAGAGCAGCGCGACACCGCCGACCTGCCGGAGGCCTCGGGCGACGCGATCGCCGCCGAGTTCGAGCGCTACCTCCGCCGCCGGAACAAGAACCATCCGGACACGCCGTAGATTTTTGCTACCGGCGGGTTACATACGGCCCTCGATCAGCCTATTGTCGTGCCCGGACAGTAGGCCGGTCACGGGGAGCGGGACAGATGCGCAGGTCGCGGGGCGAGCACGGCAGTTCGTCGATGCCTGCCCTCGCTGTCCTCCTGCTGCTCGGGATCGTCGCCGTCGTCGGCTTCCTCGGCAACCGCAAGGGCGACGACGAGCCGCCGCCGGTCGACCTGACTGTGCTGGCAGCCTCCAGTACGGCGACCACGATCGCCACCGCACCGCTCGACCCCGAGCCGTATGCGGCGACCAAGGGGATCGTCGTCCACCCGCGGGCCGAGTCCGCGCTGTACACCTCCCCCGACGGTGACGCCTTCGCCAAGATCGGGCCGAAGCAGTTCGGGCCGACCTGGCTGCCCGTGGTCGAACAGACCGACGGCTGGGTCCGCGTGCTGCTGCCGTCGAAGCCGAACCGCTCGACCGGCTGGATGCGCGACGACGACCTCGACCGCGCATCTTCGCCGTACCTGATCCGCGTGCACACCGCTTCCCGGACGATCGAGCTGTTCGAGAACGGCCGCAGCCTCGGCAGCTGGAAGGCCGGGGTCGGCGCGCGGAAGACCCCGACGCCGGCCGGACGCACCTTCCTGCTCGGCTCGATCGTCGACCACAAGCGCTCCGCGTCGCCGGTCGTGCTGCCGTTGGGTGCGCACAGTCCCACTCTCGACACGTTCGGTGGCGGACCTGGTACGGTCGCGATCCACGGGTGGCCGCGTGCCGACGTGTTCGGAGCCGCGATCAGCGCCGGGTGTGTTCGGGTACCGAAGACCGCCCTGGCCAAACTTCAGCAGGTCCCGCTCGGGACGCTCGTTCAGATCGACAACAAGTGACGTACGTGAGGAGTCCGAGGATGCGCCGACAGCTCGTACCGACTGTCATCACGGCGGCCGCCGTGGCCGGGGTCGTGGCGTTCAGCCTGGTCGCCAGCGCCCCGGTGGGTAACGCCGCCGCCCGGCCCTCGTCGGCGTACGCCGTCAGCGCCGAAGGCCAGGTGCCGGTCGGCAAGACGCCGTACGTCGAATCGCTCGACGGCAAGCCGAAGAAGTCCTCGGCGCTCGAACTGCCCGACAACCCGCTGCTCGCGGTCCGGGCCGGCACCGTCAACGCCGGCAACAACTCGGCCTCGGTCGAGCTGATCGACGTCTCGGTCGGCGCCGACATCCTCGGCCAGATCCCGATCCCGCCGGACCTGAAGAAGCAGTGCGACGCGCTGCCGCCGACCGGCGCCGACGACCTACCGCTCCCGGACATCAAGCTGCCGGATCTCGGCCTGCCACTTCCGCTGCCTTCGTTGAGCACCAAGGACCTGCCGGTCAAGAACCTGCGCGACCTCTGCAAGCTCCTGCTCACCCCGCCGAGCTCGCTGCTCGGCATCGACGCCGTCACCGTCTGGTGCTCCGGCGCCAAGGGCGGCATCGACATCGGCGCCCTGACCCTGCTGGGCCAGACGATCAAGATCCCGAGCACCACCCAGACCTTCAGTACGCCGGCCAACCCGTTGATCGCGCTCACCGTCAACGAGCAGACCAAGAACGCCGACGGCTCCTTCACCATCACGGGTCTGAAGATCGATCTGGGCGGCGGCGCGCAGGTGATCCGCCTCGCCTCGGCCACCTGCGCGAAGCCGGCGGCCGCCAAGCCGACTCCGAAGCCGACCACCCCGAAGCCCACTCCCCCGGTCGAAGGCCCGCCCGCCGCGCCCAAGCCCACCCCGATCAAGACCCACGTCCCCGTCACCGGCTGACCTCACAGCAGGGTTCGCCAGTACGGCCAGAACTGCTCACCGATCAGGGTGAGCAGCAGGACCGCCCAGATCGTCAGTGGCACGCTGTGAATGCGGTTGAGCTTTGGGCGGTTGAGGTTGTGCAGCGTCACGTACCAGAAGATCGGGATCGTGACGGCCCAGACCGCCATGCAGTACGGGCAGAGCGCCTGGATTCGGTACAGGCTCTGGAAGATCAGCCAGTGCACGAACACGGCGCCGAACGTGACACCTGCCTGCAGCCCGAGCCAGAACCAGCGCCGGAAGGTCGCGCCGGCCAGCAGCGCCGCGCCGACCGTCATGACGATCGCGAATCCCGCGATGCCGAGCAGCGGGTTGGGGAAGCCGAAGGCCTCGGCCTGCGGCTTGGTCATCACCGAACCGCAGGACAGGACCGGGTTGATGCTGCACGACGGGACGTAGGTCGCGTCGCGCAGCATGGCGATCTTCTCGACGGTCAGTACGACGGCCGCCGTCAGGCCGATCGCCCCGCCCACCAGCAGGAGCCAGGGCAGGAACCTACTGGAGCGCGGCATCGATACTCGCCGTCAGATCCTGGACCGACTTCGGCTCCAGCTTCGCGCCGTTCAGGAAGAACGTCGGCGTACCGGTCACACCGAGCGCTTCACCATCAGCGATGTCGCGCTTGATCCGCTCGAGGGTGGCGGGATCGTTGTAGGCCTTCTCCCAGGCCGCCACGTCGAGGCCGAGCTCCTTCGCGAAACCACGGAACCGGTCGTCGGCAGGCACCCGCTGCTCGCCCCACTCGGCCTGAGTCTCGTACATCTTCTGGTACATCGGCTCGAACTTGTTCTGCCGGGCGGCGGCCTCGACGGCACGCGCCGCGCGTTCGCCGTTGAAGTGACCGGGCAGCGGGAAGTAGCGCACGACGAAGGTCACCTTGCCGGCGTAGTCCTTCCGCAACTGCTCGACCACCGGGTACGCCGCCCGGCACGACTCACACTCGAAGTCCAGGAACTCGACGAACGTCGCCTTGCCATCTGCGGCAGAGCCGAGCTTGTGGCTGTCGGAACGGACCAGCTGTTCGGATTGCGCGGTCGATGTGGCGGTGTCGGCGGAATTCTTGTTGGCATAGACGGCCAGCACGAGGCCGGCGATCAGGGCGAAAACGGCAGCGATGCCGATGGATATCCGTGCGTTGGTACTCATGACGTACTCCTCGATTCAGGCGGGCAAGCAGAGACACACCGGCAGTGCACCGGTGCTGTGGAGTCGTTGCGGTGCTTGCCTACCTGCGCGAGATGCGCAGCTGAATCAATGACGGAGTCGTCTGCCGGGGTAGTGCGGACGGCAACTCGCTTGCGTGCAACGGATTCACCGAGGCGGTCCGGCACGGAGACGCCACCAACGCGCCAACGACTGACGCAACGCCCATGACTCCCGGCACGGACAGGTGCGTGTCGTCGTCGCCTACTGGGCAACTCGATGAGTCGACCATGACCGCGGAGTCCGCTGTCACCAAGCCCTCGACCGCCGACGACGGGCTGTGGAACGCGCACACGGCAAGCAGCGCCGCGACCACCATCAGGCCGCGGGCGAGAAGCCGGTGCAAGGATCCGTTCATATCGGCCCCAAGAGTAGCGAGCTTTCCAAAGCACGTCAGCTGCCGCTAACATCGCCATATGGCGATGACAACACCGGTAGACGTTGAGTTGCAATCGGGGCCGGACGAGACTGCGGCCTTGTCGGTGGCGGCTTGTCTGTTCAACGGCTTCAGTGACGGGTCGCGCCTCGCCATCGTGCGGCACCTTGCGCTGGGCGAGCATCGCGTGGTCGACCTCACGGAGCATCTCGGGCTGGCGCAGTCCACCGTGTCGAAGCACCTGGCATGCCTGCGCGACTGCGGCCTGGTCGACTCACGGCCGGTCGGCCGGGCTTCGCTCTTCAGCCTCACGCATCCCGAGGCGACACTCGACCTACTGTCCGCAGCTGAGCGCCTGCTCGGGTTGACCGGCGACGCGGTCGCGCTCTGCCCGAACTACGGTCACGCAGCCCAGCAGACGGAGGCGACCGCATGAGCTCCGAGTCCCAGTCCATCGTGCCGCTGTCCGCCGAGCCGCTGTCCATTGAGCCGATGACCACCTGGACTGCCGACCCTGAGCTTCGCCGCAAACTGGGCCGCCGCGCCCAGTTGCTGGCTGGGGCTTCGGTCACCTACAACATCGTCGAGGCGATCGTCGCTATCACCGCCGGTGTTGTGGCGGGTTCGGTCGCGCTGGTCGGCTTCGGGCTGGATTCGGTCGTCGAGGTCTCCAGCGGGCTGATCATCCTCTGGCAGTTCCGCCACCGGCTCCCCGAGACCCGCGAGAAGCAGGCGCTGCGGCTGCTCGCGTTTTCCTTCTTCGCTCTGGCTGCGTACGTCGCGTTCGAGTCCATCCGGACGTTGATCACCGGTGCGAACCCCGAGACGTCCCCGGTCGGGATCGGACTCGCGGTCGCCTCGCTGATCGTGATGCCCTTCCTGTCCTGGGCGCAACGCCGTACCGGCAAGGCCCTGGGCTCGAATGCCGTGGTCGCGGACTCCACGCAGACGCTGCTCTGCACCTACCTGTCCGCGGTCCTGCTCGTCGGCCTGATCCTGAACGCAACCCTCGGCTGGGGCTGGGCCGACCCCGTCGCCGGCCTCGTCATCGCCGCCGTAGCCATCCGCGAAGGCCTAGAAGCCTGGCAAGGCAAAGGCTGCTGCTCCCCCGCCGCCTCAGCCCACTGCACCGACAACTGCTGCTCCTAACCGCTTTCCCTCGGACGGTCGCGCTGCCCTAGCGATTACTCAAGACCTCTTGTACAAGATTCACCGCAACATCTGCCTGCCGCCGGCACGCGATGCCTCTCCGCTCCCGCCACAACCCGGGGGTCCGCCTACCCGGTGGGGGGTGTGAACAGGTAATTCCTTGTTCAAGCCCACCGGTTCTTGTTCACGCCCACGGGTTGTGGCGGTTCGCCGGTTGTCCAACCGCTCGGATTCGGGGGGCGTAGGCGGTGGCTGGGCACTTCGTCTGGGCAGGAACCCCGCCTTCCCGAATGTGCTCGTCCCATCCGGCCGCTCGGATTCGGCCGGACGCGGTCGGCGGTGGCTGGTCGCCGCTGCGGCCGGTTTGACTGAGGCGGGTGGCTGGGGTGGTCTGTGGCTGGGCCGGATGGTTCGGTCCGTGACCACGGTTGCGGTTGCTTGAGCTTCCGGGCTGTGGTTTCCGCCGACGACGAGGAGGCCTGTCAGCTGACCCGCCGCCGCGGTTGACCATGGCGGTTCGGGTCGTCTGCCGGCCTGCGGAATTTCGATGGATATCCGTCCAGATTGCCCCTTCTCTGCCCAAATATTGAGGGGAGAACCAGCAACTTGCGGGGAGATCCCCTCGTTTCTGCACCGCAACCGAAGCCCGGAAGCTCAAACAACCGCAAGCCGCGCCCGCCCGCCTCGCCATCCCCTCAACCACGCACCTGCCCCGCCACCCGTCTCAGGAAATCGGCCGCAGCGGCGACAGCCACCGCGCACGTGCCCGGCCTGTCCGGTGCGGCGCGAATCGGAGGCACCGACTATCTTTGCGGGGACCTCCTGCCACCCAACGGCAGTAGATCCCCGCAAACAGGCACTAACCGCCACCAGCCACAGATCCACGGGGAGCTGCTGCCACCCAGCGGCAGTAGGTCTCCGCAAACACGCGCTCACCCCGCCCAGCCACAGATCCACGGAGACCTACTGCCAAATACCGGCAGCAATCATCCGTGAACCCGCACCTACCCCCGCTAATCGGTAATAAAGCGGCGCCCGGTGACGAAACGTTCCCGACTAGTGCGCTTCGAGGCCGCAGCCATAGCCCAGAAGCTCAAACAACCGCAACCGTGGTCACCGGCCTCGCCATCCCCCTCAGCCACGCACCTGCTCAGCCACCCGTCTCAGTGAATCCGGCCGCAGCGGCGACCAGCCACCGCCGACCGCGTCCGGCCGAATCCGAGCGGCGGGACGGGACGAGCACATTCGGGAAGGAGGGGCTACTGACCAACCCCAGTGCTCAGCCACCGCACGACGCCCGCACCGGCCGACCATGCCAACTCGCCTTTGCGGTGATCTGCTGCCTCTCAGCGGCAGTAGATCCACGCAAAGGCGCGATCAGCAGCAGGGGCTAGAGCTTGATGCCGAGGAGGGCGTCGAGAGCCTGGGCTACTACGGCGGGCGCGGCGGGGTCGTCGCCGTTGGACTCGGACCAGGTGTCTACGGCGGACAGGGCCGCGACGGTGTCCAGGTCGTTGGTGAGGGCTGCGCGGATGGCGTCGACTGTGGCTGCGCCGTCGGGGGCAGAACCGCGGCCCAGGGCGCCTCGCCAGAGGTCTAGGCGGGACTGGGCCTCGGTCAGGCCTTCGGCCGTCCAGAACCAGTCGGTGCGGTAGTGGTGTGCCAGGAGGGCCAGGCGAATCGCCATTGGGTCGGTGCCGGAGAGGCGTTCCTTGGAGACCAGGACGAGGTTGCCCTTGGATTTGGACATCTTCTCGCCGTCCAGGCCGACCATCGCCTGGTGGACGTAGGCACGGGCAAACGGGTGCTGGCCGGTGGCCACCTGAGCGCCGCTGGCGGACATCTCGTGGTGCGGGAAGATCAGGTCCGATCCACCGCCCTGCACGTCGAACGACATACCGAGATGCTTCAGCGCGATCGCCGAACACTCAACATGCCAGCCAGGACGACCTCGGCCGACCGGCGAATCCCACGACGGCTCGTCCGGGCGCTCGTGGCGCCACAGCAGGCTGTCCAGGGGGTCGCGCTTGCCGGCGCGGTCCGGGTCGCCGCCGCGCTCGGCGAAGAGGGCGGTCATGGTCTCGCGGTCGTAGTTCGACACTCCCCCGAACGCCGGGTCGGCCTTCACCGCGAAGTACAGGTCGCCGTCGACCGAGTAGACCGCACCGGCCTCCTGAAGCTCCTGTACGGCGGACGCGACCAGGTCGATGGACTCGACGACGCCGATGTAGTGCTGCGGCGGGATCACCCGGAGCGCGGTCATGTCGTCGCGGAAGAGCTGGATCTCCTTGTGGGCCAGCTCGGTCCACTCGACGCCGGTCGCTGCGGCACGCTCGAGCAGCGGGTCGTCGACGTCGGTGATGTTCTGCGTGTACAGCACCTCGTAGCCGGCGTCGCGCCACAACCGGTTCACCAGGTCGAACGTGACGTACGTCGCCGCGTGGCCCATATGGGTCGCGTCGTACGGCGTGATGCCGCACACGTACATCCGCGCGGTGCTGCCGTCGACCGGCTGCACCTCGACCGGTCCGCCGGAGGCGGTGTCGTGGAGGCGCAGCCGCCGGGCGGGGCCCGGCACGACCGGGATGTCTGGAGTAGTCCACGCCTGCATGGTCTGGAGCTTATGTCAGCCGTGAATTGACCGGCACGACACGGTTCCATTCCCCGGTCAGGTCCGCGTGCCGCACCCAGGTCCGTTACCCTGCCCAGACCCGCTCGGCGTACGCGGTGAAACTCCCCGCCGGCCGCCCGAGCAACCGTTCGATGTCGTCGGCCGGCGTCGCCAGATGGCCCTCGAGCATGATCTCGAACAACGCGTTCAACTCGTCCGCGACCTCCGCCGGCCAGCCCAGAGCGAGCAGGTCGGCGCGATACTCGGCCGGCGTCTGCGCGACGTACTCGATCGATCGTCCGGAGACCTTGCCGATCACCGCCACCGCCTCCGCGAACGTGAGCGCCTCCGGCCCCGACAGCTCGTAGGTCCGGCCGTGATGCCCCGGCGAGGTCAGCACCTTCACCGCGACCTCCGCCACATCCTCGATGTCGACGAACGGCTCCCGCAGCTCACCGGCCGGCAGCGCCAGCCGCCCCGCGAGCACCGGCTCATGCCAGAGGTCCTCGTCGAAGTTCTGCGCGAAATTGTTCGCGCCCAGGATCGTCCACTCGGCCCCGGAAGCCCGAACCACCCGCTCCCCCTCGGCCATCCCCGCGCCGAACCGCCCAACGGCCGCGTCCATCCCACGCCCCGAGAGCGCGACAAACCGCCGTACACCAGCTGCCACGGCCTGCTGAACAAACGCCTCGATCGGCTCTGGATCATCCGGCGCCACCAGATACACCGCTTCCACATCCTGTACGGCGTTCGCCCACGTACCGCGATCCGTCCAGTCGAACCGGGTCTCCCCCGACCGCGACGCCGCCCGCACCGCAATCCCCTCGGAACGCAGCCGTGCGACCACTCGACGGCCCGTCTTCCCTGTCGCACCCAACACCAGAATCGTCATACCCAGAGTCAATCGGGCAATTGCCACCGACCACATGGGCAATCGGACCGCCCGCATGCGCCTGCGGCCCACCTAGGCTGGTGCGGTGGATCCCCTCGACGACCTTCTGCGCGGTCTGCGGGCCGAAGGCGCTGTCCTCGGTACGCCGGTACTCGCCCCGCCGTACGCGCTGCGTTTCGTCGACGGCGCGGCCATGACGTTCTGCGCCCCGCTCCTCGGCACCGGCTGGATTGTTGCCGAGGGCGTCGAACCACAGCAGGTCTTCCCAGGTCAGACCGCGATCGTCCGCGGCCCGAAGCACTTCCTGTTCACCGACGACCCGAGCCGCGCCGGCCCGACCGTCGACGTCCGCTGCGACGGTCGCGTCGACTCCCCCGGGCCGATCGACCACGGCACAGTCCTGATGGCCGGCGCTTACCACGTCCGCCAGGAACTCCCCCGCAGGCTGGTCGACGAGCTACCGCCGCTGGTCGTCGTCGCCGAGGACCACGACTGCACGCCGCTGCGCGAGTACCTGCAGGAGCGGATCGCCGCCGGTGCGCTCGGCCGCCATGTCGGGCTCGACCGGCTGCTGGACTGGTTGATGGTCTGCTGCCTGCGCGACTGGTTCGAAGCGAACCCGCCACCCTGGTACGCCGCGATGGGCGACGAAGTGGCCGGTCCGGTCCTGCAAGCGATGCACTCCTCCCCCGCCACTGCCTGGACGCTGGCCAGCCTCGCCGAACTCGCCGCCGTCTCCCGGACAACGCTCGTACGGCGATTCACCCAGCTCACCGGGCAGGCGCCGCTGACCTATCTGACCGAGCTCCGGATGACACTGGCCGTCGACCGGCTGACCGAGCCCGGCGCCACCGTCGCGGCGGTCGCCAGACAGGTCGGGTACGCCGACGCGTTCAGCTTCAGCTCGGCCTTCAAGCGTGAACGAGGGATCAGCCCGAGCACCGCTCAGAAGGCCGGCCAGGGAATCGCCGGCCAGTCCTCGCTCGGGTAGGGATACGAACCGCTCTTCAGCAGCGTCGAGCACCGCTCGCGGGTCGCGGTCAGCTCAAGCGTGGTGATCAGCCGGCCGAGTTCCTGCCCGAGACCACCAGCCAGCCCGTCCGCCAACCGCCGTACATCCTCGAGGAGATCCGGCGCGATCGGGTCACCGGCCCAGCCCCACAACACGGTCCGCAGCTTGTCGTCGGCGTTGAAGGTCAGTCCGTGGTCGACGCCGAACACGCGGCCGTCGCCCGGGTTCAGGACGTGGCCGCCCTTGCGATCGGCATTGTTGACCAAGGCATCGAACACGGCCATCCGCTGCAGCGACTGCGTATCGGCATGCACCAGCGTCACCGGGTTGTGCCGTCCGTCCAGCGCATCCAGTACGCCGACCCAGCCGGAAGGCACGCGGCCTTGCGGAACGATGTCGACCAGCTCGGTCTCGCCCGCGGTGAGCTCGACCTCGTCGATCCACAGCTGCACCATGCCCTCGCCGAGCGGCCCGTCCCGCAGCAGCGTCGGCGGCACGATCGACCAGCCGAGCGCCTCCGAGACGACGTACGCCGCGTATTCGCGCTCGGCCAGCGTCCCGTCCGGGAAGTCCCACAGCGGCCGCTCACCCTGCACCGGCTTGTAGACGACAGTCGCCGTCTCCCCGCGCAAGCTGACCGAACCCTGATAGGTCCCGTTCGACGCAGCCATCAGCCGGCCATGCAGGGAAAGCTCCCCACGGGCAAGCAAATTTGGATCGGTCATTCGGGGAGGTGCCTGCGGTAGCCGTTGGCGCGGGGGCAGATGTGGCCTTCGGGGTCGATCGGGCGCCCGCAGAACGGGCAGTTCGGCCGGCCGGACGCGACCAGCGCCACCGCGCGCCGGGCGAATGCCCGGGCCTGCTGCTCGGTCAGCCGGACCACGAACGCCTCGCCGTCCTCGGACTCGAGCACGGCCGCGACCGGATCCTCGTCCTCGAGCTCGACCTGCTCGGTGGCGACGACCGAGAACACCTCGATCACCACCCGCTCCGCGTCGGCCTCCCAGGCCAGCGTCATGGTGCCGGCCCGGAACTCCTCCTCGATCGGCTGCTCCAGCGGGTCGGTGTCATCCGGCCCCAGCGGCGTCAGCGGCTCCCGCTCGAAGCGGCGCGCGACCTCGTCCAGCATCACGTCCAGCCGCTCCGCGAGCGCCATCACCTGTTCCTTCTCACAGGCCACCGAGGTCAGCCGGACACCGGCCCGGGCCTGCAGGAAGAACGTTCTCGCACCGGGTTCCCCCACGGTGCCGGCGACGAACCGCTCAGGATCGTCGTAGGAATGAACAACGCGTGCCATACCCAGAACCCTATTACCGTCCGCCTACAACGGCGTCCGAGGACTGCTTTTTGGTCGTTTTTCCCTTGGCCGGCGGCTTCGGGATCAGGGACGCCAGCTCGCTGCCGGTGTCGTTCAGCCTGACCAGGAAGGGGCGGGTCTTGGTGTAGGTGATGATCGTGGTCGAAGCGGTGTCGACGACGATCCGCTGGAAGGTGTCCAGATGCTGGCCAAGGGCATCGGCCACGATCGCCTTGATCACGTCGCCGTGCGAGACCGCCACCCAGATCGCGTCGTCCGGCAGGAGCGCGTTCTGCGCGCGGATCGCGTCGACCCCACGCTGCTGCATGGAGCGCATCGATTCGCCGTTCGGGAAGGTCACCGCCGACGGGTGCGCCTGGACGACCGCCCACAGCGGGTCCTTCGCCAGGGTCGAGATCTTCTGCCCGGTCCAATCGCCGTACCCGCACTCGGTCAGCCGCCGGTCGGTCGCGGGCCGCAGCCCAGGGTGCTGCTTGGCGATGGCGGCCGCGGTCTGCCGGCAGCGCTCCAGCGGGGACGTGACGATCGCGGCCAGCGGCAGTCCCGCGAGCCGCTCGGCGACGGCTGCGGCCTGCTGGGCCCCGGTCTCGTCCAGCTTCACACCGGGCGTCCGCCCGGCCAGAGTGCCGGATGTGTTCGAGGTACTGCGGCCGTGCCGAACCAGAATCACCGTGGGCATAGCGTGCACGGTATCCGGTCCCGGCAAGTCGCGGTGCCATGATGGTCCGGTGATCGTGGATTGCGGCGTGTACGCCGAGGGCGAGCGGCTCGATCTGCCGAAGGAACCCGAGACCGTCGCACAAGCCATCGGCGCCGACAACCTCACCTTCGGCTGGGTCGGCCTGCACGACCCCTCCGACGCCGAGATGCGCCGCGTCCAGGCCCTGTTCGGCCTGCACGAACTCGCCGTCGAGGACGCCCTCCGCGCCCACGAACGTCCCAAGGTCGAGCGGTACGGCGACGCGCTGGTCGTCGTACTGCGCACCCTCTGGTACGTCGACGAGGGCGACCAGGTGGAGACCGGACAGGTCAGCGTCTTCGTCGGCCCCCAGTACGTCGTGACCGTGCGGCACGGCGACGGTGCCGAACTGTCCACCACCCGGCAGGCGCTCGAGGACCGGGCCTCGATGCTCGGCCACGGCCCGGGCGCCGTCCTGTGGGCGGTCTGCGACTCGGTGGTGGACGGCTACGAAGAGGTCGCCGACCAGGTCGAGATCGACGTCGACGAGGTCGAGTCCTCGGTCTTCTCGCCGGAGCGCACCAGCGACGCCGAGCGGATCTACAAGCTCAAGCGCGAGGTCCTCGAGATGCGCCGGGCGATCTTCCCGCTCCGCGAGCCGATGGAGGCGTTCTCGCACGGCGCCCCCGGGATCAACCGGCACGCTGCGGCCTTCTTCCGAGATGTGACCGACCACGTCACCCGCGTGTCGGAGCAGACCGACGCTCTCGACACCCTGCTCACCTCAGCGCTGAACGCGCACCTGGCCCGCGTCTCGGTCCAGCAGAACGACGACATGCGCAAGATCTCGGCCTGGGTCATGATCGCCGCAGTGCCGACCATGCTGGCCGGCATCTACGGCATGAACTTCGATCACATGCCCGAACTGCGCTGGCACTTCGGGTACTACGCGGTGCTGCTGCTGATGGGCAGCGTCTGCGGAACGATGTACGGCTTCTTCCGCAAGGTCGGTTGGCTCTAGGTTGCCGTGATCGTGCTGGTGGCGAGCAGGATCAGGATGACGATGCCGACCAGCACCCGGTAGAAGGCGAAGACTTCCGTCGTGTGCTTGGCCACGAACCGGACCAGCCACGCCACCGACGCATAACCGACGATGAAGCTGACCACCGTCCCGACCAGCAGCGGTACGGCGCCCACGTGGCCGCCGAGTGCGTCCGGCAACTCGAACACCGCGGCCCCGACCAGGGCCGGAATACCGAGCAGGAAGGCGACGCGGGTCGAGGCGACCCGGTCCAGGCCGCGGAACAGACCGGCCGTGATGGTCGCACCGGACCGCGAGACACCCGGGATGAGCGCCAGGCACTGCAGCAGACCCATCACGATGGCGTCGGTGAGGGTGATCTTCTCCAGCGGGCGCTTCTTCGACCCGAGGCGCTCGGCCGCGACCATGAAGAACGACCAGCCGATCAGTGATCCCGCCACCCACCACATGCTGCGCAGCGGTCCGGAGATCAGGTCCCGGGCGAGGAATCCGACGATGCAGATCGGCAGCGAGCCGATGATCACGTACCAGCCCATCCGGTGGTCGAACTCGCCGCGGTACTCGGGCTTAGTGAGTCCGCGGAACCACGCCACGGCGTACCGGGCGATGTCCTTCCACAGGTAGACCACGACCGCCGCGATGGCGCCGAACTGGATCACCGCGGTGAACGCGGTCACGCTCGGGTCGTCGATCGGCAGGCCGAGGGCCTTCGACGCGATGGTCAGGTGGCCGGTGCTGGAGACCGGCAGGAATTCGGTGAGCCCCTCGACGATGCCGAGGATGATCGAGTCCCAGATCGTCACTAGCTACCCACTCCGGAGAGCTCGAGGGCCTCGGCGAGCACGCGGATGTCGGCCAGCCGCTGCTCCACGGTCGACGCGAACGGCGTGACCGCCACAGTCGTCGTACCGGCCTCGGCGTAGGCGGTCAGCTTCTCGGCCAGCCGCTCCTTGCCGCCCAGCAGCGAGATCCCGTCGATGAACCCGTGCGGTACGGCGGCCATCGCGTCGCGGTGCTGCTTGGCCAGGTACAGGTCCTGGATCTCCTTGGCCTCGTCGGCGTAGCCCATCCGGACCGCGAGGGCGTTGTAGAAGTTCTTCTCCCGGCTGCCCATGCCACCGATGTACAACGCGGCGTACCCACGGATCGGGTCGGCGGCGGCCTCCAGGTCGTCACCGGTCATCAGGGGAACCGAGGCGACGACGTCGAAGCCGTCCAGCCCCAGCTGACGAGACTCGCGTCCCGTCTTGATGTGATTCAACTGCTCTCCAAGATAAGCGGGGTCGTTGAGGATCCCGAGCCAGCCATCGGCGATCTCGCCGGCCAGCTCGAGGTTCTTGGGGCCGACCGCGGCCAGGTAGACCGGCACGTGGTCGCGGAGCGGGCGGCTCGACAGCTTCAGCGCCTTGCCCGGCCCACCGGGCAGCGGCAACTCGAAGTGCTCACCGTGGAACTCCACCGTCTCGCGCCGCAGGGCGGCGTTGACGATGGCAACGTACTCGCGGGTGCGGGCCAGCGGCTTGTCGAACCGGACGCCGTGCCATCCCTCGGACACCTGCGGCCCGGACACGCCGAGGCCGAGCCGGAACCGGCCACCGGACAACCGGTCCAGCGTGGCCGCGGTCATGGCGGTCATGGCCGGCGTACGGGCCGGGATCTGGAAGACCGCCGCGCCGACGTCGATCGTGGTCGTCTGGGCGGCGATCCAGGTCAGCAGCGTGGCGGCGTCCGAGCCGTACGCCTCCGCTGCCCAGGTGACCGAGAAACCGAGGGACTCGGCCTCTTTGACGAGCTTGAGATGGTCCAGGTGCTCGTCACCGAAGACGAAGCCGATGTTCAGTCCGAGTCGCATGACTGGCGAGCCTATCCAGCCGTTGTCGGTGGCCCGCAATAGGCTCGACCCATGCAGCAGCGCTATCTCGGTCACAGTGGTCTGGCGGTGAGTCGGCTCGGCCTGGGCACCATGTCCTGGGGCCGCGACACCGACGAGCACGAGGCGCGCGAGCAACTCGCCGCCTTCGTGGCCGCCGGTGGCACCCTGATCGACACCGCCGCGGCGTACGGCGACGGTGACAGCGAGCGACTGATCGGCACCCTGCTCGGCGACGTGGTCGAGCGTGACGATGTGGTGATCGCCACCAAGGCCGGGTTCAGCGTCCGGCGTGGCGAGCGGATCACCGACACCTCGCGGGGCTCGCTGCTGCGCGACCTGGACGCCTCGCTGAAGCGGCTGGGCGTCGACTACATCGACCTGTGGCAGCTGCACACCTGGTCCGACGACGTGCCGCTCGAGGAGACGCTGTCCGCGCTCGACTACGCCGTCAACTCCGGCAAGGTCCGGTATGTCGGCGTCTCGAACTACGCCGGGTGGAAGGCGGCTCGCGCGGTGACCTGGCAGCAGGCGTGGCCCGGCCGCGCCGTACCGGTGTCGAACCAGGTGGAGTACTCACTCCTCGCCCGCGACGCCGAGGCGGACGCGATCCGCGCGGCCGGCGGGCTGGGGATCGGCGTGCTCGCGTGGTCCCCGCTTGGCCGCGGTGTGTTGACCGGCAAGTACCGCACCGGCATCCCGGCGGACTCCCGGGCGGCGTCTCAGCATCTGTCCAGATTCGTCGACCCCTACCTCGACGGCCGTGGTTCAGGCATCGTTGAAGCGGTGGCACGCGCCGCGGACGGGCTCGGCTGGACTCCGCTCGAGGTCGCGCTCACCTGGGTGCGGGACCGGCCCGGCGTGTCGGCGGCGATCGTCGGCGCCCGGACGGCGATGCAGCTGAAGTCGGTGCTGGGTGTGGAGGAGCTGACTCTGCCGCCGGCCATCGTGGCGGCGCTGGAGGATGTTTCGTGAGGTTCTACCGGTTGAAGTAGCTGGAGGGTGCGGATGGCCGAATACGAGCTACAGCAGTTCGAAGTCTCCCGGACGGAGTCGCGTGGCGCGGTGCGCCGCCTGCTCACCGAGTACGCCGAGTACGGCGGCTGGGAGCTGGCCCGCCTCCGCCGGTATCCCGACGGCACCCGCCGGGTCTGGCTGCGCCGCCGCGTCATCAAGGTGCTGCGCACCTTCTGAGGGCCGACGGTCGACGCGCTAGACGTCGTGCCGGACCCAGACGTTCGGCTCGATGTAGACGGCGCGGTCGTGCTCCAGGCTGGCCTCGACCGGCACCAGAGCACCCGGTACGACGACGGGGCCGGTGCTGTCGAACGGCAGGCCGGTCCACTCGCGCCACTCGGCGAGCGAGGCGGCGACGACCATCGACGCGGTCGCCACCTTGATGATCTTGCCGCCGGCGCGGACGTGGACCCGCAGCCACGGGTCGACGGGGAGACCGTCGTCGCGGGTTTGAGCGGCGTACTGGGTCATTGGGAGGTGGGCGTCGGTCTTGCCGTTCGGGCGGACCGGCGCGTAGAGGGCGGTGTGGCCCTTCGCCTTCACGGCGTCGCGCATGCCCGCGACCATCCGGTGCGACAGGCCGCGCCCGTGGTGCGACGGCTTGATCATCACCTCGAGCGCGCTCGACACGTTCGTCTCACGGCCGAGCCGGTGGTCCTCGATCCCCCACTGCAGGACCTGGTCCCAGCCTCGCGACGGCAGCTCGGTGCGGCCTTCGATGCCGAAAGCGAACGGGAGGCTGCGCGCGTGCGCGACCAGCTCGCCGTCCTCGGTCGCGACCAGGCACTGGTCTGCGAACTCGCGGCTCACGTGACCGATCAGCGCGTCGCCGATCAGGTCCTCGAGCATGAAGCGCGGCCAGACCTTCCAGAAGTTTCCCAGCACGCTGGTGATTTCGGGGCGCTCGGCAAGTGTGGTGATCACGATCTCGGACATGCTCCGCAGTGTGACATCACCGTCCGGAGCTCGACATCCCCATTTCTGGAGGTCCTCGATGACGCTCTCCCAGCACGTGATCAGCGCGATCAGCCTGGTCCAGGTCGGCGCCCGCTTCCTGCGCAACGTCGGGCGGAACTCCCTGCGCGACCACAAGGGCAGTGGCGCGCTCGAGACGGCGTACCTGGTGGAGACCTCGCGTGGCGCTCGTGGTTGGGGGCTGCCGCTCGGCCCCGGCGACCCGGGCGCACTGATCGGCCGCTCGGTAGCCGAGCTGATCGACCCGGCTGCTGGTGTGATCGCGCCCGACGCGTTGTTCCTCGATTACGCGCTGCATGACCTGGCCGCGCGGATCCTCGACGTACCGGTGTATGTGATGCTCGGGGCGGCCGGCTCGCCGCAGGTCCGGTGCTACAGCGGCGGGATCTACTTCGACGATCTGGACTCCGGGTTCGACGTGATCGCTCGGAATCTCAAGCAGGACGAGGCTTTCGGCTTCCGCGACTTCAAGCTGAAGGTCGGCCGCGGCTACCGCTGGATGCCCGCCGCGGAAGGGCTCGACCGCGATATCGCCGTCACCCGGCTGACCCGCGAGCTCTACCCGGACGCCGCGATCATGGTCGACGCCAACGACGGCTATTCGGTCAACACCCTGATCGACTTCCTCGCCGCGGTCGGCGACTGCGACCTGTACTGGCTCGAGGAGATGTTCGCCGAGCGCCCCGAGGACCTCGCCTTCCTCCGCGAGCACCTCGCCGGCTTGCCGACCCGGCCGCTCGTGGCCGACGGCGAGTACTCACCCAACGTCGACCACATCCTCGGCCTGGCCCGCAACGGCCTCATCGACGTCGCGTTGATGGACGTCGTCTCCCACGGCTTCACCGCCTGGCGCCACACCATGCCCAACCTCGCGGTCAAGGCCTCTCCGCACGCCTGGGGTCTGCCCCTGAAGACCCTGTACGCCGCCCATCTGGCAGCCGGCCTGGGCAACGTCGACATCATCGAAGGCGTCCCCGCCAACACCCTCGGCACCACCGACAACGGCTACACCCTGGCGGACGGCTTGTTGACCCTGGCCGATCGCCCCGGCTTCGGCATCGACCTAGCCTGACACCCCAGCCGCTCGCTCGGCGTGGCGCTGTCGGGTGGTTGCGGACCAGCCCACCGCGACGGCGACCAGGGTCGTCAGGAGGCCGGCGCCGATCAGCGTGCTCTCCGCACCGACGGCCGCGATGATCGATCCGCCGACGAGCAAGCCGGCCGAACTGCTCGCGTTCACCACCACCGACTGTCCAGACAGCAGCGCCCGCCGGTCGGCTCCGTCCGAGGACCGCGTGATCATCGCCGAGATGGCCGCGATGCCCCAGACAACCACCATCCCCGACAGGCACCCGAGGATCGCGACTCCCTCCGGGCTCACCCACAGCCCCATCCCGATCCAGCACAACCCCACCACCGCCCACGCCACAGCCGCGAGCGGTACGGCGGGCACCCGCCTGATCACGTGCACCGCGACGAGCGTTCCGGCCAACGCGCCAACGCCGTACCCGCTCGTCCCAGCCGCGAGATAGACACCCGGCCGCCCCCGCTCGGCCCCGATCACCGACAACCCCAGCGTGAACGCGAACCACGTCACGCACCCCGTCCCCCGAATCACCCATCCGAGCGCCACCGCACGCCGCCCCACCAAACTCCCGCGGATCGACGGCGCCACTCCCCCAACTCGACCGCCCTCGCGGCGGATCCCGATACACACCAGCCCACCGATAAGGACCGCAACCGCCTCCACCCACAACAGCGCGTTCGTGATCCCCGCAGCGACCGCCACGGCCCCCAGCACCGGACCCACCACCATGCCCACCCGCCGTACACCGTCCTGCCAGGTCAGCAGCACGACAGCCTTTCCCGGCGCCCACCGATCCCCGACATCCGCGAGCAGAGCCGTCCTACCCGGCGTACCCAAGGCATCACCGCACCCCAACAGCAGCCCGCCGGCAACGAGCAGCCCGGGCGTGAGCAACCCAAGACCAGCCGCAGCCGGCACCATCGCCAACGCGACGGCGGTCACCACCGCGACCACCGCCAACCGCGCCCCCGAATCCACCCATTGCCGCGCCCGCCGACCCCACCAAGGAGACAGCAACACCGGTACGCCGGCCGCGCCGCCCACCAGGCCTGTCGCGGCCACCGACCCGGTCTGCTGCAGGATTACCAACGGCAGCGCAACCTGCGTGAACCGCATCGCCAGGTCGGAAACCCCACCACTCGCCAACAGCACTGCCGCCTCGCTCCGAGCTCTCATGTCCTTGATTCTTTGGCGTTTCAGCTCCCCCAGGTAGGCAGTGCAACCTGAACCCTTGCCATAGCCTGTCCCTATGAGCTCATTACCCGCAGTCGAGGATCTCCGGTTGGTCCAGGCGATCGTGCGCACGGGCGCGGTCGGCACTGCAGCCCGCGAGCTCCGCATCTCCCAGCCCTCCGCCTCCCAGCGCCTGGCCCGGATCGAGCGCCTCTGCGGCACCAAACTCTTCGAGCGTGACACCCGCGGCGCCCGCCCGACCCCGGCCGGTGCCGAGCTCGCCCGCCGAGCCGACCACATCCTCGGCCACCTCGAGGACGTGTACGACGCCACCCGCGCAGCCGCCTCCGGCCGCCGCCTCGTGATCGGTACCTTCGTCAGCCTGGCGCCGATCCTCTTCCCGGTCCTCGACGCCGACCTCCCGGACACCGACATCGAGCAGCAGGTCGACCACGGCCACTTCCTCGTCGAACGCGTCGCCGAAGGCACCATGGACGCCGCCTTCATCGCCATCGCCGAGCAGATGACCCTGCCCCGCGGCACGATCGCCCGCCGGGTCGGCCGCGACGACCTCGTCCTTTTCGTCCCTTCCGGCGTCGACCTCCCCGGCCACGGCAAGCAACCACTCAAGGACCGCCTCGTAGCGTTCTCGACGTACGACCGAGGCAGTGAGGAGGTCCAGTCCCGCCTGGTCGCCCTCGGCGCCGCCGCCCGCCGCGGCGTCACCCTCGGAACCACCGTCGCGATGGCACGCCGCCGTTCCCACCTGGCCCTCGTCCCCCGCAGCGCCCTAGCCACCGAACTACGACCCGGCGAGCAGCTGGTCCCAGCCCCCTTCCGCTATCGCCTAGTCCTGTCCGTAGTCACCTCGCCAACGCCACCAAAGGTGCTCATGCGCTACCTGCCCCAGCTCCGGACAACGTTGAACTTGTCGTGAACAACGGCCCGCCCGGCCGATTTGTGCGGCAGACTCGGCCCCATGAACCTGGGGCGGCTGGCCACTGACCGGCGACGGCTGACGGCGTTCTGGAGCGCGGCGGTCATTCAGACCGTCGCCGTGGCCGCCGACATCAAGGTCCTGCGACAGAGCAGCAAGGTCGCGCTGATGCCGCTGCTGCTGTCCTGGACCCGCAGCCAACAGGCACATCCCTTGCTGCAGGCCGCAATCCTCGCCTCGGCCGCCGGCGACCTACTCCTGGAGACCCGCTTCGAGCTCGCCGGCATGGCCGCCTTCGCCGCCGCCCACGCCTGCTACCTGGCGTTCTTCACGGGCCGTTCCGGCACGCGGGACTGGCGTGTTCTCGCCGTGTACGGCGCCCTGTGGGGAGCGCTGATCGCGGCCCTCTCCCCCGGTCTCGGCAACCAGAAGATCCCCGTCGCGGCGTACGCTTTGTTGCTCACCGCAACGGCCGTCGTCTCCCGTTGGCACAACCCGCGTTCAGGCCTCGGCGGTCTGCTCTTCCTGATCTCGGACGGCCTGATCGCGCTCCGGATGTCCGGCCGGGACTTCCCCGGCCGCGGCGCCCTGACGATGTCGACGTACGCGGCCGGTCAGTATTTCCTGACCTCAGGAACTACTTCGCGAACACCTGAGCGTCATCCGCGAACGCCTTGAACTCCAGCGCGTTCCCCGCCGGGTCCAGGAAGAACATCGTCCACTGCTCGCCCGGCTGCCCCTCGAACCGCACATAAGGCTCGATCACGAACTCGACACCGGCCTCGCGCAGCCGCGCCGCCAGCTCCTGGAACGTCTCCACGGCCAGCACCAGCCCGAAATGCGGCACCGGTACGTCGTGCCCGTCGACCGGATTGTGAATCTGCTTGGTCCGCTCCGGCGCGACATGGGTCACGAACTGGTGGCCGTGCAGGTTCCAGTCGATCCAGGTGTCGGAGCTCCGGCCCTGCTCGAGCCCGAGGACCTTCCCGTAGAACTCGCGCGCCGCGTCCAGATCGTCGACGGGCATGGCCAGGTGGAACCGCGGCACCTCGGGCATCGGCGTACCTTCCTGTGTCTGTTCTTTGTCAGGCCGTGTCTTGTCGGGCTCTGTGTGGTCAGGCTTTGGCGAAGAACTGGTCGAGCACCCGGGAACCGAACTCCAGCGAGGTCGTCGGGACGCGCTCGTCGATCCCGTGGAACATGCCCATGAAGTCGAGGTCCGGCGGCAGTTGCAGCGGCACGAAACCGAAGCAGCGAACGCCGAGCCGGCTCCACGACTTGGCGTCCGTACCGCCCGACATCAGCAGCGGCGCCGTACGGCTCTGCGGGTCTTCGGCGGCGAGGCACGCCTTCATCGCCTCGACCAGATCACCGCTGAACTCGGTCTCCAGCGCGATGTCGGTGACCACGGTCTCGCGGGTGACCTTGTCGCCGAGCAGCTCGTCGATCGTCGCGTGGAACTCGTCCTCGAACCCCGGCAGGAACCGCCCGTCGATGTGCGCCTCGGCCTCACCCGGAATCACGTTCACCTTGTAGCCGGCGTTCAGCATCGTCGGGTTGGCCGTGTTCCGGATCGTCGCACCGAACATCCGGCTGAAGCTGCCCAGCTTCGCGAGCGTCTCGGTCATGTCCTCGGGATCGAGCTCGACCCCGAGCACCTCCTCCAGCGTGTTCAGGAACTCCCGCACCGTCGGCGTGATCCGCAACGGCCACTGGTGCCCGCCGATCCGGGTGACCGCCTCGACCAGGTTCGTGACCGAGTTGTCGGTGTTGATCATCGACCCGTGACCCGCCGTACCGCGGGCCTTCAGGCGCATCCAGTCCATGCCCTTCTCGGCCGTCTCGATCAGGTACAGCCGCAGATCGTCCTTGACCGTCACCGAGAACCCGCCGACCTCACCGATCCCCTCGGTGCAGTCCGCGACCGCCTCCGGATGGTTGTTGATCAGCCACTGGGCGCCGTACACGCCGCCGGCCTCTTCGTCCGCCGTGAACACCAGCCGCACCGGCCGCCGCGGCTTCACACCTGCCCGCTGACGCGCCCTCACCACCGACAGCACCATCGCGTCGAAGTCCTTCATGTCGACCGCGCCGCGCCCCCACACGCACCCGTCGAAGATCTCCCCCGCGAACGGATCGACCTTCCAGTCCTTCGGATCAGCCGGTACGACGTCCAGGTGTCCGTGCACGAGCAACGGATCGGCGCTCTGGTCCTGGCCCTCCCAGTGCGCGACCAGCGTCGCCCGCCCCGGCTCCGACTCGTAGATCGTCGACTCGATCCCGACCTCGTCGAGCTTCGCCGCGACATACTCCGCCGCCCCGCGCTCCCCCTTGCTCTTCCCGTTGCCGTAGTTCGTGGTGTCAAACCGGATCAGTTCACTACACAGCTCGACCACTTCGGCATCAGCGCTGTACGACGGACTAGTCATGCGGCCATCCTCTCAGAGCACGCTCAACCCATACATCTCCCCCAGCGGATCCGAAATCAGCTCCACCCGGGTCCCGTCCGGATCCCGGAAGTAGATCGACGTACCGCTCTCCTCCAGGTACTCGATGCCCGCCTCATCAAGCCTCGCCTTGACCTCGCTCCACCGCTCCGCCTCCATCGAGATCGCCATGTGGTGCAACCCACCCAGCACCTCCGCGTACGCCCCCAGCTCCAGCCCCGGAAAGTCGAAGAACGCCAGCAGGTTCCCGTTCCCGATATCGAAGAAGAAGTGACTCGACCCCTCGTAGTCCCGGTTCCCCACGATCTCCGTCAACGGAAACCCCAGCACCCCCTGATAGAACCGGATGGTCGTCTCCACATCCGCACACAACACCGCCACATGATGCAGCCCCCGCGCCGTACTGGCAGCCCGATCGCTCTGCAGATACTCCCCCCGCAACCGCTCCCGCTCCGCCTCAATCCCTGCCACATCAACAGTCGCCACAGCACCCACACCCTCTCCTTGAACTTCGAACTACCCCCATCAGACACCCCCACCGCCCCGATGTGAATTCCACCCAGGTTGTTTGCTACTGTTCTCCGGTCGGCGCCACTAAGGCGCAGACCACCTGTCCGGGTGGCGGAATAGGCAGACGCGCTAGCTTGAGGTGCTAGTGCCCTTTACGGGGCGTGGGGGTTCAAGTCCCCCCTCGGACACACCAGCGGTGCATACCCGCAACACCAGAAGTACCAAGTAAGTCGGCTCCGTGAAGCGCTTCAGCGCAGCACGGAGCTTTCTCACGTTCCGGCACCGAGGCGCCTCTCATGAGCGCCCACGTGGCACCCTTGGTGCCGCCCCGCCGCGATCTCAATTCGGCAACAAAGCAGTCCGCCGGCGCCCCGACCCGGACCGCGCTTCCCCTGCCTGCACTGGCGATCCGACGCACCTCGACAGCCGTCTACGGTCTCTCGAGCATCGACAACCGCGGCCGCCTCGCCGACAGCAAAATCATGCGCGCTCTCGCCTGGACACCCGACCTCCAGGTGGCAATCACCGCAACACATGGAGTGTTGATCATCACACCCGACGTGACGGCGAGCCTCCTCCGGAGCACAAGCTCCTGATCTCGGATGTCCGTCAAAACGGGTCAGTCCCAACCAGTCGCCGCATTGAACCGCGCCATTGGACTGTCATACGCCGTATCTGCTCACACGTAGCGCAGCCGAACGTCGCCGAGCACCACACACTGGCAAGCGAGTCTGCATGTGTGTTCGATCCGTACGGCGCCTCACGACGGGAATCGCCGAATTGGCAAGCCTGGCTCGCCGTGACCATTACCAATCAGGTTGTGTAGCGCACACGATCACCCGATGCGCGAACCCCTCGTAACTACGGTGCGCACACCCGTCCCGCACCACAAGCGAGCATCGCGAAAACTGATGCTTAGTCGGGCTGATTGGTTGGCAGGAAACAATCGCTTGATATGCGCTAGTAGGCCATTTGCCGAGTTGCGGGGCAAGCCATCTCGCTGCACCATGACTTGATGACACGGGGTAGGTCCAACGTATACGGAAGAGGAATCGCGCTTCGATGAAGGTTGCACTTACTGATATCAAGGTTGTCGACCGCCATCGCACCAACCTCGGTGACGTTGACTCACTTGCGAGCTCAATGAGCGAGATCGGGCAGCTCCAGCCAATCGTCCTGACCGGAGAACTGCGACTCATCGCAGGTGGCCGACGGCTAGCCGCTGCTAGATCACTCGGCTGGTCACAAATCGAAGCGAATGTCGTCGAAGACCTCGTGGGTGCGGCCGATCTGCTGCGAGCCGAGCGAGACGAGAACACTTGTCGCAAGGCGTTCACCCTGACTGAGGAACACACCCTCTATGAAGCCCTGCTGTCGTTGACGGTAGCCGACGTCAGGACGCCAGGTCGTGGCTCTGCCGTATCCAGCAAGGATCGCGGCGCCATTGCAGAGATCGTCAGCGGAAGCGCAGGCCGCTACAAGACGCTCGAGAAGGTGGGTGAGGTCAAGCTCATCGCCGAAGACGCGACACAACCCGAGCGGGTGCGGCAAGCCGCGCGTGCTGCTCTCGAGGAGATCGACGAAACCGGCAACGTGTCAGGAGCCCGGATGCGCGTGCGCATCGTCGAGCGTGCTGAGGAGGTAAAACGGCACCTGGACGTGTCGACGTGGACACTCGAAGAGCAACAACTGTATGGCGAACTGAAAGCCGGCGGGACGGTTGTGGTCAGCATGCGAGAAATCCACGCCAACCTCGTCAACTGGGCGAAGGCCAACGGATCCTTCCTCGCTGTGGACCGCAGCACGGAGTGGGGAAACCCGTTCGAGCTTCCATACGACGGCGATCGGAGCACGGTTATCCGCAACTATGCGGATCACTACCTGCCGAACAAGCCTTCACTTCTGAGCAGGATCGGTGAGCTTCGCGGCAAGGCACTCGGCTGCTGGTGTGCACCCGAGGCGTGTCATGCCGACGAATTGAGGCGATTGGCGGCGCAGCAATGAGGCTGGAGCGGTCTCCGCACGCCGACCGGATGAGCAGCCGGTAGCGTCATGATCCTCGAAGACTTCGTCATGCTTGGCACGACGGTCCCTGAGCCGAACAGTGACCAACGAGTCTTCGTTTGCTCCGCGGGAGTCAGCGCGGAGCTTGGTAGCTTGATCCGCATCTATCCGCTCGCCCGCCGGAACGCTCCGCACCGATGGGGTGTCAGCCGGGTACAGCTCGAACGCAATCCGGCCGACAGCCGCAAGGAGTCCTTCCGCATCGCAGGGAATCGCGATCAGAACCACCATCAGTGGATCAACTATCGGTTCGAGAAGGCCGCCAAAGACGTCGGTGCATCCGCGCGAGCGAGTCTGTTGGCCCGGCACACGATCGGCAGTATCCAGGAAGCCAACAAAAAGCGATTGAGCCTGGCCATCCTGCAACCGGACTCGATGGTGCTCGACTTCGAGGAGAACGTCCGCTCTGCAGCATCAGCACCCCAGATGACCCTCTTCGATGCTGGCGAAAACGAATCTGCCTCGGGAGCCCGGAGCTTCCGCTGGATGCCCCGAATCAGATTCCGCGACGAGTGCGGAAATCACAATCTGATGCTCCGAGACTGGGGAAGCTTCGAGCTTCAGCGAAAAACCGACGAGCCCTACTTCCGCAACAATCTCAGTGAAGCGCTCCACCTCGGGCCGTCATCATCTTTGCTTGTCGGCAACATGAACAACCAGCGAAACACATGGCTTGTCATCTCAGTACTTAACAACATCCGAGAACCCGAGACGCTCTTCGACTCACTCCTGCCCGACCCGGTCGAACTTGGCGCGGAAGCACGCAGACGAATCTACGAGCGCGACAACTGGCAATGCTCGCGCTGCGGATCCGATGCCGATCGCCTGGACGTTCAGGCCGTGACGAGCCAGGCTGCCAAAGGCGATGGCAGCGAGTACGCGACGGTCTGCACCTCCTGCCGCGCACCGTCGTAAAGGCCTTCCTGCGCAGGCAAGAAGGTAAGTAGTCGGGCGGGAGTCGCGTACGGTACTGAGGTGATCGTTGACACAACAGCAGCTGCACGTCGCGCAGACAGCGGGCTTGTCACGGAGTGGCTCGCCAATCAGCGGATCTTCATCTCGAGTGCGATGGCCGACACGATCGCGGCGAGAGCTGGTGTTGCGCAGCAGATCGAGAATTTAGGCGCTCAGGCCGTCTGGTTCGAGGAGTTCGGCCGAGATGCGGACGCCGAGGAGGCCTACCTCAGCGAGTTGGACTCCTCGACGGTGTACGTCGGCATTCTCAACGAGGTGTACGGCCGGCCGAACCCACCAGATGGCGATTCAGCGACGGAGATCGAGTATCGCCGCGCCCGGGAGACCGGCAAGCGCGTGAACGTTTACGTGGCGGCCAACGCGCCGAACCGCGAGGGCGTACTTTCGCGATTCATCGATCGGATCCGCTTCTTCGTGACTACAGAGAGCTATACCGACGACGACGACCTGGTACGGCGGGTGGGCAGGCGCCTTGAGGCACTCGCCGCAGAGGCGCTGTCGCCTTGGATCAAACTCGGCGGCTTCGTATTCCGCGCTGACGAGATCACCGACACCGGCAGCACCATCACGATCCGAGCACGTGTCTCCGAGGAGATCGCCCACTTCGTGCGGTCCGTACGTGACCAGCCCTACCATCGCGAGCGCCTTACCTTCGTATCGCGGACCCGAGTCGCCGTCGCAGAACTCAGCGGCGCCCAGCACACAACCCGAGCCGGCGGCACTGACGAGATCACCATCGAACTGACCAAAGCCGAGTCTCGCCTGGGCGACTCCATGCGAGTCAGCACGGGCGGGTACGGACCGGACGATCTCGTCGAACTCGGTCTGCAAGAACTCTTATTCGGTACACCGATCCCAGGCGATCTGGGCATGCTCCGCGGGCTCGCGACCACCGGAATCGACCCCAGCGACCTGCGCCAGGCATTCGACTTGCCGAACGAGTTCGCCGAGGCTGTGGTCCGCCTGGTCCTCACCGAAGGACTCGTCGGCACCGGCCATGCCCAACGGTTGATCTCTCTGGCTGTCGGACCGCGATCGGGCGACGTTCGCCACATTGCCATCGAGTGGGAAGAACCGAAGGTCTACGTGAACGTCCAGCCCCAGCGACGCCGCATCGACGGCGAATGGCGCCGTGGATCCATCTCCGGTACTCCACAGAACCATCGGTAGCCACGAGCCCGCCGATCTCTGCAGCAACGGCAATCCCTCGAAACAGCGTACGGCCGACGCCAGATGCGACGGCGACCGGAACCCTCCCCAGTGCTCGGCGTCGTTCCACATGACACCAAGAATCCAGTTCGGGCACGCCATCTTCGTCTTTATGATCGTGGCGTGAGCAAAAGCAACGCAGCGGACGAGTTCGACTTCGAACCCGTTGCAAATGGTGTCGACTTCCTCGCGAAGGCCATCGAATATCTGCCGGCTTCGGACCCGAGTTCCCTGAAACACGCCGTACTGAACCTGCATGCCGCAGCCGAGGTCCTAGTAAAGGTTCGACTCGAAAGGGTCAGTTGGGCGCACATCGTCGCAGACGAACCAGTGGACTTCGCCGCCTACCAACGAGGCCAGTTTCGCAGCGTCACGCTAGGACAAGCGATCCGCCGTCTCAGGGAACACGCCGACATCCACCTGCCACGTTCCCACCGTAAGGCTCTTGAACGCCTCGAAGCCGAGAGGAACAAGCTGCAGCACTACGGGGGCAGCGGCAGCATACTCGCGATCGAGAGCGTCGCAGGCAAAGCCCTCGACGTCCTTGCTGTCTTCATCCGGAGCTATCTCATCCCAGACGCACCGGTCGACCAGGCCACCAGACTCGGGGAGGCGGAGGAGCTTATAGCCGCCGCGCTGAAGGAGTTGACCCTGCTGATCCACGCCCGCCTTGCCAGGATCGAACCCTCTCTGGACACCCGTTTCATCATCAACTGCCCGGACTGCCTGCAGTTGACACTGAGCATCGAGAAGGACGATCCCGAATGCTTGTTCTGCGATCGACACTGGCCGCCCCACTGGGAGTCCGGCACCGACCTGGCATCCGCGGTAGCTGAGAACGTGCTCGGACGCTCCTGGTACGAGGCCATCACGGACGGCGCCGAGCTTCCGGTTCGAACTTGTCCCGAGTGTGAACTCGAAGCACTGGTCCAACTGGTCGAAGTGCGCGGAAAGGGCGACATGAACGTGTGCTTCAACTGCGACCTCGCCGATCTTCCTGGCAACTTCGACTCGTGTACCCGCTGCGGCGAACTAGTCCACGGCGATGAGACCTTGGTCTGCTCCAACTGTTGGGATGCGGTGATGGCCGGCGACTAGCGACGTGACTCCCTGCATGGGCGACACCCGCTGTCATCGCCGAGAGCGCGAAGCTCCTCCTCTGATCGAGTCCTGTCCGTCCGATGGACGCGTTCAATCAGGCATGGGGTTCTCGCAAGCCGTCGTATCCGCTGCTAGCCTCTCGCCTATGACTACCTGCATCTCGCAGGTATGCGACGAGATTGTGTTGGTGTCCCCCCTCGGACACGATACTTAGCCACACGATCCCCCAGCGGATCAATCTCTACGCCGACCATCTGGTCGGCGTAGTTGTATGTCAGGGACAATCTCAAACCCTCATACAACCCACTCAGCTCCGCAGGCCCCGCCGCGTCGAGCGCCCGCCCCACATCACCCAACTCGTCCACATACGTAACTAGTTGGTCACGACTCAGAAGCTCCTGCTCCGGCACCACCGCCAACGCCCGCTCGGCAA
This sequence comes from Kribbella sp. NBC_01505, assembly GCF_045040285.1. Taxonomy (NCBI): domain Bacteria; kingdom Bacillati; phylum Actinomycetota; class Actinomycetes; order Propionibacteriales; family Kribbellaceae; genus Kribbella; species Kribbella sp. NBC_01505. Next base: position 8,710,523 of record NZ_CP109425.1, read on the forward strand.
CCTGCTTCTCAGCCGCCGCCGCGTTGTACTGATCCCGCAATTCCACCGGATCCCATCCCGCCTCAAGCGCCTTCCGAGCCCGATCCATCGTGACCTTTGCCGCACGGACACGCCCACGCAATTCCTCGACACGCGCGTCTCGACCGTCCTCAAGGTCATCCTCGGCCAGCAGCGCCTCGATCGTCGCGTCCCGATGCATCGGATCGAACAACATCCCAACCCATCGGTTGAGCGGCCGCAGAACCGCATCCTCCCTCAGATAGATCTGTCGAGGATGGGCCAACGCGGCTGCGGATCCAGGGACTAGCGGCCCCGTCCTAGTCCGGCGTCGCGGGCGCGGGCGATGGCTTCGGGGCGGCCCGCGACCTGGAGCTTGGCGAAGATCGCCGAGATGTGGTTGTTGACGGTCTTGACGGTGAGTCCGAGGTGACGGGCGATGGCTGCGTTCAAAGACCCGGCCGCCATCATTTCCAGCACCTCACGCTCGCGTGGGGTCAGCTCCGGAAACGGCGGGGCCTGCGTCGGCGGATTGGCGAAGTGCTGCCAGACGCGCTGCGCCACCCCGGGGCCGAAGATGGCCTCCCCCGCCGCGACCGCGGTCAGCGCGCGGACGATCTCCAGCTGGCCGGCGCCTTTGACCAGGTAGCCGCGGGCGCCCGCGCGCATCGCGGCGAAGACCGACTCGTCGTCGTCGAGCATCGTCAGCACCAGGACCGCGACGGACGGCGCCGTTCTGGCGATCTCGGCAGTGGCAGCGATGCCGTCCAGATCGGGCATGTGCAGATCCATCACGAGTACGTCGGGATGCTCCAGCACCGCGCAGCGAACGGCCTCGTGGCCGTTGGCCGCCTCCGCGACGAGCTCGATCCCTTCGGTTGCCTCCAGCAACCACCGCAGGCCGTCCCGGACCATCGGGTGATCGTCCGCGACCGCGACCCGGATCACGACAACCCGCCCAGCGGGAGAGTTGCGAGCACCTGTCCGCCGTCCTGGGCCGGCTGCGCGACGAGTGTCCCGCCAAGCTCCTCGGCGCGTTCCCGCATCGATCGCAGCCCGACGCCGGCCTGCCACTCCCCGTTCGGTTCGTCGGTGGTGCCGCTGTCGGTGATCGTCAGGTGGAGGTCGGCGGCCGTCGCCCGCAACCGCACGAAGGCGAGCCGTCCGGTCGAGTGCCGGACAGCGTTGGTCAGCGCTTCCGAGACGATCCGATAGGCGGCGACCTCGACGGCGGCGGGAAGAGTCGGCATCGCCCCGGAGATGTCGACCTCGACCTTGAGCGTGTCGAACTGAGCGGCCACCCGACGGATCGCGCCGACCAGACCGACCTCGTCCAGGGCCGGCGGTCGCAGTCCGTAGACCAGCCGGCGGATGTCGTCGATGGCATCGCGGATCTGGTCGCCGAGCTCCCCGTTCAGTCTGGTGGCGGTGGCTGGATCGGCGTCGATGAAGTGACTCACGGCCTGGACCTTGAACGCGGCACCGGTCAGCGCTGGCCCGAGGCTGTCATGGAGTTCGCGATGGAGCCGCCGCCGTTCCTCCTCGGCGGCCGTCACGAGCCGTTGGCGTGACACCTTGAGGTCGTCGGACAGCCGAGTCGCATGGACGGCAATCGCCAGCGGCGTGGCGAGCAGGTTCAACGCCTCCAGATCGGCGCTCGCGAGCCGACGCTCACCCGCTCTCGCACCGACGACCAGTTCGCCCACGCGCTCACCTCGAAAGGTCATGGCGACGACCTGAAGGCCGGTCGCGGGGACGCCGGTGGCCGCGAGCTCGCTTCCGTTCGAACGAACCGCCGCGAACGGGAGCCGCAGTACAGATCGAATGCCTTGCAGTACGACGGTGAGGTCGTCATCGGCCAGCAGCCGCCCGACGGCCGACACAGCGCGGACCGGATCCCGGCGCGCGCCGTACAGCATCCGATCGACCAGCCGCTGCAGCCACGTCCGGATCGGATTGAAGGCCAGCGCGATGGCGAAGGTCGCCAGGACCGGGGCTCCGATGCCACGAAAAGCGCGATCCAGCAGGGCGACGAAGGCGAGATAGAGGAGAGTGACGCCGGCAGTCAGGACCACGTACTGCAGCGTGCGGGCGAGAACGAGCCTGATGTCGAACAGCTGGTACCGCAGGATCCCCACGGTGATCGCGGCCGGTATGAGCGGTACGGCGAGGAACAGCAGGATGGTCGCGTTGCCGAACTCCGTCCCGAAGCTGGTCGGCAGATTGATGCTGACCGCAACGACAACCGCCATGACGAGCCACAGCAGCTGACGCCGTACCACCTCGCCGCCGTACACATAACGAACGACCAGACTGGCCACCGACGCCAGCATGACCAGAGTGACCAGCACCGGCAGCACACCGATCAACGGCGACAGAACCGACGGCCAGTACGGCGCGAGCAACGTCATCGGCTGTCTACCGGGCGACTTCAGCGCCAGGTCGGCAGTGAAGGCGCCGACCAGCATGTTCAGCGTCCCGATCAGCAACGTTGCCCAGATCAACAATCGCCAGCGCGGTGAGACAGGCTGGCCGGTCGGCACGAGTTGCAGCGCCAGCGGCAAGCAGAGGTCTGTTCCCCAAGGCCAGGCCGCCGCGAAGATTGTGGCCAAGGTGTCCAAGACGAGTCTGGACCACCCGTGGTCGAGCCCGTACTGGAGCGCCGGAACCGTTGCGGCTGTCGTCAGCGGAGCCAGACCGAGCACGAGGAACAACCAGCCGACGGGATTCTGCGGACGGGACCGCGCGATCAGCCAGCCGCAGACACCGAACGAAGCGCCGATCGCGACGTTCGGGACGAAGTAGCTGGCGACGGCGTCGCCTGGTTCGAGGCCGGCGATCCAGGCCCCTCCCACTGCGACCAGCAGCTCCGCCAGGAGCAGGCCGAACAGCAGATGCGCACGCGTCGTCATAGCGCCGATCATCGCCGCGCGAACACCCAGTGGCACAGGGAGCCGGCCCCCAGAAGACCCAGGAAATCCGCCTGACCCAGAGCACCTCGATGCCGTGGCGGGCTGGGCGTTGCCGCGTGCAGCGTTGGGATGGTCAACCATGAGAAAGGGCTTCATGATGAGTACTCCAACAATTCCTACCGACCAGGTTCGCCGTACGCGACCTCGAGACGTTCGAACTGCTCGCCGGGTGGCGGCGGCGATCGTGCTGCCGATCCCGGCGTTCTGCATCGCCTTCGGCCAGCCGCCCGAGTACGGCGCGGCCGATACGCAAGCCGCGCTGGATGTCATCGGTGCTCATCTCGGCGCGAAGCACCTGGTGGTGTGGGTCGGCGCGGTCGCGATGCTGACCCTGGTACCGGCGTTCCTTGCAGCTGCACGACTCGCGCGTCAACGGCGGCCGCTGCTCGCAGCGGTAGCTGCGCTCGTCAACATGGCCGCCTACCTCGGCAGCGGCCTGGGGCTCGCCGCCGCGGACATCTACCTCGAAACCGCGGCGAAGCCCGGCTTCGATCGGGACGTGCTGGCAGGATTCCTCGATGCCGCCAGCAGCCACGGCGTCTTCGGCCTCGGCATCGGGCTGTTCGTGATCGGCCACATCGTCGGAGCAGTCCTGCTCGGGATCGCCCTGTGGCGGATCATCCCCCGCTGGGCCAGCATCGTCCTGATCATCTCGCAACCGCTGCATTTCGTTGCCTTCGTCATCCTTCAGAACCAGGCGCTCGACATGACCTCGTGGGCGCTGACCGGTGTCGGCCTGACGGTCTGCGCCGCCGTCGTACTGCGGACACCCAACGATCAATGGGATCTCGCCCCGCAGCAGTAACCCCTCTACGGCACTACGTGTCCGCCACCCCGACCGGTTCTCTGCTGTCCGGGCTCGGTTCTGATCAGGCTGCGGTCAGGTAGTGGGGTGGTCGAGCCGGTCAGCTCTTGGAGGGTGGTCCACAGGGCGTCGAAGCGGTCGGTGCCGAGGCGCTCCTCCCAGGCATCCAGGGTGGCTGCGATCGCATTGCTGATCTGGTGTTCGAGCTTGCGACCCGTCGCGGTCAACCGAACCAGCCTGGCTCTGCTGTCGGCGGGATCGACCTCGCGAACCAGGTAGCCGTTTCGCTCGAGGTGCGTGACCAGTTCGTGCATCGACTGCTTCGTCATGCCGGCGTGCGCGGCCAACTCGGCGGTGTGCGAGCCGTCGATACCGCCGAACCGGAACAGCTGCAGGTGGGCGGACCGGAGCGCGGGATGGTGTGGACCGACGTCGTCGAGGATGGCGGTCAGGGCTTGGTCGAAGGCGAGCCGCAGCAGGCCGAAGTACCGGGGGATCTCGGTTGACACGAAGGTCAGGCTACCTTACCGTCATGGTCAGGAAGCCTGACCATGAAGGAGTGAGATGTCCGAGCCGGCCGAGCAGCTGATGGGATTCCTGACCGGGAAGTGGGTGCCGCCCGTGCTGGGTGTACTGGCCGAGCTGGGCGTCGCGGACGAAGTGGCCGAGAAGCCCTTGGCCGCCGACGAGTTGGCCGAGCGTCTCGGCGTCCACGCCACTGCCCTCTACCGCGTGCTGCGGGCCGCGGCATCCGTGGGCGTCTTCGCGGCGGACGACGAGGGCCGGTTCGGATTGACCCCGACGGCCGAGCTGCTGCGCACCGGCGTACCGGGGTCGTTGCGGTCGGCCGCGATGATGTTCGGGCTGGAGCCGTTCTGGTCGCCGTACGCGCGGATCGCCCACACCGTTCGGACCGGGGAACCGGCCTTCGACCAGGTCTACGGCCACAGCATCTACCAGTACCTCCAGGAGAATCCCTCAACCGCGGAGACCTTCGGTGCGGCCGCTGCCGGGTTCCACGGCGAGTCCATGGCGGCTATCGCGGCAGCACACGACTTCTCGGCGTACGAGCGCATTGTCGATGTCGGCGGCGGGTCCGGTGCGCTACTTGTCGAGGTACTGCGAACTGCTCCGGCGACGCGCGGTGTGCTGCTGGAGCTGGAGTCCGTGCTGCCGACCGCCGAGCAGGCGTTCCGCGAGGCCGGGATGCTGGATCGGGTCGAGCTCGTGGCCGGCGACTTCTTCGCAGAGGTGCCCGCAGGGGATGCGTATCTGGTGAAGAGCAACCTGCACAACTTCGACGATCAGCAGGCGATCGACCTACTCCGAGTGGTACGACGCGGCCAGGCGCCGGCGTTGATCGTGGAGACGATGATCCCGGCTGGCAACGAGCCGCACTACTCGAAGTTCGACGACGTCGAGATGATGGTGATCGCCGGCGGCGCGGACCGGACCGAGGCCGAGTGGATCGCCCTCACCACCGCGGCCGGCTTCGAAGCCCGCCGGGTGGTCAGCTGCAACGACAGGTTCTCGCTGCTGGAGGCGATTCCGACCTAACCAACCGGATGGTTACTTCTGATGGTATTGCGGGGGTCCCCCGCTCTCTCCAGAGATCCCCCTGGACCGTAATACCCACATCAGCGCGGCGCCGGAGGCAGCGGAACGTCGTACTGTCGCTGCCCCGGAGCGTCCGTGAACGGCGTCACCCGGAGCGAGTTGTTGTTGCTGTTGACATCGAGTGCATGGTTCGGAAGGTCGAACGGCCGCATCACGTAGTAGACCTGTGAGCAGAACTCGCAACTGCCGAACTTATAGAAGCGCTGCTCGACCGACCACCATTGACTGAAGTCATCGACGTTGCACGCCGCCGACACCACGCCGGCTCCCTTATGACTCAAGCAACTAGTGCCGTTCTCATTGATCAACTGCGCGATCGGGCGACCACCGTGACCGATGTACGACTCCGTCCCCCAATGCCAGTACGCCCCGAACGGCTCGGCGGGGTCGAAGCTCTGGTAGGTCACCGGAAATCCGCCCACCTGCGAACGCAGGATGTAGCCCGCGTACGTCGACATGTCAGTGCGAATCAGAAACCCGTTGCGCCCCGCCGCCTCGGCCTGCCCATTCAACGGACCGGCGAGCAACGTCGTCACCAGCGCCGACAGCACACCCAGCACGGCGACCAGTCGCCGCTTCCTGCTTCTTCCGTGCTCTACATGCTTCATGCGTATTGCTCCATTGGTAGTTCGTTGATTGGTCGCACCAGCGACGCAGCGCAGATAGACAACGAAACCTTCAGTGATCCGATGCCAGGCCTGCAGGGGATCCACCGATGCTGGTGTCATGCCTCAGGCTCTGGCGGGATTGTTCCCTGCATCTACAGTCATCTAGGCAGTACGGCGATGCCGCCTGGCACGGTTCGCCTGTTGCTAGCCGTGTTCAAGGAAGCGTCGCCAGGCAGATTTGCTGAACGTGCCGTCTTCGGCTGGAGCAGGATCGCGGACGTCGCGGAGGAGGCGGGGCCCACATCGGTGGACGTTGCCCATCCGCACGTTCGCTGCCGCTGCCTAGTCGGTCAGCGAACCGAGGTGCGACAGGAGTTGGCTCAGGCGGTGTTGGGCCCGCGAGGTGCGGCTCTTCACTGTTCCGAGAGGGATCCCGAGGAGGCCGGCTATCTCGGTCTGCGAGAGGCCGTCGTAATAGGCCAACTGCAGGACCCTGCGCTCGTCCTCGGAGAGCTGGTCGAGCGCTTCCCGCACCTGCCATTGCTCCTATTCGGGCGGCGGCACTACCTACTCGTCCGCGTGCTCCGGCAATTCGAAGTGCTTACCAGCGCGGCACACACTCCGCAGATGGAGTTCGGGCCCACTTTCGCGGTACAGGATGAAGCGGTCGGCGATCCTCGCGGGCCCCCCGCAGTCGGGACAAGCACAATCCAGGCGCACATCGGGGTCAGGGTCGTCACCCTCGGAGCCGACAGACGTTCGCTGCTCGATCATTTGGCACTCCAAACCAAGCGGGATGGTCCCCACATGGTCGAACGGCACCGCAACGGATTCATCGGTACCGGCTGCCTATCTGGAGGTGCGCGCTATCGGTAGCGCTCGGGCACGTCGCCGGTGAGTACGACCTGGCCGGATGATGCCGGTCCCGCACCCTCGAGCTGAGTGGTGACGGTGATCTTCGGATAGTCCGCGAGTGCGACACCCGACCACAACACAACGGCGTCCGTGCCCCGCCGAAGGTGGAACGTGCCGATCGCCACGCTACCTCGGTCACCCTTGACCCATGCTTCGTAGAACTGTCCCACCGCGGCCGGCGGCAGTCCCTTCACCTTCAAGGTGATCTCAACGCCGGACGACGTCTCCTTGAGGGCTGCGACGGCGCTGCCTCCTGGCCGCAATGCAGTGCCTTCGAGCTGCATCTCACGAGACGAGTCACTGAAGATGGCGGCGATACCGGGGATCGACGCGACCACGAGCGCACCCGCCGCCACCTGCACAACCGACCGCCTGCGACGGCGACTCAGTTGGATCGGCGGCGGTACGACCTTGGTGCCGAACAGCTCACCGTGGATGCGCTGCTCCAACCTCTCAGGAGGCTCGGCCCAGACCTCGCTCCTCCGCAACAGACTGTCGACCATCGCCAGCTCCTGGTCTTCAGCCATCGATGTCCGCCCTGCCTTCTCGGTCTCGCCCATGCCCGACACGTGGTACATACACCGTCGGTACTAACCCGTCTCAGGAAAGGGGTCGAAATCCTGCTGGCAGACCGTTCCCTGCGGAGGCAGCGTCCTGCCGTCGGTCAGATAGCTGAGCGCCGGAATCAGCAAGCACAGATTGCCGTCGTTGAGCGCACCATGCCCATCCGACTCGTACGTCATCAGTCGTGCGTTGCCGAGATCCTTCGTCAGGGTCTTCGCCCACTTGTACGGCGTTGCCGCGTCGTGCGTGCCACCGATCACGAGAATCGGCGCGGCCCACGACGGATTGTGGAACGGCCCGCGATAGGCATCCTTGCCCTTGACCGGCCAGCGACCGGGAATGAGCAGGCCGTATCCCGTCGACGTTGCATTCGTGCCGGCGTAGGGGAAGTCCCGTGCTCCTTCGCGACCGGACCGCAAATAGGGTCCGATCGTGGAGGGGAACTTGGAGTCGGCTGCGAGACTCGCCTCCCAAAGGTTGTTCTCGACCGAGACGGGGTCGTTACCGGGCCCGTCGCCGAAACCGAAGCGGGCAGCGTGTCGGATCGCGGATCCATCGCCTCGCTCGGCCTTGGCCAAAGCATCTGCCAAGTCGGCCCAGAATGCCGGGCTGTAGGTGGCGTTGTTCAGGGCCGCTCGGACGTCGTCGCCGTCGATCGGCAACGAATCGGCCGGATCCGCCGATGGCAGCGGCCTGCTGTCAAGATTCTTGATCAGCCGGTCGAGGGCTGCCTTCGGCCCGCCGGCACCGAATCCACACGCCGGTGCCGTCGCGCATGCCTTCAGGAACCGGCCGATAACGTCCTCGGTCTCGGCCATCTGCTCGCGGAAGGCGCGCAACGGCTGATCTCTCCATTTTGCCGGATCGGCCGGTGAGTCCAAGACCATCGCCCGGACACGGGCCGGAAACATGCTCGCGTAGGTCGCGCCGATGATGGTTCCCTGCGACATACCGACGTAGGTCAGCCTTTCATCACCCACCATCGCTCGCAGGAGATCAAGGTCGCGGGCCATAGCAGCGCTGGTCAGGTAGGGCAGCAAGTCAGCGTTCCGTTTGAGGCAGTCCTGACCGTATCGATCGGCGGCCCTGACCATCTTGTCTACATCGACTCGGCCAGGCGCCGTCGCCTTGGTCGTGAATGGGTCCCATAGCGACCGGGGCGTCTTGCAGTCAACCGCGGGCTTTGCCCTGGCTGCCCCGCGCCCGTCGTACCCGATAACGTCGAACCGGCTGAACGCGGCGAAGGCACCGGGTGGCGCGTCAACCATCAGATCAAAGGTCCCGAGCGGATGCGCCAGGAACATGCTGCCGATCTTGTGCTCCACATCGGAGGCGGGCTGCCTGATCAGCGCCAATTCGATTTTTTTGCCGTGCGGTTGGCGGAAGTCGAGTGGCACGGTCGCGGTCGCACACTGATAGACCACCGGTACGTCGCCCTCGCACGCGCCCCACACCAGCCCTGCCGATGCACCGTTGGCCGGTCCAGGCGATAGCAGTCCCGCCATCAGCGCAGCCAATCCAACAGCAATGCCGAGCCTTTTCATCGAAAGAGTCCTCCAGTTCGCCACCGCTCTGTGATCTCCCGAGTACTACGACGCGCGGCGGACGACCGGTTCCAGGACAATGGAACCGTCGGACCGGCGCCGGACGTGTCGCCGTCTATTCGGTATCCGATAGACAGACGCAGGTGGGGACGACCCATCGCAGCTTGGGTTGACGACATCCGCCGAGCGGCATCGCACGCTATGCGGCTCTTGTCGCCCGCAGCGAGTAGGCAACTGGCAGATCTTGACCGGCAACCGACAGCCTGTACCAACCGTCGGGATCACGCACCAGAACATCCGGTCGATGTTCCTTGTCGTCTCGGAGGTGCTCGGTGAGGTCTTCGATCACGAAACCTGCCCTGGCAGCTGCAGTGACCACCTCCCCCACTCCGTGCGGATATCCCACGGCGGGCTGCGAGACCGATGCTGCGCCCCCGGCATAGGTTCCCTCCCACTGGAACACCTGCGCCGCACCCCCGAGGTACACCGAGCCGAAGACCAACGGCGACGCCGAATCCGTCATCAACATCAAGGGGTGGATCTCGAGCAGGATGAGTTTGCCGTTGGGACGCAGAGCTCGGAAGGCGCCCTGGAACCAAGCATCCAGCGAAGCGACCCAGCAAAGGGTGCCATACGAGGCGAACACCAAGTCGAACTGTCCGTCCAGACTCGTTGGCAGCTCTTGCGTGTCAGCCTCGACGAAGGTCGCGGGGATACCGGCCTGGGCGGCGAGCAACCGCGCGTGTTCAATCGCGGCCGGCGAGAAGTCCACACCGGTCACCCGCGCTCCCTCCCTGGCGAACGACAGCGATTCAAGACCGAAATGGCACTGCAGGTGCAGCAAGTCCAGGCCGTCGACTGGCCTCACTTCTGATCGAATCGTCGTCGTCAGCGCCGACGAACCCCCGAGGAAACCGTCAACGTCGTAGTGCCCGGTCTCGTCCGTCAACCGATGAACCTCAGTCAGCCGGTCCCATAGCTTCTTGTTGACCTCGAGGTACGTGCTGCGTTCGTCCATAGGAGCAGTCTGGCTATCCGACTCGTTCGATGTCATCGGTAGCCACTGCCCAACTCTGCGTCGAGCGGTCAACACAGCTGGCCGAGAACCGGTCGGCAAGCCTCTGCGTAGTCCATGGGGAATCGATCCGATACGCGAAGGAAGCACTACCAGGATGACCGGCGGCCGAGATCCCCTTCTGACATTCCACGGCTATGCCTCGCCGCGGGACAACGAGCGCGGTATGGTCGCAGCTCGACAGGAGCTCGTCTTCCGGCATGAGGTTCGTGCCGGCGACTCTCTCTCCATCTACTCCGAGATCGTCGGAGTCGGAACAAGATCGCTCAACATGCTGCACCGCATGATGAGAGCCGACGGCCAGCTTGTGGCCACAGCCGAGATGACCGGTGTTCACATCGATCTCGTCAGTCGACAACCTTGCGATCTCCCTGCGGACATCCGCAGGCTGTCAGGCAACCTACAGGCGTCACCTTTGCGGTAACTACCTCTGGTGCATCCGATCGCGGCTCATTGCGCGTAGTAACAGCGCGAGCACTCCGCCTCGTCCGTCCACTGGAGGTGTCTATGCCTGCCCGACTTCGCTGGTTCCTGGCATTGGTCCTTGGGCTGTCCGCTATCAGCGGCACAGCCATGGCTACCAACGTCCCGAGCCCACCATCCAACCTGCATCTGTCGCAGCTCAGCTTCACCTGGGTCGAGTTCATCTGGGACCCTCCTCCCACCGGAGGAACAGCAGCACCCCGCTACGACGTCCGCATCGAACCAGGTGGTTGGCAAGCCACCGCCTTGAGCGCCAACAAGTCATTCGGCGGACTCCAGGCCGGTACGACGTACGAGGCGTCCGTGCGCACAATCGATGCTACCGGCAACTTGTCGACGCCGACCACGCTCACGTTCACCACCCGACCCCGCGTCGGCCCGCCCCCAAGCACACCGACCAACCTCCGTGTCACCACGCTCAACGGCCACGCCGACAGTCTCGTCTGGGATCCATCGCAACACACCTCTCCGGTCATGTACTGGGTGTACGCCGGTACAGAGGTCGTCACGGCGACAACCGAGCCGCACATCAAGGTCTCCGACCTTGTAGAGATCCATTGTCTCGAGCCCGGCAGCACCTACAGCTTTGAAGTCCAGGCCATCGATTACGACAACTACCAGTCAGCTCACAGCGCTCAGCTCACATTCACGATCCCTGCCCTCTAGCACCTCAACACGGCGGGCCTGGCCATCACAAGATGGCCAGGCCCTTCTTTGCCGCTACCCCGCTTCAGCGCCGACCTTCTTGCCCTCCGGGCTGATGGCGTGCCAGGTACCTTTCAGACCTTCCCCGAGCACGTCGCCTGGCTTCGTATCCTTGGAGAATCTGTACAGCGGCCATCCGCCGAGAGTTGCCTGCACATCCTTGTCCTTGCGGATGACTGTGCCGAGCTTGGCCTGGTCGACGCCGGCGCCCGCGAGGGGCTGGCCGGACTTCACATAGACGGGCACCCACGCGGATAGGCAGGTTTGGGTGTTGCACACCGACTTCGGCGGATCTGTCCCGTCGAGCACCGACAGGTACAACGTGAATCCGTTCGCGTCGACGGCGGTCGGCCCGAGATTCGTCGTACCGGCCTTGATGACGACCTCGTCATTCGCGGGCGGCACGACACTCTGAGTGGGTTGAGGCGGCGGCGACTGCGCCGGAGGCGGGCTCGGAACCACCGGTTCTGGTGATTGAGGAGCCGCAGGCGCGACTGGCGCCGGGGCTGGAGCCGCGGTGACGGTATTGCCGACGACGGGGCTCAGCGCGGCAACAGCTACTGTCGCGCCGATCACCCAGATCATCGTCGGCAGACTCTTCAGCATCGGGGGTCCCTACGCCTTGAAGACAGCGCCGTCGCGCTGCTGAACTGCAACCGGCGGCAGCGGGTTCTTCGCCGGGCCTGCCACCGGTCGGCCGCTGCCGACGTCGAACTTGCTCTGGTGGCAAGGGCAATTGATCGTCCCTCCGCTCACCTCGGTCACCGTGCATCCGCGGTGCGTGCAGATTGCCGAGAACGCGGCGATCTTGCCGCCTCCATCCTTGGTCAGGACGATCTGCTGCTCAGCCAGCACAACCCCACCGCCCGCCGGAATCTCATCGACCTTGGCCAGCGGCGGCTCGCCAGGCGCGCTGGTCGTAGGCACACTGCCGGTGGCTGCGGGCGGCTGGCTCGATGCTGGGGCCCTGGGTGGCGCGGGTGGCGGCGCACTGGCCGTGGGCGGGGCCGCCTGCTCGACGATGCAAGCATTCAGCATCGTGGCGCCCGCCACTGCGCCTCCGGCGACCAAAACGGTTCGGCGGACAACGCCGTCAGCTGGGGTGACCATCAAAATCTCCTCAATGAAATCGGTGCTCGCGGCAGTGCGAACGTCAGCACTCCCGCAGGTGGAAAGGTTTCCGTTCAGCGCAGCGGGACGCCTGGCTGCGTGAAGTACCAGAGGGCGGCCGTCACCCAGACGGTGACAAGAAGCGCAAACAGCAGGCCGCCAGTGATCGGGAGCGACCAGCCCGGCATGCTCTTGGCTCGCAGAGTCAGCATCTTGGTCGTGAAGACTCCGTAGAACGCGCAGCCGAAGAAGGAATGCAGAGCGGTCCGGACGTCGAACGTGCTGTATCCCAAGCTCCAGAGGCAGTGATATGCCACAGGCAGGGTCGCCAAGAAAGCCACCGCTCCGCTCCACCGGTGCAGCAGCCCCAAGGAGGCCGGCGCCGGTTTGCTCGTCGGCAGCTTGTCCCACATCCAGGCGGCCGAGCCGATCTGGAACAACGCCAGCAGCAGGGCGGCGGTGGCCAGCCATGCCTTCATCGGGCTCATGTCGGTGAAACCGATGATCAACGCCAGCGGCCGACCGGTGGGGACGTGGGTGCGGCCGTAGATACCCAGCGACAACGCGACCAGTGCGCCGACGACCGCGAAGCCCAGCAACGCCAGCCCCGCCGTGCCGGCCTTGCCGGCTTTGCCCTCGGCATCCTTCTCACTCTCGTCCCGCTCAGCAGTCGCATCCGCATCCACGGCGTAGTCCCTTTCACTAGCGATGGCGTCGCGGTTCTTACGTACGCTCCACCGCTTTCGGTTCCTGTGCCGTCTCAGAGAACCGCGCCTCCGTCGCCGGGCGTACCTGTGCGGAGGCGCTGCTCCATCGTTCGACTTCTGCTGGATCAGCCGAAGTCGTCATTTCTGCTGATCGGGGGTCCACGTGGCTAGCAACGAGATGGCCGGCCAAGTGGTCAGCAGGAGCGAGCCAGAGTCATTTCATCCGCCCGACCGGTCGGCGGTGAAGGGCACGCTGCTGGTCTTCGCCGCCGCGCTGTTGTGGGGCTCGAACGGGCTGGTGAGTTCACAGGCATCACCAGGCACGTCGGCTCTCGCGCTCGGCGCCGCCGGAATGGCGATCGGCGGCCTGCTGCTCTTCGCCACGACCCGAGGCACAACCAGGTTCGTCTCCTCGTGCAGCCGCCGTGATCGACTCCACCTCGCAGTCGGCGCGGTCGCTGTGGCCGGGTTCCCGGTCTTCTTCTACCCGGCCGTCGCGCGCGCCGGCGTCGCCGTACCAACCGCCCTTGCCATGGGCAGTGCCCCGCTGTTCGCCGGTCTACTGAGCTGCTTCATCCACCGATCACGCCCAACCAATCGCTGGTGTGTAGCCACCCTCGCCGCTGTCATCGGCTGCGTGACCCTGGTCCTGGGACGCCCGACAGCCGGTGGCTCGAGTCAAGACGATCTTGGGATGCTCCTCGCTGTGCTGGCAGGCCTGTTCTTCGCGACCTACTCGTTCATCGGAAGCCAATTCATCAGCCGCGGGCATGCTTCCGCTCAAGTGATGGCAGCGATGTTCGGCGGCGGAGGTGTGGTTGCGCTGACGGTCCTGCTCTTCGCCGGCGTTGACAACCTGGCAGATGCGCGCGGGCTGAGCATCGCGCTCTACCTCGCAGGGTTTGCGACCTTCCTCGCCTACCGGCTCTACGGCAGCGGCCTCCGGCACACAGGCCCCCACGTCGCCACCTCACTAGCCCTGGCCGAACCAGCAGTCGCCGCCATGCTCGGCGTCTGCGTCCTGGACGAGCGGCTGCCGCTGCTCTCCTGGCTCGGACTGGCCGTCCTAGGAGTCGGCCTGCTCTGGCTCGTCTACCCGGACCGCTCTCAGCGAATCCCCTGAACCACCAGTACGACGCCGGTGGATCCCGCATGTCGGTCGACCGCGATCTGCCGGTACTGCGGCGAGTCCGCCCAGGAACGGAAGGCCTCATGATCAGGAAACGAGAGTAGGATGACCTTCTCGTACTGCCACTCGCCCTCTTCGACCCGCGGCTGCTCATCGGCCGCCAGCAGCGTCCCGCCGTACTGGATCAAGACGTCCATGAACGCCGCTTGGTACCGCTCGTACCGCGCCCGGTCGACGATCGAGATCTGTGCCATCACATAAACAGACATCGTGGTCCTTACTCGAGGATGCCCTTGATCATGGCCAGTGAGCTCTGCATCTCGGGGCGGACGTCGGTGTGGCCCGGCATCATGCGTTCAGCGAGCCAGGCCATCGGGCGCGGCAGCGGCTTCGTGATGTGGAAGGACTCGGTCAGCCGGGTCCCCGTGGCTGTGGGCTGTAGCGAGTAGCGCCAGGTCGTCGAATCGGGCTTGAACTTGGTGGCGACCGTCCGAAACGCGAAGACGTCGGCGGGCGTCGCTTCCAGCACCTCACAGAGTCGGGACCAGCGGTTCCGTCCGTTCTGGTTCCACCCCCGGAACAAGTCACCAGGCCTACCCGAACTACCCGGCTCCCACCGGCACCGCACACACTCCGGACTCCACTCGCCAGTCCGCGTCACATCCGAGACCAACCCATAGACAACCTCAGGCGGGACTGCGATCTCAACACTCGTCTCCCCCTGCAGCAACCAGCCATTCAGCACATGAGTTGTCACGACCGCCAGTACGACGCCGAGCCGGCCGCCGGTTCGCCGTACCGGCACCGCGACATGCGATCCGTTCGCCGGCTCAACCACGTATCAGGGCTCAGTGTCTGCCGAATCCTGACGCGATAGGAGTTCGATGAGCATGCAGCGTTCCCTCTTTCGCAAAGTCCTCATGAGCGCGATGGCCATTTCCGCGATCGGCTCGGGTCTTACCGCCACCGCCACCGCCACCGCCACCGCTGCCGGGCAGCAGATCGACTGGCAACCTTGCCCCGAGGTGCCGACCGTCCTTTGCGGCAAGCTACGGCTGCCAGTCGATTGGGCCGCACCGAACGGAGCGACCTTCGAGTTGAGCTTCGCCCGGCGGCCGGCCGACAATCCCACGACCTCAAGGGGCGCGCTCTTCATCAATCCTGGCGGTCCGGGAGGCTCGGGCGTCAATATGACGTTCAGTGCCTCAAGCACCTTCAGCTCCACCATTCTGGAGAACTTCGATCTGATCGGTATCGACCCGCGCGGCGTGGCACGCAGCAACCAGGTCGTGTGTTCGAGCGAAGCCCTTGAGCTGCCCGGCTACACGGTCATGCCACGGAGCCGGTCCGAGTTCGATGCGCTCGTGCTCTACAACCGTCTGCTGGCGGCCGACTGCCGCCAGCAGACGGGCCCGCTCTTCGACCATGTCGACTCGATCTCGGTAAGCGCGCGATCTCGATGCGGTCAGGGCGGCTCTCGGCTTGGAGAAGATCAACTGGTACGGCGCCTCGTACGGTTCTCTAACGGGGCAGATGTACGCGGAGCTGTTTCCGCACCGGATCCGGTCGATGATCAATGACGGCAACATGGACCACAGCCTCGACGCCAACCGCTTTCTGCTCAGCGAGGCCGGCTTCGTCGAGGATTCGTACCAGCAATTCCTGCAGTGGTGCGCGCAAAGCACCAACTGCGCTGTGCATGGCCAGAACGTCGAGGCAGTCTTCGCCCAGCTCCTCAGGAAAGCGCAGGCAGGCGTACTGGTGGACCCTTCCGACGGCACCCTCGTCGACGAATGGCTCCTGTTGGACGCCACGCAATTCCGCTTCAGCAGGCCTCGCTGGGTCGAGCTCGGGCAGCTGCTCAGTTCGCTCAACAGCGGCGACGCGGGGGCCGGCCAGCCGATCCGCCGTACGTCGAGGGCAGGGGCAGCCAACACCCCTGCTGGTCTCGTGGCGGACGTGCGCCCACACTTCTGTCAGGACTGGGCGGTTCCTTATCAGACCTTCGACGAACTCTCCCGCGCCTACAAGCTGAGTCTTGACGCGGCACCGCGGATGCGTGCCTCGGTCACGGCTCTGTCCGCGGTGACCCAATGCTTCGGTTGGCCTGGGCTTGTGAACAATCCTCAACACAAACTGCACGTCACCCACACCCCGACGATCCTGATGATGAACGGGATCCACGACCCCCAGACCGGCTACTCCTGGGCACTCAACGCCAAGGCTCAACTCGGCGGCGCCGCGAGCCTGCTCACCTATCTCGGCTCAGGTCACGTGGTCTACCGGCGAACGTCCTGCACCCAGGCAGCTGGCGACCGCTACTTGATGGACCTCGCCGTACCGGCCACCGGCGCGACGTGCCCCGCAGATGATTCGACGCTGACCGGGGCCGACGACCTAGGCACGACCTCGAACGACCTCGCCCGAGGCTGGAACTAGTGGAGTTGCGGTACGGCGATGGCGGTGGCGCAGGCCCCGTCCCCAGGAAACCGGACCGCTGGTTGGGTCCGTACTAGCAGGTGATAGGCAGGTGCGCTTCCTGCGCACGCGGCCGACTGCGGACTGGGCATCACTCGCCGCACTCGGGTCCACTTCGTAGCTAAGGGAAAAGATGTCAAAGTCACGTACTCGCTCCCGTGTGGCCGGTCTCCTGGCCGGCACCGGAGCCTTGTCGATGGTCTTCGGGGGAGCCGCGTTGGCTCTCCCGGCGTCGGCGACCGCTGGATCGACGACAACGACGACCGGCAAGGCCCGACCGCCCGAGACGGGCACTATCAAGATCGACGGCGTACCGATGGTGGATGGAGAGCCAGAGCGGCGAGATCACCGAGGCTGCGACTTCACCATCACGTTCTTCAACTACGGCCGGGTGGACAACGCCACGGTTCGCTTCGACGGAGATGGAATCCGAGGGGTCAGGGGCCAGCTCAACCCAGCCATCGGAGAAGACGAGGCACTCGGCCAGGGTGATCGTGACGGCCGCGCGACCTATCGAGTCATCCTGGCGGACCCCGCCTATGAAACCTTCCAGCTGGACATCACTGTGCGGGCCGATGGCTCCGCCGGGTCGGACTCCAAGAGCCAACGATTCTTGGTGAACGGATGCAAGTACACGACACCGACCACACCACCCACCTCGCCTCCGACCGAGCCGCCCAGTACTCCCCCGACCACACAGCCAACCGAGGAGCCGTCCACTCCTTCTACTGAATCACCTTCGACCCCTGCAGAGCCACAGCCGACGGCATCCCAGAGTGCACCGGGTGTCCCGGCGCCGTCCGCCCCGGCCATTCCGACCGTGGTCGATGCAGGCTTGGCGAAGTCCTCGATTGAGGACGACTCGCCGGCACCGATCGGCATCGGACTCCTCGTGGGCGGAGCAGGCCTGCTTGCCGCCAGCGGCGCGCTTGCCTTGCGTCGGCGCGGCAAACACACCAGCTAGGTAGTGACTCGGCGCCGGTCCCGCTCACGCAGCAGGGGCCGGCGCTTCCGCTCGAAACTACTGGACAAGGCGAGCAGTCACCACGACGTTGCTGAGGTATGTGGTTCCGTTCCAGTCTTCGCATGTCACCAGCACGAGCCTGCCTGCGACCGTCTGGTCGAAGAGCATCGCTGCGTGATCCGCCAGCGCCTGCTTGCGATAGATCGCCGAGCTCGTAACCCGGTAGCGGAGCTCACCTCGAGATGTCGTCAGTACGATCTCGGCGCCCGGCCGGAGTGACTCGAGATCGTCGAAGGCCCCTCCACCGTTGTGCACCGTGTGCCCGGTGAGGACGGCGGAACCACGCGCCGCGCCTGGCCTCGACCCCGCCGACCACCATCCGACAGTTCGTGGATCAGAAGGCGGAATCAGCGCCCCACCGCGTACTCCGATATCGATGACCGGAGCAACCACCGAGAGCTGCGGTACGGCGATCTGGCGCGGGAGGCCCGGTCCTGTCGTGGCCTGAGGCTTCGGTTTCGCGAGCGAAGGCGAGGGCTTGAGAGGCGGCCCAAGGGGACGCGGTGACGTAGGCAGGACTTCCAGCGAGCTGGGGTCAGCCCGAGTCAGGTCCTCCCCGGATGCGGCGGCCGGCCCCACCGACAGCACGAGGGCGCTGATCGCGGCGGTCCATCCGCGGGACCGAGGCAGTGAGCTTGGGCGGCGATGCCGACCGCGCTTCATGCAAACACCGCCCTGCCACGAGTCCGGTCAGGGCGGCGTCCCCGCCTCTTGTCATAACGAGGACGCCGCCTACCGACATGGCAGCCGGCACCATCAAGTACGCGAGGTCGCCATCGCCCGGTTCTCCAGTTCGCGTAGGAAACGCCACAGCGGATCCGTTGCACCAACGTGCGTAGCTACGGCTATTCCCCGTCTGTGCCGGCCAGTTCGCGGAATCCCGATCTTCGATCGTGACCGCCTGCAACATCTATGCCGCCCGAAGCGCAAGATCAAGGTACCTATCGTTGCCGACCGCATCAGGTGCCCCCAGCATGGTGCCGGCTCGATTGGTATGTAGCGGACTCGACGATCGGATTCAAACGACATCGGCTAGGCAGCTGGGCTACGTTCTTGAAGTGATCAGTCATGTCGAGTTGAACGTGTCGAACCTCCAGAGATCCGTCAGCTTCTACCAGACAGCGCTTGCGCCGTTGGGGTTCGTGGCAGCGGACAGCAGCGAGGAGTACGCCAGACTGTCCAACTGCAGGGACGCGGTCATCGTGCTCTGTCCGGTCAGCGCGGCGTACGAGGATCGCGGCTACCACCGGCGCGGGATCGGCCTCGGGCACCTCGCGCTCGCGGTAGCCGGCAGGCAACTTGTCGACGACATGGCTGCCCGTCTCGATGCTCTCGGCATCGACCTGCTGGGTGACGGTCTGGTCGAGCTCGGCTATCGGCGTGGCTACTACACGCTCGCCTTCGAAGATCCCGACCGCATCATGATCGAGATCGTCCACCACGACCCGTACTACTACGCCGCCACGCCCTGGTCGAGACGACCGATCGGGCAGGCAAGTTGCCCCGTTGGGGGGCCAACGCACTCTGCCCCCAACCGCACATCGGGCAGTTCACTCGGGCGGTGAACTCTGTGCGCTTCCGCCTTATCGCTGTCGTGACCGCCGCGGCCGTCGCGACCACCGCGTTGATCGTTCTGCTTCCACGCCGCTCCGTCGCGGCCGAACCCATCGACATCCGTCAGGTGTCCACGTCGACGGCCGGGCCGGTGATCTCCGGGGACGGTCGCTTCGTGGCCGCTCAACTGGAGACGACGCTCAACGGGGCGAACGACCGGATCGTGATGCACGACCAGCTCACCGACAAGGACGAGGTGGTCTCCGATTTCCAAGCCAACAGTCAGCCGGTGATGTCTTCCGACGGACGGCTGGTCGGGTTTGCGGGGGTCAACAAAACCAGCCAGATCTTCGTCGCCGACCGGTCCAAGCCGGGACCGCCCCATCAGGTCACCGGCACGCCGAGCGACCTTGAGTTCCAGCGGATGTTGCAGTGCCGCGGCGAGGGCATCACGTTCGAGTGTGGTCCTGGTGCGATGGCTCGAGACGGCAAGACCATCGTGTTTCCCGCCCGCCTCGACCCGCACTCGCCGGCGCTCCGGATCGCGGTCGACGGGTCGAGCGTGGATCGCGACCACCCGTTCGTCGACTTCGACACCCGCGGTACGCCGGGCGATACGTCCCAGGCCCACCTGACGGTGACCGCCAATCGGGACGTGACTTTCTCCGGCCCACCCACGATTGGTGGCCCTCAGGCCACGGCGTTCTCCTCGACCAGTACCTGCACCGGCAAACTGGCCGCCGGCGCGACATGCACTGTCGACGTGACGCTGACCTTCCCGGCACCGACTTGTACGACGTTCTTCGCGACCCTGCAGACCCAAGGCGCGACTCCCGATGCCCGGACTCTCGTGCCGATGATCGCCGAGGTGGCATGCCCCGCTCCACAGCCACCGCGGCGCGAGTCCGCGGCGGCGGCCTGCTCCGACCTCGTGCCCGGCCAGCGCGCCGGCTTCGGATCGTCCTCCGTCACGAACGCCGGGAACCTGGGCGCCCCTGGAATGAGCGTACCTGTCGGCCGTAGCGGCTTCACCAGCATCGTCGTGACCAACACCGACACCGAGACCTCCGTCGGCCTCGCCCTCAACTCACCCGACTGCACCTTCGACCTCGTGACTCCGGACCAGCCCGACGCCGGCCCACCCCCCTGCAACCCCACCGGCCTGCTCAACCCCGGCGCCCAGTGCACGGCGTACGTCGCCTTCCGTGGACCGAACGTCGGCGCCTTCATGGCCGACATGCAACTGTTCCGCGAGAACGGCACCGCCCTCGGCCAGTCGTACCGCTTCGAAGCATTAGCCATCCAGGACGTCTGGCTCGCCCGCACAGACAGCACGGGGACCGGTGACTTCGCCAATCCCAGCAACCCAGGTCCGGGCATCGTCAATCTCGACATCGACGGCTCGATCATCGAGGCCGTCAGCCCGTCTGTCAGCGGGGACGGCCGCTACGTAGCCTTCCAGACCAGAGAAGACAATGACGGCCGGGACAGGGTTCTGCGATTGGACCGCAGTACCGGCGCGGTCGAGGAAGTCGGGCTGCTCGACAATGGGAAGCCGCCGAATGGTGATGCGGTCGCACCGTCCTTGTCGCGTAGTGGTCAACGCGTCGCGTTCGTCACGCCGAACTCCGCGGACAACTCGCAGGTGCGGGTTCGAGATCTCGATCTCGGACGAACCGTGCTCGCGTCGGCACGGGCGAACGACCCACAGCAGGAGGCGAGAGCACGAAGCAGCCAGCCAGCACTGTCAGGCGATGGCACCACAGTCGCCTTCACATCGCGTGGGAGCGACCTGACAGCTGACGAAACCACAGGTGAGCAGATGTATGTCCGGAACGTCGAGGCGGACTTCACCGGGGTCGGCGAGCGGGGCAACGAACTTGTGTCGGTTCGCCAGGACGGGTCCACAGCGCCTGACGTTCAGAGTTTCAGCCCGACTGTGGATGAGTTCGGCGCGTACGTCGCCTTCCAGTCGACGGGTGCGTTGGTCGCTGACGGCACGCTGGGAAGCTACGTCGTACGCCGGGCCGGCAACGCTGGTGTCGATCCCGCATCGCTGGAGTTCGGCCGCCTGCCGCTGGGAGTCACCGGCGGACCGTTGGCGGTTGCCGTGAGCAACACTGGCCGCGGTGCGATTCAGGTTGCACCGGCAGCGGCGCCGGCGCCGTACAAGGTCGAGTCGAGTGACTGCGATCTGTTGCGGCGCGGGGAGTCCTGCACTGTGACGGTCTCGTTCCGGCCGACGAAGGGTGGAGCGGCACCGGGAACACTCAGCATTGCGACGCGACAGGGATTTGCTGTCCAGGAGCCGGTGGCCGTGGCATTGTCCGGGTCCGGCCTGGATCCGACCGAGCCGCCGGGACCGGGTCAGCCACCGGCCCCGGGAGTTGCGGCCTTGTCGGTCTCGCCACCGCGGATCGCGTTTGCGGAGCAGGCGTTGGCGAGTATCAGTCCGGTGCAGCAGGCCGTCGTACGAAATGTCGGATCGGTCCCGCTGCGGATCTCCGCCAGCGGTACGTCGGCCGAGTTCCCGGTGTCCTCGCGGTGCGGACTGCTGCCCGCAGGAGCATCGTGTTCGGTCGACGTGCGGTTCAAGCCGAACGTCGTCGGCGAACGCAGCGGTGCAGTTCAGATCCGCGGGCAGGCAACACAAGCCGGCGTACGCGATCCCGCGGCGGCGACTGTGACGGTGACCGGGGCAACAGCGGTGCCGGTGCTGACGGTAGAACCGTTCATGATCCGGCCAGGGCGTACGGCGGCCGCGACCGGGACCGGCTTCGCGCCGAACACCGAGGTCAAGCTGGTCTGGTCCCAGGGCAACGGGACCAGCACCGTTCGGACCGATGCCGCCGGCAACTTCACCGTCCCGGTCCTGGTGGTTCGCCGGGACGTCCTGGGCTCGCGAGAGCTGATCGCGAGTCCGGCCGGTGCGTCCGAGGTCCGCAGCACGCCGGTACTGGTGATTCCACGGACAGGTCAACCACCGGCCTTCCTCAGCCGCGGCTGATTCGGCGCAACAAGAAAGGGCGGTTCCCCTCGGGGAGCCGCCCTTTCTTTGCTGACTGGTTCAGCCAGGGGTCGGAGTGGATGTGGGCTTCGGTACCGGAGGCGGCGTGGCGGCGAGGGAACCACCGACGTACGCCCCGTTGCGGCACTGGGAGTCGCCGGGTGCGGGCGTGGTGCAGCGAAGCCGGATCAGCAGCTTCTGGCCCTCGGTGAAGATGATCGGCGAGACGACGTGCTGATCGAACCCGTCCCGGAAGGTCTGCGTCTGCAGGCTGAACAGAATCTGCTCGTCGCGGAGCACCTCGATGATGCCGACGTCACCGGGCGATTCGTACACCAGGTCGGTGATCCGCAGGATCTTGCCCTTCGGCACCGTGAACAACGTCCCCGTCTTCACCTGCGCCGCATTGGCGGTCACCGAGATATGCTTGTCGAACGGCGTCCCTTGCAGGGCCTGCTGTTGCGCCTTTTCAAGCTCGTCACGCTGGCGCTGGGCCTCGTCCTCGGCCTTCTGCTTCGAGGGGTCGACAGTCGGGACAGTCTTCTTCCCGGCCTCCCCCGCCGCCTGCTGCGCCTTGTCGGCTGCGTCTTTGGCCTGCGATGCCTGCTGCCCGATCTGGCTGACCGGCTTGCTGACGGCCTCTTCCGCGGTCGACTTGATAGCCGGCTTCAGGACGAACAGCCACGCGGCAGCCACAGCGGCGGCCGTGGCGACGAGCGCGCCCACCGTCTTCCCCAAGGAACTGGGTAACGTGGCGTCCTGGACCATCGCCCCGTCGACGGTTGCCAACGGCCCCTGATCCGGACGCGTCGGCGTACCGGCCCGTCCGACAGCGAGCGCCGACAGCGAGAACTGCCGGGTGATCGCCGGTCCCCGCCAATGCCGTTCCAACGGATGAACACGGACCTTGACGAACGCCGCCGTACCGGGCGCGACCCGAAGCGACGACGGGGTGAATTTGAAGTCGATCACCGCTTCGGGGTCCTTGCCGGCGAAGGTGACGTCGACCGGGCGGTTGCCCCTGTTGTCGATCGCCAGCCGGTGCCGGGCACGTCGGCGGCCGTGCGACGTCCGCGGGGTCAGCTCGGCGGTGACCGCATCGAGGGGCTCGACGAGAACGACGGCTTCCGGTACGACGACCTCGCCGGTTTCGGTGGATTGGACGACGACGGCCAGCGGCACCTCCCCGGCCGCGATCGCCGTGTCCTCAGGCAACGTGATCAGCACGGTGGCCGAATCCTCGGTGCCCGGGTAGAGGGACAGGGTGGCAGGTTCGATGGTCGAGTACGGCGCCAGGTCACCGCCGACCGTCAACGTGTACGACTCGACGACCGAATTGTGGTTGGTAACTTGCACCAGGCATGCGACAGTTCCGCCGGGCCGGATGGCCAGGTCGGTTTGATCCAGATAGGCAGTAGTAGACACAGGCGAACGCTAGGGATCCGGGCCGGTCGCCGACCCCGGCGGAACGGGCAACCGTTGGGGCAGCCCGGATACCCGCCACGGCGATGAGTGCACGTTGAGTGCAGGCGAAGTGGGCGACGGAAACTGGTCGATGAGGCAACCAAACGGCCCTCCGCCCATTCGCCGCCGATCAGAAGGTAGATCATGTCCGAGCGCGTGTCCGTCCGGATCCACTCCACCGATGCCTTGTCCGAGGCCGGCATGTTCCAGACGCTGCGGTACCGCCCCGAGCTGTCAATGCAGGTGGCCGGTGACCCCGCCGCAGATCCGGCCGAAGTGGTCGCCCTGGCCGTCGCCGAGTATTTCGATGCCGACGTGGCCGAACGGATCCGGACTCTCCACGACTTCGGCCGCCGCAGGATCGTCCTCGTCGTCCCCAAGATCGACGACCAACAGCTCCTCGTCGCAGTCGAAGCAGGCGTCTGCGGCCTGGTCCCCCGCGCCGAGGCGTCCCCCGAACGCATCGTCTCCGTCCTGAGAGCCGCCGCCACCGGCCAAGGCAGCCTCCCACCCGACGTCCTCGGCCTACTCCTCAACCAGGTCTCCCGCCTGCAACGCAACGTCCTCACCCCCCGCGGCATCGGCCACACCGGACTCACCACCCGCGAAACAAACGTCCTCCGCCTGATGGCCGACGGCCTCCCCACCCACGAGATCGCCCGCGAACTCGCCTACTCCGAACGCACCGTCAAGAACGTCCTCCACGACCTCCTCAACCGTCTCCAACTCCGCAACCGCTGCCACGCAGTCGCCTACGCAGTCCGAGAAGGCCTCATCTGACCCCGCCATGCCGCACCTGGGCAGCCTTGACCCGCCCGAACTCGTCAGCGCCCCACTTGCTGCGCAACGCCACCAGTTCCGGCTCGACCAGCGCGGCCGCCGCCTCGGCGCCGAGCAGATCGGTGAGGGTGGCCTTTGCAGTCGCGAGCAGACGGTAGACGCTGAGCCGATCGCCCAGGCGTTCGGTGGCCTGAGCGGCAATCAGCACCGCCGTAAGGTAGCCCAGCGGCTCGACATCCTGAAGAGCTTGACGACGCGCGACGACCGCGGCCCGAACCGCTTCCTTGAGTGCTCCGTCTTCGAGCGCGGTGTGCGCGGTCAACAGTGCGCGCTGTACGACGTCCTCCCCGGCCTTGGCCGGCGGCAGCGCCGCCAGGACCTCCGAGCGGTCGCCCGAGGCGACTGCCGCCGACGCAACAAGCATCGTTGCGCGCAAGGTGATGATTGGATCCGCGTCGACACCGATCGCTGCCCGCGCGCGATCGATCGCTCCGGGATTGTCGCCAAGCAGTCGACAGAGTCCGGCGGCCAGGTAGTAGGCGTCAGCAGCCTCGGCCGGGTCATCGAGACGATGAGCGAATGCGCCGTCGTCGAGGAGTTGTAGCGCCAACTTGAGCTGTCCAGCGACGACGAGGTCGCCAGCCCGATCGAAGTCGACCGTCATGCGCTGGTTTCCACGATCTGGTATCCCTCGGCTTCGAGTCTGGCCGCAGTCTCGTGCACGGCTCTGACTCGAGCTTCATGATGGCGTCCGGCCCACGCCTGCAGCTCAGCCGCGAGGGTGTCGTGTTGTTGCTGTCGGAGTTGCGCCGCCTCCGCGGCTTCGGCGGCATCTGCCTCGGCCTTCCCCTTGTTCACCGTAGCTGTGGCGTGCACGTCCTGAACCTCCGCCGCCTTCGCGGCCAACTGAGCCTTGCCTGCCTCGAATCCAGCTGTCGACTCGGCACCCCGCCGCGCTTCCGCCGTCAGCGCATCCTCATGCGCCTTCAGTTGATTCAACTGCTGCGGTCCCTGCTGTTGGAGTCCGGTGACAGTCGTCTGGGCCTTTCCCAGCTGTGCCCCCAGGGACTTCGCGTCGTTCGCCGATTGAGCACACTTTACGGCCCAGCTCTCGGCCGACGGGACGACAGTTGCCGCCATGCGCAGGACGCTCGCGAGCATGTTCGCTCCTGACTCCCATCCGCCGAGCATCGCGATACCGCCACCGAGGCCGGACATGCTGCCCGCGGACTCCTGAATCTTCTGATTCGCCTCGGTTTGCCGGCCTTGCTGTGATCGGTTCTGTGCAGTGGTCCCAGAAACATCCGACAGGTGCGCTCCGGTCGCCACTTGGGCGTTTCCGAGGGCAGTGTCGAGCGTCGCCATCTGACTCAGCTGACCGGCAGCCTTAGCCTCGTCGCCGGTGGCGTCCCGCGCGTCCTGGACTGCGATTTCGCGATGTGCGGCAAGCTGATTGATCTCGGCCCGCATCGCTTCGACTTGCTCCGGCGTGCCCGGTGGATCCTCGTACTGGGGATTGACCCGCTCGACGAAAGTACCGGCTCGAGACTGCAGCGCCCCATCTACGTGAGCATGCGCCTCATCGGTCGCCGGCTCTGCTGCGGGGTCGTCCTTGGTCCACAGTTTGCTGAGCAGACCGCCAGCGCTGGTTCCATCGTTGGTGGCGTCCCAGTCTTCGACCGACGGCCCGCCGAGCGGCTTCCGTTCCATGATCTCGGAGCTCTTCAGCTGTGCTCGGGACCGAATGTCTTCAGCTGGCAGGCCCCACGGCACGCCCCCGGGTCCGAACTCGGGCGCCGCGCCAGACCCAGTGCTGTGGTCGACCGAGGCCGTCCGCGTACTCGCGGCGCCGCGACCGGGCGCTGTCTTGACCTCGATCGGACTGACCGCATCCGGTCCCGGCCGTACGGGCTGTGGTACTGGAAGGTCGGACGTACTGGGGCTACGTGCCCCCGGTCTGATCTCGGGGCCGACCTTGATCGGGCCAGCCAGATCGCCGGTATCTCCGCTGACGAACACGCGCGGACCAACCTCAATCGGGCCAGCGAGATTGTGCACGTCCAGGCCCTGCGCGGGTGGCACCGCGACAACCTGTGGCATCGCGGGTGGATCGGCCCGCCGTACCGCGCCGGCAGGATTCGCCACGAACTTCTTATTCCTGCCCGCCGGGGTAACGTCGGCGAGTTTACCCGCGGCCTTGGTCCCGGCGAGGCTGCCGAGGATGCTGCCGACACCCTTCGCCGCGTTGGACAACTGGGCTCCCTTCGCCTGAACGCTGCGCGGGTCAGACGTATCGGTGAAGGTGTGCAATGCCCGCAGTACGGCGGCCACCGGTGTGAGTGCCATCTTCGCCAGCCCGAGCACAGCTGAGACTGTGCCGGCTGTTGTCATCACTGAGGTCGCACCGGCCGCACCGGGCGCGGTCCCACCGAACGTCGGCGGCGCAGACGCCCAGGCGATCGCTGCGATGGCCGCCGCCACCAGGCCGACCACATCGGACAGGTTGCCGGCCATGTCGAGTATCGACACCAGACCCTCGACGATGTTCGCGGCGTAGTCGTATCCCTCGCCCTTGCCCATGCCAGACAGTTTGTCGGCAACCTCAGAGCCGAAGATTCCCTGACCGGTGCCGACCAGCCCCAGCGTGCCACCGATCAATGATTGGATCACGTCGACCGGAACCTTGCGGGAGAGGAGCCGGATCAAAACCCGAGAACCCAGAGTCAGTGCCGCGCCGCCCGCTGCGCCTTCAAGGAGACCGCCTGACAATCCATCGGATCCGAAAATGGCCTTGCCGACAAACGCAGCTCGCGACGCCGATCCAGCGGCACCGACTTCCTGCGCCGCTGCACCCCATCGTTGATGCTCGTCCAGCTCCAACAGGACCGACACCGCGTCTGCAGCGGAGCCCGCACCGGCATCGCTCGAACTCAACGCTGGGTCCTCGACACTCGTCTGCGGACCAGGCGCCGCGGAGTCCGTTGCGGCGCTGCTGTCCGGACCTGATGAAGTCACGGCAGACTCGACCGACGAGGTCGCTCCCGGACCGGTATTCCCTGGATCGGTCGACATCGCCGAACCGTCAGGCGGTGACCCCGACGGGGGATTGAGACCGGCAGGGGCGGTGACATCCCGTCCAGTCGCCGCAGCGGGGTCTGGGAACGACTCGGCGCCAGATTCGTTGCCGCTTGGTTGGCTGGCAGTCGGGGCCAGGTCCGGGTCCGGTCCGACGAAGTCGTCCCCGCCAGACATCCCGCCGTCGAGTTCACCATCCCACCGAGCATCCATGGCCGAGGTTACGGCGGCATTGCCCGCGGTGGACTGCAAGCTGCGCAACTGGCCGGCGGGTGCGGCGGTCCCCGACTGGACCTGCGACGCCGTGCCCGCCCTCTCCTTAGCACGTTCTGCTCTCTGCTTCGCCTGATCGAGCGCTGGTTCGGACATCAACCACGTACCAAGGCCGGGTCCGCGTGCACGTCGGCGGCGATGAACAGCCGTCCCAGCTTGCGGTACTCCCGCTCGACCGCTCGCTGTATGTCGCTCATGAGCACCGAACGTCGCGCATCAGCCGCCAGGTAGGCGGCAGAAAGCGTTACATTCCGGATGTCGCCACCGGACAATTCGAATGTGGCCGCACAGTATTCGAGATCGACGTCCGCTGCCAGGGGCGTGGCCGTGCCGAAACTGCGCCTCCACAGGCGCAGTCGTTGGTCGACATCGGGCAGGGGGAAGTCGACGATGACGTCGAGGCGGCGAGTGAATGCCTCGTCGAGATTCATCCGCAAGTTGGTCGCGAGGATTGCAAGGCCGTCGAAGGCTTCCATGCGTTGCAGGAGGTAGGCAACCTCCACGTTGGCGTAACGGTCGCGGGCATCGTTCACCTCGGACCGCTTGCCGAACAGAGCATCGGCCTCGTCGAACAAGAGGATCCCGTTAACACTCTGGGCCTGCTGGAAGATTCTTTCGAGGTTCTTCTCGGTCTCGCCGATGTACTTGTCAACCACGGTCGCGAGCTCGACCGCGTACAGCTCGAGTCCCAGCTCGCCGGCTACCGCTTCCGCCGCCATGGTCTTCCCGGTGCCGGGTGGTCCGGAGAACAACGCCGAAATTCCGTCGCCGCGGCGCCCGGTCTGCCGCAGGCCCCAGTTGTCGAGGACGGTCGAGCGTTGCCGCGCTCGGATCACCAGTTCGGCCACCAGGTCGCGTTCCTCGTCCGGCAGCACGAGCTCGGCCAAAGAAACCTCGGGCGTGATCCGGTAGGCAAGTTGCTCCAGTCCGGAGCTGTTCTGGCTCCGGGCGCCGTGTCTCACATCCTCAGATTCGACGAGCCGTCCGTCGAAGGACGCTCTGAGCCAGGCCCCGAGCGCTGCCCGCGCCACGCCATCAGGGCTTAGCGCGAACATGTCGGCCGCCAGGCCGGGATCGACATCGTCGGCACAACGACCAGCGAGCAACGTCCGCCACAAGTTGCGTCGGGTCTCCTCGACCAAAGGAGGCACATCGAGAACCAACGGGGTGTCGCGGGCCCACCGTGAATCCCAGGATCTGCTGCCCAGGAGAACAACTGGCCAGGGCAGCTCAGCGATCTTCCGCACGGCTGCAGGCGACTCAAGGCCGTCGATCGGACCTACGACAAGCCCGCGTGCCGACAGACGCGCTTCCAGCAGTGCTGCTGATGCGATCTCGTCGATCCCCGCCAGACTGCTCGACCGTCCGAGGTCAAGTACCAAGGCGGGAGAGCCTAGGGCCGCAAACGCGGCCCGCGCCCATCCACTTCCGGCGCTGAACTCCCCCCGCAGATAGCACAGCCGAGAGGTATTTCCGAGGATCTGCGCCAGCGACGAGGAATCACCGACGAGGTGGGGTAGCTCAGTGGACAGGAGATCCGCAACCGCCGCTTCGGGACGATCGTCTCCGAGCAGATGCCGGCAGACACGATCCGGCACTCTCATCTCCCGACTCAGGAACGGCCGGCCAGAGTCCTCCATGACGATCAGTCCCCCAGAGAGCAGCGCGCTGTCCGGGGCCAAGAGCCCGCGATCCTCAATCAGCGAGAGGCCGGCAAGCGGCAGGGCCAGTGAAGGAGTTGCCCGTCTGCGCCCGACATCGTCGTTCAGGTAGCCGAAGCATGGCTCCAGGCGCCGATCGAGCTCCGGCGCAAGGACGATCATCAGCAGGTCGCACTCACTCGCGGACAGTCCGAACGTCCGGCTCAGTCCCCGGATGCGGAGGGCCTCGCCAGCCGCCTCCAGCGTGTCTGCCTCTGCCTCGACTCGTGCCAACTGAGCGTCGAGTGACCGACCACTTTGCGCGAACGACGGTGGGTACGGCGACTGTTCCGAAACGTGCAGGACGTCCTCCCGTGTCAGATATAGGCCCCGCATCAGGTCGTCTCTGCGCGGGTCGTCCATCCGACGGTCAGAGACCCATTCCACGGCCCGGGCGGCGACGATCTCGATCCGGCGCAGCAAGTGGGTGGTCGACGCGTCACCGGCGGCCGATCTGGTGGACGCGGTCATGGGGACAGCATCGAGGTGGGAACCGTGTGCAGCGGAGGGGACATTGGACGGTGTCTGGGGCAACGGAGTTGCCCGGTTGGACGGGGTGAGCGGGAACCGTCAAGCGGCCGCTTGACGTAGTAGTCGGTGTTGGTGGATTTGATGAGCCGGCTTCGCCGGAGATTGGATCGACGGAACCATGACCGCCCCCCAGGTGACGTCTTCGGAGCTGGTGTTTCTCTTGCGTTCGAGTAGTGCGGTTCCACCGGTAGAGGTGCATTGCCTCGGCGAGTTCCGGATCGCGATGGCCGGTGCACCGGTCGAGTTGAGCGGGATCCGGCCGAAGGCGCGGGAGTTGTTGCGGTTGCTGGCCGCGCACGCCGGGAGACCTGTGCACGAAGAGATCCTGATGGAATCGCTCTGGCCGACGTTGCGGCCAGAGGCCGCGCGGCGGAGTCTGCAGGTCGCCGTTTCGACGGTACGCAAGCTGCTCGAGCCCGATGCGGGCCGTGGGCAATCACAGCTGGTCCGCCGGACAGGTTCGGCGTACGTCTTCGATGCCCCGGCTGGAAGCTACTGCGACACCAGGGTCTTTCGTGATGCCGCCACGCAACTCCGCCGCCGCTCCGACGGCCCGTTGCACGAGCGGCGAAGACTGATGCGTACGGCGCTCGACACATACGGCGGCGAGCTGTTGCCGGGCGACGGCCCGGCCGACTGGGTGCTCGACGAGCGGAGCTGGTTCACGGGTGAGGCCGCCCGGATCGCGATCGGCTTGGCCGAGCTCGAGCTGCGGGCCGGCGACGGTGTCGCAGCCGCGGCGGCCGCCGAACGGGCGGTCCACACCGACCCGTACCGGGATCAGGGGTGGCGGCTGCTGATCGCGGCGCACCAGTCACTGTCGGACGCAGCTGCCGAGACACAAGCCCGGCAGCGCTACGCCGACATCCTGGCCGATCTCGGCGTCAGCGCTCCGCGAAGAACTCGAGCTCGGTGATCGCGGTCACCACGGTGGGGCTCTTGCCCAGGCTTGAGACCACGGCGACCTGAACAGACTTGGCCGCCGGCACCTTGAGTTCGAGGCGCTGGAAGCCTGCCGCATCGACCAACGTGAACTTCCGTACGACGCTCCCCCCGCCGTCCGTGGCGACGATGACCTCGATCTCGGCCGGCCGGGTCGCGGCGACGAACACCGGGGTCTGCACGGAGACGCCCGGAGTGATGCCGACAGCAACCAGTTTGACCGGCTTCGCGAAGACACCACGGACCCACGGAACCGCCGGACCCTTGGCCTTGTCCGGCGCCCAGTACGTCGTGGTCGCGCCGTCGAAGGCGAAGCTCGCCGGATGTCCTTTGCGGGTGGAATTCGCCGAGGTCTGCTGCGGACGCACGACCTGCGGACCACTCAGGGAGTTCTGGACGGAGTGATAGCTGTTGACGACCACACTCCGGTACGGGCCCGCGAGGGCGCCGATCCCTGCGATCACACCACCGGCCAGGACCGCGCGGAAGACAGTTCGAAGCCTCCGCGTGACACGGCCGGGCGAGGACAGCCGGGCGCCGACGTCATAGCGGCGTTCGCGACCGAGCATCCGGCGCCACCAAGCCGGACGAGTGACGACGGTGGCCTCGGCGAGCGAATAGCCACAGCCTGCGCAGAAATGCCGATCCGGCTGGTTCGGCATCCCGCAGCCGCCACAGATCTGCGATCCGGTCGGCGCTTCGACCGGCGGCCGGATCCTTGGCGATCGGCGGGTCTTCGCCTCCTGCGGCTGCCGCGCGTCGCCCTGGATATCGGCGGGCCGTTCGGCCTTTGGCAAAGCGACGACCGGTGAATCGGGCTGGTCGACGGTCGGTGTGGCAACCGCGGTCTCCCCCTCCCATTCGAGGAAGACGCCGCAGCGGGTGCAGAACGCCGTACCGGCCTCCTCGTTGTGCTCGCCACATCGGGTACAGACGATCATCGGGTTCCTCCGCTGAGTTCGACCCGGGCCGGTAGATTGGCCGGCCGGAGTCCTTCGACGATCCGGGTCACCACGTCACCGAGATCAGGGCCTGGGGCAACGGTCTCCGGGACCTGGAGCCGCACGACCAGACGCGGCTCGGAACTGCCCGGCGGTTCGGCGCCCGGCTCCGCGGACCACGCCGTACCGCCGGACTCCTCGATCTCCGGCCGAATCCCGCAGGCCAGCTCGATGGTCCCGGCCAACCCGTCGGCCGTCCCGCGCTTGCGGTGCATGGTGATCGCACCGGTGACCAGATCCCGCTCGAAGTGATCCTCGAGATCCGGATCGTTGAACGCAGCCACCCAGGACGCCAGGACCGGCAGGAAGTCAGCAGGAGTCAGCGCCGGGTCCAGGTACGCCGGCAGGTTGTCCAGCGTGAGCACGATCGGCGCGAGTACCTCATCGAGCGCGGCCAGCAGACCGGCGGTCAGCCGGTCCTCGGCGTAGATCCCCGGCAGCAGATCGAGCATCGGATAGGGGCTCGCCAGTCCTTCGATCACTCTGCGACTCATTGGACCTGCACCTGGTGCTCGTAGGAGAACGGCAGCTCGGTCGGACCGAGTTCGAGCCGCTGCACAGGTTCGGCCTGCCGGGTTCCAAGCACCGGATCCGCGACGAACAGCCGGACGTCGTCGACAGATTCAACGCCCTCCAGCCGACCGAAACAGGCGTGCAGATCGGCCACCCGAACATCGGTCCCCAACGGCCAACCGGTCTCCCGCGATCCGCCGTACAGGGGGTCCAGGAAGCGATACACCGCCTCAGCCGCGGCCGCGCGCAACCGGCGGGCCGACACGTTGCGCTGCGCCGTCAACCGCGCCACGACAGTGATTCCGCGGAAGAACGGCGGCTCAACCAGCAACCGGGTCCCGAGGGTGCGACGTTCCTCCAGGAAGTCGGCCACTCGCGCCAGGACCTCGTCGGACGGCCGCAGCTGCACGAACTCTAGCTGTGCGTCCGGGTCATGAGTCAGCTTCGGTATGACGAGCAACCTCGCCAACCCGGCTTCGCCCTGCCCGACGCCAGCCGGAACACAATGCACCCGGGCCAGCTCCGGGGCTGCCTTCCGGGCAAGCAACTCGTAGTCCGCGGCGGTCACCGCGCGATCCCGCGTCCGGAACTCGAGCGGCCCGCGCACCATCGCGTCGGCCACCGATTCACCGTTGACACCGCCGACCGCGGGATCCCGGTTGCCGACGGTCGCAACGTGCGGGATCGAACTCTTCAGCACCTGCAGCGTTCTGGCCGCGACATTGCCGACGACCCCACCGCCGGTGTGGTAGCGGCTGATCCGCAGGGTGGCACCCTTCGGCGGCGTCGCGCCGTACTGCTGCAGGTTGCCGTCGGCCAGCCGGACCGCCGGGCCGAGCACTACCTGCCCACGATGCCGGTCGAGGACGAAATGCCGGTCAGCGGCGGTCGACTCGGTGAAGCTCTCGACCTGTGTCCAGGTTTGCCATCCGGAGCTGTCCGCGACCTCGAGAACCTCATCGGCATCAACCCGGACGACAGGCGGGCGATTCAGGTCGAGCACCTGGCCAGGACTGCCGTCGCTCTGGCCGAGCTCCTCGGACTCCACGAGCTCGGCATGTACGGCGGTCGTGCTACCACCGACTGTGGCCGCGTAGAGCCCTTCGATCCGCGGAGAGCGGCTGTAGAAGGTCTGCTGGGGTTCGGACTCGACGATGCTGCAGCGCAGCCAGGACGCCGCCTGCTGTGCGATGACCGAGCTCTGGTGGCCGGGCGGCACGTGAACGACGACATCGCCCGACCGGTTCAGGCCACCGGTCTGGTCGTGCTCGAGGACGCACGGGGTCCAACTGTCTCCCGTCCAGGCATCCCATCTGATCGGCGGATCGGTCGGATCGACGCCGATACCGCGGACCTGACAGTCGAACCGCAGCAGCACCGCACACGACGGCACGGGGTGGTCGAGACCGACGTAGAAGGCATCGCCCGACCGCGGCTCGGGTGCGAAACAGTCGAACGGGCGCTCGTCGAGCACCTCCATCGTGTGATCAGCCGGGGCTGCTCCGGCGGCCTGGGTCGCCGCAGCGGCCAGCTTCGCCGGCGGCACCTCCAGATCCTCGACCGTGCTGAACACGACCGGCCGGGTCGCGTCGTCCCGCACGGTCGCGACCTCGGTCCCAGCCCGGATCGCGACTGGGTCCGGCTGTGGCGTGGACAACCAGAACGTGACCCGCGTTCGCGCCGCGGTCGGTGCATAGAGCCGTACGCCGGCCAGATCGAGGAACCGCAGATAGTGCCGCTCCGGAACCCTGTTCAGCCGGTAGATCAGCTGATCGACCATCGTCGCGAAGGCCTCGATCAGCGTCACGCCCGGATCCGAGACGTTGTGATCCGTCCATTCCGGGCACCGGCGCTGCACGAAACGCTTGGCCTCGTCGACCAGATCCTGGAACTCGCGATCGTCCAGGTGTGGCGCCTGCAGGCTCATCTGTTCACCACCGGTGCGTGGTCCGGAATCACGTAGAACGGGAAGACCAGGTTGCGCGGATCGTTGGTACCGCGGATCGCGTACTGCAGGTCGACGTACAAGATGCCGCGACCGGCCTCGTGCAGCAGTACGTCGACCGCAAGCACCGTGATCCTGGGCTCCCACCGATCGAGGGCGGTCCGCACCTCGGCGGCGATCGCACCCGCCGTCGTCGCATCGGCCGGGGCGAAGACGTGGTCGTGGATCCCGCAACCGAACTCCGGGCGCATCCGTCGCTCGCCGGGCGCGGTGCCGAGGATCAGACGGATGCTCTCGGCGATCTCGCGCTCGTCACGAACCAGTGCGATCGAGCCGGTCGCATCCGTCCGGAGCGGGAACGCCCAACCGGCTCCCACGAATTCTTCCGCCACCGCGAACCTCCTTCTTCGTTACACGTCATCGAATTCAGCCGCCGATCAGTACGCTGACGGCGCCAGCCAGGATCGGTGCGCCGCACGCCGACAAGTCGCCGATCCGGGCGGCCGGCTGACCGCCGATCAGCACGGTCGGACAGCCTGGCGGTAGCACCGGGCTCGGCGGATGTGGGCCGCCCGGAGGCGGGAACATGCAGGTGTGCAGGGTCCCGACAGTCGCGGCAGGCCTGCCCTCGATCAGCACCGTGACGACCCCTGGGCCGGCCAGTAGCCCAGGATGTGCTGTCGGGTCGCCAACCCGCGCCGCTGGTGGCATCAGTTGATCCGGACCATCGGAGCCTGGATGCTGCACTGGCTTTGACCGGCCAGAGCGACGTTGGGCGCGCTGATCGTCGTCTCGGTCGTCCCGGATACGTCGACTTTGCTTCCCTTGACAACGACGTCCCCCGATCCGCCGTCCAACGTGAGACCGGCCTTGGCCCGCAGCTCGATCCGTTGCCCACCATCAACCGTCACACCACCGCTGCCGGCGTCGATCGAAACGCCGGAGCTCGCAGAGACCTGCACCCTGCCATCGCTGTGCAGGGTCAGCGTCGTCGCCGCGGCGTCGAGCGAGACGACCAACTTGTCACCGGCCGAGCGCATCCGGATCCCGGCCGGATCCTTACCGTCCAGGAACTCCAGCCGGTGCCCCGTGCGGCTGACGAACGCTCGCCGGGTCACTTCGCCCGTGCCACTGTCGATATCCGGCACCGCACCGGGCGTCGCCTTACGCGTCATGCTGTACAGGCCTCCGATCACGAACGGCCGCGACAGGTCGCCGTGCGCGAACCCGACCAGCACTTCGTCACCGGACTCCGGTACGACGACTGCCCCGCGATCGGGTCCCGCACCACTCTGCGCGACCCTCGCCCAAGGCGTGGTGAACGTGTCATCCAGCCAGGGCAGTCGCAACCGGACCCGCCCTAGCTGCTCCGGATCCCGGACGTCATCGACGACGGCCGTCGCCAAACCACCGTTGCTGCTAGCACCCATCGCGCCGGTCACCAACCCCAGCAGGGATCGCTGCTGCTTTCCGGACACGGTGATCTCGGTCGAATAGCCTGCATCGGCCCGGAAGACATGGCGGGCCCGGGTCAGCACGTAGCTACCGTCGAACGGCGTCCCTAGGTTGGCGATCGTGACCGCATGCCCTGCCTGAAGGGCCGCGTTGCCGCGGGCAACACCTTCCAGTTCGGCAAACGTGCCGGCCAGCCGATCGGCCAGGGCGGTCGCCGCTTGGTCGACACTCGATTGCAAGTGATGCGAGGGGTGCGGCGTCACCAAGGTTGGTGCGGAGAACTGTCGTGCCAAATCGGCAGGCTGTACGCCGATCCGCGCGCCCGCGGTCTCCGCCGGACGACGAGCCACCACCGCCCGCTGGGTCTGGTCGTCCCAACCACGCACCTCAACCTCAGGCACCTGACCACCAGCTGTCACCGAAACCCGGAGGCGACGCAGATCAGCGCCGAGTTCGAGGACATGCGAATGCGAACTGTCACCAGCACTCTGAGACGCCGCCTCGGTCGGCGCACAGAAACTCAGCTTGCCCTTCTCGACAATCACGTCGTACCCGACCTCGGCGGCCAGACCGCGGAGGAAGTCCCAGTCCGAGCAGTTCGCCTGGGTCACCGTCTCGTGCACGGTGGGAGTCGGGTCGATCCGGTCCACGGCAATACCGTTGCGACTGGCAACGGTTCGCGCGATGTCGGCGTACGTGACCTGACGATAGCCGGCGGTTCGCGTACCGCGCAGCAGCCGGTGGCCGGCGTCGAATCCGCGAATGACCGTGAAGGTGCCACTGCCGTCGATCTCGGCCTCGAGCGCGGTCACTTCGCCGGTCATCAACGGCACTGCCGTCCCGCTGTCGGCGGCCAGCGCGGTCACGACGATCGTGCTGCCGATCCGCACGCCGCAGCGGCTCAGGAGCAGCCGGTCCGGATCGCGGAAGCGGAGCAGGAACATGTCCGGCAGGTGCAGGTTGTCATCGACGAAGCCATCGGCCAGCAACTGCAGAGAGTCCTCCGGGAACGGCGCTCCGTCGACGCTCAGGCGCAGACCGCTGCTGATACTCGGTGCCGCCATCAGACCGCCTCCGCCGACCACATCGCGAGCTCGTCGGCGGACGGCAACAGCAGTGTCGTTCCGGGACGCATACGGAGCGGGTCGTCGATTTCGTTGACCTGGGCAAGCT
Organism: Kribbella sp. NBC_01505; assembly: GCF_045040285.1. NCBI lineage: Bacteria > Bacillati > Actinomycetota > Actinomycetes > Propionibacteriales > Kribbellaceae > Kribbella > Kribbella sp. NBC_01505. The sequence continues at coordinate 8,747,669 of NZ_CP109425.1, forward strand.
TCCGCCACAACGCGGCATCGCCGTACTCGTGGTAGGCGACGGTGGCCAGCGACTCACCGGTCCGGACCGTCCGGACCCGGTGCGGACGTAGACCACCAGAGGTCGGATTCTGCTTGGCCGGTTCGGTCGGCATCTCCTTGAGCTTGACGGTGCACACCGCCCGCACCGGCGTCCCTTCGGGCGTGAACAGCGTGTACTTCGCCGAGACCTGCTGGATGTACGCCGGAAAGCTCGTCAGCGATCCCCAGTGGAAGACGACGAGTGGCGGAGTCGGTTTGTTCTTGCCCAGACTGCCCTCGGTCGGCACACAACAGTCCATCAGCCGCTGCACGATCTTCGCGACGTCGTCGGCCATCGTGGCGGTCGAGTCCAGGAACATCTCCAGGCTCAACTCCCCCGGCTCGGCTCCCTGGAACTCCGGCGGGCCGGCCTTCTTCGCACCACGCGCCGGCTCCGACTTCCAGCTCGCAGCCTTGGCGATCGTCAACTCGTTCGGATTGAACTGGAACTCGATCCGTCCGGTCTCGGCACCCACCTTGGCGCCCGCACCGGCAGCCGCCATCGCCTCGTGCACTGCCAGGTACGCCTTCGCCAGCGAACCGCCGAGCTGCGCTCTCGACATCTCTCCCCCCTCAGTTCGCGGCGAGAAAGCCGTGGTGGGCGATCTCGACGGTCTCGGTCAGTACGGCGTTGGTGTTCGGCGCGATCGACGGTCCGGTCCAGCGCACCGGGACGACGTCGAGCAGGCTCCACTTCGCCACCTCGGTTCCGTCGGTCGACATCGCGGTGATCTGACCGGTGCATCGACGGACGCCGGTCGCGAGGCCACCGATCCAGCGCGCTACCCGTTCGGTGTCGCGGGTCAGCGGGCGGGTGAGCTTGATCGTTGGGTACGTGACTCGCGACGGCAGTTGCCAGACCAGGCCGTTGTTCCCGCCCTCCTGCCGCTGCTCCATCACCACCTGGACTCCCAGCCCTTCGCAACTCGTGAACAAACCGAGTTCGACGTCGTCGATCTGCACGCGGAACCGAACGCCGAACGCCGGTACCTGCTCCACCGTCATCGCGTCACCACGGCCGGTCCATCAGCGTGCCCTCGCGCTCGCGATCCAGCCGCAGTTCCGCGCGCAACCGGCGTACCAGCGGCTCGTACAACTGCCGGGCCAACGCATCCAGCGCCGCCGCATCCAGGCCTGCACCCGGTACGGCGGCGGCTGCCGCTGCGCTTGCCATCGCCGGTACGGCGGCCGCCGGGCCGCTGATCTGGTCGGGCACGGACTGGACCGGTGCTGCCGATGCCGTCGTACTGGCGTCTGGCGCATCCGAAAGGGCCGAGGTCGACCGGCCGACTCCGGCCGGGACAACGGGCATCGCCGAGTCCGATTGAGCCATCCGGGGCACCTCCGTGGATTGTTCAGGGGAACTTGTGGCCGGCTTCCTCATGCGCTGCGGGACGATGGCGAGAGCCCTGGCTTCGATCGGGCGGATCTCCGGAAGCGGAGCGGGCGCTGTTTGCGGGAGCGCGCCGAATCCAACAGCCAGCGGGAGGCCGTCCGTCGCGGCCAAGGCCGCCCGGTGACCTGCGATGGCGGTCCGGGCGATCGGCGGGATGCCAACTGCGAGCGGCAAAGCCGATGAGCTCTCCGAAGGACCGCTGGGCTCGGCTGCCGGAGTACGGCGAGATCGGTAGCCGCTGAGGCTGATCACGTCCGCGGAGGCGGCTGATGCGTCAGCGGATGGTTCCGGTGATGGACTGTTTGTGGGTGTCGTGGTCGGCGGCAGATCTGGGGCGCTGCGGAATGGCAAGGCCTGTGGGGCTTCAAGGATGGGGGCCGGCCCGGATCCCGGTGGCTCAAAGCCCGGTGCTTCAGGGGCCGGGGCGTCGCGGACCGGAGCGTCGCGGACCGGGCGTCGATTGAGTGGCCGCTCCAGTGCCAGCGGCGGCTGCGCTACCGGCCAGGAGCCCGTTGGGCCGAATGGCTCGTCTGCACTGGGCCGACCGTTCTCCGGCTGGCTGGCGGCCTCGGCCTCGTCGGCGTCCGGGACAAGCTCGGGCTCGCGCGTGGTCCCGGACCGGCTCACCAGGTCGGGTGCAAGAGGGAGCTCGGCTCGGATCGCAAGGTCCAGCTGGTCCGGCGGCGGACCGATGGGGAGACCTAGGTCCGGCGACACTGATCCGCGGTCCGCACGGACCGCATCAAGCTGGGTCGGGATATCGAGCGGGCCCCTGGGATCGATCTGCGTCGAGAGCTCGGCCTGAGGCACGGACTCCCCGTCGCCCCTCGCCTCGCCAGCGACACTCGCGGCGGCGGGGGTGCCAGAGTCCGTCAGCTGGCCGAGGCCGGCAACCGCCGCAGTCGCGGCGCCCTCCGTGCCGACGGTGTCCGCGTCCAGCGAAGTACCGGCGACATCCGCGGTCGCAGCATCCGCACTGAGAGCGGCGTCGGTCTGAGAGGGATCGTCGGCGGCAGGCGCGAAAGTCGGTCGAAGCGTGGGAGCACTCGCTGACTCAGCCGCGGGAAGAGAAGTAGGAGCAGTCGCCGGAAGCGAGGAGAGAGCGGAGGCTGGCTCAGGCGCTGATCGAGTCGGCTCGGCCGACGGCGACGCGGCGCGGTCGGAGCTCAGCGGCTGCGGCGTCTGCCCGGTGCGCAGGGCAGCGAGCGAGGCCGCTCCGACGCCCGGGAAGGCCGGCAGATGTCCCATCCGGACAACGCGATCGCCGGCCGACGCCGCAGACGCCTCGGCGGTCGGAGCGGACGATTCTGCACCAGCAACGAGCGAGGTTGGATCAGCCCGCCGCCCGCCCAGGCGACGGCGAAGACGCTGACGCCAATTCGGTCGCGCGGCGCCAAGTGCACCTGCCTCACCAGCGGGTTCGTGACTTGCACCTGCCGCGCCCACTGCGTGCTCGTCGGACCACGTGACGGGTTGGGCACGCGACGTACGGGCAGCACGGGCCAGTGGCAGCCCACCGGACTCCGAGCGCTCTGCGGGTGCGCCGAGCAGATCGGAGCCCGCCAGCGAGGTCGGCATGTCCGGCGACACGATCGGACGCGGTCCGCTCATCAGGCCTGGGGACTTCCAGCTGCCGATCCAGTCGCCGGGGTCGCCGAGAGCACGGGGCATCGTGCCGACGGTCGACGGCAACGGCGGCACGCCCGACGGCCCCGGGTCACCGTCGACGACGGGAGCCGCGAGGCCACGCAGGTGAGCAGGTGAGACCGGCATTCAGACGCCTTCGGTCATGCGCTCGTTGATCCGCGCGATCTCGGTCACGTAGCGGCGGCGGAGCGGGTGTTCCAGGTCGAGGATGTCGTCGAAGGGCCAGTGGAAGTGATAGGCGACGTACGCGACCTCTTCGTGCAACCGGGCGGCCGCGTACGTCACGATTCCCCCAGGCGGCCACCGGCGACATCGACAGTGAAGCCGTGGCCGCACGACGGGCAGCTGACACCGGCGCGGGTGTGCCCCTCGGTGTTGATCCGGCGGTAGAGATCCTGCAGGTACGCGACATCGGCGGCGAACATGTTCTCCACGACCTGCGCGTCGATCCGCGCCACCGACCCGAGCCGGGTGATCACCCGCGCCAGCAGCACAACGGTCGTGAACGCCGCGTTGTCCTGGACCCGAGCGTCGTACAACGGCAGGAGTTCGTCGCGCGCTGTCGCCAGCCGCATGCTCCCTTCCCGGTGCATGACGCCGTCCGCATCCAAGAAGCCGCGCGGAAGCACGAAGTCGAACTCCGTGCGCAGCGCCGGTGCCGCTGTCTCACCAGGCACCGGCTGCTCGGCCTCACCGACCGGCCGGGCGACAGTGCGGCGCATCAGGCGTACTCCATCTCGTCCCAGCACACGGTGAACTTCTCGGTCAGCGGATCGGTCGAGCCGGCCTTCAACGACGAGCCGATCTCGATGTCCTTGATCCAGACACCGCGGAAGTTCATCCTCTTCAGCTGCTGACCGTCCGAGGTGTAGACGCAGACCTCGGCAGTCTTCCGGGCGCCCTTCAGGTCGCCTTGCATGACGGACTTCAGCCAGTCGGTGACCGTGGTGGACTCGGTCAGGCCGCGGGTCACGGTGAACTGTCCCGGCTTCGGGCGACCCATCACCTGACGGGCGACGTACTTCCCGTCCTGGGTCTGCTCCTGGTAGGTCACCATGTCGACCTCGGTCTTCAGACCGGTGACCTCGGTGACGTACGGGATCTGTACGCCGTCGATGGCGACACTGAACGCATACGCGGTGGCCATGTCCATGGCGTCCGCAAGGGGTGGCATGGTGTGTCAGTACCTTTCCGCTCGGGTGATCACTCGTTGACGAGGCTGGTGCCGCCGGAGATCTGCGACAGCTGGAAGACCACGAACTCGGCCGGCTTGACCGGCGCGATCCCCACCTGGCAGGTGACCTGGCCCGCATCGATCGCCTCGGCCGGGTTGGTCTCCCGGTCGCATTTCACGTAGAACGCCTCGTCCGGGGTGAGCCCGAACAGCGCGCCCTTGCGCCACTCGTTGACGAGGAACGCATTGATGGTTCGGCGGATCCGGGCCCACAGCGCGTCGTCGTTCGGCTCGAAGACAACCCACTGCGTGCCTTGCAGCACGGATTCCTCGAGGTAGTTGAACAACCGGCGGACGTTCACGTACCGCCACGCCGGGTCCGACGACAACGTGCGCGCACCCCAGATCCGGATCCCGCGGCCGGGGAATGCGCGGATGCAGTTGACGCCGACCGGGTTCAGCAGATCGTGCTCGGCCTTGGTGATCGTCGTCTCAAGATCGATCGCACCCCGCAGTACCTCGTTGGCCGGGGCCTTGTGGACACCGCGCTCCTGGTCGGTCCGGGCCCAGACACCGGCGACATGCCCGGACGGCGGCACCTGCAGATTCCGCCCGGTCGCGGGATCGTGCACCTTCGCCCAGGGCCAGTACAAGGTCGCGTACTTCGAGTCGTACCCGGTGGTCTCCATCCGCCAGCTCTTGATCTGCTGGGCGTTCAGCCCCGGCGGCGGGTCGAGGATCGCCATCCGATCACCCATCAACTCGCAATGGTTGATCACCGCGGTCTGCACCGCCTGCACGGTCTCGAGGTCGATCGCGCCTTGCTGGTAAGCACTCATCAGGTCCGGTACCGCGACCATCGTGATGTCATCGATCGCCTCCAGCCCGGAGAACCCGGTGCGCTGTGCGGCGTCGCCGACGTAGTCCTCCGCCCCGACCGTGCCGGCCTGCGCAGGTGACGAGGGAGCCGGAACCTCAAGCTCCTTGACACCCTTCTCGATCTTGGCCAGAGCCTGGGAGCTTGTCTGCTGCTCCTCCAGCCGGATCAGCTTCGACTTCGCGTTCACGACAGTCGCGACATTGATCGGTCCGGCCCCGTCGAAGACCACCGGGTCGAACTCCTCGGCAGGCTTCCCCGCAGACTCGACGATCAGCTTCACCGCACCTTCGGGGGCCTCCGCCGCCGTACTGTCAGCAATCTGCACAGACAGCTCACCGGCTGCCGCACCGCGGCCGATCGCCGTGACCCGGTAGCTGCCGAGTGTGGTCTCGGCCGGCGCGCTGACCTGCTTGCTGCGCTGGCCGACGCTCTTGTTGTCACCGCCGCTCCCGATCCGGACGACGTAGCAGGCCGAGCCTCCGTTGGTCATATACCCGTAGACCGCATGTGCCAGGTACGAGCCTTCGACGAAATCGCCGAAGACCTGCGTGAACTGGGTCCAGTTGGTGACCAGGGTCGGGGTGTTGACGGGTCCCTTGGCGGCGAATCCGACGAAGGCGGCGGTCGACGTCCCCACTCCCTCGATGGGCCGCGAGCCCGCCTCCACCTCCTCGACGTAGACACCGGGCGACAGGTACGTCGGCATGATTCTCCTTCGGCTTCGCTACTGAGCCGTGCCAGCTTGCCGATCCGATGCCGTGGGCAACCATGGCCGACCGGCCGCAGCACCGGGAATGTCCGGTGCACCATGGTGCTGCCCGAATGTCCCCTACCGGACCGATGCGTGACCGTTGCCGACGGCATCCTCACCGAGGAATCCGGTGTCGACCTGGATCGGACCGGTCACCAAGGTGTCGACAGGCTCCGGTACGCCGGTCTCGTACGCGGTACTGAGCACGACATCGATCGAGGCCCGCATCTCGCCACCAAGGGCTGACCAGACATCGGCGAACGAGCGATCCTCACCAGGAGGTAGACCAACTGTCAGGCTGACCGGGGGCCCGTCGGGAAGCAGGTCCGCTGGGAGTACGTCGTATCGCAGGAGTGTCCGCAACGCGGTCGACAGCAACCGGTGTTCATCCTCGGGTCGCTGCGTCCAAGCGGTAATCAGATAAGAGAATCTGAAGACTCGCGGCAGCGGTCGCCGCGACGTAGGCCGCCCGCGTTCGTCGAACGCGGCCTGCATGCCGGCGCCACGACGGCGCATGTCCTCGCGGATGTCGTAGAGGAACACATTCATCGTCGGTCCGGAGCGATGCGCGGCCCACTCCTTCGTCGGCGGATCCAGGGTCACCGACACCTGCGAACTGCCGAGAACATCACGAGTGAGTAGCCCACTCAGGGCCGCGTCGATCTCCGGAATCATCTCCGCAGGATGGTCGGCGTCGGCTCCGATCTCGCCGTCCGATCGGGCAACCGGGGATGAACCACCACCGCCCTTTCGGGCATCTGCCCTGCTGCGTCCGCCACCCGGCCCGGAATCGGTGGGACCGGGTGGCGGACGCCCATCGGATCAGCTCACAGCCGTGGTGGGGGGAGAAAATCACGGCGGGCACGATCCATGGTCTCCGTCGTACAGCGCCAGACGCACCCACACGAAGGAGTTGTCATGAATACGGCCGCCAATCTCTGAACGGATCACCCAACTCCGAAGTCGGCCTCGGGATCCGGGTTTCTGTGCGCTTCCGTAGTCACTCCCATGAATCAAATTGCTTCGAAGGGCCGCGCTGCGGCAGGTAGCTCCAACAGGAATGTTGGGGACATGAGATTGGTGGTTGTCGCCGGCGTGATCACGTTGGTCGGGGGCGCACTTGCACAGCTGGTGTCGTCCATCGTTTGGCCAGTACTGCCCGGACAGCCGACGGATGCCACCTTGGAGACGATGAGACAGCACCTTCCAGCCGCCAGGCTGGGGCTCTGGGTCGATCTGGGCATTCTGCTTCTGATCCCTGCAGGGCTCTTTGTCGGAAAGGCGCTCGGCTCGCAGACTCGCACCGCCGTTGCTGTCGGTACTGGACTGCTGTTCCTGGGATGCCTGCTACAGGTACCACCGCTGGCCGGCGATGTGGTCCTCGTCCAGGCGGCCGAGGCGAACGACATTGCTGCTGTCGACGGCTTCTTTGGATCCGCACCGATGACCATCAGCCTGTTTGGCGGTCTCCTGCTGCAGTTGGCCGGCCTCGTTGTCCTGGGCATCCAGGTGATTCGGCGGCGGGTGGCCTCGGTGTGGATCGGTGCCCTGCTCATAGCCTGGCCCATTCTGCAGTTCCTCGGTACGGCGACGGCCGTCAAGCCGCTCGTCACCGGAGCGTACGTCCTTCAACTCCTCGCCTACGCCGGATGCGCGGGGTCCCTGGCAACCCGCCGAACCCAGCCCTGACCGGATCGCGACTCAGCTGAGCGGTTTCGTCCAGATCGCGGTGTTCAAGGCGTTCTCGGCTGAGGCCCGGTGTGCTTCGACGATCGACCACAAGGGATGTCCTGGGTTCGGCGCCGCTATCAGGCGATCCAGGTCGGCGAAGATCTGCTGTAGCAGGGAATCCGCGGCAGCGCCGTCCGGAGCTTCTGCCACAGCCTTCAACCGTGCGGTGACCATCCGGTCAGCAGCAACCGACAACGCGTGCGCCAACTCGAACTTCGCGGTCTTCAACGCACCCGCGGCATCGTCGTCATGCCCCGGCTGATCCTTCGCGAGCAGACCATGTGCCTTGAAGTCGCCTTTCTCCTCTTGCTTCTTGTTGGTCGACTCATCCATGAACTCGGCGAGCTGCCGCAGCGCAAAGACGCCAGAACGGCTGCCGACGACGCTCAACGCGCCACCGAGGGCCGCACCTTCCACAGCACCCTGGACGCCTCTCAGAACACCTGCTCGGCTGCCTCGTTCATATCCACGGACAGCACCCGCGAACACATTGCCCGGCAGAGACGCAGCAATGAACGGGACAGCCGCGTCCGACCGGACTCGGTCAGTGAAGTCATCCTCGTGACGCACCGGATCCTCGTCCCCGACATGAACCTCCGACGGCGCGACGTCGTTGACTCTGCGCTGCGTCATCCGATCGATCAGCGGCATCTCCGCATCGATCTCGTCAGCCATGGCTCGGACCTTGTGCGCCAGAGCATGGGTCTTGTCGTCGTCGCCGAAGGTCGCTGTTGTCAGGCCCTCCAGCTGGAACTCGGGATCACCGATCGCGATCTCGACGAAGTTCGAGTGGGACCAGAAGTCCTCCAGCGCATGCGAGGCGCGACCTATCAGGTCATAGACCCGTGGATCGAGTGCCGCACCGCCGCCCGGAGCTGCCGGAGTGGCGGCCCGGGCCTCAAGAGAGGTCTCGGCGGCGATCGCTGTGGTCGGCAAGCCGCCGGACATGACCTCGGCCGGGTCTGCTCCGAGCATCCTTCGCATCATCGCCGAGTTGTTGGCAACGGCAGCCGATTGACCACCGAGATCGGGATGGGAAAGGGCCGATGCCTCGAACAGCATCTCCTTGATGTACTCACGAGTGACGTAGATGTGATCGGGCAGTCCGCTGTGGTTCTGCTTGCCCACCACCAAGCTGAGTCGCGGGATCTCAGCCTTACCGGGGTTGTCCATGTGCTCATAGAACTGGTAACCGCCGTACGAATGCGCGTCGAAGTATCCGAAGGGATTGGCCAGCGCCCCGTCGAGAACGCTCTGGCACGCACCCTGAAATGCCGAGATTTCGCCGGCGGTCAGGCGCTGTTCGTAGGCTGCAAGCTTGACCGACTTCCACGTGAGGATCACCGCACCTAGTTGCGGCGGGACCTGGGAGAGGTCGCGCTCCCAGTTCGCTGCGTAGATCCGTCCTATCTCATCCGGGGTGAAGCCTGAATGGTCTAGCCCCTGGACGACCGACGTTCGGTGGTAGCGCGGGTCGAAGAGCTGGACGGCGGCACTGCGCGGTGACGGCAGCGGAGCCAGTGCGGTCTGCTGATCGGCCGACTGCTCATGCGCAACCCGTTCCGCGTCGGCTTCGAACTGTCTACCGTGCCGCACATCGGAACCGGTCGCCTGTTGTACGACGTGGGCGTACTCGTGCGCGAGCACGTGACGGCCGTGCTCGCTTTCCGGTGAGACGCCTGGGGCGAGGTGGACGTCATTGCCAACAGTCAGGCCGTCGACGCCGACGCGCGCCGGTAGGTCGCTACCGACGTGGACATCCGCGCCGGACAGATCGAACCCCGTAACCGCCTGGACCTGTTCGCGTGCCCTGAGCGCGCTGGCCACGGCTGCGTTGCCGAACCGCCCGCCGAGTTCACGCACAGCGTCCTCAGGGGAGCCTGTATCAAGCCCGGCCAGCTCTTGATCGGCATCCGCAAACTGGCGCCGGCTCAGGCGGGTCTTCTCGTCCGAACTCAGCTCGGCCTCGTCCGACCGTTGGGTTCTGCGCCAAGGCATCAATTGACCTCCTCTTCCGCGAACGAACCGTTCGATTACGCAGTCAGGCTGGCGGTCCCGAGCCCGACCAGGTACCGGGTCAGGGCGATCCGGCCGATGACGAACTGTGTCAGCTCGGGCGTGACCGGCTCGGTGAGTCGGTCGACTGGGAGGGACAGGAACGCGCTCCGGATCACCAGTGCTCCGTCCATCCCGGCCCGTACGTCGTCCGCGGTGATATCGGAGCGTCCTTCGGCGACCAGGCCCGCGTGGTACCGGCCGATCACCAGCTCGCGCAGGTTGGCGACCCCGGCCACATCGAGTTCCCCCGAGTGCGCCCGGCCGATCAGTAGCTGGCCGAGATCATCCCCGGCCGCGACCAGGCCGCTCGGGGTCCAGTCGATCCCGACAAAGGTGTCAGGAGAATCGACCAAGAGATTCTGCGGGCAAGCGTCGCCGTGACCCATCAGCTGCGGGCGCTGGATCAGATCGTCAAGTAGTGCTGGGATCTTGGCAATGAGCGTCAGCAGATCCTCGTGGAGATCGGTGGTGCCGGCGAGCAACGGGTGCGCCCACGCCGTCGGATCGAGGACGGCCGGAATCGCGACTCCCTTGACGAAACCCTCATACATCAGCGGGGTCATGCGTCCCGGCGTACGGAAGGCGGTCGCCGGGAGGACGTCGTCGCGGGTGATCCGGGCCGCCAACCGGCCAAGGAGTTCAGCAGCGTGGCCGTAGCGATCGGCGTCCCAGGGAAAGTCGACGATCTGTACGTCCTCAACCACGAGCAGAAGATGGTCGTCGTCGAGCATCTCGACGCTGTGCAGCTCCGGCAGCCGCAAGCCACGCGGCAGCGAGCTGCGGAGGTCACTGAGGTGGGCGTCGGCCTCGTAGCGCCACAGGTCGGTTTCCAAGGCCATCCGACGGAACCCCTCAGCGATGAACTCGATCATCGGCCACCGCCGGTACGAGTTGATGACCTTCACGAAGTGCGACTCCGTCGAGGTCCGGTACCGATACAGGCCCGCGGTCGTCGGCGAGTTGGCGTCGTACTCGACATCGCTGAGATGCCCAGGCCCGAACATGTCCCTGAGCCTCGCGAATACCCGCAAATCGATCATCCTCAGCCCCTCGTCCCAGCCATCAGTCCCAATCCGCCCAGGCGATCCATCGTTGCGGTCGCAGCGACAGCATCGCCGCAGCCGCCGCTGAGGCTTCGTCCCAATCAGAGGCGAAATCGGTCCGCGAATAGCGCTGATCCAGCGCGACCAGATCCGCCGTCAGCGGAGGCTGGCGCAGCACTACCGATCCCGACACGCTGACGAAGGAACGGACCGGACCTTCGGTGACCTCAACGCACAACGTCGCCTGCTTGGTCTGCATCACATTGCGGGTCTTCACCGCGTCAATGCCCACGAGAACCCGGATCTCATCCTCGACGTAGCGGAAGTGCACCGGAACCGAATGAATCCAGCCCCAGCGCTGAGAGACGAGAAGACACCCACCAGCGGACGCGAGAGCAAGGCAACAGACTCCTCGCGGCTGAGCCGTCGCCGATTCTCGTCGACAATCTCGCCGGCCACCGATCCTGACACCATTCAGCTCCTACTGTGGGCAACCCGACCTGGGATCCAATTCATTACTACGACTCTCAGCGATCTATCGGTTCTCGGGCTTCTCGCGCAGCGAAACCGGAGACGCTGGGCGAGTTCGTGGTGTGTCTGTCACCGATCCACCACGGCCCGTCAGAACGTAACGCTGCATGTGACAGCACTGCGGAATCCCAGTCGCCAAGCATGGCAAGGTCTGTTGGCGACGGCAGCACTCTCCACCCTCGCGGCAGGATGCGCAGCTGAGCCGAGCGCATCAGGTTTGGCCGGGGCACCGACGCTGTCACAGGCAACGATTCCGGTGCGGTCGCCCACACCCACGTCCTCCGCCTACCGTCCGGTCGAGCAGGTGACTCCTCGATCGTTCGCTCTGGCCGCCGGCCAGGTTGATCTGTCCGGTCGCAAGACCGCGATTCTCCTGGTCGACGGCCAGCCGGCCTACACCTACCGCGGTGACGGCCATAGCCCCGCCGAGGTCCGCTGCTTCGATGCCTGTGCCGCGGACTGGCAGCCTGCAGTGACCAAGGGACCCGCCCTCGAACTCTCCGGCCTGGACTCCGCCAGGGTCACGTCCACCGTCCGAGCCGACGGCTATCTCCAACTGACCTACGACGGTCGGCCCCTCTACTTCCCAAAACGACCGCGGCCCGTACGGTCAGACGACGAGTGGGCCGTCGCTCGCATCTGACGGAACCGTCAGTTCCGCCGCTCCACGTAGCCAACGGGCAGCAGCGACGGTGGACAGGCACTGACGGAGTCATCGCGCGGTCCGCAGTACTCCAGATAGGTGATCTCGGCGAACTCCGGCACGACGTCGATCGGGTACGTCGGACCTTCGTCGCGGTAGGCCTCCATCAGTGGCAGATGCTCGTTCTGGAAGAGAACTGTGCGGGCCGGGTGCTCGTGAACCGCGCCGCGTTGACGACGATGGCGCATGTGCGCTGACCATGACCGCGCTCAGGTGCTGATCTCGTCGGCGGCGCGTTCACCTGAAGCCAGGGCACCGGTCATCCAGCCTGAAGACACCGACGTGTGTTCACCTGCGAAGTGCACGCGTCCATCGGGCCTGCGAGCGTCTTGGAACGTCCCGTGCAGCTGCCCTGGGCGAAGGATCCCGAAACCACCTCCTGCGAGAGGATCTTCTTGCCAGACCTTCACATAGCTGCCGACGACCTCCTTCTCGATACCAGGAAGAAGCTTCGCGACCCGCCCGATGATCCAGTCGAGCCTGCGATGGCACGGCACCGACCCGAGGGCGAGCGCATTGTCGCCCCACATATATGCCTGCAGCATGCCGCGACCGTTCCCGCCACCCATCGCGAGGCTGGTGTTCCACATCCGTTCGATGACGGTGTCGGTACCCACCATCCGCAGCCCGCCGAGCTTGCCGACCTCGTCGTGCTTCCAGAACTGCGAACTCGTCTGCAGGTACGCGCGCGCCGCCGGGTAGAGATCGTACGACCGAACCGCATCCTTCTTCCACGGGCTGAAACCGTGCAGCTCCAGCTTGCGCAGTACAGGGAAGGGAATCGTGCACACACAATGGTCGGCGACGATCTGACGGTATCGGCCTCGATCGTCGCGGTAGTCCACCTCGACCCGATCGGTACGACGCTCGATGCGGCAGACGCGAGCGCCGTACCGGATCTGTGTGCGCAGGGTCGCTGCCATTGCGGTCGGCAACTGGTCGTTACCGCCGCGGATGCCGTAGGTCTTGTTCCATCCCGTGTTCGCCGCCTCGTCGCCGGCGATCGCGAGCATGCTGTAGCCCAGCGCGTTGCCGCCATCCGCGATGCTGAAACGGTTCCACGCCCGTGTCGCTCCCTGGCGCCGCGGATACGAACCCCAGTCGTCGTTGTCGAGGGCGAGATCCCCGCCACTGTTCGGCCACTGCGGCGAGGCCGCATCGCCGGCGCGCTCAACCGCGGGACTCAGGTACGTCGAGTACGCGGCGGCCGGGTCCTCGCGCTCCTGCGGGGACATCAGCGGCAACGGCCAGTCCTGCCCGCTCGGCGGCGTAGCGAAACGGTGTCCGTCCAGCACCCACAGACGATTCTCGGGCTCGTCGTACTCGAAAAGCTTGCCGGCGAGGCCGAACTCGTGCACGTACGACATCGTGTGCTGATGCACGTCGGGGATCCGAACAGCTCCCAGCTCCGCGTATCCCGTGCCACGGAACGGCGAGTGGACGGTGTGAACGCGGCCACCGGGGCGGCCAGACGCCTCCAGCACGGTGACGTCGTACCCGCGCCTTACCAGCCGATGTGCGGCAGCCAACCCGGCAAGCCCCGCACCGAGAACCACGACACTCCCCCGACTCGGCTTCGGACGGGCGAGAGCCGGCCGCGGCGACACACCGATGGCGGCGACACCGCCCGCGGCGGCGAGACCGAGCAGTTTGCGACGAGTGGGCACAAGAACCTCCAGCGACAGAAAGAGCGGTTTGATCAACGCTCCTCGACTGTGCCGCGAGGCCGACGCACGGTGCATGGGCGACGCCTACCTAAATCGCCCGCCACTTCAGCTCAGCAGGCAACGGAAGATGGGCTGAATACACGAGTATTCAGCCCATCTTCCAGCAGCCTGTTCGGGCCGTCAGTGAACGACGGTCGGAATCCATTCCTGGACATGCCGCTTGGCGCTGCTCATGGGCATCTGCCGTGCGAGCCCGTGCTCCGCCGACGGCGCCTCCATGACCAGACCGCTGTGAACGTTCTTCAGCACAGTGAAGAGTCTCCATGGCCCAGGCGTGGTGGTTGATGTCTGCTGGAGCGTCCACTGCTGTGAGCTGCTTCCATCAAACGCCCGGACCACGATCGGCGCCTGAGGTTGGGTCGACCTTTGCAAGACGTCCAGACACCCGATCGAAAAACCGCTGCCAACGCTGTGGCTGCAGATGTAAACGCCCGTCGGAGCCTTGAACACCTGCCAACGCTGGTTGGCCGGCACGGGCGACACGGACTCGCGCTCGGTCGTGGTCCAGGCGCTCACAGTGCCAGGGACAGCAACACCAGCCTGGAGGACGAATGCGCGCAGATAGCTGTTGAGCTTGTACGTTCCATCGGGTAGCGGCTGCTCCATAGTCGCCGCAGCGGGCCGAACCGCGGTAACCGCAGCGCTGACGCTGAAGACGGCAGCGACCGTAAGCGTCAAGGCCCGCCTCAGGAGCGGGCTTCTGGCTGACATCAAGAGAAACTCCTCGCTGAGCTTTGGACTTTGAGGCGAAGGGTGAAGAGCTGGCTCCACGAGCCGGAGGTCCGGGGGCGAAGGACGAACCTCACCCCATCGTTGATCGAGAGGTACTCCAGGGAGGCGACGAGGTTCGAGTTGACGTTGACCAGACGGAAGTACGTCGGATCCTCCGGATAGTCCTCCAGGTCCCACAGCTGGCTCAGGTCGTCGGGGCTGCAGGCCGTCGACTTGAGCCCGGCCCCGGCCGTCGCCGATTGGAAGGCCACGGCAACGCAGCCGTTCCACCAATTGCGGTCCTGGATGCTGATGTAGCCGTTGCCTCGATGGATGAAGACGTACCGCTGACCTGCCAGGCTGAGATCCGCGCGCTGGATCATGTCCACCGCTGCGGTGAACCCCGGCCCCACGGTCAGCACACTCCCGGTGGAACGCACCACGAAGGCATAGCCAGGCTCTATCGCAGCCTGGGCAGGAACCGGCACCAGTGCAGCGGCCGCCGCCGTCGCCAGCATCGTCAAGACCGTTGCCACCCGTCGGAACTTCATCGCCGACTCCTCAAGTCGTTTGTTTGACTGGGATACGGACTATCCGGCCTGAGCGGATCACCGGCGCCAGGAAGCGATGTTGGGTGGAACTGTGGGTGATGACCACCTCCCCCGGGTGCCAGGCGCCCTGGCAGGCTCGCCGCATCCATCCGCCGGAGAGGGAGATGGCAGGGCGAAATCACCCATCCGGCCACTCATCCCTCAACCTCAAGCCCAGCACGGCAGATGGACCTACGAGACTCCATTCGCGCGGGCGATGGTTTTGGCTTCGCGGCGGTTGGAGGCACCGAGTTTGGCCAGTACGGCGGCGACATGGTGATCGACCGTACGGACGGACAGGACGAGGCGGTCGGCGATCTCGGCGTTGGTGAGGCCTTCGGTCACCAGGTCGAGGACTTCGGACTGGCGTCGGGTGAGGCCCGTCGTACTGTCGTTCCGCAGCGTCGCACGGGTCGGCACCTGCCGCATTCCGAGATCACGCATGCGGCGCCGGACCAGGTTCGCGGCTGGTACGGCGCCGAGAGCTTCCAACAGACCGAGCGCCGTGAGCAGCGATGCCTCGTCATGGGACTCAAGGAGCTCGAGTGCTCGTTCGTAGTCGTCTGACCGGTCGTCCCAGTACTGCGCCGCGTCCTGCCAGTTGCCCTGCAATCCGAGTACGAAGCCGCTGGCCGGATCAGCCTCAACTCCCGTCGTTGCCTCACCTGTCGTTCGGGCGAGATACCTGCGAAGCTCGCTGAACAGCGGGCCGGTGGCTGACGGGATCTCACGTACAACCCGCTCGCGGATCGTCACGATCACGTCGGTCCGGCCATTCAGCCAGGCCCACTCCAGGTACGACGTCGCGATGTGAACCAGCACGAGTAGCCGCGGCGAGGCGCCGAGCCGGTCCCATGCGCTCTTGAGCATCAGCTCCGCGTCTGCTGATCCGCGGCGAGCGAGGATGCGTCCGAGGATCGGATAACAGGTGATCGCCAACAGAGCGGGATCCTCAGACGTCTCGGTCAGGCGGCGAAGACGCTGCTCGGCCACCTCCCATTGCCCTTCCCGCGCTTCCAGGCATGACTGCAGCACCTCGATCGTGTATAGCCGTGACCAATAGCGCTGATCGACCGACACTCGCCTGGCCGTCTCCAGAAAATCGCGGAGCTCGGACCATCGCTGCAGAAAGTACAGCACCTCGGCGAAGGTGGTCTGCCCACGCACCATGGCATCGTGTTCGCCGCCCAGTGAGGCACTCGCGATGCCCTGTCGCATCTGGTCGAGGCCGCCGAGGTCCCCGTCCAGACACCGGCCCAGGCCCTCGTAGTACGGGCTCACCTTGACCGCGGCCGCACTGCGCGACGTATCGAGGCCCGCTCGTTCCCGGCGCAGAATACCGATGCCGTCCTCGACCTGGCCGGCGTGGATCAGCACCATCGCCCGATGGATCGCAACAGCAGCCGCGGCCTTCGAGTCCAGCGAGGAGGCCACCGCTTCGGCCCGATCGACCACCTTGCCGGCAGCGGCGAGGTCGCCGAAGAACTGGAGGAATCGCGCTTGCCTGAGTAACGTGCCGAGCAGGGCCGAGGGCTCGTCCGCGCGCGTGCGGAGATCGACAGCCTCATCTCCGAGCTCGACGGCATCGGTCAGTTGCCCCGCGATGAGTAGCTCCGAGGCGCAGCTCTCGTACAAGGTCGCCCGTTCAGCAGGAGCGAGCTGGCCGGCATAGGGCAGTGCTGCCTGGTACGCCGCCAGGGCCTGCCGATGTGACCCGGAGGACGTCGCCGCACGAGCCAGGCCGGGACTGTAGGTCAACACCGCCCGCGCGTCCCCAGCGCTCACCGCATGATGAACGAGGGCGGACAAGGGCGCTCCGGCATCGGTTTCCAGCTGCCGCAGCACGGCCCTGTTCAGCTGTCGCCGACGGGTGATCGGGACACTCTGCTCGATCGCCCGCCGGACGATCTCATGCCGGAATCCTAGCGAACTGCCTCCGGTAACCACGAAGCCATGGCTCTCTGCCGCCACCAACGCGTCGTGATCCGGCACCAAGACCTCCACAAATGAGATCTCGGCCCGGCCTGGAATAACCGCCAGCTGTTCGAGTGCGTCCACTTCGGTGGCCTGCAGGGGGACGAGTCGCGCCAGTACCGCGTCTGTGACGCTGGCCGTGATACGCCCGGACTCAGGGACCAACTCGCAGATGTAGAACGGATTCCCGGCGGTCAGCGCATAAAGTTCGGCAGCCTCCCACCCCGAGCCCTCGGCGATCTCGCCAACTGCATCAAGAGACAACGGGGCCGGGGAGATCCGGTGTAGCCGGGTTGCGGTCACCGCGGACAGCAGGCGGCGCAGTGGATGACGTGCGTCGATGGTGTCGTCGCGGTAGCTGAGCACAAGTACTGCCCGCAGCGTGTCGATGCGCCGGCCGAGGAATCGCAGTACGTCGAGTGTCGCGTCGTCGGCCCAGTGGAGATCCTCGATGACAAGGACGGAGACCAGCTCCTGGTCGAGCTCGGACGGCAGTTCGAGCAACACGTCGCTGATCACACTGTTGTCCAGTGCAACCTTCAGCGACGATGCGGTGCCACGGAACGCCTCTCGGAGCGGGCCCATGGCGGCCGGCGCAAACAGGTCGTCGCAGTGCCCGCGAAAGGTCCGTACCTGACTGCCGATCCGGGCCAGAGCCGCGTCGATCAGACTGGACTTGCCGATGCCGGCTTCGCCATGAACCAGACAGACCGAGCCTTTGCCACTCGCCGCCTCCTGTACGGCGTGGACCAGCCGATCGACCTCGGCCGATCGTTCGAGCAGCATTCTCTCCATCGTCCGGCCGACCTCCTTGCCATGGGCAATTCGCCGACCCAATCATAAGTGCCCCGATCGTCAACCTGGCTATTCGCCTGGCGGATCGAACCGACCAGCGACAGTGACGCGTAGTGCGATGGGATGCTCGGATCCATGAGCTATCCCTAGGACTAGTCCGAGGAGGCAGCGACCTTGTCTACATGGAAGATGATTCGCCGTTCACTCGTGGCAGCCACCGTTGCGATAGGAGTCACCGCGACTACGACTTGGCCGGCAGCGGATTCCCTGGCTGCGACGGCACAGTCAGGATGTCCGCTGCCGGGCGACACTGCGATCTTCTATACGATCACACCGGAGAGCGACGCATCCGCTCTCCTCAAGAGACAGATCTCGGGCCAGTTCTCGGTGACTCGCGGCTCGAAGTGGGACGGCGTGTCGGGCGACGAGAGATGGCGGCTCCATCCTGCGATCGACGACTTGGGGCAACCCCTGTGCGAGGGCACCGATCCCGTTGTCTACATCGAGAATGTGGAGATCAAGGCCGGCTTCGACGAGTTCTACCACCTCGACACCGAGAACAACGGTCACTTCGCCTGGTATCACGGAGCACCCGGCACGTCAGCCCCGGACACGAGCTCAAGTCAGCACTGGGTCATGCATCCGCTCGACGCCTTAGGAGGCTACACCTTCAGGAACCGGTCCCTGGAGATGCCGGAGAATGCGCGGTACCTGAATTACGACCAGGCCGGCGGCAACTTCCCCTTCGTGATGGGAGGCGGCTCGTCCCGCCTCACTCTGCGTCAGTTGCCCACCTGACACAGACGTTCTACGACGACTCGATCCCGCCTGAGCCACATTCCAAGGAACCGTTCGCGAGCACTTCTCCGTAGGGCTGGCCGACCCCCCTTGATCGCGGCACGGGCCGGCGGTCATGCCGACCACACGCGGATGTGAGGAGCTCGAATGACTCTCCTGATCGTCGCGGTCGTACTCCGGCTAGCGTGCGTCAGCACCTATGCGGTGGCGACCTACCGGCGTACAGCCAAACCCAGTTTGGTCAGCTGGAGCTTCTGGATGATCACCCCGCTCATCGCCGGGATCGCTCAGCACTTCGACGGGCGTACCGCGGCCGGCTGGCTAAGCAGCTCGTACGCCGTCGGTCCCGCGCTCGTCGTTGCGATCAGCTTGTCCCGCGGTGGAAGCGCTGTTGAAATCACTAGAGCCGACATCGTCTGTGCAATGTCCGCCGGCGCAGGCCTCGTACTGTGGCAAACAACCAACTCGCCGCTCTGGGCCATCTGCTTCAGCATCCTCACCGACATCACCGCCGCCGTGCCCACCATCATCAAGTCGTACCTCCATCCCTGGACCGAACCGGTCACGGCCTACGCACTGTCTGCCCTAGCCACACCGACCGCGCTCATCGGCCTGACCGACTGGCGCCTCATCAGCATCGCCTTCGCTCTATGCGTCCTGTGCCTGGACCTCGTCATCCTCATCGCAGTCCTCACCCGCCGATTCGTCCGGCCGCCTCAGGACAGCCACATGGGGGCGCCGCCAGGCCTCGAGAAAGACCAACGAGGTGCTACGTGGGAATGATGTCGTCTCGTCGTAGACCAGGTTGCCCTTGACGTCATAGCCGCGGATGCGGCCATTGACATAGGACGCGTTCCCCTCAGTCTGTGGCCAGCCAATGGTGTAGTAGCCACCGAACTTGGTCATCAAGCCCTCCCGCGGGGTCTTCTCGCCAGCGAGGCTGACCAACACTCGGGACACAGATCCCGGAACCTGGATGCCCGCAACTTCCCCCGTCACACCCCCCACGACCGCGGTCAGGCCAACGGCAACACCTGTTGCGGCGGAGATGCGCCGGCGAAGCACCGACCGGCGGCCGCGGCTCAGAATCTCCTCGATAGCCAGGGTGTCCGATTGCGAACCGTCTTCAGTTGCTGAGGCCAACAATCTCTCGATGTCGCTCATGCTGAGCTCCTTTCAGGTAGGGCAAGTAGGTGTCGAAGTTGCACGAGTCCGCGGGAGGTCTGGCTCCTGACGGAGCTGGCGCTTGTGCCAAGGGCCTCCGCCGTCTGTTCGACGCTCAGGTCGACGTAGTAGCGCAGAACTATGCAGGACCGTTGTCCCGCAGGCAGCGTGCTCAGGGCCTGGACCACAACAGCCCGGTCGTCGACGGCACGATGGGCATAGGCCTCGAGGCGACCATCCCTGTGCAGATGGCTCCATCGTCGGTAGACCTTGACCAAGGCGTCTTGCGTGGCATCCTCGGTTCGCTGCCAGTCCCCACACAGCAAGTACGCCGTACGACGCATCCGTGGTGCAGGTGCCACGGCGAACTCTGTGAACTCGGTATCGTCGCGTCGCCGCATCCGGCCCCCTTTCAATCTGTCATGGGAGATACGCATCGGATGCGTAGAAATGTTGAAATCCCGTTCCGCGCAACCGATGTGAACCGAGGCGTGCACGAGGTCCGTACTGATGAGGAGTGCGGTTGGGCTACCGGATCGCCGTGTTCTTACCGGCGGAACGGATCGCGCTCACGGCCGCTCCCGGACTGTCGGCCGGGAGCGGCCAGCGCCTGTTCGCCTGGACGACGAGTGCGGCAAGGGTGACGCGTGTGGTGATGTCGAGCTTGGTGAAGATCCGGCTCAGGTGGCGTTCGACCGTGCGGCCGCTCAGCAGGAGCATCTCGGCGATCCGCCGATTGGTGTAGCCGTCGGCAACCAATTCGGCGATCTGCCATTCCCGCTGTGTGAGAGGAGCCCGTAGGCCTGCCACGGCCGATGGCAACGGCCATTGGTGCGCTCGCCTGAGAGTGTGTACGGTCGCGCGGAGTTCGGCGCCGGTCATCTCACCCGGGCGGTAGGCAACCACAACCAGGACTTGGCGTCTCAGCGGCCACTGAAGCAGGCTTCGAAGGAAGCCCTGTGACTCTGGATCGGCGCACTGGAGATCGTCGATGACTATGAGAAGTGGGCCCGCTTGTCCATCGAGCTCGGACCGCAGTACGTCGTACAAGCTTTGCCGCCAAGCGGCCCGAGCCGATTCGTCCGACGGCGTCGGTGTATCGATGAGCCGTGACGCCTGCGCTCCGAGGATCTGCACCAGAGCTCCCGCGACGGCAGCGAAAGGCACTGTCCGTTCGTGTCTCACAGCTGTTGCCACTGCAACCGACCAGCCACGATCCACAGCCCGCCGTACGACGGTATCGGTGAGGAACGTCTTACCAGCCCGGGCGTTGCCGGCCACGGCAACCGAACGTACGCCGAGCCAGCCGGACGTCAGCAGGTCCATCAACTGATCGTCCGGAGGCTCGGCGCTTCGATTCGTCCCGATGGTCATGGCCTCGATACGCGAGAACCATGACCAACGGATCAGGGCTGCTCGAGGAACAGCGAGGTGAACTCCAGAACACCGACTGTCGGATCCACCACGGCGTGACCGATGTTCGTGCCGACCGGCGAGACGTTCCGCGAGTAGTACAGCGGCAACGCCGGCAGATACTTCTCCAGGATCAGCTTGTCGATCTTCGACCACTCCTTCAGCTGGTCGTCCGGCGACATGTCGGCGACTCGGTCGATCTCGGCGTCCAAAGCCTTGTCCTGAAGCTGACCGAGGCTGTTGCCGAGCGCGATCGCATCGGACTTGAAAAGCACCGGGAACCAACTGGTCCCGGACGGCCAGTCGGAACACCAGCCCGCCGGCGCCTTACCGATGTTGACGGGACCGTCCTGCTCACCGGTCAGGGTACGGATCTGAGCCTTCGGAACACCGATGGACCGGACCTTGAAGCCGGCGCTCTCGAAGACCTCCGTGCGTAGCTGGTTGACCTGTGCAGCGATCTTGTCGTCGTTCGAGAAATACCAGCTGAGTTCGAAGCCGCTCTTCCCGAGCTTCTCCAGCCCGGCCTTGACCTCCGCAGCGATCGCGGGATCCTTGGCGCCCTGACCGGTGCCGTTCAGGCCGGGCAGTTCGTACTTCTCGAACCCAGGGACGGCCGGCGGCAGAACCGTCGAGGCCGGAACCGCACTGTCCGGACTGAGCCCGGCGACCTTACGCCAACTGTCGTACGGGTAGGCCTTGGCGATCAGCCGACGAACCTCGATCGGGATTCTGCGAGTGTCCATCGTGTAGGTATTCACGCACGGCGCGGGACCCTCGACCAATTGCGAGCGGTCCTTGACCTCGTTCAGCAGGCTGACATCGAGGTCGGAATAGGTCAGAGCGCTGGCATCGGGACCGGCCGACGCGAGGATCTGGCGCTGTACCTTGAGCGTGTCCTGGGCGAACTTGAAGGTGAAACCGTCCGGGTACTGGTACCGCACCGGGTCCGTGTTCGGGTCCCAATTCGGGTTCCGGGTCAGTTTGAGCTCACTGCCGGCGGTGTAGGACTCGACCTGGTAGGGCCCGGTGGACATCGGCTTGTGGTCGTAGTTCTTCTTGGTGTCCTTGGCCTTCGGGATCGGCGTGAACAACGGGAACGCCGCGTAGTACGGAAGGGAGTCGAACTTCTTGGCCAGATGAATGACCAGCGTCGAGTCGTCGGGTGTCTCGACACCGGGGTAGTTGTCACCCCCGGCCACGTACGGTCCCTTGTACTTGTCGGCGTCCTTGAAATACTGGAGCTGGTACGTCGGACCAGAGCCGTAGAGGTCGTGCGCGAACGACCGCTTGATCGCGTAGGCGAAGTCCTCGGCCTTGACCGGGCTGCCGTCGTGATACTTGATGCCCTGTTTGAGCTTGAACGTCCAGGTCAGCCCATCGGCCGACTCCGTCCCCAGGTCCGCCGCGAGGTCGGGCACGAGGACCGGCTTGCCGTCGACGAGCTTGTACTGCGTGAGTGAGCGGTAGATCAGCTTCTCGATCGCGGTCCCGTCGGTGAAGTAGGTGTCAGTCGGGTCGAAGGTATCGGGCGTGACATCGGACAGCACTGTGACGATGCCGCCCTTCTTCGCGTCAGGGAGCTCAGGAGCCGGGCCCTTCGCGGTCGGGTCGGTCGCCTTCTGCTGCGGACCACCCAAATCCGCGGTGGGCCGGGTGCCCCCGTTATTGCCCGACGACGGGCTGCTGCAGGCCCCTGCAGCCAACAAGACCGCAGCCACAACCGCGGTGAGGCGTTTCCACTGCATCGTCCGATCTCTCCATTCTCGGTGCCGAACGCACCACGTCTGGAGTGTCATCGCGCACTGCGCGCCGCACAGGAGGGAAGTCCGCCATTCTGCTGCCGCAAATGATCAGCCGACCGCTGGGAATCCGCGGATCCAGATCGGGCCAGCTCGACGTACTCAAGCAAGGCGCTGTGCCACCGCCGTACGGCGGTTCTGCCACCTAGCAACTGAACGGAGCCGACTATGCTCACTGCCCTGCTGGCCTTTGGCGCACTTCTGAGCGCGCCAACCGCAGACGCCGCTCCCCTGTGCCGCATCGACCATTCCGTACAGGCGCCAGGCATCGTCGTCACGACCTGCCTGGAGCGACAAGGGCCCCTCCGCCGATCCGTCTCGACGGTGATCAACACAAGCGATCAGCGCATCTGGTTGAGTCGCTTCGACACCCTGATCGCCTACCCCAATTACGGCGACAAGAAGTGCGGCCCCACCGTCTCCGAGCCCTCAAGCACCCTGGTCTGCACCTCCCCCTGGGTCCAACCAACATTCCTGCCCCACTCCGACGGCATCGTCCACACCTTCTTCACCGTCTTCCAACAGCCCACCGGCGAACACTTCACCCACCGCGTCCCGATCGAGACCACACAACTCACCAGCTGACCGGAACGCCTCCAAGGGATCGAGGGCGTCAGTAGCTGGCAACTCCATGCATCCGAGCTTGCAAACAAAGGAAGCTGACCATGCATTCGCAGGCAATCGTGTGATGGCGGGGATGGATTACGGTCCAGCAAGCGCATGGTGGACGATCCTGACCGTGTGCAGGCCGGATGGGCCGCGCGACTTTGAACTGCCGCGGAGGTAGCTGCCATGACATCGAGGATCACTCGGCGTGTACGGATCGTTTCATTGGCCATTGCTCTGAGTTCCATGCTGTTGGCCGGCACCCAATCTGCGCAGGGGCTCGGGTATCTCGAAGCGCCACCGGACAAGAGCAAACCCGGCGGGATCATCGAGCCCGAACCGGACGAGGCTCCGCCTGCGAGTTTCTCGGACTGGAAGGCACTATGGACAGAGCAGGAGCGCTTGAATGCTGCCGCTGACACCTTCAGCGCTGCCGCGGAACAGGAACCGGGGTACGCCGGGTTGATGGCCGATCCTCAGCAGCACGAAGTACGCCTGTACTGGAAGGGCGACCTGCCGGACTCGATCGCGGCAGCTGTCAGCGATGCCCGTTCCATGGTGCCAATTCGCGTTCTACCTGCGCCGTTCTCCGAAGCGGAACTGCAAGCCGAGCTCTCCCGCTGGATCGACTCAGGCCGAGTCCTGGGTGGTGCTCCAGAAGGTGACGGGACGGGTTTGGCTCTGATAAGTGGCGAAGGACACTGCCACCACGGGTGTGCTCCGGCCGGTCGCCACAAAAGCTCCATTCACTGTCACGGCCGATGGCCCCCTGGAATCGATGTACGACCGGTCGAACGACATTGCACCGTACTGGGGCGGTGCACGCATCACAATCGGGAACAAGGGGTGTACAGCAGGGTTCCCGGTTCGCACCTACGACGGCTGGGGTGGAATGCTGACGGCGGCTCACTGTGGCAACTACCACGACCCGGCCTTGGCCGGCGACGGCCCGGACGTGATCGGCTTCCAAGCTCAGACGAGCACCAAGCGGGACAGCATGATTCTGAGAGCCGCGGATTCGATGCAGCCGCGCGTCTATATCGGCGACCCGAAGGCGACCTACGGTGCCGAGGTCATCGGCATGACCAAGCTCTACTTCGGTAACTACTTCTGCACCGACGGGGCAAAGACGGGGTATCACTGCGGTATCCAGGTGACGTACACAGGTATGTCCGGATACAACGAGCACGGCTGGCACCTCCAACACATGGCGGTCGGAACCCAGAAGGACGGTGGCTGCGCCGGCGCACGAGGCGATTCAGGCGGTCCGATCGTCGTTCCCACCTCGCAGTTCAGCAAGAAGAAGGCAGGCGGCACGATCTCGGGCGGAATCGGGCCGCATGCCGACTGCCCGTACGGCGGTCAGGACGGAAGGTCAAAGGTCTTTTCCCACGCACTCCCGATGTGCTGGCCGAGTTCAATGCGACCTTGATGACCTCCAACTGAGGTGCGGGTCCGGTCATCCGCCCACCACCGACGAGCAAGCTGAACTGATGCGCTCTGCCAGTTGCTGTACCGACAGCTTCCGGACCTTCTTTCGTACGCCGATCGCCCTGCGCCGGGCAGCCGGTGCTGGGATGTCGGCCTTGTATTCGCGGGCCACGTGGATCGCCGTACCCCCCCCCAGGTCCTCCGTCTGACGCAACGCGACTCCGTGGATCGGGACTGGCCCGAGCGAGTGAGTTCGTTGATATAGCGCAGACTTTCAAGCCGCGATTCGTGTACCGCCGCCGCACAGCCGACTCAATCGACAGCAACCACCTCCGTGTCTTTGCCACGGACAACGCGCCTCTGCCTGATCAGCGCTGCTCCTCAGCAGAGGTGACCCGGGGCACACTCAACATCTCAGTCCTACGGTTTTCAGACGGCGCGCGACCGCAGCGAGTCGGTGACCGGCGGGACGGCCGCGGCGCCGTGAGAAATGGTCCGCGCTCGGCGAATATGAACCGATCCCCGGCTGCTTGCCGTAGTGGCTCGTTGACAGACAATTCTTCGTGCGGGGAGATCTACATGGCGGTTCTCGTCGAGACTAGGTGCCGACATGCGTCACAGAGCGACTTCTACGTCTTCAACGATCGCGTCGAGGAGGCGATCGGTGCGATGGGCGAACCACCCGCAGGACTGATGATGGCCCTGACCTCGCCCATCGGTGATGGGTTCTGCGTCTACGAGGTATGGCGCACCGAGGCGGAGATGCGTGCGTTCCACGATGCTGTGATGCCAGCTGCCCTGTCCGCCGCGGGTCTGGTCTCCGATCCCCTGGTCGTCTCTCCAGTCTGGGGCTTCTCCCGGCCATGATCTCCAGCCGCACGCTGACGAAGTGGCCGTCTGAATCCTCTACCGCACCAATCGCACGCTGTCCTCTGGTGATCTGTTCCGGCAGCTCCGCAACGCTCCACTCAAATGCTGTTTGAGGGGCTTTCGATGGAGGCTGCTGAAGGCGGACCCGCTGCTCTACGGTTCGATCATGTCTGACGCCCTGGTGGTGCATGATCTCGTCGGGCGGCTCACGG
Source organism: Kribbella sp. NBC_01505 (assembly GCF_045040285.1). Taxonomy (NCBI): domain Bacteria; kingdom Bacillati; phylum Actinomycetota; class Actinomycetes; order Propionibacteriales; family Kribbellaceae; genus Kribbella; species Kribbella sp. NBC_01505. The sequence continues at coordinate 8,773,735 of NZ_CP109425.1, forward strand.
GTTGGCTGCACCGGCTGATGCCTCCCGGCGACCGCCGTGACGCACTCATCGCCGTGCTCACCGAACGGTTCGGGGCCGTGGATACTCCTCTCACCGGTGCCGACTGCGTGGCGATCGAACGGTGCGCGTGGACGGTCTCCCGCCATCTCGCGCTCACCTTCGAGCCCACCGGCACCAACCGGCCTGACACGGTGTCGCCGGGCTGGCCCGATCCCGACCCGGACGTGGTCCGGGCCAGGGCCGCGTGCATCTCGCAGGTGCGGCGGACGGCGGACGGCACCTGCTTCATCAGCATCGATGATCTCGACGCCGTCAGCCTCGCCCAGCCATATCTCGACGCCGCGTTCGCCCTCGCGCGGGGCTCGGCCCGGATCCTCCTCGACCTGCGCTCCAATGGCGGCGGCGACCCAGCCACGGTTGCGCACATCGCTGGCCGGCTGCTCGGCGATACGCCGACGCAGCTGTCCGAAGTCGTCTACCCGGACCGGCGGCGCCAGTGGTGGACACCCGCCCTCCCGTCCGGAATGAGTCTGCGGCAGCCGGTCGCCGTCCTTGTGGGCCCGGGCACCTTCTCATCCGGCGAAGCGCTCGCATATCACCTGCGGGCGCGGGGCCGGGTTACGGTCGTAGGCGAGACCACGCCTGGCGCCGCCGATCACATCACACCGATCCGGCTCGCGCCGACGGTTCTGGCGTACCTGCCTGAGGCCCACGTCGTCGACAGCGTCACCGGCACCAACTGGGAGGGCGTTGGCGTTGCGCCAGACGTCATCAGCCCTCGCGAAACAGTGATCGAGACGGCGGTGGCCACACTGCTCTGAACGGCTACCGGCGAGCCGACCCGGGCAGTTCGCGGGGCACACCCCGGTGTTCGACGACCGCCAATTCCTGGTCTTCAGCCATCGGCGTCCGCCTGCCCTCTCTGCCCGAAAGGTGCTATAGACACCGGCTGTACGACGATGCGGGCCGCGATGGTTCGTGTCGTCGCCGAGTCACATCTCGGCAGCGAGGCCTGCGGTGTGCCGGCACAGCGAATCAATAGCGTCGGAGACCTGACTCAGGCTGGTCCGGAAGTTCAGTACGCACAGGCGGATGACGAACTGGCCATCGATCCGAGTGCTCGACAGATACACCCGGCCTTCGTCGTTCACTCGCCGCAACAGCTCGGCGGTGGCGTCTTCGGAGCTCAGGCGAAAGCAGAAGGTCGACAGTTCGGGCGGCTCGGACAGGATGAGTCCAGGGACGGTCGAGAGTTCCCGATGAGCGAACCGAGCGAGGTCCAGCTTCTCGTCGAGCATCTCCCGGAACGCCGCGACGCCGTGCAACTGCAACGGCAGCCAGAGCCGCAGGCCGCGGAAGTCCCGAGTCAGTTCCGGACCGTAGTCGGCAAAGTCCGGCAGCGTGCTGCCGCGGAGATCCTGCAGGTAGTCCGCGTCGCCCATCGAGTGCGCCTGCCGGAGCAGCCGCCCGTCCCGGACCAGCAGACACCCGGTGCCGAACGGCAGAAACATGCCCTTGTGGGCATCCAAGGCCAACGAGTCAGCCCGTTCGATGCCGGTCAGCGCCTTCCGCCCTCGCTCAGTGAGCTGGAAGAACCCGCCGTACGCCGCGTCGACGTGCAGCCAGATTCCCTTATCGGCCGCGATATCCGCGACAGCTGCGAGCGGATCGACCCGCCCGGTATTCGTCGTACCGGCGCTAGCCACGACGAAGAAGGGCCGCCGACCAGCCGCTCGGTCCGCGGTGATCGAAGCCTGCAGTGCGGCTGGATCCATCCGCAGGCCGGCGTCGAGCGCGACCAGCCGGACGGCCTCGCTGGGGAACCCCAATAGACGGGCCGCCTTCGCCACATGTGCGTGTGTCTGGGCGGTCACATAGATGGTTCCGTCGAGGAAGTCGGCCGGCAGCAGCGCGGTCCTCGCGGTGATGAGTGCGGACAGCACCGCGAGGGAGGCGCCGGTGGTCAAGATGCCGGCAGCCTCCTCGGGCAAATCGAACAGATCACTGAGCCAGCGCAGTACATCGGTCTCCATCGCGACCAGACCTGGCGAAGGCGTCGCCTGGCCGGTGTAGCGATTCAGGACGTCTGCCACGAGATCCGCGACGCCCGCGGTCACGATGCCGCCACCCGGAACGAACCCGAGCAGGCCGGGGTGCGAAGGGTTGAATCCCTTCGACGCCGCCCGATCGATCACCTCGAGCAGCTCCCCCAGTGGCCGGCCGGCCTCCTGCGGAGCCTGCCGCAGGCGCGGGTCCGCCAGCAGCTCCGCGATCCCGTCCGACCTGGCAACGGGGGCATCAGGCAACGATTCGACCGTCGCACAGAGGTAGTCCACGACAGTGGACAGCAGGCGCCGGAATTCATCCGCCGTCGGCTCCAGAACACGTCCTCCGATCTCCATACCCTGTTTTAACCGTGCGGGTCGGGGCCCGGCATCGGTGCGAACTGCCTATCCACAACGCCTGATTCCTTAGCGTCTGTGGTGAAATACCTAGTGGCGGGCGATTGGGGGATGTAGATGAACCTGCTTGAACGTGGCGCTTTTCTGGATCGAATCCAGTCGGCTGCGTCGGCCGCGGCCGACGGCGGCGGCTCGGTGCTGGCGATCAGCGGCGAGGCCGGCATCGGCAAGACGGCGCTCGTCAACGCCTTCGTGGCGACGCTCGGTTCGGACACGCTAGTGCTCCGTGGTGGCTGTGACGACCTGATCGCATCAGCGGCCTTTCGCCCACTCCAAGAGGCCCTGGGCGACCTCTACACACTGCCTGCTGACAGCGGACCCGGTGGAACCCTCGCGGCGTTGATGGAGCTGACGGCGGGACCTAGCTCGGCGGTCCTGGTGGTGGAGGACCTGCATTGGGCCGACGACTCCACGCTGGACGCGCTGCAATACCTGGTCCGCCGAATCGACCGGTACTCGCTGCTGCTGGTGCTCACTTACCGAGACGACGAACTCGGCATCCGGAGTCCGCTCCGACCTTTGCTCGGAGCGCTCAACTCGGCGCCGACCCTGCGGCTCAAGCTGGCCTCGTTGTCACCCGTGGCAGTGGCATCCCTGGCCTCCGGGACGAGGTGGGACGCCGATGAACTCTTCACCCTGACCGGCGGGAATCCCTTCTTCCTCACCGAGGCGCTGGCTAGCTCCGACACCGTTCCGGCCGGAGTCGTCGAGCTCGTCCTGTCCCGGATGCGAGGCCTCGACCGAGACGGCCTCGAGCTGCTCGAGCAACTGGCCGTGATCCCGACCTCGGTGGATCGGCAGCTGATCGCCGGGCTACTCGGTGACCGAGATCGTGCGCTGGAGGAGGTCGAGCGGCGCGGTCTACTCAACGGATTCGGCGACGGCGTGTCCTTCCGGCACGAGATCGCCCGCCGGGCGGTCGAGCAGGCGACGTCCAAACTCCAACGCCGACGGCTCAACCAGAACGTCGTCCGGTTGCTCCTCGAGGACGCGCGGCCCGAGCTCCCCCAGCTGCTTCATCACGCGGTGGAGGCCGGCGATACCGAGACGCTGCTGCGCTTCGCTCCGTTGGCCGCCGCCGAGGCGACCAACGCCGGTGCGCACCGGCAGGCAGTCATCGCGCTGGAGGCCGTTCTCCCGCACCTCGAGCGCCTGCAGACAGCTGAGCAGGCCGACGTACTCGACAACTACGCGTCGGAGCTCTACCTCGCCGGCCGATTCCTGGAGGCGATCGATGCCGACCGCCGAGCACTCGCCCTCAGGGAGGTCCTCGGCAATCCGGCCGGCCTCGCGACGACGTTGCTGCGCCAAGCGCGCCAGGTGAACATCACCGACGACCTCAACGCCGCCGAACGTGCGCTCGAACGCGCCGCACAGGTGGCCGTTGCGGCGTCGCTACCGGCTTCGGTCGCGGAGGCAGAGTCCATGGCCGGGATCATCCTGGTCACCAGAGGCGCGACGACCGAAGCCTTGCCTGTGCTGGAGTCCGCAGGTCGGACAGCCAAAGCCTCCGACCGGTACGACGTTGTGGTGATCAGCCTCTGTTTCCGCGGCATCGCCCGGATCATGGAAGCCGACCCAGGCGGTATGACGGATGTCCGGGAGAGCGTCGCGCTGGCAATCGCGACCGGCGAACACCTGTCGGCGGCACGTGCCTACGGCAACCTGGCCGAGGCGTCGTACCGGTCACATCACTGGGAAGGGCTGACCGACTGGCTCGACCGGGGAACCGAGTTCGCCAGCAGGCATGGGTACTGGTCATCCGTCGTACTGATCGACGTCTATAGAGCGCAACTGGCGCTGCGCCGCGGTGATTGGGTTGCGGCCGAGCGCCGCCTGAGCCAGCTCACCAGCACCACCGACGAGTCGACCCAGCCCCACGCCTACAGCCGAGCGACCCTGGGGCGACTGCTCGCCAGGCGTGGTCAGCCTGAGGCCGAGGCCATCCTGCACGAGACCTGGCAGCGCGCTGCCGGTATCGGATCGGCAGTCGCCCTCGCCGACGCCGGTACGGCGTACGCGGAGTGGGCGTGGCTCAACGACCGGCCGGACATCGCCCAAGCGATCAGGGACACCGTTCTCGGCCTCCCGGGCGGAAACGCGGCACTGTTCAGCGAACTCCGGCACTACCTCGCCCGCGCCGGCACCCCGCTGCCGGCACCCGGCCACGCGCCTCTGGTCGACGGGTTCGCTCTCGCAGAGGCCGGCAGCCATGCGGAGGCAGCGGCATACTGGCTCCAACTGGGCGATCCGTACGAGCGTGCCCTCGCCCTGGCCAACGCCGGCGACACGGCCAATCGGCGTACCGCTCTGCGGATCCTCGACCAGCTGGGAGCCACCGCAGCCAGCGAGAAGCTCCGCCGCGATCGGAACGGTCCGCGAATCAGGACCAACCCCACGAACACCAGCGACCTGACCGACCGTCAGCTCGTCGTACTCGCAGCCCTGACCCGCGGTGGCACCAACCAAGAGATCGCCGCCGACCTAGGCCTATCCGTACGAACCGTCGAGCACCACGTCGCCGCCGTACTCCGCAAACTCCAAGTAGACAATAGGCGCGCGGCCGTGGCCGCAGCCAGAAATCTCGGAATCGGGAGCTACCCGGCATCCGGAAACGGGTCGAACTCCTGCTGACAGGCCGTTCCCTTGGGCAGCAGCGTCTTTCCATCGGGCAGATAGGCGAGGACCGGGATCAGCCTGCCGATATTGCCGTCATTGAGCGTGCGGTGCCTGCCCTGGCGACTGCTGTCGCCGCCGGCTCCTCGCCGCCCATGACGGCGGCTAGGGTCCACCGAATCTTGCCGAGGTACCGACGAGTCACAGGCAACGATTCCGGTGCAGTCGCTTCGCCCAGATCCTCCGCCTACCAATCGATCGAACAGGTGGTTCCTCGATCGTTCGCTCGGACCGCCGGCCAGCTCGATACTGTCGAACTCCACCGCTCAAGCATCCGCCGAGACGGTCAAAGTAGTTTCTCTAGCCTGTGAAAACGGGGCGAAGACCCACTCACATCGGCGGCTCCCACCTAGACCGGTTCCCCGAGATCCTCGCTGGCGCAGGAGGTGGCGCCCAGCACCACCAGCAGGAACACCAGATGAGTCTGCCGCGTGAGGCTCGAGAGTTTGGCCACAGCATCAAGTAGACCCACGCCAGGTCTACGCCGGTGAACTCACAATCTGTTCGCGGCCGGCGACGCACCGCTCGTCCACCGAAACTCCAAAGCCAGCTGGCCGATCTCGAACCAGCCAGAGCATGGAACCGGTGGCCGATGAGATCGGATCGGTAAAGACCTGCGGCGCCTCGTCACTCAGCCGTTCGCTGGCCGAGCGCCCAAGATACCGATGGATCGCCAGCTGTCTTCGTAACGGACCATGTTGCCTTTGAGCCGCGGTGTTGCTGACGATCGACATCTAGATCGACCGGCGGTAGCACCCGCGACGGTCTCCGCGTCCGCGACGTGAATCTGAGCAGGACAAGAGGGTTCAATTGCCGCGCAATCCCGGGGTCGCCGGTCCCGCGATCGCGCCGAGGCCCAGGCCGACGGCGTGCGCCGCAGCAATGGCCTCGGAACGATCCGCGGCTCCCAGTTTCGCGAAGATGTTCGAGACGTGATTGCCGACCGTTTTCGGAGCCAGGTACAACATGCGGGCGATGACACCGTTCCCGAGGCCGCTGGCGATCAGGTCGAGGACCTCGACCTCGCGCGGCGTCAGCCCGGCAATCGGGGTCCCGCGGCCGGATGACCTCATCAGCCGCAGGACACTCTCGGCGATCTCCGCGCCGAAGTACACCCCACCCGCCGCGACGCTCCGGACCGCGCGGACGATATCGTCGAGCGGACCGGACTTCGTCAGATAGGCACGTGCCCCGGCCTGGAGAGTGCTGATCAGCCGGCGATCATCCGCGAACGAGGTGATCACCACGACAGCAACCGCAGGCAGCGCGGTGATCAGGTCCGCGATGAAAGGCTCCACGTCATCGCCACAGATCTGCAGATCAAGGTTGATCACATCCGGTTGATGCCGCAGACCCTCGCGCAGGATCTCATCGGCCGCCCCGGCTTCGGCCACGACGGACAGGTCCGGTTCAGCGGACAGAACCTCGCGCAACCCGCTGCGCAGAATCGGCTGACCGTCAGCGATCAGAACTGAAACGCCGGCCGGCCCCTCAGGCATCGCGCAAGGACCCTCGCGCTTCGACCTCGTCCTTCGTGCAACGATCCGCAGTCATAGCATGCCTCCCCAGGTCGCAGCCGGACGCCGGACGTCTTGTGCGGCGGTGACAAAGACAGACAGTTCCGTCATACCTTCATCACTACGCGGCGCGGGCCGCTGGCGGATCGTGGCCATCCCCGCCAGGACCTCGGGGTGTTCAGAACAGAGTGCGAGATTGCCGAGCGAGCTGAGGCTGACCCGGCGCCCCACCCGTCAGAGCGAACACGATCTTCACATCCTGAACGCCGGCCACGGACTCACGGGTAGACCTTCGTCTTCCAGTCATGCTTGGTCTGGGAACCGCCGGGGACGTCGAAGTGAATGAACTGCCCCCAGCGCTGCAGGCTGCCGTAGCCGAATCCGCTCCCGTTGTTGACGCTCCAGGCCCGGCGGTCGCTACCCCAGAACACCTGGAACCGGTCGAACGTCGTATCGAGCGCACGGAAGAAGCTGTACGACCCCTGCCGATACTCGTTGAACCAGGTACTCCCATCCGGGTCCGGAAACTGGCTGTGCCCGACAACTGGCAGGACTGTAGGCGTCAGGCCGACGGTCGACTGGCTCGTGAAGCGGCCCCAGAAGTTCTTCCTGCCGCTCGGGTCGTCGAAGTGGTGCACCTCGCGGATCCACTCCGTGCCGCCGTTCGCCGTGACCTTGAAGTCCGTGACGCCCAGCGTCGATTTGGGGGAGTCGTCGACGTACATCTGCCACGGTTGCGGGCCCGGGCCTTGGTCGTAGGCCTTCCACGCATACGGACCGGTGACGCTGAAGTTCACCCCGTTCCAGACGTACTGGTAGAAGTGCCCACCCGGCCCGTTATTGTCCGTCCACGGCGACGGCAGCGTCCGGTAGACCTGGAAGACGTTCAGATCGACATCCATCACCCGCACGAAGTTCAATCCGCCGATGGAGTAGCCGAACGCGAGCACCGGATCCCCGAACATGGTCGCGCACAGACCACCGCCCACGTCCCAGGCATTGGCAATGTTGAGTCGGCGCCAGAAGACGAGTTCACCGCTGGTGCCGTTCGCGACGATCGGCCAGGTGGGCTCGCCAGTTGCCGCCGCCGGAGTGGCAGACAGCACCGGAACCACAGCGGCCACCGTCGAACCGAGAGCGGCTCCGGTTGCCACTTTGAGAAGCTTTCGACGATCGATCACGCTGGCTCCCTGAGGTAAGAATCGGCATCCACACGGAGAGTGTGTGATGCCCGGGTTCCCGACCGGCAGAGGCTGCAACCCCCAGGAAAACAGGGGTCCTAACCCGTCTCCGCCAGGAACGCCCCGTGTGTACCTTCCCTTGGTGGGGCCCCGAGACACCCCTACGAGTGAAGGGCAAAAGATGAGTACAGCAACGCGAAACTCGGTACTCGACGACACGCTGGCCAGTCTGGCGGCGGCTGAGCCGACCGAAGTACGTGACAGCATTCCGTTCGACAGGGACGCACTCGACGGTGAAAACCCGATGCAGACCTGGTCGATCACGTACAAAACCTCCGCGTCGGCGTCGACGCTGCTGGCTGACGGCGAGTAAAGCGTTGGTCCCTGACCGACGCTGAGCACCGATTCCAGGCGGTGAGCGTGTTCTCGCCGTGGTGTTTGCTGCACGCCCGCATCGGGCGCAGGCGGCGCTACGCGCTCACCGCCGTTCGTCGAGTTACCCGCAGAACAGGGGGCAGTACTTCATGACCATTGAGCTGACTATGGACCGGGTCTGGTCGGGCGTCGATCGCCTGCTGGACGACTATCTCGAGCTGGCGCCGACCGATCTTCCGGTGATCGCGTACACGCCGGACAGCCGTCAATCGGCTGCCTGGATCATCGCGACCTTGCGCGAACGCGGATTCGCGCCGATCGCGCTCGCCATGGCCGCGATCGAGGACGACGGGATCCGGGCCCGGCTGGAACAGGCGCTGCCGACGCGGGAAGCACTCGGCGACCGGCGGCTCGCGTTCCTGACTGTAGAACGTGACACCATGTCGCATTCGTCGGTGATCCGCGAGGTGCTCGCGCGGTACCGCAAGGAGTCGTGGATCTCGGCACGGCTCATCAGTGCGTCAGAGGAGTTCTTCACACTCGGCATGGCGCGGAGCAAAACCGAACTCAGCCGACTGAACGCGCGCCTGCTGAAGTCGTTCATGACCGCCGAGCGGATCCACATCGAGACGCAGGCCGGCACCGATCTCGACATCGAGCTGGACAACGAGCAGTACCGATGGCTGAGCAACAGAGGCTTCTACCGGCCCGGCGGGTTCATCGTGATGCCGCCCGGCGAAGTGGCCAGCTACCCGGCCAACGTGTCCGGCCGGTTGGTCGCCGACGGAGCGTTCAACATCAATGTCTACACCGAGCTCGACGCGCGGCTGGCGACCCGTCCGGTCACGATCGACATCGAGGACGGCCTCGCGGTGAACTACTCGTGCGCCGATGCCAAGCTGCAGGACATGCTGGAGGTGATCTTCGCGACGCCGAACGCCCGGCGGGTCGGCGAACTCGGCTTCGGCACGAATTCCGGCGTCAGCAAACTGATCGGAATGAACTGTCACATCAATGAGCGCAGTCCGGGCCTGCACATCGGTTTCGGCCAGCACAATCAGAGCATCTACATCGTCGACTATCTGTGCGACCTGCACATCGACTTCATCTGCCAGGGAGGGATCGTCGAGGTCGACGGAGAGCGGCTCGACCTGGCGAACCTGGAACCGCTCGACGAGCAGCATCCAGAGCTGGTGATGGACGAGGACATCGACGGCGATTGCTGCGGGCTCTGGCTCGACGACGTACGACGTGGGCAGTGCATCCCGCGGGGAGCGCCGCCGGCCGTCGCCGGAGGCGCGAACGGGAGGAGCTGAGTCATGGATCTCGAGTTCAGCGGTGGCTACTCCGCTGAGAACGCGCGATCGGCCCGCGGGCACATCAATCGTCAGCTCCTGAGCGACCTGCGGCGTTGCGCGCAGGTGGCCCGGCGCTCACTGCCGAGGCAATCCAACGCCTTGCTGGTGCAGCTCGAAAGGCTCTCGGCCGAGGTTCGCCTTCCACCTCTGTTGTTCCTCTGGCAGCAGGCTCTTCTGGCTGCTCTGCGAGAGCAGAGCATCGCGGCGGTCACTCGAGCGCTGGACGCACTCGCCGCGGTGGTCGCGGCCGGACCCGAGGCTCCACAGGACCTTCGGCTGGAGAGCATCGTGCCAGGTGCTCCGATGACTGCGGCACTGGAGGAGATCTCGCTGCAGGAGCTGTTTGCCGATGGGGAACCGATTCGCGAGGGTCTGGTCGTGCACGAGATCAAGTTCGAGCCGGCAGCGGGCGCAGGGTTCACGGTCTGGGTCGACGAAGCCATCGTCCTCGCCGACGAGGCATCCAGCGAGATCGCCGCGGAGGTTCGGGAGCTGGTCACCGAAGTGCAGTTCTACCGCGGCCCAGGCCCGTCGTTGTCGAGCAGCCGAACCTTCGGGACGATCTTCATGGCATTGCCCGACGGGACCTACGACCCGGTGCATTACGTCCTCGAACACCTGATGCACGAGGCATCCCATCATCAACTCTTCGCGCTGATGGCCGCCGATCCGATGCTGCTGAACCCGGATGGCGAACGCTACTACTCGCCGATCCGCAGCGATCCGAGACCGCTCTACGGCATCTACCATCAGGCCTTCGTCCTGTCCCGCCTTGTGTACCTGTGGGACCTGCTGGCCGATCGTGGGCACCGGTGGGCCAAGGAACGCACGAACTACGACCGCGGGCAGTTCCGCAGCGCGGACGCGGTGCTGCGTGAGCATGGTCGATTCACCGACGCGGGGCGGCGCGTCCCCGACTCCTGCCGCGATCTGGTTGAGTCGACCCGGGTGTGAGCATGGCCGGACGGCTCGGGGTCGGGTGCCAGTGGGACGAGCTCGCCGACGCAGTGTCGCCGGGCCAGTGGGTGATCTTCGGGGTTCCGGTCTCCTTCGACTGCTCCGCACAATGCGGCGGCAAGCCACTGGTTCTGGGTGGCGAGCACTGGCTGACAGCACCTGTTGTGCGTTCGGCGCAGAAGCCCAACCTGGCCGCGCGATGTGCTGGAAAGCTGCTGATGGAGGTGCTGCTCACGTGAACCACGCCGCAGCACCGCGGCGCGGGCGACTGCGGCGGAACCGTCCGTTCATCCGGTTCCTCGCAGCTCGTGGTCAGTCGGAGATCGGATCGACGATCACCGAAGTGACCGTTCCGCTGCTCGCCGCGGTCGTACTCCACGCGTCCGCGGCGCAGATCGGTCTGCTCATGGGGCTCAACGCAGCCTTGCAGATCGGGTTGCGGCCATTGTTCGCGGTCCGGGCAGAACGAAGCCCGGACCGCGGCGCAGCCCTCCGGAAGGTGGACTTCGGGCGGTGCGTGGTCGGTCTGCTGATTCCGGGCTTGTGGTTCGCCGACCTCCTTTCGCTAGGAGTTCTGTACGGCGTGGCGGTGGTGTCGGCGTTCCTGAGCGCATTCTTCGGTGCGTACAGTGCGCCATACTTCACGGAGCTCGTCGATGACGAAGAGTTCGAGAGCGCCGGAGCGTTACTGAGCACTGTCACAAGCGTCTCTGACGTGGTCGGACCCGGGCTAGCCGCAACCCTGATGAAGTTCCTTCCCATGCCTGTCGTGCTGCTGATCGACGCGATCTCATATCTCGTCGGCGGCGCCCTGCTCGCTGGCCGGCAGTCGATCCGCGCTCCCGAAATCGACGAGCCCACGGGAAACTTCTCCTATGCAATGCACGGATTCCGACAGCTCGCGACAGGCCGGCTGGTCGGCGTGGCCGGAGGAATCGCTGCACTGGCGCTGCTCAACGCGGCGATCAGCGCCAATATCCCGACCTACGGAACCCTCGCTCTCGGTTTGTCTCCGAGCATCATCGCTGCCGCGCAAGCCGCCGGCGCGGTCGGCGCAGTAGGCGCTTCCGCCATCATGGTGGTGGTCGGGGGCCGACTGGGATTCCGGGTCAGGGCAAGCGTGGGCCTCGGCTGCCTGGCTACCTCGTTGCTCGCACTCAACGGACTCACCGCGGGGCATACCGCCGCAGTGATCTCGTTGTTTGCCTACGACCTGCTCGGTGCCTTCGGCGCCGTACTTGCGATGGTCAGCCTGGTGACACAGGTCCCCCGAATCGTCCCTCCCACCGCGCTGGCGCGAACGATGGCGGCAGCGACCCTGGTACCCGACCTCGGCGTGGTCATCGGTGGGGCGCTCGGTGATCACGTCGGTGTCCCGTGGCTGATCGGTGGGGGCAGCCTGCTGACAGGCCTGGTCACGGTGGCGGCGGGTGCGCATGTGATCCGAACCAACGCAACAAACCACCCGGCCTGACCAAGCACCCGCCGGCAGCGCTGGCCTGGCGGCTGCCTCAGCTCGCCGGTGATACCCACTGCAGTCGCTTCTGTCATCAGAATGGGTCGGCGAGGTGTCCTTCCGCGAGGCATTACCCGTTCAGAAGCCCGCGCTCGCCCGCTAACCCTCGCCTCACCTGACGTTGACGGTGTGCTCGGAGTCTCGCGGAAGTTGCGTGTAATGGCCGACGGTGAGGAGCTCGCGGCGCGGACGCTCGCCGACGAATCCGCCGTGCAGGGGGAGCACTCGAGTACACCGAGCGCCGGAGCTGCACCGGGTCGACCCGCACCTCAACGGTCGGATCTGGCGAGGCCGGTGCGCATACTGGACAGCTTCCTCCAGCTGACCGTCGTCTTCCACCCGGGTGGGAGATCGATCACCCGCTCGAAGCTGCCGGCCGCAGCCTGCGGCTGTGGCCCCGGCAGGTCGGCGAGTCGATCGACTTCGCGACGCTCCCGGCCTCGATCCCCAACGAGCTGCGCGGTTGCGGAGTTCGACCTGGCGGGTCCAAATCGAGGTCGAGGCGTGTGGTTAAGGTGCGTGTCCGGCCTCGGAGACTCACGTCAGCCACGCTCTGGAATGGGCTTGGGCTGATGAAGAATCAACGTTCAGGTCCCGTCCCGTCCGCTGTCCCGGAGCACTTCTGATGCCTATCAGAGGCGACCAGCTGATACGGTAAGGCCCTGAAGGTCTCGGGTGACTCGGTCAACCGACCTTGCGTCGCCGCTTAGCGCAGCATCCACATCGAGGATGGAGAAGAGGACTGCGATCCATGGCCGACCCACCGGGTGGAACGCTGACTCACCTCAACCCGATTCTCAACGTTACCGACCTGGATGCCAGCATCGCGTTCTACACCGAGATTCTCGGCTTCAAGTTGCTGCACACCTTCGGCGACCCAGCCGACTTCGCCATCATCGGCCATGGCGACCACCAGATCTACCTGTGTCACAACTGCCAAGGCCAGCGAGGCACCTGGCTTGCATTGTTCGTCAGCGACCCTGAGGGCTTGCACGAGCACCTCATGGCCAACGCCGTCGAGCTGACAATGGCTCTGGAAGCATCCGGGAGCGAGTTTCGGGCCAACGACCCCGACGGTCATGTCCTGAGGTTCTTCGTCGCCTCGTGACAGAATCAAGGCCTCGATCGAGCCCAGATCACAAGACGTGATGGGGGATGGAGTGCAGAGTCTGTCAACAGCACGTCTAGAGCTGATGGGCCTCGATATCGCCCGTGACGTCGAGGATCTGCACCTTATGTTCAGCGATCCGGACTGGGCGTCCGCCGGATACGACAAGCCGAGCTACTACCTCGGTCAGACCCACAACAGACTGGTCCGGGAGTTCGGCGATCACGGAGGACTTGCATGGGCGCTGCGGCTCCGCCCCGACCGGCACGCGATCGGAGTGATCGGGGTCTTCGCCGATCGGGGCACGCCGATTCGCGGGCTCAGCTGGTACCTACGGCGTGAATTCTGGGGACGCGGCTTGATGAGTGAGGCCGCGGTCGCTGTCGTCGACCATCTGCTCGGCCAGCCCGGCATTGCCGGCGTCGAAGCCTGGATCGACTCGCGCAACATCAGATCGATCGGCGTGGCCCGACAAGCTCGTCTCGAGCATGTCGGTCGGCTCCCCCGTGTGTACGACGCCCACCTGGCCCAGTCCGTCGTGATGGCACGAGCATCTGCACCACGTGACCCGAACGTGATCGCTGTCCGGCCGACGCTGTCTGTCCACGACGTCGGCCGAACCACCAGACTACTGGTCGACATCCTCGGTATGCACATCCGCTTCCAGCTGGGTGAGCCCGATCCCACTTACGTCCGTCTCGGACTCGACCGGTGGACCGACGGCAACGGACTCGACCTCCAACAAGCAAACGCTGCCGTCTCCGACGTCTCGATCACCATCGATCTCGGCACTCGTGTCGATTCCGCCTACGACGCTGTCCGTGCCGCAGGATTCCAGGTCCCCGATCCGCCCCGGGACCAGCCCTGGCACCGTCGCGAGTTCAGCCTCATTCTCCCCGAAGCCCACCGCATCACCATCAGTGGACCGCTCCGTCCACCACAGGGTTGATGTTCAACCGAGGACCTCGCCCCAGCAGAACACGCGTTCTAACCTGTTGCCGTGTACCAGGATCCGGAGCAGAGCAGCACGTTCCACCTCACCCTGCGGACGACGAACGTCCGGAGGCCGGATCCGCAGGTACGAATCCGAGGTGCCCCGCAGGTGCCAGAGGGTGAAGGCGTCGGCGAATGGTGAGATCTGGTACCAGGATTCCGGAGGACCGGCAACCGGCGACGTCGCGCGAAGACGAATCCAGCCCTGTTCTGCTACATCACTTTCTTGCCCGAGCTGCGGCAGCAACTCCTTCAGCCATTGCCGTACGAGACTTCAGCGGTTCCTGGACTTATTGCGAGCTGGCCACATACAGCGCGCGATTCGCCACATGGCTGCGCAACCGTGGCGTGATGGCAGGTGGGCGCGTCCTGCTGCATCACGAACGCACGCGCCACGCTGTGGCGATGCTGTACGGGACTTCGAGCGCCGGTGCAACACTCGTTCCGGTGAGTCCGGCAGTCGGCGACCTGCGGCTGGCTGCACTCGTCGACGACGCCGCCCCGTCATTGGTCGTGACTAGCCGGGCCGGCTGGGAGGCCCTCGACGGCCGGATGGACCGCACCACGCAAGTGATCCCGATCGAGGCTGCTCGCGAGTACATCGAGACCACCGAGCCGCGACCCATAAAGGGCGACCCGGCCAGTCCCGACGATCTGGCCTTCCTGCTGTACACATCGGGAAGCACATCGTCACCCAAAGCCGTGATGTGTCCCCATCGGCAGGTGGTGTTCGCGACTCAGGCGATTGCCCAGCAACTGCAGTATCGACCGGATGACAAAGTGTTCTGCCGCCTGCCGACGTCCTTCGACTACGGTCTGTACCAAGCCTTGTTGTGCGCGCTCGCCGGGAGCGAGCTGCAGTTGATGCCGGACCAGCATGATGTCGAACTGTTGACCTGGGTCAAGAGCTGGGCACCAACGGTGATTCCGCTTGTCCCCTCGCTCGCCGCGATGATGACCACACTTGCAGCGCGAGCCGACGAGAAGCTGCCTCACGTCAGGTTGGTCACCAACACCGGTGAGGTGCTTCGGCCGAACCTTATCCAAGCGCTTCGGGAGTACCTTCCGAGCGCGCAGGTCGCCTTGATGTTCGGCGTGACCGAGTGCAAACGGATCTCGATCCTGGAGCCCGACGGTGACAGGTCCCGCCCAGGATCTGTCGGGCGGCCACTGCCGGGGACGGAAGTCACCGTGACGGACGAGTCCGGACTTCCGATACCGTCCGGAGAGCTCGGTGAGTTCGTCGTGCGTGGGCCGCATGTGGCAGCCGGCTACTGGCGCGCCCCAGAACTGACCATGGAACGCTTTCCGCATGAGGACGGAGAGCCGGCCGCGCTGCGGACCGGTGACTTCGGATACATCGACTCGGACGGATACCTGTACTTCGCCGGCCGACGCGACGACATCTTCAAACGACACGGAGTCCGCATGAGTGCATCGGAGATCGAGGCGGCGGCCGTGGACATCCCGGGTGTGGCGGCAGCCGCACTGCTGCCACCGACTCGGCAGGCCGACATGACCTTGGTCGTCGCTGCGGATCTCGATGAGGTCGGCGTCTTGCGGGAGCTCCGTCGCCGACTGGAGCCGGCAAAGGTCCCGAGCACCTGCGTGGTGATCGAGGTATTGCCCCTGACCCCGAACGGAAAGATCGACCGCCGGAAGCTGGAGAAGATCCGAGATGCGCGCGGGTGATCCCCTGGGCCGGCGGCCCGTCCCGGAGCACTCAAGGTGAGCTCGCCGGACGAACTCGTGCAACGTTTCGGCACGCCCCTCTACGTCTACCGGACGGCCGCTCTGCGCGCGGCGGTCGACGATCTGCGCGCATCTCTTCCGCAGCCGCATCGGCTGTACTACTCGGTGAAGGCAAACCCCCACCCCGGTGTCGTCAGGCA
Source organism: Kribbella sp. NBC_01505 (assembly GCF_045040285.1). Lineage (NCBI taxonomy): Bacteria > Bacillati > Actinomycetota > Actinomycetes > Propionibacteriales > Kribbellaceae > Kribbella > Kribbella sp. NBC_01505. The sequence continues at coordinate 8,789,770 of NZ_CP109425.1, forward strand.
CTTCACATCCGAGGGCCTCAGGGCCGAGATCAGTTCGTCAGGTGAGCTGGCCGTGGCGCTCGCGGCGGGTCAGGCAGGCAATCAACTCTTGTACACCGGCCCTGGTAAGACCTTCGAGGAGGTCGTGCACGCGATCCGCTCCGGTGTCCGATACTTCTCCGTGGAGTCGGTCGAGGACCACCGCAGACTCAGCAGAGCGGCAACGGAGTGCGCCGAGCAGGTCCACTGCATCGTGCGGGTCAATGGCACCAGGTCTACCGCCAGGACCGGCCTGAGGATGACCGGACGCCCCTCCCAGTTCGGAATCGACGTCGACACGATTCTGTCCACCCCTCATCTCCTTGCGGCCACAGCGAACGTACGGCCGGCCGGCCTGCACTTCTTTCCAGCAACCAACGTGACGAACCCACAGGCGTTGATCGGTGAGTTCGCCGAGAGCGTGGAACTCGCACGGCAGATCCTCGACCGCATGGAGATGGATGCCCTGCTGCTCGACCTTGGTGGTGGCTTCGCGGCGCCTTTCGCCCGTCCCGGTGAGCGCCCCAGGTACCACGATCTCAGGGGCTCGCTGGAACGACTGCTCGACACCTCCTTCGAGGGCTGGCGAGAGGGAAAGCCAACGGTCGCTTTCGAGGCCGGTCGCTACCTGGTGGCCGGCGCGGGAACTCTGCTCACCTCGATCCTGGACGTGAAGCGGAGCGGTGACCGGACGTTCGTCGTGCTTGATGCCGGTATCAACGCGCTAGGCGGGATGTCCAGCACCGGGCGGCTACTGCCACCCGCAGTACTACCGGCAGACGGCGACGCATCGGACGAGGTCACGTTAGTAGGCCCACTGTGCACACCTCTGGACGTGCTGAGCCGCGCCGCTCAGGTACCCGACCTTCGCGTGGGTGGATTGGTTGCCGTCCCCAACGTGGGGGCTTACGGGCTCACGGCAAGTGTAGTGGCATTCCTCAGCAGGCAACCACCGCTGGAGGTCCTGCTGGACTCCGACGAGTCGGTCGCCAGTGTCACGACGCTGTCGCTCCAGATAGTAGAGACTCGAGCGGCCGGACGGAACGCGTCATGCCGGTAGAACGAGAATTTGGGACGATAGCAGACCTTGTGGCGGCCACTGTCCGGGACCGGCCGGATCACGTAGCACTCGACTTTGGCGCCACGAGCTTGACCTACCGAGAGCTGTGGGACTTCGCCGGATTGATCGTCGACCATCTCAATGCATCCGGTGACGGCAGCGCGCCGATCGGTCTTATCGCGAATCATAGCCCGTTCTCGTTCGCCTGTTATCTGGCCTTGCTCCGCCTCGGTGTAGCGGTCGTTCCGCTTCACCAGTGCAACCCGGTTCAACGCACGATCGTGATGGCCAAGGCCGCCGGCGTGAGCAAGGTGCTTGCCGACGAGGTGGTCAGCGCAACCTTCCGAGCTGGACTCACCTCGGCCGGGCTGAACCTCACAGCCTGGAGGGAGATCCAGGCGAGCGCGCCGTCGACCACTTCGGCGAGGGCCCCGCGGGCTGAACCGGACGATACCGCGTACATCCTCTTCACGTCCGGATCGACCGGTTCACCCAAGGGAGTTCCTGTCACGCACCGCAGCGCGGTCGCCTACCTGCTACACAGCATTGCCCGGCACGAAGTCGGAGCAGGATGCCGCCTGTCACACACGTTCAGCCCGACGTTCGATCCCTCCGTCTTCGACCTGTTCGCTGCTTGGGGTGCAGGTGCCACCGCCGTGGTTCCGACTGGCAACGAGTTGCTGTCTCCGGTCGGCTATGTCTCCCGTCGCCGGATCACGCACTGGTTCTCCGTCCCATCCGTCATCGGCCTGGCCGCCGAGCTGCGCGGTCTCCCGGCCCGCGCGATGCCAGAGCTACGCCGGTCGATGTTCATCGGTGACCAGTTCACCTGGGAGCAAGCCCGGGCGTGGCGTGCCGCCGCGCCCAACAGCGTCATCGAGAACGTCTACGGCCCCACAGAACTCACGGTTGCCTGTTCTGCCTACCGCCTTCCAGCCGACCCTGATGCATGGCCGACGACAAGCAACGGCACGGTGCCGATCGGCCGGGTCTATGCACACTTGGAGCATCTGATCACCGAGAAGGGCGAGCTGTGTGTTCGCGGCGTCCAGCGATTTCCGGGATACCTCGACCCGGCGGACAACGTCAGCAGCTTCCTCGCCCCGGGCAGCGCCGGTGAGAAGCTGCTGATCGCCATTGATTCGGTCTCAGCGATGCATTGGTACAGGACCGGTGATCGGGTCTACCGGCTGGGCAAGGACCTGGTCCACCTAGGCCGGGTCGATCGGCAGGTACAGATCAACGGCTGCCGAGTCGAACTCGGAGAGATCGAGGCTGCGCTCCGACGTCATCCCGCGGTCGCCGAGGCCGCGGTGGTGCTGTCGGACAACCGCATCCACGCCTTCTACAGCGGACTCGACGTCAAAGGGCTCAGAGACTCACTGCGAACACAGCTACCCGGCTACATGCTGCCGAGCAGAATCCAACGGCTCCAGCGCCTTCCTCTGAACGAGAACGGCAAGGTGGACCGGGGTCGCCTTTCGGCAATCTCCGAGCTGGACCAGCCGGTCGGCCGGCACGATCATCAGAGGAGGTGAGATAGCCGGCGCATGCAGTCGTACTCTTCAAAGAACGTCTGGGTCAGACGGTCAGCGAGCCGGCCGACGTGCTCTCCCGTCGGCCGGCCCGCCGATGCGCCGAAGAAGAAGAACGCACGCACCTGGTCGAGTCGATGCGAGATATCGCGGAGTTGGTTCACCGCCTCGTCGACCCTCACACCACCGCGATCGCCGACCAACTGGACGAACAGAGCGTTCTGCCGACGTTGCTTGGCCAGGGCCGCGAAGAAGTTCACACCGTCGGTTATCAAACTCTGGTCCACCTGAGAACCGTTCGCAGCGTATCGGCGGACATCACTGAGGAAGCGCTGAACGGCGCACCACCCGACGGGAGCGGCGGAGTCTCCTTGCTCACCGAGATAACTCTGCACGTTGGCCATTAGTGCGGCTTCCAAGTCAGCTACAGCAGGCTGTGCCACCCACGGCGGCGGGGGCAGATCCACCGAGCAGCGCTTGCCGCCCACTCCGGCGTATTGACTGGCCAGCACGTCACTCCGGATCGCCTGGTTCAGCACATCGACCGGCAGCCAGCCGCGAAACGGGCGACCAGGGAACTCGTCGAGCACATACACGTCCAGATCCCGGCGGCCGGCGACGACAACTCGATGCAGGTGATGGATCCGGCGGTGGAACGGTGAATTCGGGTAGAAGAAGGTGTCCAACTGCAGAGCAACCTGCCGCCCGTCGGCCAGGACTTCGTCGACATGACCCCACAGCGCTCGATCCGATGAATGACTGATCCGTCGCTCTGCTATCCCGTACCACCGGAAGATCGAGTCGCGGTACTCATGACGATTGATCCGCAGCCGCAGGAACGGCTCGGAAGCCGCGACCTCCGGGGCCACGTAGCGGTATCCCCAGTCGTCACCGAGGACCCGAGGATCGATTCCCACGTCACGGAGCAGGACAGTGTAGGTGTCGGCGAAACAGTCCAGGCCGGCGTCGTTCGCCATCGTGCCGGGCACCGAGCGCAGCCTTTCCTAGACCGGCGGCGACCACGCCGCCGATCCGCCACCGGCCCGTGTTCCGTCCTGCAGCAGGCCGGCCAGGACGCTCCACAGCGAGCCGACCGTGGCGAACGTCTCGGCCGTCAGTGCCTGGTCCGGGAGTCGTACACCGAACCTGTCCTCCAGCGCGATCAGCAACTCGACCGTTCCGAACGAGTCCACGCCGAGATCGAACAAGGCGTCGGAGGCGGCCAATGGCCGTTCGTCCGATGTCTGCTGAATCTGCTCCCGCAGGACTTCCTCGAAGAGAGGAACCCAGTCGCCCGGGACCGTCCACATCTGCTCATCGGACACTTGGCGACCCCCTTCACCGTGAGACGCGCGCGCGTCCCGAGCCGGCATGCTGAAATCCAGGCAGAACCGGTATGGAGTTCGAGATCCGAACCTGCGTTCTCCGTATCGAGACAACCGTGACGACGAGCATACGAGCCGACAGCAAAAACCGGCAAGCGAGCAGCAAACAGTCGCGACCACAAATATCCGATTGGTCCGGTGATCGGCCACTCACTTCAGCTTCTCGGCGGGCGAGACAGACCGGCCCATCACCGCGACCATGATCGACTGCACCGCAGCCACCACTTCCTGCCGGGCGGTGTTCACAAAGAAATGCGATCCCTGGAAGGGCGTCGCGTCGAATTGCGCGGAAGTATGACGTCGCCACTCGAGGACACCTTCCCAAGGTACGTGAATGTCCTGTTCGCCGCCAAAGGCGGATAGTGGGCCACGCAGCGGGCGGTCCGGCGAGGGGTAATAGCTCTCCGCCATCCGGATATCGGCCCGGAGCGCCGGCAGGAACATTTTCAGCACCTGCGGCTTCAGCAATTCGGCAGGCATCCCTCCGCGCGATCGGATCTCGGCGACAAAGTCGTCGTCGCCGAGATGGCCGATCCGACGACGCGGCACCGGGTGGTCGGACGGATGACAACCGGAAACGATCAAGTGGGCTGCCGGCCGGCCGATGTCCTCAAGCCGCCGCTGGAGTGCGTGGGCCAGAAGGCCGCCCATACTGTGCCCGAACAGAACTGTCGATCGCGCTGAGATGGCAGGCTCAAGCTGCGGCACGAGCTGGTCGGCAGCCGCACCGATATCAGTCATCGGCGGTTCACGCCAACGATCCTCGCGACCAGGCAGCTGCACCGCGACGAGCTTGACCTCAACCGGCAGGTGTCGCCGCCACACGGCAAAACAGGAAGCGCCGGAGCCGGCGTGCGGCACGCAGACCAGCTGTGCCCGTCCCTCGACTGATCCGAACGTCCGGAGCCAGGAGCGGCTCTCACCTGGCGTCATCACCCGGGCAGACCGAACCGGCCGGCACGCAATCGCCTGCGAGGCAGCATAATTCGACCCGGAGCCCGCATGGCCTGACATTAGCACGAGACAATCCGCGACCAACTCGAATTTGACAAGCCCAGTATCGGACTGGAGCATCAATTCCACCGGTATCGGCATCGCGCCAGCCTGATCGCCGGCCCTTCGATCCGACCGGCTGGAGCGCAGATGGTAGATCTGCTGGATAAACCTGGCTCGGCGCAACCCTGGGTGTTTGCCATCAGCCCGCGCAACCACGATACCCGGACAGCCTGGCGAGAGATCGACGCGACAATCGGACTCGCGGACTCCTATGGATTCACGGGAATACTTGCCCACACCGGAAACGACACTCTCGTCAACCCGTGGCTGGTCGGCCAGCATGCTCTCGCTATGTCTCAGCGCTTGCGACCGCTGATTGCGGTCAACCCCGTGTACCACCATCCATTTGCCGTTGCCCAGTTCGTGTCCTCACTGAGCTACTGTTACGGCCGTGGCCTTTTTCTCAACTTCGTCGCCGGCACCTCGATACCGGACCGGCTGGCGCTCGGCGACGATGTCGATCACGATCTTCGCTACGCCCGCCTGAGTGAGTACGGCGCGATCGTTCTCCGACTGCTCGAGAGTTCCGCTCCCATCGATGTCACGGGAGAGTTCTACGGGCTGAGCCGGGCACGACTACCGCAACCGACCACGCCCGAATCTCGGCCCGTGGCGTTCGTCGCCGGCCAGTCGCCAGCAGCACGGCACTGCGCCGAGACCCTCGCCGCAGTGCGTATCCAACTGCTCTCCCCCGGCGTTCCAGCCGACGGCGACGGCCTCGGGATGTATGGCGGACTCATCGTGCGGGAGACCGTGGAGGAGGCTTGGCGTGTGGCGCTTCTTCGCTACCCTACCGACGACGGCCTAGAAAGGGCCGCCGCATCGGCCCTTCGCTACACCGACGCGGTGTGGCGTCGCGCGGCCTTCGCTGCGACGGTCGACGGAACAGACACCCCACCCTGGTTCTGGACCGGCCCGATGCGCAGTATGCGGGCCGACTGCCCCTTCCTGGTCGGCGACGTCGAGACCCTCGCCGGAGTCGTGGCAGCTCATCGCCGCGCTGGTGTCACCAGCTTCATCTTCGATCTGGCGCCCGAGGAGACCGACTTCGCTTGGGCAGCGCGGATGCTTGAGCGGGCCGACAAGCTGCTCACCTAGCCCCCGACGAACGTCACTGTCAGCTGCGGATCCGCTGCGATAGCGGCCTCGGAGAACCGGCATTCCCGCAGCTGTCCCCGGCCGAACAGGTGCGTCTGGTCGAAGAAGTGCGCGGATGCCGAATCCGCCGACTGCCCGAAGGTGAGTACTGCCCTGGCCACCGGACCATGCGCGGTGTAGCCGACCACCATCAAGAAGCTGGTCCCCACATTCACCACGTAGCCGCGATCGGTCAGGTCCGAACCGGGTTGCGGCACGCCTCCGTCCATCACCTGCTCGCGGGAGGTGCCTGGTTCTGAGGTGTAGCCGACCACGTTGAGGATCCCGACCTCGTCATTGGCCCCGGGCACTGCGATCCGTTCGTCCCCCGCAATCGTGTGCTGCACGAGCCCCAAGGCAACCTCGGGTCCGTACCCCAGGGATCGAAGCCGAAGCTGGGCTCGCGCCAGGCCGGCAAGCAACGGCGCCGGGTCGGCTGCGGGACCTCGGGGGGTGACACCCGGGTTGTCGGGGTCGAACCCGATTCCGAACAGTGGTCCTGCCTCGGTCAGGGCGTCAGGATGAGTCGCGACCACCGCCCGAATCGTCTCCCGCCACAGAACTGCTCCCTGGCTTGCCACCGTGAATCTCCGGTCCCATTGCGCGAGCGCCGCACAGGCCGGCGCCACCACGACCGGCGCACCGTCAACCACCACTGGCCGGTTCCCTTGCGCCCGGCAGGCCGCGACAACGGACGAGGTGAGCAGATCCGACGTGAGGGCCTGACCAGAAAGGACGGTACGGCCGAGCCGATCGAGTGTGAACCGATTGGCCCGGCTGTGGGCGACGACGGGGTCGATCAGTCTCACGTTCTGCCGCGTGCGTGGACTGACCGGCACCTTCTCCTGTCCTTGGAGCGGCGAGAAGCCGGTCAGCAGATGCCGCCGATTGGCCAGCCAGTAGCTGTCGTTCGCATTGAACACATAGTCGCGCCGACGGAGTTGCGGCTGCTTCGCAAAGGGGATCAAGCCGGGCGACCGAGCACCGGCTTCGTCGACCCAGCTGTTCTCACTCACGCTGCCGTTCAGCGGCGCCAACGGATTCTGCCGCCAGGTGGCGATCGTGGCCGGCTTCAGGTTCGGCGTCGCCGACGCATCCGCATACCATGCGTCGCCGCGGTTGTCCGCCGCGATCGTGTTGACCCAGGGAATTCCTTGCTGCCGGGCAATGGCCTGACGGACTCCGGACACGTCCCGGGCCTGGCCGATCTCCAGCCACTGCTGCATGATCTGGCCGTTGTCCAGGTTGGCGTCGCGATAGGTTGTCGCCCGCGTGCGAGTCCAGCCCAGCCCGGGCTGCAGCGCAGTCAGATCCAGCACCGGACCATACCGGGTGGACCACAACGTGCGGGTCAGCGGCCGTGGATGGCCATCGCCCCAGTCCACGCTGACGGTCACGGTCGAGCTCGTCATCGGTTCCTTCCGGCCGTCAACCACATACCAGGTCGGCCGGTCGGGCACCAGGTCGACGGCGTACATTGTGAATCTGTAGCCGGTGGCAACTGTGTGGGTCCACGCCACCCACTGATTGAAGCCGATCTGGACACCGGGAACTCCGCCCAGCGCCGCACCGTAGACGTTCAGTTTTCCTGGCACGGTGAGTTGGACCTCCCAGAAACGAAGCTCGCCCTGCCAGGGGAAGTGTGGATTGGCCAGTAGCATCCCCTGCCTGGACTCGGACCTATCCGCGCCAAGTGCCCAGCCGTTGCTGCCGGGTACCGAGTCTGAGCCCGCGTCCTGCCGGCCGAGTCGGCGCAGGTCGTCGGCTACTACGTCTGCACCGATCACCAGCGAGCCCCGAGTCCGCGTTGGCATCGGTGGTTGGGCCAGCGCCGCCGCTGCCAGCATGTACCGCCCACTGGCGGAGATGGCGATGTCCCGCTGATAGGCGAGCAGGTCGACCACGGTGATCGGTCCAAGCCATGCTTGGCCCGCGCACCAGCCGGGAACATTCGCCCGGCCGGTCCTGGCCAGAAAGGCGTTGTAGCCGGCCACGTATCCGTCGAGCAGGGCTCGTGGGTCGCCGGAAAGCGTCCTCGCCTGGGACTCGGCACGCTTGGTCAGACCCAGCGCGAGATAGCCGAGATCGGTGGCGAGATTGCTGTTCCCGGCACCGGGCCCGAACCAGCGCGACCGCTGGCTCCGGATCTTGATGACCTGATCCGCGAGGTCGCAGAACCGATCCTCGGCGTACGCCCAGCCCTGACCGAATCCGACTCCTCCGATGCTCGTGGCAAGCACATGCGGAATCCCGAAGCCGGTCCGCCGGATGACGGCTTGGTAACCCTCGCCGCGAACTGTCGACTCAGCCTCCGACGGCGCCGGCTGCCAGGACTGAATGCCCAGCAGCAGGACGATTACAGCCACTGCGATGAGGTGTAGCCGACTCACGGTGCCAGACATCTCCACGATCTCCTTTGTCCTGCTTGCGGGTCGGGTCCGGTGGGCGTCCCGGCAGAGGTCGCGCCTGGGTCAGGACCGACTCATCGACGACCGGCTCTATTCATCATGTGACAACCGATCAGGCGTTCGCAATCGGCGGCCGTTGCCGCTGCGATCAGCACCTGAAGCGGCACGCAGACCGTCGATGTAGACGTCGGCCTGTACGCCGTACATGTCGGCGTACAGGCCTTTGAGCGCCATGAGCTGCCGGTGGCTTCCTAGCTCGGCAATCCTTCCGTCGGACAGGACGACGATGAGATCAGCCATCCGGACGGTCGAGAAGCGATGCGACACGAACACGGTGATCCTGCCGGTGGAGACGGCGGTCTGGTCCGCTGCGAAACCAACGAACAGGTCATGTTCGGCCTGGGGATCGAGCGAGGCGGTCGGCTCGTCCAGGATGGTGATCAACGGCTCACGACGCATCAGTCCCCGGGCCAAGGCCAGCTTCTGCCACTGACCAATCGACGGTTCAATCCCACCGAAGACCGGACCGAGCTGAGCTTCCAGACCGCGCGGCCATTCCGTTCTCAGGTCCCGGGCGCCGGCTCGGTCCAGCGCCGCGGCGACCGCCTTCTCGTCGTGCAGGCGGCTCAGGTCGCCCACGCCGACGCACTCGCGGAGGCGAAACTGGTATCGGGCGAAATCCTGATACACAGCCGAGATTCGCGCGCGCCACGCTGCGGGATCCAAGTCCCGCAACTGCTGGCCGTCCACCAGGATGGAACCTCGTGTGACCTCGTACAGGCCGCTGAGAAGTTTGACCAGGGTTGTCTTTCCGGCGCCGTTCTCACCGACGACGGCGACCTTCATGCCAACTGGCAGCCACAGGTCGAGATCCTTGATGACGTCCCTCTCCGCCCCTGGGTAGCGAAACGACACTCCGCTGAAGCGGATGCCGTGTGCCAGCCGTCCGGGCGGAGAACCACCGGTCCGACGGTGTCCGACCGTGTACGCCCGTAGCCAGGCATAGTGGTCGATCACGTGCCCCGCGGCGGCGACCTGGCCGATCTCCCGGACAACCTGACCGAATTGAGCCTGCAACTGGGTGGCGAGCGAGATCACCAGGACGGCCTCACCCACCGTGGCCTGACCGGCTGCGACGCGCCAGCCGACGAGCAGGAGTGCGCCGCAGAAGCCGGCCGCGAAGCAGCACCAGCCGAGAAGGTCCCAGCCGCCGGCCCGGCATCGCGCCCTCACCCGCTGGGTCGTGACACTGTGCCAGGCTGCATCGGCTCGGCGGTCCAGTTCTGCTGCCGCGCCGGAGACGGACAACTCCTTTCCGGCCTCCGCGGACAGACACAGGTCGTGGAGACGTTGTTCGCACCGGTTCAGTTGCGCATCCGCGTCGAGCGCATTCTGCACGATCCACGCAGACCGCCTCGTGGTCAGCACCGACGGCAACGCGAAAGCCGTGAGAAGGCACAGCGCCGGATAGACACCTCCCAGCAAGACTGCTGTCGCGGCCAGGCTGACGGTCGCGGCTACAGCCGAAGCGATTTGCCAGCAGGACGATGCCAGCGCCCACGTTGCCGAACGGAGCCGCTCCAGCCGATCGAGATAGTCCGGCCGCTCAAGGTGATCGACGGTGGGAATCGCAGCACTGAAGTGATGAATCTCCTGGCTGAGCGCCACCTGAACTCGATCGATCAGGTACAGCAGCATAATGCTCTGGATCCGTCCGCCAGCCGTGGCGAGGCCGAACGCGAGGGCACCGACGGCGACCGCTGCGAGCACGCCGGTAACATCGTCGCCCAGTGCCGTGTCCACCAGCCATCGCTGACTCAGACCGGTTGCGGCCACGGTGCAGGCCTGGCTCGCCATCAGGAGTCCCGCCGCGACCACCGTCCGGCGGTCTGTGCGGACGGACAGCACAAAGACATGGCGCAGGACGGCCGTCCGGTCCTTCACCGGTCGGCGTCACGGGCCGGCGACTGCTGAGACCCATCCATGAACCGTGCTGCCTGTAGGTCGAACAACCTGCGATATTCGCCGTCGTACGACATCAGTTGGTCGTGGCTCCCCTGCTCCGCGACCGACCCGTCCTGGAGCAGCACGATGTGATCTGCCCAGCGCACCGTCGATAGCCGATGCGAGATCAGCACCACGGTCGTGTCGGGGCTCTGATCTACCACCCGCTCGTAGAAGGCTGCCTCACCCCTGACGTCCAGTTGTGCGGTGGGCTCGTCAAGCACGAGAAGCCGACTGCCGTGCGCGACCGCAAAGAGAGCGCGGGCGATCGCGATGCGCTGCCACTGTCCTCCGGAGAGCTCCGCTCCCTTGTCGCCCTCGCGCCACAGTGATGTGTTCAGCCCTTGTGGCAGGGCGGCAACCAGATCGCTCGCACCGGCTCGATGGAGAGCACGAACGACGGCATCGCGATCGCCGAGCCGCTCGGGCGAGGACATGGCGACGTTGTCGGCCAGCGTGGCCGGGTACTTCAGGTAGTCCTGGAAGACAACGGTGAGCTGCCGTCTCCACCAAGCCTGGTCGAGCTCGGACAGCCGGCGCCCGTTGACGGTGATCGTCCCCGTGGTCGGTGAGTAGAGTCCGGCCAGGAGCTTGATCAACGTGGTCTTGCCAGCTCCGTTGCGCCCGACCACCGCGATCGTCCGGCCCGGTTCGAGCGTCAGCGACAGGCCGGTGAGTACCGGCGGACTGTTCGGATAGGCAAAACCTACGTCCTCGAACCGAACCGTCGGTGGTCTTAGTAACGCATGCGTCACCCGGCGATGCGACTCTTGATCCCGCAGGCTCCTCTGGCCCAGGCTACCGATGGGGCCATACCGCTCATCGAGCCGATCGAGGGCGCGGACCGCGCAGAGCCCGTACTCGATATCGAAAGCCTCCTGTCCGACCGAGCTGATCGCAAAGACGGTCCAGGCCGCCGTCACCGCAGTCACCAGACCCGCAGAGCCGATCTGCCCTGTCAGGGCCAAATGCGCCGGGAACCCCAGGGCGACGGCCACCGACGCAGTGCCGAGTCCGAGGGCCAGCTTCTGACTGCGAAGTACCCGCCACATCTCACGCCAGGTTGGGCCGTGGACCTTGTGCGCCAACGCAGTCTGCCGCCGGAGCAACCAATCTGCCAAGCCGTAGATGCGCAGATCCTTGGCGCCGGACAGCACAGCCAGGTCGGAGAGGTAACCCAGACGGCGCTGCCCGTCGGCGTCTGCGTCCTTGACCCCCACAAGGCCGACCCACTGCCGACGCAGGCGGAGCCGGACGATCAGCGATGCCGCCAGCAATGCGACCGCAAGCCAGACGCTGAAGGTGGCGAGCAGGGTGGCACCGGCGAGTGCGGACAGGAACCGGAATAGCAGGACGAGCTGGCCCACCGCGGCGGTCCCGGGCGATCGCAACTGCCCGATCCCCTGCCCAGTGTCGGAGGCCCGGAGCGCGTCGTCATGGAAACCGGAATCCTCGAGGTGTCCGATTCCCGCCGGACTGTGCGCCAGCCGCCGGAGATGCCGTCGAACCGATCCGTCGATCCGACGGGACAGAACGTCTCCGAGCACGTTAGCAAGCTCGTCGGCACCGCGTAGGGCCACGGCCAGCGAGATGAGCAGGACGGTCGCTAGGAGAACACTGCCATCGGAGCTTCCGGTCAGTGTGCCGGCGAAGTGTCCGGTCGCTGCGGCACCTGCGATCGGGAGCAGCGCCGCCACCAGATGGACCGCGGCCAGACCTACGGCAAGTAGTGCGCCGCCCGCGCCGAACATCCGGATCAGGCGGATCCGCCCAGCAAACAGATCCCTGGCTGCATCCGCGCGCGGAGCCGACCAGCTGGTCATGACCCTCCCGTCGTGGTGAAGGTGCCGACGACAGCGGCGAGGATCTGCAGGGCCTCACTCAGGTCACTGTCGTCAGCGACCAAGGGAGGCAGCAGCCGCAACGTGGTCGAGCGACTCATACAGGGCGACACGATCAGGCCGGCTTGCGCCAGGCCCACGATCAGTCGTCCGGTGATATGGGGCGAGGGTAGCTCCAAGCCCCACAGGAGGCCTCGCCCCCGCACCGCCCTGACCAGGTCGGGCCGAGCTGTATGGATCTGTGCGAGCCCGGCCCCGAACACCCGGGCGATCGTGCGGCCGCGGCCGGCCAGCAGCTCAATCGATTCGAGAGCGGCCGGCAGCGCCGCGCACGCGAGAGGATGCCCGGAGAAGGTCGCTGTGTGAACCATCGGGTCCGCCACGAGCGGCGCATACAGCCGTTCATTACAGACCGCGGCCGACAGCGGAACCACGCCACCGCCCAATGGCTTACCGAGCAGCACCGCGTCGACCGGGAGCCCGGCCGCAAGAGCGACTGAGCGATCGCCGCACCTGCGCAGGCCGCACTGGATCTCGTCGGCAACCACGAACGTACCGTGCTCGGCTGCGGCCGCACACCAGGTGCGGAGCACATCAGGATCCAGCTCCTGGACCCCGTTCTCCCCCTGCACAGGCTCGAAGACCAGTGCGGCGACATCGCCCTTGGCCACCTCTCGAGCGACGGCGTCCGGATCGCCGGCCGCGACGTGCACGACGGGCGCAAGGACGTCGACGAGACCGGCACGGAACCTCTGGTTGTGCGTGAGGGACAGTGCACCGAGCGACTTGCCGTGAAACGCGCCTTCGACCGCAACAATCCGGCGCCGACCGCTCGCCAGCCAGGCGAGCTTGATGACGGCCTCGACGGCGTCGGCGCCACCCAGGCCGAAGTAGACCCGAGACAACCGGCCACCGAGGTACTCGACGACGGCGGCCGCGGCCGCCGCGGTAGCCGGGCTGACCAAGCTCCGCGTCGAGGTCGGCATCGTGTCGAGCTGGCGTCGAACGGCCTCGACCACCGCCGGGGGACGATGGCCGAGCAGCGTCACGGCGTACGAGCCGAAGTCCAGCGCGAACCGTCCGTCGGACAACTCCACCCGGCTCGCCCGCGCAGCCTGCTCGACCGCGCCCCGGCCGGCGAGCTTGCCGGTCAGCGCGAGATAGGGGGGCAGATGCCGCCGAACCCGGCTGAACGCTGTAAGCGCCGTCATCTGCCCACCTTTCGAACGGTCGGTCAAACGCTGATTGTGGTGAGTCGGGTGAATTCGTGCAATAGCTCGTAGCCGTCCCACACTGGGGAGAAATCAAGCGCCCGGCCGATCGGCACTATTCGATCGATTCCACAACCGGCACAGCTCCGGGCCAGCTCCTCTAATTGGTCCGCGGAAAATCCGAACTGGGTAATTGTCTGGTCGCGGCGCTCGACGATGTCTGCGAGCTCTGTTAGCCGATCGATCCGGCTCCACACGAAGGTCCCTGCGCCCAGCCAATGACGCGGTATGCTACTTGGCCCGGTGAGGTCGACCTGGGTGATCGCATTGCTGGAGAACCGAATGCTCTGAGCGCGCCCGTCCGCGGCCAGTCCACAGACCGCGACGTACTTCTGCAGAACCATCGAGGTATCCACCGCTGGGTTGCGGGTGGCAACGACTGACTCGAGCTCCGAGACGAACGACGGCTGTGCCTGGTCGACGACGGCATTCGGTCCGACCCAGAAGACGGCCCGAGGTGACGCGCAGGCCGCCTGATCGAACCAGTAGACGTCGTTGCAGAGACCTTCGGCCACCGTCCGCCGAACCGTCTGCGATGCGCCGAGCCAGGCGGCGGCCGAGATCACCGCGAAGGACGATCGATCCGGGAACGTCAGGTCCCGGGCCGACGGAGAAAGCGGGAAACGTCGCAGCACGCCGACGCTGTCGTCGCCACCCCAGAGTACGCGCAGGTCACATGTAGCACTGAGCGCTGTGGTCGTCGCTTCGTCGCGTCCGTAGGCAACCATCCACTGGGTCTGGGCGATGGCCGGATGCGCACTGCGCAGCGTCTCGTTCAGCGCGCCGATTAGGATATCGGTCAGCCGCGTCGTCCGTGACGGGATGCGCACGACGTTGTGATTGCCGGCGAGCGCCGCGAGTGCCCACACGTACACGAGCACCGTGTCGACATTGCTCGGCGGCACATGGAAGATCACGCCACGCGGGAATCGCAGGGCTCCGGCCGGCGCGGCGACGGCCTCTACGACCCGCCGCAGAGCGCCCTGGCGCAGGAACAGGGCGAGCGTTCCGAGCTGGGGATACTGGCGGATCAAACCGAGCGATCGAAGGTGCTTGCCAAAGGCAACGAGAAAGTCGAAGGTCCGGTCGTCGCCGAAGGCGAGCCGGCCCCCCGCAGGTTCGCGGCCGAGTTGGTCAACCGCCGGCGTCGGCTCGGTCACGACCCGCTCGGGGAACCTTAGTTGCAGCGGCATCCGGCACCACCCCCTCCGTGTCCGCGCATCCGCGACTCCCGGTCCTCGGGACCCGCCCGGTAACGGTGAACCGCTTCCCCGGCCAGTCGCCATCGTCGACACCGTGGACCACACCCACGTCTTCGGTCAGCACAGCGTGACCCGGGTACGAGAGCGGCAGCGTGCTGACCACCTCCACCACCCCTGGGCTGCCGACGGGAGCAACCTGCCAGGTCGACGGATCCCTGATCAGCACGTCCGCGAAGTCCGGACAGTACAGATACCCGCCCGACGGGCCTTCCAGGAACAGCGTGCCCATCTGCTCGACCATCCCGTAGAAATTGTGAATACGTCGCAGTCCGGTTTCCGCACCGAACCGCCGACGGAACTCGGAATTGTCCACGGCCAGATCGCTGAGCTTCTTCCAGCCACCCGAATGGATCAGAATACCGTTGGCCAGATCGAATCGCCGCCCGACCGCGAGCTCGAACAAATGAATCCACACCATGAAGGTGAAACCGAAGATGAGAAATGGTTGGTGTCCGTAGGTTCGCAGGAACGACTCGACGGCGCCACCGTCGGGCTGATTCCTCTCGTCCAGGACGAACGTGTGGTCACGGCCGATACTCATCATGCCCAGTACGCCGGCAGCACGGGCCGACACCGGTCCACGCTCGCGCAGGAGCGCCTTCGTGTCCACGACGAGCATCGGCAGCCGCCGGCTTCCGGCCACCGTCCGCAGCGTTGCTACGAGCGCACGTTGCTGGGTCGCTGCCGCCTCCCGGTCAAGATGGATGCGGCTCTTCACGCCGGTCGTTCCGCTGGACGTCAGGACGCGGAAAACATCCTGCTCGGCGATGCTCCGGATGGTGTGGTGCTTGAACAACCCGACGGGAAGCCACGGCAGGTCGGACACGTGGTGGTACTTGCGGTGCGACTGGTGTCCGAGCGCGTCAAGGATCCGTCGGTATTCGGTGCAGTTCGACCGGTGATACTCGACGAGCTCTCGCAGGGCCGGCAGCAGGATCGCCTCGCGGGCGCTCTGCTCGAGCGTGAAGGCCGTCGGCCGGCTCATCGCGTCGCCTCCTCCGTCAAGCGTCGATAGTCGGTCTTACCGTTCGGCAACGTCGGTAGTTCGTCGATGCCACGGACCTGGAGTCCGGATCGGTGGACCTGCAGCTGGTCGGCCAGTGTCCGGGCCAGGTCCGCTGCCGCCTCGTCAGTTGCCCCCGGCCACCAGATGACGGCGCTGTCGTCCGTGCCGACCGCGGCGACCGTTCCGGCCCGCGTTCCGGCGATCTGCTCCAGGTTGTCGAGATCAATCCGAACGCCGAAGATCTTGGCGATGCGCTTGGTTCGTCCCGTCAGGAAGAGGAAACCCTCGCTGTCCAGGGAGCCGATGTCGCCGGTAGCCAGTACGCCGCCCAGTTGGTCACCCCGGGCCAGGTCGGATGCGTCGTCCGAATAGCCGAGCATCACGTTCGGACCGCTGTAGACGACCTCTCCGGTGACATGTGGCGCGCAGCTGGTCGCGTCGTCGCGGCTCCGGACACAGAGGCTTCCACCCGGCACCGGCAGTCCGACCGAGCCAACCTTCTCAACGAGCCGATGGGACGGCAGTACGGTCATCCTCGCAGTGGCCTCGGTCTGGCCGTACATCACCGAGAGGCCGCCTCCGCAGGCGGTGATCTGCCGGGCCAGGTGCAGGGCGAGCTCCGGACGCATTCGTCCGCCCGCCTGGGTCAGCTGCCGCAGGGTCGGAACCGACGCCGGACTCCAGCGAATGCGCGCAAGCATCTCGTAGTGCCTCGGCACACCGGCCAACGACGTCACACCATGACTGCGACACGCCTGCCAGAGGTCCGAAGAGAACACACCACCCGCGGCTACCACCACTCTCCCACCCGCCATCAGATGGCTGTTCAGGACGGACAGGCCATAGCTGTAGAACAACGGCAGGCTGGTGACGGCGACGTCACGATCGTCGATGCCGAGCGCCTCGACGATCGACTTGGCGTTGGCCAACACGGCGTCCCTCGACAGCCGAACCAGTTTGGGACTGCCTGTCGATCCCGACGTCGCCAAGAGGACGGCGAGATCGGGATGCGGTGCCGGGCCCGCACTGACGCCGCGAAGCCAGACCTCACCCAGACCCGGGCGCTGCCCCGCGCCGTAGCCGGCCGGATGAACGCAGCCGTACAGGTGCGGACCCTGTTCCAGTCCGACCATCGCCGCCGGCTGGTACCGCTCGACCAAGGTCACGACTACGGCCGCCGGAAGCCCGGGATCGAGTAACAACACCGGCCGGCGGGCCGCCATCGCCGCAAGGTACCGCAGGACCGAGCTGACCGTCGTCGCGGCCCGGACCACGACGACACCAGGAGGCAACGCGTCGTAGGCCCGGAGGATCGGCGCCAGCGCTGCGGCGAGGCCGGTCCCCCGAAGCCGGTCGCCGCCGGCTGCATCGATGATCTCGGCGGACGGTGCGACAAGCTGTGTCATCGGGTCACCGGTACGCCGAGGTCGCACAGAATTTTCAGGGCGGTGCCGAAACTGTCCAGACCGATGAGCTGATCGGTCTCGAGCTCGACGTCGAACTCTTCCTCGATCGCGAGGGCGAGCGCGAGGTGACCGAGTGAGTCCCAGCGGGGGTGATCCCGATGTCTCAGCCGGGAAACATCCTCTTCGGGGTCGAGGTCCAGAGCAACGACGAAAACCGACCACAAGCGGCCATGAACGTTCATCCGCCACGACCTCCTGTCCGGCCCGCGTCGTCGATATCCGTCAACACCCTCGTTGACAGCGCTCAGGCGGGCCAGAAAGATGATACGGCACCAGAAACTGATATGCCGGGAGCGACAATTAACAAATCATTCTCTTCGGCCGGCCAGGTTCGCGAGGTCGTCGATCGAATTCGGCGGGTACCGGACAGTTCGAGGCGTTTCTCGGAATCGATCAGCACGGCGGCCCGCATCCACCGGGTCGGCCCAGATCTGCTGACCCAGCTGCTCGACCAGGGATTACCGCATCGTGGCTCCGGCCCGGCCCGGATGTTCGACAGTCTCGATTTGTCCAATGTCGGCCTGGCCCTGGCGTTACGGTGTCCCCGCTGGATGGCCATGCGCTGGTGGTCGAAGGCGCTCACGCAACTCGTACCCGATCACGAAGTGCGGAACCTGATGAACATTTCGTCGTCGTGTCCGTCACCGGGGCACGCCGGGGACTGTCACTTCGTGGTTCATCCGCGGCTGGTCGCGGCCACCCAGCCCGCCAGCTTCCGCGAGCTGGGTCCGGGCTTGTTCGGGTTCGAGGTGAGGCTGGCCAGCAAACATTGGTTCTTCGGTGACCCCTTCACCGCCCTGATCGATCGTCTGCTGCCACTCCAGTTCCATCTCCTCGCCTACCCGCTCAACACGGATCTGGGTTTCCTGGCCGAGACCGGCCTGGCGAACTGTGAGCTCGCGGCGGCCTATCTGGTCAGCCAAGGAAGAGAACTCGGCCTGCCCGTTCGCATCAGTGCCGGCTACTTCGTCGCACGGCCGTACGCCGCGGTCCATATCTGGACCGAATTCCGGGTCGGCGATCGATGGCTGCCGGCCGATCCGCTCCTGCTCAATGCGCTGGCCCGATGGAACGTCGTCGATGCCCGGGTGTGGCCGCCGAACAGGGCGCCGCAGGGCCTCTTGTGGCCCGTGCATGACAGGGCGATCGAGCTAATGACCCACCGCGACCACGACGGCCTGCTCGCGCCGACCGTGACGGTCGTCGACCAGCAGTTGCTTCCGATCGGCTGACGTCCGGCTGTCCAACCGCGGAACAGCGTCAGTTGCACAGACAGCCGCCGCTAGCCGGGGACAAGGCTCGACAGGCGGCGCATGCACTCGTACTCGTCGCCGAACATCCCAGCCATCTCGTCGGCGACATGGCTCAGGTGCTCCTTGATCGGACGTTTGGCCGAAGCACCGAAGAAGAACGCCGCACGCAGACCGTCCAGGCGATCAGACAGCTGACGCAGCTGCGTCGCGGCCTCGGACAGATCCACCCGGAGGGCGTCGCCGGCCAGGCCGAGGAACTGCGCGTTCTGCCTGCGTTGCCTGGTCAGCACGCTGAGGAAGCTGACGCCGCGCAGGAGGACGCGGTCATCGACCACGCGAGCCGTTTCGGCATAGCGACGAACGTCGGCGACGAACCGCTTGGCGGCATGGTGGCCGACCGGCTGATCCACGGCGTCGGAGCCGACGAGGTACCGCCGGGTGTTGCCGACCAGAGCATCCCGCAGAGTGTCCGCGGACGGTGAACTGAACGCGATCGGCCCGGGCAGGTCGATGGTGAAGAACGGCTTGGCGGCTGCACCGAGGTGCTCGGTTGCTCCGGCCAAGGCGATGGCATGGTCGAGCTCCGCCACCGCCAGCCAGCCCCGGAAGGAGCGAACCGGCAGGTCATCGACAACGTAGGCAGCACCTGCTTCGATACCGGTGATGACGATCCTGTGCAGGTAGTGGACAGCCTGGTAGAACGGCGACCGCGGGTAGGCGAACGTGTTGACCTGGACGACCACTTGGCGACCGTTTCCGAGGACCAGCCGCACATGGTCCCACAGGGCCTCGGACGACCCGTGACTAATACACCGTTCGCTGATACCGTACCACCGGCGAATGCTGTGACCATATTCGTAATGGCTCGCCCTGATTCGCATGAACGACGGTTCGAAATCCGGCAGCGGTGGCCCGTAGTCGTAACCCCAGTAATCACCGAGAACGCGCGGATCAACACTCAGATTGGTCAGCAGCGTGCTATAGGTGTCGGCGAAGCAATCCAGGCCGTTCTCATAAGCCCGAACTGCCCACCGGCCCGCTGATTCCGTGCCGTCGACTGCGCGCCGCACCACAACTGACTCCTCTGCTGCTTTCCCGGCAAACAATAGGCCCGATTCGCCGGCAGGCCCAGTGAACTGATTTCACGGTGCGATGCGTTGGGCTATCGTGCCTGTTCAGGCTGTTTCCGCCATGGTGGAGGTGGAGAATGTCCGGCGTTCGTCCGCCACACTCCTGGAGTGCAGGGCTCGTTGTGGTCGGTGACGTCTTACTGGACCGCGATGTCATCGGACGGGCAGAACGGCTTTCGCCGGAGTCGCCGGTACCGGTCGTCGACAAGAGCTGCACCGTCCAGCGTCCTGGTGGCGCCGGCCTTGCAGCGCTGCTGGGCGCCGATGCCGGCCAGCCCGTGACCCTGGTCACCGCGCTCGCCGAGGACGAGGCCGGCGAGGCGCTGCGGACCATGCTGGAGGCTGCGGGTGTGCGGCTGGTCGATCTCGGATCGCCCGGCCGCACCGCCATCAAGACGCGGATCCGGGTGGCCGGGCACACTCTCCTGCGGATCGACGACACTGCACCGACGGCATCCGTCCGTGGCAGGCGGCTCGACACCGCCGCGGAGGTGCTCGGCGCGGCAGACGCCGTCCTGGTCGCCGACTACGGGCGGGGTCTGGTCAGTCAGCCGCAGGTCCGGCGGCTGCTGCCTGTTGCAGCAAGCCGAATTCCGCTCGTCTGGGACCCTCATCCACGCGGCAGCCGTCCAGTACGGGGAGCTCGCCTGATCACCCCGTCGCGCAGTGAAGCGCGCCACTTCGTCACCCGTCCGCCGGGCGACGGGCTCGCGACGGACATCGCCCGTGCCCGGATCCTGGTTCAACGCTGGCAGGCAGCCGCGGTAGCGGTGACACGTGGCCAGCAGGGTGCCGTGCTGGTTCAGCACCCGCACGGGACACCGCTCGTCGTTCCGGTCACCACAGCGAAGACGGTGCTGTCTGCTGATCGTGTGCCGGATGTCTGCGGCGCCGGCGACAGGTTTGCGGTCGCAGCCGCGCTTTGCCTCGCCAACGGCGAACACATCTCCGAAGCGGTCACGAACGCCGTCTCAGCGGCGACCGACTATGTGGCATCCGGTGGTCCGGCCGGCCTCGGCGATCGGCCACGGTCGAGGGAGCGCCCACTGGTCGACGCACTAGGTCTGGGCGACCGAGTTCGCGGCGCGGGCGGCACGGTGGTCGCGGCGGGCGGATGTTTCGATGTGCTGCACAGCGGTCACGTGCGGATGCTGGAGCAGGCCCGTCAGCTCGGCGACTGCCTCATCGTCTGCGTCAACAGTGACGCCTCGGTCGCGCGACTGAAGGGTCCAGGGCGGCCAGTCGTGCCCGCCCTCGACCGGGTGGCGGTGCTGCAGGCGCTGTCCTTCGTCGATGCAGTGGCCGTTTTCGAGGAGAACGTTCCGCTGCGCCTCCTGGCCGAGCTCAGGCCGCACCTCTTCGTCAAGGGTGGCGACTACGACGGAGCCGATATTCCAGAGCACGGCCTGGTCAGGTCCTGGGGCGGCGAGGTCGTCACGATGCCGTACCTGGCCGGGCGGTCCACGACCGCCATGATCCAACAGGCCGCCGCGCGGGAGCAGGCGCAGGTCACCGGAACCCGGGCGCCATGAGGAGAAAGGCTGCTCGCGACGGAAAGGGCGAGCTTCTGGTCACCGGCGCAGCGGGCTTTGTCGGCTGCCACCTAGTCAGGGCAGCTGCCTTCGAGGGATGGCAGGTAACCGCGGTGGACCTGCGGCCGCTGCCCGCCGATGCCGGTCCGGTTACGCGGGAGCTTCGCAGCGACTTCGCCGCGCCGCAAGTGCTGTCACTGGTGCGTGACGGCCGGTTCGTGGCGGTCCTGCACCAAGCCGCGATCACCAACACACTCGAAACCGACGTGGATCGGCTGCACTCGACGAACGTCACCAAGGCGGTACAACTGGCACGGGTCTGCGCGGACGCCGGTACGGTCTTCGTCTATGCGTCCTCGCACAGCGTGTATGGGCGGATTCACCGCCACGCGGCGGTACCAGAGAGCGCAGCCGACGACAGCTTGATCTGCACCGGTCCGCTCAACCCCTATGGCTGGTCGAAGCTCCAACTCGACCGCCTGGTGCCCGAGATAGCGCCCGGTCGGTTCAACTGGGCCGGATTGCGCTACACGAACGTCTTCGGTGCGGGAGAAGGCTCAAAGGGCGCGATGGCGTCGATCATTTCGCAGCTCGTCCAAGGAGCAGCGGCGGATGGCGCGGTGCGGCTCTTCGCAGACACCCTGACAGCCTCTCGAGACTACGTACCGGTCGAGCACGTCGTCGACTGCTTGTTGCGTATTCTCAGGGACCCGATACCGGTCGGCGTCTACAACCTCGGGTCGGGTCATGCCGTGAGTTTCGCGAAGCTCCTGGAGTGGTGCTCCGAGTTCCGGGCCGGCAAGGAACTGACGGTCCGGCTGTCGGCGAACCCTATCCCCGACCGCTACCAGTACTGGACCTGCGCCGACATGGCCGCCCTCAACAAGGCACTGGGCATATCTCACCTCGGTCTCGACGTCGTCCACGCGGCAGCCGAAGCGCTGTACCACGATGCACCGCGCGGCGCGACGTGAACGCCCCGATGACCGATGGCCGGGACCTGGCCGCCGATCTACCGACGGACCTGCGGCGGCGTCTGGCCGCATGGTCGCAAGGTGCTCCGGACCAGTCGGCAGAGCCCAAGACCGTCCATCAGCGGGTGCTCGCGCGCGCCGCCGCCGATCCCCATGCCACGGCGGTGGTCGGACCGGACGCCAACCTGACTTACGAGGAGCTCGACGAGCGCTCCATGCTGGTCGCGCGAGGCCTGGCCGCCGCCGGTGTCCAGCACGGCGATCTGGTCGCCCTCTGCCTGCCGCGCAGCATCGACCTCGTCCTCGCCATGCTGGGCGTCTGGCGGGCCGGCGCCGGGTACGTGCCGATCGATGTCGGCACGCCGGCGGCTCGTGCGCAGTTGATGCTGGCCGAGACCGGCGCCGCCCTCGTTGTCACCGACCGGTCCACGCCAGCAGGACCACACACGGTCCGGCGTATCTCGGTGCCCGATCTCACCGAAGCAGGTCGTCGTTTCGAACAACTCCCGGTGCCGGCGGGTCACCGTGACCTGGCCTACGTCATCTACACCTCGGGCAGCACTGGCCGCCCCAAGGGTGTACTGGTCGAACATCGCAGCGTGACCGCCATGCTGGACGCGACGGTGCCCTTGCTGGGTCTCCGCAACGACGACGTCTGGAGCTTTCTGCACGCTGCCGCGTTCGACTTCTCGGTCTGGGAGATCTGGGGGTGCCTGAGCACGGGCGGGCGCCTGGTGATCGCTTGTCCCGAGACGGGAAGAGATCCGGCAGAGCTCCACCAGTTGCTGATCAGGCACGGGGTGACAGTGCTGTGCCAGACGCCGTCAGCCTTCACCTTGCTTGACGAGGTCGATGCGGATTCACCCGAGCATCTCAGCGGCATCCGACTCGTGATCCTGGCCGGCGAAACCCTGCAGGTTCCTCATCTGAGCCGGTGGCGGATTCGCTATCGAGACCATCCACAGCGTCTGGTGAACATGTACGGAATCACCGAGACGACCGTGTTCTGCACCGCTCATCAGATCACTGGAACGGCCGGCACGCGGTACCCGATCGGCGCCCCGATCCCCGGATGGGAGTTGTATGTCGTCGGCGCGGACGGCCGGCTCGCCCGGCCTGGGGAGGTCGGAGAGATCTGGGTCGCCGGCCCGGGCGTGTCCCGCGGCTACCTTCACCGTCCGGACCTGACCGCGCGGCAGTTCGTCAACGCCCTGGTCCTCGGCAAGCCTCGCCGCCTCTACCGTAGCGGTGACCTGGCTGCCTGGAGCGAGGCCGGGCAGCTTCTATACCACGGCAGAACGGATGACCAGGTGAAGCTGCGTGGCCACCGCATCGAGCTGGGGGAAGTGGAGGCGGCCATCGGGCAGCTGCGCGGGGTGCGGCAAGGTGCCGTGGTGTTCAGGGCCGACGCGGCGCTGCCGGAGCGCGAGCGAATCGAGGCCTACGTGGCCGGCGCCGGCGATCTCGACTCCGGCGCCGTGCGCGACGAACTCTCCCGGGTTCTGCCGGGCTACATGGTCCCGGCCACCGTGACCGTGCTCAGCGAGCTTCCGTCGACGACGAGCGGAAAAGTCGATCGTGGCGCGCTGGCCGCCTCCACGCCGACGGCCGGCGGACCTGAAGCCCCGACCGGGGAGTCAACCGGACGAGTGAGCGATCTGGTTCGCCGGTTGTGGACCGACCTGCTGCCGGCTGGGTCCGGCCCCGATGAGGACTTCTTCCGGTCCGGAGGCAACTCGCTGCTCGCCGCCCGGCTTGCCGAGGAGCTTCGCCGGCAGGGCTTCCCGCGCCTGAGGATCGATGACATCTTCCGTCACCCGACGCAGGCCGCGCTGGCCAGCTGGCTGGGTGAACACGGCGACGACCCCCAGCAAGCTCCGGCCGGCCAGCTGGACTTCGTCCTCGGGTGCCTGCCACACGCCGGAGCCGGGGCGTCGTTCTTCTGGTCCTGGAAGTCCGAGCTACCGCCCACCGTGACGTTGTGCTCGATCCAGCGTCCCGGCCGGGAGGACCGCCTTCACGAACCCGCACACCATGATCTGGCACAGGCGGCCGAGGACGCCGCCGAGCAACTGCTGGCCATGGCCGACCCGCGCAAGCCCTTCGTCGTATTCGGACACTCCTCCGGTGGGATGCTGGCCTACCAGCTGACCAGAGCGCTGCTGGGCCGTGGGACCCAGCCGCAGTGCCTGGTTCTGAGCGGTATCGCATCCCTGGACATCGCCCGCGACCACGGCCGTCGCCACCTCGACGACGACGCCCTGGTTGCTTCGGTCGCCCGGACGGTCGGCTATGACCATCCCGCGCTACACCATCCCGAGCTGAGGAACTTGGTCCTGCCGGCGCTCCGAGCCGATGTGACCGCGCATGAGCTCTACGAGCCGGCGCCGCCGGTCATAATCGACGTACCCATTCTGGCGTTGCGCGGGGACGCTGATCCCGTCGTCACCGCCGCCGACGCTGCCGGCTGGGCCGACGTCACCACGCGGTTCACCACCCTGACCGTCGCCGGCGGACACATGGCACCGGTCGAGCAGCCTCGCCGGCTGCTGAACCTGATCGCGGATCATCTCGGCGAACTTCGGGCGACGGCCTGATCCCAGGCAGACGTCAGCGCGGATCGTCCCCCGGATCGGTCGGTCGGATCTCGTCAGCCGGCACCAGCAGATCGAAGTCATCAGGGACGGCGAAGCCAAGAGTTTCCCGGCAGTAGCTCTCCCACTCGGCCGACCCGCCGCCGAACAACACCGCCTCACCAGGCCATGCGCCCTCGGTCACCGTGAGGTCGTCCTGGAGGTAGACGACGCTGTCGGGCTCGGGCCGGGGCTGGTTGTCAGCAGGTTCCGGCCAGCCAGGGAAGCCCTCGAGCTCACACAGCCGGTACGCCCGGCAGTAGGGGCGCCAACCGCGATCCGGCGGATCGTCCGCGAGCGCCGCGTCCTCCGCCGCCCGCAGCAGCTCGGCGACGTCCCGGTGACCGGCGGCCACTGCGATCTGATAGGCGGTGCGTCCGTCCGGTCCTGTGGCCCTGGCCTCGGCTCCGGCGTCGAGGAGACTCCGCACCACCGCGACGTCACCGCGCCCCGCGGCCCGATCCAGATCGGTCCATCCTTCCTCACCACGAGCCGACGCGGTAGCTGACTCAGTCATCGGTCTCTCCCATCGGCTCGAACACAAGCTTCCCGCCGCGGAGCTCGGCCGCACGGGACCCTCGCTCGCGCATGTACCTGATCATCTGCGCCCCGTTCCGCTCGTCCAGCAACACCCGGACGTCGTCGTGGTCCAGCTCGACCCGGCGCATCCCACGGTCCTTGAGGAAGCGAATGATCCGCGCCTCGAAGGAGCTGCGACTGGCCAGCATGCGGTCCCGGATCACCGGCTCGAGGTCGGGATGGGACACGTCCATGATGAGCACCACGCGAGGGCTTTCGCCGTCGTGCCACACCTCGTGCTCGAAGGAATCGTCGAACACCAGGCATCGCCCTTCTTCCCAGCTGAGAACCTCGTCACCGACCCGGAGCCGGGCCCCAGGCGGCGTCCGCAATCCGAGGTGGACCCGCAACCGCGCATTGGTGGACCCGCAGTGCGGCACGATCCGCGTACCTGGAGCAAGCCAGGACAAGGTGACCACTCCGATCCCGGCGGCAGCAGCCTCGGGGATACCGTCGATCAACGAGGCGGTGACCGGGAACCGGGCGCAGGCGTCCTCGAAGCGGTAACCGGACTCGTAGAACACGACCTGATCCCAGCGGCCGGCACTGACCAGAGGCTCGTCGACCGGCAGGAAGCCCGAGACCGCCGGATCGACCTGCGCATCGAGCTCCGCCCGGATCTGCCGGTAGTTCTCCTCCAGGTAGGAGCAGAACCAGAAGTCCGCCGGATCGTAAACCGGCCGCGGCGGCAGCGATGCCAGGTAGTGCGACGGTCGCTGCAACGGGTGCCGCCACATTCCTTCGCTGATCGCGATCTCGGTCAGCCGTCGCGCGCTCTCGTGTGCGCCGTCCGCCGTCAGCGTGTCGATCAACTGCGCGTACGAGCGCCGTGCCTGCTCGGACCACCGTGCGGTGACAATACTCATTCGATCCTCCTCGTCCTCAGTGTCGTAGCGCGGCCGTCACGGACGCACAGACTTTGGCGACGTCAATCTCCACCAGACATTTCGGGTACGGCCCTCGCGGCCCCTGGTATTCGATTTCGCAGCCCTCCTCGCATTGCCAGAGCGGACGGGTGGGACCCTGATGTCGTGGTGTGCACCCGTTCTCGCAACGGAACCTCCGCGGGAGCTCCGACCGGTCCGTCAGTCCGTGGTGGAGCGGCCGGTTCAACGGCCGACAGGTGTAGCGGGAGACAACGCGGAGGCGGGTGTAGACCCGGGCAAGCCAGGCCATTCCGCTCCCCGGCCCGTAGATGATGACGCTTGGTGTCCCGACGGCTGCGGCCAGATGTCCCGGACCCGAGTCGTTGCCGATCAGCAGGTCGGCGCCTGCGATGAGGTTGGCACTGCGGTTGAGCGAACCATCGATGGCGACCTGCACGACGCCGCCGGGATGGCGCCCGCGCACCTGATCACGCAGAAGGGTCAGCTCCACGGCTTCCGCCCGTGTCCCCAGCAGATACAGGCTCGCTCCGAACTGCTCGACCAGTCGTACGCACAGCTCGGCGAATCGCTCCAGCGGCCACCGGCGATTGAACCGCACTGCACCCCCGGGATGCACCACGATTCGGGGCCGTACCGCATCGAGCTCCGGCAGCTCCTCCGGCCACCTGGGCAGATCTGGGACCACATCGGCCGGGCGTAACGAGCCATCCAGGCCCAGCGTGACCGCGTAGCCGCACATCACCTCGTAAAGATCAGGGGTGGCGAACCGGGTGGCAGCTAGCCGCACCGGATGAGTGATGTCCTGATCCGACAGCTCACCTCGTGGCTGGGCCAGCCGCTGTCCGATTCCCGCGGCCCTCGCATGTCCTGCGTCCAGCAGATGCGAGTCAGGATCGACCACGCATAGCTGGTAGTCGCGGTCGGCCAGCTCTCTCATGAAGGTCAGCCAGCTCTCCGCCGTCTGGTCGTAGGGGTCGGGGCACCGGAGCACGTCAGTGAGGTACATGTGCCGGTCGAGCAGTTCGGCGAACTGGGTCGCGAGCGTGTCACCGACGACCAGGGTGACCGAAGCATCCGGATGAGCGCGCCGTACCAGCGCCAGCAGCGCGTTGCGGAGCAGCAGGTCGCCGAGCCCGGGGAGGTGCAGCTGCGCGAAGACACAGATCCGCTCAACCGCCGGCACGTTCCAGCTGTCCTTCCCCGGAGAGGGTGCGAACATCGATCGCGGCCCGGCAGCGCACTGGTTCGAAGTCGAGTTCGAGAGTGCCGACGATCAGGGCCTGACCGGTCCCGGCGTCGAAGTCGGCATTGGTGAGATCGCTACCGTGCAGGTCGACGCGCACACCGAGCTCGGTGCCACCGCGGGTCCCGGTGAAGCGGATGAGGACATACCGGCGGTCGATGGCAGCCTTGAGCTCTGCCGCGGAGCTTTCCGGTCGCAGGACGGCCTGCACCGGATGAGCACCTTCGCAGAGCCTGTCGACCAGGCAAGGGCTGTCATCTACCGGTTCCGTCGCCTCCACTGGCGCGTCGTTGGCGTGCTCGGCCATGTGCCGCCGCAGACTCAGGGGCCGCATGTCCGTCCACACTTCGTCGACATAGCTCAGGCATTGCGACCTGGTCCCGGTCTTCCCGTCGCGCCGCCATCCATTCGGCAGATCGTGTCCGACCGGCCAGATCGAGTACTGCTCCTCGTGGTTGACCACGACGTCGTACAACTGCTCCTCACATTCGTCGTTCTGGGTCATCGCTACTCCTTCATCGAACATGATGGGTCGGGACTCTCACTCGCCGCATAGGTGGCCTCGTTCCACGAGATCGGAGCGGCGACGCTCACAGCGACCCGGCGGCTGCCCGAAAACGGCCGGCGGCCATGCGCCGCCAGGAGATTGTCGACCAGCAGCACGTCCCCCGCCTGCCACCCGACGTCGACCCCTTCGGTCGCGTACGCCGCCGTCAGAACCTCAACAACCTCGGCTGGGATGG
The DNA here is from genome assembly GCF_045040285.1 of Kribbella sp. NBC_01505. NCBI lineage: Bacteria > Bacillati > Actinomycetota > Actinomycetes > Propionibacteriales > Kribbellaceae > Kribbella > Kribbella sp. NBC_01505. The sequence goes on from NZ_CP109425.1 coordinate 8,818,193, forward strand.
GACGGCCGTCACCGTAGAACGTGTTGTAGGGCAGACCCTCTTCCCCGACCATCTGCAGCAGGGCCGCCCGTAGCGGGGCGGCAAGAGTGTGCACGTTGAAGAACACGGCGTGGTTGAACCAGACGAACTCCCCGGTTTCCGGATGCCGAGCGACAGCCGGCCGGACCTGGCGCGTTCGCAGACCGCCGCCGGGCTTCCATTCGGCTTCGATACCGTGGTCGGCGCAGTACGCCGTTACTGCATCGCGACTGCTGGTCTGAAAGGCCTCGGACCAGGACAGTCCCATCCCGTGACCGAAGTTGCGGACGTACATCACCCCGTGATCGGCAAACGGCTTCAGGACTTCGACAGGGATCCGGGTCAGGACCCGTCTGGTATCAGCGAGCGACGTCGCGCCGCCCTGTTCGGCCGGACTGAGACAGCAGAAGACGAGCGCACCAGGAAAGTCCCGCTGGTACGAATTCTCGTTGTGCAGCGGGATCAACTGGTCCGGAGGGTAGTCGGTAGCGGTGTAGATCCGGTCGCCCAGGCTCGTCCGCGGTGACGAACGCTCGACGTACGCTTCCGGCTCACCGACCAGTGCCTTCGCTACCGCTCCGAAGGTGTCGAGAGTGATTCCGAATCCGCGGAAAAGGACAGCACCGGTGTCGTACCGCCAGCGTCGGATGGTGTCACCATGCGTCTCGGCGTACTCGGCGAGCTGGAGACCGTCGTGCTTTGGACGGACTAGCAGCGGTAACCCGGAATCGGACGTGGTAACGGCCTCCTGCCGCCGTGCCGTGCCAGGCAGCGCGGCGGCGACCCGCCGTCGCGCCGAGGGTGGACCCGGTAGGTCTGTCATCGCTGACCCCGCGCGGGTAGCCCGCCGAGGATGGCGTGGACGAAGCGGTCGGTTCCATCCAGATCGAGCAACGTCGGCAACGGCGCGACGTCCATCGTGCCGATCGGGCAGAGGCCCAGACCGCATTCGAGCGCAGCGTCCGTGAACAGCTGGGCAATCGCGCCCGCCTCCAGGACAGTGAACTGCCAGCCGATGTCGCCGTAGAGCGGCGCGATAGCGGCCGTCCGGCCAATCAAGAAGATCGAGAACGCGCTGCTCCGAGCCGCTTGCTGATTGACGTCGATATGGGCCGAAATCGGTAGGGTTGCGTCTGGGGCGACAGGAACCAAACAGTCGCGCACCGGGTGGTAGTAGTAGCTACCGGCCCGAAGGCTGCTGACCCGGCCGGGACCAACGAGCACGTAGACCTGCACCGGATACGCGCTGCCTGCCGACGCGTACCGGTACCTGGGCTCTCCGTCCTGCATGGTTACCCCGGCAACCGAGAGCAGAGTGGACAAGGCCTGGAAACTGACCGGATCCGGGCCGAACGAGCGTGTGGTGTTCCGTCGAAGCATCGGCCGGCCCTCTGCAGTGGACAGCTGCCTTCCCCGTATGTCGTCCAGGTCGTGACGGATACCATGCCGCGCCTGCTTGAACGCCTGCTGCGCCAGTACGCCTGAAATCACACCTTCAGCCGCGCCTCCAGCTGACTCGATCCCGCCGGCTGGCACCGGGCTTCGTCTGCCCAGGCCCGGCTCGCCGGTCACACCGAGGTGTCCGCGCAGACCTGCTGCGATCGTCGGTGATCGCAACAGGTCCTCGACGCTGACACTGAGACCGAGCTCCTCCTCCAGGGCGATGGCCAGGCGCACGAGCTGAAACGAGTTCGCCCCGATGTCGAGCAGATTCGTGTCCGGCTGGATGTCGGGCAGATCGAACAACCGCCAGGCCACTGCGGTGGCTCTGCGCAGCAGCTCGTCGTCCTCCGGCGAGTGCTGCCCGGGCGGCAGATCCAGCGGTGAGAGCGAACGGGCCGCGGCGCCGAGCGCCGCGCGGTCGATCAGCCCATCGGACGACAGCGGCATCGTGGCGACCAGTTCAATGCGCTCTGGCAGAAGATACGCCGACACGGTACGGCGAAGATGCCCGGTCAGGTCCGCTTCGGTCACGCTTGCCCCGGCACGTACCCGAACGTAAGCTACCGACCCGGCGGCCACCACCGCCGACTGCCGAACCGCCTCGTGCGTGCCGAGGGCGAGCTCGACGTCGCGCAGGTTCAGCGGACGTCCGTGGAGCATCACCCGTGACGACTCGTCGCCTGTCACCTCGACGACACCTTCCGGCCGGAGCCGACCAAACAGTGAGGTTCGCACCAGCCGTTCGCCGGTCTCGGGGTGGCGGACGGTCGACTCTACAGGGGGTTCCGCCGCGGATCCGCCGAGATAAAGGCGTCCCGGCACCCAAACCGGGCATGGTGCCAGCTTCTCGGACAGGACGTACAGACGCTGGTTGGTCATCGGGCGACCGATCGGTAGCCAGTCCCAGCTGGTGAGTGGCTCAGTCAGGTCCTGCCAGGCCACCCAGGGCCCGTGTGAGCTGATGGCCGTCGCGTAGGCCAGCGTCAGGTCAGCTCGTTCAGCACGCAGCTCGCCGAGCTGGCCGGCACTCAGCGGCCCACCGCTGAGCACCACCGCTCGAAGGCTCCGCGGTAGCGATTCGCCGGCGACCGAGAGGTGTTCGAGCAGGAGGTCGAGGAGCGCCGGAGTCAGCATCCATACGGTAACGCGTTCGGAGCGGCTCAACTTCAGCCACTCCTGCGGGCTCTGCCGGGCATCCTCGGCACCAACGACCACCGCCGCTCCGACGAGTAGCGGCCCGAACGTCTCGTACAGTGCCGGGCCCGAATCGGCCGATACCAGCGCCAGCACCCGGTCTTCTGGACCGAGGTGCAGCCGGCGGTTGACGTCCGTCACCGTGTCGCACAGAACTCGGTGACTGATCGCCGCGTCGGCTCCGGGCTCGGTCCCGCACGGCAGGACAGCAGCCGAATCGTCGTCTGTCGCCGGTGGCTCGAAGGCTGCGCAGCAAATCTCGGCGATCAATGGCACAACGACGGTTTCGGCCGGCCAGGCGAGCCAGCCGGCCAGGCTGTTCTGGGTGATCACCACCCTCGCCTCGCTCTGCTCGAGCGCCGCCTGTCGGTGGTCTGGTGGAGCGTCCGGTGGTAGCGGCAGGTAGGCGGCGCCGACCCGCATCACGGCGAGCGCCGCGACGACCTGCTCCCAGCCATGCTCAGCACACAGGATCACCCGATCGCCCGCCCCGACACCGACATCGGCGAGCCGACCGGCCAGGGCGGAGACCTCGGCCTGCAAGTCGCCGTAGGCCAGCGTCCGCCCCGGCGAGACGACCGCGGTACGGTCGGGATTCCGTTCGGCGACAGCGGCGAAGTGCTGGTCTAAGCGGCCCGTGACGCTTGGCGCCGAGGTGCGATTAACCGCCTCGATCAGCTCCCGCTGATCGGCTGGGAACATCGCGGTGGTGGGCTCGACAGTAACCAATTCAGGACACCTCCGGTTCGTTTCCAACGTGCTCCATTTCGGCGGCGAGCGCGGCAAGGGTCCGTTCGAACGCTCCGAACATGGTTTCGATCAAGTCCGGCGGGAACGCCGCGGGGACGTAGTCCCAGCTGCACTGCAGTCGCCCGCGGTCCTCGGCCACCTGGACGTCGAGCAGAACCTGAGGTGTTTGACTGATCCCGTATACCGGTGCCGCCGCCAAGATCACCGGCGGCCGGCGAACCATCCCCTCGGGGAGCAAGGTGCTGGTGAACACGACGGGCATCATGGCGCGGTTCCGTGCCGCCGGATGCCGCCGCAGCATCCGCTGTACCTCGACCCCGGTCACCAGCCTGTGCTCCAGGTCCTCCCAGATCTGCCTTTGGATCCGCCGAGCGTCGTCGAGGAACGACTGGCCGGCGTAGTCCACCTCCAGCAGCGTGGTGGCGGTGAAATCGCCGACCAGATCGTCGACGTCGGGATGCACCGGCAACCGGTTGAAGGTGGTCAGGTTGAGGGTGAAGCGCGGGACGCCGGTCCAGGTGGCGAGGGCCGAGCAGAACGCCGAGCAGAGCAGCCCGGTGGGAGTGATCCCGGCGTCGGCAGCACAGGTGCGCAGCAGTTGCCACGTTGGTTCCTGGAGTTCGGTGTTCAGCCGAGCGAAACTCGACCCGATCAGCTTCTCCGGAGAACTCAGAAGTGGCAGGTCCGGCGGCGGTGGCAGCTCGGACAGCCGTTCCTTCCAGTAGTGCCGGGCACGGTGAAAGGCCTTGGTCCGGCGCATCTGATCAGCCGCGATCACATAGTCACGGAAGGTGAGACCCAATGCCGGGAGATCAAGTGTCCGGTCGGCGTACATCATCAGCAGCTCGCTGGTCAGGATCTGCATGCTGCGGGCATCGACCATCATCAGGTCGAAACTCACGCAGAGCCGGGTGCGAGCCTCGTCGAGCAGCAGGCCGCGCAGCTCGAACAAGGGCCACTGCCCCAGATCGCGCAGCTGGTGGGACATTTCAGCGCGCACGGCCTCGCAGGCGACCAGCGCGCGGGACGGTTCGATCCCGCGCAGGTCGACAGCCGGGATACGCAACCGTGGCACATCCTGAAGCACCTGCTGGCGGCCGTCCGGTCGCACGATGGAGCGGAGTGCATCGTGCCGCCGGATCAGTTTTCCCAGTGCCGATTCGAGCAGGGACAGGTCAAGGTTGGTGACGTCCATTTCGTAGTAGCAGTGGGTGGCCACCCCGCCGAGAGCTTGACCGCTCTGCCGGCCGATCCAGTAGGCCTGCTGGACTTCCGTGAGCGGAAACGGTTCGTGCCGTTCACCCGGGTTGGAGCTAGCGGTGGGCAACGGCGGCGACGGCTCGCCGGTTCGCCGCTGCTCGGTGATCAGCTCTGCCAGCGCGGCGACGGTCGGCGACCGGAACACGTCCGGGAGCGTGATGTTCACGCCGAACGACTGCTGCAATCGGGTCAGCATCCGGATGGCGACGAGAGACGTGCCTCCCAGGGCGAAGAAGCCGTCCTGCGGTCGTACGCTCTCGACGGCCAGCAGCTCCTGCCACAGCTCGCAGAGCGAACTGATGAGCTGGTCCGGCACTACCTGGCTGACGGCCGGGCTGCCGAGCGGATCCGCATCGCGCGACGTCGCCGGATGCCGCGCCGCTAGCCGGCGTAGTGCGTCGGAATCCACCTTCCCATTCGCGGTGAGCGGCAACTGGTCCAGCGCAACCCATCCGGTCGGCACCATGTAGCTGGGCAGGATCTCAACCAGCCGTCGCCTGACCCCGTCCAGATCGACCTGCTGCCGGCCGTCCCGCAGCTCAGGGACGAGACATGCGACCAGTCGCCGCCCGCCGCCGGCCGCATCCACACTGATAACCGCGGCCGCGCGGACGCCGTTGATCCGGTTCAGGCCGGCCACGACCTCCTCGGTCTCGATCCGGAACCCGTTGATCTTCACCTGCCCGTCGATCCGCCCCAGGAACTCCAAATTCCCGTCCGGCAGGTACCGCGCCAGGTCGCCGGTGCGATATAGGCGCCGGCCGGTCTCCGGATGGATCACGAAACTCTTGTCGGTCAGCTCTTGGTCACGCCAGTACCCCTGGGCCAGGCCGACACCGCCGATGTAGAGGTCGCCGGCGACCCAGTCCGGCCGGTCCAGCAGCTCCCGGTCCAGGACGAAGAGGCTCTGATTGTCGATCGGCTTGCCGTACGGGATGCTGCGCCAGGATGGCTCGACTCGCTCGATCGGGTACCAGACCGACCAGATCGAGGCTTCCGTCGCCCCGCCGAGACTGACCAACTGCCCACCCGTCAGGGTCCGGATCCGCTCGGGCAGGGTGACCGGAATCCAGTCACCGCTGAGCATCACGAGCCGAACCGAGGCCAGCGCGTCCGGCTCCAGGGTCTCGACCTGGTCGGTGAGTAGTTCGGCCAGCGCCGGCACCGAGTTCCACACTGTGACCCGCTCGTCGCGGATCAGCTGTGCCCAGTGCCCGGGTTGCCTGCGCCGGTCGCGGTCAGGCAGGACGACGGCACCACCGGCGGAGAGGACACCGAACACGTCGTAGACGGACAGATCGAAGGCTGGCGACGACACCGCGAGAACGCGGTCGTCGGCGCCGACCTGGAACTGCCGGTTGACCCAGGCAACGGTGTTGGCCGCGCCCCGGTGGTCGATCATCACGCCCTTGGGTTCCCCGGTCGAACCCGACGTGAAGATCACGTACGCCAGATCTGCCGGCTGGGCACCCGCAGCCACCGGCTCGTCGTCCGGATACAGGCCGGTCTCGTCATCGACCGCGATGAATCGCACTCCGGCGAGCGGGGGAAGCTTGCCGAGCAGCGCAGCCTGGCTGAGGAGCACCGAGACCTCACCACGCTCGATCAGCAGGGCAAAGCGCTCAGCCGGCAGGTCGTGATCCAGCGGCAGGAACGCCGCTCCCGCTTCGAGCACACCGAGCGTGGCAACGACCTGCTGCCAGCCTTGGGCGGCGACGGCGACGAGCGTGTTGCGCCCGGCACCGAGCGCACGCACCGTATGGGCCACCCGGCGAGCCCGCGCCGTCAGCTCGGCGTACGTCATCCGCACGGGACCGGCGATCACTGCCACCCGGTCGGGATCACGCCGGGCCGCGTCGTTGACCGCCTCGTGCAGACACCAGCTCGGCAACGGGCCCGCAGTGTCGTTGGTGGTCGCGCGAACGCCGCAGACGTCCACCGGCAAAGGTGCCAGATACGGCTCGGACCATGCGCCCGGATCGGTGGCAAGACGCGCGATCAACGCCTGATAAGCGGCGAACATATCGTCCAGGACGGCCGGCGCGAACACCCCGTCGACCGAGTCCCAGTTGAAGATCAGCTCGCCCCGCAACTCCCCTACCTGATGGTCCAGTTGCACCTGAGGAGTCTGGCTGAGGCCGTACACCAGGTCGCCCAGGACCGTCGGCGTCGCGCCGGCCGTCTGCTCACCGAACGGCAGGTTCGACGTGAAGACCACCGGGCTGATCGACTGCGGCAGAAGACCTCTCGAAAGCGTCCACTCCCGGGCAACGGTCGCCGCGCTCACTGCCGCGTGGTCCAGGTCGGACCACAACCGGTGTTGCACCGCCCGGGCACGGTCGACGAACGGCGCGGGCGAGGAATGGTCCACCTCCAGCGCCGTGAGCGACGTGAAGTCCCCGACCACGTCGTTGATCTGCGGGTGGACCGGGTCGCGATTGAAGACCGTCAGCATCACCGTGTACCGCGGCTGCCGGGACCAACTGGTGATGACTTCGGTGAAGGCGCCGAGCAACACACCCGATGGTGTCAGGCCGGAGCCAGTGCCCCGCTCCTTCAGCGCCGACCACAGTGGTGCCGCCAGTCGGCCAGACCGCCGGACGAAGCGACGCTCGCCGACCACGGCACGCAGCGGCAACTCCGGGCCGCCCGGTAGTTCCGGCAACCGCCGACGCCAGTAGTCCAGCGCCACCGCCCGCCGGGCGGCGGTCGAATCGCCGCTCTGATGGACTACATAATCCCGGAAAGCAACCTCGAGCTCGGGAAAGTCGTCGCGGCTGCGGTAATAGCGGGTCGTGAGCTCATCCATGATCAGCAGGAAGCTGTAGGCATCACAGATGAGCGAATCGACGCTGATGTGCACCAGGACCCGAGCTGTTCCAGCGGGGGACGGCAGCAACGAGACCCGGACGTCGAACAGCGGCCAGGTGTACGGTCCGAGCAACTGGTGCGACATCTCGTCCCGCACCGCCCGCAACCTGCCCTGCTCCTCCTCCGCGGACAGTTGACGAAGGTCGTAGGTCGTCACCTCGTACGGCGGCACGTCGGCCAGCACCTGCTGGGTGCCATCCGGTCGCAGCACCGAGCGCAACATCTGGTGCCGCTGGATCAGCGCACGCAACGCCTCGCTGAACCGATCGAGGTCGAGATCGGTGACGGCCACCTCGAGGTAACTCTGGGTGGACACACCACCCAGATGAAGGTCTGTTCGCCGCCCGACGTAATAGGACGCCTGCACCTCGGTCAAGGCGAACGGCTCCAGCCACCGCGCCGGGTCCGGTCGCAGCGTGGCCACTTCCGGGTCCGGTTCGACGGGCAGCTGAAGCGCTTTCGCCGCCAGAGCGGCGACCGTCGGGGCCTCGAAGAGATCAGCGAGCCGGAGCTGCCTGCCGAGCCGGTCGGTGAGGAGACGGACGAGTCTGCTAGCCAGCAACGAGTGGCCGCCGACGAGGAAGAAGTCCTCGTCCCGGCCGACCTCCTCGACGCCGAGCACTTCGGCGAACGCCGTCGCGACAAGGCCTTCTGTATGTCCCCGGGGCGCGAGCACAGCAGCACCCGGACGGGGAACCCGCAGTGAGCGGCGATCGATCTTGCCACCGGCGGTCCGCGGCAGCGCGTCGACAGGAACGAGGATCGACGGCACGAGATAGGGCGGCAGCCGGCGGTGCAGGAAGGCGCGGATCTCATCCAGCCGGGCGGCGTCGAGCGGCTGCGATCCGGGCACCAGGTACCCGACCAGCGTCACCGAATCAGCTGGATCCGGCTGCGCGGTGACGGTCGCCGCGATCACCGCTGGATGTTTCAGCAACGCCTCCTCGACCTCACCCGGTTCGACCCGGTGACCACGGATCTGCACCTGGACGTCGCGTCTGCCCAGGTACTCGAGCCGGCCGTCGGTCCACTGGCGGGCCAGGTCACCACTGCGGAAGGACCGGCCACCTGGTGGTCCATACGGATCCGGCACGAACACCGCGGCCGTCTCCGCCGCCCGGTTGTGGTACCCGCGGCCGACGCCGCGGCCGCCGATGCGGATCTCACCGGGAACCAAGGCCGGAAGCCGGCGCGACCATTGGTCTCCGACCCACACCGAGACCCCGCCGATCGGCCGTCCGATCGGCACCCGGACCGGACCTGCGGGCAGCACTTCGGCCACGGTGGCATCGGCCGACACCTCGGACGAGCCGTACAGGTTGAGCAGCCGTGCCCCCGGCAGAGTCCGGTGGAATCTCGCGACCAGGTTCGCCCGGATCTCCTCGCCGCTGGTGCACCAGGTACGAAGCCCGCTCAGCCGTCTCCCGAGGTCGGGGACTCCGTCGAGCAGCATCGTGACCAGAGCCGGCACGACAACGATCCTCGACACCTGCACCAGGGCGAGCCGGTCCACCAGCTGCACCGGGTCCGCTGCCTCGGTCTCCGGGATGACGGCCAGCACCGCACCCGCGGCCAACGGCCCGAAGATCTCCCACATCGAGTCTCCGAACGTCAAGGACGTCCGGACCGCGCAGACCTCGCGGCGACCGACCGGATAGGTTCGCGCCATCCAGGTGATCCTGTTCGCCATTCCACCGTGCAGGCCGACGACTCCCTTGGGGCGTCCGGTGGAACCCGACGTGTAGATCAGGTACGCGGCCTGCTCCGGATGGACCGGGAGCCGCAGGTCGGCGCCGGAGCGCCCGACGATCCGCTGCTGATCGGTATCGAGCAGAACCGCGTCGCCTTCGTACCATGCGCCCGCCCCGAGCGACGACGTCGTGATCAGGGAGCGGATACCGGCATCGGCCACGAGCTCGGCCAGGCGGTCCTGCGGATGTCCGGGGTCGAGCGGAAGGTAGGCGGCGCCGGCTTTCAGCACTGCCAGCAGAGCCGTGACCGCGGCGGCCGATCTGGGCAAGCACACACCCACCCGGTCCTCGGGGCGCACGCCCAACGCCACCAGGTGCCGGGCCAGCTGGTTGGCGCGCGCGTTGAGGGCGCGGTACGACAGCTGCCGCTCGCCATCGACCAAGGCAATCGCATCCGGTGTCCGGGCAGCCTGTGCCTCGACCGGTCCGTGCATGGTGGCGGCCCCGGACAAGCCGACCAAGGTAGGCTCTCCGCCGCTGATCGGTGGCCCTGCGGTCCGGCCGGGCTCAGAGAGCAATGCCGAACAGGGCAGGTCCGGATCCGCAGCCGCCCGGGCGAGCGCCCGACGCAGGTAACCGCCCAGTTGCCGGATGGCGGGCCCGGTGAAAACCTCCGTGTCGTACTGGAAGGTCACCCGAGGCTGGGTTGACTGCTCGGTGACCGTGGCAACCAGGTCGAACAACGAGTACCCGAGATCGACGTCGTACGTCTCCGCAACCAGGCCAGGCAGGGCGATCTCGGGCGTCGTGGCGTGCGGTACGCACATCACCCGGAACGGCGCGGCCTGGCCGGTGAGCCGCTCCGCGCGCAGCATCCTCAGGAGCGTCTCGTACGGCAGTTCCTGATGTGCGTACGCAGCCAGGGCCTGCTCGCGAACGACCGCCCACAGCTGACGGAACGTTGGATCCGGGGGCAGCCGGAACCGCAGCGGCAGGACGTTGACGAAGCATCCCACGAGCCCCTCCAGCTCCGGTCGCGACCTCCCTGCCGCGATGGTCCCCACCACAAGGTCCGACTGTCCGGTCACCGAGCGCAGCACCGCAAGGAGGCCTGCCAGAATGAGCATGAACCACGAGCCACCTTCGGTGCGGCGCAGCGCCGCCAGGTCGGCGGAGAGGTCCGGGTCCAGGGTCAAGCGGTGATCGGCGCCGGTACGGCGATGCGGTCCACCGGCGTCGGTTCCGCGCGGAGCGTCTGCCGGGAGATCCATCCGCGGAAGATCCTGCGTCATCTCGTTCCAGAACCGTTCCAGCGTCTCCGTTTCCGGGCCGTCATGACGCGTCCGCTGCCAGCCGGCGTAGTCCTTGTAGTGCACCTTCAATGGCGGCGCGGACCATGCCCGCCCAGCCAGCAGGTCGCGGTAACAGCTGGTCAGCTCGCCGGCCAGCACGCCCTGGGACCAGCCGTCGGTAACTGCGTGATGGATGGCCAGCAGGACACAGTGATCTGCCGCGGAGAGGCGAAACACGACGACCCGCAGCAACGGCCCGCGGGCCAGGTCGAACACTCGGCTCGCGCTGTCCCTGGCCAGTCGACCGACCAGTTCGGGCACCCCGGGCTCGATGTCGAGCGCGAGCGCGGTGAGGTCGACCAGCGAGACCGGCACTCGCGGCCGCGGATCGACCAGCTGGACAAGTACCTCGCCGGTCAGCTCGAACGTGGTGCGTAAGGCCTCGTGCCGCTGGACGATCCGGACCAGCGCGGCCCGTAACGCGGGCAGGGCCAGGTGGCCACGGAGCCGGACGACCGTGGCGTCGATGTTCGCCCCGGGCTCGACGTCGCTGCCCAGCCACATTCGCTCCTGAGCAAGCGAGGCAGGCCACGGCCCGGGACCGTCCGCAGCCGGGATCTCGCCACCTCGGTCGAGTTTGTCCCGGACGAGCCGCTCGAGGCGAGCGCGCTGCTCGGGCGTGAGCCGCTCGAGCCGATCCACCAGGTTCGGCTCCAGATCCATGTCCGGCAGGAAATCGGTCATGCTCGCTCACTCATTGGCCTGCGATCGATGTCATGGCCCGTCGGAGGGACCGCGTCGACCGGCCGGCGGGACACCGTGCCGAGAGCGCTCTCCGCCTGCGATCGCGCCGTCCGCCGGTTCGCGTCGAGGTCAGTGCGCCACCGGGCGGCTATCCGGTCCCGAAGCGCGTCGAGACGGCACTGTGGGTCGGCGAGCACACACTCCAGGTACGCGACCAGCGCGTCCAGCCCGCTGTGCACCGTCGGGCTGTCAAGCTGCCGGCGGTCGTACCGCATCCGAAGAACGGGTTCGGCTCCCGGGGCAAACTCGACCACCAACGGGTAGCTCTCCTCCACCACGGTTGCCAGCTCTTCGATCCGCAGTCCGGCGATCTCGTCGCCCTCCCGCAGCCAGGCGGGGAAGTTCTCCACCACCACAAGCGTGTCGAACAGCCCAACGCCACCCGGCCGCCCGACCGCGCGCTCGATCGCGCCGAGCGTCAGGTGCTGATTTTCACGGAGGACGACCAGGTCCTGCTGGATCTCCCGAAGCCAGTCCACCGCCGAAGCGTCCGGTCGGACCACGACGCGCACCGGCAACGTATTCACGAACAGGCCCACGCACTCCATCGCGCCGGGCAGTTGCGGTGGGCGACCCGACACGGTCGAACCGAAGACCACGTCGTCGCGATCGACCTGGATGCCCAGCAGCAAGGCCCAGCCGCCGTGCACGATCGCACCCGGAGTCACACCGTGCTTCCTGGTGAACTCCACCAAACTCCGGATGAGCGGGCCGGACAGCCGACGCTCGGCCTGGGATCGTGGACCGGCTGGCGGCTCGGCACTCCGGCAGCCGACGGGGGCGACGTGGGTCGGGGACACGCCGCCCAGCAGACTCCGCCAGTACGTTTCGTCGACGCCGGGAAGGTCGGCCAGCCAGTCGAGGTAGTCCCGGTACGGCGGCCGGCTCCGGCACGTCGCCGGCATCCCCGTCTTCAGTTGCTGATAGCAATCGAAGACGTCGCCCAGAAGGAGCTGCTGCGACCAGCCGTCAAGTACCAGATGGTGATGGGTCAGCACACAACGGTGTGCGGCCGGCCCCTCCGCCACGAGAGTCAGCCGGATCAGCGGACCCCGCTCCAGGTCGAACCCAAGCCGGCGATCCGCCTCGGCCAGCCGCGCGAACGCCGCCTGCAGCTCGTCCAGCGCCAGCCCGCTGTGATCGACCACCTCGATCGGCATCCGGAGCCCCGGCGGGAACAGCTGACGAGGATGTTGTTGGCCGGACCAACGCAGAACGGTACGCAGCGCCGGGTTTGCCTGGAACACAAGCTGCCACGCGGCCGCGAACGCGGCCGCGTCCAGCTCTCCGACGAGGCGGCAGCATACCTGCACCAGATACGCGTCGGGCGAGTCGCGTTCGAGCGCGTGATACAGCATGCCATGCTGCAGCGGCGTCAGGGGATGGTCGGTGATCGGCTCCCGCTCCGGCTCGCGCTGCTTCGGGGGGAGGTCCCCGGCCGGGTCTTGCGGAACGGTCGCGATGACCTCGCGGATAGTACGAGCCGAGAAGAGGTCCTGGGCGGCGACATCCACCCCGGCGGCGCGGGCCCGCGCGACGATCACGATGGCATGGATCGAGTCCCCACCCAGGTCGAAGTAGTCGTCGTCGATCCCGACCGTGTCGACCTCGAGCACCTGCTGCCAGATCTCCACCAGGACGCGCTCGGCGTCGGTCAGCTTGTCGTGGTTCGTCACCGGATTCCTCCCGCGATCAGGTCGTCGAGACAGGGTCGCGCCGAGTCGTCGCCGATCGCCTCCAATGCCCGCAGGTACCCGTCCCCGATCAGTGACACCTGCGCGGAGCTGAACTCCTGAGGGTCGAAGTCGAGGAGCAGCCGTACCGACCTCGACCAGGCATCCACGTTGAAGTGGGATGTCAGCGGCAAGTAGGTCTGGTCCGGTGCGTGCAGGTCGAAGACCTCCAGCTCGGCGCCGCCGAGCAGTTGTTCGTAGAGATGGAAATGGGTATAGACGAACAACGTGTTGAACAGCCGCGCCGCACCGAATTGGCGTTGTGCCTCCACGAGCGGATAGCGCCGGAATGGAGTGACTCGCAGCTCCGCCCGATGGGCCAGCCGGACCAGATCGGCCCAGCTCCCCTCCCCTAGACTCAGCCGCAGCGGCACAGCATTGTTGAACAGGCCCACCACGCGATCACCTTCGGGATGTTCGAGGCGGCCGTTGGCCATCACCCCGGTGACGACCTCGTCCCGCCCCGTGAGCGCGCGCACCACCGACAGGTGAGCGGCGAGCAGGACATGCTTGAGACCGACCTCGAGCGTCGCCGCCAGCGCCCGCAGCCGGTCGGCTAGCGCGTCTTCGAGAGCGACGACGTGTCGATGCTGGGAAGCGTCGGTAGCGCCCGTCGGGTAGTCAGGCCATCGTGGCACGATGCTCGGCCGGGCTCCTGCCAGTTCCTCCTCCCAGAAGAGCCGGTGCCCCGCTGAGCGCGTGGCTGCACGCTCCGCCGCGACGAAACCCCGGTACTCCGACCGCGGCGGCGCGAGCGGCAGCACCCGTCCGCGGCCGGCGGCCGCGTAGTCGGACAGCACCTCGGCCACCAGGGTGGTATCCGACCAGCCGTCCAGCCCGAAGCTGCTCACCGTGAACCTGAACGAGGTTCCGGTGTCATGCGCGGTGAAACGCACCAACGGCCCGCTCATCGTGTCGAACCGACGACGGCTCTCTTCACGAAGCCAGCGCCGGACCGCGGCGTCTCTGGCCGGTTCGGAGACATCGCGCAGGTCAACCACCTCGAATGCAGCCGTCAGATCGGTGTGGACCAGCTGCATCGGCTCCTCGAAGGACACCAGATCGAACGACGAGCGCAGGTATGGATGACGACGAACGACCCGGCGCACGGCGGCCTCCAGCACTGCGCTATCCAGTCGTGCCCGGACACCGATGCTGGTGAGATACACCTCGTAGCCGGGGTCGCACTCCTGATGGAAGAGAAGCGCAAGCTGTCCCAGCGAGATCGGGTAGGCGTCGTCGAGGTCGGCGCTGCCGGCCAGTTGGGGACAGAGCGAGAACGCCGTACCTGGCTCCCCGCCCACACCACCCCGCTGGGTAAGCCGGCCAAGCCTCTCGGCGAGTGCTCGCACGGTCGGGTACCGGAGCAGGTCGACAAGGGTGAGCGGTAGACCGGCTTCCTGCGCCGCGGCCACCAGGCGCAGGGCCTGGATCGAATCGCCGCCGAGCACGAAGAAGTTCTGCTCGGCTCCGACCTCGGCGCGGCTCAGGCTTGCACACCACAACCGCTGCAGGACCTGCTCGGTGGCCGCGGTCGCGGTCGACCGCCGCGCCGGCGACTTCGTTCCGGCCGGTTTTTGTGGCGGCCGCCGGTACCGGGCGACCCGCGGTTCGATCTGGTCGAGTCGGCGGTCCGGGTGGTCCACGACAGCTGCCAGCAACCTGGTGAAATCACCGGTCAGCGCCTCGATCGTCGCCGCACTGAACAGATCGGTGCGATACTCCCAGACACCCACCAGCTCGTCGCCGATCTCGGCCATGCCGAGCGACAGGTCGAACATCGACCAGCGCCTCTCGATCGGCAGCACCTCCATCCGCAGCTCACCGAGGCGCAGCTGGCCGGGCACCCCCAGCGCCACTGCCCGGAACCCGTCGTCGTCGATGCCGTATTCACGCTGCAGAACGAAGGTCGTCCGCACCAGAGGCGCTGACCCGGCAACGGGAACCAATCCGAGATCGGCCACCATCGCGCGGTACGGGTAGCCGCTGTGCTCCATCCCGCCGAGCACGGACCCGGCAGTCTGCCCCAGGAACTCCGAGAACGACTCCTGACCGGCATGGCGAGAGCGGACAGGCAGCAGGTTGACGAGGTAGCCGACCGCATCGGCGAGGGCCGGCGACGGACGGTCTGCGATCGGTGCTCCGACCACGAGGTCGGAACTTCCGGTGACGCGGTGGAGGAGCAACTGGTAGCCGGCGAGCAGCCCGGTGTACAACGTGGCCCCGTGGGAGGCCGCGAACGTTCGCAATCGGTCCGTCAGCACGGGCGGGAGAGTGAACCGGTGGGTCGTACCGGCAAATCCGCGTACGGCCGGACGCTGGAAGTCGACCGGCAGGTCGAGTGCCGCCGGAACACCGGACAGCACGTGGTGCCAATAGCGGCGCGCACGGTCGTACCCGGACGACTGGGCCGCTCGGTGTTCCAGCTCGACCAGATCCGATTGCCCAGCGGTTGCCGGCAGCAAGCGGTCGCCGTTGTCATATCCCTGACCATGGCTGTACTCCGACGCCAAATCGCGCAGGAGCGTGACCAGCGACCAGAAATCGGCAACCAGATGGTGCGCGACTAGCAGCAGTACTCGTTCGTCGGGACCGCGCCGAAACACGATCAACCGCGCGGCCGGCTCGGCCGCCAGGTCGAACGGCCGCTCGGACTCCGCGCGCAGCTGCTCAGCGAACGCTTCGGATGGAGCCGCAGTGGCGTCGAGCCAGCGCAGAACCGGACTGGTTCCTCCGACCTGGCAGCGCGGTTCACCGCCAGGGGCCGCGAAGCGGGCGGACAGCGCTGGATGACGCCGCGCGACACGTTCCACGGCCTGATCGAGCCGGGCCTCCGAGACCGCACCGCGAAGCACTACAGCCCGGGCCAGGTGATACGCCGCGGCGTCCGGCGCGAGTTGCTGCTCGAACCATAAGGCGCGCTGTCCGTGCGTCAGCGGCAGCCAGCCCGCCTTCGCCGGCTGGACAGCTCTGGTCGGCGGCAGGTCCGGAGCACCGCTATCACGGAGCAGCGTGTCCATCACCTGCTCGGCCAACTCTCCGACCGTGTGCTCGCCGAGCAGCGTGGCCAAGCCTGGATCAATCTGGTACTGCCGGCAAAGCGCGTGTCGCAACTGCAAGGCGACAAGCGAGTTCACCCCGAGACCGGCCAGTGTCTGGGCCGGGCCTGCTGGTTCAGACCGCACATCCGCGGGTCCGCCGGACAAGGCATTCAGCAACGCCGCAGTCAGCCGGACTGCACCGCCTTCCCTGCTGAGTCGCCGCAACTCCTCGGCTGGCGGCAGGTCCAGTGGTTCGGCCATCCGCTCGCGCGGGACGCTTCGGTGGACCGGCAGCCTGCCGGTCAGGTAGGCATGCCGGCATTGCGACCGGCGCACCTTGCCACTGGTGGTCTTCGGCACCCCGTTCCTGCGCAACACAACCAGTGCGTGCAGCTCGACGCCGTGTTCTCGGAGAATCCGGTCGTAGACGGCCACGGCAATCTTCGCCACGGCCTCCGGCGAGGTGTAGGAGCGCAGTTCGCAGCAGAGCAGCACGAACTCGGTGCCATCCGTGTCGAGGCCGAAGGCAGCGGTGCTACCCGGTCGCAGGGCGTCATGAGCCCGCTCTGCGGTGAGCTCGAGGTCCTCGGCAGCGTGATTCTGTCCACGCAGGACGATCATGTCCTTGCGCCGTCCAGTGACGTACAACTCGTCCTCGACCACGCAGCCCAGATCCCCGGTGCGGAGGAAGCGCTGCTCGGGCAGGCCGGCGAGCTGCGCGCCGAACGTTGCCGCCTCGTCCGCCGGCGAGCCCCAGTAGCCCTGAGCGACAGCGGGCCCGGCGATCCAGATCTCCCCCACCGTATGGGCCGCACACTCGCGGCTGGTCTTCGGATCGACGATCCGGAGCTCGGTGTGCAGACCGGCAGAGCCGCAGCTCACCAGCGAGGTCGCCGACGCAGGCTCGGCGGGCACCGCCTGACCGGTGCGCAGCGCCGCCTGGTCGACAGACCGGATCCGCGGCGGCTCGTCCCGCGGCGGCCCGGTGACCAGCAGGGTGGCCTCCGCGAGCCCGTAGCAGGGGAAGTGGGCCAGTTCATCGAAGCCGTAGGACGAGAATTCCTCGGTGAACCGTCGCAGCGTTGCCGCCCGGATCGGTTCGGCGGAGTTGAACGCTACCCGCCAATCGCGCAGGTCCAGGCCGGCGCGTTCGTCCTCGGTGGTCTTGTCGGCACAGATGGCATAGGCGAAGTTCGGACCACCGCTGGTGTTGGCGCGGTAGCGCGAGATCGCTCGTAACCATCGGATCGGACGGTGCAGGAAGGCCTGCGGGGGCATCAATACCGACAACGAGCCGAGAAAGAGGGGCTGCATGATGTTCGCGACCAGACCCATGTCATGGAACATCGGCTGCCATCCAACGAAGGTGGAGGATTCGTCGTGGCCGCACGCTGTCGCGATCAGACGCTCGTTCGCGACGATGTTGTGGTGGTTCACCATCACGCCGCGGGGAGTGCGGGTCGATCCCGAGGTGTACTGCAGAAAGGCGAGGTCGTTGCCACCCGGGCGGGGATCCCGCCATACATTCGCCACGTCGTCCGGAATCGCGCACACGTCGATTCCACGGAGGTTGGCCAGCCCCGCCACGCCGATGTCGGCCGTGGCGGCGAGCACTGCCGCAGGCGAACAGTCGGCGCGGATGGCGGCCAGCCGCCCGCGGCTGCTGGAGACCTGCGGCGAGTCGGCGGGGACGGCGACCACGCCCGCGTACAGGCAGCCCAGAAAGGCCTCCACGTACGCCAGGCCGGAGGGGTAGGCGATCAGAACGCGCTGGCCGGCCAGGCGCTGCCGCTGTAGCTCGGCAGCGACCGCGCGAGCGCGCACGTCCAGCGTCGCGAAGCTCCACCGGCCGGTCTCGACCTCACCGTTCTCCAGGAAGACATAGGCCGGCCGGTCCGGCCTCGTGGCGGCATGGGCGCGGGCGATGTTTACGATAGTGCCGATGGACGGCTGCGGTCCGGTCACGGGTGCTCCTCGGCGGGTAGCTCGAGTTCGGCCAGGGCGCTGCGTAGCGCCGCCTGCTTCTGCTGGGCACGCAACGAATCCACGGTCGCTGCCAACGACCTGAGGTCCAGCGCCTGGTAGACCTGCCGGACCGTCGGATCGACCCGGAACATCTCCACGATCCGGGCATGCAGTTGGGTCACCAGCAAGGAGTCCGCGCCCAGGTCGAAGATGCTGTCCCGAACCCCGAGCGGCTCGACCGCCGAGTAGCCCAGCAACTCGGCGACAACGATCGCGAGGGCTCGCTCGGTGTCTGTCCGCGGGTGGTCGGAACCCCCATCTGATGGCGGGGGCACGCTTCGAGCCGCCAGCGCCTCCCGATCCACCTTGCCGTTCCGATTCAGTGGCAGGCGGTCGACGACGACGATCCGGGCCGGCACCAGGTACGCCGGCAACCGCTGGGCCAGCCGGCCGCGCAGTCCTGCCTCGTCGGGCGCGTCCGGCCGTGACTCGGGAACCACGTATCCGATCAGAGCGCGACGCTCGTTCGCCGTACGCACCACGACGGCCGCGCTGCGCACACCGGGCTCGCCGGACAGGGCAGCCTCGATCTCGCCGAGCTCGATGCGATACCCCCGCACCTTCACCTGGTTGTCGAACCGGCCCAGGTAGGACAACTCGCCGCCCGGCAGTACCTCGGCCCGGTCACCCGACCGGTAGCGGCGGGCGCCTGGCGTCGCGGCGTACCCATCGGGGAGGAAGCGTTCGGCGGTCAATCCCGGTCTTCCCAGGTAGCCGCGAGCGACGCCGGCCCCGCCTACGTGAATCTCGCCCTTGCCGCCCTCAGGCACTGGTTCCCCGTGCTGATTCAGGACAGCGAGAGACTGACCCGGGACAGCGCTCCCGATCGGACTCGCCGTCCGGTCGGCGTCCGCTGCATCCAGTAGCCGGACCGTGGTGTGCACAGTGGTCTCGGTGATTCCGTAGAGGTTCACCAGCGTCGGGCCGTGACCGTCGAACGCCGCGTACCAACGGCGCAGGCCGGCGACGTCGCACCGCTCACCGGCGAGCAGGACAGCACGGAGGGCGCCGGTGGTTCCCGATCGCTGGATGACAGGCGCGAGTTGACTGAACGCGCTCGGGGTCTGGCTCAGCACGGTGACCTGTTCGTCGATCAGGCACTGCCACAACTCGTCCGGAGCCCGGGCAGTCGATGCCGGTACCACGACCACACGGCCGCCCGAGCTGAGCGCCGCCCACAGCTCGAACACCGACACGTCGAATGCCGGCGAGTGGGTCATCGAGAACACCTGCGGTGCCGCCAGGAACGGGAGCGCCGACCGCGTGCCGGCGAGCAGTGCCGCCAGATTCGCAAGGGTGACCAGTACTCCCTTCGGGGCTCCGGTACTACCCGAGGTGTAGATGGCATAGGCGCCGTTGGCAGGGCTGATCTGGGCGCTGCTCCTGCCGCCTGCGCAAGGCGTCCTCTGGTCCGGTTCGTCGACGTCGAGCCGGTCGACGGGGACGTCGCGCAGTCCACGCCGGGTGACGACGACGCGCAGGCCAGCGGCGGCGCAGATCTGTGCCTGGCGCGCCGGCGGATCGGCCGGATCGATCGGTACGTAGACGGCTCCGGACCGCAGGATTCCGGCCGCCGCAATGACAAGTTCGGGCGAGGGGTCGACACAGAGGCCGACCAGGCTTTCCGGACCCACCTGCCGAGCCAGCAGAGCCGCCGCGAGCTGCCCGGATCTGGCGACGAGCGCACGGTAACTCACCTGCCTGCCGCAGTAGCTGAGTGCAATCGCGTCTGGGTGACGGACCGCAATGGCATCGAGTTGCTGATGCAGACAGGTAGGCGCTCCCGCCGAGGTGGCCGGCTTGTCGTCCGGGCGGTCGCGCGGTGTGGGTGGGGCGGCCGACAGCGAGTACGGCAACGGTTCGTCGGGCCGGGCCAGGCCCGCGGCGAGGAGGGCCTGTGTGTCGGTGAGGATGCGCCCGGCCGTCCGCGCGGAAAGCCGGGCCGGGTCGATCTCCAGGTCCAGGAGGATCCGGTCGCCCTGCTCGGTCGCGGTGACCGCAATGGCGAACTTCGGCGCCACCGGCACCGAAGGCCGCACCTCGGAGCGCAGACCATGAAGTCGCACCTGGGGCCCCGGCGTGTTCTGCAGCGCAAAGACCACATCGAACAAGGGGTTGTCGTTCGGGGACCGCTGCGGCCGGAGTGCTTCGATCACCCGCTCGATCGGTACGTCCTGGTCGTCCAGCGCCTGTTGCACCATCCGCTGGTTACGGCGCACGAGGTCGCCGAAGGCGGGCCGTCCGGACAACTCCACGCACAGCGGCAGTACCGTGGCGAACGCTCCTATCAACGGTTCCAGAGTGACCCAGTTCCGGCCCGCGACGGGCGTGCCGATCACGATCTGGTCCTGCCCGGACGCGCGGTGCAGCGCGTCACCGAAGGCGGTCAGCAGGATGGTGAACACGGTCGTGCGCAGGGCTCGCGCCGCCATTCGCGCGTCGGCCACCAGGGCGGCCGGCAGGCTTATCCGCATTGATTCCGCAGGCGCGGTCGGCGCATCTGCCGCCGGTCTGGCCAGCAGGTCGAGGCCTCGGGGAGCCGTCCAAAGCCGCCGTACCCAGCGCTCGACCCGCTCGTCGATATCCGGCTGAGCGGCGCGGCCCCGCTGCCAGCCGGCGAAGTCCGGGTACTGGACGGGCAGCTCGGGAAGATCGTCCGGCCGGCCGGCAACGAATGCTCGATAGAGCTCGGCCAGCTCGGTCAGCAGGATGCCCAGCGACCAGCCGTCGCTGGCGACATGGTGCCGGGTGATCAGCAGTGAGTGTCGCCGGGCAGCCGTCCTGACCAGCACCGTCCGCAGGACCGGGTCCACTGCCAGGTCGAACAGCCGGCGCGCCTCGGCGACCTCGACAGTACGCAGAGCACGCTGTCGCACGCCCTCCGGAACGCCGGTCAGATCGACCATCGGCAAGACGACCGCGGCTGGTGGATCGACGACCGGTTGCGGCCGTCCGCGGACGACGGCATACCGGGTGCGGAGCACCTCATGCCGTCGGAAGATCTCGTTCAACGCCAGTCGGAGGGCCCATACGCGCAGTTCGCCGGTGAGGTCGATCCGCAGAGGCAGGTTGTAGGCGGTGCGGTACGGGTTCAGCGCCGACTCCAGCCAGATCCGCTCCTGCGCGTACGACAGCTCCATCTGCCGAGCCGGCTGCACTGCGATGCCGCTGGTCGTCTCGACGGCATTCATCGCGCCTCCCCGGACCGGTCGAACGACGTACTGACACGCTCGAGCACCTCGGCCAGGCCGGCCAAGGTCGGGTGGTCGAAAACCTGGGAGACCGGGACCTCCACACCGAGATCCGCACGGAACTTCGCCAGCATTCGCAGCGCGAGCAACGAGTCCCCGCCGAGCTCGAAGAAGTCGTCGGTCGCGGCCGGGTCGTCAACGCCCAGGATGTCCGACCAGCAACGGGCCACGATGCGCTGGGCCGGGCTGGCGAACGAGGGTTCTACCGGATCGCCGGCCGGCCGGTGCCCGTTGCTCGGCGTCACGCTGAGCCGGCTCACGGCGGCGAGGTGTTCGGTGGTGCTGAAGCCGGCGTGGATGGCGAGCAGCTCATCGAGGTCCTGGGTGGAGATCACCACACGCGGTCCACGCTCCTGCGCAACCACGCGGGCGAAGACCTCCATGCCTTCGGCACGGGTGATCGCGCCAAGGAGGTCACCGCCCGGGTCCGTCACATGGCCGCCGGCCGATCCCCCCACCTGGTACCGTCGGCCGAGCCGTTGCTGCGCCGCCGCCCACATGCCGTCCTCGAGCCAGTCGGTCCAGGCCACAGCGGTGGTCAACCCTGGACGACGTCTCGACCGGTATGCCGCGAACGCATCGAGGAACTCGTTGGCGGCGATGTATCCGACCTCACCGAACTTCAGCTTGTGCAGGACCGTGCCGATGGAGGAACACAGCACGAAGTAGTCCAGTTGCCGGTCGCCGACGACCTCGTCCAGCACCAGCGCACCGCGGGTCTTGGCGGCCATCGCCTCGTCGGTGTCGGTCCGCCGCCGCCGCTGGATCATGCCCGCGGTGTCGATGACGCCCGCGGCATGCACGACGCCTGTCAACGGGCCGAATCGGCGCTCGGCCAGCGCTACCACCGCCCGCATCCGGGACAGGTCGGTGACATCCGCTGTCGCCACCATGATCTGCGTGCCCGCATCGCGCAGCCGGAGCAGCCGGCGGACCACGCGGCTGATCCGCTCGTCGCGGCCAGCGGACAGAGCTGATTCCCAGGCCTCCTCAGGCGGGAACGGCCGCCGTCCGGTGAGCACCAGCCGCGTCGGCGATCGGCCGAGCCGTTCCGCGATGCTCAGGCCTATTCCGCCCAGCCCACCACAGATCAGGTAGACACCGTCCGGATCGGCCCGGAACTCCGGCGCCTCGCGCAGCTCGTGGGCGGTGTACTGGACGGTGAAGCGGCGGCTGCCGCGGTAGGCGACCATGGTGGATTCGCGGGCGCCGAGCAACTCGTCCACGATCTGCAGGGCGGTCTCGGCAATCGGAGTCGCCGGGTCGAGGTCGGCGGCCGTACAGGAAATCCAGGGGTACTCTCTCGGAATCACCTTCACCGCTGCCGCTACCGTCGCCGCTTCAGGGTGGGCCAGGTCGGATCCGAGGACATCCTGCGCGCCGGCCGTCACCGCGACGATCCGGACCTGGTCCCGGCTGTCCACCTCGCCCAAGGCCTGAGCGACCTCGATCAAACTGTGCACACCATGCAGCCCGGCTTGGGCGACACTTTCCGAATCGGCTGCCGCGCCGCGGTTCAGCGCTTCCTCCCAGGCCCACAGATGCACGACCAAACGCACCGGCAGACCGCGCGCGGTCAGGTCCTGCACGATGTTGCGGTACTGACCACTGCTGGCCGGGTCAAGCACTTGCTCGGCCGCCCGGGTCACGGAACCAGACCCCGGAACTACCGCAACCACAGGAATCCCCACCACGGCCAGCCGCTCCGCCACCGCCCTGCCCAGCTCGCCACCGGCAAAGAGCAAGCAGCTGCCCACGTCCGGTGGCGTCGATTGCCGGACCGGAACGTCGTGGCGCCACCCCGGCTGGTACGCCCAGCTCGCGAGATCCAGACGCTTGGCCGGCCAGGTTCGGTCTGGCACGACCTGCGCGGCCGTCTGCTGGCCGGGCCGACCGGCTCGGCCAGGCTCCTGAGCCAGCACCAGCGCGGCATCCATCGGACCGATCGTCGGTACTACGACATCGGTTTCGGCGAATCCCTGGTCGGCCAGTACCGCCCGCCAGCCGTCGGCGCTCAGCAACGGACCGTGCCGTCGCCCGTCGGCGTAGTTCCACCAACCGTCCGCCAAACCCCAGATCAACGACTGCCAACGGTCTGCGGCGGTCGTCTCGACCAGGGCGAGCACGCCCCCGGGCGCGAGCAGGGAGCGCAGGTTGGCGAGACTGTTGGCGATACTGGGCGTGGCGTGCACAACATCCAGACCGCAGATGAGGTCATATCGGTGGCCGGCGAAGCCCTGTCTCGCCGGATCGCCGGTGATGTCGAACACCCTGGCCTGGACCCAGTCCAGGCCGCGCTGCTTCGCTGCTGGCCCAAGGCCGGACACAAAGGCGGCCGAGATGTCCGTCGCGTGGTAGACCATCCGGCCCGCTCCGAGCCGGCCGGCGAGCAGCTCGGTCATGCCGCCCTCACCCGCGCCGACCTCCAGCACCCGGATCGGCCGGCGCAGCTGGCCGGCGAGCCGTTCGAGCAGTTCCGCGACCAGACGCAGCAATCCGCCGACTGCGCGG
Source organism: Kribbella sp. NBC_01505 (assembly GCF_045040285.1). Taxonomy (NCBI): domain Bacteria; kingdom Bacillati; phylum Actinomycetota; class Actinomycetes; order Propionibacteriales; family Kribbellaceae; genus Kribbella; species Kribbella sp. NBC_01505. The sequence continues at coordinate 8,842,077 of NZ_CP109425.1, forward strand.
TGCTCGGCGGTCCGTTCGGCGAGGTGCCGGGTCAGGAGCCCTGAGTCACCGTTCGGATAGAGCACCCGGATCGCTTCCCCCGGCTCGGCGAACGCCCGCGGATACCCGTCTGCACAATGCACCAGCAGCTCCACCAGGCCCGCGAACCGCGGATACTCGCCGGCGATCCTGGCCGCTGCGGATTCAATTTCGGCGCGATCGACCGGCGCCGCTGGATTCTCGAAGGTGATCTCACCGCCGCGCAGTGTGGCCAGCCCGTCCTGGTCAAGGAGGTGGAGAAGGAAGCCGAAGAACCGCTTGAACTGGGGCAACACCCCCACTAGGCGTTCCATATCAGCGATCAGATGATGACTGCCGGGGCTGCTGTCCACGCCGGTACGGGTCAGGCACCACAGCGCCAGATGGGAGCAGAACCCGTCCAGCGCGGCCCGTAGACCAGGCTGGTCGTCGATTCCGGTGGCCACCCGGTCATCGGTGCTCAGAACGGCCCGGAGGTCAGCGCTCACGTCGAGCAGCGCAGGCAGCGGTGCCGGGGCCGGCGGGGGGTCCACCCAGTACCTCTGCCGATCCAGCCGCTCGCTGGGCAACGGAACGCGACGCGGCGCCTGCGGATGATGGACAGTCGCCCAGTCCACCTCGCAGCCGGTCTCCCATAGCCGCGCGACCAGAGGAGTCAGCGACATCGGCACCGCGTTCGTCGCGGGGCCAGAGTCGGTCAGCGCGGGGCCGAGCCCCCCCAAGGCCCTGTGGTCCGGCCCGAAGTCGGGGTGTCTGCGTACCAGGCGATCCAGCCCGAGCGGGAGCCCCACCTCAACCACCGCAACCGGCCCAAGAGCAAGTGCCTGGCCGACACCGTCCGCGAACCTTACGGGCTGACGCAGCTGCTCCAGCCAGTAGTCAGGACAGCAGACCTCGTCCTCACTCACCCAATCGCCTGTGTGACCGGACAACCAGGGCTGCGTGGGCGCTGAGAAACGCACCGTCTCCAGCGCCTCACGGAACGGCGCAAGCACCGGCTCGACTGCCGCCGTATGAAAGGCGTGGCCCACAGGCAGTGGTCGCCAGGCAATATCCCGCGCGTCCAACCGGTTCCCCAACGCCTGCACCGCAGGGAAGGACCCGGCGACCACACACCGGTCCACAGCGTTGACCGCAACCAGCTCGGCTCCGCCGGACAGCAGCGGTTCCAGTTCCCGCTCGGCCAGACAGACCGCGATCATCCGCCCACTGGGTAGCCGTTGGCACAGTTCGGCGCGGAGCACGACCAAGCGCAGCGCATCGGTCAGCGGCAGCGCTCCGGCGATCGTAGCCGCGGCGTACTCCCCCAGGCTGTGGCCGATCACCGCAGTGGGCCTGACGCCCCAATCCATCAGAGTTCGAGCGAGCGCGTATCCGGCGGCGAAGACCGCTGGTTGACTAGCCGGTGGGGCGGCGCCCCGGCCGCCTGCCGATGAGCGCGACAGCGTCGCCATCAGATCGAACCCGAGACCTGTGAGCACTTCGGCACATGCCTCGAGGTGGCCGCGGAAGACCGGCTCGGTCATGGCGAGCTGCGCGGCCGGGTCCAGGCCGGCAGTGCCCTGGCCCGGGAACGCGAACACGACCTCGCGCCCTGGTACCGCCTGGTGGGGCTGGCTGAGCTGCTCGAGCAGAGTGGTCAACTCGGCGAGATCGCGACCGACGACTGCACGCCGATGGGACATCGCTCGGCGACCGGCCAGCGACGCGGCGACGTCGGCGAGATCCAGCTCCGGTTCGTCGCGCAGGCGACGGGCGAGACGCCGCGCCGCCATGGTCGTCTCCTCCGCCGTGCCGGCGGACAATACGAGCACCTGGTCAGCTCGCATCGTCCTGGCTCGCTGCAGCGGTTCAGGCGGTTGCCCGACGACGACGTGGGCGTTGGTGCCGCCAATCCCGAACGAGCTGACGCCGGCCCGCCGGGGCCGGCCGGCCCGCCAGTCGACGGTCTTGGTCGGCACGTAGAACGGTGACTTCGCAAAGTCAATTGCCGGATTCGGCCGACGGAAATGCAGATTGGCCGGAATCACGCCGTCCCGCACGGCGAGTGCGGCCTTGATCAGCCCGGTGACGCCCGCAGCGGCATCGAGGTGACCGATGTTGGTCTTCACCGAGCCGAGTGCGCAGAACTGGCGGCGATCAGTGCCATACCGGAATGCCTCGGTCAGCGCCTCCACTTCGATCGGGTCGCCGAGTGGAGTCCCGGTGCCGTGGGCCTCGATGAAACCGATGTCGTCGGCGACAACCTTGGCGGCTGCTTGTGCCGCGGCGATCACCTCCGCCTGCCCGGCGGCGCCGGGCGCGGTGTACCCGACCTTGTCCGCGCCGTCGTTGTTGACGGCCGAGCCGAGAATCAGCGCGTGGATGTGGTCACCGTCGCGCTGGGCATCGGAGAGCCGTTTCAGGAGCACAAGGCCGGCACCGCTGCCGCCGACCGTGCCGTCGGCGCCGGCATCGAAGGCGGCGCAACGGCCAGCCGGCGAGTATATGCCGTCCTCGGTGTGGACATATCCGCCACCATGCGGGATCTGGACGAAGACGCCGCCCGCCAGCGCCACATCACACTCGCGGGCCAGGAGACTGCGGCCGGCCAGGTGCACTGCGACCAGTGACGACGAGCACGCGGAGCCCACAGCGAGGCTCGGTCCGGTCAGCCCGAGTTTGTACGAGATGGTGGTCGCGGCCGAATCCTTGTCGTTGTGAATCAGCAGGTGGAGCCCGTCGCGTTGCTGTCTGGCGCGTCGCTGGTCCCGGTCACCGGCCATCAGGTTGCGGATCAGGTAGGCGCTGAGGCCGGTGGACAGGAAGACCCCTGCCGGGCAGCCGAGTCGGGTCGGGTCGTACCCGGCGAGGTCGAACGCCTCCCAAGCGAGCTCGAGGGCGATGCGATGCTGCGGGTCCATGACACTGGCCTGCTGCGGTGAATAGCCGAAGAATCTGGCGTCGAACAGTCCAGGATCGCCGAGCACGCCTTCCGCTCCGACGAACCGCGGATGCAGCACCTGCTCCGGCTCATGGCCGGCTGCCAGCAGATCGAGACCACGGAATCGGCTGATGGAGTCGATTCCGTGTCGAAGGTTGGACCACAGTCGCTCGACACCGTCGGCACCGGGGAATCGACCGGTCATCGCGATCAGCGCGATCGGCTCGGAAGCGCCAGGCGGGAGGTCAGCCATGACGCGACCTCGGTGTCGCTCGACGCCCAGACAGATACCGGGCCAGCGCGGCAACCGTCGGGTAGCGGAAGAGCTCGGCCACCGTCAGGTCCGATGCGACCTCATCGACCAGTTGGCGGTGCAGCCGCAGCATGGCGAGCGAGGTACCGCCGGCCTCGAAGAATCCCTCCCCCACGTCCACCTCCGGCACGCCGAGCACCGAGCACCAGCCCGCGGCGAGCCGGCGTTCCAGCTCGGTACGGGGCGGTGTACCGCGCCGAGCGTTGTCAGTCGTCCGCCCCACTCCGCCGGGAGATCCCCGATCGCCGGCCGCACCTCGCGCCACACCCGCCAGGTCGAGCGGCACCGCCGTGACTCCGACGTCAGGATCGCGACTGATCGCCGTCACGAGCGCAGTCAGGTCCGCGTTCCAGCTGGCCAGGTGCGCCCGCGAGCAGCGTCTTTCGTCGCTTTCCAGACCTACCGTCAGGCGGTCCGCCGACTCGGTCAGTGTCACCGTCAACTGGTGTTTGGCTGTTGCCGCGCCGACCTGCCTGGTCGCCACCTGCAACCGCGGCAGCGTCGGCGGTGCTGCATGCCGCTCATGGGTCAGCAGGACTTCGAACAGCGGGGTGCCCTCGGCCGGCCGCAGGTCGGCCGACCCGACGATGCGATGGAGCGGGGTCCAGCGGTGATCGAGTGCGTCCAGGACGGCGTCCCGCGTCGACCGCAGCACCGCCCGGAAAGCCGATTGCTGGTCGATCCGCACCCGAAGTGGCAGGACGTTGATCAGCAGGCCCACCACGTCGGCATACCTGGCGGTGTCACGGAGCGAAACCGCCACGCCGACGACGATCTCCCGCCGTCCGGTGTACCTGCTGATCAGGCACACGAGAGCCGCGGCGAAGGCCATGAAGGTCGTGGCCTTCTCTGCCGCGCACAGATCCGCCAGCCTTGTCAGGCCGGCGCGGTCATAGCTTGCTACGTGCCGTACCGCCGCCTCGGACCTGGACCTGTCGGTGGGCAACAAGCTGTGGTCGAGCGGGGTACCGCTCAGGCTGGACTGCCAGAACCGCAGGTCCTGCTCCGCCCAGCCATCCGGAGTCCAGGCGCGGGCGGCAAGCGATGCGTCGCTGCGCAGGCGCGGATCCCCTAGTAACCGCGAGCCCGAAACGGCCGCGGTGTAGCCGCGCTCCAGATCGCGGCACACCACCGCAAGAGAGTCGAAGTCAAAGCCGATGTGGTGTGCGTCGAAGGCGAGCACATGCCGAGCCGGCCCACAGCGCACCAGCACCCAGCGCACCGGCGGACCGCTGCGCAGGTCGAACGGCAAACCGGCCAGCCGGCGGAGCTGCCCGTCGATCTCCGCCGTCCGCCGGTCCTCCGGCAGCGCGGTCAAGTCCACCAGCCGGACCGTGGGAGGCTCGGCGGCGAAAACCTGCGACGGCTCGCCGTTCACATCGTCACCGAAGATCGCACGCATCGTCTCGTGACACCGGCCGATGTGAGCGATCGCGGCACGCAAGGCGATCGGGCTGAGCGGTCCGATGAGCTCGATCGCCGTACAACTGTTGTACGCGGGGTTGCTGGGCGCCAGCAGGTGCAGGAACCACAGCCCGGCCTGGCCGGGCGTGATCGGTGTCGCCACCGTCATCGCTACCGCCCCGCCGATCCGGTGCCGGGGCTGAGCAGCGCCTGGCTGACCTCCTGGGCGAACTCACCCAGAGTCGGCGCCTCGAACAGGCGCCGGACCGACAACTTGGTATTGAACATCTTGTTCGTCGCCGCGACGACCTGCATAGCCCGGAGCGACTCGCCACCGATGTCGAAGAATCGGTCGTCGACCCCGATCCGGTCCAGCTGAAGGACCCGGCGCCAGATCGCGGCAAGAGCTCCTTCGAGATCGGTGCGCGGCGCTACGTAGACACTCGACGAGACCAGTTCGGCCCGGCGGACCGGAGGAAGCAACCTCCGGTTGATCTTCCCGGTCGGGGTCAGCGGCACCGAGTCCATCACCACGACAGCCGCGGGCACCATGTACTTCGGCAGGCGGGCTCGCAGATACTGCTGTACCACCGCGGCCTCGACCCGGTCGCCGGAAGACGGCACCACGTACGCGACCAGTCCGCGTTGTCCGTGATCGTCGACATTGGCGACGACCACTGAGCGCTCCAGCAGCGGACACGTTTCAAGCACTGCCTCGATCGCGCCCAGCTCCACTCGGAAGCCCTGAATCTTCACTTGGTGATCCGACCGGCCCTCGAACTCCAGATCGCCCGTCAGTAGGGTGCGCCCGAGATCGCCGGTGGCGTAACACCGGGTGCCCGGGGCGCCGGCGTAGCGATCGGGAACGAAGGTGGCAGCGGTTTCGGCGGGCCGGCCGAGGTAGCCGCGCGCCACACCGGCACCACCGATGGACAACTGGCCGGTCACTCCCTTGGGTACCACCTGGCCGTGGTGGTCGAGTGGGAGCACCTGGCTGCCGGTGATCGGTCGCCCGATCGGCACCTGCCATTGTTCGGCGTACTCGACGCCCGGCTCAGCAGACCACACCGTGGCCCACACTGTGCCTTCGGTAGGACCGTACTCGTTGTTGAACGAACACCTGGGCAGGCGGCGGGAACAGGCAGTGGCAAGCTCGCCAAGGCAGGCTTCACCCGCCGAGATCATCACCCGGAGCGAAGCGAGTTCTTCGTTGCTGCTCTGGTCGATCAACAGACGCAGCAGAGTCGGAATCCCCAGAATGTGAGTTGGCCGCTGCGCGGCCGTCAACTGGAGCAAGGCCGCGGGTTCTTGTTGCAGGCCCTCGGGTAGCAGGACCAGGGTGCCGCCCTGGCTCAGCGTCCAGAAGATCCCAGCAACGGAACTGTCGAACCCGGCGGACGACAGCAGCAGAAAATGTTCCACCGGGTCTGGGTAGTAGGAGTGCCGAGTCCGCGTCGACGCCACGGCACTGCGGTGCTCGACCACGACCCCTTTGGGCTCGCCCGTTGATCCCGAGGTGTAGATGACGTATGCGGTGTTCGCTGCTACGACTCCGGTAGCCGGCGCAATGGACGGATAGCTGTCGGCAACGCCAAGCCGGGAATCGAGACCGATCACCGGCATTGTGTCCGGCACCCGGACGGCCAACTGCTCCTGGGCGACCACGGCGACGCATTTCGCATCCGCCACGATCGCCGCAACCGCGGCGTCAGGCTGTGACGGCTCCAATGGCAGGTATCCACTGCCGGCCTTGAGCACGGCGAGGATGGCCACCGCCTGCTCGATGGACCGCTCGGCGAGCACCCCCACGATGCGTTCGGGACCGGCGCCGCGGCTGCGCAACAGCTGGGCCAGCTGGTTCGCCCGGCGGTTCAGCTCGCGGTAGCTGACCATGGCGTCGTCGAGCTGAACCGCCACCGCGTCCGGCCGCCCGCGCGCCTGCTCCTCGATCAGCTCGTGCAGGCAGCGACCGTCCCCGGTATCAGGCTGAGCCGGCGCGACCAGCGCAGGCGGCCGGAGATCGTACCGACTCTCCGGGTCGGCAACCATCGCGGCCAGTGCCTGGTGATAGCAGTCTCTGATGTCCGCGATCAGGTCGGCGGAGAACTGGAGCCGGTCGTACTCCAGGCGGACCTTCAGGTGACCGGATTTACGCTCCTGCCGGAAGATCGCGCAGAACGGGAAGGTGGACTCGGCGTACTGCGCAGTGACCGCATAGTCGACCCCTCGCTCCTGCCACCGGTCGAGCACGCCGAACACGTGGTAGTCGATGTAGAAGAACAGGGTCTCCGCCAGCGGCTCGTTGCCCTGGTGCCGCTTGAGCTCGGCCATCGGAAGGCGGCGGAACGGCATCGACGCTCGCTCGGTTGCCAGGCCGTCGGCGATCAGCTCGCGCCATGTGCCGCCCGTGGTCCGGACCCGCAGCGCCAGACTGTTCACGAACAACCCGATCGCCGAACTGCCGTCCACATGCTCCGGCCGCCCGTTGGTGACCGTGTAGGTCAGCGTGTCCATCTGACCGCCATAGGTCGACATGACGGCCAGGTGGGCCGCCATCAGGACGTTCTTCAGCGGCGTCGCGGTGCTCGACGCTAGCTGCTTCAGCTGGTCCGAGAGCTCGGTGGGGACCGGCACCTCCATCCGGGCGATGTCGCGGATCCCCTTGTCCGCCTTCGGTTGTTCGCCGAATCGCGGCAGCCGCATCACGGTGGCGTCGGCCAGGTACCGCGCCCAGAAATCGTGGTTTTCGCTGTCCTGCAAGGCTTCGAGCTCAAGTGCGACGGCATCGCGCATACTGGACCTGGGCGCGCTGATCGCCAGCGGCTCATCGAACACGATGGAGAAGTACTGGCTGAACAGCTCGGCGACCATCAACGCCTCGCTCCAGCCGTCGATGATCTCGTGGTGGTAGGCGTAGGTGAACTGCCATTCGCCGTCGGTCAGCTGGTGCACCATGAACCGGATCAGCGGGTATTCGTGCAGCTCGAACCCGCGCTCCTTCTCGGCGGAGATCCATCGCGCGATGGACTCGTCCTGGAGGTCGGCCGGCAGGGCACGCAGATCCTCGGCGTCGAGCGGAGAGTCGAACCGGGTGTGTACCACCTGCATCGGCCGGCTGAAGCTGGTCAGATCGAAGGAGGTCCGCAGCAGCGGGTGCCGCTCGGCCAGGTGCTGCACCGCCATCCGCAGGACATCTTGATCGTACGGCGCCGTGAGCCGGATCGAAGCCATCGCATGGTAGACCGCGGATTTCGCGGCGAAGTCGCGATGGAAGATCATCCCCTCCTGCAGCAGGTTCAGCGGAAACACGTCCTCCGCATCCGGCGGAACCCGGTCGCGATCCTGGGCGGTGATCAGCGAAAAAGGCTCGGCTGCCGGCGGCTGCTGGACACTGCCATGCTCTTCCAGATACGCGGAGCATGTTCGTACGGTCGGGTACGTGTGCAGGTCCGCGACGGTGACGTCGACACCTTGGCTCTGCGCCCGGCTGGTCACCATCACACTGCGAATGGAATCCCCGCCGAGGGCAAAGTAGTTGTCGTCGATCCCGACGGCTTGGAGCCCCAGCACGGTAGCGATGGAGCCGGCGAGGATCTCTTCCTTCTCGGTTCGTGGTGGCGCCAGAACACCACCCGGCCGGACCACCGCGTCCGGTTTCGGCAGCGCCGATCGATCCAGCTTCCCGTTGACCGTCATCGGCAGTTCGCCCAACGTCACGAACGACTTCGGCACCGACTCCCGGGGAAGCTGCGCCCGGCACCGCGCGGCCAGTTCGGCGTGGTCCACCGGCGTCTGCCCGGCCGGCACCACGTAGGCGATCAGCGTGGGCAGTCCAGCCGTCGGCAGCAGTCGTCCGGGATCGTCGTCCCGCCGCGCGACGACGGCCGCCTGCGCAAGGTGATCGGAACCGAGCAGAACAGCCTCGACCTCGGCAGGCTCTACCCGAACGCCCTGGATCTTGACCTGATCGTCGAACCGGCCGAGGTACTCCAACACGCCGTCCGGCCGCCACCGACCACGGTCCCCGGTCCGGTACAGCCGCGCCTCGCCGTCGGGACCGGGCCTGAACCGCCGGGCGGTGAGGTCGGCCTGGTTCAGGTAGCCGTTGCTCACCCCCGCTCCGCCGATGCAGATCTCACCGACCGCCCCGTCCGGGACAAGCTCGCCGCGGGGATCGAGGAGGTGGACGCGCGTGTCGGCGATCGGCCGGCCGATCGGCACCGGACCCGACCAAGGGCTCTGGTCATCGACGACGTACGCGGTGCTTCCCACCACGGTTTCGGTCGGGCCGTACTCGTTGACGACCCGGATCCCGGCGTCGCGGAACGGTGCGATACTTCGCGCGCCGAGCGCCTCGCCACCCACGACCAGCGTTCGCATCGAGCCACGGAGTTCGTCGGCGCCCAGTAACTGGCCGAGCACGTCCAGATGCGTGGGAGTAAGCTTCACCAGGCTGAGATCCCGCCTGGCACGCAGCGTTGCGGCGAGCCCTGCGACCGTGGTACCGGCTGGCACCAGGATGGCGCACTGCCCGAGCAGCAGCGGCCCTAGCAAAGTAGTTAGGGTGAAGTCGAAACTGATCGACGAGTGCGTCAGGACGCCGACCCCGTCGCCCAGCTGGTAGGCCTCGGCACACCAGTGGAGGTAGTTGGAGAGCCCCCGGTGGGGCACCTCCACGCCGACGGGCGCGCCGCTCGTGCCTGAGGTGTAGAGGACGTAGGCCAGATCATCCTGTCCGACACGGACCGACGGCGGCGAGGCCGGTAGGGCCGCCAACCGCGACGCCTCCTGCGCCGGCACAAGTAGGTGGTACGGCGCCGGCTCGTCGCGGGATGCCCGAGTCAACTGATCACGGCAGGCAGCTGTGCAAATCACGACGGCGGGCGTGCAGTCGTCGAGCAGCCGTCCCAGTCGCCCCGGCGGAAACAGTGGATCGACCGGCACGAAGGCCGCGCCCGCCTTGTGCACGGCAAGCAAGGCAGCGACGAGGTCGGCCGACCGGTCCAAGCTGACCACCACCGTAGTGCCGGGGGTCACCCCGAGCTCGATCAGCCGGTGCGCCAGACGGTTCGAGCGGGCCTCCAGCTCCGCATAGGTCATCTCTTCGTCGCCGGCCGATACGGCCGCACGGCCCGGCGTCTCTGACGCCTGCCTCGAGAAGGACTCGGCCAGACAAGGCAGCTGAGCCGAGGCCGTCGGGCCCCGGCCCCGAAGTAGGAGGGACTCCCGATGTGCCGGCGAGAGCAGGTCCAGCTCGTCGACAGGTGTCTGTCGGCGCCGGAGGACGTCGCTCAACAGGACCATGAAACTGTCACCGACAGACCTGACTGTCCGCGAGCTCATCCTGCCGCCGGCGCAGTGAAAATGGAGGTTCAGTGCAGCGCCATCGCGGACGCAGGTCAGGTACGGCGAGCCAGATCCGCCCATGGATTCGGTGACCATCGCCAGGGAGACCGCACCGGCGGCCAGCGGCGTTAGCTGATCCACATAGTCGAACCCGGCGTATGCGGTCTCGGACCGTCGCGATTCGGCACCCCGCCAGGCCGGATCAAGGTACTCGATCCGGCTTGCCAACTCGTCGGCTGTTCCAGCGAACCGCCGGGCGAAGTCGAGGAAGCGGTCCCGCGGATCGACCCGGCACAGCACCGGGAGCTCGCGCGCATAGGGACCTACACCGCCGCGGATCGCACCATGGCGCCGGGCCTGGTCGACGATCTCGACGACGATCTCCTGCTCGCCGTGGAAACGCCGGCACACCAGACCGAAGACAGCAGCGAGGACGTGACCGAGCGGCAGTGAATGCGTCGCACAGAACTCTTCCAGCCGGGCGGTGACGTGGGCGCCGATCCGCCGTGCGACCGTCTCCCCGAGGCCGTCACCCTCAGGCCGATCGAGGCCGAACAAAGGCGACGGCCGAGGGAGGCCGGTGAGATAGGCCGACCATTCACGGCGTTCCGCTGCCCCGTGCTCCGCAGTCAGTAGCTCGTCCTGCCAGGCGGCGAAATCCGCGTACTGCAACGGCGCCTCGATCCCGGTGTCCGCCCCGCTGTACGCCATCGCGAGATCGCGTGCCACGATCCGCAGAGCCGCCCGGTCGGCAACCATCACATGGGCCGTCAGGACCATAATCGTCTGCTCACCCGGGGCACTGATCAGGGCCGCCCGGAAGGCCGGCCCGGCGAGCGGATCGAGTGCCTCGCCCTCAGCACGGCAGAGCCCGGCCACGGCGGCCTCGCCTTGGGCACTCAGCCGACCGATGCCCGGAACGGCTCCGGGATCGTTGATCGCCTGGGTGACCCCCCTTCCGGTCGCCGCCAGAGCGAACGTGGTTCGTAGAATCTCGTGTCGGCGCAGGACCTCACGATAGGCGGCGTCCAGCGCTTGCTCGTCGAGCGCTCCGTCGACCAGCAGTCTCGCCTGCAGGAAGGCTGACGAATCACCGCTGGTCCTCTCCCGCCACAACCGCTGCTGAAGCGGCGAAGCCTGAAAGGTCTGGCGTTCGCGGTCGGCCACCGTCATTCACATCACCCGCTCCCCGGCATGTCACTCGACATTAGTTGCGGGGAGCACCGCGATCGGCAGTTTCGGCGGCAGATAGCCAACGTCTGATCGGCCGCCCGCTTCTGCCGCCGAAACCGCCGCAGGCAAGGATCCGGCGGCGATACGGTCGGGCAGTGGAGCCTCACCGGTGTCCAGACACCGCAGTCATCCGTCCGCTGAACAGACCGGACGCGAGCCTGGTGCTGGTCTGCCTGGGTTTTTGCGGCGGCGGTGTCGGCTCATACCGCCGATGGGCCGACCATGTCCCCCCGGACACCGACCTCGCGATGGTCTGTTACCCCGGTCGCGAAGGGCGTTTTGCCGAGCCCTTCGCGCGCTCCTGGGACGAGCTTGCGGTGGATGCCACGGAAGCGGTGGCGTCCGCGGCGGACAGGCCGTACCTGTTGTTCGGGCACAGCATGGGTGGCTGGATGGCGTTCGACGTGACGACGCGACTCGCGGCGGGCGGTGGACCTTTGCCGGAGCTTTTGATCGCGTCGTCCTGCAACGCGCCAAGCCGTGGCCTGACCGAACGAGACCGTTTCCCGCGTCTGGAGGACACCGATCTCGACCTGGTCAGATGGATGCAGACGTCGGGCTCCATCGCCACGGAGGTCCTCGCAGACCCGGACTTGTGCCAGCTGGCCGTCGCCTTGATGCGAGCCGATATCCGTGTTCGCGATACTTACCTACCGCCGCAGGTGCAGGCCGAAGTCCCGGTGCAGGTGCTCTACGGCACGGATGACGCGGTGATCGATCCGGCCGTAGAGGCCCAGTGGTCGGCGGTCACGCGGCGCACGCTTCGCGTCACCGAACTGCCCGGCGGTCACTTCTTTACACCGAGGGTGTGGCAAGAGCTGCCCACTCGCTTTCACGGCCTGCACTAGTGGGCACGAGTCGATCAAATGAACGCGCGCTACGTCTGGGGCGAGGGGACGCGATGGCCAGCGATCAGCCAGGAGACAGCACCGGTCTCAGGTATCGCGTCGTACCGGGGCGGCCTGCGACAGCTAGTGTGCCGATCCTGACCGGAACCAGCGACTGTTGCACCTGGCTCGATTCGGTGCGAACCGATATCAGACTGGCGCTTGACCGGCATGGCGCGCTCTGTCTGCCAGGGCTGCCGATCGGCGACCCGGACGACTTCGCAGCTGTCCGGGACGTTCTGGTGAACCATCGCGCCGGATACGTCGAGAAGGCCACCCCACGCACGAGTTACGGCGACGATGTGTTTTCGTCGACCGACCTACCAGCTGGTCAGGCCATCCGGCTGCACAACGAGAACTCCTACACGCTGACCTTTCCCGGACTGCTACTGTTCGGCTGCCTTGAGGCACCCGGTCACGGCGGTGCGACGACGATCGCCGACTGCCGTGAGGTGCTGACCAATGTGCCGCCATCGTTGCTCAAACGCTTCCGCGCCTCCGGCTGGTCATTGCTGCGAAACTATTCCGACCACTACTCACTGGACTGGCCGACCGCCTTCGGGACCGGCTCCCGAGCAGACGTCAACCAGTACTGCATCGAGCGCCTGGTCGGCTCCGCGTGGAGCGCAGACGGCCAACTGCGGACCAGCCAGGTCCGGTCGGCGATAATCCGGCACCCACGTACTGGCGACGAAGTGTGGTTCAACCACGTCGCCTTCTGGAGCGAGTGGTCGCTAGATCCCGAGATCCGGGAGATTCTCCTGGCGGAGGCAGGCCCCGGCTGTCTGCCGTTCAACACGGCCTTCGGGGACGGCGCGGCGCCGACACCGACGGAGATCGCCGCCATCAACACTGCCTACGACAGGGCAACGGTGCGACACAGCTGGCGACCGGGCGATGTGCTGATCGTGGACAATCTCCGCTCGGCGCACGGCAGAGACGCGTTCCGCGGGAATCGAAAGATCGTCGTAGCGATGGGTGACCCAGTCGCCTTGGCGGACTGCAGTCCTACTGTCGCGGCGGCTCCGGGACAGCTGCCGGCGACAGCAACCGACCAGATGCGGTCGCAGTGAATCTCTCACCGGACACCGGGAGCTCCCGCGCAGCTGCCGTCCCCCTGGAGCCGCCAGGTACCGATGACGCCGTCGACCTCATGTGCCGATTCGCTGCCAGTGTGGCCACGGCCCCCGACCGAATCGCCGTGGCCGGCTCGGACAGCGCGCTGAGCTTCGCCCAGCTGGACGTCCGGGTGCACCACCTGGCGGCGGCCCTGCAGTCGCGCCGGATCGGGCGGGGTTCATTGGTGGCCGTCCGCATGCGTCGTTCAGCCGATGTGCTCGTCGCGTTCCTGGCCACGTGGCGGGCCGGAGCTGCACTGTTGCCCGTCGACCCCTCGTACCCGATCGAACGGCAGCGACTGATGGTCGAAGATACCGACAGCGATCTGCTGATCACGGACGAGACGGATCAGACCTGGTGCGGGAATCGTCCGGCACTCATGATCGGCACCGTGGGTACCGGTGGTTCACTGCGTCCGGTCCCCCGGTCGCCGATGGATCCCGCCTACGTCATGTACACGTCAGGCTCCACCGGCCGCCCGAAGGGCGTCCAGGTCAGCCGGGGTGGCGTCGCCCATCTGATCCGCGCCCTGGAGCTGGCCGGCCTGTACCCGAACCAACCACGCAGAGTCGTGTGCAACGCGAGTGTGTCGTTCGATGCCGCCGTCCAGCAGTGGGCGCGGGTCTGTCGCGGTGACACGGTCATCATGGTCGACGCGGATCTGCGCAGGGAGCCACGACGCCTGATCGAGTGGCTGCGGGCGGTCGGCGCCACCGATCTCGACGTGACACCGGCACACCTCGCGAAGCTGGCCGGGCAGTTGCTCACCGGTCCGGCGGACGGTTCACCGCTGCGTCTGTTCGTCGGTGGCGAGGCGATCCACGCCACGCTGTGGTCACGGCTGAAGGCCGCGACGGACCGCGGCGTACTGGAGGCGGTCAACGTGTACGGCCCGACAGAATGCACGGTGGACGCGACCGCGACACGAATCGACGGCGATGTCCCGCAGATCGGCCAGCCATTGCCGGGAGTCCGGGCGTATGTCTTGGACGACGTCTTGCTTCCGGTACCTGCCGAGGTCGAGGGAGAGCTCTACCTCGGCGGCAACGGGGTCGCGCACGGGTATCTCAATCGTCCGTCCCTGACCGCGGACCGCTTCGTGCCGGAGCCAGGGCGGTGCGCAGGTGCGCGGATGTACCGAACCGGTGATCGAGCGCGTTGGCACGTCGACGGCGCTCTCGAGTACCTCGGTCGCACCGACCGGCAGGTCAAACTGCAGGGTCACCGGGTCGAGTTGGGCGAGATCGAGGCGGTGGTCTCGACGCATCCGGCAGTCGCGGAGGCCGTCGCCACGATCCGTGACGTTCCCAACATCGGACCTCAACTGGTGGTCTACTACCGACCAGCTGAGGCGGCAGCACTTCCCGCGGCCGTGCTCCGCGAGCATTCCCTGGGTAGACTGCCCGGGGCGATCCTGCCGGCCGACTTCGTCGCGGTGGAGTCCTTTCCCACCACCCCGGCCGGCAAGCTCGACGTCGCGGCCCTACCCGATCCGGGCTCGCTACCATCCGGTGCGACGGCCGACACCCTGCCTTCGACTCCCATCGAGCTGCTGATTGCCGACGTCTGGGCCGAGGTACTCGGCCGGGACACGATCCTGGCCACCGATCATTTCTTCGTGCTGGGCGGCCACTCGATCGTCGCACTGCAGGTGGTTGCCACGGTCAGACGACAACTCGGTGTCTCGCTGTCCACCCACGAGGTCTACCGTCATCCCCGCCTGCGGGACCTGGCCACGCGTATCGAGCAGCTCTGCGACCCGGGCACCGACGGCTAGCCGCTCGCGGCGGAGCTACACGTATCCTGCATCGGCCGTCAGCGCGCGGCGATCGGCCTTCCCGTTGGGGTTGCGCGGGATGGTCTCCAGGTGCCGGATACGACGCGGCACCATGTGCACGGGGATCCGCCGTCGGAGCCAGCGCCGAAGCTCGCCCGATCCCATCGGGTCGCCGGTAAAGTATCCGACCAGCTCCAGACCGCCTTCGGCCCGAGGTACCGCGACCACAATCGCATCGGCTACCTGGGGGTGCTCGCGGATCGCGGACTCGACGTCGCCGGGCTCGATCCGGTGACCGCGGATCTTCACCTGGTTGTCCAGCCGGCCCAGATGGACCAGCGTCCCTGACTCAAGCCGCACCCGGTCACCGGTACGGTAGTAGTGCTCGGAGGCCGGCGCTGTTTCTAGATACCCGGTGATCCCCCAGGTAGCATCGGCCGACACGAAGCGTCCGCGGTTGTCGGCGGGGTCGAGGTAGCCGTCAAAGCGCTGAAGGCCGCGTAGGCACAGCTCTCCCTCGTCGCTCGGCCGGCCGTCTTCGTCCACCACCAAGTGCTCGAGATGGTCGTACACGGCGCCGATCGGCACCGTCGCGTTCGATGTGACAGGCCACCGTCGCCGGTCGCCGGGCAGCCGGTAATCGGCGCACGTGACCGTCAGTTCGGTCGGACCGTAAACGTTGTCGATGATGGTCCCGGGCGCGACCTCCTGCCACAACGCGGCCTGCCGGAAGGTCAGTGGCTCGCCGACGAATGTGCTGTAGCGCAACGAGCTGACGCGACCAGTTGGCAGGTTCCCCAGCTCGGCGCCGATCGAGATGACCGACGGTACGGAGTACCAATGGGTGAGCTCTTCCTCCTCGATGTAGGCGACCGGTGCGAGCATCCCGGCACGTTCTGGCACCACCAGGGTCGCCCCGCCGCCCCACGTGACGAACAGGTCGAAGATCGATGGATCGAACGTCAGCTCGAAGGTGTGCGACATCCGGCAGCCAGGTGAGACCCGGTATCGATCGATGCTGCGGGAGATGTACGGGGCCACCTGGCGATGCCGAATCGGCACGCCCTTCGGCCGCCCGGTCGAACCAGAGGTGAAAACGATGTAGGCGACCGCGTCCGCTGTCACCGGGCGACCCGCGGAACCCGCCGCGTCATACTTCGAGCTGCTGGCCGCGACGAGATCCTCGTCGGCGAGGCACAGCACTGTTCGATCAAGGTCCGCCGGCCATTCACTGAGCTGGCGCGCGCCGTTCGCATCGGACAATAGAAAGTCCACCTGGGCCAGCCGGCTGATCTCGGCGTTGCGATGCACTGGACTGCTCGGGTTAACCGGAACCACAGCCGCACCGATCCTCAGAGCGGCGAGGTAGCCCGTGTAGGCGACCAGGCTTCGAGCTGCGAGCAATGCCAGCCGCTCGGGGGGTCCACCGTGGACGGCGAGGATCCTCCGCGCCACGACCGCCGCCAACCCGCTCAGCTGCTGATAGCTGAGCGAACGACCGCACACTTCCAGGGCCGGCTGGTTGCCGTGGCGACCGACCGCCGCGGCAAACCATTGATCCAGCGTCCGCTCCGGCACGGTCAGGTCCCCAGCTCGTACGACGAATGGAGGATCGAGAAGCCCCGCACCAGGTGCAGCATCCGGTCCTCGACCGGGGTAACCGGCCGCCGACCGTTTTCCAGCTGGTGAAGAAATCTCAGCACCGCAACCGGCTCGAAGAACGGACCGCATTCGACGGCGCCGGTCGCAAGTCGTCGACGCAGAAGACGGGCAGCCGACCGGGCATCCACCGCAGGAGGTGCGAAAAGCCCGCGTTTGGGACCTCGATAGACCTCGTCGGTAAGGTATCCGCGCATCGAGTCCCGAAGGATCTGCTTGACCTGTCCGCGTCGAAGCTCCGCCAGTGGGAGGTGACGCACGGACTCGAACAACCGATGATCGAGCAGCGGCAACCGAACCTCGATCGCGTGGGCCATGTCCAACCGCTCGGCGGCCAGGATGTAGTTGCAGAACCAGGTCTTGAAGAACAAGTACAGCGACTGGTGCGCAGGAGAACGGCCACGCAACTGTGCATCCGCACGGTCGGTGAGTTCGGCGAGGCTGTTGCGCTCGGCGAATCGGTCGACGAACTCCGGCCGCAGAAGGGTGAGAACCGGAAGCGTCGTCGTCAGGCAGCGGTCGATCAGCCACCCCGGCAGGAAGCCGAGCCGGTCGAGCGTTCCGGTCAACGTGGCAGGCACCGGTCCGGCCAGCAGGGTGCGATACGAAGGCCGGTCAGGCCACACGCGGCCGGCGGACTCGCCCAGCCGCAGGTCTGCCTGGAGGTGCTGGTAGCCGCCGAACAGCTCGTCACCCCCTTCACCGGCCAGAGCGACGCGCAGGCCGGCGCCCTGGATGGCGGCGCTCTGCGCGAGGCGCGCCGTACCGTGTCCGTTCTCTTGCACCATCTCTCCGGCGACGATGGTGTCGGTAACGGACGCGGAATAACGGGCAGCGTCGACGACCACCTCGTGATGCTCCGTGCCGAGTGCCACCGCGGTCCGCCTGGCCACCTCGCCTTCATCCAGCGCGCTTCCTGGAAAGCGAATCGTGAACGTGCGCAAGGGGATCTGGGCCGCGGCGACTCCTGCGACCGAAGAGGAGTCAACCCCGCCGCTGAGATGGGACCCGAGGGCCACGTCGGCAACGAGCCGAAGGCGTACCGACTCTTCGACCTGCTCCCGAACCTGCTCGCTCAGCGCAGTGGGGCTCACCTCGTGATCGACGCGGTCCGCCGAGGGGTAGTCGAGGTCCCAGTATTGCTCGATCCGTACACCGCTCCGATCGGCTCGCAGCAGTGCGCCCGGAGGGACCTGGTACACACCGTCGAACAGCGTCCGGTCCGGAGCGAAGCACGCGTGCAGGTAGTCGTAGAACGATTCGGCATCCCACGTCCGTCGGGCGCCGGCGGCCCATAGGGCCTTGACCTCCGACGCCAGTACGAGACGCCCCGCGATCCAGGTGTAGTACAGCGGCTTCACACCGAACCGGTCCCGGACGGCCAGCAAGCACTCGCGCGCGTCGTCCCAGAGCACGAAGGCGAACTCGCCGCGAAGCTGCTCCACGAAACCGGCCGGATCCTCCTCATACAGGTGGACCGCTATCTCGCTGTCCGAGTCGGTGCTGAACGCATGCCCGCGCGCGGCCAACGACGAGCGTTGGCACCTGTAGCCGTAGAACTCGCCGTTGACCACCGCCCGGACGTCGCCACTGTGGTTCCGCACAGGTTGGTCGCCATTGCCGATGCCGACGATCGCCAGCCGGGTGTGCGCCAACGCGACGACAGCACAAGGTGAGACCCACCGGGTGACCGCGTCCGGCCCACGGTGACCCAGTACGCCGATGGCGTCGACATCACCGCTCGTCAGGCCTGCCTGCGGTGACCAGACAGCGAAGATGCCACACATCCTGAGCCTCAGCTACAATCTCGTCGATCGAACGACTGCACCTGCTGGGAACCGCGGCATTGCCTGCCGTCCCTGACGACCAGCAATGCCGTTCGATGCTCATACCCGTCGGCCTCGACCGATCCAGAGTCGAGCAGAAGGAACCGACCTGAGTCGTGCAGGATCCGGGCCACCACCGAGGCCAGGTTGGCAGCACTCACGCCGGACCGACCGGCAACGGTCACCAGCCGACGATCGCGGGAGTCCGGCATCTCCCCGACGACCACGATCTCCACCTGCTGGCGCATCGGCTCCGCGAGTGCCACCGGACCGGCCGTACCGACTCGGGCCGGCCCGGGCTCTTCGACGGCCGGCAGGTAGACAGCTGACGTTTCGAACCCGACACGCGTTGGTCCGCTGAGTCCGAGAGCGTTCGCCAGGAGCTGCACGGTTCCTGGGTGTGGCCGACGAGTCCGGCCCCGCTCGATATCGCGAATGCTGCGCATACTCACCGTTGAGAGGTCGACCAGCTGTTGCTGGGTCATGCCGCGCCGCCGCCGGAGCGACCGAAGCATCGCGCCGAATGCTGGAGACCGCTCAACTGCGGACCGAGATTCAGGTCCTGCGATTTCTCGGTCGAGTGTCATTCTTCACCCTTGCCCTGCGTTCGCTGGGGTCCGTCACTCGGCGACCGGCTACCGTGAATTGTCCATGGAGTTCGTATGGCGTTCCGCGAGTTCGGCGAAGCGCTGCCACACCAGGGCATTCTGCCGACTGAGCTGCGCGATACGTGCCAGGCAATGGGTGGGGACAGCTCTGATGAGATCGTCGCCCTTCGCTGCGACCGGGTAGGTGTTCAGGCACACGAGCAGCGTGCGCCCGGCCTGGCTGTACCGAAGGGACGGGTCGCGCCGGAGCTGGTCGAGCAGTTCCTTTGTGTCGTCCTCGGCGTCACTCCCCGGCGACCCGGCGGCGCCGGCGGGTGCGCCGTCCAGGTCGTGGGTAGGCCCGGATCGTTCCGGCACCGGGTCCTCGCCCCGGCGAAGGCGGTTGCGGACATCGAGCACGGTCGCCGGCGATATCCCCACCGCACTGGCAATTTCGCGCAAGGGGGCATGGGGACGGTTGAGGATGAAATCGCGAGCTCGCTGCCGGCCGGTAGCGGCACTCAGCGGGCGGACTCTCCCGTCCTGGCCACGGCGAGCGGTCACCCGCACCGCCTCGTCGTCCGTGAGCCGCAGGGCGCCGACAGTTCTGGCGGACAGTCCGACCGCGCCGGCGACAGCCCGGTCGGACCAGTCCGGGTACATCCCGAAGATCCGCAACGCCGCCGCCTTGCGGTCCGCCAAGGTCAGGGCCAGACCGTGGCCGATGTTCGCCGCAACGGCGCGCAGGAAGGCAGCATCGTCGTCGTCGTCGACATATTCGACCCGCACGGTCTGCTGTCGCCGGATCTCCGCCGCCCGAAAGCGGTGCATTCCATCGATGATACGCATCGAATGTCTTTGGACGACGATCGGTGCGAGTGCGTCGCCCGATTCCGCCAGCAGCTGGGCATGCTCCTCGTTGACACCGTCGAGCCGCGGAGACAGGGCAGGCCGTAGGACGTCTAGGGGCACCGTAGCGGCATTTGGCTCGTCTGCTTGTTCGGATGATCGGGTCGAGAAAATCGATTGCCCATTCGACATTGCCTGCCCACCTCACTGGCTATCGGAAAAAGCAGATTCGGGATCTCCTGTAATCAGTCCGCGGCGGGACGGCACGACCTCGCGGTCCCGCCTGTCTCCGCTGCTGTGTCGTTGCTGGAAGGGCGCGTGCCCTCGCCTCGTGGGAGGTCCGGGGCACTACTGATCCGCCGAGTACCTCCGCCGCGATCCGGAACCGGACCCCGGACAGTTGCCGAACCCTCATCCGCACGTGGTCCCATGGCTCCACTTTGACTGAGCAGTGAGCGATTGACCACCGAGAGCCAGACAGTTGCATCAACTGACATTCCGTCCCGAGCCGGCAAAGGAGCCACGAACCGGACGATCCGTTGCACTGGGCCACAAACCGAACGCGCAAAGCGCACGGATCGGACTGATTCCAGTACAGTCGTCTACTACCGTCGACGCACGACAACCCCTGGCATCACCAGGTAGTTCAGCGCACAGTTGAGCAGCGTCTGTACCGCGTCGGCCGGCGTCTCGACGATGGGTTCACCCAATGTGTTCAGGCTGGTGTTGAGCACCAGAGGCATCCCGGTCCGGTCCGCGAACCGCTGGATGAGCTCATGGAAGCTGGGGTTGTCCGGCTGAGCGACCGTCTGCACCCGGGCGATGCCGTCCTCCCCGTGGCAGACGCCGGGAGCGCCTGCGCGCAGCATCGGCACCGCGCGCAGCATGAACGGGCTGTCCCTGATCCCGAACCACTCCATCGCATGCTCGTTCAGAACCGCCGGCGCGAAGGGCCGGAAGTGCTCGCGGAACTTCACCGTAGAGTTGATCCGTTCCTGGATGCCGGGATCCTGGGGATCGGCCAGAATGCTTCTGTTGCCGAGGGCGCGCGGGCCGACCTCGCTGGCACCGTTGAACCAGCCGACGACGTTGCCCTGGGCGATCAGCTCAGCCGCACGGCCGACGGAGTCGTCGGTGCGTTCCACCACGATCCGGTGTGCATGCCCGTCGAGCGCTTGACGCACCGCCTCCTGCGGGTAGACGCGAACGGAGTACATCAACGCGTCCGGCCGATAGTTCTCTCGCGGCTGTCCTAGCACGTGATGCCAGTACCATAGCGCGGCGCCGATGGCAGTGCCGTCGTCACCGCAGGCTGGATGGAGGTGCATCGCCTCGAATCCGGACCCGTCGAAGGCCACCTGATTCGCCACCGCGTTGAGCGCCGTACCGCCAGACATCGCGATGGCCCGTGCCACTCCGTGGCGAGCCGAGACCCTCGCCAGCACGCGATACACCCGTCGCAACTGCCGTTCCAGGCCGAGCTGAACGCAGTACGCCAGGGTCGCGTTCAGCTCGCGGCCGTTGACGGTGACGTAGCGGGCGTGTTGTTCAGCGAACGCACGGAGCTGCTGAAACGTCCGCATGCTCGTCGGCAGATCGACGTCGCCGGACCTGCTCGTCGGCCGACCGTACGGCGCGAGTGCCATCACCTTGCCGGCCCCGACGATACTCGAGCCGAAAAGGTGATCCGACACGGCCGAGTACCCGATGTTGGCGTTGAACCAGCCGTCAAGGTTCAGCGGCAAGGGATCGAGCCGGTTCTGACGGCCGAGGAAGGACCTGCAACCGGTCGGATCAACGGCGAGCGCCACCCCCGACTCGAACGGGGACGTGAAGTAGGCAGCCGCCGCATGGATCAGATGATGATCCGGATTGACCGTGCAAGGTATGCGGCGGCCACGGAGCTCCACGACGGAGCGGGTCTGGTTGAGCCAGAACTCCAGCCACGTCTCCTTGAGATCGCTGCCGTGCAGAGCCACGATGTCCGGTGAGTCCATGATGTGGAGGTTGCACAGGACCACGTGGTCGATATCGGACAGGCTCAGACCGCCTTGGTCAAGCAGCTCGTCCAGATCGCATTCTCGGATGCCAGGATGCTTCTTGACCCGAGAGAACCGCTCCGTGCACAAATAGGCGCAAATCCGCCCGTCCACGAGCAACACGCCGGAACCATCGTGATTGAAATTGATCGCGAGAATCGTGCGGATCCTGGTCGCGGCAGAGCACGCAACATCTGCGACCGTGCTCTGCCCGTCCGGACGGTAGGACATGGTCCACTTCCTCATCGGTCATCCAAGGCTGTTCAAGTGCTGCGTATTCGCGGTTGAACAGTGGCAGCCCGCTCCACCCGACCCGAACTCGACAAACACACGCGGCCCTACGCGTAATCAGTCGGAGCGGCGGCACGACAACGTACCAATTCAGCAGGACGATAACGCAGCCTGCTTTGTCGAGTGAATTTGAACAGTTAGCGTGTCCCATTTGCTGGGCTCAACCACCAAAGAAGATTTCACAAATCTCGCCAAAAAACCGTCTGCTTGCGGCGATCAGCATCAAAAGACCGGACTCGCAAAGTTCCACAGGCCGAGCTGCAGTTCAACCAAGCTACCAGCTCCCGGAACCCTTCAGCTTTGTATCCTGTCCTGGCGTGTACTGCTCGAGGCGCCGATCCAAGAACGCCGTCTGCATCGCCCCTGGTTCAGCATGTCGCCCTGACCGCGCCAACTGTTCAACTGCGAACGCACGGCTGAACCCCGACCTCACCGAACTTCGAGGCACATTGGGCTCAGCGCCCGCAGACAGAGCATGGAATCGACAGCGACCATCCACTCGAAACCGGATCCTGGTCGAGTGCGGCGTCCAGCCCGCCTCCGGCGCGACGACGCCACACTGGACGTCGATCACGCCCGGCACACTGCGCGCCCCTGGGCGCACATCGGATACCAACTGGGAGCGATGACGGCCGTGACCGGTACCCACTCGGTCAGCGATACGTTGTTGAGCCGCTTCGCCAGCTCATCGTCGGCCAGTGCGGTCACGTGATAGCAGACACCTGAGCATCCGGGCCGACCCGCCGCACATCACGCCTAGAAATTGCGGTCGAGCAACGCATCACTGAGCACCGTGACGCGAAGAGTCACCGGGACACCTCCTTGCTCAGGTGCTGATCAACGCTGGCACACAGGGCGTGAATCACCACAAGGTGCACCTCCTGAACCACTGTCGGCGCCTTCGAAGGCACCGCGATCACTTCATCCGCCGCTTCCTCCAACGGGTTCGGCGCCGGACCAGTAAGAGCCCACACGCGGACGCCTGACTGCCGCGCCGCCTGTGCGGCTCGCCGGAGGTTCGGGCTGCGGCCACTGGTGGACAGCACTACCAGCACGTCCCCGGGCCGCCCGTGGGCGAGGACCTGCCGGGCGAAGATCGCATCGCCGCCGTAGTCGTTGCCGATCGCAGTCACACTGGACGTATCAGCATGCAAGGCGATTGCAGACAAGGCCCGCCGCTCCTGTTCGAACCGCCCGACCAGCTCCCCGGTGAGGTGCTGGGCCTCCGCCGCGCTGCCACCGTTCCCCGCGGCGAGAAGCCGACCACCAGAGCCCAGCACGATCGCCAGTTCGTGACCCAAGGCATCGATCTGGCGCTGATCGATTCCAGCAAGACCGGTTTGCAACTCGCGGGCGTGCTCCGCCAAGGTGCCGAATCGGGCCATCGTCACGCCCTACCGCTCGGCAGCGCGGCCATCGTCCGCCAGCACACTTCCTCGGTGTCCGTGGCCACCCTCGGCCAGGTATACGGCTCGTACCAGTGTCTGCACACCGCAAGCTCCGACGACTTCGACAACTCCGACACTTTCTCGGGTGTCCCCGCCCAGACCACACAGATCCGCACTGCCACTCCCAGCCGACCGACCTCAACCGGGAGCGGGGGGACGTCCTCGGCTTCCTTGCAGCCCGTTACGGGATCACCGACGATTGCCAGCTCCACATGCACCACATGCGAGATCATATGGATCGCCGTATTCACACCCCCGCGTTCCACGAGCCCGCCCAGCGACAGGACCCGACCGGTATCGGAGCACCACATAGACGCTCTCATCCCTCGGCCGGCGCAGCAGAAATCAATTCGCTCATGAGAGCCCAAAGGCTCCCCGCGCTTGCAAAGATCTCAACATCGAGCCGATTGTCTGGAATCTCTATGCCAAAGATATCTTCTAAAGCCAGCAGTAGCGCGACAGCAGCCATGGAATCCAATCCGAAATCAACCAGACTTGTCGAGAGGGTCAGCGGCCGTCCATCCAGTGATGGTAGTCGGTCGCGCAATATGAGCTCGAACTCATCGGACCACGGCGCTAAACTCATTCAGAACTCCTCCTGCTAACCCAAAAGTTTGCGAGCAGGTAATCCGTCAATAAGATCCTCAAGACAGTGGGTCAAGATCTTTTCCACCAAGTCCATTGGAACACACCATGTGTCAATCAACATGCGTAGAATGAGGCTATCGCCTTGCAAATCGCTGTTCAAATACGTCACCTGGGTGTCAAACTCCTTTTCCGCGCTCCACTTTATTTCTCTCGACTGTTCCTCCTTCCGATTTCCCGAAGCAAGCGCCGAACCAGCAGTAAAGTTGTAGTAGAAACCACGTATGAGATCGAAGTACGACCCTCGATCCGCATTCAATAGCAACTGGTCGATCTTCCTTGCATCCGTTTGCGTATAGCGAAGGGCGCGAAGCAGTGACGAAGCAACCAGCCTGACGGCACGTGATGGCTCATCGGGCAAACTCTCTAGGGAGACCACAGTGTCTCTGAAGAAGCAGCCGACCGCCTCTCTCAATTCGCGATCGAAGCGGTTGTGCGCCACCACCCAGAAGACGACACGACTGTACCCAAACACCGCCGTCACGGCTCGTAAGTAGGCCGTCAGCACGATCGCCGCCTGCGGCGCTCCATGCTCCCGCGCGAGTGCAAGAACGGCCCGGCCGGCGGCCACTGAGGACACTTCAGCCCGGCAAAAGCGTGATTTAGACAAAGACAGCAAAGGCTTGAAGCAACCCGCCGGAGCAACCTCGATCGTCTTTTGCCAGTAATCGATCCCGGCTCGGTTCCGCGAGGTCCCCGCCGACGACGCCTCCCAGGTCGCCTGGTCAACTGGCTGCCGAGCCCGCCGAACGGGAGATGCCGCGTCGCTCATATATCGCAACACCTCCTGTTGAATCACTGCTATCCCCCAGCCATCCATCGCCAGATGTGATGCAATAAGGGTCAGGCGGCGAACGGACTTATCGCGGCGGGATACAACGAATTGCAGCGGCGGGGCATCCCGCCGGAAACTCGCGTTTCTATTGGCGTCAAACCAACTGTCAAAGCAGGATTCCTCGACCAAGCCAACGTCCAGGTGCCCAACTCCAGCAACCTCTTGACGCGGCGGGCGGGACCCATCGGCGTAATAACTGGTCCGCAGCGCCTCATGGCTGTGGACCAGATTTCCAATGATTCGCACCGCCTGCTCAACCGATATAGCGACCGGCAGTCTCAGGTCGATACTCAGATTATACAAGCCCTCAAATGGGCGCATTCGCGACAGGAAGTCCCACATGTAGGTCTGAGACCAACTGAGCCGGTGGGATCTGGGCTCCAGACCATGGAAGGGGATTCGGATGCGGTCGGAGAGTCCCATGTCCTCGGAGTCCATCGACTCATGATACAGATAGATTTCGAGAAATTCCCTCCAGGGAGAATGACCTCTTTGTGCCAGTCGACGGGAGACCGATCGCAGGACCGAGTACGACCGGCAGTCAACATCAACCGCTTAACGGGAATAGCTCTGATCGGACTGGAGAGACTCAGCAGGCGCAAGATGACTGGGGCCAGCAAGACAGGCTGACCCGATCATTCTACAGCGCTCCGATAGTCGACCCCATAGCCAAACTGGCGGCTGAGTGGACCTTCTTGCCGCCGTCGGCGCGAGTAGCTGCCGTGTACCTGTGACCAATGCTGCACGGTGATCCACTATCCGTGGTCGATCAGTCCGTTCACCATCAGCGGTGCACTGCACGGCGCAAACGCGCCTGAGGTACAGTAGGTTTTCTATGACGCTCGAGCCATGAGCGGTTTCGGCTGTGAACTCAGACGCACCGTCGCCTTGTGGGCGCAGGTCTGGCCGAGGTGCTTCACGCCGGTTCGAACTGACGATGCGGGCCCTCTGTATGCCAGGCCCATCAGTCGCGAGGAATGTCGAAAGCTTCCAAGGTCAGCTCCAAGACGCCGTGAGCCGCAGCTGCCGGCCACTCAGAATCTGCGAGATTCTCAGGCTGTGACTCGAAGGTCCTCGGCTGCTTCTCGTCCATGCAGCCCAGCTCGCGCAGGGTATCCGCTAGCGCGGTGACCGCGCCAATATAGTCCGGCTACATTGGCGCCCGTCGGCACGGCGAGCGGTCAGAAGAAGGCCCTTCGAAGGTGGCGACACCGCATTGCCTTCGGATTCAGATTTGCCTCCCAAGTTGTCGGCTGAGTCATCCCGGCGTTCGCCAGCAGCTTCGTAGCTCCCGGCGCCTCGGCCGTGGAGTGAGGAGGGGCTGCTGCCCCCCGAACACAGTGCATCAGCAAACGGGGCCACTCGTTGCCTGCCTGCTGCGCCGATAACCTCGAAGCGCAGGAACGGTCGGTAACACACCGCGACCGACGTAGCTCAGACCTGAACACTTCATAATTCTTGGGTTGCCAAGCGCAGGGGCAAACGTAACGGTTGGCGCTGCAGGCGCCCCGTGAACGAGAAGACATGCGCTGCTGGCAACACAAGCACGGTCGAGCACCCCAGCTCAAGGACTGGGCAGGGCAACGCGAAAATTCCACAGGTGCCCAGTCGGTCGCACGGCGGAAGAAGGCTCCGGCGCATCAAGACGCTCGCAGGTCAACGACAAGCCCGCAGAAAGATCGCTGGACGGCGCTCGTCGAGGTCGCGAGGTTCATCCTTGCCGCTAGGACCAAGACACGAAGTCCTGGGACAACTCAGCGGAGGAGTCATGCACTGTTCGACTTCGGAAGCCTAGCGAAGTGTTCGCTTGGGAACTGCTCGAATGCATCCCGCAACCTTTCGATGCGAAGTCAACAGCGGCCGCGCGCGGTGTGCAGATCAGTGGCGCCTTGCTCTGCGTCCTCAACGGTGAGACCTTCGCCGCTGTCAGTGCATCATCGATCTATCGCTCGAGGCAAAGAAGAGCATCAAGAAGATGCTGACCGACTGCGAATCGAGGAACGGACCCAGCTGGGATGGACTCCCGCGAATGCTTGAGGGTGCACGCATCGCCGTAGCCAGCCCAGCGAGTCACTCCTATCTATCGGAGACCGTTCGGCGTCAAGGACAGCATCGCAAGTCAGTGGAATGCCTGGGCCAGCCAACCTCGGCCGGGAATCTGCGCTTACGGAGTTCGACCGACGCCGTCATGCTCAAGCTCGAGGTGTGTGGTTAAGGTGCGTGTCGCCCCTCGGACACAAATGCAAGGCTCCGGAAGCAGCAGCTTCCGGAGCCTATTTCTTTCCCCCGCGCCGCCCCCGCGCGCTCCTGCGTCGCGTGCTCCCGGCCGCCGCCCCACCCACCCCATTTCACGCGGCTACCGCCACTTCCTGCCGAGAACAGTTCATCGCGGAAACCGCCTTCTGGTTAGCGATCGGGCTCACGACAGGCTGACAGAGACATCACCGTTCGAGCGGCTCGACGGTGAGTTCGACACGCGTTTGCCCAGGCGCTTCCGGCCCGGACCGATCGCGCTCTCGCTACCATCGCCGGCCTCCTTGACCTACTGGCCAACGCACGGCGCGAAGCTGCCGACACCCCGAGCGCTCGCCCGCTGCACACGTCGTCACCTCGTCACCGACTGCGAGAGACTCTCCACATGCAGGCTGCAGAGATCTGGGACAAGATCAACGAATCCACAGCGGTCATCGCATGGCCGGCCGTCGTCGCGTTTGGAATGATTCTGTTCCGACGCAGGCTCGGCGAGCTGTTCCAGAGGCTCCGAGAGGCGGTGATTCCAGGTGGTTCGATGAAGTTCGACCCAGGTGCGCAAATCGCGGCAAATCAGGGCATTGCCAGGTCCGGTGGGACCCTCGTCGCAGGTCTGAGAGCTGGGATTGAAGCCGCTCAGCGGCAAGACGACCCCGCAACGAACGGTGACAGCAACGACGAGAGCTCGTCTCAACGCGCCCCGGATATGCATGAGATCAAGGACGACGTTGAGGACCTGATCAGCGCCTCGTTCAAGGCCGGATTCAGCTCTGCAAACACCATGCGACGCATGGGCGTGGAAGTGCAGCCGAGCAGGGCGGTAGAGCCGGTCATCGAATGGAACGGCTCAGTTCCCACGGTGAGGGGATACCGCCATTACGATGCCTTCGTCGAGGAGCCCGGTCTCGCCGTCGTCGAGCTGATGTCTATCGAATCCGAGCGGGCTGCCATCGAAGCAGAGGCCGGGTACATCGATGCTCAAATCGAAGAACTGCAGAAGGCAGAGCGCGACGGAGGCATCACCGAGCTTCGTCGCCTGGAGCTAGCCGAACGGCTAGCGAAACGAGCCATGCTCCGGATGAACACGCTTGACCTGGATGCAAGGCTGGCCAACCTTCGCCGACGTACGTTCGGCACATAAGGCAGCCGGTTCGACCGACCAAGTGAGGCAAAGCCCCG
The DNA here is from genome assembly GCF_045040285.1 of Kribbella sp. NBC_01505. Taxonomy (NCBI): domain Bacteria; kingdom Bacillati; phylum Actinomycetota; class Actinomycetes; order Propionibacteriales; family Kribbellaceae; genus Kribbella; species Kribbella sp. NBC_01505. The sequence goes on from NZ_CP109425.1 coordinate 8,870,705, forward strand.
CCGTAGGTCGACGGAACGCTCCGAAGTCACCCGCCCGCGCGAAGGGACCTCGACGCAACCGACGCCGAGCTCGTCAGGATCGCACTCCGGCTGGAACCGCTGTCTGGGCTCTGGCGGCGATCGTCGCTATCCCACTGACGCTGACGCTGATGTTTGCCATTGATGCTGCTACCGCCGGCAACGCGGACGGCCTGTGGGCGGTCGGCGCCCTCCTTGTGCTGATCGGTTCCGCCGTCGGAGTCGCAGTTGTCTCCCTGCTCAGTCAGCGTTACGTGTCGCGGGACCGAAACAGCCACCACGTCGGGTAGCGCCACGAACTGCAAGGCTAAGCCTCATCTGACCAGCTGGGTCGATCTCGATCTCGATCTTGGTCACAGTCTCTGTTCGGCTCGCGTTGCAGCCGTCGCTGTGCCAGACCCTTCCGGCGCGATACTGAACGCGGTCAGCTACGCCGCCGGCCGGCATCGCGACAGCGTGCCGAAGGCGAGGCGCGAATGCTCCAGACGTGGCGCCACATCCAGCCGGGCAGGAGTCGACTGCGCTCTTCCGCCTCGACACGTGCATGCCGGTGCGCCAACCATAGACCCTGCGCGGACCACCCGGTCACACAGTGCAGATCCGCACAGTACGACGTACCTGACCGGAAACCGTCACCACTGGTCGTTCCGGAACCTCAATGGGCGCGCCCGCGAACTCGGGGAGCCCGAACCGCTCCAAGTCAGCAGCTCGCTGTCCCGGCGAAACACTCGGCCGGGGTTTCGCACGTCCCACAAGCCTTTGGTGATTCTCAGTTGGACGGTAGATCGAGGTTCTGCAGGGCATTGCTGATGACTTCGGTGAGCGCCGGGTGGATCCAGTACGGCTGCTCAGCGAGCGTCCTGGCATCGATGTCCAGCGTCATCGCCACCACCAGCGGCTGGATCAGCGTCGCGGCCTGCGGACCCATGATGTGCGCTCCCAGCAAACGCCCGGTCGCGCGGTCGGCCAGCACCTTGCAGAAGCCGGTGGTGTCCTCCATCGCCCAGCCGTACGCGACATCGCCGTACTGGTGGCTGGCGGCAACATAGTCCTTCCCCGCTTCGCGACACTCCTGCTCAGTGGCACCCACCGAAGCGATCTGAGGGTCGGTGAACACAGCAGCCGGTACGACGCTGTGGTCCGTGGCACGCAAGTCGTCGGGGTACCGCAGGTTGTGCGCCACCACCTCGGCCTCCCGGTTCGCCACATGCTTCAGCGGGTACGGCGTACAGATGTCGCCCAGCGCATAGACACCATCGACCGAGGTCCGCTGGAACTCGTCCACCACAACTCGTCCATCGTCAGAGGTCTTGATGCCGGCCTTCTCAAGATCGAGGCCCGCAGAGTTCGGTGTCCTCCCGACAGCGACCAGCAAAGTATCGGCCTCGACGACCGATCCGTCGTCCAGGACCAGACGAAGCGCACCAGGCCCACCCTCGACCTTCTTCAGCTCACGACCGAGCCGGAGCTCGTACCGCTCACGCATCAAATCCGTGAACGCCTTCGCCACCGCCTCATCCTGCTGCCCGAGCAGCAACTCCGCCTGCTCGACAATGACGATCTCAGCCCCGGCCGCTGCGAACACGTGCGCCAACTCGGCGGCGACGTACCCGCCGCCCAACACCGCCAACCGCCGCGGCGGGCTGTCGATCCGCATGATGGTGTCCGACGTCTCGTACGGCAGCCCAGACTCCTCCACCGGCGGCGGCACCGTCGGCCGACCGCCGGCAGCGATCACGATCTGGTCCGCCTCGATCGTGACCGACTCGCCGTCGACATCGATCTCCAGGGTCTTCGCGCCGACGAACCGTGCGTGCCCGGGATACACGGTCACGAAGTCGCTGCGCTCGCGCCCCGCACGTCCTTCCGCCTCCTCGGCATCCAGCCGCGCGAACACGCGATCTCGCAGGTCCGTCCACCGCACCCGCCGCAGCTCGGCATCGACGTCGTACCGATCGGCATCCCGAACGATTCCGGCCACCTCGGCCGCATAGGCAAGCATCTTCGAGGGAATACACCCGAAGTTCAGACAAGTCCCCCCGAACAACCGCTCCTCCACGATCGCCACGTCAAGCCCGGCCAACGAGCCGTCGATCACCATGTTGCCCGACCCCGCACCGATAACCACCACGTCGTAATGCCGCATACGGCACCAGTACCCACCTCGATTCCAGAGAGGTCAGTTGACGAGGCTCGCGAAGACGACGATGTTGTCGCGGTAGCCGGCCGACTTGTCGTAGGTGCCGGCGCAGGTGATGAGGCGCAGGGACGGGACCGGGGTCGGGCCGTAGACACGTGCGGTCGGGAAGCCCGACTTGGCGAACTGCTCGACCGCGTCGACCCGGAACTGGACCTGCGTCCGGTCGGCGCGCCGTACGGTGATGACCTGACCGGGCCGTAGTTCCGAGAGCCGGTAGAAGACCGCCGGACCTCGCTTCGAGTCGACGTGCCCGGCGACGATGGCCGGTCCGGGGTCGCCAGGGGCAGGTCCGCCGCGAAGCCAGCCTGCCAACGCAGGATTCTTCGGTACGCCGATCGTCCGGTCGGCCGCGATGCCCAGGAACTCGAGGCCGCTGTCGACCCCGATCGATGGGATCAGCACTCGGCTCGGTATCCGCGCGGCCGGCACCGTCACCGGTAGCAACTGCGGAACCGGCACCTCGCGTGGCACCGACGCCGTCGAACTGGGGACGGTTGGTGTCGCCGGCAGAGTTGGCGCAGGTACGGATGCCGGATCGGCGCCGCAGCCGACGAGCAAGGCCGAAGCGAGCACCAGGAGCAGCTTTCTCATGGCTTCGCCCGTTCCGCGCACGGAGAGATTGGATCCGGACGACCGTCGAGCCACACCGCTCCCAGTGCGGTCCAGGCTGCTCCGTAGTAAGTGGGGGTCCGGCGGTTCAGGTCGGCGGCGCCGGCCATCAGCCGGTTCGCGGCCTGCTCGTCGCCGGCCGCGGTTGCCGCGGCCGCCGCGGCGACGAACGCCAACGGGTGCTGCCAGTCGACCGTCGGACCGCCACCGAGGTCGTAGCTACCACGGATCTGCTCGTTGCCCCGGGCAAGCACTGCGGTGAGCTTCGCGGCCTCGGCCCGATCCTGCGGTCGGCAGGAGATCGCCGCCCGGACCGGAATTCTGGCCGCGTCCAGGCCGAATCCGACCGGTCCGTTGCCCGGCGGCGGCATCGGTTCAACCTTCCCGCTGGTCGTCACCTGCACCCAGTCGGACGGCAACCGCGTTTCCGCGGTGGTCTGCTCCAGCAGCGCGCCGTACCCATCGGCAAGCTGGGACCAGCGTGAATCGCCGCTTGCCTTCGACAGCGTCTCGATCGCGGCCGGTGCGAAGTAGCTCGGATTCACCGCGTACGGCGCCTCGGTCGCCCAGGAACCAGCCACCAGCACTCGGCCGAGCGCCGTCTGTGCGGTCTCGTGATCGAGGACCGCTGTGCCCAGCCGAATGCCTTCGGCGCGATACTCGGGCCGGTCGAAGGTTGCCGCTGCGGCGACCAGGGCGTGCGCTGCGTCCAGATCCGCGTCCGCGGCGGAGTTGGCGTCCGTGATCCGGCCGTCGTACTTCCAGGACAGCAGGCCGTCGGCACGATGCAACTGGGTCCGGGTCCAGTTCCATACCCTGTCGAAAGTGGCCTCGTCCACACTCGCGACGGCCAGCAGCATCGCATAGGCCTGTCCTTCGCTGACAGTGTCACCGCCTTGGTCCCGACGTACGACGCGACCGTCCGGATCCACGTAGTTCGTCAAGAATCCCCGCACCGGGTCGGCCGGCAACGGCGGGGCCGCCGATCCGTTGGCCGGCGGCGGAGGCGCACGATGCAGAGTGATGCCCGCCAGCAGAGCCGCGACCAGCACCGCGACACCGGCAGTCGTGATCAGAAGCGTGCGAGTTCGTGGCAACGTCACCCGCATCAGGCCCTGACTCGCCGCACGACAACGACGCCGGCACCGGCCAGGAGAACGAACAGCGCGAGCGAGGCGATCAGGGCATCGCGGTGAGACTGGCCGGCGGTTCCGCCCAGCCCGGTCTCGGCTCCCTTGGTGGGCATCGCGACCATGCCGGTCGCGTCGACCACCGGCTGGATCCGCAACGGCTGCGACGCCGTACCGAGGACCAGGAGCGTATAGACATTGCCGGCCCGGATGTCGAGCTTGCTGGTACCCGCGCTGCCCGCTGACCGGCCCGGTCCCTTCGCTTCCACGGTCCAGCCGCGGCCCGGCACCTCGCCGTACTGCGTCGCCGTGCCGAAGGGGGCTCCGGACGCCAGGGCGGGCCCACCGACCGCGGTGACGTCGACCGTCTTCGACCCGGCGGCCGCGTTGATCAACCGGACGCGCGCCTTCCCGGCGGGCGGCGGTGTCAGGTCGTCGGGCAGGGTCTTGACCTGCGGTGCCTTCGGAGTGCCGAGTACGGCGATGGTGGTCGCGCCACCGGCCTCCGTCCGCAGGGTGCCGGTGATGACCGGAGCTGAGTCCGGAGCCGACCCGACCGGACGGACGGTGATGCTGTAGACCCCGGCCGGGACCTGACGATACGCACCGAGCTTGCCGTAGCCGGCGGTCTCGGTGATGGTCAGCATGCCGTTCTGGTTCGGTGCCGCGGGCACCTTCCCGCCGGCCATCGACGGAACCTTCGAACCGTCGAACGGCGTCAGTCCGACAACAACCGCGCCGAAGCCTGGCACCAGGTGCCCGGCCCGCACCCAGGACGCGGCGCTCGGCGCGGCGGCGGCAGGCCCGGCGAGTGCCAGGCTGCTTGCCCCGAGCAACAAGAAGGTGACAGTCAGGGGCCGAATGAGGTGTTTCATGAGATCTCCTAAGGGGATGGGAAAGGTTCAGCTTCCGTACGGCGCTGCGACCCTGAGCTCGTAGCTTTCGTTGCCATGCGCTACCAACTCCGCCTGGAACCGGCCGGACTGCGCTGCCAGCAGGGCGCGCAGCCGATCCGCGCGGTCCGCGGCGACACCGGTGAGCAGCGCCTGATGACGCGGTACGCCAGCGGTGTCCTCGCCCGCGACCGCAGGCAGTTCGGCGATGGTCAGCGGACCGGATCCGGCCGCAGTGGCGAGCAGCGTCATCAAGGCGCCGTCCACTCGTCCGTCCCGGAGCAACTCGCGTGCCGGGTCGGCGATGTTCAGATCGGTGTTGCCCGCCAACGCTCGGCCCGCCGCGGTGCGTGCTGCCGCTTGCGCCTGCAGGACCCCGGCCTCCGGCGCCGCCGGCAGGATTCGGCGGACCTCGACCAGTTGATCACCGGTCCCGAAACTCGCCGTCACCACCGATCGAGCCAGACCCGCCTGCAGGGTCGGGAAGGCGCCCGGATCGGCGCGCACCGAGGCGGTAGAGACGATCCACTGGTACTTGTCGGCCCCGGACGGCACCCGGCCGTCGGTATCCGGCTTGTAGTACCAGACCACGTTCTCCCGCGGATGACCCGCACGCACCAGGTCCACCCACAAGGCGTCGTCGGTCAGGATCCGCTGATCCCTGCCGACGTTCGCCTCGATCCAACTGGTTGCCTCAGTCATCGGGCGATCCAAGGGTGCGATCGCCAGACCACGCAGCTGCCCGGCCCAGGCAGGAGCAGCCACAGTCGCGGCCGTGAGCGCCGTACCGGCCAGAAGGACTGCGCCGCCGATCGCCGCCACCCGCCGCACGCCGCGCCTCTCGTCCGCCGCGTTTCTGTGCCGGAGGCCGGTTCGAACGGCTTGCAAGGCTCGGTCCGCCACACCCGCGATGAGCAGCACGCCTACCGGAAGCATCAGGATGACGAACGGCACCGGCAGATAGCCACCGGGCCGGACGATCATGATCAGCAACAACAGGAACGAGATCGCCAAGGGCCGGAGGCGTCTGACCGCGACGGCCGCCGGAGCAGCCACGACCGCCAGCACCGGCAACACGTGGTCCAGCTGCAACCAGATCGCCAAGGTCTTGTGGCTGAGGCTGCCCGCGTCGAAGACGCTTCCACTCGCGGCACGACCGCCGAGCTGGAACCGGATGCCGTTCATCAAGCTGGTGTGGTCGGCACCCGGAACCAGCTCACCCTTGACCGTGGCCATCAGCACATAACCGCCACCGATCAGGACGAAGACCGAGGTCGCCACCGCGACGGCGTACCGGCGTGTCCCACCGGAGCTGCGCTGCCAGAGCATCCAGGCCAGCGCAGGCAGCAACAACAGCGAGGTCTCTTTTGTCAGTACGGCGATGGCGAAGCAGGCGGCGGACGCTGTGAAGGCACCCAGTCTGCGGCGCGGAGTCAGCACCAGAACGAATGCCGCGAGCAACCAAGGCGTCGCGATGTTGTCCAGATAGACCGTGCGGTGGAACTGAATCGCCAACGGAGACAGGCTGAACAGGCCGACGGCAACCGCGGCCGCCCACCGTGGCAGCGCGAGCCGGCGGCCGAGTAGCCACAGCAGCCCGGCGCTGATCACCTGGACGACGAGCATGAACTCACGCCCGGCGGCCACCGCGTTCGGCGCGCGGCCGAATCCGTCGGTCAGTCCCAGATACCCGGCCAGCTGGACCCAGCCGAGCGGAGGATGGTCGTACCAGTAGGTGTAGTGGGTGAGCTCGCCCAGATTGAGGACGGCCCACGCCTGGGCGACGTACGTGCCTTCGTCGTCGATGCGTTGCGGGGCGCCGAACATACCGATCGCGTGCACCGCCGCGGCGACGAGGAGGACCGGCACCAGAACGGCCAGATCGCTGCGGTTCCGCCGCCACCAAGTGGTCGCCGGCTCAGTGATGGTCGGGGCCGCCTCGACAGGACGGCGTTCAGAAATGAGCAGGGTCATGCGGATCTCCAAGCAGGGGGCAGAAGTGCTGGATCAGGCCGCGGCCTTGAGCTCGACCGGCTGCTCTTCGCGGTGTGCGCCGGTGTGGGTCGTCTTCTCCCAGCTACCGTCGCCTCGCGCTTCGCGGATGACTGCGCGGACCGAAGCCGCGGCGAGCATGAGCTGATACGGGAAGGTGCCGAGCAGCAGCCGAACGTAGTCGCGCAGTCGCACCCGTACGTCGTACGCACGGGAGAACTCGCCGAGGCCGGCAGCCTCGACCGCGAGCGTGACCAGGGTCGGGACGAGTGGCAGGAAGGTGATGAGCGCGATCCCGGTCGGCACCTTCGCGAACAGCATTACCGCTACCGACACCGGAATCATCAAGCCGGTGAAGGCCTGCAGGAACGGCATCGCGAGCGTGTACCAGGCGAGTAGACGCTGGCGACGGGTCGGCAACTGACGCCAGACACCTTTGCGCAGTACCTGCAGGAAGCCCTGCGCCCACCGCGTCCGCTGCTTGATCAGAGCCGTCAGATCGCCCGGTGTCTCCTCACGTGTGACCAGCTCGGGGTCATAGGCAACCGCGACGACCGCACCGCGGGTCGACAGCCGGACTCCGAGCTCGCAGTCCTCGGCCAAACACTCCGCGTCCCAACCGTCGATCTCACGCAACAGATCGGTACGGACGAAGACCGTGTTGCCGCCCAGCGGGATGAACCGGGCGCCGGCATGGAAATGCAGGCGAGAGCGGAACCAGAAGTAGTACTCCAAGACATTGCGCAGCGACCACCAGCTGGTCTGCAGGTTCATCAACTGCACACCACCTTGTACGACGTCCGCGCCGGTCTCGGCGAAGCGCCCGGCGATGTGCGGCAGCAACCCGACATGGACCTCGTCCTCGGCGTCGAAGACACCGACGACGTCCCCGGTCGCCTCGGCGAGCGCGGTGTTGAGCGCCTTGGGCTTGTTCTTCGGCACGCTGTGGTCGATCACCACGCGCACCCGGTCCGGGTGCCGCTCCGCCGCGGCCCGCGCGACCGCCTCGGTCCCGGGATCGTCGTGACCGATGATCGCGATCACCTCGAGATCGTCGTACTCCGACGCCGCCAGCCGATCCAGAGTCCGGCCGAGCACCGCCTCCTCGTGCCGCGCGGGCACCAGCAGGGTGAACCTCGGCAACGGTTGGTCGGTCCGCCGGATCCGGCGGAACCGCGTCGCCTCGAGGTGTTCCGGCGTACGCCAGGCATGCAGCATCCACGCCAGCGTCGTGAAGGCGACCGCGGTCAGCACCAACGACACGACGACGAGCAGCACCAAGCCCAACCAACCGGGCACCGAAGTCGGCAACGACGAGCTCACGCCCGGCGCCTGCACTGTCTGATTCGGTACGGCGACCGGCGCGGGCGGTACCAGCTCATCGCCCGGTGCCGGCGAACTGCTGTCGGCCGGCGGAAGCAACGGGTCACCCGCTACGGCAACCCCGACGGGCTGCGCCGCGGCTGCCGACACGATCGCCACCGGAGCGACGGTGAAAGCCAACGCGACCAGGACGGAAACGACGACGGATCTGACACGAGCAGAACTCGGCAGCACAGTAGAACTCCTCACGAGGCGAAGCCGGGCGGACCGGCCGTACAAGCCATGACAACGCAGTGTGGTTGCGCGATCACCGCTGGAACATTCGCCGCGGAGCACCAGTCCGCACGGCAAGGAATGAGCGTTTCTGACACCACGGACCCCCTGAATCGGCACCTCACTGAGCGCCACCGGGGTCCTGGGCAGCAATTGCCACAACGTCAGTCCATTCGGAGCTGCCGCCGATGCGGATAGGTCCGAACAGAGACTGGCGCCCGGGGTGAGCTGCGCCACGTCCAGTCACCTACTTCTCGGTGGCTCCGTCAGGGCGTGCGCGACCTGGTCGACACCTACCTCGATGCCCAAGGCAAGCGCCGTCCTCACTACCTCACCGAGAAGCTCCCCTGACTCCGGGTCGCTGGGCAATCGCGTCGTAGGTGCGGGGCTGGGTACTGGACGGGTTGAAGCCTTCGGGCTTGTTGTCCAGTGAGGAAGGGGGCTTCGGGTGTTCGAGATCGCCGAGGCTGTGACCGCCGCCGTCGACCTGGGTGGATTGGTGCGAGGCAAGGTCGTCGCGGGTACGCCCGGGATTGTGACCGAACGGCTGACCGACGACGGGGGTACGACGACCTACACAGTCGAATTCACGATCGAGCGAGACGATCTGCTCACCGCCAATCACACAACACTCCACCACATCGACCGTGAGTGCCTGAGCCGGTCGGCACACGATATGTGAGGCAAGTGGCATCGCCACGGTCCTCCCGGCCCGGGTAAGGAATCCACCGACTGGCGTACGATATCGACGGTCGCTCGAGCAGCCGGGTGCCGGGAGAAGCGGAGTTCCTAGGAGTTGGGCATGTCCCGAGATCATTCGTCCGCGGAGGCGTTCGGGAAGCTCGCCGCTGAGCTGCAGGACGCGGACGGCGTCGAGCTGACGGTCGAAAGTGTCGTTCAGTACGCATTGCAGGCCGTCTGGTGCACTTACGCGTCGGTGGTACTGGTCGGCCGGGGCCGGCGGCCGGAGATCATGGCGATGACCGATCCCCGGCTGACGAAGCTCGACGAGGCCCAGATCCTGGCCGCGGACGGACCGCTGCTGTCGGTGATCCGCGACCACACCCCGCTGCTCATCCCCGATGTCGGCGCCGATCGGCGCTGGCCCGGAGCCTGGTCGGACGCGTTGACGGCTGCAGGGATCCGGTCGGCGATCCATCTGCCGCTCCTCACCGGCGGATCGGCCCGGGCGGTGCTGAGCCTGTACAGCGACCTACCGAACGGGTTCGACGCGGACGACCTCGCCGTGGCGCACATCCTCGCCGACCACGCCTCGGTGGCGATCGCCGGCGCTCGCCGCGAAGTCGATCTGACCCGGGCCGCCGACGCCCGCAACCTGGTCGGGCAGGCGATCGGCATCCTGATCGAACGCTACGACCTCGACAGCACCCGGGCCTTCACCGTCCTCAAGCGCTACTCACAGGACAACAATCGCAAGCTCCACGACGTAGCCCAAGAGCTGATCGACACCCGCAAACTGTCGAGTCGCACCGATCGCCGGCCGGGATCATCCCAGTAGCTGACGGTTTGTGGCCCACCGTGGCCGTCCTTGCGCAACTCTGTCATCTCAGACCGCCACCGATAGCGGCGCGAGCCGGTCGCGGAGTTCACCGAGGATGCGGCGAAGGAGGCGCGAGACCTGCATCTGGCTGACGCCGATCTCGGCACCGATGTCGGTCTGGTTCCAGCCCTCGATGAAGCGCAACTCCAGGATCCGCCGCTCCCGGGCATCCAGGTCCTCGAGGATCGGCTGCAACATGTCCACCGCCTCCAGACGATCCACTCCCCCGTCGTCCTGATCGGCCACGACATCACCCAGGCTCAACCCGTCGTCGTCCGGACGATCCAGCGACAAGGTGTTGAAACAGCCACGTGCAGCCAGCGCCTGCTCGACATCCGCCGCCTCGACCCCGAGACGCTCGGCCAGCTCCTCGCTCGACGGCTCCCGCCCGAGCTCCTGCTCAAGCGCCGGCAGCTGCGCCGACACCATCCCCTGAAGATCCTGCAGACGGCGCGGAATCCGGACCGTCCACGCGGCATCCCGGAAGTACCTCTTCACCTCACCCCGGATCGTCGGTACGGCGTACCCGATGAACGGCGTGTTCGCGTCCAGCCGGTAGTGGGTCGCGGCCTTCATCAGCCCCAGGAACGCCACCTGCTCAAGATCCTCGAGCTCGGCGCCCCGGCCCCGGAACCGCGCCGCGATTCCGCCCGCGATCTCCAGGTTGAGCTCCACCACCCGCTCGAGCAGCAACTGCTGCTCTACGAGGTCGGGGGTGCGGGCCCGCAGCTCGAACAGCTCGACCGTCGCCGCCTCCCGGGCCGCTCGACCCGCGGCCGTCGAACACTTCATCGGCATCGTCTGCCGGCAACCACTCAGTACCGAAACACTCATTCTTGACCTCGCGACATCAAGTCACGGCGCGGCACACGGTTGGACCGCGGTCAAAGATTGCCCTCTGGTACCCATCTCCCCCCATCTCATGCACTCTCGGGCGCGTCGGCACCCCATCCGCCACCTCGTGAGCGCGAAGTGCCGCTCCACACATAAACCGGACCACGGTGGGCACCGTCCGGAGCTAAGGATGGTCGGTGTCTCGAGACGCCGGAGGTCCTAGGCCTCGGCGTTGGACCAACAGCGTCGGGGCTGCCTCAAAAAGGTCGGCACTGCGCACCGCAGAAGTTTTTGAACAAGTTCAGCATTCGCGTTTCAGCTTGCTCGCTCTGGTCACCGGAGGGCCTCCAATCAACCGGAAAGAGTGGTCATGATGGGCAACATCATCGAGACGGTCGACGTACAGGTCCCGTTGAGCGCGGTCTACAACCAGTGGACCCAGTTCGAGTCGTTCCCGCAGTTCATGGACGGCGTCGACGAGATCCGGCAGACCGACGCGACGCACACGCACTGGGTGACCTCGATCGGCGGGGTCAAGCGCGAGTTCGACGCGACCATCACCGAGCAGCACCCCGACGAGCGGGTCGCTTGGACCACCGATTCCGGTGCCAAGCACGCCGGAGTGATCACCTTTCACCGGCTGAGCGACACCGAGACCCGAGTGACCGCGCAGATGGACATCGAGCCCGAGGGCATCGCGGAGACCGTTGCTGACAAGACCGGCGTGATCTCACGGCGGGTCAAGGGCGACATGGCCCGCTTCAAGGACTTCATCGAGGCTCGGGGCAACGAAACCGGCCAGTGGCGCGGCGACGTCGAGACCGGCGCCTGAGTCCGATGAGCATGGTGGCATGGGTCCTGCTCGCGGCTCTTCCCCGAGCGGACTCCGATGGAGACCCGAGCGACTGGGGCGGCGCCCCCTGGATCGTCGGGGCCGTCCTCCTTCTTCTGGTCCTCATCATCGGTGGAGTGGTCGTGGCCAGGTACCGGAGTCACCGAAGCCGCTGAGGCTTGGGTGGCTGAGAACCAGCGGGGGGGTCGGCGGCTTGACCGGCGGGTACAGGTCACGCATGAGTGAAACCGAGCGCCTGATCAACGCGTCCGTGGCCGACGTGTTCGCCGTACTGACCGATGGGTGGAGCTATGCCTCGTGGGTCGTCGGGGCGTCCAGGATTCGCGACGTCGACCCCGGCTGGCCGGAGCCCGGGCACAGCATCCACCACTCGGTCGGAGTCTGGCCCCTGCTCATCGACGACGCCACAACCGTGCTCCGCCACGAGCCCCTACGCCTCCTCGAACTGAAGGTGCGCGCCTGGCCCACCGGCGAAGGGAAGGTCGAGTTCGAAGCGACCGAGGAGGACGGTGTCTGTCACCTCGTCATGCGCGAACACATGACCAAAGGACCGGCCACGCTCATCCCCACCCAGATCGCCGACCCCATCCTGCACGTCCGCAACGCCGAAACCCTCCAACGCCTCGCCCTCCTGGCCGAGGGCCGCACACCGCCACCCAACTGACCGCATTTTCCCGGTCTCCGAGCCAGTCCACCGTCATCACGGATGCGGTCGGCGACGCCGTCATAGGCTCCGCCACGTCACGTGGCATGCTGCGTCGGTGACCCTGTATCTCCATCGCGCCGAGCGAACCGACCTGCTCGCCGACGCGATGGGTGACGTTCTCGCCGTACCGCTCTCCGACCCGTTCGCCGAAGAGCTCGTGGTGGTCCCTGCGAAGGGTGTTGAGCGGTGGCTCTCCCAACGCCTTGCACACCGATTGGGTACTGCGCCGGGAAGAGGCGACGGGGTCTGCGCCGGAGTACGGTTCGCGACGCCGCGCTCGCTGGTCGCCACGATCCTTGGGCTCGCAGATGACGATCCCTGGGCCGCCGACGCGATGGTGTGGCCGCTGCTCGCTGTGCTCGACGCTTCCCTCGACGAGAGCTGGTGCGAGCCTGTCGCTCGACACCTCGGCCATTTCGCCACCGACGCCGAGGCGGAGCTGCGACAGGGACGCCGGTACGCCGTCGCCGCGAGACTGTCCCGGCTCTTCGCCGCGTACGCCGTACAGCGGCCTACTGTGCTGGCGGACTGGAGCCGAGGCCAGGACACCGACGGCCGCGGGGCGCGGGTAGACGACGATCTGAGCTGGCAACCTGAACTTTGGCGGCGTCTCGTCGACCGGATCGACGCACCGCCGCCGAACGTTCGTCACGCCGAGACTCTGGCCCATCTTCGCGATCGACCAGAGTCTCTCGACCTGCCCTCGCGACTCTCGCTGTTCGGGCATACCCGGCTCCCGGTCACTGAGATCGAGTTGCTCTGCGGGCTGGCCGAACACCGTGACGTACATCTATGGCTCCCCCACCCCAGCAACAGACTCTGGGAACGCCTCGCCACAGCGGGCATCAGCGCAGGCGACCGCACCGCGGACACCAGCCACCAAGAGGCCGACCATCCGCTCCTGGCCACGCTCGGGCGGGACAGTCGTGAGTTGCAACTGGCTCTCACCGTTGCGTCGGCAACTGATCGCCGGCTTCCGTCGCCCAGGGTGCCGGACACCCTTCTCGGCTGGTTGCAGCACGACCTGCACAGCAACACCGTCGCATCCCGAGGCCGCCGCCTGCGCGCCGACGACTCCAGCGTGCGGGTGCATGCGTGCCACGGTGCGGCGCGCCAGGTCGACGTACTGCGGGAGGTGCTGTTGGGGATGCTGAATGCCGATCCCACACTGGAACCCCGCGACATCCTGGTGATGTGTCCCGACATCGAGACGTTCGCGCCCTTGATCAGCGCTCGTTTCGGCCTCGGCGACCTCCGTGCCGACGGCCACCCGGCGCATCGAATGCGGGTCCAGCTGGCTGACCGGTCACTCATCCAGACCAATCCCCTGCTCGGCGTCGCCTCCCAGCTGCTCGACGTCGCCGGCAGCCGGGCCACCGCCAGCCAGTTGCTCGACCTTGCCCGGACCGAGCCGGTACGGCGCCGCTTCCGGTTCACCGATGACGACCTGGACGCGATTACCGGCTGGGTCCGCGAGTCGGGAGTGCGGTGGGCGTTCGACCAGGACCATCGCGCGCCGTACGGTCTCGCCGCCTATCCACAGAACACCTGGCGCTTCGGCATCGACCGGATCCTCGCCGGGGTGACGATGTCCGACGATGCGCATGCCTGGATCGACACGACGCTGCCACTCGACGACGTCGGCAGCACCCGGATCGAGCTGGCCGGCCGGTTCGCGGAGTACATCGATCGGTTGCAGGCAGCAACCAAACGGCTGGAGGGCACCCGGCCGCTGACGGACTGGCTCGACGCCCTGCGCACCGGGATCGATCAGCTGACGCGGGTCGTTCCCGACGACAACTGGCAACTTGGCCAGGTGCACCGCGAGTTCGCCGAGGTCACCGCCGACGCCGGCGCGTTGGCTGAGACACCGTTGAGGCTCTCCGATGTCCGAGCCCTCCTGTCCACCCACCTGGCCGGCCGCCCGAGCCGAGCCAGTTTCCGGACCGGCACGCTGACCATCTGCACGATGGTGCCGATGCGATCGGTCCCGCACCGTGTGGTCTGCCTGCTGGGACTCGACGACGGCGTGTTCCCACGGTTCGGCCTGGCCGACGGAGACGACCTGCTGGCCAGGACCCCGATCACGGGCGAGCGTGATGTCCGCAGCGAGGATCGCCAGCTTCTGCTGGATGCGATTCTTGCTGCGACCGAATCTCTGGTGATTACCTACACCGGCGCCAACGAGTATTCCGGACAGCGGCGCCCGCCCGCAGTACCGCTGGGTGAGCTCCTCGACGTCCTCGATCGCACCACCGACACGAACGTCCGGGATGCTGTGCTGATCAAGCATCCGCTCCAGCCCTTCGACCGCAAGAACCTCGAAGCTGGCCGTCTCGGTACGCCGGGACCCTTCACGTACGACCCGACTGCCTTGGTCGCGGCTCGAGCTGCCGCGGGATCCCGCCCAGCCCGCCCGGAGTTCCTGGCCGGACAGCTGGACGTGGCTGATGACGAGGACATCGCCCTGGCTGATCTCCTGGCGTTCTTCCGGCACCCCGTGAAGGGATACTTCCGGGCGCTCGACCTGACGCTGCCATGGGAGGTCGATGGTGTCTCGGACCAGATGCCGGTGGAGATCGACAACCTGGAGAAGTGGTCGGTCGGCGACCGGCTGCTCCGCGACATGCTGGCAGGAGTCCACCCGAACGACGCGCTGCAAGCAGAGTGGCGACGAGGCACGCTGCCACCGGGACGACTCGGCTGGCGGACGGCGACCGCCGTACGCGACGAAGCCAGAGAGCTCGCGATCAGTGCGCATCCGCACCGGCAGGTCAGTTCCCGGGCCTGTGATCTGGATGTCGATCTCGGCGGTGGCCGACGGCTTACCGGCACCGTGCCGGCTGTGCACGGCCACCGGCTGGTCTCGGTCAGCTTCTCCCGACTTGACGCCAAACAGCTGTTGTCCTGCTGGATTCAGCTGCTCGCTCTGTCCGCCAACGACGACGACCACAATTGGACGGCGCTGGCCATCGGCCGCGGCCGGAACACTCCGGCCACCCGGCTCTTCGGCCCGGTCGGACCGGAAGCCCGCGGGTTACTTGCCGACCTGACCGCGATCTACGACGCCGGCCGGCGCGAGCCGCTTCCCCTTCCACTCAAGACTTCGTTCGCCTGGCACGAAGCACGCCGTACCGGAGACGATCCGGCCACCGCGGCCGGCCGAAGATGGAGCCCGGCCGCCTACGACGGCGAGAACGCCGATCCCGCGCACGTCCGCGTCTGGGGCCCCTACCGCCGGATCGAAGACCTCCTGGAACCGGCCCGGCCCGGCGAGGACCGCCCGGGCGAGCGAACTCGGCTCGGCGCCTACGCTGCCCGGCTCTGGGAACCGATGCTTCGCTACGAGCAAGGAGCGTCGTGATGGAACCCTTCGATCTTCTCGGTGACCTCCCGACCGGAACCGTCGTACTGGAGGCGAGTGCCGGCACGGGCAAGACCTATGCGCTGGCCGGATTGGTCACCCGTTTCGTGGCCGAGGGCCGGGCCAGGCTCGACGAGATGCTGCTGATCACCTTCGGTCGCGCGGCCAGCCAAGAACTCCGCGAGCGCGTCCGAACCCAGTTGCTCGACGCCGAACTCGCACTGACCGACCCGGCCCGTTGGGCTGCCGACGAAGGCCTTCTCGGTCACCTCGCCAACGGCAGCGCCGAAGAGATCGCGGCGCGGCATCTGCGTCTTCGCGATGCGCTGGCCAACTTCGACGCCGCGACCATCGCAACCACGCATCAATTCTGCCAGCTCGTCCTGCGATCGCTCGGCGTCGCAGGTGACACCGATGCAGGCGTCACGCTGGTCGACGATCTAGGAGATCTCGTGACCGAGGTGGTCGACGACCTCTACCTCAGCCGCTTCGGGAGCTTGGCCGACCAGCCACCCGTCAATCGGGCCACCGCACTCGAGATCGCGCTGAAAGCAGTCGCCAACCCACACACCAAACTGGTTCCGGACCAGTACGCCGTGGCTTCGCCGGAGGGCGTCCGGATCGAATTCGCGCACGCGGTACTGGCTGAGATGGAACGTCGCAAGCGCCGCCTCGGCATCCTCGGGTACGACGATCTGCTCACCAGACTCGCGGCCGCCCTGGAAGATCCCGACGCGCCGGCCCGCAAGCAGATGCAACGTCGGTGGTCGGTCGTCATGGTCGACGAGTTCCAGGACACCGACCCGGTGCAGTGGAAGGTGATCGACGCAGCCTTCAACGGGCCCAGCACCCTGGTGCTGATCGGCGATCCCAAGCAAGCCATCTATGCATTCCGTGGCGGCGATATCGCGACCTACCTCACCGCCGCGGCCACGGCCGGACAGCGGCGTACCCTCGATATGAACTGGCGCAGCGACAAGCCGCTGGTCGACTGCCTCCAGGTCGTCATGGGCGGAGCCCAGCTCGGCCACAAGGACATCGTCGTGCATCCGGTGGCCGCCCATCACCAGGGCGGCAGGCTTGCTGGAGCACCGTCGGTCGCCCCCTTCCGGCTGCGGGTCGCGCGCAGGGACCAGTTCGGCTCGGCCCAGCGAAAGAGCATCCCGATCGACGAGCTCCGCGATCACATTGCCCGCGATCTGACGGCCGACATCGGTCGTCTGCTGACCGCCGGCGCGACGTACGCGGATCAACCGGTCCGCGCAGGTGACGTCGCGGTCATCGTCGAGACACACAAGGACGCGCGCGTCTGTCGGGAGGAGCTGGCCCGAGCCGGCATCCCTGCTGTCTACTCCGGAGACCTCGACATCTTCTCGTCGCAGGCCGCCAAGGACTGGCTCTGTCTGCTCGAGGCGTTCGAGCAACCGCACCGCTCCGGCCTGGTCCGTGCGGCGGCGACCACGATGTTCTTCGGCGAAACGGCGGCGGGCCTGCGCGCCGGTGGCGAGGAGCTCACCGACCGGACCGGGCAGACGCTGCGCGCCTGGGCCGACCGGCTGCGCACCAGTGGTGTCGCGGCGGTCTTCGAGGCCGCGCAGGCGCACGGGATGACCCAGCGCGTACTTGGCTGGCGCGGCGGCGAGCGCGACATGACCGACCTGGCTCACCTGGCCGAGTTGCTCCACGAGACCGCGCACCGCGAGGGCTTCGGACTGCCCGCCCTGCTCGACTGGTTGCGTACGGAGTGCACCGGCCGCGGACGCACGGTCGAGCGAACTCGGCGGCTCGACAGCGACGCGGCCGCCGTACAGATCATGACTGTGTGGGTCAGCAAAGGCCTGCAGTATCCAGTCGTGTACCTGCCGTTCGGTTTCACCCGCCACGTGGTCGAGGAGACCGAACTCCTGGTCTTCCACAAGGACGGCGAGCGGCGTCTCGACCTCGGCGGCAAGAAGCACCGCGGTCACCGCGCCAATCAAAAGCTCTGGCGCGTCGAGGAGGCCGGTGACGACATCCGCCTGACCTATGTCGCCCTGACCCGGGCCCAGTCACAGGTCGTGGCCTGGTGGGCGCCGTCCTGGGACGAGATCAATGGCGGCATCTCGCGGCTGCTGCGCGGCCGGAAACAAGGCGAAGCGATCGTGCCCGACACTCTCGACAGGTCATCCTCCGACGACGAAGTACTGAGCTGGCTGCGGCGCTGGCAGCAGGCCGGTGGGCCAGTGGTCGAGGATTCCGTCATCGCCGAGCACTCCGAGCCCGTCCCCGACGAACTCCCCGGTGGGCTCGCGTCCGGAGTCTTCACCCGCGAAGTCGACCTCACCTGGCGCCGTACGTCGTACTCGGGGCTGATCCGTGCGGCCGACCAACAGGTGGGCGGTGTCGCCAGCGAGCACGAAGAGAGTCAGTTGGAGGATGAGTCCGTCGACCCGGTATCGGCGCGTCAGCCGGCGTCAACCGCTGCGCTGCCATCTCCGATGGATGGGCTCCCGGCGGGAGCCACGTTCGGGTCGCTCGTGCACGCTGTGCTCGAAGAGGCGGATCCACAGGCGCCCGACCTGCATGCCGAGCTGACCGTAAAGGTCCGCGAGCAGTTGCGATTCTGGCGAGTCGACGTGACCGCCGATGTGCTGGCCACCGCGCTGCTGCCGATGCACACGACCCCCCTCGGTCCGCTGGTTCCCGGACTGACTCTCGGCGAGTTGGGCCGCGCCGACCGGCTCCGCGAACTCGACTTCGAAATCCCACTGGCCGGCGGCGACGACGCGGTTCTGACCGATATCCGGCTGGAGCAACTGGCGCCGCTGCTGCGCACCCATCTGCCGGCCGACGATCCGCTTCTCCCCTACGCCGATCGCCTCGAACAGCCACTCCTCGGTCGGCAGAGCCTGCGCGGCTACCTCACCGGCTCGATCGACGTCGTACTGCGGGTTCCGCACGGCTCGGAGCATCGCTTCGTCGTGGTCGACTACAAGACCAACCGGCTCGGCGACGCCGAACAGCCCGCGACTTCTTCGGAGTACCTTCCTGAGCAACTGGGTGCCGCGATGTTGCACTCCGACTATCCGTTGCAGGCAATGCTTTACTCGGTGGTCCTGCACAGGTACCTCCGATGGCGGCTGCCGGGCTACGACCCCGACGTACATCTCGGTGGGGTGATCTACCTCTACCTGCGCGGCATGTGCGGACCGCAGACGCCGATCGTGGACGGGCACCCGGCCGGGGTGTTCAGCTGGCCGATGCCGACAGCACTCGTACTGGCCCTGTCCGAACTGCTCGACGGGAGCACACCATGACCGCGTCAGTCGACGAGTTCGACTCCGCCCTCGCGCTTACCGCGACCGGGATCCTGCGCGACTTCAACGCGGCCGGCGTCATCGTGGCCGCCGACGTTCATGTGGCCTCTCGACTCACTGCACTGCTTGCTGAAAGCAACGAATCCGTGGCGCTTGCCTGTGCTTTGGTAGCACGAGCCGTTCGTGCCGGATCCGTCTGCCTCGACCTGGCCGAGGTCCGCGACGAGGTTGGTGACGATGGCGACGAGCTGGCCTGGCCTGCCCTGGACGAGTGGCTCACGGCTGTGGCGGCGAGTTCGTTGCTCAGCGCCCCACACCCGCTCCGCCTTGAGGGCACTCGCCTGTACTTCGATCGCTACTGGCGAGAGGAGGCGGAGGTCGATCAGAACCTTCGCCGTCGGGCCGGCCGACCCGCACCCACCATTGCCAGTGAAACAGCTCTGACCGCAGGACTCGACCGCCTCTTCCCCGGTCCGGCTTACATCGAACAGCGGACAGCGGCCGAAACAGCTGCCCGGCAATGGACGACGGTCCTCACGGGCGGCCCAGGCACGGGCAAGACCACCACGGTCGCGGGCCTGCTGGCCCTCCTTGCGGAGCAGGCAGACCTGGCCGGGGATCGCAGCCCACGGATAGCCCTCACCGCACCAACCGGTAAGGCAGCCGGCCGCCTCGAGGAGGCCGTTCGGCGCGAGATGACTGAGCGCCTCACTGCGGAGGACAGGGAAAGACTCGGCGAGTTTCAGGCCCGAACCCTGCACATGCTGCTCGGTCGGCGACCCGATTCGTCGACGCGGTTCCGCCACGACCGGGACAACCGTCTACCGCACGACATCGTCATCGTCGACGAGACCTCGATGGTTTCCCTGACGATGATGGCGCGGCTCCTCGATGCGGTCCGGCCCGAGGCCCACCTGGTCCTGGTCGGCGACCCCGACCAACTCGCATCTATCGAAGCAGGCGCAGTACTCGCCGACCTCGTCGAGGGACTGGTCGCCGGCGGGCACATCGAAGCGGCAGAGCTTCGAACCTCGCACCGATTCGGAGGTGAGATCGGCAAGTTGGCGTTAGCCATTCGCGACGGCCGGCCAGAGGTCGTCCTCGACGCCCTCCGTGAAGGCGGTGACCGAGTCCACTTCGTCGATGACGACGATCCTCTCGAAACTCTGCGTTCGGCGGTACTCCCCGACGTACTGGCAATCCGGGCGGCCGCTGAGGCCGGCGACACAGACGCCGCGCTGGCAGCACTGGACCGTCATCGCCTTCTCTGCGCCCACCGCGAGGGTCCATGGGGAGTCAGCCACTGGAATCGAACCGTCGAGCGCTGGATCACCGAGGAAACCGACGACCCGCTCTGGGACACCTGGTACGTCGGCCGACCGGTGCTGGTGACCGCCAACGACTACGCCCTCGGCATCTACAACGGAGACGTCGGCGTCACCATCCGACGCCCTGACGGGTCCCTCCGAGTCTGCATCGACAGCTCCCGCGGCCGCCTCGACCTCGCCCCCACCAGACTCGGCAACATCGACACCCTCCACGCCATGACCATCCACAAAGCCCAAGGCAGCCAAGCCACCGAAGTCACCGTCCTGATGCCAGGCGAAGAATCCCGCCTCCTCACCCGCGAACTCTTCTACACCGCCGTCACCCGCGCCCAAAACAGAGTGCGAGTAGTCGGCACCGAACCCGCCATCCGCTCAGCCCTGACCCGCCGCGCACTCCGCGCAACCGGCCTCCGCCAACGACTGACCAACGATCCAAGCGTGCGATCGTGATTGCGCGTAACCTCAACGACGCTGACGCAGAGAGCGACGCGGATCGGGGTTACGGCATGAACGCCACCTCGCCGACGATCGCAGCGCACTTCCGCGCACGGTGTCCGTGTCAGTGGTTGTACGTGGTTTCAAGCTTGGTGCGGCGGGTGGTGACGTCGTCTTGATCGTCGCCGAAGACGATCAGGTGCAGCGTGGTCTGGTTGATCGTGTTGTCGGTACGGCGGGTGTCGTGGCCGCCGGTGAGGGCGAGCCCACCGCGCTGCAGCGCGGGCCGCAGCGCGGCCAGCAGTTCGGCGATGGGTGCGGAGGTGGTGAGTTTCGTCGACTCCGACGGACAGTCCAGGGCGTCGGGGCGGATGGTGTGCAGCGCCAGCAGCGGGATGGACCCGCTGGTGATGCGGAAGTTGAGGTCGAGCATGACCAGTCTGCCGTCGTAGGTCTGGGCGCAGTCGAGGCTGCACATGCCGCGGTAGCCGACATCGGCAGCGCGCTGGGCGATCGCCAGACATTCGGTCAGCAGGTCGGCGGGTAAGGGGACGACGAGCCCGAAGCGGCCGCCGGTGTAGACGCCGCCGGCGTCGATACGCTGGTCGGTCACGGCGAGCAGGCGGGCCCGGCCGTCGGCGGCGACGTACAGCTGGATACCCCAGTTGCGGTGGATGTCCAGGTATTCCTCGACGACCACCTCGGTGACGATGTCGGTGAACGCGGGCAGGATCACCGGGTCCCCTGCTCGGTGCAGGTAGACGTCCAGGCTGGCGCCGTGAGCGGCGTTGGTGGCGGCCTTGAGCACCCAGGACTTCTCGGCGGGGGTGGCTTCGGCGAGCTCGTCCATGATGACGATCTGGCGGCGGGCCTGGAAGCGGGGGTCGACGAAGGTGCTGATGCTGGCTTTGTTGTTGAGGTAGCCGACGAGCTCGGCGCTCTTCACGGAGCGTTCGTCGGGGTACAGAGCCGCGGGCTGCGGGTACTCCATGGACATGAGCAGGCCGTCGCTGAGGGCTTCGGCGACGCGGGCGGCGAACTCGGCCTCGGTGCGGAACTCGCGTGGATCGGTGCTGACGGGCAAGCCGCCGTCGCGGAGGGCGGCGAGGAGGTTGGGTTCGGTGCCACCTGCGCTGGTGATGACGGGGGTGTCGGCGGCGATGGCGAGGGGGCGGGCGGACAGGACGTCGCGGGTGTTGCGGTGTCTGCTCGACGGCACAGCCGGTTCCTGGGCGGGGCGTGCGCAGACGGCGATACCGGGGCCGTAGATGTCGGTGAGGGTGCGAGGGGCGGCCAGGATCGGTGAGAGCGCAGATGCTGTAATGAGAGATCTCCCTTGTGGGGGTGGTGCTTGTACCCGGTCCTGGGCCTGGAGTAGTGCGAACTGACCGGGAGCGGTGAAACGCGCCTGGATGAGGCTGCGTCCGCTCCGGGACGAAGGCGCGCCCGCGCATGTGACCGCGCGGGCGGGCGTATACGCCAACTGTCTCACGTTGCGCAAGGCCCGGTACTGAGAGTGGAGGGCAGCAGGCCGCCAACGCACCTCTTTATGTGCCGGCAAGGGTGCGATGGTTGTCTAGGCGCCGGCGCCGCCGTCGATGGGGATTATGGCGCCGGTTACTACTGAGGCTCGGTCGCTGAGTAGCCAGGCGGCCAGTTCGGCGACTTCGCGGGGGTCGGCCATCCGGCCTAGTGGGGTGCTTGCGTTGATGCGGGCGACGACTCCTGGGGTGGCTGCCTCCCAGGTGTCGATCATCTCCGTTGCGGTGCCGCCGGGAGTGATGCCGTTGACGCGGACGCCCTGCGGTGCCCAGGTGACGGCGGCTGTTTCGGTGATGCTGTTGAGGGCACGCTTCATCGCGCCGTACGCGGGCAGCGCCGGGTTGGCGCGGCGGCTGCCGATGCTCGAGGTGTTGACGATCGCCCCGCCGCCGCCACGCCGCATCAGTTCGTACTCGGCCGTCATCGCGGTCCAGTGCGCCCGGAAGTTCACCTCGAACTGCTCCTCGATGTCGTCGTCGCTGGTCGTGTCGAGCGGGCCGGGCTGCCGCTGGATCGCGGCACCGTTGTTGAACGCGGCATCGAGCCGCCCGTGCAACTCGTCGACGCGGTCGACGGCTGCGCGAATGCTCGAACGGTCGGCGAGATCCATCGTCACGGCATCCGCGACGCCGCCGTCTGCCCGGATCTCGGTGACGAGCTGTTGAAGAGCGTCCGTGCCGCGGGAGGCGAGTACGACGGCGGCGCCCTCGGAGGCGAAGAGCCGGGCTGCGGCCGCTCCGATGCCGCGGCTGGCACCGGTGATGAGTACGACCTTGCCGGCCAGCAGACCGATAGGAGTGCCGTCGGTGGATGTGTTGTCGGTGTTCGGGGTCATGGCACCAGGGTCGGATGATCTCCGGAGCGGATACAGGCACAGGCTGTACCAGGATCCGCCGGCGGATACCGGGCAGACTGAGGTTATGGACAAGCAGGAGCTCGGAGCGTTTCTCCGGAGTCGCCGCGAGCGGTTGCGGCCGGAGGATGTGGGGCTGCCGTCAGGGGCGCGGCGTCGGACGCCTGGCCTTCGTCGCGAGGAGGTCGCGGTTCTCGCGCACATCTCCACCGAGTACTACGTGCGCCTCGAGCAAGGTCGGGCGCCACGCCCATCCGGTGAGGTGCTGGCCGGGATCGCAGGAGCGTTGCGACTCACGGACGCGGAGTCAGATCATCTTCACCTGCTTGCCGGTACTGCGCCGAGTCGTACCGGACTGCATCGGCGCGACGTCCGCCCGAGCATCCTGACCCTCCTCGAACGGTTGCCGCAGACGGCCGGATTCGTGACGTCAGCCGTGTTCGAGGTGCTCGCCTGGAACGATCTCGCGGCCGCGCTGATGGAGGACTTCGGCGAGCTCGCCCCGAAGGATCGCAATCTCGCCCGTCGCGCCTTCCTTGCGCCGCCGCATGACGGCCCGCCGCTCTACGGGGTGTCCGACGCTACCGAGTTCAAGCAGAACGTCGTGATGGAGCTCCGGTCGACGCTGACCCGCTATCCGTCCGACCCCGCGGTGACCGGCCTGATCGACGAGCTGAGGGCGGGCAGTGCCGAGTTCGCCAGACTCTGGGAACGGCACGACGTACAGGCGACGCAAATGGTGACGAAGTCCTTCCATCACCCGGTCGTCGGCAAGGTCACCGTCGACTGCGACTCGCTCGCCCTGACCGACCGCGACCAGCACCTGGTCCTCTACAGCGCCCCGGCCGGCTCCCGCGACGCCGAGGCACTGGCCCTCCTGAACGTCCTCGGCGCCGAAGCCAACGAATACCGGCGATAGTGAGGTCGCGACGATCGCCGGGCTCAGCGTCGAGTACTACGCGAAAGCCTCCTGGGCGGCACCGGAGAAGCTCCTTCACGACGCCTCCAATATCTATCGTGGCGGGATTAGACATTGCCCCCTGGCGTGTGTAGTGTTCCTCGTGTTGACAGAGAAGAACAGCGAAGCTGACGTGGACAGCTAACGACCTGTCCAAGAGTGTGATTGTGCAGTAAGTACGACGGCGGACTCCGCCGGGCCGATCAGTGAAAGGGCTCGGGTTTCGCGCCGAGGTCAGAGTCTGTGGAGCCAGTGGTCGATCGGGGTTCCGGGCTTGACGAACGAAGTAGCAGTTCCGCAGTTGTGGTTGCAGTTCCGTTCTCGCAGTTGCAGTTTGTGGTCCGTAGTTGAAGTAGTAGTACAAGTTGTTGTTCGAGAGAGAAGGGATCGGATTACGCCGTCGGATCGCCCGCCAGTGCCAGTACTTCGCCGGGCGGGTGCCGTGGTTCCATCAAGAAGGAAGGTGGTCTTCGGTTACGCATTCAGCGATCCCTGCAGCGATGGCCTTCACGTGGCGCGCTGTGGACAGGCAAGGCCGGCCTCACGGCCGGTAGATGGTGACAATCCAACAACCCCTCTGGGCCCCGGTGCTTCGGCACCGGGGCCCTTCGGCACGGAGGTTCGATGACCCCAGAAATGCACACGGAGACTTTGTTGAGTTCAAGCACGACGGCCGGATCGGCCCATTTCGATGACGATGACTACCCTGCCTTCACGATGGGCCGCGCCGCGGAGATGCTCGGAACCACGCCGGGATTCCTGCGCAGCCTGGACGACGCGAAACTGATCACTCCGCAACGCTCCGATGGCGGTCACCGCCGCTACTCGCGCTACCAGCTACGCCTGGCCGCTCGCGCCCGCGAGCTCGTCGACCAGGGCACCGGCCTCGAGGCCGCCTGCCGGATCATCATCTTGGAAGACCAGCTGGCCGAAGCGTTGCGGATCAACGAAGAGCGGAACAACCAGCCGTAGCCGCGAGCACCCGCAGACGTCCAGACCCGGTAACAGGTCGCCGGCGTCGCCGAAAAGCACGCCGCGGTGAAGCGCTTATCCTGAGCTTGTGACTACCATCGTGGTGCCGTATCACCAGGACGAACGTCTGCCCGACGAGAGCATTCCGGTGCCTCCCGACGGGACCACCGTGACAGTGGATGCCCCGTTGCCCGACGGGAGTGTCTGGCAGCGCCTGGCGACGCTGTACGACGTGGTCGCGCGGACGGTGGCCGCTCATAGCGGGCCGGACGTCATGCCTGTTGTGATCTCCGGAGACTGCCTGGTAGCGCTCGCAACGATTGTCGGCACCCAACGGGCCGGCCTGGATCCCTCCATCGTTTGGTTCGACGCGCACGGCGACGTACACACCTTGCAGACGTCAACCTCCGGCTACCTCGGCGGCATGGCCCTCAGCTTGGCAATGGGCCGGCACCCGGAGCGACTCGCCGAACCCCTGGGGCTGCGCCCACTGTCCGAGCAGCAGGCCGTTCTGGTCGATGCCCGCGACCTGGACCCTGCCGAAGCCGACTTTCTGTCCACCAGCGAACTGAAGCGCTACAGCGTCGAAGATCTCCTACCCGCGGGACTTCCGGGCGGAGCGCTCATCCTGCACGTCGATGTCGACGTGATCGACATCGACGAACTTCCCGGAATGCGGTTCCCCGCCCCCGATGGGCCGTCCAAGAACAGCGTCCTGGCAGCACTACACCGCGTGCTGCAGACAGGTCGCGTGGTCGCTCTGGACATCTCGTGTCCCTGGAACCCGGCCGCCGGTCAGCAGGACGTGGCGATCAGGACCGCCTTGCTCAAGGAACTGGTCGCCCTTCGATAAGGGCGCAGCGCAGAGAGTCGGTCACGGCCACAAACCATTCCGTATCTGGCACGAGAGCACCGACCCTGAACCAGCCGTTCGACGACGCGCTGCAGGACATGCGTCAGCGTGGTGGGCGGAGTACTGCGAACGGATCGGTGACGGTCAGCTCGCGGGCGACGAACTTGTAGACGGTCGCGGGACGGCCCCCGCTCTGGCCGGGGCCGGCTCGGCGTTCGGTGGGTTCGATCACGTGCCTGCGGGTCAGAACACGGGTGAGATTGGTGGCTCCGAGCTCGTAGCCGAGTGCGGCACCGAACAGATCACGGAGCTCCGCAATGGTGAACTCCAGCGGAGCCAGCGCGAACCCGATGTTCGTGTAGGAGAGTTTCGCGCGTAACCGCGCGACCGCGGCGTCGATGAAGTAGTGGTGGTCGAACGCGGTCCGCGGCAGGTCGTCGACGGGGTGCCACTGCGTGTCGGACGGAAGCTTCGGCTGTACGTCGGACGGCACCAGGCCCAGGTAGGCCGTCGCCAGCACGCGGGCGCGCGGATCGCGATCGATCGCACTGTGCGTGGCCAGCTGTTCGAGGTGCGCGACGTCGCGAACGTCGACCTTCGTCGCGAGGTGCCCGGTGATGGCGTCCCGGAGTCGCTCGGTTGGCTCGACACCACCGCCGGGAAGCGCCCAGCGGCCGTGGAACGGGCTGCGTGCACGTTTCCACAGCAGCACGCACAACCTGCCGTCGCGAACGGACATGACCACGGCGAGCACCTCGTGCGAGTAGCTGGGGAAGTTAACCGGATCACCTTTCTTGGCTGTGGGCACGAGGCCGATGGTAGCGTGCAACTCAGTTATCGCCTCGGAGGCGAAAACATGACAGGGAGCGGGCAGCAGATGCAACTGACGACGGAGACGGTCTGGACCGCGGTGGCGGCCGCACTGCTCGAGGACCGCGCGGGAGACGATGTCACCACCCGATGGAGCGTCCCGGAGGCGCTCGAGGCCGAGGCGACGATGATCGCCAAGCAGGCCGGTCGGGTCGCCGGCCTGACTGCCGTGAAGGAGGTGTACGCCGCCGTCGATCCCACCGTGAAGGTGCGAACGGCTGTTGCCGACGGTGATCCGGTTGTCCCGGGGCAGCCGCTGGCGTGGATCAGCGGCGCGGCGCGATCGATCATCACCGGCGAGCGGGTGGCGCTGAACTTCATCCAGCGGATGTCGGGCATCGCGACCCTCACGTCGGCGTTCGTCGCGGCGATCGGTGAGCGCCCGGTCGCGCTCCTCGACACCCGGAAGACAGCACCCGGCCTTCGGGCCATGGACAAGTACGCCGTGAGTTGCGGCGGCGGGACCAACCACCGGCTCGACCTGTCCGCCATGGTGCTGCTCAAGGAGAACCATCTCGCCGCGGCAGGTGGCGTCCTCCCGGCCGTTCGCCGGGTCCGGGACGGCATGGCCGCGGAAGGTGACGCCTTGGCCATCGAGGTCGAGGTCACCACCGCCGAGGAGGCCCGCGAAGCGCTGGACTGCCAGGTCGAGTGGATCCTGCTGGACAATATGCCGGTCGAGCAGATGGCCCTGATCGTCGAGCTGCGCAACACCTCCGGGTCCACGACCCGGCTCGAGGCCTCCGGCAACATCACCTTGGACACCATCGCGAATGTCGCCGGCACCGGCGTCGATGCTGTTTCGGTCGGCGCCCTGACCCACTCCCCCACCGCACTCGACATCAGCCTGCTGGTGACCCGCAGCCACGGGTGAACCGGGGCTCGTCAAGGCATCACCATGCCCAGTTATCGCTTGTCAAGCGAAAACCTCGTGAAGGAAGGACCGTTGTGACTACCAGCTGGCAGGAAGAGGTACGGCGCCTCGCCCAGGAGCGAGACGCGGTGATTCTCGCCCACAACTATCAGGAACCGGCGATCCAGGACGTAGCCGACCATGTCGGCGACTCACTCGCACTGTCGCGCATCGCGGCCACTACCGAGGCGTCCACGATCGTGTTCTGCGGCGTCCACTTCATGGCCGAGACGGCCAAACTTCTGAGCCCCGGCAAGACCGTACTGATCCCGACGGCCAAGGCAGGCTGCTCACTGGCGGACACCATCGACGCCGACCAGTTACGGGCCTGGAAGGCCGAACACCCCGGGGCGGTTGTCGTTGCCTATGTCAACACCAGCGCGGCGGTGAAGGCCGAGGCCGACATCTGCTGCACCTCGTCCAACGCGGTGGAGGTGGTGAACTCGATTCCGGCGGATCAGCCGGTCCTGTTCCTGCCCGACCAGTTCCTCGGCGCACACGTCCGGCGACAGACCGGCCGGGACAACATCGAGGTGTGGATGGGCGAGTGCCATGTGCATGCCGGCATCAGCGCGGCCGACCTGCGCGCTCAGGTGGCCGCCGATCCCGCGGCCGAGGTTCTCGTGCACCCCGAGTGCGGCTGCGCGTCATCGGCTATCTGGCTCGCCGGCGTGGGTGATCTTCCGGCCGACCGGACCCACATCCTCTCCACCGCCGGCATGCTGGAGACCGCCCGCGGCCTGACGGCGAAGACGGCTCTGGTCGCGACCGAGATCGGCATGCTCCATCAGCTACGCAAGGTCAACCAGCGGACGACATTCGTGCCGGTGAACCCGAAGGCCTCGTGCCGCTTCATGAAGATGATCACCCCGGAACTGCTGTTGCGCTGTCTGCGCGAAGGACGCGACGAGATCCAGCTACCGCCCGAGATCGCCGAGCGGGCCCGGCGTTCGGTCGAGCGAATGGTTGCCATCGGCAAGCCTGCGGGTACTCGATGACGCGCGTGGCCGATGTCGTTGTCATCGGCTCCGGTGTGGCGGGCATGTCCGCCGCGCTAGGTCTCGCGGCGACCCGTCAGGTGATCCTGCTCAGTGCCGGCGACGGCAGCACGCCCTGGGCGCAGGGTGGCATCTCAGCCGCGTACGGCGAGGACGATCCGCTCGACCACGCGCACGACACCGAGGTCGCAGGCGCCGGTTTCTGCGACCCCCGGAATGTCCGTGCGCTGGTCGAGGAGGGACCGCAGCGGCTTGCTGAACTCATCGCTCACGGGGCCCGCTTCGACCGTGACGGTGCCGGCTCGCTGTCGAGGACGCTGGAAGGCGGCCACAGTCGCCGCCGGATCGTGCACGCAGGCGGCGACGCCACCGGTGCCGAGGTTCATCGCGCACTCCTCGGCGCCCTGCAGCGAAGCAGCGTTCAGACGGTGACCGGGCGTACCGTCGGTCTGCTTCAGTCGGAGTCCGGAAGGGTGGTCGGGGTGCTCGTCGAGACGGGCACCGAGCGCAGGCAGATCGAGGCGCGCGCCGTCGTACTGGCCACCGGCGGTATCGGCAATGCCTACCTGGCCAGCACCAATCCCGCGACCGTGCGCGGTGACGGGATCGCCTTGGCCCTGCGAGCCGGCGCGTCGCTGGTGGACATGGAGTTCGTCCAGTTCCACCCGACCGCGCTCCACACCGGTGCGACCAGCGGCCAGTTGCCCTTGGTCACCGAGGCTGTCCGCGGCGAAGGCGCCGTACTGCGCGACGTTCACGGCCGCCGGATCATGGCCGGACGGCATCCGCGCGCCGACCTCGCCCCGCGAGACGTCGTCGCTCGGGCGATCGAGGCGACGATGCGCCGCGACGGATCGGACCATGTCTGGCTCGATGCGACAGCTGTCGCGCCGGACGTACTCCGGAAGCGGTTCCCGACCGTACTGGCATCGTGCGCACGCATCGGCGTCGACCTGTTGTCCGAGCAGATCCCGGTCGCTCCGGCCGAACACTTCCTGTGCGGTGGCGTTCGAACCGATCGCAACGGCGCAACCGACGTACCCGGCCTCTACGCAGTGGGCGAGGTCGCCGCGACCGGCGTCCACGGCGCCAACCGGCTCGCCTCGAACAGCCTGCTGGAAGGACTTGTCTTCGGGCGACGCGTCGCAACGGCTCTGACCCTCGACCTGCCCGCGAAGGACTTCGGCCGCGTCCGTGAGCTCGTGCTCGGCGACGATCGTCAGCCGGAGCGGATCCGCGCGACCCTCAGCAGGTACGGCGGCATCCGTCGCGACGGCGCCGGTCTGAACGCCGCCGCGGACGAGCTCGACACCTTGGGCACCGGACCGCTCGCGACGGTAGCGCGGGCCGTCGTCGCCGCGGCGACCGCACGCCAAGACAGCCGCGGCTGCCACTGGCGTTCCGACCATCCACACACCGACGACCGATGGGACAAGCACACACTCGTACGTCTCGACCAACAAGGCCACCCGACCACCCGCCAACTTCTCTCGGCGTGAGTGAGTCGCGGCGGCCGGCTCCTGAGGATCTTTATGCTCGAGAAATGACAGAAGGTAGATCAATGGCCGCTGGAAAGACTCGCACTCCGGCTGGAACCGCCGTCTGGGCCCTGGCGGCGATCGTCGCCGCCGCTGCCGTGTACTTGGCGTTGCTTGGCTGGCACGCCGAAAAGACCCTCGACCCAGCGACCGGCAACGAGACCGGACCGTACGAAGCGTGGCAGGTCATTGTCCTCGCGGTCGTCATCGCGATCCTGGCAGCAATCATCGGTAGCGCGAGCAGGGCACCGCTGGCGATCGTCACCATCCCGCTGACATTGACGCTGACGTTCGCCGTTGATGCTGCTACCGCTAGCGACGCGGACGGCCTCTGGGCGGTCGGCGCCCTCCTTGTGCTGATCGGTTCCGCCGCCGGAGTCGCAGTTGTCTCCTTGCTCTTCCAGCGTTACGCATCGCGGGACCTGAACAGCCGGTGAGCTCGGCGAGCTCCTGAGCGAGGTCCAAGCCGGCCGCGCGGAGGTAGCCGTACGAAAGCTCGATATCTGCCCCCGTGATCGCCTTACGCTCATCGTCGCCTTGGCGGCGCAAGGCAGTGAGCGTGCACGGCTGTTCGGAATGAATCGTCATTGGACGTTCCGGCTGGTGCCCGAGCTGCCCGGGAGCGGAGAAGCGAACTCTTCGGCGGGGCCGCTGTAGACGACGTTTCCACGCTCGAGCTTGAGGACCTGATCGGCACAGCCGAAGTACCGGTCGTCATGGGTGATGGCGATGATCAGCTTGCCGCGCTCCCGCAAGGCAGGCAGGAGGGTCGTGTAGAAGACTTGGCGGAACTCGGGGTCCTGATCGGCCGCCCATTCGTCCAGGAACAGTATCGGCCGATCCTCGAGGATGACGGTGGCCAGCGCCAGCCGCTTGCGTTGCCCGGTCGACAAAGCCAGTGTCGAGAACGCGTCCCCGTGCAGCTCGACCCGATCGGTCAGCCCGAGCGAGGCGAGCAACTCGTCCGGAGCGATCGGGTCGCGCCGGCCATCCGCTCGGGCGATCGTCGGGAACAGGTGGCCATCGGAGAAGACGGCTCCGACATGCTCGCGGAGGACAGTCGGATCGATCGCACCGGCCGAACCGCCAAGTGAGACCTCACCTGCGTCAGCATGGTAGAGGCCGCAGATCAACTTACCCAGCGTCGTCTTGCCACTGCCGTTGCCACCGACAATGAAGGTGATGCTCCCCGGCTGGAAGGTGAGGTCTACAGGACCGACAGTGAATGGTCGCGAACCAGGCTCCGGCGAGTAGGCGTAGCTGACTCCGGTCAGTCGGAGCCCGCCTGAACCGTCGGGCTCGGCAGCGTTGCCGGCCGCCGTCTCCGGTTCGGCCGGTAGGTCGAGCGAGCGGATCTTGTCGAGTGAGATGCCCGCTCGCGACAGCACTGGCACGATGTTGATCAGCGTCACCAATGGTGTGTTGAGATAGAGGAACGCGATCGTGAAACCGGCCAGGTCCTCCTTGCTGACACCGACCTGTGGGCCCACGAAGAGCATCACTCCGATGATGGCCAGAAACAGCAGTTGTCCCCACGATCCTGCGATCGTCTGGAGGCTCGCGCCACGCACCGACTCGCGCACGATGTTGCGACCGACCTGGTCCAGCTGTCCACGCAGTATTCGCTCGCGGATGGCGTTGAGCTTCAGTTCCTTGTTACCGGCCGTGACACTCGCCAGGTGTTCGTGCTGCTCGTCCTGATACTCGCGGGCTTGTGCCAGGTGACCCTTGGCACTCCGCATCGGAATGAGGTAGAGGCCGATCGCAAGTGCGAGTACGACGATCAGGAGCAGCATGATCATCGGCGAGATGAATCCGACGTACAGCAACGCGCCGCAGACGATGGCCGTGTTGACGAACAGCAGCGGTACGGTTTGGACCGCGCCCGCGATCGCAGTCACGTCGTCCGACAGCATGGCGAGAAGTCTGCCTTGACCGAGTTGCTCGACCTGTCGCAGTTCGGCGTGGACGATCCGGATACACAGCTCCAGCCGCATCGCGTGCACAGTCTGCTGGGCGAGCCGAATCAAAAGAATCGCCGACGCCGCACCGGCGATGAGCACGACGATCGTCGCTGCGCTGAACGAGACGACCGATCCGGCATCGGTGTCGCCGGCGAGAGAATGCTGCAACACAGTGACGATCGCAAGGGTCGCTGCGCCCGATACCAGGCCCGCGAGCGCAGCCAGTACGACGACCCATCGCGCTTGGCGCAACAACAACGAGATGACGGCTGTCATGAAGGCGATCCTCCTCTGGACGGCTGCTTGGTAGCAGTCAGGTTGCCGACGAAGTCGCGCCGCAGCGACCGGCCTGACGACCTGTGATCATCGAGCTGAACGCGGATTCGTCGCTCGGCAGGTAGTTGAACGAAGCGTCGAAGAACGGCGGCCGTCCAGGGGCGACGCCTGCCCCGGAGAAGTGCTGGGCCAGCAGCCCGACCGGATACTGCTGCACCCTACGGATGCCTTTGAGCTGGACGCGCAACTGCTCGACGCAGTCGGCCAACGGTGTGTCCGGTCCGCCATGGACGAAGACCGGGAGGGAGTTGATGAAACAACCGGATGTTCTGGCGTGCTCCGCGGTGCGCAGGCTGCGGAGGACACCGATGGCCACCGGATCCCTGCCGCCTGGTCGGGCGAGAGCTCGCGCCCATTCCGCCAGCATCACAACATTGACTGGTACGCGGAGCTCGCGCGCGCAGACTTGAAGTTCCGCAGCGTCCGCCTGGTCGACTGTCACCGGCAGCATGGCGATCCTCCCTTCGGCGCGACCGTCGGGAAGGATCGGATCCATCGGACGCGCTTGCCTGGTCCTGGGGAGAAGCGTTCGCCCATCAAGACCGATGACTTTCCGGCGTTCGACTGGCCAAGAGTTCCCAGTCCGGCTGTATATTATGCCGAGGAATGGGAATCTCCCGACCTTCTCGGACAAGAACTCGCCGCTCTTCGGACAGCGCGTGAACTCCTCGATCGGTACGGGTCCGAGATCGCATGCTTTGTCTACGAGCCGATCCAGGGCGAAGGAGGCGATCGTCACCTTCGACCTCAGTTCCTCAGCGCCATGGAGCTACCTTGCGCCGATCACGACGTACTCACGATCTCTGAGGTCGTCGAGTCCGAAGGTCTATTTGCGCGTGCTGCCGATCTGGGATCTCATCTCCTGACCGAACTTCGGCGTCTTGGCGGCGAGTTTCCGCAGATCTTGTCACGCCCTCGCGGACAAGGCCTGCTGTGCGCGATCACGGTCGCATCCCGTGAACAGCGCGATACCTTGCTGCGAATCACGCGTGAGCGCTACAAATGTCTGCTTCTGCCGAGCGGTGAGAGAGAGATTCGCTGGCGCCCTGCCCTCACCGTCACCCAGCCGGAGATTGCCGACGCACTGACCAGTTTGCGCCGCGCACTGCAGGAGCTGACGAATAGAACTCGGCAGCAGGACGAAGGTCAGTACCTCAGCCCCCGGCGACATTGATCCGTTGACCGGTCGGCTCAGTCATCAAGTTCGACTCCGTCCCAGCTTGCCCGTTGCGCGCCGTCGAGGTCGTCCACGACCGTGCATCTCGGCCGGCAGCCTTCGTTGCCAGTGACTGCACGATCGTGCGTTGAGACCCCGCGCAACGTTGCATGATCGGAAAACAGGTGACGGGCAAGCGTGCTTGGATCCCGGGCGACCAAAGCCCCCAAGGATCTGGAATCCCACTTCCGCTGGCACGGCGACGCCTTCACCGACGGCCAGATCATCGACACCATCACCCCACGCACCGGGCACCACAAGAACGCGGCCAGCGACCCGTTCATCCGCCTCCTGCCGTGCATCAAATAGTTGACGACGCTTGTGACACCGCCCATGGCACAACGGCGGTGAGGACCGGCCTGCGCTGAGAGGTGTCAGGCGCATGCCGCGCGGGGCGCTTCGGCGCTAGCGGCGTTGGGCGGCCAGGCGGCGTACGGTCGCTAGGGCTTGGTTGGTTTGCCGCGTTTGGCCTGTGCGTAGGTGCCACTCGGCCATGATGAGTTGGATGGCGATCATCAGTGGGTCGATTGCGGCCAGTTCGGCAGGGCTGAGGGGTTCCTCGGACTGGTAGCCGGAGAGGAAGTGTGTGGAGGGGCCCAGGCCGACGGAGAGGTAGTAGGCGAGGTCGTAGACGCGTGGTCCGGTGGGCAGGTGGTCGAGGTCCACGAAGCCTGTGACCCGGCCTCGATCGGTGAGGATATTGCCTGGATGGCAGTCGCCGTGGATTCGCTGGACGGGCAGCTCTCCTACCAATGATGTGAGCTCCTTGCGGAGCGACTCGACCAGCGTGGTCAGGTCCGCCGCAAGTGTTTCCAGTGGGGGCCAGGCTTCGTCGAAGGTGCGTTCGATGGGACGAATCTCCCAGGAGTCGACCTCGTACGGGCATTCCGCCAAGGCACGCTGCAGGCGGGCGATCGCCGCACCGATCTCGAACTGAAGCGAGTCTTCGTCAGCTGACGGGCCCGCTCGTAGCTCCGGCGTAAGGACAAACGAGCTGTCGCCGACCGTTGCCCAGATCCTGCCGTCGTCTGTCGGTACGGGCAGAGCGACGGGGATCCCCTGCGCCGCGAGGTACGACAAGACCCTGAACTCCGCCACCAGTCGGGTGACATCGCGGCCTTTGATCAGCCAGTTCCCCGCCGACCACATCCGGTCCGGCACCACCTGAACCACGTCAGCGCCACCCAACACGCTCCGCCAAGCGACTGGCACCTGTGGGTTGATCACTTGAACGACGCTAGCCCCACCCATCAGCCGCTGACCACTGAGTTTCAGGTGGCCGCAACGTCGGCCCGAGCCCTCGGGTGGCCAGTCGTGGCTTCTGCGAGCTAGTCGAAGAGGCTGGGTTCTGGGTCGGGTTGGATCGGAGCCGGCCGGGATCTCGTACTGGACTGGGCGCCTGGTTGGATCACCACATGTCCAATTGCCTCCTCCAGCCCTTTTACTGCGAGGCGGTCGGCGCGCTCGTTCTCGGGATGCCCGGCGTGGCCTTTCACCCATAGCCACTCGACGTCGTGTCGGGCGTTCGCCTGCTCCAGGCGTTGCCACAGGTCGGCGTTCTTGACCGGCAACTTGGCTGACGTCCGCCAGCCGTTCAGCTTCCACTTCGGCAGCCACTGGGTGATGCCGTTCCGCACGTAGGTGCTGTCGGTGTGGAGCTTCACCAGTTCGCCGTCGCGGGTCAGCCCCTCCAGGGCCATGATCGGAGCCATCAGCTCCATCCGATTGTTGGTGGTCTCCGCCGGCTCTCCGCCGTACAGCTCCTTCTCGTGCTCGCCGTACCGCAGCACCACACCCCACCCACCAGGACCCGGATTGGGACTGCACGCCCCGTCGGTGAAGATCTCAACAAGCCGCTTGTCAGTCACCGCCGAACCCTATCGCCGAGGTCGAGACCTCAAGCCGAACGGTCGGCAACGACGCGCCGACAGGCGTCAAGCCTCGTCGGGCGCTGTCGGCTCACTTCAGCTGCTGGACGACAGCCGGGACCAGTGATTCGAGCTTGGCCAGCACGGCTGCGTCTTCGGGAGCCGGTGTCGGCCCTTCCTTGGTCGTGAAGAGGTCGTACTCGATGGAGAGTTGGCTCTTCTCGCCCAAGCCGATCCGGAAGACGTGGCTGTCGCCGTATCCTCGGGTCTGCTCGGCGGGGTGTCCGGCAATGGTGAGCGCCGGCGGCGGGTCGGCTGGGAAGGTATCGCCTGAGCTGCTGATCACGACCTTCAGCCGCTCGCCGCCCTCGAGGAAATGGCAGCGGTGCCCGGCGACCACCGGCTTCAGTCGCTCACCGAACCGCTCGCGCACCTGGTCGGCTGCGATCGCGCAGAGGACGTGCGGATCGGCCTGAGCCTTGGAGTGGAGTTCGGCAGCCTTCGGTTTGTCGGCAGAGGTGTACGGCTCGCAGTCCTGGAAGTCCGCACGGAACTCGACGAACGCGCATCCGCCAGGAGCAGCCTGCTCCGGCTCGTTCGGGCGCAAGTACAGCGGCGTCTGAACCCGGCTGGACGGCGACGGCGTGCGGAGCAGACCGGTCACGGTGGTGGCGAGCTTCGTCGCTTCCGGGCAGGTCGGAGCTGCCAGGACGATGCGCTGAAAGGCCGGACGCGGGTCCTGAAGACCGGTCGGCCCCTCGTCCATCGTGAGCATGCACTCAGCGCCCGACGACTTCAGCCCAGCTGTCCGCCCGGCGATAGTCACCCGCTCGCGGTAGTCCTTGGGGTCGAACGCAAGTACGCCGTACTGCAACTGAAGCCGGGCTTTGCCGGTCATCTCGCACCGATCCAGCGCCTGCGGGTACGGCGGTTGCTCCATGCCGAGCGCTCGCCCCAACAGGCCACACGCATCCCATCGGCCAGGCCCAGGGCCGGGCGGTTTCGCAAGCAGTGGAACGGCGGCAGCGGCGAAGGCGCGGACCTGTGCGCAGTTCACCTTGGTGGGCTGCTGTGCGCCGCGATCTGCGAACTTGATTGCGAACCGAAAGCTGACCGGAATCACCAGCTCGCAGTTGCCGTTCGACAGCAGGTAGCCGACCGCATCGCCGAGGACCAACCGCTCGCGTCCCCGCCACCGCTCGTACCCGAGATAAGGGGTCAGCAGGTCGACCTGCACCGATCCCGCCCGGTTGTTCCGGACCGTGCAGGTCGACGGCGACGGCTGGGTAAACGGCTGACCAGCCGCGAAGCCGGGCGCCTTGGCTCGCGCCGGGTCGATCAGCATGCAGGCGTCGAGGCGACTCAGCGCGGCAAGGACCGTGCCCAGCTCGCGATCCGGATTCGTCGGCACCGGAGACCGCTTCGGCCCAGGCGGCGTCGCGTCTCCCGTACTGCAACTGCCGACGACGAGCATTGCCATCACCACAACGATCCCGGCCAACGCACGCATGGCCGCGAACCTAGCGTGGGCCTGTCTGGTCTGGCAATTGTTCTCAGCTTGGTCATGGTCATGCTCAGGTCCTGAGCGGTCGCCGCCGAGATACCAGCGCCTCGCGCTCAAAGGCGCCGCCACTATGGTGCTGCGGGAACTGCCGGCCTGAAGGTTCGGCGGTAGGCGCCCGGGTTGACTCCGACGGTCTGCGCGAAGAGCGCGCGGAAGTTGCTGGCGGTCGGGAACCCGACTTTGTCGGCGATCCGCTCGACGGTCTGATCCGTCGTCTCGAGGAGCTCCTGGGCGTGCCGGATCCGGACGCCGGTCAGCCACTGGATCGGACTCTGCCCGGTCTCCTCCGCGAACCGCCGTGCCAGCGTGCGCACACTCATTCCCGCGGCGACGCTGATGTCGGTCAGGGTCAACCGGCGATGAGCGTGCTCCTCGATCCACTCCAGGACCCGCTCGAGGTTCGCAGTCTGCAGCGTCGGCCGGTTGCGCAAGATGTACTGCGCTTGCCCGCCCGTCCGATGCAACGGCGCGACGGCGAGCCGCGCGGCATCCGCCGCGACCGCGACACCGTAGTCGCTCTCGACCACGTGCAGGCACATATCAAGACCCGCGGACGCACCGGCCGATGTCAGAATCGATCCGTTGTCGGTGTAGAGAACATCCGGATCGACCCGAACGGCCGGGTACTCCCCCGCCAACCGGTCGGTGGCCAGCCAATGGGTGGTCGCAACCTTCCCGTCGAGCAGACCCGCCTCGGCCAAGCTGAACGCACCCACACAGATCGACGCCACTCGCGTGCCCCTGGCCACGGCCGCCCGTAGCGCGTCGAGCACCGCCGGCTCGGTGGGAGCCGCCGCATCGTTACGACCTGGTACGACGATCAGGTCCGCCCGCTCGAGGATGTCGAGGCCGGAGCCGGGTGTGATCCGCATCGGCCCAGCCTCGACCGACGGCTCGTTGCCGGCGACGACGACGCGGTATCCCGCGCGTCCGTCCGGCAGCCGAACCTGGCCGAACAGCTGAACAGGCGTGGCCAGATCGAAGGCAATCACATCCTGCAGTGCGAGAACAGCGACCAGGTGCATCGTCCGATGATAGCCGGATCACTGATCTTTCAGGGGGTGGCCAGATTCAGGCAGTTTGTGTCTCGATAGCCGATAGCGGATTCTGCGGGTCGGGCCGAGGATGTCCAGGTAGTCACTCCCCCTGAAAGGATTCTCATGCCACGGCCGCGCGCACAGTTCGTCCTCTTCGACGGATTCGGTCTCTATCTGCTCGAACGTGAATTCGGTCCGCGCAACGTCGGCGCCGTACCGGCCGTCAACGTATGACCGGGTTCCTGCTCTCGGTCCACGTCCTCGCCGCGATCCTTGCCGTCGGCCCCGTCGCGATCGCCGCCAGCATGTTTCCCCGCGCGGCTCGCAGCGCGTTCGACCACCCGCACGACGCACGTGGAGCTGCCACCATCCAGATCCTGCACCGCATCACTCGCGTGTACAGCGTGATCGCGATCTTCGTCCCGGTCTTCGGCCTCGCCACCGGCGCCAGTCTCGGCGTCCTCGGTGACACCTGGCTGATCATCTCGATGGTCCTGACCGCCGGCGCCGCAGCAGTTCTCATCGGACTGATCCTGCCCGGCCAGCGCCAACTGCTGGCCGGCCTCGGCCAGGGCCACGACCTCGATCGAGGCGACCGTCGGCTGGGCATGCAGACCGGAATCTTCAACCTGCTCTGGGCAATCGTCGTCGTCCTGATGATCTATCGCCCAGGCTCAACCACCGGAGCCGGACTGTGACCCCGCAGCGTGCACTACACCTCATCGGCACCCTGGAGCTCGGCACGCTCATCCTCTTACTGGCGAACCTGGCCACCATCCACCACCCGTCGATCGCCGCCGCCCTCGGCCCGATCCACGGCCTCACCTACACCGCGACCATCATCATCGCCGTCCTGGTCCGCAACGGCCGCCACCGCATCTGGCTGCTTTCCCTCATCCCAGGCATCGGCGGACTCCTCGCCGCTCGAGCCACGGAACCGGTCGACAGCAAGTCGTGACCCGATTGGTCGCTAGGGTGCGCGGGCGACCGGACTGCTCCGGGGAGCATCTGTCCGGAGGGGGTTCCGTGATTTTGAACATCGCGAGTGCGGTCGGTTTGGTGTCGCTGGACGTCAGCTTCTTCGAGATTGGCGAGGCGCTGCCGACCATGCTCGCGCCGGTCCTGCTGATCGGCGGACTGATAGCGCTCCTCCGCATTCGCCGCGACAACACCGCGTTCGGCGCGCCGAACGGCCGGGTCAAGAACATTGCGACAGCGTGCGTCGCCGTCGGCGGATTGATCGTTCTCGGCAGCCTGTCGAGGTGGGCGTCGTCGATCAGCTTCGAGCCCGAGCGGCGGATCGTGATCGCCGAGACGGCCGGTGGGGTGCACCGCGTCGAGCTTGCGCCGCAGTACACCGTCGCACTGGAGCAGCAGCGGGGCGTGGCCGCAAAGGAAGACACCGACTTGCAGTACGGCGGATACGCACACCCCAACGGCGGCGAGGTCCCCGTGCTCTTCATCGGCCTCGAACAGAAGGATTCCGACCCGAGGAAGGCCATCACGGACTTCCTCGGCGGTATCGCGAAGGGCCGGGGTGAACAGCGGCGTGAGTTGACGGCGTACCCGGCCGGTGATCTGGGTGGTGAGGTGCGCTGCTCCGCCGGCTCCGAACTCCGCTGCGGCTGGGCGGACCGGAGCACCATCGGAGTGGTGATGGCAACCGGCTGCACCGAGGCGGAGCTCGCCGCGCTGCTCGTCAAGATGCGTACCGACCTCGAGCAGAAGAGGTAACTCGACGGCGTTACGTGTCGGTGCCTCGCCAGGTGCCGGCTTCTGGCTCGCCGAAGATGTATTCGGCGCCGGCCGGATAGTGCTTGTACGCGCCGAACCAATAGGTTGCGTGGTCGCCCTTCTTGGGGTCGGGCAGGTGTGGAGGGTCCAGGAGCTGCTCGAAACCGGGGATTGCGGTCGGCGGCAAGGTGCCCCGCGCGAGGTGGTGGCCGGCGAGGCGCCGAACGATCTGACGGGCGAGCTCCGCGCTGTCGTCAGTTCGGTTCAGCAAGAACCGTAGGGTGCAGTCGATCGGCATCTCGGCGCCGCCTTCCGGTTGTTCCATCCCGACGACCAACTCGCACTCGTTCAGGAAGCTCTGCCGAGGCCGGTAGCCGACCGAGTGGATCCACGGATACCGCAGATGCCCGACCCTTCTGGTCCGTGCGTCGATCGGCTTGTCCACGACGACCACCAGTCGGGCGTCGGTCAGGTAGAGGCTGACGTCGAAGTACCGCCAGTCCGTCTCCTGGTTAACCCGCAGGTTGAACCCGTTCAGCGACATCCGCGCGCGGATCCAGCTCACGCCACGGACCGCGATCGGACCGACCACCTCTCCGTCGTACTCCGCGAAGTGCACCGACCCGTCCGCGTCCAGCCCCGGATACATCTGGTCGTACTTCGTGGCGATACTGCCGTGCACCTGCTTGGCCATCATGCCGAACAGTCCAGCCATGCTCGAGCTCCTCTCTCAGATAGTCCTGTACGCCGATGCGCCCGCGCGGCCGAGGCCGACGTACGCGTAGGCGAGGAAGACCAACGGGGTCGAGCCGCGACCGTCCAGCCACCGATCGAGTTCGGCCCGCTGGATCGCGCGCAACGCCCGGGCAGGCTCGAGCCGGAAGCGCATCGAGTCGACCAGCGCCCGGTCGATCCGCGGGGTGTGGGCGGTATCGGGGATGTCGTACAAGGTGCAGAACACGTGCCGCGCACCGCCGTACACCATCGCCGCCCCGAGCCCCAGCCACTCGGGCGCGTCGACGAGACCGGGCGGCCCGTCGAAGTACAGTCCGATGCTCCTGCATCCGGCCAGTACCACCTGCTCGGGTATGGGATAGCGCGGCGTCCCGGCATCGGTCGTCTCGTACAGATCGTGAAGCCCGAACGGCCCGTCCGCGAAGACGAAACCGGTGCTGCCGGGATCGTCCGGATCCAGAGCCTCGACGTGGCCGGCCAGGAAGAGCACGGAGTCCGCCTTCGAGCCGGCCAACGCCGCGGCGAGCGCACCCTTCTCCAGAGGGCCAGTGATCGTGCGCTCCGCCAGCGGCGGATCCGAAACGGCGAACTCCAAGTCGGACGCCTCCGGGGCCGTGTCAGGCGCCAGTACGGCGAGGACCTCAAGAGGTTCATCCGTCACGTCGGCGCGAGTCAGCTGGGAACGACGTTCTGCCAGCAGCGCAACGGATGGGAGATGTGCGACATAGCCGACGTCGAGCAGATGACGACCCTCGCCGAGCGACAGAGCCGCGATCGGAATCAGCGCCAGCGATGCGGTCGGCGCCACCACGATCTGCAGGAGCTCGCCGTGCGCGGCGTGCCGAAGCGGCAGTGGGATCAGCGCATCCCCAAGGTCCTCGAACAACCGCGACAACAGGTCACCGACCGAACCACCAGGCAGTATCTGGTCGGCAGACGACACTCCCAACGCCTCGTCCTGTTCCGCACCGTCCGGCTGCTCTACCGGCAGATAACGCAACAGCGCGCCGAACGACGGCTCGAGTTCGCTGAACGGCCGCCGCTCCGCGAACCAGGTCCCGGCCGGCGACCGGACCGCGTGATAGACCCACTCACCAACCTTGGCGAAACTCCAGTACCACCCGCGCGGAAACATCGCATCGAGCTCGCGTTCGAGCTCGATGGTGTCCTCAGCATCGCCACCGACCCATGAAGCGCCCGACACCAGAATGGTCCGGTCGGTCTGCAACGGGTCGGTTCTAGACGGTACGGCGTCCTTCAGCAGCCCGGCGCCCAGCGGCAACCCTGTTGCTGTCAGCAAGGAATCGAAGGCCGCCCGCAGCAACGCCCCCGGCGTACCGGTCTCGAGGGGAATCGCCTGTGCCCGGACCGTTTCCAGTAGCTCGGCGACGAGCTCGCCGTCGGATTCCGCCAGCTCCAGCGCCAAGGCATAGGTGTGGGCATGCAGAGCGAGCCAGTGTGCACGCCATTGTGCGGTCGGCAGCTGATAGCGCACTCGCTGGACAACGTTCAGACTCTCCAGCGCGTTGCCGAGTGCCTCTTCTCGTTGCCCGGTCCCCGCCCGGACGCGAGCAAGGACCGCGTAGGCCTGGGCTTCCAGCAGCGGTTCGGCCGAGCGGCTGAGATGCCGCAACGCGTTATCAGCCAACTCGGCCGGGAGGTCGTAGCGAGCCGGATCCGACTCGTCCACCTCGACATCGTCCGGATATTGGTCCGGGTGTTCCACGATGTCCAGATAAAGCGTTGCCAGCAGCAACGTCTCGGCGACGCGGTCTGCGATCGCGTCCCC
Source organism: Kribbella sp. NBC_01505 (assembly GCF_045040285.1). Taxonomy (NCBI): domain Bacteria; kingdom Bacillati; phylum Actinomycetota; class Actinomycetes; order Propionibacteriales; family Kribbellaceae; genus Kribbella; species Kribbella sp. NBC_01505. Next base: position 8,913,260 of record NZ_CP109425.1, read on the forward strand.
GATCTCCACGGTTCCCTGCGTGACCTCGTGCTCGGCATGCAGCTGAACCACGACACCGACAGTGTTCCCGGCCTGGTGCATCAGCCGCAGGAGGTAGTTCTCGGTCTTGCGGAGAAGGACAGGATCGCCTCGACGGACAGCCCGCCGACGGACGTCGTACAGGGTCCGTAGACCGAGCAGACAGCGCTCCGGGTCGCCGAGATCGGCGGTCTGGGCTTCGATCAACCGTAGTTCGGCGCGTATCAGCCAGAAGGCAGCGCGGCGACTCCTGGTCAGCAGCTCGACCGATTCCGCCCAGCGGCGCTCGGCTGCTCCCAGCTGACCTGCCGCGAGGAGGACGTCTCCCGACTGCAGCGCACACCACCCACGGATTGCCTCCGGTGCCGAATCCGCCAGCTCCCTGGCCTCCTCGGACAACCGCAGGGCCTCGGAGAACTCGAGCCGGCCGATCGCGACGAGAGCCCGGCACTGCACCAGCACAGGACGCAGTACGGCGGGCGCCCGGTCGAACACGTCGTCGATGAAGAACGGCGCGCGGGCCCGCTCCTCATGGGTGGCCTTCGCGACCGCGAGCAGGACCGACGAGGCGTTGCGATCCCACAACGCCCGGGTCAGGAAGCCCCGGCCCAGGAAGCGCGCCGGACTGTCGACGATCCGCACCTGGATGAGACCGAACCGGACGAACCACAGGAACAGCCGGACCACCCCGCAGACGCCGGCCGCGAACGCGAAGTACAAGAGGTTCGAGATGTTGTTCCAGGCAACTATGCCGAGAACGGCGACGGTCAGCGGAAAGGCGAACCGGCCGCGCCACAGGGTCAGCGGCCAGGCGAGGACAAGCAACAGTCCGACCGCTCCGATGCCGAGTCCGAGCAGCATCGCCGCCGTACAGAGAAGGACGATCACCAGCAACCTCACCGCCAGCGAGTTCCAGAACATCGCCTGATCGAGGGCGGTGACCACATCGCAGCGATAGGTCCCGATCCGGTTCCGCCCGGTCCGGTAGGCGCGCTGAAGGCGGATCGAGAGCGCCTGTTCGCTCAGCAGTCCGAGGCGGTCCAGAAGACCCACCGTCGAGGCCGGGTTGCTGAACCCGGACAGCGGTACGACGACATCGGTGATCACGTCGTCGCCATCGTTCAGGTTGCGATGCGTCAGCCAGTCGCGCAGCTCGGCCGGGCTCGCGGTGAACGGGTCGAACACCGAGGCGTCCAGGCCCGAGACGTCGCTCACTGCGCCGCCAGCTTCCCGGTCGCCTTCATCGCATGGAACCAGTTGGCCGCGCTTGCGTTGATCCGGCCGTCCCGCCGCAACTCCCGCGGTCCGACCATCGGGTCCGCCACATCGGCCCTGACCTCCAGCAGCGCGAACCGGCCTTCGATCGTGATGAGCAGCGCCACCAGGAACGCTCCGATCGCGAGCCACCACGGAGTTCCGAGCAACAACGAGCCCACCGTCAGTCCAACGATCAGCAGCATCCGCAACGAGACGGGCGCCTTGGCCCGGGGAATCGGAGCAATCAGCCAGATGGCGGCCCAGAAACTGACCGTGAACATCACCACCACGACAGCCGCGAGTTGGATCAGCGCGACGGCTCCCAGGGCGAGATGCCACCACAGATGCATCCGCACCAGATAGAGGTGGACCGGCGAGCCGAGTTCGGCGGTACCTGCTTGCTGAGAACGCAGACTGATCGAGCGTGCCTTCCGGGGACCGAGGTCCTTCGTCAGGTTCTCGAAGTGGTGCGCAGCGGGACGAGCCGAGCGGCCGGGCGACAGGATCGGCCCGCGAGCCCTGGCCTGGCGATCAGTCGGTGATACGTAGTACCGGACGGTCATCGCTGCTCGGACCACGTCGCGCAACGTGATGCCTGACTGCTTGATGTACTGCGCGAGTTCCTCGTCGTCGACACAGTGCTCGAGGCAGGCCAGCAGGAGGTGGACTGTATCGGCCGTCTCGTCGCCGGTTCTCGTCGTCCAGTAGGCAAGCCGATCGAGGACGGCGGCGGCTTCCATCGTCCGGCCCATCGTGCGCGGCGTCGCCGAGATGTTCAGCTTCGCTGTGGTCGCCGCGAACTCCGCAACGACTACCTCCTCCATGAAGTGGTAGAAGCCAAGGCCTCGCAATGTCAGCCGTGCGCGGCAGGTGAGGTCGTCGGAAAAGATCGTGCAGAGCAAGAGGTATTCGACGTCGACATCACATTCGTCGTCGTACGCCCTGGCCCGCGCGACGGCGATGCAATGATCGAGGGCAGCCGTCGTCCGGCTACTCGTCGGCATCGAGGTCGTCCCAGCCGAGTTCGGTCAGTTGGAGCTTGTCGGTCCGGTAGACCAACGACGTACCGGTCAGGCGTTTGCGGAACTGGGCGGCCCCGAACAGTGGCGTCGTGCCGTCGGCCGCGAGGACCCGGACGGCCATCTCGCCGGTCGAGGCGAAACCGGCACGGACCGCGGCGGCGGCGAGCGGGATCGACGGACCGAGCGCGTCCGCCGACACGTTGAACTCCACCTTCGTGTCGCGGCCGGCGGCGACGAGGATCATGGTTGGGCCGGTGCGCTGGACGCTGGTCACCACGGCCCATTCCGGCTTCCAGATCTTCCGGACCCGGAGCGGAGCCAAGGCTTTCTCCAGCTTCGGCAGATCGGTGATCGACTCCCGGACAGCGTCCACAGCCTGGAAGAAGGTCGCGCCTTCCCGGCCGAAGCTGATCGAGACCATGCCACCTACCGGGGACGGCAGGACCGAGGCCTGAGCCTCGCCATCGACGGCCAGGTGCACCTGGCCCGCCGACGAGTACTCCAGCAGGACCGGCGCACCGGTCTCGTCCGGCAGCGACCGGACACCGAGCTCCGCGAGCGTGGTGACCTTCTCGAATTTGTCGCGCCGTAGGACGCCGACATCGCCCAGTTTCAAAGGAGTGTTGGGCGGCCAGCAGGCAAACTGGCCGAACCGCTGGTGCATCTCGTGGAGGTACCGGCTGTGGATCGCGGACAAGTCTTCGCTCCCGTCGGACGGACAGGATTCGACCTTCTCAGCCGGGTGCAGACCTGCCTATTGCCCGACGGACCAGCGCGAGCCTCACCGGGTCTCGTCCTGAGAACGATGCCGTCTGGTCACCGGGCGAGATACCGGCGTACGTCGTCGGCCACCTGGGCGCGACTGTCCAGTTCGTACTTGCGCAGGATCGTGCTGAGGTGCGACTTCACCGTGTTCAGGCTGATCCCCAGCTCGGTCGCGAGCTGGTCGTTGTCGTAACCCTCGACCAGCAGGACCGCAACGCCTTGCTGCGCTCCGGTGAGGCTGGTGAACCGGCGCTCCGGACCTTCGTCGACCTCCAGCATCATCTCGATCAGCTCGGACTGCGTCTGCTCCGCCGTCCTGATCAGCTCAGCCAGCTGGGTCTTGACCGGCTCAGCCATTTCGCCCCCAGCGAGCGCGTCCGAGGCCATCGTGCGCAACAGGGCGATCCTGTTCGACAGGTACTCCATGACGTGCTCGGAGGTGAGCGCGTTCGGAGTGTCCTCGCCGGCCGGCAGCAACCGCAATGCATTGCGGTCCTCGGTCTCGCGAGTGAGAACTCTGGCGATCATCCCGGCCAGCCACTCGAAGGCCCGTACGGCGTTGTCGTCGTAGCTGTCCGGCGCATAACTGTGCATCGAGACCATGCCGAAGAGCTGGTCGCGAGATCCGTCGTCGGCCGGACGGAAGAGCGGCACGGTGACGGCGTCGGCCGACTGCTTGCTGGTGTCGCCGCACGGTACGCCGACTTGCAGCACCGCGCCGTTGTCATAGGCGTAGCGGTAGGTCTGCCGCTGCTTGAGCAACCATGCGGTCTGGCCGCTCGGACCGAAGATGTGGGTCGCCGGATCGTCGAACTTGCCCGAGTCGTAGCCGTACGGGAAACGCACCCGGTTCGAGCCTTGCAGGAGTCCGACGTAGAACGTGTCGACGCGGGCGAGCTTCCCCGCCACCGCGCGGACGTAGTCGTACAACCCGTGGTGGTCGGTGCGGTACAGCGCCTCGATCTTGTGGAATGCCTCGCGCAGGATGATGGCCGTCTCCGCGTCGATGCGCAGCGAGCCGCTAGACGGCGCGACGGTTCTTCCGATCGGCACCCTCTCCCCCTCCTGCCCGCCGGAACTAGCACTATCCCGCGACTACAGCGCGTTGCCAAGAGCTGACCCCGGCCTTTCGAGCTCGCCGCAGGGGCACCGAATCCTTACCTGGCCTTGAGAGCGACGGCTGGTGCAGGTCGACATGCGCAGGTCTGTTGCCGGTACGCGCAGGATCGCGGGGCACTTCGTGGACGCGACAGTCTCGGATCGTGTTCCTTGACACGGAGAACTCCTTCGTCGCCGTGGAGGCCGTCATGCCGGGCAAGTCCACTCTGTCTGATCGATGTCGTGTTGCCGGAGCCGGTACGTCGCGGCGCCGGTCCCGTTTGCCGAAGGTGGCGATGAGCTGTGCGCTCGCTCTCCTCGGAAGTTTCTTGGTCGGCATCCCCTCGATGCCGGCTGCTTCAGCGACGGCGCTGGACGAGGTCAAGGCGCACGGGGTCGCCGCCAAGACCGGGCGTCAGGTCGAGGTCGACACGCTGACCACCGAGACCGGGCAGGTGTTCGCGAATCCGGACGGTTCGTTCACCCGGCACGAGTCGGCGTTGCCGGTCCGGGTCCGCCGGTCGTCCGGGTGGGTGCCGGTCGACATGACGTTGCAGGCCGGAACCGACGGAACGGTGGCACCCGTCGCCGGCCCGCTCGATCTCGCGTTCTCCGGGGGCGGCGAGACGCCCCTGGTGAGGCTTCGCCAAGACGGCCGTGAGCTGGCTGTCGCCTGGCCGGACAAACTCCCCCAGCCGGTGTTGGCCGGCGACACCGCGACCTACCGGGAGGTCTTCCCCGGTGTCGACCTCGTCCTGACTGCCTCGACCGCCGGTCTGTCGCAGATCCTGGTGGTCAAGAACGCGGCAGCCGCGGCGAACCCGGCCCTCGGATCGCTGCCGTATCGCCTGACCACCAAGGGTTTGGTCGTTCGTTCCACGGCAGCGGGTCTGACCGCGACCGATCCCGACGGCGAAGTCGTGTTCAGCGGACCCGCGCCGTACATGTGGGACTCGTCCGGTCGCGGGTCCGCCGTACAGCCCGGTGGCCGGGTCACGGCGGTCGGCGCCCGGGTCGCCGGGGATCAGCTGTCACTCGTGCCGGATCGGACGTTGCTGACCGCCAAGACGACCAAGTTCCCGGTCTACATCGACCCGTCGTGGTCCGGCGTCAAGCAGGCCTGGACGCAGGTGTGGAGCAACTACCCGACCACGTCGTTCTACAACGGCGCGAACCTCGGTACGTCGGAGAAGGTCGCTCGAGTGGGCTATGACGGCACGGACCAGAAGCGCACCCGCTCGTTCTTCCAGTTCGACACCAGCGGCGTGAAGTACAAGCACATCCTCAAGGCCACGCTGCAGACCTCGTCGAACTGGTCGTGGTCGTGCACGGTGCGCGAGGTGCAGGTGTGGGCGACCAACCCGATATCCTCGGCGACGACCTGGAAGAACCAGCCGACCTGGGCGTACCAGATGGAGAAGAAGAGCTTCGCGAAGGGCTTCTCCTCGTCGAGTTGTCCGGCCGGCGGGGTGGAGTTCAACGTGACCAGCCAGATCACGAACGCCGCGGCCAACGGCTGGGCCAACGTCACACAGGGACTTCGGGCGTCGACGTCGGCCGAGAGCAAGAGCGATGCGAACTCGTGGAAGAAGTTCGCCAACAACCCGAGCGTCACCATCGACTACAACACGATTCCCGACGGCCCGGCGAACCTCACCACCGAAGGCTCGGCGGCGTGTGTGACTGGTCCCGAGCGGCTGGTCGTGTCCACGGTGACGCCGACGCTTCGAGCGACTCTCCACGACGTGGACAACTCGGTCCAGGCGCACTTCGAGTGGTGGACGGCCGACGGTACGGCCCCTGCCGGGCAGTACGTCTCACCGGTCGTCGCGGGTGCGACGCCGACGGTCGTGGCGACCTCTGTCACATCAGGTGCCTTCGGCAACGGTGTGGTCGGCAAGTGGCGGGTGCGCGCCGAGGACGGCATCGACGTCAGCGCGTGGAGTCCGTGGTGTGAGTTCTCCGTGGATGACGCGGCACCTGAGGCACCCACGGCGGTGTCGTCGGGGTTCCCGGACAACGGGTCCGGGAACGCAGTGATGGGGACGGGCCTGCCGGTCACGTTCGGCGCGAACGGCGAGTCCGACGTGGTCCGGTACGAGTACACCCTCAACGGGACCTCGGCAGCGCTGAACCTGACCGCGACGCCGTCGCAGCCGGGTGGCGAGGTGGCGATTTCGGTACTGCCAGACCGGTACGTGAACTGGCTACATGTCCGCTCGGTCGATGCCGGAGGCAACCGTTCCGCGGTGGTGACAGCGGTGTTCTACGCCGCACCGGCGCCGGGGCCGGTCGCGGACTGGGGGCTGGACGAGACCGGTGACGGCACGGTGGCGGTCGACTCCGCGCCTGGCCGGCACGGCGCCACCCTGGGTGGCGGCACGTCCTGGGGCGACGGCCGGCAAGGTGGTGCCCTGACGCTCAACGGCACCACCGGGTACGCCGCGACGACCGGGTCGGTGGTCAACACGCTGAACTCGTTGTCCGTGTCGAGCTGGGTGCGGCTGACCGACATCTCACACAACGCCGTGGTGGCCAGCCAGGTCGGGAGCCAGGCCGGCGCCTTCACGTTGTCCTACTCGAGCTCCGCCCGGCGATGGATCTTCAGCCGGACCTCGGCCGATGTCGCCGCGCCGACGTACAGCAAGGCGATCTCCACCACGGTGCCCGCGGCGGACGGCAGGTGGGTGCACCTGACCGGTGTGTACGACGCGCCGAACGCCCAGATCCGGCTTTACGTCAACGGCGTGCTCGAGGCCACGACGGCGTACACCACGCCGTGGAACGCGGCCGGCTCGTTCCAGATCGGGCGGTCGAAGATCAACGGCGCGTACGGCGAGTACTGGCCGGGTGATCTGGACCAGCTGCAGGTGCACAACCGGGTGTTGCTGCCGGGCGAGATCCAGCAGGTGGCCCGGCGTGACGGTCATTGGCTGCTGGACGAGAGCTCCGGTACGACGGCCGCGGACGCCGCCGGCGCGCATCCGGCGAGCTGGTCGGCCAGCGGCGCGTCACGCGTGGCCGGCAAGAGCGGCAACGCGGTGCAGCTGAACGGCACCACCGGCGTACTGACGGCGTCGGGGCCGGCGGTCCGCACCGACGGCAGCTTCACGGCCGCGGCCTGGGTGAAGCCGTCCGCGGTCGGCAAGAACGAAGTAGTGATCAGTCAGGACGGCTCGCAGGTGAGCGGTTTCCGCCTGGGATACGTCTGGGACGACATGTACGGCGGTTACCGCTGGTCGGTGGCGATGCCGGTCGCGGACTCGGCGTCGGCGGAGGTGCACACGGCGGTCGGCCCGTTCGACGGGCCGGTAGCCGGTGAGTGGACGCACGTCGCGGCCGTGTACGACGCGAAGGACCAGACGTTGCGGCTGTACGTAGGCGGCCAGTTCGTGGCCGAGACCTATCACCGCAGTGCATGGCACGCGGCCGGGGCATCACGTTTCGGAGCGAGCTGGACGTCGGCGGCCGGTCTCCGCGACTACTTCACCGGCGCGATCGACGACGTACAGATGTATTCCGGTGTGCTCACCGATCAGCAGATTGCCGACTTGTACTTGCCGTCCCAGCTGTGACCCATCCGCCCCGTTCGATGAAAGGAGTGGCGCCATGCTGGTGCCGTTCACCGGAATAGTCACGGCCATCGCGCTGGCTGCCAACAGTCTGGTCGCCGTGCAGCCCGCACAGGCCGCTGTTGGTACGCCGGACGCGTGGCGGCCCGCGGCGCAGACCGAGTTCTCCGTGCCAGGGCACGACTACGTGCCGAAGTCGCGGCCGGCCGATCCGAAGGCCGCGTCCGTGCTGCGCCAACCTCCACAGGTGAGTAGACCGCAGCCGGGGGCGGCGGAGGTGTCGCTCCCCGTCGACGGCACCACCGCGCAAGCCGGCCAGTTGCCGGTTCGGGTCGGCGCGGCGGGGGTCCAAGGCGCCCTGTCGACGCGGGTGAACCGGGTACGCGTTCAGGTACACGACTCTTCAGCGGCTGCGAAGGTAGGCGCTTCGGGAATGCTGTTCACCGTCGGCCGCACCGACGCGGTGGCGAGCAGTGGCCAGGTGAAGGTCGAGGTGGACTACTCGGCGTTCCGTTCTGCGTACGGCGGTGACTGGGCGAACCGGCTGCGGCTCGTGCGGCTGCCGGCGTGTGCACTGACCACACCGGACGAGGCTGGGTGCTCGGACGGGCAGTTGCTGACGTCGAAAAACACTGGCACCAACCGGATCGCTACCGAGATCGCCGCATCCAGCCAGGACACGGTGCTGGCGTTGTCGGCGGCACCGGCGGGCAGCGCGGGTAGCTACAAACCGACCGCGTTGTCGGCATCGGCCTCGTGGAACGCGGGCGGCTCGTCGGGTGCGTTCACCTGGGGCTACCCGATGGACAGCCCGGAAGGTTTCGGCGGCCCGGAGCCCGATCTGAATCTGGGCTATTCGTCGGGTGACATCGACGGCCGGGTCGCGTCGACGAACAACCAGTCGTCGTGGGTCGGTGAGGGCTGGGGCCTGGACGAGGGATTCGTCGAGCGGCGGTACACGTCGTGCGCCGACGAGGTGAAGACGACGCCGAAGCCGCAGGACCTCTGCTGGGAGACCGACAACGCCTACCTGGTGCTGGGCGGGACCGCTTCCGAGCTGGTCCGTGACGACACCACCGGTACCTGGAAGCTGCGGGACGACGACGGTTCGCGACTGGAGCGGTTGACCGGTGGAGTGAACGGCGACAACGACGGCGAGCACTGGCGGCTGACGTCGCGCGACGGCACGCAGTACTACTTCGGGCTGAACCGGCTGCCGGGTTGGGCCGCGGGCAACGAGGAGACCGGTTCGGTCTGGACAGCTCCGGTGTTCGGCAACGACGCGGCTGAGCCGTGCCACGGGACGACGTTCGCGACGTCGTACTGCACGCAGGCCTGGCGCTGGAACCTGGACTACGTGGTCGACCCGAACGGCAACGCGCTGTCGTACTTCTACGGCAGTGAGACGAACTACTACGGCCGGAACCTGACCGCGACCGCCGGCACCCAGTACGAGCGCGGCGGCTACCTGAAGCGGGTCGACTACGGCCAGCGGTCCACGTCGATGTACTCGGCACCGGCTCCGATGCGGGTGTCGTTCGCGGTGGACGAGCGCTGCGCGGCGGGTGCGACCTGTGGCACCGGCGACATCACTGCGGCCACTGCCGCGAACTGGCCGGACGTGCCGTACGACCTGAACTGTTCGGCGGGCGCGAAGTGCACAAACTTGTACTCGCCGACGTTCTGGACGCGGAAGCGGCTCGCGTCGGTGACGACCCAGCTGTGGGTGTCCGGGACGACCTACCGCGATGCCACGTCATGGGCGTTGGGCTATGCGTTCCGTGACCCGGGTGACGGTACGTCGGCGGCGTTGTGGCTGGCATCGATCACCGCAACCGGCAAGGTCGGCGGGACCGCGTCGCTTCCTTCGGTGTCGTTCCAAGGCGTCCAGCTGGCCAACCGGGTGGACGCCATGGAGGGTATTCCGCCGATGAACAAATGGCGGTTGACCGACGTGTACGACGAAGCCGGTGGGCACCTGCACGTGAACTACTCGGCGGCCGAGTGTACGGCGGGCTCATTGCCGGTTCCCGAGCAGAACACCAAGCGATGTTTCCCGCAGTACTGGCAGGCCGACGGATCGGATTCGCTGACGAAGGACTGGTTCCACAAGTACGTGCCGGTCACGGTGCTGGAGGACGACCAGTCCGGTGTGGCCGGGATCGAACGCACCGACTACGAGTACCTCGGCGGCGGTGCGTGGCACTACGACGACAACGAGTTGACTCCGGTGAAGTACCGGACGTGGGGACAGTGGCGCGGCTACGGCCGGGTCCGGAAGCTCCACGGCAACCCCGGCGAGACCCGCTCGCAGGAAGAGACCCTGTACCTGCGCGGCATGGACGGTGACAAGCTCCCGAACGGCGGCACCCGCTCGGTGACGATCACCGACTCCCTCGGCGGCACGATCGCCGACCACCCCGCACTGACCGGGTTCGAACGCGAGTCCCTCACCTACACCGAGGCGGGCGGCAGCGTGCTGGAGGGCGTGATCACCGACCCGTTGATCTCCTCCCCCACCGCCACCCAGGTCACCCGCAACGGCACCCTCAAGGCCTACCTGGTCACCGAGGTCGCCGAACGGTCCCGCGAGGCGCTGTCCACCGGTGGCTGGCGCAACACCGAGACCCGCACCACCTACGACGCCTACGGACTCGAGGTCGAGGAGAACGACCTCGGCGACACCGCCAAGACCGGCGACGAGCAATGCACCCGCACCACGTACGCCCGCAACCTCGCGGCGTGGCTGATCGATTTCGAGGCCCGCGAACAGACCGTGTCCGTGGCCTGCACCGTGACGCCGTCGTACCCGGACAACGCGGTGACGGACGACCTGACCTACTACGACGGGTCCACCACGCTGGGGGCAGCGCCGACCAAGGGCAACGAGACCCTCACCAAGGAGCTCGGCTCCTATTCGGGCACCACACCGGTCTACACGCAGGAAGGACGCACGGTCTACGACTCCTACGGCCGGCCGGTCGAGACGTACGACCAGCTGGACCGCAAGTCATCGGCCGCCTATGCCCCGGCCAGTGGCGCGGCCGTCACCACGATCACCGTCACCAACCCGGCCGGGTACGTGACCACGACGACCGTCGAGCCCGCCTTCGGTGAGTCGGTCGCCGAGGTCGACCAGAACGGACGGCGTACCGACACGGCCCGAGACCCGCTCGGCCGGGTCACCGCGGTCTGGCAACCGGACCGGTCCAAGACGGACGGGAAGACCCCGAACCTCAAGTACTCCTACCTGATCCGCCAGGACGCGCCGTCGGTCATCACTACCGAGGAGGTCCGCGACGACGGCAGCTACGAGGCCAGCTACGACCTGTTCGACGGGCAGTTGCGCGAACGGCAGACCCAAGACCCCGCGGCCGACGGTGGCCGGGTCGTGACCGACACCTTCTACGACTCCCGCGGTCTGGAGGTGAAGTCCAACGGCGCCTACTGGAACAGCGGCGCCGCCGGTACGACGTTGCTCACCGGGGTCAGCGACACCGCCGTACCGGGCCAGGACGTGAACGTGTACGACGGCGCCGAACGCGAGACGGTGGAGATCTTCCGCTCGCACGGATTCGAGAAGTGGCGCACGACCACCACGTACGGCGGAGACCGCGTCAACGTGGACCCGCCGGACGGGGACACGGCCACCACGTCCATCACCGATGCCGACGACGCGGTGGTCGAACTGCGCCAGTACACCGGCGGCTCGCCGACCGGTTCCTACGACGCGACCACCTACACCTACAACGGCCACGGTGACATGGCCAGCACAACCGACCCGGCGGGCAACACCTGGGACACCGCCTACGACCTGCGAGGCCGGATCACCCAACGCGAAGACCCGGACACCGGGACCAGCAAGTTCACCTACGACAACGCCGGCCAGATGCTCACCAGCACCGACGCCCGCGGCTCGACCCTCGCCTACACCTACGACGCCTTGGGCCGCGTTACCGGCGTGTACGACGGGTCGGCCTCCGGCACCAAACGCGCGCAGTGGACCTACGACACGCTCGTCTCGGGCACAACCGTCAAGGGCAAGCTCGCGAGCTCGACCCGCTACGTCAACGGCAACGCCTACACCAAGTCGGTGGACGCCTACGACGCCCGGTACCGGCCGCTGACCAGCACCGTCACGATTCCCGCATCCGAGGGCAAGCTGGCCGGGTCGTACAAGACCAACACCGGCTACACCGCCACCGGACTGCCGTCGCTGGTGTCCTACCCGGCAGCGGGTGCGCTCGCGGCGGAGACAATGCGGTACGGCTACGACGCCGCCGGCCGGTTGCAGACCGCGAGCAGTGGTCTCGGAACGATGCTCACCGCGGCGACCTACACGCCGTACGACGAAGTCTCGCAGTCGACGCTGTCCGCCGCGGCCGGCAAGCAGCTCGTCCACACCGCGTTCTACGACGACGCGACCCGGAACCTGGACCGCGTCCTCGCCGACCGCTCGACCGGTCCCGAACACCTGGCGGATGTGAAGTACACCTACGACCCGACCGGCAACATCACCAAGATCGCCGACACACCGCAAGACGGCGCGAGTGATGTCCAGTGCTTCAGCTACGACTATCTGCGCCGGCTCACCGAGGCGTGGACTCCTGCTGCCGACTGCAGCACCCAACCCAGCGCAGGCGCGCTGGCCGGCGTAGCGCCGTACTGGCAGGGCTGGACCTACGACAAGACCGGCAACCGGCTCAGCGAGACCAACCACGACCCGGCCACCGGTGCCGCCACCACCTCCAACTACACCTACCCGGCCGCCGGCGGAACCCGGCCGCACGCACTGAGCGGCGTCGCCACCGGGACCCGGACCGACAGCTTCACCTACGACGCCAGCGGCAACACCACCGCTCGCAACGTCGCCGGGAAGGCCCAGACGCTCACGTGGGACGCCGAAGGCAACCTGGCCGGCCTCACCGAGAACGGCAAGGCCACCAGCTACCTGTACGACGCCGACGGTGAGCGGCTCATCGCCCGCGACACCGACGGATCCACCCTCTACCTCGACAACTCCGAACTCCACCTCAGCCCGGCCGGCACGGTGACAGCCACCCGGTACTACGACCTCGGCAGCACCAACGCCGTACGGAACGAGTCTGGTCTCACCTTCACTGTCTCCGATCACCACGGCACCAACACGCTGTCGGTCAACGCCGCCGACCTCGGCCAGGAGCAGCGCCGCTTCACGCCGTTCGGCGCGGCCCGCGGCACCGCACCCGCGACCTGGCCCGACGAACACGGATTCGTCGGCGGCGTCGACGATCCCACCGGACTCACCCACCTCGGCGCCCGCGAATACGACTCCGCCCGCGGTCGCTTCATCTCCACCGACCCGATCGCCGACTTCGACAGCCCGCAACAGCTCAACGGCTACGCGTACGCCGACAACACCCCGATCACGGCCAGCGACGCCGACGGCCTGTGGCGCGTCCTGCCCGGCGGCCACTACTGCGACGGGTGCGGCGGCTACAACAAGGCCCCGAAGAAAAAGAAGAAGGCCGCGGCGAAGAAGCCCAAGAAGGCCGCCCACTACTGCGACGGCTGCGACTACCAGCGGTACCTCGCGAAGAAGAAGAAGGCGGAGAAGATCGCGGCGGCCAAGCGGGCCGCCAAGAAGGCCGCGGCCAAGAAGGCGCGCGAGAAGGCGGCCAAGCTCAAGAAGAAGAAGGCCAAGAAGGCCGCCAAGAAGCCCAAGAAGAAGGAGCAGCGCAAACGGCCGAAGAAGGGCAAGGGGTCGGTCCTCGGCGGTGAGGTCTACACCATGGTGAAGGTTGCCGGCGTCGGCTACTCGATCTGCCGGTTCATCAGGGGCACCCCGGCCAACACCTGCGCCGTCCTCGGCACGGCGCTCGCGAAGGGAAAGACCGAGGGCGGCGGGTGGTACTACGCCATGTGGTACGTCTCCGCCCGCGGCACGTGGAGCCTCTACCGGGTCGGCGAGATCTGGAAGAAGGGCGACGTCACCCGGTCGGGCCAGCTCGGCAAGATCAAGGGCGAATTCAAGGCCGATGGCAAGGCAACCAGACGAGGCGTCGGCCTGTGGATGCTCTACGACATGCTCAGCGGCGACAGCCGCTCTCCACATCGGCTCGACCAGGAGAAGAAGAAGTGCGGGTGGGCGTGGCGGGCCACGTGGCACAGCGTCCTGAGTACCTGCTGATCTGAACAGTTTCGCGGCGGCACCGTCGTGGTCGGAGGAGATCTCCTTCGGCCGCGGCGGTGCCGCTGTGCTCACCCGCGCTCCTCCGGGACTTAAGACGCGGTAAGGATGCGGCGGCGGGACCGGCGGGAACCGAGGATGTGGGAAAGAATCCTTCCTAGGAGACCCGTCCAGTCGTTAGAAGTGACCGCCCCCGGCTCTTCGCGTCCGAACAAGGTGAGGCCCCATGTCCATCGCGCCCCCGGTTTCGTCCTATTCGATCGACTCGTGGACCACCGACGACGTCAGACCACCGGAACGTGTCGAGTACTGGATGAACGTCGTCAGCGCGGCAACCCGCTACCGGGTCGATCCGACCTGTTCACCGGGGACCTTCCGGGGCCGGCTGCTTCGCATCGGCACCGTCGCCTACACGCTCGGCCGGGCGTCTGCCGACTGCGCGCAGGGCCATCGAACCGCCGCGATGGCGTCCGAGGATCCGCACGCCACCCGCACACTCCTGTGGCCGATCCGCGGCGAACTGCTGGTCAGCCAAGACGGCCAGGAGCTGCGCATCGGCCCAGGTGAGGCGTTCCTGGCATCGTCGAACTCGCGGTTCGAAGCGAAGCTCGACCACGCCGACATCGCGCTACTGACGATCCCCGGGGCGGAGCTGGACCACCGCCTACGCCCCGCAGCACGCCGATCGGCGCCCCGGATCCTCGGCATCAACCGCGGCCTGGGCCGCGTCCTGGCAGGCATGCTGGGCGAGCTGTTCGCTCAGCGGGCGCACTTGTCAGCAGCCGAGTTCGATGCGATCTGCGATCGGCTGGTCGACCTGCTGTGCATGCTCGCCGTCGGCGACGACCGACCGGACACCGAGGGTGGCCTGGTCGAGGTCGAAGCCATGGTCAGACGCTATGTCCGCGAGCACGCCACCGACTCGTCTCTGACCGGCGCCACGATGGCCCGCGCCCTAGGCTGGTCCCTACGCCAGGTCCAGCTCGCACTACAGCAGGCCGGTACGACGCCCCGCGACCTGATCCGCGAAGAACGACTCGCCCTCGTCCACGAACGCCTGCGCAGCCCCGTCCACATCGTCATCGGCGAGCTCGCCCAAACCTGCGGCTTCTCCTCCAACAGCGTCCTCAGCGCCGCCTTCCGCCAGCGCTACGGCATCAGCCCCCGAGAATTCAGAGCGCACTACCTACTGGGCATGCTTCAGAGCTCTATTGCTCGATAACTCAATGCTTTGTCGACGACCTCGTCTGCTGTTGGTTGGTGGTCGAACTCGTCATCCCAGTAGAAGATGAGGTCCGACGCCCGAGGATGCGGCACCGCGGCCTCGAACTCCGCAAGCGCCGCGTTCCCTTCGGCCTCGGTCAGGTAAAAGCCTGTCGACAGGTTGCGGACAAGCTCGACCAGACGCACGCGGTCGGGAATCACCGGCCACCTCCGTAGTGGTACGACGGATTGAGTACCTCCGCATGGTAGCGAGGCGTGACGACGACAAGGTTGTCCAGGTCGAATTCGGCGCCACCACGGGACTTCGGTGTGCGGTGATGGATCTCGTAGCGCTCGCGCCCGCCGTACCTTTGAGTCTTGTGAACGAACGGGGCATTTCCGTTGCGCATCTGTGCCACATTCTCAGGCTTGAACTTGGATATCAACGCCGGGTCAGACGCTACTGCCTTCCAGAACTCCTCACGGAACTCCGGCCACTTGGTGAACGTGCGGCCGCTCAATGCGCTTCGAACCGAGTCTGGAATCAGCCCAGCGTTGCCGTTGGTCCCGCGAAGCCATGGCTTCAGTGCACTCGTACCGGCTGTGAGAGCTTTAGGAGCGCCGGTTGTGACTACCTTGCCTGGAACATTCGCGGTTCGTCCCAGCTCCAGCAGCTTGCAGGGCCGGCTGAGTCCGCCGCCTGGGATCAGGAAGTAGGGCAGGTTCTCACCGATCAGCACTCCGCCCTCGGAGCCATCGACGCCCAGGTGCTCCTCGGTCCACCCGTAATAGCTCTCGGACAGGTAGGTCGTTCCCATCTGGGAATCGGCTGCCTGGGGGATGGCGCCACCCACTCCCACGACAAGCTGCGTGCTCTGGGTCTGCCGATCCTCCAGACCGAATTCGCCGATCTTCTTGCCCGTCTCGACAATCCCGTCCCAGAAGTCCCCCCACGGAGACAAGCCGCTGGGGTCGGAGAGGAGGGTGGGGCGCTGGTTGGCGTAGGCGTAGGGAGTGATCGACGGGGCGTTGATGCTGGGGGTCAGAGGGTCTGGGGAGACGAACATGCCCGTGGGGTTGAGGTCGCGGGCTCGGAGGTGGTAGTTGCCGGTGGTGGATTCGAGGTAGGCGCCGGTGAAGCCGAGGCCGGGGTCTTCGGCGACGGTGTTCAGTTTTTCGCTGGTGCGTTTGGCGCCGAAGGGTTCGTAGCTGTAGCGCCAGCGGGCTGCGGCGGCTTGGTCGACGATGTCGGTGATGCTGCCCATGCCGTCGGCGAGCGTGAGTGAGCGGGGGTAGGACTTTCCGGGGTGTTCGACGTAGACGGGGGTGCCGTCGGGGGCGTAGCGGTGGCGCCAGAGGCTGCCGTCGGTGCGGGTTTCGACCCCGAGCATGGGGAGCGGGTTGTTGATGTCCCAGGAGAGCTTCTTGGTGCCGGCGGTGTTCTGGACCGTACGGCGCAGGTCCATCGCGTCGTAGGTGAACTTGGTTGTTGCTTCTTCGGTGATGCGGCCGAGGACGTCCCACTTGCGGCCGTTGCCTTCGGGCCCGAATCCTTGGCGAGGCGGCCTTGTATCAATGAGTTGACACAAGACCGCGGCCACTGCCATCCTGCTTTGTATCAGTCGAGTGATACAAGGAGGATGTTGTGACGTCGATTCCGCTGCTGGCGTTGGGGGTTCTTGTGGTGCTGGCGGTGGTCTTGGGGGTTCCGGTGGTCACGGTTCCGGAGGGTCCGTCCGGGCAGGGGGCGGGCTGGCGGATCGCCGGGCTCGTGGCCGGCGTGGTGGCGGCAGGTGCCATCGCCGCGTCCGCTCCGCTCGGTCAAGGGTTGTTGCTGTCGGCACCGGTCTTCGGGGTCATGGTCATGGTTGGCGTTGTCCTGGGTGAGTTTCGACGCCAACCGGTCGGTCCGATCCGATCCGCCGCGGTGGAGACTCGGCGCCTGCGGGACTACGTGCCGCGTCGGTCCGCTTTCATTGTCGGGATTGCCACGGTCGTTCTGACCGGGATCCTGATCTGGACGACGGCGCTCGGCTCACCGGATGACCTAGGCCGCGACGGGCGGGTACTTTCTCGCGTGTGTGGCGAGGTCTCGCGCAGCAAGGGACCGTGGCCCGGGTCGTACTACGCGGTGCCGCTCGGACTCCTGGTTCTGCTGGGACTGCTCGTGGCAGCCGTCGGCGGATGGCGGCTGGTCGCTCGTCCGCGTCCCCTGAACCGGGCGGCGCGTCCGATCCGCGATGACGCCTCCCGGCGCCGGTCGGCGGTGGCCCTGACAGGCGCTTGCGGGGTGGTCGTCGCGGTTCCCTTGGCCGGCATCTCCGCGGTGGCAGGTCCGACGCTGCTGTCGATGCCCTGCGCGCCGACCGCCTGGACCGTCGGTGGCGGCTTGCTGGTGCTCCTGATTCCTTGCTCACTAGTACTGCTGGCCTGGAGTCTGGTTGCGATCCTCCGGCCAACCAGGACATCCGCGTGAGCGGGACCCTGTCCGTTTCCGCATCCGACCCGACACCGCCGTACGAGCAACTGCGCCGGCAACTGGCCGATCTGATCGGCTCCGGGGTGCTGTCCCCCGGCGATCGGCTGCCGCCACTGCGGCAGCTGGCCCGCGATCTCGGCCTTGCCGTCAACACCGTTGCCCGCACCTACCGCGAGCTCGAGAGCGAAGGCATGGTCACCTCACACCGAGGCGGCGGCACTCGCGTCGCCAGCACCCCTCGGCTCAGGACAGCCGAACGCGGCGCTCGCCTGACAGAACTCGCTCAGACCTACCTGCACCAGGCCGCCCTGATCGGCTTCGACGCCACCGCCGCGATCGAATCAGTACAACAGCAAGCCAAGAAGACCCCGCAGTAGCGCCACCTCAGGAAGTCACGAGGGTCGTCTCGTTGGGAGCGTGTACGACGGTCGCCACACCGGACTCGAGTTTGATGTTTGCTGTCACCGTGAAGACCGGGGCGCAGTCGGGATCCACTGTGACTACGCCCTTGCTGAAGAGCATGCGGTGATGGATCTCGCGGGTGACGAGGTAGGTCTTGCCGTCCACGAGCGTTTGTGGGCCACCGCACCAAGCGCCGCCGGCCGTCTTCTGACGCACCCGAACGGTCAGCGAGACCACGGAATCGCCGCCCGGGACGACGACGTCGCCGGTGCACAGCGGACCGTTGGTCGTGGAGTCCTCACTGCCGCCGGACGAACTGCAGACGGTCACCTTGTGGTCGCTGATGAGATCGAACTGCGTGACGCCGGACGCGATCGTGAACGTCTTGTCGATGGGCGTCCAGTTGTCGCCCGGGTCGTCCAACCGCTTGGACGTCAGCGAGCTGGTGTCGAACGTGCGGGTCCAGGACGGCATCGGCGCACTGACCGCAAGGTACGAGCCGTAGTCGACGAACCAGGTATTCGACGATGCCGGTGAACCGGTCGGGTCGGGGCGCCGCCCAGCCGCGTAGAGCTTGCAACTGACGTTGCCCGAGTTCTGCGAAATGAAGACGAAGCGGGGGTTCAGAGTGATGCTCTGTCCACGCTGGACATTCATGTTCGCACCGACCTGCTGGCTGCCGGTTCCCGCGCAGATGATCGACGTCTGCGCCATCAGGAGCGGGTCGGAGGTACCGGTCCCCTGCTTGGCAAGCACGTTGGACGAGATATAGCGGCGCTCACCAGCGCTCGCCCAGAAGTTCGCCTCGAAAACCTGGACGAGGCGGCCCTCGTCGTACGCCGGAACTGTCCGGGTTCCCTCGCTGCCGATCGTCTCGATCTTCTGGTCAGTGGGCGGGGTCGCGCTGGCCGTTCCGGCAATCGCCGAAGGCACCAGCACTGCCACCATCAGGGCGGCAGCCGCCACACGTGAGATTCGAGCCATCTGCAGGATCCTCCATGGTCTAGACGAGCTGACGTTGTTACAGCCTGGCAGAGCCAACCTTCGGAAAACCTTTGGCGCGTGTTGAGCTGCAGGGAACTCGACACTGCCCTGATCTACCCTGGGCACGATGACAGTTCGGCAGCTGGCCGCCCGGTTCGGTCTTCCTGGGGCTTATCTCGGTACGACGTTTGCCAATGGGGCGACGATGATCGCGGTCATGGTGGCGGTGGCCGGGGAGGCGGGGACGGGCTGGGCCGTCTCGGCCGTCCTGATCTGCCAGGTGGTCCCCCAGATCGCGCTGGCGGCTCTTGCCGCTCCACTTGTCGACCGGGTGGATCAGCGCAAGATCGTGCTGGTCTCTTCGGCTGTCCAGGCATTCGTCGTCCTCGGTGCGGCCGCGCATCCAGTGACACTTGTGCTGATCTCGATGATCTTGCTCAAAGCGATCGCCTCGGCCTTGGACGCACCGGCCCTGCTCTTACTTGCCGAGAGAGCGAAGCAGGACAATGACGACGGCGGCGCACGGTCCTTCGCGAGGATGGACACGGCCAGACTTGTCGGCAGCTTGCTCGGCCCCTTGACCGGAGGGCTCATCGTCCAGTCGCTCGGCGTCGCGTGGGTTCTGGTTGTTCACGCTGGTGTGTTGCTCGTCCTGGCTACGCTCACGATGCTCACGCCGCCGCAGCGCCCCGCAGCTGAATCGACGTCCCAGAGTTGGTGGACGCAGGTCAAGGCTGCACCGCAACTGCTCCTCCAACAGGCACCCACCCGGGTGGCGATGATCGGCCTCGTCGCGTCGATTGTCTTCACGTCGTTCTACGCGGTGGCAGAGGTTCTCTACGGGTTGAAGACCTTGAGCCTGACGCCGCTCGGGTACGCCGTACTCGGGCAGTGCTTTATCGTCGGCCGGATCGTCGGCTCACGACTTGGGGCCCGCGTGACAGATCACCGCGCCCGGTCGTGGCTGTTCGGGTCAACCCTCTCGATGGGCCTCGGGCTGCTACTTCCGGGCCTTGTGGTGTCGCCCTACGCAGCTGGGTTGGGCTTTGCTGTTGCCGGCTTCTCCAACGCCGTCCAGGTCGCCTCGATCCGTTTCATCATTGTGGGTTCGGTTCCCAATGCCCTCAGGGGGCGGGCGCTGTCGACGATGGGATCGGTCAATCAGTCCGCTGGGCTGATCGGTACGACGGCAGCTGCGCCGGTGCTCGGCGCCGTCGGCCCGGCCGCGACGCTGCTGGTAGCGGGCGCCGGAACTCTCATCACAGCGCTCCTAGCCGCTGGCGCGAGCAAACGCCTCACCAGGAACGCTAATGCGCCGCTGGAGCCGGTGAGAACCAGCGGACCCCTCGATCGCCGAGGGGCCCGCTAGGTGAATCAGCCCTTGTAGCGGCGGCAGGGGTCGCCGACCCAGACCGTCTTGCCGCGGTCGACGGTGACGTCGCGAGCGCCGAGGAGCTTGCCGCCCTTGGTGTAGCAGCTCAGCTTCCAGCTCTCCTTGACACCGGTGTACGACGCGGGCGTCGGCGGGGCGAACTCGACCGAGCCGGTCCAGTCGGCCGTCTCACCACCGTCGAAGTTCTCCACTCGCACCGTGTACTGGCCGGGTACCGGGTCGATCAGGACAGCGACCTCCGGGTCGGCCAGCGACGCCGCCTGCGCGATCTGCTTGCCGTCCGGCCCGAAGACGTAGACGTCCCAGTCGACGTCCGGTTTGTTCCAGCCGATCTTGATCGAGGCCTTGCCGTTGTCGGCCTCCGGCGGCGCCTTGATGGTGAACGTCGCAGTCTCGGCCTGGCCCTTGACCGGAATCCCGTCCGGGTTGGTCAACGTGACCGACGGCTGGGTCGGTGCGACCGGATCGCGGCCCCAACGGCCCGCGACGTACGGGCGGGTGGACGGGTTGACCGACCACTTGAACGGGCCGAAGCCGGTGGTCAGCGTCGACTCGAGCTTGTCCGTGTAGATGACCGGATCCTTCGTCGTACCGTCCGGCTGGATCACCGGCGAGGTCGGCGTCTGGAAGGTCTTCGAGATCTTCAGCGTGCGGCCGGGTGCGGTCGCACCGAGGAGGGTCGAGTGCAGCTTGGCGTTGCCGGTGGCCTCGCTCATCGTGAGCAGGGCCTCGCGGTTGCCGCCCGTCCCCGCGCCTGGCGCCGGCGCCTGGCCGAGGTAGTGCGCGATGACCCCTTCGGCGTACGGCGGATGGAAGGACGAGCCGATCTCGAAGGTGAACCCGAAACCGCCGGTTGCCCAGTAGCTCCAGTCCTCGGTCGAACCGGTGGTGTCGTACAGCTGGTAGCTCGGCTGGTTCGTGTAGCCGTTGTCCGCCGCCAGCGATGCTCCGAGAGCCTTGTAGACCGGCTCGTCCGGGGGTGCGCCCGCGGCCATGACGCCCGGCGGACGCAGGATCAGGTCCCCGAAGGTGTGCAGAGTGATCAGTCCGGTCACCTGGCGGTTGGAGACGACCCAGCGGACGTTCTGGACCTCAGGCAGGATGGACGGCTCGTCGCCGCGGTAGGTCTCACTGCGGTAGTTGGTGCTCGCGCCCGGTCCACCCCAGAAGCCCGGGTAGTTCCGGTTGGGGTCGGTCCCCCGCTGCACGCCCTGCGGGTTGTTGCCGCAGTCGCCGCCGAGCTCCTCGGGCAGCGTCTTGGCCGTCACCTCACACGACTTGCGCTTCATCTCGTAATCGAACTTGCTGAAGTCACCCTTGGGCGCGGCCTCGCGCGAGGTGTTGTAGCCGTCGACGTTGATGATCGGTACGACGATGGTGCGCGTCTTCTGCACGATCGACGTGATCCGCTTGTTCTTGCCGTAGTTCTTGGTGAGATCGAAGGCGTACTCGATCGCGGTCTCGGCCGACGGCCACTCGCGCGCGTGGTGCGCGCCCATCAGGAAGAAGACGGGCTTGCCGTCGCTCACGTTCTGCGGGTTGGTGGTGATCTCGATGCCCCGGACCGTGCGGCCCTCGCTGGTCTTGTAGGGCAGCGTGATCGGCTTGACCAGCTTCGGGTACTTCTTGGCCAGCAGCGTCAGATCCGCCTCGTAGTCGGCCAGCCGACGGTACGTGTCGCGCCCGCTGGGCAGCGGCGAGACAGCGGTCTTGGCCGCGTACGCCGCATCCTCGGCGCGGTCGAGACGGTTCTGCTCCTCGACATCGGCGACCTTGACGGTCCACTGGTAGCCGGCCGACTTCAGCAGGCTCCGCTCGCGCGCGTCGCCGGCGAACACCGTGACGGAGTCGGCGTCGGCCTGCTCGGTGACGTCGAAACCGAGTTTGAGCAGCTTCTCCTTGTCGGCGCGGGTCGGCGTACTCACATCGAGCAGCTGCGATCTGTTGTCCGGCGGCGGATCGGCCTGGGCCGGGGCGGGCAGCCCCTGTATCCCGGCGACCACCGCGGCGACGGCGACCGCGCAACCCACCACGGCAGTGCCACGGCGTTTGGTCCAGTTCATTTCGGGCGTACCCCCACTCTGTCGGACCGCGGGCGGCAGGCTGCCTGTCAGGCGGCGCGGTGCGACTCGTGCGCACATGCTCACCCGGGACGGAGCCGAAGTCGAGCGGATTCGCCACATCAAGGGTCTGCCCTCGGGGATCCGGGGTGGTAGCCGATCGGGCACGAAGCGTGGTGACGGTCTGGTCAGCCTGCCTTCGGCGGACTACGGTGAACTCATTGACCGGCCGCTCAGTCAATTAGATCACTCACCGGAGGAGCAGAGCTGATGAATCAGAACGGACCGCAGTACGAGGTCGACTTGGTGGACATCGACTTCGACGGGCTGTACCGGGGTTCGGAGTTGGCGCCCGGCGTGGCGCTGCCCGCCATCCCGTGGGACATCGGACAGGTGCAGCCCTTCGTGGTCGAACTCGAGGCGGCCGGACGTTTCCGCGGCCAGGTGCTCGACATCGGGTGCGGACTGGGAGACAACGCCATCTATCTGGCGGGCAAGGGCTATCAGGTGCTCGGCCTCGACGCTGCGGCTACCGCGATCGAGCGAGCGCGGGAGCGCGCTCGCGAATTGGGGGTCGAGGTCGAGTTCGAGGTGGCGGACGCGTTGAAGCTCGACGGCTTCGACGGGCGGTTCGACAGTGTGCTGGACAGCGCTTGTTATCACTGCTTCGACGATGCCGACCGGCGGGTCTACACCGCCGCTCTGCACCGCGCCACCACCGAGGGCGCGCTGCTCAACCTGCACTGTTTCACCGATGCCGGAACCCTGAGCTCACACCCACTCACCTTCTCCGAGGCCAATCTGCGCGAAACCCTGGGTGCGGCGGGCTGGGAGATCACAAGCCTCGACCAGACGGACTACCTCGTCAACGCCAAGCTCAAGGACTTTGCGGCCGCCCTGCATCTGCGACTCGACGAACCGGCCGACGGCTCCGAGCTTCCGCGGATGCCGGTGTGGGCGCTTCAGGCAGTCCGTGCGTAAGGCAATAATCAGCAGATGCCAGAACCGTCCGGGGTTTCGCAGCGACAGCAGCAGGCGCAGTGGCGCCGTGAGCAGTTGCTCGACGTAGCGATGTCCGTGTTCGGTACCAGGGGTCTGGAGTTGGCCAGCACCCGCGAGGTCGCGGCCGCCGCGGGTGTGACGCCTGGATTGCTGTACCACTACTTCCCCAGCAAAGAAGCGCTGGCTCTGGCAGTCATCGCCGAACGGAGCCTGTTGCCTGAGCTCCGCAGCCTGCTGGCCGCCACCGCCGGCCAGCCGGCCGCGGCGGTGATTCCCCGCTTCATGTCCGAGTGCGCCGTCCTGGTGGCGGAGCGGGCCCCGCTCTTCGGCCTCTTCATCAGCGGCGCCACGAGCAATCCCCGGATCCGCCAGGAACTCCACAACGTCATCGCCGAAGGCCAAGGCCTGATCGCCGGCTACCTCACCGCCGCCGTCGCGCGCGGCGAACTGCGCGACCACGATTCGGCCGCGGTCGCGCACCTGATGATCGCCCCCGTCGTCCTCGGCCAGATCGTCGGCGTACCGGGCCACGCCGACGCCATCGGCGCCCTCCTCGTCGACCACCTGGCCCAACACGGCACCGTCGGCGACCGGCCCGAACCGTGAAAACGTCCGCGCCCAGCAGCGAGCGTGAACCCAAGAGCAAGGTCTTCTAGCTGAGGCTGGCTGCGGCGCGGGCGGTTCGGTCGAGTTCGCGGCGGGCGAGGACGGCGAACCCGACATAGGCCGGACTTGCAGCCCAGCGTCCGTACGCCGCGCCGAACGCCGCGATGCCGGCCAGCCCGGCCAGCTCGGCTGTCCTAGCTGCGACGCCTCGATCCTGCAGCGCTTCGGTCATCGCCTGGGCAAGCACAGCGCGCTTGAGTACGGCGCGCTCGTGCAAGGTCGCCGAGGAAGCGATCAGGCGTTGCCGAGTCGCGGCGTTGCGGTGCCGATCGGCGTCGAAAACGGGGCCGACGGCAACGATCGCGGCACGTACGAGCTTGAGCGGCGAGGCGCCTGCCGCGCCGTCCGCGATGGTCTGCCGGAAGGTTCCGGCGAGCAGGTCCTGGCCCCAGAACAGCACCTCGGGCTTGTCGGGGAAGTGGCGAAAGAACGTTGCCTTGGTCAGTCCGGCGCGGCCGGCGATCTCGGCGGTGGACACCGCGTCGAACCCGCGCTCGGCGAACAGTTCGAGGGCGGCGTCCTCCAGCCGCGAGTGCGCCTCCGGTTGCCAGCGAGCCATGATCCCACCCTAGCAGCGCGTTGAGACCCGGTCTCGTTACTGTGTACAGTGATGAGACTAGGACTCATCACCGGGCCATGCCTGGACGCATTCGAGGAGGGCAATCAGATGGTGGTTCGCCGAGTCGTCACAGGGCACGACAGCGAGGGCAGGTCGCGCGTAGTGGACGATCGGACCGTGGAGCCGATCACCTCCGCACTGATGCCCGGGTTCGTCGCTTACCGGCTGTGGGGACGAGACGAGCCGCCCACGTTCCCGGACGGCGGGTCGCCCAGCGGCGGCGAGTCGTGGTTCCCGCCGCGGGAGGGATCGCGCTTCATGATCATCACGCATGCCCCGGAGGGGCTGACCCCGTCGCCGGATGTGGACACAGCCGCGGCTACCGCCGAGCTGGAGCGGCAGATGCCCGGCGTGATCAGCTCGATGGAGCCCGACGGCTCAGGGATGCACACCACCGACACGATCGACTACCTGATGGTCGTGCACGGCGAGGCCACGCTCGAACTCGACGACGGCACACGAGCCGTCTTGCGGGCAGGCGACGTCGTCATCCAGAACGGTACCCGGCACGCGTGGCGCAATTACGGCACCGAGCCCTGCACGATAGTTGCTGTCGCGGTCGGCGCGGACCGCACGACAACCCAGTAGCGTCTGCGACAACGGCCGCAGCGCCTCACGGACGACGGGCCCACGGGATGGCACTCTGGGGGCACGATGACGACAACAGCTGATTCACGGTCCCGCGGGCGCAGTCTGCGGCGGGATGCGCTTGGGTTGGGAACGTGCACCGCGATCGGGATCTCCTCCTCCGCACCGGCGTACTCGCTGGCCGTTGCGGTCGGACTGCTCGCCGCGTACGTCGGTACGGCCGCTCCCCTGGTTTTGGCGCTGTCGGCCATACCGGTCGTCCTGGTAGCGCTCTGCTTCCGTGAGCTGAACAGGACCGAGCCGGACTGCGGTACGACGTTCCCGTGGACCGAGAAGGCGTTCGGAATAGGGGTCGGCCGCATGGTTGGCTGGACCACCGTGATGGCCTGCGTCCTCGTCATGAGCAACCTGGCCCAGGTTGCTTCCGTCTACACCTATCTGCTGCTCGGTCTGGACGGTGCGGCCGACTCCCGCCCGGCGCAAGCTGGTCTGGGGGCCGTGTTCATCATTGTGATGGCAGTGCTCGCCTACCGTGGCATCCGGATCGCCGCCTGGACGCAGGCGATCCTGCTGACGGTGGAGGTCGTCGCGCTGCTCTGGTTCGCCATCAACGCCTTCCGCGAGGCCGGCACCCTGAGCTTCGCGACAAACACCGGCGAGGGCAAGTGGGCCACCGGAGTACTGGTCGCAGTGTTCCTGTACTGGGGCTGGGACTCGTCCTTCAGCGTCAACGAAGAGACTCGCGAACCACGCCGCACTCCGGCGATCGCAGCACTCATCGCCAATGGCTTCCTGGTCGTCCTGTACGCCGTAGTCGCGTGGTCGGCGCTTGCCTACGCAGGGGTCGGTCCGCTGGCCGACATCGCGGACGACGACTTCTTCTCGGTCCTGAGCAACGACCTACTCGGTACTGCGGGTGGCAAGCTCCTGATCGGCGCAGTACTCGTCTCCGCGCTCGCCTCGACCCAGACGACCATCCTGCCGACCGCCCGGACGATGCTGTCCATGGCTCGACGCGACGCGTTTCCAGGGCAGTTCGCGCGGATCTCCGCTCGCTTCCACACCCCCAGCGTCTCCACCCTGGTCTTCGCCGTGGCGAGCCTGGTCATCTACGTCACCCTGGTACTCACCTCGGACGCAGTACTCGCCGACGCCGTCGGCGCCGTCTCGGTGCTGGTGTCGCTCTACTACCTCGCCACCGCGATCGCCGTACCGGTGTATTTCACCGGCCAGCTCAAGGGCCGGTTGCTGCAACGGGTAGTTGTCCCGCTGCTGGCGGCGGCGTCGTTCGTCACCGTACTGGTGCTGGCTGTCTCCGACGTGGGTACAGGTCCCCTGGTTGTGGTGGGTGTAACGATGGTGGTGGGCGCGCTGATCATGTACTCGATGAAGCCGCCTGCTGAGGGGGAAGGCAGGATATGACGCAGTCTGGACCGATCAGGCGGATGCGCAGTGCCGGTATCACGCTCGGACTGACCGCGCTGGTCGCCGCTTCGCTGACCGGGTGCAGCAACGACGACGACACGGCCGACTACGCGGCGATCTGTGTCGACCCGCAGACGCAGCAGCGGACCGACGACAACGAGTGCAAGGACGAACGCGAGTACCACGGCTCCGGGGCCGGATTCTTCTGGTTCTACATGGCCACCCGCGGCGGTTTCCTGGTGCCGCCGATCGGCGGCCGCTACAACACCGGCGACGGCAGCTACACCACCTCCAACCTGCGCAACTCCTCCGGCGGTACGGCGACCATCCAGCGCGGCGGCCTGGCCACCAAGGGCGGCAACATCGGCACCATCGCGCGCGGCGGCTTCGGCAAGGCCGGCAAAGGGAGCTCCGGCGGCTGATGTGGCGACACTCGAGCAAGCCCCGCTCGCCGAGTAGATTCCGCGGCGCCGCAGGCAGCCCGAGCGACTTGTCGATGAGCCATGGCCAGGTAGCGCTGTGGAGTGCAGACTTTCTGAATGCCGTGAATTAACTGGCGGCGTGGACCAACAGAAAGGTCACCCTGCCATGGCCATTTCCCCTGGACGCAGACGCTTGCGGGTGTCTGCGGCGGCGCTGGTGGTTGCCGCGCTCCTCCCCCTAGGCCTGTCGTCGACCTCGGTCGCTGCACCGACCCGTACGGCGGCCGCGGCGGGCAGCACGCTTGCGGGACCCGCCAGCGAGGCCGCGCGAACGCCGTACATGGGTTGGAGTAGTTACAGCATGCAGGTCTACTCCAACAACGGCGGGACGTGGATCAACGCCGCGCAGCTCAAGGCGCAGTCCGATGCGATGCACCAGAAGCTGCAGCCGTACGGGTACAAGTACATCAACATCGATGCCGGCTGGAACGACGGTGTCGACGCCTACGGCCGCCCGAAGCCCAGCACAACGCTGTTCCCGAACGGGTTCCAGGAAGTCATCGACTACATCCACGCCAACGGCCAGAAGGTCGGGATCTACAGCATCCCCGGCATCTCGCCCGCCCTCCGGCAGGCCAACCTGCCGGTCTTCGGGCATCCGGAGTGCCGGACTGGCGACCTCGCACTCCAGCCGCTGCAGCAGGCTGACTACTGGGGCTTCGGCCACCGCATCGACATGGCCAAACCCTGCGCCCAGGCCTACCTCAACTCGATCGCCGATCTGTACGCCGAGTGGGGCATCGACTTCCTCAAGTTCGACAGCGTCACTCCGGGCTCCGGGCACAACGACCTCTCGCTCGACGCGCGCGCCGAGGTGGCCGGCTGGTCGCAGGCGCTGACGCCGCACGGGATCTGGTTCGAACTGTCGTGGGCGCTCGACATCAACTACGCCGACTACTGAACGCCGACAGCAGCTACACCGTTGCCCTGTTCAACCTCGGCGGTTCACAGGCCACGCTCACCACGAACTGGTCCGACCTCGGTCTGGCCGGTGGAGCGCAGGTGCGTGACCTGTGGGCCAAGCAGGACCTGGGCAGCTTCGCGTCCGGGTTCACAGCGACCGCAGTACCCGCACACGGCGTACGACTGCTGAAGGTGACACCGCAGGCCGGTTCGACGATCAGTGTGAACAACGACAATCCGGCGATCAACTACACGGGCACGTGGAGTCGTAGCTGGAGCCGCGGACTCGGCGACTACCAGGACGACGTCCAGTACGCGCAGACGACCGGCGACGCATTCTCGTACACCTTCACCGGGACCGGTATCGATTACGTGACCGAGAAGCACGCGTCACAAGGTGATGTGGACATCTACGTCGACGGCGTCTTCAAACAGACCGTGAGCACGTACCAAGCCAGCGGTCGTGGCGCGCAGCAGGTCGTCTATGGCATCTCCGGCCTCACCAACGGGATCCACACGATCAGAGGCGTGCAGAAGACGGGCCAATTCATCGTTCTCGACAAGTTCAACGTCCGCACGCCGGGCGGTGTCCGCACCGTCTCACTCAACAACAACGACCCACAGATCGCCTACACCGGGTCATGGGGCAACAGCACCGGCCGCGGCTTCGGCGACTACCGCGACGACGTCCAGTACGCCGAAGCGAACGGCGACGCCTTCAGCTCGACCTTCGTCGGAACCGGCGTCGACTACGTGACCGAGACGCATGCATCACAAGGCGAGGTCGACATCTACATCGACGGCGCCTTCAAACAAACGGTCAACGCCAACCAGGCCAGCGGGCGCGGTGCCCAGCAGGTCGTCTACAGCATCTCCGGGCTGGCGAACGGCACGCACACAATCCGCGGGGGGAAGAAGTCCGGCCAGTTCATGCTGGTCGACCGACTCGACGTACGACAGCCGAGTCTTCTCACCCCGGACACAGCGGTCTTCGACAAGAAGACCTCCGCTCAAGCGGACGCCGTCGTACAGCTCGGCCGACCAGTAAGCGACCTGACCTCCATCCAGCGAGGCAGCACGACACTGCTCAACGGCACCGACTACACCACCTCCGGCACGGCGGTCACGATCAAGAAGAGCTACCTCGCGGCCCAACCCACCGGCTACAGCAACCTGAGCTTCACCTTCCGCAGCGACTACCGCGACGACATCCACGCAACGACCGCGAACGGCGCGTCCCTCGAGTTGACCTTCAAGGGCACGAGCGTCACCTGGCTCACCCCCCGTAGCCCCCGACCAAGGCGAAGCCGACGTCTACGTCGACAACGTCCTCATCCAACGGGTGGCGCAAACTACGGCACCGAGCCCTGCACGATCGTCGCCGTAGCTGTCGGCGCTGACCGCGCCGCGAAATGAGCCACATTCGGCCATTTTGAGACATTATTGTCTCATATGAGTTATTCTGAACTCATGGCGATGGATCGAGAGCAGGTACTGCGGGACGCGGCGGAGCTGCTGATGCGGCGGTCCGGTGCGACCTTGGACGAGGTTGCCCGGGCGGCCGGCATCGGCCGGGCGACGCTGAATCGGCACTTTGCCGGGCGGGACGCGCTGGTCCGTGCGATCGAGGACCTCGGGGTGGCCGAATGCGAGGCAGCATTGGCGAAGGCGCAGCTCGCGGAGGGGACTGCGGCCGGCGCCGTCCGCCGGATGCTTGCTGAGCTGGAGTCGTCGGCCGGTCTGCTCGCGTTCCTCTACAGCGAGAACCAGCTGTTCGAGGGCGATCAGAACGAGGGCTGGGCACGGCTCGACGCGAAGCTGGTCGCGCTGTTCCGGCGCGGCCAGGAGTCCGGTGAGTTCCGGCTGGAGCTCAGTCCGGTCTGGCTGACCGAGGCGGTGTACGGACTCGTGGTCTCAGCCGCCTGGGCCATCGCCGAGGGCCGGTTGGCCCGCAACGACTTCACGCCCATGATCGCCGAGCTGCTGCTCGGCGGCGCCGTACGGAGAAGCTCATGACGCACGAGACCACCTCCGGCACCGCGGTGACCGCTAGGCCGGGACGGTGGCTGGCGCTCGCCGTACTGGTGCTGGCCGTCCTTCTGATCGCGGTGGACGCGACGGTGCTCGGCTTGGCGACGCCCTTCCTGACCGAGGACCTGAAGCCGTCGGGCACCCAGCTGCTCTGGATCGGCGACGTGTACTCGTTCGTGCTGGCCGGTCTGCTCGTCTCGATGGGCAGCCTCGGCGACCGGATCGGCCGCAAGCGGATCCTGCTGATCGGCGCCACCGCGTTCGGTGCGATCTCGGTCCTCAACGCCTACGCGAACTCCGCCGAGCTGATGATCGCGGCCCGGGCACTGCTCGGTATCGCCGGCGCCACGCTGATGCCCGCCACCCTGGCGCTGATCCGCAACGTCTTCCACGACCCGCGCGAGCGGAGCCTGGCGATCGGCATCTGGGGCGCCGCGGCATCAGCCGGGATGGCGGTCGGCCCGATCGTCGGCGGTGCGCTGCTGGAGCACTTCTGGTGGGGCTCGGTGTTCCTGATCAACCTCCCGGTGATGGCGATCCTGGTCGTCATCGGCGCGAAACTGCTGCCCGAGTCGCGCAACCCGAACCCAGGTCCCTTCGACCTCGCCAGCGTCGTCCTGTCGATGGCCGGCATGATCGGCATCGTCTACGCGATCAAGGAGTTCGCGGCGCACGGCTTCGGCTGGCCGGCGCTCGCCGCCGCACTGGTCGGTGCGCTCGCGCTGTACGGCTTCGTTCGCCGGCAGTTGCGGATGCCGATCCCGCTGCTCGACCTCACGCTGTTCCGCAACCGCGGCTTCAGCAGCGCCGTGCTGGCCGACCTGCTGACCATCTTCGGACTGTCCGGACTGATCTTCTTCCTCTCCCAGTTCCTGCAACTGGTCCAGAACCGAGGCCCCCTCGAAGCCGGCCTCGCGGAGCTCCCCGCAGCGATCGGCTCGATCGTCGCCGGCCTCCTGGCCGGACGCGCAGCACGGCGCTTCTCGGTGCGATCCGTGGTGGCCGGCGGGCTGGCCGCGATCGGCCTGGCACTAGCCGCGCTGACCACCATCAGCACCAGCACCGGCTACCCACTGCTCGGCGCAGCACTCCTCGTAGTCGGAGCCGGAGCCGGTTTCGCCTTCACGGTCACGGCCGACGTAATCCTTACCGCCGTCCCGAAGGAACAAGCAGGCGCAGCGAGCGCCGTCTCAGAGACAGCGTACGAACTAGGCGCAGCACTCGGTATCGCGCTCCTCGGCTCGATCGTCACCGGCATCTACCGCAACTTCCCCAGCCCAGCCGGTACGCCGGAGGTCGCGCACGAATCACTAGGCGGCGCAGCCGAAGCAGCCTCCCACCTCCCTCCCGAAACCGCAGCAACCCTCCTCGAAGCAGCCCGCCAGTCCTTCACCAACGGCGTAGCAACCGCCGCCGCCGTCGGCGCAGCCGTCCTGCTCGCAACCGCCGTCACCGCCTGGTTCCTACTCCGCGACCAACACCTCACCACCGACGCAACCCCCGACCCCTAGCCCGCCGTCAGTGGGGGTTGTCGAAGAGGGTTGCGAGGCGGAAGCGGAGGCGGCGTACCAGGGGGATTTTGAAGCCTTTGGGTGGCTCCGGTACGGCGTGGGGGTGGCCGGCGAGGGACCAGCGGCGGTAGGGGGTTAGGGCGCGGTGGTCCTCGGTGTAGCCGCCGTTGGGGAGGCGGACGACGCGGCCGGTTTCTACGCCGTGCTCGGCGAGGTCCAGGTCTGCTCGCTCCAGGCCAAGGCAGATGCGGCGGGTGACGACCAGCGCGATCGGGGGGCCGATGATCAGGAGCACCTGGAAGAGGTGGATGAGTACGTTGAAGGATCGGTGGAACGTGAGGGCGAGGGTATCGGCGCCGGCGGCTGCCCAGAGGATGCCGTAGAAGACGATGCCGGATACGCCGATGCCGGTGCGGGTCGGGTTGTTGCGGGGGCGTTCGAGGAGGTTGTGGTTTGTGCGATCGCCGAGGATCCAGTCCTCGATGAACGGGTACGTCGCGAGCACGATGAAGAAGAAGGTGCACAGCGCGACCGGGAGCAGGATGGCGAGTGTCAGAGTCCTCCCCCACAGCTCAACCTCCCAGCCCGGTGCGAGCCGCAGCGCGCCGTCCAGGAAGGCGAGGTACCAGGCCGGGCCGATGCCCGCCGAGGCGTCCGCCGGGTCGGCCGGTCCGTACAGCCAGATCGGGTTGATGGTTGCGGTGGCGCCCATCAGCAACGAGACGCCGACCACGAACGCGAACAGTCCGGCGCTCTTCACCGCGGCCACGGCCGCCGGGCGGCCGACGATGTTGGCGTTCGTCCGTCCCGGGCCCTCGAACTGCGGGTCGGAGCTTGAGCCCGAGGACCGCGAGGGCGATGAAGAGCACGATCATGACGGCGGGCAGCACGTACACGTGCAGCGGGTAGAAGAGCGCGATCACGTCGCCGGGGAACTGACCGCCGAACATCAGCGACGACAACGCCGTACCGATGAACGGGATCGACTTCACCACGCCGTCGATGACCGCGAGACTCGATCCCGACAGCATGTCGTCCGGGAGCGACGTACCGGTGAGGGCCCCGCCCAGCATCACGAGGAACAGCGTGAACACGACCACCCAACTCAGCCGCCGCGGCCGGCGGAAACCACCGGTGAAGAACAGCCGCAAAAGGTGCAGCATGATCGCCGCCACCATCAGCAGCGACGCCCAGTGGTGAACCTGCCGCACCAGCAACCCCGCACGCATCTCGAAGCTGATCGCCAGCGTCGAGTCCAACGCCCGCGACATCGTCACCCCACGCAGCGGCGCGTACGGGCCGTCGTACACGACCGGATCGAGCGACGGCTCGTACGGCACCATCAGCACCAACCCACTGACCGACACCACAACGAAGCTGTAGAACGCGATCTGCCCGAACAAGAACGACCAGTGATCCGGGAAAACCCTCCCCCGCAACCCGTCCAACCAGCGGCGCATCAGCCCGACCTCCCGCCACAAAACCCGCTCAGCCGCAACCCGCAGCTACACACAAGACCCCGCAGCCGCCCACTTTGTGACGCCCTATGAGTCACCTCACAGGCGACAGTCAGGTCCCGCCGCTATCGGCAGCAGAGGTCCGCGACTGTGGCTGCTTGCTGGCCGGCCAGGACGATTCCCAGTCCCACGGCGGCTATCAGGAAGACGACTGGCTGAAGGAGCTTTCGATCGGCCCATGGTGGAAAGACTTGGACCAGAGCCCACAGGGCCACGGCGAACGAGATTCCGACTACGACGAACCACAGGGTTGCTTCGGTGCCGAGGGTTCTTGAAGGTGTCGCAATCAGCGCGGCTCCCTCCGGTACGCCCTCTCCCCAGAGCCACCGTCCGACGGCCAGCGGGCCTACGAAGCTCAGGGCGAACAGCGTCGCCCAGCCGCCGCCTCCGCGATTCTTCTTGCCAGGCGCAACGCTCGCGGAGCGCGCTAGTCTGCCGGGGACCGCAAGTGCGCAGACGATCAGGACAAAGCCGATCACGAGGGCGAGGGCATGGTCGCGCCAGGCCGTGACTCCGCCGTCCAGCAGGGCCCAGGCGGTGCCACCCGCTGTTGCCACTGCCAGCAGCCAGGTGAGGACGACGTTCCATCGCAACGTCGTCCGAGCGACCGCGCTGAGCGCACCTGCCGCTATGAGTGCAATTGGAAGCGGAAAGGTCCAGGCCACGTCCCCGACACCGTTCAGTGCAAGGACTGATAATGGCCGGAGTTGCTCGAGCACATCCGGGAAAGGTCCCGCCCACAGGAGTTCGGGAACATAGGCGGTGATGAAGAACAGGGTGCCGACGACGGCGAGAATGACGAGCGGCCAGGTTGCGAGGCCGACCGCCGACTTATAGTTGCCTGATCTGTCAACGACAGGCGTCGACGTCTCCTGGATCGGCGTCGGTTTCCACTGGCTGGTGATCTCGAAGTCGGGGTCGCTCATCAGGTCGTCATCCTCCTTGACAGGTCATCGGCCGGGTCCGTCTCGGCGAATCACTTCTGCCCGAATCGCGTCGTCGACATCCCTGAGATCCGACAAGAAGTCGGGCACCGAACCCTCGTGCCGATCGGCCAGCGCGGTGGCCGCGGCACAGCGCAACAAGTTGGCGTCGCCGGCGCTGTCCGCCAGCGCGAGCACCAGCTTTTCCGGCCGCTTGACCGACATCGGGATGCTGCTCGCGAGCGCCCGCCCATGGTCGAGGTGCCTGCACATCGAACGGCATCCGATACACCACGGCAGGTCCTGGCTGGGAGATTCGCACAACGATGACCCGGCAATAGCAGGGACGGCGCTGTCGAACTCGTCCAACGCAGCTTCGGTCTCGACATCGACGACGACACTCGCCGTTCGCCCTGCGCTGAAGAGCACTGCCTGGCCGGTGTCGAGGCGGGCCAGATCCAGCTGCTGCCGAGAATCGAGCAGCAAGGCGGAGCCGACCGCGACCCGTTCGTCGTAATCGACCAGCCGATGAGTCAGTTGGGAGCCGGTCAGCTTCGAGACTCCGGGGTGCAGGAGAGTCGGTGCCTGGTCGACGATCACAAAGCCTTCGCCGCTGCCACGCAGTTCCGCGATCGCTTCGACGAACAGCCGGACACCTTCGGACTCGGTCGCTGCCCCACCCGCGAGTACTCGGTGCGCCTCTTCCAGCACAGTCACATGGCCGAGACGGCCTCGCACTGGGTTCGCCTCTCGATATGAGATGAGTCCCGCAAGCATCAACGCGAACATCAACGACCGCTCCGTCGGCCCGCTGAAGTCTCGGAACTCGACGACGACCGGCTGCCGCTCCAGCCCGGCCCAATCGATGCCGCCGTCAGGCCCTGCTGTCAGCGCGGCTCCCAGCGGTCCGCGGACCAGGAACTCCAGCCTCCCCAGCAGAGCCGCCCGGAGGTTGGCGCCGTCCGCCCCGGCGAATCTGCTCCGCTCGATCATGTCGCCCAGCTCCGCGTAGAAGGAACGCAGAGTCGGCGTACCGTCGGTGCCTGCACGCTCATACGCCGCGAACAAGCCGCGGGCCAAGGTGATGTACCCCGCCATCCACTGCGCGCTGAGCCCCAGGGCCGAGTCGAACGCCGCCAGGACGCGGCCCGCATGTGCATGAGCCGTACAACCGGGTGGAACAGCGAAGGGGTTGAATGCGACGCTCTGCGGCGAGAGCCGGATGCGCTTTGCCGCACCGCCGAGAGACTCGGTCAACCGCGCGTAGTCGGCCTTTGCCGGATCTAGAACGAGGAATGGAATCCGGTGTTCGGTCCACAGCCTGTAGAGCATGGTCTGCACCGTTGTCGTCTTGCCGAATCCAGGCAGACCGGCCACCAGGAGGTGCTGATTCAGTTCGGTGAGCGTCAGTGCTACCTCGCCACCACCGAGGCCGTGTCCCAGGAACACCTCGGGTTCCGCCCGGCCGACCTCGATCTGCGCTGCGCGCGGCAGAGTGGACACCGGGACACTCGGGAGACCAGGCGAGCCGCCACGAATGGGAACCGGGAGCCGGACGATCGCCGCGGCTTCCCCCGTATCGGTCAGCCGGAGTATCTCGTCCGTGATCGGATCACCGTCGGATCCCCACCAGCGAGCGCTGAGCCGATCGATCAGCTCCGTGGCCAGCAGGAGTTCTTGCTCGGTTCTGGGTTGGACGACCGAGTAGGCCTGCTGCGCAGTAAGCGCGATACCGACTGCCTCTGCCACTCCGGGCTCGATTCGTTGCACGGCTGCGATGAGGACTCGTACCTCCAGGGCTGCTCGGGGCAGATCCCGCAGCCGACGAAGGTACTCGGCGGCGATCTGTCTGCGCATCGGGTTGCCCGCCGGGTCGACATCCGCCGCGATCTCGCGAACGACGGCATCCAGATGGTCCAGCATCTCCACCGACGGTCTTGCGGGTTCCATGTGGAGAACGGCGACAATGGGTGTGGCATGCCTGGACAGAACGCTGGACGCTGATCGGAGCCCTTCCGCCTGCGGCGACCACCGCAGCACGGCCGGCAGTTGGACCTCTGGCTCCAAGGCGGCACCGGGCAACTTGTCGATGTCCTCCCGGCGTCGCCGAATCTCCGCAGTCGCCGCAAGCGGGCCAACGCTCGGATCCACCAGCTGCAGAGCCTGTACCAGTTCCTCGCCATCGAGAGGGATCAGCGACAGCTCTGCCGGCACCGTCGCACGGACCAAGGCAGCGAGCCGGATCGACGCCTCCTCGGTACCGGCCCGTCCGAACACCATCGGGCGAACGGTCCCTGGTTTGCCGTCAGGCGATCCGCTCGAGTACAACCGGATCTGCACCGCGGTACCACCGGGAGCCCCGGTCGCGATCGATTCCGCCAGCGCGTGGTAGCCGAGCATCGATCCCGGCGTCTCGACCTGGTCCCGATCCAGTCCGATGTCGGGGAGCCACGGCACGGTGGCGGCCCAGATCCAGGTGTTGCGGGAAACCTCGACCGGTCGAGGCTGGATGCGGTCCCTGTGATGTGACAGGGACTGCTTCATTGCGGCGCCGCATCGTCGAGTTCGATCGTCACTCCGGCGTACGGCAAGACGTTCTCCAAGGCACCGATCTCAGTACGGTGCGGAGCGGACAGTTCCGACACCAGTCGTCGCGCCAACTGCGCCGGCCCGGTCACCAGCACTCTGAGCTGATCCTGCACAGTGACCTCGGCCCGGACGCCGAGCGACGGATCGGCGTCCGCCGGCCGTACTCGCGCGAACCATCCGGCGACCAACTCCACACTGCTCGAACGCGGCAGGGCAATGACCACGACACTTGTCGCCCGGTAGAACGTCGAGAGTGCCTTGACGAAACGTGGATCCACCAACGGTGTCCCGTTGCTTCCGACCACCACAACCGTGGCAGTGTCACCGATGCCCTTGCCGGCAAGTCCAGCCAGGCTCGCGGTTCGGCCACCGTTCGCGGTCCAGACCCTGCCGAGCCGGGAGTCCATTGTCAGATCCAGTGCAGCGTCATCGTTCGAACCGTCCGCCGTGTCGTCGCCTGCCCCCAACTGGTCGGGCACCACGGATTCTGCCCGGTCGACGTTCTTCTGGCCTGCCGACATCGCTCGTCCCGACGCCACCGAGTTCGACAACCCTGATTCAGCCAGCAGCCTGCGCAGAACACCTGGATCACGTTGGAGCAGACCGCGGTTCTGGGGTTCCATCATCCGAAGCAGGAGTTCGTGCGCCCGGCCCTCTACAACATCGCGGCGCGCAGGATCCAGTAGGAAGTCCACCGGTACTCCGAGTTCGGCTGCCAGGGGCTTGAATCGTTCGTACTGGGCCGACGTGACCGCGAGGTTCTGGTCGACCTCTGCGATCCGCACACTCGTCGTCTGGATCACACGGGTCTGGTCCAGGTAAACCTCCGACCAGCGAGGGCTGCCCTGGACCGTGACACCGGTCAGCATCAGTACGCCGCTACCGAAATGCCGGGGGTATCCACCTGCACCGAGCACCTGGGGAATCGACGCCGATCGCAGTTCCCGGTGGGTCTTGCGGCCGAAGGTGGCCCGCACGTGCTCGTCCAATCCATTCTTGACCTCCAGCAGCAAGGCCTCGCCAAAAGTCTTTCCGTACCGCTCGACGTGAGCACGGAACGCCGAGAACTTGTTGCTCGTGTCGATCTGCACCTGGATCTCGAGGACCAGTTCCTCCACCGCGTATTCCTCGGGGTCAGCGGTCACAATGTCCCGGATCACCTGACGCGCCGTGACCACGGAGGTGTTGATCTGGACGTACTCGACCGTGCCGATCACCGGGGCACGCCAGCCACGCAGGGCACTCTGGCCAGGGGTGACGACTCTGACCGGGCTTCCCTTGTGCAGGATGACGAGCAACGATCCCCAGTCGGGATTCGTTCGTTTGGTCAGCGGCCGTGGTTCGTCGACGAAGACCGAACTCACCGCACACCCTCCCCGCCATCGTCTCCGGCCTCGGCCGGCTCGCTGGACCCCGCCCAGTCACCGTCTGCCCTACCAGCCCATTCCCCGTCGGACTTCTCGCCCCAACCGCTCTCCGAATCCTCAGCCCAGCCTGAAGCGAGAGCTTCGGACTCCGGCCGGTCGGGCGGATCCGTATGGTCGGCAGCCTCCGGCTCAGGGACCGGACTTGCTCCTGCCGCGGCCTTGCCCGCCTTGATCCCACCGGCCGCCTTGGACAGCGCGTTGTCGGCGTTTTCGATCAGGACAATCGCGCTGTCCTTTATCGGGTCAGCGACATCCGCGGCCGCAATGGTCGCCTGGGCGCCGGTAGCAGCTGAACTGACGGCAGTCGCCGCCCCGATCACTATCTCGGCCGCCAGATCCTTGACGTTCTTTCCATCCCCCATCGAGCAACACTCCCCCACCCCATGCCCGCAACCTTGGTCACGGACTGTCATTCCCCGCCCTCACTGTCGACCATCAGGCCAGCGTTGGCAAGACCGGGCCAGGGCGGCTTGCGGGGCGGTTCCGACCCTTGGGGCCGATACGGTCTCGCTATGGTTGTGCGTCGACGGGCTGTGTTGCTGGGGGCTGTTTCTGTTCCACTTCTTGCGGCGTGCGGGGCGGGCCCGGGTGAGGGCGCGGCGATGCTGAAGCTGGCGAAGGCTTGGCAGGAGCCGCTGGTTACACCGGGCGAGGCGCTGCCTGGGCGGGCGCGGATCTTTGGTGACTCGGTGGTGGTCGCCGATGGGACCGGGACGGGGAAGGTTCGGCTGGTCTGTTTTGGCGCTGCTGATGGCGTGCGGCGGTGGACGCTCGACGGGAGCAAGGCCGTCGAGCTGCCGGGAGTCGGTAGCGGTTGGTTGTCGATCGTTGGCCCGGCGCAGTACTTCTCGCCGATCACCATCCAGAACCCGGGCGTCCGGGTCGCCGGCAATGTCATTCCGATCCCGTACGCGACCGCACCGAAAGGCGTCACGACCAGCGGAGTCATCGGAGTGGACGCCACTACGGGCGAGCCGGCCTGGACGTTCGCCGCGACGCCCTCCCCCACCGCGGACCGGACGATGGTGACGGCCGTCGCCAACTCCGTCG
Organism: Kribbella sp. NBC_01505; assembly: GCF_045040285.1. Taxonomy (NCBI): domain Bacteria; kingdom Bacillati; phylum Actinomycetota; class Actinomycetes; order Propionibacteriales; family Kribbellaceae; genus Kribbella; species Kribbella sp. NBC_01505. The sequence goes on from NZ_CP109425.1 coordinate 8,952,415, forward strand.
TACTCGCGACCGTCAGCGCACCTTATGGACCGCACTTTCCGGCCACGTCCCCGACCACGATCGCCGTCGACGCCAAGACCGGCACCGAGCTCTGGCGGGAGACCGGCCTCACCGGGCTGTCGGGCGACGGTGACTCGGTTGTCGTTGCCCACCGTACGGCGAACTCCGCGACCTGGCTGCCCGAAGTCAGGGACGCGCGGAGCGGGAAGGTTCGCTGGGCCGGCACCAAGGCGATGGGCGGCCCGTACGAGCATTCAGGGACAGCCGCCGACTTCGTTCTGCTCAACCCAGGCAGCCGGCAGATGGAACTCGTCCGGCTGTCCACCGGCGAGCAACTCGACGTACCGGAAACGACGGTCAGGCCGCACCTTCTTGGGACCGAACCGCCGTTGCTGGTTTGGGACAGCGGCATGTCGTGGTGGGCCAAAGGCCCGAACGGATTCGTCACCCAGACACTCCCCAAGGGACGAGCGGCAAAGGGCAAATCCCGTCCCGGCACCCTCACGTTCCGGCCTGCGCTGGGCATCGGGCCGTATCTGTGGGGCGAGCTCCAGACCAAGCAGGGAACCAAGAAGGAGGACGTGCAGTTCAGCGGAACGGTCGCTGTGGACCGGACCGGCGCGCTCTGCTCATTTCCTATGCAAGACGGAGCGGCCATCGCCGACGTCTCCCACGATTGGCTGGTGCTCGGCCTGAAGGACCACCTCGCCGTACACCGGATCAGCCCGGCCTGAGCGGCCCACTGGTTAGGTGGCTGGTCTGCTTCTTGGCATGGGCCAGCGCCAAGTGACTTGGCGGGTGGCTCTGTGGGCTCTGGAGCTTCGGTCGGGCGGTGGGCCGGAGCCTAGGCGTGGGAGGGTCAGGAGGGTGTCGACTGTCTCGTCGTCGGGGTTGCTGGTGATGTAACGCTGCAGGACCGAGCCGACGGCGCGGATGCGTGGACCGCGCGTGGCGTCGGGCTTGCTGACGTAGGCGATGCCGGCGTTGTGGTCGAGCCATCGGATGAGGTCCTCGATGGAGCTGTCTTCCAACCCACCGTGAGGGTCCCGCCACTGAACGCGAGCGATACCGCGCAGGTCATCGCGGTCCTGCGACATAGCTATCGCAGTAACCGTCACCGCTGGGTAGCTTGCAAGGCTCATCGACCGATACGCGCTTCCTGGTATACCAACGCTCGCATCGTGACACTCGCCCCCACCGCGCCGAAAGGGCCCGCCCACCCATTGGACTGAGTGTCCACGTCACCAGCCGCGAAGTGCGGCCAAGGAGCTCCTAAGCTTCATGCGTACCTGCTACGGAAGAAGCTGAGGATGACTATGTCTCTGCACCAGGACGCCGTGGTGGTGGACTGCCACAACGACCTCATCCTGCTGGTCGACCACTTCGACCAGCGAGATCAGCCCGGCCACTTCCGGGAGTTCTGGCTCCCCGAACTGCGGGCCGGCGGGGTCGACGTACAGATCCTGCCGATCTGCCTCGAACCGGCCTTCCAGTCCGAGGGCGGTCTGCGCCGTACGCTGCTGCTCATCGAGCGCATCCACCGCCTCGCCGCCGAGCACAACAATGACGTCGCGGTATGCGTCACCGGTGCCGAGATCGACGCGACAGTTGCCGCAGGCAAGATCGCTTTCGTCATCGCGCTCGAAGGAGCGCACGGGATCGGGCAGGATGTCGCGCTCATCCGCACCCTGCACCGAGTGGGCGTCCGGGTCGTGTCCATGGCCCACTTCGGCCGCACCTTCCTCGCCGACGGCAGTGGTCTCGACACGACGTCGCGGAGCCGCCTGACACCGGAGGGCATCGAGACACTGCGCGAGATGGAAGCCCTGGGCATCGTCTTCGACATCAGCCACCTCGGCAGCGGCGGCGTCGACCACGTGCTCGAACTCGCCACCCGGCCGTTCCTCGCGACCCACTCGGCCTGCCTCGGCATCACCGACATCCACCGCAACCTCCACGACGACCACATCCGGCAGATCGCGAAGCTCGGCGGCGTCATCGGGGTGGCCGCGGCGATCCCGTTCTTCATCGACGCCCAGCACCCCACCGCCGACCGCGTCGTCGACCACATCGAGCGGATCGTCGACGTCGCGGGCATCGACCATGTCGGGCTCGGCCCAGACTTCGTCGACGACTACTACCAGCAGGTCTACGGCGGCTGGATCCTGCCACCAGGCTTCGCAGCCACCACCGCTCACGCCGAGGTCTCCCGTCCGTCCGACCTGCCGCGGATCACCAAAGCCCTGGTACGGCGTGGGTTCGCCGAACCCGACATCCGCAAGATCCTGGGCGCGAACGTGCTGCGAGTCCTTCGGGAGGTCATGTAGCCGAGCGACTCAAGGCTTCGCCGTGCGGACGTCCTTGCCCTGCTCGGCGAACGCCTTGAAGTCCTCCATGTGCTGCTGGGACTGCTTGCGGAAGACGCCAGGCATGAGCAGGCCCACCAGCCGCATCAGCAGATTGCTGAACCGGTATTCGCTGTCCTGCACCCAGAGCGTCGTCTCCGGGGTGGCCTCGGTCAGCCGATCACGGACGTCGCTCCACATGCCCTGGCCGACGAGCTCACGGTCGAAGTGAACGACGGTCTCGCGCGGGATCCCGTGCAGGTCGGCCGGCTCCCGGCGGGTGATCGTTTCGGTGCCTTCGAAGGTTTGATTCCCGGACTGCATCACGACCCGCGACTTGGTACCGACCTGTCCGTGCATCCCACTCAGGGGCTCGTGGAGGACCATGCCGCGCAACCACATCGGCAGGTTGGCCGGGTCGGCGAGCAGTTGGACCACCCTCTCCCGCGGCAGGGCGATCTCGATCGAGTTGGTGGTCTTCATCGCCTGCGTTCCTTCTAGGTGGTTGGGTCGGGTGCGTAGAACTTGGTAGTCGCCTCGACTGCGGCCGCGACGTGTTCCGGTTCACCACCGGCAGCCAGGTGAGCCTCGCCCCAGGCCGCAGCGCTGCGCCGAATGAACTCGCGCCCCTCGGGCGTCTTGTGGATCTCGTCGTGGTCGGCGGTCTCACCATCGGCCAACAGCTCGGCCAGGGCCAGGAGAGCCAGGTCCCAGCCAACGCCGCCTGCACCGGGGCCGTAGGTCGGGAAGAGAGGCTCCTCGACGAACGCTGCGTGGATCAGCTCGAATTCGGTGTCGCCGGTCGGACCCGGGGCCAGGCGGACTTCCACCTCGCTCGTGCCGGGCCACGCATCAGCGTCCCGCCCGTAGAGCCAGGACACCTTCAGCAGCCGCGGCGGATCGCATCGGAGGATCTCGCCGTACTCACCGCTGTCCAGCTCGAACTTGCCGCCGAGCCGCAGGTCCCCGGTGACCGCTTTCAACCAGCGCTGCAGCCGCTCGGGGTTGGTGAGGGCATCCCAGACGTCGTCGACTTGCGCTCGATATCGCCGCCGGACCTCGACGGTATACGCGTCGCCGGCAGGCACGCTGCCCTTGCCCAGTGCACGACGCGCGGCAGCCAGCTCGTCCAACACATCCTTCATGCCTGGTCCCCTTCTTTGACGGATTGGTCTTGCGCACGCCTGCCCCGAGCCAGCTCGGTCTCCAGAGCGTCGAGGCGCTGCTCCCAGAACCGCCGAAACCGATCCAGCCACGCATCAACCTCCCGCAGCGGAGCCGGTACGACGGCGTACAACCGCCGAGCCCCCTCAGCCCGAACCGACGCGAACCCGCTGTCCCGCAACACCCGCAAATGCTGTGACACAGCCGGCTGCGAAACTCCGAACTCGGCCCGGATCACCTCCGTGATCGCCCCAGACGTCTGCTCACCGTCGGCCAGCAGCTCCAAAATCCGCCGCCGCCGAGGATCCCCAAGAATGTCGAACGCGTGCATGATCCGAAACTCTACCGGCTCTCACTTATATAAGCCAGTGCTGGCATAGCCGCCTAGTGCGCCTTCGGAGGCGCCGAGATCGACCTGCGCCCCGCCGGCAGCCTGGTGATGCGCTGGGACGAGCACGGCAAGTACCGCAGCTTCGTCAAGAAGGTCAAGCCCGGACGTCGACGCCGCCCCCGGAAACGCCAACCTGGTCGAGTTCACCCTCACCCCGGACGGCGAGGGCACTCGCCTGCGCATCATCGAGAGCGGCTTCGACCACCTCGACCTCCCCCAGGACAAACGCGCCAGCACGCCGAAGACGCCGTCCAGGGCTGGGGCGGCGGCCTGACCGCACTTGCCGAGCTGACCCAGCACCTGTAACGACCGCTGACCGACACCTCCCGATGGATTGACCAGCATCGGCCACTGGGACCTCCGCCTAACCGATGCCGGGACGCCATCCCGGCCCAGTGCTCCGCACGACCAGCCGCAAGGCTGTGACTACCGGTTCGGAATCGTGTGGGCACATGGCTGATCCGGCGCTGTGGTTGGTGATCCACGAGCGCCGGCTGCCGTTTCGAGTCGGGTGGTGGCGGTCGGGGCCGCGAGCCACCAGCAGTCGTCGGCCTACGGTCCGGCTGCTGGGGCGTCGTCGGTTGCCCAGGGGTCGGTGTAGCCGGGTGTCGAGATGAGATAGGCGCGGAAGGCTTCGCGCTCCGCGATGAGTGCGGAGCTGGGCTGGGTACTGGCTGCGGGGAGCCGGGTCGGCTGTTCGTACATCGGGCCAGTCCCGGCATCGCCCCAGCTGAAACGAGCCCCGCTGACCTCGCCCACGCCGACACGAGCCACGCGCTCATCGCCCGCACTGGCCCTCGCCTCGTCGGCATGAACCTCGCTGTCACCGCCAACGCCCGGACCTGCCCTGCCGCTACTGGTCCTGCCTGCACTGGTCCTACCGTCACTGTCCTCACCGGCGTGGGTGTTGGTCGCGGTGCTGTCGGCGTCGGCAGCACCGTACGGCGACCGCCCGCGGAACGCGTCGGTGTCGGTGTTGGTGTTGCGGGCAGGGGTGACCCACGCAGCCATGGCAGCAAGCGCGACAGGATCTGGCGGTGGCGGATCCGCCCAGGACGGCCGACCGACGTGGACGACACCGCCAGTGATGGTGATGGTCCATTGGTTCTTATGAACCGCCCGGTGGTGCGCAGAACACACCAGGGCGAGATTCTGCAGGCTGGTCGGTCCGCCGTCGACCCAATGGATCACGTGATGGGCATGACACATCCACGGCGGCGCCTTACACACCACACAGCCCTTGTCCCGTTTGTTCAAAGCCCGCCGGATGTAGCGGTTCACGAACCGTTGCTCGGTGCCGACATCCAGCGGCTGCGAATCCCCACCCAGCACGATCGGAAGGATCGCAGCATCACAGGCGAGCAGCCGGACGGCACCGGCGGACAGGTTCCCGCCGAACACCAACTCACCCGATCCACCGGCCGCACCGTTGAAGGCTTCCGGGACGTTCGCGAGGGCGTTCTTGAGGTCGTCGAAGTCGATCGTGACGGTCAGATGCGGAACGCCGGGGTAGTCGGGGTTGCCTGCCGCAGCATCCGAGATCCCGATCAACGCATCAGCTTGGCGCTGTTCCAGGGTCCGCGGGTCACGTTCACCGTCGACCGTCTTGTGGGGCTTGGCAAGGCTGTGGATCTGGGTCTTGACTTGTTCGCCCATGGCGCCGGGCAGGAACCCGGTGATCTTCACCCCGCCGTCGACGTCTCGTAGCCGTAGTGAGCGTTGCTTGTGGGCTTCGTCTTCGGCGGGTTCGGGGCCGTCGGTGTCGAGGCGGGCGAGGACGTCGCGGCCGAACTTGATGAGTTCGCGGGTGTTGGTGTGCTCGGCTGCCCGGATCATTTGGCGTTCGGCGACGTCCAGGACCTCGACCGGGACCGTGGCGGGTGCTTTCTCCAGCGTGGACACGATGACCTTCGCCTGGTCCGGGTTCAGGGTCGCTGGTTCTGTGGGGTCCTGAGGGTCGGGTAGTGCGTCGGCTACGGCGGAGTATTTGGGGAGGTTCTTGGCGAAGGTGAGGTCTTTGCGGACGTCGGCGGGGACGAGCCGGTAGCGCTGCGAGACGAGTTCGGTGGTGTCGCGGGCGCCGAGTTCTTGGGCGGTGCCCATTTCGTCGAGGCGGCCCATGGTTTGCAGTTTCAGGGTTTCGACCAGGGCGGCGGTGGCCATCAGGGTGTCGAGAGTCGACAGCAGTTCGCTGCCGCTCTGCGTGTACACCGGTGGCATCGCCAAGATCTCCATACCCCAAAGCATAGACATGCCCACCGACAGTTTTCGAGCCCAGAACCCCTTATTTGCAAAGGATGTGTGGGCTGTTTGGTGTGGGCTGGTGTCCACAAAACAGCCCACACCCGACCGCAGCCCAATCAGGCCGCGGTGGTCGTGTCAGGCAGGCCGGGCCGAAGACCACGCCAGATCCGACGCCGCGACTAGTGCGTGTTTGTGGGGATCTGCTGCCGCTGGGAGGCAGCAGATCCCCACAAAGAGAGCTGTACCCCCGATTCGCGCCGCACCGGACAGGCCGGACACGTACGCGACGGCTGGTCGCCGCGGCGGCCGATCTACTGAAGCGCTAAGCGGGCGCCGTCTATGGCTGAAGGGGATGGCGAGGCCGGTGATCGCGTGCCCGTCGTCTGAGCTTCCGGGCTATGGCTGGGCTAGGCAGGGTTGCGGTAGTCGGTAAGTCTGGTCGCTATGTGAGAAAAAATTCGGCTACCAAAGCAGGCGACCAAGCTGCCAACCACCGCGGCGGATCAGCTACCCAGCCTCCTCATCGCCGGCCCCAACCACAGCCCGTCAGCCACAGGCAACGGGGAACCCCGGTCACCGACCGCACCATCCCCCTCAGCCGAAGACCACCCAAGCCACCCGTCTCAGTAGAACCGGCCGCAGCGGCGACCAGCCACCGCCCACCGCACCGGCCGAATGTGAGCGGCCGGACGGGACGAGCACCTTCGGGAAGGAGGAGTTCCTGCCCAGCCGAAGACCCCAACCCACCACAACCCGATCACCTGCCGCGATACCGCCTCCCAAACCGGTCCGACGAGCACCCGGCCCACCCGCATCCTCCCAAACCAGCTCGGGGAGGAGCAGTCACGAAATCCCAACATGCACCGGTCCCTGCAATCCACCGGTTAGCACGTCACGCCGCGGCCTCCATCGGCACGGACAACCGAGACAACGCCTCGTGGGCCCAGTCCACCTCTCGCGGACCGCCAGCACTGACCAATCTGCGCGGTGCCCACCTCGCCACGCTCGACCGCCGCCCCAAAGCCTTCGCTGGAGTGCGTTGGTCAGTGGCGCAGGTCCGCCGCGTTCGACTGCCGGCTGCCTTTGGCGGTTCGACCGGGGCGCCGACCGAAAGGACTGCCGGCCTCGCCGTCCGGTCAGCCATCCACCTGGCTCGCCCGACGGTTTCAGTCGGCCGCCTTCGGCAGTCCAGCCCCCGTTGAGCAAGGTCGGCCCGTATCGTGGTTCGACGTGAGTGAGCCGATGGTCCGTGGTAGCCGCGCTTCGGGTCTTGACCTGCATCTGGGGCCTGTCGGTGAGGCTGGGCGCAATGTGCGTGCGAGTCTGATGGACGCTTTTCGGGAGGCTATTCGTACCGGGCGGTTGGCGCCGGGGACGCGGTTGCCGCCTAGCCGGTTGTTGGCGATCGACCTTGGGCTTGGGCGTAGCACGGTGGTACGGGTCTACTCGGAGCTGATCAATGAGGGCTGGCTGACGGCCTTGCATGGCTCGGGGACCGAGGTGTCGCGGCGGTCGGCGGAGCTGATGGGGAGAAGGGGTCGGCCGCGGGTTCCTGCGGCCCGGCCGCGGCTGCTGCACGATCTGCGGCCTGGGTATCCCGATCTTTCGTCGTTCCCTCGCGACGAGTGGATTCGTGCGGTGAAGCGCACGGTGTCCAACGCGCCGTTCGAGGCGTTTGGGTACATCGATCCGCATGGGCGGAGCGAGCTGCGTGAGGTTGTGGCCCGCTACCTCGCTCGGGCCAGGGGTTTGCAGACGCACGCGGACAATGTGGTGGTCTGCAGTGGAGCAGCGGAGGGTCTGCGGCTCGTCGCCGCGGTGCTCGCGAACGCTGGGGTCACCAAGGTGGCGATCGAGGAGTTCTGCCTGCATACGCAGCGTCCGGCGTTGCTGAAGGCCGGCATCGAACCCGTCCTGCTTCCGGTCGACGCGGACGGCGCGGATCTGTCCGCCCTGGACGAGATCCCCGATCTGGGCGCGGTGCTGCTCACGCCGTCGCACCAGTTCCCGTTGGGGGTGGCGCTGCAGTCCGACCGGCGGGCGGCGGTGGTGGACTGGGCGCGTCGGCGGGGCACGCTGATCATCGAGGATGACTACGACGGCGAGTTCCGGTACGACCGGTCACCGGTCGGCGCGTTGCAGGGGCTGGACCACGATCGCGTGCTGTACCTCGGCACTGCGAGCAAGTCGCTGGCTCCTGGCCTGCGCCTGGGCTGGCTCGTCGTACCGGACCGCCTGGTTGGCTCGATCGTGGCGGAGAAGGGATGGGCCGAGGACTCGGTCGGATTCGTCAACCAACTGGCGATGACCGACTTCATCGAGTCGGGCTCCTACGACCGGCACATCCGAGCGATGCGTGCGCAGTACCGCCGCCGTCGCCAGCAGTTGATCGAGGCAATCAACCGGACCTGCCCCACGACGCGCGTGACCGGGATGGCCGCCGGGCTCCACATCATCCTCGAACAGCCCGGTCGAAGCGGCGCCGAGCTGGTACGTCGTGCCGCCCGCGAGCAGCTCGCGATCGAGCCGCTCGAAATGTTCCGCAACCCTGGATCCACCTCGGACCGTGACGGCGTGGCCGTGGGCTTCGCCGCGCCTTCCGCCAGCGGCTGGTCCGGGGCGCTCGACGCCCTGATACGCACCCTTCAGTAGCCGGATTGGTTCCCGTTCACGGGCCCCAACTGGGCCCAGGTTCGGCGTCAACAGCTGGCTAGCCTCGGAATCATGTTGACTACCGAAGACCTGAAGGCCGTCACGCAGAACCAGCGTGTCTGGTCGGTCGCGACTGTGTTCGCCCGCCTCGCCTTGGCAGCGGGCTTCCTCTCCGCCGTTGCCGATCGGTTCGGCATCTGGGGTCCGCCGAACACGGGGGTCGTTGGCTGGGGCAACTTTGCCGCGTACGTCGCGTACACGCACTCCCTCTCGCCCTACGTGCCGAGCGGGCTCCACGACGCCGCCGCGTGGACCGCGACCGCCGCGGAATCCGTGCTGGGCCTGGCGTTGCTGACCGGCGTTCTCGTCCGCTGGTCGGCTTGGGCCGCCACCGGCCTACTGCTCGGATTCGGCACCTCCATGGGCCTGTTCCTCGGCTGGGAGGCACCGCTGAGCGCCTCGGTGTTCGCTGCCGCATCCGCCGCTCTGCTGCTGGCTCTCGCGCCCGTGGATACGTTTGCCCTGAGCATCGACCAGGTCTTCGAACGGATGCGGTCCGTCGGATCGCGCCACACCCGTCGGATCGGAGCCGTCCTGGTCGTTGCCACGCTCGCCAGCGCGACAGCATGTGGCGCCGGCAACGCGACCGTCCCCGTCGCAGCCCCGACGACCGCGCCCGCACCGCCCGCCGTGAATGTCCTTCTCCAGCAGGCCATGCCCAACGCCAAGGGCAAAACGTTTACCTCGCAGATCGTCGACTTCCCACCGGGTGCAGCCGCACCGGCCCATCGGCACGGGCAGGCTTTCGTCTACGCCTACGTCCTGCAAGGGACGGTGCGAAGCCAGGTCGACGCCAACCCGGCGACGACGTACAAGCAAGGCGAGAACTGGTTCGAGGATCCAGGTGCCCACCATGTCGTGGCTGCCAACGCCAGCAAGACCGATCCGGCCAAGCTGCTGGTCGTCTACGTCTCCACAACCGGCGATTCGCTGCAGATCAACGATCCGCACTGATTGGTTCCTGTTCGGGGCGCTGAAGTGGACCCAGATTCGAGGGTGCGGGCGGGTTAGCGTTCAAGCGCCCGGACTACAGCGTTCAGGGCTGGATACAGGAAGGTGCAGGATGAAGGCGATCGTGGTGTCGGATCAGGCCGCGGGTGCGGCCGGGATGAAGCTGGCGGAACATCCGCTGCCGGAAGCGGCGGGGAACGATGTGCTGGTCGAGGTTCACGCCTCGGGGTTCACAACGGGCGAGCTGGACTGGGACACGACGTGGACCGATCGGCTGGGTCGTGACCGGACGCCGTCGGTTCCCGGGCACGAGGTCGCGGGCGTGGTCTCCGCTCTCGGCTACGGCACCAGAGGATTGTCGGTGGGCCAGCGCGTCTTCGGCCTCGCGGACTGGACTCGTGACGGAACACTGGCGGAGTACGTCGCGATCGAGGCGCGCAACCTCGCTCCGTTGCCGGGGGACGTCGACTTCACGGTGGGAGCGAGTCTTCCGATCTCGGGTTTGACCGCCTGGCAGGGTTTGTTCGTGCACGGCCGCCTTCAGGTGGGGCAAACCGTGCTGGTTCATGGAGCCGCGGGCGGTGTCGGCTCGATGGTGACGCAGCTCGCCCGCGATGCGGGTGCGTATGTGATCGGCACCGGGCGCGCCGGTGATCGGGAGACCGCGCTGGAGCTGGGCGCGCACGAGTTCGTCGATCCGCAGCAGGACTCGCTCACCGACATCGGCGGAGTCGACCTGGTGTTCGACATCTTCGGCGGGGACATGCAGAAGCAGTCCGTGGGTCTGATCCGCGCGGGCGGAACGCTGGTGACCATCGCCGGGCCGCCAGAGACCCGGCCGGATGACGGGCTGACGATCGACTTCGTGGTCGAGGCCGACCGTCTGCAGCTCAGCGAGCTCGCCGAGCGGGTGCGGCACGGGCGACTGCGCACAGTCATTGGGAACGTCGCGTCCCTCGACGACGCCGTTGCTGCCTTCAACCCGGTTGATCGGGTCAAGGGCAAGACCATCATCCGAGTCCGCGGATAGCCCCTGGCGGGCGGCTCGCCACAGCGAGCCGCCCGCGAGGTCAGACGGCCAGCCCGGCGCCCCCGGCCACCAAGATCTCTTGCCCGGTGACGTACGCCGCATCGTCCGAGGCCAGGTAGGCAACGGTTCTGGCGATGTCTTCAGTTTCAGCGAGCCGGCCGAACGGGTTCTTCGCCGCGATGGCCGCCATCGCCGCCGCTGCATCGGAAGAGGTCCGCCCCAGCGAGGCCCGCGTCATCGGGGTGTCGGTGAACCCGGGGCTGACCGCATTGATCCGAATCCCGCGCGGGGCGAGCTCGAGGGCGAGCGTCGGGATCATGCCCAGGAAGGCGCCGTGCGACCCGGCGGTGACGCTGTTGCCGGTCAGGCTGCGCGTCGCGCCGATCCCCACCGTGACGATGACCGCGGCTCCGTCGGACAACAGCGGCAGCGCCTTGGCCAGTGTGTAGAACTGCCCCTTGGTGTTGACGGCGAACACCTCGTCATAGGCAGCTTCGTCGAAAGTCTCCAGGGTCATCGGACGACTGACGCCCGCGTTCAGGAACAGCGTCGTCAAACTCCCGAATCGTTGCCCGACCTCGGAAACGGCCTCGTCGATGGCAGCGAGCCGGCGTACGTCCGACTGCAGAACCAGCACCTCGTCGGGCAGCTCCGCGCGCGCCCGAGCAACACTCTCCGCACCTTGTCCGGTGACAGCGACGCGGTATCCGCGCGCATGCAGAAGCTCGGCGGTCGCCTTCCCGATCCCACTCGTGCCGCCGGTGATCAGGGCTGTACGTGCCGACATGGCAATCACTCCATTTGGTCTTTCCCGTTGCTGACCGCTGGACGCTAACCCGCATTTGGCCGCCAATCTGAGCCCACTTGATGCCCAGCAACGGGAACCAATCGGCTAACGCTTGGCAGGTACGGTCCAGAGGCCGGGCGGTAATGCTGAGCCACCCTCTTTGCCGGCGCGATAGACCACGGCGGTCGACAGGTCGGGGCTGTAGTCGAGCTGCCAGGAAGCGAGGGGTTGTTGGCCTCTGTGGTCACGGCAGCGGCATTTGCGATTGGCCTGACGCTTCTCGATGCTCAGGCCGTTCACGGTCGTCGCCTTACTGCCGCCCACGATCTTGCCGGTCAGCTGAGCAACCTCAGCTGGGTAGACCTGCACCGGCTCCAGCCCCTTCTGCTTGGCCGCCGACCACAGCAGCTTGCCTCGGGCGTCCCGAACCTCCTTGATCACATGCGGCACCACCTTGCGCCCACTGGCGGCAAAGACGCCGTACGCCGATGCCAGGTCGAGCGGCGAGGCCAATGCGTCCGGGCCGAGTCCGGGAGCCGCCCGATCAGCCTTGGGGATGCGCGGAATGCCGGCCGCCTCGGCAGCGGAGGCGATGAGCGGGCCGCGCTTGGAGTCGACCAGCTGGAAGAACGCCCGGTTCAACGAGGACTCCGACTCCGGGGCATCGAAGGGAGCGGTTCGATCGGTGAGAGCAGCCGGAATTGCAAACGGACGCAGGAGCGCACCTGGAGGCGCCTTCGTGGTGGCCCAGTTCTGCTGGCTCTTCAGGAAGTCGGTACCGCCCACGAGCGCCGCGACCTCGCCGGTGCCGGGCCGCACCGACGCCAGCCCGATCTGCAATCCTGGGAGCCGCACGTCGCGCACCGCCTTGGCCTGCAACTGGTAGTCAAACGTGGTGATCACGCGCAGCCCACCGCCGCTGAGCCGATCGCCTTCGAACCCGTACTCCGCCAGTTCTCGGCGGGTCAGATCGAGCAGGAACCCGGTCGGACCGGCGTACCGATTGCCTTTGGGCTTCTTGTGCAGGGCGGGCACGGCCTTCCGGTACTGCGCGAGCTCGGTCGAGGTGATCGTCGCCATCTCGGCCATGCCGTTGAGCACGTACCGATAGCGGCCGAGGATCCGTTTCGCCGCAGTGGGATCGTCGGAGTCGAAGCGCGTCGGGTTGTTGAGCACGGTCGCCAGGTACGCGGCCTGCGGAACCGTCAGGTCCTTTGGGTGGTCGACGCCGAAATACACCTGGCCGGCCGCGCGGACGCCGTACGCGCCTTCGCCGAAGTAGATCGTGTTCAGGTAGTTGCCCAGCACCCATTGTTTGTCCCGGGTCCGGCTGATCTTGGTCGCGATGAACAGCTCGTCGAGCTTGCGGGACATCGTGCGTTCCTGGTTCAGGTACATCACCTTCACGTACTGCTGGGTGATCGTCGAGCCGCCCTGCAGCTGCTTGCCGCGCGCGATCGCGAACGCCGCCCGGCCCATCCCGGGGAACGAGACACCGGGGTTGGTCCAGAAGCTCCGGTCCTCGGCCGCGATCACCGCGTCCTGCACGTGCTTCGGGATCTGCTCCAACGGGACCGACTTGCGGTTCTGCTGGAAGAACGAGCCCATCTGGGTCTTGCCGTCGGAGTACATGACGACCGTCGTGTTCGCCTCGAACTTCTCGTTCGAGTCCGGTACGCCGGTCCGCGCGTACCCGACGAAGAACGCCACCACCACGCCGATCACCAGCACGAAGAACAGCCCGAGCAGGGACCCGGCGATCCGGACCGTCCAACGGCGCCAACGGCTGTTCCGGCCGGTCCGAACGGCAAGGCGACGCATCATGATCCTCCGGGGCGGGGCGAACACCGACGCACTGGAGGACTCGCCGGGACCCGATCCGGACTACATGAATCCGGGGATTCCTCCGGAAGGAGGAGCGGGTTCGTCCTTCCGGACGAAAAGCTCGATCATGGCCGGCGCGGGACGATGTCAGTGCGCCCCTGCCAGGAGCCGTGCTCCGACAACGGCCGGAAGCGCAGCGTGGCGAACTCGTGGTGGAAGTCCCGGCGGCGGCGTTCGACCATCGCGGTAGCGTGACGGTCGGGCTCCGCGACGGTGCTGTGGCCGTGCACCATCTCTTCCATCTCCTGCACAGACCGCCAGATCGAGAACGTCGAGATCGTCCGCGGCGGGCGCATCGCGGCCAGCGCCAGAGTGGTGCCCGGATGATCGCGAACCAGGCGTTCCACCGGCTTGCCCCACTTGAGGAATCTCGGCACCTCGAGCAGCCGCATCCGGGCCAGCGTGACCGCTACGACGGGTTCGGCCTGGTCCCACTCCCCCGCTCGCGCCGGAAGGTCGGGCAGCGCCGCGAGCTTCGACCAGCGGCGCAGGAACTCCAGCCGGACATGCCAGTTCGCCGCCAGCTCCCTGCCGAGCGGGTGCTCCGCCAGGAAGGCCTCGATCGCGGCCTCATCCTCCCAGCGCGCGAACATCGCCATCCGGCGCAGCTGCATCCGGTCCGGCGAGACGGTCGGAGCTCCCAGCCGCATCAGCGCCAGACACTCGGCGTACCGCAATCCCGGCGCGGCAGGCGCCTTCCACAAGGCGCCTGCCGTCGTCGCCGGCCGGAGCTCCGCGAGGTGGAACGTGAAGATCGTCATCGTGGGAGAACTGTCCCACGCCGCCGGTCCGGCTACAGGCCGATGTTCTGGAACTGGTTGGCGAGGGTGGCGTTGAGCATGGCCGAGGCCGGGATGTTCTTCGGGCCGTCGGTGATGTTGCCGCTGCTGTTGAAGCGGCGTTCGTTGAAGACCTCGAAGATCCCGATCGTGCCGGCCGACTTGTTGTAGCCGCGACCGACCTGGAAGTGGCCGCTGTGGTCGAAGGCGAGGTACGGGAAGTACCGCTTCAGCAGCTGCGGGTGCTCGATGATCGGGGCCGGGCTGCCGTCACCGAGGTGACTCTGGTGCACATCGAGGAACTTCGCGGACGTCCAGCTCGACACGCTCTGGACGATGTAGGCACCGGCCGCCACGTCCCAGTCGGTCTTCACATTGGTCTGCTGGACCATCGCGGTGATCGAGGTGCCGGAGGTCGTCGTCCCGAGGTCCGAGGCCCACGACGTCTGGGTGTCCTTCTGCGCGTCGTCGGCCCAGTCGATCGACTGGAAGGTCGCCGGGCCACACCAGTAGCCCTTCTCCTGCTCGGTCGCGTAGCCGGCCATGATGTATTTGGAGTCCGGTGCCGCCTCGACCTGGGCAGCAGCCCCGGCACTCAGAGACCGGGCTTTGTCGCGCCCGTCCCAGGCGGATCGCAACTCGGCGAGCTCCGCATCGAGCCGCATTGCCTTCGGCATCGCGGAACGCGCCGCCGCGAACTGCGCCGGAGACTGCGCACCGGTCGCATTCTCGCCAACCGCCGCTTCTTTACCCATTTGGGCGGCACTGGGGGCGTGATCGACGAATCCGAAGCCGAGGCAGTAGGTCAGCTCCTCGAGCCCGAAGCAACGAAACGGGCTGTCGTCGGAGGTGGGCGCATTCACCTGCGCGACCACGTCGTTCCAGCTGTGGGCCGTCGGCAACGATGCGGCGACGGCCGGTACGGCGGGTGTCATCAGCGCGCCTATTCCGAGGAATACGGAAACAACGCGGACAGTAATAGTGGGCATGGGCGGACTTCCGTTCACTGGGGCGGTAGTGAAGTTATGTGCGCACGCGGGAACAGTACGTCCGCTCCCCCATCGGATGGTAGGGCTTGGGAAACTTTTTTCGGTCGAATACATTCCGTCGCCGAATTCTGCCGACCAGGTTGTGATCATCCGATGCTGGAGAGATCCGACCTCTCGCCGGTCCGCGGCGAGGTCTTGCCGGGGCGCGTGCCAGCGGTCTAGCCTCCCTCCAATCGTTAAGAAACTTTCCTATCAGTTGTCCGTTTATCAGGAAAGCGCTTCCCGCATCACTTCCTCCATCGCCCCTTCAGGAGGCCCTTGTCATGCCCTCTACCAATCAGCGCAGGCGACTCGCCGCTACCGGCGCGCTAGCCCTGCTCGCCGGGCTGCTGACCACCGTGTCCGGCGCCGTACCGCTATCACCTGCCGCCGCGGCGGCGACGATTCCAGATCTGACCAGCGCGAACCGACGCGCACCCATCGCCGGCCTGCCCGACTGGAGCAAGGCGGGCTACCGAGGCGGCGCCCCGCTCCCCGGTCCTGCCGACATCAACCCCGACGCGAAGTGTCAGGTGACCGCCGAAGAACTCACCTCCCAGTACGGCGTTCGCGCCGACGGCAGTGACGCGACCAGCGGGCTGCAGGCGGCGATCGACGCGATCCGGACGCAATGCACCCCGTCGGCCGGGTACAACAAGCTCTCGCAGATCACCTTGCCGGAGGGACGGCTCACGGTCACCCGGCAGCTCGGTCTCGACGCCAGCTACCTGGTCATCAAGGGCGCCGGTCAGGGGCGGACCGTCCTGGTCTTCCGCCCGGACACCAACACCCGGTACGACAAGCTCACCGCCGACGGCAGTGACTGGGACGAGGACGGGATGACGTGGGGCGACTCCGGCAAGGGCGGCTGGACGTGGCCCGGCCGCGGGCTGCTCCGGGTCCAGAGCCGTGAGGTCGCACCCAAGTACGCCTCCGACTACGC
The DNA here is from genome assembly GCF_045040285.1 of Kribbella sp. NBC_01505. Lineage (NCBI taxonomy): Bacteria > Bacillati > Actinomycetota > Actinomycetes > Propionibacteriales > Kribbellaceae > Kribbella > Kribbella sp. NBC_01505. The sequence continues at coordinate 8,968,673 of NZ_CP109425.1, forward strand.
CTCGGCGCCGGCGAACCGCAAGGACATCTTCGAAGGCAGCATCAACCAGCACTGGGCCAGCGGCGTCCCGCTGCGCGCAGGCTCGGCCATCGGCACCACCCAGATCAAGCTGGCGACGAACGCGAACATGGCGCTCTTCAAGGCCGGCAACTACCTCTGGGTCGGCGCGGCGAACACAGCGAAGTTCTACCAGCAGCAGACCGTCACCGACGCGTCGAAGTACATGAATCTGCACATGCGCCAGCAGATCTTCCAGATCGCCGCGGTCGACACCGCCGGGCGCAACCTGACGATCGACAAACCCCTCGAGTACGACGTGCCGTTGAACTCGACCGCGGACGGCTCGGCGGCGATCGGCGGCACCGTCTATCCGAGCCGGGTGACACCGCTCAAGCCGGTCCTCGGCGTCGGGATCGAGGACCTGACGATCACCCAGGACATGACCGGGATGCCGAAGCTGGGCGGCGGGACCTACAACCTGGACAAGGCCGACGCCGTCCACAACTACGGCAACATGGCTCCGGAGTACGAGATGCACGGCATCGTGCTGAAGTGGGCCATCAACACCTGGATCCGGCGGGTCGGGACCGAGATGACCGGATCGCACCCGATCGTCACCGAGTCCGCGAAGAACATCCAGGTCCAGGAGTCTCACCTGGACGGCTCGTGGAACAAGGGCAAGGGCGGCAACGGCTACCTGCGCGGCTCCCGGGTCTGGGACTCGCTCTACGCCTACAACACGACCCGGAACCTGCGGCACTTCACCTTCCAGTGGTCCGCGTCGGACAACGTGGCCATCGGCAACGACTTCGACTCCGACCTGAACGTGCACGGCGGCTGGGAACGGCGCAACCTGTTCGAGAACAACACGGTCAAGGTTCCGTTCGAACACTCGTCGAAGAACTGCACGAGCAACTGCGGCGACGAGGGCGGTGACATTCCGGACGACTCGACCTGGTGGCCGATCTGGTGGGCCGCAGGTCCGAAGGCGGTCAAGTGGTCCGGTTCCAGCGGTCCGCAGAACGTCGTCTACAACAACGCCCTCACCAAGCAGACCACGGAGAACGGCTCGTACCAGAGCTACTACCCCGACCGCCAGCGGATCTACCAGTTCGGTAGCAGCTCGGCCGACCCGAGCAAGTTCCAGCACCTCGCCGTGAACGGCGTGACCATCCCCGACTGGGCCAGCCGAGAGACGGTCGACTACACCGTGCCGAACGGCGGCGTCAACGCATCCCGCACCGATGCGTCAGGCTCGCTGTTCCTCCGGAGCCCGGGCGGCGGAGATCCCGACGACACGACCGCGCCCAGCACGCCATCCGGTCTGCGAGTCACCTCGACGACGTCGAGCAGCGCGGCCCTGACCTGGACCGCATCGACGGACGCCGTCGGCGTGACCGGGTACGACGTACTGCGCAACGGAACGGTTGTCGGAACCAGCACCGGTACCACCTACACCGACACAGGTCTGACCGCAGCCACCACGTACTCGTACACCGTCCGCGCGAAGGATGCCGCTGGCAACCAGTCGGCCGCAAGCACCGCTGTCAGCGCGACCACGCAACCCGGCGGCGGAACTGAGACCCTGCTCTCCCGCGGCAAGCCGGCCACCGCATCCTCGTCCGAGAGCAGCACCTTCGCAGCGGCGAAGGCCGTCGACGGTGTGGCCACCACCCGCTGGGCATCGGTGGAAGGCGCGGATCCCCAGTGGATCCAGGTCGACCTCGGCGCATCCGCGAACCTGACCCGGGTGAAACTCAACTGGGAGGCTGCCTACGGCAAGGCGTACCAGGTCCAGCTCTCGGCGGACGGCACCAACTGGTCGAACGCCTTCACCACAACGACCGGCAACGGCGGCACCGACGAGATCCCGGTGACCGGAACCGCCCGGTACGTGCGGATCAACGGCACCGCCCGCGGTACGGCGTACGGGTATTCACTGTTCGAGTTCGAGGTCTACGGGACGATCGTCGGCGGCGGTGGGGACACCACGGCACCGAGCGTTCCGGGCGGACTGCGCAGCACCGGTACGACGTCGTCCAGCGCCTCACTGGCCTGGAACGCGGCCACCGACAATGTCGGGGTCACCGGCTACGTCGTCTCCCGCAACGGTGAGCCGGTCGCCACCGTCACAGGCACCACCCACACCGATAGCGGACTGTCCGCCTCGACGAGTTACTCGTACGTCGTCCGCGCGAAGGATGCCGCTGGCAACCAATCGGGCCCGAGTACCGCGATCACCGTAGCGACCCCTGGCGGTGGCGGCGGGTCCACGGTCGACGTCTCAACGGCCGCGCAGCTTCAGACGGCGCTGGCGAACGCGCAATCCGGCCAGACGATCCGGCTCGCGGCCGGCCAGTACCACGGCGCCTTCTTCACCCAGCGAGCCGGAACCGCGTCAGCTCCGATCACGCTCACCGGCCCGGCGTCCGCCGTACTGATCAATGACGGACCGTCCGGTGACGCGCCGGACTGCCCGGCTCCGACACCCGGCTGGGATTCGGGGTACGGGCTGTGGCTGTTCGGAGCGCCGTACTGGAAGCTGACCGGCTTCACCGTGCAGGACTCGAAGAAGGGGATCGTGCTCGACAACTCGCATCACGTGACCATCGACGGTGTCTCGGTCCACCGCACCGATGAAGAGGGTGTGCACTTCCGCCGCTCGTCAGCGGACGGCGTGATCAAGAACTCCACCGTCACCGACGCGGGTCTGGTGCAGAAGGGCTACGGCGAGGGTGTCTACATCGGCTCGGCCGGATCCAACTGGGGCTGCCACGGCAACACCGGCGGCGTGGACAAGTCCGATCGCGTGCAGGTGCTCGACAACCACATCGGCCCGAACATCGCCGCTGAGCCGATCGACGTCAAGGAAGGAACGACCGGCGGGATCATCCGCGGCAACACCTTCAACGGCCGCGGCATCTCGGGCGAGAACTCGGCCGACTCGTGGATCGACGTGAAGGGTTTCAAGTACGTCATCGAGAACAACACCGGGACCTTCTCCTCCCCCGGCACGTTCGCGAACGGCTACGAGACGCACAACCCCTCCACCAGCCCGTCGTTCCCGAACGGCTGCGGCAACGTCTGGCGGAACAACGCGTCCGACCTCGGTGGCGTCGGCAAGTACGCCATCAACATCACCTCGGCCTCCAAGTGCACCGCCGACCCCAACGTCGTCTACGCCTCCAACACCGTCAAGAACGCTCAAACAGGCCTGACCAACATCCCAGTCACGCCCTGAACCCCGTCTCCGCTGCCGGGCGCTCCTCACGCCCGGCAGCGGACCTTCCGATCAGCAGGGAGCAGCGGTCAGCTTGAGGGTGTAGATCGGGTTCCAGTTGATTTCGTTGGATCCCGTGCCGGCGGCCATGCAACCGAGGGACTGGCCCGCGGAACCGTAGGCACGGAACGCGGCGCCGCCGGTCTGGTAGTTGCGATACTCGCCGATGCCGGTCCAGTTGCTGAGCGTGTAGGTGCCGTAGTTGTAGAACTTGAAGAAGTAGCCGCCGCCGCCGATGGCGATGACGACAGCGCAGGCGTAGCCGGTCGGGCAGTTCACCTGCTGTCCGGATGGTACGAACTGCCGCGAGACGGCCGGTGAGGTCGTCGGGACCGCAGCCGGGGCGAAGCCAGAGCCGGCCCCGGGGCTGCCGAGTATCGTCAGCTGGGTCGAGCCGTCCGCAAGTGGCTCGGCCTTGATCCAGGACTGCTCGGCCGGGCCTGGCTGGGCGAGCGCGACGGGGGCGGTGGTCAGCGTGATCAGCGCGGCGGTCACCAGGCCGAGCGTGGTCACGATGCGTCGTGTGCTCATGATGCGGTCCTCCGGAGAGAGATGCTCACCGCCCTGCGCGGTGGGCGGGCAGTTTCCGATGGTGGTCCACCGCAATGAAATTCTGATGACACGCTGAGTCACGCACGTGAGCAGTCGTGGGTGTGGATCCCCCTCGAACGTGGTCAGTGCTTCTTCGACTGTGCACTCGGTCGTCGGACCGGGGGCAGTCCACCGAGCCGGGCCGTCGAAGACAGCCAGGAAGTTGATCAGCCGCCCGCCGTCCAGGCCGTCGTTCCCGAGTACGACGGTCCCGGCTCGTCGGTGACCCAGCGCCGAGTCCCAGGCGGTCGAGCAGCCGGTTCGCGTTCGCCGACAGCGCGACCGCCGCCCCGATCGCACGCAGCTCGGCCGCCTGCTCGTAGACCTCGGCCTCGATGCCGCGCTCCCGCAGCGCCAGCCCCAGCGTCAGACCACCAATTCCCCCACCAACCACCGCAACCCTCACAGATCCTTTATAGCCGCTCTGCACTGAATCCGGAGTAGCTTCCCGGCGGCTATGCTGCGTCCTCGTGGAGTCAACTGGGGTGCGGAAGTACAAGTTGCCGATAGCACTCATGTTGGCCTTCGTCGCGCTGTACGTGATCGCGGTGTGTACGCCGTTCGGCCAGGCCTTCGAGGACTCCCTGCTTCGGGGGGACAGCAACGAGACGTGGGTCGGCGCGATCCAGTACTCGATCGGCCCGCCGCCCCTGCGGGGTGAGGAGCTCACCTTCTTCGTGGGCGTCGCGCTGATCGCGCTCGCCGCTGCCAGGGGCAGACGCTGGTGGCTGGTGGCCGCCGGCGTGTTCACGCCGGTCGCGGCCGCGGCCGCCACGTTCATCCTGAATCGGTACGCCCTGCCCCGGCCGAACTTCAGCGGTACGCCGGAGGGGCTGACCGAGACCAGTTTTCCCAGCGGACATGTCGCCATCACGGCCGGTGTGGTCGCCGGCGCGATCCTCGTCTCGGGTCCGCGAGCACGTCGGTACGTCACCGCGGTCGGTGTCCTCTGGCTCGCCTTCATCGCGGCCGCCGTACAGAATCTCGGCTGGCACCGAGCCAGCGATGCTCTCGGCGCCACCCTCCTCGCCTGCATCGCCTACGCGGTCGCCGTCCGATCGATGCCCACCGCAACGAGGCCGGCCGAGGCCCCGAACGCTCCAGGTCTGGTGCTCGGGCTCGCGGTCGTCGGCGCCGTCCTGGGTGCGGGCCGGAGCGGCTACGGCCTCGAGGGGATCCCGCTCGCGCTGATCGGCATCGCCTGCGCGGTCCTGCTGTGGTTCACAGTTGCACAAAGCACCCGAGCCGTCGGCTCCGTCCTGGCGATCACGATGGTGCTCGCAGTCGTGTCATCGCTCGGCGTCCACTACTGGCGCGATCACTCGCCGGTGCACGTCGACGCCGCGCCCCAGTCCACGATGATCACCAAGCCAGGGACCACGGGCAAGGGAATCACCTACGGCCAGGCGAACGCGAAGTCGCGGATCGACATCTACTTCTGGTTCGACGACGCGAACGCCGCACGGTTCGAGCAGAAGAACGGCAGCACGCTCGATGCTCTGCTCCAGGACGGTACCGCGACCGTCACCTACTGGCCGCTGAACCCGAACGAGGCGCGCCCCGAGGTGGCCGACCTGTTCGCCGCCGCTGCCGCTGCCGGCAAGGGCCGCAGCTTCCTGCGAAGCTACTTCGGCGACTTCGCCAAGGCCTGGACCGACGAACAGCTCATTCAGCTCGGCGACAAACTCGGCATGCCGGAAGGCCTGTTCGCCGGCGAGCTGAAGTCCAAGAGCTACGCCGGTTGGCTGGCCGGCCTCACCGACGAGTCCAACCAGCACTCGCTCGTCAATGCCCCGTCGGTGCTGGTGAACGGCAAGGAACTGCTCAGTGACGACATCACGCCGTTCATGCTCAAATCCGCGGCCGGTTAGCCGTCCAGGTCTTGCCAGGGTGGATCGCGGGCCCTACGGTTTGTCATCGATGCGCATCGATAACTCACCGTAGGGATCTCCGATGAAGCCGTACACCGCCGCGGACGTCGCCCGGATCGCGGGAGTCTCGCAAAGCACGGTCTCGTACGTGCTCAGCGGGCGCCGGCCGATCTCGGACGACACCCGGCGTCGTGTCCAGGAGGTGATCGAACAGCTCACCTACGAGCCCAATCACGGAGCGCAGGCCTTGGCCGGCCAGGAGACCCGGGTGATCGGCCTGGTGGTGCCGTTCGACACCGCCGCCGACAAGGCCGGCCTGCTTCCGTTCATCGACACCATCGCCACGAACCTTCGCGAGAAGGACTACGACCTGCTCCTGATCACCTCTCGCGAGGGTCCGCAGGGGCTCAGCCGGATCGCCGGTCGCCGGCTGTGTGACGGGATCATCCTGATGGACGTCAAGGCGTTCGAGGACGACCGCATCGACGTTGCCGCGGCGCTCGGCGTACCGGTGGTGATGATCGGGGTTCCCGACGAGCCTGCGGGACTGACCTGTGTCGACCTCGACTTCGAGGGCGCCGCCCGACTCGTGATCGACGAGTTCGCCGACACCGGGCACGATCAGGTTGTCGTCGTCGGCTATCCCGCGGCGATGACGGAGGTGGGCCTGAACTTCGTTCACCGGCTCACCACGACGGCGCGGGCCCAGGCGACGGACCGCGGTCTGAAGTACTCGGAGATTTCGCCGATCGAGTTCGGGCGCGCCGGCGCACGCTCGGCGGTGGAGCAGCTCCAGGCGATGCACTCGCCGTACGAGCGTCTTGGGGTGTTTCTCGCCGGAAGCCATTCACTCGACCAGCTCGTACCGATGCTCATCGCGGCCGGCCTCGCGCCCGGGGCGCAGCTCTCGTTGATCGCCCTCGCAACGGATGACGCTGCCGCGGATGCCGACCCGCCGGTCTCGAACGTGGCGTTGGATCCACACCAGGTCTCATTGCGCGCCATGCAGACACTCTTCGAATTGCTCGCCCAATGCAGCCGCGGCGAAGGACGCGTCGAGCTCGTGCCGACCCACCTCACCCGCCGCGCGACCGTGATGGCTCCGCGCAGCTAGAGGAGTTCCAATGCACCCCGCCACATCCCCTGCCTGGTTGCGGGCTCGTCAGGTCGTCGTGACAAGCCTGCTGACCTTCGCGCTCCTGACCCCACCCGCCCACGCGATCGCCGCCGTACCAGCAGACGGCCCGCACGAGCTCACGGATCGCGCCGGAACGAAGACGACCTGGACGGTGCCAGTGACCTCCGAACAGAAGAGCATCGTCATCTCCAGTTCCAGTGCCAAGCTGGTCGATACCTTCAACTGGGCGAAGTGGCGGGCGCGGCAACACGTCCAGACCGGCAAGCACGGGCCGATCGATGTCGAGGGACCCGTTCCGCCGAATGCGAAGCAGGCCGACTACATCCCGTCGTACTGGGCCGGCTATGCCCACCGGACCGCCTTCTACATCCGCGACTACGCGCACCAATCCTCCGGCGCGCACCTGCTCGGCCTCGACCAGGAGAACAGGTCCATGCTCGAGGCGTACGCGAAGACCTCGACGGAGGCCCGTGACTGGTATCCGTTGTGGGCGCTCAACTTCGACGGCAGCCCGTACTTCGTCGACCATCCCAGCGAGTCGTACTTCGTTCGCGAGGTGCCCGCGGTCTTCGAACTGGTCGACAAGGCCGCCGAGCAGTACCGCTGGACCGGCGACGCCTCCTACCTGAACGACCCGACGCTCTGGAGCTTCTACACCAAGGCCGTCACCGAGTTCATCACCCGGCACGACCAGCAACTTCCGAACGGAGTCGCGGAGGGCACCGGACGGGGAATCTGGTACGGCGCCGCGAGTTACAACGAGCGCTCCGACGCCCAGATGGTCGAAGCCGGTGACGGCATCGCCGCTCAGTACCAGGCCTTTCGCGGGTACGCCGAGCTTGCCCGGGCCCGCGGCGACAAGTCGGTGGCCAAACAGTTCGAGAAGCGGGCCGGCGAGCTGTTCGAGTACTTCAACACCGAATGGGGAGTCGCGCCCGGGGCGTGGGAGTACGCGCGCGGACGCAACCCCGACGGCTCGCAGGTCGCCGGCTGGGGCCAGGAGAACTCGATGTTCATGGCCTACGACGACATCATCGATCCCAACAGCCGCAAGACCGACGACTTCCTCGACTACCTGTACCAGCAGTACTCCGAACGGCCGCCGTCGAACATCGAGTCGAGCACGTACGTGCCTGACGTGCTCTTCGCGTACGGCCGGTCCGAGCAGGCGTGGTCGTGGATGAACAACGTCATCATCGACCAGCTGGACAAGCCCCATGAGGTCGTCCAGCAAGGTACCAACGGCGACTACCCCGAGGTGCCCTTCACGCTGGTGTCACAGACGGTCGAGGGTCTGGCCGGCATCGTTCCCGACGCACCCTCGCATGCGGTCTCGACGCTGTCGCGGCTACCGAAGGAGATCGGCTGGCTGGATCTGGACCACGTCATGGTCGGCGCGCACGACCTGGACGTACGCCACGACGGCACCACCAGAACGACCGTGACGCACAACGCCGGGCCGCGGCCGTTGAAGACCACCATCAGCTTCTACGGCGGCTACGCCAAGATCAAGGTGAACGGAAAGCAGGTCACCGCGGACCACACCCTGCAGCGCGGGAAGTCAGTCAGCTCCGTCACCGTCTCGGTTCCGCCGGGCGGAAAGGTCGCCGCTGAAGCGGTAGGGCCGGACGACCAGAAGCGCTGGGGCGACGCGATGACGACCCACCCCGCCGACTTCGAGCTCCTCGCCCCCGCGGATGGCGCCGATCGCATCGAGCCCCGCAATCCGGTGCTGCAGTGGAGCAAGTCGAACAACGCGACCGAGTACGTCGTTACCGTGGCTCGCGATTCGCTGCTCAAGGACGTCGTACGGCGTTGGACCGTGAAAGGTACCGCGGCCGCAGTCAAGGGTCTGGTGGCTGGTCGCCAGTACTACTGGTCCGTGACGGCGGTGAACGCACGCACTGGACAGCAACTGCCACTGCGCTCCGGACCGCGTTCCTTCCGAACGATGCCCGCCGCCGCACCCGCAGCGCCGTCGAGTCTGCATGCCTACAGATCCGGCGACCGAGTCGCCTTGACCTGGAAGAGCGCACCCGATGCACTCACCACCACTGTGGAGAGATCCCGGGCCGGCTCCGGCGATTTCGAAATCGTCGCACCGTCCGTGACCGGCGATGGCTGGGTCGACCTCGACGCGGCCGGCGGCACCTGGCTGTACCGGGTCAGCTCCGGCAACGAGCGCGGAAAGGGGCCGTCGGCAACCACCGGCGAGACCCCCATGCCGGCCGACCTCAAAGCCTCGGCCCTGGCCGATCGCGCCTGGGAGTCGGCAAGCATCGGCTGGGGAGAGGTGACCAAGAACCGTTCGGTCTCCGGAGGACCGATCTCCCTGGCGGGCGTCGAGTACGCCACGGGCATCGGAACACATGCCGCGTCGGAGATCGTCTACCAGCTCAGATCGGATGATGTGCGATTCTCCGCGCTCGTCGGCGTTGACGACTTCCAGCGCGGGTCGGCGTACTCGTCCGTCGTCTTCGAGGTGGAAGCGGACGGCAAGGTCGTCTACCGCTCCCCCGTTCTCCGCGGCGACTCCGCGCCACAGCAGCTCGACCTCGACGTACTGGGCGTCCAGAAGCTGCTGCTCCGCGTCACCGACGCCGGCGACGGCAACAACTCCGACCACGCGGACTGGGCGAACGCCGTACTCCATCAACTGCCCTAGACATCAACTGCCCTAGCCGGATTTGTGGCGGGCGCCGCCCTCGACGTGGATCGTCTCGCCGGAGACGAAGCCGGCCCGGAGGAGCCACATCACCGCGTCGACGACGTCCTCGGTCTCGCCGTGGCGTCCGACGAGGGTGCCTGCCGCGCTCTTGCTCAGCAACCCGGTCTTGTTGTCGCCAAGGCGATCCCAGGCGCCGGAGTCCACGACACCAGGCGAGATGGCGTTGACTCGCACCGGGGCGAGATCTGCCGCCAGGTGGCGCGCGGCGAACTCGACCGCACCGTTCGTGATCCCCTTGACCAGCGAGCCCGGGCCGGGCCGCCAGCCGACGACTCCGGAGAACATCACCATCGATCCGGTCGGCCGTAGTACCGGAGCGAAGTGCTTGGCGACCAGCAGCGGGCCGATCACCTTCGCAGTGAACGCGGCCAGCAGTTCGTCGCGATCCAGTTCCGTCGCGCGTACGTCGTGTGGCGCCGAACCGGTCGTCACCAGGTGATCGATTCCGTCCTTCAGCCGCTCGGCCGCGGCCGCGATCGTCGACTCGTCCTGCAGATCGATCCGCAGCGCGGTGGCGCCGATCTCAGCTGCCAGTACGTCGGCCGCCGCCAGATCACGCGCACCGACGACCACGTCGTACCCGTCCTTCACTGCCCGCCGTGCTACGGCCGCGCCGAGCGCCCGCGCACCGCCGATGACCAGGATCCGCTCCATCTGTGTCACTCCCTCTCGTAGGATCGGGTGTAACGGTATGGATTTGATACCGGTATCTTCAACGGAACCGGAGAGCACCCATGGGCAAGGCCTACAACGTGATGGCGGCGACCTGCCCCAGCCGCACCGTGCTGCACCGCATCGGCGCGCGCTGGACCGTGTTCGTCGTCAACGCCCTGGACGACGGGCCGCGCCGCTTCACCGAACTGAAGGCGCACATCCAGGGCATCACCCCGAAGGTGCTGACCGAGACCCTGCGATCGCTGGAGGCCGACGGCCTGATCAGCCGGCGCGAGTACGACGAGAACCCCCCGCGCGTCGAGTACGCCCTGACGCCTCTGGGCCGCTCCCTGCTCGTGCCGCTCCGCGCCGTACGGATCTGGGCCGAACAACACGTCCCCGACATCGAGGCGGCCCGAGCCCGCGTCCCCGGAACCTGAACAGACCCCGCCGGGCGGGGCGGGGTCTGTCGGTCGGCGCTATCGGGCCGGTGCCGGGACGTAGCCGGTGGGTCGGGTCGTGAAAGTTCCACGACCCTGCGTCCGACTGCGCAACTGCGTTGCATAGCCGAACAACTCGGCCAGCGGGACGGTGGCAACGATCACCATCGTGCCCGGCCGCGCCGTCGAACCCGAGATCTGGCCACGTCGTGCTGCCAGGTCACCGAGTACGCCGCCCATCGCATCCTCAGGCACCGTCGCCGTGACCTCGGCGACCGGTTCCAGGAGCACCATCGCACTGGCGCGGAGCGCTGCCCGGAGACCGAGCCGGCCCGCCGTACGGAAGGCCAACTCCGAGGAGTCCTTCGAATGGGTTGCACCATCGGTCAGCGTGACCCGCACACCGGTCACCCGGTGCCCGCCGAGGGGTCCCTCGAGCAGAGCATCCCGGCAGCCTGCCTCGACTGCGCGGACATACTCCTGCGGAACCCGGCCACCGACGACGACCGACCGGAACACGAAGTCCTCCGTACTGTCGTCATCCAGCGGCTCGACGTCGAGCGTGATCTGGGCGAACTGACCGGCGCCGCCGTCCTGCTTGACGTGCCGATACACCTGCCCCGACACGCCACGCACGACTGTCTCGCGGTAGGTGACCTGCGGGCGGCCGACTCCGACCTCCAGCCCGTGGGCGCGGCGTACCTTCTCCACCGCGACCTCGAGATGCAGCTCACCCATCCCCGACAGCAACGTCTGGCCGGTCTCGGAATCGGTCCGGACCGTCAGCGAGGGGTCCTCCTCGACCAGTCGCGTCAGTGCGGACGCGAGCCGATCGGTATCGGAACTCTTGCGGGCCTCGACCGCCACGGACACGACCGGGTCGGTCGCGACCGGCGGCTCGAGAACCAACGGTGCTGACGGCGCACACAGGGTGGCGCCGCTTCGGGCGGACTTGGGCCCGACGACCGCGACGATGTCGCCGGCAACTGCCTGCGGCACCTCCGCGTGCTGGTCGGCCTGGACGCGCAGGATCCGGCTGATCCGTTCCGTGCGTCCCGCGCCTGCGTCCACGACCGTTTCTCCCTTCCGAATTGTTCCCGAATAGACCCGCAGGTACGTCAGCCGCCCGGTGGCGGTCGAGTTGACCTTGAACACCAGCGCCGCGAACGGCGCGGCCGGATCGGCAACCCGCTCCTGCAGGGCACCGTTCGCCGTACCGGTCACCGCCGGCACCTCTGCCGGCGAAGGCAGATAGGCGACCACGGCATCCAGCAGCGGCTCGATACCGCGGTTGCGGTACGCCGAACCGCACAGCACCACGACGCCCGTACCTGAATGGGTCAAGTCGCGCAATGCGGCAGCCAGCGTCTCCGCGGACACCGTTGACCGCGCATAGAACTCGTCCAGCGCGACCGGGTGCAGCTCAGCAACGGCCTCCTCGAGCAGCCGACGCCTTCGCTTCGCCTGTTCCACAAGGGCATCCGGAACCTGGCACTCCACGAAGTCGCCGTCGTTCCAGACATACGCCCGCATCGTGATCAGGTCGATCACTCCGCTGAACTCAGCCTCCGCTCCGATCGGCATCTGCACCACCAGCGGCGTCACGTGCAACCGCTCGCGGATCGAGTCCACCGCCGCGTCGAGGTCGGCGCCCGCCCGGTCCATCTTGTTGACGAACGCGATCCGCGGCACCCCATGGCGATCGGCCTGTCGCCAGACCGACTCGCTCTGCGGTTCCACGCCAGCCACGGCGTCGAACAACGCGACCGCACCGTCGAGCACCCGCAGTGAACGCTCCACCTCGTCGGAGAAGTCGACGTGGCCCGGGGTGTCGATCAGGTTGATCGAGTGCCCGTCCCAGTCGCAGCTCACGGCCGCGGCGAAGATCGTGATGCCACGATCGCGTTCCTGCGGGTCGAAGTCGGTGACGGTGGTGCCGTCGTGGACCTCGCCGCGCTTGTGTGTGGTGCCGGTCAAATACAGGATCCGCTCGGTGACGGTGGTCTTGCCGGCGTCCACATGGGCGAGGATGCCGACGTTGCGCAGGCCGGACAGCGGGTGGTTCTGTTGTCGGAGATCAAGGTTGGTACGCATGGCCGATGGCCTTTCGGATGATCCGGATCGGAACAGCGCGATTCGCCGACGAACCGGCCCGCCGAAAGGCTGGATCAGTTCGTCGCGGACAGCAGCCGACCGCGCAGCCGGCAGCTGGGCTCCGGAGACACCAGGATCACGTCGTACCGTGACCGGGGAGCACCCACAGCGATGCGGTATCGCACGGCCGGGCTCCCTTCAGTCGGTCAAAAGGCCATGGCGGCCTTCGGTTCGCTCCAAGGGTAGATGGCCCGGCAAGACCGGGCCACCCGATTTCTGCGGATCAGCCGGTGTAGCCCGCGAAGATCTGACTGAACTGGTACGGCGTCTGCGGGACGTTCGTGCAGTTGACGAGCGAGCCGTTGCAGGCGTTGCGGTCCCGGGTCATCTCCCAGAAGGACAGCATGCCGAGGTGTTTGGTGCGGGCGAAGTTCACCAGCTGGGTGGAGTGGGTCTGGTTGAACGTGCCGCCGTCGTCGTTGCGGCCGAGCATCGGCGTGACGCCGACCTTGAGCCAGGCCTGCGCATCGGTGAGGGCCGGCCAGAGTGACTTGATCTGGTTGAACGTGCTCTGCGCGGCCTGGACCGCGAAGTCGCCATAGTTGCCGGAGGCACGGTTGTAGTCCATCGCCATGATGTTCACGACGTCGAGGTTGATGCCGTTGTCGCGGGCGGACTTGAGGACCGCGAACCCGTTCCCGTCGAGGCCCTCGGGCAGCACCGGCAGGGTCAGCGAGATCTTCAGGCCGGGCCGGTTGCTCTGCAGGATGGAGAGCGCTTGGGAACGCCGGGCGATCGAGGCCGGGTCTGCTGCCGCGCCACCTTCGATGTCGAGGTCGAGGTAGCGCAGCTGGTAGGCGTCGACGACCGCCTGGTACTCGGCCGCGGTCGCCTGTGCGGTCGGGCAGACCTGGGCCAGCTCGCTACCGGCCGCGCCGCCGAAGGAGATCTTCACGTCGCCACCGCGGGCGCGGATCGCATCGATCTGGTCTTTGCCCCAGGCCGTGCGGGGATCGTAGGCGCCGAACCAGCTCGCCTTGCAGCCACCACTACCAGTGATGAATCCGAGCGTGAACGAGCGCAGGTTGCCGGCAGAGGCCATCGCGGTCAGCGACGGCGTCGGCCAAGCACCCATATCGACGTACGGCGCAACTGGCATGAGCGATCCGGCCGGGCCGGAGACGGTGGTCGCGGTGACTGTGTTGCCAGCGGCCGACGAGTTCCCGGCGGCATCACGTGCCCGAACCGCGAACGTGTACGTCGTTCCCGGGTTGAGCCCGCCGACCGTGCCGGTGGTCCCGTCGGTCGTGATCAGTACGGCGCTGCCGGAGTAAACGTCGTACCCGGTGACGCCGATGTTGTCCGTGGAGGCGTTCCAGGCCAGCGACACCGTGCTGGTGCTCGTACCGGTCACCCGGACGTTGCCAGGCGCGGTCGGCGCGCTGGTGTCGCCCGCACTGCCGGCGCAGAGACCGCCGTTGACCCGGCAGTTCGCCGGCCGCGCGGGGCCCTTGGCGATGAACCCGAAGGTGGCGGACTGACCGGCCGCCAGCGGCGCGTTCCAGCTCGCGTTCCCCGCGACGATGTGATTCCCGGTGCGGGTCACGACCGAGTCCCAGGAGCTGGTGATGTTGGTTCCGGCCGCGAGATCGAACTCGACCCGCCAGGTGCTGATGGTGGCCGCGGTCCCGTTGGTGACCGTGTAGGCGGCTTGGAAGTTGCCGTCCCACTCACCGGTCAACGCGTACGTCGCGGTCACCGACCCGGCCGCCGTCGCCGGCGGCGCGACGGCGAACGGCGCCAGCAGGAGGGCGAGGAGACAGAGCAGGACACGTGATCTGGGGCGGATCATGAAGGCCTCCGGGCAGCTGTTCAAATATTAAGCAGCAATCTTCTCTAAAGAAGGTTTCCAGTCAAGAGCTCAGTCGAAAGCGAGGACGGAACGCCCGCGGGCACCGCGCCGTTCGAGACCACGATGCGCATCGGCGGCCTTGGCGACCGGCAGCTCTCCGGCACTACGGAAGGTCAGTACGCCGGCCCCGGCGAGAGCTGCGACCCGGTCGAGCTGAACCGCGTTCTCGGCGTACTGGTAGATGAAGATCGGGGCCACCCGGATCCGGTCGGAGCCGTCGCCTTCGTAGCCGCTGAGGCTGACGGCGATGCCGTCGTCCTTGACCGCATCGAGTACGGCGGCCTCCAGCCGGGCGGTGTCGACCAGCCCGTCGACGCCATCTGGGTGGTGCTGCCGCACGGCCGTGGAGAAGCCCTCGCCACGCGGCACGATCTCGTCGGCCCCGCAGGAACGGACGAAGTCCTGGTCCCGCTCGGACGCATCGGCGATCACGACCAGACCTGCGTGCTTCGCCAGCTGGACGAAGTACCCGCCCACTGTCCCCGCGGCACCGGTGACCGCGACCGTCGACCCGGCCGGCAGCGCCAGCGTGTCGAGTGCGAGCTGGGCGGTCAGGCCGTTCATCGGAAGCGTCGCGGCCTGGGCCGCGGTCAACCCGGCGGGGATCTTGGCCACGGACCGAGCCGGTACGACGAGGTCCGCCCGGTAGCCGCCATGCTCGCCCGCGGGAACGACGATCGCCATCACGGCGTCGCCGACCGCCAGCGGCCGATCGACGTCCGGGCCGATCTCGGTCACGACGCCCGCGACCTCCATCCCGGGGACCCGCACCGGGTCCGTCCCGGCCGGCCGCGAGCGCATCATCGCGTCGACCGGGTTCACCGTGGCATGCGTGACCCGGATCCTGACGTCTCCCGCTCCGAGTGGTTCGGCAGGGAGATCGAGTACGACGAGTGCATCCGGGCCGCCAGGCTCGGTCACCCCGATTGCTTGGACCATGATTCTGTTCCTTGTCTCAGTGATTGCGCAGGCCGTCGAGCAGCAGCGTGCAGACGGCATCAAGTTCGTTCTCGATGCCGTCGTTCAACCACTCCCCCGCGAAGGCGATGTGGGTGAACCGGGACGTTGCGTGGAAGATCGTTCGGGCAGTAGCCGCCGCGTCGGATGTCGCGAACGTGCCGTCCGCGGCGCCGGCCGCGACGATCGAGGTCAGCTGGCCGAGCAGGTCGGCGACGTGGTCGACGGCCACCTCGGCCTGCGTACTGGCGAGCAGTACATAGGCACCGAACAGCTCCGGATCCTCGCGAAGCTTGGCCTGCTTCACCGTCAGTACGGCGTGCAGCCAGCCGCGCAGCCGATCCGCCGGAGACAGCTTGTTGTCGTCGGCAACTACCGCCAGCGCCTCCCGGTCGCGGCCGAGCCAGCGCTTGGCCACCGCCTCCCGCAGCGCCTGCTTCGACGCGAAGTGCTTGTACACAGCGGCATGGCTGACCCCGAGCACTCGCGCGACGTCGACGACGCTGGTCTTCTCCGGCCCGTGCCGACGCAGGATCTGCTCGGTCGCGGCGAGGATCGCTTCCGGGTCCAGTGGTCTGCGAGCCTGCTCCATACCCCTGACGGTAGGCAGCTGGGTTACAGATGTCAACTTTTGTAACCTGAAACCAAGATTCTCTCCACGCTGGATGCAACCAACTTCCGGCCCGCGGGCGTGTCTAACCCGGTATCGAGGATGGGGGAACAGATGAGTGATCGGGACGCCGCGTTCGAGGAGTACTTCGCGGCCCGGTCCGGCGCCATGCGCGGCACGGCATACCTGCTGTGTGGCGACTGGCATCGAGCGGAAGACCTGGTGCAGCAGACGTTCACGAAGATCTACCTGGCGTGGCGCCGGATCGAGCGGCGTGAGGCGATGGACAGCTACACCAGGCAGACCCTCGTCCGGACGTTCCTGTCCGAGCGGCGCCGGGGGTGGTTCCGGAACGAATCGGTCGGGTCACCGCCGGGCGAGCTACCGGTTCCGTCGGCCGATCTCGCCGACGAGCGGATCGTGCTGCTGGAGGCACTCGTGCAGGTGCCGCCACGGCAACGCGCCGTACTGGTCCTTCGGTACTGGGAGGACATGTCAGTCGAGCAGACCGCCACATTGCTCGACTGCTCGACCGGAAACATCAAGAGCCAGGCCGCGCGCGGATTGGCGACGCTCCGCGGCCTACTGGAACAGGAGAAAGTCCGATGAACGAAGAGGATCTCAAAGAGGCCCTGCAGGACGCGATGGTGCGCAGCAGCCCACCCACGTCGATGGATCCCGCCAGCGCCCTCGAACAGGCCCGCCTGGTGCGCAAGCGCCGCCGTACGGCGTGGGCCGCGGTCGCCGGCGTGACCTTGGCGGTTGGCGCCCTGGCCGGGCCCACGCTGATCATCAACCTCACCAGCAACGCGTCGGACCAGATGGTGGCCGGCGGCCCGAGCGGCCTCCCCAGCTCAACGGCGCCGGCGGATACGCCCAAGCCGGCCTCGACCATCCTGCCGTCGACGCGGAAGTCCGAGGACCCGTGGCCGGAAGGCCAGTCGGACCGTACGGCGACCACGGGCCCGCGCGCGGACCGGTCGGTGACGCTGATGCGGGACCTGAGTTCCGCCGTACCGGCAGGTTTCACCACACCGGACCTGAAGTACGAGGACGGCCGCTCGATGCGCTGGCCGCAGACGCAGTACGCGTCCGGTGACGGCGAGCCGG
Source organism: Kribbella sp. NBC_01505 (assembly GCF_045040285.1). Classification (NCBI taxonomy): domain Bacteria; kingdom Bacillati; phylum Actinomycetota; class Actinomycetes; order Propionibacteriales; family Kribbellaceae; genus Kribbella; species Kribbella sp. NBC_01505. The sequence goes on from NZ_CP109425.1 coordinate 8,986,058, forward strand.
CCCGTTGGGACTACATGGCCACCATCCCGGTGCAGAAGGACAAGCAGGTCGGTCAGTTGCTGGTGCTGTCGACCACACCCGACGGCAAGCCCGCTGGAGACGTGTGCGAGCTGGCCCAGCAGTTCTGGGGCGGGAAGGGCACGTGCGCGGTCGTTGACGTCGCCGGCAAGAAGGTCGGCGTGGTGACGACCAAGGGCCAGGACAGCTACGACAGCTGGGCCGCCTACCGGTACGACGACGGCACTGTCGTCACACTCGCGCAGGCCAAGAAGACCGACGACTCCAGTCGACCGGCGCTCAAGCAGCCGATCTTCACCGCCGGCCAGCTGGCCGAGCAGGTCACGTCGGAGAAGTTCAAGATCAGCAACTGATCAAGGTGGGCTGTGCCGGAGGGCGCGGGGTGGGTGGGCTTGGTCGGTGGGCATCGGGCAGGATAGTGCCGGGTTGCTCCGGAAGGTGGGTGGCTGCCGCCGCCAGGCGTGTGGAGCTTCGCCATGTCCGTGGACTTCTCGTCAGCTGAGGCCTTTGCCCGGCTGGCCTCCGAACTGCAGACCGTCGACGGGATCGAGGAAACCGTCGAGGCGGTCGTCCAGTTCGCGTTGCAAGCGCTGTCGTGCCAGTTCGCTTCGGTCGTGCTGATCGCACAGGGACGGCGGCCGGAGGTGCTGGCCTCGACCGACCCGGGGCTTGCCGAGCTCTACCGGGAGCAGATCGACACCGGGGATGGGCCGCTGCTGACCGCCATCCTCAATGGCACGGTCGTCCACATGCCCGACGTACCGAACGAGACCAGATGGTCGCCGGAACTGATCGGCCGGCTCACTGTGGCGGGGATCCAGAGCGCTCTGCATCTCCCTCTCACTGTGTCCGGCCGGTCGCACGCGGTTCTCAACGTGTACGGCGCGGCCGCGTTCACCACGGACGACCTGGCCGTCGCCCACATCCTGGCTCGGCATGCCGCGGTCGCGATCGCCTCGGCGCGCCATCAGCAGACGATGCTGCAAGCCGTCGACGCCCGGAAGCTGGTCGGCCAGGCGATGGGCATCCTGATGGAGCGGTACGACCTCGACGGCGACCGGGCCTTCGAGGTGTTGCGGCGCTACTCCCAGGACAACAACCGCAAACTGCGCGACGTCGCCCAGGAACTCATCGACACCCGCAAACTCCCCGGCCACGGCCGATCCCCGGCGAAGTAGCTCAACCGGCGCCGACGCCCTGTTCACCGCGGACCTCGGCCTCGTCGACAAGCTCCGCGGAGATGCGATGAAGCTTCACGTTGCGCTGCTGCGACAGGCGGGCGAGAAAGGCGAACGCCCGCTGATCGGTCAGCGTGTACCGCTCCATCAGGATGCCGATCGCCTGCCCGATGGTCCGGCGGGTGCGCAGCGCGTCCTGCAGGTTGTGGATCTCCCGGGCATACCCGATCGCCATCGCCGACTGATGGGTGAACAGCGCACCGACCGCTCCCAGATCCTCGAACGAGCCCACGGTGGTCGAGTACAAGTTCAATGCCCCCTGCGACGTCGGTGCATCGAAGAGACGCAGGCCGGCCTGAGCACGAATCCCGGCCGCGACCGCACTAGCGGCGTACCGCGGAAACCTCGGGTCGGCGGCCAGATCCGGCGACAGGATGTGCTCGCCCTCCGTCGCCGCGTCGTAACAGGGACCTTCCCGCAGCTCGTACTGCGCCGCGTCCACACCCCAAAGGATGTCGCTGGTCGGGGCGACCGTCTCGACCTTCCCGTCGCTGTGCTTCACCGTGATGCTCGCGTACTCGACCTCCGGCAGTACCTCGACCGCGGCCGCCGTGATCCGGCTCAGCGTGTGGTCCAGATCGCCGGGCGTCAGCGACCGCGACAATCGCTCGGTCGCCTGCAGAAGTCCTGTCGCATCCATAGCGGCTCAGTACCCGATCGCACCCCCACCGAAGCAACCCGGGTTCCGAGTGGGTACCGAGACTGGCATGCACCCTTATACCCTCGGCGATGAGTGGATCAGCACCCTCGGGATCGATGCGGCGCGGACCGCTCTCAATGCCTATATCCAGTCACAGAGCGGCAGACTCCAGCCGTCGCCGGACTCGACCATCCGCGTGCGGTTCGGGTCGAGGGTGACGCTCCGGTTCTGGGGCTTTCTTGCCGACGACCACACCCTGCCGATGACGTTGCAGCTGACCCTGGCCGAAGACGGGCCGGGCACCCGCGTCAACGCCCAACTCGAGAGTGACGAGGGCTGGTACCTGTTCAGACTCGATCTGATGCGTCGGAGATACGACACGGAGTTTCGAGCGAAGCTGTTCGCACTGCGTTCGGCCACCAGCGCCTGAACCGCCGTACAGAGGTCGGTCGCGTGCGCTGAATTCGCAACGCACGCGACCTGAGCAACCACCTTCCGCGCGCGGCTGTTGGTCGCCTGCCTGCCCGGTGCCCCAGACCTCTCATGGCAATCGCCGTACGGATCATTACAGTGAGCAAAGGCGATCAAGACTCCTTCGGCCGCGGATCGGCAGGATCTAGACATGGACTCGGCAGACTTGTTCGTGACTCTGGTGGATGTCGTCGGCGCAAGCCTCGACGACGCATCCGCCTCCGGGGCCGAGCTGGCGCGCCGGCTGCACCTCTCACGCTTCCACTGCGACCGGATCGCGACCGCGGTGGCGGGCGAGACCCCGATCGCCCTGCGACGACGATTGCTACTGGAGCGAGCGGCGTACCAGCTGGCCGGCACCGACCGCGGCATCCTCGACATCGCGATCGACGCCGGCTTCGGTTCGCACGAGGCATTCACGCGAGCGTTCTCCCGCTCGTACGGGACGACGCCCAAACAGTGGCGCCGGCAGCCGACACACCCGTTCTTCCTCGAGGCACCGAGCGGAGTCCATTTCCATCCACCGGCAGGCCTGCGTCTGCCGGCCCGACGAAAGGTCACCAGCATGGACATCGTCACCGGCCTCGCCGAACACCACGTGAGTCTGCTCGGCGAACTGATCGACCGCGCCCGCGACATCTCCCCCGACATCCTCGACGGCCCCATCCCCGCCCCCGACCTGGACGAACCGCCAGTCACACCAAGGCGAATGCTCGACCGGATGGTCTGGCAGCTGGAGATGTGGCTGGCCGCCGTCGCCGCCGAACCGTTCGAGTTCCCCGAGAGCGGCCGCGCAGTCTCGCTCGGCCAACTCCGCGACCGCTACGAGGTAGCAGGCCCCCGCTTCCTCGCCCTGGTCCGCCGAGTCAGCACCGAGAACACCTTCGACGAAACCTTCGTCGACTCCACCTGCACCCCGCCCAAAGTATCCAGCTACGGCAGCATGATCGCCCACGTCCTCACCTTCGCCGCCGTACGCCGAACCCTCGTCGTCGACGCCTTCCGCAAAGCCGGCATGACCGACCTCGGCTACGGCGACCCGGCCCCGTTCCTAGCAAGGTCCTGACCCCGATGGCGAACTGGACAGACGTCGCCCGTATCGCCGCCGCCCTCCCCGAAACCACCCCCGGCCAAGCCCACGAGGGATCACCGACATACGAGGTCGCCGGACGCCAGTTCGCCCGCCTGCGCTGGAACAACGAAGGCCGCGAGATCCTCCAGTTCTGGACCCCCGACCGCGAATCCCTCGCCGCCGCCTCCCCCACCACCTACTGGCTAGCCAAAGCCTTCCCCGCCGCCATCTTCGCCTGGCTGGACCAACTGGACACCCCCGAACTCACCGAACTCCTCACCGACTCCTGGACAGCCCGCTCCCCCACCCGCCTCCGCCGAATGCATTCGCCCCGACCCGCAGATTGACCCACCACCGCATCGGCCGCCGCACGCGAACCCGAGGTCGGCAACCTCTCCTCACCCAAATGTTGCCAACGGCCACAACCCCGACCTCACCACCGAAGACCCGATCGCCGAGCCGGGCAGCGCCAGGCAACGGAAACGCGGTCACCGGACCTCTCCGCCGGACCGTCACCACAGCGCGTCAGCCCCAGGCAACGCTCGCCTCTGGTCGCTGGCCTCGCCGCCCACCTCAGCCACTGCGGTGCCCAGCCATGCTGTCTTCCAGATCGGCCGGACGCGGCGACCAACCACAAACCCACGACACCGGCCGAGCCCTTTTCGGTCTGCACCCCGTCCGACCGCCAAGGGCGGCCGGTTGAAGCGCACGGCGAGCAGGGCGGATGGCTGAGGGGATGGCGAGGCCGGTGACCGTCCACCGTCGGGTGGGGTTACCGGGCTGGGGCTGGGGCTGGGGTTCGTGAGGCCGCGCTGTCCGGTGGATTTTGGGTGCCCGGTGCCTGTTGCGTTTTGACGGCTGTTGCTCCCCAAACCGGTTCGGGGAGCGAGATCGCGGCAGGTGGTCGGTCGCGGTGGGCTGAGGGCTTTGCCTGGACAGGAACCCCTCCTCCCCGGATGTGCTCGTCCCGTCCGTCCGCTCGGATTCGGCCGGCGGCGTACGCGGTGGCTGGTCGCCGCTGCGGCCGGATTTACTGAAGCAGTGTGGCTGGGGTGGTCTTCGGCTGAGGGGGATGGTGCGGTCGGCGACCGCGGTTCCCGTTGCTTGTGGCTGGCGGGCTGTGGCTGGGCTGGCGGTGAGGAGGCCTGGTAGGTGATCCGCCGCGGTGGGTCGCTGGTGGGCGGATCGGGTGGGCTGGTTCGTTAGCCGGTACTTTTTCTTATATAGCGACCGAAACTTACCGACTACCGCAAACCCTGCCTAGCCCAGCCATAGCCCGGAAGCTCAAGCAACCGCGACCGTGGTCACCGGCCTCGCCATCCCCCTCAGCCCCAGGCGACGCCCGCCTAGCGCTTCAGTAAATCGGCCGCCGCGGCGACCAGCCACCGACCACCTGTCCGGCCTGTCCGGTGCGGCGCGAATCGGGGCCACAGCTCTCTTTGCGGGGATCTACTGCCTCTCAGCGGCAGCAGCTCCCCGCAAACACGCACAAACCCCGCCCAGCCACAGATCCACGGAGACCTACTGCCAAATACCGGCAGCAATCATCCGTGAACCCGCACCAACCCCGCCCAGCCACCGGATTCCAGTCACCAACGCCCATGCCGATTCTGCAACAGCCTCCCAGTGACGAAAATCCACCAGCGAACGCACAGGCACCCCACACAGCACGGGTATGCGATTGAAGTAGCCCCTTGCACTCCTCCGCACAGCAAAGACCACACTGCGCAGCCGCAGGTACAGCGTCTCGACCGGCCGCCGCCAACCACAGGCAACAGAAACCCACCACCGACCTCCACCGCACCGCAACGCAACGCAACGCAACGCAACGCAACGCAACGACAGCCCACCAGCCACAGGCAGCGGAGAACGCGGTCACCGGCCAACCCTTGCCGGACCGCAACCAACCCGTCAGCCCAGGCGACGAGAAGCTGGTCACCGGCCTGCCTTGCCGGACCGCAACCAAAACCCGTCAGCCGCAAGCGGCCGGAACCTCGGTCGCGGCCTCGCCATCCACCCCAGCCACCGCGACGACCAGCCATGCTGTCTTTCAGATCGGCCGGACGCGGCGAGCCACCACCAACCCACGACACCGGCCGAGACCTTTCGGTCTGCACCCCGCCCGACCACCAACGCCAGCCAACTGAAACGCACAGCGAGCAGAGCGCATGGCTGAGCCGGACGGCGAGCCCAGCGACCGCGATCCCGTCGCCTGGAGCTGGAGGCTGACGGGCGGTGACTTGGGTACGTGATGTGGCGGCTGGCCGGAAACTCTTCGGCGCCATCTGACAAAGAAGTTCCGGTCAACACGGTCACCGCCGCCTGAATTTAGCTGTGGCCAGGTGTGGGCAAGTTGAGCAGGCAACCAGCCCACACCAACAGCCCACACTTCCTTTGTATATAAGGGGTTCTGAGCTCGAAAACTGTCGGTGGCCATGTCTATGCTTATGGGTATGGAGATCTTGGCGATGCCACCGGTGTACACGCAGAGCGGCAGCGAACTGCTGTCGACTCTCGACACCCTGATGGCCACCGCCGCCCTGGTCGAAACCCTGAAACTGCAAACCATGGGCCGCCTCGACGAAATCGGCACCGCCCAAGAACTCGGCGCCCGCGACACCACCGAACTCCTCGCCCAGCGCTACCGGCTCGTCCCCGCCGACGTCCGCAAAGACCTCACCTTCGCCAAGAACCTCCCCAAATACTCAGCCGTCGCCGACGCACTGCCAGACCCCGCCGACCCATCGAAGTCGGCGGTCCTGGCGCCGGACTCGGCCAAGGTCATCGTGTCCACGCTGGAGAAAGCACCCGCCACGGTGCCGGTCGAGGTTCTGGACGTCGCCGAACGCCAAATGATCCGGGCCGCCGAGCACACCAACACCCGCGAACTCATCAAGTTCGGCCGCGACGTCCTCGCCCGCCTCGACACCGACGGCCCAGAACCCGCCGAAGACGAAGCCCACAAGCAACGCTCACTGCGGCTGCGGGATGTTGAGGGCGGGGTGAAGATCACCGGGTTCCTGCCCGGCGCCGCCGGGGAACAAGTCAAGACCCAGATCCACACCCTCGCCAAACCCCACAAAACCATCGACGGCGAACGCGACCCCCGCACCCTGGAACAACGCCAAGCCGACGCGCTGATCGGGATCTCGGATGCTGCAGCAGGCAACCCCGACCACCCCGGCGTACCACACCTCACCGTCACCATCGACTTCAACGACCTCAAAAACGCCCTCGCGAACGTCCCAGAAGCCTTCAACAGCGCGGCCGGTGGATCGGGTGAACTGGTGTTCGGCGGGAACCTGTCCGCGGGTGCCGTCCGGCTGCTCGCCTGTGATGCGGCGATCTTGCCGATCGTGCTGGGTGGGGATTCGCAGCCGCTGGATGTCGGTACCGAGCAACGCTTCGTGAACCGCTACATCCGGCGGGCGCTGAACAAGCGAGACAAGGGCTGCGTGGTGTGTAAAGCACCGCCGTGGATGTGTCATGCCCATCACGTCATCCATTGGGTCGATGGAGGACCGACCAGCCTGCACAACCTCGCCCTGGTGTGTTCTGCCCACCACCGCGCGGTCCACAAGAACCAATGGACCATCACCATCACCGGCGGTGTCGTCCACGTCGGTCGCCCATCCTGGGCCGACCCACCACCACCCGACCCTGTCGCGCTTGCCGCCATGGCCGCGTGGGTCACCCCTGCCCACAACACCACCACGACCAGCGCCAGCGGGGACTGCGACGGCGGGGACTGCGCCAATGCCGGCGCCCGCAGGCCTACTGCTAGCGAGGCTGCTGCTGATGGGCCGAATGCTGGCAGGGCTGATCCAAGTGTGGGCGGTGCCAACACGGCCAGCGCCGGCACGGCTCGTGCCGACGAGGGCGGTACCAGCACGGCTCGCGCCAGCAGGGCTCTTGTCGACGCGGGCGATGTCAGCGGTGCCGGCGAGCCCAGCAGGGCTCTTGTCGACGCGGGCGACGCCAGCGAGAGCCGTTTCAGCTGGGGCGATGCCGGGACTAGCCCGACATACGAACAGCCAACCCGGCTACCCGCCACCAGCACCCAGCCCAACCCCGCACTCATCGCCCGCCGCGAAGCCTTCCGCGAACGGCTCCTCTCGCATAGCCCCGGCTACACAGACCCCTGGGCAACCGACGACAACCCAGCAGCCGGACCGTAGGCCGACGACTACTGGTGGCCCCGCGGCATCGACCCACGCCAGCCAGCCCGAAGCGCAGTAGGCGCCCGTGGAATACCAACAACCACGGCGTCGGGCGAGCGCGCCACAGGCCCGTCCACCGGGCTGCCCAGCTCTGCCCGCCTCCGCCGGCTTCGCGCGCCTCTGCCCGCCTCTGCCCGGCGTTGCGCGGCCATCGCCACGTGGATCGCTCAGTCACGCGCCACATCCCGATCCGACCTATATCGCGTCGGCGGAACTTGCTGCAGATGATCGCGTCGTGAGTGTTCGGGCTGGCGGCGAGGCTCCCGCCGGTGCCAGAGCTTGCGTGACCGACTCGAGGTCTCGCGGAATTCGTTGCGCGAGGCGTCCGGTCGCTGGCAGCGCTAGGGGTAGTCGAGTCGAGTCGCGCCACGGATCCCGGTACCTACAGGTCAGCGCCGGATCGTGCGACCAGGTTCCAGCAGCGGCGCGAGTCGTTCGTAGACGATGGAGATCATCAGCTCGCACTCACTGTCGGTGGAGCCGATCCCACTCGAGGGCGTGTTCGAGCTGGTCGAGGTACGGCGTGTCCTGGGCCGACGCAGCCGCACCAGCACCCGCATGCCACGCCCCGAACTCACGGAGCGACTCGCCGACATCCTCGACCGCCTGGAGGTGACCACGGACGTACGAGATCCAGCAATCAACAAACGCGCGACCGCGGCCATCGCGGGCCCCGCTCCACCATCTCCCTCCGAGACACATCCACCGCCGCCTCCGCCCACCTAGCGCAACCCGATCCCTGGCTTCGAGCCCGGCGCCCCACGCCCATCCCATCTAGCCCACCCAGTACGACGCCAAGCACGCGGCAATGCCAGCCCGACCGCCACCCGCTAGCCCGGTTCACTACACCGGCGACCGCTCGGTGTATTACCCGGTGGATTTTCGTCGCCGAGCACCCCAAATCCACCGGATAGCGCAAGATCCCGCACCTCAACCCCAGCCCGCCAGCCCGCCAGCCCGCCAGCCCCAGGCAACGGGAGCGCGATCGCCGGCCTCGCCATCCCCCTCAGCCATCCGCTCTGCTCGCCGTGCGCTTCAGTCGGCCGCCCTCGGCGGACGGGCGGGGTACAGACCGAAAGGACTCGGCCGGGAACGTGCGCTGTGGTTCCCCACCACGACCGGCCGACCTGAAAGACAGCATGGCCCACCGCCGCCGTGGCTGAGCCGGATGGCGAGGCCAGTTCCCGCGTTGCCCATTGTCTGCGGCAGACCGGCTTCGGTTGCGGCGTAGGACACAGGCGTGCGGAACGGCGGCTGAACGGGGCTCGTTGGCCGTGCAGCTTGAAGGGTTTGTCGGTCAGGTGGGGTGGGTGAAGGAGATTGGCTTGCCGGTGGCTTGGGCGTAGGCGATCTCTCTGGTGGTGGCTTCGCCGATGTAGCCGCCAGGGTTGACGATCAGGACTCGATCGGCCAGGTCGATCTTGCGCAGGTGGAGGGCGCCTAGAGCGGTCCTTTGTTCGGTGGTGATCGAGTCGCCGCGCTGGAAGACGCTTGGCGCGACGACGATGGCACCGGCGAAGGTCAGGTCGCGGTTCGCCGTAGCCATCTCGTCTGCGAAGCGGGCAGAGCCGCAGATGCAGACGATCTCGGGTCGGTCGGGCACGGGTCGCTCCTTCGGGTCGAACGGGAGAGGCATCAGGATGTCGCCGGGTCGCGGTCGAAGTAGGCGACGCCGAAGAGGATCAGTGCGGTGACGATGCTTACGCCGGCGTTGATGACGAGGTCGGAGGTGGCCATGCCGATCGCGTGGCCCCAGTAGACGAGTTGTGAGGTCGCGTCCCAGAGCAGGTACATCAGCGCGTTGGCGATGACGAGCTTGCGCCGGTCGGCGACGCGGGGCATCGTCATCGCGATGATCGTGACGGCGATGATCAGGACGTGGTAGCCGGCGACGGCGTACCACTGGAAGTGGCGGGTCGGGGTCATCTCGCCGCCGAGGTAGGCGCGGTCGGTGAGTTCGGGGTCGAAGGTGAGGATCACGGCCTGCAGGAGGTTGAACGCGACGTAGAGCCAGAGGACGACGCGCAACGGAAATCTCATGCGCAAACCTTCTCAAACCGGCCCGAACGAACCACATCGGTCCCGGCGACGAACCGCTCGCACCGGGACCGTTGAGGCGGATCAGTCGGTGGTGTTGAACCAGGCGCGGAGTTTGGGAGTACGGCGGATCACCAGTTGGTCGAGGAGGAGGGCGGCGGCGAGGGTGATGCCGAACATCGGGAGGAAGAGGGCGAGCGCGATCACGAGGATCGCCAGTACGGGCGTTGCTTTCAGAGGGAGGCGGCCTCGGGGCGCGCCGACCGCGGCGGCTGACTTGGGGCGGCGGCGCCACCACATGAGCGGGCCGGAGACGCACATGAAGATGACGCCGAGGCAGAACGCCGTGGTCAGGATCATGTTGGCGGTTCCGAGCCGGCGCCCTTCGTGCAGAGCGATGCCTTGGGCAACTGTTTTGGCCAGCACGGGATAGTCCTGATACCCGTACGTCGAAACGACCTGACCGCCGAACTGGTCGACGTGCAGCGTGCGTTCCTTGGCGGGGTTCTGGAAGGCATAGCCGATCACGGAGTAGACGCCTTCCTCGCCAGAGGGCAAGGCGATCGTCAGCGGGCGGGCCAGGCCGTTCTGGACGCCGACGGCGACGGTGGTGTCGAGGTTGGCTACCGAGCGGCGGTCCTGGTTCGGGTTCGACTTGGGGATCTTCGACTCCCCCAGCGCCCACGGCACCGCGTGGCTGTGGGGCAGGGACTCGTCCAGGGTCGAGGTCGGGTTGGACAGCGCGCCGGGGTCCTCGGCCCACATCGAGCTGCCCTGGTTCGTTGCGATCTGCTGGACCTTCGCGCCCCAGAAACCCGTCCACGGAAGGCCCGAAACGATCAGGAAGAGGAGGCCGATCCCCAGCACCGAGCCGGTCAGCGCGTGCCGGGACCGCAGGACGGCTCCGGCTGCTTTCGCCGTACGGCGTCGCGCGCGGGCGGCTCGGCCGCGGACGAACAGGTAGTAGCCGGTGATCGCCATCACGAGCGCCCAGCAGGCGCCGATCTCGATCACCGCGTCGCCCACGCGACCGGCCATCAGCTCGCCGTGCAGCAGGATGGCGCCGCCCGACAACGTCGAGTCGGGATCCAGCGAACCCAGCACCTGGCCCTGGTACGGATCGACGAACACGTCCCGCGTCGCGCCGTCCGCCATCTCGACCGAGAAGACCGTCGACCGATCGGGGCCGGACGGCTCGGTCATCGACACCACGGTCGAGCCCGGGAACGCCTCCTTCACCGCGTCCAGTTGCGACGAGTACTGCTCGGCCCGCAGTCCAGGCGGTTGCTGCACTTTCATCAGATCCGCGTGCAGCGCCGGTTCGATCTGGAAGCGGAACAGATAGATCAGCCCAGTCACCGCCAGGATCAGCACGACCGGAATCACCAGGAAGCTCGCATAGAAGTGCCATCGCCAGAACGCCCGGAACAAGCCGGCCCCTCTGGATCGTTGCCGCTCACCGTCTCCAGGTAAGCGGGTTGGGGAATCTACGACAGATGCCATCAGCGGAGTCCTTCGAAGTTCTCGATCCGGCGAGCGGTCCGGCCGGATGATCGGTGCGGCTCTGTCCGGTGGACATGGCCGTGCCCGGCACGGCCAGAGCGGCACGCACCGGGTGAGTCGAGCTGTCAGCCGACAGCGACCACCGATGGAGGACCTCGAGAAACGATCGCGTGGACCAGACGCCACTGCCGCATCGTCCAGCCGCAGTACGTCGGGCAGCGCGCAACCCGCGGCAAGAGCAGCGGTGCCGATGTACGCGCCACCAGGGACAGCGACATCCCGACGCGCTGCGCCACCAAGCGCACGATCCGGAACGCGGCGTGTTCACCCCACGCCAACCAGAGGCCGCTCAGCAGAGCCGCCACGAGGTGCGCACCGAACATCCCGAGCGCCGGGCCGAGCTCCATGGCGTGACCCGACATCGCATGACCCGACATCTCGTGACCCGACATCACCGGCGTACTGAGCATCTGGGCGACCGTGAATCCACCGTGCAGCACAGCCTGCGTAGCGACCGCGATCGCTGTCACCGAGGGCACATCACGCTCACGCCCCGCCAGCCACCACCCGGTGCCGTAGACGCCGGCGAAGGCCCCGGCCGTCGCCCACCACGGCAACGCCGTACCGGACATCAGCACATGGCCGAGCACAGTGAGCAGCACACAGACGACGGCGAACACCGCCGCCCGCACCGCGCGAGACCACCCACCCTCAGCCATAACCCCGACATGGTGACATCTCGCCCCAGCCAGACGTAATCCCTCAGCGCAGATCACTTGTGGTTTGTCCCACAATCTCGGCGTCGCGGAGGAGGTGGCGGTAGCCGGCCAGTTTGGCGAGCTGGACGGCTTCTCCGGCGAACTCGGTCGAGCTGCCGTTGCTCTGGTGGCAGATCGCCAGGCCGATCAGGGCCTCGACCTCGGAGTAGCGGAAGCCGGCGTCGCGGGCGAGGGTCAGCGTCTGGCAGAACTGGTCGATCGCCTGGCCGCGATGACCGAGCGCGTGCAACGCCGTACCGAGTTGGTTGCGTAGGCAGGCCTCGGTGTAGCGGTCGCCGGAGCCCTGGATCAGCTTGAGACCGTCGAGGGCGTAGTCCCGGGACACGGCAGGGCGCTCGCGCCGGCTGTGCACCTGGGCGAAGGCGGCGAGCGCCATCGCCTCGCCGTTGATGTTGCCGATGCTGCGGTAGAGCGGGAGGGCGGCATCGAGGTAGCCGGATGCCTTCTCGAATTCGCCGCGAGATATCGCCAGCAGGGCTTGAAGATAGCTGGTGAAGGCTTTGCCGTAGCCTCCGCGCAGGTCCGGTGCCCGGAGACTACCGGCCAGGTACGCCGCTGCCTCGACCGGCCGGCCTGCTACCAGGTACACGTGGGCCAGGTTCGCGAGGTTGACGATCTGCCCGCGCCGGGAGTCGATGCGTTGGTTCACTTCCAGTGCCCGTCGATGACCGTCCATCGCCAGGCTGAGTTCGCCGAGCTCGAACTGGATCATCCCGAGATTGCCGAGCGCGTTCGCGACGCCCTCGTCCCAGCCGGCCTCGTCGCTGAAGGTCAGGGCGCGGACCTGATGCTCGACGGCCAGCGGGTACCTGTTGAGACAGAGGCTGGCCATGCCCAGGCTGAATTCCGCCGCCGCCCGGGCATGCAGATCGCCAGTGTCCTGAGCCGCAGCCCGACCGGCTTCGGCGACCGTCAACCAATCCACGCTGTGCCGCCGGAGCCAGAAGTAGCCGCGGAGCGCGTCGGACAGGCGTGCCGCAACGTCCTTCGGACCGTGCTTCGCGGCATGGACAACAGCGGCCACCAGATTGGGCCGCTCGACGTCGAGCCACACCAGATCGGCCGGTTGACCGCTCCCCTGCCCCGGCATCCGGAGGACCTCCGGCCAGAGCGACCGGGCGGCCCCTTCGACGCGCGCCAAGTACGAGGTCACCAGCCTGTCGGTCGCCGCGGCCCGGTCCTCGGGGCGCTCCTCTTCCAGCAGCCGTTCGTACGCGTAGATCCGCAGCAGATCGTGCAGGCCGAACCTGCCCGTATCCAACGGCTGAATCAGATGCGCGGACGCCAAGCCGGCCAGCAACCGCCGAGCCACCGGTACGGCGATATCGGCAAGAACCGCAGTCGTCTCGGCCGTGACATCGAGGCCGGGGATCAAGCTCAGCAGCCGGAACACCCGTGCAGCCTCCGGCGCCTGAGCGTCGTACGACCGGTCGAAGGCAATCCGTACGGCGGACTCGTCGTCATCGAGCGCAAGCACATCCAGCCGCTCGGCTCGCAGCTCGGACACCAGCGCGTCGATGCGCTGCCCGGGATGCCCGGCCAAGTGCGCACCCGCGATGCGCACAGCCAATGGCAGACCAGCGCACAGCCGCACGAGGTCAGCGCTCGCCTCCGGCTCCGCCGCAACCCGGCCCGCACCCAGCAGCCCAACGAACAGCTCGGTCGCCTCGTCCGCGCTGAGCACATCGAGCGTGAGCAACTGGCCGCCATCACGAGCCACCACACCACCCAACCCGCCGCGCCCGGTCACGAGCGCCATACAGCCGGGTGCCCCTGGCAACAGCGGCCTGATCTGTGCGGCACTGCGCGCGTTGTCCAGTACGACGAGCACCCGCCTCCCGTCGACCATCGAGCGATAGAGCGCGGCCGCCTCCTCGAGATCGACCGGGATCTTGCGCGACGGAACCCCGAGCGCCCGCAGGAATCCCGCCAGCGCCTGCTCGGCCGAAACCGGCGCGGTCGACGAATACCCCTGCAGATTCACGTACAACTGGCCGTCCGGAAACCGCTCCCGCACCAGATGAGCCCACTGCACCGCCAACGCCGTCTTCCCGACGCCAGGACTCCCACAGACCACGCCGATCGGAACCCGCCGCTCCAGATCGTCCAGCAACCGAGCGAGCCACTGGAACGCCGACGACCGCCCGACGAACTCCCCCGAACCGGCAGGGAGCTGAGCCGGCACTGTCCGCTCATCCTTCAACGGCGTCGCGGTTTCCTGCGGCCGCCCGCAAGGGATCAGCAGCTCAGCCGGATCAGTCCCCACCAGCATCTGACCGTGCAGCTCCCGAATCAAAGCCGTCGGCTCCGTCCCGAGCTCGGCAACCAGCCGCGCGCGCAACTCGCCGTACGCGGCCAACGCCTCAGCCTGCCGCGCCGTCGCATAGCTGACCGCCATCAGCAGGGCCCACAACCGCTCCCGCAACGGGTACGTCGCGATCAGCTGCCGCAGCTCGCTGACCAGCCCACCGAACCTCCCCTGCCGAAGCTCGATCTCGATCCGCTGCTCGCACAAGCCCAACCGGCGATCCTCCAGCTGAACCGCCGCCGACCGACAGGTCTCGACCTCGATCCCGTCCAACGTCGGCCCCCGCCACAGACCGGCCGCCTCCCGCAACAGCCCAGCCCGCCGGCCCTCATCAGGCTCAGCGGCAGCCTCGTCGGCCAGCGCCTCCACCCGATCCAGGTCGAGCTCACCAGCCAGAACCTGCAGCACATACCCAGGCCCGCGCCGCTCCAACGGCTGCCGGCCACCCACGGCCAGCACCTTCCGCAGCCGCGCGACACACCCGTGCAGCAGACTCCGCGCCATCACCGGCGGCTCGTCGGCCCACAGCTCAGCGATCAGCCGATCGGCCGACACCACCCGATTGGCCTCGAGCAGCAACAACGCCAGCAACGCCCGCTGCTGCGGACCCCCCACCCCCAACTGCTCATCGCCCCGCCAAAGCTCCAGACACCCCAAGATCCGATACCGCATGTTCCCCCCAAAAGAACATGGCCGATGGCGACCCGCAGACGCCGAGCAAATACACCACGACGTGACGCGCTGCGCATCCGTACTACACACGGAGTTCGCAGCACGCCGCACTGATACACCGGGGCTGCGGTACGACGTTCCGCTACGGTGGCCGGATGGGCGTCGACGAGCGCTACTCCGACCGCGTGCAACTGGACGAGGTGCTGGTGAGCGGGCCGTTCAGTCTTGCGCTGCGGCTGGCGATCAGGGGTAGTGGGCTGAGCCTGGATCGGCTGCAGCACAAGCTCGAGGAGCGCGGTACGCCGGTCAGCAAGACCGCGCTGAGTTATTGGCAGCATGGCCGGACCCGGCCGGAGCGGCCGCAGTCGTTGCGGGCGCTCGCGGTTGTCGAGCAGGTGGTTGGGCTCGAGGCGGGGGCGTTGTCGTCGTTGCTGGGTCCGCCGCGACCGCGTGGTCGATGGCTCGCACAGCAGCCCAACTCGTTGCGGATCGACGAGGCGTGGGCCCGGCCCGATGGGCTGGCGCGTGCGCTGCAGCGGATGGGCACGAGCCTGGACGCATTGCACCGGCTCACCAAACTCGGTGTGCACATCACCAGCACGGTCGGTCCAAACCACAAGCTGCTGGAGTCGACGTACCTGATCGTCGTGCGTGCCGCTCAGGACGACGTCGATCGGTACGTCGCTGCGTTCCGGACCGATGCCGGAATGGTCGAGCCGCTGCGGATCGAGGGCACTGCCGGCTGCCGGCTGGGACGGCGGCGGGACGACGAGGCCACCGGGTTCTGCACCTACGAGCTGTTGCTGGAGCGGCCGCTGCGGGCGGGCGAGCTGACCGTCCTGCGCTACACGCTGCGGTCGGTCACGGCCGAGATCGATGCCTACCAGTCGCATCGGGCCACGCCCGGACTGCTGGACTTCTCGATCCAGGTGCGCTTCGACCCGTCCTGCCTCCCGGCCAGGGTGTACCGCACACACCGGCTCTCGGTCGCCGACAGCGAGCCGGAGGAGACCGAGCTCTGGCTCGGTGCGTCGCACACGGCCCAACTGGTCGAGGTGAACCCGCTACCCGGGATCTACCGGGTCGCGTGGGCTTGGGACTGACCCGCCGCGGTGTGCCACGGCGGCGGCCGCGAGTGCGGTCGTGAGCGGTACGGCGGCGATGATGCCCAGGCTGCCGACCAGCCCGTTGACGATCTGGGTGGCGACGGTCTCCAGCGACACGACGTACGCGTCAGGGGTGCCGGTGATGGCGAACAGCATCAGCAGCGGCAGCGCGGCGCCCGCGTAGGCCAGCACCAGCGTGTTGACCACTGATGCGACGTGCGAGCGGCCGATCCGCAGCCCGGCGGCGAGCAGCTCGCGGCGGCTGGCGGTCGGGTTGGCTGCGGCCAGCTCCCACACCGCAGCTGTCTGGGTGACGGTCACATCGTCCAGTACGCCGAGGGCTCCGATCACTAGGCCTGCCACCACCAGCGACTGCAGGTTGACGCCGCCGGGAACGTACGACGCCACCTCGGACGCACCGTTGCCGTCCAGGCCGCTGATCCGGCTACCCACCACGAACAGCTCGCCGAGGGCTGCGGTGAGCACCAGCGCTCCGGCGGTGCCGACCATTGAGATCGCGGTCCGCGCGTTCGGTCCATGCGTCAGCAGCAGGGTGACGCTCATGATCACAAACGCTCCGACGACGGCCACCAGCAGCGGGTCTCCCCCAGCCAGGATCGCGGGCATCACGAACTGGGTCAGCACCACGGCGGTGATGGCCAGCGCTGCGAGGGCTGCGACCCCACGCCAGCGCGACAACGCGATCACCGCGGCGGCGAAGATCCCGACAAGGAGCAGCAACGGCCGGCCGCGGTCCTGGTCGACGTACTTGTAGCGCTCGTCCTCGGCGGCCTCTGGGATCACCTGCATCAGGATCCGGTTGCCGGTGTGCACCCGCGGGACCAGCGGGTGCTTGACCACCCGAGCGTCGACCTCAGTGCCGGTGCCTTCGCCCGCCGTGACCTTCACCCGGGCCCGGTCGCACTCATCCGGCCGCTCTGCACAGGGTGCAATCGACAGTACGACGCCACGCGCCTTCGCGGTCTGCAATGCGTCGACCTTCACCGCGTGGCTAGGCCAGAGCAGGATCACGCCCAGTGCGGTCAGAACCAGCAGCGGAACCAGGACCGCGCCGAGCAGCCACCGCACCCGTCGCGCAACGACCGTGTCCGCG
Source organism: Kribbella sp. NBC_01505 (assembly GCF_045040285.1). NCBI lineage: Bacteria > Bacillati > Actinomycetota > Actinomycetes > Propionibacteriales > Kribbellaceae > Kribbella > Kribbella sp. NBC_01505. The sequence goes on from NZ_CP109425.1 coordinate 9,003,236, forward strand.
TCGACTGCACTGGTGTCACCGTGACTATGACTCACAGCGGCGCCGGGGACGAACCAGCCAGCAGTCGATGCGGGCTCCCGGTGCCGTCGGCCGGGACGGTGAACACGGCCGGTCCGGCCCCGTCGTTCTTGCTATAGGCAATGGTTTGATCGTCCAGCCAAGCAGCCTGGTCGTCGATGTGCGCCGCCTCGGCGAGCGGGTGGTCGGCCCCGGTCGCCAGGTCGAGCACGTGCAGCCGCCAGTGGTCGCCGGTCCGGAACTTGTAGACGATCCGGGTCCGGTCGGGCGACACCGACGGGCACTCGACGTTCTCCCGGACGCTCGTCAGGCGGCGGCCGGCGAGTTCGCCGCGCATCAGCCAGGTCCGGCCCTTGCTGGCCATCGTGGCGTAGAACGTCGCGTCGCTCAGGAACGTCACGCCCCAGAAGTTGACGTCCGGCGAGCTGTATTGCTTGCCGTCGACAAACATCGTGAAGTCCTCCAACGACCCGTACTGCGTGCCGGTGCTCAGATCCAGGATGCCGGCCGTGGTCGAGAACGCGCCCTGCCGCATGTAGCTGTCCCCGGCCCGGAACACCGTCCACCCCACCAACCGGCCGTCGTGCGAGACGCGCACCCGGCTCGGATCACCCCAGACCGGAAGACTCACCTCCGCGTCGTTCTTGCGATAGATCTTGAGTTCGGCCGACATCGGTACGGCGGTTGACCGCAAGCATCCGAGAGTCCCGGCGGCCGCGTACACCCGCTGGCACGACGGGCCTGAGCCGATCACCTGGTCCGGGTGATCCCGCGTCACCTGTCGGACGGTGCTCGTACTGTCGACGTACAGGATGGTGCCGGTGCGTAAGAGATCGAGTGGAGGCGTGGCGGGACCGTCCGCCGCGTTCGCGCGCCAGCTGACGTAGCCGATGCCCGCGGCAACGAACACCGCGATCGAGACGACACCGCTCACGATCCGCGCCCGGCTCATGCGCGTCCTCGGATCCCGGCGGCCAGGAGCACGCCGGCAATCAGCAGTACGGCGAACACTCCGAAGGCTGGACGCGCACCGGCGGCCGCCGTGGCAATACCGAATCCCACCGCTCCGATTGCCCGTGCCAGCGCCTGAGCAGTCTGTACGACGGCCAACCCAGTGGCGCGCAGTTCCGCTGGCACCAGTGGCCCCGCGCTAGCCATCAGCACCCCGTCGCTCGCGGCGTAGAACAAGCCGTGCAGGAGCAGTACGGCGCCCGCGACCACCCAGCCTTTGATGCCACCGGCAACGAGCACGTAGGCGCCAGCCAGCAGGAGGTGCGCGGCGAGGAACAACCGCCAGCGGCCAGCTCGGTCCGCGAGTCTGCCGAGCGGAACCGCGGCCAGCATGAAGGTCGCGGCTGTGCCGAGCGGCAACAGCGGCAGCACGGCGTTCGGCAGACCCGTCTGGCGTTGCAGGGCGACGTACAGGAACATGTCGCCGACGGTCAGCAGGCCGAGCAGGGCTGCGGCGAGGACCAGCGAGCGGACACCCGGCTGCAGCGCGACGCGCACGCCCGCGCGCAGGCTCGTCGCGGCGCGTTTCGCCGCGGCCCGGCGGGGCTCCCGGACGAAGAACACCAGGACGAGTACGCCGATCGCGCCGAGGCAGAAGCTCACCGTGAACACCGAGTCGTAGTCGCCGGGCAGCAACGCGAGCAGTCCGAAGGCGAGCAGCGGGCCGAGCAGTGCGCCCGCGGTGTCGAGCGCACGATGGACACCGAAGGCGCGACCCAGATCGCGGGCCGGGGTTGCCAGGGTGATCATCGCGTCGCGGGGCGCGGTCCGGACGCCCTTGCCGGCGCGGTCGATCGCCACGCAGGTACTGATTCCGGCCAGCGAGCCACCGGCTAGTGGAAAGCCGAGTCGGGTCAGGGCGGAGACGCCGTACCCGGCGATCGCGACGGCCTTCGGCCGGTTCAGCCGGTCAGCGGAGTAGCCACCGGCGAGCCGGAGCAGGGCGGTCGCGCCGGTGTAGAGCCCGTCCAGCGCGCCCAACTGCAGGTAGCCCAGGCCGAGCCCGTAGATCAGGTACATCGGGAGTACCGCGGTGATCATCTCCGCGGAGGCGTCCGTCACGAAGCTGACGATGCCCAGGGCAACCACCGTGACCGGCACCCGCCCCGCACCTTGAACGGCGATACCGGCGCGGGCGGTGTCAGCCGCCCGCATCGAGGACAGATACATCAGCCGTTACTTCGGGTGGCAACTGGTCGTCACGGTGTCGGTGAAGGTGCGGCCCGCGACCGGTACGAAGTTCGCCGTGTAGCTGGTGCTGTTCAGGGTCAGCTTCGCGACGCCGAAGGTGTTGTAGTTGCTCTTCTCGATGGTCGCCGCGGTGCTGCCGCCGGCGCCGTACAGGGCGCGTCCGCCGGTGCCGACGAGCAGTTCGCGGATCCCGTTGGCGGTGTCCTTCGTGCCGTCCGGCTTCGACTGTGCGAAGCGGATGTAGTTGTGGTCGTGACCACTGAGTACCAGGTCCGCGTGGTTGTCGTACAGCGCCTGGAAGAACGGCTTCAGCGACGAGTCGTCGCTGTAGTTCCCGGCCGCGAACCGGGAATGATGCCAGTACGCCGCTGTGCAGGGCTTGGTGCTGGCTGCGAGATCGCTGCGCAGCCACTTCTCCTGCACGCTGCCGGCCTTCTTGTCGATGTTGGAGTTCAGGGCGACGAAGTGCCAGTCACCGATGTCCCACGAGTAGTAGCCCTTGCCGGACTGGCCCGCCGCGGCACCGAAGTAGCTGAAGTATCCGGAGGCCCCGCTGGTCCCGTACTCGTGGTTGCCCGGCGTCGGGTGCGTGATGCTCTTGAACGCGCCCCACTGCGGGTGGTAGCTGTTGTTGTACTCGGATAGCGTGCCGGCCTCGTAGGCATTGTCGCCCGCGGTGAAGATCGCGTCGGGATCAATGCTGTCCAGCAGTGCGCGGGTCTGGTTGCACGCCGAGCCGCAGATGTCGCCGGCGCCCGCGACCGTGACTGTTGCCAAGGACAACGGCTGGGTGCCGGACTGGTAGGCGTCGATCGCGTAGCTGCTGGCCGGATCGGCGAGCTTCGGCGTGACGGTGGCACAGCCCCCGGAGAACGCCTTGGTGTGGAAGGCCTGACCCTGCCAGTTGCGTGCGGTCAAGGTCGTGGAACCGCCGGACGCACCGGCCACCACGACCGAATCGGCACCGCGAAGATCCAGCTTCGCGAACCGGACCCGCAACCACTTCGCGCCGGGAGCCGCACAGACCTGACCTTTGGCAGCGGCTGCACCGGTCGCGGAGAGGGCGGCGCGGCCGATGCTGGCGCCCTTCTCGGCCACCTGTTGGCGCTCAGCTGCCACAGGGCCGGCCTGAACGTTAGGCGGATCATCACTTTGGGCTGCGGACGCAACTGCGGTACTGATCGCCGCAGCGACCACCAATCCACCAGCGGTCACGGCAGCCACCGTCGCTCGACTACGCGTCGTACGGAATTTGACCATGCTTGTCCCACTCCTCGGGGCGGAGGATGAAGTCTCTGGAACAGCAAGGTAGCGGCCCGACGAGCAGGATCAAGGTCCCCCCGAAGGCCGTCAGATGTTCACTGAATGAACGCCACCGCCAAGCACCCCTCCCAAGCGCCGCCACGCCGAATTCCCCGGCCCGGAACGGATTGTTCCGTGTATTAGGGTGTTGAGATTCGTGAGGGGATGTGATGCGGCAAGCCGATCGCAGGTTGGCCGGGCTGATGCTCCGGCTGGTTCTGGTGCTGGGTCTCGTGCTGGGTCTGACCGGGGTGCCGACGGCCGAGGCGTCGCGCGATGTTGGGCTGGCCTTGAGTGTTCCGCGGCCGACGAGCGCTGCGGCGATCGGTACGGCGTCGCTGCGGCTGGTTGACCGGGGGCGGATGGATCCGTGGACTCCGGGGCGGCAGCGGGAGCTGATGGTCAGCGTGTTGTATCCGGCTATACCGCGCAACGAGCCATATGCCGCTTATGCGTCGGAGGCGTTCGGGCCGGTGCTGGCGGCTGACTGGTTGCCGCTGATCGGCCTGGAAGGCCCGGAGCTGGACTATGCCCGGACGCGGACTAACGCACGGCTCGGTGCGGCCGTCCGTGGTCGGCAGCATCCGGTCATCCTGTACTCGCCGGGGCTAGGGACGTCGCGCACGTTCGGCACCCAACAGCTGGAGGATCTGGCGAGCCGCGGGTACATCGTGGTGGCGATCGACCACACCGGTGAGGCGCCGGTCGAGTTTCCGGGCGGCCGGATCGAGCGCGCGACGATGCCTCCGAGCGACGACACCGAGGTGTACCGGCAGGCGATCCGGACCAGGGTCGACGATCTGCGTTTCGTCCTCGACGAGCTTGCCCGCTGGCGCGGTGGGCAGGCCGGACTACCGCGTGGGCTGGACCAGGCGATGGATCTGACCAAGATCGGCGTACTCGGCTACTCCGCGGGCGGGTTCGCAGCCGCCGAGGCGATGCTGATCGATCGGCGGATCGACGTCGGGGTGAATCTGGACGGCGCGATGGTCTACGACCTCGACGGCAAGGTGCTTGGTGAGTCGGCGCTGCGAGGACTCGACCGGCCGTTCCTGTTGTTCGGCTCGGACGGTCATCACCACGCCGTACCGGTCGGCAGTCCGGACTACGACCCGTCGTGGGCAGCCTTCTGGCAGCACCAACGCGGGCCGAAGCTGGATCTGAACCTCGTCGGCAGCCGGCACCCGTCATTCGCCGACTACCAGTTCGCCATTCCGCAGCTAGCGGCGGCGTACCCGATCCCTCCCGAGACGGTGACCGCCGGGATCGGCGACATCGTGCCCAGCCGCAGCATCAAGGCTCAGCGTGCCTACCTCGCTGCGTGGTTCGACCAGTACCTCAGCCATCGCCCCCAGCCGCTCCTGCGCGGGCCTTCTCCCCGCTACTCCGAGGTCGACTTCATCCGCTGACCTTCGCCCAGGCGCGGACCGTGCCTTCCTCCCCCGGCGCGACTGCCGTGAACAACGCCCCGAGCGGCGGCACCTCACCCAGGTTGGTCAGGTCCTCGACGACCACGACTCCCGCGCCCCGCAAGAGCGTGTGCGCGGGAGTCTCGCCGTCGGACACGTCGTCGATAGTGGCCGCGTCGATCCCGACCAACACCGCTCCACGATCAATCAGCCACTCAGCCCCGTCCCGTGTCAGGAAATGCGCGCCGTCACCGGTATGCAGCAAGACCGCCTTGCCCCGCACCTCGTACGTCGCCAGCGCGGCCGCGTCGATCCCAAGCCGCCAGCTGTCCTGCACCCGAACGACGACCGCCGGCAGGTCCACAGTCCGACTCATGTCGTCCGAGTGGCTCAGCTCCACGTACGTCGTACCTGCGCCGCTCTGCTCGCCGGTCGTGGCGGGGCCGCCGCGGGTGCCTTTGTGTGCGGCCTCGATGACCTCGACGTTGGTGAGCCCGACGTCTCCGGCCATCAGGAGCCCCAGCGAATCAAGGAAGAGCTCGCCGATCTCCGCCGGCGTGACCTCCGCCGACGGAACATCGACCAGGAACCCTTGGACCTGCAAGCCACCCCCGTTGGTGAAGGCAACCGTGGCATCAAAGCGCGCGCGATAGCTTGGCATGCAGCCAAGTATCTAACTGATTGTCCACTGCTGGAGAGCAGAGCTCGTGTTGGCTTGCTGGGTGACCTTGGCGCCGTCCGTGCTGGCGGCGGTGGTGAGCGCCAGCCCGCTGTGGACCGATGTGAGGGTGTAGGTGCCATTGGCAAGCTTGGTCGCAGTCCACCGTTGGTTGAGACCGCTGGTACAGGTCCACTGGATGATCGCGGTACCCGCCGTGGTCGCGCCACCGTTGACGTCGGCGCAGAGACCCGACGAGTTGTTCTTCAGTGTGTAAGACCCGTCGCTCTGCTGGGTGAAGGTCCACTTCTGGTTCAGGTCGCCGTGGTTCGTCCAGGTGATGAGCTGGGTTCCGGCCGTCGTACTGCGATCCGGATCGTCGAGTGCCTTCCCGCCGGTCGCGATGGTGTGCACGCCGTTGAGGTTCTGCGGTGCGGTCCCGACCTGCGTCAGCGCCAGGGTCTGCTCTGCCCCCGTACGAGTGCCGCCCACGGCGTTGCCGGTCGCGTTGCTCCAATCCCGGGTCGGTGTGGTCTCGGCCAAACGACCAGCAGTTGCGGAGAGCCCGAGGACCAGACCGCTGTGCCTGTTGACGAATCGGAAGGTTCCGCCGGCGTTCGTCACCAGCCACCACTGTTGCCCTGCGGTCGAATCAGCGGTGACGGTCGGCTTCGTGCCCCAGGCGCGACTCGTCGTCGTACCGGCGTCGACGCCGAGAGCGTTCCCGCTCGACACGTTGCGGATCTGGTAGGAACCGTCGCCGACGGCAACGAAGTACCAGCTCTCCAGGGCCGACCCGGACGCCGTACCGACAGAGGTCGTTGCTGTGGACCCGGATTGCTGGGCGAGGACCCGGCCGTCGCCGTTGGCGATCCGATAGGCCTTCGTCAGGTCGAAGGGCGCGGTCGCGGGTGCCGACGAGGTGATCGACAGATTGACGTACTCGCCGGACTTGCCATCGGAGCAGCCGAACGAGCAGTACGTACGGAAGTCCTTGCCGATGATGGTGGAGCTGGTCTTGTTCACGCTGTCGAGGAACCACCGGTACCACGAGGCTGTGGTGTAGCTGCCGGTGTCGCCGATCAGGGTCCACTTCTGGCTGGTCAGATCATCGGTGGCGTAGAACTGTTGGGGAGCCTTGCCGTCCTGGCCCACCGACTGCGGCTCACCGATATACAACCCCAGGTAGGCGTTGTAGGCGATGTCCATCACGAACAGCGGCGAGGTCGGAGAAAGGGTGCCTGCGGCAACCTGCTGATCGACCGTGCCGGTGTTGGTCGGCTTGTACTCCTTCGCGAGCGGCGTGTAACCGTTGGGATTGCTCGCGTCGACCGGCACCAAGTTGCTCTCGCGCCCACTGACCCCGGGCTCCGACCACGCCCCGTCGTACCATTTCTGCCAGGAACTGGGCGCCATCTTCGAAGACATCTTGGCCCGCGCGACATGCTGCCGGAAGTTCTTCCAGCCGCCCGACTTGTCGACGATCCGCGAGCCGTAGTAGACGTAGAAGTAGCCCGAGGCCGCGTCGACGAACAGTCGCTGGTCGCCATCGCCGTACGAGTAGGTCTGGTTCGGGAACGCCGTGGTGTCGTTGCGTTTCGTGCTGTACGGCGACGTGATGACGTGGCTCTTGATCGTCCAGGTCTTGCCCTGGTTCGTGGAGACCGCGTAGTCGATCGCGTCGTAGTGCAAGCCGTCCCCGAAGGGCTGTGGCGTGAACTCGTTGTGCACCAGGCCGTACCAGTCGCCGGTGTCCGGATCGACCCAGACGCCGGCCAGATCGCAGAAGTTCTTCTGCGAGTAGCCCGAGCCGCTCGGAGCGAACGTCGACTCCAGCCCGGTCGGGCTGTTGTTGCACCGCCAGGTGGTGTCGTTGTTCTTGTCGTTCGCGTTCGCCGGATTGACCGCGTTGCTGATCGCGCTCGACTTGGTCGCGGTCTCGAGGTTCGTGCCGGTGTAGAAGTCCCACTTGCGCGGCTCGGTGGCGCCGTACAGGGCGGCGGACTGCTGGAAGTAGAACGTCCCGTCCTTGTCGATGTACGTGCCGGCCGGGGTGTCGGTGGGCGTCGTCCAACTGCCCTTGCTTCCGACTGTGACGGTGTACGACGCCGTGGGCGCCGCGGCGGCCGGGCCGAGACCACCGGCGGCGAGCCCCAGGGCCAGCACGGCGACCACAGCTGTCTTCCGGGAACGGGACATCGGAACTCCTTAGGTCAGGCGGGGTAGCCGGAACCTTAGGATCCATTTGACCGGTAAACAAGCCTTCGCCAGCCTTGACGTTGCTACTGAGGGAACAGATACTCGAAGATCTAGTTGACCGGTCCAACAAATGAGGTTCGCCCGTGGTGACGATGCAGGACGTGGCCACCCGGGCGGGCGTCACCAAGCAGACCGTCTCGAACGTCGTCACCGGACGGGCCGCGGTCCGCCCGGACACGGCCGCGCGGGTCCGGGCCGCGATCGACGACCTCGGCTACAAACCGAACCTGGTGGCGCGCTCCCTGGCGACCGGTACGACGATGACCGTGGGACTGATCGTGCCGACCATCGCCAGCCCGTTCTACTCCGAGATCGTCGAAGAGGTCGAGAACGTCCTGGACGAGCACGGCTACCACCTCGTCCTCGGTACGACGCGCGCCGACGGCGACCGTGCCAAACGGCAGCTCGCCGGCCTGTCCAGCCGACTGGTCGACGCCCTGCTGATCGCAGGCGACCGGGATCTCACCGATCCACTCGCGCTACTACCGGACCCACGCTTCCCGATCGCCTTGTGTGCCTGGGAAACCGAGATCCCCGACTCGCTCCCGGTCGTGACGATCGACTACGAGCACGCGGGCTTCCTGGCCGGCAAACATCTCCGCAGCCTGGGCCACAAGCGAGTGGCAGCGGTGGTCGAGCTCCCAACCCATCACCGCCGGCTGGCCGGCCTGCGCTCAGCCTTCGAGCGGCACCGCCTACGGATCGGCGACGACATGGTCTTCACCCCCACCGAAGCAACCCCAGCCGGCGGCTTCGCCGCAGCCCAAGCAGCCCTCGCCGCCGACCCCGACCTCACCGCAATCTTCGCCTCCCACGACCTGCTGGCCCTCGGCGTACTGGAAGCCGTCAAAGAGTCCGGCCGCTCAGTCCCCGGCGACGTCTCCGTGATCGGCTTCGACGACACCGCCCCCGTAGCCCTGACTCACCCAGCCCTCACCGCCGTGGCCATCCCCGCCCGCCAAATGGCCCAACAAGCAACCACCCTCCTCCTCCGAGCCATCACCGAAGGCACTCCCCCAGTAAACGCCGCCCAACTACTCCGAACCTCCCTAGTAATCCGCAACAGCACCGCCCCAGCCCGCCACTAACTGATCGGTCGCCTCAGCACCACACCACCGTGAAGGGATTCGCGGCAGCCCTCGCGTCGTAGAAGGTCTGGGGTTCGATGAAGTTGTCGAAACAGCGTCGACGTTCCACTTACCGTCGTCGTTGACCGAACTGAGGGACGCCCGGCCCGGACCACACTTCAAACTCCAGTAGCTCGGCCGCTACTCCGCCGCCGACGCCGGGCGCCCCACGCCACGACGTGAACCTGTTCGGGATCACGCTGGCGCGTGGCTGATCCGGCGCTGTGGTTGGTGATTCACGAGCGCCGGTTGCCGTTTCGGGGTGGGTGGTGGCGGTCGGGCCGCGAGCCACCAGCAGTCGTTGGCCTACGGTCTGGCTGCTGGGGTGGCGTTGGTACCCCAGGGGTCACGAAGCCCACTGACATTGCCCGCGTCGACACGAGCCCTGGTGGCGCCGCCCTCGTCGGCACGAGCTCGGCTCGCACTGGTCGAACCGGTACCAGCGTCGTCGGCGTGAGCTCTGCTGACGCCGTCCACGCGAGCATCGGCCCCGCCTAGGCTGCTCGTGCTGGCAGTAGCCGTGCTTGCCCCACCGGTGCGGCCGCTGGCACTAGCGGTGGCGTCGGTCGTGTGGGCAGGGGTGACCCACGCGGCCATGGCAGCAAGCGCGACCGGGTCTGGCGGTGGTGGATCCGCCCAGGATGGGCGACCGACGTGGACGACGCCGCCGGTGATGGTGATGGTCCATTGGTTCTTATGAACCGCCCGGTGGTGCGCAGAACACACCAAGGCAAGATTCTGCAGACTGGTCGGTCCTCCATCGACCCAATGGATCACGTGATGGGCATGACACATCCACGGCGGTGCCTTACACACCACGCAGCCCTTGTCGCGTTTGTTCAAAGCCCGCCGGATATACCGGTTCACGAACCGTTGCTCAGTACCGACATCCAGCGGCTGCGAATCCCCACCCAGCACGATCGGCAGGATCGCCGCATCACAGGCCAGCAAACGGACGGCACCCGCGGACAGGTTCCCACCGAACACCAACTCACCCATCCCACCCGATCCACCAATCGCACCGGCTGCGGCGCTGTTGAAGGCGTCTGGGATGGCGGCAAGAGCGTTCTTCAGGTCGTTGAAGTCGATCGTGACGGTCAGATGCGGCACACCGGGGTAGTCGGGGTTGCCGGCGGCGGCGTCCATGATGACCGTCAGCGCGTCGGCTTGGCGCTGTTGCTGGGTGCGGGGGTCGCGTTCCCCGTCGATTGTCTTGTGCGGCTTGGACAGGGTGTGGATCTGGGTCTTGAACTGTTCGCCGGTGGCACCAGGCAGGAACCCGGTGATCTTCACCCCGCCGTCGACGTCTCGCAGCCGTAGTGACCGTTGGGTGTGGGCCTGGTCTTCGGCGGGTTCTGGGCCGTCGGAGTCCAGGCGGGCGAGGACGTCGCGGCCGAATTTGGCGAGTTCGCGGGTGTTGGTGTGCCGGGCGGCCTGGATCATTTGGCGTTCGGCGACGTCGAGGACCTCGACCGGCACCGTGGCGGGCGCTTTCTCCAGTGTTGACACGATGACTTTGGCCTGGCCGGGTGTCAGAACCGCCGCGTCCTCCGCGTCCGACGGGTCGGCTGGGTCGGCTGGGTCGGCCGTCGGGTGGGCGGGGTTGGGTAGGGCGTCGGTGACGGCAGTGTATTTGGGCAGGGCTGCTGCGAAGGTGAGGTCTTCGCGGACGTCGGTGGGGACGAGTTGGTAGCGCTGGGCGAGGAGTTCAGTGGTGTCGCGGGCGCCGAGTTCTTGGGCGGTGCCGATGTCGTCGAGGCGGCCCATGATTCGCAGTTTCAGGGTGTCGACCAGGGCGGAGATGGCGTGCAGGGTGTCCAGATTGGACAGCAGTTCACCGCCGCTCTGCATGTACACCGGTGGCATCGCCAAGATCTCCATACCCCAAAGCATAGACAGGTCCACCGACAGTTTCCGAGCCCAGAACCCCTTATACACAAAGGAATGTGTGGGCTCTGTTGTGGGCTGATTGTGTGCTCAACTTGCCCACACCTGACCTCAACCAATTTCAGGTGCCCGTGGCCGTGTTGATCGGAAACTTTTCGTCACATGGCGCCGAAGAGTTCCCGGGCTAGCCGCCACTTCACGCACCCCAGTCGCAGCCCGTCGGCCCCAGACAAACGGAGAGCGCGGTCGCCGGGCTCGCCAACCCCCTCAACCATCCGCACACCTCGCCGTGCGCTTCAGTCGACCGCCTCCGGCGGCCGGGACGCCGGGTGCAGGCCGAAAGGACTCGGCCGGGGACGTGCGCTGCGGTTGCTCGCCGCGACCGGCCGATCTGAAAGACAGCATGGCTGGCCGCCGCAGTGGCTGAGGTAGATAGCGAGGCCGGCGGCCGGCGGTGAACGTGACCTGGGCTAGTGGGCTTTGGTTGCGGTGCAAAAGAGAGGCCGGCCGCTGGTCTCGGCCTTTCACGGGGCTAGTCGTCGTCGGTGATGGTGCCGGTCAGCGGGGTTGGCTGGTTGAGGGTGGCGCCTACTACCTCGGTCAGGTTGAGCGTGAAGGATTCGGTGGGTTCCGGGGTTTTGTCGTCCACCAGGTTGAGTTGGAGCTCGCCGGTGGTTTGGCCTGGGGCTACGAAGCCGTAGACGAAGCGGTCCGGTGGGTTGGTCCCGGTATCGCCCGGTACGGCGTAGTCCTGGCGGAGGGTCGCGGTGCCGTCTACCAGGAGGCCGGAGGTGTAGGCGAAGATGTCGCTCGGGGCGGAGAGGGTGAGGGGGAAGCTCAGGGTGCCCGCGTTCTCGGTGGCGGTGGCGGAGCCGATCGTCAGCACAGGGGTCGGGTCGTCGTCGAGGACTTTGACGTTGCCGAACGAGTCGCCCAGCTGGGCTTCCTTGGGCGCCGAGAGGACGATGCTGACGTAGGACTTGTCGAAGCCGTCTCTGGGGTTGCCGGTGACTGTCAACTGCAGGTTCTTGCGGGTCTGGCCGGGAGTGAACGTCAGGTCGGCGGCTGTCTTCACTATTTGGCCGATCGACTCGGCGTGCACCGTCACTGGACGGATGCTCGGACGAGACAGCTGCACCGCCACATCGAAGGTCTGGGTGCCCGCATCGCCTTCCTGGACGGCGCCTTTGACGCTCGCCGCCGACAGCTTGGGCAAGTTGGCCGGCCCGGACTTGCCGAGGCTCGGAGTAGCGAACGCCAGGTCGGAGATGAACACAGTGCCGGAGTCGACCAGGTCGGTCCGCAGCTCGATCGCACGGATGTCCCGAAGGTCGACTGCAGTCAACGACGCGGTCGGGATCCGGACCGTGCGCAGGAGGTTCTTGGGCAGACCGGCGCCAGGCGAACCCGGCATCCGCAGCAATGCGTCACTGACCGCGGAGACCGGCACCGACGCCGACCGGCCCCGGCCGTCGACCACCCGGACGGTGAGGTCGGTCTTCGGCGCACCGGCCGGATCCGGAGTCGCGCGGAAGGAGAGGGCGGCGTACTTGCGCACGTCTCGTTGGGGCGCAGGGACGTCGATCCGTACGACGCCGGTCCGGCCCGTCCAGGTCAGCTTGGTGACGGCCGTCGTCTGTGCCTGCGTTGCGAACGCCGCGGCAACCCAGTGCGGCGAGTTCGACGGTTCGTCGGTTGTCACGCAGGCGGCGAGCGCCTCGGTCTGCTGCGTACCGGCGCACACCGTCGCGCTGGCCGGGCCTGTGACGGCACCCGCCGGTAGCGCCTGGTCGAAGGGCTGCACGTCCTGACGCGTCGCCGCCGGGGCCTGCGAGACGACCCGGACGATGGCCTTGCCGGCCGACTTCGGGTGGCTGTTGGTGCCGTCGAGCAACGGGAGCAGTGACGTCTCGTGGCCGAGTTGCAACCGGAAGAACCCTGCCACGTACGCCGTTCCGGCCGCCTGCTGCTCGATCGCGGTCAACCGGCTCGGCGACTGCGGGTTACAAGGCCCGGGGCTGGTGTCGGACCAGTCGTCATTGGACGGCGCCTCCGACTGGCCTGGTGTCCATTCGGTGTTGAAGAAGTTGTGGTTGGTTCCCAGGATCGTGACGGTCGATCGCGGCGCTGCGTCGCCGGTGATCGAATTGCGTGTGTCGTCGAAGAACTTCTGGCCTTGCAGGTCGGCGACATCGCCGTCGCAGTACGGGAGGATCACACTCATCGCGACGCCGGGGACGGTCGCCCGCGCGAAGTCGGTCGGCGCGAGCGGCAGGACCGCGCGGATGCCGTACTGGCCGCCGCGATCCGCGTTCAGAACTGCCGCCCGAGCGACGCCCTCACCACCGCGCGAGTGACCCATCAGGCCGACATTGTTCAGGTCGACCTTGCCGACGTACTGGCGGCCGAAGGGTCCACCGCCCACCGTCGACCAGGTCTTCCACAGATCCAGATGATGCAGGATCAGCTCGGCGCGCGCCTGGGCGCCGTAGTCGAAAGCCCTGGCGTCACTCGCGTTCACGGCATTGGCGCTGATCGACACGACCTGGTATCCGTGGCTCGCGAGCGCCTGGGCCGGCCCGTCGTACCCGCGGTAGCTCGGAATCGGCTTCTCATCGGCGGCGCACGGCCAGGCTTTGATGCCCAGGATCCGGGTCCCGCCATAGCAGACCTCGTGCCGGCCGTGCAGGAAGATGACGAGCGGCCGCGCACCCGGCGCGCCTTGCGGTGCGTAGACCTTACCGATCACCTCGGCCCTGCGCTCCAGCCCGGGCAGGTAGACGGCCTCATCGCCGAGGTTGTACTCCGCGGTGCGGACCGCGTACTTGCCTGCCGCGCCGGGATCGACGGGCAACGGTGGGCCTTGCGGCGCGTTCGCCCAGTCCTCGTCGGTGTTCTCGCCAGCGATCTTGTGCTGCCGCGCGGTCGCCTGCCCCGGCCAGAGCAGCTCGACCTTACGCGCGTCGAGCACGGTCTTGTCGGTGCTGAGCAGGGAGAGTGTGCGGCCGTCCGGCGACTGCCGGGCCACACCGACCGGTACGCCGTCGACGGCGAGCATGGGCAACGCGTCCCGGACCGGCAGCGGTTTGTCGAGCAGCAGCGTCACCTGATAGCCGCCGTCGACGGGGCGAATCTGCCAGTTCTCTCCTTGGACAACCGCTGGGCCTGGAGATGCGGCGTGAGCGGTGGGAGCCAACAGGGGCCCCGCGAGCAGGACGATCACCAGTCCGGTACACCGGAGCAGCCGCATAGCGTTCCCTTCGCCAGATGACAGACGCCACGGGAACTCTGCAGCAGATCACGTGGATCCGGCGCGAGGTGGCAGCAACCTGCAACCCGCAACCCGGCGGCTACGGCGTTGGGGTGTCCGACGGGGTCGGGGTGTCCGAGGGCGTCGGCGTCGGCGTGGGTGTGGGGGTCGGCGTCGGCGTCGGCGTGGGGGTCGGCGTGGGACGCGGAGTCGGGGTCGGCGTCGGCGTTGGGGTGGGGGTCGGCGTGGGTGTTGGCGTCGGGGTCGCTGACGGCGTCGTCGAAGGCGGCGGGGTCGGCTGGCTGTCCTGAGTAGGCACCGTCGGCGGCGGAGTGTTCGACGTACTGACACTCGTGCTCGGACGTGGGCCGATGTCGACGGTCGGCGGCAGGTCGTCGCCCCGGTTCTGCAGCAGGATGGCAGTCGTGATCGCGCCGACGATGACCAGCACGCTCGCAGCGGCGATCAGCCAGGTCGTCGTCGATCGCGGCGAAGTCGGCCCCCTCGTCGCCGGCCCCGTCGTCGCCGGCACCGCAGGAGCGGGCGTCGTCATCGGCTGGGTAACGACCACCGGGGCCGGCGTCCAGCTACCGGTAGCGAGTTGCGCGGCCGTCGGGCGTTCCGCTGGGTCCTTGGCGAGCATCTGCAGCAGCAGGGGCTCGAGCGGCCCGGCGAGCTCGGCGCGCAGCTGACTCGGCGGAACCGGCTCGGTATCGACGTGCTGGTAGAGCACAGCCGTCGGATGGTCGCCCGTGAACGGCGGCCGGCCGGTGACCAGCTCGTACAGGACACATCCGAGTGCGTAGATGTCGGCCTCGGGACCGGCCTGCCTACCCTGCGCACGCTCGGGTGACAGGTAGTAAGGGCTGCCCAGGATCTGACCGGTGACCGTCAGCTCACTGGCCTCCGAGCCGGACATCTGCGCGATGCCGAAGTCCGCCAGCTTGACGGTCCCGTCCGTGGCGACCATCAGGTTGCTGGGCTTGATGTCGCGATGCACGACGTCCTCGGCATGGGCAGCCATCAGCCCGGCCGCGGCCTGCTTGACGATTCCGATCGCCCGATCCCACGGCACCGGACCGCTCTCGGCCAGCTCACCGGCCACCGAACGTCCCTCGACCAGCTCCATCACCAGATAGAACGAGTCGTCGTACTGACCGAAGTCGTAGACCGCCACGATGTGCGGATCGCTCAGCCGCGCGGCCGCCCGCGCCTCACGCCGGAAGCGCTCGGCCGCCGACGGGTCCGCGCTCGACCGGAGCATCGTCTTCACCGCGACCACTCGGCCGAGTGCCTCGTCGGTCGCGCGATGCACCTCGCCCATGCCACCACGGCCGAGCGACTCGCCCAGCCGGTACCGCCCTGCGATCAGCATCCGTTCCTCGTACCCACCCCGTCGACGCGGCAACCCGCTCGCTCGGGCACCGAGGGTCGAGGTTACCCGGAGCGACCAAAAACCTCACGATCGGGCGCTGAAGGCCTCGATCGTGAGCGCGGCGAAACGACGTGACGCCGTACGACGGGCCTGCGGCGATCTGCCGGGGATACCGCGGTGGGCCGAGAGCATCAGGGTCAGATCGTCGAGCGTGAAGTCCGCGCGCAGCTGCCCGCTCTTCTTGGCGCGCTGGGCGAGCTCGGCGACGACGCCCAGCGTGTACTCGCGGTGTGTCCGCAGGTCTGCGAGGTCCGGATAGGTCGCGAGGAACGCCTCGGTGAAGCCGCGGCTGCGCGCGTTCGCCTCGCAGATCCGCTCGATCACCCGGCGGAACCCGGTCCACGGATCGGGCTCGGCCAGACCGTCGTCGACGATCGTGTGACAGCTCCGGACCTGCTCGGCGAAGGCCTCGACCGCGAGGTCCTGCTTGGTCGGGAAGTGCCGGTAGAGCGTCGCCGGACCGACTCCGGCATGCCGGGCGATCTCACGCATCGTGACCGTCAGGCCCTCGGTCGCGAACAGTTCGTACGCCGCCGCGACGATCCGCTCGCGGTTGTCGGCGGCATCGGCACGCAGGGAACGAGACAGTTCGACGCTCATCTCTCTCACTCTACCTAACCGGACGCAGGCGTCCGTTACGTTCGAAACACAGGCACACTCGACTTGAAGGAGTAGTTGTGAAGGCGGTTGTGGTTCAGACCTTCGGAACCCCGGACGGTATGGCGGTCGTCGACGTACCGGCCCCCGAGCCCGGCCCGGGTCAGGTGGCGATCGCGGTCGAGGCGACCGGAGTGGGCGGCGTCGACGCCGTCATCCGCCGCGGCACGCTCGGCGGGTACGGCTTCAGCCCCGGTCACATCCTCGGCTCGGAGGTCGCCGGGACCGTGACCGGCGTCGGCGCCGAGGTCGATCCGTCCTGGATCGGGGAACGCGTCTGGGCCTTCACTGGCACCGGCGGCGGGTACGTCGAACAGGCCGTCGCGGCCGTGGCCGACCTGGAACGGATCCCCGCCGGGCTGACGAACGAGGCCGCCGTCGCTCTCGGCAACTCAGGATCCGTCGCCCACTTCGCCTTGCGGCACGCCCATTTCACGCCCGGCGAATCCGTGCTGATCCGAGGCGCGGCGGGCAGCATCGGCCTGCTGGCCGTCCAGCTCGCGGCCCAGGCGGGGAGCGAGGCGATCGCCGTGACCACCTCCTCCCCCGAGCGCGGCCTCCGACTCCGCGAGCTGGGCGCGACCCACGTTCTCGATCGCTCAGGCAGCGGCGACGGCCCAGCGACGTACGACGTCATCCTCGATGTGGTCGCCGGTCCCGACCTGCCCGCCTTCATCCCGAGGCTCTCCCCCAACGGCCGGCTGGTCCTGCTGGGTGTGATCGCCGGTCTGCCGCCGGCCGACCTCAGCAGCCACCTGATGCAGTCGTTCCAGCGGTCGTTGTCCCTGGCAACGTTCAGCCTGGACACGATCTCCCGGCCGGCTCGTGCACTCGTCCGCCGCGACCAGTTCGCCGCCGCGGCCCGCGGCGAACTGCACCCCGTCGTACACGACATCCTCCCGCTCGACGAAGCCGCCAAGGCTCACGAGCAGATGGACGCCGGCCAGGTCTTCGGCCGGATCGTCCTCACCCCCTGATCAGACGTGGCCGGGATCGAAGCGCAGCAGTACGCCGCGCGAGAACGCGGTTGAGTTCTCGGTACCGATGTAACCGACGACCCAGGTCGTCTTTCGGACAGGGTCCCAGACCACTTCCCGGGCAGTCAGCTTCTGCGCCTTGTCCGCCGCGGAAACCTTGCCGCTCTCGCCCGGCAGCAGGGGCGGCGCCTGAATCACCCGATCGGCGCCGTCCTTCGGATGGTGCAGGCCGGCCTCCGGCAGAATGATGCCGCCCGCACCGTCCGGTCCGGCCGGCCAGCTGTACAGGGTCTGCGACGCCTTGGTCCAGCGCGATCCGTCCCACTGCAGCACGATCTTCTCGTCCTCCCGATCGGCCCCCGGGTCCGTGAAGATGTGGTGCAGACCGAACGCCCACGCACGGTCGGGTGCCACCGGCACGACACTGTCCAGAGTCGCCGATTCGTTTCCCCGTGGCTGGTCCGGAAAGTCGTACGACGGCGTCGGCGTCCGCTGCCAGGTCTGCCCGTCGAAATGCCACAGTGCGGGCTCCGACAGTCCGGTCTTGCCCGGCAGGTAGCCCGCCGCCCAGATGCTGTCCGGTGCGACCGCCGACAACTCCACAGCCTGGACGGTCTGCCCCTTCCACTGCAGGCCGTCCCAGTGCCGCACCACCTGGCCAACCGAATCGATCGCCCAGATGTCGTCCGGCCCCAGCGCCAGAACCTGTACCGGGCTGAACCCAGCAGGCGCGGTCTGCCATTGGCTGCCGTCCCACCGCCAGGCACGGGGCCTGTCGGCGACCTTGGCGAAGAGCCAGACGAACGGCGACTCAGGCGACGCCGCCAGACTCACGTTGGCGAGGTCCCGGGCGCCGGCGTACTCCCGCGGAGGCTCGGCCGGCACCCACTTGCCATCGGTGAGCCGCAGCAGCACCGCCTTGTCGACCTCGGACCCGGCCGGGGTCTCCTGGCCGAGCGCCCAGACAGCGTCCTTGGCGACCGCGAGATAGTTCATCGCCGAGCTCGCAACCGGGCTCGAGTACTCCGTCACCCACGCCGCCGGCCGCGGCGGCTCCGGCGGTGTTGCTGCCGGCTCGGTGCCGCCGCCGCTACATCCGGCGCTGACCAGCAACACCACACCAAGACAGACTCCCCAACGCCGAGCAGCTCGCATCTCCCCACGCTATCGAAACCCCCGTCCGGCTATCGCCCCTGGCCTGCACCGGCCATGTGCATCGGGTGTCCGGAACTGGTCGGCAGGTGTTCATTACGTTCTGAGCTTCAAGGATTGCGTGGCGTCACTGCTTCGGTTGTTCTGGTCTGCGTCGTGACCAGAGAGAAGGAGCATGATGATTCCCGAACACAAGACCGGGGTCGGCCGGCGGGCGGTGCTTCGCGGTGCCGTCATCGGGGCGCTCGCCGCCGCGCCGCTTCCCCTTGCCCATCGCCTGACCGGTTCTGCCCCGGCTTCGGTCCCCGCTTCGGCCGCTGCTCCCGCGGCCGCATGTGTGGACCTGCCGCTGGTCGGCGGGTCCGAGTTCCCGATCGGCGTGTTCTGGCCACCGCCGCCGTACCAGACGACGGTCGAGCGGTACGGCGAGATGCGGGACGCGGGGTTCAACTTCGTGATCACGGGCAACTACGTCGACGATCAGGCGATCATCCGGCACACGCTGGCGATCGCCGAGCAGGTCGGTCTGAAGGTGCTGGTCTCGAGCGATCCCGACGTGCAGAACATGGCGCGGCGGTTCACGATCAGCGACAACCGGTCGGTGCCGATGTCGATCACCACCGCGGACGCCCGGACGTTGCTGACCAACTCGCTGAACCAGTACCGCGGGTTCGAGTCGTTCGCCGGGTTCAGCCTCGGTGACGAGCCGCCGGAGTCGCAGCTCGACTCGCTCGGCAAGGCGTTCACGATCGCTCGCGAGCAGGCGCCGACGTACACGCCGTACTCGAATCTCGTGCCTGGCACCGGCCAGGGCTACAAGGACATGGTCCACCGCTTCGTCACCACCTGCCGGCCGCCGATGCTGTCGTACGACCGGTACCCGCTGCTGACCTCCGGCGAGGACCCGAACTACTTCGAGAACTGGGCGATCATCCGCGCCGAGGCGCTGCTCGCGAACATCCCGTCCTGGGTGTTCGTCCAGAGCGTCGAGTACTCCGGTCACCGGTTCCCGACCCAGGCCGAGCTGCTGTGGAACATCAACACGAGCCTCGCCTACGGGTGCAAGGGCATCCAGTACTTCACCTACTGGCAGCCCGATCCCGCCCGCGGCGAGAACTTCGGCCGCGCGATCACGACGCTCGACGGCACCCACACCCCTCTGTACGACGCCGCGAAGGCGATCAACACGGGTTGGCTCCGCCCGGTCGGCGTCGAGCTCAAGCCGCTGGTCTCCGAGCGGGCGCTGCATGCGAACCACACCCCGCCACCAGGAACGGTCGGCTTCACTGCGGACTCCTACATGACCGGTACGTCGGGGAGCCCCGCCGTACTGGGGCTGTTCCGGCCGACCGATGCCGCCAAGACCCGTTGGTTGCTGATCGCCAACCGGCAGTCCGGGGCGAGCTCGACCACGACCGTTTCGTTGAACCAGACAACGGTCACGAAGGTGTCGGTCTTCGATCCGGCGACCCGCGGCTACACGGCCCAGGCCGACAAGACCAAGATCGTCGCCACCCTGGCACCCGGGGCCGCGGCCCTCTACCGGCTCGACGCATAAGGGGACGAGATGCGCACCCAGCTCCTCAGTCAGCTGATCACCGGCGGCGTCGCGGCCGCTGTCGCCGCGGCAGTGATCGCGGTCCCGAATGTCTTCTCGAAGGACACCACGCAGGTTGCCGCGCCGGCTGCCGTCTGCACCTACAACTGGTATCTGTCGAACAGCCGGACGTCAGGCACGGCAACGATCCCAGCGTTTGCCTATGGCAACACTCCGATGCTTCCGCTCGCCGGCAACTGGGACGGCGTCGGCGGCGATACGCCCGGCGCGTACAGCCCGGACGACCACAAGTTCTTCCTGACGAACAATTTCAACGGCGGCGTCGGCCAGGTGACCATTGCCTTCGGCAACATCGGCGACCGCCCGATCGTCGGGGACTGGGACGGCGACGGCACCGACGAGGTCGGCACCTACACCCCGTCGACCGGCACCTTCACCAAACGCGCGGCCAACGGCACGACGGCCACGGTCGTGTACGGCGGTCCGTACCGGATGCCGTTGATCGGCGACTGGAACGGCGACGGCGTCGACGATGTCGGCGTCTACCGCGCCGCCGACGCGGCCTTCGACCTCAAGCTCGCCGACGGCAGCACCCGGTCCTTCGTGTACGGCGACGCGTACTGGAAGCCGCTGACCGGCGACTGGAACGGCGACGGCCGGGACGAACCGGGCCTCTACAACCCGGCCAACGCGACCTTCTACTTCCGGATGAGCGGGATCGATCCCACCGAGACCACGGAGAAGATCCGGTACGGCGACACCGGCGACCGGCCGCTGGTCGGCGACTGGGACGGCAACCGGACCAGCAGCCAGGGCATCATCCGGTCCTGAGCGTTTGCTGGAACGGCAAGGGAGTTTGTCGATCGCGCAGCCAGGACGGAAGCTGGTGACATGACGACTGCAGAAGAGCATTGGGACGCCCGGTACGCCGAGAGCACGCGGATCTGGAGCGGTAAGCCGAATGCCGCGCTGGTGGTCGAGGTCGCCGGTCTCACTCCCGGGCGCGCGCTCGACCTCGGCTCCGGTGAAGGCGGTGACGCCATCTGGCTGGCCCAGCAGGGCTGGCAGGTGACGGCCGTCGACGTCTCACCGATCGCGCTCGGCCGGGCCGAGCAGCACGCCAAGGAGGCCGGTGTCGACGAGCAGATCGAGTGGCAGCACCACGAGCTCGGCAAGTCGTTCCCGACCGGCACCTTCGACCTGGTGTCCGCGCAGTTCCTGCACTCGACGATCGACCTGCCCCGCGAGCAGATCCTCCGGCAGGCAGCCCAGGCGGTGGCTGCCGGAGGCATCCTGCTCGTCGAAGGACACCTCGAGTTCCCCGACAAGGCCCGGCACGACGGCCATGCCGACGTACATTTCCCGACGCCTGCCGAGGTCGCCGCCGACCTCGGCCTCGGCGACGACTGGGAGATTCTGACCTCCGCGGCGCACGACAGCGTCAAGGTGATCGACGGCAACGAGGTGCACTACCAGGACGGCACGCTGAAGGCCCGCCGTCGCGCGGTCACGACCTGAGTTGGGGCGGCTCGACGCCGAGGGCCTGGAGGGTTTCGGTGTAGCGGTCGATGTTGCGGAGCTTGACGGACTCGTAGCCGCGGACGACGTCGGGCAGCTCGGCGAGCTGCACGGCGCGGTCGTACGACGCCTGGTCCAGGCCGGCGGCCAGCTCGGTGACCATGGTGCGGTAGTGGTCGCGCAGGGTGCGCTCGACCTTGCGGAGGTGGGCGTAGCCGAAGAGGTCGGCCCGGGTGCCACGCAGCGACTTCAAGCGGGCCAGTACGCGCAGTGTCACGTGAGACTTGGGGCCGAAGGACATCTTCTTCGTGCGGCCCATCGCGCGCAGTACCGGCGGGTGCAGCTTGAAGGAGACCGTGCCGCCGGGGAAAGCCTCTCCGGTGCTGCCGAGGAACTCCGGGTCCGTGAGCAGCCGAGCGACCTCGTACTCATCCTTGTACGCCGTCAACTTGAACAGGTTCCGAGCGACCGCCTCGGTGAAGCGGGTCTCAGTGCTGACCGCCTGCTCGGCAGCCGCGATCCGAGCGACAAAGTCGACGTACGAGTTGGCGAGCTTCATGCTCTGGTATCCGACCAGATCAGTAGCGCGCTGCGCGACGAGCCGGTGCACTTCGCCTGTCAGGCCGGCGGCCGCAACTGAAGCCGGTACGACGCGGGTGCGGGCCTGCGCGGGAGTCGTTCCGGCGACGCGGAAGGCGGCCGGGTCGGTGACCGCCACCCGGCCCCAGCGGAACGCGGCGACGTTCGCAGCGACCGCGGTGCCGTTGATCTTGATGGCTTCCTCGATGGCCGCGGCCGGCAGCCGGAGGGCGCCGGTCTGGTAGGCGGCGCCGACGAGCAGGAAGTTCGCTGCGATCGTGTTGCCGAAGATCCGGCCGGCAGCCTCGAGCGCGTCGAAGTCGAAGGTCTCCGCGCCGGCCGTGCGGACGCGCTCCAGGAGTCCTGCCTCGTCCGGGTGCTGGACAGCTGGGTCGTAGACCATCGCGCCGGTCGCGGTGCGGCTGGTCGAGACGACGATCCGGGTCGAAGCCGAGTTGCCGTAGGCAACGTTCCGGTCCTCGGCGAGGGTGAGCAGGTCGAAGCCGAGGAGGCAGTCCGCGGATCCGGGGGTGAGCCGGTTGGCCGGTTCGAGGTCGCCGTCGGCGAACCGCAGGTGACCGGTGACCGGTCCGGCCTTCTGACTCAGACCCGTCTGGTCGAGCGACTCAGCGGCGTACCCGGCTCTGAGTGCCGCGGTGGCGAGCACCTGGTTGACCGTGACGATGCCCGTGCCGCCGATGCCGGCCATGAAGACGTTCTGGGTGCCGGTGACGCGCTCTTCCGCGCTGCTCGGCGCGGCCGCAGGCGGAGTCGGGAAGGCCTTGCGCGCTTTGGTCTTGGTGTTCTTCGTTTCCACCGTCACAAACGACGGGCAGTCGCCGTCGAGGCAGCTGTAGTCGGTGTTGCAGGAGGTCTGCTCGATGCGGGTCTTGCGACCGTACTCCGTGTCGACCGGCTGTACGGACAGGCAGTTGCTCTTCACACCACAGTCGCCGCAGCCCTCACAGACCGCCTCGTTGATGACCACGCGCTGCGTGCGGGTCGGCAGGCTGCCGCGCTTGCGCTGACGGCGGGCGTCGGCGGCACAGTGCTGGTCATAGATCAGCACTGTCACGCCAGGAACCTCACGCAGCATCCGCTGTGCCTCGTCGAGGCGGTCGCGGTCCCAGAGCAGAGTGCCGGGCGCAAGGTCGCGGCGACGGTGCCGGCTTGGCTCGTCGGCGCAGACGACGATCTGCTTCACACCCTCGGTGCGGAGCTTGTGCGTCAACTGCGGCACGGTGAGCGCGCCTTCGGCGTCCTGAGCGCCGGTCATCGCGACCACGTCGTTGTAGAGCACCTTGTAGGTGATGTTCACGCCGGCAGCGATACAAGCCTGTACGGCGAGCTGCCCGGAGTGGAAGAACGTACCGTCACCGACGTTCTGGAAGATGTGGCCGGCATCGGAGAACCATGCCTGACCGATCCACTGCGCACCCTCGCCGCCCATCTGGGTGACACCGGTGACGGCGCTGTCCTCGCGGTCGGAGATGGTGACCATGGCGTGGCAGCCGATCCCGCCGCCGCCCATCGAGCCCTCGGGCAGCGCGGTGGAGCGGTTGTGCGGACAGCCGCTGCAGAAGTAGGCCGAGCGGCTGGTCGAGAGCAGCGGGAGCGGGATCCGCTTCGGAGCAGGCGGTGTGATCGTGACCAGGTCTGCCAGCAGGTGCCGCATCGGGGCGAGCAACCGGCCCGAGGTGAGCTCGCCGTCCGCGGGAATCAGTGCACGGCCGCCGGTGTCACGTTTGCCGACGATCTGCGGCGCGTTCGCCGTACCGTAGAGGATCTCGCGGATCTGCGTCTCCACGAACGACGTCTTGTCCTCGACCACGACGATGCGGTCGAGTCCCGCGGCGAACGAGCGAATGGTGCTGGTGGCAACCGGGCTCATCAGGCCGAGCCGCAGCACCCGGACTCCAGCCTGGGCGAGCGCTTCCTCGGTCACTCCGAGGTCAGTCATTGCCTGGCGCATCGAGTCGTAGCAGCTACCCGAGGCGACGAATCCGACGCTGGCCTGGATCGGGTCGATGTCGAGAACGTCCAGGTGGTTCGCGGCGGCGTACGCGCGCACCAGCTCGGTCCGGGGGCCGACCAGGTCAGCTTCGGCGCGCACGATGGCGTCCGGGCGGAGAACCATCGGACGCTGCTCGTAGGTGTAGGGCTTGCCGTCCCACTCGATCGTGGGGACGACCGGCTCGATACTGCCTGCGACGTCGTCGACCGCCCAGGCGCCGTCGGCGACATCCGCGACGATCTTGAGTGCGACGACGCAACCCGTCGCGCGCGACATCTCGATCGCGTGCAGGCCCAGCGTCACGATCTCGGCCGCGTTGCGCGGGAAGAGGACCGGAATCCCCAGCGCAGCAAGCGATCGCTCACTCACCGCCGGGACGGTCGAGGACTTCGACGCGGGATCGTCGCCGACCAGGAGAACAGCACCGCCACGCGGATTGACGCCGTACATGTTGGCGTGGCGTAGTGCATCGGTGGCGCGGTCCACGCCGGGGCCCTTGCCGTACCAGAAGCCGGTGACGCCGTCGTGCGTGCTGGTGCCGCGGGGTAGGTCGATCTGACTCCCCCACACCGAGGTTGCGGCGAGCTCTTCGTTCAGACCGGGCACGAAGCGGATGTCGTTCGCGTCGAGCACGTTCTGCAGGTCGGCGAGCAGCTTGTCGAGGCCGCCGAGCGGACTGCCCTGGTAGCCCGACACGAAGGACGCCGTCCGCAGCCCGCGACGCCGATCCAGGGCGCGGTGCTCCACGAGAAGCCGTGCGATCGCCTGGACGCCGGTAAGCAGCGTCGACGGACCGGACGGCCGGAAACGATCGGCGAGGTCGTACGGCGGTGCGGCGAGCCGCTCCACTGTGATCTCGGCGGGGGCGATGGTCGTCATCGGCTCTCCAGGTGGTCCGCGGCGGTTCCCAAGAGCCTGCGGTCTGGGTGGGCGGCGTCACAAGAGTCGCCGTCGAGTTTGGCGACGATCCGCAACCCGTGCGACGATCTGACCTGCTGGACGGCAACAGATCCGCCGTACGAGGTAGTGTTTGTTGCGTGCCCGAGCAAGCGACACTGGACCAGACCGACCGCGCGATCCTCGACCTGCTGCAGGAGAACGCGCGTCGGCCGCTGCGCGAGATAGCAACCGCGGTCGGCCTCACCGTCGCGCCGGTGCAGCGCCGGATCGCCCGGCTGGAAAAGCTCGGGGTGATCGAGCGGTACACCGTGCAGATCAACCACGGCCGGATCGCGACCGGCATCGAGGCGATGACCGAACTGCACTTCACCGACGACCTCGACCTCGCCCAGATCATGGAGTTCGTCGCCCAGATCCCCGAGGTGAAGGAAGTCCTCACCCTCGCCGGCGACCCCGACGCCCTCGTCCGCATCCAGGTAGAAGGCGTCGAAGACCTCCGCCGAGTCGTCAGCTCCCTCCGCTCGGCCCGAGCCATCGCCGGCACCAAAACCCTCGTAGTCCTCGAACAATGGACCCGCCTCGGCTAACCCCTGCACTATCCGGTGGATTTTCGTCACCGAGCACCCAAAATCCACCGGATAGCGCGGCACCCTAACCGAATCTGTGGTTTGGTCGCGGCTAGTGCGTGTTTTGCGGGGATCTACTGTCTCTCAGAGGCAGCAGATCCCCGCAAAGGTGGTTGGTGTGCCCCCGATTCGCGCCGCACCGGACAGGCCGGACACGTACCCGGTGGCTGGTCGCCGCGGCGGCCGATTTACTGAAGCGCTAGGCGGGCGTGGTCTGTGGCTGAGGGGGATGGCGAGGCCGGTGACCGCGTGCCGGTCGTTTGAGCTTCCGGGCTTCGGTTGCGGTCCCGGAAACGAGGGGATCTCCCTGCAAGTTGCTGGTTCTCCCCTCAATATTTGAGCAGAGAAGGGCCCATTTGAACGGATATCCAGTGAAATTTCACACGCTGGCAGCCGACCCGAACCCCAGTGGTCAACCACGGCGGCGGGTCACCTGACAGGCCTCCCGATCGTCGGGAGCAACCACAGCCCGGAAGCCCAAGCAACCGCAACCGTGGTCACCGACCGCACCATCCCCCTCAGCCGAAGACCACCCCAGCCACCCGTCTCCGTCAGACCGGCCGCAGCGGCGACCAGCCACCGACCACCCCACCGGCCGAATCCGAGCGGCCGGACGGGACGAGCACCTTCGGGGCGGAGGGGTTCCTGACCAGGCGAAGTCCTCAGCCACCGCGCACGCGTCGGCCGCCGCGATCCCGCTCCCCGAACCGTTCTGGGAAAGAGCAGTCGCCAAACGCAATTGGCACATGGCGCCCAGGAGTTTCCGACCAACGCTCTTACCTCGCGGTTGGCAGGGCGTCGGAAGTTATCCACAGATTGCTTGGCGGGCGGTTTTCGGGGGGTGAAAGTCCATATGTTTTTGGGCAAGGAGGTGCTCGCATGAGTACACGCAAGAAGAGCAAGGGCCGCGTGGGCGGCAGGCAGGGCGCAGACCGGCCTCATCCGGTGCTGGAGCCGTTGACGATGACGCAGGTGGATCGTCTGGTCCGGCTGGCGGAGGATGCGACGGTGGCTCGTGGGTTCCCGATGCGGTACGACGGTTCGAGTGCGTTGCTGCCGGTCGGCGACGGGGGCGTTCTGATGAAGGACGGCATGGTCGCGGGGCTGGTGAATCTTGCCCGGACGGTCGGTGGGTTGCCGCGGCAGCGGTGGCAGGCGGCGGTGTCGGCGCATTTCGATCAGATGGACCCGGGTGGCGGTGTGCCGACGGTTCCGGAGGATCTGGAGAACGAGCTGTACCTTCGACTGGTCGACGCGTCCACTATCAACCCGGACTGGCATGAGCGCGTGCCGGAGTTCGTGCCGGGTCTGCTCATCGCGCCGGCGACGTACACGGGACGAGCTGTTGCGATGCACTTCGACCTCGACCGCATCGGGATTCCGTGGCACGAGATCAACCGGATCGGCCTGGCGAACCTTCGTCGGCTCAAGGACAAGGTTGAGCACGTGCAGCTCCAGGGCGCCGAGATCGCGATGCTGACCGGCAGCATGTTCACGGCCTCGCGGGCGCTGGTCCTCGACACCGTGCTGCGCGAATCCCTGCACGTCGAGAACCCGCCGTACGGCTGCGTGGTCGCCATGCCCGCGCGAGACATGCTGCTCGTGCATGTGATGCGGGATCCAACGGTGGTTGATGCCTTGCTGGCGATGATGCGGTTGGCGACCTGCTTCTACCGCGAATCGCCCGGCCCGGTCAGCCCGCACATGTACTACGTGGCGGACAACGAGTGGCACCAGCTGACCGACTACAGCACTGGTACGGCGGACCTCAGGCGGGTCCCCGCGTTCTCCGCCGCCATGCACCGCATCGAGGCCGCGGCAGTGGCTTGACGGTGCGGGCCTGACCTGGAGCGGGCTTGACCTGGAGTGCGCTCCAGGAGGAACGCTGCCGTCATGAGCGAACTGAATCTTGCGTTGGGTGCGATGGAATTCGGGAGCAGGATCGATGAGAAGACGTCGTTCGCGCTGCTCGACCAGTATGTCGCCGAGGGTGGCGTGTGGATCGACACGGCGAACTGTTACTCGTTCTGGCAGTCGGAGAGTGGCTTCGGGGGGCAGAGCGAAGAGCTGCTCGGGCGGTGGTTCGCACAGCGGCCCGGTGTCCGCGAGCGCGTGCGGATCGCCACGAAGGTCGGGTGCGAGCCCACCGTCCCTGGCGGCTTTCCGGATCACACCGAAGGGCTTGGCGGGGCTGCGATCGATGCGGCGCTCGAGGCCTCGCTGCGCCGGCTCGGGATCGACCACATCGACCTGTACTGGGCGCACTGGGACGACCGGAGCACACCGCTGGACGAGACGGTCGCTGCCTTCGGCAAGCATCACGGCGCGGGCACGATCGGCCAGATCGGCTTGTCCAACTGGGCCCTCTGGAGAGTCGAGCGGGCCCGGGGGCTTGCCGCGGCTGCCGGGGTGGCGGAGCCGAGCGCGTTCCAGTTGCGGTACTCGTACCTGCAGCCGCGGCCGTTGGTCCGCGATCACATCCACAACCACCGGTTCGGGTGGATCACCGACGAGGTCCTGGACTTCGTCGACAACCAGCCGCACTGGGATCTCTGGGCCTACAGCCCGCTGATGTCAGGAGCGTACGAACGTGCGGATCGCCCGATCGAGGAGGCCTTCGACCACCCGGGCACGACTCGGCGATTGGAGGTGCTCGACAAGGTGGCGGCGGAGCTCGGTGTCAGCCGGAGCAGCGTCGTGGTGGCCTGGCTGACAGGTGGGACTCCCCCGGTGCGCCCGATCGTCGGCGCAAGCCGGACGGAACAGCTCACCGCCTCGATCACCGGCGCCCGCCTCGAACTCCCCGCAGAGCTCCGGACGAAACTCGACGAAGCCTGGTAGCGGTCAGGCCTTTGCGGACTCGGCGGTCTGGGGCTGGAGCGCGCCATAGTGCGCGATCTTGTCATCCAGTACGCCGAGGGCCGCTTCCATCCGGGCCATGTGCTCGATCAGCGCGACTCGGCGCTCACGCAGGAACTCCACGCGTGACGCCGCGTCGCCCGCGGTCCGGAGCAGCGACGTGAAGCGTTGAATGTCGGCGATCCCCAGCCCGGCGTCGCGCAGACAGGTGACCACGCCGATCCAGGCGATGTCGCCCTCGTGGAAGACACGTCGGCCGCCAGGACGGCGCTCGATCGGCCCGATCAGCGCCTCACGTTCGTAGTACCGCAACGTGTCCAGGCTGAGGCCGGTGACCTCCGCCGCCTCACCGGGCGAGTACTGACCGTTCCGCGTCATGGGGTCGATTCTCCCACGTCGTCCGACCGCGTCAGCCGGCCAACTGCTTGTCCAAGAAGTCCACGATGTGATTCATGGTTTCCTGGGTGCCCCAGGGCTTGCCGGCCGCGGTGTCGCCGGTGAAGGACAGGTCGCCGTGATCTGCACCGGTCAACACATAGCGGCTGCTCTCGATCCCCTTGCTGCGTAAGGCGTTGTGAAGCAGCAGCGTCTGGCTCGGCGAGATCAACCGGTCCGCACTACCGTGCAGTGACAGGAATGGGGCTGTCCGGCTCGAGATGTAGCCGATCGGGTCGGACGCGGTGATCGCCGCCGAGGGGTTCTTGACGGACTCCTTGGTGCCCGCACCGTAGACCCAGGTGGCCAACGAGTTGCCCGGGGCGTAGTTCGCATCCTGCGCGGCCTGGTCGAAGTCCGCCGCGATCTTCGAGAGGTCGGACGCGCCGAACTCGTCCACGACACCCTGTACGTCGCTGCTCTGATCCAGGTTGTCGCCGACGTCGAACTGCTTGTCGCCATTGGTGGTTCCGGTCATCGCCGCCAGGTAGCCGCCGGCCGACTGGCCCCACACCGCGACCTCGCCGGCATCGATGCCGTACTCGTCGGCGTGCGCGCGGAGATAACGCACCGCGGACTTCACATCAGCAGGACCCGTCTTGTACGTCGCTCCCTGGCCGATGGTCCGGTACTCGATGCTCGCCACCACGTAGCCCTGCTCAGCGACGTAGGTGCGCTGATCGAGGTTCGCCGTCTTCTGGGACAGGACGAACCCACCACCAGGGATGTAGATGACCAGCGGCTTCTGGCCCGCCGTCTCGGGGACCTGGAGGTCGAGCTTGAGTTCGGTCTGCTGTCCGTTGACCGTCGGCGCCGAGTAGACGATGTCGTTGTGGGCGGTGACGTTGGTCTTGCCGCGCACGATCTGCGCACCCGTGGGCGCGATGACCGTGCTGGTACTCGTATCGCTCGCCTTGACGGTCGTGGCGAATATCAGGGCGGCCGCACCACCGGCCGGAGCCGCACCACCTGCTCCGGTCTCCTCCGACGAGCAAGCGGCCAGCATCAGGCCCGCCACCACCACCATCGCAACGAACGCTGTCCTTCTGCGCCCAAGAGTCATTTCACGGTCTCCTTCACGGCATTAACTGGAGGCCCGCCCTCCACTTATGGCGATGGTAGCATCAAGTGGAGGAAGATCCTCCAGTTAGGGGAGCGTGGATGGATTCGCCCGCGGAGCCGGCGCTCAGGCGCGACGCCGAGCTCAATCGCCAACGCCTGCTGGCGGCCGCCCACGAGGTCTTCCGGGATCGCGGGCTCAGCGCCACGCTCGAGGACGTCGCCAAGCACGCGGGCGTCGGGATCGGAACGGCGTACCGGCGGTTCGCCAATCGGGACGCACTGATCGACGCGCTCTTCGAGGACATGATCAGCAAAGTCGCCGCACTGGCAGCCGAAGCCGCTGAGGACCCGGATGCCTGGCGAGGTCTGAGCGCCAGCCTGGAGCGGGTGTGCGAACTGCAGACCTTCGACCACGGACTACGCGACATCATGCTCGGCACCGGCCGCGGCCGGCGGCGGGAGGAGTTGGTCGCGGAGCGGATCCGACCGACCGTCGACGCCATGATCGAGCGCGCCAAGGAGCAGGGAACACTGCGGCCCGACGTCGAGGGCCTGGACCTGCCGATGATTCAGCTGATGGTGGCAGCGGTCACGGACCACACCGGCGACCCCGATCTGTGGCGGCGCTACCTTCACCTACTCCTCGACGGCATGCGTGTCGGGGGAAGCGACGGTACGACGCTGCCTGCACTCCCCCGGCCCTGACCAAGCGGCACAGGGCATTGACATCGTTGTCGGGTGTGACGACGATAGCTCCTCAAAGCCTGGTGAAACGTTTCCAGCCTCGCTCCGCCGAGCCGCCACGAAGCAGTCGAGGAGATCCGCCGTGATTCGCTCTGCCCGCCTTCTGCGTGTCCTGATGTCCGCGGCGATCCTGGTGACCGCGGCCCTCACGTCCCCACCGTCCGCCGGTGCCCATCCGGATCCTGCCGCCGGTTCGACCGCCACCGCGCGAGCTCGGGTCGCGGCCGACGTGCTGATGGATTCGTACGAGCCCGTCAAGGCATGGTTCCCGTCGAGCTGGTGGAACTCGGCCGTCGCTCTGCAGACGGTTGGCGACTACATGCAGCGCACTGGCGACCGGCGCTATCTGCCCCAGCTGGACAACACGTTCGAGAAGGACAAGGGCGTGTTCCCGGCCGGCTACCTCTCGGGCGATCCGCTGCTCGGCAACTTCACCAGCCGCGCCATCGACGACTCCGAGTGGTGGGCGCTGACCTGGATCCAGGCCTACGACCTCACCACGAACCGCAAGTACCTCGACATGGCGGTCACGATCGCGGAGTACGTCGAAGACTACTGGGACCCGACTTCGTGCGGAGGCGGGGTCTGGTGGGACGGCGAACGCACCTACAAGAACGCCGTCACCAACGGACTCTGGATCCGGCTCACCGCCGAGCTGCACAACCGGCTGCCGCGCGACAAGCACTGGCTCGGCCGCGCACAGGAAGGCTGGAGCTGGTTCACCGCCAGCGGCATGATCAACAGCTCGGGCCTAGTCAACGACGGCCTCAAGAGCAACTGCGAGAGCAACGGCGACACCGTGTGGAGCTACAACCAGGGCCTGGCGATCGGCGCCGGCCTCGAGCTCTGGAGGGCGACGCACAACCCGAAGATCCTGACCACGGTACGGCGATTGGCCGATGCCGCGATGGCGCCGACGGGACTGGCTCCGAACGGCGTACTGACCGAGGCTTGTGATGCGCCGGACCGGACCTGTGACGACAACGGCAAGCAGTTCAAGGGCATCTTCATGCGGTACTGGATGGACCTCGCCGACACCACGCACGACCACCGCTACACCGACTTCGTCACCCGGCAGGCCGCGACCATCTGGGACAACGACCGGGATGCGGCCGACCGGCTGGGTGAGCGGTGGTCCGGTCTCACCAACACGAGCCACCCGAACGCCTACGACTGGCGTACGCAGGCCAGTGCACTCAGCGCCCTGATCGCCGCCGTACCAGCCCGACCCCCGGTGCGGTCATTGTCCGCGACAACCGATCCGGCCCAGCCGGTGATCATGCCCGCGACCGGCAGCCCAACCAAGGTGCAGGTGCGAGTCGATCTGCAGGCAACCGGACCGGCAGGCGACCGACTCCCGGTGACAGTTCGAGCCGCGGGCCCGGCCGGTTGGACGATCACCCCAGCACGCACGAACGTGACGCTCCGCCCGCGCGGAAACGCCGTACCAGCGCAGGCGTCGGTCCAGCTCGACGTGACCATCCCGGCTGGTACGCCGGACGGCCGCTACTCGGTGACTGCGACCGCGACGTCTGGATCGCAACTGTCGTTCAGCACGCGCTCCGACATCGTGATCGCACACACTGCCGACTTCGACACCGGCACGGCAGCCGAGACCCCGTGGCTCTGGGACGCGGACGGCTCACAGAGCAACGGAGTCCAGAACCGCTTCGCGGACGGTCATTCGTTCTTCGTGTACCGCTTCCCGTTCCCGGCCGATGCGACCGCCGCGTCCGTGACGCTGACCATCGACAACGAGTTCGTGGTCCAGGTCAGCGGAGACGGCCAGTCGTGGACCACGGTGGCCACGGAGACACAGCAGATCCACGACGGTGAGAACAAAGCCGCCCGGACGTTCGACCTCACGCCGTACCTCGGAGCAGGAAAGGCAGGCTACGTGCGGATCTCCGACTCGTTCCCCAACGACGGCTGGGGCGGTCGCGTCTACCACGTTGCCGCCAGCTACAGCTAGGTCGTCAACTTCGCCCGTACGCCGGTCGCCGCGGCGATGACCGTGGTGAGCCGGGCATGGAGATCCATCAGCTCGTCGACGTCCATGCCTAGCTTCTCGACAATGGCCGGCGGTACCTCGAGGGCCTGGTCGCGGAGCGCGCGGCCCTCGGGGGTGAGCGCGACGGCCAGGGAGCGCTCGTCCGTCGTGGAGCGGTCGCGACGGAGCAGGCCCGCGACTTCGAGGCGTTTGAGCAACGGCGACAGCGTGGCCGGCTCGAGTTGGAGCATGCCGGAGAGGTCCTTCACCGACACCGGCTCGTGCTCCCAGAGCGCCAGCATCACCAGATACTGCGGGTGGGTCAGACCCATCGGCTCGAGGACCGGGCGGTAGAGCGCAATGACCGTCCGGGCCGCCACCGCGAGCGCGAAACAGACCTGATGCTCGAGCGCCAGCGGGTTCCCGGCCAGGGGGTTCGAGGTCGGCGTGATCTCCGTCTCTGCCATGTGCTTAGTGTAGCAACCTTATGTAGACTAACGATTAGTACACTAAGCATTAGGAGCGAGCATGGAGCAGACCCAGCGGCGCGTGATCCGGCGCCGGCGCACGCCGAAGCGGATGAACATCGAGACCGTTCAGCGCTGGGTCGCCTCCGCCATCCTCTTCCACGTCGGCAGCGTCCCGGCCATCACCCTGGCCGTCTACAGCATCGGCGTCGCCGCCGACGACTTCGGCCGCGGCGTCGGCCTGTGGGTCATGTCCGGCGTGATCGGCATCCTCACCGCGGCCGGCATCCTCGCCATCTTCCGCCGTTTCCCGCTCTCTCCCTGGCTCCTGGTCGGCATCCTGCCCACCGCCGTCACCGGCTTCTACATCTTCTGAATCCGGCTGCCATGCCCAACGGCATAGCAGCATCGAGGTATGCGGCTGGACACTCGCCCTGACCTGGCTCGCTCTCATCGGCACGGTCCTCGCCGTACTGGCCTCTTCCGGTCAGCGGCCGCCGGACCGACCGCAGGCTGACAAGGTGAACGCTCGGACGACTGCCAAGGAGGGCTGATGCGCCGAGCGACCCGATCTGATGCGGATGAGCTCAGAGCAAAGTTCGTCGCCAACCGCGAACGAGTCCGGGCCTGGACCACCCAGTGGTACTGCCCCGAGGTCGACTGGCTGGCGTTCCGGGAGTTTCCCTACCAATGCCTCCCGTCACAGGAACGGCGCTGGCTCGAGCAGC
Organism: Kribbella sp. NBC_01505; assembly: GCF_045040285.1. Classification (NCBI taxonomy): domain Bacteria; kingdom Bacillati; phylum Actinomycetota; class Actinomycetes; order Propionibacteriales; family Kribbellaceae; genus Kribbella; species Kribbella sp. NBC_01505. The sequence goes on from NZ_CP109425.1 coordinate 9,037,049, forward strand.
AGGCGCCGTTCATCTCCGAGTACGAGTGGTTCCTGGAGGCGAAACCGCATCCTGGAACCGGCGTCGGCCGGGTCTTCGGGCACTGGCAGTTCGGGCCCGGGCATACCTTCAAGCAACTCGACATCGAGATTCGCGCCTGGCCCGATCCGCAGTACCTGGCCGATCGGCTGGCCCGATCAGTTCACGCGGCAGGTCTCGGCGACTGGCGCGACGACGATCTGCCGGCCCTGTTCGACTGGCTTCTCGAAGGCCTGCAGATGATGCCGCTCAGTCAGTTCATCCAGGGCGAACGCCGGGTCGGGCCGACGCGTTTCGAGATCGGCCGCTGGCCGTCCGCGGTCGACCCCGAGGCGATCCGAGCCACCTTGGCGATCAAACCCACGACCACCACTCTCGCCGGCTCGACGCTCAGCGCCGACGACCTTTAGCGAGCCGGGCTGCTTGGTCGTACGCCGAGTTGCGTCCGCTCCTTGACCGGCCCGATTGAGCGGCGTACCCCGAGAGATACTGGGCGGCATGCCACAGATCAGTGTTGAGTACTCCGATGCCCTGACCGACGCGTTCGACCGGCCGGCGTTCGCGCTGGCGCTGCACACGGCGGCGGGTGAGGTGATCGGTAGCGCGCTGCCCGGGTTCAAGACGCGGTTCCGGACGACTGGTGAGACCGTCATCGGCGACGGGCAGGGCGGCGAGGCGATGATTCACGTCGCGGTGGCGATCCTGCCGGGCCGGGACGAGGAGACGAAGGGGCGGCTCGGTGAGCTGGTGCTCGCTGTCCTCGCCGACCATCTCAAGCCGGTCGAGGGGCTGAACGTCCAGCTCACCGCTGAGGTCCGGGACCTCGCCACCTACCGCAAGCAGGTCATCGCCAAGGAGTGACCAGGTCGGTCAGCTTCTCGGCCAGAGCCATCTGCAGGAGCGGGCCGAAGGTGATGCGCTGCACGCCGGCTGCCTTCAGGTCGTCGAAGGAGCCGGAGGCGGCGCCCTTGACCGGGTGCGCGGTGACGTTGACCGGACCGGACAGCGCCGAGAGCAAGGTCCGGAGCGAATCCGCGTCAGGGATCAGGACCGGGTAGACGCAGCGCGCGCCTGCTGCTTCACAAGCTTGCGAGCGACGGATCGCCTCACCCAGCGGGTCGTCGAACTTGACCACCTTGCCGATCAACGCATCGGTCCGCGCGTTGATCACCAGCTCGATCCCCGCCTGGTCAGCCGCGGCGCGCAGGGCACCGATGTAGTCGGCGTGCTCCTGTACGTCGCGCAAGCGGCCCTCGCTGTGCACGGTGTCCTCGACGTTGATCCCGACTGCGCCGGCCTCGAGCACCCGCTCCACCAGCTCGGCCGCAGGTGTGTTGTACCCGGACTCCACATCAGCAGTCACCGGTACGTCGACCGCGCCCGTGATCCGGCGGATCCCGTCCAGCGCGTCGTCGAGGGTCATGCCTTCGTTGTCCTTCTGCCCGCGGGAGTCGGCCAGCGGGTGGCTGCCGATGCTCAGCGCGGGGAAGCCGGCCGCGGCCACCGCCCGGGCCGACCAGGCATCCCAGACGGTGGGTAGTACGAGGGTTTCACCGGTGTGGTGGAGACGGAGCAGCTCACTGGCCTTTGCGGCGAGATCAGTCATGAAATCACCCTACTGTCAGCCGGCCCAGACATCTTCGAGGTAGCGATCCGCACCGAGCAGGGAGTGCAACCAAGCCTCGCTCCCCGTCTCGTCCGCGCCGGTCTGATCCTGGTAGATCGCCATGAAGGCAGCGCGCACCGCCGGGGCCATCCCGCGACCGTCACCGCAGACGTAAACCCGCGCGCCCTGCTCCAGCAGTCGCCACACATCGTTGCCGTCGGCCCGGATCTGGTCCTGGACATAGCGACCGTCGGCCCGCGAGAAGGCCGGCCGCATCGAGACCGCACCAACACGCTCGGCAGCCTCGAACTCGTCGCGGTGCACGTAGTCGACCTCGGGATGACGCGCACCGAAGAAGCACAACGCCTCGGCCTGATCGCCGCCGCGCGCCACCCGGTCGCCGATGAAGCCGCGGAACGGCGCGATGCCGGTCCCGGCCCCGACCATGATCACCGGCACGTCGGCCGCCGGAGCCCGGAATGCCTCCCGGGCAGGCTCGACCCGGGCCCGGATCTGATCCCCCGGCTGGAGTCCGGCCAGGTAGTACGACGAGATGCCGCGGAAGGTCCCGCGCCCACTCGTGGCCGGGCCGGACAGCACCCCGACGATGAGCTCGACCGAATCCGGGCTGCTCACCGACGACGAGGAGATCGAGTAGTGCCGAGGCTGGATCGGAAGCAGCATCTCGAGGAAGTCAGCCGCCGACAGCCCACAGGCCAGGAACTCCTCCAGCAGATCCAGCACACTGCGACCCGCGACCGCATCCGGCGCCGCGGCAAGTGCCTGCAGCGCATCGCGTTCGGGCGGGCAAGGGTTGCTCTCGGCAAGGATCGCGACCTGCGCCGCGGTGGCCGGATTCTGTAGCTCGGTGAAGTGCGTGAGCAGCTGCCGGATCGTCACCGGCCGATCGACCGGAAGCGCCCGCCGCGTCTTGTGCCGCGCACTGACCGCCACCACCAGGTCGAGGTCCAGCCCGAACCGAGCCGCGACCCGATCCACGAGATCAGCCGGATTGTCCGGTACGACGGTCAGGTGGTCGCCGGTCCGATAGGTCGTCCCCGACGGCAGCTGGATCCGCAGGTAGCGCTTCGACCTGCCGAGCGGGTTGTCGACGGCAACCAGTTCGGCGTTGTCGAGCACGGTCATCGGCTCCACCTCGTACCGCGCGTCCAACGCGGACGTGATCGGACCGGTCAGCACCTGGACGTCGTACAGCCGATCCGAGGCAACCACCGGCTCCGCGGCCTCATCGCCGTACTCGGCCAGCAGCCGGTTCCACCAGGACGCCGACCACGCCTCGATGTCCCCATCGAGATCCCCGGACGCATCCGCCTCGCCACGATCGACCAAGCGAACTGCGCCGAGCTCGGCCATCCGCTCGTCGATCAGCGTCGGCACCACCTGGTACGTCGCCGCCCAGTTCCGATCGCCGACGCCGAGGACGCCGTACCGCACGCCGGTCAGGTTCGGCCCAGTCTCCAACCAGGCAACGAATGCGGCCGCGTCGTCGGTGGGCTTCCCGTTGTACGACGCCGCCACGATCAGCACGGGCCGATCGGTGGGAAGTGCGCCGACCGCGGTCTCGAGCGAACCGGTCGTGGCGGCGAACCCGCGGTCCTCGCCCTCGTCGCCGAGCTGCCGCGCGAGCGCCCGGCAGGTGCCGAGGTTCGATCCGTGCAACACCGTCACCCCGGTCCCGGCCTTTGCCCGACCGGCCGCGACACTGTTGCCAACCGCAACCACGGCAGGCTCCGGAACAGCGCGCTCGGCCGCGGTACGTCGTACCAGGGTGAGCTCGAAGCCCTCAGGCTTCAGCGTCAGCGTCTCTTTGACCTTGAGCTGGTAGTCGGCGTCGTCGCGCAGCCGGTAGCGGTGAATCAGCAGCCCGAGCAGCAGCGTCGCCTCGTGGAGCGCGAACTGCCGCCCGATGCACGCGCGCTCCCCCGTCCCGAACGGCTTGAACGCATGCGCCGGCCGCGCCTTGACCTGCTCCGCACTGAAGCGCGACGGGTCGAAGGCCTCCACGTTGTCGCCCCACACCGAGTCCCGGTGCAGAGCCGGAGTCAGTACGACGAGCCACTGGCCGGCCTGCACCGGATACTGACCGCCCAGCGTCGTGTCCGCCGTGGCCTCCCGCACGAAGGCACCGGCCGTCGGCCACAACCGCAACGCCTCGTTGAGGATCTGCCGGACGTAGCGAAGCTTGCCGACCTCCTCGAACGTCGGCTGCGGATCGGCCTGATCGCCCCAGAGCGCGTCGACCTCGGCCTGGGCCAGCTGCAGTACGGCGGGATTCTTCGCCAGGTAGTACAGCGCGAACGACAGCGCGCCGGAGGTCGTCTCGTGACCGGCGATCAGGAAGGTGATGACCTGGTTCCGGATGTTGATCTCGTCCAGCCGCTCCCCCGACTCCGGGTGCGGCGCATTCAGCATCAGGCCGAGCAGGTCGTCGGTCGAGGTGTCGCCACTGTCCTTGCGCTGCCGAACCACCTCGTCGACCACGCCGGCCATGAACTCGGAGTCGACAGCGAACTGCGCGTCGGCGCCACGGTTCAGTACCGGACCGATCCACGGCACCTCCCGGCTCTTGGCCTGGGCGTGCGCGAGGGCCCGAACCATCGCCTCCACGAACGGATGCGGCTCCGCCGACTCGAACGATCCGAAGTCGTACCGGAAGCCGGTCAGCCCGATCGTGTCCAGCGTCAACCGCGTCATATCATCGGTGACCGCGACGGACTCGCTGCTCGTCGCGGCCTGGTCCCAGGCGCCGAGCAGCCGGTTCGCCACCTCCAGCATCGCCGGGTGATAGCTGCGGATCGACTGCAGCGCGAACGCCGGCAGCAGGATGTCGTGGGCGAGCTGCCAGTTCGGCTCGTCGTTGTACGCCGTGAACAGGCCGTCGCCGGCGACGCCGCGGATCCGGTCCAGGGCCGGCGCGACGTGCTTGGCGAACCGCGTGTCGTCCGAGAGCTCGGCGACCAGGTCCGCGCCGGACACGAGCACGATGTCTCGCCCGAAGAACCGCTTGGTGAAGATCGGCCCGAGCTCGCGCGCCAGCCGGGTGTTGTCCTGGATCGGGGTGTGGCTGGTGGAGGCGACGAAATCACCGACGACGGGGATCCGGCCGGGAGGGTGCGGCATCCCGGTCGTATCGATCCTGTCGGCTGTGTTCGTCATCAGAAGCTCCTTCACTCGGCTCGGTAGTTCCAGCCTCGACCTCCCCGAGCTGACAACGAGCGAGTGTGGCTACTAGATTTGGTAGGGATGAACGACGCGGCCGCGTGGCGGAACAGATTCATGACCTTGCTCGACCGGCTCCCGACGCCGACCGGGCTCTGCCTGGGCGACGGCGTACTCGTCGATGCCAACCCGGCCTTCGCACAGCTCCTCGGTACGACGCCGATGAAGCTGCGCGCCCGCCAGGTGAACGACCTCCTCCAGCCGAAGGACGTCCGCGACTACGAACGTCTCCTCAGCAGCCTCCGAACCCGTCGCCGCCGTCGCGGTGATGTCGCCGTCCGCTGGAAGACCGGCACCGGCACCCTGACGATTCAGGTGCTGACCGACCAGAGCCTCACGGTGCTGCTCCTCACCCTGGTGCCCACGCCGATCGAGAGCGCCGACGTCCCAGACCTGACCGAACGCGAACTGGCCGTCCTCCGCCTCACCGCCGCCGGCCACACCTCGTCGCAGGCCGCACACGAGCTCGGCCTCACCGCAGACGGCGTCAACTACCACCTCAACAGGCTGCTCGACAGATTCCGGGTCCCCAACCGCGTCGCCCTCGTCGCCCGCGCCTACACCCTCGGCATCCTCGACACCACCACCTGGCCGCCCCGCTAGGCGCGTGCGTGGATCTCCACTCCGGGGTGGTCAATCAGTGCGGCCGGGTGCGCCCGGCGGTGGCTGGTCGATCGCGGTGGCCTCTCGGGCTAGCCAAGAACCCCGCCTTCCCGGAACACGCTCCGAGGCTTCGGACGTTGTGGGTTAGCTTGCCGCGAGTACGGCGGTCACGTTCTTGGCGGTGAGTTCGGCCGACTGGGGGTTCTGGCCGGTGACCAGGCGGCCGTCGACGACTGAGTGGGCGGACCAGCTCTCGGCGGGGTGGTGGATGGCGCCGCGGGCGGTGAGGGTGTCGGCCAGCAGGAAGGGGACGACCTCGGTCAGCCCGACGGTCTCCTCCTCGGCATTGGTGAAGCCGGCCACGTTCTTGCCGTCGATGAGGTAGGAGCCGTCCGACAGCTTGAGGTTGATCAAGGCGGACGGACCGTGGCAGACGGCCGCGACGACACCGCCGCCTTCGTAGATGTCAGCGGCCAGCTTCAGGAGGTCGTCGGCCTGCGGGAAGTCCCACATCGTCCCGTGACCACCGGCGAACAGGATGGCGTCGTACGCCGAAGCGTCCAGGTCGGCCGCGGTCGGGGTGTGGTCGATATCGGTGTCGGCCAGGAACTTCTGCTGGATCGGGTCGGTGTCGTCCAGGCCGTCGATCGGCGGCCGCCCGCCCTTCACGGAGACCAGGTCGACGTCGAAACCGGCGGTGGTGAAAACATCCCAGGGCTCGGCTGCCTCGGAGACATAGAAGCCAGTGGCCCGGCCGGTGTCGCCGAGCTCGGAGTGGCTGGTGAGTGCGATCAGTAGGCGTGTCATGTCTCGATCTTGCCGTCGAAGTGGCATCGAAATCCAATAGGCAGACCTGGTGCGAGGCATAAGCTTCCTGATGTGTCGCTCGATCTGCTCCGCACCTTCCTCGCCGTGCACCGGGCCGGCTCGATCACCGGCGGCGCTCGGGCGCTCGGTCTGTCCCAGCCGACGGTGACCGCGCAGCTCAAGAATCTGGAGGGCCGCCTCGGTCATCCGCTCTTCGACCGACTGCCTCGCGGTATCCGCCCCACCAGCGCCGGCGACGAGCTCGCCCGCCGGATCGCCGATCCGGTCGACGCCTTACAGGGATTCCTGCGCACCGAGTTCGACGACCCGGCCCCGACGACTGTGCATCTCGGCGGCCCGTCGGACTTCCTCTGCCACCAGGTGCTCCCGGCGCTGGCTGGGCTGATCGCCGACGGTCTCCAGGTGCGGACGACGTTCGGCCTGCCCGACGGGCTGCTTGATCGGCTCCAAGGGGCGTAGCCTCGACCTGGTCGTCAGCTCGACCCGGCCACGCCGTCCCGGTCTGCGCGCCACGCCGTACTACGACGAGGTCTTCGCCCTGGTCGCCGCACCTCGCTGGGCCGGCAGCGACCCGGCCACCCCCGACCGCCTGCGCGGCGTACCGCTGATCGCCTACGCCGACGAGGCACCGATCATCCGCCGCTACTGGCGCACAGTCTTCAACACCCGCCTGACCCGTACGCCGGATGTCGTGGTGCCCGATCTCCGCGGCGCGCTGGCCGCCGCCGCGGCAGGCGCTGGAGCGACTGTGCTCCCGACCTACTTGTGCTCCACAGCGCTCGCCGCCGGCGACCTGATACTGCTCGCCGACCCCGACCTGCCGCCACTGAACACGCTCTTCCTGACGACCGGCCCGGCCCCCTCCCTCACAGCCGCAACCGTCCGCGACCACCTCCTGGCGAGCTCCTGAAGAGTCGTCGCGTCATTCCAGGTCGCCTCACCGAGGCGGGCTTCACCTTCGAGCACCCGGACTGGCCGGCCGCGGCGGCGGATCTCGTCCGGACAAAATCGTTGCCTTCAGCAACCTCAAGGACGACCGCGGCCGAACTGTAGCCAGGTCGGGCCCGACGGGTCTACGATCGGTCACCCGCAGTTGCCACGGCGGCATTTCATCAAGCGTTTTGTTTGTGCACAAGGGGTTTCGCACCGTTCCGATTTTCGAGACTATTTAGTCCGATTCTCCGGTTTCGGCCTACTGGGCCGAGGGTAGGTCGGAGAGATCGAAGGACTTGTAGGACTCGGGGACTGGATCGGGAGGGAACCCTGAACCCGATGGATGCGCACGCCCTGCAACACAGTTGGGACCAGGTCACCAAGCACGGAGAGCAGGTGCCGCTGTACTTCTACTCGCACCTGTTCGTCTCGCACCCTGAGGTGCGGCCGCTGTTTCCGCTCTCGATGTCGAACCAGCGGGACAAGTTCGTCGGTGCGCTCGGGAGGATCGTCAGCCATGCCGACCAGCTCGAGGTGGACGCGGACTTCCTGCGCCACCTCGGCCGCGACCATCGCAAGTACGCAGTGGTCGCGGAGCACTACGACGCCGTGGGCGGCTCGCTCTGCGCGACCCTGATGCATTTCCTGGGCCCCGACTGGGACGAGCGGCTCGCTGCGGAGTGGACCGCTGCGTACCAGGTGGTCGCGCGGATCATGGTCGAGGCGGCCGAGATGTCCTCGGAGTCCAGCCCGGACTGGTGGGAAGCCGAAGTGGTCACGGCCGAGCGGCGGACCATGGATCTCACTCTGCTGACGGTGCGCCCGCGAAGTCCGTTCCGGTTTCGTCCTGGCCAGTCGGTGTCGATGGAGATCCCACAACGCCCTCGGCAGTGGCGCTACTTCAGTCCGGCCAATGCGCCGCGGGTGGACGGCTCGATCGACCTGCACGTCCAGCAGATCGACGGTGGTCAGGTGAGTCCGGCCGTGGTGCGCTCGTTGAAGGCCGGCGACACCGTCAAGCTCGGTTCGCCGGTCGGCGAGCGGCTGACCCGGCGCGAAGGCGATCGGCGCGAGCTACTACTCGTCGCAGGCGGGACAGGGCTGGCCCCGCTCCTCGCCGTACTCGAACAGATCGATCAGGAGTGGCAGCGAGCCGGCGACGGACCGCTGGTCCAGCTGCTGCACGGCGTCCGGATGCCTTGGCATCTCTACGAGCGTCCACGGCTGCGCGAGCTGGCTGGGGAGCGCGCGTGGTTCGACTACACCGAGGTCGTCTCCGACGATCCGTCCTATCCCGGTATGCGCGGGAAGGTCGGCACGGTCGCGGCCCGGCAGCTCCTGTACGGGCGGACGGCGATGGTGTGCGGCGGCCCGCAGATGGTCGCGCACACGCTTGAGCAGCTGGCCGCCGCCGGGATGCAGCCCGAGCACATCAAGTACGAACACTTCTACTACGCGGCCGCGGGCGAGCATGCCGCCGGCCCAGGTCAGGAGACCGCAAGTGACGATCAAGCACCGCCGCCATGGCTCGCCGTACCAGGGCCCGCAGTCGATCCGGTCCGCGGCGTTCCGGCGTCGGATGCGTGGGCTCGACGCGGATCAGGTCAACGGATACCTCGATCAGCTGGCTGATCAGGTCCAGACCACCGAGCACGCGCTCACCGAGCTCGAAGCGAGGAACGGACGGCTGCTGGCCGAGCTGGAGCGCGGCCGGGCGGAGCTGCGGCGGGTGCAGGCCGAGCTCGATCACTACGAGCAGGCCGGCAGCCGTGTGAACGAGCAGGTCGTGCAGATGTTCAGCCAGGCGCAGCTCGTGGTCGAGGAGATGGTCCAGGACGTCAGCCGGGATGCCCGCGAACGGATCGGCCACGCCCGCGAACACGAGCGCCGGATCGTCGCGGAGGCGATGGACAACGCCGGCCAGCAGGTTCGCTCGTACGCCCAGACCGCGCAGGCCCAGATGCAGTCGATCGTCGAGTCGTTCGCCCACGAAGTCGAGCACCTGAGCGATGCCGCCTTGCCCGGTACGCCGGGTGCCGCGGATCGATGACCGTGGTTCGGATCTGGGCCGGCCGGCGCCGAGCTCCTCGCACCGGCCGGCTGGCCGCCCCCAGCCCGTCCAGAGCCCGGACCCGACCGGAGCCGGTGCTCAGACCGGAGCCGGACGTCGACGTCGAAGCCGTGCAAGCGGCGGCCGAGGAATTCCTCCAGCTTTTCCACTCCGAGGATCCACGTCGCGGTGCCGTCGAGCCGCGGCTCGCCCAGGTCCGGCGCGAGATCGACCTGACCGGGACCTACTGGCACACCCAGGCCGAGCTGACCTTCGGCGCCCGCGTCGCCTGGCGCAACAACGCACGCTGCATCGGCAGGCTGTACTGGCAGAGCCTGCAGGTGCGTGATCGACGGACCGTCTCGACCGCGCGCGAGATCGCGGAGCACTGCTTCGATCATCTCCGCGAAGCACACAACGACGGCAAGATCCGCCCGACGATCAGCGTCTTCGCTCCCGAGACACCGGCCCGGCCGGCGCCGAGAATCTGGAACGAACAACTCGTCCGGTACGCCGGTCACCAGCAACCGGACGGCCGGATCATCGGGGACCCGCGCTACCGCACCTTCACCAGCGAGCTCGTCCGCCGTGGCTGGCGCCGCCCCGTGGGAGCGTTCGACGTACTGCCACTCGTCGTCGAGACGATGGACGAGGGAGTGCGAATGTTCGAGCTCCCCGAATCGGCGGTCCACGAGGTCCCGCTCGAGCATCCCGAGCTGCCGTGGTTCGCCGGGCTCGAGCTGCGGTGGCATGCGGTCCCGGTGATCAGCAACAGCCGGCTCGTCATCGGCGGCGTCTCCTACCCGACCGCTCCTTTCAACGGCTGGTACCTCGGCACGGAGATCGGCGCCCGCAACCTCGGCGACAGCGACCGCTACAACCTGGTCCCCGAGGTCGCGGAGCGGATGGGCCTCGACACCTCGGACGAATCAACCCTCTGGCGCGACCGGGCCTTGGTCGAGCTCAACCGCGCCGTGCTGCACTCGTTCCAGACGAACGGTGTCAGCGTCACCGATCACCACACCGAGTCCCGCCGATTCCTGGTCCATCTGGAACGCGAGGAGCGGGCCGGCCGGAGCTGCCCGGCCGATTGGAGCTGGATCGTACCGCCGATGTCCGGCTCACAGACTCCGGTCTTCCACCGCTACTACGACACCGAGGACCAGCTGCCGAACTTCATCACCGACCCCGACGCCACCCACCGCGCACTCCACGGCAGCCCGCCGGCCTTCAGCTAGTGGTCGTCTGCACCGATTCGTAGGCGGGAGCGGCCAGGCGGGCAACCGCCTGCGCCAGCTGATCGCGCTGGTCGGCCGGCAGTACGGCGGCAATGTCGGGCAGGCGCGCACCAACATCGGCGTACAGGGCCGTCACGAGCTCGTCTCCGCGCGCGGTCGTGCTCAGCATGACTGCGCGCCGGTCACTCTGGACCGACTCGCGCTGCACAAGCCCGAGGCGCTCCATCCGATCGACGAGACCGCTGAGCGCGTTCTTGGCGACCCCCAGCATCTGGGCGAGCTCCCCCATGCCGACCGCGCGGTCCTTGATCACGCACAACAGGGTGGCCTGGACAGAGGTGAGGTCATGATCGGCGCAGATCTGGGCGTAGCGGCGCTGCACCAGCACCGACAGCCAGACCAGATCGTTCCCGAAGCCGTCGTTCACCGGCCCCCTCCCCTGTCGTCCTCGCCAGGATAGCCAGAAGTACTAGACGGACCCGCAATCTTCGTTCGCGCGGTGGAGCCGCCCGTCGTCGGCCACGCCTAACTTTGTGGACAACGACAAGGAGGAACCATGAACGAGAAACCGACCTGGCCCGCCGACGAGCCGTGGTACCAGCACACGCCGAGGAACCTCGGACTCGGCTACCTGAACCTCGGAGTGGCCGCGCTGCTGCTCATCTGGAGCGGGGTCGAGCTGGTGGGCGACAAGCTCAGCACCGGTCAGACGGTGTTGTTCGCCATCATCGCCGCCTGCGGACTGGCGCTGCTGTTCCAGAGCACCACCGGTCTGAAGAAGTTGCTCCGGCAACGCAATCTGCAGCGTTAGTGCATGCTGGTCGCTGTGAGTACGCGGACGCCGTTGATCCTGGAGATCGCCGCCCTGGCCCTCGCCATCGCGGCGGACATCGTGATCGTGCTGCTGACCCCGACGCCGGAGCCCGGCCTGCTGGCGGGAGTCTTCACCGGACTCACGCCGGCGATCGGGCTCGGCGCGGCGGCCCTCGCCGTACTGCGCAGGAGGTTCGACCGCATCAAGTTGCTCACGGCAATCGTTGCCGGGGTCTCGCTGGCCGTCACCGCGATCACCGCGCTCGCCGACCACGTCGGCGGGGCGGTCCGGCCGCAGCCACCCGTGACCGAAGTACTGGCGCTGGCGATCCTCTGCGGTGCTGCCTGTCATCGCACCGCGACCCGCACGGTCGTGCCGTTGGTTCTGCTCAGCGGTGCCGCGATGACCACTGCGCCGCTACTACGGTTCGGACCGACCACCTCGTGGGCGCTCCTCGCCGTACCGGCCGCGCTGTTGTGGGGTGGCAGTGTGGTCACCGGGCTCGTCTTGCGCGACGCGACCAGCCGAGCGCAGGCCGCGGCCGAGTCTGCCCGGAGCGCGGAGCGTCTCGGACTGGCTCGCGAGCTGCATGACTTCGTCGCGCACCACGTCACCGGGATGACGGTTCTTGCTCAGGGTGCGCGGGTTGCCGCAGGCGAGGATGCTGACACTGAGGTGTACGTCGAGATCGAGCAGGCGGGTCTCGAAGCGCTGACCGAGATGCGTCGGGTGGTCGGCATGCTGCGCACGGATCCCGGACCCCGTAAGGGAGATGGGGTCGCGCTCGTACCCCGGTTGGTCGATGCGCGCGGGGTCGATCCGCGGATCCGGATCCGGGCGGCGGACATCCGACTACCGAAGCCCGTAGTCGACGCTGCACACCGCATCGTGGTGGAGGCGGTCACCAACGCCCGCCGGTACGCCGTACCTGGGACCGAGATCGCGATCGAGGCGGACGTGGAGTATCGCGGCGTCCTGCGGGTACTGATCGTGCGGGTCGGCAATCAGCTGGTCGCGGATGCGCAACGGGGCAAGGGGTACGGCTTGACCGGGATGAGCGAACGCGCGGAGACGATCGGGGGTACGTTGACAGCCGGACCGGTGGGCGATCGGTGGCAGGTCGTCGCTTCGCTGCCGGTGGAGTCGTCCGAGTCGCTGGGGAGCGTTTGATGGTGCGGGTGGTACTGGCCGATGACCAGGCGATGGTGCGCCGGGGCTTCCGGCTGATTCTCGAATCGTCCCCGGGGATCGAGGTCGTCGGCGAGGCGGCCGACGGTGAAGAGGCCGTCCGAATCTCTCGGGAGCTGCGGCCGGACGTCGTCCTGATGGACATCCGGATGCCGCTCATCGACGGGCTGCAGGCGACCAGGCTGCTGGCCGGCCCTGATGTCGCTGACCCTCTGCGTGTAGTGGTCGTCACCACCTACGACATCGACGAGAACGTGTACGCCGCTCTGCGCGCAGGCGCGTGTGGATTCCTGGTGAAGGACGCCGGGCCGGGGTTGCTCGTCGAGGCGGTCGAGGCGGCAGCGCACGGCGAATCGATGGTGTCGCCTTCGGTCACGACACGACTGCTCGAACACTTCACCCGTTCGTCACCGATCGAGCCGGCCGCCCACCCACTGACCGAGCGGGAGGCCGACGTCGTACGGGCGGTCGCTCGTGGGCGCACGAACAACGAGATCACCGACGAACTGGTCGTCTCACTCTCGACCGTCAAGTCGCACCTGGCCAGCGCTCAGCGGAAGCTCGGTCTGCGGAACCGCACCGAGCTCGCTGTCTGGGCCTGGGAGAACCACCTCGTCGGCTGACACCACGATCGTGCGCGCGGCCAGATCGCCGACGCGCTGGCGATGCGGCGTACAGAGAATGACGACCAGGCCGACGATCGCCCAGAACAGTCCGTCCACCACCCACAACAGGTAGCGGACGAAGTACTGCGTCCGGCCCGGCACGGAACCGTCGATCCGGATCACCCGCAACCGCAACGCCTTCATGCCGAGCGTGGCACCGCCGTTCCGCGAGGGCAGCAGCACCTCGTTCAGGATCCCGGCCACCACCAGCCCGCCGACGAAGGTCCCCGCGCCCGCCTGGGCGACCGGGTCCTCCCCCACGCCCAGAGCCTTCAGCACGACAATCACCAGCACAGCCAGCACAAACCCCGTTGCCACCGACAACAACCGGTCGAGCAGCCCCTGCAGCACCCGACGCCGTACCACCGCGGTCCCTACCATGCCCCCATCATTGCAGCAGCTGAATGCGCCCCCGAAGGCGGCGGAGGCTGTACCAGTGCGAGGCGATGATGCTCGTCCAGCCGAACGACCTGCAGCAACGTGCAACTTCTAGCCGGGGATCATCCAGGTGAGGACGGTGGCCTGGAGGAGGGCGATCAGGCCGACGACGAAGGCGAGGATGACCGACCACCAGAAGGTCATCCGGAGGAGCTGGCCTTCCTTGCCGCTCTGGCCGATGGCAGTGGCGCCGATGGCCAGGTTCTGCGGCGAGATCATCTTGGCCATCACGCCGCCGGCGGTGTTGGTGGCACCGGCGAGGATCGGGCTGATGTGCAACTGCTGCGCGGAGATGACCTGCATCGGTCCGAACAGGCTGTTGGCAGACGCGTCGGACCCGGTGAGGAAGACGCCCAGCCAGCCGATGTAGGCGGAGAAGAGCGGGAACAGTACGCCGGTCGTGGCCAGCGCCAGGCCGAGGGTCTGGGTTGCTCCGGAGTAGTTCATCACGAACGCGATCGCGAGGATCATGAAGATCGTCAGCAACGCCCAGCGCATCTGGTGCAGGGTCTTGCGGTAGGTGGCGACCAGCAATCCGGGGCTCGCGCTCATCACGAGACCGGCGATGATGGCCGCGATCAGCGCCACCGTGCCTGGTGAGAACAGCCAGTCGATGGTGAGAGTCGCGGCGTACGGCGTGTCTTTCGGAGTGATCGGCGCATGCTGAATCACCTGGTTGTGCAGGCCGGGCCAGGGGAACTTCCAGTCCGCCTTGTGCAGCAGCACACTGAGGTCGAGCCAGCTCGGCAGGCCCTTGATGATCGAGCCGATCCGGGACAGGAAGATCGCGACGATCAAGATGATGTACGGCGTCCAGGCGTGGAAGGCACCCTTCTGGGCTGCCTGCGGAGTCGCCTCGGTGGCCGGCGCCGTCTCGTTCTCGAAGCGCCAGATCGTGCGCGGCTGCCAGAACCGGGTGAGGATCCAGAGCGAACCCATCGCCGCGAGTGCCGCGATGACGTCCACCAGGCTGGGGCTGATGAAGTTGGCGGTCACGTACTGCATCACCGCGAAGGAGATGCCGGTGGTCAGCACGGCGGGCCAGACCTCGAGCATCCGCTTCCACCCGGCCATCACGATCACCAGGAACGCCGGGACGATCCACGCGATCAGCGGCAGCTGGCGGCCCACCATCGCCGAGTAGAGGTCGGTTGCCCGCCCCTGCTCCATACCGAGGATCGGTGCCGTCAACCGGCCCAGCACGATCAACGGGTTACCCAGACCGCCGAAGGCCACCGGCGCGGTGTTGGCCAGCAGCGCCAGCACGACCGCGCGAACCGGCGGGAACCCGAGCGCCGCCATCATCGCCGCGGTGATCGCGATCGGCGAACCACCACCAGCGACGCCCTCCAGCAACGCGCCGAATCCGAACGCGATCAGCAACGCCTGCAGCCTGCGGTCCTCACTGAACCCAGCGAGCACCGCCTTGATCTGCTCGAACCGGCCGGTCGCCACGGTGACGTTGTGGAAGTACACGGCATGGAACGCGATCCAGGCCACCGACCAGACCCCGAACACCACACCCATCGCCGCCGAGTCGAAGGCCAGCCCGACCGGCATGCCGTAGACGAGCAGCGCGACAACCAATGCCGTGAGCAACGACAACGCGGCCGAGACCGGCGCCGAGAGCCGGACGATTCCGAGCGCGATCAGCAGCACGAACACCGGCAACGCGGCCAGCAACGCCGACAGCCACAACGGCCCGGCCGGCTGATAGTCCTGAACCCAGCCCACGGTGTCCTCCCCAGTTCGTCACGCGTTCCTCACGCACAGCGAGGGGACGCTAACACCGATCGGCAAACGCTTACAAGAGTCCTCTCCGGGATGGAACTCCGCCCTCGGAAGGTCCATCGCCAGGCGGCGTTCGCCCTGTCCAGACAGGGATTTCTGGCACAACCGACCGAAAAGTTCCACGGCTGAGCCGAGGCGATGTGGTCCAGTGGACCATTCGATGTCGATTGACGGGGTTCTGCGCACGCACGGGCGTTGTTACGTTCCGCTCAACTTCCAGAAGGGATCATCAATGCGGAGCAGACTCGGGTTCTGGGCTGTCGTTGCGGCAGCTCTCGTGACCGGCACCGGACCGGCGGCGGCGATACCGGCTGCGACGACGGGCTACCAATGGGGCCAGGTCCCGTGTGAGTCGGGGTGGGCCCCGTTGCCACAGCCGGCCGCGAGCCAGGCCGTCACGTCGGTCGACGGCGGAGCTGACCATGCCCTGTGGCTGACCGGCCAGGGGCAGGTCCTGATCCACGGCACCTCGATCGAGCATGCCAATCCGGACGGGTCGATCGGCGGTTTCTGCTACGCCAAGCCCCATGCCGTCGCGGGTCTGACCGATGTCATCCAGGTTGCCGCGGGCAACGGATTCAGTGTGGCCCTGCGATCCGACGGCACCGTCGCGACCTGGGGCCTCAACAAGGACGGCCAGCTCGGCGACGGCACCACCGTCACCCGCGCCGACCCCCGCCCGGTCCCTGGACTGACCGATGTCGTCGACATCGCGGCCGGAGACGGCCACGTCCTCGCGCTGCTCCGAGACGGGTACGTCATGTCCTGGGGTGCGAACGCCTCTGGCCAACTCGGCAGCGGTCAGACGCTGCCGCGTAGTTCCCCAGCCCTGGTCCTCAGCCTCACCGCGATCAAGGATGTCGCCGCCGGGAGCGCCCACAGCTTCGCGATCATGGCCAACCAGCAGCTTCGTTCCTGGGGCCGGAACACCGACGGCGAGCTCGGGGACGGCACCACAGTCAACCGGACCAAACCGGGGTGGGTCGTCGAGCCGAACGGCGCCCCCCTGGCCAATGTCGCGCAGGTCGACGGCGGCCTCGGCGTCAGCGCCGCCATCGTGAACGCGTCAGGGACCGGTGGCAGCATCTACACCTGGGGATCCCAGCGGGACGGCCAGCTCGGAGACAGCGACGTGCTCGGCATCCAGACCACCGCGGAAGGCCCGATCCAGCTCCCCAGCCCGGCAAGTCAGCTCGCGGTCGGCCGTTCGCACTCCGTGGCCCGGTTGCGGAACGGCCGGGTCTATGCCTGGGGCCGCAACACCCTCGGACAGATCGGCAACAACAAAATCACCCCGTACGAGCCCCGGCCGACCCGCACGATCGGCGAATTCATCTCGTCGCCCGCTGCCCAGGTCGCCGCAACCGGCGACACCTCCCTCGCCGCCCTCCCACCGCTCCCCTGAGATCCGCGTCATCGCCGTCGGCCGCGATCAATCAGGCTCGCCGTGGAGCAAGTTGGTCAGGCCGCCGGTGGTGAAGTCGCGGAAGAGGGCGACGACCTGCGACCGCGGGACCTCGGGGTTGGCGAGCCACCAGCGGCCGAGCTGCTCGCCGACCCCGCTGACGGCGTACGAGAAGGCGAGGACACGGACGTCGTCCTCGGTCGGGAGGTGCCGGAGCATGCCGGCGATGCGGGTGATCGTCTGCCGGCGCATCTCGGTCAGCTGCTCCGAGAGCTCCTTCGACAACGCGATGCTCGGGTTGAACAGCACCATCCAGCGCTGCGGATCCCTTTCCAGCAAGGAGAAGAAGACCTCGCCGGCCCGCTCCATCACGGGACCGATCCCGGCGCCCGCCTCGATCATCACCTCGGGCTCGCGGATCTTCTCCTCGAGCTCGGCCCGGGCCCGGCGGACACACTCCAGATAGATGGCGTCCTTGGTCGGATAGTGCTGGTAGACCATCGGCCGGGTGACGCCCGCGTGGCGCGCAATGTCTTCCATGGACGTGCCCTCGAAGCCCCGAGTGGCGAACAGCCCCTCGGCCACGTCCAGCAATTGCGCGCCCCGCGTCTCCCGGGTCATCCGGGGTTTGCGCTCGGCCTGAGTGCCCATAGAGGGCATTCTTGTCCTAGCTCAGGCTCATTGCCTGCATCAGGGCAGGCTCCGGGTGGCGTTGAAGTCCCAGATGATCCGGGCCAGGTCCGGCCCGTCGTTGTCGACCAGTGCCCCGGTGCCAGGACCGGGCCACTTGTGCTCGAGCCCGTGAACGGTGACGTACTCGATCAGCGAAGGACCGCCGGCCCGCGGCACGTAGCTCTTCTGCGTGAAGCTCTTCTTGCCGGGTGTCGTCACAGTGACGGTCTTGTCCGCGATGTCGTCCATCTGACCGTCGAGGGCGTTGTTCATCGCGAGGTCGTCGATGGCCGCCCAGTGCGTCACCAGGCGATCCGCGAGCAACGGCCGGACCACCGTGTCCTGATCACCCTGCACCACCAGGGTCGGTACCGGCCGGGCCCGCTTGCCCATCTGCGCCCAGGCCCGCTTCGCCGTGTCGACCGGGCTGGGGTCGGTGAGATCGTCGAGGTTGATCTCGTTCGCCGCATACTCGGCACCGGCCACTGACGTGACCGTGGCGAAGAGATCCGGGTACGCGACCCCCATGATGACGGCCGAGCCCGCACCCGAGGAGGCGCCGTTGATGTGCACCCGCTTGGGGTCGGCGTTGTAGTCGGCGATGACCTGCTTGGTCACCCCGGCGAACATCTCCGGCTCACCGTGCCCGCGGCGCTGATGCTCCGGCTTCAGGCCGCCCCAGCAGCCCGTGATGTCGCGGAAGACATCCTGGGTCGGGTAGACGACGATGAACCCCTTCTCGTCGGCCACCGCGTTGAAGTTCGTCAGATCGCGCATGTTGTTCAGGCCGTAGCCACTCATCGTGCAGCCGTGCAGCGACACCACCACCGGCAGCGGCTTCCCCGCGGCCTGCGCCGGCGGCACATGCACCTGGTACCACATCCCGCCCTCAGGTCCGACGTACAACTTCGTGAAGTCGCCCGCCGTTGGCGCTGCTGCCGGTACGGCGGCAGTTGCCGGAGTGATCGGAATTGCGAGTGCGATCGCGGTCGCGATGCTCGCCAGACTCGCGGTCAGGACACGTCGATTCATCAAGGCCCCCCAGGCTGTAGAAAACGTTGACTTACACCGTAAGTATACAAGGTGTAACTAGTCAAGGGGCGATCCGTCAAAGACCAGGGACGAGGCTCGCGTCGGTCGGTTCGACGCGGTCGATCAAGCCGTAGGCGCAGGCTTCGTCTGGGGTGAAGCGCAGGCCGGCCTCGAGGTCGGCCTGGGTGGCGTGCATGTCGCCGCGACCGGTCAACATGGTGAGCGATGCCGCCGCTGTCGGGGTCCATTCGTCGGGCGGGCTTGGGCAGAGGCGGGCGATCGGGTTGAGGAAGAAGCGAGCCTCGACCGACGCGGACCGCATCCCTCGTGCGGCGGCGGCCGCGAGCAGCACCGCCGGGCCTGCGGCCAGGCCGATCACTCGGGTCGCCACCCGGACCCGCCGGGACCAGACGAAGTCCACCACGCTGAGGATCGCGGGCAGCTTCCCGCCGGCGACATTCAGCAGCAGGCGGACCTCGGCGTACGGGCGATGTGTCTCATGCCAGGTCAGCTCGGTCAGCAGGTGCTCGGCGAACTCCTCGTCGAGGAAGGTCGGCACCAGCAGCATGCCGTTCTGCCGAAGCTTCCAGCGCAGCTCGACGTCATGCATCAGGCGGTCCGGGTCGATGGCCGGCTGCTGGGTCACGGGCACCAGGCTAGACAGCGAGCGGCAACCGGCAGCGAGCGCGGCCGGATCCGGTCAACGCCTGCTGGTGGCCACCAGAATTGACAACGATGTATTGACAGGTTGTAGCGGCGTAAACACAGTGGGGCACACGCCGCCCCAAGTGTGAGGAACTGCTATGCGTAGATCAGCTGATCGTGTTCGAGCAGCCGGTGTCGCGATTGCCGCCGTCGCCCTGCTCACCGCCTTCACCACCGCACCGTCCCAGGCCTCCGAGAAGGTTCCGTCCGAATCGAGGACCGCCGCCACGAAGCTCACCGCCGCCGACCAGCAGATGCTGGCGCAACGGCCACTGGTCGAAGCCGCCGACCAAGTGGCCGCGGTGGTCGAAACAGCAGGACTGACCGGGTACGCCGGCCTCGTGCTGACCGACGATTCCGTCGTGCTCTGGTGGAAAGGTACGCCGCCCACCCGCATCCAGCAGGCCGTCGCCTCAGCCGGCCGGACCGCGCCGGTGCGGATCGCCAAAGCCGTTCATTCCAAGGCCGAACTCGACGCTGCCGCGAAGTCGATCGAAGCCTGGCAGAAGCAGAACCCGAACAACGGCATCGACGCCGTGAAGGATCCGGGTGACGGTAGCGGGCTGGTGCTCGGCGTCAGCCCGGGCCGCCAGAAGACGGCCGCGCTCGGACAGACCCTGCAGCAGCAGACCGGCGTACCGGTCCGGGTCATTGCGGAGGCGCCGCTGAAGCCGACGTCCCGCAACGACGACTGGTCGCCGTGGATCGGTGGTGCCGGTCTGTGGAACCAGTCTGCGGGTGCCATCTGCACAACCGGCTTCGGGGTGAAGGACGCCCAGGGCCGGCCGTACATCCTCACCGCCGGCCACTGCGGCTCGCCGGGTCAGCAGTTCGCCGACCGGCAGGGCGAGTACATCGGCAACATGGGCGCCAAGAACGGCGACCACGACATCGCGCTGATCCCGACCAACGCCGTCGACTTCCAGCTCTACGTGGGCAACAGCAACGACAATCTCGTCCAGAACGTCCCCTTCTGGGGCCACGTCTACATCGGCCAGTTCCTGTGTCAGGGCGGGCAGACCAGCGCCTCCGAGATCGGTGGACCGGTCTGCAACATCAAGGTCCTGTTCTTCTACAACGACCGCGAAGACCTCGTCGAAGGCGAGCAGATGGACGGACAGTCCGCTGCCCGCGGCGGTGACTCCGGCGGCCCGATGTACTCCCGCGGCGATGCGGGCCTGATCGCCAACGGAACCACGACGCGTACCGCCGGTGCCCGCATCGGCTTCCAGGACTTCGCGACCGCCAACCGCGACTTCGGAGTCAGCATCCCGTAACGCCCGGCGTCGGGCCCGTGCTCAGCTGGGTACGGGCCCGAGGTGCTGGGTGAACCAGGTCGTCAGGGCCTGGTCGACGGTCCGCGCCAGTGGGAGTTGCAGCGCGGGCTCAAGACCAGGCTCGTCGGCCAGCGGATGAGCCAGGCCGGGGATCGACCGCAGTTCACAGCCCAGAGCATCCACCAGGTCCAGGGCGTCAGCGCGCAGGGCCGGGTGATCGAGTTCACCGCTCACCACCAGGAGCGGGGCGCGGTTCGCGATCTCATTGCTCCGGGCAACGAAGTCCAGGTCGTCGAC
This sequence comes from Kribbella sp. NBC_01505, assembly GCF_045040285.1. NCBI lineage: Bacteria > Bacillati > Actinomycetota > Actinomycetes > Propionibacteriales > Kribbellaceae > Kribbella > Kribbella sp. NBC_01505. Next base: position 9,057,849 of record NZ_CP109425.1, read on the forward strand.
CGCGCGGGCGGACTCCGCGTCGTACTGGTACTCGCCGAACAGGTCGACGACGGATCGCATCCGCACCGCCGCGTTGACCACGGCTGCCGCGGCGATCGGGATGTCGGTCCCGGCCAAGACCTGCAACGTCACGGCGCCTCCGAGCGAGCCGCCCAGTACGCCGATCGGTCCGGTGCCGACGGGCAGTTGGGTCCGCAGCGAGTCGAGCGCGGCCGGGAACTCGTCGACCGCCTGCCGGACGAACGGTGCCAGGAACGACATCAGCGGGTCTTTCCGCATCAGCGCCTCAACGGCCGCCGTACTCCCGTCGACCATCCGCGCCCCGCACATCGGCATGCCCAGATGGACCCGCCACGCAGGCACTTCGTGCATCGGCAGCGCCGCGGCGAAGGCAGCGTCCGTTCTCGGCGCATCCAGCATGTGCCAGGTCACGAGGAGCGGCGCTGGGCCGCCACCAGTCGGCGGCAGAGCGGTGAACGGTACGCCGGCGGCGGTGCCTGTCATCATGCGATCCACCCTAGGGCGGCGATCACCCAGCAGAATGCGATTATGCAATCAGCAGACAGCGGGATCCGGCTCACCATCCAAGCCGGTACGGCGGAGATCACCATCGACCGTCCGGCCGTCGGCAACACCCTCGACAGCCGCGCGCTCGCCGGCCTGACCACCGCCTTGCAGACGGCTGAACGTGATGGAGCGGTGCACTCCGCCGTACTGCGTTCCGGTGTCGAGGCGGTGTTCTGTTCTGGCGGCAGCTACGCCGACCCGGAGCAGCCTGGGCGAGCGTCACCGGACTACGCGCCCCATCTGGCGGACTGCTTCGAGGCTTGGACCGCGCGGTCCTTTCCGGTCATCGCGGTCGTCGACGGCGCCGCGCGCGCGTTCGGTGCGGCGCTCGCGCTGACCAGTGATCTCATCGTTGCCACGCCGCGCGCTTCGTTCGGATTGCCCGAGCTCAGCCGCGGCGTCGTACCGTCGTATGCGATCGCGCTCCTGCGGACCCGGCACAGCTCGCAGTTCGTGCGCGAGCTTGTCTTCAGCACCGAGCCGGTGCCCTGGCGCGATGTCACCACGGATCCTGACAACGTCGTCCGCACACACCTCGAACGGTTCGCCGCCATCGGTCCCGACGCTGTCCGTGCTGCCCATCGCACGTTGACCGCGATCGATGGCGCGCTTGATCTCGACGCGGTGCACCGGATCGCCGCCGACGGGGTCGCCGAGCAGCTTCGCCGGTACGACGAGGGCCGCGCCGACCAGAGTTACTTGGGGTTGTGAGGTCCGGATCGGTCCTGGTGAATCTGGCCCGGACTAGTGTCGGACCATGACCGAACTCGATGCTCCGATCGTGGCCGTGGCCGTCTATCCGGACCGCGCTCGGGTGACCCGGCGCGGCCGGATCACGTTGCCTGCTGGCGACCAGACTGTGTACGTCGACTCGCTGCCGCTGGTGCTCGAAGAGGACTCGGTCCGGGTGGCCGGGCGCGGGCCGGCGACTGTGCTCGGGGTGGACGTGGCGACGCGGCAGCACGCGCAGGCGCCGGACGAGTCCGCGGCCGAGCTGGAGCAGCAGCGGCGTGCGGCGGCTGATGAGGTCGCGAGTCTGGCGGATGCCGATGAGGTGCAGGGTCAGCTCAACACGTTCCTGACTCAGCTGGGTCGGCGTGCGGGCGGGACCTTCGCGCGTACCCTGGCGGCCGGTTCGGAGAGCGCGGACCTGGGCGAGTTCACGGATTCGCTCGCCACCCGGTTGACCGCCGTACGGACGAAGCGTCGTGAGCTTGCCGGTCAGCAGGAGGAGGCTCAGGAGCGACTCGCGGCCGTGGAGCGCCGGCTGGCCGCGGTCTCGCAGCAGTGGGCTCCGGATCGCCGCTCGGTCGGCGTTGCCTTGGCGCTCGAGGCTGAGGCCGAGGTGGAGATCGAGCTTTCCTACGTCGTCCCGTACGCCGGATGGACCAGCTCGTACGACGTCCGCGTGTCGGGCGATCGGCTGACGCTGACGTGGTTCGGTCTGATCACCCAGCAGACCGGTGAGCACTGGCCCGAGTGTGAGCTCACGCTGTCCACGGCCCGGCCGGCGGCGAACGCGAAGGTGCCTGAGCTCGACCCGTGGTACCTCGACCGTCGCCAGCCACCGGTCCCGGCAGCCCCGGCGGCTCGGGCCAGGTTCGCTATGGCGGCCGCAGACGCGGACTTCGGCGAGGTCCTTCACGCCGGGGGCGCGCCTGCCCCCGGATTTAGAGAGGTGGAGGCCATCGTCGAACAAGGGGTCACGGCGGCCACCTACACTCCCCCGCGGCCAGTCGCTGTGCCGGCCGACGGCGCCGCGCACCGGGCGACGATCGCCTCCATCGAGCTTGAGACCGAGCTCGACTACATCACAGCGCCGGTCCGCTCGACCGACGTCCACCTCCGCGCGACAGTGGTGAACTCCGGTACGCACACCCTCCCCGCGGGCAAGGCAGCCGTCTTCCACGAAGCCGACTTCGTAGGGTCGACCTCGCTCCCCCTCTGGGCTCCCGGCGAGGAGGTCGAGCTGGCCCTGGGCCTCGACGACCGCATCCGAGTCGAACGCAAGCTGGTTCGCCGTACCGCGACCAAGGCCACTCTCGGCTCGACCCGTCGCCGCGACGTCAACTACGAGACCAAGATCGAGAACCACACTCCCCGCCAGGCCCGCATCACCGTCCTGGACCAACTGCCGGTTTCCCGCGATCACGAGATCGTCGTCAAACCCAGCACCGCCACCCCCGACCCCACGGAAACCACCGAGCTCGGCATCATCACCTGGCGCCTCGACCTCGCACCCGGCGACCAGACCACCATCACCCTCGGCTTCCGCGTGGAAACCGCCAAGACCCTCGACCTCACTGGATGGCGCGAATAATGGGCTCCAAAGCCGGCGTGATCATGTTCGCCGAACGGGACCCCCGCGAGGTGTTCCAAGGCGATCTCACCATCGACCAAGCACAGTCCCAACGCCTGGCCGAGGGTGTCCTCGGCGCTGCTGCCGAGGAGGTCGAGATACTCCCGCTCGACCTCGCCATCTGGCCGAACCCCGGCATCGTCGGAGCAGCGTCGTTCGAAGGCCTCGAGCTCGTCAGCTCGCTGGGATTCGCGCGGTCCCGGCCCAGTGAGCTGACGGAGGTTGTTTCTCGTCTGTCGGCGGGCCGGGACGCCTACGGCGTCTTCATGCAGAGCACCGACGACTCGATGGGCATCGCGACCTGGAAGGACGGGCAGCTGCTGCGGGCGTTGAGCATGAGTCCGGACGCCGGGGTCATCGAGGACATCGGCGAACGTCTGCCCTTCGAAGATCCGTTCTGGGCCGGCGAGCACCCGCTCACCCACGCCCCGGACTACCCGTTGCCGTTCCATCCGTCGGACCTGGGGAACGAGGCGCTCAAGGCCTTCTTCGGCTTCATCCTCGAGGGCAGCCTGGACGACACCGTCTTCGACCCCGAAGACGTCGAGATCCCCGTCTTCAAAGCCGCCGGCCGAGACCTCCCGGTGATCGACGCCAGCCGAATGGTCCGGCGAGAACTGACCCTGGAGCAGTTCCTCGGATGAAGCTGGAGGACTTCGACCTGGCCGAATTCATGCAGGACGTCGGACGGGCCGGCGTCAGCATGATGGTCCGGGTCGACCATGAGCGGATGGGACCTGGTCGCCGGCCGTGGACGGTGGTTCTGCGCGGACCGCAGGTGGGCGACCGCGGGGTCATGCGGCTGGACTACCGGAGACTTGAGGAGTGTCTGGATGCTGTCGTCGAGCAGCTGAGGGCGATACCCGGCGACTGGGAGTGGCTGGAGTTGTACGGATGGGACTGAGTGGGACCGAGGTCGAGGAGCTCTTCGAGCGTCTCGGGTCGGCTGGGGTGGGGTTGCTGATCGAGGTCGACCATGCTCGGCTCGCGACCGGCGAGGACCCTTGGGCAGCAACGATCTCAGGCCCGGGCGCTCCGGGGGGCGGCGTACGGGTGCGGGGCTGTGGCACCTTTCAGCAGTGCCTTACCGAGGTTCTGGCCGTACTGCGTGACGAGCCGGGCGATTGGGAGTAGCTGGAGCTCTATCTGTAGTCGGCACGGGCTTTCAGGGCTTGGGCTTCTTCGGCTTCTTCACTTTGGGCTTGCTTGGTTTGGTCTTCTTCACGGCCTTGGTAACGCTGGTGGTCGAGCTCGGCCGGCTCGTCGGCCAGGAACGGCGCCAATCCGGCCGCCGCCTGCCGTACGACGTACTGGGCCTTCGCCGGGGTGAAGGGGCCGCTCTCCCGGAGCTCCTCCCCCGCCGAGGTTCGCCATGTACTCAACTGACCTTGGCGGCGGCGTGGAGGGCCAGGCCGTCCTGGGCGGCGATGTCGGCGCGGAACCAGCCGTTGGCGTCGACGGTGTAGGTGGGGCCGGTGCAGTTGCCTGGGGTGTAGTCGCCGTGGAAGACGTCGCAGTACACGCCGGCGGGCAGGTTGGTGTGGAAGGTGCGGCCGGTGATGGCGGATCCTTCGTCGTTGAGGATCAGGTAGGCCTTGGTACCGCGGCCGAAGGCGATGGCGTCGTTGCCGTTGTCCCACCATTCGGTGACGGGGGCTCCGCGCGAGATGTTGTGGAAGGCAACCATGTTGGCGATGACGCGCCACTCGTGTTCGCAGCGCCAGCGGTTGGTGAAGCAGGTGGTGTCGGTCGTGCGGCCGTCACCGGCGGCCGGCGGGCCCTGGTCGTTCGAGGTGTATTCGTAGCTCGACATGACGGCCGGGGTGCCGTAGGTCCAGGCGAGCATGAAGGCGTTCGCCAGTGCGTAACGGCCGTTGTCGCGGAAGGTGAGGACGCCGCTGCCGCGCTGGGTGTCGTGGTTGTCGGTGAAGACCACTGCCTTGTCCGACGGCAGTGGCGAGGCGAAGGTCTTCAGGTACGCGAGCCGCTCGGTGTTGAAGATCTTGGCCAGGTCCTGCCCGTAGCGGAACTCGTGCACGTCCCCGTTCCCGACGTACTCGTCCGGCGTGACCGGCTCACCCGGGCCGTAGATGACCTCTTGATACAGGTACGCCGCTCGCGACAGCCGCGCCTTGATCGCGGCGATGTCCGCGGCCGGCATGTGCTTGGAGGCGTCCAGCCGGAAGCCGTCGACCCCGATCGACAACAGATCGTTCAGGTACGCCGCGATCCGCCCGCGCACGTAGTCCGTACCGGTGGCCAGGTCCGCGAGATCGACGAGCTCGCAGTTCTGCACCTCGTAGCGGTCCCCGTAGTTGACGATGTCGTCGTTCCCGTTGCGTCCGCAGTGATGGAAGTCCTGCGTCTGGTAGAGCCCCGGATAGTCATAGTGCGTGTACGACGACCCTGCGCTTCCTGCACCACCTGACGATCCACCGGTCATGTGGTTGATGACAGCGTCGACGTACACCTTCACACCGGCCGCATGGCAGCTGTTCACCATCGCCACGAAGTCCGCGCGAGTCCCGCGCCGCGTGTTGTCGATCTTGTAGCTGACCGGCTGATAGTCCTGCCACCACGGATACCCCTGCCCCGGCAGCACGACATGCTCCTGCGGCGGCGACACCTGCACCGCCCCGTACCCGCGCGGCCCGTGGAACGCACCGCACTCCCGGCCGACCGACTTCCAGTTCCACTCGAACAGCTGGACGATCACGTCCCGCGGCCCCTCCGGCACCGCCGACGCATGCCCCGCCGACAGACCGGTGGAAACGAGTACTGACCCAAGCAGTACGACGAGCGCCTTCCGCATCATGGCGCCAAACTGGCAGCTCCGAGGCCGTCACGCAACAGGTCGGCCCGACTACCCCGCGTCAGACCGCCCCCTGGGGAACGAATGTTGTGACAGATCCCGATCTCGTGAACCGAAGGTGTCGCCCGACCATCAAAGCCCTCCAGTACGACACACTGAGCACGAATTCCGGAGGACATGATGAATCGGAGTATCAAGCTGGCCGGCCTGGTGGCGGGCGTTTCGATCGCTGCCGTGGTGGCGGGCGCGCTGGTCGCTGCGCAGCAGACGCCGACGCTCGCAGCGGCGTCCGGCGGCGACGTCAACCCGATCGACACCGTGACCAGCACAGCCACCAGCACCATGCCGAAACCGTCCACGCCGACGAGCAGCCCGCCCGGTACGCCGTCGACCGATGCGGTGAAGCTCACCCTCGACCTCACCAAGCTCAAGCAGGGCGCGGCCCCGAAGACGTCGTACCTCGACGGCCGGACGGTGCACTTCGGCTCAACCAAGTTCACGCTGCCCGCCTCGGACGGTCCGGTCTGGGACGTTGCCCGCGCAGGCACCGCCGACGCGCTCGTTCTGCACAGCCCGGGCGACACCGGCAAGGGTTCGCTCACCACCTGGAGCAAGGGCACGCGCGGCGAGACCGTCAAGGACGTGTCGACCGTCCTCTCCGCAGCCGACCGCACAACCAGCGCGTACGCCGTCCAACCGACGAATGCCGACGGCACCGAGCTCCCGCGGTTCACCCTGGTCTGGCGCGAGAACGCGAGCGGCGAGAAGTACACCCTCCAGCGCACCGGCGAGCAGGGTCCGATCGTGCTCGCCGTACAAGGCAGTGAGGTCTACTTCAGCGCATCCAAGGGCAACAAGGAGATCCTCTACAAGTGGATCGCCGGCGACGAGGCCCCGAAGCCGATCAACGCCGTACCGACGCCGTCCGCAGTCTCCTCGAACCTCCAGCTCGCCGCATCAATCGTCTCAACCTCCGACGACGGCAGCTGCACCGCACTGGTAGACCTTGCCGTCGGCAACAAGCGCTGGGGTACCTGCGACTACGCGATCGACGAACTCCGAGGCGGCAGCGCCTACGCCCTGGGCGGCCCCGCCTACCGCGACGGCTACGGCGACGGCCTCTTCGCCGCCCTGGACCTGAAGAACGGCAAACCGGTCCGCGAATGGTCCGGCGGCTCCAAGGTCACCATCATCTCCACCACCATGGAAGACCCCACCCACATCCTCGTCCTGGCCGAACAAGCCACCAAAACCGCCATCGCCCGCTGCACCCCCGCAACCGGCACCTGCGAACTGGCCACCCCCCTAAAGCCCGGCACCGGCCAAACCGACAACCGCCCCTACGACCTAACCCACTGACACAACCTCCCCCGCGGGCCGTCCCCCGCGCTATCCGGTGGAAAATCGTCACAGAGCACCCAAAATCCACCGGCTAACGCGAGTTCACCCTTCTGGCGCGTGTTTGCGGGGATCTGCTGTCTCTGGGTGGCAGTAGATCCGCGCAAAGGTGGTCGGTGTGCCCCCGAATCGCGCCGCACCGGACAGGCCGGACACGTACGCGGTGGCTGGTCGCCGCGGCGGCCGATTTACTGAAGCGCTAGGCGGGCGTCGTCTCTGACTGAGGGGGATGGCAAGGCCGGTGACCACAGTTTCGGTTGCTTGAGCTTCCGGGCTATGGCTGGGCTAGGCAGGGTTGCGGTAGTCGGTAAGTTCTGGTCGCTATATAAGAAAAAGCACCGACCAACGAACCGGCCAGGTCAGCTGGTCTGACGTCAGCAACCACCGCGACGGGTCAGCTACAAAGCCTCGTGATTCGTCGGCGGAAAGCACAGCACGTCAGCCACAGGCAACGGGGAACCTCGGTCACCGACCGAAGCATCCGGCTCAGCCGAAGACCACCCCAGCCACCCGTCTCAGTAAATCCGGCCGCAGCGGCGACCAGCCACCGCGTACAAGATCGGCCGAATGCGAGCGGCGGGATGGGACGAGCACATTCAGGACGGCGGGGTTCCTGACCAGCCAAAGTGCCCAGCCACCGCGACCGGTGAGGAAGAAGAGCAGGGGCTATTTAGTCGGGGTATAGGCAACTGAGTCCAAGACCTGCTCGGCCTCAGCGGCATCCGAGGCCCGCACCTGGATCCGCACCAGCGACGCCCCAACCTTCTGGACTCGTTCGTACGTCGTCATGCCGGCCGGGCATCCCGTATACCTCGCGGTCGCCATCTCAGCGTTATCAGCTCGCTCAGGTGTCACCGTGCAACCAGCCGGCCCAGGCAATGAGCTTGCCGCAGGCAACGATCCTGACGGCAAGACCCCGACAAAGACACCCGAGACTTTCGCCGTCGGCTGGTTCCAGCTGGCGTTGTCACCACTCGCCAACAGACCAGGCAGTCGACCGGTCGCCCCCTGCGGCTGCCAGCCCGAGCCACTTCGGCTCTGACCCCAGTCCCGCGGAAGCTTCACCGAAAGGCCCCCCGATTGATCCACAACCCGCACCCACTGCCGACTCACCCCGTACTGCCACCCCAAGTACCCACCCGCACCACCAAGCACCGCCGCCGCAACCGTCGCAGCCACCCACGGATTGAGCGAGAACCGCCGCGCCGGCGCACCAGCCTCCGCCGCAGCCCGAAGCGCATCGGCGAACGACCGCACATCCGGCCACCGCTCCTCGCGGTCCTTACGAAGCCCGCGCCGAATAGCCTCGTTCACCGCAGCCGGCACAGTCTCCAGCGGAGCCGGCGGCCCATCGACGGCCAACACGGCCGCCAACGTCGTCGCCCCGTACGGCGGTTGCCCGGCGAGCGCCGCATAAGTAGCCGCAGCCAGCGCATACAGATCCGCACGCGCATCGAGCACATCACCACGAACCTGCTCCGGCGCGACGTACGCCGGCGTACCGCCCGGCATGGTCACCCGAGACACCGCCTCAAGCGACTTACCCAACCCAAGATCCCCGAGCATCGCCCGCTCCCCCGTAGGAGTGCTCCGGAAGAGCACGTTCTCCGGCTTCACGTCACGATGCAGTACGCCGCGGTCGTGCAGCTCCTGCAACCCCGAGCTCACATCGTCGATCACCGCCACCGTGTCGGCGAGCGGGAGCGGGCCCGCCTTGATGCGCTCGGCCAGCGTCCCGCGGTCGGCGTAGGTCAGTACCAGGAACGGGCGGTCGTCATCCGTGGTGCCGATGTCGTGGACACCGACGACGTACGGCGAGTCGACCTTCCGCAGGAATCGCCCCTCCTCGACGAAGCGACGCCGTACGTCGAGATTGTCGACCCAGTGCTCGGCCAGCACCTTCACCGCGACCTCGGCGTCGAGCTCCTCGTCCCGAACCAGCCAGACCGCAGCGAAACCACCACTGCCCAAGCGCCGGATCACGGCGTACCGGCCAAAATGAGAGGGCTGAACCATGGCGACCATTATCGTCAACGACATGGCCAACGACGGGGACGCGCTCGACGACCTGGCCCGGCGCGCTGCCCAGGACCCCGCATTGCTGGACGAGCTGATCCGGCAGGTGCAGCCGCAGGTGATGCGGATCTGCCAGCGCATCCTGCCGCACCGGGCCGACGCCGAGGATGCCTGTCAGGACGCGTTGCTCGCGATCGCGACCAAGATCGGCACGTTCTCGGGCCGGAGCCGGTTCAGCACCTGGGTCCATGTGGTCGCGTCGAACGCCGCCCGGGAGACCTACCGCCGGCTGAAGCGCCGCGCCGTCGAGAACCCGGCAGCTTGGCAGGACGACGACCGCCCGGCTCGCTACGACCGTCCTGACCCGCGCACCACGAGCGTCGTCGCGGGGACCCGGCTCGATCTGCTCGACGCGCTCGAGCATCTGGAGACGGATCTGCCCGAGACTGTCACTTCGGTCGTCCTTCGCGACATCTACGAGCTCAGTTACGACGAGATCGCGGACCAGGTCGGCGTACCGATCGGCACCGTCAAGTCCCGGATCAGCCGGGCTCGGGTCTCGCTTAAAGCACAATTACTGCCTCAGCACGACTGATCTCACACTGTGCGGTTTCGCCGATCGGCCGCGGCACCGTAGGGTTTCGAAGGTGTCTACTTTCGATGTCGCCACATCAGACCACGAACTACCCGCTGTAGAAGAGCGCTCCTGGCGTGAGGTGTCCGATATCGGAGTAGCCGCCGCACGCGTCGAGTGGGCGGGAGCAGCTCGCGAGATGCTGCTCGTCGCCGCCAACAAGTACCAGTCGCTGGTGCAGCTCAAGGACCTCGCCACCGGAGTGCAGGAGGCGACCGGTATCCGGACCAAGCAGCTTCCGCGCCTCTGGATCGGCGGCACCCTCGCCGAGGTCTACGCGGAGAACCTGCGCCGCGGTGAGCCGATGCTGCCCGCGCTGTGTGTCAACCCCGACGAAAGTGTCTTCGAGGGCTACGCCGCCATCGTCGGCGCCGCCACCGGCGAGACCCCGGCCGACCCCGACGCGCACGCCTCGCACGAGCGGCTCGCGGCGTACCGCCACTTCGAGGCCGGCAACCTGCCGTCCGACGGCGGCAGCGCCATGATCCCGGCCAAGCTCGGCGCCGCGCGGGCCCGTGCTCGCAAGGCAGCCATCGCCGAACGGCCGATCAAGGCCTGCCCCAAGTGCAACCTGCAGACGCCGGCCAGCGGTATCTGCGACACCTGCGACTAGAAACAAAGCAACCCCCGCACACCATGTGCGGGGGTTGCTTTATGCCTGCGGTTCAGCGCACCGATCGAACGCGGCGGTCCAGGAAGTCGTGGATCAGGTCCGCGGTCTCGTCGAGCGCGCTCTCCAGCAGGAAGTGACCGCCGTCGAGCAGGTGGATCTCGGCGTCCGGCACATCGCGCCCGAACGCCTTGGCGCCCTCCGGCCCGAAGATCGGGTCGCCACTCCCCCACACCGCCAGCACCGGCGGCTGACTCGTCCGCAGATACTCGTGCAGCTGCGGGTAGAGCGCCGGATTGGTCGCGTAGTCGCGGAACAGCTTCAGCTGGATCTCGTCATTGCCGGGCCGCGAGATCTTCGCGAAGTCGTGGTGCCAGGTGTCCGGGCTGAGCAGGCTCTCGTCCTCGACGCCCGCGACGTACTGCCAGCGGGTCCCCTCCAGCGACAGCGCCGTCCGGATCGCCGCCTCGGTCTCCGGGTTCTGCTCGGCCTGGTAGTCCCACACCGTCTTCCAGAAACCCTCGATGAACCCGTCGTCGTACCCGTTCCCGTTCTGGCTGATGATCGCCGTGATCGACTCCGGACTCCGCAGCGCGAGCCGCCAGCCGACCGGTGCGCCGTAGTCCTGCACATAGATCGCGTACGACGTGACGCCGAGCTCCGCGAGTAGTCCCGCGGTCAGGTCGGTCAGCGCGTCGAAGGTGTAGTCGAACTCCGTCGCGGCCGGCGCGTCGGACAGCCCGAACCCCAGCAGATCCGGAGCGATCACCCGGTACTCGTCGGCCAGTCGCGGGATCAGCTCGCGGAACATGAACGAGCTGGTCGGGAAGCCGTGCAGCAGGACGACGACCGGCGCCTCCGCGGCACCCGCCTCCCGGTAGAACAGCCGCTGCCCGTCGATCTCGGCGTACCGGTGGTGGACCTTCGTCATCGTTCTAACCCTCTCGGTTGAGCAATAGGGTTATATAGAAACCGATGATGATATAACCTGTCAACAGGGCCAAGGAGGGTAGAACGATGACGATGGTGACGGTGACGTCGGTGGCTGCCGACGAGGAGCTGCTGCTCGACCTGCTGAACAGCACGCCGATGACCCGGGGCGTGGAGAGCGACAAGCTGGAGCAGACGATCGCGTGGCGGACCTGGCTGGACACGGACGGCGCGGAGGCCGAGGGACGTCAGGCGCTGACCGCTGTCCGCTCGGCGCTGCAGTCCGTCGTCCGCGGCGACCAGACAACCACCGCCCTGGAGCCGTTCCTGCGCGGGATCCACGTGGCACCCGCAGTCACGGACTCCGGGATCGAGTGGAGCCTCGAAGGCCGGACCCTGCTACCAGCCAGGATCGTCATGGCCTGGGACGCCGTGAGCCGGTCGAAGCCCGGGCGGCTTCGGGCCTGCGCCAACGACGAGTGCCACCTGTTCCTCCTCGATCGCAGCAAGGCCAACACCGGCCGCTGGTGTTCGATGCAGTCCTGTGGCAACCGGATGAAGGCCCGCCGCCACTACTCCCAGCAGTCCTGACGAAGTTCAGGCGTGCTGATCCGTTTACATAGAACCCACATTCACGCAGAGTTCTCCCTGTGGACGACCACCTGACGGCCAGTGAAATGGAAATCTGGCGCTCCGCACTGAAAATCGCGGACTTGTTGCGCTACCGGGTATCCCTCGATGTCAAAGAGGTGTCCGACCTCTCGCAGGCGGAGCACAGTGTGCTGATGCACATCAAGGAGGCCGGCGCCTCGATCGGCCAGCAGCGGCTGGCCGACACCATGTACTGGTCGAAGAGCCGGCTGTCCCGGCAACTCACCAGGATGCAGGCCAAGGGCCTGATCGACCGCAAGCTCTGCGAAGACAAGTCGATGCTCGTGAGGCTCACAACCCATGGACGCGAAGCACTCGAGGCAACCGACATCATCCACGCGCGGTCGGTCCGCCGGAATCTCTTCGAGGTCGCCGGCGAGCAGGAGCTGACGATCCTGCTCCGGCTCGCCGATCGGCTGGTGCGCGAAGGCTAACCGAGCCCCGCGGGCGGCGACCAGGTCAGCCGCGGGTCGGTCTGGATGGCGCCACCGAGCAACTGATCAACCCTGGTCAGTACGTCGATATCGAGCCGGACGCCAGCCGCTTTCGCGTTCTCGGTTACCTGCTCCGGCGTACTCGCACCGACGACGGCCGACGCGACGCTGTCGTGCTGAAGCGCCCAGGCAACAGCCAATTGGGCCATCGTCAGTCCCACATCCGCAGCCACGCCACGCAGCAGCTCAACCCGATCCAGCACCCCCGGGACCAGCAGGCCGCGAATCATCAGCTGCTGGACATAGTTGCCAGCAGCCCGTGAACCGGGCGGGACCTGGCCGTCGCCGTACTTGCCGGTGAGCACCCCTTGAGCGAGCGGGACCGAAGCGAACTGCCCGACCCCGAGCCGATCGCAGACCGGCATCACCTGGGACTCCGCCACTCGCCACAGCATCGAGTAGTGCGGCTCATTGACCACGAACGGTACGTCGTACCGCTCGGCCAGCGCCCCGGCGCGTTGCAGCTGATCGGCGCTCCACTCCGACGTTCCGACGTACAGGATCTTGCCCTGGCGCACCAGGTCGGAGAGCGCGAGGAACGTCTCCTCGAGCGGAGTCTGATAGTCGAAACGCAGCAGCTGATAGATGTCGATGTAGTCCGTGGCGAGCCGGCGCAGTGAGCCGTGCAAGGACTTCACGAGATGCTTCCGGCTCAGACCAGCGCCGTTCGGCCCGGCACCCTCCGGCCAGAACACGCCAGTACACAGGACGAGATCGTCGCGCGGCGCCGCGGCCAAGGCTGCCGCCAGGCTCTCCTCGGCCGCTCCCCCACCCCAGGCCGCAGCCGTGTGGAACGTGGTGATCCCGGCGTCCAGCGCCGCCTGCACGCAGTCGGCGTCATGGTTCAGCCAGTTGCCGTAGGCAACCTCGCTCACCGCCAGCCCGCTCGTGCCCACTCTGCGAAACTCCATGCTCAGAGCCCTTCTGCGATCATCTCGTCGATCCACCGGCCGGGATCCTGGGCCTTGCGCGCATACCGCTCCCGGACCGACTCGTGCGGCAGAATCAGGAAGTCCTCGTCCCGCACTCCCTGTACGGCGGCCTCAGCCACCTCTGCCGGCTCCAGCATCGGCGCCTGCGCGGCGATCGCCAGTGCGGCCGGATGCCCAGCCAGGACGGCAGGTTCGAGCAGGGCGGTTCGGACACCGAGCGGGCACAACGCACTGACCTTCACGCCCTTCGGTCTATAGGTCAGGGCGAGCCACTCGGCCAGCCCGACCACCGCGTGCTTGCTCACCGAGTACGGCGCATCGCCCGGCGCACCGAGCAGTCCGGCCGCCGATGCGGTGATCAGCAGATAGCCCTCTCCGCGTCGCGCCATCGCGGGCACCACCAGCTGAGCGGCGTACACGTGTTGCATCACGTTGACTTCCCACGACGTCGCCCACTGATCGCCGGACGCGTGCACCCCGGTGCCGAAGGCGACTCCGGCGTTCGAGCAAAAGAGATCGACCGGTCCGTAATGATCCTTGGCCGCCAGCACCAAACCCTTCAGGTCGTCCTTCGAAGAGACATCCGCCCGGACCGCGACCGCATTACTGCCCTGGGCAACGATTCTCGCGGCGACCACCTCGGCGGCGTCGAGATCCAGGTCGGAGACGACCACTCCGGCGGCGCCTTCGGCGGCGAACCGGCAGGCCAGCGCGGCGCCGATTCCCCGCGCGGCGCCGGTCACCACGATCACACGTCCAGCCAGTTCCACGGCGGCTCCAGATGCTGATCACAGGTAGTTGACATGTATACCCAAAACGTCACCGAACCCATATCTCCACATGGAGAGGGTGCGAGAATTTAACGCTTCTTCCTCTTGCATTTCTCAGCTTCTCTGCGTTCTCCTTGCTCTCGACCGGGTGTTGCTACCGGTGAACAAGGAGGTACGCCCTGTGAGCGACGTATTTCGAGCGAAGGTCCTCGGACTGAGCTCCGCCCCCCAGCTCCTCACCGCCCTGGCCCGGGGCGGTGGATTCCCCATCCTCGATCTAGCCGGCACGACGGGACTGACCCAGTCAGCCGCCCAACTCCGTGACATCCCGTACGGCGTTCGCGTGCCGGCCGACTGCACGATCGCGCCGGACGCGATTCGAGACTGCGGCGTTTCCCTAGTCCTGCAAGGGATTGGCGGACCAAGGATCGAACTGCCGACCCTCGCCGAGGTGACCTCGGTGCAACAGGCAGCGGAGGCCGTCGAGCACGGAGCGATCGGCCTGGTAGCGGTCGCTGCCGAGCTGTCGGCCTTCGTCCTGCTGCAACAGCTCCTCGACGTGTACGGCGATCAGATCCCCGTCTGGGCGACCGGAGTCGGACCGCGCACCGCGGTCGGCGCGGTCGCGGGCGGGGCAGCCGGCGTCCTGCTCGACGAGCAGCTCACGCTGTTGCCGGAGGCAACCTCGGTACAGCGACAGTCACTGCCCGACTCGTCGCTCGCTCCACTCTTCGCCGGCCGGTATCGCTCGGCAGAGGCCGCAGTGCGCTCGCTGCGCGCGGCGATCGATCACCTTCCGGACCCTGCCGACCAAGGCGCGCCGCTGTGCCAGACGCTCGGTAGCGCCCTGCCCATCGCTCAAGGCCCGATGACCAGGGTGAGCGACCAGCCCGCGTTCGCCGCGGCAGTCGCTGAGCACGGCGGGTTCCCGTTCGTTGCCGTGGCGACCTCCACGGGTGCCCAGACGACGGAGCTGCTCGCGAAGACCGCGCAGGCGCTCGGTGAGCGTCCCTGGGGCGCCGGCCTGCTCGGGTTCATCGACGCGGAAAGGCGGGAGGAGCAGCTGGCCGCCGTACTGGCTGCGAAGCCGCGGTGTGCGTTGCTCGCCGGTGGGAAGCCGACCCAGGCGAAGGCACTCGAGGCGCAGGGCATCGCGACGTACGTGCATGTGCCGTCGCCGATCCTGTTGCAGCAGTTCCTCGACGCCGGGATCAAGCGGTTCGTGTTCGAGGGTGCCGAGTGCGGTGGGCATGTGGGCCCGCGATCAAGCTTCGCGCTCTGGGAGCAGCAGCTTGACGTCCTGCGCGGGCATGGGCCGGGCCTGGAGATCTTGTTCGCCGGCGGCATCCACGACGCCCGGTCGGCCGCGATGGTCGCGGCCGCGGCGGCCGAACTCGCGACCAGGGGCGCCGGGATCGGCGTGCTGATGGGCACCGCGTACCTGTTCACCCGCGAGGCCGTTGCCACCGGAGCCATCACCGAGCTGTTCCAGGAGCAGGCGATCGAGGCCGAGGCAACGGTGACGCTGGAGACGGCGCCCGGCCACAGCACGCGCTGCCTGCCCAGCCCGTATACCGCTCAGTTCGAAACGCTCAAGAGTGAGCTCACGGACCTGCCGCGCCAGGATGCCTGGCAGCGTCTCGAAGAGTTGAACACCGGCCGACTGCGGATCGCCTCCAAGGGTCTGGTGCGCGAAGGCGCCGAGCTGGTCACCGTTGACGGCGACGCCCAGCTCGACCAAGGCCTGTACATGGCCGGTCAGGTATCAGTGTTACGTAACGCCGGTACGACGATCGCCGAGCTGCACGCCGCGGTCACGGACGGCGCCACCGAGCTCCTGCGCAACCGCGCGCCACGGGAATCGATCGCCTCAGCCGACCGCGACATCGCCATCGTCGGCATCGCCTGCACCTTCGCCGGCGCACCTGACCTCCCCGCGTTCTGGTCGAACATCCTGAACGGCGTGGACTCGGTCACCGAAGTTCCGGCGGACCGATGGGACCCAGCGATCTATGCCGGACAGTCGACCTCGCGCTGGGGAGGGTTCCTGCCGCCGGTCGAGTTCGATCCGCTGGCCTACGGCATCCCGCCCACGTCCATGGCGAGCATTGATCCGGCGCAGCTGGTGTCGCTGGAGACCGCACGCCGAGCACTCGCCGATGCCGGGTACGACGAACGCCCCTTCGACCGTGAACGCACCAGCGTGCTGTTCGGCGCCGAGGCCGGAAGCGATCTGGCCAATGCCGAAGTACTGCGAGCGCTGCTTCCCAGCTACCTGGCCGAGGTGCCGACGGAGCTACTCGGTCAGCTGCCCGAGCTGACCGAGGATTCCTTCCCCGGAACCCTGGCCAACGTCATCTCCGGCCGGATCGCCAACCGGCTCGACCTGCGTGGCGCGAACTACACCGTCGACGCGGCGTGCGCGTCCTCGCTGGCCGCGTTGGACATCGCGGTCAAGGAACTGCGATCCGGTACGAGCTCGATGGTGCTGTGCGGTGCCGTCGACCTGCACAACGGCATCAACGACTACCTGAACTTCACCTCCGCGGGTGCGTTGTCGCCAACCGGACGCTGCCGCCCGTTCGACGCGGCCGCCGATGGCATCGCACTCGGCGAAGGCGTCGCCTGTCTCGTGCTGAAGCGCCGTACTGACGCGGAGCGGGACGGCGATCGGGTGTACGGCGTGATCAAGGGGGTCGGCGCGGCGAGCGACGGCAAGGCGCTCGGGCTGACCGCACCGCGTCCGGAGGGACAGCGGCGTGCGTTGGAACGCGCCTACGAGGACGCCGGAGTATCGCCGACCGACGTCTGCCTAATCGAAGCGCATGGGACCGGAACCGTCGTCGGCGACGCGACCGAACTGCGAACGTTGACCGGCTTCTTCACCGACGCCGGTGCGCGGCCCGGATCGATCGCGCTGGGATCGGTGAAGAGCCAGATCGGCCACACCAAGTGCGCGGCCGGGCTGGCCGGACTGATCAAGGCGGTACTGGCGATCTGGCACGAGGTGGTGCCGCCGACCCTGCACCTGGACTCGCCCAACACCGCTTGGGATGCCGATGGCAGTCCCTTCACGTTCTCGACCACCGCACGGCCGGCGCCCGGAATGCGTGGGCTTGCCGGAGTCAGCGCGTTCGGGTTCGGTGGCACCAACTTCCACGCCGTCCTGGCGCCGGGCCCGGTTCCGCCTGATCGCACGCACGCGCTGCGGGACTGGAAGACCGACGTACCAGCGATCACCGTGCGGGAGACCACGCCGGGGAAGCTCGCGTTCTTGTTCCCGGGACAAGGGAGTCAGCGGCCCGGGATGCTCGCCGAGTTGTTCGTGCACTTCCCCGAGCTCGCGGACAGCATGCGAGCGCACCCCGACCTGGTGTCGGCGGTGTTCCCGCCCCGCGCGTTCGACGACGTCCGCAGTACGGCGCAGAGCGCGGCGGTGACCGACACCCAGGTCGCACAGCCCGCGCTCGGGTTGGTCGAATCCGCCGTCTGTGGGCTGCTGGCCGAGCTTGGCGTCACGCCTGACTTCCTTGCTGGGCACAGTTATGGCGAGCTGGTCGCGCTGTCGGTCGCCGGTGCGTTCGACACGGCCACGCTGGTCGAGTTGAGTCGTGCCCGGGCCGCCGCGATCGCGGGCATGCCGTCCGGGGCGATGGCCGCCGTACGGGCTCGGTCTGACGATCTCGCGGAAAAGCTGGCTGGTCTGGATGTCGTGGTGGCCAACCACAATGCTCCTGAGCAGGTCGTGATCTCCGGCAGCGTGTCCGCGATCGACCACAGCGTCGCGCAGCTGCGGGAACGCGGTGTCGCTGCCAAGCGGATCCCGGTTTCGTGCGCTTTCCACAGTCCGCTGGTTGCGGCGGCCGGTGACCTGTTCGCCGAGACGCTGCGGAGCGCGCCGATCCAGGACCCGAGCTTGCCGGTGTGGTCGAACCGGACGAGCAGGCGGTACGAACCTGGTTCGGTTCGGGACGAGCTGGCGCTGCAGATCCCGTCGGCGGTTCGGTTCGTCGAACAGATCGAGGACATGTACGCCGCTGGGGCCCGGATCTTCCTGGAGGTCGGGCCCGGCCGGGTGCTGTCCCGGCTGGTCGGCGAGATCCTCGGCGACCGCCCGCACCAGGTGCTCGCCTGCGAACCCGGCCTGAACGGATTCCTCACCACGCTCGGCGCCCTCGCGCGGGCCGGCGTCCCGGTCGACACCGACCGGCTCTACCGCGGCCGTCCCACCCCGCCCGCGCCGCGTCCGGATGTGTGGACGGTGAACGGCCACGTCGTTCGCCGGCCCGACGGACAGATCCCTCCGAACGGACTCACCCCCGCCCGCCCGATCCCGAGGACCGTGATGAACGAGCCAGCCCAGCGTGACCAGGTGATCGTCGAGTTCCTCCGTACCAGCCGCGAGTTCGTCGCGGGCCAACGCGACGTGATGCTCGGCTACCTCGGTACGCCGACCGCCCCGCCCCGCCCGGTCGAGCCCGCCCCCGCGGTGGTCGTCGCCCCCGTCCAGGTGATCGAACAACAGCCGGTGGTGGAACCGGTCGCCACCGATGTTCGCGCTTCGGTGCTGGCTGTGATCAGTGATCGGACCGGCTTCCCGGCGAGCATGATCCAAGGCGACCTCGACCTCGAAGCCGACCTCTCCATCGACTCCATCAAACGCACCGAGATCGCCGGCACCCTCCTCACCCAACTAGGCCTCACCGCCACCGACAGCACCGACCTCCTGGTCCGCCAACGCACCGCCAACGGCCTCATCACCCAACTGCAACTCCTCCTCACCCCCCTCGCAACGTCCGAAGATGCGGAGACCACGGTCGGCGTTTCTTCGGACGTTATGACAGGAGTCGGTACGGCGCCGCGGCGGTATGTGGCGCGGGCGGAGGCTTGCCCGCCGGCGGGTGCTGATGGGGCGAGTCTGCATGGGAAGACGTTTACGGTGCTGGGGCCGGAGGATCTGGCGGGGTCCATTCGTGGGCGGCTCGTTGGTGCGGGTGCGACGGCTGTTGAGGGGGCTGACGCGGACCTCGTCATCTCGCTCGACGCGTTGACCGACACCGGCGAGTCGCCCGCACCACGGCTGTTCGGTCAGCTGAAGGAGGCCCGCGGTACGTTCCTCGCGGTGGCTCAGGCCAGTGCCGGACTGCGCGGGCTGTTCCGGGCGGCGGCACTCGAGCGGGATGCGAGCACCCGGCTCGTCCTGATCGACGACCTCGACGACGTCCCCACGATCGTGCTGTCGGAGCTGCTCACCGACGACGGCCAGGTCGTTGCCCACCACAACAGTCAGGGCCGCTGGACCGACGTACCGACCAACGAAGAACTCGGTTCCCTCGCCCATTCGGGAGCCGGACCGGGCAGCGGCGAGCTGCAGGCGATCGGCCTCGACGCGGACTCCGTCGTCCTGCTGGTCGGCGGTGCCCGCGGCATCACCGCCCGTACGGCGATCGCCCTGGCCGCCAACGGATCCCGCATCGAACTGGCCGGCCGTACCCCCTGGCCGATGGCGCCCGAAGACGCCGCCCTCCCCCACGACGCGCAAGCCATCCGCGAAACCTTGATCACCCGCGGCGGTTCGGTCGCGGACATCGAGCGCCAGGTTCGGACTGTCCTCGCCCAGCGCGAGATCGGCCGAACGCTCGACCAGATCACCGCGGCCGGTGGTCGCTCCGGCTACCAGAGCGTCGACGTACAAGACAGTGAAGCCGTTCATCAGCTTGTCAAGGACGTCGTCACCCGGCACGGCCGCATCGACGGCGTCGTCTATGCCGCCGGTGTCATCGACGACAAACTGATGGCTCTCAAGGACGACACGTCGTTCCGCACCGTTTTCGAGACCAAGGTCACCGGCGCCAGTACGTTGCTCGCGGCACTGACCGAGGAGAAGATCCAGCCGGGCTTCATCACGTTCTTCGGCAGCATCTCGGCCGTACTCGGCAATCGCGGCCAGACCGACTACGCCGCCGCCAACGATGCACTGGAAGACCTCGCCACCCGTTGGAACGGCCGAGCACTCACCGTCCACTGGGGCCCGTGGGCACCGGCCGACGACCACAGCGGCATGGTCACCCCCGAGCTCGCCCGCGAATACGGCCGCCGCGACGTCGCGCTGATCGACCCCGACGAAGGCACCGCCGCACTACTGCGCGAGCTGGCCTACGGTTCGCCCGACGTCCGCGCCGTGCTCTACACGGCCTCGCTGTGGTGAGCCAGGAGCCGGTCGCGATCGTCGGGATGGGCGTGCTGCTTCCCGGCGCCGCGAACGTCGGCCAGTACTGGCAGAACATCATCACCGGCACAGACGCCATCACCGACATACCGGTCACCCGCTGGGAGCAAGGATTCCACGGCAGCACCGGTACGGCGCCGGACCAGACCTACGGGCGTCGGGGCGGATTCGTCCCGGACACCGTCGACTTCGATCCGCTCGGTTTCGGCATCCCACCGGCCGATGTCGACGGGATGGAACCCGACCAGCTCGCGGCTCTGGCGACCGCAGTGGCCGCGATCGAGGACGCGGGCGGGTTCGACCGGCTGGGCGATCGCGCCAAGGTCGGCGTCATCCTCGGCCGCGGCGGCTACCTCTCCCCCGGCCTCCTACGGTTCGACCAGCGCGTGCGAACCATCCGGCAGATCACCCGCACCGTCCAGGAGCTCGTCCCCTCAGCCGGACCCGAAGTGATCGAGCGTCTCCGTACGGCGTTGCTCGAACCACTCGGCGAGTTCCGCCCCCAGACGGCCATCGGGCTGGTCCCGAACCTGGCCGCCTCCCGGATCGCCAACCGCCTCGACCTCTTCGGTCCGGCCTACACGGTGGACGCGGCCTGCGCCTCCTCACTCGTCGCCGTCGACCAGGCGATCGGCGAACTCGTCCGCCGCCGGTGCGACGTCGTACTGGCCGGTGGGGTGCACCACACGCACGACGACACTCTCTGGTCGATGTTCACCCAGATCGGCGCGCTATCGCCGAGCCAGCGGATCAGCCCGCTGTCCCAGGACGCCGACGGTCTGCTCATCGGCGAAGGTACGGCGATCGTCATGCTCAAGCGCCTCGACGACGCCCGCGCGAACGGCGACCGCGTGTACGCCGTGCTGAAAGGCTCCGGTACGTCGAGCGACGGCAAGGGCGCGAGCCTGCTCAGCCCATCGGTCGCCGGCCAGGTCCTCGCGCTCCGACGGGCCTGGTCGGCCGCCGATCTCGACCCGTCCTCGATCGGTCTGCTCGAAGCCCACGGCACCGCGACCAAGGCCGGCGACGCCGCCGAACTGGCAACCCTGACCGAGGTCTTCGGACCCGCCGACGACGGCCCGCGCGCGGTGATCGGCTCGGTCAAGTCGATGATCGGGCACACGCTGCCGACCGCCGGGATCGCCGGCCTGGTGAAGGTCGCGCTCGCGCTGCACCACCGCGTCCTCCCACCGACCCTGCACTGCGCGGAGCCCAACCCGCTCGTGGAGACCACCCGCTTCCGCACGATCGGCACAGCCGAGGAATGGGCCACGGACTGGCCGCGGCGGGCCGCGGTGAACGCCTTCGGATTCGGCGGGGTGAACGCCCACGTCGTCCTGGAGGAGGCCGATCACGCGCCGAAGAAGGGCCGGGCGCGGGTGCACGAACCTGAGCGGGTACTGCGCATCGCCGCACACACCGCCGACGAGCTGCTCGACCGGCTCGACCGGCCCCACGAACCCGACGGTGCCGGTGCAGAAGGGCGGTTCCGCATCGGCATCGTCGGTCCCACTGAACCGAACCTCGCCCTGGCCCGCCGGATCGCGGCGAAGGTCGTTGCCGAAGGCAAGCCCTGGCGCGGCGCGAAAGACATCTGGTGCACGACAAGTCCGTTGCTACAGGCACCGGATTCGAAGACAGCCTTCCTGTTCCCAGGCCTGGAAGGAGACGGTACGCCGAACTGTGCGGACGTCGCCCGGCAGTTCGGACTGCCCGCCCCGAGCTGGTCGACCGTGAGTCTGCTCGATCACGCCGAGAGCGTGACGCACGTCGGCACACTGCTGCACGAGGCTCTCGGCCGGATCGGCGTCGCCCCGGACGCGCTCGCCGGTCACAGCGTCGGCGAATGGACCGCGATGCAGGTGGCCGGCATGTACTCCACCGGCCCGGCCGCCGACCTGGTCAGCCGCTACTGGCCGGACGGCTTCACGATCCCGGACACCGAATTCCTCGTGCTCGGCTGCGCGGCCGAGATCGCCGAACCGCTCTACGCCGGCCTCGACATCGTTCTGTCGCACGACAACGCGCCCCAGCAGACGATCGCGTGCGGAGCACCGGACGCCATCCGGCAGCTCGCCGAAGCGTGCCGCGGCGCAGGCGTGATCGCCAGGTCGCTACCGTTCCGCTCGGGCGTCCACACCCGCTACCTCACCCCGCACCTGACGCCGTTCGCCAACCTCGTCAAGGACCTCGACTTCCGCGCCTCGCGAATTCCGATGTGGTCGGCAACAACCGTCGCGCCCTACCCCACCGAGCCCGGCGCGATCCGCGACCTCTACCTCGCCCACCTCGTCCAGAAGGTCCGCTTTCGCGAACTCATCAAGACCCTGTACGGCGAGGGGTTCCGCGCGTTCATCCAGGTCGGTGCCGGCCAGCTCGGCTCATTCGTGAGCGACACCCTGCAGGATGCCGAGCACCTCGTCATCGGAGCCGCCTCCAGCTTCCGGTCCGGGCTCAGCCAGCTCCGCCGAGTGGCCACGGCCATGTGGGTGGAAGGCGCGCAGCCACAGTTCGACGTACTGGAACCGCGCACCGTGCGACTGAACACGTCGAGTGCCCTGCTGTCGCTGCCGGAGAACGCGCGCGGACTCCTCGAACCTATGGTCGACATACCGACCGGTGTCTCCGACGAGATCGTTGCCGAGTTCACCGCGCTGCTCGCCGAGACCCGGCGCAGCGCAGCCAGTGTCATCGCGGCCTACGCGGGCAATCGCACCGTCGAGACCACAGTGGAGGTCTCTCTCACCGCGATGCCGTATCTGCGGGACCACCGGTTCTTCCGGCAGCGCGCGGGCTGGCCGGACGAGTCCGACTTCTGGCCGGTCGTACCCGCGACCGCGCTCGTCGATCTCGCCTGCCGCCAGGTCGAGAAGGCCTGGCCGGGCACCCTCGCCATCGGCGTCCAGGACGCGACCTTCGCGCGCTGGCTGCTCGCAGAACCGGCCAGCACGATCCAGGTGTCCATGCAGCGCGACGGGGACACGGTCCGCGTCGACCTCGGCTCTTATGCGCAGCTCACCGTCAACACCGCGGCTACCTTCCCGATTGCTCCGATGGCACCGGTCAGCACCGAGGCCGAGACAGCGCCGCCGCTGACGGCCGCCGAGATCTATACGAACCGCGAGATGTTCCACGGTCCGGCGTACCAGGGTCTGGCTATGCTGCACGGCATTGGGCGCGGGCACATTCGCGGCCGCCTGGTGGTGCCGCCGGCGCCGGGAGCCCTGCTGGACAACGTCGGTCAACTCCTCGGGTGCTGGATGCTCGCGAACGAGACCGAGAACCTGCTGGCCTTCCCGCGCGGCATCAAGCGCATCACGTGGTACGCGCCCGAACCAGAACCCGGCACCGAGATCGAGTGCGTGGCCGAGATCCGCGCCGAGCCCGATCTGCTGGAGATGACCGCGCATCTGATCCTGGACGGACAGGTGCTGGCGCGCGTCGAGAACTGGCGCGACGTCCGCTTCCCCTGTGACCGCGCCGCCCATCGCGTCTACGCGTACCCGGACCGGAATCGCTTCTCCACCGTGGCTCCGGACGGCACGGCCTCCGTCGAGGACCGCTGGCCGAGCCTGGCCGCTCGCGAGTTCTACGCGGCCGTCTACCTCAATCGCGCCGAGCGAACGGCGTACGCGGCCTGCCCGCCCCGCGAACAGCGCGGCTGGTTACTCCGCCGGATCGCGATCAAGGACGCCGTACGGGCGTTGCTCGGCGAACCGGTGTATCCGGCCGAGCTCCACGTCCACGACGACGAGAAGTCCGTGTCCGGCCTGCATGGCCGGGTCCTACCGCCCCTGTCCATCACCGTCACCTCCGACAGCAACCGCGCCCACGCCCTGGCGACACCCCTCGGGAGCCCCGCATGACCACCAGCCTCATCGTGTTCGACACCGTTGCCGAACTGCTCGCCCCGTTGGTGGGCGACCTCGACCTGCTGGACCTGGAGATCACTCCGGCCAGCACGTTCCACGAGGACCTCGGGCTGCAGAGCATCGACCTCGTCACGTTCGCGGGCATCCTCGCCGAGCACTTCGGCCCGGACGTGAACCTGGCCGAACACCTGGCCCAGAAGGATCTCGACGAGGTCATCGAGCTGACCGTCGGCGCGATCGCCGAGTTCGTGTCCGACCGGCTCGCGGCGCGGGGCTGACGCAGATGCCGACGATGATGGTGAACGGGTTGAGCACCAACGTTCAGCTCGTCCCCGCCGACGGTGAACAGACCGTGGTCTTCCTGCACGGGATGGGAACCGACAGCCTGGCGAGCTTCTACCTGACGCTGGCGCCGCCGGTCGCGGCCGCGGGGATCAACGTGATCAGCTACGACCTGCGTGGGCACGGCAAGACCGAGCGGCCGCTCAACGGCTACACGATCGGCGACTTCGTGGCCGACCTGCACGACCTGCTCGGCCAGCTCGAGGTCGACCAGGTACATCTGGTCGGCAACAGCTTCGGCGGCACGCTGGCCTTCAGCTACGCCGCCGCGCACCCGGGCAAGGTCCGCAGCATCGTCTGCATCGAGTCCGAGCCGGCCACCGAGATCTGGGCCGACAAGATGACGCAGATCCTGGACTACGTCATCGAGTTCCTCGGGCGCGAGGAGAGCTTCGACTGGATCGAGGCGAACTTCAGCGCGCACCACCGGCGCCTGGCCCGGCAGGCCGCCGACCGGATCATGTCCACCAGCATGGCGCAGGAGGTGCCGCTCGGTCCGTTGCTCAGCGCCGACGACATCGCGGGCATCGAGTGCCCGGTGCTGTCCATCCTGGGCAGCCAGGGTTACCAGTCCGACGACCTCGAAGCGCTGACAACGTTCCTGCCGAACGGCGAGCTGCACGTCTTCGACGGCCAGGGACACTCGGTGCTGGTCGAGCGTCACCGCGAGGTCCGCGAGCTGGTACTGAGTTGGATCGGTCGGCAAGCCGCATGAGGTTCCTGCTCGTGGTCCCGCCACTCACCGGACACGTCACGCCCTTGCGCGCCGTGGCGGCCGAGTTGCGCGCGAACGGCCACGAGGTGGCGTGGTGCGGCCCCGAACCCACCACGTCGGAACTCGTTGGTGAGCCGGTCTACCCGGCCGGCGACGCACGTCCGTTCGCGGTCGAGCTGCGTCCGGCCGAGCTGCGTGGGTTCGCCGCGTTGAAGTACCTCTGGCAGAACTACCTGATCCCGTTGGCCGACGAGATGGTGCCGGGCGTGCGGGCCGCGGTCGAGGACTTCGCACCGCACGTTGTCGTCGCCGATCAGCAAGCCTTTGCGGGTGCGGTAGTGGCGACCGAGCTCGGCATCCCGTGGGCGACCTCGGCATCGACCTCGACCGAGCTCGCGGAACCTGCCTTCCCCAAGATCGCAGCCTGGATCACCGGGCTGTTGTACGAGCTGTGCCGGCGGTACGACGTACCGGAGCTTGATCTGCGGTTCTCGCCGCACCTCATCCTCGCCTTCACCACGCGCGAGCTGGCCGGACCGCCGGCTCCAGATCTCGCTGTCCAGTACGTCGGTGCTCCGGTCACCGACCCGCCGAAGGTCGACTTCCCCTGGGACCGGCTCGACGAGCGACCGCTCGTCGTGATCACCCTCGGTACGGCGAACGCGGCGGCCGGACGGCGGTTCGTGTCCGAGGGTGTGGCCGCGCTGGCGTCGATGCGCGAGGTCCAAGGTGTCGTCGCCGGAGACGTGCCGAGCGACGACGTCATCGTGGCCGACCGGATTCCGCAGGTCGAGCTACTCCGGCGGGCAGCGGTCGTGGTTTGTCACGGCGGCCAGAACACGGTCAGCGAGAGCCTGCGAGCCGGCGTACCGCTGGTGGTCGCACCGATCCGGGACGACCAGTCGATGCTCGCCCAACAGGTCGTCGCCACCGGCGCGGGGGTCCGCGTGCGGTTCGACCGCGCGAGTGCGGAAGACCTGCGGGCGGCGATCACGTCATTGCTCATCCATCCCCAGTACGTCCACAACGCGGCCCGCATCCAGCAGTCCTACCTGGCTGCCGGCGGAGCTGCTCGAGCCGCTCAGCTCCTGTGCTCAGTGAAGGCCTCGTTGTTTGTAGAGAGAGGACAACCATGCAATCCGATGTCGAGATGAGCCGGATCGAACGGCTCATGTGGGACGTGTACGAACACGTCCGCAGCAACGGCGGCCGCCTCTACGAAGGAGGCGCCAGCGTCGAGGAAGCGACGTACCTGCAGGAGGTCACGGTCCGGACCGGCGCGCTGCGGATCGCCGAGGTCGGGTTCAACGTCGGGTTCTCCGCGATCGCCTTCCTGGAGAGCTCGCCCGACGTCACCGTGGTCTCGTTCGAGCTCGACCGGCGGCACGCGGTCGAACTCGCCAAGGAGTTCGTCGACGAGCGCTACCCCGGCCGCCACGAGCTGGTGATCGGGAACTCGCTGAACACGCTTCCGGCGTACGAGGCCGGGGTGTTCGACCTGGTGTTCGTCGACGGCGGTCACGAGTACGAGGTCGCGACCGCCGACATCCGCAACGCCGCCCGGCTCGCCAAGCCCGGCGGTCTGGTCGTCGTCGACGATCTCGTGCCCTGGTACCCGTGGGGCGAAGGGCCCACGCAGGCCTGGGGCGAGGCCGTCGCCGACGGTCTGATCGAGCCGCTCGAGTCGCTGGTCGACGGCAGGACCGTCGACGTCATCGCCGAACCAGGAGACCGCGCCTGGGCCCTCGGCCGATTCCATCTGGCCATTTGAAATTTGGCCGCTCAGAAATAAAGGAGTTCGAAGTGAGGAAACGTCTGCTGGCTCTGACCGGCGCGCTGGTGTTCGCACTGGCACCGGTCGTCGCACCACCCGCCCTTGCCACCACCGAAACCCAGACCGCGGCGACCGCCTGGACGCCGCAACCCGAAGCCGCCACCTACGGCCGCAGTACGCCGGTCACCGCGACCGTCACGATGGACGACGGTGTCTCGATCGCGGTCCAGATCGTCTACCCGACCAACCTCAGCAACGGGCAGCGCGCCCCGGGCACCTTCCCGGTGCTGCTGAGCCAGAACCCGTACGGCACCCAGCTGATGGACCCGACGGTGGCCGGCGACTACTTCGTGAAGCGTGGCTACATCTACGTCGTCTCCGCGGTCCGCGGCACCGGAACCTCCGGTGGCCAACTGGACTGGTTCGGTGAGCGGCAAGGGAAGGACGGCGCCGTCCTGGTGAACTGGGCCGCCCGCACCCTGGACGGTTCGGCCGGAACCGTCGGTCTCGACGGCTGCTCGTACCTCGGCGTGAACCAGTGGTACACGGCCGCGGCCGTCGGCCCGAACTCCGCGCTGAAGGCGATCGCGCCGTTCTGCACGGACTCGTCGTCGTACGAGGACCTCGCGGCGGCCGGCGGCATCCCGTCGCAGTTCGTCCCGCAGGTCGCCACGGTCATCCCGCGCGGCCCGCAGTCCAACGCGCAGAACGAGCCGATCCAGCAGACGGTCAGCGACCTGAAGACCGGTGGACCGCGCTCGTACAACAACGAGTACTGGAACAACCTGAGCATCGAGCAGCTGATGCCGAAGATCGTCGCGAACGGCGTACCGGCGTTGTCGGAGTCGGGCTGGAACGACCTCTTCCCGAGCGGCAACCTCGGTTCGTACGTCGCCGCCCAGAACGCGTACCACGGCCGCCCGTTGACCGCACCGATCAAGGCCGGGCAGCCGGTCACCGGCCGGTACCAGGCAATCGTCGGTCCGTGGACCCACGGTGCGAACGTCTCGGGCGACGTACTGGCCAACATCCGCAAGGAGTGGTTCGACACCTGGCTCAAGGGCAAGCCGACCGGCATGGCCGACACGTCCACGCCGCTGCACCTGTTCCAGAACCAGGCCGCTCGTTGGGTCGACTCCGCTGCGTGGCCCCCGTCCCTGCGCACCGAGTCGTACTACCTCAACTCCGGTGGCACTCTGACCGCCAACCAGCCCACGGTCGCCGGCGCCGACACCATCTACTACTCGGCGCCCTGGTTCCCGGCGACCTACAACACGCCCGCGTTCACCGAAGGCAAGGTGCTCGACGGACCGATCAACGTGACCGCCTACGTCAAGTCCACCACGAAGGACGCGCAGGTGACCGCGACGGTCAACCTCGTCAACCAGTACGGCTTCGCGACGAAGCTTGCCGACGGCACCCAACTCGTCAGTCTGCGCCAGCTCGACACGGCCAAGAGCTGGTACGGCGACGGCGGCGCGCTGATCAAGGCCAGTCACCCGTTCACCCAGGCGAGCCAGCAGTTCCTCACCCCGACCGAGACGGTGAAGGTGGACATCTCCGTCCTGCCGAACTTCACCCTGATCCCGCCCGGCTTCCGTCTCCAGGTCGTCCTGTCCAGCCAGACGCCGTCGAACTTCCACATCCCGATGGCCCCGACCCCGCAACAGCAGGCCAACCTCAACTACGGCCAGTTCGCCATCAGCCGCTCCCCCGGAGCCGCGTCGTCCATCACCCTCCCCCTGACCTCACCCAGCCAGTTCAGCACCAGCCCCATCATCTGGGGCCCAGCCTCCTGACCCTCACCTGACGACGGCGCCTCCACTAGCGGCCGGAGACAGGAACTTGGCGCTGGAGACCTGGGGCAACAGGTCTCCAGCAATCACGAGGTGTCTCGCGCCACCACGGTCACCGACCGCACCATCCCGCCCAGCCAAAGAACCGCCCAGCCACCGATTCGCGCCGCACCGGACAGGCCGGATACGTACACCGTCGCTGGTCGCCGCAGCGGCCGATCTACTGAAGCGCTAGGCGGGCCTGGTCTGTGGCTGAGGGGGATGGCGAGGCCGGCGACCGCGTACCCGCCGCCTGAGCTTCCGGGCTCCGGTTGCGGTCCCGGAAAACGAGGGGATCTCCCCGCAAGTTGCCGGTTCTCCCCTCAATATTTGAGCAGAGAAGGGCCCATTTGAACGGATATCCAGCGAAATTCCGCACGCTGGCAGCCGACCCGAACCGCAGTGGTCAACCACGGCGACGGGTCAGCTGACAGGCCTCCTCATCGCCGGCCCCAACCACAGCCCGTCAACCACAAGCAACGGGAAACCGCGGTCACCGACCGCACCATCCCCCTCAGCCCCAGACCACCCCAGCCACCCGCTTCAGGTAAAACCGGCCGCAGCGGCGACCAGCCACCGCCTACCCAGCCGGCCGAATCCGAGCGGCCGGACGGGACGAGCACCTTCGGGAAGGAGGGGCTACTGCCCAGCCAAAGACCCCAGCCACCGCGACCGATCACCTCTCGCGACATCGCTCCCCAAACCGGTTCGGGGAGCCTCTCGCCCTCCCGAAGGGCGAACCGGGGAGCATTCACCCCCCGAATCGGTCTCAAACCCTCCCCAAACCGGTTTAGGGAGACGCCGCCTGCCAATTCGCACCAGGCCCGCAGCGGCAGTAATCATCCGTGAACCAGCCACAACCAGAGCAACCGCCCATAACGTCCGACGATCCGGAGACTGAGCCCGCGGGTCCTTCGGACGTTAGGGGCGGTTGAGGTTTGCGCGCCAGTGGTGGTGGAGTGCGGACAGGCGGGCGGCGATCTCTGGTTCGGCGTCGAGGAGGTTGTGCTGTTCGGTGACGTCTTCGGCGAGGTTCGCGAGGAACATGCCGTTGCCCATCGGGGCGTGTTCGTAGGTTTGCAGGTGCCGGGTGTCCTCGGTGTTGTCCACCCAGCTGAGCTTCCAGTCCGCGTCGCGGACGGCCCATTGGAAGCCGCAGTCCCAGTGCAGCGTGGGGTGACCGTCGCCTGAACCGCGCAGGGTGGGGAGCGCGTCGATGCCGTCGGTGGTGCCGGGTGCGGCGCCGGCGGCGGCGGTGAGGGTTGGCAGTAGGTCGAGTGTGCTGAGCAGGGCGTCGCAGTTCTGCGCAGCAGGCAGTACGCCGGGCCAGCGCCACAGCATGGGGATCCGGATGCCGCCCTCCCACAGCGTGTACTTCGTGCCGCGGAGCGGGGTGTTGTCGCCGAAGTTGCAGGTCGAACCGCCGTTGTCGGTGACATAGACGACGATCGTGTTCTCGGCGTCGCCGGTGCTGTCGATGGTGGCGAGGAGCTTGCCGATCTCGGCGTCCATCAGTTCGAGCTGGGCGAGGTAGTACTCGCGACCGTTGGGCAGGTTCGGCACGATCACGTCGTCGTACCAGTCACCGAAGGCCAGGCCGGTGTCGGGCGTCCAGTCGGTGAACTTCGGCAGGCCCCGGGCTTCGAGCTCTTCGTCCGGCAACTGCCAGCAGAAGTTGTGGACGGCGTTGAACGCCACCATGCAGAAGTACGGCCGCTCCTCTTCGGCCGAACTGATGAACTCGGTGGCCCGGCGACCGATCTCGGCGGTGAGGAAGCCTTCGTGCTCGACCGGCTCGTCACCCGACAACAGCGGTTGGACGGCCATGTGCACCGCGGCCGGGTCGCCGTACTCGGCCTGCGCTTCTGTTGAGTGGTGCAGGTAGTTCAACCGGCCGAAGGACTGTCCGGCCAGGCCGTACAGAGTCGTCTCGAAGCCGTGGTGCGGCGGGCAGGCCCGGTCCCCGACCTGCTCACCGCCGTAGTGCACCTTGCCGAAGTAGCCGGTCCGATACCCCTCGTCCTGAAGCCGCTCGGCCAGCGACGGCACGTCGTCCGGCGGGAACGAGGACGATTCGAACCACTCCGCTCCCCAGCGCTGCTGATATCGGCCCGAAATGATCGCCGCCCGGGAAGGACTGCAGATCGGCGCCGTCACGTAGGCATCCGTGCAACTGACCCCCTCGGCCGCGAGCCGATCGAGCGCCGGCGTCTTCAGGTCGCCGTGTACGCCGAGCGCGGTCCGGTCGGCATACCCGTGGTCGTCGGAGACGATGAGCAGGATGTTGGGTTTCGGCAAGGTTCCACCACTCCCTCTCGAAGGACGTCAGGATTCTTTGTACACGCTGACTTCCGCGAGTGAGAGAGGACTTGTACGCCGCGTCGTACACCGGATCGGTCTGCACCGACGGATCGTTGTACGGCGGTTTGTCGTCGGGCCGGCCCGGGCGGTAGGCCTTCCGGCCCCAGCCGGTCTCGACCTGGGTGAGGCTGGCGGGGCCGAGCAGGCGATGCGAACCCACCTTGAGAACTCCCGCATCCGGCTACTCGCCGGTTATAACCAAGCCTGAACCGTCAGAGCCGGTGGGCCGGCCTGGGTACGGCGAGTTCGGCTAGTTGGGCCAGGCGGTGGGCTCGGGCGGATTCGGCTGGGGTGAAGGGTTCGCCGGGGCGGGTGAAGGCGAACATGCCGGCCCAGGGGGACGGGATCTTCAGGAGGGTGCCGTCGGTGGGGAGTGGGCCGGAGAGCAGGACGCGGTCGGTGATCAGGTGGGCGCCGAGGAGTTCGGCGACTGCGTGGGGCAGCTCGGTGGGGTCGCCTACTACGCGGGCGGCCAGGCTCAGGGCCTTGGTTTGGCCGTCCATCAGGGCGAGTGCGGTGGTCGGCCAGACCTGTACGTCGTTTCCGCCCGCATCCTCGACCGCGGCGGACAGCGACGCGGCCCGGACCGAGTCGGGCGCCGACACGACCAGCTCGTCCCGGACGCCGTTCTCGACCGCGTGGACGTGCAGGCCGAGGATGTTCGCTTCGACGCCGGCCAGCTCGTGCGTCACGCGCTCGAGGGATCCCACCCGGTCCGCCACCGTGACCCGGATCCGCCACAGCGCGTCGATCCCGCTGCTCGCCTGCACGTGTGGCGCGTGTAGCCACGCGCGCAGGAACCGCATCGCCGAGGGCTCCACCACCCAGATCACCAGCACGGTCGTCGTGATGACGAGCACGCCGACAGCGACGACGTACGGCGGGTGGAGCGCCAGCACGATCGCGTGCAGGGCGAACTCGACCGGGAAGACGGCCAGCAGCTTGGCCACGGTCAGCCGGAGTCGCCGTGGATGGGGTAGCCGCCCGCACACCTCACACGCCTGCCCGCCCACCAGCGCCGTACGCAACGATTCCATGCGCACAGCGTCACCTGGCCACGTTGCCCGGCTGTTGCTGGGCTGTGAAGCTTGTTGACGCTTTTTGGGGCGCCGCTGCCGGGATCTGGGGCGTTGGATCGGGGCGGTGGGGCGGGGAAGGTATCCAAGTCAGTACGGTTGGGGCGTGAGTACCTTGGGGCGGCTGGATGCTGCGCAGCGGCGGCATCGGCGGCTGGGGTTCCCGCTGGCGGTGGTGTACAAGTTCTTCGACGACCAGGGCAGCTATCTCGCCGTGATCATCACCTACTACGCCTTCGCCGCGATCTTCCCGCTGCTGCTGATCTCCTCGTCGGTTCTCGGATTCGTTCTCCAAGGCAACGAAGAGCTGCAGAAGGCGGTGCTGCAGTCGGCGCTCAAGGAGTTCCCGATCGTCGGAACGCAGCTGGCGACGCCGCAAGGACTGCAGGGCAGTACGGCGGCGGTGATCGTCGGAACGATTACCGCGCTGTACGGCATCATCGGGCTCGGCCAGGCGGTGCAGAACGCGGTCAACGTCACCTGGGGCACGCCGCGCAACGGGCGGCCGAACCCGTTCCAGGGGCGGCTGCGGTCCGGGGCGCTGCTGTCGCTGGCCGGTCTGACCGTGCTCAGCTTCGCCACCCTGACCGTTCTGGCCGGCAGTCAGGCGTCCCTGGCGGGTGTGGTCGCCGACAACATGGGCTGGCTCGTTTCGATCGGGTCGATCCTGGTGCTCGCCACCATGCTGACGCTCTGCCTGCGCCCGGCGACCAGGCCACGGCCCGCCTTCCGGAAGATCATTCCGGGCGCGATCTTCACGGCGCTCGGCTGGCACCTGCTCGAACGACTCGGCGGCATCTACGTGAACGACGTACTGGCCAAGGCGAGCGAGGTCAACAGCATCTTCGCGCTGACGCTCGGCCTGATCGGTCTCATCTACGCCGCCGCGGTGATCGCCGTGATCGGCGCCGAGCTGAACTCGGTGATCGCCCACCAGCTCTACCCACGCTCACTGCTGGCCCTCTTCACCGACTCGGCCACCGACCTGACGCCGGCCGACCACCGCGCCTACGCCATGTACGCGCAGGCGCAACGCCACAAGGCCGCCGAGACCATCGACGTCACCTTCGAACACGCGGCGGTGGACCCTCCCGCCAAGGACGAAGAGGTCTCGGTTCGGAAGGACTGACCGAGCCCGGTTGCTGGTACGCTTCTCGTGGAACTCCAAATTCTGTCGCCCGAGCAGTACGTCGCAGATGGGCGCAGGACCTCGGCTTGGCCGGGGAGGAGGTGGCGACAGCTCTTTTCGGCTGCCATCATTTGGAGATTTCATGGACATCGGTCTTGGCCTTCCCATCAGCAATCCTCGCGCGCTGCTCGATTGGGCCCGACGCGCGGAAACGAGCGGCTTCGACTCACTGGCTCTGCTCGACCGCCTCACGTTCGACAATCCCGAACCGCTCACGGCCCTGGCGATGCTTGCGGGTGCGACTGAACGGATCCGCCTTCAAACGGAAGTGCTGCTCGGTCCGCTGCGGTCGACCGCGCTTCTGGCCAAGCAAGCCGCCACGCTTGATCGGATGTCGGACGGGCGGTTCGTCCTCGGCCTCGGCATTGGTGGCCGAGTTGACGATCATGCGGCGGCTGGCACCCCGATCAGCCAACGCGGACGCCAGCTCGATCGGCAACTCGAAGACCTGCACCAGATCTGGGCGGGCCATCCGTATGCGGCACCCGGCAGCGTTGATGCCGGCGGCACGATCGGGCCGGCCCCGGCCACACCTGGAGGACCCCCGGTCCTCATCGGAGCTTTCGCACCGCCGGCCCTGGCACGGGTGGCACGGCACGGCACAGGTTTTCTCTGCGCTGCTCCACTGGCGTGGGCCGGACCGCTGGTGACCTCCGTCCGCGAACAATGGGATGCCGCCGGTCGCGCCGGACGACCACGGCTCGTCTGCCAGATCAACGTCGCGATAGGCCCAGCTACCACCACCGAATTCGCACGCTCGGCGATTGCTGACTACTACGCCTTTACCGGAAAGCCTGGATGGGGGGCTCCGATCAGCGATCCTGCAGAAATCAAGGACACTGTCGCGGCCTATCAGGAGTTCGGCGCGGACGAACTGGTGCTGTACTGCTACTCGCCAGACCTCGCCCAGATCGAGATGCTGTCCGATCTCGTGTTCTGATCGATCCTGCATGTAGACCTGGCCGGCGAGGCAGGACGGTCTACCCGCGTCGTACGGCGGTGAGCGCGAACCGCTCCGTGCGTTGGTTGTGGCCGCCGGACGAGGCCACCACGATCAGCGCCGGATCGGTCGCACCGCGGAAGGTCACTCGGCCCGTCCACGGGGTGCGCTCGCCGCCTGCGGGGACACAGCAGAGCGTTCCGAGGACGGCCGTTGAGGACGCCTGCCGGACCTCGACCCGGATGGCCTCGTCCACCCCGGTGATCCGGCCGCCGACGGTGAGCGGTGAGCCGGCCGCGGCGCCGTACCGGGGGCTGGTCACGGACAGGTCGGTGTCGCGCGTGCCGACCACCTCCCAGGGCGCGTCGCTACCTTGGCCGATCCGGGTCAGGTGCACGACGGCGGCGGTGAACTTCTTGCCGGTCTCGATCTGGTAGCCGACGCCGATGTAGGCCTCGTCTCCGCGGACGCTGCGCGAGGAGATCAGCTTGATGTCCTTGAACCCGAGGAACTGCTGCGTGAACGACAACGCGGTCTCGGCCGGATCGAGGTGCCACGGTTGGTGCCCGCCGCTCCGGTACGACCGCTGCCACTCCGCGGCACGTGCCTCGGTGGTGAACGGCCACAGCGCCTGGTAGCGGAACACCCGCCGTACCGGCGCCGAGGTGGGGTTCGGCGCGGACGGCGGGGTCGGGGCGACCGTCGTACCGGGCGTGGTCGACGAGGTCGGAGGCTGGGTGGCCGACGGCGGAGTACTGGTGACGCTCGGGACCGGCTGACTCCCGGAACCACTCGGGGTCGGCACCGCATCCGGCTTCTCACCAGTACACCCGGCCAGCAGGATCACCGCCGCGCTGGCAACCGCAACCATCCGGCGGTGCACGTGATCTGCCATGGCCGTCCTCCTCGTTCCAAGACCCCTACTCCATAGTGGCGGACGAGGGGCTCGCACGCGGTACGACGTACCGGTCAGGTTCCGTCGATGAGGCGCACCGCCAGATCGGGGTTGAACTGACCGGCCGGCGTGGAGGCTGCGGTCCCACACGGGCCGTCGGAGACGCCGGGAGTCTTGACCCAGAGGAGCATCTCGGCGCCGCCACCGGTCTGCGCGGTCACGCCGAGCTTGCGGGTGGGCGGATTGCACCAGCCGTCGCCGTGACCTTTGCCGTTGCGGCTGGTGTCGATGACGAACGGCTTGGCCGTCGCCAGGTAGCTGTTCAGCGAATTGGCGTAGGTGACGGATTCGCTGGTCCAGTAGAAGTTCGACACGTTGACGGCGAAGCCGCGGATGTTGGCGATGCCGGCTTGGCCGAGGCGGTAGGCGATGGTGGAGGCTGCGGTCCAGCCGGGGTTCCCCGCGTCGAGGTAGGCATAGGTGTTCGGGGCCTTCTGCTGGAACATCTGCGTCGCGTAGAGCAGCATGCCGAGCCGCTCGTCCTTCTGCGTCTGCGTCATACAGTCCATACCGTTCAGCGCATCCGGCTCGATGATCACGACCGCGGGTTTGCTGCCGATCCCGGCGGCGAAGCTGGAGATCCAGGTCCGGTACGCCGATGCGCTGCCCGCTCCGCCACCGGAATGCCCGGCGCAGATGTCGCGGTCAGGGATGTTGTACGCGACCAGGACGGGCAGCTTGTCCTGACCGTCGGCCGCGCCGGTGTAGCTCGCGACCGTCGTACCGATGTTGCTGTCGTTGCCGAACCAGCGCGCGATCGGCTTGGACCCGATCGAGCTCTGGATCCGCGCGGCGCGTGCGTCGCCGGCGTTGTTCCGGGCCCAGGTCGCGGGCAACGAGTCGGGGTTAACGTAGAAACCATTGGTCAGACCGATGGGGCTTGCCGCGGCGGCAGGTGTCGCGGGCAGCACGAACGCTGCCGTCAGCACTGCGGCTGTCAGCGTCTTGAGTACGAACATTTCCGGCGCCCTCTCTGAGTGAAGGTCGTCCGGCACGAACCGTGGCGTTGGCGGAATGCTGGACCACCCGATCGGGCCGTGTCAATGCGTCGAGCTCTTCCCATCGAAGGTCCCGAAAGCTAGCTTTCTGGAAGCGCTCCCAACAACATTCCGCCTATCCATAAGCCATGTCCGCGACAACCACTTCAGATTGTTGGCAGCGCTCCCAGCCTCAGGCACCAACCGTGGCGCGACTGGTGCAACCCCCTACCGTTCTTACCTGTCAGTTACGCACGGCCGGAGTCAGTACGGTCCGAAGACCCACTGCGACGGGGACTCCTGGTCGTCACCGCGCCAGAAGCCTGCCCACAGCTCCTGGAACTCCTTGCGGGACAGGTGACCGTCGCCGTTGAGGTCGAGCTTCGGGAAGACCTCCTCGATCCCGTCGTCGGTGCCCTTCCAGGCGTAGACGACCTGCTTGTGCTCGGTCAGGGCGATGCGGTCGTCGCCGTTCTCGTCGATCGCGTCGAACATCGCGTCGGCGGTCGCGTAGATCGCGTCGTCCATGGCCGGGAGCTGGTCGACGACGTTCATCAGCTCGTCGAGCGACACCTTGTCGCTGTGCTCGGCGCCGGACAGCGTCGAGATCGCGGACCACCAGCCCATCATGATCGACCGCATCCGGTCGTAGTCGGCGGTCCCCGGC
This sequence comes from Kribbella sp. NBC_01505, assembly GCF_045040285.1. NCBI lineage: Bacteria > Bacillati > Actinomycetota > Actinomycetes > Propionibacteriales > Kribbellaceae > Kribbella > Kribbella sp. NBC_01505. Next base: position 9,094,954 of record NZ_CP109425.1, read on the forward strand.
GCCCAGCCGCGGAGCCCGACCCACCGCTCGGTCAGCGCCTCGAAGTCGGACTCCTCGAGATAGCCGTTGCCGTCCGCATCCATCGCGCCGAACACCCCGGCCACCTTGCGCCGCTGGAACTCACTCGCCATGCCCATCGCCCCCTGCCAGCTCGGTGAATTCAAAACGGTCAAACGACCACTTCGGTACGCCGCTCCTACCCGGCGTCAACGCTGAGTAATCGCCCGCGTCCGTGGTACCCCGACGCAATGAAGTGCGGCATGCTGTACCCCGCCACTTACCGCCCCAAGGAGGCACGGGGATGGGTGCGAGTACACAGCCGGGACCGGACGGTACGGCCGGGCTGACCGAGTTCGGCGCGCGGTTGCGCGAGTTGCGGGTGTGGTCAGGCGTGTCCTACCGCGAGTTGCACCGGCGGATCGTGCGGAGCCGGACGGCCCGCGGAGTCGCCGAGCTTCCGGCGTACGACACGGTCTACCGGTGTCTGCAACCCGGTCGGAGCCGGCTCGACGTCGAGCTGGTGGTCGACGTAGTACGGGCGCTCACCGGGGACGCCGACGAGCGGGTCGTGCTGGCGTGGCGGCAGGCCTATCAGCTGGTGTGCGGCGCGGCCTCGGATGCGGCCGTGGTCAACGTGACGGATCGGCTGCCGGACGACCTGCAGGTTTTCACCGGCCGGGCGGACGCGTTGGCGCACCTACGGCCCTGGGGCAACGGGCAGCCGGAGCCGGTGGTCATCGCGGTCGATGGGATGGCCGGGGTCGGTAAGACGCGGCTGATCGTGCATCTGGCGCATCTGATGGACGGGGTCGACCAGGTGCTCGCGGTGAACCTGCGCGGGTTCGATCCGCGCCAGCCGGCCGAGCCAGGCGCCGTACTGGAAGCCTTCCTCCGCCTGCTCGGCGTGCGCGGAACCCCAGCCAGTGCCCGTACGGCGAGGTTGGGGCGGGCGCTCGCGGGTCGCCGGTCGGTGATCCTGCTGGACAACGCTGCCTCGGCCGAGCAGGTGCGGCCGCTGCTTCCCGCCGTACCGGGGAGCGTAGTGCTGGTGACGAGCCGGCGGCGGCTCGAGCTGCCCGGCGCGGTGCGATGGCAGCTCGGGGCGTTCACTCCGGCTGAGTCGGACGAGCTGCTGCGGAGGTCGATCGGGTCGGCGCGCGTGAGTGCGGACCCGACGACGGCCGAGCGGATCGCCGTACAGGTTGGTCAGCTGCCGCTTGCCTTGGCACTGGTGGCCGGCCGGATCGGGGCCACGCCCGCGTGGAGCCTGGCCGACCATCTCGAGCGGTTGGTCGAGCGCGGCCGGACGTTGTCGCTGGACGACACGGTCGAGCTCGCTCTCGCCCAATCGGACAGCAGCCTGCCGCCGGACCATCGCACGCTGCTCCGGATGCTCGCGCTCCACCCCGGTGCCGACTTCGGCACCGCCGCGGCGGCGGTGCTGGCCGGCGCGGATGAGGCCGCGACCTCGGTCCTGCTGGGCGATCTAGTGGCCGGGAGCCTGTTGCAGCAGCGCTCGCCCGGGCGGTTCGAGCTGCATGATCTGGTCCGCGTGTACGCCACTAGGCGCGGCAGCGACGAGGACCCCGCAAGTGCCCGCCGGGCCGCGTTCACCCGGTTGGCGGATCACTACCGAGCGCGGGCCGCCGTGGCCATGTCGGTCTACGCGCCGTACGAGGCGGAGTGGCGTCCGCCTGAGGAGTCGGCTGCGGACGCGCCGGCTGACCGGGATGCCGCGCTGGTCTGGCTCGAGACCGAGCGGGTGAACCTGGTGGCCTGCGGGCTCAGCGCCGCCGAACAGAACCTGCCCGGCCACGCGGCTGATCTGTCGTCGATCCTCTACCGCTTCCTCGACGACGCCGGCCACTACTCGGACGGTGAAGTGCTGCATGCGGCCGCCGCCCGCGCGACTCCGCGCTCCGAACGCGGGCGCGCGCTCAGCAGTCTGGGGGTCGTCTACTGGCGGCTCGGACGGTTCGGCGAAGCTCGTGAGGTGTACGCCGAGGCGCTCGCGATCGCCTCGGCAAGCAGCGATCATCGCGAGCACATCCGCGCCCTGATCAACCTCGGGCTGGTGCTCGAACGCGTCGGCGCGTACGGCGAGGCGTATGCGAACTACCTGCGCTCCATCGAGATCGCGTACACGATCGACTCCCGGCTGGCCGCAGCGCAGGCCCTGCACAACGTGGTGCACCTGGCCGAACGGCTCGGCCGGTACGACGAGGCGTACGAACGGGTTCAGGAATGCCTCGCGATGTTGCGTGAGACCGGTGACCGGGTGACCGAAGGCCGCGCCCGGAACAGCCGGGCCGGCGTCAACCTGAGCCTCGGCCGGTACGACCAGGCGCGCGCCGATGCGGAGGACGCGATCGCCATCGCCCGCGAGACCGCGAACCGGACCGGTGAGGCCTACGCACTCATCACCCTCGGCCGAGCGTTGTGCGCCCTCGGAGCGGTCGAACCGGCCCGCGCCCGCCTCGAGCTCGCCCTCAAGATCGCCGTCGAGGTGGCCAACCGCGACGCCGAGGCCCTGGCGCTCAACGAGTCCGGAGCCATCGCCCGTACGGCGGGATCGCCCGCGACCGCATTGGAGCGGCACCGGGCCGCCCTGGCGATCTCGACCGAGGTCGGCGATCCGTACGAACAGGCCCGCAGTCACCAAGGCTGCGCCCGGGCCCTCGTGCTGCTCGGCGATCCGCGGACGGCACAGTCCGAGCTGCGCCAGGCGCTGGCGATCTTCAACCGTCTGCAGACGCCAGAGGCCCGCGCGGTCGCCACCCAACTGGCTGCCCTCTCGGCCTGACCTGGTTTGACCGGGAACCGAGACTTGCCACTCCGGTCAGGGCGAGCATGAGGAGCCTCGTTCGACGGGGCCCGGCCTTTCGTCAGCATATGAAAAGCTGGATACGGGCCTGCAACGACCGCCCGGCTTGACTTGGTCGCATGAACTACAGCGAACCAGGACTGGGCATCACGGTCTACAGCTGTGAGCCCGACGAGGCCGCCTTGTTCCAGGAGCTGGCGGCCCGCTTCGGTGTGCAGCCCACGACGACTCCCGCGGCGGTCACCGAGGCCACGATCGACCTGGTGTCCGGCAACCGGTGCATCAGCGTCGGGCACAAAGCACGGATCACCAACGCCACGCTGCTGGCGCTCAGCCGCGCGGGCGTCACGTACATCTCCACTCGGAGCATCGGCTACAACCACCTCGACGTGAACTACGCCGAGAGCCTTGGCATCGCCGTCCAGAACGTCGCCTATTCGCCCGACAGCGTCGCCGACTACACGGTGATGCTGATGCTGATGGCGATCCGCAACGCGAAGCCGATGCTCAAGCGGGTCGACCTGCACGACTACCGGCTGACGGACATCCGCGGCCGCGAGCTGCGCGATCTCACGGTCGGCGTCATCGGCACCGGCCGGATCGGCGCCGCGGTGATGGACCGGCTGCGCGGCTTCGGCTGCCAGGTCGTTGCCTATGACACCAATCCGCGGACGTCGGCGGACTACGTCCCACTCGCGGAGCTGCTGCGGATCAGCGATGTGGTGACTCTGCACACGCCGCTCACGGACGAGACGAACCATCTCCTGGATCGCTCCCGGATCGAGCAGCTGAAGTACGGCGCCTATGTCGTCAACACCGGCCGCGGCGCGCTGCTCGACACCGAGGCGCTGGTCGAGTCGCTCGAGTGCGGGCGGTTGGGTGCCGCGGCCCTCGACGTACTCGAAGGCGAGGAAGGCATCTTCTATGCCGACCGCCGGGACCGGCCCCTCGAGAGCCATCTGCTGTCGCGGTTGCAGAAGCTGCCGAACGTGATCGTCAGCCCGCACACCGCGTTCTACACCGACCATGCCCTGAGCGACACGGTCGAGAACTCCATCATCAACTGTCTGAAGCATGAGAGCCGGAAGCGGGAATGGATATGAGACTAGGGATTCTGTTCGGCGGCGCGGGCGAGGAGCACCCCGTCTCGGTCAAGTCGGCGCAGGAGGTCGCGAAGCACCTCGACCGGAACAAGTACGAGCCGTTCTGGATCGGGATCACCGAGGACGGCGCCTGGCAGCTGTGCGACGGGCCGAACCTCGAACACGGCCGGCCCGCGATCCTCTCGCCGGACCGGAGCGCGCCTGGGTTGCTGGTGCTCGAGAATGGTCGCTACGAGACCATCGAGCTGGACGTCGTGCTGCCGGTTCTGCACGGCAAGTTCGGTGAGGACGGCGCGATCCAGGGGCTGCTCGAGCTCTCCGGACTTCCCTATGTCGGCTGCGACATCCAGAGTTCTGTGGTGTGCATGGACAAATCCCTCGCCTACACGGTCGTGCGCAGCGCCGGGATCGCCGCGCCGTACTTCTGGACCGTCCTGCCGGGCGAGGACATCGACCCCGATGAACTCAAGTACCCGGTCTTCGTGAAGCCGGCCCGCTCGGGCTCGTCGTTCGGAGTCAGCAAGGTCAGCTCCCGCGAGGAGCTGCCGACCGCGCTGGCCACCGCTCGCCGGTACGACGCCAAGGTGCTGATCGAGGAGGGCGTCGTCGGAAGCGAGATCGGCTGCGCGGTTCTCGGGAACGACGGCGACCTCGTCACCGGCGAACTCGACCACATCACGTTGACGCACGGCTTCTTCCGGATCCACCAGGAGGACTCCCCCGAGGACGGCTCGGAGAACTCGGTGCCGGTGGTGCCCGCGCAGATCCCGGAGGAGGTCCGGAAGCTGGTGCAGGAGACCGCGATGGCGATCTACCGTGCGCTGGGTTGCCGCGGTCTGGCGCGAGTGGACATGTTCCTCACCGAGGACGGGGCCGTCGTTCTCAACGAGGTCAACACCTTGCCCGGGCTGACGTCGTACAGTCGCTATCCGCGGATGATGGCGGCGGCGGGCCGCTCGATGGGTGACGTGATCGACCGGGCGGTGGCCCTGGCAGTGGAAGGGAGCCAGCGATGAAGGCCGACTTCGTGTTCCTGGACGAGTTCGTCTCCGGAATCCGTTGGGACGCCAAGTACGCGACCTGGGACAACTTCACCGGCCGGCCCGTCGACGGGTACTTCGCCAATCGGATCGTCGGCACCAAAGCCCTCTGTACGGCGTTGGCCCGCGGGCGCGAGGAGGCCGCCGTACTGGGCTTCGGGCTGTTGATCTGGGACGGCTACCGTCCGCAGAGCGCGGTGGATCGCTTCCTGCGCTGGGCGGGCGAGCCGGAGGACGGCCGGACCAAGCCGCGGCACTACCCGAACATCGGCCGGACCGAGATGTTCGATCAGGGCTATGTATCGGCCAGATCCGGGCACAGTCGGGGCAGCACGGTCGACCTGACGCTCTACCACCTGGACACCGGCGAGCTTGCCGCGATGGGTGGTGATCACGACCTGATGGACTCGATCTCGCATCACGGCGCGACCGGAATCACTCCGGCCGAGGCGCAGAACCGGCAGCACCTCGGCAGCATCATGGAGGCCAGCGGTTTCCAGCGCTACGACTACGAATGGTGGCACTACACGTTGAAGGACGAGCCCTACCCGGACAGCTACTTCGACTTCCCGATCGCATGATCGTCCGACCCGCCGAGGCCGGCGACGCCGCGGCCGTCAGCGAGCTGCTCGTGCAGCTGGGCTATCCCGATCAGGACACGGAGGCCACGGCTGCCCGGATCCGAGCCTGGCACGTGGATCCGACCAGTGCGGCGTACGTGGCAGATGCCGACGGCAACCTTCTCGGGGTGGTCGCGGTCCACGTCGGCCCGTACTTCGAACGGACCGGATCCTGGGCGCGGGTCGTGGCTCTCGTGGTGTCCGAGCAGGTCCGCGGCCAAGGGATCGGTGGTCGGCTGATGGCGGCCGCCGAAGAGTTCGCGGTCGAGCACGGGTGCCTGCGGGTCGAGCTCAGCAGCTCGGACCGACGGGAGGACGCCCACGCGTTCTATCAGGGCCGCGGCTACGTCAACCAGAGCGGACGGTCGTCGTGGTTTCGTCGCGAGGAAGCTCCACGGTGACGCGGAGACCACCATCGGAGCGGGCTCGGAGACTCAGACTCCCGTGATGGACCTGGACGATGCGCTTGACGATCGCCAGTCCGAGGCCGACGCCGCCGTGACCGCTGCGGATGCGTTCGGCCCCGCGCTGGAACGGTTCGGTGAGCGTCGCGAGCTGCTCCGGGGTGACCTGCTCACCGGTGTTCTCCACCGTCAGTACGACGGATGTCGGCCAGACGGCGGTGTCGACCTGCACGATGCCGCCGGTGGCGAGGTTGTGGACGATCGCGTTGTGCACGAGGTTCGTGGTCAGCTGGAGCAGGAGCGCGTGGGATCCCATCGTGCGAGCCGGCTCACCCGACGTCTCCAGCAGCACATCGCGCTCCTCGGCGAGCGGCAGCAGGGTCTCGGCCGCCTCCTCCGCCACCAGGGACAGGTCGACGCCTTCGCGCGTGAAGGTTTCCTGGTCGGTGCGGCTCAGCAGCAGTAGTGCTTCGGTCAGATCGATCGCCCGGGCGTTCACGGCATGCAGCCGGTCGACCAGCTCGTCGGCCGGCCGGTCCGGATCCTTGCGCGCCACGTCCAGCAGGGTCTGGGTGATCGCCAGCGGAGTCCGCAGTTCGTGCGAGGCGTTCGCGGCGAACCGGCGTTGCTCGGCGACGTGCGCCTCGAGCTGCGCAAGCATCGCGTCGAAGCTGTCGGCAAGCTCGCGGAACTCGTCGTTGCGGCCCGGCATCCGGACCCGATGGGCCAGCGACCCGGTCGTGGCCAGCCGGGCGGCATTCGTGATCAGCGAGACCGGGGCAAGCATCCGGCCGGCCAGGATCCAGCCACCCACGAGGCCGAAGGCCAAGAGGAACAACATCATCACGACAACCCCCGGCAGGAACCTCCGCACCAGGCCTTCGGAATAGCTGTACCTGACGGTGATCGCGATTCCGTCCGGCTTGGTGAGCCGCAGCGACAGGTACACGGCCCCGATCAGCAGGATGCCGGCCACCATCACGAGGCCGGCATAGCTGAGGGTGAGTTTCACCCGGACGCTCAGCCCCGGCGGCCTACTCATCCTCGGTGCCGATGCGATAGCCGACCCCCGGCACGGTGGCGATCAGCCACGGCTCGCCGAGGCGCTTGCGCAGCGTCGAGACCGTGATCCGGACGGCGTTCGTGAACGGATCGGCATTCTGGTCCCAGGCACGGGCCAGCAGCTCCTCGGCGCTGATCACTCCGCCCTCGGCCGCGACCAGCACCTCCAGTACGGCGAATTGCTTCCGCGTCAGGGCGACGTACCGGCCGTCCCGGTAGACCTCGCGGCGGAACGGATCCAGCTTCAGCCCGGCGATCTCCCACACCGGCGGCCGGTTGTGCACCCGCCGCCGGTCGAGCGCCCGGAGCCGGAGGACGAGCTCCTGCAGCGCGAACGGCTTGGTCAGGTAGTCGTCCGCTCCGAGCTCGAAGCCGGACGCCTTGTCGTTCAGCCGGTCAGCCGCGGTCAGCATGAGAATCGGCATACCGCTGCCCGAGGCGACGATGCTCGCCGCGACCTCGTCCCCGGACGGCCCGGGGATGTCCCGGTCCAGGACGGCGATGTCGTACTGGTGCAGGCTCAGCAGCTCCAGCGCGGTATGACCGTCACCGGCGATGTCCGCCGCGATCGCCTCGAGCCGCAGCCCGTCACGAATCGCCTCCGCCATCTCCGGCTCGTCCTCCACGATCAGCACCCGCATACCCCAGATGCTACGAGCCCGCACCTATCGTCCGCGTATCCTCACTGGTAGAGCGTGTAGCCGATCACGCTCGGGACCCGCACATTCAGCTTGCCGGCAGTCTTGGTCAGGACCTCCTCGTCGGCCAGCAGCCTGCCGGTCGCCGGGTCGAAGATCAGCACGTAGCGGGTCGGCAGACCGCTGGCGTCGGTCTCGACGGCGAAGGCTGCACCGGTCCGGCCGGCCCGGTCGACCATCGGGCCCAAGGCAACGACATCCTTGCGGCCGGACAGCAGCGTCAGCAGCGCCGAGCGAACGGCCGGCACCGGCATCGTCTCGTTGTAGACGTCGCCGACCGCCTCGGTCAGCGCAACGGTGCCGTTGGCATCGATGTCGTGCCCGGCCTGCAGCTGGGCGCGCAGACTCGTCGGATCACCGGACAGTGGGTAGCTGAACCCCTGCTCGTAGGTCCCCTTGGCCCACGTCAGGTTGTCGACCACCTTCCCGGTCTTGCTGTCCTTGCGGACCAGCTGTCCGGACAGGTCGACGCTCGACCAGGTGAGCTCGGACTGCTCCGGCACCACCGCCGACGTCACCTTCTCCCCGTCGACGTTGGTGGACAGGTTCCACGACTGCGCCCGGACCGTGTGCACGCCGCCGGAACTACCCGGCAGCGTGGTGTCCCGCGCCGCCTTTGCGGCCAGCGCGATCAGCTCCGCGTTCGCCGGGCGTCCGGCAGCCAGCTCGTGGTCGAGGAGCGGGGGCGTCACCGCCATGGCAACTCCAGTTGATCCGAACGGATCGATCACGACGCCAGCGGCCCCGATGGCGACACTCGCCGCCGCTGCACCGAGCAGCACCACTCGCCGCCGTACTGGCTTCTGGTGGGTTGAGCCGTTGATCGGTGCGACGTGCTGCTCCGCGGCAATCCGGGTCCGGATGCGGTCCAGCACCGCGAGCTCCTGCTCGGTGAGCGGTCCGTCGGGGATGCCGGCCGCCGGATCGACGCGACGCAGCGCATCGAGCTCGTTGATCTTCATGAGTGGTCTCCTTGCTGCTCCGGCTGGCGGGTGACGACGACTGAGGAACCTTGGACCGACGACTCCTGCAGCACAGCTCGCAGGCGGCGTCGGGCGCGCAACAGCCGCATCGCGGCCGCGGTCGTCGAGCACCCGAGTGCCACGGCCAGGTCCTTGCCGTGCAGCTCCTCCCACGCGGCCAGCCGCAGGACCTCCTGATCCGGCCCGGACAACTCGCGCAGAGCGGTCAAGGTGTCCCCCAGCTCGGCCGACCACTCGGCGAGCTCGGCCGGCTCGGCCGAGGTCTGCGTCGCCAGGTCGTTGCCCACCCGCAGGTAGGCCGCGGTCGCGCGCCGGGCCGACCGCCGGCGGTTCGCCAGCTCGTAGCCGGCCACCCGGTAGAGCCACGGCAGTGCCCGGCCCCAGGGCAGCTCCGACCGGCGGCGCCAGGCCACGAGGAAGACCTCGGCCGCGATGTCGGCAGCGGTGTCGGAACTCTCGGTTCGCCGGCTCAGATACCGCAGTACGGCGCGGTAGTGCGTCTGATAGAGCCGTTCGATATCGGCTGTCTCGGGTTCGGTCATCGTCTCCACACCCCGTTTACCGCCGCAGCCGCGCAATCATCACACCCCCCGGGGTCAAACCAACAACGTCCGAAGGAACCGCGGGCAGCGCCTTCGGTTCCTTCGGACGTTAGCGGGATCAGGAGGCGTAGACCTCGTACTCGGAGAGCTGGGCGGCGGGCCAGCCGTTGTTGGCGGTGAAGGTCAGGCGGACCCAGCGGGTGTTCGCCACGCTCGGCAGGGTGATGGTCGCCGTGTTGCCCGACCCTGGGTCGAAGGTGCGCCCGGCGGCACCGGCGAGCTGGCTGTACGACGAGTTGTTCGTACTGCCGAGCACCTCGATCGTCTGCGACCGGGTGCCCCAGCTCGGCGGGAGCTTGAGGGCGAGCCGCTTGACGTTCTGGTTGCTGCCGAGGTCGACGGTGATCGACTGCGGCCAGGCGTTGTTCGCGCTCTCCCAGTAGCTGCCGGAGTTGCCGTCGACGCTGTTACCCGCGCCGTAGTTCTGGTTGACGCTGGTCGCGGTGACCGGGCGTCCGGCCGCGAGGTTGCCCGTCGGCGGCGTGGGGTCGCCGCCGTTACCCGGTTCGACCCAGTTGCAGCCGCTCCAGGTCGAGTCGAAGCCGCTGTTGCCGGAGCCGCGGTTGAGACCGAAGGAGCCGCTCGGGTAGGCGCAGTTGTAGACGCCGGCCCGGCCGATGCCGCTGGCAACGACATTGCTGACCGTCGCCGACCCGGTCGTCTCGGCCTGGAAGGCGAACGTACCGGCGCCTTCGATCGAGCCGCCGTCCACGGTCACGTTCTGCACCGCGCGCCCGGCACCGCCGCCGTCGACGAACTGGTACGCCGACCACGGGCTGGCCACCAGGCGGTTGTTCAGCAACCGGACCTGCGCGTTGATCGGGTTGTCGTAGGCATCGACCCGGATCGCGCCGTGCGGGTGGTTCTGGCCCCAGTTCGGGTTCATCGCGCCGGTGCGGAGCAGCGTGTTGCCGGAGACCGTGATGGTCCCGGCCAGCGGGAAGAACGGCGACGCGAAGTTCTGGTTCGAGATCGCGATCCCGCCGCCGAGCGCGTTGGTGTCGGCGATCAGGTTGTCCCGGACCGTCATGTCGGTCCCGCCGTAGATCGCGATGCCGTTGGCCAGGTTCGGCTGGATGACCGTGTTGTTGGCGAAGGTGCTGTTCCGGTTCGCCGCGTGCAGCGACCAGGCCGCGAGCGAGTCGTCACCCTGGTTGCGCAGGAAGTTGTTCCGCACCTGGACGTTGTACGCCGTACCGTTCAGATTCAGCCCGTCGGCGGTCATGTCGTAGAAGCGGTTGTTCTCGACGACCAGGTTGTCGTTGTTCCCGGTCAGCCAGAGCCCGCACTTCAGGTGCTGCAGCCAGAGTCCGGAGACGACCGAGTTCGGGCCGAGGCTGCCGTTGACGAAGTTGTCCGGCGACTGGTCGTTCCGCTCGGTCACCTCGCCGATCACGGCGAAGTCGTACAGCTTGACGTTGCCGCCGCCGTTCGGGCGGTCGATCAGGTGACTGCTGAGCAACGTCGAGTGCCAGCGCCCCGCACCGCGCAGCGTGACCCCGTCGGGGTTGATCGTGCCGCCGACCCGGAACCGGCCGGCCGGGATCCACACGGTCCCACCAGAACCGCGGGCGCTGTCGATGGCACTCTGGATCGCACCGGTCGAGTCGTTGTTCCCGTTCGGGTCCGCACCGCGATCGGTGATCGAGATCGAGCCACCAGGCTGGCCGGCGGGGCCGGCGACATTCTCGAACTCGACATCGTCGATCGTGTAGGGACCGGCGGTGTTCTCACCGTCGACCTGAAGCTTGATCTTGGCACCCGCGTTGACGGTCTGCCCGAGCTGCAGCCGGGCATGGTCGTACAGCTTGTGCGTCCGCGAGCCGACGATCCACCCGGTGTCCACGAAGCTGTACTTCGCCGTCACCGCCAGGGACTGCGACAACTTCTGCCCGTTGACATAGACCGCCAGCGTCCCGGTCCGGCCGTCCGGGACCGAGTAGGCGACATTGATCGCGTTGGTCGTGCCGGGAGCGGTGAACTCGACGTACTGGCCGCCGTTCAGCGTGACGGCCTGCCGGTTGGAAGCCTCGGCGGCGAGCGTTCCCTGTGCGTAGCTCGGGCCGATCTTGCTCCCGTTGGTCGCGGAGCTCTCGGCCTCCAGGATCGTGAACGGCAGCGTGGCTCCGACAGCCTGGATCGCGGCCGGTACGGCGCTTGCATGCGGTACGGCGATTCCGGCCGCCGCGATGGTCGCTAGTGCGAGCCACCGGGCTGTTTTTGGGCGTGCTTCACAGTGTCGTTGAGGCATGGGTTGCGGCATGGCGTGTGCCTTCCTCGGGGGCGGGGTGCGCACACCTTAAGGAAGGAGGCAAGTCAACGCAATAGTTCGACGCCATGCCGCAAATTCTCTACAGAAACTCTGTGGTCGTTCCCAACCGTCAGCTGAAGAAGTCGAAGAAGTCGTCGACGCCGTCGAACATCTTCCGGATGTTCTTCCCGAACTTGAGCCCTTGGTGCGCACCGTAGGCGGCCTTGCCGCCACGGGTGGTCGGAGTGCCTTCGTCGCTGAGCGGGTTCTTGAACTTCGTCGGCTCCTCGAGCGGATCGCCCGGTTGGGCGTTCAGCGACCAGGGATCCTCCGGGGGCTCGTCCATCCGCCAGGTCCGCCCGAAGTCGCGGGGCGGAGGCGGCGGCTTGCTGCCGCCGCCCGGCTCCAGCCCGGGAGACTTCGGCCGATAGCCGTTGTGCCGGTTCTCCGCGTCCTTCGCCTTCTTCTTCGCCGCGGCCTCCTTCTTCCACCGGTCCAGCTCCCGCTGGACCTTCCGCGGCACCGGCTTCTTCGCGGCGGCCGGAGGCGCCTTCTCCCGGGCGTTCGGGGTGTTGCGCGGTGCACTCCTGGCCTGCGGTTTGGCGGCCGACGCGGGTTTCTTGGCCACGTTGCGGGGCGCCGCACTCTTCGGCGCCGGCCCCCGTTTCACCGTCCTGGTCGTGATCCGCTTGATCGACTGGATGGTGCGCGCCACCTTCTTCACGACCGTCTTGATCTTGGTGACCATCCTGGTCACCTGCCGGACCACCTGGATGATCTTCCCGGCGACCTGCACCGCGGTAGTGATGTTCTGAACAACCGGCGTGACCACGCGCACCGCCGTGGAGATGGCCTGGACGACGCGGATCGCCACCGGGATCAACCGGATCGCGAGAATGATGATCGGGATCCAGAACAGCCGCCCGTCCGGGTCGAGGTAGGTGACGGGATTGTTGTTGGCGTACGCATACCCGTTGAGTTGCTGGGCATCCTGGTAGTCCGCGACCGGATCGACCGAGATGAACCGTCCGGTCGCCGGGTCGTACTCGCGTGCCTCCAGGTGCACCAGCCCGGTGCTCGGATCGTCCTTCCCGCCGACGAATCCCTTCTGCCCGGGCCAGCTGGCCGGGGCGGTTCCGCGCGCCTCGCCGTACGGGGTGGTCCGGCGGCGTTCGAAGGACTGGTTGTCGGCGTCGATGGCCAGGTTCGGTGTGCCGTGGTGATCGGTACCGAGCCAGTGCAGCTTGCCAGCGGTCCGGACGGCGACGGTCTGGTCGCCGTGCTGGTAGTACCGGGCGCCCGTGACCTTGCCATCGGGTTCGAGCAGCAACTCGGTCTCACCGAGGTAGAAGGTGGTCCCCGAGCTGTCGCGACGCAGCAGCCGACCGCCATCCGCGTCGTACACGAACGAGGTCGTCTTCCCGTTCTTGGTGACCTTCTCCAGTTGGCCTTCCGCGTCCCAGACGAAGGTCTCCCCCACTCCGGCGACAGTCCGGTCCGTCAGGTTGCCGGTGGCGTCGTACCCATAGTTCTTGGTCGCCGTGCCGGCCGGTGTCGTCGTAGTGATGTCCTGTACGGCGTGCGGCCGCGCCTGACCGGCGTCCGGGTAGCGGTAGGTGGAGGTGGTGTCGCCACCCGACGCATGCCGGGTCTCGGTCTTCCGGTTACCGACCTTGTCGAACGTCCACGACTGCCAGTACGGCGCTGGTCCGCCGAGCGCGGCAGCAGTCGGTGCGGCTGCGCAGTCGCTGTTCGCCGGAGTCCACGCAGCCGTCAAGCGGCGGAGGTGGTCGTAGTCGAAGCACTGGGTGTCGGCTGCTTCACCACTGCTTGCCGACGTCTTGTCGGAGATCCGTTTGACGTTGCCGGCCGGGTCGTAGCCATAGGTGGTGTCGGAGATCAGCTCGGGCTGGACGTCCCGTTCCGTCACCAGCCGAGCGAGCCGCCGAGTGCCTTCCTCGTACTCGTACTTCCGCTTCACCGTCGGCCCATTGGCGCTCTGGGCGAGCGTGAGGCTCTCGGTCTCGCCGTACGGCGTGTAGGTCGTCCCGGTGACGTAAGAGCTGGCACCGGTCAGCGTCGTGGGCATGTCCTGTGCGTTGTAGCCGTAGCGCAGCGTCTCCGCGGGCAGACCGCCGATACCGGGCAGCTCGGTGCTGGCGATCTCACCGTCGGCGTTGTAGGTGCTCTTCACCTGGTAGGTGCCCGCGAGCTGCCCTTCCGCGGCCGGCAGCGTCACCTCGGCGCCGAGTGGCTTGCCGGCATCGTTGTAGCCGGTGACCCGGACGGTGTACGCCTGCCCGTTCACGTAGCGCGTGGCCGAGGTCGGTGATCCCTTGGCGAGCGTGTCGTACGTCCACTCCGCCCGTTTCGGTCCGGCCAAAGACCCGTCATGTACGGCGGTCGGCCGGTCCAGCTCGTCGTACGCGAAGGCGACGGTCGCGCCGCGCGCATCGGTCGACGTCAGCAGCCTGTCCTCGTCGTCGTAGGTGAAGCGCGTGGTGCCCTTGTCCGGGTCCACCGAACTGATCTGCCGACCACGGACGTCGTAGTCGAACTTCCACAGGTTGCCGACCGGGTCCTTGACCGTCGCGAGCTGTCCGGCCGAGTGATACGTGTACAGCGTGGAGTCATAGCTACCGCTGGCGTCGTCGCCGGCGTACGTCCGCAGCTCGGTGAGGCGCCCTTCCACATCAGTGATCCGGGTGACCGGGTGCTCACCAGCCGGGGGCACGGTCGTGTACCGACCCGCCGTCTGCGTGTACGTCGTCCGCCACTTCTCGGTGTTCCGCGACTTCAGCACCTGGGTCAGTGGACGATCCGCCTGGTCGTAGGTGGTGAGCTGCTGCGTCGGCACCTGCGCCTCGTTCGGGAGCAGCACCTGGTCGGTCGGCGGTGCCGAGTTGTAGTACGGCCCGTTCTCCTTCACCTGCAGACCGCGTGAGTCGTACACGTAGTCGGTGATCACCCGCCCACCACCAGGCGCGGGCTCCTGCGTCTGGCGCGGCCGTAGCAGTCCGTCGGTCAGCTCCAGTGTGGTCTCGAAGCTGTTGTCTGCCTGCAGAGTCGTCGTACTGACCACACCAGGACCGTCGCCGCGCAGTGTGTAGCTGTAGGCATAGTTCGGTGCCTCGCTGCGCGGTCTGCCCGCCGTCCACACCTTCGAGGTGCGTCCCAGCGGGTCGTAGGCGAGCTCGGTCCGGCGGCCGTCGGGATCGGTGACCGTCAGCTCCTCACCCCAGGCCGGTTCGAGCACGGTCGTGGTCGTGTGGCCGTTCGGTGCGGTCTCGACCACCTGGGTCAACGGACCGGCGCCGGCAGGCGTGTAGCTCAGCTTGCTGGTCCGGTTCAACGCGTCCGTGGACTCGACCGAGCGGCCGATCGCGTCGTACGCGTTCGTGAACTGCGTCTTGTACGTCGGTGTGCCGTCGGCCGCGAACCCGCTCAGCCGCTCGCTCCGGGTCACGTCGCCCCTGGTCGGTACGGCACCGGGTGTCGTCGCGCCGTCGTAGTACAGCCGCTGGTCCGCGATCACGTCGGTGTTCGCCCACGGCTGGTCGCACGCCTTCGAGACGGTCTGCCGTCGTACTGGCAGTTCACGCAGTCCGGCCGCGGAGTTCTCGGTGTAGCTGTAGCGCGTGCAGGTGTCGTCGGCGGGATCGGCGAGGTTGTTGAAGTCGTCCTGCTGGGTCAGCGCACCGGTCGCGTTGTAGGTGTTCTTCGACGACGACTGCCGCCAGCTACCGTCGACCGCCTCGTACTGCCGGACCGCTCCTTCCTCGACCTGGAAGGCCTGGGTCCTGCCCCAGGACCGCACCCGCGTCGCGGTCGGCGCCGAGATGAACTGGTCGGTGATCGAGCGTTCCTCGATCGCGGTGCCGTTGTACTTGATCTCCTCCCGCGACTGTCCGGCCAGCGGGTTCACGTCCTCGACCTTCGCGCCGGTGGAGTCGGTCACCTGCACGTCCTTGACGCCGCCGTTGGCGAGCTTGTCACCGTCCATCCCGCGGAAGAACCGGTTCTCGGTCACCGACTGCACCCCGGACGGGTGGCCCTTGGTGACCCGGACCCGCTCGTAGCCGCGCCACTGCGACCAGGTCTTGCGGTCGATGTCGACCAGGCCGTCCTCCTCGTCATGACGCCAGGCCGGCGGCGACAGGTACTCGACCTTCGTCACCACCGGCTCGAGCCCACTGACCCGGTCGGACTCGGTCACGTCGGTCACGACGAACTTGTTGAACCAGTCCTGCCGCTCCTTCTGCCCGTCCGGCGTCCACTTGGCCGGATGACACCGCTTGCCGTTGGTGTCCGGAGCCGGCACGTTGCCCGGCAGACTGCAGTCCTGCGCCGAGTAGCGGACCGCGAGCTCGCCACCGGTTCCGGTGTGTACGGCGCCGATGCGCCACCAGTTCATCGCCGGAATGCCCTCGGTTCCGACGACCCGGTTGGGTAGCTGGACGCCGTCGAAGCTCACCTCGGGGGTCTCGGCCTGGCCGCCGACGTGACCGGCGTTGCTGATGGCCTCCAGCCACAGTCCGGCGCGGGTGCCGTCACCGGGTGCGGGGAACGAGTGCCGGAACGTCCACGAGTTGACCGGGGCGAACGCCGTACCGCGCCACACCTCGGTCGTCACCTTCGCGAGTCGCTTCTGGGTCCAGAACGTCGGAGTGAGCTTGTTCTTGCAGCTGCTCGACGACGTACAGGACTGGTCCCACGGGGTATCCGGGTAGGTGGCGGGCTGAGACGACGTACAGGCGCCGATGCACCGCTCTCCGGTGGTGAACTGCACCCGGGCGACCGCGGGGGTGGTGTAGACCGAGCCGTCCCGCTGGCCGTACTCGATCCGGTTGATGGTGCCGGCCCGGACGTAGCTGCTGACCGAGCTCGCGCTGGCGTTGCGGCCGTAGTTGTTGGTCTCGGTGTCGTAGAACAGGCTCATGGTGTTGCCATGGCGGTCGACCACGTAGTCGAGGTTCCAGCGGTAGGCCTGCTGACAGTACGAGTCCGAGAAGTCGTCGTCGTGGCAGGGCTCACCGCTGTGGTTGCCGAAGACCGGCACCGTCCACGTCGACTTCGTCTCCGGCTTGCCCGACGTCCAGCCGGTCAGCCGGTTCATGCCGAAGTAGTACTTCGTGCCGTCCTCGGTGGTCAGCAGCCAGTACTCGCCGTTGTTGTCGCCGTTCGGCGCACCGGTCAGCCGCTCGATCTTGGATCCGTCGTCGGCGCGCGGTCGCCAGGCGCCGGTGGCGTCGTCGCGGACCAGCTCACCGCCCTTGCCGTTGAGCGAGAAGTACGCGTTGTCCGTCGCCCAGCACAGGTCGCCGATCTTCTTGCTGCCGTTGTTGCCCGACTTCTCGGTCTTCGACGAACAGGCGGCGTACCGGCGTTCGATCGAACCACCTGGCTCGAGTTCGAACCCTTCACCGGCCCAGGACGGCTGGTTGTTCGTGGCCGAGGTCCGGCCGTCCACACCGCCGGACGAGTACTCCAGCGACAGGCCCGACGCGGGACCGCCGAGGCCGGGCGGGGTCTCCATCGGATAGCGCCAGCTGAAGTCGCCCGAGGATCCGCCGACCTGCCAGTTCGTTGCCGGAGACAATGAGCTCGCGCCGAAGTCACCGGCGCCACCGGCCGCGGCCGCCTCCATCGCGTACAGGCCGGCAGCGGGTACGTCGGCAGCCAGTACGCCGGAGCCGTCGTTGCGAGTGGCGATCGGCGTACCGGCGCACGTGGCAGCATCCGGCGTCTTCAGCGCGCACCCCGGGAGCTGGACGAGCCGGAGCCGGCTGTTCCAGTCGGCGCCGTACGCCTGCGCGAACGCCGAATAGTCCACTCGCAGCTCGACCTGGCCCGCCGCCTTCGCGCCGTCAGCGCCGGCCAGTCGCATCAGCAGCCGGTCGCCGTCTCTGCCGAGCAGATCGACCTTCAGCCGCGCGGGCGCGGGGGCGACGGCCTCCGAACGGTTCGCAGCCATCGTCGGCCCGACCCAGATCGGCAGCCCGCCGGCGCGAGTTGCCGGCCCCGGCCGAACCTTGGCCGAACCACTCAGTACGCCGTCCCACGCCACACCGGGCGCGGCCGGACGCGGTACGGCGACCTCCGCACTACCCGCCTTCGGCCAGATCACGGCTGGTGTGGCCGTCAGCGCCTTGGTCTCGGCCGGATCGGTCCGCCGCGGAGTCGCCTTCGCGTCGACGCCGCCGACCGATTCTTCCGTGCGGGGCTTGAAGATCTTGTCCTTCGGCGCCATCCGCGCCGCCTCCGCGGTCGCGCCACCGTCCAGCGTGACGATCAGGGCCAGCGCGGTCACGATCGCGACCGGGACCGACGCCTGCCGGCGCCACCTTCGCGCCCGGCCGGACCGGACCTCAGCAACAGCGGACATGGATTCCTCCAGGGGGCGGGACAGATCGACCCAGAGTGGTCGGGGAGCAACTCGGCGTCAGTATCGGTTCGGCGACTCTGCGTGCGCAACGGATTCGGATGGGGCCAAAACCCAGTTCGCCGGCGGGGCTTCCGAACTGTCGGCGCGCCCTGGCACGATGTCGGCACTCAGGGTTACGGGGGAGGTTCGTCATGGCACGTCGCCGCAGGCAGCGCGCGCTCATCGGTCTGCTGGCCGTGCTCTCGTTGTGCCTCACTCCCCTGGCTCCCGCCCCGCTGCCCGCTCAGGCGGACCAGCCGAAGGCGCGGTCGCAACCCATGCACACGCTCGAGGTCCCGGCGAAGTCGTACGCCGCGATGCCGTACCGCTGGACTCAGGTGAACCGCGACGAGGAGGACAAGTCGTACTGGAACACCCTGCGCGGCCGTGCCTTCGTCGGGTACGCCGAGTTCGGGGAGGACAAGGGGGCGATGTTCCGCTCGTTCTTCCAGCTGGACACCGGGCCGCTGATCGGCAGCACGATCAGCAGCGCGAAGTTCCAGATCGTGCTGGACGAGACCGGCGTCAAGGAGAAGGAGCCGGTCGACCTGTGGCAGACCGAGTCGATCGACCCGAGCAAGTCGCTGACCTGGAACAACTCCAAGAACAAGTGGATCAAGAAGCTCGCGTCCGCCAAGGGCAGCGCGGATCCGGCCAGCCAGCCGGACATGGCGATGGAGTTCAACGCACAGTCGATCCTCGACCTCGTCCGCACGGCCGCGGCCGGCCGGAAGTCCTTCGTGACCGTCGGTCTGCGCGCGCCGGACGAGGACGAGGGCGACCAGTGGAAGGTCTTCTACTGGGACACGGCCAAGATCGTGGTCAGCTACAACAACCCGCCGCGGGTGCCGATCAAGGTGAACTTCAACCGTCCGCAGCCCTGTGGCACGGCCACCGCCCCGGCGGCGATCAACACCACCCAGCCGACGCTCGGCGCGGTGGCGAGCGATCTCGACAACGACAACGTCACCACCCGGCTGACGATTCGCCGGACCGACACCAACGCCGTCGTCCATGAGGTCGACTCGGCGCTGACCACCTCGGGCGCGGCCTTCGCCTGGCCGCAGATCCCGGCGGACAAGCTGACCGAGGGCGTCATCTACTCCTACCAGGCTCGCAGCGACGACGCGGTCGCCGATGACGGGATCCCCTTCGGTCCCACCAGCCCGGCCTGCTACTTCACCGTCGATCAGACGCCGCCGCCGCCGCCGACGATCGAGTCCACCGACTACCCGGAGAGTGTCGCGGTCATCCCGGCCCGGACGGCCGGCGTGGTCACCCTGCGACCAGCGGCCGGGGATACCGACACCACCGAGTTCTACTACGGCTTCCAGCAGGACCGAGTCACCCAACGGATCCCGGTCGGCCCGGACGGTACGGCGAAGTTGCCGGTCACGATCACGCCGAACCCTCCGAACGGCGCGGGCGACGCGCGACTCTTCGTCCGATCGGCCGACCGGGCCGGCCAGCTCAGTGCGGTTACGCCGGGGTGGAGTCTGCGCGCGAAACCCAACCCTTCCCCGCCACCCCAGGTTCGGGGCGACGTCAACGGCGACGGCCGCGCCGACGTACAGGCTGTGCTCGATCACGGCAACGGCCGGACCTCGGTCTGGAATCTGGTGGCCGGCGGCAACGGTCTGCTCGGTGGTCAGATCGGGTGGGACTCCGGCGACAGCGGCGGGTATCCGCTCGACCGGACCCGATCGGTGCCCGGCGACTTCGACGGCGACGGGCGCTCCGATGTCGCGCTGTTCCGGGAGGAGGCCGGGCGGCGGATGTCGCTGCGGTTGCTGGAGTCCGACGGCAACGGGTATGTCGCGGCCGCCTCGCCCAGTTGGGTCAGCGGCCCGGACAGCTGGACGCACAGCATGGCCCGGATCGCGTCCGGCGATGTCGACGGCGACCATCGGAGCGATCTCGCAGTCCAGGTCAACAACGGCGACGGCACCTGGAAGGTACTGGTCTTCCGCGGTGGCGCGCTCGGTGCGCCGACCGAGTGGTTGCGGGCGACTGGCGATTGGGCGCTGAGCAGTCTGCAGCTGGCAGACCTCAACGGCGACGGCTCCGACGATCTGGTCACCCAGAAGACGACCGCGAACTGCCGGACAGTCAGCGAGCTCTACCGCTCGACCGGTACGGCGTTTGCCGCGACGCCCGTCGTCCTGCACGACAGCGGCGCGGGTGCCTACTGCCTGGACCGAAGCCGGACCACGGTCGGCGACGTGGACGGGGACGGCCGCGACGACCTGATCGCCGCCTACGACTACAGCGACACCGACCTCGGCGTCGTCGTCTTCCGATCGACCGGCACCCCGAGCCAACCCACGCTGACATCCAGCGTCTGGTGGCGGACACCCGGCGAATTCGACCCGGCCAAAGTTGCCCTCAGCGCCGGTGACTTCACCGGCGACGGCAAGGACGATCTCGCGATCCTGGCGAGCACGGCCAACGGCGGCCGCGCGGCCTACCTGCTGAACTCATCCGGTACGGCGTTCGGCCCGCGGCGACTCGCCTGGCAGGGAACGACGGTCGGCGCGGTCACCGGACCGAAGTTCGAGCTGGAGAACCGCGCGTACGAACTGGTCGCCCGGCACAGCCGGCGTTGCCTGCAGGTCAAGGGAGCGGGTCAGGACAACGAGACGCCGTTCGAGCAGGCGGCGTGTGCGGGCGCATTGCAACAGCGGTTCCGGGTCGAGCAGGTCGCAGGCACCGATCAGTTCATGCTGCACCCCAACCACATCGACGGTGCCGGGATCGACGGCCGGAGCAGGTGTCTCGACGTCAACGACGAGAGCCTGGCCGACGACGCGCCGATCGTGCAGTGGGCCTGCTTCGGCAATGCCTATCAGCAGTTCGGTATCGAGCCCGTCGACGGAGTAACCGGAGACACCCTGGTGCGCTTGCGGATGGGGCACAGCGGCAAGTGTGTCGGAGTCCGGGGTGCCGCCACGACCGACGGTGCCGTGATCGCGCAGCAGACCTGTAGCGCCGCCGCGAGCCAGCAGTGGATCCTGCGGCCGGCCGCGGCCGGCAAGCAGCTGGACGCGCGCTACCGGATCAGCTCGGTCCGCGGCGGGAAGGTTGTGGATGTCACCAACTGTGTGAACGCCGACGGCGCCGACATGCGGACCTGGACGTGGAACTCGGGCAGCCCCTGCCAGCGCTGGCGGCTCAAACCCGTCGGCGACGATGTCTACCAGCTGATCGACCCGAGTTCGGGCAAGGCGGCCGACGTGCTGGGCTGTTCCGAGGAGAACGTCGCCATCGTCCACCTGTGGACCGCCGACGACTCCGCCTGCCAGCGCTGGCGGATCGAGCCCGCGAACGGCGGCAGCTGGTCGATCCGGCAGACGACCACCGGGAAATCCATGGACGTCGGCGGCTGCCGCGAGGACGCCGGGGCCGACCTGATCATCTGGCCGTACTGGAACGGCCCGTGTCAGCGCTGGAAACTCGACAAGTACGACGGTTGACGGCCGGGACCCCTCCCGAGCAGCATCACTAGCATCGTGCCGAAGCAGCACCGATGCAGTGATCAGCACGCTCTGGAGCCGCCCCATGCTTCGCATCCACTTCACTCCACAGGACCTGGCCCGCACCACCATCGCGACCGAGCCCACGCCGATGTGGGAGCTGTTGCTCAGCCTGCACATCCTCCAGCACCAGGACGGCCGCCCGTACTTCACGGACTGGCGGCGCCGGGTGCTGGCCGACGTACCGCCCGAGCACACCCGGCTCCTGCTCGACCTGGCCCCATCGCGCGGCTATTCACCCGACTTCCTGACCCCGTCCGACACCGCGGTCGATTTCGCCACCGGGCTCGGCCAGGTCCTCGCCACGCCCTGGCGAGACATCGACCGGCAGCTCGAGCTGCTGCGCAAGGGATCGCCGGGCACCACGTGGCGACGGGCAGTCGCGACCGGACGGCAGGACGCACACCGCCGGCTTGGACGGGCGCTGCGGGTCTACCACGACACGGCGATCGCGCCGTACTGGCAGTCACTTCGGACCCACGTCGCGGCCGACAGCGGCCGGCAGACGGACAAGCTCGCGCGCCAAGGACTCGAAGGCCTGCTCAGCTCACTGAACACGCAGATGCACTGGGAAGCGCCAGTGCTGCACATCGTCGGGCTGAAGGACAGCGACTACCACCTCGGCGGTCGCGGACTGCACCTCCAGGCGTCCGCGTTCTGCTGGCGGGTGCCGACCAAGCTGTTCGACCCTGAGCTCAGACCGGTGCTGGTCTACCCGATCCAGCACCAGCCCGGTCTGCTGCGGCATGCGGAAGAAGGCCCGGCCACGGACGGCAACCGGCTGCCCGCAGTCCTCGGCGCGACCCGCGCCGCCGCACTGGCCGCCGCCGTCACGGCCTGTACGACGACCGAGCTGGCCCGGCGCTGCGGGGTCTCCCCTGCCTCGGCCAGCCAGCAGGCCGCGGCCCTCCGCGAGGCGGGCCTGATCACCCGGCGCCGAGTCGGCGGCTCGGTCCTGCACCTCGCAACTCCACTAGGCCTCCGCCTGCTCGCCGGCGACGGGACAGTTCAATGATTCGCGCTCGCGGACACCTACTCACCCAGTCGGCGCAGGGACGGGAGGTTGTCTTCGGGCGGTGAGCTGCTGCCTGCCTCAGGACGCTACTGTTTGCTCAACGACGGTTGCCAGGTGTGACCGTCCGCGAGTGAGGAGCGTGATGAGCGAGCGCGATCAGCCCATCGCAGGCCGGTACTTGCTGCAGGAACCGCTCGGTACCGGCGGGATGGGCTCGGTCTGGCGGGCGCTGGATCTCGAGCTCGGCCGGGTGGTGGCCCTGAAGCGGGCGCACCCGGGCGCCGACGATCCGGACGGCCGGCGATTGCGGCGCGAGGCGAAGCTGAGTGCCGGTCTGCACCACCCCCATGTGGTGACGACCTTCGACGTGATCGAGGACGGCCTCGACTACTGGCTGGTGCTCGAGTACGTGCCGGCCCCAACCCTCGCGGAGATTGTCGAGCGGCGGGGACCGCTGCCGCCGCACGAGGCGGCGGCCATTGGTCTGCAGATTGCTCAAGCTGTGCAGGCCGTCCATGCCACCGGCGTGATCCATCGCGACCTCAAACCCGCCAACGTCCTGGTGACCGAGGACGGCACCGCCAAGCTCACCGACTTCGGTATCGCGCAGCGCATCTGGGCCGATGCCACGTTGACGGACAGCTCGACGATGGGTACGCCGGCGCATCTGGCTCCCGAGGTGGCCAACGGCGCCGAGCCGACCATGGCGTCCGACATCTTCTCGCTCGGCGCGATCATCTACACCGCGGTCGAAGGTCATTCACCGTTCGGTACCGAGTCGAATCCGCTGGCCCTGCTGCGCAAATCCGCGCAGGGCGAGATCCAGCCCAGTCGTCGTGCCGGCGAGCTCACCTCGGTGCTTGCCCGTGCCCTCGCAGTCGATCCCGCCGTGCGACCGACTGCGGCACAACTCGTCGCCGAGCTCGGAGGCTCGGTGCAACTGGCACCACCGGCCCGGAGACGCCGGTGGCCCGTGGTGGCCGCGGCGGCCGGGCTGGTCGTCGTACTGGCTGGTGTGTTTGTGGTGCGTCCGCTGCTGGACAAGAACACACCGCAGGCTGCGCCGGCCGCGGGACCTGTTGGTGAGCTGATGACCGCGGATCCTTGTTCCCTGGTTGAGCCGAGCACGCTGATCCAGTTCGGCAGCACGGATCTGGAGACCGACTACGGCAACTTCAACCGCTGCGATGTGATCGTCACCGTCGCCGACGAGCAGGAGCTCGACGTCAAGGTCGAGCTGGAGACTCCGCTCGGCGCCGATCTGACGCCCGCCGGTCTCGAGGCCCACACCGGCAACATCACGGGCATCCTGCGCCCGAAGGCAGAGGACGACAACTGCGAGCGGATGCTGCTGCTCTCCGATCGGCACCGGGTCTACGTCTCGGTACGGCGGCTGGGCGACGTCGGACCCGATCTCTGCAAGGTGGCCGACGCCGCGACCGCCCATGCGGTGACAGTTCTGGATGCCGGGCCGATCGCCCGCCGGGCAGGGCAGCTGCAGTCCGAGTCGCTGATCCAGGCCGACGCGTGTTCGCTGCTCGACGCGCCGGCGCTCGCCCGGATACCTGGTGTCGACGGCAACCATCCTGACCGCGGGTTCGGCAACTGGAGCTGCGAGTGGGAGAGCACGACCAATCAGCTCGGCGTGGATCTGGTGTTCGATCGGGATCAGCCGCTGACCGCGGCCGACGGCGTACCGGCGCGGTTCGGTGACCGGAAGGCGTTCGTGGCGGCGGAGGACGACGGCCCGGATACCTGTGTCGCGCGGATCGTGCACCGCTCCTACGCGGACCCGCATGGCAAGGAGGCGGTCGAGCTGATCAAGCTTGTTGTCCGAGGCAACTCTTCGAGTACTGAGCTGTGCCGCTTGGCCACGCAGCTCGGTCAAGCCGCGGCGACCAAGCTCCCGAGGGCGTGAGGATGGAACCACTCGGTCAGATCCTGCCGGACGAGCGGACCAGCCTGGCGAACTTCGCTCCGGCGGCTGCGCCGAAGACCATCTATGTGCTCAGCGTGGCGGGTGGTCTGTCGGTCGCTCCTGGCGAAGGGCACACGATCTACTTCGGCCGGAACAAGCCGGACGTCCATGTCTGTGTCGGCGAGGACGACCAGCGGGTCAGCCGACGGCATGGCCGGTTGGATTTCACCCAGGGCCAGTGGTGGGTGACGGCGATCGGACGGTTGCCGATCCGGTTCCCCCGATCCCAATGGTTGCTGCCTGGGGAGACGGCGATCCCACTGACAGCCGGGTACACGCCGCTGTTCGTGCAGGGATCGCAGGGCCGTGAGCATCTGCTCGAGATATTCGTCGCGGGTGACAGCGGGGTGAAGCCCGTCGTACGGCCGCAGGATCCGACTCAGCCGCCACGGTCATGGAAGCTTTCAGCTGACGAGCGGCTCGTCCTGACTGTGGTCGGCCAGCGCTATCTGCTCCACGACCTGCATCCGCTCCCCCTGTCCTGGCGGCAGGCGGCCGACGAGCTCGCGGAGATCGTTCCCGATGCCGGCTGGAGTCCGAAGCGGGTTGAGCACCTCGTCTCCGGCGTCCGCACCAGGCTGTCTCGGGATGGCGTGTCCGGGCTGACTCGGGAAGAGATCGGCGAGCCGGTCGGTAACACGCTGAACGACAACCTCTTCACCGCGCTGATGCTGTCGACGACGCTGACCTCGGCCGATCTGGGTGTGCTCAACGAGTAGTTCGGGACTGCTCCCGGGGCTTCGGGTTTAGCTTCGCGGGGAACCAGCCCCGTTCGAGCAGGAGTACCTCATGAGGACCGCCCCAATCATTGCTCTGGCCGCTGTACTTGCCGCCGGAACTGTCCACGTAGCAGCGGCAGCCCCGCAGACGAGCCGGCTCACGATCACGCAAGGTGGCACCGCGGACAACCCCAAGGTGTACGACGGCAACGGGCAGTCGGTGGCCGGAATCACCATCGAGGCCGACTACGTCGTCGTACAGAACTACAAGATCAACCGGCCGAGCGCGCCCGGCATCCGGCTGGAGGGCAACAACATCACCCTCCAGAACAACACCGTCACCGACCCGCAGGGCGGTGACGGCGACGGGCTCCGGTTCTTCGGCAACGACCTGAAGATCCTCAACAACACCATCAGCGGTACCCGCAACACCGGCGGCCGGCACGCCGACTGCATGCAGACCTACGCCGACGACTCCCCGCCGAGCCAGCGGGTGCTGATCGAGGGCAACCGCTGCGAGAAGATCGACAACATGTGCCTGATGGCCGAAGGCCCGAACGACGGCGAAGGCGACGGCAAGGGACACAGCAACTACTTCACCCTCCGCAACAACTACTGCGAGACCCTGAAGGCATCCCAGGCGCTGATGATCGAGGACATCCAGCATCTCGTAGTCGAGGGCAACACCTTCGCCGCCGGCCCGGACAAGGCGATCGGCCTGGCCATCAAGTCCACCGACGCCACAATCGGCGAGAACACGGTCAGCGAAGACATCGAGTGCTACGTCGGCATCGACAAGTCCTCCAAGCCGGGCTACCAGGGCCCGAAGCCGACCTGCGCTCCTTAGTCTCGAACGCGAAGGACGATCTTGCCGGTGGCCTGGTTCGTCTCGCCGCGCAGTTTGCCTTGGTCACCTTCCGCACCTGACCGGCGTGCCAGTGAGACCAGGGGGTTTCACGGGTGCGACGGGCGGGTCGTCGGACCAGGGTGGGTGGTGACAGCACGGGTTTTGTTGAATGGAGAGACGAATGCGCTTCGGGAATGCGATCGAGCCTTCACGGCGGGCGGTGCTGCAGGGTGGACTGGTGGCCGGAGTCGGTCTGGCGGCCCTGGGCAACGCGGCCGTCGCAGAAGCCGCGCCGGTGACCGGTGCTGGGATCCGTCCGTTTCGGGTGTCGATCCCGAAGGCGAAGCTGACGGATCTGCGGCGTCGGGTCGGTGCGGTGACCTGGCCGACGGCAGAACTGGTCGGTGACCGCTCTCAGGGTGTGCAGCTGGCGACTACGCAGGCGCTGGCGAAGTACTGGCTGAGCAGGTACGACTGGCGCCGGTTCGAGGCGAAGGTCAACAAGCTGCCGCAGTTCATGACCGAGATCGACGGTGTGGACATCCACTTCGTCCACGTCCGGTCGCCGCACGAGGACGCGCTGCCGCTGATCATGACGCACGGCTGGCCGGGCTCCTTCGTCGAACTGCTCGAGACCGTCGGCCCGCTGACGAACCCCACCGCGCACGGCGGCAAGGCGTCCGACGCGTTCCACCTGGTGCTGCCGTCGATCCCGGGGTACGGATTCTCCAGCCAGCCGACCGAGGTCGGCTGGGACCCGGGGCATACCGCGAAGGCGTGGCACGTACTCATGCAGCGACTCGGCTACAGCGAGTACGTCGCTCAGGGTGGTGACGTCGGCTCCGCCGTGACCGACAACCTGGGTCGCCAGGCGCCGACCGGCCTGCTCGGCATCCACGTCAACCTGCTCGGCGCAGCCCTCAACGGAGTCGGCTGGCCAACCACCACCGACGAGGAGCGCGCCGCGGCTGCCGCGGTCGCCGAATTCAATGCCACCGGCAATGGCTACCGGATCGAGCAGACCACCCGCCCGCAGACCGTCGGCTATGCCTTGCTCGACTCCCCGGTCGCCCTGGCCGCCTGGATGCTCGACCACGACACCGACAGCTACTACAAGATCTCCAAGGCGTTCGTGAACGGCATGCCCGCCGGAAACCTCACCCGCGACCACGTCCTGGACAACATCAGCCTCTACTGGCTCACCGGCACCGGCGCATCTGCCGCCCGCGTCTACTGGGAAAGCGCCCGCGCCCGCGCCATCGGCCCGGTCCCACCCCCAGTCGGCGTACCGGTCGGCTTCAGCGCCTTCCCCGGCGAGATCATGCAGGCCCCGCGCAGCTGGGTCGAGAAGAACTACCCCACCCTCAACTACTACAACAAACCCACCCGAGGCGGCCACTTCGCCGCCTGGGAAGAACCGGCATTGTTCACCAACGAGGTCCGAGCCGCCTTTCGCGGCTACCGCTAACTCGAAGTGCTCGGCGGGGATCTCCCCTGGCGTGGGTCGACCGCTGCGGCCGATGAGGTCTGCGGTGAGTGATCCACCGTCGGACGCAGGAACCCCTCCTCCCCGAAGGTGCTCGTCCCATCCGTCCGCTAGGATTCGGCCGATCTTGTACACGGTGGCTGGTCGCCGCTGCGGCCGGTTTTACTGAAGCGGTGTGGCTGGGGTGGTCTGTGGCTGGGCGGGATGGTGCGGCCGGTGATCGCGGTGCCGGTTGCTTGAGCTTCTGGGCTTCGGTTGCGGCCGGCGGTGAGGAGGCCTGTTGGGTGGCCCGTTTGCGGTGGTTTTGGCGGTTTGCGGGGATCTACTGTCTCTGAGCGGCAGTAGGTCCCCGCAGAGGCGCGATGTGCGGGCGTGTCTGTCGGTTCACGGAGTTGTACTGTCAGGGAGCGGCAGTAGGCATCCGTGAATCTCGCAACCGGCACCTTGCAGACGACCTCAACTCGCTGGCCGCGTCCGAACCGGGCGGAAGCTCGCCTTTGTGGAGTGCTACTGCCACTCAGTGGCAGTAGGACTCCACAAAGATGTAACGAGGCGGTTGGTCGCGGTTTGTGCGTGTTCGCGGGGTGTTGGTGTGGCCCCGATTCGCGCCGCACCGGACAGGCCGGACACGTAGCCGGTGGCTGGTCGCCGCGGCGGCCGATTTGCTGAAGTGCTAGGTGGGCGTGGTCTGTGGTTGAGGGGGATGGCGAGGCCGGTGACCGCGTACCCGGTCGTTTGAGCTTCCGGGCTTGGGTTGCGGTCCCGGAAAACGAGGGGATCTCCCCGCAAGTTGCTGGTTCTCCCCTCATATTTTGAGCAGAGAAGGGTCAACTTGAACGGATATCCCACCAAATTTCCGCAGGCGAGGCAGGCGACCCGAACCCCAGTGGTCAACCACGGCGGCGAGTCACCTGACAGGCCTCCTTGTCGTCGGGAGCAACCACCGCGACGGGCCAGCTAGCAGGCCTCCTGATCGTCGGGAGCAACCACAGCCCGGAAGCTCAAGCAACCGCAACCGCGGTCACCGACCTCGCCATCCGGCCCAGCCGAAGACCAGCCCAGCCACCCGTCTCAGTAAATCCGGCCGCAGCGACGACCAGCCACCGCCTACCTCACCGGCCGAATCCGAGCGGCGGGATCGGACGAGCACATCCGGGAAGGCGGGGTTCCTGTCCAGACAAAGACCCCAACCCTCGCGGCCGATCACCTGCCGCGATCTCGCTCCCCAAACCAGTTTGGGGAGCAGCAGCCGCCAAATCGCAACAGGCTCCAGCGGCAGCAGGACTCCACAAAGACGTGATGGCGGGCACCGGGACGGGGGTTGGTGCGTCTTAGGGGGCATGACTGATCAGCCTTCGCTTGCCTGTCCCCTCTGTAACGGTGTGAGCTTCTCGCAGGAGGAGTCCCGCCAGGATTCACGCTGGGGGTTCACGTCGCACCGGATGACGTTGCTCATCTGCGACAACTGCCGGTACGTGCTGCACTTCTACGACCGGAACTCGATCTTCGACTTCGACTGACCGGCGCGACCGGGAGGCGGAGCCGGTACTCCGGGGTCCGGCGCGGCGTCTTTCCAACGATTGATTATGTTGGGGGCATGCGACGACTTCTGTTGGCTGGTGTGTCCGCTGTCCTGCTGATCAGTTCCGCTTGCTCGTCGGGGGCGGTGGCCGCACCGGCATCGATGCCGACGGCAACCACCGCGTCGGTGACCCAGGCGGGTGCGTTCCGCGCTTTGGAGAAGCAGTACTCGGCGCGGCTCGGGGTGTTCGCGCTCGACACCGGCAGCCGCCGTACGGTCAGCTACCGGGCCGACGAGCGGTTCGCGTTTGCTTCGACGTTCAAGTCGCTGGCGTGCGGCGTACTGCTGCGTCAGACCAAGGACCTCGACAAGCTGATCCGCTACACGGCGGCCGATCTCGTTTCGTACTCGCCGGTCACCGAGAAGCACGTCGACACCGGTATGACGCTGCGCGAGCTGTGCGACGCCGCGATGCGCTACAGCGACAACACCGCCGCGAACCTCATCCTGGCCGAGCTCGGCGGACCGGCCGCCCTCCAGACAGCGCTGCGCAAGCTCGGGGACGGAATCTCCAACGTCAACCGCAACGAGCCCACGCTCAACGAAGCGACCCCCGGCGACAAGCGCGACACCACCACCCCGCGGCAGCTCGCGACGAGCCTGCAGAAGTTCACCCTCGGCCACGCGTTGCCGCGGGCCAAGCAGGCGATCCTGAACGGCTGGCTGCTCACCAACACCACCGGCGACAAGACGATCCGCGCGGGCGTGCCGAAGGACTGGAAGGTCGGCGACAAGACCGGTACGGCGAACTACGGCGGCCGCAACGACGTCGCCGTGATCTGGCCGCCGAACCGCGCGCCGATCATGCTCGCGATCATGTCCACGAAGGGCGTCAAGGACGCCCCGACCGACGATGCGCTGATCGCCGCCGCGGCCACGGCGGCGATCCAGGCGCTGGGCTAATACCGCACGGTTACCGCGAAGGCAGCGGCGATGTCCGCCGATGAGCGGGCGCAGCACTGCGGCTGAGCCCGAGCCCGAACGGCAGCTCGAAGAGGGCCTTGGGCAAGTACTTGTAGAGGACCAGGCACAGCCAGGCCAGGAAGGCGGTCAGGACGACGGGCTCGACGATCTGGGTGACCAGCTGGATCGTCGGGCTCGCGGACGACAGCGGCTTGAGCAGCGCTTCGTGCACCAGCGCCAGCAGCGGCATGTGCATCACGTAGATCGGCAGCGTCCGCCGGCCGACGCTCGCGAGACCGTTGGTCAGGCGCTCCGAGCGCGTCACCAGCCCCGCGGCCGTGACGCCGAGGACGATCGCCACCCCGCTCACGATCGGCCACAGCCCGAACCACGTCTTCGCGTGGAGCACCTGCACGACACCGAGCAGTACGGCGTACGGGACGGCGATCACGGCCAGTCGCAGCCAGCTCGCCTGGGCGGCCAGCTTCTCGATCACGGTCTTGCCGTAGATACCGGCCAGGAAGAAGATCAGGTTCTGGTAGACGCCGGCCCGGTCACCCGGGACCGGGACGAGCCCGGCCGATGCGATCGCCGACAGCACGAAGGCCGCTCCGAGGACCAGCCAGACCGGCAGCCGGCGGGCCGCCTTGGCGACGATGAAGTACAGCGCGAGTGCGTAGAGGTACCAGAGGTTCGACGGTGTGATGAACAACTGGGCGACGAACTTGAGCGGCCCGTCCGCACTCTCGGTGCCGAAGTCCGGCACGAAGGCCAGGATCGCGGTGTGGATGATCAGCCAGAGCACGTAGAGGTAGTAGAACTTCGCCACCTTGGTGCGCAGCACCTCCGGCCAGGTCCGCTGCACCGCACGCACCGCGAAGAACCCGGAGACGGCGAAGAACAACGGCATCCGCAGCGGTAGCAGCTGCTCCCCGAAGGTCCCCCAGGCGCCCTTCACATGGCCGCCGATGTGCCAGTCGATCTGCAGGTAGTGCTTCATCAGGACGTGCCACAGCACGACCAGCAAAATACAGACGCCCTTGGCAACATCCGCCCAGGCGACGCGGCTCCGCTCCGGCATTTCGTTTCCTTCCGCGGTCGCATCCGCCGTCAACATGTCTTAAAAACTAGGGAAATCGGATCCATTTGCCATCAGCCCCCAGTTGGCAGCAGACGTCATCCCGTGGTCTGACACGGACCCGTCGTCGTACGCCGAAAGCGCGACCTCACGCGGCGCGACGACGAGTTAGACCACTTGGGAAGGACCAGAGGTTGAGTGGCGTGGCATGAGTCACACGCCCCAGCCACCAGTTCCTCGCTCAGCGTCCGGGCCGGCCGTTTCACGGCCATTTCACCGCCGCCTCAGCACCGGCCGATCACCCGTCCGGCGGGCCTGCCAGGCATGGCTATCTGCACGTTTGGGCACTGACCCAAGGTGGCGGATATAGTGACGGACGGTATCTGGGTGTAACGGACTGAACTTTTCTCTCGGCGCCGGCGTCCCACTGTTCACTTGCTCGACCCCCTGCCCGAGATCGCGGGCGACGCAGAGGAGCCTGACAAGGATGACTTCATCGCCGACCACCGACGTGGCGTCAGGCGGGCTCGCCGGAGCCGGGCAGGGCGCCGGCACCAAGCGGCAGCCGATGACCCACGGCGAGTATCTGGCGCTGAAGCGCTTCCCCGCCCTCGACGGACTGCGCGCGATCGCCGCGCTGATGGTCGTGGTCTTCCACAACCAGGGGCCGGACTGGGTGCAGGGCTGGATCGGGGTCCAGATCTTCTTCGTGATCTCGGGCTACCTGATCACCACGCTGATGCTGCGCGAGGAGGACCGCTCCGGGCGGATCTCGTTCAAGAAGTTCTACGCCCGGCGGATCTTCCGGATCCTGCCGGTCTACTTCGTCCTGCTCGGCGTCACGCTGGTCCTGCAGCTGTTCCACAGCAACCTGACCAAGAGCCCGCCCGGCTCCGAGCTGCCGCTGTACCTGACCTTCTTCAACGAGTTCGGCCACGGCGGGTCGTACGGGCAGTCCTGGTCACTGGGGATCGAGCAGAAGTTCTACCTGTTCTGGCCGCTGCTGGCCTTCTCGGCGATCATCGTGCAGCGCAAGGCGAAGTTCGGCAGCCGGGTCGGCCTGAGCCTGGTGCTGATGGCGATCATGGTCGTCATGGTGCCGCTTTCGATGGGCGGCGACCCGCGAGGCTGGACGGCGCACTACTTCTCGATCCTGGTCGGCTGCCTGGTCGCGATCCTGATGCACAACCCGAGGACCTACAAGCTGTTCCAGCCGCTGACCCGGCCGTGGGTCGCCTGTACGGCGGCTGCCGCGTTCGTGGCGATCCACGGGAGCGTGCACCTGTGGGGCGCGTTCATCGAGAAGCACCACCTCGCCGGCAATGTCCCCGGCTTCATCGCGGTCCCCCCGCCGTACGTGCTGCTGGTCGGTTTCCTGCTACTTCCCGCTCTGCTGGCGAACGCGTTCCCGCAGCGACTGCTGTCGATGCGACCGTTCGTCTTCCTGGGTGAACGTTCGTACTCGATCTATCTGGTGCAGCTGATCGCGCATGAGGCCGTGGCCGGGATCTACCTGCTGTTCGGCGCGAGCCTCGGCAAGACGCCGGTGCCGTTCGTCGCCGTGTCGCTGATGTCGATCCTGATGGCGCACCTGTGCTTCCTCTGGGTGGAGAAGCCGATGATCAACGTCGGCAAACGATTCATCAGCAGCAAGCTGGCCTGACAGCCGGGGCGCTGGGGGCACCCCGGCCACCTCAGGTCAGGGACAGGTGCCGTTGACCGGCGTAGCCAGCCCGGTCCACATGTACGCGTCGGTGACCCAGGTGCCATCGCTCAACCGGTTCCAGAGGCTGGTGGTCCCCCAGCGCCCGCTGTGCGAGGTGCCGTTCTTGGAGCAGGAGATGTTCACCGTCGTACCGTCGGCGACACTTCCCGCGAGTGCGTAGCCGGTCCCCGGTCCGGTGCGCTTGTTGACCGTCGTACCGCCGTTCGAGTCGATGATCCCCTGGGTGAAGCCGAGCGCTCCGTAGTTGTAGAGCTGCTGGCCGGGGCTACGGACCGTGCTTCCGTGCAGGGCAGTGCCGTTGTACGCGGAGGCGGCGTTCTGGAAGACCCAGCCGCCGACGTTGTGGTTCGCGATGCCGACGTACGCGCTGTTCTGCCGGAGCGCGAAGTGGACGTGCGGCCCGCTGGCCGAGCCGCCGCAGGAGACGTCGGTGCCGATGTTGCCGAGGAACGTGCCCTCACTGACACCCAGCCCGTTGGCCGCGATGTTCCCGGACAGGTGGTAGTAGTCGGTGGCGTAACCACGGTCGTGGATCACGCGGATCCACCCCTTGCCATTGCCACACATCGTGTACGCCGTCCCGCCGCGGGCCGCGAGTACCTGACCGTTGCCGCCGGACAG
The DNA here is from genome assembly GCF_045040285.1 of Kribbella sp. NBC_01505. Classification (NCBI taxonomy): domain Bacteria; kingdom Bacillati; phylum Actinomycetota; class Actinomycetes; order Propionibacteriales; family Kribbellaceae; genus Kribbella; species Kribbella sp. NBC_01505. The sequence goes on from NZ_CP109425.1 coordinate 9,128,453, forward strand.
GTCCACCGAGCTGTACGGCGTGTCTGTGCCCGCCCAACCGTGTGCGCCGCCCGGCATGCTCCAGGAGGCACCGACCGCGAACGGCAGCCGCATACCGGTGCGGAAGTCGCCACCGGCGGCCTGCGGGGCGAACAGCTGCTTCTCCTTCGTCGAGACCACCGGCGAGGCAGCAGCCAGATCGCTGAAGGCTCGCTCGCCCTCGAGGCCGACCTGCCACTTCCCGTCGACGAGGCGAGCGGCGAACAACCACCCCTCCGGGTGAGTGTCCTGACCCTGCGGAACCAGCGCGACCGTCGTACCGAACACGGTGCCGGTCCCAGCGCCGCGGGTCACGTTCACCTGGACGTCAGAACTGGCTTTGCTTGCCTTCGCCAGGCCGACCTTGGCCGTCACGGCCTGCTGCAGATCTGGTTGCGGTGCCGCCTGTGCGGCGGTGGCGGGCACTGCCAGCGCGGTGGCGAAACAGAGCGCTGCACCCCAGCGCAACTGCGAGTTGAACGTCATAACGGTCCTCCTGATGGGACGGAACAGGATCGGTGGCGAAAAGCTATCCGCCGACTACGGAGCGTCGGTTATCTTGTGGCTTGATTGCCGTCCAGAGACTGTCCACTGGGGTGAGGTGAGGCTATGGACAGCTCCGCCCTGGCAGCGCTCGGTGCTGCGATGCTGCGCTATCGCATGGCCCGTGGGCTGTCCCTGCGACAGCTCGCCGCACGCCTTGGCATGCAGGGCCACGGTGGCCTGTCCGACTATGAGAAGGGTCGACGGCTCGCACCGGCGGACCTGATCGAGCGGTACGAGGATCAGCTCCGGATCACCGACGGGGAGCTCCGCGCGCTCCGGACTGCAGCGCTCGCCGAACGCGCGACCAGCAAGATCGATCCTGTCGAGCAGCAGCCCGCCGTCACCATCGCCGAGCTGCCCGCTGTCCCGGCTGACTTCCAGGGACGCCGTACGGAGCTTGCGACTGTGCTGGCTGCGGCCGCTGACTGTCTGGCTGGTCAAGGGCCGGTGACAGTGGTGGTGACCGGACAGCCTGGCGCCGGGAAGACGACGTTGGCGGTGCATGCAGCCCAGCAGGCGTTCCGGCTCGGGCTGCAGGATGCCCAGTTCTTCGTCGAGCTCGGTGCCGCCGAGCCTGAGGCGGTACTGCGCCGGTTGCTCCGGGCGCTCGGCGTACCGGATGCGCAGTTGCCGACCGAGGTCGATGAGGTTGCGGCGATGTTCCGGTCCCGGATGGCTGGGCGGCGGTGTGTGCTGGTGCTGGACAACGCGCGGGACGAGGCACAGGTGCGTGGGTTGCTGCCTGGTCCGGGGCCGGTGCTGGTGGTGATCACCAGTCGGCAGCGGCTGACGGGGTTGGCCGGGGCGAGGCGCGTCGGCTTGGCCGAGTTGACGGTGGATGACGCGCAGGCGCTGCTCACCGAGATCGTCGGAGCCGGGCGCGCGCAGGCTGAGCCCGAGTCGGTGGCGGAGGTGGTGGCCGCTTGTGGACGGCTCCCGCTGGCCGTGCGGATCGCCGGGAACCGGCTCGCGTCCTGGCCCGACTGGACGATCGCGCATCTCGCCGAGCTGCTGCGCGACGAGCAGAACCGGCTGGGTCGGTTGACCGCGGGCGACCTGGCGATGCGGAGCGCCTTCGCGTTGTCGTACCGCGAGCTGTCGCCGATCGCCGGCCGGCTGTTCCGGCGGCTGGCGCTCACGCCGGGCGCGGACTTCGACGTACAGGCTGCCGGTGCGCTGCTGGGTGAGCCGGCTGAGTCCGCGCTCGAGGTCTTGGCCGGAGCGAGTCTGATCGGTCTGGCTGCAACGCCTGGCCGCTACCGCCTGCATGACCTGCTGCGGCTCTACGCCTGCGAGCTCCTGCAGGAGGATTCGGAACGCGACAAGGCCGAGAGCGCCTTGTTTTGCTGGCTTTTCGAGCAGGCGCAACGTGCGGCCGTAGCGGTGTCGCCGGAGCCTGGGGAGTACCCGGGCGGCCGCGCTGCCGCCGTGGCGTGGCTCGACGCCGAGGCCGGGACGCTGCTTGGCGCCGTACGGCGGATCAGTGCGCGCACGGACCGCGAACACGACGCTCTGCTGGGCGAGCTCACCCAGCTCATCCCCTGGTACTACGACCTGCGCTGCCGGTGGTCCGACATGATCGAGGTCGCCGACCACGCCCGGATCGTCGCGGACCGGTCAGGCGATGTGGCGGCCCGCGCCTTCGCCTACAGCATGCTCGGGCTCGGCCAACTCGGTCAGCATCGCTACCGCGCCGGTCTGGCGTCCTGCGAGCTCGGACTGGTCGACGCTCGGGCCGCTGGGCTCACAGCGGAGGTGGCCGAGCTCTCGGGCCGTATTGGTCTCGCCTACGAAGGACTCGGCCAGTACGCCGAGGCTGAGACTCGGCACGCGGATCATGCGGACCAGTGTCGGGCGCTCGGCGACAAGCTCGGCGAGGCCGCTGCCACCGGCCGCAGATCACACACACTGCAGATGCTCGGCCGCCATACCGAGGCTGCGGCCTGCCTCAAGCTCGCTCTGAAGATGCGCACCGAGATCGGCGACGACCGGGGTGCTGCGATGGCGGAGTATCGCTTTATGGCTCTGCGTAACGACCAGGGCAATCACGAGGAGGCACTCCGGCGAGGCGGCCGGGCCCTCGCGGTGTTCGAGGCCCACGACGACCAGTGGGGTACGGCGGTCACTCACTACGAACTGGGTCGCGCCCTCGCCGGACTCGGCCGCCTTCGCGAGGCGGCAACGGCGTACCGGACGGCGATCCGTGGCCTGGAACAAGTCGGCGAATGGCAGCGGCTGGCCGAAGCCACCGCTGCTCTCGCCGACGCGCGCTCCCGAAGAGCCTGAGGTCAGCTGCCGTTACTGCTCGAGAGCGGCGTCGAGGGTGATCTCGACACCGGTGAGGGCCTTGCTCACCGGGCAGCCGGCCTTGGCGTCGGCGGCGAGCTTGGCGAAGGTGTCGGCGTCGATGCCGTCGACCTCGACGCGCACCGTGAGCGTGATGCCGGTCAGCTTGAAACCGCCGGCCGGGTCCGGGCCGAGCGTGACGTCGGCCTTGACGTCGAGGGCCTGCGGGACACCGCCGGCCTCGCCGATCAGCGCCGAGAACTGCATCGCGTAGCAGGACGAGTGCGCCGCCGCGATCAGCTCTTCCGGGCTCGTCGTCCCGTTGGCCTCCTCGGCCGCCCGCTTCGGGAACGAGACCTCGTAGGTGCCGACCTTCGAGCTGGTCAGCTCGACCTGCCCGGAGCCCTCCTGGAGGGTGCCGTTCCAAGCGGTGCGTGCGGTGCGTGTGGGCATCTCGGACTCCTTAGATCCAGGGGCTGATGTCAGGTAGACTAACTAGTTACTCTTGCAGAAGTCAAACCTCGGGATGGGACAATCGCCGTGATGACCAACGACACCTCCACGACCGAACGCGCGCGCCCGGTGCGCGAGCGGTTGATCGACTGCGCCAGCGAGCTGTTCTACGCCGAGGGCATCCGGGCGATCAGCGCCGACCGGATCATCGCCGGGGTCGGTACGACGAAGGCCACCTTCTACCGGCACTTCCCCACCAAGGACGACCTGGTGCTGGCCTACCTGCAGGGCAAGGCCGACTGGGAGCGAACCGCGATCACCGCGGCCGGTGACACCCCCGACACCCAGGACGCGCTCCGCGGCGTCGTCGGCGTACTGGCGAACTCGAGCTGCCAGCCCGGCTTCCGCGGCTGCCCGTTCATCAACGCCGGCGCCGAGTATCCCGACGTCAATCACCCGGTACGGCGGCTCGTCACCGAGCAGCGCCAATGGTGGACCGACTACTTCCGCTCGCTGGCCGAGCGCCTCGGGGTCCCCGCCGGTGCGGCCGCCGACAGCGCGGCCGGTCAGATCATGATGCTCCGCGACGGCGCTCTGGTCGCCGGCTACCTCGACGACCCGGCCCTCGTCGAAGCCAACCTCACCAACGCGATCACGGCGGTCGTCAGCGCGCGCTGAACGTTACAGGTGGTGAGACTGGCCACAGCGCGTCACGAAAACTACCCGTAGGCACGGCGTTTACCTTACTGTGATCTGTTGTGTCTACCGCCCCCACAATTCCCTCACTGCCCCATGCCCACCTGACTCTGGCCGACTTCGCCGGCCTCGCGACCACCGTCGCCGGGTACCCGTACGTGAAGCTCGTTCTCGACCAGGAGACCGGGACCGTTCACCTGATCGACGGTGCCGATCGCCTGCTGCACGTCCAGTACGTCGCCGAGCGGATCCTCGGGATGACCCGGGCCGAGCTGGCGCGGAACCTGGATGCCTTCAACGACTCGGTCTACCGGGCCGCGGACCGGCGCTTCCTGCTCGGGACGCTCGCCCTGCACGACCGCGCGGAGTACGGCGGTCAGTTCTTCAGCCTGGAGACCGTCGAGGTCGACACGATGAACGCCGAGCTCCTGCACACCTTCTACCGGACGGTCCGCGAGCTCGTGGATGACGCCGTACCGGTTCTGCTGAAGCCCGCCAACCATCTGCAGGAAGGCTTCGCCGCCGACGGCGTGCCGCGGATCCTCGCGCACGAGCTGTACTCGACCGCGCCGTACGTGCCGCTCAATCCCGGTACGACGACCGGCCGGCTGCGCGTATTCACATCTGAGAACGAGTACCGGACGACGAACGAGTCCGTCCGCTGGTACGACGTTCTGGTGATGGACCGGATGCCCGATGACATCCCGCGGATCTCGGGGCTGATCAATTCCCGGCACACCACTCCCCTGTCGCACACGAACGTGCTCGCGGCCGGCTGGGGTATCCCGAACGCCATTCAGATCGGCGCACTCGCGGACCTCGCGAAGCTGGACGGCGCCTGGGTCGAGGTGACCGTGGATCCCGCGAACCTTTCGGTCCGCGAGGTGACCCGGCCGGACTCGATCGATGCCGGTCCGGCGTGGGCGATCACTCAGGTGGACATCGGCAAGCCCGATCTGGCCGCGGCACAGATTCTGCCGTTGGAGGAGCTGCGGCAGACCGACGCACACCGGTTCGGCACGAAGGCCGCGAATCTGGGCGAGCTGACCGCCGTACTGCGGGACGGATCGCCTTACTGGCTTGGCTTCTACGCGGCACCCCGCCCGCCGCGACCGCACCTGCTCGAGTACCTGGCCCGGCACCTCGATGCCGACAGCATCGACCCGGGTGAGCTGTCGCAGGCTGCGCTGCGGATGGTCAAGGAGTATGTGACCGTTCCGCGCGGGGTCGCGCTGCCGTTCGCGTTGCAGCAGCAGTTCCTGGAGTCGTCACCGGCCATCCAGCAGACCATCGGCAAGCTGAAGATGGCGTTGGCACTCGGCGGCGAGGTCGACGGCTTGTGCGCCGAGCTCGGTGCGCTGATCCGCGACACCCCGCTGCCCACGGATCTGCGGACGCTGATCGAGGACGCCGTACTGCGGCATCTCACCGGCGCCGGCCGGGTCGTGGTGCGGAGCTCGTCGAACGCGGAGGACCTGATCGGCTTCTCGGCCGCCGGGATCTACGAGTCGATCCCCGAGGTCGAGTCGATCGAGGACGTCGTCCATGCGATCCAGCGCGTGTGGGCCTCGCTCGTCACCACGCGCGGCGTGCTGCTCCGGGACGAGGCCGGGATCGGGCTGTCGGACTGCTTCATGGGTGTGGTCATCCAGCAGCAGCTCGACGGCGCGCTCGGTGGCGTCATGGTCACCACGAACCCGCTGGACCGCGCCGACTTCCGCTCCGTCCTGCTGAACCTGGCCCGCAACTCCGTCGACGACGTGGTCTCCGGTACCGGTGACCCGTTGCAGCACCTCTACAACACGATGGAGGGCGGCAGCCGAACGGTTGCCCTAGGCACCGATGGCGTCGATGTGGACGACCAGGCCAAGGTCACGCTCGGACGGCTCGCGCTGATCGGACGGTTGCTGCAGGCCCACTTCGCCGGGGCCGACGGACCGGTCGACGCACCGGTGGATGTCGAGTGGCTCGTCGACGGTGACCGGATCGTGCTGCTGCAGTGCCGGCCCTACCAGCTCGCCGCGTGACCGCGCGCACGACCGATGCGACGCGGGTGATTCGTCGCTACAACGCTTTCCAGCTGTTCGCCGGGCTGCTGTGGTGGTTGCCGGTCTTCTACGTGTTCCAGCGGTCCGCCGGACTCTCGGACACCGAGATCTTCTCCATCCAGAGCATCTTCTACCTGGCGTTCTGCCTGTTCGACATCCCGACCGGCATGATCGCGGACCGGTTCGACTATCGGCGTTGCCTTCAAGGTGGCGCAATCATTCTCGTGGTCGCCAACGTGATCCCGGTCTGGGAGCCGACGTTCGGCGGGTTCCTCGCGCAGTTCCTGCTGATCGCGCTGGCGCACTCGCTGTTCTCCGGGGCCGGCAGTGCCTACCTGTACGAGTATCTGCAGCGGACCGGGAACGAGGCGTCGTACCAGGGTGCCGAAGGTTCGGCGCGCGCTTGGACGCTGATCGGGCGGATCGTGTGCCTGCCCGCGGCCGGCTTTCTGACCGCCTGGTGGGGACCTTCCCCGTACGTCTTGTCCGCGGTGACGTGTGGGATCGCGGCCGTGATCGCGCTGGGCTTCCCTGCGTTGCCAGGGACCTCTGAGCATTCGACGCCTGATCCGGTCCTCCCTGCACTGGGCGGTGCGCTGAGGTCGTTGCTCAAGTCGAAGCGGCTGATGCTGCTGATGGCTCAGGGCATCGCCGTGTTCACCCTCGTCCGGATCGGCCAGGCGAACCTGTTCCAGCCGATCCTGGAATCGAAGCACCTTCCGCTGCACTGGTTCGGCGTACTGATGGCTGCCACCACCGTGTTCGAGGTCGCCGGAGCGGCACGGTCGGCAGTCCTGGCACGGTTCGGCCAGATCCGCGTCGTACTGGCGCTGACCGTGCTGATGGCGATCGCGCTGGCCTCGGTCATCCCGCTCGGCCTGGTCGGCACGATGGCCTGTCTCGCCGTGTTCTCGCTGGCCTCCGGGCTCGCGTTCCCCGTGCAGCGCAAGCTGGTCAACCAGGCCATCACCGAACCGTCCCGCCGCGCGACCCTGCTGTCGATCGAATCCCTCGCCGACCGGGCCGTCTGCGCGCTCGTCGTGTTCATCATGGGCGGGTTCCTCGCCCGGGGCGCGATGCCGGAGTTCCTGGTCGCACTGGCCGCCGCCGTCACGGTGGCGATGGTCGCCCTCGCCGTACTCGTCACTCGCAGCCGCGATCGCGCGGCCACCAAGGAGAGCCTCGCGTGAAGAAGATCCTGTACGTCTACGTCAAGGGTGGCGCCCCGCTCGAGACCGCCTTCCCGCGCCTCGCGGCCTGCGGCGAGCTGCACGTGCTCGCGCTGTCGCCGTTGCCAGAGGCAGCCAAAGCGATCTGGGAGCCATGCTGTACGTCGATCTCCGTGCACCCCGGAGGTCTGACGCCGGGTGAGCCGGTGGTCGAGGCGATCATCGCGCACGCGCAGGAGATCGGTGCGGATGCACTGTTCACGCTGTCCGAGTTCGCCGTACTGGCTGTGGCCAATGCAGCGGACCGGCTCGGCCTGTCCGGCGCTGGGCCGGGGATCCGGGTGGCTCGGGACAAGCGACTGATGCGGCAGGCCTGGCAGGCGGCCGGCGTTCCGATCCCCCGGTTCCGCCGGGTCGATTCGGCGGCCGACCTTCGCGGTGCGCTCGCCGCGCTGACCCCGCCGCTGCTGCTCAAGCCCGCCTGGGGCGCGGGCTCGGTGGCGCAGCTCGTGCTGACCTCGCAGGACCAGGTCGCCGACGCGTGGGCGGAGATCGAGCAGGCGCTGGAGCGCGGTGGCCAGGTCGGCATGAACGAGCTGTTCGAGCAGAACACCGACGGTGACCGCCTGGTCGAGGAGATCATGGACGGCACCACCGAGGGCTGGTACGACGAGGACGGGTACGGCGACTACCTGAGCGTCGAGGGCATCGTTGCCAAGGGCACCTACCACCCGTTGGCGATCACCGCCAAGCTGCCGACGGTCCCGCCGTACATCGAGGTCGCCAGTACGTCGCCCTGCGTCCTGCCGGCGGAGTTGCAGCGCCGGATCGAGGACGTCTCCCGGCGCGCGGTCGACGCGCTCGGCCTGGACACCTGCGGTACGCACACCGAACTGAAGCTGCGGGCGGACGGCGAGCTGGTCGTGATCGAGGTCGGCGCCCGCTTCGGCGGACTGCTCACCACGCGGCAGGTCGAGATCGCCTTCGACCTGGACCCGATCGGCATGCTGATCCGCGAGCAGCTCGGCGAGCCCGTCGACTACCCGCCGGCGATGCTCGTCGCGGGTGGCCGGGCGGCAGCCTCGGTCGCCGTGGTTCCGGCGAGTTCCGACGGTACGCCGTGGCAGACCCAGCCGCTGTGGGATCCGGAGCAGGTCGACTGGGCGAGCTTGCTTTCGGACGGCAGCACTGTCGAGCCTGTGCCGGCATTCATGCTGGCGAACGGCACCCAGGTCCCTGAATTCGATCCGTCCGGCGGATCGCGGAACTGGCTGGGCGTCTTCCTCCTCACCGCGGACGACGCCCCGACCCTGCTCCGCGACTGCCGCGCGATCCTCGACGGCATGGAGAGCGCCCTGGCTGTTCAGCGGTAGCGGCTCGCCAGTTCCGTGCTCTGCCCACCGAATGCCGCCAGGTCAGCCTGGAAAACGGATTCGAGTAGGTGAATGTCTTCCACTCCGGGCGCGGCCACGACCTCACCGAGTTCGAGGCCGCGCAGACCGGCTGTGACCACATCGGCCGCGCTCATCCGCGGGATCGCGCTCAGATCCAGCCCCTGCCGGGTGTGGAACTCGGTCGCGACCACTCCCGGGCACAGGACCTGCACCTGGACGCCGGTGCCGTCGAGTTCGGCGCTCAACGCCTGCGACATGGCAACCAGGTGCGCCAGCGTTCCGGCGTACACGGCTCGTCGTGGCATCACCGACTTGCCGGCCGGACCGCTGAAGGCGATCATCCCGGCGACGTTGATGATCGCGCCGGAACCGCGCTGCTGCATCGGTCCGACGGCGGCGCGGGTGATCAGGGTCGGCGCGAGTACCTTCACGCCGAGCAGTTCGCGCGCCTTGTCGGCGGGCAGGTCGGCCATCGGCATGTAGTGCGAGACACCGGCGTTGTTGACCAGCAGATCCAGCGGCTCAGTCGCGGCGAGACCGGCCACAGTGGTGATGCCGTCATCGGTCGACAGGTCCGCGGTGACCGCCGTGACGGACACCTCCGGATGTGCCGCGGCGAAGTCGTCGAGGCGTTCCTTCCGGCGGCCGACCAGGATCAGGTCGTAGCCGTCAGCTGCCAGCCGCTCGGCGAAGGCGGCGCCGATGCCGGAGGTGGCACCGGTGACGAGAGCAAGCTTGTTCGTGATTGTCATGTCCTTCACGATGCTCCCGCGGTCCTCGGACAGGTAGTCGCCTCTCCGTCCTAGGACTCGCAGGGCCAGGCTGGCGCCCGTGCATACTGGAACCGATGACACGGACAGGCCTCGGCGAGGCACTCATGACATGGCGGGCGGCAGTCGCGCCCCGAGACGTCGGCCTGCCTGGAAGCGGAGCCCGCCGTACGCCGGGACTCCGTCGCGAGGAGCTCGCCCAACTGGCCGGCATCTCGGCCGACTACCTCACCCGGCTGGAGCAGGGCCGAGCCGCCAACCCCTCCGCGCAGGTGGTCGAGGCGCTGACCCGCGCCCTCCAGCTCAGCACCGACGAGCGCAGTCACCTCTACCAGCTCGCCGGGCTCGCCGTACCCGGCCCTGACCGCATCCCGGCCTCCATCTCCCCTGGTGTGCAACGGATGCTGGAGCGTTTGGGCGACACCCCGGTCGCCGTGTTCGACGCGATGCTGACCGAGCTGCACGCCAACGCCTTGTACGTCGAGCTGATGGGCGAGCGGCAAGGCAACGAACGGAACGCTGCCTGGCGCAACTTCCTGGGCTCGACGAGCCGAATCCGCCAAACCCCGGAATCCCTAGGGCTGCTTCAACAGCTACAGGTCGCGGACCTTCGCCGTACGGCGGGCCGCTATCCGAACGACCCCAACCTGCACGCGCTGATCGACGACCTCCGCCGCCGCTCGGACCGCTTCGACGAGCTCTGGTCTTCGGGCGTGGTGGCCGAGCACCAGGCCACCCGCAAGACCATCGACCACCCGCGGGCTGGCGCCATCACCTTGGACTGCGACGTCCTGCAGGTGGCCGGTGACGACCTGCGGATCATGGTCTACACCGCCGAGCCCGGCTCCGCGGACGCCGACAAACTCCAGCTCCTCTCAGTCGTCCACAGCTAGCGCTGAGCGGCCCAGGTCGCGAAGGACGTGAGCGGGATACCGAAGCCGGTAGCAACAGCCGGGTCCGCGGTGTTCTCGCGGTTGTTCATCCCGAGCTGGTTGTCCATCAGCTGCGGCAACATCCCGCGGCCGATCCCCTGCTCGGCGGTGACAGTCTCCACCCGTGCAGGATCGCTGGCGGTCGTCAGCGCCGCGGCCATCTCCCGCAACGACAACAGCTCACTCGCGAGTTCGATGACCTGCTCGTGGAAGCGCGCCGGGTCTGCGAATGCGGCCGCCACGGCGGCACCGATATCCTCTGGAGCAACCACCGCGAGTGGCTTGTCCGCGTTGATCGTGGTGACGATCGTTTCGCCGGTCAGGTCCTCGAACCAGATCGACGGCCGAACCAGATTCGTCGTGAAGAACGCCGGCCGGAACTCCGTCCACGACCGGAACCCAGCCTCCGGCAACGCCAACCCCACCGCCGCCTTGCTGTCCCAGTAGTGCGGAACTCCCCACTCCTCAGCACGCCCCTCAGCAGCCTGCTCAAGGAACGTCCCCAGGCCCGCCACCGACGAGTGCACGAACTGCTCAACCCCCGCCTCACGCGCAGCCTGGACGAGGTTCAGCCCATTGACCCGCTCAACGTCAGAACCCAAGTCGTTCAGGTCAGGCGTCTGCAACGAGAACACCGCCCGAATCCCCTCCAGCGCCGGACCAAGCGAGCTCCGATCACTCAGATCACCAACAACCAGCTCCGCCCCCGCCGCTTCAATCCTCCGAGCCGCATCCGCCTCAGCACGCCGTACCAACGCCCGAACCGGTACCCCATCAGCCAGCAGCCTGCGCGCGACAATCCCACCCTGCTGCCCAGTCGCACCCGTAACCAGTACTAGATCTGTCATACCCGCACGCTAAAACCTGACGCCAACGTCAACTGCAAGTCCACCCCCACATCCCCGACAAATAAGGCCTCCAGAGATCTCGCCGGCCTGTCCCCACACCGCAACCACGCCCCGCCAACCCCAGTCCAACGCGAGGGTCGTCGCCGCCCGCCGTCTCGGACCGCAACCCAAGCCCCTCAGCCCCAAGCAACGCGAGGATCGTCGCCACCCGCCGTCTCGGACCGCAACCCAAACCCCTCAACCCCCAAGCAACACGAGGATCGTCGCCGCCACCCGCCCTCCCGGACCGCAACCCAAGCCCGTCAACCCCACGCAACGTTCGCCTCTGGTCGCTGGCCTCGCCATCCACCTCAGCCACTGCGGCGGCCAGCGATGCTGTCTTTCAGATCGGCCGGACGCGGCGACCAACCACAGTGCACGTCCGTGGCCGAGTCCTTTCGGTCTGCACCCCGTCCGACCGCCAAGGGCGGCCGGCTGAAGCGCACGGCGAGCAGGGCGGATGGCTGAGGGGATGGCTGGGGGGATGGCGGGGCCGGCGGCCGTCCACCGTCGCGTGGGGTTACCGGCTGGGGCTGGGGTTCGTGAGGCCGCGCTATCCGGTGGATTTTGGGTGCCCGGTGCCCGGTGCCTGTTGCGTTTTGACGGCTGTTGTTCCCCAGACCGGTTCGGGGAGCGAGATCGCGGCAGGTGATCGGTCGCGGTGGCTGAGGGCTTTGCCTGGACAGGAACCCCTCCTCCCCGAAGGTGCTCGTCCCATCCGTCCGCTCGGATTCGGCCGGCGGCGTACGCGGTGGCTGGTCGCCGCTGCGGCCGGACTGACTGAAGCAGTGTGGCTGGGGTGGTCTTCGGCTGAGGGGGATGGTGCGGTCGGTGACCGCGGTTCCCGTCGCTTGTGGCTGGCGGGCTGTGGCTGGGCTGGCGGTGAGGAGGCCGGGTAGGTGATCCGCCGCCGGGGGTTGCTGCTGGGCGGATCGGGTAGCCGGGTTCTTTAGCCGGTACTTTTTCTTATATAGCGACCAAAACTTACCGACTACCGCAACCCTGCCGACCCCAGCCATAGCCCGGAAGCTCAAGCAACCACAACCGTGGTCACCGGCCTCGCCATCCCCCTCAGCCCCAGACCACGCCCGCCTAGCGCTTCAGCAAATCGGCCGCCGCGGCGACCAGCCACCGACCACGTGCCCGGCCTGTCCGGTGCAGCGCGAATCGGGGCCACAGCTCTCTTTGCGGGGATCTGCCGCCTCTCAGCGGCAGCAGATCCCCGCAAACCCGTGGAAACCCCGACCAGCCACAGATCCACGGATACCTACTGCCAAATACCGGCAGCAATCATCCGTGAACCCGCACCAACCCCGCCCAGCCACCGGATTCCAGTCACCAAAGCCACGCCGATTCTGCAACAGCCTCCCAGTGAAGAAAATCCACCAGCGAACGCACAGGCACCCCACACAGCACGAGTATGCGATTGAAGTAGCCCCCTGCACTCCTCCGCACAGCACAGACCACACCGAGCAGCCGCAGGTACAGCGTCTCGACCGGCCCCCGCCAACCACAGGCAACAGAAACCCACCACCGACCTCTACCGCACCGCACCGCACCGCAACCACAGCCCACCAGCCACAGGCAGCGGAGAACGCGGTCACCGGCCAACCCTTGCCGAACCGCAACCAAAACCCGGAAGCCCAGGCGACGAGAAGCTGGTCACCGGCCTCCCCTTGCCGAACCGCAACCAAAACCCGTCAGCCGCAAGCGGCCGGAACCTCCGACGCGGCCTCGCCAACCACCCCAGCCACCGCGGCGGCCCGCCGTGCTGTCTTTCAGATCGGCCGGGCGCGGCGAGCAACCACCAACCCACGACACCGGCCGAGACCTTTCGGTCTGCACCCCGCCCGACCACCAACGCCAGCCAACTGAACCGCACCGCGAGCAGAGCGCATGGCTGAGCCGGACGGCGAGCCCAGCGACCGCGATCCCGTCGCCTGGAGCTGGAGGCTGACGGGCGGTGGCTTGGGTACGTGATGTGGCGGCTGGCCGGAAACTCTTCGGCGCCAAGTGACGAAGGATTTCCGGCCAACACGACCAGCGCCGCCTGAATTTAGCTGTGGTCAGGTGTGGGCAAGTTGAGCGGGCAATCAGCCCACACCAAGAGCCCACACTTCCTTTGCAAATAAGGGGTTCTGGGCTCGAAAACTGTCGGTGGGCATGGCTATGCTTTGGGGTATGGAGATCTTGGCGATGCCACCGGTGTACACGCAGAGCGGCAGCGAACTGCTGTCGACTCTCGACACCCTGATGGCCACCGCCGCCCTGATCGAAACCCTGAAACTGCAAACCATGGCCCGCCTCGACGAAATCGGCACCGCCCAAGAACTCGGCGCCCGCGACACCACCGAACTCGTCTCGCAGCGCTACCGCCTCGTCCCCACCGACGTCCGCAAAGACCTCACCTTCGCCAAGAACCTCCCCAAATACTCCGCCGTCGCCGACGCACTACCCGACCCTCAGAACCCCACAGAACCAGCCACCCTGAACCCGGACCAGGCGAAGGTCATCGTGTCCACGCTGGAGAAAGCACCCTCCACGGTCCCGGTCGAAGTCCTGGACGTCGCCGAACGCCAAATGATCCAGGCCGCCGAGCACACCAACACCCGCGAGCTCACCAAGTTCGGCCGCGACGTCCTCGCCCGCCTCGACACCGACGGCCCCGAACCCGCCGAAGACGAAGCCCACAAGCAACGCTCACTGCGGCTACGGGATGTTGAGGGCGGGGTGAAGATCACCGGTTTCCTGCCCGGCGCCGCCGGGGAACAAGTCAAAACCCAGATCCACACCCTCGCCAAACCCCACAAAACCATCGACGGCGAACGCGACCCACGCACCCTGGAACAACGCCAAGCCGACGCGCTGATCGGGATCTCAGATGCAGCAGCAGGCAACCCCGACCACCCCGGCGTACCACACCTCACCGTCACCATCGACTTCAACGACCTCAAAAACGCCCTCTCCAACATCCCCGACGCCTTCAACAGCGCGGCCAGTGCGAATGGCGGTTCGGGGGCCACGGACGGGATGGATGGATCGGGTGCGGTGGGTGGATCGGGTGGGATGGGTGAACTGGTGTTCGGCGGGAACCTGTCCGCCGGCGCCGTCCGGCTCCTCGCCTGCGATGCCGCGATCCTTCCGATCGTGCTCGGTGGGGATTCGCAGCCGCTGGATGTCGGCACCGAACAACGGTTCGTGAACCGCTACATCCGGCGGGCGTTGAACAAACGAGACAAAGGCTGTGTGGTGTGTAAAGCGCCACCGTGGATGTGCCATGCCCACCACGTCATCCACTGGGTCGACGGCGGCCCCACCAGCCTGCACAACCTCGCCCTGGTGTGTTCCGCCCACCACCGCGCGGTCCACAAGAACCAATGGACCATCACCATCACCGCAGGCGTCGTCCACGTCGGTCGCCCGCCCTGGGCAGACCCACCACCACCCACCCCTGCGGACCTTGCTGCCATGGCCGCGTGGGTCACCCCTGCCCACAACACCGACACCGAGGCCGACAGCACCGCGAGCGGCGCCAACGCCGGTGGGGACAGCGACGGTAGGGCCAGTACCGGCAGAGCAGGTCCGGGCATCGGCGGTGACAGCGAGATTCATGCCGACGAGGCCAGGGCTAGTGCGGGCGATGAGCGCGTGGCTCGTACCAGCGCGGGCGATGATCGCGGTGTCGGCGGTGTCGGCGAGTCCAGCACGGCTCGTGCCAGCAGGGATCGTGTCGACGTGGGCGAGGTCAGCGGGAATCGGTTCAGCTGGGGCGATGCCGGGAGCAACCCGACATGCGAACAGCCGACCCGGCTCCCCGCCGACAGCATCCACCCCAGCCCCGCACTGGTCGCGGAGCGCGAAGCCTTCCGCGCCCACCTTCTCTCGCATGCACCCGGCTACACCGACCCCTGGGGCACCGACGACACCCCAGCAGCAGGACCGTAGACCCCGACCGCTGGTGGCTCGCGGCTCCGACCGTCACCACCCGACTCGGAACGGCAGCCGGCGCTCGTGAATCACGAACCACAGCGCCGGCTCAGCCGCGCGCCCACGCGATCTGGGGTTAGCGGCCGCGTGCCGCGTATCCAGGAACGCCTCGCCATCCTCCACCGCAAGCCGGCTGCAGTTGGCCCACGCGGCTCCCGGCGGGCGGGCACCCCTCGATGTCGCCGCCCGGCCGACGGTCAGCCCCAGGCGGCCGTCCGCTGATCGGCGCGGAACCAAATCGTCCCTCTGTGGTCAGAAGGCGATGGAGTATCCACGCTCGGTCGGCGTCTGGTTCGCTGGGGATGCAGCCGTTAGGGGATCCCTCGTCTCCGCACGGCAACCGAAGCCCGGAAGCTCAGACAGCGTGCACCTGTGGCCGCCGACCTCGCCATCCCCCTCAGCCATAGACAAAGGCCAGCCACCCTGGCCGTTCAATCGGCCGCAGCGGCGAGCAACCACCGCGTACGCCGTCCGGCCGCATCGCAACCGAGCGCAAGAGCGACTTTGCGGGGATCTACTGCCACCCAGCGGCAGCAGATCCCCACAGAGACGCCATGGGCGGGCGGTCGCAGGTTCACGGATGTTGGCTGCCAGATAGCGACCCTCCCCCTCCGCAACCGTCTTTCCGTGGCAGCGGACTCCGCACAGCGCCGATTCGCACTGGTGGGCTGCGGCCGAACGGCGTACCCGGTGGTGTTCGCCGCTGCGGCCGGTTAGCTGAAAGACGTGTGGCTCGGGTCATCTGTGGCTGGGCGGGTGTCCGCGCCTCACGTCGCCTGAGGCCGACGGGCTGTGGTTGCTCCCAACGATCAGGAGCCTTGGTAGCTGATCCGTCGCGGTGGCTACTTCCGACGGCTAGGCCTGCTAGGTGATCCGTCGCGGTGGTTGCTGCCGCTGACTCCGCGGCCCACCAATACCGGGCCGGAAGGCAGTACCACCGTCCGACCGCGCGGATCCGGCCGACGGCGTACGCGATGATTGCTCGCCGCTGCGGCCGGTTAGCTGAAAGACGTGTGGCTCGGGCGGTCTGTGGCTGGGCAGGATGGCGAGGCCGGCGACCGACCTCTCCTCGCGCGTCGACGGTGGTGGCTTGAGGGAGTTTGCGGATCAGTTCTTCGGGCGGCCGGATGCGACGTGGGCGGGGTTAACGGCGGCCGGACCAGAGGGTTCGGCTGGGTGGGTGGATGTCGGTTTGGAGGGTGGTGCGGTTGCCGAACTCCATCTCGAGGCGTCCGGAC
Organism: Kribbella sp. NBC_01505; assembly: GCF_045040285.1. Classification (NCBI taxonomy): domain Bacteria; kingdom Bacillati; phylum Actinomycetota; class Actinomycetes; order Propionibacteriales; family Kribbellaceae; genus Kribbella; species Kribbella sp. NBC_01505. Next base: position 9,144,877 of record NZ_CP109425.1, read on the forward strand.
GTGTACGGGGCCAGCCGGGGGTGCCGGTCTTGGCGAACTCAATCCAGGCGGCGTGCATCTGGGTGGCGATGGATTGGGAGCCGGGGCCGCCTAGTAGGGCTTTCCAGTTGGGGTCGGCCAGGTTGTCGAAGACGTAGGGCAGTTCCATGGCGTGGCTTGCACCCAGTCGGCCGTTGAGGGCCGGGGACTCCCAGCTGAAGCGATAGACGTGCGCGCGGCCGTGGGCCTCGGCGAGGTTGAGGGCGGGGATGCGGTAGACGGCGTCGGTCAGCAGCGCGACCAAGGTCTCGTAGTCGTTGGCTGCCCAGCTGCGATAGGCCGCGCGGTCCTTGCGACCGAGGCCGAAGAGCCTTGAGATCACCAAGGTCACGAGGCGCGTCTTCAGGCCGCGGTCAGGCAGTTCGGCGAAGAACAGCCGGCCCTCCTGGGTGTTGTAGCCGACCAGTACGTCGATCTCGCGGCCGGCGCCGTTCTCGATCGCCCGGATCGGTAACTGGGGAAGCACTTCCCCATCGATCACCGGTTCGAACGGCATCAGGTTCGTTGCCACGTCACCCCAAGTGCGCCGGAACGGCGACTTCCCCAGCTGCGCGGAGACCTTGGTCTGCGCCGCGATCAGCTCACCCAGATCTGCGGCCGCCACCGCGTCCCGGGTCGCGGCGACACCCAGCGCCGAGGCGAGCCGCTTGCCGACCTTCAGCGCCCCGGCCGGTGAGATCGAGTGGTGGCCGGCGCCCGACTCCATGATCGCGCGATGGAACAGGCCCTGCGCGGCCGGCATCGTCATCAGCGCCCCCACGCTCATCGCGCCGGCCGACTCGCCCATCACCGTGACGGATTCCGGATCACCGCCGAACGCGGCGATCGAGTCGCGGACCCAGGTCAGCGCCGCGACCTGGTCGAGCAGACCGAGGTTCGCCACGCCGTCGCCGTACCAGAGGAAGCCGTCGGCCCCCAGCCGGTAGTTGACCGATACGAACACCACGCCGTCACGGGCGAAGGTCGAGCCGTCGTATCCACTGAGCGCGTTCGAGCCCGTCACGAACGCGCCACCATGAATGAACACCACGACCGGCGCCGACCCGCTGACATCCGGCGTCCAGACGTTCACGTGCAGATAGTCGTCACCGGCAATCATCACGTTCGGCAGCAGCTCCGAGGACTCCGCGCTTTGCGGCGCCGTGGCTCCGACCTGCCGCGCGTCCCGGATCTCGGTCCACGGTGCGACTCCTGCCGGTGGCTGGAATCTCAGTTCGCCAACCGGCGGAGCGGCGTACGGGACGGCTCGAAAGACCGTGCCGTGCTCGAAAGCTTCACCGAGGACCGGGCCTGCCGGCGTACGCACCACGGGATCACTCATGGCGCCCAGTCTGGCATCGCGGCGCCGGTTACAGGTTGAGGCCCGTGCCGTGGACTCCATGTGTGTCGATGAGCGCGAGCTCCTCGGAGGTCAACGGCGGGAAGGTCAGCGCCTGCAGGTTGTGGTCGAGCTGCGCCGTCGAACTCGCGCCGATCAGCGCCGAGGTGACCTCCGGACGGCGAAGCACCCACTGCAAGGCGAGCTGGGCGAGTGACTGGCCACGGGATTCGGCCAGCTTGTTCAGCTCCGCGGTACGGCGCCGGTAGGTGTCGTCGATGACATCGGGCGAAAGGAACGTACTGTTCTGCGCGCGTGCGCCCTCCGGAATGCTGTTCAGATACTTGTCGGTGAGCAGTCCTTGGGCGAGCGGGCTGTAAACGATGACGCCGAAGCCGTTGCGCTCGGCGGATTCGAGTAGACCGTCGGTCTCGGGGCGACGGTCGTAGATCGAGTAACGGCTCTGATCGACAAGCAGCGGAACTCCAGCAGCACGCAGCAGCTGAGCCGCAGCTTCGGCGCGATCCGGCTCGTAGTTGCTGATGCCGACATACAGCGTCTTGCCCTGCTCGACCGCGCTGACCAATGCGCCGACGGTCTCCTCCAGCGGTGTCTCCAGGTCGGGACGGTGGTGGTAGAAGATGTCCACATAGTCGGTGCCCAGGTCCCGCAGGCTCTGGTCGAGCGAGGTCAGCAACGACTTCCGCGTGCCGCCGTACTGATACGGGCCCGGCCCGATCCGGTTCCCCGCCTTCGTCGCCAAGATCAGCTCATCCCGGTACGGCGCCAGGTCCGTGGCGAGCAGGCGGCCGAAGGTCTCCTGGGCCGCCCGATGCGGCGGTCCGTAGCGATCGGCATTGTCGAAGTGCGTAATCCCCAGATCGAAAGCATGCAGGAGGATCTCGCGCTGCGTCGCATACGAGTAGTCCGTCCCGAACTTCTGCCACAACCCGAACGAGAACGCCGGCAGCCTCAACCCCGACTCCCCCGTACGGCGATAGTCCAGCGTCTCGTAGCGCGCCGACGAAGCGGTATAGGTGCTCATCGCAGCTGGAACCCCCGATCGAGCAGCGCAGCCCGAAGATGCTCACGTCCTTTGAGGCCCGCCACACTGCCGAACCGGTGCGCCACCCGTTGCGCCCAGCCTTGTGGAAGACCGGCAGAGGCATAGAAGCCGTTCAGCACGTCCTCATACGTTTCGAGGTGTGTGGGGTTGTGCGAATACTGCTCACGATGCAGTACGGCGTCCTGCGGCAGCCGGGGCTTGACCGCCGTCTCGTCGACGCGGTCCGGGTGACCGACCGTCAGCCCGAAGACCGGGAACACGTTGGGCGGCAGGCCGAGCTCTGCGGCGACCTCGAGCGGTTTGTTGCGGATGGCACCGACGAACACCGTGCCCACAGTTGCAGATTGCCCGAGGTGGGCGCCGATTGCGCGGCCGCGATCAGCGCGAACAACGTCTCCTCCGACACCTCGTCATCCGGCCGATAGCGTCGTACCGACCGATGCGCCAACTGCTGCGCCAGCACCTCGGTCCACTCGGCCGGCGGCTCCCCCGCCACCTGGCCGCCGTACCGCAACCGGTACGACCCTTCCACGGATACAGACGCAGACACACTCACGAAAGTCCTCCTCAGTTGTGCACTAATTTAGGAGACAATTCGTCAGGCGACGGCACGTCTCACGTCCTGGTCGACGACAGGTTCCACGGGGCTGCCGATCCAGCGGGTGTTGGCCGGGAGGCTTTCGCCGCGCATCACCAGGGAGTTGGCGCCGACTGTGCAGCCCTCTTCGAGCGCTGCGTCGAACAGGATGATGCTGTGCGGGCCAAGGGTCGCTCCGGCGCCGAGGTGGACCGGGCCGAGGCGCAGGATGCGGTCGTGGAACAGGTGGGTCTGAAGGACGCAGCCTCGGTTCACCACGGCTCCGTCTTCCAGGGTGACGAGATCGGGTTCCGGGAGCCAGCGCGTTTCGCAGGAGACGCCGCGGCCGATCCGCGCACCCATGAGCCGCAGTACCTGGTTGAACAGCGGGCTCCCGACGGCCAGCCCGGCCCAGCGGATCACCAGCTCCTCCACGAAGACGTCGGACAGCTCGTTGCGCCAGACGAACGTCGTCCACAGCGAGTGCTCATCGGTGCGGAACCTACCCATCAGCAGCCATTTCGCGGTCACGGCCAGCAGCACGCCCATGCCCGCCGCGGCCAACAGCACCGCGGGACTCGCGAGCCCGGCGAGCAGAACGCCGTACCGCTGGCTCAGGGTCGACAGCGCGACATAGACCAAGATCGCCAGTGCGGTCGTCAGCAGCACCGGGACGAATCGGCACGCCTCCACCGCGGCTCGCGCCAGGACGAGCCGACGCGATGGTTCGAAGGTGCGCGCGACCGGGCCGGTTTGGGGGACGCGCGGCAACTCCATCGCCGGACGGCCGAGCCAGGACGAGCCGACGCCGGCACCGTCAGGGGTCTCGGACAGTACGCCGACCAACGAATGGTCGGGGACCGTTCGGCCCGGCTCGACCTCCGCGGAGTTCCCGACGAACGCCCGCCGGCCGACCTCGGCGGGACCGATCCGGAGCCAGCCGGCTCGCAACTGATAGGGCGCGACGACCGAGTCGTCGGCGAGGAACCCGCCGCTGCCCACCGTCATCATCTTCGGCAGGCCGGTGACGGTCGACACCTCGGCCCTTCGTCCCACCGTCGCGCCGAGCATCCGGAGCCAGACCGGTGTGAAGAGACCGGCGTACAGCGGGAACAACGTGCCGCGCGCCACCGTCATCGTGGCTTGGATCAGCGAAGCGCACCATCCGGCCCTGCTGTCCACCTTGTGAACGCCCGGCCGAATACCGAGGCTGACCAATCTCACCATGGCGGCGGTCAGCATGCTGTTCAGCAGCAGATATGCGGCGGCCGCGGCCGGCACGATCCACAGACCTGACAGGAGGACCGAGCCAAGACTCGAGTCTTTGCTCAGCAGCATCTGAACAGCCAACACGCCAGGAAGCGTTGCCACCAGAGCGATCAGACCTGTTGCTGTCGGCGTGAGGCTGTGGGCGAGCTGCCACCAGAGCGATCGCCTCGCCGGTTCATCGGGCCACCGCAGGCCGGCCTCATCCAGTCGGCGGGCGGGCGAACCGCCCCATCGTTCACCAGCAGGAATCGTGCCCGCTACCGAACTGCCTGACGTCACCTCGGCATCCGCCGCGATGATGGCGCCCGGCAGCAGGCTGGTGCGCGCACCGACGCGGGCCCTGGGACCGATGTCGATCGCGCCGACCCGTAGTTCCTGGCCCTCCAGCCACCACCCGGCCAGGTCCGCCTCGGGTTCCACGGCTGCCCGGTCCCCGAATCGCGCCAGCCCGGTGACGGGCGGGAGGCCGTAGAGGTCGACGTTGCGTCCAACCGTGCATCCCAGGGCAACGGCGTACCAGCGGGCCCACGCCGTACCGGCGATTCCTCCGGTTCCGACCGCGGTCGCCCACCGCTCAGCCGTCCAGATGCGGAGGTGCACCCAACCACCGCGACGGTAGCTGCCCGGACGTAGTCCTGCGGTGAGGAGCCTCGCTCCGCCAGCCACGAGTGCCACCCGGCCGGGGACCGTGAACAAGAGCAGCCAGGCCAGTCCGACCATGGTCCAGGTTTGCCAGGACACCGTCGTACTGCCGGCGAATTGACCGTAGAGGGCAGCGACTGTGAAGACGCCGGCCGTCCAGCGCAGGCCGACGAACGCGAACAGCAGAACGGTGATGACTGATTGGAAGACACCGAACAGCCTCGGCGTACGGCGGGTGGCGCGGATGCTCGGGTCGCTCGGACTCAGGACGTTCAACCGATCAGCGAGCGCTCGCAGTGTCGGATATCGATACGCATCGGCGACGGACACCTCGGGGTACCGGCTGCGCAGCCCGGACACCAGTTGTGCCGCGGCCAGACTCGTACCGCCCGAAGCGAAGAAGTCCGCATCGAGTGCGGGTGAGCTGCCGAGCACCTGCTTCCAGTGACCCGCCACGAAGCCGGCTGTCTCGTCGAGATCCTGATTGTCGTCGTCGGGCAGCGGCCACGGCAACGCCGTACGATCGACTTTGCCGGAGGTGCGGGTGGGCAAGGTCGGCAGGGTCGTCAGGGTGGGCACAAGCGAAGCGGGCAGCCGTCGGCTCAACTCATCTCTAGCGTCGGCCGCCTGGAACTCGTCGGCAACCACGAGGTAGCCGACCAGGACCTGGCTGCCAGCCGGAGTGCGCTGTACGGCGGCAGTTGCCGCCTGAACGTCGTCCAGGGCGAGCAGCGCGGCCTCGACCTCGCCGAGTTCGATCCGCCGGCCGCCGATCTTGATCTGATCGTCCGCGCGGCCGACGAAGACCAGCCCTTCAGGCTCTGCCCGGACCTGATCGCCACTGCGGTAACCACGCTCCCAACCGAGCGCCGGACAGGGCGCAAAGGCCCTCGCGTCCTGCACGGGGTCGAGATAGCGGGCCAGCCCGACCCCGCCGATGATCAGTTCACCAACCTCGCCCCAGCCGACCGGATCCCCGTGGTCGTCGACCACGGCCAACTCCCAGCCGTCCAGCGGGAGACCGATCCGGACCGGTTCAGTTGCCTGGAGCAACGCCGCGCTGGCCACCACGGTCGCCTCGGTCGGGCCATAAGTGTTCCAGACCTCCCGCCCCGGCCTGTCCAGCTTGGCCACCAACTCAGGGCCGGTCGCCTCTCCCCCGAGGATCACCAGCCGGACATCGCTCAAGGTCTCCTCCGGCCAGAGCGCCGCGAGCGTCGGCACAGTCGAGACAACGGTGATCCGGCGATCCTGCAGCCATTGCCCCAGGTCGGACCCACTCCGGACCAGCGCGCGAGGTGCGGGCACCAGGCAAGCACCATGGCGCCACGCCAGCCACATCTCCTCACACGAAGCATCGAACGCGACGGAGAGCCCGCCCAGAACACGGTCGGACGGACCCAGCGGTTGCTCACGCAGAAACAGCCGAGCCTCCGCGTCCACGAAGGCGGCGGCAGCCCCATGGCGTACGGCGACTCCCTTGGGCCGACCGGTCGAGCCCGACGTGAAGATGATCCAGGCATCGTCGTCCGGAGTGGGTGAGTACCGCGTCCCGATCGGCGGAACGTCCGGTCGCCAGGTCAGCGCACCCCCAGCCTGAAGCACCGCGCAAACCCGCGCCTCCGCCCAGACAAGCTCGGCCCGATCATCCGGATCATCCGCGTCAACCGGAACGTAGGCGGCGCCAACCGCGAGCACCGCCAGAATAGAAACATACAATTCCGCCGTCCCAGACGGAATCCGAATGCCGACCCGGTCACCGGCCCCGATCCCCCCGGATCGCAGCAGCCGACCCATCTCACTAACCCGCCGCATCAGCGCCTCATAATCAAGCACAACCTCGCCATCGTCGATTGCCGGTGCCCGCGGACGGCTTTTATAAGATGCGCTTAAGATATCCACCAGCGTCCGCTCCTGCGGAGGTTCGGCCGACCGATAGATCGCTGAATCATGTGCTATAGAAGGGATTTCTGTCGATACGCTCACGACGGACTCCTCGCGTTGTCAGTGTCCCTAACAACGTATCCACCAGAACGCGGAGGAGAAGCAAACGATCGTTTTTCACAGAGTTTTGCCAGAAACCCTTTCGCCGAACTTTCGCCCCACGAGAAAGAACTGAAAACTATTCGACCCACCGCGCGTTTCGCCCGATCCGCGGGGATCTACTGCCGCTGGGTGACAGTAGAACCCCGCAAACCTGCAACGGCGGAGCAGTTCGCCCCCTGTACCGCGGCCGGGCCATCGCGCGCGCCGCGAATCACCGGCCGACCTCGGTTCTGCGCGCCTTTGTGGAACCTCATTGCCACTGGGCAGCAGATCCCCGCAAAGAGAGCTGTGCCCCCGATTCGTGCCGCACCGGACAGGCCGGACACGTACCCGGTGGCTGGCCGCCGCGGCGGCCGATTTACTGAAGCGCTAAGCGGGCGTCGCCTGGGGCTAAGGGGGATGGCGAGGCCGGTGACCGCGTGCCGGTCGTTTGAGCTTCCGGGCTTCGGTTGCGGTCCCGGAAAACGAGGGGATCTCCCCGCAAGTTGCTGGTTCTCCCCTCAATATTTGAGCAGAGAAGGGCCAACTTGAACGGATATCCAGCCAAATTTCCGCAGCCGAGGCAGACAACTCGAACCGCAGTGGTCGACCGCGGCGGCGGGTCAGCTGACAGGCCTCCTGATCGTCGGGAGCAACCACCGCGACGGGCCAGCTACCAGGCCTCCTCGCCGTCGGGAGCAACCACAGCCCGTCAGCCCCAAGCGACGGGCACGCGGCCCCCGGCCCCGCCATCCGGCCCAGCCACAGACCCGCCCAGCCACCCGTCTCAGTAAAACCGGCCGCAGCGGCGACCAGCCACCGCCCACCCCACCGGCCGAATCCGAGCGGCGGGATCGGACGAGCGCATTCGGGAAGGCGGAGTTCCTGCCCAGGCAAAGCCCCCAGCCCACCGCGACCGAACACCGACGGCGACCTCGCGACCCCACCACCCCGCCTTTGCCAGCCGGCCGCAGCGGCGAGCAACCACGAGCGACCGCTCCGGCCGCATCCGAGCGCACCCCCCGCCGTACCGGATAGCCCCAACACCACAACGTCCGAAGACACGCCGACCACGTGCTGCGGTTCTTCGGACGTTGGCTCAGAGGGTGGCGAACTGCTGGAGGTCTTTGAGGAGGGCGGCCTTCGGCTTCGCGCCGACGATGGACTTGGCGAGTTCGCCGTTCACGTAGACGTTGATGGTCGGGATGCTGATCACGCCGTACCGGCCGGGTGTTGCGGGGTTCTCGTCGATGTTGAGTTTGACGAAGGTGAGCTGGTCGCCGTGCTCGGCGGCCAGCGCCTCCAGGATCGGCGTGACCTGCTTGCAGGGGCCGCACCATTCGGCCCAGAAGTCGACGATGACGGGTTTGTCGCTCTGCAGTACGACGCTGTCGAAGTCCGCGTCGGTAACTGCGCTCAGGTGGTTGCTCATGAGGTGACTCCTCAGCCGAAGCTGTAGGTGAAGGCGGTGAGGCCGGGGCTGTAGGTGACGGTCATGGTTTTGCGTTGCTGGGCGGGGAGGTCGACCAGCTGGTAGGCGTTCGGGGTGCCGGAGACCTTGATGGTCTTGTCGGGTACACCGGGGATCGAAACGGTGACGGTGCCTTCACCGGACAGGACGTGGAAGACCTTGGCGGCGTTGAAGTTCAGCCGGCTCTGGGAACCCTTGGTCGACGTGACACTCTGAGTTCCGACAGCCCAGTTACCGCCGAGGCTGAAGGTGTCAGCGGGCTGCTCGGGGTTGAGGCCGAAGGCAACAGTCTTGTTCGGGGTGAGCTTGCCCGAGCCGTTCAGGTTGGCCGCGCGGGAGTAGCCCAGGTAGGTCTCAGGGGTGGTTCCGTCGGCGCCGATCGAGTCGGCCTTCACGGTGCCGTCGACCGGAGCCGGGAGCTGGACGTTCGGGTTCGCGGCCTTCAAAAGCTGACGGATCTGATTCTCGGTCTGGTCGTAACTGCCCTCGCCGAACTTGATCGACCGAACGGTGCCACCGGCATCGACCAGGTACTTCGCCGGCCAGTACTGATTGCGGTACTCCGTCCACGTAGCCAGATTGTTGTCCTGACCAACCGGGTAGCTGATGCCTTCCTTACGGATGGCCGCCTCGACGTTCCCAGCGCTCTTCTCGAACGCGAACTCCGGCGAGTGAATCCCGACGATCTCCAGCCCAAGCGACTTGTACGCCTTGTCCCAGGCCAGCAGATGCGGCGTCGCCCGCTGGCAGTTAATACACGAATACGCCCAGAAATCCACCAGGACAACCTTGCCCTTCAGCTCGGCGATCGACGCCGCCTGACCGCCCGGAGTGTTGAACCACTTCTGCGTACCCGTGAACTCCGGCGCCGCACCACACATCGCCAGCTCGGCCGCACCCGGCGTGCACTTCACCAACTCCTGCCCACCCTGACCCAACGCCGGAGCGAGCACACCCTGCACCGTCTTGTTCTCCGCAACCTTCTTCTCAAGACCACTCGTATACGACGGAAGCGACCGCTGAATCACGTCAGTGATATTGAAAGCCAGCGCGATCGCCAGCAGGATCATCACGATCCCCCCGCCGACCCGGAAACCCTTCTGATGATCGCGGTACGCCTTCACCCGCTGCGAGATCCGCGAACCGGCCGAAGCAAAGATCAGCAACGGCAGCGCAGCACCGATCGCGAACGACACAGTCAGTACGACGGTCCGCCAACCAACATTGCCCGTCGCACCAGCCACCGTGATAGCAGCCAGGACCGGCCCCGCGCACGGGACATACAGCGTGCCCAAGCCCAAACCCAGCACGAACGCACCGTTGTTGTTCTTGTTGATCTTCGGCAACCGATAGAACGGCTTCTCGATCCAATGACCCAACGCCGGAAAGATCAGACCGAGCCCGACCAGCGTCAGAATCGTCAGCCCACCCCACCGCAAGAAGCTATCCGGCAGACCCAGCGCCGACAGAATCACCGAACCGGTCAGCGTGAACAGACTAAAGCTCACCACGATCCCACCGATGATCTTCAACGGCCGGAAATCACGACGCGGCTTCGCGACCTCAACCTCTTCGACCAGCACATCACCGCCGGCCTCGGAGGCCTTACGAGCAACAGGTTCCTTCTGACCGGCAGTGCCGGCGAAGAAGATGATCGGAAGCATCGGCAGGACACAGGGTGAGACCCCGGTAATCAGACCGCCTACCAATCCGATGAAGGCCAGTGTGAGCATCAGGAATCTCCAAGGACGGAAAGCCGAACAGGACAGCAGCTCTTCGAACCTGCCGCCCGCCCCGGATGGGTCCGCAATCTTTTCCCGATCCGACCCATCCGCCCCCTGAGCAGCCCCGAACTACCGGTGTCGGCCGCCTTCCAAGACCATGACTTCGAAAGAGAGTTCCCTCATGTCCAAGAACATCGCCCGCATCGGTATCGCGGCCGCAGCCCTCTCCTTGCTGTTCGTCACCGCCGCCTGCGGCAGTGACGACAAGGCCGACACCCCGGCCGCCTCGACGCCGACCTCGGCACCGAGCAGCGCGCCGTCGAGCGAGCCCTCGATGAACAACGCCTCCGGCCTCGTCGGCCCGGGCTGCGAGGCCTACGCCAAGGCCAACCCCACCGGTGCGGGCTCGGTCGACGGCATGGCCGCCGTACCGGTCGCCAACGCCGCCGCCGGCAACCCGCTGCTGACCACCCTGGTCGCGGCCGTCTCCGGCAAGCTCAACCCGAAGGTCAACCTGGTCTCGACCCTCAACGGCGGCCAGTTCACCGTCTTCGCACCCGTCGACGACGCCTTCAAGAAGATCGACGCCAAGACCATCGAGACCCTCAAGACCGACGACGCCCTGCTCAGCAAGATCCTGACCTACCACGTCGTCGCCGGCCAGCTCGACCCCACCGCGGTCGTCGGCAAGCAGATGACGGTCGAGAAGCAGGAAGTCGACGTCACCGGCTCGGGCCAGAGCCTCAAGGTCAACAACGCCAACGTCATCTGCGGCGGCGTCAAGACCGCCAACGCGACCGTCTACCTGATCGACACGGTCCTGATGCCCCCGGCCGCCTGACGATCCGGTCGACGGGTATCACTGACGCGGCGCCACCGAGCTGACACGACTCGGTGGCGCCGCTTCGGTTCAGGTGATGGTCAGCAGCTGGGCATCCTTGGCCGCACCCCAGGACTGTTGCGGCGCAGTCGACCCGGACGACCCGCTCAGGCTGAGCGCGAGACCGCTGTAGCGGTTGATCAACCAGCGCCGAGATCGTCGGCGCGGTCAGCCCGGAGGCGCGTGTGAGCTCGGACCGGGTCATCGGCCCCTGGTGGTAAAGCGTCGCGAGCACCAGCGATCGGTTGTGGATCCGGTTGTCCTGCGTCCGCGCCTTGGTGCGTTCCGGGGCCCGCTGCCGCGGTGACGACACCTGCTGGAGCGTCATCGCAACCCCCTCCGCGGCCCCGCCGGTAGTGCCGTCCTTGCAAGCAGTGGACCGGCGGGTCCGGCCGACTGAAGGACACGCCAGTCGCCGCGAAGGAGGGGGTACCGGCTGCAGGTCTCCGATCGGGTGGAGATCGTCAGCCGGACGGCGACCGGCGTGTTCTGAGCAAGCCGCAGCCTCCTGCAGATGCTGGTCCGCGAGAGTCCAGGCCTGGCCATCGTTCCGGTCGGCAGCGGTGAACTCTGGCTCTTCGGAACCAGCTAGTGCTGCGGGCGGTACTTGACGGTGCGCCCGTTCAGCGGCTGGAGCGGGCGGCTGTCGCCGTCGGGGAAGCGGGACTGGAAGTGGGTCAGCGAGGAGGACTTGATCTCGCGGATGTGGTTCAGGACGAGCCAGGAGACGGGCTCGGTGTAGGGATCTGTCGTCAATGAACCGTCATAGCGGAAGGTGGACAGGTCGGTCGGGAGCGCCGCGGCCAGGTTTGCGGCATGCAGGCGGACGTTCTCGCTGCACTCGGCGGGGACGGTGGCCAGGGCCTGGTCCTGGAGCGTGCCGCCGTGACCGCCGGTGGTGATGAACAGGCCGATCACCAGCTTCTCGCCGTTCGAGCCGATGTGCACCCAGTGCTGCTCGAGCGGGAACTGATGGCCGTCCAGGCGGTGCTCCGAGCGGGTGTGGAAGTGGAAGTTCGCCAGGTCGTAGCGAACTCCGCCGAGCGTCACCCAGGCGGCGCCGGCCGGGATCTCGGCCAGCACGGTCTCCTCGGCGGTGCGGTGCTCGCAGCCGTCGGGCTGGCCGGAGTCCTTGCGTTCGTAGCGGATCTCCAGGTCGAGCGAACGCGGGTAGTGCACGTGCAACGCCGGGAGGTCGTGGCTCACGACGGCTCCGCTGCGGTGGATGTCGATCGGGCTCTGGTGCGGCGTGGCGGCGCTCGCTCGGCTGATCAGGGCCGGGGATGCGATGGCGGCGGCAGCGGCGGGTACGGCGAATAGGACGGAACGCCGGGTCAAACCGGGCATGGGTGATTCTCCGAAACTGTGGGCAGAAGGCGGCCGGCCTCATCCGGTCGCCTGGAGCAGTATCTGCCCGATACCTGACGCGGACGACAACACCCCCGGTCAGGCTGCCCGAACGTGCCATCGTTGTGTTCGTCCGGTCCACTCCCGGGTCCCCGTGCGTACTGACTGGCAGACTCGATGCGTCAAGCAACGAGGTGACGGATTTCGGGGGAACTATGGAGACGTACGCGACGCTGGCCGGCCGTTACGACCAGTGGAATCTTTCGGTGGCCGGGCGGTTCCAGCAGGACGTCGTACTGGCCGAGGTCGGTGGACTGGCCGGGCGGACCGTCCTCGACGTGGGCTGCGGGACCGGTTTCTACAGCCGGCTGTGGGCCGCGCAGGGGGCAGACCGGGTCGTCGGGGTCGACCTGTCCGAGGAAATGATCGCGATCGCGGAGTCAGTGCCCGGCGAGATCGAGTACCTGATCGGCGACGCCGTCCTCGGCGCGCAAGACGGTCGCTTCGACCTCGTCACGGCGATGTGGCTGGTGAACCACGCGGAGACGCGGGCCGACCTGGACGCCATGATGAAGGGTTTCGCGGTCGCCGGTGACGACCTGCTGCTCGTGACCGCCAACGCCGACGCCGACTGGGACGTACTCGGCACTCAGGCCGGTCGCTACGGAGTCCAGCAGGAACCGAACGGCCCCGCGATCGACGGCCGGCAGCCGTACAAGGCCACGATCTCGTACGCCGGTGGCAGCTTCAGCTTCCAGTCCGGCAGCTGGGCGACCGACGTACTGCTCGAGGGCCTGCACGCAGCCGGCTATGACTCAGTACGGCGGGTTGTGGCAGGCGGGGACGCGCCGACCGAACTGGTCGACCGGCCGCCGTTCATGATCCTGCGGGCGACTAGGTCGCTTTGAGCAGCTCGGCCAGCCGAGTGGTGTCCTCCAAGTAGCGCTCGTACGGGAAACCCGCCTGGACGAGATACACCCGCAACTCCTCGACCAGCGGCTTACCGCTGTCGTGGAAGACGGCGCGGCCCGCCTCGGTGAGCGTGACCAGGCGGCGGCGGCGGTGGTCGGGGTCGGTGACGACCCGCACGTACCCGGCCGCCTCCAGCGGCTTCAGGGCCCGGCTGATCGCCGGGTCCGAGACCGCCGTCGCCTGCGCCAGCCGGTGCTGCGTGGCCGGCTCGAGGTCTTCCACGGCGCCGAGCAGCCGCAACTGGCTGTAGGTAAGGCCGCCGGAGTCGTCGGTCCGCCGGCGCCCGGCGTCGCCCACCATCAGTACGACGCGGTGCAACAAGTCTGCCAATCCTTCATCCACAGGGTGAGCATACACGGATCTTGACTTGTTAATATTAACCATGCAAGATTGACCTCATGAGCACACCGAGCTTCGTCGTCCAAACGTCCGTTCCCATGATCTGGCTGCTGCTGGCCGTCATCGGGGCCACCCTCAAGAACCGCCACAACACCTCCCCCGAGGCCAGGCTCGAGACCTGGCAGCGCTGGTGGGCCGGCGCCGCCCTCGGCGGCGGCAGCGCCTGGATGGTCGTCTCGTTCTTCACCATCCCCGGGGTGATGTCCGAGGCGATCGGCTTCAAGCAGACACCCTTCGAGTTCGAGATCGGCTGCGCCAACCTCTGCCTCGCCGTCCTGGCCTTCCGCGCCGCGTCCTCGAAGGCGTCGAACCGTGAGCGCCTCACCGTCGGCCTCGGCGCCGGCATGTTCCTCTGGGGCGCCGACCTCGGCCACCTGTACCAGTTCTTCTTCAAGGGTGACCACGCCCCCGGCAACACCGGCGGCGTCCTGGTCTACGACCTGCTGATCCCGGCCGTCATGATCGCCCTCGCCGTCCACGCCCAGCGCCAGGCCAAGGCCGCCGTACCGGCCACCGCCCAGCCCGTCCTCGCCTGATCCCCTCGTACTTTTGGCCGGGGCCGAAGTAGCCGCCCGTGCGATGTGGGACAGCGGTCCGCTCGGAAGAGTGAGCGGTGTCCACAGCGAGCTCGGGAGGAACGCGAGATGCGGAAGTCCTTGTCCCTGGTCGTTGCCGCCGCCACCGTGGCGACAGCACTGATCCCCAGTACGTCGCAAGCCCAACCAGAAGCAGCAGATCCAGAACCAGCAAGTGATGTGAAATGGGGCGCGTGCCCGGCGGACGTCTCGCCGGGCGTGCCCGTTCCACCGGGGATGCAGTGCGCAACCCTGAAGGTGCCGCTCGACTACGCCGATCCGTCCGGCCGCAAGATCGACATCGCGATCTCGCGAGTGGCCAGCAAGAACCCGGCCCAGCGCCGCGGGGTACTCCTGACGAACCCTGGCGGCCCCAGCGCCGGCCTCGGCTATCCGGCGCTCCTCGTGGCCGCCAAGCTGCCGCAGAGTGTTCTCGACAGTTATGACGTGATCGGATTCGATCCGCGCGGGATCGGGCACAGTACGCCGGTGACCTGCGGCCTGACGGCGGAACAGCAGCTCTACGGGAACATCCCGCCGTACGCGAAGAGCGCGGACGCCGTCGCCGACCGGGCGGTCGACGTCCAGCGGATCGCCAAGCAGTGCTGGAGCTCGAAGTCCGCCGCGCTGCTCCCCCACATCTCGACCGCCAATACCGCGCGTGACATGGACCAGATCCGCAGCGCGCTCGGCGAGGCGAAGACGTCGTACCTCGGCGCATCCTGGGGCACGCACCTCGGCGCGGTCTACACGACGCTCTTCCCCAACCGCAGCGACCGGATCGTGCTCGACAGCAATCTCGGGCCGGCCGGCTGGGACTACTCCAGCGAACGCCTGTGGAGCCAGGGGGTCGAGGACCGGTTCCCGGACTTCGCGGCGTACCTGGCGGCCAACTTCCGCGAGTACGGTCTCGGCCGGACGCCCGCTCAGGTGACAGCGAAGTACCACGAGCTGGCCGCGAGGCTCGACACGAAGCCCGTCGAGGGCGGCTACGACGGAGCCATGTTCCGGCTGCTCACGTTCGCCTATCTGTACGGCGCCACGCAGATGCCGGTACTTGCCCAGGCGTGGAAGGCGCTCGACGCGAACCAGCCGCCGCCACCGCCGCCCGGTAGCTCGACAAGTGTGGCCGAAGGCGCGGACCAGGTCATCTCGGGCCGGTACGCGATGATCTGCAACGACTCGCGCTGGCCGACGTCGGTCAAGACCTACCAGCGAGCGGTCGCCGTCGACCGGGTCCGCTACCCGCTGTTCGGTGCGGCCGGGGCCAACATCCAGCCGTGCGCCTACTGGCCGGACGCGACCGAGGCGCCGGTCCGCATCAACGACCACGGTCCGGCTAACGTGCTGATGGTGCAGAACCTCCGCGATCCCGCCACTCCCCTGGCCGGTGCCCGGAAGATGCGGCAGGCGTTCGGGCAGCGCGTCATGATGATCACCGCCGACGCCGGCGGTCACGGCGTCTACCTCTTCGGCCGGAACCAGTGCGCGAACTATCCGGTGACGACCTTCCTGACCACCGGTGTCCGCCCGGCGCACGACTACGGCTGCTCGGCCGCGGCGGCGCCCCGGTGACACGCTCCCGCGTCCTGATGATCGCCGAGATCGTGTTTCTCGTCGGGCTCAACCTCGACGACCTGATCCGGCGGCTCATCCTGGACGGCGCCCAGCCCGGCGAGATTCTCTACTTCTCGTCGGGCGCGGCCATCAGCGCGCTCGCGTTGCTGCGCCGCCGCTACCCCGAACGCACCGGGCAGCTCGCGGCCGTCGCGATCGCCATCTCGTTGCTGTGCAGCGGTGTCGGCTGGCTCACCAACCCGAGCGCACCCCTCGCCGGCGACTGCGAGTCCCTGGCGCTGGTGCTCCTGATCGGCGCGTGCTGTCATCGGCTCGCCTCGATCGGGGCCGGCGCGCTCGCGGTCCTGGGTGGGCTCGCGATGGTCGCCGCACCCCTACTCCGGTACGACGGCAACCAGCCGACTCTGACCGTGGCCATTGTCTGGGCGGTGCTGTGGGGCGTCGGATTGGCGGTCGGGCTGATGCTGCGGGACAGCGCCGCTCGTCGCGAGGCGGCGCTGGCCGCGGCGCGGAACCGGGAGCGGCTGGCGCTGGCCCGGGAACTGCACGACCTCGTCGCGCACCACATCACCGGCGTGGTCGTCCGCGCGCAGGCTGCCCAGGTGGTCCTTGCCGACAGCACCGAACACGAGATGCTCGGCGAGATCGAGCAGGCGGGCGCCGAGGCACTGGCCGCGGTACGACGATTGGTCGGCGTACTGCGCAGTCCGGAAGATGCACCGCCGGTGACGACCGGCGGTCTGGTCGCGGCGATCGAGTCCGTTGTCGATGGCAACGACCACGTCCGGCTCGAACTCGCCCCCGGGCTGGCCGAGCTGGCGGTTGCTCCGGAGACGGTCTCGACCGTCCACCGGATCGTCCTCGAATCCCTGACCAACGTCCGCAAGCACGCACCCGAAGCGCGCCAGGTGACAGTCGTGGTTGAGGTCGTGGATCGGAGGTTGCGCGCCGCGATCCGCAACGACGGTTCGACGCGCACTCGGCGTACGGCGGGTGGGTACGGACTGATCGGGATGGGCGAGCGGATCGATGCGCTCGGCGGCACGTTGACCGCCGGACCGGATGGCGAGGGCGGCTGGCGGGTACTCGCTGAGCTGCCCCTGCCCAAGGAGAAATCGTGACGCTGCGCGTTCTGCTGGCCGATGACCAGGCGCTGGTACGCACGGGGTTCCGGCTGATCCTGGAGCGTGAGCCCGGGATCGAGGTGGTCGGCGAGGCGGCCGACGGCAAGCAGGCCGTTGCCCTCGCCAAGGAACTCCGGCCGGACGTCACCTTGATGGACATCCGGATGCCGCTCGTCGACGGTCTGGCCGCGACCCGGATCCTGGCCGGTCCGGACGTCCGGAACCCGCTGCGGGTGCTCGTCGTGACGACCTTCGACCTCGATGAGCTCGTGCACGAGGCCCTCCGCGCCGGGGCCTGCGGTTTCCTGCTGAAGGACGCCGGCCCGCGGCTCCTGATCGAGGCCGTGCACGCGGCGGCGCATGGCGAGTCCCTGGTCTCCCCGTCGATCACCACTCGGCTGCTTGCCCAGTTCAGCGCGACGAGCGGGAAGGCGCGCCCCGCCGTACCGGCGCTCACGCAGCGCGAACTCGACGTCACGCTGGCAGTCGCCCGCGGCCGGACCAACGCCGAGATCACCAAGGAGCTGATGATCTCGCTGTCCACGGTGAAGTCGCACCTGACCTCGGTCCAGCGCAAGATCACCGCCCGCAACCGGACCGAGGTCGCCGTCTGGGCCTGGGAGTCCGGACTGCTGCGGTAAGCAGACAGGTTCTTCATAATCGGTCAGTACGATGCCAGGGTGGTCAGAGCTGAGCTCGTGGGGCGCCGTACGGAGAGCACCGAACTCGATCGCCTGATCGAGGCGGCCCGTGGCGGGCGCAGTGCGGTACTGGTACTGCGTGGCGAGCCGGGCGTCGGGAAGTCGGCGTTGCTCGAGGCGATGGAGGACCGGACCAACGGCTGCCGGTTCACCCGGACGGCCGGGGTCGAGGCCGAGATGGAGCTCGCGTACGCCGGTCTGTATCCGCTCTGCCGGCCGTTCCTGGCCGATCTCGACCGGCTGCCGGCCCCACTGGCCGAAGCCCTCGGTACGGCGTTCGGCCTGGTCAGCGGACCGACGCCGGACGCGTTCCTGGTCGGACTCGCCGTCCTGAACCTGTTCGCCGACGCGGCCGCCGACAAGCCGCTGGTGTGCGTGGTCGACGACGCACAGTGGCTGGACAAGATGTCCGAACTCATCCTCGCCTTCGTGGCCCGGCGGCTGAACGCCGAGGCGGTCGTGATGATCATTGCCGTCCGCAACGGCATCGAGCACGGCTTCACCGGACTGCGCGAACTGGAGCTCGCCGGGCTGGATCGCGCCGACGCGCAGACCCTGCTGGAGATGGCCCTGCCGGGGCTGGTCGATCCGCGGGTCAAGGACCGGATCGTCGCCGAGGCTCAGGGCAACCCGCTTGCCTTGCTCGAACTCCCGCACACCGGAGTCGGGCCCGCCAACTCCTCCGGCCGAACCGCGCTGATCGAGGAGAGCTTCGAACGGCGGCTGGACGAGTTGCCTACCGCCAGCCGACAACTCCTGACGTTGGCCGCTGCCGAACCACTCGGCGATCCGACGCTGCTCTGGCGAGCTGCCGAGCAGCTGGGTCTCGGCGCGGACGCGGCCACGACCGCGCTCGAGTCCGGGCTGATCACCTTCGGCACGCACATCCGGTTCCGGCATCCGCTGGTCCGATCGACGGCGTACCGAACGGCGACCGCATCGGATCTACAGGCTGCGCATCTGGCTCTGGCCGAGGTCACCGATCCGGATCGGGACGCGGACCGCCGTGCCTGGCACCGCGCGCAGGCCAGCCCAGTGCCCGACGAGGACGTGGCGGCCGACCTCGAGCGGTCCGCAGCCGGAGTTCGGGAACGCGGCGGGCACTTCGCGGCCGGTGCCTTCCTGGAGCGCGCGGTCGAGCTGACTCTCGATCCCGAACGGCGAGCCGAGCGACTGCTCGCCGCGGCGACCGCGCGGTGCGCCGGCGGTGCGCTCGATACCGCGCTCGGTCTGCTCGACAACCTGCAGAACAGCCCGCCCGACGAGCTGCGGTCGGCGCTGGCGCAGCGGTTGCGCGGTGAGATCCAGTTCGACCAAGGCGAGAACCGGGCCGCCGCCGCGACCCTGCTCGACGCCGCGCGCCGGCTCGAATCCTTGAAGCCTGATCTGGCGCAGAGCACGCACCTCGCGGCGATGGCAGCGGCGATCTGGGCCGCCGTCCCCGACACCACCGGGATCGTCGCGGAGGTTGCCGCGGCCATTCCGGGATCGCTCGACTCGGCGACTGGGGCGGAGGACTCGCTCCTGCATGCGCTTGCGGCGCGGTTCACCCGTGGCTATGTCGTGGCCGCCCCCGACCTGGCCAAGGCGGTTGCGGCTGGGTTGCGGGACCACTCCGACCAGGTGGCTGGGCACACGGTCGTCGGCATCGTCGCCGTGGACCTCTGGGATCTCGAGAGCGCGCGGCGACTGGTCGCTCGGCAGGAGCGGATCGCCCGGCAGACGGGAGCCCTGCTGCGCTTGCAGTTCGCGCTCGACTTCGGCGCGGCGCTGCTTTGCATCGGCGGCGACCTGACCGCTGCGGGCCGGATGGTCGACGAGCAACGCCGGATCGCGGCCGCGACCGGCAATCCATCGGTCGAGTACGGCGCCCTGCTGCTCACCGCCTTCCGTGGCGAACCGGCCACCGCGGCCGGACCGGATCGCGGTCGCGCGGGCGTGCTGACGACGTACGCGGAGGCCGTTCTGAACAATGGCCTCGGTCGCTACGAGATCGCCCGGGATGCCGCGCACTGGCTCTTCGAGCAGGAGGTGATCGGGTACAGCGCCCTGGTCGCCGGCGAGCTCGCCGAAGCCGCATCGCGGACCGGCGACAGCAAGCTGGTCGAGTCGACGCTCACGTGGTTGCGGGAGCGGGCGGCCGCCGTACCGACTGATTGGAGTCGTGGCCTCGAGGCGCGCGTCGAGGCGCTGCTGAACGGCGGCGAAGCGGAGTACCGGCGTTCGATCGAGTTCTACGACCGCACGAGTCTGCGGGGTGAAGCGGCCCGCGGTCGGCTCCTGTACGGCGAATGGCTGCGTCGCGAAGGCCGACGCGCGGATGCACGCGCCGAGCTGCGGACGGCGTACGACGTACTGACTGAGCTGGGGCTTGGGGCGTTCGCAGAGCGGGCGCGGCACGAGCTGCTCGCGACTGGCGAGACGGTCCGGAAGCGCTCGGTCGAGACGGCGAACGAGCTGACCACGCAGGAGGCGCAGATCGCCGGGCTGGCCCGGGACGGTCTGACCAATCCGGAGATCGCGGCGCAGCTCTTCCTCAGCCCGCGAACCGTCGAGTGGCACCTGCGGAAGACCTTCGCGAAGCTCGGCATCACGTCGCGGCGGCAGCTGCGGGACACGCTCCCCCGGTGACCAGTGGTCCTCCCAGTGTGCTCACTGGGGCGACCCGGCTCAGGTCTGGCGATGGTGGACGGACAAGTGTCAGTCCGCAGCTCAGAAGGAGCCCTCCCCATGACCGACCGCCGTCAGTTCCTCGGCCTGGCCGCCGCGAGTGCGGCAGCTGTCCAGTTCGGCGTACCGAACCTGGCCCAGGCCGCCACCACCAGTCACGGTGACGCCCGGATCCGGCCGTACAAGATCAAGGTGCCGCAGGCCGCGATCACCGATCTGCGGCGCCGGATCAAGGGCACCCGCTGGCCCGACCGCGAGACCGTTGCCGACCGCACCCAAGGCGCGCAGCTGAGCAAGCTCAAGCCGCTCGTCGAGTACTGGGGTTCGCACTACGACTGGCGCACGGTCGAGAACAAGCTGAACGCGCTGCCGCAGTTCATCACCTCGATCGACGGGCTGGACATCCAGTTCGCGCATATCCGGTCCAAGCACGCGAACGCGTTGCCGATGCTGATGACGCACGGCTGGCCGGGCTCGATCATCGAGCTGCTGAAGGTCATCGACCCGCTGACCAACCCGACCGCGCACGGCGGCAAGGCCGAGGACGCGTTCCACCTCGTGCTGCCGACGCTGCCGGGGTACGGGTTCTCCGGGCGGCCCACCAAGGTCGGCTGGAACCCGGGCCACATGGCGACCGCGTTCCACCAGCTGATGCAGCGGCTCGGCTACCCGGAGTACGTCTCGCAGGGCGGCGACTGGGGTGCGATCATCTCCGAGATCCTGGCCACCCAGGAACCCAAGGGCCTGCTCGGGATCCACATCAACATGCCGGGCACCGTTCCGGACGACGTACTGCGGCACCTGCGGAACTTCGATGCGGCACCGGCGAGCCTTTCGCCGCGGGAGAAGGTCGCCTACGACCGGCTGCTGCACTTCTACCGCGACGGCTTCGGCTACGCCGCGATGATGAACCAGAGCCCGCAGACGATCGGCTACGCGCTCGCCGACTCACCGGTCGCGATGGCGGCGTACTACTACGACAAGATCGCCGAGTGGACCGACAGCGGCGGCGTCCCGGAGAAGGTCCTCACCTACGACGAGATCCTGGACGCGATCTCGCTCTACTGGCTGACCAACACCGGTACGTCGTCCTCGCGCTCGTACTGGGAAGGCGCACAGGCGGGCGGTGGCCCGTTCAACGCCGTACCGATCCCGCGGGTGCCGGTCGCGGTCACCGTCTTCCCGGCCGAGATCTACCGCGCCCCGCGCAGCTGGGGCGAGAAGACCTTCGGCAACCTCATCCACTGGAACGAGGTCGACCGCGGCGGCCACTTCGCCGCCTGGGAACAGCCCAAGCTCCTCACCCAAGAACTCCGCACTGCCTTCAAAAAGCTCCGATAAGAGCTGTAAAAAGCTCCGATAAGAGCTGTAGGCAGTTGCGGTAGTGACCGTCGGTGGGCATCAGGGTCGGGGCGGACCCGATGCCCACCGGCTAGGTCAGCTCCACCACTTGGTGGTGGCGGCCAAGCCGTCCGCGGTGCCGTTCGTCGTGTCGAGCGCGTCGAGAGCGGCCACGGCCTGCTCGTCCAGCTCGAAGTCGAAGACTGCGAAGTTCTGCACGATGCGCTCGCGGTGCGTCGACTTCGGGATGACCGACAGACCCTTCTGGACGCCCCAGCGGATCAGGACCTGCGCGGGGGTGCGTCCGAGCTCCTCGGCGATCCGGCCGACGACCGCGTCGGTGAGGTGCTCGCCGGTGCCCAGCGGGCTGTAGGCCTGGGTGACCAGGCCCGCCTCGTTGCTCGCGTCGAGCAGCGCGCGGCGGTAGGCGAACGGGCTGAAGTAGACCTGGTTCACCGCGGCCGGGATCTCGGCCACCTTCGCCAGCTCGGCGAGCTCGGCGGCGCTGAAGTTCGAGACGCCGATGCCCTTCGACAGGCCCGCCGTACTGACCTTCTCCATCCCCGGCCAGGCCCAGGTCGGACCGCCCTGCGGCCAGTGGATCAGGTACAGGTCGAGATAGTCCGTGCCGAGCCGCTCCAGGCTCTTCTCGGCCTCGACGTACGGGTCGTCCTTGGCCGGCAGGAACTTCGTCGTCAGGAAGATCTCCTCGCGCGGAATCCCGCTCTCCCGGATCGCCTTCCCGACGCTGGCCTCGTTCCCGTAGCCCTGCGCGGTGTCGATCAGCCGGTAGCCGGCCTCCAGCGCCGCCGAGACAGCCTGCTCGGTCTGAGCGCCGTCCTCCACCTGCCACACACCCAGTCCCACCGCGGGGATCTCGGTACCGTTCAAAAGCTTCAACTGCGTCACGCAGTCCTCCTCGGGTTCGGGCTCACAACCCTACGCAACCCGTCAGCGGCCTCCGATCTTCCCGGGGCCTAGAGTTGCCCCCCATGGGCGACGCCGAGCACCTTCACCACCCGATCCTGCAGGCCGCGGCGGAGATTCTCGCCGCGCGCGGGCCGCTGACCGATGACGAGCTGTTCACCGAGCTGGGCCGCCGGGGCGTCGACCTCGGCGCGGATCCCGCGGAAGCCTGGGGAGGCGCCCTCGACGGCGAGCCCGACTCCCAGGTGGTGCTGCTCGCCGACGACCGCTGGGCCTGGTTGCCCACCCTGCTCGCCGGCCGCACGTTCGCCCGGCGGGTGACGGAGACCGAGGCCGCTCACGACGTCCTCTTCCTGACGCCCGACCTCACCGCGGCCGCGCTGTTGTTCGGAACCGAGGACGCGCAACTGCTCGACGGCACCCCCGTCGAGCTGATCGTTGTGCCCTTCGAGCCCAAGAAGCTCGAGGAGCGCGGCATCCCGCTCGAGGACATGACCGACTACGAGGTGGTCCTGCTCCCCGCGGGCTACTGGAGTGGCAAGGGCGTCAAGTCCGGTGACGTGATCGCCTTGCGGATCGCCGGCGACGGGCTCGGTCTCGAGGTTGCAGACGGCCTGGTCGGCACAAAAGCCAGTACGGCGACCGCCCACGCGCTGAACGTCCTCCTGGAGCGGCGTGAGCCCGAGCAGCTCGATGCCGCGATCTGGCTGTTGTGTGCCGAGGATCCCGAGCTCTTCCGCGAGCCGTTGCTACCGCTGGACGAGCTCTTCGCGGCGAACGGCCTGCGCCGGCTCGTCGACTTCTACGCGCGGGCCGATTTCGACTTCGAGGCCTGGCGCGCGGAGAGCCGGATCGCCAACGTGATGGAGCACTTCGAGCTGGACGAAGAAGAGGCCTTGGCCGTCATCGAGGCCAACAGGCTGTACGAGCAGGTGGACGACCTGTCCGAGCTGACCGAGGAGTCGCAGGAGCTGCTCACACTTCTGGACGAGCCGGTGGTCGCCCTCGCGTTACTGGAACACACGACTCGGTACGACGCCGGCAAGGCTGCTGCGCTGGCTCGGCTCACCAAGATCCTCGAGCCGCAACTGCCGAGGTCCGCTCGCCCCGCGCTGCTCTGGCTCCGGGCCAAGTCCCAGGAGCTGCTCGGCGACGTCGCGACCGCCGAACAGACGCTGCTGGCCGCCGAATCGCTCGATGCGGATTGGCCGCTGAGCCTCTTCGACCTGGCTCGCTATGCGTTCGACCGTGGTGACACCACCCGTGGTCTGTCACTGCTCGGCCGGATGGGTGCGCCCGACGACGACCAGATGCTGGAGGCCTTCCAGCGCTATCACGCGGCGCCCCGAACGGACATCGGGCGCAACGACGACTGCTGGTGCGGATCCGGGCGGAAGTACAAGAAGTGCCACCTCACCGGCGGCGCGCTCCCGCAGGAGGAGCGCGCGCTGTGGCTGTACGAGAAGGCCTGCCGGTACCTGATGGACCCGCCGCGCGAGGCCATGCACAGCCACTTGGCGGATGTCCGGGCCGAGTACGCCGAGACCGAGGAGGAGTTCTTCGACGCGGTCACCGATCCGCTCGTCATGGACGCGCTGCTGTTCGAAGGTGGCATCTTCGCGGAGTTCCTGAGCACCCGCGGTGTCCTGCTGCCGGACGACGAGCAACTGCTCGCGCAGCAATGGGTTCAGACGTCCCGCTCGGTGTACGAGGTCACCAAGGTGATCCCCGGTGCGCAGCTGACTCTGCGCGACCTGCGGAGCGGTGAGCTGGAGCAGGCTCGCGAACGCGCCGCCAGCCCCGAACTGACGACCGGCGATCTGGTCCTGGTCCGGATCGCCGAGTCGGGTGACGGTCCGGCGGTCTTCGGCGGCGTCGAGCTCGTCGCGCTGGACCAGCGCGACGAGCTCATCGCCTTGCTCGATTCCGGGCCGACCCCGGACGAGCTGATCGAGTTCAGCACCCGGCGCCCCGCGCACGCCGTACCGGAGGCTTAGTCAGCGGCGTTCGAGCTTCCAGATCTGGGGCTGGTGGTCGTTGCAGTACCAGATCTGGAGGTCGGCGCCGGGCGCGGTGGAGCCGCCGGCGACGTCGAGGCAGTGGCCGGAGTTCTGGCCGACGATCTTGTAGTAGTTGCGGCCGACGTTAACGAACTTCCAGCGCTGCCAGCCGCCGTCCTGGCAGGCGAACTGCTGGATCTTCGCGCCGGGCTCGAACGAGTTCTTCGTGACCTCGACGCAGAGCTGGCTGTTCACGCCCTTCATCCGGTAGAAGCCGTTGCCCTCGGCAGTGAACTGGAAGTTCTGCGGGCCGAGGCCGTTGCAGTACCACTGCTGGATGCGGCCGCCGTACTCACGAGAGTCCGCGGCGACGTCCATGCAGTAGGTGCTCTGCGCACTGATCAGCCGGTACGTCGCGCCGCCGATCACGTCGGTGTCCGTCTGCGTGCCGTTCGTGGAACCGGTCGCGAAGAAGGTCTCGCAGTCGCCGTTGCTGAAGTCGCTCGCCAGCTGCAGAACGTGGTTGCCGTCGGCCGAACCGACCAGCGGCGAACTGTAGTTCGGGCAGTAGTTGTCGTATGGGTTCGGGACCTTCACCGGCGACTCGAGTTCGTACCAGAAACCGTTGCCACCCTCGGTGCTGGCCAGAATCGTCCGGCCGTTGTCCGCGGCAACCGAACCGTTGCCGTTCAGCAGGATCTGGCCGATCAGCAACAGCTTGCCGCCGGCCACCGCGATGGTCGGTGCATGCGCGAAGTACTTGCCATCCACGGTCTGCGGCCTGCTGCCGAGGTCGCTCGGCGAACCCCAGTTCCAGCCGTCACTCGAGGTGCGCTTGTGGACCACGCAGTTGTACTGGCCGCTGATGCCGCAGATCTCGTAAACCATGATGTAGAAGCCGGGGTTGACCTGCCGCACCACCGGCATCCCGGGACGCTGACCGCCGTTCGTGCTCTGCACTGTCGGCACCCGGTCGGTCCAGTTGACGCCGTCGCTGCTGCGGACCTCCATCAGCTTCTGGCTGTGCACGCCGTCCGTCTCGTCCGCGTAGTGACAGACCAGGCGGCCGTCCGACGCCACCGAGAACTCCGGCTCCCACAGGCCGCGGTCGTTCGGCGCGACCGCGCAGTTCGACAGGTAGCTCCAGGTCCGGCCGATGTCGTTGCTCTTCCAGATCCGGATCGCCATCGGACGATCGTTCGACCCGACCGAGCCCGCCCACAGCAAGGTGCCGGCCGGCATCGACCCGACCTGACGCGGCAGCTCGAACAGGGTCGCGCAGCACAAGCCCTGGTTGTTGGCCGCCTCCGGGTCGCCGGCCGCACCGACCTCAGCGAAGCTCACGCCGTCGTTCGTGCTCTCGTGGATCACGCCGACCCCGCTCGCCGCGCCACGGAACGAGACGACGCTCGCCAGGATCCGGCCGTTCGCGGCGCCGCTGTTCTGCAGGCGGATCGCGCGCGGATACAGACTCGCTCCACCAGGCTGCAGCAGCGTGCCGCTCGCAGCCGGAACAGCGGCCTGGGCCACTGGAACCAGCCCAGCCATCAGGAGCACGCCGGTGACCAGCAACAGCAAGAGACGTTTCATCGAAGCTCCAATGCGTCGGGGCGGAGACGGACTTCGGTTACAACGATGTATCAAGAACCCTGTCACCGATCTGTCAAACGCACAACGGCAAGCAGTGACGTGGGCCGGAACACATGCTTAACTGCGTGAATTAACTGACGCGACTCTCTCGGAGGTGCTGGATGGCTCCCCTGTCCCGGCGGGATCTACTGAAACGAACGGGCGGCCTGGCCGCGCTCGCGGCGCTCACCGCCGCCTGCGGAGGCAATACCGGACGGCCGTCGACCGGAGGTGGCGGCGGCGCGGGAGTGAATCTGTCGCAGTGGTACCACCAGTACGGCGAGGCCGGCACCAAGGAGGCGGCGCTCAAGTACGCGAAGGGCTACACCGGCGCGAACGTGGCCGTGGAGTGGACGCCCGGCGACTACGCGAGCAAGCTCGCCTCCGGGCTGCTGTCGAACGGCGGACCGGACATCTTCGAGAGCCAGCTGAACGTCGGCATGGTGAAGAGCAACCAGGTCGTGCCGCTGGACGACATCCTCGGCGACGCCAAGGACGACTTCAACCCGAACGACCTGAAGACGAACTCGATCGACGGCAAGGTCTACGGCATCAAGATGATCGACGACCCGCAGATCTTCTACTACCGCAAGAGCCTGTTCGACAAGGCCGGGATCAAGCCGCCGGAGACGGTCGACGACCTGATCGCGGCGGCCAAGGCGCTCACCACCGACAAGATCAAGGGCATCTTCGTCGGGAACGACGGCGGCGTGATCGTCGGCGGACCGGCGCTCTGGTCGTCCGGCGGCGCCTACCTGACCGAGGACAACAAGCCCGGGTTCACCGGCGAGCGGGCGGCCCAGGCCTTCTCGAAGCTGCACGAGCTCTACGAGAGCAAGTCGCTGCTGCTGGGCGCTCCGGCCGACTGGTCCGACCCGAGTGCGTTCGTGCAGGGCCTGACCGCGATCCAGTGGTGTGGCCTGTGGGCGATGCCGACGATCCAGAAGTCGCTTGGTGACGACTTCGGGGTCTTCGCGTATCCGAAGTTAGACGCCCAGGGCCGGCCCTCGCTGCCGTCCGGCGGCTGGACGCAGTTCGTGTCGGCGAAGAGCCCGAACGTCGAGGCGGCCAAGGCGTTCGTGAAGTGGCTGTGGGTGGACAACCTGGAGTTCCAGGAGGACTGGAACCTCAACTACGGCTTCCACATCCCGCCGCGCAAGTCGCTGGCCGCGAAGGCGACCAAGCTGCAGAGCGGTGTCGCCGCCGAGGTGGTCAAGCTCAACCAGGACCACGGCATCGTCGACCTGCCGGCCTGGACCCCGAAGATGATCACCGCCTTCAACGACCTCACCACCAACGTGATCCGCAAGGGCGCGGACCCGGCGGCCGAGATCACCAAGGCCGAGAAGACGGTGACCACCGAACTGTCGCGGCTGTTCGGCTAGAGGCTCAGACCTTTATCGGGCAGAGCACCCGCCACAGCGGGATGAACGCGGGCTGATCGGGCTGGCCGGTGAGGTAGCCGGTCAGCCCGGCCTGCTCGGCCGCGGTGATCTCGGCCGGGGTCTCACCTTCGTAGAACGACCGGCACGGGGACGCGTTCGCCTTCCCGCGCTCGAACAGGGCCAACGCCGGCTTCGACTCGGCCTTGGTCCGCGGGGTCAGGATCCGGTCGCCGAACAGCGTCCAGGGGAACGGGTCCGCCTCGGCCCACTGACCGTCGACGTACGCCTTGGTCGCCGCCGCGCGCTCGGCATCGGTGGCGCCCCACTCCGGCGGCACGTTGGTGATCAGACCGATCGGTACGCCGACGCTGCGCAACTGCCGGAGATGCCGGAGCGCTCCCGGCATCCAGGTCATCTTGCCGGCGACCGAGGTGTCGACGAGCGTGTTGCCCAGGTCGAACCAGACGGCCGAGCAGCGCGCGGGGTGTTGTGCGGGTCGTTGCGCCGTCGGTGCCGTCGCCGAGGGGTACAGCGCGGCGGGTGCTGCCGTTGCCGTGGTGGGCAGGGCGAACAGAAGACTGGCCGCGGCGCCTGCCGCGACCAGTCGGGCGATGTACTTCACTGGACCTCCGAGCGCCCGTCCGCCCCCGTGGAATCTGCTGAGAGGGGCGGTGGCGCGGTCGATTCTCGGTGGATGAGCCGGTTGACGCTCCGGACAGACGGCTCAGGGGCGGGTTTGCCGAGGATCTCGGCGAGCAGGCGATGGATCCCGTCGCGACCCTGCGACTCGCGATCGACGGCCACCGTCGACAACGACGGGAGCGCGTATCTGCCGTACTCGTCGTCGTCCCATCCGAACACACTAAGGTCGCCGGGCACGCTCCAGCCGCGTGCCCGCGCGCCGCGGATCACCCCGACCGCGGCGAGGTCACAGGCGGCGACCACCGCCGTCACTCCACAGCCGTCCGGCAGACTCGCGATCGCGTCCACCCCTGACTGCCCGGTCCAGTCACCGTCGTACACGCCGACCGACTCCAGGCCGAGGCGCTCGATCGTCTCCAGGTAGACGCGCTTGCGGTTACGCCCCGAGGCGAAGCTCTGGTCACCCGCCACGTGCAGGAACCGGCGGTGGCCGAGCGAGCTCAGGTGCTCGATGATCTCCCCGATCTCGGCCGCCCCGGCGAGCTCGCCCAGCACGTGCAGCCGCTCGTCGTAGCTCTCGCTCCGGACAATCGGAATTCCCAGCGATTTCGTCTTGAGATCGATCGAAGCCGCTCCTATATCAATTGAAGACAGCGCAAGAATTCCGTCGACCTGGCCGGATCGCGCCAAATCCTCAATGCGCGCCGCACGCGCCTTCGGGCCGCCCTCGACACTGACGATTTCGATCTGGTAGCCGGCCTGATGGGCAGTCTCGGACGCCGCCGCGAGCTGCCGGCCGGGGAAATGCGGACCGGTCGCGAGAACGATCGCGAGCCGGTTCGTCCGGCGGGTCCGCATCGATCGGGCGACCAGATTGGGCCGATAGTCGAGCGTCTTCACGGCGAATTCGACCTTGACCCTGGTCTGCGGCTTCAGGCTGTCCTTGTCCTGCAGGTACCGCGAGACGGTGGTGTGCGAGACACCGGCCAGCCGTGCCACCTCGTGGATCGTCGACGGCCGCTTCTCCCCCGGTTCGCTCACGGGCAGCAGGTTAGCCGATCCGGCGAACTCTTGACACCCTCCACGGGCTGCGGTTAGCTACCGGCTCAGAAGTGGATCGATCACTTTTTATTGCGCCTCCCCTGTAAAGGAGGAAAGTGTCTCTGCTCACGCGCTTACGCCGCGACTATCCAGTCCTCCTGTTGGCGATCCCCGGTCTCCTGATCATCTTCGCTTTCCATTATTTTCCGCTCTGGGGCAATGTCATCGCCTTCCAGGATTACCAGCCCTATCTCGGGGTCGGCAAGAGTCTCTGGACCTACCTCGGCAATTTCTCGACGATCGTCGACGGCGACCCGGAGTTCCTGAACGCGGTCAAGAACACGCTGGTGCTGACCGCGATCCAGACCGTCATCGTGTTCCCGGCGCCGATCGTGGTGGCGCTGACCCTGCACAGCCTGCTGTCGAACCGGATCCGCCAGTTCGTCCAGACCGTCATCTACCTGCCGCACTTCATGTCCTGGGTGATCGTGGTCGCGGTCTTCCAGCAGATGCTGGGCGGGACCGGGATGATCAACAACTGGCTGCGCTCGCACGGGTACGACCCGATCCACGTGATCGGGAACGCCGACGCGTTCCGGGCGCTGCTGACCTCGCAGGTGATGTGGAAGGACACCGGCTGGGCGACGATCCTGTTCCTCGCCGTGCTGTCCCAGATCGACCGCGCCCTCTACGAGGCGTCCGCGGTCGACGGCGCCGGCCGCTGGAAGCAGACCTGGCACGTGACACTGCCCGGCCTGAAGCCGATCATCATCCTGCTGCTGATCCTCAAGCTCGGCGACTCGCTGACGGTCGGCTTCGAGCAGATCATCCTCCAGCAACCCGCGGTCGGGGCTGATGCGAGCGAAGTGCTCGACACCTACGTCTTCAACAACGGCATCCTCGGCGGTGACTGGGGAACTTCGGCCGCGGTCGGCCTGGTGAAGAGCGTGGTCGCGCTGATCCTGGTGCTCGGCGCCAACAAACTGGCTCATCGCCTCGGCGAGGAAGGGGTGTACCGCGGATGACGCGACAGCAGGTGCTGGTCGGCGGGATGCCACCGCCGAGCCGGCTCGAGAGCATCGTGAAGGCGATCTTCCTGACCGCGATCTGCCTGGTGGTGGTCGTGCCGTTCATCGGGGTCGTCTCCACCAGCCTCGCCTCCCCCGAGCAGGTCATCAAGTCCGGCGGGTTCGTGCTGTTTCCCACGCACGGGATCGACTGGTCGGCGTACCGATCGATCCTGTCCGGCGGGACGGTGACGCAGTCCCTCCTGGTGAGCGGCTTCATCACCGTCATCGGTACGGCGATCGCCCTGTTCCTGACCTGCACTCTCGGCTGGGCGCTGAGCCGGCGCGGGAGTGTCGGCAACAAGCCGCTGCTGCTGCTTGTGCTGATCAGCCTGCTGTTCAACCCCGGACTGATCCCGAGCTACCTGGTGGTTCAGCAGTTCGGGCTGCTGGACAGTCTGTGGGCGGTCATCCTGCCGGTGTCGGTGAGCGCGTTCAACGTGATCGTCGTCCGCGCGTACTTCGTCGGTCTGCCGGCCGAGGTGCTCGACTCGGCCCGGATCGACGGCGCCTCGGAGTGGAAACTCTTCTGGTACATCGGCCTGCCGCTGTCCAAGGCGGTCGTGGCGGTGGTCGGACTGTTCTACGGCGTCGGCTACTGGAACAGCTTCTTCGGCGCCCTGCTCTACCTGAACGACAGCAGCAAATGGCCGCTGCAGCTCGTACTGCGGACCTACGTGGTCAACGGCGTCGAGATCGGCGCCCAGGACCTCGGCGCGGCCGGTGAGGCGCTGCCGCCGCAGACCTCCATCCAGATGGCGATCCTGATGATCTCGATCGTCCCGATCCTGTGTGTGTATCCGTTCATCCAGCGGCACTTCGCCAAGGGTGTGCTGACCGGAGCGGTGAAGGGCTGACGATGAGTCTCGACGATGCACGACTGTCCCGCCGCGCCCTCCTCGGCGGCGCGGCCGCCCTCGGCCTGGTCGCCTGCTCCAACGAAGGCCGCGGCGGCCTCCCCGGAGGCGGAGCCGGCGGCGGCGCGCGGCCGGCGTACATGCGCTACACGGGAGTGAAACCCGACCTGCCGGGCGACGAGTACAACATCCCGAACGCGTTCATCCGCTATCCCGCCAATCCGGTGCAGGCGATCCGGAAACCGCCGGGCGACGGCAAGCCGATCGACGTCCTCACCTACACGAACACGCCGATCCCACCGAAGGTCGAGCAGAACAGCTTCTGGCAGCAGTTCAACCAGCGGGTCGGATCGCCGGTCACGGTGAACCTGACGCCGTCGGTCGACTACAACCAGAAGTTCGCGACCGTGGTGGCGGGCGACCGGCTGAGCGATATTTTCCTGGTCGGCACCGTTCCGCAAGTGCCCCAGTTGCTCGAGGCGAAGGCCGTCGACCTGACCCCGCACCTGTCCGGCGACAACGTCAAGAAGTATCCCTACCTCGCCAACCTGCCCGAGACCGCATGGAACCCGTGCATCTTCGGTGGCCGGATCTTCGGCGTACCGATTCCGCGCGGTGCGATCAGTTCACAGACGATGTACAGCCGGGCCGACATCCTGGAGAAACAAGGCGTCGACGGCAACGTCAAGAGCCTCGACGAGTTCGTCGAGCTGTGCAAGGCGGTCACCGACAAGCGGCAGAACCGGTTCGCACTGGCGACCGCTCCCACCCAGTGGATCCGGAACATGTACGGCGTACCGAACAACTGGAGCGAGAACGGCAACACGCTCGTCAGCAACCTCGAACACGAGGCGCAGGAAGACGTCTTCGAAGTCCTGCGGAAGCTGTGGAGCTCCGGGTACATCCACCCGGATGCGTTCTCCGGGCAGAACCAGGACCTGAAGGTGCGGTTCGGCAACGGGTCGAGCCCGCTGGTTCAGGACACCTACAGCGGCTGGCCGAGTTACCTGCAGACCGCGGTCGACCCGAACGCGCGGATCGCGATCATCCCACCGCCGAAGTACGACGGTTCGGGACCGGGCCGGCTCTGGCTCGGTTCACCCGCGATCGGGTTCGCCGCGATCAACAAGAAGGCCGCCGGCCGGGTGGAGACCATGCTGGCCTACCTGAACTTCCTCGCGGCGCCGTTCGGGACCGAGGAGTACCTGTTCCGCAAGTACGGCCTGCCGGGGCAGCACCACAAGGTTGTCGACGGCAACCCGGTACTGACCGAGAAGGGTTTCAGCGAGATCCAGCTCGGGCTGATGTACACCGCCGACGGGCCCTGGACAATCTTCCTGCCGGAGAAGCCGGGGAACGCCGAGACCGAGTTCACGGCGATGAAGCAGACCTGCCCGACCGCGTTCGTCGACCCGGTGGCCGGCATGTACTCCGAGACGAACGTCCGTAAGGGCCCACAGCTGACCGCCGACATGACCCAGATCACCAACGACATCATTCAGGGGCGTAAGCCGGTCTCCGCCTGGGCCGCTGCGGTCAAGAAGTGGAAGAGCGGCGGCGGTGACAAGATCGCCGAAGAGTTCGCGCAGGCCCTCCATCAATCACGGTAACCGAATCAATCACCTTGAAGGGATCCACTGTGTCCAACACCGTCAGGTTCGCGGCCGTCGGTCTTGATCACGCCCATATTCACGGTCAGATCGCGGGTCTGCTCGCGGCCGGCGCCGAGTTCGTCGCGATGGCGACGGACGATCCGGCGGCGGCGATCGCCGTACAGGTCCGGGAGCGGTATCCCGACGTGCCGGTCGTCGACGACCCGGCCGAGCTGCTCGGGCGGGACGGGATCGACCTGATCGTGACCGCCGCCGTACCGGACCGGCGGGGGCCGATCGCCGTCGCGGCGCTGCGGGCCGGGAAGGACGTCGTCACCGACAAGCCCGGGTGTGTCAGCTTCAGTCAGCTCGAGGAGATCGAGAAGGCGGTCGCCGAGAGCGGGCGGTTCTGGTCGGTGACGTTCTCGGAGCGGTTCGAGGTGCGCTCGGCGATCAAGGCCGGCGAGCTCGTCCGCGACGGCCGGATCGGCACCGTCGTCCAGACGATCGGCCTCGGGCCGCACCGGATCGGCGACCGCGGTCACCTCGGTGGTGGTGCCGGCCGGCCGGCCTGGTTCTACGACAAGAACCGGTACGGCGGGATCCTGGTCGACATCGCGTCGCACCAGATCGACCAGTTCCTCTGGTACACGGGTGCCCGGACCGCGGAGGTCGTGGCGAGCTCGGTCGGCAACTTCGCCAACCCGGACAAGCCCGGCCTGCAGGACTTCGGTGATCTGCTGATCCGCAGCGACACCGCGCAGGGCTACATCCGCGTCGACTGGTACACGCCGGACGGGCTGCCGACCTGG
Organism: Kribbella sp. NBC_01505; assembly: GCF_045040285.1. Lineage (NCBI taxonomy): Bacteria > Bacillati > Actinomycetota > Actinomycetes > Propionibacteriales > Kribbellaceae > Kribbella > Kribbella sp. NBC_01505. The sequence continues at coordinate 9,178,547 of NZ_CP109425.1, forward strand.
GGTGACGGGCGGCTGATGATCCTCGGCACCGAGGGCTACATCGAGCTGCGCAAGTACGTCGACATCGCCGGTCGGCCGGGTGGCGATCACGTGTTCCTGGTCAATCACGAGGGCATGGAGTACATCGACTGCTCGGATGTGCAGCTGACCTACTACGCCGACCTGCTGAACGACGTACGGGATCGGACCACGACGGCGGCGCCGCAGGAGCACACGTTCGAGACCATGCGGCTGGCGTTGACCGCGCAGCAGCAGGCAGTCGTCCGCGGGGCCGCGCAGTGACGGTCCTCAAGGTCGCGATCGTTGGCTGCGGCAACATCAGCCGCCGCCATGCCGAGTCGTACGCCGCTGCGCCGACCGAGCTGGTCGGGGTGGCCGACATCGTGCCGTCCAAGGCTGACAAGCTCGCCGCCAAGTTTGGCGGTCGGCCGTTCGGCAGCGTCACCGAGTTGCTGACGGCAACCTCACCTGACCTCGTCTCGGTCACTACTCCCCCGGGCAGTCATGCGGAGATCGCCATCGAGATCCTTGCCGCCGGCAAGTCTGTGCTGCTCGAGAAGCCGCCGGTGCTGAGCCTGGCCGAGCTGGATGCGGTGGCAGCGGCCGAGCAGGCCAGTGCGGGTTCGGTGTACGTCGTCTTCCAGCATCGGCACGGCTCGGGCGGTCTGCGGGCAGCGTCGTTGCTCGCCGATGGTGCGCTGGGCAAGCCGCAGGTCGCCGTCTGCGAGACGCTGTGGTTCCGGCCGGTCAGCTACTTCGATCCGGAGTGGCGCGGGACCTGGGTCGGCGAGGGCGGCGGACCGACGCTCGGGCACGGGATCCACCAGATCGACCTGCTGCTGCATCTTTTGGGGCCGTGGAAGTCTTTGACGGCGACTGCCGTTCGGCTGGACCGGCCGGTGGAGTTCGAGGACGTGTCGATGGCCTCGGTGATCTTCGAGAGCGGTGCGGTCGCGACGGTGATCAACAGTCTGCTGTCACCGCGGGAGCTCAGCCGGATCCGGATCGACACGACTGGCGGTTCGCTCGAGGTCAACCACCTGTACGGCTACTCCGACACGGACTGGACCTTCACTCCGGCGCCCGACGCGGCCCGCGCCGCGACGAACGGGCTCGATCCCGGCGTCCGGCGTACCGGCTCCGCGGAGGTCGTTGCCGCGGACACCGATCCGTGGGCGGGGTCGGCGGGCGACGACGTACCGAGCAATCACGAGGCGCAGCTCGGGCGGCTGGTCGACGACCTGCTGGCCGGGCGGACCCACGAGACCACGCTGGCCAGCACGCGGCCGACGATGGAGTTCGTGACCGCGCTCTACGCCTCCTCCCTCACCGGTACGGCGGTGCAGCGCGCCGAACTGACTCCCGGCCACCCGTTCTACCGAGCGCTGCACGGCGACGTACCACAGGCTGACATCGATCGGACCATGAACCTGCCCTGACTCTTTGCAGTCACGCTGCAACTCGCTGTCAGTGCTTGCGGACTCCGTAGTCAGTATCTCGTCCTGAACGTATGAGTGTGCATGTCCTCGTGGGAACCACCTGCCTTCGGCGCGCGTGTCCGGTTTGGGGAAGGTAGTGAACCGGAATCGGTTGGTTGTGCTCCCCAAAGCGGTTTAGGGAGCGTCCGGGCCGGCTGTCCCTAAACCGGTTCGGGTAGTCCTGGCCCCCTGAATCGGGCGGTTTTGCTCCCCAGCACCCGCGACCGTGCCCAGCGGAGGCCCCTCATCCGCGCCAGCGCCGTACCGACCTAGGACAGGTGCCGCTGAATCAGGTCGGCGACCTCGGTGGGGCGGCTCAGGTAGGGCGTGTGGCTGGTGGGCCAGGTTTCGACAGTGGCGCAGCGGGCGGCGAAGCGCTGGATCAGCTGGGCGGGGGTGGCCCGGTCTTCGCTGCCGACGACGTAGGTCGTGGGGGTGGTGTGCCAGGTCACCCGGGTTGGGGTGGTTCCGAAGATCGCTGGTGGTTCGGGGCGAAGCAGGGCGATGGCTTCGGCGGCCTTGGCGTCGTCGACATCGCCGTACAGCTTGAGGCGGGCGTCGGCCGGATCCAGGGCCAGGCGGCCATTGGCGTCAGGAGCCATGGCGAGGCCCTCGGGTGGGGTGCCGGTCTCCTCGGCGAGAGCGGCCAGCAGTTGAGCGGGTGTCTCGCCCACATCGAGCAGCCAACCAGCGAGAAAAATCTGCCCGCGTGCACCCCGGACGGTGCCCGCAACTACCCCGCCGAACGAGTGACCGACAACCAACGGCGGGCGCGCCGAGGCGGTGATGATCTTCTCGACCAGCGCGGTGCTCTCGTCCAAAGTCAGCTCGTAGAGGTCCGGAACCTCCACGCTGAGCGCGCGTGAGCGCAGCAACCCCGCCAATTCGTCGAAATGCGCCGGCTGATGCCAGGACCCATGCAGCAGAATCACGTCAGTCATACGCTTGACGCTACCTACCTGTGAGCTCGGCTTCGAAGCTATAACGGCTCACCGGTACGACGAGCAGTCCACTGGTGCCAGTCAGTACGTTGTGAATCATGTCCCGCCCCGGTCAGCCCGAACGCTCTGCCACCTACGCAGAGGTTTTCGCCGTCGCCGAATTCCGGTGGTCGTGGGTCGCCCTGGTCGGCTCAGTAGTCGGCGACCAACTGGCACGGGTCGCACTAGCAGTCCTGGTCTTCGACCGCACCGGCTCAGCAGGCCTGTCCGCGTTGACCTATGCACTGACATTGTTGCCCGACGTCATCAGTGGACCCCTCCTCGGCGGGCTCGCCGATCGGCTTCCACGCCGGCAGCTCATGGTCAGCTGCGACGCTGCCCGCGCCGTACTGGTCGCCTGTATGGCGATCCCGGGCATCCCGCTGTGGATCCTGTGCGTGTTGCTCGTCGCGGTTCAAATGTTTGCTGGACCTTTTCAGTCGGCCCGATCGGCTTTCCTGGCAACGATGCTGACGGGCGACATCTACCGCGCGGCCGTCGGCCTGTCCTCGGTCACCGCACAATCCGCCCAGCTCGCGGGCTTCGTGCTCGGCGGCACGATCGTGGCAACACTCGGCCCGAGCCAGGCACTGGCGCTCAACGCGCTCTCTTTTGCGGCCTCGGCCGTATTGCTGCGCCTCGGCCTGCGGGAACGACCGATCGCGCTGGGCGAAGATCCGGCCGCCCGGCCGAGCTGGTGGGGCTCACTGGTCGCCGGTGCGCGCCTGGTCTGGAACAACCGCAAACTGCGCTACCTGCTCGCCTTGTGCTGCGTGCCGGGCTTCTACATCACCGTCGAGGGCCTCGCGACGCCGTACGCCGCCTCGATCGGCGGCGGGGCGATCGCCGCAGGCATCCTGTTCGCGGCGAACCCCGCCGGACAGGTTGTTGGCATCTTGCTGACATCCCGAATCGCCCCGGCCAAACGTATGAGCATGATGGGAACGCTCGCAATCGGCACCTGCGCGGTGCTGATCGCCTGTGTGTTCGAGCCGGGGCTGTGGGTCACGGTGGGATTGTGGGGTCTGTCAGGAATGTGTGCATCGTTCATGCCCTTGGCACAGGCGACATTCGTGCAGGAGATTCCTGATGCGCAGCGGGGTCAGGTGATCGGCCTGGCCCGCACTGCGCTGGTGGTTTCTCAGGGGATGGGGATCCTCGTCGCCGGGGTGGCGGCGGATCATTGGAAGCCGGCCATGGTCGTGGCCGGTGCGGGTGTGCTCGGCGTCGTCTACGCAGCCGGTGCCGCCCGGGGGTACCGGCGTGCCTGCAAGGCGGAAGGTATCGACGCGTGAACACGACACTGAATCGGTTTACTGCCAGTCGTTGCTGCGCATCGCGACGCACCTCCTCAGGAACCGGCTCCGCCATTACCTGACAACGCAGTGACTTTCGGTGATACCGCGTTTACTCTGACAATGAGGACAAGTGGGGCTGGGGGAAACGTTAATGCTGAGTATCCGCCATTGGAGGCTGAGGCGCAGGCACCGTCGTGACACTGACGTGCCCGTGTCCAAGTGGTTACCTACGCACTGGGCCCTCTGGTCGGCGCCAAGGGTCGTCCTGGGCTACGTGGTGGCCGTCGACGTGCTGGCGCTCGCCGTGGTGGGCGCCTCGTTCGTCGGGCTGGACATCCGCTCGGACGACTGGGTCCGGTTCGGCGCCCTCGTGATCGGATCGGCGCTGCATGTCGAGGCGGGCCGGGAGATCGAGCGACTCCGTGCGGTCGTCTCCGAAGGCACCACCTACGTGAACCTGAAGTCGATGTGGATGTTCGCGGCCATTCTGATCCTGCCGCCGCCGCTGGCACTCGCCGTGATCGCCGCCAGCTATGTCCATTCGTGGGCCCGGATGCGACGCAATCCGCCGTACCGCGGATTCTTCTCGGCCTCGACCGTCATTCTTGGTTCCGCCCTCGCCGTGATGTGCCTGCGGACGATCAATCCTGATCACCAGCCAGGCTTCACCGGCGGACTCGTCGGCCTACTTGCGGTGACCGCGGCCGCGCTGGCCTATTGGTTGATCAACTTCGCCCTTGTCGTCGGTGCGGTGCTGCTGTCGAATCCGGAGGCCAACGCCCGGAAGGCGCTCGGACAGCTGTCGGACCAGTTCATCGTGGCCGGTGCTCTCGGACTGGGCACCAGCACAGCCGCCCTGCTGCTCTACCAGCCCTGGCTGACCGTCGCGTTGCTGATCACAGTCCTCGGTCTCCACCGAGCGCTACTGGTGGGACAGTTTCAGTTCGCAGCACGCACCGACCCGAACACCGGGCTGGCAAACACGATGTTCTGGCACGAGATCGCCGCCAAGACGCTCGAGGGCGCGCAGAACAACAACACCCCGCTCGGCATCCTGTACCTGGACCTCGATCACTTCAAGTCCGTCAATGACACCCACGGCCACCTGGCGGGCGACCAGGTACTGAAGGCGATCGCAGCCGAACTGAAGCACGAGGTGCGGACAGACGACCTGGTGGGACGGCTCGGTGGGGAGGAGTTCGCGATCCTCCTGCCCAACACCGATGTTGACGACACGCTCCATACGGCCGAACGGATCCGGCACCGAATCGCGAACCTCGTCATCACCGTCACAGCGCCGAACGGGAAGATGGAGGTCGACGGGATCACCTGTTCGATCGGAGCGGCGACGTTCCCCGTCTCGGGGCAGAGTCTTGACGTGCTTCTGATGGCGGCTGATACCGCTACCTATGCGGCTAAGGAGTCTGGGCGGAATCGGGTGGTTACGGCGCCCAGCCGGACGCCAGGTCAACTGAGCTGAGGTAGACGGGGTTCTCGTCTGGGTGGGGTGGGTCGAAGTCGGCGAGGTGCTGGGTGAGGACCTCGTCAGTGAGGTCCTGGCGCCCGCCGGTGGTTTGGTTGGCAGCTCGGCGGGCGTGGATCTCGGCGTGGTCGATGTCCAGGTAGAGCAGGGTGAACTGGGCGTCGGCGTCGGCGTCGGCGGCCAGGGCGCGCCAGGCGTCGCGGAGGAAGCGTGGGGAGCTGGTGTCGTCGACTATCACCGATGTGCCGGCGGTCAGGAGCGCTCGGGTTTCGGTGGTGGCTTCCGCGTGCGTGCGGATCCATTCCTTGGCGGGGATGCCGTCGCCGCCCCACAGTCCGCGGCGGGCGTTGATCTCGTCGAGGCTGACGATCGTGGCGGCGAGCCGTGGAGCCAGCGTCTGAGCGACCGTGCTTTTGCCGGAGAACGACGTACCGCAGAGGAGCACGAGCCTGGGCGTCATTTCAGCAGAGCCTTGGCGAGCATGGCGACTACCTTGTCAGAGTCCTGGGTCAGCCCGCGCAGAGCGTCCTGAGCCACCGCCGGCGGCAGCTCGGCGAGCGCCTGGGTGAGACGGATTCGCGCAGCCGAGTCCGCCGCGGGATCCGCCAGCGCCGCGGTCAGCGAGTCGATGACGGTCGGGTCCGCGGCGAGAGTGCCGAGGATCTCGGCGGACTCCACGTCGTTGATGCCTTGGACGATCATGCTCACCAATGCCGGGATCGCCGCCGCGACACCACGGTTGCCGAGGGCAAGGGCTACGTGTTTGCGCACCGTCGGATCGTCGTCGCCAAGAGCTCGCGAAAGTACGGCGGTCGCGTCGGCCCCGGGGAGTTCGACGATCGCCTGCACCGCGCGCCGCCGTACGGTGACGTCCTTCGACTGCAGACCGGGCGCGATACTCGCCACCCCGTCGTCCGCGCGGGCCAGGGCCCAGCGGAGGGCGCCGGCGACGTTCGGGTCGGACTCGCTCAGGATCGCCTTGGCGAGGACGTCGGTGGGGACTGCGTCAGGGGTGAGGATCGCTTGCTGGCGGCGGGCGGGGCTGGCGGAGTCGAGGCTGTGCAGGAGTTCAATGATGCGCAGGACCTCTTCCCAGCCGGTCGGGGCCGAGGCGTCGACTGTGCGGAGGCGTTCGAGGAGCTCCTGTTCGCGGTGCAGCCGGTCCTCGGTGCGCTGGATCAGGTCGCTGACGAGCGCGGCCGGGGCGAACGCCGGGTCCTCCAGCGCACGACCGATCTCGCGCAGGGACAGGCCGAGCGAACGCAGGCTCTCAACGTGAAAGATCCGCCGGATGTCATCGGCGGAGTACTCACGATAATTCCCGACCGTCCGCCCGGTGGGGCGCACCAGCCCGAGGGAGTCGTAGTGCCGGAGCATCCGGCTACTCACCCCCGAGCGGCGCGCCACCTCACCGATCAGCACGCGGCTTGCGCCTCCTTGTGGGCCTCGGCTGCGGCCAACTTCTCCGGGCCCAGGTTGTCGATCCGCCTCGCCGCGTCGACGTCGGCCGCAAAAGCGGCGTCCGGATCGCGCAGCAGCAGGTCGGTCGCCCGGGCGTGCGCCCGCACACCGGCGTCCTTGCTGGCCAGCGCCGGCTCCAGGACCGGTCCGATGAGCTCACCGAGGGCGACGAGCGCCCGGCTGAGGCTCAGCTGCACCATCCGGTCACCACGCCCGAACTGCGTCACCAGCTCGCCCGCCAACCACTCCCGCTTGTCCTGAGGAGCCAGTACGGCGGCCGCCCGCCACGCGGTCCGTGCCACCTCGTCGTCCGGGTCGCGCAGCAGTTCCGGCGTGATCGCACTCCAGGTCGCCGGAGAGCCGATCTTGGACAGCGTGTGCAGCGCCTGACTGCGCGCCTGCACCCGGTCCGACTGCAGCTCCGCCAACACCTTCGGTACCGTCACCTCGGCCGGCTGCTGGATCAACGCCCAAGTCAGCATGTCGCGTACGAAGAAGTCCGGCTCGACCGCGCACCGCTCCAGCAACGCCTCCACCAGCCCAGGCTGGTCCCCCACCGTCATCGCCGACCGCAGCCGCGCCGACGAGTCCCCAGCACCCAATCGCGCCACCAACGTCTCCACCGCACTCACGGTGATCACCTCCTGCACCCAGTGAAGACCTTGTCACAGTGTCAACGTCAAGCGAGTGCCCCACTTGAGGCCGCTTTGAGTCTCCATCAACCGTTTGGCGGGCGTTCGGATGACTGATCCGTGCTCAAGGGGTCAGGGAGTTGTAGAGGGCGAGGTGGGCCTGGGCGGCGGCGGGCCAGGTGTAGGAGGCGGCTAGGGCGTGGCCGGCGGTACGGCGGTCGGGGGCCGACTGGGTCAGGGCTGCTCGGAGGGCTTGGGCCAGGGCTGGTGGATCGGTGGCGTAGGTGGCGGTGCCGGCGAAGATCTCGCGGAAGACGGGAAGGTCAGAGACGACCAAGGGCACTCCGGCGGCGAGGGCCTCCAGCGGGGCGAGGCCGAAGCCTTCCTTGACGGAGGGGAAGGCGAAGACGTCAGCCGCCGCGACCAGCGCGGGGAGCAGCTCATCGTCGACCGGTCCGAGGACGACGGGCTCGACGCCCAGGGAACGAGCCGCGGTATCCCAGGCAGCGCGGTAGGGACGGTAGTCGAAGAGGGTTTCCCCGCCGGCGATGACGAGCCGCAGGTCGGGGTCCGCCAGCAGGGCGAAGGCGTGCAGCAAGTCGAGGGAACCTTTACGGGGCTCGATCCCACCAACCGCGAGAACATACCGCCCGAGCTGCGAGCGCCAAGCTGTACGGCGTTCCACCGCCGCCGGCGCTGCGGAGGCCGCGACGGCGAAGCGGGCAGAATCCACGCCGTTCGGGATGACGGTCGCCTTCAGCCCCCAGCCGTCGGCCAGCTCGGTCGCGACGGCGGCCGAGACACACACGTGCGCGTATGGCTCGACGAGAGCGCGCTCGTGGCAGCGGGCGAGCTCGGGTGTGGTGAAGTTGTCGAGGTGGTGAACCGTCCGCACGCATCGCCCGGCCGCATTCGCACTGATGCAATCCTGTGCATGCACGATGTCGTAAGCAGTCCCGTCGAACGCCTCCCGCAGTACGGCGATCGACCGCAGAATGCGCGCCCCCACCGACTCCCCCGGTACGTCGGGAAACGGTACGACGGCCGGTCGCACCCGAGGGTCCACCCGCCGGAAGAACGTGGTGTCGCCGCCTCGCCCGAGCGACCACACCGTCACGTCCTGCCCGAGCGCGGCCAGCGCCTCCGCCAGCGCCAACGTGTGGACGACCCCGCCCCGCGGCTTCGTCGAGTAGCTGAGCAACGCGATCCGCATCAGTAGACCTCCGGCCGCCGCTCGTCCAGATGGTGCAGGACCCGCCGCGCCGTCTCGATCTCCGCCCGTACGTCGACCTCCGCGATCGCGATCCCCGCCTTCGACCAGGTCCGCGCGACGATGTCCCCGCCCGGACCGACGATCTTCGACTGCCCGAGGAACCGCATCCCGCCGATCGATCCGGTCAGGTTCGACGAGACCAGCACGACCTGGTTCTCGGCCGCCCGCGACCGGTCGTACAGGTCGAACAGCCGCGACTGCCGGTCCTCGTTCATCCGGGGTGCCCGGTTCGTGATGCTCGTCGGCCACGCGCACAGGCACGCGACCACCTCGGCACCGTCGACCGCGAGCGTCCGGGCCGCCTCCGGGAACGTCTTGTCGTAGTCGATCATCATCCCCAACCGCCCCACCGGCGTATCGAAGGCCTCGAACGAAGAGCCCGCCGCATAGATCGACCGCTCCCCCGGCGGCTGATGCACCTTGCGATGCTTCCCCAGTACGCCGTCGCCCGTCACGCAGAGCGCAGTGTTGTACCGCAGCCCGCCGTCCGCCTCGCAGAACCCGAAGCAGACCACCATCTCCCCCGCCATCGCGATCACCTTCGCGATCAGCGGATCGTCCAGCGACAGTGCCGGCGGCAGGTCGTCGAGCGCCGGGTTGCTCAGATCGGCCAGGTACCCGCCGAGCGCCGCGTCGGGCAGCACCAGCAGCTCGACCGACTCGCGCCGGCCGTGCCGGATCAGTGCCTCCACCCGGGACAGGTCGAACTCAAGGTCCCGGGTGAAACCAGCCGCCACCGCTCCGACCTTCACGGGCTTCAGACCACCACGCCGTAGGTCTCCGGCCGCCGGTCCCGCAGGTGCCCCATCGATCGCCGCGCGAGTCGCAGTGCGTCGGCAACGTCCAGCTCCGCGATCGCCATCCCCGCGGCGACACCGGTATCGGCGAGCACTTCACCACCCGGATCCACCACCTTCGCACTGGCCACGAACCGCAGCGAGCCGAAGGTCCCCGACTGGTTGGCTGACAGCCACACCACCTGGTTCTCCAACGCGCGCGCTCTATCGAACAGATCGAATCGCCGCTTCCAGCGGTCCTTGGACAGGTCCGGATCCGGGTTCGTCCGCGCTCCCGGCCAGGCCGAGACGCACACGATGATCTCGGCACCGTCGAGTGCCAGCGCCCGCGCCGCCTCCGGAAACGCCTTGTCGTAGCAAATCATCAGACCCAGCCGCCCGACCGGTGTGTCGAAGGCCTCGAACCGGTCCCCGGCCGCATAGTGCTCGTCCTCCCGCAACGGCTGATGCACCTTCCGGTGACGCCCCAGTACGCCGTCTCCGGTCACGCACACCGCGCTGTTGTAGATCAGCCCGCCGACCGCCTCGGCGTACCCGGCGACGACCACCAGGTCACCTGCCAACCCGGCCAGCCGCTGGATCTCCGGCCCGTCGACATCGAACGCCGGCGGCGGCTCCGCCGTACCGTCGAGACTGAGCAGGTAACCGCCGAGCGCACCTTCCGGCAGGGCCAGCAGTTGTACGCCGGCCTGCCGGGCCTCGGCGATCAACGCGGCGACCCGGGCGAAGTCCGCCTCGAGATCGCGGTCGAAGTTCGCGGCCACGGCCGCCATCCGCAGCATCACGCCGCCCCCATTCCGGTCACCCCGGCGCTCACGGCGGAGGTGACCTCACCGTCCGGCCAACGCAGTACGACGCCTTGACCGCTGCTCAGCTCGCCACACACCCGACTCACCGCAGGACCCGCCGCGAGCTCAGCCGGCCCGGTCGTCACCATCGCAAATCCCGGGAAGCACGTCAGCCAGTCCCCCATCGACGCGTCGGCCGGCTTCGGTACGGCGGCAACGTCGAGCACCGCCGCACATCCACTGGCCTCCGCCAGCATGCCCAGCGTGCCGACGACTCCGGCCATCGACACGTCCTTCGCCGCCGCTGGCTGCGCCTTCCCGACCGCGCCGATCATCGCCCGCAGCTCATCCGGCCGACGGTGACTGGTCGAGTCCCACTGCCGACCGGCGTACCCAGCTCGCCACGACCCGCCCAGATCCGCGGTCAGCCGCACGGCCTGCCCGGGCCGACCACCACCACCCGGCACGGGCGTCGCCGTCCGCCCGAGCGCCGTCACACTCAACGCGGCCGGCACCCCGAGCTGCGTGTGCCCGCCCAGCAACGGCACCCCATAGGCCTCAGCAGCACGCCGCAACCCGCTGAGCACCCGCGCCGCGAACGCCGCGTCCAGAGCCCCGAGGGCATCCAGCAACCCCACCGGTACGGCGCCCATCGCGGCCAGGTCGTTGACGTTCACCAGCACCGAGCACCAGCCGGCCCATTCCGGATCCCGCTCCACCATCGCCGGCAGGATCGCGTCACACGCCGCCACCAGATCGCTGTCCGGAACTGGTGCCCCGTCGTCACCGACAAACCCGGCCGGCCCGACCCCGGCCACCAGCGATCCCAGCGGACTCTTGCTCGCGGCAACCAATTGGGCGATCCGCGAGATCGGCCAGCGCATCAGCACATGCGGCTCGCCCGCGACGACGCTCGGCCTGACCGTGTCCCAGCCGAGCCGCTGGAAGAACCGGTACGTCGACGTCTGCACCGTCGCCTCGAATCGCAGCGCCCCGGCGCTCTCGGCGTACGCACAAGCTGCCCGCACCAGCGCCGCACCCACACCGTTGCGCCGACCTGCCGTGACCAGCCGCCCGCCCTGCCACCACCCGAGGTCCGGGCCGTCCGACGCCGGTCCCAGCCGAACGCCACCGATCACCTCACCGGCCGCGGTCCGAGCGACCAGGACAACAGTCCGCGGATCCTCATCGCGTTCGTCCAGGTCGGTGCGCTCGAACAACCCTTGCTGGACCACGAACGCCTCATGCCGCAGTTGCCGATAGGTACGGCGCTCGGCCGCCTCTGCGACCGAGATCAAGAACGCCGGCGGCGGTTCGCCCAGTAGCGCGGAGACATCGGCAGCACGCCGAACCCCGCTGGTCTGCACCAGCGGCGCGATCATGCGCCCGCCGCCGATAACAAGCTGCATGCGCCACAAGCCGCACATCCCGCCCCTTGATCCGCGCCACGCATCTGGGCGGCCGCCAACAGGTCGGCAACTTTCGCCGTCACGTCCCGAACCACAGCTGCGGACGGCGGCAGGACCCCGTCGGCTCGGGCCAAGGTGCCCAGCATCGGCCGGAGGGGTACCACGAAGGGGTAGACGCCACGCTCGATCAGCCGCGCCGCCCCGGCCACCAGCTCGTCCGGGTCCTCACCCAGACCGATCAGCAGGTAGGTCGATACGCGGTTCCGTCCGAAGACGCGAACAGCCTCGTCCCAGGCGGACTCGTACTCAGCCATGGACACGGACGACTTCCCCGGCATCCATTTGCGTCGTACGCCGTCGTCCAGGGACTCGACATGGATTCCGATGGATGTCGCTCCGGCCGTTTTGAGGTCCGTGAGCACCGAGAGGTCGCCCGGCGGCTCGATCTGGACCTGGATCGGCAGTCCCGGGACCGCGGCGAGGACCGCCCGGACGCACCGCACGAGGTTCCGCGCGCCGCGATCCGGGCCGGTCGTCGTACCGGTCGTCATCACCATCTGAGTGACGCCGTCGAGACGGACCGCGGCCTCGGCCACCTCGGCCAGCTGGGCGGGCGTCTTGGCGGCGATCGTCGCCCCGGCCCGCAACGACTCCTCGATCGAACAGAACCGGCAGCGCGTCTCCTCGTCGTACCGGATGCACGTCTGTACGACGGTGGTCGCGAGCACGTCCTTGCCGTGCAGCAAGGCGATCTGCTGGTACGGGACGCCGTCGGCCGTGGTCAGGTCGTAGAACCGCGGCCGGCGGACCGGTTCGACCGACAGCCCCAGGTTCAGCCCGTTGCGGAAGACCGCACCGTCCCGGACCTGATAGGGGCTGTCAGCAACTATCGGCAGGGTGGCGTTGGCGCCGTCGACGACCAGGTGCCCGTCGTCGCTCGGGCCGGCGCCTTTGCTCCGGCGGACCGGGGCGTCCACCTGAACGCCCAGCACCGCCATCTCGGCCCGGGCCTCCAACGCCGTGTCCATCAGAACATGTACGTCGAGTTGATGATGGCGCCCTTGCGGGCGTAGTGGATCAGCGCGTCCTGGACGTCCAGCGGGTGCGTCGGGATGACGCCCTCGATCAGGTCCTCCTCGCGCGCGCCGTGCAGCGACAGCCCGAACCGGCAGCAGTAGACCTTGCCGCCCTCGGCGATGAACGTCTTCAGCGAGTCGTTGATGTTGTGCTCGCCGGGGAACGCGGAGTTGCCGGTGGTCGGGAAGCCGCGGGTGGCCAGGCAGTTCAGCGATCCGGGTCCGTAGAAGTAGATCGCGGACTCGAATCCCTTCCGCTGGGCGCGGGTCGCCTGCAGGATCGCCACGAAGCTCACCGACGACTCGTGGGCGATGCCGTGCACGAGGGTGAAGTACGTTTCGCCGTCCTCGGCCTGGTAGTCCGGGAAGACCTTGGTGCCGCCGTAGATGCTGGAGCCCTGTGGCAGCGCCGGGTGCGGGATCTCGCCGAGGCTCTTGGTCTCGAGGTCGGTCAGTTCGGCGGTCATGGCATTCTCCTTGGTTCTCAGTGGCGCGATTGTCAGTGGTAGAGGTGTTCGAAAGTGCGGTGGAAGACCAGTTCGCCGAGCTCCCCGTCCCCCATCGCGGCGCGCATCCGGGCCAGTTCGCCGGCGTGGTCGCCCCAGGGCTGGTCGCTCGCGAACAGCACGCGGTCGTGGCCGATCCCGCGCCGCTCGATCTCCGCGGCCAGCCAGCCCGGGGCGAAGCCGATCGCCCAGGACAGATCGGTGTAGAGCTGTTTGCCGTCCGCGATCCAGTCGAAGAACCGGGATCCGATCAGCTTGATGTGCCCGCTCATCCCGCCACCGAAATGGACGAGATGCAGGCGGACGTCGTCCGCATAGGTGTCGACCAGGTGGCCGACGTGGTCGATGTCGGAGGCCGCTCCCGGCGAGGTGTGCACATGCACGACCAGGTCGTTGTCCTTGGCAACGGCGAAGATCTCGTCCAGCGCCGGGCGGACGTCGTCGCCGGTCGGGTGCCCGCCGAGCAGGAAGCTCAGCTTCAGCGCCCGGACACCGGGCTCGGTGGCGAGCGTGAGCGCCTTGGCCGTCAGCTCGGCGTCCTGCGGTCGTGGCGAGACCCAGAGTCCGGCGCGGATCCGTTCGTCCCGGGCCGCGGCCTCGACCACCAGCTCGTTGAATCCGAAGGAGACCGCAGCATCCGGTACGCCGTAGTTCGGGATCACCAGCGCCATTTCGGTGCCCTCGGCATCGAGGTCGGCGAGCAGCTCGTCGACCGTCGCGCGGGCGGTCAGATCCGGGTTCACCGGCGGTCCGCCGTAGAAGGGATAGGCAGGCAGCACCCCGAGGTGCCGGTGCGCGTCCGCGACGATCATCAGGCCACCGTCCGGCGCGGCTGACCGGCGAGCCAATGGAACTGCATCGCCATGATCCGCTCCACAAGATACCGCGCGTCATCCGCGACCCCGCCGAACCGGCCCGAGCCCCAGGTGTGCTGCCACGGCAGCCCGATGAAATAGAGACCGGGCACGCTCGTCACGCCTCGGTGATGGGTCGGGTACCCGCGGCCGTCGAAGACCGGGAGCCGGATCCAGCTGTCGTCACGCCGGAATCCGGTGCTCCAGACGATCGCCCCGATCCCTTGCAGGTCTAGGGATTCCGGCACCTCACTCGGCTCCCACACCGGCTGGTACCGCGGTTCGATCGGAGCATCGATGCCCTGGGCAAGAATGAAGGCGTCGATCGAGTCCTTGATCCCCTCCGACACCGCGTCCGCGTGGTCCAGGTTCGCGCGCAGATCACCGGCGAACCGCAGGGTCGCCGGATCCGCGTCGAGGAGCCGCCCGTACAGCCGCATCCCTTCCAGCGCGAACTTCCGCAGATCGATATCGCGTCCACCGTCGCGCCCGGTCACGTAGTGGTTCACCCGGAACCGGACCGCCTCAACGTCGTCGAATTCGTCGATCCCGCGCCGGTAGTAGCCCATCCGGTCCAGCCACGCGACCACATCCAGCCCGCGATAGACCCGCGCCACCCGCGGCGCCGTACCGGTCACGAGGTGGACCTGGCGACCGGCCAGATGCAGGTCTTCCGCGATCTGGCAGCCGGACTGTCCGGTCCCGACCACGACGACCGAGCCTTCCGGGAGCTGATCGGCATTCCTGTATGCGGATGAGTGCAGCTGGTGGACAGGGAGCCGCTCGGCCAGCGCGGGGATCCGCGGTTGCTGGTACGGACCGGTCGCCACCACGATCTGATCCGCGGTGATCGTGCCGGCGCTCGTGGTCAGCCGGAACCCCGCATCCAGCCGCGTCACCCGAACGCCTTCAGCCAGTGGAACGTCGTACGAGTGGGCGTAGTCGTTCAGATAGCCGACGATGTCGTCGCGGACCATGAAGCCGTCCGGATCAGGTCCGTCGTACGGGAAGCCCGGCAGGTTGCATTGCCAGTTCGGCGTGACCAGGCAGAACGAGTCCCAGCGCCGGTTCCGCCACTCGCTACCGACCCGGTCGGCCTCCAGCACCACATGGTCCACCCCGGCCCGCACCAGGTGCCAGCTCGTCGCGAGACCGGCCTGACCACCACCGACCACCGCGACGGAAAAGTGCCTTCCGTCCCTGATCTGCATGTCATCCAGTGAAGGACCGCCCGATTGCCCCACCGTTGCCGCCGGAACAAACTCGCGTTTCCAAACCACCGCCGTACGTTTCGCGTGGGTAACCGCGAACCAGTGACGTGGCCTAGTCCTCTTCGACGTCTTCCTGGCCCTGTTTCCAGTAGCCGGTGATGACGGCGTCCATCCGGCCCTTCACCCAGGCGCGGAGCGGACGGATGCTGTCAGCCTCGCCGGCTGCGAAGAGGAACGTGCCATCCGGTACGTCGAGCTTCTGCACCCGGTCGGCCAGTTCCCACCTCGGCACCCACTGCACGTCGACGGCGGGTCGGTGGGCGAGCGGATACGCAGTCTCGGCGGGGTGATCGAACTCGATCACCAGGTCGGCGGAGACCTCGATCGGCGACTCCTCCAGCCAGCGGGCCGCCGCCGGCAGCCCGGTCGGGTCAACCGCGAAAATGTAGTGCACATATGTGAAAGGAAACGCCTTCGCGCCAGGCGGTCCGGCAATCCACACCTCGTCACCGACCTGCAAGCGTTCAGCCCAGGGCGCTGCCAGGCCACCAGCGTGTACGACGAAGTCCAGGTCGAGCGTGGCGCCGTCGTACCGGCGGACCGTGTAGCTGCGGGTCGGCGGGCTCGGTCGCGGCCAGTCGAGCATCTGTCGATCGTTCGGCACCGGCAGTCGCAGGGTGCCGTCCTCGTCGGGGAAGAGGACCTTGATGTGGTCCTCGAAGTGATACGAGTGGAAGTCGACCAGCTCAGGCCCCTCGAGAGTCACCCGCAGCATCTGCGGCGTGAGATAGCGCGTCGACGCGACCGTCGTCTGCCGGATGCCGATCGGGTAGCCGATCCGCGAGATGCCTGTACCGCTCAGATGATGTTCCTCGACCCGCTCGCGCGGCTTCTCCCGATTCACTTGAGTCCCGCCAACTCGCTGTCGAGCGCCTTGAGCGTCAGCATCGCCTCGCCGTACGTCGCCGCCTGGGTGTACCGGACGCCGATCGCCCGGCCCGCCCGCACCGCGGGCAGGGACTTCCACAGCGGTGAGTCGAGGACGTACTTCACCGCCGGCCCGACACTGCCGTCCGGCTCCAGCGTGTAGGTGATGACGTCCGAGTCGCGCAGGCTTTCCGGCAGCAGCTCGATCGACACGTTCTCGGAGACCGCCAGCGATCCCGGACCGGGCTTCGTCACCTGGCCGTAGTACGAGATCCCGACGTCTTGCGCGATGTTGGTCCCGAACGACCCGTTGAACTCGCGCATGAAGTTGCCCTTGGCAACCTGACCGTAGCCGCCGAGATGCCCGAACCTCCGCCCGCTCAGCTTCGGCGCGTACTTCGCCTTCACCTCCGCCGCCTGCTTCTCGTACGCCGTCCGGGCCTGGTCGAACGTCTCCATCCGGCCGGCCGCGTCGGCCTGCCGGCGGGACAGCTCACGCCAGGCGTCCGGGATGGTCGGCCCGATCGCCACCACCGGCGCGATCGCCTCCAGCCGCTTCACGTCGATGTCGCCGAGCACCGGCGCCGGGACCCCGATCACGATCAGGTCCGGCTTGGCCAGCGCGATCTTCTCGTAGTCGGTCTCGGCCGCGGTCTCACCGGCGATCTTCGTCAGCCGCTCGTACGTCGCCTTGTCCTCGGCGGTCATCATCAGCAGCCCACGCGACCAGGCCGAGATGCCCACCAGCGGCGCATCCGCCTCGAGCAGCGCGGGAACGGCGTACCCGGTGGCGACCACCCGCTGGGGCTTCACCGGGATCGTGATGTTGCCGTTGTCGGCGGCGAACACCCTGGTCTCCGCGGCGGCCGGAGTGCCTTCGGTCGTGCTGCACCCGGCCAGCAGGCAGGTGGCGAGCAGGAGTGCACCGAGGCGGTGTGTGGCGGACATTCCGGACCCTTCGTCCGAGCGGACAGAACGAAAGTTAGGCTAGCCTTACCGACCGCCCGCTCGTAGCGCGTAGCGGTCGATCGATGTCGCGAGGAGGACAGCATGAGTCTCGTCAGCCCCCACGGCGACGACCCGGAGAACTGCGAGGAGTTCGGCTACGGCATCGGCACCCTCGGCGGCATCATGATCTTCCGGTACGCCGCCGGCCGCCGGCTGGAGTTCGGCCGCAGCCGGCAGGACTTCCTGCACCAGGTCTACTGGTCCCCCGACGGCCTGCTCACCGCCACCCACGGCAACCAGACCGGGTTCGTCGGCACCGGCCAGGCCGTCTGGGTACGTCGAGCCGTCGGCCACACCGTCAGCGCGACCTCCTCCTCCGAGTTCGGCCGCCAGACGGTCTACCGCATCTGCCTGCGCGAGATCCCGCCGGCGCTCTTCGGCCTGCGCATCGGCACCATCGCCGTACCGTCCGAGGCCGCCACCGCGATCCTCGCGCTGACCGCCCCCGGGCTGGCTGAGACCGAGGCTCTGTCCATCAGGGCGAACCTCTTCGACGCGCTGGACTCGAACCAGCCCGGCGAACCGGCCCGCGCCTCGACCGGCCGCGGTCCCGCCCTCCAGGTCGCCCGTCGGCTCGCACAAGACCCGGGCGACCCGACGGATCTCTCCGCCTGGGCCGCCCAGGTTCACGTCAGCAGCAAAACCCTGCAGCGCGACTTCATCCGCGAATTCGGCACCTCTTTCACCGCCTGGCGAACCGACCTCCGGCTGCGCGCCGCGCAGGTTCTGCTCGACACGCACCCGGTCTCCGAAGTCGCCCACCTCGTCGGCTATTCCAGCTCGTCCGCATTCATCGCAGCCTTCCGCCGCACCCACGGCCGGACACCAGGCCGCCGTACCGCCTAGGGGTAGTTCACCCACTGGGCCTTGTTGTTGGCTGTGTTGGACGGGCCGCCGCTGTTGTTGATCACGTGCGCGATCGTGCCCTTGCCGCCGAGCGAGATCGTGACCATGTTGTGGAACTTCACGCCGGCCTTGTTCGGTACCTCGAAGGCGCGTTCGGCCACGATCGACGGATCGGAGTTGAAGACGCAGTAACTCCCCAGCCCCCACGCTTCATGTGTGGTGACGGAGTCCGCGACCTTGTACGCCGCATACCCGCGGGTGGAGCCGTTCATCCAGGCGGATTGGTTCGGCGGGTCGTACGGCATCTCGTTCTGGTAGAAGTACGTCCGCCCGCCGTTGCCGTTCCAGATCGTCTGGTACTTCTGGTAGTGCTCGACGAACAGCCCGTACGCCGTCACGTCGTCACCGTTCACGACGAGTCCGGTGTCGGCGGTGTTGGTCCCCCACCCGACACCGATCGAGTGGTCACCGCGCCACAGCCAGGTGTGATCGAGGATCACGTCGTCGCTGTTCACCCGCAACGTCTCTGTGGCCTTGCCGACCGCGGCACCACCGATGCGGAAGTAGACGTCGTGGATGGACGTCGGGTTGGCGCTGTGGTCGGCCGACGAGTTCGTCGCGCCGATCTCCATCAGCAGCGGAGAGTTGGTCGGGGCCGCGTCGATCAGCAGACCGGCGATCTTGACGCCGTCCACATCGGCGACCGACATGGCCGTCGTACCGTTGGTCGGCATGATGGTCGCGAGCCCGAGACCGAGCACCACGGTGTTCGCGCGGGTGACCCGGATCGAGTCGCTCAGCTTGTAGACGCCCGGCGTGAACAGCAGGTCCTTACCCGCCGCCAGCTCCGAGTTGATCGTCGCCGCGCTGACACCGGGCTTGGCGATGTAGAACTGCTCGATCGGCAGCGAGGCGCCCGCCGGGTTGCCGTTCGTCCAGCCGGGACCGCTCGAGTTGGTCTTCAGCGCCGGGACGAACACCTTGTAGGCGCCGGCCGCGTCGATGTAGAGGTACGGCTTCTCACGCACGACCGGGGTCTGCGCGACCTTCGTGTACGGCGGGTCCGGGAAGCTGCCGGCCGGAGCGTTCTCCGCACCGACGAACACCATGTTCCAGTTCTGCCCGGTCCAGCTGCTCCACCGGGTGTTCCGCGACAGCCACTGCTGCTGGCTACCCGACCGCACCTGACCGTCGACGACCGTGTCTGCCATGAATCCGCCGCTCGACCAGCCGCCGTCGTCCAGCGCGAGGTTGCCCTTCAGGTGCATCCGCCGGTACGCCGATGCCTGGCTGACCGCCCAGCGGTCCAGCCCGCCCGGCGGAGTGACCGTGAGACCCTCGGCGCCGCGCCAGAAGTTCTGCGTCGCGTTCTGCGGCGGGAACCAGTCGGCCTCGACATGCACCGAACCGTTGATGTTCACGCTGTCGGGTGTGAGGCCGAGACCGACGACCTGGGTGAAGAAGCCGACGTTCGCGCTGACGTTGTACGTGCCCGGCTTGAACAGCATCGCGTACCGCTGCTCGCCGTACTGGTTGTCCACCTGCTGGTTGAAGACCTGGTCGAGCCGGGACTGGATCTGGCTGGCCGGCATCGACGGGTCGAACACGGACACGTTCGGACCGAGGTCCGGCGTACCGGGCGGGTTCGGCGGAGCGTCCACTGAGGTGATCCTGAAGGCTTGGGCGGCGCTTCCGTTGCAGGTGAACTGCACCAGCTGGACGCTGTCCGCGGTGGAGGCCGATGGTACGTCGAGACACTTGCCGCTGTTCCGGTTCACCAGGTGGTAGGCGCCATCCGCCTCCTCGACCGGCAGCCACTGCTGGTTGTTCCCGCCGCCGTACGCCCACAGGTGCACGAGGGCGTTGTCCGCCGTCGAAACGTTGGAGACGTCGACCACCTGAGCGGGGCTGGTGCGCACGTTCACGCGCACATACCCGCCGCTGGTCGGCTGGAACTGCCACTGCTGGGCTGTGCTGGCATTGCACGCGTACTGCTGGACGACCGTGCCGTTCGCCGTACCGGCCGAACGCGTGTCGAGACACTTGCCACTGTGCTTGGCGGCCACGGTGTTCCAGCCGGTCGGCGAGATCGCGGCAGTCGCGGACGGCGGGTCGACGACGGTCAGACCGGCGGCGACAACACCGGCCAGCGCCGTCGCGATCACGGCATATCGCCGGCGCCGGGCACGCGGCGGCGGACGGAGTTGGGCGACTCCGGACATGGGGCACTCCTCAGGTCGGGGCGGTGGAGGTTCGCTCAGGAAAGCGGATTCCCACACTTAATTCAAGACCTGACCGAAGTTCCGCAACTACTGGAGCACGCCCTAGGCTCGGGACCATGCGAATCTCGGTTTCGTCGGACATGGATCAGCCCGTCGCCCGCGCACTGGTGGCCGAACTGGGCAAGCGCGGGCACGAAGTGACGGCGTACGGCGCGCTCACTCCTGGCAGCGACCCACAATGGGCGGTCTGCTCGGACGCGGCGGCGCGAGATGTTGCCGACGGCAACGCGGAGCAGGCCGTGGTCTGCTGCTGGACGGGGACCGGCGCGGCGATCGCCGCGAACAAGGTCCCCGGCATTCGGGCCGCGCTCTGCACCGACGCCTACACGGCCGAGGGCGCCCGCCGGTGGAACGATGCCAACGTGCTCGCGCTCAGTCTCCGGCTGATCTCCGAGCCGCTGCTCGAGGAGATCCTCGACGCCTGGTTCGCGACCGCCGCCAGCACCGACGAGACCGACCAGGGAAATATCGGGCGCGTCAGCAATTAATACCGGAATCATCCCCTTGACTCATTCTCTTCGCCGTCCGCAAACTCCCAGGCATGACGGCAGAGAATGGACTGAATTCGTTCCTTGAGAGGAATGACATTCGCATCGGCCTGGTCGGTGCCGGGAGCGTCGCCGCGGTGTACGTCGAGGCCGCGGCGAGCCTCCCGAACCTCGCGATCACGGCGATCTGCGACGTACGGCGGGATGCCGCACAAGCGCTCGCTGAGCCGCTGAACGCCAGTGTGTACGCCGATCACCGGGACATGTTTGCCGCCGGCAACCTGGACGTGGTCGTCATCACGTCCCCGCACTCACTGCACACCCCGATGGCCGAAGACGCGGCCATCGCAGGCCTGCACGTGTTGATGGAAAAGCCGATGGCCACCACTGTGGCCGACTGCCGGAAAATGATCAAAGTCTGCGCGGACGCCGGTGTGCGGCTGGCAATCGGTAATCTCCAGCGATTTGTTCCCGCGGTCCGGCAGGCGGCCGAAATCCTGCGCTCCGACCAGCTCGGCCGCCCATTGCTGATCACCGAACGGCGCGCCGTCCGCTACGACCCGGAGTCCCGCCCGGCCTGGTTCTTCGATCCCGAACTGGCCGGCGGCGGAATCATGATGAACATCGGCGGCCACAGCATCGACAAGGCGCAGGTGCTGACCGGTGAGCAGGTCGTCTCGGTCAACGCCCGGACCTGGCGTCGGCCAGGGCTCGCCGTCGAGACCGAAGCCTCCGGCGTGATGGAACTGTCCGGCGGCATTCAGCTGACGTTCTCGATCACCAGCACCGGTCTGCCTCCCCAGGACGAGACCGAAGTCATCTGCGAGAACGGTGCCTTGCGCTTGTCCCACACCGAGGGTCTATGGATGTTCCGCCCCGGCGAAGCCGTCCAGCTCAAGCATCAGACCGGGCACGACGACATCGTCACCGCCTTCCGCGACCAGCTCCTTGATTTCACCGGGTCCGCTCCCCCGAGTGTCTCCGGCGACTACGGCCTCTCGGTCGTAGCCGCTGTCCAGGCGACCTATGACTCAGCCGCCGATCGAACCCTGCAGCGAACGGAGTACTGATGAACCTCAACCGGATCACGCGGGCGGCCTTGGCGGCCGGGCTCGCCCTGGCCACCCTCGCGGCCTGCAACAGCAACGGCGCGAAATCCGAGGACCCGAACGGTGTCGTGACCATCAAGTGGCAGGGCTACAGCCAGGAACGGCTCGAGTTCTACAAAGAGGCAGCGGCCGAGTTCCGCAAGGAGTTCCCGAACATCAACGTCGTCCCGGAGGAGCTCGCCGAGGCGGACTACAAGCAGGCGCTGCCGCTGAGCTTCCGCAGCAAGAACTCCCCCGACATCTACACCTACACCTGGCCGGCCGCGGGTGAGTACTTCGAGCTGTCCGACGTCATCAACAACAAGTGGGCCGTGCCGCTGGACGACTCGGTGCTGCCGGCCGACTTCCGGTCCCGGTTCCGCGACACCTCGAACCTGATGGAACCGATCTACAGCCAGGGCGGCAAGATCTACACGACGCCGCGCCCGCCCGGGACCGGAACCATCGGATTCGGCTACATGTACTTCAACAAGGACGTGATCGCCAAGGCCGGTCTGACCGGCAAGCTCCCGACGACGTGGACCGAGTTCACCGCCGCGTGCCAGGCGATCAAGGACAAGGCCGCTGCGAGCTGTCTCGCCCAGTCGACGCAGGGTCCGGACGAGATCGAGCGGCTCCTCACGACGTTCGTCGGGGTGAACAAGAAGGGCTACACGCCGAGCAAGGTCTCCCTGCAGACCGGCAAGTTCACCGAGACCTCCGACCCGCAGTTCGTCGAGGCCCTGCGGTATCTCCGGTCGCTGTACGAGCAGCAGTACGTCTTCCCCGGCCAGTACGACAAGATCGCCGCCCGCCAAGCCGTTGCCGGAGGCAAGGCCGCGTTCTACTTCGACGGCGGCTGGATGTCGTCCGTGTTCCCGCAGACGTTCAAGTTCAAGAACTTCGGCGTCGCCCTGCCACCGGCCAAGACCACCGCCGCACCAGGCGGGTACGCCGGCCGGATCGCCCAGGGACCGCCGTTGCCGGAACTGTTCATCAGCTCGCAGAGCAAGCACCCGAAGGAAGCGACCCAGTTCCTGGAATGGATGACGCGACCCAAGGGCTGGTTCTCGGAACACTTCACCGCCAAGGGCTTCGACCTGCTCCCCTGGATCGACCCGGCCGACGCCGCGAAGTGGCTACCTAAGGAGAACCTGGCCCGCGAACTGCTGCCGCTGGATCCGAAGGTGCACATCCTCGCTCCGGTCCCGGCGCTCAAGTGCCCGGACCTCGCCAAGTCCGAGGCGATGAGCAAGGTGGACCAGATCCAGGAGAACCTCGTCTACAGCACGGTGAACAAGTACCTGCAGAGCGGCGGTGACTGGCCGGCCCTGGCCAGAGGCATCGAAGACAAGCAGAACAAGGTGTTCGAGGCCCAGCTCGGCCAAGAGGCCGCGTCCGGTCTCAAGGTTTCGACGGACTGCTACGCCGAGCCCGGGTGGGACGGCCTCACCCCGTTCAAGTTCACGCGATGAATCGCCGTACAGATCTCGGCAAGATCTACCTGGTGCTGGTCCCGTTCCTGTTGCTGTTCCTGGCCTTCACGGTCTGGCCGCTGGTGCGGACCGTCCAGTTCAGCCTGCACGACTTCGACGGGATCGGGGCCCTCGGCGACTCACCGACCGTCGGTCTCGACAACTACCAGGCCGTGCTCACCGATCCCCTGTTCGGCAAGGCCTACGCCAACACGTGGGCGTTCACGATCGGGCAGACGCTGATCAAGCTACCGCTGTCGTTCCTGATCGCGTTGCTCCTCACCCGCCCGTGGCTCCGCTGGCCGGCGTTCTTCCGCACGGTGTTCTTCCTGCCCTGGTTGATGCCCGCGTCCATCGTCGCGATGGTCTTCTACTACCTGCTCAGTCCCTCGGACGGCGCGATCAACCAGTTGCTCACTGCCCTGCATCTGGTCGACCAGCCGGTGGACTTCCTCCGCTCCGGACCGATCGCGTTCGCCACGATCGCGGTCATCTCGACCTGGCAGATCATGGGCCAGTACGTGATCTTCTGGATGGCAGCTCTCCAACTGGTCCCGCAGAACCTCCTGGAGGCCGCCGAGGTCGACGGCGCGGGTGCGCTGCAGCGGTTGTGGCACATCATCCTGCCGCTGGTCCGCCCGATGGGCGTCATCATCGCCTCCCTCGGCCTGATCTGGTCGCTCGGCATCTTCGACTGGATCCAGATCCTCACCTCGGGCGGCCCGGGCACCGACACCTACGTCATCAACTACTACGTCTACGAGCTGGCTTTCGCCCAGGCACGGCCACAGTTCGGTACGTCGAGTGCCGCGGCGTTCGTCTTCGGGATCACCGTGCTGATCGTGTACGCGCTGGTCGGCAAGATGGTCGGCCGCGCCCAGCTCAAACGGAAGGAATACGGGGTCTAGCCATGCGCACCCAACGATGGACTCCACGCTCGGTCCTGCTGGTCGTCGTACTGCTGGCCGTCTCCTTCATCTATCTCTACCCGTTCCTGTGGCCGGTCTTCTCGTCGTTCAAGTCCTCGAACGAGATGTACACCGCCGGCTTCAAACTCTGGCCCGAGCACTGGACCGGCGAGAACTACGGCCGCGCCTGGACCACCGCGAACTTCAGCCGCTACCTGTTCAACTCGGTCCTCTACAGCACGGCGAGCACCGCCATCACCGTGATCGCGTCAGCGCTCGCGGGGTACACGCTGGCCCGCTACAAGTTCCCGGGCAGCCGGATCATCGGCGTACTGATCCTCGCGTTCCTTTTCATGCCGACGGCAACCAGTGTGCTGCCGGTCTTCGAGCTGATCCAGACGATCGGCCTGCTGAACACCGTCTGGGGAGTGCTGCTCGCCCTCACCGGCGGCGTCGGATTCAGCACGCTGCTGTTCCGCGGCTATTTCGGCGCGATCCCGCAAGAACTGTTCGACGCCGCCGCGATCGACGGCGCCGGCTTCTTCCGCACCTTCCGGCTGATCTTCCCACTGGCCAAGCCGATCATCGCGACCACCGCCATCCTCGGCTTCACGTCCAGCTGGCAGGAGTATTTCGTCCCACTGATCTTCACCCTCGGCAACCCCGAGCTGCGAACCGTCTCGGTCGGGTTGCGCGCGTTCACCCAGCAGTACAGCGTCGACCTGTCCGGCTTCGCCGCCGCCGTCACCTTGTCGATGGTGCCGATCGTTGCCGTCTTCCTCTTCTTCCAGCGCTACTTCATCGAGGGCCTCGCCGGAGCCGTCAAGGACTGAACGTGCGGGCGGTGACCGTGTGGACGGCGGTCACCACCGCGTCGATCTCCGGGATCTCCTGTTCGCCGTCGCGGCAGACCAGCACGCTGTAGCGCTTCGCCTCCACGCCGTCGAGCGGAACCCGCCGGATCGAACTCTCCGGCGCACCGGGCGTCAGGTCCGGCGCGATCGTCACGCCCCAGCCGACCCCGGCCAGGCCCAACGCCGTCGCCGCATCGCCAACAGTGGCTGCCACTCGCGGCCGGTAGCCCGATCCGGAACACAACCCCAGCAGCACCGTGCTCAGCGGGTGATGCTGGTAGACGATCCATTGTTCGTCGCGGAGCTGTTCGATCCGGCAACTCTCCAAGTCGGCGAGCTCATGCTTCGCCGGTACACAGAGACTCAGGCGATCGCACCCGAGGATCCATTGCCGCAGACCTGCCTCCGGCAGCGGCGGGCCCGCACCGAAGGTCGAGAGGATGACCACGTCCAGCCGGCCGCGTTTCACCTCGTCGGCACCCTGCTGGTCGGTGATCGCCACCAGCGACACCTCCAGCCGCGGATACCGCTGCCGGACCTTGGTGAGCGCCGTACTCATGATCGGCGGTCCTTCGCGAAACGGGATGCCGATCTTCAGCCGGCCGGCCACCCCACCCGGCTGCCGCAGCGCCGACTCGGCCGCGCGGAGCTCGACCAGGATCCGCTCGGTGTGCTCGATCAGCCGCCGTCCGAGCGGCGTCAGGGTGACGGTCTTGCCACCCCGGATCAGCAGTGAGACACCGGCCGATCGCTCCAGCGCGGACATCTGCTGCGACACCGCCGAGCGGGTGTAGCCGAGCTCGCGGGCGGCACTGGCGATCGAGCCGTGTTCGGCCACGGCTCGCAGCACGAGCAGTTTCGATGTATCGAGCATGCGTCACCTCTGTTAACGCTCCATGACCTCAAGCGTCAACCTACGCCCCTTGCTGCGCCGGGGATAGAGCGAGTTCTCTTAAGCATGGCCCGGACATTGAGCGAAAAGCAGCGCATCCCGACCTCGGGCGCTCGCGCCGTCGAAGCCTTCGCGATCGATGGCCGGCAGCTGCTCGCCATCCCCCAACTCGCGTACGACGTGCCCGGGACACCGGCCGGGATGAACGCCGGTGACAGCAACACCGACCTGCTCCTGCTCGAACGAACCGCCGGTGGCTACGAGCCCTTCGCCACGCTGCCCGCGCCCGGTGGTGAGGACGCGGAGTTCTTCACCATCGACGACCGGTCCTTCCTCGCCGTCGCCTGTATCCGCACCGGTTCCGGCCCGTACGAGTACTTCACCGACTCGTTCGTCTACGAGTGGAACGGCGACGGGTTCGAGTTGTTCCAGACGATCCCGACCTTCGCGGCCAAGCAGTGGAAGCACTGGACGATCGGCGACCGGCACTTCCTCGGCCTGGCCCAGGGGCTCGCGCTCCCGCACTTCGAGGGCCGTAACCGGGACTCGGTCATCTTCGAATGGGACGGCTCGAAGTTCGGTGAGTTCCAGGGCATCCCGTCCCAGTGGGCGTACAACTGGCATCCGTTCGAGCTCGATGGCCAACACTTCGTCGCGCACGCCGACCACGTCAGTGAAAGCATTCTATATCGCTGGTCCGGTTCGCAGTATGTGCCGCACCAGCCCCTGCTCGAACGAACCGGCCGCGCCTTCGCCACCTTCTCGACGTACCTGATCGCCGCAGGCTTGAGCGAACCACCGTCGGTACTGCGCTGGAACGGCGACCGTTTCGCTGCCCACAGCACGCTGGACGGACTCGGCGCCCGCGAGCTCCGCATCGTCGAGCAGAACGGTCACGTCTACCTGATCCGGGTCAACTTCATCCTCGGTACGCCGGCCGACCCGCAACCGTCGCTGACCTCGCAGCTGTACGAGTGGCAGGACGCCTTCCAGCTCGTGAACGAGTTTCCGACCTGTGGCGGCACCGATGCCGAAGTACTCAGCCTCGACGACGGAATCGAGTTCGCGGTCTCGAACTCGCTCACCCCCGAGATCAGATTCGCCAATGAAACAGTCATCTACCGGCTGGTGGACTGACCGATGGACCGCTACGAGTCTCCAGCCTTCGCGCGGCTCTTCTTCGCCTACACCGGCTCGCCGAGCAGCATCGGCGGCCAGCTCACCCTCGCCTCCGAACGCCGCTACGCCACCGCTCCGCTGATCGTCGCCACCCACGGCGACCTCGCGCTCTACCCAGGCAACGGCGAATCACCAACG
This sequence comes from Kribbella sp. NBC_01505, assembly GCF_045040285.1. NCBI lineage: Bacteria > Bacillati > Actinomycetota > Actinomycetes > Propionibacteriales > Kribbellaceae > Kribbella > Kribbella sp. NBC_01505. Next base: position 9,205,878 of record NZ_CP109425.1, read on the forward strand.
ATCGAGGGCTTTCGCCTCTCCACCCGCGGCTTCAAGGAACTCACGGCCGTCTCCCACCTCGGACCCGCGCTCGCCTCACTCGCCCAGGTCAAGGAGCTCGATCCGCACGGCCCCTGGCCGGCGGCGGCCGAAGAGCTGCTGGCCGCGACCAGGGAGACCCGAGCTGCGAACTCGCCCGAGCTGTGGCGTGACCTGGTCCGGATCAAGAGCTTCTCCGGACGCGAGCCGGCCATCGCCGCGATGGTCGACTACGCCTGCGCCGTCACCGAGCAGTACCTCGAACAGTCGCTGGCGGATCCGTCGTACCTAACAGCCGAGACGGTACGCCGCGATGCGCTCGAGGGCCCATCGGCCGAACTGCCCGTCCCGCTCAACCGGATCATGGTCGCCACGTTCTATCTGTTCGGCATGGACCTCGGGCACCGGCTAATCACGTGGTTCGACGGCCTCGGCCTGCCGTGGGAAGAGACCATGGTGATCATCGCCGGTCGCCAGGGCCGGCCGACCGCCGGTGTGACGAGAGACAGCAACAGCGTGGCCGGAGTCATCGGCGCCGCATCCCGGGGCCGGTTGCCCGACGCGAACCTGCTGATCGCTCCACACGCTCCGGTGTTCCCGACGTACGACGGCAGTAATCTCGACGCGGTCTCCGCCCTCGAACCTGAGTACCGGCGGCTGTGGTCGGGGGTCCGGGCAACCTGCGAACTCGGCGAGCAGATGTTCACCGGCTACCCCCGCTTCGAACCGGCCCGCTCCGGCTCCGAACTACCGGCCATCGACGGCCCGGCCGACTGGTTCGCTCTCACCTCGCGGCTGCGGCTCGTCCTCGAGGATCCACGGCAGCTGCTGTCCGGCGCGGTCACCGACTTCGCCGCCCGGCAACTCGTTGACAACGGCAACAACCCTGCCCAGCTGCTCGTCCCGGGCCTGGACGACGAACCGTACCCCCTGTGCATTGTCCAAGGAGAGGCATCATGAGACGTCCAGCCGCACGCCTACGCACCGGCAGCGCACTCGTCGCGCTGCTCGCCCTGACCACCACCGCCTGCGGCCTGTCCGCCGAGAAGCCCGCCGACCAGGCGTCGGCCAGCACCGAACCGATCGTGATCGGCATGTCGCTGCCGCTCAGCGGCCCGGTCGCCGACCGTGCCAAGCCCGGGATGGAGGGCTACCAGTACTGGGTCGACGAACTGAACGCCCAGGGCGGCCTGCTCGGTCGCAAGGTCGAGCTCAAGGTGCTGGACGACAGCTTCGACCAGCAGACCGCCATCTCCGACTACACCCGGCTGATCGCCCAGGACAAGGTCGACCTGCTCCTGGGCACGTTCTCCTCCGACCTGAACATCGCCGTCGCTCCGGTGGCCGAGCGCTACAAGTACGTCTACGTTCAGCCCTCTGGCGGTGCGGACGAGATCTTCGCCCGCGACTTCAAGTACCTCTTCTTCGCGCAGCCGGCCACCACCCAGAAGCTGCCCGACCGGTTCGTCGACCTGATCGCCGGGCTGCCGGCCGATCAGCGTCCGAAGACGCTGGCCCTGGTCCAGCTCGACGACCCGAACACCACCCAGGCCGCGAAGCTCTTCGGGGAGCGGCTCGGCGCACTCGGCGTGAAGACCGTCTACAACAAGACCTACGCGCCGGACACGTCGAACTTCGACACGATCGCGAACGCGATCAAGCAGGCGAAACCGGACCTGGTGATCAACGGCTCGATCGCCGGTGACGGGATCTCGCTGATCCGCTCGTTCCAGAAGGTCAGCTTCTCCCCCAAGCAGTTCTACCAACTGAACACCCCGACCGATCCGGCGTTCGCGAAGTCCATCGGCGCGAGCAGCACCGAGGGGATCTTCACCTACCTGGCGTGGAGCCCGGAGGCGAAGTACCCGTCCAACGCCGGGTTCGTGTCCGGATACACGAAACAGTTCAAGGCGGCGCCGAGTGAGGACGCGGCCAACTCGTACACCGCCGGCCAGGTCCTTGCCACAGCTGTGAAAGCGGTCGGCAAGCTGGACCAGACCGCGATCGCGGACTGGCTGCACAAGAACACCGTCGACACGGTCGTCGGCCCGCTGAACTGGGACGCCACCGGACGGCCGCAGGGTGACATGCTGCTCGGCCAGTTCCAGAGCGGCAAGCTGCAGATCGTCAGCCCGAAGTCGGCCGCCACCTCGGCCGACGTGCTGTTCGTCAAACCGGGCTGGAGCGGCTCATGACCCTTCTCCTCCAGACCGTCGTACTCGGCCTCCTGGTCGGCGGGGTCTACGCGTTGATGTCGTCCGGCTTCAGCCTGGTCTTCGGCGTGATGCGGATCATCAACCTCGCGCACGGCGCGATGATCGTATTGGCGGCCTTCCTCTCCTGGTGGGTGTGGGACCGCACCGGACTCGACCCGCTACTGGTCGGCGTCGTCATCACCCCGGTCATGTACGTCGTCGGCCGGGTCCTCTACCGCTTGGTGATCGCCCGGGTACACCGGATCGACCACGAGCTCGCGATGGTGGCGTCATTCGGCGTCGCCATCGTCGCCGGCGGCGTGATGTCGCTGATCTGGGGCACCGAGGTCCGCTCCGCGACGCCCTCCTACTTCAACACGTCGATCCAGCTCGGCTCGGTCGTTATTCCCCGAGCCCAGCTCTACGCCTTCATCGGAGCGCTCGCCATCCTCGGCGCGCTGTACGCGCTGCTCCGCGGCACCTTCCTCGGCCGCGCCATCCGCGCCTGCGCCGAGAACCGCGACAGCGCCGCCCTGGTCGGGATCGAGGTGGAGCGGACGATGGCGCAGATGTTCGCGATCGGCGCCGCCACCACCGGCTTCGGCGGTGCCGCCCTCTCCGTCATCTACCAGTTCGTGCCCGACTCCCACTACGTCTGGATCGGCCGCATCCTCTGCGTCGTCATCCTCGGCGGCCTGGGCAGCCTGGTCGGTGCCGCCCTCGGGGCCTCGATCCTCGGCCTGGGTGAGGCCCTCACCTCCTCGTACGTCGACACGCGGTGGGCGACCGCTGTCCCGTACGTCCTGATCATCGTGATCCTGCTGGTCCGCCCCCAAGGGCTCCTCGGTGGAAAGCTCCGCGCGGACGGAGCTCGGGCATGAGCACGGCTGTTGAGGTTGCCCGGCGGATTCCCAGGCGGTGGCTCATCGCCTTGGGGGTGCTGGCGGCCGTGGCGGTTCCGTTCCTGACGCCGAGCTCCTACATCCACAACGTGCTGATCCTGACCTTCCTGCTCGGCGTCCTCGGCTCCGGCTGGAACGTGATGTCCGGCCTGACCGGCTATGTGAGTCTGGGCCACAGCGCATTCATCGGCGTCGGTGCTTACACGGCCGGCATCCTCGCCGGCCAGTGGGAGGTCTCACCGTTCCTGGTCGCACCACTCGGCGGACTAGCCGCCGCCCTCGTCGCCTTGGCGCTCAGCTGGGTCACCCGCCGTACGAGGGGTGTCGCGTTCGTCATCGTCTCGTACGCGATGCTCGAACTGCTCGGGCTGATCGTCCGGAACTGGTCGTCGCTGACCGGCGGCAGCCAGGGGCTCCTGATGCCGTTGCCTGACTGGGATGTGCGGTTCCACAACTGGCCGTTCTACTACTCGCTGCTCGCGCTCCTGGTGCTCAGCGTGGCGATGACGAGCGCGATCCGGCGTTCCAAGTTCGGGCTGGGCCTGGTCGCGATCCGCGACGACGAGGACAAGGCGGCCGGGATCGGCGTACCGACACCGATCTACAAGAGCCTCGCCTTCATGGCCTCGGCCGTCCTGGTCGGGGTGGCCGGCGCGATCTACGGCTACTACGTCAGCTTTCTGACCGTCAGCACAATGTTCGACATCGTGCTGAGTCTCCAGGTGGTGCTCGCCGTGCTGCTCGGCGGTCGCGCGACCGTCTGGGGCCCGGTGCTCGGCGCGTTCATCATCGTGCCGCTGGCCGAGGTGACGAACACCTCTATCGGTGGCGTGGACGCCGGCGCGTTCCGCCTGATCATGTTCGGCGGGCTGCTGCTGATCGTCACGCTGGCGCTGCCGCGTGGCATCATCCCGTCGGTCGGCCGCTACCTTGAACGACGTTCCAGCAGCCGAACAGGTGCCCGGCTCGCCAGTACGGCGTTGCCCGTGGCACCGGCCAGCGCCCGCTCGGTTGCCGTCGGCACTGACCTGTTGCGGATCGAGGGCGTCACCGTCCAGTTCGGTGGCGTGAAGGCACTCGACGAGGCCTCGCTCGTGGTACCGGCCGGGTCGATCACCGCGCTGATCGGGCCGAACGGTTCGGGAAAGACCACCCTGTTCAACGTCATCGACGGCACCTACGAACCTGCCGCGGGCGACGTCGTACTGAACGGCAAGTCTTTGGCGAAGCTCGACCGGACCGGCCGCGCCTTCGCCGGAATCGGACGCACGTACCAGCTGCCGCGTCTCTTCGAAAGTCTCACGGTGCTGGAGAACGTTGCCGCGGTCAATGACTGCTTCGACCCGCGGCGGCTCGTGCACTCGGCCGTCTCAGGTGCCGAGGCGGCTCGGGCGACCGAGCTGCTCGAGTTCGTCGGACTCGGCGAGTACGTCGACGCGGCTGCCACCGACCTCTCCTACGGCCAACGCAAACTGGTCGAGCTCGCGCAACTGCTGATGCTGGACCCCGCCGTCATCCTGCTCGACGAGCCGGCGGCCGGCATCAACCCGACGCTGCTGCAGCGGCTCGCCGACCTGATCCGCGCGCTCAACGCGAGCGGCCGGACGTTCGTGATCGTCGAGCACGACATGCAGTTCGTCCTCGCACTCGCGGACCGGACCACGGTGCTTGCCCACGGCAAGGTGATCGCCACCGGAGACCCGGCCGCGGTCAGCACCGATCCCGCCGTACTGGAGGCCTATCTGGGCGACGACTTCGTCCTCGAACCGACGACGGGACCGCGACCATGATCGAGTTCGAGAACGTCCGGGCCGGGTACGGCGGCGGCGACGTCCTGCAGGGGGTGACGCTGACGGTCGAGCGAGGCGCGATCACGTGTGTCGTCGGTCCGAACGGCGCCGGCAAGTCAACGCTGCTGCGGGTCCTCAGTGGACTGCTGCCACCGAGCGCCGGGACCATCCTGGTGGACGGCAAACCCGTGCACACGCTCACGCCGGCCGAGGTGCTGGCCGCCGGAGTCGCTCAGGTTCCGCAACAAGGCGGGCTGTTCGGGCATCTGACCGTTCGCGACAACATGCTGCTCGGCGGCTACCTGATCCGCGGCCAACGCGGCCGGCTGAAGAAGCGGCTCGAGGAGCTGGCGGAGGCGTTCCCGGTGATCACAGCGCGCGCTCACGACAAGGCCGCCGACCTGTCCGGTGGTCAGCGCCGGATCGTCGAGTTCGCCCGAGCGCTGGTCACCAACCCTTCGGTGGTGCTGCTGGACGAGCCCACGCTCGGCCTCGACCCGAAGACCTGCGAGATGGTCTTCGACAGCACCCGAACCATGAACGACCTCGGCGTCACGGTGCTGATGGTCGAGCAGAACGTGCGCTTCGGGCTCAAGCTTGCCCACCACGGCGTGGTGATGGAACGCGGCCAGGTCCTGCTCGCCGAACCGGCCGCCGAACTCCTCGCCCGCCCCGACATGGCCGCACTGTTCTTCGGTGCGGCTCCGGAAGAGGCTCGATGAACAGATTCGTGCAGCAGACCAGTGCCGGCAACGACTTCCTCGGCCGGCTCCGCGACGGCCGACCGACACTCATGCTCGGGATCCGCGGCTCGCGCAGTACCGATATCGCCCGGGTCGCGCACGCCACCGGGCACCACGCGATCCTGGTCGATCTGGAGCACTCGACCATGCCGCTCGACACCGCGGCCGCGATCTGCGCCCTCGCGGCCGACCTCGGCGTGATGCCGCTGGTCCGGACCCCGGAACGCTCGTACGGCGACATCGGCCGCCTGCTCGACGGCGGTGCCCTGGGTGTGGTGGCTCCCCGGATCGAGACTGTCGAGGAGGCGTCGACCGTCGTCCGGGCGTGCCGCTTTCCCCCACGTGGACAGCGTTCCCAGCTCGCAAGCGTGCCAGCGCTCGGAATGCGTCCGACGCCGGCCGGTGTACTCAATCCCACCCTGGATGCGGCAACCGTCGTACAGATCCTGATCGAGACACCACTGGGGATCAGCAATGCGGACGCGATCGCAGCCATCGACGGCGTCGACATGCTGTCGCTCGGCGCCAACGATCTGACGGCCGAGCTCGGGATCGCCGGGCAGTACGACCATCCGCTGGTGCGGGAGGCGGTCGACACGGTCGCCAAGGCCTGCGCCAACCACGGGAAGCTCTTCATGCTCGGCGGAGTCGCGGACCCGGTCCAGTACGCGTCGCTCGCTCAGCTCGGTGTCTGCCCGCTCGTCGTGACGGGGATGGACACCGACCTCCTCTTCTCAGCCGTGCAGACCCGCGCCGAATCCGTCCTTCGATCGCTCACCGAGGTGCCCGCGTGACGACTCCCCTCCAGACCCTGCCGATGCGTTCCGCGTCGTCCAACACCGCGCCGACCTTCGAGGTCCCGGCCGGAAGCTGCGACGCACACTTCCACGTCTTCGAACCCGGCTATCCCCACGTCTCGAACCCGCTCTACACCTTCCCGGACGCCACCTTGGACCAATACCTGGAGATGACCGAGTTCCTCGGGATCTCCCGGATGGTGATCGTCCAGCCCACCTTCTACGCCACCGACAACAGCCTCGCCCTCGAAGTCCTCCGCCGCGCCGGATCCCGGTGCCGCGGCGTCGTCCGGGTCGAGGAGGACATCAGCGACACCGAACTCGATCGGTACGACGCCCTCGGCGTACGGGCAATCCGGCTCGACCTGTTCGCCCGCGCCGAGCAACCGACCGACGAGCTCATCGCGTACATCCGCCGGATGGCACTGCGAACCGCGGCGCGCGGCTGGCACCTGCAGTTCTACACACCGGGCTGGGTGGTTCGCGACCTGCTCCCGTTCCTCGCCGACTTCGACCAGCCGTACGTCATCGACCACATGGGCTACATGAAGGAAGAGGACGGCCTCACCCCAGCCGACGCCGACCGCCTGCTGACGGTCCTCCGCGACAACGGCAACTGCTGGATCAAACTCTCCGGCCCCTACCGCATCGCCAAGGACAAACCCCTCAGCGCCCTCCAGGAACTAGGCACCGCCCTCGTCACCACCCGCCCCGACCGCCTCCTCTGGGGCTCCGACTGGCCCCACCTCCCCAACGGCCAACGAGACACCGGCGAACTCCTCAACCTCCTCCCCACCTGGGCCCCCACCCCCGAAACCCGCCACCAGATCCTGGTCGACTCCGCCTCCCACCTCTTCTTCGCCCACTAGCCGGCCTGGTGGCTGATCGGTTGCGGTGGCTGGGGTCTCTGGCTGGCCAGGAACCCCGTCTTCCCGAAGGTGCTCGTCCCATCCGACCGCTCGGATTCGGCCGGCGAGGTGCGCGGTGGTTGGTCGCCGCTGCGGTCGGTATTACTGAGGCGGGTGGCTGAGCAGGTCTACGGCTGAGGGGGATGGTTCGGTCGGCGACCGAGGTTCCCGTTGCCTGAGCTTCCGGGCTACAGCTGAGGTCGGCGGGTGACGGCAGTCGGCAACTTCCGGTCGCCATCCCCACAAAAGCACCGACCAGCGAACCGGGCAGGCGGCCGGTCCCGCGCCACCACTGCTGGCGTGAGACACCTTGTGACAGCTGGAGACCTGTTGCCACAGGCCTCCGGCCCCCGCTTGGTGTCTCCGGCCCCCGCCTAGTGTCTCCGGCCCCCGCTCGGTGTCTCCGGCCGCCAGTGGCGGCGCGGATCCAGCGGGCCAACGGGGTCTGGGGAGTTCTACCGGCCGATTCGGCAGGTCAGGCTCCCCAGTCCGACCATCACCGCCCCTGCGAGTGGCGCCACCGTGCAATCAGCACCCGAGTGTGAGGACCGTGCCGCCGGATTTCGATTTCCGGCGACATTCTCCTCACACTCGCACGATGGCTTCACTCGCGGGCAGCACGGTGGCTTCGGTCGCGGGCAGCACAGGGGATTCACTTGCCGACGGCATCACCTCGGCAACTGGTTTGCCGGCAGGAACCAGCGCCGCGAGTCAGCCAGCAAGCCTCCGCACGATCGCCCCAAGCAAAGTGCTCAGCCACCGCGGCGGGTCGGCGAACAGGCCTCGTGAGCAGCGGGCTCAGCCGCAGCCCGTCAGCCACAGGCAACGGGAACCTTGGTCACCAACCGCACCATCCCGCCCAGACACTGACCACCCCAGCCACACCGCTTCAGTCAAACCGGCCGCAGCGGCGACCAGCCACCGGGTACGCCGTCGGCCGGATCCGAGCGGCCGGATGGGACGAGCACATTCGGGAAGGAGGAGTTTCTGGCTAGCCAAGGCCCTCAGCCACCGCCAGACCACCTAACGTCCGAAGATCCGGAGACGGAGCCTGCGGGTCCTTCGGACGTTAGCGACTGGACGGGGCGGCGGGGGCGGGGAATGTGTCGGTTCTGTTGCGGGGGGAGGTTGGGGGCGAACCTCTAGGGGTGGGGCCGCGTCTTAGCGTGCGTTACCGGGTTTTGAGGGCCCGGCGCCGGGGGTCATCGGGTGGGAATGCGATGACGCACGGCGAATTCGGGGTTCGTGGAAATTCTGGGGGAATTTTCAATGAGTGCTGTACTGACGCATGTCCGGGCAGATCCGCAGCTGGCTGACGTGGTGTTGCCTGCTCCACTTCCGTTGGGGCGAAGGGTTCTGAAGCATCCGCGGTTGATGCAGAGCAACCGGTTGGTGCTGTTCGTCGTGGCGACCAACCTGGTGCTGTTCGGCTGGGGACTGGGGAATCATTGGTGGGGATCGGTCGTCAATGTGGCACTGATCGCGCAGGTGAATTTCGCGCTGGGGATTCTGATTCGCCAGCAGTTCTTCGTGAATGCCTTGTGCAGGCTGGTGATGCGGGTGCCGAAGTCGTGGCCGCTCAAGCTGCGCTGGACGCTTGCCAAGGGCTACCACCTGGGCGGGTTGCACGTCGGGGGTGCGATCTGCGGGACGCTGTGGTTCTGGGCGTTGACCGTGATCGCGATCGGCCAGGTCGACGCCGGTCTGCAGGTGACGTACTGCCTGCAATCGCTGCTTCTGTTCGGGATCGTCATGACTTCGCGGCCGAAGTTCCGGACCGCGTATCACGATCTGTTCGAGCGCATGCACCGGTTCGGCGGCTGGACGTTGTCGGCGTTGTTCTGGATCAGCGCGATCCAGCTCGGCAGCCCGTCGACGATCATCGTGCTGACCATCACCACGATCAGCTCATTGTTGCCGTGGACAATGTTGCGGCGGATTCCGGTCGACGTGATCCGGCCGTCGTCGCATGTCGCGCTCGTGAGCAGCAACCGGTTCCGACCGATGGCGGGTTCGACGCGGTCGGTCGCACGGCACCCGTTGCAGCAGTGGCACAGCTTCGCCGTGATCCCGACGCCGGGTGTGCCGGGGTTCCGGATGGCGATCTCGCGCGCCGGTGACTGGACCAGCGACTTCATCGACAACCCGCCGTCACACCTGTGGGTGCGAGGAATCTCGACCGCCGGCATGGCGAACTACGGCAGCGTCTTCAACCGCGTCGTGTACGTCGTGACCGGCAGCGGGATCGGACCGGTCCTGGCGCACATCCTGGCCAACCGCGTCCCCATGCAGCTGGTGTGGGTGACGCGCAACCCGGTGAAGACCTACGGACAGGCGCTCGTCGACGAAATCCTGGCCGCTCAGCCGGACGCGATCATCTGGGACACGGATGCGAACGGCAAACCCGACATGGTGAAGCTGGCCTACTCGGCGTACGAATCCTCGAACGCCGAGGCCGTGATCTGCGTGTCGAACCGGAAGGTGACCTGGTCGGTCGTGCACGGGATGGAGCGGCTCGGGATCCCTGCCCTGGGCCCGATCTGGGACTCGTGACCTCACTTGAGGCCGGAGTGCGCGAGCCCCTCCACGAACTGACGCTGGGCGAGTACGAAGACGACCAGCATCGGCAGGACGGTCATCGTCGCGGCGGCGAGCTGGGTGTTCCACATCTGGCCACCGTACGCGTCCGTGAATCGGGTCAGTGCCTGTGGCAACGTGAACAGCTCCGGTGAGGTGATGTACACGGTCGGCTCCAGGTACAGGTTCCAGGAGGCGAGGAAGGTCAGGATCGCGACCGCGGACAGCGCCGGCTTGGCCAGCGGCAGACAGATCCGGAACCAGATCCCCGGCCGGCCGAGCCCGTCCAGCCGAGCCGCCTCCTCAAGCTCGACCGGGAGCGCGATGAAGAACTGCCGCATGATGAACGTCGCGAGCACGCATGGCGCCGCCAACGCCGTGACCAGGATCAGTGGCCAGTGCGTGTTGATCATCCCGGCCCGTTTGAACAGCTGGAACAACGGCACGATCGTCACCTCACTCGGCACCAACAGCCCGGTCAGTACGACGAGGAACAACGCATTCGCCCCGGGAAACCGGATCCGCGCGAACGCATAGCCGCCCAGTGCCGAAACGACCAGCGTGATCAAGGTGACCAGCACAGCGATGTAGACGCTGTTCAGATACTGGCGGGCAAACGGCTGGAAGCTGAAAGCCTCGCTGTACGCCGCCAGCGTCGGATGCTTGGTCCACAACGTCGGCGGTGAGGCGAAGATCTCCGGCAACGGCTTCACCGATGCGGCGACCATCCACACCGTCGGCACCACGAACGGGATCGCCAGCACAGCCAGTGCCAGCACGAGTAGCACTCGTCTACTCCTCATAGAACACCCATTTCCGGCGCAGCTGCCACTGCAGCAAGGTCAGCACCATCACGAAGCTCAACAGCATCAGCGCCAGCGTCGACCCGTACCCGATGTCGTTGAACTTGAAGGCCTGCTGGAACACGTAGTACACGAGCACCGTCGTCGACAGCTCCGGCCCGCCCGCGGTCAGTACGGCGATCTGCGCGAACGACTGCAACGCCCCGACCACCGTCACGATCACCGTGAGCAGGATCGTCGGCGAGATCAACGGCAACGTGATCCGGCCGAACACGGACCGGCTGCTCGCGCCGTCGATCCGCGCCGCCTCGTACAACTCCCCCGGCACCCCTTGCAGCGCGGCCAGGAACAGCACCATGTTCACCCCGACACTGCGCACCACCTGGGTGAACACCACCGAGATCATCGCGGTGTCGCCGTGCTGCAACCAGTTCGGACCATCGATCCCCATCCCTCCGAGGAGACCGTTGATCCCGCCGTTGTCCTGGAGCAGGAAACCCCAGACCAACGTCCACGCCACGACCGACACCACAACCGGTGAAAAGAACAGCGTCCGGAAGAACGTCACCCCACGAAACTTCCGGTTCAGCAGCACAGCGAGCAACAGGCCGAGCGCGATGTTCAGTACGACGACTCCACCGGAGAACAAGGCGGTTGCCCCCAGCACCTTCGGCAGCTGCGGATCGTCGGCCAGCGCCGCGTAGTTCTCCGCCCCCACGAACGTCTGCTTACCGGTGAACACGTTCCAGTCGTTGAGGCTGTACCAGATCGCCATCCCGACCGGCAGCAGCACGAACAGCGCGACCCCGGCAAGTTGAGGCAGGATGAACACGTAGCCGGTCAGCACATCCCGCCGCCGAATGGTCCAGTACGACGACATTACTTGGCCAGGATGGGTTGGATCGCCGTACAGACCGAGTTCAGGACGGCGGGGATGTCGGCGTTCGGCGTCCACAGCGCGTCCAGCGCGGTCTTGCCCTTCTGGGCGATCTCGGCCGGGCTGGTGTGGTTCGGCAGCGTGACGGCGTTCGGCAGTTGGTCGACGACCGCAGCCTGCAGTTGGGCGGCATTGAGCACCTTGTTGTTCGCGGCAAGCTTCTCGCCGGTCAGCAGCGACTTGCGGGGCGGCGGGAAGTACTGGGCCAGCTTCGCGGCGTTCTCCGGGTTCGACAGATAGGTCAGGAAGTCGACGGCCTGGTCACGCTGCTTGCTTGAGGCAAGCACGCCCACTCCCGCCTGCCCGATCACGGCGTACTTACCCTTCGGCCCGGTCGGCAACGGATACAGGCCGAACTTGAACGACCCGGTCAGCAATGAGGCGCGCGACACCTGCGCAACGGTGAACGCCGCGTCCCCAGCGAAGAAGTCAGCCGTCACCCCAGGACCAGGCATCGCTTTGGTCTTGAAAGCGGCATCGTGCAGGAACGTGAACGCCTGCTGCATCTCCGGGCTGTTGAACGTGCAGGTCTTCCCGTCGGCACTCCAGGCCGAAGCACCCCAACCGGTCCAGACAGTCGCCAGGTTGTTCCACGACTTGTAGTCGAAGTCCCGGACGACGAACCCGGCCTTCCCGGTCTTCGCCTGTACGGCGGCGCCCGCGGCGGCGACCTGCTCCCAGGTCAGCTTGGTCGGGTCGACCTTCTGCCCGGCCTTCGCCAGCAGGTCGGTGTTCACATACAGGGCGAACGGCGAGTTGGAGAACGGGTACGCGTACAACGTGCCGTCCTTGCTGAATTCCTTGGCCGCGCTGTCCACCAGGTCGTCGTACTTCCAGCCCTCGGTCGCCTTCAGCGGGTCGGTCAGCCCGACCAGCGCGTCGGCGGCGATCAGGTCCCGCGAGATGTCGCCCATCCACGCCAGGTCCGGCGCGTTGCCGCCGGCGATCTGAGTGGTCAGCGTCGTGTTGTAGTCGGCGAACGGCAGACTCTCGAAGGTGATCGAGGCGACCTTCGGGTGGTCGGCCTGATAGGCGTCGGCGATCGAGTTGAGCAGCTTCAGCTGGGCCTCGTTCGAGGTCCAGACCGTCATCCGCAGTTTCGCGTCCGCGGCCTTGTTCGCCGTCTCGGTCGCCGGAGCGCCGCACGCGGTCAGGGCGGCGGCCGTCACCAGGGCGACCGCGCCGACAAGTTTCCGTGCTGTGGTCATGAGAATGGTCCTTCGGTAGGAAAGAAAGCTAGTAGCCGGCGACCTCGGGCCAGTGGAGTTCCACCCCGGCCTCGAGCAGCCGGTGCTGGACCTGCTCGACGAGCGCCGGGTCGGCCGCGACCTGCTGCGGGCTCAGCCCGTGGTCGAGGCAGAACGCGGTGAGCTCCCCTGTGGACTCACCGACGTTCCACTCGACCGGGTGCAGCCGGTAGGCGCCGTTGGTGATGTGCGTGGTGCCGATGTTCTTTGCCGTGGGCAACAGGTTCTGCGTGGCCACCGGGACGAGCGCACCGAGCGGAATCTCGAACGGTGCACAGTCGACGTCGATGTAGTTGTCCCCGCCGGTCGACGGATGCAGATCGATCCGGTACATGCCCACCCCGACCGACCCTTCGAACCGGGCCGGCCCGTCGTACCCACGGACCTTGATCGAGACGTCCTGCTCCCGCACGGTCGTGAGCGCCTTGATCCGCCGGGATTCCCGGATGTACGGCGCCTGCGCGAACCCGTCGTCCGTCCCGACCATGTCCGGTCGCAACCGCAGCCCGGGCCAGCCGCGTCCGCCGTCCGGACGCGGCGCCTCGGTCTGCAACCAATACACGTAGGCGCGCGATTGCGCCTTGGCGGCAGCCTGGTGCACCGCGCGGTCGGCGAACTCGATGACAGAACCGCCCACATAGTCGAGCTGCGGCCAGTTGGCCAGCACGACGTCACTGTCGTAAAAGCCGTCCACAAACGTGTTCCGTGCCGCGATCCGGCGGAACAACCACAGATCACGGTCCCCCGGATCGATCCGCGGATCCCCGGTCACATCGTGCTCCGGGTTGACGTGCATGGTCCGCTCCTCCGGCACCAGGGTGCGCGGGTTCGGTGCGGTGAACGACAGCATCGGCGCGCCCCAGAACGGCAGCTCGAACGAACGCCAGTAGTCGTAATCCACCGGCCGCTCGATCGTGTGATCCCCAGCCACGTGATCGAAGACGAAACACCAGGCGATCGACTGCACGTTGCCTGGATCGGCGACCTCGGCGGCACTCGGCTCACCGGTCTCCGCGCGACTCTCGGCTCCGACAACGAACGCCGTACCGGTCATCGGCAGCAGGTCACCGGTCTCGGTCCCATCCAGGAAGAACTCGGCGGCGATCTCCGTCTCGGCCCCGGTCCGCAGATCGGCGACCGTGACCAGGCGAACCGTCGTACCGCTCATCTCCGCAGACACCGGCACCACCGGCTGCAGGACCGTCAGCCGACCAGTCGACCGGTACGGCGCCAGCTGCGCGGTGATCACGGCGTTCGCGACCCGCGGTTCGTGGCAGAGCTTGCTGACCCGGCCGCGACCCGGATTCAGCTCGCGGTCGACCCGGGCGGACGCAGACAGCGGATAGTGGTCGCGGTAGTACATGCGAATGTCTTCCCGCAGCGCGCGATACCGAGCGGTGACACCGAACTGCTCGACCCAGATGTGCTCATCGGGCGGCACCGCCTGCGAGGTCAGCTGGCCGCCAAGCCACGCATACTCCTCGGTCAGCACCACACGCCGACCGCGTTGCAGCAGCGCGAGCGCGGCGGCGACGGACCCGAGCCCACCGCCAATGATCGCGACCTCGCTGGTGATCCGCTTCGTCATGACTGGACCAGCCGAGGCACGATCGTCTCGCTGGATCGCACGTCCGCCACCAGAAGCCGCCTGATCTCCAACGTGTGCCACTCATTCGGGTCCGTCGCGATCAAGAGCTGCAGCAGATCCAGCGCCTCGGCCGCCAGCCGTTCCCTCGGCACATGGAAGCCCGCCAGCGCGCGCCCCTCGACGCGATGCCCCCGCACCTCGGCCAGCGCAGCCACGGAAATCTCGTCCGGTACGCCGATGCCCGCCGCCGTCAACGAGTGCACGACGTCCTCGGTCAGGAAGGCGTCCTCGCCAAGGATCACGGTCGCACCGGTCGCCTGAGCCAACCGCGGCAGCTCCGGGATGCGCTCCTCGCCGACCAGCAGGAAGGACAGCCGCCCCTCCGCGGAGGCAGCCTCGACCGCGACCCGACGGTCCCGAGCGGTCGGAGTATCGGTACCACGGTGGACATACAGAGCCTGCTGATGCCCCTGCGCCACGGCCTGATCCATCAGCTTGTTGGCCGGCGTGATGTAGTCGATCGCGACGTACGGCACCGCGGCCGCGGTCTCGTCCCGACGGCCGATCGCGACGAACGGGAACTGCTCGGCGACCAGTCGCTCGAGCTCGGAGGCGACCATCTGCTGACCGAGCAGCACGCAGCCGTCGGTGAGCCGGAGGCGGGTCTTGCGGTGGAAGAGGCTACGGGCGCCGTTCTCCACCGGTGAGGAGGTGAAGAACAGCAGGTCCCAGCCGACCTGCTCAGCGGCGCGCTCCAAGCCGTTCAGCAGTGGGCCGTAGAAGTCCATGCTCTCCGGCGACAGCGCGGGCTCGTAGGTGAACAGGCCGATGATCTGGTTGTCCAGCCCGGCCAGCCGGCGCGCGGCCGGGTCGGCGACATAGGTGAGCTCCTCGATGGCCTGCTTCACCCGCGCCCGGGTCTCGGCCGGGATCCGCACGTTCTTCCCGTCGCGGTCGTTCAGCACCACCGATACTGTGGTCTGGCTGACGCCCGCGATCTCGGCGATCTCGCGCTGGGTCACCCGGCGAGGCTTCGATGGCATCTACGCTCCTGATAATGCGTATCTTCAGTGGATTGCCAAGACCCTAGGACGATCCGGGCAAAAGCGCAACACCCCCTTGACAGACAGGTGATCCGCTTGAGAGCGTCCTCGGCAATGGCTTGCAGATACGCATTATCAGGTTGGTCTGCAGGCCACCCGCCGAACCAAGGAGCCGCCGATGATCCCCCCGGAACCTCGACTCAACCGGTCCAGTCGCCGCCGGTTCCTTGGTTCGGCCCTCGCGGCCGGAGTCGTGCTGGCGGCCGAATCGGCCCCGCTCATCGCGTTCGCCGCGGGCCCGGACATCACCGTGGGCATCGAAGGCGGCATCACGCTGACCGGCAGCCCGGGCGGCCGGCTCACGATCCGTGACGGCCAGGGCACCATCCGATCCATCGGCTCGAAGTTCGAGGTCAAGAACAAGGTCGACGACACCAGCGTCGCCTACTCCTCCATCGGTGGCACACCGACGCTGGAGCGACGGCCCGACGGTACAGAGGCGATCCGGATGGCCTACACCTTCGCCGCGGCGGCGGGCACGACCGCGGTCGTCGGCTGGTTCAGCGTCTCCAACGGCCACGCCGTACTCGAATGGCACGTCACCGGACCGGACACCCTGATCCCCGACGGCTTCTCGTTCAGCCGGTCGATCCAGGGCGGGACCGAGCCCGACGACTACATCGCGGTCACCGAGTGGGTCCGCGACACCCGCGGCGGTATCCCGTACGAGGCGACCGTCGGCGTCGCGCACACCTCGACCTGGGGAACCAAGCACGGCTTCTTCCTGCTCGATCGGTCGAAGCAAGCCTGGACGAACCTGACCTGGGTGCACGCGCCCGGCGTCGCGCAGCCCGGCGGCTGGATCAGCCGAGCCGACTTCTACTTCACCGAGACCAGGCCATCACCCAACGCCACCATCGGCCACGGCGACGAGCTCGGCCTCGAGCTCACCACCAACGCCGCCTTCAACGTGTACGACGCTCCCGGCGCGCCGATGAAGATCACCGCGCTCGTCGCGAACGGCGGCAAGGCGGCGAAATCCGTCCAGCTCCAGCTACTGGTGCGCGACTTCGACGGCGTCCAGCTCGCGTCGTCCACCGTGCCTGGCGATGTCACCGCGGGCGGGACCTGGCAGCACACCTTCACCGTGCCCGCACCAGCGGCCGGGATCGCGCTGGCCGAGGTCGTGGTCCGCTCCGGCGGCGACGAGGCGTTCGCCCGGACGAACCTCGCCACGCTCCCGCCGTACAACTATCAAGCCGGCGCGAACAGCATGTTCGGGATGGCCAACTACCCCTGGCTGTTGCGGCCGAACGCCACCGCGGTGCTCGATCTCTGGCAGCGCATCGGCGTCAGCCTGGTGCGGATCGCGTACGACGGCGGTCCGGGGCTGAAGCCGGCGGACTACGACGCGCGCGGCATCCGGCACAACATCGAGCTGCAGCCGACGTCGTACCTGGACGACAACTTCAACTCGGGGAAGTGGGCGACCGACAACCTGAAGCTGGCCGTCGACTCGGGCGCCATGTACTTCGAGGTCGGCAACGAGCTGAACAAGCCCTTCAACGAGGGTACGGCGGCCGCGGCGTACCTGACCAAGGTCATGCGGCCGGTGTTCAACGAGCGGGCCGCGACCGGCGCGAACATCAAGCTGATGAACAACGGCCTGGCCGGCATGGACAAACCCTGGGTCGACAACTTCATCGCCGGTGGCGGCTGGGACCTGATCGACGCCTTCGCCTACCACCCCGGCCGCGGCAACTTCACCCCGGACTATGTACCGCCGCCCGGCGGGGACGCGGGTGCGACCGGCACGTACTGGAACTTCGCCGGTGGCCTGAAGCAGCTCAAGGCCCTGATGGCGCAGCACGGCCAGAAGGAGATCTGGCTGACCGAGGCCTACGCGCCGACCCGGCCGAACAGCTGGTGGGCCGACACCTACCGGCACGCCGCCGAGAACGTCCTGCTCACGCTGGCGATCTCGAAGGCCGAAGGCATCAAGTGCGTCTGCTGGTACCAGGCCAACGACAGCATCTTCGGCATGCCGCAGCTCGCGGACCCGCTCAACACCGAGTACCACTTCGGTCTGTTGAACCGCGACCTCAGCCCGAAGCCGTCACTGCTGGCCTACGCTACCGCCGCCCGGACTCTCGACCAGGCCACCTTCCGCGGCCGCCTCACCTTCGCCAACCCGAAGACCTTCGGCCTCTGGTTCGACACCCCGACCGGACCCGTCACCGTCCTCTGGAACCGCGCCGACGGCTACATCCTCAACACCGTCGGCCAGCGCACCGAGTGGCACTTCCCCGCGCCCGAGACCTGGGTCGACCCCTGGCCGACCAAGACCGCACTCACAGTCGCCGCCACCGGCGCCGTACGGCAGGTGGATTCGATCGGGCGAACCAAGAACCTCTCCCCCAGCAACGGCCGGGTCAACCTCACCCTCGACGGCGCACCCCGCATCTACCACGGCCTCACCCCTCAAACCCTTCAGGGCGTGCACAGACTTCGTACCTGCTAGGGCTAGGGTGAAAGTGACATCACTTTCATAGGGAGGCCCGTGTGGGGACGTCGAAAGCGGACCGGACCGCCGAGGAGTTCAAGGAGGCGGCCCGGCGGGTCTTCGCGGGGCAGGGGTATGCCGCGACGAAGATCACCGACATCACCGCGGAGGCGGGGCGGGCGACCGGTGGGATCTACCGGTACTTCCCTTCCAAGGCCGCGGTACTGAAGGCGCTGGCGGACGACTTCCTGGCGGCTCGGCACGCGCGGGTCGCGCATGCCGCCGGCAACGGGCACACGATGACGACCGAGCAGCACGTACGCGACCACGTGCAGGCGTACTGGCGCTCGTACCGGGAGCATCTCGCCGAGATGATCGCGATCTCCGACGCGGCGGCCTCGGACCCCGAGTTCGCCGAGGTCCACCGGCAGATCCGCGCCGGAGATGTCGCTATCTGGCGCACCCACATCAAGGAGCTCCGCACCGAGCGCGGCCTACCGGTGGCCGAGTCGGCCGCGCTGGCCCAGATGGTCGTGAGCCTCCTGGAGAGCTACTGCTACGCCACCTTCCATCCGTCCATCGGTACCGCCCGGGGAAGCGTCAGCACGCTGGCAGGCTTCGTGTACGGCGGGATCACGAACTGAACGGTCGCGAGTAGTCGATCCACGTCCCCGCGGCCGGCTGCTCCCCCGGACCCGGACGCTTGTAGTCGCAGACACCAGCCGGGAAGGCCTCCCGGAGGTTGGCGCCGGTCCGCAACCCGGTCACCAGGCCGAGCAGCGATTTCGCCGCGGACGGAATCACTGCCCGTAGTGAATTTGAACTCATTTTCACGTACCTTGGGCAGACCACCCTGTCCGCACAATCCTCTCCAGATGGAGATTCCGTGCCGCCGAGCCCCCGTGCGATCCTCAGCAAGGTGAGTACCGAGCGCGCTGCCGACCAGGTCGCCGAGCGGCTCACTGCCCTCGACGAACTGCTGCGCGAGCGCCACGGGCTGCTGACGGTGATGGACCGGATCGTGGCCCTGCACGGGACCGCGCGGATGATCCGCAGCGAGACCGGCGCCGACTCCGGCTTCGTCGCCGACCTCGAGGCGCCCGACCAGGCGGTCGTCCGGTGGATGTCGGGCACCCGGACCAACCAGCTGCAGAACCTCGTCGTACCGGTCGGACAGGGCATCGGCGGCCGGGTCCTCGCGTCCGGGTCCGCGGTCCGGGTGGGCGACTACATCAGCTCGTCGGCGATCACCCACCACTTCGACGTCCAGGTCCGGCACGAGGGCATCGGCGGCATGGTCGCCGTACCGGTGATCGGCCGCGACGGCCGGACCGTCGCGATCGCGTACGCCGCCATGCGGCAGGCCACGTCGTTCGGGGACGTCGCCGTCGAGAAGATGCTCGACATCGCCGACCAGGCCTCGACCGCGCTCCGGATCGCAGACGCGGTCGAGGCGACCAAGTCCGACGCGGTCGCCGCCGAGCGGCAGCGGGTGCAGAGCGCCTTGCACGACTCGGTCGGTGCCCTGCTCTTCCTGATCGGCGTCCAGGTCCGCGACCTGCATCAGTCCGTCCAGGACAACCCGCCTCTGGTGGATCGGTTGCGCCGGCTGGAATCCGATGTCTCCGCCGCGTCGGCCGCACTCCGCGAGTCCCTGCTGGTGATGGCGGACACCGCCCCGGAACGCGCGCTCGCGGTCGAGATCGCGGAGTACACGCGGTCCTTCGAAGCGCGAACCGGCGTACCGGCCCGGTTCGTCGAGCTGGCCACGGTCGCCGCGCTGGACGCGGAACGCACCGCCCTGCTGGTGGCCGTGGTCCGCGAAGGCCTGCTGAACATCGAGAAGCACGCGAAACCACACTCGGTGATCGTCAGTCTGGGCACCGCCGACTCCGGCGGGGTTCACCTGGTCGTCGCCGACGACAGCATCGAGGACGGGCCGGACAGCCCGAGCAGCGGCCTCGGCGTCAAGTCGTTGTCCGAGCGCGCTATCCGGCTGGGTGGTCAGGTCAGTCTGATCCGCGACGAGGACGGCGGCTCCACGTTGCGCTGCTGGCTCCCCCAATGACGTCCACCGTCTTCGTGGTCGACGACCACCCCGTCGTCCGGGACGGCGTCACCCTGCTGCTGCGCTCGGATCCCGCGCTGACCGTGGTCGGCTCGGCCGAGTCCGGGCGCGCCGCGCTCGAATGCATCGCCCAGCTGCGGCCCGACGTCGTACTGCTTGATCTGCGGCTGCCCGACATGCTGGCGCCCGAAGTGATCCGCGAGCTCCGCAAGGTCCAGCCCACGCTGAAGATCGCGATCTTCACCGCCCACGCGGACCACCACTGCATCACCGAATCGCTCGACGCCGGCGCCGATGCCGCGCTGATCAAAGACCTGGCCGGCACCGACCTGCTGGCCGCCTTGCGACAGGTCCTGCGCGGTGAGCAGGTCGTCGATCCGCGGATCCTTCCGCATCCCACCCAGCGCTCCGACGCCTTGGCTCGCAGCGGTCTGACCCGCCGCGAGTACGAAGTGCTCCGGTACGCCGCTCAGGGTCTGACCAACCCCGAGATCGCCGAGGCCACCGGCCTGACCCGCAACACCGTCAAGACATACCTGCAGTCCGCCCTGCACAAACTCGGCGCCCGGAACCGCGTCGAGGCCATCGTCAAAGCGAGCGAGGCCGGCCTGCTCTGAGGTCGGCCTTACGCACCTTCCCAGACGCCGTCCGCGGCAGCCGCTCGACAAACTCGAACTGCACCGGCACCTTGTACTTCGCCAACCGCCCCAGCAGGAACTCGCGCAGCTCGCCCTCGGTCACAGGCGCCGCCGGTACGACGAACGCGCGGCCGACCTCGCCCCACTTGGAATCCGGCACCCCGATCACCGCCACCTCAGCGACCGCCGGGTGCCCGAACAGGGTGCTCTCCACCTCAGCCGGGTACACGTTCTCGCCACCGGAGATGTACATGTCCTTCTGCCGACCGACGATCCGGAAATGACCGTCCGGATCGACAGCGGCCAGATCGCCGGTGCGGAACCAGCCGTCCGCGGTGAAGGCCGCAGCCGTCGCGCCAGGGTCACGCCAGTAGCCGGGTGTCACGTTCGGGCCGCGCACCAGCACCTCCCCCGGCCCGGCGCCAGGATGGTCGATCCGGACGTCGGCGAAGAACACCGGAACTCCGGCTGATCCCACCTTGGCAGCGCTCTCCCGCGCCTCGAGGAATGTCACGCCGGGAGCCGTCTCCGTCATCCCATAGCCCTGACAGAAGGTCAGACCGCGGCGCTGGTAGGTATGGACCAGCTCCTCCGGGACCGCCGCCCCACCGCACATCAGGCTGCGCAATGACGTCAGGTCGGCGGTCTCCCACTGCGGCGCGGCGGCCAGACCGGCGTACATGGTGGTGACGCCGAACATCCAGGTCACCCGGTGTTTCGCGATCAGTTCGTAGACACCGTCGACATCCCAGCCCGGTGTGATCAGCGCGCAGCCGCCCTTGATCAGCGTGGGGAGCAGCGTCTGCGCGAGCGCGGCGATGTGGAACAGCGGCGCCGAGATCAACGTGACCTCATCGGCACCGACATCGACCCCGATCAGCAGGTTGACGATGTTCCAGGTCAGGTTGGCGTGGGTCAGCATCGCGCCCTTCGGCCGGCCGGTCGTCCCGGACGTGTAGAGGATCAGCGCCACGTCATCCGCCGCCACAGCCACACTGACCGGCTCGTACGGCGTCTCGTCCGGCTCGGCCTCGCCCAGCGCGACGACGTACGGGGGTGTGTCGTCGAGGGCCTGCACAACGCTCGCGCACTGGGGTGCGTAGACGAGCACGGTCGGTCCGGCGTCGGCGAGGATCTGGGCGATCTCCGGCGCGGTCAGCCGGAAGTTGAGCGGGACGAAGATGCCGCCCGCGGTCAATGTGGCGAACATGGTCTCGACGAAGGCCGGGTGGTTCGGCCCCAGATAGGCGACCCGGTCCCCCTTGCCCAGCCCGGCTGCGACCAGCCGCGCCGCGAGTCTGCTGATCCGCTCGGCCAGCTCGGCGTACGTCGTCGGCTCGTCCTCGAACAGCAGCGCGGTGCTGTGCGGTGACATCAGCGCGCGCCGGGCCGGCCAGCCACCGATTCCCTCGTTGTGCATGACCGCTCCCCTACTCGGCGTTCACCGGCTGAACCGTCCGACGCTCGACCAAGCTTCGCCGATTGGTCTCCTGCAACGCCAGGACACACCCGACCGAAAGCAGACAGAACGCCGCGATGGTGCAGGCGATGGCTGTTGTCGCGGGCCCACCGGAGGCGCGCTGGATCTCCGCGAACAGGACCGGGGCGACCCCGGCGCCGAGGCCCGCCAGCTGGTAGCCCAAGGAGGCGCCGGTGTACCGGGTCTCGGTGTCGAACAGTTCCGTGTAGAGCGCGGCGAGCGGCCCGTACATCATCGGATGCAGAATCCCTTGGCCGATGACGAGCGCTACCACCAGGAGCGCCGTACTGCCGGATTCGACCAGCGGGAACAGTGCAAAGGCGTAGATCGCCGTCGCCACCGCGCCGATCACCACCACCGGACGCCGGCCGAACCGGTCGGAGACCGCGGACCAGCCGATAATCCCCAGGATCGCGCAAGCCGACGAGACCGTGAGCCCGTTCAGCACTTCTTGCCTGCTGTGGCCGACGCGAACGCCGTACGCGAGGATGAATGTCGTCAGGGTGGCCTGTACGACGAAGGCCGCAAGGCCGACGCCGACGCTGAGCGCGAGGACGCGGGGCTGGTTGCGCAGCACCTCGACCAGTGGAATCCGGCGGCGTTGGACCTGAGCCTTGGCCGCGAGGAACGCCGGCGTCTCTTCGACCCGCGAGCGAACGAACAGCCCGATCGCGAGCAGTACGACGCTGAGCAGGAACGGGATCCGCCAGCCCCACTCGAGGAACGCGGCATCCCCGGTCAGCGCCGCGGTGGTCGTCATCGCCACCGTGGACACGACCATCCCGCTGGGCGCGCCCGCATTGGTGAAGCTCGCCCACAATCCGCGCCGCGAGGTCGCATGCTCGGCCGACATCAGCACCGCGCCGCCCCACTCGCCGCCGACCGAAATCCCTTGCAGGACACGCAGCAGGATCAGCCCGACCGGAGCGGCGGCGCCGATCTGCTCGTACCCCGGCAGGACGCCGATCAGGAAGCTCGACAGCCCCATCATCGTCATGGTGAGCACGAGCATGCGCTTGCGGCCGAGTTTGTCACCGAAGTGCCCGAACAGGATGCCGCCGAGCGGCCGCGCGAGGTAGCCGGTGGCGAAGGTGCCGAAGCTGGCCACGGTCGCCAGCGCGGGGTCGAGGTCGGAGAAGAAGACCTTGCTGAACACCACCGCGGAGGCGGTCGCGTAGAGCAGGAAGTCGTAGTACTCGATCAGGCTGCCGAGGTAGCTCGAGGCAACTGCTCGGCGGAGCTGGGTCGTTTGGTGTGGCATGGCGGGGCCCCCTGGTCGGTCAGGTGTAGTGGCGGTACACGGCGCGGGCGACGCAGGCGGGCTTGTCCGCGCCCTGGAGTTCGACGGTGAAATCGAGCAGCATCTGGACGCCGCCCTCGATCGCGATCACGTCGGCGACGACGGCCGCGAGCCGGATCTTGCCGCCGACCGGGACCGGGCTGGGGAACCGCACCTTGTCCAGGCCGTAGTTGACGCTCAGCCGGACGCCACCGATCTCCAGCAGGTCGGTGAACAAGGGGATGACCAGTGACAAGGTGAGGTATCCATGCGCGATCGTGGATCCGAACGGCCCGTTGGCGGCGCGTTCAGGATCGACATGGATCCACTGGTGGTCGTCGGTGGCGTCGGCGAACCGGTCGATCCGGTCCTGCGTCACCTCGATCCAGTCGCCGTGGCCGAGGCTGCGGCCGGCGAGTGCGGTGATCTCGGCCAGGCCGTTGGCTGTGGTCTTCATCCGTGCACACCTTCCTTGGCGGCCAGGCCCAGCAGGCCGGCCGCGTTGTCTTTGAGGATCTTCGTGCGGACGTCCGGCTTGATCTCCAGCTCGGCGAAGTCCGCGAGCCAGCGATCCGGGGTGATCACCGGGTAGTCCGAGCCGAACAGGACCTTGTCCTGCAGCAGCGTGTTGGCGTAGCGCACGAGCTGGGGCGGGAAGTACTTCGGCGACCAGCCCGACAGGTCGATGTAGACGAACGGTTTGTGGGTGGCGACCGCGAGTGCCTCGTCCTGCCAGGGGAACGACGGATGCGCCAGGATGATCCGCAGCTCGGGGAAGTCGGCCGCGACATCGTCGACCAGCATCGGATTCGAGTACTTCAACCGGATCCCGCCACCGCCCGGCACCCCGGCGCCGATCCCGGTCTGCCCGGTGTGGAAGAGCGCGGGTACGCCGAGCTCCTGGATGACGTCGTAGAGCGGATAAGCCATCCGGTCGTCGGGTGCGAAACCCTGCAGACTGGGGTGGAACTTGAACCCGCGGACGCCGTGCTGCTCGACCAGCCGCCGGGCCTCGCGCGCTCCGGCGCGGCCCTTCCACGGGTCGACGCTCGCGAACGGGATCAGTACGTCGGCGTGCTCAGCGCAGCTCGCGGCCACCTCCTCGTTTGCGATCCGCGGATGCCCGGTGGCGTGCTCGGCGTCGACCGTGAAGACCACGGCCGCCATCCGGCGTTCCCGGTAGTAGGCCGCCATCTCGGGAATGGTCGGTTGCCGATGATCGTGCGCGTTGAAGTACTTCGCCGAGGCTCCGAACAGCTCCGGGCTCAGTGAACCGTGTCCATCCTTGGAAATCTCGGCATGAGTGTGAACGTCGATCGCAACGACCGCGTCCAGGTCGATGGCCACGTCAACGGCCTTGTGGTGCAGGGATTCCGTAGGTCTCCGGCTCGGCGCCGATCCCGTCGTACCAGGAGGCTGCGATCCCCTCGGCCGTCCAGCCGTCCTGGCTGTAGGCCACCGACTTCTCGGCCGGGTGCGACCACAGCGCGAGCCTGTCGCCGCCGATGCCGATCGCCTGTCCCGTCACACCTGCGGAAGCATTCGAGGACAGGAAAACGATCAGCGATGCGACGTCCTCGACCGTACCGAGCCCCTCGTCGCGGCGGAGCCAGTGCGGCAGCGGCGCGCCGGTCCGCTCCGCCTCCTCGATCGCGGGCGCGAACGCGGGAATGGTCCGCGTCATCTCGGTCGCGGCCACCGGTACGACGGCGTTCACCAGGATGTCGGCTTTCGCCAGCTCCATGGCCCAGGTCCGGGCCATCGCCGCGATCCCGGCCTTCGCTGCCGCGTAGTTGGTCTGGCCGAAGTTCCCGCGCTGACCGGCCGGCGAGGCCACCAGGATCAGCCGGCCTCCTTCGCCCTGTGCACGCATTTGCTGGGCTGCTGCCCGGGCACAGGTGAACGTACCGCGCAGGTGGACGCGAATGACATCGTCGAACTCCTCGTCCGACATCTTCCAGAGCACCCGGTCGCGCAGAATCCCCGCATTGGTGAGCATCACGTCCAGCCGGCCGAACTCATTCACAGCGGTGGCAACCAGCCGGTCCGCCACCTCGCTGTCGCCGACCGGCGCGACGACCGGGACTGCTCGGCCGCCTTCTTTCGCGATGGCGTCGACCACTTGCTGCGCTGCCTCGCCGTCCACGTCATTGACCACGACGGCGGCGCCGGCCGCGGCGAGTGCCTCCGCGTACGCCCTCCCCAGCCCGCGACCGCTTCCGGTGACCACCGCGACCTTGCCGACCACATCCATGGCGACGTCCTCTCCTCAGCTCGTCGGACCGTCAAAGTACGTCACTTTTCTGACGACCGTCAATGACTTGCCCAACTTAATGTTCTAAGGTGTGGGGGTGACAGATGCCAACGACACCGGCGCGCACCGGCCGCAGTCCCTGATGCTCAACTTCCTGGGCCTGTACGTCCTCGGCCGCGGCACCGCGGTCTACTCGGGCAGCGTGATCGACGTCTTCGCCCGCGTGGACGTCTCGGAAGAGGCCGTGCGGTCGACCCTGACCAGGATGGTCAGCCGCGGCCTGCTCTCCCGGCAGCGTCAGGGCCGCCGCGTGTACTTCGGTCTCACCGACCGCGCCACCGAAGTCCTCGCGGACGGAGCCCGCCGGATCTGGGACACCGGCGCGGTCAACCGGGACTGGGACGGCACCTGGACCCTCGTCGGCTACTCACTGCCCGACAGCCGACGCAGCGATCGCCACGACCTCCGCAGTCAGCTCGTCTGGGCCGGATTCGGCCTGCTGCAGAACGGTTTGTGGATAGCGCCCGGCACGCGCGACGTCACCGCCCTGATCGAACCGCTCGGCCTCATCGACCACGTCACGGCCTTCACCGCCGCCGCGGTCGGACCGACGAAGACAGCCGACCTGATCCACCGAGCCTTCGACACGGCCGCGGTTTGCTCGCAGTACAAGGCCTTCCTCGACCGCTGGGACACTCCGCGCCCACTCTCGACCGCCCCCGACGACCTAGCGCGCCGCCTCCTCCTGCACACGGATTGGCTCCAGGCGATCCGCCAAGACCCCCACCTCCCCGCCGAACACCTCCCCGCGGACTGGCCCGCCATCCGCGCCGAGCAACTCTTCCGTCGCCTCGACGAAGAGATCCGCCCCGAAGCCACCCGCCTGGCCCGAGAGGTCCTCGACGAAATCCCCCTGGCCACCGATGCCTAGAACCGTCTTCCTCTCCGGCCCAGCCGGCTCCGGCAAAACGACCATCCTCCGCCTGAGCCACGACCTGAAGCTCACCACCTGGGGCCGGACCGCCGCGATCGACACCGACCAGCTATTTCTGATGGTGGATCCGCACTGGGACCTCCCGTACGACGACGCGCGGACGGCGCTCGTGCTCCGCCAATCCGCGCGGCTCACGGAATCGTTCATCGGCGCGGGCTACGACAACGTCCTCATCGCAGGCAACGCCATCCACGACGCGATCGACCTGAACCCCGTCATCCCGGACCTACTGAAACTCGGCCAGGTCTTCCACATCTCCCTGGATCCCTCCGAAGAAGCAGTTCTCCACCGCACGGCCGACGACCCGGACCGCTCACCGGCCCACCTCATCAATGACCTCCACCTCCTGCGAGCCAAGCGTTCTCCATGGTCCGCACCGGTCGACAACTCCACCCTCAGCCCACTCGAAACACTCCAGCAGATCGCGCACCTCATCCGGACAGGCAAGGGAGAGATCCACGGCCCGCCCCCGGACCCGGCGTAACGATCAGCGCCTCGCACCACTGCAGCGTGACGAGGGATGACTGGGGATGTCAGCCAAATTTCATCGCCTCAGGTCATGCTGCGTGCACAGCCCGTAACCGCAGAAGGGCGATCTCAGGAGGGGCAGCCAGTCCCACCTCAGCCACTGTCCCGGCTTCGCTCAAGCTTGCCCATCGGGCCCGCCCTCCCCCTCAGAAAGGTTCGCCACATGAAAAAGAAGCGATACTCCTTGCCTGTTGCCGCAGCCCTGCTCGCCATCGGCGCAGTTACCAGCGGTGGCACGGCGTTCGCGCAACCCGAGCCCTCCCCGGACACCGCATCCCCTGGGTACGTCGTACACGAGAAGAGCCCTAACAAGGAGGACTACTGGACTTGTTTCAGCGGCCGCCTCTGCTTCGACTGGAATTCTGACAAGCACATCGAGTTCTTCAGGTGCGGAGTCTTCCCGGTGAGCGGCTGGACCGGAAACATCGAGCAAGTCTTCAACAACCAGGTCGGCGGCCGGGGATTTGCCGTGTGGTACGACCAGAACATGAACCACATCGGCGTCCTCAACAACGGGAAGATCCGGCAGAACGTTTCGGCGAACCCGATCTATTACGTCAGTCCCTGCTGAGCACGTACGGCCACCCTCCTGTCCGACCATCAAGGCTGGGCCTGTCCTGACTGGCCGTCGTACACCGCGTGGGTGGGGCGCTGTCGGTACGGCGGTGTGGCTGAGGTTCGCTGGTCTGCGGCCGGTTTCGTCGGTGCCGGGCACCCGCCGCAGCGGCCGATTCACAGTGCCGGGTGGCCGGCCGGGTGCGTGACTGAGGGGAATGGCGCCGTCGGCGCCCAGGTGTCCGTCGGCCCGTAGCCAACGGGCGTGGGTTGCGGCCGACGAACCGAGGCAGTCTGCACAGTGCCGCCAGCAGTAGCTGGGCACTCGATGCGAGGGCGGCGCCTCGACTGCTGCAAGCGCGCCCACCACCCCATGGGTTGCCCACCGACCCGAGGGGTTGCCCACTCGACCTACCAAGGGGCAACCCCCTACAGCGGTGGGCAACCCCCACCTTCCGAAAGGCAACCCCCCACCCCAAGGGATGCCCACCGACCTGAGGGGTTGCCCACTCGACCTACCAAGGGGCAACCCCCTATACCGGCAGGCAACCCCCACCTTCCGAAAGGCAACCCCCCACCTCAGGGGTTGCCCACCGAGCTGGGGGGTTGCCCACTCGACGTACCAAGGGGCAACCCCCTACAGCGGTGGGCAACCCCTGGGACTGTAAGTCACCACAGGGCAAACACCCCAGAACCGTTGCATGGCTCAGAAGCCGGTCCAGTGGAGGTCGGGACTTCTGGTCAGGGGTCTTTCGCGGTCCCCAGTGGGGTGTTCGCGGTCGGGCCGGTTGGTGATCCGGCCGGTGAGGTAGGCGGTGGCTGGTCGCCGCTGCGGCCGGTTTACTGGAGCAGGGCGGTTGTGGTGATCTGTGGCGGGGCCGGATGGCGAGGTCAGTGACCGAGGTGGCACGTTGCCGACGGCTGAC
Organism: Kribbella sp. NBC_01505; assembly: GCF_045040285.1. NCBI lineage: Bacteria > Bacillati > Actinomycetota > Actinomycetes > Propionibacteriales > Kribbellaceae > Kribbella > Kribbella sp. NBC_01505. The sequence goes on from NZ_CP109425.1 coordinate 9,234,651, forward strand.
GGGCTATGGCTGAGGTGTGGGTGACGAGGCCTGGTAGCTGACCCGTCGCGGTGGTTGCTGGCGCAGTCGGGCGTCTGAGGTCCCGCCTGACCTTCGGCGTCATCGAATGTGAGGACTGCGCCGCCGAGTGTGAGTACCGTGCTGCCGGAAATCGATATCCGGCGGCCGGCCCCCACACTCGAGTGCTGTTTGCACGGTGACGCCACTCACAAGGAGCGATCCCCCGGACCGTGCTGCCCGCGCCACCCGTGGCGGCCGGAGACTAGAAGCCGGGGCCGGAGACCTATGACAACAGGTCTCCAGCCGTCACACGGTGTCTCGCGCCACCACTGGTGGCGCGAGACCCACCGGCTGCCCAGCGACCTCTAGTCCACTGACCTGAGCCACAGCGCGGCACCACCAGCAACGCCGGGAACCAGCGCCCGGCCGCAGGCTCAGCCGCGGCCAGCACCTGATCCAGCCGCTACGTGCACCTGGGTCGCTGACGGCACTTCACTCAGCTCAGCCATAGCCCGTCAGCCCCAGGCAAGGCGCACCTCGGTCACCGGCCGCACCATCCGGCCAGCCGCAAGCAAGCCCAGCCAGCCAGCCAGCCAGCCAGCCAGCCATCGTTCAGTTCATCGGCCGCAGGGCGACCAGCCACCGCCGACCGGCCCGGCCGCATCGCGGCGCGCGGGAACCGTGGTTTGCGGGTTACCCCGAACGGTCTACAGCCCCTCAAGGGCCACTAAACCTCAGCCTGGGGGTCGATCTCGGGCTTGATGATGCGGTGGGTTCCGGTGCGGTCGACGTGGAAGACGAAGCCGTGGGGTGTGGTCCATTCGAGGGTGGTGGCGTTGAGTCGGTGGATCTTCCAGCCGCGTGCGTGGGTCTTCAGTCGGTGAGCGCGGCGGCTGAGCGGGATGAGGTTGGTGGTGCTGGTTTGGCCTGGCGGTCCGAGTGGGTCGTAGGGCTTGAGGTGGTCCAGGTCGAGGGCGCCGCTGGTTTCGCGGGTGCCGTACGGGAAGAGTTCGACGGGGTGGGTGAGTTTGACGCGTTCCCGGATCGGGGCGGTGGCCTCGTAGCAGTTGACCGAGACGGCGTCGTTGAGGTCGATGACGGGCTTGACGATGTAGGGGCCGTAGCCGATGAGCTCGCCGAGCTGCGTGGCCAGGAGTGGGCCGTTGCCTTCGACTCGCAGTACACCGTCACAGTCCTGGCCTGCGGCTGCGGCCTCTGCGGCGGCCGTGAGGGTGCTGTCGGTGAGGTGTACGTAGATGACGGTTTTGCCTGGACGGAGCTCGGCCCTACTTGGACGTGCGGCACTACCCGGGCGTGCGGCGCTACCCGAGCGTGCGGTACTACCTCGGGCCGCGGACTCACCTGGGCTCGCGGGAGCCTTGGGGATCGCGGGGTCGTCGGGAGTCGCGGCGTCTTGGGTGGTCGCGGCGGAGGCGAGCCGGGCGTAGGCGTCGTGTTTGATTTGTGCGAGCCGGCTCGCGAGTGCGCGTTGTGTGGCGGCGTCCATGGGTTGGCCGTCGTCGGGTAGGCGGCACGAGGCAGGATCGAACGGTTCCATTAGTCGGTAGGGCGGGCGATCTGGACGGTCCATCGGGTCGGGCAGGTTGCTGCTGCTCGGGTGCGGCGCGTCCCGGTCCGCTTCGTCGTCCGGACCCGGCTCGTCAACATCCGCCGGGGTGAGTGAACCCGGAGTGGCGGCGCACGGGGCGTACGCGCTCGGCGTTGAGACGTTGCCGGTTGAGACGTTCGGGGTCGAGGTGACGGCATGCGGGCCGGGGCCCTGTGGAGCGGAGGTATCCCGAGCAGTTGGCACCGAGGAGCTCGTGGTCGAAGTGGGCCCGGCGGGCCCGGATGCCGGTGCCTTGGGAGCGTAGGCACCCGGAGCAGAGGTCGGCGTTGCGGAGGTGGGCGAGGCAGGAGTGCTTGAGGTGGGAGCGGGCAAGGTTCCGGCAGTCGAAGCCGAGGTTGCTGTCGCCGCAGCGCCTGCAGCGGCACCTGTAGTGGACGTCGCTGCAGCTGGAGCGCTTGGGCCGGCGCCTGCGGTGGAAGCTCCTGCAGCTGACGTGCTCGCGACATCCATGCCGGAGACTGCTCCGGCAGACGTGCATGAGCCGGCGCCTGTGGTGGAGGCTGCAGCAGCTGGCGTGTTTGCGGCATCCGTGGTGGAGGTTGCTCCGGCTGACGGGCTTGGGTCCGCGTCTGTGGTGGGGGCTGCTTCGGCTGGAGTGTTTGGGGCGGTGTCTGGGTTGGGGGTGTGGGGGTGTTGGTGGGCTTGGTTCAGGAGTTCTTGGGCGAAGACTGGGTCGGCGATGATGCCTACCGCTTCGGCGCGGCGGAGCTGGGTGGAGCGGGTATCGCCGATGGATTGCTGTGCGTCGCCGAGGGCGTCGATGGCGGCGTCGAAGCGGGCGGCCGCGCCAATCGACGTGCGGATGTAGATGGTCTTGGTGCCGTGTTCGTTGGAGCGGCCGACGAACACGCCGCGTTCGCGGACCTTGGCGGCCGCCTCGGCGTGGGCTGCTTCGGGGTCGGCGTGCATCTTGGCTGCCTTGACGATCTTGTCCAGGCGGTACGGAGTGATGGTGTCGATCAGCGCGGCGACACGGCTGTCGACGAACCGGGCGGCTTCTTCGGACAGGTCGACGCACTCGCGGACGATCCGGCAGGCCTTCCACGGCGTTGCGTCACCTGACAGAACCCGGGCCCAGGTCAAGGGGAACCGGTGCCGCAACGCCAGCGCGTCACCGATGATCTTGGCGCCGATCCCGTGCGAGACACCGAGCACGACCGCATACTCCGAGATCGCGAACTCCATGATCTCCGGGCAGCCCTCCCCGCCAAGAACCACGGGACGTTCGCGACCCTCGAACGAACGCCGGCCAGGACGCGAGGCACCGGCGTCGGGATGGAAACGATCGGCATAGACCAGGGCATGTTCGAGACCTCGCGCGTCCGCCCGGTTGGCGAACGCGCGGTGATCGGCGGCCGACTCCAGCAGGTCGGCCGTCGAAAGCAGCGTCAGATCTTCATCGAACATGTGTTCGATTCTATGCATCGCGGAGAGTCAATGCAAATCAGCTGACAGCCACAACCCCTTATCCACAAGGGGAAACCTCACACCGATACAGGCCACGCAACCGTGTAGGCACAGGCGCGGACCTAGCGGACCAAGGAAGTGAGGCCAGGTTGTTATCGCGAGGTCTCCACTTGGGGGTGTGAGGCGGGGCGCGGTTCTTCGCAGACTGTCCGCCACCGGCCCGTCCAGAAGCCGGTCGGAGAAGCGGAGGGCCGCCAGTGCTCAGCATCCGGAATCTGCGCGTGCGCTACGGCCGGTCGATGATCGCCTTGCACGGTGTGGATCTCGACGTCCCCGACGACGGTGTGCTCGCCGTGCTCGGTGCCAACGGCGCGGGGAAGTCCACGCTGCTGCGTGCCATCTCCGGGACGCTTCGGCTGCATCGCGGCACGGTGACCGCAGGAACCATCCAGTACGGCGGTCTGCGGATCGACCGGCTCGATGCGGCGCAGGTGGTCCGGCAGGGGGTGGTCGGCGTACCTGAGGGTCGGCAGATCTTCACCCGGATGACCGTGGCCGAGAACCTGAGAGCAGGCGGAATAGCGACCAAGGCCGCCGCGAGAACCGAAGCCCGGAAACGAGTAGGCGCTCTCTTCCCGTTGCTGGACGAGCGTGCGGACCAGCGAGCCGGGCTGTTGTCCGGCGGCGAGCAGCAGATGCTCGCGATCGGCCGTGCGTTGATGGCGGTCCCGAAACTGCTGCTCCTCGATGAGCCGTCACTCGGCCTTGCACCCAAGCTGGTCGAGCGAATCGGCGAGGCCATCCGCGAGATCCACGCGCAAGGCACAGCCGTCGTACTGGTTGAGCAGAACGCGTCGATGGCACTCACAGTCGCGCACCAGGCCGTCGTACTGAACGTTGGCTCGGTTGCGCTCCAAGGGCCGGCCTCGGAGATCGCAGCGAGCGTTCACCAGCACTATCTGGGTTCCCCTGCGCAGGAACGCCGTTCACTGGCGAGGTGGTCCTGATGTTGGTCCTCGACCGGGTCACGCTCCGGTTCGGCGGACTCGTCGCGCTGGACGAGATCTCGTTCACGGTGTCGCCGGGCTCACTGCACGCCTTGATCGGACCGAACGGCGCCGGAAAGTCCAGCTGCTTCAACGTGATCAGCGGCCTCTACCGGCCCACCTCGGGAACGGTCCGGCTGGGCGAACAGAGCCTGCTCGACCTCCGGCCGCACCGCCTCGCCGGGCTCGGCATCGGGCGCGCGTTCCAGAACACCGCGCTCTCCACGCACTCCACCGTGCTCGACAACGTGCTGCTCGGCCGGCACACGCTCACCCGCGGCGGCTTCGTCGCCTGCTCCTTGCGCCTGACCCGCAAAGAGGAACGAAGGCATGCGCAACGCGCCCGGGAGATCTGCGACTTCCTCGGAATCGGCGCGGCGGTGGATCAGCCGCTCGGCGCTCTCCCGTACGGCGTGACCAAGAAGGTCGATATCGCCCGCGCGCTCGCAGTCGAGCCGAAGCTGTTACTGCTCGACGAACCGGCCGCCGGACTGAACACCGCGGAGACCGCCGAACTGGCCGCGACCATCGGCCAGATCCGGACCGACCTCGGGATCGCGATCCTGCTCGTCGAACACGACATGGACCTGGTGATGGGGATCGCGGACCAGGTCACGGTGCTCGACTTCGGCCGGGTGATCGCCGACGGTACGCCGGCCGACGTACAGACCGATCCCGACGTGATCAAGGCCTATCTCGGAGCGACGACATGACGACGTTCATCCAACTCCTGCTCAACGGACTGGGCAAAGGTGCGGTGTTCGCCCTGCTCGCACTGGGCTTCGTGGTGATCTTCAAAGCGACCGAGGTGGTGAACTTCGCGCACGGATCGCTGGTGCTCTTCGGCGGCTACCTGGTCCTCGTCACCAAGGATCACGTCGGTTGGGCAGCCGCGGCCGTGATCGGGATCGTCAGCGCGGGGCTGCTGGCGCTGGCGGTGGAGCGGTTGCTGCTGGCCCGGTCCAGACATGCGGATCCGTTCAGCCTGGCGCTGCTGACCATCGGTGTGGACGTGATCATCACTGAGGAAGTCGTTCGCAGGCTTGGCGTCTCGTTGCCGTTCATCGGCGACGCCTGGGATGCGAAGCCGTTGCAGTTCGGCGGCGTCACGCTCTTCCGGACGCACCTGGTGGCGCTTCTGGTCGCGACAGTTCTGATCACCGCGTTCTTCCTCGCGTTCCGCTACACGACCTGGGGAATCGCTCTCCGGGCGCAGGCCGAGAACCCCGAGGCCGCTGCCCTGGTGGGGATCCGCAGCTCGCGGGTCACCGCGTCGGCCTGGCTGCTGGCCGGTCTCCTCGCCGGAGTCGCCGTCCTCTTCATCGCCACGCAGGACTTCTCCGGCGCCGGTCTGTCGCGCGGAACGCACTCGATCGCGCTCGCCGCGTTCCCGGCCGCGATCATCGGCGGACTCGACTCCACCGCCGGCGCGATCGTCGGCGGGCTCGCGGTCGGACTCGTCGACGCGCTTTCCACGGAGTACATCTCGTTCGCCTTCGCGAAAGGCGCCGTGTTCCTGGTGATGCTCGTCGTACTCGTCGTCCGTCCGGCCGGGCTGTTCGGCACCCGGGAGACAACCCGTGTCTAAACTCCTGTGGATCCCACTGGCTGTGGTGCTGCTGGCGTTGCCGCTCTACCTCGACGCTTCGTGGCTCAAAGCCGGTCAGTACATGATGATCGGCGCGGTCGGCGCCATCGGGCTGACGCTGCTCAGCGGGCAGGCCGGCCAGCTCTCCCTCGCGCACGGATTCTTCCTGCTGGTCGGCGCCACGTCGTACACGGTGCTTTCCGGGACGGACGACGATCTCGTCGGCCTCGGGCTCAACCCGCTGCTGGCGTTGATAGGAGCCGTCGCGATCAGCGCGCTGGCGGGCGTCGCGTTCGCACCGGTCGCGGGCCGCGTCCGCGGCATCTATCTGGGCGTCGCCTCACTCGCGTTGGTGTTCCTCGGGCTGTACCTCGGCCAAGCGGCTGAATCACTGACAGGCGGTACGTCGACCGGCCGTGCGCCGGCGACCTTCGAACTCTTCGGGTTCTCGTTCTCCAACGAGGGCACCCTGGTGATCGCCGGTGTGCCGCTGCGCGGGACCGAACGGCTCTGGTACCTCTTCCTCGTCCTGCTGGCGTTGGCGTACTGGCTGGCCAAGGGCGCGGTCGGCAGCCGGGTCGGTCGGTCGTGGCGCGCGGTCCGCGACAACGAGGCCGCGGCCGCCGCCATGGGTGTGGACGTCCGTCGTACCAAGGCCAGCGTCTTCGCGGTCTCGTCGGCGTACGCCGGGCTGGCAGGTGTCATGACCGTGTTGTGGTTCGACATCCTGAAACCGGACGAGAACGAATTCGGCACCTACGGCATCAACACCTCGATCGCGTTTCTGGCCATGGCCATCATCGGCGGCCTCGGCTCGATCCCCGGCGCGGTGGTGGGCGCGCTGGTCGTGTACGGGCTGCCGCAGCTCCTCACGTTGTACTCCACCGACCTCGGCTGGTTCACCGGATCGGTGACCCCAGTCCTGGTCAGTTCCTTCGTGTACGGCGCGGCGATCGTCCTCGTCGTCCTTTTCGAACCCGGCGGTCTGGCCGCGATCGGCCGCAGAATCAAGGAGTTGAGATCATGAAACGTCTGCTGGTCAAAGCCGCGGTCGTGGCACTGGTGCTGCCACTGGCCGCCTGCAGCACCAAGGGCGGCGCCGAGACGAACTCGACCTCGGCCGGCGGTGTCCAGGCCGGGACCGGGGTCACCGACAAGGACATCACGCTCGGCGTGATGGCCGACCTGAGCGGCCCGTTCAAGAGCTTGTCGACGGCAATCACCCAGGGCAACGAGTTGTGGGCCAAGGATGTCAACGCCGCCGGTGGGGTCTGCGGGCGGCAGATCAAGCTCGAGACCGTCGACCACGGCTACAAGGCGGACACCGCCAAGACGCTGTACCCGCAGATCGAGCCGAAGGTGCTCGGCTTCGTCCAGCTCACCGGTTCACCGGTGATGGCCGCGCTCGGCAAGGACATCGAGACCGACAAGGTCACCACGACCCCGGCGTCCTGGTCGTCGGAGCTGCTCGGCAACCCGTACGCGATGATCGTCGGCACCACGTACGACATCGAGATGATCGACGGGATGAGCTACCTGCAGGAGAAGGGGATGCTCGCCGACGGCGACTCGGTCGGGCACATCTACGTCGACGGCGAGTACGGCGCGAACGGGCTGCGCGGCTCCAAGTACTACGCCGAGCAGCACAAGCTGAAGCTGCACGACGTCAAGATCACCTCGACCGACACCGACCTGACCAACGTCGTCACCGGGCTCAAGGGCCAGGGTGTGAAGGTCATTCTGCTGACCACCACGCCGAAGCAGACCGGCTCGGCCGCCGCCGCGAACAAGGCGCTCGGGCTGAACGTGCCGATCCTCAGCAACAACCCGGCCTTCGACCCGGTGTTGCTGAAGAGCCCGGCGGCGAGCGCGCTGGACAAGCTCTACATCGTCGCGAGCACGGTGCCGTTCGCCGCGGACATCCCGAAGGCCAAGGAGATCGCCCAGAAGTACACGGCCGCGGGCTACAAGGAGCCGCCGAACGCCGGTACGCCGTACGGCTACGCGGTCGGTGCGGTGTGGGGAACCGTGCTCAAGAAGGCCTGTGACAACAAGGACCTGACCCGCGACGGCATCCACAAGGCCATGCAGCAGACCACCTCCGCCGACACCGGCGATCTGGTTGCCGCCCTCAACTTCGGCACCCCCGGCGCCCCGGCAACCCGTCAGGTGTACGTCGCTCAGCCCGACGCAGCGGCGCCCGGTGGCACGAAGTACGTCCAGCCGCTCTTCGAGTCCGAGCTGGCCAAGACGTACAAGGCACCCCACGAAGGACAGTAGGGCTCATCGGTCGAGCAGGCGGCTGATTCCGTAGTCGAAGCGGGCGTCGAAGGTGTCGTCGAGCAGCGTGGCGACACCGAGCTTGGCCAAGGCCGGGTAGTCACCGGTTTCGAGAAGCTCGGGCAGATCGCCGTGCGGATTGTCCGTCGGCGTCTGCTCCTCCTGGGTCAGGCCGAGCGTCAGGTAGACGATCGACCAGCACAGCCGGGCCGCGTCGGCCTCTGAGTAGCCGGCGGCCAGGAGACCGCCGACGATCACCTCGGCGACCCGCAGGGTCTTGCCGGTGCCGGTGAAGGTGCCCGCGACCAGGCGGCCGCCGTCGCGGTGCCGCAGCATCGCGGCGCGGTACCGGTTGGCGACCAGCCGCACCCGCTCGACCGGATCGGCCGGCAGGTTGTCGATCCGGACCTCGCCGATGATCGTGTCCGCCATCGTGTCGATCAGGGCCTGTTTGGTCTTGACCTGCCAGCTCACCGAGTTGAGGTGCACGTCCAGCTTCCGCGCCACCGCGCGCAGGGAGAGCCGCTCCAGGCCCTCGTCCTCCAGCGTGGCGAACGCGGCCGCGATCACATCGTCCAGGTTCAGACGCATTCTGCTCCGTTCAGACTCCGAAGGCTGCTTGGGAGACATCATCCCAGGCTTCCCACTCGGCCAGGCGAGCGGCGTACTCGTTCTTGATCACCGGCAGCGGCCCCGGACCGAAGAAGATCCGCAGCGGCGGCTCCTCCGCGTCGACGACCTTCAGAATCGCCCCGCGGGTCGCGCTCGGGTCGCCGCGCTTGCCGGCCGGGCGCTGCATCCCGGCCCGGACCTCTTCGTACGCCGCCAACTGGTCGGCGTGGACCGCGGACGGACCGGCCCAGTCGGTGGCATACCCGGCCGGCTCGACCAGCGTCACCTTGATCCCGAACGCCTTCACCTCGGCGGCCAGACTGGCGGTGAAGCCCTCGAGCGCGAACTTCGACGCGTTGTAGAGGCCGAGGCCGGGCAGCGAGAACACGCCGGCGATCGACGACACCTGCACGATGTGACCGTTGCCCTGGGCCCGCAACTGCGGCAGCACCGCCTGGGTCACCCACAACGCGCCGAACAGGTTCACCTCGAGCTGGTCGCGCGCCTCCTGCTCGCTCACCTCCTCGACCATGCCGAACAGGCCGTACCCGGCGTTGTTCACCACGACATCGATCCGCCCGAAGTGCTCGATGACCTGCGCGACCGCCGCATTCACGGCCGCGCGGTCGGTGACGTCGATCTGCAGCGGCAGGACAGCGTCGTCGTACTTGCTGACCAGCTCGTCGAACGCGCCCGCCGTCCGGCTGAGCGCAGCCACCCGGTCACCCCGCTCGAGCGCGGCCTCGGTCCACTCGCGGCCGAAGCCCTTCGACGCACCGGTGATCAGCCAAACCTTCATGATCCACTCCTTACTTGTTCACTGACCAAGTTCTGGTTCCAGTAATACTTGGTCAGTGAACAAGAGTCAAGCCCAGGGCAGCACCTTGCCATGGCGGAGGAGCTGGCCGTAGTGATCCGGGTCGGCTGGGTCGAGGGCCAGATCGAGCAGCGGTACGGCGGCCTCGGCCGGGGTCGGCGCTGTGCTCACGTCCCACCAGAGGGCCGAAGTGGGGGTGTTCATCATGCCGGGGCAGACGGCGGCCAGGAGGATGCCGCGGGCAACGTCTTCGTCCCGGCGGAGGGTGGCCAAGGTGCGGACAGCGGCGACCTGGGCGATCTTGGACGGGATGTTGACGAAGCCCGGCCACGCGGTCGCGCGCGCGGTTCCGTCCTTGACCAGGTCCCGCCAGGCAGCCACCTGGTCGTCGACCTCATCCAGGTCGGCGAGGTTGTCGAAGTGGTGATGGAGGACGGGTGCCAGGTAGTGCAGCGTACCGAGGGAACTGGCCACCACCAGCAGCCGGCCGTTGTCCCGCAGAAGCGGTGCAAAAGCGCGTAGGAGTCTGGTAGTGCCGAAGTTGTTCACCTGCGTGTAAGCGTCCACGATCGCGCGCGAGTCGTCGTCGGGGCCGACCCGCATCACGGCGTTCCCGAACACGATGTCGACGCCACCGTGCCGTTCCTTCAATTGGGCGGCGAGATTCTCGGTGGCGCCCGGGGAGCCGACATCCAGCAGTTCGGCGCGGATCCGCGCACCCCCGCTCGGCATGGTCGCCACGGCGGCGGTGACGCGGTCGATGTCGCGGCCGGTCAGATAGACGGTGTCCTCAGGGCCGAGGCGGGCGGCGAGCCCCTCGACCAGCGCCAGCCCCAGTCCCTGGGTGGCGCCGGTGACGAGTGCGATGGTCATGAGGCCACCAGACTCTCGGACAGGTCCCACAGCCGGACGGCGTTCGCCGGGTCCAGGGCGTAGCGAGCTACTCCCTGCAGGGGCGGCGCGTCGCCACGTCGGTCGATGGTCGCGGCCTCGTTGCAGTCGGCGAAGTAGCGCCCGCCAATGCCTTCGAGCAGAGGTGCCGTGGCCAGCAGGACCGAGGTCGCCGCGCCTTGCTCGACAGACTTCATCAGCTCGGGTGGAGTGGTACCGCTGCCGCGCCCGTTGGTGTGCCGCTGCAGGTTGGTGAAGATCCCGCCGGGCATCAGGGCGTTCGCGGTGATGCCGTCGGCGGCCCAGCGCCGCGTCGCTTCGACCGCGAACAGCACGTTTGCGGTCTTGGACTGCCCGTAGGCCAGCCACGGGTCGTACGGCCGGAACGCGAAGTTCACGTCGTCGAAGACGACCGGCGAGATCTGGTGGCCGGACGAGCTGACGACGACAATCCGAGCCGCACCATCGGCCGCCAGCGCATCATGCAGGCCTGTGGCCAGAGCGAAGTGACCAAGGTGATTGGTGGCGAACTGCAGCTCCCACCCCTGCGGCGTATAGGTCTCGGGCGACGCCATCACCCCGGCGTTGTTCACCAGGATGTGCAGCGGACCGTCCCACTCGGCGGTGAACGCGGCGACCGAAGCGGGATCGGTCAGATCGAGCGGTACGACGCGCAACGCCGTACTGCCGGTGGTCGCGCTGATGTCCTTCGCAGCCCGCTCCCCAGCCTCGAGGTCGCGAACGGCCAGCGTGACCTCGGCACCCGTGGCCGCGAGGGCGCGCGCCGTCTCGACCCCGAGGCCGGAAGCGGCACCGGTGACCACTGCGCGACGCCCGGAGAGATCGATGCCAGCGGCAACTTCAGCCGCCGTGCTGCTGAATCCGAACGATGTCTGAATGAGATTCATACCTTCAAGCTAGGCCGCACCAGGCCATGCCACCAGCGAAAGTCTCGCAAGTATGGTATGCGTAAACGTCATGACCTTCACCGATGCGTCGCTGACCGCGCTGCGGGTGTTCCGCGAGGTGGCCGAGCGCGGCACGCTCACCGCCGCGGCCACCGCGCTCGGCTACACCCAGTCCGCCGTCTCCCGCCAGATCGCTTCCCTGGAACGCGCCGCGGGTACGGCGTTGCTCGAGCGCCGCCACGACGGCGTACGGCTGACTCCGGCCGGTCGCATCGTCGTACGGCGGGCTGCCGCCGCGATCGATCAGGTAGACGCAGCCGCTCGCGAGCTGGCCGGGATTCCGGAAGAACAAGGCACCGTCCGGCTCGGGTGGTTCGCGACCGCGGGCGTCTGGCTGGTCCCGCGCGCCCTGGCCGCACTCCGCGAGACGCATCCAGGCATCACGGTGATCAGCCGCGAAGGCAGCACGCCAGCACTCATCCGGGCACTCCGCGCCGGGACCGTCGACCTCGCGATCCTGGCCTCGGCACCGCCGTTCCGCGCACCCGACACGGAGACGCCGGCATTGGAGGTGCAGACGCTCTCCGAACGCAGTCTCCGGATCGCGGTCCCGAGCACGCATCCGCTAGCTCACGCGGACGTCGTCGACATCGCGGATCTCCGTGGTCAGCAGTGGATCGCCGGTCCGGGCGGCGAGCTGTACATGGGAGTCTGGCCGGGTCTCGACGAGCGCCCGCAGATCGTTCACACCGCCCGCGACTGGCTGGCCAAACTCCATCTCGTCGCCGCCGGTCTCGGCATCACCACCGCCCCGACCGCACTGACGTTCGCGCTCCCGCCCGGCGTCCGGATCATCGCCGTACAAGGCGGTCCGGAGGAGCAGCGCCGGATCCTGCTGGCGCGACTCCCCCGCCGCCCACTACCGGAGCCGATCGCCCGGCTGTCCGCAGCGATTCGGGCGGTTGCGAGCGACCATGGCTAGCTGACCTTCTGGGACAGGTGCGCGCGCAGGAAGTCGACGACGCGGACCAGCAACTCCTTGCTCGTCCAGACCGCCGGGTGCTCGGACAGCATGCCGTGGCCGGCGCCGCGCACGACGTACCGGGTGCTTTCGATGCCTGCGGCAAGCAATGCCTGGTGCAAGATCGCGGTCTGGGCCGGCGGGATCATCCGATCGTCGTCACCGTGCAGCAGCAGGAACGGCGGGGTCTGGGCGGTGATGCGGGTCGCCGGATTCCCCTGCGCGAAGTCGGGAACGTAGGCCGGGATCGCGGCCGGGACCTCGATGTCGAAGCCGTCGGAAAGTTTGCTGAGGTCGGAGGCTCCGAAGAGGCTGACCGCGGCGGCGAACTCCTGGTCCGGCTCGGTCGCGGCCATCGACGCCAGGTAGCCGCCGGCCGATTCACCCCAGACCGCGAGCCGCGTCAGGTCGAGGTGGTACTCGGCCGCCTGAGCGCGCAGGAAGGCCAGTGCGGCAGCGACATCCGCGAGCCCCTCCCGATAGGTCGCGCCGTTGGACGTGGTCCGGTAGTCGATGCTGGCAACCGCGAACCCGGCCTCGGCGACATACCCGCGCTGCTTCGCAGCCATCTGGCGACGCGCGGCGACGAAGCCGCCACCGGGTAGGTAGAGCACGACCGGATGCGGGCCGGGGCCCGGCGGAACCAGGAGATCCATCCGGAGCTTGCCTGCGTACCTGATGCCCTTGGTGGAGCGCGCGGTCCGGCTCGGGCGGACCTGTACGGCGGGGTCCGGGTCGATCACGATGCTGTCCGGGTCGTGGTCGGGCGCGGCGACGCTGGACAGGCGGAGCTTCGCGAGCTTGGTGAGCAGCAGCAGGGTGAGGTTCATGCCAGCGTCCTTTCGACGATGGGTCGCCACGGCCGGGCGAAGAGCAACGCGACCGCGGCGAGCACCAGCGCGGCAAGCATCAAGACGGACATGGTGCCGACTGTGCCACCGCCGAGCGGACTCGTCAGCGCTCCGAACAAATATGACCCGGTCCCCGACAACGCGGCGGCAGCGCCCGCGCGGGAGCGGCCGATGGTTTGAGCGATGGTCGAGACCGAGGGGAAGGTGCCGCCGATACCGAACAGCACGACGGCGAGACAGATCCAGGTTCCGGCCAGGGTCGGTGCGGTGGTGGCCTGGATCGCCAGCGCGAGTGCGCCCAGTACTGCGATGCCGATATAGCCGGCCAGCAGCCGCGGCGTCGGGACCCGCCTCGAGGTGATTCCGAAGGCGATGTTCGCGATCAGCATCACGCCGGCGTTCGAGGCGAACACCAGCCCGTACTGCGCCGCCGACAGACCGAACGTGTCCTGGAAGACGAACGTCGAGCTGCCGATGTACATGAACATCGCCCCCGCGGCGAAGGCCAGCGTCAGGACGTAACCGGCGAACGGGCGGCCGCGAAGCAGGGAACCCATCGTGGTGAAGGTGGACGCGATCCCGGTCGTGGCCCGCCGCTCGGGCGGCAAGGACTCCGGCACCTGGAGCAGAACCACGGTGCACAACGCGACTCCGAGTACGGCGAGCACCCAGAAGACCGCGCGCCAACCGCCGGCCGTGACGATCAGCCCACCGAGCATCGGGCCGAGGACCGGCGCGACCCCGAGGATCATCGACTGGATCGAGAAGTAGAACGGCAACCGCGGACCGGCGAAGCGATCGGTCAGGATCGCCCGCGCGAGGACCGTCCCGGCGGCTCCGGCGCATCCCTGCAGGAACCTTCCCGCGAGCAGCAGCGGCATCGAGGGGACGAGAGCGCAGACGGCCGACAGTACGGCGAAGAGCGCCGTACCGGGGATCAGCAGGCGGCGCCGGCCGAGCCGGTCACTGATCGGCCCGATCACCAGCTGGCCGACCACCAGCCCGAACAGGAACACGCTCATCGACAACTGGACGACCGACGACTTCGCACCCAGCTCGCGCCCCAGCTCGGGGAACCCCGGCACATTCATGTCGATCGCGAACGGCGCCACCGCCGTCAGCGAACTCAGAATGCCGATCAGCACGATCGGCCGCCGTACCCCCACGGCATCGGTCCCGGTCATCACCATGACAATAACGTAACCGATCGTCAACCAGTTAACAATGTAATCTTGGCGCGCAGCCAGTGGTGCAGCGGGTCCTGATCGAGGCGCGGATGCCAGATCAGGCCGTAGCTGAAACCGTTCAGCTCGGCCGGCGCCTCGGCGAGCCGCAGCCGCTGGTCGTCGGCGTACCGGACAGCGAGGCGGCGCGGCAGGGTGGCGATGAAGCGGGAGCCGGGGAGCGCAGCGGCGACCGCACTGAAATAAGGGACCCGGAGGGCCGAGGGCGGCTGGACGCCGAGCTCGGCCAACCGCCGTTCGAGAATCATCGCCTCCTCGGCGAGGAAGACCGCGCCGGCCTGCGGGTACGTCGCCAGGTCGTCCAGCGTGACGCGCCGCACTGGATGATCAGCCGCCAGAAGGCAGACGAAGTCCTCGTCGAGCAGCCGCAACCAGCTCAGATTGGCAGCCGGCCGGAAGGGAACGAAGGCCGTGTCCACCCGCCCGTGCTCGACATCGGCGACGGTGTTCGGCGACAACGCCTCCATGGCCAGCGACAGGCTGGGCGCCTCCTGGAAGATCGCGCCGAACAGCGCCTCGCCGTACAGGAGGGTGACGTAGTCGCTGCAGCTCAGCCGGACGAGGTCGGTCGCGGCGGCCGCGTCGAACGGCGGCCGGCCCAGCGCGTGGATCCGTGGCATCAGGTACTCAAGCTCCCGCTTGACGATCCGTGCGCGCGGAGTCAGCTCATAGGTGTTGGCGGTGCGCACCAGGAGCTCATCCCCCAGCGCCCGGCGCAGCCTGGCCAGCGCGCGACTCATCGCCGACTGGGTCAGCTGCACCCGCGCAGCCGCCCGGGAGACGTGCCGCTCCTCGAGCAGGGCTTCCAGCGGAATCAGCAGATTCAGGTCCAGCTCACTGGTATGCACACCATGCATGCTACTGATACCAACCAGTCGTTGGACTCATTCCCTGGGCGGTTGAACACTCAAATGGTGAACAACTCAGTGGAACGACTTCTCGACGGACTCGGCGGCCGCGACGCCGTCCTCGCGGCCCGCACCCAACGCACCACGGCGACCGGCCGGCGGCTGCATCCCGGCTGGGGCGCGACGCCCGAGCAGCCGGAACTCGTGGCTGAATTCCAGTTCGACCTGACCGAGGATCTCACTGACCCCCGGTACGAACTGACGCTGACCGGCCCGACCCACCTCGTCCCGGTCGAGCTGTCCTACACCGAGACCAGCGACGGTACGACGGGTTGGCTGACCGGCGTCGACTTCATGTTCGACCCGCGCCCGGTGGATCGCGCCATCCCCGCCTGGCGGGTCGCCGCCCGGCAACGGCACCTCGACCTCACGTCGGTACTGCGGCTCGCCCGGCAGGCGATCGCCGGTCCGGTCACGTCGCCCGCGGACGGCGTACTGGTACTCGAGGAATCCGGCATCACGCTGCACCTTGCCGACGACGGCACGATCGCCACGGTCAGCGTGATCGAGGACCACTCCCCCAAGGGTGACTCGACCGTCGAGATCCACTTCAGCCGGTACGGCGCGGTCGGCCGGCTGCGCTTGCCGTACCGGATGGAGATCACGGTCGACGGTGTCACCGTGCACGAGGAGACGCGGTTCCGGATGACCGTCGACGACGCGGAAGCGACGTACGCGATCAAGGAACCCGGTGCGCAGGCGGACGCCGAGCAACTGGCCTTCGCCCGGCGCTCGACCGAGTGGATCATGACCTACGTGCTGTCCGGGGTCCGGTTCTACTTCGACCTGCAGACCGCGCCGGTGCGGACCCTCGACGTCGCTCCCGGCGTGAAGGTGGTCGTCGGTCCGAGCCACAACATTCTCGTCGTGGAGCTGCCCGATCACATCGCCACCGTGGATGCGCCGATGTACTCGCGCTACACCAGCGCGGCGCTCGACGCGGTCCGGAACGCCTTCCCTGGCAAGGCGTTGCGGTACGCGGTCGCGACCCACTTCCACTACGACCACATCGGCGGAATCCGCGAATTCGTTGCGGAGGGCAACGTCACGGTGGTCTCGGGCACCCGGAGCGTCGGGTTCTTCGAGCAGATCCTGCGCACGGATCACACGATCACACCCGATCGGCTGCAGCAGTCGCCGGTGCCGATCGACGTCCGGGGTGTCGAGGACAAACTCGTGCTGCCGATGGCCGACGGCGGCAACCTGGAGATCCACCGCATCGTCACCGATCACTCCGAGGACACGCTGATCGCTTATGCGAGCGGGCCGAAGGTGCTGTTCGTCTCGGACCTCTGGAGCGCCACTCCGACAATGCCCGAGCCCTACTCGTACCGCGGCCGGCTCGCCGTTCAGCTGGTCGACGCCGTGACAGCACTTGGCCTCGAGGTCGAGACGGTCGCGACCGGTCACAACGGCGCCGGCGAGACCACGACAGCGCCGTACGAGTATCTGCTCCGGGTCGCGGGTGTGGCGGTGCCGACAAACGGTTGACCCGCGACCGTGTCGCATGCGGAGATGAGCCCGCCTGTCCCGGAGGGGGACGTTCAACCGCTCGGCATCATCGCGCTGAAGCGGACCGCGGCCGGCTCCGCGCCGACCGCGGCCACGCTGCACTGCCCTAGCTGAAGCTCACCAGGTACCGCCGGTAGGCGTACTCCGTGATGAAAGGCGGCAACGTCTCACGGAGTGCGCCGAACCTGCGAAGTTCCGACAACCAAGAAGGGCCTATTTGCTAACTTTGCCAATGCCAGTCTTCGCAAGAACGGGGTAACTTGGCGTAGTGGACAGGGTGTTTGCCGGCGGGCGGCTGAAGCGGTTGCGGCAGGACCGCGGCATGAGCCAGGTCGACCTGGCCCGGGTCCTGGCGATCTCTGCCAGCTACCTGAACCAGATCGAGCACGACAGCCGGCCGCTGACCGTCACCGTGCTGGTCCGGCTGACCGAGGTCTTCGGGATCGACGCGACCTTCTTCGCGCCGCAGGACTCCGCCCGCCAGCTCGCTGAGCTGCGCGAGGCGCTCCCCAGCCGTCCCGGCGGAGCACCGGTTCCGGCGGCGGATCTGCAGGAGCTGGCCGGTTCGATGCCGGAGGTCGCCGAGGCCGTGATCGCGTTGTACCGGCGGCATCGCGGGCTCGAGGAGCACCTGGAGACGCTCACCGACAGCCGGACGGCGTCACCGACCGACGCCAGCCCACATGAGCTGGTCCGCGACTTCTTCTACCGGCACCAGAACTACTTCGACACCCTCGACCGTGCGGCCGAGGCGTCAGCGAAGGAGATCGGCACCCGGCGCGGCGAAGTACGGCGTCGGCTGCGCGACCACCTGAGCGAGAAGCACGGCATCCGGATCGCGCAACGCTCCATGGACGATCCCGCCGACACGAATGATCTGCACCACTATGCCCGGGCCGAGCGGACGCTGTACTTCTCCTCACACCTGCAGGCCGGTCAGCAGGCATTCCGGATGGCGACCCAGCTCGCGTTCCTCGAGGCCCAACCGCTGATCGACGAGGTGCTGGAGACCGAACCGTGGCCCGATGAGAAGACCCGTCAGCTGGCCCGGATCGGCCTGGCGAATCATTTCGCGGGTGCGTTCATCCTTCCGTACACGCCGTTCTTCCAAGCAGCCGAACGCTTCCGGTACGACGTCGAGCTGCTTGCCGATCACTTCGGGGTGAGCTACGAGACGATCGCGCACCGGCTGAGCACTCTGCAGCGGCCCAGCCTGCGCGGCGTACCGTTCATCTTCGTCCGGGTCGACCGGGCCGGGAACATCTCCAAACGCCAGTCCGCGACCAGCTTCCACTTCTCCCGTAGCGGCGGCACCTGCCCGCTGTGGAACGTGTACGAATCGTTCGCCGCTCCCGGCCGGGTGATCACCCAGGTCGCGGAGATGCCGGACGGGCAACGGTATCTGTGGGTTGCGCGGGCGTTGACCCGTAGTCGTGGCGGCTATGGGCAACCTGCGAAGACCTTCGCGATCGGGCTCGGCTGCGAAGTTCGCCAAGCCGGCCGGCTCGTGTACGCCGACGGCCTGAACCTCGAGGACCGCAGCTCGGCGATGCCGATCGGGCCGGGGTGCCGGACGTGTGAACGACCACGCTGCCCGCAGCGGGCCGCGCCGCCGATCGGGCGCACGCTGAACGTCGACGAGGACCGCAGCACCTTCGTCCCCTATCCGCTGTCGGTGCCGGAACGTCGTACCTGACCCCTGTGCTGTTGCGAATCTTGGCTTTCACAACTTCGCAAATTGGCTCTCTTTCACAACCTTCTGCCTCGGTGCGAATCTCAGTGCATTCGCACCGGCTGAAGGGATCCACCAGTGATCGAGCACGACGTCCGCGTCCACCCCAGCAGTGACCGTCTGGCCCGGACGGACCAGCTCGCCTGGAAGCTCGCGGAGGTCGCCGCCGATCCGGTCGAGGTGACGGCGGACGTGGCCGACATGGTGATCAACCGGATCATCGACAACGCCTCCGTGGCCGTCGCCTCGGTGAACCGGCAGCCGGTGGTCGCGGCCCGCGGCCAGGCGCTCGCACACCCGCACGCTCGCGGCGCGGCCGTGATCGGTACGGCGGCCGACGTACGGGTCTCGCCGGAGTGGGCAGCGTGGGCCAACGGGGCCGCCGTCCGGGAGCTCGACTACCACGACACGTTCCTCGCGGCGGACTACTCGCATCCCGGTGACAATATTCCGCCGCTGCTCGCGGTCGCCCAGCACGTAGGGGCCGACGGCAAGCAGTTGCTCCGGGCGATCGCGACGGCGTACGAGGTGCAGGTCGCTCTCGTGACCGGGATCTGCCTGCATGAACACAAGATCGACCACGTCGCGCACCTCGGGCCGTCGGTCGCGGCCGGGCTCGGGACGCTGCTCGGGACATCGCCGGAGATCACTTTCCAGGCGATCGGGCAGGCGCTGCACACGACGACAGCCACGCGGCAGTCGCGCAAGGGCGAGATCTCCAGCTGGAAGGCGTACGCGCCGGCCTTCGCCGGGAAGGCCGCGATCGAGGCGATGGACCGCGCGCTCCGCGGCGAAGGCGCGCCGACCCCGATCTACGAGGGCGAGGACGGCTTCATCGCGTGGCTGCTGAGCGGCCCGGGAGCGTCGTACACGGTGCCGTTGCCCGCGCCCGGTGAGGCGAAGGCCGCGATCCTGCGGACCTACACCAAGGAGCACTCCGCGGAGTACCAGAGCCAGGCGCTGATCGACCTCGCCCGCCGGATGCGCGGACGGATCGCCGACCTGAACCAGATCGAGTCGATCCTGATCCGGACCAGCCACCACACCCACTACGTGATCGGCACCGGCGCGAACGACCCGCAGAAGCTCGACCCGAAGGCGAGCCGCGAGACGCTCGACCACTCGATCATGTACATCTTCGCCGTCGCGCTCCAGGACGGCAGCTGGCACCACGTCGATTCGTACGCCGCCGAGCGTGCGAACCGCCCGGACACCATCGACCTGTGGCATCGCGTCCGCACGGTCGAGGACCCGACCTGGACCGAGCGCTACCACGCGGCTGAACCCGAGTTCGGCGGTCGGGTCGAGATCACGCTGAAGGACGGCACGGTGGTCGCCGACGAACTCGGTGTCGCTGATGCGCACCCGCGCGGCGCGCGACCGTTTGCCCGGAGCAACTACCTCACCAAGTTCCGCCGGCTCGCGACCGGGGTGGTGTCCGAGCCCGAGCGGCGCCGGTTCACCGACCTCGTCCAGCGCCTGCCCGAGCTGACCGCCGCCGAGGTCCGCGACCTCACCATCACCGCCGACGAGGTCAAGCTCGCCGACGCACCGGAAGGACTCTTCTGATGACAGCGGCCGAACGACGGGCGCTGCTGCGCTCCGGTCTGGCATCGGGGAACCTGCTCCGTTTCCCGGGAGCGTTCACGCCGATCACCGCCCGGCTGATCGAGGAGCGCGGCTTCGATGGTGTCTACATCTCCGGTGCCGTGCTGGCTGCCCAGCGCGGGCTGCCTGACATCGGGCTGACCACCCTGACCGAGGTGGCCGAGGACGGCCGGAACATCACCTCGGCCACGACGCTGCCGACGCTGATCGACGCCGACACCGGCTTCGGCGAACCGATGAATGTCGCCCGCACCATCCAGAGCCTCGAGGCCGCCGGTTTGTCCGGGTGCCATCTCGAGGACCAGGTCAACCCCAAGCGCTGCGGTCACCTCGACGGCAAGTCCGTGGTCGAGCCGGCCGAGATGATCCGTCGGGTCCGGGCCGCGGTCGAGGCACGGACTGATCCGAACTTCGTGATCGGCGCCCGCACCGATGCGCGCTCACTCGAAGGGCTCGAGGCGGCGATCGAGCGGGCCAAGGCGTACGTCGACGCCGGTGCCGATCTGATCTTCCCCGAGGCACTCGAGACCGTGCAGGAGTTCGAGACCTTCCGCGCCGCGGTCGGCGTACCGGTGCTGGCGAACATGACCGAGTTCGGCAAGAGCAAGCTCTTCACCGCCACCGAACTGGCCGACGCCGGCGTCAGCATCGTCATCTACCCAGTGACGCTGATGCGGGTCGCGCTCGGCGCGATCGAGGGCGCGCTCGACTCGATCGCAGCCGACGGAACCCAGGCCAAGCTCGTGCCGGACATGCAGACCCGCACCCGGCTCTACGAAGTGCTGCGGTACGCCGAGTACAGCCGCTTCGACTCGGACATCTTCAACTTCGACATCCCGCAGGAGAACTCATGACTGACATCTTCAGAGGCCTGGCCGGGGTCGTCGTCGACACCACCACGATCTCGATGGTGAACCAGGAGACGAACTCGCTCACGTATCGCGGGTACCCGGTCCAGGAGCTGTGTGAGTCCTGCAGTTTCGAGGAGGTCGCGTGGCTGTTGTGGCACGGCGAGCTGCCGACCGCCAACCAGCTCGCGGGATTCAAGCTGATCGAGCGCAACCGCCGTACCCTCGGCCGCAACGTCACCGGCGCGCTGTCCCGGCTCCCCCAGGACTGCCACCCGATGGACGTCCTGCGCACTGCGATCAGCTACCTCGGCGCCGACGACCCGACCGAGGGCCTGGACGACCGCGACCACAACCTGGCGAAGTCGATCGACATGTTCGCCAAGCTGCCGACGATCGTCGCGTACGAGCAGCGTCGCCGCCGCGGCCTGGACCCGATCCTGCCGGACGCGAACCTCGGGTACGCCGAGAACTTCCTGCACATGTGCTTCGGCGAGATCCCGCCGGCCGAGCAGGTGCGCGCGTTCGAGGTCTCGATGATCCTGTACGCCGAACACAGCTTCAACGCGTCGACCTTCACCGCTCGTGTCGTCACCTCGACGCTGTCCGACATCTACAGCGCGGTCACCGCGGCGATCGGCGCCCTCAAGGGCCCGCTGCACGGCGGCGCGAACGAGGCCGTCATGCACCTGCTCGCCGAGATCGGCGACGCGGAGAACGTCGAGCCCTGGCTGAAGCAGGCCTTCGCAGACAAGCGCAAGATCATGGGCTTCGGGCACCGCGTCTACAAGAACGGCGACTCCCGCGTCCCGACCATGACCGCAGAGCTCCGCGAACTCACCAATGACGGTAAGTCCGCCGACCTGCTGGCAACGTACGACGCGTTGGCGGCCGCCATGTTGCGGGACAAGAACATCCACCCGAACCTCGACTACCCGACCGGACCCGTCTACCACCTGATGGGCTTCGACATCCCGATCTTCACCCCGCTGTTCGTGATGAGCCGAATCACCGGCTGGACCGCGCACATCATGGAGCAACTCGAGTCGAACGCCCTCATCCGCCCCCTCAGCAGCTACGTCGGCGTCGAGCAACGCAAGGTCCCAACCCTTGCCGGCTGATCAGCGGTGGGTGAACTTTGCTGGGCGCTTCTCGACGAAGGCGGTCATTCCTTCGGTGCGGTCGTCGAAAGCGAAGGTGGCGTGGAAGGTGCGGCGTTCGAACAGCAAGCCTTCGGTGAGGGTTGTTTCGAAGGCTCGGTTCACCGCTTCCTTCGCCACGTAGAGGGCGGGTAGCGACATTTCGGCGATCTTCGAGGCGACAGCTGCTGCTTCTTCCAGCAAGGTGTCCGCCGGTACGACGCGGGAGACCAGGCCGGCGCGTTCTGCTTCTTCGGCGTCGATGGTGCGGCCGGTGAGGATGAGGTCCATCGCCTTGGCCTTGCCGATCGCCCGGGTGAGCCGTTGCGAACCGCCGATGCCGGGGATCACTCCGAGGGTGATCTCCGGCTGACCGAATTTGGCGTTGTCGGCGGCGATCAACAGGTCGCACATCATCGCCAGCTCGCATCCACCGCCCAGCGCGTAACCGCTCACGGCCGCGATCAACGGCGTACGGACTGCGGCCAGCCGGTCCCAGGCGGTGAACCAGTCCGACAGGAACATGTCCTGGTACGACTGGGCCTGCATCTCCTTGATGTCGGCCCCGGCCGCGAACGCCCGCTCGGAGCCGGTGATCACGATCGCGCCGACGCCCTGGTCCCGATCGAGCTCGGTCGCCGCGTCCACGACCTCGTTCATCAGTACGGCGTTCAGCGCGTTCAGCGCCTTCGGCCGGTTCAGCGTGATCGTCGCCGTCCGCCCGTCACGGGTGACCAGGATCGTCTCGTAGTCGGTCATGAGGCCTCCCGGATCTCGTTGATGATGGCCGAGAAGTCCAGCGCCGAACCGTTGCCATCGGCAAATTCCCGGAACAGTCCAGCAGCGAGCGCTCCGAGCGCGGCCGCCGTACCGGTTCCTTCGGCCGCCTCCATCGCGAGCCCGAGGTCCTTGGCCATCAGCGGTGCAGCGAAGCCCGGCTGGTACTCGCGGTTCGCGGGGCTGGTGGGGACCGGGCCCGGAACCGGGCAGTTCGTGGTCAGTGCCCAGCACTGACCGGACGCCGTCGACGTCACATCGAAGAGTGCCTGGTGGGTCAGCCCCAGCTTCTCCCCCAGCACGAACGCCTCGCTGACCCCGATCATCGAGATGCCCAGGATCAGGTTGTTGCAGATCTTCGCGGCCTGCCCGGCGCCCGGGTCGCCACAGTGCACGATCCGCCCGGCCATCGGCTCGAGAACCTCCCGAACCGCCTCCAGGTCCTCAGGCCGAGCGCCAACCATCAGCGTCAGCGTCCCGGCAGTCGCGCCGACCACTCCGCCAGAGACCGGCGCGTCGAGAGCCCGGTGCCCAGAGGCGACGACCAGCTCGGCGGCAGCCCGTGCATCCGCCACCGCGATCGTCGAACAGTCGACGAACAGCGCGCCGGACGGCGTCGCAGCCAGCAGACCGTCTTCGCCCTGGTAGACGTCGAGCACATGCTTGCCACTTGGCAGCATCGTGAGCACGACCTGAGCCTCCGCCACCGCCGCGGCGGCCGACTCAGCCACCTCGATTCCGGCCTCCGAAGCCGTCGCGCGCGCGGCGGGGACCGGGTCGAAGCCGGTGACCCGGTAGCCGGCCTTGACGAGGTTGGCGGCCATCGGACCGCCCATGTTTCCAAGGCCGATGAAGGCAACGACAGTCACGGGGCACTCTCCTCAGTCAGGCGGAGCTCGTCATCGCCGAGACCGGCGAAGTAGGCGGCGACGGAGTCGTCGGTGACACCGTCGAGAGTCGCCGGGGACCACTGCGGATCGCGGTCCTTGTCGATCACCTGCGCCCGCACGCCCTCGATGAAGTCGTGCGAACCGTGGAAGCGCACCGACAGCCGATACTCCTGCTCAAGAGCCGCCGGCAACGACGGCAGATCCGCCGCGGACCGGAGCGCGCGCAGCGTCACCTTGAGCGAGGTCGGCGACTTCGTCAGCAGCGCAGCCGCGGTCTCCCGAGCCGCCGGTACGTCGGAATCCGCCAGCCGGCTGTGGATCTTGATCAGGTCATCGCCTTCGTACGCCAGGTCGATCCATTCCCGATCGCCGACCAGCCCGGACTCCGGCGCCGGCTCGGCGAACTCGGCGACGACGGCCGCAGCGTCCTGATTCGCCAGTGCTGCAAGGAGATCCGGCAACCGGTCACTCGGCACGTACGAGTCAGCGAGACCGACCGCGATCGCGTCCCCCGCCCGTACCGATCCGGCCGTCAGCGCCAGGTGTGTGCCCAGCTCCCCCGGCGCGCGCGACAGCAGATAGGTGCCGCCGACATCGGGGAAGAAGCCGATCCCGGTCTCCGGCATGCCGATCTTCGACCGCTCGGTGACGACCCGGATGCTCGCGTGCGCGGACAGTCCGATCCCGCCGCCGAGCACGATGCCGTCCATCACCGCGACGAACGGCTTCGGGTACTCCGCGATCTCCGCGTCCAGCCGGTATTCGTCGGCCCAGAACTCGGTCGACGCCGTACCGCCGGCGATCCCGTCGTGGTAGATCGAGACGATGTCCCCACCCGCACACAACCCACGCTCACCACTGCCGGTCAGGACAACGGTCTGTACGGCGGGGTCAGCGGCCCACTCGTCGAGAACCCGGCGGATGATCGTGACCATCTCGTGCGTGAGGGCGTTGATGGACTTCGGCCGGTTCAGCACCAGGTGACCGGCGTGACCGTCGATGTAAGTCAGTACCGGGGATTCCTCTGTGGTGGTCACGCGGCCTCCTCGACGAGGGCCCGCCCGATGATCAGTCGCATGATCTCGTTGGTTCCTTCCAGGATCTGGTGCACGCGCAGGTCACGCACGACCTTCTCGATACCGTATTCACTCAGGTAGCCGTAGCCGCCGTGGAGTTGCAGCGCCGAGTTCGCGACTGTGAACGCCGTGTCGGTGACGAACCGTTTCGCCATCGCGCACACCTTCGCCGCGTCGGCAGCTTGGCTGTCGAGCACACCCGCCGCGTGGTACAGGAGGCAGCGGGCGGCACTCAGCTCGGTGTCCATATCCGCGAGCTGGAACAGCAACGCCTGCTGGGATACGAGCGGCGCACCGAACGCCGACCGCGTCTGCAGATAGCGGGTCGCTTGCTCGAGCGCCCACTGCGCACCGCCCAGCGAACATGCGGCGATGTTGAGCCGGCCGCCGTTCAGACCGCGCATCGCGATCCCGAACCCGTCGCCCTCTTCGCCGAGCCGCTGATCCAGCGGGACGCGGACTCCTTCGAGGATGACCTGCCGGGTGGGCTGAGCGTTCCAGCCCATCTTGCGTTCGTTCGCACCGAACGACAGGCCCGGCGCATCCCCCGGAACGATGAAGGCCGTGATCCCGCGCGGGCCCGGTACGCCGGTTCGCGCCATCACGACGTAGACGCTGGAGGATCCGGCGCCGGAGATGAACTGCTTGACCCCGTCGAGCACGTAGGCATCGCCGTCGCGGCGCGCGGTGGTGCGTAGCGCACCGGCGTCCGAACCGGCCTCGGGCTCGGTCAGGCAGTAGCTGCCGAGGTCCTCCATCGCGGTCATGCCCGGGACCCAGCGCTCGCGCTGCCCGGCCGTGCCGGCCTTGTCGATCATCGAGGTGACCATGTTGTGGATCGACACGTAGGCAGCGATCGAGGTGTCGCCGCGGGACAGCTCCTCGAAGATGGTCACCGCCTCGCGCCGGCCGAGACCGGACCCGCCGACGTCCTCGGCGACGCAGATACCACCGAGGCCGAGGTCACCGGCCCGGCGCAGCACGTCGACCGGGAAGTGCTTGTCCTGATCCCACTGGACGGCGTACGGCGCGAGCTCGCTCTCGGCGAACTTCCGCACCGACGCCGCAATGGCTTGCAGTTCCTCAGTCATCGATCAGCTCATCGTCGGGATGACGAAGCTGGCGCCCTCTTTGGCACCTGAGGGCCAGCGCTGGGTGACGGTCTTGGTCTTGGTGTAGAAGCGGAACGAGTCGGGACCGTGCTGGTTCAGGTCGCCGAATCCGGACCGCTTCCAGCCACCGAAGGTGTGGTAGGCGATCGGCACCGGGATCGGCACGTTCACTCCGACCATGCCGACATCGACGCGGGACGTGAAGTCGCGCGCGGTGTCGCCGTCGCGGGTGTAGATCGAGACACCGTTGCCGTAGGCATGCTCTGTCGGCAGCCGCAGCGCGTCCTCGTAGTTCTCGGCGCGGGCGATCACCAGCACCGGCCCGAAGATCTCCTCGTCGTAGATCCGCATGCCCGGGGTGACCCGGTCGAACAGCGTCGGGCCCAGGAAGAAGCCGGACTCGTGACCGGCGAGGCTGAAGTCGCGGCCGTCGACCAGCAGCTCGGCGCCTTCCTCGATGCCGATCGCGATGTAGTCGAGCACCCGCTGCCGCGCCTCGGCCGTGACGAGCGGTCCGTAGTCCGACTTCTCGTCCAGGCTGTGGCCGACATTCAGATTGGCGATGCGTTCCCGCAGCTTGGCGACCAGCGCATCCGCGGTCTCCTGCCCGACCGGTACGGCGACCGAGATCGCCATGCACCGTTCACCCGCGGAACCGTACCCGGCGCCGACGAGCGCATCGGCGGCGTCGTCCAGGTCCGCGTCCGGCATGATGATCATGTGGTTCTTGGCGCCACCGAAACACTGTGCGCGCTTGCCGTTGGCGGCCGCGCTCTCATAGATGTACTGCGCGATCGGCGTGGAACCGACGAAGCCGACGGCCCGGACCCGCGGGTCCTCCAGGAGCGTGTCGACCGCCTCCTTGTCGCCGTTCACCACGTTGAACACACCGGCCGGCAGCCCGGCCTCGAGGAACAGTTCGGCGATCCGCAGCGGCACCGAGGGGTCACGCTCGGACGGCTTCAGGATGAACGAGTTGCCGGCGGACAGCGCGGGGCCGGCCTTCCAGAGCGGGATCATCGCCGGGAAGTTGAACGGCGTGATGCCCGCGACGACGCCGAGCGGCTGACGCAGCGAGTAGACGTCGATGCCGGTCCCGGCACCGGCGCTGAACTCGCCCTTGAGCAGGTGCGGACCACCCGCGGCGAACTCGATCACCTCGAGACCGCGCTGGATGTCGCCCTTGGCGTCCGCGACCGTCTTGCCGTGTTCGCTCGACAGCAGCCGCGCCAGCGACTCCATGTCCTTGTTGACCAGGTCGAGGAAGCGCAGCAGCACGCGCGCGCGGCGCTGCGGGTTCCAGGCGGCCCACTCGCGCTGGGCCTGCTCGGCGTTGTCGATCGCCGCGACCACCTCGGCCTTGCTCGCCAACGGGACCCGCGACTGCACGGTGCCCTGGTTGGGGTCGAACACGTCCGCGAAGCGGCCGGACGTCCCCTCGATGTGCCGACCTGCGACGAAGTGACTCAGCTCGTTGACCAACGTCTCGCTCCCTTGAGGGCAACCTGACCAGGGCGTGTCTCTTAAGTCCGCGCCGTAGGCGGGGAGTTAAGAGACACGCCCTAATTACTAGGACGTGCGACAAATTAGCTGGACGTCCTAGTACTTTCCTAGGGCGTGGATCACAACCGCGGAACCCGGCCCGATTGCGTAGGCTGATCGGGTAGCTGGTTCGTCCTGGCAGCCGGTCAGGACGTCGCAAGAGGGAACCCGGTGTGAATCCGGGACTGCCCCGCAGCGGTAAGTGGGAACGACCACCGTCATACGCACTGGACCGAGAGGTCTGGGAAGCGACGGTCAGTAGGTGTCCGGCCCGCCGGACGTGCCCACGAGTCCGAAGACCTGCCAGCCACCCGCGGTGCGCCCGACGTACCGCGGTGATCACGAGGCCTCGTGGGAGGGCCGGGCGTGCCATTGCGTCTGCCTGCCTCCCTGCGTGCCTCTGGTCCTTCAAGACTGGCTCGCTAAGGAGAGACGCTTGACCACCGTGCACGGCTACCCCAGGCAAGGCCCGAACCGGGAGCTGAAGAAGGCGATCGAGGGCTACTGGAAGGGTTCAGTCACCGCCGACGCCCTCCGGCAGACCGCCGCCGAGCTCCGCCGGTCCAACTGGCAGCAGCTCGCCGACGCCGGGATCGACGAGGTCCCGACCGGTGACTTCTCGTACTACGACCATGTGCTGGACACCTCCGTCCTGCTCGGCGCGATCCCGGAGCGCCACCGCACCGCGGTCGCGGCGGACGCGCTGGACGGCTACTTCGCCATGGCACGCGGTACCCAGGAGGTCGCTCCGCTGGAGATGACCAAGTGGTTCGACACGAACTACCACTACCTGGTCCCCGAGCTCGGCCCGGACACCACGTTCGCCGCCGACTCCACCAAGCAGGTCGCCGAACTGCGCGAGGCTCTCGCGCTCGGCCTCAAGGCCCGCCCGGTCCTGGTCGGACCGATCACCTACCTCCTGCTCGCCAAGCCGGCGCCCGGCGTGGCCGAGGACTTCGAACCGCTGTCGCTGCTGCCCCAAATCCTTCCCGTGTACGCCGAGATCCTCGGCGACCTGCGCGCGGCCGGTGCCGAGTGGGTGCAGCTGGATGAGCCGGCTCTGGTCCAGGACCGGACCGCGGACGAGTTGGCCGCGACCACTCGCGCGTACGCCGAACTCGGTGGTCTGCTCGATCGCCCGAAGCTCCTGGTCGCGTCGTACTTCGACCGGCTCGGCGAGGCGCTGCCGGTGCTGGCCAAGTCGCCGATCGAGGGACTGGCCATCGACTTCACCGGTCCGGCCGCGGCAAACCTCGACGACCTGGCCGCCGTACCGGAGATTCGCCAGAAGCGACTCGTCGCGGGCGTCGTCAACGGCCGGAACATCTGGCTGAACGATCTGCCCAAGTCGCTGTCCACGCTGGCCGTTCTGCTCGGCTTGGCCGACCAGGTCGACGTCAGCTCGTCGTGTTCACTTCTGCATGTGCCGCTCGACGTGGCGGCTGACACCGACCTTGATCCGGAGGTCGCCGGCTGGCTCGCGTTCGCCCGGCAGAAGACGGCTGAGATCGTGACGCTGGCCCGCGGGATCACCGAAGGCACTGAGGCGATCGAGGCCGAGCTGGAGGCCAACCGCGCGGCGCTGGGGTCACGGGCCGGTTCGGCGTTGACCAACAACCCGGTCGTGCGGGCGCGAGTTGCAGCAGTCACCGCCGATGACAGCCGCCGGGTGGCGTCGTACGGGGAGCGAAGCGCGGCGCAGCAGAAGCGGCTCGAGCTGCCGTTGCTGCCGACGACCACGGTCGGCTCGTTCCCGCAGACCACCGAGCTGCGGACTGCGCGGGCGGATCTGCGTGCGGGCCGGATCGACGAGGCGCAGTACGACGAGCGCATCGCGGCCGAGATCCGGGAGGTGCTGACCTTCCAGGAGAAGGCCGGGCTCGACGTCCTGGTGCACGGTGAGCCTGAGCGCAACGACATGGTGCAGTACTTCGCCGAGCAGCTCGACGGGTACGTCGCCACGCAGCACGGCTGGGTCCAGTCGTACGGCACCCGGTATGTGCGGCCGCCTGTCCTCGTCGGAGACATTTCCCGTCCGGAACCGATGACGGTCCGCTGGTGGAAGTACGCCCAGTCGCAGACTGACCGGCCGGTGAAAGGCATGCTCACGGGACCGGTCACGATGCTGGCCTGGTCGTTCGTCCGCGACGATCAACCGCGCAGTGAAACTGCTCGGCAGGTCGCGCTCGCCCTCCGCGACGAGGTCGTCGACCTGGAGACCGCAGGCGCCGCAGTCATTCAGGTGGACGAACCCGCCCTCCGCGAGACGTTGCCGTTGCGGCAGGCGGATCGCGCCGCCTACCTGAACTGGGGCACGGAAGTCTTCCGGCTGACAACCAGCGGGGTACGTGCGGATACGCAGATCCATACGCATATGTGTTACGTCGAGTTCGGCGACATCCTCAACGCACTCGACGAGATGGATGCCGATGTCGCCAGCCTGGAGGCGGCCCGCTCGCACATGCAGGTCGCGCACGAACTCGGCGCGGCCGGCTACCCGCGCGGCGTCGGTCCGGGCGTCTACGATATCCACTCACCCCGGGTCCCCAGTACGCCGGAAGTGGTGTCTTTGCTGCACAAGGGGCTGGACGCGATCCCGGCCGCACGCCTCTGGGTCAACCCGGACTGCGGCCTGAAGACTCGCGGCTGGCCCGAGGTCCGCGACTCGCTGCAGAACCTGGTCGGCGCAGCCCGCGAGATCCGGGCGGCCCACGGCGACTGACGAGTAACGGCCGGAGCCTGATCGGCTCCGGCCACCTCGTCCTTTCGAACGGCGTGGCGGTTTCGCAGGTGCCGTAGGGTGGGCACCAGAACAACCTCTTCAAGGTTCTCGTTGTCGTGACCGGCCGCAGCTGAAGATCGCGGCGGATGTGTCTACGCGGACTGAGCAGATTTCCTGCCCAATTGGCTCCGCAGCCATCACGATGTGAGGACCTCATGCCATCCGCCGGCACGATGCTGACCGCTACCCAAAAACAGCCGACCACCACGCCGAAGGGCAGCGACTTCGCGCCGTTGCTCCGGGAGATCAAGGCCGCCGGGCTGCTCGAACGCCGTACCGGTGAGTATGTGCTGGCGATCGTGATCAACCTGCTCTGCCTGGGCGCGGTGGTCGCCGGGCTCATCCTGCTCGGCAACTCGTGGCTCGTGCTGCTGCTGACGATCCCGGCCGGCATCTTCAGCACGCGGGCGGCGTTCTTCGGCCACGACGCGGGGCACCAGCAGATCGGCAGCTCGCGCCGGCTGCACGACGCGATCGGTCAGCTGCACGCCAACTTCCTGCTCGGCATGAGCTACGGCTGGTGGAACGACAAGCACAACAAACACCACGCGAACCCGAACCACACCGACAAGGACCCGGACGTCGCCGCGGGTGTCCTGGTCTGGACGCTCGCCCAGGCCGAGGGCCGCCAGGGCCTGTACGGCTGGCTGAGCCGCAACCAGGCGCGCATCTTCTTCCCGTTGCTCAGCCTCGAAGGCTTCAGCCTGAAGGTCTCCGGGATCACGTACCTGCTCACGCACCGGCCGCGCCGCGAGTCCGTCCTGGAGCTCGGCCTGATCGTCGCGCACCTGACCGTGTACTTCGGTGGTCTGCTGCTGATCATGTCGCCGCAGAAGGCGCTCGTCTTCGCCGTCCTGCACCACGTGCTGTTCGGCCTGCACCTCGGCAGCGTCTTCGCGCCGAACCACAAGGGCATGGAGATGCCCGACTGCGACGCCGCGTCCAAGTGGGGTCACCTCGAGAAGCAGGTCCGGACGTCGCGCAACGTCCACGGCAACCTGGTCACCGACTGGCTCATGGGCGGTCTGAACTACCAGATCGAGCACCACCTCTTCCCGAACATGCCGCGCGCCAACCTGCGCCGCGCCCAGGGTGCGGTCCGCGCCTACTGCGAGCGCGTCGGCGTCCCCTACCTGTCGACCAACATCATCGAGTCCTACGCCCAGGGGCTGCGCCACATGCACGAGGTCGGCCGGCAGCTGCGATCCCCCGCTACGTCGTAGGTTCCTGTCAAGATGTCCCCCGTGGACATCCTGCAGCGAAACAACGTGGTCGTCACGGGCAATCCGGACGGCCGGACGGTCGTCCTGGCCCACGGCTTCGGCTGTGACCAGAACATGTGGCGACTGACTGTTCCCGCCTTGGCTCCCGAGCACCGCGTGGTCCTGTTCGACTACGTGGGTTCGGGGCAGTCGGACCTGTCCGCGTTCGACGAGTCCCGGTATGCATCACTCGACGGGTACGCCGAAGACGTGGTCGAGGTCGCGGATGCGCTCGACCTGACCGATGCGGTGTTCGTCGGACATTCGGTCAGTGCGATGATCGGCGTACTGGCCGCTCAGAAGGCGCCGGAGCGGTTCGGCGCCTTGGTGATGGTCGGACCGTCGCCCCGATACGTTGATGACGGCGACTACCACGGCGGCTTCAGCGCCGAGGACATCGACGAGCTGCTCGCGTCGCTCGAGGCCAACTACCTCGGCTGGTCGACTGCGATGGCTCCGGTCATCATGGGTACGCCGGATCGCCCGGAGCTCGGCGACGAGCTGACGCAGAGCTTCTGCGCCACTGACCCCGCGATCGCCCGGGTGTTCGCCCGGACGACGTTCCTGTCCGACTCCCGCGCAGACCTCGCGAGCGTGCGGGTCCCGACGCTGATCCTGGAATCCACGGAGGACGTCATCGCGCCCCGCCAGGTCGGCGCCTACGTGCACGATGCCGTCGCCGGATCGACTCTCGTCACCCTCGACGCCACCGGCCACTGCCCACACCTGTCCGCGCCCGAAGCCACCAACCAGGCGCTCACGACCTTCCTCGCGACGCTGCCGTGACAGACACGGCCGGCGCTGCGTACGACGGCGCTCCGAGTGGTCAGCTGACGACCGCGCCGGACGGCCGGATCCTGCTGGCCAACCGCACGCTCCTCACCTGGCTCGGCCGACCGCGTGAGGAGGTGGTGGGCGCACTGCGGTTCGCCGACCTGCTCACTGTCGGCGGCAAGCTCTACCACGAGACGCACTTCGCTCCTCTGCTCCGTCTACAGGGCGAGGTCAGCGGTGTCGCCCTCGAACTCAAGCGCGCCGACGGCAGCCGGATGCCGATCCTGGTGTCGTCGACAGTCCAGTACGACGACGCCGGCGAACCGCAGCTGGTCCGCACGACGATCTTCGACGCCCAACTGCGACGCGCCTACGAGGAGGAGCTGCTCCGGGAACGTCAGGCGGCCGAGGCGGCCAGAGCCCGGTTGCAGGACGCGCTGGCGGTGCTCCAACAGTCGTTGCTTCCGGCAACTTTGCCGGCCGTACCAGGGATCGCCGTCGCGGCCGACTACCACACCGCCTCCCCCGACGACCTCGGCGGCGACTTCTACGACGTCTTCGCGATCGACGACGAACGGTGGGGCTTCTTCCTCGGCGATGTCTCCGGCAAGGGCCCCGAGGCGGCTGCTGTCACCTCGCTGGCGCGCTACTCGCTGCGGGCGGCAGCCCTCCACGATCCGGCCGCTGCTCTGAGCACGCTCAACGTCCTGCTGCACGAGCGGTACGCCGAAGGGGACCCGCGCTACTGCACCGCGGTCTTCGGGACCCTGCGAAACGACCCCGCGACCGGCCAGGTCGCCGTACGGTTCGCATCCGGCGGTCATCCGCCGCCGCTGCTGATCCGCGCCGACGGCAGCTCGGAGTTTCTGCTGAGTCCCGACGGCACCCTGATCGGCATCCTGCCGGACTCGAAGTTCCCGTTGACCGACGTCACGCTCGCTCCGGGTGACCTGCTGCTGCTCTACACCGACGGACTGACCGAGGCCCGCCGTGGCCGCGAGCTCTACGGCCCGGAGGCCGTCCAGAAGCTGGCAGGTCAGTACGCCGGCGGCTCACCGGCTGCCCTCGTCCAGGCACTCTCCGAAGTCGTGGCCGGTTTCGGGCCTCGCCTGGCCGACGACACCGCGCTGCTCGCGTTCGGGCCCCCGGCTAACAATCGTTGAGCCGAATTCGCCGTACTGGTCAGGTTCGGCGACAGCGCGGTGCATGATATGCCCATGGACCAGATGGCTCGCTCTTCCGAGCCCACAACAGCACCGGTGATCCGGCCGTCGGACGACGACGTCGTGACCGCGGATGCCTTCGCTCATCTGGCGGTCGAGCTGCACGATGCCGACGGGATGAACGAGACCGTCGAGGCCGTCGTCCAGTTCGCTCTGCAGGCCGAAGCGTGCTCGTATGCCGGTGTGGCCCTGGTCCTGCGCGGCAGCCGGGAGATCGCGGCCGTGACCGATCCGCTGGTCGCCGAGATCTATCAGCTCCAGTTCGACCTCGGCGAGGGTCCGATGCTGACCGCACTCACCGAAGGGGTGTCGGTCCTCGTCCCGGACGCGGCGACCGAGACGCGCTGGCCGGCTTGGGCCCTCAAGATGACGCAGTTCCCGATCGGCTCGGTCCTGCACGTGCCGATGTGGGCGAACGCCCAGCTGATCGGTGTGCTCTCGCTGTACAACACCGAGCCGAACGCCTTCAGCGAGGACGACGAGGCGATCGCGCACATCCTCGCCCGGCACGCCTCGGTCGCGGTCGCGTCCACCCGCGACGACGAGACGATGAGCGCCGCGGTGGACGCGCGCAAGCTGGTCGGCCAGGCGATGGGCATCCTGATGGAGCGCTTCGACCTCGACGAGACCAGAGCCTTCGAGATCCTCAAGCGCTACTCGCAGCAGAACAACGTCAAGCTGCGCGACGTGGCCCAAGAGCTGATCGACACGCGGAAGCTGCGGGGCTCCTACGGTGAGTGACGAGCTCGCCGTCGAGATCCTGGACCGCGGGCCGGATGTCGTGATCGCCCTCACCGGCGAGCTCGACTTCGGTACCAACGCGGCCTTCCTCGACCAGGTCCAGCCCTTCGCCGACGCCGGTCGCGCGCTGATCCTCGACCTGGATCAAGTGACCTTCTGCGACTCGAGCGGCCTCGGCGCCCTCGTCCGGTTGCACCAACTCTCCCAGGCCGCCGGCGGCGGTCTCGTGCTGGCCCGGCTCCAGCCGCAGCTCGAGTCCACGATCAAGCTGACCATGCTGCACCGGCTGCTCAGCATCCAGACCGAGGTGCCCTAGACCTCCACACACCCCTCATACCCCCAGGCGCAGAGATGAGGGATTGCCCCTCATGCCTGGGGGGTGCCTCAGGCAGGAGATTGGTGGCAGAAGGTCAACCACCACAAACCACCAACCTGGGGGTAAAGGAAATGAAGCGTCAAGGGATCGCCGTCCTGGCCGGAGTGGCCGCTGTGCTCGCCGGAACCGTGCTGCCGGCCGGAGTCGCCGCAGCCGACGGACTGCCGCTGCAGAGCCCGTGCACGGAGCAGAAGGACATCACGGGACCGCAGTTCGCCGTCAACCTGTGCGACGTGACCGACGCGGACCAGTTCCGCACCCACCTGGCCAAGGAGGGCAGCGTCCACTGCGGGCCGACCTCGCTCTACAACGCGATGTACTACCTCGGTGAGCACAAGGGCCTGCCGATGCGGGTGGTGCCGAACGGTCAGCTGATGACCGAGTACGACCCGCACGACCCGGCCGACTACGACGAGGCGACCGCGTGGATCGGGTGGCTGGGTTCGAAGGCCGGCATGGGCCCGAACCCGAGCGGTTCCAGCGCGAGCGGCAACCGCGCCGCCTTCGACGCGGCCACCGCCGGCGCCAAGCAGAGCGGCTGGACGGTCAACCGCGGCGGCACCGGCTCCGACGGCCTGCCGGAGTTCGGCCTGGAGATCGCGAAGCGGCTCCGGAACGCACCCGTGCAGATGTGGTACGGCCGGTACGTCCTGAACTCCGACAACACCCACACCCGCACCGGCGGCCACGCTGTCACGGTCGTCGCGGCCAAGGGCGACATCGGCTCCGGCAAGGTCGAGCTGACGCTGCACGACCCGGCCCGCTCCGACGACCACAAGACGCCCGGCTACAAGGACACCCAGTCGCAGATCCGCGACGAGCAGGTCACCCTCTACCGGGTGAACATCCGCACCAAGTCGGTCGACGCCGACACCGGCGTCGAGACCATCAAGCAGCACACCTACTGGCGACTGTTCGGCGAGAACTACACGGGCACGACCCTGCAGTACGTCGAAGCCTTCAACTGGTTCGAGACCGCACCGCCGGTCGGCTGATCCCAACGCAGTAACACGAGCGGCCCCTGGAGGGAGGGGGCCGCTCGTTCGTTCATGCCAGGGCCCGGCCGAGTTCGCGGCGGCCGGTGATGCCGAGCTTGATGTAGATGCGGCCGAGGTGGTTCTCCACCGTCTTCGGGGA
Organism: Kribbella sp. NBC_01505; assembly: GCF_045040285.1. Classification (NCBI taxonomy): domain Bacteria; kingdom Bacillati; phylum Actinomycetota; class Actinomycetes; order Propionibacteriales; family Kribbellaceae; genus Kribbella; species Kribbella sp. NBC_01505. Next base: position 9,270,385 of record NZ_CP109425.1, read on the forward strand.
GACGAACAGCTCCTGCGCGATGTCGCGGTTGCTGCGGCCGGTGACTGCGAGGCCGGCGACTCTGCGTTCGCTGGCGGTCAGGGAGTCCTGGCCCGGAGCCACCAGGGCTCGGGGCCGATCGCCCAAGGCCTGCAGGACTTCCGCCACTCGAGTGCGCAGTACGACGGCACCGCATGCGGCCGCGAGTTCGCCGCCGCGGTTCAGGGTCTCGCGGGCATCGGTCCGGCGGCCGACGACCCGGTAGGCCTCACCGAGATCGACCAACGCCCGCGCCAACTCCAACCTGGCCGGCGAACGCTCCAGTACGGCGACCGCCTCGGTCAGCGTCTCGACCCGGCGTGCTCCTTGCCCGACATCGACCTTCGCCGACAGGCGCAGCGCGGCCCCCAGATCGGAGGCTGCACCCCAACGTCGGCTCAACTCCAGCTGATCATTCGCCAGCTCACGCGCCGCTGCTTCATCGCCCAACCGCAACTGGGCCAACGCCGCCGGAGTCCGCCACGGCACCGCCGGCGGATCCAGATCCGCCGCCACCATGTCGTCCCGCAACCGGTACGCATGGTCGAGCGCGGCCATCGGATCGTCCTGCTCCAGCGCGATCCGGGCCCGGGTCGCCTCCAGCCACATCGCCGCGATCACTCGCGGGGCGTTCCGGCTCGACTCGTCGTACTCGGCCAGCATCGCCTCCGCCCCGGCCAGATCACCCCGCTCCAGCGCCGCGTACGCCGCGAACGTGACCGCGGTCGCCCGGATCGCCACCACCTGCGGGGTCAGGTCCTCCGAAGCGATCGCCGCCAGCACGCCGTCCGCGTCGGCCTCGACCGCAGGCAGGTCACCGCAACGCCAGGCCAGGAAGTCCGAGACGTTGGCGACCATCGCGAACTCGATCGGCGAGCCGTGCCGCCGGACCCAGTCCTGAGCGCCCGCGATCTCGTCCCGGGCCGGTCCGACCCCGTCGGCCGCGATCAGCGACATCATCGCGAGCAGCCAGCCGACCAGCGGATCCGCCTGCCCGACCGAGTCCTTGAGCAGTGCACCCCGGCGCAACGCGCGCTCCGCGGTACGCCGTACATCGGCCGACGGACTGACCTCGTACCGGCCGCATTGGGCCAGCAGGGCGAGCAGGATCCGCTCGTCGGCACTATCACCGGGCAGATCGGCGAACCCGCGCAGGTGCTCCGAGGCGCGCTTGCGTTCCGAGGGCAGGTACGAGCGGATGATCCCGAGCCGCGCATCCAACGCCAACCGCGCCGGCCTGTCATCGTCGGCCCAGTCGTCGAGCGCGTGCATCAGCTCGGCCGCGGCAGCGACCGGCCCGTCGACCACTGAGGTGGCGGAGGCCGCCGTACCGAGTAGTGCGGCACGCTCGCGGCCGGTGCTCCCTGACGCGGCGGCCAGCAGATAGCGGCGGGCGGTTAGTGGATCGCCGTTACGCAACAGCAGTTTCCCCAGCAGGCCTTGGAGTTCGGCGTTCGCCGGCTCGACCTCGACGGCCCGATTCAGGTAGTCGATCGCCTTCTCGACATCGCCGGCGGTCGCGCACAGGTTCGCGGCCTCGGTGAAGATCGCGACGGCTGCCTCCAGAGTCCCGGCCGGTGCTTGCACCAGGTGTGCGGCAATCCGATCGGCCGCCGCTCGCGCGGCCCAGAGAGCCTCGGCAGCTCGCCCGTGGAGCGTGGCCTGATCGACCGGACCCAAGGTCGACGCCACCGAGTCGCGGATCACCGGATGCACGAAACTCAGCAGCGCAGGCGCGTGTGGAGTCTGCGCGGACTCGACGGTGACGACGTGCGCGGCAACGAGCTCGTCCACGGCCGCCGCCAGAGCGGACTCCGGCAGCTGGGCGACCGCACCGGCGGCCCAGATATCGGTGCGGGCCCCGAGCACAGCCACGGTCTTCGCCAACGCGAGCGCGGTCGGCGACAACCTGGACAACAGCGTCCGGCTCACCGCACTCGCACCAAGTCCGCGAACGGTCGCCGCAGTCGCCGCATCGGTCGTCGACCGGTCCAGAACCGTCAGCTCATCCAGCAACGACTCGGCCAGGAACGGGTTCCCGCCACTCGCCGCCAGGACCGCATCCACGACCTCGTCCGCGGCCTCGCTCCGGCTGCGCTCCGCAATCAGTACGGCGATGCCGTCGCGACTCAACGGTCGCGGCAGCAACCGCTCGACGTGGCGGGCGACCGTCAGCTCGGCGAGCGGACCGAGCCGATCCGGCGGCGGCCTGGTCGCGACCAGCAGCGCGATCGGCAGATCGCCAACCCGCTTGGACAGATAGGACAGGAAGCGCAGCGACGGCGGATCGGCCCACTGGGCATCGTCGATGGTGATCAGCAGCGGACGCGGTGCGGCCAGGTCGACGGCGACCCACCACAAGGCGTGCATGGTCCGGACCACCTCGGCATCCCCGGCATCCGGGGCCGCCTTGTCGAGCGCCTCGATCGCGCGACCGGTCGGTCCGGCGATGATCGCGGCCCGGGTCTCCCCGGCGTACCGGGCGATGGAGCGCTCGATCAGCTGCCGGACGACACCCCAGGCCATCGCGCTCTCGACCTCGTCACCGGTCGACTGCATCCGGACGAACCCGCGCTCCTTGGCCATCGCGCGGGCCTCGGCGACCAGCCGCGACTTGCCGATCCCGGCCTCGCCCTCGATCACCACCACCTGGCCGTCACCCCGACCGGCCGCATCCAGCGCCGCGGCGATCCGGCCGAGCTCGTCCGGCCGCTCGAGCACCCCGCTCATCCAGAACCCGGCAGTGCATCAGCAACCCGAGCCAATAGGTCGGGCTGGTCACTTGTTATTTGGCGGAGCGGTTTGCCGTGGCCGAAGAGCACGAGCGCCGGGCGCAGCGCGGCGAGCCGCCGCATCGCCTGATGGTTGCGTTCGACATCGAAAGTCAGGAAGTTCCAGGGCGCGGAGACCTTGGGCAGCCGGAAGAAGACGTCGCCGCAGAGCAGCGTCCGATCCGATTCCCGCCACAACGCGATGTGGCCGGGCGAGTGGCCCGGCACGTCCAGCACCGTGAAGCTGCCCACCTGATCGCCCTCGACCAGCCGCCGGCTGACCGGATGCGGCGACGGCATCTTCCCGCGCGCCATCAGCGCCGGGATCCGTCCAGGCGCGGGCACCGGCGAGGCCGTCTCGATCGCCTCGGCGTCGCCGGCCCCTGCCCACAAGGGGATACCGAGCTTCTCGCAGACCGCATGGCTGGAGCCAAAATGATCGGGGTGCGCATGCGTCACCACATGCGCGTTCACCTCGTGACCCTGCAGTTGCCGCAGGATCCGCCCGGCCGCGGCCGGGGTCCCGGCATCGACCAGTACGTCGTCGACGAGGTACGCGTTCATGAAATGCGGCGGCCGGCCCAACAACTGACCGACCCCCACCGCTAGCTGCCGCACAGACGGATCTTAGTCATCTCAGGACCCGTACGACGACCATCGGCGTGGCTCAGGAACTCAGGAAGCGCACCCAGTACTCGGTCCGGTCCTGGTGCGGCTGCAGCTCGAACCGCTCCCCCGTGCCGAGCGCCAGCACGACGACCGGCTCCGGCTCGGCCGGTTCGACGACGCAGGACACCACCTGGCGCAGGTCGACCGGGACCACCTGCAGCACCGTCCCCGGCCGGCTGCTGAGCAGATCGGGAACGAAGATCGACCGCTCGGTGGTCAGGATCAGGAAGCCGTAGTCGTACTCACGGTCGTGCTGGATCCCCCACACCAGATCGGTGACCAGCTCGGTCTCGCTGAGAAGCTCCACCACGTCCAGATGCTGCGCGGCCAGCTCATCGCCGCTCACGCCGTCGGCCCTCGTTGCGCCCGTCAGCAAGTCGGCCAGCTTGCGGCCGTGGTTCCGGACCACCGCCGCCTTCTCCGGCTGGTCGAGCTCCTCCAGCAGGTCGGCGATCCGCTCCATCAGTTCGAGCGGCTTGCCCTCCACCCGATCGGACCATCCGCGATCACGGGAGACCTGCAGTTGCGCGCGATGAGCCTCCAGCGCGGCCGGCTTGTCGCCCAGCTCCGCGTTGAGCTCACCTAGCTCCGCATACCGCGCGTACGGGCTGCTGTCCGCCGTACTGTGCTGGATCGAATATTCGTACGCCTCCCGGGCGCCCGTGAGATCGCCGAGCGCCCGCAGATGCCAGCCCAACCGGCCGGCGGCATCGGCCGCGGTCTCCGGTGAACGTTCCATCAGCCATCGGCAGACCGCCGCTCCCCGCTGGTGGTTGAGCCGGAGCGTCAGGGACAAGATGCGGTTGGCAACGGATGCCGGGAGTTGCATCTTGCGAGACTACGGCACCCTTCAGTCAGCTCTTGCGAGGCTGCTGCTGAGTGGCGCAATGAATCGTCCCGCCACCGGCACACAGCCCGTCCGTCGAGATCTGTACGACGATCTTGTCCGGGAAGGCATCGGCGACCGTGTCGAAGGCCTCGGCGTCGGTCGCGTTGTCGCCGTACTGGCCGAGCACGATGCAGTCGTTGGCCTCGTAGTAGCCGATGTAGCCGGGCGCGGCCGCCTGACCGAACTCGTCACTGCTGCGCTCGGTGAACGGCAGCGCCTTGTTGCGCGCCTTGTAGGTCTTGTAGACCGCGGCCGGGTCAGGCTCGGGAAGCGTTGCCGTGGACAACTTCTTCTGGCCGCCGAGCAGCCGGCTGCGTTGATCCGCGGGCAGCGCGTTGATCTCGTCGACGGCCTGCAGCAGCGCCTTCCGATCACGCTTGTCCTCGGCCTCGCCGTGCTCCGCCGAAGCGTAGAGCAGCCGGTCGGGCGCGGTGAAGCGCGCGAGGAAGTCGACGTGCCAGTCGGTCACCTCGAGCCCAGGTCGCCCCGGCATCCACAGCATCCGCTCGATGCCGAACAGGCGGCGTAGCTCGACCTCGATCTCTTCCTTCTGTTTACCCGGGTTCCGGTTCGGGTTGAGGATGCAGCTCTCGGTGGCCACGCCGAGGCCGTGCCCGTTGACCTCGATCCCGCCGCCCTCCATCGTCAGCCAGGTCTTCACGACCGGCACGTCGGAGTCCGCGGCGATCGCAGCCGCGACAGTCCGGTCCTGATCGACCGGCTGGTCGACGACGCCGTTGGCCGCCTTCCGCGGATCCTTCCGCCAGCCCTCCAGCCCGGTCGCGACCGGGACTTGGCCCCACCCGTTGAAGTTCAGGTTCACGCCGTGCAGCGCGCCGCCAGCCGGACCAGATCCTGCCGCGCCACGATCCGGGCATTGGTCAGATCCCGCCCGTACGCCGTACTCGGCTCCTCGCCCCAGACACCCGGCGTCGCGCCGTACGCCATCCAGGTCACCTCGTGCGGTGCACCCTCGGCCGGCAACAAGAACCCGTCCCTGACAGCTGGCGGAGCCTCCGGTCCACACCCGCTCAACCCGACAGCAGCCACCGCCCCGAATCCCGCGGCCCTGAGAAACCTCCGACGACCCATCATGCTCCGAGCGTGCCAGAACTCTTTGACAGGTTCGTGACAGGGTCGGCGCACCTGGTGCTCCCTAGGATCCAGCCATGAAGTGGGACATCAACGTCGACCAGGTCGCGAAGACGCTCCAGACCACCGCGGAGAAGGCAGCCGGGTTCGAGACGGTCGGGAAGAACTACGCCGACTACGCCGAGCGGGCGGTCCGGCAGGCCCAGGCCACGCTGGTCGGGCAGGCGGTCGCCGACGTACTCACTCATTATCAGAACGCGTGGCAGGACATCATCGAGCAGACCAACGCCTCGCTCACCGGCGCCAAGAACGCCACCATGGCCTACATCCAGGGCCAGGACGAGATGGCCCTCAACGCGCAGCGCGCCGCCGTCGATGCCCCGGCCAAGCGCCGGGCGGCCGAGACCAAGGCCTACAACGACAACGCCGCCCGCCAGGGGCACGGCCGGGTCGAGTGAGGCCGGCCCATGTTCAATCCTGACGGTGTCCCCGACTTCTTCCCGGGGACCAGCCCCGAGGTGCTCGCCTACACCGGCGCCGAACTGCAGAAGGTCGGCGCCGCGATCCGGTCCACCGGATACGACGTCAACAGCGCGTTCGAAGGTCTGTCCGGGTGCTACCACGCACCCGAGGCGGAGACGCTGATCCTGTCGCTGCGCCCGGCGTACGTGCTCGCCTACGACTTCGGCAGCGACGTCGAGTCGATGGGGTCGGCGATCGAGGAGTTCGCCCACGAGATGCAGGGCCCGCACGACAAGCTGCAGAAGATGCTCGTCCGGGCCCGCGCGTTCGTCGGCAAGGTCCAGCAGGCCGAGGCCCGCGGCGACGACTGGAAGAGCTGGCGGGAGTGGACCGACGAGGAGATGAGCTACCACGTCGAGACCAGTCAGCTGATGAAGCAGATGATGGACATCCAGGTCACCTACGCGAACAAGATCGAGAAGCTGATCGGCGGCCGCGAGTGGTGGGGCGAGAGCTTTACCCGCAAGGGCCCCGGCAACATCGGCGGTCGCGTCCTGCAGTCCGGTGACGCCTCGAGCGGACCGCCACCACCGTGGGGTACGCCGGAGGAGTACGACGCCCCGTGGATCGTCGACCTCGGCCACGTCGCCCTCGGCGCGCTCGACGGCCTCACCAGCCTGATCGGCCTCCAGTGGGCGATCCAGTCCACCGGCTGGGAATGGGACGACAACGTCGTCGAGTGGGCCTTCGGTCACCCGCCGGCCGACATGCACCAGATGTTCGACGCCTGGGCCGAGATGGGCGCCGACATGCTGATGCTGGCGAACAAGGTGCCCGGCGTCGGCGGCCTCCTCCCCGACGGCATGAGCGCCGACCTGGACAAGCGCTGGAACGACACCGTGCACCAGATCGGCGACGACTGGTCGAAAGGCAACCAGGCCGCCTCGGTCATGGGCGTCCTCGGCCTGATCCCGGTCGGCCCGACCAAACTCGCCGGCGCCGCCTCCAAAGCCGGCAAACTAGGCCTGGCCGGCAAGATCGCCCCCATCCGCGTAGCCGCCGGCGCCGCCGACAAGTTCCTGGACTTCAAGTCCACCGTCCGCACCGGCTTGCTCGAAGGCGGCCTCAAAGTCCCCCTGGTAGGCGACGTCCTCAAGGGCTACTCCCGAATCCCCATCCTCGGCGAATCAGTCCGCCTAACCCCCGGCACTCCCCTAACCCACACCCCCGCCGCCCCCATCACCAGTGGCCACGCCGGTCCAGATGGTCCAGGTGGTCTGCCGTACCCCACCCACCCCATCACCGGCGGCCCGGTCCCGCCAGCACCCGGACACCCGCCGACTCCAGGCGGCCCCACCTCACCGCCCGGTACGTCGAGCAACCCCACCCGGCCGGGAACACCCACCGACCCAGACCACCGCCCACCCGGCGACCCCGTCACCCCGCCCCTCACTCCCCCGTTCCACAACAACCCCGTTGGCACCCCCGGCATCCCGGGAATACCCAGCTCCCACAATCCGGCAGGCACCCACCAGCCATCGCCTGCCTCCCCACCGACCAGCCACCCGGCCGGTACGCCGGGCAATCCCGCGCGACCGGGGACACCTACCGACCCGGACCACCGCCAACCCGGCGACCGCCCGGGCAGCCCGGAAGCCGGCCGGCCGGGCGACCCGCAGCCGGTTCGGCACGAGTCCGACGCCGCGGTGCCGCCGTACCTGCCCACCCACCTACCGCCCGCCGCTCACACGTCCGGTGGGCAACCGACCGGCACGCACGTGCACGACGGGCAACCGGCTGGCGGCCGCTCGATCGCCGACCGTCTCGACCCGAACCGCGTCAGCGGCCGCCGCGTCGAAGGAGATCGCGTAGGCGGCGACCGCATCGACAGCCGCCGTCTGGAAGGCGAAGGTCTCACCCGCCCCGGCCTCGATCAGCCCACCAGGACCCGCCCCGCCGACCCCACCCCACCCCGCGAACCCGCCGCCCACCACGAACCCTCGAACCCCCACGACCCAGCCACCCACGCGGACAGCCCGCGCGGCTCCGACGACAAGCTGGCCGATCTCTACCGCAACCACCCAGGCGACGACGACGGCGCACGACCGACCTCCGACGACCGCGCAGGTGCATCGGATGATCACGCGGGTGCTTCGGATGATCGGTTGGCGGAGCTTTATCGGAACCATGCGGGGGACGACGACGGGGTGCCGCGGACGGCGGCTGAGCATGGGTTTGAGTCGGCGGCGGTACGGCGTACTGCGGATGCGGAGGTGTTGGCTCGGACTGCGCGGGAGGCGGAGGAGTTCGCTCGGCAGGTACCGCCGGAGTTCCACGAGTCGGTCAGGTTGATCACGCAGAGCACGTTCGGTGCGATCAACCGGGCGTTGTACGCCGGGCACGATCTGAAGGACTTCCGCCGGCTGATGGAGATCGACGGCGGCAGCGGTCTTACCGATCGCTCGATCCGCGCCGCCCACGAACTCGATCAGGTGGTCCGCAACGCTCCGAAGGCGCCGGTGCCGCGGATGGTGTATCGCGGGGTTCGGATGCCCGCGCATCTTCCGCACGGCGACGTACAGAAGTGGGCGCAGGAGGCGTTCAAGGTCGGCGAGGACGTCGACTTCAAGGCGTTCCAGCACACCTCGCGGAACCCGGCGGTCGCCTCCGGCTTCGCCCATGCGTACAAGCGCACCGGCGTGGTCCTCGAGATCAAGACCCGCAAGGGCGCACCGGTCGGCAAGCTCAGCGGCCTCGAGGATTCCGAAGCCGAACTCGTCCAGCCCCGCAACGAGCGCTACCGCGTCGTCGGCGTCACCCACAACGTCACCTTCGACACCCGCTACCACACCTCCGACGGCAAACCCCGCCAAGCAATCGAGACAGTCATCCACCTCGTCGACGTGGACGACCTCCCGACGCTCCCAAACCACCACACCCCCAACTCCCCCAACTCCCTCTCCCCCGAAACCCTCAGCACCCTCGCACCCCCCAACCCCACCCACCGCCTCCCCGAACCCCAGCCCCACAACACATCCGGTGACACAGACCCGGTACGCCACGACCCCGACTCGGACAGCACGCAGCCCGTACGTCGGGAGGATGTCGATGGGTCGGACGATGGGGCTCGTTGGCATGATGCGGGGTCGGATCGTACGGAGCGGATCCGCGTCGACCGGACGCACGGCGACGGTGGGGCGCAGCATCGCGCCGACACCGAGCGTCCTGGGCACGGCGGACAGCCGGGTCAGCCTCAGCCTGGGCACAGTGGACAGCCTGGGCACAGTGGGCGGCCGGCTCAGCAGGCGGGGCAGGCTGGGCGGTGGAGGGCTGGGGACCAAGGGGGTGTGGATGCTTGGAACGAGCGGCTTGCGGATATCTACGCCAAGCATGCCGGCGAGGTCGACGGGACTGGAGCCGTGCCGGTGCGTCCGACGGCCCGGCAGAGTCAGGCGCCCGACCCGCACAACGTAGGAAGGAACTCGCCGGACTGGAAGGACCTGCACGATCCGCAGAACGTCAGTTGGCACGTTCCGCAGGAGCGGGGGCGGCCGCCGCATGTTCGGGTGCAGCCGGGTGATCGGTTGTTCGACGAGTTCGGTCCGCGCGAGTACCAGGCCGCGGACGAACTCGGGCTCACCGAACCTCCGCCGTACGGCGAGCCTGGCACTCCGCGCGGCGATCGCGCGCCGGTGCGCTACAACCCGGTCGACCCCGGCGGCGTCGGCCAGCACCGGCTGGAAGTTGCCGCCGGCAAGAATCCGCTGCTGACCGTCCGGAACTGGCTCAACCTCCTCAACCCGAACTTCGCCCTCGGCGTCGAGTTCAAGATGAACTGCTCCGCGGTCATGCGCGCCACGGTCGACGCGATCCAGGGCCGTCGGGTGCGTCTCGCCGACGGTGACTTCAACAAGGATCTGCACCGCGGCCCCGCGCCCGGTGACTACGACGACTCGTACGAGTGGATGGGCGTCCGCAGCCCCGGCTTCCGGCTCGACCATCACGTCCCGCCGAATCACCCGGACCCGGCCGCCCACCAGAAAGCCTTTACCAGCAAGGCGTACCAAGAGGTCGAGGCCGGACTGCGCGGCCGTCCGCCGGGCACGGTCGCCGCGATCTGCGTCGAGTGGGCGGGCGCCGGCGGGCACTGGTTCTCGGCGTACGTCGATGCCCACGGCAACATCAGGCATCTCGACCCGCAGCCGTCGCCGAAGGGGATCGACGCGCCCTGGCCGCATCCGTACAAGTCGCAGCTCAAACGCCTCGAGTTCACCGTCCGCGAACCGAACGGCGACTGGGAAGGCGGCTCGCCGGCCGAGCCGGAGTCCAGGTGGTAGCCGTGCCGACCGGAAGAGGAACCAACTGATGCCGACACCGAACGAGCTCGCAGCCCGCGCCCACCTGGCGGGCTGGCTCGCGCAGCACTCGATCGATCCCGCGTCATGGACGCCGGAGGTCCTGGACACCTGGCAGACGTCGACGGTCGACGAATGGATCGTGATCGTCCCACCCGGCTACGCGAACCAGATCTACCTGGTTGCCGATGGCACCGTCTTCCCGTTCCCGCCCAGCCACCTCAGCCTGGACGAGGCCATCGCGGCCGCCCGGGCCGATCGGACCCACGCAGCACCGGAGGACCTCCGATGATCGAAGTCGCCGGCGCGGACCAGACCACCGCCGAGGCGCTGGTGATGATGCAGGACCGCGAGGTCCTCGGCCTGTCGAGCTGGGTGATCGACGCAGCACTCGCCGCCGAACGAACCGACCGCCAACTGCAACTCGTCACCCCGCCGACCACCCGCGTCACGCACGCGCTCCGCACCCAACTCCTCGCGCCCGGCGCGGTCGCCCGCTGGGTGATCTCCGACGACGACCAGCCGTACGACGGCCTGAACGGCGAACCGCTGACGTGGAACGGCGAGCAGTTCGTCTCCGCCGGGGACCCGGACAACCCGAGGCCCACCCGCGCGTGGCTCACCAGGCCCGACGCGATCCACGCGTCCCTCCAGCTCGTCGCCCGGGTGCGCTACCCAGCAGCCGAATCGACCGTCGTCGGCCGCGCGACCGAATTCCTGCTGCGCGATCTCGCGGGCGGCCCGCCGGCCGGTTGGGGTACCGAGGAGCCGGTCACCCAGCACTGGAATCCCCGAGAGCTCACCCGCTTCTGCCGCCGCTGGTCCCCGCGCCGGACCATGCTCACCGTGACCGGTCCGGCACCCGGTACGACGACCCGTCCGGCCAACGGAATCGTCGAGATCGGCGTCCGCCCGGCCGGCCTCGAGGAGACGGTCACGCTCGCGATCGGTCAACCGGGTCTGGACGCACCGTTGCCGGAGGCAATCTTTCCGGCGATCGCTGCACTGGCGGACAAGTTCGAGCTGGTGTCGCTGTTCGTGCTCGGCAGCGGCGCGGCGGCCGACACCTGTACGGTTCCCCGCTTCACCGGCGTACCGGACCCGATCGCGCTGGTGCTCGGCGCCGAGGGACGTGCGGCGATGGGGCCCGGAGCCGCGAAGGCGATCGCCGCGGGTGCCGCAAAGGCGATCGGTCGGGACAGCGCCCTGTGGTTCCCGATCGGCACCGGCTACAGCGAGCCCGACTGGCAGTCGTTCGCGATCACCATGCGCCGCATCTCGATCGCCACCGCACACCATTCCGCGACGCCAAACTAAGGCAACGCTGGACGGCCTTCTGCAAAAGACCGTCCAGCGCCACATCTGACGGCCGCTGAGCCAACTGGGTTCCCGATGCCTACTGGAAGGTGCGGAAGAACTTCCGGATGTCTTCGACGAGGAGGTCGGGGGCGTCCTGGGTGGCCCAGTGGCCGCCGCGGTCGTACTCGTTCCAGCTCACGATGTTCGCGTGGTCGCGCTCGGCGAACCGGCGCAGCGGCGTGAAGTCGTTCGCGAAACTGGCCAGCCCGGTCGGCGTCTTGGTCGCCTCGGTCGGGTGCTCCGCGTGGTGGTCCTCGTAGTAGAACCGGGCCGAGGACGCGGCCGTGTTGGTCAGCCAGTAGATCGTCGCGTTCGTCAGCACGTGCTCGTCCTCGCAGGCCGAAAGCAGCTGCGCGATCCAGGCGAGCTGCCCGCTCGGCGAGTCGGCGAGCGCGTGAGCGAGGTTCTGCGGCGCGGTCTCCTGCAGTTTCGCGTACGCCGACATCTCCTCGTTGAACGTCTGCAGGAACCCGAGGTACTCGATGTCCTTCTCGCTCATCCCCTCGAACTCGGCCGGGTCCCCCGACGGGAACGAGAAGAGCTGGGTGACATGTACGCCGATCACCTGATCCGGCGCGATCCGGCCCAGCTCGGGCGACACGAACGATCCGACATCGTTGCCATGAGCACCGAACTTCGAGTATCCCAGCCGGCGCATCAGCTCGGCCCAGGCGCGCGCCGTCCGGTGCCGGTTCCAGCCCTTCTCGTACGTCGGCCCGGAGAACCCGAAGCCCGGCAGCGACGGCACCACGACATGGAACGCATCCGCCGGATCACCGCCGTACGCGCGCGGATCGGTCAGCGGGCCGATCACGTCCAGGAACTCGACCACGCTGTTCGGCCAACCGTGCGTGAGGATCAGCGGCGTGGCGTCCGGCTCGGGCGAACGGACGTGCAGGAAGTGGATGTTCTGCCCGTCGATCTCAGTGGTGAAGTTCGGGTACTCGTTCAGCCGCGCCTCCCACTTGCGCCAGTCGTAGCTGTCCCGCCAGGTCTCGACGAGCCGCTTCACATACTCCAGCGGTACGCCGTACTCCCAGCCCGGCACGACCGGACCACGCTGGACCCCGTCGGTGACCTGGTCGCGCGGCAGCTCGTTGGCCCAGCGGACCCGCTGCAACCGGTCGGCGAGATCATCCAGCTGTGACTGGGGAACTTCGATCCGCAACGGCCGGATGCTGTCGTCCGCAGTATCCCGCGGCGCGCTGTTCGGAGTGTTCACTGTCATCTCCTGATGAGCTTGGTGATACCGGCTGCCTCGAGCCCCCGGCCGGTCTACGATCACAGCGTGCTGGCAGACCGCATCCGGCGAATCCGTGGAATGCGGTATTTCCATGTCCGGTGACGGCTCCCCGTACGTCGGGCGACGCGACGAACTCGAGGCGTTACGAACCGCGGCCGCGCAGGTCGAGGCCGGTGGTTCGGCGCGGGTCCTGATCGCCGGTGAGGCCGGCATCGGCAAGTCCCGGCTCGTCACCGAGTTCACCGAGACGCTCGGCCCGGACTGGCTCCCGGTCACCGGCGGGTGCCCCGAGCTGGGTGCCGAACATCTCCCGTACGTCGCCTTCCTGCCCATCGTCCGGCAATTAGTCACGGCCGAAGGCGGCACTTCATCCGGTACGGCGCTCGCCGGCCTCCTGCCCCGTCAGTCCGACCAAGCCGCACCGGGCAGCCGGCTGACGCTCCTGCAGGAGCTGCTCGCCCTGGTCGAACGTGCTGCTGCCCAGCGTCCACTGCTGCTCGTCCTCGAAGACCTGCACTGGGCCGACGGTGCGAGCCGTGAACTCTTCGGCTATCTCGCCCGCAACCTCGGCCATCTCCCGGTCCTGCTCGTCGGCACCGTCCGCACCGGCGAACTCCCCGCGGGTCATCCGGTCCGGCAGCTCGTCGCCGAGCTCGGTCGCCGCTCCGACATCACCACGCTCCAACTCGGGCCGCTCGAGCAACGGCACGTCGGTGAGCTCCTGACCACCCTCGATGGTCGCTACGACCCGGCGCGGGCCGCCGCGATCCACCGTCGGTCCGGTGGCAACCCGTTGTTCGTCGAAGCCCTCGCGGTCGACGCGAACAGCAACGCCGCGAGCCCGTTGCGAGCGTTGCTTCAGGAGCGGGTCGCCCGGCTGTCCGACACGGCGCGTCCGGTGCTGGCGGTCGCGTCGATCGCCGGTGCGGCCGTGGGCCACGATCTCCTGACCCTGCTGGCGAATCGCTCCGACGACGAGCTCGACACTGCCCTGCGCGAACTGGTCGAACACGACCAACTCTTGCAGACCCCGCACGGCTATCAGTTCCGGCATGCGTTGATCCGCGAGGCCGTCTACACCGGGCTGCTCCCGGGCGAACGGCGACGGCTGCACGCCCGGGCAGCGACCGCTTTGGCCGAGCGGCCGGACCTCGCCGTACAGGGGCTGGCCGCTGCCGAGCTGGCCGAGCACTGGTATCTGGCCGGTCGGCCGACCGAAGCCTTCGAGGCCGCGCTGGTCGCTGCCGACGAAGCCAAGGCGAGCTTCGCGTTCGCCGAGGAACACAACCACCTGCTCCGCGCGCTCACGTTGCTTCCGCAGACCGAGTCCGGTGCAGAGGTCCGCCTGACGCTGCTTCGGCGAGCAATCGCAGCTGCTGTTCCGGCCGGGCGGGCCGAGCAGGGCGCGGCGCACTGCACGGAGGCGCTGGAGCTGATCGACCCGGATGCCGAGCCGGAGCAGGCTGCACAAGTGCTCCTCGACCGAGCAATGTTCCGCAGCCGGATGGACCTCGGCGCCCGCGAGGACCTCGACCGGGCTCAGCTCCTGCTGCCGGACCGGCCGTCGTACGCGCTCGGTCTGTTGCACTACGGCCTGTCGGTCGACGCGGCGACGGCTCGGAAGCCCGCGCCGGCCCGGCAACACGCGGCGACCCTGCTCGAGATCGCCGAGGTGCTGGGCGACGAGCGGCTGCGTGGCCGTGGCTTCGCCGCGCTCGGATTCGCCGAACTCATCGCCGGCAACACCGCCGCGGCACAGGCCGCCTCCGGCCGGGCCCGCGAGACGGCCCGCCGGATCGGTGACGACTACACCCTGGTGGCCAACGCTCTCTGGGAGATCTCGACGCTGGCCTGGGCCGGCCGGTACGACGAACTCGTCGAGGCGGTGCCGATTGCCCTGCGCGAGGTCGAGCTGGTCGGAATGCTCAACTGGCGTGGACCTTTGCTGCGGGTGAACCTCGCCTCCACGTACCTGATCCTGGGGCGCTGGGACGAGGCGCTGGTCGTGATCGAGCAGGTGCTGGCCGCGGAACCTGAGCCGCTGTACCGGATCGGAACGTGCGGCATGCTCGCCACCGTCCACACCTACCGCGGCGAGTTCGATCGGGCGGCCGACGTACTGCCATCTCCGGAGGAGATTGCCGCCGGATCGCCGGTGCTGCGCGACTACATCCTCGGCTACGTCACCATGGGCTGGTGCGAGCTGGCCGCAGCCCGGCAGGATCCCGAGTCGGCCGGCCGGACAGTCGAGATCTATCTGCAGCACTGCGCCACCCATGGTGGCGTCCCGGATGAGGACGGTCTGCTCAGCATCGCGCTGCTGCAGCGAGCCCGGCTGGCCGCAGCACCCCGCAACCGCGAGATCGCCGCCAACGCCGCCGCCGTACGCACGCAGGTCGGTGAGCTGGTCGACCTGATACCGCCTGGTACGGCGTTGCTGGAGGCCTACCGGTGCACGATCCACACTGCTCTTGGCCCCGGCCGGATGACCGACTGGGATCAGGCCGCCGACAACTGGCGCCGGCTCGGACATCTGTTCGGCCTGATCGAGTGCCTCATCCCTGCCGCCGAGGCTGCCCTGGCCGCCAGCAATCGGGCAGGCGCCCGCCGTCGCCTCGAAGAAGCCCGCGACCTCGCCACCCAGTTCGGCAGCAGCGTCTACCTGGAGCGGATCGCCACCCTCGGTCAACGCGCCCGCCTCGAACCCCCAACCCTGACGGTCGACGACAGCGGGCTCACCGCGCGCGAGTACGACGTACTGCGGCTGCTCGCACGCGGCCTGCCGAACCGGCAGATCGCCGCCGAGCTCTACATCTCACCGGCGACCGTCGGCGTCCACGTCGGCCGGATCCTGACCAAACTGAACGCCACCACCCGCACCGAGGCCACCGCGATCGCCCACACCCGAGGCCTGCTCGCGGACGGCGACCCCTAGACTCCGGCCAATGAACGGATTGCAGCGGCTGATCGGCAAGCTCGGCACCACCAGGGCGTTCGCGGGCGTGGGGCAGGCGTTGACGCGTGTCGACGAGCGGCTGCTTCGCAGTACGAACGGGCGGTTCGGGGTCGGTTCGTCGATCGGGCTGCGGACCCTGTTGCTCACGTCGATCGGTCGCCGCAGCGGTCAGCCCCGGCAGGTCCCGCTCCTGTACGTCGAGCGCGATGGAGCGTTCGTCGTCATCGGCTCCAACTGGGGCGGCGAGAACCACCCGGCCTGGTCGGCCAACCTGATCGACCAGCCCGAGGCGACCGCCACTGTGCGGGGTCGGATCGTCCCGGTCCACGCCCGCCTGCTGACTGGCGACGAACGCCAGTCCACCTGGGACGCGGTCGCGGCGTACTGGCCGGCCTACAACACCTACGCCACCCGTGCCCCGAACCGTGAGATCCGCGTCTTCCGCCTGGAGCCTGTTACTTGAGCTGGATCGTGGTCGCGGCGGTCGTACCGTCGCGGTACCGGACCCGCACCGGCACCGGGGCCGGGCCCTCGAACTCCCAGCCTGGCACCCAGAACGCGAAGTAGCCGTTCTTGACCGTGGCCTTCACGAGGCCACGGGTCGGGCTGGTGTAAGTCATTCCGACGATGTCGGAGCCGGCCCAGCCAATCGCTGACGTCACCCAACCGACCTGCTTGCCGCCGACCGCGCCCAGATCCAGGACCGCGAGCTCGCGCGGACCCACCGTGGGCGGGTTGGGTCCGGCAGTGCCGCCGTAGCCGCTCTGTTTGTCGTAGTCGACGAGGTTCGTCATGCAGTAGCCCTGGAACTTGTTCGGGCCCTTGAGGATGACGATCGCCCACTTGCCTCGCCGTTCGACCATGGCAGCCTCGGCGCCGTCGGTGGGCTCCAGGCTCTGCAGCGAACTGCGGCACGCTGCGACAGATGCGGCGTATTCCTGGGGCGACAGCCCCGAGGGTGCCGCGGTCCAGCCGGCGTACGCGTCGCTGTTCGGCAGTGGTCCGCCCTGGCGCGGGACGAAGACGACCAGGGCCGCGACCGTCACGGCCGCGACGGCGACTGCTGCGCGCACAAGCGGGCGCCGCAGCCGCGGCCGACGCACGCCGTGCGACGGGTCGGTGGCGAGGATGCGCTCCAGGGACGCCTGGGCGCGCGGGCTGTGCGGATCGACGTCGGCGGTTGCAGGGTCCAAAGTCTTGAGCGCGGCGAACTCGGCGAGGTCTTTCATGAGGGTTGCCTCTCGGTGAAACGTGTGGGGATGGGGCGGTGATCGAGCTGACCGCGCAGGGCATTGCGCGCCCGGGACAGCCGGAGCCGGTACGCGACGCTCGTGATGCCGAGCACCGCGGCCGCCTCCCGGCCCGGGAGGTCGTCGATCACCGCCAGAGCAAGCGCCTCCTGATGCACCGCGGACAGCCGTTCCCACGCGCGGGCCAGATCGACCTGGCGAGCGACGAGTTCGCTGTCGTCCGGGCGCCAGGTGCTCGCCACCTCAGCCAGCCGGACCGCCACCGCCCGCTGCCGACGCGCACCGCGGTGGCTGTTCAGGATCGTGTTCCGGACGATCCCGAACAACCAGGCCCGCGCGTCCGACAGCTGCGCGGGCGCATCGTCGAGCCGCCGCCAGGCAGCCAGGAACGCCTCCGCCACGGTGTCCTCGGCCTGCAACTCCGGCACCCGCCGCTGTGCGAATCGCACGAGATCCGCGTACGTCGCCTCGTACAAGGCCACGAACCGCTCTTCGCGCTCATCCGGTTGCTTGCTCATGCCCCAACCTGTCCACCACCCCCCAAGGTGTATCTCACCAAGGGGTGAGCGAATCGGGGCTTAGCACCGATTTCGCGGGTTCGCAGCTCGGCCGCGTGCCCTGGACCCCCGCTGGCTTTGGGTTCGCCTATTAGGTTAGCCTCGCCTTACCGCCAATGAGGAGGATCCGCCCTGTGGAAGGCTTCGAACTGATCGGGGTCGGGTTCGGCCCCTCCAATCTCGCCGTGGCGATCGCCGCCGGAGAGCTCGGCGCGGCGGCCCCGCGGCAGCTCTTCCTGGAGCGGCAGCCGCGGTTCGGCTGGCACCGCGGGATGCTGATCGAGGACGCGACCATGCAGGTCTCGTTCCTCAAGGACCTGGTCACTCTGCGCAATCCGGCCAGCCAGTTCAGCTTCCTGAGCTTCCTGCACCAGAGCGGCCTGCTGATCGACTTCGTCAACAACAAGACGTTCTTCCCGCTGCGCGTCGAGTTCCACAGCTACCTCGAGTGGGCGGCGGCCCAGGTCGCGGACGTGGTCCGTTACGACCGGACCGTGGTGGCCGTCCGGCCGATCACGAACGACGGTTTCGTCGACGAGTTCGAGGTCACCTCGACCTCGGCCGACGGCAGCACCCGCGAGGCGCACCGCACCCGCAACCTGATCCTGGGGACCGGCCTGTCGCCGCGGCTGCCCGACGGCGTCACCGCGTCGGAGCGGATCTGGCACAACCGCGACCTGCTGTACCGCGTCCAGGAGATGGGCGATGCGTCCCCGCGCCGTGTGGTCGTCGTTGGCGCCGGCCAGAGCGCCGCCGAGGTCACCGGCTTCCTGCACGACCGGTTCCCGGCGGCCGAGGTCTGCTCAGTCTTCTCGCGGTTCGGCTACAGCCCGGCCGACGACAGCCCGTTCGCGAACCGCGTTTTCGACCCGGACGCGGTCGACGAGTTCTACTCGGCCCCGGAGGACGTCAAGCAGCAACTCCTCGGGTACCACGCCAACACGAACTACTCGGTCGTCGACACCGACGTCATCCACGACCTGTACCGCCGCAGCTACCGCGAGCGCATCGTGGGCAAGGAACGTCTGCGGTTCTTCAACGTCTCCCGGGTGATCGACCTCGCCGAGAACAGCACCGGCGTCTCGCTGACGATCGAGTCGCTGAGCACCGGCCAGAAGACGCCGATCGACGCCGACCTGATCGTGTTCTGCACCGGGTACACCCCCGGGGACCCGACCGAGTTCCTCGGTGACCTCGGCAGTGAGTGCCGCCGGGACCAGGCCGGACGGGTCCGGATCGGCCGCGACTACCGCGTCGTGACCACCCCGGCCGTCCGAGCGGGCATCTACCTGCAGGGTGGTGGCACCGAGCACAGCCACGGTCTCGCGTCGTCGCTGCTGTCGAACATCTCCGTGCGGGCCGGCGAGATTCTCGAGTCGATCCAGGGGAACCGCGCGCCTCAGCAACTGAAGCGTGCGGCTGCCCAGTCGGCATGATCGTTCCCGTTCCCGTCACCGGCGTCGGTCACCACCAGTTGGATCCGCGAGCGTCCAGTCAGGTCGGCAGAGACCGGCGTACCTGCTGAGCCTCCGTTGACCTGTCCGGTGGATGCGAGCAGGACGTCGTCGGCGCGGACCTCGAACTTCACGCTGCCCGCGCCACCCACCTCTGCATCCACTCCAACGGTGGCGTCGAAGCGGGTGCAGCCGGTAGGCACGTCCAGGGTGATGGTCGAGTTCGCGTGCGCGCCGAAGCCCTTCTCGTAGCTGGTTTGCCCGACCTGTAGCGGCACTCCGTCGCCCGCCTGATCCTCACCGTTGCTGGTGTCGCGTTCGACCGGCCCCCAGCCGTTCGACGGCGTACCGACGTACGGGAGCTCACTCGCCCAACGCTGCCCAGGTCGTAGCGGCAGGGTGACCTGAGCTGTGGCGGTGATCGGCTCGGCGCCGGTGAAACTGGTTGTCGCGAGCAACGTGTAGGGGCCGAAGTCCGCGGTCGCCGGTGGCGTCACCGTGAACGTGGCGATCCGGGTCTGTCCCGCTCCCACCTCGTCCAGTCGAACCTCGGCCGGCTCGACCTTCCAGTCCGCGTGCCCTTGCAGCTTCACCACGAGACCACGCACCGGCTCGGCGCACTCCCCCGTCACTGTGACCTGCACGGTCTGCGGCACGCCTTGTTTCGCGGCACCCTGCGGCTTCACGGCCGTGGTCGGGTCGCACGCGGGCGGCCCCTTGATGGCGGGCGCACCTGTGACCGCCTCATCCGCGGCCAGCGGTCGCAGCGTGACGGCGTACGAGCGGGGCTTGGTCGGGTCGATCCGGTACGGCGCGAGCACGCTGTTCGGGGTCTCGCCCATCCCAGTCTCGGCGTCCTCGACGTGCAACGTCACCCAACCGCGGTTGCGCACGAGCGGCCGCTGGAAGTCGTACTCGGCCAGATCGAGCCGGTCGTACGGCGTCACACTCACGTCCACCAAATCACCCTTGGCCGCTGCCACCAGTACGCCGTTGCGCCGATCCGACAGGCTCGTCCAGCGGGTGTCGGTGTGGTTGCCGTAGGCCTGCGGACGCGAATACCGCACGTACTGCTCGTCGACCGTGCTCCGGAACACGCCGATCCGGGTCCCCGAGGCGCGGTCGTTGTAGCTCTCCTCCGGGCCGCGACCGTAGTACGCGAACCGACTCAGCGATTCCGGGACCTGCAGCGAGAACCCGACCCGCGGGAGATACGGCAGATCGCCGAGCTTGCTGCCGCGCGGCGTCACCGCGTGCCCGAGGGTGATCGCTCCTCCCGCATCGATCGTGTAGGTCATCGTCTGGTCGAACGACAGCTCGCCTTCGTGGCCAGGGGCCGCGGCGACGCTGGGAGCGGTCACCTGGATCCGGCCGTCCGCGAGTGTCGCCACTGTGCTCGCACCGGGCTTCAGCTGCAGCCGGTCCAGGCCGATCGCGTTCCAGACCTGGCGATCCGCCGTACCCCAGTCGTAGGTCTCGTTCGACGTCGGTGGTCGCCAGACGTCCAGCTCCGGACCGCGCTTCACGAGTTCTTTGCCGCGCGCAATCATCGAGGTGAGCTTGCCCTCGGCAAACGTGTAGCGGAACTCCTTGCCGGAGACAATGAGCTTGTCTCCTATCGACTGCACAACAGGCTTTCCAGCAGCTGGCCGGTCCTTGGTCCCGGCAACGACCGTGCCGCCGATCCGGAACTGGTCCCGCTGGATCAGCGAACCCTTGCTGACGGCATCCAGATCGAGGAAGCGCTCCAGCGACCGTGGATTGTCCGCGACCACCGGCAGCCGCACGACTCGCTCGGTGTTCGGGGCCAAGGTCAGCGGCAGCGCACCCTTCTTGACCACCTGGTCCGCCTGCCGCACCGCCCAGCGCAAGGTGAAGTCCAGCGGCGCGAACTGCTGCTCGTTCCGGATCGTCACCACGCCCGGCTCGGTGGACGAGAACCGCAACGGCGACTGCGCCCACGCCATCTCGGCCGTCTCGGGCTGCAGGTAGCGATCGGTTCCGACCAGCCCATCGGTCCCGGACAGACTGATCCCGAGACTCTGGAAGCGCCCGGCATCACTCGTGCTCTCGAAGTCCAGTGCCAGTACGGCGTCCTGGGTCGCATCGGCCCCGGCCGCCACCTCGGCCGCGGTCAACGCGCGCTTGAGGATCCGGACCTGGTCGAGCGTGCCGTGCGCGAGCCGGCTCCCGGTCTGATCCTGTTGCGTCTCCGCGTTCCGGCCGAGGTTCACCTCCCACACCCCCGGCTCGATCGAACCGGTCGCCGGAATCGACGCAGCCGGCTGACCATCGACGTACAGGGTGAGCGCGGTTCCGTCGTAGGTCCCGGTCACCCGATGCCAGTTGCCGACCCAGCCGGCAGGTGTTGGCGCCGTGACCGTCTTCGCGACGCCGTTGAGCTTGACCCGGAACTCGAGTGTGGTCGCGTTCGGCTGTTGCAACGCGTACTGCTGGCCCTTGGTCAGGATCGGCATCGACCCCGTCCACGCGTCCGGCTTCACCCAGGTGTCGAGCGTCAACGGCCCCGGTACGTCGAGCGCCGGGTCGCGGAACACGTTGACGAAATCGTCCAAACTGGACAGCACGACACCCTTGCCCTGATGGCCTGCCCCGATCGAAGGCTTGCCGACGAAGAACGTCTGCAGCCGTTTCGGCGACGAGTCCGGGGTGAGGATCAGCGGCTGTTCCAGGTTCTGTTCGGCCCAGTCCCAGATGAACCCGCCCTGCATCGACGGGTACTTGCGGGCCAGCGCCCAGAACTGGTCGAAGTTCCCCAGACCGTTGCCCATGGCATGCGCATACTCGCCCATCACGATCGGCTTGGTGAACGACTTCGCCTTGCTCTCCAACGAGGCCGGCGTCGGGTACCGCGGTCCCGCGACATCGGCGAACGGCGCATCGCCGTCCGGTGAGTTCGACTGGTGATAGAGCAACCGGGTCGACTCGTTCGCGTCGGCCCACTCGGCCATCGCGAAGTGCGCCGTACCGAGGCCTGCCTCGTTGCCGGTGTCCCAGAACACGACGCTCGGATGGTTCTTGTCGCGCTCCACCATCGCCACGAACCGATCGTGGTACGCCGCCTGCCACTCGGGCTTGCTGGCCAGGCACACCGACGGGCACGACTCGTGCGCATGCGTCTCGATGTCGACCTCGTCGTCGATCAGCAGACCGTACTTGTCGGCGAGCTCGTACCAGTAGGGGTCGCTCTCGTAGTGCGAGGTCCGGACGGCGTTGATGTGCAGCTGCTTCATCAGCCGCACGTCCTTCTCCATCGCCTCATGGGTGATGTGCCGACCGGTCTTCGGATCCGTCTCGGACCGGTTCACGCCACGGAACAGGATGCGCTTCCCGTTCAGCAGGATCTGCTTGTCCTTCACCTCGATCGACCGGAACCCGACCTTCTGGCTGGTCCGGTGCACCACCTTGCCGGCGGGGTCGGTCAACGTCAGTACCAGGCTGTAGAGCGTCGGCGTCTCGTCCGACCACTTCGCCGGATTCGGTACGACGCCAGTCAGCTTCGGTCCACCCGTCAACGTCTTGGCGACGCGCCCGCGCGGATCGCGCAGGGTCGCGGTCAGCACCGAACCCGGGGCGGCCCCGGCCAGCTCGGTGTCGACCGTCAGCGTCGCGTCGCGGTAGGCGGCGTCCAGGGTGGTCGTGATGTAGGCGTCCTGGATCCTTGCCTGCGGCACCGAATACGAGTAGACGTCGCGGAAGATCCCGGCGTACCGCCACTGGTCGTAGTCCTCGAGATAGGAACCCGATCCCCACCGGTGCACCTGGACCTTGACCGTGTTCCGACCTGCGTGCGCCTGGTCGGTGATGTCGAACTCGGCCGGGCTGTATCCGCCTTGGTCGTAGCCGACGTAGGTGCCGTTGACCCACACGAAGTAGCCGCTCGTCACGCCCTCGAACCGCAGCAACTGCCGCCGCCCGGACTCACCGGCCGGCAGCTCGAGCGTCTTCTCGTAAGTGCCGGTCGGGTTCACATCCCGCGGCACCTTCGGCGGCGCATCCGGCCAGACCTCCTCCGGAATGTTCCGGAACATCGGATGATCGAGGAAGTCGCTCTGCCACGTATGCGGCACCTGCACCGTCTGCCAGGCCCCGGAAACATCGTCCGGCGTCTTCCCGAGCCGGAACTTCCACGGCCCGTTCAGTAGTCGCACGTACGGCGATCCCGCGCCGCCCCGAACCGCCGCCGAGTCATCGGCGTACGGCCACAACCGGGTATGCGGAGCGACCTGCCCCTCAGCGACCATCCCCGGATCCTCGAGATACCGATAGGCATCAATAGGCGCAGCCTCCGCCGCGGGCAACCCCACGAGCAGACCTGCGACTACGGCGACAGCAGTGAACCAGCTACGGCGACGGGCGGCCGAATCTCCGAAAGACAAGCGCACTCCCCAGGATCGAACAGAATCACACAGAGTTCAGCATCCCGCACGCTAGGTGTCCGTCGTTACAGGGTCAAGAGCGCGTCCGGTTTCGGTCGCTCAGCGCTGCGGGTACGGCGAGTCCTGGAGGCCGAGGTTCTTCCAGACGAAGCGGGGGATCCAGGCCAGGAAGTCGCGGAGGATGGCGGAGTTCCGCGCGATCGTCTGGTGGTCGTGGCGGCCGGCCTCGAACCAGACCCAGTTGCCGACCACCTGGAACGACGCCGGCCCTGCGGCCATCAGGAACTCCATCTGGCGCGGGTGGATGACGTCGTACGCGAACTTCTGGTCGTGGGCGTGGATCGCGAACTGCTCGTTGAAGGCTTCGCTCTCGAAGCTGATGCCGCGGCCGAAACCGCGCCGGCTGACCTGGATCCAGGGCATCTGCACCGGGAGCTCGAAGCCGAGGATCGGTTCGCTGTGGTTCTCGGTGACCGTGCGCGTGGTCGTGCGGCCCTCGGAGTCGGTGGAGCTCTCGGTCCGGGTGGTCTTCCAGTGGTGGGTGAACGCGACGAACGGCGGACCGTCGCCGTCCCGGCCGCGAATCACGTCGCTGGTGCTGTGATCGTGGCCACTGCGGGTGGTCGGCGTGCTCTGCAGCAGGCTGTCGTCCTGGCCGATCCAGTACCACTCCGGGTGCTGGTAAAAGCTCAGCCGCGGCTCGCGCTCGGGCTGAATCCAGCGGTCGAGCGGCGAGGCGTCAATCGCCGCAGCTATGGCGTCCAGCTGCTCGATCCACGGCGCCAGAAGCTCGGGATCCTTGTACGGCGGGCTCTCGGCGACCAACTGATCACCGTCGATACTCAGGTTCACGCCCGGCTGACTACTGGCCATCGCGATGAGAGTGGTGCAGAACTGGCCGTTGAGCACGTCGTTCGCGAACGCCGGGTCCTGGACTCCGACCGCCCAGCCCCACTCCGCCAGCTGAGGCGGGACCGGCACCATGGTCGCGGACACCCCGGCACGCGACCGGGTCCGGCCACCGGTGATCCACAGCTCGGGCAGCCGCCGCGACAGCTTGACCATGCCGACACAACCACTCCAGTACTCACTGCTGTACTCGATGACCTGGAACGGCCGGGAGCTCGTGGCGAGGCCGGTGATCTGATCGTCCGGCGAGCGCTTGAACCCCATCCCGAACGGCGGATTGGACAGCGGCGCCACCGTGTCGAACCCCGGGCTGCCGTTGAACACCCAGCCGCGGTCCCGCAACGACTTGATGTATCGCTGCCGCCGAACGATCAGCGCGACGGCCACCGCGACGCCGACCACCGCGAGGATGATCAGCACCAGGCTCAAGGTCGAAATTCCGCTCACTGGGTACTCCTCAGTCGTGCGATCCGACGGTCGATGATCTGCCCCAGTACGACGGCGTCGTCGTGCGGCAGGATCCATTCATCGGCAGAAGTTTGTACGACGAGCGCCGGACCCGGGCTGGCCACCGGTGGTTGATCGCTCCAGATCGGGTACACGAGGTCCTCGCTCCCCGACAGATACCGCACCGATGCCCCAGCCAGCTCCTCCAGCGGAACATCGACGGACTCCTCGGTGTAGCTGGTCTTCCGGCCGTTCGTGGTCCGGACCCTGATCATCAGCTGGATAGCCGTGTCGTCGATCGCGACCCGGACCCGCGGAATGCCACGCAACCGGAGGATCACCTGGTACGGCGTCTCGGCCAGGCCCACGTCCAGCGGGTGCAGCAGGAGCCGCTCGCCGTGCCGGCCGACGAGATACCCGGCGAACGCGCCGACTGCACCTCCCAGGAGGAAGTACAGCGGGTCGTTGGCGGTGTAGAGCGCCGTGAAGAAGCCGGTCAGACCGCCCATCACCGCGCCGATCGGCGACCAGGTCTGCACCCGGTACCGCCACTGGCCGCGGAGGTACCAACCGGCGGCGAACGCTCCGAGCGGGATCAGCACCGGCATCCAGCGGACCGGGTTGCTCCGGACCCCGATCACCGTCAGCGAGGTCAGGAAGATGACCGGAATGCCGACGTACACGATCCAGACGACGAGCTGGGCGTGCAGGTGACGACGCGAGACCTCGGGTGCAATCACAGAGAGGAGCCAACCACATCCGCGGGTCCGGGACGGCTGCTAGAGTCGGCGGCCTAACTGCATATCGCGCCGTTCGAATCGGGGCGGGAGAGTCCGGGCTCAAGGTAGCCCGGCGCCGAAGGAGCAAATCTCCCCAGAATCTCTCAGGCCCACTGACCGTTCCGATGAGGCGAACTCTGGAAAGACGGGTCCCTCGGGATCCGCACCCACGGTGCAAACCGCCTCACCTGGCGGCGAAGCTCTCAGGTACAGATGACAGAGCGGGGAGGTCACCCAGCAGTGGCACCGCACGTGCGGTGCCTGACCGAGGGAGCCTCCCGATCTATGACAGAGTCACGCGCGACTCCATTGCAGGCAGAGCATCAGCAGCTCGGCGCTTCGTTCACCGATTTCGCGGGCTGGACGATGCCGGTTCGGTACACCTCCGACATCGCCGAGCACACGGCTGTCCGGACTACCGCAGGTCTGTTCGACCTGTCCCACATGGGCGAGCTCGAGGTGATCGGCGCCACCGCGGCCGCGGCCCTCGACCACAGCCTGGTCGGGCAGCCGTCGAAGATCGCGCCCGGCCGCGCCCGGTACTCGATGCTGTGCGCCGAGGACGGCGGCATCATCGACGACCTGGTCGTCTACCGGCTCGCCGACGACCACTTCCTGATCGTCGCGAACGCCAGCAACACAGCCGTCGTACTGGCTGAGCTGGAACAGCGAGTTGCAGGCTTCGCGGTCGAGCTGCGCGACGCGACCGACTGCTGGGCGCTGATCGCGGTCCAGGGTCCGGTCTCCAAGCAGATCCTGGCCGAGCTGACCGAGGCCGATCTCGACGGCCTGAAGTACTACGCGATCACCGAGGCGAAGCTTGCCGGGAGCAACATCCTGCTCGCGCGCACCGGCTACACCGGTGAGGACGGCTTCGAGATCTACTGCCGTCCGGAGGAGGCCTCGCGGATCTGGGCCGAGCTGCTCCGGACCGGTACGCCGTACGGGCTTAAGCCGGCCGGGCTGGCCTGCCGGGACACGCTGCGGCTCGAAGCCGGGATGCCGCTCTACGGCAACGAACTCAGCCGCGAGCTGACACCGTTCGAGGCCGGGCTCGGCCGGGTCGTTGCGTTCGGCAAGGAAGCGGACTTCGTCGGCCGCGAGGCGCTCGCCCGTCGCCGTGACGAGGGCGCGCAGCGGGTGCTGGTCGGACTGACCTCGACGGGCCGGCGTTCACCACGCAGCGGGTACGCCGTTCTGGATCCGGCGACCGGTCGCACCGTCGGCACGATCACCAGCGGCGCGCCGTCCCCCACCCTCGGCCACCCCATCGCGATGGCGTACGTCGACGGGATCTACGAAGAGGCGGGAACTCGGCTGCAGGTCGACATCCGCGGCACCCAGGACGACGTGGTCGTCGTACCGCTCCCCTTCTACCGCCGCCAGGAGTCCTGATGTCTGTCCCTACTGAACTGCACTACACCGCCGACCACGAGTGGATCGCCCTCGACGGCGACATCGCGACCGTCGGCATCACCGCCTTCGCGGGCGAGGCCCTCGGCGACGTCGTGTACGTCGACCTGCCGGCTGTCGGCACCGCGATCACCACCGGCGACGCCTGTGGCGAGATCGAGTCCACGAAATCGGTCAGCGACCTGTTCGCGCCGGTCGACGGTGAGGTCATCGAGCTCAACGAGGCCGTCGTGGCCGACCCCGGTCTGCTGAACACCGATCCGTACCAGGCCGGCTGGCTGCTGCGGATCAAGGTCACCGGCCCGCCCAACCTGCTGGACGCCGGCGCGTACGCCGTATTGATCGGAGGCGAGTGAGATGAGCACCCTCAACCAGTCCCTGGCCGAGTTCGACCCGGAGATCCACGCGGCCGTGACGGCCGAGCTCGGACGTCAGCGCGACACCCTGGAGCTGATCGCGAGCGAGAACTTCGCGCCGATCGCCGTGATGGAGGCGCAGGGCTCGGTCCTCACCAACAAGTACGCCGAGGGCTACCCCGGCCGCCGGTACTACGGCGGCTGCGAACACGTCGACGTGATCGAGCAGCTGGCGATCGACCGGGTCAAGGCGCTGTTCGGCGCCGACTTCGCGAACGTCCAGCCGCACTCCGGCGCGCAGGCGAACGCGGCCACCATGTTCGCGCTGCTCAACCCCGGTGACACGATCCTCGGCCTCGACCTCGCGCACGGCGGGCACCTCACACACGGGATGCGGCTCAACTACAGCGGCAAGCTGTACGACGTCGTCGCGTACCACGTCCGCGACACCGACTTCCGGGTCGACATGGCCGAGGTCGAGCGGCTGGCGCTCGAGCACCGCCCGAAGCTCATCGTCGCGGGCTGGTCGGCGTACCCGCTGCACCTCGACTTCGCGGAGTTCCGGCGGATCGCCGATCTGGTCGGCGCCTATCTGACGGTCGACATGGCGCACTTCGCCGGGCTGGTCGCGGCCGGGCTGCACCCGAACCCGGTCCCGCACGCCGATGTGGTCACCACGACGACCCACAAGACCCTCGGCGGTCCGCGCGGTGGCGTCATCCTGACGAACCGCGCCGATCTGGCCAAGAAGTTCAATTCGGCCGTCTTTCCCGGGCAGCAGGGTGGTCCGCTGGAGCACGTGATCGCGGCGAAGGCGGTCGGGTTCAAGCTCGCGGCCTCGGACGAGTTCCGCGACCGGCAGCGCCGTACCCTCGACGGCGCGCAGGCGATCGCCTCCCGGCTGCTGGCCGACGACGTCCGCGCGGCGGGGATCTCGGTGCTGACCGGCAGGACACAGGTGCACCTCGTGCTGGTCGACCTGCGGAACTCGGAGCTCGACGGGCAGCAGGCCGAAGACCGACTCCACTCGGTCGGACTCACGGTGAACCGGAACGCAGTCCCGTTTGACCCGCGGCCGCCGATGGTCTCGTCCGGACTCCGGATCGGTACGCCGGCGCTGGCGGCCCGTGGCTTCGGCCCGGCCGAGTTCGCGGAGGTGGCGGACATCATCGCGACCGTGCTCGTCCGACCTGCCGACGAGGCGGTGCTCGCCGGTCTGCGGGAGCGGGTCGGGCTGCTCACGGCGAAGTTCCCGCTCTATCCGGAGCTCTGACGCCCTCGCTTTATTGCCCCTTAGCGAAGTTTTCACTCCGCTTCGGTGCTGCACGCAACCGTTTGGACCCTACGTAGCGTTAATTGCCCTATAGGGTCCAGACCGGAAACATCGGGCGGGGCCCCTAGTGGCATGGGCGGGGTTCGGAGGAGGCTGGGGTGGCGGCACACAAGGGTGAAGGACGCCGCAGAGTCAGTGGCACGGTCGCGTTGGTCTCGGCCTGTGTACTGATCTGCGGTATCGCGTTCACCGGGGCGATCGTCTTCCTGATGCCTGGGGAGCAGCCGCAGCTCGCACCAGTGGGGACCGCGCCACCGACCGAACGGCTGTCGAAGCTCCCGCCTGCGGCTCCGGGCGCGAAACCGGCGGACACCGGCTACCGGTGCACCGGCTACAGCGGTCTGCAGGTCAAGATCCCGCTGCCGGCGATGCTCAACGACACCTTCGCCTGGGGCAACAACCCGCCGTACAAGGTGGGGAACGGCGCGGGCGACATCAACTGGGACTCCGATCCGTACAAGGACCCCAGCTGGCACCTCTGGCTGCATTCGCTGCGCTGGCTGGGCAACGGGATCGACGCCACCCGGGCCGGTAACAAGGAGGCGATGAAGCACACGCTGACGATCGTCCAGGACTGGACCAAGGACAACCCGTTCCCCTGGAAGAGCGACCCCAGTGCGGCCGAGTCGACGATGCACCGGACCAACGTGCTCATCTGCGTCCGGCAGGCAGTGCTGACCGCGCTGCACGCCAAGACGCTGCCCGCGCAGTACAAGTGGCTCGACGACGCCCTGCTCACGCACGCGCGGTACATGATCGCCCACTGGAGCGGAAACCGGAACCACGGTACCGACGAGAGCATCGCGCTCTTCGGCGTCGGCTGCACGTTCGGCCGCGAGGACCTGATGAAGACGGCCGTCGGCCGGATGAACACCGCCGTCGTCCAGTCCATCGACCCCGAAGGCACGACGAACGAGCAGTCCGTCGGGTATGCCGGCTTCAACTACGGACTGTGGGGCCGGGCGGCCGAAGTGGTCCGTCGCTGCGGAGTCGAGCCGGGCCCGGCGATCGACGCGCGGCGGAAGCTGCTGGCGGACTGGATGGCGCTCGCCACCAAGCCGAACGGCGAGCTGTTCCAGATCGGCAACACCACGCAGGAGAAGGCGCACAACGTTCCCGGTACGCCGTGGGAGTTCGTGTCCTCGCTGGGTAAGACGGGCCCGCGGCCGGATCGCCGTACCGCCGTCTTCAAGGGTGGCTACATCTTCGGGCATACCGGCTGGGGTGAGACGCGGCCGTTCACCCAGGAGTCGGCGTACAGCATCAGGTTCGGGGCGCCGGCGAAGTACCACGGCCACGACGACCACATGTCGATCAATTACAACTGGCACGGCCAGGACGTGCTGATCGACCCGGGCTACTACGGCTACAAAAAGGGCGACATGCAGGACTGGGCGCCCAGCCAGGCCGCGCACAACGTGATGACGGTCCCGACCGCCAAGGGCAAGCCGGTGGCGACGCGCCTGGTGGGCTCGGTCAGCACGTCGAACTCGGACTACTACGAGCTGACCGACGAACCGGCCCGCGGGATCACCCGCACCCGGGACGCGCTGGTGCTGAAGGACCCGGACCTGGTCATCGCGCTCGATCGCGGTGAGTCGCCGAGCAACCAGCGGTACGAGACGCTGTGGCACCTGGCGCCCGGTCAGAACGTGACCGTGCAGTCGCCGACGACCGCGGTGGCGACCGGCGGCAAGGTGCAGACGCACCTGTTCCAGATCCCGTTCGGCGCTGTGAACGGCACCACGACTGTCGAGCAGGGCAAGACGAACCCGGCCCAGGGCTGGTACCTGCCGGACATCTTCCACACCACGCCGGCGCCGGTCGTCAAGTTCACCCAGACCGGTCGGAACGCCCGCATCCTGTCCGTCATCGCTCCGTCCGCCGCTGGCGAGAAGGTTGCCTACAGCACCCGATCGGCCGGCACCAGCTTCTTCGTCGACCTCACCGTCGGCGCCAAGAAGGTCACCGTCAAGGTCACCCCGGACGGCCGCCTCACCAGGATGAACTGACCTACATCTCCAGCTGACCTACATCTCTAGCTGTACGGCGGTTCGGCCGCGCGCTGGATGCCGCGCGCGGCCGCCGGGCCTAGCGTCGGGAGCATGAAACGGATCCTCGTGCTCAGCGCCGGACCTGTCGTCAGTCTGGTCGTCGGCCTGGTGCTGCTGCTGTTGGCGGCAGCCGTCGTACCCGTCCCGCTGGTGTTCCTCGGGGTCGGGCTGATCGTGCTCTTCGGGTTGATGCTGCTCGCCGGTCGGCTGGCGACCCATCGGTGGCGGTCCGGGCTCATCGCGGCCGGCGTGTGGTCGGTGGTGGTCGCTGCGGCCTTCGGGGTCGTCTTCCTGCGGCCCTTTCCGCTCCAGCCTGCTGAACCGGCGCCGACGGCCGTGCGCTACTGGGGGTTGCCGGATGGGAGTCGACTCGCGTATGTCGCCAGCCCGGCGCGCGGCGTACCGAAGAGGACGCCGGTGATCTTCTTGCACGGTGGTCCTGGCACGCCGAGCGAGGGGTTGCCCTTCGGGACCGCCGAGCTCAACGCTGCCGGGTACGACGTCTACAGCTACGACCAGCTCGGCGCCGGCCGCTCCACTCGCCTGCACGACATCACCGGTTACACGGTTGCGCGCAACGTCGCCGACCTCGAGACGGTTCGCACGACCATCGGCGCCGACCAGGTGATCCTGATCGGCCAGTCGTGGGGCGGCTCACTCGCCGCGCAGTACCTCGCTGCCCATCCCGACCGCGTCGCCAAGGTCGCCTTCACCTCACCCGGCGAGCTGTGGCCCAAGGCCCACCCAGACACCGAGGCCTCACCCTGGGGAGCCCTGACCGGCCCCGACCGCGACCGCTACGACCAACTGCTCTCAGCCCCGCGCTTCCTGTTCCAAGCCGTCCTCCTCGGCCTCAACCCCAACGCGGCCCACGCCCTCGTCGACGACCCCGAAGCCGACTCCCGCTTCCACGAACTGGCCCTCACCGGCCGCGACCTCACCAGCTGCCCCGGCGCCCCGCGCGGCTCCGTCCACAACAACCCCCAAGGCTTCTACACCAACCAGCAAACCAGCGCCGACTTCGAAACCGTCCCCGACCCCCGCCCCACCCTCAGAACCCTCACCACCCCGGCCCTCATCCTCCGAGCCCAATGCGACTACGTCCCCTGGCCCGACACCCGCGACTACCGCGACACCCTCCCCCACTCCACCCTCGTCTACATCCCCCACGCCGGCCACGCCCTAACCAACCAAGCCGGTCCCCTCTACCTCCAAACCCTCCTAGCCTTCCTAGCCAACCGCCCCCTGAACGCCTACACCGGCACCACAGACCCAGCCCACTAGCCGACACCTTTGTGGAGTCCCACTGCCTCCCCGTGGCAACAGGAGTCCACAAACCTGGGGTTCCGACCGCGGCCCGAGCTCCCACCACCCGCCCGCCACGCACCACCCCCACCACCCGCCCTTCGACTCCGCCCGCGCCCCCTACGTCTGACAGGTGTGGGTTTGCGAGATGCACGGAGGCGTACTGCCGCTTCGGTGACAGTAGGTCTCCGTGGATCTCCGCTGGGGCCGGTCAAGGACCCCGCCTTCCCGAATGTGCTCGTCCCATCCCGCCGCTCGGATTCGGCCGGTGGGGTAGTCGGTGGCTGGTCGCCGCTGCGGCCGGTATGACTGAGGCGGGTGACTGAGCAGGTGCCTGGCTGAGGGGGATGGCAAGGCCGGTGACCAAGGTTCCCGTTGCCTGAGCTTCCGGGCTACGGCTGAGGTCGGCGGGTGACGGTAGTCGGTAAGTTCCGGTCGCCATCCCCAGAAAAAGTACCGGCCAGCGAAGCGGGCAGCCGGTCTGGTCTCGCGCCAGCAGTGGTGGCGTGAGACACCTTGTGACGGCTGGAGACCTGTTGCCATAGGTCTCCAGCCCCGACTTCTTGTCTCCGGCCACCACTGGAGGCGCGGGGCATCGGGGCTGGGGAACCTTACCTGTCGTTTTCGGGAGGTAAGGTTCCCCAGCCCGACAATCACCGCCCCCGCGAGTGGCGCCACCGTGCAATCAGCACCCGAATGTGGGGACCGTGCCGCCGGATATCGATTTCCGGCGACCTACTCCTCACACTCGACGCCCCACTCCTCACACTCGCACGGTGGCTTCGCTCGCGGGCAGCACGGAGGCTTCACTCGCCGACGGCATCCCCCGGCCGACTGTTTTTGGCGGCAGCAACCACCGCGGCGGGTCAGCTACCAAAGCTCCTGATCGTCGGCGGAAACCACAACCCGCCAGCCCAAAGCAACGGGAACCGCGGTCGCCGACCGAACCATCCCCCCTCAGCCATAGACCTGCTCAGCCACCCGCCTCAGCAATACCGGCCGCAGCGACGACCAGCCACCGCCTGCCCCACCGGCCGAATCCGAGCGGCCGGACGGGACGAGCACATCCGGGAAGGCGGGGTAACTGGCCAGCCAAAGCGCCCAGCCACCGCGACCCTCCCCGAACCAGCTTGGGGAATAGCAGCCACCGACTACCCAGCCGGCCGCATCCGGTGCGGCGGCCAAGCACCGGAGACCCGGGCCACTAGTCGATGGTTACCAGGCCGGTGCGGTAGGCGAGGATTACCAGTTGGACTCGGTCTCGGGCGGCGAGCTTCGTGAGGATTCGGCTGACGTGGGTTTTGGCGGTGGCGTGGGTGATGTGCAGGTCGACGGCGAGCTCGGCGTTGCTGCGGCCGCGGGCGACGAGGGTCAGGATCTGCAGTTCGCGGTCGGTCAGTCCCACGAGCTCGGGAGCCGTCGCCGGATCGGGTCGACCAGTAGTTGCTGGCGGCAACCACGTCTCGGCGATCCGGCGAGCGACCTCGGGAGCGAGTAGCGCCTCCCCGGCGACCACAGTCCGGATCGCCTGCAGTAACGCGGGCGCCTCGAAGTCCTTCAGCAGGTAGCCGCTGGCCCCGAACCGCAGCGCGGTCAGCACCGAGTCATCGGCGTCGTACCCGGTCAGCACAACCACCTTCGTGGCAGCCAGCTCCGGATCACCGGTGATCGCCTTGGTAGCGCTCAGCCCATCCCCCGCCGGCATCTTCACGTCCATCAGTACGACGTCCGGCCGCACCTCGCGAGCCACCTGTACGGCGTTCACCCCGTCCCCCGCCTCGCCAACAACCCGCAGATCCGCCTCGGCGTCGATCAACGCCCGCAGCCCTGCCCGCACCAGCTCCTGATCGTCGACGACCAGCACCCCGATCACGTCTGCTCCTCACTCGATACCGTCGCCGTCACGCGAACCCCGGCGGCACGTTCGATCTCCAGCACCCCGTTCACCAGCGCCAACCGCTCCCGCATCCCCCGAATCCCATGCCCGGCCACCACCTCAGCCGACCCCGCCCCATCATCGACCACGGTCAACCCAACCACGCCCGGCCGCCACGACAGTTCGACCGACACCGCCCCGGCGCGCGCGTGCCGCCGTACATTGGTGAGCGCTTCTTGAGCCACCCGATACAGCGTCAACCCCACCAGCGGATCGCACGGCCGCGGCTCACCCACCACCCGGTACGACGCCGCCGGCCCATCGACCCGACTCGACGCCACCAACTCCGGCAGCTCGGCGAGCCCGGGCAGCGGCCCGCCCGAATCAGGCCCACGGAGCAGGCCCAGCAGCTCGCGGATCTCCCGCGACGCCCCCAGCCCTACAGCGCGGATCCG
Organism: Kribbella sp. NBC_01505; assembly: GCF_045040285.1. Taxonomy (NCBI): domain Bacteria; kingdom Bacillati; phylum Actinomycetota; class Actinomycetes; order Propionibacteriales; family Kribbellaceae; genus Kribbella; species Kribbella sp. NBC_01505. Next base: position 9,304,787 of record NZ_CP109425.1, read on the forward strand.
TTCCAGCGCCGCCCGGGCCTCGGCCGGCTTCGAGTCGAACAGATGCAGCCCGACAGTCGCCTGCATCGCGACCGCGCTCACCGACTGCGCGACCACGTCATGCAGATCCCGCGCAATCGCGAGCCGCTCCGCCGTCACCCGCCGTTCGATCGCCTGCTCACGCAGCGCGGCCGCATACGACCGCCGGTACCCAACCGCGCGACCGATCGCAAAGCACAACCCAAGCCACCCGAGCGTCGCCACCAGCTCGCGCGAACCCTCACCCCGTACAGCAGCAACCACGAACGGCGGCAGCGCGGCCAGAGCAGTCCAACCGACCGCGCGCCACCGCAGATCCACCAACCCAACCGTCCCCACCGCCACGGCGAACGCCAGCAGGAACGGCCCGTCCAGCAACGACGTGATCGGCAGCAACTGCCCGACCATCCCGAGCAGCCCCACCACCCCGGCGACCACCAACGGCACCCGCCGGCGCCACCACAACGGCAAGCTCACCAGTACGGCGTACGCGACCGCGGCGACCCGTTCCCCGCCCGACGCGGGATGTCCGGCCAACGTCGCGACGCCGGCCAGCGCGACGACCCCCGCCAGCACCCCGTCAACCACCCGCCGGCCGCCCATAGGCAGCCGAGTCTACGACCGCCGATTCGGCCTCCGCCGAAGCCTACTTACGCCCACCATCGAATGCTTTGAGTACCGCACCGCCGCCGGGTCGACTGTCTCCATGAGCAACCGCGACGCATGATCCCCCGTTCACTACAACCCCGAAGGAGTCCACATGGGTAAGGACCAGTAGTTAGAAGCGTGGACCGCCAGAGCATCACCACCGTATGGCGCGGTGCTCCCCTCGCCGGGAGCAGGTGGTGGCCTGGCGGTCCGCCCATCACCGCCCATCACCATCCATCTCGTCGGCGACTTCCGGAGTCGGGACAACTTCTTTGCTTCCCATCGCGTCATGAATGGGCGCGGGGTACGTCTCACCAGCACGGAAGGCGGCCGAGCGAGCGGATGGGGTGTTACAGATGAGCCACGACGGTGGTGGATCGGTGGAACAGGCAGGTGACATCTGCCGGTACGCCTGGGCCATCGGCGGAAAGTCGCATGTCTGCCGCCAAGGCAACGGTCACACGTTGCCGCACAAATGCGGGTACTGCGGCCTCGAACAGCACCCCGGATCGGACGACGCGCACTAACTGTCGGGGGCGCCGTCTAGAGTCAGCGCCCATGAGCGAACCTCCCCGCGTGGCCGGACTGGTCTGGAACGCCGGCCTGAAAAATCAAACACAGGCCCAGCTGGAGTGGTCCGCCACCACACCACGAACGCCGCTGCCTCTCGGCGCTGAGATCGCGTTCAGCACCGGGCCTGATCGCCAATGCCTCGGCATCTGGCGCAACGGCAAGCGCCTCGGCTGCCCGACCAGGACCCCGCTCGCCGCCACCGCGCATGGTCCGCTCTGCCCCGAGTGCCAAACCATGGACCGGTCGTACTCGATCGCCGCCGACACCCGTCTCGACGATCCGCGCGAGTTCGCCGTCTACCTCGCTCACCACGGCAGCCGCGTCAAGATCGGCATCACCGCCGCCGACCGCGGCTCCGCTCGTCTGCTCGAGCAGGGCGCTCTGAGTTCCGCTTTCCTGTCCAGCGGCACCCTGGCCGCGGCACGCCGTGTCGAGCGGCTCTTCACCTCCGCCTTCGGCGTCACCGACCGCGTGACCTCGCCGACGAAACGCACTGCCCGCCTCGACCCACCGACCGCGGAACAGCGAGCTGCCGACCTCCACGCGCTGGCTGAGAACGTCAACACCCTCGACTGGCCCGACGGTCAGACGCTCCGCACGCTCGACGTCGTCGACCACACCCCGACGTACGGGCTCCCCGCCGACGGCATCCGGCCCGCTCACACGCTCAGAGCGCTCACCCCGGACGCCGTGATCTCCGGCCGCATCACGTGTCAGATCGCTCGCGACCTCTACCTCGAGACGCCACAGGGTCTGGTCATCGCCGACACTCAGCTCCTGTCCGGCTGGCCGCTCACCACGCTCGAGCCTGGTACGGCGTTCACCGCCGGCACCGAGCCGATCGCGGCGCCGGTGCTACCGCAGGACGCCTTGTTCTAGCGCCTCCGGGAGCGGCGCGGAGTGGACGAGGTGCAGCCGACTCACGGCCCGAGTCAGTACGACGTACAGCCGCTGAAGCCCACGCTGTTCCGCGGCCACGATCCGCGCCGGCTCGGCCACCACCACGGTGTCGAATTCCAGACCCTTCGCCAGCGTCGCCGGTACGCAGACCAGCCGCGTGGCCTCCATCGAATCCTCGGAGTCCCCCAGCAGACCGGCCTCCAGCCCCGCGCCCACCAGCTCGGCCTGCAGCGCGCCGATCTGGTCGTCAGCGGCAATCAATGCCACCGAGCCCTCACCGGTCAGCGCGATCCGGCACGACTCCACGACCGCGGCCGCCAACTCATCCTCCGCAGTCCGTACGACGTCCAGCGCGTCCGCGACCGTCCGCACTCCCGTCGGCACCCCGAGGGTCGGGGCGATCTCCGGCAGCAACCGCGCCGCGAACTTGATGATCTGCTCCGGCACCCGGAACCCGCGGTCCAGCTCAACCACCAGACCGTCGGCCTTGTCCAGGTGGCCGAGCACCAGGTCCCACGAACCAGCGGCCCACGGCGTGGTCGCTTGCGCGACATCACCGAGCACGGTCGCCGACCCGGTCCGGCAGCGTCGACCCAACGCTCGCAGCTGCATCGCCGACAGGTCCTGCGCCTCGTCCAGCACCAGGTGTCCGAGCGAGCCGGCCTTCCGCTCGACCAAGTCGTCAAGCTCGTCCAGCAACACCGCATCGGCCTGCGACCATTTCGCCCCCTTCCAGCCACGCGCGGGCTTCGCCCACAGCAAGGCGGTCTGCTCGTCCGCTGTCAGATCGTCCCCGGCCATCTCTGCCAGGAACTCCGCGTCGGACAGCATCCGGTGCAGCACCTGCTCAGGCACGAGCTTGGGCCAGACCGAATTCACCAGCGACTGCACCGGCTTCGAGCGCGCGACCGCGTTCTGTACCCGGTCGTCCGGCGAGTCCCCGCGCTGTTCCATCAACACCAGTACGGCGTGCGCCAGCCGCTGTGCGAGCGCGTTCCGACCAGCGGCGTACCCGGTTGATCCCCGCAGCGCGGCGACGATCTCCTGCGCCTGCTCTTCGTGCACCCGGAACCGCTGTGCGCCCTTGCTGTACAGCACGCCCTCGGTCGGCGTACCGATGAAGGACCACAACGCGCGGACCAGTACGGCGGACATCCGGCCATCGCCCTTGACCCGCGCGGTCTCCGGACTGTCCACTGCCTCGGTCGGATGCGTGATCAGCTCTTCGATGGTGATCTGCCGAACGTCGACCTCACCCAGCGCGGGGAGCACCTTGCGGATGTAGGACAGGAACGAGCGGTTCGGGCCGACGATCACGACACCACCGCGGCGCAGCCGTTCGCGCTCGGTGTAGAGCAGGTAGGCGACGCGGTGCAGCCCGACCGCGGTCTTCCCGGTCCCGGGCGCACCCTGGACGCAGATCGACGGGTTCAACGGCGCTCGGACCAGATCGTCCTGCTCCGGCTGGATGGTGGCGACGATGTCGCGCATCGGCCCGGTACGCGGCCGCTCGATCTCGGCCCGCAGGAACGCGTCGCCCTGATCGATGACGGCCTCGGCAGTCATCACCTCGTCCTCGAAGCCGGTCAGCTCCGCACTGTCGGAGAACCCGTAGCGCCGGCGCAGCAGCACCGCCTGCCGGTCGGAGTGGGTCGCGCGGTAGAACGGGACCGAGACCGGCGCCCTCCAGTCGATGACCATCGGCTCGCCGCTGCCGTCGTGGACGTGCCGGCGGCCGATGTAGATCCGGTCGATCCCGTCGATCGTCCCGTGTTCGTAGTCGAGCCGGCCGAAGAACAGCGGCACGTCCGGCAGGTCGACCAGCGCCAGGGTCCGCTGCTCGTGGGCGCGCTGGTTGGCCTCGTTGGTGAACCGCTCGTCGTTGTCCTCACCCCCGATCACGGGGACGTCGCGGACCAGAACCTCGGAGTGCATCCGGGCCAGCGCCGACTTGGCCTCGGAGAGAATCGAACGCTCAGAATCGAGCTCAAGCATCTAGGAGTGCCTCCCTGATCTGAAGGAGTACAGCGTGAAGGAGAACGGACATCGACGGGCGACCACCAAGGGTCCCGCCCCGGAGCCGAGTCCGGTTCGATTCGATCCTTCACACAGGGTTGCAAGTCACCCGAAACAAGACGGGCGACGCTAGCAGCTCCGGCGACCGGCCACCACCGAATTAACTCAGCAGTCCTTCGCGGTGCCCGATCGCCGACGCCTCGGTCCGCGAAGCGGCGCCCAGCTTGCGCAGGACCCGGGCCACGTGGGTCGCCACGGTGTTGCCGGAGACGAAGAGCTTCCGCGCGATCTCGGCGTTGGAATGCCCCTGTGCCATCACCTGCAGCACCTCGAGCTCCCGAGCCGTCAGCCCGAACGCCCGGCCCGGCTGCCGCTCCGCGCCGAGCCCGACCCGGTTCGCCAGTACGGCGATCCGCGCCAGCAACGGCTCGGCCCGCAGCTCGTCGGCCATCGTCCGAGCCTCCTCAAGCGCAGCCCGGGCAGCGCGTTCGTTGCGTTCGGCAAGCTCTGCCGCCGCCAGGCTGGTCAACGCGTCGGCGAGTTCGTACAGCTGACTGATCTCCCGCCAGCCATCCACTGCACCCTGCCAAGCAGCCACCGACCCCTGCTCGAACGCATCGGCCGCCGCCAGCGCCGCCGCCGCGGTGGGGCGCCTCGCCATGCCCGCCCCCACCAGCTTCCGTGCCGCCGGCAACGCCCACAGGTTCCCGGACTGCGCGACCGCGAGCACGAACCACGCGGCGTCGTACTCGTTCCAGGCCGGGTGCGCCAGGGTCTCCTCGATCAGCGGCCGCGTCGCCGCGTCATCGCCTTCCAGGGTCGCCATCCGGAGCCGAACGGTCTGGACCATCGTCCCGAACGGGCGCCCGTCACCACACAGCTCCGTTGCCTCGTCGAGCAGTCGACGCGCATGGTCGAAATCACCCCGCCGTACGGCGATCTGCGCGGAAACGTAGTGCATCGCCGCGACGTACCGCGGCGGCGGCGCATCGGCCAGCGCATCGTCGAGGACATCGAGCGTTTCGTCCCAGCGACCGAGGCGGAACAGCCCGTAGGCGCGGTTCTGCGCCAGCATGCTGCCGCGCGACCGCTCGAGGCCCCAGCGCGCAGCCAACTGCTGCCCCTGCGCGTTTCGCAGGATCGACTCCTCCATCCGTGCGTCCAGCGTGAGTGAGATCGTGCCCCACTGGATAGCCGTCAGGCAGAGCGAGTGATCTCCCACGCGCAGCGCGAGCTCTTCGCACCGGGCATAGGCAGCGTTCGACGCTTCGGTCTCGCCCGCGACGTCATGTGCGTACGCGATCGGAAGCAGCGCGGCGGCCCGGAGCCCGTCGTCATCGAGACGTTCGGCCAGCTCGTAAGCCTCGTGAGCGATCGGGTCAGCGGTATCGGGGACGTCATCGACGCACAGCACGAACGCGTGCCACGCCAGCAGCCGACTCCGCAACGGGTCGTCGACACCGGGCGGCACCAGCTCGACCGCGCGTTCCAGACTGGCGGACCCCGAGTCGCCGAGGCGGTTCTGCAACAGCCCCCGCAGCCCGAGGAATCGCGCCGCCCGCGTCGGCTCGTCGGTAATGGTCATCTCCGCCAGCGCCTCGATCGAGCGCCGAACACCCCACTCGGCCCTTCCCGCCACATAGGCCGCCTCGACACCAGCCGCCAGTACGTCCACGTGGCTCGCGCCCGTCAACGTCTCCGGGCCGTCGACCTGCGGCCAGAGCGTCAGCACCTTGTCGAGCAGCATCAGCTGATCGTCGTACGCGAACTGCCGACCGGCCACCGCGGCCGCCCGCCAAGCGGCGGTCAAGGCGCGCCCGTACTCCCCCGCGGCCTCCCAGTGCTCAGCCAGCGCGGCCGCCTGGTAATCGCCCTCGGTGTCCCTGGTGTCGATCGCGGTCGCGTACCGGCGGTGCAACCGACGACGCTCACCCGGCAGCAGTGCGCCGTACACCGCCTCACGAATCAAGTCATGCCGTACGGCGTACACGGTGTCGCGCACGACGACCTGATGCCGCTCGACCAGCTCGTGCAACGCCTCGTCACTCGGCCGCTCCAGAACGTCGGCCAGGATCGCGTCCGGCACCTCGGCACCGGCCACCGCGATCGCCGCCAGCAGGTGCCTAGCGTCCGGGGACAGATCCGCCACACGATCGAGCAACAGATCGCTCAGCCCGCCACCAGTCGCGGACCCACTCGACTTCAGCGCCTCGACGAACAGCGGATTGCCATCGCTGCGCCGATGGATCTCACTCACCAGGACCGGATCAGCCGGCCGCCCGTCGACGGCCGCCAGCAACGCGGCCACCTCGCGGCGCCCGAGCGCCGTCAGTTCCACCCGTACGACGTCCGCGCGCCGACCCAGCTCGCCCAGCAACTGCCGAGTGGGGTGACCGGGCGTGAGCTCGCCGGAGCGGATCGTGCCGACCAGCAGGACCGGACGATCGACCAGATTCCGAGCCAAGTAAGCGAACAGTTCGCGGCTCGACACGTCGGCCCATTGCAAGTCCTCGATCACCAGCACCACCGGCCGCTCGGCCGCTGCCCGACCCAGCAGCGTCAGCAGCTCCTCGAACAGCCGCACCTGCCCACCATCGACCCGGGTCAGCCCGAGCTCCGGCCACCAGTCGGCAAGCGCCGTACCGTCCGTCGGCAGCTCCACACGCAGCCGATCCGCGCCCCAGGCGCGCAGGAAGTCCCGCATGACGGCGACGAACGGCAACCACGGCGTCCCGCCGGACCCCAGCTCGAGGCAACCGCCGCGCAGCACCAGCGGCTCCCCGGTCAGCCGGTCGATCGCCGTCCGCACCAGCCGCGACTTGCCGATCCCGGCCTCACCGGTGACCAGCACCGTGGTCGCCTCACCGGCCCGGACCTGGTCGTACGCCGCCTCGATCGCAGCCAGCTCGGCCGTCCGGCCGACGAGAACAGGACTGATGACAGGCGACGGCATGCGCTCATATTCGCATCAGTAGGGAGCGAGGCAACGTCGTCACCAGACCTGGTGACGACCCTGCTCTATGACCGCAGCCGCGCCTGGCCCTCGCCGGGCAGTGCGGTCACGCGTCGGTGACCTCGCGCAGGGAGCCCTTGGTGACGTCGTAGACGAAACCGCGCACGGAGGTCTTGTTGGGGATGAACGGGTCGGCCTGGATCCGGGCGATCGACTGACGCACGTCGGCATCCAGGTCGGGGAAGGCCTCGGCGGACCAGTCCGGCTTCTGGCCGGTCTCGGCCTGGATGCTCGCCTTGAACTCGTCGTCGGTGAAGGTCAGCATGCCGCAGTCGGTGTGGTGGATCAGGATGATCTCCTGCGTGCCGAGCAGCCGCTGGCTGATCGCCAGGCTGCGGCGTTCGTCGGCGGTGATCACCCCGCCGGCGTTGCGGATCACGTGCGCGTCGCCCTCGGACAGCCCGAGGACACCGTACGGGTTCAGGCGCGCGTCCATGCAGGCGACGACCGCTACCCGCTTGGCCGGCGGCAGCGGCAGGTCGCCCTTGTCGAAGCTTTCGGCGTAGCGCTCGGCATTGGCCAGCAGCTCGTCGGTCACACTCATCGGAACCCTCCAGATAACTCGAGTAAGTTGACTCAGACAGTAGCTTTTCCGCGTCGTTCCGTGACGCCGTCCCATACCGTGGACACCAGGCTCAGCGGTAGGCGCGGGCCTGCAGCTCGAACAGCTCCGCGTAGCGGCGGCCGGCGGCGAGCAGCTCCTCGTGGCTGCCGACCTCCTCGATCCGGCCCTCGTGCAGGACCACGATCAGGTCGGCCATCCGCACGGTCGAGAACCGGTGCGACACCAGCACGGTGATACCGCCGGTCTCGCTGCCCGCGATCCGGGCCGCGGCGGCGTACTGCTCGAACAGGCGATGCTCGGCCTCCGGATCGAGCGCCGCCGTCGGCTCGTCGAGCAGCAGCAACAGCGGTCTCTCGCGCATGAACGCCCGCGCCAGCGCGAGCCGTTGCCACTGCCCACCGGACAGCTCGGCGCCGCCCTCGAACTTCTTCCCCAGCTGATTGTCCAGCCCGTTCGGCAGCCCGGCGATCACCGACTCGGCATTCCCCCGTACGACGGCCGCCCGGATCGCGTCCTCGTCGTCCAGCCGCGCGATGTCGCCGATCCCGACCACCTCGCGGGCGCGGAACTCGAACTTCACGAAGTCCTGGAACCCCGCCGACATCCGCGCCCGCCAGGACTCCGGATCGATCGCGGACAGCGCCGTACCGTCGGCCAGGATCTCTCCGGTCGTCGGGTCGTACATCCGGGCCAGCAGCTTCACCAGCGTGGTCTTCCCGGCGCCGTTCTCCCCCACGAGCGCGACCGCGGACCCCGCGGGGATCTTCAGCGTCACCCCGCTCAGCACCGGCGACTGGCTACCGGGATACGCGAACCCGACGTCCCGCAGCTCGATCCCGGACGTCAGCTTCGCCGGCGCCGGCGTCGTACTCTCCCGCCAGGAATTGTCCTTCGCGTACTCCCGCAGCCAGTCGTACCGGACGAAGCTCCGAGCCACCTCGCCGACCCAGTAGATGTTCTGCGCGATGCCGCCGGTCATCTGGTCGATCTGCGGCGCCAGCAGCAGCACGAGCACGACATCACCGGCCGAAGCCTGGCCGTTGCGCGCACGCCCGATCACCCAAACGATCGCCACCGCATAGGCCACCGCGAACAGCAAGCGCACCACTCCGTCGACCTTGCCACTCCACTTCGCCGCGTCGACCCGGAACTTGAACCGCTCGGCCTGCAACCTCGTGATCCGCTCGATCAGCACCCGGCCCAGCCCGAACACGCGCAGCTCGAGTGCCGTCCGCGGATCCTTCGCGACCTCGATCAGCCGATCCGCCAGCCGCTCGTGCGGCAGCGAATCCTCGTAGGCCTTCTCCTCGCGCATGCTCCCCTTGTACGCCGACCAGATCCGCGCCGTACCGAGCAGCGGCAGCAGCAGGAGCACCGGGTGCACCGACCCCAGCAGCGTCAGCACCGTGATGGTGTTGGTGAGCGTGCCGAAGACCCACATCAGCACCTCGGAGCCGACGCTCATCCGCCAGGCCCGCTCCCGGACCAGCTCCAGCCGATCAGCCACGTCAGGCCGCTCATGGTGCGTCAGGCCGGGGATGCCGGTCGTCACGTCGAGCAGGTCGGAGTGCACCTTGCCGGCCATCCGCTCTTCGGCGGTCTGCTGGATCGGCCAGCCCACGACATCGGCGAGGAACGACACCGCCAGCCCACCGATGATGATCGCGATACCGACGCCGATCGTGTTCGACCGGTTCGTGCTCAAGCCCTCGACCAGCAGGCTGATGCCGTAGGTCTGCGCCGGAGCCGTCACGGCCCGCGCCGCGACCAGCACGGTCGAGATCGTCATCAGCCAGGGCGCTGCCCGGAACGACGTGGCCACCCACAGGCGACCGATCCGCAGACTACGCATCGGTCACGTACCTCTCGGCCTGCAGGCGGAACATGTTCGCGTAGGCCCCGTCCGCCGCCAGCAACTGCTCGTGCGTCCCGTCTTCGATGATGTGCCCGTCGTCCAGCACACAGATCCGGTCCGCGTTCCGCACCACCGAGAAGCGGTGCGAGATGATCAGCGACGCCACCCCGGCCGTCAGCTCGAGATACCGCTCCACCAGCTCGATCTCAGCTCGCACATCCAGAGCGGCAGCCGGTTCGTCCAGCACCAGCACACCGCCACCCGCATGGACGGCGAACAGCGCCCGCGCCAGTGCAACTCGCTGCCACTCTCCCCCGGACAGATCCACGCCGCCCTCAAAAGCCTTGTCCAGCACGGTTTCCCAGCCCTTCGGCAGCCCGTGGACCAGATCCACGATGCCGGACTCCCGGGCCGCTTGGGCGAGCGCTGCCTCGTCACCTGCCCGCTCGACCGCACCGAACTCCACGTTGTCGGTCACCGGCAACGGAAACCGCAGGAAGTCCTGCACGATCGCCGCGATCCGCCGCTGCCACGCACCCAGCTCGAGCTCCGCGAGATCGACTCCGTCGACCAGGATCCGCCCGCTCGTCGGCCGGTACGCGCCACCCAGCAACTTCACCAGCGTCGACTTGCCCGCGCCATTGACGCCGACCAACGCGAGCGCCTCCCGCGCGTGAATCGTCAGATCGAGATCCCGCAGGACGAAGTTGTCCGACCCTGGATAGTGAAAACTCACCTTCTCGAACCGGATCTCCCGCACCGGCATGGCCTCGACCCGGCGCCGTCCCTCGACGACCGGCTCCGGATGCCGGGTCGCGATCGTGTCGGGCAGCGCAACCATCGCCCGGTACGCCGATAGTCCGCGTCGCAGCTGGACAACGCCGTACCCGGAGCCGGAGACGCCGATCGCGAGGATCGCCGGTACGGCGGTCGCAACCTGGGTCAGCGGTAGGTCGCCGGCCAGCGCGGCGCGGCCGACGAGCAGGATCGCGAATCCGTCCGCGGCCAGCCGGACCAGACCCATCGCGATCGACCAGACGACGTTCCGGCCGCGCTTGGCCCACACCGCCCGGAACCCGGCCAGCCACTCCTGGGCATAGCGCTGCACCACCCACTCATGCAGCCCGAAGACGCGCAGCTCCTTCGGCGCATCCCGCATCCCGAGCTCGAACACGTAGGCGGCACGGCGTTGCTCCTCGGTGTTGCCCCACCAGGTGTCGATCTCGCGCTCGATCATCCGGCCCTGGTGCCACTCCAGCAGCATGGTCACGCCGACCAGCAGCGCGGCGACCAGCCAGGAGAACATCACCCCGACGATCACCGCCGAGCCGATCATCGTGACCCGCGCGGCGAGCACCCACGGCACCTGCTGCATTCCCTGGGCCAGATGGAATCCACCCTTGCCCTTCGCGCGCTCCTGAACGTCGAGCACCTCGCCGTCCTCGAGATGCTCGATCCGGTGCGGCCGCAGCATCGGCTCGGTGATTCCGATGCCGATCTCCCGCACGACCACAGCCTCGAGGATCGTCGCCGTGACCCTACGCACCGCCGGCGCCAGGCTCTCGATCAGGAACACGATCAGCAGCGCGGCGAGCAACCACCCGAACGCCCACAACGACATCGCCCCGGCCGACCCCTCGACCACGCCGGGAACGGCTCCGACCACCTGTCCGGTGAGCACGGTGACGGCGATCCCGAGCACCGATCCGAGCACGGTCAAACCGACCGTCAGCGCCGTACTTCCCGGCGCGACGCGCATCCCGTATCTCAGCAGAGTCAACACCAGACAGACCGTAACCGGTCTATCCGACAGAAATCATTCGAATAACTCGGCCCGACGCATATCCAGCAGATCCGTCAGCTTGATCGACTCGCCGTCGCGTCCACCTTGGCCGACCACGAGGGGCGGATCCGACGCCAGCACCTTCACTCCGGTCACCCGCGCGGCCAGGCTGGCCGTCGTACCGAGGATGTAGAAGTTCGCGTCGGTATCGACTCCGACCGAGCGGTTCTTGCGCAGGTACCAGCCGCTGATGCCGGTGCGATAGCTCGTGCCGGATCCGATCACCTGCGCCCGCAACGCCTCCGGCGCCACACCACGGTCCTGCAGCTCACGCACGAAGTCGGTCAGCAGCTCCCGCGCCTGCGCCGACTCTGCGGCCTTCCGCCGCTCCAGCGCCGCTGCCTGCTCGACAGACGCCTCGCGACGCCGTTCCCGCCAGCTTGCTTGGTCTTCCACAGGCCCCAAGCTACTGGATGCCGTAGTCGTGGATCTTCCGGTAGATGGTCGCGCGGGACATCCCGAGCGACTTGGCCGCGCGGCCCTTGTGCCCGTCGTTGGCCAGCAGGCTCCGGACGATCGCGTCCCGCTCCAGCGCCTCCAGCTGACTGAGACTGCGTCGGCTGATCGCCTGCACCCGGGCCGGCAGGTCGCCGGGCGTGATCACTCCGGCGCGCCGACGCCTGGCGACGACCTGCTGCAGCACGTGACACAGCTCTGCCGTGTTACCAGGCCACGGTGAGCGCATCAGCTGCCGCATGGTGTCCGGACCGCAGCTCAGCTCGCCATGGCTCAGCCGATCGAGGAAGTACGGCACCAGCTCGCGCACGTCCTCGATGTGATGCCGCAGCGGCGGCACGTCCACCGTCAACGGGAACAACGTGAGCAGATCACCCAGATCTGGTGGCTCAACCTCATCTGGTGTCAGCGTGAGCACGACCCACGGCAGACTCGACGGACGCCGCTCCAGTACGCCGTACAGCGTGTCGACCGTGAAGTCGACCATCCGGGCGTCAAGCCGCTCGGCGTGCCGGATCACCAGCGTGTGCAGGGTGTCGTCGGCCAGCTCGGCCTCGAGCTCAAGGGCGAAGCCGGGCGTCGCAGCGTCGACCACGCGCAACGGACCGCCGGGATCGTTCTGCTGATGAGCCGCTCGGGCCAATGCGACCTTGCCGACACCACGCTCGCCGGTCAGCACAACCCATTGCCGCGCCTGGCAGGCGTTGTCGGCCTCACGACTGCTGCCGAGCCACGCTGCGCTCCGGCCGACCAGGCCAGGCAGCAGCGGTCGCGACGGCGGTCGGTGGCTCTCGATGGAAGGCACCTGCCCCAGCACGCTCACCTGGACCAGCCCCGCCGAGCCGTGCGCACCACCGTCGACGGGACGGCAGTTGATCCGGACCCACGTCCCGGACGGCAATTCAGCCGCGACGGAGTCCGCCCCACCCCCAGACGACGCAGTGCGAGCAAGGCTCTCCCCTGCGTACCCGAGCACGGCCCGCTGGTCGGCAGCGTCCAAGAACTGGCGCGCCTGGGCGTTCATCATCAGCAGGTCGTCGTCGACCACCAGCACCATGTCACCGAGCCGCCGGCTGCTGTGCCGGTAGGCCTGCAGCAGCGCGAGCTCGCGGGTGGAGCTGTCCGCCAGGATCGCCGCGCGGATGTTGTCGGCGGTCGTCTTCGCCAGCGCGATCAGCAGCGACCCGGCGTCCTTCCGCCAGCAGGTCAGGTCGATGGCACCGACCGTCTTCCCGGTGACGGGATGCTTGATCGGTACGCCGGCGCAGGCCAGATCCTCCAGGTCCTCCGCGTAGTGCTCGTGCCCGAACACGTGCATCGGACCGCCACCCTCGAGCGCCGTACCGATGCCGTTGGTCCCGGCGAACTCCTCGGCGTAGCTGAAACCCGGCGCGAGATGGACCTTGTCCAGGTGCCGGCCGAGACCGGCGTCGGCGGTCAGCCGCTCCAGAACCAGGCCGGTGCGGTCGGTCAGGATGATGCTGATCGCCTGGCCGTCCAGGTTCTCGTGCAGCTGCTGCAGGACCGGTCGGGCGCTGCGGGCCAACGGCAGCTCGAGATCCCGATCGGCGACGTACGGCAGGGCGATCCGGTCGGCGGGCAGCTTCCAGCTCTGGGAGCGCACCCAGGACGCGAGGATCGTCGGCCGCACGTCATGGCTGCCGACGGGTTCGAGCGTCAGGAAGTTCAGCCGGGCCTTCGCGACCCGCCCGCTGGTCTTCGTGGTCAGTGCGAGTTCATCCACAGGGCCTCCCCACTGCACCCTCCTGAGACTAGTGCAGTTCGCCACATCGGGGGTCTCAGATTGAGACATCCGTTGCGTACCGGCGGCCGTCCGAACTCGGCAGGCCATGTTCGGCGAGGCCTGACCGCCATCTCAATTTGAGACCTCGTCGCGGCCGGCCCGGCGATCTACTTCAAAGCAACCCCAGCGACGTAAGGAGTGCCATGAGTCGCCAGAGTGTGGCCAAGGCCCACCAGAAGATCCAGGAGCTGTCCTGGGAGCCTGCCTACCACGAGCCGGTCTCCCAGTACGGGACCGACTACACGTTCCGCAAGGCGCAGAAGAAGGACCCGCTCAAGCAGGTCCTGCGGTCGTACTTCCCGATGCAGGAGGAGAAGGACCACCGCGTCTACGGCGCCTCCGACGGAGCGATCCGCGGCAACATGTTCCGGCAGGTGCAGGAGCGCTGGCTGGAATGGCAGAAGCTGTTCCTGAGCATCATCCCGCTGCCGGAGATCTCCGCCGCGCGGGCGATGCCGCTGCTGTTCCGGACCGTTCCGAACCCGGAGCTGCACAACGGGCAGGCCATCCAGATGATCGACGAGGTCAGGCACTCGACGATCCAGCAGAACCTCAAACGCCTGTACATGAACAACTACATCGACCCGGCGGGCTTCAACTCCAGCCTGCGCAACTTCCAGAGCGACTACTGCGGCACCATCGGCCGGCAGTTCGCCGAAGGGTTCATCACCGGGGACGCGATCACCGCGGCCAGTATCTACCTCACGATCGTGGCCGAGACCGCGTTCACCAACACGCTGTTCGTCGCGATGCCGGCCGAGGCCGCCGCGAACGGCGACTACCTGCTGCCGACGGTGTTCCACTCGGTCCAGTCCGACGAGTCCCGGCACATCAGCAACGGCTACGCGACGCTGCTGATGGCGCTCGCCGACGAGGGCAACCACCAGCTGCTGGCCCGCGACCTGCGCTACGCCTGGTGGAACAACCACCGCGTCGTGGACGCCGCGATCGGCACGTTCATCGAGTACGGCACCAAGGACCGCCGCAAGGACCGTGAATCGTACGCCGAGATGTGGCGGCGCTGGATCTACGACGACTACTACCGCAGCTACCTGGTGCCGCTGGAGAAGTACGGCCTGGAGATCCCGCACGACCTGATCGAGGAGTCCTGGAACCAGATCTGGAACAAGGGCTACGTACACGAGGTCGCCCAGTTCTTCGCCACCGGCTGGCTCGCCAACTACTGGCGGATCGACCCGATGGACGACAAGGACTTCGAGTGGTTCGAGTACAAGTACCCGGGCTGGTACGACAAGTACGGCGCCTGGTGGGAGAACTACAACCGGCTCTCGAAGCCGCACGGCAACAAGCCGATCGTCTTCGAGGAGGTCGACTACGAGTACCCGCACCGCTGCTGGACCTGCATGGTGCCGTGCCTGGTCCGTGAGGACATGGTGATGGAGAAGGTCGACGGCCAGTGGCGCACGTACTGCCACGAGATGTGCAAGTGGACCGACGCGACCGCGTTCCGGCCGACGTACCAGGGCCGGCAGACGCCGAACATGGGCAAGCTGATCGGGCACCGCGAATGGGAGACGCTCTACCACGGCTGGAACTGGGCCGACGTCGTCTCCGACATGGGCTTCGTCCGCGACGACGGCAAGACGATGGTCGCGCAGCCGCACCTGGACCTGAACCCGAAGGAGATGTGGACCCTCGACGACCTGCGCAAGTGCCCGCCGCTGGCGAGCCCGAACGTGCTGCTGAACGAGATGAGCGACGCCGAGCGCACTGCTTTCGCCGCCCGCTACGTCAAGGGTGGTCCCGGCGGACGTCCCGGCAAAGACTGACGGATGACCGGCAAACACGTCGTACGGTTCGAACCCGTCGGCATCGAGATCGAGGTGGCGGAGGATCAGACGATCCTCCGCGCCGCGGCCGAGCAGGGCGTGATGCTCATGCACGGCTGCAAGGAGGGGCAGTGCGCCTCCTGCAAGTCGTTCGTTCTCGACGGTGACGACATCGAGCACGATCGGTACTCGACGTTCGCGCTGCCGGACTACGAGCTGGACGAGGGCTACACGCTGCTGTGCCGCGCCCACGCCTACGAGGACCTCACGATCGAGCTGCTCAACTACGACGAGGAGATGATCCGCTCCGGGCTGCCGATCCAGGAGCGGGTCGCCGAGGTGGTCGCGATCACCCCGGTCACCCACGACCTGCGGCACCTGGTGCTGCGACTGACCGGGGACGAAGGTGAGCTGAAGTTCTTCCCCGGCCAGTACGTCGACATCACGGTGCCGGGGACGGAAGCCAGCCGGTCGTTCTCGATGGCGAACACATCCAGCCGCGGCGGTGTCAATGGTGAGGGGGGCCAGCTCGAGTTCGTGATCCGGATCTATCCGGGTGGCGTGTTCTCCGAATTCCTCGACCAGCAACTGAAGGTCGGGGACCAACTGGAACTGACCGGACCCTTCGGGGTCTTCACCCTGCGGGACAACCCAGGCTCGCGGATCGTGTTCGTCGGCGGTGGTGCGGGGATGGCGCCGATCCTGTCGCTGCTGCGGACGATGTCGGAGCGCGGGATCGAACGCCAGGCGACCTACTACTACGGCGCGCGCAAGCAGCAGGACCTGTGCTTCCACGACGAACTGCGAGCACTGGAAGCGACGCTGCCCGGTTTCCGGTACGTGCCGGCCCTGTCCGAGGAGGAGTGGGACGGCGAGAGCGGGCTGATCACGGATGTGGTCCGCAAGCACGAACCGAACCTGAAGGGCGCCGACGCGTACGTCTGCGGCCCGCCCCCGATGGTCGAGGCCGCGATCCCCCTGCTCGAGGGACTGGGCGTCGTACCGAAGCACATCTACTACGACAAGTTCACCACGACCGGCGATGCCGGTGACCCGAAGGTGCTGGAGGCAGAGAGCCGATGACCACCACACACAATCCCGCTCCCGAACGGAGCGTGCCGAAGCCGGTCTTCACCGATGCTGAGGCGGGCGCACGGGTCTTCCCGGACTCGTCGTCGCGGCAGTACAACTACTACAAGCCGCAGAAGCGCAAGCAGAGCCTGTACGAGGACGTGACCGTCGATGTCCAGCCGGACCCGCGGCACTACCTCAGCCAGGGCTGGCTGTACGGCTTCTCCGACGGCCGCGGCGGCTATCCGCTGGACTGGACCGCGCTGAAGGCGTGGGGCCAGGACAAGGAGTCCCCGCAGCGCGGACCGGGCAGCGGCGGGATGTTCGTGAAGGAATGGCCGGCGACCGGCTGGCACGAGTTCCGCGACCCGAACGAGGAGTGGGAACTCACCTTCTACCGCAACAACTCGAACGTGGTCCGCCAGGTCAACCAGAACATCGAGTCCGCCAAGCTGTCGAAGGCGTTCGAGCAGTGGAACCCGAACTGGGTCCGCTTCGTCGAGCAGCACGTCGGCGCCTGGATGCACGTCGACCACGGTCTCGGCCTGTACCTGTACGCGAACGCCAACCGGCGCGCGCCCACCAACATGCACAACAACGCGATCTCGGTGAACAGCATGCACCGGATCCGTGCCGCGCAGGACCTCGCGCTCTACAACCTCACGCTGTCGGAGGAGATCGAAGGCTTCGACGGTACGGCGCACCTGGAGACGTGGAACTCGGATCCGGCTTGGCAGGGCGTGCGTGATCTTGCCGAGCGACTGACCGGGATCGACGACTGGTGTGAGGCGATCTTCGCCGCGAACGTCGTCTTCGAGCCGCTGGTCGGTGAGCTGTTCCGCAGCCAGCTGGTCCAGCAGGCTGCGCCGCGCAACGGTGACTTCGTCACCCCGACGGTGATCGGCGCGGGCGAGCACGACTTCGCCGAGCGCGACCTGCGCTACACCACGGCGATGTTCGAGCTGCTCAGCAACGACCGCGAGTTCGCCGACCACAACAAGGCCCTGTTGCAGGAGTGGCTTGCCACCTGGACCGGGCACGCCCTGACCGCGGCCCGCACACTGCAGCCGCTGTGGTCGCAGCCGGACGCGAAACCGCCGCGGTTCGAGGACGGCCTCGACCGGGTCAAGAGCAGGTTCAGCGGGATCGTCACCTCGCTCGGCCTCCAGGAACCGAAGGAGTTGGCACAGTGACCACGCTCAAGACGACGAGCGAGAGCCCGTTCAAGTCCGACAACACCGCGTCGAACAAGTGCGGCGTCACGCTGATGAACAACCAGGTCGGCGCCGTCGTGGCCGAGGTGATGAGCGGTCTGGACAACGTCACCGTGACGCCCCTGCCGTCGATGATCCGGGTCGACGCGATCGGCCGGATGGACTTCGTCTACGACGACATCTCCGAGGCGCTCGGCCAGGAGCCGGGCTACTACGACGCGGCCGAGTTCGAGGAGAACATGTCCACCCACTACGGGCGGATGGTGCACCTCGACGACCGCACGATCATGTTCGCCAATCCCGAGGACGCGGCCGAGTACATCGGCTTCGACCTGTCGGCAACTGAATAGAGAGAGGACATCGCCCGTGTACGAGAAGAACGGTGAGAAGTACTTCGTGGTCGACAGCCACATGCACTTCTGGGACGCCGGACCGGACAACTGGGTGCCGGGCGCCGAACAGTACGCCAAGGGCTGGATCGAGTGCTTCCACGCCTACCAGAGCCTGGGCCCGAAGGAGACGCACTGGTCGATCGAGAAGTTCATGAGCTACACCGAGGACGACCTGATGAAGGACGTCTTCGAGGACGGCTACGTGGACGTCGCGGTCTTCCAGCCGACCTATCTGAAGGAGTGGTACGCCGACGGCTTCAACACGACCGAGAAGAACGCGGGGCTCGGTGAGAAGCACCCGGGCAAGTTCGTCCACAACACCCGGTTCGATCCCCGCGACGGCGACGTCGGCCTGGTCGAGCTGAAGGCGAACATCGACCGGTACGGCTCGATCGGCGTCAAGCTGTACACCGCCGAGTGGAACAACGGTTCGCGCGGCTACAAGCTGACCGACCCCTCGGCGTACCGGTATCTGGAGAAGGCCCAGGAGTGGGGCATCAAGAACGTCCATGTGCACAAGGGCCCCACGATCTGGCCGCTGGACAAGGACGCGTTCGATGTCGCCGATGTGGATCACGCCGCGACCGACTTCCCCGAGCTCAACTTCATCGTCGAGCACGTCGGGCTGCCGCGAATCGAGGACTTCTGCTTCATGGCGACGCAGGAGCCCAACGTGTACGCCGGTCTGTCGGTGGTGATCGGCGGTCTGATGGCCGCCCGGCCGCACTTCTTCGCCAAGGTGATGGGCGAGCTGCTGTTCTGGGTCGGCGAGGACAAGATGACCTTCGGCAGCGACTACGGCATCTGGGAACCGAAGTGGCAGATCGAGGGCTTCGTCGACTGGGAGTTCCCGGACGCTCCCGAGTTCGCCGACTACCCGCGGCTGGGCGTCGAGGGCAAGAAGAAGATCCTCGGGCTGAACGCCGCGAAGCTGTACGACATCAAGGTGCCCGACGAGCTGCAGCTTCCCGCTGCCACCCCGGCGGCACCGGACGACGCGAAGCTGGTCACCCGGTAATGACGGCGACGATCGAGCGGTCCAGGGTGCTGAGCGCCCTGGACCGCGTCCGGGATCCCGAGCTGGACGAGCCGATCACCACGCTCGGGTTCGTTGCGTCCTGCCACGTGTCGGCAGCCGGCGACGTCGCCGTCCGGCTCCGGCTCCCGACGTACTTCTGCGCGGCCAACTTCGCCTTCCTGATGGTCGCCGACGCGTACGACGTCCTGGCCGCGCTGCCCGAGATCCGCAGCGTCGACGTGGTCCTGGAGGATCACTTCGCCGGCGCACAGATCAATGCCGGGGTCGCGGCGCGGGCCGGTTTCGTCGCGAGCTTCGACGGCGAGGCGGCCGCCGAACTGGACGAGCTGCGGCGGACGTTCGTGACCAAGGCGATGCTGGCCGGTACCGACCAGGTGGTCCGGCCGTTGCTTGCCGCTGGCACCGATCCGGCGGAGCTCAGTCGGCTGACGCTGGCCGACGTACCGGAGTCTCCGGAGCTCGATCGCCTGCGACGGCGGCGGTCCGAGCTCGGGTTGCCGGCCGGCGAAGACGCACCGTTGCTGATGGACCCCGCCACCGGTACGGCGATCGCCGCGGCCGGAGCGCCGAAGTACCTGGGCCTGGCCCGGCTCACCCGGACCGGGATCGAGGCCAACACCGGGATCTGCAGGGGAATGCTCGCACACCGGTACCCGGAGGAGGAGCAGGGATGAAAGCCGTTCGACTGCACGGATACCACCAGCAGCCGGTCGTCGAGGACGTACCGGAACCGTCCGTCAAGGGCCCGCTGGACGTGGTCGTCAAGATCGGTGGCGCGGGCGTGTGCCGGACCGATCTGCACATCATCGAAGGTCAGTGGGACGCGGCGATGCACCCGCCGCTGCCCTACACGATCGGCCACGAGAACGCGGGCTGGGTCTCGGAGATCGGTTCCGCCGTGACCAACGTCGCGGTCGGCGACACCGTCATCCTGCACCCGACTCCGACCTGCGGGTTGTGCCGGGCCTGCCGGGCCGGCGACGACATGCATTGCGTGGCCAGCACGTTCCCGGGACTCGACAGCGACGGCGGGATGGCGGAGTACCTCCTCACCTCCGCACGCGCCTGCGTCAAACTCGATCCGAGCACCCGCCCACAGGACGTGGCTGCGCTGGCCGATGCCGGCATCACGGCGTACCACGCTGTACGCAAAGCGATTCCGCTGCTCTGGCCCGGTACGACGGCTGTCGTGATCGGCGCGGGTGGTCTCGGGCACATCGGCATCCAGTGCCTGTCCGCGCTGACCGCGACGCGGATCATCGTGGTGGACCGCAATCCCGAGGCGCTGAAACTGGCCGAGCAGCTCGGGGCCGATCAGACGGTTGTTGCGGACGGCAACCAGGTGGCGACCGTGCAGTCGTTGACGGACGGAGCGGGCGCGCACGTCGTACTGGACTTTGTGGCTGAGCAGGGTGCGGAGCAGGACGGCTTCGCGATGACGGCACCGGGCGGTTCGTACTTCGTGATCGGGTACGGCGGCCAGGTGCAGATCCCGACCCTGGACATCATCTCCACCGAACGCAACATCATCGGGAACATCGTCGGCACCTACAACGAACTGGCCGAGCTGATGGCGCTCGCCCAGGCCGGCAAGGTCACCCTGCACACCCGGGCCTATCCCCTCGACGCGGCCGCTGAGGCGATCGCCGATCTCGACGCCGGCCGCGTGCGTGGCCGCGCAATTCTCATTCCTTGAATCCGGCGCTGCCTGACTGATTTTCTGGAGGGTTTTTCATGGCCAAGGAACTGCGGTTCGGCACTCAGGCTCGCGATCTGCTGCTGGCGGGAGTGGATCAGCTGGCGGATGCGGTGAAGACGACGCTCGGCCCGAAAGGGCGCAACGTCATCCTGGAGAAGATCACCGGGTCGCCCGTCATCACGAACGACGGGGTGACGATCGCGCGGGAGATCTTCCTCAAGGACCAGTTCGAGAACATGGGTGCGCAACTGGTCAAGGAAGCCGCGATCAAGACCAACGACATCGTCGGTGACGGGACGACGACGGCGACCGTGATCGCGCAGGCGATCGTGCACGAGGGGATGACGGCGATCTCGGCAGGAGGCAACCCCGTTCTGGTGAAACGGGGTATCGACCTTGCCGTGGGCAAGCTTGTCGAGCGGTTGCGCGAGGTGGCGCATCCGGTGCAGAGCGAGCACGATCTGGCGCGGGTGGCCGCGATCTCGGCCAATGACGACGACCTGGTCGGCGCGGTGATCGCGAAGGCGCTGCACACGATCGGCGACGGCGGCATCGTCACGGTCGAGGAGTCCGCGACGTACGGGATGCGGGTGGACTTCGTCGAGGGATTCGAGTTCGACAACGGGTATCTGTCGCCGTACATGGTGACAGATCCGGGCAGCATGCAGGCAGTGCTGGACGATCCGTACATCCTGTTGTGCAGCGAGAAGATCACCAAGATCCAGGAGATCATGCCGCTGCTGGACAAGATCATGCGCGCTCCGCGGCCACTGGTGATCATCGCGGAGAACCTCGAGGGAACCGCTCTCAGCATGCTCGTGCACAACCACGTGAACGGGCTCTTCCAGTGTGTGGCTGTTCGAGCACCTGGCTTCGGAGACCGGCGGCTGCACAAGCTGGAGGACATCGCCGCGATCACGGGTGGCGCGGTCTACAGCCGGCACTCGGGGTTCAGCCTGGAGACGATGACGCTGGATCAGCTCGGCCGCGCGGACCAGATCCGCGTCAACGCCGACCGGACAGCGGTCGTGGCTCAGGCCGGGCACGAGAAGGAGGTCGAGTTCCGGCTGACCCAGCTGCGGGCCGAGCTCGAGCGTGCGTCGTTCGGGGTCGACGAAGACGTGCTGACCGAGCGGATCGGTGCGCTCTCCGGAAAGGTCGCGGTGATCCGGGTCGGGGCGCCGACACCGGCCGAGCTCAAGGAACTGCAGCACCGCGTCGAGGACGCGCTCTCCGCGACCCGGGCCGCCATGGCCGAGGGCATCGTGGCCGGTGGCGGCATGGCCCTCCTGCATGCCGCCTCGGCCCTCGACGATCTCGACGTCAAGGACGACTACGCGACCGGAGTCGCGATAGTCCGCCGGGCGTTGCGGGAACCGGCGTACCTGATCGCCACCAACGCCGGCTACAACGGCGGCGAAGTCCTGGAGCGTACGTCGGCCATGGGGGTGGACGACGGTTTCGATGCGCTGGACGGCGTCTACGGGAACATGCTCCAGATGGGCATCGTGGACCCGCTCCGCGTCGCTCGCTCCGCATTGCAGAACGGCGCCTCGGTGGCCGGGCTGCTGCTGACCACCAACACGCTGATCGCCGAGGAGCAGACACCGTGGGGCGGGAGCGCGGCCCTGATGACCGAGTACGGCGCGTTGGACGAAGGCCTGCACCAGCCGTCGCCCGACTCGAGCACACCGCAGTCCCTTGGGCTCGGGCCGTCGGTCGGCTAGGTCGGTCGGATAGTAGGCTCAGTGGGTGCCACAGGACGGACGATCGGGTGATTCCTCGCTGCTGCGAAAGCTCAATGCCGCAGCAGCTCTGGATGCCTTCCTGCAGGCGGAGTCGCTGACACCGCGCGAGCTGCGCGATGTCGTCGGGGTGTCCCGGCCGACTGCCGAGGAGCTGCTCGCAGGTCTGATCGCGGAGGGGCGGGTCGAAGAGACCGCTCCCCCGCGACAGCTGGCGGCAGTGAACCGCGGCGCCGGACGCCCGGCTCGGCACTTCCGCTTCCGGGCCGAGTCCGGCTACGTCAGCGGGATCGACATCGGCGCGCACAAGGCGATGGCTGTCGTCACCGACCTTCGCGGCACCGCGCTCGCGACCCAGCGGGTCGAGCTGGACCCGTCGCTGGACGCACCGGCCAGGCTGCGTGCCGCGGTCGAGGTCACCCGCGCCGCCTGGCATGAAGCCGGTCTCGGAGCGTCTGAGATCACGAACGCCGCTTGCGGCGTCACTGGCGCACTCCGGGCCGGCGAGGCTGCGCGTGACGTTCGCGATGGGCCGATCGGTTCCGGGCTGGCGGTCTACTCGCTGCCGGGATTCACCGACGTCGATGTGGCCGCCGAGCTGTCGGCGGGGCTCGGCGTACCGGTCGCGGTGGCGAACGACGTCAAGCTCGCGGCGCTGGCCGAGCACTGGAAGGGCGCGGCGCAGGGACACCGCGACATCGTGTACATGTTCGCCGGGCATCGGGCGGGCGCCGGCGTACTGATCAACGGACACGTCCACCAGGGTCACCACGGCGCGGCCGGCGAGATCGGTACCTGGCCGTTGCTCGGCTGGGAGGCTGCGGTCGACCAACTGCATGCTCGGGGCGCCGCGTTGGCGGATGCGGCCGGCCTTCCGTCGGGGCGTGAGGGTGAGCTGGTGATCGCCTCGGCGGCGCTGCAGGATCCCGAGAGCTCGCGCGTGCTGATCGAGTTCGCCGAGGTGCTGGCCCGCGGCGCCGCCGTACTGGCGCTGGCTGTCGACCCGGAGGTCATCGTGCTCGGCGGCGGCATGTCCCGCGGTGGCGCGATCATCGCCGAACCGTTCCGGCGCGAGCTGGCCCGGCTGGCGCTGTTCCCGATCGAGGTCCTGACCTCCACGATGGGGGCCGACTCGGTCGCCCTTGGCGCGGCCCGGATGGCGCTCGATACGGTGCTCGCCGATTTGCTCGCCGTACCGGGGTCTTAGGTGCGGTACGTCGCTACCCAGCCCTCGACCTGGCCGACGATCGCGAGGAGGTCCTTCCCCGCTGTTGTGGCGGCGTACTCGACCTGGGGCGGCACGGTCGGGTAGACGGTCCTCGTCACCAGGCCGCCCGACTCGAGGTTGCGCAGGCTCGCGCTCAGCATCCGCTGGGTGATCGGAGAGAGCATTCTCCGGAGCTCGTTGAAGCGCACCGATCCGTCGCGCAGCTCGAAGAGGGTCAGCAGCGACCACTTCTCGCCGATCAGGGCGAGAACCTCCCGCACCTCGTCACACGACTTCTGCTCCATGGGTTCCCTTTCTGATACCTGGTGCCGCGAAACTGCCTTCTTGTGGCGTGCTTCCGTCGCGCGCACGCTGACTGACATGAGCTTTCCCTGGTCCGATCTCCCGCACGACGACCCCGCCTGGTTCCGCCGGGGAGCGCTCTATGTGCCCTCCGGAACCGGCCCGACGGTCTGGGCGGCCGGGGACATCTACACGATCAAAGCCCGTGCGGACCAGACGCACGGCGGCTTCGGCCTGATCGAAGCGACCGTCCCCGCCGGCGGCGGCCCGCCGCCGCACGCCCACCCCGACGAGGAAGAGACCTTCTACCTGCTGTCCGGCGAACTCGAGTTCCTCGACGGCGAGGAAACCTTCCTCGCCAAGGCCGGCGACTTCGTGCACATCCCCCGCGGCGTCCGGCACCGCTTCCACAACATCGGCAACCACGCCGCCAAGATGCTGTTCTTCTTCACCCCCGGCGGCGTCGAATCCGTCATCGCCGACCACGCTCAACCCGCCGTCCCCGGCGAACTCCCGCCCGCCACCATCACCGACGAGCAACTGGCCCGCTTCGCCACCATGTCCGAACTCGCCCGCACCATCGACCTCCCCGACTTGAGTTGACACATCAACCCACTCTACGCCAACTTCGGTCACACCCACCAAGCCTTCAGTTGTACGACGCCGGCGCCGGCCGGTGATTGACTTGCGACGGCAACGGCTCCGCTCGATCTGCTGCTGCCGTGGAACCTGGCCCTGATGATCGGCCGCTTCTTCTTCGACCCGAAGTTCTGGAGCGAGTCCGGTGTCGACAACTAGCGTCGTCTGGCACACGAACCTCTTACTGGCCTCGCATCTGACGACTTACCACATCGCCGTCAGCATCGGCACCTCGATCGTCATCGTCGAACGCCTCTACCCGTCCCACCGCGACACCCCTTGGACCGGCCGGCTCGGCCTGGCCATCGCCGGTGCAGTCTTCGCGATTCTCGTCCCACTCGGCTCAGCCGAGTTCCACGTCCCGCCGATCCCGGTCCTCATCGCCGCCAGCGCCCTCTGCCTAGCCCTGATCGCCGCCGCCTTCCTAGCCCTCGACGTAGTCATCGGCCTAGGCGGCCGCTACGACCTCAGCATCTGCGCGATCCTCGCCGGGATCGCGCTCTCCCGTCTCCACGCCCGCGTAAGCACGCACCCCAGCCAAGACCACCTGCCCCGGCACCAACCGATCCTCCGGAACCAACGCCGACGCACCATCACCGAGCAACGTCGCCAGCACCATCCCATGGAAAGACCCCGACGGCAGCGTCTCGGGCCGATTCACATCCGGATGCGCATCCAGCCACAACACCGTGAGCTCATCGCCATACCGCTCCCGCGCCGCCGCGATCGGCGCCAGATCCACCCCACAGTCCCCTCCAACCGTCACCGCCGGCCCCCCCACTCGCAGCCAGCACCTCCCGCACCAACCCAGCATTCTCAACCACCACATCAAGCGCCTTCGCCCCTCCCCAAACCCCCCGTATCCCCACCACCACTCGCTCTCCCGGCACCACCCCAGCCGCCCACCGAGCCCCCGCCCCCCAGCCACCGGCGAGCTAGACCCCTGCCACTGCCCAACCTCCAACACCGTCATCATCCCCGCATCAAAACACGCCCCAACTTCACCAGCCGATCCAATAGCGAAGGCGAATAGCAACCACATCTCCGTCACCCGCAACCGCCGGCCCGTGGTCGCAGCAGCAACCATCCGCAGACCTAGCGATCAGCACCCGCCAGCTCCCAGAAGCTCAGCCACGCTCACCCGATCACCGACGTCGCCAACCCCCTGTCATCCCAACGGCCACAGCGCCGAACAACCACCGCACCCGTACCCCGGCCGCGAACCGGACACCCCGGAAGTTCTGCCTGCCACAGAGCGGCAACAAACATTCGTGTATCCCCAGCCCAACACCGGCCAGACGACCCGAACTCACCAGAAGCTCGCCACCGCCTGACTTCACAGCCAGTCATGAACTCGGTCAGCCAAGCACCAGACGGCTAGTCGCCAGCCACCCAAAGCATGTTGCCAACGCCCGCAGCCGAGGCAGCTAGTTGCTGCGCGCAACCAGCTCCCACACGACCAACTCCACCGTCGCCCGCGTAACGGGCTACTGCTGCGACCCCCATGGTCATCCTGGTGCGCGGCCAAACGACGCCGAAGCCGCAGGCTCCCGACCGAACCGTGCGCGGCCAACCGACCCCGTAGCCGCAGGCTATCTGGTGCCCGGCTGCTCCTCGGTTGCGGTCGCGGTCGCGTCGCGGTTGCGGTTGCAGTCGCCCAACCGAGCATCATCCGGCACACGGCCATCCCGGATCAGTGACACCCGGCCGGGATCGTGTGACGCACGCCGGCCCGACGCTTCAAACAGTCCGCGGCCAAGACGCCGTGATCACGAGCCCAGGCCATGCGGTGCCCGGTTCATCGGCCGTTGCAGTCGCCCAACCGAGCATCATCCGGCGCACAGCCATCCCGGATCAGTGACGCCCGGCCGGATGGTGTGACGCACACCAACCCGACGCTTCAACCAGTGCACGGCCAACCGACACCGCGATCGCGCGCGTAGGCCACGCGATGCCCGGTTGATCGGCCGTTGCGGTTGCCCAGCCGAGCATCATCCGGCGCACGGCCATCCCGATGCAGTGGCACCCGGCCGGGATCGTGTGGCGCACGCCAATCCGACGCTGTGGTTGCGGCCTCCGCGAGCAGGCGGTGCTCCGCTAACCCCACGCCACGGTCGCCTACCCGGCACCATGCAGCGCGCGGCTACCTCGGAGGTCGTGATTGCTGGCGCCCCATGCGACGAAGTGCACCTGTTTCCGGCGTGGGCGCATGGCTGATCCGGCGCTGTGGTTGGTGATCCACGAGCGCCGGCTGCCGTTTCGACCCGGGTGGTAGCGGTCGGGACCGCGAGCCACCAGGACCCGGGGGGTTTACGGTCCGGCTGCTGGGTTGTCGTCGGTTGCCCAGGGGTCTGTGTAGCCGGAGCCTTGCGAGAGGAGCCGTTCGCGGAAGGCTTCGCGGCGGGCGATGAGTGCCGGGTTGGGCTGGTTGCTGGCTGCGGGAAGCCGGGTTGGCTGTACGTATGTCGGGCCAGTCCCAGCATCGCCCCAGCTGAAACAGGCCCCGCTGACCTCGCCCGCATCAACACGAGCCCTGCTAGCACTAGCCGTGCTGGCACTGACCTCCTCGGTATGAGCCGCGCTGGCGCTGCCCGTGCTGGCTCCGTCGGTCCTGGTCGCGCCGGCACTAGGCGTGCTGAACTCGCCGGAACCACTGGCATCGCCCGCGCTGGCACTCACCCCGCCGGCATTAACCCCGCTGCCACCGCCCGTGCCCGGACCTGTCCCGCCGCTACCGGACCCACCGTCGCTGTCCCCACCGGCGTTGGCGCCGCTCGCGGCGCTGTCGGCCTCGGTGTTGTGGGCAGGGGTGACCCACGCGGCCATGGCAGCAAGGTCCGCAGGGGTGGGTGGTGGTGGGTCGGCCCAGGACGGGCGACCGACGTGGACGACACCGCCAGTGATGGTGATGGTCCATTGGTTCTTATGAACCGCGTGGTGGTGGGCAGAACACACCAGGGCAAGGTTGTGCAGGCTGGTCGGTCCGCCGTCGACCCAGTGGATCACGTGGTGGGCATGGCACATCCACGGTGGCGCCTTACACACCACACAGCCCTTATCGCGTTTGTTCAATGCCCGCCGGATGTACCGGTTCACGAACCGTTGTTCGGTGCCGACATCCAGCGGCTGCGAATCCCCGCCCAGCACGATCGGCAAAATCGCCGCATCACAGGCCAGCAAACGGACGGCGCCGGCGGACAGGTTGCCACCGAACACCAACTCACCCGCCCCACCTGATCCACCCATCCCACCCGATCCACCCACCGCACCCGATCCACCCATCCCGTCCGTGGCCCCCGATCCACCGGCCGCGCTGTTGAAGGCGTCTGGGATGTTGGCGAGAGCGTTCTTGAGGTCGTCGAAGTCGATGGTGACGGTCAGATGCGGAACGCCGGGGCAGTCGGGGTTGCCTGCAGCAGCATCCGAGATCCCGATCAACGCATCAGCTTGGCGCTGTTCCAGGGTGCGTGGGTCACGTTCACCGTCGATGGTTTTGTGGGGCTTGGCGAGGGTGTGGATCTGGGTCTTGACTTGTTCCCCGGCGGCGCCGGGCAGGAAACCGGTGATCTTCACCCCGCCCTCAACATCCCGCAGCCGCAGTGACCGTTCCTTGTGGGCTTCGTCTTCGGCGGGTTCGGGGCCGTCGGTGTCGAGGCGGGCGAGGACGTCGCGGCCGAACTTGGTGAGCTCGCGGGTGTTGGTGTGCTCGGCAGCCCGGATCATCTCGCGTTCGGCGACGTCCAGAACCTCGACCGGCACCGTCGCCGGCGCCTTCTCCAAGGTCGACACGATGACCTTGGCCGAGTCCGGCGCCAGGACCGCCGACCCCGACGACTCAGAGGCCGCCGACTTCGACGGGTCGGCGGGGTCTGGCAGTGCGTCGGCGACGGCAGCGTACTTGGGTAGGGCCTTGGCGAAGGCGAGGTCTTTGCGGACGTCGGCGGGGACGAGCCGGTAGCGCTGGGCGAGGAGTTCGGTGGTGTCGCGGGCGCCGAGTTCTTGGGCGGTGCCGATTTCGTCGAGGCGGCCCATGATTTGCAGCTTCAGGGTTTCGACCAGGGCGGCGGTGGCCATCAGGGTGTCGAGAGTCGACAGCAGTTCGCTGCCGCTCTGCGTGTACACCGGTGGCATCGCCAAGATCTCCATACCCATAAGCATAGACATGGCCACCGACAGTTTTCGAGCCCAGAAACCCTTATATACAAAGAAAGTGTGGGCTGTTGGTGTGGGCTGGTTGCCTGCTCAACTTGCCCACACCTGGCCGCAGCCCAATCAGGTACCAGTAGTTGTGTTGATCGGAAATTCTTCGTCACATGGCGCCGAGGAGTTTCCGACCAGCCGTCACATCACGCGCCCAAGCCACCGCCCGTCAGCCTCCAGCTCCAGGCGACGGGCTCGCGGTCGCCGGGCTCGCCGTCCGGCCTCAGCCATCGGCTCTGCGGTGGCTGAGCCGGATGGCGAGGCCGCGAAGGAGGTTCCGGTCGCTTTCGGCTGACGGGTTTGGTTGCGGTCCGGCAAGGCAGGCCGGTGACCATCTTCCCGTCGCCTGGGCTTGCAGAATCGGCATGGGCGTTGGTGACTGGAATCCGGTGGCTGGGCGGGGTTGGTGCGGGTTCACGGATGATTGCTGCCGGTATTTGGCAGTAGGACTCCGTGGATCTGTGGCTGGTCGGGGTTGGTGCGTGTTTGCGGGGAGCTGCTGCCGCTGAGAGGCGGTAGATCCCCGCAAAGAGAGCTGTGGCCCCGATTCGCGCCGCACCGGACAGGCCGGACACGTAGCCGGTGGCTGGTCGCCGCGGCGGCCGATTTACTGAAGCGCTAGGCGGGCGTCGCCTGGGGCTGAGGGGGATGGCGAGGCCCGTGACCACGGTTCCCGTCGCTTGAGCTTCCGGGCTATGGCTGAGGTAGGTGAGGTGACGGTAGTCGGTAAGTTTCGGTCGCTATATAAGAAAAAGTACCGGCTAAAGAACCCGGCTACCCGATCCGCCCACCAGCAACCCCCGCGGCGGATCACCTACCAGGCCTCCTCACCACCAGCCCAGCCACAGCCCGCCAACCACAAGCAACCGAAACCGCGGTCACCGACCGCACCACCCCCCTCAGCCGAAGACCACCCCAGCCACACCGCTTCAGTAAAACCGGCCGCAGCGGCGACCAGCCACCGCGTACGCCACCGGCCGAATCCGAGCGGACGGACAGGACGAGCACATCCGGGGAGGCGGGGTTCCTGGCCAGGCGAAGCCCTCAGCCCGCCGCGACCGACCACCTGTCGCGATCTCGCTCCCCGAACCGGTCTGGGGAACAACAGCCGTCAAAACGCAACAGGCACCGGGCACCGGGCACCGGGCACCGGGCACCCAAAATCCACCGGATAGCGCGGCCTCACGAACCCCAGCCCCAGCCCGGTAACCCCACCCGACGGTGGACGGTCACCGGCCTCGCCATCCCCTCAACCATCCGCCCTGCTCGCCGTGCGCTTCAACCGGCCGCCCTTGGTAGTCGGGCGGGGTGCAGACCGAAAGAACTCGACCAGGGACGTGCACTGTGGCGCTCGCCGCGACCGGCCGATCCGAAAGACAGCATCGCTGGTCGCCGCGGTGGCTGAGGTGGGCGGCGAGGTCGGTGGCCAGAGGTGAGCGTTGCCTGGGGCTGACGCGCTGTGGTGACGGTCCGGCGGGGAGGGCCGGTGACCGCGTTTACGTTCCTAGGCTGGACGGGCCTTACGATCCGGCCGGTGGCCGCGTTTCCGTTGTCTGGGGCTGACGAGTTGGTTGCTGTTCGGGAAGGGCGCAGAGTGGCGGTGACATCACCGCGGGTCTGTTCAGCGGGGAGGTGGTGGCCGAGTTTGCTGGGTGCGAAAGCGCTCTCTGCGGATGTGCTTGGGCCCGCCAGGACGGACGGTGCGCCGATGGTTCTGCATCCTCGCGGAGACCGAACACTTCGAAGCCGGACTGCTCCGCGCCGGCCCGGCGAGCTATCTCAGCCTCGAGCCCGACTGTCAACGCCCTTCGGGCTGGGTGACCGGCTCGGGCTTGACGGCAGGCTCGCTCTTCACCGGAGCTGCCTGTGGCGCATCGGTTGTGAAGGCGGCTCGTGGGTGCTGTATCGAGGCGAGTGACACGATGTCGCGCCCGTAGAAAGCGGACGCCAACCACACCGCCAGCACGCGGACCTTTCGATCCCAGGTCGGTACGGCGAGCACGTGGTAGCCGCGGTGCATCAGCCAAGCGAGCAATCCCTTCACCACCAGGCGACGGAACTGGAAGACGCCAGTCCCCAGCCCGAGCGTGGCGACCGAGCCCAGCGTGTGGTGCAGGTACTGCTTCGGCTCCCGGCCGCGCAGACTCGCGAGCAGGTTCTTGGCGAGCAGCTTCCCCTGCCGTACGGCGTTCTGCGCGTTCGGCACCGTCAATGCGCCGGGCACTGGCGACGCAAGGTCCGGGATCGCGGCGTCGTCACCAGCGGCCCATGCGTCCGGAACGATCTCGTCCTCGGTCCCGACTCGCAGATCGGCGCGGGTCTGGAGGCCGCGCGCGGTCACCGGAAGATCGGTGTGACCGCGCACCAGCCGGGTCGCCGCGTTGCCGGCCGTCCAGACGATCAGCTCCGCGTCGAACTCCGATCCGTCGGACAGCACCATGTGACCGCCCGCAGCCGAGACCACAGTGGTCTCCAAGTGCAGGTGCCCGCCTCTGCCTTCGAGCAGGCGGCGGACCCACGCGCGCGGACCGTCG
This sequence comes from Kribbella sp. NBC_01505, assembly GCF_045040285.1. Lineage (NCBI taxonomy): Bacteria > Bacillati > Actinomycetota > Actinomycetes > Propionibacteriales > Kribbellaceae > Kribbella > Kribbella sp. NBC_01505. The sequence continues at coordinate 9,336,311 of NZ_CP109425.1, forward strand.
GTCACCTCGGGCAGGATCCGTGCGGTCGCCTCGACCAGGTGGAAGGACAGGTCGTCGCGGCTCAATCCGGGGTACGACTTGAGCAGGCTGTTGGCCAGCGAGAGCATCTCGCCGAAACTCTCCACCCCGTTGAAACCCGCGCCGACGACAACCACCGTCAGCAGGCGGCGCCGTACCGGACCCGGGGGTAGGACGGACGCCTCGTCGAAGGCAGTGAGCAACCGGTCGCGGACGGCCACGGCCTCTTCGACATGCTTCATCCCGATCGCGTGATCCGCGACGCCGGGCAGGTCGAAGGTGCGGGTCACCGCGCCGGCGGTGACCACGATCACGTCGTACCGGAGCTCGAAGTCCTCGCCGCTGACGGGGTGGATGGTGACGGTACGGCGGGCGTGCTCGACCGTCGTCACCGATCCGGCGATGATCCTGGTACGCCGAAGGTTCCGGCGCAGGGAGATCGCCGCGTGCCGGGCCTCGACCGAACCGGACAGGACCTCGGGCAGGAACGGCTGATAGGTCATGTAGGGCCGCGGATCGATCAGCACCACCTCGGCCTCGCCGCGCCGCAGCTTCTTCTCGAGCTTCCACGCCGTGTAGAAGCCGGCGTACCCACCTCCGACGACCACGATTCTGCGCACCGCAGTTCTCCGTTCTCTCACAAGGTAGGACAGCGTAGAGGCCCTCATTGTGACAACCCCCACCCCCGGTGTGACAGCGGTTACCCACCGGCGAGTCACAGATCCCGAATCCGCGTGGTCTTCTGGGAGTAGAGCCGCTAAAGCCTAAGGAGAGAACCATCAATGACGATGGCCGAGCAGCAGATCGCAACCTCCGTCCTGGTGATCGGAACCGGCGGTGGCGGCCTGCGGGCCGCGATCGAGCTGGCCGAACGCGGTGTCGAAGTTCTTGCCCTGGGCAAACGTCCGCGCAATGACGCGCACACCTCGCTGGCCGCCGGCGGGATCAACGCCGCGCTGGCCACGATGGATCCCGAGGACACCTGGCAGCAGCATGCCGCCGACACTCTGCAGGAGAGCTACCTGCTCGCGAACCCGGACACGGTGCGCATCGTCACCGAGGGCGCCGCGCAGGGCATCGCCGATCTCGAACGGTACGGAATGCCGTTCGCCCGGGAGGCCGATGGCCGCATCTCGCAACGATTCTTCGGTGCGCACACCTGGCGGCGGACGGCGTTCGCCGGTGACTACACCGGTCTGGAGATCCAGCGCACACTCGTGAATCGCGCGGTCCAGCTCGGCGTACCGATCCTCGACAACGTCTATGTGACCAGGATTCTGGTCCGCGACAACACGGTCTTCGGGGCCTATGGGTTCGATCTCGATACGGGAAAGCGTTATGTGATTCACGCTGATGCCGTGATTCTGGCGGCCGGCGGTCATACCCGGATCTGGCGGCGTACGTCGTCGCGGCGTGATGAGAACACCGGAGACTCATTCCGTCTCGCGGTTACAGCCGGTGGGCGGATCCGGGATCCTGAGCTCGTCCAGTTCCACCCTTCCGGTTTGCTGGAGCCCGAGAACGCGGCTGGCACGCTGGTGTCCGAGGCCGCTCGCGGCGAGGGCGGTCAGCTCCGGAACGCGCTCGGAGAGCGCTTCATGGCCCGGTACGACGCCGAGCGGATGGAGCTGTCTACCCGGGATCGCGTGGCGCTGGCGGCGTACACGGAGATCAAGGAAGGGCGCGGTACACCGAAGGGTGGCATCTGGCTGGATGTGTCGCACCTGCCCCGCGAGACGATCATGCAGCGGCTGCCGCGGGTCTACCAGACACTGCTCGAGCTGCAGATGCTCGACATCACCCAGCAACCGATCGAGATCGCGCCGACCGCGCACTACTCGATGGGCGGCGTGTGGGTGCGGGCCGAGGACCACTCGACCGGCGTCGACGGTCTGTACGCACTCGGTGAAGCGGCCAGTGGTCTGCACGGAGCGAACCGGTTGGGCGGCAACTCGCTGATCGAGCTCCTGGTATTCGGTCGGATCGTCGGCGAGGAGGCAGCGAAGTACTCGGTGAATCGCGAGTCCCAGCAGCGATCCGCGGAGGTCGTCGGGGAAGCGCGCGCTGAGGTCGACGGGCTGCTCGCGGCTGACGGGCCGGAGAACGTTCGGGCCTTGCAGAGAGCGCTCCGCGACACGCTGACCGCGCGGGCCGGCGTCGTACGGGACGAGGCCGGTCTGCTCGCCGGGATCGAGGAGCTCGAAGCGATCGAGGAGCGCACCGGCCAGATCGGCGTCCACCCCGACATCGCGGGATTCCAGGATCTGGCGCACGCGTTCGACCTCAAGTCTTCCGCACTCGCCGCCCGGGCCACATTGGATGCTGCTCTCGAACGCCGCGAGTCCCGCGGCTGCCACAACCGTTCGGACTACCCCGACCTGGACGAGTCGCTCCAGGTGAACCTGGTCTGGTCGGGCCCTGGCCAGATCACGAGAGAGCGCATCCCCGCGATCCCGGCGGAGATCCGCGCCTTGATGCGCGACGACATCTCCACCGAGGGCAAGCTCGTCGAGTGATCAACCGCGGGGCGTGAGCCGGACGAGCGGGTACTTGCGCGCCGACTTCTCCTGGTACTTCGCGAAGCGCGGCTGGGCCTCGACGATCGAGGCCCAGGCCGCCTCGTACGACGCTCCCGTCAGCGGCTCCGGTGTCACCGGTACGACGCCGCGATCGGGCAGCTCGATCGTTGCCGCCTCCGGGTTGGCGAGCAGATTCGCGTACCAGCCGGGGTTCTGGCTACCGCCGCCGGAAGCGATCAGCACCCAGGCATCCGCTCCATCCGCGAACCAGGCCAGCGGATTCTCCCGGGTCTGCCCAGTACGCCGTCCGACCGTGGTCAGGACCAGCAGATCCATGCCCATCATCGTGGCGCGACCGCGGCGAATCTTGCGCGTGGTCCGCCCGTTCACCGTCCGCTGAAACCAGCGAGAGAGCGCTCCCGGAGTTCCCGGCTGCCGTTCTTGTGTGCTCGTGTTGTTCATGGGTACGACGCTAGGCGGGCGAACGCCGTACCCGCTTCTCGATTCCTGATCAGATCACGCGAGCGACCGGCACAGCCTTGTCAGTACGAGCGACGCGGAGGCGGACTCGGGTACGGATCTTGGGCAGAGCCACGACGGTAGCCAGCTCGGCGGCCGTGCGGGCCGCGGCAGCGTGGACCTGATCGAGGTCGGCGGTGGGTTCGATGGTGCAGGTGAGTTCGGCGACCAGTTGGCCGCGGTCGGCGACTACGTGGCCGGAGCCGTCCCGGATGCCCGGAGTACGGGCGAGTGCTTGGGCCGCGGCGTCCACGGCTGAGTGGGCATCGGCGACGAGCTTGCCGCTACCGTCTCCGCCGGAGAGCGCGAACCGGCCGCCAACTCGACGCGGCAGGTGCCTCGCGAGCCACCAGAGGCCGAACAGGATCGCGACCACTCCCCCGGCACCGGTTGCCCACGGCCACCATTCGGTGCCGGTGGGGTCGGTCAGCGGGCCGGCGGTGATCGAGTCCGGTGCGGACGGGAGTTCGCCGTACTGCCAGGCGACCATCGCGCCGCCGACCGCGAGCAGAGAGAGCGCGATCAGCGTTCCCACCACACGATCCAGGGCTATCACTCCACGACGCATGTCATTCCTCCCGTACGGCGATGCGCGTGCGCGGCACCGGGCTGATCGTCTGCAGGCGTTCATCGACGACTGCCTGCACATCGGCGCTGACGCGGCTGGGTTCGCCGAATGTCGTCACGGTGAGGCTGACCCGCTTCCGCTTCGAGCGGCCCGCGACTGAAGTCACCGAATCCACCTGCCGAGCGCTGTCAGAGGCGAGGCGAGCGACATCCGCGCTCCGCACCCAGACGAGTCCGTCGGCTCCGTTGACCGCGTGGTGAGTCCGGCGACGGCGCTTGAACGTCAGCAGGAGCAGCAGAAGTCCGACCACGGCGGCGCCGATCCCGGCCGACACCAGCCAGCCGGCAGGGTCCAGTTCAACCGTGCGCCCGAAGCCGTCGGTCAGCCACGAGGTACCGGCCACGAGCCCGGAGGCAACCGCCATCTCGCGGATCGCAACGCATCCCGCCAGGATCAGGACGATCGCCCCAACCATCCCGACCCACACCGCAGCAGCCCCCGCCACCGGCTGCTTAGCCGCCTGCGCAGCGGTAGAAGCGGCAACGTCACCAGTGCTCTCCTTGGTGGGGGTTGCGTCGACGGCGGCAATGATCACGTCGGCTCGGTCTACGCCCAAGCCGGTCAGCTCTTCGACGGCTGTGGTGATGGCTTCGCGGAGGTCGGCGGCGGTGTCGGCCAGCGGGTTCGGCCAGGTGATCGCCGTTTCCAGCTGCAGGCGGACGCGCCGGCCGGCCACGACCACGCGGGCCTTGGGCAGACCACGCCCCAGCACGGCGGACTGCCGTGCGACTGCGGGATGCCGGCGGGCCGTGATCTCCACGATCCGCTCGACCGCCCGCTGGGCGATCTCGAGCCGGCCGCGATCGCCCCCGAATGCGATCGCGGACGGCTCCGAGACCCCTGACGCCGATCCGTCCACCGGCGCAAGTTCATCCGGCGTCAGTGCATCCGACGCAGGAGAGTCCACTTCGGATCCCACCCCGTGCTCCAGCAGCACGTCACCCGGACCGGGGGTGCTGTGGTCAGCCACGGTTTCGGCGGGAGAGGAGGTCGTCGAGGGCCTTCGAACCACCGCCACCGGACAGGAAGTGCCCGACGGCGAAACCGGCCGCGCCCAGGACGAGCGCGAGCAGGAAGCCGGGGAACCCGCCGGCCGCGGCAGCGATGGCGATCAGCAGGCCGGCGAACAGGCCGATGGTCGAGGTGCTCACTCGGATCTCCTCTGAGGAAAGTGGTGGATGCGTCAGCGGACGCGAGGTTCGGCGGTACCGGCGGCGTCGTCGGAGTCGTCATCGTCGTCGCCGTCCAGGTGCACGTCGGTGACGGAGATGTTGACCTCGGTGACCTCGAGCCCGGTCATCCGCTCGACCGCCGCGATCACGTTCTCCCGGATCTCCGCGGCCAGGCCGGCGATGCTCACGCCGTACTCGGCGACGAGCTCGATGTCGACCGCGGCCTGCGACTCGCCGACCTCGACCGAGACACCCTGGGACAGGTTGGTCTTCGAGCCCGGGATCCGCTCCCGCAGCATCCCGACGGCCCGGGCGGCGCCGCCGCCGAGAGCGTGCACACCGGGGATCTCGCGGGTCGCGATCCCGGCGATCTTGGAGACCACGACATCCGCGATCGAGGTCTTGCCGCCGGCAAGGGTGCCCTCGGCAACGACCGTGTCGGTGCCGGTGATCGGCGCGACGGTCGGGCGCTTGGCGGCCGGCTTGGGGGTGGGCCTCGCAGGGATTGCACTGTCGGTCATCGGAAGATGCCTTTCTCGTCAGCGACTGCTTCGAACTCTCTGAGCTCGGGGTGGTGGGGTGGGGAAGGTATCGGTCCAGCTTCGGAGCCGTTCGCCGGAAGGACGACCGTTCGGACGGAATCGTCACGGTCTCTCCACATCCCACCCAGCGTGACATGGCTCACGCGACGGATCGGGGAGGCTACCGTGACATCCAGGCATGCAGTGTCGTCTCAATAACGCACACGCAACCAGGAGGTGGAGTGACCACAGGGCTGATCGAGCTCGACGAGGCGACCTTGGTCGCCCGGGCCCGCGATCGCGACCCGGCAGCGTTCGAGCTGCTGGTACGGCGCTATCAGCGGCGGATCTACACGCTCTGCCTGCGGATGCTGAACGGCGCGACCGGCGACGCCGAGGACGTCGCCCAGGAGACGTTCGTGACCGCCTGGCGCCGGTTGCCGGAGATCCAGCACGACGCGGCCTTCGGCTCCTGGCTCTATCGCACCGCCACCAACAAATGCCTGACCGTCCTGCAACGCCGCAAACCCACCACTGAACTGAACGAAGAGAGCGCTCTCCAAGATCTCGCGTACGACGCTGACCCAGCCCGCGCGGCCGGGAACAGCGAAGCGATGCAGGCACTGGCCGCTGCACTGAAGCGGCTCCCACCGCCACAACGTGCCTGCTGGCTACTGCGCGAGGTCCACGGCCGCTCGTACCAGGAGATCGCCGATCTCGTCGGTACGACGCCGACGGCGGTCCGCGGCCGGATTGCCCGTGCCCGCGCCGAACTTGCGGAGGTGATGAAGCCATGGAGATGAACCCCGAGGACGCGGTCACCGATCTGCACCCACTGCCCTGCGGTCGCACGGTCGAAGACGTCTGGGACGAGCTGGAGTCCGGCGAGCTCAGCGCGCACCGAGCCACCTGCCCGCACTGCCGGACCGCGCAGGCCGGGCTGGAGCAGCTGATCGAGGCGACCCAGTTCCTGATCGACGACCCGGTCGAGGTCCCCGGTGGACTGCTCGACCGGATCATGACGGCGGTCCGTGCCGACCTGAACCTCGGCCGCACGATCCCGCTCCCCACCGAGCCTGCTGAGGTCGAGGTCTCGGTACACGCTCTCAACGCCGTACTGCGGTATGCGGTCGACGGCACCACCGGCGTACGGGCGCGGCAGTGCCGGATCGAGCAGTCCGAGACGCAGCCTGGAGCCGTCCGGGTGTGGATGTCGGTCGCGCTCGAGTTCGGAGCCGGTCAGGTCGGTGCGCTCGACGAGGCGCGACAGCGGGTCGCGTTGGCGCTGCGCGGTCAGATCGGGCTGGAGCTCGAGTCGCTCGACTTCGAGGTCGTCGACGTCTGGACGCGCCCAGGGGCGCAGTCGTGACCGCGGATCCGTCCGGAGCGGTCGCCCAGATCGGGGCGGCTGACGCGGCGGCCCAGGCGGCCCGAGCGGTCGGCGGTGTCGTCCGGCTGCAGCCGGGGATCAAGGGTCTGCTGCGTCAGTTCGGGGCGCAGGCCTGGCAGCGGGCGACCGGGCGCGACCTGCCGGACGTTGGCGGGGTGGAGGTCGACCTCAGCGCGGCGGATGAGGTGCGGGCCGAGGTACGGATCGTGGTCGGGGTAGACCATCTCGCGAGCGAGGTCGGCCGGAAGGTGCACGAGGCGGTCGCCGCGGCGCTGGTGGTGACGACCGGACGCCCCGCGGTCGTGCGGATCCGCATCGTCGAGTTCGACCTGGAACCGCGCTACACCTGAACCGACGTACCTGCGTGACGAAGGTCGCCCTGGTCCCGGCGACCGGTTCGATGGTAGAAAGGCCGGGACAGCAGGACCACCGTGAGCGCTAGTCCGTCGTAGGAGAAGGGAGCGAGGCCCATGCGTCCTCCGGGCTCCCTCAAGCCGCTCACGATTCTTCCCCCCGGGTAGCACTTCACCCCAGCGCCACCAGCAACCCTGGTGGCCTTTGGCATGCGTGCGTTCTGCCGCAGCCCCTCTTCTGGCACAGCCCTATCTCTGCGTGTCTCGGAAGGACATCCATGACGAAATTTCGCGTCACCTACGCAACCCTCAGTGCGGACAACGAGGATCTGCACACCGCGTACGAACAAGGCCTCGCCACCGCGAAGGACTGGCTCGGCGCCGAGCTGACCGGCTTCGTGGGCGGGAAACCGCTCTCTGGGCAGGAAACGTTCACGATCACCAGCCCCGGCGATGCCGCGCTGACCTTGTGCACCGTGCACAGCGCCACCTCGGCCGAGGTCGACGCCGCGGTCAGCACCGCCGCTGACGCCGTACAGGCCTGGTCCGGCCGGCCTTGGCAGGAACGCGTCGACATCCTGATGCGCGCCGCGGATCTGATCAGTGAGCGCTCCAACGAACTCGCCGCGCTGATGTCGATGGAGGTCGGCAAGAACCGCCTCGAGGCGCTCGGCGATGTCGAGGAGTCGGCCGACCTGATTCGCTACTACTGCAAGCAGTACAGCGACAACGACGGCTTCGTCCGGCCGATGGACCAGCTGTCCGACGCCGAGCGCACGACCAGCGTGCTCCGCCCGTACGGCGTCTGGGGCGTGATCAGCCCGTTCAACTTCCCGATGGCCCTGGCCGCCGGGCCTGCTGGTGGCGCACTGGTCGCGGGCAACACTGTCGTCCTGAAGCCGAGCCCGCAGGGCACGTTCACCGCGGTCAAGCTCTACGAGTGCCTCCAGGACGCCGGCCTTCCGGGCGATGTCCTGCAGCTGATCCCCGGTGGCGACGAGGTCGGCCGGCTGCTGGTCGCGCACCCGGGTGTGAACGGCCTGACCTTCACCGGTTCGTTCCAGGCCGGGATGGAGATCTACCGCAGCTTCCCGACGCCGTACCCGAAGCCGGTCGTCTGTGAGATGGGCGGCAAGAACCCGGCCGTCGTCTCCGCCAAGGCCGATCTGCCGACCGCGATCGCCGGGATCGCACGCTCCGCCTTCGGGTTCTCGGGCCAGAAGTGTTCGGCCTGTTCCCGCGTGTACGTCGAGCGTTCCGTGTACGACGAGTTCGTCGCCGGACTGGCCGTCCGGGCCGGTGAGCTGAAGGTCGGTGACGCGACCGAGCGGGACGTGTTCGTCGGTCCGGTCGTCAACGACGAGTCGGTCGCCCGCTTCCGGGACGCCGTCGCGCACGCCGCGAGCGTGGGCCGGGTCGTCGCGGGTGGTGAAGTGATCGAGGGCCGCTACGTGCAGCCGACCGTGGTCGCGGATCTCCCGGCCGGAGACCGGTTGCTGACCGACGAACTGTTCGTGCCGTTCGTCGCCGTCCAGCCGGTCGACTCCCTCGACGAGGCGATCACCCTCGCGAACGCGACCGAGCTCGGTCTCACCGCGGGCTTCTTCTCCGCCGACGACGCCGAGGTCGACACGTTCCTCGACCGGATCGAGGCCGGGGTCGTCTACGTCAACCGCGCCGCCGGCGCGACCACCGGTGCGTGGCCGGGTGTCCAGCCGTTCGGCGGCTGGAAGGGATCCGGCAGTTCCGGCAAGGCCGGTGGCGGCCTGTACTACGTCCAGCAGTTCCTTCGCGAGCAGTCCCGAACGGTGGTAGCCCGATGACCCAGACTCCGACTCACGCCAAGCCCAACACCGGCCGGCCCGAGTGGTTGCCCGAGGGACGGCCGGTGCCGGACCTCAAGACGGCGATCCCCGGCCCGCTCTCGAGCGCGGTGGTAGAGCGTGATCTCGCGGTCACCAGCCGCTCACTCCCCCGCGCCTACCCGCTCGCCCCGCGGCGCGGTCACGGCAGCGTCATCGAGGATGTCGACGGCAACCTCTTCCTCGACTTCAATGCCGGGATCGCGGTCAACTCGACCGGTCACTGTCACCCGCGCGTGACGGCCGCCGTCCAGGAGCAGGCAGGTGAACTCCTGCACTACTCGGCGAGCGATTTCTTCCTGCCGATCTACAGCGAGATGTGCGATGCGCTGGCCGCGACCGCGCCGATGAGCGGTCCGGTGCGGGTGTTCCTGTCGAACTCCGGCGCCGAGGCGGTCGAGGGTGCACTGAAGCTCGCCCGGTACGCGACCAAGCGCCCGTACGTGATCAGCTTCTACGGAGCTTTCCACGGCCGGACGATGGGCGCGGTCACGCTGACCGCGTCAAAGTCCAAGTACCACAAGGGATTCGGGCCACTGCTGCCCGGCGTACTGCACGCGCCGTACGGTGACGACAGCACGTTCGAGCACCTCGAGAACACGCTCTTCCGGTACGAGGTTTCGCCGGACGAGGTGGCTGCGATCTTCGTCGAGCCGATCCAGGGCGAGGGCGGCTACCTGGTACCGCCGGCGGGCTGGATGGCCCGGCTGCGCGAGCTGTGCGACAAGCACGGCATCCTGCTGATCGCCGACGAGGTCCAGTCCGGCGCCGGGCGGACCGGCAAGATGTGGGCGATCGAGCACACCGAGGTCGAGCCGGACATCCTGATCAGCGCGAAGGGCCTCGCATCCGGGCTCCCGCTCGGCGCGTTCATGGCCCGGGCCGAGCTGATGGAGAGCTGGCCGGCCGGTGCGCACGGTTCGACGTACGGCGGTTCGCCGGTGGCGTGCGCGGCCGGGCTGGCGACGCTCGAGGTCATCAAGTCCGAGGGTCTGATGGAGAACGCGACCAACATCGGACAGCTGCTCATCGAGGGGCTGACCAAGATCCAGGCCGAGCACCCGGACAAGATCGTCGACGTCCGCGGCGTCGGGCTGATGATCGGTGTCGAGTTCGCGACGGCCGACGAAGCGGCTGCGGTGCAGCAGCGGGCGTTCGAGCGCGGGCTGCTCGTGCTCGAGTGCGGTGAGAGCGCTATCCGCATGTCTCCCCCACTGGTCGTGACAGCCGAGGAAGCCCAGATCGCGCTCTCTCTGTTCGCCGAAGCGGTCGCTGGGTGACTGGCTCCGTCTTCTCCCGTGCCGCCGGTCGCGACCTCCCGGTCGTGGCCGGCGGTCGCGGCACCGAACTCTTCGACACCGCCGGCCGCCGGTACCTGGACGCGGCCGGCGGGGCGATCGTGGTCGGGATCGGGCACGGTTCGGCCGAGGTCGCCGATGCCATCGCCGCGCAGGCACGCCGGGTCGCCTATGTGCATGGCTCGGCGTTCGCGTCCACGGCATTGGAGGAGTACGCCGAGACGCTGGGACCGCTGTTGCCCGTCGACGATCCGTACATCTACCCGGTGTCTGGTGGCAGCGAGGCGGTCGAGACTGCGTTGAAGGTCGCGCGGGCCTATCACCTCGCGCGCGGTGAGGACCGGTCAGTGGTGATCGGCCGCACCGGCGCGTACCACGGGAACACCCGGGGAGCGCTCTCGGTCTCCGGCCGGGACGGGTTGCGCGCGCCGTACCTGCCGTGGCTGGGATCGGCAGCGCACACGACCTCGCCGTACGAGTATCGATGCCCGTTCCCGGAGAGTCACCCGAACGGCTGCGGCGCTCGGCACGCCGAAGCGCTGGAGCAAGAGATTGTTGCCCAGGGCCCGCAAACCGTCGCGGCCTTCATCGCCGAGCCGATCGCCGGCGCGGCACTCGGCGCTTGCGTACCGCCGGACGACTACTGGCCGGCCATCAGCGAGGTCTGCCGACGGTACGGCGTACTCCTGATCGCGGACGAGGTCATGACGGGCTTCGGGCGGACCGGCCGCTGGTTCGGCTCTGATCACTGGGGCGTCCGGCCGGATCTGCTGGTGGCGGCCAAGGGCGCGGCCTCCGGGTACTGGCCGTTGGGACTCACGGTGTGCAGTGGCGAAGTGCACGACACCGTTCAACGCGCCGGATTCGTCCACGGATTCACCTACTCGCACCACGCGGTCGGAGCCGCGGCAGGCCTCGCCGTACTGAATGTCCTCAGTCGCGATGGCCTGGTTGAGGCAGCCGCTGCACGTGGGGATCAGCTCGGCGAAGAATTGCGGGGAGCGCTCTCGGAGCACCCGCACGTGGGCGACATCCGCGGGCGCGGCCTGTTGTGGGCGGTCGAGCTCGTGGCGGATCGCGAGACCAAGGCACCGTTCCCACGGAGCGAGCGTGTCGCCGAGCGGATCGTCGCGGCGGCCAAGGAGCGCGGCGTGCTGCTGTATCACTCCACCGGCTGTGCGAACGGGTCGGAAGGCGATCTCCTGGTCTTCGGCCCGCCGCTGGTGATCACCCCGGCCCAGGTGACCGAGGTCACGGCGGGTTGCGCGACGGCGATCCATGAGATCCTTGCTCGGTAAGATTCTTTCTGCTTGTACGACCCGACGCGTGGGGGGAAGCCGGTCGAAGTCCGGCGCTGACCCGCAACCGTAGGCGGAGAACGTTCTCCGTGAGCCGGATTGCCTCACCGACGGGCCTATGAACTCCACACCCGTCGTGGTTCACGGGCGGAGTCCCGGCGGTTGACCCTGCCTGGGCCGGCCGTCCGCGGACCGCCCGCCCGAAGTCAGGTCCCATGCGCATCACCGCCCTCCTCCGGTCCGCCTTGGCCGTTGCTGTCGCCGGGGCCGTGCTCCTGCCCACCGTCCCGGCGACCGCCGCCCCCGTTCCACCGGCGACGGCCGCGGCGGCCTGGCTGAACTCCCAGCTGGTGGACGGGGCGATGCCGGGGCCGGGACTCGGCCCGGACTGGGGCATGACGATCGACACGCAGTGGGCCCTGACCGCCGCTGAGGCCGACCCGATCGTCATCGCCAAGGTCGTCGCCGCGATCTCCGCGCACGTCAAGGACTTCATCAACCCGAGCTGGGGACCGCCCGACGGCCGGGTGGCCGGCTCCACCGCGAAGACCCTGCTGGCCGCGGTCACCGCTGGGCAGGATCCCCGCTCGTTCGGCGGCTACAACGTGCGCCAGGAGACCCTGTTCCTGATCGCCGGGCCCGAGGCCGGGGTCGAGGACGGCCGGCTGCGCGACTACGGCACCGGCAGCGACACCACCAACGTCTTCAGCCAGTCGCTGGCCGTGATGGGTCTGGCCCGCTCCGGCGGCGTCCCGGAGAGCGCGGTCAGGTTTCTGCTCCGCCAGCAATGCGGCGCCGGCTACTTCCGGATGATGTACGACGACCGGAAGACCTGCGACGAGGCCGCTGCCGCGCCGGACGGCGACGGCACCGCGATGGCGGTGCAGGCCCTGATGGCCGCGAAGAAGAGCGGCATCGAGGGGCTCGACGACGAGATCGCCAAGAGCCTCGACTGGTTCCAGACGGTCCAGCAGCCCGACGGCTCGTTCGGTGGCGGCGTCAGCACCGAGAACGCGAACTCCAACAGCACCGGTCTGGTCGCGCAGGCACTGGCGACCGGTGGCCGGACCGCGGCGTACGAGAAGGCCAAAGCCTGGATGACCACCGTCCAGCTCACGGCCGCGAACGCCACCGGGACGCCGGCCGCGCCGCACATCGGCGCGATCGCCTACAACCCCACGACGCTGAAGGACGGCCTGAAGGACGGTATGGACCTCGGAATGGACCAGTGGCGCCGCGCGACCGCGCAGGCGATCTTCGCGTTCGCGCCGGTGGCGTTCGGCGACCTGGACTGGACCGACCCGAACCCGCCGGTGCCCACTCCGACCCCGACCACGACGATCACCACGACGGCGACCGCCACCACTACCTCGACCGTGACGACGACAATGCACCCCACGGCACCGACCGTCACCACGACCCGGCCCGGACCGACAGCGACCCACACAAAGGTCGTCAATCCCCCGCCGCTGCCGCGCAAGACCGTCACTGCGACACGGGTCGTCGTCTCGGTGCCGACCGCGCCGGCGCTCCCCCGGCCGACGGTGACCGTCAGCGTCCCCGGCCCGGCGTCGGTGACCACGATCTCGCCGACCACGCCACCGCAGACCGCCGTACCGGGTCGCACTGCCTACGGCACGCTCGCCTACCTGGAGAGCAAGCTGGTCGGCCGCAACCACCTGGAGGTAGTGCGTGACGGCACGACCTACGTGGATTACGACGGAACCGTCAACCTCGGGCTCGCGCTGCGGCAGACGGACAAGCTGCCCGGCACGATCAACGCGATCTCGTCGCTGATGGTTCAGCCGGCCACGATCGCGGCGTACACGCAGGGGGTGCCCTACGACCAGGCCGACGCCCGGTACGTCGCTCCGCTCGCCAAGCTGGTGCTCTTGCTTGCCCTCGGCACCAAGGACGAGGCGGGCAGCAATCTCGCGACCGAGCTGACGGCCCGGCTCCAACCGGACGGCCGGCTCACCGATCAGTCCACGCAGGGTGATCAGTCCAACCTCACGAGCCAGGCGTACAGCGTGCTCGCACTCCTTGCCGCGGGCAAGAACGACGAGGCGAAGCGGGCGATGGACGCCCTGCTTCGGCAGCAGTGCGGCGACGGATCGTTCCCAGCACGGTTCGGTCCGGCAGAGCAGCGCTGCCAGACCGGCGACATCGCGAGTACGGCGATGGCGGTGCAGGCCCTCAACGCGGTCCGGGCGGGCTCGACCGAAGCGCTTGCTCCGACCAGGAGCCTGCGCGCGGCTCTGAAGGCCCTGACCGATCGGCAGGATGCCGACGGCAACTGGAAGGGCGGGTGGCAGCAGAACGGACAGCCCGACGTACCGGTGACAGCAGCGGCCGTCGTCGCCCTGAGGTCGGCCGGTCTGGACACGACGGCGGCGTCCGAGCGGCTGACGCTCACCATCGGCGCCGACGGTGGGTTGCCGGTGAACCCGGCCGACGCTCAGGCGACCAGCGACGTCGCCGCCAGCACCGGCGCGCTGCTAGCAATGACCAGCGGCTCGTTGCTGACCGCGGATCCGACCGTGCTGAGCCGGGCGGCAACAGCGCCGTTCACCGACGACAGCGCGATCACGCCACAGGCGGCCGTCACCGGCTACAGCGTTCCCTGGGCTTGGCTGGCGGTCGCAGCACTGGTCCTGGTCGGTCTCGGCGCGATCGTGGGCTGGCTCCTGACCCGGCGTCAGGGAGCGGCCCGATGATCCGCCGTACGGCGGCGGTCCTGCTGGGACTGTCGTTGCTTGGAGCCCCTTTGTCGGCGAGTGCGGTCGATCCGTCCCACGGGTCGCCGGGCTTCTGCCCGACCGAGGAGGGCGTGACGGTGGTCATCGACTTCCGGGCCCTCGGCGGTACGACGATCGTCCGCTGCGCCAAGGGGCCGGTCGTGCCGGGGTTCACCGGGCACTCCGCGCTGCTCGACGCCGGGATCCAGATCCAGGGCACCCGGCGGTACGGCGAGGCCTTCATCTGCCGGATCGAGAACCGGCCGGGGCCCAACGAGGTGATCCCGATCAAGGGGCAGGACAACTACAAGGAGCCCTGCCTCAACACACCCCCGGCATCCGGCTACTGGTCGTACTGGTGGGCGACCAACGGCGGCCAGTGGCAGTACAGCCAGTGGGGCGTGAAGAACCGCAACGCGATCCGCGGCGGGTTCGAGGGCTGGGCGTTCTCGCTGAACGCGACCGCCAGCACCAACCCGAAGCCCCGCATCACGCCGCGCCGACCGGGCAGCGCTCCGCAGCCGACCACCAACATTCCGACGCAGGGGCCGACCGGCTCGAATCCGAACGAGCAGCAGAACCCGGGCGGCTCGGCAAACCCGGGTGCCGACGACGAGGGCCTGCCCAGCGACATCATCACCACGGTCAGCGGGCAGCCCAACCCGAATCAGCCCAGCGGCGGAACGACTCAATCCACCCAGCCGTCCTCCGGCCCGAGCCAGCCCGCGCAGTCCGCGCCGACCGGTCAGACGACCCTGCCGCCTGGTCTACCTCGGGAGGGAACCACGCCGGCGCCCTCGACCAATAACTCGACCAACGAGGGCGACGTGCAGTGGACCGGCGGCGAACCACTTGCCTCGGGCAACAACGGCGGTAACGCGCCAAGCGGCGTACCGGTGTCGACGATGCTCACCGGGTTCGCCGTACTGATCCTGATCGGCGCCGCGGTGATCACCGCGCAGTACCGCCGCAGCAAGCGCTCGTGACCGCCTACTGGCTGCCCCGCAACCTGCACCCGGCGGCCTGGTGGTTGTGGGCGCTCGGGCTGGCGACCGCGGCGAGCCGGACGACGAACCCGATGCTGCTCGCCCTGATCCTGGCCGTCGTGGTCTACGTGGTGATGAACCGCCGCTCGGATGCGCCGTGGGCAGTCGCGTTCCGGCTGTATCTGTCGCTGGGCGTCTTCATCGTGGTGATGCGCGTCGTCTACCGGATCATCTTCGGCGGCGGCGAGGGCGATCGCATCCTCTTCACCCTGCCCGAGATTCCCTTACCTGCCTGGGCTGCCGGGATCCGGCTGTTCGGTCAGGTCACCGTCGAGTCACTACTCGGCGGCGCGTACGACGGCCTCCGGCTCGCGACCATGCTGATCTGCGTCGGAGCGGCCAATGCGCTGGCGAATCCGAAGCGGCTGCTGAAGTCGGTGCCATCCGCGTTGTACGAGGCCGGGTCTGCGGTGGTCGTTGCGGTGTCGGTGTTTCCGCAGCTCGCGGAGAGCGTGGTCCGGGTCGGCCGGGCGCGCCGGCTACGCGGCAGCACCGAGCGCGGTATTCGCGCGTTCCGGGCAGTCGCCATTCCCGTGCTTGAAGACGCACTGGATCGCTCGCTCCGCTTGGCAGCCGCGATGGACAGTCGTGGCTATGGCCGCTCGGGTGCGCTCACCGGTGGCGCCCGGGCAGTCACCGGCGCGCTCCTCGTGACCGGACTGATCGGCATCTGCGTCGGCGTGTACGGCGTACTGGACGGAACGACCCCGCGCTATCTGGCCGGGCCGATGCTGGCGCTCGGGGTCGCGATCGCGGCGGCTGGGATGTACTCGGCCGGTCGTCGCGTGCACCGGACGATGTATCGACCCGACCATTGGCGGCTCGCGGAGATCGTCGCCGCTGCCTGCGGGATCGCGGCCGCGGTCGCGCTCTTCCGCAGTAGCTCGGTCGATCCGGCGAACCTCAACCCCTCGCTGCGACCGTTGACCTGGCCGGCGGTCGACCTGCTGCCGGCGATCGGCGTACTGATCGCTGTTCTGCCGGCCTGGCTGGTTCCGCCGGCCGCCAACGACCTCGAGGCTGCCATCGATTTTAAGGAGGGTGTCCGGTGATCCGGTTCGACAACGTCAGCATCACCTACCCCGGTGGGGAGCGGCCGGTCCTGGACCGGGTCGACCTGACCATCGGCGAAGGCGAGCTGTGTCTGCTGACCGGCCGCACCGGGACCGGGAAGTCGACCATGCTCGGGGCCGTGAACGGACTCGTCCCGCACTTCACCGGCGGGCATCTGGATGGCGAGGTCACGGTCGACGGGATCGCGACGAGCAGCCGGCCGCCGCGGGAGTTCGCGCATCTGGTCGGCGTGGTCGGGCAGGATCCGCTGGCCGGGTTCGTCACCGACACCGTCGAGGAAGAGCTTGCCTACGGCATGGAACAGCTCGCCGTACCGCCCGCCACGATGCGCAAGCGCGTCGAAGAAACCCTCGACCTCCTCGGCATCGCCGAACTCCGCCGCCGCCCACTCCGCACCCTGTCCGGCGGGCAGCAGCAACGGGTCGCGATCGGTTCGGTCCTCACCAGCCACCCGCGCGTCCTCGTCCTCGACGAACCCACCTCGGCGCTCGACCCCACCGCCGCCGAAGACGTCCTCGCCGCCATCACCCGCCTGGTCCACGACCTCGGCGTCACCGTCCTGATGGCCGAACACCGGATGGAACGCGTCGTTCAGTACGCCGACCGCCTCATCCACCTCCCCGGCGACGGCACCGCCCAGTACGGCGACCCGGCAGACATCCTCCGTACCTCCACCATCGCCCCACCCATCGTCGAACTCGGCCGCCTGGCCGGCTGGAGTCCGCTACCGCTGTCCGTCCGCGACGCCCGCCGAGTTGCGGGCCCACTGCGCGAACGCCTCGCCGACCGCACACCCGAAGAGACTTTGCCTCAGGCAACCACCCGACTTCTCAACGCCAGGAAGGTGGTCGTCCGGTACGGCGAGGTTGTCGCCGTCCGGGGCGTCGACCTGGAACTGCATCGTGGCATGGTGACTGCGTTGATGGGCCGCAACGGATCCGGGAAGTCTTCGTTGCTCTGGGGACTGCACGGTGCGGGTCCACGCCAAGGCGGCACGGTCGATGTCGACGGCAACGATCCGAAGAAGCTGTCCCGCAGCGAGTCCCGCAAACTCGTCGGACTCGTCCCGCAAACCCCGAGTGACCTCCTGTACCGCGAATCGGTGGCCGACGAATGCGCCGGCGCCGACCGCGAATCCGGAGCAGCCGCCGGAACCTGCCGCGCGCTCCTGGACCGGATCGTCCCCGGTCTCCCGGACGAGCGGCATCCACGCGATCTGTCCGAGGGCCAGCGGCTCTCGCTCGCACTCTCGATCCAGCTCACCGCGGCACCGGCCGTCGTACTGCTCGATGAACCGACGCGCGGCCTCGACTACTCCGCCAAGGCGCGCCTCCGCGACATCGTCCGCGACCTGGCCGCCGACGGCCGGACCGTGGTCGTCGCCACCCACGACGTCGAGTTCGTCGCGATGACCGCCGACCGGGTGGTGGTGATGGCCGAGGGCGAGATCGTTGCCGACGGCACCACCACCGAGGTGGTCAGCGCCTCCCCCGCCTTCGCTCCCCAGGTCGCGAAGATCCTCGCGCCGTCGCCCTGGTTGACGGTCGACGCCGTCCGGTCCGCGTTGGAGCTGGTCCGATGAGCAGGTCGGTGGTCGTCGATCCGGGCGCGATCCGCGTCGGCCCGCGCTCGGCCGTCGTACTGGTGCTGGCGACTGTGGCCGGGCTGATGATGTTCATCTGGCCGCTGCTCACCAAGGTCGACCCATCGCCGTCGCAGCACGGCACCGATGCGCCGTTCATCTTCATCGTGATCCTGCCGGTGCTCGTCGCCGTGGTCGTCTCCGAGCTGTCCGAAGGCGGGATGGACTCCAAGGCGCTGGCGATCCTCGGCGTACTGTCCGCCGTCAACGCCGCCCTGCGCCCAACCCTCGGCGCCGGTACGGCGGGCATCGAGTCGGTGTTCTTCCTGCTGGTGCTGGCCGGACGAGTCTTCGGCCCCGGCTTCGGCTTCCTGCTCGGCTGTACGTCGCTCTTCGCGTCCGCACTGCTCACCGCCGGAGTCGGGCCCTGGTTGCCGTTCCAGATGATCTGCTCGGCCTGGATCGGCCTCGGCGCCGGTCTGCTCCCGCGCCGGGTCCGCGGGAAGGCCGAGATCGCGATGCTGATCGGATACGGCATCTTCGTCGCGTATGCCTTCGGCTTCCTGATGAACCTGTGGTTCTGGCCGTTCATCACGCACGCCGAGGTCCCGTACCACGACGGCAGCATCAGCTACATGCCCGGCGCTCCGGTGCTCGACAACCTGCACCGGTTCGCGATCTTCACCCTGCTCACCTCGACCGGCGGCTGGGACACCGGGCGGGCCATCACCAACACAGTCGCGATCCTGCTGCTCGGACCCGCCGTGCTAGCGGTCCTGCGCCGAACGGCGCACAGAGCGTCGTTCGGCGTCAGGGGAACCTTCCGGAAGACTACGGACGCACCGGAGCCACCCGGGGCGGCGGATTCGTCGTAGGACCAGCGTTCTGCGAGAACGACCAACCCTCGAAGCTACCGAGCGGTGGCTTCCGCGCGGACGCCCCGGACTGGCTGTAGGTCCAGCTGCCACCATTCGGCGCATGCCAGTACGACCAGTAGGCATTGGCCGGCGGCGTGTTCTTGCACGGCTCCGTAGCGGCCGTCGGCCACCCGTTGATCCGGCAGATGAACGCCTTGCCCCACCGGTCCGTCCCCGTCACCACAAACCCGGCGTTCTCCAACGCGGCCAATCCAGTCGCCTGGTCCCCCTGCGCACACCGAATCTCAGTCGGCTGACCCAGCCCCTGATAGTCCACAACAACAGTCACCCCGTTGCCGTCCGGACAGTACCCCGCCGTCCCCAACCGCTGCGGCACCGCAGCCGTCGCCGTACCCTGCACAGGCGCCACAACCACAGCCGCCAAGACCGCCAGCGCACCAGCCAGCAGACGTGCTCTTCTCATGCCTTCCCCCTTGTTTCACTGGGCATCTGCACACCAAACCCGACCAAAGTACCGGTTCACGCCCTGACCTGCATCTTTACACGCAACACTTGCCAACACCGCTCGCCACTTGTCAGCGACCCACGGCAGCGACGGAGCAGGAGGACTGACCGGAAGCAAGGCTGATCAGGGGGCACTCGCCGTCGTAGGCCCTCGAGACCCGGCTAGCTAACTGATCGATCCAACCTTCATCAAGGTGATGTTGCCGTGAAAGTCCACGCTATCGGTGAGGACTTGCTCGCACCGAACTTCGACATTGGACGGCTGAGCTGAGCTGTAGGTCCCGGTCAATGAGAGTGATGACGCCCCGGCGAAGGATCCGCCCCGTGCGATGTTTCCTGGTGTCTCCTCCTGGGTGTCCACATACTGCTGGCCGGATCTCATGATGCAGGTGATCAGTGGGGCCTCGTTGGCGTCACTGCCGACTGCGTACGCCGCGATGCTTGCCATGACGACATAGGTTCCGGCCGGGACGGATTTGCTGACGACGACTCCGCGCCCGTTCTCGCCTAGATCCTCCAGCGTTCCGACCGCCCTGAAGGCATCGCCCAGTCCGGACGGCCCCGCAGGTCCCGCCGGTCCTGCAGGTCCAGTCGGTCCAGTGGCGCCGACAGGACCGGGATCTCCACGCCGAGCCCAAGAGATCGGCGTCTCGAGCCCGGTGCACCTTTGCCCTCGCCCCGGATCGACGACCCGCAGCAGCCCCGTCACCTTGCCGACGCACCCGCTGACGCTCGGTTCCGGCGCGGCCGCCGAGGCAACCGAACCGATGGTGACCACCGACACCGCCAGCACCCCGACACCGGCGACTCTCCTCAGATTTGTCCGCATATCCCGCCACCCCTATCAGTCGACTGATTCCCGACGAGTGTGGCCGACGATCTTCAGAGTTCCTTAAAGCCAAGAGACGAGCCGCAGGTGGGCACCGTGGGAGGATCGTCATGAGGGGTGGGTGAGGGCGCCCTCGAGTACCCACCGGAAACAGCAGCTCACCCCTCGACAGCGGCAACGCCTGACTCACCGATCCGAGCGCACCGTCCACGGTACCCCGCCACCACTCTTCAAACATCTACGAAGTGCCGTCTTTGAGGAGACGGGCCACCGACGGTTCGAGCCTCTCGCGGACCTTCTGGCTGTCGAGATCGTCGGACCCGGTCTGCTTGATGGCCCGGGCGATCGTGCGGCCCTCCTCGTACTGCGAGATCACCCGCGGATCGACGTACGAACTCCGGGCCACCGCCGGCGTGTTGCCCAGGTGGCCGGAGACCTCGGTCAGCATCTCCTTGACCGCCTTCTTGGCAGCCTTCTTCGTCTCCGGCGGATCGGCCTCGGCAAGGTCGGCCGCGGCATGCACCGTCGCGGTCCAGGTGCGCAGGTCCTTCACCGTGTACTGATCGCCGACGATCTCCTGGAAGCGTTCGTTGATCAGCCCCGCGTTGATCTCGTGCCAGCCGTCCCTGTCGCGATAGACCAGCAGCCGCGGGTTGTCGTGACCGCCGCGCTTGAGTGCGCGAACCGCCACCACGAGCTTGTCGTCGTCCAGCTCGAAGGTCCGCTGGATACCGCCCTTGGCCACGTAGTCGAACACCAGGAGGCCTTGACGAACGCGCACGTCCTTACGCAGCAGCGTCGCGGCTCCACGGCTGCCGGACTCGGCGGCGTACCGGTCGTTGCCGGTCCGGAAGACGCCATGATCGAGCATCCGCAATGCGGTCGCCAAGACCCGCTCGCGGGTCAGACCCCTGGCGCACAAGTCGCGCTCCACGGCCTCACGGAAGTCCGGCAGCCGATTGGCCAGGCGCCTGACGCGGTCGTGCTTGTCGGCATCCTTCGTACTGCGCCACTCCACGTGGTACAGGTATTGCCGCCGACCGGCCTCGTCGGTCCCGACCGCCTGAATATGGCCATTCGCGTGCGGGCTGATCCACACGTCCTTCCAGGCCGGAGGAATGACGAGGGTCCGAATCCTGTCCAGTACGTCGGCATCCGTGATCACGTTGCCGTCGGCATCCGAATAGCTGAAGCCCTTGCCCCGCCCACGCCGCCCGAAGCCCGGCCCGTCAGGGTCACTGTGCCGCAACCTCATCGCTGAGTCCCCCGCCCTTCCTGACCTGTTACGCCCCGGTACCCCGACCAGAAACCGCTTCGGCAGAACCCAGTCCCTTATCCCGCTAGCCGTCGGGGCGCAGCCAGTGACGGCCCCCTCGGCGACAGCAAGACTCTGCGACCGCGCGGCCAGCACCAACCGCGCGCCCTGGCTGGCGAACGCGCGGGCCGTGGCCAGTCCGATCCCACTCGACGCACCGGTGACCACGTTGACGTCGAGCTGCTTCAGCAGCCCATCGATCGGGACGGTCTCCAGCGGCCCGGCCAAGGCGGTCCAGCTGCAGGGCGGTGGTGGCGTCGATGCCGCTACCGGCCCCGGTAATGATCACGCTTCCAGTGCTGCTCATCCTTCCCAGTACCCACCGATCCAGGTGTTAGCAAGACCGTGAGCGGGTACCGACGCCGCACGATGACAGAGGCAATGGAGGCCGAGTTCGACGACGTCGCCTGGTGGACCTGCCTGGCCGCCGAGGAACTAGGCCAGGACTACTTCATCCCCGCCGGTTGCCGCGGCAGCGGTGGTCCACTGGCGCTGGCATGGTTGGCCGAGTCCTGCGACCTCCGCCCCGGTTCGCGCCTTCTGGACCTCGGCGCGGGAGTTGGCGGGCCGGCAGCCTGGGCCGCGAGCCGGTACGGCGTTCGCCCGCTCCTCCTCGATCCCATGCCCGGCGCCGGGCGCGCGTCGTACCGGCTGTTCGGGCTCCCGTCAACGACCGCGGACGGGACCGCGATTCCCCTTCGGCACGAATGCGTCGACACCGTCTGGTGCATCGGGGTCCTCTGCACCATCGAGGACAAGAAGGCCCTCCTGAACGAGGTCCACCGCGCGCTACGACCAGGCGGATCGCTCGGCCTGCTCGTTCTGGTTGCCGCCGGCACCGATGTGGACCCGGTGCCCGAGGGCAACTTCTTCCCGACCGAGACCGAACTCCACGACAGCCTCACCAACGCCGGCTTCGAGATCGGCGGCTCCATTGCCGCGCCAGACGAAACACCGACGAGCTGGCAGCAACGAATCGATCAGGTCGACGATCTGCTTCGCACCCGCCACGGCGACCATCCGGCGTATCGACAGGCCGAACACCAAAGCCGCATCCTGCGCGAACTCCTCGAGAGCGGACAGATCACCACACGCCTTCTGCACGGCGTCCGCCGCTGATATCAGTTGTCGGCGTCGGTGCCCTGCGCCGCCTGTGAGCGAGCGGCGTCCTTTGTTTCCGTGGTGACTGTGTCCTGCTGGGCGAGATTGCGCTGGTAGAAGTCATAGGCGGCCTGCTTGCTCATGCCCAAGGCGCCGCCGACCTGACTCCAGCTCGAGCCCTCTTCCCGGGCCTGACGGATCATGTGCCAGCGGGCGCCAGTGAGCAACTCGACCACACGCCGGCTCGCACGCAGCGCTTCCAGTCCGTTGACGCCGGGCAGATCGCTCAAGGCCTTCACGAGTACCGCGACAGAATGACCTGCTTGCTGGGTCTGCTCGATCTCACGTTCATAGAGCTCCCGTTGGTCACTGACCCGCAGCAGGGCGAGCAGCTCGTCCAGGCCCCTGGTGTCTGCCGATTGCGGGGACTGCTCCGTGTCACCACTCATAGCGTCAAGATAGCTTGACGAACAGGTAAATGTCACCTCTCGAGCGTCAAGGTAGCTTGACGATTGCCGACCGTCAAGCTACCTTGACGGAATGGACAGAGGTGCACCAACCAGAGCGCAACGAACCTGTCCATCCGGCGGCGATTCGATCACGGTGGCCGAGATCCGAGCCCGCGCAGCCACCTCTGCGGAGCGGTTCGCTCAGCTCGCCGTCGACCTGCACGACTCCGCCGGCATCGACGAGACTGTCGGGGCGGTCGTCGAATTCGCGGTGCAGGCGCTGAACTGCTCCCACGCCGGCGTCGCGCTGGTTGTCGCGCGGGGGCAGCTGGAAATCCCCGCGGTGACCGACCCTGTCGTCGCTGAGATCTATCGGGTCCAGGTCGCCGGCGGAAGGGGACCGCTGACGGAATCGATGCGCGACCACACCGTTGTCACGGTTCCAGACGTCGCTCTCGACAGCCGCTGGCCGGAATGGGCAGGCAAGGTTCTGGAGCTGGGAGTGCGCAGCGTGCTCGACGTACCGCTGACCACCGGCACAGGCGTCGTCGGCGTTCTCGGCCTGTACTCGACTCACCCGTACGCGTTCGGTCCCGACGAAGAAGCGATCGCGCACATCTTGGCCCGGCACGCCTCAGTCGCCGTAGCTACCGCCCGGCACGAAAAGCAGCTCGCCGCCGCGGTTGACGCCCGCAAGCTGGTCGGACAGGCGATGGGCATCCTGATGGAGCGCTTCGACGTCGACGGCGACCAAGCCTTCGCCATCCTCAAGCGCTACTCCCAAGACACCAACCGCAAACTGCGCGACGTCGCCCAGGACCTGATCGACACCCGCAAACTGCCGCGCTGATTCCCGGGACCGGATTCGGGCTGGGTACCGGCGCGTCGTCCAGTCCCCCGTTGTGAAAGGAACCTCCAGATGGCCGCGGACGTTGTCGATCTGATCATGCAGGACCACCGGGAGGTCGAGCGGCTGTTCGACGAGCTCAAGGACAACCCGGAGAAGCGGCCAACTCTGCTGCCCGTACTGACCACGTTGCTGACCGCGCACAGCCGCGCCGAAGAAGCCGAGGTCTACCCGGTCGCGGCCGCCGAGGCCGGCGAGAAGGAAGAGGTCTCGCACAGCCAGCAGGAACACATCGAAGCCGACAAGCTGCTGTCAGCCTCGGTTGAGTGACCAGACAGCAGCGTTGAGAGCAGCCGCGAAGGTGGTCCACAGCCAGTACGGAACGAGCAGCCAGACCGCAACTCCAGAACGGCCGCGGAAGCGGACAACTGTCCACGCGATCGCCAGCCACAGCAGCGCGATGTCGATCAACGCCAAGCCGCGGAGTCCGAAGCCGAAGAACAGCGGTGTCCAGACAGCGTTGAGCACCAACTGGACCGCAAATGGCACGAGCTCGGCCGACCAGCCCGTACGACGCCAGACCAGCCACCCGCTGATGGCGATCAAGGCGTAGAGAACAGTCCAGACCGGCCCGAACAGCCAGCTCGGCGGCGCCCAGGACGGCTGGTCCAAAGACTTGTACTGCTCAGCCGTGTCAGTCACGGCCAGCACGCCGATCAGCGCAGTAGCCACCGCGGCCGCAACGAACATCAGCAGCCCAGACACGCTTCGCCGCGTGGTCGGGCTTGCGAGCGTACTCATGAACACACCTCCCGCTCAATCTGCTCAGGTGTGCTCAGGTACCCCGATCCGAAACAGCACCTGCCGAATCTCCGTACGTCGGTTCGTTTCGTCGACCTGCGCGCGGGAACCGGTCGCGCCGCCGTCGCAGGAGGCCCTGACAGCTGCGACCGAAGGTAGTTCCCCGGCGCTGCATCCATGAGCGGACGAGGTTGAGAAGTCTGAGCAAGACCTGGATGCAGTCGTCTGGAGGATGCGGAGTGTGGGTGAGTTGACAACGTTATGGTCGAGGAGCGTGCTGACGGAGCCGATCAGCGCGATCTCCGGCGAGTGGCCGACCGGCGATGACCCGAAGACATGGCTGCGCGTGCAAGTGGCCGAAACCCGAGGTCTCGTCGTGAGCTTTGCGGCGGACCGGGCGAGCGAGTACTTCGTCGCACCGGAGACCTCGGTCCTGCGTGATCTGGTGACCGATTTCGTTGGCAGAGGCAAGTTCATCCGCTCGACCTTCGCCCACCTGGGCTGGCTGTGCGGCCGACCGGCCGACGGCAAGCGGATGGTGTCGCTCGGGGTGCTCAATCCGACCAGCGGTGGCACGTTCCAGGTCCCGGGCCAGATCACAGCCCAGGGCTATCGCATCGTGGACGTGTCTCTCGAGCCCGATGACGGAAACCCCGAGCACTCCCACGACAGCATCATCCGAGGAACACTTCCGGCGTAGCCCGACGTACCGCTTGGATCTCGCGACCTGTCAGCTCACTCCCTGTGCGGTCTGCCGGGTGCGGAGTTCGGTGATGGCGATCAGGCTCAGGATGACGATCGGGCCAATGACGTTCGTGATCGCGAAGGCGGCCGGAACGGGCAGGGTGAGCACGAGCACGAGTTCGAAAGCTGCTTCTGTTACCAGGCAGACACCCCAGACAGCGGTCAGCCGGCGGTGAACCCTTCGAAACGAGGGGCTCTCGTCGATTCGGCGCTCGAACCGTTCCGGGTCACCCGACAGGTCCCGCCGGATGCGTTCGATCAGGGAGCGACGGAGAGCCAGGGTGGCCATCGCCGCGAACCCGATCCCGGCGGTGATCAGGGCATCTTTGGCCAGTAGCCAACGCGCGTCGTCGATCACGAAAGCCAGCACGAACGAGAGGACGAAGCGAAGCAGGACCAGGCTTCCCAAGGCGCTGACCTGACGAGTACGCACCCATTGGACGAGCAGTACGACGGCCGCGATCGCCGCCGAGCCGGTAAGCGCCCAGATGTCGTTCGCGCCGAGTACCCGCAGCAGGGCGTACGAGCCGACGGGCAGACCGACGTTCCCGATGACGCTGAGGACTGTTCGCCACAGCCCGCTCATCTTGCTTCGTCGTCCTGCAACCGCTGCCGCAGGTCGTCAAGAAGCGCGGTCAGACTGGAGTGGTCGGCGCCGGTCAGCCCCAGTTGGTCAGGTTGCGCGGTGCGCATGACCGCCGGTCGGGCGCGGTCCAGCGCGGCAGCGGCCGCCGGAGTCATTCGCAGGCCGGCACGTCGACCGCGCCCACCGGCACCATTCCGCTCCACCAAGCCGGCCGCCACCATGTCTGTGACCAATCGCCCCATACTTTGCGGGCGAACCATAATGGCCTTGGCGAGGTCAGCCTGACTGAGGTCGTCGCCGTCGGCGATACACGACAGCACCCCGAACTGAGCTGGAGTGAGACCCGCATCGGCCATGATGGCGGTCAACCGGCGCTCGGCCAGATGCGCCGTACGGACAAGGTCCCACAAGAGATTCCCGGATGCCGTCATGCGACCGCTCCGCGCCAAAGAGCACGGGTCTGACGACTCAGCGAGGCACCTGCCGCCAGAGCCGAAAGCACTGCAGACGCTGCCGGCTTCAAGCCGGGCCTGCCTAGCAGACGCATCCAGCGCAGCGGCTCAAGCGACTCAGCCACCGCAGCCGGAGCATAAGCAGTCATCCGCCGCTGATAGTCAGCCAGGGCGACCGGCAGCGTGGACGCCCCCGAACGCGCCGATTGCAGCACCTCGGCCAGCACTCCAGCATCCCGAATCGCGGTTGCCGCACCCTGTCCCCCGGTCGGTGGCATGGCGTGAACCGCGTCCCCAAGGGCGGTGACACGCCCCGCGGGCCACGGCATCAGCTCTCGCCGTGGATCGGCTGCCAGGAAGGGAAACCGGGAGATCGAAGCTCTGTCGGACAGACCCGGAAGACTGCGGACCCTGGAATCCCACCCGCGCAGCACTTCGTCGAGTCCCACGATCGAGGAACCGATCCGACCGGCCGGGCCGATAACGCTCCAGATGAGCTCCGGGTCGACCGGCATCGCGTGGTGCGCTGGATCGACCGCTGCCCGATTCGGCACCGTCGTACAAGTCAGGAACAAGCCGAGCCCGTCAGGACCGATCGCGAGCAGGCCGGCCTCGGTGACCAGGTCGGACAGGCTTCCTGCTGCCGTCAACGGCACTCTGCCGGCCAGCCCGGCGATCCCGAGGTCACGAGCCGGCGCACGGCCTGCCAACCGCGTGGACACAACCGAGCGGGGACCGTCCGCGCCGACCAGCAGGTCGGCGTGGTGCGTGCCCTTGGCGGTATGGACCTGCACATCTTCGGGTCCTTGGTCGAAGCCGACCACTGGCTGCGCCCAGAGAACGCAGCCGGCGACCTCGCGCAGCAGGGCCCGGCGTAGCACCCGACGGTCGACGAACAGCAACTCTTCGGCCGGATCGATGCGAGGAGTACCCAACAAACGCAGCCGGTGGTCGTGAACGACGAGTCGCGACACGGCGGCGGCGCGTGCCGAACCGGCGAGCAGCATCTCCCAGGTCTCGGGCGCGACATGACGACGTAGCACCGCACAAGCACTCCCCGACAGGTGCAGCCGATACCCAGCCGTGTCCTCGATCCCCTGATCCCGCTCGACAATCGTCACTTCGTCGCCTGCAGCAACCAATGCCTGGGCAAGAGCAAGTCCACCGATTCCGGCACCCGCGATAACCACTTTCACATCGCCATACTAACAGCATGCTGATACTTCAGGTAGAACCTGAGTTCACTGGATCGTTTGCGATCGGGCGGAGCTGGTACAGGTCACCTCTGGAAAAGCCGAGGATCGTCATCGTCGGAGCGCGTCTCCTCGACGCCGGCGATGTCCAGCCGGCTGAGTCCCTCCAGCGCGGCGTCGAGCGCGGTGTAGCGCGGCCGGAAGCCGAGCATGCGCGCCGCCTTGTCCATCGAGCAGTGCGGGCTGTGTGCGATGTGGTCATAGGTGATCTCGGCGTCCCGTTCCGAGACGCCAGCTTTCCACTGCTCAAAAGGCAGGAAGCCCAGCCGCGCATCCTGACCGAACCACGCCGCAACGGCCTCGGCGTACCCGCGAAGCGTCATCGCTCCCTCGGCCACCGCGTGAAAGCTCTCACCGACCGCGGCGGAGCGGCCCTCCAGCGCGGCCAGGAAGACACCGGCCACGTCAACTGCATGGACATGCTGGACAGTCTCAAGACCCAGATTGGGCAGAACCAGCTCGTCACCGCGTGACAGCGTCCGGTAAACGCCGACGTCAAGGTTGCCGGCCGGATTCACCGGCGTCCACCCTGGCCCGCTGATGTGGCCGGGGTGAATGACCGTGGCCGGCACACCACCGCGCCGGGATTGGCCGAGCAGATACCTCTCGATCGCCGCCTTCTGGATTCCGTAGTCGCCAAAAGGCGCTCGCGGCGCGTCCTCGCGCGTCGGCACGGTGGCACTTGCCCCGTGCACCCAGATCGTTCCGCAGTGCAACAAGTGCTCGACCTGCCCGCTGATGGCGTCGACGAGCTGTCGCGCACTATCGGGAGTGAAACAGATCAGGTCGATCACGACGTCCGGAGCCAGCTCGGCGACCCGTCGCCCGAAGGTTCCGTCGGCCTCCTCCGCGGCGCGGTCGACCTGCACCAGCTTTGCCTGCGTCCAAGCCCCATCGCGCTGGTACGGCGCACGCTCGCCCCGACTGAGCACAGTCACCTGATGGCCGCGGCGCACCAGCCCCGGCACCAGATAGGTGCCGATGTGACCAGTTCCTCCGATCACCACGATATGCATAACGCCGACCCTAGCCCCAGCTTCGAAGTCGGCCGGTCCGCCGGTGCCTCGACGCCGGCCTCTTGAGCTAAGGTTCTCGGGATTGCGGGTAGAAATTTTGGGCACCGGAGGCACAAGTTCGTGTCATCCGCGTCGTCAACGCTGCCCTGGACCTCGGCGGCACTCCAAGGAGTGTTTCCAGAGAGCCGAGGCCCATGTATCCCACCACCCATCGCCGCCACGCGAGCCCACCTCGCTCGGAAGCCGCCCTGCTGGCCTCGGCACGCCGCGGTGACAACGCGGCCGCCGGACAGATCTACGACCAGCACGCCGCAGCGCTGCTCCAGATCGCCTGCGCGATACTGCGCGACAGCGATCAGTCCGAGAAGGTCGTTGCCGACGTGATCGTCCAGGTCTGCACCGGCGCCGACGATCCTGGCGAACAGGCAAGCCTGCGTCACCAGCTCTCCCGCCTCACCTACCTGCTCTGCGTCCAACGCCTACCGACGACCGCCCAGCCCGGGGACCCAGCCGAAGATCACCACGACAACGCCTTTGCGGCCATGATCATGCTGCGAGAACTCGCGCGGCAACAACGCGCAGCCATCGCGTTGGTAACGCTCGGCGACCACACCGTCGTCGACGTAGCGCGCCTCCTACGGTTGCCGCCAGCAAGGGTGTTGGCCTTGCTGCCTTCCTGCCTCGGTGACCTGCGGCCGACCGACGACCTCCCCGACCAGGACCGGCCACCCCTGGTACGCCGCCGACACAGCAGCTGGGCCCTGTCCGACCTCCGATGACGACGGCTACTGGCAATAGCTACACACATCTGGTTGAGGTTGCAATGGGCCGGACAGGGCACCGGTTGGGTCATGAGCGACGAAAAATCCATTACCGTCTCCCGCACGATCAACGCCTCGACGAAGGACTTGTTCAACGTCCTCACCAACCCCGAACGGCATGCTGAGCTGGACGGTTCCGGGTTCGTGGTCAGTGACGAGAAGACCAACCGGATCACCGCCAGCGGGCAAGTTTTCCGGATGAACATGACCGGCGACCACATGGGCGGCGACTACCAGACCGACAACACCGTTGTCGGCTACGACCCGAACCACCTGGTCGCGTGGCAGACGGCGCCCGCGGATACCGAGCCGCCGGGGTGGCAGTGGGTCTGGGAGCTCAAAGCTCTCGATGCCGCCGACACCGAAGTCACCTTGACCTACGACTGGTCGAAGGTGACCGATCGCGACATCCTCCAGAAGGTGACGTTCCCGCTGATCGAGCAGGGCCAACTCGAGGACTCTCTCGGCAACCTGGCCGCCGCCGTCGTCAAGAACTAGCGACGCTATCCCGGCGGTGCCTGGTCAGGGCGGAGGACCCCGAAGCTGTTGGCAGGATCTATGCAGCGAAGGGGCGACCGCCACCGGCGGGCTCGAAACGGTAGCGCAGGCAGACGTCGTACTGGCGGTGCCGGTCTCACTGTCCGACTACGCGCACGGGCTCTACGGATACCTCCGCGAGTTCGACCGGCAGCACTGCGATCTTGTCATCGCGTCTCTGCCCGAGGAAGAAGGTCTGGGTGCGGCGATCGCCAATCGCCTCGGTCGCGCCGGTGGACCGAGAATTACCGAGTGATTGTCTCCAGCCCTTTGGAGGCCACGATTCGCGCGCTACCGTCGACCAGGCGGTAAGACAGGCCCACGACCGCGACCTCACCTGCCTCCACGCGCTCGGTCAACGCCCGAGAGCGCTCCAGCAGCAGGTCGACCGTGTGGCCGACGTGCGCAGCGATGATCTCGTCGGGCTCGGTCCGGCCGGCGGCCCGGGCCGCCAGGATGCTCGGCGTCACGCGCTCGACAATGTCCCGCACGTAGCCTGAGGCAACAGTCCCGTTGTCCAAGGCATCGCAGGCTGCGCCCACGGCCCCACAGGAGTCGTGGCCCAGGACAACGACCAACGGGCAGCCGAGCACCTCAACGCCGTACTCGATACTGCCCAGCACCTCGGCGCCGATCACATGACCAGCAGTCCGTACGACGAACAGATCACCAAGCCCGCGATCGAAGATGATCTCCGCCGCGAGCCGAGAGTCCGAGCAGCCGAACAGCACCGCGAACGGCTGTTGCCCCGGTGCGATCTCAGCACGCCGTACGGAGTCCTGGTTCGGGTGCTCCGGCTCGCCGGTGACGAAGCGGCGGTTGCCGCTCAGCAACAGGTCGAGAGCCTTCTTGGGCGAGGAAGTTGCCACGTCAGCCACAGTGAAAGCCTAGCGGCCCTGAACTGGTCGTTGCGGCCGGAGCTCAGACCGTCCATAGGGCGTACTGCTCGGGGCGTCGGAGCAGCGACCGCCCCAGTGGCAAGGCGGTCGATGCCAGTCCCGCGATTTGCTGTACGAGTCAGTCTTCCGATCTGCCTACTCGTTCCTTTCTCTCCCCAGTTGAGATTTGTCCCGCGATCATTTGCTCCACAAGTACGTCTGGCTGCCAGAGACCCCTGGTACCAGACCATCATTCTCCGATTCGAAGGCGACGTACCGGCCGTCGTCGGAGATCGCCGGGCCGAAACTACCTGTCCCGCCGCCCGTGGTCGGCTGCTGGCCACGCGTGATCCAGACGCGGTCGCCGGTCTTTCGGTCGAGCCGGAACACGTCGCTGAGGTCATCGGAATCTGCGGGGGTCAGCCGGGCCGCCGTACTGAAGGTGACATACCTGCCGTCAGCCGACACATCGCTGCGCCGGACCGGACTGATCGTCGTCGACGGCCGGCCGAGACGGTCGCCGGTGATCAACTCGAGCCGGTTGGTGCGCAGGTCCCGCAGCCAGATGTTCGGGACCGGGTCGAAGCCGACCGCCTGGTACTCCGTCACGGTGAGGACGACGTACCGGCCGTCGGCGGAGAAGGACGTGTAGCCGAACTCGGTGTCCACGGTCCGCGGGTCGAGGACCACTCCGTCGGAGATCACCCGGGTGGTGTTCTTCAGCCGGTCGCGGACCGAGACCCTGCTCGCTGCCGTCACGAAGACCGCGAAGCGCCCGTTGCCGGAGATCGTGGGTTCCCGCGAGTAGAGGTCGAGTTGCTGCCCGGAGGCGCTCAGCGAGATCCGTTCGGTACGGCGGGTCGCCAGGTCACGGACGAACACGTCCTCGGTGCCGTTCGTGTCGCCGGCGACGAGGTTCGTCGATCCCGACGTGAAGACCACATGCTTGCCGTCGCCGGAGATCTCCGGCTGATGCGCGCCGTGGTCGGCCAGGCCGTTGGGACCCACCGAGGCCAGAGTCGTCCGGCCGGTGCGAAGGTCGCGGACGAGGACGTCCGGGCTGTTGTTCGTGTCACCGGGAAAGAGGTTCGTGGCATTGGTGTTGAACGCGACGAACCGTCCATCCGCCGAGATCGACCCCTCCCGGCTCTCACCATTGCCCTGGCCGCCACCCACCCCGACGGAGGCGAGCGTGGTCCGGCCGGTCCTGGCGTCGCGGACGAAGACGTCCCGCTGGTTGTTCGTGTCGCCGACCACGAGGTCGCTCGCGTACGAGGAGAAGACGACGTACCGGCCGTCGGCCGAGACGTCCAAGCCCTTCTCGGTCCCAGCGGTCGAGTCGCCGGCTCCGCCCCCACCGCCCGGAGCAGCCGAGACGAGTTCGATCATGCCAGGGCCGGTGGGAGCGGCGATCGCACCCACCGGTAAAGCGGCCAGTGCGAGTCCTGCGATAGCTGTTCGGCTCAGTGTGCGGAACTGGATGGTCATGAACCCCTCCTTCAAGGACATCTGTAGAGATGCGCCCGGGGGAGCAAAAGTTACAACTCAGGCCATCGCGCGGTCATCCAGCGCGACATCGCCGAAGCAACACGGACGAGCGCTGCCCCGGCCCTTCTCCTCGACGAAGGAGTCGAACTTGCTCGGCCGCATCCCACCGCCGGCGTTTCCGACGGTAGTGTGAGCTGGGCTCGTCCGATAGCGCCGAGGACAAGGAGACGTGGCTCATGAAGTCACAAGCAGACCATGTGCAAGCTCTCCTGGGGACGACCGGAGAGCAGGTTCATTCGGCGGCGCAGGCGTTTCAGCAAGGCGGGCTCCGTCGCGAGCTACGCAAGTTTCGTTCGCTCGCGCCAGGGGCCACACTGATCGGCGCTCTGCTGACGCTGGGCCATCCGGTCCCCCAGGACGCGCCGACCCGTGAGTTGCCCGGCCAGATGGTCGTCGCACTCACCGACCGCCGGCTGCTGTTCTACACGCAGGGCGGAACCGGTATCGCGAAGGCGAAGAAGCTCGTCCATGAGGTCGACCGCGCGGACGTGGTCGGCCTCGAGCAGCCGGACCTGGTGGAGGGCGTCCTCAAGGTCCTCCGGGCCGGAGTCCTGACACGCGACGGCACCGTGCTGCGCTTCGAGTTCGGACGTGTCGCGATCGCCGAGGGAACACGCATGCTGGAGGAGCTCGGACGCGACCTCCGGAACACCTGAACGGTCACCGACGCCCCCAACCCATCCAGCGCCAGCTCGACGGCGATCAGTGATGTGTCGCGGACAGGTGCGCTCGTTCTCCTTGAGCCCCGAACAGGGTAAGAACCTCCGCGGGCTGGTCGGTGGCGCTGCCGATCGCGTGCGGTACCCGGGTGTCGAACTCGGCCGCTTCACCAGCGCCCAGCCTCAGGTCCTGATCGCCGAGGATCAGCCGCACCTGACCGTTGAGCACGTAGAACCACTCGTACCCTTCGTGCGTCTGCAGCTTGATCGATCGCCGGGCCGGCGGATACACCACCTTGTACGTCTGAATCCCGCCTGCCCGACGAGTCAACGGCACCACGATCAGGCCGAATCGTCGTACCGGCTTCAGATGAATCCGGGGATCACCGGTCGGCGGCGCCTGCACCAGATCGTCCAGCGGGACTCCGTGAGCCTTTGCCAGGGGCAACAACTGCTCCAGCGTCGGGCGCAACTTGCCGGTCTCCAGCCGTGACAGGGTGCTCGCGGTCAGACCGGTCTCCTCGGCGAGGTCGGCCAGCGTCACCCCCCGCCCCCGACGAAGTTCCCGCATCCGTTCTCCCACACCGGCCAGCACGTCGCGCGCAGTCTTCTCCATGACCTCATAATGCAGATCCGCAATTTTTCTTGCAAGTCTCGCCGAGGTATCGGCACGCTGAACACATGACCAACCGGATCCGGTTCATCGCAGCTGCAGTCATCGCCACGCTGGCCCTGTCGACAGGCTGCGCCACCTCGACCACAACCACCCCGACGCCCTCGACAGCAGCGACCTACACCGCCGCCACGCGAGACGACGCCGACTTCAACCACCAGTTCCGGCACGAGTTCGCCGAGGTCGACGGTGTCCGAATGCACTACGTCACCGGTGGAACCGGCAGCCCCCTGATCCTCCTGCACGGCTGGCCGCAGTCTTGGTACGAGTGGCGCGGCATCATGCCTGCCCTCGCCAAGAACCACACCGTCTACGCCATCGACCTACCCGGCCTCGGAGACAGCGAAGGCACCCCGTCCAGCTACTCGAAGGCGACCCTGGCCCGCTACCTCCACGGCCTGATCTCGGACAAGCTCGATCTGAAATCGATCGGCCTGGTCGGCCATGACCTCGGTGCCGGAGTCGGCTTCCAGTACGCCGCGCAGTATCCGACCGAGGTCACCAGATACGCCCACCTCGACTATCCGCTCCCCGGCCCTGTCCTCTCCGCGGGCCAGTACCGGACCCTCAGCTGGCATCTGGCCTTCCACACCCAGGCAGACTTCCCCGAAGCCGTGGTGGCCAACGACGTCCGCCGCTACCTGGGCCTGTTCATCCCCACCGTGGCCTATGGCGGGAAGAGCTTCGGTGGCACGAACACCAAGTCGCCGTACACCGACCGTGAGATCGACGAGTTCGCCCGCACCTACAGCCGGCCACAGGTCCTCACCGGCGGATTCAACCTCTACCGAACCCTCGACCAGGACGAGCGCGACAACCGCGCCGCGAAACCCATCACCACACCCACACTGCTCCTCACCGCGCAAGGACTGTTGCCCTTCACCCGCTCAACCCTTCAGCCCCGCGTCAAGAACCTGATCAAGACCGCCGAGGTCCCCCACGCCGGCCACTGGCTGCCGGAGGAGAACCCCGCGTTCGTCACCACCCAACTCCTGTCCTTCTTCAACCGCTGAAAGGAGCCTGCAATGACATCGGTCAACCCATTGCTCGCCGAGACCGTCGAATCACTGCCCCTCGGTACCGCCCTCGATCTTGGCTGCGGCCCCGGCGACGACACTCGCTGGCTCGCCCACCGCGGCTGGCAGATCACCGCGGTGGACATCTCCGCCACCGCCATCCAGCGCCTGCGCGAGTCCACACGGCAACTGAACCTGGCCCAGCTGATCACCGTCGAACAGCACGACCTCACCGCGACCTTCCCACCCGGCGAATTCGACCTCGTCTCGGCCCAGTACTTCCACGGCCGATTCACGGTGCCACGCAGCCGGATTCTCAGGCGCGCCGCCGACAGGGTGCGCCCCGGTGGCGTGATGCTGATTGTCGACCACGGCTCCATTGCTCCCTGGTCCTGGGACCAGAACCCCGGTATTCACTTCCCCACTCCGGATGAAATCGCAGTCGAACTCGATCTCGATCCGAGCGACTGGCAGGTCATCCGCGCCGATAAGCCCAGCCGCGAGGCCACCGGACCCGACGGCAGCACGGCAACAGTCGTCGACCATGTTCTCGCCGTACGCCGCAACACCGCAGAGAGAAGCTGACGATGGACCAGCCGCCACCCGGGACCGACGCCGACGAGAAGACCACCCTGATCGCGTTCCTTGACTACCTGCGTAACTCGGTGATCGCCAAAACGGCCGGAGCCCCTGAGCCCGCCGTACGGACCGCTGGAGTGTCATCCGGGACCAGCGTGCTGGGACTGCTCAAACACCTGGCCTACGTCGAACGGTTCTACTTCCAAGGTGAACCCGTCCGCAGCTGGGCCGCGACGATGCGCCCCGGACCGACCGACACGATCGAATCACTCACCGACACCTACCGCGACGCCATAGCCAACTCCAACAAGGTCATCGCTGCCTACAGCGACCTGAGTCGCCCCGCCCCTCTCCTATCACGCCGAAAGTCTCAGTCCTCGATGCGCTGGCTACTGATCCACATGATCGAGGAGACCGGCCGGCACGCAGGACACGCCGACATCCTCCGCGAACAGATCGACGACATCACCGGACGCTAAGAGCAACTGACCGTGCGAGCCGAGCATCACCCACCCTCAGAACGCTGTCCTCAGTGAGCCAGCCTGACCTATCGGTGTGTTTGGGGTACGGCTGCGAACAGGGCCCTGTGGGCGGCTGCGGCCAGGAGACCGCCGATCAGAGGCGCCGCTAGGAAGACCCAAACCTGGCCGAGGGCAGGGTTGCCCGCGAGGAGGGCTGGGCCGAAACTGCGGGCCGGGTTGACAGAGGTTCCGTCGATGGGGATCGCGAGCAGGTGGATGACGGTCAGGGCGAGGCCGATCGGGAGGCCGGCGAAGGCGGCGTGGGCGATCCGGTCCGTGCTGGCCAGGATGACGAGGACCAGGACGAAGGTGCCGACGACCTCGGTGCCGATGACGGAAGCCAGGGTGTAGCCGCCGCTGGACTGGGCGCCGAAGCCGTTGGCACCGATACCGTCGGCAGTTGTGTAGCCGGGACGTCCGTGGGCGATCCCCGAGACGACGACGGCTCCGGCGATTCCGCCGGCGAGCTGGGCGAGGACGTACCCAGCGGCCTTGCCGGCGGTGATGCGCCGCGCGATGAGCAGGCCGAGGGTGACGGCCGGGTTGAAATGTGCTCCCGAGATCGGGCCTAGTGCGTAGATCAATGCGACGAGAGTCAGACCGAAGGCGAGGGCGATCCCGACTGATCCGACGGTGTCGCCGGCGATGACGGCGGTCCCGACGCCGCCGATGACGAGAATGGCGGTGCCGAGGAATTCGGCCAGATAGGCACGTGACACTGGCGTGGCGGGTTCGCCGCCAGGCGTAGTGGTGCTGGTACGGCGGGTGCGGCTGCCGGTGGTCATGGGTGTGCTGCTCCTGATCGTGGCTGTTGGCAACGATTGACCAGATGTCCCAGGTCGGGACCGATCTGGTTGCTACGCTAGTAGATTCGTCGGGACCAGGTTCCCGGGGAACCAGCTCGCAGTCATGTCGGCGCCTCCGGTCCGGTCTGATCGATCCAGACCTTCACCGCTCCGCTGTTGTCCGGTGAGACCTCGACACGACACTCGTGAGCGCAAATGCCGTCGACACCGTCAACGACATAACGCAGCATCGCGGCCAACGCGTAGGTGGAGATGTCGACCCGCGCCGTAGGACTCGGCAGACGAATGGTCTGGCCGAGACTGAGGTCGGCGCGGACGGCGGTCATGATCTTGTCCAGGAACCCGGCCGGGGGTGTCGCCGGGTCGTCGATCAGCGCACGGGTGGCTTCGGTGAGTTCGTCCAGACTGGCCCGCGCGGTCGTGCAGTGCGGACAGTTGAGTGCGTGGTCTGTGATCCGGTCGGCTTCCATGTCGTCCCAGACGTCTTCGACGCTGTGACCGCACGGCAGTAGGTGACCGGTTTCTTGGGTGGGGTTCATTTCCATGGCTTCATCACCTCCGCTAGCTCTGCGCGTGCTCTGTCGGCGATCTCTTGATAGGAGCGGCCGTGAACCTCGCGCAACAGCCAGCAGGCCCGCTGCGGGCTCAATGAAGTAGGGACGACGCCAACCTCGCAGAGGTCACGATCGCCGCCGCGATCGGCCCGGTGACTGTGCTCACACGACTCGGACCGTGAGGTTTGCTCGCGAGGCGCTGTCTTCCTGGCAACGAACCACCGATCACCACGACGAGGGAGTACGGCGATGAGCCTGAGCGACAAGGTGAACAACCAGGTCCAGGAGACCGTCGGCGAGGTCATCGGCAACTCCAACCTGAAGGCGGAGGGCAAGGCGGACCGGTCCGAAGCCGGCCTGCGTCAGGTCGCACAGGACCTCAAGGACCACGTGGCCACCACGAAAGACGCGGTCCGCAAGGCTCTAGACCTCCGCTGACACCGACACCACAATCCGCCAACTCTTCAAGGAGATCACCATGTGGGCCTTTCTCTCCCGCCGCTTCTGGTTGTGGCTCGTCCTGGCTGTCGGCGCCCCGACGGCGTCGTGGCTGCTAGGCAAGGCCGGTGACCGGCTGGAGTCCCGCAGCGGCCCGACCCGGATCAGCGACACCCTGAAGAAGACCGGCGGACTCGTCGGGCGGCAGGCCCGCGGCCCGCTGGCACGTGACCACGAACACACCACGAACGCGAACCAACCTGCGAAGCGACCGTGACGAATCATCTCCGGCTGCTGTCTACACAGCAACACCCCACCAACCCCGAACAGACAAAGGACAATCCGATGGCTGACACCACCACCGCCACTCCGGCCACCGTCGCCGGCAAGACCACGATCGAGCGCGAGATTGTTGCCGACAGCACCGGTTCTGTGGTCTCGACCGGAAAGACCGTCATCGCCGACATCGTGGTCTCGAAGATCGCCGGCATCGCGACCCGCGAGATCACCGGCGTCTACGACCTCGGCGGTACGGCGGCTCGCACGGTCGGCCTGATCCGCGACCGGATCGGCACCAGGACGAACCTTTCCCAGGGCGTGTCGGTCGAGGTCGGCGAGACCCAGGCCGCGATCGACCTGCAGATCATCGCCGAGTACGGCGTCAGCATCGCGGACCTCGCGAGCGCGATCCGCAGCAACGTGATCTCGGCGATCGAGCGGATGACCGGTCTCGAGGTCACCGAGGTCAACATCGCCGTGAGCGACGTCCACCTCGAGGGCGACGACGACAACAACGACGCCGACGCTGAGCCGGCCGAGCCCCGCGTCCAGTGACCACCCCCATCGCCGGGGGCGGCACCACCATCACGGTGGCACGTGAGCCGGCCCTGGCCGAACGAATCGCTTCCCGAGTCGGCTCGGTTCCCGGCGTAGCAGGTCTGCACGGCGGCACCTTCGGAGATGTCGTCACCTACCTGCCCGGCAGCCGGCTCGCCGGAGTCCGGATCACCGACGACCGGATACAGGTCCACGTCGTCACCATCGCGGGCCGGCCGATCCACCCGATCGCCGCCGCCGTACGGCTCGCCGTACAAGACCTGACCGATCGGCCGGTCGACGTGACGATCGAAGACATCGCAACACCCAGCACGACCTGATTCACCCGACCAGTACGCCGGCACCGGGCAGAGCGCCCGGGCCACCCTCTAGGAGAACTCGTGAACACCTCGACCATCGGCCTGTTCGCCGGTCTTTTGATCGCCATCGCCGCGGCAGCCGGCGGTTTCGGTGGCTTCCTGCTAGCCCTCGTGCTGGGCGTGATCGGCCTCGTCGTCGGCAGGTACCTGTCCGAAGGCAGCAAGGGCCTGGACGACCTGATCTCACGCCGCGGCCGTGGCTGAGACCGCCACCCTCGCCCCGGTGTCAGCACCGGCCACGCCGGCACCCTCCGGCTCGTCAGCCGGACGGACCGAACCAGGTGAGCGAGGAACACTCCAGATCAGCGAGCGCGCGATCGAACGTATCGCCACGACGACCGCACTCCAGGCGCCGGCCGTGATCAGCCAGGACGCGACCTTCGGGCGCGGCTTGCCCAAGGTCAAGGCACAGCTCGCCGGGCAACGTGTCCGCCTCGATGTCGAGGTCGCGATCCTGTGGGGTCACCCGCTGGCCGATGTTGCTGCCGAGGTCCGCGGTCGGGTCGCCCGGACTGTGGCCGAGCTGACCGGGTTCGGGGTCGACGTGGTGAACGTCGACATCTCCGCGGTCGAACTCCCCAAGCCTGACACCAATACCACCAGCGCGCCGAGGAGGCTGCGATGAGCACCGCCGCCAAGAAGCCCGTCGCCGCACCGGCCGCCGCGAAGGTCGCCGTGATCGGAGCCCTGGCCGTCCTCGCGATCGCAGCTGTCGCGATCCGCGACACTCTCGTGACGACCGGCGTCATCGATGGCTCGTCGTGGCTGGAGTGGGTGTTCAAGAAGGCCGAGGTTCTGAGGCCTGCCGATTGGATGACGTACTCCGGTGGCGCCGCCGTACTGATCGGGGTCTGGGTCCTGATCGCTGCACTCAAGCCGCGCAAGGCAACCCACTTGGCTGTCGGTGACGCCGGCAGCGGTGTGTGGATCCGCAGCCGCGACGCAGCTCGCCTGGCCACCGACACCGCGCGCGGTATCGACTCGGTCACCAGCGCCGGCACCAAGACCAGCGGCCGCCGCAAGCTTCGCGTCGCAGCGACAACGTTCGGCGACGCGGACCGGGTCCGCGACGAGCTGGCCGACGCCATCGCGCAGCGCCTGAACACCATCAGCCCGAGTCCCAGGGTTCGCGCCCTGGTCACTGCCGAGGAGAACTGACATGCGCCGCGGACTGATCGCCTTCGACCGAACCGCCGCCATCGTCATCGCGCTCGTCCTGATCGCCGCCGGAGCAGTAGCCCTGGGCTGGCGCTACGACCTCATCCCCGACGCATCCGACCGGGTCGAGATCAAGGGACTCAGCGACCTCACCACCCTGTCCTGGTGGCCCTGGGCCACCGGAGCCGCCGGAGTGCTCCTGGCGATCCTGGGTCTCGTCTGGCTCGCCCGGCACCTCCCCCGCCGCGGAAGCGGCCAACTGGGTCTGAGCGGCAGCGACCAGAGCGGACGGCTCACCGCGGACACGACGGCCGCCGCGGACACCGCCGGGCAGTTCCTCGCCCAGGCTCCCGGAGTCCGCAACGGGACCGGCCGCATCGTGGTGGACCGTGGCCAGCTCGTCGCCGAGCTCACCGCAACCCTTGAGCCAGGCGCGGATCTCGGCACGGTCACCGCCGCTGCCGCCAGCACCATGCAGCAGCTGCAGCACGTCATCGGCCGCGACGACCTACGGCACCGCGTCGAGCTGAGCGTTGCCCGTACCGACAAGACCACCACCGCCACCCGCGTCCAGTAATTCATCACGGACCGGTCGATCAACAGGAGATGACAGCAATGGGTATCGCAGACAAGGCCAAGAACGCCGCCGAAGAGATCGCGGGCAAGGCCAAAGAGGTGATCGGTGATCTGACCGACAACAAGGACCTCGAGAACGAAGGCAAGGCCGACCAGACCAAGGCCGACGTGAAGAACGCCGGCGAGAACGTCAAGGACGCCTTCAAGAAGTAGGGCTCGCGGCGGTGCTGTTGTCCGGCCGCCTCGCAGCATCCGGACAACAGCACCTCCCTCTCAAGGAGCATCGTGAGCAATCACCGCAGCATCGCCAGCCGTGCCTACAGCGCACTCGGGCGGGTCACCTGGAAGTTCCTCCGCCGCAAGGTGAAGAGCTCCACAGAACGCAAGCGTCCGGCCAATCGCGCCAAAGCGCGTCGCGCCCGGTCCTGACCGCCCACATCCCCTGATACAGGAGAACACGAACTCATGATCGGATTCATCGTCGCCGGCCTCGTCATCGGAGCCCTGGCCCGCCTGTTCAAGCCCGGCAAGCAGAACCTCGGCTGGATCGCCACCCTGCTACTCGGCCTGGCCGGCTCCGTCATCGGCGGTGTCGTCGCCAACCTGCTCGGCACCGGCGGTATCTTCGAGCTCAACGTCCTCGGCTTCGTCGTCGCCGTGATCGCCGCCGTCATCCTCGTCGGCGCCGCTGAAGCTCTGGCCTCGCGCAGCAAGACGGCCTGACCGCACCGCCTCACCCATCCGAACCTGCCCCGGCCGACAACACTCGGCCGGGGTTTCGCACGGCCCACACCAAAAGGCGCCCGCACTCCTGAGCTCCCCTCGGTTCAGGTGACGTCGATGACCACCTTCCCGAAGACGTTCCCCTCGCGATGCTTGCTGAAGGCAAGCGGTGCGTCGACGAAGTCGAAGCGGCTGTCGATGATCGGATGGATGTCGTGCTTCTCGATCGCTTGGACAAGGTCGCGGTGCATGCTGGTGCTTCCGACGGCGGTTCCACGAACGGATGCACCACTGCCGGCGAAGGTTTCCTGCTCGAGTTCCGCGACCCCGACAACATCGCCCTCGAACTCTTCGCCCCCACATCAAACTGAATCGTCCATGCCCGCGACCTGTTCCTGCCAGAGCGGGCTCCGTCCCCGTAGGCCGCCGGCAAACTACCCGCCGATCGCTGACCTGATCGAGCAGGGCTGGTCGGTCGGGAGCCTCAGGGAAGGGATGTGGAACAGCTACTGATCGGCGGAGAGGGCCGCGCCGTCACAGGTAGAGGGTGTATCCGATGACGCTGGGGACTTGCACGTTCAGCTTGCCGGCGTCCTTGGTCAGCACCTCTTCCGTCGCCAGCAGTGCGCCCGTCGCGGGGTCGAAAATTGCGACCCGCCGCGTTGGCAGTCCGGTGTACGTCGAGTCCGCGGCGAACGCCAGACCGCTGGAGATGCTAGGCCAGGCCGGGTAGCCAACTCGTTGCCAGCACGCTGATAGGCAGCAGCCGCCCGCCCGTCAGAGCGCCGGCGCCGCGCCAGAACGTTCGCCGCGACCCGGTACAGCCACGGAAGCACCCTCCCTGCCGGCAAGTCGTCGCGGCGATGCCACGCGACCAAGAAGACGTCGGCGGTCACGTCGTACGCCACCTCGACATCACCGACACGGCGCTCGACATAGCGCAACACCGCTAGATGATGCTCGCGATACAACTGCTCAAGATCGGGCGCATCAGGCTCGGTCATCGGTTCCACACCTGTCTATCCCCGGTCACCCACAAAGCGTCACACACGGCCCGCTCCAATACTTTTGAGGACTGGATTCTGCGTTGTGCCGCGTCGGCGGTCGAGAAAGGGGGACGGGCTCCGACGTCACCGTCAAACACGGTTGGCGGAGGAGCCCGAGATGACATCTGATCAGCTGTTGCGGACGTACGTCGTACTGACGGTCGTGTCGACCGGTGCGTCGTCGATGATCTGGGGGATCAACACGCTTTTCCTGCTCGACGCCGGTCTGAGTGTCGGCAAGGCCTTCGCGGCGAATGCGTTCTTCACGGTGGGAATGGTGTTGTTCGAGGTGCCGACCGGTGTTGTCGCGGACACGGTCGGCCGGCGCGCGTCGTACCTTCTGGGTACGGTCACACTCTTCGGGTCCACGCTGCTGTACGTGCTGCTGTGGGAGCATCATGCGCCGTTCGCGGCGTGGGCCGTGGTTTCGATGCTGCTCGGACTAGGGTTCACCTTCTTCAGCGGAGCTACCGAAGCTTGGCTGGTGGACGGGCTGAACGCGACCGGCTACACAGGATCGCTGGAGTCCGCGTTCGCCAAGGGGCAGATCGCCAATGGCGTCGCGATGATGGCCGGAACGATTGCCGGTGGAGTGCTGGCGCAGAGCACCAACCTCGGAGCCCCGTACGTCGCTCGCGCCGTACTGCTCGTGGTTGCCTTCGCCGTCGCGTGGCGGGCGATGCGTGATGTCGGCTTCACGCCCAAGGCACGGGTGTCGGTGATGTCCGAGATGGGCGGCATCTTCCGGGCCTCGATGGACCACGGACTGCGCAAACCGGCCGTGCGCTGGGTCATGCTGGCCGCGCCGTTCGCCGCAGGTGTTACCGGCTACGGCTTCTATGCGGCCCAGCCGTACCTGCTGCAGCTGTACGGCGACGCCCAGTCCTATGTGGTCTCCGGCCTGGCCGCTGCCCTGGTCGCCGGCGCGCAGATCGTGGGTGGGGTGGCCGCGACCACAGTCGGCCGGGCCTTCGGACGGCGCACCTCGATGCTGCTCGCCACCTCAATCGGTATGGCGATCGTCCTGGTGCTGATGGGG
The DNA here is from genome assembly GCF_045040285.1 of Kribbella sp. NBC_01505. Lineage (NCBI taxonomy): Bacteria > Bacillati > Actinomycetota > Actinomycetes > Propionibacteriales > Kribbellaceae > Kribbella > Kribbella sp. NBC_01505. The sequence continues at coordinate 9,379,872 of NZ_CP109425.1, forward strand.
ACCGCCCACACCTTCTGGACGGTCCTGGTCGTGCTGGCCGTCTGGGCCGTCATCTCCGCGACGACCGGACCGGTGCGACAGGCCTACCTCAACGAACTGATCCCTTCAGCACAGCGAGCCACTGTGCTGTCCTCCGACAACCTGCTGTCCTCAACCGGGGGCGTAGTCATCCAGCCCACCCTCGGCAAGGCAGCCGACATCTGGGGCTACGGCCCGTCATACCTACTCGGCGCCGCAATCCAGCTCCTCGCACTACCCTTCCTGCTCCTGGCCGGACGCGATGCTCGGGCGACAGTGGCACCGGCGCGGTCGCATAGGCTGCGATCAGGTGCATCTGGACGAGTAACCCGATGGGAAGAACGTCATGGAGAAGGTTCAGCCCGGTCCGGGCCAGGAATCGGTCTGGGACTATCCCAGACCACCATTGCTCGACCTGTCATCGGAGCACATCGTCGTGGCGTTCGGCGGTGAGGTCATCGCCGAGACCGCACGTTCGTGGCGGATTCTGGAAACAAGCCACCCGCCGACGTACTACCTGCCGCGTTCCGCCTTCACGGACGGCAGCTTGCGTGCGGCGAGCGGGTCGTCGTACTGCGAATGGAAGGGGATCGCCAGCTATCTCGACGTCATCGGTGGGGACCGCATCGCGGCGAGCCAAGCCTGGTGGTACCCGAACCCGACAGACCAGTACGCCGAGCTGCGGGACCATGTCGGCCTGTACCCCGGAGCCATGGACCTGTGCACGGTCAACGGTGAGCGGGTGGAGCCCCAACCCGGCAACTTCTACGGTGGCTGGGTGACCTCCCGCGTCGTCGGCCCATTCAAGGGCTCGCCTGGCACAACCTTCTGGTGATTCTCAGTTGGACGGTAGATCGAGGTTGTGCAGGGCATTGCTGATGATCTCGGTGAGCGCCGGGTGGCCACGGCAACCACCCGAAATACGAAGAGGCTCAACGATAAGCTTCTGGAGGCCGAGCAGGTCAACACACGACTTCTCTACTCCGCAAGCCCCGCGCTCCGGGTGCACCCCGGGAACATGGCGCAGGCGAGACCGATCCGGCAGGTCCCCGGCCTCGAACCTTCATCATGATCAATCGACGCTGGACTGACCGCGCATGCTGACGTTGCTGGGCATGCCGCAAGGCGCAGAGTGGCTCGTGATCCTAGGGATCGTCGTGCTGCTGTTCGGATCGACCAAACTGCCGACGCTGGTCCGCCAGCTGGGCAAGTCGAAGAAGATCTGGGAAGACGAGGTCGGCCCCAACGCAAAATCGGGCGAGCTGCCCGAAAGCGCTGCCTACCTGGCCCACACCCCGGACCAACAGGTCAAGCCCTGACGAGGGCCGCTGGTGTGGCCGGCCGTGTGAGGCCGGCCGGCCACGATCAGGGATCAGGCGTTGGCGCGGCTGGTGTTGATGGTTCCGTTCACACCGGCCGGGAAGAACCCGCCCTTGGTGGCCTTCTTCGGCGTCAGGTAGACGACGTTGAGGACCTGGTCGGCGCCGCGGCTGAAAGCGATGCCGTTCGCGTCCGTCGGGACAATGTTGGTCCTCCCCCGGTACGTCGTACCTTGGTCGAGGTCGGCTTTTCCGTCGAGGCTGTCGCGAGCGTCGGAGATCGACACCGAGGGAGCTTCAAGACCCTTGGCGACCAACGACGTACGGATGTTCGCGGCGTGGTAGGCCTCCACCGCGAGGATGCCGGCGGCAGCCTCCAGATAGGTCTTGTTACTGATCAACGGAGCAGCGCCCTTGTAGGCGGTGACGCCTACGTCTTCGAAGACGTAGGCCGCGAGCAGGAAGTTGTTCTCGTTGGCATAGGCATCGAACTTCTGGCCCGGCTTGATCAAACCGGCCGCGGTTGCTGCCGCTGTGAACGCCGCGTCGATGTCGATCGCCGGACGTGCCACTGCGGCAGCTCCGAGCGCCTTCCGAAGGAAGCGGACGTGAGCCAGCTCGTCGGCCGCGATCTCCTCGGCATAAGCCTTCACGGACTTCGTCTGGAACTTGACCTTGCGCCCCCCTCGCACGCCGCCCGGCTTGCCCTTGCCGTAGACCTCCGTGGCGGACAGGCCGTAGCCGTGCACGGCGCGGAGGTAGAACTCTGCCTCCAGGTATTCCAGGTTGAGCGCGAAGTTCAGCACCGCGCCGTCGCTGGGCTGGCTTCCGTGTTTCTCCTTGCCGAGATCCAGGTCGAGATCGACACCGATTCCAGACCCCGTGGTGTCGGCCGACGCCGCATTGAAAGCACCACCCGCAAGCAGACCGCCACCAGCCAGGCCCGCTCCGGCTCCGACCACGCCGGCCGCCCGCAGGAACTTGCGGCGGTCCACGCCGTTCTCAGCGCTGCGGTCAATCGCAGTGCGGATGAACATTTTGTCGAACATGTCATCTCCGAGTTCGAGTTCCGCCCGACCGATCGGCCGGGGCGGAACAGCGAGTCACCCTGTACGAAGGCAACCCGCCATCCGGTCTCATTCGGCACCCGGGATGTTCCGGATGGGTGAGATCGTGATCGCTGCGCGCAACCATCGATGACGAGTGCAACGAAACGCAGAGAATCAGGTGGCCTCGAGGTCGACCGGCGGTTTCTGGCCGGTCGCGAGGCGCTTCGAGGTCGGGTCCTTCGGGACGGACTCGTCCTCGGGATCGTCGTCATCACCCTCGAGAAGGTGCTTCCGGACGAAGTTGCGCGGGTTCAGGTCCTGAAGCTCCAGGTCGGCGAACTCCGGGCCGAGCTCCTTGCGCAGATCGCTCTGCGCGGTGCTGACCATGCGCCGGACCTGGCCCAGCAGGTGCTTCGCTGTCCGGGCGAACTCCGGCAACCGGTCAGGGCCGAAGACGAACACGGCGACGAGCGCGATCACGACCAGCTCAAGCGGCCCGATGCCGAACATGCCCTCACCTCATCCTCGTCTCACGCTGCTACTTCGGTGCTCCGAGCCGTTTGGATCGGTCAGCCGACACATCGGCACGACCTGTCCTTGCCGGCCGAGGGACGCACGCCTCCACTCAACGAAGTTGTGGTCCTGCCGATTCGCTTCAGATTGCGGGATAGGCCTCGGCTCGCAGAAGCCGGGCGAGGTGCGCCGCGTTGGCGGCGGCCGTCTTCGTCGTGGCGCCGGTGGTATCCGGCTTCGGGCCGGCGTCGTTGTAGTCCACCGATCCCATCGCCTCCCCCACCCAGTACGTCGCTCCGGCCGCGGGGATCGTGAATCCGACATCGTTCAAGGCCTGGAACACCTCGGCCGTGACGTGATGCGCACCGTCCTCGTTGCCGACGACGCCGACGATCGCGACCTTGCCGTAGATCAGCGGGCGCCCCTGGTCGTCCTTCTCGGACAGTTCCGCGTCCAGCCGCTCCAGCACCACCTTGCACACGCTCGCCGGCTGGCCCATCCAGATCGGCGTCGCAACGATCAAGATGTCCGCAGCCAGAACCTTCTCCCGCAACGCCGGCCACTCATCCCCGTCCCCCTCGTCGACGCTGACCCCGAACCGCACATCGTGATCAACGACCCGCACAAGCTCACCGTCGACATCGTGATCGGCCAGCGCCGCCAGCAACTCCCGGCCGATCAGCTCCGAACTCGACTTCGCCGGCGACTTCTTCAGCGAACAACTCAAGACCAACGCCCTCAGTGGCGACATCTGCGACAACTCCCGTGACGGCGCGGCGTCGACAACCGCACTCGACCGGCCAGTACCCACTCTTGATCGGAATCACCAGGAACGCGTCGGGAAGCCGAACGAGTTGATCAGCCGCCCACCGGCACCTGCAGGCCTCCCGGCACGCTACATCGCCGGTTCGTCCTATCCGGCGGACGCTGAGGCAACAGATGCATCCAAGATCACGGGTGCAGCGGAAGCATCTCTGATCGGCCGCCACGAAGCGGCCCGCCTCCAGCTCATCGAAACTTCCTGAGAGAGCGCCTTCCCCGGCGTGGACCCACGGGCCAGCCTGACAGCAGTTACTGCTTCGTCACCTATCCGAATGGTTGATGACTCCGAATGCCTGTCGGTGAACTTCACCGCAGGGAGATGGTCGGCAGTATGAAGACCTGGAAGCCGTTCTACCGGTGGCTGGCGGCCAGTGCCGCGTTCGCGGCGCTTGTCGCGGTCGGCGTTGTCGTCTTCGGCCCGGGTGGTAAGGACACCGTGCCCGATGCTGCTCCGAAGCCGCGCCCGGCAGCGAGTTCTGCACCAGTCGTGGAGGAGCCCGACGCGTTGGTGGATCGCATGCTGGACCAGCTCCGCAACGGCGAGGCTGTGGAGCCTCAGTTCGCGGCGGGCGAAGGCAATCCGGCCGCCGGTGTACCGATCGAGGCGATCAAGGCCAAGCCGGGCGAGCAGTTACGGCTCGGCCGCCTGATGATCCCTCGACTCAAGCTGGACGACGAGCTGAACAACGGCGTCGACGAAGCAGCCCTCGTGCACGGTGTGGGTCACTGGCCCGGTACGCCGTTGCCGGGCAGCGCGGGCAACTCCGTGATCAGCGGGCATCGCAGTACCAACGAGAAGCCGTTCCTCTACCTGGACCGGCTTCGCCCCGGTGACCCGATCACGGTCGTGGTCGGGTCGAAGACCACGACGTACAAGGTCTTCAAGACCACCATCGTGCCGCAGGACGACTACGTGAAATTCGTCCTGAAGCAACCCGACAAGACCGGCGACAAGGTACTCACCCTGTTCGCCTGCAACCCCATCACCGCCCACTACCAGCGCATCGTCGTCCAGGCGCGCGCGGGATAGTGAGCACTGAGGAGAGTCATGGGTATCAAGGCAATTTTCGGGGGCCGTCCGGTCCTCGAGTTCGCCGACGAGCACAGCCGGCGCAACTTCTTGCGCAACGCCGCTCTGATCGGCGTCGGAGCAACCTACGTCGCAACGAACCTGGGTGATCCGATCGCCTTCGGCAACGCCGATCGCACCGCTACCAGTTCGGCGGCCAAGAGTGACCTCGACATCCTGAACTACGCGCTGACCCTGGAATACCTGGAGTCCGCGTTCTACACCGCAGGCCTGAAAGCCAAGCTGCTCAAGGGCCGCGAGCTCGAACTCGTCGACCCGATCCAGCAACACGAAGCGAACCACGTCACCGCGGTCCGCACCACGATCAAGGACCTCGGCGGCACGCCGGTCGCCGCGCCGAAGGTGAAATTCCCCGACGGCACCTTCGCCAGCCGGGCCTCGTTCCTGAAAACCGCAGGCGTCTTCGAAGAGCTCGGCGTGAAGGCCTACCACGGCCAGGTCCCGCTGGTGAAGGACGTCGCCATCCTCGCCGCGGCCGCGTCGATCGCCGGCGTCGAGTCCCGGCACGCCGCCATCATCGCCCAGATCACCGGCGGGAACCCGTTCCCGGCGCCGATCGAAGCCCACCTCGGGATGGCGCCGGTGCTCAAGGCCGCGATGCCGTTCCTCGCGAAGTAAGGAGCAGCAGAGATGACCGACACCATTCGTGACCTGATCCACGGCAACTCCTCACACGTCGAAGCCGGCGCCGCCATCGGCGCCCTCAACCACGGCTTCCACCTGGCCGCGGCCAAAGACTTCACCAGCGACATCGAGGTACTGAACTACGCACTGACGCTGGAATACCTCGAAGCCGAGTTCTATCGCCAAGGAAACAAAGCGAACCTGGTCACCGGCAAAGACAAGCAGTACCTGATGCAGATCGGCGCCGACGAGGCCTCACACGTCGCGACAATCACCGCCACCATCCAAAAACTCGGCGGTACACCGGTCGGCGCACCCGCCGTCGACTTCGGCGGCGCGTTCGACTCGCGCAAGAGCTACCTCACCACAGCGCATGTCTTCGAGAACAAAGGCGTCGGCGCCTACCTCGGCGCGGCCGGATTCGTAAAGGACAAGATGATCCTCCAAGCCGCAGCCGGCATCTTCGGCGTCGAAGCCCGCCACGCCGCCGTAGTCGGCAACCTGCTCGGCCTGAAAGCCGAAGGCGGAGTCTACCAAGGCTCCACCGAGACCGGGATCGCCAAGAACGACGTCCTGAAGGCCGTCGCACCCTTCCTGCAGGACCCGTCCAAGGTAGTTGCCGCCATCACCTACTGACGGCAGAGCATTGGGGAGCGGCCCGGCCTTCCCTGGGGGAGACCGGGCCGCTCCGCTGTGTTCACAGCGAGGCGAAGCCTTTCAGCCCCGGACAGTCAGGACGATCAGTACGACGTTCAGCGCGCTGACGGTGGTTGCGACCAAGCAGGCCAGGAATGTGGTGTGCCGGCGGTTGACCAGCTCCCCCATCACGCGCTTCGACGCGGTGAGCCGGACCAGTGGCCACAGTGCGCACGGGATACCGAAGCTCAGGACTACCTGTGAGACCACCAGCGCCCGGCTGGGGTCGATGCCGATCGCGAGGATGGCCAGAGCCGGAACCAGAGTGACCAGTCGCCTGGTCCACAGCGGGATCTTGCGGTGCCAGAACCCGTCCAGGATGACGGAGCCTGCGTAGGTGCCGACCGATGACGATGCGAAGCCGGAGGCCAGCAGTGCGAGTGCGAACAGCAGTGCGGAGAAGTGGCCGAGCCGGTCACCGATAGCTGCGTGGGCAGCATCCAGGGAGTCTGCGCCGGTCCCGCTGAGCGCTGCGGCGGCCAGGACGACCATGGCGAGGTTGACCGCGCCGGCCAGCGCCATGGCCACGCCCACATCGGTGCGGGTCGCTTTGAGGACCCGCTGCTTGCCTGCGGCGGAGCGGATTGCCTTGCCGTGCCGGTCGGTGATCAGGGCTCCGTGCAGCCAGATCGCGTGTGGCATCACTGTCGCTCCGAGCATGCCGGCGGCCAGTACCAGTGATTGCACGCCATCCAGGCGCGGGACCATGCCGCCGAGCACTCCGGAGGCTGACGGCTCGGACTGGATGGTGGAGACCACGAAACCGACCAGGACGACGGCGAGCAGTCCGATGATCGCGGCCTCGAACGGGCGCTGTCCGCGCTTGGACTGGTAGATCAGTAGGCCGAAGGAGACCACACCAGTGATCACTCCGCCCAGCAGAAGCGGGATGCCGAACAGCAGGTTCAGCGCGATCGCACCACCGACGACCTCGGCCAGGTCGGTCGCGACCGCGACCAGTTCGGCCTGGGCCCAGAGCCCGGTCGAGGTGGACCGCTTGAAGTGGTCACGGCACAGCTGCGGCAGCGTCCGTCCGGTCGCGATACTCGCTTTTGCCGCCAGATACTGCACCAGAACGGCCATCAGGTTCGCCCCGACGACCACCCAGCACAGCAGATAGCCATAGGTCGCACCGGCCGCGATGTTGGTCGCGAAGTTCCCCGGATCGACATAGGCGACCGCCGCGACGAACGCCGGTCCGAGCAGCAAAAGCCCGGACCGGTTCAACTGCCGCCTCAGTGGCGCCGGTGCATACATGAGCGTGCCTCTCACTGGAGAACCAACTGCCCAGTCTTCGGAGCCACACGGCGGACAGATAGGACACAGACCAGCTCAAACCCACAACGACGACTCTCGCGGGCGGACATTCCCCGGGCGACCCTCGCGCACTGCCGGGTCGCGCATCACCGATCTGGAACCAAAGGCCCCGCACAGAGGTCCCGGATCGGTGAAACCGGGCTGGACGCCCGGGGAATGCGGGTGCCGCCACGCCGTGTTGGACGCACTCAGAACGTCGTCAACGAGTGGCGGCTGACCAGCCAGACCGGTCCCGGCCTCCGACAGGCCACGGGTGGATCGGACCGCCGGCTGGTCGCTCTAGGCTGACCCAGTCAGCCGGGCCAGGCGCGGATCAGTTGAACAGACCGAGCAGGCTGTGGCCCCAGTGACCATGACCGCTGCAGCGCGAGCTGATCTCGACGTACAGGCCGATCACGATGTTGAGACCCGAGTGATAGTCCATCAGTTTCTCCTTCGTAGGTGTTCGAAAACACCACCCGGTCTGATCTGGCGGTCCAGGCCCGGTAGCCGGAGCGGTTGCTCTAAGCATCAGTTCGTCGCTCTCGGCTACATGGATAGGTCGAATCCACCGGTAATGTCGAAAAATTCAGATCGGGCCCCAGCGGCCGCGGTGGTCTCGCTGATCGTGTCAGTCAGATCCTGGTGCTGAAGAATCAGCTCGGCCGTTCGTCCCTGATCGCAACAAGTGGGCAGCCGATCCGGCGCGCATCCGAGGGATGTTCGCGTTCTCGAGGGCGGCGACGACGTCCGGGTGGTCGGCGATCACCCGCAGTTGGCCCCGCGCGGGGGACGGCCGGCGCCAGGCTTCCTGCAGGGCATGGACGGCGTCGACAGCAAGGTAGGTGCAGGCCGACAGGTCCACCGCCAGGATCCCGGCGCAGACCGGCCAGCTCTCACGCAGTTCCTGCCGAAAAGTGACTGCGGTCAGCCGATCGAGGTGGCCGACGGCCGCGATGACGATCATGCCGTCGCCGACCAGCACCGTGACGCGCGCCGTACGACTCAACTGGTCCGAAGCGTCCCGGGAGCCGTCGGCTGTCCCGAGGAAATCTTGCCGTGGCGTCACACAACGTCCAGCGGACTGAGACAGTCGCGCAGCCGCCGCAGACCATCGCGGATCCGCGCCTTCACAGTAGGCAGCTTGATGTCGAGCGCCTCAGCGACCTCAGGGTAGGTCTGGCCGCCGTAGTAGGCCATCATGATTGCTTCGCGCTGCCGGTCGGTCAAGGTTGCCAGACAGCCGCGGACCTGCTCGGCGTCCAGCTTGCCGATCGCCGTCTCGGCGACCGGGTCGTGGGGCGCGGGGCTCTCCCTGACCGCGAACAGGTGCTCTCGTTGCCGGCTTGTATGCCGGCTTCGGTACCTGTCGACCGCACGGCGGTGCGCCATCGTCAGCACCCAACTCGAGATCGACCCCTTGGCAGCGTCGTAGCGGGCGGCGGTGCGCCACAGCTCGACCATCACGTCCTGCGTCACCTCCTCGGCCTGAGCAACATTGCTCAGAACCCGACGGCACATCCCGAACACAGCGGGAGCAAGGGCGTCGTAGAACGTGGAGAACGCCCCGTGGTCACCGTCCGCGATCCGGGCGATCAGCTCAGCCGGAGGGTCCGCGGCGTAGTGGCCTCTGCCGGAGCTGGGCCAGGGCAGCATCGTCTTGGTGTCAGCCATGGCCGACGCCATCCATCAACGGGGCACCCTGCGGGCACCCTGGCGTGTGGGCCATGGATGCCCCGGGCAACGACTGCGTGATGACGAACATAGGTCCGACAGACTCCTTGGCGCGCGAATCCGCGCCGCCGGGGTCTGGGGCAGCCTAGACATCAGACGCTACCCGCTACGCCCGAGTCGCCGCAACGCTGAACCGCAGATGTCGCGCCGCGACGACAGAATCGACACCCCGGACTCGTGGGGTGGTCTAGCGGAAATGCTTCGCCACGTTCCGGACCGACTTCGCGACGTTGCCACGGTGGCCCGCGGGGAGCCCGATCAGCCGCAGAGCTGCGGGAATCCTCGCCGTCCGGAGGTCGAACGTCTCCCGAAGCCTGGTCCGGCCCGGCTCGGCCTCCTCGAGCTCCCAGCGCCACCGATGCCCGAAGAAGTGGCACCAGGCGATCAACCGGTCCTGCTCGTACTCGACGACCCGTGACGTGACCCGGTACGGCAACTTGATCCGCATCGACATCCCGAAGTTGTCACCCGGACCGAGCAGGTCCGGACCCTTCATGGATCCACGAACGCTGTGGTCCCCGCTGATCTCGGCATGATTCCCGGGCCGACGAAGAAAATCGAACACCGCCGCGGGCTCAGCCTCCACGACGGTCGTCGCGGACACCTGATCGGCGCTCAGTTCGACCTCGACGTAGTCACTCATCTGCTTCTCCTGCTCTGCCGTTCAGGCTTCGGATGACGGACCTTGCTCATGATGCAATCGCTCCAGTGGTCACCAGGTCATTGAGGGCAGCTAGGAAGCGTTCCGCGTCCAGGGCCGCGGCACAGCCGCTGCCGGCCGCGGTGATCGCCTGACGGTAGGTGTGGTCGACCAGGTCACCGGCCGCGAACACACCCGGCTGGTTGGTCTCCGTGCTGCCCTCACGCGTCAGCACGTACCCCTCCTCGTCCAGCCGAATCTGGCCGTGGATCAGCTCCGAGCGCGGGTCGTGACCGATCGCGATGAACAGACCCGTGACCGGCAGCTCCCGCGTCTCACCGGTCCCGGTGTCACGCAGTACGACACCGCTCAGCTTCTCGTCGCCCTGGATCTCGGCGACCTCGGAGTTCCACGCGAAGTCGATCTTGTCGTTCGCGAACGCGCGCTCGGCCATGATCTTCGAGGCCCGCAGCTCACCACGACGGTGCACCAGCGTCACCTTCGACGCGAACCGGGTCAGGAACGTCGCCTCCTCGATCGCGGAGTCACCGCCACCGACGACCGCGATCTCCTGCTGACGGAAGAAGAACCCGTCACAGGTCGCACACCACGACACACCATGACCCGACATCCGGTCCTCGTGCTCGACGCCGAGCTTGCGGTAGCCCGAACCCATCGCCAGGATGACCGACCGCGCCTGGTGCACGGTGCCGGCCGAGTCGGTGACCGACTTGATCTCACCGGTCAGGTCCATCGCCACGATGTCGTCGGCGACCAGCTCCGCGCCGAAGCGCTCCGCCTGGGTGCGCATCTCGTCCATCAGGGCCGGGCCCATGATCCCCTGCGCGAAACCGGGGAAGTTCTCCACCTCGGTGGTGTTCATCAGCGCACCGCCGGCGGTCACCGAGCCCTCGAAGACCAGCGGCTCCAGCTGCGCACGCGCGGCGTACACGGCAGCCGTGTAACCGGCCGGGCCGGAGCCGACGATGATGACGTTACGAACCACGGACTCGGTCATGCTCGTTCTCTCCAGAACAGTTGATATCGGTCGGTTGGGATGCAGACCGGCCCGGAAGGGGGTGTCACGGACCGGCCTGCAGTCGGAGGTGCCCGCCAGGGCAGGCCGGCTCAGCCGAAGCTGAAGGTGAAGGCCGAGACGCCGGGGCTGTAGGTCAGGGTCATGGTCTTGCGTTGCTGGCTGGGCAGATCGATCAACTGGTAGGCGTTCGGGGTGCCCGAGACCTTGATCGTCTTGTCCGGGAGGCCCGGGACCGTGACGGTGACGGTGCCTTCGCCGGACAGGACGTGGAAGACCTTGGCTGCCTGGAAGTTGAGTCGGCTCTGGGAACCCTTGGTGGCGGTGACGCTCTGGGTGCCGACAGCCCAGTTGCCGCCGAGGCTGAAGGTGTCGGCGGGCTGTTCGGGGTTGAGGCCGAAGGCAACAGTCTTGTTCGGGGTGAGCTTGCCCGAGCCGTTCAGGTTGGCCGCGCGGGAGTAGCCCAGGTAGGTCTCAGGGGTGGTTCCGTCGGCGCCGATCGAGTCGGCCTTCACGGTGCCGTCGACCGGAGCCGGGAGCTGGACGTTCGGGTTCGCGGCCTTCAAAAGCTGACGGATCTGGTTCTCGGTCTGGTCGTAACTGCCCTCGCCGAACTTGATCGACCGAACGGTGCCACCGGCATCGACCAGGTACTTCGCCGGCCAGTACTGATTGCGGTACTCCGTCCACGTAGCCAGATTGTTGTCCTGACCAACCGGGTAGCTGATGCCTTCCTTACGGATGGCCGCCTCGACGTTCCCAGCGCTCTTCTCGAACGCGAACTCCGGCGAGTGAATCCCGACGATCTCCAGCCCAAGCGACTTGTACGCCTTGTCCCAGGCCAGCAGATGCGGCGTCGCCCGCTGGCAGTTAATACACGAATACGCCCAGAAATCGACCAGGACAACCTTGCCCTTCAGCTCGGCGATCGACGCCGCCTGACCGCCCGGAGTGTTGAACCACTTCTGCGTACCCGTGAACTCCGGCGCCGCACCACACATCGCCAGCTCGGCCGCACCCGGCGTGCACTTCACCAACTCCTGCCCACCCTGACCCAACGCCGGAGCGAGCACACCCTGCACCGTCTTGTTCTCCGCAACCTTCTTCTCAAGACCACTCGTATACGACGGAAGCGACCGCTGAATCACGTCAGTGATATTGAAAGCCAGCGCGATCGCCAGCAGGATCATCACGATCCCGCCACCGATCCGGAAACCCTTCTGATGATCGCGGTACGCCTTCACCCGCTGCGAGATCCGCGAACCGGCCGAAGCAAAGATCAGCAACGGCAGCGCAGCACCGATCGCGAACGACACAGTCAGTACGACGGTCCGCCAACCAACATTGCCCGTCGCACCAGCCACCGTGATAGCAGCCAGGACCGGCCCCGCGCACGGGACATACAGCGTGCCCAAGCCCAAACCCAGCACGAACGCACCGTTGTTGTTCTTGTTGATCTTCGGCAACCGATAGAACGGCTTCTCGATCCAATGACCCAGCGCCGGAAAGATCAGACCGAGCCCGACCAGCGTCAGAATCGTCAGCCCACCCCACCGCAAGAAGCTATCCGGCAGACCCAGCGCCGACAGAATCACCGAACCGGTCAGCGTGAACAGACTAAAGCTCACCACGATCCCACCGATGATCTTCAACGGCCGGAAATCTCTTGCAGGCTTCGCAACCTCAACCTCTTCGACCAGCACATCACCGTCGGCCTCGGAGGCCTTACGAGCAACAGGTTCCTTCTGACCGGCGGTACCGGCGAAGAAGATGATCGGAAGCATCGGCAGGACACAGGGTGAGACCCCGGTAATCAGACCGCCTACCAATCCGATGAAGGCCAGTGTGAGCATCAGGAATCTCCAAGGACGGAAAGCCGAACAGGACACCCCTACTTCGATCCAGCCGGGCCACCGGATGGGTGTTCGGAGTCGCACACGAAGCATTCCAGATCGACCTATCCAAACCCTGGCCGGCCGCGAATAGATGGTGCCGGGCGCGCCTGGTCGGTGGATCCGTCGACGGATCGAGAGAGATCGTCATGGCCAGCAACGGCCTCAGAACCGCAGGGACGTGATGCCATGACAAATCCGGATGTGCATGCCTTGACTGGGCCCTACGTTCTCGACGCGCTCCCGGACGCCGAACGTGCCGGCTTCGAGGCACACCTCGCCCAATGCGAGTCCTGCCCCACCGAGGTCGAGGAACTGCGTGAGGCCGCCACCAAGTTCGCCATCCAGGTTGCCGCCCCGCCGCCACCGGCGCTCAAAGCCCATGTCTTGGCGACCATCGAGCACGTACGTCAGCTTCCGCCGCTGGTCCCAGCACGCACTATCGGCGTTGTGATCGCACACCGCCATGGGTTCGGCAAACGGTCGATACTTGCGCTCGCCGCAGCAGCCCTGGCAGTGGCGCTGAGCGGCGGCATCGCTGTCGACCAGCACCGGCAGAGCGTCGCGTCCCGGCAGGCAGACGATCAGATCGCTACCGTCCTCGCCGACCCCGATGCGCGCACCGTCCGGGCCAGAGTCGCTGGTGGCGGCCAAGCTGCCGTCGTCGCTTCCAACGGCGGCGACAGAGCCGTCGTCGTACTCCGCGGACTTCGCAAACTCCCGTCGGACAAGACATGGCAGTTGTGGCTCATGGACGATTCAAACATCGCCCACTCGATCGGTCTCGCCTCCGGTAGCGCCGATGACCTGACGAGGGTGATCAACGGCGGCGTCACCGACAAGATCGCCTTCGGCCTCACCGTCGAACCCGCCGGCGGATCAGCCACGCCAACCCTTCCAGCTGCCGCAATGATCGCGATGACCTGATGCGCAGCGGCTGTCTCAAGCTGCTCGTGTTGTTCGCGGCAACGGCAATCGGCCGTCGCCAGTGCTGGATGCACTGCCGACGGCCGACCTGACGTATCGGGTGGTTAACGCGGCCAGTCGGCCTCGGTGACCGTGCCACTGACCACGTCAAGCGTCAGCTGGACAGGTCCGTCGGGCATCACGTACAGCTCGTAGCTGCCCTCGGGGACGTCGGAGAAGACCGCCGAATAGACAATCTCACCCTCGGGCGACGGGCGAGGAACGACTGCCACGTGGGGGAATCGGTGGCTGTGCTCGCCGTGGGTGTGCTCGCCCTCGCCGTGCCCATGACCGTGACCGTGTTCCTGGGAGTCGTTGCCGTGGTTGGCCGAGAGTGGTTCCTCGTCCGTCCACCCGGCCGGGCGCCGTTCGATCTCGACGTCCTCCAGCTCGGCCGGCAACGTGACCACGATCGCACCGACCCCGTCACCGATGTCGAGCAGAACCGACGAGCCCTTGCCCGCGTGCGGGTTCTCCTCGGCATTTGTCAGCGGCTTGGTGGCTGGCTCGGTCATGATGCCGCCGGCATGCCCGGCTTCGACTGGTAACCACCCGCCGGAGTGCCCAGGTAGGGGAACACCTTGAGGTAGGTGGAGTTGGTGTTCGACGTACCGTCCTGCACCGCCGAGGCAGCGCCGTCCGGCGTGTAGGTCGGGTCGACCAGCGGGATCGTCAAACCGGCGACCGCACGGATCTCCACTGTGACCACATCGTCGAAGACGCGACGCCCGTTCGGGAAACCGGCCGCATCCCCGGCCACCAAGCCGAGCGGATTCGGCGTCTTCGTCGGCGGTACGGCGACGTTCAACCGCAGCATGTCGGCCTGCACCGGACCGGTGTAGTTCTGGAAGCCCGGTACGACGCCCTTCGGGATGCCGGTCAACAGGATCGCGGCCAGGTCCGCCCGCGGCTTCTTGTACGCCGCGAGGTTCGGGAACACTCCCGGATACAGCGCGGGGAGGAGGCCCGCAAGTTCGGGCTTGGTGACGTACTGCGCATACTTCTTGTCGTCCGACGGCGGCCGGCTGTTCCACTTGTCCTTCTCGGCCATCGGCACGATAACCTCGTTGAACAGCGGGTTGCCGAGCCGGGAGACCTGCTTGTGCGGGCCGTGCCACAGCGAGATCCCGAGCAGGTCGTCGAAGATCTTGGACTGCTGCCGGCTCGCGGTGGCGTAGACGCCGATGGCGGACTTGGCATCCATCACGTCGGTCGGCTTCTTGCCGTCACGCGTCAGGTCGCTGATCGGCACCTGCAGCGCGATCGTGTGCACGTTCGAGCCCTGCAGGCCGTTGACGCCCATCGCCGCGGCCGACGGGATCAGGTGCGCCGCCTGGAACGGACGCAGAGTACCCAGGTCGAAGATCGAGCCGAGGTCGGCGAAGAACCCGTCCGCACGCTGACCGGCGAACACCTTCCGGTTCGTGCCGAACGTGTGGATCGCCTCACCGGCCAGCTTGGCGTAGTTCGGCGTACTGCGCGGCCCGACGTTGACCGGCGGCGCGGCCAGCTCGCGGGCCAGGATGCGGGAGCGGCCGTTCTCGACCCGGGTCACCGAGTAGTACTGCGGCCGGTTCCAGGTAGTGTCCTTGATCGAGGTGATCGGACCGGTGTTGTAGAGGAAGGTCTTCTTGTTCCGGATCTCGGCGTGGAAGCGGAACTGGTAGCTGATGTCCGCCTTCCCGTCCCCCTCGTTGGAGATGTGGATCTGATACAGCACGTCGTCGCCGAACTCGTAGAAGTTCGGGCCACCGTACGGGTTCTGGAACGGGATGAAGTTGGCGATCAGCGTCACCGTGTCCGGCTTGTCCGGGCTCACGAACGCGTACACGTCGGTGTTGTCTGCAACCGGATCCTTCGAGATCTCCGGTGCTTCGCGATGCGAAGACATGAAAGTTCCTCCAGTAATGACAGCTGTAGCTGAGGTGAATTGCCGGCGGGCCGCACATGGCGAACCCTGGAGCCTTCGTCAGGCGATGGTCGTGGCACCCGCGAGGCGCGCGGCAAGCTCGCGGTCGGTGACCAGGACCTCACGCTCGCCGACCATGATCGCCAGCTCGCCTTTCTGCACGTTCTTGACGTGCACCACGAACGACTCGGCGTTCGTCAGATCCGCTGCCTCCAGCTGGGTGGCAGCATCGGCAGGCCGATCACCGAAGATCTTCGGTGCGGCGACGGCACCGACAGCGGCAACGCTCCCCGCGCCCGCGAACACCAGGAAACCGCGGCGTGTTGCGTCACTCATGTCTGTTCCTTCCCTGTCCGTACTCGGTGGCCGCCGGCGAACACCGGCGACCAGACCCTCCCCAGATGCGACCCGATCGCATATAGTGTGATCTGGATCACACTTGAGGTCGCGAGGCATTCGGGGCTGCTCGCCGGGTGGATAGGTGCTGACAGCTGCCAATTTCTCGCAGGCGCGTACTGGTCCGGAAACGAACGATGGCGCCTCCCTCAATCGACGGGTGCGAAGACGGTGAACTGGCCGCCGTTGAGGGTCGAGACGAGGTTGACCTTGGTGTTGAGCTTGCCGGGGACGGCCGCGACGAGGGTGGTGAGCAGCGGGTTGGCTTGCGGCGGTCAAGCCGCCATCGGAATGATGACCGCTGCCGGCATCGTCGGCGCCTGCGATCCACCTCGTGGCTCGACGGTGACACCGAAGGCGACCTTGCCCGCCACTCCGCCGGTGAGGACCCTGGTCTGATCGCTGAAGGCAGCTTGCGCGAGACCGACGGAATGGGCGGCCTTCGAACTGTCGATCAGCCAGAGCTGGTACGTCTTGTCCGACGGCAGCACCGGCAGATCACTCAGTACGACGACGGCCGCATCGCGCCCATCCGAGGCGACCATGGTCGCCTGACCGCCACCTTTCAGTGAACCGTGGACGGTCCGCGCATCCGGTTGAGCCAATACAGCGGCGATCTGGTCGGTGTTTCGCTGAGTCGCCGAGTTCTTGCGGTACTGGTCCACAGCCACCGCGCCCGTACCGGCGACGATCACCAGCGCAGCTGCCAGAGCAAGTAACGAGCGCCGCCCGAAGGACTGCCGCCGCACCGGCGCAGGCGACACCTGGATCGTCGCGCGCTCAATGGGCACAGTGGGCTCAGGCAGCGGCGGCAGTTGCTCGACCCGCCCGATCGAGGCCATCACCGATTCCTTCAAGGATGGTGGAGGTGTTACAGCGTTCCCGGCGTTCAGCCGGACCGCGGCCGCACTGAACCCCGCGACCTCGTCGGCGCACACCACACACTCGAGCAGGTGCCGCTCGAACAGAATCCGTTCGTCGTCAGGCAACGCGTCCAGCACGTACGGCGCCGCCAGCGAATGGATGTCTTCGTTCATGCTCATCGCTCCCCCGGGACACCGAGGCAGTCACGCAACCGCATCAGGCCGTCGCGCATCCTCGCCTTGACGGTCGACACATTTGCCTCCAGCAACGCAGCGACCTCGGTGTAGGTATAGCCCTGGTAGTAGGCCAGAGTGATCGACTCTCGCTGTAGTTCGGTCAGCGAGCCCAGACAATGACGGACCTGCTGGGCCTCGAGATTGTTCACGACCGTGTCCGTCACCTGATCGAAGTCGATCTCGGCCGAGCGTATCCCGACAAGGTGATCGCGATCCGCGGAGGCCTGTTCCGATCGGACCCGATCAATCGCCCGCCGACGCGCCATCGTCAGCGCCCAGGCACTGACCGAGCCCTTGGACGGATCGTAGCGAGAGGCGGTTCGCCAGATCTCGACCATAATCTCCTGCGTCACCTCCTCCGACTGCGCGGGGTTCCGCAGCACTCGCCGTACGAGCCCGAAGATCAATGGCGACAGCCGGTCGAACAGCGCACCGTAAGCCTGCGTGTCCCCGAGAGCGACGCGAGCCACCAGAGCCTGGTCGGGCGGCGCGTCGCCGACCGCCGGCCACGGTAGACCGACGGACTGGTTCATGATGCAGCCTTCCTGCTCGTCAGGGACGGTAGGCGGTGGCTGGTTCCGGTCACGCCGCACACGTCCGACTCGCAGTGTGATCGTACGCTGTCAGACCTGACCTCTCAGGACAACCCGATCAGTCTCGTCGAGCACCTCAAAGGTCCTCGCGTCACGGCGAAGGACTGAGGAGTTCAGGTTGCAGAGCATTCGCTTCGCCCCAGTGCCGATGAACTCGCCCGCGGGCGCTACTCGGCCGTCGGCGCCGAGCACAACCACGTGGTACCTCTTCCCGTCCTCGTATCCGGAGCCGGTCAACTTGATCTCCATGCCCCACGTGTGCGGGACCACGTCCGCAGTGGACTGGACTCCCGCGGCAATCGCGGTCACCTGTACCGGCTCCAGTGGAATCTTCGGTGGGTCCGGCGCCAGCGCATAGCCCAGTCCCGTGCCGGCCCCACCGACCAGCAGAACAGCCGCGGCGGCAGCCAGCCACCTTCTCGTGGGCCGGATCCGTCGCGGCTCGGACTTGATCGCCGCGACAATGGAATCTTCCAGCCACACCGGCGGAACCTCTGGCGACAGCTCCAGCCGATCGGGATCGATCAGCCGCAGAGGTGCTGCCAGTGGCGCGATCGCGGCCAGCTCGGCCCGGCATTCGGCACAGCCGTCGAGATGCGCCCGGACCCCGGTGCGCTCATCAGCACTCAACTGGTCCAGGGAATAGGCCCCGAGCAGATCCCGCAGCCGGCGATGCTCTTCGGTGTTCACAGTTCCACTCCCATCTCGTCCATCGCCAGTCGTAGCGCTTTGAGACCGTAGAAGACTCTGCTCCGCAGCGTCCCGACCGGCACGCCTTGCTCCGCCGCAACTTCGTCGTACGGGCGCCCACGAAGGTATGTCTCGATCAAGGCCGACCGGGCCTCGGGCCTGATCCGTCGCAAGGCTTCCTCGACGAGCCAGCTCTGGACTGCCCTGTCGTCGGCGTCATCCGTCACCGGGCCGAGTTCGGTCAGCAGGTCCGGAGACTGTGGCGTCGCCGGCTGTGCGGCCTTGCGGCGCGACTCGTCGATCACGAGGTTGCGAGCGATCGCGAAGAGCCAGACGCGCAGACTCGCCAGCGACGGATCGAACCGATCGGCGGCTCGCCAGGCACGGACGAAGGTCTCCTGTACGACGTCCCTGGCCGCGCCCTCGTCGTTGAGCTGGCGCAACGCGAACCGGTAGAGCTCGGCTCCATGCTCTGCATAAGCCGCGCGGATCCCGTCATCCCTGCTGAGATCGTGATCATTCCGCAGACCACGCTGTGGCGATGGCACTGGGGCAGTCCTCTCGCGAAAGGTGGCCGCCGAGCTGTAGTACCCGGCGGCCCGTGGACTCAGCGGGCAGCGTAGGAGAGGCCGACGACCTCGCCCAGCCCGAGCGCCAGCAACGGAGTGGTCCGGCCGGTCTTCAGGTCGACGCGCACCAGTTTGGAGCCACCGAACAGCCCGTAGCTACCCTGCACGGCCGCAATCGCATCGTAGTCACGCGCGTCGTACGAACCGGCCACCCGCCCCTTGCCATTGATGTCGAAGCCATTCACGGCCGAGATGTCCGCACCCAGACGGCCAACGGTGAACAGCTGACCGGTGTTCGGAGACACGGCCGGCGTCGTACCGGGCAGGGTGCCTTGGGTGGCAAGCGCGTCCTTGCGTGCATCGAGAACGTACAGGCCGGTCGTCGTCGACCCGGCAAAACTGTCCGTGTACGCCGCCGCTGCAACCTTCGGCGCCGATCCCCCGGCTGCGTAGGCGAGCGGGGTATCGGTCGCGGCGACCGCGCCGGTGTCGGGATGCAGCCGCAGATTGCGGCCATTGGTCGTGACCACCCGGATCCGGTCAACGGTCGGGTTGAAGTCGAAGCCGACACCGGTGCCGACTGGCCCGGCGGCCGCCGTACCGACCGCCGCAGCCTTTCCGGAGCGGACGTCCACCGTGTACAGCTGCCCGGACTTGGCAATCGCGTACAGCTGGCCAGTGGCAGGCCGAACGTCGATGCCTACCAAGCGGTCCTGAGCCTTGAGCCCGTGAACCTTGACCCGGTGCTCGGCCAGCAGCGGCAGCTTCGAATCCCGAACGCTCAGCACACCGTTGCTCTCCAGCAAGTACAGGTCAGGAGCCGCGCTGCGACTCGATGCCGACGCCGAGGGTACTGCGGTCAGTCCTGCAGCGAGCACGGTGCCCAGAGCAACTACAACTGCCAGCGATCTCTTCATGACGAACTCCTCGAATCCGGTGAATGACGCGGGTGAGTACGGTCTCGCCGCTCCCGGCGTTCAAAGCCGCGCCAACTTTCCTCAGATTCGGCGTGCCACGAATTGATACCTGTCCAATCGGCGTTCGGCTCCGAATACCGTGAGCCGTATGTGTCGCCTCGCCGGTACGTACGGTCCAGGTCCTCACCCGGGGCTACCGCCTACCTGAGCCGATTCTCGCCTCTTGGAGAGAAGCGCATGTTCGACAAACTGTTCATCCGCAATGCCATCAACCGCAGCGCTGAGAGTGATGTCGACCGCCGACGGTTCCTGCGGTCGGCCGGGGCCGCCGGAATCGCCGGGGTGGCCGGCGCCGGGCTGCTGAGCGCAGGCCCCGCGTCGGCAAGCTCGGAGCACGCCGACGCCAAGCCGAGCGACGGCGCAGTACTGAACTTCGCCCTCAACCTCGAGTATCTCGAGGCCGAGTTCTACCTCCGCGCTGTGCGTGGCTACGGGCTGTCCGCAGCCGAGATCTACGGCAAAGGCAAGCCCGGCGGCGTCAAGGGCGGGCGGAAGGTCAAGTTCCCGACCAAGTCAATCCGTGCCTACGCCGAGGAAATCGCCGCCGACGAACTCGCCCACGTACGGTTCCTCCGCAGCGCGCTCGGCAGCGCCGCAGTCGCGAGGCCGTCCATCGACATCGACGCTGCCTTCACCGCAGCGGCGACGGCGGCCGGACTGATCAAGCCCGGTCAGCGATTCGACGCGTACGCGAACGAGAACAACTTCCTGCTCGCGGCCTACGTCTTCGAGGACGTCGGCGTCACGGCGTACAAGGGCGCAGCACCACTGATCAGCAACAAGACCTACCTCGAAGCGGCCGCCGGCATCCTGGCCGTCGAGGCCTACCATGCGGCCAATATCCGCACCAGCCTGGTCGCCCGCGGGCTCCAGGCGCCGTCGGTCGCGATCTCCAACGCACGCGACAGCCTCGACGGCAAGTCCGACCTCGACCAGGGCACGACGTACCAAGGAAAAACCAACATCGTGCCCACCGACCGCAACGGCATCGCTTTCAGCCGTAGCGCCGGCCAGGTCCTGAACGTCGTCTACCTCAACCCCAAGGCCGTCACCAAGGGCGGCTTCTTCCCCCACGGCGTGAACGGCACCATCAACACCAGCGCCAAGAGCAGCTGACCCCGATCAGCCCGTCGCCCGGCCGATCCCGGGCGACGGGCCGCCAGCCACCCGAAGAGGCCAGACTCGCTTTACTCGGTGGGATCGCCGCACTACGTTGAGTAGGTGAAAGCAGGCCGTATCGCGCTGATCGCCGCCCTCGTCCTTGTCGCCGGGCTGGTTCCGGCCGCCACAGCTGCTGCTGATCAGGGTCCGCCGCTGACTGTGCCGGCCAAGGAACTTGCCGCGTCTCTGACTTGTACGGCGGACGTCGACCGGGCCAAGCGCGATCCCGTGCTGCTGTTTCCGGCATTCTCCACAGCGCAGGAGTCCTACGGTGCGACGTACCTGAAGGACCTGCCGAAATGGGGCTTCCCAACCTGCTCGATCACCCTTGCCGACAGGGGGTACGGCGATCTGCAGCGGGCTGCAGAATTTGCGGTCTACGCGATCCGCACCGTCAGCGAACGCAGCGGTCGGCAGGTCTCCGTGCTCGGTCACCAGCATGGTGGGATCGATTGGCTGCTCGCACTCCGGTTCTGGCCGGACGTGCCCGCCAAGGTGTCCGACTACATCTCGCTGGCCGCACCACACCACGGCACCGAGGTGGCTGCCACGGTCTGCACCACGCTGCGTTGCTCGCCATCGCAGTGGCAGATCCGGACCGGGTCGAAACTCTTGACGGCCGTCAACCGCAAGCCCGCACCCCGCGGGCCGTCGTACACCTCGATCTCCACCGCGTACGACGAGTTGATCACCCCGCAACCGGCCGCCAGCCACATGCTCGGCGCTCGCAACATCGTGCTGCAAGACGTATGCCCCGGGCGGCTCGTCGAGCACTTCACGATCCTGGTCGACCCGCTGACCAACCAGCTCGTGCGAGATGCTCTCGAGCACCCAGGCCCCGCCGACCCGTCCCGTCTCGCCAAGCCCTGCAGCACGTCCGCGCTCGGACTACCCACCCTGGCCGGCCTCCCAGGACTCCTCGGATTCGGCCTGCGCTTCACCGTCAACGGCGTCGTCGCCACCGTCCCCTCCGAGCCCACACTCCGCCCGCAATTCGCCACCGGATAGCCACACACTCTTGGAGGCAAGCGGCCTCCTTCGTCGCCGGCCTCTTCCTGCTCGTCACGCATAATGCCAAGAATCACCAGAGGTACCGATCGAGGTCTCGCGAGAGAGCATCGAGGAGTACGGCGCGAGCCGCGGCGTAGTCTGCAACGGTAGCGATGCGGTCCGGGTTCGACGCTGCCGATCGTGCCAAGGGGCCGGCTAACCGCTCCGCGAGGACCACCAGCTCCTTGAGCGGCCCCGCTGCAATTTCCCGCGATTGGAAGGCCACGGGGACGGTCAGTCTGTTGAGACCGGCCAGTGCGGACGCGAGCTCATCAAGGGCTGGGGCTCGGTCGACGGTGATCGCGAACGCGTCCACCTGCAGCACCAGATTCGTGTAGACCTCATTGCGCACCTCATAGCGGCGCTCGGTCCGCCGCGCATCCCGATCCCGCGACTCCCGCCGTCGCGCTTGGGCACCGGTGAGCCATGAGCCGGCGAGGGCGAAGAAGCCGCTGAGGAAAGCCAGAGCAAACGGGAGCCAGGTCGAGTTCATGGCGATCACCGTACTCAGGCCCGCGCGGTTCGACGCGGTACGGCGCGGGTCATCGGGTAGACGTCGTGACTACGATGCTGACGTACATCCGCTACCTCAGGAGAAGGCGCTTGCCCACCGCAGACCGGCTCCTCGTCCCGGTCGGACCGGATTCCGCACCGTGGCGAACAGTCTCGCCGCATCGGACCGTTCTGGTGATCGTCCATACAGTCACGGCCTGGAACAGGTTCGCGGACATCCTCCCGGTCTTCGACTCCGACCGCCGTGTGCAACTCGTCTTCACGTTCCCTGACGCGTCCGCGGTGTCTGCTGGTATCGAGGAACACCTCGTTGCCCAAGGCACACGAGTGATTCCGTGGGAACGCGCACTGACGGTCGAGTTCGATCTTGCGCTGTCCGCCCACCACAGCGGCGACCTCCACAAGATCCGTGCACCACTAGCCGTCCTGTCACATGGTATGGGGTATACTAAATACTCGCACCGGGACACCGGGACACCGGGACACCGGGACACCGGGACACCGGGACACCGGGACACCGGGACACCGGGACACCGGGACACCGGGACACCGGGACACCGGGACACCGGGACACCGGGACACCTACGGCCTCAGCCCGAGATGGCTTCTGTATGACGGAGAGCTCACGCCGGCTTCGATCGTTCTGACGCATCACGAGCAAATCGATCGGCTAGCCGCGGCATCGCCCGAAGCCGTGTCCTCGGCATTCGTAGGCGGCGACCCCTGCTTCGACCGTCTGATGGTCAGTGAACACCGTCGTGAGCGTTATCGTCGTGCGCTCGGAGTGCACGACGACCGAACGATTGTGGCCGTGACCTCAACATGGGGAGGCCGATCTCTCTTCGGTGCGAACCCCGATCTCATCGCCAATCTGGTTGCAGAGCTTGAGCTCGACTCGTATGTCGTCGCTGTCATCCTCCACCCCAACATCTGGTACGCCCACGGCCCCGCGCAAATCCGCCTCTGGCTCGGTGATTGCCTGCGCGCTGGTGTCAGGCTGATTCCCCCGGCCGAGGGATGGCAGCAAGCGATCCTCGCCGCCGGCGTCGTCTTGGGCGACCACGGCTCTGTCAGCGGCTATGCCGCTGCCGCCGGTCGCCCGACTGTCCTCGCTGCCTTTCCTGCCGAGGATGTCGTGCCCAAGTCGGCCATCGATGCCCTTGGCCGGTCGTCGGCGAGGTTCAACCTCCGCGCGGCGTTCCAGCCCCAGCTCGCCAGAGCCACCCTCGCAGACTCGCCTGTCCGTATCCTGACTACGTCCGTACCCGGCGAAGCGAGCGCCCTCCATCGCGCAGAATTCTACCGTCTGATGAAGCTGCCCGAGCCTCAGTCACCTGCAATTGTCCCCCAGTACGACGCCGACCGACTGAGCCCGATCCGCCAGCCCCTTACCGCTTGGTGGGCCGCTGCCTCGTCTGACGCCGAAGGCATCTACACCGTTAGGCGCTGGCCGGCGTCTGTTGTCGGGCGCCCGGACCAATCCCCGGAGGACACAGCACGGCACCTCGTTGTCTCGGCCGATGAACCCCGCCGCGACCTCTTCACCAACGCCGCGATCTGCGTCGTCGATGGACCGGCAACAGCACCCAGCACGATCTTCCGGGAACGTCCCGCCTGCTCAATAGTTGCCATCCGCACCGGACCGGATTCGTGTTCGCTGGTCCACCGGACCGGCTGGACGGCCAAGTTGACCGTGCGCTCTGCCACCAACCATCCGGTCGACCCAGTAATCCCTGCGTCAGTCGTCCATAACCAACTGGCGGCACAACACACTCCACCCGAGACCCTTGAGATCCGTATCGGCTCGGCACAAGTCATCGTCGCCCTCAGCCAGGTCTCCTCAAAGGCCGAGTGACTCGATCGCCCGCAACACCTCATCTGCCTCGGCAGCGCCGAGCTCGGTGTAGAGCTCATGCGCACGCTGGTAAGCCACTAGCGCGTCATCGGCCTGGCCTCGGCCCGACAGCCCAAGCCCAAGGTGGAAACGTGCCTCGGCCTCTCCTCGCCGTAGCCCGTCCTCGGCGAAGAGTCCAGCCGCCTTCTCGAAACACTCGACCGGGTCGTCGCCAGCGGGCAGGTTGCTTGTCGCAGCCCCTAGGACCATCAGACACTTCGCACGGTTCTCGACTTCGGTCGACAGATCGAAGAAGCTCAGCGCTCCACCTGCCCATCGCGCCGATGCCACGTGGTCCGGCACGATCGCCGCGGTCCTGGCCCGCTGAAGACCGAGCAACGCGATCATTCGGGGCGGCTGATCAGCCGGCATCATCTCGCCCGCGAGCTGCACGACCTTCTCGGAGTCGTCGTAGTACCGGAATGCCTCATCGATCTTGGTCGTTGCGACCTCGAAGTTCTCCTCCGCCATGGCGACCTTGGCTTCGGCGGTCGCGACCTTACCGAGCCACTCCAGGGCGCTTTGCTCCCCCATCGCATGCCCGATCTCGCGCGCACACTTCAACGACTGCAAGAAGCTCGCCCGCGCCGCCTCGAACTCCTCCTTCGCAAGATGAGCAGCCCCTCGATGCGACTCGAGTTGCATGATCGCAGCAGTGTTTCCGGTCAGCTCAGCAGATCTGAGCCCTGCTTGAAGGCAGTCGAGCCAGAGATCGAGACGCCCCTGATGATGGGCGTACTTGTACAGCCCGAGGCAGAGTCGCACCGCGACCTCATGCTGCCCGTTGTCTGCGGCGCTCGCCACACAGGCCAGCACCGACGCCTGCTCAGCCCTGAACCAGGCCAGGGCCTCGCCACGATCAACAGACACAGGCACCGACTCGGACGTCGCTCCGACCCTCCAACGGTTCGCCAAGGCGCCATCCCGCGGATCCAGCTCGGACAGATACCACTCCGTCACCCTGGTCACCACTGCGGCCCGGTCGTCTCGATCCTCGATCCGGCTCGCAGCATCGGACCGCAGCAGCCGGAAGTACGCGTATCGCCCCGAGCCTGCCGTCCGCAGCATGTTGCCGTCCACGAGCTTGTCGATGAGTTTGGCAGCCAAGCGTTCGTCGGCATCGAGAACCACCGCAGCAGCCCCGGCGCCGAAATCAGGACCTGGAATGAGCACCAACAGCCGGTAGGCCCGACGCAGCTCGTCATCCAATGCGTCGTAGACATGGTCCGCAAGCCACTTCGACTCGTCCAACTCGAGCACACCGACAGATGAGTTCTCTGCGTCCCCGACGATCCTCTGTGCGAGATCGGGATGGGCACTCAGTCGCGCGGCGAGCCTCCGGATCACCAATGGGTGCCCTTCGCACAACGCGACCAACTTCTGCAGGATGTCGGGTTCGACCGTTGTCACGGCCTCACCGAGGCGCTCGGCCATCAACTGCAGTGCCGCATCCGGTGGAAGTTCGTCCAAGGGGACAGGCCGAAAGTCATACGTCGCCTGCAGGTCCCACAGGTTCGCCCGTGCCGTCACGACCACCGTGACTCCCGGAGATGTCGGGACAAGCAGCCGGACCTGCTCCGCGGACACCACATCCCGGATGACCATCAGATACGTCTGCGCCACCGACCTGCGCTGGAGCTCGTGAGCACGCGCATGGTCGGAAGTCGGCAGTTCGCGCTCCTGCGCGCCAAGTCCGATCAAAGCCTGCGCCAGCATGTCTCCCACCGGAACCGGCAGACCATCGGCCTGGCGCGCCAGCACCTCGACGTAGTTTCGTTTGAAGTCTTCCACGTTCTCATGGAAGAACTGCGACGCCAGACTCCAGCGCCCGGACTGCTCGATACCGTGAATGTAGAACCGGCAGGGCGCCTCCGCCTCGAGGCTCGCCTTGAAGTGCTGCCCCATCAACGCGCGCTGAGGCACGCGATCCACAAAGGAAGCCACACGCTCAGGCCACGGAGTCCCAGCAATCATCAATCCATCCCCCAGCACATGATCGGTGGCGTTGCGTAATCATAGACCGGGGTCCCCGAGCGAGATGGTCCCTCTCCGGCCACGGCTCGCCGTACGCTGCCATGACCCATAGTTCGAACTATCTGCAGTCCCATCCAGACTTCACAGATGTGTTCCACCATGGCAACGAAAGACTCCGCGCCTTGACCACCATCAGTCGAGGTCACGGATGCGACCAGCTGGAGGCGCTGGTTGAGAAGGTCGGGCGCGCCAAACGAACAGTCGGTGAACAGCCTTGCGTCACGGCGCCTTCCACGTTCATCTGGACAGATGAACCGCTCTGATGAAGACCGCGCGATAGCCGAAGCAGCCGAGCGACTCACCAAGAAGTTCTCTGGCCTCTCCCCAGACACCATAGAACGCGCCGTCGCCGACAGCCGACTCGAGTTCGACGGCAACCCGATTCGCGATTTCGTTCCGTTGTTCGTAGAGCGCGCCGCGAAGCATCGCCTTCGGACCTTGACCAGCACCGGCGCGTAGGCGGCCCGACATCGACTACCGGCTTGCCGATCACGTGGCGCATCTCGACGCATTCAGAACACCGCTCGCGACTTGTCAGCGGCCCACGGAGCAGTTACGGACCAGGCGGCCCCTGAAGCCGAGCGATCGCACTGCTAGTTCCGAAGGTCCCGCCGCCTGCGCATCAGGCTCTGGAGATCATCCCTTGCTGCCTCAACACCAGCAGCGACGGCCGACCGGAACCAGCGCTCGACCTCCGCGTCGTCACCGCGCTCATGCAGCACCACGCCTAGGTTGTATTTCGCATCGTCGTGACCGGTCTCAGCGGCCGCACGGAGCCATCTTTCGGCCCCAGCTACCCGACCGACCTGTCCCGACTCCCTGAAGCAAGACCAAGGGACGCCGTCGTCCGCTAAGGCGGCGGCTGATTCGGTCAGACGATGACCCGGATCGGATTCACGCGCGCCACCTTGAAGGTAGACCTCGGGAACCGGATCACTCGCAGCCGACTACCCCCTCTCCGCCCAGCCTCTCGCCGCCGACGTCCTCGAAACCATCCCAGCTCCCCCGCGAACCTCACGGCCCGAGGCCGGCGACGCCACTACAGACCAAGACTTTGTTCAGCCTTTCCCAGATCTGTCGGTGCGACGTCGCCGGCCTCACCGTCGGCCGCTTCGGCCACTCCCTAGAAACACTGAACGATCGGTCGGGCACTAGCAATCGGTGGGCGCCTTCGTATCCGCCTACGCCATCCCGGACATCGGCGAAGATCACCTCGCCCTCCACCTACGAGCTCTACGGCACACCACTCCCGAACACGATTCCGGACATCGGCTTTGGGGGGGGTTGAATCGTGCTGATGAGGTCTGCACCCAAGGTTTCAAGCAAACTAGTCGAAGTCTAAGTCGGTCGAGGAGGCAGAGTTCGGCCGGTCGACGCGGCCTTGACAGTAAAGCTTGCGATTCGGCCAGGACGTCACGGAGACGTCGACATCCGGCACCGGATCTTGGTCGTACCAGGGATCATCCAAATCGGGGGCGAGCATGTTCCAAGCCCTCTGATCAAAGTCGGCGAGAAACCAAGAAGCTCCGGCCGGAGCGGCAGCACGCAGCCCGACCATGCGGGCGGCGAGATCGTCTAGACCTGCGTCGCCCGCACGAAGAGCGACGCCGATCTCCGCTTTCAGCTCTCCAGCATCGCCGAATACAGTGGCAAAGCTTCGGTAGAACCCCACCGGTTCTGTTTCGGGTGCAGCATCCTTGGCGCGCAGGCTAGCCATAAAGGCCAACCTCGCTTGATCGGCGAGGACCTTCGTAGAAGCACCGACCCAGTCACTCCCCGAGCTGTCTCCGACAAGACTTATGACGCCGCGCCAGACTATGAGCCTCGTTCGAAGTTCGGCCGGCTCTAGTGCGTCGGCGACCGCCCCCGGCGCTCGCGCGGAGTCCGAGGAGGCGAGCACGGTGCCCATCCAGTCGGTCAATGTCGCGTACGGATCGACCACAACTGTTGACCTCGAAGACATGACATCGGCGTGCCCGGCCAGAACGCGGACCAGGCGGAGACGCTCCACATCGGTCAGGTCGTTCGATTGTGTGCGGACCTTCGTCAGGACGAGATAGGTCTTGGCCGAATCGGTGCCGCTCAAGAGATCTCGCAGAGCGGAAGCATCACCGGCGATTGCTGCGGACATTGCGTCCTGGACGGCCTGATCGGAGATGTCGTGGCTTGGGATACCCATCGCGAAGTATCGATCGAAATAGTCGTTGTGGGCGATCCGTCGCGGCATGGTGGGAGGCATCGACTGGGCCTCGCCGGTCGGCAGCTTCGGAAACAGCTCGCGGAGCAACGCCGCCGCCTCCGTCCGCGCGTCGCTCGGCGCGACATCGACCAGTGGCTGCCAATCAAGAGACCTGTACCTGATGCCGTCGCTCGACAGGTCCACAACGCCGTCATGACCGTTGAGAACGCGGGAACGCCATGCCGGGAGTTCGGCATACAGTGGCGGGAAGGCCACACGAATCAGCATCAGCAACATGGCATCGACGTCGTCGATCTCGGTGGTGCTGAGCATCGGTAGATGATGCCGGACCTGGGCAACGAAGCGGTCGACGCCTCGTGGTGTCCACAGGTGAGTGGGAAAGAGGTCCCCGACCCGGGAGAGCCGATCCCAGTCGATGCCATCTCGCTTGGTCTCCTGCAGAACTTCCTGGATGCCATCGTCCAGCCGATGCAGTATCTGGGTCTGCATCAGCGGTGGGACCACCAACGGATACTGCACGATCTTCTCGATGAATCGTTCGAAGGTCGCTCTCGAGTCCGTCTGGTTGCCGGATGAGAACGACCGGGCGAGGGTTCGTTCGTCGTACGCGAGCAAGTAGTTCACGCCTGGGAACCGCCCCAGCAACCGGACGACCCTGAAGAGCGCGGACAGCTCGGTCGGGTCCAACCGATCGATGTCGTCGGCTACCACCAGGACCGGTATGCCGAGCTTCCGCAGACCCTTCGTGGCTTTGGCGAAGGCCTTGTCCCACGGCGTCGGCTCCGCCAGCCATTGCCCCGTTGTCTTGAGTGTCTCCCCGATCGGTTTACCTGCGCCCGGGATCGCCGAGGCGGCGGGAGCCGAGATCTGTGCAAGTCTGGCCAACGCACTGCGTGATTTCCTGCCGACCTTGCGACGGCGGGGCAGCGGCTGAATCAACGTCGAATAAAACTCGCTCAACAACCCGGCAACATCGCTGGTTGCCCACGGGGTGAACCGGACAACCTTCCATCCGGCATACCGCTGCTCGAGGCTCTCGGTGATCATCGCGACCATCGAACTCTTTCCGCTACCCCACGGACCACTCAGGCCGAACACCGTGCTGGAGGCCGACGAGTGACTTGTGGCGATGAGATCGGCGGCTCGATCTGCATAGCCGGCCCGATCGAAGGCATCGTCAGCACGACTCTCGATCGGATCATCACTCCAGCTTCGTGACACCATCTACGCATTCTCACAGAACCGCGGATCCGCGGTGCGCCAGACCATGAGACTCACAGGCAGACTTCATAATACTCGATCATCTGTTCTATCCTGATGCTGTGGGCACGAACAGGCGCTATCCCAGTTCTTCATGGAGGCGTTGAAGCCGCTACGTGTCGTCCTCAACATGGCTGGTGACAGGCCGCGCGATAGGTCGACGGCCTGGACGCGGCGAAAGGACCTGGCTAGATCGGGCAGGCTTTCAACGGCCCTCCGCCGCGCAGCCTCATTGTCCGAGACCAGGACGACCACAGTATCGGTCACCGCATGAACCCCAGCACCTGGGATTCGCGACTGTCCAGCCGACAGGAGCGCGCCGCACAACGGGATTCCAGCCCATCGACCGCCACTCAGTCGGCTGACGTTCTCGATCGCGAATGCATCCAACGGGTCATCGACCAGGACCGGTGACGCTTCTTCAGACAGAAGATCGAGTTGCTCGGCGATCCCGATGATGCTGCCCGATCGGCGGTGGATCTGGGTGTTCGGCGAAGCGGTGTAGTAGGCCGAGCCACCGCTCCGCCGTCCGCCGGTGAAGCCAACGATCTGCAGGCGGTCGTCCCTCGCCGGAAGCATCAATTGATCGCGGAACCGGTCGACCAACCGGCCGTCCGCACCGACGGCTCCGAGACCGACGTTCCGCATTGACGTTAGGTCGAATCCCAGCGCTCGCAGGTGATCCACCAACCGTGATCGAGAAGCTGGCGCATACCCGAACATCCACCTCGAACCCTCGTCGAGCTGAGCAAGCGACCCTCCCTGCTTGAGATAGTCACGCGCCCATCCCTTCTTCTCCCTGAATAGTTCTCGCCGGTAGAACCGGGTCGCTGCCTGCGTGACGTCGATCAGCCGCCGTCGCGCCGCCTCGGTCGGAACCGCCCGCGGATCCGGTATCCGCGATCCGATGCCGTTTCTCCAGGCAGACAAGTGATCCATGCCTCCGACGGTCGTCGGAAGAACACCAACTCAGAACCCGGATCAGCCGTTCCAGGAGTGCCGCCACACCGGCACCCGCCCGCGCCATCAACCGTTCCCTGGCACACTCAGAGCATGGGCAAGAAGCCACAGTCTTCAGAGGATCTGGATGCCCTCTGGGTGCAATGGGAAGATCTTCGAGATGAGCTGAGCACTTGGAACTTCCGCCTCGGGCCGGTCGGCATCAACGCACGATTCGGATCGTTGCGACTAGCAAAGTACTTCGTGGGATTCCACCTCGTCGTCGCGATCATCGGCGCACTATTGATCTTCCTCACCGAGGATGCGCCACGAGATCTCGGCATGGCCTTGATTGTTGGTGCCCTGTTCGGCCTCGGTGCCTTCATCGCCCAAGTCTGGGCAGCTCAGGTCAGTCGGGAGGAATGGCTCCGCGAAGACCAGATGCGCCGCAAGATCAGTGAGCTCGACACCAAGATCGAGCGAGCCCTGAAGGCAGCCCGCCGACAAGACCCCGACAGTTGACCCGTCAGAACGAGAGCAGCGGAACGTTGTGGAGGTCCGGCCGACGAACGCGGGACAAGGTCTGCGATGCCACCTCCACGACGAACATCTCGGTGAGGAACTGGATCTTCGCGCCCAGGAGATGACTCGTATGCGCCATCGCCGAGTGCCCATTCAGACCGACGGAGGCGTGGATGTGCGGCAGCACTCCGCCCGTCTCATCGTCCCACGCAAGCGTGCCGGCGCCGATCGCCTCGACGTTCTCCAGATGTACGGCGCTCCAGACCGGAGCATCTGGATTCTCGAGCTTCTCGCAGGTGCCGACGAGCTCGACCTCCCGCATGCCGGCGATGAACATCGGGATGAAGCCTTGGCGGACGTCGTGCTCGGCGCAGAACTCGGCCAGAGCGGTGTAGAAGTCGTCGCCGTGGTCGAAGTGGACGGCGAAGGTCCGGCCCATGGTGAGTTCAGCGGCGCGCAAAGTCGTCTCAACTCCGACATCGCCATCACCCGCGTCGTCGACCTGGCAATACTCGGTGACCTGCGCGTCCTGGGAGCGAGCCGCTTACGCTTCCCGCCACTCGACGACCACCGTGCCTGGAACCCGTGGAACCTTCGGCGGATCATCGCACTCACCTCACCGCGGCAACGACGCTCGCCGCCCTGGCCGCCGCGATCAAGAGCGTGCTGCCCTGGCTCGACCGTTGACCTGCGGCGCCCGCGACCTGCTACTGTCGTCGCGGGCATTGTGGTGCCCCAGTCCGCTCGGTGGCTGACCCAGCCGCGCAGACCAAGGAGCTCGGCTCCCCCATTGCGCCACCAGCATTCGATCTCTCGTGCTTGTCCGTCGATCTCGCGGACCGGGTCAGCGGCCGCTGGAGAACCCATGACGACATCTGCCTTGTCCCGGCGCGCGCGCTTCCGCTCGCAGGCCACGCTCGAGTCCTTCAGAGACGCAACAATCCAACTGCGCCGCGCGTCCCCAGGTCACCCTGTCATTTCCGCCCCGACGAACGACGGCGTACCAGGGCTGCGCATGCGTGCCTTGGACCAAGGCGTCGAGTTCTATCGCCTCGGCAAGCCCGGATCCGTTGTCTTCAATGGCATCAGCTCCGAGCAGGTCATGGACGCACACAACGACTGCATGGACGGAGACCATCGCTGCACGGTCCTCGAGTCCCCAGGCGCCATGACATCGACTGAACTCCGCGAAGACGACTACCGCGGCGCCGGCGACGGACTGAAGGTCATCAGTTCAGTCGTACGACGTCTGGGGCTCCTGGCGCGCCTGGGATCGCGCAGCATCGACACATGGATCGGCAACCCGGACCACATCTGCGTCGAAGCCTTCATCAACCCCTTGGACAATGAGGCCTACTTCGCGCTGATCGCCGACTTGCTCTCCCCCATGCTGAGCCCAACCTGGGAACTCGTCGCCCTGGGCGACGACGCCCCGTACTCGCCTCCGCGCCCCCAGTTCCAAATCCCCGGTCTCCACCACCACCTCGACCTACGGCTCCGCTTCAGGATGTCGTAGCCGACCCGCTTTACCGAGGACAGATGCCTGCCGGCCACTGAGATAGAAAGCCAGCGTCGCGGGGCCGACGATCGAGTATGCATACTCATCGATCCGGCGTTCCAAGTCTGGAAGAACCTCCTCCTCAACCCGGCGAAGCAGGTCTGCACGAGCGCGTCGATCGATGCCCTTCCGGGCTGTCCATCGGGCGCTGGGGCATGCCCTAGGGACTATCCCTGGGGTGCGTGACGAATCGATCACACATGGTGGTTCGAGTACCCACATCAGCTGCTGGGGAGGAACGATGGGGCAACGAATTCCGGTCTATGTTTTCTCTGCTGATTCGATCTCACGGTCGGGGGTGGAGAGCCAGCTCCGATTTCAGCCGCAGGTCCGGATCGTCGAGAACGATCAGCTGGACGAGGACGTCGTCGCCGTCGTCGCGGCTGAGTCCCCTGACCCCGCGACACTCGGTTCGATCACCGAGTTGCGCCGTCGCGGGGTGGACAAGCTCATCCTTGTCGTCGCGACGCTCAACGACGCCGACCTGATCTCAGTGATCGAAGCCGGGATCTGCGCGCTGATCCGTCGGTCGGAGGTGACGCCGGTCAGACTCACCGAGCTGGTCCAGCGGGCAGCGGCAGGTGAGGCCGAGCTTCCTTCCGACCTGTTGACTCGCCTGTTCCGGCAGGTCTCTCACATGCAGAACGACGTCCTGACCCCGCGCGGGCTGCGACTGGCCGGACTGTCACCTCGGGAGAGCGCGATCTTGAAGCTGGTCGCCGAGGGCTACGACACGGACGAGATCGCCATCCGGCTCAGCTACTCGCCACGAACCGTGAAGAACGTTCTGCACGGCATAACCACGCGGTTCCAGTTGCGCAACCGCTCACACGCGGTCGCGTATGCGCTCAAGGAAGGTCTGATCTAAACCCGCGCGGTCAGGACAGCTGTCCAGAGAAGGAGACCGACGGCGTGCACTGGTCCGAGCCAGCACCCGGCGCCGTGCAATTCACGGACACGACGACCGGCTGGCCTTCGGCCGCGAAGAGGGGCTCGAGGTAGTGGTAGTCGAGATCACGGAAGTTGGCCAACCCGATCTCCAGCTTGATGTCCTTGCCGATCGAGATCCGCAAGATGCCGCTGTCCCCGCGTGGATTCTGCAGCACCAGGTCGGCGATCTGGATCTTCTTCTTCGGCGGAGCCTTGTATGTGAAGTCCGCGAATGAGCCGTCCGTCACCTTCTTGGACTGAGAGGCCACCCGGAAACTCAGCGGGGTCGGTCCCGTCGGCGTGGCGGCCCCCGGCTTGGCAGCTGAAGGAGTACCTGACGGGGCTACCGTCAGGTTCACTCCACCTGGGGTCGGTGCGGAGCTGACGCCCGCCGCCTGCTCTGCCACGGTCGCCGCCACGCTCGCCTTGTCAGCGGCACCGCTGGCCTTGACAGCCGCGCTCTCGGCCCTCGCAACCTGCTGTTGTGCCTGCTCGGTCGCGACCGACTCGACCGCGGGCTTCAACAGCGCGAACCAGGACGCGACCAGCGCAACCACCAGTACGACGGCAGCGGCCAGCGCGGGCAGCAGCCACTTCGGCAGCAACTGCTCCTGCTGGACGAGACCACCGGTCTGGATCGGCTCCTCACCGGCTGGGCTGGTGAGGACCTCGAACGGGAGCAACTTCGGCTCGCCACGCCAGAAGCGGCGATGCGGAGCCGCCTGAAGCTTCACGATCGTCGCCGTACCCGGTGCCGTGATGATCGAAGACTGGACGGCTAGCAGCCGAAGCCCGTCATCGGGGTCGCGCAGGCTGATCCCGACCTCGACCTCACTGTTGCCGAGGTTATCCACGGCCAGCTTGAACTTCGCCCGTCGCCGAACTCGTCGCTTCGCCGGCACCAACTCGGCGACGATCTCCTGGAACGGCGCGACCTCGACGACACCTTCCTCGACGACCGACGTACCGGGATCTTCCCGCGAGCTGGCCCGGACGCCGAACGGTCGCCGACCGGCAAGGAGTTCCGGCGAGCGAGGAGGCGCGAAGGTCACCGCGACGGTGCCGCTGGTGGCCGGCATCAGATTGAGCGTGGGAGGCTCGACGGTCACCCACGCGTCCAGTTCGCCCACCAAGCTGATCGAGAACTGATCGACCAGGCTCCCGGTATTGGTCACGGTGACCTCGCACCCGCCGGTCTCCCCCGGTTCGAGTGCGACCGAATCCGTCGACAAGGTCATCGTGGCTGCCATGTCCATCAGGTTGGCCCACCCGATGGCTCCCGGGCAGCGTCAAGAGGTTAACCCGAAGCGACACCGCTTTTGCCTGATCGGGCAGTTCGGACGGCCCGTTGGCTACCTCGATCGGGCAGCTCACAGGAGCTTCCACCTCCTAGGCTCGATGATCAGCCGGAGGAGGACGTCGTGAGCCGAGAGAAACGTCGCCTGCACGGTCTGATCCTGGCCGGAGCGTTGCTGGCCGGAGTCAGCGGGACGGTCGCGCCGCACGCCGGAGCTGTCTCGCCGGGCAGCACCGAGGTGATCTCGGTCGGTGCTGAAGGCAACGATACGGTCGGCGCCGCGAGTTCACCGACGATCTCGGCCAACGGATTGCAGGTCGCCTTCGAGTCGCGGGTCGCGCTGGACCCGGTGGTCCGGCCGAGCGAGAACCCGCGGTCCGACATCTATGTCCGGGACCGGCGGGCCCCGGGCCGGACCGTGCTGATCAGCCGCGGTCTTCCACAGAGCTCCCTGAGCGCGTCACGCGGGTACTCGGCGCCACAACGGGCGGCCGCGCCGTTGGAAGAAGGCGGCAACGGCGACAGCCTACGGCCGACCATCTCGGCAGACGGTCGGTACGTCGCCTTCCAGAGCCAAGCGACCAATCTGCAGGACGGCTACTTCGACTTCGGGCACCGCATAGTCCTGTGCGATCGCGACCCGGACGGCGACGCGATCTTCGACGAGCAGCGATCGAACGGCACGATGGACTACCTCTACTTGTACGTCGGCCCATCTCGCAACCCGGTGGGCGCGACGATCGGGACCGCACCCAGCTTGTCCGAGAACGCCGGCGTGATCGCCTGGCTGGAACAGCCGCCAGGAACGTCCCAACCACGGACGGTCGTTGCCCAGCTGATCAGAGACGCAGCAGGACGGCTGTCGACACCACCGGCAGCCTCCTTCCTGCGGCCCGCACGCACAGGCGTCGCGCACGCTTCACCACAGGTTTCGGCGAACGGACAACAGGTGGTCTTCGCCACCGGAGACTGTTCGGTGAGCTGTCTGCCGGGCACCGCGACCGTCGAGGTGTTCGAGCTGAGTTCGCGGCGGACCTACCGCATCGACGTCATCCCTGGCGGTGGATACTCAGGCGCAGCCGCACAGCCCTCGATCTCAGGTTCGGGCAAGCTCATCGCCTACGAACATCGGCCCGGCCCGGCAGGACCAGTTCTGACGGTCGTGGTCAACCGCGATCCGGCCGGCACCGGTCGCCTCGGCCCGGCGGACGGCGTACTGGTCACTGCATCGATCGCCTCACGTGATGTCGACGGGCAGGCGCGCGAGGGTCGCAGCCCAGCACTATCGGCCGACGGCCGCTATCTGGCGTTCCAGAGTGTTGCTGACAAACTCCACGGCGATGTGCAGGGCACCGGCCGACAGGCGATTGTCTTGCGCGACCTTACGCTCGATGCCACCCGGGAACGCTCCGGGCTGCCACGCCTACCGGGAGAACTCGCTTCACCGGCCGCCGCGGCGAACTGCGATGGCGAGCCTGGAGCCGTCTGTCCGGCGTCGGGTCCGAGTGGTTCGCCGCGCTTGGCGGCCAACGGATCCGTTGTCGTCTTTGCCTCCGTAGGTGACGATCTGCTGCCGGAGCCCTGCTGCGAAGGCGCCGTCTTCGCTCGTGTCCTCAAGCCCCGGATCTCCACCGTTGCCACTGACCTCGGGCCGGTCGAGCTTGGCAAGGTATTGTCGCGCACCGTCGTGGTTCGCCATACCGGCTTCGGTCCGCTGACTGTCAGTGGTCTCGTTCTGTCCGGGCCAGGTACGTCGGGGTTCACCTTGACCGGTGCGGAGAACTGTACCGGGGCGACGCTCAACCCGACCGAAACCTGCAGCGTCGGCATCGTGTTCGCGCCGACCGCTGTTGGCCAGCATCAGGTAGCTCTGCGCGTCAGTCAGCCTGACTCCACGACCGACGAGATCGTCCTGATTGCTCAAGGCACCAAAAGTCCCGGTGAGGAATCGCCAGGTCCGGCTCCGACCGGGCAGCTGGAAATCACGCCCGATCCGTTGGACTTCGGCGGTTCGCTGCCGGCGCTGGTCATGCTCGGCCCGCGAATCGTGCAGGTGCGCAACACGACTGCGGTACCGATCCGGATCATCAAAGTCGGCGTACTCATCGGGCCTCGGTTCACCGTTGGCGACTTCGCCGTCGCGAAGTCCAGCTGTGCCGGTATCACCCTCGCGGCGGGCTCGTCGTGTTCGATCGACCTGGTCTCGACACCGCAGAACAGCGGGCCGCGCAACGGCGTACTGGCCGTCACCACGGCCGATCCGGCATACAGCCGGCTGATCGCGTTGCGAAGCCAAGCTGTTCAGCCAGTCCTTCAGGTCAACCCAGGCGTCGTGCGTATGAATCGCGTGGCCGCGGTGACCGGCCAGGGGTTCCCGCCGTCGCGGCCCGTCACACTCACTCTGAGAACGCCGGGAAACAAGTTGCAGCTAGGCGCCGTCACCAAGCTGGACGGTACGGTTTCCGCAGCGCTGTTGGTCTTTCCACAGACCAGCGCAGGCACCTGGCCAGTCGTCGCATCCGTTGACGGTACGCCCGTCAGAGCACAGGCTCCGATTCTGCTCGTGCCCGGGAGCTACCAGCCACCTGGGTTCACGTCGCGCCGTTGACCCGCCTACTCGATCCGGACTTCGTGGACGACGTGAGCCGGTTTGGCAGCGTCGACTACGGCGTCAACGGCAGCCAAACTCACTCGGCTGCCGTTGACCACGACTGTCACCTTCGGAGCGGGTTGTCCGTCGGCTTCGTCGATCGGCTCGACCGACCACGACGTACCTCCTGTGTCGGTGACTTCGACCGATCCCCCAGTCACGATGTGAAGCTGGCGGCGGAGGCCGTCCACCGTGCCACGGCCGTGATGCAGTGACATCGCCCGAGAGATCTGCGCTCGCTGCTGCTCGACCGGCCAAGTCTCGTCCAGGTCGGTGCCGACCCAGCCGGCCAGCCAACCGAGGTAGTCCGGCGGGGTCAGAGCTGGATCGACATACGCCGCCAGGCAGTCCAACGCGCAGATAGCCGGCGCAAGCACTTCGTCAATTGCAGCGGTGAACCGCATCAACAGCGGGTCCTCCTGGAGGACCGCGGGCAGCAACGAGCCCAGCGGGTACGCCGTACCGAAATCTCCGGTGGTTCCTCGCACAGTAGTTTCTCCTGCCCGCTCAGCCGATACCGAACAGTTCGATCTCCGTCAACGCGATCGTCTTGGCATCCGGTGCGGGATAGACGCTGAGAACCTTCACCGTGATCTTGCTGACGCCGACCGCGTTACGCAGCGCGATCTCCTGCGGGCCTGGGATGTCTTTCAGCTGGATCAGATCGGACTTCTCATTGGAATAGGTGAACTCGACCACTGACGGCCGGCTGTGTCCGGCGAAGTTCTTGGCGTCGCCGGTCAAGATCACGGCCTTGCGCAGAGCCACTGGATGATCCAGCTGAACAACCAGATTCGGAGGCTTCTTCTCGTTCCAAGCAGTGATCCAGGATGTGTTCTTGAACGTGTCGAAGGCTGCCTTGGGTGGGTTGTTCGCCGGTCCTTTGGTGCCCTGCACCGAGACCGGCCGGATCGCCGTCAAGGCCGTGTCAGCAGCCCCGCGAACCTTCTGCTTGACGTTGCCGACCTGCTGGGTGACCAACGTGCGAAGCGGCGGATAGAAGCCGGCCAGCAGACCGAACACCAAAAGCATTGCGCCGACGAGAGCACGAGCCCGTTGCAGTGTCGACTGAAAAGCGCGCCGCTTCTTGCTGTCGCCCGGCCGGGCCGGGCGGGTTCCGGCGGCGAGCACGCGCGGCTTGCGCCGAAACCGGATTCGGCGCCACCAGCGAATCTTGACGACCTCGGCCTCGGCCAGCGAGTTCCCGCAACGACGGCAGAACTTGCGCGTCGGGGCGTTGCCCTCACCACAGTCGCCGCAGATCAGTTCGCCGGGACGAGGACGACTGGTCGGCGCAGCCCGCCGTACCGGGGCCGGGCGCGTCTTCACAGCCTGCGGAACGACCTCCGCAGGCTGACTCTTCGCGTCGTCCTCGACGATCGGTGCGACCAGCTTGGCCATCACCGAGTCCGCAGCCGGGCTCGCCGGTGAGGCAGACGGCGAGGGCGGGGGAGGCGGCGGAGGGCCACCGGGAGGTGAAGGTGGTGGACCCGGAGGTGGCGGCGGACCCGGAGG
Source organism: Kribbella sp. NBC_01505 (assembly GCF_045040285.1). NCBI lineage: Bacteria > Bacillati > Actinomycetota > Actinomycetes > Propionibacteriales > Kribbellaceae > Kribbella > Kribbella sp. NBC_01505. Next base: position 9,419,324 of record NZ_CP109425.1, read on the forward strand.
TGGTGGAGGAGGTGGTGGAGGAGGTGGCGGTGGCGGTGGCGGTGGCGGTGGAGGTGCCGCGGCGCCAGCTACGGGCGGTCCCGGTACGGGCGGTCCGCCGCTGCCGGCTGTCGGCGCTGCGGTCGTCTCCAGCATCGGCGTCCCGGCGACGAGTTCGGACGCAGCTCGAGAGATCCGGGCGATGATGCCTGGTTTCGGCGGTAGCGGCTCTGGGTCCTCCACCGGAGCGACCGGCGTTGCCGGTACGACGCGCTGGGCGTTCCATTCCAGGAACTGACCGCACGACCCACAGAACGTGTCGCGCTCACCGTTGCGATGACCGCATTCACCACAGATCAGCATCAGTGGTCCTCCACCTTGACCAGATGCTCGAACGAGTAGACCAAACTGTTGCGTTCGAGATCGATTCGCCCTTGCTCAGTGCCGCGCTCACCAGTGACCGGATTCGCGCTGAACAGCCTAATGTCCTCGACGGCCTCGACTCCCCGAACCGCCTGCAGGACGGTGTAGACGTCGCCCGACCGCACCGACCGCCCGAACTCCCAGCCCGAACCGTCAGATCCTCCGCCAGGCAAGGGACTGAGGAAGCGGTAAAGCACCTCCACCGCGTCGGTCCGCACCCGGTCGCGGTCGACGCGCGGTCTGGCGACGAGCCGCGCGACGACGGTGACGCCCCGATACCGCGGCGGCTCGACGGAAACCCTCGTGCCGATCAACCGCACCTGCTCCAACCGCTCGGCCAGCTTCTCGAGCAACGGAACCGGCGGCACCAGGTCCGCAAAGCTGATCGCGCCACCTTGCTGCGCCACTGCCGGCACCACCAGGACTTTCACTGTTCCACCCGCATCCCCACCCGCGGTGATACAGCGGACTCGCGCGGCTTCCGGAACCGCTTCGCGGGCCAGCGCCTCGTAGTCCTCGGCAGTGACCGCTCGGCCACGAGTGCGAAGGAGGATCGGTGCCCGGTCACGTGCTTCGGCCAGGCTCTCCCCGTCTGTACCGCCCTGCGCAGCAACGCGGTTCTCGACCGCCGAAACGAAGGGGATCGAAGACTTGAGGGTGGCGATCGCTGCCCGCGGCACATTGCCGCGGAGGCCGCCACCGGTGGCATACCCGCGGATCCGCACGGCCTCACCTTTGTCCGGTACGGCGCCGTGCTGCCGCAAGCTCCCGTCGGCAAGACGGATCGCAGGTCCGAAGGAGACCTCACCCGGTACTGCGTCCAGCCGAAAGTGCCGGTCGTCCGGACCACTCGCGGCGAAGTCGTCGACTTCAGTCCACTCGACCCATCCATCGTCCGAGCTGACCTCGACAACCGGGCTGCCAAGTCCGGCCAGCACCGGCGCCGAGCTCACGACGAGCACTTGCCCCGGCACGCCTGCGGCCTCGCCGAGTCCCTCGTCGAAGACCAGCTCCGCGTGTACGGACTCCACCGTTCCGCCGACACTGACCGCCTCCAGCCGACGTACCAGCGGGGAGGCCGTATAGGCAGCTTGCTCGTCTTCAGGGGCCAGCACTCGGGCACGCACCCAGCCTGCGGGGCGACCACCGACGACGCTCTTCTGATGGCCGGCCGGGAGGTGGAGGACCAGTGAGCCCGACCGGTTGAGACCACCGGTCTCGTCGTGGTCGACCTCGCACTGGCTCCAGAACGAGCCAGTCCATGCTTCCCAGGCCAACGGCGGATGGTCCGGATCGATACCGAGCCCTTCGGTTTGGCCGTCGTACTCGAGCCGTACGGCGGTTGCCGGTACCGCAACGTCCAGGCCGATCAGAAGTTCGTCACCCGATTGCGGTGACGTGGCGAATGCCGCTGCAGGCGCCGATCCGAGGTCATGCTCAACCGGATCGGGTGACTCCTCCGTCCTGGTCATTACGGCGATCACCGAGCACGGCACGATGGTCAGCTCTGCGCTCGAAGAGAACACGATCGACGGCTCGGTCTCGGTTCGGACGGTGCCGGTTTCGGTGCCACGGGCAACGACAAGTGCCGATGTAGCCGGGGCCGACAGCCAGAACGTCACCGGCACCGTTGCGGGAGTCGGTGGAACAAGCCGCAGTCCGATCAGGTCGAGGAACTTCAGATGCAGCCGGTCCGGCACTTGGTTGAGTCGCTGGAAGAGCCCGTCGATCAGATACGCCGAGGCCTCGATCAGTGTCACCCCAGCATCGGCCGGGCTCTGGTCGGTCCATTCCGGGCAGGACCGGCGGACGACATCGAGCGAGTCGGCGACGAGGTCGTCGTAGCGCCGATCGTCCAGGTTGGGGGCCGGCAGCACCATCAGTTCACCGCCGCATCGGTGGCGAAGTCGACCACGGCTGACAGCAGTTCCTCGGATTCTCGCGGTTGGTAGTGGATCGTGATGTGCAGCAGACCATCGGTCGACCCGTCCGGGACCACGTCGACCCGATGGACCTGAACGCGGACTTCGCAAGAATTGATCGCTTGCTCCACCTCGTCGGCGATCCGGGCTCTGACCACCGGGGTTGCCGCTTCGAAGACGAAGTCACGCAACCGGCTCCCGAACTCCGGGCGCATCACCCGCTCGCCCGGATAGGTGAGCAGCACCAGTCTGATGCACTGCTCGAGCTTGTCGATCCCGCGCGTGAGGCCGAAGCTCCCCGTCGTCGAGCAGTCGAGCGGAAACCGGAGTCCGGCCACAGCCTGTGTCGTCATGAAGTCTCCTCCGGATCAGTTCAGCTTGATCGGCTTGCCCTTGACCTCTACCGGTCCGGTGCCGTTGACGGTGATCTGAGCACCTTCGAGATTCACCCGCTGGGCCTTGAGGTTCAGCGCGGCGCCACCGTCGATGGTGACCGCGCCGCCGGCTCCGGCCACGATGTCGATCGCACCACCCGGGCCGCACTCGATGACGAGCCGACCCTTCTCGCCGGGCTTGGTCACTCGGGCCGGCACACACTTCAGCGCGACGACCCCGGCCACTTGATCGATTCGGAGCGTGAGGTTTCCATCACCACTGCCGAGCAGAATTTCCGCCTGGTCAACACGGTTCTGGCCCGCGAGTTCGTCGTGGAACGCCAATCGGGATCCGGACGGAGCAACCAACCCACGCCACTGCACCGCCGCGCTGTTGCCCTGGGCTCGCACAGGTGGTGATCCGAGTTCGTAGGCACTGCGATTGTTCACGATCCCGCCGAGGACGTACGGCCGTTGGAAGTCGCCGAACTCGAAGCCCACCATCACTTCGTCGCCGGTCTCCGGCAGGAAAATCGCGCCGCTGCGCTCTCCTGCACCGGCCTGTACGACGCTGGCCCAGCCGGTCTCGTAGTCGGGTGACAACCAGGGCAGGCTCACCTTGACTCGTCCCTTGGCCAACGGATCGAAATTGTTGGTCACGATGCCGCACACGACACCAGGGATCTGCTTTCGGGCGGCGCCGGCACCCTTCGTCAGGCCGAGCAGGCTGCGGTCCTGCGCACCACTCACCTCGAACCTGGTCCGGTACCGGCCGTTCTGCAGTTCATGGCGAGCTCGGGTGACCGTCCAGAGGCCGGCGAACGGCGCGGCGACACCGGAGACCTCGATCTCCCGGCCCGTTGACAGCCACGGATCACCGATACTCTCGCCAACCGCCTCGGCGAACGTATCCGCCATGAGTCCGGCCAGGCCCTCGGCACGGGCTTCGACGGCAGGCCCGATCGTGGCTGAGACAGCACCTGGATCATCGCTGACCACCATGGCGTTCTCCGAGGGCGGTGGGCCGTGCTGCCCCGGCTTCGCTGCCGGTCCGGTCGCCTTACCATTGCCTTTAGCAACCGTTTGCGCGATGTCAGCGCCGTACCCGCCTCCAGCGGTCGAGACCGGCGCGCGGCCGCTGACGACCTTGGCTGCCAGCGGATCCCAGACCCGGACCTCGGCCTCACCGGCCAAGTTTCCCACTGTCACCCGCGGCGCAAAGCTCACGAGATTGGACAGTAGCCGTAGCGGGACGGGACCGCCGACCGCGCGGTCACCGAAGAAGAACTTGCCGTGCGAGACCCCGAAGTCGACGCCGATCGCGGCCGCTCGCTCCAACAGGAAGTCCCAGTCCGTCTGGTTCACCTGGCCGACGTGTTCGTATACGACGCGCGTGGGCGGCACCTGACCGATCGTCAGCCCAGCCTCGCGGGCGACCTTGCCGGCGATGTCCGCGTCGGACATGTTGACGAAGGTTCGGCTGCGGCGGATCCGTTGCAGGCGGTGGTCCTGGGTGTAGCCACGGACGGTGAGCAGGCCAGTTTCCCCGTACTCGGCCTCGATCGCGGTCACCTCACCCGCCATCAGCATCTGCGGATCTCCGGGGCGCAGCGGTGAGGATGCCGCGATCCCGACCTCGGTGCCGATCGCGAGTGCGGTCAGCAGTTGGTCAGCCAGACCGCGGTCGTCGAAAACAAGCTCGAACATGTCAGGCAGCCGATGGCTCTGGTCCACAACCACCGCGAGGATCGAGTCGGCCAGGACCTCCGGCAACGGCTGTTTGGCCGGCCCGGTGTACACCTCGGCCAGGACCGCGGCTCGTCCGTCGGACCGCCAGTCCGCCACGATCGTCACGGTCGCCGTCCCAGTGGCCGCGAAGCGCCGATCCGGACCGCGGACGATGGTGGCCGGGCCGGATCCTTGACCTTGCCGACCTTCCACCGCGTGTACTCCTGCAGCGTCAGCGAGACGGTGGCCCGGCTCGGCTCACCGCCCGGGGTGAACCTCGTGTACACAAGGTCGAAGCTCTTCAGGATCACCTGCGGAGGTAGTCCGCCGCGCCGGAGGCCCCAGGACGGTCGCAGGACATGCGGCTCCCCCTCGCTGGCAGCGGCGGCCGGCACCGGTTGGACCTGCTGGCACAGCGAACAGGTCTTGGGATTCGTACCTTCGGCCGGCGGCGGAGCGACCTTCGGCTTCGCAGCAGCAGGTGGTTCGAGCTGTAGCCACCTCTCCAACCGGGGCAGGGCCATCCCGACCTCTTTAGCGCCCTCGATCCTCAGGTCGCTCAGGGTGATCCCCATGGCATTCGGATCGACTACCTCGACCCCGGTGTCGACGGTCGCGTTCTTGGCCTCGACCCGGCGCTGCTTCTTCAACGAGATCTTCGACGGGTTGCACAGGAAGGTCAGTGCGCCGTGGCCGTCCTCGACCAGCTCCAGCTTGCTGACCAGCGCGCCGGTCTTCAGGAAGCCGCCGTGGACGAGCGTGAGTTTCTCCAGTGCGATTCCGCCGCCCTTGGTGTTGAAGGCCGGCACCGTCCACGACGCCGCCATCGCGTTCTCGAGCACCCATTCATGAATCATGGAGTCCTCTCCACTCACGCTCCGATGCAGCCGGATCGAGACCGTGGTCGACCAGGGTTGACGGTCGTCCTGTCCCTCCACCCACTGAGCACTCTGCTCCTCGAGCCAGCTCTGGACGGCTCCGGCTCCTTCCTGGGTCATCGCCCGCTCCAGCGTCACCTTGCCGTAGGTGAGCTTGCCGGGCAGGTAGCGCGGGACGGTGTAGTTGCCGCCTTCGTCGAGCGGCCCTTCCGGCACCAGCTGGACCTCCAGCCCCGAGCACCCCGACCACAGGCCGAGTGGCCGCACCAAGCCGTCCAGCCTCGCTACCGAGACGTCGAACCACATCGTCATGCCGTACGGCGATGCCGACGGAACGAGCACGCTTCGCGGCGAAAGGAACAGCCGTCCGGCGGCCCCGACCACTGCAGGTCCCGCGGTCGGCAGGCCGGGGATGCTCATGGCAGCAACCGCGCTTCGGCTTCAAGGAAGCCCGCGTGCGCGAGCTCCAGCGTCTCGATCGCCGGGCGCGAACCACTCGAATCGAACTCCGACAACCGCCAGCCGATCGGGAAGAACTCCTTCAGCTGCCACTTGATGATGGGCATCCCCAGGAAGTCCACCATGTAGATCGCGCCGGTCAGCGGCCGGCGGTCGCGGGTGACACTCACCAGCCATCCCTGCACTCGGCCGGACTCGGCACCAGCCGCACGGGACAACGCGATGTCGGAGTAGCTGACGTTGCCGGGGACAATGGTTTCGTGAGTCGTCCGGCCAGGCCGGTGACTCTCCTTCGACCATTTGACCCCGAGGCCCGCGGCCTTGCTCCACGAACCGAGGTCGTACGTGGACTTGTCGATGTCGATGACGTACCGATGCGACATTCCGACCTGGCCGGTGAGCATCTCCAGGCGCTTGCCGACGGACTTGGCTGCCGATATCAAGGCACTCGTCTCCTAACGTAGGTCGGCGAGAGCACCATGGCGCTCGCGGTCGATGAGCAGCTCGGCACGTAGCCGGTGGCGAAAATTGGTGTAGAGACGCTCGGCCAGCCGACCGAGCACCCAGGGATCGTCCAGCCGGACCACCAGGTCCTCGGCGACGCGATCGTGCCGCTCGTGCAGCTCGTCCACCTCCTCCTGCAAGCGATCCAGGCGCTCGATCAGCTGCGGGTCTGCGCGAATCGGCGGCACTGCCCGCGCCTGCTGGGCCACTGTGGGCCATGACGACTCCGGGCGCTGGTGGCTGACCGGCTCGCGGTGGGCAGGCTGCGAGTGATCGAGAGTCGATGCGTCCGGCGCGGGTGGAGCGCTGCCTTGATCGGAGATGACACCGGGCATCGTCCAGGTGAGCTCGCTGCCGACGGGAGCTGCCTGTACTTGCTCGGTGCGGTCGCCTGCTGCCTCGGCGCACCGGTGTTCGATCGGCCTGTGGACCAAGGGGGTGCCGGCGTGGAACCACTGCTCGGTCGCGATTGCCTGCTCTTCCAGCCGTTGCCCTTCCGCGGAGGCAGCTGCGGGTAGGTCTGCGCCGAGCAGCTGCTGCTGGGCGACGTGGGTCAGTTCGTGCGCGAGTAGCGCCTGTACGCCGGGGTCGGTGAGCTCGCCAGCCTCGTCCGGAAGGTGGACGACACCGCGCGTGGTGAACGCGCGGACCGAGAGCTCCTTCGCCCGCGCACCGGCCACCCGCCCACGGACGACCGGTACGTCACCCAGCTCGACACCCCACCGCGTTCCCACCGAAGTAGCCACCTGGCGCGGCACCAGCTGTTGCGTGATAGTTGCTGCAGGCAACGGTGGCTGGCTGTGGTACCGAAGCTGCACAGCCGGGATCGACCACGGGCGGGTGGGCTCTGCGGGGCGCGGCGTTTCCAGCTGCGGCTCGGTCGGCAGGTGAGGAACGATATGGGACCCGTCGGGAGGCAACGGGTCAGCGAGAAGCAGGAGCTCAGCAGGTAGCGGGGCCTCCGGCGGTTGAGGCGGCACCGACAGCTGACGCTGAGGCACGAGTAGTTGAGGCGAGGGCACCAACGGCTCGGAGCCGGTCGCAACGATCCTGTTGGAGCCGGCGACGACTGTCCCGCGCACGCTCTCGGGGTGGATCAGATTCGGCGGCTCCGGTACGGGCGCAGACTCACCGGCGACGTGGATCAGGTCCGGTGGCTCTGTCGCGGGCAGAGTTTCTCCGGTGTAGTGGATCAGCGGCGGCGGCTCTGGTGCGGGAGTTTCTTCGCCGGGGTGGACCTGCTTCGGCGGCTCGGGCCTGGGCCAAGTTCTTCCGGCGGGGCGGATCTGCTTCGGCGGCGGCGATGCGGGCAGTGCTTCTTGAGCGAGATGGATGAAGTTCGGTGGACCTGGTGCGGGCAGAGTTTCTCCGATGGTGCCCGACTCCGGTTCGGTCGACGACACCCACGGACGGATCGCTCGGGACTGCTCGACCGGGGAAACCGCGACGAGTGGTTCGAGAGTCGGCGCAACCTGGTCGTCGCGATCCGCCGGCCGGCGCTCGTCCTCGTGGTCCGCGGCCTCAGGCACGGCAAGCGATTGCCGTCCGGCCGGATCGCCTTCTTCTCCTGCCGGAATCGATGCCCTCAAACCGCGTTTCCGGGTCTGCGCAAGGCTAGGACGATGGACCGGTCTCGCCGGCGGACTTGGGCGAGCGGACTGTTCCGGCGGGGGTGATGCCGAGGAGGAGAAGCCTGTGAACATGGCGAGACCAAGCGCGTCGTCCGTCTCGAACTCGGCAAGCATCCGCTCGAACGGACCGATGCTCCGAAACGGCTGATTGGGCTCTTGCGGGCTCCCGACCGACTCCTCCGTCACGACGGTGAGCGTGGCCCGCGCCGCACGCCATGGTCCGACCGCCGGCGGTCGTCGGCGCGTGGCCGTGAGTGCCTCGCCGTGCAACTCATCGTCGGTCTCGAACAACTCAGCGGCTGGCGGCTTCAGCCGTAGGTGAGGCCAGGACTGCCTGTTGGTCTCGCGGTGCCGAGCGACGGTGCCGCGCAGCAGTTCCATTCCCAACGGGCTGGTCTGCCGGTCCGGAGGGGCCAGCAGCTGTCTCGCCCCGGCCACGTCCGGCGTCATCAGGAACGGGCTGAGGATCGGAGGCCGCAGCCACGTCACCGGGACCAGCACAGAGCCCCGGGCCCAGGCCCGCGGCCGGCGCAGCGGTGCCAACTCAGGGCCGGCAGCGTCCGGTACGTCGACTGCTATAGGCCCGTCGGCGATCGTGCGGGAGGACCTGCGGCTGAACGGCCAGCGCATCGACTACCTCCAGATCTGGGCCGGCGCCAGCGCCGGGTCGCTCTCGTCGAGCTTGGTATGGATCCTGCCGATGCCCTCGATCACGCGCGCCCGGGTGCTGTGCTCGAGATCGAGGATTTCGGCGTGGGACCAGTGCAGGTAGTAGGCGACGTACACAACCTCTTCCCAGAGCCGTTCGGCCGGGTACGTCGTCAGGCTTCCCCCGGCAGATCACCGGCGATATCGACCGCGTAGTCGTGCCCGCAGGAAGGGCACGTCACCTCGACCTCGGTGTGCCCGCTCTGGTTGATCCGCCGGTACAGGTCCTGCAGGAAGGCGAGATCAGAGGCGAACAGGCACTCGACAACAAGGGTGTCCACAGTCGGCAACGTGCCCAGCCGGACGAGGGTCCGGTCGAGCAGCAGCACGGTCAGGTACGCCGGGTTCTGTCGGACCCGGGCATCGGACTGCGTGGTGATCTCGTCGCGGGCCGTGGCCAGCCGCATCACTCCTTCGCGATGCAGGTTCCCCTGCTCGTCGACGAATCCCCGCGGCAGTACGAACGGGTACTCCGTCCGCATCCCGACCTCGGCCGACAGAAGCGTCATTGCTTGCCCTCGATGCGTTCGCAGGTGATCTTGCACTCGACCGACGCCACGTCCGAGGACCCGGCCTTCAGCGAGCTGATGGTCAAATCCGAACACCAGGCGTTGAAGATGAAGTAGATCGCCGTTGCGTCACCGTCGCCGGCTCCGAAGACGCTGAGCGAGCCGTCGCACCGAGCATCGGTCTTCCCTTCGCGTGCGAGGTTGTGCCAGATCAGGAGCCGGTTCGTTCCGGTTCTGTCGACAGCACGTTTCAAGGTGATGGTCGGCGGCTCGGTCTTGCCGAACTGTTTCGTGTGGACCAGGGTTCCGTCGGAGTTGCTGTAGAGGTACTCCGACGAGCCGACCTTGGAGTTGATACCGCTCAGCTCGGAGAAGTCCATCCGGCCGACGATCGTGCCGGGGAGGTCGATCACGAAGCGCGCCGCGCTGACGATCCCCTCGAGTTTCGCGGGATTGGCGACCATCTCATCGATCCTTTCGTCGCAGCGTTGTCACAGCTGAATGATTCCGTCGCAGATGATCGTGGCGCGCATCATCAAAACCGACCCGGCGCCGGCCTGGGCGGCATCGAGTTCGAGCTTCGCGCACCAGGCGTTCTCCAGCAGACAGGCGACCACCGGGTCTCCCGCCTTGTTGCAGATGTCGAACATCGCCGGCAGTTTCGCCAGTGGGTTGTTCATCCTGGCCAGCACGTGCCAGCCGTAGATCTGGGCGAATCCGTTCCGGTCCAGCGCGCGCTCCAGCACGATCGACGGCGCTTTCGTCCGACCGAACTGCTTGGTGTGCACATTGCCGAGGCGGGCGTTGTACGAGTACTCCTGGAACTCCACCTCGGAGGTGAAGCCGGCGAGTTTGGAGAAACCGATCCCCGCGGTCCAGCCCTCGCACATCACGAAGAACCGCGGTGCCGTGACGGGCGGCGGGTCCAGGAGCCGCGCCACCGTACCGGAGGCCGGGACGATCGAGCCGATCATTCCTGCAGCTCCGTCCCCTCACCGAACTGCGCCAGCCGGAAGACGATGAATTCGGCCGGCTTGACCGGTGCCACCCCGATGTCGACCGTGAGAATTCCAGCATCGCGATTCTCCGGCGGGTTGTTCTCGGCGTCGCATTTGACGTAGAACGCCTCTTCCGGCGTCCGCCCGAACAACGCCCCGGTTCGCCAAACGCGGCGCAGGAACATGCCGATGGTGCGCTCGACCGATGACCACAAGAAGGGATCGTTCGGCTCGAAGACCACCCATTGAGTGCCGCCGATGATCGACTTCTCCAGGTAATTGAAAAGCCTGCGCACGTTGAGGTATCGCCACTCGGCGTCGCTGGACAGCGTCCGCGCACCCCAGATCCGAATGCCTTGTCCCGGGAAGAACCGCAAGCAGTTCACCCCGATCGGATTGAGCTGGTCGTGCTCGCCCCGGGTCAGCGACGACTGCAGGTCGAGAACTCCGCGAATGACTTCGTTGGCCGGGGCCTTGTGCACACCCCGGGTCTCGTCGTTGCGTGCCCAGACTCCGGCGACATGGCCGCTCGGCGGGATCACGATCGGCTTGCCGGTGGACGGATCGGCGACCTTGATCCACGGCCAGTAGAGCGCGGCGTACTTCGAGTCGTAGCCGGCGACGTTCTGCCGCCAGTCCTTGATCTGCTGCGGCCGCAGTCCCGGCGGCGCGTCGAGGATCGCCACCCGGTCGGACATCAGTTCGCAGTGCGCGATCATCGCCAGCTGGACAGCCTTGACGCCGTCGAGATCGATCGTCCCGGCTTCGTAGGCGGTCATCAGGTCGGGGACACACAACATGGTGATGTCGTCGACCGCCTCGAAACCCGAGAACCCGCTGCGCTCGTCGGCATCTCCGACGTAATCCTCGACGGTCGCCGGCCGCTGCTCCGGTTCGGCCTGCGCCAGCGTTGCCGAGGTACCCGGCTGTGGCACCGCGAGAGTCGCGCCCTTGACTTCTTCGGCTACCACCCACTTGGACTTTCGCAGCGCGTTCACCACATTCGTCGCCCCACGCCGCGTGCTGACATTGTCGAAGACCTCTTCCTCCGCCCCGGCCTTGACGACGAGTTTGAAGACGTCCTCGCCCGGCTCGGACGGCTCGTGTACCTCGACCGTCAGCGGCTGTCCGGCTGGTGCACCGTCCAGAGCACGAACGACCAGCGGCCGGCCGTCGCCACGGCTCGGCAGTTCCGCCCGGCTGTTGGCCGGGCCTTCGAGTTGGCCGGTCGGCCGACCCGACCCACCGCCAACCCGTACGACGTACGCCGTGCCGCCGCCGTTGAGGAAGTAGCCGTACACGGAGTGCGCGAGCAGCGCGCCCTCAACGAACTGGCCAAAAGTCTCCACGAACTGAGTCCAGTTGGTGACCAGGACGGCTTCGTTCAACGGCCCTTTCCCGGCGAACCCCACGAATGCGGCGACCGCCGTACCGACTCCCTCGATCGGTTTCGAGCCGGAGGAGACTTCCTCCACATAGACACCTGGGGACAGGTACGACGGCATCGCGGCCTCCTGGCTGAGCAACTGTTCCGACGAATCGGCCTGTCGTAACTGTCCGGCTGGGCGGCACCGTCGCGCCATAAGAGACGGTGCACGAACGGTTGCCTCATCGGGCCATCCGGAGCGCCCGGACAGCTGTCCAGGGGTTCCTGCTTGGTTGCCCTGGGCTCCAGGACAGTGGTGGTCATGCTCGATGAACTGGGCGCCGCCATCTGCTCGCGCCTCGGTGACGTGCTCCCACCAGGCACGGCGATCTCGCTGGAGCCGCCGAGCCAGACCCTGGCGGGCCGGAGCACTGTCGATCTGTTCCTGTACCAAATACTGGAGAATCCGGACGGTGGATCGGCTGGTCTCTGGACCGAGGAACGCGATGCGGACGGACGGGTGGCCAGCCGCGTATCGCCCGAGAAACGCTACGACTTCTACTACCTGCTCACCGCCTGGTCGGCAACCCTCGAACTTGAACTCGGGCTGCTGGGCAAGGTCTTGCGTTCTGTCGCCCATGCGCCCACCGTGCCGGCGGACCGCCTGACAGGATCAATGAGTCAGGCGCGTGGGACCGTAACCTTGTCGATCGGGCGTCGCGGCTTCCAACCGGTTCAATCGGACCTCTGGTCAGCCTTGGGCCTGTCTCCTAGGGCCTGTCTCGGCCTCGTGGCAACGCCTCGGTGCCGTCGGAGACCCCGGCCGACCTCGCGCGTCCCCCGGAAACAATCGAACTAGGCGTCTCGACCCCGATGAAACCCACCGCGGCGAAACCGGCCGGCTCGAACTCGGGGACAGTTGCCGGCCGGCGGCGGCCCACGGCGCGAATCACGGAAGGAGCGGTCGATGGGCAAGCCCGCAGCGAAGCTAGGTGATCAGGTCGTCGGCATCGACATTCACATCGTCATGGTGCCCAGCGCCGGCGGGCCGGTGCCGACCCCTCGGAGTTGTCCCTTCTCCGGCCGCATCATGACCGGCTGCAGTACCGACGTACTCATCGAGGGGAAGCCGGCCGCCATCCACGGCAGTGTTGCACTCAACCTGCCGCCGCACGTCCCTTCCGGAGGGACTTTCCAGAATCCGCCCGACAACCGCGGGTCCGTGATCGCGATCGGCCCGCTCGTCCTGGTCAACGGCAAGCCACTGGCCAAGGCCGGCGACAAAGTGCTGTCCTGCAACGATCCGGCGCCCGCGCCTACTTGCACTGTCATCGCAACAGGGCAGGTACTCGTCGGCTGACTGCTCCTGACGCTCAGGGCAACCATCCTGATAACGATCGGAAACTGTTGCCGCCTGCACGTGGTTGACAGCGGCTTCGACCTCTTGGCCGGTTGAGCGATTGACCTATCATGGTCCGGTGTCGGCGATGCCTTCCCATCGCGACGTTCCGGAATTGAGGCGCCATGACCCCTGGCCCCGCGCATCGGCCCGCAGACAGCGATTTTGTCGGACGCAGTGTCGAGTTGGTGCGCCTGGCCGAATTGGCCGACAAGGTCCGCGCGGGTGAGCACCAGACGGCGGTCGCCCAAGGGCCGCCCGGGATTGGTAAGTCATGGCTGATCCGCTGTTTCCTCGGCCGCCTCACAGATTTCACGGTGCTGTCGGCAACCGGCGACCCGGCCGAGTCCCTGCTCGAGATGGGTGTCATCGATCAGCTGCTGACCCAAGTGCCGCCGGAGCTCCGGGCCAGAACCCTGTCACTCGGCTCGGCAACACCCGCGGAGGCGAACCCCGCCGCAGTCGGGAGTCAGCTGCTCGAGCTGTTCGGAGCGCTCCAGCGCCGCGCACCCGTAGCGCTAATGATCGACGACATCCAATGGGCGGATCGCAGTTCCCTTCAGGCCCTGCGATTCCTGCTCCGCAGAGCATGGTCCGAGCAGCTCCTGATGGTTCTGGTCACCAGATCCGAAACCACCGACGCGGTGGGATCCTCCGACAACGCACTGGAACGCCTGATCCATGGGATCCCGGCCGACCTTCATCTCCGGTTGACGGGCCTGGATCTCCTGGACGTCAGCGAACTGGCCCAGGCGCTGGTCGGAAGGCGCCTACCGATCGACGCCGCGCGACGCTTCCACGCCTACACCGAAGGTCATCCGCTACTCCTACGAACCGTACTCAACGAGGTCTCGTCGCAGCGTCTCAGCAACATGGACTGGCGGCTGGCTGTGCCACCCTCGATCGCTACCGCGACCCGGCGTACATTTCGAGGCCTTCCCGAGCAGTCACGATCCTTGTTAGAGGCGCTGTCTGTCATCAGCGGCCGGCCCTCCCTTGCCCAGGCCGCCGAGGTCGCCGGGGTCGATGACCCGCATCACGCATTGCGGCCGGCAATCGATGTCGGGCTGGCGACCTGGTTCCGCACCGATCCGATCAGCTCCGTCGCCATCACGCACGATCTACAGCGCGAGGCGATCTATTCCGCGCTTTCCCCAGCTCGCCGCGGACAGTTGCACAGGCGGGCAGCGACGACCGTCGAGCCCTTCCTGGCCTGGCAGCATCGTGTCGCGGCGGTAAGTTCGAAGGACGCAGTACTTGCTGCTCAGCTCGAGAGCGCCGCAGCGAAGGAAGCCGAGCAAGGCAACCACGGTACGGCCGCAACCTTCCTGAGCTGGGCCGCAGACCTGAGCCCCTGGGGGCCACACAGCGAGAAGCTTCTGCTGACGTCAATGGTCCACCTCATGTTCAGCTCTGACCGTGGCCGAAGTCGGCCTCTGTACGAGCGCGCGGTGCACTGCGCGCCAACCGCATTACGCTCACTCGCGCTGGGGCTGTGCGAGCTCTATGTCAGAGGTCAGCGCAAAGAAGCTGAACATCACCTCACACACGCCTTCTCGTACGGTTCGGCGGACAACTCACGCTCCTGGGTTCGCGGCACTGCCGCCGGGGGGCTGACCGGTATCAGGGTCTGGCGCGGCGACGTCGACGATGCGCTCGAACTGGCCGAGGTCGCGCTGGCGGCGACAGGTCTACCCACGACGCTGCGCGACTACGTCGTCTGCCTGCAGGCTGTCGCGCAAAGCCGGCGGGACGGTCTCGCAGCGGGCCTTGAGAAGCTCCGATACCTGTCGGTCCATCCGTCGGACATCTCCAATCAAGACCTCGAATCGCTGGCCTGCCGCGGGGCGATCCGGGCCCTGATCGGGCACGCCGAGGAGGCACGAGGCGATCTCTCCGAGGTCGTCAGACGTCAGGAGGCCGGTGCGCAGATGCTGTCCGGTGTCCAACCGTACTCATACCTGGCTGCAGTTCAGTACCAACTCGGTGAATGGGACGCGAGCGTCCTGACAATGCGAAGAGCCGCGATGCTCGCGGACGACGATCAGCCGGCCATGAACGAAGTCATCCGCCACCTGGCTGCCGTCACGGTCCCTGCGGCCCGAGGCGACTGGAAGATCGCCGAGCACCATGTTCGCTCCGCTGACGCCATCGCCCGCCGAGTCGGCGGCCCTCAAGACCTCAGGTACGCCGCCATCGCAGCGTCACTGCTCTATCAGGCGCGCAACGACTACCGGGGCATCCTCGCCGCCTTCAGCGCAGTGCCCGGCCTCCGCTCGGGACGAAAGACTCCTGGCGGACCTCACGAATGGTGGAGCACCTGGTGGGGTCCCCTGCTGATCGATGCGCTCCAGCACGCCGGCGAACTCGACGAAGCAGCCGACGAACTAGCGGCACTGCACGAACGAACAGCGGAAATCATCGTCATGAGGAGCACCGTCACACGCCTTGCGGCCCAACAAGCCGAGGCCGAAGGTGACCTCCAGACGGCCCTGGACCTCACCGAAGAATGTCTCAACACCCTCATCGAGCCACGCCCCCGCCTGGCAGACGGCCAACTCTTCCAAGCCCACGGCCGCCGCCTCCAACTCGCCGGCGACACCCCCGGCGCAACCCACTGGCTGACCACCGCCGATCAATGCTTCACGGCCCTGTCCGCCACCCCCTACCGCCGCCGCTTGAACGCCGACCTCTCCAAACTCACCACCCGCCACTATCACAACCTCACCACCAAAGAACGCGAAGTCATAGAACTGGTTCGCCAGAACCTCACCAACCGCGAAATAGCCGCCCGTCTCTATGTAACTCCCAAAACGATCGAATACCACCTGAGTAACATCTTCACCAAATTGGGCATAACCTCCCGCCGTCAACTCCATCAAATCGTCTGACCTGCTGATCAGTTCCAAGGACGTCTGCAGGGGTAGCAACCTCTGAGCTCCTAATCGAACCTCAACAAACTTCGTCAATGAGTCAGCGCTTTCGTACACGACAAACTCGCCGCGATCCGGCGATCAGGTCGGTGCGCAGATGGTCGGCGGTCGCCCAGCCCACGGCTCGTCTTTCTCGCTCGTGGTCAGCCCGCCGCCGGTGCCTGCGTCGCGTTCGGCCTGCTTCAGCCACTCACGCACCGCGGTCTCGGTCAGATCGAAGTCCTTCGCGATCCGCCCGATCGACCGGTCGCCGCGGTGGCACAGCTCGACGATCTCGGCCTTGAACTCAGCAGTGAACGAACGACGAGGCCTTGGTTTCTTCTTTCCCATGGACTCCATGATGAATATCCGTCCGGAGCACAAGCTCCCGATCTCGGATGTCCGTCAAAACGGGTCAATCCCAGTGTGAGGACCTGTCCCGCTCCACCGATCACCGTTGCTGTACTCACATCCCTGACCCCTACGTGATGGCTTTGGGGCCCCGCGGCTTGCTCGAACAGGCATCCGGGCCTACCCCAAGGTTTGGCCCGAGTACGACCGGCGCCACCACCGTCGCCCGGATGCTGGTGGGCAGACGTTCCCCGGCGACGAGCAGAGGTGGTCCGATGTACGACGACGACACGCGACGTGCGATCACGGCGGTCGAGCTCGAAGGTGACACACGCATCGAGCAGTGGTTCAACGCGATCTGCGCCGCCGTCGCGAACACCGACGGCAGCTGGAACGCTGTACGGAATCAGTTGTATGCCACCGCGGCCGACTTCGACTCCGCGTTCGACGGCACGTTCATCGAGCGGTTCGCGCTCACTGTCGACCGGTTGGGCGATCCGACGCGGACGATGGCGGAGCTGGACCGGATCGGGATCAGCGACCTGGCCCGCGCGTATCCGACGCTGCTCGCGGCGCAGGCTGCGGTTGGTGCCGCGCCCGGTGCGGACCGGACGACCTTGGACTGGCTGACGGACGCGCAGCGGGGGAAGTTGGAGGCCGGCCTCGGGAGTACCTGGGCAGCCGCGCTCACCACCGCGCTGGAGGACAAGTACCCGCCGTGGCGCGGCGCCACTACCGACGGTCTACAGGGGTTCGTCGACGACTGGTCCGACGTCATCATCGCCGGCGCCCGCCGGACTCCCGGCCCGCCGCCGAACGCGGGCGCGCTGGAATGGGTGACGGACGCACAGCGGGACAAGTTGCAGCATGGGCTAGGTGAGATCTGGCCTGAGTTCGTGCGGACGACACTGGACCGCGAGTACCCGGTCTGGCGGTCCGCGCGGGTCGAGGATCTGGTGCAGTTCCTGACCAGTTGGTCCGATCACATCATTGCGGAGCATGTGCCGGCGGCACCACCGCCGCCACCGGTTGAGGACGCTGCGACGCTGAGCTGGATCACGGCAGCACAACAGGAGAAGTTGCAGCGCGGGCTCGGCGGGATCTGGCCGGAGTTCGTGCGGACGACACTGGACCGCGAGTACCCGCAGTGGCAGGCCGCGCCAACGGGCGATCTGGTGACTTTCCTGACCGGCTGGTCCGATCACATCATCGCCACACACGTACCGCCCGCACCGCCGCCACCGCCCGTCGAGGTGCCGGTGGCGGATGCGCCCTCTGGTGCCGTCGCCGCGAAGTCCGAGGGTGCGCCGGGCAGTACGGCGAAGTCCGGCGGTACGGCCGCGGTGCCTGAGCTGGACGACGACGATGCGGCCGAACCGGCCGAGATCGACCTGGCTGTGCTGCAGGCGATCGTGGGCAAGTTCGACAGCGGCGACCTCGACCTCACGCCGGAGGAGGCTGACGCCTTCGAGGCGCTCGGCCGGATGCCCGGCATCACGATCACCGTCGAAGACATCTCGGCCTGAGAGGCGGAACCGTGGACCCGTTCACCGTAGGCGTGGGTGGCGCGAGCGCGATCGTCGCCGCCGCCGGCGCCATCGTGCAGGTGGTCAACTTCGCCGTCGGCGTCAGCGGCGCTGTAGAGCCGACGTACGGCGCCGCCGCCTCGACCCTCGACGACGCCCGCCTGAAGCGAATTCAAGCCCTGTCCGGCGGCCAACTCGACGTCATCAGCCGAACGCGCTACCGAATCCCCTTCAGGTTCTATCGCCACTCGGCAATCAAGACGCAGGTCGACTGGGCGGCCATCGGTCCCAAGGCCGCGAACCTCGTCAAGCACGTCGACGACGAGCCCGCCGCGAAGGCGGAGCTCTACAACCTGATTGACGGGCTCCACCACTCGAAAACCAGGGTCCAGATCCCTCTGCAGATCGACTGCGAGATCGTCGGCTTCCGCTACCGCTTCAGCGGTCAGACGAAGACCGAGTACCAGATCAGGACGGCGACGGTCCGGCCCTGGCACGCCGATGTCCCGTACCTGAACTTCTTCCAAGAGAAGGCATCACTACAGTTCATGGGCCACAGCCACCCCGTTGAGGGGCTGACGGCATCGTACGTCGTCTTCTCCTGGCACTTCCGCAGTGATGGACGCCGCTTCCGGGCCAGCGGCGGCGAGAAACAAGGCGACCTGCGGCTGGGTCTCACAGCCCACGGGGTACCCGAACTCACCGTCGTCCCGGAGGGGAAGAACATTGAGAAGTACGCCATACAGGAGGGTGAGAAGCTGAGCGTCGGCGCGGTGCTCACAGCGGTCGACAGCAAGCCTGCGAAGGACGCGAAAGACGGCAAGGACGCGAAGGACAAGAAGGATGCAAAAGAGACGAAGGACGGTAAGGACGGCAAGGACGCGCCGGTCGGGGTAGCTGTGCGGGACCGGAACAGCGGTGCGGTGCCCGAGAAACTCAGTGCGTCGATCAGCCAGGCCGCCGGCGCGGGGGACTGGCAACCGGACCGGGACCGGACGCTGGTGGCACTGCGGCAGTTTCTGAAGGACCGGTACGGAGTGCCGGCTTCGCACGCGCCGTCGCAGCTTCGGCTGGACATCGTGTTCGAGCGCTACGAGGTCGGCCAGTGGATTCTCCATCTGTCACACCACAGCGGCGACTTGTACGCGGAGGAGGCTTCCGCGATGGGCCGGAAGCTGCGGGCGAACCCGCATTATCGTGGTGACAGCCAGGCGGCTGACTTGGTCCGCCGGATGGACGCCGAGCTCGACCGTGAATTCGGCACGTTCCTGACCGATCGCATCCAGCGAGTTGAACCGAACCCGGTGCGGGCCCGCGAGATTCTCGAGGACTACCTCGAGCGTCTGGGCGGCCTGCTAGGTCAGCGCGTGCCGGAGCCGGGCAAGATCCTGCACACCGCCAAGTCCGGGCTCGTCGAGATCGACCGGGCGCTGGGCACCTCGCCGGAGGCTGCGAACGCCCGGGTGCCGGTCGAATTCGCCGGAGTCGTTGACGCGGCGGATGCCGTGCGAGCTCTCCTCTCGTGGGCCGGACGACAAGGACTGGCACCGACCGAAGCACGAGTCGGTCGCCGGATTCGGGAGGCCTTCGAACCGGAACTGGCCGCGGCCGCGAGCCGGGACAAGGGCAAGGGCAAGGAGAAGAACAACGGCGTCGAGCAGGGTGAAGGGGACAACTCATGAGCCAACCGGATCCGTTCGCCCACGCCCAGAATGCGATGACGACGTTCGGGGTCCGTGCGCCGGCCGCGACGAGCGTCGTCTCGTTCAGCCTCGGGATGGAAGGGAGTGGCCAGTTGGCGCCGACCTTCGGACCGGAGGTGACCACGCTGACCGACGAGCGGGTGGCGACGTTGAAGCAGTACTCCGGCGGCGAGCCGCGCGTCATCAGCCATCAGCGGCACCGGTTGGCGTTCATGATCAGTGTGAAATCCACCCTCACGCTCGCGGCCGGAACAGCGGCAGCGGTCGGTGCCACCGGCCGCGCGGTGGGTCGCGGTCCGAAAACGGCGTTCAGAGTGATCCACGCCCTGCTCGGCGGCAGCGCCGAGGTCGGCGAGGTGGTCGGCAGCGAGAAGGAGCGGGTCGAGAAGGCTTGGGAGCAGTCGTTCGACCGGTTCTCGATTCCGTTCCTGATCGAGTGCGAGGTCATTGGCGTCAAGTACGTGCGGGGCCGGGCGGCCAAGACCGAATGGGATCTGCGGGCCCGGGTCGTGCCATACCACGGAGAGGGGACGAAGTTCCGCAACTTCTTCTGCGAGCCGGCGGTGCTCGGCCTCAAGGGAAACGCATACGGCGGCGCGGCGCCGTCCTGCGAATTCGAGTGGAGCTTCTACGCCAACGGCAAGCGCCTGCACGCGATGGCCACCGAGCATCAGGGAATCATCACGCTGAAGGCGAACGGGCAGGCCGCGCCGGTCGTCTCAGGGACCGGCGGAATCATCGAGGAGATCCCCGTCGCGGACGGGGTCGAAGAGCTGCCGGTCGGCGTCGCACCCGATGCCGACCTCGTCGGACCGAATGCCACGGATGCGATCCGCCGAGCTCAATTCAACGGGGCGGTGGACCCTGGAACCGGCACCTGGAAGCCGGACCGGGACAGGGTCCTCGAGTCCTTCCGGAAGTATGCAGCCGACCAGTACGCGGTGTCTCTCGCCGATGGGGAGGCACAGAACCGGGTAGAGGAGGTCTTCGCCGCGCAGAACCCGTCCAGGTGGCTGCTGTTCCTGAGCCACCAATCGGGCCAGCTCTACATGTCGAAGACCCTGCGTCATCAGCTCAAGGAAACCAAGGTCTACCGAAGCGATGAGCAGGCTGCGGCACTGGCCACGACCCTGAAGAAGCTGCTCGATACGGCGTTCGAGACCCCCATTCCCCGCCGTACCGGAGCCGCTGCGGCCGATGATGCAGCGAGCGTCGCCAGGCGATACCACCGGGAGATCGAGAGTCTCTGGAGGCAGTACGACCGGCAGACTCCAAGCCATCGCGAGGAACTAAAGGGCCGGATCTGCGAGATGGCCGGTACCGGGCTGGTCGAGGTGATCAGAGCCCACAGACGGCTGACCGGCATTGTTCAGGCGCGGGACGAGGCCGAGAACGCGCCCGGCGACGGGCGGCCGGCGAAGTTCGCCGAGTACTGCCGGCACATCGACGGCATACCGGACTTCCGCGGCCAGCCGCCGTACAACAAGAGCTGGCAGTAGCTCAGGCACCGACTGGCTGGGGGGCGTGGACGAGGACGGCGTACACGTGGGCGGCCAGGGAGCGGTTCAGATCGGGAAGAACAGGAGGCCGCCGCGGCGAGGGCGGTTGCGACGAAGACGACGGCGAACACGGCCGCCCCTGCCATCGCACCGCGCCGGCGGCTGTCGAGTGCGGAATGTAGCGGTCCAGGACCGGTCGCAGGTGTATACGCGGGGGTGGAGCGAAATCGCCCGGACGTTTGCGACCTCCGCCTCTCAGTATTTGATGGCGTCAGTACCGCCTTCAGCGCGAGGCCGTCGTACTGGACTTCTACGAGGGCTACGCCTATCCGGAGATCGCAGAAGTACTCGACGTTCAGCTCCCGGCCGTCAAGGCCGGGATCCGCGGCGGCCTTCGCCGCCTCCACGACTGCTTGCTTCCGCTCGACATCGTCTGACGCCGGCAACAACCTGCCTCGTCACCTATCCGGAATGCGGCCGACCCCGACCAACTCAGGGTGAGACTCCTCGTGAGGAGATGGTCGGCAGCATGAAGACCTGGAAACCGGTCTATCGATGGCTGTATGTCGCACCAAGCTTTGGGAAGCGGATGGTCAAGAACATCCTGCCGTCCGAGGTTGCCGTGTGGCTGACCGGCCTGGCGGAGACCCATGGAGCGTGGACGGCCCGGGGCGCTTTCCTGGTACTGAACGGGTGTCTTGAACTTGCTGTGGCCGATGAGCTCATCAAGCGGAATCCGGGGCAGTCGAAGGTCGTCAAGAAGCCGGCTGCACCGGTCACGCAGATTGTTGGCTGGGCGGACGAGACGGTCGAGCAGATCATCGAGGCACACCCGGAGAAGTACAGGATCATCCCGACTATCGGGTCGGCCACAGGACTACGCCAGGGTGAGCTGTTCCGTGCCGATGTCACCGCGGCTGGCCGAATTGGCCAAGGAGCACATCAAAACCTTTGGTACGACGAACATCACGATGCCGGGGGAGCGAGTCGACGGCGAACCGCGGACGCATGGACTTCTCTGCAGGTGGCGCGATGGCAAGGCACTGCGGGCCGATCTGTACAACTTCATCGTGTGGAAGCCAGCCATCGTCGCCGCGGGCGTCATTCCACCGCCGACGAAGGACGAGCGAGGCCGCACTCGCTACCCGTCCGACACCACGGCCGGCATCCACGCCCTACGCCACTACTTCGCCAGCATTACTCTCGCGGATGGAGTCAACATCAAAGAGCTGTCCGAGTACCTGGGTCACTCCGATCCGGGCTTCACTCTGCGGATGTACACGCATATGCTGCCCTCGTCCCACGACAGAGCCCGGCTGGCCGTGGACCGTCGGCTCGAGCGGCTTGGTTTGCGGCTGACGGAGCAGCGACGGAGCAGGGCCGCAAACGGGCCTGGGTACGACGAGCCTGAGCCAGGGCCGGGGCTGCTCTGATGACGTTCTCAGGTGGCCACGAATCGCCCGTCCTGCAAGGCCGTCCAGCTCATTGGGACTCGTCCTAGGCCGGTTGATCCCGACGGTCAATGGCTGGCCACCCTCGAAGACCCACCTTGTTTTGTTGGGCAGACGCCAACTCTATAAGGTTCGGCGGCCGATGAGGCCTTTGCCGACGTTGATCATCGGCTTCTCCACCCAGCGGTAGCAGAAGTGCGCCATCAGGATGGACATCAGCGCCACGGGAACCCATGGCACTGGGGTCTTGTTCAGACTGGCGCCGAAGAGCAGATAGATCCCTGCCACGGCTGCGTGGGCGATCAGTTGCACGAGGTAGATCGAGTACGAGCGTTCGCCCAGGAAGACGAACGGCCGGGTGGAGAGCAGTCGCTGCGGGAACGCGTTGGCCAGCAGCGCGGGCAGTAGCAGGAAGCCGACCAGTACGACGTACGGCGGGGGGACCGCGGTGACGCCGGAAACGTCTCCGGCCAGGTGGTGCTCGTCGATGAACGCGGCCCAGAACTGCACCGTCCCGTGGATCGCCAGGAAGGCGGCGGCCGCCGTACAGGCGACCCAGGGTCGGGTCAGCGGCTGGAACAGTTTGTAGGTCTTGGGGTTGTGCATCAGGATCGCGACCAGGCAGCCGACGAGGATCGAGAAGTAGTGCGCGGTCCAGCCGCGCGGGTCGCCGCCCATCGACAGTGGCACCATGACGAGCGCGACGGCCATCAGCGCCAGGCTCAGGCCGATCCGGCTGCCGAACTTCGCCTTGCGCTGCACGATGATGGCGGAGAACGCGAGCAGCGGCCAGAACAGGTAGAACTTCTGCTCGATTCCCAGTGTCCAGGACTGTCCGTACGACCCGCCGTGGCCGAATTCGTTGAAGAAGAACAGGTAGAGCGGCAACTCGGAGCCAGGTCCGGCCGACGTCAGCGTGCCTTGGAACAGCTGCGCGGCCAGGGTCACGCCGAGCACGACGAAGTAGACCGGCAGGATCCGGAAGATCCGCCGGGCGTAGAACTTCTTGAACGAGATCCGCCCGGAGCGGTCCTCCTCGCGCAGCATCAGCGTGGTGATCAGGAAGCCGGAGATCACGAAGAAGATCTGGACGCCGATCCAGCCCTGCAGCCAGTCCGCCCCATGATTGTGGTAGACGACGACCATCAGCGCGGCGATCGCGCGCAGTCCGTCGAGGGCGGGGAAGCGCTTCAGCGCCAGGTAGTCGGAGTGGCTCAGCGAGGCGCCGGTGCGATGCCCGGTCGCGAGCTCGCTCGATGGACTGATCGTCATGCTTTCGACGATCGCTGCCGGACCCCTGCCACCACATCGCCGTCAAGTGCCGACCATGGTCACCGCAACGAATGACCCACCCCGACCGAGCATCACTCCTGAGAGTGATGCAGCTAAAACCAGTTCGGCTGGTGACCGCCGCCCTCTACAGTCGGGAGGGTGATCACAGAACGAATCGACCCGCACGATCCGGTGGCGTTCGACGAGTGGCATGGGGTGCTGGAGGCGGGGGTGACGGCTGGGCGTGAGTTCGCTGTGCACTGGCCGCGGGAGGAGATGCGGGCCGTGATGATCCGGTCCACGCCGTACTTCGCCAAGGAGATCTGGGCGGCTCGCGACGAGAGCGGGCGAATGGTCGGCGTACTGTTCGTCGATCTGCCTTTGCAGGACAACCTCAATCTGGTGTCGATGGACATCGCCGTCCTGCCGGAGTTCCGTCGGCAAGGCTACGGAACCGCGCTGGCCGCGCTAGGACAGGAGCGGGCGGCCGAGCACGGCCGCTCGATCGTGCAGGCCATGGTGCACAGCCCGATCGACGGCTCGGCCCCCGGGCAGAGCTTCGCACGGGCTCAGGGGATGACGGTCGGCATTGTCGACAGGCACCGGATTCTCCGGCTGCCGCTCGACGAAGCCTTTCTGACGGAGCTGGCCGCCGAGGTCGCCGACCATCACCGTGACTACCGCCTCGTCAGCTGGCAGGGCCGTTGCCCGGACGATCTGGTGGACGGGTACGCCGCGCTCGAGAGCACGTTCAACGACGAGATTCCGCTGGGCGACCTGGCGACGGAGGCGGAGGTCTACGACGCGGCCCGGGTCCGCTCCCGGGAACAGCAGGCTGTCGCGCAAGGCAGACAGAGCTGGGTTACTGCCGCGATCGCTCCGGACGGCGCGTTCGCCGGACACACCGAGATCTTCTACCCCACGCATGACCCGATCAATGTCTTCCAGTCCGGCACCCTGGTGGCGCCGGCCCATCGTGGCCACCGGCTCGGCCTGGCCTTGAAGGTGGCCAACCATCTTGTCGTGCAGCGCGCCCACAGCGAGCCGCGCGTGCTGCACACCTGGAACGCCGAACAGAACACCGCCATGAACGCGGTCAACGAACGGCTCGGCTACCGTCCGGTCGAGCTGACCGAGGAATGGCAACGCAAACTCTGACCGCCGGAAGCGAGGCCCCCGGCGGCCGAGAGGGTCAGGGCCGGATGACCTGCGCGATGGTGCTGGTGCGGGCGCCTTCGTACGCGGCGAGCAGGATGCCCAGTACGGCGATGCCTTCCACCTCGGTGTGGATCGGGCGGGTCTTGCCGATCAGGGAGTCGGCGAAATGACCGATCTCGGCGGCGAAGGTGTCGACCGGCTCCAGCTCGAACGTCTCCGATTCACCAGAGCGGAGGTTGTAGGTGAGCGACGTACCGTCGCTGTGCAACGAACCCAGCTCGCCGACCGCCGAGAAGCGCTCGGTCGAACCGGCGGGCTGGTAGGCCCAGCTCGTCACGAGCTGACCGACGACGCCGTTGTCGAAGCGGATCAGCACCTGAGCGGAGTCCTCGCCCTCCATGAACTTCAGGCGATGGGTCGAGAGCATCGCCGTCGCCTCGACCGGCATGCCGCCGGCGAGGTGCAGCATCAGGTACGTCGGATGGTAGCCAGTGTCGATGAGCTCGCCACCACCGCTGGTCTTGCTGCTGGCGCGCCAGCCCATCGAGCTCGGGTCGAAGTCGTTGTAGAAGCTGTCGGTGGTCCGCACCTCGTAGACCGTGCCGATGGTGCCGGCCTCGAGCAGTTCCTTCGCCTTGGCGACCGCCGGCATGAAGAGCTGGTTGTGCGCCGACATCAGCGTCACCCCGCTGGCCTCGACAGCACGCCGTACGTCGGCGGCCTCCTCGGCACTCAGGCACAGCGGCTTCTCACAGAGAATGTGCTTGCCCGCTTCGGCGGCCGCGACGATCGCGTCCCGATGCAGGTGGTGCGGCAGGCAGATGTCGACGGCGTCCAGCTCTTCGTTCGCGAGCATGTCGCGATAGTCCGTGTACGCCGTCGCGCCGAGCTCGGTCTCCCGCGCCTTGGCGGTCTCCTCGACCGCGTCGGCGACCGCCGTGATGCCGATCTTGTCCGCGTGCACCTGGTAGCCCTTGATGTGCGCGGACGCGATGCCGCCGGCGCCGATCAGGCCGACCTTGATCTGGGGCATGGTTGGTCTCCTCAGCTGTTGGGACCCGTCAATGGGTTGTGTAGGCAACGACCGTATTGGTGGCGGCGGCCTCGTTCGCCGCGACGACCAGCCGGGTGAGCTCCAGGGCACGACTGATGTTGTCGTCCGCACGGGTGCCGTTGGTGATGTGCTCGACCCACTGGCCGAACGGGTCCAGGCTGTCCGCGGGCACCGGAAGCTGTTCGTCGCCGACCTTGAGCACGTTGCCCGCCTCGGTGTAGGTCAGCGTGTTCTCGGTACCGAAGATGTCGATCGTGAACGGGTTCCCGCTGGCGAAGCCGGCCTCGATGACGCCGATCGTCTGGTTCGGGTATCCGACCACGACGACCGCGTTGTCCTCCAGGCCGCGGCCCGCGATCGACCGGTACGTCGCGCTCACGGTCTCGGCGTCGGAGCCGAGGAAGAGCTGCGTCAGGTACACGGGGTGGCAGCCGAGGTCGGTGAGCGCTCCCCCGATCGCGGCCTTCGGCTCGAAGAACCGCTGCGGCAGCCAGCCTTCCTTGCCGTCGCGCGGAATCGCGCCGTCGTGCGAGAGCCGGACCCGGGCGTAGGTCACCTGGCCCAGCCGTCCGCTGTCGAGGACCTCGCGAACCGCGTTGGTGTAGCCGTGCGCCAGTCGCGGCAGCGAGACCGTGAGCTTGACACCGTTGTCGTCCGTCGCGGCGATGATCTCCTCGGCCTCCGCGACGGTCGGCGCGAGCACCTTCTCGGTGAAGATGTGCTTACCGGCCTGGGCAGCCTTGACCATCAGGTCACGGTGCTCGTCGGTCGCCGTGGTGATCACGACACCGTCGATGTCGCTCGCCAGCAAGGCGTCCAGATCGCTTGTGCAGGAGACTCCGAACGCCTCGGCGCCGGCCTTGCCGCGCTCCTCGTCCGGATCCCAGACCGCCACCAGTTCGGTGCCTGGATGCTCCTGCGCCTGCCGTGAATAATCGCCCGCATGGACGTGCCAGAAGCCCAGGGTCGCGATCTTGAGGGGGTTCGGCATCTGCTTCCTCCTGCCCGAGGTCGTCCCGGCTCACCAGCACCGGCCGCGCACCAACGTACAACGTTGTCATGGGGTCTTGGGAAGGGCTGGGGCGCGCCGTTTCACACACCGGACCGAGGAATGGCGTACCAATAGTTAGCCAGGAGCCCAAGGTAATCTGTCAGGTCTAATGAGCGAGGCCCAGTGAGCGACGCACCGTCCGGCGGAGACCTGCAAAGGTTGCGGCAACTGAACGTGGTCGCGGCCCTGCGGGTGCTGCGGGCCGAGCCGCCGCTGACAGTCACCGAGCTCGCCAAGCGGACCGGATTGTCCCGCGCCTCGACCGAGGACGTCGTACGGGATCTGCTCAACCGCGGCTGGATCAGCGAGGTCGAGCCGACACCCGGCACCGTCGGGCGGCCGGCCCGGCGCTACCGATTCCGCGCCGACGCGGGGCGGCTGCTCGGTGTCGACATCGGCGGCCACAAAGTGCTTGCCGTGGTCACCGATCTCGAGGGCGACGTCCTGAATCAGACCCGCGTCCCGATCGCGCCGGACGCCGGGCGTCGTGAGCGGCTGGCGGCCGTCGACGACTGCATCGCCTCGGCGCTGGCCGGCGCGAACGTCACTGCCGCGCAGATCTGGGCGACCGGTGTCGCGACGACCGGGCTGGTCGACGGGACCGGGAAAGTCATGTTCTCGGACTCGCTTCCCGAGTGGACAGGGGTTGACCTGACCGCCCAACTGCGCCGGATCGTCCCAGGGCCGATCCGCGTCGAGAACGACTGCAAACTCGCTGCCCTGGCGGAGAATTGGCGCGGTGTCGCCCGCTACGCCAAGGACGTGGTGTTCCTGCTGGCCGGCCTCCGCACCGGCGCCGGGCTCATCATCGACGGCAAGCTGCACCGCGGATTCGCCAACTCCTCCGGCGAGATCGGAGCGCTCCCCGCGGTCGGTTGGGAGCGCGCTCCGGAGCATCTGCACGGCTGGCTCAGCCCAGGCGAACCAGTCGAGCGCGTCTTCCTCGCCGCCCGCGACGGCGATCGCGCCGCACTCCGAGCAGTCCGCGGCTACGTGCGCGACATCGCCATCGGTACGTCGGCCCTGGTGCTGACCCTCGACCCGGAACTGGTCGTGATCGGCGGCGGCTTCTCCCGCTCGGCCGACGTACTGGTCGAACCGCTGCGGCGCGAACTCGACCGCTGGTGTCTGCGCACCCCCGAGATCCGTGTCTCCGCGTTCGGGGACGAAGGGGTCGCGCTCGGCGCGGTCCGGCTGGCCGTCGAGCAGGTGGAGTCAACCCTGTACGGCGACGCTCCGGCGACCGCAGCTCTGCTCATGTTTTGAGCAGAAGTGCTCGAAACTACCTCGTTGTGAACTCTTGACACAGTTTCCGTGGAGTCCATGATTATTCCATCGCCCCGCCCAGCGAGAGGAATCTGGCCCATGAAACGACGAGGCATGGCACTCCGGCTGTTGACCGGGATCACCATCGGCGGACTGCTGGCTGCCTTCGCAGTCGTCTCCCCCGCCGGCGCCACGATCAGCGGCGGGTCCGCGAGCAACGACGCGACCACCGTCACCTACCAGTACTCGTTCACCGGATCCCCGGCGTTCCAGCGGGTCCACGTCGACACCGACCGCAACACCGGGACCGGCTACGCCCAAGGCACTGTGGGTGCCGACTACCTGCTGGAGAACGGCACCCTCTACCGGAGCACCGGCACCGGGTGGAGCTGGACGCCGGTCGGGGCCGTCACCTTCTCCGCCACCGGGGGCGTCGCGCGCTGGACCGTCAATCGCGCAGATCTCGGAGAGAGCGCCTCCCCCAATGACGCTGATTTGGTCTTCCAGGTCGAGTCGCCGCTCGAGACGTCGAGCAAGTACACCCACGTCTACAGCGGCGGCGGCTCCGGCGGGACGGTCACCTACACGGCGAGCACGGACAACTTCGCGAACCCGGAGCGCGGTTTCTACCGCCACACCGGCGACTGCGACAAGTCCGACTTCTCGGTGAGCACCTTGCAGAGCTACCGAACCAGCGAGGGCATCTCGCTGGTGATGTGCGTCTTCTATCTGGCCGAGTACAAGAACGGTCCGATCGCGCAGGCCGCCCTCGACCAGCTCCAGCAACAACTCGACACCGTTCGCGCCGCTGGGATGAAGATGGTGCTGCGATTCGCCTACACCACCTCGACAGCTGGTGACGACACCACCAAGGCTCGCATGCTCGCTCACCTCGACCAGCTGGCGCCGTACCTCAATTCCGGCAAGGACGTCATCGCCGTCGTACAGGCCGGGCTCATCGGAGCCTGGGGTGAGTGGTACTACACGCAGAACTTCGGGAACGCCGGCAGCGTCAGTACGACGGACTGGGCGAACCGGAAGGAGGTCACCGACAAGCTGCTGAGCGTCGTACCCTCGAGCCGGATGGTGCAGCTGCGGACGCCGAAGTTCAAGCGAACCATGTACACGACGACGCCGGTGTCTTCCGCCAATGCCTACAACGGTTCGGCGACGTCGCGGCTCGGTCACCACAACGACTGCTTCCTGGCCAGCCCGGACGACTTCGGCACCTACGAGAACCCCGCGGTCGAGTACCCGTACCTGCAGGACGAGACGAAGTACGTCGCGATGGGCGGCGAGACGTGTGGCGTGAACGCACCCCCGTTCGACCTGCCCGACGGCGACGGCCGAGCTTGCGCAGTTCCACTGGTCGTACCTGAACCGGAGCTACGAGCCGAATGTCCTGAGCTCGTGGGAATCCGGCGGATGCATGGCGGACGTGACGAAGAAACTCGGATACCGCTTCCGCTTGGAGACCGGGACGTTCCCGACCTCGGCTGTGCGTGGCGGAAGTCTGCCGGTGTCGCTGTCGGTCCGCAACGACGGCTACGCGACGCCGTACAACTCGCGTGGTCTCGAACTGGTGCTGCGGAACACGTCGACCGGCACCAACTACAAGCTGGCGATGTCGTCGGACCCGAGGCGCTGGACGGCCGGTACGTCGACCACCGTCTCGCAGACGCTCACCGTGCCGTCGGGTCTGCCGACCGGCTCGTACCAGCTGCTGCTGAACCTGCCCGATCCGCTGCTCTCCACGCGGCCGGAGTACTCGATCCGGCTCGCGAACCAGAACACCTGGGAGCCGTCGACCGGAATGAGCTCACTCCTGCACACCATCACCGTCAGCTAGGAGATCCCCTTCATGCAGTTGTCATTTTTCGCGCTTCGCGCGGGGTTCCTGCGCCTGGTCGGCGCCACGCTGGCACTCGGTCTGCTCGGGCCGGCTCAACTCGCCGACGCTCACCGCTCCGACGCGCCGACGGTCACGCGCAACTACCAGGCGACCGACGCGGTGATCGCCAACCAGGAGCGCGGCTTCTACCACCACACCGAGACCCACTACCGGGCCGACGGCACCGGCTACGTCCCGCTCGATCTGGCGACGCTGCGCGGTTTCAGAACGCAAGAGAGCGTTACCCAGATTCTCCGGGTCTTCTACCTGGAGAAGTTCGCGAGCACCGACAAGCTCGACCCTGCCTACCTCGCTCTCGTCCGCGCGGACTTCCGGACCGCCCGCGCGGCCGGGGTCAAGGTGCTCGTCCGGTTCGCCTACGCCCAGCCCGCCGGCTGGCCGCCCACCATCCCGTACGGCGATGCGCCGGTGGCCCGAGTGCTCAAGCACATCGCGCAGCTCACGCCGATCCTGCGCGAGAACGCGGACGTGATCGCGTTGGTGCAGTCCGGGTTCGTCGGGCTGTGGGGTGAGGGCTACTACACCGACCACTTCGCCGACCCGGCCGACCCCAGCCAGGTCTCCGAGCAGAACTGGGCCGACCGCCGCACGGTAGTCATGGCCCTGCTGAGAGCGCTCCCCCGCGATCTCATGGTGCAGGTGCGCACGCCGTACATGAAGCAGCGCATGCTCGGACTGCCCACAGGAACGGAGGGAGCGCTCTCTGCCGATCAGGCGTACGACGGTTCGCCGGCCGCGCGGATCGGTCACCACAACGACTGCTTCCTGGCCAGTCCGGACGACTTCGGCACCTATCTCAGTGATCCGATCGAGCTCGACAAGGATTTCGTTGCCCAGGACACCAAGTACGTTCCTGCGGGTGGCGAGACCTGTGCACTCAATTCTCCGCGCTCCGACTGGGATTCGGCCGCGGCAGAGATGGCGCGGTTGCACTTCTCGTTCCTGAACACCGACTACCACCCGGATGTACTCGGGAGCTGGGGCGACAACATCACCGTGGCCAAGCAGAAGCTCGGCTACCGTTTGTCGCTGGTTCGGGGCACCTTCACCTCGCCGACGTCTACGACGCGGCCGGGCGGAGCGGTCAAGGTCGCGCTGGACATCCGTAACGACGGCTGGGCGGCGCCGTACCATCAGCGTCAGGTCCAGCTGATCTTCCAGAGCGCCAAGCACACCTACCGGGTGAACCTGCCGGCCGATCCGCGGCAGTGGGCCGCCGGTACGACGACCACGCTGAAGGCGACTGTTCGGGCCCCGATGGCGCCGGGCCGGTACCGCCTGCTGCTCAACCTCGCCGATCCTTCGCCCCGGCTGCAGACGGCGAGCTACAACCCGATCTATGCCGTCCAGCTGGCCAACACCGGGACCTGGCAGGCAGCGACCGGCTACAACGACCTCGGCCAGGTCGTGACCGTCTCGAGGTGAGGCTTCCCTGCCGTGCGGCCCTGCCGTGCGACTCTGCCGTGCGACGGACATCCGGGTCTGTCGCACGGCAGAGAGAACCCGCCGGAAGTTCGTCCTCGGCGCCGATGACCCGATCGGGCCTCAGTTCCTAGGCTGCTCGGCATGAGGCGAAAAACAATCATCGGGATGGCCTTGGCGCTTTGTCTCCTTGGCGTTTCCCCAGCAGTTGCTGTTAGCAACAAATTGACTTGGCACGGGTGCAGCAAAGGCGCGGGCGACGAGACGGGAAGCGCTCTCGACGCGGTCGGCGCGCGGTGCGCCGAGGTCGCCGTACCGCTCGACTACCGCCGTCCCGACGGCCCGAAGATCTCGATCGCGATCGCTCGTCGCGCGGCCGCCGGCCCCAGCAAGGGCACGCTGGTCGTCAACGTCGGTGGGCCCGAGGCGTCGCGGCGCGGTGTGAACGAGTTCCTGGACCGGAGTCCGGCGCTGGCCGCACAGTACGACCTGGTCGGGATCGATCCGCGATTCTTTGGAGAGAGCGCTCCCTTGGAGTGTGGCTGGCGGGTCGACCGCTACCTCCTCAGCGCGCAGTACGCGAGCCCGAACCGCGCCGCCTTCGCCGACAGCGTCGCAATCGCTCGTGAACTCGCCGCCCAGTGTGATCCGCACACAGACGTGCTGCCCTATGCATCGACCCGGAACAGCGCGCGGGACATGGACCGCGTTCGCGCGGCCCTCGGCGTACCGCGGCTCTCGTACTTCGGGACGTCGTACGGGACGTATCTCGGAGCTGTGTATCTGCAACTGTTCCCGGGGCACGCCGATCGGTTCGTGCTGGACAGTTCGCATGCGCCGGACACCTACGGACCGCGCTGGACGCGAGAGACCGCTCTCCCGGACGCAGCCGCGCTGGCCGACTGGGCGGAATGGGCCGCGCGACACAACACCGGACTCGGCACCACGACCAAGGCCGTCCTGGCCACCGTCGACCGGATCGCCGCGGCCACCAAGCAGCGACCCTTGCAGGTCGGTACGCACCAGGTCACCGAAGCGATGCTGCCCGGTCTACTACTGACCGTCGACGACACCGATGCGTCGTACGCCGAGATGTCCGCTGCCGTGCGGGTCTACCGCGATGCCGCCGCCGGTTTGCCGGTGACGCCGACGCCGCTACAGGAAGAGCGCTTCGGCCTCTATAACCTGGCCGAGGTCGTGCCGGAGTTCGGCTTCAGCGCAACGGTCGCCAATCAATGCGCCGACCGGGCCGCACCTCGGGATCCCGAGGTCTACTACCGCGACATCCAAGCGCACCGATCCGAGGAACCCCTCTACGGACCCCTCGCTCGCGACGTCAGCCCCTGCGCCTTCTGGCCAACCCAGCCGATCGAAGCACCCACCAAGATCGCGAACGACCACCCAGTCCTGATGCTGGGCGCCTCCGGCGACCCGTCCGTCCCCTACGCAGGACAGCTAGCCATGCATCGGGCCCTACGAGGCTCACGACTAATCACGCTCTCCGGCGCCTTCCGACACGGCGTCTACGGCGTCTCCCCCTGCGTCGACGCAACAGTAGAGCGCTACCTCAGCCAGAACACGCTGCCCGCAACCGACATCACCTGCACCTAGCCCCTCGCCCGACCCACGAGGCATCGCCGCGTCGAGCACGCGCAACGGACCGCCGGTGTGCCCACCCGCTCCGACGCCCAAAGAAGCTCGACCACCCGCATTCCGCAGGCCGGCCTCCTGCTTGGGGGCGGCAACCAGAGTCCGGAAGCTCAGACGGCATGCACCACTGGCCGCCTACCTCGCCAACCACCCCAGCCACCGGATCGGCCAGCCACCCCGCCTTCGAACCGCCGCAGCACCGAGCAACCACCACACACCTCCCCGGCCACATCCCAGCAGTACGCAATACCGAGCTCCGGGTGAGCATCGCGACCGGTGCAGCGACCGCAATCCGATCTGCTAGCGCCACACGCCCGCTTTGTGGAGTCCCAGGGCCTCCCAGTGGCACCAGTGCTCCACAAAGCTCCGAGCACTGCATTCGGGCCGGAACCGACGGTGCCGGCTCCCCGCCGCTGCGGCCCGCCTTTACCTACAGGGTGGCCGGCCGCGTCTACGGCTGAGGGAGATGGCGAGGCCGGCGCCCGCACACCCGCCGCCTGAGCTTCCGGGCTCCGGTTGCGGTCCCGGAAGACGAGGGGATCTCCCCGCAAGTTGCTGGTTCTCCCCTCAATATTTGAGCAGAGAAGGGCCCATTTGAACGGATATCCAGTGAAATTCCGCACGCTGGCAGCCGACCCGAACCGTAGTGGTCAACCGCGGCGGCGGGTCAGCGAACAGGCCTCCCCAGCAGCCCGCTCAGCCAGAGCCCGTCAGCCACAGGCAACGGGACCCCCAGTCACCAACCGCACCATCCGGCCCAGCCACCGACCACCCCAGCCACCCCAGCCACCCGCCTCAGTAAACCGGCCGCAGCGGCGACCAGCCACCGCGTACGCCGCCGGCCGAATGCGAGCGGCCGGATGGGACGAGCACCTTCGGGGAGGAGGGGTTCCTGGCCGGCCGAAGTCCTCAGCCACCGCGACCGATCACCTGCCGCGATACCGCAACAAGCACCCGGCGGCAGTAACTCCACGCAAAGCGGCAAACCAACCGCGCCGGGTGACCCAGCAACCCTCGCCGCCAGGAACGAGTCTCCGCCTGATGACCGCCGTACCCGGGTCAGCCACCGCTGCGCTGGCCTACCCGATCTTCGCTGGCGGCGACATCGCGGCGGCGGGCAGCTGGTAGGGACTGCTCGCTTCAGTGGTGGCTGTCGCGGGCAGCCACGGGTTGGCGCATGGTGGGGCGGGCTTCGCTCTGGGCCTCGCCCCATGGATCGAAGTCTGGGCTGTGGCCGGGCCGTGCGAGGTGTCTTGGTGGTTCAGGTCGTGGGTCCTCGCCCCAGATCGCGCGCATGGTTGCCTCGCGAGCATCCGTTGCCGTCAGCACTGATCGCTCACGGTGCCAACCGCCGCCGTCTTGACCGAGGTCGCCTCCAGGTAGCCCGTTTAGGGCGGGATCCTTCGTGGCGGAGGAGCAGGCGGCAGCGGCGGTACGCGCAGCAGCGAGTGACCGGTCGATAGAGGGTCTTGGCGGTGGTTGGTGGCGCCGTGAGGGTGGGTCGGCCCAGGATGGCAGGGCGACGTCGACCTTGCCGTCGACGAGGGTGACGACCCATTTGCCGTGGTGGAGGTCGACGTGATGGATACGGCACAGCAGCACGAGGTTGCTGACGGCAGTGATGCCGCCGTCGATCCAGCTGATCAGGTGGTGGGCGTCGCATTGAACTGGCGGGGCATTGCACACGACGCAGCCTCGGTCACGATTGTTGAGCGCGTACCGCATTCCCTTGGTGACAAGGCGTTCGGCACGGCCGACGTCCAAGGGTTCGGACTTCGAGCCGAGGACTACGGGGATGATTTTGGCATCACACGCCAGCATCCGCGCGGTGGCGGCCGACAGCCCGGCACCGAAGACCGTGTCCGCGATGCAGCCGGCCGTGGCTTCTTTGAGGTCATGCCAATCGATGGTCACGACGAGGGTGGCTTTGGCGCCGAAGCCGGGGACCCAGTTCTTGGCGACGACTGGTCCGAGGGTCGCGGTGGCGGCGTCGGTCGCGCAACGCTCCGCCCGCGCGGCAGCGCTGCCGCCGGATTCCCTGTCGGATTCCCAGCCAGCCTCCAGGTCGGCTTCCCCATCGGTCTCCAGGTCCGCTTCCCGGTCGGTTGCCGGGTCGTCTTCCAGGTCATCTGCCGGACCGCCTGTCAGGTCGGCTTCTAGGTCGACGAGCTCGGCCTCGATGTCGGGGAGTGCTCCTGCGGCCGCGCTCGAGCCTGCCACGGCTTCTGCGTCTGGGTGCGCGTTTCTCGCGTCGGCGGCGCCGGCGTCGGTGACGGCGGCTGCGATGCGGAAGGTGCCGGACATCGCGTCGGCTCGGCGCTTCTCGGCTGAACGGGGGTCGCGCTCGCCGTCGATGGTGCGGTGGGGGCGGGCACCGGTGTGGATGGTGGAGCACACGAGCTCGGCGTTCTCGTTGGCGAGATAGCCGGAGATGCGGACGCCGTACTCATCGGGGATCAAGGTGAGGCGTTCCCGGGCGGCGGCCTTCTGCTCGGCAGGCTCCGGACCGTCCTCGTCCAGGCGGTCACGAACCTGCCGGGCGACCTTGCGCAGCTCGGCCGGAGACCTGTCCCGGGCGAGGCCGACCAACTGTTCTTCGGCGATGTGCAGGGTCTCGACCGGGACCGTCGCGGGAACCTTCTCCAGCATGGAGACGATGACTCCGGCCCGCTCCGGCGTCAGCAGGACTTCGGGTGGGAGGGTGTCATCGGTACCGTCCGGAATCGGCACGGCCGCACCGGTATCCGGCAGTGCATCGAGGACCGCCGCATACTTCGGCAGTGCCCGAACGAACCGGACGAGGCCGTGAGCCTGATAGGAGTCCAACCGGTGCCGGAAGGTCAGCAGCTCGGCGGTATTGCGGGCACCGAGCTCTTCGGCGTACCCGATCTCGTCGACCCGCGCGACATACGGCAGCAGAGCGGTCCCCAGGCGAGCGATCTCAGCGTAGATCGCATCGATGGACGACAGTGCTTCACTGCCGTCCATCAACGCCGCCGACCGCTCTCCCAGAAGTTCCATACAGACAACTCTAGACAGGTCCACCGACAGTTTTCAAAGCCAGAACCCCTTATTTTCAAGGGATATGTTACCCACAGACCATTGCCTGTTCATCCACAGACCATCGGCCAGGAAGTGACTGTCCGGCGATTATTTGCCTGCAGCAACGACAACACCAAGGAGCAGTCAATGCCGGCCGGGGCGGACGAGGCCTGCTTCGTAGGCGATGACCACGGCCTGCACGCGGTCGCGGACGCCGAGCTTGGCCAGCACACTGCTCACGTGCGTCTTCACTGTCCCTGCGGTGACGGTCAGTTGGGCGGCAATCTCGGCGTTGGACAGGCCGCGGGCGAGGGCGATCAGTACCTCACGTTCGCGGTCGGTCAGTGTGTTGACCACCTTGGCGGCGGCCGGATCCAGCGCGGGTGCGAGGTGCTCCAGCAGGCGTCGGGTGGTGGAGGCCGCGAGGACCGCATCACCGGCATGCAGGGTGCGGATCGCAGCGAGCATGTCTTCCGGCGGTGCATCCTTCAAGAGGAAGCCGCTCGCGCCTGCGCGCACGGCAGAGAGCGCGTACTCGTCGAGATCGTAGGTCGTCAGCATCAGGATCCGAGGTGGGTCCCGGAGCGCGCACACCTGTCGGCACGCCTCGATCCCATCCAGGCCTGGCATCCGGATGTCCATGACGACCACATCAGGCCCGGTACGCCGTACTTCCGCGATCCCGGCGGCTCCGTCGCCCGCCTCGCCGACAACCGTCAGATCGTCCTGCGAGTCGATCACCATCCGGAACCCGGCGCGCACCATCAGCTGGTCCTCGACCAGTACCACCCGGATCACAGCCGCACCGTTGCCCTCAGCAACGACCCGCCACCGGGCCGTTCCGTCAGCTGCACCACCCCACCGTACGCCGCCACCCGCTCCCGCATGCCCATCAGCCCGAAGCCGCTGCCGTCACCCGGACCTGTGCCGTCGTCAGCAACCAGGATCTCCAGCTCTCCCCCATCAGCCCGGACGATCACCTCAGTACGCGCTCCCGCCCCGGCATGCTTCATCACGTTCGTCAGCCCCTCCTGCACCACCCGATAAACCACCAACCCCACCCCCGGCTCCACCGCCCCAACCTCCATCACCAAGCTCACGTCCCACCCACTCCCCCGCACCCGCTCAACCAGCCCACCCACATCCCCCACCCCCACCGCCGGCCCCACCACCTGCTCCGGCCCAGCACGCAGCACCCCCAGAATCCGCCGGGTGTCCCCCAGCGCCTGCCGAGCGAACTCCCCAATCGTCTCCAACGCCGCCACCGCAGCCGCAGCCCCTGTGCGGGCGGCGTAGCGGCCGCCGTCGGCTTGGGCTATTACTACAGCTAGGGAGTGGGCTACTACGTCGTGCATCTCGCGGGCGATGCGGGCTCGCTCGGCGAGGACGGCCAGCTCTTGTTGGGCTTCTGTCTGGGAGCGACGTAGGCGCTGCACGGTACCGACTGCCCAGGCTGCGATCACTGTGCTGCCGAAGAAGGCGCCGATCACCAGGTGCGCCACCAGCGAGTCCCGCAACCGCGGCCACTCCAGACCGCCGAGCACCGCACCCACCAGCCCGGCGACCAGCCCGCAGCGGCTTGCCCAGCGTGGCCCGTAGGCGGCTGCTGCGTGCACAGCCAGCGGCACGGCAATGTCGGCCGGGACGGCACCAACGCTCCCCCGGACGGTTACCCACTGGGCCAGCCCCACGACGGCGACCACGAGCAAGCACCACTCCGGCCAGCGTCGTCGTACGGTCAATGGAAGCAGCAGCAGGACCGAGAAGAGGAAGTAGGGGCCTTCGGCATGGACCACGCGGCCGAAGACGACCGCCGCGATCAGCAGGGCGGCGGCGAGGACAGCGTCGACCACCGGCTCGTGCGCCCGCGCCCAGGATTCGATCCGTTCACCGCGCACGCTCGCGAGTATAGGCTCCCCTAACTTTCTCGCTGCCCGCGACGAGCCGACCACAGGCTGCCGACACCCACGGCGAACAACCACTTGACCTGCCGCCAGGTTGCCCGTTGTTCAGCTTGAGTTTGCCGAACGGCTGCCGTGCGCAGGAGAGGATCAGGGCGTTCAGCTACAGCGTCCAAGGAGCTTCATGTCCGTCGATCGTCGTTCTGTCCTGCGTGGTGCCGCTGTCGGCGCCGCCGGTGTCGGGTTCGCCACCGTTGGCTCCCTGCCCACCCTGGCCGAGGCCACCCCGGGCTCACACGGCCATCACACGCCGTTCCCGCAGCACAAGCCGTTCCCGCCGCTGCTGGACGACCCGGCTCGCGTGCTCGCCCTGCCGGCCGGCTTCCGGTACAAGATCGTCACCAAGGCCGGTGAGACCAAGCTCAAGTCGGGTCAGCCGACGCCCACCCTGCACGACGGTACGGCGGTCTTCGCCGGCGGCCGGCACGACGCGTACCGGCTGATCCAGAACCACGAGATCGGTGCGGCCGACCCGCTCGGCGTACCGCCGATCCCGGGTACGGTCTACGACGCCGGTGTCGGTGCGGCCGGTGGCTGCACGGTCATCTCGGTCGACCGCAACGGCAAGAACCTCGGCGAGTGGGTCGGCATCTCCGGCACCCTCACGAACTGCGCCGGCGGCCCGACGCCGTGGGGCACCTGGATGACGTGCGAGGAGACCGAGAACAAGGCCAACGGCACCACCCGGCTGAAGGACCACGGGTACGTGTTCGAGGTCTGGGGCGACGGCGAGACCGCGCACCCGGTGCCGCTGAAGGCCCTCGGCCGCTACGCCCACGAGGCGCTGGCGATCGACGAGGACCGCGAGCACATCTACCTGTCCGAGGACGCCTCCGGCCCGAACGGGTCGTTCTACCGCTGGACCGCCCCGCGCGGCTACAAGCTGAGCTCGCGCAGCTGGCGGGACCTGCAGGACAAGGACTTCGGCACCCTCGAGGCGCTGGCCATCCTCGGTGACGACGGCAAGCCGATCCCGGATGTCGCCTACCTGACGTCGGCCCAGCTGCTGCGTCCGTTCCGGGTCGCGTGGGTCAAGGTCCCCGACCGCGACGCCACCACGACCTCGGTGCGCAAGCAGTTCACCGACGGCCAGGTCACCCGCGGCAAGAAGTTCGAGGGCGTCTACGGCACCCGGGACGGCGTGTACGTCGTCAACTCGTTCGCCAAGATCGGTACGACGGACATCCCCGCCGACGGCGTCCCGCACGAGGGCATGATCTGGTTCTACAACTACCGGTCCCAGACCATCCAGCTGGTCACCTACTTCCCGGCCAACCCCGCCGCCGAGAAGGGTGCCACCGCGAAGTACGACGACTTCAACTTCGACGCCCCGGACAACGTCACCGTCACCCCGTGGGGATCGCTCGTGCTCGCCGAGGACGGGATCGCGAGCAGCCACGTCCTCAGCGCCACCCCCGGCGGCCCGGCCTACGCGATCGCCCGGAACATGCTGAACGACTCGGAGTTCACCGGCCCGACCTTCTCGGCCGACGGCAAGGTGCTCTTCGTGAACATCCAGACCCCGGGCATCACACTGGCCATCACCGGCCCGTGGCACGAGTACCTGGGCTGAGCCCAGGCCTCAGAGCTGGGTCGCGCCCTAGGGCGTGACCCAGCCGGTCAGGATCGTCGGACCCTCGTCCTGGACGCAGACCAGCCGGTACGGCACCTTCGGCAGCGGCTTGAGCACGAAGAAGCCGAGCTCGTCGATGCGTGCGGTGGCCAGTACGCCGGAGTCGGTCCGGGCGGTGATCTCACCAGCAGCCGGTGGATCGAGCTGACCGAGCAACCCGTCGGGCGTGAGCTCGATCTCGATCGTCCAGCCGTCCGAGGCGAAGGTCAGCGCCCGCAGTGTCGCACTCTCCGCCGAGCGGACCGGCGCCGCGTCCAGCACGTCCCAGGCCGAGTCGTAGGTGAGCGCGGCCAGCTCGGCGTCGATGGTTCGCCAGGCGAACGCCGCCTTGCCGGCCTCGACGAACGATCTCGGCACGGCCTCCTCGGTCAGCGCGTCGCGCAATGCCTCGAGCAGCTGGCCGTCGTCGTTCCAGTCGGTCTCCGTCATCCCACTCACCTCCTCGTTCCGCGGTCCTCGGCCAAGCCGGCCAGTGCCGGTGTCCGGCGGAGCCGCTCCAGGCACCGGGCCCGGTTCGGCCCGATACTGCCGACCGGCATCGCCAGCTGCCGACTGATCTCGTCGTACGGCGTCGGCGGGTCCTTCGTGATCATTGCCAAGAGCAACTGACAGCGCTGGGACAGCTGACCGAACGCGCTCCGGACGATCGTGCGCCGCTCGTGCCGGAGCACCTCCTCCTCGGCGATCGCCGGCTCCACCGCGTCACGCTGCTCGGCGGGGTCGACCGGGTCGACCCTGCTGGCAGCCCGCAGCAGCCGGAAACACTCCCGCTGTGCGGTGGTCGCGATCCAGCCCGGCAACGCGGCCGGCTCCCGGAGGGTCGGCAGGTGCTCGATCAGGCGCAACCAGACGCCCTGGCCGACATCGTCGATATCCGCGGGCGTCAGCCGGTACCGGCGTCCGATTCCCCAGATCAACGGTGCATACCTCTCGACCAGTTCGTCCCACGCGCCTTTGTCGCCGTCGACCGCCCTGGTCACCAGAGCGACGACGATCGGATCGTCCCGCATGCCCTTTCTCCTTCCCCCCGATACAGCTACGGAGCGACCTGGGTCGCCGATTGATACAACTCGCTCACGCTCCGAGCGCCACGAACGACCGACCGGCCGCATCGGCCACCGGATCCGTCCCCGCCGCGCTCCGGGCGAGCGCGAACGCCTCGGCCAGTGAATGACCTGCCTGCAGATGATCGTGCAAAGCGGTCATCAAGGGAACCGTCGCGGGATCATTCACCGGTACGACGCTCGCGAGGATCCCCGCCGCACCGAGCGGGACGAGGCTACTGGTCAGCCCGAGCAGCTCGTCGGCACCCACCGGCGTGGCCAGCCCGGAGTCGCAACTCGACAGCACCAGCCGGTACGGCGCGCGCCGCAGCCGCTCGAAGTCGTACACGGTGAGCGGCCCGTCGTCGAGCCGCAACGACGAGAACAGCGGACTGTCCGCCCGGAACGTACCGTGCGCCGCGATATGCGCGATCCAGGCACCGTCCAGCTCCTTCAGCACCCGCTCCGCGGTGGCCGTGCCATCCCGCAGTACGACGGCGTCCGGGTACTGCTCGGTCAGCCGATCGATCTCCGCCCGCCCGGCTGTCAGCCCCGGCCCGAGCACGAGCACCACTCGCCGTTCACCAGGCGGCCGTAGTCGCCGAGCCCGCAACCACATCGCCGCGGACGGGACGACGTTCACCGGCCGGTCGGCCAGCGCCGGAATGAGCGCCCAGGGAACCGCCTGCAGGCTCGCCGGCGGCACCATCACCACGGGCCGCTCCCCCAGCACGTGTTGCACCGGTCCCAGAATCGCGTCCCCCAACCGGCCGCCCAGGAGCTCCAGCGAAGGCCCGGTCCGCGACCGCCCATGCGCGAGCCACCGCAACCGGAACCGAGACCGCTCGACCTCCACCGCGGCAGCCCCCAACGGCCCCACCTCGTGCTGGGTCAGCTGCCCATCAGCGGCAACCACCGCGTGCAGCACTCCACCAACATCGATCAACTCGACCAGCGCCGTACCACCGAGCGCCTGGTGAAGCTCGTCCACGTCGAACGACCGCGCGGCATCCACCCCCCGCGATTCGTTGCCTTGGGCCCTTAACGCCCGGTCCCGGACTGCTGTCTCCAGCCGACGGCGGTCGCGTTCGAGGGATGGCGGCCGGATGGCCTCCGGGGTGGACTCGAGCTGCGTGACCACGTCGCGGAGCTGAGCCAGGTCGCTGACCAGCTGCTCGTCGTCGGGTGGGCGGACGGGCGGGACGGCGAGTGCGGTGGCGCGCCAGCGTTCGGCCCAGGCGAGGAGAGCTTGGGGGTCGTTGCGGCGGAGGGCGTCGCGGAGCGCCAGCTCGGCGAGCTCGGCGCCGTGGCCGGTGGTGCGGGCGCGCAGTTCGGTCGCGCCCATCGTCAGCCGGTACTCGTCCAGTGCGTCGAGACCACGCCCGCAGGCCGTGAGCATCCGCCGCACCTCACCTCGCGCCTCGGCCCGCAGCGCGCGACCGAGCCAGGCAGCGCTCCAAACAGTCGGCGGGACGTTCTTCGACAACCGCCCGGCCAGCTCGAGCTGGCGATCCGCCGTCTGCCGGCGTCCCTCGGACAACGCCAACCGGCCGGCCAGCAGATGCGCCGCGGACGCCTCCGCCGTACTGAGCTCGTCGAGCCGGCCGGCTGTCCGGACCACCTGCCGCAGCAGACCCGGTCCACGTTCGCCCGAGCGGTAGCGGGCCTCCAGCTGCAGCATCGAGGCCCGAACTGACCACCAGGTACGCCGTTGCGCGGAGAACAACCGGCGAGCGCGCTCGGCCCGCGCCTGTGCCGTCACCGGATCGCCCACGGCCAGCGC
The DNA here is from genome assembly GCF_045040285.1 of Kribbella sp. NBC_01505. Taxonomy (NCBI): domain Bacteria; kingdom Bacillati; phylum Actinomycetota; class Actinomycetes; order Propionibacteriales; family Kribbellaceae; genus Kribbella; species Kribbella sp. NBC_01505. The sequence continues at coordinate 9,461,891 of NZ_CP109425.1, forward strand.
GGCCGTCGCGGCGGTGAACAGCACCTCGGCTTGCTTGGTCGCCGGCACCCCGCCGGTCTCCATCCGGACGAGACCTTCATCCGCCTGGGTCAGCGCCTCGGCGGTCAACCCGGCAGCCATCAGCACCGCACACCGGTCGATCGCCAGGTCCGGCGACACCACGTCGACCTCTGCGTACCCCTGCTCAGCCTCCGCCAGAAACTGCAATGCGGCCGGCAGGTCGCCGCGCAGGAACGCGGCCCAGCCACGGTTCAGCCGCGTCTCGACGTACTCGAGGTCCTGCCCGGCCGCCGCATACAACCGGCCGGCCTGATCGAAATCCGCATCGGCCTGCCGCGTCCCCCCGAGCTTCAACTGGATGAAGCCGCGATAGTTCAGCGTCCGCGCCTCCCACGCCTGGTCGCCGGAGCGCCGCAGCTTGCTGATCGCCAGGCGCAGATCGTCGAGCGCCTCCCGATGCCGCCCGAGCACGATCAGCACGTCGGCGCGCCGCAGCAGCACCCGTCCTGCCAATGCACCCCGACTCAATTCGACGGCCCGATCCAGCCGGGCCAGCCCCTCCTTGCTCCGGCCGGCGCGACCGAGCGTCGCCCCGAGCGTGGCCAGGACGTCGGCTTCCCGATCGGGCAGACCCGATTCCTCGGCGAGTCGCAGCGCGATCCGCAGCTCCCGGATCGCGGTGTCGACCTCACCGAGCTGCCGGGACGCGATCCCGCTGGCCTGATGGGCGATCGACGCCGTACCCGCGTCCGGCGCTTCGGCCAGCAGCGTCCGCGCCGCCACGATCGCGTCATGGGGACGCGACAACGCCAGCGGCAGCAGATCTTCCGGTGCAACCGTCATGCGAGTCTCCCCCAGTACGCCGGCAGGGTGGAATGATATCGATTCGGACTCGACCATTTCAGTGATTCGAGGGGGGCGCCATTCCATGGCCGCAGAAGAGCAGGACAAACGACCGATCAAGGGTGAGGATCGCAAGTACATCGCGCAGATCAACCTGATCCTGAAGGAGCTCTCGAAGAGCGTCGAGGTCTTCCCGGAGAGGTGGGAGGAGTCCGGCGCGGAGTACATCTACCGCACCGGGGTGGTCCTGGTGCGCGACGAGGACCTGCCGCGGGTGATCGAGCTGTTCGGTGGCGGCAAGGCCGATGACGGCGGGATCAACGGCGCCAGCAGGCTGCTGCTGCCTTCTGACGTGCCGCCGGACGCACCGAAGGACCGCTCGACCACGCAGCGGTTCCTCAAGTACGCCGACCTGCGGCTCGGCCGCGGAGTCGTGACTCCGGAGCACCTGTTCTACGTGACGCCGAGCGTCAGCCCGTGCCCGGCGACCGAGCCCGAGCAGGTCAAGCCCGGAGCCGCGCCATCGCCGTACATCGAGGACAAGTCGACCAACGGGCAGGGCGTCAAGGTCGTCGTACTGGACGTCGGCTGGTCCCCGGCGCCCGCGGCCGGCTGGCTGGACGGCGTCACCGGTGAGGCGGAGGACGCGTTCGACTCGGCCGGGCTGATCAAGCCGTACGCCGGCCATGGCACGTTCATCGCCGGTGTCGTTCGCTCGATGGCGAAGGAGACCGAGGTCGTGGTGCAGAGCTACTTCACCACCGCCGGCGCGATCTGGGAGTTCGACCTGGCCGCGGCCCTCGACGAGGTGCTCGACCTGGCGCCGGACATCATCAGCCTGTCGGCCGGGACCCGGACGAGATTCGACCTGCCGCCGCTCGGGCTCGACGTCTTCATCGAGACCCGGCTGAACCGGGTGAACGGCCTGGTCCTGGTCGCCGCGGCCGGGAACGAGTCGACCCGCGACTACTTCTGGCCGGCCGCGTTCCCGGAGACCGTCGGCGTCGGCGCACTCGCGGAGAACGAGAGCGAGCGGGCGTCGTTCAGCAACTTCGGCGGCTGGGTCGACGTCTACTCCCCCGGCGAGCACCTGATCAACGCGTTCCTCACCGGCGAGTACCACTGCACCGAGCCGCCGCACATCGGCGAGGTCCGCAAGTTCCAGGGCATGGCGCGCTGGAGCGGTACGTCGTTCTCCACCCCGCTCGTGGCCGGGCTGATCGCCGGGCGGATGTCGCGAACCGGCGAGAACGCCCTGCAGGCCGCCGACGGCCTGCTCGCGTTCGCCCTCGGCCAGGCGATCCCGGGCGTCGGCCCGATCCTCAAGCCCGGCGACGCGCACAACAGCACCACCTGAGAGGTCAGGCAAGCCGGCCCCTGCCAGCTCAGTCAGGTGAGTTGGCAGGGGGCGGCGACCGGTGCCAACGCACTGACGCGGTGCGGAGAAGCTTCGGCCTGACCACCGAAACTCCTCACGCACCGCGTCAGCCCCTCCCCCCACGGAGGCCCTCGTACTGCCTTCCCCCGGAAGCAGTTCAACGGCGTTCCATAGTGCGGAGTCCGGGCGTCCTCCCGGTGATACACCGACTTTCAAAAGTTTTTCTGGGCCCTCAGGAACGCCTGGGCGAGGGAGTGACCGTTCTCGGCCGCCAGCTGGACCCAAGGCTCACCGGCAGCGAGGCCGTCACGCTGCATGAGCAGGGTTGCCAGCTCCCACATCGACTCCACATCGCCCTGCTCCGCGGCCACCCGCAGCAGCCGCTCGGCCGCCTTCCGGTCGCCGATGCCCTGCGCGCGGAGACCGAGCTGCCGGACGTCGGCAGCCTCCGCGTCGACCGGCGTACGGAATGCTCTCCGGCGCTCGGCCCACTCGAGTGCACCGAAGATCAGGCCGACCGGATAGAGCACGGCGCAGATCCACAGGAAGGTGCCGCTGCCGGTGACCGCAAGGACGACGTTGGCCACAACGGCCAGCGTGAGGGTGATGAACGCGAAGATTCCCGCCCGCATGTCTCTCCCGCCGCTCAGAGCGGGGTGGTCCCGTCCATGTTGAGGGCCTTGCCGGGCCGGAAGAGGCGCTTCGCGAAGAAGTGGCCGTGCTCGGCCGCCATCCGGAACCAGGGCTCGGCGGCGACGAGGTCACCGTCGCGGAGGTCGTAGAGCCGGCCCATGTCCCACATCGCTTCGACATCGCCCTTGTCGACCGCCAGCAACAGCAGACGTTCGGCCTCCACCAGATCGCCGTTGAGCTTCGCGACCGCGGCCAGCGTCCGATACGCATGCGGATTGCCCTCGTCGGCGGCCGCCTGCGCTTCCTCGACGGTGCGGAACTTCCGCCGGCCGCGTAGTCGGCGTACCAGGAGACCCAGCAGGCCGAGCCCCCAGAGCACCCAACTCACGCGCAGCATCGTGTCGTTGTCGGTGATCAGTCCGACGACCGACAGCCCGGCCGCCACCAGCAACAGAAACATCGCCATCGCATAGTCCTCCCCAGCCCCAACGCCGCCCCCGGCGATCCCCTGGGTTCAACCTAACCGACTGGCAGGGCCATCGGCGCGGGGCTCGGGTGTGTCAGCGGGGCTGCGGGTTCTCACAGAGGAACGGCGGTCGTGTGCCACCCGAGTGGTACTCGTAGCGCTTGCCATTCGCCTCGAGGACGATCCGCATCCCGTTCACCAGCGCCTGCGTGTAGTGCATGCCCGACTCCGGGCAACCCAGGCTGCCGTCGGACCAGGTGATCTCCTCGGCGGAGACGACGGTCACCTGACCGCCGAGCTTCTTCACCAGGTCGGCCTTCGCCTGCTCCACCGCCGTACCGCCCGGTGTCCCCGTCGGCGCCGCGCCACCCGGGGTTGGGGTCGGCTCACTCGAACCACTGTCGGACGGATTCACTGTCGGGGTTCCTCCCACTCCAGATTCATTGCCACAAGCAACCAAAACCAGCACCGCGGCGGCGGCCGCCACCAGCGCCGTACCGGATCGTCGAATCATGATCATCACCTCCCACCCTAGACGCACCCCGAAGCCCGTTCGTTGCAGTTGCCGGGACATCGCCGGCGACGGATCCGGAGCCATGTGATCGCTACTTCCCGAACCAGCGCGTGAGCTGGGTGTTCAGCTCCTGCTGGTCGTCGCCGACCCAGGCGACGTGACCGTCGGGGCGGACCAGGACGCCCGGAACATCCAGCGCCGCGGTGGGGTCAGCGAGGTGGTCGACCCGGTCCGACCAGCCGCCGACGGTCAGCCGTTCGGTGAGGTCGAGGAGCAGGCCGCGACCCTGATGGAGCTGGTCATACAGACGACCAGCCTGTACGGCGAGGTCGGGCAACCGACGGCCAACCAGGTCGGGGCCCGCGCCGAAGTCGTAGCGGATGGCGATCGCGGTGATCTTCTCGATCAGGTAGCGGTTCACCTCGTCGATGTCCATCAGCTCGGTGAGCAATCGGCGTACCGCCTGCGGACCTGGCTCGGTGGACAGCAGCTCCATCTGAGCGCGGGTGTTGTCCAGCACGTCCGCAGCGACCGGACGTCGCTCGGTCTGGTAGCTGTCCAGCAGGGTTTCCGGTGCCCAGCCGCGGACCTGCGCAGCCAGCTTCCAGCCGAGATTGAAAGCGTCCTGTACGCCGAGGTTGAGCCCCTGCCCGCCGGTGGGCGGGTGGATGTGAGCCGCATCGCCGGCAAGCAGCACCCGCCCGACCCGATAATGCTCGGCCAACCGGGTCGCATCTCCGAACCGGGACAGCCAGCGTGGCGCGTGCACGCCGAAATCGGTCCCGGCGATCGTGCGTAGCTGTTGCTTGAACTCCTCGAGGGTCGGCTCCGCGCGGTCCTCGCTGATGCCTCGGAGCGGAACGACGACGCGATAGACCTCTTCACCGAAGGACCGGATGCTGAAGGTCTTGTTGGTCTCCTGAACCTCGGCGACCTTGGCGGCAATCTCCTCTGGCGATGCAGCGACCTCGAGCTCACCCATCAGCGTCTCGTTCCGCGCGGGCTCGCCGGGGAAGCCGACGCCGAGCAGCTTGCGGACCGTACTGCGGCCTCCGTCGCAGCCGACGAGATAGCGCGACTGCACCCGTTCGCCGTCAGTCAGCTCGACGGTCACCCCGTCGTCGTCCTGCTCGAACCCGGTCACCGCGACACCACGCCGCACCTGCGCTCCCGCGGCGATCGCGTGCTCTTCGAGCAGCCGGACGACGACTGGCTGCGGGATGCCGAGCAGGTAAGCGTGGGCGGAGTCCAGGCCCTCGGGCGCGGGTTTGGGGATGGCGGCGAAGAATCCGCCGGCGGGACGCTGCCGGCCGTGCGCGAGCAGGCGATCCAGCAGGCCGCGCATCGCCATCAGCTCGATGCTGCGGATGTGCAGACCGACCAGGCGGGCATACGACACCGGCACGGTCTCCCGCTCCAGAACCAGGACCCGTACGTCGTGCAGCCGGAGCTCGGCAGCCAGCATCGCGCCGGTCGGTCCGCATCCGGCAACGATCACGTCGAACTGGGAAGAATGCATAGCTACAAGTCTGGCTGTCGCGGTCCACTCCTTTTGATCAGCGGAAGTCTCGGGACGGCGTCCGGGTGGCGAGGGGCAGGCGTTCGAGGTGGTCGGCGGAGAGGTTGGTGACTTCGCCGGCACGTTCGACGCGACCGCGGATGATCAGGGCGGTGGCGTTGCGGGCAACGGCGGCGTGCCGGTGCCAGCAGCCTTTGGTGATGATGATGTTGGCCATGCCGGTCTCGTCCTCCAGATTCATGAAGGTGACCCCGGAGGCGGTGGCGGGGCGCTGGCGATGGGTGACCACGCCGGCGACCCGGACCCGAGTACCGTCCGGGACCTCGCGGAGCTGGGCGGCCGAGAGGATGCCGTCGGCGCGGAGCTGGTCGCGGACGCGCTGCATCGGATGACTGGTGGCGGTGATCGAGGTGGACCACAGGTCGGCCATGTCGGTCTCGATGTCGCTCATCCCCGGCAGGGTCGGTGGTGGACCGGCCGTGGAGACACCGGCCAGCCGATCCGGGCGCTCCTCGGCGGCTCGCCCGGCCTCCCACAGCGCCTGCCGCCGATCGAGCCCGAAGCAGTCGAACACCCCGGCGGTGGCGAGCGCCTCGACCTGCGCGGCGGTGATCCCGGTCCGCCGGACCAGGTCGGCCATATCGCGGTAGTCGCCGCCGCGCTCCCGCTCCTCGACGATCAGCGTGGCCCCCTTCTCCCCCACCGTCCGGACCTCCGCCAATCCGAGCCGAACGGCGAAGGCGCCGTCGCGCCGGTGCCTGGTGGAGTCGAACGGCTTCGATCCGTCGAACGGCCCGACCGATGGTTGAGGATCCTTCAGGCAGTCCGGCGAACCGGTCGGGCCGGTCAGCTCCTGGCCGTCGACCAGCACCTCCAGCCCGGCCTCGATCTCCGAGCGGAGCAGGTCAGGACGCCGTACCTCGACGCCGTGCCGGCGGGCATCTGCGACCAGGGACTGCGGTGAGTAGAACCCCATCGGCTGCGCGCGCAGCAGCGCGGCCAGGAACGCGGCCGGGTAGTGCAACCGCAGCCAGGTGCTCGAATACACCAGCAGGGCGAAGCTGATCGAGTGCGACTCGGCGAACCCGAAGTTCGCGAAGGCCTCGATCTTGGCGTAGATCTCGTCGGCCAGGTCACCGCTGATCTTGTTCCGCTCCATGCCGGCATACAGCTTGGCCTTCAGCGACGAGATCTTCTCGACCCCGCGTTTGGAGCCCATCGCCCGGCGCAACAGGTCGGCCTCGTCACCGTCGATCTCGCCGACCGCCATCGCCATCTGCATCAGCTGCTCCTGGAACAGCGGCACTCCCAGAGTGCGCTCCAGCACCGGCTGCAGCTTCGGGTGCAGGTAGGTGATCGGCTCCTCGCCGGTTCGGCGGCGGATATACGGATGCACCGCACCGCCCTGGATCGGGCCGGGCCGGATCAGCGCGATCTCGGTGACCAGGTCGTAGAACTTGCGCGGTTTCAGCCGCGGCAGCGTCGCCATCTGGGCCCGCGACTCGACCTGGAACACCCCCACCGAGTCGGCCCGGCACAACTGGTCGTAGACCCCCGCCTCCTCCTTCGGGATCGTGTGCAGCAGCCAGGACTCGCCCAGCTGCTCGCGCACCATGTCCAGGCAGTATTGCAACGCGGCCAGCATGCCGAGGCCGAGCAGGTCGAACTTCACCAGGCCCATCCACGCGCAGTCGTCCTTGTCCCACTGCAGGACCGTGCGTTTCTCCTTACGGGCATGCTCGATCGGCACCACCTCCCCGACCGGCCGCTCGGTCAGCACCATGCCGCCGGAGTGGATGCCTAAGTGCCGCGGGAACTTCAGCAGCGCGGTCGCCATCGTCACCACCCGCGGTGGGATGTCGTGCTCGGTCGAGGTGATCTCAGGGCTCCACCCATCCACCTGCTTCGACCACGCGTCCTGCTGACCGACCGAATACCCCAGCGCCTTGGCGACATCCCGCACGGCGGACTTCGGGCGGTAGGAGATCACATTCGCCACCTGGGCGGCGTTCTGGCGACCGTACTTGCCGTAGACATACTGGATCACCTCCTCCCGCCGGTCGGAATCGAAGTCGACGTCGATATCCGGCTCCTCGGCGCGGGTCGAGGCGAGGAAGCGCTCGAACGGCAGGTTGTAGAGGATGCTGTCCACCGCGGTGATCCCGAGCGCGTAACAGACGGCCGAGTTCGCCGCCGAGCCGCGGCCCTGGCAGAGGATCCCGTTGTCGTGGGCGAAGCTGACGATGTCGTGGACGATCAGGAAGTACCCGGGGAAGCCCTTCGCCTTGATCACGGCCAGCTCCCGCTCCAGCCGCTCGTACGCATCCGGGCGCTGTTTGCGGGTCCCGTACCGCCGGGCGGCGCCTTTGAGGGTGACGTACTCCAGCCAGCTGTTCGGGTCGTGGCCGGCCGGGACGTCACGCAACGGCAGCTTCGGTTTGGCCCGGCCCAGGTCGAACCCGAGCTGGTCGGCAAGCGTGACCGATCGCGCGACAGCGCCGTCGTACCGGCGGAAGCGGTAGGCCATCTCCTCGCCGGTGCGCAGGAACGCCATCCCGCTGGGCGGTAGCCAGCCGTCCATCGCGTCCAGGTCGCGGCGGGCCCGGACCGCGGCCAGCGTGGCAGCCAGCTTGTGCTGGGCCGGGATCGCGTAGTGAACGTTGTTGGTGGCAACGACCGGCAGGCCGCGATCGGCGGCCAGCCCGGCCAGGATCCGATTCCGCGTGGTGTCTTCCGGCAGATGGTGATCGGTCAGCTCCACCACCACCCGCTCCTTGCCGAACAGACGCGTCAGCCGATCCAGCTCCGCGCCCGCCGATGCCGGCCCGCCCTGCTCCAGCCCCTGCCGCACCAGGCCCTTGCGGCACCCGGTCAGGATCACCCAGCTGTCCTTGCCCTTCGCGGCCAGCCGCTCCAGGTCGTAGATCGGCTTCCCCTTCTCGCCACCCTCCAGCTGCCCGTAGGTGATCTCGCCGGCCAGCCGGTGATACCCCTCCTGCCCCTCGGCAAGCACCAGCAGATGGCTCCCCTCCGGATCCGCCACCCCGTTCTGCGGGCCGGTGAGCCCGAGCGACAGCTCCGCCCCGAACACCGTCGACAACTTGTACGCCGCTGCGGCCTCGGCGAACCGGGCCGCCCCGTAGAACCCGTCGTGATCCGTCAACGCCAACGCATGCAGCCCCTGCTTCACCGCAGTCTCGACCAACTCCTCCGGCTGCGACGCCCCATCCAGGAAGGAGTAGTTCGAGTGCACATGCAGCTCCGCATATGCCACCGAAGACTTGCCCCACTCGACCTTCGACGGCACATAAGGCCCCCGATGCTGCGACCACGCCGGACTGTCCCCACCATCCGCCGTCACCGGCCGCCCGCCATGACTCCCCGGCCGCGACCGATCCGACAACCGACGCTCCAACTCCGACCACTTGATCGGCGGATTGTTGTACCCCACCGCGACCACCTCCCGTCCCGACCAAGAATAGAACATCCTTTCGACAGAATCGAACGCTAGGGATGACCCGATGGCGTACCAGTTGGGGGTTTGAACAGGAACTCGTGGGTGTGAACAAGTCATAACTTGTTCACACCCACCGCAGGGGGTGCACGCCCAGCACTCCCGACGCGAAACTCGGGGGCTGAACATGCGGCAGGGCAGTACGAGCTGACTCGTGGTCAGTGGGTCGCGCAGAGGGCGTGATCGATGAGGTCGCCGGCGGCCTTGTCCTGGGCCAGGGCGTGCTCGAAGGTGTCATCGCGTTCGGTCGAGACGGAGACGACGACCGACCTGCCGTCGGCGGTGAAGCCGTTGCGGGTCATGTAGCCGAGGATGTCGCCGTTGTGGGCCCAGTAGACGCCGCCACAGCTCAGCGGCCGCGAGAACAGGCCGAGGCCGTCCCGAGCGCCGGGCCAGACCTCGGCGAGCTGCCCCTTGACCGGGATCGTCTGCTGCATCTCGGCGAGCTGGGCTGGGCGCAGCAGCCGGCCGCCAATCAGTGCCTGGAAGAACTTGGTGAGGTCCGCGGTCGTGGTGACGAGACCACCTGCTGGGCCCGCCATGTACGCCCTCCGGCTGACGGTGACATCGGTCGGCTGCCCTCCCGCCCACATCTGGTAGCCCTTGGAGTGCGGCGCCGCGATTCCCGCCCGGAGGCCGGGCCAGTAGGTGTGCCGCAGGCCGAGCGGCCGGATCACGCGCGCCTGGACCTCGTCGTACCAGCTGTGGCCGGTGACGCGCTCGGCAATCATGCCGAGCAGGAGGTAGCCGGTGTTCGAGTACGCCCAATCCGTTCCGGGCTGGAAGTCCGGCTGATGGGTCATCGCTCGCTTGACCAGCGAGCGTCCGCTGACGACGTCGTACCGATGCGCCCGGTACTCCGCCGGCGTCGAGGGACTGGGGACGTCGTCGTGGATCCCGCTCGTGTGCTGCAGCAGGTTCCGCACCGTGATCCGGCGGCCGTCATTTCCGTTGCCCTGGACAACCTTCGGTAGCCAGCGCTCGACGGAGTCGTCCAGCGAGAGCCGTTTCTCGTTCACCAGCTGGAGAATCACCGTCGCCGTGAAGGTCTTCGTACTGCTCCCGGTCCGGAAGAAGCCATCCGCCGACACCGGTCGCCCAGTCGCCACATCGGCGACCCCGCTCACGGCGGTCGCCGTACCGGACCCGGAAGACACCCGAGCCTGTACGCCGGTCGCTCCCGTCGCGCGGATCGCGTCGGTGTCGCGCTGCAGGGTGTTCGCGGGGGTGATCAGCGCGGTCGTCGCCAGCGCCACTGACAAGAGGATCTGCATCATGTCTTCAAGCTAGGCAAGGAGAACGACGACCGCACTGCCGCTGACGCCCGGGGGCGCGGTAGAGCAGGCTCTACCTCAGTAGGTATTTCTCGATGGCGTCGACACCTGCGTCGGCACCACCTGCGTCGTCGACAGCTCGCCGTACGGCGGCCAGTCCGACCTTGATCTTCGGATCGCCGACGACGGCGTCCACGGCCTCCCGCAGCCCCCCGTCGCCGACGACCGTGCCGAGGTCGAGCTCGGAAATCCGGCGCGCATTGGCAGCCTGCTCGGGCATCTGCGGCACAGCCGCCATCGGGACCTGGTGCCAGCCTCCTTCCATCACCGAGTTCATTCCCGCATGGGTGATGAACGCCGCGGCATGCTCCAGGACAGCCTGCTGCGGGAAGAAGGGCCGGACGTCGAAGTTGTCAGGGACAGTCCCGAGGTCAGCCGCCGTGACCTTGGTGCCGATGGCCATCGCAACGTCCCAGTCCGTGTCACCGAAGGCTTCGAGACAACGCCGGAAGAAGTCGGCATCGGTGTTGAAGGCCGTCCCCAGTGAGATGAAGAGCAGCCGGCGATCGCCGGTCGGCGGCTCCCACCCCGCTGCGCTGTCAGTGCGCCGGGACGGGCCGATGAAGTGATACCGGCCGTCGAAGGTGTCACCGGCGTACTGGAACTCGCGCGGGATGAAGACGAGATTGAGGTCCTCGGGCGGCGGTGCGAAGAACCCCCCGATGTCACGCCGGACACCCAACTCCTCAGCCCGGCTGCGCAGGCGTGCCGCGACCCGCTCCATCGCCTCCAGTACGGCGGCGCGCGGCTCGGCGTCGGTCGGCAGGAACTCGTCGCGGACGGCGTAGTGCTCGTTGGACGCGTAGCTCGGATACAGCTGAATACCCGGTACGCCGAGGATGCCGGCGACCGCGGCTCCCTCGATCGCCATCGAGGTGTAGCAGACAGCGTCCGGCGGCGCGTCGGCGAACCGCTCGACCAGCGGCTCGACCTTCGCCCCCAGGCCGTCAGCGAAACCGCCCGCCATGCGCTCCACCACCTCGGCCGTGAACTCGAACTTCCCACCCCGCGGACCACCTGAGCCGAAGACGAGCGGTGGGGCCGGCACGACGTCGGCCCCGGTCCGCCGTACCTGGTCGGTGAATGCGTCCGGCACGGGATAGGTGACGCGATGGCCGCGCCTGATCAACGCCTCGACGAGCGGCAGGGTCGGATTGATATGGCCGGACGCCGCGGTGGCGACGAACAGCAGATGCTTGCGCATGGGATCTCCTGAAGGGTTGGAGGGCCGTTTCAGTCAAACAGAGCGGTTCTGAAAGTACAACCGTTCTACTTTTCAATCCGTTGCGGTAAAGTTCGCCTCGTGACCGAGACGACGATCGGACGGCGGGAACGGAAGAAGGCCGCGACCCGCAAGGCGCTGGCCGATGCCGCGCTGAAGCTGTTCGTCGCCCGCGGCTTCGACCAGGTCGGCGTCCGGGAGATCGCCGAGGCCGCCGACGTCTCGACCGCGACCCTGTTCAAGCACTTCCCCGGCAAGGAGGCGCTGGTCTTCGACGAGGACGAGGCCCGGGAAGCCGCCTTGGTGAGTTCGGTTCGCGACCGTCCGGAGGGCCGGTCGGTGGTGACCGCGCTGCGCGAATACATCGCCCGCGGGATGGACGATCGCAGCCAGGACCCGGCCATCGGGCAGATGCGGGAACTCATCCACTCCACGCCCGCGTTGATCGAGTACGGCCAGCGGCTCTGGATGCGCCACGAGACGTCATTGGCCCACGCGATCGCCGAAGCACAAGGCCTCCCCGAAGACGACCCAGCCTGCGCGGCACTGGCCCACTTCGCCCTCGCGGCCAGATTCCTCCAGCAGCGGAGGGCCGCCCCCGAGGAGTCCGTCGACCGCGCCTTCGACCTCCTCGAGCACGGCTGGACCGCACTGACCAGCCCCTGATCGTCTGGCACCATCAACCTCATGGAGAAGATGCAGGTCCGATCGAGCGACGGGACCACGATCGGGTTCCGACAGACCGGGGGCGGCCCCGGGATCATTCTTCTGCACGGCGGCATGGAGCACTCCGGTGACTACGCCGAACTGGCGGAGCAGCTCGCGGAGCACTTCAGCGTCTATGCCGTCGATCGTCGGGGACGCGGGCTGAGCGGGCCGCACGGTGACCACTACGCCCTGGCTGTGGAGGTCGAAGATGTCGCGGCGGTGCTGGCGGCGACCGGCGCCAAGTACCTGTTCGGCGTCAGCTCCGGTGCGACGCTCGCCCTGTGGTGTGCGCTGAAGCTCGACAGCGTCGAGGCCGTGATCGCCTACGAGCCCGCGCTCACGATTCCCGGCCACGGCTCGGACGCCTTCATCGCCCGCTACGAGCGCGACATCGCTCGCGGTGACCTGGCCGCGGCCATGGTGACCATCCTGAAAGGCGCCAGACTTGGCCCGCGCTTCCTGCGACTCCTCCCGCGGAAGGTCGCGGAGACCTTGGTCAAGAAGCTGCTGCTCGACGAATCCGCGTCGGACGACGCCGACGAGGTTCCGTTCGCCGAGCTCATCCCGACCCAGCACTACGACTTCCTCCTCGAGAAGGAAGCCAGCAGCCACCTCGACGAGTTCGCTGCCCTCGATCGCCCGCTCCTGTTGCTGGGTGGAACCGTCGGGCCCAAATATCTGACCGCCGCCCTGGAACACCTGACGCAGGTCACCGAGGCGAAGCAGGTGGCCTTCCGCGGGCTCAGCCACGCGGGCGCCGCCAATCGGAAGGGCGGCGGCCGGCCGGACCTCGTCGCGGCCGCCATCCGCGACTTCCTCGAAAACTGAGCCTTCCACAGCACTGAACAGCACTGTACCGTCGTGAACATGAGTGTTCACCTCGTGGCGGCGAGCGGTACGACGGCGACGGCTGTTCTCGACGTGGCGGCGGCTGTTCTCGCCAAGGATCCGGCTGCTTCCCTGGGTGAGATCGCCAGGGCCGCGGGGATCGGTCGGACGACGCTGCACAAGCAGTTCCCGACCCGGCACGACCTCCTGGTGGGCGTCGCGTCGCGGGCGCTCGACATCAGCGAAGCGGTGGTCGCCGCCGCGCCGGCCGATCCGGATCCGCTCCGCCGGGCGGTGGTCGATCTCCTGCCGTACGGCGCGTATCTGACCTTGCTGATGGCGCAACCGGAGGTCTTCGCCGACGACGCCATCACGTCCCGGACCGATGCGCTGACCGCACCGATCGCGGCGATCGTCGCCGGTGCCGGGGGCGTTCGCCCGGGTGTGCCTGATTGGTGGCTCGTCCGGTCTCTGCACGCACTGTTGTTCACCGCTTGGGAGCTGGTCCAAGGCGGCTGGCTCGCGCCTCGCGACGCACCCGAACTGGTCCTGTCGACGTTCACGCAAGGAGTGCTGACACCATGAGCGATCCCACTGTGTTCGATGCGTTCTGGGCCCGGACGAACCGTACGAACTCTACGAGCAGCTGCGCGCCGGCGGACCGGTCGTCGGGTCCGACGACGTGTGGCTGAGCACCGATTACGCCGTCTGCAACGCGATTCTGCGCGATCATCGGCGCTTCGGCGTCCGTCCGGCGGGCGACCCGGGACCGACGTCGCCGGACACCTCGGGCAACACCTTCGACCTCGGTTTCCTCGAGCGCGAACCACCGGATCACACCCGGCTGCGGCAGCTCGCGGCGCCGGCGTTCCGGCCGAAGATGATGGCCGGCTACGCCGAGCGGATCGCCGAGTTCACCCGCGACCTGATCACCGGTATCGAGCGCAAGGCCGCGGACGGCCGCCCGTTCGACCTGATCGCCGACTTCGCCGCGCCGCTCCCGATCGGTGTCATCACCACACTGATGGGCATCCCGGACGCGGACGTGCACCGGCTGTCCGAGCACGGCACCGTGGTCGGTTCGGCGTTGTCGGGCATCGATTCTCCGGAAGAAGCCGCCGCACTGGCCACCGCCAACGCCGAACTCCACGAGCTGTTCAGCGAACTCATCGCGCTGAAGAGGGCCCACCCGGCCGACGACGTGATCAGCTACCTCGTCGCCGCGACCCCCGACGGCATCACGCCGTACGAGCTGCAGACAACCGCGCGACTGCTGCTGATCGCCGGGTTCGAGACGACCGTCAACCTGATCGGCAACGGCATCGCCACCCTGCTCGACCATCCGGACCAGTGGGAGCTGCTCCGCACCGAGCCGGAGCGCGCGCCCGCCGTCGTCGAAGAGGTCCTGCGCTTCGCCCCGCCGGTGCAGAACACGAGCCGATTCGTGCACGAGGCGGTGTCGATCGGCGGTGCCGAGGTGCCCGCGGGTAGCTGGATCATGCTGATCCTGGCCGCCGCCAACCGGGATCCCGGGGTCTTCAGCGACCCCGCCGTCTTCGACATCACCCGTCCCCGCCAAGCCGAGCACCTGTCCTTCGCGAGCGGCATCCACTACTGCCTGGGCGCCCCGCTCGCCAGACTCGAGGCCCAGATCGCCTTCACCGAGCTCGCCACCAGACTTCCGAAGCTCCAGCGATCGGAGGACGCCCCGACCTGGCGGAAGTCCCGGGTGATCCGCGGCTACTCCACCCTGCCGCTCCTGGTCGGCTAAAGCGGTCCCAGCACATCCGGTACGGCGGCGTGCAGCTCCAGGTCCGCCAGGACGGTGAGCAACTGCTTCTCCTCGTACCGGAAGTGGTTCTCCATGATCGCGGCCACGCCTTCGAGGTGTTGATCCAGCTCGACAGGAGGCGCCGATCGATCGACCGCCTCGCGCAGTCCTTGCAGCAGGTGCGAGATCATCGAGTGGTCCTGCGTGAGTGAGCGCAGTACTGGAGCGAGCTCCGGATGCGCGGCCTCGATCGCCGGGAACAGAGCCCGGTCCTCGCCCTGGTGATGACCGTCGAGCGCCGCGCAGAACCCATGACAGTAGAGCAGCAGGTCGCGGCTCACCTGCGCGCTGGAGATCCCGTCCCGGACAGCCTGCCGAGTGACCTCCAGAGCTGCCCGGATGCGGGTGTGGACCAGGCGGAGTTCAGCGCTCCAGGCAACGATCCTGGTCGTCTCCGCGTCGGTCATCCGAGAATCCTATGCCGCGGAAAAACCATTGGCGGGTACGGCGAGTGCGTTGGTACCGTTCCCTGGTCCGTGACAGCACGCTTGGAGGTGGGAACCCATGAACGCAGTAGCGCAGTGGGTGCTCTCCTTCTCGTGGTCACGGGCGGGCGATTGACATAGGTGTCGCCGGGAGCGCCCCGAGAAATTCGGCACTCCCGAAAGGACACACCTGTGAACTCTTTGCTCTGCACGATCTCCCGGGTCGCGGAGAACCAGTGGCACGCCGTGGAGAACGACCTCGTCGTCGGCCGCGGTCACGCCTCGCGCCGGCTCGACGGCCGGACCTTCCTCAGCATCGACACCTGGCGCGAGACCGTCTTCGACCGGCTCGCCGACGCGATGCTGGCCGATCAGGCAGCACCGCTGTACACCGTGGTCGACGAGACCGACCATGACCTGGCCGCGAGCTGGCAACGCGCCGGTTTCACGATCTGGCGCCGCGAACGCGAATTCGTCGTACCGACCGGCCAGTTCGACACCGCACCTGGCGTCGTCATCACGACCCCGGAGGAAGAGCCACTTCGCGAGCTGGACCAGGCGCTTCGCCGCGAGCTGGACTGGCAGACGATGCCCGCCGAAGTCCTGCCCTGGCAAGGCGGAACCACACCGACCGACCCGTCGAAGTACACGGTTGCCCACCGCAACAACCAGTACGTCGGCCTGCTCCGGCTGGCGACGTATACCCGGCAACCCCGGATCGGGCTGATCGCGGTCCGGGCCGACGAGCGCCGTACCGGAATCGCCCGCGCGTTGCTGAGCAACATGCTGACCCGCCTGCACCTCGCCGGGATCGAGACGGTCGCCGCCGAGGTCAACGACACCAACGCGGCCGCGCTGGCCCTGTTCGAGAGCTTCGGCGCTCATCGCACCGGCGGCAACCTCGAACTAGTGCACGGAAAGGCCTGACCATGCCCAGAAAAGCAGGCGCCCTCGAACTCGACGGCATCGTCGTCGAGTCGCTCCGCGGCGCGACCTTCCGCGTCGAACTCACCAACGGCCACCAGGTCCTCGCCCACATCAGCGGCAAGATCCGGAAGAACTACATCAAGATCATCCCCGACGACCGCGTCCTGGTAGAGCTCAGCCCCTACGACCTCACCCGCGGCCGGATCATCTTCCGCTACCGCAACTGACGCTTCAGCGGTAGCCGCGGGCTTGGAGTTCGTACAGCTCGGCGTAGTGCCCGCGGTTCGCGATCAGCTCCGCATGGGTGCCGACCTCGCTCACTCGGCCTTGGTCGAGTACGACGACGAGGTCAGCGGCCGCGACGGTGGAGAACCTGTGTGTCACCAGCAGCGTCACTCCCCCGCCGCGGCTCGCCTGCCGGGCGGCGGTCGCATAGCGCTCGAACAACTCGTGTTCGGTGGCGGCGTCCAGGGCGGAGGTCGGCTCGTCGAGGAGCAGCAGGAGTGGTGCTTGGCGCATCATGCCGCGAGCGATCGCGATCCGCTGCCACTGACCACCGGAGAGGTCGACCCCGCCCGGCCAGGTGGTGCCGAGCTGAGTGCCCAGGCCATTTGGAAGAGCGATCACAACGTCCTCGGCAGCGGCCGCATGTAGTGCTTGGTGCACGCGTTCCTGGTTGTCCAGTACGGCGATCTCGCCGGCACCGACGCTGCGTTGTGCCGTGAGCTCGAGCTTGGCGTAATCCTGGAAGGCACTGGACATCCGAGCGCGCCAGGCCGTCAGGTCGACCTCGGCCAGGTCCTGGTTGTCGACGAGGATCCGGCCCTGAACCGGCCGATAGAGACCAGCGAGCAGCTTCACCAGCGTGGACTTACCGGCTCCGTTCTCACCGACGAGCGCCACGACAGCACCGGCCGGCAGGTGCAGGCTGATGTCGGTCAACGAGTCGCGGCCGGAGTCGCCGTACGAATAGCTGAGGCCTTCGATCCGGATCCCGTCCTGGAGCCGGTCCGGCGGCATCTGACGACCGGTGTGGACCGCGGACACCTCAGCCTCGTAGTCCCGGAGCCACAGGAACCGGGCGCAGTTGCGACCCACCTTGGCGAGGTCGCCGATCGCGCCGACGAAGGACGAGCTGACGGTCTGGAGCGATTGGAGTACGCCGACCGCGATCACCAGGGACTGGATCGAGACAGTCCCTGCGAGTAGGTCGCGGGTCATCCAGATCAGGAGCACGACGGCGGTGGCGAAGAACAGAACCGTATGCGCGGCCGACAGCGCGGCATTGCGATCGGCGGAGCGGACCACCGGCCGCCGCCAGTTGGTCACGGACGTCATGATCCGCTGACGCAACTGGCGTTGGTGGCCGAAGATGCGAGTCTCCGCACCCGCGACCGGCGAGCTGGTGAGGTCGATCAGATGCCGGCTCAGCCGACCGTCCGCGGCACTGTCCTCCTCGGCCGTCTTCTCCCAGCGCAGCGACCACTTCGCGGTGAGCAGCCGCGCGGCCCCGACGGCAATCAGGATCAGCAGCCGCCAGTCGGCGCTGACCGCGACAAGCAGGATGCTGATCGCGAACGCCAAGGTATTGAAGGTATTGATCACGGTGTTGAGCGCACCGCCGAGCGCGTTCTCGTTCTCCCGCAGGATCTGCAGCTCGTCGAGGTAGCGGGCCGTCTCCAGGTGGTCGAGGGTCGGGATCCGAGCGGTGATCTCGGCGATCTGCGCATCGAAGGTGTGGCCGACCAGCTCCATCTGCTGAACACGCGCATTGACGCCGACGGCTTGGAGGGCCGTGTTCGCCGCGGTGGCGCCGACCAGCGCGGCGGCTGCGAACAGCATCCGGCCAAGGTCCTGTTCGAGCGCGCCGCTCGCGAAGATCCCGACGAACAACGGCGACAAGGCCGCCAGCACCTTGCCGAGGGTCTCGAACAGACACAGCACCGACTGCCACGGACCGACCCGGATCGCCGTGACGATCACCAAGCACATCCCCCGCCATGCCTGCCTCATCGCGACTCCGATCCGGTCTGGCCGAACCGGCGGGCCTGCAGGGTGAACATCTCGGCGTACTGCCCGCCGCGACGCATCAGATCGTCATGGCTGCCGTCCTCGACGATGCCGCCGCCACCCTCAGCCGGATCAGCCAGTACGACGATGCGGTCGGCATGCCGGACGCTGGACAGCCGGTGGCTGACCAGGATGGTGGTCACGCCGCGGGTCACCTCGAGGAACCGGTCGAACAGCGCGGCCTCGGCGCGTACGTCCAACGCAGCAGTGGGCTCGTCCAGGACCAGCACCCCGGCGCCACCGGCCACTGCGGCCAAAGCACGCGCCAGCGCGACTCGCTGCCACTGACCACCGGACAGATCGGTGCCACCGTCGTACTCCGCGGACAGCACGGTGTCCCAACCGTGCTCGAGCCGATCGAGCAGCGCTGACCCACCGGCATCGGCCAGCGCACGGTCAAGCGTGTCCTGGCTGGCCTCCCCACCGAGTACGACGTTGTCGCGCAGCGGCAGGTGATAGCGGACGAAGTCCTGCAGGATCACCGCCACCCGTCGACGGGCTGTCTCATCGACGGCCGGATCCGCACCGGCCACCCGGACGGAGCCTTCGTCGGGTTCGTACAGCCCGCACAGCAGCTTGATCAGGGTCGACTTCCCGGCGCCGTTGACCCCGACAATCGCGACCGATTGACCGGCCTCGATCCGCAAGCTGATGTCGTTCACCGCGCGGGTCGTCCGGCTCGGATATCCGAAGCTCACGTGATCGAGCTGTACCTCGGCCGCTGATTCGCCGGACGCTCGTACCGACGCTGGCTCCGCGCCGGGCTCGGCTGCGGGCAATCCCAGTTCGCGGCGAAGACCCGCGAGTGCCTGGAGAGTCGAGGTGTTGCGGGCGAGCGCCGTACCGGCGTCACCTAGTACGCCGAAGTTCTGCAGCCGGAGGATTGCTTGGATCATCGTGACCGCGGCGGCCAATGAGACCGATCCGGCCACGACATCGACACCGATCAACGCAAAGGCGCCACCGACCACCAGCGCCATCACCAGGCAAGCAAGCAGAACCGGGCCGAGCCCGCTCCGCCGCTCTCGCCACAACCGCGTCATAGCTTCGGACCAGGTGGATCGGTAGCTGTCGGCCAGCCAGTCGGTGAGGCCGAACAGCCGAACCTCCTTCGCAGACTCGGTCCGGGTCAGGAGGCCGCGCAGATAGCCGGCCCGGCGGCGGCCGTCGCCTGTTGCCTCCAGCAACTTGTCGAAGGCGAGGCTGATCCAGCTCATGAACACGTGCGAGACCAGCAGGAACGAGCCCGCGACCACGAACGGAACCCACCACCGCCACGGCAGCAGGACGATGATCGCGCCGACACCGGCCAGCCGGGGGCCGATGATCGACCAGGTCGAGCCGACGCTCGTCACGAACGACCAGTCCCGCGTCGCGTCCACGACCGCGCGCAGGCGTCCCGAGTAGTCGGCCGTGTCCAGGTGAGCTATTCCGCGCGGATACACGCCGACCTCGGCGACCAGGTCGAGCACGTAGGCCAGGTAGGCCGCCGATCCCCTGGCGATCACCATCGACAGCAACGACTGCACCACCGGGCCGGTCACCAGCAGGATCGCGAGCACCACGAGCCAGCGCCAGGCTGCGCGGTCGGCAGAGCTCGCGAGCGATCCGACGAACTGGCCGATGGCGACCATCAGCAGGGTCCGGATCGCCGCTTCGAGCAGGGTCAGCAGTAGCGAAAGCGTCGACCACAGCGGCGCCGCGCGCCACAGAACGCGCGCGTGGAGCAGATAGCGGGACGACGCATCGGTCACTCGGTTCAACCAGACCTCCCCGGAAACCGCCCCAGCATGCCAGCCGACCCGGTCACCTGCAACGCGGATGGACAGCACAGCCGGCGCGTAGGATCCGGAGGGATGACTAACCAGCTGGGTGAGTTTCTGCGGGCTCACCGTGCGCGCTTGACGCCGCAGGAGGCCGGCTTCGCGGGTGTTGGCGCGCGGCGGGTGGCTGGGTTGCGGCGGGAAGAGGTTGCGGTGCTGGCCGGGGTCAGCGCCGACTACTACGCGCGGCTGGAGCAGGGGCGGGAGCGGACGCCGTCTGCTCAGGTGGTGGAGGCGATCTGCCGGGCGTTGCGGCTTGAGGCGGATGCGCGGGAGCACTTGTTTCGGCTGGCGCGGTTGGCGCCGGGCGTCGATCACACGGGCGAGTCCATTGCGCCGGAGTTGCTGCAGACGATGGCGGCCTTCGCGGACGCAGCGGCGTACGTGACGAATCCGGCGTTCCGGGTGCTTGTTGCCAACCCGGCTGCCGCGCAGCTCATCACGCCATTGCAGGGTGTGGAGGAGAACGTGCTGGCCGCGTTGTTCCTGGATCCGTTCGCGGCGGAGTTCTACGGCAATTGGGACGAGGTCGTCCGCGCTTCGGTGAGCGCGCTGCGGTTGTCGGCCGGCTTCACCCCGCCGCATCCTGAGGTAACGAGTCTGGTGACACGCCTGTACGGCGACAGTCCGTTGTTCCGGAGTTTGTGGGACGACCAGAGTGTTGCCGGGCTGACGGTGACCCGGAAGACGATTCGGCATCCCGAGGCCGGGCTGCTGGAGTTGAGCTTCCAGACGTTCGACGTCCGGAGCACACCGGGCCAGCAGCTGACTGTGGCGACCGCCGCGTGCGGTTCGCCGAGCGCCGCCGTACTCGCATCCTGGGTGTAGTGCTCCTAGGAAGACTCGACCTTCTGCGGTCGTCGCCGCGGCCGTTGACTGAGGCTCATGAACCTCGTCATCATCACCGGCGGCAGCCGTGGCATCGGCGCCGCCACCGCACTCGCCTGCGCGCAGCGCGGCCTGGGCGTCATCGTCACCTACAAGAACAACCCGCAGGCAGCGGCTGACGTGGTCGGCAAGATCACGGCGGACGGCGGCACGGCCGTGGCGCTGCGGCTCGACGTCACGGACACCGCGTCGTTCCCGGCCTTCGCGGCGACGGTCCGCGACACCTTGCAGGAGACCTGGGGCCGGACCGACTTCGACTACCTGGTCAACAACGCCGGCTACGGCCTCTACAACCCGATCGTCACCGTCACCGAGGACGAGTTCGACGGGCTCTTCCAGGTGCACCTCAAGGGCCCGTTCTTCCTCACCCAGACCCTGCTGCCGCTGATCGCCGACGGCGGCCACATCGTCAACCTGAGCAGCGCCACCACCCGGGTCGCCACCGCGGGCGTCGCCCCCTACGCCATCTTCAAGGGCGGCGTCGAAGTCCTGACCCGCTACCTCGCCAAGGAGCTCGGCGACCGCCGGATCCGCGCGAACTCGGTCTCCCCCGGCCCGATCCGCACCGAACTCGGCGGCGGCCTGACCCCCGACTTCGAGGCCCACCTCGCCGCCCGCACCGCCCTCGGCCGCGTCGGCGAACCCGAAGAGGTCGGCCACGTCATCGCCACCCTGCTCTCCGACGACACCCGCTGGATCAACGCCCAGTCCCTCGAGATCTCCGGAGGCTTTGATATCTGAAAGCACAGTGACATCTGAAAGCACAGTGACATCTGAGCCGACACTCAATGCACACACCCCCTCACCGGATCAAGACTAGAACATATGTTCGATGATCGGCTAATCTGAAAATATGCTTGGTCGGTTCACGGTGCGCCCCGCAGATGACGGATCCGATGGGTTCGGGGTCTGGGACGGCGCGGTCAATGGTTGGCGTGCGAGTGGTCTCGGCACGGAGGTGGAGGCCGTGCGGATGGCCTCCGACCTCGAGGTGCAGTACGACACGCACGGCCCGCGCCCCGCCGACGCCGTACGGCGGGTTGATCCGGCGCAGGCCGTTCAGCGGGCGGAGTGGGCTTCCGGTGAGCTGGATGTCTGGATCCGGCACAACGGCGAGTGGCTCGGCCGCTTCTGCGACCCCGACGGCCGGATCACCTGGATCCCCGGCTCAGATCTTCGGCCCCTGTGACTTAGGGGCTGGAGGGGCCTTTGGACAGGTAGATGGTGACCAGGGAGCCCTTGGTGGCGCCAGCGTCGGTGCGCGGGTCGGTGTAGGCGACCTTGCCGGTGGCGACCGGTGAGCTGACCAGCTTGTTGGCGATGGTGACCTCGAAGCCGGCCTTGCGGAGCAGCTTGGTGGCTTCCGTGCGGTCCAGGCCGGCGACATCGGGGAGGCCCGTGCGGTCGCCGTTGATGATCTTCTTGGACGGCTCGACGAAATGCCGGAGCGGAAGGCCCTTCATGGCGCCGCTCATCGCGGTCTGCCAGAGCGGGCCGGCGGTTCCGGAGCCGGTTGGGTCACGGATGTCGCGACCGTCGAGCGTGTGGCCGTACATCAGGTTCGTGTAGGGCAGGTTGGCGTCGGCGACGACCGCCGCGGCCGCGAGATTCGGGGCGTAGCCGGCGAACCAGACCGCCTTGTTCTCCTGGATGGTTCCGGTCTTGCCGGCCAGGTCCCAGTTGCCGAACTTCAGCTTGCCACCGGTGCCGCCCGGCTCCATCACCGCACCGAGCACCTTGTTCACGCCGTCGGCCACGCCGGCGTCGAGCGCCTGGTTGCACTCGATCTTCGGGCTGCGGATCGGCCGGTTGGCCTTGTCCCGGACCGAGGTGACGACCAGCGGGCGGCAGTACTTGCCGCGGGCCGCGAAGGTCGCGTACGCGTTCGACATCTGCAGCGGGGTCACGTAGCCGACGCCCAGCGTCATCGAGATGACCTGGTCGAGCGGCTGCAGCGTCTGCGCGTTGTACATGCCGAGCCGCGACGCGACCTTGGCGATCGGGCACAGACCGACCCGCTGCGAGAGCTGCAGGAAGTAGGTGTTGGTCGAGTACCGCGCGGCTTCGACCATGGTGAGGTTGCCGCTCTTGGTCGAGTTCTGCGGGTGGTAGTTGGGGTCGCGGGTGAAGCCGGTACAGGTCCGGAACTTCTTGTCGCCCAGGTCGATCTGCTGGGGCGAGTTGATCCGGTAGTCCAGCGGCACCCCGGCCTGGATCGCCGCCGCGATCGTGAACGCCTTCATCGTCGAGCCGTTCTGGAACCCGCCGTACCCACCGGCGTAGGACTTCTCGACGTTGTAGTTGTAGTTCGTGTGGTTGCGGCCGTTCCCGTACGGCTTGCTCTGCACCATCGCCTTCACCAGCCCACTGCCCGGCTCGACGATCGTGATCGCCGCGACCGCGGTGTCGGTGGGCTTGGTGTGCGCGTTGATCGAGGCCTGCGCGGCGGCCTGGGTGCGCGGGTCCAGCGACGTCCGGATCGTCAGGCCGCCGGTCTTCAGGTAGTGCTCGCGGTCCTTGACGGTCTTGCCGAGCGACGTGTTCGTGAGCAGCTTCGCGACGGCGTAGTCGCAGTAGAACGGATACCGCGAGCTGGCGCACCCGTTCGGCACCGGCCTGACCTTGGCCCGGTCGATCACCGGGGCCTTCAGCGCCAGATTCGCCTGGTGCATCGAGATCACCTGGAGCTCGAGCATCCGCCGGATCACCACGTCGCGGCGGTTCTTGGCGCGCTTGAGGTTGTTGGTCGGGTCGTAGCCGGTCGGGTTCTTCACCAGGCCGGCCAGCAGCGCCGCCTGCGGCAACGTCAGCTTGTCGGCGGTGGTCCGGAAATAGTGCTGCGCCGCGACCTGTACGCCGTACGTCCCGTCACCGAAGTTGACCAGGTTCAGGTACCGCTCGAGGATCTCGTTCTTGGTCAGCGTGCTCTCGAGCGAGATCGCGTAGCGCAGCTCGGTCAGCTTGCGCTCGTACGAGACCTCGGTGGCCTTGGCCCGCTCGGCCGCGGTCCGCGCCTTCTCGATCAGGCTGAGCTTCACGTACTGCTGGGTGATGCTCGAACCGCCCTGCTGGACCTCGCCACTGCCGTGGTTGCGGATCATCGCCCGCACGGTCCCCTTCGGGTCCAGCGCGCCGTGCTCGTAGAACCGCGAGTCCTCGATCGCGATGATCGCGGTCTTCATGATCGGGGCGACCTGGTCCAGCCGGACCGGGACCCGGTTCTGCTCGAACAGGGTCGCGATCACCGAACCGTCCGCGGCCAGCATCCGGCTGCGGACGGCGACCGGCTCGACCTCGAGCTCGCGGGGCAGGTTCTGCACCGTCTTCACGACCTGCTCGCTACTGACCCCGGCGAAGCCGGCCAACGGAATCGCCAGCCCCGCCGCGAGCGCACCCGACAGCACGCTGACGCCGACGAACGTGATCAACGCACGTGCCTTGTTTGGAGCGCTTTCCCCGCTGCGCATGGCGCACAGCTTAGACCTGGTTGGTACCACCCGACGACAGGCCGTTACTGATCGCCTCGATCAACCTCGGCCGCAGCTCGGCCGCACTGATCACCGCGTCCACCGAACCGACGTCACGGGCCCGCTGGATGCTGTGGATCTTGTCGAATCCGGTGGCCACCTCGGTCAGCTTCTCGGCCCGTACGGCGGTGCGCACCTCGGCCAGCTCGGTCGCGATCTCGGCGCGCTCCGCGGCACTCGCGGCGGACACCTGCTCGGCCAGCGCCGCGACCCGCGGGTCGGCCGCCGTCCGGGCGTCGACCTCGGCCGAGAACACCACGGCCGCGGCCGGTGCCCCACCGAGCACCGAGGCGAACGAGCCCTCGACCGCGAGCACGGTCATCGACGGGTTGAGCTGCTTGGAGAAGACCACGAACGCGCCGCCGTGATACCGCGAGACCACGCAGAACACGATCGGTCCCTGGAAGTTCACGATCGCGCGGCCGATCTCGGCGCCGTACTCGAGTTGCAGGTTGCGCATCGAATCCGGCGAGCCGTCGAACCCGGACAGGTTCGCCAGTACGACGAGGGGCCGGTTGCCGCTGGCCGTGTTGATCGCCCGAGCCGTCTTCTTCGACGACTTCGGGAACAGCGTGCCGGCGGTGTAGGTGTCCGGCCCGTCAGCCGGCGGGAACCCGCGGCGCGGCACCGACTTCGACTCGATCCCGACCAGGCAGACCGGGTAACCGCCCAGCCGCGCGTCCTGGACCACCGAGGTGTCCGCGTCGGCCATCCCGGCCCAGCGCTCCAGCACCGGGTGATCCTGGTCGCTGACCGCCCGCATCAGCGTGCGGATGTCGAACGCCTTCTTGCGGTCCGGGTTGGTCTCGGCGGAGAAGATCTCGCCGACCGTCTTGAAGTCGCTGCCCTCGACGATGTGCGGGTACGGCGTGACGTCGCGATCGATCGGGTCCGTCGTCTCGGCCCGCCGCGGGCCGGTCTCGCCGGGAAGGATGTACGTGTGGTCGTAGTGCGACATCAGTACGTCGCGGGCGGCCTTCAGGTCCGGCGCCCAGTACTGCGCCTGACCGTTCGGGCCCATCACCCGGTCGTAACCGCCGATGCCGAAGTTGTCCTCGGCCGAGACGCTGCCGGAGAAGTCCAGGGTCTGCTTACCGGTCAGCACCATCGCGCTGTCCGGCGTCATCACCAGGATGCCCTTGGTGTGCATCAGCATGGTCGCCTCGGCGTTCCAGTACGGCTGGGCGCCGACGTTGATCCCGGCCACGACGATGTTGATCTCGCCGCCGGCCTGGGTGAACTCGACGATCCGCTTCAGCGCCTTCGCGACCCAGTCCATGTTCTCGGTCCCGGAGTCCATCGAGATCCGCGCACCGGCGGACAGCGAGTACCACTCGATCGGGATCTGCAGCCGCTCGGCCAGGTCGATCGCCGCGATGATCCGCGCACACTCCGGCTCGGCCACAGCTCCGAGCGCCTTGGTCGGGTCGCCGCTGAGCGCGACCCGGGTGACACCTTCGGGGTAGCGGGTGGTCGGCGTACTGACGACGCCGAGGATGACGCCGGCCTTGTTGAGGCCGCGTGGCCGCTCGACCGGGACCAGCGCACCGCTGTCGTCCAGGTCGTGCTCGACGAACGAGCCGCCCGGACCGGTGACGATCCCGCTGACCTCGTACGGGTAGATGGTGTTGCGGCGACGTGAGCGCTGGACCTTCTGCGCGTAGTCGTCGAGCGGCGCCAACCGGGTGGTCGGCGGCTCCTCGATCGAGGTCACGACACCGGCGCCCGGCTGGTAGTAGAACCGCGCCGCGACCGGGTAGGCAATCCCGTCCGGTGCCTCGACCTGGCCCTGGATCAGGACCTCCTCGATGCCGGCGCCGGCCGTCATCGGGGCGATCTTGCTCTTCAGCGTGGTGACCTCGTTGACCTGTGCGTCGACCACCGGCCAGATGTGGATCCAGACGTGGTTCATGTCCAGCTTGGCCCCGGCCGCGCCGCGCGCCGTACGGGCTCGGCGGATCGCCTCGAGGCAGTTCGCGATCGCGCGCTCGGCGTGCGGCAGCGAGGTGACCTTGCCGTCCTCGTCCCGGACGACCGCGAACTGACGGACCTGAGCCAGCGCGACGAGCCGCTGGTCGGCCGCGTTGTCGCGGGCGACGCAGTAGTAGAGCAGTACGTCGTCCGGGCTCTCCAGACGGGTGATCCGGAAGTCGCGGAGGCGCCACAGGTTCAGTCGGCGGCCGACCATCGGGTGCACGCCGCGGACGTTGTCGTCCTCGACCATCGACCCACCGGCCGGGCGGTAGGTGAAGTACGAGACCGGGTGGTCGCCATCGGTCGCGACGGCGACCGAGATCCGCCGAGCGCGCTGAGCGATCGGCAGCTCGGACACCATCCGCCGATACAGATCAGAAGCCTCCTGCTGT
Source organism: Kribbella sp. NBC_01505 (assembly GCF_045040285.1). Taxonomy (NCBI): domain Bacteria; kingdom Bacillati; phylum Actinomycetota; class Actinomycetes; order Propionibacteriales; family Kribbellaceae; genus Kribbella; species Kribbella sp. NBC_01505. The sequence goes on from NZ_CP109425.1 coordinate 9,488,707, forward strand.
ACGGCGGGGAGGTCGGAACCGTGCAGGTAGAGCTCGACCACGGCCTCGTGGCCGGCCGGACGCGCGTCCAGCTGCGCGGTCAGCGCCTCGGACAGGCCACTCTTCGGGTCGGCCAGCTCGGCCGTCGTCCCGACCGTGGTCACGAGGTGCGTGGGCCGGTCGTCGATCGTGTAGTCGGCGGTCGCGAACGGCCGTCCGTCGACCGCGACCTCGCGGACGTCGTGCAGCTCGTACTCGCGGTAGTGGCGGCGGATGAGCACCTCGAGCATCGGCTCGCGCTCACCCCAGCCGCCCTTCAGCCGCTGCGCCAGGAACCGGACGATCGGCTCCGGGATCGCGGCCAGCGCGTCGATCCGCTCCTTGCCGTCCGCCGCCGCCGGGTTCGCGGCCAGGTCGGCGACCTCGTCGCTGACGCCGTCGATCACCGAGGCGCGCGCCGCGTCGACCAGCGGCTGGTCGAACCAGCGGAAGCGGACGCTGCGGGCCAGGTCGCCGATGATCGGGAAGCGCAGCTGCGTGGCCAGCACCAGCCGGTCCAGCAGCTCGTGCACGGCCTCGTCGAGCGGGGCCTCCGGCCGTGACTCGTCGATCCAGCGCTCCAGCACCGACGTGACCAGCAGGATGTCCGGCGTGGTCCGCTGCTGGGCGAGGAAGATCCGGAACACGGCCTCTTCGAGCTGGGTGCTGCGCTCCAGATCCGTCACGCCGTAGTGCGCGAACACCCGGGCGAGCCGAGCCTGGAACTCGGCCGACAGCCCACCGCGCTCGGGGTCCAAGCTCTGCAAGTAGGTGTGGAAGTGCTCCCGCGGGCTGTGCACCCGGTTCTCGGTGTTGATCTCCTCACCGGCCGGCCGGTTGCGGCTCAGCTCGGCGAAGTCGGCGAACACCGACATCAGGTTGATCTCGGCCACCACGGGCGGCTGCGGCAACTGCGTCCGCGCCAGCAGGTAGCCGGCCAGCATGCCGCCTTCGTCGCGCGGGTCGATGTCGAACCCGAGCAGCATGCTGCGCAGGTCGTCCAGCCCGCGCTCGACGCGCTCCTCCGGCGAGATCTCCCCGGTACGGCGCGGCAGCTCGAGCCGGACACCGTTCTGCACCGGAGCGGCTGCTTCACCGTCGGACTCGTCGGCGATCGGCTCCAGCCGGAGCATCGGAGCGCCGGTCTCCACCTGGCTGCCGGTCGAGACCTGCAGCTCCTTCACCGTGGCCTTGAACGGCGCGTAGAGCACCGTCTCCATCTTCATGCTCTCCAGCACAAGCACCGGTGCACCAGCCTCGACGACGGCACCGGTCTGCACCGGCGTCGCAACCACGAGCGCGGGCGCGGGCGAACGCAGTACGCCGCCTTCGTCCCGGCTGACGCGGTGGGTGACCCCGTCGACCTCGATCAGGTGCACCGGACCGTGCGTCGCGGTGACGAGCCGGAACCGCTGCCCGCCGACCGTCAGCCGGCCGCTGTGCCCGTCGAGACGCTCGAGGTCGGCATCCACCACCTGGAAGGGATCGTTGCCGGAGCCGACGCCGACCCGGAACCGGGTCCGGCCGATCCGCGCGACCGTCACCCGGTACGTCGCCCCGCGCAGCTTCAGGTCGATCGCGCGACCGACCTCGTGCTGCACCTGCGGACGCCCGCCGTGAGCGGTCTCCAGCAACCGGCTCCGCTCGACCTTCTCGGCGTCCTGGTAGCCCTCGATCGCCGCGGCGACCAGCGCGATCCCGGAGTGCTTGTGCGAGACCAGGCGACCCTCGCCGCGGACGCGGTCGATCCAGCCGGTGTCGGCGCTGCCGTCGATCACCTCGGGCTGGTCCAGCAGTTCAAGAATGAAGCTCTTGTTGGTCGCGCCGCCCTCGATCAGCACGGTGGTCGCGGTCACCGCGCGGCGCAGGCGTGCCAGCGCCTCCTCGCGGGTCCGGCCGTAGCCGATGATCTTGGCGATCATCGAGTCGAAGTCGGCCGGGATGCTGTCGCCGGCGCTCACCCCGGTGTCGACCCGGACGCCCGGACCGAACGGCAGATCCAGTACGGCGATCCGGCCGGGTGACGGAGCGAAGTCGCGGTCCGGGTCCTCGGCGTTCAGGCGAGCCTCGACGGCGTGCCCGAGCTCGACCGGCTTGATGCCCCCTCCAACCGACGCAGTCAGACGGCCGCCGTTCGCGACGTGCAACTGGGCCTTGACCAGGTCGAACCCGGTGGTCAGCTCGGTGATCGGGTGCTCGACCTGGAGGCGGGTGTTCACCTCGAGGAACGCGAAGGTCTTCTCCCCCGGGTGGTACAGGAACTCGACCGTGGCCGCGCCGCGGTAACCGACCGCGAGGGCCAGCCGCTCGGCGGACGCCTTCAGGTCCTCGACCTGACCGGCCGACAGCAGCGGTGAGGCGGACTCTTCGATCACCTTCTGGTTGCGGCGCTGGACCGAGCAGTCACGGACGCCGAGCGCCCACGCGGTGCCCTGACCGTCGGCGATGACCTGCACCTCGACGTGCCGGGCGCCGGTGACGAGGCGCTCCAGGAAGACGATGCCGCTGCCGAAGGCGCGGGCCGCCTCCTCACTGGTCCGGGCATAGGCGTCCGTCAGCTCATCGACGGATCCGACCATGCGGATCCCGCGGCCACCACCACCGGCCGTTGCCTTGAGCATCAACGGGTAGCCGATCGTCTCGGCCGCGGCCAGCGCCGCCTCGAGCGACTCGACCGGACCCCGGCTCCACGGAGCGACCGGTACGCCGACCTCCTCGGCGATCAGCTTGGAGCCGATCTTGTCGCCGAGTTTGCGCATCGCCTCGGGCGACGGGCCGATGAAGGTGACCCCGATCCGCTCGCACAGCTCGGCGAAGGCCGGGTCCTCGGCGACGAATCCCCAGCCGACCCAGGCCGCGTCCGCGCCGCTCTCGCGCAGTGCCCGTTCCAGTACGGCGAGGTCCAGGTACGGCCGTGCCGACGCCGGGCCCAACGGGTACGTCAGATCCGCCTCGCGCACGAAGGTCGCCGTACGCTCGCCGTCCGTGAACAAGGCCACCGTCTCGATCGGCTCGCCACCCTCGGCGTTGACCTCCCGGACCGCGTTGATGAGCCGCATCGCGGCCTCGCCTCGGTTCACAACTGCGATACGCTTGAACATCGACCGCCTCCCTGTCGCACCATGCGTGTAACGGCCCGGCCCTTGTGAGACACAAGATTTGGCCGGGCCGCTCGCACAGACTTTCAGGACAACGCTATTACCGTCGAGTCGGGGTGCCTCTTCGGTGTGGCGGAGTGACCTCGGCGTGCGGAAGAGTCGGACTCGAGGGAGCTCGAATCAGAGGGGAACAGCATGACGAACGACACCACACTGGCCGATCAACTACGACGTACCGTCACCGGGCCGGTGCTGACCGCGAGCGATGAAGGATTCGCCGCCGAAGTGGCCGGATTCAAGACCAATGTCGTGCACCGGCCGGAGGTCGTGGTCGGGATCAGTTCGGCCGCCGACGCCGCCGCCGCGGTCGCCGTGGCAGTAGAGACCGGTACGCCGATCCGCGTGCTGGCGACCGGCCACGGCCTGGGCACACCGGTCACCGAGGGCATCGTCATCACTACGTCGCGCCTCAAGGGCATCACCATCGACCCGGCCACGAAGACCGCGCACATCGAGGCCGGCTGCCGCTGGGGCGAGGTCGTCGCGGCCGCGGCCGAGCACGGGCTCGCCCCGATCGCCGGCGCCTCCGGTTCGGTCGGCTGCATCGGGCTGGTGCTCGGTGGCGGGTTCGGCCCGATGGCGCGCACGTTCGGCGTCGCCTCCGACTGGGTCCGCGGCTTCGAGCTCGTCACCGGCGCCGGTGACGTGGTGACCGCGAACGCGACTTCGCACCCGGAGCTGTTCTGGGCGATGCGCGGCGGCAAGGGCGGCTTCGGCGTCGTCACCTCGGTTGACATCGAGCTGGTCGAGCTGACCACCCTGTACGGCGGTTCCGTCTTCTTCGACGCTCCGGACATCGACACCGCGTTCCGCACCTGGCTGGAGTGGATCCCGGGTCTGCCGGAGGCCGCGACCACGTCGGCGATGATCCTGCGCCTCCCGCCGCTGCCGTTCATCCCCGAACCGCTGCGCGGCAAGACCGTGCTCAGCATCCGGTTCGCGTACGTCGGCGACTCGGTGGCGGGCGAGGAGCTGTTCGCCCCGATCCGGGCGGCCGGTGCACTCCTGATCGACGCCGTGGCCGAGATGCCGGCGTCGGCGATCGCGTCGATCCACAACGACCCGACCGACCCGACCCCGTCGTTCGACCGCGGAGTCCTGCTCGACGAGCTGGACGGCGACTTCGCGGGTGCCTTCCTCGCGGCCGTCGGTCCGGAGCAGCAGCTGCCGCTGATCGGGGTCGAGATCCGGCAACTGGGCGGTGCCACGGCGCGCGACGTACCGGAGGGTAGTGCGGTCGGTGGCCGCGGCGGCGCCCACTCACTGTTCTTCATCGGCGCGCCCGACCCGAGCCTGTTCGAGACCGTGCTGCCGGCTGTGGCCGACCAGCTCCTGGGCGCTCTGCAGAAGTGGATCTCGGCCGAGAACACCGTCAATCTCGCCGACGGCTTCGTGATCCCCGGCTCGTACGAGGCGTGCTGGTCACCCGAGACGCTGGCGCGGCTGGACGCGGTCCGCTCGACGTACGACCCGGATCGGCGTTTCCCGTACGGGCCTGTTCGTTAAGCCTGTGCGCTAGGCCTGTTTCTTAGGCGCGCGCCAAACTAACGGCGGAGCTTCTTCTCTTCCTTCAGGCGGGCGGCCTCGGCGAGGACGTCCGCCTGAATGCCGCGCTCGTGCTCGAGCCAGTCGGGGTTGTCGGCACGGATCGCGTCGATGTCGTCCGTGGTCAGCGCGTCGGTGACACCGGCGCGCGCCAGGCCGCTGATCGACACGCCGAGGCGGGCCGCGACCACCGAGCGCGGGTGCGGGCCGGCCTTGCGGAGCTCCTGCAGCCACTCGGGCGGGTCGTTCTGCAGCACCGTCAGCTCCTCGCGGGAGATGAACCCGTCCTGGAACTCGGCCGGAGTCGCCGGAAGGTAGATGTCCAGCTTCTTCGCCGCTGTCGCGGGCTTCATGTCCTGAGAGGTCTTACGTGCGGTCATTGGATCAGGGTATCCCGGCTCGACCGGTAGCCTGACCGCGTGACCGACACCTCCTTCCGCCTCGGGTACGTCCCGGGCGTGACACCGGCCAAGTGGGCCCGGATCTGGGCCGAGAGGTTGCCCAGGACACCGATCCGGCTGATCCAGGTCACCGCCGCCGACGCGGTCGGGCTGATCCACGCCGACGACGCCGACGCGGCGCTCGTCCGGCTCCCATTCGACCGGACCGGCCTGCACGCGATCCCCCTGTACGTCGAACAGACGGTCGTGGTGGTTCCGAAGGATCACGTGGTCACGGCCGTCGAGGAGGTCACCCTCGATGACCTTTCCGACGAACTGATCCTGCACCCGCAGGACGACGTACTGGAGTGGGAGCAGCCACTACCCGGCCGGGTGATCGACGAGCGGCCCGCTTCGACCGCGGACGCGGTGGCCTTGGTTGCCATGGGCACCGGGTTGCTCGTCGTACCGATGTCGCTGGCACGGCTGCACCACCGCAAGGACCTGACGTTCCGGCCGGTCACCGACGCGCCCTCCTCCCAGGTCGCGCTGACCTGGCCGGTCGACGTGGACTCCAGCCTCGTCGAGGAATTCGTCGGCATCGTCCGCGGCCGCACCGCGAACAGCACCCGCGGCACCCGCCCGGAGCCTGAGCCGAAGAAGGCCGAACCGTCGAAGCAGCAGCAGAACCGGCCGCAGAAGAAGAAGGGCACGGCACCGAAGGGTCCGACCCCCAAGCGTAAGTACCGCCGCCGCTAGATTTCAGTTGAGCCTTCAACTATAGTGGCTTTCGTCAGTCACTAGATGGGGGTATGCGATGGCGATCTTCCGGCTCAACCACGCGGTGCTGTACGTGCGCGACGTGGCCACGAGCGTCGCGTTCTACCGCGACGTCCTCGGCTTCGGCTACACCGACGGCGGCGACTCGTTCTCCGGCGCGGCCTTCCTGCAGGCACCAGGCTCCACCAACGACCACGACCTCGGCCTCTTCCAGCTCGGCCCCGAGGCCGCCGCCTCCGGCGCGGGCAAGACCACGGTCGGCCTCTACCACCTGGCCTGGGAAGTCGACACCCTCGGCGACCTGTCCGACCTCGCCACCGCCCTCCAGGAAGCCGGCGCCCTGGTCGGCTCCTCCAACCACGGCACCACGAAATCCCTGTACGGCAAGGACCCCGACGGTCTCGAGTTCGAGATCGTCTGGATCATCCCCGCCGACCAACTCACCCCCGCCGACCGCGAACACGCCGGCGTCACCCGCCTCGACCTCGACGCCGAACTCGCCAAATACGGCCGCGACGCCCGCAGCGGAGTCGGCATCTCCCGCTAATTGCCACTTCCTGCAATCGGCATACCGTGCGTCGGCCGCGCGATGTCAGGCCAACCACAGCACATCGGCCCAACTGGTAGCCGCCAGACGCATTCGTACAACCAGTCCGAACGTCCGATGCTGCGAGCTGTCCGGATAAGTTCCGAGGCACGCTCACACCTGCCACACCAGCCGGATCGCAGAGGCCGCCGACCTCAGCCACCAAGTCTGCCAGTTCCCCCTACCAGCAGCGATCCACCCCAGCGGCCGTGGTGAAGCCGCAGACAACGTCGCGTAATCGCCAGGTTGTCCGCGCAAAGCACGGGGGTGACAGTTGCACTTTGTTGCAACGAAAACCAGGCCACGGACAGCCACTCGGTGACTACGATCGGTTCTCTGCGGCGATGAGGCGCCGCAGATATCACTGGGGGCTTTCGTGCGTAAGTTCTGCGGTCTGCTAGTTCTGCTATCACTCATCATGTCTGGACTCATCACCAGTGAGGTCCAAGCCGTCTCCAGTGGTAGCGAGAGTCCACCCACTCCCACCATGAGTGGTAGCTCCTCTACGAGCGGCCGTGGTCAGTACGTACAACTGGCGGCGCCAAAACGTGTGCTGGACACCGGTGCGGCAACACTCGTGACCGCGGGGAAAACCGTGACTACGACGCTCGGGGGACGAAACGGCCTTCCCGCCAGCGGTATATCGGGAGTCATGGCCAACATCATCGTCATGACAGCGACTGCGAACGGTTCACTGCCGACCTGGGCGGCGGGCGAACCAGAACCATCGGTGTGGACGATGCAGTTCAAGTCGAACCAGGCCTACGGCTCCACATCGAGCCTTATCCGGACCAACGGCACCGGGCAGTTCAACTTCAAGAACAACAGCACGGGCACCATCCGAGTCCTCCTCGATGTATTCGGCTACTACACCGACGACAGTGTGCCGGTCGCGGCCAGTCGATTCGTTCCGCTCAAGCAGACCCGCATCGTGGACACCCGAACTGGTCTTGGCGGCGTTCCGGTAGGCACCGCGCCCACGGACAAGAGCCTCACGTTCGCGGTCGCAGGTAAGGCCGGGCTGCCCGCTGTCAGCGCCATCACGGCGGTGGCCGTCAACGTCACAGCCTGGATGCCCGCCGCTGCAGGAACATGGGTAGTGCATCCGGCCGGTGCCGCACCACCGGCTGTGTCGAACGGCAGTTACAACCTGAAGCGCCCACTGACCAGTTCGGCGATCGCCGCACTGGCTGCCAACGGTCAGCTCGGCCTGTACGGCGGCAAGGGCGCATCGCACTTCACAGTGGACTTAGTGGGCTACTACACCCCGTCGGCTAACACCGGTGCCCCGTCGATGAGAGTCACCGCAGCCAAACCCGTCCGAGTGCTCGACACCGGCACCACGTTGATCGCGGCGGGCGGATCGAAGACGCTTCACGTAGCGGGGGTCGCTGAGGTCCCACAAGGTGTCGGCGCCGTAGCACTGCACGTGATGGCATCCGGAAACGCGACATCCGGCGAGCTCGTCACCTACCCGACAGGCCAGGCCAAGCCGACGCCGGCCACCGATGTCGTATACGCTCCCGACGCCTATTCGTACAATCTCGTGTGGGCCAGAGTCAGCGCTACCGGCGACGTGACCATCACCAACGGCACCAGCGCGCCCGCGCGGATCTATGGCGAACTTCAAGGCTACGCAGTTTCCCCGCAAGCACCTGGTACCCCGGTCAGCGTCAAGGCGACTCCGTCCGATGCGGCAGCCTCGGTTACCTGGACAGCGCCCGACGACGAGGGCGACCTGCCCATCTCGAGTTACCGCGTGACTGTCAGCCCCGGTGGCCGAACAGTCACGACAACCTCCACAACAGCAAGCATCGACGGCCTGACCAACGGCCGGCAATACACCTTTCGGGTCACGGCGATGAACGCGGCCGGATCGTCCGCCGCTTCAGCCTCGTCGTCGGCGGTCACCCCGCGGCTGCCGGCACCTCCCGACAAGCCGTTCATCACAGAATCCACACCGCGTGATGCGGCGGCTTCGGTCTATTGGTCCCCCCCAACGGGCGCCGACAGCGTGGCGAGCTACAAGGTCACTGCCACGCCCGGCGGGGCCTCCGTCATACTCGGTGCGACGGCACGGTCGGCGGTCCTGACCGGGCTCATCAACGGCACGGAGTACAGCGTCGTCGTGACAGCGGTCAACGGCAACGGATCCGCAGAGTCCGCGCCAGTGCTGGTTCGGCCCCGGCCTGCCGAGGTTCCCATGGCGCCGATCGTCAACGCGGTCACCGCTCTGGATGGTCGCGTCGACTTGCAATGGGTGCATCCGCCCGATGGCGGCGCCGATATCACGGGCTACGAAGTCGAGGCATCGCCTGGCAACATCGTCCAGAACATCGCGGCAGATACGACTGTGGCGGCAGTGCGGGGTCTCACGAACGGTACTGCCTACACCTTCAAGGTCCGGGCGAAGAACAACGCGGGCGCAGGCCCGCAGGCAACCTCCAACGCGACCCCGACCGCCGAACGTGCGCCCGACGCACCATCCAACGTCGACATAGCCCCCAGCGCTCCCGGGATACTCGTCATCAATTGGCGGGCGCCGACGGACACTGGAACATCCGCGATCACCGGCTACACGGTCAAGGTGTCGCCTGGCGACCGCACCGTTGACGTGCCGACCACGACTGCCACCATTCCTGGCCTCGATCCGGAGACCCAATACACCCTGACTGTCGCGGCGAAGAACGCCAGCGGGACCGGCTCAGCAACTACACCCACGCTGCCGATCCGGCCCCGTGTCACGGTCAAGAAGATGCCGATCGTCCTCAGCGCGGCATCTATGGCTGCCATCAGCGAAATGTCTTCCGACGGCGCGATCGCGATCGAACGCCCGACGCCACAGTTGGCGGCGATCGTCGCCGGCGACATCGTCGTCGGCGAATCGTCGACGGTGGCACCTCTGGGATTCTTGAAGAAGGTATTGCGCATCGACAACTACGCAGGAATGCGTGTCCTCTTGACGGCGGACGCGCCACTCACTGACGTGCTGTCGGAGGGTGAACTGTCCGGTCGCGGGGAGATGGTCGACGGCGACGTTGCATCCTTCGAACCCGCGATGCCGGGCGTGCGGCTGCGCGAGTCCACAGTCCGTGGCAAGACACTGCGCCAAGGGGGCGCGGAAACACGGATGGCACCAGCCGGTGACTGGACTGTCGGACTTCGCGAGGGTGCCTTCATGGTCGAGATGGAGCACTCCTTCGGAGGCACCGAGGGACGCAGCTCCGAAGGTGTCGATCTGCGGCTCACCGCCCTGCTCAAACCGTTCTGGGAGCAGAACATCCAGGTCGGATCGCGCAAGGCTCAGCTGCAGCTCGGCGTCGAAACGACGCTGCAGTTCAAGGCGTTCCTCAAAGCCAGAGGCTTGAACTTCGATAAACCGTTCAAACTGGGCAAGCTAAGAGGAATCTGTCTCCGGTTCATGGTCGGCGTAGTGCCCGTCCAGGTCTGTCCCGAACTGCAGTTGATTCTGAGACTGGAGGTAAGCGGCAAGGCCAGCATCCTGGTGGACGGTGAGTTCAGTCAGCGGGTAGGCGTCAACATCATCAGCACCCCTGGGAACGTCCAGGGTCAGTCGTTCGAGGAGCCGCTGAAGTACGGGTTCCTTCGAGTGACCCCGTCCCTGCAGACCGAGGGACGGGTCACGCTCGAAAACGCGCTGGGGCTCGTCTTCAACGGTATCGGTGGACCAAACATCGTGCTGAGCCCCTACATAGAGGCCGAGGTGAACATCGGCGCCAGTCCCTGGTGGGAGGCCACCATCGGGCTCACCCTGGACGCAGGCCTCTTCATCGACGCGTTCGGCATTAAACAAGAGTGGTCAAAAAAGAAGATCCTCGAACTCGAGGTCCTACACCGGGAAGCCTCTGGCCCCTTCCTCGGCATCGTTCTCGATCCACCCACGGCGCAGATCCTCGGCGGCGAATCGGTACAGGTCCGCGGCTCGATCCCAGGGCACCCCGATGAGCCGATCACTTGGCGGCTCGGCGACTTCAGCGTCGGATCCTTGACACCGAACGGGTTGTTCTCCGCACCACCAGGAACCAACGGTGAGGCCAAAATCATCGCAGAGGTTGAGGCCAACTTGGACCACCCGAAACTGATCGCCGACATGACCGTGCGGGTGGGGTCACGCCGGCCCGACGCGGTCACCGACGTACGCGTCGCTCCGGGGGACCTCACCGCCACCATCGGTTGGAAGGCCCCAGGCAACACTGGCGGCTTACCGCTGACGCAGTACGTCGTTACAACAGAGCCTGACAGCGGAGTCCGTTACGTGCCGGCCGGGAAAACCAGCGTCACGCTCGCTGGGCTGTCGAGCGACAAGACCTACACGGCTTCCGTGCGGGCGCTCAACGCCTTGGGCGATTCGGATCCAGTCATGAGCGAAAGCTTCGTGGTCCGACGTGCGATCGTCAGCGACGTCACGGCCACAGACATCAGCCGCGGTCTCGGCGAGTCGCCACTGGGCGGCGACCTACAGCCAGGACGAGCCGACGTCGGCCTGTCTGGCGCATCCGTCTCCGCGAGCGGTCGCTACGCGTTCTTCAACGTCCCCGGAATGAACTGGATCACCGCAGTTCCAGGGCTGCCGTACGACGGCCAGCAGTACACCATCCGCCGGGACCTCTACACAGGTGAGTTCGAGCTCGCATCGAGAGCCGAAGACGGCGTCACCCCGCAACCTGTTCTGGCGATGCCTGAACTTTTCAACAAGACCTTCCCAAACGCCGGTGACGGCCAGACTGTCGCCTACCAGGTGGCGGCCGGAACCGCACAGGTGCGGGTCTTCGTACATGATCTGACGACCGGCAAGACCTGGACATCCGGAGACCCGGTCAACAACATCTCGACGATGCGTCTGACTCCGTCGGGATCTTACCTCGCCTTCCTCGTCGCAAAGAGGGGTCCCAATGGGGAGGTGATCAACGAAATTTATCGAGCATCGCCTAGCGGCCGGGTACGGGTAGATGTTTGCCCGGGCAGACAAACTTGCCGATGGGATCTCTGGGGCAACCTCGGGATGTCGGCAGACGGCAACACGATCATGTACGAAACAGCTCCAATCGATCCAGCGAAACCGAACAACACCGAGGCGGTCTGGGTGTTCTACAACACTGCCACCGGGTCTTACACCCTGCCCTACGCCGCTATGGAGAACGGAATCCTCTTCATGTCCTTCAGCGACGATGGGACCGCCGTGTACGCCGTCGGAAGTGACTGGAATGAGGGCTTCTACGAGGTCGTAAAACCTGTCGGGCAGCCGTTCAGCATCGCCGATGCAATAGCGACGGAGAATCCGCTGCACGTCTACTATGATGGCGCAGAGGTCAGCAGCGGCGGAAAACGGATCGCTTTTCTCAGGCACCTCACCAACGGTCCAGACCGTCTCTACGTCTATGACGTCGCCAGTCGCCGGACGATCGAGGTTCCGGGACCGACGACCGGCACGGCGTATCGAGATCTTGCGATCGATATGTCCGACGACGGCAGCCTTGTTACCTGGGGGCGGTTCAACGACGAGAAACAGCGCTGCGGATTCGGTTGCAACGGAGTACAAGCCATGCGCGTGGGCTGACACTATGGCGGTCGGACCGCATGGCCCGGCCGCCATCGTCCAGCTCGACGACAACCTGAGCGAGAGCTCACCGAGCTGACGGTTCCCTGGATGCAATCGAGCGAGCAGCGAAGTCGGCATCTCCCGCTGATCCCACACAACACACCGATTGCCACTTCCTGCAATCGGCGTACCGTGCGTTGCCCACCCCCGTGACCGTACGGCAGCATAGGGTGACCGAACTGATCGGTACCTCAACGGGGAAGGCAGTATGAAGATCCGCCACATCGCGTGCACCACAACCCTGGCCGTCGGCCTCCTCCTAGGAGCCACCGCCTGCGGCGGCAGCGACAAAAAGTCCCTCCCCCCAACCGACCAACCAACAACCACCACCCCCAAGCCAACCCCCACCCCGGTCGACCCCACCGTCGCAGCCAAGGCGAAGATCATCGCGGACTACAAGGTCTTCATCGACATCCAAACACGCGGCTTGGTGAGCAACAGTCCGACGTTCCCGTTCGAGCAGGTCATGACGGGGAATGCCTTGGCGTCCGCCAAGTCCGTGATGGGCGCCTCCCTACTGGCCGGTACGAGGTACAGCGGGTCGGCCAGGTTCCTCAGGGCCGAAGTCTCGCAACTGAATCTCAAGGCCAAGCCCGCCACGGCAACTGTGCAGGCCTGCGTCTTCGACGGCCTCAAAGCGACTAGCAAGAAGGGCAAAGTGACCAGCCTTCAGGATGAGCTCTCCCGACACGACCAGATGATGCTCATCGACGGCCACTGGAAAGCAACCGAGACCACGGGCCTCAACAAGACCCAGCCGGGCTGCGCATGACGAGGCTCGCCGTCGCCGCGGTCTCCCTCGGCCTTATCAGCACATTCTTCACAGCGGCACCGGCATCGGCGACCGCGACATGCGGTTCTCCGAGCGCATCAGTAGGATCCGTGCTCGATTCCGCTGAGGGCAAGATCAAGTGTCCTAAGACACCTGTGACCGATCCCAAGGACCCGCGAAAGAGCAAGACCTCACAGACAGGTACGAAACCGGCCTGTGTCTGGGTGCCGAAGCCTGACTACATCAGCGGAGTCGGAGAGCCGGTCGAGGGCACCAACGGCGGTCACTGGTACCAGAAGTTCTGCGCCTTCGGCGACTACAAGACACTGGCCGAATTCCAGCAGGCGCTCGAACGATTCGAGGTCATGAACATGCAGCAAGCGGGCATGATCGAACGCGCCGGGCTAGAGGTCCAGTTCTTCCTTACCCCGCCCGACGCCCCCCGCCGTACGCCGAAGGAGGTGATGGACCAAGAGGTCGTTGCCAAACTGATCATCCCGAAAACGTTCATCGCCGTGAATCCGGTCCCAACCGCACAGGTTGTGGGTTTCCCGACCTGGGTCTGGCTGACCGACGAGAACGGCAAGTTCGACCCGAAGCGCTACGCAACACAGTCCAAAGAACTCACACTCGAGGGCTACAACCTGAAGTGGCAGGTCGTCCCGCACATCGGGCTGTCCCCCGGCTGGGGAGAGTCTCAGACTTGCGACAACGCCGGCGTCCCCTGGTCCGAAAGCGCTGAAGGTGATCCCGCTGCCTGCACAGTCACCTACGGCAAGTCAGGCAAGTACACCCTCACCGCCGAGGTCGCCTGGACCATCGAGTGGTGGCTCGAAGGCGACACCCAAGAAGACATCCCCGGCCCCACCAACACCGCTACCCAGGCTCTCACGGTAGACGAGATCCACGCCGTAGTCCGCTGACAAAGCACCACACCGCAGGGTGAGCTACGCATCCGCCGCATGCGTAGCTCAATGCATCGAACGAGAAAGGTCGGCATGCGCATCCGTCGGGCCGTAGCCGGCGTCGTAGTAGTTGCTGGTCTGGTCATCGGCTGTTCCAGCCGCGGCAGCGATACTCCGCAGACGGCCGGGACTCCTTCAGGAGCTCCCACAACTCCGAGTCCGACGCCGACGCCGGTTGACCCGACTGAGGTAGCCAAGGCGCAGATCATGGCCGACTACAAGGTCTTCATCGACACGCAGTCGAAGGGCTTCGTCAGCAACCACCCGACGTTCCCGTACGAAGAGGTCATGACGGGGAAGGCGCTCGCGTCGACCAAGTCGGTGATGGCCGCTTCTGAGTTGGCCGGGACGAAGTACGCCGCGTCGCTGCGGTTCCTCAGGGGCGAGGTCTTTTCTTTGAACCTGAAGGCCACGCCTTCGACTGCCATGGTTTACGGGTGCATCTTTGATGGGCTGACGGCGACCAGCAAGAAGGGCAAGGTCACACCCGCAGCAGGTGAGGTATCCACCCACGACCAGGTCACGATGGTCGATGGTCGTTGGAAGGCGAGTGATACCGACACATTGAAGAAGACCGAGCCGGGGTGCGCATGACCAGGAGATCGCTTCGGACCGTCTGCAGCGCGACGATGGCGTTCGATCTGTTGGTTGGAGGTAGCGCCTGCGGTGGCGATGACAAGGCGTTGGCACCGGCCGAACAGGCAACACCAACTCCCAGTACTCCGAAGCCGTCGCCTACGCCGGTTGACCCGACTGTCGCGGCTAAGGCGAAAATTATGGCTGACTACAAGGTTTTCATTGACACGCAGTCGGAGGGGTTTGTCAGCAACAGTCCGTCGTTTCCGTTTGAGCGGGTGATGACGGGGGAAGCGTTGGCGTCGGCCAGGTTGTTGATGGGTGGATCTCAGTTGGCGGGGACGAAGTATGGCGGGTCGCTCCGTTTTCTTACGGGCGAGGTTTCTGAGGTGAACCTTGAGGCCAAGCCTGCGACGGCGACTGTGGTTGGGTGCATTGTTGATGGGCTGACTGCGACCAGTAAGAAGTGGACCGTTCCCGCTTCGGTGGACCACCGTGAGTAGCTGCCCGATTCGTCGGGAGTTTGTAGATGGGTTCGACTCGTCGTAGTTTCAGTGAGGAGTACAAGCGCGAGGCGGTAGGTTTCGTGCTTGCGGGTGGCCGGTCGGTTGCCGAGGTCGCCCGTAATATCGGCGTTCACGAGATGACGTTGGGTAGATGGGTGAAGAAGGCTAAAGACTCCGAGGAACCGGCGGCGCCAGGTGATGGCCCGTTGGGTGAGTCCGAGCGGCTGGAACTGATCCGGCTGCGTGAACAGGCCAAGAATGACAAGGCCGCGATCGCCGAGTTGCAGATGCAGGTCGAGTTCGCGAAAAAAGTTGCGACCTGGTTCGCGAAAGGAAAGCAGTGATTTTCGCTGCTATCGCGGACTGGGCTGATTCCGGCGAGTATCCGGTGCGGTTCATGTGCGCCGAACTGGGTGTCTCGACGTCGGGCTACTACGCCTGGCGCAAGGCCGTCCCGTCGCAGCATCAGACCTGCGACGAGATGCTGATCGTGGTCTTGCGGAATCTGCACCATGAAGCGCGGGGTAATCCTGGCGTGCGCCGGTTGCGCGCGGGGCTGGCTGCGGCTGGGCACCGGGTTGGGCACAAGCGACTCTGGCGCTTGATGCGGCTGGCCGGACTGCGTGGCCGGCACCCGAAGGCGTGGAAGCGCACCACAATCCACGGCGACCAGCCGATCGGTGCACCGGACCTGATCGGGCGCTCGTTCACTGCCGACGAACTGAACCAGAAGTGGTGCGGAGACATCACCTACGTCAAGACCTGGACCGGCTGGGCCTACGTGGCGACCGTGATCGACCTGCATTCGCGCGCGATCATCGGCTACGCGATCGCTGACCACATGCGCACCAGCTTGGTCACCGATGCACTCGACATGGCCATCGCGAACCGGGCACCGAATGACGGCGTCATATTCCACTCCGACCGCGGCACGCAATACACATCCAGCGAATTCGACCGGTACTGCGCGCAGGCCGGTATTCGCAGATCGCTCGGCCGGACTGGGATCTGCTACGACAACGCGGTATCCGAATCAACGTTCGCAACTTACAAGAAAGAACTCATCCATATCCGCCCGTGGCCCGACCTCAAAACTCTCACGGCCGCAACGATCGACTGGATAGACAACTACTTCAACACCATTCGCCGTCACTCCACGCTCGGATATTTGACACCCCGAGAATACGAGCTAGGGTTCAGGGAAATCACTCAACTGGCAGCCTAAATCGGCGTCCAAAAAATCGGGAACACTCCAAAGGGGAAGGTCACGCCGGCGGGGGGTGAGGTGTCGACGCATGACTTGCTCACCCTGGTGGACGGACGGTGGAAGGCGAATGAGAGTCATACGTTGAAGAAGACTGACCTGGTGTGCGGGTTAGGGCGAGTCGCTGACCAGGTGGGTGGTGATTCTTAGGGCGTTGGCCAGGACGGTTAGGACTGGGTTTACGCCGCCGTTGGTCACGTGGGTGGAGGCGTCGGTGATGCGGACGTTGGGGTGATTCCAGAGGCGGCCGTGGGGGTCGGTGACGGAGTGGGTGGGGGTGGTGCCCATTCGGCAGGTGCCGGCTTGGTGTTGGCCGGTGCTGGCGCGGGACGTCGTACCTAGCGAGGAGGTGGCGGTTCGGCTGGCGCCTGCGGCTTGGAGCCATTGTTGGGCTTTGGCGCTCATGAAGGCTTGGGCTCGGACGTCTTCGGGGTGGATGGAGCCGCTGATCTTGGCGACGGGGTTGCCGAAGCGGTCGCGGGTCCGCGGGTCTATCTGGATTCGGGAGTCGCTCGAGGTGACCTCTTGGATGGGGCCGACGACTCGGAGCATGCGGCGGGCCTCGCGGCGCATCGCTTGTTTGCTGGCTAGGCCTGCGCGCGGGATGAGGCCGGCGTTGGTGAGGTAGTCGTAGGTCGCGGCCGGGGTCGGCACGAACTCGTTGGCGAGCATGCCGCCGCCGATGATGCCGTCGTTGCCGTGGCGGAAGTCGCAGGTGGCGATCGAGACGCCGGGGCCGATGAGGTCGGCCAGTTCGTCGTCGAACAGTCCGACGGCACCGGCGTACACGTGCGCCTGGAGGTAGCGACCTACCTGGTCGTGGTTGTTGCCAAGGCCGTTCGGTTCGGCGTCGTGGGCGCTGTTGAGCAGGAGCCGCGGGGTTTCGGAGGCGCCGGCTGCGATGACAACCTCCGCGCACTCGATCGTGCGCCGCCAGAGCAGTCCGTCGACCAGTGCGACACCGACGACTCGGCCGTTCCTGACGACCAGTCGCTCTGCGGTGGTCTCGGTGAGCAGTGTGCAGTTGCCGGTCGCCAGAGCTGCGGGCAGTGCGGTGTTGTGTGTGCCGGCCTTTGCCTCGACTGGGCAGGCGAAGCCGACGCACTGGCCGCAGCGAACGCAGGCGGCGCGGCCCTGGTAGTCGACCGAGTTGATCAGCAGCGGTACGTCGAGCGTGCCCCAGCCGAGTGTCTCCGCAGCAGCTGCCAGCCGGTGCGCCGGGCCGGTCCTCGGCAACGGCGGCATTGGGAGCTGCCGTGGTTCGTGCCAGGGGTCGATTCCGCCACCGCTGACGCCGAACCGCTGCTCCGCCAGGCTGTAGTACGGCGCCAGGTCGTCGTACGAGATGGGCCAGTCCGCCAGACCGCTTGCCTCCGGTACGCCGTAGGTGCTCGCCATCCGGAAGTCGCGCGGCACGAACCGCCACGCCTGCGCGCCGTACACGCGCGTCCCACCGCCAACCGTGAACGCGTTGTTGCCCCACTCCCCATCCGGCGGCAGCGGGTACGACGTCACGCCGTCCACGACCGCTACTCGAGGCCGGCCCTGCGGATCCGGATCGGTCACCGCGGGGAGGCCTGCCACCGACCGTGGGTTCCGCAGGTGATCCCGCGCCAGCGACTCGGTCGTCGGATAGCGGCCGGCCTCAACCACGAGAACCGTCCGCCCAGACTCGGCCAGCACCTGCGCCGCCGTACCGCCGCCAGCCCCAGACCCGATCACCACCACGTCGTACCGATCCGCCAACGCGCTGCGCGGCGTGATCGTCAGCTCGGTAGAGACCGGATCCCAAGCCCCCGCCGCATCCGGCCGCCAGCCCACCATGCTCCAAGCCGCGGCCGAACGCCCGGGCCCGCCCGCGTAGTACCCCTGCGCGATCAGGTGGACCAGCCACGCCCCATCCGCATCCGCCAGCACCCCCGCGAGATCAGCCTCCCCCGCGACCGAGAGCGCGCGGTCCACTCGAGGACCCCAGTCGGGCCGGTCCATCGTCAGCACTCGTTCGATGAACTCGACGGCCCCGGCCTCCGCCGCGGACGGGTAGTCGTCAGCCGGTACGGCGAGCTCCGCCAGCCGCTCGAGCCCGCGCTGCTGCGCTTCGGTCAGCACGTCCGTCCCCTCTCAAACTTTGTACTTGCCGGTCCATTTTTCCCGAGGAACGCTGAAGTCATGGCACTTGACAACTATTACCTCCTCGGCCGCTCAGGTCTCCGCGTCAGCCGGCTCGCGCTCGGCACGATGAACTTCGGCACCGGCGGATTCCATGCACCTTACGGCCGCACCCCCGACCAGGCCGCCGCGATCTTCCACAGCTATGTCGATGCCGGCGGCAACTTTATCGACACCGCCGACTTCTACACCGCGGGCGAGAGCGAGGAGATCCTCGGCAAGCTGATCGCAGAGAGCGCTCTCCGTGATCGCATGGTGCTCACCAGCAAGTTCACCAACAGCGTCGACCCCGGCAACCCGAACGCCGGCGGCAACGGCCGCAAGCACATGATCCGCGCGGTCGAGGATTCACTGCGCCGGCTGGGGACCGATTACCTCGACCTGTTCCTCCTGCACACCTGGGACCGGATCACCCCGGTCGACGAGGTTCTGCGCACGTTCGACGACCTCACCCGCGCCGGAAAGATCCGGTACGCCGGGTTGTCCGACGTACCGGCCTGGTACGCCGCTCGCGCGCAGAACGACGCCGTACCGATGGTCAGCCTGCAACTGCCGTACTCGCTGGCCGAGCGCACGATCGAGACCGAGCACGTCCCAATGGCGCAGAACCTCGGGCTCGGTATCACCGCGTGGAGTCCGCTCGCCGGCGGTTTCCTGACCGGGAAGTACAGCCGGGACCAGGTCGACGGCATCGCCGGAGAAGGCCGCCTGACCGGAGAGAGCGCTCCCCCGCGTTCTCGGACCGACCAGCAATGGGAGCTGCTGAAGACCCTGCGGACGGTGGCCGACGAGCTCGATGTGTCGATGGCTCAGGTCGCGGTGAACTGGGTCGCGACCCAACCAGGCGTCGCGTCCGCGATCGTTGGAGCGAGCTCTCCGGAGCAGCTCACCGCGACCATGGGTTCGCTCGACTTCGAACTGCCGGCCGCGTTGCGAGCCGACCTCGACGCGGCGAGCGCCGTACCGGCTGAATCGGTGTATCGGATGTTCACGCCGGAGTACCAAGGCTGGCTGGTCAGTGCAGGCGCGAAGGTCGGCGACAAGCCGGCCGGTTACCAGCCGCCGGTCGTCAACTGGTCTTGACCCGCAGACTCAGCTAATTCTTGAGATAGTCCAGGCAGAGATCCAGCGCGTACTCGAGATGCTGAGCCGATCCGGATGCCATCAGGATCGCGACGCCGCCCTGGATCGCTGCCATCAACGCGCCGGCTGCCCGGTTCGCGTCGACGTCGGCGCGAATCTCGCCGGCAGCCTGCATCTGATGGATCCCCGCCTGCAACGCCTGCTGCCATTGCGTCAGCAGCTTGCCGGTCACCGCCTGCGCGGCGGGGGTGTGCCGTCCGATCTCGGTGATCAGTACGCCGAGCGGGCAGTGCACGCCCTGCCGCCGGTACTTCTCGACGACCACATCGCGCCACTCCTGCCAGGCGTCCCAACTGGTCAACCGGCCGAGCTGCGGCTCCTGGTCCTCGATCACCCGCTCGGCCTCACGCTCGGCGACGGCCAGCAGCAACTGCTCCTTGCCGTCCGGGAAATAGTGGAACAGCTGGCTCTTCCCGGTCCGGCTGCGCTGCCCGACGTCGTCGAGCGTCACCGCGGCGATCCCCCGCTCGCGGATCTCCCGGGCGGCCGCGGCCACGATTCGGTCCCGGGTCGCCCTTCCTTTGGCAGTCAGCACGACCTCGACTGTACTCACTGGTCCAGAACCGGGGCAGCCGCCGTACGGCGCGGGTTGTTGCGAGGGCGCGGCGATCTGACGAGACTGTGCCAGTGAGACAGGCAGCTCGGCGATGGTGACGACGATCGGGGTGGTCGGGCCGTCGGACCTGGTCACCTCCACCTGCAAGATCATCGGATCCCAGCGCGGTATCGAGGTTCTGCCTCTGAAGTACCGCCGGGAGACCGATACCCCGAAGATCATGGCCGAGGCGCCGCCCAGCGTCGATGCCTGGCTGTTCACCGGCGTCGTGCCGTACCAGATCGCCGCGGCCCACGACCTGCTCGACCGCCCGGCGTCCCACGTCGAGTACACCGGCGCCACGCTGCTGCGGGCCCTGGTCGAGCTGCTCGGCGACGGCCAGGACATCAAGTCGATGAGCATCGACGTACTGGACGAGGCTCAGGTGCACGAGACGCTGGCCGAGGCCGGCTTGCCGACCCGCGGCGTCAAGGTGCTGCCGTACCGCCCGGGCCTGAGCTCGGACGACGTACTGGAGTTCCACCGAGCGGCCAAGGCGACGGTGGCGATCACGTGCCTGCGGTCGGCGTACGACAAGCTCAAGTCCGAGCGACCGACGATCCGGCTCGCGCCGTCGATCCACTCGGTCCGCAGCTCGCTCAATGGTCTACTCCTGGTCCATGACGCGCTACGCAGCGACGACGCCCAGATCGCGCTCGGCCTGGTAGAGATCGCGGCGGCCGGCGAGAGCGCTCTCCGGCGCGAGGCCGGCTCTCTCGGCGGCAGCGTGATCCCGTACGACGACAAGCGGTTCCTGGTGATTGCCACCCGCGGACCGCTCGAGCAGGCGACGGCAGCGTTCACCGAGCTCGGCATGCTGACCCGGTTGAAGGAACAATTCGGACCGGTGCGGATCGGGTTCGGGATCGGCGGCTCCGGCATCGAGACCGAGGCGCTGGCCCGGCGAGCACTCGGCCGCGCCAAAACGGCCGGGCGGACGGCGGCGGTCGTCTCACTGCGCAACGACATCGACCTGATCCTGGTCGGTGGCGCGACACCGCGGGCGCAGCAGCGGTCGAAGCTGCAGCTGCTCGCACAGCGCGCAGGGTTGTCGAAGGCAACGCTTGAGCGGCTCCAGGAGCTAGTGCACTCGGAGCCCGAGGACGGGTTGACCACGCGCACGGTCGCCGATCACCTCGGGATCCAGCCGCGGACGGCACGCCGCGTGCTCAACCGGCTGGAGCGGGCCGGTCTCGCGGATGCGACCGGCACCCAGATCGGCACCGGCAGCGGCCGTCCGCTGGTCGTCTACCGCGTCCACCTCTGATCTAGTACTGTCGGTGGCAATTACAGCCATGACCGTAATTACCACCAGGGGGCACTGTGTCCGAGCTGGCCGTGAACGGCGGGACCCCGGTCCGCTCCACTCCCCTGCCGTCGGTCTTCAAGGCCTCCGGCCGCCGCTTCGGCGACGAGGAGGTCGCGGCCGCTGAGCGGGTGATCCGCAGCGGAATCCTGTCCGCGACCTGGGGTTCCGAAGTGCCCGCGCTGGAACGCGAATTCGCCGCGCTGATGGGCTCGGCTCATTCCGTTGCCTGCAGCTCCGGTACGGCGGCGCTCCATCTGGCCGTGGCCGCGGTGAACCCGGAGCCGGGCGACGAGATCATCACCACGCCGATCAGCGACATGGGCACGGTCTTCCCCATCCTGATGCAGAACGCCGTACCGGTGTTCGCCGATGTCGACCTGACGACAGGCAACCTCGATCCGGCCGCCGTCGAGGCTGCGATCACACCGCGCACGAAGGCCGTGCTGGCCGTGCACCTGTTCGGCAAACCGGCGCCGATCCGCGAGTTGCGCGCGCTCTGCGACAAGCACGGGCTGCTGCTGATCGAGGACTGTGCGCAGGCGTATCTGGCCCCGGTCGGGGACGTGTATGCCGGGCGGATCGGTGACATCGGCTGCTTCAGCCTCCAGCAGAGCAAGCACATCAGCGCGGGTGACGGCGGGCTCGTCGTGACCGACGACGCGGCGCTGGCGCGGCGGATGCGGCTGTTCACCGACAAGGGCTGGCCGCGTGACACCGACGAACGCACGTACCTCTTCCTGGCTCTGAACTACCGGATGACCGAGCTGGCCGCCGCGGTCACCCGGGTCCAGTTGACCCGCTTGCCCGCAGTGGTGGAGGACCGTCGTACCGGCGCGGCGAAGCTGACCGCAGGGATCGGCGACCTCGTCGGCCTGCTCCCGCCGCGCGATGACGACGACCACGTGTACTGGCAGTACCCGCTGATGATTCTCGACGGTGACATCCACGCGTGGGCCGCGGCGATGGCGGCCGAGGGAGTGCCCTGTACGCCGGGCTACCTCACCGAGCCGTTGTACGCCGCGCCGGCGATCCGCTCGAAGGTCACGTACGGCGCGTCCGGGTTCCCGTTGCAGGACGCCGAGTATCCGCCGGGACTGTGCCCGAACGCCGAGGAGCTGATCGAACGGCGGCTGCTCGTGCTGCCGTGGTGTGAGAACTACACCGGGGCCGACGTGGACGATATCGTCACGGCGGTCCGCAAGGTGCATTCCGCCCTCGCCCTGGAGAAGTGATGACCCAACCGCCCTTACTGCTCGACTGCGACATCCTGGTCGGGCACGACGTGACCACCGGGCGCTGGAGCCGGCCCGAACGGGTGCGGGAGGTGTTCGCCGGGACCGGGATCTCCGGTGGGGTGGTGGCCTCGTTGCGGGCGGTCCACTTCGACGTACCGTCCGGGAACGACGAGGCGCGGGAAGTGGCCGAGGGCAACGGCTGGACGAGCTGCCCGGTGCTCGATCTGCGGGATCCACTGGGTGCCGAGCGCGAGCTGGACCGGTTGCTGGGCTCTTCGCAGCGGCCGGCCGGGATCCGGTTGGCGCCGGCCGCGCAGGCGGTCGAACCGTCGTACCCGTCCTTCGGTCATGTGGCGAGGCTCGTCGTCGAGGCCGGGCTGCCGCTGTTCGTCGAAGGCGATGTGCGCGTGGTCGGACCGGCGCTGCGCGGGCTCGGGGCGCGGGTCGTGTTCCTGGACACGCACTTCTACTACCTCGGCGACTTCGTGCTGCTGGCCCGCGCGGAGCCCGGTTTCCACACCTCGACCCGGATGCTGACCGGGCCCGACTCGCTGGAGATCATCGCCGCGGAGGTCGGTGCCGAGCGCCTCGTCTTCGGCACGCGGACGCCGTTCCACGAGACCTACTCCGTACTCGGCCGCCTGCTCAGTTCGAAGCTGACCGCGGCCGAGATCGCCCAGGCGGGCAGTCAGTCCCTGACCAAGCTGCTGGAGCCGTGATGCTGATCGACGTCCACGCTCACTGGGGTCCGTGGTTCTTCTCGATGGAGGTCGGCCCGATCGAGGTCAACCTCGAGCTGATGGACCGCTTCGGCATCGACCTGCAGCTGGTCTCCTCGATCGAGAGCATCGTGTACGACGCCCCGGCCGGAAACCGCGCGTTGGCCGAGCAGCTCCCCGCCGACGACCGCCTCCGCGGCATGCTCGTCGTCGACCCGCGCCGCCTCGACGAGGCCCGTGCCGACCTCCGGGATCTGGTGACCGGGAACGATCGGTGGGTCGGCGCCAAGATCCACACCGAGTACAGCCGGACTCCGATCACCGCCCCGGCCATGCAGGCTGCGGTCGAGCTCACCACCGAGTTCGGTCTGCCGACCCTGGTCCACACCTGGGGCGACACCGTCCTCGACCTCGCCGACCTGGCCGCTCGGGTCCCCGACGCCCGCCTCATCGCCGGTCACATGGGCGCCGGCTCCTGGCTTCAGGTCCCCGAGGCCGCACGTCGCGCCGACAACATCTGGTTCGAACCTTGCTGGTCCGCGCCCGACGCCGACCGCATCCGCTGGATCCTCGACCGGATCGGCCCGAGCCGCCTGATGTTCGGCACCGACGCGACCCTCATCGACCCCTCAGTGGCCCTGGGCGCCCTCACCGCCGCCGCCCTCACGCCCGCCGAGGCCGAAGCCATCCACTGGCACAACGCCAAGACCCTCTTCGCCCTCTAGCCCAACGTCCGAAAAACCGGAGACGGGCCCCTCCGATCCTTCGGACGTTACGGCAGCACATCTCGTAACGTCCGAAAAGCCGGAGACGGGGCCCTCCGATCGTTCGGACGTTACGGCGTCCGGGGGTGAGTGGGGGCGACGAAGACGATGATGTCGGTCTCGTCGCCGCGGACCTCCGGCTCGAGCCAGCCGATGCGCCGGTAGAAGGCCAGGGTGTCGAAGTTCTGGTTCCAGGCGAGCAGCCAGGCGCGGGAACGCTCCGCCGTGGCCGTCGCGAGCAGGCGGCGGCCGAGACCGGTACCGCGGGCCGCAGCCAGCACTCCGAGCTCGTCGACCTCGAACGCATCGATCAGCAACTCGTCCACCTGCTCGGCCCCGAGCCGCTCCAGCACCGCGCCGTACGAGCGATCCGTCCGGAACGGCGCAGGCGTCGTCCAGCCCGTGACGAATCCGGCGATCCGCCCGTCGGCCGACCGCTCGATCCACGCCTGGAAGCCCTCGCGCCGTACGTCGCCCTCCAGCCGCTGCCGGAACGCGGCGCGGGTCTCCGCCGGGTCCCGGTGCTCGAACGGCGGTGCCGTGAACACCTCGACATACGCCTCGGTCAGCTCGTCCGCGATCTCGATAAGGTCCGCCTGGTAGCTCTGCACCGGGACACGGTAGCCCGGCCTCAGCCCGGTGCCGCGGAGATTGTCTCCAGCTCGGCCCGGAACTGTGGCAGCATCCAGCGCAGCGGCTGGTCCAGGACCCGCCCGATGGTTGACTCGTCCACCTTCAGCAGGTTCGCGATCCGCGCCAGCGCGTCCGGTTCGTCGCTCGCGGCGTAGAGCAGGTGGACGACCTCGTGCCGATGGGCGAATACGGCCAGGGCCGCAGCCGCCAGACCGGCGTCGACGGTGGGCGGCTGCACCTCGGGCGGCGGACCGGCCTCGGTTTCGTGAACAATTTCGATTTCCCCGTTGACTGTCACGCTCTTCACAACCTGACGAAGCATTGATCGGTTACGAACCGGGTAGCCAGCCGACCTTCCCGATCAGGTACGTCGCCCCGACCAGCGCCACGATGTCGATCACGGTGTGCGCCACCACGAGCGGCATCACCCGGCCCCAGCGCCGGTACAGGTAGCAGAAGATCACGCCCATGATCACGTTCCCCGCGAACCCGCCGACCCCCTGATACAGGTGGTACGACCCGCGCAGCAGCGCGCTGGCCGCCGTACTGCGCCCGACCGACCACCCGAGCTGATCCAGCCGCCGATTCAGGTACCCGAGCACGATGACTTCCTCGAGTACGGCGTTCTGCGCGGCCACCGCGATCAGAATCGGGATCCGCCACCAGTGATCCGGCAGCTGAGCCGGATCCACGCTCAAATTGGCCCCCGACGCATAAGCCAGCAGATAGAACCCCAGCCCGGCCCCACCGATCACCGCCGCGACCGCAGTCCCCCGCCCGAGGTCCCGCACCCGCTCCCGCAGATCGAACCCGATCGTCCGCAGCGACTCCCCACCCCGCGCCATCAGATGCCCCACCAACGCCACCGGCACCAGCGCAGTCACCACCGCGAACACCTGCCACGCCAGATCCAGCCACGGCCGCCCCGGCGCCCGGGACCCCACAATCACCGCCGTCTGCCCACTGATCGGCTTCGACGACGTCAAGATCCCCGTGAACGAGATGATCGCCGCCACTCCAGAGGCCCCCAGCGACAACGCGAGCACCAACCAGACCTCCCGCGACAACACCCTCCGAGAAGCCACCCCCGCCGTACCGGCCCCCGGCTCGTCCACCGAACTCGTCATACCCCCAACTATCCCCGCCCGCTCCACAGCACCTCGCCACACCGGGCGGATTCTTAAGCTGTTTTGTGGATCGGTCGGCACACTGAGACCACAGGGTTGCCGAATCCGCGAGGAGGTCGTCTTATCGCTACCCGCATCCCCGAGGTCCTGGTCGTGGACGACGATGCGAGCCTCCGGCAATCACTGGAGTTCGGCCTGGGCGCCGAGGGCTTCACCGTCCGCGCCGCGCCGACCGGCGAGTCCGCGCTGGCCCAGATCGAGACCCGACTGCCCGCGGTCGTGCTGCTCGACGTGGTGATGCCCGGCCTGAACGGCGTCGAGGTGGTTCGCCGCCTGCGCGCGGCCGGCCGCACCCTCCCGATCTGCATGCTGTCGGCCCGCGACGAGATCGACGACCGGGTCGCCGGTCTGGCCGCCGGCGCCGACGACTACGTGGTCAAACCGTTCTCGCTCGGCGAACTCGCCGCCCGCCTGCACGCCCTGGTCCGCCTGCACGAGAGCAGCAACCAGCGCCCGGTCGTCATCGGCGACCTCGCGATCGAGCCAGTACGCCGTACCGCGACCAGGGCCGGCCGCGATCTCGGGCTGACCACCCGCGAGTTCGACCTCCTGCTCGTCTTCGGGCAACACCCCGGGCAGGTGCTCAGCCGCAACCAGCTCCTCGAGCAGGTCTGGGGCTACACCTGGGATGTGGACACGAACGTCGTCGACGTGTTCATCGGGTACCTGCGCCGCAAGCTGGAGCTCACCGGTGAGGACCGGCTGCTGCACACCGTCCGCGGTGTCGGATTCGTCCTGCGCCCATGAGCAGGGTTCCGCGGAGCTTGCGGGCCCGGATCACCGCCAGCGTGGCGCTGCTCGTGATGGTCGTGGTCGCCCTGACCGGCCTGATCATCGCCGTACGCATCGATCATCGTGACCGTGTCGACCTCGACAACCAGCTGAGTTCACGCGCGCTGAAGGTCCGCGAGGACGTCGACAAGCTGCTCACCCGGGGCGACGGTCACCCGGCCGACGACTACGGCGGTCTGCTCGTCGGCAGTCAGTCGCTCGTCCGGCTGATCCATGGCGGCGAGGTGTTCGCCCGTGGTGACCAGCCCACGGTCGACCTTCCCGTCCCCGCGACGGACGGCTATCTCACCCTGCACGCCGGTGACCAGACCTGGCGTTCGCTCACCCAGACCCTTGCCGACGGCAACCGCCTGCAGGTGCTCCAGGACCTCGGTCCGGTCGAGCAGCGGCTGACCGCCAACGCACAGTTGGTCACCGTGATCGCGATCGCCGCGACCCTGGTGGCCGGCACCGGGGTCTGGCTGGTCATCACCGTCCTGCTCCGTCCGCTGCAGCGACTGCGCGCCGGAGCTGCTGCGATCCGCACGATGGACGAGGGCCGGCGGCTCCCGTCAGAGACCGGCTCTCGCGAGGTCGCCGAGCTGTCCGCAGCCCTCAACGACATGCTCGCGAAGCTCCGGACCAGCACCCGATCCACCCGTCGCTTCACCGCCGACGCCGGTCACGAACTCCGGACGCCGCTCACTACCCTCGGCATCAACCTCGAGACCTTGCATCGCAATCCGGACCTCGCGACATACCAGCGGCAACAGATTCTGGCCGCCACCCTCGGCGAACACGCCCGCATCACCGCACTCCTCGAAGGCCTGCAGACCCTGGCCCGCGGCGACGCCGGAGCGCTCCCGGCCCGCGCCGATGTCGACCTCGCCGACCTCCTCGAAGAGTCCGTACGCCGCGCCCGCCACCGCCACCCGGCCGTCACCTTCCGGCTCACCGTCGACACCATGCGCCCACCCACTGTGGACGGCTGGCAAGCCGGCCTCCGCACGGCCGTCGACAACCTGCTCGACAACGCCGCCCTGCACGGCCGCCCCGAAGGCCGCGTCGACGTCATGCTGCACCGCGACGACCACCAGGCCTTCGTCACCATCGACGACGACGGCCCCGGCATCCCGACCGAACTCCGCGACCGCCTCAAAGAACGCTTCGCCCGCGGCCCCTCCCCCCGCACCCCCGGCTCCGGCCTGGGCCTCGCCCTCACCCAGCAACAAGCCGACCTCCACCGAGGCACCCTCACCCTCACCACCTCCCCCACCACCGGCCTCCGAGCCATCCTCACCCTCCCCCTGACCCCCTGACCCCATTCCCTTCGCCCTCACCCCCTCGGCCCCTCGGCCACCTCGCCCGCTCGCCCCTCGCCCCCTCGCCCCCTCGCCCCCTCGCCGCCTCGCCGCCTCGCCCCCTCGCCGCCAAAGGTGGGTCGCCGTGTCTTTGTGCACCCACCGCGACTTTGGGAACCCACCAACCACTCCGAGCCCGCCGAAATGGTTGGTGCGTGCACAAAGATGGCCGGCGTGCACAAAGAGCAACCGGCCCACCTTTGGGCGTCTAGCGACCGCCCCGCGGATTCTTGGTGGAGGTGGTTGGGGGCGCGGAGGTGCGGGCCGGGGTTATTTGGTTTCGCCGGGTTTGCCGGTGTGGTCTTCGGCCCCCTCGCTCCCGCTCCCCCAAAGGTGGGTCGCCGTGTCTTTGTGCACCGGCCGCGACTTTGGGAACCCACCAACCACTCCGAGCCCCCAGAAATGATCGGTGCGTGCACAAGGACGGCCAGCGTGCACAAAGATGCGCCCCGCGCCCAAAGAGCAGCCGGCCCACCTTTGGGGGTCTGGCGACCGCGGATTCGGTGCGAGGAAGTCGTTGAGGGGCGCCCGGGGGCGGGGTTAT
This sequence comes from Kribbella sp. NBC_01505, assembly GCF_045040285.1. Classification (NCBI taxonomy): domain Bacteria; kingdom Bacillati; phylum Actinomycetota; class Actinomycetes; order Propionibacteriales; family Kribbellaceae; genus Kribbella; species Kribbella sp. NBC_01505. The sequence continues at coordinate 9,517,307 of NZ_CP109425.1, forward strand.
TTGGTTTCGCCGGGTTTGCCGGTGTGGTCCTCGGTGTAGCCGGGGCGGTCGGTGTCGCCGGGTTTGGGAGCTGGGGTCGAGGTGGTGGCGGGTGGGCGCTTGTCTTCCTCCGAGGGGGTGGCTGCGAAGGACTGGACGCCGATGGCGCCGGCGACGAGGGCCGCCGTACCGAGGGCGAACGCGATGATCTTCTTCATGGATTCTCCTGAGTTGTGAACGAGCTACGGCTTGGGCGCTTCGCCCGGCTTACCGGTCTGCGTGGAGCTGGTGGACGGCGCGGCGCTGAGCAGGCCGCCGTACCCGATGACTAGGGCGGCGACGATCAGTGCGGCGACGAAGGTGCTGCGGCGCATGGTTCCTCCTTGGGCAGCCATCACCAGGCGTAGTCCTCGTGATGGAAGTCGCAGGTCTTGACGCCGGCCCGACGGGCGGACCGGCGAACGGATCTCAGCCACGGCACCGGACCGCAGGCGAAGACGTCGCGGTCGGCAATGTCCGGCACACATCGCAGCAGTACGTCGGTATCGGTGCCGTCGGCGTCCATCGGCAGCCACGAACCGTCGTCGCGGCGGCGCCCCGGCAGCAGGATCAGTTCGAAGCCACGCTGCTCGGCCAGCTCGGTGAGCTCGGTCCGGAAGATCGCATGCTCGGCATCGGTGTACCGGTAGATCAGCGTCGCGTCACCAGGCCCGTAGCCGGTGTCCGCGAGCATCGCCCGGAACGGCGTGATCCCGACACCGGCCGCCAGCATCACCATGCGCGGATGGCGACGCCGGGCCGCGGTCATCGTTCCGTACGGGCCTTCGATCAGCACCCGGGTCCCGGCGGTCAACGTCCGGGCTCGCTCGGCTCCGTCGCCGCCGGCCTCGAGGGTGATGCGCAGACCGTCGCCGGTCGGGGCCGCGGAGATCGAGTACGGATTACCCCGCGTCCACCCCTGCCCACCAAGGAATCGGAAGATGAAGAACTGCCCCGACTCGGTCCGGAGCCGATCCAACCGCCGCCCGCGGAGAACAACCGAGAAAGCGCTCTCTGTCTCGGGGACGACCGCCTCGACGACCAGCCGGTGCCGCCACGAGATCCACAGCGGCCACAGCACCCGCCAGATCAGTACGGCGGCCAGCGATCCGCCGTACAGGATCCACCAGAACGTACGGGTCCAGGCCGCGTGGAAGTGGGTACCGTCGGCGAGTTCGTGCGGGAGGACGAACGCCATCCCGAGGTACGCGTACAGGTGGAGCAGATGCCAGGACTCGTACCGCAGCCGCCGCCGGGCGATCTGGATCGAGGTGATCACCACCCCGATGATCAGCAGCGTGCCGATCGTTGCCCACAGCATCCATGAGTCGGTGACGAACAGCTGCCACAACGCACCCGCCCACTCCGACGGCCGACGCCGAACCCGATCGAGGGCGAACAACGCGGTGTGCACAAGCGCCAGCCAGAAGGAGACGTACCCGAGCCACTTGTGTCGCCGTGCGAGCACATCGTGTCCCCAAGACTGCTCCACCCACGGGATCCGCGCCATGAACAGAACCATCAACACCATCAGCACCTGCGACAGCAGGCCGGTGTAGAGCGCCTGAGACTCCAGCAAGTACTGCGGATACACGAACGTCTGCAGCAGACCGCCGTTGCGCGCCCAGATCCACGTCGTCACCACCACGGCGCCGATCGCCAGCAACCCCATCAGATCGGCAACCAACTGCGGCGCCCACCGCCGGGTCCGAGATCGCAGCCCAACCATCATTTCCGTCATGCCCGCTACGATTCCGGCCCAGATTGTGACCGGTCTAAGAAGTCGGACGGCAGCGATCAGCTAGCCACAATGCTCACCAGAAGCTCTCGCATGAGCAGAGGACGCCTATGGTGCGCTTGGTGGTCCACACCTCGCCTTCGAAACCGGTGCGGGTTTCGGTCAAGGTCTCCTCGCCGACCCTCGCCTGGCAGCTCACGCCCGAATGCTGTGATTTGCCGTGACCGCAGCCACGGCAGGTTTTGGTGGTGTTGCGCCGCCAGTCCGAAGGGTAGAAACCCTGGCAGTCGCAGGGGCCCTCCTCCGCACTGCACACCCCCTCCAGGTGAACCGTCCACAAGTGACCGCATCGGCACCTGACGACAGCGTTGCCCGCCATTAGCTACTCCTCAGCTCGTGTCTCACCCCAGCCTGACACGCAGCGGGGCCGTCATGGCTGGGGCTCGTTGGCTCGGAGGTGAACCCGCCGCGGATAGGGTCGGGGGATGGAGGTTGTGCGGCTGGCGAAGGTCTCCAAGCGGTTCGGGCGGCGGGAGATCCTCAGCGAGGTTGATCTACGGGTTGGCGCGGGCGAGTTGGTGGCACTGGTTGGTGCCAACGGGTCCGGTAAGTCGACGGTGCTGAAGCTGATGGTGGGATTGTCGCGACCTACTTCAGGGTCTGTACGGCGTACCGCGCGGATCGTCAGTTACGTGCCGGATGTGTTCACGTCGCATGATCGGTTGTCGGCGTCGGCGTATCTCCGGCATCTGGGGCGGATCCGCGGGCTGAGTTCGGAGGCGGCGAGAGAGCGCTCTTCGGTGTTGCTCGAGCGGCTCGCGCTCAGCGGTGGCGCGGATACGCCGATGCGGAAGTTGTCGAAGGGCAACGCGCAGAAGGTCGCGCTTGCCCAGGCGTTGCTTGCTCCGCCGGAGTTGCTCGTGCTGGACGAACCCTGGGCCGGGCTTGATGCGACCGCGCACGCGACATTGCGTGAGCTGCTCAGCGAGACCGCGGCGGCGGGTGCGGCCGTGGCGTTCACCGAACACTCCACGGAGACTGTTCGCTCCACCGCCACGAGAACGTACGAGCTTCACGAGAGAGCGCTCCACGACGTTTCCCGGCCGGCCGCGTTGACCGAGATCGTGCTGGCGCCGGGGCCCGAGCTCGACTGGTCGGGACGGCCCGAGGTGGTCGAGGTTCATCGCGGCGCCGACGGTACGACGCTCGTCGTGGTGACCGGGCAGCACGACGCGGTGTTGCTGTCCGCGCTCTCGCAGGGCTGCTCGGTGCGGCAGGTGAACGCCCGGTGAGCGCTCTCTACCGGTTTCTGATGACCAGCGTGCTGCTGTCGCAGCGCTACCTACCGCCGACCCTGATCTTCCTCGCCGCGCTGGCCGTCGGTACGACGGCCGACGACGGCCCGCTGCAATCGTCCTACGCGTTCTGCGTGCTCGCGATGCTCGTGTGTACGACGTGGCTCACCGTCTCGATCGTCAACCACGAGGATCCGACCCAACGCCGCATCACGCTCGTCATGATCGGCAGCTCGGCCAAGGTCCTCGCGATCACCGTCGCCGTGATCGTGACCTGGTGTCTCCCGCTGATTGTGATCGGTATCTGCTACCCGCTCGTCACCGGCAAGCACGTCGTGACCGCGGGCATCCTCACGATCGGCGTCGTCGCGCACCTCACCGCCGCTCTGGTCGGGATCGCGATCGGGCTGCTCTGTTCCCGCCTCGTCATCCCGCGGATCGGCATCGCCATGCTCACCGCGGCCGCCGCGATCCTCGCGGTCCTCCTGCTCCGCTGGATCTCGCCGATCCGCGCCCTGATGAGCCTGCTCTCCGACAGAGAGCGCTCCCCCGCCGAGAGCGCCGTACCGCTGATCCTGCTGGCTGTCCTCGGCGCGGCGATCCTCACCGCCGCGCTGTTCGCCACCCGAGCCGTCGCCGACCGCAAGGAATAGCAGGCCGGAGAGCGCTCCCCGCGTTCAGCGGCTGAACCCGGCCGTGAGACCGCTCAACAGCTGGCGGCGGCCGACGGCGTACAGGATGACGATGGGGAGGGTGGTCAGTACGACGGAGGCCAGCACTGCAGGGACATTCACGCTGTACTGCCCCTGGAACGTCCACAGCGCAAGCGGGAGCGTGCGTTGCTCGGGGCTCTGGGTCAGGATCAGCGGCAGCAGGAACCCGTTCCACACCCCGAGCCCGTTGTAGATCGCGACCGTCACCAGCGCCGGCCGGGTCAGCGGGAGCGCGAGCTTCCGCAGCATCCCCCACTCGGTCGCGCCGTCGACGCGCATCGACTCGAAGAGCTCCTTCGGGACGTCGCGGATGAAGTTCGTCAGCACGAGCACGGAGAGCGGTATCGCGAACGCGATCGACGGCAGCACGATCGCGAGCAGACTGTCGTACAGGTGCATCCGGATGATCAGCAGGTAGACCGGGATGATCGTTGCCTGCAACGGAATAGCCAGCCCCATCAGGAACAACCCGTTCACCCCGGCCAGGAACCGGTTGCCGGCCCCGCGCACGATCGCGTACGCCGCCAGGAACGCGATCGTCACCGCCGGGATGATCGTGCCCGCGGTGACGATGACGCTGTTCACGAAGTACCGCGGGAAGTCGGACTGGATCACCAGCTGATAGTTCGAAACCGTCGGTGCGCTCGGCAACGCGAACGGGTTCTGACTGAAGTACGCCGACTGGTCCTTGAAGCTCGTCACCACGATCCAGTAGAGCGGGATCATCACGATCACCAGCCACAACCAGCCGGCCGAGCCGCCCAGCCAGTTCAGCCGCACAAGCTTGCGCATCTCAGGCCCCTTCCTGCTGACTGGCCGTCGTACTGCCGCCGAGCCGCCGCAACAGCAACGCCAGCGCGAGACCGAGCAGCACCAGCAGTACGGCGATGACGCTCGCCGGGCCCATCAGGTTCGCCTGGAACCCGCGCTTGTACATGTCGAGCGCGAGCACCCGCGTCGCATCACCAGGCCCACCCGCGGTGAGCACGAAGATCAGGTCGAAGAACGTCAGCGACCCGACCACCATCAACGTCGACGAGGTGATGATCGTGTACTTCAGCTGCGGCACCGTGATGCTGAAGAACTGCCGCACCCGCCCCGCGCCGTCGATCGAGGCGGCCTCGTACATCGTGGTCGGGATCTGCCGAACGCCACCTTGATAGATCAGCGAGTGGAACGGGATGAACTGCCACGAGACCACGAAGATCACCACGCCGACCGCGAGCCCGCTGCGCCCCAGCCAGTCCTGCGTCAGGAAACCGATCTTCAGACCGGCGCCGAGCCCGAAGTTCGGGTCCAGCAAGGCCTTGTACGTGATCGCGATCGCCGCCGAGCTGAGCAGCAGCGGAACGAAGTACAGCACCGCGAGCAAACCGCGGTACCGCTGCCGGCCGGCAAGAAACGTTCCGATGAGCAGAGAGAGCGGTGTCTGCACCGCCCAGGACAAGATCATGATCTCGAACGTCACCCAGATCGCATGCGGTAACCCGGGATCGGACAGCACCGATCCCCAGTTCGCCAGCCCAGCAGGGCGAATCGCACCCAGCCCGTCCCACTGCGCGAAGCTCAGCACCAGTACGCCGATCAGCGGGATCACGCCGAAGACCACGAACATGATCAAGGCCGGAAACACCATCCACGACACCGCACCGGTTCCGTGAGAAGAACCGGTACGGCGGGTAACCGCTCGGCCCGGGCCACCCGCCGTACCGGAGCTCACTTGCCGATCACCGCGTTCATGCTGTCGGCGAACTGCTGCGGCGAGATCGACAGCTGGAAGAGCTTCGCGATGTTGTCGAGCAGCGTCTCGGCCTGGGTCGGGCTGAGCGCCTGGTCCCAGGACTGCGCGAAGTTCTTCGCGTTCGCCGAGGTGTCGTAGACGAACTTCAGCCAGGCGGCGTCGTTCTTGTCGGTGATCCCGGCGAGCTTGTCCTTGGAGCTCTTCGCGACCGCGATGTTGCCCGACTTCACCCACGCCTCCACCGACGCGTCGTCGAGCGTGTTGTTCGCCAGGAACTTCTTCGCCGTCTCCTTGTCGGCCGCGCTCGCCTTCGAGGAGATCGACAGGTACTGCCCCGGGTTGCCGACCGTGTCGGTCGGATCGCCCTTGCCGCCGTCGACCGCGGGGAAGTTCAGGTAGCCCAGGTGATCGCCGGTCACGAAGTCCCCACCAGAGGACTTCATGTTGCCGTAGGTCCAGGCGCCGTGCAGCATCATCGCGGCCTTACCCGTGAAGAGCAGCGCCTGGTCGGCGTTCGAGTCGGCTGTGATCGAGGAGAAGCCCTTGATGAAACCGCCCGCCTTGATCAGCTTCTGCATCTCGTCGAGCGCCTTCAGCGACGACGGGTCCGACCACGAGCCCGCCGTACCCTCGAAGATGCTCTGGAAGACCGCACTGCCGCCGATCCGGTCGAACAGGAACTCCAGCCACATCATGTTCGTCCAGCGGGACTGCCCGCCGAGCGAGAACGGCGCGATCCCGGCGCCGTTGAACTTCGGCACCAGATCCATGATGTCGCCCCACGACTGCGGCGGCTGCGCGCCGATCTTCTCGAACGCGCGCTTGTCGTAGAACAGCACGATCGGCGTGGTCGTCTCGACCGGCATCGCGTAGATCTTCCCGCCGACCGTGGCCGCGCCGAACGCGGACGGGAAGATCGAATCCTTCAGCGCCGCGTTCTGCCCGAAGAAGCCGGTCAGGTCCTCGACCTGATCCGCGTCCACGTAGCTCTTCAGCCCGCCGCCACCCCAGCCCCAGATCAGCGTCGGCCCCTGGCCGGCCCCGATGGCGGTCTTGATCTTCTGCTTGAACGCGTCGTTCTGGAACTCGGTCGTCTTCAGCTGCGTGCCCGAGTTCGCGTCGTTGAACCGCTTGACCTGCGCCTCCCGGATGCCCTGCTGCGGCTGCCCGGTGAGGAACCAGTACGTCGATCCGCCGCCCGCGCCACCGGTCGAGCCGGGTGTCGTCTTCGGGCCGGAGGTACCGCAGGCCGCGAGCGCGCTGACCGCGGCCAAACTCAGAAATGTTCGTCGCGCCAGCACATTCGAGGTGGGTCTGATCGGGTCCACTGTGATCTCCGTCTCCCTGAAGGTGTTTCGTAACGTAGATTTCGAAGAAACACCTGTCAAGGCTTGTCAGAGCCTTCGAAATTTTTCGATAATTACGCCGCTGGTTCACGAGGAGGAACGAGATGCCACGTCCGAAGACCGCGGTGACGCTGTCCACCGTCGCCAAGACCGCCGGGGTCTCGATCGCGACCGTCTCCAAGGTCCTCAACGGCCGCAGCGACGTCTCGTCGGCGACCCGCGCGCGGGTGCAGGACCTCCTCAACCAGCACGGGTACGTCGGCCGCCGCCCGGAGACCGTCGTCCGTGACTCGGTCGAGCTCTTCTACCAAGGGGCCTTGAACAACTACTCGGTCGAGATCATCCAGGGTGTCGTCGAGGCCGGTCAGGCGGGCGGCGTCGACGTCGTACTGAACGCACACCCGCGGCACGAGTCCAGCGTCACGGACCGCGCGAGCCGCTGGATCCGAGAGCTGATCGCAGGCGGACGCCGGGCCGCGATCGGCATCACCAGCGAGCTCACCGACGCCGACCTCGCCGCACTCTCGCGAGCCCGATTGCCGTTGGTGGTCATCGATCCGGCGAACATCCCCGAGCCGGACGTGACGAGCGTCGGCTCGACGAACTTCGCCGGCGGAATGGCCGCGACGCAGTACCTGCTCGGCCTCGGTCACCGGCGGATCGCCTACCTCGGCGGCCCGCCCACCTCAGGCTGCAACCAGGCAAGGATGAGCGGCTTCCGCAACGCGATGGAAGCCGCCGGCGCCACCGTCCCGAAGCACTACGTCTGGCAACGCGACTTCCTGTACGACGACGGCGTGGCCGGCGGATCCGTCCTGCTCGACCTGCCCGACCGCCCCACCGCGATCTTCGCCGGCAGCGACGAATCAGCCCTCGGCGTGATGGAGGCAGCCCGATCCCGCGGCCTCCGCATCCCCGAAGACCTCAGCGTCGTCGGCTTCGACGACACCCAGGTCGCCCGCCTCGCCTCGCCCCCACTCACCACCGTCAAACAACCCCTCCGCGAAATGGGCGCCGTAGCCCTCCGCACCGCCCTGCGCCTGGCCGCCGGCGAGACCATCGACTCCCACCACGTAGAACTAGCCACCACCCTCATCACCCGAAACTCAGCCACCCACCCCGCCTAACCCCCGTCTTTGTGGAGTCCTACTGCCGCTGGGTGGCAGCAGGACTCCACAAAGACGAGCTCCCGCTCAGTTGCCTGCGGCCGGACCAGTACCCGGTGGTTGCTCGCCGCCGCGGCCGACGCTAACGACACGGACGGCTGGCCGATCCTGTGGCTGAGGTGGATGGCGAGGCCGGCGATCGCCTCCCCTCCGCCTGGGCTTCCGGCCTTCGGCTGAGGTGGGTGACGAGGTCGGCAATCGCGTGCCCGTCGCCTGGGCTTCGGTTGCCGCCAGTGAGTTGCCTTGCCTGAAAGGTGCCCGATGCGAGATCCACGGATGCCTACTGCCGCTCCGTGGCAGTAGGCCTCCGTGAACCTGCCGATAGGCCCGTTCATCGCGCCTCTGCGGGGATCTACTGCCGCTCCGTGGCAGCAGGCCTCCGTGAACCTGCCGATAGGCCCGTTCATCGCGCCTCTGCGGGGATCTACTGCCGCTCCGTGGCAGCAGGCCTCCGTGAACCTGCTGATAGGCCCGCGAATCGCACCTCTGCGGGGATCTACTGCCGCTCAGAGGCTGTTGCGATTTGGCGGCTGCTCTTCGCCAAGCCGGTTTGGGGGAGCGAGATCGCGGCAGGTGATCGGCCGCGGTGGCTGAGCACTTTGCCTGGACAGGAACCCCGCCTTCCCGGATGTGCTCGTCCGATCCCGCCGCTCGGATTCGGCCGGTGGGGTGGTCGGTGGCTGGTCGCCGCTGCGGCCGGTTTGACTGAGACGGGTGGCTGGGGTGGTCTTCGGCTGAGGGGGATGGAGCGGTCGGTGACCACGGTTGCGGTTGCTTGAGCTTCCGGGCTGTGGTTGCTCCCAACGATCAGGAGGCTTGGCAGCTGGCCCGTCGCGGTGGTTGCTCCCGACGATCAGGAGGCCTGTCAGCTGACTCGCCGCCGTGGTTGACCACTGGGGTTCGGGTCGCCTGCCTCGCCTGCGGAATTTCGCTGGATATCCGTTCAAATGGGCCCTTCTCTGCTCAAATATTGAGGGGAGAACCAGCAACTTGCGGGGAGATCCCCTCGTTTTCCGGGACCACAACCCAAGCCCGGAAGCTCAAGCAACCGAACTGTGGTCACCGGCCTCGCCATCCCCCTCAACCACAGACCACGCCCACCTAGCACTTCAGCAAATCGGCCGCCGCCACGACCAGCCACCGGCTACGTATCCGGCCTGTCCGGTACGGCGCGAATCGGGGCACACCAACACCCCGCGAACACGCACAAACCGCGACCAGCCGCCTCGTTACATCTTTGTGGAGTCCTACTGCCACTGAGTGGCAGCAGCACGCCACAAAGGCGAGCTTCGGCCCGGTTCGGATGCGGCCAGCGAGTTGAGGTCGTCTGGAAGGTGCCGGTTGCGCGATTCACGGATGCCTACTGCCGCTCCCTGACAGTAGAACTCCGTGAACCGACAGACACGCCCGCACATCGCGCCTCTGCGGGGACCTACTGCCGCTCAGAGACAGTAGATCCCCGCAAACCGCCAAAAACCACCGCAAACGGGCCACCCAACAGGCCTCCTCACCGCCGGCCGCAACCAAAGCCCAGAAGCTCAAGCAACCGGCACGCGGCCACCGGCCGCACCATCCCGCCCAGCCACAGACCACCCCAGCCACACCGCTTCAGTAAAACCGGCCGCAGCGGCGACCAGCCACCGTGTACAAGATCGGCCGAATCCGAGCGGACGGACGGGACGAGCACATTCAGGAAGGCGGGGTTCCTGGCTCGAACAGTGGATCACCCACCGCAGACGAGCGGCGCTGGCGGATGGCGCGTGAATTGCTTGCGAAAGACCCCGGGAATAGATACCGTTGGGTGTTTCTGTCTGAAACGAAAAAAGTTGCCCTGGTGGGGCAACTAAGACCAGATTATCAGACAATTCGGCACCCATCAAGTCAAATCTCAGGAAGAACGATCGGGGGGCACGGTGACCGACGAGTTGCTGGCACAGCAGGTGGCTGAAGAACAAGGGCATGTGGCGATCATGTACGAACGGCTCGACGTGTTGCGCGAAAGGGCACAGGGTGAGCTGCAGCGGGTTCAGGGTGAGAACACCGTCGACAATCTGCAGGGATTCAGTGAACGCGAATCCTTCACCAATCTGTTCTCCGGCCGATTCGCGCAACTGTCGTCGGTGGAGCGTGGATTGTGTTTCGGGCGGATCGACGAGACCGGCGGCGAGCGGTTCCACATCGGCCGGATCGGGCTGTTCGACGAGGAGTACGATCCGCTGCTGATCGACTGGCGGACGCCGCTCGCGCAGTCGTTCTACCGCGCCACGCCGGCCGCGCCGCTCGGCGTCACGCGGCGCCGGCACATCCGGTTGAGCGGGCGGACCGTGGTGGGCGTGGACGACGACGTACTCGATCTCGACGCCTTGCAGGACAGCGATCGCAGCACGCTGATCGGCGAGGCCGCGTTGATGTCGTCGCTCGGCGCGAGCCGGACCGGCCGGATGAACGAGATCGTCGCGACCATCCAGACCGAGCAGGACGAGATCATCCGCTCTGAGCTGCCGGGTGTCCTGGTCGTTCAGGGCGGCCCCGGTACCGGCAAGACAGTCGTCGCGTTGCACCGCGCGGCGTACCTGCTCTACACGCACCGCGAGCAGCTGTCGCGGACCGGCGTACTGGTGGTCGGGCCCAACACCACGTTCCTGCGCTACATCGACCAGGTGCTGCCGTCGTTGGGTGAGACCGATGTCGTGCTTGCGACGGTCGGCGAGCTCTACCCCGGAGTGGAGGCGACCGCGACCGAACAAGCAGCCGCGGCGCGGGTGAAGGGCGACCTCGCAATGGTCGACGTCCTCGCAAAAGCGGTGGCGAACTTCCAGCGGGTGCCAGACGCGGCCCTTGAATTCAAGGTCGATCAGCACGAGCTTGTACTGCGGCCAGGTGCGGTACGGAAGGCGAAGGAGAAGGCGCTCGAGGCCGACGAGCCGCACAACCCGGCCCGCAAGATCTTCGTCCGCCGGATCCTGAAGGTGCTCACCGATCAGGTCGTGGACAAGATCGGCAGGCAGTACGTCGGTGAGGAGGATATCGAGGACATCCGCAAGGAACTGGCCGAGGACGACCGTGTGCAAGGGGTACTCGACCACCTCTGGCCGGAGCTCACCCCGCAACTGCTGATCAGCGTGCTGTTCTCGTCGGCCGAGCGTCTGGCCGCCGCGGCGCCGCAGCTGAGCGAGGACGACCGGGCCGCGCTCATCCGGCCGATCGACGCGCCCTGGACAGCGTCCGACGTACCGCTGCTCGATGAGGCGGCCGAGCTGATCGGGGAACTCGACTCGGCCGTCGCTGCCAGGAGACAACAGGCGGCGGCAGCGGCAGCGGAGGCCGAGGACAGCTGGAAGTACATGCGAGAGGTCGTCCAGGTCCAGCTGGAGGCGACCAACATCGTCGTCATGCCATGGGAGATCGAGCAGTTCGCTGACCTCGCGCACCATCGGAACGAGCTGATCAGGAACCCGGGCACGGTGTCCGAGCGCGCGTCGGCCGATCGCAGCTGGGTCTTCGGCCACCTGATCGTCGACGAGGCGCAGGAGTTGTCGGCGATGGACTGGCGACTGCTGATGCGTCGTTGCCCACGACGGTCGATGACGCTGGTCGGCGACATCGCCCAGACCGGGACGGACGCCGGCGTGAAGTCGTGGTCCGATCTGCTCGAGCGGTACGCACCACGCCGCTGGCGCAGCGCCGAGCTGACCGTCAACTACCGCACGCCGACCGAGATCATGACGGTCGCGGCCGACGTGCTGAAGGCCATCGACCCCAGCCTGCAACCACCGGTCTCGGTCCGCGAAGGTGACGACGAGCCGTGGATCCGCGCCGTACCGTCGGATGAGTTCGCCGACGCCCTCGCATCCGCGATCAAGACCGAGCGGGAGGCGGTCGGCGACGGTCGGCTCGTCGTGCTCGTGCCGTCACCCCGGTACGCCGAACTGGCCGCCGTACTGGAAGATGTTGCCTATAGCAATGACCCGGCGGTCCTCGACGCACCGGTAGCCCTGCTTGACGTCACCCAGTCGAAAGGCCTCGAGTTCGACGCGGTCCTGATCGCCGATCCGGCCGGCATCATCGCCGAGTCCCCCCGCGGCCTCTCCGACCTGTACGTCGCCATCACCCGCGCCACCAAGCGCCTCGGCGTACTGGCCGACGGCGACCTCCCCGCCGTACTGCGGCACTGAATCCGGTCGGCCGTACCTGGCCAAGGACAGCCGGTCCTTGGCCAGGTACGGCACCGAGCGCGGAGTGAGAGCGCGACCACGGAGGGTGAAATCGTGGGTCGAATGTGTTAATTCTGTGATCCCAAGCCTCCCGAAGGCCCTGCTGCTGCCGTACTGTGCCGGACCATGCACAGAAGTGAGCCGGCCCGCCCGAACGCTTTCCGGTCGGTGCTCCTCTTCCTCTTGGTGAGCACGCTGTCCGGCGCTCTCCTGGCCGGTCTGGCGCTCCCGCTGGCCGGTCTGGCCGGCGTGACCACGGAGGCGGCGTACAACACCGTCCAGTTCCTCCCGCAGGACCTGGAGATCCCGCCGTCGCAGCAGAAGACGGTCATCCAGGCGACGGACGGCTCGCTGATCGCGACTCTCTACAAGGAGAACCGGACCGAGGTCCCGTTGAAGGCGATCAACCCGATCATGCTGAAGGCGATCGTGGCGATCGAGGACGACCGGTTCTACGAGCACGGCGCGCTGGACGCCAAGGGCACGCTGCGCGCGCTGCTGCGCAACCAGTCGGGCGGCGGGGTCTCGCAGGGCGGCTCCAGCATCACCCAGCAGTACGTCAAGCTCAGCCTGGTCGCGAAGGCGAAGACGCCCGAGGAGCGCGCGGCGGCCACCGCCGACTCCTACGAGCGCAAGATCGCCGAACTGCGCTACGCGATCGCGGTCGAGCAGAAGGTGGCCAAGGAAGAGATCCTGCACCGCTACCTGAACCTCGCCTTCTTCGGCGGCCGCTCGTACGGCGTCGAGGCCGCGGCCAAGCATTACTTCGGGGTACCGGCGTCCAAGCTGACCCTGCCGCAAGCCGCGCTCCTGGCCGGCCTGGTGAAGAACCCGGTCGGCTACGACCCGACCGACAACCCGAAGAAGGCCAAGGACCGGCGCGACACCGTACTGGCCCGGATGCGCGACCTCGGCATCATCGCCGAGAAGGATGCCCGGGCCGCGATGCGGACGGCGGTCATCGACCCCCGCAAGGTCCAGGTCGTGCCGAACGGCTGCGCGAACTCGAAGTATCCGTTCTTCTGCGACTACGTCGTGGCGAAGCTGAAGGACAACACGGTCTTCGGCAAGTCCAAGGAGGACCGGGAGAACTACATCCAGACCGCGGGGCTGACGATCCGGACGTCGCTCGACCCGAAGATGCAGGCGGCGGCGCAGAAGTCGATCGACGAGCACTCGAAGCCGACCGACGCCGCGGTCGCGGCGATCACCGTCGTCGAGCCGGGCACCGGCCTGGTGAAGGCGATGGCGCAGAGCAAGCCGTACGGGTTCAAGAAGAACCAGACGTCGTACAACTACAACGTCGAGAAGTCCTACCCCGGTGGGTTCGGCGGGTTCCAGAACGGGTCGACGATGAAGGCGTTCACCATCGCCGCCGCGATCCAGAAGGGCGTCCCGCTCAACTACCGGATCAACTCGCCGCAGATCCTCGACCTCAGCGGGCAGGACTTCAAGACCTGCACGGGCGTCACGTCCGATCCGCACTACGTGCCGAAGAACTCGACCAAGACCGTGCCCGACCCGTCGATGATCGAGGCGGCGCGTGCCTCGACCAACACCTACTTCCTGCAGCTGTCCCAGCAGGTCGGTCTGTGCCCGATCGCCACCCTCTCCTCGAGGATGGGGATGCGCGATGCGCAGACCGAGGAGCCGCTCCTGCAGGTCCCGTCGATGACGCTGGGCTCGGCCGGTCTGATCACGCCGATGATGCTGTCCAGCGCGTACGCGACGTTCGCCGCCCGCGGCACCTTCTGCAACCCGCTGGTGATCACGTCGGTCGACAGCGTCCGCGGCAAGACGATCACGACACCCGGCCGCAGCTGCAAGCCGGTGATGGCTCAGCAGGTCGCGGACGGCGTCAACTACGTGCTGCACCAGGTCATGGAGCCGGGCGGTACCGGTGGCAAGCTGAAGTTCGGCCGGAGCGACCTGGCCGGCAAGACCGGAACGATCGACGAGAACCGGGCCGTCTGGTTCGCCGGCTACTCGTCGAAGTACGCCGCCGCCTCGGTGGTGGCCGACGCGAGCCCGCCGCAGAAGAACCTGATCGGTCAGATCTTCAACGGCAAGAAGCTGAGCGACGCCTCGGGTTCCGGTACGGCGGGTCCGATCTGGGAAGCCGCGATGCGCGGGGTACTGGCCGGCGTACCGACGACGCATTTCGTCCAGCCGGACGAGAAGACCATCCGCGGCAACGTGAAGGACCTGCCGGAGGTGAAGGGGATGACGCCGGAGGAGGCGACCGCCAAGCTCTTGGCGCTCGGCTTCAAGGTGGCCGCCTCCGACGACCTGGTCGACTCCGACGCGGTCTCCGGCACGGTGGCCTACACCAGCCCGCGGGCCGCGGACGGCGCGCTGGCCGGTGCCACCGTCACGCTCTGGCTGTCGAACGGCAGCAAGGTGCCGCCGCCGACCACTCCCCCGTCGACACCGGTCACCCCAGGCATTCCGCCGGTGATCCCACCGCCCACGAAGCCGACCGGCGGTCACATCCCCTGCCCGCCGTGGGATCCGAAGTTCCCGAACTGCGGGCGGCGCTGACCCGTGGTATAGCTCCGCTTCAGATCCTATGTGCCTGGCGGGCGCTCCCGCGCCGTAGCGAGCAGGTGCTCGGTGCGGTGCATCGGCGTGCGGGGGCGAAGTGTGCGATGCGGAGCATCGTGCGCTTTGCCCACGTGCGGCGAGGTGCCGTGCCGAGTGCCGCGCAGTAGGCGGGGGAGCGTCCGCCAGGCACTAAGCTGTGCGTAACGATTGCAGCGAAGGGAAATGTCGTGGGTGGTTCGGCCTTGACGGTGGAAGAGTTGACGGCGCAGCGGGACAGCGCCCAGGCGGAGTACGACGCGCTCGCCGAGAAGGGGCTGAAGCTCGACCTGACCCGCGGTAAACCGTCGCCGCGGCAGCTCGATCTGGCCGACGGGATTCTCGGGGCGATCGAGCGACCGGTCGCCGCGGACGGGACCGACCTGCGCAACTACGGCGGTCTGAACGGGCTGCCCGAGCTGCGCGCGATCTTCGCCGCCGGCCTGCAGGTTCCGGCCGACCAGCTGCTGGCCGCCGGCAACTCGAGCCTCGAGCTGATGCACGACGCGATCGTGTTCGCGCTGCTCGGCCAGGTGCCGGGCGCCGAGCGCCGCTGGGCCGACGAGGACGAGATCACCTTCCTCTGCCCGGTTCCCGGCTACGACCGGCACTTCGGGATCTGCGAGCGCTACGGGATCAAGATGGTCCCGGTCGCGCTGACCCCGGACGGCCCGGACATGGACGAGGTCGAGCGGCTGGTCGCCGCCGACGCCTCGATCAAGGGCATCTGGTGCGTCCCGAAGTACAGCAACCCGACCGGTACGACGTACTCGGACGAGACGGTTCGCCGGCTCGCCACGATGACGACGGCCGCGCCGGACTTCCGGATCTTCTGGGACAACGCGTACTCCGTGCACCACCTGACCGACGACCACGCCGAGCTGGCCGACGTGCTGGCGCTGGCTGCCGAGGCGGGGAACGCGGATCGCGTCTTCGTGTTCGGGTCGAGCTCGAAGATCACCCTGGCGGGCGCGGGCGTCGCGTTCTTCGGCGCCTCCCCGGCGAACCTGAAGTGGTGGGCGAGCCACACGGTCAAGCGGAGCATCGGGCCGGACAAGGTCAACCAGCTTCGGCACGTGGAGTTCCTGCGCAACGAGGCCGGCCTGGCCGACCACATGCGCAAGCTGGCCGAGCTGATCCGGCCGAAGTTCGAGGCGGTCGACAAGATCCTCACCGCCGAGCTCGGCGACAGCGGGTTCGCGTCCTGGAACGCACCGACCGGCGGCTACTTCATCACGCTGCAGGTGCCGGACGGTTGCGCCGCGGACGTCGTCGCCAAGGCGAAGGCGGCCGGGATCGCGCTCACCCCGGCCGGTGCCACCCACCCGTACGGCGACGACCCGTCGGACAGCATCATCCGGATCGCACCGACGTACCCGGAGCTCGACGAGCTGGAGACCGCGGTCGCCGGCCTGACGGTCTGCGTCCGGCTGGCCGCGGTCGAGAAGCTACTGGCCTAGGGTCTGCAGGTCGAAGATCAGACAGGTGGACGTGGCGTGCGCGAGCAGCGTGCCGCGCTCGTCCACCAGCCTGGCCTCAGCGACGGCGGTGCGACGGCCGCGGCTGATGATCTGACCGGTGCAGCGCAGCTCGCCGGACTTCACCGTGACCGGCTTGATGAAGCGCGTGTTCAGATCGAGTGAGGTGTAGCCGACGCCGGCCGGCAGCGTCGAGTGCACCGTGCAGCCCGCGGCGGTGTCGAGCAGGGTCGCGATCACGCCACCGTGCACCGTGCCGAGCGGGTTGTAGTGGTACTCCTGGACCGGCATGATCACCGTCACCTGGCCCTCCTCGACCTCGATCCCGGTCGCACCGACCAGCTGCAGGATCGGCGGCGGCGGAATCTCTCCGTCGCGCAGCGCCTGCAGCATCTCGAGGCCGGACGTCGTCCCGACCCGGGCGGCGATCTCGGCCGGATCCGGCCAGCTGAAGGTGCGCGTGCGAGGGCCGTCCTGGGTCTCGGTCATAGCGCTGAGCCTCACAGGCCGGGCCTGGGTCTGTCAACGAGACCTAGAACTCAGTAGGGTGGAGGCATGTACAACGCGCTGGACTGGTCGACGGACAACTGTCCCGTCGGGCTCACGATGGAGATCATCGGCGAGCGCTGGACGGTCGTCGTACTGCGCGAGGTGTTCAACGGCATCCGGCGGTTCGACGACATGCGGACCCGTACGCACGTGCCGCGGCAGGTGCTGTCGAACCGGCTCGCCACGCTGGTCGACCACGGGATCCTGCGGCGAACGCCGTACCAGGAGCCGGGTGCGCGGCAGCGGTTCGAGTATCGGCTGACAGAGAAGGGGCTCGACCTTTACCCGGTCCTGATCGCGATCCGGGACTGGGGCGACAAGCACCTGACCGGTGCCGAGGGCTCACCGGTCGAGGTCACGCACCGCGAGTGCGGCGCCTTGGTGCACACCGAGGTCCGGTGCGCGGCCGGTCACGCGGTCACCCCGCGCGACGCCGTACCGCGTCCCGGACCTGGTGCGCAGCGTCGAAATCTGGGCCGGGATCAGCCGGCTTGAGCTGTGTTGTAGAGGTTCTGGGCGTCGGCGCCGAAGTACGGGCCGAACATCCAGGTCGGGATGAGGTTGATCTTGTAGCTGTTCACCGAGTTGACGATGCCGACGCCGGTCGACTCGCTGAACTGCAGGAACCAGCCGCCACCACTCGCGCCGCCGGTCATGTCGCACGTCATGCCGATGCCGTCGGAGATGAACGCGTTGAAGACCTTGCCGCTGCAGTACACGAGCTTGGTGCCGTCGTACGGCGCCGCTGCCGGGTAGCCGAAGGCGTACATGTTCTGGCCGCGCGCCTGGTTGAACGCGATGCCCTGGCCGCCGACCACATCGGTCAGGCTCGCGCCGCTCAGCGGGTTCACAACCGCGGCACCGACGTCGTAGTTGATGTCCTCACTGGCCACCCACTGCGGCGTCGCGTAGGTCTTCTTCGCGGTCCACGTCCCGTACGGCGTCGCGCCGTTGTTGTAGGCGGGTACGAAGACCCAGTTGGTGTGGAACGCGCCGTCGAGCTTCACGCAGTGCCCGGCCGTGACGACCGTGCTCTTGTTGCCGCTCGTCACCGCGGTCCCGCTGCAGGACGCCGTACGGCCGGTGTAAGTGAAGAACACGCGACCTTCGGTGGAGACGATCTTGCCGCCGCTGGTCCACGCGCCGCCGCCACTCGGGAAGGCGCTCGGCGCGACTGTGGTCGGCTGACCGGCGGCCACCGTGCCGCCGCTGAGCCGCTGCTTCGGTGTCAGTAGCTGGTCGATCGGTACGGCGGATCGCATCCGCTCCGGCGTCCAGAAGCCGGCCACCTGGGCCTGCTGGGACTTGGTGATCGCGGCCTGGTGGGTCGTCGAGGGCGAGGCAGCGGTGGCCGTGGTTGCACCGGCCATCGCGCAGGTTATTGCCAGCAGGGCGGGAAAAAGCGGGCGGACTCGCATTTTGCACCTCACAGTGATTGGGCGGTCACATTAGGTGCGCGAAACGATAAGCCTTCAGCGCCGGACCAGCAATGGCTGGAACGCGACCCGGATGTTCGCCGCGGTCGGCTCCACAGGAGTCGAAATCGTCGACCCGGCGATCGGCAGCAGGGCGGAGTCGTCGGTGTAGACCTCAGGGCAGGCCGGACCGTCGATCACCACCTTGGCGGACTTCACCAGCTGACCGGACCGCATCGAGTAGATCTTCACCGGCACCACGACCTTGCGGAACGTGCGGTAGAAGTTGAAGTCGTAACCCTCACGCACGTACGGGCAGGTCCTGATCGCCGGGCCGTCTTCCAGCGCTTCGGTGCAGATCACCACCGAGGCGTCGATCGGCGAGGCGGTCTTCCACTTGGTCGGCAGCTGGCTGGTGAAACCCTCCGGCTCGCCGAGGAACAGCGCACGGTTCACCCCAGGGCCGTAGCGCGGCGCACCGCTGTACCCGGCCGGATTGGTGCAGTACTCGCCGTTCTCGATCAGAGCCCGGAGGTCGAGCAGCTGCACCTTCAGCGTGACCGCGGCCAGCGCGACCCGTGCCTTGGGACTGATCGCGGCCTTGGGGTACTGCCCGATCAACTCCTGAAGCCGGTTCGACGCCGGGCGCCACTGGGCCGCTTTGATCTCGGTTTGCGCGCAGGCAAACTGCGCATCGGGCACGAGACCGTCGCCGACCGAGCGCGACTTGTCCAGCACGTTGTGGCCTTCAGGACGATTCCGCAACCAGGTGGCGAGCTTCGCGGTCGGGCAGGGGCCACCCTTCGTCACAGTGCCGAGGTACTCGTCGAGGACCTTCTCCACCGTCTTCTCCTGCCCAGGCTTCGCGAGCACCAGGCGGAGTTTCTCGAACTCCTTGGCAAGGGTGTCGGTGTCACCACTCCAGGTGGTTTGCAGCCGGGACGCGATCTGCCGCAGCTCGGCACAAGCCTCGACATCGACCCCGAGCCGCTCGATTCCCGGGCCGTCCGCGACGCGGTCGCCGTACCGGGCCTTCTGCTGTGCGGCGGTGACGCCCGCGCAGTCGCCGGCCTCGCGCGCCTCGGCGACGTCGCTCTGGATGCCGGCCGCTTCGACCCGGAAGAACACCCCGGCCAGCAGGACCGGAACCGTTACACACAAGGCGATCACGCGCTGCTCGGCCACCGGCCTCGGGCCCGGCTTCCCGGCCAACATCCAGCCGTGCACGACGACTGCGACCCACCACACCGCCATGACTATCTGGGGCCACAGAGCCTTCTCCACCAGCAGCAGCGCCACCAACGCAGCCGTCATCATCATCGACGCGATCGCCAGCCGCCACCGGCGCAACAGCAGGTAGCCGATGCCCAGTAGCGACGCGTTCCCGATGGCAACAGCCAGCCGATCATCCTTCATACCGAAAGCCTGACCCACCGTGACGTGCTGTGACCGTCAATGGCGCCAAGCTGCCATCAGAGCCTGATCGACTTGTGGTTCATGAACTCCTCGATGCCGGCGGGGCCGAGTTCGCGGCCGATGCCGGAGCGTTTGATGCCGCCGAACGGGAGGTCGGCCTGGGAACCGCCGGCGCGGTTGAAGTAGACCATTCCGGCGTCGATGCGGTTCGCGACGCGACGCAGGCGGTCGGGGTCGGTGCCCCAGACGCTGGCGCCGAGACCGAAGGGGGTGTCGTTGGCGATCCGGATCGCATCCTCGTCGTCGATTGCCTTGAAGACGATCGCGACCGGGCCGAAGATCTCTTCGTAGTAAGCGTCCGTGCCGGGTTCGACGTCGGTCAGCACGGTCGCTTCGAGGTAGGCGCCGGGTCCGATTCGGCGACCGCCGGCGCGCAGGGTCGCGCCTTGCTCGACCGCTCGCGCGATCTGGCCGGCGACCTCGTCCGCGGCGGCGACCGACGCCAGTGGTGGCAGCTTGGTCTCGGAATCGGACGGATCGCCGGGCACGTAATACTCGGCGACCCGCTTGCTCAGCCGGTCGACGTACTCGTCGTACAGGTCGGCGAGCACGATGATCCGCTTCGGCGCGTTGCAGGACTGGCCGCAGTTCCGCATCCGCGCGGTCGCGGTAGCGTTGACCGTCTCGTCCATGTCGACGGTGTCGAGGATGACCAGCGGATCGGATCCACCGAGCTCGAGCACGGTCTTCTTCAGGTTCTTGCCCGCCTCGGCCGCGACCGAGATCCCGGCCTGCTCACTGCCGGTCAGCGAGACACCCACGATGCGGTCGTCGGCCAGGATCCCCGGGATCTGCCGGCTCGCCGCGAACGTGTTCACATACACATCCGCCGGTACGCCGGCCGCGTGCAGGATGTCCTCGATCGCCTGCGCCGACCGCGGGCAGATCGAGGCGTGCTTGAGCAGGATCGTGTTGCCCAGCACGAGGTTCGGCGCCACGAACCGCGCCACCTGGTAGCACGGGAAGTTCCACGGCATGATCCCGAGCAGCGCGCCGATCGGCCCCTTGGTGATGACGGCCCGGCCGCCCTTCACGTCCAGCGGCTCGTCCGCGAGCAACGCCGGCCCCTGCTCCGCGTAGTACCGGAAGATGTCGACGACGATGCCGATCTCGCCGAGCCCCTCGTTGACCCGCTTGCCCATTTCCTGGGTCATGATCGCGGCCAGCTCACCGGCCCGCTCCTCGAAGAGGTCCGCGGCCCGGTCGACGATCGCCGCCCGCTCCGCCACCGGCCGATCCCGCCAGTCCGGGTACGCCGCATGCACCCGCCCGATCGCGGTCCGAACCTCCTCCTCGGTCGAGTTCGCCACTTCCGCAACCAGCACGCCCGTCGCCGGGTCGGTGACCGTGTACATAGCTCCTCCATCCCACGCCGCCAATGCCCGGCCAGACTAACCACTCGACGACATACTGTATACAGTCATCTCATTTGTTGTGGTCAGGGGTGTTGACGAGGCATGCTCATGGCTGCCCGTTAGAACGCCCAAAATCGTCGATCGGATGCCCGCCCGTGTCTGAGCAACGGAAGTATCGAGCCGCCCTCCGGGTGGTCGCCGTACTGGCTGCCATCTCGGTGCCGAGCCTGGCTCTCGCAGCACCCAGCGCCACTCCTCCCCCGGACCCCGCCAATGCCTGGCAGTACCCGCATTGGCCGCAGAAGCAGCCTTGGCAGGAGTCCGGTACGGACAAGCGGATCGCGACCGCCGCGGCCAACGGGTTGCCGGGACCCATCGATCCGCAGAACTGGGAGAACCCGGACCACATGACGTGGTCGGACTACAAGAAGCCACCCGGGACGAACTGGGCCGACCCGAACGTCAAAGGGTCGCAGCGCACCTTCAAGGGCGCGCTGGTGCTGCTGGACTACCCGAACGCGGACTTCGTCGTCACGAAGCCCAAGGGCTCGACTGTGTTCGCCAACCCGAGTGCCGAGGCGAGCGGCGTACCGCGTGATCAGGTCGGGAAGTTCTACCAGAACCTGCTGAACACACCCGGTGAGCTCAACCGCGGGCACACGCTGCACGAGTACTGGATGGAAGACTCCGGCGGCCGGTACGGCGTCGACCTGACCGCGTTCGGGCCGTACCGGATGCCGGGGAAGTCGCACGAGTACGCGATGGAGATGCAGAAGCCGGAGGACTGCCCGGCCGGTGACGACTGCACCAAGAACATCCGCACCGACGGCCGCGCGGCCTGGGTCGCCGACGTGGGCACGCAGGTGCCGGCCGGGTACGACTTCGTGTTCTTCCTCAGCGCCGGTCAGGACGAGTCGTCGACCTGGCAGGAGTTCGGGCCGATGAAGTTCCCGACCAAGGAGGACGTCAGCGACGAGTTCGGCCCGCCGGACCCCGCGCTCCCGAACTGGTCCGACACCCGGTACGTCGAGTGGACGTCCTGGGCGTCCGGTTCGACGATCTGGCCGAACGCCGGTGGCGGGTCGTCGACCCAGGCCGAGAGCTCCGGGATGAGCGTGTACGCGCACGAGTTCAGCCACATCCTCGGGATCGGCGACAACTACAACAACCCGTTCGGCATTCCGGCGCGACGCGACTACAGCGGACCGTGGGAGATGCTCAGCCGGGGTACGTTCAACGGGCCCGGTGGTCCGCACAGCCGGTGGATGATCCCGGCGACCGGTGGGGCCTCGATGGGTGCGCAACACATGCTGCGCAACAAGATCAAGCTCAACATGGTCGACGAGAAGAACGTGCTCCGGCTGTCCCGGGAAGCGCTCTCGACGTCCGGAGTCGTGATCGCGGACGTCACCGCGCGGACCAACGCCCCGGGTCCTCATGGACTGTCCGGCGTGAATATCCAGCTCGGTGGCGCGGGCGACCTTGCGCCGGCCTGTGACACGTCGAAGGATCCGTTCTGCGACGGCCGCGGGTACAACAACTACACGGTCGAGGTCGTCGACCGGCAGGGCACCGACTCGTTCACGCCGGACTCCGGCGTTCTGCTGGCCAAGACCAAGAACCAGGACGCGGCGCCGTTCGAGTGGGTGGTCGACGCCAACCCGCAGGACATCAACATGACCGACTACGTCCTGCCGGACGGCACCAAGGTCCCGATCACGATCGGCGACTACCGGCAGCTGTCCGACGCCCTCTTCCACGCGGGCACGAACTCGGGCAGCGAGTACGAGTACACCGACACCGCCAACCGCCTGCACTTCTACATCACCAACGTCCGGCGGGACCGGGCCGGCGTGCTGTCGTACACGGTCGCGATCCGCTCACTGGACGGCTCCGGAACGCAGAAGCGCGGCGTCCGCGTGCTGCCGACCGTCGCCGTACCGGGTCGTGCGGGTCTGCAGACCTGCAACTTCAAGCTCACCAACACCGGCAGGGCCGGTTCGGCGTCAACGCACCCCGAGGACGTCTCGACGTACCTGAAGGGTGACGTCTACCGCCTGTCCGCCAAGGTGAACGGCAAGGACTGGGAGGTCTCCCTCCCCAACGCCCTCACCACCGCGAACGCCGGCCAGCAAGTCAGCGTCCCCGTCTACACCAAGGCCGGCCGCGCCCCGGTCGCCACGGTGACCCTGACCGCGAAGTCGGAGAGCGATCCCTCGAAGACCGCCACCGCCACCTGCGTGGCGATCAAGCGCTAGTCACAGCTTGCTGCTCATAACCCGAAGGCGCGGCGCGCGTTGCTGTTCAGGAACAGCTCGCGCGCCTCGTCGTCGAGGTCCAGCGTTTCCAGTCCAGAGAGCGCTTTCTCGGCGCTGATCATCGGGTGGTTCGTGCCGAAGAGGACCTTGGTGCGGCCGTGGGTCCGTAGGTAGGCGACCAGCTCGGGTGGGTAGCGGCGGACGGTGTAGGCCGACGTGTCGATGTAGACGTTCGGATACTTCGTGGCGAGCGCGATCATCTCGGTCGTCCACGGGTAGCCGATGTGACCGCCCACGATCGTCAGCTCCGGGAAGTCGAGCGCGACCTCGTCGAGGTACGGGACCGGCCGTCCGGGCTCGGACGAGCGCAGCGGACCGGTGTGCCCGACCTGCGTGCAGAACGGGATCCCGAGCTCCACGCACTCGGCGTACAAGGGGTAGTAGTGCCGGTCGTTGGGCGGCAGGCCCCACAACCACGGAACCACCCGGAGAGCGCGCAACCCGAGCTCTCGAACGGCCCGCCGCAACTCCCGTACGGCGTCCATCGGCCGCCGCAGGTCGACCGAGGCCACGCCCACCAACCGCTCCGGGTACTGCGCCACGAAGCCGGCCACCTCGTCATTGCTGACCAGCACGCCCTCCGGCGCATACCAGGCACTGATCAGTCCGACATCGACTCCCCCGGCATCCATCGCCGCGATCGTCCGCTCCAACGGGACCTCGGCCGACAGCTCCTCGCCGGTCCACCGCCGCAGCGACTCCAACCAGTCCTGCTCCAACATCCGCTTCGTCGGATGCTGCATCCACGCATCGACCACCATGCGCTCCACCTCTCGTCAGCCGGCCAGCAACTCCATCATCGCCTCATAGCTCCAAGCACCCCGCACGTCCGGGGCGCTCAAGACGTAGCGTGCTACGCGCTCGTCGTCCCACCCGTGCGCCTCGCGCAGCCCAGTAACGATCCACCGCAAGTACGACGCCGCCGGGGCAACCGGTTCAAGCTCGGCGACCGTCCCGTGCGTGACGGTGTACATCGGCAGCCCGGGTAGGTGCGGGCTCCGCCGGCCGGGCGACCGCCGGACAGGTAGCAGTGGAAGCGATCGAGGGCGAGGTTCGAGCCGTAGGCGACGTACCAAACACGCTGCATCGAGAGCTTCCTTTCGCAATGTGGTGATCAAAAGAGCTTGAAACTGCTCACCTAAGAACAGGAAAGTTCATCTTCCGTCGGTTAATCGTTCAGGTTAGGGTGCCTGCGATGCAGTGCTGGTGGTTGACACTCCATCCGCCCCACCCGTCCGACAGGAGATGCACATGCCCGACATCAATCGCCGCAGGTTCCTGCAACTGGCCGGCGCCTCGGCCGGTTTCGCCGCGATGGCGAACAGTATCGAGCAGGCCGCCGCGATCCCCGCGCAGCACCGGTACGGCGACATCAACGACGTCGAGCACATCGTCGTACTGATGCAGGAGAACCGGTCGTTCGACCACTACTTCGGGACGCTGAAGGGGGTGCGGGGGTTCGGGGATCCGCGGCCGGTGGTCCAGGAGAACGGGCGGCCCGTGTTCTACCAGCGGGACAAGACCGGCAAGGAGGTGCCGCCGTTCCATCCGGATGCGGATGATCTCGGGCTGCAGTTCCTGACCGGTCTGCCGCACAGCTGGCCGGACGGGCATGCGGCGATCAACAACGGCAACTACGACAACTGGATCCCGGGCAAGGGACACGTCGCCACGATGGCGTACCTGACCCGTGAGGACATGCCGTTCCACTACGCGCTCGCGGACAAGTTCACGCTGTGCGACTCCTACCACTGCTCGTTCATCGGCGCGACCGACCCGAACCGGTACTACCTGTGGAGCGGTTACACGGGTAACGACGGGGTCGGCGGCGGTCCGGTGCTCGGCAATGACGAGGCCGGCTACGGCTGGACGACGTACCCGGAGCGGCTGGAGAAGGCCGGCGTTTCGTGGAAGGTCTACCAGGACATCGGCGACGGCCTGGACGGGCCGGGTGGCTGGGGCTGGATCGACGACGCGTACCGCGGCAACTACGGCGACAACTCGTTGCTGTACTTCAACAACTACCGCAACGCGAAGCCCGGGGACGCGCTCTACGAGAAGGCCCGGACGGGTACGAACGCCAAGGCCGGCGAGGACTACTTCGGCCGGCTGCGCGCGGATGTGAAGGCCGACAAGCTCCCGAAGATCTCCTGGATCGCGGCGCCCGAGGCGTTCAGCGAGCACTCCAACTGGCCGACCAACTACGGCGCCTGGTACATTTCGCGCGTCCTCGACGCCCTCACCTCGAACCCGAAGGTGTGGAGCAAGACCGCGCTCTTCATCACCTACGACGAGAACGACGGCTTCTTCGACCACATCGTGCCGCCGTTCCCGCCGAAGGACGCGAACCAGGGCCTGTCCACCGTGAACGTTGCCCCCGACAACTTCCCCGGCGACAGCCGGTACGGCGCGGGCTCGTACGGACTGGGCCCCCGGGTCCCGATGTTCGTGGTCTCGCCGTGGAGCACCGGCGGGTACACGTGTTCCGAGGTCTTCGACCACACCTCGGTCATCCGGTTCATGGAGAAGCGGTTCGGGGTCGAGGAACCGAACATCTCGCCGTGGCGGCGCGCGATCTGCGGTGACCTGACGTCGGCGTTCGACTTCGACACCGCGCACAGCCAGAAGGTTCCGCTCCCCGACACGTCGGACTACGAGCCGCCGGACAACGAGCGGCACCCGACCTACGTGCCCGCGGCACCCCCGCTCGGCGAACTCCCCGCCCAGGAACGGGGCTCACGCCGTACCAGGCCGTTGCCTTATGCATCGACCGTCGACGGCGCCTCGGCAGCAGGCCGCTACACGGTGACCTTCTCCCCCGGAGCCAAGGCCGGAGCACAGTTCCTCGTCAACGCCTACAACCGCACCGACGGCCCGTGGACCTACACAGCCGAGGCCGGCAAGACGATCGCCGACAGCTGGAACGCCACCGCCTTCAACGGCTACAACCTAACCGTGCACAGCGCGAACGGCTACCTCCGCACCTTCAACGGCAAGCCGGCCACCGGCCTCGAGGTCACCGCGCGCGACACCAGCTCCGGCGACGTCAAGCTCACCCTCACCACCGACATCGCCCGCACCGTGACGATCACCAGCACCTACGGCGGTCGTCCCAAAACCCTCAACCTCAAACCAGGCAAGACGACTCACCTCGTCACCACCACCCGCCGCTGGTACGACGTCTCTGTCACCACCCCGACCGACAAGTCGTACCTCCGCCGCTTCGCCGGCCACGTAGAAACCGGCCAGCCCGGCATCAGCGACCCAGCCATCCGCACCGTCTGACCCCCGCCCCGCTGATCTCCACTGTCGGCGCAGAGCGGGGGAACCCTGCCCACCAATTCGAGCAGGCGCGCTTCCCCAAATCGGTTTGGGGAGGCGCGGGTTCGGGTTTGGCTGAAGCGGTTTGGGGAGTCGTGCCGGCGGTTTTGGGGTGGGTTGCGCGCCCCAAAGCGGTTTAGAGGATGGGGGCCTCCGGCGCCGGGCCTGCCTGGGCGTCGGCGCGCTCCTGCTCCTCGAGTTCGTCGACGGTGATGCGGTTGGTCCAGCGGGCGTCGGGGTCGGGTTGCGGGATGGAGTCGAGCAGGAGTTTCGTGTAGGGGTGGGCGGGCTCGTGCATCACGGTGGAGACGGGTCCGCGTTCGACGATCTCGCCCTTGGTGATCACCATGACCTCGCCGCCCAGGTAGTAGACGGTGGAGAGGTCGTGGGTGATGAAGAGCGTGGTCATCCCGTGGTCACGCTGGAAGTCGAGCAGGATGTCCAGGAAGTGCTTGCGCACCTGGGCATCCAGCATCGAGACCGGTTCGTCGGCGATGATGAACGACGGCCGCAGCATGTGCACGCGGGCGAGCATGATCCGCTGCCGCTGACCACCGGAGAGCTGATGCGGGTAACGCCCGAGAACGTTCTCCGGCTCGAGACGCACCGCTCTCAGCGACTCCTCGATCAGCTGCAGGCCCTTGGACCGGCTCTTGGTCAGGCCGAACTTCTTCACCGCTTTCCAGAGCACACGATCGACCCGGTAGAACGGGTTGAAGATCGCGTACGGATCCTGGAACACGGGCTGCACATCACGCCGGTACTGGTCGTACTCGGCGCGGCTCAGTTTGAAGATGTCTTTGCCACCGTAGAGAACGCTCCCCGCGGTCGGCTTCTGCAGCCCGAGGACGTTGCGGGCGATCGTGCTCTTCCCGCTTCCGCTCTGCCCCACCAGGCTGACGACCTGCGGCGGCTCGGCCGCGAGCGTGAAACTCACGTCGTCGACAGCGGTGATGTAGCCGGCCGCGACCCCACGGGCGTGGAATCGTTGCTGCACGCCCCTGAGTTCGAGCTCCGACTTCATGACGGCCTCCTTCCGACGCGGGGAATCGACTCGATCAGCTGCTGGGTGTAGGGATCCTGGGGATCCTTGAACACCTGCCGTACGTCGCCGACCTCCACGAGCCGGCCTTCGTACATCACGGCGACCCGATCGACCAGTTGCGCGTGCACGCCCATGTCGTGCGAGATCACCATCAGCGTGACGCCGAAGTCGGTCCGGAGATCGGCCAGCGACTGCAGGATCACCCGCTGGATCGTCACGTCGAGCGCGGTGGTCGGCTCGTCCGCGATCACCAGGTCGGGTTCGAGGGCGACCGCGATCGCCATCAGCACACGTTGCTTCATCCCGCCGGACAGCTCGTGCGGATACATCCGGGCGACCCGTGGCTCCAGGCCCACCTGACTCAGCAGCCGCGGGATCAGCTCACCGAGTGAATCCTTGCGCGTTGGCGCGTGCTCCAGGATCACGTCCTTGAACTGGTCCTGCACCCGCATCACCGGGTTCAGCGAGCTCATGGATCCCTGTGGGAGATACGAGAGAGCGCTCCATCGCAGGACGCGCAACTCCTCGCCGTCGACCTTCAGCAGGTCGACCGGAGAGCGGCCGGCCGGGTGGAACATCACCGACCCGGCCGTCACCTTGCCCGGTGGTTTGAGCAACCGCAGCAGCGCCACGGCGAGCGTGCTCTTGCCGCTGCCCGACTCCCCCGCGATGCCCAGGATCTCGCCCCGGCGGACGGCGAGATCCAGCCCCCGTACAGCCTGTACATCGCCACGGTTGGTCGAGTAAGTGACGTCGAGCCCCTTGATCTCCAGCACCGAATCGGAGTCGGCCGAAGTGCCTTTGTGTTTGGCGGATTCCTTCACCGATTCACTCACCGGCCACTCCCCTCAGCCGTGGGTTGTAGACCTCTTCGAGCCCGATGTTCACCATGTTCAGCGCGGCGAACAGCAACGTCAGCAACACGATCGGCACCACGAACATCGGCCACGCGCCCAGCGTCAGCGCGCCGGTGTTGATCGCGTTGAAGATGATCTGGCCGAGGTCGATCACGCCACCCGGCCCGAGCCCGATCACCTCGAGCCCGACCAGGCCGAAGATCGCACCCAGCGCCGACGACGCGAAACCGACCCCGATGAACGGGAGCAGGTTCGGGAGCAGTTCGGTCGTGATGATCTCCAGGTCGCGGGCCTTGGTGACCCGCGCCAGATCGACGTACGGGCGGGACCGCAGGCTCAGCACCTGCGAGCGGATCGTCTTGGCCGCGAACGGCCAGGAGAAGATCGAGATCATCACGCCGACCTGGAAAAGACTCACGTTCTTCGCGTACGCCGAGAGCGCGATCAGCAGCGGGAACGTCGGGATCACCAGCAGGATCCCGGTGAACGTCGACAGGATCCCGTCGATCCAGCCGCCCTTGTACCCGGCCACGAACGCCACGATCACGCCGACCACCGTCGAGATGAGTCCGGCGATCGCCCCGATCTGCAGCGAGACCGAGAGCGCGCTCACCACCATCGCCAGCACGTCCCGCCCGAACTGATCCGTGCCGAGCAGATGCCCTGGCCCCGGCACCAGCCAGCGCTCGTACGCCGCCAGCTCCAGCGGATCGGTCGATCCGCCGATCCCCTTCACGATCAGCGGACTGAACACCGCGATCAGCACCATCACCAGCAGGACTGCCAGTCCGAGCGCCAACCGCCGGCTGTTCCGGATCGTTCGTAGTACAGCTGTCAGGATTCTCATCGGCATCACTTCCAGTACTTGACGCGTGGGTCAAGCAACGGGAGGAGGAGGTCGAGCAGGAGGACGGCGGTCAGGACGGAGAAGATCGCGATGTCCGTGACGCCGAGGATGGTGTTGAAGTCGAGTTGCTGGATCGCGGTGACCAGCGTCGTACCGAGACCTGGGTAGTTGAACAGTTGCTCGACCAGGACGTTGCCGTTGAAGATGAAGCCGAGCGAGATGCCGAACGCGGTGACCTGCGGCAGGTAGCAGTTGCGCAGCGCGTACCGGGTCAGGATCCGCCACGGCTTCAGGCCCTTGGCCTCGGCGTACACCAGGTAGTCCTCGCCGAGTACGGGCACCATCAGCATCCGCGTCGACAGGATCCAGCTGAACGTCCCGATCAGCACGATCGACAACCCGGGCAGCAACCCGTACTTGAGCAGACTGCCGAAGAAGGCCGGACTGAACCCCGGATTGATGTTGGAGTCGTACGCCGATCGGGCCGGTAGCCAGCCCAGTGTGTACGCGAAGACGTAGACCAGGATCAGCGCGACGAAGAAGAAGGGCACGTGGGAGAGCGCGATCGACAGGTTCGTCATGATCCGGGAGCCGAGCTTGCCGCGCCGCCAGCCCGCGATCGC
Organism: Kribbella sp. NBC_01505; assembly: GCF_045040285.1. Classification (NCBI taxonomy): domain Bacteria; kingdom Bacillati; phylum Actinomycetota; class Actinomycetes; order Propionibacteriales; family Kribbellaceae; genus Kribbella; species Kribbella sp. NBC_01505. The sequence goes on from NZ_CP109425.1 coordinate 9,547,402, forward strand.
CCCCAGCGCGAGGCCGAAGATCCAGGACAGTACGGCGGAGATGCCGAGCAGACCGATTGTCCAGGGCAACGATCGCAGGATCACGTCCTGGGCCGGCGTCGGGTAGCTGATCAGCGACGGCCCGAGATCGCCGTGCAGGATCAGTTTCTTCATGTAGACCAGGTACTGCGAGAGCAGGTTCCCGTCGAGCCCGAACTCGGCGCGGTACCGGGCGATGATCTCGGTCGAGGCCTGTGCGTTGTAGATGTAGTTCTGCTGCAGGCTCTGGATCAGGGTCTGGATCGGGTCACCGGGCATCAGCCGGAAGAAGAAGAACGCGATGGTGAGCGCTCCCCACAGCTCCACCAGGTACAGCCCGAACCGGCGCACGGCGTACGCCGCGAGCGGATGCCGCGACATCCAGGCCCGCACCCCCGACGAGGGTGCGGAGTCCTTGGGCTTGTCGACGACGTCGGCCGGCGGCGCCTCAGCCGTCACGCCGGGCCCTTCGTACCGGTGGGCTTGATCTTGCCGAGGATGAAGATGAAGTGCTGCCACCAGTTCAGCGGCACCTCGTACAGGTCCTGGTCGGTCGGCCAGCCGGTCCAGAAGGCGGTGTTGAAGTACGACGGGTAGCCGGTCTGGATCACCGGCAGCAGCGGCAGGTTCTGGAAGTAGATCTCCAGCGCCTCGTCCATCAGCGGCTTGGCCTCCGGGGCGGCGGGGTCCATCGCGGCGAGCTTGTGCGACAGTTCGTCGAACTTCGTGTTCCGGAAGCGCATCTTGTTCTTGCCGGCCGCGTTCTTGCCGATCGGCTGCGCCTTCGCACTCTCCCAGTCGGAGTACATCTGCTCGGGATCGTTGGCGAAACCGGCCCAGTTGGAGTCGATGTCGTACTCGCCGCGCTCGAACTTCTCACCGTGCACACTGCCCGACAGGCTGCGCAGCGTCGCCGAGACGCCGACCTTCGCGAGATCGGTCTTCAGCACGTTCGCGATCGCGTACTCACCACCGTCGACCGGCGACACCGTGATGATCTCGAGGTTGACCTCCTTGCCCTTGTAGGCCCGCTTCCCGGCGGCGTTCTTCGGGCAGATCTCGTCCAGGATCTCGGTCGCCTTGGCCAGGTTGAACTCGAACTTGTACTTGTTCGCGAGCTCGTCGTTCTTCCACTTCTCGTTGGTCGGGTAGTCGGCCCACGGGTAGATCGCGGGCGGCACCTCGACCGGCCAGATCGACTTGCCGATCTTCTCCCGGTCCAGGCAGTAGTTGATCGCCCAGCGCATCTTCGGCTCGGAGATCACGCCGCGGGACGGGTCGCAGTTCAGCCACATCACCCGCGGGTTCGGGTCGTGGAACTGCGTCGTCTGCAGGTTCGGATAGCCGGTGTTGCGCAGCTGCTTGGCGTGCTGCTCGTCGATCGAGCCGACGTCGAACTCGGCGCGCTCGAAGGCGAGCGCGGCCTGGTCGGCCTGCTTCGACGTGCTCTGGAAGACGACGTACTGGGCGGCGACGTCGAGCTTGTCCTTGTTCCAGTAGTTCGGGTCCTTCTCCCAGACGAACATCTTCTGGTTCCGGATCGCGGTCTTGAGCTTGTACGGGCCGCTGCGGACCGGCGGATTGCTCTTGAACTTCGTCGGGTCCTGGCCCTTCCAGACATGCTCGGGCAGGACGTCGAAGCCACCGGCGATCGCCGCGATGAAGTTGTAGTGGAACCGCGGCGTCGCCTTGGTCAGCTTGATCACGGCGGTGTGGTCGTCGGGGAGAACGATCTCCTTGACGAACTCCTTCAGCTCACCGCCGCCACCGAACAGCTCCGGGCGGTCGCGCAGCAGCATCACGGTGAACTTGAAGTCGTTCGCCGTGAGCGGCTTGCCGTCGCTCCACTTGGCCTTCGGATCGAAGTTGATCGTCAGCTCGGTGTGGTTGTCGTTGTACTTGTAGGCCGTGGCCAGCCACGGCTTCAGCTCACCGGTGGCGAAGCTCAGGTAGAACATGGCTTCGCGGCAGATCTCGAACCCGGCGCCGGACGGTGCCCCGTTCGGGATCATCGTGTTGAAGCTGTCGAAGACCGTGAACTCGACCTGGCCGATGATGACGGACTGATCCCGCGAGACCGGGATGTTGGCCTTGCCGATCTGGATCGACTTGGTCGCGACAGGCTTGTCGTTGGCCGGCTTGTCGGAGTACGAGCCACCGCCGGAACAGGCGGCCAGCAGGCCGGTCAGCGCGGCCGCGGCACCTCCCCCGACCAGGCTGCGGCGGCTGAGTTGGTAGCGGACTACCTCGGCGACGTCTTCGAACTGCGGGCGTCCTTCGTTTCCAGTGGGCTCTACGTCCATGACGAAAGTCACCTCCGTTTCCGTTGCGTTGACCACGGCATAACCGACCGAGAGGTGCCACGGACTATAAGTAGCGTTGACAACGTTGGCAAGAGTTCGTTGCCACGTTGCAAAACCGAGGCCAAACCCCCTGATCAGTCGATATACCAACCTCTGACAACGATGTTTCGCTGTGCGTGACCACGTGAACGACTGGTCACGCCGCGACCGTCACACGCCGCGTCACACGGCGACCGGCTTCCATCGGTACGACGGCCGCCGCACGGCGTGGCCGGAATCGGCAACTTGGGGGAATTCGAGTGACCAGTACGGCGATCGACTACGAGGCGATCAAGGCGAATCAGCGGGCCGGATGGGAGACCGGCGACTATCCGCGAGTGGGGAACACGTTGCAGCTGATCGCGGAACTGCTGGCCGAGGCCGCCGATGTGCGTGCGGGAGAGCGCGTTCTCGACGTTGCTTGCGGTCAGGGCAACGCGGCACTGGCGGCAGCGCGGCGTTTCGCCGAGGCAACCGGTGTCGACTACGCAGTGAACCTGCTGGAGCAAGGGCGCGACCGGGCCGCTGCCGAGCACCTAGCGGTGACCTTCGTCGAGGGCGACGCAGAGGACCTTCCGCTGCCGGACGCGTCGTACGAGGTGGTGCTCAGCACGGTCGGCGTGATGTTCGCGCCGAATCATCGGCGCGCAGCGGACGAACTCGTCCGGGTCACCAAGCCCGGCGGCCGGATCGCGCTCTCCAGCTGGACTCCGAGCGGGATGGTCGGCCAGCTCTTCAAGACCGTGTCGAAGTGGGCGCCGCCGCCGGCCGGTGTCCAGTCCCCCACGCTGTGGGGCACCGAGCAGCACCTGTACGAGCTGTTCGGCGACCGCGTCGAGTTCACCGCGATCACCAAGCGGGATCACGTGTTCCGGTACCACTCACCGGAGCACTTCGCGCAGTGGTTCATCGACAACTACGGGCCGATCACGCGACTGGCCGGCACGCTTGGCGGTGTGGACCGTGCTCGGTTCGCGGCCGAGCTGGCCGACGTACCGCGCGCCTTCGACTACGCGACCGACGGCACCGTCGCCGCACGTGGCGAGTACCTCGAGGTAGTCGCGACCCGCCGCTGAGGGCCAGACTGTAGATCTCAGCGAGGGGGCGAGATCTGTGGTGGGGATCCGATTGCTCGGTCCACCGATGGTGGAGCGGGACGGTGTCGCACTGCGCCAGCCGAGGGGGCGGAAGGCGTGGGGGCTGCTTGGCTATCTGTTGCTGGCCGAGCGGCCGCCGAGCCGACGGCGGTTGTCCGAGCTGTTCTTCGCGGACGCCGATGATCCGCTCGGCGCCCTGCGCTGGTCGCTGGCCGAGCTTCGGCGGGCGATCGGCGTACCGGGTCTGCTCACCGGCGACCCAGTGCTCGCAGCCGTCGCTGCTGCGGTGAACGTCGACGTGCTGCGGTTGGCTGCCGCGGACGACGACGAGTTGCTGGCGGCTGGTGAGCTACTTGAGGGGATCGAGCTTGAGTCGTGTGCGGAGTTCGAGTCGTGGTTGCTGCTCGAACGGCATCGGGTGGCGAGTGAGATCGAGGCGCAGGTACGCCAGAGAGCGATCTCTCGGCTCGCGTCCGGCCGGGCCAAGGAGGCGGTTCCGTTCGCGGCCAAGGCGGTCGCCGTCAATCCGCATGAGCAGGGCAACCACGAGCTTCTGATCCGCAGTCTCGCCGCGTCCGGCGACCGGGCTGCGGCGCTTCGGCAGATCGCGCACTGTGTGGACCTGTTCCGGCGCGAACTGGGCGTCGAGGTCACCTCATCGCTGCACGAAGCCGCGACGCTCAGCCCGGATCCTCGGCCGCAGCTCAGCGGACGAGCCGCTGCGGTGAGCCAACTCCAGGCAGGCCGGGCCGCGATCGTCGCGGGCGCGGTCGATGCCGGTCTCCAGTGTCTGCGTCAGGCCGCTGCGCTCGCGGTGCAGTGCCGGGACCAGACCCTCGAGGCCCGTGCGCTCGCGGCGCTCGGCGGTGCGCTTGTGCACGCGATCCGCGGCCATGACGAGGAAGGCGCGATCGTCCTGCACGAGGCGCTTCTCGTGGCAGAGCAGGCCGGAGAGCGCTCTACGGCCGTTCTCGCCCTTCGCGAACTCGGCTTCATCGAGGTCCAGGCCGGCCGCCGCCGTACCGCCGATGTCTGGCTGACTCGCGCCCAGGAAGCCGCCGAATCCGCCGACGAACGGGCTGCGATTCTGGGCGTTCGCGGGATGAACTCGTCGGACCGCGGCAATTACCCGGCAGCCTTCGAGCAGCTGGGCGAATCCGTCGAGCTCGCCGCCGGCTGTGGTGATCCGCGGCAACAGGCGTGGTCGCTGTCACTGGTCGGCCGGGCTCACCTGCTCCGCGGCGAGTACGTCGCCGCGGCGGTCGCCGTACGGGGATCGCTCGAGCTGGTACGGCGCGAGCGCTGGATCGCCTTCCTGCCTTGGCCGCAGGCGCTTGCGGCCGAGCTCGACCTGTACGCCGGAAATCTCGTCGACTCCGCCAGCGGCCTCGAGGAATCCTGGGCGCTCGCGTGCCAGCTCAACGATCCTTGCTGGGAAGGGATGGCCGGGCGCGGACTCGCCTTACTGCACAGCGCCCGCGGCGAGCACTCAGCCGCGGCGGGGTGGCTGGATCGCGCTCTCTCCTGTGCCGGTCGCGAACCCGACCGGTACCAGTGGGTGCACGCCCACGTCCTGGACGCCGCCGTCACGGGAGCACTCGCCGGTGGCGAAGCTGACCGGGCACGTCCGCTCGCTACCGCGCTCGCGAATCTCGCTGCGCATTGCGACCTCCGGGAGCTGCTGGTCCGCGCCCATCTGCATCTCTCCGACCTCGGAGATCCGCAGGCCGGAACCAGAGCGCGCGCTCTCACGCTCAGCATCGACAACCCACGTCTGCACGCCCTGCTTCAGCCGGACTCGGCGAGGTCGTAGTCCTCCCGGTTCGCCCGGATGGTCTCGTGGTTGTCAACGGACCAGTTGGCCATGACCTGCACTGCGCCGACAAGGCTGTCGCCCAGCGGAGTGAGCGTGTACTCGACGCGGGGCGGCACCTCCGGGTACGACGTCCGCCCGATCAGGCCGTCCCTCGTCAGCTGGCGCAGCGTCAGCGTGAGCATGCGCTGCGAGATCCCGGGAATCGCGCGGTGCAGATCCGTGTAGCGCAGCGGCCCGTCCGACAGCGTCGAGACGGTCAGCATCGTCCACTTGTCGCCGATCCGATCCATGATCTCGCGGATGATCTCCGGATCGCCCGCCCAGCGCGCGCACGGACCTACGGCCGGCCGGGCCGGCACCTGCTTCGTCCGTCTCATTCGGTCCTCCTGGGTAACCCACGCACATCGATGTGCCTTTTGTAAGCCCTCCGATTCTAACCAATCATGGCGTTACGAACAGAAAGTAAGAATCGACCTCTGCAAGGAGTACTCATGTCACCGACCATCGCAGTCTTCGGCGCCGGCTCCGGCCTGGGCGCCGCTGTCGCCCGTCGCTTCGGGAAGGAGGGGTACGCCGTCGCACTCGTTGCCCGGCGCAAGGAACCGATCGAGGCCCTCGCCGGCGAACTGGCCCGGGAGGGTATCGAGGCCGCGGCCTTCAGCGCCGACCTGTCCGACTCGGCTCAGGTACCGGACCTGATCGCCGCGATCACCGCCCGCTTCGGTCAGATCGACGTGATCGAGTACGGCCCGGTCGGCGCAACCGTGCTGTTCGTCCCGGCCGCCGACCTCGCGGCCGACCGGCTGCGCGCGTTCACCGAGCTCTACCTGTACACCCCGATCGAGATCGTCCGCGCCGTCCTCCCGGGAATGCGGGCGGCCGGCTCCGGCGGAATCCTCCTCGGCCAGGGCGCCTCCGCCGTCCACAGTCCGCCGGGGATGAGCGGCGTCGGCCCGGTGATGGCCGCCGCTCGGCACTGGATCCACACCTTGCACGCCGAACTCACCGGAACCGGTGTCTACGCCGGAACGCTGACCGTGGCCGCCGGTATCCGCGACACCCGCGCCTACGCGAACGCGGTCGCGGCGAATCCCGGCTTCGCCGGCATCCAGACCGTCGCGGCCGCCGACCTCGCCGAGCTGTACTGGGAAATGTTCAGCAGCCGCAACGAGCCCGAGCGCATCTACCCACCGCAGGACGAGTGGTCCGGCATCCTCACCAGCAACACCTGAACGCCACGATCTGTCCTTGCTGCTGCCGACCCAGGTCGTCGTAGGCTCGGGCGACGGGGTTCGGCGGCGGTTGGAGGAGTCTGATGTACGGCGGATTGGCGCGGTTCGTGGTGAAGCCGGGGAAGCGGGAGGAGTTTCTGGAGGTGCTGCGGTGGAGTGCCCGGGTCGCGCGGGACGACGAGCCGGGCACGCTGCGGCTCGACGTGTGGGAGGTCGAGGACGAGCCCGGCGTGATCTACGGGTACGAGGCCTACACGAGCCGCGAGGCCTTCGAGCTCCACATCAAGAACCCAGCTGTGCAACGGTTCGGCGAGATCGGCGACACCCTGGTCGAGGGCTGGACCTTCGTCATCCCGTTCACAGAAACCCTCACCTCCACCGCCGACTAGCCACCCCGGCCGGCCCGGCGGCTGGAGTAGCGGCCGGAGACAAGTAACGGTTGCCAGGGATCCCGCACCACAGGTCTCCGGCCCCGAGAACCTGTCCCCGCCGCCAGCCGTCGGGGGCGCCGACACCGCAGCGTGGCCTTGAACAAGTTATGACCTGTCCACCCCCACCAGTTCCTGTTCAAACCCCCCGCTGTCGACTCCGATGCTGTCTGGGTGTCTCCGGGCATGACTGGGGGTGATGATGACTCGTTGAGTTTGGGGATGCGCTTAGTCGTAGGTGGCGTCGGTGAGGAGTTCGGAGGTTCGGTCGGGCTCGTTGAGGACGGCACGGATGATGTGGCGGCGGTCCCAGCGGGTGCCGGCCCAGGCGAGGGCTTTGGCGAGGCCGTCGAAAGTGGCGGCGTGCGGGGCGCCGTCGGCGTCGACCCACCACGAGACCTCGACGCCGTCGACGGTCAGCTCTTCGTGCTCCCACCAGAGGGACGGAACCTCGGGGACGAGTTCCCGAACGAGCTCGGGCACCTCGGCCGCCGTACCCTCGCCGTCGATCTTGCCTTCGGCAACTTCATGAGCCAGCGGTACGTCGAGCAGGTCGCTCAGCCCGTCCGCCGCGGCACCTGAGGCGACAACGAAGCCGCCGAGATCAGCACGCTGCAACCACATCGGGCTGTCGGCGACGACTGCTGCGTCGGCCTCGACCACCTCGGTCCAGCCGTCCTCCCCCAGCACCCGAACGTGCTCAGGTGCATCTCCGGGGAACAGCGGCAGCGTCCCGAGCTGACGCCAGAAACGCAAGAGATCGCTCTCCGCGATCTCCTGCTCCGGATCAGCCAGCCGCTCAAGCACCAGGCTGATCCCGTCCGCGTCGAGATCGCCGACCTCGCGCACCAGACCCACCGCCGCCCGCACCTCGGGATCGAGCTCACGAGTCCACTCCGGCGCCTCGTCCAGGAACGCGGCGAGCACCACGTCGGCTTCGGGATCGGCGCGGCCGGCGAGCGGTTCGCCGTCCTCGAGGAGAACGCGCTCTCTGATCCACCACGCGGAGTACGACGGTACGCCGAGCGGCCGGTCGTCCGGGCCGACCACGCGCACCTGGGTAACCAGCGCGCGGCGGAGGTCGGGTTCGGTTCCGAGGATGCCGAGAACGCGCGGCCACGCGTCGTCCTTGATCCAGTCGAGATCGCGGATCGCGGTCAGTTCGCCGACAGTCGCGCCGTACCTGGAACCGTCCGGCGCCACGTCGTACGCCCAGTCCTCGATCGCATCCAGATCCTTGAGGGCCTCTGGCAACCGATCTAACGCGACGTCGGCGGAGGTGATGGTGCCGAGAGTCGCCAGTACACCGACGGCTGCCAGCGCGGGCAGGCCGTAGCGTTCGAGGACGGCGGGATCGACCGGTGCGACCTCTTCGTCGTCCAGCACCGCCTCAGCGTCGGATCCGGGAATCACGAGAGCGTTTGCCGGGACCAGCTCACCATCGGCATCACGGAGAAGAAGATCAGACAGCCACCACAAGCCCTCGGCCTGCGCCGGATCCGTCGCGACCAGGCTGAGTACGGCGTGCGAGACCGCCTCCGGGTCGTCCGCCTCGGCAGAGTGCTCAACAGCAGCCCGTACGGCGCTGTCCTCCAGCAAGGAACGGGGTGAGGCCGGGATCGCGCCGAGTCGTTCGAGCGCCGGGTCAACCGCGGTCGGGTGGACAACGCGCACGCCGTACTCGCTGAACTCTGCGAGGACATCGATGGGGAGCTCCGGTCCGGGGAGCAGCAGCCCGCGGGCACCGCGGACGAGGCGGCCGTCGGCGAGCGGAACCGGCAACGTACCAAGGGATTCGCGGAGATTGGCATCCGTCACCATCGCCGCGAGAGACGCATAGAGAGCGCTCCACCACTCCGGCGACTCGTCCGCCGCGACGGTCCCGAGCTGGTCCACGACCTCGGCCAGCTCCAACCGCCGTACCCCGAGTGCATCCAGCGCCAGCCGATCCTGGCGAGCCGAACCGATCAGCCCGGCGACGATCGGAGCCAGCACCCGGTTGAACGCGTCATCGGATCCCTCGACAACCACCGCATCCAGAGGCCGCAGCAGCGCGCCGTCCTCGACCGCCCGCACGATCGGCGTCCCGGGCAGAACCGCAAGGATCGCCTCCCGCAACGCCTGATCAAGCACCCCCGCCGCAAGCCCAGTAGGTACTAGCTGGAGAGCCTCGCCGACAGTGGCGTCGGCGCGTTGGCGGAGGAGTTCGGCGTAGGCGGTCGCGGCTTCGCGGACCAAGCGATCGGTTAGCGGCCCTTTGGCTACGTGGCGGCGGGTTGGGTCGAGGGGGAACGTTGCCAGCAGCAACGTCGGGAGGGAGAGCGCTTCCTCGGTGGGCGTCGGCGCCTGGACCACGCCGGGAAGGTCGATGCTCGGGTCGCGCGGGAGTGCCCAGAGAACGGAGTAGTACGGACGAGAGCGCTCTTCCACCGGCCGGTCGGCGAGGAGCGTCTCGCGCTCGTGGTGGTCGAACGTGCCGGCGGTTCGGTAGATCCACCAGCGGGACTCGGCATCCTCGAGAACCCGGCGGCCTTCCTCGGTCTCGATCTCGATCCGCGAGAGTCCGGGCAACGCGAGCAGCAGCGGGTCACCGGCGTCCGCCAGTAGACGGCTGACGAGGGAGGCTGCCGCGTCGTCGCGCAACGGGAGGATTACCGCGGTGTCGTAGCCGGTCGGTGGCTCACCTTCGGCGTCGAAGGGCAGTCGAAGCACGGGCACCTTGCCGTCGCGGCGCCGTACCTCAGTGTCGAGTCCGCCGGAGCCGAGGGCCGCGATCGCTGCCGCCGTGTCGGCCTTGGAGAACCGCACACCGCCGGTGCGCGACAACACCGCGGGCTCATCGCTCACCGCGAGGACAGCAGCAAAGCCAACGCCGAACCGCCCGACCGAACCCGTCGCCGCATCGACCTCGTCGCGCTTGGCGGACGCGCGCAACGTTGCCAGGGACTCGACGCCTTCCGCGGACAACGGCGTACCGGTGTTGGCGACGACGAGAGTGTTGCCGCGGAACTCGAACAGCACCCGGCCAGGGACGCCCGCCCGGAGAGCGGCGTCGGCGGCGTTCTGGGCGAGCTCGATGACCAGGCGGTCGACGTACCCGCCGAGGGCGAGGTCTTCCTCGGCGTTCGCATCCTCCCGGAACCGCACCGGTGCGGCGGACCAGCCTGCCAGGACGCGTTCGCGGATCCCGGCCGTTCCGAACACATCGTCGCTCACGCGGTGCAGTATGCCGGGGCGTGGAACGACCGGTACGGCGAGGGTGCCCGCCGGGACGTGGTGATCTGCCCCGGCGAGCGCTCTCTCACTGGAACGAACAGCCCGGATTCGCCGCGTCCTCGGACAGCGGGGCGCCCTTCGGGTTGAAGTAGTAGACCAGGAGAACGATCGGCTTGCCGGTCAGGTTGCGACCGATGTGGACCTGGTGGTCGGGCTCGCGGAAGACAGAGCCCTTCTTGTAGTGACCGTCGGACTTGCAGTCGCTGCCGAAGTGGTCGAGGGTACCTTCGGCCACCCGGGCGAGCAGGTTGCCGTCGTGGAAGTGCCAGCCGGTCGACCCGCCCGGCTGAATGGTGATCTTGCGGTAGACGATGTCGGTGTCGCCCACCGTCTGCTGCCACAGGATCTCGCCGGTGACACCGGACGGCGGCGTCGCGGTCGCGGTGGCCGGTACGCCGACGAGCGTCGCCGCCGCCAGACCTGTGATCGAGAACGCGGTGAGCGCTCCCCGGGTGACTCCGCGCATGAGCGGTTCCCTTCCGAAAGAGGTGGTGGTTTCGCAGCTGGAGACCGGTCAGGCGTCTGCGTTGTGACATCGCCGTCCACACTGCGAGAACCATGGTGACAGGTCGAGGCTATGGTTGGGCGGTGATCCCACCCGGCAGCCAGTACGTCGCGCTCGGCAGTTCGTTCGCAGCGGGTCCCGGAATCCGCCCGATCGTTCACAAGAAAGCGGGGCGATCGGGCAACAACTACGCGCACCTGGTTGCCACGGAGCTCGGTCTCGAGCTCACCGACGTCACGTACTCCGGCGCGACCACCGCGCATCTGCTCGACACCCGCCAGGACGACGCGCCGCCCCAGCTCGATGCCGTCGGCCCCGATACCGCGCTCGTCACGATCACGGCGGGCGGCAACGACATCGAGTACGTCGGCACGTTCATGCGCGGGAGCGCGCTGAACACCCTCGCCAAGCCGGCCACCGTCCTCGGCCGCCGGGTCGCCAACCGGATCCGGGCCCGCGTCAGTTACCTCAAGGACGACGCTGCCTACCAGATGGCCGCGGACTCGCTGATCAAGGTCGTCGAGAACGTCCGAGAGCGCTCTCCGAACGCGCGCATCCTGCTCGTCGACTACCTCACCCTGGTCGGCCCGAGCACCCGCCCGCGACTCGACGTACCGCTGAACGAGGAGCAGTTGCCGAGCGTCGCGATGATGGCCGACGGCCTGGCTGCCGCGTTCGCCAAGGCGGCCGAGGCGAGCGGCGCGGACCTGATCGCCGCGTCCGCAGCGAGTCGCGATCATGCCATCGGTTCGGCCGAGCCTTGGACGACCGGCTTCAGCATGCGTCCGGACCGCCTGCTGCGCGGCTTCGTTCCCTATCACCCGAACGCGGCCGGTATGCGCGCCGTCGCGGACCTCGTCGTCGATCGGCTCCGCGCCTGAAGTCTGTGCTGAAAACTGTCGGAAGCCGTTGATACGTTGCCCAGGCAGCATCGGCGAGAGGACAAATCATGGCTGAGGTAGCACTACGCGACGTCGAGGACAGCGACCTGGACGCACTGTTCGAGCAGATGCGTGACCCGGAGTCGGTCCGGATGGCGGCCTTCACCCGCAAGGATCCCAACGACCGCGAGGACTTCGACGCGCATACGGCCAAGCTGAGATCGTCTCCTGAGCTCGTCTTTCTCGCCGTCACCCGCGACGGCGAGCTGGCCGGGACCGTCGGCAGCTGGGAGATGGACGGCGAGCGCGAGGTGACCTACTGGATCGATCGTGCGTTCTGGGGTCAGGGCATCGCCAGCCAGGCGCTCATGTTGCTCATCGACAGGTTGCCGGCCGGTCCGGTGCACGCGCGCGTGGCCAGTGACAACGCCGGCTCGCGGCGAGTGCTGGAGAAGGCCGGGTTCGTGGTCATCGGATCCGACGCCGGCTTCGCGAACGCCCGCGGTGCCGAGATCGAGGAGACTATTCTTCGCCGCGACTGACTCCCAGGGATCGGCGGAGGAAGTCGAGTTCGAGGTGCAGCAGGTTGGCGATGGTGTCCTCGTCGGAGATCCGGTGGCCTTCGCCGGGGAACACGATCAGCTCATGCTGCTTGCCTGCCGCGGACAACGCACCACTCAGCCGCAGGGCGTGCGAGCTCCAGACGTTCGTGTCCGCGAGGCCTTGGACGATCAGCAACGGCCGCGCCAATTCGGTTGCGTAGGGCAACAGTGATGATCGGCGGTACGCTTCCGGCTGCTCGTCGGGATGACCGAGAAAGCGCTCTTTCCAGTAGCTGTCGTACTGGCGCTGGTCCGAGACCGCCGCGCCCGCGATCCCGGCGTGGAAGACCTCGGGGCGATGGATCACGGCGGCGGCCGCGAGGAAGCCGCTGTAGCTCCATCCACGCATCGCGACCCGGTCGAGATCGAGGTCGCCGTAGCGCTCCGCGACGTACTTCAAGGCCGCGACCTGGTCCTCGACGGCCGGGTTCACCGAATCGCCATGGGTCGCGCGCTCGTACGCCGGTCCGCGGCCCGGCGTACCGCGGCCGTCGGTGCTGATCACGACGAAGCCCTGCTCGGCGAACCAGCGGGAGACGGCATAGTACGGCGCCGGATACGCCATCACGAGCTGGAAGCCGGGGCCGGCGTACGGGCTGAGCAGGACGGGCAGGTTCGGCATTCCGGGCCGGTGCCAGGAGGGGCGGAAGACGGCGGTGCGCAGCTCGTCGGGGCCGGCGCTGATCAGCTCCACGTCGAGGTCGAGGTGCGGTCGTTCCGGGCGGGACTCGATCGAACGCCCGTTGAACGTGATCCGGCGCCCGGTCATGGTGCGGCGATCCAGTGCCACGGTGCCATCGGCAACGAATCCGTCGTTGACTCCGGCCTCCTCGATGAGCTGGCGGAGCTCACCGTCGTAGAGGTACAGCTGCGTCTCGGTCGGCTCGGTCTGGGCCAGGAAGGCGATCCCGGCCGCGGTGTTGGACCGGATCTCGGCCACCTGAAGACCTGGCGGCGTCACGAACTCCGTGCCGACGAGGAGCCGGTTGGTGTCGGTGTCCACGTCGCGCTCGATCCAGACGAGTCGACCGTCGGAGGCGCGCGCCGGCGTACCGGGCCTGACGTCGACCCAGTGCTCGTCGGTGACTTCGCGGACGAGTGCGGTCTCCCCCGTCGCCGGGTCCGCCTCGAGAAGGTGGACGCGGCGTTGGTCGCGACTCTGCACCGCGAACAGCGGTTTGTCGGTCGTCCAGTTGACCTGAACCAGGTACTCGAACTCCGCGTTGTCCCACGCGACCTCAACTCGGCTGCCGTCCAGCGCGATCAGGCTGAGCGTCACCTCGGCGTTGTGCGTACCGGCCCGGGGATAGCGGATCATTCGCGGCGGCGCATCCGGACGAGTTGGATCGGCGAGGTGGCGGAGCTCGACGCGACTCTCGTCGACACGGGCCACCAGCAGCCGGTCGCCGCCCGGAGACCACCAGAAAGCGCTCTCTCGTTCCATCGACAGCGACGCGGCGAACTCGGGAACGCCCCAGGTGACGGCGTCTCCGTCGGGCGTCACGAGCGTACGGCGATTGCTGCCGTCGATCCCGACCACTTCGAGTGCCCCGGCCTGCGCGAAGGCGACCACGGTTGCGGTCGGATCGAGCCGGGCCGCATCGACGGCACCGATCGGGAGGTCGATCCGCTGACCGGTCTCCAGGTTGGTGACGGCGACGCCTTCGGCGGTCTGCAGACAGAGGTGTGCACGAGCCGTGTTGTAGGCGGCGGACGAGCCGATGCGCTGTTCGCGACCGCGGTCGGCATCCATCGCCCAGAGCGAATCTTGGCGGTTGAACAGGGCGTAGCGGCCGGTGCTGTCGATCGTGAGCCCGGTGACGGCCCCGGCGCTGAAACGCCGGGTCCGCGCGTACTGCCGGGGCAGGTCTTCAATCACCGAGGCGTGTGGACATAGGGAGTCGTGGTCGTCACGGCCAGGAAGCCCAGCCGCTGCAGGATCGGCGAGCTGTCGTCCGACGCGTCGACGTGGAGATATTTGTAGCCCTGGGCAACGGCTCGCGCGGCCCGGACGGCGACGAGCGCCTTGTAAATTCCCTTGCCACGCCACTCGGCCAGCGTCGAGCCACCCCACAGACCGGTGAACTCGGTGTCCTTCTTGTACACCGCCCACGCGGCCGACACGACCTCCCCGTCGGCCTCGGCCACGTAGATGTCGGTCAGCCCGGTCGCGTGCCGCCGTACCAGGTCGTCGGTCAGCCAGGACCAGTCGTCGTTCCACACCGTCGACTCCATCGCCGCGATCCGCTCGAACTCGGCCCGGTCGCCGACCAGGTGGATCGAGACACCCTCCACGCTCTCCCGTCCCTGAAGGCGCTCCACGATGTCCGCGCTCTCGGCGATCAGCACGGTCTCCTGATCCTCCGGCTCGAACCCAGCCGCCCGCAGCCGATCCGGCAGATCCACCGGCAGATCGTGCCCCCGCAACTTCCACTCGACCGGCTGCCCCTTGGCCGCGAAGAAGTCCCGCTGCCGACCGATCAACGCGTCGACCTCAGCACCATCGAGCCCCTCGAGAGAGCGGTAACTCACGAACCCCCGCTGCGGATACTCGACCCGGATCACCGGCCCGTCCGTACTCGTCGGCACGTCGGCACTCTCGCTCGTCCCACGCAGTTGCTCGTCGTACGCCGACAGTAGTCGCGCAACCTGGCCGGCCCTCAGATCATCAGTCACAGAACAACTCTTTCATGATTTGCGGGCACCCGTCCCGCCCCTTTTCGCCGACAACCGAAGTCAGGCTGTTTCGGGGTCGGTGGATTGGAGGAGGGTTCGGAGGAGGGCTTCCAGTTGATCCTGGTCGGGGGCGGGGAGAGCGCGTACCAGAGATTGCTCGACGGCTTGGATGTCACCGATGCCGCGTTGCCAGATGTCCAGGCCGGCTGGGGTGAGGCGGGCGAGGATCTTGCGGCGGTCGTCGCGGTCGTGGTGGCGCTCGACGTAGCCGCGGCGTTCGAGTGCGTCGACGCGGTTGGTGAGGGCGGCGGGTGACATGGCGAGGTGTTTGGCGAGCTCACCGGGAGTTGCCTGGTACGGCGGACCGTTGCGCCTCAGCAGGTGCAGCGTCTTGAACTCCCACCACTGCATCTCGTACTTCGCCAGCACGGCGTCGCGACTGCGGTCGAGGTACCGACCGAGCGACTGCAACCGCACCGCGATGCCCTCGACACGGCGGTCGAAGCCGGGGATCTCGCCTTCCCACTGGTCCACGTGCCAGTCCACGGAGTCTTCTTTCACCCGTCGAACTTTTCACCGACTGAAGCTTAGTTGTCAAATATTTCGACGTCGAAGTACCTTCAGGCATCGGTTCCGGATGGGTGAGGAGACGTCAGATGGTGCAGATCGAGGTAGCCGCGGTGGTGGGTGCGACGCGACAGCTGATGCTGGCCGGGCAATGGGGTACTGCCCGGGCATTGCTGGAGGCGGTGAACGCAGTGGATCCGGCCGAGGTTCGGGAGATGGCGCTGGCGCTGGCCGAGGTCGCGGTGGACGAGGACTTTGCCCGGCGGACGCAGCACGGGGAGCGCTCTCTCACGGCGCTCGGGCGCGCCCTCGAAGCGTTGCCTGATGCAACGACTCGCTGGGATGCCGCGCTGCTGCAGTTGCGGTCGGACTACGCGCCCGCCCTGTTCGGCGGGATGGCGGAGCGTGGAGATTCGCTGGTGGCGCAGGCGACGGTACTGCGGGATACGGCTCCCGACGACGGGCGCGCCGGGATGGCGGCGTTCTACGCCGGGGTGATCGCCGACAACCTGTTGGGCGATCCGGAGTCGGCGTTCCGGCACTACACGGAGGCGCTGAAACGGGGAGAGAGCGCTCTCGATGATCTCGTCGTTTCTCTCGCGCTGCGGCACCTCGGGGATCACGCGCATACGGCCGGCGACCTCGAGCTCGCGCGGGCACAGTGGGAGCGGTCGACGGAGTTGCGCCAGAAGATCGGGCACCTCCTGGGAGCGCTCGCTCAGCAGGCTCTGCTCGCTGTGCTGCTCAAGAGCGAGGGAGACGAGGCCGGATCGCGAGTGCTGGCAACGGAGGTGCATCGGTGGGCCGGCCAGGCCGGGATCCCGTTCATCGAGCAGCAGACCGCCGAAATGTTGGCTTGACTGGCAGACCGAACTCGGCCGGTACGCCGGGGCTGTGCAGAACGTGGTCGGGCGGACCCGCTGGTTCAGGCAGGCCGACTGATGGGAACAAGCCCGGTATGTGCAGCTTGGTAATCGTGGCCGAGTGCAGCTCCCACGCCGGATGGAAGTTCGGCAGGTACCAGGTCCGGCCGGCCCGATGAGCGTGCAGACCCCACCGAGCCGTCAGGAAGTCGGTCAGCGGATCGGCGGGGACGCGCGGACCCGTTTCGACGACGATCGTGCTGGTCGCGCCCACGCCGTACCAGCGCAGGGTCGAGTTGTAGGTGTGGGTGCTGCCGATGGCGGTGTGGCTCATCCGGGCCCAGCGGTACGGGAGCGCGAAGACGGCTCGGGCGATCGACACCACGGCGAGCCGGTTCGCGTCGAGGCTGAGGAAGATGACGCCGCGGCGGCCGGCGTCGTCGATCGAGTAGAGCCTGATGTTGGTTTCGAGGAAGGTGCCGAGGTACGGCACCGATGGACCGTGCGGGAGCCCGGTGTCGACCATGCGGAACGGCACCAGACCGACGTACGTGCGTCCTTCGAACACATCCGGGCGAGTGCCGGGCGGGAAGAAGCGCGCGACGTCGGCGGGATCGACCGCCCAGTGCAGGAAGGCCAGATCGAGCCACCGCTGCCGCAAGATCCGCGGTCGCCGCAGCTCCGGCGCAACCGGCCAGCCGACACCATCACTCATGACGCTGAACTCATGGCGCTGAGCGTAGCCGGTAGCGGACAACAGCTGGCCGCTACCGCACCTAGGGTCGAGAACATGACAGAGAGCGCGTTCCGGGTCGAGATCCCGCAGGCCGAACTGGACGAATTGCAGCGCAGGCTGGAGACAACCCGCTGGCCGAACCAGCTGCGCGGCGTCGAGTGGTCGTACGGCGTCGAGCTTGGCCGGTTGCGCGAGCTGGCTGAGTACTGGCGGACGTCGTACGACTGGCGAGGGTTCGAGGACCGGCTCAACGCCGTACCGCAGCACCTGACCGAGATCGACGGACAGCGCGTGCACTTCCTGCACCTCCCCAACCCTGGGAAGCCAGTGCTGCTTCTGCTGCACGGTTGGCCGGGCTCCGGCGCCGACTACCTGAGCGTGATCGACCTGCTCGCCGCCGACTTCGCCATCGTGGCGCCGACCATGCCCGGCTTCGGGCTCTCCGGTCCGACGACGGCCGCCGGCTGGGGCGCCGAACGGATCGCGCAGGCTTGGATCACCTTGATGGAGAGGCTCGGCTACGACCGGTACGGCGTACACGGCTACGACTGGGGTGCGCGGATCGCCCCGGTCATCGCACGCGCGGTGCCGGAGCGGGTGCTCGGACTGCACCTCGACGGCTACCTCGCGTTCCCGCAGGACGAAGAGCTGACCGAGGCCGAGCAGGAACGGTTGAGTGGACTCGAGCGCTGGCAGGAGGAGCGATCCGGGTACGCCGCGATCCAGGGCAGCCGGCCACAGACCCTGGCGTATGCCCTCGACGACTCCCCCGTCGGGCAGCTCGCCTGGTTCCTCGAGTGGTACGACGACTACGGTCACCGGGTAGGTGCCATTAGCAACGACCTGATCCTGGACGCGGTCAGCCTGAGCTGGTTCACCGGTACGGCGGGATCGGCCGGCCGGATCTACCGCGAGGCCCGCGACACCTGGGGCGCCGAGGTCGCGTACTGCCCGGTGCCGACCGGCCTGGCGATCTTCCCCGGCGACAGCACCGTCCGCCGCCTCGCCGAACGCGAGTTCAACGTCGTCCACTGCACCGAGTTCGACCAAGGCGGCCACTTCACCGCCCTAGAAGTCCCCCACCTGGTCGCCCAAGACCTAAAAACCTTCTTCAAACACTAGCCACTAGCCGGCGGTATCGCTCCCCAAACCGGTTCGGGGAGCGATACCGCAACGGGTGCTCGGTCGCGGTGGCTGAGGGCTTTGCCTGGGCAGGAACCCCTCCTCCGCGAAGGTGCTCGTCCCGTCCGGCCGCTCGGATTCGGCCGGTGGCGTCCGCGGGGGCTGGTGGTCGCTGCGGCCGGTTTTACGGAGACGGGTGGCTGGGGTGGTCTTCGGCTGAGGGAGATGGTGCGGTCGGTGACCACGGTTGCGGTTGCTTGAGGTTCTGGGCTGTGGTTGCTCCCGATGATCAGGAGGTCTGTCAGGTGACTCGCCGCCGTGGTTGACCACTGGGGTTCGGGTCGGCCGCTTGGCGTGCGGAATTTCGCTGGATATCCGTTCAGATTGACCGTTCTCTGCTCAAATATTGAGGGGAGAACCAGCAACTTGCGGGGAGATCCCCTCGTTTTGCACCGTAACCGAAGCCCGGAAGCTCAGGCGGCGGGGACGCGGTCACCGGCCTCGCCATCCCCCTCAGCCACAGACCACCCCCGCCACACCGCTTCTGTAAAGCCGGCCGCAGCGACGACCAGCCACCGCGTACGCCGTCGGCCGGATCCGAGCGGCCGGACGGGACGAGCGCCTTCGGGGAGGAGGGGTTCCTGCCCAGGCAAAGCCCTCAGCCACCGCGACCGAGCACCTGTTGCGACCTCGCTCCCGAAGCCGGTTCGGGAAGAAGCAGCCGCCAAATCGCAACAGGCACTCCGTGACACCAGGACTCCGTAGATCTCCCGCCCGGTCCTCCGAACGCACCTTTGTGGGGATCTGCTGCCGCTGGGCGACAGTAGATCCCCGCAAACCTGCATCTGCGGAGGTGCTCGCCGCCTTTGTGGAATGTGGCGGTCGCTGGGCGCCCATTCGGTTCCACAAAGGCGCGATTCGCCCGCCTTCGGCGGCCACTGAAGCGGCCAGTACGGCGAGTCTGTGGCTGAGGGGGATGGCGAGGCCGGTTGCCGGGGCTCTTCGTTGGCTACGGCTGACGGGCCGTGGCTGAGCTGCCTGAGGGGCCGCGCTGACAGGGACCGTCGTGGTGGGTGGGCGTTGCAGGCGAGTAGTTAGCCACCGCGACGGGTCACCTAACAGGCGCCCTCACCACCGGCCGCAACCACAACCCGTCAGCCCCAGACAAGGTGAACGCGATCGCCGACGGCAGCATCCACCTCAACCAAAGACCACCCCACCACCCCTCCTCCGTCAGCCGGCCGCAGCGGCGAACAACCACGACCGCACCTCACCGGCCGCATCCCAGCGCACCCCAGCCACCCCGCAGTACAACGTCCGAAGACACGCCGACCACGTACTGCGGGGCTTCGGACGTTAGGGCGGTGGCTGGGGAGGTCAGGAGGAGAAGGCGGCGTCGAAGGAGGCGGTGGGTGGGTCGAAGGCCAGGGACTTGACGAAGTGGAGGGCCTCGGGGGCGCCTACCAGGCGGTCCATGCCGGCGTCTTCCCATTCGACGGAGATCGGGCCGGTGTAGCCGATCGTGTTGAGCATTCGGAAGCAGGCTTCCCAGGGGACGTCGCCGTGGCCGGTGGACACGAAGTCCCAACCTCGGCGGGGGTCGCCCCAGGCCAGGTGGGAACCCATTCGGCCGTTGCGGCCGTTGCCTACCTGGCGCTTCGCGTCCTTGCAGTCGACGTGGTAGATGCGGTCCTTGAAGTCCCAGAGGAAGCCGGCCGGGTCGAGGTCCTGCCAGACGAAGTGGGACGGGTCCCAGTTCAGGCCGAAGGCCTCGCGGTGACCGATGGCTTCCAGCGTCGCGGTGGTCGACCAGTAGTCGTAGGCAATCTCCGACGGGTGCACCTCGTGCGCGAAGCGGACACCTTCGGCGTCGAAGACGTCCAGGATCGGGTTCCAGCGATCGGCGAAGTCGCGGTAGCCGGCCTCGATCATCGACGCCGGAACGGGCGGGAACATCGCGACGGTCTTCCAGATCGAGGACCCGGTGAAGCCGACCACGACGTCGACCCCGAGCGCGCGAGCGGCGCGGGCAGTGGTCTCCATCTCCGTTGCGGCGCGCTGCCGAACCCCCTCGGGAGAACCGTCTCCCCAGATGTGCGCCGGCAGGATCGCCTGGTGCCGTTCGTCGATCGGGTCGTCGCAGATCGCCTGGCCGAGCAGGTGGTTGGAGATCGTCCAGACCTTGAGGTTGTACTTCTCCAGGATGTCCAGGCGGCCGCGCACGTACGCCGGATCCTCGGCAGCACGCCGTACGTCGAGGTGGTCGCCCCAGCACGCGATCTCGAGGCCGTCGTACCCCCACGACGATGCCAGCCTGGCGACTTCTTCGAACGGCAGGTCGGCCCACTGGCCGGTGAACAGGGTGATCGGTCGTGCCATCACAAACTCCTCAACTCACAAGAAGAACAGGGGTGGTGTCCCCGGCGGCACCGGAGCGCAGGGTACCGCCGGGGACGGGGACCGGCAGGGTCCCCCGCCGTCCGCCGGAGAGCGCTCTACCCGTTCCCGGGTGGGGCCGAACCACCCGGGCTCGGAGCGCTCTCCGACGGCGACGTTCATGAGGTCCCGCCCAACTCGGAACAGCTGGGCAGGGACAGTTAGCGGATCTTGCTCCTCAGGTCCTGACCGACGGCGGTCAGGAGCGTGCGGGCCGGCACGTCCTTCACCGTCTTGGCCTGGTTGAGGAACAGATCCATGGCGATCCGGGCGACCAGCGGCTGCTTCCGGGCGACGGCACGTTCCGCCAGCCCGAGCTGCACCTTCATCACCGTGGACGACGCCAGTGGGATCTTTCCAGCGACGCGGAAGCGCTCTACGAGCTTGACCGCTTCCGGGTACGACGCGGTGACGGTGAACGGCACTGCCGTCACCGACTTGTTGCCTGCAGCATCAAGTGCCGTGGCGGTGAGCTTATGCGCACCAAGCCCGAGTACGGCGCCGTCGAGCTTCCCGCCTGCCGGCGCTGGCTTCCCGTCGATCGCCAACGTCACTCCGGCCGGACCGGAACCCGCATCCGCAGCCTTGGCACTGACCGTCGCCGTCGAGGCGACCCCCAGTGACCCACCGGATGCGATACCGCTAACAGTCGCGGTCGGCGCCGTCCGGTCGATCTTCACCGTCACCGATTGAGGCTCGGACACATTGCCGGCGGTATCGGACGCCCGCACCTGCAAGGTGTGGGTGCCGTCGGCGGTGAACTTCACCGGTACCGTGTACTCGGACCAGTTGCCGTCACCGATCTTCTGCTCCAGGTACGTCTGACCACCTTGGTCGTCCGTCCCGAGAGCGGTTGCCGTGACCTCGTCGGTCCACCAACCGGCTTGTCCTGAAGGCGTCGACGGGTTCAGCGAGAGCGCCACCGTCGGCGCCGTCGTGTCCCGCACGAGCTTGAAGTACTCGAACTTGGCCGTCTTCGAAGCCGCCTGGTCCACCCCGAACGCGTAGACGCCGAACTTCGCCCCAGCCGACAGAGCCGAGTTCGAAACCGAGGTCAACGCCGTCCAGGTCAGCCCGTCCGAGCTGTAGGACCCAGTGAAGCTGGAACCCTTCTTGGCCAACCGGAACCACCAAACGCCTTGCGCGGCTCCGGCGCCCGGCTGCGGTTCCTGCAGTACGTCGCCCACCTCGCTCCGCAATTCCAGACCCCGCGCGACCGTCGAACCAGGTGGGTTCGTGGTCAGGTAGTCCAGCTTCACGTAGTTGGCATCGTCCTTGTAAACCATCAGCCCGGCCTGCTGGAACGCCTCGTTGAAGGACGACGCATCGACCTTCGTCTCGACCGTCCAGTCGCCGTCCGGCGCCGCCTGCAACATCAGGTTCCGCGGGTTCGTCGCCGTACCTTGGTAGATGTCGCCCTTGCTCGTGTCGATCTCGAGCCCGCCACCGGTCACCCGGTACGCCGCGGGATCCGGCCGCACGATCGAAGACCAGCGGCACGCGTCGAGCGTCGTACCGGCGAACTCGTCGTCCGGTGCCGGCTGCTCGGCGGTGTCGTCCGGCGTCAACTGGAAGTAGTCGAACGACGCGGTGATCGGCAGGGCCTCCGGCCGGTTGGCCAGCCCGAAGACACCGATCCGCGGATTCGAGATCCCGGCCAGAGCCTTGGTCTCGGACATCTCGGTGAACGTCGCGCCATCAGCGGAGTACGCCGCCTTCAGGTTCGACCCGTCGGAGGTGAACCGCACCCAGACGGTGTCCGGGTACGTCGCACCCAGGTTGGCCGTGTTCGATCCGGAGACCTCGTTCGGTACGCCGTTCTCCTCGCGGATGAACTGGAAGATCCGGTCGGCCGCCGACGGGTCGCCGGTGGATCGGCCCTGGATCACCATCTTGGCGTAGTTGTCGTCGTCGCCGTACAGCAGCAACCCTGCCTGCTGATAGGCCAGCCGGGCCGGCATCGTCAGCTTCGTGGTCGCCTGCCAACCACCGGCCGGCAGCGGCTGCAGCACGAGGTTCGGAGTCCCCGTGTTGCCGGTGCCGTAGATGTCGGTCGCGGTCAGTGGCAGCTTGAGGTTGCCGTCAGCAACCGACAGCTCCTGGTTGCCCCGGACAACAGCCGACCACCGGCTGGTGCTCAGAGCAGTCCCGTCGAACCCGTCGGACCGTCCGGTCAGGCAGGTCGGCAGCGACGGCGTATCCACCGTCACCACGATCTTCGCCGTACCGGCTGCACCGCGCGAGTCCGTCACCGTCGCGACCGCGGTGTGGGTCCCAGCAGTGGTGTAGGTGTGACTGACCGACGCTCCGGTCGCGGTCCCACCGTCGCCGAAGCTCCACGTGTACGACAGCGGCAGATCCCCTTCAGGATCGGTCGCGGCCGCGGTGAAGTCGACCTTCAGCGGAGCCTTGCCCTGCGTGGCCGAAGCCTCGGCCGTGACGGACGGACGCTCGTTCTCCGTGACGCCCTTGCCGATGAACTTCACCCAGTTGACGTTGAGCTGCCCAGTCGTCTTCACGAAGTACAACGGGCCACTCGCCAGCGACGCACCACTGACCGGCGCGGTGAAGTTGCCGTACGTCTGCCAGCCACCGGTCGGCGTCACCTGAATGGTGGCGATCACCGGACCATCGGTCGGAGAACCCTGCCGGACCTGAACAGTCGCACCCAGATCAGGAGAGGCCGCTCGCAACTGGAGCTGACCGATGTTGGTCAGGTTGGTGGGCTTCCAGCCCCACCAGTCGCCGTCCTCGATGAAGCCGATGTTCTTCCCGCCACCGGCAGTGTCACCGGTGTCCTCGACCTGTACGCCGGGAGTCGTGCCCGGGCCGCCGGTCTCGTTGAAGAACTCGGCCTCCCGGGTCTTCGGCTGCAACTGGACGATCTTCTGCGTGGTGATCCGGCCGGATCCCGGCGCGCCCTTGTCGGTGTAGGTCACCTTGACGATGCCGAAGATGTTCGCCCCGACATGGCCCTGGTCACCAGGCAACGGGAACGTGCCCTCACAGCCGTGGTACTGCTCGTAGTCGTGCGCGTGCTCGTCATGACCGAGAGCAGGCTGCGTGATGACGTCGTTGCAGTCGATCGTCCCGTCCTCGGGATCGGTGACCGTCACCTTGTAGCGGATCGTGTCACCGAACTCGAAGAACCCGCCGTCGACCGGCGCCTCGATCGCGATCGTCGGTGCGGTGTTGCCGGCCGTGATCGTCTTGTTCGAGACCGCCGTCCGGCCGTCCGTGTCGGTCACCGTCAAGCGCGCGGTGAACACACCTGGGGTGGTGTAGGTGTACGACGGCTTGGTCTCGGTGCTGTCGGTCGTCCCATCGCCGTTGAAGTCCCAGGCCAGTGTGATCGGCTGCCCGTCCGGATCTCGTGATCCGGTCGAGTCGAAGGCGACCGCCAGCGGCGTCGGCCCGGACGTCTTGTCCGTCGCGAACTGGGCGATCGGAGCCCGGTTCCCTTGCACATAGTCGATCCGGTAGATGCCGGAGTCGGCGTTGTTCCCGCCGAACCCACTCCCCCACTCGATCACGTAGAGAGCGCCGTCCGGCCCGAACTGGAGCGCGTGCGGCCGGATGAAGTTCAGCTTGTCCAGCATTCGCGAGACGTCGGAGACGCCGCTGCGGTCGTCCTTCAGCTGGACCGAGAACAGCCGGCTGTCGTTCCAGTCGGCGAACACGGCCTTGCCGTCGAAGTACGCCGGCCACTTGCGATCCGACGTACTGGCGGCGTCGAACTGGTAGGCGCCGCTCGTCATCGGCGCGCCACTGCCACCGATCTCCGGTACGCCGGTGGTCGTCTTGCCCATCCACAGCGAGGCCGGGGTTGCCGCCGGCAACTGGTTGATGCCGGTGTTGTTGGGCGAGTCGTTCACCGGGGCGTTGCAGTTGAAGGTCGCGCCCGCCGTACCGGTCGCGAAGTCGAAGTCGTTGTACGGCGTGTTCGCGCCGACGCAGTAGGGCCAGCCGTAGAAGCCCGGCTTGTCGATGATGTCCCACTCGACCCGGCCGTCCGGACCGCGCGTCGGCGAGACCTGGCCGGCGTCGGGGCCGTAGTCGGCGACGAAGAGGTGATTGGTGGTCGGGTCGATGCCGATCCGGAAGGGGTTCCGGAAGCCCATCGCGTAGATCTCCGGACGCGTCTTCGCAGTACCGGGAGCGAACATGTTGCCGGCCGGGATCGTGTACGTGCCGTCCGCCTCGGGGTGGACCCGCAGGATCTTGCCGTTCAGCGCGTTGCTGTTCGCGGCGCTGCCCTGGGAGTCCCAGGCCCCGCGGCCGGCCCGCTCGTCGATCGGCGAGTAGCCATCGGAGTCGAACGGGTTCCGGTTGTCGCCGGTGGCAACGAAGAGGTTGCCGTTGCCATCGAACTCCAGCGCACCACCAGCGTGACAACACTGATCGCGCTGGGTGTCGATCTGCAGAACCTTCTTCTCGCTGGCCAGGTCAAGAGTGTCACCAGTCACCTTGAACCGCGACACCTGGTCGTGTGGATCGGCCGCGGCCGGCGAGTAGTACAGATATACGTAGCCGTTGGTGTCGAAGGCCGGGTCGAGTGCGATCCCGAGCAGTCCGAACTCCTGGCCGGTGTAGACGTCCAGCGTCCCGGCGGTCACCACAGTGCCGTCGGTCTTGACGATCTTCACGGCGCCGTTGCGGTCGATGTAGAAGACCCGGCCGTCCTTCGCGATGGTCAGTTCCATCGGGTTCGACGTGTTGTCGTCGAGGGTGACCTTCTCGTAGCTGCCGCTCAGCGACGCGCCGCAGTCCGCGGGCTGCACGCCGGCGGCGGTCTTGATGCCACCGAGCAGCACCTTCTGGAACGTCGGGTCGGCGTACGACTCGATCGTGTGTCCCATCCCCGTGTACCAAGCGCGACCGCCGTCGTAGTCCTGGCACCACGTGATCGGGTGCTCGACGCCCATGTTGCCGCCGGTGTACGTCGATTCGTCCAGCGACTCCAGGACGTGCACTGTCCCGCGCGGGTTGGTCTTGTAGTTGTACCACTCGTCCGTGCGCTGCCAGGTGGTCGGCGCCTCGGCGGTGGACGGGTGCGCGTGGTCCTCGGTCTTCACGGTCGCGGTCGGCGTACCGGCCGGGTGGCTGTCGAAGTAGCTGCCGACGAGCTTGCCGTACCAGGGCCAGTCGTACTCGGTGTCCGAGGCCGCGTGGACACCGGCGTACCCGCCGCCGCCCTTGATGTAGCGCTCGAAGGAGGCCTGCTGGTCCGCGTTCAGGACGTCGCCGGTCGTCGACATCCAGATCACGACCTCGTACTTGGCCAGCTCGGTGTCGTTGAACATCGAGGCGTCCTCGGTCGCGGTGACCGTGAAGTTGTTGCCGGCGGCCAGGTCCTTGACGGCCTGGATACCGGCCGGGATCGAGTCGTGCCGGAAGCCGGCGGTCTTGCTGAAGATCAGGGCGTTGAAGGTCTCGTCGCCGTGCCCGGGATGTGCCCGGGCAGGTAACGGGGCCAGCAACGCCGCGACCAGGGCGAGCACGAGGGCACACACATACGTGCCGTGCCTGCGTAGCTGGATCATGGCGGAGCTCCTCATGGGTCGGATAAGGTGCGCGCTCCTGCTGACTTCCCGTGCTCTGCCCGGCGCGGGACGTGGTAGTGCCTTTACTGCAAGGGGATCAGCGAACGCCGAGCAGATGCTCCATCGCCAGCTGGTCCAGCCTTTCGAACCCGAGACCGCGTTCTGCCAACGCGTCCCGGTCGTACGTCTGAGCACGGAGATCGGCCAGTGACTCACCCTCGGCCAGGGTGGGTTCGGACAACTCCGCGACACGGGCTGCTGCCAGTGCCTCGGCCACCTCCGGGTCGGCCCGGAAGGCGGCCACCTTGTCCCGCAGGATCAGGTAGTTCCGCATGCAGCCGCGGGCGGTCTCCCAGACACCGTCCTCGTCCTCGGTGCGCGGCGGCTTGTAGTCGAAGTGCACGTACCCGTCGTAGCCGGGCCGCCCTTCGGAACCGTTCAGTACGTCGACGGTCCAGAACGCCTCGCGCAGATTCCCGGCCCCGAACCGCAGGTCCTGGTCGAACCGCGGACCGTGCTGCCCGTTGAGGTCGATGTGGTACAGCTTCCCGTGCCACAACGCCTGGGCGATCCCGTGCGCGTAGTTCAGGCCGGCCATCTGCTCGTGCCCGACCTCGGGGTTGATCCCGACCAGCTCCGGGTCCGCGAGATCGTTGATGAAGGCAATGGCATGGCCGATCGACGGCAGCAGGATGTCACCGCGCGGCTCGTTCGGCTTCGGCTCGATCGCGAACCTGATGTTGTAGCCCTGCTCGCGCACGTACGCGCACAGGATGTCCATCGACTCCTTGTAGCGGTCCAGCGCCGCCCGGACATCCTTCGAACCGCCGGACTCCGCGCCTTCGCGACCGCCCCACAGCACGTACGTCGACGCGCCGAGCTCGGCGGCCAGGTCGAGGTTGCGCAGCACCTTCGCGAGCGCGTACCGCCGTACCTGACGGTCGTTGGCGGTCAGGCCGCCGTCCTTGAAGACCGGGTGACTGAACAGGTTCGTGGTCGCCATCTCGACCACGATGCCGGTGTCGGCCAGCGCCTTGGTGAAACGCTCCAGCGTCTGGGTCCGGGTGCTGTTGTCCGGCACCAGGTCGTCGTCGTGGAACGAGATGGCGGCGGCGCCGAGCTCGGCGAGCTTCTCCACCGCGTGGACCGGGTCCATCGCGGGGCGGACCGCCGTACCGAAGACGTCGACGCCTTCCCAGCCGACGGTCCACAGCCCGAACGAGAACTTGTCGTCCCTGCTGGGTGTATATGCGTTCATGAGGGGATCTCCTGCCATTGTCGAGACGTCGAGCTGGTCTCGATCGCGGCCAGCACCCGCTGGACCCGCAGCCCGTCCGCGAACGACGGCGCCGGGTCGGTGCCTTCGGCAATCGCGGTGACCAGGTCGACGACTTGGTGAGTGAATCCGTGTTCGTAGCCGAGCAGGTGACCGGGCGGCCACCACGCCTCGACGTACGGGTGGACGGCCTCGGTTGCGAGGATGCGACGGAAGCCGGCCGTCCGGGAGTCTTCGGTTGCGTCGTAGTAGTGCAGGACGTTCATGTCCTCGAAGTCGAACGCCAGACTGCCCGCGCTGCCGTTGATCTCGATCCGGATCGCGTTCTTGCGGCCGGTCGCGAACCTGGTCGCCTCGAAGACGCCGAGGGCGCCGGACGCGAACTTGGCCAGGAACACGGCCGCGTCGTCGACCGTGACCGGCCCGCGCTCCGA
This sequence comes from Kribbella sp. NBC_01505, assembly GCF_045040285.1. NCBI lineage: Bacteria > Bacillati > Actinomycetota > Actinomycetes > Propionibacteriales > Kribbellaceae > Kribbella > Kribbella sp. NBC_01505. The sequence continues at coordinate 9,575,252 of NZ_CP109425.1, forward strand.
CCCCGCCGTACCGGACAGGCCGGTGTGTTCCGAGGAGGCGATCGGGCGTTCCTTGACGAAGGTCTCGAGCTGACCGCTCACCTCGGCGATGGTGTCGCCGGTAATGTACTGCGTCAGGTCGATGATGTGCGCGCCGATGTCGCCGAGCGCACCCGAGCCGGCCTTCTCCTTGTCGAGGCGCCACGACAGCGGCGCCTCGGGGTCGGCGATCCAGTCCTGCAGGTACTGCGCCCGCACGTGCCGGATGGTGCCGAGCTTGCCCTCGGCAACCAGCTGCCGGGCCAGCCCGATCGCGGGGACCCGGCGATAGGTGAACCCGACCATCGAGCGGACGCCCTGCGCAGCGGCTTCCGCAGCCGCGGCAGCCATCGCCTCAGCCTCGGCCACCGTGTTCGCCAGCGGCTTCTCGCACAGCACATGCTTGCCCGCTTGCAGGGCCGCGATCGCGATCTCGGCGTGGCTGTCCCCCGGCGTACAGACATCAATGACCTGTACGTCGTCGCGGGTGAGCAGCTTGCGCCAGTCGGTCTCGGTCTCCCGCCAGCCGAGCTTGCCCGCCGCCGCCTGTACGGCGTCCGCGTTGCGGCCGCACAGGACGTTCATCGCCGGGTTGACCGGCAGGTCGAAGAACCGCGGAGCGCTCCGCCAGGCCTGCGAGTGGGCCGCGCCCATGAACGCATAGCCGATCAGGCCGATGCCGAGGTCGGTCATTCAGAACTCCTCTGTCAGCTCTCGCTGTATCGATCAGCTTTCGCTGCGTTGATCAGCTTTCGAAGGCGGTCGGCAGGTACTGGTCGACGTTGTCCTTGGTGACGACCGGCGCGAACAGCTGGACCTTGCGCGGAACCTCGACCTCCACCAGGTCGCCGAGGGCCTTCTTCTGCACCAGCAGCCGGGCCAGCCGGACCCCGTCGGCGCCCTGCGTGGACGGGTAGATGACGGTCGCGCGGACGAGCGACGTACCGGACTTGATGTCGCGCATCACGTTCGCCGAACCGGCACCGCCGACCAGGAAGAAGTCCTTGCGGTTGGAGTTCTTGATCGCGGCCATCACGCCGACGCCCTGGTCGTCGTCGTGGTTCCAGATCGCGTCGATCTTCGGGGCCGCCTGCAACAGGTTGGCGGCCGCCTTCTCACCGGACTCGACGGTGAACTCGGCCGCGACGCGGTTGCTCACCTTCAGGCCACAGTCGGAGAGCGAGTCCTTGAAGCCCTTGCTGCGGTCCTGGGTCAGGCCCAGTGAGTCGATGCCGGCGATCTCGGCGACGATCGCGTCCTTCTTGTCCTTCAGCTGGGAGCAGACGTAGGTGCCGGCCGACACCCCCATGCCGTAGTTGTCGCCGAGCACCGTGGTCCGGGCGGCGGCCGGGTTGTCGAACTCGCGGTCGACGTTGACGACCGTGATCCCGGCCTCCATCGCCTTGGTCGCGACCGCGGTCAGCGCCGGGCCGTCGAACGGCAGCAGCACGATCGCGTCGACCTTCTGGTTGATGAAGGTCTCGACCTGGCTGATCTGCTGGTTCGGGTCGTTGGTGCCCTCGGCGACGAGCAGCTCGACGTCGGAGTACTTCTTGGCCTCGGCCTGGGTGGCCTTGGTGATCGCACCCATCCAGCCGTGGTCGGACGCGGGGGCGGAGAAACCGATCTTGACCTTCTTGCCGGGCTCGTCGTTCTTCCCGGCGGACTGCGCGGCCGGGGCGTTGTCGTTCGTCTCGGCCTTCGGGGTGTTGCTGGTACACGCCGCCAAGGCGAGGACGCCGAGTCCGGCAATGGCGATCGTTCGGGCGGAACGGGACATCTTTGTCTCCTTGGCTATGAACTGGTGGTACGTCGGGCGAGTCGCTGCTGGAGAAGAACCGCGATCACGATGATCGCGCCCTTCGCGACGGACTGGGCGGAGATGCTCAGGTTGTTCAGGGTGAACACATTGTTGAGAGTGGTGAAGATCAGTACGCCGAACACGGTGCCGACGATCGTGCCGCGGCCACCGGACAGCAGCGTGCCGCCGATCACCACCGCCGCGATCGAGTCGAGTTCGTACAGCTGGCCGTGGGTCGCGCTGCCTGTGTTCGTGCGGGCCATCAGCATCACCGCGGCGATCCCGCAGCACAGGCCGGCCACGACGTAGAGCGCCACCGTGTGCCGCTGCACCTTGATCCCCGCCAGCCGGGCCGCCTCGGCGTTCCCGCCGACGGCGAAGGTCCGCCGGCCGAAGGTGGTGCGGTTGAGCACCACCCATCCGGCCGCGGCGACCAGCACGAACATCCAGACCAGCACCGGGACGCCGATCACCGAACCACCGAAGAAGTCCAGGAACGACTTGTCGGTGATGATCTGGGTCCGCCGGTCCGAGATGATCTCGGCCAGACCGCGTGCGGCCGCCAGCATCGCCAGCGTCGCGATGAACGGCACGATCTTGCCGTAGGCGATCAGCAGACCGTTCACGAGTCCGCAGGCGGCGCCCACCAGGAGCGCCGTCGAGACCATGAAGATCCAGTGGATGTCCGTCGCCAGCTGCTGCGTCGCCAGCGTGGTCGCCCACACCGACGACAGCGCGACGAGCGCACCGACCGACAAGTCGATACCGCCACCGGTGACGACGAACGTCGCCCCGACACTGACCACACCGATCACCGCGGCCAGCCGCAGGATCGTCAACACGTTGGGACCCGTCGCGAAGGTGTCGCCCGCGGTCACCGCCCCGACGATGCAGAGCACGACCAGCGCCACCACGAGGCCGAGGTTGCGGCCGACTCCCGTGCTCAGCAGGCTGCTGGATCTCTTCGCCGTCGGCGGGGCGACCGTCGCCTGCGTCGAAGCTGTTGTCTCCGAAGGTGCCTCACTCACACTGAACTTCCCTCCATTACGAGGTCGAGGACCTGGTGTTCGTCAATGTCTTGCGCGGGTCCCGTGTGGACGGCTCGCCCCTCCCGCAGTACGACGACCCGGTCGGCCAGACCGAGCACTTCCTCGACCTCGCTGGAGACCAGCACGATCGCGACGCCACTGGCGGCCAGCTTGCGGACCAGCGCGTAGATCTCGGAACGGGCGCCGACATCGACGCCGCGGGTGGGCTCGTCGAGCAGCAGCACCCGGCAGTCACGCAGCAGCCAGCGGGCCAGGACGACCTTCTGCTGGTTGCCGCCGGACAGGTTGCGGACCGGCTGGTCGACGCCGGCCGGGCGGACGTCGAGCGACTCGGCGAGCTCGGTGGCGGCCTGTCGCTCGGCCTGGTTGTTCAGGAATCCGCCGCTGGCGAAACGCTGCATGGTCGACACCGTGATGTTCTTGTAGACCGCCTCGTCCAGCAGCAGCGCCTGGCTCTTGCGCTCTTCCGGCGCCAGGCCGACGCCCGCCTTCACTGCGGACTGCACCCGCCCGGGACGCAGTTGGGTGCCGTCGACGCGGACTGTTCCGGTCGCGGGCCGGCGTGCGCCGTACACGGTCTCGAGCACTTCGGAACGTCCGGATCCGACCAGGCCCGCGAAGCCGAGGATCTCGCCGGCGCGGACGCTGAAGGTGATGTCGGCGAACTCTCCTGGGCGGGACAGATCGGTGACGTCGAGGACGACCGGGGAGCTGCTCAGGATCTCCGCGCGGGGCGGGAAGACGTACTCGATCGAGCGGCCGGTCATCAGCCGGATGAGCTCCTGGGTCGGCGTCTCACGGGCGTCCAGGCCGGTCGCGACCGTGGCGCCGTCCTTGAGCACGGTGACACGATCGCCGATCTCGCGGATCTCTTCAAGACGGTGGCTGATGTAGACGACCGCCACCCCGCGCTCGGTCAGGCCCTTGATCACGCGGAAGAGGTTCGCGACCTCCTCGGGATCGAGTACGGCGGACGGCTCGTCCATCACGATCAGGTGAGCATCTCTGGAGAGCGCCCTCGCCATGCTCACGACCTGCTGCCCAGCAGCCGGCAGCGAGCCGACCTCCCGGCGTACCGGGATCTCGGCGTGGCCAAGACCCTGGAGGATCTCGCGGGCCCTCGCCGCCGCTTCGTGGCGGCGGCTGAACCCGAAGTTGGACGGCTCGTGACCGAGGAAGATGTTCTCGGCCACGGACAGACCGGGAACGAGGTCGAGCTCCTGATAGATCGCGGCGATCCCGCGGTCGATCGCGGCGGTCGGGCTGTTCAGCTGGACCTGCTCACCGTTGATCCGGATCTGTCCGGCATCGGGCTGGTGAGCTCCGGTCAGAACGCGGATCAGCGTCGACTTGCCGGCGCCGTTCTGACCGAGCAGGCAGTGCACCTCCCCCGCGCGGACATCGAGATCGACACCGTCGAGGGCCCGGACACCGGGGAACTCCTTGACGATGCCGGTCATGGTGAGAAGGACGGTCTCACTCATTGCGCGACTCCTGATTCCGTGCGGCCGATCATGGTCGGGTCGACGAAGACCTGGTCGAGCGCGATCTGCGCGCCGCCACGGACGGCGGCGGCGAACCCGAGCTCGGAGCGGACGACGCGGCAACCGCCGCCGTCCGGCGCGATCACGCGATCGCGGATGGCTTGTTCGAGCGGCTCCTTCAGCCAGGGGCCGAGCGCCGCGAAGTACCCGCCGAGCACGAGCACGTCCGGGTTCAGGATGTTCACCAGGATGGCGCCGCCGATGCCCAGCCAGGCGCCGACGTCCTTGAGCGCGGAGAGCGTTCGCGCGTCCCCGTTCTCGGCGCGCTCGGTGATCCCGGCCAGCCGCTGCTCGACGTCCAGCGACGGGTCCCGGACCGGGTCGTCCTTGTCGGTTGCCTTGTGCAACAAGGCGCTCAGGCCGACCACGGTCTCCCAGCAGCCCGTCCGGCCGCAGCCGCAGATCCGGCCCGGAGGCGCGACCGGCATGTGCCCGACCTCGCCGCTGTAACCGCGGCCGCCGCGCACGAGCTGCCCGTTCGACACGACTCCACCACCGACACCGACCGCACCCGTCAGCAGCACCAGATCCTGCAACGGTGTGTCCTTGCGGAGCACTGAGAACGCCGCGAGGGCCGCGAGGTTCGCCTCGTTGTCGATCAGGAGTGGGTACGACGGGTCGCCAAGCCGGGACCGCATCTCGGCGGCCACCTCGAGCTCGCCCCAGCCCAGGTTCGGGGCCAGGCTCAGTCCGCCCGTGTCGCCGCGCACCAGACCGGGCACGGCCAGGGTGACGCCGGCGAGCTGGCCGGAACGCAGCGCCACGGCCACCAGTGCGTCGCGGATCAGGACGGCCAGCCGGTCGAGCGTCGTACCGGGGTCGAGGTGTGCGGCGTCGACCGGGACGCGGCGTTCCAGCACGGTGTCGCCGGCCAGGTCGAGCGCGGTCACGGCGAGGTAGTCGACGTTGATCTCGGCGCCGACGCCGCAGACACCGCTGCCGTCGAGCTCGACCAGCTGGCCGGGGCGGCCGAGGGCGCGAGTGGAGTCGGCGGAGCCTTCGCGGAGCAGGCCGCGCTCGACGAGCTCGGCGACCAGGCTGCTGACAGTCGCCTTGTTCAGGCCGGTGTCGGCGGCGATCCGGGCCCGCGATTTCGGGCCGGAGTCGCGGACGTGGCGGAGGACGACGGAGAGGTTGTTGCGGCGCAGCGAGACGTGATCGGCGGCGACCGCGCGATCTCCGGGACGGCGTCCGTCGGTTAGTGTCACGGCTCCCCACCCCCTCTGCGCTGTGAGCCCCCTCACAGACTTTGTCTGTTGAGCCAACAAACTAAGTTTCGATCAGTTTCGCGTCAAGGGGTTGTCACGATCGATTTCTTGCAACACTCTGTTCACAATTTGCGCGGTGACATTTCCCCCCACCCCTCCCGCCCCCAGGAGACCGCCCATGAAGTTTTCCCGTCGTACTCTGCTGGCGACCGCGGCCGCGACCGCAGCAGCAGGATCCCTTCCACAGTTCAGTTATGCGGCCAGTCCACCCGGTGACGTCGTCGGCAAGGTGACGGTCGGCTACCAGGGTTGGTTCGCTTGCGCCGGCGACGGTGCGCCGATCAACGGCTGGTGGCACTGGAGTAACAATTGGGGACAGCCGCCCTCCCCCGGTAACACAGCGATCGTGAGTTGGCCGGACGTGCGCGAGTACGGCGCGACGTACCAGACGGCGTACTCGAACCTCGGTAACGGACAGCCCGCGAAGCTGTTCTCGTCGTACGACCAGCAGACCGTGAACACGCATTTCCAGTGGATGCAGCAGAACGGCTGCGACACGGCGGCGCTGCAGCGCTTCAACCCGACCGGCGGCGAAGGTCCGACCCGGGACGCGATGGCGGCGAAGGTGCGCCAGGCCGCGGAGCAGTACGGGCGGAAGTTCTACATCATGTACGACGCCACCGACTGGACGAACATGCAGTCGGAGATGAAGACCGACTGGATCAACAAGATGCGCGCGTACACGTCGTCCTCGGCGTACGCGTTCCAGAACGGCAAGCCCGTCGTCTGCATCTGGGGCTTCGGATTCAACGAGGCCAACAAGGCCTGGCCTGCTTCGGTGTGCCTGGATGTCGTGAACTGGTTCAAGTCGCAGGGCTGCTACGTGATCGGCGGCGTACCGACGCATTGGCTGCCAGGCAACGAGGATTCGCGTCCCGGCTACCTCGACGTCTACCACGCCTTCAACATGATCTCGCCCTGGATGGTCGGCCGGATCAGCGACATCGCCGGCGCGGATCACTACTACAACAACGTGAATCAGCAGGATCAGGCCGACTGCAACGCACACGGGATCGACTATCAGCCGTGTGTGATCCCGGGTGATCTGTCGTCCGGGCACCGGCGGCACGGCGACCTGATGTGGCGGCAGTTCTACAACCTCACGCGCGTCGGCGTACAGGGTTTCTACATCTCGATGTTCGACGAGTACAACGAGGGCAACCAGATCGCGAAGACCGCGGAGAGCGCTGCCTGGGTTCCTTCCGGGTCCGGCATCCGCGCACTCGACGAGGACGGTACAGCGTGCACCTCGGACTACTACCTGCGGTTGACCAACGACGGCGGGCGGATGCTCAAAGGCCAGGCACCGGTGACCGCGACGCGGCCGACCGTGCCGTGGCCGGCGCAGGGCGGAAGTGGCGTGATCTTCTACCAGCACATCGATTACGGCGGTACGGCGGGCGCTCTGCTTGCTAAGGGCAACTACACCCGGGCGCAACTGGTGGCCGCCGGGGTGCAGGACAACTGGGCGTCGTCGGTCCGGGTGCCGGCCGGCTGGACGGTCACGATCTATGCCGAGGACAACTTCACCGGACAGACGTGGGTCCGGACCGCGGACACACCGAACTTCGTGACGTTGTCCCCGAACGCCAACGATCAGTTGACGTCGGTCCGCATCACTTAGAACAGTTCCGTACTTAGAAGAGCTCCATGCTGTCGCCGGCCGCGGTGATGACAGGGTTCTCCAGGTAGAGGCGACAGGCGATCGCGTGCCCGGCGCAAGTAAGCAGCGCCGGGCCCGCGGCGTCGACGACGCGGTAGGCGACCGGATGCTCACAGCGCTCGACCGCGCCCTCGTTCTCGCGGTGACAGCCGAGGATGTGGCAGCTGACGGTCTCACCGACGTTCATCAGGGTGAGGCCGTGCTCAGGGCACACACCCCAACCGACACCACACGTCTCGCCGTCGTTCGCGGCGAGTCTGATCAGGCTTCCCGCGGTTGCTTCGAGCCGGCCGGCCAAGGTGCGGAAGGTGCTCGCGGCTTGGTCGAGCTCGCGGCGAAACTCCCGCAGGGCAACGGATTCCGGCATTCCACGGGTGGCGGCATCGAGGTTCTCGGACAGCGCCATCGCCGCGACCGCGATCTGGTCGACGCGGACCGGCGTACTGAACTCCCCCAGCGGTGGAACCTCCACCCGGCCGATCGGCCGCTCCGACCAGTGCTCCTCGGTCACCGGCACCTCGGGTGCCCTGACTTCGGGTGCGCTGGCTTCGGGTGCGCTGCTCCCCTTGCCGTTGACCGCTGCCTCGGTGAGCTGCGCCTCGACCGGAGGTCTGCTGTCCTGTTGCCTGGCTCGCGCCATCCCCGCCCCCTGAAAGTGCCCCTTGTGACGTGCACCGGGGCTGATCGTCCCACGTCATCGCCGCTTCAACCAGAGGAAATCACCGAGCGTCACCCGCTGCTCAGCTTCCTTTGCACACCGCAACGATTCGGCGCCTCAGACCCCGGTCTGGTCCCCTGGTTGCGGCGTGCGTAATCACCGGCGGGAATTCCTCAACGCCGCTTTAACATTTCCGTACGCACGGTAATGGAGAACCGACAGTCCGGTGACGCGGTCAAGCTCAGGTTGTCGGGCTCAGCCGCTCGCGGAAGAACTCGACGGTGCGGGCGCGGGCGCGGAAGGCCGAGTTGGGTGGGTTCTCCTGGATCTCGCGGGTCAGCACCGAGTGCGCGGACCTGCCGTAGCCCTCGGCGTTACCGGGCTCCGAATCGAGCTCGATGACCTCGAAGGCATCACCGAGCTCTGCCCGCAGGGTGGAGAAGCGATCGGCCGGTGACATGGCGTCCTTGCTGAAGCGCAGTCCGAGGACGCACAGACCGTCCGTCCGGGTGCGCTCCTTGACCACGTCGAGCTCGCGCCGGGACAGACCGGGATCGCGACGCAGCTTGGCCGTCAACGGCAGCGGCACCGACGGCTGGCTCAGCACCGGTGCTTTGACCACGTCATCGACCGCGGTCGCCAGCCCGAACCCGCCGGTGAAGCACATTCCGATCACGCCCACTCCCCTGCCCGGCGTGCGCGCGGCGAGATCCACGGCGACCGCTCTCAGGTACTGGGTGATCGGTCGTTCCGCGTTCGCGGCGAACGCCCGGAACTCCTTCGAGACACACAGCCGGGAGATCACACCGAGCGCGTAGAGAACGCTCTCCGGTCTTCCCGGCGTACCGAAGGGTGAGGCGATGACGACGGTGAAACCCTCGCCGACCAGATGTTCGGCGTACCCGAGGACGTCCGGGGTGAGGCCGGGGACCTCCGGGATCATCACGATTCCCGGGCCCTCGCCCTTCTCGAAGCAGTCGTAGGTCAGCCCGGCTCCGGTGAACGGTGCCCGCCGCCAACCGGCCGCCTCGGGACTCACTGCCGCACCCGCCATGTCTCCTCCTTGCTGTCACCTGGATCGAAAGGCTTGAGGTATGCGCAGCCGGGGCAGTCCACTTAGGTCAACCATTTACTGCTCACCGCCCCGAGGAAGTGCACATGTACCGTCCTCTTACCCTACTCACCGGCGTCGCGCTGGTACTCACCGCAGCCACCGCGGTCGGACCGGCGCAGGCCGCGCCGGATGAACGGACCATCAGCTACCACGGGTACCAGGTCGCCGTACCGAAGTCGTGGCAGGTCGTCGACCTGTCCAAGGACCCGTCGGCCTGTGTGCGCTTCGACCGCCCTGCGGTCTACCTCGGCCGGCCCGCCGAGCAGCAGAACTGCCCGGCGCACCTGGCCGGACGCACCGCGGGCCTGATCCTGGAACCGCTCTCCGGCGCCGCTCCCCGCGCCGCCGCGGTCGCAGCCTCAGCCGGTACGGCGGCCGCCGCGGCGCCGTCGTCCGACCAGCAGATCCAGGTCGGGGTCGAGGATGCCGGCGTACTGGTCACTGCTGTCCATGGCGCCTCGGAGGAGTCGTCCGTCCGGCAGATCCTCGGTCGTGGCGTGGTCACGTCCAAGGCCGCGGCAGGAAAGCTGGTCCGGCCGAAGGCGGCCGCGATGGCGCCCGCCGCCTCGATTGTTGCCCCCGGCACCATGATCAACCAGCAGGCGTTCGACCAGTGCACGGCACCGTCGCTGGGTGCCATGAACGCCTGGAAGTCCTCGCCTTTCAAGGCCGTCGGCATCTACATCAGTGGCGCCTCGCGCTCCTGCACGCAGGCCAATCTGACCGCCTCCTGGGTCTCCTCGAACGCCGCCAACGGCTGGTCGTTCATCCCGATCGACGTCGGCTACCAGGCACCGTGCGGCAGCCGGAACCCGAAGATGTCCTTCGACCTCGGCACCGCCCGCAGCCAGGGTTCAAGCTCGGCAACCGCCTCGGCGAACGCTGCCAACGCGCTGGGAATCGGCCCGGGGAGCGCTCTCTACTCCGACATCGAGGCGTACACGAGCACCGTCGCCTGCCGCGACGCGATCATGTCGTACATCTCCGGCTGGACCGAGACCCTGCACTCGCGCGGCTACCTCAGCGGCGTCTACAGCAGCGCCGGCTCCGGCGGCCGCGACCTGGCCAACTCCGCCGGTGACAGCCGCTGGCTGATGCCCGACCACCTCTGGTTCGCCTGGTGGAACAACGCCGCCGACACCAACGGCGGTCAGTACATCCCGGCCGGCCTCTGGGCCAACCACCAGCGGCTGCACCAGTACAAGGGCGACCACAACGAGACCTGGGGCGGCGTCACGATCAACATCGACAGCAACTTCCTCGATGTCGCCGGCAATCCCCCGCCGCCGATGGAGGACGGCGTCTACCGGATCAAGGCCGAGGTCGGCGGCTTCGACCTCGACGTCCAGGACTGCCAGGCCCAGAACGGCGCCAACGTCCGGATGTGGGACCGCATCCTGACCAGCCCCTGCCAGCAGTGGCACATCGTCCGCACCACCGGCAACACCTTCAAGATCGTCGACGGCAACACCGGCAAGCCCCTCCAGGTCGGCGGCTGCTCCACCGCCGACGCCACGCCCGTCGACCTCTCCGACGACCAGGGCGCCGACTGCCAGACCTGGTCCATCACCCCGATCATCGGCGGCGCCTACCAGATCCTCGGCACCGGCTCCGGCAAGTCCCTCGACGTCGCCGGCTGCTCCGCCGCCCGCGGCGCCGATGTCATCATCTGGCCCTTCCACGGCGGCTCCTGCCAGCGCTGGTACTTCACCGCGGTCTGACCCCGGCCGGGGAAAGCGAGAAACATTCTTTCCCCGGTTCGGTGGGCCTTACACCTCCCCAAGGGTGAAATTGCACGTTCTGTCATCGAGCTCACAAAGCGGAGTGGACCGAAATGCTGCGATACTCCGGTTCACTGACACTCTGAGACCCTTGGGGGGGTCCCCTTGAAGTTCCGCCCTGCCCACTTACTGCGCGTTGCTGTCCCTGCGACTCTCGTTGCCGGTTCGCTGATCGTGCTGACGAGCTCGTCCGGTCAGGCCGCCGAGCCCGGTCCGTACCGGCCGCCGTTCACGTCCCGTCCGCAGACCGTCAAGACCGAGTTCCAGCCGAACCAGGTCATCGTCAAGTTCAAGTCAAGTTCGACGAGCAAGGCCCGGACAGCCGCGCTGTCGCGGTTCCGCGCGAGCGGTGAGGCGTCCCTGACACCGAACATCGTGAAGGTGACCGGCACCGACTCGGCAACCGAGTTACTCAAGAAGGCGAAGGCGGACCCGACCGTCGAGCTGGCCTCCCTGAACTACATCCGGCACATCGATGCCGTCCCGAACGACCTGTACTACAACGAGGACCAGAAGACCTACCTGAACACGATCCGGATGCCGCAGGCCTGGGACGTGTCGAAGACGACGGGCAGCCAGGTCGTCGCAGTACTGGACACCGGTGTCGACGCCGGTCACCCAGACCTGGTCGGCCACCTGGTCGCCGGTGCTAATACCACCTCGCCTCGCCGCGGCCCCATCGACGACAACGGCCACGGCACTATGACGCTGGGCATCATCGCTGCCGCGGCGAACAACAAGGCGGGCGTCGCCGGAATCGGCTGGAACGTCAAGGCCATGCCGGTCAAGGTGCTGCGGGCCGACGGTAGCGGCGACGACCTCGACGTCGTCGAAGGTATCGACTGGGCCGTCGCGCACGGTGCCAAGGTCATCAACATGTCGCTGAGCAGCGGAGCGGACAGCACGATCATGCACGACGCCGTCAAGCGCGCGGTGGCCAAGGGCGTCACCATCGTAGTTGCTGCTGGCAACTATGGGACCGAGGCGCCGCGTTACCCCGCGGCCTACCCCGAGGTGATCACGGTCGGCGCGACGGACCACGTCGGCGCGCTCACCGACTTCAGCTCGTACGCCGACGCCGTCGACGTCGCGGCTCCCGGGACCGACATCCTCAGCACCGGGCCGCGGACGCTGACCCCGCCCAACTACGAGCCCTACTGGTACTGCACCGGGACCTCGTGCTCGGCACCGATCGTGTCGGGTCTCGCGGCGCTGATCAAGAACAAGTGGCCGACCTACACACCCGACCAGATCAAGGCCCGGATCAAGTCGACTGCCCGGGACGCAGGTCCGCGCGGTGACGACAAGTTCTACGGTGCCGGCATCCTCGACGCGTACGCCGCCCTCGGTGGCCGCTGGACGACGGACTTCCCCGTCGCCGCCGCGGACAACAACGATCAGCCGGCCCGAGCGACCACGCTCGCCACGACGGCCACCGGCTCGACGCCGACCGAGGGTGACGTCGACTGGTACAAGGTGACCTCGGCCACGGCACGCGACCTGTGGCTCAGCGTCACCGGACCGAAGTTCGACGAGACCGCGCAGTGGACGAACTTCGCACCGCGGGTCGACGTGTACAACAGCCAACTGCAGTCGATCGGCGCCGTGGAGAACCCGTTCCCGGACCTCGACAGCAACGGAAACCCGGTCTGGGCGCCTGTCCTCGCGGCCATGAACATCAGCGTGCCGGAGGGCGACGCCTACATCGCGGTGCGCAACTCCAACGGTTCTCGGGACGCTCGGGCCTACACCTTGAAGATCGGGCCCGGCGAGCCGAGCACCAGCAAGGGCGTGGACTACCCGGTGGCGAACGCGGTGCCGAACAACCTGTCGCTCGGGCAGCCGGTCGGGACCAAGCCATCGCTGACGTTCGCTCGGCCGGTTGATCCGGCCACGGTGACCGCGGCCACGGTTCGGCTCGTGAACGGAAAGACCGGTGCGGTTGTCGCGACCACGCCGACCTACGCTGAGGACACTCGGACGGTCGAGCTGGCTCCGGCGGCTGCGCTGCTCGACAACACGCCGTACCGGGTCGTTGTCGACGGTGTGCAGGAGACCGGCGGTACGGCGCTGGCGCCGTTCAGCAGTGTGTTCTCGACGGTTGATCTGGCTCCGCCGGCGTTGGAGGTCTTCGACGCGAGCGGTGGGGTGCAGAAGGCGACCGTTTCGTGGAAGATTCCGGCGCTCGGGGATCTGGACCAGATCATCGTGCGGCGGAACGTCGGGGGTAAGTACCCGACGTCCACCACCGGGACTGTGGTGTACACGGGCACGGCGTCGGGCTTCTCGAACACGGGGCTGGCGCAGGGCACGGCGTACACGTACAGCGCGTTCGTGCGGGACCGCAGCGGCAAGTTGAGCGCCGGGAAGGGCACGACGCTGGCGGGCATGAAGTCGGCGATCTCGATGACGGCCAAGCAGGTGACCATCGGTGGGTCGCTCACGCTGACCGGCAACACGCTCGGTGCCGACAACAAGGTGTACCAGGGCCTGCCGATGAGCTTCTACTCGCGGCCGGCGAACGGGACGACCTTCAAGTTGCTGGCGACGCTGCCCGCGTCGTCGAAGGGGCGGGTCAGCTACACCTTCAAGCCGGGCTACTCGGCGGTGTACATGCTGACCTTCGCCGGCAACGCCGATCAGTTCGGGACGCGGACCAACGACATCACTGTCACGGTCACGCCGACCATCTCGTCGACGCTGGCGCCGACGACGGTCAAGCTCGGTGCGACCACGAAGCTCAGCGGTGCAGTCAACCCGGCGCACGTCGGCAAGACGGTGCAGCTGCAGCGGCTCGTCGGGAAGACGTGGACCGTGGCCGGTGCAGCGAAGCTGGGTGCCGGGGGCTCTTACGCCTTCGGGATCAAGGCGCCGGCCAAGGGGAAGATCGCCTACCGCGTCTACTTCCCGAGCGACGGCGACCACACCCTCGCCTACAGCGCCGTCCGGACCCTGACGGTCACCTGATCACCAGGCTCCAGCAGTAGTTCAGCACGCCCCGGCCATCCCGGCCGGGGCGTGCTGCCGTCTCCGGCGCCGCAGCCCACGCCATCAGTTGCAGCAGGAGCACTCCGTGAACTCGGCGCGGCTGTTCATCGCGCTTTTGCGGGGATCTACTGCCGCTCAGAGGCAGCAGATCCCCGCAAACCGTGAGAAACCACCGCGGACGGGCCACTCGACAGGCCTCCTGATCGGCGGCGGCAACCGAAGCCCGGAAGCTCAGGCAACGGACACGCGATCGCCGACCGCACCATCCCCCTCAGCCACAGACCACCCCAGCCACACCGCTTCAGGTAATACCGGCCGCAGCGGCGACCAGCCACCGCGTACGTCGCCGGCCGAATCCGAGCGGACGGACGGGACGAGCACATTCGGGACGGCGGGGTTCCTGGCCAGCCAAGCCCTCAGCCACCGCGACCGAACACCCGTCGCGACCTCGCTCCCCGATACCGGTTCGGGAAAGAGCAGCCGCCATATCGCACCAGGCACTGAGCGGCAGTAGGCATCCGTGAATCTCGCAACCGGCACCTTCCAGACGACCTCAACTCACTGACCGCATCCGAACCGGGCCGAAGCTCGCCTTTGTGGAGTCCTACTGCCACCCAGCGGCAGTAGCACTCCACAAAGATGCAACGAGGCGGCTGGTCGCGGTTAGTGCGTGTTCGCGGGGGTGTTGGTGTGCCCCGATTCGCGCCGCACCGGACAGGCCGGACACGCACGCGGTGGCTGGCCGCCGCGGCGGCCGATTTACTGAAGCGCTAGGCGGGCGTTGCCTGTGGCTGAGGACGATGGCGAGCCCGGTGACCGCGTACCCGCCGCTTGAGCTTCCGGGCTTCGGTTGCGGTCCCGGAAAACGAGGGGATCTCCCCGCAAGTTGCTGGTTCTCCCCTCAAATTTTGAGCAGAGAAGGGTCAACCTGAACGGATATCCAGCCAAATTTCCGCAGGCCAGGCAGGCCAGGCAGGCGAGGCAGGCGACCTGAACCGCAGTGGCCAACCGCGGCGGCGAGTCAGCTGACAGGCCTCCTCATCGTCGGGAGCAACCACCGCCCGGAAGCTCAAGCAACCGCAACCGCGGTCACCGACCGCACCATCCCCCTCAACCGAAAACCACCCCAGCCACCCGTCTCCGTCAAACCGGCCGCAGCGGCGACCAGCCACCGACCACGCCACCGGCCGAATCCGAGCGGCCGGACGGGACGAGCACATCCGGGAAGGCGGGGTTCCTGCCCAGACAAAGCCCTCAGCCACCGCGACCGAACACCAGCCGCGACCTCGCCCCTCGAAATCGAAACCGGCTCGGCAAAGAGCAGCCGCCAAATCGCACCAGGCACCCCGTGACAGCAAGACTCCCTAGATCTGCGGCCGCGCCCAGTCGGAGGTCACGGAGTCGTGCTGTCATGGAGCGGCAGTAACCATCCGTGAATCGGGCGCGACCGCCGGCACGGCAGGCGGGTCAGGGGGCGTAGTGCTGGACTGCGCCGCCTTGGGTGAGGTCGACGAGGGTGTGGGCCAGGGAGCGGGCCTCGGCTAAGACCTCGGCGAGGTCTAGTTTTGTTAGCTGGCGGTTGCGGACTACGACCTCGCCGGCGACGAGGACGGTGTGTACGTCGGAGGCTCGGACCGAGTAGACCAGGGCGGCTCGGGGGTCGTGGAGCGGTTGGTTGTGCGGGGCCGAGAGGTCGAGGAGGGTGATGTCGGCCTGGCGGCCTGGCTCCAGGGCGCCGAGGGTGGTGGGGTGGTTCGCGGCGGCGGCGCTGTGGCGGGTGGCCAGGCGGAGGGCGTCGGAGAGCGGCAGCCACTCGGCGTTGTTTTGTTGGTGTTTCTGGGTGAGGGCGACCAGGCGGAGGGATTCCCAGACGTCGAGAGTGTTGTGGACGGCGGCGCCGTCGGTGCCGATGCCGATCGGGACGCCGACGGACTGCAGCTGCTTGATCGGAGTTCCGTTGCCCATAGCAAGTTTCAGGTAGACCTTGGGGCAGGTGGCGACGGTGGTGCGGGCGGCGTGGCGCGCGAGGATCGGGAGGTCCGCGTCGCGGATCCCGCAGCCGTGGGCGATCAGGGCGCCTGCGTCGAGGACGCCGGTACGGTCGAGGATCTCGATCGGCGTCGCGCCGTGTTTGTCCACCGAGGCTTGGGTTTGCGCTTCGGTTTCGGCGGCGTGCAGGTGGATGCGGAATCCCTCGGCGCGCGCGATATCCGCCGTACGGCGCAGATCGTCGTCCGAGACCGTGTACGTCGCGTGCGGGCCGAGGCTCGCCGAGATGCGCGGGTGGAGAGTGGCTAGGTCGCGGGCGGTGGCGATGGCCGCGTCGATGGCTTCGGGGCCGGCTGAGGAGAAGTAGGTGGGCGCGAGGTCGGCGCGGATACCGGACTCGATGGCGGCCTGCGCGATCTGGTCGGCGTGGAAGTAGTGGTCGACGAAGGTGGTCACGCCGGCGAGGAGCATCTCCGCGCAGGCCAGGCGGGCGCCGACGCGGACGCGTTCGGGGGTCAGGTTCACCTCCATCGGCCAGATGCGCTGGTTGAACCAGTCGTCGATGGAGAGGTCCTCGGCCGCGCCGCGCATCATCACCATCGGGCTGTGCGTGTGCGCGTTGATCAGGCCGGGGACTGCCAGCAGGCCGGTGCCATCGACCAGCTCGACCGGCTCGGTTGCTTTGCTCTCGGCAGTCGGCGCGGGTGGCGGCGTACCGGTGGGGACTATCGCGGTGATGACGGCGTCGGCGAGGTGGATGTCCTGGGCTGCGTCCACCCGGCACTCTCCCACCTCGGGGACGATCAGGACGTCGACGTTGCGGATCAGCGACTGCGCCATACCGGAGCTTCTCACGCCCGGCGGATCACGGGTGCCGGCCGGCGAGGACGCAGAACTCGTTGCCTTCCGGGTCGGCGAGCACGATCCAGGTGGCGTCGTCGCCTTGGCCCACGTCGGCGGGCCGGGCGCCGAGAGCGAGCAGGCGGTCCACCTCTGCAGCCTGGTCGCGGTCGGTCGGGTTGACGTCGAGATGGAGCCGGTTCTTGACGGTCTTGCCTTCGGGCACCTGGACGAACGTCAGCGTCGGCGGCACCGGCCCAGGCCGCTTCCGGCCCTCGGGAACCGCCGGTGAACCGATCGTGATCAGGTCTTCCTCGACGAGCTGCACCTCGTAGTCGAGCACCGCACACCAGAACCTGGACAGAAGGTCAGGATCGGCACAGTCGACCGCCAACTCGGTGAACTTGCTGGCCATGTCGGAACCTCCCGGTGAGCTCGGCACGAGGTTCTGCCGCTATCGGCCCTGGACCTCGCCTGCAACATACGGTTTGAGCGCCGCGTCGAACTGTTTCTGTGCCGGCGGAATCACTTCTCCCTGCGGCGATGACGAGGACGTGTAGAAGATCGCGCCCGGACACATCTTCTCGTTGAAGGGCGCACTGTCCAATTCGAACGAGCCGACGACCTTCGCGGTCCTGGCCTCGCGGATCTCGTACCTGATCCGGCCGGTCCGAAGGACAAGTGCCACCGCGGTCCTGCCGTAAGGTCCGCAATCCAGGTTGGCTTCGCCGATCGTCAGCAGGAACTCGCAGACGAGGAGCTGAGGCTGAGTCTCCGACTCCCAGCCTGCGGGTAGGGCGTACCGGTCCAGCGTCGTGTACGACGTGTAGTCGACCGTCCACCCGTGGCCCTTCCTGAAGGTCACCGGATGCGGTCCGGCCCCGGTGTACTTGGGAGCCTTCTTGTTCAACGGAATGATCCTGCCCGCACCGTCGAACGGAAGCACGGAGCGGTCCGGCTTGCTGATGCAGTAATCGGCGAACTGCCGGTTCTCGTTCCGTGCATAGGCAACCGCGGCCCCGAACACCACTACCGGCACCACGACAACCAGCACCAGAACCCACACGACCCGCCGCGTCATCCGTACTCCCTTCCGCGACCGAAGGTACGGACGATCGGCCCGTCAATCGCGGGCTTGGCACCTTGTTGACACGCTCAGACGTCGCAGAACGGTCCGGCGAGCAGGAGGTCTGCGTCGACTCGGCGTAGACCGGCGAAGCCCCACGTGTTGATGCCCTCCCGGTCGACCTCCTCGCAGATGCGAGCTGCGAGATCGCGCAGCGAGCGGGCCAGGCGGGCGTACTCGAGGTGGGTGCGGTCGAGTCGCTCGGCGCCGTAAGCCTGCAGGAAGCGGACGGTGTCGGGCTCGCACAAAGCGGCGAACAGGTCGTGCTCGCGCGGCGCCAGCCGGGTCTGCCCCCAGTCGAGAAGTGCCGCGACGCGACCGTCGCGGTCGATGAGGACGTTGTGCGGGAACAGGTCGCGATGGCACACGACGTGGGGTACGTCGATCGCGCGCGCCCGCTCGATCACCGCCTCCAGGCGGTCGACGTCGGCCAGGATCTCGTCGCGGTGATCGGCGAGCCACGGGTGGTCGCGCCGGTCGCGTAGCGCCTCGATGCACCACTCGTGGATCTCGGCCCGAGGCAGGACGAGGTCCGTGATGTCGTGGACGGCGCGCATCGCCCGCGCGATCGCCTCGGTGTCGTTCCCCGTTGCCTGACGACCCTCGACGTACGGGAACACGGCGTAGCGCCGGTCAAGGTGCTCAGCGGTGTACGAACCGTCGAGCGCTCGCTGCGCTGCGGGGACTGGGATGCCCCGCGCCTGCAGGTCAGCCGTGAGCGCCAGTGCGGCATCGTCGTCGGGCCGCTGACGCCACAGCTTCACGAACCAGCGCCCGTCGGTGAACGCGTCCGCTTCGAACCCGCCCTGATGCGACCGGAGCTCGCCCACCTCGAGACCGAAGGCGTCACGGACCTGAGCCGTCGTCGGCGGTCGCACTTTGCTCCACATAGAGCCAGGACGCTACCCCTGACGAGCAGAGCCGAGCGACGGGTTTACTATCCCAAGGAGGGGAACATCTGTTCCCTTAAGCTCAGCGAGTCTTTCTGGTGGCGTGAGCTTGGAGTTTGCGTCGTGGACGCTGTCCTCGACGTGGTCAGTGGGGCTGGGGCTGTAGCAGGTGGCGTTGGAAGAAGCGTGTTGCATGGCTCGCGACGTCGTGCCAGATCTGGCCTTCGTAGGGGGCGTGGGGATCGTGGCGGAGGTTGTGATGCCCGCCGCTGATGGGGATGAGC
The DNA here is from genome assembly GCF_045040285.1 of Kribbella sp. NBC_01505. Taxonomy (NCBI): domain Bacteria; kingdom Bacillati; phylum Actinomycetota; class Actinomycetes; order Propionibacteriales; family Kribbellaceae; genus Kribbella; species Kribbella sp. NBC_01505. The sequence goes on from NZ_CP109425.1 coordinate 9,594,265, forward strand.
TGAGTGTCGGCTCCCGCTGACAGGAGCTCGTGGTGGAGTCGTTCGGCTTGCTCGTAGGGAACGGTTTCGTCGGAGGTGCCGTGGATGATCAAGAACGGTGGGGCTGCGGCGGTGACGTGTGTGATGGGGCTTGCAGCGCGCAGTTGTTCGAGGTGAGTGCTCGCCTGACCGCCGACTAGAGCGGTGACCGGCGAGGGCCGATCGATTTGCATGGCTCCGCCCGGTCGAGCGAGGTCGCTTGGGCCGCTGATGGTGACGACCGCCTGGACGTGATCTCGCGGCGCACCGTGTCGGTGAGTGTGACCTGCGCCGTGGGTGCTGAGGCCGGCCATGGCAGCCAGGTGCCCGCCGGCTGAGTGGCCCCAGGCCCCGATTCGGTCAGGATCGATGGGAAGGCTGAGCGGGTTGAGCCGTAGCCAGCTCAGGGCGGCTTGGATGTCATGCAGTTGGGCGGGAAAGTGTGCCTGCCCGCTGTGCCGGACGGAGATGGCAATGGTCAAGAAGCCTGCTTGGGCGAGCGCGCGGTTGGCGAACGGCAGTTGAGCGGATTGGCGATCGCCGGGGCCCCAGCCTGGGCAGCCGTCGATCCGCATGACGGTCGGAAGCGGTGCGGTGGGCAGTGATGCTGGGCCGAGCACGTCGAGGCATAGGTCAACGCCGTCAGGACTGGCGTAGCTGATGTCCAGGATTTGGGTGAGGTCCGAAGCTTCTTGTTCAGCAGACATCGCTTTGTTGCCTCCTCGGCCGGGATCGGACATTCCGGACCGTCGCATGACCTAGACGTCGAGGTCCAGAGCACTTTGTTCCTTGAGCTCAGGTTGTGGAGGCGAGGTCGTGACCTGGGCTCTCCGACGGGGATCGGTCCAGCTTTCTGGGCGTGATGGTTGCGGCGCGCAGATCGCCGTGGGCGCGGGCCAGCGCGGCGCGGAGCTGGGTGATCTGTTCGGCCTGCTGGCTGATGCGTTGGTGGGCGAGTTCGAGGCGTCGTTGGAGCGACGAGTCGGAGGCTCGGGTAGTGGAGGTGCTGAGGGTGGTCTTGTTGCTGGCGCGGCGCTGGAGCTGGTCGAGCAGGTCAGGCTGGGTGTAGAGCCATGAACGGGCGACGCCGGCCGCGCGGGCAAGGCCGGAGACGGTGAGAGGCCGCTGATCAGCGATGAGCTGTTCGAGTGCTCGTTCGGCGCGGTGCCTGGCGTCGTCACTGCGCTGCTGAGCGGCAACGAGCAGGTGCTTGGTGTTGTCAGCTCGCATCGCCGGTCTCCGCGGGGTCGGGTGTCTGGATGGCGTCAATGATGGTCTTGAGGTTGGTGGCGACGCGTTGATTCATTTCCACGATCCTGGTGTTGCCGCGGGCTTCGGCGGTCGCGATGAGCCGGTTCGTGGCGCGCAGCTGCTCGAGGTGTTCGCTGAGGAAGTCGGGAGTGGTAATGAACACCGGGCAGGTCAGACAGGCGTTGGCGTGAGGGCAGGTCTGCTGCAGCGGCAGGCCGCAGTAGCCGTTGGGCAGCGCCATGGTGGCGCGGCCGAGGTTCTCCTTCATCCAGACGGCGTCACTGAGCGGGGTCCCGGCCTCGAGGATGAGCGTTTCGCCAGCGATGTTGACCTTGCGGGCGCGTTCCCAGTGCCTGCGGATGGTGTCGTCCTTGAGGCGCGCGTAGCGGGCCGTCATTTCTGGGGACTCGTGGTCGAGGAGGCGCCGGACGACTTCTTGCGGGACGTCGGCGTTGATCAGGCGGGTGCCGTAGGTGTGGCGCAGTTGGTGGGCGGTGAACCGGAACGGCCGGCCGAGCTCGTCGCGCAGCCCGATCCTGCCTTGCCAGGCTGCGATGGGCGTGAACGGCTGGCATCGAGGTTTGGTGCCATCGAGAGACGAGGTCTGTGGAAACAGGCAGGTCGCTGCGGGGCGGTCGGCCAGGATGTGTTGTTGCTGGTGCCGGATCTCGTCGGCGAGTTCGTCGTCGACGGGGACGAAGGCTTCGCGGCGCATTTTGTGGTTGTAGTAGCGCAGGTAGGGCGCGTTCTGGTTGTCGCGGACGATGCAGTCGAGTTCGAGGCGGCCGGCGTCGTTGATCCGTAGCCCGGTGCGGATGAGGATCCGCAGCAGCAGCCGGTTCTTGGGTTCGAGCTGGTCTTGGGCGGTGGGGTCTTCGATCTGGGCCATGACGAACTCGGGCAGCCAGCGCGGCGCGGCCTTCGGCAGGCGTGGCCGGTCGCCGGGGAAGACGTCGGCCGACGTGGGCAGAAGTGGCTGCCACTCTTGCTGCCGGACGGCGCGCAGGAAGGACCTGATCGAGCTGAGGTCGTAGCCGCGGCTGGCCGGGGCGAGGCCTCGCTCGACCAGCAGGTTGAGGTAGGTCTCGATGGTGGCCCGGTTGAAGTCGCTCGGCAGGGCGTCCGGGCCGGCCTGGGCAGTGAGGGCAGCAGCCAGCCTCTCGAGGGCTGAGTTGTCGCGGTTGATCTGGGCGTAGCCCTTGCCGGTCGAGATCCGCCAGCGCAGGAACCGTTTTGCCTGGTGCCGCAGCCAGGGCTGCGGGATCGCGTCGAACCGGATCACGCAGCCTGGGGCTCCGGCCAGCCCCATCACCGGTGCGCGCCAGGTGTCGCGCTCGAACTCGGCGAGCGGATTGCCTGCGTGGCAGAACTCCTCCAGCACGGCCAGGATCGTGTGGCGTGCGAGGCGCACGTGCTTGTTCATGGGGCTGCGAACTTCCAGCGTCGTGCGCAGTTCGGGCGGCACTTCACCGAGCAGGCTTGGCGGCTGAAGCTCGCGCAGGATGGACACGAACTTGCGTAACCCGCCCAGGTAGAACTGGCGGCCTCTGGCCGGTGCCAGTTGCAGCGCCAGCGCGATTTCGAGCCGCACCCGGTCTGGCAAGCCGTCCAGCCCGACCGATTCCGGCTTCGTCGGGTCGCCTGGCGAGGCCATGAACTCGGCCAGCGGCGGGCGTTTGGCTCGATCCCAGCGGCCCACATGTGTCCAGCACAACCCGTTCGATCGGCGCTCCCGCAGACAGCCATCCACGTGACAGCCGGCGAACGCTGCCGCGTCCTGCTCGGTCGAAAACGTGATCACTGACTCGTCGAACCGTGGATCCAGCCTGAGCTGCATCCGTCGCAGCGTCTCGTCACCGGTATCGAGTGATCGAACCAGGGTTCCGCCTGCCGGGCGGGCCATCAGCCGATCCCGCCCGCGACAGTGACCTGACTCGGGTCGGGCAGCCAGCCGACGTCGCGCAGCACGCCGCGCAGATGCTCGATCTCCAGGTGCTCGTAGGTGTCGATCGTGGTGGCCACGGAGGCGTGACCGAGAAGCTTCTGCACGACTTCAGCAGGGACTCCTCGGCGCAGCAGTTCGGTGGCGTAGGTGTGGCGGAACCAGTGCGGCGTGAACGCAACGCCGGTCCGGGTGCGGATCCGCGCGACCAGGTCCATAACCGCCCAGTAGCCCAGCGGCGCTCCGACCGGAGCAGCCCACAAGTTCACGAACACGTAGTCGCTGTCCAAAGCGCCGTACTCGTCGAACAGATAGTCGGCATACAACCGCAGCAGCCCGGCAGTGACCGGGATCTCGCGTGGCCCGGTCTTGGCTCGGGCGCCGTTCACGTTGCCGCGCGGCTGGACCCGGATCAGGCATCCCGCGGTGTCGATGTCCTCGTGCCGCAGCCCAAGCGCCTCGCCGATCCGCAGCCCCGCGCCGGCCAGCAACCCGAACAGAAACCGGTCGCGCAGATGCTCACACGACTCAAGCACCATGCGGAGCTGCTCCGCAGTGAGCGTCCGAGGCGTCTTCTTCGGCGCTTTCAGCTTGATCTCCGGGCGACGCCGCGGGCCTTCGCCCAGGTGCGCCAGGAGCGGCCGCCACGAACCTCCCCGGGCTCCGCCCGGGCGCAGCGACCACAAGAACTCGCACTCCACCCCGTGCCGCTGATGGAACTCGTAGAACGACCCAACCGCAGCCAGCTTGCGATTGATCGTCGACGGCGAGCAATGGCCCCGAACCTGCGGCAGCCGGCTCACGTTCCCAGCGCGCTCCGCCGGCGACCGGCTCAGCCACGCCACGAACTGCCCCAGATCCTCCAGCCGCACCGCGTCCCAGGCCACGTCGGCTTGCAGCAAGAACGTGAACAGGTCCCGCAGATCGAACGCGTACGAACGCACCGTCTGCGGAGACCGCTCGACCGAGCTCAGGTGGGCCAAGTACCGATCAACCGGCCGCACCACCGCGTACTCCGCGTCCAGGACCGTCCACGAGACCTCACCAGCAGGTAGAACCACCCGCTGGACCGTCAAACCCACAACCGCCTCCAGAGCGTCGACAACACTCCAGATAACGACACTCAGTCACCGCGGCTACACGCAGTTGATCTCTCGTGAACTACATGAAAGACATCGTTACGAGAGCTTAAGGGAACATATGTTCGAATCTGAGGTAGGGTGCTGGATATGGGTGCTGATCTTCAGGGCTCGTTGCTGGATGCGTTCGAGGATCCGGGGTTGGGATCGCTCGACGGGATCACGCGGGCGGAGCTTGGGCAGGATGCTTGGGTCGATGTGTTGCCGGGGTGGTTGACCGGGGCGGACCAGGTGTTCGAGCGGCTGGTGCGGGGCGTGCCTTGGTACGCCGAGAAGCGGCAGATGTACGACCGGGTGGTCGATGTGCCGCGGTTGCTGTGCTTCTACGAGGAGAGCCAGGACCTTCCGGTGCCGATCCTCGACGAGGCGCGTGACGCCTTGAGCGAGCACTACCGCGAGGAGCTCGGCGAGCCGTTCCGGACCGCGGGCTTGTGCTACTACCGCGACGGCCGGGACAGCGTCGCCTGGCACGGCGACCGCATCGGGCGCGGAGATCACGAGGACACGATGGTGGCGATCCTTTCTGTGGGTGAGCCACGCGTGCTCGCGCTACGGCCCCGGCCTGGTGGGTCTAGCGGTCCGGTGGCGTCAACAATCCGCTACCCGCTCGGGCACGGCGACCTGATCGTCATGGGCGGCTCCTGCCAACGCACCTGGGAGCACGCCATCCCCAAGGCCAGCGGACGCATCGGCCCACGGATCAGCATCCAGTTCCGCCCCCGCGGAGTCCGCTGACCCCGAGCCGGCTACTGACGGGCGAGAGCCGCCGGGTCCAGCTGAATCGGGTACGGCTCGTCGATTGTCGAGACCACTCCCCCGAGTGCTGTGAGCGTCCGGCGGTACTTACCGTTGCCGAGCGTGGACGCGATCAGGTGCGGACGCGGCCCGAGCTCCAGACGCCAGTAGTGGTCGATACCAGCTCGGGCGTACAGCTGGGGTTTGATGATCCGGTCCTGTGGCTGCGTGTGGGGTGAAACGATCTCCACCGCAAGAAGCACAGAGTCACTCGGGCAGCGCGAGCCGTCGGTCGCTGTGGCTGCACGGTTGATCAGCAGAAGGTCTGGGACTCCTAGCAGGCCACCGGGGATCTCGACGCTGATCACTGGGAGCACCTCGTAGGGGGCGCGCGCTGCAACGACCGCTGCTTCCAGCAGATTGGCGAGCCGGCGCGACGCACGCTGATGAGTGGTTCCCAGCATTGCTGGGGTCACGGTCAGGACGCCAGGGGTGAGTAGTTCGTAGCGGGTGTGGTTGCCGTCGTCAGGGAGCGCTTCGACGTCTTCGATCGTCCAGGGCCCGACGTGATCCACGAATGCAATGCTCATCGATCGATCCTCCAACTGCTGGTGCTCGGTTCAGTCTTCCATGGGCTATGCGGCTTGGGCGGTGGTTTGTTGCGGTTGGTAGAGGTGGGTGGGGGTGGCTATGTAGAAGCCGAGTAGGGGGACTTGGGCGGCTTGGCAGAGGTGGGTGGCGGCGGTGGACCATTCGTTGTCTATGTCGGGCCAGGTGGGTGGGCCGGGGCGGCCCAGGGCCAGGAGTAGTGGGGAGCCGGGCTCCTCTCGCATCGCGGGGATGATGGGGTGCAGGGCTGTGGCGCAGAGGTTGGGGGTGTCCAGGGGTGGGGCCTGGTCCGGGGAGAGCTCGATGAGTACGACGGCGCGGAAGCGGGCGTCGGGGCCGCAGAGGATGGCGGCGAAGACGCCGCACTCGCGGTCGGCTTGGCTGACCACGAGGTCGACGACGTCGGCGGCCAGGGTCGGGTCGGTGAGGGGGTGATCGGTCCAGGAGGGGGCTAGGTCGAGGAAGCTCATACCAAGAAGGTGCAGTGGGTTCGGCGCCCGATCCGGGTTGTCCACAGGGAAGTTTTCCGGCGGACGAATTGGCCCAGCAGGTCGTGGTGAAAGTGGATCTGTGGCGTGGGCCGCTGGGATCATAGGCTCAGCACATGACGACGAACAAGTTCTTGCCGCCCGCGGGAGCGCCGCGCGACCTGGCGATGGCACAGTTGGCGAACGCGGTCGGCGACGGCGCCTTCGTGGTGACGTCGGCCCTGTTCTTCACCCGGGTGGTCGGGCTTTCGGAGGCGCAGGTCGGTCTGGGGCTGACGATCGCGTGGCTGATCGGGTTCGTGACCGGTGTGCCGCTGGGCAACCTGGCCGACCGCAAGGGGCCTCGGATGGTCGCCATTCTGCTGGCGCTCAGTACGGCGGCCTCGGTGTCGGCGTTCTTGTTCGTCCGGAGCTTCCCGCTCTTCCTGGTGGCCGCGATCGCCTACGCGTGCAGCCAGACCGGCCTCACGGCAGCCCGGCAGGCACTGCTCGCGGGGCTGATCGCGCCGGCCGAGCGCACCCGCATCCGGGCCTTCCTGCAGGCGACGGTGAACGGCGGGCTGGCGGTCGGCGCGCTGCTCGGCGGAATCGCGCTCCGCTTCGACACCGAGGCGGCGTACCTGACGGTCTTCGCTGTGGACGCGGTGAGCTTCCTGATCGCGGCCGCGCTGATCCGCCGGGTCCCGTCGGTCGCGGTGACCGTCCGCGTCCACGGTGAGCCGCGGCTCGCCGTACTGCGGGATCGCCCGTACGCCGTCCTCGCGCTGCTGAACTCGATCATGCTGCTGTTCATGCCGCTGATCAGCCTGATCGGGCCGCTGTGGATCGTCACCCGCACCGACGCCCCGAGCTGGGCGGTCGCCTCGCTGATGATCGTGAACACCATCGGCGTCATGGTCTTCCAGGTGCGCGTCGCCCGCAAGGTCCGCGATCTGCGCACCGCCACACGCTCGATCCGGTACGCCGGAATCGCGATGCTGGCCGCTTGCGGCGTCTTCGCCATCACCGCACTGAAGCTGTCCCCGGCAGCCGCCGCCGGAGTACTCGTCCTCGCCGCGGCGCTGCTGACACTGGGCGAGATGAAGCTGGCCTCCGGCGCCTGGGAGATCAGCTTCGGACTCGCACCCGCCGACAAGCAGGGCCAGTACCAGGGCTTCTTCGGCACCGGCCCCGCGATCGCCAGGATGCTGGGCCCGGCGCTGCTGACCACAGTCGTCCTGGGCTGGGGGCCGATCGGCTGGATCATCGTCGGTGCACTGTTCCTCGGCACCAGCATCGCCACCGGCCCCGCTGTGAAGTGGGCCGCCCGAACCCGATCCGTCAGCGTGGACGCTCCGGCTCCCGTGGTCTGAGCAGGACCAGTGGGCGGACTGGTCCCGCCGTAAAATGAGGGTGCGGATGCGGGTCGTCAGTGTGGACGGTTCGGCCGCGGTCGCCTGAGGAGCCTGATGGAGATCCCCGGTCTGGTCGAGGTCACGACGTACGAGGAACTGCGCGCGATTGTGCCGCCGCCTTTGGGTGCGGCGGTGGACAAGGAGCGCAAGGAGTTGCACCCACTCGACCGGGAGTGGTTGGCGGCGTCACCGTTCGTGCTGATGGCGACATCGGCGGCCGATGGGACATGTGACGTGTCGCCGAAGGGCGATCCGGCCGGGTTCACGCTGGTGCTGGACGACCGGACGATCGCGATCCCGGACCGGGCCGGCAACCGCCGGGTGGACGGATTCGAGAACATCATCAGCAACCCGCATGTCGGGCTGATCTACTTCCTGCCGGGCCGCACGGACACACTGCGGATCAACGGGCGGGCCCGGATCGTCCAGGAGGCCCCGTTCTTCGACGAGATGGTCGTGAAGGGGAACCGGCCGCAGCTCGCGCTGCTGGTCGAGATCGAGGAGGTCTACCACCACTGCTCGAAGGCGTTCCTGCGCTCGAAGCTGTGGAAGCCGGAGACCTGGGACGTCGACGCGGCGCCGAGCCGGGCGGAGATCTCGCAGGCGCTGGAGCGCAAGGACGCGAGTATCGCGGAGCTCGAGAAGTACTACGGCCAGGAGTACGAGGCGAAGATCTACGACGTCAAGTACTGACTACGTCCGCTGACGTAGAAGCATCTACTCCGTGGCGACGATGACATCGGGGGGCGGCGCGCCGTACGGTTCCGTACTGTGAGCACTGACCACTGGGCCCAGGTACGGCGGATCGCCCTGCCGCTGGTGCTGTCCGTGATCGGTGTGGTCGGGTCGATCGGGGCCTCGCGCAACGTCCATTTCGAGCACCGGGCCGCCGACTGGTTCATGATCCTGCTGATCCTGAAGGGGACGCTGGCGCTGTACTGGCTGCGGACCCACCCGATCCCGGTGCTGTGGGCAACCGTCGCCTCGACGCTGATCTACATGCTGATGCAGTACCCGTACGGCCCGGTGATCATCCCGTTCATCATCGCGGTGTTCTCGAACATCCGGCGCGGGAACCGCCTGGTCGGGTGGTCGGCCCTGGCCGCGCTCTACATCGGGCATGTCGGTGGGCGACTGCTGCTCGGGATCAACGAGCAGGGCGTGTACCAGATCATGCTGGTCGGGTTCTTCTTCGTCCTGCTGGGCTGCATCTCGGAGCTGTTCCGAGCACACCGGGACCGCGTGACCGCGGCTGAGCGCACCCGGCGCGAGGCTGAGCTACGGCAGTCGAGCGAAGAGCGGCTCCGGATCGCTCAGGAGCTGCATGACGTGGTCGCGCACCACATCTCCCTGATCAACGTGCAGGCGTCGACCGCGCTGCACCTGTCGGATCGTCAGCCTGAGCAGGCCGCACCGGCGCTCTCTGCAATCAAGGACGCCAGCAAGGAAGCCCTGGTGGAGCTGCGCTCGATCGTCGGCATCCTGCGCCAGAACGACGAGTCAGCGCCGCGGCAACCGGTCGCCGGCCTGGATCGGCTCGAGCATCTGATCAGCCGCACGTCGATGGCCGGTCTAGAGGTGCACACGGTGATTCACGGCGAGAAGCCTCCGTTGCCGACCGGCCTGGACCGCGCCGCGTTCCGCATCATCCAGGAGTCGCTGACAAACGTCGTACGGCATGCGAAGGCGACCACTGCGACCGTGCGGATCCAGTACGGCGAGGAGTCGATCGTGATCCAGGTCGACGACAACGGTCAGTCGCTGGCAGGTACCCCGACCGACGGCAACGGCATCGTCGGCATGCGTGAGCGCGCTACCGCGCTCGGTGGGACCCTGGCGACGACCCGCACCCCCGTTGGTGGTCTGCGGGTCGTCGCGACGCTGCCCCTAGGAGGGTAGCCGTACGTGTGACGGGTTGAGCTCGGCAACGCTGGAGACGCCGAGGAGGGCCATCGTGCGACGGACCTCCTTGGTGAGGATCTCGGCGGCGCGGGCGACACCGCGTTCGCCGCCGGCCATCAGGCCGTAGAGGTACGCGCGGCCGACCAGGCAGGCGTCCGCGCCGAGCGCGATCGAGGCGACGATGTCGGCGCCGGACATGATGCCGGTGTCGAGGTAGATCTCGGCGTCGCTACCGATCGCCTTGCGAACCTCGGGCAGGATGCGCAGCGGCGTCGGCGCCCGGTCCAGCTGACGACCGCCGTGGTTGGAGAGCACGATCGCGTCCGCGCCCGCGTCGACCACGCGGCGGGCGTCCTCGACGGTCTGGATGCCCTTGACGATCAGCGGGCCGTGCCAGATCGAGCGCAGCCAGGTCAGGTCGTCGATCGTCATGGTCGGGTCGAAGAGCTTGTCCAGCAACTCCGCCACCGTGCCGTCCCAACTGGACAGGGAGGCGAAGGTCAGCGGGCTGGTGGTGAGCAGATTGGCCCACCAGGCCGGGTGCATCGCCGCGTCCACGACGGTCTTGGCGGTCAGCGTCGGCGGGATGGTGAAGCCGTTGCGTACGTCGCGCAGCCGGGCACCCGCGACCGGTACGTCGACGGTCAGCATCAGCGCCTCGTAGCCCGCGGCAGCGGACCGCTTGACCAGGTCCTCACCGAAGTCGCGATCGTTCCACACGTACAGCTGGAACCACTTGCGCGCGTCCGGGCCGGCCGCGGCGACGTCCTCGATCGAGGTCGTGCCCATGGTGGAGAGCGCGTACGGGATGCCGAACTCCTGTGCGACCTTGACCACCGCGCGCTCGCCCTCGTGGTTCATCATCCGGGTGAAGCCGGTCGGCGCGAACGCGAACGGCAGCTCCGAGCGGGTGCCGAGGATCGACGTACCGAGGTCGATCTCGGAGACGTCGTGCAGGATCGACGGCTGCAGCTCCATCTCGGCGAACAACCGGCGGGCCCGGCTGAGGCTGATCTCGGCCTCGGCGGCGCCGTCGGTGTAGTCGAAGACCGAGCGCGGCGTACGGCGCTTCGCGAGCGCGCGCAGATCCGCGACGGTGAGCGCTTTCTCGAGGCGGCGCTCGGTCGGGTTCGCGGTGATCGGCTTGACCCGCAGCAGCGGCTTCAGCTCGGACCATTTGGGTAGCTGTCGATCGGTCATCGGCACTCCGGGAGCAGGCGGTCCATCTGTGGTCGGACCACACCTTACCCTGTGGTCCGACCACAGGGGTAGAGTCGCGGGGTGAAGAACTACGAGCTGGTCCTGCATCGGGTCGAAGCGGATCTGGCCGCCGGGCGGCTGCGGATCGGCGGGCGACTGCCCGGAGAGCGCGTTCTCGCCGAGCAGCTCGCGATCAGCCGGCCGTCGGTACGGGAGGCGGTTCGGGTGCTGGAGGCGATGGGGGTCGTCCGGACCGCGACCGGATCCGGGCCCGACTCGGGAGCGGTGATCGTGGCCGAGCCGGTGTCACCGCTGACCGCCGTACTGCGGTTGCATCTGGCAACCAATCATCTGCCGATGGAGGACGTCGTACAGACTCGGATCCTGCTGGAGTCGTGGGCCGCGCGGGAGGCGGCCGGGCGGTCTCCGGAGTTGGGCCCGGTGACCGAGTTGCTGGATCGGATGGATGCGCCGGGATTGTCGCCAGAGGCGTTCCATCTGCTCGATGCCGAGTTCCACGTGGCGCTGGCGGGGTTGGCCGGGAACGTGCTGATCGCCGCGGTGATGGAATCGTTGCGGTCGGCAATCCACGGGTACGTGCTGGCCGCCGTACCGAATCTCGTGGACTGGGAGGCGACGGCCGTCGGGTTGCGGGGTGAGCACCGGGCGATCGTGTCGGCGCTTGCGGCCGCTGATGCGGACGGCGCGGCCGGGTTGGTGGCCGCGCACATCCAGGGGTTCTACCAGGCCGCTCAGTTGTCTTCGTAGCAACGGTCTTTCGCCGAGAGAGCCGTACGGCGCAGGCCGAGGAGCACGATCGCGCCGACGAGTAGGTGGAAGGACGCCAGGCCGAGCTTGGCGCCGATACCGATGCCGCCGGTGAGCGGGCTGCCGAGGGACATCAGGCAGGCGACGACCGCGACGATCGTCCAGGCCTTGCGGGCGCCGCGGGTGTTGCGTTCCAGGATGGCCAGGAGCGCCCAGCCGGCGAAGGCGAGCAGTGCCGTCGAGATCACGATCGCGGGTGCACCAACATGCTGCAGTACGCCGCCCTGCCGCGCATCCAAGGTGAGCCCGGCAACCGGGACGAGGATCGCCCACCACGACGCGGCGGCGATCGTGGTCGCACCGACCACCAGCAACCTGCTCCGATCGGTACGCCGCTTGGCCGGCTGGACGGTGGGAATCTGGTCAATCGTGTGCATGACTGCCTCCGCGCTTGGTTGGTGGGGATACCGTCGCCGGCTGAGCGCTTCGTGGGCATCGGCCGGAGGACTGTACGGCTTCTACTTTGGTTGGTGGTGGGCGGGCGACCAGCGGCTTAGGGTCGGGGCATGGAGCAAGAGGACTGTTCGCCGACGGCCGGGCGGCGGTGGGTCTGGGATGTCTGGGTCGTGGTCGCGATCGGCGCTTTGACCGCCACGACCGTGGTGGGGCGGATGGCGGATACGAGTCATCCGCGGCGGATGTTTCTGGACGTTGCGGTGGGCGTTGTCAGTACGGGGTTGATGGTGCTGCTGCCGCGGCGGCCGGTACCGACCGCGTTGGGGATGGCGGTTTTGGTGGTCTTGTCCCCGGCTGCGACACCGGCCAGTACGGCGGCCACGATCGGGATCTCGCTGCGCATGCCGCAGCGGACGGCGATCGCCGTGACCATCGTTCAGGTCGTGGCGCATTTGGCGCAGGGAGCTTGGCGGCCGATCGCGGGCTTGCCGTTCTTGTGGTTCGCGGTGCTGGATGTGGCGGTGCATGCGGCCTTGCTGGGCTGGGGTTTGCGGACGCAGACCCGGCAGCAGCTCCTGGACTCGTTGCTGGATCGGGCCCGGCGGGCGGAGGCCGAGCAGGGTCGGCGGGTTGCGGAGGCCCGGACGCTGGAGCGGACCAAGATGGCGCGGGAGATGCACGACGTACTGGCGCATCGGTTGTCCTTGCTGGCAACGTATGCGGGCGCACTGGAGTACCGGCCGGACTCGTCGCCGGAGAAGCTCGCGCAGGCCGCGGGGGTGATCCGCACCGGCGTGCACCAGGCGCTGGACGAGCTGCGTGAGGTGATCAGCGTGCTGCGCGACACCGAGATCGAGGAGGGTCCGGGCGGGCGGCCACAGCCGACGTACGGGGATGTCGAAGGGCTGGTGGCGGAGTCGCGGGCGGCCGGGACCACGATCGCATACGACGAACGGGTCGACGAGGCGATGTCATTGCCGCCGGCAACCGGACGGACGGCGTACCGGATTGTGCAGGAAGGGCTGACGAACGCCCGCAAGCACGCGGCCGGGCATCCGGTCACGCTGACCGTGAGCGGGCGGCCGGGCGACGGGTTGCGGATCGCGCTGAGCAATCCGGGGTCGAACGGCGTACCGATGGCACCGGGGAGCGGGACCGGCCTGGTCGGGCTGACCGAGCGGGTGCAACTGGTCGGCGGCACACTCGACCACCAACGCGAGCCCGGTGGCGGGTTCCGGCTCGAAGCCTCGCTACCGTGGCCGACATGAGTGAGCCGACAATCCGCGTACTGATTGTTGACGACGACGCGTTGGTGCGGGCGAGTCTGGAGATGATGCTGGACGGGGCGCACGGGATCGCGGTCGTCGGGCAGGCGGCCGACGGGGACGAGGTGCAGGCGGCGGTCGACGCGCACTTCCCGGATCTGGTGCTGATGGATCTGCGGATGCCGCGGGTGGACGGGATCGTCGCGACCCGGCGGGTGCGGGCGCGGCCGAATCCGCCGGAGGTTGTGGTGCTGACGACGTTCGACACCGACGAGAACGTCCTGCACGCGCTGCGCGCCGGGGCGAGTGGGTTCCTGCTGAAGGACACACCGCCGGCCCAGATCGTCGACGCCGTACGGCGGGTTGCAGCCGGTGACCCGATCCTCTCCCCCGCGATCACCCGGCGACTGATGGACCGCGCCGCCACCCAGGCCGACGCGCACACGATCGCGCAGGCGTCACTGAAACGGTTGTCACCGCGCGAGTACGACGTGATGCTGGCGGTCGCGCAGGGCAAGGCGAACGCACAGATCGCGACCGAGCTGTACATGAGCCTGGCGACGGTCAAGGCGCACATCTCGCACATCCTGACCAAGCTGGAGCTGGGGAATCGCACCCAGATCGCATTGCTCGCCCATGACGCTGGGCTCGCCTAGGGTGTCGGCATGATCAGGGTGTTGCTGGCGGATGACCAGGCGTTGGTGCGGGCCGGATTCCGGGCGTTGCTGAACGCCGAGGACGACATCACCGTGATCGGTGAGGTGGCCGACGGCGCCGAGGCGGTCGCGGTGGCGCGGGCGGAGAAGCCCGATGTGGTGCTGATGGACATCCGGATGCCGGGGACCGACGGGCTCGCGGCGACGCGGATGATCGGTGCGGACGAGACGCTGGCCGACGTCCATGTGGTGATCCTGACGACGTTCGACCTGGACGAGTACGTGTTCGAGGCGTTGCGGGTCGGGGCGAGCGGGTTCCTGGTGAAGGACACCGAGCCGGTCGAGCTGTTGCAGGCGGTCCGGGTGGTGGCGCGCGGCGATGCGCTGCTCTCCCCCGGGGTCACGCGGCGGTTGGTGTCCGAGTTCGCGTCGCGGAGCCGGCAACCGCACGCGAGCAAGGAGCTCGACGTACTGACGGAGCGCGAGCGGGAGATCGTCGCACTGGTCGGCGAGGGTCTCTCGAACGACGAGATCGCCGAACGCCTGGTGCTCAGCCCGGCCACCGCCAAGACGCACGTCAGCCGCGCGATGATCAAACTCGGCGCCCGCGACCGCGCCCAGCTGGTCGTCGTCGCCTACCAGACCGGCCTCGTCCGCCCCGGCTGGCTCGGCTGACCCGCTCCCGCCCCGCCCCTTCACAATCTGCTGGGTTAACCCATCCGCTTGTGGCTTCTGCACCCCCATGAGAGTCCAGACCCCACAATCTGATGGGGGAACCCATGAGATGCGCCGAGGTCGGCGGGCGGAGGTACTCCGGGGGAGGTAGGTGGGGTTGCTCCCGGTGGGCGACGCGGGAGGGGTGCTCCGACCGGCAGTCTCGGGGTTATGAACGAGACAGGGGTTCCACTGGTCGAGGTGATCGGCCTGACGAAGAGGTACGGCGACACGCTCGCGGTCGACGGGGTCGACCTGACGGTTCTGCCGGGTGAGGTCTACGGGTTCCTCGGGCCCAACGGGGCTGGGAAGACGACGACGCTGCGGATCCTGACCGGGCTGATCGCGCCGACCACCGGCACGATCAAGGTGCTGGGCGGGCGGCCGGGGAGTCCCGACGTACTGGGCAAGACGGGGTCGATGATCGAGTCGCCCGCGTTCTACCCGTACCTGTCGGGGCTGGACAACCTGCGGTTGCTGGCCGAGTACGCCGAAGTCGCGCGGCAGCGGGTGGACGAGGTGCTGGAGCTCGTGGATCTGAAGGATCGCGCCCGCGACCGCTTCTCGACGTACTCCCTGGGGATGAAGCAGCGGCTCGGGGTCGCGGCGGCGCTGCTCAAGGATCCGGAGCTGGTGATCCTGGACGAGCCGACGAACGGTCTCGACCCGGCCGGCATGCGTGACATGCGGCGGCTGATCCGCGAGCTCGGATCCGACGGGCGGACGGTGGTGCTGTCCAGCCATCTGCTCGGTGAGGTGCAGCAGATCTGCGACCGGGTCGGCATCATCGACTCCGGGCGGATGGTTGCCGAGCACAACGTCGAGGAGCTGCGCGGCGAGCAGGAACTCGTCGTCCGGGCCGAACCACAGCAGACCGCCCACGCCGTACTGACCAGCCTGCTCGGCAGCGGCGCCGTTCACCTGTACGACGAAACGCTCCGCGTGCAGGTGGATCCGGGGCGGGCGGCGGAGGTGAACCGGGTCCTCGTCGAGGCCGGGGTCGCCGTGTCCGAACTGCACAGCACCGAACGCGCACTCGAGGATCTGTTCTTCGAGCTCACGACGGGTGCGGACCATGGGTAGTTATCGCGCGGAGATCCTGAAGCTCCGCAAGCGTTCCGCGGTCTGGGTCCTGTTCGGCGCCGGTCTGGTCCTGAGCCTGATCTTCGGCTATCTGCTCCCCTACCTGGGCTACCTCACCGGCGACGACAACCCGCAGACCACCGGTATCCCCCGGGACGCGGTCCTGGCCGGCATGCTTCCGGCCCGAGTCATCGACAACACGATCGGCGGCTACCCGATCTTCGCCGGGGCGCTCGCGCTGGTGCTCGGCGCGATCGTGATCGGCGGCGAGTACACCTGGGGCACGCTGAAGACGATCTTCACCCAGCGACCCGGCCGGGCTTCGATCCTCGGCGCCCAGTTCCTCGGGCTCGCCACGATGATCGCGCTCTGGGTGCTCGGGATCTTCGTCGCCTGTTCCCTGTGCAGTATCGGGATCGCGGCAGCTGAAGACGGTTCGATGAGCTGGCCCAGCCTGGTCGACATCCTGCGGGGTCTCGCCGGTGGCTGGTTGATCCTGCTGACCTGGTGCCTGGCCGGTGCGGTCCTGGCTGTTGCCTTCCGCAACGTTGCGCTGCCGATCGGGCTGGGCGTCGTGTGGATCCTCGGTATCGAGACCTTGCTGGCCGGGGTCGTCAACAGCCTGCTGCCCGATCTCAAGTTCCTGTCGAACGCCTTGCCGGGGGCCAACGCCGGTTCGCTGGTGTTCGCGGTGACCGGCATGGCCACCGGCGACGCGCCTCCCGGCGTACGGGATGCGGTCAGCGGTGGCCGGGCCCTCGCTACCTTGCTGGCCTACTGCCTGGTCTTCGCCGGAGTAGCCGCCTGGACGACCAGACGGCGCGACGTCACCTGACGCCGGCGTGGACGAGGGCGAGCTCGCAGAACATCGCATTCGCCCAGGAGAACCACTCGCGGGTGAACTGGGTCGGGTCGTCGACGTCGAACCCCTCGTGCATGAGTCCGGTGCCGCCGGTGGTGTCGCGGAGGAGCTCCAGCAACTGCTGGCGTTCCTCGGCGGAGGTGCTCGAAATCCCCTGCACAGCAAGGGCGATGTGCCAGATGTAGCGGGGCGGGGTGTGCGGGCTGCCGATGCCGGAGGCCGCCGTACCGCTGTAGTAGTACGGGTTCTCCGGGCTCAGCAGTAGCTTCCGGGTCGCCAGGTACGTCGGGTCGTCGGGCGCGGCGAACCCGGACAAAGGGGCGCTGAGCAACGAAGGCATGTTGGCGTCGTCCATCAGCAACACCTCCCCCATCCCGTCCACCTCGTAGGCGTAGACCCGACCGTGCACCGGATGGTCGACCGTGCCGTGGGTGGCGATGCCCTCGTCGATCCCGGCCTTCAGCTCCTTGGCCCGAGCCGCCAGCGACTCGTCGCCGAAGACCTCGACCGCGATCTCCTGCAGATACCCGAGCACCACGGACGCGAACATGTTGCCGGGCACGTTGAACCCGAGATCGGTCGCGTCGTCACTCGGCCGGAACGCGCTCCACGACATCCCGGTCGGCTGCGTCAACCGGCCGAGCCCGCCGCGCACCAGGCTGTCCGAGGGCCGGTCGTCGTGCCGCTGGAACCGGTACGGCGAGCGTGCCTCGTGATCCTGCTCGACAGTCCACAGCTCGAGGATCGCCTCGGCCGCCGGCCGGAACCGGGCGTCGATCACGTCGGCACGACCGGTCGCCTTCCACAGCTTGTAGGCGAGGTCGAGCGGGAAGCACAGCGAGTCGATCTCGTACTTGCGTTCCCACACCCACGGCGACATCTCGGTCTCGTCGGTCGTGTGCCCGGCCCCGTTGGCCTCCTGGTTGAAGGCGTTCGCATACGGATCCAGTACGACGTACTCCAGCTGCCGGTGCAGTACGCCGATCAGCACGTCCTGCAGGCCCGGATCGTCCTGGCACAGCAGCAGGTACGGACGCAGCTGAGCGGCGGAGTCGCGCAGCCACATCGCCGGGATGTCACCGGTCAGCACGAACGTCGTACCGTCCGGCAGCCGCTCGGCCACGGCCGGGAGGTTCTCGGCCATCGACCGCCGGAACATCTCCGCGATCACGTCGTCCCCACTGGCCGCGCGGACCTTCTCGGTGGCGCGGGCCAGCACGTCGGGATCGATCATCTTGTCCCTCTACCTTTCACCAACAGCCGATCTTTCAACAACGGGGATGTCCTTCAGCAACGAGTTCGCGTTCCGGCGAGAACGTGTGGTCCAGCACCAGGCTGCCGGCTCCGATCGCCCCGGCATCCGCGCCGAGCGCCGTACCGGTGACTTCGACGCCGTGGATCGTGCGGACCGTGAAGCGGCTCCGCAGCGCGGTCCGGACCCGGTCGGTCAGCAGCGGGGCGAGCTGCTCGTAGTACGGGCCGCCGAAGACCACGCGGTCCAGGTCGAGCAGGTTCGCCACGTCCTCGACCACGCGCGCGATCCGTTCGGCCAGCGCCGTGATGATCTCCGCCGCGGCCCCGGGCCCGGCGGCGGCCAGCGTACACAGCTGGGTGAAGGCGGCGTCCACCGCCTGCCGATCGTCCAGGTCGATGCTTTGGGCAAGCACTCCGGCGTGGACGGCCTGGTGGACCAGGTACCGCGGCCGGCTGGTCTCGCCGACGCAGCCCCGGCGGCCGCAGAAGCAGACCGGGCCGTCGGGGTCGACGATCACGTGGCCGATCTCGCCGGCGTTGCTCGACGAGCCGCGGACGACCTCGTCGCCCAGCACCAGGCCGGCGCCGACCCCGGTACCGAGGTAGAAGAAGACGAAGTTGCCGGGCCCGCTGACCCACTTCTCGGCGGCGGCCGCGGCAGTGACGTCCTTGTCGAGCAGCACCGGCATCCCGGTCCGCTCGCGCAGCTCGTCGCGTAGCGGAACCAGATGCCAGGCGGACAGGTTCGGCGGGTCGACGACCACGCCGCGTTCGACGTCGATCGGGCCGGGCGCCGCGATCCCGACACCGATCACGCGGTCCCGCACCGCACCGGATTCGGCGATGACGGCTTCGACGGTCTCCGCGATCGCGTCGATAATGAGGTCCGGATCATCATTCTCCGGCGGCGCAAGCTGCCGTCTGGCGACCACGTTGCCGGTGAGATCGAGCAGTATGACGGTGACGACCGCCGGGTCGAGGTGGACACCGACGGCGTACTGGCCGCCGGGCTCGAGCTCCAGCAGCGTGCGGGGTTTGCCGAGGCCGGTGGTCTTCTGCCGACCGGCCTCACGGACCAGCCCGGCGTCGAGGAGGCGGCGGGTGATGTTCGAGATGGCCTGCCCGGACAGCCCGGTCGCCGTAGCCAGCTCGACCCGACTGAGCTGGGCACTGCGGCGAATCGCATCCAGGACCACGGCATCGTTGTACCCACCGACGCGATCGAGATTCGTGCCCCGGCGCGTGCTCATCACGAGACCGGATCCGCTCCCCAGGGTCGGGACCAGTCGTAGCGGATCGTGCCTCCCCCGCTGCGCCACTCCGTCGGGGTCGTGTTAACCAACCAGTCGGTTGGTTCGATCCCGCCCGCGTCGCCGCCGTCGAGCGCCAGCCGGATCCCGGCCCGCAGCGCGCGGTCCGTGCGCTCGGTCCGGGCTGATGGATCGATAGACAAGAAGAGCGCCGTACCGGACCGGGCGACCAGCTCGAGGAAGCGCTCGTTCAGCTCCCAGGGTGTCTGCGGCGTACACGGCACGCAGTCTGCGTCGACGGTGAAGAACCGGCCGTGCTGCGGCAGCCGGAAGGCGAGCGTGTTCACGCCCATCTTGCGGGTCCGCTCCCAGTCCCGGCCGGAGGTGTCGTCACCGGTCCGCTGGACGTCGACCAGCCCGGCCGCGAGATGCCCGACGGTGTTGCAGCCGATCAGTACGACGTCCTGCGCGGCGTCCCGGATCGCGCGGTAGAACGCGAGCACGATCTCGGCCGTCGTCCGGCTCGGATCGTGCAGCTGCCAACCGCTCTCGGTCAGCCGCGAGCCCATCGCCGGTCCGAACGCGCCGAAGACGTCGTACGTGCTGAAGTCGTGTTTGACGAGCTCGAATCCCCAGTCCTTGAACCGGGTCAGGTCGGCGCGGACGAGGTCGAGGACCTCCGGGTACGACGGATCGAGCGCGCGCCCGGGCTTGTCGTGCGGACCCGGCCTGGCATGGCGCGTGGGCTCGCGGACCAGGAGCGGGCGGAACCACAGTCCGGGCCGGGCCCCGATCGCCCGGATCGCGGCCGCCGTACCGGCGAGGTCGTCGAAGACTCCGGGGATGCCTTGGTCCCACGGTCCGCCGGAGGCGATGCCGCCCGGGTACCAGCCGTCGTCGACGACGCTGAACGGTTTGACCGGGCGGCCGTCGGCGAGCTCGACGATCGTGGCGGCGTCGGTGAGGACGGCCTTCTCGTCGAAGTTCTCGCCGTACGCGTAGTACCAGTTGTTGGCCCCGACCACCGGCGCGGGCTCAGGTCGCGCCGGCAGTCGGGAGCTCATGGTGGCGACCGCTGCGTTCAGGGTCTGCCAGGGTGATCCTGCGTCGTCGAATGCCTTGACGGTAGCCGCTGTCAGGGTCCGGCCGCCGAGCTTGGTCGGACCGCCTCCGTTACGGAGGTCGAGCCAGAGCGTGTAGCCGTCCGCGTCGACCGTCCAGGCCGCGAAAGCGCTCGGCTGGACCTCGACCCCGGCGCCGGTTGTCCGGCCGGTGGCCGGGTCGTGGCTCAGGAAGTACCACGGGAGCAGGCGTTCGGGCTGCTGATGCCGCCACTGCAGGTCGCCGTACGAGCGTTCCCAGGCGTCGCCGAGGATCAGGGCTCCGGCCGGAAGCGGTTCGGACCAGCGGAGCGCGACGCGGGTGATGGTGCCGGCGGTGACCTCGACGGTCCCGTCGTTCCAGCCCACCTCGACGCCGGCCGCCGACCAGGCGGCGCCTCGCTGTGCGGCGGCGATCAGGTCGTCGCCGACCTGGACGAAGACCGCGCTGGGTTCCCTCACCTGACCCCCTCGACTTTCCCCATTGACTTTAGTTAGTGCCTTCGACGAGCGTCAAGAGACCCTCCACCAGGCGGTCGACGTCGGATTGGTCCGTGTACGGCGCGAGCCCGGCGCGGACCGCGCCTTCGGTGAGACCGAGGTGGCGGGCGGGTTCGTAGGCGTAGAAGGTGCCCGCGGGGGCGTTCACGCCGGCCTTCGCGAGGTGCTCGGCGACCGCGGTCGGGGCGTGACCGTCGATGGTGAACAGCAGCGTCGGTGTGCGGTGGGCCGCGTGGCCGTAGAGCTTCAGGCCCGGGATGGCCTGGAGGCGCGCTTCGAGGTCGTCTCGCAGCGCGTCTTCATGCGCCTCGACCAATCGGAGTGAGTCGTTCAACCGCTCGCGCCGGGTCGCGCCTTCGCCACCCAATCCCGCTATGAAGGCGACCGCTGCCGTCGTACCGGCCAGCAGTTCATACGGGAGCGTGCCCAGCTCGAAGCGCTCCGGTACGACGTCGGTCGCGGGCAGGAGCTTGTCCGGCCGGAGCGTCTCGAGCAGCTCCGGTCGCGCGGTCAGCACGCCGAGATGGGGCCCGAAGAACTTGTACGGCGAGCAGACGTAGAAGTCGGCGTGGTTCGTGGCCGCGGGAGCGTGGGCGGTCAGGTGCACGCCGTCGACGTACAGGAGCGCTCCCGCGGCGTGGACCTGCTCGGCGATCTGGACTGTGTCAGGGCGAGTGCCGAGCAGGTTGGACGCACCCGTGACCGCGACCAGCTTTGTGCGGTCGGAGAGCAGTGGCTCGAGGTCGTCGAGCTCCGAGGTCTCGCGGTCGAACCCGAGCCAGCGCACGGTCGCACCGACGGCCTCGGCGGCCTGGACCCAGGGACGCACGTTCGCGTCGTGGTCGAGGCGGGTGACAACGATCTCATCGCCAGGCCCCCAGCCCTTCGCGAGCGTGCGGGAGAAGTCGTAGGTCAGCTGGGTCATGCTGCGCCCGAACACGATGCCTTCCGCGGTGGACCCGAGCAGGTCGGCCATCGCCGTACGGGCATCCCGGACGATGCCGTCGGCCCGGCGCTCGGCCGGAGTCAGCCGGCCACGGTTCGCCAGGGCCGAGGTGAGGGTCTTCGCGACCACGTCGGCGACCGCCTGCGGAGTCTGTGAACCGCCGGGGCCGTCGAAGTGCGCCGCGCCTTCACCGAGCGCAGGGAACTGCTTGCGGACGGCAATGACATCGAAGGCACTCATACCGGTCATCCTCTCGCGCCGAACCGGTTCTGAGCCAGGGTCTGCCCGAACGCGGATAAAGGCCTGCCCGGATCCAGATATCGCGCTACGAAATGTCGGTGGGGTGGTGCAGGATGTCAGGAGTGAGCGCCACTAGGACTACTGACACATCGCCCGCCCAGATCCCCGTCCGGGCCTGGCTTCCGACCATGCTGGCCCTGGCCGCCATCTGGGGTTGCAGCTTCCTGTTCATCTCGGTCGGAGTCCGGGAGCTGCCGCCGCTCTACCTCGCCCTCGGCCGGGTCGCCGCGGGCGCGATCGTGCTGCTGATCTTCCTCGCGATCAAGCGCGAAGCACTCCCCCGCGATCGCCGGCTGTGGATGCATTCCTTCGTGGTCGGCGCGGTCGGCTCGGCGCTCCCGTGGACCCTGTTCGGGTACGGCGAGGAGCGGATCCCGTCGCTGCTCGCCGGCATCTGGAACGGCATCACCCCGCTCGTCGTGCTGCCGATCGCCGTGCTGATCTTCCGGACCGAGCTCTTCTCGCTGCAACGCGGACTCGGCCTGGTGATCGGGTTCGCCGGCATGCTCGTCGTACTGGGTGCGTGGAACGTGAGCGGTGGCGCCGATCTGACCGGTCAGCTGTTCTGCATGCTCGCCGCGATCAGCTACGGGATCGCGGTTCCTTACCAGAAGCGCTTCCTGGCCGGGAGCAAGGTGTCCGGGACGGCACTGTCGGCAACCTTGTTGCTGTGCGCAATGGTTCAGCTCGCGATCGTGGCCCCGCTCGTCACCCGGCAACTGCCTCCGGCGCCGTGGTCACTCTCGATCGAGGTGCTCGGCAGCGTGCTCGCCCTGGGCGCGCTCGGGAGCGGATTCGCCTTCGTGCTCAACATGCGCAACATCCGCCTGATCGGCGCCAGCCGCTCCTCGATGGTCACCTACCTGATGCCCGTCTTCTCGATCCTGGTCGGCGTACTCGTCCTCCGCGAACACATCACCTGGTACCAGCCCGTCGGCGGCCTCGTCGTCCTCCTCGGCGTCGCCATCTCCCAGGGAGTGTTCAGGGTCCGCGCACGACCGGTGGTTTCAGCTCCGAAGCCGGCTTAGCGGACCGCCCCCCACTCATCAACCTCGAATCCTGCAGGTGTTACACGCTCAGCCCGGCCGTCAGGCAGCACGCAGAATCGAATTGGTGAGTGGGGCAAGTCCGCTCGCCCTCCGCACCGACGACACCACCCACTGGCCGTCGTACCGGATGTCCTCCCAGCTGAAACGGAGGATCCGCCAGCCCCGCACCGTCAGCCCGACCTGTCGTCGGCAGTCTCGAACGAGCGCCTGACGGAAGCCGTGGTACTCGAATCCGTCAGCCTCGAGACCGAGCCGAAGGCCGGGATGAGCGAGGTCGATCCGGGCCGAGAACTCCGCGTCGTGAACCCGTACCTGGGGAACGAAACCTTCTAGACCTGCCTCGATCAGAAGGGCACGCAGCGCCGATTCGAGCACTGAATCGGCACGCAGATCGGCGAAACCCGCCACAGCAAAGATTCGGTGTCGGTGGGGACCACGGATGGCCGCCGCGGCCTGCAGCAGTTCGTCGTGATCGAAGGCCCTGGAACGCAGGGCCGAATCCGCAACCGCCAGTGCCTCCGCGAGGGGCAGCGTGCGAATGCAGTCGAGCACGGTCCGGAGCGGAGTAGTGACATCGTCAATCGTCGGCACCTCTGCCCAGTGCAAGGTGCACGCAAGCCCGGTCTGCCGCCGGACCCGGCCTGGCCGGAGAGTGACGTGAGGCAGTACGGGGCGATTGATCACGCCGAAACCCCAGTGCTGCGCGGCACTCAGATGAGAAACCACGCCGCCGTGGCTCCTGGCCGCGGTCAGGGCCGCGGGAGACGTCGGCAAGGCGTAGACGCCCTTTGCGACCCGGCGGATGTCACCACCGGCCAGCGCGCGGCGGACAGCCCGTCCGGACATCACCGCGCGCAGGTCGCCGAAGGTCGCGACACCGCCCCGTCTGTTCAGCATTTCGGCGACTTCACTCATGACTTCATGGTGAACGTTCGCGCCGTTCCACCGCGGAAGTTATCCACAGGCGGACCGCCAACACTCACCAACTCCCGAAATGGGCCACCAAGAGCCCTCGGCTGAGCGTGCGGGTACCCGAGCCAGGGAGGTTGGTGAGTGGGGGCGGTCCGGGCCCCACTACTTCCTACGCAGGTTCGGCACGGCGGCCACCACGACGGCGGCTAGGGCGAGGGCGGTGCCGGCGACGACCGGGACCGTGACCGGCTTGTCGGCGGCAGGGGCGAAGACGTCGATGAGCAGGCTGCCGATCAGTTGGCCGGCGATCGTGCCGAGGCCGAGGACGAAGACGCCGACCACCCGGACCACGGCCGCGGCCACGCTCATGAAGATCACGCCGCAGGCACCGCCGAGGTACAGCCAGGGGTTGCCCGGCAGGGCGTTCGGCGCGCCCCGCAGGACGAGATCGATGCCGAACACCACCAGCAGCGCGGCGAAGCCGACGCCGAAGTTGATCGCACCGGCCGCGACCGCGCCGTACCGGCCGCCGGCCGCGGTCTGGGCGACCCGGCCGTTGATCGCCTGCTGGACCGCGGTCGCGACACCACCGAGGGCCGGCAGGAGCGCGAGCAGCAGCCCGGTCGAATGCCCGAGCTGGTCGGAGACCGCGAGGACGACGGCCACCAGCGCGACACCGGCGCCGACGATCCGCAGGGCGCTGAACTCTTGTCGACCGGCCGGACCGAAACCGAGCCGGTCGACGATCAGGCTGCTGCCTGCCTGCCCCGCGACCGCCGCGACGATGAAGACAGCGACACCGAGCACGTGCACGGTGATCGATTGAACCGTGACCATCCAGGCCCCGCAGAGGCCACCGATGCACTGCCACCAGCGCAGGCCGCCGGCGTTCAGCGGGTCGCGGATAGCACGCCAGACATTGCCGAGCGAACGGCGGATTCCCGGAACGAGTGCTGCCGTGATCGCCAGGATCACCGAGCCGGTGCCGAACGAGATCAGCGCGGCCAGGATCCCGTCGCCGAGCAGCTCGCCCAGTCCGCCGTTCAGGCGGGACTGGATCGCGAACAACGCCCCGATGCCGAAGGCGGCGGCCAGCCCGGCGGCCTGCTGCCGGCGGGCCGAGACCTCGGGGCGGTTGGCGATAACAGTCACCCGACCATCATGACCGTTCCACCTGATGCACCTGACACCAGGTCCAGCTGGTGAACCCTCAGCTCCGCCGGATCAGCGCCAGGTACATCGCGTCGGTGCCCTGCCTGTGCGGCCACAGCTGGACGTCCGGACCGGCGCCGAGCTCGGGCACGTCCGGGAACAGCTCCCGAGCATCCTCCAGCGTCGCGTCGTCCCGCCTGGCCAGGACAGCGTCGACGACGGAACGAGTCTCGTCGGGGTGCGGTGAACAGGTGACGTAGGCGACGACACCACCCGGCCGAACCGAGTTGATCGCCGAGTCGAGCAGGTCCTCCTGCAGCGGCCGCAGCTCCTCGATGTCTTCCGGCGTACGGCGCCAGCGCGCCTCCGGGCGACGCCGAAGCGCACCGAGCCCACTGCACGGGACATCGGCGAGCACCCGGTCGAACGAACCCTCGGGCCAGGTCGGCTTGGTTCCGTCACCAACGACGACCTTGTGGTCGCCCGGGATCGCCCGCAGGTTCGCCCGGACCAGCTCAGCGCGATGCTCGAGCGGCTCGACCGCAGTCAGCGCACCGTCACGCTTCTCCACGAGCGCCGCGAGCAGCGCCGACTTCCCGCCGGGGCCCGCGCACAGGTCGAGCCACTCGGTGTCCGAACCCTCGATCGGCGCGTTCGCGAGCGCGAGCGCGACGAGCTGCGAACCCTCGTCCTGCACACCGGCCCGACCGGTCGCGACGGCCGCGATCCGGCCGGGATCACCGCCGCTCTGCAGGATGGCGGCGTACGGCGAAAACTTGGCGCGACTGGCTCCGACCTCGATCAGCTCGTCGACCGTGGCCAGCCCTGGGCGGGCGACCAGGGTGACGCGGGCCGGCTCGTTGTCGGCGTCGAGCAGGTCCTCCAGCTCTTCGCCGTCGCCCAGCAACTGCGCGAACGCCTCGACCTCCCAGGTCGGATGCGCCTTCGCGACCGCGAGGTGCAGCAGCCGGTTCTCCTCGACCGACGGCGCGACCGTCTCGATCCACTGGTCGAACGTGCGCTGGCTGATCTTTCGCAGTACGGCGTTCACCAGTCCGCTGCGCTTGTGGCCGATCTCGGCCCGGGTCAGCGTGACCATCTCGTTGACCGCGGCATACGAGTCGACGCGCATCCGCAGCAACTGGTGGGTGCCGAGAGTGAGGATGTCGAGCAGCTCCGGGTCGAGCTCGTTCAGCGGACGATCCACGCAGCGGGCGAGGAAGGCGTCGTACGTGCCCTGCCAGCGCAGCGTGCCGTGCACGAGCTCGGTGCAGAACGCGGCGTCCCGACCGGCCAGGCGGGCATCGCGCAACGCCTTGTTCAGCACGAGGTTCGCGTAGCCGGACTGCGACGTGACCTGACGGATTACCCGGAAGGCAACCTGCCGCACCTTGTCCGGCCGCTTCTGCGGCTCACGATTTCTAGGCGTACGGTCACTCACCGAGGCGGTCCTCATCAGTCAGACGAATTCCGCGAGCCCAGTCGGCGGCGGCCATCGGCTTCTTGCCTTGCGGCTGGACGGTCAGCAGCTCGACCGCCTTGCTGCCGGTACCGATCACGACACTGGACTTGGTCGCACGCAGCTCACCGGGCTTCAGCTCCTCATCGGTCAGCCGGACCGCGAGCACCTTCAGCCGCTCACCACGGAACGTCGTCCAGGCACCCGGTGCCGGGTTGCAGCCGCGAACCAGCCGATCCACACGCAGCGCGGGCGCCGTGAGGTCCAGCTCGGCGTCCTCCACGTTGATCTTCGGCGCCAGCGAGACGCCGTCGGCCGGCTGCTCCTGCGCTTGCAGGATCCCGTCCTCGATGCCGTCCAGAGTGTCGACCAGCAGCTTCGACCCCGACTCGGCCAACCGGCCCAGCAGGTCGCCTGAGGTGTCGCTCGGGCCGATCGGCTCAGTCAGTACGCCGAACACCGGGCCGGCGTCGAGCGCCTTCACGATCCGGAACGTGCTGGCCCCGGTCACGTCGTCCCCGGCGATGATCGAGTGCTGCACGGGCGCGGCACCCCGCCAGGCCGGCAGCACCGAGAAGTGCAGGTTGACCCAACCGTGCACCGGGATGTCCAACGCTGCCTGCGGCAACAAACCGCCGTACGCGACGACCGGGCAACAATCCGGCGCGATCTCGGTCAGCCTGGCCAGGAAGTCCGGGTCGCTGGGCTTCACCGGCTTCAGGATCTCGATGCCGCCGAGCTCCTCGGCGTACTGGGCGACCGCCGACGCGACCAGATTGCGGCCGCGACCGGCCGGGGCATCCGGCCGGGTGACCACGGCGACAACTTCGTGGCGGCTGGCAATGATTGCGCGCAACGCGGTGACCGCGGGCTCCGGCGTACCGGCAAAAACGACTCTCACAGGGCAAATCCGTTTCTCAAAGGCCGAAACCGTTCGTGGGGTGGGGCGAAACCTTGATCTGCGGCGGGCCGGACAGGCCCGACCACTCGGCTTCGCGGATCGCCTTCATGGCCTGTTTGCGGGTCGCGGTGTCGAGGCGGTCGACGAACAGGATGCCGTCCAGGTGGTCGGTCTCGTGCTGGATCGCGCGGGCCAGATACTCCGAGCCTTCGATGACGACGGGATCGCCGTACATGTTGAAGCCGCGGGCGATCACGGACTGCGCGCGGCGGCAGTCGAAGTACAGGCCGGGGATGGACAGGCAGCCCTCGGCGCCGAACTGCTCGTCCTCCGACAGCGTCAGCTCCGGGTTCACCAGGTGCCCGAGCTCGCCGTCCACGTGGTAGGTGAAGACGCGCAGCCCGACGCCGATCTGCGGCGCGGCCAGGCCGGAGCCGGGCGCTGCCTGCATGGTGTCCGCGAGGTCCGCGACCAGACGGCGCAGCTCGGCGTCGAAGTCGACGACCGGCACTGCCTTCGTGGTCAGGACGGGGTCGCCGAACAGGCGGATGGGTTGGACCGACACAGACTCTCCACAACGTTCACTGACCAGGACTGAGCAAGTCTAGTGCGCCCGCGGCCGGGGTCCGGGCCAGGTGGGGGCTGCCATTTGTTGCCTCAGACACGTACTGTGTTCCCAGGCGTACCTACAGTCACTGTCGTCCCACGCCTATCGGGAGACACAATGCCCACAGCAGCACGGGGGGCCACTCTGATCGTCCTGGGCGCACTTCTGGCCCAGGCGCCCCTGACCGCTTTCGCGTACCAGCCCCGCGATCCGGAGCTGATCCGGTCGGCCACTCCGGTGCCGGCCCCCACGACCTCGCCGACGTCCTCACCGACGAGCTTGCCGACCGCCGTACCCACTTCGGCGCCTACTACTTCCGCACCGACCGCAGCCAGTACGGCGGTTGGCACCCCGCCGGCGGCGGAGTCGTGGAGCGAGCTGAGCCAGCAGGTGGTCGACACCTCGCCCGACGACCTCCAGGCCGCGGACGAGTCGACCCAGGCCGCTTCGATGCTGCGGTGCTTCAAGCTCCAGGAAGTGAACTACTGCCTCGGGCTCGGGTTCGTCGACGAGCTGCCGACCGGCGCGCAGGTCCAGGAGACGGTCACCGCGCCGGATGTCGCGGCGGACGAGACCGACGGCGTCGCGCAGGACATCGACACCGGCGACCAGACCCCGCAGTCCTTCGTGGCAGAGCGGGCGGCGCTGCCGAAGAGTGAGCGTGTGACCGTCGAGCTCGGCGAGATGCAGGCCGCGTGGGACGGCCGGGAGAAGGCCCGGGCGCTCCGGCTGCTCGGCGACTCCGACGAGCGCACCGCTGCCGATGCAGCGCCGACCCCGACCCCGACTCCGACGGCCACTCCGACGCGGACGACGCCGACGACCGGGGCTCCGAGTACGCCGCCACAGCCGCCGGTGCAGGTCGTGAAGCCGCCCAACTCGGCGTACATCATGAAGGGCTTCCAGACCTCACAGGAGAAGGGGTACTGGTGCGGCCCGGCGACGTTTCAGTCGATCGACTGGGCCGACGACAAGCAGAAGGACACCCAACTGTCCTGGGCCAAGGACCTCGGCGCGACCAGCTCCGGGACCGGGATCTCCGCGATGGTGAAGCAGACCAATCTGAAGACCGACTGGGATGTCGCGGCCGGCACCTACGTCGTGCAGAACGTCAAGCACTGGAACACGCAGAAGTTCTTCACCGCACACCAGAACCACCTGGGCGACGGCAAGCCGGCTCCGATCATCGAGCACGTGCAGCTGCTGAAGCGGTACTTCCCGTACCTGGCCTTCAACCACAGCGGGCACTACCAGGTCGGCCGCGGCTACGACCGCACCAAGGGCACCATCGCGATCTTCGAGGTGTTCAACGAGCGCCGGTTCAACAGCCGGGGTAACGTCACCGACGGCCCGAAGAACATCCCGGCCTCGGCGCTGTTCAACGCGACGCTGGCCAACTCCTTCCAGAACATCGGACTGTGACCGAATGCGTCGTACCACCGTTGCTGTAGGCATCGTTCTCGTCCTGGGAGTGGCCGGCTGCTCGTCCTCCGACAACACGTCGAAGCCACAGCCGTCCACTCCTTCGGTCAGCACTCCCCCGACATCGCCTTCGCCCTCGAGCACTCCGACGGCGCAGACCAACACCGCCGTACCGGTCTGGGCGAAGGTGCTGCGGCAACCGGTGGACGGACAACATCTCGTCACACAGCAGCGCAAGTACGTCGTGACGCGGGGAAGCGACGAGGCCGGCACTACCACGATCGCCGACAAGGCCAGCAAGAAGGTGATCGTGCGGCACGTCCCCGCGAAGGGATTCGTGGCGCAGTCGCCGGTCGTGATCGACGACCACTGGGCGTTGGTCGAGGACATCCGGTCGGAGGGTTCCGATCCGGAGATCAGAGTCGTCCGTTATGACTTGAGCACCGGCCGCAGCGCCGGGATCGGCAAGCTGCCGGCCGTCTCGGAGCCGGAGATCGGCGCGTACGACGGGACGTTCGCCTACAGCTCGACCGACGCGAAGAACCGGTCGTGCCTGATCGTCGCGTCACTGGCCGCGTTGACTTCACGGACGGTTGGATGCGTGGCGGCGCCGGGCTACATCGCCGACCCCGTGGTGTCCGCGGACACGGTGACCTTCAGCGAGATCGCCGCTCCGGAGACGGCCAAGCGGTGCAAGCAGGTGCTGACCGCACCATTGTCCGGCGGCGCGGCCGTGCCAGTGCCGGCGGCAACCAAGTGCATCCAGTGGAGCGGCGCCTCGGTGCGTGGGGCAACGATCTGGTCCGAGGTGGCCGGTTCGGATCCCGATCAGTACCAGAGCAAGGCCTATCTGCGGGAGTCCGCGAGTGGACCGGCCAAGCCGCTCGGCATGGTCGCGACCGACACGATCCTTGCCTGCGGCAACTGGATTCTCTGGGAGACGCGGGCGGTCGGCAGCAGCGGCGAGGAGTCGTTCCAGATCAACCGGTGGACGGCCGGGCTGGCCAAGCCGCAGCGGATCTACAGCGGGAAGCCCGGGGTCGCGCTCACGCCGATGACCTGCCAGGACAACACGGTGTACGTCGAAGCCGCCGACCTGTCCGCGAGTCCGACGTACACCGAGGCCATTTCTTCTACTGCGAGCTAGGGCGTGTCTCTTGAGTCCGCGCCGTAGCGAGCATGTGCTCGGTGCGGTAGCTCGGCGTGCTGGAGGGGAGGCCTCGATGCTTTTCCATCGTGGCCTTGCCTCCAGTGCGGCGAGGTGCCGTGCCGAGTGCAGCGCAGTAGGCGGGGAGTTAAGAGACACGCCCTAGGCGGCCTTCAACGCTGGTCCGAGCAGCAGGCCGCCGTCGACGACGTACTCCGAGCCGGTGATGAACGAGGCCTCGGGTGACGTGAGGAACAGCAACAGCTCCGTGACGTCGGCCGGCGCACCGAGGCGCGGGATGGCGAACGGCTCCGGCGAGTAGAAGTCCGAGATCGGGGCGGTGCTTCCGGCCGCGGGCTCGGTGATGAACGGGGTCTCGATGACACCGGGATGGATGGCGTTCACGCGGATCTGGTCGCGACCCAGCTCGAGAGCCGCGGTCCGGGTCAGCCCGCGCAATGCCCATTTGCTCGCGACGTACGGCGCGTAGAAGGCGGTGCCACCGGCGCCCAAGATCGAGGCGATGTTGACGATCGATCCACCGCCGGCCCGGCGGAGCGCGGGCGCGGCCGCCTTGATCCCCAGAAAGGTGCCGGTCAGGTTGACGGCCAGGATGCGGCTCCAGGTCGGCAGGGCGGTGGACTCGATCAGGGCCGGCGGGTTCTGCACCCCGGCGTTGTTGATCAGGATCGTCAGCGCACCGAAAGCTTCCTCGGTCGCGGCGACCGCCGCGGTCCAGGAGTCCTCCTCGGTGACGTCGAGGTGCACGAACCGCGCCCGGTCGCCGAGTTCGGCGGCGAGCGCTTCACCCCGGCCCCCGTTGAGGGCGCCGATCACGACGTTGGCTCCAGCCGCGTGGTAGGCGCGGACGTGGCTGGCGCCCTGGCCGCCGGTTCCGCCGGTGACGAGCACGGTCTGGTGATCGAAGCGGGACATCAGGAATCCTCCGAAGCTGCGCAATGGTGAGTCGAGTGACTCACCTCGCCTAGAGTAGGCAGGTGCCGAGTGGTGAGTCAAGCCACCCACCTCGCTATGATGGGACGGTGACGACTGCCGAACCGACGTACCACCAGCGCGTGGCCGAGGAGAAGCGCACGCTGATCGTGCGGGCCGCGACCCGGCTGTTCCTCGAGCTCGGCTACGACCGGACGTCGCTGGCCCGGATCGCCGAGAGCGCGGGCGTGTCCAAGGCCACGCTGTTCAAACAGTTCCCGACCAAGGCCGCGTTGTTCGACGCCATCGTCGTCGAGTCCTGGGCCGACGCGGACGAGCGCGCCACCGCACCGGCCGCAGGTGACCTGGCCGCCGGCCTGACCACGCTCGGCCGGCGCTACGCCGTACTGCTGGGGCGTCCCCAGATGGCCGATCTCTTCCGCATCGTCATCGCCGAACTGCCACGGTTCCCCGAGCTGGCGAAGGCGCATTTCTCGCAGGGCAAGCTGCCGTACTTCGACTCCGTGCGGGACTATCTCGTCGCGGAACACCGGGCCGGGACGGCGGAGGTCACCGACCCCGACCTGGCCACGACGCAGTTCCTCGGAATGATCTCCAACTACCTGTTCTGGCCGCAGCTAGTCCTGCCCAGCTGGGAAGTGAGCCGCAGCCGTACGACGGCCGTCGTCGACGAGGCCGTCCGGACGATGGTCGCCCGCTACGGCACCTGATCAGACCGCGAGCCCGCGGCTGCGGAGGTGCGCGCGCAGATCGGCCGCGCCGGTGAAGAGCTCGGCCTCGATCCCGACCGCGCGGGCGCCGTCGACGTTGTACTGCATGTCGTCGGTGTAGAACGTGCGTGCCGGGTCGAGGTCGTAGCGCTCGAGCAGGATCCGGTAGATCTTCTCGCCAGGCTTCACGGTCTGCTCCGCCCCCGACACGACCTCACCGTCGAACACGGTCAGAATCGGGAACGCCTCCTGCGCCACCTCCCACTTCTCCTGCGAGAAGTTCGTCAGCGCGTACGTCGGCAGCCCGAGCGCGCGGATGTCGTTCAGCAGCTCGGCGGTGTCCTCGAAAACACCCTTCACCATCTTCAGCCAGCCGGTGTCGTAAGCCTCGATCCACTCGGCATGCTCCGGGTGCCGGCCGACCAGCTCCCCCACCGCCTCGGACCACGTCCGCCCCGCATCCTGCTCCGCATTCCAGGCCGGCGTCGCCACCTCACTCAGGAACCGGCTCCGCTGCTCCGCATCCGGAATCAGATCGGCGTACAGATAGTCCGGACTCCAGTCCAGCAACACCCCACCGATGTCGAACACCACCGCGTCGATCGTCCGCTCAGTCATACCCGCAACCCTACGGCCCTGCGGATTTGAGGGTGCGGAGGATTGGGACTGTCTCGAGGGTGGTGATGGGGTCGATCGCGCTGATGCGTTCGGTCAGGTAGGTGTGGAGGGCGTCGGGGCTCGGGCAGAGGGCGTGGGCGACGAGGTTGGTTCGGCCGGTGGTTGCGGCGACGAAGGCCAGCTCGTCGTGCTTGGCGAGAGCGCGTGCTACCGCGTCCGCGTGGGCAGGCGGGACGGACAGCCAGAGCATCGCGGCGGTGGTTGCGCCGAGGGCTGTTGGGTCGACGTCGACGTCGAAGAAGAGCGCTCCGCTGCCTTCTAGGTCGGCCAGGCGGCGCGCGACCGTGGCCGGCGCCCAGCCGGTCTGTACGGCGAGGTCGGCGATCGTGGCGCGGCCGTCCGCACCGAGGGCTGTCAGCAGCTTCTGATCGGTCGGCAGGATGTCTGCAGTGGCGGGGGCGAGCGGCGGTCCAGAGAGCGCTTTCTCCTGATCTGGGGTGAGGGTTGTCGCGCGTGCACCCCAGGCGGTCGGTCCGCCGACATATAGGTGCAGAAGGTAGTGGGCGGAGACCGAGGTGATGCCTGCCGTGCGCGGGATGTCGTGCAGGAGCAGGGTGTTGCCGTCGGCCGGGGTGGTGTTGACGATCGCCACGATCTCGGTGCCGCCCGAGGCGAGCTTGATCCAGCTCGTGTCGGAACGGCGAGAGAGCGCGTTCGCGAGATCTTGTGCGGCCCGCGGTGTCGCGGTCAGCCGCACCAGCCACTGGGATCGCCCCGCCCGGTGCGGATCGGGCAGTCCGATCACTCGCAGCCCGGCCTCGGCCCGCAGCCGCTGGTAGCGCCGCGCGACAGTCTGCGTCGACACCCCGAGCACCGCACCGATCCGGCTGTACGGCGCGCGTCCCGCGATCTGCAGCGCGTGAATCAGAGCCCGATCGATCTCGTCCAGCATGGAAAGATCATCACGCAGAGCGCTCTCCGAGGGAAGATCTCTGCAGCTGATGTCAGCTGACTGGAACATCCACCGCCGACCGGCGACGGTACTGCCACCGACACCTTGGGAGGCAGTTGATGCGGAAATGGGTAGGGCTGGTCGCCCTCCTGGTGGCCGAGGCGATGAACCTGCTCGACGCCACGATCGTCCAGGTCGCGGCGCCGGTGATCCACGCCGATTTCGGTGGACCGACGTCCCACC
Organism: Kribbella sp. NBC_01505; assembly: GCF_045040285.1. Lineage (NCBI taxonomy): Bacteria > Bacillati > Actinomycetota > Actinomycetes > Propionibacteriales > Kribbellaceae > Kribbella > Kribbella sp. NBC_01505. The sequence continues at coordinate 9,628,224 of NZ_CP109425.1, forward strand.
TCCAGTGGTTCAGCGCGGCTTACACGTTGCCGTTCGCCGCGCTGCTGATCACCGGCGGCCGGCTCGGCGACATCTACGGCCGGCGCCGGCTGTTCCGGCTCGGAGTCGTCGGCTTCGTGCTGGCGTCGGCCGCGTGTGCCGTGGCGACCCAGTCCGGCGTACTGATCGGGGCACGCGTTGTGCAGGGCATGACCGCGGCCGCGATCATCCCGCAGACGATCGGGCTGATCCGGTCGTCGTTCAGCGGTCCGGAACTGCCGAAGGCCCTCGGGTTCATCGGCCCGGTGATGGGCTTGGCCGGGATCTCGGGGCCGCTGCTCGGCGGGGTGATCACCGAGGTCACGTCATGGCGCGTGGTGTTCCTGGTCAACGTGCCGCTCGGGCTCGCCGTACTGGAGCTTGCTCAGCTGTTGCCGGAGTCGCGTGCACCGCAGCGACCGGCGCTGGACCTGCCCGGAACGGTGTTGCTGACTGCAGGGAGCGCTCTCCTGGTGTTCCCGATCCTGCAATCGCGGGACTGGATCCTGCTCCCGATCGGGCTCGCCGTACTGGGCGCTTGTGCTCTGCGGCAGCGGACGAGTCGCGGCGGGTTGATCGAGCTGAGCCTGTTCAGCCGGAGCGGGTTCGGAGCGGCGCTGGTGACGTCGGCACTGTTCTTCGCGGTGATGAGCGGCCTGACGCTGGTCGTCGTCCTGCACCAGCAACTAACGCTGCACCACGGCGTGATGCGGGCGAGCCTGGTCCTGCTCCCGTGGTCCGCGGTCTCCGGAATCGCATCCTGGTGTGCAGGGCAGTGGCTGATCCAGCGTTTCGGCTCCCGCCTCATGTACGTCGGCCTTGGCATCCTGCTGGTCGGATTGGTCGGGACGCGGCTGTGGCTGGTGCCGGCGTTGGGCGTCTGCGGCGCTGGGGTCGGGCTGTTCACCACCGCGTTCTTCACCGAGGCGTTGCAGCGAGTGCAGCCGCAGGAGACCGGGTCCGCAGCAGGGTTGCTGAACGCGGTCCAGCAGTTCGGCGGCACGCTCGGGGTCGCCGCGCTGGGCACGATCTTCCTGCACCATCCAGCAACCCCGCAGCCCGCTTTCCTGGTCGCGACCGGGGTCATCGCCGTGACCGTGGTAACCGCTCACCTCATGCGGTCGCCGCGTTCTCGGCGGTACGTCGGTGGATCGCGGGAGAGAGCGCGTACTGGGCGATGAAGATGATGACGCCGAGGAGGGCGACGCCGATCCAGGTTGCCGTGGCACCGAGGTGTTGGAGCGCGTTGGTGCCGGCCAGCGGGCCGATGACGGTACCGAGGCCGAACGCCATGCCGGTGATCCCCATGTAGCCGCCGCGGAGATCGCCCGGGGCGATGTCCGCGAAGACCGCACCGATCACGGCGGCGAAACCGATCTCTCCGATCGTCCACACCACGACGGACAGCGCGTAGCCCCACCATTCGTGGACGACCGCGCCGAGGCCGAACCCAAGTCCGACGATCAGCATCGACACTGCCACCAGTTTCGACCGGTCGAAGATGGCCAGGCGCTTCACCACCAGGGGCTGCAGTACGACGATCACGATCCCGTTCAGCGCCATCACCGTGCCGTACAGCGAGATCGGGAGACCGTCGTGGGCCATCGCGAGCGGTAGCGTCGAGTAGCCCTGGAAGTAGATGGTCGCGTACCCGACCTGCACCAGAACCACCGCCAGGAAGATCCGGTCGCGCAGAACGACCGGCAGCAGCGGTCGACGGGTCGTGCCTTCCTCGAGATTCGGCCGGCTCTCCGGGACCATCGTCCAGATCACGATCCCCGCGATGACCGACGTACCGGCGTTCAGCCAGAACAGCAGGCCGTAGCCGAGCGAGGCGAGAACGCCCGCGCTCACGGTCGACACCGAGAAGCCGAGGTTGATCGCCCAGAACAGCAGCCCGTACGCGCGAACGCGCTCTCCCGGTTGCAGCATGTCGGCCACGGTGGCGGAGACCGCGGGCCGGAACAGATCGCCGAGCAGACCGACCGCGAACGCCGTCGCCCAGATCATCGGCATCGACCGGGCCTCGCCGAGCAGGACGAGCGCGGCCGCCGTACCGAAGAAGCAGGCCAGCATCGTGGCCCGGCGGCCGACGCGGTCGGACAGCCAGCCGCCGACGAGCTGCGAGACCACGCTCCCCGCGCCGACCGCGGCGGCCACGGCGCCCGCCGTACTGGCGGAGAGGTGCCGGTCCTGGGTGAGGTAGAGGACGAGGAACGGTTGCACGAAGCTGCCGAGCCGGTTGACGAGCTGGCACACCCACAAGGCCCAGAACGCGCGGGGCAGGGTTCGCGGTGGGGCCGTGACTGTACTCATGGATCTACTGTCGGGACCACCGAGGGCCACTGTCGATGATTAGCCTGTGGACTAATCCTGTCCGCCGGCCGGAGAGCGCTCTACGATGATCTCGTGATCACGCTGAGGCTGAACGCGGGCGACGTGGGCCGGATCCGGTTCGCGCTCTCTCCGATCTGGGAAGCGGTCACAAGCGTCCGGGCGCTGAGCAACAACACGGCACGCAGCGTGCACGGACCCTGGCTGCAGAAGGTCCGGCCGATCATCGACGGTCCGGACCTAACGTTGCTCAGGGCACTCATTCCGCCGGTCGGCTACATCCCGGACTTCATGACACCCGCTCCGCCGCGCCGCTCCACCAGCCTCGAGTCCGGGCTGGCCGCGATCGCCGCCACGCCACTCGACCTGGTCGCGCGCGAGCTCAACACCTTGTACGTCGACAACCCGCATCCGCTGGTGCCGCCGCTGATCAAAGATCCGGAGAGAGCGGTCTCCGAGATCACGACCGCACTCGCGTCGTACTTCCGGCGCGCGATCGAGCCGGACTGGCGACGGATGCGGGCGCTGCTGCAGGAGGACCTCGCGTTCCGGCTGGACGAGCTGGCCAGCGGTGGGATCGACCGGCTGTTCCGCAATCTTCATCCGGCGGTCCGCTTCCACGGGGACACGATCGAGATCGACCGGCCGTACTGCTGCGACGGCGAACCGCTTGCTGGGCAAGGCGTCCTGCTGGTCCCGTGCGTCTTCACCTGGCCGGCCGCGCTACCCGTGACCGGTGCGCCGCACGTGCCGACCATCACCTACCCACCGCGCGGCCTCGGCCGGCTCTGGGAGGACCGCCAGGACACGACCGACTCCCCACTGGCCGACCTGGTCGGCCGCACCCGAGCGGCAATCGTCAGCCACCTGGACCTGCCGATGTCCACCACCCACCTGGCCCATCAGCTAGGCGTCTCCGCCCCCACCCTCAGCGTTCACCTGGGCATTCTCCGCAACGCCGGCCTGGTCGACTCCCGCCGCGACGGCCGAGCAGTCCTGTACCACCGCACCACGCTAGGCACCCAGCTCCTGGCCGCCGCCAACCCGCTGGCCGATACCGCCTGAGCTCAGTCTGCTCTTTGTGCACGAGGCGCGTCTTTGGGTAGCCACCAACCGTTTTCGGACCCCGAAAGTGGTTGGTGGAGTCCCAAAGATGGGGGGTGTGCACAAAGAGGGGCGAGCGGAGGGGGCTAGCCGAAGCTGGGGGGGTCTACCTGGACTCGGACTGAGCCGGGGGCTTTTTTGGTGGCGCGGGCGGCTTGGGCGTCTTTGAGGGCTCGGACTAGTTGGGTGCCAGCGGCTCGGGGGGTGCGGACGATGGCTCGGACGGATTCGTCGTCGACGTCTACCGGGCCTAGGACTTCGAGGCCGACGGTCGCGGGTAGGAGCGGGCGGAGGCGGGCGACGAGGTCGTTGACCGCTTCGGAGGGGCCGGTGAGTTCGGCGAGTTTCGCGGCGGGCGCGAGGCGCGCCGTACGGCGTTCCTCGATCTCGCGGGTGGCGAATCCTTCCGGGCTCCAGCGGACGATCGCCTGCAGCGGGATGTCGGAGGGATCGCCGACCAGGATGACCTGACCGCCGGCGCGGGCCGGGCGGACGAGGGCGGCCGCGTTGAGCCAGCGGCGGACGGCTTCCTCGGGGGCGCGCAGGTCGGGGCGGGACAGCATCAGCCAGGTGTCCATCAGCAGGGCGGCGGTGTAGCCGCCCTCGGCGACCGGTTCCGAGCCGGGCGTGGTGACGATCAGGGCCGGCTTGCCCGAGATGTGGTTGAGCATGTGCTCGCTGCCCGAGGTCCGGACGACGATGCCGGGGAACGCGCGCCCGAGCTCCTCCGCCGTACGGAGTGCGCCGACGACGGCGGCGCGCATGCGGGTGTCACCGCACTCCGGGCAGCGGTGGTCCGCGGCGGGGCGGCCGCAGATGCTGCAGCTCGGCGGGCCGAAACCGTCCGTACGACGCAATGTCCCGGCGCAGGTCGAGCAGCGCGACGGCTCGCGACACGTCTGGCAGACCAGGCTCGGCAGATATCCAGCTCGGGGCACCTGGATCAGCACAGGCCCAGACAGCAGTCCTTCGCGTGCGATCTCGAAGGCGCGGTGCGGGATTCGCGCTGCCCGGGCCGCAGGGTCGCGAGCCAGCTCACGGTCCGACTCCCCCGTGATGTGCACCTCCGGCGCCGCCGCCCGGATGACTGTCCGGTCCGCGATCAGCTCGGCCGCGAACCCGGACTCGATGACCGCCGCAGCCTCGGCAGACCGCGCGAACCCGCCGAACAGCGCGGCACAGTTCTGCTTGAACGCGCGGAGCAGCAGGACTTCGCGAGCATGCGGGTACGGCGAACGCTGCTCGGCATACGAGTCATCACCGTCGTCCCACATCGCCACGAGCCCAAGGTTCGCGACCGGAGCGAACGCGGCCGCCCGGGTCCCGATCACCACCCGCGCGTTCCCACGCAGTGCCGCCAGGAAGGCCCGGTACCGCGCGGTCGGCCCGAGGTCGGCCGACAACGTGACGAAGCCGCTTTCCCCGAGCACCGCCGTACAGGCGTCGGCAAGCCGCTCGAGGTCGCGAGCATCAGGAGCCAGCAGCAACGCACCACGGCCTGCTCCCGCGGCCGCCGCGGCGGCTTGAGCGAAAGCGAGCGCCCAGTCGGCCCCCGGTACGGCGGTCCAGACCGCGCGCGGCGACTCCGCCCGCTCGACCGCATCCAGAAACCCCGGCGGGTACGGCGACCAGGCCGATCGCGAGGTGGACTCGGGGGGCCGCGGGGGCTGGTCGCAGCGCAACGGCTCGCCCTCGACCTTCGCATGCCGCGGCGGGACGGCCAGGCGGGTGACATCGGGGAAGACACCGGCATACCGGTCGGCGACCGCGCGACAGAGGTCGACGATCTCCGGGGTCAGCACCCGCTCGGGCGAGACCACCTTCTTGATTCGGGAGAGCTTGCCGGTGTGATCGGACTCGGCCAGCCGCTCCAGCACGAACCCGTCCAGGTCCTTGCCGGCGAACCGCACCTTCACCCGGACCCCGGGCTGAGCGGCCTCGGCCAGGTCGTCCGGGACGAGGTAGTCGAACGGCCGGTCCAGGTGCGGCAGCGGGATGTCCACCGCGACCCGCGCCACCGGCAACGACGACGTGATCCCGGCCGGCACCTTCGTCCGGGACTTGCGCACGGTGTCCCGCAGCAGGCTCAGTTGCTCCGGCGGCTCCGATGTCACCGGCAAATGCTAGTCGGCCGGACCGACAGTCCGTCGCAGGCCGCCCGCAGCCTGTGGACAAACAAACAGCCCGGCTACCAGAAGGCAGCCGGGCCGAGAGTGTTCCTTACTTGCTGACCGCGGCCTTGAGGGCCTCGACCCGGTCGGTGCGCTCCCAGGTGAAGTCCTCACCGGTGCGGCCGAAGTGGCCGTTCGCGGCGGTCTGGGTGTAGATCGGGCGGAGCAGGTCCAGGTCGCGGATGATCGCGGCCGGGCGCAGGTCGAAGACCTCGGCGACGGCGTCGGCGATCTGGGCGACCGGGATCTTCTCGGTCCCGAACGTGTCGACGTAGAAACCGACCGGCGCGGCCTTGCCGATCGCGTACGCGACCTGGCACTCGACGCGGTCGGCCAGGCCGGCGGCGACGATGTTCTTCGCCACCCAGCGCATCGCGTACGCCGCGGACCGGTCGACCTTGGACGGGTCCTTGCCGGAGAACGCGCCGCCACCGTGGCGCGCCATGCCGCCGTACGTGTCGATGATGATCTTGCGGCCGGTCAGGCCGGCGTCGCCCATCGGGCCGCCGACCTCGAAGCGGCCGGTCGGGTTCACCAGCAGCTTGTAGTTGGTCGCGTCGATGTCGAACTGCTCGAGCACCGGGTCGACGACGTGCTTCTTGACGTCCGGCGCCAGCATCGACTCGAGGTTGATGTCGGCCGCGTGCTGGCTGGACACCACCACGGTGTCGATCCGGACCGCCTTGTCACCGTCGTACTCGACCGTGACCTGGGTCTTGCCGTCCGGGCGCAGGTAGGCCAGCGTGCCGTCCTTGCGGACCTCGGTCAGCCGCGCGGACAGCCGGTGCGCGATGGTGATCGGCAGCGGCATCAGCTCCGGCGTCTCGTTGGACGCGTAGCCGAACATCAGTCCCTGGTCGCCTGCCCCCTGCAGGTCCAGCTCGTCCTTCGACGCGTCCGACCGCGTCTCGTACGCCGTGTCGACCCCCTGCGCGATGTCCGGCGACTGGCTGCCGATCGCGACCGACACCCCACAGGACGCGCCGTCGAACCCCTTCAGCGACGAGTCGTAGCCGATCTCCAGGATGCGCTTGCGCACGATCCCGGGAATGTCGACGTACGCCGACGTGGTGACCTCGCCGGCCACCACGACCAGCCCGGTCGTGACCAGCGTCTCGACCGCGACGCGGCTCTTCGGGTCCGCCGTCAGCAGCGCGTCGAGAATGGAGTCGCTGATCTGGTCAGCGATCTTGTCCGGATGACCCTCGGTCACCGACTCGGACGTGAAAAGGCGCCTCGCCACAGTTCTCCCTCGGTTCCTCTGTGTGCCACGCGACCGCTCCCGCGGTCCCGCGATCCCCCCATGCACCGGCGGTTGGCGATGCATCTTCGGCAGTATGCCAGCGTTTCCGGGCAGAGTCCCGGGGACGCACCGATTCTGTCCGAATCCCGGGAATGATGTCCATATGTTAGACAGTTCCCCGATCCTCAGGCGTGCGGAGCCACCGTGATCTCGACCACTGTTAGGTTACCCTTACCACCCTGTACGGCGGTCCCGCGGGGGTCGGCGCGACCTGTCGCCGAGGCTTCGGCGGGAGTCAGGAATCGTCGTCGCGCTGCCGCTCCAGCTGACGGCGTGCTTTGCGCTCGGCCTTCAGACGGCGGCGCTCGGCCTTGGTTACCTTGCGTTCCACGTCGACGCCGCCCCAGAACGAGAAACCGGTCACCACGACCCGCGGCGCGCCCGGTTCTCCGACACCTGAAGCACGCTGGTCGAAGCCGCCGAGGATGCCCATCCCGCGGACCTCCAGATCGACCTCCGGCGGCATGAGGACGCTGATGCCACCCATCACGGCGAAGCACCGGATGATCGTCACCGGCTCCTCGAACTTCGCTTCCCGGAGATCGACCTGACCGCCGCCCATCACCGCGACGGCCGTGAACCGGCGGGCGATCGTCCAGACGCCCCGGCGGTTGAAGCCACCGAGAATCGCGATCCCGAGCCGCGAGGTCGGCCGCCCGCCGACCCGGTCGTTCGTCGGGGCCAGGGCGGTCTCCGTGACCGGGAGCGGGAGATCGCGGACGAGATGCTCCAGCTCGCCGTACGTCCGGGCGTGGTGCGCGTCCTCGAGCCGCGACTCGAACTCGACCAGCTTCAGCCGGCCCTCGACCAGCGCGTCCCGTAAGACATCCGCGATCCGCTCACGGTCGGCATCGGAGGCCAACAACTCGGAGCGAGCCGGGACGGCTGGTGATTGAGCGGGTGGTTCGGACGGAGGCGGCGCAGCGACCATTGGTCCAGCGTAATCAGTCCGTGGGGCTCTGGGTGAGACCCGCGCAGTCGCGCAGGTTGTTCACCCGGGCGCGCTCCTCGTCGCGTTCGGCACCGGTGGTGGCGACCGGGCGCCGAGTGTCGGCCGACATCTCGGTGGGGTCGAAGGTTCGGGACACGACGGTGCGGCCGCGCAGGGTCAGTTGCAGGACGCCGCCGCGCCAGGTCTCGGGGATCGGGAGGTCGCCGCCGAACAGCAGGTTGCCCAATCCGTACGCGACGAACGTCCGACCGAGATAACCCTGTCCCTGCAACACGTGCGCGTGCGCCCCGAGGATCACGTCGGCCCCGGCCGCCGAGAGATCAGCAGCGAGCGCTCTCTGCTCGGGCGTCGGGCAGTGGTCGAACTCGGAACCCCAGTGCGGGACCACGATCACCACATCGCTGGTACGGCGCGCGCGGCGAACCGCCTCGACCGCCAGCCGGTGGTCGATCGCCATCGCCAGTCCCGGCCGACTGACCCCGGCCGCCCACTCGTTCGCCAGCTCCGAGACCTCGCTGATGCCGAGCACGGAGACCTTCACCCCACGAACCGTCGTACGCCAAGGTGCATAGGCCTGCGACGCGTTCAGCCCCGCACCGAACGTCGGCAGCTTGCCGCGGCGGGCGACGCTCAAGGTGTCGGCCAGCCCGGCGCGGCCGTAGTCCAGCGTGTGGTTGTTCGCCAGGCTGACCGCATCGACCCCGGCCGCCTTGACCGCCGTCACCGCCCGCGCATCGGTCCGGAACAGGAACCGCTTGGTCGCTGCCGTCCCGCGCCCGGTGATCGCCGTCTCCAAATTCACGATCGCGAGATCCGCGTCGGAGAGCGCTCCCCCGGCGTCCCCGAAAGCGGTCTGCGGATCGGCGTCGAGCAGCTGCTGGGTCTGGTTGTGGAAGTTCACGTCCCCACCGAACGCCACCGTGAACTCCGGTCCCTCGGCCTCGACCGGCGGATCGGGCTGAAGCCCGCCCGCCGTGCACCCGGCCGCGACCAGCACACACAGCATGCCGATCCAGGCCCGCATCAGCGGTGCTTTCCTTGGCGGGAGAGCGGTCTCTCGAAGATCCGGTGGATCAGGTAGGCGGTCAAGAGCATCGCCAGCGTCGTACCGACCAGCAGGAGGTACTTGTTCAGCCGGTCGCCGAAGCGCTGGAACACGATGAAGCCGAGCTGCGCGTGAATCAACGACAGCGGGTAGGTCGTGGCGGCCAGCCCGCTGAGCCGTCGGCCGGCCGTGCTGGGCGTCAGGTTGAGAGCGACCGCGAGGAGCAGCCAGAACATCAGCGCGATCAGCCCGGCTACGACTCCCCCATGGATCTCGGCGCGATAGCGCTCTCCGAGGATCTCGGCGTACTGGACTCCGCGATAGAGCGCGTTGAGCTGGCAGAGCGCGATCAGTGCCAGCCACGAACGGCTCGGTCCGAACCGGTACACCATGGCCAGCGCCATCCCTGCGATGAAGTAGTGCGAGTAGCGGGTGTTGAGCACCAGGTCGGCCTGCACCGGCAGCAGGCCGATTTCGACCAGCCCAGTGAGCCCCAGCCACGACCAGGCCAGGATGCTCACCCGCCGCGGGGTCGCGACGAAGAAGAGCAGGATCGCCACAATCAGGTAGAAGCGGACCTCGGCAAAGAGCGTCCAGTGGCCGGGGTCGACGTTCGCCTGACCCGCCAGCGGGTTCAGCAGGGTCAGGTTGGCGACGTACTGGAGACCGCTGACCGGGTAGCGGCCGGCCCCGAACAGGACCGAGACGACGGCGGTCAGAGAGAGCGCTACCCAGTACGCCGGAACGATCCGCGTGACCCGGGAGAGCAGGAAGCTGCCGGGGGTACGGTTCCAGGCACTCCGCAGGACGACGAAGCCGCTGATCAGGAAGAACAGGTCGGCACCGAGATACCCGTACCGGGCGATCGCTCCGGGCAGCGCAAACCCGAGCGTCGACTTCACTTCGGCGTACCCGGAGAACAGGTACGCGTGCGCCAGGACCGCGCCCGCGCCGCACAGCCGCAGCAGGTCGAGGACAGCGAGCCGGCCGCCGGCCGGACTACCGCGATGGCCCGACGGTTGCTCTGCGGTACGACGTCGCCGGGCGCGGGAACGCGCCTCGGTCCGGGATCGAACCGGTGCGGAACGGCTGGGTTCGACGGTTGGCGACCCCATGGATCGCGCCAGCACAGACATGCGGAAGCCCCTCACGGCGTTGCTGAGGGGCTAGCAAGGTCTTCCTGCCGGTACCGCCGACTATAACCGGCGGTCTATTCCCAGTGGGCGGCGACCAGATTCCAGATCACTCCGGCCAGCGCGTCCTTGCTGCCGGACGGGACCGGGAGAGCGCTCCCGGAGCGGTCCAGGATGACGGCCTCGTTGTTGTCGCTGCCGAAGACCTTGCCGCCGGAGACGTCGTTCACGACCAGCAGGTCGCAGCCCTTGCGCTCGAGCTTGGCGCGGCCGAGCTCGAGGACCGAGTGCTCCGCGTCGCCGGTCTCGGCGGCGAACCCGACGATGATCTGCCCGGTCCGGCGGCGGTCGTGCGCGACGGTCGCCAGGATGTCCGGATTCTGCACCAGGGTGACCGCGGGCACCGAGCCGTCGGCGGTCTTCTTGATCTTGTGCTCGGCGACGTCGGCCGGGCGGAAGTCGGCCGGGGCCGCCGCCATCACGATCGCGTCCGCATCACCCGCGCGGCCGGTGATCTCGTCGTACAGATCGCGGGTGCTGGTGACCGGGACGACCTGGACGCCGGCCGGGTCGGCAAGCTCGGAGTTGGCCGCGACCAGGGTCACCTTGGCGCCGCGGGCGGCCGCGATCCGGGCGAGCGCGTAGCCCTGCTTGCCGGAGGACGAGTTGCCGAGGTAGCGGACCGGGTCGAGGTGCTCACGCGTCCCGCCCGCGCTGATCAGCACGTGCTTGCCGGTCAGGTCGGCGACGGACTGGCCTGCCGCGCGAGCTGCCTCGTCGGCGAGCATCAGCTGGCTGATCGCGAAGATCTCCGAGGGCTCAGGGAGCCGGCCACGGCCGGTGTCCGCGCCGGTGAGCCGGCCGACCGCCGGCTCGAGCACAGTGATCCCGCGTGAACGCAGCGTGGCCACATTGGCCTGGGTGGCCGGGTGCTCCCACATCTCGGTGTGCATCGCGGCCGCGAACAGGATCGGGCAGCGCGCGGTCAGCAGGGTGTTGGTGAGCAGATCGTCGGCCAGACCGTGCGCAGCCTTGGCGATCAGATTCGCCGTCGCGGGGGCGACGACGACCAGCTCGGCCGCCTTGCCGATCCGCACATGCGGCACTTCCTGCACGTTGTCGAACGGATCCGCGGTCACCGGCTGCCCGGACAGCGCGGCCCAGGTCGCGGCGCCGACGAACTCCAGCGCGGCCGCGGTCGGCACCACCCGCACGCTGTGCCCGGACTCGGTCAGCCGCCGCAGCAGATCGCAGACCTTGTACGCCGCGATGCCGCCGCCGACGCCCAGGACCACATTCGGCTTCACTCTGGGAACGCCCGAAGCCCCCGGGGCGGTTGCCTCGCCGGGGGTGGGGTGCGGTGTCTCACCGGACACGGACAAGGAAAGCTCCGATCACCGGTGTCATCGCGTGTAGTTAGGCGGTCTTCTCCGCGGCCGCGGCTTCCGCCTCGGCCTCGGGGTCGATGTCCGTGCAGGTCAGGACGCCCTCGTTGATCTCGCGCATGGCGATCGAGAGCGGCTTCTCCTGGACGTGGGTCTCGACCAGCGGACCGACATACTCCAGCAGGCCCTCGCCGAGCTGGGAGTAGTAGGCGTTGATCTGCCGCGCACGCTTGGCCGAGTACAGGACGAGCTTGTACTTGGAATCAGTGTGGGTGAGCAGGTCGTCGATCGGCGGAGAGGTGATACCGATGGCGACAGGCTGGTTGCCAGACAAGTTCAGCTCTTTCCAGAGATTTGGGGTGATCGAATCAACTTTACCAATTGATCGGCCGCTTCCCGAACCGAGGCGTTCACGATGGTCACGTCGAACTCCTTCTCGGCGGCCAGTTCGAGCGTCGCGGTCTCCAGCCGGCGCTCGCGCTCCTCGGCCGTTTCGGTCCCGCGGCCGACGAGACGGCGTACCAGCTCGTCCCAGCTCGGCGGGGCCAGGAAGACGAAATGCGCCTCCGGCATCGTCTCGCGGACCTGCCGCGCACCCTGCAGATCGATCTCCAGCAGCGCCGGGCGGCCCTCGGCCAGTTTGTCCAGCACCGGCTGCTTCGGCGTCCCGTAGCGGGCCGCCTTGTGCACGACCGCCCACTCCAGCAGCTCACCGGCCGCGACCATCCGGTCGAACTCCTCGTCGGAGACGAACAGGTAGTGCACGCCGTGCACCTCGGCCGGACGGGCCTTGCGGGTGGTCGCCGAGACCGAGATCCAGATGTCGGGGAACCGCTCACGGATATCGGCCGCGACCGTGCCCTTGCCGACCGCGGTCGGTCCGGCCAGCACGGTCAGCCGGGCCGGGCCCGGCCCGCCGTCGTCGGTCGTCGAGGTCACAGGAGTCACTGGGTCCTGGCGCAGGTTCTCGGAATCCATGGTCATCGTCACACCAGTGTCCAACGAGCCGGCCAGGGTTTCGGTGCGGCTCACTCGGCGAATTCGCGCATCAGCGCGGCGATCTGGTTGGACCCGAGGCCGCGGACCCGCCGCGTCTCGGAGATTCCGGCCCGCTCCATGATCTGCTGGGCCCGCACCTTGCCCACGCCGGGGATGCACTGCAGCAGAGCGCTGACCCGCATCTTGCCGATCACGTCGTTGGTCTGCCCCTCGTGGAGCACCTCCGTCGGAGACGCTCCCGAGTGCCGGATCCGGTTCTTGATCTCGGCTCGCTCGCGCCGCGCCGCCGCGGCCTTGTCCAGAGCCGCCGCTCGCTGCTCCGGGGTCAAAGAAGGAAGTGGCACCGTTTCACCTGTCCCGTTGTATGGCTTCGCAAGGGAACCTAACACGGCTCCGGCCACCCACAGGATTCGATCGCGGCAAGCCTCTAGTTCAGGGCCGGGACGTCGACCTTGCAGGCGTCCTTCGCGTGCGTGGTGATCGCCTTGTACGCCGTCATCACGGCGCCGGTCTCCTTGCTCAGCCGGGCCAGCTCGACGCGATCCGAACCCGCCTTCTGGGCCTTCTCGGCGAACGTCACGACGGCCGCCCAGTCGTCCTTCACCTCGGCCGGCGCGGACTCCTGGAGCTTCTTCGCGTCGTCCAGGATCTTCACGTAGTCGGCGGGCTTCGTCGGGTCGACCCCGGTGGCACTGGCGGCATACCCGGCCAGGTCCACGCAGTAGGCCTGCTCCTCGGTGCACGAGGTCAGCAGGGCGGTCGTTGCGAGCAGGGTCACGACTGTGGCGATGGTTCGCATGCCAGAACGCTACCGGCCGTCATCAAACGATCCGAAACGAATACGTTCCGACACCGTCTGCCGACCGGTCAGGTGTTGGGCAGCTTGACGTGACAGGTTCCCTCGGCCTGCTCCTCGATCGTTCGGGAAGCCGCCGAGGCCTTTCCCCCGTCCTGCTTGAGCACGTCGCGAAGCTTGGCCGAATCCCCGCCGGCGCCGCGGAGCGCGTCGTCGTACGCGAAGACTGCCTTCCAGTCGTCCTGGAGCTCCGCCGGCGCCGACTTCGCCACCTTCTCCGCGGCCTGACGCAAGTCCGCCTTGACCGCGGAGCTGGTGAAATCCTTGCCCTCGAACTCGGCCGCATAATCCTTCAACCGTGCGCAGTAGTCGTCACCCGAACACGCCGTCACCGAACCGAGGCTCACCGTCACCGCAGCCACCAGGGCCGCCAACCGTCGTCGCATCACATCATCATCGTCGACTGCCCGATCGCGACCGACGTCGGCCGACGCTGAGGGCAACCGTGTTCGCCGCGACGATGACCGCGATCGCGATCCAGTCCGGTACGGCGAGCTGCTGCCGCAGGACGACGTACCCGACCAGGGCCGCGAGCACGGGGCTGATGCTCATGAAGACTCCGAAGAACTGCGCTGGGACCCGGCGCAGCGCCAGCAGGTCGACCAGGAACGGCACGGCCGAGGACAGTACGCCGGCGGTCAACGCGTAGCCGATGGCCGCCGCGGTCGGCGGGTGGTGATGCAGTACGACGATTCCGACCGGCACATAGGCGAGTCCGGACACGGTCGCGGCGGCCGCTGCGCCGGTCACTCCCGGCAGTTCACGGCCGACCGAGCGGTTGAGCAGGATGTAGCAGGCCCAGCAGACCGCAGCGAGCAGTCCGGCCGCGACGCCGAAGTAGTCAGTGGTCGCCTGCGGACGAGTCAGCACCAGTACGGCGGGCGCCGCCGTCAGCGCGCAGACCAGATCGATCACCCGCCGTGAACCCAGCAGCGCTACCGCCAGCGGACCGAGGAACTCCAGGGTCACGGCCAGCCCGAGACCGACGCGGTCGATCGCGGTGTAGAGCGAGACGTTCATGACCGCGAAGACGGCGGCCAGTCCGAGCACCAGTCGCCATTGCCGAGCCGTCAGCCGATGCAGCCGCGGCCGCCCGATCGCGAACAGCACCACAGCCGCCATCCACTGCCGGACCGCGACCACACCGACCGGTCCGATCACCGGGAACGCCTGGGCGGCCACCGACGCACCCACCTGGCTCGAGAGGCCACTGGTCAGCATCAGCAACACCCCACCCAACCGGCCGCCGGGGTGGTCCGCAGGCAACTCGGCAGCGGCCGCAGGGATCGGGGCGACCGTGATGACGGGAGCGGGCGGGGTGCTCATGGGCCCAGCGTGCGCTCATTGTTTGGTCAGGCAAAATGCGGGAGCGGACGGATCTATACGCTGGGGTTATGGATCTCGAGCTGCGGCAGTTGCGGTGCCTGGTCGCCGTGGTCGACGCCGGGACCTTCACCGATGCCGGGATCGAGCTGGGCATCAGCCAGGCAGCGGTATCGCGGAACGTGCTGGCACTGGAAGGACGGCTCGGGGTGCGGCTCCTGCACCGAACGAGCCGGTCGGTGACCCCAACCAGTGCCGGCGTCCGGGTGCTGGCTCGCGCCCGGCAGGTGCTGGGTGACGTCGACGAATTGGTGCGCGAGGCAACAAGTGGTCACACCCGGCTGCGGGTCGGCCACGCCTGGTCGGCGCTCGGTCGGCACACGGCCGAGTTCCAGCGGCGGTGGGCCGCCGAACACCCGGGCATCGAGCTGCAACTCGTCCGCACGAACACCGCCACCGGCGGCCTGGCCGAGGGCCTGTGCGACCTCGCCGTCGTCCGGGCGCACCTCGATCTCAGCCGGTTCGCGCACATCACCATCGCGCAGGAAGACCGGTACGCCGCCCTGCCCGCCGACGACCCGCTGGTCCGCAAACGGACGGTCACCCTCGAGCAGCTGCGCGACCGCGTGCTGAGCATCGACCGCCGTACCGGGAGCACGACGATCGACCTCTGGCCGCCGGACGCCCGCCCGCGGATCGAGTACAACCAGGATGTGGACGACTGGCTCACCGCCATCGCCTCCGGCCGCTGCATCGGCGTCACCGCCCAGGCCACCACCACGCAGTACCGGCGCGACGGCATCGTCTACCGCCGCCTCCGCGACGCGCCCCCGGTCGACGTCCACCTCATCTGGCACCGCGAAGACCCCCACCCCGCCACCCAGTCAGCCGTCAACCTCCTCACCGCCCTGTACGCCGGCTAGCCGATTGGCCCCGCGGCTCTTTGTGCACGCGTCGCATCTTTGTGTACCCACCAACCATTCCGACGCGCTCTCCGCGGTTGGTGGGTGCACAAAGATGCGGCGCGTGCACAAGGGTGCGGCGCGTGCACAAAGGTGGGGCGCGTGCACAAAGGTGGGGCGGCTGCTCTTTGGGCGCGCGGGCGAACTTTGGGAAGCCACCAACCACTTCGAGAGGCCCTCCGCGGTTGGTGGGTACACAAAGATGCGGCGCGCGCACAAAGATGCGGCGCGCGCACAAAGATGCGGCGGCTGCTCTTTGGGCGCGCGGGCGAACTTTGGGAAGCCACCAACCACTTCGAGAGGCCCTCCGCGGTTGGTGGGTACACAAAGATGCGGCGCGCGCACAAAGATGCGGCGAGCGCACAAAGATGCCGCGCGTGCACAAAGGTGGGGCGGCTGCTCTTTGGGCGCGCGGGCGAACTTTGGGAAGCCACCAACCACTTCGAGAGGCCCTCCGTGGTTGGTGGGTGCACAAAGATGCGGCGCGTGCACAAAGATGCGGCGAGCGCACAAGGGTGGGGCGGCTGCTCTTTGGGTGGGGGTGGGGGCGGCGGCGGTTAGGCGAAGAAGGTGGCGATCTTCTGGCGGTCGGCGGGCTTCCACAGCACGTCGCGCACGCGCTGGATGCCGCCGACCGGCCAGCGGTCCGCGATCGCACGGACGGCGGGGTCGGTGATCTGGGCGGAGAGCGCTTTCGGGAAATCTCCCCAGACGGTCTTGAACGGCCTCCCCCACATCTGCTCGAGGCCGAGCTCGACCGGCGGTGTGATGCCAAGGCGGTTGTGCACCCCGGCGACCGCTTCGTAGCCGGCCATCAAGGCCTTCTCGCGGTCGTGCCAGTTGTCCGCGCGAAGGACCGACCGCAGGACCGGTTCGAGGGCGGGGCCACAGTCGAGCCGGGCGAACGCCGTACCGAACCATTTCGCGTACGGCGGGTAGCGGCGCTCCATCAGGAAACACAGCCGCATCAGGTTCTCGACGAGTTCGGCGCCGATCAGTGCCGATCCGAGTTCGTCACCGACATAACCCGCGCGGCCGGCCAGATTCGTCTCCGGATGCACGCGCCACCAGGCCGCGATCATCAGATAACGCCAGACGTCGTCGGGGTAGTACGCCAACCGGTCCCGGACCGCCTGCAGACCGAGGTCGTCGTGAAAGACCTCGCCGGCGGTCAGCATCAGCAGGGAATGCTCCGGCACGGTGAACCAGTCCTCGACCCGCAGCCCGGCCGACGGGTCGAATCCGAGCTGCTGGCGGAAGAACCCTTCCAGTGTGTGTACCTCGAGCAGCGTCGTCCGGCCGAGGAACTCCCCCGGCACCTCGGGCGGTGTCCAGGCGGCGTCCTCGACGAACAGCACGACGCGCGCCTCGCAGTTGTGGTCCGCCGACATCGCGTCGTCGTACCCGAGCACCTCCGACCCGCGCCCGATCAACGCCGCACTGTGCGGTACGTCGATCAGCGGGTGCACGACCTCGGCGTAGAACCGCCGGCACAATTCCACTCCAGAAATCCCCATGCGGACGAAGATCGCATGCCGGGGCAGCGGAATTCAAGAGAAATACAGAAAGGGCGCGAAATTCATCACACCCTTTCCACAAAGGAAATTCTACCGTGAATTACGGCCGTTTGTCAGTAGCCCAGGCCGGTTCGGTACGCATCGTTTGCCCGATCGGCCGCCGCCTGCAGACCGGCCGCGGCCGGTCCGGCCGACAGGATCTCCCGGGTGCTCGACGGTACGACGTTGCGCGCGGCCGCACCGAAGATCGCGGCCAGCCCTTCGACTGTGCCACCCTGCGCACCGAGGCCAGGGGCGAGCAGCGGACCGCGGATGTCGAGGTCCTCGTCGGTCTGCCCGATCGTGGCGCCGACGACCGCACCGAACGATCCGAAGGCGGATCCGTCGGCGTCGTTCAGCCCACGCAGCCCGTCCAGCACCGCACCCGCCACCGTCGGACCGTCGGCGGTCCGCGCGGTCTGGAACTGCGGGCCCTCCGGGTTCGAGGTGAGCGCCAGCACGAACAGCCCGGCGCCCGCGGCCCGCGCCTCGTCGATCGCCGGCTGCAGCGAGCCGAAGCCGAGATACGGGCTGACCGTCAGCGCGTCACACGCCAGCGGTCCCTTCTCGGCCAGGTACGCGGCCGCGTAGCCGGCCATCGTGGTCCCGATGTCACCGCGCTTCGCGTCGATGATCACCAGCGCACCGGCCTCACGCAGCCGGATCGTGGCCTGCTCGAGAACGGCGATCCCGGCCGAGCCGAACCGCTCGAAGAACGCGGACTGCGGCTTGAACACCGAGACCCGGTCCCCCAGGGCGTCGACGATGCCGTAGGTGAAGGACGCCAGCCCCTCGGCGGTGTCGGGCAGGCCCCACTGGTCGAGCAGGTGCTGGTGCGGGTCGATACCGAGGCAGAGCGGCCCGCGTGCGTCCATGGCAGCCCGGAGCCGGGTGCCGAAGGGTTCGTTCCTCATGTCCGTCTCCAAGCTCATGAAAGTCTCCTGTTGATACGTCGGATCAGGCCGGGGCCCCGGTAGATCAGGCCCGAGTAGACCTGCACCAGGCTCGCTCCGGCGTCCAGCAAGCGCTGGGCGTCGGAAGGGTCGAGGATCCCGCCTACCCCGATCACGGGGAGCGCTCCCCCGGTCTCCGCGTGGATGTGTGCGACCGTCTTGGCCGCGATCTCGGTCAGCGGCCGACCGGACAACCCGCCGGCCTCCGCAGCGAGCGGATGCGACTCGACCCCCGGCCGGCCGATCGTCGTGTTCGTAGCGATGATCCCGGCGATACCGACGTCCGTGCAGACGCCGAGCAGCTCGTCGATCGCCGAGGGGGTCAGGTCCGGTGCGATCTTCACCAGCACCGGCTTGGCAGTTCCCTTGCCCAGGTCAACCGCCTCGGCATGAAGCGCGGTGAGCA
Source organism: Kribbella sp. NBC_01505 (assembly GCF_045040285.1). Classification (NCBI taxonomy): domain Bacteria; kingdom Bacillati; phylum Actinomycetota; class Actinomycetes; order Propionibacteriales; family Kribbellaceae; genus Kribbella; species Kribbella sp. NBC_01505. Next base: position 9,646,724 of record NZ_CP109425.1, read on the forward strand.
GTTCACGCAACTGCCCGGAGTCCTGGAGAGAGCGCAATCCCGGCGTGTTCGGCGACGACACGTTCACGGCGAAGTAGTCGCCGTACTGGTAGAGCCGGCGCAGCGACATCACGTAGTCGTCGACGGCCTTGTCCAGCGGCGTGATCTTCGACTTCCCGATCGAGACACCCAGCGGGTACCCGAGCGGTCCGTACGCCGACAGTCGCTCGGCCAGCGCCGCGGAGCCGAGGTTGTTGAACCCCATCCGGTTGATCACGGCCTCGTCCTCGACGAGCCGGAACAACCGCGGTTTCTCGTTCCCCGGCTGCGGCTGCGCGGTCACCGTGCCGACCTCGACGAACCCGAACCCGAGCGCCCGCCAGGCCGGCAGTGCGATCCCGTTCTTGTCCATGCCGGCCGCGAGCCCGACCGGCCCCGGGAAGCGGATCCCGAAGACCGTCCGCGCCGCGCCCGCCGGGATCGCCCCGAAAGATCGCGAGAGAGCGCTCACCGCGCCAGGCACGCGCCCGAGCCGACGCAGGCCGTGCAGCGTCTGCTCGTGCGCGATCTCCGCATCACCCTTGCCCAGCCGGTACAGCACCGGCCGGAGCAGGCGTTCGTACGCCGTTGCCCTAGGCATCTTTGCCCGGGGTCGGCGCGGCCTCGAGACCACGGATCCGCGGCACCCAGTCCTGCAGCGAGCGCACACCGATGTTCCCGGTCCGCTGCGCCTCGATCCCCTGCACCGCGGCCGCCAGCCCCTGCACCGTGGTGATGCACGGGATGTTCCGCGCCACCGCCGCCGAGCGGATCTCGTACCCGTCGAGTCGCGGCGAGCCGCCCTGGGTGATCCCGATCGGCGTGTTGACGATCAGGTTCAGCTCACCGTCCTGGACCATCTGGACGATCGTCGGCTCACCGTTCGGGCCCGGGCCCTGGCTGCTCTTGCGCACGGTCACCGCCTCGACCCCGTTGCGGCGCAGGACATCCGCCGTACCTTCGGTCGCGTAGATCTGGAAGCCCAGATCGGCGAGCCGCTTGACCGGGAAGATCATGTGCCGCTTGTCCCGGTTCGCGACCGAGACGAACACCTTGCCCGAGCCCGGCAGCGGCTGCGACGCCCCCGCCTGCGACTTCGCGAACGCGATCCCGAAGGTGTCGTCGAAGCCCATCACCTCACCGGTCGAGCGCATCTCCGGCCCGAGCACCGTGTCCACCGAGCGGCCGTCGACCGTGCGGAACCGGTTGAACGGCATCACGGCCTCCTTCACCGCGATCGGCGCGGTCGGCGGCAACGTCCCGCCGTCGCCGACCGCCGGCAGCATGCCCTCGGCCCGCAGCTCGGCGATCGTTGCCCCGAGCATCACCCGGGCTGCGGCCTTGGCCAGCGGCGTCGCGGTCGCCTTGGACACGAACGGCACCGTCCGGGACGCTCGCGGGTTCGCCTCGAGGACGTAGAGCACGTCCCCGGCGAGCGCGTACTGCACGTTCAGCAGACCCTGTACGCCGACGCCGCGCGCGATCGCCTCGGTCGACTGCCGGATCTTCTCGATGTCCGCGTTCCCGAGCGTGATCGGCGGCAGCGCGCAGGACGAGTCGCCCGAGTGCACCCCGGCCTCCTCGATGTGCTCCATCACGCCGCCCAGGAACAGCTCGTTCCCGTCGAAGAGCCCGTCGACGTCGATCTCGACCGCGTCGTCGAGGAACCGGTCGACCAGCACCGGGTGCTCGAAGGCGTCACCGCCACCGAGCCGCTCCAGCGCCGCGCTCAGCTCGTCGGCGCTGTAGACGATCTCCATCCCGCGCCCGCCGAGCACGTACGACGGCCGCACGAGCACCGGGAACCCGATCTCCTCCGCGACCCCGTGAGCCTCGGCCGGAGAGAGCGCTGTCCCGTGTTTCGGAGCAGGCAGGCCGGCGTCCGCGAGCACCTTGCCGAACGCACCCCGCTCCTCGGCCAGGTGGATCGCAGCAGGCGACGTACCGACAATCGGTACGCCGGCGTCCGCGAGCCGCTGCGCCAGACCCAGCGGGGTCTGACCGCCGAGCTGCACGATCACTCCGGCGACCGGCCCGGCCTGCATCTCGGCGTACACGATCTCGAGCACGTCCTCGCAGGTGAGCGGCTCGAAGTAGAGCCGATCCGAGGTGTCGTAGTCGGTCGAGACCGTCTCCGGGTTGCAGTTGACCATGATCGTGCAGTAGCCGGCCTCGCGCAGCGCCATCGACGCGTGCACACACGAGTAGTCGAACTCGATGCCCTGGCCGATCCGGTTCGGCCCGGAGCCGAGGATCAGAACGGCCGGCTCGGTCCGCGGTGCGACCTCGCTCTCCTCGTCGTAGGACGAGTAGTGGTACGGCGTCGTGGCGGCGAACTCGGCCGCACACGTGTCGACCGTCTTGTAGACCGGCCGGATCCCGAGCGCCTGCCGGACACCCCGGACGACGTCCTCGGTCAGATCGCGGATCTCGGCCAGCTGCAGGTCGGAGAACCCGTGCCGCTTGGCGAGCTTGATCACCTCGGGCGTCAGCCGCGGCGCGGCGGCGACCTGGAGAGCGGTCTCGTGGATCAGGTACATCTGGTCCACGAACCACGGGTCGATCTTGGTCGCGTCGAAGATCTGCTCCGGCGTCGCACCGGCCCGGATCGCGTCCATGATGATCTTCAGCCGGCCGTCCTGCGGCGTCTTGATCGCTTCGAGGAGCGGTTGAAGGTCGCTGGCGGGTTCACCGGCCCAGGAGAACCGGGCCTCCGGCTTCTCCAGCGAGCGCAGCGCCTTCTGCAGCGCCTCGGTGTAGTTGCGGCCGATCGCCATCGCCTCGCCGACGCTCTTCATGTGCGTGGTCAGCGTGGCGTCCGCGGCCGGGAACTTCTCGAACGCGAACCGCGGCACCTTGACGACCACGTAGTCCAGCACCGGCTCGAAGCTGGCCGGGGTCTGCTGGGTGATGTCGTTCGGGATCTCGTCGAGCGTGTAGCCGATGGCGACCTTCGCGGCGATCTTCGCGATCGGGAAGCCGGTCGCCTTCGACGCCAGCGCGGACGAGCGCGACACCCGCGGGTTCATCTCGATCACGATCAGCCGGCCGTCGGCCGGGTTCACCGCGAACTGGATGTTGCAGCCGCCGGTGTCGACGCCGACCTCGCGGATGATGCCGATCGACAGGTCCCGCATCACCTGGTACTCGCGGTCGGTCAGCGTCATCGCCGGGGCGACCGTGACCGAGTCGCCGGTGTGCACGCCCATCGGGTCGACGTTCTCGATCGAGCAGATGATCACGACGTTGTCGGCCTTGTCGCGCATCACCTCCAGCTCGTACTCCTTCCACCCGAGGATCGACTCCTCGATCAGCACCTCCGTCGTCGGCGACGCGTGCAGTCCGGCGCCGGCGATCTGCCGCAGGTCGTTCTCGTCGTATGCCATCCCGGAGCCGACGCCGCCCATCGTGAACGACGGCCGCACCACCAGCGGGTAGCCGAGCTCGTCGGCCGCGCCCATCACGTCGTCGAGCGTGTGGCAGACGACCGAGCGCGCGGTCTCGGCGCCGAGCTTCTCGACGATCTGCTTGAACGACTCGCGGTTCTCACCGCGCTGGATCGCGTCGACCGAGGCGCCGATCAGCTCCACGCCGTACTTCTCCAGGACGCCGTTCTCGTGCAGGGCGATCGCCGCGTTCAGCGCGGTCTGGCCGCCGAGGGTGGCGAGCAGCGCGTTCGGGCGCTCCTTCTCGATCACCTTCTCGACGTACTCCGGGGTGATCGGCTCGACGTACGTGGCGTCGGCGAACTCCGGGTCCGTCATGATCGTGGCCGGGTTGGAGTTCACCAGGACGACCCGGAAACCCTCTTCCCGCAGTACCCGGCAGGCCTGGGTGCCGGAGTAGTCGAACTCGCAGGCCTGACCGATCACGATCGGGCCGGAGCCGATGACCAGCACCGACTCGATATCTGTACGACGTGGCATCAGGCCCGCCCCTCCATCAATTCTACGAACCGGTCGAACAGGTACGCCGAATCGTGCGGCCCTGCTGCGGCTTCGGGGTGGTACTGCACAGAGAACGCGAGCACCCGGCCGTCGTGACCGGTGAGCTTGAGTCCTTCGACGACGTTGTCGTTGAGCGAGACGTGACTGACCTCAGCCAGCCCGTACGGCGTCTCGATCGTCCCCTCGAGCGGCGCATCGACCGCGAAGCCGTGGTTCTGCGCCGTGATCTCGACCTTGCCGGTCGCACGGTCGAGCACCGGCTGGTTGATCCCGCGGTGCCCGTACTTGAGCTTGAAGGTCCCGAGCCCGAGCGCGCGCCCGAACACCTGGTTACCGAAGCAGATCCCGAAGTACGGCTTGCCGCGCTGCAGCAGTTCCTTCAGCAGCGTGGTCGGGTGCTCGGTGGTCTCCGGGTCGCCCGGGCCGTTGCTCATGAAGATGCCGTCCGGGTTCACGGCCAGCACCTGTTCGAGCGTCGCCGTGGCCGGCAGCACGTGCACCTCGATGCCACGCTCGGCCATCCGCTTCGGCGTCATCGCCTTGATGCCCAGGTCGAGAGCGACCACGGTGAACCGCTTCTCCCCCTCCGCCGCAACGACGTACGGCTCGAAGGTGGTGACCTCCGAGGCCAGGTCGGCGCCGGCCATCGCGGGCTGCTCGAGCACCTTGGCCAGCAGCTCGGCGGGGTCGAGGACCGAGGTGGAGATCCCGGCCCGCATCGCGCCGCGTTCGCGCAGGTGCCGGGTCAGCGCGCGGGTGTCGATCCCGGAGATGCCGACGATGCCCTGCGACTTCAGCTGGTCGTCGAGCGAGCGGGTGGCGCGCCAGTTCGACGGGACGCGGGCGGGGTCGCGCACGACGTACCCGGCGACCCAGATCTTGTTCGACTCGTCGTCCTCGTCGTTCACCCCGGTGTTGCCGATGTGCGGCGCCGTCTGGGTGACGATCTGACGGTGGTAGGACGGGTCGGTCAGCGTCTCCTGGTAGCCGGTCATCCCGGTGGTGAACACCGCCTCGCCGAAGGTCTCGCCGGTGGCCCCGTACGACGTACCGGCGAACGACCGGCCGTCCTCGAGGACCAGGAGTGCGGGCTGGCTCATGATTGCTCGGCTCCGATCAGAGTCGCGATGGATGCGGTCAGGGTTTCGGTGTCGGCCTTGCGGCGGGGCCGGAAGCCGGTGTCCAGCTCCCGCCCGTCGTGGCTCCAGGTCACGACCACCAGGCCGGACTTCTCCGCGGTCACCTTGCCGGCGATGCCACGGTCGGTCCGGACGGCGGTCAGGTGATCCGCGGGGATGAAGACATCCGCCGCCCCCTGCCGGTGGAAGATCAGGCCGGCCTCACTGACGGCCAGGTCCGCGGTACTGCGGACGCCCAGTTCGTGCACGGCGATCCGGTCCATCCAGTCGCCGGCCGAGGTGGTGGCGACGTACACGCCTTCCACCCCGCGGGTCTTGTCGGCCGGCACCTCGGGCAGCGGTGCCAGCGCGGACTGCCGGGCCTGGCGGTTCCGCCAGCCCCGGAACATGCCGTAGTACGCGAGAGCGAGCACCACGACGGTGCCGAGGATCCCGAAGAACGCCTTCACTTGGCTTGCCCGTTCAGCACGGTCGGGGTGCCGCGCAGGAACGTCGCGACCACCTTGCCCGGCAGCGTCATCCCGTGGAACGGCGTGTTCCGCGACAGCGACGCCGACTCGGCCGACTTGATCTCGCGCTGCGCGGCCGGATCGACCAGTACGACGTTCGCCGGGGCACCGGCCTCCAGCGGCCGGCCGTGGTCGCTGATCTGGCCGATCGCGGCCGGGCGGTAGCTCATCCGGTCGGCGACGTCGGCCCAGGTCAGCAGCTTGGTGTCGACCATCGCGTGCTGGACCACCGAGAGAGCGGTCTCCAGGCCGAGCATGCCGAACGCGGCCGCGCTCCACTCGCAGTCCTTGTCCTCGACCGGGTGCGGCGCGTGGTCGGTGGCGACGATGTCGATCGTCCCGTCGGCCAGGCCCTCGCGGACGGCCTCGACGTCCTCCTTGGTGCGCAGCGGCGGGTTCACCTTGAAGACCGGGTTGTAGGAGCTGGCCAGCTCCTCGGTCAGCAGCAGGTGGTGCGGGGTGACCTCGGCGGTCACCTCGAGCCCGCGCTTCTTGGCGGCCCGGACGATGTCGACCGAGCCCTTGGTGGACAGGTGGCAGATGTGCAGCTTGGAGCCGACGTGGTGGTTGAGCAGGATGTCGCGGGCGATGATCGCCTCTTCGGCGACGCTCGGCCAGCCGGTCAGTCCGAGAACGCCGGAGAGCGCTCCCTCGTTCATCTGCGCGCCCTTGGTCAGCCGCGGCTCCTGCGCGTGCTGGGCGATCGTGCCACCGAAGGCCTTCACGTACTCGAGGGCGCGGCGCATCAGCGCGGCGTCCCACACACAGTCGCCGTCGTCGGAGAAGACCCGGACCCGGGCTGCCGAGTCCGCCATCGCGCCGAGCTCGGCGAGCTGCGTGCCCTGGCGGCCGACCGTGACCGCGCCGATCGGGAAGACGTCGGAGTACCCGGCTTCGCGCCCGAGCCGCCAGACCTGCTCGACGACACCGGCGGTGTCGGCGACCGGGTCGGTGTTGGCCATCGCGAAGACCGCGGTGAAGCCGCCGAGCGCCGCGGCGCGCGTGCCGGTGAGCACGGTCTCGGCGTCCTCACGGCCCGGCTCCCGCAGGTGCGTGTGCAGATCGACCAGCCCGGGCAGTGCGATCAGCCCGGTGGCGTCGATCGTCTCCGCACCCTCCGGCGCATCGAGGCCGGTGCCGACAGCAACGATCTCCCCGTTGTCGATCAGCAGATCCGCCACCTCACCGCCGACGATCTTGGCCCCGGTGATCAAGTACGCGGTCATGCGGTCTGCTCCTCTGAGATTTCGTTGCTACCTGACAACAGCAGATAAAGGACGGCCATCCGGATGGCCACGCCGTTGGTGACCTGTTCGACGATCACCGAGCGGGCCGAGTCGGCGACCTCGGCGCTGATCTCCATGCCGCGGTTCATCGGGCCGGGGTGCAGCACGATCGCCTCGTCGGACAGCTGCGCCATCCGGTGCACGTCCAGGCCGTAGCGGCGGGTGTACTCGCGAGCGCTCGGGAAGAACGCGTCCCCCATCCGCTCCCGCTGGACCCGCAGCATCATCACCGCGTCGCTCTTGGCCAGGACCGAGTCGAAGTCGTACGACGTCGTACAGGGCCAGCGCGACATGTCGACCGGCAGCAGGGTCGGCGGGGACACCACGGTGACCTCGGCGCCGAGCGTGGAGAGCAGCAGCACGTTGGAGCGCGCGACCCGGGAGTGCAGGACGTCGCCGACGATCGTGATCCGGCGGCCGTCCAGCGAGCCGAGGTGGCGGCGCATGGTGAAGGCGTCCAGCAGGGCCTGCGTCGGGTGCTCGTGGGTGCCGTCACCGGCGTTCACGACCGAGCCGGTCATCCAGCCGGAGGTGGCCAGCAGGTGCGGCGCACCGGAGGCTCCGTGCCGGCAGACGACACCGTCGGCGCCCATCGCCTGCAGCGTCAGCGCGGTGTCCTTCAGGCTCTCGCCCTTGCTCACGCTGGAGCCCTTGGCGGAGAAGTTGATCACGTCGGCCGACAGCCGCTTGGCCGCCGCCTCGAACGAGATCCGCGTCCGGGTGGAGTCCTCGAAGAAGAGGTTCACCACCGTCCGCCCACGCAGGGCCGGCAGCTTCTTGATCGGCCGGTCCGCCAGCGACCGCATCTCCTCGGCCGTGTCCAGGATCAGGTTGGCCTCGTCGCGGCTCAGGTCGCCCGCACTCAGTAGGTGGCGCATCAGACCGCCGCTCCCGTCTTGTCGGCGCCAGATTTTTCAGGGACCGTCTTGTCGGCGATCAGTACGGCGTCGGTGCCGTCGTACTCGGTGAGGTGGACGGTGACGCGCTCGACCAGGGAGGTGGGCAGGTTCTTGCCCACGTAGTCGGCGCGGATCGGCAGCTCGCGGTGGCCGCGGTCGACCAGGACGGCCAGCTGGACCGCCTTCGGGCGGCCGATGTCGCCGATCGCGTCCAGCGCGGCGCGGATGGTGCGGCCGGAGAACAGCACGTCGTCCACCAGCACCACGACCTTGCCATCGATTCCACCTGGCGGAATGTCGGTGTGTTCTAGAGCACGTGCCGGCTTGAGGCCGATGTCGTCGCGATACATCGTCACATCGAGTGACCCTGTGGGCACACTCTGCCCTTCGACGGCCGCGATCCGCTCGGAGATGCGGGCGGCCAGTCCCACCCCGCGGGTGGGGATGCCGAGCAGTACCACGGGGTCGGCCCCCCTGTTGCGCTCGAGAATCTCGTGCGCGATCCGGGTCAGTGCCCGGGAAATGTCGGAAGCATCCAGCACTGTGCGCGGTACGGGTACCGGGGCAGGGCTCATCGCTACCGTTCCTCCTTTCCTGCCTCTCGGGACAGGTCTTTAAAGGACGTTCGGACCGCTTGACATGGTATCGGATGTGACACGCCGTCTTGACTCTGGCCTCTGGCCCGGAATATTGTTACTCTGTGTAACCGAGGGGGGTTTCACCGACCGGCCCGTTTCCAGCGGTCCGGACCACACGAAAAGTTCGGAGGGAAGAACCAAGTGCCGAGCGAATACGCGAAGACACTGGGTGGCAAGCTACGCGCCATCCGCCAGCAGCAGGGTTTGTCGCTGCATGGCGTGGAAGAGAAGTCCAAGGGTCGCTGGAAGGCGGTAGTGGTCGGCTCGTACGAGCGTGGCGACCGTGCTGTCACCGTCCAGAAGCTTGCCGAGCTCGCCGATTTCTACGGCGTCCCGGTCGGCGAACTGCTCCCGGGTTCGGCCAAGGCGGCAGCTGCCGCGGCGGCTCCGCCCCGGTTGATCCTCGACCTGGAAGCCCTGCACCACCTGGACGCCGGCGAGGCTGGGCCCCTGACCCGGTACGCAGCCACCATCCAGGCCCAGCGGGGCGACTACAACGGCAAGGTGCTGTCGATCCGTCAGGACGACATGCGCACCCTGGCGGTCATCTACGACGAGTCGCCGACGACTCTGACCGAGCGCTTCATCTCCTGGGGAGTTCTGAACCCCGAGGCGAAGGGTGACGTCGAGGAGACCACCGAGGCTGCCGGCGCCTGAGCGGCGTGTGACGGTCGGGGCTCGTAGCAGCTTGCCCGCGGCCGCCCCCTCGCTCAAATCTCAAGCAGTAGGCAACAACCGCAGTACCTAATCGGCAGGACATCACCTCATCTGCCGACCGAGGCCGGGGCCGTTCCCCCCGAGCCATCACACGTACTTGAAAGACAAGTACACGTACTTGAAAGACAAGTACAACGGGATGCAAGCGCCGGCCCGGGACCGTACCGAGACGGTCACCGGGCCACCGAAGGAGATGTGCCAGAGGGCTCGCCCCCCTCGAACCTTGCAGTCAGATGCCGAGTGTCGGCTTGAGCTGCAGCAGCCGGGCCAGCAGCCCGTTCACGAACGCCGGGGACTCGTCGGTCGACAGGTCCCGTGCCATCGCCACCGCCTCGCTCACCGCGACCACGTCCGGCACCTGGTCGTCGTACAGGAGCTCGTAGGCGCCGATCCGCAGGATGTTGCGGTCCACGGCCGGCATCCGGTCCAGCGTCCAGCCCACCGAGTGGGCCGACAGCAGGTCGTCGATCGCGTGGATGTTCCTGGCGACGCCCTCGACCAGTGCGACGGTGAACTCGTTCACCGGCGGGTCGTTGTCCTCGATCCGGTCGGGCAGGGTGCCGCCGACCGGCAGCCCCCTGACCTCGGACTCGAACAGGACGTCCAGTGCCCGTTTACGGGCCTTGCTCCGGGCAGACATCGCCGATCAGGACGTGATACGGCCGAGGTAGTCCCCGGTCCGGGTGTCCACCTTGACCTTCTCGCCGGTGGTCAGGAACAGCGGGACCTGGATCGTGTACCCGGTCTCGAGCTTGGCCGGCTTGGTGCCACCGGTCGAGCGGTCGCCCTGCAGGCCGGGCTCGGTGTACTCGACGAGCAGCTCGACCGAGGCCGGGAGCTCGACGTACAGCGGGAGGTCCTCGTGAACGGCCACGATGGCTTCCTGGTTCTCCAGCAGGAAGTGCGAGGCGTCCCCGACGGTCTCCGGGGTGATGCTCACCTGCTCGTAGGTGGAGCTGTCCATGAAGACGTAGGAGCCGCCGTCGTTGTACAGGTACGTCATGTCGCGCTTGTCGACGTTGGCCACCTCGACCTTGACGTCGGCGTTGAAGGTCTTGTCGACGACCTTGCCGCTCAGCACGTTCTTGAGCTTGGTGCGCATGACCGCACCGCCCTTACCGGGCTTGTGGTGCTGGAACCAGACGACAGACCACAGCTGCCCATCCAGGTTGAGCACCATGCCGTTCTTGAGGTCGTTCGTCGAAGCCACGCGGGTATACCCTTCGAAATCGATCAGCGGTAACACCGGATTGTAGCGGTCGGAAGGCTGTTCCTCCGACTCCCGCCACTCGGAGCCCCTACGCTGGGGTTCAGGACGTTGACCGCTGGGAGGCCGGACGTGGAATTCGCGATCTTTGTCGTGATCATGGTCGTCGTCGCGATCGTGAGCGCCGTCAAGAAACAGAGCGGCGCGAACAAGCAGCCCAGCCCGCGGGTGCAGAAGCTGATCGAGCGTATCCAGGCCCAAGCCCAGCAGAACGGCGGGCCGCCACTGCAGTTCCAGGGCCAGTTCACTCAACCCACTGGTCCGCCGCAGGGACAGCTCGCCGGTAGCCAGCAGGCCGGCGCCGCGTTGCAGGCGCTGATGCAGGCCGGCCGTCAGCACGCGCACCCCGGCGAGCGGTCGACACCGGGTCAGGCCGCGTCTCCGCAGCAGTACCAGCCGGCGCCGTACCAGCCGACCTATCAGCCACCGGCCACCTGGCAGCCGACGTACCAGCAGCCCAACTACCAGCAGCGCGGGCCGCAGCCGAAGCCGAACCTCGACGCCCGGGTGCGTGACCTGATGAAGGCCGGCAACGAGGTGACCGCAGTGCGGGTGCTGTCGGACGAGCTGGACATGGGCCTCCTGGAAGCCCAGCAGTACGCCCGCAACCTGGTCACACCGGCCAAGACTGCGCAGGCCGCCGCTCCCGCCAAGGTCGTCGAGGAAGAGACCCGGTACGTCGGCTCGGCCGCGATCGCGGATTCGATGTTCGCGGTGGACCGGGACGAGGACACCTGGGCCAGCGGCTGGGTCGACACTCCGGAGCCGGACGACCGCTCCGACATCGACGAGCTCTGGCAGACGGTCAGGAACCCGCCCCGGCCAACCGGCGGACAGTAAACGTGTGATGCCGCCGGACCAGATGAAAGCCCGGCGGCAGCTCGGCACCGACCCGATGTGCCTGCACTGACAGCTCAGCGCCCTCCCACACGGCCAGCTCCGGCACGTCGTCGTCCGGGTGCGCCCCGGCTCCCTGCATGTTGACGAAGCCGCACATGACAGCCGACGAGCTCTCCAGGTGCCCTTCGACCTCTTCGAAGGCGATCGACCGCGTCTGACCACCTAGCCGCAGCGGTACGACGATGCGCCCGCCTGGCCGCAGTTGGTCGACCCAGGCCGGCGGAATGTCCCATGCGGTCACCGTCACGACAATCCGGTCGTACGGCGCGTCGCCGGGCACACCGAACTCGCCATCGGCCTGCAGGACGCGCACATCGTCGTACCCGGCGCAGGTGAGTCCTTCTCGGGCACGTCCGACCACGTCCGGGTCGATGTCGGCTGTGGTGACTCGGCCTGCCGGTCCGGTCAGCTCACGGAGCAGTGCGGCGTTGTAGCCGCCGGATCCGATCTCCAGCACGTGGTCACCCGGGCGGATCGCCGCCTGCTCGAGCATGACGGCGATGATGCTCGGCTGGGACACCGAGCTGATCACCATGCCTTCCGCATCGCGTTTCATCAGCACTACGTCATCGGCGTACGCGACCCGGAGTGGTACCCGCGGTACGAACAGGTGTCGCGGGACCCGTTGGAACGCAGCTGCCACCCGCTCGTCCCGGATGGCGCCTTCAGCGATCAGATGCCGAGTGAGCTTCGCACGCGCAGCGACGGCCCGAGCTGGGTCGTCTCTGCGCGCGGCCATGGTCAGTCCGTTCTGTCGCCGAGGGACTCGAGCAGTGTGCGTAGGGTGTCTGCCAGTTGCGTGCGCTCTGTCTTGGACAGTCCGGCGAGCAAACGCTCTTCCGTCTCCAGATGCGTTGGCAGCACCGCGTCGATGAGCCGGAGTCCCTCCGCGGTCAGTGTCACCTGCACACCGCGCCCGTCTGTCTCACTGGGCTTGCGGCTGACCAGACCACGAGCCTCCAGCCGGTCCAGCCGCTGAGTGATCGCTCCCGAGGTCACCATCGACGACCGCATCAGACCGGCCGGAGTGAGGCGGTGCTCGGAGTTGCTCCGGCGCAGCGTGGCCAGCACGTCGAACGACGCCGAGTCCAGATCGTGGCGGGCGAAGTTCCGGCGGAGCTCGTTCTCGGTGAGCTGGGCCAGCCGCTTGAGCCGGCCCACGACAGCCATCGGCGAGGCATCCACATCCGGACGCTGCTCAGCCCACTGCTCGAGGATCTGGTCGACGTGATCGGGCATGGCTCCAGGGTAGTCCAGATTGCTTAGCGCTGAGCTATTGAAAGTACCTTAGCGCTGAGATACTTTATCTTAGTGCTAAACAATCGCCTGGCTCTGCTCCTCACTACCGCGATCACGCCGATGCTCTGGGGTACGACGTACCTGGTCACGACCGAGCTGCTCCCGCCGCACCGTCCGCTGTTGGCAGCGGTGATCCGTGCGCTACCCGCCGGTCTGCTGCTGATCGCGATCACCCGGACGCTGCCGCGGGGCAACTGGTGGTGGCGCTCGCTCGTGCTCGGCACGCTGAACATCGGCGCGTTCTTCGCCCTGCTGTTCGTTGGCGCCTACCGCCTGCCTGGTGGCGTTGCAGCGACCGTCGGTGCGATCCAGCCGCTCGTGGTGATGATGCTGTCGACCGGCCTGCTCAAGGAGCGGCTGTCGACCCGCAAGGTGCTGGCTGCGATTGCCGGTGTGTTCGGAGTCAGCCTGCTGGTGCTGCGGGCAGATGCCCGGCTCGACCTCTGGGGTGTGCTCGCTGCACTCGGCGGTGCGGTCGTGATGGCAGTCGGCGTCGTACTGAGCAAGCGCTGGACTTCGCCCGCTCCACTACTCGCCACAACCGGCTGGCAGCTAGTAGCCGGCGGCCTGGTCCTGCTGCCGGTCGCCTACCTGGTCGAAGGCGCACCCCCGGCCAACCTGACCCTGGCGAACGTCGGCGGCTACGCCTACCTGACCATCATCGGCTCCGCCCTCGCCTACGCCCTCTGGTTCCGCGGACTACGCGCACTGGGCCCCACCGACGTCACCTTCCTCGGACTCCTCAGCCCAGTAGTCGCCACCCTGCTCGGCTGGCTCGTACTCGACCAGCGCCTCACCACTGCCCAAATGGTCGGCGGCCTGATCGTCCTCGCCGCCCTGCTCACCGCTCAGCTGCGTGGGCCGCGGACTACTAGGGCTATGCGGGTTGCCCGATCGGCTGTACGGCGGCTCGCTGTGCTGGGCGGCGTCTGACTCGATCCTTGATGCGTGTCTACTTCAGCGCGGTTGGATGTTGCGGAACTCGTCGTGGTGCCAGGTGCCCCGGCCACGTGCCAGGTCACGGTGGCGAACCGGGGCTCGGTGGTCGAGGCCTACACGCTGTCGCCGGTCGGGGATCTGGCCGCGTATGCGGTGATTGAGCCGGCCGTGCTGTCGCTGTACCCGGATGCCGAGGGCACCGCCACGGTGACGATCACGGTCCCCCAGGAGGCCGTCGTACAGGCTGGTGACGTGCCGTTCGGCGTACTGGTCGAGCCACGGGAGCACCCGGCCGACACGGCGGTGCCAGAGGCCATGGTCCACGTACAGCCGTTCAGCGACCTGACTGCGGAGCTGACACCGCGTACGTCGCACGGCTCGCGGGTCGGGCGGCACACCGTGTCCATCGACAACCGCGGCAACCAGCCGGTGACGGTCGAGCTGTCCGGCAAGGACCCGGACGCAGTGGTCGAGTTCCGCTTCTCCCCCAGCACGCTGGAGGTGCAGCCGGGCGCAGCCGCCTTCGCCAAGGTGAAGGCCCGCCCGCTGGACCGCATCTGGCGCGGTACGTCGAAGACCCGGCAGTTCAGCATCGTCGTCACCCAGGTCGCGCGGGGCGGTCAGCCCGGCGCCACCATCACCAAGGTCGACGGCATGATGGTCCAGGACCCGATCCTGCCGTCCTGGACGGGCAAGGCGATCGTCGGCGCACTCGCCGCAGCCGCACTGCTGACCGGTCTGTGGTTCGGCGTCCTGCGACCGACCGTGGAGTCCGCCGCGCAGGACGCGGTCGAGAAGCCGCTCGCGGCCATCAAGAAGGACACCGCGGTCGCGAAGGACACCGCTGCCAAGGCCGAAGAGAAGGCCCAGGTCGCGCAGCAGCAGTCGAACAACACTCAGAAGGGCCAGAACAACCAGAACCAGGCCCAGACCGAGCGCGACAAGCAGATCGCCGCCCAGGCCGCGGCCGCCGTCGGTACGCCGTTCGCCCAGCGCTGGCCGCTGAAGGCGAAGCCAGGCGGGTCCGATCAGGCAACGTATACGGTCCCAGCGGGCAAGATGCTACGGATCACCGACGTGAACTTCGAGTCCCAGGGCAGCACCGGCTGGCTCGACCTGCGCAAGGACAAGGACTCCCTGGGCGGCGTCGCCCCGCAGTACTTCCGCAACATCCAGGACTACCGCTACATCGCACCGCTCGCGGTCCTCCAGCCCGGCCAAAAGGTCGTCGTCCACCTCGACTGCACCACTCCCGCACCGGGAGCAACCGCCTGCGAGAACGCGATCATGGTCGGCGGCAACCTGGTCGACGTACCGCCCCCCGCCAAGCCTGCCACCTAAACCTTTCCTCCCCACCAAGAGAAGCCCGGGACCTCCCCCACAAGGTCCCGGGCTTCTTGCCGTCCCTCCCCTGGTGACGCGTAGACCCCCTCGACCCGTACGCCGGTCGAGGGGATCTCCCCGCAAGTTGCTGGTTCTCCCCTCAAAATTCGAACAGAGAAGGGTCAACCTGAACGGATATCCACCGAAATTTTCCGCAGGCCAGGCACACAACCCAGCCACACCCGCACCCGCAGCCACCACGACGGCTAATGTCCGAAAACACGCAGGCCGCGTGCTGCGAGCATTCGGCGGTTCGGAATGGCGCCAAAGGGGTGGTGCCGTGGCGGCGTTGGGGAGCACTACCCCACCGAATCGGGTGGCAGCGCAGGGCTTTCAGGGCTTGCCGAAGAGTTCTATTTCGGTGATGGCGGTGAGGGTGGAGCGGCTCGGGTTGATGCTGCGGACGACGGCGATCTGGACGCCGCGGGCGCCGTCGACCTTGAGGGTGAACTTCTGGTACTTCGAGCTGTCGGCGAGCCGGAAGCGCTTGAGGACGGGCTTGTCGGCGGTGAACACGGTGACCTCGATCTCGGCCGGCCGCGGACCCGCGACGAACTTCGGCGTCTGTTCCGAGACACCCGCGTAGATGCCGATGTTGGTCAGCCGGACCGGCTGCTGGAAGGTTCCGCTCACGTAGGGCCCGTTCACCGCGCCCTTGCCGACGCGCGGTGCACCCCAGTAGGTGTTCTTCGCGCCGTCGAAGGCGAGCGCGGGCACTTGTTTGCCCGCCGCTCCACTGCCTTTGACGTCCTTCACATGCACCGGCTGCGGCTTGCTCATCGCGTCCTGCACCGCATGGACGCCCTTCATCACCAGCGGGCGCTGGGGAAACGCGAGGATGCCGCCGCCGGCCAGCAGAGCCAGTACGACGCCCATCCGGGTCGCACCGCGGAAGCGGCGGCGCGCGTTGCTCGGCCGGAACCGCGTGCCGGCGGCATAGACGCGTTCGCGGCCCAGGAAGCGCCGCCACCAGGCGGTCTTCCGGATCACCTTCGCGTCGATCAGGCTGAACCCGCACTTCGCGCAGAACCGCCGACTGCCCTCGTTGGGCATTCCGCAGCCGCCGCAGATCCGCGAGCCGGTCGGAATGATCACCGGCGACTTGGACCGGCGCGGCATCTTCCGCTTGACCGTCTGCGGCTGCCGCGAACCCGGCTTGCGCGCGGGTGGCTGCGCATCCGGCTGCCGCGGCTCCGGCGCCGGTAGTGGCGCCGGGCGCTGCGTCGTCTCGGGCGCCGCAGGTGGTGCGGCCGGCGGTGTCAGTGCCTCGACCGGAGCTCTGACGACAGTGGGGGCTTCCACTGCCGTAGCGACCGGCGCCGGGCTCTCCTCGGGCGGAGCCTGCACGACCGCGGTCCGTCCGGCGGCTGCCGGGGTCGGAACGCGTTCGCCCTCCCACTCCAGGAAGACACCACAGCGTGCACAGAAGACAGTGCCGTCCTCGTTCTGCTCACCGCAGTCATTGCACAGGATCATCGCCGACCTCCACGACCTCTATCCGGGCCGGCAGATTGGCCGGCCGTAGCGCTTCGACAATGCGGCGTACAACCGCCTCATCTGCTTCTGCTGGAACCCGTACGACGAGTCGCGGCACATCCGAGCCTGGCGGCGCGGACTGCGCTTGCGCGGACCACGTCGTACCGCCGGACTCCGTCACTTCGGCGTCAACGCCGCAGGCCAGCCGCAGCGTCTCGCGCAGGGCGGCGGCCGCGCCGCGGGAGCCGTGCAGCTCGACCGCGGCGGCGACCAGCAACCGCTGCCGGTCGGCCGGGATGCGTGGGTCCGTGAACGCCGCGACCCAGGACCCGAGCACCTCGACGAAGTCCTCGGGAGCCAACGCCGGATCCAGGTACGCCGGGAAGTTGTCCAGCGTGGACACGATCGGCGCGAGCGCGTCGTCGAAGACAGTCGTCAGGCGCGCGGCGAGATCGTCCTCACCGTAGATACCGGGCAGGATCGCGAGCAGTGGATGGGGATTGTGCAGACCGTCGACCAGGCCGCGCATCGGTGCTACCTCCGGACCTGGATCTGGTGCTCGAACGAGAACACCAGCTCCGTCCGGGCCAGATCGATCCGCTCGACCGGCGTCTCACTGCGCGTCCCGAGGACCGGGTCCGCCAGGTACAGCCGCACGTCCTCGACCGACTCGACACCGCGCACGCGCTGCAGAGCGGCGTGAATGTCACCGGTCTGTACGGCACGGCCCAGCGGCCAGCCGTCCTCGCGCGGACCGCCGACCTGCGGGTGCAGCAGGCGGTAGATCGCAGCGAGCGCTTCCGGGCGTACTCGCTCCGACGACGCATCCGCTGCCGCGGTGAGCCGAGCGACCACCGTCACTGCTCGGTAGTACGGCGGCTCGATCAGCAGGCGCGCACCGAGCATCCGGCGCGGCTCCAGGTGATCGGCCAACCGCTGCAGCACCTCGTCTGTCGGCCGCAGTGCACCGAAGTCGGTCTGCGCCTGCGGGTCTCCGGAGAGCCGCGGAACCACCAGCAGGCGAACGACATTCGGCTCGCTCTCGTCACCCGGAACGCAGTGCACGCGGCCCAGCTCGGGTGTCGCTTCCCGGGCGAGCAGTTCGTAGTCCTCAGCGGTGACCGCGCGCGACGACGTACGCAGAGAGAGCGGTCCACGCTGCATCGCGTCCGACACCTGCTCGCCGTCGACCCCACCGATCGCGGGCCGGCGGTTGTCGACCTCGGACACGAACGGGAGCGAACTCTTGAGAACCCGGAGAGCGTGTGCTGCCACGTTTCCCGCGCTGCCGCCACCGATCCGGTACCGGTCGAGCCGCAGTACGGCGCCCTTCGGCGGCACCGCGCCGTACGACGTCAACGCGCCGTCGGGCTGGCGGACCGCCGGGCCGAACAACAGCTGGCCGGTCTGGCGGTCCAGCGCGAAGTGGCGATCGTCGGCCGTGGAGGCGGCGAAGCTGTCGACCAGCGTCCAGTCCTGCCAGCCGTTGTCGGTGCCGACGCGCAGCACCTCGGGATCCGCGGAGAGCGCTACCGGGCGACGCTCGAGGAGGAACCGCTGACCAGCGCTGCCATCGCTACGGCCGATCTCCTCGAACAGCACGGCCTCGGCGTGTTCGGCGGTCGCCGTACCGCCGATCGTCGACGCTTCGATCGCGCGGATCTTCGGGGACTCGCTGTAGAAGGGCTGGTCGGCGTCCGGCTCGGTCAGGACGCAACGCAGCCAGCCGGCCCGCTGCTGCGCGAGCACCGACGGGACGTGTTCGCGCGGGAGGTGCAGCACGATGTCACCGGCCCGGTTGAGACCGCCTGTCCCGTCGCGGTCGACCTCGCAGGGTACCCAGTCCTCGCCGTTCCAGGCCTCCCAGCGCAGCGGCGGATCCAGCGGATCGACACCGATGCCCTCGACCTCACAGTCGATCCGGAGCAGGACCGCACACGACGGCGCGGCCTCGGTGAGACCCACGTAGAGAGCGCTCCCTGGCGACGGCGGCTCGGGGAAGCACTCGAAGCCGATCTTGTCCTGCAACTCGACCGTGCGGTCGATCGCACCGCCCCCAACGTTGCCAGTGGCAACGGTCTGCAGTGCGGTGGCAACAATCGGCAGGTCGTCGACGGTGCTGAATCCGGTCGCCTCGTCGTGCTCGGTGCGCAGGGTCGCGACCTCGGTACCGGAGCGGACGGTGACCGTCTCGGGCTGGGCCGCGGACAGCCAGAAGGTGACGTCCGCGCGGGCCGCGGCCGGCGCGAACAGCTTGACGCCGATCAGGTCGAGGAAACGCAGGTAGTTGCGCTCAGGCACCCGGTTCAGCCGGTACATCAGCTGGTCGACCATGGTGGCGAACGCCTCCACCAGGGTGACGCCGGGGTCGGACACGTTGTGGTCGGTCCACTCCGGGCAGCGCTGCTGGATCATCCGCTTGGCGTCGTCCACCAGCTGCTGGAACCGGCGGTCGTCGAGGTTCGGGGCGGTCAGGGTCATGGGGCCTCCTGGCCTGGACTGAGGAGCGCAGGGAGCGCAGCGACTGGAGTGACGAGGGAAGGACTGGAGGTTGAGCCCCATGACCAGCCGCGCGGAGCGTGGCATCCAACGGAGCTCATGGGGTCGCTCCGGCGTCGAGCTCGATGTGTTCGGGGATCAGGTAGAACGGGAAGACCAGGTTCCGCGGGCTGTTGCTGCCGCGGATCGTGTAGTGCAGATCGATGTAGAGCGCTCCCTCGTCGACCTGGTCGAAATGCACCCGGACGTCGAGCAGGTCGATCCGCGGCTCCCAGCGGTCCAGCGCGATCCGGACGTCGGCGACGATCTTGCCCGCCGTGGTCGCGTTCGCGGGCGCGAAGATGTGGTCCTGGATCCCGCAGCCGAACTCCGGCCGCATCGGGCGCTCACCGGGCGACGTACCGAGGATGAGCCGGATGCTCTCCTCGATCTCCCGGTCGGCCCGGACCAGCGCGACCCGGCCGGTCGCGTCCGTCCGCAACGGGAACGCCCAGCCGGCACCGACGAACTCCGAACTCACCTCAGCCTCCGATCAGCACAGTGGGCGCGCCCATCGCGACGGGCGCGCCGCAGGCGGTCATGTCCCCGAGCCGGGCGGCCGGCAGGCCACCGATCAGCACGGTCATCGATCCCGGCGGGATCACCGCCGACGGCGGATGCAACGGGATCGCGCAGATGTGCGGCGTACCGACCGTCGCGGCCGGCATACCGCCGATCAGCACCGTCGGCACTCCCGGTGGTCCGAGTGCGCCGCCGTGTCCGGTCGGGTCGCCTACTCGGGCAGCTGGTCCTGGCATCGGAGGCCCCTTAGTTGATCTTCACGAGTGCGGCCTGCAACGTGAGCGCCGCGCCGCCGGTGATCTCGGTCGCGGCCTGGCCCTTGACGCCGACCTTCGCGGCCGAGAGCGTCGCCTCCGCGGTCCCCTGCAGCGCGACCTTGACGCCCTTGACGTTCACGTCGCCGGCCCCGCCGTCGAGCGTGATCCCGGAACGCGCGGAGAGCGCGATCTTGTCGCCGCCGGTGATCTTGACGCTGCCGTTCTGCGCGGTGATGTCGACGCTGTCCTTGGCCTCCACGACGACCTTGCCGTCGCTGTGCACGGTGATCACCGGCCCGTTCCCGGCATCCATCGAGACCTTCAGCTTGCCGTCGCCGGTCTGCAGCCAGATGCCGTTCTGGGCCGCCGCCTCGAGCAGTTCGAGCGAGTGCCCGGTACGGCTGACCATCGCCCGCCGGCTCACCTGCCCCGCGCCCGCGTCCACGCTCTCCGACTGAGCGGCGTACGGGAGGTTCTTGGCGCTGTAGAGACCACCGAGCACGTACGGCGCCTCGATCGCGCCATGGTCGAAGCCGACCAGCACCTCGTCGCCGACCTCGGGGATGATCATCGAACCGCGGTTGCTGCCGGCCCCGGCCTGGAGAACGCGCGACCAGGTGGTGGCGAAGTCGTCGTGCATCCACGGCAGCCGGACCTTCACCCGGCCGAGCTTCTTCGGGTCCTTGATGTCGGTGACGACCCCGGTGACGATGCCGTGCCGCTCGGCCGCGGATCCGCCGCTCAGACCGAGCATCGACCGGTCCTGCTGGCCGGTGACCGAGATCTGGGTGGTGTAGCCGCTGTCGTTGTCGAACACGTGCCGCACCCGGGAGAGCGTGTACTTGCCGTCGAACGGCGCACCGAGGTTGCTCAGGGCAACAGCAGATCCGGCGTGCAGGTTGGGGTTGCCGCGGCAGACCCCCTCCAGCTCGGCGAAGGTCCCGGCGACCCGCTCGGCCAGCGCCTTGGCGGCGGCCTCGGCGGTCGCCTGGGTGCGGTGCGGGACATGGGTGACCACCCACGGCTGCGCACCGAACGACTTGGCCAGGTCGGCCGGCTTCGCACCGATCTCGGCGGTCTTCGTCTGCACCGCCGCGGTCGCGGAGACCGCTCTCTGGCTTTCGTCGTCCCAGCCACGCACCTCGACTGACGGCACCTGGCCGGCGGCAGTCACCGCCGTCCGCAGCCGCAGTAGGTCCGCGCCGAGCTCCAGGGCCTGCGCTTGCGTACCGTCCGAGCCGCTCGGTGCGGTCGCGGCGTCAACCGGCTTGGAGAAGGTCAGCGTCTTGTTCTCGATCGCCAGGTGGTATCCGACGCTGTCGGCGAGCACTCGCAGGAAGTCCCAGTCGGTCTGGTTCGCCTGGCTGACCAGGTCGTGCACGGTGCTGGTCTCGTCGACCTTCGCGGTCCGGATGTTGTTGCGCTGAGCAATCTTCTTGACGATGTCGCTGATCGTCGACTGCTGGTACGTCATGCTCCGGGTCCCGCGCAACATCCGGTGCGCCGCGTCGTACCCGCGAACAACGGTAAAGGTGCCGGTGCTGTCGACCTCGATCTCGAGCGCGGTCACCTCGGCGGTCAGGAGATCCTGGGGAGCGCTCTCCTGCATCGCGTGCACGGACAGCTTGACCTCGACCCCCATCGCGATGTGCGACTTGGCCAGCACCAGGCGGTCCGGGTCGCGGAAGCGCAGCGTGAACATGTCCGGCAGGTGCAGGTTGTCGTCCACCCAGGCTCCGGCGAGGAGCGCCATCAGATCATCGGGGAGCGCTCCCCCGTTGACGCTGATCCCGAGGGTGCTGGCGATGTTGGCGTTGGCCATCTCAGCCCGCCAGCAGTTCGTCCGGAGACGGCAGCAGCAGCGTGCTGCCGGGGGCGAGCCGCTGCGGATCGTCGATGTCGTTCGCCACGGCCAGCGGCCGCCACATCGCCGGGTCGCCGTACTCGGCGTACGCGACCGCTGCGAGGGTCTCGCCCTCCAGCAACACATGGGTACGGCGCGCGGTCAGGCTGCCCGACGTCGGGTTCTGCTTGGGCGTGGTCGTCGGCATCTCCTGCAGATCGACCGTGCAGGTCGCGCGGACCGGCGTTCCCTCGGGCGTGAAGAGCGTGTACTTCGCGGTGACCGAGGTGATGAAGCTGGGGAAGAAGTCGAGCGCACCCCAGTGGAAGACCACCAGCGGCGGCACCGGCACGTTCTTGCCCAGACTCTTGTCGGTCGGGGTGCAACACTCGAAGAGCGATTTCACCGCCTTCACCACCGAGTCGTTCATCGTGTCGGTGGCGTCGAAGAACATCTCCACGGTCAGTTTGCCGGGATCCGGACCCTGGAACTGCGGCGGCGCGGCCTTCTTCGCACCACGGGCCGGCTCGCTCTTCCACTGGGCGCTCTTCTTGACGGTGAGCTCGTTGGGGTTGAACTGGAACGCGATCGTGCCCTGGGACGCGCCCAGGGCCGCGCCGGCGCCCTTGACCGGTTTCGCCTCGTGGATCTCCAGGTAGGCCTTCGCCAGATTTCCGCGCGCCACCGCCCGCACCACCCCTCGTCACCGGCCGGCTCTCCAACCGGACCTTGCTGTCGAGGCTAGGGACGCGGCCGCCGCCCGGGCAGGTGCACCAGCGCCACGCCGAGGGACCTCCCCTCTTCCCGAAAGGGCAGAGCGAATTAGGATCCTCGGTACGACGTTCTCCTCTGGGGGTGAGGGCGACGGGGCAACCGCTCCTGCAGATCGACGTGCTCGGCCCCGCCGAGGTGTCGACGCCTGCCCGCGAACCGGTGCCGATCAGGCAGCCGCTCAGCCGGGCCCTCGCCGTTCGGCTGAGTCTGGCGCGGGGCAAACCCGTTGCCGACGACATCTTGGTCCGGGATCTCTGGGGTGACGACGACGCGGCCCGGCCGCTGGCCCGGTTGCGGGTGCTGGCCTCCCGTCTGCGCAGCGCGCTCGGCGAGCACTCCGGTGCGCTGCAGCGGACCTCGGCCGGCTTCAGCCTGCAGGCAGTACCGGCCGATCTGGACACGGCGCTCGCTACTCTCGACGCGATCCGCCGGAGCGGCGACCAGGCCCGGGTCTTCGCCACCACCGCGGCCGCGATCAGCCGCTGGCGCGGGGAACCGCTCTCCGATCTCGACGGCATTCCCTTCGTCATTGCCGAGCGCCAGCACCTGGAG
Organism: Kribbella sp. NBC_01505; assembly: GCF_045040285.1. NCBI lineage: Bacteria > Bacillati > Actinomycetota > Actinomycetes > Propionibacteriales > Kribbellaceae > Kribbella > Kribbella sp. NBC_01505. Next base: position 9,669,627 of record NZ_CP109425.1, read on the forward strand.
TCTCTCCGGCTCGAGCTCCAACTGGCCTGGGCCGAGTCCGGTCTCGCGCTCGGGAAGCTGGTTGAGCCTGAGTTGGAGCGGCTGGTCTATCTCCATCCGTTGCACGAACGCCTGGTCGGGCTGTCCGCGCAGGCCTTGTTCCGGGCCGGTCGGCAGGCCGACGCGCTGGATCGGTTGCACGCGCTGCGGGTGCGGCTGGCCGATGAGCTGGGCATCGACCCGGCCCCGGAGACGGTCGCGCTCGAGGACGGTCTGCGTACCCAGTTGGCCGCGGCCCCGAAGGTGCGGTCTTCGTTGCCCACGGCAGCGAGGACCTTCGTCGGCCGTCTGCAGGAGCAGGCCGACCTGCTGTCGCGCATCCAGCAACCTGGATTGATCACGCTGCTCGGCGGACCTGGCGCCGGGAAGACCCGACTCGCTCGGGAGATCGCTGCCCGGACGAGCGAGAACGATCGGCCCGTCGCCTGGCTGGATCTGGCACCGGCCCAGCCGGGAGACGACCTGGAGAGCGCTCTCGCCGGCGCTGCCGGAGCCACCAGCGGCGACTACTCGATCGGCCACTCCGCCGAGCTGCTGACCGATGCCTTGCTGATCGTCGACAACGCCGAGCACCTCGTCGAGCAGCTCGCCCCGGTGATCGACGTACTGCGGTTCAAAGCGTCCGGGCTCTCGATCCTGGTCACCTCACAGCGCCCACTGCGACTGACCGACGAGCAGGTGCACCGGGTCGCGGCTCTAACCGCGACAGAGGCGAGCCAGCTGTTCTGCGACCGCAGCGGCGCTGAGCCAAGCTCGGCAGTCGAGCAGATCTGTACGGCGGTCGATCGCCTCCCGCTCGGCATCGAGCTGGCCGCTGGCCTGACCCGCACGTTGTCCGTCGAGCAGATCGCTCAGCGGATCGACCACCGGCTCCGGCTGCTCGTCCGGGGTCCGCGCGACGCCGGTCCCCGCCACGTCAGCCTCCGCTCCGCACTCGACTGGAGCCACGAACTGCTCGGCCCCCAGGAGCGAGTCGCCCTCCGTCGCCTGGCCGTCTTCGCCGCCGGCTGCACGCCACAGGCCGCCGCCTTCGTCCTCGCCGGTGACGGAATCGATCCTGGCGAAGTCGACCTGCTGCTCGGCGAACTGGCCGACCGGAGTCTGATCACCAGCAACGACGAGCGGATCGGGTTGCTCGAGACGGTTCGTGAGTATGCGCTCGACCAGCTGCGCGTTTCTGGCGAAGAGAGCGCTCTCCGAGATCGGCACGCGGCCTGGTGTGTGGAGCTGGCCAGGTTCGGCGGCGCTTACGGGCCGCAGGACCAGCGGCTGCTGCTCGGCGAACCGGAGCTTGCCCGCCTCGTCCGGCTGGAAGAGCCCAACATGCTCGCCGCCATCGACTGGTGCATGGGTGAGGGCAACGATCCCGGCCGGGTCAGCGAGTTCGTCGCGCCGCTGGGCTGGCATTGGATGTCGCGCGGGATGATGGTTCAGGCGAGTGAGTGGCTGTGGGCGTCGCTCCCCGCTCTGCCCGCCGGCACGGTCGAACGCGGTCACGCACTCAGGGGCTTCGCCTTCCAGGCCCGCAGCGTTGGCCGGTACGCCGAGGCGCTCCAGGCCGGGCTGGAGTGCGTGGAGATCCAGCGTGCGCTCGGCGACGATCGCGGTCTCGCCCGGACCTATCACGTGCTGACGCTGACCAGCCTCGGGCTCGACGACGTGTACGGCGCTCTCGACTACGCCCACCAGGCCGGGACGATGGCCCGTGCGCTCGACTTGCCGATCGTCCTCGGCGCCTCCCTCAACTGCGGTGGCGTGGGGCTCCGCATGCTCGGCTACCCCTCCGAGGCCCAGCGCATGTTGGAAGAGGCCTACGAGATCTGGGCCTCGGTCCGCGACGACGAGGGACTCGTCCTCGCCTCCAACCATCTCGGCGTACTGGCCGTGCAGTCCGGAGACACCGCCGAGGGTCGGCGCCGCGCCCTGTTCTGCCTGCGGATGGCGCGCGGCATCGGTGGACTGCTCGGCATCCTGGACGGCCTCGCGCTGCTCGCCACGGTCGAGGTTGCTGAGGGCAACTATGAGGCCGCTGTCCGGCTGATCGCGGTGGTCCGGCATCAACGCGAGGAGCTGAGCAGTCCGATCCAGGTCGCGGACGAAGTAAGCGCTCTCTCCGCCGCTTGGTCAGCATGCCGGGACGCATTGGGCCCCGAGGCCGACCGGCTGGCCGACCTCGCGCATCGCCAGTCACCGGAAACGCTCTCCGCCGAGATCCTGGCCGGCTGATGAGGCAGCTCGAGGTGCTCGTTCTCGGCCCGGCCGAGATCGTGTCGGCTGCCCGAGAAACCTTGCCGGTCCGGCAACCGCTCGCGCAGGCCTTGGCGGTCCGGCTCGCCCTCGCACGAGGCGAAGCCGTTGCCGATGACATCTTGATCCGCGACCTGTGGGCCGATGAGGACACGGCTCGCCCGGCTGCCCGGCTGCGGGTGCTGGCTTCGCGCTTGCGGAACGCACTCGGCGAGCACTCCGCAGCACTTCGCCGTACCCCGGCCGGATTCAGTCTCCTGGCCGACCCCGCAGACCTGAGCGCCGCCGAGAGAGCGCTCACCACGGTCGACGCCGTACGACGTTCCGGCGATCAAGCCCGAGTCTTCAGTACGTCGGCCGCGGCGATCGGACTGTGGCGCGGCGAGCCGCTCGCCGACCTCCACGGCATCCCGTTCGTCGAGGCGGAACGGCGACGGCTGCAAACGCTGCAGGTCGATCTCCAACTGGCCTGGGCCGAGGCCGGCCTGGCGCTCGGCCGCGCTGTCGGTCCGGAGCTCGAGCGGATGATCGCGGTTCATCCGCTGCACGAGCGACTGGTCGGGCTGTCCGCACTCGCCCTGGCCCGCGCCGGCCAGCAGGCCGATGCTCTCGATCGGCTTCGGACCTTGCGATCCCGCCTGGCCGACGAGCTCGGCATCGACCCCACCCCGGAGACGGTTGCCCTCGAGGACGATCTTCGCGGGCATCGTCCGCCGGCCCCACGGATTCCGTTGCCTACGGCAGCGAAAACCTTCGTCGGGCGCGATCGGGAACAAGCGGCCCTGCTGCGCGACCTCCGGCAGCCGTCGCTGATCACGTTGCTCGGCGGGCCCGGTGCGGGTAAGACCAGGCTGGCGCGCGAGGTCGCGGCGCACGCGGCTGAGCAGGGTCGTTCGGTCGCGTGGCTCGACCTCGGTCCTCTGCATCAGGGCGACAACGTGGTCGCTGCCCTGGCCGGTGCGGTCGGCGCGGACGGTGGCGGCGAATCGCTGGGTCATTCAGCCGAACTGCTGACCGGCGCGCTGCTCGTCGTCGACAACGCCGAGCACCTCGTGGACGCCGTCGTACCGGTGATCGACGCGCTGCAGCTCAAGGCGGTCGAGCTGTCGATCCTCGTCACCTCGCAGCGCGCCCTCGGCATGTCCGACGAGAAGATTCGCCGGATCGGTCCGCTTCCGGCGGCGGACGCCGCGCAGTTGTTCTGTGACCGCAGTGGCACTGAGCCCGGCCCGGCGGTGGAGAAGATCTGCGCAGCGGTCGACCGGCTTCCGCTCAGTATCGAGCTGGCCGCGGGCCTGACCCGGACGTTGTCGGTGGAGCAACTCGCGGCCCGCATCGACGACCGCCTCCGGCTGCTGATCCGCGGCTTCCGCGACGCCGGCCCACGTCACTCGAGTCTGCGGGCGGCTCTCGACTGGAGCCACGAACTGCTCGAACCTCCGGTACGCACGGTCCTGCGGCGGATGGCCGTCTTCGCTGGTGGATGCGCGCTGGACGCGGCCGAGCAGGTTCTGGCCGGCGACGGCATCGAGATCGACGAGGTCGCCGAACTGCTCGCGGTCCTGGTCGACCGCAGTCTCGTCACGATGGATACCGACGAACGGTTCAGTCTGCTGGAGACGGTCCGCGAGTACGGTCTCGAACAACTCCGGGCAGCCGACGAAGAGGCCGCCGTACGGAATCGGCATGTTCGGTGGTGTGTGGAGCTGGCGCGCTTCAGCCGGCATGCCGCGGCGTTGCATCAACGCTTTGCCTTGCGCCAGCAGGTGACCGGGCGGGTGCTGCGGCTGGAAGAGCCGAACCTGATCGCCGCGATCGACTGGTGCCTTGCCGAGGGCAACGACCCGGCCCGGGTCGGCGAGATCGTCGCGCCACTTTCGTGGCATTGGCTGTTCCGCGGCTTGATGGGCCAGGCGCGTGCATGGCTGCGCGCCTCACTGGCCGGACTCACCGAACCGACCGTCGAACGAGCCGCCGCATTGGCCGGGTTGGCCGCGCAGACCCGCTTCGCCGGTGGGTACGCCGAGGCGCTCGAGACCGGGCTGGAGAGCGCGACCATCTACCGCTCTCTGGGCGACCGGCGCGGGCTGGCGATCGCTTCCCAGGGGTTGACGTTGACGAGTCTGGCGCTTGATGACGTGTACGCGGCCTTGCAGTTCGGGCGCGAGGCGGAAGTGCTCACTCGCGAGCTGCGGATGGGCGTCGTACTGGGCGCTGCCCTGAACTGCAACGGGATGGCATTGCGGCAACTCGGCTACCCGGTCGAAGCTCGGGCCTACCTCGTCGAGGCGTACGACGTCTGGGCCGAGCTGAACGATGAGCAGGGCAAGGTGCTGGCGATGGGCAGCCTCGGCATCCTGGACTTCCAGGCCGGTGACCTCGACCAAGCTCGTGCACGGGCGCTGGAGGCGTTGCGGATCGCGCGCGGGATCGGGTACTCGACCGGCGTACTGGACTGTTTCGGGCTGCTCGCGATTCTTGCTGCGGCTGAGGGCTCGTTCTCGTTCGCCGTCAGGTTGCTCGCGGTCTGCGATCGTCAGCGCGAGGAGATCGGCGCTCCGGTCTTCATCGTCGACCGCCTGCAAGCCGAAGCCACCGCGTGGGCCCAGTGCCGCGCCGCTCTGGGCCCCGAGACCGACCGGATCGCGGCCCTCGTCCGCCGCCAGGCGCCCGAGACCCTGGCGGCTGAGCTTCTCGCCCTTTGATCCTCAGCCTCGGCACGGCCTGGCGATTAGACAAGAATCCTTGTGCAAGGTTGATTGCATGAACCGGTCGGTTACAGCCGTTCGCGCGCCGCGGTCACTTGGTTCAGGATCGCCGGGGCGTCTTGGGCAAGCTCCGTGGCCTCGATGAGGAGGGCCTCGGCGTCGTCCCGCCGGCCCTGGTCGATGGCGAGATGGATCAGGCCGACGAGGTTCGCGGCCACGCCGTCGGTGAAGCCGAGCGCGCGGCGAAGCTCGGTGGACTCTCCCAGCAGCTGACCCGCCTCCTCCGCGAGACCGGCCCGGTGAGCAGCGATGCCGAGGTGCCTGAGCGCGTACGACAAGATCAGCCCGTCCCCGGTCTGCCGGGCAAGCTCGGCCGACAACTCCAGCGCGGCCAGCGCCAGCTCAGTCTCATCGCGGACGACCTGATGGAAACAACCGATCCAGAACCAAGCCTCCGCGCGGCCCCGATCATCCTCGAGCCCCTCGTACAACTCGAGCGAGCGCCGAAACAGCTCCAACTCATGCGGATCCTCCTGCTCACGCCCGTCCAGGAACCGCGCATGCAGAAGCTTCCCCCTGGCCAACACCAACTCGGCCTCAACCGCATCCAGCTCCCGCTCCGCACCGGCCAGCCCCGTCAGGTCCCCCTGAAAGATCGCCCGCTCGTACTGGTCACACGCCCGCCCCACACGCTCATCCATCCCCACAACGTAGTAGCCCCCAAGCTCAGCACCCGGCCGACCACCATTCCCCAGGTGTACCGCCGAACTGATAGTCGTCCGCCTGAAGGGCGGCCCGCGCCCGCCACCACGCTGCCCGACTTCACAGCACCCCTAGTACTACCTGTTCTTCGGTACGCCTTGGCACCGCACGGACATGCACCAAGGGTGGAGCAGTCGCGAGGCACGCCTTCCCCACCCAGCAACCAAAGCCCGTCAACCCAAACAACGGACACCCGATCACCGGCCCCTTCTCGGCCCCCAACCAAAGTCCGTCGACCCCAGGCAACGGAAACGCGGTCACCGGCCCTCCCTCCCGAACCGCAACCAAAGCCCAGGCGACGCGAAGTTGGTCGCCGGCCATGCCTTGCCGACCACAACCCAAGCCCGTCAGCAACCGGAACCTCGGTCGCGGCCTCCCCAGCCACCGCGGCGACCAGCCATGCTGTCTTCAGATCGGCCGGACGCGGCGAGCAACCACAAACCCGCGTCCCCGGCCGAGTCCTTTCGGCCTGCACCCAGTCGAACCGCCAAGAGCAGCCGACAAAGACAGCCGCGGCTAGCCAGTCCGGTGGCTGAACCGGATAGCGAGCGCGGACCTGTGCCACTGACCAACTCACTCCAGCAAAGGCTTTCGGGCGGCGGTTGAGCGTGGCGAGCTGGATGCCGCGGAGGTTGATCAGTGGTGGCGGTCCGCAAGAGAGGTAGACCAGGCCCACGACGCGTCGCCTCGGCTAATCGCGCCGATTCAGACCGAGGGGTGACGCGCCAACCGGTGGATTCTGGGACCCGGTGACGAAATCCGAACGTCGCGGGCGGCACCGCCCGGTGGGACGGCTCACCTACTAACCGGCGCCCCTTCCCGAACAGCAACCGAAACCAAAACCCGCCAACCCCAAGCAACGGAGAGCCGATCGCGGTCCTCTTCTCGGCCCGCAACCAAAGCCCGGAAGCCCCAGGCAACGGAAACCCGGTCGCGGCCCCGCCACCCACCTCAGCCACCGCGGCGGCCGGCCATGCTGTCTTTCAGATCGGCCGGACGCGGCGAGCAACCACAACGCCCGTCCCCGGCCGAGTCCTTTCGGCCTGCACCCCGTCTCAACCACCAAAGACAGCCACCAAAGAAGCGGCGAGCCAGGTCTCCGGCTGAGCTGGAACACGCGGGCGGACCTGTGCCACTGACCAACTCACTCCGGCGAGGGTTTCCGGGCGGCGGTTGAGCGTGGCGAGGTGGACCCAGCGGAGGTTGGTCAGTGGTGGCGGTCCGCGAGACGGCTGGACCACGGCAGCGAGGCGTCGTTCAGGCGGCTGCGCAGGCGCAGGGTGCCGCGCTATCCGGTGGATTTTGGGGCACCAGCGACGAAAGTCCACCGGCTAACGAACGCGGGCAAGCGAAAGCGCGCAGGGAGATCGGGGCAGCTGCTGGTGGCCTGCGCTCTTGAACCGCAACCAAAGCCCGGAATCCCCAGGCAACGGAGCCTCGGTCGCGGCCTCGCCATCCGCCTCAGCCGCCGCGGCGGCCCGCCGTGCTGTCTTTCAGATCGGCCGGACGCGGCGAGCCACCACCAACCCACGCCCCCGGCCGAGTCCTTTCGGTCTGCGCCCCGCCCGACAGCCAAGGCCAGCCGACTGAAACGCACGGCGCGCAGAGCAGATGGCTAAGGGGGATGGCGAGCACGGCGACCGCGCGCGTCCGTTGCCTGGGGCTGACGGGCTACGGCTGAGGAGCTTGATGTGCGGGAGTCGGTAACTTTTGGTCGCTATATAAGAAGAAATCACCGACCAACGCACCACGCCGGCCCATGCCTCGCGGATGAACGCGAGTCCAGCTGCCGATCGCCTCTTCCCGAACAGCACCCAGAGCCCGTCAACCCCAGGCAACGGAGAACGTGGTCACCGCTCCTCCCTACCGGACCGCAACCAAAGCCCGGAAGCCCAGGCGACGCGAAGTTGGTCACCGGCCCTGCCTTGCCGGACCGCAACCCAGGCCCGGAAGCGCGAAGCCCAGGCGACGCGAAGTTGGTCACCGGCCTGCCTTGCCGGACCGCGACCAAAGCCCGTCAGCCGTCAGCGACCGGAACCTCGGTCGCGGCCTCGCCATCCGGCTCAGCCACCGCGGCGGCCAGCCATGCTGTCTTTCAGATCGGCCGGACGCGGCGAGCAACCACAAACCCACGACACCGGCCGAGTCCTGTCGGTCTGCACCCCGCCCAACCACCAACGCCAGCCAACTGAAACGCACAGCGAGCAGAGCGCATGGCTGAGCCAGATGGCCAGCCCCGCGACCGCGATCCCGTCGCCTGGAGCTGACGGGCTGACGGGCTGTGGCTTGGGTACGTGAAGTGGGCGCTAGCCGGAAGCTCTTCGGCGCCATCTGACGAAAAGCCCCGATCAACACGACCACCGACACCTGACTTAGCTGCGGTTGGGTGTGGGCAAGTTGAACGGGCAACCAGCCCACACCAACAGCCCACACTTCCTTTGTATATAAGGGGTTCTGAGCTCGAAAACTGTCGGTGGCCATGTCTATGCTTATGGGTATGGAGATCTTGGCGATGCCACCGGTGTACACGCAGAGCGGCAGCGAACTGCTGTCGACTCTCGACACCCTGATGGCCACCGCCGCCCTGGTCGAAACCCTGAAACTGCAAACCATGGGCCGCCTCGACGAAATCGGCACCGCCCAAGAACTCGGCGCCCGCGACACCACCGAACTCCTCGCCCAGCGCTACCGGCTCGTCCCCGCCGACGTCCGCAAAGACCTCACCTTCGCCAAGAACCTCCCCAAATACTCCGCCGTCGCCGACGCACTGCCAGACCCCGCCGACCCATCGAAGTCGGACCTGTCGGAGTCGTCGGGGTCGGCGGAGTCGGCGGTCCTGGCGCCGGACTCGGCCAAGGTCATCGTGTCCACGTTGGAGAAGGCGCCGGCGACGGTGCCGGTCGAGGTCCTGGACGTCGCCGAACGCGAGATGATCCGGGCTGCCGAGCACACCAACACCCGCGAACTCATCAAGTTCGGCCGCGACGTCCTCGCCCGCCTCGACACCGACGGCCCCGAACCCGCCGAAGACGAAGCCCACAAGCAACGGTCACTGCGGCTGCGGGATGTTGAGGGCGGGGTGAAGATCACCGGGTTCCTGCCCGGCGCCGCCGGGGAACAAGTCAAGACCCAGATCCACACCCTCGCCAAACCCCACAAAACCATCGACGGCGAACGCGACCCCCGCACCCTGGAACAACGCCAAGCCGACGCGCTGATCGGGATCTCGGATGCTGCAGCAGGCAACCCCGACCACCCCGGCGTACCACACCTCACCGTCACCATCGACTTCAACGACCTCAAAAACGCCCTCTCCAACATCCCAGACGCCTTCAACAGCGCGGCCAGTGCGAACGATGGATCGGGCGGGACCGGCGCCACGGGTGGATCGGGTGCATCATCGGGTGGGGTGGGTGAGTTGGTGTTCGGCGGGAACCTGTCCGCCGGCGCCGTCCGGCTGCTGGCCTGTGACGCCGCGATTTTGCCGATCGTGCTCGGTGGCGATTCGCAGCCGCTGGATGTCGGCACCGAACAACGCTTCGTCAACCGCTACATCCGGCGGGCATTGAACAAGCGCGACAAGGGCTGCGTGGTGTGTAAGGCACCACCGTGGATGTGCCATGCCCACCACGTCATCCATTGGGTCGACGGAGGACCGACCAGCCTGCAGAATCTTGCCCTGGTGTGTTCTGCGCACCACCGGGCGGTTCACAAGAACCAATGGACCATCACCATCACCGGCGGTGTCGTCCACGTCACCAGGCCGAGCTGGGCGGATCCGCCACCGCCAGATCCTGTCGCGCTTGCTGCCATGGCTGCGTGGATCACCCCTGCCCGCGACACCGACGCCGACGCCCACAGCACCGCGAACAGCGCCAACGCCGGTGGGGACAGCGACGGTGGGTCCAGTAGCGGCAGGGCAGGTCCGGGCATCGGCGGTGACAGCGGGGTTGATGCCGACGGGGCGAGTGCCGGTACGGGCGATGCCAGCCGTGCCGGCGAGTCCAGCACGCCTAGTGCCAGCAGGGCTCGTGTCGACGCGGGCGAGGACGGCGGGACCTGTTTCAGCTGGGGCGATGGCGGCAGCAATCCGACATACGAACGGCCGACCCGGCTCCCCGCCGCCAGCACCCAGCCCAACGCCGCACTCATCGCCCGCCGCGAAGCCTTCCGCGAACGGCTCCTCTCACTCACACCCGGCTACACAGACCCCTGGGCAACCGACGACAACCCAGCAGCCGGACCGTAGGCCGACCCACTGCTGGTGGCTCGCGGCCACGACCGCGCGCACGCCCCGACTCGAAACGGCAGCCGGCGCTCGTGGATCACCAACCACAGCGCCGGATCAGCTGTGCGCCCACACGATCCCAGGCCCGCGACCACCGCCCGGGGATGTCCGTCCGCCGCATGATCCCCGGCCAGCAGCCGCTGCTCGCGACGGCCGTGCACCTCAGGATCTCCGGATCCCAGCTGCTGCCGGCGACGGCCGTGCACCGCAGGATCCCTGGATGCCAGCTACTGCTGGCAATGGCCGCGCGCCGCAGGATCCCCGGCTGGCAATCGCAGCACCCTAGTGAGCCGCGCACCGCATGACCGGGGGCCTCCGAACCCGGCGCCGGTTTGCCGGGTGCCACACACAGCGTCGGTTTGCCGGGCGCCACACACAGCGTCGGTTTGCCGGGTGCCACACACAGCGTCGGTTTGCCGGGCGCCACACGCGGCGTCGGTTTGCCGGATGCCACGCGATCCGGGTGCCGGGTCGGCGTGCGTCCTACGATCCCGGACTGGCACCACGGCGCTGAATGAACCGCAGCGCACGATGAAGGTTGGCAACCGCCAACCGGTCGGCTGGGGTGACGGATTGGCGGCCACGCACTGTGTCAACCGCACCGCACGACTAAGGCTGGCAACCGACAGCCGGTCGGCTCAGGTGACGGGCTGGCAGGCACGGCACCGTCTCGGACGCACCGGAGAATCGAGGTCGGCACTCGCAGCCTACCGAGCATGGTGACTGGGAGTCTGGTGGCGCAGCATACGAGCGCCATACACCGGATTGCTCGACCGCGCGCCTGATGGCCCTGGGTCGCAACAGGAGCCCGCTTACTCATACGACGGTGGAGTTGGTCGCGAGGGAGCTGGTTGCGCGCGGCAACTAGTCACCTCAGCTGCCGGATCGCTTGGCGACGCGTCTTGGTCGGGCAGCGCGGTGACCCGCTACGTCCTGCGTGGCTGGCCGGGTTGAAGTCTGGCTGTGAGATGAGATGCCGGTGCTTTCCCAGTCGTCCGGTAGGTGCCGGATGCGAGGTCCACGGACGTTTACTGCCGCTCTGTGGCAGTGCGGTTCCGTGGATGTCCGGTTCGGGCTGGTTGGTTGCGGCCGGGCGGGGTGTGCGGTCGTTGTTCGCCGCCGCGGCCGTTGGAGCGACAGGTGGCTGGCGCATGCGGTGGCCGGGGTGGATGGCGAGGCGGTGATCGCGTTGCCCCAGCTTCTGGGCTTCGGTCGCGGTTGCGGTTGCGGTTGCGGTTGCGGTCGGCGAGGTCGGTGATCGCGTGAGCGGTGCCTAGGCCCCGGTCGAAGCTGCGGTTGCGGTTGGCGAGGGCGGTGGTCTGGGTGGTGTCGGTTGCGGGAAGCACGGATGTTGCTGCAGCTGTGGCAGGGAGGCTCTGGGAAGCGGCAGGCGACTGTGATGGGTTCGCCGGCAGGCGTCCTCGCGATTGGCTGCCTACAGAGGACCGGATGAGTGATCACGGCTCGTCGCCGGCGGGCGGCGGTCACCGGGCTGGAGTAGCTGACAGGTGTCCTTGTTGCTAGCGGCAACTACAGTTCGGCAACTGGGAGCAGCGGATGTGTGGCCGCCGGGCTCGCCATCCGGTCAGCTACGGCGGTGGTGGGGTTAGGCGCCGGTGTCTATGAAGCCGTGGTGGGCTATTTCGATGGTTTCGGTGAGGACGTCGGCGGGGCCTTTGGTGAAGGTGGGGCCGGTCCAGCGGACGGGGATGACGTCGATGAGGCCCCAGCGGGCTACTACGGTGCCGTCGGTGGTCATGGCGGTGATCTGGCCGGTACGGCGCTGGACGCCGGCGGCCAGGCCGGAGATCCATTTGGCTACGCGTTCGGTTTCCTTGGTCAGGGGGCGGGTCAGTTTGATGTTCGGGAACTTCAGGCGGGACGGGATCTGCATCATGTAGGCGTTGTTGCCGCCTTCGTTGCGTTGCTCGATCACGACCTCGACGCCGAGTCCTTCGCAGCTGGTGAACAGCCCGAGGTCCAGTTCGTCGACCTGCACCATGAAGCGGACGCCGACGGCCGGCGTCAGGTCGGTTCCACTCATTGGGTCACCACATCCGATCCATCAGGGTGCCTGTTCGGTCCCGGTCGACGACCAGTTCGGCGCGGAGGCGGCGGGCGATCGGTTCGTACAGTCGTGTGGCCAGGCCGTCGACGTCGGCGGCGGAGAGCGCTCCCCCGGTTGCTGCGGGCGTTCCCGCGGCGGGCGCCGTACTGGGTGCTGCGGCCGAGGCTGGTGGGGGCGTGGACGGGGCCGAGGCGGCGCCGTCGTTGGCGCTGACGCTTTGGACCACGTTGCCTTCGACCAGACCGCCCGCCGCGGCAGACCCCGCAGCGGGCGGCCTGGCCACCGCCGGTGAGCGCCCGGCGTCACCGGCCGGGCTGCCGACGGTGGTCATGTTTTCCTGCGGTGCGACGGAGAGGGTTGGCAGGCTGGACAGGCCCGCTGTGGAGGCGTTCCCGCGAGGGCTGGGGGCCGAAGCAGAGGGGCCGCTGTAGCTGGTGCCGGAGGGGCCTGCGCTGTCGACCGAGTGGGGCGGGAGGTAGGTGATCGGCTGGGCGGGAGTTGCGCCGTCGCCGCCGGCCGGGGGTGACAGCATCTCGCTGACGTCGGAGCTGAGAGCGCGCTCTCCGAGCAGGGGCACGGTGGCTCCGGAACGGCCGGCGATGTCTTGGAAGGCGCCGGTGACGACCGGCGGTACCGGAAGCATTTGGTTGCTTCCGGCAAGCGATCTGGCGAGTGCCATGGACGGTGCAGCGGCCGGTACGGCGGATGCGGCGGCTGCTGCGCTGGAACCGGGGATGGCCACCTCGGTGGAACCGGCGGCGGCTAGGTCCGCGGCCGAGGCCGTGGCGGACGGGCCGGATGGGGAGGCGACCGGTAGTGCTTGGGACGGGAGCGGTCCGGCGAGCGGGGCCCCGAGGCCGGCCCGGCGGCGGGAGAGACCGGCAGGCGCCCCTGCCGGAGCCGCCGGGCCGGCCGATTGAGAGGCCACCGGCAGACCGGCAGCGGTGGTGCCGGGAGCAATCGCCTCGAGAGCCTGGGCCACCTCGGCGGAACCAGAGCCCGGGCTGGTCATCGGCGCGAGGGTGGGGAGCAGGTTCTGGAGGGTTGGGACGGTGAGGGCGCGCCGGGCGTCGGCGGGGAGGGCTGCGGTGACCTGGCTCGATCCCGGAGCGGCGAGGCGTGCCAACGGCATCGAGGCTGCCGCACCAGGTGTGCCGAGGAGCGCTGAGGCGGCGGCCGCCGTACCGGAGCTGGCGTTTGCGGCCGGGTTTGAGCTGCCTTGAAGTGCGGAGGCGAGGGCGGGAGCTGCACCGAGGGACGGTGCAGAACTGGCCGTTGCGGCTCGGCCGCCGGCGAGGACCTCGGCGAACGTTGGCTCATTCATGAGTGCTGCAAGGGCTGGGCGTGCTAGAGGTAGCTGTCCGTCGGACACGGCGGAGCCGGCCGATCCCACGCTGCCAAGCAGTGCGCCCGCCGCGGATGCCGCCCCGCCGAGGCCGGACCCGCCGCCGAGACTCGGCCCACCACCGAGGCTGGGTCCGCCACCGAGGCTGGGCCCGCCGCCAGTGCCGGGCGTGGAGCCAGACGCAAGCCCGGAGGCAGCCGTGACGACCGCGCCAATATTCGGCCCGAACCCGAGGCCCGAACCCGATCCCGAGCCCGAGCTCGAGCTCGAGCCGGAACCGGAGCTCGAGCTGGAACCGGAGCTGGAGCTGGAGCCGACAACTGAACCAACGCCAGAACCGAGGCCTGGACCTGAGCCGAGAAGGGGCGCTCCCCCAGAACCTGGTCCGGAACCAGAGCCGATGGCCGCCTCGGCTCCGGCACCGAGGCCCGGACCTGAACCGAGAAGGGGCCCTACGCCAGAACCCGAACCGACCACCGCCCCGACACCGGCGCCAGAGCCTGAGCCTGAGCCCGCGAGTGCGCCAACCCCTGAGCCGAGGGCTGCGCCAGAGCCGGCCCCATCACCGGAACCCGAGCCCGAGCCCGAGCCGGAACCCGAGCCGGAGGCAGAGCCGAGGAGCGCTGCAGCGGCTGACCCGATGCCTGGGCCTGAACCGAGGAGGGGCCCAGCGCCGGAACCGAGGGCGGAGCCAGAGCCGCTGCCGCCCCCACTGCCTGAGCCCGGTGCTGCACCCCCAGACCCACCGGCAGAACGGTTCCCACCAAACGCCTTGCGGACTGCTTGGATGACGCGACCAATGGGACCGACAGCCGCCGGAGCCTCGCCGGTTCCCCCATCCTCACCAGTCAGCGCACCAGGGAGCGAGCTGTGCGAGCGGACGTCCAGAGCCGAGTCCCCGCCGTACATGCGGGGCGCTCCAGTGCTAACCAGGTCGGACAACAAACCGCTAGGACCAGCGGGGTCCAGCTGGTGCGCCATGTCGCCCGTGAACGCAGGCGAGCGCCAGGACGAGATCCAGTCACCACTCGGCGGGCGCAAGGTCGACGGGGTGCCCTCGGCTAGCTGGCCGATCATCAGTCCCCCTCGGTGATGCGGCGGTTGATCTTGGAGATCTCAGTGACGAACGCCTGGCGTTGCGGGTGTTCGAGATCGAGGATGTCGTCCAGGCGCCAGTGGAAGTGATAGGCGACGTACGCGATCTCCTCCTGCAGGCGGCCGGTCGCGTACGTCAGGATTCCCCCAGGCGGCCACCGGCGATGTCGACGGCGAACTGCTGCTCGCACGACGGGCAGGTGACGGCGGCCCGGGTGTGGCCTTCGGAGTTGATCCGGCGGTAGAGGTCCTGGAGGAACGCGACGTCGGAGGCGAACATGTTCTCCACCAGCTGGGCGTCGATCCGCGAGACGTCGCCGAGGCGGGTGATCACGCGGGCCAGCAGGACGACCGTGGTGAAGGCCGGGTTCTCCTGGACGCGTGCGTCGTACAAGGGCAGCAGCTCGTCGCGAGCCGTTGCCAGGCGCATCGTTCCGGACTTGTGGACGACGCCGTCCGCGTCGACGTAACCGCGCGGGAGCTCGAAGTCGAACTCGGTGCGCAGCGTCGGCGCGGGGCTGACCGCCGCCGGGGCGGGCGCGGACTCCGAGGGAGCCGCGTCCGCCACCAGCGTCGTGTTGTGGGCGCGACGCATCACGCGTACTCCATCTCGTCCCAGCACACGGTGAACTTCTCGGTCAGCGCTTCGGTCGAGCCGGCCTTCAACGTGCCGCCGAGCTCGACGTCCTTGATCCAGCAGTTGCGGAAGTTCAGGCGCTTCAGCGGCGAGCCGTCCGAGGTGTAGATGCAGACCTCGGCGGTCTTCCGGGCGCCCTTGATGTCGCCCTGCATGACGGACTTCAGCCAGTCGGTGACGGTCTTGGAGTCGGTCAGGCCACGGGTGACGCTGAACTGCCCGACCTTGCTGCGGCCCATCACCTGACGGGCGACGAACTTGCCGTCCTTGGCCTGTTCGGAGTACGTGATCATGTCGACCTCGGCCTTCAGGCCCGAGACCTCCATGACGTAGGGCACCTCGACCCCGTCGATCGAGACACTGAAGGAATATGCGGTCGCCATGTCCATGGCGTCTGCGAGCGGCATGAGAATCTCCCTGTCTGGTTAGGTGGTTACTCGTTCACCAGGCTGGTGCCGCCGGAGAACTGGGACAGCTGGAACACGACGAACTCGGCCGGCTTCACCGGCGCGATGCCGATCTGGCAGGTCACCTGACCGGCGTCGATCGCCTCGGCCGGGTTGGTCTCCCGGTCGCACTTCACGTAGAACGCCTCGTCCGGGGTGAGCCCGAACAACGCGCCCTTGCGCCACTCGTTGACCAGGAAGGCGCTGATGGTACGGCGGACGCGCGCCCACAGCGCGTCGTCGTTCGGCTCGAACACCACCCACTGGGTGCCGTTGAGGATCGACTCCTCCATGTAGTTGAAGAGCCGGCGGACGTTGATGTAGCGCCAGGCCGGGTCCGAGGAGAGCGTGCGCGCGCCCCAGATCCGGATGCCGCGGCCCGGGAACGACCGCAGCGCGTTCACCCCGACCGGGTTCAGCAGGTCGTGCTCGGCCTTGGTGATCGTGGTCTCGAGCGCGATCGCGCCGCGGACGACCTCGTTCGCCGGGGCCTTGTGGACACCGCGGGACTCGTCGGTGCGGGCCCAGATACCGGCCGCGTGACCGGACGGCGGGACGAGGATGTTGCGGCCCGACGCCGGGTCGAAGGTCTTCGCCCAGGGCCAGTACAGAGCGGCGTACCGGGAGTCGTAGCCGGCCTGGTTCATCCGCCAGTCCTTGACCTGCTGGGCGTTCAGCCCGGGCGGCGTGTCGATGATCGCCATCCGGTTGCCCATCAGCTCGCAGTGCGTGATGACGGCCTGCTGGACCGAGTGCACGGTCTCCAGGTCGATCGCGCCGCGCTGGTAGGCGCTCATCAGATCCGGTACGGCGACGATCGTGACGTCGTCGATCGCTTCCAGGCTGGAGAATCCGGTCCGGTCGGCCACGTCACCGACGTAGTCGGCGGCACCGACGCCCTCACCGGTCGCGTCCGCCGACGGCGGGGCCACCAGCGACTTCTTGCCCTTGGCAACGGGCTCGAGGGCGGCCGACTGGGCGAGCTCCTCGACCTTGACCAGCTTGGACTTGGCGTTCACGACAGTGGCGACGTTGTTCGCCTTGTCGGCACGCCGGTCCGGGACGACCGGGTCGTACTCCTCGGTCGGACGGCCGTTGGCGCGCACGGTCAGCTTGATCGAACCCTCGGGCGCGTTCTCGGTCCCGCTGTCGGCGACCTCGACGGTGACATCGGGGTTCTTGCCGTTCGCGCTCTCGATCGCGGTCACCTTGTAGTGGCCGAGGGTGGTCTGCGGCGCACCGGCCGGCAGCTCCTTGGGCGCCTGGCCGTTGCCGGCCGACTCGCCACCGATCCGGATGATGTACGCCGCCGAGCCGCCGTTCTGGATGTAGCCGAAGACGGCGTGGGCCAGGTACGACCCCTCGACGAAATCACCGAAGGTCTGGGTGAACTGCGTCCAGTTGGTGATGAGCGTCGGGGTGTTCAGCGGACCCTTCTCGGCGAAGCCGACGAACGCGGCGACCGCGGTACCGACGCCTTCGATCGGCCGCTGCCCGGCCTCCACCTCCTCGACGTAGACACCGGGCGACAGGTAGGTCGGCATTTTCACTCCTTCGAGCTGGTCTGGTCTCGCCCCTAAGGGTTCCCGTCCGGGGCTCTGCGCGGTACGTCCGCGCGGACGAGGCCGGGGGCAGTCCGCCGTGCACAATCGGGCAGTCAGAGCGTGAACATGTCGTTGCCGAAGGCCTCGTGGTGGAGGTGGTTGCAGTAGAGCTTGTTCGGCTCCGGCGTGGCCGCGGCGTTCTCGTCGAGGCCGGCCTGCTTCGCGGCCTCGCGGATCTTCGCCAGCGTGTCCCGCCACGGCGGGTAGACCTTGTCCCGGAGGTTGCTGAACGCGCCCTCCATCTCGATCACACTCGGCTTGCCGAACCAGTCGTCGCGCCGGGCCAGCTCCTTCTGGATGATCCAGAACTGCGCCCCCTGCGCCGCCTCGAACCCGGTCAGCGCCTGCTTGTGCCCGTCGATCGCGACCTTCGCGGTCGCCTTCGCCACCTCGGCCGTCTCCTGCTCGGACTGCTCCTTGGTGGGCGGGCCGCTGGCCGCCAGCGCGTCCGGCCCGCCGACCGCGACCCGCTGGTTGATCAGGTACGCCCGCCCGGCCAGCTCCCGGCGCCGGTCCGACAGCCGGACCATCATCTCGCCGAACGCGCCTTCGCTGAACTCGTTGCGCTTCGCGAGCATGTCGGTCGCCAGCTTGTCGAGTTTCGTCGTGGTCGTGGTGACGAGTTCGAGCGCTTCCTTGTTCTTCCCGGTGCCCTCCAGCGCCATCACCGGCGCCACCGCGTCGTCCTCGACCAGCTTCCCGAAGCCGGCCTTCTCCGCGCTGAGCTCCCCCGGCCATTCGTAGATCGCGCCGCCGTCGGTCCGCCCGACACCGCGCACGATCGAAGCCAGGTACGTCGGTGCGTCGTCGACGCCGTCGCCGTAGTGCGCGATCAAGCGGGCGATCTGTTTGTGGTCGTTGCCGGCGGCCACGATCTGCGACCGCAACGACATCCAGCCGGACCGGTCCCGCGGCCGGGACACCGGACGGCCCCAGCCGGTCGGGTCCTGGGCCGCGCCGTAGATCCGGTCGAAGTCGGAGTCGGCCAGCTTCATGCCGACCACCTCGGTCTTCTCCTCGGCCGGTTTCGAGGCACCGGTCACCAGGGCCGCGGTCGAGGCGATCGGGCTCTTGCTGAAGCCTTCGGCGAACTTCTTCGCGGTCGCACCGAGATCGGTGTCCGAGGTGGTCCGGCTCAGATCGCCGGTGGCCGATCCGCCCGGGTCGATCGTCGTACTGACCGCTGTCTTCTCGGAGTGCCCGATCTTGACCAGGCCCGCGACGTCGAGCTCGGCACCGCCGCCGGCCTTACCGGTGTTGGTCTCGGTCGTGCCCTTCGCATCCTTGGTGGTCGTTGTCTCGAAGCCGCTGAGGTTGGAGATGCCGAGGCTGACCCCGGCGACGCCCGCGGTCGTCGTCACACTGTTGTCGGTGCTGGTGGTCGCGGTGTCGCTGGCGGTCAGACCCGGGTGCGCGGTGGCGTAGGCGCGCAGGCTCTCGATCGTCAGCCGGCCGGAGATCTCCGAGAAGTGCTGCGCGTATGCCGGATCCTTCTGGTCCAGCTCGAACGTCACGGAGTCGGCCTGCTTGCCGGACCTCGTCCCGCTGACGCCCATCGAGGCTGCTCCGGCGGACACTGAGCCGGCACCCGTCTCGCTGTCGGTTTCCGTCTCCGCGGTCGTGATGCTGATCTTGTCGCCCTTGCGGGACACGCTGCGCTTGAGGCTCGTGCCCTTCTTGCCGGACACGCTGAGCTTGCCGCCGAACCCGCCGCCACTCGCGCCGGCGTCGGCACCACCCTCGACGCCGGCCGACAACTCGAACGACGCGCTGCCCCCGTCGTCCAGCTGCGACGCGGCCGAGGGTGACAGCGCCGAGCTCAGGCCGGTCATCAGCGCCTTCGCGGCGTCCAGCTTGTTCTCCGAGACCAGCTTGATGATCTGCAGTTCCTTCTCGGAGCCCGCGGTCTTGGCGTCGACCGCGCCGAGGTAGCGCTTCGTCTGGTCCTCGGTGTAGATGTGGACGAAGGTCGCCGTACCGGAGAGGCTGGCGCCGGCGGTCGCACCGAAGGAGGTCTTGATGCCGGTCTTGGCCGACTCCTTCTCCTCACTCTCGGCGCCGCCCAGCTTGCCGCCGAGGTTGATCGTCATCGTGAGCTGGTAGCGCGGCGGCTCGCCCTCCACCTTGGCGACGTCGAGCAGGAACTTCCCGTCCAGGCCGGCCGTCCTGGTGGACTTGACCCCGTCCTTCTCCTTGGTCGACGACGTGCCGTAGTTCCCGGTCGCGCCGACACCGTCCGGCCCCGCGATCAGACCGCCGCCCTTGCTGGTCTTGTTCTCCAGACCGTCCACGGTCGTCGAGCTGCTCGAGTTCACGCCGACCTGACCGCCACCACGGGTGACACCGAAGGTGTTCTTGCTCGCCGTCTTGTCGTCCTTGACCTCGGTGCTCTTGGTGTAGCCGCCGGTCCCGAGCGTCTGCGACGTCGAGGAACTGCTCGAGGTTGTCACCCCGGCCTCGGTCGTCGACGAACTGGACGACTGCTCACCCCAGCTCTTGGTGATCCCGCCGGGACCGATCGACGTCCCGCTCGTCTTCGACTTGCTGCTGGTGTCGAGCGTGCCCTCCGCGGTCTTGCTCGTCGTCGCCGTCGTGTCGGAGTTCTTGCTCGACCATCCGGACGAGTCGATCGTGCTCGTCGAAGAAACAGTCCGCGTGCTCGAGACGCCGTCCGCCACACTCGTCGTGACCGACCCAGGCTTCGTCGTGACAATGCCATCCGGTCCGAGCTGCGTGCTGCCCGGAGTCGCCTCGGTCTGCGATGCCACCCCGGCGGTCGCGCCTCGCCGTACCAGCAGGTTGTTGAGTTGCTGCGGACTGACGGCGACGTCGTCGAGCATCAACAGATCCTGATTCGCCTGCACCAGGTCCTTGAACAGCTGATCCCGCGTCGCGGTCAGCGCGGCCCGGTCGTTGATGCCCTTCTCGGTGAGATCGCCGGCGGCATCGAGCTCATCCAGCTTCAGCAACGCCTCGTTGTGCGCGTCGTACGTCACCTGCAGCACCTTGGCGCCATCCAGCAGCTTGGGCCGCAACACCTCAACCTGCTGCCGGCTGTCAGCCACCGCCAGGTTCCCGGCCCCCACATCCGGCGCCGCTCCCTCCGGCCCCGCCGGCCGCGCCACCGGCCCGACGTTCGCGTCCGCGTAGTCGTTCTCCACTCCCGGAGCATCGCCGTCCCCCCTCCCCACCGGAACGCCCGTCCGGCCGCAACCAAGGGAACCACCCCCTGCACCTAAGGGCAGCTCACCCAGGTTCGCCGTACCGCTGGGGCCGGACGTTGATGCTCTCGGTGTGCTCTTCCGGACGTGCCCGCTCACCCGTGCGCGTCAGGTCGGCGAGGTCAACCATGTAGACCTCCTCCCCGACCAGAACCGCAAACAACTCTGGCGTAGAGACGCCCCGCACCACACCAGTACGACCGGCGATCCCCGCACCCACCGTCGCAGCCGACCGCCCGATCCGGACGACGTCGTAGAACTCCAATGCCACCTTCTCGTTCATCTCCTATCTCCTTCAGATCCGGCCGAGCCCGATTCGGCGGCGACGTCCAGCAAGAGGCGAGTCAGCGCCGGGTCGGGGTGGTCAGTCAGGTGAGCGCCGAGCACGGACATCGCAATCGGCCGAACCGAGCACGGCTCCTCGTCCCATTCAACTCCCCGCACGAATTCGATCACCTGCGGCAGGTACTCAGCCGTCAGACCCCAGTAGGAGCAGAGGCTTTTCAAAGCGATCCGAGCCAGGTCCGGATCTCCTGGCGACTGCAGAAACCCAGCGACCAGTTCACGGTGCCGAACCGCTTGGGCCCGCCCCAGAATGTGGATAAGGGAATAGGCGCTGCCAGGCATCGCGTCGTCGCGCAATGCACCGGCGACCGCATCCACCTCGGCTTCCGACAACGCCGGCCCCCACTTCGCCCGCGCCAACCACCCATCGACGTCAACCCGCACATGTCCCCGCCGCCGCGGCCGGCCCATCTTGGTCAATCCTCGACTGCGGCTGCGGGCAGCCGACCTAGCCGCGCGACGTAGACCCAGTTCGGGCACCAGGCGTTAGCCTCCGTCAGTCGCTCCTCGAGGACTTCATACGCCAGACCGGCCACCTGCGCGACGAATGACGCAGCAGCAGAGTGCGGGCGGTGGAGTTTGAAGCCGCGCATCAGCTCGTGGTCCAGGTTGGCGACGAAGATGCCTGGCCGGACGATCTCGGTCGTCCCGTCGCTGCAAGCACCCCACTGATCGTCGTCCGTCCACCAGGACGTGACGGACACCATCCGGACCAGGTGATTCGGGGCCGGCGACTGTCGGTCGATGCGGTCCAGCAGACCGAGCGCGGAGCTGATCAGCTCCCGGTTGACCTCGGCCACAGGCAAATCCGCCGCGAAGTCGAGTTGGGTGTGGCGGGTGAACAGCGGATCGTTCTCATACACGGCGACGTCGGCAAACCGCTCCAGATCCACGTCCAGCAACCGCTCCGGCATCGCTACAGCACGCCATTGATCACTCGGCACCGACTGAAGCGGCGGCACGATCAGCCCGATCTCCTCAGGCGCCTCCCCACGCTCCACCGCCCGCTGGGCCCGCCGCCCGTTCCGATGAGCCTCCTGCTCCGCCATATCCACCTGCACAAATTCTCCTTAGGCCGCGTGCTCACCGACCGCCAGCGGAAGTTAACGGGTATCCAGAATGAAGAGATAGTAGTAGTCCGCCAGCTCCGCCATTCGGACTTCTACGGCACGGTCTCGAAGTTGACGCCAGCGCAGTTCGCCGCGAGGACCGCCTGGCGGACATCATCAGCGACGATGAGGCGGGTGACATCCTTGGGTAGCCGGAACACACGATGCCGAGCGGCCAAGCGTGGTGAGATGACCGGTTTCACGATCACGCGGCCGCCTGCCGCATACACAGTCTGATCAGGGTCAAGCACGTCTGGGTCACTCACGAGGTGAAGCGCCGAGTACTCGTACAGCCTGCCCTCACTGTTCATGACACGCACAGACAACCACTGCAGTTCCTTAACCAGCGCTAGCGGAGGCCGGGTGGTAGGCGGCCCAGCTTGGTGAATTCGTGCTCGATCGCGATGAGCAGGTCGTCGGTGGTGACCGCGCGGGCTTCGGCGGCTGCGTAGTAGGCGGCTGTTACTGCTGCGGAGCGGATGTCGCCGCCGGCCAGTTCGAAGCGGGCGGGGATGGTGAGGTCGAGGGCTGGGTCTCGGGGGACGTTGCGGCCGAGGCAGCGGTCCCAGAGGACGAGGCGTTCGGGTTCTTCCGGTTGGGGGAAGTGGATGATGAGGTCGAGGCGGCGGCTGAAGGCTTCGTCGAGGTTGGCGCGGAGGTTGGTGGTGAGGATGGCGAGGCCGTCGAAGGACTCCATGCGCTGCAGGAGGTAGGCGACCTCTACGTTGGCGTAGCGGTCCTTGGCGTCCGACACCTCGGAGCGTTTCCCGAAGATGGCGTCGGCCTCGTCGAAGAGCAGGATGCCGTTGACGCCGGTGGCTTCGGTGAAGATGCGTTCGAGGTTCTTCTCGGTCTCGCCGATGTATTTGTCGATGACGGTGGCCAGGTCGACGACGTACAGGTCGACGCCCAGTTCGGCGGCGATGACTTCGGCCGAGAGGGTTTTGCCCGTTCCGGATTCGCCGGTGAACAAGGCGGAGACGCCGGCGCCGCGACCGCCGCCGGGGCGCATGCCCCAGCCGCGGATGACCTGCTCGCGATGGCGGGCGCGGATCGCCAGTTCACGCAGGCGGGTCAGCTGTTCGTCGGGGAGGACGAGGTCGTCCCAGGAGACGGCCGGCTGGATGCGGCGGGACAGTCGCTCGAGGCCGGCGCTGTTCTGGGCACGCGCACCTGCTCGCAGTACGGCGCCTGTCACGAGTACGCCGTCGACCTCGGCACGCGTGGTCGCGGCCTCGGCGGTGCGGACGATCTGGTCGACGCCGAGCCGGAAGGTCGTGGTCTCGGCGGCTGCGTCCAGGTCGGGCGCTGCCGTGGGCAACAACGCGTGCCAAAGCGTGCTCCGCTGCGACTCCGTCAGCACCGGCGGATCGAGGGTCGCCGGAACAACCTGAGCCCAGTTCGGATCCCAGGTCGCAATACCGGTCAGAACGGTGTGGACGGGTGCCGCCGCGAGGGCCCGCAGTACGTCGGCCGGTACGGATTCGACCGGCCCGGCCAGGATCCCGGACGACCGCAGTCGCGCCTGGCGGGCCGCCGTACGGGCGAAGACGATCGGGTCGATGCCCTTGGAGAGCTTGGTCAGGTCGAGAGCGAGCACGCCGAGATCGAGTTTCGCGAACGCCGCCGCGGCCAGGCCGGGCCCCGCGCTGCCGGGTCGGTCGCGCAGGTAGACCGGCCGGCCCGGCTGCAGGCCGCGAACGATCCGCTCCTCGAGTTCGCCGTACACGACCAGTGGCGGCGGCACGGTGACGTCGAGCAGCGCCGGCTCGGTCGCATAACCGCCGACCAGGTACGCCGTCACCGCATCCGGCACGCGCAAGGGCCGACCGAGGAACGGCCGGGTCGGCGACTCGATCTCGATCAACCCGCCCGCCAGCAGGGGCGCGGACACGTCGAATCGTCCACGTGCCAACGGATCTACCGCCGGCACACCGAGCAGGTCGAACACCAGGCGGGCAGTCGCGCGGCGCTGGGAGACGTCGTCGTTCAGGTACCCGTACAGCTGCTCGAACCGCGCATCGAGATCAGGAGCGATGACAGTCAGCAGGATCTCGGTATCGAGCTCGCTCAGCTCGAACGCGTGCACGAGCCGCCGCAGCCGCGGTGTCGACCCGTCGACTTCGGCAGCGTCGGCCGCCGCCTCGACCGCGGCCAGCCGTTCGGTCAGGTCCGGCGGTTCGGTCGGGCGCCCGGCCAGGATCCCGTCGATCACGGCCGGGCTGAGGTAGAGACCGCGGAAGCCGTCGTCCGGCGCCGGGTCGGTACGACGGCGCAGCTCCACCAGAACGCGGACCCGATCCTCGACGAGGCTCAGCCGACCGAGCAGGTGCCGAAGGTGGGAGCTCATCCGCGCGCAGCCCGCTTGCGGCCCACACGTTTCCGCTCGTCCACCGGCGGCTTGACCTCGGACGGCTTGATCTCGGGTTGGGCGGCGTCGCGGTCCGACAGGTCGACCTGCAGCGGCGCGACGATCGCGGGCCCGGCGTCCTTCGAGCGACCGGCCTCGATCGGCAGCGACAGCACGACATCGATCGACGGCCGCAACTCACCACCGAGCGCGGACCAGACATCGGCGAACGACCGGTCGTCCTCAGGCGGCAGCCCGACCGCCAGCCCGACCGGAGAAGGTGCCATCGGCAACAAATCGGGCGGAACCAGGTCGTGGACCAGCAGCGTGTCCAGCAACTGCCCGAGCAGCCGGTGCTCGTCCTCGGCCCGCTGCCCCCACACACTGAGCAGGTAGAACAGCCGGAAGATCCGCGGCGGCGTCTGCCGCGCGACCACTCGGCCGTCGTCCCCGAACCGCGGCACCAGGCCGCTCGACCGGCGCCGGGTGTCCTCACGGATGTCGTACAGGAACAGGTTCACCGCCGGCCCGTTGCGTTTGGCCGCCCACTCCTTGGTCGGCGGATCGAACACGACCTGCACCCGGGAGGCGTCGAGCAGCTCGCGGCGCAGTAACGCGGCGAGGGCGGCATCGGCTTCGGAGATCACCGTGCCACGGTAAAGTCGCCGACACCGCCTGCGGCAGGTGCGCCCGCGCCGTACCGAGGTCCCTTGGGGCTGCCCCTTCAGGCAGGTTGCGCGGTAGGGCAGGACCCACTGCCCCCCAAGACGCACGCGCCGCTCTGCCGCTCCCCCGCCACACCGAGTTTGCTGGACAGCGTGAGCCGTATCCCGCGTGTCCCGACCGCCATCATCACCACCGCCGCCCTCCTAGCGGCGGGCCTCGCCGTGCTGACTATCGATCGTGGAGCCTCCGCCGCCGAGGGAGACCCGCCGATCATCCACCCGGTGTCGTACCCGGCGGGCCAGGGCCCGTCGTACCGGTCGACCGTGAGCAGCGACGGGCGATGGGTCGCGTTCGAGTCGGAAGCGCAGGAGACCGCGGGCATCTGGCTGCGCGACCTGCGCGAGCCCGAGCAGACCGTACGGCTACCCGGGCTGGACAACCTGACCGCGGTGATGCCGACGATGTCGGGAGACGCCGGTCTGATCGCCTTCGCCGGCGGCCTCTTCGGTGGCACTCAGTCGAGCACGTTGCACGACGGACAGTACTACGTGCTGAACCGGCGG
Organism: Kribbella sp. NBC_01505; assembly: GCF_045040285.1. Taxonomy (NCBI): domain Bacteria; kingdom Bacillati; phylum Actinomycetota; class Actinomycetes; order Propionibacteriales; family Kribbellaceae; genus Kribbella; species Kribbella sp. NBC_01505. Next base: position 9,695,120 of record NZ_CP109425.1, read on the forward strand.
GATCCGGAGCACACCGTCCTGAAGCAGGTCACCGGGAACGGGAACGACCTGCCCTACCAGCGGTTCACGGACTGCCTCATCAACGGCGAGGGCGACGACTACGACTGCGCACCGAAGTTGTCCCGCGACGGCACGACCCTGGTCGCACCGATCCTGCAGTCGGTCATCTCGGGCACTCTCCCGGTGACGATCGACGGTGCCAGCGTCAGCAGCGAGGGCGCGGCGTACCCGGTGGCGGACTTCTCGGCGTTCGCCACCTCCGGTCAGAAGACAGTGACCGTGAAGAACAACACCCAGCAGGCGATCATCTACCCGGATACCGGTCCGGTGCTCGACGGCGACACCCAGTTCACCTTGACCTCCAACACCTGTGCGGCGGCGCTGCAGCCCGGTGCCTCGTGCTCGGTGACGGTGAAGTACACCGGCACGGACTGCACAGTCGAGTCGACCGGCGTACTGCGTTTCCCGGCCACCGCGGCGCCCGGACAGACCGCTGTCGCACTGACCGCCGGCGGTCGGTGCTCCGGGCCGGCAGCCTTCCCGCCGCGGGCCGCCGCGGCGACGCCCAATTGCGCCGGTCCGAGCCAGTACACGCGCAGCTTGCCGAGGGCAGACCAGCCTATGGACGCGGACGCCGACCACCCGCATCCGTGGTTCGCGTTGCCCGAGGCGACCGCGGGCGAGCTCGGCATCGTGGCGCTGCCGATCGAGAACCTCACGAACTCAGCTCAGATCCCGAATCTCAGGTCAGCTGGATGTCAGCTCAAGCTCGTGCTGCCCGCGAACGCGCCGCCCGAGGCCTGCAAGCCGGGTGCGCCGGTGGGTACGGACGCGGGTTGTACGGCGTACGTCGAGTACAAGTTCTCCGACGTCGCGGCGTACTCCGGCACCATCAACCTCGGTGACAGCGTCTACCGGATCGGCGGCCAGGCGTCCCGCACAGTCGTCGCGGCCTGGCGTGATGCCAGCGCCTCGGGAAACTTCGGACCCGGGCGAGTGGTCAGCGTGACGGGCGCCAACGACGTACCGATGGAGGGCAACGGCCCGACCGTGTCCGCCGACGGCCGCTGGGTCGCCTACAACTCGACCACCCCGTACGGCCGGCCCGCCCCCACCGTGCCGTGGTACTCCCAGGTCTATCTGCACGACACCGATTCGGCCGGGGACCGGACGTACCGGCCCGGCGAGACCAGCATCGCCTCTGTCGAGAACGACGGCTCGCTCCCGCGGAGTACGAGGGAACCCTCGATCTCCGACGACGGCACCCGCGTCTCCTTCACCGATGACCGCGACGGAGCGGACCAGGTCTACGTCCGCGACGTCGCCGCGAAGAAGACCGTCCTCGCCTCGGCAAGCCCCGACGGATCCCAAGCCGGCCGCGCGGCCTATGACTCGGTCCTGTCCGGCGACGGCTACACGGTCGCCTACATCTCCGACGCGCCCGACCTCGGGCCCGGAACGCTCGCCGGCCCGCGCATCATCGGGCGCGACCTGACCAAGGACTTCGCGGGCAGCGCGGGCGTGAACGAACTCCTGTCGCCGCGCTCGTCCGGGACCGGCAGCGGCTACGGCGACCGGTTCATCGCCCTCAGCCAGAACGGAACCCTGGCAACCTTCGAGAGCCGCGACCGGGTTGACGAGTTCAGCGATGCCGACGAGGAGTCGGACGTCTTCTGGTCGATGCGGCGCAGCTACGCGTCAGCGGCTCCGGACCCGGTCGACCTCGGGACGGCCAAGGTCGGTACGTCGGCCGGGCCGGTGCCGTACACGGTCACGAACACGGGGACCGTGCCGATCAAGTTCCGGGAGCCCCGGTTCTACAACGCCGAATTCGGTCTGGCGTCCGACCAGTGCGTCGGCACCACGATCCGGCCGGGTCAGAACTGCTCCTACCTGTTGAAGTTCACCCCGAACGCCATCGGTCCCCGGAAGGGCACCATCGACCTGTACGACACCGGCGGTGCCGTCGGTGTCTCGCTCAACACCGACCTGAGCGGCCGGGGCAGCAGTGACGCGCGGATGCCTGGCGAGACCAAGCATGTGTCGACCAACAGCGCCGAACACCTCGACCCGGCGATCAGTGACTCCGGGCAGTTCGTCGCCTATCGCACCCGGACGAGCACCGGCGACTCGTCGTACACCCAGATCAACGTGCGGAACCAGGCCAACGCCGACATTCGCAAGGCCGGGGAACACACCCAGGTCGGTCCGCCCTCCATCTCGGCCGACGGCACCCGGGTCGCGTACGACGCCCGGGACAACGTCCAGAACGCCCGTGGCCAGCACGTGATGGTCGCTGACGGCACCGCTGACCGGCAGATCACCGGCACCACCACCGATCTGCGCTATCAGCGGCCCTGCGGCTTCGGGAACCTCGACAGCTCCTGCAAGCCCGTCATCTCCGGTGACGGCAAGACGGTGGCGTTCGGGGCCACGCTCGATGCGCGGGCCGGCGAGAACCTCCAACTGGAGCTGCAGGAGACCGACGGTTCGCTGCACAACATCCAGTCCCTGATCGACCTCGGCACCGGCGATACCAAGACGCTGCGGGTCACAGCCGACCGGCCGATCCACTTCACCGGCAAGGCGACGATCGACGTCGGCTCCGCGTTCACGGTCACCACCACCACCTGTGAAGGCGACCTGGCCGCCGGAGCGACCTGCACGGTCGGGATCAAGTTCGGTTCGTGTGGAGGCTCGCACAACGGCGTGCTCCGGCTGAACGGCGCGACGCCGGACGGCCAGGCCGCGATCGCGCTGACCGCGAACAACAGTTGCATCAAGCTGAGGAACGAGCAGGCGCCGAGCGCAGCCGCTGCGGACTGTACGCCGATCACGCCGCCGGGCTACACGCCGTCCGCCTCGACCGGGACCACGTCGGCAGGCAACATCGTGGGCGACGCCAACCGCGTCCCGGTCGGCGGCATCGCTTACGTGGCGGTCGACGTGCCGGCCCGGGACAGCGCCCAGAACCTCGCCTTCTCCGTGCCCACCTGCGACCTCGCGCTGGTCACGCCGACCACGATCGATCCCGACCGGCCGAGGCCGTGTGTGCACGGCGAGCAGCTTCCGGCCGGCATCGGTTGTACGGCGATCGTCGGGTACCGCCCGAGCGACGTCGACCCGGCATCGGCGTTCCTGACCACCAGGGGCCCGGCGGACCCCAAGCCCTTCCGCTTCGTGGGCACCGGGACCCGCGACGTCGTCCTGACCAGGACCGATACCGCCGGGGACGGCACGTTCGCCGGAGCACCGGAGATCGTGAGCAAGGATGCCGGCGGTGCGGTGGTCCCGGGTTACCAGCCCTCGATCTCGGCCAACGGCCGGTACGTCGCCTTCGTCGGGGTGTACGGCGCCACGCTGCAGGTGTTCCGCCGGGACCGTACCGCGGGCGCGACGATCCTGGCCTCGCAGCTTGCCGACGGCAACGCCGGGAGCGATTTCGCGCAGTACCCGTCGCTGTCGGCCTCCGGGGACCGGGTCGCCTTCGAGACCGAAGGGGTCAGTCCCCCGGAACTGCGGGCCGCGAAGGCGAAGCCGAAGGCAAGGGCCGCCGACGAGCCCGCGCCACACCCCAGCCGGATCTGGGTCCGCGATCTGTCCGCCCAGAAGTCGGTCCTGGTCTCGTCCGCGGCCGGCAAGCCCGGCGAGGACGGCGACGGTTGGAGCCACGAACCGGCGATCTCGGACGACGGGACGACGGTCGGGTTCTCCTCGAATGCGAGTGACCTGGTCGAGCAGCCCACCAACGAGAACGACGGTGTCTACGTTCGCTACGTCGACCCGGACTTCGCCGGAGCGGCCGCGAGTGAGCGGTTCACCGAGCGGGTGTCGTTGAACGAGGAGGGCTTGGTACCCGAGGACGGCAGCAGCCACACCCCGGCCCTGAGCGCGGATGGCGCGTTCACGGCCTTCGAGTCGCGCTCCGACTTGGTGGCCGGAGCGGAAGACGAGGAACGGTCCGACATCTTCGTACGGCGGCGGCTCGCCCAGCTCGTGGCTACTCCGGCGAGTGCGGACTTCGGCGCCGTACAGGTGGGGAAGTCGTCGAGTGCGCGCGAGATGGTGGTGAAGAACATCGGGTACGGGCCGGCGGCTGCTGGGCCGACCGCCGTCGCGGCTCCGTTCGGGGCTGGGAGCAACGTGTGTGCGCAGACGTTGTACCGGGGGCAGAGCTGCACGGTCGACGCGCGGTTTGCGCCGACGGCTGCGGGGCCGGTCACTGGGACGCTGACGCTGCCTAGCAAGCAGGGGTACCTGGCTGGACCGTCGGTCGCGGTTGGACTGGCCGGAACCGGTACGGCGGCGCCTCCGGGGGCGCGGTTCAGTGTGACGCCGGCGTCGGTGGCGTTCCCGGCGGTGGAGGTTGGCAAGGCCTCGTCGCCGAAGCCGCTGAAGCTGCAGAACACGGGTGATGTGCCGCTGAACGTGGCGGCCAAGGTGAACGGGACCGGGGACTTCGGCATCAAGCTCGGCCCTTGTACGACGGTGATGCCGGGGACGACGTGCGACGTACCGGCCACGTTCGCGCCGCGGGCGACCGGGAGCCGGACCGGCAGCGTGATCTTCACGCCGACGTCTGCGGATCCGGCGGTGAAGAGTCCGGCGGCGGTCGCGGTCGGGTTGAGCGGGTCGGGGACGCCGGGTACGGCGGTGGCTTCGATGACGGTGGCGCCGCAGGTGCTGGTGTTCGGGCCGCAGATCTTGAGTGTGCCGAGTGCGCCGAAGTCGATCGTGGTCACGAATACCGGCACGGTTCCGCTGACGCTGAGCGGTCTGTCGTCGCTGCCCGACTTCCGGCCGGTGGTGGGGTGCGCTCCGCTGCAGCCGGGGAAGACGTGTGCGATCGCCGTCCAGTTCGTGCCGCAGTTGCTGGGCGCTCGGGCCGGGGTGGTCACTGTCTCCGCGACGGCGACCGGTGCGGTGGCGCCGTTCCCGGTGCCGGTCACAGTGTCGGGTACGACGTTGACTCCGACTCTGCTGGTCGAACCGCCGGTTGCGCGGCCGGGGCAGATCGTGATCGCGACCGGGACGAACTTCCCGCCGGGGCGGACCGCCGTACTGGGTTGGGACGTCGGTCTCGGTGGACAGCCCGCGGTGGCTGACAAGACCGGCAAGTTCATCGCACCGGTGCTGGTCTACCGACGCGACGTACTCGGGCAGCGCGTGATGACGGCGACCGTGCCGGGCATCCCGCTACCGGTGAACAGCCAGCCGATTCTGGTCATGCCCCTCAGCTACCAGCCGCCGAACTTCGTCCTCCGCTGGTGACGAAAGAAGCCGGCCCCCGCGAGTGCGGGGGCCGGCGGGTAGAAGTGGATGGATCAGATGAGACCCTCACGCAGCGCGTAAGCGACAGCGTGCGAGCGGTTCTTCAGCTGCAGACGGCTGGTCACGTCGTGGAGCACGTTCTTCACCGTCCGCTCGGAGTACGACAGCTCCCGGGCAATCTCCTGGGTGTCCTTCCCGTCGGCCACCAGACGCAGTACCTGCGTCTCGCGGTCGGACAGCCCGGTGTGGGACAACCCGCGCGGTGCCAGCACGTGCCGCTGCATGCGCGACACCTGACCGAGCAACCGGCCCAGCAGATCCGCCGGCAGACTGCCGTCGCCCACGGCGGCGGTCTGCAGCAGGTGAACGATGCGGTCGGCCGTCGCCTCGGTCCGCCTCAGGACCCCGGACACCCCCAGCTCGACCGCGGTCATCAGTGCGTCGTCGTCGATCGTGCTACCGATCAGCACGGTCCGGCGACATCCTCGTTGTGTTGCGGCGCGGAGCACCTGGACCGCGTTGGCGTCCAGAGCGTCGACTGCGACCAACGCGACCACTGGCGGGGCGGTGCGCTGGTCCTGCTGCGCGTGCAGTGCCGCCAGTTCGGCGTCACTGATCAGCGCGATCTCCGGCCGCTGCCTGAGCGCGTGCACCAACCCGAACTGCGACAGCGGGTCCAGCGCCTTCACCCAAACCGGAATACGTTGCTGCGTCGTCATGCTTGTCACTCCCCCAGAGCGTTGTTGAACGGAACGGATCGAATCCGTAGTCACACGAACCCCCAAAATCGTCGATTCCGATCGTGCCCTTGCACCTTCAGCCAGCCTTAAGAGCCGGTGACGGCCGGTATCACGACCCAACGCCTAGCGTGAGGCACCGGCGTTTCACCGGCGTCTCACCCCGATCTCCTGGCCCCGTACGCGCTGAAACATCCCCATCAGGACGCGTGAAACTGCCCTACATCTCTCCCGATGCACGAAAGGGCAGAATGGTTGTGCCGGATTCCGATCGGAGTCCGGCACGAACGGGCAGCGGTCAGCTGCCGAGGCTCGTGAGCGCCCGCAGCGCCAGCCGGTAGGAGTCCAGACCGAAGCCGGCGATCGTCCCGGTCGCAACACCGGCGACCACACTGGTGTGCCGGAATTCCTCGCGGGTCGCGGGGTTGGTCAGGTGGATCTCGATCAGCGGGGCGGTGCGCTGGGCGATCGCGTCGCGCAGCGAATACGAGTAGTGGGTGAACGCGGCCGGGTTCAGTACGACGGGGATCCGACCGTCAGCGGCCTCGTGCAGCCAGCCGACCAGCTCGGCCTCGTCATCGGTCTGCCGGACCTCGACCCGGAAGCCGAGCTCGGCCCCGACCTTCTCGCACTCGGCCCTCACGTCGGCGAACGTCGCCGACCCGTACTTCTCCGGCTCCCGCGACCCCAGCCGCCCAAGGTTCGGCCCATTCAGCACCAGCACCGTCTCGCTCACAGGATTCACCCTAGCCGCGAGAAAGCGCTCGCTGCCTCACCCAGCGCGGTCTCGTACCTGTCCGTGGCGGACTGGCCGCCGGAGATCGCCCGCCAGTTGCGGTAGCTGAGGATGCGCTGGGTCGAGAGAACCTGCGCCGCGAGGAGCTCGGCGCTCAGGTCACCACCCAGTACGGCGGCCAGGGCGTGCTCGTCGTCATCCATGAACTCGCGCAGGCGGGTGGCGAGGGCGGCCGTGGTGAAGACGAGGTTGTAGTAGGCGAGGACCTGGGGGTGGTCGTTCAGGCCGGTGGTCGGCTGACGGTCCTTCAGGCCGGTGCGGAAATGCTCGGCGAGCGTGTCGATCGCGCTCTCCGTGGAGGCCTCGACCAGCCGGGCCGCTTCGTGGCGGTGGTCGGCGATGCGGTGCATGACGAGGTCCTGCTTGGTGGCGAAGTACTTGAAGAGGGTCGGTTTGGAGACGTCGACGGCCGCGGCGATGTCGGCGACCGAGACCTCGTCGAAACCGCGCGCGAGGAAGAGCCCGATCGCCGCCTCGGACAGGGCGTCGTACGTCTGCTGCTTCTTGCGCTCTCGAAGGCCGGTCACGGAGCTATGTTAACCTAGGCAAAAGATTGACCGAGTTAATCTTTTGACCGAGTGTGATGTGGAGTGGGCGATGCGGGGTCTGACGGAGGAGCAGCAGTACGCCGAGGAGTGCCGGGAAGCGCTGCGGCGGATGGTGAGCGGGGCCCGGGAGAACGTGGTCGTCGGTGAGGACACCTGGGGCGACCGGTACACGGCCGAGCGGCTGGGGTTCTACCTCAAGACGCTGGCCCGGGATCTGGCCGAGGAGGGCGACAGCCCGCCGTACTTCGGCCTGATCCGGTACGGCGGGGAGGCCGGGGAGCACGGTGGTCAGACCTACTACCTCGGGCGGCGGCACATCTCGGACGCGATCGGCCGGCCGCCGATGGTGATCGACTGGCGGGCGCCGGTCTCGGCGACCTTCTACCGCGCCTCCCCCACCGGTCCCCGCGGCCTCGCCACCCGGCGCCGGTTCGGCTGGTCGGGGAACACGCTCACCAGCTTCGAGGACGAGCAGCTGGGATCGGCACGGCCTGAGCTTTCGGAGTTCGGGAGCGAGCTGGTACGGCGGGAGATCGAGCGGGCGCGGGTCGGGCCGATGCGCGACATCGTGGCGACGATCCAGCCGGAGCAGGACGAGGTGGTCCGGACCGAACTGGAGGTGTCGGTGTGCGTGCAAGGCGCACCGGGGACAGGGAAGACCGCGGTCGGGCTGCATCGGGCGGCGTACCTGCTGTATGCGCATCGCGGCCGGCTGCAGCGGAACGGCGTACTGGTGCTGGGGCCGAACCGGGCGTTCCTGCACTACATCTCGGCGGTGCTGCCGACGCTGGGCGAGGTCGACGTCAACCAGACCACGGTCGAGGAAATGCTGACAGCGCCTGGTTCTGGGCGGTTCGTGGTGCGGGCGACGGACTCGGATGCGGCGGCGGTGGTCAAGCACGACGTGCGGATGGCCGAGATCATCCGGAGAGCGCTCTACGAGCGGATCTCGCGGCCGGAGCAGGCGATCGTGGTTCCGGACAGCTCGTACAAGTGGCGGGTGACCGAGCACGAGTTCGCGGAGATGGTGGCGGACGCGCGGGCGGAGGCGACGGCGTACCTGATCGGACGGGAGCGGGTGATCGCGCGCGTGGTGGCGTCGCTGCAACGGCAGGCCGAGGCGCGGGGGCAGAACTGCAACGGGGTCTGGCTGCGGAAGATGGCGCGCGCCGCGACGCCCGCGGTCGACGCGGTCTGGCCGGCGGTGAAGGCCGAGGAGATCCTGGCGGAGATCCTCGGAGAGCGCGATCTGCTCTCTCGGGCGGCCGACGGGCTGCTGAGTTCGGAGGAGCAGGACGCGATCGCGTGGCCCCGTCCCGCGAAGGCGAAGACCGCGCGCTGGACCGTGGCCGACGCCGTACTGCTGGATGAAGTGAGCGCTCTCTTGGAGCGCGGCGAGACGTACGGGCACGTGATCGTGGATGAAGCGCAGGATCTTTCGCCGATGCAGTGCCGAGCGATTGCCCGGCGCAGCGAGCACGGCTCGATCACGGTGCTCGGAGATCTGGCCCAAGGTACGACGCCCTGGGCCGCGCACACGTGGACCGAACAACTCACCCACCTCGGCAAACCCGACGCCGAACTGGTCGCACTGACCACGGGCTACCGCGTCCCGGCGTCCGTCGTCGAACTAGCCAACCGCCTGCTGACGGCGCTGCCGGTCGAGGTCCCGCAGACCAGGTCCTTCCGCACCGACGGCCAGCTCACCATCACCCTCTCCTCGGACATCGAGGCCGCGGTCCGGAGAGCGCTCCCCCACGAGGGTTCGATCGGCGTCATCGCCGCCGACCACCGCATCCCCGACCTGACCGACGCCCTGAAAGCAGCCGGCATCGAAACCGTCACCCCGGACGGCGACGGCCGCGTAGCCGTCGTACCGGCCGGCCTCGCCAAGGGCCTCGAGTACGACCACGTGATCGCCGTCGAGCCCGCCGAGATCGTCGAAGCCGAACCCCAAGGCCTCAACCGCCTCTACGTAACCCTCACCCGAGCCGTCTCCCGCCTAGACGTCCTCCACACCCGCCCCCTCCCGAAAGAACTCGCCCCAGCCCAACACTGAGGACGGGTCGGCGCGTTTCGCGGACCGCCCCCACTGACCAACTTCCGCGGTGCCCACCTCTGCACGCTCAGCCGCTGCCCGAAACCTTCGCCGGAACGGGTTGATCAGTGCGGGCGGTCCGAGGTCCGGCACTTCAGCCACAGCCCGTCAGCCCCAGGCAACGGGATCGCGGTCGCCTACCTCGCCATCGGGCTCAGCCATCCGCTCTGCTCGCTGTGCGTTCAGTCGGCCGCTGTTGGCGGTCGGGCGGGGTGCCTGGGGCTGAGGGCTTGGGTGCGAGGTTTGCGGGGAGTTGCTGCCGCTCAGGGGCAGTGGGTCCCCGCTAACTGGTGAGGACCATGCCGCGGAGGGGGCCGGTCAGCTGATTTCGCTGTAGGCCGCGACCAGGAGGCTGGGGTCGGGGGCTTCGAGGATGGTGGGCTTGGCCAGGGCGTCGAGGATGACGAAGCGGAGGCGGTCGGCTCGGGTTTTCTTGTCGAGCTTCATGGCGTCCTGGAGGTGCGGCCAGGCGTCGGCTCGGTAGGAGGTTGGGAGGCCCAGGGACTCGAGTACGGCGCGGTGGCGGTCGGCGGTGGGGTCGTCCAGGCGGCCGGCGGCGCGGGCCAGTTCGGCGACGAAGACCATGCCGATGCTGATGGCGGCGCCGTGGCGCCATTTGTAGCGTTCGGTGCGTTCGATGGCGTGGCCGAGGGTGTGGCCGTAGTTGAGGGCCTCGCGGCCGATCGTGCCGCCGGCTGTGGTGGTGCGCTCGCGGAGGTCGGCGCCGACGGAGTCGGCCTTGACCTGGATGGAGCGGGCGATCAGTTCGGCGGTGGCGTCGTACGCGGGGGTGGAGGCGCCGGCCGGGTCCTTCTCGATCAGGTCGAGGATGACGGGGTCCGCGATGAAGCCGCATTTCACGACCTCGGCGAGACCGCTCACGTAGTCGTTGCGCGGGAGGGTTTCGAGGGCGGCGAGGTCGCAGAGTACGCCGGCCGGCTCCCAGAAGGCGCCGACCAGGTTCTTGCCCTCGGCGGTGTTGATGCCGGTCTTGCCGCCGACCGCGGCGTCGACCATGCCGAGCAGCGTGGTCGGGATGTGCACAACCTTGACCCCGCGCAACCAGGTCGCCGCGACGAAGCCGGCCAGGTCGGTGGTGGTCCCGCCGCCGATCGACACGATCGCGTCCGACCGGGTGAACCCGGCCTGCCCGAGGACCGTCCAGCAGTAGGCCAGCACCTCGGCGGACTTCGCCTCTTCGGCGTCCGGGATCTCGATCGCGTGTGCGGTAAAACCGGAGCCGGTCAGGTCGTCGCGGATCGCGTCCCCGCTGGTGCGCAGCGCGCGCGGGTGGATGATCGCGACCCGCTGCACGCCCTCGCCCAGCAGGCCGGGCAGTTCGCCGAGCAGATTGTTGCCGATGACAACGTCGTACGGCGCGGCGGCCGCGACGCGGATCCGGGTCGCTTCGGTGCTCACGCGAGGTGCTCCTGGATCTCGGTGGCGATCGCCTCCGGCGTCCTGCCGTCGGTCACCACGGTCAGCTTCGCCACCTCGGCGTACAGGGGGCGGCGTGCCTCCATCAGCGTGCGCAGCTGGGTTCGGACGTTCCCGAGCAGCAGCGGCCGGGCGACGCTCATGCCGACGCGCTTGGCGGCCTCAGTGAGAGACACGTCCAGGTAGACCACGTTGTGCCCGGCCAGGTCGGCGCGGGTCGCGGGATCGAGGATCGCTCCGCCGCCCAGCGACAGTACGACGCCGTCGCCGGACAGCGCCGCGACGATCGCAGCGCGCTCCAACGCACGGAACTGCTCCTCGCCGGAGTCGACGAAGATGTCCGAGATCGGCTTACCGACATTGGCCTCGACATCGGTGTCGGTGTCGCGGTGCGGGACCTGCAACCGCTCGGCGAGCAGGGCGGCGATGGTCGACTTGCCCGAACCGGGCGGGCCGACGAGAACGACTACTGGGCTCACTGCTCGGTCCACTCCCGCGGCGTGATCGTGGTCGGCAGCGCCGCCAGATACGACTGATGGTTGCGCGCGGTCTCGGTCACCGAGTCACCGCCGAACTTCTCCAGCGACACCTCGGCCAGCACCAGCGCCACCATCGCCTCGGCGACGATCCCGGCAGCCGGTACGGCGCAGACGTCGGAGCGCTGGTGATGCGCGGATGCGGCCTCGCCCGTGCTGGTGTCGATCGTGCGGAGTGCCCGCGGCACGGTGGCGATCGGCTTCATCGCGGCCCGGACGCGGAGCGTCTCGCCGGTACTCATGCCGCCCTCGGTCCCGCCGGAGCGGCCGCTGGTCCGGCGGATCGACCCGTCCTCGGCGACGATCTCGTCGTGCGCCTTCGACCCCGGCGTCCGGGCCAGCTCGAACCCGTCGCCGAGCTCGACACCCTTGATCGCCTGGATGCCCATCAGCGCACCGGCCAGCTTCGAATCCAGCCGCCGGTCCCAGTGCACGTAGCTGCCGAGACCCGGCGGAAGCCCGTCGACCACGACCTCGACCACGCCGCCGAGCGTGTCGCCGGCCTTCTGGGCGGCGTCGATCTCGGCCACCATCTGCTTGCTCGCGTCGGCGTCGAGGCAGCGGACCGGATCCTCGTCCAGCTTCGCGACATCGGCGTACGACGGGATCACGCCGTAGGGCGCCTTGACCGTGCCGAGCTCGACCACGTGGCTGACGATCGTGATGCCGTAGGCCTGGCGCAGGAACCGCGCCGCGACCTCACCGAGGGCGACCCGCGCCGCGGTCTCCCGCGCGCTGGCCCGCTCGAGCACCGGCCGGGCCTCGTCGAACCCGTACTTCTGCATCCCCGCCAGGTCTGCGTGACCGGGCCGCGGCCGCGTCAGCGGTGCGTTCCGGGCGAGCTCGGCGAGCGTCGCGGGATCCACCGGATCCGCGCTCATCACCTGCTGCCACTTCGGCCACTCGGTGTTCCCGACCTGGATCGCGCACGGGCTGCCGATGGTGAGCCCGTGCCGGAAACCGCCGAGGAACGTCACCTCGTCCCGCTCGAACTTCATCCGGGCGCCCCGGCCGTAGCCGAGCCGACGACGGGCCAGTGCATCGGCCACATCATCCGTGGTGACCTGAACCCCAGCGGGAAGACCTTCGAGTACGGCGACGAGCGCTTGTCCGTGCGACTCGCCGGCGGTGAGCCAGCGCAGCATGCCGCCATCCTCCCACGCCTGCCCGGCCTCCCCGACGCCGGTCTCACCTGCCGCCGACGGTTCAGCGGCAGGTGGAGGTCGCGCCGGACTTGAACCCGTTGCGGAACTTGACGACCGTGTCGAAAGTCTTGACGATCGGGGACTTCTCACAGCTGGTGGTCGCCGTGGCGGCGGACGCGCCGGCCAGGGCAGCACCGGTCAACGCGGTGGACGCCAGTACCGCGGCGGCCACCCGGACGGCGTTCCGGCGGAATCTGGTGGTCATCGTGCGCTCCTTGCGATCGTCTTCTTGGTACTACGACCGTAAAACTCCCCGAATGGTTGCGAACTGGCGCAAGAACCCGTCTTGGGGGTAGCGCTGGCACCACCATCGATAGGGTCCTGGCATGAGTCGTGAGGCTGACGAAGTATGGCGGAGCCGGGTCAGAGGGTCCCTACTGGGCGGTGCAATCGGGGACGCACTGGGAGCTCCGGTGGAGTTCGAGAGCGGCCGGAAGATCCTCAAGAAGCATCCGCAGCTGTTGCGGACGTTCGTGAGCGGAGGCTCCGGTTGGCCGCCCGGGACCGTGACCGACGACACCCAGATGACGCTGTTCACGATCGAGGGACTGATCCGGGCCAGCGTCCGGAACCATCGCGGCCTTGGGCTGACCTTGTCCCCCGTCCACCACGCCTACGACCGCTGGCTGGACACGCAGCAGCGATCCGCGCCGAGTGGTGAGCGCGACGGCTGGCTACAGGGTGAGCAGTGGCTGTACGCCCGCCGTGCCCCGGGCAACACCTGCCTCGGCGCATTGCGCGGAGCGCGGCATGGCGGGCCGCGCATCACGCAGTACGGCGTCCAGGCGGTGAACAGCTCCAAGGGCTGCGGCGGAGTGATGCGGGTGGCGCCATTCGGGCTGATGCCGGATTCGTTCGGTACGGACTGGGTCTTCGACTCCGCCACGACCGCTGCCGGTTTCACGCATGGTCATCCGAGCGGAAAGCTCGCCTCCGGTGCGTTGGCGGCGATCATCCACCGGATCTGCGGCGGCGAGACGCTGGATGCGGCGCTCGACACAGCCGCGGAGCTGCTGAGCCGCCACGAAGGTCATGAGGAGACCAGTGCGGCGCTCGCTGGTGCGAGGGAGTTGGCGGCCCTGCCCCCTGCACAGCGACCGGCCTCCGTCGAGCAGCTCGGCGGGGGGTGGGTGGCTGAGGAGGCACTGGCGATCGCCGTCTACGTGTCACTCGCCTATCCGGCGCCGGAGCAGGTCCTGGATGCACTGGCGCTGTCGGTGACGCACAGCGGGGACAGTGACTCGACCGGAGCCATCTGCGGGAACATCCTGGGTGCCCTCCACGGTGAGGCGGCGCTGCCTGCAGAGCTCGCCTCCACCGTCGAGGGCCGTGCGGTGATTCTCCAGCTGGCCGACGACTTCGTCGAAGAATTCAGTCGTACGGAGCCGCACCCGGGGTTCGCGAAGCGTTACCCGAGTTCGTAACTACTTCGGGTCGATGCAGCGCCAGCTGATGCTGCCGGAGAGGCTGCCGGAGCCGCCGACCAGGCGGGGTAGCTCCAGCTTGCCGGAGCCGTCGCGGTTGAGGTCGAGCTTGGCCGCGCCGTCTTCCGCCTTGTAGGTCACGTCGTCGACCTCGATCGAACCGCTGGCCGCGGCACCGGTCACACCGGCGCCGTCACCCGGCTTGTCGGCCTTGAACGACGCCTGGACGGCCTGGCTGCCGATCACCTTGATGACCTTCGGCGGCCCCGGCTCTTCCGACTCCAGCGTGCTCGCGCCGTACTCCGGGCAGGTCGAATCGGGCAGCTTCGGATCCGGTATCTCGGCGTACACCCAGTTCGACCCTGTCACCGTGGTCGCCCCTGTCAGGTTGAAGGTCACGCACAGCGCCGGGACCGACTGCGCCGCGCACACCGTCGGCAGCGGCCCGTTCCCCTGTGAAGGGCCGCTGGAGTCCGGTACGCCGGTGGTCCCAGGCGTCGGCGTACCGGCGGTGGAAGCGGGCGCCGTACCGGATGACGGCGTGATCGGCGGAGGAATCGGAGTCGGCGCCGCCTTCGGGGTCTCCGAGCAGGCGGTCACGACCGCGATCAGCAGGCCGAGCTCGAACCCTGCCAGGAGCAGTGCTTTGATCCGCATCGGTCAGCCCGCCGTCGGGATCTTCAGGTTGGGACAGTTGGTCTTCAGCCAGTCGCCCAGCGTTGTGATGGCGGTGGCGTACTTGGTGAGGAGTTCCTTGTCGTCCTCGGTCACCTCGCCGGACTGGATCTTGTTGTAGGCCTCGGCGATGACCTGCAGGGGCTGCTTCAGCTCGCTCGGAGCAGAGTCGGCCATGGCCACGAACCGCTTGTACAGCGCGGTCCGGGCCGCCGGGTCGGCCCCCCAGTTGTTCCAGTCGCGCAGGTCGGCGCCGCCACCGTTCTCGATCACGCCGCAGAAGTCCTTGCTGTCCCCACCCTTGCTGTCGTCCCCCGCCTCGTCGGCCGGCGGCTTCGAGGTGGTCTGCTGAGTGGTGGGCTGCTGGGTGGTGGTCTGCTGGGTGGTGGTCCGCTGGGTGGGCTGCTTGGCGGCGTCGGTCGAGCCGGAGTCCGAGCAGCCGCTCAGTGTCAGCGCCAGACCGGCCAGCAGCACGCCGCCGGCCAGGTGGATACGTCGAAAAGTCATGAGAGTGTTCTCCCCCGAAGTGGTGTTCGCGTACGACCACTCTCCGGGGGAGACATCTCACCGGTCTCTCACCGTCATTTCACGGCCGGAGACAGCTACAGAGGCTCGATCGAGAGCTTGTGCCGGAAGACGTTCCGCGGGTCCCACTGGGTCTTGATCTGCCGCAGCCGCGGGTAGTTGCCCAGGTAGTACAGGTCGTGCCACGGCACCCCCGACTTGTTGTACGCCGGATCGGCCAGATCGACATCGGCATAGTTGATGTACGAGCCGGCGTTGATCGCGTTCGGCACCGGCACGCCACCGGTCTCGCGGTAGATCCCGGCGTACACCTTGCGGGCCCAGGCGAGGTGCTTCGCGTCGTCGGTCTCGGCGTCCCAGGCGGCCGCGAGCACCATCTTCGCCATCACGTCGCGCTGCGCCGACGCGGTCGCATCCGGCGCGACCGAGTTCACCTTGCCGCCGTACGGGACGAACAGCAACGACGAATCCGGCCCGTTGTACGACGAGTCCGTCATCCCGTCGTAGATCGCGTCCAGCTGTGCGGGGCTGTAGGCCTTCCGCAGGTAACCGGCCTTGTACTTCATCCGCTGCGTCCCTTGCGATGCCGAGATCGACCGGAAGACGGTCGTCCGCAGGAACGGTCCCACGCCCTGCGAATAGACCTGCGGCTTCGGGTCGACGCCCTCGACCATCGCCGCGTTGAACGTCTCCATCAGCTCGGCCGCGTTCGGTACCCCGGCGTCGAGCTGGGTGGACAGCAGGAAGTTCCCGGCCGAGGAGTGCGTCACGATCAGCGGCGCATAGAGCGTCGCGTACGGCGAGTCCGGGGCGTTGTTCGACTCGAAGAAGTCGAGCCAGTTCCGCAGCGTCCGGACGAAGCCGGCCTTGGTCATCGTCTTCCAGTCGTAGATGATGACGCTGGACAGCAGCTCGGAAGGTGCCTTGGGCAACGACTCGGACGGGACCCGGCCGGTCGCACCGGCCGAACGCATCAGGTAGCGGGTGACCAGGCCGAAGTTCCCGCCACCGCCGCCGGTGTGCGCCCACCACAGATCCTGGTATTGGTTGTCGCGGGTGGCGACCACCGACCGCGCCCGGCCCTGCTTGTCGACGACGACCACCTCGAGCCCGTACAGGTGATCCACCACCGAGCCGTACTTGCGCGACAGCGGCCCGTACCCACCGCCAGCGAAGTGCCCACCGGCGCCTACACCGAGGCAACCGCCGGCCGGCAGCGTCACACCCCAGCCGTAGAACAGATCCTTGTAGATCTTCTCCAGCGTCGCACCGACTCCGATCGAGAAGGCCCGGTAGCGCTCGTCGAAGGTGACGTCGTCGTACGTCGACATGTCGAGCAGCACCTGGACGTCGCTGGAGTCGACGAAGTCCTCGAAGCAGTGCCCGCCGCTGCGGATCGCGATCCGCTTGCCGGACCGGACGGCCTCCTGAACCCCCTGTACGGCGTCCTCGGTCGACCGGATCACCCGGGCGTACTCGGGTTTGACGGTGAAGCGCTTGTTCTGACCGCGCTGCGCCAGATCGGCGAAGCGCACATCGCCCGGCCGGATCTTCGCACCCGGGGCTCCCGAAGCGACGGCAGATGCAGAGGCAGAGGCGGTGGTGGTGGTGCCGGCGATCGGCACCGCGAGCCCGGCCCCGGTAGCGGCCGTTCCGGCCAGCAGGCCACGGCGGCTGATTGGCATGACGTTCTC
Source organism: Kribbella sp. NBC_01505 (assembly GCF_045040285.1). Lineage (NCBI taxonomy): Bacteria > Bacillati > Actinomycetota > Actinomycetes > Propionibacteriales > Kribbellaceae > Kribbella > Kribbella sp. NBC_01505. The sequence continues at coordinate 9,712,066 of NZ_CP109425.1, forward strand.
CCCACTCGTTTCGACTGGTTCGAACCTACGAAGACTCAGGGTCCCGTCACATCGCCCATCCGGTGGAGCTCAAGCCTCCCCTGAATGGTTTACAGCACTATCCGGTGTACAGCCGTGCCAGCGAATCGCCGACGAACACCCCGGCGAGTGCGCCGAGCAGCATGTACGGGCCGAACGGGACCATGTCCTTGCGCGTCTTCACCCGCGCCACGATCAGCACGATCCCGACCACGGCACCGAACAGGAACCCGCCGTACAGGCCGCTCGCGAACTCGCCCCACCCGAGCCAGCCGAGCGCGATCCCCAGCAGCCCGGACAACCGCACATCGCCGAAGCCGACCCCGACCGGAAACACGTACCACAGCACCCAGAACACGCCGAAGCCGATCACCCCCGCGATCGCGGCCCGGCGCAGCGAACCCCACTCCCCCGACGCGAGCGCAGCGATCACCAACGCCAGCGCGACCACGCCGTACGTCGGCCAGATGATCACCGACGGCAGGAATCGCGTCCGGGCGTCGATGTAACCGAGCACCGCACCGGCCACCGCGAGCAGCAGCCAGGCGGCCAGCCCGGCATTCGTGCCGAGCGCCCAGCCGAGCAGTCCGCCCGAGACGCCGGCCAGGCCACCGCACCAGTACGCCGCTCGCGGTCCGGCCAGGTCGGCGTACAAGACCTTGCTGTCGCCCTCTTCGAGCTCAGGCTCGGGAATCGTTCGCATCAGCCACGGGCCGAGGAAGAACGCCGCCGGCCCGCAGAGGACTACCCCGACCCCTGCGGCGAGCAACGCGTTGTCAGCCGGCACGATCCAGCAGCCTAGACGATCCGCTGGCGGTCCGCAGGGAGCCTGTGGACAACTGGCGTCAGAAGATCCGCCAACTCTGGTTGGAGACCGCGTCGGCCAGGTAGACCTTGTTGCTGTAGTCCGTCGAGAGGTACTTGTTGGTGTTGATGTTCTTGTAGTACGACGCGGAGTGGTCGGGGTCCGCCAGCTGGAGCCAGGTGAGTCCGGCCTGGCCGCTGTTGCAGGCGACCATGTAGACCCGGAAGTAGTCGAGGTTGGCCAGGCACTGGCCGGTAGCGAGGTTCCGGATCCGCACCTTCAACGGCGGCGGGGAGCCCACCAGGTCGAACGCCCAGATCTGGTTGGCGACGTTGCAGCCCGCGTAGGTGTACACATTCGCGTAGTCCGCGGCGAGGCACCTCCCGGTCGCCGCGCTCTGAACCTTGCCGGAAGCGGCGAACGCCGTTCCGCTCGGTACGACGACGCTCAGTACGAGCGTCAGTGCCATCGCACCGATCAACACCAGCTTCTTGCGCATCAGAAAGTTCCTTTCGAGTGGGCGGCTATCGCGACAAGTGTCGACGCGCTCACTCTCCGTCCACGCTCGTGGCCGGAACCTGCCAGCGGCAGCCTTGTCAGGCGGCCGGGTCCTGAGGCCTGGACCGCCTGCGGAACAGCACAAAACCACCGACGATCAGCAGCACCAGCACGACCAGTACGCCGGCCGTGCTCCAGCCGGCCTCGTTCCGGGTGATGTATTCGACCCGTTGGTACGGCTCGTCGGTCGTGGCCTTGGCGAAGGTGAAGTCGGAGGTGATCTGCTGCGGCTCGTGATAGATGACCTCGAACGCGGTCAGGAAGTCGGCCGGTGCCGCCATCGCGGGGTCCTGCGCGCGACCGGCGTACAGGAGCTCCGGCTGGAGGCCTGCGACCGGCAGCACGGTGGTGTCGACGCGATGCGGGGCCGCGACATACACGGTGACCGCCTGCGGGGTGGTCGCGCCTTTGCTCAGCCGCATCGGGTAGACGATCTTGTCGGAGGCGAAGGTCAGCCGCAGCGGCGGTGTCGACCCGGTCAGGCTCTCGTCGGCCGACTTCGGGGCCAGCTTCACCGCGACGATCTCCCAGCCCTCCGTCACGTACGGCGTCAGGTTGGCGCCCAGACTGGCCGGTACGACGTACCCGTTCGTCTTCAGCCAGTCGGTCACCGCGGTCCCGTTGTTGCCACCGAGGCGGGCGATCTCGAACGGGCCGAGCGTCATCTGCTCGCGTACGCTCACGCCGCCGCCGGGCGCGGACCCACCCGGGGCCTGGTCCCCCTCGAACAGGCCGAGGCCACGGAACGGCCAGTACGTCGTATGCTCGATGACCTTCGGCTCGGTCAGCTCCGCCAGCCGCGAGAACAGCTTCGCGTCCCCGAGCTCGAGCTTGGCCGGGCTCGGCACCGGCATGATCCAGGCGGCCTTCTTCGACGACCCGCTGATCGCCATCGAGAGCGTGATCTCCTCGCTGCCACGCTCGTCGTACCGGACCAGGGCCTTCTCGCCGGTGGCCCGCGCCCGGGACTCCACACTGGCCAGGTAGCCGCCGCAGGCGCACGCCCAGGCCGGGGTCACCCCGGCCGCCACGAATCCCAGCGCCAGCACTCCTGCAATCCCCCGCCACGACTTCATGGCGGGAGACTAGCTACACGAAGGTGTACGGAGTGTGGAAAAAGCCGTTCGGGTCGTACTTCTTTTTCACCGAGCGCAATCGCGGCAGGCTGCTGCCGTAGTACGTCGCGACGCCGCGACGAGCCTCGGCGTAGTTCGCGTAGCCACCGGCGGAGAACGAGCGGACCGCCGCGTGCCCTTGGTCGATGAAGGTCTGCGCGGCCTTGAGCTGGGCAGACGTCGGATGCGCGGCGGTCCCGACGTACCACTGGATGACGCCGAGCGCCGAGCGCCACGGCCACGCCGTACCGCCGGCAGGCTCCTTGGCAGCCTGGCCACCGAGCGGGTCGATGATCGCGGCGGCCGGAGTCTTGGCGCGCGCCGCGGACTTGACCGCGCCGATCAGCGCGGTGATCGAGGTGGAGTTCATCGGAGCCCGCAGTACGTCGGAGCCCGCCAGGAAACCGGTGCGCGGGCTGGTCGTGCCGCCGCCGAGGTACTTCACCGCCTCCAGGTGCGTCTTCACCGTGATCGACCGCGTGGCCGCCTTCGAGCCGACGAACGACTCGAGCTGCGCGGCCGCGGCGGTGGCGTTCCCGGTGGTGGAGATGCCGAGCACGTGGACCGAGACGGTTCCGTTGCTCTTGGCATCGAGATGCAGGTTGCCCCACGCCGTGTTCGGCGCCTTCTGGATGAACTTCTGCCAGCCGGCCACGACGGCTGCGGCCTTCGCCTCCGGCCAGGTCAGCCGGAACAACCCGAGCTTCGGGCCCGGGACGGTCGCGAACTGGAACGCCGTGACGACCGCGAGATTGCCGCCACCGCCACCCCGCAGCGCCCAGAACAGATCCGGCTCGGACTTCGCGTTGACCACGCGCTCCTTGCCATCGGCGGTGACCACGTTCATCCCGATCAGGCGGTCGCAGGTCAGGCCCCAGGCGCGGGTGTGGATCCCCATCCCGCCGCCCAGCGTGAGCCCGGCGACACCGACGGTCGGGCAGGTCCCGGTCGGCAGCGAACGCCCGTACTTGTCGAGGAACGCGTGGACGTCGTACAGCTTCGCGCCGGCGCCGACATTCAGCACGCCGTTCTTGGCATACGTCATGCTGCGCAGCGCACCGACGTCGAGCTGGATCCCCTTGCTGATCACGGACGCACCGACGTACGAGTGGCCGCCGCCCTTCGGCACCAGCACCAGCTTGTTGTCACGCGCGAAGTTGATCGTGGCGATCACGTCGGCGGTCTTCGCGGCGCGGACGACCGCGGCCGGCTGCACCGAATCCCAGCGCGGGTTGAAGAGCTGATGAGCAGCGGCGTACCCAGGGGTCGAGGGCATGAAGAGCTTGCCGCCCTTGAGCGATCTGGCCAACCGGTTCCAGTTCGGCGCGGCGGCTGTCTGCGCGAGCGCCTCGGGAGCAGCGGTCAGGGCGATGGCGGCGACGGCGCCGCCTGCCTTCAGAACGGTACGGCGGTCAAGCTGGCTCACGATCGTTGAGCTCCTCACGGGCAGCGGCCCTCATGGCCGCCAGAGGTGCCGGCGACCTACCAGTCATCATCTCCACTTGCAGAGTCGCCTGGTGCACAAGGAGATCAAGCCCGTTCAACAGCTCTGTACCGATCCGGTGCGCCGCGATGGCGAGCTGGGTCGGCCATGGGTGGTACGCCACGTCGAACACCACCGGGGCGACGTTCGCGAAGTGCTCCACCCAGGGATCGATTGCTCCACCAGGCACTGTTGAGACGCACAGATCGAACCCTCCGGTTCGCTCGATCTGGGAAAAATCCGCAACCGAAGTCCGGAGTCCCAGTTCGGCGGCGAGATCGAGCAGCCGGTCGGCGCGCGAGCGGTCGCGGACCACGACCGTCACCTCGCTGACCTTCATGCTCCGCAGAGCGGCGAGCGTCGACGCCGCGGTCGCTCCCCCGCCCACCACGATGGCGGAATCCGCGACCGTGATGCCGCGCTCGGCGAACGCGTTCACCAGCCCCGGTACGTCGGTGTTGTGCGCGGACCGGGACCCGTCGGCCTCGAACAGCATCGTGTTCGCGGCACCGATCAGCTCGGCGATCGGGTCGACCGTGTCCACCAGGTCGAGCGCGACCCGCTTCAACGGCATCGTCAGCGACAACCCGCGGACGTCGTCACCCAGCGACGCGACGAACCCGCGCAACTCGTCCTCGCCCACCTCGAACGCGTCGTACCGCCAGTCGAGCCCGAGCTCGGCGTACGCGGCCCGGTGCATCGCCGGCGACAACGAGTGCGCGATCGGTGACCCGAGCACGGCACAACGGGTCACGAGATCAGCACCGGCCCTTGTTGGCGGCACACCACGCTTGCAGCTTCGCCACGTTGGCCTGGTGCTCGGCCGCCGTCGTCGCGAAGGCGGTCTCGCCGGTGTCCAGGTTGATCAGCGTGAAGTACATCCACGGGCCCTTGGCCGGGTTGATCGCCGCCCGCATGGTGTCCTTGATCGGCGAGGTGATCGGCGTCGGCGGCAGACCCTTGTACTTGTAGGTGTTGTACGGCGAGTCGAAGTCGCGCTGCTTGCTGGTCGTGAAGACCCCGCCGTCGCGGCCGACCGCGTAGTGCACGGTCGAGTCCATCTGCAGCTTCCGGTCGGCCTGCAGCCGATTGTAGATGACCCGGGCGACCTTGGCGTAGTCCTGCTTGCGGTTCGTCTCGCCCTGGATGATGCTCGCGACGATCAGCGCGCGGTACGGATCGAGGTCCTTCGCCTGGGCGACCTTCACGAAGTTCAGCGCGGCCGCGTTCTTCGCGTACTCCGCGGTCATCAGCTTGATCATGGTCGTCGCGTCCGCACCCTTCGGCACGTCGTACGTGCCGGGGAACAGGAAGCCCTCCGGGTTGCCGTGCGCGTACGCCGGCAGTCCGAGCGTGGCCGGTTTGCCCATCGCCGCGGCGGCCGAACCGGCCGGCAGCTTCAGCTTCTCGGCCTCGAGGATCTTGATCACCTCGGCCTTGGTCTTACCGGCCGCGACGCTGAAGCGCAGCACCTTGATCGACTCGGCCGTGTTCAGCATCAGCTCGAACGCCGCCTTGGCCGACATGTGCTTCTTCAGCGTGTACGTCGCGGCCTGGATCTGCAGGGAGCGGTTGTCGTTGCGGGCGATCCGCTCGAAGGCCTTCGCGCTCTTGACGACTTCCTTCTTCTCCAGGGTGTCCGCGATCGAGGCCGCGCCCTGGCCCTTGGTGATCTCGACCGTCACCACGCCGGTGCCGTCACCCTCGTAGTCCGGGGCGGCGAAGATCTTCTCCAGCGCGTCCTTGCCCTTGCCGAAGCCGACCACGGCGCCGCCCACCAGCGAGCCCACCACCAGCAGCGAGATGATCACCGCGAAACAGCCGAAACCGCGCCGGGCGCGCTGCTTGCGCCGGTTCGCGCGCCGCTCCACCCGGCTCTCCGGGCGCAGGCCCAGATCCAGGTCGTCGTCGGCAGGCGTCGGTCTCGTCACAAGGGCCTCCCCGGCGGATTTCCGGTCTCCCGCTCGAGATCGAGCGCGTGCTGCAGAATCACGACCGCCGCGGCCTGGTCGACCACGGCCCGTCGCTTGGCACCTTTTTTCCCGCGTTCGCGCAGCATCCGCTCGGCCGTGACCGTGGTGAACCGTTCGTCCACCAGGCGCACCGCGAGCGCTGCGTTCCCCACCTGCACCAAGTCCTGCACCTGCTTCGCCGTCTCCCGGATCTTCACCGCGGCCGGTCCCTCGCCCCCGGACAGGGAGCGTGGAAGCCCGATCACGATCTCGAACGCCTCCAGTTCGGCGGCGAGTGCCGCGATCCTACCCAGATCACCAGGCCCCCGGCGGACCGTCTCCACCGGGGTGGCCAGGATTCCGTGCGGATCGCTGCTGGCGACGCCGATCCGGGCGTCGCCGATATCCAGTGCGATCCGCACGCCTAGTCGCACGCGTCAGCCCGTGACGAGCTGACCGACGGTGAACTCGACGGCGTCCAGCGCCGCCTCGGCACCGGCCGCGTCCGTGCCGCCACCCTGCGCGACATCGGCCTTGCCGCCACCCTTGCCGCCGAGCTTCTCGGCCGCGACGCGGACCAGGTCACCGGCCGACAGCCGCCACTCGCGGGCGGTGTCGTTCAGCGCGATCACGATGCCGGGCTTGCCGTCGTTCACGCTCAGGACTGCCACGACCGCCGGCTTGTCCTCGCCCATCCGGCCGCGGATGTCGAGAGCCAGCTTGCGGAGGTCCCCGCCGTTCACGCCGTCGGGTGCGCGGTGGCCGACGTACTGGACGCCGAAGACGTCCTTCGGCGCGCTCGCCAGCTCAGCCGCAGCCTCGAGCACCTGGGCGGCGCGGATCTGCTGGAGCTCCTTCTCCGCCGCCCGCAGCCGCTCGGACAGGTCGGCGACCTTGGCCACCAGCTCCTCCGGACGGGCCTTCAGGTTCTCGCTGAGCAGCCGGACCAGTGAGCGCTCCTTGCCCAGGTAGCGCAGCGCGTCCATGCCGACGAAGGCCTCGACGCGGCGCACACCGGCGCCGACCGAGGACTCGCTGGTGATGGTCAGCGCACCGACCTGCGAGGAGTGCTTCACGTGCGTGCCACCGCAGAGCTCACGCGACCAGGGGCCGCCGATCTCGACGACGCGGACCTGCTCGTCGTACGTCTCGCCGAACAGCGCCAGCGCGCCCCACTCCCGAGCCTCCGGCAGTGTCATGTACTGCGCCGCGACCGGCAGGTCCTGCCGTACGGCGAGGTTCGCGACCTCTTCGATCTCGGAGCGAGTGGCCTGGTCCAGCGCCGAGCCCCAGGCGAAGTCGAGCCGCAGGTAGCCGGGCTTGTTGTACGAACCGCTCTGCAGCGCGTTCGGGCCGAGCACCTGGCGCAGGGCCGCGTGCACGACGTGCGTGCCGGAGTGGGCCTGGCAGGCCGACACCCGCCACTCGTGGTCGACCTGCGCGTGGACGTCGAGACCCGGACGCAGCACGCCCTCGACGACCTCGACCTTGTGCACGATCAGACCCTTGACCGGACGCTGGACGTCGAGCACCTTCAGCTTCACGCCGTCGGCCACGATCAGGCCCTCGTCAGCGATCTGGCCGCCGGACTCGGCGTAGAACGGCGTCTTCTCGAGCACGACCTCGACGGTCTCGCCCTGCTCGGCCGCGTTCGCGACGACACCTTCACGGAGCAGACCGCGAACCCGCGAGTCGGTGCTCAGCTCCTGGTAGCCGGTGAACTCGGTGACACCGGACTCCCTCAGCTCGCGGTAGCCCGAGGTGTCGGCGTGGCCGGCCTTCTTGGCCCGCGCGTCCGCCTTGGCCCGGTCGCGCTGTTCCTTCATCAGCGACCGGAAGCCCTCGGTGTCGACGTTCAGGCCCTGCTCGGAGGCCATCTCGACGGTCAGGTCGATCGGGAACCCGTAGGTGTCGTGCAGCTGGAACGCCTTCGCGCCCTCGAGCTGGTGCGCGCCACCGGCCTTGGTCTCCTTGACGGCCAGGTCGAAGATCGTCGTACCGGCCGTCAGAGTGCGGCGGAACGCCTCCTCCTCGGCGTAGGCGACCTGGCTGATCCGGCCGAAGTCGGCCTCCAGCTCCGGGTACGACTTCTTCATCTGCTGCAGGCTGACCGGCAGCAGCTCGACCAGGCTCGGGTCCTCGTAGCCCAGCAGGCGGACCGAGCGGATCGCACGGCGCAGCAGCCGGCGCAGGACGTAGCCGCCCTGCTCGTTGCCCGGCGTGACGCCGTCGCCGATCAGCATCAGCGCGCTGCGGACGTGGTCGGCGATGACCCGGAAGCGGACGTCGTCGACCTGGTCCACGCCGTACTTGCGGCCGGTCAGCTCCGAGGCCTGCTCGATCACCGGGAAGATCTCGTCGATCTCGTACATGTTGTCGACGCCCTGCAGCAGGTACGCGACGCGCTCGAGGCCGAGACCGGTGTCGATGTTCTTCTTCGGCAGCTCGCCGAGGATCGGGTAGCCGTCCTTGCCGCCGCCCTCGCCGCGGATGTTCTGCATGAAGACCAGGTTCCAGAACTCCAGGTAGCGGTCGCCCGCCTCCCAGTCCCGGTCGGCGCCGAACTCCGGGCCGCGGTCGATCAGGATCTCCGAGCACGGGCCGCACGGGCCGGGGATGCCCATCGACCAGAAGTTGTCCTTCATGCCGAGCCGGACGATCCGGTCGTCGGGCAGCCCGGCGACCCGCTTCCAGATGTCGATCGCCTCGTCGTCCTCGTAGTACACCGAGGCGTAGAGCTTGGACTCGTCGAAGCCGTAGCCGCCGTCGGCCTGCGACTTCGTGACCAGCTCCCAGGCGTACTGGACCGCTTGCTCCTTGAAGTAGTCGCCGAAGGAGAAGTTGCCGTTCATCTGGAAGAACGTGCCGTGCCGGGTGGTCTTCCCGACCTCTTCGATGTCGAGCGTCCGGACGCACTTCTGGACACTGGTCGCGCGCGCGTACGGCGGGGTCTGCTGACCGACGAAGTAGGGCACGAACTGGGCCATGCCGGCCACGTTGAACAGCAGGTTCGGGTCGGGCGACGGCAACGGCGCACTCGGCACCACGGTGTGGCCGCGGTCCTCGAAGTAGCTCAGGAACCGCCGCCGGATCTCACTGGTTTCCATGGTGTTACCGGTAGTCCTCACGTTCGTTCGCGGCGGCGTCGATGCCTAGCGCGTCTTTGAGTTCTGCTTCCCGCTCGGCCATGCCTTCACGGACCTGGTCACCGAAGTGCCGCACCGCCGCGGCAAGCTTGGCCGCCGACTCCTGCACAGCCTCCGGAGCGAGCACCTGGGCCCGCTTCTTCAGCCGGGTCACCGCGTAAACCCCCACGGCGATCCCGATGATCAGCCACAAGATCCGCTTCACCGTTTCCGCGCCTTCCGCTCGGCCTTCATCTCGTCCTTCACCCGGCGGCCGACGTCGCGGCGCTGGCTCTCACCGAGCGCCTTGCGCACGCCGTACGTGAACGCGGCCGCCTTCACCAGCGGCCCGCCCGCGGTCGCCGAGAACAGCGACATCAACGCGGCCGCGTTGGTGGTCACCGTGGTCGCGTTGTCGGTGATCGTGTCCACCTTCGCCAGCTGCGCGTTGGTGGTCGCGACGGTCGTGGTGACCTCGCCCAGCAACGGCACACTGGAGTCGGAGACTCCCTTCACCATGATCCGGGTCTCATCCAGCACCTTGCCCAGCTTCAGGATCGGATAGGCCAGCAGGCCCACCAGGATGAGCAGTGCGCAGGCTGCTATCAGCCCTGCGACTTCACCGACGCTCATGGAAAACGATCCACCTTCCGTTGCGACCTCGTGGACCGCACGACCCTATCGCGCGCCCATACCGCACAACTCTTCAGGACACCATCCCCCACATAACAGTCCCCCACCAAACCGGGCCCCTACGCTGTCCCGATGGCGATCGAGTACACGTTTCAGCTCTGTACGGCGGCGGCACCGGAGGCGATCGGGCGGCTGCTGGGGTTGCCCGAGGTCGAGTGGCATCCGCCGGTGCTCGCGTTCAAGAGCCCGACCGGTCTGCTCGTCACCGTGCGGACCGACGGGCGTGCCGACTTCGTGCTGACCGAGCCCGGGATCAACGTCGGCTTCCGGCTCGACAAGTTCGCCGACTTCCAGGCCCAGAACCTGGAGATCGCGCGCCACGTGATCGCCGTACTGGCTGCGGATCCGGGCGACGCCGTACTGCAGCAGGACTACGAACGCATCCTGCTGCTCCGCCGAGGCACCGACCTGGTGGTCAGCGACGGCTTCTGGGCGCCCGAGCTTTTGCCCTGGCCCTTCGAACGCCGGGCAGGAATGCCCTACCCGGAGGACTAGCGGTTCCGGAGGATTTTGCGGATGGCGTCTACTCGGTCTGCGTACGCCGCTTCGCCGCCGCGGCGGGTGGGGGTGTAGTAGTCGGTGCCGTCGATGACGTCGGGGGCGTACTGCTGGGCGGAGACGCCGCGGGGGTCGTTGTGGGAGTACTGGTACGACGCTCCGTGGCCGATCTTCTTGGCACCGGCGTAGTGGGCGTCGCGCAGATGGGACGGGACCGGGCCGATCTTGCCGGCCTTCACGTCGGCGATCGCGGCGTCGACGGCGGTGATGACCGCGTTCGACTTCGGGGCCAGCGCGAGGGCGACGACGGCTTGGGCGAGGTTGATCCGCGCCTCCGGCATACCGATCAGCTGTACGGCGTCAGCGGCAGCGACTGCGACGCCGAGAGCGGTCGGGTCGCCCATGCCGATGTCTTCGCTGGCCGAGATCACCAGGCGGCGGGCGATGAACCGTGGGTCCTCACCGGCCACGATCATCCGGGCCAGGTAGTGCATCGCGGCGTCGACGTCGGAGCCGCGGATCGACTTGATCAGCGCCGAGGCCACGTCGTAGTGCTGGTCCCCCGCCCGGTCGTACCGGACCGCGGCCTGGTCGACCGCCGTCTCGAGCGTCTCCAGGTCGATGAGCGCCGGCTCGGCCTCGTCCACTTCGGTGTTCTTGGCGCGGGCTCCGCCGGCCGCGGCCTCCAGGTAGGTGAGCGCGCGGCGCGCGTCTCCCCCAGCCATCCGGAGCAGGTGGTCGCGAGCGTCGTCGGCGAGGGTGAACTCGCTCTTCAGCCCGCGCTCGTCCACCAGCGCGCGGTCGAGCAGCACCGAGATGTCGTCGTCGGTGAGGGACTCCAGGGTCAGCAGCAAGGAGCGGGACAGCAGCGGTGAGATGACCGAGAAGAACGGGTTCTCCGTGGTGGCGGCGACCAGGGTGACCCAGCGGTTCTCCACGCCCGGCAGCAGCGCGTCCTGCTGGGCCTTCGTGAAGCGGTGCACCTCGTCGATGAACAGCACCGTCTCGACGGCTCCGCCTGGCCGGGCCAGGTCGCGCCGGGCGCCATCGATCACCTGGCGCACGTCCTTGACGCCGGCCGTCACCGCGGACAGCTCCACGAACTTCCGGTTCGTCTGGTGCGACACGACGGCCGCAATCGTGGTCTTCCCGGTCCCGGGCGGCCCCCACAGCAGCAGGGACATCGGCTGGTCACCCTCCACCAGCCGCCGCAACGGCGACCCCGGAGCCAGCAGATGCTGCTGCCCCACCAGCTCGTCGAGACTGCGCGGACGCATCCGGACGGCCAGCGGCGCCGCCGTATGGTCCGCGTCAGCCAGGCTCCCGCCGCCTCTAGCAGGCGCAGGAGCTCCCGGCAGATCAAACAAACCCTCACTCACCCCAAGAGACTATCCACTGGCACCGACATCCCCGTTCAGCGGCCGGGACAGCACCGGATCCGGCCCCCTGGGAGCAAAGACCTGGCGCCAGGTGCCGCTTCGCAGCAGCAGGAGGTGGGTCGGCACCTGCAGAACGATCACTGTGGCCACGGTGATCACCGGATCGACAGCCGGTACGACGTCCAGCGGCAGCGTGTAGGCGGTGACGATCCGAATCACCGCGTCGATGATCGAGACGATCCCCCACAGCACGGTGATCCGGCGCCAGGCGAGTCGGCAGGCCGGACTGATCTCCCACAGCCGGTCCATCGCAGCAGCACGCCTCGGCAGCGCCGCACGCGTGACGACGTAGCAGAGCGGTTGCGGATGCCGGAGTGACCACAGCACCACTCCGGCGAACGGCAGGCTCACCCAGGCACCCCGCACCAGCAGCACCCGTGCGTCACCACCGAGCAGCGCCACGGCCGCGCTCCCGAGCAGGCCGAGCACAACCGCCGTACCGAGGAGGTCGGCGCGGCGGTCACGTGCGATCGAGACCCCGGCGTTGATCAGTGCTGGCACAGCCCCGGCCAGCAGAGCGACCACGTCGCTCGTGCCGGCCGCGCGAAGGCCGTAGAACAGCGCTGCCGGCGCCGCGAGGTCGACGACGAGGAGCAGTGGGCCGTGGCGTCTGGAGGACATGCCCCTGACGATCCACTTCCGGCCGTCGAGCCCGCATCGACCCGACGGCTGTCGCCCCTAGACCAAAGTCGAAGGGTCTACTTCTTGCTGTCCTTCTCGTCGTCAGCGTCAGGGTCGTCCGCTTCGCGCAGCTCCTCGGGGAGGTCGGCGTCGCGCAGCTCCTCGGGCAGCTCGTCCTCGTCGAACTCCTCGGGCAGGATCTCCTCGGCCTCCGCGCCGGACTGCGGGCGGATGGCGTTGCGGAGGCGGCCGAGGATCCGGTCCGCCTCGGTGCCGAACGGGTTGTCGTTGACCAGGTAGGTCCAGGTCGCGGTCGGACGCGGTACGCCGGAGGCCGCCTCGTCCAGACCGGCGTCGGTGATCGAGGCCTCGGTGAAGGTCTCGGCGGCGTCCTTCCAGGCGTCGGCGATCAGGGTGTCGAACGACGCGATCGCGGACTTGTTGAACTCGTCGATCGGCTTCATGTGCACGATGCCGCCGGCCAGCGAGCGCAGGTGGATGCCCTCGCGCAGGTCGGCCAGGTACGCCAGGTGGTCGGTCCACTTCCGGTCGAGGTGGTGCAGGGCGATCCGCCGGGCGGCGTCCTTCACCTTCTCCTCGCCGTGCTCCTCGACCAGCTCGTCGTACTTCTCCTTGACCCGCTCGGACAGCTCGGTCGCCGCCAGGTCCTCGGTGAGCACGTCCTCGCGGGTGGCGAGCAGGATCGAGCGCTGCTGACCGGTCAGCCGGTGGTACTGCCACGTCGTACGGTGCAGCTCGGCGTTGGCGCCGTCCGCGACCCGCTGGGCGTGGTCGAGCATGCCGACCGACTTGCGGTCGTTGAGCCGGCCGCTGCCGTCGGGGTGCGGGCGGAGGCCGGACGAGACGGAGTACCGGACGACGAGCTCGTCGCCGAGGCTCGCGAAGAACAGCGAACCGCCCGGGTCGCCCTGCCGGCCGGCGCGGCCGCGCAGCTGGTCGTCGAGCCGGCGGGACGCGTGCAGGCCGGTGCCGATCACGTACAGGCCGCCGAGCTCGATGGCCTTGTCCTTGTCGTGCGACTCGTCCTTGCCACCGAGGCGGATGTCGGTACCGCGACCGGCCATCTGGGTGGAGACCGTCACCGTGCCGGGGACGCCGGCCTCGGCGATGATGCCCGCCTCCTCGGCGTCGTTCTTCGCGTTCAGCACGACGTGCGGGATCTCGGCGGCCTCGAGCCGGTCGCTCAGCTGCTCCGACTCCTCGACACTGTGGGTGCCGATCAGGATCGGGCGGCCGGTCTCGTGCACCTCGGCGATGTGCTCGACCAGGGCGACGTTCTTCTGCTCGACGGTCAGGTACAGCCGGTCCTCGGCGTCCTTGCGGACGTTCGGCTTGTTCGGCGGCACGACGGCCACCTCGACCTCGTAGAACTCCTGGAGCGACTCGCCGACCACGACCGCCGTACCGGTCATGCCGCAGAGCGACTTGTAGCCCTTGATCAGCGCCTGCACGGTGATGCTGTCCAGCACCTCACCGGAGTCGCTGACCGGGACGGCCTCCTTCGCCTCCACGGCGGCCTGCAGACCGTCGGGCCAGCGCTGCAGCTTGGCGATCCGGCCGCGGTTGTTGTTGATCAGGCTGACCTTGCCGTCGCGGACCAGGTAGTCGACGTCCTTGCGCAGCAGCACCTCAGCGTGCAGCGCGACGTTGATCTGGGTCAGCCGGTCGAGGTTCTCGTCGTCGTACAGGTTGTAGCTGGGGATCTCCGGCTCGGCCTCGACCTCCTCGGCCTCTGCCTTGTCGCCTTCTTCGGTGTCCTCGGCGTCGGTGCCGGTGTCGGCCTTGACCTCGTCCTGGACCTCAATCTCGTCCTGGACCTCGACCTCGTCCTGGACCTCAATCGCGGCTGCCTCGACCTCGGCTGCCTCGACCTCGGCTGCCTTGGCCTCGGCGGCGATCTCCCCGAGCAGCTGCTCGACCTTGTCCGTGCCCGTGTCGGTCAGCGCGACCGTGCGGCCGTCGCCGTCGATCTCGTAGTCGACCCCGGCGCGCAGCGTGCGGACGATCTGTACGACGTCGTCGTCCAGCTCCTCGGTCCGGGTCGCACCGGCCAGCACCAGCGGCACCCGGGCCTCGTCGATCAGCACCGAGTCGGCCTCGTCGACCAGCGCCACGTCCGGCGTCTGGGTGACCCGCTCGGCCACGTCGGTGACGAGCCGGTCGCGCAGGACGTCGAAGCCCACCTCACTGACCGGCACGTAGCAAACCTCGGCCTCGTACGCCGTCCGCCGCTCCTCCGGCGTGGAGGCCTGGCCGACGTGCGACACGGTCACCCCGAGCAGCTCGTAGATCGGCGCCATCCACTCCGCGTCACGGCGGGCCAGGTAGTCGTTGACCGCTAGCACGTGCACCCGGCGGCCACCCACGGCATATCCGGCCGCGGCGAACGCACCGGCGAGCGTCTTGCCCTCACCGGTCGCCATCTCGACCACGCGACCCTGCAGCATCGCCAGCGCGCCCACGATCTGACCGTCGAACGCCGACTCACCCAGCGTGCGCCGGGCCGCGTCCCGGGCCAGCGCCAGGAACTCGATCTGCTCGTCCTCGTGCAACCCACCGGTGGTCCGGAGCTCGCTGACGGACTCGGTGAGCTCCTCGTCGGTCAGCGGCTCAACGGTCTCTTCCGCTTCGAGAACCAGCTGCGAGAGCCGCTCGTAAGGGCCGAGATTGATCGATCCGGGGCGCTGCAGCAGCCGGCGAAAGCGCGAGGTGATTTTCAGAGCCATAATGACGGCAACGTACAGGTTCGCCGTGTCGTTCCGCTGACCAGGTCAGCGTGTCTCAGGGCTCCACTCGTACGGCGTGGTGGTGGTGACGCCGTGGAGGCCCAGTTTCTGCAGGATCGGGCGGGAGTCCTCGGAGGCGTCGACGCGGAGGAATTCGTAGCCACGCTCCTTGGCCAGGCGGGCCCGGTGCACCAGCAGCGAGCTGTAGAGACCCTGCCGCCGCCACTCCGGCAGCGTGCCGCCACCCCAGAGGCTGGCGAAGCCCGTGCCCGGGTGGAACCGGATCCAGGCCGCCGACGCGACCGGTCCGTCCGGACCGCGCAGGGCGTCCTCGATCAGGAAGACCGACAGCCGCTCGGGGAACATCCGTGCCTCGGCCGCCAGCCGCTCCTCGACCCCGGTCAGGCCGCTGTGCCACAGGCTGTCCATCAGTACGGCGATCCGGTGAAAGTCATCCGGCCCCTCCGCCTCGCGCAGGACTGCCTTCGAGGGCAGCGCGGACGGCCGCTCGAGAATCCGGTCCACCTCGCCGAGGATCAGCGTCTCCGGATCCTCCTGGCTGAACCCGGCCCGGAGGAGCCGCTCACCGAGGTCGGCCGGCTCGTCGTACGCGTAGGTCTTCCACTCGAACGAGAGCCCGCGCTCGCGGAAGAACGCCAGCTCGGCAGCGATCACGGCGTCCGGGTCGTCGCCCAGCCCACGCGGTGTCTCGACGAAACCCGCGCCTTCGGCACCTTCGACGTACGAGCGATGCACGAGGCCGTCGTGCTCGACCTTCCAGCCGGGGATGGTGTCCGCGTCCGGCAGGCGGATGCGGCGGTGGAACACGTCGAGCAGCTCGTCAGGCGTCATCTGCCCATCGTGTCCCACCACCGCAACGGATTTACGGCAGTACGCGCCCCATCAGGTCGAAGAACGCATTGGCCAGCACCAGCTCGTACCGGTCGTCCAGCAGAGCCGCCAGCTCGGAGATGTCGGACGGCGTCCAGTTCCAGGCGTTGATGCCGCCGGAAATGAACAGCGGCTTGGTGCCGTCCCACTTGGCGACCTGGGCGTCCAGTGCGGTCTTGTACTCGCCCGCCTTGCCCGGAGCGCCCCACTGACCGGCAATCGGCAGACCGCCCTGGCGGACCGCGAGCAGGTCGCCGTCCCAGGTCTGCATGATGCCTTTCAGTGGCGTGTACTTGGCGAAGCCTCTGGCGATCTCCTCCGACAGCACCACCCACTTGTCGTTCTCACGGTGGCTGTACGAGTACACCTGATCCATGCCGGTACGGCGCAGTTGTGAGCCGGTCAGCTTGAGGAACTGGGTGAAGTCGCTCGGCACCCACGAGCCGGGGTAGGTGTAGCCCGCTCCGGACGGTCCGCAGACCAGGAGGTCGTTGGCCGTGGCAGTCCGCTGGAAGTGGCTGAACAAACCCGGACCGGTCTCCAGCAACATCGGACTGATCGTCCAGTTCGCCGGTGCGTCGCCGCGCTTCGGGTCGTCCCACAGATCGCGCATGTGGCGCTGGCAGTACTGGATGTTGTCGCCCTCACCGAAGGTCAGCGTCAGATAGACCTTGTTCTTCGGCTTGTTGATCCGCCGGACCGGACGGACCTTCTCCGAGATCGGTGCGGTGAAGCCGGCGTGCACAGTGCCGTTCATGTAGAAGTCGGCCGCTATGACGGGCGATCCGCCCTTGGAGGCGAGGTCCACGCCGTCCCACTCACCAGAGACGTCGTTCGCGAACCAGCCCATGTACGGCGCCGGCGTCGGCCACTTGGCGAAGTGTTCGGACAGCAGTGCGCCGGTAGCTCCACCAGGTGGCAGCCAGCTCACCAGGGCCTTCGTGGCCACCACGTAGTCCCGGAAGTACGCGAACGGTTCGATCCGCGTCGGGGCGGTGTCGGTGATCGACACCAGGTACTGGTTCCACATGGTCACGGTCACCACGAGGGACGTCGTACCGGCGGGTGGGTCGAAGGCGTAGATGTAGTAGCCGCCGCCGTCGCTGAAGCGGTTGGCCTCGCCGCCGATGCTCGAGTTGGCGCCGTCGAAGAGGTACTGCGCCTCCTCCGGAGTGCCCGGCTTGAAGTGCGCGATCTCGACGCCGTTCGCCTTCACCCACACCTCGGAGACCGACGGTCCCCAGCCGTCGTCACCGAACGAGTCCTGCCAGCGGACGTAGACCTTGCCCGCACCGAGCTTGGCGGAGACGTCGAGGTCGTAGTTGCCGCGGTTGGACGAGTCCCGGATCTGGCGGGTCTCGCGGGCGATCTCCTTCCACTGCACGTTTTCCACCGCGACCACCCGGGTCGGCGGCAGCCCGGCGAGCAGCTTGTGGGTCACGCGCGGGAACAGGTTGTCGAGCTGCCACCGGTAGGTCTTCACCCGGTCGTCGTCGAACTTCCCCCGCAGGTCCTTCACGATCTTCAGGCCGTACGCCTTCGCCTGCGCGGCATCCGCGACGACGCAGTCCTCCAGACCGGCCAGCGTGGTGGCCACGTTGAGCGAGTCCGGTACGGCGGGGTCGTAGACGATCGCACCGCGGACCCGGTGCCGGTACTTCGCGACCAGGTCGAGCGGGTTCTTGTAGAGCGTCGTCGGCAGGTGCATGTCGGTCAGCCACTTGGTGTCCGGCGTGCTCTGGGTGCCTGTGTCGTAGAGGAAGTACAGCTCGGGCCGGGCGCGGTTGACGATGCCTTGCAACGTTGTCAGCAGGGTCTGGTCCTGGCCGCTGAGTTTGCTCGCATCGCCGTAGTGCAGGTGCTTCGGGCGGTTGAAGGCCGGCAGCAGCCGGGCGGGGCTGCCGGACGTCGATGGTGCAGCGTTTGCAGTGGTTGTCAGCGCCGGGACCAGTCCGATCCCGCCTGCCGTCACCGCACCGCTGCCCGCCAGGAACGTTCGTCTCGAGACCATCGTGACCACTCCCCTGTCGCTGACATCGATGTCAAATCTGGCCGGACAGTAGCAACCCCGTGAGAGCGTGTACAGGCCTCGTTACATCGTTGACCGGAAGTGGTTGGAATCGTTTCCGAATGATCGGATCTCTACCAGGCCTGGCGAAGGATCTCGGTCGCTTCCGGCAGGCTGATCCCGGCCCGGCGGGCCGCCCGCGCGAGCATCGTCGCCGCCGCCCGCGTCTCCTCGTCGTCGACGTGACTGCGGGACGCGAGCACGAAGGTCCCGTTCCGCCCCCGCGTCTCGATCATCCGATCTGCTTCCAGCTCCTTGTAGGCCCGCGCCACGGTGTTGACCGCCAGCCCCAGATCTCCCGCCAATTGCCGCACGGTCGGCAACCGCGTCCCCTGCGCCAGCTCCCCCCGCCGGATCAGCCCGTCGATCTGTTCCTTCACCTGCTCGTACGGCGGCTTGGCACCCGCCGGGTCCACCGAGATGATCACCCGACAACCCGCCGTACCCGCTGTAGCCCCCATGGGCTGTAGGCGACCGCACTGGCCAGCATGCTCAGCGCCAACGCCGCCATAAACAGCCCGAGCCCCATCCAGGTGAACGAACCCGGCACATCCGACGGCCAGGTGAACGACGCGGGCACCGCTGCCCCGAGCAACCAGCTCGTCGTGATCATCGCCGTACCGATGTCTCGCAGAGTCGCCGCCCGCAACGCCTCCTGCCACAACAGCTGCTCCGGACGCCCCGACGCCTGGCTGACGCCCAACGCGAGCCGCTGGAGCAGCAACCCACCGCCCCACATCAGCACCGCGATCCCACCGCTGGCGACCAGCACCCAACCGCGCTGCGGATGATCGGCACTGCCGAGCACCACCACGCCAAGACCGATGCAGATCAACGGCACCGCGACAATCACGTAATAGATCGCGATCTCGATCGGGTTCAGGTAGTCGCCCAGCTTGCGCGGCCGCAACGCCGCCGACCGCGGCCCCTCGACCCGCGCGAGCCGCACCGCCCGATACCCGTGCAGCAAGGTCGCAACCCCACCACAAGCAGCCGTGATCGCCAGGAACCACGCCAGCAAGCGCAGATCCACCGTGAACTCGAACGACTCCTCCCCGAACGCCGGCCCGAGCTGCAGCTCCCCACCGGACACCGCATCAGCCACGAACAACGCCACCCCGGCCGCCACGGTCCCCGCCAGAATCCCCAGCACCAGAATCGTCTGCCGCTGCCGGAACCACTCGGTCGCCGACGCCACCAACTCCACCTCGGCCGGCAACCCACCCCGCCCCACCAACCGCCGTACCTCAGACTCCGCAACCTTCCCCCGCTGTGACCACAACACCACCATCGTGACGACCATGACCCCCAAGATCACGTACATCGCCCACTCCCTCCGTCGTTTGTACCAAATGTATTGATACAAACAATCGAAGTCAAGCACGCGGTCTCATCCCCGCCGGCAGACCTCCTAGGCGACGTGGGAACCTGGGACACCTTGCCAGGTGTGTTCCCGATCCCCAGTAGGTACGCGCGGTCCCGGTCGGTTTGTATCCGGCCGGTCCGGTAGGCGGTGGCTGGTCGCCGCTGCGGCCGGTTCCTGAAGCGGGTGGCTGAGGTCGCCTATGGCTGGCCCGGATGGCGAGCTCGGCGACCAAGGTTCCCCGTCGCCTACGGCCGACGGGCTACGGTTGCGGCCGCCAGTCCCGAGGCCTACCACCTGACCCGCCGCGACGGTTGACCGCTCGCCCCGCCCCGATTTCCCTGGCTAGGCACCGAGATCCACGGAGATCTACTGCCACCGAGCGGCAGCGATCATCCGTGAACCGGCCACAACCCGAGCAACCGCACGTAACGTCCGAAGAAACGGAGACCACGCCCGCAGGTCCTTCGGACGTTAGGAACAGCCGTGGCTAACGTCCGAAGAAACGGAGACCACGCCCGCAGGTCCTTCGGACGTTAGGAACAGCCGTGGCTAACGTCCGAAGAAACGGAGACCACGCCTGCGGGTTCTTCGGACGTTAGGCGAAGTCGGCTGGGGTGTAGGGCTTTTGTTCTACCAGGACCAGCCAGTTGCCGGAGCAGTCGCGGAGGACGGCTTCTACGCCGTACGGGCGGTCGGAGGGTTCCTGGATGTGGTCGACGCCTTTGGCTTTCAGGTCGGCGAAGGTCTTGTGGCAGTCGTCGGTGGCGATGCCGATGCCGTGCATCATGCCTTTGGCGACGATGCGGCGGATGGCTTCGGCGGACTCGGGGTCCATGGGTGGGCCGGGGAGCATGAGGGCGAGTTCGAGTTCGGGGTGGTCGGGCTGGTGGACGGTGACCCAGCGGAAGTCTTCGCTGAGGGTGACGTCGTTCTTCAGGGTGAAGCCCAGTTTGTCGGTGTAGAACGCCTTGGCCTCGTCGATGTCGTGGACATAGATGGTGACCAGGTGCACGTTGGTGATCACGGTGTCTCCTTGTGATGAGTGTCGTCACGAAGACCGTAGGGCCCGGACCAGCCTGGCTGCTTCTCCGGAATTGCGGAGTTCAAGCCCAGCATGAACACGAAACATCCCGGAACGCGAGCACCGGCCTGCGTGCGCTGGTACGCCGTTGGTGTCACCCCGACGAGTTCACGGAAGCGCCGGGAGAACGTGCCCAGGCTGCTGAAGCCGACCAGCCCGGCCAGGTCGAGCGGCTCGGCATAGTTGCGGTCGGCAACGTCTCGGGCACGGCGCAGGTGCGCCAGCAACTCCACCGGTACGCCGTTCGCCATCCACCGAGCCTAGTACCCGGAGGGAACTTTCGGTGCTGCCCGAAACACTTCTGGTGGCTGAAAGACTGGGAGCATGAGAGTCGGACAAGGTGGGAGCGGGCCGGGCGCGCAGACCCCGGACGGCAGCGCGATCGAGATGTACGAGCAGGCGGGGGCGCATGGCGAGGACGAGTTGATCGACGCGGCGATCGATCCGAAGAGCAGCATTCTCGAGCTGG
Source organism: Kribbella sp. NBC_01505 (assembly GCF_045040285.1). NCBI lineage: Bacteria > Bacillati > Actinomycetota > Actinomycetes > Propionibacteriales > Kribbellaceae > Kribbella > Kribbella sp. NBC_01505. Next base: position 9,732,995 of record NZ_CP109425.1, read on the forward strand.
GCAGCGGCACCGGCCGGATCACCCGGCCCTTGCTGGCTCTGGGACACCAGGTGGTCGCGGTGGACGAGTCCGCCGGCATGCTCGCGCACATCCCGGAGACCGAGACGATCCAGGCGACCATCGGCGAACTGCGGCTCGGTCGGCGGTTCGACGTCGTACTGATGATGTCGTACCTGATCAACGTCGCCGACGACGCGGAGCGGCTGCGCCTGCTCCAGACCTGCGCGCACCACGTCCGCCCGGGCGGCTCGGTGCTGCTCCAGCAGCAGCTGCCTTCCCAGCTGGCCAAACCCGTCGTACTGGAGACTGAACGCAGCCGGATGGAGATCTCCGACGTGGAGCACCTGCCCGGCAACCGGGTCGCCGCTACGCTGACGCACACCCGCGGCGGTCGGACGTGGTCGCAGCGCGTCCTCACTCAGAACCTCACCGAGGAGCAGCTGGCCGGTCAGCTCAACCAAGCGGGGCTGCGCCTGGCGGAGTACCTCACACCGGACACCAGCTGGGTGCGCGCCCGCCCGATCTAACCGGTGGCAACCTGCCCCGCGGCTGCGGACCCTAGGGGGTATGACGATGACTTCGCCGCGGGTGGACCACCCTCCGCCTGAGGCCCGCGACGACTACCTCTGGGAAGCCCTGCGCCGCCAGGAACCAGAGGCGCTCGGGGAGCTGTTCAGCCGGTACGCCGCTGCCGTCCATGCCTACGCGGTGCGCCACACCGGCTCTTACGCGTACGCCGATGACGCGGTCCAGGCGACGTTCATGACCGCATGGAAGCAGTTCAGCGCCTCGGACCTGGGACCGCTGCAGCACAGCAGCGCGAAGCCATGGCTGCTGGCGATCGCTCGGAACGAGCTACGCAACAGCGTCCGGTCCAGGCGCCGGTTGGCGCAGTTCCTGCTGCGCCAGCCCGCGCCGCTGCACCACCCGGACCACTCCGAGGCGGTCGCCGCCCGAGTCGACTCCGAGAAACACATCCAGGCCGTTAGGGCAGCTCTGTCTGCCCTTCCGGCCCACGAGCGCGAGACCGTCGAGCTGGTCTATTGGGCAGAGCTGACGCTCGCCGACGCCGCAGCGGTCCTCGGGGTCGCCGAAGGCACCGTCAAGGCCCGCCTCTCCCGGGCCCGCCGCCGCCTGCCCGCCCTGCTGGAGGACCCCCGATGAACCTCACCACTCCCCCACCAGTCGAAGAGCTGGACCCCGAGTACGCCGAAACCCTGCGCCGCAACGCAGTCCGCGGCGCCTACAAAGCCTTCCGCCCCCGCCCGAACCGCCGCTGGCTCCCGTTTCTCGCCGGTGTACCGGTCGCCGCGGCGATCTGCGCGATCGCGATCGGCCTCAGCGGCCTCGGCGACCAGAACCGCAGCGAGCCGCTGCAACCCGCCGCCCGGCCGACGACCGTCATCCAGACACCGGCGAAGGCCTCAAAGGTCGAGTACGTCGACCTCGGCCCGGCCAGCGAGGCGGATCGGCAGGCAGCGGCTCGCGAATGCCTGACCCACAACGGCCCGCACGACGGGCTCTCGGACTGGCAGAAGCCGGAGTTCGCGAACACTTCGACGGTCCGCTCCGCCCGGTGGATCAAAGACCCGAGAGTGCCCGGCGGCAGAGTGCTGTTGCAGTCGTTCGAGACTCCCCAGGCCGTCGTGTTCGTCTGCTCGGACACGAACGTCACGTGGTGGGGACGCGCCGGCGACCTCGACAAGATGTACGAAGGGGAGACGGTCGTCTCGGGGAGCAGCTGGGGCTGGGGGGAGAGCACCACCCCTGGGATCGCCGTATACGCCAGCTACGACTTCCGTGCCACGGCCGGCGTCGCGAGCGTGCAGTTCAGGATTCGCGGGGTCGACGCTGTCTCGTCGTGGTACTCGGTCAAGGTGGTCGACCATGTGGGCTACCTCGCCGGCACCCTGCCCGGGTCCCCGAAAGAGCGCCCGCGGGCGGTGCTCGACGTACGGGCGTTCGACAAGTCCGGGAAGCAGATCTGGTCCAAGACCTACGACCGATGACACGAACCGGCCGGGCCCTCGGGGGGTCCGGCCGGGTCGCGGGGTGGTTCGGGGGGTCAGCCGAGGCCGGGGGTGCCTTCGTTGACTGCTGCTTCGAACTGGGCGCGGGTGAGCTTGGAGGTGTCGCCCATCGTCTTGGCGGTGCGGCTGCAGTTGACGGCGGGGGCCGGCTGGCCGGTGAGGTAGGCGATGGCGGTGCGGAAGGTGTCGCAGCGGCGCTGGTCTTCGGCGCCGGCCGGGTAGCCGATGGCTGCGTTGACGCGGCCCATCTTCAGCTGGTCGGCGTACGGGTTGATGTTGCGGGCCACGGTCCAGTACCAGCGGGCGATCTGCGCGCTGTACCGGATGTCGCGAGCCAGCTCAGGGTTGGCGATCAGGTCGACACCGAGCCACTGACCAGCAGGCCGGTAGTTGAAGTCGCCGGTCAACTGGATGTAGCCGCGGCCGCCGTACGGGCGGGTGTCGCCGATCTCGCGGATGTTGTACTCGAGCCGGGACTCGTGCACCAGCGTGGCCAGGAAGGCGGCCTTGCGGTACGGCGTGTTGATCTGGGCGTCGCGCATGGCCTGGTTCAGCGACGGGAGGCCCTGCTGCACGATGCTCGGGTTCGCGATCCGGCTGCCGAACATGGCCTGGACGTCGGCCAGGGTGATGTCACCCGCCGGCGGGTTCGGATTGCCACCGCACTCGGGAACACCCGGCAGCTTGTCCTCGGGGATCGCGACGTACACGACTGTCACGTACCCGCCGAGCGCGGGCACATGCGCCCACCACTCGCTGGTGCCTTCGTCGATGGTGACGCGGTCGCCGTGTTTCTGGCAGTCGACCTCGATGTTGGTCGGGCCGGGCAGCGTCGTGACGACGGCCGACGAGAGGTAGGCGTCGGCGCGGACGTTGACGCCGCTGCCGAAGGTCCGGAAGCCGGTGGCCTGGGCCGGCGTCGCGGCGACCAGGCCGGCGGCGACGATGCCGAGTCCGGCGAAGAGAGTAGTGAGTCTGCGAAGAAGCATGAGGGGCTCCTGGGGCGGAGGGCGGGATCTGGTGAGATATTTCCTGCAAGCCACACTTGCCGGTTACTTTCCACCAGATCCCGCCTGCCCACAACCCCTTCGGGCGAGGCCGAATTGTTTGCGATCAGCCGACGGTGCCGGGAGCCCCAGGTGCCTTGGCCAAAGCGTCGAACTCGGTCCGGTTGAGCTCGCTGGTGTCACCGGCCGTCTTCGCCGGGCGGGTGCACTTCACGCCGGCCGGCACCGAGCCGGTGAGGTAGCGCAGCGCGTTCTTGAACGAGTCGCACCGGCGAGTGTCCTCGGCACCGGCCGGGTAGCCGATCGCCGCGTTGACGCGGCCCATGTCCAGGTTGTCGGCGTACGGGTTGATGTTGCGCGCGACCGTCCAGTACCAGCGGGCGATCTTGGCGCTGTACCGGAGGTCCCGAGCCAGCTCCGGGTTGCCGAGCAGGTCGACACCGAGCCACTGACCGGCCGGTCCGTAGTTGAAGTCACCGGTCAGCTGGATGTACCCGCGACCGCCGTACAGGCGCGTGTCGCCGATCTCGCGGATGTTGTACTCGAGCCGCGACTCGTGCACCAGCGTCGCGAGGAACGCGGCCTTGCGCCGCGGGGTGTTGATCTGCGCGTCCCGCATCGCCTGGTTGAGCGACGGCAGGCCGGTCTGGACGAGCGACGGGTTGGCGATCCGGGTGCCGAACATCGCCTGTACGTCGGCCAGCGTCACGTCACCGGTCTGCGGCGGATCCTGCGGACAGTCCGGTACGCCGGGAAGCTTCGCGCCCGGGGTGTCGATGTACGCGACTGTGGCATAGCCGCCATGTGCGGGCAGATGCGCCCACCAGGTCGTCGTACGGGAGGCAACGGTGACCGAGTCACCGGCCTTCTGGCAGTCCACCTCGACCGAGGTCGGTCCGGCCAGCACCTTCACGACGCCGGCCGACAGAAAAGCGTCGGACCGGATGTTCAGATTGGTCGCGGTGGTCTGGAAGGCCACGGCGTACGCCGGGACCGTGACCGCGAAACTCGCGGCGGCGACAGCGACGGCGGACGCGAGGACACGTTTGAGCATGAGCACTCCTGGGGCGGAAGGAGATGAATGGCTTCACCGTCCCACCGCCGCCAGGGCGTTGCTCAAGTACGCAACGTCAGCTCTTCTTCTCTTCCGGCTTGGCGTCCACGCCGGCTTCCTTGCGCTGCGCGGGCGTGATCGGCGCCGGGGCCGCGGTCAGCGGGTCGAACCCACCGCCGGACTTCGGGAACGCGATCACGTCGCGGATCGACTCGGTGCCGGCCAGCAGCGCGGTGATCCGGTCCCAGCCGAACGCGATCCCGCCGTGCGGCGGCGCGCCGAACTTGAACGCGTCGAGCAGGAAGCCGAACTTCTCGGTCGCCTCCTCGTCGGTCAGGCCCATCACCTTGAAGACCCGCTTCTGCACGTCTTCGCGGTGGATACGGATCGACCCACCACCGATCTCGTTGCCGTTGCAGACGATGTCGTACGCGTAGGCCAGCGCCGAGCCCGGGTCGGTGTCGAAGCTGTCCATCGAGTCCGGCTTCGGGGAGGTGAAGGCGTGGTGGACGGCCGTCCAGGCACCCGAACCCACCGCGACGTCACCGGCGGCGGTCGCCTCGTCGGCCGGCTCGAACAGCGGCGCGTCGACGACCCACAGGAACGACCAGGCCGACTCGTCGATCAGGCCACCGCGGCGGCCGATCTCCAGCCGGGCCGCGCCCAGCAGCGCCCGCGACGACTTGACCGGGCCCGCGGCGAAGAAGATGCAGTCGCCCGGCTTCGCGCCGACGTGGTCGGCCAGCCCCGCGCGCTCTTCCTCGGACAGGTTCTTGGCGACCGGTCCGCCCAGCTCGCCGTCCTGACCGACGAGCACATAGGCGAGACCCTTGGCGCCACGCTGCTTCGCCCACTCCTGCCAGGCGTCCAGCTGCTTACGCGGCTGGTCCGCACCGCCCGGCATCACGACCGCACCGACGTACTGGGCCTGGAAGACCCGGAACGGGGTGTCCTTGAAGTAGTCGGTGCACTCGACCAGCTCGAGGCCCATCCGCAGGTCGGGCTTGTCGGAGCCGAACCGCGCCATCGCCTCGGCATACGTCATCCGCGGGATCGGGGTCTGGACGTCGTACCCGACCAGCCTCCACAGCGCGGCCAGGACCTCTTCGGCCAGCGCGATGATGTCGTCCTGGTCGACGAAGCTCATCTCGATGTCGAGCTGGGTGAACTCCGGCTGCCGGTCGGCGCGGAAGTCCTCGTCGCGGTAGCAGCGCGCGATCTGGTAGTACCGCTCCATGCCGGCCACCATCAGCAGCTGCTTGAACAGCTGCGGCGACTGCGGCAACGCGTACCACGAACCCGGCTGCAGGCGAGCCGGGACGAGGAAGTCACGCGCGCCTTCCGGCGTCGACTTGGTCAGCGTCGGCGTCTCGATCTCGACGAAGTCGTGGTTCGCCAGTACGTCGCGGGCCGCCTTGTTCACCTGGCTGCGCAGCCGCAAGGCCGCACCCGGACCCTGCCGGCGCAGGTCGAGGTAGCGGTACTTGAGCCGGACCTCTTCGTTCACCGGCGTCGCGTGGTGCTCCTCGACCGGGAACGGCAGCGGGTCGGCCGAGTTCAGCACCTCGACGTCGGTCGCGATGACCTCGATCGCGCCGGTCGGCAGGTTCGGGTTCGCGTTGCCCTCGGGCCGCGCGTTCACCTCGCCGACGATCTTCAGGCAGAACTCGGACCGCAGCGGCCCCGCGACCTCCTCGTCGCGGATGACGACCTGGACGGTGCCACTCGAGTCGCGCAGGTCGATGAACGCCACGCCGCCGTGATCACGCCGCCGCGCGACCCAGCCGGCCAGCGTGACGGTCTGGCCGGCGTGCTCAGCACGCAACGAGCCTGCGGAATGGGTACGGATCACGAGTTCTCCTGAGTGGGGTTTTTGATTTGTACAGTGTCGATGCTTGGTCGTACGTCGGCCGCCGGAGGTGTCCAGGTGGCCGGGTCGGCGGGCGTCTGCTCGCCACTGCGAATGTCCTTGATCTCGGGACCGTTCTCGGTACTGAACAGCACGAACGGGATCCCGCGCCGGTCGGCGAACTTGATCTGCTTGCCGAACTTCGCCGCCGCCGGCGCCACCTCGACCGGAATCCCCCGGCCCCGCAACAGCGCCGCCGTCCGCATCGCCTCGGCCCGGTCCTCCTCCGCGTTCAACGCGACCAGCACCGCGGTCGGCGTACTGCGGCTGCCCTTGAGCAGCCCCTGCGACACCAGCCGGTGCACCAGCCGCGAGACACCGATCGAGATCCCCACACCCGGGTACGTCGTCTTGCCGTCCGACGCGAGTGCGTCGTACCGGCCTCCGCCACCGATCGCGCCGAACGACTCCTGGCCGACCAGGTAGATCTCGTAAACCGCGCCGGTGTAGTAGTCGAGGCCGCGGGCGATCCGCAGATCGGCCTCCAGCAGACCGGGCGCGTGCTCGGCGGCAGCTGCCATCACCTGGCTGAGCTGCTCGAGCCCCTCGTCCAGCGTCGGGTGCTCGACCCCGAGCGCCCGGACCTGCTCGACGAACGACGCATCCGAGCTGGAGATGTCGGCTAGCTGAACCGCTAGCTGTGCCTGCTTGTCGGTCGCACCGGACTCGACCAGGCGCTCGATCACCTTCTCCGGACCGATCTTGTCGAGCTTGTCGACGATCCGGAGCACCGTCGCGACGTCGTCCAGACCGAGCCCGCGGTAGAAGCCTTCAGGGATCTTGCGGTTGTTGACCTTGATCACGAACTCGGGCACCGGCAGCTTGCGCAGCGCGTCCGCCATCACCAGCGGCAGCTCGACCTCGTAGTGGTTCGGCAGCTCACCGGCGTTCACGATGTCGATGTCGGCCTGGGTGAACTCGCGGTAGCGGCCTTCCTGCGGACGCTCGCCCCGCCAGACCTTCTGGATCTGGTAGCGGCGGAACGGGAAGGCCAGCTTGCCGCCGTGCTCCAGCACGTAGCGGGCGAACGGCACCGTCAGGTCGAAGTGCAGTCCGAGCGAGGCGTCTTCACCGTCGCCGGCCGCGAGGCGTCGTACCCCGTAGATCTCCTTGTCGGCGTCCTCGCCCTGGTTGGACAACCGCTCGACCGGCTCGACCGCGCGGGTCTCGATCGACGCGAAGCCGTGCAGCTCGAATGTCTCCCGGATGGTGTCGAGGAACTCCAGCTCGACGATCCGGTCGGACGGAAGGAATTCGGGGAACCCGCTGAGAGGGGTCGCCTTGCCACTCATAGTTTCGGTATCTCCAGGTCCTGCAAGTAGGGGTTGGTCGCCTTTTCCCGGCCGATCGTGGTCTGGCCACCATGACCCGGCAGGACGACGATCTCGTCGCTCATCGGCAGGATCTTGGTGGCCAACGTATGCAGCATCGCCGGATGGTCGCCGCCAGGCAGATCCGTCCGGCCGATCGACCCGGCGAACAACACGTCACCGGAGAAGAGCACCGCGGGCACATCCTCCGGGCCCAGGTACGGCGTCGTGAAGGTGACCGACCCGCGCGTGTGCCCCGGAGTGTGGTCGACGGTGAGGTTGAGCCCGGCCAGCTCCAGCGAGAGCCCGTCCTTGAGCTCGGCGACGTCGTCCGGCTCGGCGAACTCGTGCTTCCCGCCGAGCAGCATCGCCGCCGTCTCCGGGCTGACGCCGGCCATCGGGTCGGCCAGCAGGTGCCGGTCGTCGGGGTGGATCCAGGCGGTCGCGTCGTACGTGCCGCAGACCGGGAGCACCGAGAACATGTGGTCGATGTGACCGTGGGTGAGCAGCACGGCGACCGGCTTCAGCTTGTTCTCCCGGACCACCTGCTCGACCCCGGCGGTGGCGTCCTGCCCCGGGTCGATGACGATGCACTCCGCGCCCTGGCCGGTGGCGACGACGTAGCAGTTCGTACCCCACGATCCTGCGGGGAACCCGGCGATGAGCACGACAGACCTTCCTGGAATTACTGCTGGACCACCCAAGGTTACTAGTGCTTGGATGCCGACTTCGACCCGGATTGGCTGTGTTCGACCCGGATTGTTAGGCAACACCGTTGCGCCCGAGCGAGGAGTTTGTGATTGTTCAGGGACAAGCGTCGGGATCCAGGCCCGACGCGCCCGGGCAGGCCCTGAACACGTGCTTGAACCAGGGGCCGACCAGAATGGGCACGAGCGCAGTACATACCGCCGGAAGGGGCGAGTTGTGGCCGGAGAGAGCTGGGGCCGGGTAGCCGAGGACGGAACGGTCTTCGTACGGACCAAGGACGGGGAACGGGCGGTCGGCCAGTGGCCGGACGCGAAGCCGGAGGAGGCGCTTGCCTTCTACACCCGCCGGTACGACGCGCTGGCGTTCGAGGTGGAGCTGCTGGAGCAGCGGGTCCAGGCGGGCACGGTGTCCCCGGACGACGCCCGGGCGGCGGTGAAGAAGGTCAACGGCTCGCTCGAGGACGCCCAGGCCGTCGGTGACCTGGACGGACTCAAGGCCCGGCTCGAGGCGCTGAGCCCGCTCCTCGCCGTACAGCGGGAGAAGCGCAAGGCCGAGCGCGCCGCGAAGGTCGAGGAGGCCCGCTCCGCCAAGACCAAGATCGCGACCGAGGCCGAGACCATCGCGGCCGGTACCGACTGGCGGCACGGCGTCACCCGCCTGCGCGAGCTGCTGGACGAGTGGAAGGCGCTGCCGCGCCTCGACAAGGCCAGCGACGACGAGCTGTGGCACCGGTTCTCGTCCGCGCGAACGACGTACACGCGGCATCGCAAGCAGCACTTCGCCGAGCTCTCCTCCAAGCGTGAGGAGGCCGCGACCGTCAAGGAGCGGCTGGCCGCCGAGGCCGAGACGCTCTCCTCGAACACCGACTGGGGTCCGACCTCCGGCCGCTTCCGCGAGCTGATGCGGCAGTGGAAGGCCGCCGGCCCCGCGCCGCGCGAGGTCGACGACAAGCTCTGGGCCCGCTTCCGCGCCGCCCAGGACACCTTCTTCGGGGCCCGCGACGCCATCCAGGCCGAGGAGAACGCCGAGCAGATCCAGAACCAGCAGGCCAAGGAGACGCTGCTGGTCGAGATCGAGGCCATCCTGCCGGTCAAGGACGCCAAGACCGCCCGTGACCAGCTCCGCGACCTGCTCGACCGCTGGGACGCGATCGGCAAGATCCCGCGCGACTCGATGCGCGCCATCGACGGCCGCCTGCGCGCCGTCGAGCAGGCCGTCAAGTCCGCCGAGGACGAGGTCTGGAACAAGAGCAACCCGGAGGCCCGCGCCCGCGCCGAAGCCACCGTCAAGCAGCTCCAGTCCCTGATCACCGACCTCGAGAAGCAGGCCGCCAAGCACGAGGCCCAGGGCAACACCCGCAAGGCCAACGAGGCCCGCGAAGCCATCGAAGCCCGCCGCGAATGGCTGACCCAGGCCCAGAACGCCCTGACCGAGTTCAGCTGACCCCGCGCGACCGCAGCATCCGGCGCAACCGGTCGCTGCGGTCCAGCAGGTTCGTGCGGATGACCGGGACGGATCGCGCCGCCAGCGCGTCCGCCCGGTCGGCATAGGCCCGATCGACGCCGTACAGGGGAAACAGCCACCTGGTGTAGACCGTGGCCGGCATGCTGCCGCCGTCGTAGAAGCTCGGGACGAGTTCGAGGTAGACCTCGGCGTACGGCGCCAGCAGCTCCTCCTGACCGGGGCTCCAGAACGGAACCGCGACCTGGTGGACCGTGCTGAGCGCCACCGCGCGTTCCGTCACGAGCTTCTGCCACGCTGCGGCCTTCTCCGCGGCATCGGGAGTCGCTGCCCGCACCTGGAGTCTGCTGACCCACGCCTCGGGATCCGGGTCCTTGGCCAGCAGGGCGTCGGCCTCTGCCCTGGTCGGAGCGCCCAGCTGGGCCTTGCGGACGAGCGCCCGCCACTGGAGGTCGGTGTCGTCGCCCGCCTCGGTCTGAAGCCACTCGACCTGGTCGAGGTCGAGTGCAGTCCGGGCGAAGCCGCGGAGGGCCGGTTTGCGGTACTCCGGTCCCAGGTCGCGGCAGGTCGCTGCGACCTGCCGCAGCAGGGCGGTCTGCTCTGCTGGTGCACTCCAGAGACTGGCGGCTTCGACCGCCAGGTTGATGTACGGCTCGACGACGGATGCGGACGTCTCGACGGCGAGCACGCCGGTCAGGCAGTTGACGGCCTCGGTGGCCGACGCCTCACCGTTGATCAGCATGTCCCAGGCGGTGGTGACCGCGACCCCGCGGGCGATCGTCGTGGGCAGCCGGGCCGCGTCCTCGAACAAGGCAGTCCGCGCGGTGCGTTCCGGACGGGTCGAGGCGAAGGTCAGGTCCTCGTCGTTCACCAGGTAGAAGTCGGCGGCCGGCAGGTCGAGCTTGGTCCGCTCGCCGTCGATCTCGACCTCGAGCAGCTGGATCCGTTCGAGGGTCTCGCCCTGCCTGCGGTACGCGCCGACGCCGAGGACGTGCGGCCGCGCCGGGCCGTTGGGTCCGTGCGCGAGCAGCTCGCCGTCGTCCAGCGTGATCCGATCGGTCCCCGCGGTCTCCAGCCAGCCGTCGCGCCACCGGTCGAGGTCACGGCCACTCGCCTCGGCCACGGCGTCGATCAGGTCCTGCAAGGTGGTGTTTCCCCAGGCATGCTTGGCGAAATAGCTCGTGAGTCCGGCCGAGAAAGCGGTCTCGCCGACGTAGGTCATCAGTTGCTGCAGCACCGACGCGCCCTTGGGGTAGGTGATCGCGTCGAAGGTCGCCTCCGCCGCGGCCACGTCCGGTACGAGCTGCCGGATCGGATGCGTGGTCGGTCCCTGGTCGACGAAGTACGCCTTGAGCTTCTCGCCGGCCAGATGCGCCGCCCAGGCTTCCGTGTACGACGTCGCCCGGACCGCCGCCCAGTTGCTGGCGAACTCCGCGAACGCCTCGTTCAGCCAGAGATCGTCCCACCAGCGCATCGTGACGATGTCGCCGAACCACATGTGCGCGAGCTCGTGGAGCAGGTAGCGGCTGAAGAGGTCCCATTCCGCGCGGGTCGGCGTACTGCGGCGCAGGAACCAGTCCATCCAGGTGACGCAGCCGTAGTTCTCCATGGCACCTGGGAACTCCGGTGTGAAGACCTGGTCGTACTTGTGCTGCGGGAACGGCATCCCGAACTTCGCCTCGAAGAACTCGAGGCCCTGCGTGGTCAGCGTGAACAACTCGTCCGCATCACGCTCCAGAACGTCCTTCAGCGACGGCCGCGCGAACAGACCGAGATCATGCCCCGCACCCTCGCGACGGATCTCGTAGTACGGCCCGGCGTTGATGACGGTGTTGTACGTCGACAGTGGCGGCGTGGCGGGGAACGTCCAGCGCTGCCCGTCGTACTCGCTCTTGCTGTTGCTCAGCACCATCCACCCGGCCGGTGCTGTCACAGTGAACACCCAGGGCGCCTTCAGATCCGGCTGGTCGAAGCAGGCCCAGACAGTGCGCGCCGCGTCCGGTGTGAAGTCCGTGTACGCGTAGACCGAACCATCTGCCGCATCGACTGCTCTACAGATCCCCTGCGCGTCCGTGCTCGCAAGTGCCACCACCGTCAGCACGTTGTGCGTCTGCAGGTCCGCTAGCTCGATCCGGCCGTCAACGGCCGCAGGCAGTGGCACTCCGTTCAGTACGGCGCTCTCCACGGTCGCAAGGCAGTCCACGAAGCTCACCGCTCCTGGCTGGCGACAGGTGAACGTCACCGTCGACTCGGTCCGCACCGACGTCCCGGTCAGAAGCTCGGTCAGATCCACAGCGACGTCGTACCGATCGACGGCCAGCAACGCCGAGCGCTCGGCTGCCTCTTCTTGCGTCAAACTTCGCATTACTCCCCCTGTGGATAACCCAACGCATGCCGAGGCCATCTTCAGTCATCCTGCTGCGATGCTCCCAGCCGATTTTCCCTACTACTTCTGTGGGTTGCCCTTCCGTGCACATCAGGTCGGCCGCAAGCTGCATTGGTTGCTGGGGCGCGGCGACATCCGCCAGCTCATTCCTGGCGTGTACGTCGATACGCGGGTGCCCGACTCGCTGGATCTGCGTGCGGAGGCGCTGAGTCTCGTCGTACCGGCTGGTGCTGTCATCCACGGTGATGCTGCTGCCTGGCTGCATGGGATCGACTCCACCGCACTGGGGGCAGCTCCTCCGGCTCGCCGATGGGCGTGCTGCCTCGCCTGGCGAGTCCTGGCTCCGCCTTCGGCTCTTCGACGCCGGCTTCCCGCGGCCGGAGCTGCAGGTGTCTGTCAGCCGGTACCGTCTCGACCTCGGCTATCCGCACCACCCGGTCGATGGGCGTCGGCTCGGGCTCGAGTACGACAGCGATGCGTGGCACTCGACCGGCCGCCAGCAGATCCGCGACGCGGACCGCCGTACCGACTTGGAACGCCTGGGCTGGCACATCATCCCGATCCGCCGTACCGATCTTTGGGGCTCCTACCCGGCGCTCGAATTAACCGTCGGCGCCTTCCTCTGCCGGCACCCCCGGCTCCCCCGCCGCTGGTAACTCGATCCAGTAGCGACGAACCGGGCCGCGGATCTCCTCGAGCACGCCGCCGTTGCGCTCGATCGTTCGCGCCGAGGCCGGGTTGTCGGCCAAGCAGACCACGAGCACACGTTGGAGCCCGAGCGCCCGAGCCTCCTGCAGAATCGCGCCGAGCGCCCAGCTCGCCACACCCCGACCACGCGCGGACGGCCGGACGCCGTACCCGATGTGGCCCGTCCGCTCGTTCAGCTGATGCCGTAGCCCGATCCCGCCAAGCACGCGGCGGTCCTCGACAATCCAGCGAGACGTCCCGGCACCGGTGCGCACCCGCTCGACCCAAGCCGTGAACCCCTCGACAGTCCCGACCTGATCCGTTGCCGCGAGCCCGAATCCATCCTCGTGGAGCCCCGGTCCCCACTCCGCATGCGCTTCCCGCCAGGCGGCGTACAGATCAACGCTGGGTGCCACCAAAGTCAGAGCCACGACCCGACACTACCCACCCAGTCTGCTCCGCCCAACGCTCAGCGCCCGCCATCAGCACGGCGGTCGCCGGCGCCTTGATCTGCCCGTAGTCGGCAAGATCAGGCACGCTCGCAGCGACCCGTTGCTTGAACGCACCCCACGCATCCCGTACGTCGTCCTGCGACCGCAGGTAGTCCCGGAACAGCAACGCATACCGCGCGTTCGGCCCGTTCTGGAGCCGGATGTGCACATTGGTCGCGCGCTCACCCACCGGCGGCGCAAACACCAGCTTCGGGCAGGTCTGACCGTTCGCGACCTCACTGCGATTCCACGGCTCCGGCCGCAACCGAAAACCCGCCTCGGTCAGCAACCCCACCAACGGCTCCAGCGCGGTCACCCGCACCTGCGCATCAATACAGTCCTTCGCCGCCAGCCCCGGCACCGACGTCGACCCCACATGATCAACCGCCACCGCAGACTCCCCGACCGCACCCCGCAACCGACCAGCAAGCTCCGCGAACAGCCCCGGCCAACCCGCCCGATAGTCGTCGACAACCACAGGACGAACCTCATCAGCAAACGGCATGACCCCCAGCATGCCCGTTTTTCTCTTGTCTGCAAGCCGATTTGATCCGTTACCGTTCTGTGACTATAGTCGAATGTATGTTCGATGCCGATCTCACCGCGCTGTCGACGACCGACCTGCTGGGGTCGGCCGCCGACTATCTCGCGGTGGAGAATCGGGCTGCCGTGCGGGGGCTCGAGGTGGCGTTGGAGTATGCCGATCGTTTCCATCCTGAGGTGTGTCCGCGTCGGCCCGGGCGCGGGTCGGGCAACGGCGGTGAGCGTGCTGTGGTGCTGGGTGGGGACGGGTGCCCGCCGATCTGGGAGTTCGCGATCGCCGAGTTCGGCGCGGTGCGTGGTGTTTCGCACGGGGTCGCCGGGGACTACATCGGCTCGGCGCTGGCGTTGCGGAGCCGGTTCCCGTTCACGTGGGCTCGCGTTCTGGCAGGTCAGGCGACGCCGTGGAAGGCACGTCTGCTCGCCAAGGATTGCCTCAATCTGTCGCTCGAGGCGGCGCTCTACGTCGATCAGCGGGTCGCGCATCTGCTGGACACGATCTCACCGTGGCGGCTGGCCAGGATCATCAAGGCCGCGAAGATGCAGGCCGATCCCGTCCAGGCTCGCGCCGATGCCGATGGCAAGGGTCGTGAGCGCGGCGTGTTCGTGGGTGATACGGATGACCACGGGACGAAGACGTGTGTGATCAAGGCTCCGGCCGCTGCGGTGAATCGGCACGAGGCAAGGATCGCCGAGCTCGCCGAAGCCCTGCTGGTTCTCGGTGACAAGCGCAGCGTGCAGGAGCGCCGGGCAGCGGCGGTCGGCATCATGCCTGACTTCCGCTTCGCCGAAGAACTCCTCGCCCAGGCCCGCGAACACCAACGCACCAACCCCACCGCGCCTCAGGACTCCAGCTCTGCCTCGGACTCATCGTCGGCGCCGGCTCCGTGGCCCGCTGAGGCCCCGATGGCAGGCCCGGATCCAGCCCGAGGCTCAGCATCCGAACCGGCATCTACGCCCGGAGTGGCAGCACCCCCGTCCGCGGCTGAATCTGCAGCTTCTGATCTCTCTTCGGCCAACGGCTTGAGGCTCGTGCATTCAACTGGTTCAGACACGGCCGCCGATGATCGGCCGCAGGACACGTGGGGTAGCAGTGGCGACTACCCGATGGAGCCCGCGCCGGACGACGAAGCCGACCGAGACGCGCCTCATCCCAGTGCGAGCGACCTACCCGATCCACTCGACGCGCCGCCCGGCAGCGGTGGAGGTGGCGAAGCGATGACTGCCGCCGAGCGGCGAGCCCTCGACGCGCGCCTCGCGCAGATCAGACAAGACGCTTACGCCCGTCCGCCCGGTCAACGTCCACGCGCGACGCGGCCTGCCAAGACCGAGCTGTACATCCACCTCACCGACACCACCCTCATCGCCGCCGTCAGGGGTGCGGACGGTGTCGTGCGCGCCGAAGGTGCCGGCCCGTTCCTGGCCAGCCAACGCACCGAACTCATCGGCTACAGCCCCTACCTCGTCAAGCCGGTCATCGACCTCAACGACGCGATCAGCGAGGACGCCTACGAGGCCTCCGACCGGCTCCGCGAACACGTCAAGCTGATCCACCCGGCCGAGCTGTTCCCGTTCGGCACCCGCGAGACCACCAACAGCACCGACCTCGACCACGGTGAGCCCTACGACCCGCTCGGCCCACCAGGCCAGACCAACTCCCACAACCTTGCACCGTTGTCCCGCTACGGCCATCGGGTGAAGACGCACGCGCTCGGCTGGGAGCTCCGGCGCATCGACGCGACAACGGTCGAGTGGACGACGCCGCACGGATTCGTGTTCCGCGTCGACCGCACCGGTACGCACCACATTCCCAAGGAGAGACCTGATGACTGACACATTGCACTGGATCGGTGAGCCGGTGACCGACCGCGGCGTCACGGAGCGCCGGTTCAACCTCATCCGGGAAACGGGTGTCGTCCCGGGCATCTTGTGGCTGCCTGCAGGCGCTCGCTATCCGTGTCCGCTCGTGCTGCTGGGGCACGGCGGCAGTGGGCACAAGCGGGCCGCACGGCAACTGGGGCTGGGCCGGTGGTTCGCCGGCGATTGGCATATCGCGGCTGTCGCCATCGACGGACCGTTCCACGGCGATCGCCAGGCCCTGGACCGGACAGCTGTGATCGGAGCCGACGCGGTGACCGACGGCATGGTGGACGATTGGAACGCGACCCTGGATGCCCTCACTGAACTGCACCTGATCGACAGCAGCCGAGTCGCCTACCTCGGTCTCTCGATGGGGACGCGTTTCGGGCTGCCGTACGTCGCCGCCGCGAATCGGCGACTGCGTTGCGCGGTGCTCGGCAAGTACGGGCTGCTGCAGTCACCCGTCGTCTCAGCCCCGGTCGACGCGGCCGCACGGGTTGCTCGGGATGCTCCTCGGGTCGACGTGCCGGTTCTGTTCCACGTGCAGTGGGACGACGAACTCTTCCCTCGCGCCGGGCAGCTCGAGCTGTTCGATCTCCTGGGATCCCAAGACAAACAGCTGATCGCCTGCCCAGGGACACATCGCACCAGTCCGGCCGCGGCGATGCGGATCTGGTGCGATTTCATCATCGAGCATCTGGAACCCGCCGGGATGACAATGGCCCGGCGGGTATCAGATCAGCTGGAGGACTAGGCGGTACGGCGGCGGTGGATGATGAGGGCGGTTGCCAGCAGGAGGGCCAGCCCGGCTGCTGTGGCTGGGATGGCGAGGTTGTGGGTGGCGGTGGATGCGGTGGGGGTGGCTGTGGTGGCGGTGGATGCGGTGGTGTCGTAGCCGCCGGCGGTGCCGTTTTCTGAGTAGGCGCTGCCGGGGAGCTTGTCGGAGTAGCGGGTGGCTACTAGCTCTTGGTAGGCGGCGACTGTGATGGGTGCGCTGCCGATGGACTTGGTGGCGGAGGCGTTGAGCGGGCGGATCTGGTCGCTGCTGAGGGCGTACCAGGCGCCGATCTGCGGTTCGGTGAAGACGAGCGCACCGCGGGCGGCGGTGAACATGCGGGCCTCGGTGTCGCCGGTCGCGACGTTGACGGCTTGCCACGTGCCGCTGGCGTCGGGGGCCGTGTAGACGGTGAGGCGGTCGGTGCCGCGGGTTGCCGTGGTCGCGGCGTACCAGAACGTCGCCACCGGGGCGGAGGCGTCGCGGATGAAGGCCGGGTTGAGGGCGTAGACCGGTCGGGCGTCCTGCGCCACGGCGACCTTCGCGGCCGACTTGGCGGTGGCCGACTTGGTCCCGGCGGTGGCCTTGCCGAGCAGGCTGAGAGCGGTCGGTGAGCCGGCGGCGGTCGTTGCCTTCGACAACTCACCGGCGGGCACCGGCTGCGGGCCGGCGGCGTTCGCCAGCGCGGTACTGCTCAGCGCGGCGGTGGTCACCGCGAGACCGAGACCGGCGGCCAGTACGGCGGCCGACCGGAACAGGAAGTGCTTGAGGCGGCTCATCTCTCAGGCTCCGATCCGGTAGAGCGAGTGCGTCCAGGTGAACTGCGAGTTGGACCGGTACCAGTTGTACGTCGAGAAGTTGTAGCGCGGGTCGTCCGGCCACGGGTTGTAGTACTTGATGGTCGAGTCCGACGAGTCGTAGCCGATGATGTCCATCATGTGCCCGCCACCCGACGTCCAGCCGATCCGCGTCATCACCGGACGGCCGGCCGCGATCTCGGTGACGAGGGTGTTGAAGCTCAGCGTGCCCGAGATGTAGCTGCCGGAGCTGATCCCGATCGAGCTGAAGGCGCGCTGGTCGTTGCCCAGCGTGGCCTGGTTGTTCGGGCAGGTCGCGTTCTGGCTGTTGCCGAACGCAAGGTTGCAGAACTGGTTCTGCGAGTAGTTCTTGCCGTAGAAGGCCGCGATGCTGTTACCGGTCGCGGCCCAGCACCAGTTGGTCTTCTGCTGGGACTGGCCACTCACGTTCAGGTAGTAGCTACCGGGTGCGGCGTTGGCGGCCGGTGCCAGCGGGACGAGAGTTGCCATCCCTAGCACAGTTGCCAGCAGCAATGACCAGGAGCGGCGGGGGCGGAGCCTGCTCATGAACCCTCCTTGAATGGGGTGTGGTGCCATCTATCGTCAACACAGAGCAATAGTCAGGACGTGCCGCACCCCCGGCAAGAAGTAACTCCCGGCCCGGAAACCGGTGTGAATCCCAACGGAGCGTGAACAGCGCATGACTGGGCAATATCGCCGGCTGCTGTGAACGTTTACACTGACGCGCATGACCGGATCGTCGGTACCCGACGTCACGCCGGACACGTCGTTCGCGGCGGCACTTCGGCAGGCGATCGCGCATCGCGGTCTGGCGCTGAACCGGATCCGCACTCATCTGGCCGACCGCGGCCTGCAGGTCGGCGTCGCCACCCTCAGCACCTGGCAGAGCGGCCGCCGCGTCCCGCGCGACGATTCCCTCGCCGTGATCACCGCGCTCGAGGAGCTCCTGCATGTCCCGATCGGCTGGCTGACGGTTCGCATTCCGCCGGCCCGTTCGGAGCTGGCCGCGACACATCGCCCGTACGCCGTCGTCGAGTACGCCGAGGCTCTCGGCCACCTGCTCGACCGCCTCCGCCGCGACGCCCACGGCCGCCTCCGCAACCTCTCCGTCTTCGAGGAGGTGCACCACGGCCCGGACGGCGCTCTGCAGCGTCGCCGCGTGACCCAGTGCGTGGTCGCGGTCCAGCCGGTCGACCGCATCATCATCGCGCACCAGGGCGAGCCGGGCTGCGACGTCGCCCGGCTGAACGTGCACGGCCTCGCCGGCTGCCGCACCGGCCGGGTCGCCCGTGATGCCAGCGCCGGTGCGCTGCTGGCCGAACTCCTACTGGACCGGAATCTCGCGACCGGCGACACGGCCGTCGTCCACTACGAGATCGAGGACCTGACCGGTCTGCCCTCGCAGAACTACTACCGCTTCGACGAGTGGGGCGGCACGCATTACGTGCTCGAGGTCCAGTTCGACCGATCCGCCCTGCCGGTCCGCGTCAACGAGTACCGGCACCGCCACGCCGACGGCGCCGAAGCCCTCAGCCAGGACCTCATGCTCACCCCCGACGGCCGCGCCCACCTGATCGAGCCGTCAACCGAACCCGGCCTGCTCGGCATGTCTTGGGAGTGGGACTAGATCCGGAAGCCCGCGTGTACGTGATCGTGGTGCGTCTGGTCCGAGAAGAAGGCCGCGCCGGACAGCACCACCGGACCGCCTACGTTGTACGAACCGATCCGCTCCGCGGCCTTCATGTACGTCGAGATCAGGCTGCGCGAGGTGGACGGCGATACGACCGCTTGCCCGTCGATCTCCCACGTGTCGAAGGCCCGGCCCTGCGGGTGGTCACTCGGCCGATCGGTGCCGAACACATTGATCGGATGCCCGGACCGGATCACGCTGACCCCGATCCGATAGGTCTTCGCGAGCTGCAGCATCGCGGTCAGCACGCTGTCGTGCACCTGCCCTGACCGCACATCAGCGATCGATGCCGGTGGCAACAGAATCTGCTTGGTCGCCAACACCTGCCGAGCCACCGCCGAGATCGTCTTCGCCGCCGCTCCCGGAACTGCCGGATGCGTCGCCGTGACCCGCCACGTCTCCCCGGAACGACTCAGCCGTACGTCGACTGTCGTGCCACCGGTGACGACCCGGCCAGCGGTGAGCGAGTACACGCGACACGGCACCAGCACGCTCGCCGTGCTGCCGAGAATGCCGCCGTACTGGGCGTCGATCACCTCGACCACGGACTGCTCCTGCTGCAACATCTCCATGACCGCAGCGACCGCGATCCGCTTCACCTGCGGCGCCACCTCCCCCGGCCCCGGCACCCACGCCCGCACCGAAGGCAACACCGGCCCAGGCTGCGTAGTCGACGGCAACGAACTCGACGGCGTCGGAGCAGGAGTAGGCGTAGGCGTAGTCGGGCCGGCACTCGGCGGCGGCGTACTGGAAGGGCTCTCCGAGGAGCTGCACCCGACCAGCAACCCCGCGCCCGCGATCAGCAACCCACGCCGCCCGACTTCACCCGAGAAACCCATACCAAGCAGTCTCCCCCGCCTCACAAACTCAGCGTGGCGTTACCGGTGTCGTAGGTCTGCACGAAACGATCAAGGAACTGCGTACCGATCAGGCCATCGAGGCCAAGGTCCTGGAACATGACCGTCGGTTGCTCGTGCCGGCTCCGGTCCGGCGCGGCATCGAGCGAGAGCGCGCCGGCGATCTGCGCAAAGCGACGGACAAACCGGTGGCCGGTCTCGTCCACGCCCTCCACCGTCCGCACACCGTCGGCCGCGAGTTCGACCGAACACGCCTCCAGGAACCGGGAGTCGAGGATCGTCGCCCCGGACCCGGTGTCGATCTCGACCTCGACGACCTGACCGTCCGGGAGCCGGAGCTCGGCACGCAACTCGACCGAACGGCCGTCGCGACGCACCCGGACCGGTACGGCGGTCCGCTCGTCGGCCGCCGGTACGCCCAGCCTGATGACCTGCGTGAACGGGTCGACGGTCAACGGCAGCTCCCCGAGCAGATCCAGGCCGAGGATGCCGTCGAAACCGTCAGCCCCGTCAACCGCACCGAGCGCCGCGACCGCGACCACCGCCTCGGTCACGGTGTGATCCCCGATGCGCAGGACAGGCAGCGCCGTCAGGGGCGTTCGAACCTCTTGCCCGGACATGCGACGGCCCGTGAACTCTTCGCCGGTCAGCTGCAATCCGGCCCGATCGACCACCGTGGGGTGGACAAGCGAGATCCCGATCCCCGTGTCGACCAGGAAGCGGGCAGGCTGGCCACCTGGCAGCCCAGCAGCGATCCGGATCAGATGCCCGACCCGGTCGAACGGAATCTCGATCAACTGACAACCGTCCCAGCAGCTACTGCGTCACTCGGTAGACGTCGAAGACGCCTTCGACCGACCGCACCGCCTTGAGGACGTGGCCTAGGTGGGTTGGGTCGCCCATCTCGAAGGTGAAGCGGGACTTGGCGATCCGGTCGCGCGTTGTGGTGAGCGCTGCGGACAGGATGTTCACGTGGTAGTCCGACAGGACCCGGGTGATGTCGGAGAGCAGGCGCGCTCGGTCGAGCGCCTCTACCTGGATGGCGACCAGGAACAGCGACTGAGCCGTCGGGGCCCACTCGACCTCGACGATCCGCTCCGGTTGGGTCGACAGGTTCTCGACGTTCGCGCAGTCGGACCGGTGCACCGAGACGCCGGCACCGCGGGTGATCCAGCCGATGATCTCGTCACCCGGCACCGGAGTACAGCAGCGGGCCAGCTTGGAGAGCACGTCCGTCGCACCCTTGACCAGGACACCGGCGTCGCCACGCGCTGACCGCTTCCGCCGCTCGCGAGACTGCGGCAGCCGCAGGCCCTCGGCCAAGTCCTCGGCCGCGCCCTCTTCACCGCCATATGTCTCGATCAGACGCCGTACGACGGCCTGGGCGCTCACGTGGCTCTCGCCGACCGCGGCGTACAGACCGGTGACGTCCGGATAGCGCAGGGAGTTGGCGACCGCCGTCAGCGTCTCGTGGGACAGCAGGCGCTGCAGCGGCAGGCCCTCCTTGCGGAGCTGCTTGGCGATCGCGTCCTTGCCGTGCTCGATCGACTCGTCGCGGCGCTCCTTGGAGAACCAGTGCTTGATCTTGTTCCGCGCCCGCGGGCTCTTGACGAAGGCGAGCCAGTCCCGCGAGGGGCCGGCGCCTTGCGCCTTCGAGGTGAAGACCTCGACGACGTCGCCGTTCTCGAGGGTGCTCTCCAGCGGCACGAGCCGGCCGTTCACCCGGGCGCCGATACAGCGGTGCCCGACCTCGGTGTGGATCGCGTACGCGAAGTCGACCGGTGAGGAACCCGTCGGCAGCGACATCACGTCACCGCGCGGGGTGAAGACGTAGACCTCGGAGTTGTTGATCTCGAACCGCAGCGAGTCCAGGAACTCCGACGGGTCGGAGGTCTCGCGCTGCCAGTCGACCAGCTGCCGGACCCAGGGCATGTCGTTCGGTGCGCCGATCTCGGTGGTCGGCGGGCCGGCCACCTCCGGCGCCGGGGCGTTCGGGTCTTCCTTGTACTTCCAGTGCGCGGCGATGCCGTACTCCGCGCGGCGGTGCATCGAGAAGGACCGGATCTGCAGCTCCACCGGCTTGCCCTGCGGGCCGATCACGGTGGTGTGCAGCGACTGGTACATGTTGAACTTCGGCATCGCGATGTAGTCCTTGAACCGGCCCGGGACCGGATTCCACCGCGAGTGCAGGATGCCGAGGGCGGCGTAACAGTCGCGGACCGACTCGACCAGGACCCGGATGCCGACCAGGTCGTAGATGTCGCCGAACTCGCGGCCGCGGACGATCATCTTCTGGTAGATCGAGTAGTAGTGCTTCGGCCGGCCGGTGACGGTCGCCTTCACCTTGGCGGCGCGCAGGTCCTCGTGCACCTGGTCGATCACCGACGCGAGGTACTCGTCGCGGGACGGAGCTCGCTCGGCCACCAGCCGGACGATCTCGTCGTACACCTTCGGGTGCAGGGTCGAGAACGACAGGTCCTCGAGCTCCCACTTGATCGTGTTCATACCGAGCCGGTGCGCCAGCGGGGCGTAGATCTCCAGCGTCTCGCGGGCGATCCGCTCCTGCTTCTCCTGGCGCAGGAAGCCCAGGGTGCGCATGTTGTGCAGCCGGTCGGCGAGCTTGATCACCAGCACCCGGATGTCCTTGGCCATCGCGACGACCATCTTGCGGATCGTCTCGGCCTGCGCGGACTCGCCGTACTTGACCTTGTCCAGCTTGGTGACACCGTCGACCAGCATGGCGATCTCTTGACCGAAGTCGCTGGTCAGCTCCGCCACCGTGTACGGCGTGTCCTCGACCGTGTCGTGCAGGAGCGCGGCGCACAGCGTGGGGGCCGTCATCCCCAGCTCGGCCAGGATCGTGGCCACTGCGAGCGGGTGGGTGATGTAGGCGTCACCGCTCTTGCGCAGCTGACCGGTGTGGTACTTCTCCGCGGTCCGGTAGGCGCGCTCGATCATCGCGAGGTCGGCCTTGGGGTGCGTCGCGCGCACCACCCGGAACAGCGGCTCGAGCATGGGTGCCCGGTTCGGGTGCCTGGTGCCGCCGAGGCGGGCCAGCCGGGCCCGCACCCGGGCCGGAGCGATCCGCGGCGGCTGGGCGGCCGGCGGCGGTGACACGGGAGCCGGGCGCACCGGTGCCGGGGCGCGCGGAGGATCCTGCGGTACTACGTTCGGTACCGCTGACGTCATCGCCGGGTCTTCGCCCACGTTGTGTCCCTCCGCCGACAGACCCCCAGTCTAGGGGCCACCGGCCAACGACAGAGAAACACCCTGTGGACAACACGCCGGGTCATTGACCGGTCACGCAGAGTTTGTCCGAATTCAGACAGAAAGCAGCGAAGTAATGCGTTCCGCGGCCAGCCGCTCGCGCCACGGCAGGAACGACAGCTCCAGCAGCACCGCCGTACCGACGATCTCGGCCTCGCAGCGCCGGATCAGCCGCAGGCAGGCCTCGACCGTCCCGCCAGTGGCCAGTACGTCGTCGATCACCAGCACCCGGTCGCCCGGGGCGAACGCGTCCTGGTGCACCTCGATGGTCGCCTCGCCGTACTCCAGCGCGTACGACTCCTCGTACGTCGCGGCCGGCAGCTTGCCCTTCTTCCGGACCGGGACGAACCCGGCGCCGAGGGCGAGCGCGACCGGGGCGGCGAGGATGAACCCGCGCGCCTCGATCCCGACCACCTTGTCGACCACCGGGTTACCGTCGTCGTCCTGCCCCGCGGCGGCCAGTGCCTGCACGACCTGGCCGAAGCCGTCGTGGTCGGCCAGCAGCGGGGTGATGTCCTTGAACACCACCCCCGCCTGCGGGTAGTCCTGGATGTCGCGGATGCCGTCGGCCAGAACCTGCTCCAACGTCCGCGACATCACTTACCGCGTTTCGACCGGGGCTTGCGGGTCGGCTGCGGCCGTCCGGCGCCACCGGCCGTCATCGGCCGGGCCGCCGGAGCCGGCACCGAGCCGGTCGCCCGCGGGGTGTCCTGCACCGACGAGACGCCCGGTGCCGCCGGCACCAGCTCGTCCTCGACGGTCTTGGTCTTGGCCGCCACAGCGCTCTGGGCCTTCTTCGCGGTGACGCGGCGGTTCAGCGCCTGCATACCCGGCTCGCGCTCCTTGAACGCCGCCAGCAGCGCCGGGGCGATGAAGATCGACGAGTAGGCACCGACGGCGATACCGACGAACAGTGCCAGCGAAAGGTCCTTCAGCGGACCGCTGCCGAGCACCCAGGTGCCGACCACGAGGATCGACCCGACCGGCAGCAGCGCGATCAGCGTGGTGTTGATCGACCGCACGATGGTCTGGTTGACGGCCAGGTTGGTCGCGTCGGAGTACGTCAGGCGGTTCGACCCGGTGATGCCGCGGGTGTTCTCGCGGACCTTGTCGAACACCACGACGGTGTCGTACAGCGAGTAACCGAGGATCGTCAGTACGCCGATCACGGTGGCCGGTGTGACGTCGAACCCGATCAGCGCGTACACGCCGACCGTGATCAGCACGTCGTGCACCAGCGCGATGATCGCGGCCGCCGAGGCCTTGGGTTCTCGGAAGTATGCCCAGATGACGAAGAACACCAGCAGGATGAAGACACCCAGCGCCCAGATCGCCTTGTTCGCGATCTGGTTGCCCCAGGACGCACCGATCTGGGTCGAGGTGACCTGGTCGACGCCGATCCCGGCCGTGTCCGCGATCGCCTTGCGGACCAGTGGCACGTCGGCCTGGCTGAGCGGCTTGGTCTGCACCCGCACGCGCTCGTTGTTGATGGTCGTGACGACCGGGTCGCCCAGGCCCTCGATGTTGGTCGCCTTCACCGCGTCGCTGAACTTCTGCACGGTCTCGGCGGTGATCTGGGTCTTCGCCTCGTACTCCGTGCCACCGCGGAACTCGATGCCGAGCGACAGGCCGCGGGTGAACAGGCCACCCAGTGAGAGCACCACCAGGGCGATCGAGACGGCGAACCAGATCTTGCGCTTACCCATGAAGTCGTAGGAGACCTCACCGCGGTGCAGCTTGTTTCCGAGCTGTCCGAGCTTCGACATCAGACCTCCCCTCCGATCGGCTTGCGCGTCGACGGCGTCTTGCGCGGGCGCGGGGCCGGGCCCGCGCTGTGACCCGGCAGTCGTTCGACGCCGAGGTGTTCAGGATCCAGACCGGACAGCTTGTGGCCGTGGCCGAAGAAGTTCGTCCGGGCCAGCAGGGTGACCAGCGGCTTGGTGAAGACGAACACCACCAGCAGGTCGATCAGGGTGGTCAGGCCGAGCGTGAACGCGAAGCCGCGGACGCTGCCGACGGCCAGGATGTAGAGCACCAGCGCGGCCAGCAACGAGATCGAGTCGGCCGCGATGATCGTGTGCTTGGCACGGGACCAGCCCGTCTCCACCGAGGACCGCAGACTGCGGCCGTCGCGGACTTCGTCGCGTAGTCGTTCGAAGTAGATGACGAACGAGTCCGCCGTGATACCGATGGCCACGATCAGACCCGCGATCCCGGACAGCGTCAGGGTGAACCCGATCGCCTTTCCGAGCAGGATGACCAGCGCGCCGGTCAGCACCGCGGCGATCGCCAGCGACGCGACCACGACGATCCCCAGACCGCGGTAGTACAGGAAGGAGAAGAGCACGACGAGCGCGAGACCGGCCAGACCGGCATAGATCCCGGCCGAGAGCTGGTCGCCACCGAGCTGCGGCGAGACCGTCTCGACCGACGAGGTGTCGAACGAGACCGGAAGTGCGCCGTACTTGAGGACGTTGGCCAGGTCCCGGGCCTCGGTCTCGGTGAAGGTACCGGTGATCTGCGCCGAACCACCCGGGATCGGCTGCGACACGGTCGGCGTCGAGATCGTCGTACCGTCCAGCACGATCGCGAACAGGTTCGCGCCCTCGCCGCGCGCGGAGATGTTCTGCGTCGCCTTGAGGAACTTGTCGCCGCCCTCACCGGTGAAGTTCAGGTTGACCTGCCACTGGAGGCCGCCCTGCGGGATCCCGGCGGAGGCGTCCGACAGGTCGGTGCCCTTCAGGATCGCCGGACCGAGCAGGTACTTGTAGACATTGCCCTTGTCGCAGGAGAACTGCGGCTTCAGCGGGTTCTGGTCCTGCTTGTCACCACACTTGTACGCCGCGAACGCCGCCTGGGCAGCCGCATCCGGGGTGTAGGTGAGCGGGTCGCCCTTGAACTCACCCGGAGCAGCCGGCGCACCGGTCGGCGTGCCGCTCGGCTTCGCGGTCGGCGTGGCGGAGGGCTTCGGGGTCGGCGTCGGCGTCGGCGTGGCCTGGCCGAGCGCGCTGCTCCAGGCCCGGCCGTTCGGCTTCGCGGTCGGCGTGGCCGAGGGCTTGATCGACGTACTCGGCTTCGGCGTCGTGGACGGCGTGCCACTCGGCTTCCCGCTCGGGGTCGGCGTCGTCGACGGCTGCGGCATCGGGTTCGCCGCCTGCGCGTCGTACACGATCCGGAAGTACAGCAAGGCCGTCTGGCCGATCTGGGCCACCAGAGCGTCCCGCGTCGCGCCGGGCACGGCCACCGTGATGTGGGTGCCGCCCGAGGTGGTGATGTCGGCCTCGGCGACACCCGCACCGTTCACGCGCTGGGAGATGATGTTCTTGGCCTCGTTGAGCTGCTCCGGGGTCACGTCACCGCTGCCCGCCAGATTCTTGGCGGTCAGCGTGATGGTGGTGCCACCGCGCAGGTCCAGACCGAGCTTGGGCTTCCAGGTCTTGGTGAGCGCCATGATCCCGAACAGCAGGACCACGATGACTCCCAGGGCAATCAGGAGCCGACCGGGGCGGGATGTCGTCGTCGTTGCCACGTCAGATTCAACCTTTGTGCTTCCGGGCGCGCTCCACTGTCTCGTGGACGCGGAGCGCGCCGCAGGCCGTCAGTGGGAGGTCAGTTCTCGGTGTGCGTCGGCGGCAGCTTCGGCGCGTCCTGCACCTTGCCGTCCGCCTTGTCACGGCCCGCGTCCGGCACGTCGACCGGGTCCTTGGCAGGCTCCTCGACGGCGTCGGTCGCGGCCGCGGCCTCGTCGGTCGCGGGCACCACCTCGTCGGCGGTCACGTCCTCGTCCGGGATGATCCGGCCGACGGCCGCCTTGACGACCTGGATCAGCACGCCGTCGGAGATCTCCAGCGTCACGTACTCGTCGTCGGTCTCCTCGACGATGCCGACCATGCCGCTGGTGGTGATCACCTTGGTCCCCGGCGAGAGGGCGGCGACGGTCTGCGCCTGCTTCTCGCGCTGCTTACGCTGCGTGCGGCTCATGAACCAGATCATTCCGACAATCAGGATCAGCGGGATCAGCAGCGTGATGCCGCCACCCCCGGAGCCGGCCATCGGTGCGGCAAGGAGTTGCATCGGGTCTCAGAATCCTTCGTGAATCGGGAGTACGGGCTTCCGGCACGCTCTGCTCAAGCGCGCAGTTCGCAGCGGAATGACCTCAGGTCAGGCCAACGGGGAGTCTAACCCTGAGCGTCAACAACTGCCTCATGACACGGGGTCACGTTTGCGTCACCGAACCCGGAGACCACGAGGAGCGTATCCCCGATCGCCGCAGTCTGCCGTGGTTTCGAAGTCGGTGGAACCATTGCCCCGCAGGGAACTTCGAGGACGGTTCAGTCGTCCTCGTCGTCGAACAGTGTGTCGGCGAACGCGGCGCCCTTGGGAATCTTCAGCCCGATGTGCCGCCAGGCGGCCGGAGTCGCGACCCGGCCCCGCGGCGTACGGGCCAAGTAGCCGGAGCGGACCAGGAACGGCTCGGCGACCTCTTCGACCGTCTCACGCTCCTCCCCCACCGCGACCGCGAGCGTCGACAGACCGACCGGACCGCCGCCGAAGCGACGGCACAACGCGTCCAGTACTGAGCGGTCGAGCCGGTCCAGGCCCATCTTGTCGACCTCGTACAGCTCGAGGGCCGCCTTCGACAGGGCGAGCGTGATGATGCCGTCGGCCCGGACCTCGGCGAAGTCGCGCACCCGGCGGAGCAGCCGGTTCGCGATCCGGGGTGTGCCGCGGGACCGGGACGCGATCTCGGCCGCGGCCTCCGGGGTGATGTCGACCTCGAGCAGGTCGGCCGACCGGTTGACGATCTTCTCCAGCTCGGAGGCGTCGTAGAACTCCAGGTGCCCGGTGAATCCGAACCGGTCCCGCAGCGGCCCCGGCAGCAGGCCGGCGCGCGTGGTCGCCCCGACCAGTGTGAATGGCGGGATCTCCAGCGGGATCGCGGTCGCGCCGGGCCCCTTGCCGACGATCACGTCGACCCGGAAGTCCTCCATCGCCATGTAGAGGAGCTCCTCGGCGGGCCGCGACATCCGGTGGATCTCGTCGAGGAACAGCACCTCGCCCTCGTTCAGCCCGGACAGGATCGCGGCCAGGTCACCGGCGTGCTGGATCGCCGGGCCGCTCGTCACCCGCAGCGGCGCCGACATCTCGGCCGCGATGATCATGGCCAGCGTCGTCTTGCCCAGACCGGGCGGGCCGGACAGCAGGACGTGGTCAGGCGTCCGGTTCCGGCCGCGGGCCGCGTGCAGGACCAGCTCGAGCTGCTCACTGACCCGGCGCTGGCCGCCGAACTCGGCCAGCGTGCGCGGGCGCAGCGCCGACTCGATCTTGCGCTCCTCGAGATCCACCACATCCGCGGAGACCAGCGGGCGGACGTTGTCGTCCATCGCCTATGCCTTGGAGAGCGCGCGGAGCGCGGCGCGGAGAAGGTCGGGAACCGACGGATTCGGGTTGTCCGCGGCCAGCGGCGAGACAGCGATGACCGCGTCCTCGGCGTCGCGCGGCGACCAGCCGAGACCGACCAGACCGGCGTGAACCTGATCTCGCCAGGCCTCCTGGGTCTGCAGCGGTCGCCCGGTCACCGTCTTCGACGGCGCACCGATCTTGTCCTTGAGCTCGAGCACGATCCGCTGGGCGCCCTTCTTCCCGATGCCCGGGACCTTCACCAGTACGACGAGGTCCTCGGTCGCGACGGCCTGCCGCAACTGGTCCGGGCTGAGCACCGCGAGCGCGGCCTGCGCCAGCTTCGGGCCGACACCGGAGGCCGTCAGCAACAGCTCGAACAGCTCCTTGGAGTCGTCGTCGGCGAAGCCGTAGAGCGTGAGCGAGTCCTCCCGCACGATCATCGACGTCGCGACCCGGGCCTCCTCACCGGGACGCAACCCGGCCAGGGTGCCGGGATCGCAGTACACCTGCAGGCCCACTCCGCCGACCTCGATCACGGCACTGTCCACTCCGATGGCCGCCACCGGGCCACGCACGAACGCGATCACCGCGCACCTCCACTCATCGCTTGCTCTCTTGCGCCGCAACGGCGGCTCGCAGCCGGGCCACCTGCAGGCGGGACTGCGCCTGCGCGGCTGCCTCCAGATTCGACCGCGAGGCGGCCGCCTGCTGCAGTTTGCTCGTCACACCACCACGCCAGATGTGACAGATCGCCAGCGCCAACGCGTCCGCGGCGTCGGCTGGCGTCGGCCGCTCGGGCAGCTGCAGGATCCGGGTGACCATCGTGGTGACCTGCTCCTTGCCGGCCCGGCCGGAGCCGGTGACCGCGGCCTTGACCTCGCTCGGGGTGTGCAGCGCGACCGGCAGCCCGCTGCGCGCGGCCACCACCATCGCCACCCCGGAGGCCTGGGCCGTGCCCATCACCGTCCGCACGTTGTGCTGCGCGAAGACCCGCTCCACCGCGACCGCGTCCGGCCGGTACTCGGTGATCCACTCGACCAGCTCGGCCTCGATCCGCACCAGGCGTTGCGAGACGTCGAGATCGGGCGGGGTCCGGATCACGCCGACGGCGACCATCGTGGGCGGTCTGCCCGGTGTGCCCTCGACGACGCCGAGACCGCACCGGGTCAACCCAGGGTCGACGCCGAGCACCCGCATGGACTACCTCCGAACGTTTGTTCGACAACCCTAACGGCCGGTCCGGACCGCCGGGAAATCGACGCGCCGCCCGCTCAGAAGTCGTCGACCATGTACGACGCCGGGCCCCCGAAGGCGGTGTCCAGCGCAGGATCCGCCGCCGCTGCTCCCCCGGTCGCCAATCCACCCGCACGAAGCGCGGCCATCGACGTACCGGCGTAGAGGGCGGCGAGTCCGCGAGCTCCCAGGTGCAAGGCGTCCTCGGCCGGTTCGGCAGCGGTCAGCGTGCCTGCCCCATCCGCGATCGACAGCCGCCAGTCCCCCGCATTGGCGGGCAGGTCGGCGTCTTCCAGCCGCACTGCGACATCCAGTACGACGCTCGCCGGGAACCCGCGCTGCGCGATCGCGGCCGGTGCATCGACCAGCCGGAGCATCCAGCGGATGACCGACGGGTCCGACTCGGCCTCGTGCTCGGCGAGCAGGTGGATCGGATCGGTCGGTGGCACCACGGCGTACACGGTCCGGGCGGTTGACGCACCGGAACCGACTGTCGCCCACAGTGCTCGTGCGGTCTGCTCGGAGCCGGCGATCAGCTCGCCGACTGCCAGTCCGCCATCGGTCCAGTTGTAGACGACGAAGCCGTCCTCGGCGACGTACGCGAAGTTCTCCTCGTCGCCCAGCCAGTCCTCGATCTCACTGAGCGGCCAGACCAGCGGACCGTTGGTGCGCTGGGTCTCGTGCAGCTTGGATGCCAGGTCCAGGAAGAGCTGTGCGTCTTCCTTGCCGGCCTTCCGCACTGCGACGCCCTTACCGCCGAGCACTCGTAGATCAGCCGCTGGGAAGGCGAACCGGTACTTGGCCCCGCCGAACTCGTAGCCGAGGTGCCGGTAGAGCACAGTCGTCGCCGGATACAGCGCCGACAACGGATAGCCCTTCTCAGCACACCGCTCCAGTACGCCGCGCATCAGCAGACTGCCGACACCACGGCCGCGGTACTCCGGAGCGACGATGACTCCGGCGACACCGCCCATCGGCAGCTTCCGTCCGCCCCACCACTGCTCCAGCGGCCAGATGCGAGCCGCCGCGACCAACTGGTCGCCGTCGACAACGCCTAGATACCGGCCGTCCCGCAGGAACTCCAGTGCGGTCTTACGCCACTCGTCCTTGTCCCCACCGGGCCCGAACGACCGCTGTCGCACGCCCCAGACCGCTTCCAGTTGTTCCTCGACAACGTCCACCACCCGCAGCGCATCCGTCACACGCCAGACCTTACGACGCCGCCCGTCAGCCCAGCGAGAGAAATACGGGCAGTGCGTTGATGGCTCCGTGAACCGTGATCAGCGGCCACATCCGCCGGTACCGGCTCCAGAGATAGCCCAGGAAGAGCCCTTGCGCACCCTGGTTCACCAGCACCGACGCAAGGTCGATGCCCAGCTCGCCCCGGCCCTGCAGCGCCACATGCCAGACCGCCCACGCGATCGACGAGATCAGGATCGCCGGCCACGGTCCGAGCAACTGCTCCCACCGGGTCTGCAGCCAGCGTCGGTAGAAGACCTCCTCGAGCACGCTGTTGATCAGGAACACGCTGATGATCACCAGCACCAGATCGACGGTGCCCAAGTTCGGCCGCGCCGGGACCGGAGCGGCGAGTGGTCCGACGTACGACAGCACCAGGAAGGCTGCGACCGGCAGCGCGGGAGCCCACCGGACCGCCGTAGGCCAGGCCCTGGTGGGCTTGCCTCCCAGCCAACGGAAGACGGCCAGCGGTGCGAGCAGGAGCAGCAGAACCTTCAGCACCTCGAACAGCCCGAGACCGAACAGCTTCAGCAGTACGGCGAACGCCACCGCCAGTGCAAGCAGAATCCACGCCTGCCGGCGATCCGCCGTACCGTCGGCTGTTCGCTCGTGCCGCCATGGTGTGACCCGCACCAGAACTATTCCGACCGCAACGGGGATCCAGCGGGCCCACATCGGGACCGTGCTGTCGTTGTCCGCCGTGTACCGCACATCCGTGTTGCCGGTTGCCACCAGCACTAGCGCGGCTCCGACCAGAACAGCGAGCCCGCCCGCCAGCACCCATCGACGCATCTGCGGCATTCTGCCAGCCGGAAGGGCCTACTTACGGTCGGTGACCCACAGGTGGATGGTGCCTTCGACCACGACCGTGCCGTCGTCCCGGGTCGCTTTCACTCGCACCGGGACGTCGGGTCCGGTGGTCCAGTCGTCCGGGTCGGTTTCGGCGGAGCAGGTGAGGTCGGTGGTGGACTTGGCGAGGTAGGCGACCTCCATGCCCTTCGGCAGCCAGCGCTTCCCGGCGGGGACGGTCGACTCGGCCAGTGCGCCCATCGCTGCCTCCAGTCCGTTGCACACCGCGATCGCATGCACCGTGCCGATGTGGTTCTGAACCGCCCGCCGCTTCGGCAGCACCAGAGACGCGTAGTTCGGCCCGACCTGCACGAACCGCGGCCGGATCGACCGGAAGTACGGCGCCCTCCAGCTGAAGGCCCGCGAGAACAGCCGGTCCCCACCCGGAACCGCCTTCAGCCGGCCCCACATCTCCAGCACCTGAGTCGCCATGCGGCCCAGGTTACCCGCAAGTAGCGCAGGTCGCCTCAATATCGCGTTGCTGCCGCGGAGCGAGCCGCCCTAAGGTCACACCGGACTCTCCGCCGGGAACCGCCCGGCGACGTACCAGAAGGTGGTGACCGAGATGCTCGAACTGCGCAACTGCGACCTGGACAATCTGAACTCCGTGACGAAGTACCCCTCGATCCCCACCTACCACTCGCTGGATCCACGCAACGGAGGACTGCTCGACGAGCGGGTCCCGTTCGCCGGTCCGGTGATCGGCACCGAGAAGGTCGACGGCACCAACGCGCGCATCGTCACGCTGCCCGACGGCTCCTACCTACTCGGCAGCCGCGAGGAGTTCCTCTATGCGAAGGGCGACCTGATCGGCAATCCGGCGCTCGGCATCGTCGCCGAGCTCCGTGCGGTCGCGGACGCCCTTCCGGTCCCGGCCGCCGACCGCATCGAGGTGCGCTTCCTGGAGGTGTACGGCGGCAAGGTCACCGGTGCGAGCAAGAACTACACCGGCGACCGTCGAGTCGGCCACCGCCTCTTCGATGCGATCCACCTGACCGGCTACGAGGACCTGCTGACCCAGCCGCGACCTGCGCTGTCGGAGTGGCGCGAATCCGGTCAGCAGCCGTTCCTCAACGAGGAAGAGCTCCAGAAGCTGGCGACCGCGGACGGACTGACCCTCACGCCCCGCCTGTTCACCCTCGACGCGACCGAACTGCCGGACGGCCTCGAAGAGACCCAGGCCTTCCTCAGCCAGCACCTGCCGCAGACGCTGAGCGGTCTCGACGACGCTGCTGTCGGCACGCCCGAAGGCATCGTCCTGCGCACGCCTGACCGCTCCACCATCGCCAAGGCGCGCTTCCAGGACTACGCCCGCACTCTGAAGCGCAAAGCCCGCTAGGGCGTCTCGGGCCGGACCGTCCGGAGTGTTCCGTTCACACGGACCTGGACGGTACGGCGCGAGGTCGTGCGGTCGGCTGTGATCCGGAACGATCGGACGCGGCCGGCCGCCCAGGTGCAGTCCACCCGGTAGCCACCGCGTGCACGCAGACCGCGGAACGAACCGTCGGGCCAAGTTGCCGGCACCGCGGGCAGCAGTGCGATCTCACCACCGTGGCTCTGCAGCAGCATTTCCGCGATCGCACCAGACACTCCGAGGTTTCCGTCGATCTGGAACGGCGGGTGCGTCGCGAACAGGTTCTGGAGCGTGTTGAAGGTCAGTAGGCCGCGCAACATGATCGCCGCGCGCTCACCGTCCCCCAGCCGGGCGAACAGTGCGCAGCGCCAGGGCCAGGTCCACGAACGACGACTGTCGCCCGACACGGTGGCCGCGGTGAACGGCTCGCCTTCCTTCTCACCGCAGCGTGCCTTCAACGACACCAGCGCCGCTGCCGCGAGTTCCGGCGTACCGGCTGGATTGATCTGGCGGCCGGGGTAGACGGCGAACAGATGTGAGGTGTGCCGGTGGATGTCGGCCGGATCGTCCCGGTCGGTCTGCCACTCCTGCAGTTGTCCCCAGCGACCGACCTTGTTGGGGGCCAGTCGAGCTTGCAGGTCCGCGATTGTTCGGCGGTACGGCGCATCGACGTTCAGAGCGGTCGCAGCGTCGACGTAGTTCTGGAACAGGTCCCAGATGATCTGCTGGTCGTACATCACGCCGTTCTCGCGCGGACCGTGTTCCGGCGACCAGCCGTCGGGTGACACCAGTCGACCGTCGGCGTCCTCGACGAGACGGTCCTCCCAGAACTCGCAGATCTCCTTGATCAACGGGTACGCGTGCTTACGCAGGTACGCGCGGTCCTGCGTGAAGGCGTAGTGCTCCCAGAGATGCTGCGCGTACCAGGCACTCGCGACGGTGTTCCACTGCCAGGAGTTGCCGCCGAAGATGCTCTGACTGGTCCGAGCGGTCCAGCCGCGGGTCTGGGCACCGAACGCGTGCCTCGTTGCCACTCGGCTCGGCACTGCGACCTGCTCGATGAAGTGCGTGAGTGCCTCGTGCGAATCCGGCAGGTCCGTGGTCTCTGCACCCCAGTAGTTCATCTGGACATTGATGTTCGTGTGGTAATCCGAAGCCCACGCTGGCTGGTCCTGGTCGTTCCACAGTCCCTGCAGGTTGGCCGGCAGCCCGTCCGGTCGCGATGAGGACGTCAGGAGGTAGCGGCTGTAGGTGAACAGGGTTTGCTCGAGTGACGGGTCCGCACCGCCATCGGCGTACCGCGCTAGTCGTTGGTCTGTGGGCAGTGCGGCAATGTCAGGAGCGGTGGTGCCCCAGTCGACAGAGACGCGACGCATGCGAGCACTGAAGTCCTTCTGGTGCTTGCTCAACAACGCATCTGCACCTCGCCGGACCGCAGTGGCGACGGACTGCCGCACCGCGGGCGCTGGGGCGCTACCGCGCCAACCGTCCGCCGCTGACATCGCATAGTCGGTCCGCCCGTCCACATAGAGCAGCAGCTCGCGACAGCCCTGCACCTCGATCGACGTGCCATCCGTCGTCACCGATCCACCACGCGCCACGACCCGGACCTCGGCTGCGTAGCGCAATCCGTTGCCCATGGCACCGTTGAACCGCAGCGTCGTCCGGTCCGCCGTCGTCTTCGCGCCTTGGCCGGCCAGCAGCGACACACGCCCCGATAGCTGTCCGGCGTAGCGCAGTACGAGCACCTCACCAGCAAACGCCGTACTGCGGATGCGCACACCCTGCTCGTCGACGTACTCGGCGCTGTGCACCCCACTCACCAGATCGAGCGAACGCCGGTACTCCGTGAAGTGCGGAGCGTCCCGCGGATCCACACCGTCCAAGGCGATCTCGGCAACCTGGAAATGGCTCACCCCGGCGACCGGTGTGAAGGTGAAGCGATAGTGCCGGTACGACGCCGGGGTCGCGATGTCGAAGTGCCGAGTCTCGAGCCGCGCAGTGAACGGGCCGGACAACTGCTGTCGGTCGAGCACTGTCCACGCCTGCCCGTCGTTCGACCCCTCAAGCACCCACGACTGCGGATCCCGAGCCGGTACGTCGTTCGCACTGGTCAGTGCATAGCCGCTGACGCTGGCGGCCTTTCGGAGCGCCAACTGCCACACCACCGTGGCCGGTGGCGAGATCACACACCACTTGGTCTCCTTGCGGCCGTCGATCGTCTGCTGCACGGTCTCGGCAGCAGACGTCTCGTACGGACCACCTGGTGCGGTCAGCTCGGTCGCTCCGCCGCCGAGCTCGACGTACAGGTCACCGAAGTTCCGGAACGAGCCGAAGCCGGTCATCGAGGTGTCGAACGCGTTGTCGTCGACACCTGCCAGACCGTTGTCGTAGTCGTTCACTCCGCCCCACAGACTCTGCTCACTGAGCTGGATGCGGTCCCGGCCGACGCCACCGAACACCATGGCGCCCAGCCGGCCGTTTCCGATCGGGAGCGCGCCCGACTCCCACGCGCGGGCCGGCTCGCCGTACTCGAGCCGCCCGGGCCGGACAGTAGGCAAGCTCGGCCGCGCCGACGCGACCGTCACCCCACTGACCCAGGCCGCGGTCCCCAGACCACCGGCGGCGAGAACAGCACGACGACTCAACTCAGGCATGGGCGGGCCTCTCGAAGAGATCGGGCGAATCTGCGCGATTCTGCGCAGACTCACGGGCTCCCGAGCGAGGATGCCGAAAGAAAGGTCCGATGTCTACCCTTCGATGCTCCTGATTTAGCAGCCGCAGGAACGTCGATAGGTGTAGCGGACCGGGAGCTCGGTGTGTGCCGGGGAACGGTGCGTGCCGTTGATCACCGCGAACAAGGTTTCGGTCGCCACCCGCGCCATCTCCTCGGCCGGCACGGTGACGGTGCTGATCATCGGAGTGGTCAGGCGGGACAGTCCGAAGTCGTCGAACCCCACGATGCGAACCTGGTCCGGTACGGCGACACCGCGCGCGAGCAGCACCCGGAGCGCACCGACCGCCATGTCGTCGTTGGCGGACACGATGCCGTCCACCGGCGTCGGCAAGTGCTGCACCGCGGCCGCACCGGACGGTTCGCTCAGATCCCCTTCCACCACTGCCGATTCGACGCCGGCAGCTCGCACCGCCCGCCGAAAGCCTTCCAGACGGTCTATCCCAGCCTGGTGATCGAGAGTGCCGGTGACATGCAGGAGATGACGACACCCGTGTACGTCGATCAGATGCCTGGTGATCGTCTCGCTCGCAGTCACGTCGTCGATGCCGACGCTGATCGCAGCGGTGTCACGGCTATTCCCGATCAGTACGGCGGGCAGGCCGGAGGCGATCAGCGCGGTCATGTTCGGATCGTCGACCGCCGCACTGGTCACGATCACCCCGTCCGCGGACCGCGACTGCAGCACCCGCTCGTACGCCGTACCGGTGGCGCCGTCACTCGTCGAGACGATGACCTGGGAGCCATGGCGGGCAGCGACCTTGGCCAGGCCGGTCAGGACGTGCATGAAGTACAAGTGCCCGAAGGTGTGGTCGGAAGTGTTGGGCACGATCAGCGCGACCGCACCGGCCTGTTGACGACGCAGTGCGCGGCCGGCCGAGCTGGGTACGTAGCCCAGCTCGGCCGCTGCCTGTTCGACCTTCGCCCGGGTGGCAGCGCTGATCCTGGTGTTGCCGGACAGCGCCATCGACACCGTGGCCGGCGTGACGCCGACCCGGTGTGCCACCTCGGCGATGGTGACCCGCTTGGCCATCAATTCAGCTGGAACCTGTCTGTCGACACCTGGCCGCAGCTGAGGATCTGCAGTGGAGTGCCATTGGCGGTCCCGGCACCCACTGCACTCATGCACTTCCCGGACTGCGAGTTGCGCATCGTACCGTCGGCTTGCGGGGTCCACTGCTGCCCGCCACTGCCGGTGCAGTCGTTCAGCAGCAGACGCGTCCCGTCCGCAGTGCCATTCGCCGTCAGACAGCGACCTAGCGTGCGGATGGTGTGGTCGGCCACGTCGTAGCGCCAGTGCTGGTCCTTGGCCAGCGGTCCGGCGCCCTTGAGGGTCTGACAGCTCCACAGCTGGACTACCGCGTTGTTGCCGCCCTCATCGCGTCCTGAGACGTCAACGCAGCTACCGCGGTGGTGAATCAGGACTGGTACGACGAACTGTTGCGCGGGCCCCGCCGTACAGTCTGCAAGCTGGAGTGCTGAGCCGTCAGAGGTGCCAGCGGCCGTCAGGCACTTGCCGGATGCTGGGTTCTTCACGGTGCCGTCGGCTTGCGGGTACCACTGCTGGTTCCCTGCGGCTGAACAGTCAGCCACCTTGATCGCCGTACCATCGGCGGCCAAGCAGCGACCGATGGTGCGCAGGGTGCCGCCGTACCAGTCCGAAGAGATCCAGTGCATGTCGGCTGCCATCGGACGGCACTCCCAGAGGTCAACCGGGGCGCCGTTCCCGCCGATGTCGTTGCCATAGACATCGATGCACTTGCCGCCAGGACCAGTGATGAGCTCACCCGGCCCACCGCCGGTGCTGGTGCCGTCGTAGTGCTGGGCGAGGATGTTGGCCTGGACAGCGTTGTCGGTCGCGTTGGAGGCGTAGCCCGACGTCATCGCGCCTTCGAAGAAGGTGCCGGTCGCACGGTTGCTGTTGTCACCGCCGACGCCCAGGACGATCGAGCCCTCCTGCTGCATCGGCGTGTAATTGCCGGGTGGCAGCGCACCCTCGTACCAGGTGTTCAGCGCACCGGTCTGCGAGTTGCCGCCCTTGAGCGAGAACGTGTTCTGGCCGTTGTTCCTCAGCACAGCGGTGACGAACTTGCTCGGGTTACCGCGGTTCGGCGCCCACAGGCCGGTACCGCCCTGGAAGACACCGTCCTCGAGGTCGGCCTCCACCCAAGGCCCTGGATCGGCCGAGTTGGTCGCGTTCAGGTAGGAGATGTTGAGCGTGTCCATGTGGCCCTGACCGGTGTCCTTGACCTCGGTCTCCACGTTTCCGAAGTCCGAACAGCACTCGTCGCTCGCATTGGTGCCGCTGGCCACCTCGTAGACGGACTCCGGCTGCCCGGCGCGCGCCGTACCGGTGGTGACCGTGCTCGCGCGCCGGTAGCCGGTCAGTGGTGGCATGTAGAGCCCGTACGCCTTGTGACCGGCCACTGTGATCGGCAGCGCGGCCGCATCGGCCGGACGGTTCTGCGGACCGCCCGCACCGGGCCCTGCGATGGTCAGGTCGTTGTGCCGACTGGTGTGGTCGTAGAGGACCAGCACCTTGCAGGCAGTGCCCGCGCAGAACTCGTCCTGTACGGCGGCGTTGGCGTACCCGCCGGTGCTGTCGAGCCCGATGTCCCGAGTGGCGTTGTCGGAGGTCCGCTGCACCTTGTAGAGCGGCCCGTTGTACGAGGCGAACAGGGCGCGCGTCGTACTGAACGCACCGACGCAGGGGGTGCCGCCGCGCGCGTAGATGTCGCAGGGGGCCTCGGTCTGGCCGGCAACGGCGGACTGTGGCGTGAGAGCCGTCGCCAGGAGCAGTCCGGCGACGGACGCTTGCAGAAGCTTGGGGCGGAAAGACATCACACAACCTCTCTTCAGCGGTCGATGTTTAATCGATTAAACATCGACCGGAAGAGGTTGGGAACGGCTGGGCACCCACCGGGCGCCCAGCCGTCAGCCAGTCAGCCCGTCAGCAGTACAGGTTGTCGCCCGGCGAGACGCCGAGCAGACCGGTGAACCGCCGGTAGGCGCTGACCCGGGCCTCCACCTGCGCCGGGTTGCCACCGTTGCACTCGAGCGAACCGTTGATGCTGCGGATCGTCTCACCGAAGCCGCGGTTGTTGATCATCGCGTTGTGCGGCGTCATGGTGCCCGGGCCGCTCTGGGTGTTCCAGTACCAGAGTCCGGTCTTCCAGGAGACGGCCGGATCCTGCTCGACCAGCCACGGGTTGGTCAGCAGCGGCAGCCCGAGAGCGTCACCCGCGGCCTTGTAGTTGAAGTTGTGGCTCAACTGGATCGGACCGCGACCGTAGTAGGCGTTCTGACCCGCCGGGCAGCCGTACGGCAGCTCCGGGTGGCAGTAGTTCGGGTAGTTCGCCTCGTTGATCTCCTTGATGTAAACCAGTCCACCGGTCTCGTGGTTCACATTCGCCAGGAACGCGGCGGCCTCACGCTTCTTGGTCGTGTCGTCCCCGGTGGTGGCGAATCCGGGATACGCGCCGGTCGCGTTCACCAGACCGGCGTACGTGTAGAAGCTGTTCCGGCTCGGGAACATCTGGTTGAACACCGCCTCACTGACCGGGAATCCGCCGGCCGGTGGCGGAGTGCCGTTGCAGGTGTAGGGATCCCAGTACCAGGTGCTCACCGTCGGCGAATACCCCGGATTGTCGTGCTCGGCGATGTAATAAGCGCCTTCGAACTTCACGATGTTGCCGGTCACGTACGACTGCCCCTGAACCCAGTCGGGGTAGTTGCAACTCGCCGGCGGGTTCGTGTCGCCACAGTTGTACGGATCCCAGTACCAGGTACTCACCGTCGGCGAATAGCCGGGATTGTCATGCTCGGCGATGTAATAAGCACCTTCGAACTTCACGACATTGCCCGTCACGTACGACTGCCCTTGCACCCAGTCGGTATACGTACAGGCCAGCGCCGCCGCCGGCGCGGCCGAGGCCACGGCAATTCCAGGAACCAGCAGCGCGACCAGCGCCATCACGAAAACGAACAGTCTCTTCACCAGCGTCTCCTTCGTAGGGGCGGTTACTCGGAGCGCAGAAACCCGAAGGGTTCGGCACCCCCAGATCTAGCACCCATCCCCGACTAACGAAAGGTCTCACCGAAAAGACTGTGGGCGGGTCAGCGCAGGAGATCCTCGCGCCGCGAGATTCCCGCCGACGCCGGAAGCACCCACATCTCGTACGCCGCGGCCATCAACTGCGCCGCGCGTTCCGCCGGCACCCGGCCGTACCCGGTACCGAACCCCGGAGCCGCGATCCGCTTCGCCGGACAACGCCCGATCGCCACCAGAGCCGCCCAGAAAGCGTCATGTACGGCGATGTCCAGCCCACCGGACAGCGGCATCGGCACGCGCATCGTTGGCGCGTAGACCAGCCAGCGGCATCGGTCATCCCCGGTCGGCACCACGCTCGCCGCCCCGACCGGCAGATACCCGTGATGCTCGTCGGCCACGGCCGCCCACACCGCCCGCTGGATCGCCGGCCAGTGCTCGGCGATGACGCGGTCCACCCCGCCGTCCATCTGCCCGTAGCTGTTCCCCGCCGTCACCACGGCGTCGACCTCGGGCAGCACGTCCAGCAACGACCCCTGCCGCACCTCCACCTGCCCCGCGTAGATCTCCGCGGCGAACGCCTCTTCCCAGGCGGACACGAGTTCGGCATCGAGGTCGACGAGCAGCAGACGAGGCATCACCCCGATGCTATCCAAAACAACAGCCGCCGCGGACCTGGAATCCACGGCGGCTGTTGGGGAGAAGCTGTTAGCCGACTTCGGCCATTACCTCGTCGGAGACGTCGAAGTTGGCGTAGACGTTCTGGACGTCGTCGCTGTCTTCGAGGGCGTCGATCAGGCGGAAGATCTTGTTGGCGCCGTCGGCGTCGAGCTCTACGGTCATCGAGGGGACGAAGGAGGCGTCGGCGGACTCGTAGTCGATGCCGGCGCCCTGGAGGGCGGTGCGGACCTTGACCAGGTCGCTGGCCTCGCTGATCACCTCGTAGGACTCGCCGAGGTCGTTGACCTCGTCGGCGCCGGCCTCGAGGACCGCCTCCATCACGTCGTCCTCGGAGTAGGTCTTGCCGTCCTGCTCCTTGTTCACCACGATGACGCCCTTGCGGTGGAACAGGTAGGCGACACTGTTCGGGTCCGCGAGCGAGCCGCCGTTGCGGGTCATCGCTGTGCGGACGTCGGCCGCCGCGCGGTTGCGGTTGTCGGTCAGGCACTCGATCAGCATCGCGACACCGTTCGGGCCGTAGCCCTCGTAGGTGATCGACTGCCAGTCCGCGCCACCGGCCTCGGCCCCGGAACCACGCTTGACGGCGCGGTCGATGTTGTCGTTGGGGACCGACGACTTCTTGGCCTTCTGGACCGCGTCGTACAGGGTCGGGTTGCCCGCGAGGTCACCGCCGCCCGTGCGGGCGGCCACCTCGATGTTCTTGATCAGCTTCGCGAAGAGCTTGGCGCGCCTCGAGTCGATGACCGCTTTCTTGTGTTTCGTGGTGGCCCATTTGGAGTGGCCTGACATCGCGAACCCAACCCTTCTACCGCCGAACAGCCTGATCGCCGAACAAGAACCTATCCGCTCGCGACCAGCTCGGCGAAGTAGCCGTGCAGCCTGGCATCCCCGGTCATCTCCGGATGGAAGGACGTGGCCAGCAACCGATCGTGGCGAACCGCCACGATCCTACCCAAGGCGGGGCCCGAGCTCACCGTCGACAGTACCTCCACGTCCGGTCCGACCCGTTCCACCCACGGTGCCCGGATGAA
Organism: Kribbella sp. NBC_01505; assembly: GCF_045040285.1. Lineage (NCBI taxonomy): Bacteria > Bacillati > Actinomycetota > Actinomycetes > Propionibacteriales > Kribbellaceae > Kribbella > Kribbella sp. NBC_01505. The sequence continues at coordinate 9,774,417 of NZ_CP109425.1, forward strand.
CACGGCGTGGTACGGCGTCCCGAACGCGGCGAACTCCAGATCCGCCTCGAACGAGTCCACCTGCCGCCCGAACGCGTTCCGCCGTACCGTCACATCCAGCCCGCCGAGCGTCTCCTGGTCGGCGATCCCACCGGTGATCTCGTTCGCGAGCAGGATCATCCCGGCGCACGTCCCGAACACCGGCATCCCGTCCGCGATCCGCTTCTGCAGCGGCTCGAACAGCTCGAAGGCGCGCGCCAGCTTGTCCATGGTGGTCGACTCGCCACCCGGCAGCACCAGCGCGTCCACCTGCTCCAGCTCGGAGGGACGCCGTACAGGCCGTGACTCCACCCCGACCTGCGTCAGCATCGCCAGGTGCTCCCGCACATTGCCCTGCAGCGCGAAGACTCCGATCACGGGACTCATAGCGACACCCGCCGTTGCCAGTCCAGCGTGACCTCGATCCGGCCCTCGTCAAAGACGGCCGGCAGTTCGCGTTCGTTGAGCAGTGTGAGTACGTCCTCCAGCAACGGCTCCCCCGGTGCCACATTGGCGGTATCCGGGTGCCAGACCTTCAGCTCCAGCATGCCGAAGTCCACCGCGTGCCAGACGTCGGTGTCGGTGAAGAACACCAGCCCCAGCGCTCCAGCAGAAGCCTCCAGCACCTGCCGGGCCTCATGGTGGTCAGCGGTGTAGCGAACGACCACTACCCCCAACGCCTCCAGCTCAGCCAGTACGGCGTCCAGCCGGTCCGGATCGGTCACCTCGGGCCAGCCCTTGGCGTCCTCGGTCACGTCAATGACCGCGTCACCAATCAGCAACGGCACCAGCGCGGCCGCGTCCATAGCCGGCGCATCCTCCGCCACCGCCTCGGTCAGCGCCGCAGTGATGGCCGCATGGTCCGCATACCCCGACCGCACCAGCACCCGCGCCAGTCCACGCAGCTCCCGAGCAGTCCGCTCATCAACAGCCAAAAGCCCCTCGGAACCGCTCACCAGCCACGCTCACCAAGACGGAGTGCACACATGCTCCTCAGCCTAGCTCTGTTCACTGGCGAGGTTTGACCCGCTTGGTCGGGACGGCGGTGAGGGGGTCTTCCGGCCAGGGGTGGCGGGGGTAGCGGGCTCGCAGGTCGGCTCGGACCTGGGGGTAGCCCTGCTTCCAGAAGGAGGCGAGGTCGCTCGTGATCGCGACCGGACGGCGGGCGGGCGACAGTAGATGCAGGACGACCGGGACCCGACCGTCCGCCACGGCTGGCGTGGCGGTCCAGCCGAAGACCTCCTGCAGCTTCACCGCGAGCACCGGCGGCTCGACACCGTCGTACGCGAGTCGCACCTCAGAGCCCGAGGGCACCTGGAGCCGTTCCGGTGCGAGCTCACCGAACCGTGCTGCCGCCGGCCAGGGCAGTAGTCGCCGGAGCGCCGTCGCAACGTCAATGTGCGCCAGGTCGCGCGCGCCGCGCACCGAGGCAAGCTCCGTCCCCAGCCACTCATCAAGAGTGGCCAGGAGCGCTTCGTCGTCGACCGCAGGCCACGGGGCTCCGAGGTGGGCGTGACAGAACGCGAGCCGCTCCCGCAATGCCAGTGCGGCCTCCGACCAACGCAGTACAGACAGACCGCTGCGACGGATCCCGTCGCGGACGGCCGCTTGGACGAGCAGCCGGTCGGGCTTGGCCAGTGGCATGTCGTTGAGCACGATCGCCCCGAGCGCCTCGACGCGCCGCGTCACGATCCGGCCGTCGTCCCAGCGGATCTGGTCGGTGGTCGAGACGAGGTCACCGGCGATGTCTCGCGCGGTCGGTTCATCGATCGGCGCCGCCGAACGGATCCTGGCGTCGGCGTGACCGGGCGCCCGGTCGGCGACCGCGATCGCCAGCCAGGTCGTGGTCCGCAACGGCGACTGCGGATCCAGCGCCGCACCAGTGCCACCAGACATCTGGTACGTCGTCGAGTCGGCCGACCGCACCCGCGCGATCCGATCCGGATAAGCCAGCCCCACGACAACCCCGGCCGCGAGATCATCCGGCACTGCACCTACAGCCGGGCCAGCGCCTCGGCCGAGGCGTTTGGTTTCCTCTCGCCAGCGAGCCGTGGCTCCGCGGTCCTCGCCGCGGCGAAGGGCACGCCAGCGAGCCGGTAGGTCATCGCCGAAGTCGCGGCCGGAGTCGTCGGAAAGCATCGCGACGATCTCGCGAGCGCGGTCGGCGCCGACCCGCGGCGTCCCGTCCAGCAACGCCCGCGCCAACCGAGGATGCGCCCCGATCGCCGCCATCCGCCGTCCCCGCTCGGTGATCCGCCCTTCGCCGTCCAGAGCGTCGAGGCGATGCAGCAACTCGGTGGCCGCGGTCATCGCCACCTCCGGCGGCGCCTCGAGCAACGTCAGCCCGTCACCGGCCGGTGCACCCCACGCCGCGAGGTCGAGCGCGAAGCCGGCCAGATCGGCGATCGCGATCTCCGGCGCCGGGTGCTCGTCGAGATGCGCGTGGTCAGTGGCAGACCAGCACCGATACACCCGGCCGGGCGCCTCCCGCCCGGCGCGACCCGCGCGCTGCGCGGCCGACGATTTCGACACCCGGCACGTGACCAACGCACCGAGGCCGCGGGACTGATCGATCCGCGGCTCCCGAGCAAGACCCGAGTCGACCACCACCCTGACTCCAGACACGGTCAGCGAACTCTCCGCGACCGATGTCGTGACCACGATCCGACGCTCGGCGGACGCCGCCAACGCCCGGTCCTGGTCACCCCTCGACTGCCGACCGAACAACGGCAGGACATTCAGATCGGCCAACCGCCGAGTCACCCCGTTGATCTCGGCCTCCCCCGGAACGAACACGAGGATGTCGCCGTCGTTCTCAACCAGCGCACGCCGTACGACGCTCGCAGCGTGATCCAGCAGCCGCGGATCAACCCGCCCACCGGGCAGCAGCGGAACGGGAACCGGGGGCGGCGCCCACTCGATCGCCACGTCGAACAGCGCGGCCGACGCGGTGATCACCGGCGCCCCCAGCGCGCGACTCAACCGAACGGTGTCCGCCGTGGCCGAGGTCGCGACGATCGCCAGGTCCTCGCGCAGATTCGCCCGGACGTCGACGCAGAACGCGAGCAGCAGATCGGCATCGAGGTGCCGCTCGTGACACTCGTCGATCACGATCGCGGCCACCCCCGGCAACTCGGGGTCCTGCTGCAAGCGCCGTACCAGCAGGCCCGTCGTCACCACCTCGACCCGAAGCCCCTTGCCGCCGCTCCGTTCGCCACGCATCGCGTAACCGATCCGCTGCCCCAACGGCTCGCCGACCAACATCGCCAGCCGCGCCGCCGCCGCCCGGGTCGCCATCCGCCGCGGCTCCGCGACGATGATCGTCCCCCCGAGCGCATCCCCCAGCGCCAGCGGCAGCAACGAGGTCTTCCCCGACCCCGGCGGTGCTACCAGCACCGCCGTACCGCCCGAACGCACCGCCGCAACGGTCGCAGGCAGCACCGCCCGTACAGGCAGATCCGCCCCCGGCACCGACAAGTCAGGCAACAACACCCCCCGACGCTAGCCGAGCGCCTTCAGGAGGGCGGGCACCTGGTCGAACAAGAAGAAGATGAACCTGATTAATTAGAGATCTGAAGGTCAATGGATCTGATCTATTTGCAGATCTGCGGTGAGCTGTTACCTTGACGGGCGAATTGATCTGATCCATTGCCCGCCCGCCTCCGCAGAAAGCTCCTATGAAGATCACCCACGTCGAGACCCATCAGGTCCGCATCCCCGCCGCGAGTCCCCCGTTCAGCTGGCGGGACGGGCTCGGCGGGAGTGCCCCTGCCGCCACCGGCGCCGTACTGCGGATCGGCACGGACGAGGGGGCGGAGGGTGTCGCGCTGTTCGCCCGGCCCGGAGCGGCTGCCCAGCTGGAGGAGCTTGTCGACCGGGTGTTCCGGGACGAACTCGTCGGCCAGGATCCGTACCAGCGCGAGTGGCTGTGGCATCGCGTCTGGGAGCTCGACCGGATCGAGGAACTCCCGCTTCCCGTGCTCGGTCTGATCGACGTCGCGCTGTGGGACCTGGCGGGCCGGGTCGCCGAGCAACCGGTCTGGCAGCTACTCGGCGGCTACCGACGATCGATCCCCGCCTATGCCTCGACCTCGACCTTCGCCACCACCGCGGAGTTCCTCGATGTCGCCACCCAGTGTCTCGAGGCCGGCTACGCGGCGATCAAGCTGCACGCCTGGGGTGACGTCCGCCGCGACGCTCAGCTCTGCGCCGCGTTGCGGGATCACGTCGGCGACGACGTGCCGCTGATGTACGACGGCTCGGCCGGCTTCGATCTCCCCGACGCGATCCGGCTCGGCCGGGCGCTCACCGAGCTGGACTACCTCTGGTACGAGGAGCCCATGCGCGAGTTCAGCATCTCGGCGTACCAGCAACTGGCCCAGTCGGTCGGCGTACCGCTGCTGGTCGGTGAGACGTCCGACGGCGCCCACCTGAACACCGCGGACTTCATCAGCGCGGGCGCGGCGACCTTCGGCGTCCGGGCGAGCACGACCTTGCGCGGTGGGATCACCGGCGCGATGCGGATCGCGCACCTCGCCGATTCCTACCGCCTCCGGGCCGAGATCCATGGCTCCGACATCCCCAACCAGCACCTGTGCATGGCGATCTCGAACACGACCTACTACGAGTCGCTCATCACCTCGACCGACGTACGGCGTGAGTCCTGCGTCGACGCCAACGGCCAGGTGCACGCCCCGCTCGCCCCCGGGATCGCCCTGCCCGCGCACCTCGAATACCCCGCACCGCTGCAGCACCTCATCCCCTGAAGAAGGACCCGCCATGAAGCAACGTTTGATCCTCACCGCGACGCTGGCAGCAGTCGCCGCCCTGGCCGGCTGTGCGAGCGCGGACACCACCGCCGCACCGACGGGTCCTGCCACGTTCACGCCCGCGCCGCAGGACGACGCCGCCACAGTGACCGTCTGGACCGACTCCACCCGCCTGCCCTCGGTCCAGGCGTACCAGAAGTCGCACCCGGACAAGAAGCTCAACATCGTCACGTACGACGGCAGCGCGGACGGGTCCACGTATCTGCAGACCAAGGTACAGCTGTTCGACCGGACCGGCTCGGGCTGGCCGGACGTCGTCTTCGCCGCGCCGACCGACGTCACCTGGGCCTCGGCGCCGACCGGCCCGAATGCGAAGGCCTTCGCCGCACCGCTGAACCAGGGGCTGATTCCGCAGCAGACGCTGGACAACTTCGCCAAGGGATCGCTGTCACCGTGCGAGTTCGGCGGGCAGACCTACTGCCTGCGCAACGACATCGCCCAGGTCGTCGTTTGGTACAACGCGAAACTCCTCAAGGACTTCGGGTACGCCGTACCCAAGACCTGGCAGGAATACCAGGCCCTCGGCGCGAAGGTGGCCAAGGAGCACCCCGGCTACCTGCTCGGCGCCGTCGGCGACACGAACTCCCATGACTCGTACTTCTGGTCCAGCCAGTGCCCGGCCTTCATGCTGACCGCTCCCACCACCCTGCGCACCGACCTGCAAGACCCGAACTGCACCCGGATGGCGACCCTGCTGGACTCGATGATCGCCAACGGTTCGGTGAGCAAGGAGGCGTTCTTCGGGCAGAACTTTGCCCAGAGCAAGGGTTCGAAGGTCCTGATGGCGATCGGCCCGTCGTGGTACGGGCAGTATCTGTTCAACTCCGCCTTCAAGACGCCCGCCGGTCAGATCGGCGCGGCCGCACCGCTCACCTGGGACGGCGACCCGACGGTTGCCACCGGCAACGTCGGCGGCGCGGTCTGGATGGTCTCCTCGCACACCGCGAACCTGAAGACCTCGACCGACCTGGTCAGCTGGCTCACGACCTCCGACGAGAACCAGGCCGGCGCTCCGACCTACCCCGCCTACGCCCCGGCCGCCAAGGCCTGGCTCGCGAACCCCAAGAACAGCCAGTACTTCGCCAACGACGTCACTCCGGCGTTCCAGACTGCCGCCGGCGCGATCTGGTCCGGCTGGTCCAACACCCGCTTCAGCGATTCGACCGCCTGGTCGAGCGTCGTACTGCCTGCGGTGACCGCCGGTAAGACCCTGACCGCGACACTCCCCGCGTGGCAGACCGCGATCGAGAACGAGGCGAAGGCCGCCGGCTACACGATCGCGAGCAAATGAGCCTCAAGAGTGGTCGGGCCGGCTACTTCTTCGTTTCCGGGTACGTCGTTCTCCTGCTGGCGTTCGGAATCGTACCGACCGGCTACGCCTTCTACCTTGCCTTCACCAACGATCGAGGCCAGTTCACCGGCCTCAACCAGTTCATCAAGGTCATCGGGGACTACCGCTTCGGCCCGGCGTTCGCCCACGTCGCGGTGTACCTCGTGCTCTGGCTGGCCTTGCTGCTGGTCCTGACCGTCGGCATCGCAGTGGTGCTCCGTGGCCGGATGCGGCCCGGCCTCTCGGCCATACTGCGCTTCCTGTACTACGTTCCTGGCGCGCTGGCCGGAGTTGCGAGCGTACTGGTCTGGTTGTTCATGCTCGACCCGTCGATCAGCCCGGCCTCCGGCCTTCTCCAGGCTCTGGGATTCGACACGTTCTCCCAGGTGATCGCCCCGGCGAACCTGCCGCTGGTCTTCGTGCTGATCGCGTTCTGGACCGGCGCGGGCGGCTGGATCGTCGTCATGTACGGCGCCCTGAACAACATCCCCGACGAGATCCTCGAAGCGGCCCGGATCGACGGCGCCGGCGCGTGGAAGTCGGCGCTCTTCGTCCAGATCCCGATGATCGGCCGCTGGATCGCCTACATGGCGATCCTGGCCTTCGCCGGCGGCACCCAGCTGTTCGTCGAACCGCAGATGCTGCAGACCGCCAGCCTCGGCCGGCTCGACCCGGCCTGGTCCCCCAACCAACTGGCCTACGTACTCGCCTTCCGGTACGGCGACTTCAACGGCGCGGCTGCCGTTTCGCTGATCCTGCTGGTGCTGGGTCTCGTCTGCGCCGGAGTGCTGGTACGTCGTTCCGGCTTGTTCAAGGTGGACGCATGAGCACCAACAGCACCCGGCCGACCCGCGCGCTCGGGGTCGCAGTGGTCGCCTTGCTTCTCGGACTACTGGTTGTCTTCTTCGCTCTGCCAGTAGTTTGGTTGCTGCTGGCACCCACGAAGACGGCCGCCGAGCTGGTCAGCACAGGCCCGTTCTCCTTCGGTGCCTTCGGCAACCTTTCCACCGCCTGGCGGAACCTGACCTCGTTCGAGGACGGCGTCATCTTCGTCTGGCTCAAGAACTCGGCGATCTACTCGGCCGGATCCCTCGTCCTCACCCTGGCGACCAGCGTGCCCGCAGGCTACGCCCTCGCCCTGACCAAGTTCCGCGGCCGCCGGCTGCTGCTCTCCGTCACCCTGCTCGTGATGATCATGCCGTCGGCAACCTTGGTGCTCCCGCTGTTCCTCGAGCTCAACAAACTAGGGCTGATCGGCACTGTCTGGTCGGTCGTGCTGCCGTTCTCGTTCTTCCCGTTCGGCGTCTATCTCGTCTACATCTACTTCGCCACCAGCCTGCCCACCGAGATGCTCGAAGCCGCCCGCATCGACGGCGCCGGCGAATGGCGCACCTTCACCACCATCGCCCTCCCCCTGGCCAGACCGGTGGTCGCCCTGGTCGCCTTCTTCAGCTTCGTCGGCAACTGGAACAACTTCTTCCTCCCCTACCTGGTCCTCCCCAGCAGCCAGCAGTTCCCCATCCAGGTAGGCCTCAACCAACTGCTCTCCACCACGCCGTCCTTCAACCCCGTCGCCGGCGCCGGCCTGAACATCACCAGCCCCGAACTAGCCCTCTCGATCATCATCGCCGTACTGCCCGTCCTGGTCGTCTTCCTCTTCTCCCAACGAGCCCTCGTCTCCGGAATGCTCGCCGGCGCGACCAAGGGGTGAGCCACCTATAGTGAGCTGGATGGATATCGATGCGGCGCTGGAGCGGCTGGGGATCAGCGGACCGATCGGTCCAGACCTGGCCGGTCTGCGGAAACTGCATCACGCGTGGGCGACCGCAGTGCCCTACGAGAACCTCGACATCCAGCTGGGCCGGCCGATCAGCCTGGAACCGGAGGCGCTGGTCGACAAGATCATCACACGTCGCCGGGGTGGGTTCTGTTACGAACTGAACCAGGCGTTCGCGGTGATGCTCAGGGCCGTCTGTTTCGAGGTCTCGATCATCGAGGCGGCCGTTGACCGGGAGCTGCGCGGCGAGTCAGCTTGGCGCAACCACATGCCGCTGCTGGTGACTATCGACGGCGCGACGTGGCTCAGCGACGTGGGTCTGATGGACGGATTTCTCGCACCGATCCGCCTGCGGCCCGGTGAGCACGTCGAGAGCCGGCTGACGTATTCGCTGGAACATGTCGGCGACGATCTCTGGCGCCTGCACCACCGCCCCGGCGCTGCCTTCACCACGTGCGATCTGCGATCCACTCCGCTGACGATCGAGGACTTCACCGAAGAGTGTGCCTGGCGAGCCACCGCGCCGGAATCGATGTTCGTGCAGACCCTGCTGGTCGCCCGTACGGACGTCGACGAGGCAGCGATTCTGCGGTCCCGCACCCTCACTCGGACCGGCCCGGCGGTCAGTGGCGGCAAACAGCAGCGCGTACTCGACGACGCTGACGACCTCGCCGCCGTACTGACCAAGGAGTTCGCGCTGCCGCTGGCCGAGCTCGACCTCGATGCGCTCTGGGAGCGCGCCGTGCAGCAGCACGAGTCCTGGCTGGCCTCCTAGCGCACCGGCACGCGGCTGTAGAGACCGTCCTGCTCCAGATGCCGCAGCCTCGCGTAGTCGGCGGCGATCTGGTCCGGGTCGTCCGAGATCAAGTACACGAAGCCCGGAGACGTCACGACGTCGATCGTTCGCGACAGCGGATGTCCTTCGGGGTGCGCCATCACGGTGTGCGCATACGACGGCAGTTCGCGGATGACCGCCATCGCGTCGTACGAGGGCACGACTCCCCCGTCATCGGGATTGATCAGCGACACATGGCGTGGCCGCTCGAGCAGCCGGTACGCCGTTTCCGGCAGCCGGTGGAACTCGTCCGGCTCGACCGCTGCCAGTGCCAGCAGGTCCACCTGGCTGATCCCCAGACAGCGCAGGTTGATCTCGGGAACCTGCCCGCCACCCAGCCGCGCGGCACACTCGACCAGCACCGGCCCTCGGCTGGTGAGCATCACCTCGCTGTGACCGGCCCCGTTGCGAATCTCCAGCGCGTCCAGCACCTGGTGCGTGTACTGCGCGACGCGCTGTGCGTCAGGATCATCCGGCGACTGCGGCTCGTGGTAGTCGAAGATGATGTTTCCACCCGGCAGGTGACGCTTGGAGTAGCGCCAGATCTCCGCGGTGCGGTGCTGACCGTCGCGGCTGACCGTGTTGACGAAGTACTCGGCACCGGCCAGGAACTCCTGGGCGAGTACGACGTGATTGGCCACACCGTAGCGGTCGGCGCTGCCGATGATCTTCGCGCACGCGGCCCGCACCTGCTCGGGTGAGCCGCAGACCACGACGTTGTCGGTTCCGGCGCTGGCCACCGGTTTGAGCACGATCGGCCAGTTCGCCTCGGTCGTGGCCCAGGCCACCACCTCGTCGGCGTCGCCGGAGACAATCGTGGCCGCGTGCGGCAGCCCGGCCGCGCGCAGAGCCTGCACCATCTCGTACTTGTCCCGGCGGCTCTTCGGCCGCTTCATCCCGTTGCCCGGTGTGCCCAACGCGGCCGAGAGCTGATCGGCCAGTTCCACCCCGGACTCGGCGGCCGCGATCACCTGACTGACGCCGTACTGGCGCAACGCCGCGGCGGTGGCCGTCACGTCACCGTGGTGCCGGAGGTTCTCCGTCAGCGCGGCCGTGTCCAGCGTGAGGTTCACATCCGGGGTCTCGGACTGGACGTGGATGCAATCCGCGCCAAGCTTGTTCAGCGCGGCGGGCAGGTACCGACCGGTCGAGTAGGCGTCGACCACGACGACGGGACCCGGACCCGATGGTCGCGCGGCCACGTTGCGGGCCCGGACGCCCCAGGCCACCAGGGCCACGATTCCGAGCACGCACACGATCGACAACGGCGCTACGCTCAGCCGGCCGTCGAGCAGTTGCAGCGCGATCGCGAACGCCGGACCGACGCAGACCAGCAGCGAGACAGTGATCGGCTCCGCGTGCTTCACGCCCAGCTGGAGCAGGTAGAGCGGGATGATCACCGAGATGATCGCGAGCACGATCCCTGGTACGACGGAGGCGGCGAGATGCGGCTGATCGGAGGTCGCCACGACCGTCCAGCTCACCGCGATCATCAGGAAGAAGCGCACCGACATGACCGAGCCCGGTGAGGTACCGCGCTCGCTCAGCCGCTTCGAGAAGACGATGTTGCCGGCCGAGGCGAGCCCGGACACGAGCGCGAGCACGATGCCCAGCGCCGCCTCCCGATGGCCGATCGCGCCGACCGCGCTCCGGCCGGTGATCGATCCCCAGGTCAGGACCAGGATCAGCGCGAAGATGCCGACGGCGGCGACGATCTCACCGGAGACCACCGCGGTTCCCTTGCGCAGTCGCGATCCGGCCAGCGCCAGGAACACCGGACCGATGGCGAGGCTGATGACGTTGACGATCGCCGGCTCGATGTACTTCAGCGAGAACAGCACAGTCAGCCACGCGATCGCCGTGGTGACGTTGAGGGCCGCGACATCGAGAGGCTGCCGGCGGATCGGATCCAGCACCGCGGTGCCCCGCCGGGCCACCTCCAGCCCGGCGAACGCCGTACCGGCCAGGGTGAAGGAGATCGCGCCGACCACGCCCGGGTTGAGGTCCTGGAAGACGTTGCCCGCATAGACGTTGACGACCGCCGTCATGAAGGCGAAGCCGATCACCGAGTAGACGCCGCGCGCGGCGTTCGACATCTTCTTCTCCCCGGCGGGCATCAGGCCGCCATCCGGTCGATCGCGCTGCCCAGGATCCCGAGGCCTGCCCGCAGATCGGCCGCTGAGATCAGCAACGAGGGCAGCAGTTTCACGACCTCGTCATCGGGACCGGAGGTCTCCACCAGGAGTCCGTCCTGATACGCCGCGGCGCTGACGCGCCGTGCCAGCCCGGGCTCGTCGAACTCCAGTCCCCAGAAGAGCCCACGGCCACGGTGCACGACCCCCGGATGCCGGGCGCAGATCGCGGTCAGGTACTCCGAGACGAGCTCGCTCTTCGCGGCGATCTCCTTGCTCAGGAGGTCGTCGGACCAGTACGTCCGGAGCGCGGCCGTCGCGGTCACGAAGGCCGGGTTGCTGCCCCGGAAGGTGCCGTTGTGCTCACCGGGGCTCCAGACATCGAGTTCACGGCGGAACAAGGTCAGCGCCATCGGCAGGCCGTAGCCGCTGATCGACTTCGACAGGCAGACGATGTCGGGCGTGATGCCCGCTGCCTCGAAACTGAAGAAGCCACCGGTCCGGCCGCAGCCGGCCTGAATGTCGTCGACGACGAGCAGGATGTCCCACCTCCTGCACAGCGCCGCCAGCCGCTGCAACCACGCGACGCCGGCGATGTTGACACCGCCTTCGCCCTGAACCGTCTCCACGATGACGGCCGCCGGCAAGCTGATCCCGCTGCCCGGGTCGCCGATCAGGTCGTCCAGCAGGTCGAGTCCGCAGACCCCGTGCTGCCCGAACCCGTCGTACGGGATCCGGAGCACGTGATCGAGCGGTACGCCGGCGCCCGCGCGCTTGTCAGCGTTGGCCGTCACGGCCAACGCGCCCAGGCTCACCCCGTGGAAGGAGCGGGTGAAGGCGACCACGGTCTCGCGACCGGTCACCTTCCGCGCGAGCTTCAAGGCGGCCTCGACGGCGTTGGTGCCGGTCGGTCCGGTGAACTGGACCTTGTAATCCAGGTCGCGGGGACCAAGCACCAGGTCCTGGAACGAGCGCAGGAAGTCGCTCTTCGCCTCGGTCATCATGTCCAGGCTGTGCACGATGCCGTCGGCGTTGAGGTAGTCGATCAGCGGCGCCTTCAGCAGCGGGTTCGCGTGACCGTAGTTCAACGCACCCGCACCCATGAAGAAGTCGAGGTAGACCGAGCCGTCCGCGGTGTGGATCCGGTCGCCGGAGGCGCGGGTGAACATGTCGGGCCAGCTTCTGCTGTAGACCCGCACCTCGGACTCGAGGTACGCAGCATCGGAGATCACAGTCATCAGATTTTTCAGCTCACGTAGGTCAGATAGGACTTGTAGAACGGGAAGGCGTACTTCGCGGGCACGCCGAGACCGAGTCCGAGATAGGAGACCAGGTTGTAGTAGCCGTTCTGCAGCGGTGCGCCGCTGAAGACACTCGCCATCCCCAGCCGCGCGCTCTCGGCCGTGTGCCAGTCGATGTTGAACGACATCGTCAGGCTCAGGTTGGTGACGTGGTGCAGGGTGCCCGGCGGCATGTAGAGGATCTCGCCCGGTTCGAGCACGACCGTGACCGGTGTGGTCTCCGCGGCCCGCGGGAAGGCATCGTAGTCGGGAGCGGTGGGGTCGAACCCCGCCCATCGCCAGCCGTGGGTGTAGCAGAGTTCGCGTTGCGCGGCGGGGATCAGGATGAACTGCTTGCGCCCAGCCAGGTGGAAGAACAGGTTGTTGGTCAGCAGGGTGTCGAAGTGCAGCGGCGTGATGCTGCCGGCCGGTCCCATGAAGTGCTGGGTGTAGTCGGGCCAGTTCGGCCGGTACCACTCCGGCAGCAGCTGCAGCGGGAAGGGATCGACGTCGGCCTTGAGGGCCGGGAAGTGGCCGAACAGGGGCACGTCGTGCAGGTAGCCCGGCCGCTCCGTCACGGTACCTTCGGCAACCTGTGTCTCGTGCTTGGCCAGCGACTCGAGGTAGTCCGACAGCGCGACGTACTCCCGGCGGCCGTCGGCCACGTTGCCCATCTTGACGCCCAGCTTCGTCGTGTACCCGCCGCGGCGGAAGTACTCCGGGGTCCAGTCCAGTGCCCGCCAGTCCTTGGTCAGGTTCTGGATCACCACCGGCTTGCCCTTGGCAACGAACTCGCCGTAGAAGTCCTCGCGGCCGATCGCGTCGACGCGCTCGACCGTGCTCCAGGTCGCAGTCACCACGAAACTCCGTTCAACTCGTCGAGAAGCCCGTTCGCCGTCATCCACTCGTCGTCGTACACCTTGGAGATGTAGCGGCTACCGCTGTCCGGGCACATCACCAGTACCTTGTGACCGGCCGCGGCCTGGCCTTCCTCGCGCAGCCAGTTCAGTGCTCCGGCGACGGCGCTGCCCGAGGAGACACCCGCGAAGATGCCTTCCTCCTTGAGCATCCGGCGCGTCATCGAGAAGCCCTGGTGGTCGGTCACCCGCACCACGGCGTCGATCAGGCCGAAGTCGATGTTCGCCGGCACGCAGTCCTTGCCGATGCCCTCGATCAGGTACGGCTGCGCCGGTCCGCTCTTCCCGTGCGTGTACATGTCGTAGAGGATCGAGCCGATCGGGTCGATGCCGATCACCTTGAGCGCCGGGTTCTGCTCCTTGAGGAACCGGCCGGTGCCGCACAGCGTCCCGCCCGTCCCGAGTCCGGCGACCAGTACGTCGATGTCCGGCAGCTGCCGCAGGATCTCCGGCCCGGTGTTGCGGTAGTGGTAGTCGCCGTTCGCGAGGTTGTTGTACTGGTCGATGTAGAACGAGTTCGGCTCCTTGCGCGCGATCTCGCGAGCCACCGCGCAGTAGTTCTCCGGGTTCTCCGGCGGAACCGTCGGCGTCACGACCACCTCGGCGCCGAAGGCGCGCAGTACCTTGATCTTCCCCTCGGACATCTTGTCCGGGACGGTGAACACACAGCGGTAGCCCTTCACCGCGGCGGCCATCGCGAGACCGATCCCGGTGTTTCCACCGGTCCCCTCGACCACCAGGCCGCCGGGCTTCAGCAGCCCGCGCCGCTCGGCGTCCTCGAGCAGCCACCAGCCGATCCGGTCCTTGATCGAACCGCCCGGATTGGTGAACTCCAGCTTGGCGAAGACTTCGGCGGAAGCCTCCGTGGCCACCCGGTTCAGCCGGACGACCGGGGTGTTGCCGATGGCGCCGAGCACGTTCTCATGGACAGTGCTGTTCGGCCTGGCCGCACTGTCCGGTAGGGCGGACGTGGTCTGTGTCATTGCTGGGCTCCCCGACGTACGTTGCCGGCGTGGCCGCCGGATCTGGTCTGCGTCTCCAAGTCCGCCGTCAGCCGCGGCAGCACTTGGCTCTGCCTGCTCTGCAGCTTGCGGATCAAGCTGTCCTGCGCGCGTCGTCTGTCCTCGGCCGACTTCTCCTGCGAGAACTTGAAGACGCCGTCCATGGCCGCCACCTCCAGCCGGAAGAACACGATCCGGCTGATCATGGCCAGTGCCTGCGGGCTGCGCTCGTCCAGCCGGTAGTCCGTCCCGTTGGCGTTCTCCAACTGATCGACCATCCGGACCATGTACTCGAGCTTGTCGCTCTCGTCCTTGACGAGTTCGCTGGTTCCCGTCAACCGCGCCACGGCGTAGTTCCAGGTCGGGTACTGCCGCGACTCGTACTCGACCGGCGAGATGTAGGCGTTCGGGCCCGAGAACACCGCGGTGATCCGCTGCCCGTCCAGCTGCGGCAGAAACGGGTTGTGCAGGTCCAGGTGCCCGTACAGCCAGACGCCTTGCTCTTGGCTTCGATCGAGCAACAGCGGCATGAACCCGACGTCCGAACCGTCGGCCGGGATCAGCGTCGCGAACGGGAAGTTCTCGACGAGATGGAGGATTCTGTCCTGATCGGTGGTGCGGTACTGGTCGGTCAGGTACTCAGGCATCGCTGCTGTCCGGCACCGGCACGCTGTCGAAGGTGAAGACCGACGGGCCTGGACCGTGCTCCTGCAGCTGCTTCAGCCGGCTCTTCGCCTCTTCGACCGACGGCCGTTCGGACTCGTCGACCCACCACAGCACATAGCTCGGCTCGACGATCCGCTCGAACCAGTCCAGCCGCCGCTTCAGCATCGCCCGATGGCTGGACTGGTAGACGAAGTGCTTCAGCGTCTCGACAGACTTCCAGACCGACAGGTTGAAGATGATCCGCTGGTCGTCGAACGCCCGGATGTCGGTCGCGTTGCCGGTGTCGTCGTGCAGCCGCCAGACGAATCCGTCCCAGACGTCCGCCTCGGCGTTGACCGGCTCGAGCCGTTCGACGAAGTCCTTCATCGTGGGGTGATCGAGCGACTCGCGTTCGATCGAGATATTGAACTGCGCTACGTACATGACACTCCAGAATCAGGTCGAGCTGAGCTGTGCGGCGAGGGCACGCTCGATGTCGAAGGCGCGAAAGGACAGCAAGCTGAACGAACCGGCGTCGCCGAGGCCGTGCGAGGACTCGCACAAGCCGTTGAGAACCAGTGGCGGGTCCCGGAGTTCGTCCCGCGGAACCGCCTGGTAGCTGCGGGTCACCCGCAGCGTTCCGTCCTCGTTCTTCTCGTACGAGTCGGCGATGTCGCGCAGCAGCGGATGGCAGAGCTCTTCGTTCTCCGCGGGCCCGAAGTTCCGGAAGCCGGTCGCGAGGATGACGGCGTCGACCAGGATCGTCTCCACGTCGCCGGTGTGCTGGTCCCGCAGCACGAGCTCGACACCGGCACCGCGACGGGTCGCCGCGACGACCTGCCGGTTGTTGTGCACCATGATCGACGTGTCGCCGCGCACCTTGTTCTCGTAGAGGACGAAGTACAGCTCCTTCAGAACGTCCTCGTCGACGGAGCCGTAGTTGCTCCGCAGGACCTGCTCGGTCAGCTGCTGCTTCGACTCCGGCGAGGAGTTGTAGAAGTAGTCGGTGAATTTCGGGAAAAGCAGGTCCTCGGTGAACGGGCTGGTGTCTTTCAGGACGTAGCTGAATTTCCGGAAGACACTGTGCGTCTTGGTGCCCGGCAGGCTGCCGCGCAGGTCGAGGATAATTTCGACCGAGCTCTGGCTGGAACCGATGACCGCCACCGACGTCGGCGCATTTCCGGCCTGCCATTGATCCCGGCGGCCGGTGTATTCGGTGAAATGGAACACATTGTCACCGAGCAGCGGCTGGAAGATCTCCGGAATGTTCTTCGACCGGCCCGGGGCGAACGACAGGGACCGCGCCCACAGCGATCGGGATCCGGTGTCGACCCGGACCAACCGGCGGCCCGACGGCGCCGCCGGATCGTCGCACAAGGAGATCGCGGAGACCGCCTCGGAGTAGTGCGTCTGATCCTTGAACTGATCCGCCACCCAGTTGACGTAGCGGGCGAAGTCCGACCGCGGCGGGTAGGGCGCGTCGAGGTTCAGGAAGTGGAACAACCGGTCTTCACTCTTCAGATAGCTCAGGAATCCGTACGGGCTGCAGGGATTCTTGGGCGTGATGAAAGTCCCGGAGTGGATTGTGCTGGATGTCCGAACCGTCGATGATCATCCCGGCCTGCCAGGCCGGCCCGTCATTCGCCTCGACGAAGGCCAGCGACCGCGGGCTCGAACACTCCGCGTGCGCCACCGCCAGGGCGATGTTGGCCGGGCCGAACCCGACGCCGACGGTGTCGAAGATCTCCTGCGCACCGATTCCAACCGCCGCCGGACCGGTCACCGGCAACCCCGCGAAAATGCCATCGAAATGACGCATGTAGCTGCACGCCTCACGTGAACTACCTTCCCCCATATGGAAATGAATATTCACACCCAGGGCATCACGAAGCGCACGGCGACCTGGACGTCACCGGGACATTACGTTCTGTGCTGATCGAAGTCAAGATATTTGACGCAGCCTGAAAGGTTTGCCGGAAGCTGCAATTAAACGGCTGTTCGAGGCGCGCCGCGACAAATTGACAAATCTTGACACTACCCACGTAGGGTGGCGCGGCTCCACGGCAACGAGCGGATGGGAGAGTCATGACAAGGCAGGTCGTAGTACTCGGTGCGGGAATCGTCGGTACGGCGATCGCCGAGCAGCTCAGCCGGCGACCAGGGTGCGCGGTCACCGTGGTCGACCAGCGCGGCCCGGACACGCTTCCGGGCTCGACCGGCCATGCGCCCGGGTTCGTCGGGATCCTGAGCGACGAACCGACTCTCGTCGAGTTGGCCCTGGCGAGCGTGGAGATCTACCAGAAGTTGCAGTCAGGGTTCGACCCGCTGGGAGCGGTGGAGCTCGCGACAAGCCCTACCGGCGCCGAGCGACTGGCCGCCCGCGCAGAAGCCGCCGTTGCCGCCGGCATTCCAGCAATACTGATCGATCCCGCCGACGCCGCAGCGCTGGCACCACGCATGGTCCCTCACCAGGGCATCGAGGCTGCACTTCACTTGCCTTGGGACGGCGCGGCCCACGCCAAGGTCATCACGGCCGCCCTGGCCGAACGAGCCGCGGCCGCGGGGGCCCGCTTCGTGTTCGGCAACCCGGTCACCGCGATCGAGATCCGAGGCGAACGCATCGTCGGCGTACAAGTCGGGGACGAGCAGCTACAGGCGGACGACGTGGTAATCGCCTGCGGTATCTGGGGCCCTGCAGTCTCGGCCCTCGCCGGAGTCGACCTGCCGCTGGTCCCCGTCGTACATGCCTACATCTACAGCGCCGCGCATGCCGCGACCAGGCAACCCTCACCTCTCATCCGCTGGCCCGAACACAATGTCTACACACGCGACGACGGCACCCGCTACGGCCTGGGAACCTCCAACCACGCACCCTTGATCGCGCACGACCTGACGCACCGAGCCGAGCTGCCATGGCCCGGCGGTGACTTGGACGACGCAGTCACCGCCGCCCTGAACCTGCTACCCGCCGAACACCGCTGGAGCCCAAACGAACACCTCGGCGGCGTCCTCTCCATCACCCCCGACAAGGCGCCACTCCTCGGCCCCCTCGGTCAGCTCGACGGCCTCTGGTCAGCCGAAGCAATCTGGGTCACCCACGCAGCCGGCGCCGCGAAGGCCCTGGTGGCACAGATGTTCGGCGAACCGTCCACCATCGCCTCCCTCGCCCCCGCCCGCTTCGCCGGATCCTCCCCCGAAGCCCTCCGCCGCCAAGCCACAGCCCGCTACCGCGCCTAGCCTTCGGATCAGGCGTAGGAGGCCGCCTGGGTTCGGTACATCCTGGCGTACAGGCCCGCCGCGGTCAGGAGCTCCTCGTGGGTGCCCTGCTCAACGATGCCGCCGTCGGAGAGCACAACGATGAGGTCGGCCATCCGGACCGTCGAAAAGCGGTGCGACACGAGGACCGTGATCCGCCCATCGTCTCCGCCGGCCATTTCGGCATAGCGGCCATACAGGTCGTGCTCGGCCTGCGGGTCAAGTGCGGCGGTGGGTTCGTCGAGGATCACCAGCAACGCGTCCTCGCGCATCGCTGATCGAGCCAGCGCGAGTCGCTGCCACTGACCGTGCGAGAGTTCGCTCCCGCCGTGGACCCTGCCGAGTTGGGTGTCGGCCCCTTGGGGCAGGTCCGCGACGAACTCGTCGGCGCCCGCGAGCCGCAGTGCCCTCTGTACGGCGGCCGCGTCGTCGACCGACTCCAGCCGGCCGATGCCGACCGCCTCGCGCACGGGCAACTGGAACTGGACGAAGTCCTGGAAGGCGCCGGTGTTGCGGGCGCGCCACGCCTCCAGATCCAACGCGTTCAGATCGTTGCCGTCGACAACGACCGTTCCACTCGTCGGCCGGTACATGCCGGTCAGCAGCTTGGTCAGCGTGGTCTTCCCGGCGCCGTTCGCACCCACCACGGCAAGCGTCGCCCCAGCCGGTACGTCGAGGTCGACCGACCGCAGGATCTCGCGATCCGAGCCCGGGTAGCGGAATCCGACGCCCCGCAGCGAGATCCCGGTGACCAGCCGGTCGGGCGCGGCAACCTCTCCGGAGCGTGGCTGCCGGGCCGCGTAGTCACGAAGCCATCGGTACTGCGTGGTCGCATGCCCGGCGTCGATCACCTGCGTGAACGCGTTCACGACACCGCGGATGTCGAACCGGAGCGACGTCCCCACGCTGATCAGCAACACGAGATCACCCAAGGTGGCCGCCGAAGTCGCGACCAGATGCGCCACCAGAAGCAGCGCCAGCACGTATCCGGCCGCATAGAGCAGCCATCCGGCGAGACTGATGCCGAGGGCACCGATCCGGGCCCGCAGAACCGCGCTGACGACGTACTGCCGGCTGCGATCGGCGGCCGCACCGATCACGTCACCACCTCCGGACAGGAAGACCTCCTGGCCGGTCCTGGGATCCAGGAAGAGCCGGTGCAGGGACTCTTCGTTGCGCTGGTGCTCCGCGGTGCGCTCCCGCGCACGTCCCACTCTCGCCTGCGCGACCCGGGCCGACCACAGCGGCGGGATCGCCAACGCCAGCAGCACAAGCAGGGCGGGATGAATCCCAGCCAGCAGCCACGCGGACAGACCGACCGAGATCGTCAACGCCAGCGATTCGGCCATTGCCCAGCACGAGCCGGCCAGGGCCTTGGTGTGCCGGCGAAGCATCGACAGGCGGTTGAGGTACTCGCTGCGTTCGAGGTGCTCGAGAGTGGCCAGCGTCGTCGCCGCGCCCAGCACCTCCTGGTTGAGCTGCAGATCGATCCGATCGGTCAGCACACTGGAGTAGTTGGTCCGAACCCGGTTGCCGGCCGCCTGTACGGCGTGGGCCGCCGCGCCGAGCAGACCGGCCAGCACAATCCGCCGAACGGTTCCACCGTCCGAGGAATCCACGATCCACCGTTGGCTCAAGCCGATCACGGCGACGTTCCCTGCCTGGGCCGCGATCAGGACGCCGATCAGCAGCACCACCTTGCGATCCGCCACCCAGGCGAGGCCGAGCACATGCCGAACCGTTGCCATCAGCGCCTTCATCGACCGTCCCCTGACTTCTCGCCCGCCGTCGCCGCGAACTGTGCTGCCTGCAGGGTGAAGAGCTCCGCGTACCGCCCGCCGGCCCGCAGCAGCGATTCATGGTCGCCGTCCTCCCGGATCCGGCCTCTCTCCAGCAGCACGATCCGGTCCGCGGCCCGGGTCGTCGAGAGCCGGTGCGAGATCAGGATCACGGTCGCGACGCCGGCCACTGCCCCGATCACCTCTTGGTAGAACTGGGTCTCGGCCTCCACGTCGAGGTGCGCGGTCGGTTCATCCAGTACGACGAACCGCCGGCCGTGATGGGCGGCGAACACCGCCCGGGCGATCGCCACGCGTTGCCACTGCCCCCCGGACAACTCGCTGCCGTTCGCCCACTGCCGTCCGAGGACCGTCTCGAGTCCGTTCGGCAGGTCGTCGATCAGTGACTGGGCACCGGCGCGTCGCACTGCCTGCTCGACGCCGGCCGCGTCACCGGCGTACTCGGGTGCGGCGAGCGTGATGTTCTGCCGGGCGGTCATCGGGTAGCGGTTGAAGTCCTGGAACAGCACCGCCACCCGCTGCCGCCACTCCCGCACCGTCGTTTCGTCGATCACGCGGTCGTCGGCGACCAGCCGGCCCTCGGTCGGCCGGTAGAGCCCGGCGAGCACCTTGATCAACGTGGTCTTGCCCGCGCCGTTGTGGCCGACCACGGCGAGCACCTGCCCGGACTCGAGACGGAGATCGATCCCGGACAAGGCAGGCCTGGTCGCGCCGGGATAGCTGAACCCGAGCTCCTCGATCCGCAGCGCGGTCCCTCCGGAAGGCCGCGACGGCAAACTACCGGCCGGCCGCGGCGCCGGTGCCGGTGCCGGTGCCGGGAACTCCTCGCGGATGCGGTCGAAGGCGCGGACCGCCCCCAACCCGTACTCGATGTCGAACGCCTCGTGACCCATCGCGGCGATCCGCATCACGCCCCAGGCCGCCACGAAGACCGAGACCAGCTGTGATGTCTCGAGCCGCCCGTTCAGCGCTGCGAGTCCCGGAACGACGAGCGCGGCCGCTGCCGCGAGATAGGCCAGCGAAACTGTCGGACCCTGCCGCCGCAATACGGTCAAGGCCGCTTCCCACAGGGGTTCCAGCCAGTCCCGCGCGGCCTGCGTCCGTCGCCGCACGACCCAGGCTCCGAGCCCGAACAGCCGGATCTCCTTGCCCGCGGCCGGTTCGGTGGCCAGGTCCGTCCAGTACTCGAGCCGGCGCCGGGCCCATTCCCGGGTGTCGCCGAGCGCGCTCAGACCGATCCATTGGCGCCGCACGATCGCACGCCCGGTCAGCGAGACGACCAGCAGTCCGATGCCGAGTGGCACGGAGAACCTGCAGACATACCAGGTGGCGATCAGCGCGGACACCATCCGGAACACCAGCACGAGCTGGCCGGTCGCCGCCGTACCCGGCGATCGCACTCGGTCCTGACCGATATCCGAGGCTCGCGACGCGTTGTCGGCGAACGCCGGATCCTCCAGGTGTTCGCTGTACGCCGGCGCCATGGCCAGCGCCCGGACCTCGCGGCGGACCGCACCGTCGATCTGTCCGGCCACGTAGTCCTGTCCGGCGCGCAGCGCCGCCACCACGATCTCGTCCATGGCCAGCAGGGCGGAGATCAGCACCAGGGCGGGGACCACCGCGGCCGTCGACGCGGCACCTTTGGTCTGCTCGGTCAGCAACGCCACCAACCAGCCGCTCGCCGCGGCCATCGCGGTCGGAATCACTGCTGTCACAGCGTTTCCGGCCACCAGCAGACCAGCCGCCCAGGGCCGATAGGCGAGCAGCCGAAGCAGGCGAAGACGATCGAGGACCAAGGACATCGGGGCGGACGACGCGGTCATATCCCTCCCGGGGTCGGGACTCTCATCGAACCAGAAATCGGCCATGTTGCTACTCGAATACCGTGTCGAGCAAAGTTTTTGCAGCAAGCTGCAGATTTGTTGACGGTTTACGGAAGGTGAACCTAGGGTTACTGCCAGAAGCTCCAGGTCAGGCGCTACCGCCTCCACGTCGGCGCCGTCGCAGGGTTCCTGCTGAGGCCGCACATCCCCTCCGCAGCGAGCCGTCGAATGCTCCAGCCGCCGCGCTGAGCTGCGTCTCCAGGAGGACTCCGATGTCTGCATCAGCTTCGCCATGCCCCACTCGCGCGGCCCACCAGGCCGCGGCCGCGGCATGACCGGCGCACGCCTGCCATCGCTGGAACTGGGCCCGGAGTGGGCGATGCTGGAGCTGCTCTGTCCGGGACGGCTCCGGGGCGAGCGCAGGGACATGTTCCTGCAGCTCCTGCGAGCAGGCATCGACGAGGGCCAGCTCGTCGAACAAGCCATGCGGCACCGGATGCTGCCGATGCTCGCCTACGTCATGGCCGACGAGGAGATCGCCGGCTGTGTTCTGCATCAGTTGCGCGGTGAGCTCGTCGGCGTACTGCTGGCGAACCGGCGCCGCAATGCGACCCTGGCCAGGGTCGCCGCCACGCTCTGTTCCGGTCTGCGCGCAGCCGGGATCAGAGTCGCGGTCACCAAGGGTGTCGCCCTGGAGCAGACGATCTACGGCGGCCACGGCTGTCGCAAGATGATGGACGTCGACCTGATGATCCACCCGCGGCACCGGGCCGACGTGCGCCGGCTGATGACGGAAGCCGGATTCGTCAACGGGATCTACGAATGGCGTGAGGACCGGATCCGGCCGCTGCCGAAGCGGACACTGGCGATGTACCGGCTCAGTCCCGATCATCTGCCGCACTTCCTCAAGCTGGACGCCGACGGCGCCGGCGCCATCGCGGTCGACGTCGCCTGTTCGGTCACCTGGTCTGCCAGCGAACAGCAACTCGATCAGGACGAGGCCCTCGCCGAGCTCGTCGATATCCCGGCCCTCGGGGGCGAGGTCGAGCTGCCGACGCTCAACCCGGCGTACCAGTTCCTGTTCACCGCGTTGCACCTCTACCGCGAGGCGTGGTTCCAGGAGTCCGTCGAGCGCGGCAAGGACATGCTCTACAAGTTCGCCGATCTGCTCCGGCTGTGGTCCCGGTATTCGGCCGATCTCCTGGCCACCCTGCCCGGAGTGATCGAACGCTACAACCTTCCAGCCTTGCTGGGCTGGGTTCTCACCCACACCGATCGCATCTTCGGTACGACGATGGCCGCCGACCTGAAGCTGCCCACGGTCTCCGAGGAGCAGCTCGCCGGCGCTCGCGGGCTGGGCGGTGTCGAGCTCACCTGGACCGGTTCGATGCGGGAGCGCCTGCACAGCCGGGACCGGATGGCGCTGTTCACCCGGTGCTCCACGTCCGCCGCCACCTACTGAAGCGAGCGAGGATCCTCGATGAGTGAAACCATCGCGGTGATCGGCAGCCACACCATCCGGCCGGACGACCTGGCCACGGACTGGCAGGCCGCCGAGGCGCCGACCAGCTTCGGTCCCTGGCCGGTGCTGACAACCCGGATCGGCGACCACCGCCTCGTCTATCTGACCCGCTCGGCAGGGCGCTCCGGTGTCGCGCCGCACCTCGTCCCCTATCGCGCGCTGATCACGGCGGTACGCCAACTCGGTGCGACCAAGATCCTGACCACCTCTGTGGTCGGCTCGTTGCACCGGGCGATCGGCGTCGGCTCCTTCGTGGTCCTGGACCAGTTCCTCGATTTCACCCGCACCAGGATCACCACTTCGTTCGGCACCGGACGTGGCTTCGCGAACGTCGATGTCACCGATCCGTACTGTCCCACGCTGCGCTCCGCGGTCCGCGCCGCCGCCGGATCGGCGCCGCACGTCCGGCACGGCGGATGTTATGTCGGCGTCGACGGCCCCCGGTACGAAACGCGGGCAGAGGTGGAGATGTACCGGCGCCTCGGCGGCGACGTGGTCGGGATGACCGGACTGCCCGAGGTGGTACTGGCACGCGAGGCGGGTCTCTGTCTCGCCTCGATCGCAGTGGTGGCCAACCTCGGCGCCGGGTTGACGTCCGGCAAGGTCAACCGCGCTGACCACGCCGTCGCGGTCTCCGATCTCAGCCCCGAGGTCGGCCGCCTGCTCCTGGCCACTGTCGAGGCTCTCGCGGCGACCGCGACCCGGTGCGACTGCGCGGCCGCGGCGGACGATCTGGTCGCCGCCGACAGCGCCACGGAGGCCGACGAGCCGGACCATGAGGACGAGTTGAGCCTGGTGATGCTCCGCCCGTCGATCCTCGGCGATCGCCGCGTGGGTGCGATCCTGACCGAACTCGAGCAGGTCACCGAGGTCCGGGCCGTCCGGACGGTACGGCTGGACGCCTCGACCGTCGACGCCATCTACGACCGGCCGGGGATCGCCAACCTGCTCCCCGGCATCAGGGACGTCCATCTCGGGCGGACGGCGATGGCGATCGCCGTGGCCGGTCCCGCCGGGACCTGCCGGACGGTCGAGAAGCTGGTCGACGTACTGCGGGAGTCGGTGTCGACCGACGCCTTGCACAACGGGATCCACGCCGCCGGCGATCCACGAACGGCGGCGCGGGAGCTGGCGCTCTTCTTCTCCACCGACGAACTGCGGCCGATCTCCGCGGAGTCACGATGAGGCTGACCTTCAGCATCGACGGACCGTCCAACGCCGGCAAGAGCACGGTGGTGGCCGAGCTGGCCCGGCGGGGACTGCAGGTCCTGCCCGACGCCGGCGACCTGTTCACGATCTTCCCGCCCTTTCCGGTCGATGCCGTGTCGGCCCGGGCCAACGAACGCTACTGCGTGCTGGCCGAACTGGCCCGCTCGGCGCTACTGGGGACGCGGTGGCGTCAGGACACCGACTGCGTGATGGACCGATCAGCTCTGTCCACGCTCGCGATCGCCTACGGCTACTCGGGCCGGTTCGGCGCCGCCGCCTTCGGCGAACTGTGCGGGGAGCTGGCCGGCGCGGTCCGAAGCGGCACGTTGCGGATGCCCGGCACCTTCGTCTATCTGAGCCGCCCCGCGGGCCTCTTGAGCGCGCGCAATGCGCAGCGTCCGATCCCGCTCGACGACTACTGGATGGAGGATCGGATGCTGCAACGCCAACTCGACTTCTACGAAGCCTGGGCCGACCTGGTCGGGCCGTCCTGCCTCGTCGTCGCGGAGACCGACCGCCCGGCCGCCGTACTGGCCGACCAGATCCTGCTCGCGGTGCGCACCACCCCCGCAGCAGCGGCCGGGCCGGTCGCGGCGGCGCTCGAGGCTCTGCCCGAGCGCCTACAGAACATCCAGTACTCCGCCAGGCGAAGCTCATGACGATCATCCCCGTGCTGGCCGCGGCGACCGTCGGGGCGAGTTGTCTCGTCAATATCGCCAGGTGGCGGTCAGTCCGGTCGAACTTGCGCTGGCTGGACGACCAACGCAGCGGCGCCCTCGAGCCACCCCCCGTCCTGCTCCTGATCCCTGCCTACGAAGAACAGCTCCGGCTGCCGGAGCTGACCGACAGGCTGATTGCAGTCCGCTGTCCCCCGGAGAAACTCCGGATCCTGTTCGTCTCGTCGACCGCAGAGCCCGAACCACCCGATGGCCGCCCGACGACGGCCGCCGTCGCCGACGATCAGGTCAGCCGGCTGGTCCAGGCACTGCCCGGGTCAGCCGTCGCCCACCTCCGTTGTGATGCGGCAAATCCTTCGATGGCGATCCAGCTCAACGCGGGCCTCCACTGGGCCGCCGAACAGGGCTGGCTCACCGACGATCCGTACGTCGGAGTCATTCCGGCCGACGCCTATCCGGCGCCCGACGCCCTCCAGCAGCTCGCGGTCGCGGTACAGCGCGGGACAGCCGCTGGTCAGGAACCGCCGCAAGCGCTGCAGCAACCGACCACCCACCTGCGCACCTTCGCTGCTCTCGGATGGTCCTTCTCCGACCTGGTACGGCGAGCCGCCGGCGTCTACCAGTCCGCCTTCTCCATCGGTGTCGAGCTGTCCCGGCTCCGTGCGAAGGAGCGACGGCCCTCCTCGTGGCGGTACGCGCCACTGAGCGGCCACGGCCTTTTCGTTGCCAGCGGCACCCTTCTGGAGCACGGCGGCTTCCCGGAGCAGACTTGGTGCGAGGACATCGCCCTGACCATCGGGTACCACTGTGCGGGCGTGACGGTAGCTCCGGTGGCCTCGATCGAGCAGAACGAATCGCCGTTGAGCTGGCCGGTCTACTTCAACCAAGCTCGGACCTGGTTCACCGGAGCGACGCAGTACAGGCGGTTGGGTGCTTTCGCGCGCCAGATTGCTCCCGGCGCCGAGCGGCGCAGGCTTTCCGCACTCGCCTACCGGACCTGGCTGTCCGCGTGCTGGCTCGGCGGTCCGACGCTCGTCCTGGCCGCGCTGATCTGTCTGGCCGTCACCGCTCCCCCACTGCTGTTCCTGCTCGCGATCGTCGGCTGGACAGCAGCCCTGTACGCCGGACAGGTCCAGCTCTGGCGGTTGTGCACGGCCGATCACCGTCGGCCGGTCCGCGAAGCCCTCGCGGCGGCAGTGTTCCAGCTCGTGCTCGCACCGATCGGTCCGGCCCTGGCAGTCGCGGCCAGGGTGGGGCTGCTCGATCGGCAGAAGGCCAAGGCAGTTCGCGAAGATCTCGATTCCCAGCTCGTGCCCGATGTTCCCGGATCGTAGGAGTGAGCACGAATGACGCACCGAATCCTCGTCACCGGCGGAGCCGGCTTCATCGGTTCGCACCTGGTGACCGCACTGCTCGCACTAGGCCATCAGGTCGTTGTCATCGACAACCGATCCCGGCCGTTCGACCAGACCGAGGCTGATCAGTCCGGCGGCGCCGAGTACGTCTGGGCCGACCTGCAGGACAAGCCCGCGGTGGAGAAGGCGCTGCACGACGTCGACATCGTCGTACACCAGGCCGCACAGGTCGGGGTCGGTCACTCGATGTTCGAGATGCGGCGCTACGTCGACGCCAATGTCAGCGGTACGGCGGTGCTGCTCGAGGCGGTCGCGGAGCGCGCCGGGCAGATCCGGCAAATCGTCGCCGCGTCCTCGATGTCGGTGTACGGCGAAGGTCTGCACGCCTGCGACCGCTGCGGCGAGGTCCGGCCGCCGGTCAGGGCGTACGACCGGCTCCGCGCGGGTCTGTGGGAACAGGTCTGCCCCACCTGTGGTGGTGAGCCGGTGCCGATTCCCATTCCGGAGACGGCCGATCTGCGGCCGGCGTCGGTCTACGGCATCTCGAAGCGAAGCCAGGAGGAGCTCTGCCTGGTCGTCGGTCGCGCCTACGGCATCCCGACCACCTGCCTGCGGTACTTCGGCGTCTACGGCCGGGGCCAGTTGCTGACCAATCCCTACACCGGCATGGTCGCCCTGTTCGCCGCCCGGCTCGCGGCAGGCCGCGCGCCGCTGATCTTCGAGGACGGCCGGCAGCGCCGGGATCTGATTCATGTCTCGGATGTCTGCCGGGCGGTCCTGCTCGCCATCGAGAACGGCACGGACGCAGGCCCGGTCAACCTCGGCTCGGGCCAACCGGTCGAGGTCAGCACGGTGGCCAGGATGCTGGCCGATGCGATCGCCCCCGGAATCGAGCCGGAGATCTCCGAGAACTATCGCAAGGGCGACATCCGCAACTGCTATCCGGACATGACCCGGGCTACCGACCTGCTCGGCTTCGCGCCGACGGTGAAGCTCGCCGACGGGCTGGCGGACTTCGCCGAATGGGCCGCGAGCAACGCGACGCAGGAGTCGATCGACCGGATGCGCTCGGAGCTCCACCAGCACAGGCTGCTGCTCTGATGACCAGGACGACCGCCGTCGACGTCCGTCGGCCGCGGGCCTCGCTGCTGGCCGAGTGTGCACGAGCGGTCGCGGATGTCCCCGGTCAGACCTGGTTGCTGGCGGGGAGTTTCGGGAGGCGCGAGGAGGTCTGGCATGCCGGCGTACCGGTGTCCGACCTCGATCTGATCGCTCTGACCGACACGCCCCTGACCGCGGTGCCCGCCGGCCTGCTCGACCTCGAGACGCGGTACCGAACCGGCAGCGAGAGCTTCCGCCTCGACATCAAGCAGATCAGCCGGACCGACCTGCCGAAGCTGGCCGGCACGCTGCTCGGACGTGATCTGGCTGAGGCTGTTCCGCTGACGGGCCCGGCGGTCGAGCTCGGACAGCTCGCCGTACCGCCTGCTCTGCCCGCGGCGCACTTCCTGGTGGCGAATCGCTATGCCGGCTGGCTGCACCGGGCATCTTGGTCTACCCTGCACGGCGAGAGCGGGCGGTGGCAATCACTGCTGCTCCAACTGAGCACGTGCAACATCGTTCTCGCGTGCGTAGCAGCTCGACTGATCGCTGTCGGTGCCTACACACCGCGGATCGCGGACCAGCGCCGGCTGGTCGATCGCCGGCTGGGACCCGACGCGGCCGAGGTCTTCACCGCCGCCGCGCAACTCCGGGCGAGTGGAGTTCTCGCCGACGTTCCCGCCATCGCGCTCTGGCGTGAGTGGGCGCCGTCGGTGCTACGTCTGCTCGATGGTCTCTTCGAACCCGCGGCCGAGCCCTCGGAGCTGGCGCATGGGTTGAGCGGCTGGACAAGTGAGGCCGGTCGATCCGAAGTCCGATCAATACCTCCGGATGACGCCGGCACTCCGCAGCGGGCAAAACACGGGTTGCAGACCTCGACGATCATTCTGGCCCACTGTCTCGCCGACCCAGGGCTGCAAGGACAACTGGCAGCTGTTGCCGACTCCTCCTTGCCGGGCTGGACCGGTTCCTGGAGCTCGTCGCGGGACGCGTTGCTGGACACCTGGCAGGAGATCAGGAGAGGTGGCCGCGCATGACGCTAGTGATCTTCATCGACGGTATCGGCCAGGACGCGGCGCACGACGCCGGGCTGGACACCTTGTTCGACTCGGCCAGATCACTGCGCACCGGCATCGGCTACACGGTCAACATCATCACCGAGGTCTTCGCGGGTCTCGGGCCGGACGCGGCGGGCTTCTTCAACAAGTGGGGGCTCGCCCCCGACCGGGCGCCGCTCGGCCGGCATCCGCGGCTCGCCCGGTGGCTCGATCCACTGGAGCGGTTCCCGGCCGCCGATCTGTGGGTACGCCGGAAGCTTCGGCAGCGTGGCGTGGACACCGCCCGGATCCCGTGGCGGATGTGTCCCTACTTCGGCAAGATCGGCACCGACGTCGCGCACGGTCCCAACACGCCCCGGTCGATCTTCGCCGACGCACCGGTCTTCCTCGCGCATCCGCACGGACTCCCGGGGCGCGATCACGACGCCACGGTGATCGAGCAGGCCCGTCAGGCGCTGCGCGACAAGCGTGACGTGGTCCTCTTCCTGACCTACCTCGACGGTCTTGGGCACGACTTCGGTCCCGACAGTTCGCAGTACCGGCGCCGGGCGTCGTGGTACCGGGATCAGATCGCCGGACTCATCGACGTCGGCCAGGAGGCGGATCCCGGGAGCGCCGTAGTCCTGTTCTCGGACCACTCGATGACGCCGGTGACCCAGCACTGCCGACCGCCCCGGTTCCCGCGGGACGTGCTGGCGTTCGTCGATGCCACCATGATCCGCTTGTGGGCCGCACGCGGCGGCGACGAGCGCTGCGCCGAGGCGGCTCAGGCGCTGGCAGCGACCGGATCCGGGCAGTTGCTGAGCGAGGCCGACCGGCGCGCGTTCGGGGTCACCGACCCGCGATGGGGCGACCACATCTTCGTCCTCGATCCCGGCGGGCTGTTCGTCCCCGACTACTTCACCGGCATCCACCGGCCGGCGGATTCGACCGCTCGCGGCATGCACGGCTACCACCCCGATCACGAGGAGACCGCGGGCATCTTCTACACCCTCGGCACCCCCGCGGCGCCTGCCACCAAGGTCCTCGACCCAGCCGGTGCGCACGATGAGATCAAGCTGGCGCTGGGAGGGCTGCGATGAGACTCCTCCGGGTCGGCGACCTGACCGACGGCACCCGCGACCGGGTGGGTGAGAAGGCCTGGAACCTCGATCGGCTGGCCAAGGCGGGGTTCGTCGTCCCGGACGCTGTAGTCATCCCCAACGATCTGCTCTGGGCCGTCGCGGAGTCGTCCGGTGCCGGCGACGCGATCCGCCGGCACCTGCACCGCGGACTCAACAACAGCGGGATGATCCGGGCTCTCCTGTGGGACATCGACCTCGGTCCGATCGGCGACGTGCTCCCGGTCCTCGGTGATTCTCTGGCCGTGCGGAGCTCCAGCACGCTCGAGGACGGCCTGCACAGCTCGCTGGCGGGCACGTTCACCTCCCTGCTCGACGTAGAGCCGGCCGCTGCGGTCGATGCTGTCCAGCAGGTCTGGTCCTCAGGCTTCTCCCCCCTCGCGCTGGCCCTCGCGGATACCGTTCCCCCCGATCATCTGGCGGTCATCGTCCAGCGACAGGTCCGGCCGGTGGTCGCCGGGGTCTGCTTCACCGTCGACCCGCTGAGCGGGAGCACGCACCGGCTCGTCATCGAATGCGTCCAGGGCAGCGCCGAGTCCCTGCTCAGCGGCGAAGGGATCCCATACCGCTACACACTCGATCGAACCGCGACCCAGCCGGCCGCTGTCACCGACGGACCGCTGTCGGCACCGGATCTCGAGAGGTTGCGGACCGAGATGCTCGCGGTGGAACAGCTGTTCGGAGTGCCGGTGGACATCGAGTTCGCCCTGGTCGCGGGCGAGACCAGACCGGTCATCCTCCAAGCTCGCCCGATCACGGGCACGGCGGCCGTCGGATCGGTCCGCATCGGTCCGGTGACCGCGGTGTCCATCGACGACCTGACGGCGGCCTCGGCACTGGTCCGCGAAGCGGGCGAGCTGCTCGAACTGGTCCAGCGCCGGATCGACAAGCACCACTACGTCCGCGCCGCCGCCCGCCGGCACGACCTCGTCCTCGACGAGCAATGGTTGCTGCAGGCAAGCGAATCGGGAGCGTCCGCCGAGGCCATGGCCGACGCCGCGGCGAAACTCACCGGCACCGAAGTGCTCGAGATCGCCTTGCCACGATCGCCCCTGCGACGAGTACGGCGAGAAGCCCTGCCGGCGTGGTTCGCCGAGCACTGGCGCCCGGGGGAAACGGCGTTCGTCGCTGACCTGCATGTCGGCCTGACCAGTGGATACTCCGCGCTCCAGTCCGACGGCCAACTGGTGGTCGAGTACCTCCCGGGTGCGGCCGGCGGCCTGATGTTCGGCAGTGGCCCGTTCTCTACGGTGATCGCCGACACCACCGGCGTACCGGTAACGGAACAGCGGCGATCCGCGGACGCCTACTGGGCGCTCGATGCCGACACCCTGCAGATCACCCGGCGGCCGACCCAGCGAGCGCCGGAGGCACTGGACGCCACCGCGCTCGCGGAGATCCGCCGGATCACCGAAGCACTGCAGTTCGAGTTGGGCGAAGTGCGCATCGAGTGGATCCGCACCGACACCGGGCAGATCAGGCTGTGGGACCTGTCGGTCGAAAGCGGCCGTGAGCTGCCCGCCCGGATGTCCGGAACGATCTCGCCCGGCCAGGCCACCGGACCGGCCGTCATCCTGCTCGACGTCGCGCCGTTGCAGGAGATCCTCAGCGACCGCAGCGTGATCCCGGACCCCGAGTTCCTGGCCGCACACGGCAGTTCGGCGGCGGACGAGATCCGGTCCCGGTTGCTGGGTGGGCTGACCAGACCGATCGTGGTCACCCCGTGGCCGCGAACGTGCCTGGCTTTGCTGGTGGACCATGTGGCCGGCTTCGTCTTCGACGACGCGGCCACCCTCTGCCATCTGTCGATCATCCTGCGCGAGGCCGGCGTACCGGCTGTGGTGCGCCACTCCGCGACCGGCGAGATCGCACCGGGAGCCCGGTTGCAGCTCGCCGCCGGGCAGTGCGAGGAGGTCCGATGACGACCGTGGCCGAGCGAGTCGAGCGGCTCAGATCGTTGCCGGCTCCTGCCCCTGCCGTTCCGGCCCGGGTGACCGCGCTGGTCGCGACGTACAACCGGTGTCCCTTCGGTGCCGGTGCAGGATTCGCCGAGAACCCCTTGGTGCTCAGCGTGACGACGCTCCTGACCGCCGACTCCGAGGTCGAGGTGGTGATCGTCGACGACGGGTCGACCGATGCCACCGAGGCGGTCGTCGGCCGGCTCCGGAGTCAGTGGCCGACCCGGATCCGGGTCGTCCGGACCAGCCTGCATCGCGGCAGCGCACACGCGCGCAATACCGCCCTCTCGCTGGCCCGCACTCCCGTCGTACTGCTGCTCGACGACGATCTGGTTCTGCAGCCGGGCTTTCTCCAGCCGGCCATCTGGCAGCTCGCACGCCTGCGCCAGCAGGATCCCCGGACAGCTGCCCTGACGCTGCCGTACTACGGCCGCGCGGCTTCGCCGTACGCGACGGCGGCCGGCGATGACTTCGGCCGGCTCGATCTTGACGACGGCTACTTCACCACCAACTTCGATCGGCTGCCGCCGTCGGATCAGCTCGACGAACTCGGTCTGCTGCTCCCGGTGCTAACGACCATGGTCAGTGGCTTCTGCCTGTTCGCGGCCGACGCCCTGACGGCGATCGGCGGCTTCCCGGACCTGTCGGAGTGGCGGACGTCGTACTCCGATCATCTGCTGGTCTCGGCCGAGCTGGCCGAACGCGGCTTCCAGGTGCGCCACGCGCCCGATCCCCGGCTCGGCGCGATCCATCTGAAGTTCGGGGCCGTCGGCCGGTACCCGGCACGCGCCGGTGCGGACTGGGTGACGCGGCTCGGGTACTCGTTCGACGCTCTGATCGCGTCGGCCGCCATACCCCGGCTGGACACCGGCTGCCGGATCGACGACGAAGAGTTCGCCGAAGAGATGATCGGACTCTTCTTCGCCTGCTACGCGGCCCGCAGCCGGACCGGCGGCCGGAACTGGGCCTGCAGGGTGCATCGCGACTACGTCGACCAGGGCACGTCGTACACACCCGCCTACACCGTCGTTCCCCAGCGAGCAGACCGTGCGGCGCAGTGGCGCCGAGGCTTGCTGCGCGGCGCGCGCCAAGCGATAGCGGACCGCGCCCAGCTGTCCGACCAGGTTCTCGACCAGGTGCGTGCGGCCTGTGCCGACACCGGTGAAGACCTCGCGGCCGTTCTGCAGCAGGAGGGCCGATGAGACTCCCGATCGAACTGCAGCGGCACTTCAACAACTATCTGAGTGGTGCGCTGCCTCTCTGTGTGGTCCTGGGTACCGGCCACACCGGCTGGTTCGAGGAGCGGTTCGCCGAGTTGCACTCCTACCGGATCGCGGCCGACGGCGGGGTCTCCTGGATCGACTTCAACGACACCTTCGCCTATCGCGGCCTCCTCGGCACCGACGTCGTCGGGCTCGAGCAGGCCGAGCAACTCGACAATGTCGCCGACTATCTCGAAGCCGCGGTCGCAGCCGGCACCTACGTGATCCTGTTCGTCGACCTCAACCGGCTTCAGGACCTCGGCCGGACGCTCATGCACGAGTTCCTGGTCTACGGGTTCGAGCCGGCGACCAGGTCCTTCGTCGCCGCCGGATTCGATCGCGATCGCCGCTTCCAGGAATTCCTGTTCCCGGCGTCCGCCCTCGAGGCCGCCTTCCGGTCCGGGCTCGAACAGATCCGGACGTCCGAACGCTGGAACAAGATGACCGCGGTGGCCCAGACGCTCACCCCGGGCCCGCGCCCCGCCGCCGTCGCCGACCCCGCCCGGATCGTCGCCGCCCTCCGTCGGTACCTGCTGTCCGTCGTACCGGACGATTTCGACCCGTACGGCGGCTACTGGTGGTACTCGCGTGCGGCGGACGTGGCTCCGGGAGAGCGGATCAAATTCGGCCTGGATGTGTACGACGACGCCCGCGAACATCTGCGCGCCGCGGCGGAAGGCCAGGTCCGCTACGACTACCGGGTCGTGCACCTGCTGGCCGAGCACAAGCGGATCGTGCTCGATCGCCTCCGGTTGCTGACCACCCCGGGCGAGCACGAGGCGACGATCTCCGCCTACAGCTCGCTGGTCGGCGACATGGAACGACTTCGGCTGGCCGGGCTCAAGCACACGTTGAACAGACGCCGGCCGCTGTCACCCGCACACGAGACCGACCTGGCGAAGGTGGCTGCCACCGAGCGGTCGATCCTCACCGACTTCCTGGAGGGGAACCGATGGCTGTGACATCGGCCGGATCCAAAGGCCCGATCATCTCGATGCTCGGTCTGCCCGGCACCGGCAAGAGCACCCAGAGCAGATTGCTCTCCGAGGCGGTCGAAGGCAGCCTGATCGTCTCGGTTCCGTTGCTGCGCAAGGGAAACCCCGGCCTGCTCGACCGGCTGTCGCAGCGGGCGCGGCACGAACTCGACGGCCTGGCCGCTCAAGCGGCCGCGGCCAGAGATCTCGGCCAACTCGCACCACGGGCGTTCGACCACGCTGTGATCGAGCTGGTCACGACCAGCGACGCCCCGCTGACCATCCTGGACGGGCACCCGAAGGGCCTGCTGCAGTCGCAGCTGCTGCTCGCCGACCCGACGACGGCCAGTCGGCTGGTGGTCTTCGAGTTCGACCTCGGTGGTGACTCCGAGGCTCGGTCGATCGACCGGCAGCGCAGCCGCGCGCTGAGCAAGAACCAGCCGGCGGGACCCGAGGACCTGCTGCGTTTCCAGGGCAAACTCGCGACCTTTCGCACCCACACCCTGGCCGGCCTGATCCATCTGCGCGCGACGGCCGCCGTACATCGTCTGGACGCGACCGACGACCAGGACTCCCTGCACCGCCGAATCCTCGAGCTGATCACGAAGGAGTGTGCCGATGATCGACGCTGAACTGCTGGCCAGGATCGCCCAGCGCGCGGCCGAACTCGACCAGGAGTCGCGTTTCCCGGCCGAGAACCTGGCCGAACTGCGGGCCGGCGGTCTGCTCGGGCTGGCGGTGCCCGCCGTGCACGGCACGCCGGAGGCGTTCCTGACCGAGCTGGTGACGACCGCCCGCGCGATCGGCGGCGTGTGTTTGTCGACGGCGATGATCTGGGCGATGCACTGCCAGCAGGTCGATGCGATCGTCCGGCACGGCACGAGCGGCTTGCGGGACCGGCTGCTGCCTCGAGTGATCCGCGGCGAGGTGTACATCGCCTCGGTGACGACCGATCGCTCCGGTGGCTCCAGCCTGACCGGGACGACCTCGACGGCGAGCGGCGGCGCCCGTCTCGCCATCGACCGGGACGCGCCGGTCGTCACCGGTGGGACGGCCGCCGACGGCTTCCTTCTCACCGTCCGCCGGGACAGCTCGACCACACCGGGTGGGGAGGTCTCGCTGCTGTACGTCGATGCGGCTGATCTCGTCCTGGAGCCCACTGACAGTTGGGACATGCTGGGGATGCGGGCCACCGCTAGCGGTGGCCTTCGGCTCAAGGGCAGCACGCCTGCGGATGCGGTGGTCGGTGCCGGCACGTTCCAGCGCGTGGCCGACGACAGCCTGGTCCCGCTGGCTCACATCGGCTGGTCGGCCTGCTGGCTCGGCGCCGCCGAGAACGCGTTCACCCAACTCGTCGCCCGGCTGCTGAAGACGGCCGGCAAACCGGGCAGCCCGCTCGAGTCGGACCTGCTGAACGAACGGGTGGCCCGGATCCGGGTCGACCTCGAACTGGTCAGCTCGTACCTGCGGACGGTCACGGCCGAGGTCGCGACAGCGCGGACCGCAGGACGCGTCTTCGACCGGCCGGCCGACAAGATCCATCTGAACACACTGAAGCTGGCCGCCTCCGAGCTCTGCTTCCGCGCCGCCGACCGGATGGTCCAGCTGTCCGGGCTGGCCGTCGGGTACAACCGGCTCGCCCCCAGTGCGCTCGAACGAACGTTCCGGGATCTGCGGTCCGCGGCGCTGAATTTCTCCAACGACAAGCTGTGGGTCGGCACCGGCGCACTCAGCCTGCTCGATCGGGGCGTGCACCTTGCCTGACCACGATCAGCTGATCCATGACCTGCTGATCGCCGCCGGTCAGGCGCACCCCGAACGCCGCGCGCTGCAGGACAGCGCCGGAGCTCTGACCTATGCCGATCTCACCGATGCCGTGCACGCGACAGCCCAGTGGCTGACCGCGCACGGCGTCCAGGCCGGCGATCGGGTGCTGGTCAGACTGCCGCCGGGTCGCGACGTCGTCCGCCTGCTGTACGGGTGTTCCTGGATCGGCGCGACGCTGATCCCGGTCAGTCCGTCGATCGGCCCGACCCACTGGGCACACGTCGTCGAGGATGCCGAGCCGGCCTTGATCCTGACCGAGCTGCCGGACGACTTCGCTTCGGCACCGATCGTCCCGGCCCCGTCCCCCCGGCATGACCCCGATGCCGTCGCTCTGCTCATCTACACGTCGGGCAGTACGGCGATGCCCAAAGCGGTGGTCTGCACTCATCGTCAGGTGGTCTTCGCGACCAGGGCGATCGCCGAAGTGGTCGACTACCGGCCCGACGACGTCGTCTACTGCCGGTTGCCCTTCTCGTTCGACTACGGCCTCTATCAGGTGCTCCTGTGCGCGGCCGCGGGTGCCTGTCTGGTGATCGCCGATCCGGCCGCCGGGCCGCGGATCCTGGCGGACATCCGAGCGTGCCGGGCGACCGTCGTACCGCTGGTTCCGACGCTGGCCGCGATGCTCGTCGCGATCGCCGGCCGCGACGGCGCCGAGCACACCGTCCGGCTGTTCACCAACACCGGTGAGTGGCTGGCCTCGGCGCTGATCGATCGCCTGCGCGACTCGTTCCCGGCGGCCGCCGTGCAGCTGATGTACGGCACGACGGAGTGCAAGCGGATCAGCGTGCTGACACCGGACGGCGATCGTGACCGACCCGGCTCGGTGGGCAGACCGTTGCCAGGGACAACGGTCGCGATCGTCGACGACGACGGTACGCCGCTACCGGCCGGCCAGGACGGCGAGATCACCGTCAGCGGAGCCCACGTGATGTCCGGCTACTGGCGGGCCCCGGCACTGACAGCACGGACCTTCCGTACGACGGCGGCCGGGATCGTGCTGCACACCGGTGATCAGGGTCGCCTCGACGAGGACGGTTATCTGTACCTGCTCGGTCGTCGCGACGACATCTTCAAACTCAACGGGGTCCGCACCAGCGTCACCGAGATCGAGGCGATCGCGGCCGGCCTCAGCGGTGTGACCCAGGCGGCCGTCGTACCGCCGGATCAGTTGCGCCAGGCAACGTTGTGCCTGGTGACGGAAGGCGACCGGGACGCCGTACTCGGCGAGCTGGCGACCTTGCTGGAACCGGCCAGGACGCCACCGGTGGTGGTCTTCCTGGACCGCCTGCCCACCAACACCTCCGGAAAGCTCGACCGGACCACCCTCCGCCGGGAGGTGACCGGATGACCGGACTGCGCGAGCTCGCCGCGGCCTTCGGCACACCGCTCTACGTGTACGACCTCGCCGAAGCGCGGCGCTGCGCCGAAGAGCTCCGCTCGGATCTTCCAGCGGGCGCCAAGCTGTTCTATTCGGTCAAAGCCAATCCACACCCCGAGGTGGCCGAGACTCTCCGGTTGTCGGGCTGCGGAGCGGAGATCAGCTCCCTCGGAGAGCTGGAGGTCGCCCTGGCCGCGGGCTTCCCGGCCGAGGACCTGATGTACACCGGTCCGGCCAAGACAGCGAGTGAGATCCTGGCCGCCGCCCGGGCCGGCGTCCGCAGCTTCTCGACCGAATCACCCATCGACTTCCGGCGGATCGCCGCGGGCGCCGAGCAGGCCGGGATCGAGGCGGAGGTCCTGTTGCGCGTAGCCGGCACAGCTCGCGGCGCGAGCGGCCTGAGGATGACCGGCGGTGCCTCGCAGTTCGGCCATCCGATCGATGCGCTGACAGCCGACCCGGGCGCGTTCCAGGACATCAAGGGCGCGTCCTTGACCGGCCTGCACCATTTCAGTGTCAGCAACGTCTCCGACGAGTCGGCACTGATCGACGAGCTCACTTCCGCGGTTCGGCTCAGTGCTGAGCTCCGCGACCGGCTGGGGCTCCAGTTGCGCTCTCTCGACCTCGGTGGCGGGTTCGCAGCGCCGTACGCGATCGGGACCGCGCCGCCCGCCTACCCGCGGCTGAAAACAGAACTCGAGCAAGCACTCGACGAATGTCTTCCGGCCTGGCGACGGGGTGATCCGTCGATCGCCTTCGAGTCAGGGCGTCGGCTGACCGCGACCTGCGGCACCCTCGTCGCCGAGGTGATGGACGTCAAGCTCTCCCAGGGAGCCCGCTACGTGGTGCTCGACACCGGCATCAACCATCTCGGTGGGCTGTCGGGGACCGGGCGGATGATGCGTCCCAAGGTCGAGCTGACCGTGCTCGGGCGGCCCGATCCGGCCGCCTCCGGTCTGCGGGCCGTCGTCACGGGGCCGTTGTGTACGCCGGCCGACGTGCTCAGCTTCGACGCCGCCGTACCGGATGTGGTGCCCGGTGACCTGGTCGCCATTCGCAACGTGGGCGCCTACGGGCTGTCCGCGAGCCTGACCGGTTTTCTCAGCAGACCAATGCCGATCGAGGTCCCCGTCGACAGCTCCGGAGCGGTCCGTGCCGGCCGGCTACGGCTGCGGCGGGAGCCGGTGGCGATGCGGTACGAACCGAGGGAAGGGCAGCACGACGATGTCTACTGAAGAGCTGAAGATCCTTGAGGAGAAGGTGCGCGCCCACCTTCCGCTGCTGCCGGACGAGGCCGAGTTGCCGCCGGACGCCGAGCTGGTCTCGCTCGGCCTCGACTCCCTCGGCACGGTGACCCTGCTGCTGGAGCTCGAGGAGACCTTCGCCATCGAGATCCCCGACGAGCTCCTGTCCGCGTCGACGTTCGCCACCATGGCCTCGCTCCAGCAGGTCGTCACCACCCTTCAGTCCTGATCCGCTGCTCCGGAGGTACGCCGATGCCCGTTCCGGAAGACGACGTCTTCTTCCTTCTCGCACTCCCGGTCGTCGCGGCCGCCGATACCGAACGGACCGCGGAGATTCTGCGCGGGGCGGGCGGCGACTTCGATTGGGGCCGGCTGGTCGACCTCGGCCTGCGGAACCGGGTGCTGCCGTTGATCGGCCGGAACGTCGTCAGGTACGGCGCACTCCGCAGTGCGGCGCAGCGGCATCATGGGATCGCCCGCGACATGCTCGCCGCGGTGTATCTCGGGAACCGGTGCCGCAACGACGCGTTGTTCGGGGAGTTCGGCCGGGTCATCGGCGCGCTGCGGGTGGCCGATGTCCGGCACGCGGTGCGGAAGGGCCCGGCCCTGATCGAGCACCACTACGTCGATCGTGGGGTTCGGCAGACCAACGATCTGGATCTGCTGGTGAGCCGTGACGACATCCCCGTCGTCCGGGAAGTACTGGACTCGCTCGGCTACACCCAGGGCAAGGTCGCCGCAACCGGCCGCGGGGTCAGTCCGTTCCAGCGCTCGACCGAACTGCTGTGGAAGGCCTATCTGAACAACAGCCTGCCGTTCGTCAAAGCCGCGTTCACCGACGAGATCGACTACTTCAAGGTCGATCTGTGCCACGGTCTCCTGCAGACCAGGCAGGCCTCCGGCGACTCGGCCGCCCAGTTGCTCGCCCAGGCCAGACCCGCCGTCGTCTGCGGCGAACGAAGCTGGGTCCTCGATCCCGTGGATGCGGTCCTCGACCTCTGTGCCCATCTCCACAAGGAAGCCAACGGACTGCGGTACATCCGCAGCGGGAAGGCGTTCGAGCTCCGCAAGTTCAACGATCTCGTCGTGTCGACAGCCGCGTGGGACAACGCGGACTGGCTCTCCCTGACCGAGCGGGCCACGGCGCTGAACGCGACCGTCCCCTGCTTCTACGCCCTTGCACACCTGACCTCTCTGTATCCCGGCGTGGTCCCCGAGAAGCATCTCGAACAACTGCGGCCCGACCAGGCCGACCAGGTTCTCGACGGCTACGGCGCCGAGGACCAGGCTCCGGCGCAGTGGACGAACTCGCTCCGGGACCGCCTGCTGTCCGGCGTCGACCACACGACGATCCCGCGGTCGCCGATCCCTGAGGACTAGGAGGTACCGATGACATCGCGATGGCTGGAGCGCGCGACCTTGGCGCGTCCCGTCTCGGCTCCACTGACAGCCCAGACCGATTCGGTCCTGCGGCAACTCTGGGTGGCCGATCCGCACGCCGTGCTCGCGGGCCCGGCCGCCCTCTCGTCGTACTTCAACGGAGTGTTCGGGCCTGACGCCGAAGCGATCGAGGTCGACGTCACGGGGATCGGTTCAGCGCGGGCCGCCGAGGTCCTCACCGCGCTCGCTCCACGCGTCCGCTGGCGGTTCGACCGGCTCGCGGAGAGTTCGGTCAACCTGCTGCAGTGCGGCCTGCGATGGCGCCACGATCGTCCGGAGCTGGTCTACGCCGAGGAGAGCCTGGTCAAGGATCTCGCCGACGGCCGGCTTCGCTATCACAGCGCCGCCGACGAGCCGCTGGCCGCCGAGCTTCTTCATCTGTGGCCGGGGATCCACGCCGATGGGCATCACGCCCAGCCCGTGGTCGGCGAACTCGAGACCGCCCACATCGCCTCGAAGGCCGGCGAACGAGGCGGCCGGCTCCGGCCGCGGGTCTACACGATCGACGAGCGACCCTGGCTGGCCGCCCTCGATCGGTGGCACCAGGTCGCGCACCGCCGGCCGGAGACGGTTCCGGCCGTACCGCTGAGCGCCTTGCCGGCCGGAGATCCCTGGCAGGCCGACGACGACGGCTTCCGGTCCTGGCTGATCGACCACGAGGTGACCCGGAGCGGCCGGCCCGACGACTTCCTGGCCACCGCGATGGCCGCCCAACGCAGCCACGCCCAGAAGCCCACCCACCAAGGCTGGGAGGTGGCCCGGCACGGCTTCACCGCCTGCCTGATGCTCGACACCGCGGCCGTCGCGCCGGCGGATCGCCGAGCGCTCCGGGTGGCCACCTTGCTGCACGACATCGGCAAGGTGAAGAACGTCTGGACGCCTGGCGCGCACGGGAAGATCGGCGCGGCCCTGTGGCAGCGCCACCGGCCGGCCTGGCTGACGGATCGCGAGGCGGAGCTCGTCTCCTGGCTGATCGCCCATCATGATCTGCCCGGCCTGATGGACCGCGGCATCCGGAACGACGACTACCGCGGGGGCCTGTGCCCGCGCGATGTCCGTGACATGGTGTCCACACTGGACCGACCGTTCGAGGAGGCAGTCACGCTGGCCGTCACCATCTACTCAGCAGACATCTCAGCTGTCCCGACGTTGCGATGGCTGCGCCCGTTGACGCCGATTCTGCGCGGCCTGATCGAGGCCGGGCACGGCAGCGAAGGCCCCTACCTGACCCGAGCGGAGCTTGCCGGTGCCTGACCCGATCCAGCCGTTTCTGCAGCTCGACTCGACAGACCACCCGGTCAGCCTGGTCGGTGGAAAGGCGAGCGCGTTGAGTCTCGTGTTGCGTGCAGGTCTGGTCGTCCCCGAGGCGGTCGTCATCACGACCGATGCCCATCGCGAGCTGCTCCAGCGGTACGGCGTACTGCCGCTGCTGACCGCCGGTCTGGCCGGGATCAAAGCCCGCCCGGCCAGTGCGACAACGGTTCTGGCTCGCCTCCGGCGGCTTGTGCTCGACCTTCCCCTGACCGCGGGCGATCTCGGGCCGCAGGTGGCCGCCCTCGCCGTACAGGGCACAGTGGTGGTCAGATCGTCCGCGCCGGACGAGGACCGCCGGGATCGGGCGATGGCCGGCGTCTATCACTCCGAGCTCGACGTTCACGGGCCCGACGACATCGTCGATGCGGTACGCCGTTGCTGGGCGGGCATGCTGACCGACCGAGCTGCCTATCACTGGGACCGGACCGACCACGACGGCCTGGCCTTGACCGCCGTCATCGTGCAACGGCAAGTCGACGCCGACTGGAGTGGAGTCGCCTTCACCAGCGATCCCGTCACCGGACCGACCGATGGCATCGTGATCGAGGCCGCCCGAGCGGACACGACCGCGATCACCTCCGGGAAGGCGCCGGACGTCCTGGCCCACTGGCCGTCCGATCCGGGGGATCTGCCGGCAG
This sequence comes from Kribbella sp. NBC_01505, assembly GCF_045040285.1. Taxonomy (NCBI): domain Bacteria; kingdom Bacillati; phylum Actinomycetota; class Actinomycetes; order Propionibacteriales; family Kribbellaceae; genus Kribbella; species Kribbella sp. NBC_01505. Next base: position 9,816,139 of record NZ_CP109425.1, read on the forward strand.
AGCTCGGTTCTGGGCTGCTCGCCGCGGGCAGGCGGTTGCGGGACGAACTCGACGCCGAGGTCGACATCGAATGGGCCGGCACCGCCGCCGGGATCCAGATCCTGCAGGTCCGTCCGATCACGGCCGTCCCCACACCGGTCCGTGCCGTCGCCGACCAGGAGGACATCGACACCGTCCGGTCACTCGTGCTGGGCCGAACCGCGGCGGTGTTCGCCAGGCAGCTGCAGAAGAAGGTCTGGCTGCGTCGTGCGGCCCGTGACCTCGGCATCCCTGTCTTCCCCATCTGCTACGCGGTCTACGACCCGCGGACGGTCAAGGAGGAGGCGGCCGGGATCAGCAGCCAGGTGCCGGGTGACTTCCTGCTGCTCAACTTCGGCGACGGCCCGCAGCGGGTTCCAGCGGACCAGTTGGCCGATGCGTTGGTGGCGGGTGCGGCCGCCAATCCGGTCGGCGACGGGCTGGCGTGCGTGCAGGTCGGCCAGCTGCTGGCCGCCGAATGGTCCGGAATCGCCTCGTGCACCATCGACGGCGGCATCGTCGCGGAGGTGTATCCGGCCGGCGTATCCGGGATGAAGTCCGGCCGGCTGGCGGGTACGACGTACCGCCTCGACCCGGGCACGCGGCAATGGTCGGCCGTGCTCACCTCAAGCACCACCCGCACCGCCCGGCTGGATCCGGACACCGCCCGATGGATCCCTCAGGATCACCCGCCGGTGCCCATCGAGTTGGCGCCCGAGGTGCTCGACCAGGTCGGTCACCAGACCAGGGCTCTGACCGCAGCGCTCGGCGAGATCCGGTACGAGTTCTACGTGGCCGACGGCCTCGTCACGAGTAAGGACATCACGCTGGAATCGGCGCCCTTGCGGACCCCGGCCGATCAGGCCAAGGTGCTCAGTCCGGGGCAGGCGACTGGCCGGCTGGTCCGGATCGAAGACCTTGGCCCCTTGGAGGTTCTGGCTCGCCGGCACGAGGTGAGCGTCTACTCGCACAGTGCCGACGACGCGCCGCTCGCCGATCCGGCCGCGGCGGAGTTGCTGGCCTTGCTGAATGGCCCGGAGCCGGTCGTGCTCGCCGCCGCCTATCCGTCGCTCGGTCTGATCCCCTTCGTCCGCGGCGTGGTGGGTTTCGTCTTCGACCAGGGCTCCTTGCTCGGGCATCTGGCCATCGTCCTGCGCGAACACGGCATCCCCGCGGTGGTGGATGCGGCCGACGAGATCGCGGCAGGCACCCTTGTCACGATCGACGCGTCCGGCGTACGGGCGTCCCCCTAGTCGTCGGTCGGCGCCGGCTTCGCGGCCGCATAGACAGCACCCAGGTCGTCGGCGGCCAGCCCTGCGCGGGTCGCCTCGTCCACACAGGCGATCAGGACGGCCCGCGCGGCTCGGCTCCGTGACGCATGGCTGGCCTCGTCCAAGGCCCGGACCTCGGCCAGCTTGCTCAGCCCCGCGCGGACGGCCTCCGGATACCAGGGCAGCGAGCTGAGGATGCTGTAAACGGCCTTGGCCGACGGCCGCGGCCTACCGTTGGCCGAATAGATCAACCCGACGAGCAACTCCAGCGTCTGGTTGAGCCGCAGATGGGCCGACAGCAGGTCGCCCCTGGCCAGCCAGGGATCGATCTCGGTCAGGTCGAACCCACGCCACCGGGCCGGCAACCGGTCGGGGTAGGCGATGCCCCGCTGGGCGATCTTCCTTACCTGGTAGGCGATTCGCTCGCCGAGCTCCGCCCGCCCAGGTCGCGCCTCCGCACAGATCGCCGCGAGTACGCCGTCCTCGTCGGCGTACGGGATCGTCTCGTACCCGTAGACGTAGCGGCGCCCGTCCGGCCAGCGCGCCACGTCGAGGCGCGACAGATGGAGATGACGGATGCCCCACATCCGCCGGCCTTCGTCAAGGAAATGCCCGCGTCCGGCACCGGCCGCCGACTCCTCGTCGCGGTAGACGAAGACCAGGTCGGTGTCGGAGAACTCGTCGGCCGTCCCGCGCGCGACCCCACCCTGTACGCCGACCGCGACGGGCGTCGTACCGGCCAGCAACTCCGGCAAGGCCGCGCCGATCAGCCGGCGCGCAGATAGTCCAAGCATGACGAGAGAATCCGTTCGATCTGCTGAGCCGGCACACACCACGTGTCGGCCATCAGCCTGATGGTCAGCTGATCGCCCTTGAGATCGGCGTTCAGATGCATGACTTGTCCGTCGAACTCCTTCGCACCGACCCACTCGGGATCCGGTTGTTCCACCGGGGGTCCGGCGGCTCCGGACCTGACGGTGAAGTTGTAGTAGAACGCCCGCGCGACATCGAAGTACGAAGCGCGGTCGTGATCGAGGAGCAGCTCGGTCACCTGCCGTGGGTTGGTGTGCGAGCGCCGGAAGGCCTGCAGGAGAGCCGATGCCGCCGCGGTGATCTGGTCACCGGTTCGCCGCGTCTCGGTGTCGAGGCAGACCAGGGTCTCCCGGAAGTAGCAGCCGACCGACTCCTGCAGCTCGGGCGCGAAGCGATTGTGGACGACCACCCAGAAGGCTGGGTGGCGCTGGCCGAGAGTCGTCGCCACGGCTTGGGAGTACGCGGCCAGCAGCACCGCCGACGGAACCGTCCGATGCCGGCGAGCAAGCCCGAGCAGAGCGCTCCCAGCGGCGTACGACGAGACTCGCGCCTGCCGGTATCGCGGCCTCGAATCCAGAGCGGCCGGGCTGAGCTGGCCGGGCGGAACTTCGGCGATCGTGCGCCGCCACAGCTCGAGACCTGCCTGGTTTGCTTCCTGGCCTGCCGGGGTGGCCTCCCAGTCCGACTGATCCACCGGCTGGACGGTGGCTTCTTGTGTTCGGCAGGACCGGCCGGCCAGGCGTTTGCGCAGCTGCCGCCGCAGGACGGCGGCGCTCCACCCGTCCACCGCCAGGTGCGACGCGATGACCGCGACCCGACTGATGGTGCCACCGGCCTGCACCAGAGCGAAGTCGACCGGTGGACCAGACGTGCCGAACCGTCGCTCGCGCTGGGCCGCGAGCCACGCGTCGGCCGCTGACTCCTGCAGGACGTAGACGTCGGATTGCCCGTTGCCAGCGACGTACTGACGCGGCAAGCCGGTCTCGTCCGGCCGGTACGACGTGCGCAGCGCCTCGTGGTCCGCGATCAGCTCGCCGACGATCCGGAGGCCGTCGTCGACCGCGACCGGCTGCCCTACCTCGGTCTCCAGGCACACGGTGTACTGACCGTCGTGCGGACGCATCCGGGAGAGGAAGTCCCACATGTACAGCTGCGACCAGCTGAGCGGCGCGGAGCGCTGCGGCAGGCCCTCGAACGAGAGCCGAACCTGCTGCGTCGAGCCCGGATCGTCGACCGCCATCACTGCAGGATATGAAGGCGGCCGGGGCCTGAAAACCCTTCACTGGTTGCCACTTCCTGCAACTCGCGGATCCGTGTGCTCCGGTAGAATCGGCGATCGATGAGTGAAGTCAAGCCCCGGCAGGGGCGAGCCGGAATCGTGCTGCTGTCGGCTGCGGGGGTCGCGGTGATCGAGCGGGTCCGGCAAGGCGATCGCTATCACCTGCTGCCCGGCGGCGGGGTGAAGCGTGGCGAGACGCTGCCCGACGCGGCCCGGCGAGAGGCGTTCGAAGAGCTCGGCATCGAGATCTCGGTCGGCGGGCTGCTCGGGGTGGTCGAGTTCGACAACGCCTTGCAGCACTACTTCGTGGCCCACTGGACCAGCGGTGTCTTCGGTTCGGGCACCGGCAAGGAGATGTCGAGCCCGGCCGATTCGTCGCGGGGCAGCTACCGGGCGAGCTGGCTGCCGACCGATCGCCTGGTCGCCGAGGACCTGCGGCCGCGCCCGATCGCCGACGCACTGCAAGCAGCGCCCCGGATCGACCAGCTGGTCGCCGACTGGCTGGCCGCTCCCCCACACCTGGTCGAATGACCCTCGAGGAAGGACCCGGCGATGAGCCCGCGAACCGAGTTCTACCAACTGTTCCTCGATGATCGGCTGAACTACAGCTCCGGCTACTTCGAGCACGACGACGTTTCCCTGGACCACGCGCAGCAGGCCAAGACCGCGGCGGTCCTGACCCGCTGTGACCTCAGCCCGGGCCTGCGCCTGCTCGACATCGGTTGCGGCTGGGGATCATTGCTCTGGACGGCCGCCCGGCAGTACGGCGTACACGCGACCGGCATCACCACAGACCGCCATCAGTACGCGTATCTGCTCGACAGACTGACTGCCGAGCCTCTCGATCCGCCGGTCGACGTACGGCTCCAGGCCTGGGAGGACTACCGGGAACCGACCGACCGGATCGTCTGCGTGAACGCCTTCGAGAACTTCGCCGACAAGCCGGCCTTCCTCCGCCGCTGCGCGGACCTGCTGTCGCCGTCCGGCCGGATGGTGATGGTGTGCGTCACCGCCGACCGCCCAGTCTTCCGGGTCATGCCGAAGCAGACCGTCGTCGACACCGCCCGCTCCATCGGTTTCGAGGTCGAGGTGTCCCCCGACCTCGGCCACCACTACGCCCGAACCCTTGACCACTTCGGCACGCGTCTGGAGCAGTCCCGCTCAGCCGCCCTGGAGGTCGTCGACGAGGCCTACCTCGACCGCAAGATCCGCTACTTCGCCACCTGCGCCGGCCTCCTCCGCACCGGCCAGAACCAAATGCACGAATTCACCTTCACCCTCCGCTGACCCGGATCCGCAGCCACAGTGACCGGTTCAGCCTGTGGGGGTGCCGATCTGGTCGTGCTCCAGGTGGGAGCGCAGCAGTGCCAGCGCCTGGGCGGCGGCCGAAATCTGGCGGGCTGTGAGAGCGTCCGCGATCAACTCCGACGTCCGTTCGGTGAAGGTGACCTCCGCCGCGTCTGTCAGGCGGCGGCCGGCGGCGGTCAGGGCCACCAGGGACGAGCGCCGGTCCGCGGGGTTGGGGGTACGGCGGACCCACCCCACGGCCTCCAGCCGGTCGATCCCTTTGCTGGTGGCCCCGATGCCGATGGCGAACTCGCCGGCGATGTCCGCGACCCGGGATCCAGGGTGATCGCGGAGATGGCGCAGGAACTCGAACTGCGAGGTCACGATGCCGTGCGCCTCCCGCAAGGAGTCGTTGAGGGCGTTGTACAGGCGGGTCTCACACCTCACCAGATCCGCGAAGAGCTGCGGGAGATCTGCTGTGCTAGCGTGAAATGTATATGCCACGGCATATACTGTACCGGCATGCACCTTCCTTGAGGAGAGCAGTGAGCAAGCAGCAGCGGGAGAAGATCGACGCATTCCTCCGGCAACCACGCCCCGACGGCCCACCGCCCTCGGTCGAGGCACTGCGGTCCGGGTTCGCGACGCTGATGTCCCAGATGATCGTCCCGGGCGGAATCCGCACCCGCACCACGACTCTCGGAGACCGGCCGGCCCTGTACGTCGAGCCCGAGCAGGGAAGGCGGCCGGGCACGATCCTGTACTTCCACGGCGGCGGATGGGTGTTCGGCTCACCGCGGACAGCGCTGTCGCTGACGGCGAACCTCGTCGTCAGAACCGGATGCCCGGCGTTTTCGGTGGACTACCGGCTCGCACCCGAGCATCCGTTCCCGGCCGGAGTCGAGGACACCCTCGGCGCTTACCGCGCACTGCTGGACGACGGCGTGGACCCCTCGACGATCGTGTTCGCCGGCGACTCGGCGGGCGGCGGCCTCACGATCACGACCAGCCTGGCCGCTCGCGACGCCGGCCTGCCACTGCCCGCCGCGATCGTGGCGTTCTCCCCTGGCCTGGACGCCTCCAGGACAGGCGAGAGCATGACCACCAGAGCGAGCGCGGATCCGATCTTCACCCGCGCGGCCGTCGAGCGCACCGGCGCCATGTACACGGCCGGGCAGGACCCCCACCAACCGCTCCTGAGCCCGGCAGTCACGGCGGATCTGACCGGGCTCCCGCCGATGCTGCTGCAGGTGGGGACGAACGAACTGCTCCTGGACGACTCGACCCGCTTGGCCACCCGCGCCGTCACAGCCGGCGTGGACGTCATCCTCGACGTCACAGCCGACGTACCCCACGTCTTCCAATCCTTCGCCGGCGGCCCCTTGGACGAGGCCGACCAAGCACTGGATCGCGCGGCCCTGTTCATCACCCAGCACCTACCCACCCCAGAAGCGCCACCAGCCTAGGCCGAACCTCCTACCAGCCACGCTCGGCAAGGCGATGCGGCTGCGGGATCTCGTCTACGTTGATGCCGTGGCCCAAGATTGACGCGCACTCGAGCAGACCTGGGATCGACAGGGAGTCCGCTAGTCGCCGCGGCCGGAGTGGTGGCCGGAGACAGTCAACAGTTGCCGGAGACCCCCACCACAGGTCTCCGGCCCTCAGAACCTGTCCCCGCCGCCAGCCGTCGGGGGCGTCGACACCGCAGGGCGGGCTTGAACAAGTTATGACCTGTCCACCCCCACCAGTTCCTGTTCAAACCCCCGGCTGTCGGCTCAGTGACGCGGTGGTTGAGGAGGCAGGGGCGGTGGCCGGAGACAGGTAACGGTGGCCAGGGACCCCGCACCACAGGTCTCCGGTCCCGCCTGCCTGTCTCCGGCCACAAACTAGGGCATGTTAATGACGCATGAGGCTTGAGAGACACGCCCTGGTCCTGTGGTGCGACCCGCGCGCACCTTGCCCGGCGTCCTGTCGCCCGCGGCGAGCGACGCGAAGGCATCGGGCGCCTGGTCGCGACGGTCGATAGCGAAATCTGCCTACTCGAAGATACGAAAGTTGCCTGCCTCAGATCGCGAAAGTTGCAGGCTGGACCCATGTCGACCACTCCCGTGACCTATCTGCCCCGCGTCGTCGACGACGGCCACCGACGTCAAGACGCTGGGGCTGCTGTTCGAGTCCCTGGCAGTGCGTGACCTGCGCGTGTACAGCCAGCCGCTGGGGGGACGGGTGTCGTACTACCGCGACTACAACAAGCTCGAAGTCGACGCGATCGTGGAACTGCACGACGGCCGGTGGGGCGCGTTCGAGATCAAGCTCGGCACGGCGACGAACCTCATCGACACCGCCGCGGAGAACTTGAAGAAGATGGCCTCACTCGTCGACGACAACCGGTGCGCCTTCCTCGCGGTGCTGACCAACGGCGGCCTGGCAGCCCGCCGACCGGACGGGGTCGACGTCGTCCCGCTTCGCATGCTCGCACCGTGACCACGCGAGGCATACGCGCACTGGGGCAGCCTCTTCTTCACCATTGATGCCGTGGTCAAAATTGTCGAGTCCCGTAACGGCGCGGACAGTACCTACATATTGATCAGAGCACCTCGGTTCAGTGGCGAGGTATTGGTCGTCGCCGGACCGCCGAGGCCCACGTTGATGTGGGCAAGATCGCGGGAGCCCCGCACCCATCCGCAGGCGAGTTCATCGGCGGACCCCTGCAAGAATGCGTTGTCGTGAACCATGTGCTGGACCTCGGGTCCCGGAAGTTCTGGCGGCTGGTCGGCAAGCCTGTCGACCTCGCCGGGGACCACTCCTGGCTACGCGCCCCGATGAGTCGTTCCGCCGCGGTCGGAGACGGCTGGCTTTCCGCCGAGGCGGCGCACCACGGCGGCACGGTCGACGAGGATGCCGCGACCACAGATCCTTCAGCGGGCCCAGCACCCGGTCTGCTCCCTGCGATGACCATCCTCGACGGCCCCGGGTTCGACGCCTCCCGGCTGGATCCACGGATCCGCGACTTCTATGAGCACACCGCCGCCTGGCACATGGAGGTGTGGACCGGATGGTCACCGCTGTTCTGGCCGGCAGGTGAGCTGATCGCGCGCTTGTTCGGCCGCCGGGTGGAGCAGCTGTCTCTCCCGATGCGCCCGCTTGACGTCGCGTACGGGATGGACAGCCGGGTCCGCGTGATCCGCGACCGGGACGGCGAGCAGGTAGGCGCCGCGTGGCTGCGGACGCTCCGGCCGTCGGGCCGCTACGTGTTCAGCGGCTGCTACTCGGCGCGGCGTCTCCCCGGCGCGACGCAGCCGAGCGTCCATGTCGCGTTCCCACTCGAGTCCGGGAACGTCCAGGTCTTCCTGCGCCCGGTCATCAGTGACGGGGGCGGGCTCGTCCTGGAGTCGCCCCCAGGGCGATTCGGGCAGGACGGCGCGTACGTCGTTGTGCACGACGACGGACGGGACTTCGCGGCGCGCGTCCCGCTCCACGAGACCTTCCGCCTGTACTGCGACCCCTACGGCGTACTCCGCACCGACCACGAACTTCGGATCCGGCGCACCTCGATGGTGCGCCTGCACTACAAGATGGAGCATGCCCGATGATCCACACCTTGCAGGTCGTTCTGCCCAACTCCGGGGGCGGGACCACGGCACCTGAACCCTGTCGGTCCCCATGCCGTGGTCCACGATTGTTGCGCCCGGCAAGCGCGTCGATCGTACGCCCACATGCGCCGGCGTAGACCGGACCCGGGGACCCGACGATGGGCCGAATGGCCCTCGTTCGGGGGTAGTCCGGCACTGCCTGGCGATGGCATCCGAGCGCTTCCATGGAGGTAGGCAACTTTCTCCGACGGTGGAAATGAGCGCGATGACGACCGATCCAAGCACTGGGCTCGCTCGAGCGCAGCGAATCGATCATGCCGGTCTCGAGATTCTCGACGAGCCCGACTGCCTGAAGCTGATGCAGACCGTGCCGATCGGCCGCCTCGTCTTCACCGAGGGCGGCCTGCCCACCGTCCGGCCCGTGAACTTCACCGTCGATGGCGAGACCGTGGTGTTCTGCACCGCGGACGGCGACAAGTACCGGGCCGCGGAACGCGGTGACATCGTCGCCTTCGAAACCGATGAGATCGACGCAGTCAGCCAGACCGGCTGGACCGTGACCGTGGTTGGACGCCTCTCGCGCCTGACCAACACCGAGATCAGTGAAGTGTCGCTCGCCCTCCTGCCCCGCTCCTTGGTACCGGGCTGGCGGCCCCACTTCATCCGGCTCACCATCGAGTCGCTGCGTGGCCGGCGCGTCACCGCCTATGGCCATCCGTTCCCTGGGTTGCCGGGAGTCCGTACGGTGGGGCCATGACCGGTCGAGGACCACCCCGCACCGGATCGTGGGACGACGGCGCCCTGGACAACACCGGGCTGTCTCGCGTCCGTCTCGACGCACTCCTGCAGGAACTGCTCGGCCGCGTCGACGAGGTCATGGATTCCCAAGAACGCCTCCGGGCGCTGCTCGATGCCGTGGTCGGCATCAGCTCCGACCTGGACCTCAACAGCACTCTTGACCGGATCGTCACCGCCGCCTGCGAGCTGGCCGGAGCCCGGTACGGCGCTCTCGGCGTGGTCGGCCCGGACGGCAAGAAGCTGGCCAGATTCATCACCCACGGAATCGACCCGGAGGCCATCGCCGCAATTGGTCCCTATCCCGAAGGCCATGGCATTCTCGGGTTGCTGATCGACCGGCCCGAGCCGATCCGGCTCGCCGACCTCAGCCGCCACCCGGCGTCGTACGGATTCCCGGCCAATCACCCACCCATGCAGGCCTTCCTCGGTGTGCCGGTCCGGATTCGCGATCACGTCTTCGGCAACCTCTACCTGACCGAGAAGGCCGACGGCGCGGAGTTCACCGAGGACGACGAGCATGCTGTGACCGCTCTGGCTGCCGCAGCGGGCGTGGTGATCGACAACGCGCGCCTGTACGCCGACACCGAGCGCCGGCGCCGCTGGTACGAAGTGACGGCCGAAATCACCCAACTGCTGCTGGGCGAGTTCGAACCGGCGGAAGCGCTGCAGCTGATCGCGCGCCGGGCCCGCGAGGTCTCCGGCGCGGTGCTGGGCGCCGTACTGGTCGTCGAGGAAGGCGATCTGGTGATCGAGACCGTGGACGGTCCGTCAGGACTGGCACGGCATGTCGGCCTGCGGATGAGCACCGACCGGCCGGTACTGCGCGATGTCCTACGAGGCACCGGGCCCGTAGTCGTCGAGGACCTTGCCGAGCTGGCCACCGAGACCGGCCAATTGGCCAACGTGCCGGAGCTGGGCGGGCTCGGCCGGACGATCTTCGTCCCGCTCCCGCCCGGAACCCGCAACACAGCCGGGATCTTGATGGTGGCCGGCCAGCACGGCGACCTGCCGATCGGCGATGCGGACACCGACCTGATCACGATGTTCGCCAACCAGACCACCCTGGCCCTCGAGCGCTCCGCCGCACGCCACGACCGGTCCGCGCTGGCTGTGCTGGCCGATCGCGACCGGATCGCCCGCGATCTGCACGATCTGGTGATCCAGCGACTGTTCGCCACCGGGCTCCAGCTGCAGGGCATTCACCGCAGCGTCACTCCAGACGTTCAGGAGCGGATCAGCCGGGCCGTCACCGATATCGACGCCACCATCAGAGATCTCCGGGCATCGATCTTCGAGCTCCAGCACCAGCCGGGCCGCCGCTCCTTGCGCGCCGACCTTCGGACCCTGGTCGACGAGTACGCCGTGACGCTGGGCTTCGCACCGCGGCTTCGCTTCACCGGCCCGATCGACAGTGTCGTCCCCGCCCTGGCCAGGCCGCAGATCCTCGCCGCCGTACGAGAGGCCCTGTCCAACGTCGCCCGGCATGCCCGCGCGACGAGCGTCACCGTCGATGTCACCGTCGCGGCCGGCGAGGTCACCACTCAGATCCTTGACGACGGGATCGGGATCAAATCGACGGCCACCGAGAGTGGGCTGCGCAATCTCCGCGAACGCGCCGCCCTCCTCGGCGGTGCAGTACGAGTGACCGAACGCCAACCGCACGGCACCGTCCTCGAGCTCCGGGCGCCCCTGGATGCACCAGCGCATGACCCGTACGGCGATCAGCGCAGCCATGCGTAGCGGCGGACGATGCTGAGGTGGTTCCAGCGGTCGGCCAGGCCCCAGGTACGGCCGGCGGCGAGCAGCGCGAGGGCGACCAGGGTGATGGCGCCGAGGATGTGGTCGTCGATCAGCGGGTTGGTTGTCAGCGGCAACGAAGCGCCCCACATCATCACGTACAGCGCGACTCCGGCCACCGCGGCGATGCGAAGTGCGACGCCGAAGATCAGCGCGAGCCCGATGCCGGCCAGGCCGATCATGAACAGCGGAGTGACCCAGAAGTCACCGACCAGGGAGTGGTAGAAGCCGGCGAACGGCCCCTCGGCGCCCTTCAGGAACCCGGCGGTCGGGTTGCCGCCGTCGAGCCACCCTTTGCCGGCCGGGGTTGCGTAGCCGAGCCCGAACAGCTTGTCGGCGAACGCCCAGAAGAACGTCAGGCCGAACGCGATCCGCAACACCGCGAGCACCCGGCCGGTCGTCGTATCGGCTTTCGGTGCGCTGCTCGGTGCGTCGGTGGCGGCCGGGATGCGGTGGCGGTTCGGGGTGATGGTCATGATCGCTCCTTCAGATTCGATGTGACACCTGAATGCTGCGGTCGCCGGGCCGGTGCGCATCAGGGCCCGTGGTCCCCAGCACAGGTGCCGAAGGACCTGTCAGGTCGGGACCGACGCCCGCAGCCGGAACCGCCGTTCCTCGCGCAGGCTGAGAACGTGGCCAGCCTGGCCCGCCGAGGAGGCAACCCATGGACGACCAGCTGTCGATGGAACAGATCGACGTACTGCTCAGGGCCGCGGTCGCGGCACCGTCGATGCACAACACGCAGCCGTGGCGATTCGAGATCAACGGCACGGTCATCGATGTGTTCCTGGACGGCTCGCGGGCCTTGCCCGCCGAGGACCCCACCGGGCGGGCGATGCGGATCGCGGCCGGTGCGGCAGTGTTCAACCTGCGCTGTGCCGCGGCTCATCTGGGTTTCGGCTCCGGGTTCGGACTCGCACCCGATCCGCTCGAGCCGGACCTGGTCGCTCGCATCGTGCTGGAGGACGGGCAGCAGCTCGACCCAAGCCTGAAACAGCTTTACCAGCAGGTGGTACGGCGTCATACCAGCCGGCTCCCGGCCCGTCCCGCACCGCCGGCAGCTGATTCCAGGATCGGTCTGATGCAGGCGGCGATTGCCGAAGGCGCCGAGCTCACCTGGCTGCAGAAGACCGACGCGGCACGCTTGACGGGGATGACGCTCGACGTCGACCTCCGTGAGGTCGGCGACTGGAAACGAACCGCCGAGCGAAGCAAGTGGATCGGCGGCGAGCGTGCCGTCGACGGAGTCCCGAGCAGCGTCCTCGGGCCACGCCCGGCCGGCTACACAGCTCCGGTCCGCGACCTCGGCGTCCGTCCCGCCGACCGATCACGCCCGCGAGCCGCGTTCGAAGCCGACGCGGCGCTGGCTGTGCTGTCCACCGACCACGACCGGCCGGTCGACCAGCTGATGGCCGGTATCGCCTTGGAGCATGTGCTTCTCGCCGCGACCCGGGACGGGCTGACCGCCTCGTTCTTCAATCAGCCGCTCGAGTTCGACGACCTCCGCGCCGATGTCCAGCACCTCACCGGAAAACCCGGATTCGCCCACATGGTGATCCGCTTCGCCCACACCACCCAGCACGCGACGTCACCGCGACGCCCGCTGGCCGACGTCGTACCGGGTGAAACGTCATGAAGATACTGGTGGCCTACGCCAGCCGCATGGGCGGCACCGCCGGTATCGCCGAGGCGATCGGCCAGACCCTTCGCCGCTACGGGCACGGCGTCGACGTCATCGACGCCGGGAACGTCACCGACACGACGCCGTACGGCGCTGTCGTGGTCGGGAGCGCGATCTACCTCGGCCGATGGCGCCCGGAGGCGGTCGCCGTACTCCGCATGCTCGTTGCTAGCAGCAACCATCGACCGGTTTGGTTGTTCCACAGCGGACCGGTCGGACCTGACAAGGATGTCGAGCAAACCGCGCCCCGCCGAGTCGCCCGGCTGGCCAAGCAACTCGGCAGCGCGGCACCGAAAACGTTCGCGGGGCGCCTCGAACGGCACACCGCGCGCGGCGTACTGGCTCACTGGATGGCACGCAGCCGCCTGTCCGGCGACTCCCGCGACTGGGCAGCGATCAAGCGATGGACGGTCACCATCCACGACACCCTGCAAACCGCCGGGCGGCCAGGCCCGGGCCGGGCCACCCTCAGCGACTGGACCCGACGGATGGCATGGTCCGGCCCAGAGGCTCCGCTCCGCAACCATGGCCAGCCGATGGAACTCAGCCCGGACCGGTACGACGCAGTTCTGTTCGGCCCCGACGTCTGGCGGGTACCGAGTCTTGGCACCCTGGCGCTGATCGCCGGGCTGAAGGCCGCCGGACTGACCGTCGACGTCATCCCGCCTCGGGGCGATGGCATCGCCACGGCCCTGGATCCTGCAGTCCTCCTGGCCACCGCGCGCCGGTTGATCGTCCAGCCGAGCCGGACGGTGGTGATCGAGGACAAGCCCGCCGGAATCATGGCCGGGCGTGCCGGAGGATTCGGTCTCGTGATCGGCGTGGACCGCACCGGTCACGCTGCGGACCTCACCGCTCATGGCGCGGACGTCGTGGTCACCGACCTCGCGGAAGTGACCGTCCTGGCCGCGGCCGGAAGCAGATGATCCTGTCGGTGCTACTGCGGAGGAATGCGCTGGGCCCGCTCGACGGCGTACACGGCGGCCTCGGTACGACGGTCGACGCCCAGCTTGCGGAGCAGCCCGGACACGTAGTTCTTGACCGTCTTCTCGGCCAGGCACATCGTCACGGAGATCTGCCGATTCGTCTTCCCCTCGGCGATCAGATCGAGGATCCGCCGTTCCTGCTCGGTCAGAGTGCCGTACCGCGGATCGTCCTCGCTTTCACCCAGTGGATTGCGCAACCGCTCCAGTACGGCGTTCGTCATCGCCGGATCGAGCAGCGACTCCCCCGCAGCGAGCCGGCGAACGGCACCCACCAGGTCGAGCCCGCTGACCTGCTTCAGCAAATACCCCGCGGCACCAGCCATGATCGCCGTGAACAAGGCCTCGTCGTCCGAGAACGACGTCAGCATCAAACAGGCCGGCGGATGTTCCATCGCCGAACGGACGTCGCGGCACACCGTCACGCCGTCACCATCAGGCAATCGCACATCCAGCAAGGCCACATCGGGGCGCAACGCCGGGATCCGGGCCAATGCCTGCGCCGCGGTCGACGCCTCACCGACCACCTCGATATCCGGTTCGCTTTCGAGCAGTTGCCGGACCCCGAGCCGGACCACCTCATGATCGTCGAGCAGGAACACGCTGATCGTCATGGTGCCTCATCCCGGGCCGGCCGACGGCTGCACGCCCTCGATCCGCTCCCAGCCTATGCCCCGCCCGTCTGCCCACTGTTCGAGGAGATCTCATGGCACTGACCACACCCGATCCTGTTGTCATCGGGTACGACGGCTCGCCCGGCAGCCGCGCTGCCTTGCGCTGGGCCACCGCGGAAGCAGTCCGGCACCTCGCGCCGCTGCGCATCGTGGAAGTATCCGAGCCGATCCCGCTCGGCTACCGCACCGCCGAAACGGTGTCTGTCGCCGAACTGCGCCGCCTCCAGGAACGCACTCTCGACACACTCACCGAAGGCATCCGGCTCCAGCACCCGAAGCTCACCGTTGACAGCGTCCTGATCGAAGACTCCGCCGCCTCTGCGCTGATCGACGAGTCCGTGCGCGCCCGTGTCACCGTCCTGGGCTCACGAGGCCTCGGTGGCTGGACCGACGTACTGCTCGGCTCGGTTGCCATGCAGGTGAGCATCCACTCCGCCGGCACCGTCGTCGTGGTCCCAGCAGTCACCTCACCCTGGATCCAGGCCCAGCCCACGATCGTCGTGGGAGTCGACGGCTCGAAGACCTCGGCGAAAGCGATCGACTTCGCCTTCGCCCAGGCCGAGTCCCGCCAGGCGCGGGTCGCCGTCGTCAACGTAACTCCACACCCGGCCCCCACCTTCGCCGGCGGACTCGGCCTGCTCGTCTTCGACCCGGTCGACATCGCGAACGAGGAGCGGCTACTCGTCTCGGAGTCACTCGCAGGCGCCGAAACCGACTACCCCGACGTCGAATTCGATCTCGTCCTGATGACGGGCCACCCGGCCCAGGCACTCGTCGTCGCGGCTGACAACGCAGAGCTACTGATCGTCGGTTCCCGTGGCCGGGACGGATTCGCCAGCCTTCTCCTGGGGTCGGTCAGCCTGAGCGTCCTCCACCACGCCCGATGCCCGGTCGCCGTCGTCCGCTGATCGTTGCTGTCTGGCCGCGAGGCCCTCATCGGAGCCGACGAGAATAGGCGGCGGGTACGGCGGCAGCCGGCGCGATGCGGACCTTGACATCGACAGCGAACGCGCCTGCCGGGGTTGCCACGAGCGGGTTGATGTCCAGCTCGGCGACCTCGGGGATGTGCTCGGCCAGCAAGGCGATCCGGTGCAGGACCTCCAGTACGGCGGACACGTCCGACGGTTGCGCGCCGCGGTACCCGGCCAGCAGGGGCGCACAGCGCAAGGATCGCACCATCTCGGCCGCATCCAGATCCGTCAGTGGGAGGGCACACCACCGGCGATCGGCCAGCAGATCAGTCAGCACCCCGCCGCTGCCGGCCATCAAGACAGGCCCGAACAACGGATCACGAACCAGCCCTGCGACCAGCTCGATCCCCGCCGGCGCCATGGCCTGAATCACCACCTGTGGATCGCCGACTGCGGCCACCACCGCGTCGTACGCCGTACCGAGGTCTGTGCTGTCGGCAATCCCCAACTGCACACCACCGACATCAGTCTTGTGCACGACACCAGCAGCCGCGGTCTTCAACGCCACCGGATACCCAAGCCGCTCCCCCGCAGCCATCGCAGCCGCTCGATCACTCGCAACCGTCGTCGGGACAGTCTTGATGCCAACGGCACCCATGAGCTGCTCTGCGGCCTGGGGATCGAGCCAACCACCGGCAGCCGGAGGCTTCGCGACGACAGCCCGCGACGACCACCAGGGCACACTGGACCTCCCCTCCTTCGGGGCCCAGCTCACCGAAGCCGGCCGTCAGAATCACCGCACCGCCGACGCCGGCTCGCCCGCACTCTTCCAGAACGGCCAGTACCTTGGCCGCCGGAACCGCGATCACCGCCAGATCCACCGGGCCAGGGACAGCTCCGATCGACGGGTACGACGCGATGCCGTCGATCACGTTCGTCTGCGGGTTCACGGCGTACAACTCGCCCGTGAAACCGCCCTCGACCAGGTTGGCCAGGACTTCGTGGCCGATCCCGCCCGTCGTGCGGCCGGCACCGATCACCGCCACCGAGGCAGGCGTCAGCAACCGGCTCAGCGACCGGTCGCCGGCCGCACGCTCCCGTTCGGCCATCTGGTCGGTCCCGGTCGGCGCATAGTCGGTGTTCAAGGACAGTTCGACGACACCGTGATCGAGAGTGTGGACCTGGTCGAAACCGGACCTGGTGAAGACCGACAGCATCGGGCCGTTGTCGACCAGCGTTTCAGCGACCAGGTGCTGGATGCCCTGCTCGCGCGCGACCGCCGCGAGCTGCTCCAGCAGCAAGGTACCGATCCCACGCCCGTGGACCGCGTCGTCGACCAGGAACGCCATCTCGGCCGCACCTGTCCGGATCAGCTCGAAGCTACCCACGCCGACGACCTGCCCCGCGATCTCAGCGATCAACGCGACCGGCCGAGCGCCGGCGGCAGGCGCCACCAGGTGATGAGCCTGGATGTCCGCGCCGTGGCGATCGACGGCGAAGAACCGCCGGTAGATCGAGCGATCCGACACGCGATGGTTCAGTGCCTGCAACGCGGCCTCGTCGTCCGCGCGCACCGGGCGGAGATGAACGACAGAGCCGTCGATCGTCAAGGTGTCCCACCCTGTGCCGGTAGCAGCTTCGGTGGGGTCCAGCTCGATGGCGGTCACGCGGAAGCCTCCTCGAGAGGCATCCGCGGGTCGGTGAGTTGCTTCCCGTAGGCAGGGCGATGCGGGACGATCGCGACCGGTCCGTCGACGACGGCCATGGCGCGACGGGTGACCGGGTCTCCGATCGGCAAGAGTCCGGCGTGGGCTCCCAGAACCACCAGACTGACTTCGCGAGATCGGTGCATCAGGGCTGCGACGACCGGCCGGCAGGTGAGATACCTCGTGACCTTCACTCCTGGGTAGTCCTTCGCCCATTCTCCGAGGACCTCGGACAGCTCGAGCTCAGCCTTGCGGACCCACGCCCCGTCCGGAGCCGACAGGCGCGGCGCGGCATGAACCGCGAGCACGTTGCCGCCGCGAGCGGCCGCCGCGCGGAACGCATACCCGACCGCCTCGGCCGACAGCGCCGTACCGTCGACGCCCACAGCAACGTCACGCTGCGACGGCGCCGACTTCCACGAGCCCGGTACGACGATCAACGGGCAGTCGATCCGCCGAGCCAGCTGTAGGTTGTTCCGGGCCGCGATCAGGCGCTCCGGTCCGCGATGCCGCGGACGGCCGATGATCAACGCACGGGCACCACCGGCCGAGGCGGGCAACACCTTCATCCGCGCCCCGGCCCGGCAGAGCAGAGTCACCTTGAGCGCGTCGCCGATCTGCCGCCGAACATGAGCGACGGCCGTTCGCAGCGACTCATCAGCGCGCTCGGCCGACAGCCGATACTCGCCACCCGTCGATCCATGCGCGGCTACCAGGATCAGGTCCGCATCGTCACGGATCGCCTCCGTACAGGCGTAGTCGATCACGCGCAGGCCTTCAGCCGATCCGTCGACTTCGACCACCACCGGACCGGCACTTGGCGCATCGGGCATCAGGCAGAGTCCGACTGGTCGCAGTGGACCACCGCGACCGGACAGGTCGCATGCTGGAGGACACCACGGACGACCGAGCCGAGCAGGAGAACCGACAGGTGGGAACGGTGATGCCCGCCCATGACGACGATCTGTGCTTGGGAGGCCGCCGCCGCATCCAGTGGGCCCTGGATCACTGGGCGGACGGTTTCGGGTGACGGCGTGGTGGAAGACACGGTGGTTCCTTCCGGTTCAGGGTGTGCTCCGATCGTGCCGCCCGGTGGCCGGCTGCCGGCAGAGCCCGTGGTCACCCGCTCAGGTGCCGAAAGGCCCGACGGTTCAGGACCGTTGCCCGCAGCGGTAGGTGATGGTGCGAAGCGACGCTGGTGGTGACCTGCACCGACGATCGGGAGTCCCCCATGCGCCAACTGCTGGACAAACCACTCGCGAGCGCCGAACTCCAGGCGATCAACGCCTACTGGCGAGCCGCGAACTATCTGTCCGTCGGCCAGATCTACCTGATGCACAACGCCCTACTGACCGAGCCGTTGCAGCCCGAACACATCAAGCCACGCCTGCTCGGTCATTGGGGTACGACGCCTGGCCTGAACCTGATCTACGCCCACCTCAACCGCGTGATCAAGCAGCGCGACCTGTCGATGATGTACGTCATCGGGCCCGGTCACGGTGGTCCCGCCATCGCCGCCAACACCTGGCTCGAAGGCAGCTACACCGACACCTACCCCGACGTGACCCGCGACGCGGCCGGCCTGCAAACCCTCTTCCGCCAGTTCTCCTTTCCTGGCGGAATCCCCAGCCACGTCGCACCCGAACTCCCCGGTTCCATCCATGAGGGCGGTGAGCTCGGCTACTCACTCAGCCACGCGTACGGCGCTGCCTTCGACAATCCGGACCTCGTGGTTGCGTGCGTGATCGGCGACGGCGAGGCCGAGACCGGACCGCTGGCCGCGTCCTGGCACTCCAACAAGTTCCTCGACCCGCGCACCGACGGCGCCGTACTGCCGATCCTGCACCTCAACGGCTACAAGATCGCGAACCCGGCGGTCCTGGCCCGGATCGGCGACGAGGAACTCACCAAGCTGCTCGAGGGCTACGGCCATCGGCCCTACCTGGTCGACGGCGACGACCCCGAGCTCGTCCACCAGGCACTCGCCGCGACACTCGACGTCGTACTGGACGAGATCGCCGAGATCCAGACCGAGGCACGCACCAACCCCGGTACGCCGCGTCGCCCCTGGCCGATGATCGTTCTCCGGACGCCGAAAGGCTGGACCGGACCGCGCGAGGTCGACGGTGTCCCGATCGAGGGCACCTGGCGAGCCCACCAGGTCCCACTGACCGGCGTACGGACCTCCCCGGAACACCTCGCCATGCTCGAAACGTGGCTGCGCAGCTACCGCATCGAAGAACTGCTCGACGCAGAAGGTCGCCCGGTCGCCGAGCTGACCGACCAGGTCCCGTCCGGAGAACGCCGGATGGGTTCGACGCCGCACGCGAACGGCGGGCTGCTGACCCGATCTCTTGATCTGCCGCCGTTGTCGCAGTACGCCGTTGCCGTCCCGCAGCCAGGTAGCGGGCCGCACGAACCCACCCGGGTGCTCGGCACCTTCCTCCGCGACGTGATGAGCGCCAACCCCTGCAACGTCCGGGTCTTCGGACCCGACGAGACGGCCTCGAACCGCCTCGACGCGATCTACGAGACCACCGCCAAGGCCTGGAACGCCGAGGTGCTACCGACCGACGAGCACCTCGCCGCCGACGGCCGTGTGATGGAGATCCTCAGCGAGCACACCTGCCAGGGCTGGCTCGAGGGCTATCTGCTGACTGGACGGCACGGCTGGTTCTCCTGCTACGAAGCCTTTGTGCACCTGGTCGACTCGATGGTCAATCAGCACGCCAAGTGGCTCAAGGTGTCGCGAGCGCTCCCCTGGCGACGCACGATCCCCTCCCTCAACTACCTCCTCACCTCCCACGTCTGGCGCCAGGACAACAACGGGTTCTCCCATCAGGATCCCGGCTTCATCGACCATGTGGTGAACAAGAAGGCCGAGGTGATCCGCGTCTATCTACCGCCGGACGCCAACACCCTGCTCGCTGTGTCCGACCACTGCCTGCGCAGTCGCGGCTACGTCAATGTCGTTGTCGCAGGCAAGCAACCGCAGCCCAGCTGGCTCGACCACGACTCCGCCGTGCTGCATTGTGCCCGCGGCGTGGGCGTCTGGCAGTGGGCGAGCAACGACGACGGCGACCCCGACGTCGTGCTGGCCTGCGCGGGCGACGTACCGACTCTCGAGACACTGGCCGCGGTGAGCCTGCTGCGCGAACACGTGCCTGGGTTGAAGATCCGCGTTGTCAACGTCGTCGACCTGATGCGTCTCGAGCCTGACTCCGAGCATCCGCACGGGCTGTCCGACGCCGAGTTCGACGCCATCTTCACCACCGACAAGCCAGTCATCTTCGCCTACCACGGCTACCCGGCACTGATCCATCGGCTCACCTACCGGCGACACAACCACGCCAATCTGCACGTCCGTGGCTACAAAGAAGAAGGTACGACGACCACACCGTTCGACATGGTGGTCCGCAACGACCTCGACCGCTACCACCTGGCCATGGACGTGATCGACCGCGTCCCCGGCCTCGGCCGACGCGCGGCCGAAACCCGCCAGTGGCTCACCGACCAACGCGCCCGGCATCACGCCTACATCGTCGAGCACGGCGAAGACCTGCCCGAGGTACGCAACTGGCAGTGGCCACACGTGGGACGCTGAACCATGCGAATAGTGATCGCACTCGGCGGCAACGCCCTCCTCCGGCGCGGTGAACGACCCGACGCCGCCATCCAGCTCGCGCACCTCGTCTCCGCCGCGCCGGCACTCGCGAAGGTCGCGTCGGAGCACGACGTCGTACTGGTTCACGGGAACGGGCCACAAGTCGGGCTACTCGCCTTGGAGAGCTCCGCAGACACTACTTTGTCGCGGCCGTACCCGCTCAGTGATCTGGTCGCCGAAACCCAGGGCATCATCGGGTACTGGATCCAGCAAGCCCTCGCCAACGCAGGGCTGCCCCGTCCAGCCGTCGCGCTGGTCACCCAGACCGTGGTCGACAGAGACGATCCGGGCTTCCACGAAGCAACCAAGTTCGTGGGAAGCGGCTACGACGAGGCCACCGCTCGGGAGATTGCCGCACAGAACGGCTGGACCGTTCGCCAGGACGGATCCACCTGGCGACGAGTCGTCCCCTCCCCCAGACCACAACGGATCGTCGAGCTCGACACCGCCGAACTGCTCCTGCGCAACCACACGACGGTGATCCTCGCCGGCGGAGGCGGCGTACCGGTCGTTGACGGCCCCGACGGGCTCACCGGAGTAGAAGCAGTCGTCGACAAGGACTACGTCGCCGCCCTCATCGCCACCGAGCTGCACGCCGACCTGCTGGTGATGCTCACCGACGTACCAGCCGTGTACGTCGACTTCGGAACCCCCGGCCAACGACCACTCCACGCGGTCGCGATCACCGACCTCGACAAGTACGCCTTCCCCGCCGGGTCGATGGGCCCCAAGGTCACCGCAGCCCGCCTCTTCGTCGAAGCCACCAACGGCCGGGCGGCGATCGGATCCCTCGACGACGCAACCGCCGTCGTCGCCGGGACAGCCGGCACCCAGATACACGAAGCCGGCCGGAGGCACACGTCCAACTGATCCTGCAGACTGCCAATGCCCCTACCACCCGCGCTCGGCGAGGCGGTGGGGCTGCGGGATCTCGTCGACGTTGATGCCGTGATTCAAGATTGTTGTATCTCGGCAGCGGCCCGCAGGTCCTACTGGTCTGAGGAGGCGAGTCGCTGGTTGCCGATGACGGCGAGGAGTTGCAGTTTCTGGTAGCTCTCGGTGCCTGGGGTTGCGGTGAAGACCAGCAGGGACTGGCCCTGTTCGTGGTCGTGGAGCATTTGGCACTGCAGGCTCAGTACGCCGAGCTCGGCGTGCTGGAACCGTTTTTCGTAGGAGTGCAAGGTGTTCACGTCGTGTACTGCCCATGCGTCGACGAACTCGGGACTCTCCTTGCGCAGCGCGTCCACGATGACGCCGGCGCGTGAGGACGGACCGTACTTGGTGTAGATGGTGCGCAGGTCCGCGGCGAAGTTGCGGCTGTGAGCCGGGTGATCTTCGGGCGGGTAGATGGCCCGCGAGTTCGGGTCGGTGAACCATCGGTAGAAGACGCTGCGGGACAGGCCGGTGAGCTGGGACTCGTCACCGAAGATGGCCCGCGAAGTCGGCGTCTGCAGAAGGGTCTCACCGAACTCGGTGATCACCTGGGCCGGGGTGTCCTGCAGCCGGTCCAGGACGCGCATCAGGCCTGGCGAGATGTGCTCGTTGCGGGACATCCGGGCCGGTGCGTTGTGGCCTGCGAGCCGGAACAGGTGGTCGCGTTCGTCGAGGGTCAGGCGAAGTCCACGGGCGATCGCGGCCAGCATCTGCTCGGACGGTTGCGGTCCACGGCTCTGCTCGAGGCGGCTGTAGTAGTCCACAGACATCTCGCACAGGGCAGCCACTTCCTCGCGGCGCAACCCTTCGGCGCGCCGTCTGGGTCCGCGGTTGAGGCCGACGTCCTCAGGCTGCAGCGCCTCGCGGCGCCGGCGGAGGAAGTCCGCAAGCTGCGCTCTGTCCATGAATCAGGCTCCGATCTCCGCAAGACGCGGCATGATCCGCTCGCCAAGCGTAGCGAGGCCCGGCACTTCCACCAGGCAGGGTGAAGGTCATGAAGTGGATACGCCGACCAGTCGTTCCGACAGCTCCCACATCCTGCGGCCGTCGTCCGGGCCGGCCAGACGGGTGTACATCGGCTCCTCCGCGGGCGCACCGCCGAGGTGATGGAAACCCTTCGGGCCGTACAACAAGCCGCCCTTGGCATCGGGGCTCGTCGCCGCGTAGACAGCGGGCAGCGCCGCGGACTCCGCCGTACCGAAGAGGAATCCGAGACGCGACATCGTCCGGATGCTCCGCACCGCCATCGTGTCCCGCGGACGGCCGATCCCTGGTTGTGCAGCCAGCAGGTTCGTCGGCGAGACTCCGGGGTGGGCCAGATTGCTCTGGATCCCCCAGCCCTGCGCAATGTTGCGGCGATGCAGCTCCATCGCGAACAGCCCCAGGGCGATCTTGGAGTGACTGTAGGACCGGAACCCGTGGTAGTCCTTCTCCCAGTTCGGGTCGTCCCAGTTGATGCCGTTCTGGTTCGCCGACAGCGCCACCTGAGTCGTCACGTGCGCCTTGCCCGCACGTAGCAGTGGCAGCAACTGCGCCGTCAGCGCGAAGTGACCGAGGTGGTTGGTCTGAAACTGCAGTTCGAGGCCGTCCTTCGTGACCTGACGCGTCGGCGGTGTCATCACCCCGGCGTTGTTGATCAGGATGTTGATCGGCCGCCCCTCCCCCTGCAACTGGTCGGCGAGGGCACCGACCGAGCCCAGCGACGACAGATCCAGACTCCGAACCGAAACCTTCGCCCCCGGCCTTGCCTGCCGGATCCGCTGCGCGGCTGCCTCGCCCTTCGCCTCGTTGCGCACGGGCATCATTACCTCCGCACCCGCGCCAGCGAGCCGGGCGGCAATGTTGAACCCGATCCCGTCACTCGCACCCGTGACGAGCGCGAGCTTGCCGGTCAGATCCGGAACGGCGATATCGACGTGGCGTGCCATGAAAGTCTCCTTATTGAGCGGACCCGGTCCGCTGCATCGGCCTGATAACAGCCATGATCCGCCGATCCAGCACCCGCATTCAGAGCTCACTTATCCACTGATCGCCGATCCCTGGTTAACGGACCGTTGCCAACGGCCACTACCAGCAGCATCACACGCTCAGGGCTGTGGTCACGCGTGCAAGTGCTTGCCGAGGAAGCCCGTGATGTAACCGAGAACTTCCTCGGTGGACCACGGAAGTGCAGCCGCCGGGTCGCCGAGCACGGCTGACAGATCACCGTGCCTGGCACCGGTCAGTACGTACCGGGTGCTCTCCACACCGTGTTCGAGCAATGCCGTATGCAGAAGCAGAGACTGACGAGGCGGTACGACGTTGTCCGCGCTGCCGTGGAAGTGCAGGAAAGGCGGCGTCTGGTCGGTCACGTATCGAGCGGGATCGGCGGCGGCGACCGCCTCTGGATCATCCGCCAACGACAGATTCGTCCCCGGACCGAAGACGAACCGCGCCGCAGCCGTACCGGGTCGCAGCAGCGCCTGCTGCTCGTCGGGAGCGAAGTCGTCCACAAACTTCAACAGATTGCTCACACCGAACTGGTTCACCACAGCCCGTACGCCCAGGTCCGTAGTCTGGCTGGTGCCAACCAGAGAGGCCACATAGCCGCCCGCCGACTCACCCCACACCGCCACGTTCGCGGCATCCAGACCGAACTCAGCCGCATGGGCGCGCAGGAAGCGGATCGCCGATCCCACGTCGGCAACGGCATCCCGGTACGTCGCCCCGGTAAGCACCGTCCGGTACTCGACACTCGCAACGGCGTACCCGGCCTCGGCCACGAAAGTGCGGCGTTGCAGCGCCGCTTCCTTGTTCGCCAGGACAAAGCCGCCACCGGGCAGGAAGATCACCACCGGCTGAGGTCCAGGAGTCTGTGGCACCAGGAGATCAAGACGCATCGGTAGGTCCGCGCCATCGGCATCCTGACGAGTCACATAGACGACGTCGGTATGAGCGGTGACGCCCACGACGCCGGTGCGGATCTGCGGCTCCGAAGCCCCGGACACCACGATGCTGGTGCTCGTGTCGCTGGGCGCGACCGAGCGGGCGAGCACCAGCTCCGGCAGTTGTTGTGGATCGGCGTTCACGTGGACTCCTCAAGCCTTCAGCTGGAATGTCCACTTCAGCCTGCCGGATCGCCGCCTCCGGATTCAGGGACCGCCGATCCCTGGATACCGGCTCCGGTCGGCTACCAGCCGCGCTCGGCGAGGCGGTGCGGCTGCGGGATCTCGTCGACGTTGATGCCGACCATGGCTTCGCCGAGGCCGCGGGAGACCTTGGCGATGACGTCGGGGTCGTCGTAGAAGGTGGTGGCCTTCACGATGGCTTCGGCGCGCTGGGCGGGGTTGCCGGACTTGAAGATGCCGGAGCCGACGAAGACGCCTTCGGCGCCGAGCTGCATCATCATGGCGGCGTCGGCGGGGGTGGCGATGCCGCCGGCGGTGAAGAGGACGACGGGGAGCTTGCCGAGGGCGGCTACCTCCTTGACCAGCTCGTACGGCGCCTGCAGTTCCTTGGCGGCGACGTACAGCTCGTCCTCGGGGAGGTTCTGCAGCTTGCGGAGCTCCTGGCGGATCTGCCGCATGTGCGTGGTCGCGTTGGAGACGTCGCCGGTACCGGCCTCGCCCTTGGAGCGGATCATCGCCGCGCCCTCGGTGATGCGGCGCAGCGCCTCGCCCAGGTTGGTCGCGCCGCAGACGAAGGGAACGGTGAAGTTCCACTTGTCGATGTGGTTGGCGTAGTCGGCCGGGGTCAGCACCTCGGACTCGTCGATGTAGTCGACCCCGAGGCTCTGCAGCACCTGCGCCTCGACGAAGTGACCGATCCGGGCCTTGGCCATCACCGGGATCGACACAGTGCTGACGATGCTCTCGATCATGTCCGGGTCGCTCATCCGGGAGACGCCACCCTGCGCGCGGATGTCGGCCGGAACACGCTCCAGCGCCATCACGGCGACCGCACCGGCGTCCTCGGCGATCTTCGCCTGCTCGGCGGTGACGACGTCCATGATCACGCCGCCCTTGAGCATCTCCGCCATCCCGCGCTTGACCTTCGCGGTACCGGTTTGCGGGGTCACGTTCTCACTCACTGCGTTCCTCCTGGTCGTGGGGCTCCGTTCACCAGGCTAGGGCTCACGAGTGACCAATCTTCAGTCCACCTTGATTCAAGTGGACTGAGCGAGCGCATCCCCGAGCCGGGCGACCACCAGCCGGAGAGTGGCCGGTGGCGCGGTGAACGGGATCCGGATGTGCCGCCGGTCGGTCCCGTCCGGCGTGAACAGGTCGCCTGAACCGAGCAGCAACCCGTGTTCCCGCGCCGCGTCCAGAACCCGTCGGGCCCGTACGTCGGTCAGCTCCAGCCAGAGCGTCATCCCACCGGTCGGCGTGGTCCAGGTCACCCCGTCCAGCGTCTTCAGCCCGGTCTCCAGGGCATGCAGGTTGGCCCTGAGCCGGGTACGGCGTCTGCCGATCACCTTGTCGAGCTTCTGCACGATCGCCTGGGCCAGCAGGTCGTCCAGCGCACTGGGCGACGCAACACTCAGCTGTGCCGCGGTGTTGATCCGCCTTCTTAGTTGCTTGCCGGTGCGGACCCAGCCGACCCGGAGTCCGCCCCAGACCGTCTTCGACAACGACCCAACGCTCACTGTGCGCGGATAGCGGCTCAGTGGGTCGGCCTGCTCGCCACTGGCCAGCCATAGCGGTCGCATGGTCTCGTCACTGATCAGTGCGGCGCCATAGCGCCGGGCGATCTCAACAACCGTCGTACGTCGATCAGCCGGGAGGCTGAGGCCGGTCGGGTTGTGGTTGTCGGCCTGCAGGTAGATGACCTTCGGCCGGTGCCGTCTGCACAGGTGAGCGAGCTGATCGGTGTCCCAGACCCCAGCCGGCCACCCGGCGACGTCCAGCCGGTGTTTGCGCAGCAGGTCGAAGGCGGCCGGGTACGTCGGGGTTTCGGTGATCGCTACGCCCGGTCCGAGGTCCAGCCCCGCCAGTGCGGCATTCAGACCGGCTGCTGCGCCGACGGTGAGCGTGAGCTGGTCCGGCTCGGTCGGTACGCCCTCAGAGGTCAGTCGCGCGGCGAGCGCCGTACGGAGCTCAATGGAGCCACCTGACGGCGGACCGTCACCACCCATGGCTTGCGGCAGGCTGTCCTCGACCATCTGCGCCGCCGCCTCAACCACATCGTGCGGCGCAGCGGTCGTTGCGAACCGGAGGTCGAGCAAAGGCTGATCACCCGCCCGGACAGCCCCACTGAAGGTCGACGCCGGCGCGATCGGGTCGAGCAACCGGTCAGTCGGCCGCACATGCGTCCCCGAACCCCGCTTAGTCTCCAGTACGCCGTCCGCCCGCAGGTGATCGAGCGCCCGGACAACCGTGACCCGACTGACCCCGAGCCGCTCCGCCAGCACCCGCTCCGACGGCAACCGCGACCCGATCGACAACTCCCCCCGCTCGATCCGCCGCAGTACGAGCGCCTCGACCTGCTCGGTCTTGGTCCCGTCCGCCGCTTCCAGCTCCCCCGCCCGCCACATAAGTCCAGTCTCCCACCACTGGCCTCACCCCGCCCCCTCCGAGCACAACCCACAACGGCCAACGCCCACCCAAACCCCGCCCCGATGCGCAAAGAACCGCCGACCCACCTTTGGGCGCGAGGGGCGACCTTGGGCGCGAACGGCAACTTTGGGCGCCCACCAACCACTTCCAGCGCCCCAGAACGGTTGGTGGCTACCCAAAGACCCCTCCGATGCACAAAGAACAGCCGACCCACCCTTGGGCGCCAACCGCAACCTTGAGCACCAACCGCAACCTTGGGCGCGAACCTCAACTTTGGGCGCCCACCAACCACTTCCAGCGCCCCAGAACGGCTGGTGGCTACCCAAAGACCCCTCCGATGCACAAAGAACAGCCGACCCACCCTTGGGCGCCAACCGCAACCTTGAGCACCAACCGCAACCTTGAGCACGAACCGCAACCTTGGGCGCGAACCGCAACTTTGGGCGCCCACCAACCACTTCCAGCGCCCCCAGAACGGCTGGTGGCTACCCAAAGACCCCTCCGATGCACAAAGAACAGCCGACCCACCCTTGGGCGCCAACCGCGACCTTGGGCGCGAACCGCAACCTTGGGCACGAACCGCAACTTTGGGCGCCCACCAACCACTTCCAGCGCCCCCAGAACGGCTGGTGGCTACCCAAAGACCCCTCCGATGCACAAAGAACAGCCGACCCACCCTTGGGCACCAACCGCAACCTTGAGCACGAACCGCAACCTTGGGCACGAACCGCAACCTTGGGCGCCCACCAACCACTTCCAGCGCCCCAGAACGGCTGGTGGCTACCCAAAGATCGCTTCGGTGCACAAAGAGCAGGCGGCCCACCTTTGGGCGCGAGGGGGACTTTGGGGAGCGTTGGGGCGGGCGTGGGGGTGGTTGGGAGGGGGTGAGGAGGCTCGCGGGTGGGGTTGTGTCGGTGGGGGGTGTGAGGATGCGGGTATGGACGAGCGGTGGGCGGTGGCGCCGGAGGAGGGTGGCGGGGCGGTTCTCGTTGCGCTGCATCCGGACGGGCAGCCTGCTGGGCCGGTCGTGCACGAGCCGGATCTCGCGGCGGCGGTGGGGTCGCGGCCGCAGGTGACGCGGTGGGTTTGGCGGGCGTCGGCCGAGATCTACCCGCGCCTGCTGGCGAGCGGCGTACGGGTCGAGCGTTGCTACGACATCGAGAACAGTGAGGGCCTGCTGCTCGGTCATGCCGGTCGGCTCGGCGAGCCGCGGTCGGCGGCGGCTGCGTGGGCCCGGATGACCGGTGCGACTGTTCCACAAGACCCGCCGCTGCGCGCCGTCGTACCGGGTGAACAGTCGTCGCTGTTCGAGATCCAGGAGGAGCCGATTGCGTTCGAGGCGCTGCTCCGGGTGTACGCCGATCAACTGCGGCGCCACGGCGATACCGAGCACCCGGATCGGATGCGGTTGCTGACAGCGTCGGAGTCGTCCGGGATGCTCGTCGCCGCGGAGATGGACCGGGCCGGCTTGCCGTGGAGCGCTTCGACGCATCGCGAGATGCTGGCCGAGCTGCTCGGTGAGCGGTTCGGCGGGACCGGTGAGCCGCGTCGGCTGACCGAGCTGGCTGATGAGGTGTCCGCCGCGTTCGGTCGCAGAGTCCGGCCGGATCTGCCGGCCGACGTGCTGAAGGCGTTCAAGCAGGCCGGGTTCCAGCTGAAGAGCACGCGGCGCTGGGAGCTGGAGACGATCGACCACCCGGCCGTCGAGCCACTGATCGAGTACAAGAAGCTCTACCGGATCTACACGGCGAATGGGTGGTCCTGGCTCAACGACTGGGTGCACGACGGCCGGTTCCGGCCCGGGTTCGTGCCCGGCGGCACGGTGTCCGGGCGCTGGATCACCAACGGCGGCGGCGGGCTGCAGATCCCGAAGGTGATCCGCCGCGCGGTCGTGGCCGATCCCGGCTGGAGTCTGGTCGTCGCCGACGCGTCCCAGCTGGAGCCGCGGATCCTCGCCGCGATCTCCCGGGACCGCGCCCTGATGGAGGTGGCGGCTGACCCCGGCGACCTCTACAAAGCCGTGTCGGACCAGGCGTTCTCCGGCGACCGCGCGATGGCCAAACTCGCCGTGCTGGGCGCGATCTACGGCCAGACCTCCGGCGACGGACTCAAGAACCTCGCCATGCTGCGCAAGCGATTCCCCCAAGCCGTCGCGTACGTCGACGACGCCGCCCGCGCGGGTGAAGAGGGCAAACTGGTGCGCACCTGGCTCGGCCGCACCTGCCCGCCGAGCGGCGCACCGCTCGACGACGCGACGCTCGAAGGTCCACCCGTCGACGAGCCGCAGACCGACTCCCGCCACGCGCGGGCCCGCGGCCGCTTCACCCGGAACTTCGTCGTCCAAGGCAGCGCCGCCGACTGGGCGCTGCTGATGCTCGCGGCGCTACGGCAGGCGCTCGGTCCGCTGAAGGCGGAGCTGGTGTTCTTCCAGCACGACGAGGTCATCGTGCACTGCCCGAGCGAGGAGGCCCCGGTCGTCGCCGAAGCGATCCAGACCGCGAGCGATCTCGCCGGCACACTGACTTTCGGGCCGACGCCGACGCAGTTCGCGTTCAGTACGGCGACCGTCAAGACCTATGCGGAGGCCAAGTAGGGCGGCAGGTGGTGGCTCGAGAAGTCGGTCAACTGGAAGGCGGTCAGCTCGGCGATGAGCTCGCCCTCGATCCGGAACACGTCCAGGCCGAACGGCCGGAAGACCGTGTCCGCCGGTCCGCGCAGGTAGGCGGCGAGCGCGGGCTGACGGTTGACGGTGGTGAGCAGGTAACGCCACTGACCGCGGTAGGCCGGGTCCAGGTTCGCGACGATCGTCTGCCGCGCCACGGCCCTTCCCTCGAACCAGAACGGGTACGGCGGCATCGTGATCCGCACGTCCTCGTGCATGAGCGCGGTGAGCGCATCCGGATCGCCCGCCTCCCACGCGTCGACGTACTTGCGCAGCAACGCCTGTTCCTCGGCGGTCGACGGCGTCGCGCACCACTCGAGCCGGTGCGGCGGCAGTTGCTCCCGCAGTACCGGACGGGCGCGCTGGAGTGCTGAGTTGACCGCCGCCACGGTCAGGTCCAGTACGGCGGCGGTGTCCTTGGCGGACCAGCCGAGTACGTCGCGAAAGATCAGTACGGCGCGTTGTCTCGGCCGCAGGTGTTGGATCGCGACCAGGAACGCCAGCTCGATCGTTTCGCGCCGTACCAGCTGGGCGTCCGGTTCCTCGGCTCGGTCCAGCAGCACGTCGGGGTACGGCTGCAGCCACGGCAGGTCGTCCCTGGCCGGCAGTGCCGTGGCCGGGAACGACGCGGGCTCGAGCTGGTACGGCAGCACGCGGCGCGGACGGCGTACGTCGTCGATGCAGACGTTCGTCGCGATCCGGTAGAGCCAAGCGCGCAGACTGGACCGACCCTCGAAGGTGTCGCGACCACGCCAGGCCCGGAGGTAGGTCTCCTGGACCATGTCCTCGGCCTCGTCGTACGAACCGAGCAGTCGGTAGCAGTGCACCCGCAGCTCGTGCCGGTACTGCTCAATCCCGGCCTCGAAGGCGGTCAACGCCCGTCCTCCAGCTCGATCGTGCACGGCATCGGCGCACGACCGGCCAGCCGGAACCACTGCACCAGGCGGCGCTGTCGGAGGTCCCGGGTCGAGACGACGACGTCGTTGTGGAAGCGACGAGCCAGCTGCACCCGGCGCATCGCCAGCGCCAGCTCACCCGACCATGGCTCGGCATTGGTCCCAGTAGCGTTCACCGCTCGGGTCAGCGCGGACTCGCGCTGCTCACGGTCCTCAGGTGAGGCGGTGCGCGCCCGGTGCGCGGCGTCGAGCAGCAACAGCGAGGAGGCGGCGTCCAGGACACCAGCACAGGCCAGCTCTGCGACCAGTGCGGCGCGGCGGGCGAGCTCTGTCTCCAATGCGGCCCGGGCGAGCTCAACACGGTGGTGCAACCGGTCCAGGCGACCTGCGGTCCAGCTGGCGTAGCCGCTGCACAACAGCAGCACGACGCCGAGCGCGAGCAGTGCCGTGGTCACCTTCACCACCACATTGGACCACCCTTACGGAGCGCTCACGGTCCGGCCGAATCGCGTCATCGGCGGCTCCGCGGCATTTAGCGTCGGAGTCATGGCTGATATCGGTGTCCTCGGTGGTTCCGGCTTCTACTCGTTCCTGGCGGACGCACGCCGCGTCGAGGTCAGTACGCCGTTCGGTCCGCCGAGCGAACCGCCGGTCGTGGGAGAGCTCGCCGGCCGCGAGGTCGCGTTCATCCCGCGGCACGGCGCCGACCACCGCTTCCCGGCGCACCGGGTCAACTACCGGGCCAACCTCTGGGCGCTGCGCGAACTCGGTGTCCGCCAGGTGCTCGCCCCTTGCGCCGTCGGCTCGCTCAAGCATGAGCTGACCCCCGGCACCTTCGTCGTCCCCGACCAGTACGTCGACCGCACGTGGGGCCGGCCGCAGACCGTGTACGACGACATCGCGGTCCACACCTCGGCCGCCGACCCGTACTGCCCGCTCGGGCGCGACACGATCATTGCCACCGGCAACGTCGTACCGGCCGCAACGATGGTGGTCATCAACGGTCCGCGCTTCTCCACCCGCGCCGAGTCCCTGTGGCACGCCGCCCAAGGCTGGTCGGTCGTCGGCATGACCGGCGCACCCGAGGCGGCCCTCGCCCGCGAACTCGGGCTCTGCTACACCTCGCTCGCCCTCGTCACCGACCACGACGCCGGGCTGCAGCAAGGCGAAGGTGTCACCGAAGCCGAGGTCTACAAGGTCTTTGCCCACAGCATCGACCGCCTCAAATCCCTCCTCACCGATGTCATCCCCCGCCTCCCCTCCCCCACCACCGACTGCACCTGCCACCATCACCTGGACGGCACCGCCGCCGCCCCGAGTGAGCTCAGCGAGGTGGGACAGCGGTGAGGGTTCTGCTGACCGGCGGTGCCGGATTCATCGGGCGGCACGTGCATACCCAGCTGACCGGCGAGGGGCACGACGTACTCGTGCTCGACTCCCTGCGCCCCGACGTACACCGGACCCGCCCGGAGCCGAGCGACGACCTGGTCGTCGGCGACATCCGGAACGCCGAAGATCTCCGGAGAGCGCTCTCTGGGGTCGACACGGTGATCCATCTGGCCGCCAAGGTCGGGCTCGGCGTCGACCTGGACGACATCGACGACTACGTCTCCACCAACAGCCTCGGCACCGCCGTCCTGCTCCGCGAAATGGCCCACGCGAACCTGCGCCACCTCGTCTACGCCAGCTCGATGGTCGTGTACGGCGAGGGCCGCTACGACTGCGATCGGCACGGCCAGGTCGCGCCCGGCCCACGCCGTCCGGAGGATCTCGACGCCGGCCAGTTCGACCCACCGTGCCCGCTGTGCGACGAACCGCTGCGCCCCGGCCTGATCGCGGAGAGCGCTCCCGTGGATCCTCGCAACGCGTACGCCGCCAGCAAGCTCAACGGCGAACACCTCGCCGCCTCCTGGTCCCGCGAAACCGGCAGCCGCGTCACCGCTCTGCGCTTCCACAACGTCTACGGCCCCGGCATGCCGCGCAATACGCCGTACGCCGGTGTCGCCGCGATCTTCCGGTCAGCTCTGGAGCGCGGCGAGGCCCCGAAGGTCTACGAGGACGGCAGGCAACGCCGCGACTTCATCCACGTCCACGACATCGCGTCCGCCGTCACCACCGCGGCCGGCGCTCTCCCCCACCAGCCCCCGTTCACGGCGTACAACGTCGGCACCGACACCGTGAACAGCATCGGCGACCTCGCCACCGAACTGGCCCACGCCTACCAAGGCCCGCCCCCTGTCGTCACCGGCCAGTACCGCCTCGGCGACGTCCGCCACATCACCGCGTCCTCCACCAAACTCCGCAACGACCTCGGCTGGAAGCCCACCCTCGACCTCCGCACCGGCCTCGCCGACCTACTTGCCAGCGGCAACTAGGCACCGGCTCAGTATCCGGTCGGAAGCCGCGGACTGTAGGTACCCTCCAGCACAGCCACCTCGTCGTCGGTCAACGTGAGGTCGAGAGCGGCCACGGCATCGGTGAGGTGCTGCGGATCGGTGGCACCCACGATCGGGGCGGAGACCACCGGGTTCCGGAGAACCCAGGAGAGCGCTATCTGCGCCATCGGTACGCCGCGCGCCGCGGCAACGCCCTCGACCGCGTCCACGATCGAGCGGTCGTCGGCGGCGAAGATCCGGTCGGCTACCGGATCGTTGCCCGACCGCACCGTCGAGCCGCCCCAGGCCCGGGCGAGGCGGCCCTTGGCCAACGGACTCCACGGGTTCGACCCGACGCCCTGATCGGCGAGCAGACCGAACATCTCGCGCTCTTCCTCGCGCTGCATCAAGCTGTACTGGTTCTGCATCGCGACGAACTTCGTCCACCCGTGCCGTTCGGCGACGTGCTGCAGCTTGGCGAACTGCCACGCCCACATCGACGAGGCCCCGAGATAGCGCGCTTTCCCGGCCTTGACCACGTCGTGCAACGCCTCCATCGTCTCCTCGACCGGAGTCTCCGGATCCCAGCGATGAATCTGAAAAAGGTCCACGTAGTCCGTGCCGAGCCGGGTCAGGCAGGCATCGATCTGCTCCAGGATCGCCTTGCGGGACAGACCGGAGCCGCCCGGCCCGTCGTGCATCGGGCGGCTCACCTTGGTGGCGAGCACGATGTCCTCGCGGCGGGTGTACGTGCGGATCGCGCGGCCGACGATCTCCTCCGACGTACCGTGGCCGTAGATGTTGGCCGTGTCCCAGAAGGTGATGCCGAGCTCCAGCGCCCGCCGGAAGATCGGCTCGGCGGCCGCGTCGTCGAGCACCCACGGGTTGCCGCCCCGGGAGATGTCGCCGAAGCTCATGCACCCCAGCGCGATACGGCTGACCTTCAGGCCGGAACTGCCGAGTCTGCGGTAGATCATCGTTCCACTCCCTCTCGCGTTCGTCCCGACCAGCCAACAGCGACTACGGCGCGCCCGGGAGTCCCTGCTCTTCCGGGTAACGCCAGTACCTCCTTGCCGCCCCGTACCTCGCCTACGGTGGTGGCATGGACAACCGAGCTGAGGTCCGTGAGTTCCTCGTCTCGAGGCGTGGCCGGCTGACCCCCGAGCAGGCCGGACTTCCGGCGTACGGCGGCAATCGCCGGGTCACGGGGCTCCGGCGGGAGGAGGTCGCGCTGCTCGCCGGAGTGAGCATCGACTACTACGTCCGGATGGAGCGCGGCAACCTGACCGGCTGCTCGGACACCGTGCTCGAAGGGCTGGCCCGCGCGCTGCAGCTGGACGATGCCGAGCGCACCCATCTGTTCGCCCTCGCCCGTGCCGCCACGCCCGCCACTGCGCGGCAGCGGAAACCCGCGCCGTCGACCGTGCCGGCCAGTGTCCAACTGGTCCTCGATGCGATCACCGACGCGCCGGCCTGGGTGCGCAACGCGCGCCACGACATGCTCGCGACCAACCAGATGGCGCGTGCGCTCTATGCGCCGCTGCTCGCCGATCCGCGCCGGCCGGGCAACAACGCGCGGTTCGTCTACCTCGACCCGGCCTCGCGGGACTTCTTCCAGAACTGGGAACGGACCGCCGACGACATCGCGGCCATGCTGCGCTCCGAAGCCGGTCGCAACCCGCACGACAAGAAGTTGATCGAGCTCATCGGCGAGCTCTCCACCCGCAGCGACCATTTCCGCGGCCGGTGGGCCGCCCATGACGTCCGGTTCCACCGCACCGGCATCAAGTATCTGCGCCACCCGGCCGTCGGGAACCTCGATCTCACCTTCGAGGCAATGGAGTTCCCTGCCCACCCTGGCCTCACGCTGCTCATCTACACGGCAGCCGCCGGTACGCCGACCGCCGACAGCCTCAGGCTTCTTGCCAGCTTGGCCGCAACCACTCAGCCAGCCGACGAACCTGGCTGAGTGCGGCCGGGCCGGCCGGAAGCAACGGCAGCCGTACGTGCGGTGTGGGGATCCGGCCTTGGGCAGCGAGCACCGCCTTGGTCACCACCGGGTTCGGCTCCGCGAAGAGCGCCTGTGACAGCGGGGCCAGGCGGTGAGCGCTCTCTCGGGCAAGGACCAGCTCTCCGGCCTGCCAGTGCGCGACGAGTTCGGCGTACTGGCGAGGCGCCACGTTCGCGCTCGCGAGGATTGCTCCGGCGGCTCCCAGGGCGAGCATCGGACCGGCGTACAGGTCGTCTCCGGCCAGGACGCTCACGCCAGCGGGCACCCGCGCCATGAACTCGACGGTGGCCTCATCGATCCCGCCCACCGCATGCTTGAAGCCGACGACATTGGGCAGTTCGGCCAACCGAACCAGCGTGTCTGCGCTCAGCGTCCGGCCGGTCCGGTACGGGATGTTGTAAATCACTAGCGGCACCGGGCTCGCAGCGGCAAGTTGGCGGAAGTGTTCGACGACTCCGTCCTCGGACGGCCGGGTGTAGTACGGCACCACGACCAGCGCAGCGCTGACGCCGCGGCCGAGGACGGCGAGTTCGTTGCTGGAGGCAGCGGTCGAGTTCGAGCCCGCGCCGACGATCAGTGGGGCGTTGCGCTCAGCACAGATGGAGGTGCAGATCTCCAGGATTCGCTGACGTTCACCGGACGTCAGCGTGGCAGGCTCACCAGTCGTGCCGAGGGCAACGGTTCCGGTCGCGCCGCCGTCCAGTACGGCGTGAGCTAGCGCTTCCAGCGCGTCTTCGGCGAGCTCGTCGGTCGTGGTGAACGGGGTGATCAGGGGAACGAAGAGCCCGGTGAATGCCATTCCTCGACGATCGCCCACCGCGATCCATCAGGTCTAGTTCGGGTTTCCATCGTCGAGCGTAAGCTGACCTTATGCTCGATGTCCGCAGACTCCGGCTGCTCCGCGAACTCGCCCACCGCGGCACGATCGCGGCCGTCGCCGAGGCGCTGGCCTACACCCCGTCCGCGGTCTCCCAGCAACTCACCGCCCTCGAACGCGAAACCGGCGTACCGCTGCTCGAACGCACCGGCCGCCGGGTCACGCTCACCCCAGCCGCCCACGGCCTCGTCGAGCACACCGAAGCGATCCTGGCCCGCCTGGAAGAGGCCGCCGCCGACCTCGAGAACGTGGCGAGAGCGCTCTCCGGCGTGCTCCGGATCGGGGCGTTCCCGACCGCGATCCCCGCCGTCGTCACCCCGGCAATAGTTGCCCTGAGCACCGAACATCCCGGTCTCGGCCTGACCGTCGTCGAGCTCGATCCCGCCTCGGTCCCCGACGCGCTCCGTACCGAGGCGGTCGACATCGCGCTCGTCCAGGAGTACGACCATGTACCGGTCGCACCCCATCCCGGCCTGCACACCGAGCCGCTGCTCGAAGAAACCGTTCACCTGGCAGCACGCCGTACCGAATCGCTGGCCGACCTCCGCGCCACCCCCTGGATCGCCGGCACACCCGGAACGCTCTGCCACACGCTGACCATCAGGGCCTGCGAGGCCGCGGGCTTCACCCCGCAGATCCGTCACCACGCCGACGACTTCGGCGCCGTACTAGCCTTGGTCGCCGCTGGCCAAGGTGCCGCCTTCGTCCCCGACCTGGCCGTCGCCACCCCACCGCATGGCGTCGTCCTCACGCCGCTCCTCATCCAGCGCCGTACCCACCTCGCCTACCGCCGCGGCACCGCCAACCACCCCGCCATCACCGCCGCCCGCACCGCCCTCCAAGCAGCAGCCGCCCCACCCGGGCTGGCTAGCTGACGTCGGCGGTGGCGGAGGCGTTGGCGGGGACCGGGGGTAGGTCGATCTGGAAGGCACAGCCGCCGTCGATGTTGGTCACGCCGATCTGGCCGTCGTGCGACTCGACGACGCCGCGTGCGATCGCCAGCCCGAGACCGCCGCCACCCGACGCTGTCACCGCCGCTGTGCCTGGAGCCGAGGTCGAGGCCGGAGCCGGGGTCCGTTGTTCGTCGCCGCGCCAGCCGATGTCGAAGACCCGCTCCAGGTCATCGGCCGGGATCCCGCCACATCCGTCGGTCACCGCGAGCCGCACTCGTCCATCCGGCTCCCGGTCGACGGCCAGAGTGACCGTCCCGCCGGGTGCCGTGTGCCGGATCGCGTTGCCCACCAGGTTCGTCACCGCGCGCGTCAGTTCGTCCGGATCCCCTTGCACAGCAAGCCGATCGGCGCCGGACGGCGTCGAGAGCGTGAGCTCGACACCGGACGCCCGGGCGTGCGCACCGTTCTCGCCCGCCACGTCTTCGGCGAGCTCGCGCAGGCTGACCGCGGACCGCTTCCGCGGCAGGGCAGCCGCCGACAACCGCGACAGCTCGAACAGGTCGTCCACTAGCCCAGTCATCCGATCGACGGTCGACCGCATCTGCCGCAGCGCCCCCGGTACGTCGTCGATCACCCCGTCCTCCAGGCCTTCCGCGACCGCCCGCAACCCGGCCAGCGGAGTCCGCAGGTCGTGGGACATGAACGCGACCAGCTCCCGCCGGCTCGCCTCCAACGCACGCTCCCGGGCGTGCGACGCGGCCAACTTCTCCCGCGTCATCTCGAGCTCATCCGTCAGCGCAGCCAGCTCAGCCGGTACGGCGCCACTGAAGCGATCCGAGGGTTCATACGTCGTACCCAACCGCCGCAACCGTTGCCCGACGTCGCGCGAGCCCTTGCTGATCCAATGGCCCAGCAGCACCGACATCCCGAGCCCGAGCAGGGCCGCGAACGCGAGTGTCCAGAGCACGACCCACGAGTCGTGTTCGGAGATGAACATCGCCCGCACGCTCTGCAGGACCGCGGCCAGGGCCGCCGCCATCGGCGCCAGCGCGGCGACGATCATCGTGACCCGCAACGAACGGCGCCGGAACTGCCAGAGGATCGCGCCGCCGATCACCGCGACCACCAGCGTCCACAGGGTGGTGAGCGCGAGGATCGTCATCGTGTCGCGGTTCATTCGGACTCCCCCGCGAATCGGTAGCCCGTGCGCGGCACGGTCAGCACGAGCTGCGGATCCGACGGATCCGCCTCGATCTTCTCCCGCAAGCGGCGGACGTGGACGGTCACCGTCGACGAGTCACCGAAGTCCCAGCCCCAGACCCGGCGGAGCAGCTCGGCCTTCGTGTAGGCCTTGCCCGGATGCGAGACCAGATACGCGAGCAGATCGAACTCGCGATGCGTCAGCGCGAGCTCTGTCCCGTCCAGTAAAGCGATCCGGGCCGCGGTGTCGATGGAGATCGGTCCGGCGCTCAGCTTGGTCGGCGTCAGATCGAGGCCGGCCAGCCGTTCCTCGCGCCGCAGCATCGCCTGCACCCGGAGCGTCAGCTCGCGCGGGCTGAACGGCTTGACGACGTAGTCGTCCGCGCCGAACTCGAGGCCGACCAGCCGGTCCTCCTCCTCGCCGCGGGCCGAGAGCATGATCACCGCGGCGCCGTCGTCGGCCGCGCGCATCCGGCGCAGCACCTCCAGACCGGACATCCCGGGCAGCATCACGTCCAGGACGACGACCGACGGTTTCCACTGCTGCCAGACCTCGACGGCCGCGATTCCGTCCGCCACCACGCGAGCGTCGTACCCGGCCTTGGTCAGGTACGCCGAGACGACGTTGGACACGGTCGGGTCGTCATCGACAACGAGCACACGAGTAGCCACGGTCAGAGCCTAGTGCCCCGCGTCGGAGGTTGTTTGAGCGATTGCGGCGTTCAGGTGCGTGGATCGCGGTGCCGGAGGGGCGGCCTCGATGCTTTTCCATCGTGGCCGTCCCTCCGGTGCCGTGAGGCGCGTGGCTGGGCGTCGCAAGCGCCAAAGAACCTCCGACGCGGGGCACTGGGTCTTCCGGCCGCCCCGGTGCTGGACCGAGACCCTGAGAGAGCGCTCACCGTAAGCGACCCGTAGCCGCCGGCGGGCCCCTGACGGGCCTGATCTTCCCTACGGTCGAAGGGTGGCTGTCGATCTCGTACTGCCGTGCCTCGACGAGGCGGCGGCGCTCCCCTGGGTACTCACCCGGCTTCCGGCCGGTGTCCGAGCCGTTGTCGTGGACAACGGCTCGACCGATGGTTCGCCGGAGATCGCGGCGGAGCTCGGAGCGACCGTCGTGCGCTGCACGGTCCGCGGGTACGGCGCGGCGTGTCATGCCGGCCTGGAGGCGGCCGAGGCCGAGGTGGTCGCGTTCATGGATGCCGACGCCTCCCTCGACCCGCGGCAGCTGGTCCGGGTGACCGCCCCGATCCTGGCCGGGAACGCGGATCTGATGGTCGGCCGCCGGAGAGCGGTCTCTCGCGGCGCCTGGCCGTGGCATCTCCGGCTGGCGAACGCCGAACTGTCCCGCCGGATCAGGCGCCGTACCGGCGTGCTCCTGCACGATCTCGGACCAATGCGAGCAGCCCGGCGAACGGCGTTGCTGGATCTCGCGCTGCTCGACCGACGCTCGGGCTACCCGCTGGAGACCGTCGTCCGCGCCGCCGATGCGGGCTGGCGGATCTCCGAGGTCGACATCGACTACCTGCCACGCTCAGGCCGCTCGAAGGTCACCGGTACGCCGCTCGGCGCTGCTCGGGCCGTCATCGACATGTCGAAGGTGCTGAAGGCATGAGCGGCACGTTGATCGTGATCGCGAAGGAACCGCTCCCCGGGCGGGTCAAGACTCGTTTGCAGACCGAGTTCACCCCGGCGGAGGCGGCCGCGCTCGCCCGCGCGTCTCTGGTCGACACGCTGACCACGGTGCGGTCGGCTGCCGCGGCACGCCGCGTGATCGTCCTCGAAGGCCGTCCGGGGCCGTGGCTACCGCCCGGCTTCGAGGTGGTCCCGCAGCGCGGCGGCGGCCTCGACGAGCGACTCGCCGCCGCCTTCCGAGACTCGTACGACGGCTCGCCGATGCTGCTGGTCGGCATGGACACACCGCAGCTGCCGGCCGAACTGCTGGGCTTCAACTGGCCTGGGTACGACGCTGTGCTCGGGCTGACCGAGGACGGCGGGTACTGGTGTCTCGGGTTCCGCGAACCCGATGACGACGCGCTGATCGGCGTACCGATGTCGACCGATCACACCGGCCAGGATCAGCTGCGACGCCTCGAGAAACTCGGAAAGCGCGTTCTCCTGCTCCCGACCTTGCGCGACATGGACACACCGTGGGACGCAGCCGCGATCGCCGCGGAGTACCCGTCGCTGCGGATGTCGAGGCTGTTCCGGCGGCTGGAGCACACGGCCCATCCGGCCTTGCTGTTCGAGCAGGCACTCGGCGGTACGGCGCAAGTGGTTGCCACTGGCATCGACGGACGCACCCTGCCGGCGCTCTCGGAGTTGGACCGCTGGCAATCCCCGGCAGATGAGGTCGATCGACTCGCCTTGAGCCGCTGCGAGGGACCGGTGCTCGATATCGGTTGCGGACCGGGTCGG
Source organism: Kribbella sp. NBC_01505 (assembly GCF_045040285.1). Lineage (NCBI taxonomy): Bacteria > Bacillati > Actinomycetota > Actinomycetes > Propionibacteriales > Kribbellaceae > Kribbella > Kribbella sp. NBC_01505. The sequence goes on from NZ_CP109425.1 coordinate 9,856,410, forward strand.
ATCGTCACAGCCCTTGCTGAGCAAGGGATTCCCGCGCTCGGAGTCGATGTGTCGCCACAAGCAATTTCCCTGACGACGTCACGTGGCGCGGCAGCCCTGCAACGGCCGGTGCAAGATCGGCTGCCGGCCGAGGGGCGCTGGGGCAGCGTCGTTCTGATGGACGGCAACATCGGGATCGGCGGCGATCCCGCCGATCTGCTTCGTCGCTGCGCCGAGCTCGTGCGGCCCAACGGCCTCGTCCTGGTCGAGGTCGATCCCGACGACGATCTCGACGACACCGATCCGATCGTCCTGCGCAGCTCGACCGGCCGCCGGTCATTTCCCTTGCCCTGGGCAAGGGTAGGCAGCCGGACCCTGCTCCGCCATGCGCGCACAACAACCCTCCACCCCACCGAGGACTGGCGCACCCCACACCGAGCCTTCCTAACCCTCCGCCGCACCGCATGAACCACCCCACAGACCGGTCTGCCGACCCGTACCGCTCCCCTGCGCCTCGCTCCTTGAGCCCTTGGCTGGCGGGGGGCGTTGCGGTCGGCGTTGCGGTGGTGACGATCTGGGCTCGTGCTGTCTCGTGGTGGCCGAATCTGCTGATGGTGGCCGGTTGTCTGGTCGTGGCCGGGCTGATCTGGCGGTTCGGACGCGGGCTCAGCATCGCGGGCGTGATGGTGGTTGCCGCCTTGTGCCAGGTGCCAGGTCTGACACACGCCCCGATCACGAGCACCGACGCGTACCGCTACGTGTGGGACGGCCGCGTGCAGTTGGCCGGGCACTCGCCGTACGCGCATGTCCCGCTGGACGACGCCTTGGCGGGGTTGCGGGATCCGCTCTTGTTCCCGGGGTTGTCGCCGACCCAGAGATCGGGAGTGAGCGCTCCCCCGAGTCTCTCCAGCGATCCCGCCGTGGTGGCAGCACTTGCCGCCGATGACCCGCGGACCCTGATCAACCGCCCGCGAGTTCCGACGATCTATCCGCCGATAGCGCAGGTGTACTTCACCGCGGTCGCGGCCGTCACCCCTTGGGCGGCCGGAACCCTCGGACTCCAGATCGCCGCCGGTCTCCTCGCGCTTGTACTCACCTGGCTACTCGCCGCGAGCAGCAGCGATCGCCGCTGGGCAGCGCTGTGGGGTTGGTCACCGATCGTGGTTCTCGAGGCCGGAAGCGCAGCCCATGTCGACGTTCTCGGCGCAGTGCTGATCACCGGCGCGGTCATCGTGGCCGCCCGGCGTCCCCGACTCGCCGGGATCCTGCTCGGCGCCGCCGCGAGCGTGAAACTGCTGCCGTTGCTGCTCGTGCCCGCATTCCGGGTCAAGCAGTCGTTCATTGCCTTCGGCACCTTCATCGCGACCTACATCCCGTACCTGGTGGCATCCGGCGCCCTGGTGCTGGGCTTCCTCCCCGGCTACCTGTCGCAGGAAGGGTTCTCCGACGGCAGCACCCGGTTCACGATTCTCTCGCTCCTGCTGCCTCCTGAGGCCCGTCAGCTCGTCGCCGTTCTGATCGCGGGAGCGCTCGCCGTACTCGCGTTCCGGCGCCGCGGCCGCGAGCCCCTGGCCGTCACCTGCTGCTGGCTGTACGGCGCCGCGCTGCTGCTCGCCACCCCCACCTACCCGTGGTACGGCCTGCCGCTGATCGCGTTGGCCGCGCTCTCCCGACGGCCCGAGTGGATCGTCGTACCGCTGGCGGCCTACCTGGCCTATGCCACCGTCGGGCAGGACAGCCGGCAGGGACTGATCTACATGACCGCCCTTGTCATCGTTGTCATCGTTACTACCCTGCGTCACCGTCCGATCGCCGCAAAGCAGTTTGACGAGAGCCTGACCGCCAACCAACACTGAGCAACGTGACACTTAACGGTCTCAAGAAGCGCATCGCGGTCGCGACGTCGGCCGACTGGCCCGAGTTGCTCCCGGAAGAGCGGGGCCCACTGCTGGCCGCCTTCGAGGCAGCCGGCCTCGACGCCGTTCCCCTGGTCTGGACGGATCCGTCGATCGACTGGTCCGCCTACGACGCGGTGCTGGTGCGCTCGGTGTGGGACTACTACAAGCGGCACGTCGAGTTCACCGAGTGGCTCGAGCTGCTCGACAAGTCCGGCGTGCTGGTGCTGAACGAGACCGACCTGGTCCGCTGGAACAGCGACAAGCGGTACCTGCTCGAGCTGCGTGAGCAGGGTGTCGCGATCGTGCCGTCCCAGGTCGCGGCCGGCGCCTGCCTGCGCGAGGTCGTCGCCGGGCTCGACGGTCAGCAGATCGTGGTCAAGCCCACCGTGAGCGGCGCGGCCTTCAACACCGTCCGCGGCCTGGCCGGCTCGGCCGAGCTCGAGCAGGCGCTCAGCGAGCTGCCCGACGACGTCTACCTCGTGCAGCCGTTCCTGCCGGAGATCCAGACCGACGGCGAGTGGTCGCTGCTGTTCTTCGGCGGCGAGTACAGCCACGCGGTCGTGAAGCGCCCGGCAGCTGGTGACTACCGGGTGCAGCAGATGTTCGGCGGCGTGTCGACGCTCGAGGAGCCGACTCCCGCCACCCTGGAGAGCGCCAAGAACGCGCTCTCCGCGGCCCGCACCCAACCGACCTACGCCCGGGTCGACGGCGTCGTCGTGAACGGCCGGTTCCTGCTGATGGAGCTCGAGCTGATCGAGCCCTACCTGTTCTTCCCCGAGCACCCGCCGGCCGCGGACCACCTCGTCGGCGCCATCGCCGCCCGCCTGTAAGCAGAACCAGGAACAGGCTCAGCTGGCCGCCGACTCGGGGTGACCCCGTCGGCGGCCGTCCAGGAACGTGATCCCGGCGGCCGTTCCCGTGTACTTGGTCCGCCGCGCCCAGTCGTAGCACTCGTTCAGCACCGGGCATGAGGTCAGACACTGCTCGCGCGCCTTGCGCTGCTCGAAACGGGTCGCCGTCTCGTCGTAGGCCCCGGCCTGCCCGCGACAGGCGGCACGGTCCATCCAACGGTCACTGGGATCGACGATCACGGTCAGCATCGGCCTCATGACACGACGGTAGATCCCCGGGAGCGCTCTCCGGGGCGCGTCTCAGAATACGGTCGTTTGTCCATCGACTTACTGCACTTAACTCCCATCGAGCCAACGCATCGAAGCGCGGCATAGGGTTCGAGCCATGCCCACACTCGAGGAGATCCGCGCGGCGGCCGAGCAGTTGCGCGGCCGCATCCACCGGACACCGCTGGTCAGTTCGTCCGCGCTGGACGCGCAGTTCGGCGGCGAGCTCGTGCTCAAGGCCGAGCTGTTCCAGAAGACCGGCAGTTTCAAGGTCCGTGGACTGCTCACCAAGCTGCTGCAGCTCACGCCCGCGGAGCGCGAACGCGGTGTCGTGACCGTCTCGGCCGGGAACGCGGCCGGCGCACTCGCGTGGGCCGCCCGGGACGCGGGAATCCCGGCCACCGTGGTGATGGCGAAGAGCGCCGTACCGGCGAAGATCGAGGCGGCCCGCGGGTACGGCGCCACGGTCGAACTGGTGGAAGGCGATCTGCTGGCGGAGTACGAGCGGATCCGGAGAGAGCGCGATCTCACCGGCGTTCACCCGTTCGACGACGACCACGTGATCACGGGACACGGCAGCCTGGGGTTGGAACTGCTGGAGGATCGCCCCGACCTCGACACCGTGCTGGTGCCGATCGGCGGCGGTGGACTGATCTCCGGCGTCGCATTGGCGGTCAAGCTGGTCAAGCCCGGGATCCGCGTGATCGGGATCGAGCCGGAGCAGGCCGACGTGGTCAGCCGCAGTCTCGCGGCGGGTGAGCCGCAGCGGCTCCCGGGAGCGCGCTCTATCGCGGACGGCCTGGCCGCGCCGATCTGCGGTACGCGCAACTTCCCGATCATCCAGCGGTACGTCGATGACGTCGTACGGGTCAGTGAAGACGCGCTGCTCGCAGCGACGCGGCTCGTGATGTCGCGTACCAAGCTCGCCCTCGAGCCAGCGGCCGCCGCACCGTTCGCCGCCCTGCTGGAAGGCAGCATCAAGCTCGACGGCGTGACCGCCGCCGTGGTCAGCGGCGGCAATCTGGACGTTGCCAAGCTGGACCTACTGCGTTCGTAGCAGGCGCTCGGTACCACGGGCAGACGATGCGCCGTGGCCGAGCGACGACGTACTGTCGACCTATGGGCGGACCCGCAGGTCGCATCAGGTCGCGCTCTCTCGTTGCCGACTGCCTGCTCGCGCTCACCATTCTGGCGATCAGCGTCCTGCACCTCATCGGCAAGGCGAGTGAGACCAACCAGCTCGACCTGACGGCCGGCATCGGCGCGTGCGTGTTCGCCTGCGGCGCGCTCGTCTTCCGCAGAGCCGCGCCCTTCACCGTGCTGACGCTGACCACTCTCGCAGTGGTCGCGTTCACGGTCACCGAACAGATCAAGAGTCCGATCGCGCTCTCTATGGCCGCCGCCGTCTACACCGTGGTGACGCGCAAGGACGCGCGAACCCGCACGATCGTCATCGGCATCGCCGCGATCGGCACCGTCGTCGTCTCGAGCGTCTTCACCTCAGGCGACCTGTTCACCAACGTGTTCAGCGCGATCCTGGTGCTGTTCGCCGCCGTACTCGGTGAAGCGGTCCGCTATCGCGAGGCGTACCTGGCCGAGGCGGAACAGCGGCTGCTGCGCGCCGAACAGTTCCGCCAGGAGGAAGGCGAGCGGCGATTGATGGAGGAGCGCCTGCGGATCGCCCATGAGCTGCACGACGTGATCGCGCACCACATCGCCCTGATGAATGTCCAGGCCGGTGTGGCGTCGCAACTCCTGCGTGAGCAGCCGGACGAAGCCGACGAAGCGCTCGTCCTGGTCCGGCAGAACGGCCGGACGGTCTTGCAGGAGCTCACCGTGCTGCTGGGCGTACTACGACAACCCGGTACGTCGATGCCGACCGCGCCGGCGCCCGGCCTGAACGACCTGGAGTCGTTGATCGGGTCCTTCACGGCCGCGGGACTGCAGATCGTCCGGCGTTCCACACCGACGCCGCCCCTCGTCGTACCCGAGGTGATCGGGCTGACGGCGTACCGGATCCTTCAAGAGTCCCTGACCAACGTCGTGAAGCACGCGCCCGGCACCGTGGTGCAGGTCCGGTGTGAGCAGCGGCCCGGGTCGTTGCTCATCGAGGTCGTCAACGACGGCCCGCCGTACCAAAGCAGCAACAACACCACCGGCCACGGCCTGCTCGGCATGCGGGAGCGGGTTTCGGCGGTGGGTGGCGAGTTGTCGGCGGGCCCGCTCCCGGACGGCGGCTTCCGGGTTCACGCGGTCATCCCCCTGGAGAACGGAGCTGTGAGTGACGATTCGGGTGCTGCTGGCCGACGACCAGACGTTGATCCGCAGCGGGTTCCGCGTGCTGGTGAACGCGGCGCCCGGACTCGAGGTGGTGGCTGAGGCCGCGAACGGCCGGGAGGCGGTCGAGCTGGCCCGCAGCGAACGCGCCGACGTGGTGCTGATGGACATCCGGATGCCGGAGGTCGACGGGCTGGCCGCGACCCGGCAGATCGCCGCGGACGAGTCGCTGTCGGGCGTGAAGGTGCTGATCCTGACCACCTTCGAGGTCGACGAGTACGTCTTCGAGGCGATTCGGGCCGGAGCGAGCGGATTCCTCGGCAAGAGCGCCGAACCGGCGGAACTGATCAACGGCATCCGATTGGTTGCCCAGGGCGACGCCTTGCTGTCACCGAAGGCGGTCCGTGGACTGATGAACCGATTCCTGACCCAGCCGGAGGTCGGTACGGCGGCCGCCGGCTCCCGGCTGGACGTCCTCACGACGAGAGAGCGCGAGATCGTCGGGCTGGTCGCGCTCGGGCTGTCCAACGAGGAGATCGCCGACCAGCTGGTGTTGTCGCCCTTGACCGCCAAGACCCACGTGAACCGGGCGATGACGAAGCTGGAGGCCCGCGACCGGGCCCAGCTCGTGGTGATCGCCTACCAGACGGGTCTGGTGCGCGTCCGATAGCCAGTACTGCGGACGCGGTACGACGTACCGTGGCCGCGGCAGCTCGAACAGCCTGCACCTGGACGACGCGGACCGCCTGCCCGTCGCTGAACCATCGACCGCATGGCAACCTACCTCTACCGGCTCGGCCGGTTCGCGTTCCGGCGCCGCCGTCTGGTCGTCCTGGTCTGGCTCGGGCTTCTCGCCGCCGGAGTCGTCGGCACGGTCACGATGGCTTCGCTGACTCCGGCCGCCTTCTCGATCCCCGGCACCGAATCGCAGCGGGCCGGAAACCTGCTGCAAGAGCGGTTTCCGCAGGCCGGCGCGAACAGCGCGACCGCCCGGATCGTCTTCCGCGCACCGAACGGCGGGAAGCTCAGCGACCCGGCCAGCCGATCCTTGCTATCAGCCACCATTCAGCGTCTCGCGGCTGCACCCGAGGTCCGAACGGCGAGCGATCCGTTTGGCTCAAGGGGAATCTCCGCCGACGGCACCATCGGGTACAGCCAGGTCAGCTACCGGGTTCCCGCCAAGGAGGTCACCCCACAGGCTCGGGACGCGATCCGGGCCGCGATCGAACCAGCCAAGACCGGCGGACTGACGGTCGAGTACGGCGGGGACGCGATGACGGAGACCGAGGCACCGCACCTGACCGAGATCATCGGATTCGGCGTCGCCGCGGTCGTCCTGCTGATCACCTTCGGCTCGGCGGTCGCCGCGGTCCTACCGTTGCTCTCGGCAATCATCGGGGTCGGGATCGGTGTGACCGCGATCGGCACCGCGTCCGGCTTCTTCGACGTGGCCTCGACAACTTCGGTACTGGCGCTGATGCTCGGCCTGGCGGTCTCGATCGACTACGCCTTGTTCATCGTCTCCCGGTATCGCCAAGAGCTGCTTCAGGGTCTGGAGCCGGAGGAGGCCGCCGGGCGTGCAGTCGGGACCGCAGGCTCTGCAGTGGTCTTCGCCGGCCTGACCGTCGTGATCGCGCTCTCCGGACTGTCCATGGTCGGCATCCCGTTCCTCACCCAGATGGGACTCGCGGCCGCCTTCACCGTGGTGGTGGCGGTGGCGGTCGCCCTGACCTTCCTCCCCGCGATGCTCGCAATCGTGGGCCCACGGATTCTCGGTGGCCGGACCTCCGTCGAGGCCACCAGGACGGTGGGGCGCCGCTGGGTGGACTTCGTCACCCGACGGCCGGTCGCAGTATTGGTGACGGCCTGCCTCGGCCTCGGAGCCTTGGCGATTCCGGCCCTGGATCTTCAACTGGGTCTCACGAACGACAGCACGGCCAAGCCCGGCACCAGCCAGCGCGCGGCGTACGACCTGCTGAGCACCGGGTTCGGGCCAGGCTTCAACGGTCCGCTCCTGGTGGTCGTCGACGCGGCGGACGCGAAGGTTGCCGCCGACAACACAGCAGCAACCGTTCGAGCCTTGCCACACGTGACAGCAGTCGGTACGCCGATCCTCAATCCGGCGGGCGATACCGCCGTACTGACTGTGATTCCGGCTGCTGGACCTAGCGATCCGCAGACCGCGGAACTGGTTCACGCGATCCGCGATCTGCCTGGGACCGAGGTCTCGGTGACCGGGGCGACGGCAGTGACCATCGACGTCTCGGGCAAGCTGGGTTCCGCGCTGGCGCCGTACCTGCTGCTGGTCGTCGGTCTCGCGTTCCTCTTGCTGATGCTGGTCTTCCGGTCGGTGGTGATCCCGTTGAAGGCCACCCTCGGGTTCCTGCTCACCATCGCTGCCACGTTCGGCGCGCTGGTCGCGATCTTCCAGTGGGGTTGGCTGGCCGGGCTGTTCGGCATCGAGGGTCAGACCGGGCCGATCCTCAGCATGCTGCCGATCTTCCTGATCGGCGTCGTCTTCGGCCTGGCGATGGACTACCAGATCTTCCTGGTCACTCGGATGCGCGAGGCCCGTGCGGACGGCGCTACGCCACTCGACTCGGTGGTGGAGGGCTTCAGCCAGTCCGCCCGAGTCGTCACCGCCGCGGCCGTCATCATGATCGCGGTCTTCGCCGGGTTCCTGCTCTCCGGCGAGATGATGTTCCGCGAACTCGGCTTCGGCCTCGCCGTCGCGGTCGCGCTCGACGCCTTCGTGGTCCGGTTGAGCATCGTCCCCGCCGTGATGGCGCTACTCGGCCGCGCGGCGTGGTGGCTCCCCCGCCGCCTCGACCGGCTGCTGCCGGCCGTCGACGTCGAGGGAGCGAAGCTCAACGGTCAGGCCGGGGCCAGTTGAGCGGGCCGGGCCTTGGAAGCCACGCCGTCGCTCGGATCGTCGATGATGTCGCCTTGCCGGACCGGATCCTTCTCGGGCAACAGGATGTCGCGGGCAACGACCAGCATCAGCCAGAGCGTGCCTGCCATCCGCAGGATGACCGAGAGCCAGTAGATGCGGTCGGGGACATCCGGATTGCCTGGTTGGAGGAACTGGGCCAGATGCATCCAGACGAGCATCCAGTAGAACATCTCGCAGGCCTGCCAGATCAGCCAGTCGCGCAGCCGTGGCCGGGCCAGGGCGACCAGCGGCAGCAGCCAGAGCACGTACTGCGGCGAGTAGACCTTGTTGATCAGCAGGAACGCCGCGACCACCAGGAACGCGAGTTGGGCGAACCGTGGCGGCCGGGGCGCCATCAGCCCGAGGATCGCGATCGACAGGCACAGGCCCGCGAAGATCACGATGTTCAGCTGGTTGACGTCGGCGACCTCGTGCTTGGCCAGCTTCAGCACGTACCAGATCGAGCCGTAATCGCTCTCCCGCGCGTCGTTGAAGGTCCAGAACGACAGCCACTCGTTCTTCGCGAGCAGGTAGATCGGCGCGTTCACCAGCGCCCAGGAGACCGCCGCGGCCACCGTCGCCTGGACGAACGGCCACATCTTGCGGCCGCGCAGACACACGATCAGCAGCGGTCCGAGCAGCAGGAACGGGTAGAACTTCGCCGCCGTCCCCAGCCCGATCAGGATGCCGAACCAGATCGGTTTACCGCGCGACCAGGCGAACATCGCCCCCGCGGTGAGCGCGACCGCGAACAGGTCCCAGTTGATCGTCGAGGTGACGGCCAGGACTGGTGCGGCAGCGACGTACAGGGCGTCGAGCGGCTGGCCGCGCGCCGCCCCGGGTCTGGTGGCGACTCCGCGCGCGGTCGCCACGGTGAGCCCGACGATCAGCAGCGCGCAGAGGAACAGCAGCAGGATGTTGACGACGAAGAACACGCCGGCCGTGTCGCGTCGCTGCTCGTCGGTGAGGTCCTTCTTCGGGTCGCCGGTGATCAGCCAGGTGAGCTGCGCCGCGACCTCCATGAAGCCGCCGGTGAGCACCGGGTACTCGAGCACCGGGTAGTTGCCGGTGTCCAGGAACGGCCGGTTGCCCTCGGCGAACCCGCGCTCCTGGTAGAGGAAACCGACATCGGAGTAGCACAGCGCCTTGAACGGCCGCCAGCTCTGCCGGTCCCAGCCGGCGTCCATGCAGGGTGCCTTCTGGAGCACGCCGAGACCGAACGTGATCGTGCAGACCGCGAGCGCGATCCGCAGCGGCGTCCACCACGACGAGCTGAGCCGGGCGAACCGGCCGGACCGACCCCCGAGCCCGACGGTCAACCCAGCGACGGCCGGATCGGCCTCCGACGGCGACAGCCGGTCGTGCTTGGGCTGGCTTCCTGGTTCGGTCACGGTCGGCATCATCTCCTATCCGATCGGCCAACGACCAGGGCAGGTTACCCACCCATCGTTCGGCACGACACCACCCCCACGCCGAAGGACGCGAGGTGGGCCGGAATGGTTCGTTGCCGATCAGCCTCCGGATTGGGCGATCAGCAACGCCGCTGTCCGCTCCGGGTCCTCCCACCAGAGCAGGTGACCGACTCCCTCGAAGAGCTCCAACTGGGCCGCGGGCAACAGTTCGGAGAGCCGGAGAGCGTTCTCTACCGGGATCCCGGCGTCCGCGGTGCCGTGCATGATCAACGCCGGTACGTCGACCGCTCCGAGGCTGGCCGTAGTGTCGTGTGCCTGGGCCGCTGCCCACTGCATGAGCACAACCGGTACCGGAACCTTCACCGAGAGCGCTCTCCGCCGGTAGATCTCGCGGGCGCCGGGGACCTCGGTGGCGTACCGGCGGGAGAAGTTCGCCTCGAAGCTGGTGCGCAGCCCGTGCTCGACGTCCCGGGTGGCGATCGCCTCGACCATCCGGCGCGACGTCTCCGAGATCACGCCCTCGGGTCCACCGGCCCAGGTGCACCCGAGCGCGATCGACCGCACGACGTCCGGATGCCGGATTGCCAGCTCCTGCGTCACCATCCCGCCGAGCGACATGCCGGCGACATGCGCGTCGGTCCACCCCACCGACTCGATCACCGCGGCCGCGTCGTCGGCCAGGTCCGCCACCGTGAACGGTTCGTCCGCCCGGTCACCACGTCCGATCCCCCGATGGTCGTACGCGACGATGTCGAACCTGGCCTCCAACGCGGAGAGCAGTTCGTCCCCCCACAAGTCGTGGTGCGCCGCCATGCCGTGGATCAGCAACAGCGGCGCACCTCGTCGGCATGGAGGAAGCATCCGGCCGGTGTACGCCCCAGCCGGTCGCGGTACGCCGTCCCGAGCGCGGACCGCAGTCTGGACACGTACGCCTGCATCGCAGCGGCTGCTTTGGCCGGTGATCCGTCGTCCCACATCGCCTGGGCCAACCGGTCGTCCGACACCGGCTTGCCGTCCGCCAGTGCGAGCGCAGCGATCAGGCGTCGGGGCAGCGCTCCCCCGACCTCGACCACGGCCCCGTCGACCAGCACTCGGACGGGCCCCAGAACCCGGCACTCCAGCACCGGCCCACCATAGCGGCGAACTGCCGGACTCGGACCTTGCAATCCACCTGCAAACCTGACGCCAACTGTCCTTGGCGGAGGCTAAGGTCATTCGGTGGACAACGCTTCGGCTGGCCGGCTGCAGCTTCGTTGTCTCGGTCCGTTCGAGCTTATCCTCGACGGTGTCCCGCTCGAGCTGCCCGGTGCGCGTCCACGCACCCTACTGGCGGCACTCGCCCTGCACGCCGGCGAGACCGTCGCTCCGGACCGGCTGGCCACCATGCTGTGGGGCGACGACGAACAGCCGGCTGATCCACGCGCGAGCATCTACACCCTCGTGTCGCGCCTCCGCGGCCGACTCGGGCCTGAGCTGCTGCGGACTCGACCGGATGGCTACCAACTGGCTGTCGCAGACGCGGATGTGATCCAGTTCGACCGGCTAGCTCAAGAGGGTCGGCTCGAGGAAGCACTCGCGCTCTGGCGAGGCACGCCGTTCGCTGGACTCACCGGCACCTGGCTGGAGCGATTCGAGACGCCTCGGCTCGTAGAGCGCTATCTGGACACGGTCGAGCGCCTCACTGACCGCTCCCCCGATGCTGCGCAGCTCCCCCGGCTGCTGGAGCTCGCCACCGCGCATCCGCTGCGCGAATCACTCTGGCAACGACTCATCGTCGTACTGGATGCCTGTGGTCGCCCTGCGGAGGCTCTCGACCGGTACGACGAGATCCGCCGCCGGATCGCTGACGAGCTCGGCGTGGACACCAGTCCGGAGCTTCAGGCTGTCTACCAGCGTCTGTTGGCGCGGACCAGCGGCAGCACGCAGCCGGTGCCGCGGCAGCTGCCCAGTCCGGGAGTTCGGCCGGTAGGCCGTGAGCTAGAGCTCAAGGCGCTGGACGAACTGGCCGGTCGAGACGACCGGCGAATCGCTGTCGTCATGGGTACGGCGGGGGTCGGCAAGACGACGCTCGCTATCCACTGGGCCCATCAGAACGCCGAGCGGTTCCCCGACGGCCAGCTCTACGTCAACCTGCGTGGCTTCGAGCCAGTGGCCGCACCGGTCTCCGCCGAGGACGCACTGCACAGCTTCCTCACCGCACTGAACGTCCCTGCCAACACCATCCCGTCAGACCTCGATGGGAAGGCCGCACTGTTCCGTAGCTTCGTGGCTGGCCGCCGACTGCTGGTGCTGCTCGACAACGCCCACGACGCCGAGCAGGTCCGGCCGCTGCTGCCCGGTACGGCGAGCTGTCTCGTGGTGATCACTACCCGGATCCAGCTGGACGGCGTGATCGCGGCCGGTGCCGAGCCGATCATCCTGGATCTACTGCCGACCGATGCCGCGCTGCGACTGTTGAGCAGCCGGCTCGGCGCCGAGAAGGTCAGCGCCGACTCGACTGCCGCAGCCGAGCTGGTCCGACTGTGCGCCGGGCTGCCACTCGCCCTGGCCCTGGTTGCCACCAGAGTCGCCTTGCAGCGCGACTTCGATCTCACTGCGATCGCCGGCGAGCTGCGCACCAGCCGTCTGGACTCCCTGTCCGGCGACGACTCCTACACCGACCTGCGTGCGGTGTTCTCCTGGTCGTACGCCGACCTGAGCAGCCCGGCTGCACAGATGTTTCGGCTGATCGGTCGGCATCCCGGTCCGACCTTCACCACCGCTGCGGCCCGGGCGGCCCTCGGCAGCGCGCCAACCGCCGTACTGCGGGAGCTGCGCCGTGCACACCTCATCGACGAGCCGCAGCCCGGAGTCTTCACTCTGCATGACCTCCTGCGCAGCTATGCCCAAGACCTACCGAGCGACCAGGCTGCCGAGCACCGCATCCGGGAGTACTACCTGCGGACTGCACCGACAGCAGACCTCGCGTGGTTCGACGCCGAACGCCTTGCTCTGCTGGCGTTCGCGGCCACTGAACCGGCCGCGTTCCTCCCTGTCCTGTCCGACTACCTCGATCGCAGCGGACACTGGCACGACTGGATCTCAGTCGCCGAGCTGGCGCTGCGTGCGGCCGATAGCCCGGCCGCCGAGGTCAAACCGCACCTCGACCTCGCACTGGCCGACATCCGGCTGGAGAGGTTCAGCACGGCCGCAGAGCATGCCAGCCGGTCGCTCACAGCTGCCCGTCAGACCGGTGACGCGGCAGCCGAGGCCAGAGCACTCCGAGTGCTCGGCTATGCGGTCAGCAGCCTCGGCCGGTACGACGAGGCGCTGGCACTCGTGCAGGAATCGCTGGCCCTCTACGCGGCACTCGGCGACGAGCTCCAGAGCGCCGTCACGCTGAACTCCGTCGGCTGGGAGCTCGCGCAGCTCGGTGAGCTGGCCGACGCAGAAACCGCCTGTGTCGAGTCACTCCACCGATTGCGGGCCCTCGACGACCCTCCGAGCCTGGCTGCGACGTACGACAGCGTCGCGCACCTCGCCGTACTGCGCGGTCGCTACGACGAGGCGATCAGCAACTACCGCGCTGCGGCCGACATCTACCAGGCACTCGCCGACCGATACAACGAAGCCGTCGCCCGGACCCGGCTCGGGGACAGCCTCGCCGCAGCCGAGCAGGATCCACAACCGGAGTACGCGATCGCACTCGCGCTGTTCACCGGCCTCCACCATCCACAGGCCGAGGCTGTGCGTTCAAGGGTAGGGTGAAATTCGTGGACCAACTCGGGACGGACGAGACCATCGAGCACTGGGACCGTCGGCACCGACGGCTCGGTGCGCTGCGCTCGGGCGGCGACGCCGGGTACGACGAGTTCAGCAACGAGATCTTCTACGCGGTGCGGCTCGGCCGGCTGCTCAACATCATCGGCGACCGCACCGAGGCCGCGGCTCCGCTGCGCATCCTCGACGCCGGCTGCGGCAAGGGCTGGTTCGCGCACTCGATGGCGCGGTTCGGGCATGCGATCGACGGCATCGACGTCAGTGAGCACGCGATCGACCTGTGCCGCGCGAACGCGACCGGCCACAGCAGCTTCCACCTGTCCCCACTGGCCGACTGGAAGCCACCCCACCTGTACGACGTCGTCTACAGCATCGATGTGCTGTTCCACATCATGGACGACGCGCTGTGGGAGACCTCGGTGCTCAATCTGGCCGCACTGGTCCGGCTGGGCGGTCTGCTCCTCCTTGTAGACCACGAGTCCGATGCGGACCGCACCTGGTCGTATTACCAGCGGACCCGCGCCCTGCACCGCTACCAGAGCCTGCTGGAGCCGGTGGGGATGCAGGTGGACCGCTTCGTCCCCTATGGCTTCCGGGGCGCGCCGACCGGTTTCCTCGTCCTGCAAAGGGTGTTCTGAATGCAGCTCAACGAACTAGTCCGCACCTGGCTGCCCGAAGACGGGACAGTCGTCGATCGCACCGGCTCCGAGCACACCTGGCCGCCTCTGATGAAGGTGACCGACACAGTCCCGTCACCGGAAGCGGATGACGTCGTGACCGTAGTGACAGTGGCCGAGTCTCCCGCCGCCGCCGGCGATCTGCCTGCAGTGCTGGCGGACGCCGTACCGGGTGCGGTTGTCCTGTTGCTGCTGCCGTGGCCGCCGGCTGAGCTGCCGCTCGGTTCGGTGATTCAGGCGCTGGTGGCAGCCGGACTGCAAGCCGCTGAGGCGCATCCGCTCGCAGACACCGATTGGGGCGCGGCTGTCGTCTGCCGACGCGTCGACGACGAGGTCGGCGAGCTGCACTCCTACCTCGACCGCTCCCGGTCACCCGGCCCGCTGGAGGGCCGCACGCTGCTGCGGCTGGTCGACGAGCACGTCGTCGAGGGACTGGTCCGCAGAACGCAAGAGCTCCGCCACCAGGAGATCCAGCAGACGCTGGATTCCACAGTGGCAGAGCTGGAAGCGATGACTACCGAGCGAGACGCCCTACGGGACGAGCTGAAGGCGTTGCGGTCAGACGACCTGGGGTGACTCTTCCTCGGCCGGTACGACGGGGACCGGAAGCTCACCGGGCGCCGCGTCGATGGTCTGCGGAGCCGGCAGCCGGAGGTAGGCCAGCCGGGCCGCCTCCTGCCGGCCACGGGTGATCGCGTCCAGGACATATCCGACCGCCAGCACCAGGATCCCGACGATGCCCATCGCCGACGCCAGGATCGCGGTCGGGAACCGCGGGACCAGGCCGGTGTCGACGTACTCGGCGATCAGCGGGATGCCGAGGATCAGCGAGACGACGCCGAAGACCGAGGCCAGCAGGCCGTGGAACAGCGTCGGCCGCTCGATCCGGGTGACGGTGACGATCCAGCGCAGGATCCGCATCCCGTCGCGGTAGGTGCGCAGCTTGCTCTCACCACCGGTCGGGCGCTCCTTGTAGCCGATCGCGAGCTCGGCCACCGGGACCCGCAGGTGCAGCGAGTGGATGGTCAGCTCGGTCTCGATCTCGAACTCCTGCGCGAGCGCCGGGAACGACTTCACGTAGCGCCGGGAGAAGACCCGGTAGCCGCTGAGCATGTCGGTGATCTGCCGGCCGAACAGCGTGCCGACCGTGCCGGTGAGGACCCGGTTGCCCAGGGTGTGGCCGGGCCGGTACGCCTCTTCGTTGGTGTGCTTGCGGACACCGACGACGTGGTCGTACGGCCCCTGCAGCAGCACGCGGACCAGATCGCCCGCGCGGGCGGCGTCGTACGTGTCGTCGCCGTCGATCAGCACGTAGACATCGGCGTCGACGTCGGAGAACGCCCGGCGCACCACGTTGCCCTTGCCCTTGCGGGACTCGTGCCGCACGATCGCACCGGCGGCCCGGGCGAGTGCCGCGGTGTCGTCGGTGGAGTTGTTGTCGTACACGTAGATGCTGGCCGTCGGCAGCGCGGCGCGCAGCTCGGTCACCACCTTGGTCACAGCGACAGCCTCGTTGTAGCACGGCACGATCACAGCGATGTCCACGCCGGCGAACTCCTGCAGGTCAGTCATGATGGCTTTCTCTGGTTCAGCTCGCGCCCGGCGTGAGCCAGGTCCCGAGAACTTCGCTGGACATGGTTCCGTCGTGCACCGCACGGACGTATTCCGGGCCGCGGGCGGCGACCGCGCGGGCGGCCTCCCGGTCGGCCACGATCTGTTCGACGACCTCGCCGATGGTGGTCGGGTCGGCGTGCACGATCGGCAGGTCGCGTCCGGTCACCGAGCTGACGTGCTTGCGGACGTCCTCGTCGACGTTCACGACGACCACCCGGCCGGCGGCCATCGCCTCGCACGCGGTCACGCTGTACGGGCCGAGCACGAACTGCTCGAGCACGATGTCGGCCCCCGCCATCGCGGCCGGCATCTCCTCGCTCGGGATGCCGGTGAGCCGGCGGTACTCGATCAGGCCCTTGTCGTGCAGCGGCTGCATGGCCGCCTCGACGTACTCGGTGCCCTTGAACCGCGGGTTGGTCGGTGCGTGCAGGACGATCGGACGCTCCCGCTCGAGCACCGGCTCGTCGTTGGCCCAGCGGTCCGGGTCGATCACGACCGGCAGCCACTTGGCACCCGGTACGTCGACCAGCAGGTCCGGGGTGGACACGAAGGTCGGACCCTCGAAGGTGTTGAACAGCAGGCCTTCACGCTTGGCCTGCGCCTCCAGCCGGGTGAAAAAGTCGTCCCGCTCGTGGAACGGCGACCACTCGTGCGTCTCGGCGTGCCGGCTCGGCAGGCGGACGTCGGAACCGTGCGCGACCAGGCCGACGTTGACGCCGGCCGCCTTGAGCGTCTTCACGTCGCCGGCGGCGTTCCGCGCGAAGCGGGTGCCGAAGACCGGGCGACCGGCCTCGATCAGCACGTGGGTGTAGTTGCCGTTGGTCAGATAGTCGACCTGGCGGTCCTGCCAGACCCGGTCGTCGAGCAGCTCGCGCTCCACCTCGAGGTCGGCCGGGAACCGGTACGCGCCGCCGGCGTACTGCATGTTCTTGGCCTGCACGCCCGCGAGGTGCCGCTCGGCCGCCCGGGACCAGGTGGTGCCCTGACCGGCGAAGTTGGCCGGACCCACGAACAACCGGATCTCGGACTCCGGAACCTCCGGGTTCGGCGGCAGGGCCGCCTCCCGGCGCTTGCGGTCGACATTCGCAGCCATCGTCTTGCCACCTTCGGCCACGGCCCGCTTCCCCCGCCCCAGGAACTTGCGCGCCGGGCCCGGCAGCATCGCGAGCACACGGGCGCGCATCGACCCGCGCCCGGGAGTAACAGTGGAACCCATGGTGTGGAGCTGACCTTCCTGGTGTGCTGCGCTGGACCGAACCGGACAATCACGTGAACGGCCACCCAGGAGGAGGCTACCGGGTCCCGGATGCCATGGTGGACCGGAATGCCCTGACGCGATGTCATGCCGCGGTCAAGAATTCGCGATCTCGCGGGCAGGCCTATTGTGCCGTGTCCTCGATCCGGGCCAGCCACGCGGCCAGGATCTCCTCCAACTGAGCCGTCTCATCAGGCCGTAAGACGCCGAGAAGCCGCTTTTCGTTGTCCATATGCGCGGCGAAGGCGCGGTCGATCACCCGGCGGCCGGCAGGGGTGAGCCGGATCACCCGCCCGCGCCCGTCGGCCGCGCTGCGCTGCCGCAGGACCAGTCCGGCCGATTCGAGCCGATCGACGCGTTTGGTGACCGCACCGGTCGTCACCATCGTGTGGACGGCGATCTCCCCCGGCGCCCGCTCGTACGGCGCTCCGGCGCGGCGCAGCGCGGCCAGTACGTCGAACTCGCCCTCGGTGAGGCCGAACCGCGAGTACAGCAGGGTCAGCTCTCCGGTCAGGTGCGCGCCGATCCGGTGCATCCGGCCGATTACGCCCTGTGGGCTGGTGTCGATGTCCGGCCGCTCGATCCGCCACTCGGCCTGGATCCGGGCCACATGGTCCTTCTCAGTCACCGGTCGAGTATATCTTCCCGGGAAGATATATTGTCTTCCATGGAAAATACCTACCGCTGGGCTCTCGTGACCGCGATCGCTCCGGTGGCGTGGGGAACGAACTACTTCGTCACCCACGAGTACCTACCGGCCGGATACCCCTTGTACGGCGCGGTGTTCCGCGCACTGCCCGCCGGACTGCTCCTGCTCGCCCTGGCGCGGCGACTCCCCCACGGTGTGTGGTGGTGGCGCTCGCTACTGCTGGGTGTGTGCAACATGGGCGCGTTCTTCGCCCTCATCTACCTGGCGGCCCAGCTACTACCGGTCAGCTTGGCAGCCACGATCATGTCCGCCGCACCGATGACCATGGCGCTGTTCGCCTGGGTCCTCCTGTCCGAGCGCCCCACAGCAGCAGTTCTGACCGGCGCCGCGGCCGGATTCGCCGGCGTCTGTCTATTACTCGGCGGCGGTACGTCGGCGGTCGACCTGCGCGGAGTGCTCGCTTCGGTCGCCGCACTGACCATGTCGTCCTGCGGCTACGTCCTGGCCAAGAAGTGGGGCCGCGCCGATGGCCCACTAGCCACCACCTCCTGGCAGCTGATCGCCGGCGGACTGGTCCTCGTCCCGTTCGCGCTGGTCTTCGAAGGCCGACCACCCACCCTTGACCTCCCTGCCGTCGCCGGTTTCGCGTACGTCGGCCTGGTGGCGACCGCACTGGCCTTCACCGCCTGGTTCACCGGCCTCCGCCACCTCAACGCAGCCACGGTCGGCCTGATCGGACTCCTCAACCCGGTGACCGGCGTACTGCTCGGTCTGCTCTTCTCGGCCGAGTCCCTGACCACCCGTCAGGTCCTCGGCCTCGCTCTCGTCTTCACCGGCATCACGTTCGGCCAGGTGCGGATCAAGCGGAGAAGAGCAGTAGAAGCCCTCCCATCGTGTACGCAACCATGACGACCAGGAGCGGGATCTGGCCGGCCAATGCGCGCCCACGGGGGAAGAGGGCGACCGCGCGGTCGTGGGCTGAGATCACACCCAGGAGGTGACCGATCACCACCGCGCTCACCTGGACGGTGGCGACCGCTGTGGTGTGGTTGGTGATTCCTGCGTTCACTCCGTTCAGTCCGGTGCCGAACACGTTCCAGCCTCGGCTGAGTGGATCGCTGAGCAGGATGACGGTGCGCTGGCCTTCCAGCACGAGCAGAGTGAAGTAGTGCGCGACCACGTAGCCGAGCACGATCGGCACCACGGAGTGCGCGAACAGTCCCGGCAGTCTGGTCCGAGAGCTGTCCGAGATCCGTCCTGCGAGCACAGTCGCCGCTGAGTAGGTGATCAGCACGAACAGCACGAAGCCGAGCAGCGCCAGAGTCCCGAGCAGAGTCTGCGAGTAGCCGGAGTTCTGCGCCCATCCGATCCACCTGCTCGATCGGGAGAACCCGTCGTACGCGGTAGATCCGAGTAGCGCGGCCACCAGTCCGACCAAGCCCGGTCTGACTGTCAGGCTGTCCAGGTTCTCCAGCGGACGCCGTACGACGATCGCGCCGTCACTGCGGCGTCCCCAAGGCGACAGCTTGGCCATCAGGGTCGCGTAGGCCTCGAACGGGTCCGCGGCGGCGAACCACCGGTCGCCGAACAGCACCGCGCCGAACATGACGTAAACGACGTAGAGGGCAAGCCAGCCCTGCACCACCAGCAGCGTTGCCCGGTCAGGTGCGACCAGTTCGAGCCAGGCGAACGCGAAGATCCCGAATGCGGCCGGCCAGAGCCCCACCCGTGGTGAGAGTTCGAACAGACCGCGCCGCGGGTCATGGCGGAGCACCCGGCAAGCCAGCAGGTGCAGGGTCCGGAGTGGGTTGAGGGTGCGCCAGACCGGCCCGAGCAGTAGCGACAGCGGTACCAGTCCGACCCAGACCAGGATGTAGACGAATCCGAAGATCGGGTTCGTCAGCCGGTCCACTCCGGCCAGCAAGGCCAGTGCGGCGTACCCGAAGAGGGCAAGGCCGAACAGCCGGACCACCCAGCGCAACCAGGACGAGTCGAGCGCAGTGCGCAGTGCAGCCGGGAGCGGCGTACCGCTGGTGGCTCCGCGGTACTTCGGTGACCGCCAGGCGACGGCCAGGATGACGAACGACAGTGCGATCGCGATCCCGGCACCGGTCACAGCCAGGCCGAACGGGATCGGCAGGTCCTGACGCCCGCCGATCCCATGCAGTGGAATCACTCAGCTCACCTGCAGCTTGAAGACGAGCTTCCCGCTCTCGTGCGTCTCGACCTCGAAGCTGCCCTTGGTGTCGGCGGTGAACTCCACCGAGACCGATTTGCCCGGCTTGAGGTCCAGCGTCTTGTCATAGCCGTGGACGTGCAGCGAATCAGCCACGTCACTGACCGCCGTGATCCGGACCTTCTGACCGGTCTTCGCCTTCACGGTCTGCCCGCTCGGCGTGCTCTTGCCGCCGGCGATCTTCACGTCGACGGTCACATCAGCAGCCGGTACGACGGGTGTCGGCGTACTGCTCGGTGTCTCGCTTGGTGTCTTGCTCGGGGTCATCGTGGGCTGGGAAGGCACCGGAGTGTTCGAGCTTGTGGGTGTCTCGGTACCGCAGCCGCTCAGGACGAGGGCGAAGAGTGCAGCGGCGACTACGCCGCGAAGTGACAGCCGCATGACGGCTTCCTTCCGGAAAAGCACGCAGAAATGCGTGAACGAGTGAGGTCAGCTGGCGGAGCGGCTGACCGTCACGTCCGGAGGATGCAGAGTCTCGTCAGATCCGGAGCTGCTGGAACCACAGTCCGCAGCCAGGGCATGCGCCGGGCAGGCGCCCGCAGCGGCGCGTCAGCGAACCGCTGGCGGGTCAGCAACAGCCCAAGGCCGAGCAGCAGCACCGAGCCGATCAGCAGGGCGCAGGGCACCAGCAGATGCTGATGGTCGGAGGCATCGACGGGCAGCGTCATCGGCGCGACCATGGCGACCTGCTCGAGCCGCTCTACCGCACCATGCGCGTCGAGCGGCAGCGTAATCGCGACCGAACCGACAGTGACCTGCTCCGGCCGGCCCGAATGCCCGACGTTGCCGTGGAGTGCGAACAGGCCGACCAGCGCACCCAGGATCACCAGGGAGCGCAGCAGCTGCGATCGCGTTACGTCCACCACACGGGCAGGGTACCGGGTGGGCACGCCGGAGCAGACGTTGTCGTCGGCCGCAGCGCGGTGCGACACTGGCGGCTACACATGTTGTGAACCGGGCAGGTGGGGACCTAGTGAGCTCGGTTGCACCATTCAGGGGGACACCATGAAGGCGGGACGCAGTCGGGCAGTCGTGCCCACAGTGATAGCAGTAGTCGTGACGGCACTCGGCGCTGCCGGATGCTCGAGCGCAGTCGGTTCGGAGTACGTCGGTGACGACGCACCGACCGCACCGCCGTCGAAGTCGTCGTCGAAACCGTCGAACGGCACCAAGAAGCCGGCGGCGACGCCGAAGGCAGCCGCGGACTGTTCGAAGTCGACCCGTCGGCTCCCGGCGGTCACCGCGGTGGACGGTATCCGGTTGGAAGCCGCGACGGACTCTTCGCGAACGAGCCTGCTGCTCAAGAACACCGGCAACCTCGCGGTGATCGTCGTACCGGATGCGAAGTGGAGCACGCGGGTGGTGGCAGCGCCGTTCGCCAGCCCGCCCGACGCCGCGTCCAAGACCGCACTGAAGGCAGTGGCGAACAGCGGCATCCTGTCACCGCAGACTCAGCTGCCGGGCAACGTTCCGGCCTCACAGGCACTCATCGTGCCGCCGGGGTGGGCAGTGTGCGGCCTGTCCGACTCCCCCGGCGAGGTCGCCGGCCTGCGCTACCTGCGGGACAAGACTGCCAGCGCGGAGTACTTCGTTCTGAAGGCCCTGGCCGACCAGGCCATCGCTGTGAAGACACCTGCGTCTCAGACGTTCTACGCCGGTCTGCTGCGCTGCGGGAAGGCCACCCGCCAGCTTCTCAAGGAGCGAGTGGACCTGCAGGACATCGAGTTCTACGCCGAGCTGCTCAGGACGGGCAGTCCGTGCCAGCTGGCCTTCCGGACGCTGGTGCCGACCGAGGCGGGTTCCCAGCGCGCGATGGCCCAGGCGCTGAGCCGGCTCGAGCGGGTGCCGCACCTGCAGGAGAACACCCCACTCTTCGACGCTCAGGTCACGACCTGATCCCAGGGTGCTCTCCGGGGGCGATCAGGGTGATCTCCAACTGTGCGGCGGCCGCTGGGCCGCCACACTGGTGTGAGACCAGGACAACTCGGAGGAATCAGCACATGATCGGCTTCATCGTCGCGGGACTCATCATCGGGGCACTGGCGCGGCTCTTCACGCCCGGCAAGCAGCGTCTCGGCCTGTTCGCCACCCTGCTGCTCGGCCTCGCGGGTTCCGTCATCGGCGGCACGATCGCGAACATCCTCGGCACCGGTGGCATCTTCGAACTCAACATCCTCGGCTTCGTCACCGCCGTGATCGCCTCGGTGCTGCTCGTCGGAACCGCCGAGAAGCTCGCCGCCAAGAACTAGCCGGCTCAGCGGTCCTCGCCCGCGAAGGCCGGGCGAGGTTCGCGGCCGACCGGCTGGGTCGGCCGGTCGAGGAGCGGCACCCGCTTGGCCAGCGGCCGGGTGGCCGGCGTACCGGCGGTGACCGTCAGCTCCTCCCCCACGTGCCGGAGGGTGATGCTGGCGTCCTCGCCGTCGCGCACCGTGTAGGTGACCGACGTCGGGCTCACGTCCACCGTCAACCGGACCCCACGCCACCGGACCGAGAAGCACAGCTTCGTCAATCCCTGTGGCAACGCCGGATCGAACGCGAGGATGCCGTCCCGGTCCCGCAGCCCGCCGAACCCGGCAACCAGCGCCGTCCAGGCTCCGGCCAGCGACGCCATGTGCAGTCCGTCGCCGGTGTTGTTGTGCAGGTTCCGCAGGTCGATCAGCGCGGCCTCGTAGGCGTAGTCGTAGGCCAGATCCAGATGACCGACCTCAGCCGCCATCACTGCCTGGACACACGCCGACAGCGACGAGTCCCGCACGGTGATCCGTTCGTAGTACTCGAAGTCGCGGGCCTTCTGCTCAGGCGTGAACGCGTCACCACACCAGTACGTCGCCAGGATCAGGTCCGCCTGCTTGACCACCTGCATCCGGTAGAGCTGGAAGTACGGCGCGTGCAGCAGCAGCGGGTATTTGTCCTTGTAGCCCTTGAAGTCCCACTCCGCATACCCGGTGAAGCCCTCGGACTGCGGATGGACGCCGAGCTCTTCGTCGTACGGGATGTAGACAGCCGCAGCGGCATCACGCCACTCCGCCTCTTCCTCACTGTCGACACCGAGCGTCCGAGCGAGTCCTGGGAACTGCATGGCCATCTCGGCCGCCGCCTGCAGGTTCCGCGCGGCCATCAGGTTGGTGAAGACGTTGTCGTCGGCAACCGCGCTGTACTCGTCCGGTCCGGTCACACCGGGCAGATGCCATTGCCCATGGGTGTCATGGTGCCCAAGCGAGGACCACAGCCGAGCAGTCTCGACCAGGAGCTCCAGCCCGACCTCTTCGATGAACTGGTCGTCGCCGGTGGCCCGGTGATACCGCATCACCGCTTCGGCGATGTCCGCGTTGATGTGGAAGGCCGCCGTACCGGCAGGCCAGTAGCTGGAGCACTCCTGGCCACGGATGGTCCGCCACGGGAACGCTGCGCCACGCAACCCCAGTACGTCGGCCCGTTCCTTGGCCATGCTCAGTGTCGTGTGCCGCCAGCGCAGCGCATCTGCCGCCGCATCCGGCATGGTGTAGGTCAGCACCGGCAGGACGAAGCCTTCGGTGTCCCAGAAGGTGTGACCGTCATATCCGGCACCGGTCAGTCCCTTGGAGGGGATCGCCCGGCGCTCTGCCCGCGCACCTGCCTGCAGGACATGGAAGAGCGCGAACCGGACAGCCTGCTGCAGCTCGGGGTGCCCGCCTACCTCGACATCGGCACCGTCCCAGAAGTCGTTCAGGAACTCGGCCTGCTGCTTTACCAACCCGTCCCAGCCCGAGAAGCGCGCACTGGCCAGTCCGGCCGCTACCTGGTCCCGGATCGCGGTCTCCGACCGCAGACTCGACCAGCCGTAGGACAGGTACTTCACAACGCGCAGCTTCTCGCCAGGCTGGAGCTGACAGATCACCGTGGTTCGCGCCCAGTCCTCACGGATGTCCTGGTCAATCTCGAACCGGGTCGGCGCCTCCACCTCGTGGGTCATCGCTGCGGCCATCAACTGGCGGCTGTGTGTGGTCCGGTGGATCAGGACTGTGCCATGGTCGCCGCCGTCGTGACTGACCGGCTTGAGCGGGTTGTCGAGCACCGCTGCAACCCGTGGGTCGTCAGACAGCGTCGGCTGCGCCTCATTGGCCACCAGCTCGGACTGAATCACGAACCGGGCCGGCTGATCGACCGCCTCGACTGTGTACTCGATCGCTGCGACCGCACGCTGGGTCAGCGACACCAGCCGCCGGCTGGTCACCTTGATGCGCTTGCCGGCCGGTGAGGTCCAGTCCACGTCGCGTTGCAGCAAGCCGGTGCGGAAGTCCAGAGACCGCTCATGCTTGGTCAGGAAGCCGTAGCGAACGTCGAACGGTGAGTCGTCGACCAGGAGCCGGATCAGCTTCCCGTTGGTCACGTCGACCAGCGTCTGCCCGGACTCCGGATAGCCGTAGCCGGCTTCGGCGTACGGGAGCGGACGTGCCTCGTAGAACGAGTTCAGATAGGTGCCCGGGATCGCATACGGCTCTCCCTCGTCGAGGTTGCCCCGCAGTCCGATGTGCCCGTTGGACAGAGCGAACAGCGACTCCGACTGCGCCAGGTCGTCCAGCGCCAGCCGGGTCTCGCGCAACCGCCATGGCTCGACAGGGTGATGCCCACGATCGATCACTGCTCTCCCCCGTCCAACAGCTCGGCCAGATCCTGTACGACGACGTCCGCGCCGTGCGCCTTGAGCTCTTCGGCCTGTCCGACCCGGTCCACGCCGACCACCCGGCCGAACCCACCGGCGTGCCCGGCGGCGACACCGGCCAGCGCGTCCTCGAACACAGCTGCCTCGGACGGATCGACCCCGAACCGTTTGGCCGCGGCCAGGAACGTGTCCGGTGCCGGCTTGCCCTTCAGCCCGTCGGTCCGGATCGTCACGCCGTCCACGATCTCCTCGACGTACTGGGCGAGGCCGGTGACGTCGAGCACCTCGCGGGTGTTCGCACTCGACGAGACCACGGCCCGGCGTAGTCCGGCCTCCGTGGCGGCTTGCAGGTAGCGCCGCGAGCCCTCGAACACATGCACGCCCTCAGTGCGGATGCGCTGCTGGACCGCCTCGTTCTTGCGGTTGCCGAGCCCGTTCACCGTCTCGGCGTCCGGTGGGTCGTCCGGCGTCCCCTCCGGCAGTGTGATGCCACGAGACGTCAGGAAGTCGCGGACACCGTCCATCCGCGGTTTGCCGTCGACATAGTCGTCGTACTCGGCGCGTGCGTCGAAGGGCTGGAACTTGCTGCCCTGCCGCTTCGCATAGTCCTGGAGAAACTGGTCGAACATCTCTTTCCAGGCTGCGGCGTGCACCGCCGCGGTATCGGTGAGCACTCCGTCCAGATCGAACAGACAGACCCGGATCCCCGTCGGCAGTCCCAGCATCTGCACCCTCTCGCGTCGTCGACGTTCCCTGCACACCAGACAACTGCCACAGTAGCCAGCCGACTGCTACGGACACGCCACTCCAGCCATGACAGGCCGATTACGTGAGAACATGTCGGGCGACTGGGGAGTCACGGGGCGGTGGAGAAGATGCGCCAGATCAGCATGCACAGCACGTTGCACAGCCGGGGCACCACGAATGTGGGCCGCCAAGAGGTCCTGGACGCGTCCCTGCGGCTCCAGGTGGTCCGTGCCAGGTACTGCGACGACCTGCTGGCCAGACGCCCGTGTGAGGCTGAGGTGTTCGTCGTCTCGGACCGCTTCGCCCTGCGCGACTGGCTCGAGGGGCACTGCGGCAAGGCGGAGGAGCTGACGGCCGTCACGTGGACCCGGCACCAGAGCGTAGAGACGTTCGCGCCCAGCCACCGCTACAACCGCGAGCTGGTCGAGGCGGGTCTGCGGATGACGAGCTTCTTCGACATCAGCGAGGGCTCGCCGACCGTCACCGACTTCATCGTCGCCGCCGACGACATGCCGTACCACGTGTCCTTCGGGCCGATCCAGCTCAAGCTGCTGGACGGCGAGCGAGTGATCGTCGAGGGTCCGGTGCTGAACGGCAAGCGGAGCCTGATGATGATCCACGGCACGGAGTGCGTCAACGCCGCCAAGCAGTACCTGCGAGCGGTCCGCTGCGGCGCAGTGCGCGCGGTGGAGCTTCGGGAGCACTACACGGCCGGTCTGACCCCGCGCCAGCACGTCATCGCGGCACTGCTCGGCGACGGCTGCACCGACGAGGACATCTCCGACCGGCTGACCCTCAGCGTCCGCACCGTGCGGTACGAAGTGGCGAAGCTGATGGACGCCCTGGAGGTCAAGACGCGCTTCGCCGCCGGCGTCCGGTACGCCGAAGCCGACACCCTCGAACGCCATCACATTGCAGGAACCTGCAACCTAATCGACCGGTGTGACGGCACGCACGCACGCTGACGCCATGCGAACCAGAAGCATCAGCGGCGACGGCTCCCCGGCACTCACGTCAACACACGGTCCAGCTGGCTGCGGGACGTGATCCCGAGCTTCGTGAACACCTTGCGCAGGTGGTACTGCACCGTCCGCGCACTGATGAACAGGCGGGTCGCGATCTCCGGGTTGGACAGACCGTCCCGAGCCATCCGGGCGATCTGCGTCTCCTGCGCGGTCAGCTCAGCCTGAGCAGGCACCACCCGCTTGCGTGCGGCCCCACCAGCCGCCTGCAGCTCACGCCGCGCCCGCTCAGCGAAGCCGGTCATCCCCATCGACTCGAACATGCCGTGCGCTGTCCGCAGTGCCTCCCTGGCATCGGTACGACGACGCTCGCGCCGCAGCCACTCGCCGTACAGCAACTGGGTGCGCGCCACCTCGACCCGGAGCTTCGTCTTACCCAGATGCGCGAGTGCCTCGCGATAGAACCGCTCGGCCTGCTCACCGTGGCTGAGCAACGCCTGCGCACGGGCATGCGCGCCCAGCGCCCATGGCGTGCCGGTCGCACCAGCCATCTCGCCCAGCGCCGTGCCGGCCCGTTGGGCAAGGTCGGTCGCGCCGATCCGCACAGCTGCCTCGACCAGCTCCGCTGGCGCCAGAGTCATCGACAACGCATCACGCGGGTCCTCACACGCACGCTCCGCCGCCTCAGCAGCATCCTGGTACCGCCCGAGCCCGTTGCCGAGGACAGCGGTCGCCCACTCGGCAAACGCGATTCCGATCCCCTCACCGCGCAGAGTCGCGTCCCGCTTGGTGGATTCGACCAGTGCGACCGTCCTGGCCCGATCGCCCCGAAAGGCAGCCAGAGCGAGCTGCCCGTACGGCGCGAGCTTGCCGCCGGTGACCTCGTTGGCCGTCTCCACCTCCGCAGTCAGCGCAGCTGCCTCGGACAGGTCGCCCGCGAACACCGTCCAGTAGGCATGTGAAGTGAGTGCGAGCGCGAGATCACTCAGTACGCCGGTCTGCCGCGCCAGCTGCAGGTGTCGCTCGGACAACTGCTCCCAACGATCCGCATCCCAGAGCCGCATCGATGTCGTCGTGGCCATCCACAGCAGCTGGAGCTCTTCGTCGACCGACATGTCCGAGCCGAAGCCGGCAAGCGCCTGGTGCAACTGCTCGGCACCCGCTGCGTACCCATCGCGGTAGTACAACGCACTGCCATCGAGCACCAGATCGGCAGCACGCCTGGCCAGAGGCTGTGGAGCCGCCGCGGCTGCGCGCGCCACGTCGATCACGTCACCACCTGGCGTGGCAAGGCGCCCGGCGAAGATCGCCGCCGACAACGCATCCAGGTACGTCGCCCGCGCCAGCCCGAGGTCGATCGGTTCGAGCCGCTGTGCCGCGGCCAGCATCAGCGGCGGTGCGTCGTTACCCCGGTTCGTCACGAAGGCCAACTGTGCCCGCACCAGGTCCGCCTGAGCTCGCTGCAGCTCCGTCAACTGCTCGCCCTCGGCCACGGCGAGCAGGTCGGCCGCCGTGTCGTACGCCCCGGTCCGAAGCTGCGCCTGCGCGGCTGCGAGAGCGCGCGTAGCTCGCGACGCCGGGTCGATGGTGAGGGTGGCCGAGCGGCGCAGGAAGGCCGCCTCCGCGGAGAAGCCACCCCGGGCCCGCGCTCTGCCGGCCGAGTGCTCAAGTTCCGCCGCCACCAGCGCGTCCGGCCCAGCAGCTGCCTCGGCCCGATGCCAGGCCAGCCGATCGGGGTCGGTCGCAGCATCGGTCGACTCTGCGAGTACTCGATGGATCTCGCGACGCTCCGCCGCCGGTGCGGAGCGATAGACCGCCGCCCGGACCAACGGGTGCCGGAACCTGATCCGGGGCGCGAACTCCGCCAGCCCCGCATCCGCTGCGGCCGCCTCTGCTTCTGGTCCGATCCCCAGTCGCCCCGCGGCTCGGCGTACCAGCGCGTCGTTGCCTGAGGGCTCGGCGGCGGCGACCAGGAGCAGCCGGCGGGTTTCGGCCGGCATCGCTTCGACGCGACGCCGGAAGCTCTCCTCGACCGTGCCGGCACCGGGCACACCGAAGCCACCCGCCAGCTGGGCCGGTGTGAGACAGCGCGGCAGCTCCAGCAAGGCGAGCGGGTTGCCGTGGGCCTCAGCAATCAACTGGTCCCGCACCTTGGCGTCGATCGGGCCAGACAGGACGTCATCCACGAGCCGGCGGGAGTCCTGATCGGTCAGCCCCCTGACCGGGAACTCGGTGACACCAGCCAGCAGCGCGTCGACGGCTGGGGCCGCAAAAACCAGTCCGACCGACTCGGCGTCCAACCGGCGCGCAACAAACGCCAGGATCTGCGCAGAGCACCCGTCCAGCCACTGCTGGTCATCGACGATGCACAGCAGCGGCTGCGTCTCGGCCGCTTCGGCCAGCAACCCCAGGACGGCAAGGCCGATCAGGAAGCTGGGAGGCTGCGGCCCAGAGCTCAGGCCGAACACCGTCCGCAGAGCCTCGCTCTGAGGCGGCGGAAGCCGGTCCAGCAGGTGCAAAGCCGGTACGCACAGCTGGTGCAGGCCGGAGAACGACAGGACCATCTCGGACTCGACCCCGGACACCCGGGTCACACGACAGTCGGTGGCGTGGTGGGACAGGTAGCCCAGCAGGGCCGTCTTGCCGACACCTGCGTCACCGTGCACCACCAGCGCCCGGCTCTGACCGGACCGGATCGCGGTCACGACCTGGTCGAGGGCATCGCATTCAGCCTGGCGGCCGATCAGTTCCCGCACGCTCTCACGCTAGCTCGTACCTACGCCTGGCGGATGTGGCCAGCCACTGGCGGATGCACGCCCGCATCCCTCTCCCGCACGCTCATCCATGCACATCCGGTGCTACCGGTCGCCTGAAATGCCGTTCGCGTTTCGTAAGCCACAGGAGAAGATTTCGATGACGCTCAAGGACAAGACTGTTCTAGTGGTCGGCCGGGGCGGCGGACTGGCCCGGGCGGTCGTGCTGGCCGCGCAAGAAGCCGGTGCGCAGATCATCACGGCAGGGCGCAGCCAGGAGAAGCTCGCCGAGGCGTACGCGAGCACTCCGGACATCAGAACCGAGTACGTCGACCTCACCGACGAAGCGTCCATCGCAACGCTGGGTGAGCGCATCGGCTCGGTCGACCACGTGGTGACGACCGCCTCAGCGCGTGCTCGCGGCCGGATCGCCGACCTGGACCGGGATGCGGTCCGGCTGTCCTTCGACACCAAGGTGATCGGTCCGCTGATGCTGGCCAAGCACCTGGCCGGGCGGATCAACGCGGGCGGTTCGATCACCCTGTTCTCCGGGGTCGCCGCGGCCAAGATCGCGGTGGGGACGCTAGCGGTGGCGATCACGAACGGGTCGGTCGACGTACTGGCTCGTTCACTCGCGCTGGAGCTCGCACCGATCCGGGTGAACGCGGTCTCCCCCGGTGTGATCGACACCGGCGCTTGGGACGGTCTGGGCGAGCAGGCGAAGGCGGACTACTTCAAGGACCTGACGGAGCGCAATCCGGCCCGCCGGATCGGTACTGAGGCGGACATCGCCGAGGCCGTGCTGTTCGCGATGACCAACACGTTCCTGACCGGCCAGACACTGCGCATCGACGGCGGCGAACCTCTTATCTAATTCGACCCCTATCTGAAGGAGAGTCGCCATGGGTCTGTCCTGGCAGCAGGGCCCGCTCGGAACCGGTGCGGTCGGCCGGTTCCTGGTACCGGAGGTCCTGCCCGACCGACTGCTGTTCGCAGAACCCCTGCGGCGGCGGATGCGAGTCCAGTTCGGCGGCCGCTGGATCGCCGACAGTGAAGACGTCGTCCTGCTCCACGAGCCGGCGCGGTACCCGGTCGCCTACTTCCCGCTGGACTCCATCGAGCCCGGCGTACTGACTGCCGCCGACCGCACCACGCAGCACCGCGACCTGGGTACGACGACCTGGTACACGGTGACTGTGGACCACAACAGCAAGCCCCGCGCGGCCTGGCAGCACACCGAGCTGCCGGACTACGCGAATGAGCTGAGCGGCCGAGTGGCGTTCGCCTGGCGAGCCATGGACGCGTTCTACGAGGAGGACGAGCGGATCGTCGGTCACGCGGCCGACGCGTACCACCGGATCGACATCCGGCAGACCAGCCGGCACCTGGTGGTCTGTGACGGTGACCGAGTGGTTGCCGACAGCAAACGCCCGCTGGTGCTGTACGAGTCGGGTTTCGCACCACGCTGGTACGTCCCCCGCGACGACATCGACGAAAGCACCCTCACCCCCGTCGACGGTCAGACCTTCTGCCCCTACAAGGGCCTGTGCAGCTACTACGACATCGGTACGGCGCACCAGGCGGCCTGGGGCTACGAAGACGCGTGGACCGACGTACGCCGGATCTCCGGGCTGGTGTCGTTCGAGCCGGACAAGGTGCACGTGGAACTCGACGGCACGCAGCTAGGGTTGGAGCCAGGCCAAGCCGTCATCTCGCACGGCGTAGACCGAGACCTCACCGTAGAGGAACTTTCTGGATGACCAAGTCGACTCTGCTGTCTGTGAACGTCGGGATGCCTCAGAACGTGGAGTGGAACGGTCACACGGTCTACACCGGGGTCTGGAAGCGGCCTGTCGACGGACCGGCGATGGTCCGGCGGCTGAACATCGACGGGGACGGTCAGGGCGACACCGGAGGGCACGGTGGCGAGATGCGCGCCGTGCTCATCTACCAGATCCAGTCCTACCGGTACTGGGAAAAGCACTTCGGACGCGACGACTTCGACTACGGCCAGTTCGGGGAGAACCTGACGGTCGACGGCATGCCCGACGAAGAGGTCTGCATCGGAGACCGGTACCGGATCGGTGCGGCCGAGTTCGAAGTGACCCAGCCGCGGGTGACTTGCTACCGGGTCGGAATGCGCATGGGTGAACCAGAACTGCCCGCACTGCTCGTCAGCCATCACCGCCCCGGCTTCTACTGCCGCGTGATCACCGAAGGCCAGATCCAGGCCGGTGACTCGATCGTGAAGACGAAAGCTGGACCGGGCGGGTTGAGCGTCGCTGACACCGATGCGCTGCTCTACCTGCCCAATCGGGACCTGGCGAAGTTGCGGATCGCGGTCGACATCCCAGCGCTGAGTCCTGGCTGGCAGGGGTCCTTCCGGGAGTTGCTGCACGGCTCCGACGTCGTGAAGCCGGCCTGGGACGGGTTCCGGCCATTGCGCGTCACGGAGGTGATTGCCGAGAGCGCCACAGTGTCATCCGTCGTACTGACTGCAGCTGACGGTACGACGCTGCCCAGCGCCGCACCTGGGCAGTACCTGACGCTCAAGGTGGCGGGAGCTGGTTCACCGGTGCCGGTTCGGAGCTACTCACTGTCGAGCGCGCCTGGGACCAGCAGCTACCGGATCAGCGTCAAACACGAACCCCATGGGTTGGCGAGCAGCTATCTGACCACGCAGTTGCGGCCGGGCGCCGTACTGGAGGCTGCTGCACCGCGTGGTGACTTTGCCCTGAGTGACGACAGCAGTCCGGTGGTACTGCTCTCGGCCGGGATCGGTGTGACGCCGGTGCTCGCGATGCTGCACCAGCTGGCGGCTACCCGCAGCACTCGCCAGATCTGGTGGATCCACGGCGCACGTACCTCGGACGAGCACCCGCTGGCGGCCGAGGCGCATGCGCTCATCGGCTCACTCCAGAACGCGGTTGAGCAAGTCTACTTCAGTACGACCGACGGCCGCATCACCAAGGACAAGCTGGAGGCGTTAGGACTGCCGACCGAGGCAACGGCGTACATCTGTGGTCCGGCCGCGTTCATGGCCGAGATGACTGCGCATCTGACAGCACTAGGCCTTGCTCCGAGCCACGTGCGGACCGAGCTCTTCGGAGCGCTGCCCTCCACCAACCCAGGCATCACTGACCCGACCACCCGCGCACCGCATCAGCCGGAGGGCGAGCCAGGCACCGGACCACTCATCACGTTCGCCCGGAGCGGCATCTCGACACCCTTCGCTGGGAAGAGCGTTCTCGAGCTGGCCGAGGCCTGCGACGTACCGACGCGCTGGAGCTGCCGCAGCGGCGTCTGCCAGACCTGTGTGACGCCACTGCTCGCCGGCTCGATCACCTACTCCCCTGACCCGTTGGAACCCGCACCCGAGGGCCAAACCCTCATCTGCTGCGCCCAGCCCACCTCTGACCTAGTACTGGACATGTAATGGACTACAGACTCGAAGTACTCACGCTGCCGGTCACCGATGTCGACACGGCACTCGCCTTCTACACAACACTCGGCTTCGCCCTCGAAGTCGACTACCACCCCCGCGACGGCTACCGCGTCGTACAACTGACACCTCCGGGATCGCCCTGCTCCATCCAGTTCGGCGAAGGCCTCACGGACGCAAGTCCTGGCTCGTCCCGCGCCAACTACCTGGTTGTCCCGGACCTGCAAGCCGCACACGAAGACCTACAGACTCGCGGCGTGCCAGTAGGACCGATCCAGCACAAGACGCCGTCAGACAACTGGTCCGGCGAGCTCACGACCGGACTGGATCCAGGCCGCCGCAACTACGCCAGCCTCGCCACACTGGCCGACCCCGACGGCAACACCTGGATCCTCCAGGAGATCCGCCCGTCCTGACGATCAGCCGATGCGAATCGACGAGTCTGACTGATAGGCGACGATCGCCGCGCAGCACAGCGTGTCGGACAGCACAGCGCCGGCAGTCCCACCACCCTCCATCAGCGGCAGCTCCTGCGGAAACCCTGCGAGCGGCTCGTCGAGCAGCGCGCCGTACAGGTCAGCAGCGACCTTCAGGTTGTAAATGTTGGGTGCACCGACCAACCGCTGCAGCCAGGCCGACTGGAAGAGCAACCGCGGAACAGAGCCGAGCGTGAAGCCCGCACCGTCGGCTTCCAGAAACACCGGCTTCGGCAGATCGACCGGAATGAACAGCGAGTCCAGGGAGGCGGCCAGCACCTGGTCGAACGTGACCAGGAGATCTTCCGGGAGGATCACGTCGAGCTCGAGCAACTCGGCCAGCGGCTGCCCGTAACCGAGGTAGAGCGGTCCGCCGCTACTTCGCGGTTCGGTGTGCGGTGGCAGCCCTTGCGAAACCAGGTACTCGTTGACCACCTCGAACATCTCAACGGCGTACTCGTGCCAATCGCTGTCCTGGTCGGCCCCTGGATCGTCGATGCCGTCCAGCGGGCCGACAACCAGATGGAATCCCATTGGGCCAAGCTAGCAAGTACGGCGCCGGGCGACGCCGTACTTGTCAGCATCAGGTCAGGGGTAGCTGGGCAGGTAGCGCTGCTGGTTGGCGGCGTTGGCGGTGCCGCCGGTGTTGTTGATGACGTTGGAGATGGTGCCGACGCCACCGAGCGAGACCGAGACCAGGTCGTGGAAGCGCACTGCCTGCGTGTCCGGCACCTCGAACGAGCGCGTGGCCACGATCGAGGTGTTCGGGCTGAAGAAGCAGTAGCTGCCGACGCCCCAGGCTTCGTGCGAGGTCACGCTGTTCGCGACCTTGTACGCCGCCCAGCCCTGCGTACCGCCGCCGCTCGACCACGAGGCCTGGTCGGGCACGTCGTACGGCATCTCGTTCTGGTAGAAGTACGTGCGACCGCCGTTGCCGTTCCACAACGTCTCGTACTCCTGGTAGTGCTCGACGAACAGGCCGTACATCGTCACGTTGTTGCCGTTCACAACAAGCCCGTTCGCGGCGGTGTTGACGTTCCAGCCGACGCCGTCGCCGTGGTCACCACGCCACAACCACAGGTGGTCGCCGATCACGTCGTTGCTGTTCACCCGCAGGCTGACGCTGGCCTTGCCGATGTGCGCACCACCGACCCGGACGAACACGTCGTGCAGCGAGGTCGGGTTCGCCGCGTGGCTGACGGTCGAGCCGGCGGTACCGATCTCGATCAGCGACGGCGAGTTGACCGGCCCGGCGTCGACGAGCACGCCGGCGAGCTTGACGCCGTCCACGTCGGCGACGCTGATCGCCGCCTTGCCGTTGTCGGGGATCAGCGTGGCCAGGCCGAGCCCCAGTACGACGGTGTTCGGCCGGGTGACGCGGATCGTGTCGTTGAGGTGGTAGGCGCCCGGCGTGATCAGCAGGTGCCTGCCCTGGGCAAGGGCCGCGTTGATCGTGTCGACGGTCGTCCCCGGCTTGACCACGAAGAAGCCGGCCAGGCTGATCGACGATCCGGCCGCCTGCCCCTGCGACCAGCTGGTCCCGGCCGAGTTGGTCCGCAGCGCCGGGACGAAGACGTTGTAGTTGCCCGCAGCATCGAAGTACAGGAACGGCTTCTCCCGGACCTTCGGGGTCTGGCCGACCGTCGTGTGCGCGGGGTCCGGGAAGTGCTGCGGCGGTGCGCCGTTGGTACCGACGAACACCATGTTCCAGACCGAACCGGCCCAGCTACCGAACTCCGAGTTCCGCGAGAACCACTGCTGCTGCGAACCCGACACCACCCGGCCGTCGATCTTGCTGTCCGCGAACAGACCGCCGCTCGCCCAACCGTCGCCGCCGTTCCACAACTGGACCTCCGGCGCGCCCTTCAGATGCATCCGCCGGTACGGCGCCGCTTGCGAGACCGCCCAGCGCTCGATCTGACCGGCCGGAGTCGTGACCGCGAGGTTCTCGGCGGACCGCCAGAAGTTCTGCGTGGCGTTGCCCTTGTTGTTCGGGTTGTCGCCCTGCTGCAGCCAGTCGGCCTCGACCCGGACATGGCCATTGAGGTTGACATCGTCGGGTGACAGCCCGAGGCCGGCCACCTGGGTGTAGAAACCGAGGTTCACATCGGCCGTGTAGGTGCCGGGCTTCCACAGCACGGCGTACCGCTGAGTGCCGAACTGGTTGGTGTGCATCTCGGCAGCGATCTGGTTGAGCTTGTTCTGCATGTCCGTCTGCGAGCTGCCCGGTCCGTAGACGAACACGTTCGGCCCGAAGTCGGGATTGCGCGGATCGGTCGGCGGGATCACCGGACCGGTGCCATCGCTCGTGCGCACCGCAACCTCCCAGAGCGAATATCCCCAGCCGGTCGCGCGCTGGGTGCCGGTGATCCGCAGGTAGCGCCCACTGCCGGTGACGTCGAGCGTCTGCGCATCTCCGGTCCCGGTCGTGGTCGAGTAGATCTGGGTCCAGGCCGCGGCATCGCCGGAGATCTCGATCCGGAAAGCCTTCCCGTACGCCGACTCCCAGGTCAGCGCGAGCTGGCAGACGCTGACCGTGGATCCGAGGTCGATCTGCAACCACTGCGGATCCGAGAAAGCGCTCGCCCAGCGTGTCCCGGGATTACCGTCGACCGCGGCCGAGGCCGGCGTACCGGCATTCTCGACCGACGACGCGGTGGCCGGCCGATTCAGCGCGGCGTTCGCCGTACCGCAGGCAGCTACCCGGTCCTGCTGCCGGGAGGCGGCCACGGCGTCACCAGCGCCGAGACCCGCCGTCAGCACGGCCAGGGTGGTCAGAACCATCAGAGAACGCGCACGCAGGCGCGACGAAACATCCATGGGCGACACCAATCAGAGGAGGCGGAGAGATCCGAGAGAGCGCTCTCTCGGATCTTGATCGTGCTCCGGCCCGCTGTCAAGGGAACGTTCCCTCAGCGTGGTTCCGGAACTTTACGGGGTCCCGATCGAGCGCGTCAGGCGGATTCGCGCAGGACGAGCTCCGGCCGGAACACCACCGACGTGGGCACGGCGTCCGGGTTGGTGATCCGTTCGAGGAGGATGGCGGTCATCTTCGCGGACATCTCCTCGACCGGCTGGGAGATCGTGGTCAGTCGCGGGCGCGACATCCGGCTCGGCTCGCTGTCGTCGAAGCCGATCAGGGCGACGTCGCCAGGGACCGATCGACCGCCGTCTCGCAGCGCCCGGAGCGCGCCGACGGCCATCAGGTCGTTGGCGGCGAAGACACCGTCGACGTCGGGCAGCGCGGCCAGCAGCTCGATCATCGCCTGCTCACCGCTGTCGGCCGTGAAGTTGCCGCGGGCAACATGTACGTACGGGACGCCGTGCCGTTCCATCGCACGCTGGAAGCCGGCGAGGCGGCTGTTCGCGGCCGGCAGGTCGGCCGGGCCGGCGATCGTGGCGATCTTGCGGCAACCGCGTTCTGCCAGCTGCGCGGCGGCCAGGGCCGCGCCGGCCTCGTGGTCGAGGTCCACGAAGCTGATCGGTACCGGGTCGGCCGGGCGGGCGAAGAGCACGGCGGGCACACCCGCGTCGACGAACAGCCGCGGCAAAGGGTCGTCCGAGTGGGTCGAGACCAGGATCGCGCCTTCCGCGTTTCCCCGCCGCACGAAGGCGAGCGCGTCCTTGCGGGCATGGTCGGAGTCGGCCAGCAGCAGCGTCGGATGCATTCCCCGCTCGCGCAGATACGTCACCACGCCACCAGTGATCCGGCCGAAGAACGGGTCGGCGAAAGCTTGGGCAGCCGAGCCGTCGGAGCCCGACATGACCAGGGCGATCGTCCCGGTCCGCCGGTTGACGAGCGTGCGAGCGGCAGCGTTCGGCACATAGCCGGTGGTCTCGATCGCCGCCTGGACGCGGCGGACGAGTTCGTCGTCGACGGTGTCGAGACCGTTCACCACCCGGGACACAGTGGCGCGCGAGACCTGCGCGACCTCGGCCACGTCCTCCAGGGTCGGCGTCCGCCGCTTCGCTGCCTGCTTCATGGGACCGGATCGTATCTGGGTCACGCGTTTTCCCCTCAGACTTATCCACAGGGGTGCGGCGGCCCCAGGTGGTAGGCCGCCGCACCGGTCGGTGGGGATCGCTCAGCGCTTGAAGATCCCGAACTCGTAGAGCGAGTACCCGAAGCCGGTCCCGCGCTGGGTCCCGGTCAGCCGGACGTACCGTCCGCTGCCGCCGTTGGCGATGTCGTCGACGTCACCGTTGCCGGCCGCGGTGTTGTAGAGCGCTCTCCACGCGTTCCCGTCGTCGGAGACCTCGATCCGGTACTCGCGGGCGAACGCTCCCTCCCAGATCAGCTGGATCCGGTCGAACGACTGCACCGACCCCAGATCGACCTGCACCCACTGCGGATCCGACCAGTCGCTGGCCCAGCGGGTCGCGTTGTTCCCGTCCGTCACATTCGACGGCGGGTACGGCGCTCCGTTGCCGACCTGCTGGTACGACGAGGCGGTCGCCGCCTTGCCGCGGGCGATGTTCGTCCCCTCGACCGGCGGGGCGACCACCCGGAACGACCGCGTCTCGATGCTGACGTTCCCCTTCCCGTCACGGACGTAGTCATAGAGCTTCCAGACTCCGAGCCGCTGCGGCACGGTCACCGTGAACGGGCCGTTGCCACTCGACGGCGTGCTGACCAGCGCTCCGCTGCCGTCGACGTACTTGCCGCCGACCTTGAACTCGTGAGAGAGCGCATCCCCGTTGGGATCGGTGACCGCGACGTTGACCGAGATCGTGCCGCCGGCCGGGGCGTCCGTGGTGCGGCTCAGCGTCATGTTCGTGATCACCGGCGGCGTGTTACCGCCGGCGGGACCGCCGAAGGCCTGCCGGATCGCGTACCAAGCGAGGCTCTTCTCGTTGCCTGGCGTGATGTTGAACCAGACCGCACCGAAGTCGTTCTCGCTGCCGTAGTGGAACAGCGTCGCCCCCAGCGCCACACCGGCGTGCCCGGTGATGCAGTTCCACGCCGCCAGGTACCCGTCCCGCTTCTGCAGATCGGTCGGCTGGTTCGGTACGCCGTTCGCGTCGTTCGGCACCTCCCACTCGCCGGCCGGCCCGCCCTCGGTCAGGATGTACGGCTTGTTGTAGCCACCGTTGATCCAGTCCTGCTTGACCTGGCAGACGTGACCGTAGGAGTTCACTGCCATCAGATCGAGGTCCGGTGAGTACTGCTTGTAGTACGGCCACGCGCCCGTCCAGGCGTCGGTCGAGGTGACCGGGTGGTTCGGGTCGATCGCATGGATCGCCTTGGCCGCATCGTTGACGAAGGTCGCGTAGGCGATCCGCTGCTGCTCGAGCTCGGCGCCGGAGTAGCAGTTCTGCAGACCGAGCACGGACTCGTTGCCGACGTTCCAGATCAGTACGCCGGCGTTGTCCTTGTACTCGGTCGTCCAGCGCCGGATCTCACCGAGCATCGTGGTCTTGTAGTTGGTGTCCGTCACATAGTTCGCGCATCCACCACTACCGGGTCCACCACCAGGTTGGAGCCAGTAGCCGGCGACCACGCGCATACCGTTCGCGGCGGCCGCGTCGAACAGCGGCTTCGAGCTCGCGTCGGTGCCCCACGTGCGAACAGTGTTGACGCCGATCGCCTTCAGGTCGGGCAGTCGCTGCGCGGCCTCGGTCGGCGGCGGTCCCCAGGTCAGACCCTTCACCGTCCAAGGCGTGTTGTTCACCAGCAACTGCCAGTTGCCTTGGCTGCCGCCGATTCGAACGGTTCCGGTTCCTTGCGGCGGTCCGCTGTCACCCGGCGTACCGAAGACTTTGAACTCGAACAGCGAGACGCCGTACCCGTTGGCGCGGGTGGTGGCGAACATCCGCACGTAGCGGCCGCTGCCGCTCACGTTCAGCGTCTCGGTGCCGCCCTGGCCGGTGGTGGTGCTGTGGATCGGGTTCCATTGCTGGCCGTTGGCCGACACCTCGATGCGGTAGCCGGTCGCGTACGCCGCCTCCCACTGGAGGACGACCTGCTCGACCGTCGCGGTGGCGCCGAGATCGACCTGCAGCCACTGGTTGTCGGCCCACACGCTCGACCATCGGGTGTTCGCGTCACCGTCGACGGCGGCGGCGGGCGCCGTACCGGCTCCTTCGGAGGTGGACGCGGTCGCGGGTCTGCCTTGGGACAACAGGGTCGCGGCCTGCGCCGGGACGGCCGACACCAGGTTGCCGAGCGCCACCAGCGCCACCGCGATCAGGGCGGCGGTCGCGGTGCCGGTACGGCGTCGGCGGCGGGCACGGAGAGCGGGCAAAGGGTTCATCGGGCGGACTCCTTGTGCGGGAGAGAGACTGAGAGAGCGCTCTCTCGCGGACCGATGGTTGCCCGGGTCAAGAGCTCTTGTCAATGCCTTGGACCACCGGTTTCACGCTCAGAGTAGTTCCGGAACCACGCAGGGTTGACACCGTCCGGGGTCAGGATCATGGTGTTCCAGAGAGCGCTCTCCCGCGATCCGTCCGACCGCGGGCCCCCCGATCACCCTGCCGTCCCAGCCCGATCGCCGCCCCGCGGAATCCCCCAGTAGGAGGAGTTCCGTGTTCCCATCCCGAAGAAGAGTCCCGTACGCCGGTCGCACAGTCGCCGGTGGCACCGCCGTCGGCGTCATCGCCGCCGTCCTGACCGCGTTCGCCGGCTCGTCCGCGCAGGCGGCCGACGAGGTCACCCACCACGAGTTCCAGGTCAACTGCACCGTCGACCACCGCGCCACCGACGACCCGATCGTGTTCCCGAACATGCCGGGCGCGTCCCACGAGCACAGCTTCGTGGGCAACAAGACCACCAACGCGGCCACCACGCTGAACAGCCTGAACGCCGCCGGTGCCTACGCGACGACCTGCCTGAACCCCGACGACCTGTCGGCGTACTGGTGGCCGACGATGTTCCGCGGCAACGACCCGATCATCCAGACCTGGCACCAGACCATCTACTACAAGTCCGGCATCCTCGACTACACCAAGGTCCGGCCGTTCCCGCCGGGCATCCGGTACGTCGTCGGCAGCCCGACCGCCACCCTCGAGTCGTTCCGGGACTCCCCGGGCACGGTCGAGGGCTGGGAGTGCGGTGACACCGCGCACAACTGGGACTTCCCGGCCAGCTGCCCGGCGGGCACCCAGCTCAACATCCGCTACCAGGCCCCGAGCTGCTGGAACGGCCGCGACCTGGACAGCGCCGACCACAAGAGCCACATGGCCTACCCGGTCAACGGCGTCTGCCCGGCCTCGCACCCCAACCCGGTGCCGATGCTGGAGTTCAAGATCGCGTTCCCCGCCGACGGTGACGAGTCCGCCATCCGGCTGGCGAGCGGACGCGGTTACTCCTGGCACTACGACTTCTTCAACGCGTGGGACGTCCCGACCCTCGCAGCCCTGGTGAGCCACTGCATCAACGGTGGCCTGCAATGCAACTCGCGCGGCTTCGACCTCTACAAACCCAACCGCGGTCAGGTTCTCGGCGACAACTACCGGTTGCCCGGACGCCCCTGACCTCTAGATCCGCCTGCGGTGCCGGGGACAGGGCAGACCCCGGCACCGCAGGACGGTACTACTTCCTGGACCGAAAGATCGTCGCCCACAAGCGATCCGGAACCAGCGGCGCCAGCTTCGCGAACACCGCCATCTGCCAGGGGAAGACGATCCGCGCCGTACGACGTTCGATGCCGTCGGCAATCATTCGGGCGGCGACCGGCGCGGTGACCATGAACGGCATCGGGAACCGATTTGTCGACGTCATCTCGGTGTCGACGAACCCCGGGCAGACCGTCACCACGTCGATGCCCTGCGGCCCCAACCCGACCCGGAGCGCTTCCAGCAGGTTGATCTGCGCAGCCTTCGTGGCGCCGTACGCCTCGGCCCCCGGCAGCCCGCGCAGACCTGCGACCGACGAGATCCCGACGATGATCCCCGCGCCGGCAGCCTGCAGCCGTGGGATCACCGCCTCCAGACAGTTCGCCATCCCGGACAGGTTCACGTCCAGATGCCGCTGGAACGACTCGGCGTCGAACTCGGTCAACTGCTTCCAGTAGCCCGCGCTCAGTACGACGATGTCCAGCCCGCCAAGCTCATCCACTACCTGCGCAGCGGCCCGCCGTACCGCGGCCTTGTCGGTGATGTCGACGGGTACGACGGCCATCCTGTCCCCGGCAACCTCGCGTAGAGCGCTCTCCCGGCGGGCCGACACGGCGACCCGCGCGCCGCGCGCATCCAGGGCCCCGGCCAGTGCGGCGCCGATCCCCGATGAGGCACCGACGATCCAGATCCGTCGTCCGGTCAGATCCACGGTCATCTCCTCATCGCCTGGTGAGCGCAAACTGCGCGACGTTCAGGTACCCGGAGCGGAACCCTGCTTCGGAATAAGCCAAGTAGAACTCCCACATCCGCCGGAACACCGCGTCGAAACCGAGGTCGGCGACAACGCCCGCGTTCGCGGTGAAGCGCTCTCTCCACAGTCGCAACGTGCGCGCGTAGTCCGGCCCGAAGTCGCGCCGGCCGGCGACCTCCAGCCCAGCCGATGCCGCGACCGTACTGATCGACTCGACCGACGGGATCAGCCCGCCCGGAAAGATGTACTCGTGGATCCAGCCCTGACTGTGCCGGGTCGCGAGCAACCGCTCGTGCGACATGGTGATCGACTGCAGCCCGAAGCGCCCACCTGGTGCGAGTAAGTCGTGCACAGTCTCGAAGTACGTCGGCCAGTACTGCTCGCCCACAGCCTCGATCATCTCGACGCTGACGATCGCGTCGTACTGGCCGGCCACGTCGCGGTAGTCGCAGAGCTCCACCTCCGCGTGCACACCGGCTTCGGAGATCCGCTTGCGAGCGAGGTCGCGTTGCTCCGCGGAGAGCGTGATCGAGTGCACCTCCGCACCACGCTGCGCGGCCTGGATCGCGAGCTGCCCCCAGCCGGTCCCGATCTCCAGCACCCGCGCTCCGGCGGTGACGCCTGCCAGGTCGAGGATGTTGTCGATCTTGCGACGCTGCACCAGCGCGAGCAGCTCGTCGTCGGAGGGCGCGCGGTGGTGTTCGTCGGCCGAGTCGAAGAGCGCGGCCGAGTACGTCATGGTCGGATCGAGGAACGTCGCGAACAGCTCGTTCGACAAGTCGTAATGATGCGCGATGTTCGAACGCGCCCCGACCCGATCGTTGAGCCGCGCGATCGGCCGATCCACGAGCCGCCGCAACCGCTGCAGGCCGCTCGGCACCAACTCGGTGAGCTGCCGGGCGAACACCGTCAGCAAGTCGGCAAGGTCCGTCCCCTCGCCGGCCCGCCACTCCCCCGCCATGTACGACTCCCCGAAGCCGAGCTTCAGATCCTTGCCCAGCCGATCGAAGAACCGATCCGAAACCACCTCGAACACCGGCCGACCAGCACGAACGGCGAGTTGGCCCGGAAGCTGGACGGTGATCGGAAGCTGCCGGGTCGCGTGGTTGAAGACCTGGCGAGCCAGCGCCGCGCGAGCGGGATGGTGCGGAGTCCGCGCGATGCGCGGCCAACGGGTGGCATCGATGACCACAGACGTGCGGTCGGCCTGTGAGGTGGACATCAGGCTCCTTGCGGTGGAGTGTGCGGCGGACGGTGGACGACCGGGAGCCGGCGAAGCCAGAGAGCGATGCCGTGCAGCCGGATCAGGAACGAGACCTGAAAGGTGACGAAGGGCGTCCGGGCCACGACGGCCAAGACGGTACGGCGGGTTGCGGGGCGCGGGCGGCCGGTGAATGCGGCGCTGAAGACGCGTGTGCCGTGCTGGTGCAGGTTGATCGCGACCGCGACCTGTTCAGGCGTCAGCGCGAGGACAACTTCGTACTCGCCGTCGACGGTGAAGAACGGCGAGACGTAGAACGCTTTCTCGACCGTGAACCGGCCGTCCGCACTGGGATGTGCCAGATACGCGTGCCGTTCGCCGTACGTGTTGTGGACCTCGAGAACGATCCAGCGCAACCTGCCGTCCGGCGCGAAACACCAGAACACGCTGAGCGGATCGAAGACGTACCCGAAGCACCGCGCGTTCGCCAGCATCAGCACTTGATCGCCGGACTCGAGCACCTCGTCCTGCGCAGCGATGAACGTGGCGAGGTTCTCGCGCAGAGAGCGCTCTCCCCCGTTCAGATGGTCAGCCGGCCGGAACGACGCGAGCAGGCGAACCGCAGGCAGGTCATCGATATCGACCAGCCACTGATACGTGCGGTACCGGAAGCGATGCCGCCGTGGCAGTCGCCGGGTGTGCGCCACCGATCCGGGAACGATCGCGGGAACGGAGAGAGCGCTCACCAGGCGACGCCGAACTTCGCCGCGGCCTCGACCCCCGACCGGCAACCGTCCTCGTGAAAGCCCCACCCGAGATGGGCACCGGCGAAGGCCAGCCGCGGTCCACCGGCCGACCGCAAGGGCTCGGCCGCGGCAACCGATTCCGGCGTGAAGATCGGATGGGCGTAGGTCATCCGGGCGACCGCCGCCGAGGGGTCGACCCAGCCTTCCGGATTGAGCGTCACCAGATACTGGTCGGCGGCATCGAGCCCCTGCAAGCGGTTCATCCAGTAACTCACCAGCACCTGCGGCTCGTCCGCGTGGCAGTCGCGCAGCCGGTAGTTCCACGACGCCCGTGCCCGCGCGCTGTCCGGCAGCACCGACGCGTCCGTGTGCAACCAGGTCGGGTTCACCGAATAGTCGAAGGCATCGAGCAGGGACTTCTCGTCCGGCGTCGCATCCGCGAGCAGATCGTGCGCGGTGTCGGCGTGGGTCGCGAGCACGACCCGATCGAACGACAGAGCGCTATCTGGCGTCACCACCTCGACCCCGTCGTCATGCCGCCGAACCGCGCGCACCGGGACCGACAGCCGGACGTCGTCGAGCTGCTCGACGACGCGATCGACGTACGTCCGGGAACCGCCGGTCACCGTCCGCCACTGCGGCGAGCCGCTGACGGCGAGCATCCCGTGGTGATCCAGGAACTGGAACAGGTACCGCGCCGGATAGCGCCCGGCATCGACCGACCCGCTCGACCAGACACACGACACCAACGGGATCGCGAAGTGCCGGACGAAGTACGGCGAGAACCGGCGCGACGCGAGAAACTCACTCCAGGTCAGCTCGGCGTCACCGGAACGCAGCACAGAGAGCGCTTCCCGGTGGAACCGCCGTACCTCACCGAGCATCCGCAGAAACCGCGGATCCACGACCCGCCGCGGTTGGCTCAGAACCGACGCAGCGCCCCGGCCCCCGGCGTACTCGAGACCGCATCCGTCGCAGCGGATGCTCATCGACATCTCGGTCGGCTGTGTCGCGACCCCGAGCTCGGCAAAGAGCCGGAGCAGCTGCGGATAGGTCCGCTCGTTGTGCACGATGAACCCGGAGTCGACCCGGTGCTCGCGCCCGAGGCTGTCGGTCAAGTCATGGGTGTGCGCATGACCACCCGGGCGGTCGTCAGCCTCGAACACTGTCACCCGGTAGTCACGTCGTAACAGATACGCCGCTGTCAGTCCGGCGACCCCAGAGCCGATCACTGCAACAGCGGGACGGTCGTCTCTTCTGGACACAAAACTCCCTCGGCGCAGACAGTTCCTGTCCCAGGCCTTCGGAGCCACCCGCCACCAGGACGGGTCCGATCAGCTAAGAGTTTTTCGAGTACTCAGAGATTGCCCAGTACGTCGTGCAGCCGCGCGGCCGCCTCGTCGCCGAGCTTCGCGAACTGCCGCCCCAGGAACGGGACCGCCAGCCGTGCCACACCGTGGAACTCGAACTCGGCCAGGTATGTGAGCTCGGTCTCACCCGGCGCGAGCGAGCGCAGCGTGATGGTGTCGCGCGCGGTCACCGTCTTGTTCACCCCACGGAAGCGCAACCGCTCCGGCGCGCTCAGCTCGTCGACCGTGTAGAGCAGCTCGGTCTCCCGGCCGCCGAACCGGGAGACGTTGCGGTACGTCGTTCCGACGCCCCCACCGCCCTCCAGCCGGGTCGTCCGCACCGTGCCGGGGTCCCACTCGTTGGTGTTCTCGAAGTCCGCGAGATAGCCGTAGACCGTCTCGGCCGGCCGCTCGATCGTCATCACTCGCCGAATCGTCACCATGCCCCGGACCCTACTCCGCGGGCCCGGTTGCCGACCGCAACAAAGTTGCAAGAAACGTTCTGCCCCTCCGGACCGATAGGGAGGCTGGGAGGGGGTGATCCGGTATGTGCGAGGT
Organism: Kribbella sp. NBC_01505; assembly: GCF_045040285.1. Classification (NCBI taxonomy): domain Bacteria; kingdom Bacillati; phylum Actinomycetota; class Actinomycetes; order Propionibacteriales; family Kribbellaceae; genus Kribbella; species Kribbella sp. NBC_01505. The sequence continues at coordinate 9,901,400 of NZ_CP109425.1, forward strand.
GACTCGCCGCTTGTTGGCACTGCTACGTCTGCTGGAGACAGACCGCACGCGACCCACGGTCGCGGACGACGACGTCCTGCTGGACGCCCAGTTCGGCCGGACCTCGGCGGAGTTCCCGATCGACCGCTACTAGTCAGCTACTGACTACTGGTCGTCGGGCTCCGCCGCGGCGGCACGCCAGTAGCCGCAGAAGTAGATCCGGTCCTTCGAGATCCCCCGCTCGCCGACCAGATGCCGCCGGACACCGGTGGCCAGCCCGGCCTCGCCGGCAGTCCAGACGTACGGCGTTCCGCCCGGAAGGTCCATCGATCGGAGCGTGGAGAGCGCGATCTCGTTTCTCGGCCCGCTCCCCCGGTGCAACCACTGCACCGATCCGGACCCGGCCAGCGGAAGCTCGTCCGACGCGTCCTCGACCTCGAGCAGCGTCACGACCGGCAGGTCGTCCGGGCTTTGCTCAAGGATCACGGCGATCGCCGGCAGCGCCGACTCGTCGCCGACCAGCAGCACCCATTCGGTGTCGACCGGCGGCAAGTAATCCGCGCCATCACTCAGCAAACCGATCTTGTCCCCTGGCCGCGCCTGCCCCGCCCACGAAGACCCGGGCCCAGCCGTCGCCCCATGACCGTGCAGGACGAAGTCGATGTCGAGCTCTCCGCTCGCGCGATCGAGCCGGCGCACTGTGTAGTTGCGGAGCACCGGACGCGACGCTTCGGGCATCTCGTTCAGCTCGGGCCACCAAGCGGTGGTGACCGGCAAGGTGAGCTCGTCGGTGATGCCGTTCGGCACGAAGATCCGGACCAGCTGGTCAGGCCCGTCGTACCCGAACCGCTGCAGCTCGTCACTGACGACGGTGATCCGCGCCATCCGCGGAGTCAGCAGGCGGACGGCTGTGACCGTGGCCAGCATCGGAATCTGGTCACCCATTGCGGAACTCCTCACGGTGAACGGGGATGAGGTTAGGTTAGCCTAAGTTCATATCCCTCGCAGGCGAATCGAGACCCAGATGACCACCGCGACCGTTCCGCCACTCACCGCCCCGACCAACCGCCGCCGGCAGTTCCTCGCCGCGGCGGCCGGGCTCACCACGGTTCTCGTGACCGGCTGCAGCACCGAGGATGCCCCGGCCCCGGCGGCCCGCCGTACCGTCCAGACCGACAAGGGACCGGTGGAGGTCCCGGCCGCCGCCCAGCGGGTCGTCTGCGCGGACTTCTACGGCGCCTTCGCGGTCGTCGACCTCGGCATGATCCCGATCGCAGCCTCCGGCAGCGGGTACGCCGACACCGGCGCGCGGTACGCCCCGAAGCTCAAAGGTGTCACGCTGATCGGCGACTTCACCGAACCGAACCCGGAGAAGGTCGCGGCCGCCGGACCGGATCTGATCCTGCGCACGATCGACACCGGGAGAGCGCTCTACGAGCAGCTCAGCGCGATCGCGCCGACCGTGGTGATCAGCTTCCAGAAGCTCACGCTGCCCGAGGTCGCGGTCCGCTGCGGCGAGGTCCTCGGCCGCAAGGAACAGGCCGACGCGCTGCTCACGCAGTACCGGCAAGCCTGCGCGGAGATCAAGGCCAGGTACGCCGAGACGCTCGCCCGGCACACGTTCACCTTCGCCCAGGCGGCATCGGACGCAAGCTTCTGGACCCTCGGCAAAGCCTGGACCGACACCCAGGTGCTGGTGGACTGCGGCGTGCAGCTCGCCAAACCGTCCGCGACCCAGCCGAAGGCAACCCAGGAGTACTCGCTGGAGCGCATCGACGTACTCAAGGACAGCTCGGTCCTGCTGATCCCGGCCGCGCCCGACGGGACGAGCCCGGCGGCGGACAACCAGCCGCTGACCGGCAGCGCGGTATGGAAGACCCTGCCCGCCGTCCGCGCCGGTCACGTGTACCCGGTCGTCTCCGGTGCATCGTCGCTCGGCAACGCACTGGAGCTCGTCGAACGCCTCGACACCGTCCTGGCCGAGCTGACAAAGAGCTAAGCGCGAGCGGCCTGTACGGCGAGACCGCGCGCGGACTCGGGGAAGCGGTCGAGCATGTCCTGGAGCTCGGCCGCTGTGACGTTCGCACCGAAGGCTTCGGCGCCGGGCTCGAGCTGGACGCCGGCGGCCAGCGGACCGGCGATCACCGGATCGAAGCCGAGGTCGTCGACGATCGCCGCCACCTCGGCCGCCTCCAGCGGCGGCCCGGCGACCGCGATCGCCTTCCGCTCCGGCGATCCGGCCGGCAGTGCGCCGTCCTCGATGTCGTGATACCCCATGTGGTTGAAGGCTTTCACCACCAGCGACTCCGGCAGGAACTCCTGGACGATCTCGGACGACGAGGTCCGTGGATCGGTGAGGTCGTCGCGAATGCCGTCGACCTCCCACCAGTAGTTCATCGCGTCGATCACGAGCTTGCCGTGCAACGCCTCGACCGGGATCGTCCGGTACTTGCCCAGCGGCAGCGCCAGGATCACCACATCGGCCCGCGCCGCCGCATCGGCCGCGGTCGTCGCGACCGCGCCCGGCGTGACGATCTCCACGATCAGCGCGATCTTCGAGACCGCACCGGACCCGGCGATCACCACCGGGTACCCGGCCGCGAGCGCGCGCCGGGCCAGCACCGTACCGACCTTGCCCGCACCCAGAATCGCGATCACCGGCTTGCTCATGACTCGTCCGCCAGAATGTCGCGGACCATCGGAATCACCTTGCTGCCATACAGTTCGACCGCCCGCAGCCGGTCCGCACCGGGCACCGAGCCGGACGCATAGATCAGATCGAAGCGCCCGACGCCGAGCTTCTTGACCGCACCGGCGATCCGGCGCGCCACGGTGTCCGGCGAACCGACGTACAAGGAGCCGTGCGCGACCTCGGCGTCGAACTCGGAGCGCTTCACCGGCGGCCAGCCGCGCAGCGCGCCGATCCGGTCCCGCATCACCTTGTAGCGCGGGTAGTAGATCTCCTTCGCCGCCTCATCGGTGTCCGCGACGAACCCCGGCGAGTGCATGCCGACCGGATGGGCGACCGTCCCGAACTGCTCGGACGCCCGCTTGTACAGATCCAGGTACGACGCGAACCGCTCCGGCGAACCGCCGATGATCGCCAGCATCAACGGCAGCCCGTAGAACGCCGTACGGATGACTGACTGCGGCGATCCACCAACGCCGACCCAGGTCTTCAGATGACCGGACTCGGTCTTCGGGTAGACGTCCGCGTTGTCCAGAGACGCCCGGACCGTACCTTCCCAGGTCACCGGCTTCTCCTCGAGGAGCCGCGCGAACAGCTGCAGCTTCTCCTCGAAGAGCACCTCGTAGTCGGCCAGGTCGTACCCGAACAGCGGGAAGGATTCGGTGAACGAGCCGCGCCCGAGGACGACCTCCGCGCGGCCGTTCGACAACGCGTCGACGGTCGAGAACCGCTGGAACACCCGCACCGGATCGTCGGAGCTGAGCACGGTCACGCCCGAGCCCAGCTTGATCCGCGACGTCTGCCCGGCGATCCCGGCCAGCACCGTCTCCGGTGAGGAGATCGAGTACTCCGGCCGGTGGTGCTCGCCGAGCGCGATCGCGTCCACGCCCAGCTCGTCGGCCAGCACGGCCTCCTGCACCACCTGCCGGATCGCCGCCGCGTCCGACACCAACTCGCCGTTCGGACCCTCCGGCACGTCCCCGAAGGTGTCGAGACCGAACTCCAGCCCACTCATCTTCTGCTCCTGTTCCACGTCACCAAGTCTAGGTTGACATGTCAACGCGCAAACGAGTGGGGTTCATTCCCGAGGTGTCACCACTTGTCGTAGTGGACGATCGGCTCCAGGTCCTTGCGGGAACCAGGCTTGAAGTCGGTGCCGATGGTGTGCGCGACCGGGATCAGCACACCCTGCCGGACATCACTCGGTACGCCGAGCAGCTCCGCCACCTCCTGCTCGTACTTCAGATGCAGCGTGGTCCACGTCGTACCGAGTCCGCGAGCGCGCGCGGCGAGCATGAAGTTCCAGGCGGCCGGCAGGATCGAGCCCCACAGGCCTGCCTGGTTCCCCTCGGGCAGCGACGGCGCGGTGATGCAGGCGATCACGAAGACCGGCACCTTGCCGAGGTTGTCGCCCAGGTACGCCGAACTGGCTATCACGCGCTTGCGCACCGGATCGGTCTCGGGCCCGCGGGCCGCCTCGTTCGCCGCGAAATAGGCGTGCAACGAGGTGCGGTAGTACTCCGCGATCTTCGCGCGCTTCTCCTCGTCGGTCACGACCAGCCAGTGCCAGCCCTGGCCGTTGCTGCCAGAGGGGGCCTGGGTCGCGATCTCGAGGCACTCGCGGATCAGAGCGGGATCGACGGGCCGCTCCAGGTCCAGGCGCTTGCGGACCGCGCGGGTAGTGGTGAGCAACTCGTCCGGGTTCAGGTCAAGGGTGTACACGCATGTCAGTGTTTCACCCGCGAGGACCACCCGCGACTCATCTCATGTCGCGGCCACCTCGACAGCCACGGCCGCCGGATGCCGGCGTACGACGAACGGGATGAACGCGCCCGCGACAGCGAAGATCCCGGCGGTGAGCAGCCAGCCCGGCCACCCCCAGCTGACCGCGATCGTGGTCAGGATGAGCGGTGCGACCAGATCACCGAGCTGATGCCCCATCGCGTACGCGCCCTGGTACTGCCCCTGCGCACCAGGCGGCGCCAGCTCGAAACTGATCCCCCAACCACCGGCCGACTGCAGCATCTCCCCCAGCACATGCACGATCGCCGCAACGATCAGCAGCGCGATCGTCACCGTCCCCGACGTCACATCAGTGATCGCCAGCACCCCACATGCCACCGCCAGCAACAGCCCCGCCCGGCGACCAGCCCGCGCCGCACCGGCCAGCTGCTCCGTCCCCCGCGCGGTGCGAATCTGCAGCAACACCACCGCTACCGCATTGATCACGAGCAGCACCGAGATCAACCACCGCGGCGCATCCGTCGCCGTCACGATCCACAGTGGAATCGCGAGCTGGGCCATCGCGTGGTGCATGTTCAGCACCCCATCCAGTACGACGAACGCCAGGAACGGCCGATCCCGCAACGCCGTCAACCCGGACGGCCCACTCGCTGCCCCCACCGCCGCGACGATCGGCAGGCCGAACTGGATCACCGCGGCCGTCAGGCAATAGGTCACGGCATTAGCCAGCAGCGCAGCGACGTACAGACCGGGTTTGTCGAGGGCGAGCACGATCCCGGCGAGCGCCAGCCCGATGCCCATCCCGATGTTCGTCGTCACCCGAAGCACAGCCCGGGTCCGCACCCGCTGATCGGCCTCGGACAGCCCGGCGATCAACGCACCCTTCGCGCCCCGCTGCCCAGAATCCGCGATCGCCGTCACCCCGGCCACCGCGACGTACGCGCCGAACGAGTGCACCTGCGTCAACGCGCTCATCGTGATCGCCTGCAGCAACAGGAATCCGACGTACGCGCGGTTCGGCCCGAGCCGATCGGCGGCCACACCCAGCGGCGTACTGGCGACCAGCCCGATCACCCCCGCGATCGTGAGCCCGACCCCGACGTGCGCGACCGACAACCCGGCGACCCGCGTCAGGTACATCGCGCCGACCGCGGCGTACACGCCGTTTCCCAGCGTGTTGACGAGCGTTGCGAAGATCAGCCGGCGCACGGCCGGCGAGAAGGTGGCGGTCACCCCCTTACCCAACAGCATCCGTGGACGGGGCCCGGCCGATTGACGAATCTCGTCAGCCCAGCGGCTGAACACCGGACAAAGACCTGCGGGAGCGACCACAGGGTTCGGCCACGACTCTTGCCGTGCTGACGTGACGGTGGGTGAACTGGTGCCGGAAACGTTCCCTCTACGCCCCGAGAGGTACACATCATGAAGAACAAGATCGCGAAGGTCCTCGGTGCCGCGGTTGCGGTCGGCGCCCTCACCCTGGGCACCTCCACCGCCTTCGCCGTCAACGGCCAGGCGAGCTGGTACAACGATGCCGGATACGGCGCGTGTGGCACCCAGATCAACGCCAACTCCGACTGGCTCGTCGCCGCGCCGGCGGCCCTGTGGACCACCGCCAACCCGAACAACGACCCGCTCTGCCAGAAGTCGATCCGGGTCAACTACAACGGCAACGTCATCACGGTCCCGATCCGCGACAAGTGCCCGTCCTGCCCGAGTAACAAGATCGACCTGAGCCGCCCGGCGTTCGCCAGCCTGGCCAACACCGACGTCGGCATCATCAACATCAGCTGGGAGATCGTCTAACTCGCCAGGCCGGCGGGGAGGTGTCCTCCCCGCCGATCAGGCCGGCTTGAAGCGGTGCTCGAGTGAGTCGATCAACGCCTCGACCTGGCGGAAGGTGTCCGAGCTGTAGGCGCCGATGCTGCGCTCGGCACCGAGCGCGTCGCGCATGGCATCAAGATAACGGCGCTGTACGACGGCCATCTGCTCGAAGCTGTCCGGCTTCGCCGCCGCGGCCATCGGGACCTGCCGGCTGGCCGAGACCAGCCGCGGAATGATCCGCTCCTTCATCGTGGTGACCATCGCCGGGTCGAGCGGCTCGCCCCCGACGGTCTGCTCCTCGAGCGGGCCCATCGCGTCGATCGCCGACTCACCGATCCGCCGCAGCAGTGACTGCGTCGCATCCCGTTTGTCCTCAGCACTTTCGGACGCGAACTTCATCCGCGAGATCAACCACGGCAACGTCAGGCCGAACACGACCAGGGTGAACAGGGCCACCAGAAACGCCGCCAGTACGACGGTCGCGGCGTGCGGCGTATCCGCCGGAATCGTCTGTACGGCGGCCACTGTCACGACGCCGCGCATGCCGGCCCAGCCCAGCACGAGCATTCCGCGCAGCGTCAACGGCTCCCGCACCTCGAAGTCCACATCCGCACGGCCCCGCGCGAGCCGGTGTCTTGCCCAGGCGACACGGGATTCCTCCCGCTCGCTCTCCGGGGTCATCGAGTCCAGGTGTTCCTCGAACTGGCTCAGCTTCGCCTTGGTCTGCTCGGCGCGATCCTCGCGACCGAACCGAATTCCGAGCGCGGGCCAGGCCAGCCCGATGAAGCGCAGCACCACCAGCAGCGCGACCACGATCAGCACCAGCCCGGTCATCTCCTTGGCCGTGGTCTCCGCCCGCGCAGCGTCCACCAACTCGGGCAATTGGTAGCCCATGGCAAGGAACACGGCGCTCTCGAGGAGGAAGCTGATCGTCGTCCAGGTCGTCGCCTGGGTCTGCCGGTCGCGCGCGCTGAACCGCTTGCTGCCCAGCACACCGGTCAACAGCCCGGCGACGACCACCGCGAGTACGCCGGAGGCGTGCGACTCCTCGGCCGGGAAGTACGCCAGGAAAGGCACCGCGAACGAGATTGTGGTGTTGAGCACTGGATCATCGAGGCGCTGCCGCAGCAGCACGGTCAGCAGACCGACCACACCGCCGATCAGACCGCCGCCGATCACCGCCCAACCGAAGTCGAGAATCGTGGGGACGAGGTGGAATCCACCACCGACCACCCCGATCGCGGCGATCGCCGTCCGCAGCACCACCAGTGCGGAGGCGTCGTTGACCAGGCTCTCGCCCTCCAGGATCGTCATCACCCGCGGCGGCAGGCCGACCCGGTGCCCGATCGCCGTCGCCGCGACCGCATCGGTCGGGCTCACCACCGCGCCCAGCGCGACGGCCAGACCGAAGGAGATACTCGGGAAGAGGGCGTGCACAACAGCGCCGATCGCCAGCGACGAGGCGATCACCATCACGACCGACAGCCAGGCGATCAGCGACAGGTTCCGCCGGATGTCGAGCACCGGCAACTGCACCGCGGACGAGTACAGCAGCAGCGGCAACACCCCGGCCAGCACGATCTCCGGATCCAGGTGGATGGCCGGCGTACTGGGCAGGTAACTGGCACCGATGCCCAGCGCAACCAACAGCAACGGCGCCGCGACTCCGGTCCGCCGCGCGAACACCGAGGCGGCGATCATGATCGCGAGCCCGGCTCCGGCAATGAGCAAGAACTGATGGTCCACGTCACCGGACTCTAATGCTCAGCCGCCCCGGCTCCTGGGAAGCCGCTGCCCTGATCACTGCCCCGCCAGGACACCGAAGGCAGTCTTAGCGGGCAACTTACAAACCGGCAAGCGCATGCCAGGTCATGTCCTGGCATTCATTTGGTATGGTTCCTTCGAATACTTAGGTAAGGTTCCTGCGAAATTCCCGTGAAGGCATAGCCCGGCCGAACTGAACCGGTTCGGCCGGCCCGACCGTACTGGGGACGAATACCCATGCCGAATGCTGAGACCGACCTTTACCGTGCCGCGTCCAAGGTGCTCTACTCGAGTGCCGACGCGGACACCTATCTCGCCGCCACACCGCTGCGCGACGTCCAGAAATCCCTGCCGCTGCGGGTCCTCTCCGGAGCCGACTACGAGCACTGGCAGACCTACGGCTACACCATCGTGAAGCAGGCGATTCCGCACGCGAAAGAGCTGCTGGAATTCGCCTGGGAATTCCAGGGTCTGGAACCAGACCAGCCGAACACGTGGTATCCGGAGCGTGAATTCCGTTCCGACCTGGAACGCGACCTGTACATCTACGGATTCGTCGAGGCCTATCAGCACCAACTGATCTGGGACAGCCGGCAGGCACAACGCGTGTACGACGCCTTCGTCGACGTCTGGGACGCGCAAGAGCTCTGGGTCACGCTCGACCGGCTCAACCTGAACCCGCCGAACTTCGGCAACCGCGACCGGGCGCTGATCCCGGCCACCGAGACCGGCTTCGACATCGACCTGCACTGGGATGTCGACAGCACCCTCGAGGTCCTGCCGCAGCGCGTCCAGGGCATCATCGCCCTGACCGACACGACCGCCGACACCGGTGGTTTCCAGTGCTGCCCCGAGCTGTTCCGCCAGTTCGAGAGCTGGCGCGCCGAGCAGCCGCTGGACCGCGATCCGATCCGACCCGCCATCGATCGGAACGAGTTCCCGGTGGTGCGGCCGCGGCTCGAGGCCGGTGACCTGCTGATCTGGAACGGCATGCTCGCCCACGGCGTCGCGCCGAACCGCTCCAAGGACAAGGTCCGCTCGGTGCAGTACCTGTCGATGATGCCCGCGCTGGAGTCCCACCAGGAGCTCGTCGACTCGCGCGTGAAGTCGTGGCGCGACGTCAGCACGCCGGAGTGGAACGCGACCCTGCTCGGTGACCCGTTCAAGCACGAGTCGCTGCGCTACCCGACCGCCGAGCTGACCGATCTGGGTCGCAAGCTGCTGGGCGCCGATTCCTGGCACAGCTCGAGCTCGGCCGAAGGGGAGACGCGGTGAGGCGGATCTGCCTGGCCCTGCCCACCGACCGGGCCTGCGCCCCGATCCTGCCCGAGCTGGCCGCGGAAGCGGCGTACGCGGTCTCGCACTTCGAGGTCGAGGTGCGGATGCTGATCCTGGACTCGAGCTCACCGGCCGACTTCGCCGAGCACGTCCGGGTCCTCGCCGAGCTGCCGCTGGCGCCGGGCGTCGAGGTCGTGCACGTCGACGAGGACGCGCAGCGCGTGTTCCTCCAGCAGTCGATCAAGGACGCCGGCCTCGCCGAACCCGAGCGGGTCCTGCAGTTGATGCTGCCCGGCCTGCGCTCGTACGGCGCCTGCACCAATCGCGCCTTCGTGATCGCGGCCGCACTCGGCTGCGAGTCCGTGCACCGGCGCGATTCGGACTGCACCTACCAGGAGCTGGACGGGGCGAAGATCTTCCCGATCCACCACGAGCTCTCCATCGGTACGACGGCCGCGGCGGCCCGGGACCGGGTTTCCACCGTCGACCTGCCCCCGGGCAGCGACGACCTGCCGGTGGTGATGGCAGGTGCGTCGTTCATCGGCGACATGTCCGTGGACATCGACGACATCCGGCAGCGCGATCCCGAGATCTACTACGACGTGGTCAGCCTGTGGGCTTCCAGTACGACGACCGAGGCCGGGAAGCGCGCACTGGTGGCGGAGTCCTTCACCGGTGCGGGGACTGCGCCGTTCGTGGCCGACGAGTCGGCGCTGACCCTGGTCGACCCGATGCGTGTCGACATGGCGAACATCGCCTTCTACCGGATCCAGGAGCAGGTGCCGTTGCCCCCGGCAACCGAAACCATCGGCAGCGACTACTTCCTGATGCATCTGGTCACCGACGCCGGACTGCCCGGCGTCGTGCACAACCGGCACATCGTGAACGTCCACACCGGTGAGCGGAAGACCGACGAAGGGTTCGCGTCGTACCAGCTGGCGCTGACCAAGTTCTTCCTGTCGATGCTCTACCTGCACTTCGTCTACGAGCGGATGGGAGCGGCCGGTACTGCGCTGCGCGACGAGCACGGCGACGTACAGGCTTCGGCGGTGTCGGACATCGTCCGGCAGAGCATCGACCTGCCGGTGGACGAGAACCTCGACCGGCTCGACCGGCTCGGCCGCGCCTACCACCAGCTGGGCGGGCGGCACGCTGCCTTCGCCGACTCCCTCGTGGAGCGTCGCGAGCAGCTGATCACCGAAGCACGCCAGGACATGGACGACTTCGCCGTACTGATCGACGTCTGGCAGTCGTTGATCGCGGCAAGCATCGCGCAAGGAGTGGGTCCGCTGACATGAACACGGTCTTGAGTGATCGGCTGCGAACCGCCTTGGAGCTCGCAGACCACGATCAGATCATCTTCGATCTGGGCGGGATCGAGGACGCGTACGGGGCTCTGCTCGCAGAGCTGCCGGGGACCGCGATCCGGTTCGCGATCAAGGCCTGCCCGGTCGACGGCGTCCTCGCGACGCTCGCCGGCCGTGGTTCGGGCTTCGATGCCGCGAGCCCCCAGGAGATCGTCCAGGCGCTGGCGACCGGCGCCGCCGCGCACCAGGTGCACTACGGGAACACGGTCAAGTCGGACCGGAACATCGCCGAGGCCTACCGGCTCGGGATCCGGGACTTCGCGACCGACAGCGTGCCCGATGTGGTCGCGATCGCCGTGAACGCGCCGGGCTCCCGGGTGTTCTGCCGGCTGGGAACGACCGGTGAGGGAGCCCTGTGGGGGCTCAACCGCAAGGCCGGCTGTTCGGTGCGGGATGCGATCATCGTGATGTCGATCGCCCGCGCGCAGGGACTCGTCCCGTCCGGGCTGTCGGTCCACGTCGGTTCGCAGCAGATGACGACGGCCGCCTGGCAGTCCGCGTTCGACCAGCTGGCGTTCGCGATGAGCGAGCTGGCCGATGTCGGCATCCAGATCAACCGGATCAACCTCGGCGGCGGACTGCCCGCACTCGGCTACCTCGACCGGACCGGTACGTCGGTCGACCCGGCGCTGGCCGAGATCTTCGCGACTATCCGAGCGGGGATGCAGCGGTTGCGTGAGCTCGCGCCGGTCCAGTTCGTCATGGAGCCGGGGCGGCACCTCGTCGCCGACCACGGGGCGATCCGGGCGCACGCCGTACGGATGTCGTCGCGGGAGCAGCCGGACGGCGAGCAGGAACGGTGGTTGTACCTGAGCTGCGGGAAGTTCAACGGGCTGTACGAGGTCGACCAGGTGCGGTATCGGATGGTGTTCCCGACGCATCCGGACGGCCTCGGCGTTCCAGCGGTGGTCGCGGGTCCGACCTGCGACAGCGATGACGTCTTCGGGCAGGAACCAGCGCCGGCCCGGGTTCCGGAGGACATCATCTCCGGTGATCCGGTCTGGATCCTGTCCTGCGGCGCCTACTCCACCAGCTACACAACCCAGCGTTTCAACGGTTTCGAGCCCCTACCGGTGACTGTTCTGCCGGTGAGCGTGATGCCCCTAGAGATCCATGCCTGAGACAGTCCACGTGCGGCCGATCGGCACCGCCGACCGGCCGCACCTCGCTGCCCCAAGGGGCAAATCCCATCGTGGTGGGTGAGTCCGCGGAGCTACGCTCCTTGGATGGCTGAGCTGGAATCGAAGCGTTCGCAGGTGGCTCGCATTCGCCGTACGGCGGTGCGCGCGCTGGCGGCGTACCCGATCAACGAGCCGCGCCTGACGTTCATCGCGCACGGGGAGAACACGACGTTCCGCGTCGACTCACCCGACGGGCGCTTCCTGCTGCGCGTGCATCGGGCTAATCGGCACGGGCCTGGAGTCGACTCACGCCTCGCCGTCGGATCGGAGCTCGACTGGCTGGCCGCGTTACAGGCAGACACCGACCTGCAGGTGCCGACGCCGATCCCAACCCACACTGGCGAATGGACCACCGTCGCCGACGACCTGGTGTGTTCGGTGCTCGGCTGGCAAGCCGGCCGCATGCACGCCAACGACCCGCGCCCCATCCACTTCCAGCGACTCGGCGGCGTCCTCGCCCGCCTGCACAATCACACCGCCGCCTGGACCCCACCGGTCGATCTTGTCCGCATGCGCTGGGACTGGGAGACCTTCTTCGGCAACACCATGGAGTACGGCGGCGTCTCGGCCGCCGATTGCTGGCACCTCCTACCCGCGCCAGTCCGCACCCAGTTCGACGAGATCGCCCGCCGCATGCGCACCGTGATGGCCGGCCTAGGCACGGCTCCCGACACCTTCGGCCTCATCCACGCCGACCTGCACCTGGAGAACGCTCTCTTCGACGCCAACGCGGTCCACGTCATCGACTTCGACGACTGCGGTCTCGGCTACCACCTCTACGACATCGCCGTCCCCCTCTGGGACAACCGCTACCGCGACAACTACCCGGCCCTCCGCGAAGCCCTCCTCAAGGGCTACGCCGAGCATCGCGCACTCCCCGACCTCACCCAGCTCAACAACTTCATCGCCACCCGAGACGTTGCCTTCGGCCTCTGGTTCGCCGGCATGGCCCAGGTCAACCCCGCCTTCGCCGCCGACCTCGACCGGACCATGGACTACATCCACCGCTCCCTCGAACAAATCCTCTAACCCCCTGCCTGCTGACCGGCTTCCGAGGGCAGACCCGCCATGATGGGGTCACCACTACGGAAGGCAGGCGCATGACTGAGGTTGAGCCGAGTACCGCTTGGCGCGAGGTTGTCGGGGCGGACGAGGCGGAGCGGCACCAGGCTCAGGCCGAGGGGTTCGTCGCCATGCAGCAGCGCAAGTCGGGCAAGTTCGGCGTGGGCCGGGCGTTGCACCGGCGCCAGCTGGCAGCGTTGCGGGCACAGGTAGAGGTCGTCGAGGGGCTGCCGAAGTACGCGCGGCAGGGCCTGTTCACCGAGCCCAAGTCGTTCGAGGCCTGGCTGCGGATCTCCAACGGTGGGTTCAATGTGGCGGCCGACAAGGCGCCGGATGTGCGCGGTTTCTCGATCAAGGTCCTGGGTGTCACCGGGCAGGGTGCGCTCGGCGGGGACGCCAAGAGCCAGGACTTCGCGCTGATCAACCACGAACGGTTCAGCTCAGCGACCAGCGTGGACTTCAGCAGCGTCGTCCTCACCACCGGCAGTACGCCGGGTGGTGCCATCCGCCGGCTGATCGGCTCGCCGTCGCTGATCCCGAAGGTCCGCGAGGTCGCCACCGCACTCCGCGAACCGTTCAGCGGCTTTGCCACCCACGACTTCTACAGCGCCGCACCCATTGCCTTCGGCCCCTATGCCGTCCGGGTGCGCCTCGCCGCCGCCTCCGACCAAATCGACGGTACGGCGTCGCAGGACTGGGGAGCCGACCTCTACCGCCGACTGGCCACGGCACCGCTCGTCTACGAGCTGCAGGTGCAGTTCTTCGCGGACGAGGCAACGACCCCGATCGAGGACGCTTCCGCGATCTGGACCACGCCGTACCTCACCGTCGCCCGGCTGACTGTTCCGCAACAGCAGCCGGACGACGAGTTCGCCACGACGGTCGAAGCCTCCAAGTTCGATCCGTGGAACGCGTTGGTCGAGCACCGCCCGCTGGGTGAGGTCATGCGCGCCCGCAAGGTCGCGTACTACGCCAGCCAGCAGGCCAGGGGCCAGTAATCAACCAAGCGGTTCGATCCAGACGTTGCGGAAGCGCGGGTTCGCACCCGCGTCTCCGTGGTCCTGCAGGCGAATAGATCCTGGGAGAGCGCTCTCTGAGTTCCCGCCGCCCGTTCCGCCATCGATCGGTACGTCGTTCTGCACCGTGACGCCGTTCCAGACAACGGTGGCTCGGGCGTTGTCGACCTTGCCCGCGGCATCGAAACGAGCGGCCCGGAACGTGATGTCGTACGTCTGCCACGTGCCGGACGCCGTACCGGCGTTCACATCCGGTGCCTTCTTGCTGTAGATCGCACCGGCGATGTTGTCTGCCGTTGGCTGACCGAACGACTCCAGGACCTGGATCTCGTAGCGCTCCTGGAGATAGACCCCACTGTTACCGCGAGCCTGGCCGGTGACTTCCGGTGGGTAGTAGGGCTCGTACCACTCGACGTGCAGCTTGAAGTCGCCGAACTGTTGCCTGGTCCGGATATCACCACCCAGCGACTCCATCGAACCATCCGCGATCGGCCACGTCGCCGTACCGCCGCCAGTCTTCTCCCAGGCATCGAGGTTGCTGCCGTCGAAGAGCTGGATGCGTTGCTGCGCGGTGATCGTCACGTTGTCGAGGTTCACATGGCCCCCATCACCGGCGTCGTACCGGTAGGAGATCGTGTTCGTGCCTGCGGAGAGCTGGAGTGCCTCCGGTTGCACCGCCCAGGCAGTCCACACTCCCGTGCTCGACAACCGGGTCGGCCGAACCTTCACACCGTTGACGTAGACGCTCAACACCTTGTTGCCAACGGGATTCGGGCCGTTTGAGTAGCGCAGGCCCGCAGTGTAGGTCCCGGCCGTCGGCACTGAGACGGTGAAGGTCGTCGCGGCGCCCTGGTTCCAGTAGCCGTCGACGAAGCCGGTGCCCGTGTAGCCGGTGTGGTCGCCGGCGACTCCGGCGCCGCCACTCAACGCCGCCTTCTCAGCCTCGTACATCGCGCCGGCCGGCGGACCACCGACCAGCGAGTTCAGCGTGTACCACGCCTCGGTGCTCCAGAGCGCCGTACCAGCCTCGGAGGCGAACGGCCGCGGCGACCGCAGATGGACAACGTGGCCCGCCTTCAGCCCCGCGATCTGCAGCGTGACCTTGGTGCGGTCCGCCGACAGGGATGCCGACGTCACATTCAGGGTCTGTTCGTCGATCTTCGGGCCGCCGTACTCGGTCGTCGGGTGATACCGCCACTGCTGCGCCTGGTACTTCGTCGCCAGGTCGGCCGCCGTCGCCGCGGACAGCGGCTGCGTGTACTCGAGTTCGAACCCACCCGCGACCGCTCGCATCGCCCGGATGTCGAAGGTGTTCGTGCCGCTCGGGGTCAGCTTCTGCAGGCCGAACTTCAGCTTGCCCTCTTGACCCCAGTTGCCGCCGGCACCGATTCCGCCGGTGTAGATCGAACCGTCCGGTCCGAGGCTGATATGGCTGACGCCGGATTCCAGGCCCTGGGTGAGCCGGAAGACCGCTCCCTGGTACTCGCCGTTGATCTTCTCGAGGAACACCCGCTGGAGACCGCCGTACGTCACGTCGCCGTACACGAGTTGTCCGCTGAAGGCGCCGCTCGGCATCAAGACGGGGTTGCTGGGCGAGTTGGCAATCTCGATGTGCGGCAGCCACACGACCGGTGCGGTGACCGGCTGGGAGTCGTACGGTCCGGACGGATTCGTGTAGTGGTTGAAGAATCGGCCCTGCTTGATCCGCACCAGCTTGTTCGCCGGCAGCCAGCCACCCTGGTTGTCGGCAACGAAGAGATCGCCTTCCGGCCCCCAACCGAGACCGTTCGGCGTGCGCAACCCACCGGCGACGTACTGAACTGCTCCGGTGGCTTTGTCGACCTTGATCGACGTACCGCGGTTCTGCGCCGGCTGCGGATCGGTCGTGGCGCCGCCCTCGTTGATGGCGACCGACAGGTTGATGTAGAACGACCCCGCCTCGTAGAGCAGCCCGAACGCGAACTCGTGGAAGTTGCCGCCGTACGGCCAGGTCGCGACCGTCCGGTAGTTGTCGGTCACCCAGTCGCCGTTCGTGTCGTTGAGCTCGACGAGCCGATTCTTCTCCGAGACGTACAGCTTCCCGTCGACGTACTTGATCCCTTGCGGTTCCCTGAGCCCGCTGGCGATGCGCAGCGTCCGGACCTGCGACGGATCGGTGTTCCCGGTGACGTTGCTCAGGAGGTGGACCTCGCCGAGTACGACGCCCGAACCACCCCAGGTGGTAATCGCCAGCCGCCCGTCCGGCAGCCAGTCCATCCCGGTGACCTGCGGTTCGAAGCCGGCCGGTCGCAGGTCGGTCAGCGTATAGCCAGGATTCACACTCGTGAGCGGCAGTCCGTCACCTGGCGAATCCGTGGACGCCTCACACTCCTTCCGCCCAGGCGCAGTGACCCGTACGACGCCGGCATCGGTGCTGAGCGCCGAATTGGGCACCAGCGCGAAGTTCTCGACGTTCGGCGGGCGCCATTCGAGCTTGATCTCCTGGCCGCCCGCGTTGTCGAAATGATCGATCCGCAGTGCGTGGTAGCCGGTGGTCAGGTCGATCGATCCGGTCGCGGGCGTGGATCCGTGCAACCCGTCATGGTTGATCACCGCCTGCCCGTCGAGCCGCAGCCGCGAACCGTCATCACTGGTGAGCCGGAACTCGTACCTTCCGGCCGCGGAAACGTTCAGGTTGCCGGTCACCTCGGAGACGAATCTGTCCTCGATGCCGAAGTCGGTCGAGGCGGTCCAATTGATGGCAGGCATCAACTTGTCGACGTTGGGAGTCTGACCAGGCTTCAGGGTGCACAGCGTGCTCAGCTCGGTCTGCAGATCGAAGGTCCGCAGAGTCACACCGGGCTCCTGTGGTGGGACAGCGCCTTGGGCCTGTCCGGCCTGTCCGGTCACCAGGCCGGACAACACCATCAGTACGGCGGCCGAGCCGGCGAGCGGACGTCGCCACCTTCGGCGTGGGCGGGGCGGAACGGGCATCGCTACTCCTCAGGGTTGGGGCGAACTCCTGACAGAGGATGGCAACACAAAGTAGGCACGACGGCACCGACCGTCAAGACCTCACGTCCGGGAACGACAAAATGCCCAGACAATGATCTGTCTGGGCTTCGGTGTTCTGGGGG